>NZ_CM149664.1:0-5120510 GCF_056173245.1 Paraglaciecola sp. QJM3NY_14
ATGTCTTTATGGAATCGTTGTCTTGAAAGGCTTCAGCAAGATTTGCCGACTCAGCAATTTAGTATGTGGATAAGACCTTTGGTAGCGAATGAAGAGGCTGCTGCAGTGACTCTTTTTGCCCCTAATCGATTCGTTTTAGATTGGGTACGTGATAAATACATAGCTCAAATTGAAGCATTATTCGCTGAGTTTTGTGCCAATGATGCAGTACCTCAACTTAGAATAGAGGTAAAATCTGCTGCCAGCGTACAACAAAGTTATTCGCAAAATCCTGCTCCTGCCATTCATCAATCCTCAGCAGTAGAAAACAGCATTAAATCTTTACAAAAGCATCAAGCCGCTCGAAGTAACGTTAACGTCCAGGCAGATAATAGCCCGCCTAACGTTAAAATTGCGGCGTCTCATAAAAGCAATATCAATTTTAATTACAAGTTTGATAACTTCGTAGAAGGTAAATCAAACCAGTTAGCAAGAGCCGCTTCTAAGCAAGTTTCTGATAATCCAGGCAAGGCATACAATCCATTATTTATTTATGGTGGCACCGGTTTAGGTAAAACACATTTATTACACGCCGTCGGTAATGGGATTATCGATAACAAAAAAGACGCAACTGTCGTTTATATGCACTCCGAGCGATTTGTTCAAGATATGGTTAAAGCGTTGCAGAACAACGCGATTGAAGAGTTCAAACGTTATTATCGTTCGGTTGACGCATTACTGATCGATGATATTCAATTCTTTGCTAATAAAGAGCGGTCACAAGAAGAGTTTTTTCATACCTTCAATGCTTTGTTAGAGGGTAATCAGCAAATCATCCTGACTTCTGACCGTTACCCTAAAGAAATTGATGGGGTAGAGGACAGGCTTAAATCTCGGTTCGGGTGGGGACTTACAATTGCTATTGAACCCCCAGAATTGGAAACTCGGGTTGCCATTTTAATGCGTAAGGCGTTAGAGAATAAAATTGTGTTGCCAGATGAGGTGGCTTTCTTTATTGCTAAACGACTTCGATCTAATGTGAGAGAGCTTGAAGGGGCGCTTAACCGAGTCATCGCTAATGCTAATTTTACCGGCCGACCTATCACTATTGATTTTGTTCGTGAAGCGTTACGTGATTTGTTAGCGTTACAAGAAAAACTCGTCACGATAGATAATATTCAAAAAACGGTGGCTGAGTATTACAAAATCAAGATGGCGGATATTTTATCTAAGCGCAGAAGTAGAAGTGTGGCTCGGCCAAGGCAAATGGCCATGGCTTTGTCGAAAGAGTTAACCAACCACAGCTTGCCAGAAATAGGCGATGCTTTTGGCGGTAGGGACCACACAACTGTGTTGCATGCATGTAGGAAAATTGTGCAGCTTAGAGAAGAGAGTCATGATATAAAAGAAGACTATCAAAATTTAATTCGCACCTTATCTTCATAAAAAAAGTTACGAGAATTTAGATGAAATTCAGTATAAGCAGGGAAAATTTTCTACAACCGCTCCAATTAGTTTCTGGCGCTGTAGAACGCAGACACACATTACCTATTCTATCCAATGTATTGATCAAAGTAAGCGATAGTGCTTTGTGGCTAACAGGCACCGATTTGGAAGTTGAACTAATTTCAAATGTGACTTTGACGGGTGATTTTGAAGAAGGTGAAATCACAGTACCGGCCAAGAAACTGTTAGATATCATTCGTGGTTTGACTGAAGGTAGCGAGATTAGTTTTCATGTAGATGGCAACAAAGCTATCCTGCGATGTGGTCGTAGCAAATATAGTTTATCTACTCTCTCTGCGAACGATTATCCGAATCTTGAGGATTGGCAAGGGGAACTTGAATTTGAAATTTCTCAGGCAAACCTTAAGCGCCTGATTGACAGTGTTCATTTCTCAATGGCTCAACAAGATGTGCGTTATTATCTTAATGGGATGTCTTTGGAAACTGAAGACAATGTTATTCGCACAGTTGCCACAGACGGCCACAGGCTGGCTCTATGCCGCTTAAATTACACTGATGCTACATTGCCTAATCGTCAGGTAATTATCCCTCGTAAAGGGGTTATGGAGATTACTAGGCTTATTGAAGACAGCGACAAATCATTAAAGGTACAGGTGGGTTCAAACCATATACGTATTTTTTCTAATGACTTTATTTTTACCAGCAAATTGGTTGATGGACGTTTTCCAGATTATCGCCGAGTTTTACCAAAAGACGGTGACAAGAATATCATTGCTAGTAAGCTTGGCCTTAAAAATGCTTTTTCTCGTGCATCGATCCTTTCAAATGAAAAGTTCAAAGGTGTGCGCTTAAATTTATCATCTGGTGAAGTAAAAATTACTGCTAATAATCCAGAACAAGAAGAAGCCGTAGAGATTGTAGATGTAGATTATCAAGGTGGTGATCTAGAGATAGGGTTCAATGTTGCCTACCTAATTGATGTGCTCAATGCACTGAATGCTGAAGAAGTGAAATTTACCCTTGCGGATTCAAATAGTAGTGCATTAATTGAAGATGGGTCCGATGACTCTGCACTTTACGTTATAATGCCAATGAGGCTGTAGTCCTCTTTTTGTTGAATTTATTATGAAGCTGGACTCAGTCCAGATCCGCAATTTGCGAAATCTGCAGCATGTTACATTCAAACCTAGTCATGGTGTAAATTTCATCTTGGGAATCAATGGTAGTGGTAAGTCTTCAATTTTGGAGGCCATACACTACCTTGGGTTTGGCCGCTCCTTCCGTACCTCGAAACATAAAAATGTCATTCAAAACGAGCAAGAATCTTTTACTGTTTTTTGCGAGTGTCTAGAAGATAGTACGACTCAACGATTAGGCTTATCTCGCAGCATCAACGACACCGTTAGCGTCAGTATTAACGGCATAAAAGGTAATAAGGTTTCGGATTTAGCTAGTCTTTTACCCGTTCAAATATTTACTCCTCAAAGTTCCGATATTTTATTAGGGGCCCCAAAACTCCGGCGGAAATACATAGATTGGTGTTTGTTTCACGTGGAACATAGTTTCCTTACTTGCTCAAATGCTTACTCGAGATTGCTTAAACATAACAATGCACTATGTCGCAAACAACAAGTAGGGTATGCGAATCCGCAAAGAGTATATTGGACGGATTTACTTGCACAATATGGCTCGGAGCTAACAGAGTTTCGAAACGCGATGATGACGCGGCTTATCCCGTTAATTACTTCCAATCTTGCGCAATTTTTACCTGAGTTTTGTGTCGAAATCTCGTATTATAGGGGATGGGAAAAAGGTCTCGAATTAAACGAAGCCTTAACGAAGTCGGCGGACCGTGATTATAAAAATGGTTACATTAGCGTTGGTCCACATAAGGCTGACGTCAGATTTAAAATAAGTGGCAAACCTGCACATGAGGTGTTGTCTCGAGGGCAACTGAGGATGCTTGTAGCCGCTTTACAGTTAGCGACCACACAGTGTTTAATGTCCTACACACAAAAGACCTGTATTTTCTTATTAGATGATGTTGGTGCGGAATTAGACGCAGCAAAACGAGAAGTGTTTATTGATAAACTTCTTGAATCAAATACTCAACTTTTCGTTACGGCGATAGAAGAGCATCAACTAGAATTTATAGATAAATACCAAAATAAAAAAATGTTTCACGTGGAACATGGCCAGGTGAGAGAGGAGAGTTAATCAAATGGCAGAAGAGAATAAGTACGATTCGTCGAGTATTAAAGTATTAAAAGGACTGGATGCCGTACGTAAACGTCCTGGTATGTATATCGGTGATACTGACGATGGTACAGGCTTACATCACATGGTATTTGAGGTTGTAGATAACTCTATTGATGAAGCACTTGCCGGTCACTGTACTAACATCAATGTGAAAATTCATACTGATGGTTCCGTGTCAGTTAAAGATGATGGACGCGGCATACCAACTGAAATTCATGAAGAAGAGGGCGTTTCCGCAGCCGAAGTTATTATGACCGTTCTTCATGCCGGAGGTAAATTTGATGATAACTCCTATAAGGTTTCAGGTGGACTACACGGTGTTGGTGTATCAGTCGTAAACGCACTATCCCGTAAGCTTCAAATAATGATACGCCGCGCTGGTGAAGTACACGAGCAAGAGTATCAACATGGTGTACCTCAAAAGCCTCTAGAAGTTATTGGTGAGTCCGATACTACCGGCACAAGTATAAGATTTTGGCCAAGCGAAGAGACATTTACGGGGATAGAGTTTCACTACGATATTTTGGCTAAACGTCTACGTGAATTATCCTTCCTAAATTCAGGTGTTAGCATCATATTAGAAGATGAACGTGATGGTAAGAAAGATCACTTCATGTATGAAGGTGGTATTCGAGCATTCGTAGAATATTTGAATCAAAACAAAACGCCTGTTCACCAACAAGTATTCCATTTTAATAGCCAACGTGATGATGGTATTTCAGTAGAAGTTGCGCTGCAATGGAATGATTCATTCCAAGAAAATGTATTTTGTTTCACTAATAATATTCCTCAGCGCGATGGTGGGAGTCACTTAGCTGGGTTCCGTGGTGCGCTAACAAGAACACTTAATACCTTCATGGAGAAGGAAGGGCATAACAAGAAGAACAAAACCAGCGCTAGCGGTGATGATGCTAGAGAAGGATTAACTGCGGTCGTTTCAGTTAAAGTACCTGATCCAAAATTCTCGTCACAAACGAAAGATAAACTAGTATCGTCTGAAGTGCGTCCCGCCGTTGAAACGGTGATGGGCGAAAAGCTAAATGAATTCCTATTAGAAAACCCATCTGCGAGCAAAATTATTATCGGTAAGATTATCGATGCAGCACGCGCCAGAGAAGCGGCGCGAAAAGCACGTGATATGACACGCAGAAAAGGTGCGCTGGACCTCGCTGGTTTGCCAGGGAAGTTAGCAGATTGCCAAGAGAAAGACCCATCACTATCTGAATTATATATAGTGGAAGGGGACTCTGCTGGCGGTTCAGCCAAGCAGGGCAGAAACAGAAAGAACCAAGCAATCTTACCTCTTAAAGGTAAAATCCTTAACGTCGAAAAAGCACGTTTTGACAAAATGTTATCGTCTCAAGAAGTGGCAACGCTTATCACTGCATTGGGCTGCGGTATTGGG
Source organism: Paraglaciecola sp. QJM3NY_14 (assembly GCF_056173245.1). Classification (NCBI taxonomy): domain Bacteria; kingdom Pseudomonadati; phylum Pseudomonadota; class Gammaproteobacteria; order Alteromonadales; family Alteromonadaceae; genus Paraglaciecola; species Paraglaciecola sp. QJM3NY_14. The sequence goes on from NZ_CM149664.1 coordinate 5,111, forward strand.
CGTGACGAATATGACCCAGAGAAGCTGCGCTATCATCGCATTATAATCATGACCGATGCTGATGTTGATGGTTCACATATTCGTACATTGTTATTGACCTTCTTTTATCGTCAAATGCCAGAAATTATTGAACGTGGCTATATTTACATCGCGCAGCCTCCTTTGTATAAAACAAAGAAAGGCAAACAGGAACAGTACCTGAAAGATGATGATTCACTCACTAAATATTTAACAGCTATTGCTTTAGACAATGCTTCAATTCACGTCAACGAAGAAGCACCTGGCTTGAGCGGTGCGTCTTTAGAGAAGCTTGTTAGCCAATATCAAAACGGTATGAAGATGATAAAACGCGTTAGTCGCGTTATGCCTGAGGTGATTCTAACCAGTCTTATTTATAGCAAAATAATTACGTTGCAAGACTTACAAGACGAAGCAAGCTTGGAAGTTGTTGCCAAGAGCTATACTGAAAGCTTAACAAGAAATGAAGTTGATGGTGCTACGTATCGTTACGAAGTTAGACTGAACAACGAGCGTAAGAACTACTATATTGCGTTGATTATTCGTCTACACGGAATCGATACTGAGTATAAAATAGATCAAGAGTTTATTGAATCAATTGAATATACACGTCTTCGCGAATTGAATGAGTCTATTAATGGGCTGATTGAAGAAGGTGGTTATGTTAAGCGAAATGATAAAGTAAAAGCAATTTCATCATTTGCCGAAGGCTTAGACTGGCTGATGGCAGAATCTAAGAAAGGTCAGTATATTCAACGCTACAAAGGATTGGGTGAGATGAACCCCGGCCAGCTTTGGGAAACGACTATGGATCCCGCATCTCGCCGTATGCTTCAAGTGAAAGTGGAAGATGCGATAGCTGCTGACCAACTGTTTACAACGCTTATGGGCGACCACGTAGAGCCAAGAAGAGCGTTCATTGAAGAAAATGCACTAAGAGTAGCGAACCTAGATGTATAGGTTTACTCTTTCATAAAGTGATATATCGATAAAAAGCCCGCTACCACTTGCGGGTTTTTTTATACTCAAAATAATATAGGCTGCAGTGGTTCAATAAAGCGAGGGATAAATCTTATGAAGAAAATTGGCATGTTAGGGGGAATGAGTTGGGAATCAACAGCTCAATATTATGAGTTAATCAATCGAGAATTAAATCGTCGCCTAGGCGGCCTACATAGCGCGAGGATAGTGTTAAATAGCGTAGACTTCAACGACATAGAACTATTACAGACAGCCGCTGAGTGGTGCAATTTGGCCGATATTCTTAGTGCAGACGCGTTGAGTCTGGAACACGCTGGAGCCGACTTTATTATTATTTGTACCAATACCATGCACAAAGTAGAGCCTGAGATTGCTGCTGCGACAAGCCTTCCAATTTTACATATTGCTGATGCTACGGGTCAGGTGCTTAAAACAGATAGGCTTAAGCGAGTGGGTTTATTAGGCACAGCATTCACAATGGAACAAGATTTCTATAAATCACGCTTAGCAACTAAATTTGGCATTGATGTGATTGTTCCTGATGATGACGATAGAGCATTTATTCATAACGTAATTTATGATGAATTATGTAAAGGCGTTATCAATGATAAGTCGAGACAAGGCTATTTAAGAATTATTGATAAACTCTACGCGAAAGGATGCGAAGGTGTTGTTTTGGGATGTACTGAAATACCGATGTTGGTAAATCAGTCGCATACACATGTTGCGCTATATGACACAACTAAAATTCACGCATTAGCAGCAGTCGATTTAGCGCTGACGAAGGAGTAGTTATATCAAGAAGTGTAAAATCATTCGTTAAATGAAAAATATTAAAGGAAGATATAGAGAGCTTGTGGCGTACGTACAATAAATATTTATCTTACAAAAATGATCAAAACGAGTTTATTTCCAACTGGGATCATAGATCTTAAAATGACCGCGGCCATTTTCTTTGACTTTATACATAGTCATATCAGCACAGGCGAGTAACTCTTTAATGTTATTGGCATGTTGTGGAGCGATAACAACACCAATACTGCCACCAATTTCACAACTTATTTCATCAGAAATTTCAATAGGGTGACTTAGACTACTCAGTGTCGATTGGGCTAACGCCCTTATTTCTTCAACATTGACACTGTTTACCACGTAAGCTGCTACAAACTCATCGCCACCCCAGCGGCTACAAAGTTCGTTTTTGCCATTAAAAACCGACTGTAAACGTTTACTCACTTCAATTAAAACCCTGTCGCCGGCGTCATGACCATAGATGTCGTTAACAGGCTTAAATTTGTCTAAATCAATCATAAAAATGACCAAACTTAAATCAAGTAAATTAACGGTTTGCAGTAGATTATCGATTTCAAATTCACCTGCGCGGCGATTCTTAAGGTGAGTTAACGCGTCATGATCAGCTTCAAAACGGGTTTTGAGCTCTTTCTCAGCCCGAGAGGTAACGTCATACATGATGACTTCAATAATAGGTCCATGATTACTAGAATCAATATCGCGCTGTTGAACTCGCTGACTAGTGATCCGTGAAAACAGACAATGAACCCATTTATTCACAGCGCCATTGTGAGACTTACATTTAAGGTCGATTGATAAGTGATTTACCGATTCTTCATTACGCATTCTAATTAGTAAACTTTCTAATTGGTTTGAGTTTTCGAAAAGATCAATGAAAGGGGTACTTTCCGAAGTGTTGGGTTGAATGTGATAGAACGCAGGATTAGCAGCTGTAACTAAGTTGTTGCTGTTAATTAAGCAAATACCAGCACTGGCTTGTTCAAATATAAGTCTAAATTTACTTTCTAACGCCTGAGTTTTTTTACGTAAATCAGTTTCGTTTTCAAGAGTGACTTTCAATTCACCCATTAGATCATTAATACCTTGAACTAATTGTCCAATTTCATCGTTATCGTGATGGATCAACGTACGCATCGTTTGCGTATTTCTCGGGTCAATCTTAAGAAAACTCGCGGTAAGGTTCTGAATAGGTTGGGTAAGTAGTTTATGTACTAAAATAGAAACGAAGAGTGCGACGATAGCTGAATAAAGTAGCAATAGTAAAGCGTCATTGGTGGCTTTTTGTCTTGCAATACTTTGAATGTAATGACGGTTTGGGTGAATTAGCAACTGCCCAATGGATTGCTCTGGAATAAAAGGATGCTGAACGTTGGTGTGAATTAAACCGTCGGTATCGGCTAGGTCACCGAAGCTTACCTTTAGACTAAGGGAATCTGTTAGTTGTGCACCAGCTATCAAGTCATTGATAACTAAGCCTTGCACTATCTCTTGCCCAAGCTCTTCGTCTTGAACATACAAAGCGATAGATGCGGTGCTACGGATAGTGGCCCCTATTTGCTCGATAAGGGCCTCAGCTTTGCTTTGTTCGCTGCTAACAGCGCTAAAATAAAGTAGCACCGATGTAATTAACGACGTACCTATAGCGCCAATAGCGATGGAAAGCGCTACTTTAATATAAATTTTGCCGCTAATATTTATCAATTTACAGAACCACCATTTATTACAATCAATATAAAATGTTGAAAAATAAGGAAAATTCTATCAAAAGGTCAGTCTATAACTTAGATACCATTACGATGGGTTTATCTATATTTGTAAAGTCTATTGAAAACTCATAGCGCCCAGTTTCCTTCGGAACAAACTTAAAATTTTCGTCCGTGGTATTACAATCTGCATTGACTGCTTCACCTAATGAAATATTTTGATCTCGATACTGGCTTTTGTAACCGCAGCTGGAGCCTGGCGTCCAATCCTTATCTGCGAATTTAAAGTCATAGGGCTGGCCATCAGCTATAAGCTCAATAGTGGTAGCATAAGTGCTACCACCTTGTTTTTTAAGTATATATTGCGGATCGGCTTCCCACCAAGTAAACACCCCTCTCAAATACAATTCAGGGAGTTGCTGAACATCTTTGTAGGGTTCTACTGTATAGCTGGCACAACCAGATAGTAGGCAAATCGCCATCAGGCTGTATAGCTGCTTGAGTTTGCTCATAGATGAGTACCTGAAACCATAATTTATCCTACTACCTTACTGTTGTTGATTCAAAATGGAAATATCGGCAACGAGTAAGAACAGCGTTCTCAACTTTGACAATAAGGCGAGGCGATTGTTTCTTACGTTCTCATCTTCTGCCATGACCATTACATTATCGAAAAACGCATCCACTTTGTTGTGTAGTGTGGCTAATTCTGTAAATACCCCTTGGTAATTAGCATCCACAACGAAAGCATTGACTGTTTCTTCTATGTCACTCATTGCGTCAGCTAATGCTGTTTCATGCTCACTTTCAAACAAACTCGAATTGATACTATTGGTATCAGTCACATTGTTCTTAGCGAGAATGTTTGCTACCCGTTTATTCGCGGAAGCAAGTGCTAACCCGGAGTCGAGACTCTTAAAAGCAGATACTGCTTCTATCCGTGCCGCGAAATCAGCAGGTTTAGTAGGGCGGCGAGCCGCTACAGCTTGAATCACATCGATATCAATATGTTGATCTTGGTACCAAGCTCTGAAGCGCCCCAAGATAAAATCAATTACTTGAGACTCTAAGTCTTCAACATGAGTTAACTTAGTGCCGAACGAGTTTATTGATGCTTGCACTAAGGCAGTGAGGTCCAGTGGTAGTTTCATTTCTACGCTAATTCGCAAAACACCAATGGCCGCACGTCTGAGCGCGAAAGGGTCTTTATCGCCTTTAGGGACCTGGCCAATACCAAATATACCTACCAGCGTATCAATTTTATCTGCTATTGCTACTGCACAACTGATGTTCGACGTGGGCAATTGGTCACCAGCGAAGCGAGGCATGTATTGTTCATTCAGTGCCAATGCGACTTTATCGTGCTCGCCATCATGTTTAGCGTAATGCATACCCATCACACCCTGAACATCAGGGAACTCCATGACCATATTGGTCATAAGATCTGTTTTTGATAGTAAACCGGCGCGTGAGGCCTGAGAGACGTCACTACTAAGCATGTTCGCGATGATGCCTGCGAGCTCAGATATGCGTTGTGACTTTTCGTATAAAGTCCCTAACTGTTTCTGAAACAACACTGTCTTCAGGCTTTCTAGACGTGATTCAAGCGTGGTCTTTTTATCGGTATTAAAGAAGAACTCCGCATCAGCCAAACGAGGTCGAATCACTTTCTCGTTGCCACTAATAATCTGCATTGGATCTTTGCTTTCAATGTTTGTCACAAACACGAATCGAGACTTTAGCTGGCCGTTTTGGTCGATAAGCGGGAAGTACTTTTGATCATCCTTCATCGTATAGATAAGGGCTTCTTTTGGAACTTCTAAGAAGGAATCGTCGAAACTCGCGGTCAATGCGACGGGCCATTCAACCAGCGCTGTAACTTCGTCCAGCAGGTCTTCATTCATATCAGCAACAGCATCTTCTTTTTGTGCTGCCGCATTAACTTGGTGACGTATTTTATCTTTACGAGCTGAAAAATCGGCTAATACGTAGTGCGCTTCAAGCTGTGCAAGGTAGTCATCGGCGTGAGATAGACTAAATTGCTTTTCGCCATGAAAGCGATGACCATTAATAACACGGTCTGAATCAATACCTAAAATATTGCCTTCAATAACATCCGCCCCAAAGAGCATAGTAACGGTATGAACAGGGCGAATAAACTGAATGGAACTGCTTCCCCAGCGCATCGCTTTAGGGATTGGCAGTTTTTTAAGGGCTCCATCAATCATGGCTGGCAACAACGAAGAGACTTGCTCGCCTTTTGCTTCGCCTTTGAACAAAAGCCACTCGCCTTTGTCGGTAGTTAACCGTTCCGCTTGCTCGACGGTAATGCCATTAGAACGAGCCCAACCTTGAGCGGCTTTCGTTGCCAGGCCTGATTCATCGAATGCCACTGACACGGCAGGACCTTTCTTTTCGATCAACTTGTCTTCTTGTTGCTCAGCCAGTCCAATGACATTGACAGCTAAGCGGCGAGGGGAGGCAAACCATTTAATCGAGGTATACTTGAGTTCAGCTGTGTCCAGCGCGCCTTGGAAGTTATCAGCGAAGGCCTGAGCCAATTTACCCAGTGCTTTAGGTGGTAATTCTTCGGTACCAATTTCAACCAATAGATTTTCGTAACGCATGAATTAAGCCTCCTTCTTACACATTGGAAATCCAAGCTTTTCTCGTGCTTGATAATAAGCCTCTGCACAGGCTTTTGAGAGCGTACGAACACGCAGTATGTAACGTTGACGCTCTGTTACTGAGATGGCGTGGCGGGCATCTAACAGGTTAAACGCGTGAGATGCTTTCATCACCTGCTCGTATGCAGGTAGAGGTAATCCAGCTTCAATCATCTTCTGACTTTCTTTTTCGCAGTGATCAAACATACCGAACAACGCATCTACGTCAGCATACTCAAAATTATAAGTAGACTGTTCAACTTCGTTTTGATGGAAAACATCACCATAGGTGACTTTGCCCATAGGGCCGTCAGTCCAAACGAGATCATAAATACTGTCTACACCTTGAATGTACATAGCAAGACGCTCTAAACCGTAGGTGATTTCGCCAGTAACAGGCGAACATTCAATCCCTCCAACCTGTTGGAAATAAGTAAATTGAGTGACTTCCATACCATTTAGCCAAACTTCCCAGCCAAGACCCCAAGCACCCAGGGTGGGGGATTCCCAATTATCTTCCACAAAGCGAATATCATGCACTAACGGATCGAAGCCTAGCTCTTTTAATGAGCCCAAATAGAGTTCTTGAATATTACTGGGTGATGGTTTCAACATGACCTGAAATTGGTAGTAATGTTGTAATCTGTTTGGGTTCTCACCATATCGGCCATCTGTGGGTCGACGACATGGTTGAACATAAGCACTGCTAATTGGTTCAGGACCAATAGAGCGTAAAAATGTCATGGGATGGAAAGTACCTGCGCCAACTTCCATATCGAGAGGTTGAATTATTACGCACCCTTGTCTTGCCCAGTAGTCTTGGAGTGATAAGATCAGTCCTTGGAAGGTTTTACTATCAAACTTATTCATTAATTGCTGCCACAAAATAATCCGAAAAAACGCCGGATAGTATACCTGCTGCGCATCGATGAATGTAGGTTAAATAACCATATTAATACGCTATTGAGCGTTTAAAGGCCGAAAAATGCAACATATACGCTGTGCATGGGTTTCACAGGATCCCATATATCAAGAATATCACGACAAAGTTTGGGGTCGCCCAGTAAGAAACAAATATGAGCTTTTCGCTAAATTATGCCTAGACGGCCAACAAGCTGGTTTAAGCTGGATAACTATTCTAAAAAAACAGCAAAACTATTATCAAGCCTTTCATCAATTTGACCCGCAACGCATCAGTGAAATGACAGAAGATGATGTTGAGCGCTTAATGCAAGATAAAGGGATCGTTAGAAACAGACTTAAGATAAATTCAATTATTAAGAATGCTAAGGGGTTTCTCGAAATAGAACGTGAAGGCACTGACTTTTCAGAATTCATTTGGTCTTTTGTCGCAAACGAACCGATCATAAACGCTTGGGCTGAGAAAAGTCAGGTTCCTAATACTTCTAACGAATCTGATGCGATGGCCAAGGCCTTGAAAAAGCGCGGCTTTTCATTCGTGGGAAGCACTATTTGTTACGCATTTATGCAAGCCGTTGGGTTGGTTAATGACCACACCCAAGACTGCTTTTGTTACCCAGTTAATGAAAAGAGATAAAAAGAAAACGGTTAAGAGCGTTTAAGGTGTAAACGCTCTTAACTTGGTTACGTCTTCCAAGATCTGGCTTTCTAATTCCCTTTCTAATGCTTCGCGAGCAATATCCTGAGTTTTACGTTCAAGCGCAGAAAGCTTATCTCTTGCTTCATGCGTAGGTAAGTCACTCACTTTCACATATAGCGCGTACAAACCAGGGTAGCGGGTCTCGTAATCTGGTTTATCGTCAATGGGTAAGCTCTCATGCAAATGATATAAGCGAATGCTTCCCTCTGATAGATTGCATTGTTGCTGCTCAACAGCCATGGAAATGGTATGGATACTTTCCATAAGCCGCTCTACTCGTTGTTGTTTCGTTCGAGCCATTTTTTTGTTTTGCTTGTTGAGCATAAACAATAACTTGCCAGCATAGAATGCTAATGACGCAATAATAACGAAGGCAACAAGGATCAGTAAAATAGTGATAGAACTCATATAAGAACTTACTTGAATTTGTTTATATCAATAGATTCAAATTGATCATAAAGATCATCGTCAGTTGAGTTTTCGCTGTTGCCTGCATTGGCCGTACTGTCATCATCATTGGATATGCCCAGTAAATCACACAGCTCTTGATGTCGAGTCGTTAATTTATTGACAAATGCTCGCTCTTCGCGGCTTAACGCCGTATCAGAATCGAGTTTTTCTAGCAGCATACCGAAACGTTCGTTCTGTTCAATGCTTTCTAACTCTTGAGCAGGTGAGAAGAACTTAGGTTTGGTAATTTTGGCTTTAGGCTTGTCATCAACAATTAAGGGTATCGGCTTCTTGCTGCCAACCCTTGGGTCTTTTTGCACTTTGCTTGGTTTGCTTTGTGAGCTTGTTTGCTCAGGGTTGTTACGGGTTCCAGAGGGCTTACCTAAGGTTTTTTTATTACGTTTTGGGCTTGCCGGCGCTGGTTTACGATTAGCTTTCGGTGCTAACGGGGTACCGATTTGACCGATTTTGCGTGACTTCTTTTTTCTAGGCATTTTAACCTCCACAATATTTGTGCGGATTTTACCTTAAATTAGACTGGTTAAATATGGCTCGGTATCGATGGAGCGAAATTTAGATAAGAAAAAGGGCGATAGCATAGCTATCGCCCTTCGTATCATAGATGTGTCTTGCGACACGAATCCCGACATTTGTTCTTCCTGAACAGTGAATGGTGGTCCTTCATGTTTTCACTTTTTATTTATTTTAACGAAAACAGAATATAGTTTTAGGTCTTCCTGACACTTTATTATTATCGTCCTTGCCTTTTCACCAAAGGCACTAAGTTTTAGCACTGCTTGCTAATTATCTTCCGTGAGCAAACGTTCGTTTGCAGTCCATGTTGTTTTTCTGGGAACAGAGAATACATGATAACCAATATTTTACAACTCATTTACATAGTATTCTGTTATTACTTTTGTATTTTATGTCTTCAATACAAAAAAAACGACCCAGAAGGGTCGTTTTGATTACCTAATAAAGGCCTGAAATATATTTAGACAACACGTCAATATCTTGGTCGGTTAAGCGTTTCGCTATGTCCTCCATCATGCCGTTATGTGAGTTAGCACGTTGACCTGATCTAAAAGCTTCTAATTGGGCTTTAAGGTACGTTGTGTGTTGTCCACTAATATCAGGGAACCCTGATAAGCTGGTACCATTACCTCTAGGACCATGACACGCTGTGCATGCAGTAATACCACGATCTAAATCACCACCGCGATAAAGTTTACTGCCTGCGGCAATCGCATCTTCAGGCGTTTCGCCTTCAGAAGGTGTTTGGCTTTCAAAATAAGCGGCAATATCTAACATGTCCTGCTCAGACAGCACACCAGCCATGCCATTCATCACGGCATTATTGCGTCCTTCTTTACCACCTGTTTGTGAAGCAAGTTTAAATTCTTTTAACTGTTTAACAAGATAACCAGCATGTTGACCGGCTAATTTGGGGTTCATATCAATCATGCTGTTTCCGTCAGCACCATGACAAGCACCACAAGATGCAGACTTCGTTTTACCTGCTTCAACATCACCGGCTGCCATTGCACTAGCAGATAAACCTAAAAAAACGCTAACTAACAAACCCATCATTTTCATATTCTTTCTCATTAAGCTGCTGATTAATTGACCATTATCAGAATAGTAACTGCGTATTTTACACATTTACAGCGTCAGTAAAATATATTCCACAGGATTAGCGCAATATTATACGACATAACAACCACTTTCGATTCGTATTTACCTGATATAATGAGCTTATCAATAAAGGTAATGATCAAAAATCGTTTTATTACTAGGAGCAAGTGTGAGTCATTATAGTCAAGCCAAGTTTAATTTAAGCGCGCCAGATATTAGCCACCTAAGTGCAGACCAAGGGATTGAAGTCGCTTTTGCTGGACGTTCAAATGCGGGTAAGTCTAGTGCGCTTAATCGTTTGACACGGCAAAAGAGCTTAGCCCGCACCAGTAAAACGCCGGGACGCACGCAATTAATTAACGTTTTCGATTTAGACGAAGATCGACGCTTAATTGATTTGCCGGGTTACGGTTATGCAAAAGTACCAATGGCCATCAAACTGAAGTGGCAGAAATCTTTAGGGGAATACCTACAAAAACGCGAAAGCCTAAAAGGACTTGTTGTATTAATGGACATTCGTCACCCTTTCAAAGATTTAGACCAAGAGTTGATTCAATGGGCTGTCGCAGCAGATTTGCCAGTGTTAGGTTTACTTACTAAAGCGGATAAACTCAAATCAGGTAAGCGTAAAGCACAGCTGCTGATGGCGAGAGAAGCCTCTCTTGCTTTTTGTGGTGATGTGACGATCCATCTGTTTTCGTCATTAAACGGATTAGGCTTAGATAACTGTGAACGAGTGCTAGATAAGTGGTTTGGATATGCTCAAGATGAAGAGCTAGAGCAAGAATAAAGACCAAAAAAAAACCTTGTCAATTGACAAGGTTTTTCACATCTAGAACACACACGATAATAAGAGCGCAATTGTTGACATAAGTTCAATGTTTTACGATTTAATTCAGTTTTATCTTAGCGGAGTGAAAATAGTCAGATTTTCAGAGATGTTTGCGCTGTACATGAGGCGGATTTTCATGCGCCCATAAAAAAACCCCAGCAAATTGCTGGGGTCGAAGCAAAGGTCTGAAAATACATACCTCTGTACCCTACATCACAGATATTAGCAAAGTTCATTAAAATGCCAACCGCTTTATGTAATTAAATTACATAAAGCGCTTATTTTTTGTGTTTCTGGAGTGCTGACTAGTGAGCTTGGTCCCAATTTTCGCCAACTCCTGCTTCGACAATAAGCGGTACGTCTAATGAAACTGCTTTTTCCATAAGGTCAACGATAGTATTTTTATCATTTTCTACGTTTTGTTCTTTTATTTCAAAAATAAGCTCATCGTGAACTTGCATTATCATACGCGTTTGATCGCTTGGTAACGTGTCAATCCAGGCATCCACTTTCAACATAGCTTTTTTAATAATGTCGGCAGCTGTGCCTTGCATTGGGGCGTTAATCGCGGCTCTTTCTGCGCCTTTGCGGCGCAACCCATTACTCGCATTAATATCAGGTAGGTAGAGGCGACGACCAAATACAGTAGACACATAACCATTTTCTTTCGCGACAATACGGGAGTCTTCCATGTACTTAAGCACGCCAGGATAACGTTCAAAGTAAAGATCCATATAATGTTGGGCATCATGGCGAGATACATTGAGTTGCTTCGACAGACCGAAAGCTGACATTCCGTAAATCAACCCAAAATTAATAGCCTTGGCGTTGCGTCTCTGTTCTGTGGTCACTTCCGTTAGCGAAACGTTAAACACTTCTGCCGCTGTGGCAGTATGTATATCTTTACCTTGAGAAAAGGCCTTCAATAACCCTTCATCTTGGGAAAGGTGCGCCATAATTCTAAGTTCTATTTGGGAGTAATCTGCAGCAACTATTTTGTACCCAGGACGAGCAATAAACGCTTGCCTTACTCTGCGTCCTTGTTCCGTTCTAATTGGAATATTCTGCAAATTGGGTTCGGTAGAAGACAGGCGCCCCGTAGCAGTGATGGCTTGATGATATGAAGTATGCACACGGCCACTACGCGGGTTTATCATCTTAGGAAGCTTATCTGTATAGGTGTTCTTCAACTTACTTAACACTCTAAATTCCATTAATAATTTAGGTAGCGGGTATGTAAGTGCTAACTCCTGTAAAACTTCCTCAGAAGTAGAGGGGGCGCCTTTAGGCGTTTTCTTCAACACCGGAAGACTTAGTTTATTAAACAGAATTTCTTGCAATTGCTTCGTTGAACCCAAGTTGAACTCTTCACCTGCTAATTCGTAAACTTCGCGCTCTAGCTGCATGATCCTTGTAGCAAGATCTTGACTTTGTTGACTGAGTTTTTGACTATCAATTAATACGCCAAACTGCTCCATTTTAGCCAGCACGGTCGCTAAAGGTACTTCTATTTCGGTCAGGACCGACGCTAGCTCGGGCGTTTGATGTAGCTTTTGCCAAATATGGTTGTGCAATCTCAAGGTGATATCGGCATCTTCGGCTGCATAATGCGCAGCCTGATCTAATGGAATCTGATTAAAGGTCAGCTGTTTCGCCCCTTTGCCGGCAATATCCTCAAAATGAACTGTTGATAAACCTAAGTAGTATTGCGCTAAGCTGTCCATATCATGGCGTGTTGCGACACTGTTTAGCACATATGACTCAAGCATGGTGTCGTAAGCAATACCTTGCAGATTAATGTCATAGTTCGCGAGTACATTTTTGTCGTATTTTAAATGTTGTCCAACTTTGGCTTTGCTTTTGTCTTCTAGTAAAGGTTTGAACAAAGCTAAAACTGCACTGCGATCTAGCTGCTGTGGGGCATCTACATAATCATGTGCTAAAGGAAGGTAAGCCGCGTCGCCCTCTTCAATACAAAATGACATACCGACCAACTCAGCCTGCATATAATTCAAACTTGTGGTTTCTGTATCAAAAGCAAATAGGTCAGCCTGTTGTAACTTAGCGAACCATTTTTCAAGTGCGTCTTGCGTGAGTATTGTTTGGTAAGTGACTTGAACCTCTGATTTAGTGGATTGCTCGTCACTGGCTGACATTGCTTGTTCTGTTTCAGCTCCATTATTCAAAGCATCAGTTGCATCTTTAAGCCAACGTTTAAATTCAAGTTCTGCGAATAGCTCCTTCAATACACTATAGTCAGCCGCGACGGGTGATAGGCTCGTGGGGTTACAATCCATTTCCACATCTAACTTGATTGTCGCCAATGTATAAGACAAGCGCGCTTGCTCTTCATATTCGCGCATCTTGTCTGCCATTTTCTTAGCCCCACGAAAATCTAACGAGGCAATTTTATCAAGGTTTTCGTATATGTCGTTGATGCTGCCAATACCTTGGAGTAGGCCCAATGCACTTTTATCGCCTACACCTGGTACGCCAGGAATATTGTCTACTTTGTCGCCTTTTAGAGCGAGAAAATCGATGACTAATTCTGGAGGAATGCCAAATTTCTCGACCACGCCTTGTGGATCCATCACATGATTGTTCATCGTATTAATCAGGGTTACGTGCTCATTAACCAACTGCGCCATGTCTTTATCACCCGTACTAATAAGCGTAGGGATCCCCAGTTTGCTGGCTTGATCAGCTAATGTGCCGATCACGTCATCAGCTTCAACACCTGACTCCACAATAATAGGTAGGCCCATCGCCCTAATGATCTTATGCAAAGGTTCAATTTGGCTGCGCAGTTCTTCAGGCATGGAGGGACGATTAGCCTTATATTCCTTATAAATATCATCCCTAAATGTTTTACCTTTAGCATCAAATACAACTGCCATATGCGTAGGGCTAAACTGCTTGATCAAGCTACGCAACATATTAATCACGCCGTAGATCGCGCCGGTATCTTGACCTTTAGAATTAGTCAAAGGGGGCATGCCGTGAAAAGCACGAAATAAATAAGATGATCCGTCGACTAATATAAACGGGTTATTGGGAATGACGGGCGTAGTAGCAGGATCAGTATTGCTCATATGGTATTTTTCTCAGGAATTAAGTAAACGCGTAAAGGATGCCACACACAGCACTATTCATCCATGCAGAGATCCGATCAATTTGTGGATAACTCTGTTGAATAAATTTTTCGATGAAGAGTAAACGGATCGTTAGGGATCAAGTTAACGATCCACAGCCCTTGAATTTATTGGGGTGAAATTAATTACTTCAGGCAAAATGTAACTACTTAAGAGAATTTACCGATGTGGATAACATTATTAATAAATATTCGGTGCTATCCAAAGGGGATGAAGACTTTACACGTAATTTAATGGAGAGGAAAGGTTAAATGTTAAACTATTTTTGTCTGAAAATAATACAGTTTTGATGTCGATAAGTATAAGGCAGGAATAGTAAGGGATAGCGGTTTGTTTGATTACAATTTATTAACATTATGGTCCGTACACTTAGCTGATAACCTACAACAAAGTTATTTCGGTCTCTTTGTTTATGTGGACTGGGAAAATTTGTTACTAAATTGTTGGTTTTCCTGCTGCGGACTTGTAGAGCCCTAATCTTATTGAGGAGTGTTTAAGTCAATACATAGAATAAGTAGTTGCCCTGTATTCTCCATATCAGTTCAGAAATACCTGTGTTGCCTAAGTCTTTGCTAATGCTCATAAAAGGCAGTTTGTACTATTATTCGGCTTTGTGTATTGCTTTTGAATTTATTGGGGCGGACAATCACCTCATATCCCTTGGTAAATAAAAAGATTAAGAAAGACTACTAATGCTGGTATTTTTTAAGCGCACTGGCGTGCGTATTTTAGTTGGTAAAAGTTAAGCGATGCAATACCGAACGATAATTCGGATCTTAGGCCTACTTGTTGCGTTGTTTAGTGTGACTATGATCCCACCTGCCATCATTTCATTGTACTTTAAAGATGGCAGTGGACTTCCGTTTTTCCTTGCCTTTCTGCTGTGCTTAGGCACAGGGCTGATGTTTTGGTATCCAAACCGGCTTCATCGCAGAGATTTGCGCGCTAAGGAAGGATTTTTAATAGTTGTACTTTTTTGGACCGTTCTAGCAAGTTTCGGTGCGTTACCGTTGCTTCTACTGGAACAACCTGAAATGTCGGTTTCAGACGCGTTCTTTGAGGCGTTTTCAGGTCTAACGACGACTGGGGCGACGGTGATCCAAGGGATCGACTATTTACCTAAAGCGGTGCAGTTTTACAGACAACAACTCCAATGGTTAGGTGGGATGGGGATCATCGTACTGGCAGTTGCTATTCTTCCTATTCTTGGCGTCGGTGGGATGCAGCTGTACCGAGCTGAAACGCCCGGGCCAGTGAAAGATTCAAAAATGACACCTCGCATCGCAGATACTGCCAAGCACTTGTGGTACATCTATCTAACGTTAACGATTTGTTGTGGTGTGGCCTATTGGTTTGCTGGTATGAATTGGTTTGACGCCCTTTGTCATGCATTTTCAACCGTGGCGATAGGTGGCTTCTCAAATTATGACGCAAGTATTGGTTATTTTGATAGTCCTTGGATTAACATCGTCTGCGTTATATTTCTGTGGATAGCAGCGCTAAATTTCGCCCTGCATTATGCTGCTGCCAGTGGCAGAACCTTAATGGGTTATTTTTATGATCCTGAGCTACGTGCGTTCTTTTTAATTCAGTTTGTACTGGTCGCTGTGTATTTTTTCGTACTAATGAAATTCAGTTGGTTTGATGGTGCAGGGATCGCCTTTGACCAAGCATTAATTCAATCTGTCTCATTCAGTACTACCGCAGGTTTCGCCACTACCGACTTTTCACATTGGCCGGCTTTTTTACCAATTATGTTAATTTTTTCAAGCTTCATAGGTGGGTGTGCAGGTTCAACTGGAGGCGGCCTAAAGGTCGTACGCGTATTGCTACTTTTCTTACAAGGTAAACGAGAGGTTGACCGCTTGATTCATCCTAAGGCCGTTTATACCGTAAAACTAGGAGATCGAGCCTTGCCTGATAGGGTAGTAGAAGCGGTATGGGGATTCTTTTCTGCATATGCGATGATTTTCGTTATCATTATGGTCTGTCTTATTGCTACTGGGATGGATGATGTATCCGCTTTTACTGCGACCGCTGCAACCTTGAATAACTTAGGCCCTGGTTTAGGTACTGTGTCCGGTTCATTTGCTGATGTGTCTGATACAGGAAAATGGCTACTTATTTTAGCCATGCTATTTGGGCGGTTAGAGGTATTTTCGCTTCTTGTACTGTTCTCGCCAACTTTTTGGCGCAGTTAATCTTTACTCCAATAGATAATTCACCGGTGCACTTTCAAGTTTTAGCTACACAGAGTCAGTCCTTTTAAAATTGGTCCGAAGGCAAAGCCCTAGCGTGTTTTGTACTACGTTCTCAGTATTGGAATGGGAAATAAAGCGCTTACTTGCACCCCATGCATAAAAAAAGCTACTCGCCGTTAAGTCGAGTAGCCGTTGAATGCTAAAAAGGGCAGCTTCACGCTGCCATATTTCGTTTTAATTTAGAAGAAAGATGCCATAGCGTAAGCCGTTTTTTCGAACATAAGAGGCTGTGCTTCTTCTAGTTCAAGATTCGCTTTATTAGCGGTGGTCACAACACGTGTACGATATTCTTTTTGATTTGTCGCTTCAGAATAGGTTTGCGTTGTAGCGCCGTCATCAGAGATTTTGCTGTTGACCTTAGAGTCACGACGTACGATGACTCCTTTCTTAGCGCGCTCACGAATTTGAATATCAGCAACAAGTAAATAGGTAACGTCTTTAACGAATGCGTTTGCTGCCGTTGATGCTAAACCACCAATTAGGCCCGCTGCTGCAGCACCTCGGTAGCTCCCCCCGGTTGCGTAGCCAATAGCTGAACCAGCTGCTACACCTTGAAAACCACTAGAAAGATAGTTTTCAGCGGCGCTAGGTGATGCTTTCTCAAGGTTGCGCACAAAAACACTCATTGTGTACTGGGCCTTATCTGGGCTATCCACAAAAGAGTAGCCATTACCGCTACCAGAAATTTGTTCGTTGAGCGCTTGTCTAAATGCATTTCGGTCAAATTCCATCACGGCAGAGCGTACTTCTAAATACACTTTGCGTTTTTCAGGTGGAACGGCATCAACAAAGATTGAAGTGCTGAGTTTAGTTTGAACATCTAAGTCCTTTTTGGCTATTGATGTGTGAACCGCAGCGCAACTTGTTAAAGCTAAAATAGCGAGTCCGACGAATGCGATTTTGGCGGAACGAACATAATTTTTCATAGTAATTACCTTTACTTATGTTATTGATTAAATTGTGGTTTTAGTAGTAATACCGACCATGATACCTATGGTAGTAACGACAGTTTCGGTACTGCGTCCAGTTGTAACGTAACAAGTCACGGCATGTATATCCTCGGCGCCAATAAGTGCCTTGGTATTCTGGTGGCTTAACGTTCTTTTTAAGCATACTCTCAATATAGTTATCTACTTCTTTTGGGCGTTCAGCCAAAAATGGGCGTGACATTACCTCACCATTGAGTTGTGCTTGCATTCTTGCTAGCGCTTCTTCTTCTGTTTCTTCCTGTGCGAAAGTAAAAAGCGATAGCAACATACAGCAAAGGCTTAAAAGCACTTGCGGTAATGTGGGGGATTTTCTAAGAGATGAATTGATATTTAGCATAATATTCCTCCATAAATTCATCATGGCAATCGAGCTGACACGACCTCTTCCTGAGCAGCGTCTAAAAACCTTAACGCTAAACTCACGTAATGCAAAGTGCATTTATGTGAATTTTTAGCTTTTTCGCTGAAAGTCTTGATTAACGGTAAATTTTTGAATCTAAACGAAGCTATCTGAAATGAAAAAAGCCACGAAGTGGCTTTTTAATTATTCATTTTGTCTGCCATATAAGCGTTGGCATATTCACTTTAGGACTTAACCGAGTAATTTACCTAAACCTTGAGTCAGCAATTGCTTAGCTTGCTGGCCTTCTGGGGTATCCAAGTAAGCCTGAGCTTTGCTAACAAATTGCGTAATCATTTCAGGTTTCAAGCCCAATGCTTCAAATTGCTTTTTCACATCATTAATAGCTTTTAGTGATTCATTATAGCTTGCAGCTTTATCTAAAATGCCTCCTAAACCGCCTTCACTCGTCATATTGCTAATATCAGGTACTGATTCCAATAAACCGCTTACACCAGGTAGAGCATCGGTCAGTTGGCCGTATTGATCTGAAGAGATATTTTCTTTGGCATAATTAAATATTGCGCCTAAACCGCCAGAGGCTTGAGTTTGTGTAACGCCAAGAGAATCAGTTACAGAGGAGACCATGCCAGAGATAGAAGGCGTGGCAGCTTCTTGCTGTGTTTCCATACCTAGCATGCTTTTAATTGAATCTAACCAGCCTTCTGCGTGTGCCTGTGGCTGAATACTGAGTGCTGCGACTGTAAGTACGATACTTAGTTTTTTCATTATCATTCCTTTAATTAACCAAAGTGGTGAGCCGGATTTTAGGTTACTTCGGTCCATTCGCCAATCTAGTCTTTAGGCTAAGGGAGTTAAGTTTATATGCTTGCTTACCCAAAGAAGAAAGCACTGGGTTGAAACAGTTTCTCAACATGGCTAATAAATTTTTTGTCGACCAAAAATAAGATCACGTGATCGTTAGCTTCAATTTTCGTATTACTGTGGGCAATAATTACTTCGTCAGCTCTGACTATGGCGCCAATTGTCGTGCCTGGCGGTAATTTGATGTCGCGAATTTCACGCCCCACAACTTTAGACGTGTTTTGATCGCCATGCGCTATCGCTTCAATTGCTTCCGCGGCACCACGTCTAAGTGAGTAAACATTGACAATATCCCCGCGGCGTATATGGGTCAGTAGAGCTGAGATGGTGGCTTGTTGAGGCGAGAAAGCGATGTCTATTTCCCCTCCTTGCACTAAATCTACATAAGCACTGCGCTGAATTAATACCATGGCCTTCTGTGCACCTAAGCGTTTAGCGAGCATGGCAGACATGATATTTGCTTCATCGTCATTAGTCACAGCGATAAAGGCATCTACTTGTTCAACGTTTTCCTCAGTGAGCAATTCATGATCAGAGGCATCACCGCAAAATACGATGGTTTTGTCTAAGTGAGCAGATAGGTATTTAGCCCGTTCTTGACTGTATTCGATTAACTTTACGTTGTGATTATGTTCCAGCAATTTAGCCAAACCAGCGCCAATCAGACCGCCGCCAGCAATCATAATGCGTTTATAACTAGACTCTAATTTTTGTAGTTCACTCATGACAGCACGAATATGCTTAGTCGCTGCGATGAAGAAAACCTCGTCGTCTGCTTCTATCACCGTCGTGCCAAGTGGGCGGATAGGGCGGCCACGTCGATATATTGCAGCTACACGAGTCTCCACGTTCGGCATGTGCTGCTTTAACGTTGACAGGGCATGGCCAACTAGTAGGCCCCCGTAATAGGCTTTTACCGCCACTAGGCTGGCTTTGCCGTCAGCGAACTCAACTACTTGCAACGCACCGGGATAGTCAATTAAACGTTTAATCGCCTTAGTAACTAATTGCTCGGGAGCAATTAAGTGATCTACAGGGACATCCTGATGCTTAAAGAGTTGCTCTTGATAAATAATGTATTGCTCTGAACGAACACGGGCGATTTTGGTAGGGGTTTTAAATAAACTATAAGCTACCTGACAGGCCATCATGTTGCTTTCATCGCTGCTCGTAACAGCGATGAGCATATCAGCATCTTCAGCACCGGCCTTTTTTAACACATCAGGGTGCGAGCCAACGCCATTAATAACACGTAAATCTAATCGGTCTTGCAACTGTCTAAGGGTGTCTTGATGAGAATCTATAACAGTGATTTCGTTCATTTCACCCACGAGGTTTTCAGCGAGGGTTGCGCCGACCTGGCCCGCACCAATAATTATTATTTTCATTGTAGATTCATTCTAACGTGTTGCTCAGTTTAGACAATATACGGTTTTTAGGCTTTTAGCAGTCGAGCGTAATAGAAACCGTCCATTTGTTTTTCACCAGGTAAAATCTGTTTTCCTGGCTTTTGTGCTGCGTCGTTATCAAATTTATCGTCTAACAGCGCATCAGGCGTACGATTTAAAAAAGCATTAATTTGCAACTGGTTCTCCGCTGGAAGAATTGAACACGTTGCGTAAAGCATAGTTCCACCAGGCTTTAACAACGCCCACATTGCATCAATTATTTTGCTTTGTAACGCGACAAGTACGTCAATGTCGCTGGATTTACGCAACCACTTTATATCTGGGTGGCGGCGAATAATACCCGTGGCTGAGCAAGGCGCATCTAGCAATATGCGGTCGAATAACTGGCCGTCCCACCATGATGCTGGCTCGCTGGCGTCACCGCAAATGAGTGTCGCTTGATGCCCTAAGCGAGTTAAGTTTTCTTCGATGCGTTTAAGGCGGCTGCTTTCTATATCTATTGCTACGCATGCGGCTAAATCGGGCTGTAGCTCAACTATGTGACACGTTTTGCCTCCCGGCGCTGCACAACAATCTAATACGCGATCATTAGGTTGTGAGCCTAGCAGCCCAGCGGCTAATTGTGCTGCGCCATCTTGCACCGCAAACCAACCTTCGTCATAACCTGGCAGAGTGGTGATGTCGCACCCTTTTGATAAAATAATACCTTGAGGCTGGGTTGCTTGACGCTCATAGGCCACTTCTCTGTCGTCTAAAAGTCGACAATATTCATCAGTACTCTTGTGCTTATTATTAACGCGCAACCAAATTGGTGCTTTTACTTGCATTGCGTCTAGTATGGTCTTGTAATTATCGGGGTAAGCATCAACGAGCTTTTTATAGAACCATTTTGGCTGTCCGCTCAAAACTTGTTCATTATCAGGTAAATTATGCGCCGTATCTTGGCGTATGAAATTACGCAAAACAGCATTTACTAAACCCTTGGTTGCTATCGCATTTAATGGCACGCAGGCATTCACACATTCAGAAACAGCGGCATGAGTTGACACTCGAGAAAAGGCAAGTTGATAAAACCCAAGCATAATTAGGTGCTCTACCACTTTCACATTTTTCTTTAACGGCTTATCGAGCAACAATCTTAGCCAGTGCTGTAGTAAGGGCAGCTGGCGAAGTACGCCGTAAGTCATTTCTTGCAACCATGCTTTGTCTTTTTCATTATGATCTTGTTGTGCTGCAGGTAAGCATTCTCTAGCTGACATACCTTGCTCTAATATTTGAAAAAGCACACGGGCGGCATCGGCGCGCAAGTTTTGCTGGTATCTACCTTTTGATTGGCTCATGAAAGTATTGTACCGACGCTAAACCAATCACTGTGACCATTGAGTATGTCTTGAGTCGCCAGCGGCTTCTTACCCGGTAACTGTAATGTTTTAATCAACAAAACGCCGTCACCTGTTTGTACACCAATTGCATGCTTATCTGCTTGAATAATTTGGCCTGGCTTAGCGTTATCGCAAATTGGCGTCTGTTGCACTTCAGCGCTACGCACTTTAATAGCGGCGCCGTGTGCTTCGAAATATGCAACAGGCCAAGGGTCAAATGCACGAACATTACGCTCAAGCTGAGCTGCTGTCATGGTCCAATCAATTTTAGCTTCTTGTTTGGATAGCTTTTCAGCGTAAGTAGCCAATGTGTTGTCTTGTGCCTGAGGCGTAAGGTCTGCTAAAGAGGCTAAAGTCTCTAATAATCCCTTAGGACCAAGTTCCGCTAACTTTGTATATAAGGTTGTGCTGGTATCTATAGGGGTAATCGCAAGACGTAATTCGCTTAGCACCGCGCCTGTATCCAAACCTTTATCCATTTGCATGATGGTGACCCCTGTTTCTGCATCACCTGCCCATATTGCTCTTTGAATAGGAGCCGCACCACGCCACTTGGGTAACAGTGAACCATGTACATTCAAGCAACCGTACTTGGGCGTATCAAGAATAATCTGCGGTAAAATCAAGCCATAGGCGACGACAACCATGACATCAGCATTTAATGCAGCAAGTTGCTGTTGGGCTTCTTCTGATTTAAGTGATGCTGGTTGGTAAACCGGTATATCGTGCTGCTGAGCAAGCTGCTTCACCGCGCTAGCGTGCAGTTTTTTCCCTCGACCAGCAGGTCTATCAGGTTGAGTGTAAGCCGCGATTACCTGATGTTCAGATTCTATTAGCGCGGATAAATGATTGGCGGCGAACTCTGGCGTACCAGCAAAAACAATTTTAAGACCTGATTTCAATGTAACCTCTTAAGCCTTGGCTGCTAAGCGGGCTTCTTTTTCTAATTTGGTTCGGATACGCTGGCGCTTAAGTGGCGACAAGTAATCTACAAAAAGTTTACCTTTTAAATGATCCAACTCATGTTGAATACAAATAGCCAGTAAGCCATCTGCATCCAACGTAAATGCATCGCCATTTTCGTCTAACGCTTTTACGGTTACTTTCTCTGCTCGCTCAACTTTGGCGTAGTTATTAGGAACAGACAAGCAGCCTTCTTCACTGATCGTTGTGCCATCCATGTGCGTAATCTCAGGATTAATAAACACTTGTGGTTTATCTTGCTCTTCAGAAACGTCAATGACCACTACGCGCTTGTGCACGTTTATTTGTGTTGCTGCTAACCCAATACCATTTTCATCCTTCATGGTTTCAAGCATGTCGCTCACCAGTGTCTTTATGGAGCTGTCTATTTTATCAACAAGCGTGGCAACTGTGCGCAAGCGCTCATCAGGAAATCTCAATACATCTAATATAGCCATGTTCACATTTAACTCATTTTGCTCCCACCAAATAAATAAAAAATGGCAAGGAGGTATTCAAAAAATAGCGCACTCGGTTCCTCAATTCTATGGTTGTCAATCAAGGAGGTATCGGTGCTCTTGGTATCAATTATCATACTAACCTGATCTTCAGGCTATTTAATCTTTGCAATAACAGGCTATTCTAACCGATATGGAATAAAAACATAATAGCCCTAGATACAAGGTGCCATGCCACATGTTGAATAATCTACTTCGCTTGAGCCTTGTGCTTCTACTTTCGCCATTTTGGGCGCATGCGGACGTGATAAAACTAAAAGAGAACGCCCCACGTACTTATGTCGTAAAACATGGCGACACATTGTGGGATATCTCTAACCTTTTTCTGCACAAACCTTGGTATTGGCCGCAAATTTGGCGAACGAATACGCAAATTATCAATCCGCATCTCATTTTTCCGGGGGACCAATTACGCCTAACGGTTAGTGCCGCGGGAAAGCCGTTCGTCGATTTAATTCGTGGCGAAAGAAAACCGTATCTAGTGCGCTCACCCTCAGCCACACAAATCAATAAATCGAATCAACCTATTGCTGTACTCCCTTGGCATGAGATAGAACCTTATTTTAATCAAGAGCTTGTGCTGAGTGAAAAGCTCTATGCTGAATTACCATCTATTGTCGGTAGCACGAAAGGAACTGAATACTTTTCAAACAATGATCTGGTGTTGGTTAATCATGAAAAATTGCCATTGGGTCATTATCAGGTTGTGCGTAAGCAGCAGTCTCTATTCAGTGCCAAAGGTGAATTTTTGGGTGTGCAAGTTCGCCATGTGGCCGACGGGCAGGCATTAGCTCCAGCTTTACCTAAGCAATCCTTAGTGACGTTGTCATCCGCTAATTTGGAAGTAAAGCGAGGTGATAAACTCTTAAAAGAAACCCCTAATAATAATGTTGAAGCGTTGCTCAATATAACAGCAGCGATAGAGCAAAGAGGAAATATTATTGCTGATGTATCCCAATACCAATTATCAGGCAAATTTAGCGTTGTGGTTATCGATGTTGGCAGCAGTAATATTAAACGCGGCACGGTAATGGGCATTTATCAACAAGGTGCAGCAGTGATCGATGGAGAGCCGCCAAAGTATCTCGCTGAGGCTCAAACGATTGAGAAACTGTTTGCAGAAAATGATGTATTGCCCCAGCCTTGGATGAAGGTGGGAGAACTTTTGGTCTTTAGCGTCTTTGACAAGGTAAGTTATGCACTCGTCACGCGTTCGTCTACAGTTATTCGAAAAGGCGCTATCGTTGCAAAACCGTAGGGCTGCCAGTTTGAGTGGAGCCTTATGTATCAAGAAAACGAACATGCCTATCGTGAAACATCTGAGAGTGAGCAGCGCCAGTGGCTAATACTAGCCCAGCTACCACGATTTTCTGTTGCTAAACTGGCAACAATATTGCGCAAGAACGCTATACAAATAGCGGATTTATTTAACGCTAATCCAAAGCAACTAGCTGCCTACGGCTTCACCGATGGGCAAATACAGCAATTACAGCATCCTGATGAGCGGCGATTGGACAAAAGCTTACAGTGGTCTGAGCAAACAAGCAGCTCATTGCTTAACATAACCTCGAAGCATTACCCTAAAGTGCTATTGCAAACGGCCAGACCACCCATATTATTATATTGTCTTGGAAATAAAGATTTATTAAATACTCATCAGATAGCAATAGTAGGAAGTCGCAACCCTTCTATCGCTGGTAAGCAAAACGCTCAGTATTTTGCCCAAGGTTTATCTCAATGCGGATGGACAGTAACCAGCGGGTTGGCATTGGGCATTGATGGCCTTGCTCATGATGGAGTACTTAACGTTCAGGGCAATACTGTTGCGGTGCTGGGGACAGGTCTAAATAATATTTATCCCAAGCGGCACGTTAAAATGGCTGACAGTATACTTGAACAAGGGGGCGCACTTGTTTCTGAATTTGTCCCTGACATGCCTGCAAAGCCTGAAAATTTTCCCCGGCGGAATCGAATTATCAGCGGCATGTCGTTGGGTACATTAATCATCGAAGCTGCGATAAAAAGCGGGTCTCTAATCACCGCACGTTATGCGCTTGAGCAAAACAGGGACGTGTTTGCGGTGCCTGGTAATATAAACAACGTATTATCTAAAGGATGCCACTATTTAATAAAACAGGGTGCAAAGCTGGTGGAAGGTGTGGGTGATATTAACGATGAATATCAGCATCTGGCACTTAATTTCTTGAATATCCAGCAGAGTGAATTGCAAAAAAGCGCGAGACAAAGCTTGGCTTCTGACAAATTGTTAGATAGTGTAGATTTTGAAACCACACCGTTGGATATAGTTGTAGAGCGATGTGGCATGCCAGTTGCTGAAGTTATGTCTCAATTATTAGAATACGAATTGCGTGGGTTAGTTGCAGCAGTCCCAGGCGGTTACCTTAAATTGGGGGAAAAATAACATGTTTGATATCCTCATGTATCTTTTTGAAAATTTCATTCACAGTGAAACAGAAATTCGCGTCGATCAAGATGAATTGACCGACGAACTGGTGCGCGCCGGTTTTCATCAAGATGAAATATACAAAGCATTATCTTGGCTCGAAAAACTAGCGGCTTTACAAGAAACTGACATAAACCCTTATTTAGTGAAAGGGCCTACTTCTTTTGTTACGCGTATTTATACGCATGAAGAAGAGATGCGCCTCGATATCGAGTGCCGTGGCTTTCTCATGTTTTTAGAGCAAATTAATGTACTGGACTCTACAACGCGTGAGATGGTTATTGATCGCGTCATGGAAATCGACTCTAAAGAATTCTGTTTAGAGGACATGAAGTGGGTTGTGCTTATGGTGCTGTTCAACGTGCCGGGTAAAGAAAATGCTTATGCACAAATGGAAGATTTATTATTTGAAGAGCCAGAAGGGCCGTTGCATTAATCACTCTGACACGGGTTTAGAGCGTAAACCCGTGGTTGCTAAGGCACACCTGTCACATGTCTAAAATTGATCATTCTCTTTTCAGCACTCATGAATCCGCGTTTGACCCCGGACCCTGTCCGGATTGCAATGCGCCATTGCAACTTCGACATAGTAAAAATGGTGCGTTTATCGGCTGTAGTGACTATCCAAAATGTGAATACAGCAAACCACTTCATGATAGCGACAATACTGAATTAACCGTTATTGAAGGCTCCCACTGTCCTGAATGCGAGTCCGAGTTGGTGATTAGAAAAGGGCGCTACGGTATGTATATCGCTTGCAGCAATTTTCCTGAATGCCACTACGTAAAATCAAATAAAACTCAAGACACAGATAAGGTCGAATGCCCCTCTTGCCATAAAGGGCACCTAACAAAGAGGGCCAATAAATATGGGAAGAACTTCTATCCCTGTGACCAGTATCCTCAATGTCACTACGCACTGAATTTTACACCAGTCGCCCATTCGTGCCCCAAATGCGCTTGGCCTGTTATGCAGGAGAAAAAAGCAGCGGCAGGACTTATTTGGCAGTGCCCCGAACGTAAATGTGGGTACAAGCAGCCTGCGCAGGAATGACCTTTAGGTTTATCCTTGTTACGTCCTGTTTTACACTCTGTGCCATATAAACTCTAAGCAATATAAAAATGACAGCAAACCACACTGACGACCCTTTTTTACTCGACTATTTAGCTGGGAAGGTTTTTGCCTATCCGACGGAAGCCGTCTTTGGCCTAGGATGCGATCCTGATAACGAACAGGCGGTCACCAAACTACTTGCTTTAAAGCAACGCGATGTCAGCAAGGGATTGATTCTGGTCGGGGATAACTATTCACAGTTATTGCCATATGTAGATGACAGCGCCATCAAAATGACTAAGCGCACCGAGATATTTTCAAGTTGGCCTGGACCGATAACCTGGCTGCTTCCTAAATCGAAAACAGCACCGAGTTGGGTGACAGGGGAGTCTGAATTCATTGCTGTAAGAGTCAGTGCTCACCCACTCATAAAGGATCTTTGTCAGCGAGCAAATAAGCCGCTAGTTTCTACAAGTGCAAACACTGCTGGTCATCCGCCAGCGCTGAGTGCCGATGAGGTTACATCTTATTTTTCTGACCAAGTGATCTTAATCGACGGCTCGCTTGGTGGATCCCGCAGCCCCAGTAAAATTCGTCACGGCCATAGTGGCCAAACTATTAGAGATAATTAAACCATGCCCCAACCACACGTGACCGATATCGAATCGGTAAAGCAGTTTTTGCTTGATCTGCAAGACAATATTTGCCAAACGCTAGAAATGGCTGACGGTAAGGGTAGTTTCATCGAAGACAACTGGCAGAGAGAATTAGGTGGGGGCGGGCGTACGCGCGTGCTGACGAATGGCCAGGTGATTGAGCAGGGCGGAGTTAACTTTTCTCATGTATACGGTGGGCAACTTCCGGCATCTGCAACGGCGTCTCGACCAGAGCTAGCAGGTCGGAGCTTTCAAGCGATGGGCGTTTCACTCGTTATTCATCCTAAAAATCCTCACGTACCGACCTCCCATGCGAATGTGCGCATATTCATTGCTGAAAAAGAAGGTGAAGAGCCTATCTGGTGGTTTGGCGGTGGTTTCGACTTAACACCTTTCTACCCGGTGCATGAAGATGTACTCCATTGGCATCAAACTGCCAAGGATTTATGTGAGCCCTTTGGTAAAGATGTATACAGCAAATATAAAAAATGGTGTGACGACTACTTTTACTTAAAACATCGCGATGAAACGCGGGGAGTAGGGGGGCTTTTCTTTGATGATTTAAATGAATGGGGCTTTGAACGTAGTTTTGCATTCATGCAAGCTGTCGGTAATGGTTTTTTAGATGCCTATGTACCTATTTTAGAAAAACGTAAAGATACGTCTTTTTCAGAGCAGGAAAGAAGCTTCCAGCTATATAGAAGAGGCCGGTATGTAGAGTTTAATTTGGTTTGGGACAGAGGAACCTTATTCGGCTTGCAAACGGGAGGGCGAACAGAGTCAATATTGATGTCTATGCCGCCTCTTGCTCGTTGGGAGTACGACTTCCACCCAATACCAGGCAGTAAAGAAGATGCTTTGTATGCAGATTATCTGCATCCTCGGGACTGGTTAAACGAGTAGCCCTTTACTAAACATGTATAAGTATTAGCACTTGGCACCATCAATTGGTGTCGGTGCGAATCTATTGTTTTCTTGATCCAGCTCAAATTTAATCATCCCTCGAATTCTCTCACTTATAACCTGATAAAAATATTGATATAGATCAATAATGACTGGCGATTGCTCATTACACTGCCGTTAAAATTTATACGCAGAGGTAATAATGAAAGTCTTCAAAATAGTGTTATCCAGTTTAGCTTTAACGGCCACCATAATGGGCACAGCCAATGCCTACGAACCAGGTGACATCATAGTACGAGCAGGTTTAACGACAGTCGCTCCAGATGAATCAAGTTCAAATGTAACGGTGCAAAGCGTTGGAAATGTGGGCATGGGAGCATCAGTAAACAACAACACTCAGTTGGGTCTGAATGCGGTCTATATGTTTACCAGCAACATTGGCTTAGAATTATTAGCAGCCAGCCCATTCACACATGATATTACGTTGAATAACACACTCGATAATGAGCTAGGTTTAGGTGACGGTAAATTAGCTGAAAGTAAACAATTACCTCCGACACTTAGTGCTCTTTATTACTTCCCCGTTTCTGAAACCATACAGCCGTATGTGGGGATTGGACTAAACTACACAGTTTTCTTCGATGAGCAATTTGTGGGCAATAGAGAAGCTCAGTCTTTTAATAATTTAAGCCTTGATGAGTCGTTTGGTATTGCCGCGCAAATAGGTATGGATTACAAGTTAGATGAACACTGGTTAATAAACGCGTCGGTGCGCTATATCGATATTGATACAGAAGCAAAGTTTGACGTTTTGGATTTGCCTGCTCAGGTATCAGTCGATATCGACCCATGGGTATATTCGCTCATGCTAGGCTACAAGTTCTAATACAAATGGAAGCGACGTAAGCGCGTCGCTTCCAGTTACTTATCGCTAATTCAGCCTTTCTTATCTTTATTCAGCACCTTCGCTATTCAGTCGAACATAATTTTACGCTAGTCTTGTGATACAAATTGATTACGACCTTTGAGACTATGGACCGATACGCCGTTTTTGGTAATCCCATTGAGCACAGTAAATCCCCTTTGATCCACACGCTGTTCGCTAAACAGACCCAACAAGTCATTGAATACGGGCGTCAACAACCCGATGCTAACGGGTTCAATGATGCAATCAATGCATTCTTTACCGAGGGCTTCATTGGAGCAAACGTTACTTCCCCATTCAAACTTGACGCATTTCGCTTTGCCGATGAACTAACACCACGCGCTAGAGCTGCTGAAGCGGTCAATACGCTATATAAGCGCCAAGATGGTTCAATTTTGGGTGACAACACCGACGGGGCTGGCTTAGTTCAGGATCTTCAGCGCTTATGGGGGGAGTTAAACGGAAAGCGTTTATTGTTGATTGGCGCTGGTGGGGCGACTCGTGGAGTCATTCTTCCTCTACTCACTGCCAAAGTACAAAATATTCATATTGCTAATCGTACGGCGAGCAAAGCCCAGCAGCTAGCTGATAGGTTTAAAAAAGAAGGGGTTATTACTGCTTCAGGCTTTAACGACTTACCCGAAATACAGTTCGACCTGATTGTTAACTGTACCTCTTCGAGCTTGGATGGAGGGTTACCCGAAATCACTCCGAGTATTTTTATCAATGCATCATATGCTTATGACATGACGTATAAAGCACAGGCAACATCTTTTATGGTCTGGGCTCAAGAATGTACCCCTAGTATTAGAACGGCCGATGGACTGGGCATGTTAGTGGGTCAAGCAGCCGAAAGCTTCTATGTTTGGCGAAAAGTTCGACCCAAAATAGAACCTATTATTGAAATTGTGCGAGAAATGCTGTGAATCAGGCTGTTCAAATTCAAGATGGCTTCGAAATACTAGACGACATTATGGTTATAAAACTAATCGTGTCTGGGCTCATTATGCATTGCCATGTGTGTGGAATAGCAATAGGTGATATGGATGAATTTTACCAAGCGAATCAGTTCGACTTGGAAGAAACAATCTCCAAACTTGTAGAGAATGAGCAATGGGATGAAAATGGCGTTATTCACATTAACGCCAAATCGATGGAAGCCTAGAGTAAAACTTGTCAGAAAGCTCTTTCTTGAGCTTTCTAAGATACGCCTATACTTCTTCTAGATACTCATTTTTAAGTCTGACGTAGTTATCAGCCGATACTTTCAAAAAAGCACGTTCAGAATCTTTCAGTGGCCTAGCTTGCTTAATTGGGCTACCTACATAAAGATAACCGCTCTCTAAACGCTTATTTGGTGGAACTAAACTGCCTGCTCCAATAAATACGTCGTCTTCAACGATAGCACCATCCATTACGATCGCCCCCATACCAACGAGAATGCGGTTACCTAACACGCAGCCATGCAACATACATTTATGACCGAC
The DNA here is from genome assembly GCF_056173245.1 of Paraglaciecola sp. QJM3NY_14. Classification (NCBI taxonomy): domain Bacteria; kingdom Pseudomonadati; phylum Pseudomonadota; class Gammaproteobacteria; order Alteromonadales; family Alteromonadaceae; genus Paraglaciecola; species Paraglaciecola sp. QJM3NY_14. The sequence goes on from NZ_CM149664.1 coordinate 35,217, forward strand.
AGTAACATCCTCCCCAATAATAAGCGGATGGCCTTTAGGGTTTTCTTTAGTCACTCGGCTCACATGCAGCACTGAACCATCTTGAACATTACTTCTAGCACCTATCTTTATGTAGTTAACATCACCACGTGCTGCAACCAATGGCCAAATACTCACGTCATCGCCGCATTCGATATCACCCACCACCACACTTGATTCATCTATATAACAACTCTCTGCCAGAGTTGGCTTTATGCCCTTATACATTCTAATACTCATTGTCAGTCCATTCTGCTGTGTTATAGCGCGATGATAACAAACTGAATATGTCTTGGAATCACTATTACTGTCGTAAAAATCATCGGTTTGCTTTTACTTTGAACGAACTGTTTATTAAATCGGCAGTTGAACGATTTTTTCAAATAAAGGGTTGCGCTCTAAGTTTGGATCTCTATAATGCGCATCTCGCTTCGGGGAGGCCACTTAAAACGGCTTACCGAGACAGGATTTTTTAACTATAAATCATGTCATTGCGATGCTCTAAGAGTGTTGTGGTTAGCGGGATTCAGCAAGTTACTTAGTTTGAAATTAAATTAAAAAATTTGTTGACATCGAAACTTGAGAGCGTATTATACGCCTCCCGCTTAAGAGGGTCCGCGGACAGCATCTTAAGCCGCTTCCAAGGAAGCACGCTACTTCGGTAGCACTGTTCTTTAACAATTAATAACAAGACAATCTGTGTGGGCACTCACTTGATGAGTGTCTACCAAAAAAAATTCATGTTCGATAAATATTTAATTGAAGAGTTTGATCATGGCTCAGATTGAACGCTGGCGGCAGGCCTAACACATGCAAGTCGAACGGTAACATTTCTAGCTTGCTAGAAGATGACGAGTGGCGGACGGGTGAGTAATACTTAGGAATATGCCTTTGTGTGGGGGATAACTATTGGAAACGATAGCTAATACCGCATAACGTCTTCGGACCAAAGGGGGCTTCGGCTCCCGCGCAAAGAGTAGCCTAAGCGAGATTAGCTTGTTGGTGAGGTAAAGGCTCACCAAGGCGACGATCTCTAGCTGTTCTGAGAGGAAGATCAGCCACACTGGAACTGAGACACGGTCCAGACTCCTACGGGAGGCAGCAGTGGGGAATATTGCACAATGGGGGAAACCCTGATGCAGCCATGCCGCGTGTGTGAAGAAGGCCTTCGGGTTGTAAAGCACTTTCAGTTGTGAGGAAAGGTTAACGGTTAATACCCGTTAGCTGTGACGTTAGCAACAGAAGAAGGACCGGCTAACTCCGTGCCAGCAGCCGCGGTAATACGGAGGGTCCGAGCGTTAATCGGAATTACTGGGCGTAAAGCGCACGCAGGCGGTTTGTTAAGCTAGATGTGAAAGCCCTGGGCTCAACCTGGGAATTGCATTTAGAACTGGCAGGCTAGAGTTTTGGAGAGGGGAGTGGAATTCCAGGTGTAGCGGTGAAATGCGTAGATATCTGGAGGAACATCAGTGGCGAAGGCGACTCCCTGGTCAGTAACTGACGCTCATGTGCGAAAGTGTGGGTAGCGAACAGGATTAGATACCCTGGTAGTCCACACCGTAAACGCTGTCTACTAGCTGTTTGTGGATTTAATCCGTGAGTAGCGAAGCTAACGCGATAAGTAGACCGCCTGGGGAGTACGGCCGCAAGGTTAAAACTCAAATGAATTGACGGGGGCCCGCACAAGCGGTGGAGCATGTGGTTTAATTCGATGCAACGCGAAGAACCTTACCTACTCTTGACATACTAGAAACTTTTCAGAGATGAATTGGTGCCTTCGGGAATCTAGATACAGGTGCTGCATGGCTGTCGTCAGCTCGTGTCGTGAGATGTTGGGTTAAGTCCCGCAACGAGCGCAACCCCTGTCCTTAGTTGCCAGCCTTAAGTTGGGCACTCTAAGGAGACTGCCGGTGACAAACCGGAGGAAGGTGGGGACGACGTCAAGTCATCATGGCCCTTACGAGTAGGGCTACACACGTGCTACAATGGCGAGTACAGAGGGAAGCAAACTTGCGAGAGTAAGCGGATCCCTTAAAGCTCGTCGTAGTCCGGATTGGAGTCTGCAACTCGACTCCATGAAGTCGGAATCGCTAGTAATCGCAAATCAGAATGTTGCGGTGAATACGTTCCCGGGCCTTGTACACACCGCCCGTCACACCATGGGAGTGGGTTGCAAAAGAAGTAGCTAGTTTAACCTTCGGGAGGACGGTTACCACTTTGTGATTCATGACTGGGGTGAAGTCGTAACAAGGTAACCCTAGGGGAACCTGGGGTTGGATCACCTCCTTACTATTAGGTCGGCCTCATCAGGCTGAGTGTTCACACAGATTGTTTTGTTGTTAGTAAAGAAGAACCGAGAGACTCTTTAAAAAGACTGATGTCGATTTAAGAGGGGCTATAGCTCAGCTGGGAGAGCGCCTGCCTTGCACGCAGGAGGTCAGCAGTTCGATCCTGCTTAGCTCCACCAAATTGCTTGCGCAATAATAGGCTTGTAGCTCAGCTGGTTAGAGCGCACCCCTGATAAGGGTGAGGTCGGCAGTTCAAGTCTGCCCAAGCCTACCAAATCTTTCCTACTCTGCGTTATGTAGTTCGTCATTTAGCAGGCTAAACGTCCTCACTACATGCCTTGATTAGAAAAGATTGCAGTGGATGTGCAAACTCGGTTTTAGTAGAAAAGATTAGCCTTAATCAATGTGTACTGATTCAGTATTTATTGATTAGGGTTTTTTAAACCCTACGTGAATGCGTGTAAACGCAAACACCTGTTCTTTAACAATATGGAAAGCTGATAAAAGTAATCAAAACTAAGAGAACTCTTTAAGAGCTTACTCTATCTGATTTGAAAATGAATACTTGTCACGCATACAGAGTAGACCTTGAGTCTATACGTCAAATATTGAAGGTTATTTGGGGTTGTATGGTTAAGTGACTAAGCGTATACGGTGGATGCCTAGGCAGTTAGAGGCGATGAAGGACGTGTAAGTCTGCGAAAAGTTGTGGGGAGCCGACAAAATGCTTTGATCCACAAATGTCCGAATGGGGAAACCCACCGCTTCGGCGGTATCATGCAGTGAATACATAGCTGTATGAGGCAAACGAGGGGAACTGAAACATCTAAGTACCCTTAGGAAAAGAAATCAACCGAGATTCCCCTAGTAGCGGCGAGCGAACGGGGATTAGCCCTTAAGCTAATTATGAGCGAGTGGAAGGTGTTGGAAAGCACAGCGATACAAGGTGATAGCCCTGTACACGAACGCGAATTTTAAGTGAAATCGAGTAGGTCGGGACACGTGTTATCTTGACTGAACATGGGGGGACCATCCTCCAAGGCTAAATACTCCTAACTGACCGATAGTGAACTAGTACCGTGAGGGAAAGGCGAAAAGAACCCCTGTGAGGGGAGTGAAATAGAACCTGAAACCGTATACGTACAAGCAGTGGGAGCAGACTTGTTCTGTGACTGCGTACCTTTTGTATAATGGGTCAGCGACTTATATTTTGTAGCAAGGTTAACCGAATAGGGGAGCCGTAGCGAAAGCGAGTGTTAACTGCGCGTTTTAGTTGCAAGGTATAGACCCGAAACCCGGTGATCTAGCCATGGGCAGGTTGAAGGTTGAGTAACATCAACTGGAGGACCGAACCGACTAACGTTGAAAAGTTAGCGGATGACTTGTGGCTGGGGGTGAAAGGCCAATCAAACCGGGAGATAGCTGGTTCTCCCCGAAAGCTATTTAGGTAGCGCCTCGGACGAATACCACTGGGGGTAGAGCACTGTTAAGGCTAGGGGGTCATCCCGACTTACCAACCCTTTGCAAACTCCGAATACCAGTGAGTACTATCCGGGAGACACACGGCGGGTGCTAACGTCCGTCGTGAAGAGGGAAACAACCCAGACCGCCAGCTAAGGTCCCAAAATTATTGCTAAGTGGGAAACGATGTGGGAAGGCTAAGACAGCTAGGAGGTTGGCTTAGAAGCAGCCACCCTTTAAAGAAAGCGTAATAGCTCACTAGTCGAGTCGGCCTGCGCGGAAGATGTAACGGGGCTAAGCAATATACCGAAGCTGCGGACGCAAAGTTTACTTTGCGTGGTAGGGGAGCGTTGTGTAAGTGGCTGAAGGTGAACTGAGAGGTTTGCTGGACATATCACAAGTGCGAATGCTGACATGAGTAACGATAATGCGGGTGAAAAACCCGCACGCCGGAAGACCAAGGTTTCCTGTCCCATGCTAATCAGGGCAGGGTAAGTCGGCCCCTAAGGCGAGGCAGAAATGCGTAGTCGATGGGAAACGGATTAATATTTCCGTACTTGGTATATCAGTGATGGGGGGACGGAGAAGGTTATGCAAGCATAGCGTTGGTTGTCTATGTGAAAGTGTGTAGGGTTGAATCTTAGGTAAATCCGGGATTCTACATGCCTGAGACACGAGACGAGATTCTACGGAATTGAAGTTGCAAATACCCTGCTTCCAGGAAAAGCCTCTAAACTTATGATATATCGAACCGTACCCCAAACCGACACAGGTGGTCAGGTAGAGAATACTAAGGCGCTTGAGAGAACTCGGGTGAAGGAACTCGGCAAAATCGTACCGTAACTTCGGGAGAAGGTACGCCCCTGTTTGTGATTGAACTTGCTTCATGAGCGAATGGGGGCCGCAGTGAAAAGGTGGCTGGGACTGTTTATTAAAAACACAGCACTGTGCTAAATCGAAAGATGACGTATACGGTGTGACACCTGCCCGGTGCCGGAAGGTTAATTGATGGGGTTAGCGCAAGCGAAGCTCTTGATCGAAGCCCCGGTAAACGGCGGCCGTAACTATAACGGTCCTAAGGTAGCGAAATTCCTTGTCGGGTAAGTTCCGACCTGCACGAATGGTGTAACCATGGCCACGCTGTCTCCACCCGAGACTCAGTGAAATTGAAATCGCAGTGAAGATGCTGTGTACCCGCACCTAGACGGAAAGACCCCGTGAACCTTTACTATAGCTTGGCACTGAACATTGACCCTACATGTGTAGGATAGGTGGGAGACTTTGAAGCGTGAACGCCAGTTTGCGTGGAGTCAACCTTGAAATACCACCCTTGTACGTTTGATGTTCTAACGTTGTTCCCTTATCGGGAATGCGGACAGTGCCTGGTGGGTAGTTTGACTGGGGCGGTCTCCTCCCAAAGAGTAACGGAGGAGCACGAAGGTTGGCTAATCCTGGTCGGACATCAGGAGGTTAGTGCAATGGCATAAGCCAGCTTAACTGCGAGACAGACACGTCGAGCAGGTACGAAAGTAGGTCATAGTGATCCGGTGGTTCTGTATGGAAGGGCCATCGCTCAACGGATAAAAGGTACTCCGGGGATAACAGGCTGATACCGCCCAAGAGTTCATATCGACGGCGGTGTTTGGCACCTCGATGTCGGCTCATCACATCCTGGGGCTGAAGTCGGTCCCAAGGGTATGGCTGTTCGCCATTTAAAGTGGTACGCGAGCTGGGTTTAGAACGTCGTGAGACAGTTCGGTCCCTATCTGGTGTGGGCGTTGGATGATTGAGGGGAGCTGCTCCTAGTACGAGAGGACCGGAGTGGACGAACCGCTGGTGTTCGGGTTGTTTTGCCAAAAGCATTGCCCGGTAGCTACGTTCGGAATCGATAACCGCTGAAAGCATCTAAGCGGGAAGCGAGCCCCAAGATGAGTCATCCCTGGCAGTTTAACTGTCCTAAAGGGTTGTTGAAGACTACGACGTTGATAGGCAGGATGTGGAAGCGTTGCAAGGCGTTAAGCTAACCTGTACTAATTGCCCGTGAGGCTTAACCATACAACGCCCAAATGACTTTGGATGTTGTTTGTATGACAAGTATTAAAATCAAGAGTAAGACTAAAGAGATTTAGCGATGATTACAGCCAGACCTGCAAGGGAACGGCATCAGCTTTTACATATTAATTTATTGAGCTAAGGCTTGATAGATAACAGTTTATGTCTGGCGGCCATAGCGATGCGGCCCCACCTGATCCCATCTCGAACTCAGAAGTGAAACGCATTAGCGGCGATGGTAGTATGGGGTTTCCCCATGCGAGAGTAGCACACTGCCAGACTCCCATTTAGAATGAAGCCACCTATATCGGGTGGCTTTTTTCGTTTCTGCGACACAGAAAATACCAAAGACAATCGATATTGGCGGAAGACACTGCCAGACTCCCAATAAAGAAATGACTATCCTCAATCGCGCGGCGACCGAGGTAGCCCTTTTTTGCATGTGCAGGATAAAGTAATGCAAGGTTGATACGGCATCAACGGATAGCCCTTTCCCTTAAGCGCTGTCGCGCAAAACTACCTACACACAAAGAAACCAAATCCCTCGAGTGTCATGCGGGCATCCGATGCGACGGTTGCGTTGCAATAGCGCTGTGAAAAGTTAGTGGTTTAAAACCATGCGTGTTTTTAGCGGATCAATACTAATGAAAATCTCTTGAGTGGATGGCTAGTTCGTCTACTAAATGGCTTAGGTCTTCTAACCTTCCGGCGATGATATGAGTTACGCCGCCATCTCCTCTTTCTAATATACCGCTGACCTTTAGTATTTGAGCTTTTAAGTAGGCTTGCTTTTGGGCGCGAGCGGTTGCTTGCCATACGATCACGTTGCTATTGCCTGTATCATCTTCAAGAGTGATGAAGGTAACACCCGATGCTGTGCCTGGGCTTTGCCTTCCTTTTACTAAGCCAACGACCTTGACCACAGATTTATGTGCGATGGTGTCTAGTTGAGCCGCCGGCGTATAATGGCCCAATAATCGGGCGTGATTGAGTAAACGTACTGGGTGAGAGTCTAAGCTTAGCCCTGTAGTTCGGTAATCTTCTAACAGGGCGTTAAGGTCACTAGGCCGCTCAGGGTTAAATGCATTATCCATAGTCAGTTGTTTAAACAGCGGTAATTCACTTTCTGAATCCATAAGTAACCATTTGGCTGTGTAGCGGTTATCGCTAATACTGCTAAATGCATTGGCACTAGCCAATGCTTCTAAGGATGTTTTAGTTAAGCCTGATTCTTTAAGTTGAGCTAATGCACGAAAGCCTTTATTTGGGCGCAAATTCACAAAGTTTTCCATTTCCTTTTGGGATAAGCCTTTAATTAGTCGATAACCTAAACGAAGAGAAAGGTTTCCTTTAGTCTGCTCTAGGATGTGGTCATAGTGAGAGGCATTAATGCATACAGGTAGCACTTTAATACGATGGCGCTTAGCGTCTTGTATAAGTTGATCTGGGGTATAGAAACCCATGGGCCAACTATTGAGTAGGCCACAATAAAAGCTTTCTGGATAATAGTATTTCAACCAAGAAGACACATAAGCCAATACGGAAAAAGAGGCTGAATGTGATTCGGGGAAACCATATTCACCAAAGCCGCAAATCTGTTTGTATAACTGTTCGGCAAATTGACTTTTATAACCTCTAGCAAGCATGCCTTTAATCAGCTTGTGCTTAAATTTAATTAATTCACCGGTTTTCTTCCAACTGGCCATTGCTCTACGAAGCTGGTCTGCCTCGCCTCCACTAAAGCCAGCAGCGACCATCGCTATCTTAATGACCTGTTCTTGGAAGATAGGAACGCCCATAGTGCGTGACAATACAGACTCTACTTCTTTAGACGGATAATCAACGGGTTCAAGACCGTCGCGCCGTTTAAGGAAGGGATGGACCATATCGCCCTGAATAGGCCCAGGTCTAACAATGGCAATCTGAATCACAAGATCATAGAAACACTTAGGGCGTAGACGAGGTAGCATGGTCATCTGGGCTCGGGACTCTATCTGAAATACACCTACTGTATCGGCGCGCTGTATCATAGCGTAAACATCAGGGTCGCTAGGCAGTCGGGTGATATCGGCAATTGAAATGGTTTTACCCTGATGTTTCTCAATTAAATCAAAACTCTTGCGAATAGCAGTCAACATGCCGAGAGCGAGTACATCGACCTTGAGTAGCCCTAAGTTCTCTAAATCGTCTTTGTCCCACTGAATAACACTACGATCGGGCATCGAGGCATTTTCAACAGGAACAAGTTGATATAAAGGGGTAGCTGATATGACGAACCCGCCTACATGTTGAGACAAGTGACGAGGGAAGCCTTTTATCTCATTAACGAGCTTAATGAAGTGTTTACCTTTGCCTGAGCTTGGATCCAAACCCAGTTCTGAAATTTGTGCTTGCCAGTTAAGCCCTTTGTCACGTCGGTTAATATTTTTAATAAAAAAATCCAACTGTGATTCGTGAATACCCAGCGCTTTTCCCACGTCTCGAATCGCACTTTTTTGCCGATATGAGATCACGGTTGCTGCGATAGCTGTTCGTTCGCGACCATATTTTTTATAAATATACTGAATGATCTCTTCACGTCTTTCGTGCTCAAAATCAACATCAATATCTGGTGGTTCGTTGCGCTCTTTTGAGATAAATCGCTCGAATAAAACTGATATTTGTCTTGGATCAACAGCGGTAATTTCTAAGCAATAGCAGACCACAGAATTCGCTGCAGAGCCTCGACCTTGATATAAAATATGCTGGGATTTTGCATATTGCACGATGTCTGAAATAGTTAAAAAAAAGAACTCGTATTTGAGTTCCTCGATCAGCTTTAACTCTTTTGCAATGATGCGTTTTATTGCGAAATTTACTCCTTCAGGGAATCGTAAAGACATACCTTGCTTAACCAACTTACGTAAATAAAGTGTTGGTGTTGAACCCTCAGGAATGAGTTCCGCAGGGTATTGATAACTTAATTCGCTCAAATCGAAAGTACATAAATTAGCAATACTGACACTTTCGGCCAACCATAGAGCAGGATATAGGCGAGATAGATTTTGGACTGGTCTCAAGGAGCGTTCAGCGTTTTGTGGGATGTCTTGCACTGAATGTTCAATATTTTTTACTTTTCGTATTGAATTTATAACGCAGAGTAAGTCACATCGTTCAATTTCGTGCATTAATACCCCACCGCAAGCGGTAATAGGGATATTAAAGCGACTGCTTAAATGCTCGCAATGTGCTTGATGAATATGCTCTTCAGCAAGTAAATGTCGTTGATATCCTATCCATAAACGAGCGTCATAATGATTGGTTAGCCATGTTGCCCAATAATGATTTTGCTCGGGGTTGCCACTTGGGATCCAAATAGCCAAGCAATGCTTGGTCGTTCTAAGATCCCATAAATCGAGCTTATATTCCCCCTTATCTGCACGGCGTCGCGCGTTGGTAATAATGCGGCACAGCTCGGCGTATGCTTTATGGTTAGGGCATAATAGAATAAGTTGAAGTTCAGCATTGTAGTAGAACATGCTACCGACAATTAACTTAATGGATAAGCCTTTTCTTTTTATTTCGGAGTGAGCGCGTACTATCCCTGCTACACTACATTCATCGGTAATAGCAAGTGCTTGGTAACCTAAAAATTCTGCTTGGTTAATGAGTTCACTTGGATGCGATGCGGCTTGTAAAAAACTGAAATTACTCTGACAAAATAACTCAGCATATTGATCCTTTCTGAATGCCATAATTAACTAAAAATGCCTTGCAAGAACCACGTGTTTTCTGGTGTTTTGAACACCCAAAACCATTGCCCCTCTTTACTCACCGCAATGAAGTAATCTCGTAGCACAGGTTGTTGGTCCCACCAACCTGTGCTAATGCGTTCAGGTCCATGCACGATTGAAACGTGTTGAGTAAGCAAACTAGGTTCAGCTAACAAAAAACTTGGTCTTAGCGGAGAGCGGTAAATTGGGTTTCGCTCATTCACTGTTAATACGGAACAATATTGGGATGCTCGCTCAGGTCGATAGTCGTTAATGGTTTGCGGGCTAAAAAGTACATCATCGCCAAGCTTAGCTTGTAATGCTGATATAAGTTGTAAGCGGGATACAACCCCTTGTTTCCCAAGGAACAAATCTTGTTTATCAGGATGACGAACAAAAGTTTTACCCGTGGAAAGTTGCAGTGCGATAATTGGAGCATTCAGCAGCACATTTTCGAGTTTTAATGCGAGCAACCCTAACCAGTCTTTGGCACGATATTCTCCTTGCTGCGCCCCTACCGTAAATTCGATTTTGCTTTTATCTCGCTGATATAAAATTATGCGCAGCTCTTGGGTTAACTCGTCTCTTAGCAGCAAAAAATTCTCTAAGTTTGAAAGCAATTTTTGTATGGGTTTGAGAAGTAAATCGGTGCGCTCTATTTCATACAGCAGTTCAATGTATTGCTTGAAGTTTGCTTGGGGATGAAAAAAAATTACCGGATGTTTGAAATCGCCTCTTAGCTGCCCTAAGTAAGTAATCATTTGAGTATCGAAGCGTTTGTGTAAATCACTAAACGGAATGATGAGAAGTTGCTCAACAGATTTTACGCCAATGCTGTTAAGCTTAGTTACATCCTTTGAAGAAAGTTCAGTAAGGCTTAAATCGACTTTTTTTAAGGCGTGCTGTATGGCCGCGGGTTCATCCGTGATTTGGTTCCATCCTTTGACGGCGAGTAATTTGGCCGCTAAAGGTGAATGGCCAGTGGCGAATGAGAAACTTACGTTCAATGGTACAAGCTGGCTTTTAATCATGCTCCACAGTTCGTTTAAACTCGAATATAAACGCAACATATTGTGCACTCGAAGTAACAGCCCTTGCTCACTGAAAAAGCAAATATCTGAAACAACCATGTATAAGCGTTGCGCAATTATACTCAGCTGCTGTTTTTCGATTTCCGGGTTAAACGGCATAACCTGCAAGCCACCATGTAAAGCCGCAGCTGTGCCTAAGCTCATGAAGGGTTGAATGCCTGCTTGCCTGGCGCATTTATTAAGCTGCACGATACCATGAGCTGTATCGAGTATTACAATAGGGATCGACGATGTACTTTTATGATTGCCTGTGCCGTCAATGTATCCTTTGCTCTCGGCACCCTCATGCACGTGATAAGAGTCGAGCTGCAAATTTGGGAAATGTAGGTAGAGCCATAGAGGTTGCATGGTGGCTAATTAGCCGGTAAGGCTATGTAAGCCAGTGAGAGGAAGAACATTATTTGCTGGTATAGGTCGCGTTAATGATGGCCACATCTTGCTCATATTGACGGTGAAGGGCTGGCTATGACAACCGCCTTTGCGTTTAGTAATGGTTACCTCGATACCCTGAGAAGATGAGGATAACTGCATTGCTAAAGCCACCGGCAATGAAAATACCTGTTCTTGTTGCTGGCGTAGCACAATATTTAATGCCCCGCCTGCCTCTGCCGCGAATTGTAGTCGCTTTGCTTGGTGTACTTCTAGGCCCTGATGCCACAACAATACTCCATCACAGCAGCCACTTTTTAAGCATTGCTCAGTTGACCATAAAGCATCCTTGGCATTCTTGGGTTCAATAATCAGAATACGCGATAACTCAAAGCCCATTTTCGCCAGCATGGGTGCATTCAACCGAGCGGGGGCACCAATAAAGACTAAAAGTTTGTCGCTGTTTTGTTGGCGCAATACGAAGCTAGGTAAGAGTAAGCGCAGTTCACCAATGCCAATTGGGCTACTAATATCAACTACACCTTGCTCAGGTAAACCACCTTCTAGGTGAGCATCGAGAGCATCAAAACCGCTGGGCAAAACCTTATGAGCACCACTTGCTTGGCTGGCTCGCCAAACTAGACGCTTGTTTTTGAGCTGATCGATTGTTGAGTTCATACATCACCATGGGTTGTATATTTTAACTGTATATTTATACAGTATATAAAACATAACATGATTAGCAAGTTTTAGGTGCAGGGCACTTTTGTCAAACTATGGATCTGATTGATTCCACGCAGGTTTATTGTTGGCATAATTACTTTTTGATTGATAAGTTGTCTTTTTAAGAGATGAGAACCCAAATGCAATATTGGTTATTTAAAACAGAACCTGATGCCTTTAGCATCGATGACTTAGCTGCAAAGCCTGAGCAGACGGAGCACTGGGACGGTATCCGCAATTACCAAGCGCGTAATTTTTTGCGTGACCAAGTAAAGCAGGGCGATAAGGTCTTTATTTATCATTCTAGCTGTAAAGACGTTGGCATCGCGGGGCTTGCAGAAGTCGTCAAAGAAGCCTACCCAGATCACACACAGTTTGACCCTGAAAGCCATTACTATGACCCTAAATCAAGCCCTGACAATCCCAGATGGGTGATGGTCGATGTAAAGTTTGTCGAGAAATTTCCCGCTATTTTGTCGCTTAAAAAAATAAAAAGCATGCCCGAGATAAACGAAATCGGCTTAATCAAAAAAGGCCATCGATTGTCTATCATGCCAGTGAATGAGCATGAGTTTTCAGTATTGTTGGCGGTGGCAAAAGGATAGTGCATCCGCCTAAAAATCAGATATTAGCTTGTCTTTATAACTAAAAGATTATTGACTAACAAACGATTAAAAGTGTAAGAGGTCATAGTTAGAATTGTGAAGAACTTATTATTGGCAGTGCTACATTTGCTTTTCAGCCGAGTTGCGTTTGGTCGATTAGTTGGACGAACAATGGACTACGAGGATAATAGAAGAGATCGAGAATAGACTAATTTTCGAAAGCAATTATTTTTAACATTCCTCATTACCATATGTATTGGTTTTTTATGTGTTATCTATGGTTTTTATGCTGATGTTTTAAATCTTTTTTGGGCTGTTGATTTCAAAAAAACACTCAATTTTACGGGAACGTTGCTAACTGCATGGGCAACTCTGCTCGCACTTGGGAACAAACATGCAACATGGGGTGGAGATGCAATTATAGATAATCTCACTCCGTTCTTATTTAAAATTATTTTTGTTTCTGGTTTTACATTGATGTTGGCTACATCGATAAAATGACTATCTATCAAGAACCAAATGTATTTGTGCCAGCAGTCATTTTTGGTATCAAACCTATATTTATCGAAAGGCACTATTTAATATTTAACAGCAAGCCGGCATATTAAAACTCTATGTCAACGACTCTCCTCAATAAACATATCTATATTCTGTTCTAAAATCGACAAGGGCACTGAGCCGTAGGCGAGCACTGCATCGTGAAAGGCGCGTAAGTCGAACTTGTCGCCCAATGCGTCTTCGGCTTTTTTACGTAGGCGTTTAATGGTTAATTCACCAATTTTGTAGGACAAAGCCTGGGCTGGCCATGATATGTAGCGGTCCACTTCTGTGGTGACATTATGTTCAGATAAAGCAGTGTTTTCCAGCATGTAGTCAATGGCTTGTTGGCGCGACCAACCTTGCATATGCATACCCGTATCGACCACTAAACGACACGCGCGCCACATTTCATAGCTTAAGCGGCCAAATTCTTCATAGGGTGTGGTGTAAATCCCCACTTCTTTACCCAAGAATTCAGAATATAAACCCCAGCCCTCACCAAACGCTGAAATATAGGTGTAACGGCGAACAGGAGGTAAGTCTTGCATTTCACTTGCCAGCGATATTTGCAAATGATGACCGGGTACTGCTTCGTGCAAGGTAAGCGCGGGCAGGGCATACAAGGGGCGCTTATCCAGCGCATAAGTGTTCACCCAATAGTAACCCGGCTGGTCGTCTCTTGTTGGGGCGATATAACGCCCAGTGGTATATTTAGGGGCGATATTATCAGGCACCGGCGCCACACCGTAAGGCACGCGGGGCAAAGTGTAAAATAACTGAGGGAGCGTGGCATCAATGCGTTTGGCTATATATGAAGCACGCATTAAAAGCTCGTCTGCACTGGTGGCATAAAACTCGGGGGAGGTGCGTAAGTACCGAATAAACTGATTAATATCACCTTCAAAGTTAAGGGTGTCTAATACGCTCTGCATTTCACTGCGAATGCGTTTTACCTCTTGCAAACCGGTTTGATGAATATCGGCTACATCTAGATTGGTACTGGTGTAGTAATCGCTACGATTTTGATAAAACGCGGCGCCGTTTTGCCATGTGTTGGCGGCAATATCTTGTTTTGCGTTGGGGATGTATTCACTCACTAAAAAGTCATAAAAGCTCTGATAGGCAGGCAACACACTCTGGTTAATGGCGGTTTCACCTTGCGTATATAAGCTAGCCTGAACGGCTGAACTAAAACTTGATTCGGCAAGGCGTTTAAACGGGGCGAAAAATTGACTGTCGTGTAGGTCTTCGGTAATGAATTTTTTAATAGTGTCGTCAAACCCAACAAGCACCGATTTTGGCTGCACGCGGCCAGTTTCAATACCTTTTTTCATCCAAGCAATTTGTTGGGCGAAATAGCGAGGAAATTGGTTTAAGCGAGCTAGGTAGTTTTGATAATCTTGCTGAGTTTTAAACGGGGCTGAGGCTGGTAAAAATGCCAACGAGCTGTAAAAACCCGACTCTGACGTAATCGGCATGTAATGGGCGTTGAAGCGATATAAGTCAATGTCGTTTTGCAGCTCGCGCATCTGCATCAATTTGTTGATCTTTTGCTGATGGTTTAAGCCGCTATCGTCCACGCCCTTTAAGCGAGCTAAAAACTGCTGGTTTCGCTGTTCATGGGTCTGTAAGGCCTCGGGGGAGAGATCTTTCAGTTTGTCGTTGTAGCGGTTGTTTCGATAACGGGTGGCCTTTATTGGGTCAACTGACAACTGGTACTGCCAAATTTGCTCTAGCAAAGCACTTAATTTACGTGACTGTGAAGGCTCGCTTGCTCCGAAGGCGTGAAAGCAAAAACTCAACATTACTGCCGCTAGCATCAAACTGCGCTTGTACATAAAGATCCCTCGTTGTCATTTCGATTATTATTTCGCGTTCAAGGTATTTACTTTTTCGGAGTATAAATTGGGCTTGGGAAAGCCGTTACCTTATCAGATAGCTCGCTGATTTTAGCCGTACCTTGTTTTTTTACCTCATCGATGCGTAAAACATTGTGCATTGGTATGTACGTGGTGGTGACATCAGCGAACTCATCTTTGAGTTTTTCATGGCTTGGGTCAACTACCACGCTGGTGTGGTTGTCCCACACAAAATCGCCAATTTCGATAAAACCAAATAAGCTGCCCTGACACAATTCGCGCACATATAGTTCGTAGCGTACGCCATTGGCGATAAATTGAATTCTAAAGAGTGAAGTATTTTTCGACATAGTTTGGGTTATTACTGCGTAAAGTGTAGATAATTTAAAAAGTGCTGCAGTCTACCCAGTCCTTGGCTTTTCGCCAAGTACTAGAAATTACAGTGAAAACCAATATAGCCAAGAAAAGCACAAGTGGGCTGATAAAACCCGTCATTGGCCGTACTTGATTTTGTTTGCCCTAGGCTTTGCCGTACAATTTAGCGAACAACAGAATGACAGCAATTTTAGCCACAAGTCTTGCGAACACCGACTTTGCTCGTCAAGCTGTTGATAAAATAATATAAACGCACCGATAGAAAGGAACAACAATGCGCCAAATCATGTATTTAGGCATGCTTTCAGCTGGGCTTATGCTTGCTGGTTGCCAATCAATAAATCAAAATGCAACCCAGGAAGCCCCTGTCAAACAAAGTGTTCATGCTGATGCAGAACGAATTAAATCTCACTTACGTTTTTTATCTGATGATTTATTAGAAGGCCGTGATACTGGCTCTCGTGGTCATGAAATTGCTTCTTTGTACATTGCCTCAGAATTAGAAGGCTATGGCCTTAAACCTGCTGGCGATGATGGCAGTTTTCTACAACGCGCGCCTTTTCGCCAAGCATCACTTGATCAAGCTTCGCCTTCGTTCGTACTTGAAACTGCCAAAGGCAGTGTCGAATTAGCTTATCCCAAACAATACATCACCAGTGCAAGCCCAGTGAGCGAAATGGCCAGTGTCAAAGGGCAATTGGTCTTTGCAGGTTATGGGATTATTGCCCCAGAACTTGAACACGATGATTACGCTGACTTAGACGTAAAAGGCAAAGTTGTAGTGGTGCTTTCTGGTAAGCCGGCTTCTTTCCCAAGTGAAGAAGGCGCGCATTTTGGTTCAACCAATGAGAAGAAACGCCACGCTGCAGAGCACGGCGCCATTGGTTATGTGACTATTACCACGCCTACTGCTGAGAAAGTGCGACCTTATCAAAACCTTCTTAATTATATTCACACGCCGACGGTACGCTGGTTAGATCAAAACGGCCAGCCAGCCAATGTTTATCCTGCACTGAAAAACAGTGCTTATTTAAGCAAAGAAGCGGCTGAATTATTGTTTGCCAATGCGGATATGAATTTAGAGCAGATTTACCAACTACTTGAAGAAGACGAGTCACCTAAAGGTTTCTCTTTACCGGTAAGTATTGATTTCAGTAAGCGTAGCGTGCACAAGACCATCAGTAGCCCTAATGTTGCGGCTATATTGGAAGGCTCAGACCCGACACTGAAGAATGAGTATATTGTGTATTCAGCCCACTCTGATCACATCGGGATCGCCAAAACAGTCAAGAAAGACAAGATCAACAATGGCGCCATGGACAACGCAACAGGTACTTCGGTGTTACTTGAAACCGCCCGCTTGTTCAGCCAACTGGCTGAGCGCCCTAAGCGTTCAATATTATTTGTTGCGGTCACGGCAGAAGAAAAGGGTTTACTTGGCTCAGATTACTTCGCACAAAACCCCACCGTGGCAAAAGACGCCATGGTGGCGAACGTTAATTTAGACATGCCGATTTTAACTTACGAGTTCAACGACGTCATCGCCTTTGGTGCAGATCATAGTGATTTGAAAGAGTCGGTGAGTCTTGCAGCACAAAAAATTGGTTTAACCCTAAGCCCAGATCCGTGGCCTGAGCAGGCGTTGTTTACCCGTTCTGATCACTACAGTTTTGTTAAACAGGGGGTACCGTCAGTATTTTTAGTGCCTGGTCTGCAATCAGCCGACCCAGCAGTTGATGGCAGCAAAAAATTCGGTGAATTTTTAGCAACTAATTACCACAAGCCAGGGGATGATTTTAATCAGCCCTTTAACTGGAAGGCGGCAACTAAATTCGCCGAAGTGAATTATTACATCGGTCTCACCTTGGCTAACCAAGCTAAGCGTTCTAGTTGGAATGAAGGTGACTTCTTTGGTGATACGTTTTCTAAGTAGTAGCGTGTAAGGCGCGTTATTGCGTTATTCATCATGGACCAGTGAGTGCAAGCTTACTAACTTGCACTCATTTTGTTTTGTGCCGTCATGCAGTTACCTACCTTTGCAATTGCATGACTCACAGAGGCTTAAAATACATAATAAAAAAATCAGGGAGCTAACATGAAACTATCTATCATCGCCCTTTCGCTTGCGGCTGCGTCTTTGTCGTTTGCGGCATTGAACGTACAAGCCCGCCAGGATAATGAATCCACCACCCATACAGTCGACACCGCGCAAACGGAATCACAACGATTAGCCGACTTTTTTGCTAATAACTTTAAACAGCGACTGCATCGTTCACCGCAGTTTCAAAGCTATTTAGGTTACAAGTGGGATTACGATAAGTGGAACAACATCAGTGAAACATTCATTGAACAAAGCAGCGAACTCGCCAAGAAGCAGTTAAATACGTTAAAAGGTTTTGATGAAAGTCAGTTAAGCGCCGCAGAGAAAATCAGTTTAGCGCTCAATAAAGTGTCCTTAGAGCGCCAACTAGCTAATGATGAGTTTCGTCATCACACTTATATCATGGATCAGTTTAGTGCTTACCACACTATGGTCCCCAGCTTCTTGATTAATGTGCACAGAGTCACCAACACGGAAGACGCTCAAGCCTACATCAGTCGTCTGCAAGGGGTAAAAACCTTGTTTTCACAAGTCATTGACCAGCTACGTATTCGACAAAAAATAGGCGTATTTCCACCAAAATGGTCTTACGATCAGATGCTACAAGCATCAAAAAACGTGATTACCGGAGCCCCCTTTGATAGCAGCGACAGTACATCAAGCATCTGGCAGGACTTCCAAGACAAAGTCAGCAAGTTAGAGTTAACCGACAGCGAGCGTAAGACCTTACTTGATGATGCTAGCAACGCCCTTCTGACGTCGGTTCAACCTGCGTATCAAGCACTCATTCGCGAGTTGAAAGTGCAGCGAGATTTAACCCCAGAAGGTGATGGTGTATGGCGCTTGCCTGACGGCGACAAGTGGTACGAAAATCGTCTTGCATGGTTTACTACTACTGATTTAAGCGCCGATGAAGTGCACAACATTGGCTTACAAAACGTTGAGCGTATTCATCAAGATATGCGCAGCATCATGAAAAAAGTGAAGTTTGACGGCAGTTTGAATGAATTTTTCGAATTTATGCGAACTGACAAACAATTCTACTACGCCAATACGGACGAAGGGCGTGATGCTTACTTGCTTGAAGCGAAAGCGCTTATTGACACCATGCGTGACAAACTACCTGAATATTTTAGCTTAATTCCACAGGCTGAGATGGTGGTTAAACGTGTTGAGCCGTTTCGTGAAAAGTCAGCCGGCAAAGCGTTTTATCAAAGCCCTGCGAAAGATGGCTCTCGACCAGGCATATACTACGCAAACCTTTACGACATGAACGACATGCCTACCTATCAAATGGAAGCCTTGGCCTATCATGAAGGCATACCTGGGCATCATATGCAGCGAGCGATCGCTCAAGAGCTTGAGGGTATTCCTGAGTTTCAAAAATACAGTTCATTTACTGCCTATACCGAAGGGTGGGGCCTGTATACTGAAGAACTAGCCAAAGATATGGGTTTTTACCAAGACCCATACTCTGACTTTGGTCGCTTGGCGATGGAGCTATGGCGTGCTTGTCGATTAGTGGTTGATACCGGTATTCACAGTAAAAAGTGGAGTCGTGAGCAAGCTATTAATTATCTCATCGAAAATACACCAAACCCGAAGAATGACTCGGTTAAAGCGATTGAGCGTTACATTGCTATGCCGGGCCAAGCGACGGCATATATGATTGGTAAGTTGAAGATCATGGAATTGCGTGCATGGTCGCAAGCAGAACTCGGTGAGCAATTCGATATTCGTGGCTTTCATGCCCAAGTGCTAAAAGATGGCCCTGTGCCACTGAATATTCTTGAGCAGAAAGTCAAAGCTTGGGTAGCGGATGTGCAGCAATCTGCGAATAAAGCGGGTTAATTCATTGCAGATATAAATAAAAGTAAAAAGCCCGTTGAGTTGTGACTCAACGGGCTTTTTTATGTGCAAATTCTAACGTGGCTAGTTCAAAAAGAACTGAGTGCTAATTAACTGCCATTGGTCGTTGAAACCCTCTGTTGGGCGGCGGGTAAATTTACTGCGAATAAACAGATTAATTCGCCCGTCTACATAGCAAATAAGGAAATTCGCGATTATGGCCTCTTCAGCGGGAAGTGATTTACCTTCGCGTAATTTTCTTTCTCTGAGAACTTGTTTTAACTGGGTTTCTAAACGTTCAAATAATTGGGCTATTCGGTCACGCAATCGGTCTTGCTCGCCCATTAAAGCGTCACCGTTTAAGATGCGTGTGATCCCCGGGTTTTTCTCCGCAAAGCCAAGTATAAGGCGCAGAATCAGTTGGCAGCGAGTCGTGGAATCTTTTTCTTCATTAATAATTTTATTAATACGCGAAAAAAGAGTCTCTTCAATAAACTCTATTAAGCCCTCAAACATGCGGGCCTTGCTGGGAAAGTGACGGTACAGCGCGGCTTCTGACACACCAACATGAGCCGCTAATTTAGCGGTAGTGATCCGCTGGCCTGGGTTGGTTTGCAGCATACTGGCAAGTGCTTGTAATATTTGCGCACGGCGATTTATCTTTTTTGCTATTGCCATTTTCTATCCTAAAGTGACCTCTGTGTGCGTTATTACCTAACGAGTTTTATCCCTAGTGTGGTTTATGTTGTTTTTAATGCGTGACGCTGAGCAACTAAGGTCAATAGCGAAATCGCCAACTGACTCTTATCGGCAACGCCAAGGTTTTTTCCACCATTATTCCAATAAACATTGAGTGCGTTTTGCTCGCTATTGAAGCCTAAACCGGCTTGGGATACGTCGTTTGCGGCAATCATATCGAGCTTTTTGCGTTTCAGTTTGTCTTGTGCGTAATGAGCCACGTCTTGCGTTTCAGCGGCGAAGCCAACCGTGAAAGGGGGTTGAGCTAAATGGGCAACATCACTAAGGATATCAGGGTTTCTAGTAAAAGTAAGTGTTAACTCCGTATCGGACTTCTTAATCTTTTGCTCGGTTTTTTGCTGTGGCTTGTAATCTGCTACGGCTGCACAACCGATGAATATGTCGCAATTAAGCTGCATGCTATCTGACTGCGCGTCATTAACTTGGGACTTGCTCACGGCAGTCATAACGGCATTGTGCATTTGCTCTGCACTGACTACATCAATGACATCAACACCTATTGGGCGCGTCAAATTCACCGGCCCTGATACCAATGTGACCCTTGCACCTAAAGCAACAGCCGCTTTCGCTAATGCGTAGCCCATCTTTCCTGAGCTGTGATTGCTAATGAAGCGCACGGGATCGATTTCTTCCCGTGTTGGCCCTGCCGTAATCACAATATGCCTGTTAGCGAGCAAGGGCTCCATTGAACTTTGGGCTAACATATTGGCGATATCAATCGGCTCTATCATTCGCCCTAGGCCGATATCACCACAGGCTTGCTCGCCGGGAGCTGGCCCTAAAATGGTGACGCCTCTTTGTTGTAAAATATTGAGGTTTGCTTGTGTTGCCTGCGCATGCCACATCTGCTGATTCATCGCAGGGGCAATATACATCGGTGCGCTGGTGGCTAGGCATAACGTGGATAACAAATCATCGGCTAAGCCATGGGTGAGTTTGGCCATGAAATTTGCCGTAGCAGGGGCAATAAGCACTTTATCAGCCCATTTTGCCAGCTCTATGTGGCCCATAGCGGCTTCCGCGGTACGATCCAGTAGGTCATCACCAACAGGGTTGCCTGAGACCGCCTGTAAAGCCAGTGGGCTCACGAATTCTGCTGCTGAAGCACTCATCACGCAACGTACCTGTGCGCCAAGCGCAGTGAGTTTTCTGACTAAATCTGGGGTTTTGTAGGCTGCTATACCGCCTGTTATACCAAGTAGGATCTTCTGTTGGGCTAATTGCATAGGGATCATTTTGCTATCTTACTCATTTTATACGGCCATTATTGGCTGGAATAGACCGCTTTTGCTAGGCTTAATTTCCACTTAATTTCTATTTCGTACCGGTAGTAGGCGCAAAAAAGAAACGTTTAATAAGACAGGGACGCATGAAAATAACCCAATGGCCTGCCCATGAAAGACCAAGAGAAAAGCTGCTCACCCAAGGGCCCGATGCCTTGTCTGATGCGGAGCTATTGGCCATATTTTTGCGAACGGGCATCAAAGGATTAAGTGCCGTTGATTTGGCGCGCAACCTTCTAAATACCTTTGGCTCACTGCGGGGGCTAATCAGTGCGAGTCAGCAGGATTTCTGCTTAGCCAAAGGGTTAGGGGAAGCGAAATTTGTGCAACTGCAAGCATCCATCGAGTTAAGTCAGCGCTTTTTTGCCGAACAGTTACAGCGTGAAACCGTGTTTAACAGCGCTCAACAAACCAAGCACTTTTTGATCGCCCAATTGCGTGACGAGCCCAATGAGGTGTTTGGCATGCTACTGCTAGACAGTCAGCACCAATTGATCAAATTTCGCAAAATGTTCTTCGGCACCATTGATAGCGCATCGGTCTATCCTCGAGTTCTAGTGAAACAGGCGCTAGAAGATAACGCTGCTGCTGTGATATTGACCCACAATCATCCGTCAGGCGTGGCTGAGCCGAGTCAGGCCGATGAGCACATCACCGCGAGGATTATCAGCGCGATGAGCTTACTGGACATCAAAGTGCTTGATCATCTTGTGGTTGGGGATGGTGTTGCCGTATCGTTTGCCGAGCGAGGTTTGATTTAGCCGTAGCTGGACGACGTGACCTTAAGGCTCGTCGGCTACCATAAAAGTGTCATGCGTTGGTCATGTCATTGTCAAAGAAACGAAATTAGATAACACGATTGCTTCTAAAGTCAAAATCGGTTTCATTATGAAAATATCTGTTATTTTTACTACCTACAACTCTCCCGTATGGCTCGAAAAGGTCCTGTGGGGCTTTCATTATCAAACGGATAAAAATTTTGAGCTGATCATCGCAGATGATGGTTCAACGTCGGATACGAAAGCCTGTATTGACCGTTTTATTCAGGGCTCAGGTTTGGACATCAAACACGTGTGGCAAGAAGATGATGGTTTTCAAAAGTCACGTATTATGAACAAAGCACTGCTCACCAGTACCTGTGATTATGTGCTGTTTACCGATGGTGACTGTATACCCAGACGTGATTTTGTTGCTGTGCATAAAGCGCATGCCAGACCGGGAAAATTTCTCTCCGGAGGTTATTTCAAACTTCCTATGCCCACTAGTGATTTGATTAACCAGCAACACATTGCCTCGGGTCAGGCGTTTGAGCGAACTTGGCTGGTAGAAAATGGCGTTAAACGTAATCGCAAATTGGGGAAATTGACCACATTGCAATGGAAGCGAACGGTACTAAATTCAGTCACTCCGGCTAAACCAACCTGGAATGGGCACAATGCTTCTGGCTGGCGCGACGATATTTTTGCCGTCAATGGATTTGATGAGAGAATGCAGTACGGTGGGCAAGACAGGGAGTTAGGCGAGCGCTTGTTTAACCGTGGTGTGCGAGGCATCCAAATTCGCTATTCTGCAGCCTGCCTGCATTTGGAGCATGATCATCGCTATGTTACACCTGAGATGATTGCTAAAAATAAAGCTATTCGAGCGACCACAAAATCAAATAAATTAACCCGTACCGCTTATGGCATAATAAAAGACTAGGGTTTTTATCAGTTAATCGTTGAATTAAATAGCTGTTTGCTGTATAAAATGCGCCCTCTTGTTGATAGCTAAAGCTGGCACGCGTATTTGCATGCTTGTCAGAGCTAAATATTTTTAGAATTGTTTGGAGACAAATACGATGTCCAAAGTATGTATAGTGACAGGCAAGCGTCCAGCGGTAGGTAACAACCGTTCACACGCTAAAAACTCGACTCGTCGTCGTTTTTTGCCAAATCTACAAACCCACCGTTTTTGGGTTGAAAGCGAAAACCGTTTCGTTAAATTGCGTTTATCTGCTAAAGGTATGCGTATTATTGATAAGAAAGGTATTGATTCAGTATTAACTGATATCCGTGCCAATGGCGTAAAAATTTAAGGAACACAGATTATGCGTGATAAAATCAAGTTAGTGTCTTCTGCTGGTACCGGTTTTTACTACACCACAGATAAAAACAAACGTAACATGCCTGGCAAAATGGAGATCAAAAAGTTTGATCCTAAAGTACGTCAGCACGTTTTGTTTAAAGAAGCCAAAATTAAGTAATTAATACTTGTTTTGTCTCCCGAAAAACCCGGCTCATGTCGGGTTTTTTGCGTTTTACTTTCTCTCGTAAACCTGCCAAATAGACTGTTTTCTGTTGTGCATTACATGGCATAATCAGTCAATGCATTCGTTATTTTACTCTACTTCACGATGATCCGATTGACGTCCCGCGCATGGAATAATGTATTAATTATTTCGATGTTGCTGCTGATTTTGATGTTTAACCTAACTGGAAATCTGTTTTCCGGCAGTAGCGTTAAAGATGAAACTATTGATAAGCTTGTCCCCACTGACGCTATGCTCACGAGCATTGTCACCCATGACTATACTCTCGAGCGAGTAGGCAGAGGATGGCGCTTTTTAATGGCTACCAAAGAGAGTAATAACAACGACCTTGTAGCAAATAAGAACAAAGAAACGAGCGACAACGAAATAGACAATCAGATACTCACAGACAACGTCATGGCATGGCAAGAGGCCTTGCTTGAGCCTATCGGTGAGGCGACGCTGGCGGGCGCGACTCAGGTCAATGTTTGGCTAGCGGGAGAAAGCGCCCCCCGTCACTATCTGTTTTTTCAAGTCGGTGCTGACATGCTGGTGCAATACCCAACGCAAGGCGCTCAACTTTATAAAGTGACCAACAAAACATGGTCTGAGCTCTTTTTTGATAATCGCTTTTAACAAGTGCTTTTTAACCAATACCTTTTAACGGACACACCCTATGCCTGAATTACCCGAAGTTGAAGTGAGCCGCTTAGGCATTAGCCCACACTTAATTGGTCAGCATATTGAGCAGATTATTGTGCGTCATAAACAATTACGTTGGTGGGTGCCTGATGACGTGCATTTAGCTGAGGGGCACATGGTGAATGACGTGCGTCGTCGCGCTAAGTACCTATTTATTGATACCGATGCAGGTAGCATTATTTTGCATTTGGGTATGTCGGGTAAATTACGGATTGTGAACAGTGAAACACCGGTGATTAAACATGATCATGTCGATATCGTATTGACCAATGGTGTGTGTTTACGTTTCAACGACGCTCGCCGCTTTGGCGCTTGTTTATGGCAACGTGTCGGCGACCCTGAAATTGGTATGATAGCCGCTCTTGGGCCTGAGCCATTAACATCTGACTTTGATGGACAACGCTTATATGATCTTTCTCGCACCAAGAGTGTGCCAGTGAAGAACTTTATCATGGACAACAAAGTCGTGGTCGGCGTGGGGAATATCTACGCCAATGAGTCGTTATTCATTGCTGGTATAGACCCACGCAAAGCAGCTAAAAAAGTCAGCAAAAAAAGTTATTTAGCGTTAGGTGACATTATTAAGCAAGTACTCGCAAAAGCGATAGAGCAGGGCGGTACAACGTTAAAAGACTTTACCCAAGCAGATGGCAATCCAGGCTATTTTGCACAGCACCTGCGCGTATATGGGCGTAAAGGCCAAGCGTGCGAAGTCTGCGAGAGCGAAATTCAGTCAGTGACCCTAGGGCAGCGTAATACGTTTTTTTGTGAGCAGTGCCAAAAATAGATACACGATTGTGAATAAAGATTTATAGCACTAACAGGCTCAAAGCATCATTGCCACGACGTTATTGCTAGCGGGCGTCACACGCCTTTACCACCTCCAGTAACCTAGTTTTTTACGCATTTTGATACTTCGGATTAGATTGAATGGCTTATTTTTCAACTTAGGGGGATTATCCAGCATGTCTTGTGTGGCATCTACTATGCGAGCACTTGACTGACCATCAGTGTAAGGGTGAGTTTGCGCTGCGTAGTCGTCTAATTTATCCATCAACTCAGGCGGCCTAGTTAATGCGTATTCTATGCTTTCTTCAATTTTTTCAGCATCGGTAACATTAATAAAATACGGCTTAGGATGCTCATTTTTCATGGTCACCACAGGTTTGTTCAACATTAAAAACTCAACCAGCATAGATGAATTATCCCCAAGCATTAAGTCGGCCTCGAGCATTAATGGCATGGCATTATCGGTTTCGATAAAGGTTAAATTCTCATGTTGAGCGGCTTTATAGGCATCCACCGTACTTTGTGCCATTTTAGGATGAAAGGTCACTAACCAACGCCATTTAGTATCTTGAGATAAGCGCTCAATGGTTGGCAAAAGCGCTTCGGCTTGAGACATTCGAGGAGAAAAGGTGGATGAAAATAACACCACTGGGCGCTCGTCCCTTTGTGCTGTTGTGTTAGCGGCAGCGTCCTTCTTAGCAACCATTGAACGATCAAAAAACGGGTCCATTTTACAAAACCCTGTTTCGACTACTTTGAAGAACTGATGCTTTTGCTCAAGTAATTTGAATGTGCCGGTCATTGATGGCCCATGCGTACAATACAAATCAAAACAATCTCGAATAATAAACGAATAGTTCAAACCGTCTTTTTTACGAGTTTTAAAACCAATGAAGCCATGGCGGACACAGACTTTCAAGCCAGGGATAAATGACGGGATCATATTACCAGGAACAAATACGGCAATGGGGTGAAAATCAATGACGGCCTGAACATCAGGTAATTGCGTTTCATGGGGCTGAAAATAAGCTCTGTTGACGTTGTTACCTTCTACAAACCAAGCGACGGTATCGCCTCTTCTTTGAATTTCGTCCTGCAAGGGGCGCAGTATTTGAAATGCATAATTTTCGGAGATGTAAAAAAGGTAATGTTTTGCCATGGTTTCTCAATTGTATTGTTAATGACGCGCTTAGAGGATAAGCGCGCGATGGTATATTACTTTGCTGTTCTCGCTCTGTTTGATGCAACAAAAGCGAGTATAGGTTATTGCTGAAGCTTTTCTTTTAACGCCGCTTGAACCGCTGGATGGCAGAATTGATCGACTTTGCCACGGTGCAGCGCGACCTCTTTGACCAGCGTCGATGATATAAACGAGTTCTCTTCGGCAGGGGTTAAGAAAATACTTTCCAAATTGGGATTTAATCGACGGTTCATGTTGGCTAACTGAAATTCATACTCAAAATCTGATACCGCACGCAAACCGCGGATCAATACGGTAGCACCTTGGCTATCAGCAAAATCTGCGAGCAAACCTTCAAAGCCGATGACCTCAACGTTAGGCAGGTGCTCTGTCACTTCTTTAATCAGGTCAACACGCTCCTGTAAGCTGAACAAAGGTTTTTTACTGGGGTTTGCGGCAATGCCGACAATGACGTGTGCAAACATGTTGGCTGCGCGCTCAATTAAATCTGCATGGCCATTTGTGATGGGATCAAATGTGCCCGGATAGACAGCTTTTGTGTGCATGTTGTTATACCTTATCAATGTGGCCGCGTATGCCGCCTTGTTAAATGCTTACCAGCGGTAAAATGCACTTACTCGTTTAAATTGTTCGCCAAAACGATCTTCACCTACATCAAGATCAATACCCCAGAAACCGTACTGTGTCGCGTAACTATAACGCACCGTTAATTCCTTGAATGCTTGTTCCGTGTTTGAGTTCATGTCGCTATCTGCACTTCTGAATGTGATATCAATAACCTGATCAGACGCAAATTTCCAATTCATATTGACCGAATGCGTTGTCTTTTGAACCTGATCTTGGGAAGCAAAAAGATCGCCCGCCCAATGACCAAGTGATAAGCCTTCGTTGGTGTAACCTGTGGTGTAGAAGCCGGATTGGTAGAAAAGCTCGTCTAAGCGAGTGAATTCATATCGCAAAGACAGGTTGTTGGTTACCATAGGGAAATAGACCCCAAAAGCAAGGGCTTTGTCATCTGCTTCTTGCTCCTTGCTTTCAGGAGCGTGGTCAAAGGCAATCTCGCCATAAAGAGATACAGGGAAAGCGAAGGGTAAATTAATCTTACTGGAAATTGCCGTTTTCTGATCGCTTGCTAACGCTTGAGGATAAAGTTCAGGTGCTTTATCTTCACTTGAGGGGCTGAATAAATCTTGGAAAGCATCACCGACACTCAAGTTGTTATTCGCTCCAGCATATTTTAGGGTGCGGCTGTAGCCTATGGTCCACGCTTCAACAGGGGATACACTCAAGTGAAAGCCTAATAAATTGGGTTCACCACTGAACAATTCACCTTGCTGGCTAACGCCCAGCGTATCTTCAAGCTTCGAATAAAACAGCTCATATCGGATACCCCAATCTGTGATAGGGGTGGCGTTACTCACAGTAACAGACAGGCTTGGCTCGGCGTTGGTACTACTTAATAAAGCTGAATCTTGCATTGGCGATAACCAGTGTTCTCGGTAACCCGCTTCGATTTGTGCGTACTCATAACCAAAGGCGACATGGGTGTTATACAACACGGCATCTTCGCCATCAGCATACAAGGCTCCGCCTGCCACATAGGCATAAGGTGAGATAAAAGCCACGCCAGAAGCCGAGATTTGGTAGCTGGAGTCGCGTTTAATACCTCTTTGATTCGGCACAGGGCTGCTTTCATCGTCACCTGCCGATATTGATGCGCTCACATGGGTTAACGCTAACGTATCTTTAAACCGGGCTAAATAAGCGTCAACCGAGCGGTGAAGCTCAGGAAATCGTGTGGCAATAAGTTTGTTGCGGCGCATAACATCAACCGCTTTGTACGGCTTGGTAAGGGGTGCCCCAGGGGTCAGTGCCATGACTTTTTCTATCTGAGATTCAATTTCAGGTGAAATTTGTAGCGGAAGGTAGGGGGAAAGTCCTTTCGCCCATCCTTGTGACGCGACTAGCAAAAAGCCGATTATCCAATAACGTGACATGTATTATTTCATTCCAAAACGGCAGGTGACAAAAAATCGAGTGTAACAATTCAAGATTAAATTGTATTGTGCTTTGTAATGAGTATTCACCAGATCAATCAGTGATGTCGTCACAGGTTGCCTTCATTAAGCTGGCTCACCGTAGGCGGACAGCAAAACTTGCCAATTTTGCTCATTGAAATGGAAGGTTTGTTGTTTGGCTTGCTCTTTATGCAATGAGCGTAAGAGTCGGTCTAAATTAGCTTTTTTCCAATTATTGCTAGCATGTATGGCACATTTATCAAAATCGATAAGCCAAATTTTACCTGCACCATCGAGCATAACATTGTGAATGTTTAAGTCGTGATGATATACATTGTGATCATGAAATTGGCGAATGCAGGTGCCAATGGCTTGCCAAGTGGTTTGTGGTTGCGGCGCTTCACACAAATGGCTAAACATATCTTGGCTATTGGGAATACGCTTTATAATGATGTCGCCTCGGTACATCACATTGTGTCGTGTTACTTGTGCTGCGACAGGCTCAGGTACGGGCAAACCAAGACTGTGCATCTGTTCTAGAAGAGTAAACTCGCGCCATGCTCTCGTGCGTGACAGACCTCTAAAAAGATAGCTGTCTTCAATTAACTTGCCGATTAAGCCACCGCGTCGATAATGGCGCAAAACATATTCGTTATTTTTATGCCTAAAAAAATACGTTGTGCCGCGACCGGTAGCACTGCCGGTTAATTGCTGTTTCGATTGCCAGTAGTGACCATCAAAAATATGCAAATCAGGGGCTGCGAATATTTCAGCATCAAATATAATGGTGCTGCGCTCTTTAGATGTTTGCTGAATGTTTGGCATTTAACACGAGGTGGTTGCAAAATTTGGCTTAGTGTATACCTGTATCGCTGATGAATGCGAGCTTCTACACCCATGGCTCGCGCCAAATGTGTAACGATTGATTCTGAATAAATGCATAACAATTAATTTTAAATAAGTGAGTACCCATTAACTATGGAAAATGATGTGACGAAAACCAGTAAGCAAGATGAAGTTGAGTTGATTCTGGGAAATTCGAATTCCAATTTTTCGGGTGTGACTTCAACCATGTTGCAGGTCATGTCTTATCAACAAAAGTTGATTAACTTGCGTGTTATGGGTAAGCATTTTTTACCTGATCAGAGTCAAGCTATGACATTCTGGCAGGTGGTGAAGATGTGTCGTAAGCCGCTGAGAAATGGTAAGTACCGTGTTTTTCATGCTCGCCGTGTAGATGAAATGATCCAAGCTGTGCTGTTGAAATATGTATTCGGTGCCAAAATAAAAATGGTCTTCAGTTCTGCTGCTCAGCGCTTTCGTTCAGGCTCTACCTTATGGTTGACCCGCAAAATGGACGCTGTGGTGGCCATCAGTCAATCATCAGCAAAGTATCTGGCTGAGCCACCCGATGCGATTATTCCTCACGGTATTCAAATTGAAAACTTCGCCCCAGCCCCGAACAAAGAGCAAGCGTGGCAGGATTTAGGCTATGGTGGAAAATACGGTATCGGTATTTTAGGCCGTGTGCGCAAACAAAAAGGTGTTCATCTGTTCGTCGATGCGTGCATCCAAGTGCTGCCGAAATACCCGGACTACACAGCGGTTGTAGTGGGGGCTATCTCATCTAGTCATCAAGAGTTTGTTGATGAATTAAAAGCGAAAATCGATAAAGCAGGTTTGAGCGAGCGTATCATCTTTACTGGTGAACTGCCGTTTGAGCGCATACCGCCCATTTTTAGTGCTTTATCTATGGTATCTGCGTTGAGCGACAATGAAGGCTTTGGTTTAACTGTACTTGAAGCTATGAGTTGCAGCGCTGCGGTGTTAGCGACGCAAGCAGGCGCGTGGGAAGAGATCATTCGCGAAGACATAGATGGCCACGTAGTGCCTGTGAATGATTTACCCGCGGTGACAGCAAAAATGGATTCACTACTATCAGATCCAGAAAAATTGAAACAAAAAGGCTTAGCTGGCCGTGAACGGGTATTGGCTCATTACACGGTAGAGCGGGAAGCGAAAGCCTTGGTTGATTTGTTTAAAGGGTTGCAATAGCACTCGTTAATGATTGCTCATAGCAAATCCTAACGCCTGCAACGTGGCGCTAACAGCGCCACTGTTTTCCTGTAAAACTTGTTTTCCTGCTTTGCCTGCATGTTTACGTAGTGTCTCATTCCCTAACCACAGCATGACTTTTTGGCTTATTTGTTCTGGGGTATTAGCTTCGAATAACGCGCCATTGTCACTGAGCACTTGGCATATTGCTGGGTTGTTATACCGGTGCACTCCCATCAATATGGGGACTTCAAAGGCCGCAGGTTCAAGGGCGTTATGCCCGCCTCTATCTGCAATACTGCCCCCTACAAAGGCAATTGTAGCCAGAGCATACAAGGCTTGCAGTTTGCCCATTTCATCAACTAGCAAGACTTGGGTGTCTGTATCACAAGGCTTTTCGTCAGAGCTTCTCAGGCTGCATAAGCCACTTGATTTACATATCTGATAGACATCGTCAAAACGCTGGGGGTGGCGAGGTACTATGATAAGCAGTGCGTCAGGAATGTGTTGCAGAATTAATTTGTGAGCATCAAGGAGTACATCTTCTTCTGGAGCATGAGAGCTACCAGCGACAATAATCGGCCGACTTGCAATATTGAACATCTGAGAAAATTCTTTGGCCTGCTGGTGAGCTTCGGGACGAGCAGGCTGCTCAAACTTAATATTATTGGTCAGTACCAACGTTTGCTCAGGAGCATGGAGTTGCTGGTAGTTGTGGTAGTCGCGCTCTCCTTGGGCGCAAACTTTATGTAATTTATGCAGCATGGGGCTAAAAAGAGCCGATATTTTGGCATATGTGCGCATAGAGCTGTCAGTCATACGTGCATTAATCACCGACACGGGAATATTTAGACGCCAGCATTGGTCGATCATATTCGGCCAAAGCTCCACTTCAGTAATGATGACGTGAGTGGGCGCTGCTTGCTTAAGGATGCGGCGCATCATCCATGGAATATCGATTGGCAAATAGCAATGAGTGATTGAGTCGTTGAATAAGTCGGTCGCTTGCTTTGCCCCAGTCGCCGTTGTAGTAGTAATAGTGACAGGTATCTCAGGTTGAAATTGGCGAATTCTTTTAATGACATTGGCAGCGGCAACCACCTCACCTACTGACACACAATGAAAGAGCAACCCACCTGTTTTTGCCGTGCATATATTCACACCAAAGCGTTGAATTCGAGCCCAAGGCGCGGTAGGTTTTTTCGTCAAGTATTGATAACAAAAATGTAAAAACACAAAGGGTAACAAAATACACAACAGCAAGGTGTATCCCCACAGGCTGTAATTTTCTTTTGCTTTAGGAGTGAAAGTGGACTTCATCATACCGCCATCAATTAGATTCAGCGGGTATTTTAACAGTATTTCGTTGATTTTCGACTAAGCTTGAGACCATCAGAGCCCTCGCAATACATTGAATAGGATAAAAAATTTCCTGTAATAAAATACAATAACAAGTAATACTTACCCCATACCGTATCAAGAAGACAAGGAGTTGTGCTCCCAGTTGTTTTTTGTCGCACAAAAAATGGTATTTAATTAGGAGTGTTTTTTGCTGAATATCCACCGCATAGGTTTGCGCCTTATGCTCGCTCTAGTGATGCTATTTGGCGTAAATTATGCCTACGCTGAGCAATCCCAATTGCGTGTTATCGTGAATGATAACGTCAAGGTGAATTCCTTGAGCGAGAGTAGTGTGCGTTGGATTTTTTCGATGCGTCAAACTACTTGGGAAGACGGAAGTGCGATAAAAGTCTATGTTCTTCATCAGCAAGACCCTGCCCACCAAAATTTTTGCAAAGATGTCCTCAGCATGTTTCCTTATCAACTTGAACGAACGTGGAATAAGTTGGCTTATTCAGGCTTAGGAGAAAAACCCACTTTGGTCAGAGATAGCCAAGAGATGATTGATATGGTGAGTCAAGAGCCCGGCGCAATAGGATACGTGCTTTCACCATCGCTACCGCCCAACCTGCATGAATTGCACATTAGCAAGGAGGGTTAATATGAACAAATCGCGCGTAATGTATCTTCTTTGTACTTTTAGCTTTTTTCTGACGAACGTAAGTCACGCAGGGGATTTCGTTTGGCACGGATTCGGCGCCCAAGGCGTCATTCAATCCAGCGATAGTAACTATATAAATGAAAGCGGTGACGTGTCGTTTAGTCTGACCGAGGTGGGACTTAATACGTCGTATCGGATCAATCAAAAACTACGGGTCTCTGCGCAGGGCATTTATATTAACGATGGCAATCGTTTTAATGAAGGGCTGCGCTTGGATTACTTATTTTTGGATTATCAATTGCTGAGCACGCAAAGTTGGAAGGTTAATGCTCATTTAGGGCGATATAAGAACTATCACTGGTTATATTCTGCCACCCGTGATGTGCCCCATACCATGCCAACCATTGTATTGCCCCAGTCCTCTTATTTTGATGCATTTCGTGACGCATCACTTGGCAGTGATGGCATTTCACTTATCGCTCAACATCACAACAATTTAGGTGAGTGGGACATGCGTTGGAGTTACGGCAATACGTCAGTAGACCAAGAGCAAACTGAAAATTTAATGTCCGAATTTGCCACCGGTGAGTTAGAGCATGATTTTGATACGCAATTCAGTCTCTCATTTAGCCCATTTAGTTCGGGTATCGCAATGGGCGTCAGCTTGCTAAGAACAGATTTTAGCTACGACGCCGGTAGCAATGACGTATTCATTGATGGTAAAGCGAAGTTGTTTCGCCTGATGCTAAATTTAACCTACAGTGCTGAGTTTTGGGATATTAACGCCGAAGCGATGCGAGAGCGAACAGACTTTATAGGGCTGTTACCTAACGGCGGCATCAAGGATACTGCCGCTGAAGGGATATATGTACAAGGACGTCTATTTCTTACCCCTCAAGTCACCTTGCTGGCAAGAATTGACATGTTTGATGCAGATAAAGACGATCGCTCTGGTCGGCTTTTACAGCAGAATTCAGGGGGGGCGGTGCCGAATTATTTTGCCTATCGAGATCAAATTACGTTTGGCGCTTCATGGGATTTCCATGCTAACTGGCGAGTACGCGCTGAATTTCACAAAGTAAAAGGTCGTGCACGCTTAGCACCTGTGTTTATTCCCGATACGGTGACAAATGATTCTGAATATTGGGACATTTGGGCGCTGCAAGTGATTTACTGGTTTTAAGCATGCGAATCTTCGTCAGTTTACCGTGGAAAATCATGGGTCTATTGATTGGTTTTTTACTGATTGCCAGCGTGTTGTTGACCTTCATTTGGATTGATAAAAATAACCAGGATTATCTAAGTCAGCATCAGGCGCTACATGATGAAGATCTAAGTCAAATGCACCTGATCCGCGACATGTTGAGTAATCGTCTCGAGTTATGGTTTGAGTCGTTTATTCACCTGCATGAAGACATCACTGATAATCCGCAAGCGACTGCCGATTTTATTAACGAAGAATTTGATTACTTACAGTTGAATTGGCAAGTTAAGGATCTTTGGTTGCTCGACAGCGAGTACAAAGTCATATTCGCTAATCATCAACATGTGCCAGAATATGTAACGGCGAGTGCACAGCAAACACTGCAAAATCAATCATCTACGTCCAATATTTTATGTGCACAGTCATGTTTTCAGCTTATAAGCATGCCAATTTTGGCTGCCAACGGTGAGCTTCTGGTATTGACCGCTACCACCTCTTTGCTGGAAATGATGGCTGCCTTGAATCGTTCAACGCTGGCTGAACTTGCCTTAGTAGCAAATATACATTCCCTCGAGCTAGCTTCTCTTCGAGACGCACAGATACAGCCGCCCATCTCAAATATTAGACGCCAAGAACTTAGCGCATTACTCAAGCTAATTCCTGGGGGTATTACATTCGATATGGTGCTGGATAAAGGCTACCGATTGGTGGTCAATGAGCAGGCATATTTGATTAATTTACTGCCCGTTGATGAAAAGGTGACTGACCCTGCATATCTGCTTGCCGTGCACGATATCAGCGACGAGTGGGCAAGGCATGATAGTTATCAATTCGGTGTCATTATCATCTCAGCTATTACAGTGGCACTTTGTATTCTGACTTTCTTTTTAATGGCCGAGCGGCTGCGTAGACGCCTACTTATCGTTGCAAAGCGTTTACCGCTTTTAGCACAGAAGGAATACGACGAATTTAACGCCATGCAATTTCCACATAGTAGACTGTTTTTAGATGAAATAGATGAGGTCCAACGCTCTTCAAATTTATTGGGTGAACAGCTTGAGTCGATGGATGTCAAGATAGAACAAAACACCCGAGAACTTGAAAATATAGCCATGTACGACCGGCTTACGGGGCTTCCAAATCGAAATATGCTGAATTTTGTGCTGCGCAAAAAAATAGCGTCTTTAGCGCGTAACCCTGAACCTTTGGTCGTTATTCTATTGGATTTCGATAATTTTAGGAAAATTAATGACAGTTATGGTCACGGCATTGGTGATGAGTTCTTGATTATCGTCGCCCAGCGATTGCGCAGCAATCTGCGCGAATCAGACGTGATCAGCCGCTTCGGTGGTGATGAATTCGTCATTGTGCTGCAAGAGGTTGATGAGGTCAGTAATGCCATGACCTTAGCCGAAAAGCTGGTGACTAAGTTTAGAGAGCCTATTGAGATCGGCGCTCAACGTTTTTATACCTCTGTGAGTTTGGGGATCACCTCTTGTGACGAACAACATCTCACTGTGGATGACTTGGTGCGCCAAGCGGATATTGCTATGTATGCTTCAAAAGATGCTGGCGGAGACCGCTTTACACTTTTCAATGAAGGCATGAGCACGCGGGTCATGCGCCATATTGAAATTGAGCATGATATTCGAGACGCACTGCAGCAAGAACAGTTCAAGTTCGCGCTACAAGCACAAATAGACATTGGTACCGGCAAGCTGGTGGGATTCGAGGCGCTGATCCGTTGGCTGCATCCGAAAAATGGTTACATCATGCCTGATGAATTTATTCCTATTATGGAAAACTCTGAAAGCATGATCACCTTGGGTTATTGGGGTATAAAGCGTGCGTTTGCTATTTTGGCGCATCTTGAAAGCATGGGACTGAGTGGGTTTAGAGTCGCAGTAAACTTATCTGCGAGTCAGTTTTTAGATCCTAATTTAATCAATTTTATGCGCGAACAATTAGCAAAAAGCGAGCAAGGTGCAGAGCAAATTGAATTGGAGTTGACTGAGCGCACAGTGGTTGCTGACATCAGTCATACGCTGCGGATCATGTATCAGCTCAAGGAATTAGGGTTTAGTTTTTCCATTGACGATTTTGGCACAGGGTATTCGTCTCTCGCATATCTATCTCAGTTACCGGTAGATATTATTAAAATCGACCGCAGCTTTATATCCGGTATGAGTGTAAATAGCGCAGACAAGCAGATCGTGAAATCAACCATCGCTATGGTCAGAAAACTAGGTATGAAGGTTGTCGCTGAAGGAGTAGAGACAGCGGAGCAATTGAATACATTAGGCGATATGCATTGTGACATTGCCCAAGGTTATTATATTTCAAAACCCCTTTTAGAGGATGATTTGTACCAAAAGCTCCCTTCAAAAATAAAGGAAGGTGTCTGGAAGAGCTTCGATTTGTCATTTTAACGCTCATTTGCGTTTATACAGTATCAATGTAAAAAAACGATGACGTTCCCGGCAATCCTAAATCACAGGAATTGCCTTGATTATTCGCGTCAAGGCTAGATTATCCTTTATCATTCGCGCATCTTACTATTC
Organism: Paraglaciecola sp. QJM3NY_14; assembly: GCF_056173245.1. Lineage (NCBI taxonomy): Bacteria > Pseudomonadati > Pseudomonadota > Gammaproteobacteria > Alteromonadales > Alteromonadaceae > Paraglaciecola > Paraglaciecola sp. QJM3NY_14. Next base: position 71,163 of record NZ_CM149664.1, read on the forward strand.
TTTGAGGACAACTCATGAAACAAGCCTTTTATGATCGCTTAGCACAGCAAATTAGTGACACTAAAGCACAAGGCCTTTATAAAACTGAAAGGGTGATTCAGTCGCAACAAAGTGCAGATATTCAAGTGGGTGATAACCAGCAAGTGCTAAATTTTTGTGCCAATAATTACCTTGGCTTAGCGAACAACGCCGAACTAATTGATGCTGCGAAAGAAGGGTTGGATAGTCATGGATTTGGTATGGCATCGGTACGTTTTATCTGCGGAACCCAAGATATTCATAAAGCGTTGGAAGAGAAAATTAGCGCCTTTTTAGGCATGCAAGATACCATTTTGTACCCCTCATGTTTTGATGCTAATGGTGGCCTATTTGAAACAATTTTAGGGCCAGAGGATGCCATCATCTCTGACGCACTTAATCATGCCAGTATCATCGATGGTGTGCGCTTGTGTAAGGCTAAGCGTTACCGGTACGCTAACAACGACATGCAAGCGCTGTCGGCGCAACTTGAAAAAGCGAAAAATGATGGTGCGCAAACCATAGTGATCGCGACCGACGGTGTGTTTTCAATGGATGGCGTTATTGCTGATCTGGCTGGAATTTGTGATCTAGCGGATCAATATGGCGCGTTAGTTATGGTTGACGACTGTCATGCGACAGGCTTTGTCGGTGAGAACGGTCGAGGCAGTCACGAATATTGTGAGGTGATGGGTCGAGTCGATATAATCACAGGCACATTGGGCAAAGCGTTAGGCGGTGCGTCCGGCGGTTATACGTCAGGCAAAAAAGAAGTCGTTGAATGGCTGCGCCAACGCTCTCGCCCTTATCTTTTCTCTAATTCAGTTGCCCCGCCAATTGTTTCAGCGTCCCTAAAAGTATTTGATATGTTGGCAGATGGGCATGCGTTGCGTGCGCAATTAAAACGCAACAGCGCTCACTTTCGAAGCCGCATGGAGCAAGCCGGTTTCACTATGTCAGGCAAAGACCATGCAATTATTCCAGTGATGCTGGGGGATGCTAAATTAGCCAGTGAAATGGCAGATAAAATGCTCCAAAAAGGGATTTACGTCGTTGGCTTTTCCTTCCCTGTAGTGCCAAAAGGCCAAGCGCGAATTCGCACGCAAATGTCAGCTGCTCACAGTATTGGACAGATTGATCGCGCCGTTGATGCCTTTATCGAAGTGGGTAAAGAGTTAGGAGTGATTAAATGAAGTCACTCGCCAAGCTCAAGTCAGAAAAAGGCATTTGGTTGCATGATAGCGAAATGCCTACTGTTGGTCATAACGACATACTGATTAAAATTCGTAAAACCGCTATTTGCGGTACGGATATGCACATTTATAACTGGGACGAGTGGTCTCAAAACACCATACCCGTGCCTATGGTAGTGGGACATGAGTACGTGGGTGAAGTGGTTGAAATAGGTGAGGAAGTGCGCGGTTTTGCTATTGGCGATCGCGTATCTGGTGAAGGGCATATTACTTGTGGGCATTGCCGTAACTGTCGTGCTGGGCGTCGTCACTTGTGTCGCAATACCTCTGGCGTTGGCGTCAACCGAGCAGGTGCTTTTGCAGAGTATTTGTCTATTCCTGCATTCAATGCATTTAAGATCCCAGACAATATCTCTGATGACCTCGCTGCTATTTTTGACCCCTTTGGTAATGCCGTACATACCGCATTGTCGTTTGATTTAGTCGGTGAAGATGTACTAATAACAGGGGCCGGGCCCATCGGCATTATGGCTGCTGCTGTTGCGCAACATGTAGGCGCACGTCACGTCGTCATTACTGATGTAAATGAATACCGCCTAGATTTGGCTCGTAAAATGGGTGCCTCGCGCGCTGTGAACGTGGCTAAAGAGAGCCTGAAAGACGTTATGAATGATTTAGGCATGTCTGAAGGCTTCGACGTTGGGCTTGAAATGTCAGGCGTGCCAGCAGCATTTCGCGATATGCTCGATAAAATGAATCACGGCGGAAAAGTGGCCATGTTAGGTATTCCCTCAGGCGATGTGGCTGTTGATTGGAATAAAGTCATTTTTAAAGGGTTAGTGATCAAAGGCATTTATGGCCGAGAGATGTTCGAAACCTGGTACAAGATGGCGAGCCTGATTCAAGGTGGTTTAAACTTGGCGCCAATTATTACCCATCAATTTAATATCGATGAGTTTCAGCAAGGATTTGATACCATGGGCTCCGGCCAATCTGGCAAAGTCATATTAAACTGGTAAGCAAAAGGTAAAGTAATGGAGCAATTCGCACATATTTCAGTGCAGGAAACACAGCAAAAACTTGCAGCGAAAGAAGCCCGTTTAGTGGATATTCGCGATGAACAATCCTTTGTTGCAGGACACATTGAAGGCGCGGTTCATTTAACCAATGGTACCTTGGTGAATTTCACTCAAGAGACAGACTTCGATACACCTGTGATAGTGTGTTGTTACCATGGGGTCAGCAGTCAACAGGCCGCTCAGTTCCTACTTCATCAAGGATTTGAGGAAGTGTACAGCATGGATGGTGGCTTCGAAGCATGGCGCCAGAGTCTGCCTTTTGTTAGTGGTGAGTAAACTATGTCAGCGCCTTTTTTACTGGTTAGCTTTAATCAAGAACGTGCCGCTCGATTACTCATAAACTATTTGAATAGTCAGGGAATAGCCGCTCAATATTACGTCGATAAAAATGACGTAAATAGTGCTGAACATGGTGTACAACTGCTCAGCGAAGCCGACAAAGACGTTGCTAGCCATATTGCCAGCGAATTTGTTCAGTCCCCCCAAGACGAAAAATACCAGCAAGCCGCTTGGGATAGCGGCGAGACGGTTAGGCTGCGTGATAAAAATTCGGGAATTTCTGCTAGCGGTATTTGGCAACAACTGCGTGATATTCCCTTTACAACCAGTGTGTTACTCACCTGTATGATTGTGTATCTGCTAGCGATGGTAGGCTTTTTTTGGCCGTACAAGGTATTGGCGATCGAGCCACTTCCTCAGCTAATGGAAAATCATCAATGGTGGCGGTTAATCGGTCCCGCACTCATTCATTTCTCGGTACTGCATATTGTATTCAATTTGTTGTGGTGGTGGACACTCGGCGGACAAATAGAAAGGCTTTTAGGGAAAACTACGCTCATCATCTTATTCTTATCCTCAGCGTTACTATCCAATGTTGGCCAGCTATTGGTTAGTGGCGAGCATTTTGGTGGCCTGTCAGGTGTGGTTTATGCTTTGGTTGGTTGCGTGTGGTGGTTAGGGTGGCTGCGCCCATCTTGGGGGCTTATGATGCCTAAGCCTTTGGTCGGTTTCTTGTTAGTATGGTTGGTGGTGGGTTATGCAGATATATTGTGGGTTAGCATGGCAAATACTGCGCATACTGTCGGCTTAATCAGTGGCTGTGCTTTTGCTTTTATACTCAGCCGATCTGCAGTAAATAAACGAAGTATTAACAGCTAATTACACTTAACCGTAATAGATGTATTTTGTGAAAATAACATCTTTGATCATGTTCGAGCCGGTTTCTTTCTTCATTAACTTGCGCATGGTATCAAGAAAAGTGCGGCGAATATCTTCTCGGCCGGTGAGCGATTTTACCCGCTCCTCGGGCTGGCGACCTAAAATCTCAATGGCAGTGGCACGTAGCAACGGTGAGTGATGATCTGCTTGTTCTAGAGCGTCCACATCTTCAAGCATTAACTCAACAGTAATCCGCACATAACCGAGCTTACGATTACTGGTCCCAAGGTAGTTTGTTACTATGTCGGGTTCCAAGCCAAAATAGGCGAATTGCTTGCTAGGTGCTTCTTGAGCAAAAGAGAGGCTGAGCAGAGTACTAAGCAATACTAGGCAAGTACCAAATAATCTGACAATGCTCATTTCTACCTCTTGAATTTGCGTAATATTAATTTCCTTTGTGTCAATAGCTTATCAAGATTTCACAGAATCGTTAAAACTATTTATTCACTCTTTAGTCTAGCTACTTCAGTTGATATTATGGTGAGCTATGCAAAAGACTATCTCACATGCTTTCCCTTTAGGCGACGTTACTTGGAGTAATCAAGGGCGGTTGTCGATCCCTAATGCTCATTTAGAAAGTTGGCTACTAAATACAGGCTCATTAACGCAACGCCTGCAAACGCATTGTAACGACTTCAAAGTGCAGCTTGTTAGCCAGCGTCAGGAGTTAGCGACACCTGCAGAGTATATTCAGCTCGGCGTTTCTGAAATGTATCAACAAAAAGAGAACTGGCAGGTCCGAGAGGTTATTTTACATGGAGATAATCAACCGTGGGTATTTGCCCGCTCGATTATTCCTCAAGCTTTGTGTGAGGCTGACTTTTTAGAGCTCGGTGATAAACCTTTGGGGCATTTAATTTTTAATGACGATCGCTTTAAGCGTCAGCCTTTTCAATTAATGTGCTTACAACCGGACGAAGCCTTTTTACACGAATACGGTTTGCCGCCACTAACGGAGATTTGGGGGCGGCGCTCGGTGTTTTGCTACCAACAATATGCCATGATGGTTGCTGAATTGTTTTTACCTAAGGCTCCGGCATACAGAGATTCAAATTTTGACCGATAAATTATTGAGTCGCTCGGTATTACAAGGCTTCTGGCTATTAATGCGAGCGGATAAACCGGTAGGGAGTTACCTGCTACTGTGGCCGACGCTATGGGCGTTAATGATCGCGGCACAAGGATTACCACCTTGGCATATTACCGGCATTTTTATGGCTGGTGTTTTTGTTATGCGCTCAGCAGGGTGTGTCATCAACGATTATGCAGATCGCAAGGTAGATGGCAAAGTTGACCGAACCAAAGCTCGGCCGCTGGTCAGTGGTGTAGTGACTGAGAAACAAGCCTTAGGGTTATTTGCGACTTTAGTCGGGGTGGCTTTTTTACTCGTACTGGCCTTAAATTGGCAGACCATTGTTTTGTCTTTAGGGGCGCTCGCGTTAGCCAGTGTTTATCCCTTTATGAAACGCTATACCCATTTCCCCCAGGTGGTGTTGGGTGCAGCGTTTGGTTGGGCAATTCCTATGGCTTTTATGGCGGTAGCTGAGGCGGTACCCGCTATTGCTTGGTGGTTGTTTGCCATTAACGTCTTGTGGACTGTGGCTTACGATACCCAGTATGCCATGGTCGATAGAAATGACGATTTGCAAATTGGGGTGAAATCAACTGCGGTGTTGTTCGGTCAATACGATAGGTTGATCATTGGCTTGCTGCAACTAAGCGTTGTCGTGATGTTGTTAGGAATGGGCCAATACTTAGGTTTTACGCTGTCGTTTTACGTGGGAGTGTTGCTGGCCTCAGTGTTGTTTATCCATCAACAACGCTTGATTAGTGGACGTGCAAGGCAAGCCTGTTTTAGCGCGTTTCTAAACAATAATTATGTGGGCATGGCTATCGCCCTTGGCATAGCTGGACATTATTTTATGTAACTTCTTAATTGACATCACACGTACTGGAGATAGTGATATGAGTAACTTAGTGGGCACTATTTGCCATCCGGCTAAAACGTTAATGTCGCAATTTCGTTATTCAGTCAAATTTACCATTATCAGTTTTATTTTTCTGGTACCACTGATTTTAAGCTTAGCGTTGCTGCAATATGAGTATGGCGATGATATTCGTTTTATGAGCAAAGAACGCCAAGGCGTAGCGCTTGTTAGTGCACTGCAAGATGAACAACATGCATTGGCGGTGAGCCTCATTGATACTAATTCTTCGTTCACCACTTCCCTAAGCGATCATCAGGCATCTCTTAGCGCCTTGGCATCTAAGCGCGTGAATAGCGCTGCTGAACATTATCAACAAGCCTTGGAAAAGGCAGATTTGCAAGAGGCGATTAAATCTCTTGCTGGTTTATCTCAAGCGATTGCCGACGCCACTAACCTAGAGTTAGATTTGGCGTTGGATACCAGCTATTTAATTACTACCTTGGTGCGCAGCTTACCGTTAATGCAAGATCAATTGTCCATGACTGCCGCGTTAGCGTTAAAGGTGACTCAAGCCGGTAGTTTTACCCCTGATACCTACATTGGCTTGTCTAACGCAAATCAAAAACTACCCGTTATGCTAAAAGGACTTGAGCAAAGTATTCAAGTGAGTTTGCAAGCTAATCAAGAGATTGAAAAAACGGCAGGGGAGCAATGGTTATCGCTTCAGCGCAATTTAGTCGCATATCAGCGCACTGTTCAGCAGCAAATTCTTGATCCAGATAATATCAATATCGCTACCAATACGTTGCTTTTGTCGAGCACATCACTCAACCAGCAACTGAGTGACTTTGCTACTTCTCTCGTGCCGATCCTTGATGGTTTGCTGGAACACAGAATTGAGCAAGCGCAGTTTAAAAACAATGTGATTTTGAGCGTATCAGTGATTGCGGTATTGCTAGCCGTGTATTTATTTATCGGCATGTATTTGTCCGTTACTGAGAACATTAAAAACGTAGTGCAGGCGGTGCACAGTGTCGCTGATGGGGATTTAAGTTCAAGAGTCAGCGTGTCAGGCAAAGATGAAATGCGTGATATCGCCAGTGATATGAATCACATGACTGAGAACTTACAAACATTAGTCGCTCGCATCAGTGATGCGATAGATGCCCTGAGCCAATCTGCTCTAAATTTGAAAGGGATCACAGCAAAAACCAAAGTCGATGTAACGGAGCAAAAATCCGGCACCGAACTTATTTCTCACTCCATGACACAATTGACCGAAGTGGCACAAGCCGTGGATAACAACTCAGGTACTGCCACCGAATCAGCTGAGGTTGCCCACAATGAAGCGCAGCAGGGCAAGCAACTCGTTAGTCGCTTACAATCAGTGATGCGTGATATGCAAACGGAGTCTAGCCGCTCACAAGAGGCGTTAAATAGATTGGTGGAAGACAGCAAAAATATAGGTCAGGTATCCAGTGCGATTAACGGAATTGCCGAACAAACTAATTTACTGGCGCTAAACGCCGCAATCGAAGCCGCACGGGCGGGGGAGCATGGTCGAGGTTTTGCGGTCGTAGCAGATGAAGTGAGAACGTTGGCTCAACGTACGCAAGACCAAACGAATCAAATTCATGACATCATTAGCAAGCTACAACAGGCAACAAAAGACACCGAGCTGAGCATGGAGCAAAGCCGTGTTCAAATGGATGTCAGCGTTGAAGAAAGCGCTGTGGTTGAAGCATCCTTACAGCGTATCACTGAGGTGATAAGCACCATTAATGATATGAGCGGTGAAATTTCAGATTTGGCAACACAGCAGTCTGACGTAACCTGCTCTGTTGCATCGCAAGTGGCCGAGATAACGGCGATTTCTGAGTCCACTATGCGTGGAGCTCAGGAGACTGAACATTCAGCAGAAGATTTACTCGTTGTGGTCAACAGCCTTAAAAACGAGTTGGGCCAACTGCAAAAGGGCCGTTAATCGGCCTATTTTTCTTGTAAACTTTTTTCTAGCGCCTCAAGCTTAGCTTCTAATACGGCAAGCTTTTCTCTGGTGCGAATAAGTACATTGCTTTGAATCTCAAACTCTTCACGGCTGACAAAATCCAATTTGTTCAGCTGACTTTGTAAAACCTGCTTTACCTTCGACTCTGCACCTTCAGCCATGGTTTTTACACCAGGAGGAATAGCTTCGGTAATTTGTTTGGCAATATCCTCTAATTTTTTAGGATCAAGCATCGGTGGCTCCATGATAATGATGATGCCTTATTGTAGCGAATACCAAAGCGCTTAGCAGCATAAAAACGATACGCTCAGTTAATCAACTATCAGTTTTCATGCAGACAGATTTTGTTGCGGATTATTCGCCTTCACAGGGGGTTTAATATTACAATTCGCTGCCCAATACAAAAGTGAATTGCATGAAACTCAACCCCGGCCAAAACGACGCGGTAAATTACATCTCTGGCCCTTGCTTAGTGCTGGCGGGCGCTGGTAGTGGTAAAACCCGTGTTATTACCAATAAGATTGCGTATCTAGTGCGCGAATGCGATATTCCTGCGCGCTATATCGCCGCCGTTACCTTTACCAATAAAGCTTCACGAGAAATGAAAGAGCGTGTGGCGCAAACGCTTGGGCGAAAAGAAGCTCGTGGGCTAAAGGTCTCTACTTTCCATACTTTGGGCCTGAGAATTATCAAAGCTGAAGTAAAAACCCTAGGCTTAAAAGCAGGGTTTTCCTTATTTGATGATAAAGACAGTATGGCGTTGCTCAAGGATTTGACCGATGTGGAGCTGGGCGGCGACAAAGAACAACTGCAACTATTGCAAAGCTGCATTTCTAATTGGAAGAATGATTTGTTGCTGCCAGAGCAATTACTTAAACGCACGTCCTCAGCGGGGGAAGCGGAGTTTGCTGAGTTTTACCAGCGTTATCAAAATCACTTACGGGCGTACAATGCGTTAGATTTTGATGATTTGATCCTGTTACCGACTTTATTGCTCAAGCACAATGAAACAGTGCGCCAGAAATGGCAAAGCCGAATTCGTTATTTGCTGGTGGATGAATATCAGGATACCAACACCAGTCAATACGAGTTAGTGCGCTTATTGGTGGGCCAGCGTGCGCGCTTCACCGTGGTTGGGGACGATGATCAGTCGATTTATTCGTGGCGTGGGGCTAGGCCACAGAACTTGGTGTTATTGAGCAAAGATTTCCCTGATTTGAGGGTGATTAAGCTTGAGCAAAACTATCGTTCATCAGGGCGCATTTTGCATTGCGCCAATATTCTGATCCAAAACAACCCACATGTGTTCGAGAAGAAGTTATTCTCTGAATTAGGTTACGGTAGTGAGCTTCGCATCATTACTGCTAAAAATGAAGAACATGAGGCCGAGAGGGTGGTCGCTGAACTTATTGCTCACAAGTTTATGCAAGGTACAAGTTTCAAAGATTACGCCATTTTATATCGAGGGAACTTCCAATCTCGATTGTTTGAAAAAGTCCTTATGGCCAACCGTATCCCTTATAAAATAAATGGTGGCACTTCGTTTTTTGGGCGGACTGAAGTGAAAGACATCATGGCGTACTTACGCCTATTGGTGAATCAAGATGATGATAATGCCCTGTTGCGCATCATCAACACACCCACCCGCGGTATAGGACGCGTCACGTTAGAAAAGCTTGGAAATTACGCGAACGAAAATCACATTAGTATGTTTGAAGCGGCGTGTTCGCCGATGTTGAGCACCGTGATATCCGGTAAGTCTCTTGAGTCGGTAGAGCGATTCGCCCGCTGGATAGTGGAACTGTCTGATGAAATAAAACGAAGCGACAGTATTGCAGCCATCCGCCAAATGATTAAAGACATGGGTTACGAAGAGTGGCTCTATGAAAGCAGTACCAGCCCTAAAGCGGCCGAAATGGGCATGGGCAACATCAGTACTTTATTTGGCTGGGTCAGCGATATGCTTGAAGGTGGAGAGCTAGACCCACCTATGAGCCTACAAGAGGTGGTCAACAGACTCATTCTGCGCGACATGATGGAGCGCGGAGAAGACACAGAAGAAACGGATCAGGTGCAACTTATGACGTTGCACTCATCTAAAGGGTTAGAGTTTCCTTACGTATTTATGGTGGGTATGGAAGAGGGGTTGTTGCCCCATCAAAGTAGTATCGATGAGGACAATATCGAGGAAGAACGTCGTTTAGCCTACGTGGGGATCACGCGGGCTCAGAAGGAGTTGTTTTTCACCTTAGCCAAAGAGCGTCGCCAATATGGTGAAGTGATACAACCTGAGCCTAGTCGCTTTTTACACGAACTACCCGCTGATGATATTCACTGGGAAGTGAAGAAACCTAAAGTGAGCGCCGAGGCCCGTCAGCAAAAGGGCCAAACAGGCATTGCTCACCTGCGGGATATGATGAACAAAAAGTAAGCTCTAAATCGGCAGTGTTACTTGAGATGGGGCTTCTAAATAGGGTCCTTGACCCAATTGACAGCCAACTGAGCGCAGTAGGTCTACTTGCTCTTTGTCACTGATCCCTGAGACGATTAACCTAAAGCTGAGTTGTTCCGACATGGCGTATACGGATTGTATGAGTTTTAAATTTCGCTCTGATCTTGGGATAGTCTTCACAAAGCGATGATCGACTTTGACAAAATCAAACGGATAAGAATACAAGTAACTTAGCGATGCCAAGCCACTGCCAAAATTATCCAGCACCAACTTAATGCCTGATCGTTTTAAATGCTTAATCGCTGGCAGACTAAATTGGGAGCGTCGATTTAAATCGTTCTCGTCAAACTCAAAAATTAGCCGCTTAGGATCAATTCCCCTATCCCTAATATCTTGAATAAGCTGCACAGCAGCTTCGCTATGGGTTAAATAATGGATTGATAAATTAACGGCTACTTTATAATACTCGTTGTTAGCATAAGAGGTCAGTGGCTGGCTCAACATCGCGTACGCAGCTCTAAGCATGTAGTTGTCCATTTCAACCACCAGGCCACTATGTTCAGCAATTTGCCAAAAGCTGTCACGATCCATGATACCCAGTTTAGGGTGTACCCAGCGAACTCTGCATTCATCGTATAAGTGCGTACTATCTGTCATATTAAAGACTGGATGTGAGTAGACATCAAAGGCTTCATTTTTGAGTGCTTTACGAAATTCAGTTTCAATTTCTAACTCTTCAAGGAGCTTCTTGCGCATGGTTAAATCAAACACTACGTATTGACCGCGGCCTTGAGACTTTGCTTGGTACATAGCGGCGTCAGCATCTCGCACTATTTCACTCGCTGAGCGGTAACCACTTTCAAGGTATGCGATACCAATACTGGCGCCAGAGAAGATTTCTCGTCCGTCTAAAACAAATGGTGTGGCAATTGATTCGATAATACGTGTAGAGATAATCTCAACGTCTTCTGGCGAGTCGAAATTATCCAGCAAAATCACAAACTCATCGCCCCCTAAACGAGCCAGCAAATCATGGCCTCGAATACAGTGGTTGATTCGACTAGCGACCTCTATTAAGAATGAATCACCTGCGTGATGGCCTATGGTGTCGTTAATTTGTTTGAAACGGTCTAAATCAATAAACACTACCGCAAAATTATTATGTTGATAGCGCTTCTTATTGGCCAAAGCCTGACTCAATCGAGCATTAAACATGGTGCGGTTAGGTAAATCTGTTAAGGCATCGTGATGAGCATCGTGTACCAGTTTCTGCTGAATGGCTTTGCGCTCTTCGATTTGCTTCTGTAGATATTGATTGGCTTTGTTAAGCTCTTCAGTACGCTCTTTAACTTTCTCAGTAAGTTGCTGGTTATACGCTTGGATCGCGTCTGACGAGCGCTTACGCTCTAATGCAACGGCAATATGATGGGAAACAAAACGCAGCAGTTCCAGATCACGTAACGAGTAATGCTCAGTCTGGCTATAGCTTTGGATCGCAATAACACCCGATATCTCACCGTCTACCACAAGTGGAGAGCCTAGCCACGAATTGTTCTGTTCAATCATATTCTTGGCGGTGATGGCATCTATTTCATTATTTGCAGTGAGCTCTTTCACCTTAGAAGGGTTAATCAGCTCAGCGCTGCCAGAGCGAAGCACGAATTCAGTGAGACCAAAGCCGATTTCTCTTGATTCTATGACGGTGTTGATTTCATCAGAATAATAAGGAAATTCAAGACGGGTATTATCCGCGCTAATAGTGGCAATATAACAGTTGGGTGCACTGATAAGCCGAGCAATAATTTCATGCAATGAAGCGTAAAAATCCGCCATGTTGCCGTCTACCGAGGCTGACAACTCTGATATCTCGAACAGAGCATTTTGCAGCGATTCTACTTTTTGGCGCTCGTTAATTTCTTCTTGTAATTCTTCGTTAATGTTCTGAAGTTGCTTGGTGCGCTCACGAATAGTTTGCTCATTCATTTCGCGGCTTTTGACCCTGTCGACGGTATTAACGATATGCTGCGAAACAAACAGCAGAATGTCTAAATCCTCTTGGTTATAACGAATAGATTTATCGTAACTTTGCACCACCATGGCGCCAATCACTTGGTTACCACGTTTTAATGGTACGCCAATCCAATCAACAGGGCCGGAACCTATCTGTTTTACGTTGATTTGATTGAGCTGAGTCTCGCGGGTTTCTTCAGTTAAAAATAAATAGTCACCGGTGCGTAACACATAGCCTGTAAAACCTTCCATCAATTCACTTGCGGGGATTTGACGCAACGCTACTTCGTCAAACTGGTCTACAAAATACACGAAGTCGACAACTTCATCGACTTGATCATAGAACGCCACATAAAAGTTCTGGGCATTCATAAAGCGACCAATGATGTCGTGGATAGCGGGGTATAGACGTGACAACTCTCCTACTGAGCTCGCTAATTCAGAGATATCAAAAAGAGATTTTTGAATGGCTTCTGAATGCTTATATTTTTCAGTAAGTTGTTGTAATTGAGGAACTAATTCACGTAACTCTTCAATGGATAAGTTATCGGGAATATTGCTCATTTGAATATGGGTTGAGGACGCGTGCACAAACAGTCTATTTATAGTTATTTTTATGCGTTCAAAATAAACTATTCGTTACAAAAAGGCCACCCTTAAGGTGGCCTTTTTATGAACAAATTTTTACAAAAACAACTAATTACAGACCTTCTGTCATGTGTTCGATAGCTGCTTTTATCTCATCATCTGAACAATCAGCGCACGTTCCACGAGGAGGCATCGCATTAATACCGTTAATGGCATTTTGCCATACAGTATCGAAGCCTTTTTCTAGGCGAGGTGCCCAATCAGCAGCATTTTGGAATTTTGGTGCACCCAAAACACCAGAGCTATGACACGCCACACACGCAGCTCCATAAACGTCAGCGCCAGAACGAGGTCCGCCAGCAGATGCTGTTTCAGCTTTGGCGCCGGCTACATGCACTTTGCCAACCGGGGCAATACGTGATTTTATTTCATCATCAGAGTTAACCGCTGCATTAGCTGTGAAAATCGATGCTAAGCCTAAAAACATGCACAATAAAAATTTACGTTTCACTATTTTCTCCACGTCAGGGATCACCCTGCTTATCGTTGCTGCTAAATAATCTGCTGAGATTATAACGACTAATTAAGTGTGAACAACCATTTATGTAATACGTAAGGTTTTAATAGCTTGGTTTTTGGCGAATATAACTGGCGAATTTGGGGATCCCGTTAATGGTTAAATCGTAATATTTGAAAGTGATCACTGCCCCAATGGGCGGTGGTGACAAGCGTTCTTGATCAGAAAAGCCGCTGCCGATTTTAAATACGTTACCATTGCTCATTTGCACACGAATAGAGCCCATCATTCCTTGGTACTTGCCATTACCTGGTAAATGCGCCAACACTATGGCTTCAGTATCTTTATGCTTCTTAAGCTTTAACACATTGTCACTACGTGAGGGCGTATATAGCGCATCTTCGTGGTGCAGCATTAATCCTTCGCCACCACCATCAATTACTTGATCAAGCAACTGCATAAGCGCTGATTTACTATGGAGCTTTTGTTGAGGGATGACTTGCAAGTGAGGTAGGTTCGCTTGTTGCACTAATACTTCCAGCATTCGCAAACGTTCACTAAAGGCGCCTGTAAACTCGGGTAAATCAAACAACATAAATTTTACCTCTCGCCAGTCATCACCTGGCTCGTGGGTTAACACCACGGAAGCCGTTTTTTCAAAGCGTTGCCTGGCAATCCATAATTCACCATCAAAAATATGTTTAGGTATGCCGTTGGTAAACCATTGCGGGGCAAATATGGGGTTACCCGTGCGTGTGAGTAGTCTACTACCATCCCAACGAGCCCGAATGCCGTCTAGCTTTTCACTCACAAGATAGTCAGAGACGTTAACAGCATCATTGAAGCGATTGGCTAACTCGATTTCTGGCTTGGTTAAGGCAAGTACCGTAGAGCTGTGAATGCTTATTAAGAAAATTAAAATAGGGGGCGTGAACACTGACATAATGAGATCGCCTTTCAACAAAAATTAGCTTACAGCTTAGTTCATAAGTGTGAGCCATGATTTTTTGTCGCAAAGGGCCTCGGATTAAGGCTAATTACAGAGTCAAAGAGCGAGGGTTTGCCGGATATAGCACCAAAATAGGTAAACTAGTGATGGGCTCAAGTGGACTGTTGCCGGTAGGCCTATCGACTGTCATCGCGGCGCTCACTCCGAGCCCTCACTCGGAGCGAGTTATTGTGGTCTTCTAATCAGGTCAGTGATTTTCAGTTTGTTGCAAAAAGTCACTGATCAGTTTTGTGACCTTCTCCGGTTGCTCGTCAATAGACCAGTGGCCCACGTTCTCCAACCATACTAGGGATGCATTAGGAATGGTCTGTGCTAATTGAGGAGCATATTCAGGCTTTTGAAAATTATCGTGATCGCCCCACAGTATTAGCGTTTTATGGGGCAGGTGTTTGAGCTCGCCCGCAATGGCTTGAGTATACTCTTTGTTAAGCCTTCTTAAATTACGAAACATGGCCGCTTTACCTTGATCGCTACTCCATTGGCCCACATACAAGCGAACAAGTTCTTCGGTCATTACACTTTGGTCATAGACGCCCTTAGGCAAGAAATCTTTTAGAATACTCACTAACTCGTCGGTAGTGGTTTTTTCCTCCACGCCGGGCTCTAAAAGAGGGGTAAATTCCGGGATAGGCCAGGAATCGAAACACACACTGTCTATTAGTACGATCGCATCCACCTTCTCTGGATGTTTGACGGCCATCAGCTGAGCTACACCACCGCCGATGTCGTGGCCGGCGATATTGGCACGTGAAATCCCCAGCGCCCCCATAAATTTACTCATGATCCTGCTCTGAGCATTTATAGAAACATCAGTGTCTTGTGGCATGTCTGACTCACCGTAATTGAGCAAATCGGGTGCTATTACTCGATACTGGGAGGAAAGTTGTGGCATAACGTTTCGCCACAGCGTCCTGTTCGTCGGTATACCATGGAATAACAACAATGGAGTACCTTCTCCCATTTCTTCATATGCTATTTGATGTCCTTCAACGGTAACGTATTTTGTTGTGCTCATATTAGCTTCTCCTTTTAGTCAAAATTCGAGATGGCACTTCCTCTTTCTAAATCTTCGTTCCTTTTCACCAACTGAGCTAACTAACGCAGCGTTATTCCGCATAAAGCCAACTTAGAATGAAGTGCTTGAAACTTACCTAAACAGACAAAGCAAATTCCATCCCAATAAGCTCGGATGAATGTTTGTCTGTAACAGGTCGCCGCTGTTAATTATTGTTAAACCTTGGGAGGGCTTGCCGTAGCTGGTTGGAGGTGGTACCCAAAAGAACGTGATTATTTCACTCAATAGTGGAAAGGCTGCGCGTGGGGAAGGTGAGCGGTAAAGACGATCGAGAAATTAAGAACATTAAAGAGAAATAATTACATTGCTCTATATCATTTCGCTGATCCCTGTGACAGACCAGCTTCTTTAAAGTATGAAAGGTTGATGAGCGTTCCGTCTTGGTACGACCAAAAACAAAAAAGCCTCAACGGACGACGTTGAACTAATGAAAAAGCGCGACGATGCAAAACGCGCAAGAAAAGACGTAAAAGTATAAAAGCGCGAAAGTGTAAAGGGGCATAGCGGTGTGGATGTAACATTCCATCCATGGTGTTTGTTACCAGCCCTGCCATCCTTGCCAGCCCGTTCTGCCAGATGCTGCTGCGCAGCTAAAGAGACTGGCTTTACCCCAGTCGCGGTACCCGCGTTTTGAGACTATCTAAAAACAAAAAAGCCCCAACGGACAACGTTGAACTAATGATAAAGCGCGACGATGCAAAACGCGCAAGAAAAGACGTAAAAGTATAAAAACGTGAAAGTGTAGAGGAGCATAGCGATGTGGATGTAACATCCCATCCATGGTGTTTGTTGCCAGCCCTGCCATCCATGGCAGCTCGTTCAGCCAGATGCTTCTGCGCAGCTAAAGAGACTGGCTTCACCCCAGTCGCGGTACCCGCGTTTTGAGACTATCTAAAAACAAAAAAGCCTCAACGGACGACGTTGAGGCTTTTTCGTTTTTAATAATGGTGCCCAGACGCGGAATCGAACCACGGACACGAGGATTTTCAATCCTCTGCTCTACCAACTGAGCTATCTGGGCAAATCTGTTAACGTTGCTGGCTTGTGCCTGCTTCGTTGTGGGTGCGTATTAAACGGATTCTCGGCATTCAAGTCAACTACTTTATGCGATTTATTTTCGCTTTATTGACTGTTTGCTTGAAAAATGTGCACCACTGGTTGAGTTGTGCACAATTTTATCGAAAATCCACATATATGGTTATGATTTTGGCGGAACGTAACCTTCAATATCAGGCTCTTTTCCTTCGAACAAATACGCCTGCATTTGTGTTTCAAGGAAATTACGTGCAGTGGGCTCCATCATATTTAACTTTTTCTCGTTAATTAGCATAGTTTGTTTCTTTTGCCACTCAGCCCATGCTTCTTTGGAAATATTGTCGAATATCTTTTTACCGAGTTCACCTGGGTAAAGTTGAAAGTCTAAACCGTCAGCTTCTTTGTTTAAGTGCTGGCAAAATACCGTTCTGCTCATGCTAATTCTCACCTTGTGTATGAAAAGCCAGCTAATACCGACCTTGTTTCGCGCATTCTAGCAAATTCAACGCTGCGTGCTAAGCAATGTATCGCGTTGATTCAACATGCTCTTTAAAGTTGGGTCTGACATACCGTGAGTAATTTTTTGGTGGGGGCCGCTAAGCCAACATTGGGTTGATTGAGTAAGTCATACCAGATTTGCTGCTTCTCATTAATTTGTAATGATGTGGGTTGTGCAAGCTGCAAAATAACTGGCTGAATATCCAAATGAAAGTGGCTGAATGTATGGCGAAAAGGCTCTAGCGTAACGCGTGTATAATCGCTTAGTCCTAGTTGCTGAGCCGTCTTGTCTAGTGCTTCTAAGGTGTCGGCTTCATAAAATCCCCACAAACCACCCCACAAGCCTGTGGGGGGTCTTTGATAAATCAATACCTGAGACTGCCACATAGGTATGAGCATGACAGTAGTGCGCACTGGGATGTCTTTTTTAGGCTTTTTGCCGGGTAATTCACTTTGGCGACCTTGGGCGAAAGCCAAACAGCTTTGTTGTAAAGGGCAGTTATCGCATTTTGGTTTACTGCGAGTGCAAATAGTGGCACCCATGTCCATCATCGCTTGTGTGTAATCACCGGTACGTGAGCTTGGGGTAAGCGAATCGGCGTATTGCCATAGCGCTTGCTCAACGTCTTTTTTACCCGGCCAACCATCAACTGCAAAATAGCGAGCTAACACCCGCTTCACGTTGCCATCTAATATGCTGTGATGTTGCCCGCAGGCTAATGACAGAACTGCCCCAGCAGTAGAGCGACCAATACCTGGCAAAGCGACTACATCGTTTATGTCTGGCGGAAAAACTCCACCATACTCATCTCGAATAACTTGTGCTGCTTTTTGTAAATTTCTGGCGCGAGCGTAGTAACCTAAACCCGTCCAGTGGTGCAATACTTCATCTTGCGGGGCATTGGCCAAGCTTAAAATATCAGGAAAGCGCAGCATGAATTTTTGATAATAGGGAATAACCGTTTTGACTTGGGTTTGTTGAAGCATAATTTCTGACACCCAAACAGAGTAAGGGGTTTTCCCTTGCTGCCAGGGTAAGTCTTTGCGACCATGGCTATCAAACCAAGTCAATATTCGGTTTGCAAAAGATGATGTTAGCTGAGACTGAGATTGCACGGGTTGATATACTGCTTATGCACTTTTAAGTTATGCCTTGATCATACCTCAATTACAGATAAATGGTTCATTTGAAATGACAACAACTCTTCCCCCAGTGGCATCCCCAGTGACTCTTGAACAACCAGTGATTTTTTATCCCGGCACCTTGTGTGATGAGCGAGTATTTATGCCTTGCTGGCGGGCCATTGATATTCCTAAACGCGCGTTCGTACCGCTGCAATGGGCTGAATCTTTGGATCAAATGTTGGCGCTGAGTCGCGACCGTTTAGATTATTTTGATGAACCGGTACATTTGGTTGGTTTTTCCATGGGCGGTTACGTCGCCGCATTAACGGCCTTAGAGCAACCTAACAGAGTCGCCTCACTGACATTGATTGGCAGTTACCCAGGCCAATTTAATCAGCAGGAACGCCAAGCACGCAACAGCATCATTCAGGCAATAAAGAATAAAAAATATCAGGGCATGAGTGACAGCCGCTTGAAGCAATTCGTATTCTCCATAGATAATACCCAAGTTGTAGACATCATTAAGTCAATGGAAAGCGATTTAGGACCTGCTGTTTTGGCCGCACAAATGGCGGCGTTGAGTGAGCGTGAAGATTTAACAGCCCGTCTAGCAAACGCCAATTTTACGCTACATTTGTTAGTGGGTGAACAAGATAAAATAGCGCCACCTAGCAAGATAACAGCTTTGGACGAGGGTTTAAGCGACAGTCGCCTGCATATTTTTGACGACGCCGCACATATGTTGCCTTTAGAGCAGCCTGCAGCGCTGGCCCAGTATTTTGCTGAAAATTTCAGCTAAATTACCCTTATAGCCTTGCAATACCTGTAGTGGGCGGCATAATGCGCGGCTGCTAAGTACAGCGAGATACGAGAAGAATCATGAGCCAATTTAAATCCAAAGAAGAAGCAGCCGAATCCGGCGTTTATATCCGTAAAATCCAGAGCTTTGTTAAGCGCGAAGGTCGTTTAACCAAGGGCCAAGAAAAGGCAATTGAAAGCAATTGGGAAACCATGGGCTTAGAGCATAAATCTGGTTTGCTCGATATGAACGAAGTGTTTGGTCGCACGGCACCAGTGGTGTTAGAAATTGGTTTTGGTATGGGCAAGTCATTGGTCACTATGGCAAAAAATGAGCCCGACAAGGATTTTATCGGCATTGAAGTGCATCGCCCCGGTATTGGTGCATGTTTGGCTGACGCCCAAGAGCAAGGTGTCACCAATTTGCGTGTTTATGAACATGATGCTGTTGAAGTCTTGGCTGATTGTATTGCTGATGGCAGCTTAAGCCGCATGCAGTTGTTCTTTCCAGATCCTTGGCACAAAAAGCGTCACCACAAACGTCGTATTGTTCAGCCTGAGTTTGTTGAAAAATTACGCGGTAAATTAGCGATTGGCGGTGTCTTTCACATGGCGACAGACTGGGAAAACTACGCAGAGCATATGCTAGAAATCATGGCCGTCGCGCCGGGTTATAAGAACTTGTCTTCTACCAGTGATTATGTGCCACGCCCAGAGCAACGGCCGTTGACTAAGTTTGAACAGCGCGGCCATCGTTTAGGTCATGGTGTGTGGGATTTGATGTTCGAGAGAGTCGTATAATGTTAAGTGCAGCGAGTCAAGTATTATTGCGCAGTGAAGAGCTACTCGAGCAAGGAAAATGGTTGCTTGTAAATCCCACTGATGGCCATGTTTTTTCAGCGCTTTCGAATCCAGAGGTTTATGGTTTTCATCAGTTTTTTGATATTTATGAGCAAAGTATTGCATCGGCGAAAGCGCAAGGGCGCGACACTCAACACCAATTTGTAGCTGCATATGATACTGATGCCTCGTTTGATGGTGCGGTATTGTATTTACCTAAAGCGAAAGCCCATGGGCAAATGTTGCTCGCGAATATTGTGGCGTGTTTGAAACCTGGCGGTACTTTGTTGGTGGTGGGTGAGAATAAAGGTGGTATCAAAAGTGCGGCTAAGCTTTTAACCCCATACTCAGGTAATGTGAATAAAATTGACTCTGCCCGTCACTGCGCCATGTTTGCCGCTGTGGTTGATAAACCTGTTGCGTCATTTGATATCACAAAATGGCAAGATGTCTCAGAACACCAAGTCGCTGATATTAGCTTTAAAGTGTGCTCATTGCCGGGGGTATTCAGTCATGGTGAATTGGATACAGGTACGCAATTATTGCTTGATAACATCGACAGGGTGGTGTCAGGTCGTATTTTAGATTTTGCTTGCGGTGCGGGTATTATCGGTTGCTTCGCGGGCCTTAAAAATCCACAAGCTCAGGTCGTGATGAGTGACGTGAGTGCATTAGCAATATATTGCTCGCAGAAAAGTGCTGAGTTAAATGGTGTAAAAGCACAGGTTATTCCCTCAAACGGGCTTGGTGCATTAACGGGTAAATTTGCCCAAGTCTTTACCAATCCACCGTTTCACACGGGGATTAAAACAGATTACTCGGTTACGGAGGGTTTTATGCAGCAGCTTAAAAACCACTTACAAGACCGCGGCAGTCTGATTTTGGTGGCCAATAAGTTTTTGCGCTACGCGGATGAACTCGATAAACAGTTCAAATCCGTTCAGACGTTAACAGAAACGACTAAATTTAGTGTTTATTGTTGTCGTCGTTGATTGCAGTTATATTAATGCGTTAATAGAGCAAGCATGTGTCTTTGAGTCCACGTTAATCAGTATCGCTATGATTTTCCGATAGGGCAGTGAATCGAGAAACCAATGGGGTATAGTGTTGATGAAAGTATTATTCGTTGTATCTGAGGTTGAAGATCTGGTTAAAACGGGTGGGCTGGCAGATGTCGCTAAAGCGCTCCCCATTGCATTAAGCGAAATGGGCCACGAAGTGTGTATTGTTATGCCTTACTATAAAATGTTGGCAGAGCAACACCCCGGTGAAGACTGCGCTGAGCCTCAGGCACTTTTTGCCAGCCGCAAACCTTACGATTTTACGATTAAACGTCTACAGATTGGCAATGTGCCTGTTTACGCAATAGATTACCCAGCTTACTTTGCACGTGATGGGTTATATTCTGATAGCTATCACGCTTATCCTGATAATGCTAAGCGTTTTGCTTTTTTTGCCCAAGGCGCATTACAAGTCGCTAAAGCGTTAGATTTCCAGCCAGATATTGTGCATTGCAACGATTGGCATACGGCGCTAACGCCTTATTTTATGAGCATTGATGACAGTGGTTTCTTTGATCGAAGTCGCAGCATCTTTACTATCCACAATGGCGCATATCAGGGCACACATCGTTTTTCAGATATTCCTTTTTTGCAGCCGCATTATTTACTTCATTCGCAATTAGACGGTGATGCGTTGAATTTTGTACGCATGGGTATTCGCTATGCGCATAAAATTAATGCGGTGAGTCCAAATTATGCTCAAGAATTGTTAACACCTTTGGGCTCGCATCATTTGTACCATGAGTTTCAGCAGCGCCGGAATGATCTAAGCGGTATTCTAAATGGTTGTGACTACACCCAGTGGGATCCCATCAATGACCCGCACATTATTCAAACCTATACCGCTGATGATATGAGCGGTAAAGAGAAGTGCAAAATTGATTTACAGCGAGAAGCACAAATACCGCAAGATTTGGGCATACCGCTGGTGGGCATGGTCTGTCGATTAACTGAACAAAAAGGGTTTGGCTACATACTACCTATGCTTGAGCAACTCATGCAGCATAATGTTCAGTTGGTGATTATTGGCACTGGCGACCCGCAAATAAGTCATACATTGCGCAGTGTTGCACAGCGACACCCAGAAAAGCTCGCGTTTATCGAAGCATTCAGTGTACAAAAAGCCCATATGCTCGAGGCGGGCAGTGACTTTTTCTTAATGCCATCATTATTCGAGCCTTGCGGCCTAAATCAAATGTATAGCCTTGCCTTTGGTACCTTGCCAATTGTACGTGGGGTTGGAGGTTTAAAGGATACTGTTACTGACCTTGCAGATAACCCAGAGCAAGCAACTGGCTTCGTGTTCGAGCATCCAGACAGCGACGCCTTGCTTGCCTGTATTCAACGCGCGCTATTGTTCTACCGTGAATATCCAGAGCGTTTTAAAGCTACGCAAATGCGTGCCATGCATAGCCGATTTACTTGGCAGCAAGCTGCCCAGCAGTATTTAGCTTTATACCATGAAGCAATTGGCGGTTAATGCTGAGTGAGGCGCACGAGAGATATGTTCTTTAGAGTCATTTGGGGCTTGGCTGTAGGTATGCTGTTTGCCGTAAAATTGCAGGCAATGCCCGAACAATGTTTGCAATCGAGTGGGCGGGACGAGGCTTGCCCGCACCTGATCTACAAGAAATCACCTGTCGATATAAAAAAACTAAGCGTGAAATCCGGTGACATGGTTTGTTTATGTTTATCAGATCTGCCTGATGTGCGAGGGGCATCGGAAAAAGAACTACGCAGTCCAGAATTACAGGTAACCCTAAGCCGATTTGCAAATGATTGGGGTTTGTCTGAATCAGAATTGTTACTTCTGATACGAAAATAGAAACGCAGTGGGAGTAATAAAGTCCCCTCTAATAAGATTAACTGTTTCATTTTTCACTGGTTTAGCTCAATATGTTGCATAGACTCTGCTAAGGTTTCATTTTTAAAATATGCATGCTAAAAGTAATTTTTTGTCTATTAAAAGCCTAATTATTTGGGTTGTAATGGCGATTACCTCGTTAGCATTGCTTTTGGCAACCTGCATCAATTTATACGGTCAAATCAGCAGCTACCGTCTTCAACTCATCAACAACGTCAACATCTTTTCCGAGCTCATCAGCCGTAATGCGGTTGCCACAATCGAAGATGAGCTCAATTTCAATGAAGAGCGTAATCTCAGCACACTCAGCGCATCGGATATATTGGAAAATGTGCATATTTATCGCTTTGTGGAAGACGGCAAATTAGAATTTTTCGCCAGCTACAACAAAGACGGTGTCGCCCCTGTAAATGCCAAATTCGATCGTATTGAAGCATTATCTCAAGCGGCTATTGATGGCAGTACCGTTGAGGTGATACGTGAAATTAATCGCGATGATGGTCAGTTATTAGGTTATACCTATGTGCGCGCTTCAGCTGATGGCCTTGAGAGATTAATTTCTCGCTCAGTGGGTATAGCGGTGGGCGTGCTGCTTTTGTCATTACTACTGTGCTTCTTGCTCACCTTAAAGTTGCAGAACACGATCACCGCGCCGATCCGCAATTTAGCACACTTGGTGCAACGCATTTCTCGTCACAAAGATTATTCAGGCCGAGCTCAGCCGAGCAACATCAAAGAACTGGATATTCTCAGCGATGCATTTAATGCCATGATGCAGCGCACTCAAGAGCATCTGCAGCGGCAAAATGAGGCTGAAGAAGAGCACAGACGACTCAACAGTAGCCTCGAAGAAAAGGTCACTCAGCGTACGCTTGCTTTAAAAGAAGCAAACAACGAACTCATTCAAACCTTAGAGAAATTGCATCAATTTCAGCGTCAAATGGTGCAGAACGAGAAAATGGCTTCCCTTGGAGATATGGTGGCGGGGGTTGCTCACGAGGTAAACACACCTATTGGTCTTGGTGTGACTGCGTCAACGATGATGCTCGACCGCTTAGCGGGCATGCAGAAAGACTTTGAGAATAAAACGCTAAAAGCCAGTTCGTTATCCAAGTTTATCTCAGAAGGCCAAGAAAACCTCAATATCATCTATCGCAACTTAAATCGAGCGGCGGAGCTGATATCTAGCTTTAAGCAAGTTGCGGTAGACCAATCATCAGAGGTCGACAGGGTTTTCTCATTTTCAAAACTGATGGATGAAATTTTGTTATCCATGCGCCCAAAACTGAAAAGCATGAAGCACGTCATTCATGTCGAATGTCCTGAAAATTTATATATTGAGTCTAAAGCGGGCCCAATTAACCAGATTATGATCAACTTGATTATGAATTCCATTATTCACGGCTTTGAGAACAAAGACCAAGGCGAAATTAACATCAAAATCAGTTTGATTGCCGAGAAAAAAATCAGCGTAGTATTTTCAGATGATGGTGCGGGTATCCCCGAGTATTTACGTAAGCGTATTTTTGATCCCTTTGTCACCACCAAGCGTGGACAGGGCGGGAGTGGCTTAGGTATGCATCTGGTGTACAACTTAGTCACTCAAGCGCTAAATGGTTCAATAGCCTTAACCAGCGAAGAAGGGCAGGGGGTCGAGTTCACCATCTTGTTTCCGGTCAAAAAAGCCACCCAAACGTTGGCGCACAAAAACTAATCAGCTATTTTGTGTTTGCAATTTTCATTTATATCCCCACATACTTTGCGTAGTGGAAAATATCTTCAATACAACGGATGTAGTCATTTTTCGGCATATTATTTGTCGTGTTTGGCGGGTTGTTTGCATTAGCTAAAATTTAATCTAGATAAAACCCTGATTTTTAGATATTTTCTGATAAACTTTTATCCATATTTTTAACATGGTGTGAATACGATGCTGACGCCCAATATTTTGATTGTAGAAGATGAAGTTGTTACTAGAACAACCCTCAAGAGCCTGTTTGAAGCAGAAGGCTATAATGTGTTTGAAGCCGAAAACGGTAGCGAAATGCATGAGTTTTTTGAAAATCACGCAATAAATTTAGTGATCATGGACATTAACTTACCGGGTAAAAATGGTTTGATTTTGGCCCGTGAAGTACGTGATCGTAAAAATATCGGTCTAATCTTTTTAACCGGTCGCGATAACGATGTTGACCGTATATTAGGTCTTGAAATCGGCGCAGATGATTATTTAACTAAACCGTTTAATCCGCGTGAGTTGACCATCAGAGCCAGAAACTTATTAACGCGTACATTGAACAACGCAGAAGACGACGACTTGCCAAGTCGAGTTAGTTTTAACGGTTGGACACTAGATGGCGACAGCCGTAGTTTGATTTCTCCTAGTAAGAAGGAATTCAGACTACCACGCAGTGAATTCCGTGCGTTGCATTTATTCTTAAGCAACCCGGGCAAAATTTTAACTCGTGAACAGCTGATTATGGAAATGACAGGTCGTGAATTACGCCCGAATGACCGTACTGTTGATGTCACTATTCGTCGTATCCGTAAGCATTTCGAATCAGAAGTAAATGCTGACGAATTGATCGTGACTATTCACGGTGAAGGTTACCGTTTCTGCGGTACCGTTGACGTATAAGTCACAACAGCTCAAACACAAAAAAAAGCGGCTTAAGCCGCTTTTTTTATGTCTGTTACATGAGTATCTAGTCCGGTTTTTTAAGCCTTTCTGACTCAGGCTTAATTTCATCTTTGCGCTCGTATTCGCCTTCAATGATATCGTCGTTCGAGGATTGGCGACTGTCGAAGCCTTGTCTCGACTGCCCCGCAAAACCACCTTGTGCTTGATTAACCACTTGTACTGATAATTTTGCCAGCAACCCCTTAGCAATCAACGGTCGGGTCATAGGTAGGCAGAATAAAAAACCCAACGCGTCAGTGACAAAACCAGGCGTAACAAGCATGACACCTGCAATGACGAGTAATAAACCTTCGGCGACTTCTTGGCCCGGGATCGTGCCCTGTTGCATTTTTTGTTGTGCATGAATTAATGTACTGACGCCCTGTTGGCGAACCAAATACGAGCCTATCATAGCGGTGGCGACTACGATTGCGACTGTGTTCCAGCCGCCAATTTGCTCGCCTACACTGATCAAGAGTGATATCTCAACGATAGGCAGCAAAACAAACAATAAGAATAATTTACCCAAAACTGTCTCTTTAATTACTTTATGAATGAATATAATGGCGTCGAAAGGCCGATAACCAAGGGTAACAGTGTTACAAAGTATGGCAACTGCTCTTTGTTGAAGGTCTTAATGGTAAGCTTTGGAAGATGATGACATTTTTGAAAGACATCTATTACTAATTAGGTCTATATTGGCCTACCGTAGGGTCACTTAATATTGTATTAAGTATGTTACCTTATTTTATTTTTTAACTGTTGAACTGCAAAAAAGAAGTCGTTTTAAATGAAGTTAATAGCATCGTTTTCCATTTTTATGCTCATGTCCATTTGGTCATTCGCCAGCTTAGGCCAAAGCAATTCCTTCGATTCTTTGTTTAGCAATGAACCTGAGTTTCTAAAGGTGGATCAAGCTTTCGTGTTTGATTATGTGCAAAATGGTGACCAACTAGTCGTCACTTGGGACATTGCCGATGACTACTACCTTTATCAGCAACAATTCAAAGCCGTTTCGAAAAACGCCTCGTTAGGTGAGCCTATTTTTCCTACAGGAAAAATGAAAGAGGATGAATTTTTTGATGAGCCTCAAGAAGTTTATTACCACAAGGTCTCAGTCACCTATCCTATCCTACAGTCACAAGATGATTCTGCGGTTAAAATTCGCTACCAAGGCTGTGCAGAAGCGGGACTGTGTTACCCCCCAACAACGCAGGTCGTTTATCTAAATTCAGTCAATGCCAGTGATGATCTTTCTAATACCGACGAAGCTAGTGTTGAAAGTAGCGGCTCTGTCTCACAACAATTTGAGCTGGCAGATTTACTCACGGGCGACCAGAGCCTGATATGGGTGTTATTAATATTTCTAGCGTTAGGAGTGGGCCTTGCGTTTACGCCGTGTGTCTTCCCTATGTATCCGATCTTATCTGGCATAGTCATAGGTCAAGGGAAGAGTATCAGTACATCGCGAGCGTTCGTTCTATCCTTTGTTTACGTGCAAGGTATGGCGTTGACGTACTCTTTACTGGGGTTAGTTGTTGCATCGGCGGGCGTGCAGTTTCAAGCGGCGTTGCAGCATCCCATTATATTAGGTGCGTTGATCGTCGTTTTTGCACTGCTGGCGTTGGTGATGTTCGGTGCTTGGGAATTTCAGCTACCCTCAAGCTGGCAAGAAAAGCTCAATGGCGTGAGTAACCAACAGAAAAGTGGAAGTTACTTAGGCGTGCTTTTGATGGGGGCAATATCAGGGCTGGTTGCATCCCCGTGTACCACCGCGCCGTTAACCGGAATATTATTGTACATAGCGCAAACGGGCGATTTATTGCTGGGCTTCAGTGCACTTTATGCACTAAGTTTGGGCATGGGAATACCATTGATATTGTTTGGCATAACAGGCGGTAAATTACTGCCTAAAGCAGGTGCATGGATGAACATTATCAAAGTCACTTTTGGCTTCATGATGCTGGCCGTCGCGTTAATGTTTGTAGAGCGTTTAGTTAGCCATGTGGTCACTGATATTATGTGGGCGATACTAGGCTTAGTAACCTTTAGCTATTTCTACGTGATGAATCAAGCCAGTTCAGTGACCTTTAGTAAGGGTGTTCGCGCGCTAGTTATTTTTATCGGTTTGTTTGCGTCTGCCATGTATGGCTATCAGACTATTTTTGGCCAAACATCGTCTGTTGCCGGGCATACAGAACAAAGCCATCCTCGGTTTGAAGTGGTTAAAAACCTTGATGATTTTGAGCAAAAATTAGCTGCTGCCAACGCGCAAGGTAAAACCGTGATGGTCGATTTATACGCGGACTGGTGTGTTGCCTGTAAAGAGTTCGAAAAATACACCTTTCCTGATACGCAAGTGGTAGACGCGCTTAGTAACACTGTGTGGATGCAAATTGATTTAACCGATAACACGGCGACTAACATTGCATTTCAAGAGCATTTTTCGATTTTAGGCTTGCCGACTATCTTGTTCTTTGATCTGCAAGGTAAAGAGATTAGCGGCTCTCGGGTCACCGGATTTATGCAAGCGCCAGCGTTTGCCGCCCATGCAAAAAATATCTTATAACTCAGGTAGAGCCCACCAAATTCAAGGCATTAGAAGGATGAATCACATGTTAGCCCGCCGTTTTAATCGTTATGTCGTTAGTATGTTGTTGTCCTTGATGTGTTTCGCGTCGAGCGCTGCTACTGCCGTTGTAGAACGCGTTATTACTCTAGAAAATGACATGCAAGCCACCCATACTCAGGCGCGAGGTGAGGCAATTGCGAGTGTGTTACTCATTCATGGCTGGGCAGGCAACATGAATGAAGTGGGCGATATGTATAAGCGCTTAGCGGCGCAGCTGGCAGAGCAGCATATTGCCTCCCTTAGAATCAATATACGCGGCGAAAGTGAACGCGAAAAAAGCGGATATCGACTCACCAGTACTTTTTCGTCTCGGGTAACCGATGCTGAAACGGGGTTGATGTTTTTACGTCAGCAATATCCTGAAACTCCCACTGGTGTGGTCGGTTTTAGTCTTGGGGGGTCGACTACCATAAGGCTTATGGGACTGCACCCTACAGATATTGACAGTGTCGTGCTGTGGTCAAGCGCGGGAGACCCAGCGCTGGTAGGGCAAAGCATCCTATCCCCTGCACAAATGCGTGAAGTGCTTGATAACGGTGAAGTGAAAGTGCCTACATGGGAAACGCTAACCGTCACCAAAACGCATGTTTTGGGTATGATGGGGCACGACATTTACCAGAATATTAACGCTTATAGCGGGCCCCTGTTGTCCATTCGAGGCAGCGAGGACTACGTTAAACCTATTGAGAAAACCTTACTCCCATTAACCTCATCAGTACTTGCTGAGGCCCGTGTCATTCAAGGGGCGGATCATATATTCGATTCGTTTAACCCCGAAAGCCAATACGATGAGCGGGTGATAAAGCAGACGTTGGACTGGTTAATCGATACGCTCTAAGGCGTTATTCCACGCGGCAATGGCTAAGTACCATCTGCGCAATGTAATAACGCATTAGGGAAGGGGGCTATATAAGCTAGCGTTTATCGTGTACCGAATATTTTGTCTCCGGCATCACCTAAGCCTGGTAAAATGTAACCGTGCTCGTTGAGTTTGTCATCTACGGCTGCGGTATAAATGTCTACATCCGGGTGTTTGCTCACAACCGCTTCTATGCCTTCTGGTGCCGCGACCAAGAATAAGCCCATTATGTATTGGCAACCTTTTTCTTTCAGTAAATCGATGGTCGCGATTAACGTACCGCCGGTGGCGAGCATAGGGTCAACTATTAGCGCAGTGCGCTCTTCCACATCTTTTACCACTTTGTCGAAATAAGCCACCGGCTGCAGCGTTTCTTCATCACGATACAAACCTACCACGCTGACCTTTGCATTTGGGATAAGCTGCATAACACCGTCTAACATGCCAAGACCGGCACGCAAAATAGGGACTATGGTGATTTTCTTGCCTTTGATCTTTTTGACTTTAATCGGCTCATCGTTCCAGCCGTTAATCTCAACAGTCTCGGTTTCTAACTCTCGGGTCGCTTCGTAGGTCAGCAGGTTACCCACTTCACTGGCAAGCTCTCTAAAATTTTTGCTGCTGATGCCAGCCTCGCGCATCAAACCTAACTTATGTTGCACTAAGGGGTGATTGATTTCTTTGACTGACACAAGGTACCTCGAATGTAGAATAGATTTATTTGATCAGTTTACTGACAAATAGCTCACTGTGCCTAAGTAAATCAGGATAAAAATGTAAAAAAGACTGTCTTAACTCACTGTCATTTTCGCTGATGTAGTCCATGGCTTGTTGAGCAAACTTAGTTGGACGACTGAAGCGTTTTTCAATGGTTTGCATAGCGCGCAAACAGGCGCTGAGGTTTTCATAGTCTGCTAACCATTGATGACTGATAAGCCCAGCCCTGACTCGGGTGAAATGAGGGCTGACCTCATAATTAAGCTGCTCTAAGTCTCGATAAAATTGCTTAAACAAGGTGTGTATAGGTAATTTAGGCGCCGAAAATTGTTGCCAATGCTGGATCAACAAGTGGTCAAAATACACATCAAGTGCAATGCCTGCATAGCGTCGTATCGGTTTAGGGAAATCTCGTTTTAAAGCCACTACCCGGGGATGAGAGTCAGTGAAAGTGTCAATTTGGCGATGCAAGCGCACACCAAGTTGTATATTTAGGGGGAAGTCAGCCAAGGCACTGCCTTTTACAAAATCCCCCAAAAAATTACCAACCAAACTGGTTTGAGTGTGTTTAGCAAGATGTAAATGTGCAATGTAGTTCATGCTTGTATTTGAACGCGATACCGACTTGGGGTCAAATGGCTTATCAGTATACCTAGCATTGAGATTAAATACGTAAACTTGGGGGCAATCTTCGCTGATAAGACCAGTATTTTGCTGCTAATTTGTAAGTTAGCTCTATAATGGCCTCAATTGAGTGCGATGAGTTGAAAATTTAAGCGAAATTAGTCGCTAATCGGATACTTATTTGCTAATAATGAAAGATAATTATCATTTTAACGAAGATAGCGGCGTATTCTTGAAAGTTTTATTAATTAATGGACCCAACCTCAATATGTTGGGCAAACGTGAACCCGAAGTTTATGGCTCACGTAGCCTACAAGATATTGTTAACACCTTAAATGTGCAAGCAAAAGGCATGGGGATCGTGTTAGATCATGTGCAATCAAATGCTGAGCACGAGTTAATCGATGCTATTCACAGCGCTTATCAAAAAGTCGACTTTATAATGATCAATCCTGGTGCCTTTACGCATACCAGCGTTGCCTTACGCGATGCTTTACTCAGTGTATCGATTCCTTTCATCGAAGTGCATTTATCCAATGTTCATGCTCGCGAACCTTTTCGCCATCACTCGTACTTATCAGACGTAGCAGTGGGGGTGATATGTGGTTTGGGTGAACAGGGTTATGCGTTTGCACTCAATGCAGCTCAACAACATGTAAATAACCAAACGAATTAGTTGCCGTGGTCGGTGTGCTACCGGTCGCTTATGTATACAAATCAAAAAGAGATAACATCATGGATATACGCAAAATTAAGAAACTCATCGAGTTAGTAGAAGAATCAGGTATTTCTGAGTTAGAAATTACTGAAGGTGAAGAATCTGTACGAATCCATCGTAGCGGCCAGCCGGCAGCGCAAGTACAGTACTCTGCCCCTATCCAACAAGCTGCACCTGTAGCAGCTGCTCCCGTCGTTGAAGCAGCACCTGCAGCCGTTGCTGAAACCAGTGGTCACCGTGTTAAGTCACCAATGGTCGGTACTTTCTACCGTTCATCTTCTCCAGGTTCAAAACCTTTTGCTGAAGTGGGCCAAAGCGTCAAAGTAGGCGACACTTTATGTATCATCGAAGCCATGAAAATGATGAATCAAATTGAGTCGGACAAAGCTGGCGTTATCAAAGAAATCCTAATCGACAACCAAGAGCCGGTTGAATTCGATCAGCCCCTATTCATCATTGAATAAGCAGGTTACTGAAAATGCTTGATAAAGTACTGATTGCCAATCGCGGTGAAATTGCGCTTCGCATCTTGCGTGCCTGTAAAGAGTTGGGCATCAAGACAGTCGCAGTGCACTCCACCGCAGATGAAAGTTTAAAGCACGTGCTTTTGGCTGACGAAACCATTTGTATCGGTAAGCCATCTGCAACCGAAAGTTACTTAAACATTCCGCGTATTATCGCAGCGGCAGAAGTCACTAACTCAGTGGCTATTCACCCTGGTTACGGCTTTTTAGCAGAGAATGCTGATTTTGCCGAAGCGGTTGAACGTAGCGGGTTTATTTTCATTGGACCAAAAGCTGAAACCATAAATTTGATGGGCGACAAGGTGTCGGCAATCAAATCGATGAAGGCGGCCGGTGTACCTTGTGTACCGGGTTCTGATGGGCCATTAAATGATGATGAAGCGCGCAATAAAAAGTTAGCCCAAGGCATCGGTTATCCGATTATTGTCAAAGCCGCTGGTGGCGGTGGCGGCCGTGGTATGCGCGTTGTTCGCAGTGAAGAAGAGCTAATCGGTGCTATTGCAGCAACGAAAGGTGAAGCAGCCGCCGCGTTCAACAACGATGTGGTTTACATGGAGAAGTTCCTTGAAAACCCTCGCCACGTCGAAATTCAAATTTTGGCTGATGGTCAAGGTAGCGCAATTCATTTAGGTGAGCGTGACTGCTCTATGCAGCGTCGTCACCAAAAAGTGGTTGAAGAAGCGCCAGCGCCAGGCATTACTGAAGAAATGCGCGCCAAAATTGGTGCCCGTTGTTGCCAAGCATGTATCGATATCGGATACCGCGGAGCAGGTACGTTTGAATTCTTGTTCGAAAATGGTGAGTTTTATTTCATTGAAATGAACACCAGAATTCAGGTTGAGCATCCAGTATCAGAAATGATCACGGGTGTCGATTTGATCAAAGAGCAATTACGTATCGCGGACGGCCAAAAGCTAACGATTTCTCAAGAGCAGATCCAAGTGCGTGGGCATGCGATTGAATGTCGTATTAATGCCGAAGATCCAGACACGTTTATACCAAGCCCAGGTAAAATTAATATGTTTCACCCACCTGGTGGCTTAGGTGTACGTTGGGATTCGCATATTTATGCGGGTTATTCCGTACCGCCTAACTATGACTCTATGATTGGTAAGTTGATTACATACGGTGAAACCCGTGAAGTGGCGATTGCTAGAATGCGCCACGCATTAGGCGAGCTGGTCATTGAAGGTATAAAAACCAATATTCCATTACAACAGCGTATTATGGCCGATGAAGCCTTTGCCGCTGGTGGTGCGAATATTCACTATCTTGAGAAGAAACTAGGCCTTGGTGGTCACTAGTTTAGGTCTTTCGAGATAAATCGAAAAAGAGTGCTTATGCACTCTTTTTTTTGATCTGTATATGGTTAACCTGGTGCGTCAGCCGTTTCTTTAGCTTGAATACGGTTTAGCCTCCAAAGTGAATACCAACCTATTGCAATGCCTGATACAACATTAGCGACGGCGATACCAAAAAAGGCATAATCGATTTGCGCAAATGTGGCGCCAAGCCAAGATAAAGGGACATAAAATAACGCAGAGCGAACCACGTAAAACCCCAGCCCCACTTTAGCCTTGCCAATAGAGTTAAAGGCAGCAGCAGCTACAATTACGATACCGTAACCCCAAACACTCAAGGGAATGATGCGCAGATAACTCAACGCCTGGGCTGATACTTTGCCGTCGTCCGTAAAAGCACCGACAATAAACGGCCCGGTAAACCATAAAAACGCACTCAACATCAACGCCCATACAATACATACCCAATAGCTAATCTTGAGTCCATCAATAATGCGTTGAACTTTGCCCGCGCCCCAATTTTGCCCCGCCAATGGGCCAATAGCAGAAGACAAGGCAAGCATGGGTATCACCGCAAAAAACTCGATTCGTGTTGCCACGCCGAATGCAGCAACTGATTTCTCGCCAAACCACGCCACAATAGCGGTGACAATGGCGATCGATAAAGGATTGACCATATTA
The DNA here is from genome assembly GCF_056173245.1 of Paraglaciecola sp. QJM3NY_14. Lineage (NCBI taxonomy): Bacteria > Pseudomonadati > Pseudomonadota > Gammaproteobacteria > Alteromonadales > Alteromonadaceae > Paraglaciecola > Paraglaciecola sp. QJM3NY_14. The sequence continues at coordinate 104,215 of NZ_CM149664.1, forward strand.
CCCGCGGCGGCAGGCACAGCAATAGAGAGCAAGTAGCGCCACGAAGCCACTAGTTGCTCTTTGGAGGCAAGCTGAAAACTCAGTAGTTTTTCACGCATAATCAGTATGGCTAGTGATGCGAATAGAGTCAGTACTTGGGCCAGTAAAGTGCCGTAAGCTGCCCCTTCAATATTAAAGGCCGGAATAACGCCCCAACCAAAAATTAAGATAGGTGTGGCCACAATATTGACCAGCGCAGAGCCAATCATCATTAAGCTTGGCCAGAATGCATCCCCTACCGAACGGATCAAAGCGTTTGCAATCATGGGCACAACTAAGAATGGCACAGAGATAAACCAGATACGCATATAGCGCGCACCTAACTCCAACACTTGCCCTGTTGCACCTAATAAACTCAGTAACGGTTTCACGTATGTATAACCAAGAATAGCCACAAACATAACCACCAATATACCGAGTAATAAACTATCAGTTGACAAACGCTTGGCCTGTTCTTTGTCATTTGAGCCCACGGCGCGGGAGACCGCTGATGCCGCTCCAACCCCCAAGCCGATGGCTAAACTTGATATGCTCATAGTGACGGGAAAGCTGAATGACAAAGCGGCAAGGTATTCGGTACCTAATTGGCTAACAAAATAGGTATCGATTAACGACACTGACAGCACCGCGATAATGCCAAAAATCATGGGTAAGGTGAGTTTCACTAATACCTGATGAACAGGTGGGACAGTTAAGTCGCGAGATGTAGGCAAGATAGCTCCCAAAAAATAAACACAGACAATAACAAGAACGCATTTATCTGCGCAAAAGTTCAACGTGATCGGCGAACGCGTTAGTTTACGCTAATTAACTAATGTTATACTGGCTTCTTTGCCATTAGATAAGACCTGCCATGCCTTGGATCCAACTCATCATCGACACTAAAGCCAAATACGCTGAGCAAGTGGGTGACATGCTAAGCGCCAACGGTGCCCAAGCAGTTACCTTTGTTGACGCAAAAGACACCCCTATGTACGAGCCCAAGCCAGGAGAGGTAATGTTATGGCCGGAAACGCAAGTCGTGGGCTTATACGAAGCGGATTATGATATGGACGGTGTCGTCGCCAGAATGAGTAAATCAAAGGTGCTAGGGGCAGATTTTCCTCACAAGCTTGACCAACTAGAAGACAAAGATTGGGAGCGAGAATGGATGGACAACTTTCATCCTATGCGGTTCGGTCAGCGCCTGTGGATTTGCCCAAGTTGGCGCGACGTGCCCGACCCAAGCGCGGTCAATGTTATGCTTGATCCGGGCCTCGCATTCGGCACGGGTACGCACCCAACAACCGCCTTGTGTTTACGTTGGTTAGATGCGCTAGAGTTAAGCGATAAATTAGTGGTCGATTTTGGCTGCGGCTCCGGAATACTGGGAATAGCGGCAATAAAATTAGGGGCCAAGCGGGTGGTAGGCATCGATATTGACCCTCAAGCCCTACTGTCGAGCCAAACCAATGCCGATCGTAATCACATAGGCGACAAAATAGAGCTGTATTTGCCCGAGCATCAACCTGAATTAAAGGCTGATGTCGTGCTGGCGAATATACTCGCAGGACCACTTCGGGATTTACGTGAAGTGATCACTGCGTATTGTAAATCTGGTGGCAAATTGGTTTTATCTGGCATCTTGGCCGAACAGGCTCAAGGGATCAACGATTTATACAGTCAAGACTTTCACATGGAGCCGATTGAAATTGACGGTGAATGGGCGAGGGTATCAGGTAAGCGCAAATAGCGAAGCCTGCGGCTAAAAGGTTGTCACGAATTACCGGCGTAAATATCAAGTTTAATGCCGGTTTCTTCCCCTCTTTCCACTTTGTTTAAAATGCCTGGCCCTAACGCTCCTGAGGTATTATTCACATTCATGGCCTCCCCACATATCGAGCAAGCTACATGTGCTGTGCCAGCTTCGCCACAAGTCGTATGAAAATAATGAACAGGAGGGCCATCCCGATCTCCCTCCCACTTGTCTCCCCAGTGGACAATCGCCAGCATGATAGGGTAGAGGTCAAGGCCCTTCTCGGTAAGCTTATATTCAAAGTGTTGTCTGTTTTCATCATATAAGTCTTTATACAGTACCCCTGAATCGACTAAACGATTGAGGCGGTCAGATAGGCGATGCTTGGTTATCCCTAATGATTTCTGCAATTCGGAAAACTTAGTGACTTTCCAAAAGATATCTCTGAGGATAAGCAGTGTCCAGCGATCGCCGAATATCGCAGCTGAACGCGCGATAGAGCAAGATTGCTCGTTTATTTGGCTCCATTTCATAACGTAAATTCTTTTTCTTATTTTAATGACTGTGTTAATTCACAACATAGGTTGAAACGTTTGGCAAAAGAGGTGTTTGCACATCAGGTTTATTTATCATTCCGGATAAAAGCGGGCTGCAATTATTCCAAATACATGTCGGTAACCCATGGACTAATTGACCGGAAAACACAGAAAAATCATTCTTTTTAACTTCAACGAGTTAACAGATTAACAGTAATTCCACTGACGAGAATGAAAATAATTGAAAAATTCCTTACTAAAATTTATCTAATTTAGACGCCATAAATATAACCGCTCTTTTTTCGGTAATTATTTTCAACGCATTGTCGCGACTGCGCTGGGCGTCTTTTTTGCCTCAATAAAATCGCTCAAATGCACATACTGAAATTACATAATGAGTTTGAAAATATATTTATGAAAGCGCTTTCATAAGTATATCTCTTTTGCTACTGTAAATGTATTGTTTCTTTGTTGTTAAATTTTTGCTTGGGACTTAGCTACTCAAATAACGCTTTAATGCAATCAGAAATGAAAGCGCTTTCATTTTATTTGTTGCCGCACTATAAGCTGATTTACCTTTGCTTATAAAACACAGAAATAAAAAGAAGAAACAAAAAGCAGTGATAAGAGAATTACGGGTTTGGGTTTTGTTGTGTGTTATCTGAGTGCGCTATTAGGCGTTCCTAGAGTTCGACCGACCTAATAGAAATACAGTCCAAAACAACGCCTTTTAAGGCTAAAACACAAGACACGTCCAGGAGAAACACATGAACAAAACCGTTAAACAGATCGTATTAGCGAGTAGCATCCTGCTAGCCGCCCCGCAAGCAATGGCCAATATGCTAACGGGAGGAGACTTCGCCAACAATTGCAGTATTGCAGACTGGGACCAGTTCGGGAATGTAGGCATTAGCGGAGCGCCAGGCAATTGTGCAGCGACTTTAAGCGTTGACGATGTCATCGATTTTGAGACTGAATTGTCCCAAGGCCTATCCTTAAGCAGTGGAATAGACTACACGCTAAATGTAGATTTTAGTGTGGATACAACGATGAGTGACCCAATCTTGGATGATTGGTTCTCCATCAGCTTGCTTAATCAAGATTTTGAATTCATTGAGCTCTTCTCTACGGATATCTTATCGGCGCAAAGCTTCAGTGAATCCTTAACAATTGCCGCTTCTGATCTTGCCAGCTACGCAAATCAAGACTGGTCATTATCGTTTTATATGTTTGATGGTTTTGAAGCGGACAGCAATCAATCCACTGCATCCATTACATTTGCATCCTTAGATGCCGTAGTAACGGACGTGCCTGCGCCAGCGGGCTTTGCATTATTGCTTTTGGGCTTTGCAGGCTTGTTCACGCGTAAAGCGCTTGCTCGTTCCAACGGATGGCCTAGCCAAAAAGCGGCCGTGTCTTGGACTAACGTGAACGGTGGGATAAACCAATGAAAATTAGAAACGATATGGGCGGGGCACTGGGTGCCCTTTTGTTCTTTGCGTCTTGTACGGCATCCGCCCAGTGGAGCTCATTAGACAATACCATCAGTGTGTCTCAATCCAGCGCACGTTATATGCGCGCTGAAGGCGCATACGTAGTGCAGGTTAAAGCAACGAACAGTAGTGCACAAACTATCAGTGGTCCTTTTAGGGTACTCATTGAAAACGCCAGCTTGAACGTAAAAGACGCTGACGGACAAACAGACAATGGTGTGCCTTATTTCAATTTTCTGTTAGACGAAATAGCACCCGGTGCGACGGTATCGGTCAATGTAAGATTCGAATATGCGCGGCGCACCAGGCTCACATTCGAACTATCTATTCAAAGTAATGCCACGTTAGATGCTGATGGTGACGGCGTCAACGATGACGATGACGATGATTTATGCCCAACCACGCCTGAAGGAATAGCAGTTGATGAGACAGGCTGCCCATTAATCGACAGTAACTCGGGTTGGACGCTAGTTTGGCGTGATGAATTTAGTGGCAACGTGATTGATGACACCAAGTGGACTCACGAAGTGAATTGCGATGGGGGTGGTAACAACGAGAAGCAGTGTTACACAGACAGCAGCGACAATGCCTATCTTGAAAATGGCGTTCTAAAAATCGTTGCTAAACCTGAGTCTGGCCAAGCACTACCGTATAGCTCGGCGCGCCTGATCAGCAAAGAAAAAGGTGATTGGACCTATGGCCGTTTTGAAATTCGCGCCAAAGCGCCATCAGGGCAAGGCGCATGGCCAGCGATTTGGATGTTACCTACCGACAACGTCTATGGCGGTTGGCCACATTCAGGTGAAATTGACATATTTGAAGCGGTTAATCTAGGAGTGCCCCTTGATGACGGCCAGGGTTCTGTTGAAACAAATGTGCATGGCACACTGCATTATGGCAAAAGTTGGCCTAATAATTCTTATACAGGGCAAAGCTATACCCTGCCGGATGGGGAAAACCCAGCGGATGATTTTCATGTGTACGCAGTTGAATGGCAAGAAGGCGAAATACGTTGGTATGTAGATGACGTATTGTACCAAACTCAATTGAAATCAGAGGTGAGCTATAACTCTGACGGTCAAGCAGATGGCTTAACGCATAAAGGCTGGTTTACCGAACAAGACGGCGAAATCCTATTAAACAACGCTCCGTTTGATGAGCGCTTCCACTTGTTGCTTAATTTCGCAGTAGGCGGGAGCTGGCCTGAAGCAGTGAATCAAGGCGGCATAAATGCCAGTGCTTTTGATGGGCAAAACAGCTTCGATGTGGATTACGTGCGTGTGTTTGAGTGTTCGGTTTCGCCTAGTACGGGGGAAGGTTGTGCAACGGTAACAGACAACTACTTAGCGCCTAAATCTGAAGGGGGCACACTGATTAATGGTGCTGCCCCTGCGCCGACTGTGCCATCTGACGGCGTGGCAAGAGACCTAGTGATTTTCGAGGATGAAATGACCGCTGCTTGGCCTGCGTGGGACTGTTGTGGCGGTACTAACCCAAATGTTGTATTCGATGATGATAGTCAATCACAGGTTATTGAATTTACCGTGGGCGGCGCGCCAACCGTGTTGGGGTTTAATACCAATGAGGCGAGCAATCCGAGTCCATTTGATGCCTCACCTCTATATGAGACTGGCGTACTTGAGTTTGATTTAAAGCTTGTCACACCGCCAAACAATAGTGCTGCTGGCTGGAATGTGAAGGTAGAGCAGGGCAGTGCCGCCAGCGCAGCGCAAGTGAGTATCGCCACGCCAACTGAAACTTGGCAACATTATTCAATCCCGCTAAAAAACCTAAGTGACGCGGGTTTAAATTTGAACGGTATAGATATAGTGATGCTGTTTCCTGATTGGGGCCAAGGTGGAGGAGCAGTCTTCCGCGTTGATAATATCAGTATTTTGCAAACACCAAGTGATGATGCGAACAACGGTGAAGTGGAAAGCAACTTACCTACATTTAATTTCGAACCAAATGGCTTAGGCGCCGCGCTGAACTGGAATGTGTTTGAAAATAGCGATAACCCACCACTGGAATTTGTACCTAACCCAGATACGTCAGGCATAAATAACTCATCAACCGTGGCTAAAATTACCGCGCGCGTTGCTGGTGCGCCTTGGGTAGGTACAGAGATCCAGCATGGCCAAATTAGCCCGTTCACGTTAGATGAAAGCAATAGCATCGTTAAAATGATGGTGTACAAGAGTGTTGTCAGCGACGTAGGCGTGAAGTTCGCAATTGCCAGCGGCGGCGCCCAAGGCGAAATAAAAGTGGCTAATACTAAGGTCAATGAATGGGAAGAACTCACCTTTGATTTCAGTGCTTATATTGGCTTAGTAGAAACCATCGATATCGATCAAGTGATCGTTTTCCCCGACTTTGATTTTTCTACTCGTGCACAAGACAACACAGTCTACTTCGACAACATCCGTTTCTTTGGTAGCACGGGCGACGACGGAAGTGATGGCGGCGACAACGGCAGTGGTGGCGGTGATGGCGGGCAAAATCCTACGCCCGATGGTGACTTGGTCGCTAATGGTGACTTCACTAGTGGCACTGACGGCTGGATAGGCGCAGTGAATGTTATCTCTGACAATGGCAATAATGTATTTATGGCTGATGTTGCGGTTGCAGGTAACCCTTGGGACGTAAATCTCAGTCAAGTAATGACCTTGGTACCAGATGAAACTTACGAGCTAACTTTCAAAGCGAAAGCATCTGTGGCGCGTAACATTATCGCTGGTTTAGGGCTAAATCAAGATCCTTGGACGAATACTGTGCAAACCGTCGCTTTAACGACCACTTGGCAAACATTTACCTACACCTTAACCACCACGGGGTTTGGTGATGACAATAGTCGGGTGTTTTTCGACTTAGGTGCCCAAGTGGGTGCGGTTTACATCGATGATGTCAGTGTGGTGTTAAAAAATGAAAGTGGTGGGGGTGATAATGGCGGTGGTTCGAGCAACCTTGCAACATTCGATTTTGAATCAACAGGATTTGGCGCTGGTTTAAGCTGGAACGTATTTGAGAATGACGATAATGCCCCCCTTGAGTTCGTTGCTAACCCCGATACCTCTGGTATTAACGATTCAAGTACCGTGGCGAAAATCACCGCAAAAGTTGCAGGTGCGCCATGGGTAGGCACAGAAATACAGCACGGGCAAATGACCCCATTCACTTTAGATGCAAGCAACAGCATCGTTAAAATGATGGTGTACAAGACTGTTGTCAGTGATGTGGGTGTTAAGTTCGCGATTGCTAATGGCGGCGCCCAAGGCGAGATAAAAGTCGCCAATACGAAAATAAACCAATGGGAAGAGCTCACCTTTGATTTTACTGGTTATATAGGATTATTTGAAACCATAGATATCGACCAAATCATTATCTTCCCTGATTTTGATTTCGATACCCGTGCGCAAAACAACATTGTGTATTTCGATAATATTCGCTTCACCAATGGTGACGATGTGAGTGCGCCTGAAGGCTGGAATTTAGTCTGGAGTGACGAGTTCAGTGGTACATCCATAGATCAAAGTAAGTGGACCCACGAAGTGAATTGCGACGGTGGCGGCAACAATGAGAAGCAATGCTATACCGCAAACAGCGACAACTCTTTTGTAGAAAATGGCCTGCTAAACATAGTGGCCAAGGCCGAGTCTAACCAAGCATTGCCATACAGTTCAGCTCGTTTAATCTCTAAAAACCAAGGTGACTGGACATACGGCCGCTTTGAAATTCGCGCTAAGGCTCCATCTGGCCAAGGGGCATGGCCTGCTATTTGGATGCTACCTACCGACAATATTTACGGTGGTTGGCCGCACTCGGGTGAAATCGATATTTTCGAGGCGGTTAATTTAGGCGTGCCATTAAATGACGGTACAGACAATGTTGAATCGAATGTCCACGGCACGCTTCACTATGGTCAAAGTTGGCCAAATAATGATAACTCAGGCCAAAGCTACTTGTTGCCAAATGGCGCAAACCCGGCGGATGATTTCCATATTTATGCCTTAGAATGGGAAGAGGGCGAAATGCGTTGGTACGTGGATGGCGTGCTGTACGAAACACAGCGTAAATCAACACTTAGCTATAACAGCAACGGTGATGCGAATGGTTTAGCTTACCGAGGTTGGTACACCGAGCAAAGTGGCGAAACGTTATGGAACAACGCCCCTTTTGACGAGCGTTTTCATTTATTGCTCAACTTTGCAGTCGGTGGTGCTTGGCCAGAAGTGGTCAACCAAGGCGGAGTGGATGCCTCAGCATTTGATGGTACCAATCGCTTCGTTGTTGATTATGTGCGGGTTTACGAATGTGCTAATTCGCCTAGCAACGGCCTAGGCTGTGCCACTGTGAATGATGGTTACGCTGAGTCAGTTGAAAATGGCGGAACATTAATAACCGGCGCTGCGCCCATTCCTGTCCCTGAGTCTGACGGCATCGCCCGGGACTTGCTGATCTTCGCTGATGTTATTAACCCTCAGTGGCCAGCATGGGACTGTTGCGGAGGTTCAACCCCGAGTGTTGTTTTTGATGATGCAGCCCAATCACAAGTGATTGAATTTACGGTGGGTGCGACGCCAACAGTACTTGGTTTTAACACGAACTTTGCTGATGCCCCTAGCCCATTTGATGCATCGCCCATTGAAGCAAATGGCACCTTGGAGTTTGACCTCAAATTAGTCACTCCAAGTGCTAATACATCTGCCTCGTGGAACCTAAAAGTAGAGCAGGGCGGCGCGACCACTGAGGCAGTTGTGACCCTAGCGACACCCACAGCTCTGTGGCAGCACTACTCTATTGACATTGCAGCGCTAAAACAGGCTGGCCTTGGCCTGAACGGGATCGATGTAGTGATGATATTCCCTGATTGGGGGCAAGGAGAAGGGGCAGTCTTCCGTGTCGACAACATGCAATTTTTGCAAGGCGAAGACGATGGTACAGGCGGAGGTGACGACGGAGACGGTGGCGATAACGGCAACGGTGGCGGCACTGACCCAATCGTGGGTGATGAGATCGTCGCAAACGGCTCTTTTGAAAACGGCAGCGAAGGCTGGATTGGTGATGTAAGCGTGGTGGAAGATACGACTTCTGCTGATGGCAATCATGTGTTTCAAGCCGATATTGCGATGGCTGGCAACCCATGGGATGTCAACCTAAGTCAGGTAATGACCTTGACTTCAGGCGCTACTTACACGGTGACTTTCAAAGCCAAAGCGTCAAAAGTACGCGATATGTTAGTCGGACTTGGCTTAAACCACGATCCTTGGACCAATGTCACTGAAACCGTTGGGCTGACCACTGATTGGCAGAGCTATACCTACACGTTAACCACTAATGGTTTCGGTGATGACAATAGCAGAGTGTTCTTCGACCTTGGTGCTGACACTGGCGTAGTGCAAATCGATGACGTTAGTGTGGTGCAAGTCGCGCCAGCAGGTGGTGGCGACGGTGAACCAGTTACTGAGCAAGCGTTCGTGTTGATTTCGTCGACTCAAGCAACCGATATCGACTTTGTGCCAAGCACAGTCGGTGAGTGGAGCACAGGTACCACGATTCAGAGCGACGTGATGTTTGATGGCTTGCTTGGCTGGGAATTAACCTCTAGCTCAAATTCACCAGAGCAAGGCAACTGGGGCACAGTGCTCGCCTTTCAAAACGGTATTAACGGCGACTTTAGTTTGTTCAATCGTATTGAGTTGAAGTTGGCTACCACAGGCAATTTTGCTGGTGGCTATAAAGTTGCTATATCGGCCAATGGCGTGAGTAAAGAAATCGCGCTACCGGTCAATGAATCAATAAGTACCTGGCAGAATTTGGCCCTTAATACTGCTGACATTCCACTGAATATGTCGAAGGTCGATTGGATTGCCGTATATGGCATTGGTGGTCAAGCGGGTGTTTCACAGATTTATGTGACTGACTTTTCGTTGATAAAAAATACAGCGCTTGAGTTTGATACGAATACTGAGAACGACTTCGTGTTCATCTCATCGGATGCAGCTGTGAGCAGTGACTTGATTGTCGATAATGATAATTTTAGCGACGTAGGTAATGTCATATTTGGTGAGTGGAGCACAGGCACCGCGATATCAAATACCCAATACGCTGGTCTAAACGGACTTCGTTTGGCTGCTGGTGGGTCTTGGGGCGCAGTATTGGCTTTGCAAGGCGATATTTCTGATGGCGTGAATATCGATAACTACGACGTTGATTTCAGTCAATACACTAACTTGCGCTTTAAAGCAGCGTCACAAGGTGCGTTTGAGCGATATGCCGTGTCTATCGTGTCTAAAATCGGTGATGGTGAATCAGTCCAAGAAGTAGGGTTTGCGCTATCAAGCCAAGCTGATTGGAACAATATCGATATTGACCTTGGCATGTATGGAGTGGATTTAGCTAATATTAGCCAAATTGCGGTCTTTGGTGTGTATCAAGGAGGCTCAGCGAGCCAAAGCTTGTACATTACCGACCTTGTGATGTACGACACAGGTAAAGTCGCTACCAATAGCAAAGACAGCTCGGATGACAAGTTTGTATTCTTCTCATCAACGGGCGAAACCAGCGATATGGTGTTTGACGGTGACAACTCTGCTCATAACGGCAATATGACTATAAGCGAGTGGTCTACCGGGACGAGCTTTACCCCTGACGTGATGTATAACGGGCTAAGCGCATTTCAGTTAGTGCGCGGCTCGGGCAGTTGGGGCGCGGTACTGGCCTTAATGGGGGATACTTACGGTGATGTGCAGCAGTACAGCATTGATGTTGCGCAGTATCAGACGCTCAACTTCAAAATTGCTGCCCAAGGTGGATTCTCTGAGTACACCTTAGACTTTATCGTGGATGGGGCTGAACATAAAATCCCACTTACGGTGAACGGCAACTGGAATGATGTGACCATTAACTTAGCGGATGTACCGTTAAACCTGTCTAAGCTGACCCAAATCGCCATTTTCGGGGTTGGCGGAGGTCAAGGTAACAGCATTTACATTACTGACATGAACCTTAGCAAGTAGCAAAAGCAACTGGACCACAGGTTAAATGTGCTTAACCTGTGGTTTGGCCGCAAGCATAAAACCTAAACCATACGATATCGACGTGGTTTAAGTTTTTTTATGCCTGATGTAAGCCAAAACGGTCAAAGTTTGACTCATCGGATGATTAACCATAGTATTTCATCGAACCTAATTAAAGCAAAGGAGTGCATGGGTGCTCCTACCGTTGTATCAAAAGGAATTACGTTTGAAATACTCAAAAATCGCCATCGCTGTATCCGCAACTGTATTACTTAATGGTTGTTTGGAAGTCGAAGATAAGAACAATTCAGAAGTAGTAAACGCTCTGCAACAGCAAAATGAAATCCTCAGCGAACAAGATCAAAAGAAATCAGTGACGGTTCGCGGTTTGGTAGTGAATTCGCTAAATAGTGAACCAGTGAGTTCAGCCAAAGTTACCGTGAAGACCGGAGTTGAGACGATCGCAGAGGGCATAGTCGGTACTGATGGTAAATTTAGCATCAGTGATTTACCTTCGAATTCCGATTTAGATCTTATCGTCACTAGTGACAGTGATGAATTTATGCCTCGTGCATTTTTCTTCAACACTGAATTTTCCGAAGGCTCAAATAACCAGCAAGATATCGGTATATTAGGCGTATCTGAACCTGTAGATGTGTCCTTTACTGTGTTGAATGGTGCTGATAACACGCCAATTACCGACCTGGTTTTTAAGGCTGACTCAAGCTCTCCAAGTTACTCAGGCGTGAGTTCCAGCACCTTTGAATATTTGCACCTGTCGACCTTCGACGACGTTAACGGCATATACACCATGACGTTACCTAGATACATTGACGTAGCAGCGACTGCATCTTTAGACGTAAATAAAGACGGCGAGCCTGATTATGTGCTTGAGAGTCTTCCCTTCTCTAGTGGTAATAACATTACTTTCTTCTCAGCAAATGAAGGTGATGCGGATGAGGTTTATTTGTTAACAGCAGATGATGCGGCACCAGAGGAAGTTGAATACCGTGTGGCGTTAGTCGACGAGTTTGGTGACCCGCTTATTGGGGCGAGCGTTCTCGTGAATGATCAATACAACGACGATGTCAGCGCTACTTACGATACTGATGCTGGGGAATACGTGCTAAACGCAGCATTTGTACAAAGCTTGAGTCTTCAAATTCCCGCCTTTAGCGTCGGTGAGGTCAATTATCAGAGTGCATCAATTAATATAGACGAACAGAATGATGGCCGTCTGAGCGTTTATTACTCAGGGGCTGCTGATTATGCCTCGTATTATGTGTCCTCCGATACAGAGTCCTTAAGTTTTGCTCTTCAACCACAAAAACTAGTGAGCAACGTAAGTGAGCTTGAAGTAGTTTTGGTTAGCGAGCCTAATCAGGTGGATTCAAGTTGGAACGTGTTCTACTCACAATCTGTAGCCGTTGAAGCAACTAATGTCACATTGACTAACCAAGATGCGTTTACTGTTACCAAAGGGAATGCAAGCGCTGATGATTTGGTTCTAGCAGGAACAACCAGTATTGTTGGTGGCATTGATATGGCTGTTAATGTGGCTTTAAGCAAAAATGACACGCGCTTAACGGTCTCGCCTGATTCTCTTTTAATTGCAGGTGATTCATATCAATACAGTGTGGGGACCATTGAAGTTGTCGCCACGGGACAAACTGTTGACTTGTCTTCTGACAGCAAACAATTCACAGTGCCGGCAAATGAAGAAACTGGATTTGATATAGCTCAGGTTCGCTTAGATAATAATAACTACACAACAAACGGCAACGCCATTACTGCACAAAATACAGCAGGTGAAGCATCGTCACCTTTCGATTCTGATCGCAATGTATATTTAGTATTACCATCTACCATAAATAGCTTACAAAGTTTCACTATGCGTAGGCTCTCCATTGTGGATGATGGTAATAGTGCTTTATCAACAGAGACCTATAACCTAGTTGAAAATGGAAATGTTCAACTTAACTCAAGTGCTTTAGCTGCGCTCGCTCAAAATGAAACGCTTTATACAGATAACATAAACTTCAGTATTTATGATGGGATGAATTTACCTGATGCAGCAAAAGCATATACGAAACAAATGTATATTTATCTTTCTGATAGCACTTCAAGTAATGAAAATAGTGCTACTTTTGAATATGCTTACGAAACGAAATCGGGTGATGTTGTAACTGGTAACATCAAGCTCAATGTTGAGTAGCACAGTGTAGCCTTACTTCACAGCATAAAACCTAAACCATGCGATATCGACGTGGTTTAGGTTTTTTTATGCGCAATTTACAACAATTTTTATATGCTATTTGCAATAGTGTGCAGACATAATAAGAAGTGTATTTACCTAATGGTGCAATGTTTGATGCGGTGGTGCAGATAAGCACGTTGATGAATTGTTATATAGGTTGTAAAGCCCTGAATTTAAAGGCTTGTTTATAAAGAGAAATGTGGTGTTGTTTTTGCTACATTTGCGCTCCTTTTATAATTTGTTATTGGTATTGAGATGTTTCAAGGTTTTTCCTGCTTATCTAATGCGTCGCTGCTCTTCGTATTTTCTATTTTTTGTTCCACTGCATCTGCTGAAAAAGTCATTTATGATACCGACATGGGGATCGACGATTGGTCGGCCATGCTGGTGGTAGCGAATCACCCAGAGATTGAATTGCTCGGAGTGACATCAAATGGGGTAGGGGAAGGTCACTGCGCTGATAATATGGTGAATATTCCGGGCTTGTTGGCGCTGTCAAATTCGCCAGATGTGCCCTTTGCGTGTGGTGATGATTTCCCGATGGATGGTTACTATGCCTTTCCGGCCCCGTGGCGGCAACAAGCGGATACCCTGTCAGGGGTGCCTGTGCCCAAAACCAACCGTAAGCCAACAGAGCTTGATGCTGTTGATTTGATTCATCAGCTGCTTAGCCAGCAAAATGAGCAAGTAGTATTACTCAGTGCTGGTAGCTTAACGAATATCGCCCAGTGGCTGCAGAAATACCCGCAAGATATACCCAAAGTTTCGCGCTTAGTGATGATGGGGGGCGGTTTCGATGCCCCAGGCAATATTATTGTGCCTGGCTTTACGGGGGATCACCCCAACAAAAAAGCTGAGTGGAACATATACGTAGATGCGGTGGCGGCAGATATCGTATTTACATCTGATTTAGCGGTAGAAGTAGTCGGGCTCGATTTAACCAATCAGGTCATGGTGACCCCAGAATACGCCAAGCGTTTTAAGTCACAGGTTAAAACCCAAGCAGCAGAGTTTTGGGATAAAGTATTAGACGACAACGACTGGTTTATCGAATCGGATGAGTATTACTTTTGGGACGTGTTAGCCGCACTCGTGGTGGTTGAACCTGAGCTATGCCAAGGCGAAATGCAGTCGGTATGGGTTGAACATACCAAGGTGGCCGCTGGGGATAAATGGGTAGATACCAGCATGCCAGACGTCACTGAAGCCGGTCTACCTCGCTCTCATTACGACCCCGCTACATTTGGTATTACCCGCATTGGCGGTGACAATCCAAAAGTGAAAATATGCCGCCACACCCAGCCACAAAGAGCGTTCGATGCGTTGATTGAAATACTTAATATTGAAAAGCAATCAGGCAACAAGGCCATCTGATGCGCTAGTACGTTCAAAGCCGTTAGCCGGTTCGCTCAAGCTAACGGTCTTTGCTTGGTTTACTCGCTTATCTATTCGATTAATGACTGAATCAGCCTGACTTAGTTAAGCAAAGTCAGGAATATCCTTAGCGAGTTTCTTGGCTAATGGCAGGGATATAGACACCGAACTTAGGGTGTTTTTGCGGCTTAGGTCCAGCGGTTGAGCGCTCGCTTGTTTTTTAAAAAAACCTTTGTCTCTGAGTTTAAATACCCGAGTGACAGTAGGCAGTAAACTATTTTCAGCCAGCCACAGCAGCCCCGCTGTTACAGGGCCTCCTGCCACCAAACCAAGGCCTAAAAAGCCAATACTCAAGGCCACTTTTTTTATGCCCCCGTCTGGCTCGTCGCTTTCGAAATGCTCAGACAAGGCTCTTGAGTATTTGATTGAAACCTCTTCAACCAGCTTGGCATTGGCTTGGCCGGCAAAAAACTGCTCCATGATATCTTGATATTCCTTTTGCATACCCGCGACGTCACTAAATGGGTCGACCAACTCTTTCCATAATTGTGGGCGGTCGAAGCGTAGTTTCTGCGGTATTTGAATAGAAGGAATATCTACCAGTTCAGACTCAGTTGGTTGACCGAGTTGAATGAGATCAGCAAATGCGCGGCTATAGCGGGTCTCGACCAAAATTTTTCGCTCACTAAACTGAGAGCTTAAGCACACAGCAAAGTTGTAATGATAAGCTTCGGTGGCCAAACCCATTAACTCATTTATCTTTACCTTGGCATCAGGCGCATCACCCAAAATACTTAAACACGCTTGCTCCCAGCGGGTGCGCGTCGCTTCTTTGTCGGTTTTGTTTTTCGATGTGTATAAATCAAATACCCGCTGAAAGTCATCGTTAGACACAGCCGTCATGCCGAGGTCTTCAACCTGTAAATCGCGGCTGCGCCCAAGCATATTGTCAAAACCGTGGCTAATGTGTTTCTTAGGCCAAGAGATGAAGTTCTCGATACGTTGTAACCCCGGCTCCCACTGCTTTAGCATTGTGTGTAGTGCAGGCCAGTCGGCACTCTTTTGTAGGGCCTGAAAACTTTCTACGCCTTGGGCTGACATTTTCTCGGCCACGTCTAACAATGAGCCACTACGGGACATAATTTGTACAAAGTTTGCTTCGATTAAGGCTTTTAATGGGGAAGAACTAGGGTTAAGCAAAGCGTGGCGAGCAAAAGGATGGTTTAGCAAGTAACCATCGTTAATAATGACTTTTTCACCCAATAGGGCCTTACGGATCAACATCTGGTTAAACTGCTGCTGACCCATTTCCATATTCCAAGGGTAACGTTGCACCACATCATCAAGGGTGCCCAAATAAGTTAATGCCTGTTGCAAACCAGACCTGCCAAATCAAAGAGTAAAGGTGTACTGAGTGTACCTCTTTAGTAACTGATATTTATAGCTATTTTCTATAGTTTATAACGGAGAACTGCATCGTTAGTTGTTAATCAGCAGACGATGACGAAGCCACAACCAAATCAAGCAAATCCATTAGCTGTTTACTTTGTGCTGGGGTAATCGCTGCAAATTGACACAATACTTTGTCGGGGACGTCTGTGGCTTTAAGCTTTAACGCTTGGCCTGAGTCACTGAGCTTTATTACCCGTTTTCGTTTGTCTTGCTCGTCTTTAATGATGTTAAGCAGCTCTTTGTCTGCCATCTTTTTCAAAATTTGTGTCATCGCGCCACCATCGATAGCGGTTTGCTCGATGAGTTGGGCGATGGTGATCCCGTCCTTTTCCCATAACGCCATCATCACCACATATTGCGGGTAGGTCAGATTCAGTGCAAGTAAAGGCTCGCGATAGACACGGGCGATATTATTGGAAGCCATGTACAAGCGATGACATAGCTGATTTTTTAACTGTAAGTTTTCAAACGACATAATTTACCTCGACAAATATTTTAATTTGCATGCAAATTATTTGCAAAGAGTATTTATCCGGTTTAATATTTTGCATGCAAAATAAATTCATCGTTTAACTTTACTAAAAAACTCACCGCGGAGAAATTTATGAACGTATTACAAAATGTCGCATACACAGCAAAAGCCACTGCAACAGGGGGCCGTGCTGGTTCAGCAAAATCTGATGATGGTCGTTTAGATGTCACGCTATCGACGCCTAAAGGGTTAGGGGGTGATGACGGGCAGGGCACAAATCCTGAGCAATTATTTGCAGCGGGTTATGCCGCGTGTTTTATCGGCGCGTTAAAAGCGGTGGCAGGCCAAGCCAAAATCGCCTTGCCTAGTGATGTGTACATTAATTCAGAGGTATCTATTGGTGGTATCGAAAATGGTTTTGGTATTGCCGCAAAATTGGCGGTATCACTAGGGGACATGGACAAAAGGCAAGCCCAAGCTTTGGTGGAGAAAGCGCATCAAGTGTGCCCTTATTCAAATGCCACCCGTGGCAATATCGAAGTGGAAATTTCAGTTATTTAGTACTGCCACGCAGCAATAATAAGCCAGCTTTTATTAGCTGGCTTAAAAAATATTCGCTATTCTAATCCGTCTTTATGATCATTTAGAGTGTCGTCGTGTTTTAGTCTCGAGGCCATCCAAATACTGCCAAGCACAAACACCGTCACAGGTATTAAAAACCACAGTTGGTCCATAGCGTTATTCCTTATTATCTATTAATGACGCAGCACATTTCCCGTTCAGATTAATGATATTAAGCGGATTTACAACGCTTTTTTCATGCTCACGTTTTGCCTAACTATTAAACTAATTGATTGCGCATCAACAGCCATAACGATTTGCATTTGCCCAAGCCTTACACAAATAATGCCCAATAATTTCCCTAAGACGCTGGATACTCGTGATCATTAAACACCAAGAAAAAATTGCTTCCCCAGAGGTAATTCAACGTCAGTTCGAGGCCTTAGGCTACATTTGCAGCCCCTCTGTGGCGACGGCCATTTACTTAGCGTGTCACTTACAAAAGCCTATCTTGATTGAAGGACCGCCTGGTGTGGGAAAGACCGAGCTCGCTAAAATCACCGCTGCGTATCTCAATGCACCACTTATTCGCATGCAGTGCTATGAAGGGCTGGATGAGTCAAAAGCCTTATACGAGTGGAAATACGGCAAGCAATTGCTCTATACCCAAGTGCTAAAAGAACAGTTAGGTGATGTGCTTAGGGGCGCGCGGGGATTGGATGAGTCCATCGCCCGATTACATGATTTTGGTGATATTTTTTATTCACAGGATTTTTTAGAGCCCAGGCCCTTGTTACAAGCTTTGCAAAGCGAAGAAGGCGCTGTATTGCTGGTGGATGAAATTGACAAGGCAGATCAGGAGTTTGAGGCCTTCTTACTTGAGTTACTGTCAGATTATCAAGTGTCTATACCCGAAATTGGCACGGTAAAAGCAAATTCAACGCCCATCGTGATGTTGACTAGCAACAATACGCGTGAGCTTGGTGATGCGTTGAAACGCCGCTGCTTGCACCTGTATATTCCTTTCCCCGACACTGAGCTGGAAAGTCGTATTTTGGCTGCTCAAGTGGATAATTTAGACGCCCAGTTACGAGAGCAAATTGTGGCGCTGATTGCCAAGCTACGCGACATGCCTTTGAAGAAATCCCCCGCGGTTAGCGAAACGATCGATTGGGCGAGGGCGCTACTGCTTTTGAACGTTGAAGAGCTTGACCCGCACTGGGTTAAAGAAACGCTTAACCTACTGTTAAAATTTCAGGATGACATTGAGTTAGTCGAGCCAGAGATCACCAATTTGCTCAAAGGTTTGGCTTAAGTGCGTTTTATCGCTGATTTTATTGGTGCACTGCGTGAAGCGGGTTTGCCTATATCCCCGGCCGAATCGTTAGATGCGATAAAGGCGATTGGGCTGTTGGGGCTTGAGTCGCGAGCAACAGCCAAATCCGTATTGGCGCTCACGCTAGTGAAGCGCCAACAAGACCAAGCCACGTACCACGAATTGTTTGAGTTGTATTTTGCTAATATCGAAAATGAGAAAGACGGCGACGACGGTACGCTTGAATCGCTAGAAGCGACAGACAAGCAGCAAAGACAAAATCAAGAAAACGCTGAGGCAAAAGGCGAGTCGGCAGCCACTGCTAGCTCTGCATTAGGGCAGTCACTCGCACAACAACAAGATATGGCGTTAGCCATTGCACAAGCGGCGAAAGCCGAAGATCTATCTTCTATTGTTTTCTTTACTCAAAAGAATCACTTCGCTTACAAAATAATGCAACGCCTTGGGGGGGATGAATTAAGCGCTGAACTTCGCGCTACGCCAGATAGCCCAGAACAAAAAAGACTGCAAGATCAACTAACACAGGCCCGTGCACGTTTGCTTGAGCAAGTGAAAGACTATGTAGAGCAGCAATACCTTATTTTCGCTCGGCACAAGGGGGCGAAGTTTCGTGAAGATCACCTACAGCAAGCAAAATTAAGCCAACTTGAGCATACCGATTACGCACTAATGCAGCGCTTAGTGCAAAAGGCGGCGCGCAAACTAGCCACCCAACACAGCCGTAGGCGCCTAACCCGTAAGCGCGGGCAATTAGATGTTCGTAAAACCATTGCGGCAAATGCAGCGTTTGATGGTGCCTTGTTTCACACTCGCTGGAAGGCAACGCGCGTAGAGCGACCTAAAATCATGGTGATTTGTGACGTCAGTGGTTCAGTGAGTCGCGTGGCGCGTTTCTTGTTATTGTTTTTGTATTCACTGCAAGACGTTATCCCCAAAGTACGCTCGTTCGTGTTTGCCTCAGATATGATTGAAGTCACCACGCTATTACAACAAGAAGACATAGAATCCGCACTGGAAAAAATTATGCAACGTTGGGGCGGCCTGTCGACCGATTATGGCAAGGCGCTGGCAGGCTTTCAGGATCAAGCCCTAACCAGTATCGATAAAAAAACCACGGTTATTTTGCTCGGAGATGCACGCAATAACGACGGGGATGGGCGCACCGACATTTGGCAGAAAGTGTATCGCCAAAGTAAACGGGTGCTGTGGCTAAACCCAGAGCAACACAACAGCTGGGACACGGGCGATTCAATCATGTCTAAGTATTCGCCTTGGTGCAGTAGTGTTGAGCCATGCCGTAATTTGAAAGACATTGAAGGTATATTTGGCCGAATTTTAAAGTATTCGTAATACGCTAAGCCTGCGTTTTAGTGTCCGTTGGGCGCAAACGCTGGCGATATTCCCTCGGGGTCACATCTGTCAAAGACTTAAACACCTTCGAAAATGAGCTGATATCCCGATAACCCACACCCATTCCAATGGTTTTAATGCTGTCTTGGGTATTGCCCAAGCGGTGCTTAGCGGCTTCTATTCGCAGTCGTTGCAAATAGCGAGAGGGTAGCTCACCGGTTGCTTTTTGAAAGCGGCGAATAAAGGTGCGTCTGCTCATGCCAATTTGATTAGCCAACGCTTGTAGCGCAACGCTTTGGGTAAAATGCTCGTCTAGCCAGTCTTGTGCCCGGTGAATACCCACGTCTCGATGCTGACGAAACCCCGCGATATTGATCAAATTTAAATCATAAGTACGACGACTATCAAAGCTGATGTCTCGGGCCAAGCCAGCAGCAATGGATGCGCCGCAAAACTTCTCAACCAAGTGTAAGCTTAAATCCATCGACGCATTCTGCCCGTTTGAGCTATAAATTCTGGCATGCTCAACACTGGCTTGGTTAGCCTGCCACTGCACCTTTGGGTATCGCCGTTCGAACTCGCGCAAATGTCGCCAATAGGTAGTGGCACGTCCGCCATCTAACAGCCCCGCTTCTGCCGCCCAAAAAATACCGCTGTTAACCCCTGCTATGCGTGCTCCCTTTGCATGCTGTTTAGCCAGCCACGGGGGAATGCTTGGGTATTGCTCGGTAAGGTGCTGAAAATCACCCCAGTAATGGGCCAGCATAATCAGGTCATATGGTTCATTACCAATAACGGCATCACCTTGAATTGACTGCCCGCCATACAGTTGCACTGGCTGGCTATCAGCACCTACCAAATCGCAGTGAAACTGCTGATCCTTAGGGCGGCGCAAATTAACGCTGTGAAATAGCTCCATTGAGCCATACACAGTGGACGCCCAAGCGCCGTTAAAAATCAGCAAGGCTACCCGCCATTTCGCATCTGCCACAGTATCCACTCCGCTTTGTTATATATCCGCCATTGGCTGAGAGCATCATTTTTGCATACGTGTTATTTGGCACATATGCCAGATTAAGTGGCATTTTACCCTAAGTACAAAAAGAAGGAAGGGGCGTACAGTAGTGGTATGCAGTATTAAAATGCGGTGGCTGTTTATTAGCTACAAATGATCAATTGAACGAGGATGCAGCAAGTGGATATTACCTTTTCGGCTGAGGAATTAGCCTTTCGTGACCAAGTGCGCGAATTTTTAGCAGAGAATTGGACCGAAGATTTAGCACGCAGGATCCGTGGTGAAGATGAAGAGTTCAAACCGGCGCAAATCGAGTGGCAGAACAAACTAAACGACAAAGGCTGGTTAGCCCCAGGCTGGCCAGTAGAGCATGGCGGTGTTGCTTGGTCAGTGACTGAAAACTTCATTTTTGAGACCGAGCGTTCACTCGCAGGCGCCCCTGATGTGGTGCCTTTTGGCCTAAAAATGGTTGCACCGGTTATTTATGGCTTCGGTAACGACGAACAGAAAAAACGCTTTTTACCCCGCATTCTTAAAAGCCAAGATTGGTGGTGTCAAGGTTACTCAGAGCCAGGTGCAGGTTCTGATTTAGCCGCACTAAAAACCAAAGCAGAATTAGACGGTGATGATTACATTGTTAACGGCGCTAAGGTGTGGACTACCTACGCCCAATACGCCGACTGGATTTTCTGTCTAGTGCGCACTGACTCATCAGGTAAGCGTCAAGACGGTATCAGTTTCTTACTGATTGACATGAAGAGCCCAGGCATTACCGTGAATAAAATCTCCTCCATTGACGATCATCACAGCTTGAATGAAGTGGTGTTCGACAACGTGCGCGTTCCCGTGGCTAATCGCATCGGCGAGCAAGATAAAGGTTGGACCTACGCCAAAGCCTTGTTAGCACATGAGCGTACTTCAATTGCTGCTGTGGCTGACTCAAAGCGCCGTTTGCGTGACTTGCGCAAGTTACTCAGTGAAGAAATCAGCGGCGGGCGTCCACTGATCGAAGACGTGCAATTCCAAAATCGCTTGTCGAACACAGAAATAGAGTTGATGGCATTGGAATACACCGAGCTTCGCGTTTTGGCATCAACAGCAGATGGCAAAGGGCCGGGCGTGGAATCTTCGTTGCTAAAAATTAAAGGTACCGAAATTCAACAAGCTATCCAACAGATGTACATGGACTTAGCGGGTTATTACAGCGGTGTGCTACACGGCGATGAAACCGCTGAAAGTATTGGTCACGCCTTTGGTCACGACGCAAGAAAAGCATATATGTACGGACGAGCCGCTACTATCTACGGTGGGTCAAACGAAGTGCAGAAAAACATTACCGCTAAATACGTACTGGGTCTTTGATCATGAATTTTAATTTATCTGAAGAACAAAACATGCTCAAAGACAGCGTTGCGCGCTTTGTGCAAGACGAATACGACTTTGAAGCACGCCGCAGCAATGCCGCCAATGCATTAGGGTTTAATCCTGACAATTGGCAAACTTTCGCAGAGTTGGGTTGGTTGTCTATTCCATTTGAAGAAGCTTACGGTGGTTTTGGTGGCGGTCCCACTGACGTCATGGCCGTTATGGAAGAAATGGGCAAAGGCCTAGTGGTTGAACCGTTTGTGGCAACCGTGCTGATGTTCGGTGGTTTATTGAGTAAAAGCGGCAACGCAGCACTGAAAGATGCGAATATTGAAAAGATCATTGATGGCTCACTGCAAGGCGCATTTGCTTATGTTGAGCGTCAAAGCCGTTTTGAACTAGCGGACGTGAAAACCCAAGCAAAGCGTGACGGTGATGACTTTGTGCTCAGCGGTGAAAAAACCGTTGTGTTCAATGGTGCAGCCGCCAACAAGATGATTGTGTCTGCCAGAACCTCAGGCGATCAGTGCGATGAAGCAGGTATCACCCTGTTTTTGATTGATGCAGATGCACCGGGTGTACAGCGCACTGCTTACCGCTTAATGGACGGTCAGCTAGTCGCTAACATCAAACTCACTGATGTACGCGTAGCGGCAAACCACGTCGTTGGTGAAGTCGACGATGGTTACAAGCTGATAGATGCTGTGGTTAGCGACGTGACGATTGCTCTGTGCGCAGAAGCCATGGGTATTATGCAAAAGCTCAATACCACCACCATTGAATACACTAAAACGCGTCAACAATTCGGTGTGGCGATCAGTAGCTTTCAAGCGTTGCAACATCGCATGGTGGATATGTTTATGGCGGGCGAACAAGCCAAGTCTATTTTATACCGTGCAGTGTGTTCTGCAGAAAGCGGAGCCGAAGATTTAGCTAAAAATATCGCTGCACTGAAAGTGATGATTGGGCGCAACGGTAAATTGATTGGTGATGAAGCCATTCAATTGCATGGCGGTATGGGGTTAACGGATGAGTTAGATGTAGGCCATTACGTTAAGCGCTTGATGATGATTAACACCACCTTCGGTGATGCAGATTATCAGCAACAGAAGTTTAACCGTTTAGCTTATACAGACTAATGGTTTATTTTTAGAGTCGATATTAAAGCCAGCTGACATAGCTGGCTTTTTTGTTTTTACCGCACGCACAGCGTGCACGTAAAGCATTCACGTTGTTCACTATGCGCTTCGCTTATTTATGGCCTACGGCCACGGGGCATACGCTTCGCGTACCAGCTTCCCTGCTGGATATGACAGACCATCCATGGTCAGCCAGTCACTTCTTTCCAACAGCCGAAAGAAGTAACCAAGAAAGGCCGCCCTCCAGCAAGTCACTTATTCCCTGTGCGTCTCGTCTAACACAGGTCGTGAAAACGCTTTCCCGACGCGGCTTTCACTTGAATTGCATCCATGCAATTAATCCAACGTTAGCCTTCGATGCTCGGGGTGACTTGAGTCGGAAATAAAACATGCGCTACGCTTATTTATGGCTTACGGCCACGGGGCATACGCTTCACGTACCTGCATCCATGCTTTGTTTCAAACCTCATCCATGAGGTTCGAGTGACTCTTTCTTTAACAGTTAAGAAAGAGTCAACAAGACAAAATGGTCGGGAACCATTTTAAACATCCGAAGGATGGCCCGTAGGGCAAAGTACAGGACGTACTTTGTAAAGGCCGCCTCCGGCCAATTTTTGCTCCCATATTTGAACTCGACTTCAATGCTCGAACGGCGAAAGGTAACATCTCGGCAACTGCTGATGCGTTGCTCTACCTTTCTGCATCCTTGCAGATCGCTTGTGAAGCACCTCGCTAACTTAGCTCTTCGAAAACGTATAATACAAAGCTGAGTTTACACCCCTCCTTGGTGGCTTTCCCCATAACGGAGTTACAGCTTCGCCATCCATGGCGAATCGTTCACCCGATAGGAGCGATGCTCCTAAAATCCTCGGCTTCACCCTTGACTGGCCATCTGACAAGTCACGGCTTTTAACGAAAAGTGTGAGTCGCCAATGGATTCGCTACACTCACTAAAGCATGCGCTTCGTGTACAGAGTAAGATCTTGGAACTACCCTGTATTCCCATAAGTGAAAAGCAAAAAACTGGAAAAATTCAACCTGTACCCTAGGTTACCGATTATGCTAAAAAAGACATGCATTGAAAGACGGAAATTTTCTGGATAATACTAGGGCGTGTTGATCTTTTCTGTTCATTTTTGCAGCGGTCTGTGTACTGTTTAGGCAAGGCGAATGTTTGAAGGTCTAGTGGGCTAAATCAAAAGCATTCAACGCGGTATAAACAGTACACAGGCGCTGCCCGAAGGGGTCGTCATGGAAGTATTTTACTCTTTGTCACAGTCCTTTGACTTAGCCCACTAGGCCCGCAGGACTGTTTCGCGATTAAAACGCTTCCATTTAGACCAAAATTCGTTCAGCAAAGATCAACACGCCCTAATGTTATTTGTCTTCAAACCGCAGTTAATAGAGGGAGTCCAATGAATGAGCATTTAGGTTCTTGTCTTTGTGAAACGGTCAGCTTTGCGATAAAAGGAGAGTTTGACAGTTTTTATTTGTGTCGTTGTCACCGCTGCCAAAAGGATACAGGTTCGGCTCATGCGGCAAATTTATTCTCACAGTCCGCAGAATTGGTCTGGCTGTCGGGTTTACATGCAGTGACTTCATTTGCGCTCCCTAATACTCGTCACAGTAAAAGTTTTTGTAAGCTCTGCGGTTCAGCACTGCCAAATACCCATATGGCAGGGTTGCTCATTGTACCAGCAGGGTGCCTAGACACTGAAATTTCCATGTCACCGACTGCCCAAATTTTTTCAGCCAGCAAAGCTTATTGGGATACTGAGTTAGAGGGAATCATAGTGTTCGACGGATTACCGGAGTGAGCAGCCATTACATAACCTAATGATTTAATAATTCATCCGGTAGTTTTCAAAAAGGTTCGAGCAAGGAGCGGGTTGTTCGACGCTATTTTTTATATTCAATCGAGGTAACGTACCAGTCTTTGTAGCCGGTGGGGGTTTTGACACTGGCGACATCATCTACTTCTTTCTTGATTAACGCTCTGGCCATGGGGGAGTCGATAGAAATGTAGCCTTTAGCATCGCCGTAGATTTCTTCTGGACCGACAATGCGAAATTGCTTTGTTTCGCCTTCATCGTTTTCAATCTCTACCCAAGCACCAAAGAATACTTTACCCGCTTGCTGAGGGGAGTAATTAACGATTTGTAATTCAGGCAGGAGCTTGCGTAGGTAGCGAACGCGTCTGTCGATTTCTCGCAACTTTCGCTTGTTGTATTGGTAATCCGCATTTTCACTTCTGTCACCCAAGCTGGCTGCCCATGTGACGATTTTAGTGATCTCTGGGCGTTGTTTTAGCCACAGTTCATCATGCTCGTCGTTGAGTTTTTTGTAGCCTTCAGGGGTAATGAGTTTTGTTTTCAATGCTTGTCCTTTTAAAACAGATACTTGTAATTAGACGCGAGAAAAATTGCGATATGGTATGCGATCCTCTTAAAGCCAGCAGGAATAAAAACCATTTTGTTAGCGCAATTTATTACAAAAATATGACCTTTGCCAGCTTCTGTTTTTATCGACTTTAGTCTAGTCTTAAGTCATCAAATAGTTAACACGCAGCCGCGATAGTTAGCTGTCTGATTAGATCAAATTTACCCTTATTTTTTGGTGCTAAGGTAGGGCATCTGCAGAGATACAGCATACCAAATTCAAAAAATTACCCGGATATTCTGGGCCAAATAACCCTTTCGAAGGGTAGAAAACCGAGGGAATAAGGTTCAGCAAGGAAAGAGGCTGATGAGTAAAGAAAAAACCGAACATCAATGATGTTCGGTTTTTTTATGTCTGTGCATTTATTACCTATATAGCACTAAACCCGGGGGGCTTATTCAGCAGCACCTTCAGCAGAAGCAACATCTAATAGCTCTACTTCAAATACTAGCGTTGAATTAGGCGTAATTTTTCCAGTCGCGCGCTCGCCGTAAGCCAGCTCAGATGGAATGAAGAATTTGAACTTAGAGCCCACTTTCATCAACTGCACACCTTCGGTCCAACCAGGAATGACGCGCGAAAGAGGGAAGGTTGCTGGCTCGCCGCGGCTATAAGATGAGTCAAACTCAGTGCCATCTAGCAATGTGCCTTTGTAATGTACGGTTACAGTGTCTTCAGCAGTAGGAGATGCACCTTCGCCTTCGCTCATGACTTCGTACTGTAAACCTGAATCGGTCACTGTTACGCCTTCACGCTCTGCGTTTTCAGCAAGGAATTTCTCGCCATCAGCAATGTTTGTTTCTGCTTTTGCATCAGAAATAGCTTTTTGCTTTTCACGTGAAGCCGCTTCCATAGCTAATGTAAGCGTTTGAATCTCTTTCATATCAAGCTGAGACTGACCCTGTAGCGCCGCTACAAATCCTTTAACCACTAAGTCTTTATCGAGGTTAACGTCTAGTGCTTCTTGTTCATTCATTTTTTGCTCGATGAACTGTCCCACGCTCGCGCCCATTGCATAAGCTTGCTGCTGTGCTTCTGTTTCAAGCTTTTGCTCTTCAACTTTTAGTAAATCCGTGTCTTGTTGACCACAGGCGGTAAGGCCAATGGCTGAGGTAATTAGAATCGCGATAGCGGTTTTTTTCATTTACTTCTCCCCTGAGATAATATGTGTCGAATACGTGACTTGTGAAGTGTTTCAACTTGATAAAGCGCTTATACTAAACGCCCTGAGTGAAAAGAGAAACCCAATTAGGAACAATCCATTGACCGTCTTGTTACGATTAAGTTTAATTTTATTATTGCTAACTGGCTGTAGCGGGCAATCGTCAACACCAGTAACCTCGTGGCGACATGCTGATGATGGCGCCTATGCCGCTGATATATCAGCGGATGCGTCGCTAGCTGTGGTGTCGAGCGTTACGGGGGGCATAGCGGTTTGGGACCTGAAAAAAAATGAAAAACGCTACACTTGGCAGCACCAAGGCGAGGGAAATAATTTAGTCGCTAATGTACACATCGCTTTTGATAATAGTTATGTGGTGACATCTGACCGTGACGCCTTTGCCCTTTGGAATGTGGCCAGTGGCGAGCCAGAAGGCTTCTGGCGTATCGATGAGTCAAGTATTCGTGATGTGGCGGTATCAAACCAAGGGCGGGGGATACTGGTTGGCCGAGGCAATGGTAAGGTAATGTTTTTTGAGCCCAAAACCGGTCGGCGTTTAGAGTTTTTAGGGCATCAAGAAAAAGTGAACAGTGTGGATTTGTCTCCTAATGGTTTTTACGCCCTTACCGGTGGCAATGATTACACTGCTTATCTGTGGGATACCCGAACAGGTCAGGTTATTCATAGTTTCACCCATTCAAGTCGCGTGACCAAAGTGGCGTTAGACGATGAAGGGCGCTATGGCTTTACCGCCGATAGTAAGCGTGATGCTAGGGTGTGGGACTTAGTCACAGGTGAAGAAGTGAGTAATTTGCATTACCTTGCCCGGCAGAAAATATTCAGCAGCGCCGCGTTTTCAAAAGACGGCCAGTACTTGTTAACGGGCTCACCCGCTAAGCGATTAAATTTGTGGCGCGTGACCGATGGAAAAGAAATACAAGAATGGCAGGTGTCACCCAGAGAAGGTAGCCGTCCGCAGACCGCAGTGGTATACGGGGTGGGATTTGCTAAAGACAATCAAATTGTGACAGAAAGCAGCAGTGGTTTAGCTGAGTTTTGGCAAATAAATCAGTAATTAGAGTAGGTTATGCAACACATAGAAGCAGATATAGAGCAGCTACAAATGAAGGTGGCTTTTCAAGAGGACACCATAGAAGAACTAAACAAAGCCTTGATTAAGCAACAGAAGCAACTCGAACTATTAGAGTTTCAGTTGTCTCATGTCATTAACAAGGTCAAAGAAATTGATGTGCCCAGCGGCGATTCACAAGAAGTTGAACCGCCGCCACCGCATTACTAGAGGCTAAACGATAACTGATTTCTGCCAAAGTAAACGCCGTTATTCGGGTTTAAATACGCCAATCACGTTTTCGCTTTGGCGAGAGGCTTGCGTCACTTCTTTATCAGTTTGGGTTTGTTGATAATGGCACTGTACACATTCCATCTTTTCAACATTGTTCTCGAAGTAAAGCATCAGTGTATCCATGCTTTTACATTGAGGGCAGGTGGCCCCAGCGATAAAACGCTTTTTAATTTTCGTCGTCATAATCAAGAGGATTTCTTCGGTCAGTCATCTTGCTATCATACCGCAATCGACCGACTATGTTATCCGTCAATAGGCATTCATGATCCAAATTTCTGATTTATCCCTTATGCGTGGCAACAAAACCTTGCTACATGAAACCAATGCAGTGCTGTACCCAGGGCATAAAGCAGGTCTTATCGGTGCAAATGGCTGTGGAAAATCCAGCTTGTTTGCGCTTATTCGGGGAGAATTACACCCTGAGCAAGGCGAGTGCAATATCCCTAAAGACTGGCAGGTCGTATCCGTTGCCCAGGAAACCCCAGCGGTTGAGCGCTCAGCCCTTGATTATGTGATTGACGGCGACAAGCTATACCGCCGCTTACAGGCAGAATTGCGTGCAGCGGAAGACGCCCATGATGGCGTTATAATCGCCGCGCTACACGGCCAATTAGACCATGCAGGTGCTTACGATATTGAATCCCGCGCGGCCACCATATTAGCAGGCTTAGGTTTTGCGAATGACGCTATTGCCCGTCCGGTCACCGCGTTTTCAGGTGGTTGGCGTATGCGTTTGAACTTGGCGCAAGCACTTTTATGCCATTCAGACTTATTACTGCTTGATGAGCCCACCAACCACTTAGATTTAGACGCTGTCATTTGGCTTGAAAAGTGGTTGCAGCGCTACGCTGGCACCTTGTTACTGATATCTCACGATAAGTCCTTTTTGGATAGCACAGTGAACGAAATTATCAGCGTTGAGCAACAGCAACTAGTTAGCTACACAGGTAACTACGATGCCTTCGAGCGCCAACGTGCAGAGCGCTTGCGCTTACAGAACCTACAGTTTCAGAAGCAACAAGATAAAATTGCCCATTTAGAGTCGTTTATCAATCGTTTCGGTGCTAAAGCGAGCAAGGCCAAGCAGGCTCAAAGTCGTGTGAAGCAACTGGAGAAAATGGAAACTTTATTGCCAGCGCTTGCCGCTTCACAGTTTAGTTTTGAGTTTTTTATGCCGCCCAAATTACCTAACCCACTGGTAAAAATGGAGCAGGTACGACTGGGGTACGACGACACAATTATCTTGGAAAAACTGCATCTTAATTTAGTGCCCGGTAGCCGAATTGGGCTACTTGGTAGAAATGGTGCGGGTAAATCAACGTTAATTAAACTACTTGCTGGGGAAAAAGAGCCCATGCAAGGCATTTACGAAACCTCAGCGGGTTTGCGCATTGGCTATTTTGCTCAGCATCAATTGGAATATTTGCGCGCTGACGACTCAGCTCTCGCCCATATACAGCGCCTCGATCCAAAAGCCACCGAACAAAGTCTGCGGGATTATTTAGGCGGCTTTGGTTTTAGGGGGGACGATGCCCTAGGACGTGTGGCACCCATGTCGGGGGGGAAAAAGCGCGCTTAGTGTTGGCGCTAACTGTGTATCAAAAGCCTAACTTGTTGCTACTCGATGAGCCTACCAACCATTTAGACTTAGACATGCGCCATGCGCTGAATATGGCCCTTCAGGGGTTTGAAGGGGCAATGGTGTTGGTGTCTCACGATCGATATTTACTTACATCGGTTTGTGATGACTTTTATTTGGTGGATAACCAGCAAGTCACTATGTTTGATGGGGACTTAGATGATTATCGTGATTGGTTGCTAAAATCAGACCGAGAAAAACAATCAGCCGATAAGTTGGCGACAGCCAAAGGTGTTGCTGACAAAGAAGGCGCTGAGAACAAAGAGCCAAAGCTAGATCGTAAGATTATTAAGCGCTTAGAGGCTGAATTTAGGCAAGCGACGCAATCTCTGCGCAAAACGGTGCAAACCCAAGAGAAAAAAATGGCCGAGCTTGAAGCCAAACTTGAAGGCATAGAGCAAAAAATGGCAGACCCAGATATTTACAATGCCGATAAAAAAGCCGAGTTAAAAGTGCTATTAGCAGACCAAGCGAGTTGCAAAGTTGCCCAAGAAGAAGCAGAAATGCTGTGGCTAGATGCCCAAGAGCAAATTGAAGCCAAACAGGCCGAATTTGATGCTCAGGTGACGGGTTAGCTCGCTATCGAAAATCGGTGAATACAGAAGGAGAAAAGGATGTCTCAGCAACTGGAAACTGACAGGCTCATATTGCGAAACTGGAAGGCAAGCGACTATGAGCCATTCTACGCGTTAAATTCTGACCTTGAGGCCATGCGTTATTTCCCTTCCCCCTATACTCGGGCGCAAAGCGATCACTTAGCGGACAAATGCCAATCTTTGATTCAGCAGCGAGGGTGGGGTTTGTGGGCGGTGAGTGAGAAAGAGGGTGAGGCGTTTATTGGCTTTGTGGGTTTGCATACGCCAAATGCAAACATGCCGTGCTCCCCTTGTGTTGAGATAGGCTGGCGTCTGCTTCCTCAATATTGGGGTAATGGCTTCGCCACTGAAGGGGCGAAAAAGGCGTTAGAATATGCGTTTAATGAGCTGGGGCTGCCAGAGGTGGTCTCGTTTACTTCAAAAACGAATCAACCCTCTCGGGCCGTTATGGCGCGAATTGGATTGCAAGATTCACTCAATAACTTTATTCACCCAGATATTGCCCCTGAACATCCGTTAGCGGAACATGTTTTATATCACATCACCCGAAATGCTTGGCTTGAGCAAACAAGTCAAAGCGGCAAGTGAGCGATTAGTTAACTGCCTGATACAAGATCTGCGCAAAGGCATTAGCTGCCGGTGACGATGGCCGGTCACGGTATTCTAGCTGGTACAAAGGCCGAGACAACAGCTTGCTTTTTTGAGTAGAAATTACCTTTAATTTTTTCAGCGCAAGTAAATCTTCGGTGACAACTTGGGGCAATAACGCCACTCCCATTCCTTGAGTGACGCCACGAGCTATCGCCTCATTACTGCCTAGTTGCATACTGTCATTCACTGCTATGCCTTGTTCGGCCAATAGCGAAAATGACATTTGCCGGGTGCCCGAGCCAGGCTCCCGCAGCAACCAGCGTTGCTCGCTTAGCCATTTTTCTTTGTTATCTGTGGGTTTCAAGGAGCTTGAATACACAATACTCATGGGGTCGTCTTGCCAATGCTGGCTGCTAATGTGTGGGTCGCTTGCACTCCCTTCCACCAATGCAAAGTCAATGGTGCAGGCCAGTAATGCCTGTTCAATTTGC
The DNA here is from genome assembly GCF_056173245.1 of Paraglaciecola sp. QJM3NY_14. Lineage (NCBI taxonomy): Bacteria > Pseudomonadati > Pseudomonadota > Gammaproteobacteria > Alteromonadales > Alteromonadaceae > Paraglaciecola > Paraglaciecola sp. QJM3NY_14. The sequence goes on from NZ_CM149664.1 coordinate 135,636, forward strand.
GCGGTATTGGCTACTTGCACTTCTACTTTAATTTTCGGGTATTGTTGATTAAAACGGGCTAGATAAGGCGCTAACCAGTAACCGGCTATAGTGGTGCTGGCGCCTATAACCAGAGTGCCTTGTTTTAATCCTGTGCGTGCTCTTACGTCCTCAAGTGCCGCTTGTTCAATCGCAAAAATACTGCGGGCATGATTAAACAAGCTCTGCCCACCTTGGGTTAAAGCTAACTTCTTTCCTTTAGCTGCTCGCTCAATGAGTTGCATACCCAGTTGATGTTCAAGCTCTTTGAGTGCTTTTGAAACCGCGGGTTGGCTAATATAAAGCGCCTCAGCCGCTTGGGAGAAACTGCCCAAATGAGCAACGCTATGAAAAACCCTGAGCGCATGTAAATTCATATTAATTAACCTTTAGTTATCAATCCATGATTTATATGTATTGGAGTTATATTTTGACGCTGCCTATCATCAAGTCAACTTTTAATCAGGTACTACACCCATCGATAGGAGTAGCTTTATGTTCGGGGCAGTTAAGCGTTTTTTCATTACGGGGCAAGATGGTACCTCAAGCACACGCCATCATTATAGCGATTCACGCTGGTGGTTAGGTTTAGTCTTAGTAACAAGCATCGCGTTTATCGCCACTTATCTGAGTCATGTTTCCTTTGTTCAACATCTTGGCTTGAGCGCGCTAACCATAGGCATTGTGTTGGGGATTATTGTTGGTAACACTTTGTTCTCGAGCATGGCCACGCACACTGATATAGGCGTAGATTACGCCAAAAGTACCTTATTAAAAGCCGGTGTGGTGTTGTTTGGTTTTCGCATTACCTTCGCACAAGTGGCGGGAGTCGGCTGGCAAGGGTTAATTACTGACATCGCCATATTGAGCTTAACTTTTTGGCTGGCAGTGCAACTTGGTAAACGGGTATTTAAGTTAGACGAGCAAACCACCATTTTGATTGGTGCCGGTAGCGCTATTTGTGGTGCAGCGGCGGTGATGGCTACAGAGCCTGTGGTAAAAGCTCAAGCGCACAAAGTTTCAGTCGCAGTCGCTACCGTGGTGGTGTTTGGCACCTTGAGCATGTTTGTTTATCCCATTGCCCAAGGTTACTTAGGCCTCAGTGAGCATGCATACGGTATTTTCGCTGGTTCAACGATTCACGAAGTGGCGCAAGTCGTGGCGGCAGGCAGTGCTGTTAGCTCTGAAGCCGCTAACGCGGCGGTGATTGAGAAAATGCTCAGGGTGATGATGCTTGCCCCGTTTTTAGTGCTGTTATCGCTGTGGCAAAGCAACAAGCGCGCTACGGGCAAAGTGGTCGACGGAGCTAGCTCACAGGGCGACAGTGGTAAAAGCAACATCATGATCCCCTGGTTTGCCCTACTATTTATTGTTGCCAGTGGGATTAATTCTAGCCAGTTGGTTTCACCTGATATTACCGAGCAAGTTGTGCATTTAGACGGCGTGTTACTTACCATTGCCATGGTGGCGTTAGGGCTTCGAACGCACATAGGCGCAATCCGCCAAGCTGGCGTAAAACCCTTGCTACTAGCAAGCTGTTTGTTTTTGTTCTTAACCCTAGGCGGATATGGGCTGAATTTAGTGATAGCTCAGTGGTTATAGCTAATATAACAACGCGTAATTGAACCACTCGCAATATCAAGAACGGACGTTTTACCCAAAGAGTCAGCATTTTATGTCATCCATAAAACGCTGACTCACAATCCAATTACTGAGCTTTTAAGCGCAACTTCGCACCTTGGGTAAGTTGCTGATGGCTAATAAATGCCTTACTTAGCGGATCGCCATTAAGAGAAGGCTGTGTTTGTCCTTGGCCCAAAGGGGTTATGATCAGGGTTTTGCCTGCATAATATTTTGAGTCGAGATGAATGGTCACTTCGTCAAACGCTGTACTTGTTAGGGCATAGTCCATGTCCCCAGGAGAGACAGGGTAAATGCCTAATAAGCTGAAGACTAACCATGCTGACATAGTGCCAGCATCGTCATTGCCGGGCAGCCCAGCCGGTTGATTGGTAAAGTACTTCGCTATCAGCCTTTTTACATGCTGCGCGGTGTTATGCTCTTGGCCTTGCACGTAGTTAAATAGGTAAGGGTAAGTAATATCGGGTTCGTTACCCATATCGAAGTTGTTGGTATCGAAGGTGGCGTTTAATGCGGCTATAAAAGCACTGTCACCACCATTTAACGCGATTAAACCTGGCATATCAAAAGGCACATAGAAGCGGTAATTCCATGCATTGCCTTCAATGTAACCCGGTGCGGGTTCAAAGTTGCGCCCTAATTCGGGATCGTAAGGGGTTAACCAGTCACCACTGCGTTTTTTCGGGCGCAGCATGCCAGTACTTTCATCAAATAAGGTCTTATAGTTCTGTGCTTGGGCCAGGTACTTTTGCGCATCTTGGTCGCGACCTAAACGTTTTGCAAGCTGACCTAGAGCGAAGTCCGCCACGTAATATTCAAGACTGGTAGACACGCTACCGTCGAACGGCTCTTCGTCATCAACAGGCACATACCCTAAATTCAGGTAGTCTGGGTTCTCAGGGCGAATAGGGTTGTTTTCTACTGTGTCTGCGGATTTTTGCATGGCTTGGTAAGCCAGCTCTACATCAAAGGTGTGTACGCCGCGTAAATAGGTGTCAGCAATCATGGCGGTAGCTGGGTCACCGACCATGGTTTGGGTTTCCATGCTGAGTAACTCCCACTTGGGTAACCAACCACTTTCTTGATACATACTAAGAGCAGAATCAACCATTTGTGATTGGATTTCAGGGTAGACCAAACTTAGCAATGGATGCAGGTTACGACTCGTGTCCCACAGTGAATATATCGAATAGCGGTTTTTACCCTGCGTATTGCCCACTTTCGCCGTGTGTTGCTGGCTCATGATCGGGTACTCGCCGTTCACATCTTGAATGATACTGGGGTGAATTAAACTGTGATACAGGCCAGTGTAAAGCAGCGTTTTGTTATGCTCGCTACCTTGTACTTCGATGCGTGAGAGTAAGCCATTCCAAGCGTCTTGGGCGTCTTTGCGGATGCGATCAAAGGCAAAGTCGGGCTGTTCAGTGTTTAGGTTCTGCCGCGCGTTTTCGATGCTGACATAAGAAATACCTACCTTGACTTCAACTTGCTCGTTAGCCTGTGTATCGAAACGCATGTAAGCACCGATATTGTCACCGCTCATAACGCGCTGATAATTCGGATAAGGCTTGATGCTGTTATTGTGCTGCATCCATTCGCCTTCCACCCCTGTGAACGCTGGCATTTTCTTAAACGTGCCCAAGGCTTTGGCTGGTTTACTAAAACGTGCTACGAAGTACACAGGGCGCACGTCTTGGGGGTTATAGCAAAACGTGCCTACCGTGCGAGAGCCTTCAATTTCTTGCTCAGACACAACCTTGAGAGAGCCGCCGGTTTCGTTGGTTAAGCCTAGGCCCAAATTAACAATGATATTGCTTTGGCCTGCGGGAAAGGTGTAGCGGCTTAGGCCTGTACGCAATGTGCTGGTGGCTTCTGCCTTGATGCCATATTTATCGAGTGTGGTTTGGTAGTAGCCCGGACTTGCCTGCTCGTTCGAATAGGTTGAACCGTATTGCTGGGCGTCTAATTCTAAATTGCCTGCGGTGGGCATGATATTAATGACCCCTAACTCTGGGCAGCCAACCCCGCTTAAATTCACATGGGTAAAACCAGTCAAAAATTTATTTTCGTGGATGTATACGCGTGAATTCCACGCGGCATCTTTTTCAAACTCATTCAGTTTTTTGTGTTCGAACGCAACGTTAAAAGGCGCAACCGATGTGAGTGCATGAGGGTACTGCGCCCCCGGATGGGTCGCTCCAAAATTGGAGGTGCCAATAAACGGGTTAACATACTCGGCAGGTGTTTTTTGCGATGTTTCCCCGGTAACTTCGTTAGGCGTTTTAGCAACTGAACAGCCGACACCGGCCAAAGTAAGCGCAGCAACTGCCATATTGACTAATATTTTCATTTTGGCTGGGCTCCCATTTCAAATACCAAATTTCCGCCGGCTAATATATCACTGTGACGGATAAAGAATTGCTGCAAAGGCTGACCATTTAGGCTCACGCTTTGAACATACACATTCTCTTTCGATTGATTGAGCGCTTGCACGCTAAAGGTTTTGCCATTTTCTAAATGAATCTTGGCAGAAGAAACTTCTGGGCTACCTAACACATATTCCCCTGATACCGGATTAACGGGATAAAAGCCTAATGCGCTGAATAGGTACCACGCCGACATTTGGCCTGCATCTTCATTACCCGACAAGCCATCAGGGGCGGTATGATAAAGCTCGTCCATCACTTGGCGTACGTATTTTTGTGTTTTGTAACCCTTGCCAACGTATTGATAGAGGTAAGGCACATGGTGGCTTGGCTCGTTGCCATGCACATACTGACCTATGTAGCCTGAAATCCACTCGGGGAACTCGCCCACGGTTTGCTCGGCTTCGAACATCGCATCCAGTTGAGCTTCAAACGGCGCCGCACCGCCCATTATATCGATTAACCCAGTGACATCTTGTGGCACAAAGAAGCTGTATTGCCAAGCGTTGGCCTCGCAGTAGTCCTCTGGATGGTAGGCATTCGGGTCGAAATCGCTGCGAAACTCACCATTTACGCTTTTGGCACGCATAAACTCGCTTTGTGGGTCGAACAGGTTACGATAGTTTTGTCCTCGTGATTGGTACGTTTGAGATACCTCATTTTCACCTAAGGAACTGGCCAACTGAGCAATCGCCCAATCATCAAAGGCGTATTCCAAGGTTAGCGATACGTTCCAACTACGCTCTTCAAAGGGCACATAGCCCAATGTTTGATAACTCTCTAAACCGAACTCATTTTGAGTGGCGCTTTGTATAGCTGCTGCGAGTACTTCTTCACCGCTGGCGTCTAGCAGGCCTTTGAAATAGGCATCGATAAGCACAGGGACACTGTGGTAACCCATCATCATGTCTGTTTCATTGCCTTGAAAGTTCCAAACGGGTAGGCGACCTGCCACATTGTAATGCGCCATGATCGAAGCCATGAGCTCTCGGGTGCGAGTGGGTTCAACAATCGTTTTCCATGGGTGTAAGGCACGAAACGTGTCCCACAAAGAGAAGAACTCGTATCTAGGGTAGCGTTCACTTTTATGAACTTCGCCATCAGGGCCTTTATATTCCCCGTTACTGTCGGAAAACACCCGAGGTGCTAACGCAGTGTGATACATGGCCGTATAAAACTGGATCATGTCATCTTTGTCAGCGCTTATTTCTACTGTGCTAAGTTGCTCTCGCCATGCTTGCTGGGCAAGCGTTTTTACTTGTTCAAAGGTTTTATCTGGTCCTTGGGCAAGCAGGTTTTGCTTGGCGTTCTCTATGCTGACTGAGCTAATAGCGGTGCGCACCGTAACTAGCTTTTTGCTGCTGGCCTCAGAGAAATAAAAATCGAACTCCGCCGCTATATTTTCACCAGAGGCTGATTGCTCTTGGCTTGTCACTCCGTTTGTGTTCAAGGTGTAGCGATCAATCGGCTGTGAAAATTGGCTGTAAAAGAACACGCGCTGATCGCTAGCCCAGCCAGTGGATTTGCGGTAACCAGCGATGGCCTTATCATTGATAATTTGAATGTGAGTCTCTAGGGTTTTATCCCAATTTCGACTGTAGCCTAAGTCTACACGTACCACGCCCTGGGTTGCATCATCAGCAAACTGGTATTTCTGAAAACCGGTGCGAAGCCCTGCGGTTAGCTCTACATTCACCCCGTAATCATCTAAAAACACCTGATAATATCCAGGTGATGCTTGCTCATTTTGATGGCTAAACCGAGAGACAATGGTGCCATTCTCAGGGCCACCTTCGGTTTTTTCTCGATGAAAAGGTCGGGTTAAAGGCATGAATGAAATGTCATACAAATCACCGGCCCCCGTGCCAGATAAATGGGTATGACTAAAACCAGCAATGATGTTATCGGGATAAAAATAACCTGAAATCCAATCCCAGCCCGTGCGCCCATTATCTGGGCTTAGTTGCACCATGCCGTAAGGCACGGTAGCACCGGGATAAGTTTTGCCTTTGCCGTCAGTGCCGATAAACGGATCCACATAATCTAAGGGATCAATTGCCTGAGGCGTGTTTACGGTGGCGTCTGGAGTCGGCTGCGTACATGCGCATAACGCCAACACAGCGCCGGTAATGAATATCTGTTTCATCATGCTGGTATCCGTTTACTTTAAGCTGGTATTGCCGAGCGTGCGCAATACTTCGAAACACGCGCCCAAGGTGTGGTAGTCACACTTAGCGCCCGCAGCACTTTTCTGCTCACTGTATTTACTGTTACCTCGATGAAGTACTCTGAACCAAGCACCGTATTGATGATCAATCATATGCTCCCAGCTGTAGTCCCAGAGCGCATTGTATTGAGTGAGGTATTGCTCATCTTGGGTGACTGAAAATAACATCGCAGCTGCGGCAAAGCTCTCTGCCTGTACCCAGAAGTATTTGTCGTCGTCACACCAAGTGCCATCGGGTGCGAAACCGTAAATTAACCCACCGTGGGTGGCGTCCCAGCATTTTTCATAAGCACGATCGAATAAGCTTTTCGCCCGCTCAACCAGTTTTTGATCTGGGGCATGGCGATGCAAAATTAACAGCAACTTGGTCCACTCTGTTTGATGGCCGGGTTGAAACCCCCAAGGACGATACAGATTTTTGGGATCGTCTTTGTTGTATTCCCAGTCCGGCTGAAAGTCAGTGGTGTAGTGTTCCCAAATCAGGCCGTCAGTTAAGTCCGCTTGACGAAAGGCAATGTTTTCAGCAAGGGTTTGCGCCCGTGTCAGAAACACTTTCTCGCCGCTGGCTTCATAAGCCGCCAACATAGCTTCACATAAATGCATATTGGAGTTTTGACCGCGATAAGGGCTGAGTTCACCCGCTGGGCTAATTTCATCTGCGTATAAACCAAACTCAGCTTGCCAAAAACGGCTCTCAAGTTGTTGGTAGGTTTTTAGCAGCATGTCGTTGTTGGTCACAATTCCGGCTTTGCGCCCAGCAGCGTAAGCGAGCAAAACAAATGCATAGCCGTAGGCTTGCTGTGTCATGTCTTGAGGTTGGTTGTCTTGCAGAGTCCAGGCGTAACCGTCAGCATCTGGCTGCCAGTGAATCTGTTCGACGAAATCCAGACCGTGACGGGCCATGGCTAAATAATCGTCGCGCTGAAATAGCATGCCTGCTGCGGCATAGTTCACCACTATACGTGTACTGCTAACCAGTTGTTTAAAGCCTGAATCAAACAGATCGCCGTTATCCATGTAGTTCTGAAAGTAACCGCCTTGGGCGTCTTTCACCCTAGGATCATAAAAATTCAAGATATCTTGGCAGTGGGTCATTAAAAATGCGGGGCTGTGATAGTTCATCAATAATTACTCGCTTATTAGGTTTGCAGCCTGTCGCCAGATTAGGCGACAGGGCTTTTCTCATTAAGTGGGTTTAAAACTAGTTGGCTACAGGCGCTGGCGTAGGGGCGTCAGCACTTTTCACTTTAGAGCCAAATAGGGCGTACCATGCAATATAGACATACGCAGCAACTGGCACGATAAAGCTAAACTGAACACTCGTAACGTCGGCCACATAACCTTGAATCAAGGGCAATATTGCGCCACCAACAATAGCTTGGCACAGTAAACCTGAGCCACGTCCTGTCAGTGGGCCTAAGCCGCGAATGGCCAAGGTGAATATGGTGGGAAACATAATTGAATTGAAGAAACCGATTGAAATCACACTCCACATGGCCAAATCGCCTTGAGAATTCATGGTGGTAAATAACAAGATAATGGCTACTGCTGAATTAAACGCCAATACGTAGATAGGCGAAATAATGCGGGTTAGCGCCGCACCAACGAACCGCCCGATCATAGCTGCACCCCAGTAGTAGGAGACCATTTGGCTGGCTTGGCGTTCGTTTAGCCCAGCTATTTCAGGTTGCGAAAAGTAGTTTACCAAGAAACTACCGATGCTTACCTCAGCCCCCACGTAGAAGAAGATCGCGAGGGTACCGAAAATTAACGCTTTGTGAGACCAAATAGAATCCGTGCTTTTCACTTCTTGTTCGGTTTCATTGGCAGTGATGGTGGGTAGTTTTAAAAATTTGAAACCAATAGCTGTGGCGATCATTACGCCTGCGAGTAACAAGTAGGGTAATTGTACTGCTTTGGCGTCGATGTCTGCGTCTTCAGATGCCACCCCAACTGCGGCAAAAATCAATGCAGCACCAAACATAGGGCCAAGCGTATGACCAACAGAGTTAATCGCCTGTGCCAGGCTTAAGCGGCTGGTGGCGGTTTTCTCTGGACCTAACACAGCGACATAAGGATTGGCCGACACCTGCAAAATGGTTACTCCACTGGCGAGAATAAACAAACCGAGCAAAAACACTGCATACACTTCGACTTCGGCCGCTGGATAGAACATGCCACAACCTATGGCGATGGTCACCAACCCGGTAATGATGCCGCGAATATACCCTATCTTTTCAATTAACTTACCAGCGAAAGGCGAGATAATGAAGTAGGCCCCAAAGAAGCAAAACTGAACCAGCATGGCTTGGGTATAGTTCAAGTCGAAAGCCGCTTTTAAATGCGGAATAAGAATATCGTTTAATGCAGTAATAAACCCCCAAATGAAAAACAAGGTGGTCATTGCTGCGAAGGCAAAGTGACTGTTCTTCGCGGGCTCACTTAAGGTTACGGATGATTGAGAAATCGGTCCTGCCATAATTTTTTACTCGTAAAAGGTGCCAGTCGAAACTGGCACGTTAATAAATGGGTGGATTAGTCAGCGGTCGACATTGAATAGGGCACGGCTTCTTTGCTGGTGGCCCATGACTTGTTTGGTTGGTTGGTCATATCAAAAGATATTTCACCGCCTTGCTGAATTTGCTGATGAGACAAGAAGGTCTTATCGAAAGTCTTGCCATTTAGTTTGGCGCTATTCACATAGACGTTGTCTTTGCTGTTGTTATTGCCTTTGACGGTAAAGCGTTCGCCGTTTTGTAAATGCAACGTGGCTTTGTCGAACAGTGGGCTACCTAACACGTACTCATCGCTACCGGGCGCTACAGGGTAAAAACCAAGTGCGCTGAACACGTACCAAGCGGACGTTTGACCGTTGTCTTCATCGCCGCAGTAGCCATCAGGTGTGGCTGAGTAAAGCTTATCCATAATGTTGCGCACGTGATATTGGGTTTTCCACGGCTGGCCAGCGTAGTTGTACAAATAACTCATATGCTGAATAGGCTGGTTACCGTGAGCATAGTTGCCCATGTTCACGATCTGCATTTCGCGAATTTCATGAATGGTAAAGCCATAATAAGAGTCGTCGAAGCTAGGTGGCATGCTGAACACGCTATCAAGTTTATTCACGAAAGCTTGATCGCCCCCCATCATGTCTTTCAAACCTGAGATATCATGAAACACAGACCAGGTGTAGTGCAGGCTATTGCCTTCGGTGAATGCATCACCCCACTTCAAAGGGTTAAACGGGGTTTGAAAACTGCCGTCTTCGTTTTTACCGCGCATCCATCCGCTTTCTTTATCAAACAAGTGTTTGTAATTCATCGCTCTTTGCTTGTACTTGGCAGCATCGTCGGTTTTACCTAAGCGCTCAGCGAGGCGATAAATATTGAAATCGGCAAAGGCGTATTCAAGGGTACGTGCTGCGTTTTCGTGAATACCAACGTCGTAAGGCACATAACCTAACTCGTTATAATAACCGACGCCTTCTCTACCGACTGAGCTAACCGGGCGACCTTCATCGACTTGAGCATTTTTGACTATGGCTTCGTAAAGCGTATCGATGTCGATATCGGTGATACCCTTGAGGTAGGCATCAGCAATATTCACTGCGGAGTTAGAGCCAATCATTACCCCGCGATGGCCTGGGCTAGCCCATTCAGGCAACCAACCGGATTCTTTGTAGGTATTGGCTAAGCCTTCCATTATTTGTGCGTCGAGCTCTGGGTACATTAGGGTAAAGAAGGGGAATACCGCGCGGAAAGTGTCCCAAAAGCCATTGTCGGTAAACATGTAGCCGGGCAGCACTTCACCGTTGTAAGGGCTGTAATGCACGACTTCACCCGCTTGGTTGTACTCGTAAAACTTACGCGGGAATAATAAGACGCGGTAAAGCGCAGAGTAAAACGTACGTAGGTTATCTTTGTTGTCGTCGACTATTTCAATACGTGACAGCTCGTCCTGCCAATACTTATGGGCTTTTTCACGGGTGGTGTCGAAGGTGTCTTGGCCGATTTCTCGGTCTAAATTGAGCTGTGCTTGTTCAGGGCTAATAAATGACGAGGCAATTTTCACAGATACCGTTTCACCGCGCTTGGTTTTAAAACCGATAACGGCACCTACGTGCTCGCCTTTGCTTTGAATAGCATCTGCGTTTAATTGGTATTCGTCAGTCCAAGTACGGCTAATTTCAAAGTCTTTATCAAATTCTGCCACAAAATAATTGTGGAAGTTGTCCGGCACACCACCGTGATTGTTGCGCGCGTAACCGACTATTTTTCGCTCCTCTGGGATGATTTTCACCATAGAGCCTTTGTCGAATGCATCTAAGATAATGAAGGCATTGTCGGTATCAGGAAAAGTAAAGCGAAACTGCGCAGCGCGTTCGGTAGGCGTTACCTCAGCGGTGACATCGTAAGAGGCTAAATACACACTGTAGTAATCAGGACTGGCTTGTTCTGCCTTGTGGGAGTACCAAGACGCACGATCATCTTGGTTAAATTTCATTTCGCCTGTCACCGCCATTAAAGAAAACGCACCATAGTCGTTTAGCCAAGGGCTGGGTTGGTGTGTTTGCTTAATACCGCGAATTTGATCGTCGTTGTATTTATACGTCCAGCCATCGCCGATGGGGGCAGTCATCGGTGTCCAGAAATTCATTGCCCATGGCGTGGCAATCGCTGGATAAGTATTGCCATTTGATAAACTGAACTTGGAATCCGTACCCATAAGCGGATTAACATAATCAACCAAATCAACCGAAGGTGCGGTTGCAACAGCCTCCTTGGGTTCTGTTGTCGTGCCGCATGAGGCCAATAACAGTAAGCCAGGAATGGTAAAAATAAGCTTGTAATTCATTTGTTTACACCTACGTGAGTCAGTTTTCTATGGCAGCTTTCTGCCACCGTTTCACTTTATAATGATAGTTATTTTTAAGCTAAATACTTAAGTCAAACGTTAACGCTTTGTAAAATTGTAATCGATTACAATTTAATGGTCTAGTGTTATGTCCAATTAAAAGCCAAAACAAGCGCTTACTATTGGAAAAACGGCTATTCGACCGTTGTTTTGTTATCGATTACAGTAATTACTTTCGTTACAAGATTGATATTATTTACATATTCAGGTATTTACTTTACCTAAGCTATTGCTCTAACGGTGCAATTAACTAACCACGGCCATAATGGGGCCTGACTTTCGGAAGTCGTAAATGACGAATATTAAAAAAGTAAGTGAGCTTGCAGGCGTATCAACCGCAACAGTATCACGCACACTTAAAATGCCAGATATGGTCACCGCTCGAACCAAAGAAAAGGTGATGAAAGCCGTTCGTGAAGCGGGTTATAGGCCAAGCTGGTTAGCGACCAGTGTTAAAACTGGGCGCACAAATACTATCGTTGTTTTAGTTCCTAATCTGATAAACCCCTTCTTTATGCGCATCATTGGCGGCATTGAGCAGGCCGCCCAAGAACGTGGTTTTACAGTGTTGCTGTGCGATACCCAAGGGGAGAGTAAGCGCGAAAGTGATTATGCTTCTATGGTATTGACCAATAGGGCTGATGGCTTAATTCAACTCGATCATTCATTTCCCTTTACTGAAGATGATGCCAAATTAGCTGAAACTATTCCTATGGTCAGTGTTTGTGAACGTATTCACTCTGATAAAAAATACCCAGTCGTGGCGCTTGATAACTATGCCGCTAGCCGCGCCTTAGCCCATCACTTAGTCAGTTATGGGCACACTAAGTTCGCTGTTATTGTCGGCCAAGTGGTTAGCCAAATTCATAAAGATCGTCTCTACGGGCTGCGCAGTGTCTTAGCTGAAGAGGATATTGAGTTTGATGAAGACATGATAGTTGGGCAAAGCTATAGCATTGAAAATGGCATAGAAGGTATGCGCCAATTATTAGAAAAACCTAATCGACCCAGCGCGGTTATCTGCTTTAACGATGATATAGCGATTGGTGCCATGCACGAAATTCATCGCCAAGGACTACGAGTACCAGAAGATATTTCCGTGGTGGGATTTGATAACGTAAAAGTGGCTGCTTTTATGAATCCCCCGTTAACAACTATTGATCAACCCGCTTATGAAATGGGTCGCAGAGGAATGGAGATCCTCAGTGATGTAATTAATGGGGTTCCGTTGACTCGCAGTAGCGAAATGCTTCCTTTTCAATTGCTTGAGCGTGAAAGTAGCGGCCCCGCTCCTATTTTAAAGTGATTTTCGTGTAAAACAAAGACCATCAAAAAAGATTGTTTTTATTTTACCTTGTTAATTTTTTGTATATTTTTTAGCTTAAGTTGTTGACATGTTATAAGAGTGGCTCTATATTTTTCCGGTAAATTGTAATCGATTACATTTTATTGGGTAGGAAATTACTAATTCAGTGTTCTGTAAAAAGCATAAAACAAAGAAAAAATAAGCGGTTACTAAAGTGGGCTGTGACACATGTTCACGGTTACATTTGGTTAAACGGAAATATCCGATGGCGATTAGGAAAACACATATGAACAACACCAGTGACAAAATATTCGGTAAATCAATGCTGAATTTTGCGGTTGTGTGTGCAATGGGTCTTGTACCTTCGTACGCGTTAGCACAGCAGACAAACCAAGAGCTCAGTGGCAGCGATGCAGAAACTGAGGTCATTCAAGTACGTGGTATTCGTGCTTCAGCTGCAGAAAATTTAGCAATCAAGCGATTGTCGAACGCGGTAGTGGATGCCATCACGGCAGAAGATATCGGTAAGTTCCCAGATAAAAACGTTGCGGATTCTTTGCAGCGTGTACCTGGTGTTGTTATTCAGCGCAACGGCGGCGAAGGTTCAAGTGTGAGCATACGTGGTTTATCGCCTAGCCTGACGTTTACCCAATTAAACGGTAACTTTATTGCAGCCTCTTCTGGTAACCCGTCTCGCTCGTTCTCTTACGAGTTACTGCCTTCAAACTTAGTCGGTAAGGTCGAGTTATTTAAATCGTCTGAAGCCCGCCTCGATGAAGGCGGTATCGGCGGTACGGTCATAGTACATAGCCGTAAACCGCTAGACATGGATAAAAACTCGGGCGTAGTTAGTCTCGAATACACTTATGCAGATATTACAGATTCCTACGAGCCTCAGCTAAGTGGTATCTATTCTTGGAAGACTGACGAAGAAGACTTTGGTTTCTTGGTGGGCTTTACACAGCAAGACAGAACCAACCGTACTCAGACTTCTCGAGTCAATATCATCAATCAAAACTTTTTGTATACCGAGCGTCGCAACGGTCAAGAAATTGAAGGCGGTGCCCAAGGATATGCGCGCCAAAGTTTAGTTCAAGAAGTATTAGAAGAAGATCGCGAGCGCACGGGTGTGCAGTTTACTGCGCAGTGGCGCCCCACTGACAATTTAGAAGTTGGCTTCAACTACTTTCAATTCAAACTCGGCTTAGATTCGGTTTTACATCAACTTGAATACCCTGAGTGGCATGATACCAACCAATTTTGGACGGACGTGTACGTTGATGCAGAAGCGCAATACGTCACAGGTATTGACTACGCCAGAGGCGTCTCAGGAGAAGCGTTAGATACGCAAATTCCCCGCATGAACGGCGAGTACGTGGTTGAAGAATCGACGTCTGACACGTTCGACTTTTTCATGGAATACGAAGGCGGCGACTTCAATGTGAAATTTGTTGCTGGTCATACTGAAGCTGAAGGTGGGCCGACTGAAAAGTACCGTGCCGCATATTATTCTGGTAGTACTGCAGATTATTGGGGCTGGCGTTTTGAAAACGAAAATCTAGTCACTAATATTGATCCAGAAATGTTTAATCGCTTAAAGGCAGGTGAAGGTGGTGAAGCGGATATAGGCGCCACGGATTCAAGCTTTGTTGGCGGGACTCAAGAAGAAGATTACGCCCAGATTGATACGGATTGGTTTGTTGACTGGGGCATAGTTGAAACGCTGCGCTTTGGTGTGAAGTATCGTAAAGGCTCTATTCATCGTGACACACGCAATACCTACTATCTTGCCAAAGATTTTGATATCGCAGCAGGTGAAGCGCGCCCTGGCGGGATCACGTTGGATGATGATTACTCACGTAATGGCGGTATTCCACTGCTTACCACTGTGATTGCTGACCAGCCTTTAGGAAACTTAGGTGGGTCAATTAATACGAACTTGTTCCCGGTTGTGAACTGGAACAAATATCAAAATGAGTTAGAGACCAATTTCCAACGTTACACCCGTTTTGAACCCGACTTTGTCTATGACGTAGAGGAAGAGGTTAAAGTCGCTTACGTGCAAGCTGATTATCGTTGGGAAAATTTCCGCGGTAACTTTGGCGTACGCTTTGTAGACACCGTTAATACCAACACCGCCAGTGATCGTTTGGAGTTTCGCTTAGACCGCGTCAATCTTGACGGAGATGACGTTGCCCAAGTTAACGGTATTGTGCGCGACGTGATTGTTAACCCCAAAGAAAATTCATACAGCCACGTTCTGCCTAGCTTTAACATCGCCTGGGATATCAACGATGATTGGGTATTGCGCGGCGCAGCAGCGAAAGTGTTATCACGCCCTGATTATGCTGATTTAGGCCAATTCCAAACATTGACCTACAACTCAAGTGAGTGGGAAGCAGATTCTAGCGATCGCCCAGATTATGATCCCCTGCGTGACAGTGAAGGCTGGACAGGCAGCGGCGGTAATTCATCGCTACGTCCTCTTGAATCAGTGCAATACGACTTATCACTAGAGTACTACTACGGGGAAGGCTCGGGCGTCAGCTTGGCTGTATTCTTAAAGAATATTGATAATTTCGTTGTGCCATTCACGTTAGATGTGAACAGCAGTGTTCCTGATCAAACGTTTACCTTGGTCGAGTCAGGTGGTGGTACGGTCAATGTTGGTGGAGACATATTGGTACGTGATTTCGACACCGCGGCCAACGGCACTGATGCGGAGTCTAAAGGGGTTGAGTTCTCATTCCAGCATTTCTTTGAAAACGGCTTTGGGGTATCGGGTAACTACACACGCAATATCACCAGCGCCGCTACCGTTGAGGCTGATGGTCGCCTAGTGGGTGAATCGCCATTAACGGGCAGCTCAAAATATCAAGGTAACTTCTCGGCCTTTTATGAGAATGACGATTACAGCCTTCGCGTTTCATATAACCGCAGAGGCCCAACAATTGGAGTACTGGCCGAAGATTGGGACATCAACCGTTATAGCGATACCTATGATCAAGTTGACGTAAACGCCAGCTATAACATAAACGAAGATATCACCTTGAGCGCCTCGGTTATCAATCTGACTAAATCAGAAGATTACGTCCATTTAGGGGATGACACCAAAGTACGCTTCTTAACTAATTCGTACAGCGGGCGTCGCTTCTTTGCAGGCGTCAATTACAGATTTTAATGCGTCAGACCGGCTCGTAAGAGTCGGTTAAATGGAAACGTAAAAGACAGATTGAATAGAGGAATAATAATGAAAAAGCTCAAAATGAATAAAACCACAGTGGCCATGCTGATGGCAATGAGCACCTTGTACGGTTGTGGCGGCAGTGCCGATGATCCCAACCCAAGTGATGCAGTAGACACGCGTGTTACCACAGAGGCGACCCTTGCCGGTGAGGCAGTTAAAGGTCGCTTAGATAGCGCTCAAATCAGTGTTGAACAGATGAACAATTCACCCATCACTATTATCAATGGTGAATTAACTGATGCATCGGGAGCTGTCAACGTAGTCGTTCAAAGCGACCTTGGGTTTGGCATCAACAGTCCATTTAAATTAACCGTAACAGCAACCGATGCCACCAGCATGATGTGTGATGCTATTGATTGCGCTGGGGTAGCTTTAGGCCAAGAACTAAGTGGCGAGCCGCTAACAGGGACAGTGCTTAACTCTTTATCTTTTGTGAACGTGCCTTACGGTTCAGCTGCAAACAGCAGCAGCCTGCCCTTTCACGCAAATGCATTGACTACTATTGCCACGCCAATAGTGGAAAGTGCCGTTGCAGGCGGCGCGAATATCACTCAACAAGTCTTGTTTGATTCCCAGGCCGTTATCGCATCTGAGTTGGCGCTTCGCGCATTGGGTGTGGCGACATCAGGAGTAAACTTGTTTGAAACTGCCCTAATTAGTGCAGAGTCTTACGACAACTTTGTGATGGGTGAAGATTGTGCTCCTGTGACCTCAACAGATGCACAAGGTAATGAAGTGACTATGGATGAGTGTACGGACGTATTGGCATCTCCAGCTATTATCACTTTATCCTTGGCCAATGCGGCATTTGCGAACATCGCAGCAACTGAAAGCTTTAACGAGCAGTTTGATGCGGTTAATACCGCTATTACCACAGCTATCGAAGGTGACACCACTGCCCTTACGCCTATCAGGGAGCGTTTGCTTGCTTCAGTTAGCGCAGTGCCTTTCTTGTCTGAATTAGGGGTTTCAGCCGACAGCGTGATTGACCTTGGCTTATCGTTTGCACTTTCTAATGATAGCAGCGGCCCAGTTCAAGAAGTGACCACTACTGAAAACTTAGCGGGTGCCACCATCACAGGGCGTGCGCGCATCAGTGACGGCGAAGCGGAAACCATGGCGTTTGATAAAGACGCGCAAACCAAATGGTTAGACAATGGCGGTGTGCCTTCTGTTGAAGACCCAGCTTGGGTTCAGGTTGAGTTTGCCCAGGCCCATGCGGTGAGCAGTGTGTTCATTACCAGTGCCAATGATGCGCCAGAACGCGACCCTGAAAATTTCGATTTACTGGCGTCTAATGACGGCGAAAACTGGGTCACAGTGGCAAGCTTTTTAGGTGAATCTTTCGATGAGCGTTTTGAGCGTAAAGAATTTTCGTTCTCTAACGGTTTAGCGTATTCGTTTTATCGTCTGAACATCACTAAAAATAAAGGTGACACTAGCTTAATGCAATTGGCTGAAATTCAGCTTGTTGGGCCTATTTACGCGAGTACAGATCACACAGACCCTGTCGGCACAGGTGCGATCAGTGGCCGTGCACGTATCAGTGATGGTGAAGCAGAAACCATGGCGTTTGATAACGACACACAAACCAAATGGTTAGATAACGGTGGTGTTCCTTCAATTGAAGACCCTTCTTGGGTGCAAGTGGACTTCCCAGAAGCGGTTGCTGTTAACGTGCTTGGCATTACCAGTGCCAATGATGCACCAGAACGCGACCCAGAGAACTTTACTTTAGTGGGCTCAAATGATGGTGGAACGACTTGGACGGTTATCGGCGATTGGCTTGGTGAGTCATTCGACGAGCGTTTCGAGCGTAAGTTGTTCAGTGCGAGCAATGCACTGGCGTACAGCAGCTACAGACTGAATATCACTAAAAATAAAGGCGATACCAGTTTAATGCAACTGGCAGAAATTGAGTTGATTGGTCCTGAAATGCCGAGTGTTCAACACAGTCACGGCCCAGACGTAACCTATACTGAGCGCGCGCGCATCAGTGACGGTGAAGCAGGTACTATGGCGTTTGATAACGATACGCAAACCAAATGGCTAGATAACGGCGGTGTTCCGTCGGTAGAAGAGCCGTCTTGGGTCGTGATTGCCTTGCCTGAAGCCGCAGCTGTGAACACATTGGCTCTAACCAGTGCCAATGATGCCCCAGAGCGTGACCCAGAGAACTTTGCGGTTTGGGCATCAAATGACAATGAAAATTGGACCGAGCTAGCCAGTTGGTTAGGTGAGAGCTTTGATGAGCGCTTCGAGCGTAAGCAATATGCGTTTTCCAATGATGTTGGCTTTAGCTTTTATCGCTTTAACATTACCAAAAACAAAGGCGATACCAGCTTAATGCAAATCGCTGAAATAGAGCTTATTGGGCCACAGGTTGCTTCGGTTGATATTTCGTCTGATGCAGGTACCACGATAACCGGTCGGGCACGCATTAGCGACAACGAAGCCGAAACGATGGCCTTTGACGATGACACGCAAACCAAATGGTTAGACAACGGTGGCGTGCCCAGTGCTGAAGACCCAGCGTGGGTGCAGCTTGATTTCGTCGCACCACGTATCGTTAACAGCATTGCGATCACCAGTGCCAACGACTCACCAGAGCGTGATCCTGAGAACTTTACCGTTTTGGGCTCAAATGACGGTGGTGCCACGTGGGACGAAGTCGAATCGTGGATAGGCGAAAGCTTTGATGCTAGATTTGAGCGCAAACTGTTCGAAATGCGTAACGGCTTTGCTTACTCGAGCTATCGTATCAATATCAGCAAAAACAAAGGTGACAGCAATTTAATGCAAATTGCAGAAATCGAGTTAATCGGCCCAGCTGAATAAGCACAGAGCCTAGGTGAAAGCCCGCTATCTCTGATAGTGGGCTTTTGTTGTTCCACATAGACCACGCTTAAAAGAAAATAATCACTATGGCTGAATACTATTATCTTGGAATTGATGCAGGTGGCACACAATGCAAAGCGTCTCTGTACAGCCATGATCAACAATTACTCACCACAGGAATAAGTGGGCCAAGCAACCCTGTAAATGGGCTAGAAATCGCCCAAAATGCCATAGTTCAAGCTGCAGAATCTGCCCTGAGTGCAACGTCTTTGCCTCATGTTGGTTTGAATCAATTGTGTGTTGGGGCAGGAATAGCAGGTTTGCATTTACCCAGCCTTCAAGAGGCCATGGAGCAGTGGCAGCACCCTTTTCATTCATTCTATTGCACCACAGATTTGCATGCCGCGGTAACAGGTATGCATCAAGGGCAAAACGGCGGAGTCATTATTCTGGGCACCGGCTTTAGTGCGTTAGGTATGGTGGATGGGGCAATGCACTCTATCGGTGGTTACGGCTTTCCTATTAATGCACAAGGCAGCGGATCATGGCTTGGGTTGCAAGCCGTTGAAGCTGTGTTGCTCGCACATGACGGTATTGGTCCGCACACTAGCCTCATCGCTGGCATGACCAAAAACGAAGATATTATGTCTTTGGCTACACGACTTAATCAGGGCGCCTCCACAGAATTTGCCACATACGCACCGCTGGTGTTTGAACACGCTGAACAAGGTGACTTACTGGCAAAAGGCCTTATCGAGCAAGCCACTGAATTTTTGCAGCGGGTTATTTTGCGTCTCAATGATTTAGGGGTCGAAGAGGTCGTTTTGGTCGGCAGTGTTGCTCTGCGCTTACAAAGTCGCCTAGAGGCGACGGTGAATCAAGCCATAGTGTCCGGCAAAGCCTCAGCAGAATATGGCGCCATGTTACTGGCCAAACAACATAACCCAAATCAATAAACAGCATACTTATGTGCAAGCGCAACAAAGGGGATAGCGTATGACAGCCACGCGCAGAAGGTTCTTAAAATTATCATTAGTAAGCAGTATCGCGAGTGCTTTCGCCGCGAGCAGCAAAACTGCTTTCGCTAGGGCAGAAAAAGCCAATAAACCTATAGTGATATCTACCTGGGAGCATGGTATCGCGGCAAATAAAGTGGCGTGGGACGTTCTCAACAAAAATGGCCGCGCATTGGATGCTGTTGAGCAAGGCGTGCGTGTGCCAGAGGCTGACCCCTTGGTTAGAACGGTTGGTTTGGGCGGATACCCTGACAGTGAAGGTAATGTGACGCTTGACGCCTGCATCATGGATGAAAACATGAATTGTGGCTCTGTGGCTTACCTGCAAGACATCCTGCATCCTATCTCGGTTGCGCGCAAAGTAATGGAAGATACGCCCCACGTAATGTTAGTGGGGGCAGGGGCTAAGAAATTCGCTTTAGAGCAAGGTTTTGCTGAGCAGAATTTACTTACCGAACAGTCTAAACAAGATTGGCTGGCGTGGCGTCAGTCGGGTCAGCAGAAAAAACAAATTAACATTGAAAATCACGACACCATCGGCATGTTAGCGCTGGATGCGTCGGGTAACTTAAGCGGGGCCTGTACCACAAGTGGCGCAGCCTTCAAATTACCAGGACGAGTGGGGGATTCACCCATTATCGGCGCCGGTTTATATGTGGATAACGAAGTCGGTGCTGCCACAGCCACGGGCATGGGTGAGCTGATGATGAAAACCGTGGGCTGTCATCTAGTGGTTGAGCTGATGCGCCAAGGCGCTTCACCTCAAGAAGCCTGTCAAAAAGCAGTGGAGCGAATAGCCACTCGTTTGGACAACTTCGCCGAATTTCAAGTGGGCTTTTTGGCCCTGAACAAGGCTGGTGAGTACGGTGCTTATTGCATTCAACCGGGTTTTAATTACGCGGTTAAAGATGCCGGTGGTGAGCACCTCATAGATGGCAAAAACCTATTAGGGGAAGGCGCATGATGCTTAAAACTCTGGGTAGCCTATTGCTGTGCACCGCATTTTTTTGTCAGGCACAAAGCAATGATATTCGAGCTAATCAAGCGCCATTTGCATTAACCCTTGAGCAAGCCATGAACTGGACTGCACAAAGTGATTTTACCTCTGCACAGAATATCTCTAAACAGCCGTTAGCTAGACGTTTTGGTGCACAGTTAGACCCCAGTAGAGCAAATTTAGATACGCAAGTTAAGGTGCTCTACGCGCCTGACGGCATGAACAACTTTGCAAATTACCTCGATACTCAAGCCACATTTAATTTGTATAACTTTACTCACTGGTCGCAAATCGATGTGCTGAACTGGTTTGCCGGTACGGCTGATCATGTGGTGCAAATACCTGCTCGGCCTTGGGTTGACACCGCCCATCGAAATGGCGTCAAGGTTATCGGCTCGATTTTCTTAGCCATCGCTAAATATGGCGGCAGTCCCGATACCGCAGAAGCTTTGCTCAAACAGGATGCACAGGGGCGATTTATTATGGCCCATAGACTTGTCGATATCGCTCAATATTATGGTTTTGACGGTTGGCTAATGAACCAAGAAACTAACTTGACCGCCATTAAAGATGCAGAAAATGAATTAGTCGAAGGGCAAAAAGACGCTCGTCGCGGTGCAGAACTTGGCCAGAAAATGTTGGCGTTTATGCAGTATTTGACAGCTATCGCCCCCCAAGGAATGGAGATCCATTGGTATGACTCGATGCTGGAAAACGGTGAAGTACGCTGGCAGAACCAGTTGAATGAGAAGAACCAAGCGTTTTTACACCAGGGTGTATCCAGTGCCGATGCCATGTTTATGAATTACTGGTGGAACAAAGCCATGGTCGAACGCTCTGTCTCGCTTGCCCAAGCGTTGGGGCGTTCTGGCTACGACTTATATTTTGGCGCTGATTTATGGCCAAGTCGCAATGCACAGCGCGCTTTTAGTAAGACCCAGTGGTTAGAGGATCTATTTGATAGTGATACCGAGCAAGGGCTAACCTCCATTGCGCTCTTCGCACCGAACTTCAATTTTAATTTCAGTGGCGAACCTCACACACCTATTTTTAGCCAATTTAAAGACGATCCCCAAGACTCGCTACGGTTTTACCAAACCGAGCAACGCTTGTTTGTGGGGGATGATTTAAACCTTGCCAATAATGACCTTAATGGTTGGCCGGGCATAGGACGCTACGTACCGGCAAAAACCACTGTGAATTCGTTACCGTTCGAAACGTATTTTAATACTGGCCAGGGTAAAAAGCTGATCGAAAACGGCCAGCAAGTGTTAAGTGGCTGGACTGATATGAGCAAGCAGGATGTGCTGCCCACTTGGCAATTTGCCGTGTATGGCAACCCGTCAATGACGGTAGCGTATGACTTTGAAGAGGTGTTTTCTGGTGGCAGCTCTTTGGGCTTCACAGGCTCGCTTAGCGCGCAAGAAACACGCATTCCTTTGTACCAGACTCATTTGGTACTGGGCAAAAACAACACAGCGACGCTAACCCTAAAAGGCGATGCCAGTGCCCTGTCATTGTATATGGAAACTGCTGACGGTAAGCGACATATGTTCGCGTTAGACGCGATTACCCCAAGTGTCAGTCAACAAGATTGGCGCTCCTATGAAGTATCACTTAGTGCGCTCGCAAAGCAGTCAATTACTCAACTCGGTATGTTGTTTAGTGACGGTACGGGCGAGGAAAATGTGAATATGTATTTAGGGCAATTGGCGATCCGTTAATGATTGATATCGAAATTTGCCTACCTTGTGATGATCTGGCGCATGTTGCCCAGCAAATTCGTGCTGCACATAAAGGGAAAGCGGCGCGGGTAGAGCTTTGCAGCCATATGGAACATCAGGGACTCACGCCTAGTATGAATGCCATGCAGCAAGCTAGGGCAGCGGCCCAAGGGGAGTTAATCTTGCTGGCAATGATCCGCCCTCGTGGTGGTGATTTTTGTTATGACGAGGGTGAAATACTGCAAATGCAGCATGACATCGCTCTCGCTGCACAAGCTGGCATGCAAGGGGTGGTGCTCGGCGCGCTCACACCAGATAACAAGCTGGATCAAGGCGCGTTAACTCGACTAATTGCGGTGGCTAATAAGGCTAATTTGCAGGTGACATTTCATCGTGCATTTGATGCCTTGGCTGAACCAGCGCAAGCCATTGACACCCTTATTGAGCTAGGCGTGCAACGTATTCTCACCTCAGGTTGTGACTGGGGGAGTCACGATACTGCGCAGCAGCATAGCGCACAAATAGCACATTACTTGGCCCTAGCTAAGGGGCAAATTGAGATAGTGATTGGCGGTGGTATTGCTCCCGTAAGCGCTAAATTAATAGCGCAGTCTATAGGCCAGCAGATGGAGCAACATTATCATTATTCTTTTCACGCTTATTCGTCTGCTCTTATCGACGGGGTGGTACATGAAGACCCTGTTCGACAGTTATATCAAGGCGTTAATGACACTTAGCTCGACTCTTACCAAGCAGCGTTTTACACAGCAATAATTTCATCGTGGGGATGACTCATTGGGCGGCCCCGCACTCGACTCGACAGCCCACTTTACAACATTGGTTTTTATGATTAACGAAGAATATATGACACAAATGAAGACATTACCCCTAACTGGAACATGGCAGTTTTGCCAAGCCGATAAACAAGACTGGCGAAATGCAGAGGTTCCAGGGTGTAATTTTACTGACTTGCTCGCTCACAATTTAATAGACGATCCGTTTGACCGAGACAACGAATCCCATTTGCAGTGGATTGAGAAAAAGGACTGGCATTATCGCCGTTCATTTAATGTATCAGCGGCGCAATTGGCCCACAGCGAGGTAAATCTAGTCGCCCTAGGGCTAGATACGTTTTGTGATATTTATCTCAATGGGCAGCACCTCGCTAGCGGGCAGAATATGTTTGTGGGTCAACACCTTGCTTGTAAGTCTTTGCTGGTAGAAGGTGAAAATGACGTGGAAATTCGTTTTCGCTCACCCATAAACGAAGTGTATCCACAATTTTTAGCTAACGGTTTTACCTACCCAGCGGAAAACGACAAAAGTGACGAGAAGCTCAGTGTCTTTTGTCGCAAAGCACCTTGTCATTTTGGTTGGGATTGGGGGCCGAAGTTCGTGACGTCTGGCATTTGGCGCGACATTTATTTAGCGTTTATCGACAGTGCTGAAATCAAAGACGTACATTTTGTACAGCAGGCGTTGTCAGCACAGCGCGCTGACTTTCATTTTGCATTAGACGTTAGCGCGATGACAGATTTTGATGCCCAACTAGTGGTGAAGTGCGAACAGGCCCCGCAGTTGAATCAAACCTTAGATGTGCGCTTAACGGCCCAGGCTAACGAGCAAAGCATGCTGGTTAACTTCACGCTTACCGATCCTAAGCGCTGGTGGCCTAATGGGTTGGGGGAAGCATTTTTATATGAATTTAGCTTTGAGTTAGTCAAGGATAAGCAGGTTATCGCCCGTCGCGAGCAAGCAGTGGGGCTGCGGGAAATAGAAGTGGTAAACCAAGCTGATGAAATGGGGGAATCATTCTATTTCAAAGTAAACGGTCACCCCGTCTTTATGAAAGGCGCGAACTACATTCCGGATGACAGTTTTATTCATCGAGTTAATACCCAGCGACATGAGCAAGTGTTTGATGCCGTGGTGGCAGGCAATATGAATATGTTGCGAGTGTGGGGCGGCGGTATTTATCAAGACGATGCTTTTTACGAACTAGCGGATCGCCACGGCATTTTGATTTGGCAAGACTTTATGTTTGCCTGCACTTTATACCCAGCAGATGACGCCTTTCTAGCAAATGTGAAACAAGAAGCAGAATATAACGTTAAACGTTTGCGTAACCACCCGTGTATCGCTATGTGGTGTGGCAACAACGAAGTCGATATGGCCATCGAAAAATGGCAGTGGGCTGAAAAGTTTGGCTATTCTGATGAGCTGTACGGGAGACTTAAACAAGATTACATACGTTTGTTCGATAACTGCTTACCCAAGGTTATCAATGCCCTTGATGCGCAGCGCTTTTATTTACGTTCTTCACCCATAGGGTTTTGGGAAAATGACGAAGACAACAAAGCTAATCATCACTATTGGGGCGTATGGCATGGTGAAGAGCCGTTCAGTGAATATAAAAAGCGTGTGCCACGCTTTATGAGTGAATACGGTTTTCAGTCGTTTCCTATTGCTGAATCAACCCACACGTTTACCCGGCCTGAAGATCGCGAACTTGAATCAGCCGTGATGCAGGTGCATCAAAAGCACCCGCGTGGCAATAAGCTTATCCGTAGCTATATGGATGAAGAGTTCAATGCGCCGAAAGATTTCGATCAGTTATTGTATTTAAGCCAAGTTCAACAAGCCCTTGGATTAAAAATGGCGTTTGAGGCGCATCGCAAAGCCATGCCATTTTGCATGGGAACCCTGTATTGGCAATTGAATGATACTTGGCCGGCTGCGTCATGGTCTGGTATCGATTATTACGGTCGTTGGAAGGCGCTGCACTATCAAGCGAAACGCAGCTTTGCCCAACAATTATTGGTGGTTGACCAAGTGAATGACCAGCTCGAGGTCACCTTGATTTCTGATGATTTACAGCCTTTTTCCGCTCAATTGCACATTCAAGTTTATGACTTCGACGGGTCGGTGGTGTATTCCCATGAGCAAGATGTGCTGGTGCCGGTTAGTGCGTCTTTGTCGCTTACTTCGCTTGCTATGTCAGAACTTGTTTCTCAAGCTCAGCCCAATAGTTCTGTGTTAGTTGCGCGCTTAATGCATCAAGATGGTCGAGTGCTTAGCCAAAATAGTCACTTTTTTGTAGCTAACAAGGACTTGGCCTTGCAAGCTGCTGATATACAGTGCGAACAGGTTGTTACGCCTGAGTGTTTAACGCTGACGTTTAGCAGCGACACTTTCGTTCGTCAGTTGTATGTCAGTGCCGGTGAGCAAGTCGGCAATTTTAGTGATAACTTTTTTGATTTGATCCCCGGAATCGACGTCTCGATTCACCTTGCGCTGCCGGGCCTGGATCAAGCCGATATTGAGCGCCTTGGGGCTAAGGTAAGCTGGCAATCGCTACTTGATAGTTTTGCTTCATTAAGCAATGAGCAACGTAATATAGCTGGGTTATAGCGATGATTTTAAGTTGGATAGATATACTCGTTATCATTGGTTATTTAGTACTGGTGTTAATGATCGGTTTGTACATTTCACGGCGTGCTAGCCGTGACATGGACTCCTACTTTTTAGGGGGTAAAACCATTCCCTGGTGGGCGCTTGGGGTGTCAAATGCCTCGGGTATGTTCGATATTGCGGGCACCATGTGGTTGGTGTCTATGTGCTTCGTCTACGGTTTGAAGAGCGCGTGGTTGCCTTGGATATGGCCGATATTTAACCAAATATTTTTGATGATTTATTTGTCCATATGGCTACGTCGTTCAAACGTGATGACAGGGGCCCAGTGGATGGAAACGCGCTTTGGCACTGGCAAAGGCGCAGAAATGAGTCAAATGGTGGTAGTGATATTTGCCTTGGTCAGTGCGATAGGCTTTATTGCGTACGCCTTTAAAGGCATAGGCAAGTTTGCCGCGATCTTCTTCCCGTGGGAATTATCACCAGACATTTATGCGTTGATTATCTTCTCGATCACCACGATTTACGTGGTCAAAGGGGGGATGTACAGCGTGGTCTTCACTGAGATTTTGCAGTTTGTGATTATGACGATTGCGGCTGTTTCTGTGGGGATCATTGCCATGTATATGGTGTCACCAGAGCAACTGGCTGCTGCCACGCCTCACGGTTGGGATCAGCTGTTTTTCGATTGGCGATTAGACCTTAACTGGCAAGGCTTGATTGATAGCGTCAATGTTAAAGTGGAAGAGGACGGTCTTGAGTTGTTCGGACTCATGATCATGATGATGCTATTTAAAGGTGTGCTATCTAGCATGGCCGGCCCAGTGCCGAACTACGATATGCAGCGTATTTTAGCCACCAAGAGCCCCAAAGACGCCGCGAAAATGAGCGGCTTGGTGTCTCTGGTAATGTTTTTCCCTCGTTACATGATGGTGGCAGGGTTATCTATCTTGGCGATTGTGTACATGGGCCCAGACATTCAGGCCCAAGGTAAGCAATTTGATTTTGAGCAGATTTTGCCCTTTGCCATCAATAATTTTGTGCCTGTAGGCTTAACCGGTTTGCTTATAGCTGGTTTGCTCGCAGCCTTTATGTCGACATATGCAGCGTCGGTCAATGCTGCTCCCGCATACTTTGTGAATGATATCTATCGTCGTTACTTACGCCCAGATGCAGACAGTCGCACCTATGTGCGTATGAGCTACATAGTGTCTATTGTACTCGTGGTATTAGGTATGGGCTTAGGCCTTATGCTAGGTAGCATCAACGCGATTATGCAGTGGATCTTCGCTGCCTTATTTGGCGGGTATGCAGCGGCTAACTTATTAAAATGGCATTGGTGGCGATTCAACGCCTATGGTTATTTCTGGGGCATGTTAGCAGGTTTGATTGGGGCGCTGGTATTACCGATTGCGCTCCCCGATGTGCAACCCTTAATGGCATTTCCGCTGCTACTGGTATTCGGATTGGTTGGCTCGATTGCAGGGACTTTACTGACACCCCCTGAATCAGACGAGGTGTTATGTGAGTTTTATCGAACGGTGAAACCTTGGGGGGCATGGGGGCCAATTCGTGACAAAGTCATAGCCTTGGATCCTGGCTTTGCCCCAAACAAAGAATTTTCTCGTGACATGTTCAATGTTGCTATCGGTATCGTGTGGCAAATAGCCTTAGTGGTGATGCCGATTTATTTAGTGATTCAGCAGTGGTGGTCCATGTTGGCAGCCTTTGGGGTCATTGTTGTGACCAGTTGGATCTTAAAAAAGAACTGGTTAGACAAACTCCCTGACTGAGTACAAGTTTACGTAAAAGAGTGATTAATATAATGAAAAAACAATTTTTAGCGGGCGCATTCTCGCTATGTGCTGTGGGCAGCCTTGCTGGTTGTGCCACAAGCTCAGTTTCTAGCATGCAACAAGCTTCAGTGCCACAGGCCACAATCGTCCAGGTCGCTGACGAGCAGTTATTACAATACGCAGACCCATTTATTGGCACAGGCGGCCACGGCCATACGTTTCCCGGTGCAGTGGTACCTTTCGGTATGGTGCAATTAAGCCCTGACAATCCTTCTAAAGGCTGGGACTGGACTTCCGGTTATAACTACAGTGACAACCAGTTGCTTGGTTTTAGCCATACGCATTTATCTGGCACTGGTGTCGGTGACTTGCTTGATGTGCTTGTGATGCCGTTTCGTGGTGATTACAAAACCCGACGTGATAATGAACTAAAGCACGTAGTGAGTGAGTATTCACATTCTGATGAAAGTGCCTCACCTGGATACTACCAAGTAGGGTTGCCTCAAGAGCAGGTTAACGCTGAGCTAACGGCAACCGAGCGCACCGGTGTTCATCGTTATACCTTTTCAGGCCAAGAAGACGCTAAAGTATTAATCGATTTAGGCTATGCCCAGAACTACGATAAATCTGTGGCCACCTTTATGCGTGTGATAGACGATAGCACCTTAGTGGGCTATCGCATTTCAACCGGCTGGAGTGACTACCAGCCTGTGTATTTTGTTGCCAAGTTTAACCAACCCTTTGCACATCAGTTCTACAAAGAAGGCGAAGCGCTAGCCGGCCCGTTCATCAATGCGGAAAAAAGCGAAGTGGTGCTTAACTTTGGTGACATTGCTGACAAGGCTTTGGTGGCAAAAGTAGGTATTTCTTACGTGAGTATTGCTGGAGCGAAGCAAAACTTAGCAGCAGAAGTCGCTGATTTTGATTTCGATAATACCAAGCGGCAAGCACAAGCACTGTGGGCAGCTCAATTAGGCAAGTTTAACGTCACTGATGATAACGAGCAGGCAAAACGTAAGTTCTACACCGCTTTGTATCATTCGTTTTTAGCCCCCCAGACATTTAATGACGTTAATGGCAGCTATTTCGGTGCAGACGGCAGCGCCCACAATAGTCAGCAATTCAAGCGTTACTCCTTGTTCTCGCTATGGGATACGTTTCGCGCATTACATCCTTTATTAACCATTTCTAACGGTGAGCGCGTCAATGACATGGTCAGCTCGATGATGGCTTTTTATGACGAAACCGGCTTATTGCCTTCGTGGGATTTAATGGCCAATGAAACCGATGTGATGATCGGCTATCACGCAGTGCCAGTGATAGTGGATGCGTACTTTAAAGGGTTGACGGATGTAGACCCTGAGTTGTTATTTCAGGCGTTGAAAGCCTCTGCGATGCAAACACGTTTTGGTATCGATTTGTTTGCTGAGTATGGTTATGTGCCCTCTGACTTAGAAGTAGAAGCCGTATCGAAAACCCTAGAATATGCTTTTGATGACTGGGCAATTGCACGCATGGCTAAAGCGCTTAATAAAGACGCCGACTATGCCTATTTCACGCAACGAGCTGAGTCTTATAAAACCTTGTTCGATAAACAAACCGGCTTTATGCGTGGTAAAACTCAACAGGGTGAATGGGTGAAAAACTTCAGCCCAACCCATGTAGACCACCGCACCACGGATTACACCGAGGCGAATGCGTGGCAGTACACTTGGTTTGTGCCCCACGATGTTGATGGCTTGATGGCATTATTCGGCGGTGAAGCGCCATTTCTAAATAAATTAGATACCTTATTTAGTACTGATTCCTTTATGGAAGGAGATGTATCACCGGATATCTCTGGCTTGATTGGGCAGTATGCTCACGGTAATGAGCCTGTACATCATGTGCCTTACATGTATTCCCTGACGTCGCAAAAATGGAAAGGCGAACAGCGCATAAAAGAGATCCGCGAGACCATGTATCGCGATAACCCAGATGGGTTATCGGGTAATGACGATGTGGGACAAATGTCTGCTTGGTATGTCTTTAGTGCACTTGGGTTCTACCCACTAAACCCAGCCGATGGGCAGTATGTACTAGGCAGCCCGCAGTTTGATTCAGTGCAGATCCAACTGCCAGACGATAAAGTTTTCACTATTAAGCGTGTGCAGTCCGCTGAAGATACGGCTGGCTATGTAAAAGAAGCCACACTTAATGGTCAGCCTGTCAATATGAACACCATTAGTCACGATGACTTGATGCAGGGCGGCGAGCTTATTTTCACTTTTTAATATTTAGTAATTTAACAAGGTGGCGCTATTCGCCACCTTTTTTTTGACGATTTTCCGGAGACTCCAATGACCAGTATCATGGCAAGAGAGGCTGCATCAGCCTCTGAACTGTTAGCTAAGCAACTTATGCTAAATCATGAAAGTTGTGAGCGTATTGCTCAGAAAATACAACTCCTTAACCCAAGCGTAGTGTACATAGTGGCGCGAGGTTCGTCAGATCATGCTGGCGTATTTGCTAAATACCTGATTGAAGTGGAGCTGGGTATTCCCGTAGTGGCTGCTGCACCTTCCGTGGTGACTGTGTTTCACAAGCAACTCAAACTTGATAACGCGTTGGTTATCGGTATTTCTCAATCAGGACGCAGCCCAGATATTCTTCAGCATATGCAAATGGCGAAAGATGCTGGAGCGCTGTGCATTGGTTTAGTGAATGATGAATCTTCTCCGTTAGCTGAATTAGTGGATCAGCTTCTTCCTTTACGGGTTGAGCAAGAAGTGGCAGTGGCGGCAACAAAAAGCTATTTGGCGTGTTTAAGCGCCC
Organism: Paraglaciecola sp. QJM3NY_14; assembly: GCF_056173245.1. Classification (NCBI taxonomy): domain Bacteria; kingdom Pseudomonadati; phylum Pseudomonadota; class Gammaproteobacteria; order Alteromonadales; family Alteromonadaceae; genus Paraglaciecola; species Paraglaciecola sp. QJM3NY_14. The sequence goes on from NZ_CM149664.1 coordinate 166,011, forward strand.
TTCTTCAATTGGTGGCGCATTGTAAGAAAGACCCAGAACTGTTGGCCGCAGTAAGCGAAATTCCCAAGGCTTTAAGACTTGCCATAGAGGGGTCGAAGCAATTGCACAGTGATATGTTCACAGGATGTGATAAGTGCATTGTACTTGGCCGTGGCTTTGGCTACGCCATAGCTAAAGAGGTGGCGTTAAAATTAAAAGAAGTTTGTGCTATTCAAGCAGAGGCGTTTTCTAGTGCGGAGTTTGTGCACGGCCCTGTGGCATTGGCGCAAAAACCTTTAAAAGTCCTCAGTTTAGGATTGCTCGATGAGTCCCAGGTCGCCCACGAGCAACAAATAGATGACGTAACCCAGCGCGGGGCAAGTGTGCTGAGTATGAAGCCATTTCCCGATGATGTGCATCCTAGGCTTGGTGCATTAATGATCATGCAGCGTTTCTACCTTGATATTGCTGACATATCCCTGCAATTGGGTTGTGATCCGGATTCGCCACAAGGATTAAATAAAGTGACGCTAACCGTGTAAAGTAAATCGTGCTTACTGCGGTAAAACTCGGTAAGCACGGTCTTTGTTTTAAATACTCTTATTGATTGGTGCTTGTTTAGGGTATAAGCATTCTATGAAGTTAAAGACGTAAAACTCGTTTTTTGTTGCGCTCTCATTCTGCCTTTTCTCTCCTAACGTATTGTCTGCGATATGTATTTTTATTCTTACGTGTTATTTATTTACCATTTTATGCTATGTTTTTAGTCATAGGGATTTATCGTTAAGGGATTAAAATTTATACCTAAGTGTGCGTACTTATACCGGTTTAGGGTGGTTATTTGTTACAAGATCTATACATTACGCCCTCCGAAAATTTACCTTCGATACACTCCAATTACGGGGAACACCATGTTGAAACACACGATAAAAAAAATATCTCTAACCGCGGCCTTGTTATTAGGCAGCGCTTCAATTTTTGCTGAAGTTGTTGTTATTGTGCATCCATCTAATAGCGCTAGCATTGATGCAAAAACCACCCAACGAATTTTTTTAGGAAAAGAGAAGAAATTTTCCTCTGGAGAACAAGCCACTCCAATTAACCAAGCTGCAGGCACTGCAAGTCGTAATAGTTTTGATAACGACACGCTTGGTCGAAATTCTGCCCAAGTATCCGCTTATTGGTCAAAGCTAGTTTTTACCGGAAAGGGTATCCCGCCCAAAGAAGTGGCCAACGATGGTGAAGTTATCGCTATTGTAGCTGCTAATCCAAATGCCATTGGTTACGTGGACAGTGGCTCAGTTGACGCATCTGTAAAAGCAATTCCATTAAACTAGTCAAGGATCATAAAATGAAAAATTTAAGTAAAACAATGGTATTGCTAACATCTTTGGGATTTGGTTGTGCCGCAAATGCAGAATTAAGAATTAACGGTTTCGCGAACTTAGTCGGCGGGATTACCAGTAGTGATGATGCACTGTATGGTTACGATGATTCGTTTTCGTTTAAGTCTGAAAGCTCATTCGCTTTGCAGGTCAGCGGCGACATAAACGATAAAATGACTGCCACCGGCCAAATTATTGCGCGCGGCGAAGATGATTATGACGCTGACTTCGAGTGGGCCTACTTTACTTTTAATGCCACGGATCACGTGAGCATTTCAGCGGGTCGATTACGTCTTCCGCTTTTTAAATATTCTGCTTCTCGTGATGTTGGTTATTCATACCATTGGGTGAATACCCCTCGTTCTATTTACGATGTACCTTTTAATAACTTAGATGGTCTGCGTGTTGATTACGCAAATTACCTAGGTGATTGGGAATACAATTTGCAGCTGGCCGTGGGTACCTTTAGTGGTGATAACGACTTAGGTGATGTTGAAGGCAAGAATGTCATTGTTGGTACTGCTGAAGTGCAACGTGATTGGTTCAAAGCCCGTGTGGTAGCTGGTCGCGGTAACGTCACCTTGGAAGCGGATAATGTAGACAACATTACTAATGCTTTAGCGCAAATATCTCCAGTACTTGCTAATGAGTTGGCACTAGATGATGACAGTGGCGTGTTCTTAGGTCTTGGCTTAGAAGCCGATTTTTACGATTGGTTTATAAGTGGTGAAATAACCTCTATTGATGTGGAAGATTCATTTTCACCTGAAGATACCGCGTTTTATGTGACTGCTGGTATGCGTTTTGGTGCTTTTACGCCATCGCTAACCTATGAGAAGTTAGATGGTCGTGGTGATCTACGTTTCTTAGATCAGGTAGCAGCCTTATCTGAAGCGGCGCAACCCGCAGCGACCGCTGCAGTGGTTGGTTTACAGCAAGCCGTGGCTGATGAGTATGATGTGGTGACCCTAGGTGTACGTTATGATTATGACACGAATATTGCCTTAAAAGCTGATATTAGCTCTTATACAAGTGACGTTGATGAGTCATTAGATACGGGGTTGTTACGCTTCGCAGTTAACTATATTTTTTAGTAAATGAAGAATTAATAAGCGTCTCAATTGAGGCGCTTTTTTTTACGTCAAAATTTAATATGTCTTTTGTGTTTCTCAGGCTTTACCTTAGATGCGTCACTCCAAAGGGCATTAATGTGCTGCTTACAAGTGGATAGGGAGTTGGTATACTCGACGCTATAGCCCTTGCAAACTGGAATGCATACAAGCCTCAATGCCTCAACCTGCCTCTTCGTTATATTCACCAGTAAACCTTGAATCGGATGAATTAAAACCCTCTCATGGGGAAATTGCAAAAAGCGCATTCGCCGCGCCTTGGTGGGCGAAAAATCGCCATATCCAAACTATTTGGCCACGCTTTTTTCAGCGACGTTCAAAGGTTCATTGGCACAAAGAGCGATTAATTTTGCCCGATGGCGATTTCGTGAATTTAGCTTGGGCAGGTGATAGAGGTAACATCGAGAGCAGCCATGGTTTAGTGGTGGTTTTTCATGGGTTAGAAGGCTCAAATAAATCCCATTATGCGAATGACATGACAGCGAACTTAGTTGAGCAAGGTTATGTGGTGGTATTGATGCATTTCCGTGGCTGTGGTGGTGAGCACAATACACTACCTAGAGCCTATCACTCTGGTGAGACACAAGATGCATGGTACTTGCTGAACTGGCTGACTGAGCTTTACCCAAACGTTGCTAAAGTGGCGATGGGCTTTTCCCTCGGCGCGAACATGTTATTAAAGCTGTTAGGTGAACGACCTCAGCAAACCATTTTACGTGCTGGTATTGCTATTTCGCCGCCATTTAAATTGGCGGAGTGTTCGCTCAGTATTAATCAGGGGATGTCCCGCATGTATCAGTCGTATTTACTGAAAAGTATGGTTAATAACCTTGTCGATAAGATGCGCACAATAGATTACTCGGACCACCTTGAAATAGATGATGTAAAGGCACGTACCATCAAGAGCTTCAAAGAGTTCGACCAGCATGTGACTGCGCCGCTACATGGTTTCGATAGTGCTGACGATTACTACGAAAAATGTAGCGCGATCAGTTTTATGCGAACCATCGCGACACCAGCGCTGATCATACACGCCAAAGACGATCCCTTTATGAGCGAAACCGTGTTGCCTAATGCACAAGATCTTTCATCTTCGGTGCGCCTTGAATTAAGTGATAAAGGGGGCCATGTAGGGTTCATGCAAGGTACGCCGTGGCGCCCGGTTATTTGGATGCAAAAGCGTGTAAACCAATACTTTCAGGAGATTTTGCGCGATTAAGTGCAAAGCGAAATAGTTTTATGATTATACCCATTAATGAAGTCAGCCCAGACGCGTTAAGCAATCTGATTGAAGGGTTTGTGCTGCGTGAAGGCACTGAGTACGGTGAAGCCGATTGTAGCTTAACGGATAAGGTTGAACAGGTGCGGGCTCAGCTAGCATCGGGTGAGGCGTTGCTGGTGTACTCAGAGTTGCATGAAACAGTGAATATTATCCCCAAAGATCAGCTGGGGCTGATCGATGAGGAAACAGAATAAGCGTTTTTTATTGGCTCAATTAACGGCAGCGATTAATTACATCAATTCGATGAAGGTTAAGTTGAACGTTACCGGTACATTAGGGCTGATGCTAGACAGGCCCGCAACATTTTGTAGCCAGTCGATCCCGTCTTGTAAGCCATAATCCCCTGCGCTAATCATGACAGGTTGCACGCTGGTCGCAACAAAGCGATTGTGATCGGTTTTCGTCACTTGCACGTTCACTTCAACGTCCCTCTGTTGGCCTAGTACACTCAACTTAGCGGGGATAGTGAAGGTGCCGGCTTGGCCTTTAGTAAACGCGACGATTTCTTTTGGCAGGCTAGCGGTTAACGTTGCTTTAGGAAAGTTCTCGACCATAAACAGCTTTTCGCGCATACGAGCGTTACGAATATCAATGCCGGTTTCTACTGATGATAAATCGATATCAACCGTTAGTTCACCTGCGCTGGTCAGTGAGCCGCTTAGATTAGAAAAATGATGAATTTCACTGACTTTGATATTCTTGGTAGAAATGAAATTTAACTGAGAATCTTTGTTAAGAAGCTGCCAATCGGCAGACGCGCTAGCACATACGAGTAGGCTGGAAAAAGCGACCAGTTTCACAAACGTGGTATTTTTGGTGAGGGTCATTCGGTATCTCCTGTGGTGTATTTCACTATGGTTTGCCAATTTACTCGTTGGTCACCCATGACGATAAAATCTGGGTTGGTAACTGAATCACGTTCGTTGTAACTCAAGGAAGAAAAGTCGTGAGCGAGTATACTGCCGCCTGCTTCACTGACGATACACTGAGAAGCGCCAGTATCCCACTCGCCAGTAATGCCTAAGCGCAAGAACACATCTGCTTTACCTTCTGCGATAAAGCACGATTTTAGCGAACAACTGCCTGTTGGATAGGTTTGATAAGTGCGGTGGTCGCTCATACTGCGCATAACATTTTCTCGCGCTTGGCGGCGGCTTATGGCAATCATCACTGCATCGTTTTCTGGGTCGTCAAACTTGCGCACAAATATCTGTTTGTTCTCTGACTCGCTCTCTTTAAATGCCCCATTATCTTTTGACGCAAAGTAAAGCGTCTCCCCTGGAGGCCAGTAAATCACGCCAATAATAGGTTGGTTGTTTTCAACTAGCGCGATATTCACGGCAAAATCACCGCTTCTGGCAATAAACTCTTGGGTACCGTCGATAGGATCAATTAACCAATAACGTTGCCAATCTTTGCGCTCGGCTAGTGTACCGTTCTCTGATTCTTCTGACATGATAGGGATATGCGGAGTCTCGCGCTGCAAGATGGCCAAAATAACTTCATTGGCCTTGTAGTCAGCAGAGGTAACGGGTGAGTCATCGTCTTTCTGATAGCTTTTAAAGTCACCACTGTCATAGATTTCCATTACCACTTTGCCAGCTTCTTTGGCTGCGGTTTTAGCGATGTCGAGTAATGCAGATATTTGGTCGGTAGGCATTATTGTTCCTTTAACCACTTTTGGGCCAGAAAAAGAGCTGTAATACAGCGGGCTTCAACGAAATCTTCACGGGCTAATAGGCCATCGAGGTCGTTAATAGACCACGTAATGACGTCTAAAGGCTCTGGTTCATCGCCGGGTAACGTCTTTTCATACAAATCTTGGGCAACGAAAATATCCATGCGTGCGTTAAAAAATGCGGGGGCCATGCTAACGTTTTGTAAGTAATGTAGCGTATGTGCGCCGAAACCGACTTCCTCTTTTAATTCGCGATTGGCTGCTTCGTGGGATTCTTCACCAGGGTCAATTAAGCCTTTGGGAAAACCCAACTGATAAGAGTGCGTACCCGCAGCATATTCGCGAACCAATAGAAACTCATGCTCATTAATAAAAGGCACTATCATTACGGCACCGCGCCCACCGCCCGCCATGCGTTCGAATGTGCGTAATTCGCCATTAGAAAATTCTAGATCAATTTGCTCAACGGTGAATAAACCACTTTTGGCTACGGTGCGTCGCTGGTGAATTTGTGGAAGTGTTTTGTTGGGGTCTATTTTGCTCATCTACCTATCACGTTATCATAGCCTCACTAATTCCATCAATGACGCGTAAACTACTGTAACTACGAATATAACGTTTAACTTAAGGACTTGCCACTTGCCTGACTTACCTTGGAACAAAATTAAAACCGTTTTGCTGGATATGGACGGTACCTTGCTCGATTTACACTACGACAGCCACTTCTGGTTAGAGCATTTACCAAAGAAATACGCTGGCATAAAAGGGATTAGCGAGGAGCAAGGGAAAGAGTACATGATGGCGGAATATCGCCAGGTGTTTGGCACCATTGATTGGTACTGTTTAGATTACTGGGCGGATAAATTGCAGCTGGATATTATGCAAGCTAAACGCGAAGTTGAGCATTTAATCAGCATGCGTGATGACACTATTCCATTGCTGGATGCCCTTAGAGAATCGGGTCGTGAGGTTATTTTGGTGACCAATGCACATCCAGGAAGTTTATCCCTGAAAATCGAACATACTGCCCTTGATAGCCATATCGACACGCTTATCTCGACTCACGAATTTGGGGTGACTAAAGAATCTCAATTGCTTTGGCAGAAACTACAACAGCGGGTCGGTTTTGATAGCAAACACACGTTATTTGTCGATGACAGTTTGCCAATTTTACAATCAGCCAAAGATTTTGGTATTGCCCACTTGCTAGCGGTAAGTAATCCAGACAGCCAACTACCGATAAAAGATGTTACACAATTTTTGGCCACGAGTGACTACAGAACCCTGCTTGACGATATACGCAACGCTCCTTTTACGGGTTGAACGAAATGGTGCAGACAATAACGATTAACGGCAATTAACCGTAATTTTGGCAGTTTTTTTGTGAATAACAGCTAAAAGCCACGCTTAATTGCTCCTGTGGCGTTTCATATTGTTGTTGATCACCCTATAATTCGAGCCAATTTTCATCAATCTATAGGTCAAGTCTATGAGTCTTAACGATGTTCCAGCTGGTAAAAACTTACCAGAAGAAATTAATGTAGTGATTGAAATCCCTGCGCATTCAGATCCAATTAAATATGAAGTGGATAAAGACACAGGTGCTATTTTTGTGGATCGCTTCATGGCGACCTGCATGCATTACCCCACTAACTACGGCTATATTAATCAAACATTGTCAGAAGATGGTGATCCAGCTGACGTACTAGTGATGACACCGTTTCCACTTCTAGCGGGTTGTGTTATCAAATGTCGCCCTGTTGGCGTACTAAAAATGACTGATGAATCAGGTACCGATGCTAAAATTTTGGCGGTGCCGGTTGATAAATTATCTACGATTTATCGTGGTATCAAAGACATTGGCGACGTTGATGAGTTGACGCTAAATCAAATTGAGCATTTCTTCTCACATTACAAAGATTTAGAGCCTGGTAAATGGGTGAAAATCGACGGTTGGGAAAATGCTGAATCCGCTAAAGCTGAAATCGTCAGCAGCGTTGAGCGCTATAAAACAGAAGGTTAATTTTCATATTCTCAGAATATGACTCTGCACCAAAAAAAGCCGACTTTATGTCGGCTTTTCTAATATTCACTCTCTGGTCCCTGTGAGATACTTCCCATCTCCTTTTTCTAGTTGAAAGCCATGAAATCGTTACGCGCCCTAACAGCAAACCCGCAATTCTTTCTATTGGCCATGGCATTTGTTATGCCACTGGTTTTTTCCGTATGGAATGCCCTGTTAAACAACTTTGTGGTAGAAAAAGCCAGTTTTGACGGGGCACAAATTGGTATGCTGCAAAGCTTGCGTGAAGTGCCGGGCTTCTTAGCTTTCACCGCTGTATTCGTGCTGTTAGTGCTCAAAGAGCAAACCTTTGCGTTAGTCTCATTAGCGGTGATGTGTGTCGGTGTAGCATTAACCGGTTGGTTGCCGTTTGAACTTGGCTTGTATTGCACCACGGTGTTGATGTCTATCGGTTTTCATTATTTTGAAACCATCAATCAGTCGTTAACATTACAATGGCTTGATAAAGACAAAAGTGCGCATTTTATGGGGCAACAGCTTGCGGTAAAGAGTTTTGCCTCGTTGCTGGCCTACGGTGCTATTTGGTTACTGATGGAGTGGGTTGGTATTTCCTATAGGGCAATGTACATGCTTGCTGGTGGCGTAGGGTTACTGATCGTGATTTGGTTATGGTTCGCGTTTGATAAATTCAATCAAACGTCTGTCCAACACAAGCATATGTTTTTACGCAAACGTTATTGGTTGTATTATGGTTTAGTGTTTTTCAGTGGTGCTCGGCGGCAAATCTTCATGGTGTTTGCCTCCTTTATGATGGTAGAAAAATTTGGTTATTCGGTAGGGGATATCAGCCTACTGTATATGCTCAACTATGTATTTAACTTATTCTTTGCCCCTAAAATTGGACGCTGGATCCACAAAATCGGCGAGCAGCGCGCGCTGTGCATTGAATATCTAGGCCTGCTGTGTGTGTTTGTTGGTTATGCCTTGGCAGAAAACAGCCAATTAGCCGCAGGGTTATATGTCATCGACCACTTATTCTTTGCCATGGCAATTGCCGTCAAAACCTATTTCCAGAAAATTGCCGACCACAGGGACATTGCTTCAACCGCGGGTGTCAGTTTTACTATCAATCATATCGCGGCTGTTGTGATCCCGGCATTGTTGGGTATTGTATGGTTAACCTCTCCTTCCTTGGTATTTTATATTGGCGCAGGGTTTGCGATTTGTTCTTTAATTTTGGCGTTAAACATTCCTTTGCAGCCTACCAGTGGTAAAGAAGTCAGAGTTAATTTATTACGTTGGGCTAACATGCCCGTTGGAATTTCGCCTAAGGAGCGTTCATGAAGTATCTAGTGTTATTGCTGACGTTGAGTTCGTTTGCAGCTTTTAGCCAAGAACCTGAAGAGTTATATTGGGAAGATATGATCCCGAAAAACTATATTGCACCTCAAGAAGACGTTAATCATAACGGCTCAATGGTGCAACAGAGTTTGAATGCGCCTGTGGTCAAAGAATTAGACGGCAAAGTGGTGAAAATCCCCGGCTTTGTGGTGCCACTTGAAGGCAGTAGTGATACCACCACTGAATTCCTATTAGTCCCGTATTTTGGGGCGTGTATACATGTTCCGCCCCCGCCGCCGAATCAAATAGTTTATGTGAAGTTTTCAAGTGGCGTGCCGATAGACAACATATACGATGCAGTTTGGGTTACCGGTAAATTAGCCACCCAAGTATGGGAAGGCGATATCGCGACTGTTGGTTACACATTGCAAGGGATTGAAGTGACTCCATACGACGGATAGTCAAAGATTTTCCTGATGTCGGCTAATCACATCGGTCATAAGCTACACTTGCATTGATCCTCGAAAAAATTAAAAGGTAACTTAATGAGTTTCTTAACGAAAATGTCGATAGCGCAAAAGTTGTACTTGATTCCGATCATTGGCTCCATTGGCTTTTTAGTCTACTTGTGGGTCACAACTCACACTGCAATGAACAACATTGAACTGCTCGAAGACGCAGACAAGGTGCAGTATCCTGCATTAGAAGCGACCAGTAGTGCCTTGGTCAAAATGGAAAAGGTCAAAGAAACCCTCAGTAGCGCTGTTACCACTGGCGATGAAGAGACACTGGCTGTTGCTAAAGTGCAGGCGGCGGATACTAAGGTTTTGTTAGATAAGATTATTTCTATCGAGCCTAGCTTGAGCGTGGAGGCGAATCGTATTAAGCAATCTTTTAATAACTATTTTAATCTTGCTTACAAAGTGTCTGAGTCAATGGTGAACAACACGGCTGATTTCTCAAAGATCGGCGAGTTATCCACCAGAATGAACAAAAGCTATGATGATGCCACTACAGCGTTAGGTGCTTTTCGTGATGCACGCGTAAATGGCTTCAAGCAAGCGATAACGGAATCTAACGACGCGTTAAAAAATATGCTGTCATTTGGTGCCATTATGGCTGGGGTGACGATTGTGTTGTTGTTTGCCACAGCCATTCCTATCGTCATGGGGATCCGCGGCAGTATTGACCAAGTTGTTAACTCATTAAAAGACATAGCCCAGGAAGATGGGGATCTTACGGTGCGCATTCAAAGCCGGAATCAAGACGAAATTGGTGATTTGGTGCATTGGTTTAACCAGTTTATGGAAAAGCTACAAGGTGTGGTCAAAGACATAGTGAATGCATCCATGCCTTTATCTCAGTTGGCCCAAAACTTAAATCAACTTACCGATGATACTAACCGCACAATCGATGTTCAGCAAAGCGCCGCTAGTCAAGCTAAGTCAGCGGTTGATGATATGACACGCAGTGTAAATGCGGTTGCTGAAAGTGCCGCTGAAGCGGCTAATGCAGCAGGTGATGCATCCGCTGCAGCAGATGATGGCCAAGCAGTGGTTAATCATACGGTACAAAGTATTCGTGAGCTGGCAGCCAACGTGGATAGTTCTGCTGAGGTTATCAAGCAACTTGAAGCAGATTCAAAACAAGTCGGGGTGGTGCTTGATGTAATTAAAGGTATTGCTGAGCAAACCAACTTGTTAGCGCTAAACGCCGCTATTGAAGCCGCACGAGCGGGTGAGCATGGTAGAGGGTTTGCGGTCGTGGCGGATGAAGTTCGCACGCTAGCGTCGCGTACTCAACAATCTACCGAGCAAATTCAACAAACGATTGAACAACTGCAAAATGCATCGCGCTCAGCGGTGAGTGTTATGGCAAAAGGGACAGAGCAAGCAACGAGCAGTGTAGATACGGCAAATAAAGCCGGTGCCAGTTTGACCGTTATTACCCAAACCATCAGCCGGATAACACAAATGAACGACCAAATTGCTCACGCAACAGGCGAGCAGCAGAGTGTGGCAGGTGTGATAAGCCACAACGTAGATGAGATACACCAGCGTACAGAAGAAACAGCTAATAGCTCAGGTCGCTTAGCCTCAGTGAGCGGCGAGCTTGCAGAGTTAGCTAAGCACTTAGAAGGAATTACGCAGCAGTTTAAGGTCTAGCGTCCCTGACGCTAAGCGAGAGCGCTTAGCGTTGAGCGAAAATCGCGTTACCTTGATTAAATTGCACCCATGAGGTGAGAATGTACTTGTCGTTTGAGATGGGTACATTGCCTCGGTGAGTATGAGTAAAGTAAGCCGGTGCAATCACCATAGTGCCTTTGCGGGGTTTAATACTTACATCTTGGTAGTAAAACTCGGTTTCCCCGCCTTCATCCACATCATTTAAGTAAAACATAAACAGCAATATCCGGTGCAGCGCGTCGGTACTCTTCGACTGTGGATACACCTCTGAATGCCAATAAGGGTAGCCACCTTGTTGTTTTTCGTACTTTTGCGCGTTGATGTTGCCTAACCTAAAAAGGTACGTCATCAAATTAGACAAATTTGGCAAACCTACTTCTGCAAAATTGTCATGGGTTAGTTTAACGGGCTGCCCTGTCTTTGAATGTTTCACCGTGAGGCCGATAGGGCCGATTAAGGCGAAAAAGTACTCTTCGAAATAGCGTAAAATGTGTTGCCCAAGAATAGGCAATAGTGCTTGATAGGGGACGTTAAATTCAGGGTGGGTGATAATGGATACATCACTACTGCGTTTTTTGTCTGTGTCTATACCGCCACCTGTACGCCCAGGTAGGATATTTTTACTGGAATCAAATTGAGTAACGAACTGATCACACAGTTCGTCACTGATTGCATGCTCAATAACCTTAATGAAAGTTTCTGACTTAGGCATTCACGCCCCGAGGTATGGCATGCTCGGTCAGCTGTGCACGGATTTCTTCATTAATAACCACAGATTTTTTCTCAGCGTAGTCGTACTGCACCATAGTGGTTGTGCCTGTGGCGCGTTTAGTGCCGTTTTGCCAAAGCTCTTGGTAGGCGTCAAACGAGCTGCCACCAATACGACTGATGTAAGTGCGTACTTGAACAGGATGGCCATAGTGCATTTGGTCCAGAAAATCGACTTTGTAGCTGGCTAAAATAAGCGGCCAATTTTTTAAATCTAATTCAGGGCTAAATATTTTAAAAATAGGCTCACGAGCCATTTCAAACCAGTCCACCAACACAGTATTACTTACATGTGCTAGGGCATCCGTTTCACAAAAACGCACATTAAAATCTTCAATAAACATAAATTAAATTCCTTGTTTAAACTGATAGCAAAGGTTTAAGAAAGCGCGCCGTATGAGATATTTCTACTTCGCAAACTTGTTCTGGTGTGCCCTGAGCGATGATTTGCCCGCCGCCTGAGCCGCCTTCTGGTCCTAAATCAATCACCCAATCAGCTGTTTTGATCACATCTAAGTTGTGCTCAATAACCACCACAGTATTGCCGTGATCGCGTAGGCGATGCAATACCTGTAGAAGTTGTTTTATATCGTGGAAATGCAAACCAGTGGTGGGCTCATCCAAAATGTACAGGGTTTGGCCGGTGTCTCGTTTAGATAATTCTTTGGCCAGTTTGACTCGCTGGGCTTCACCACCTGACAAGGTAGTGGCGGCTTGTCCTAAACGTACGTACGATAAACCGACATCCATCAGCGTTTGTAATTTGCGGGCAATCGCAGGAATAACATCAAAGAATTTGCGCGCGTCTTCAACGGTTAAATCCAGTACTTCATGGATGTTTAAACCCTTATACTGAATTTCTAATGTTTCGCGGTTGTAACGCTCACCTTTACATACGTCGCAGGGTACGTATACGTCAGGTAAGAAGTGCATTTCGACCTTAATCACACCGTCACCCTGACAGGCTTCACAACGGCCGCCTTTGACGTTGAAGCTGAATCGACCTGGCTTGTAGCCACGTGAACGCGCCTCTTGCGTACCAGCGAACAGCTCTCGCACTGGGGTGAAAATACCCGCATACGTCGCTGGGTTTGAACGTGGTGTGCGCCCAATCGGGCTTTGGTCAATATCAACCACCTTATCGAGCATGTCCATGCCAGTGATCGTTTTGTATGGTGCGGGCTCACCGGTTGTCGCGCCATTTAGCTCACGATGAGCAATACGATAAAAGGTATCATTAATAAGGGTAGATTTACCTGAACCGGACACGCCGGTTACGCAGGTCATCAAACCAAATGGAATGCGTAAATCTACGTCCTGTAAGTTATTGCCCGTGGCGCCGCACATTTCAATCCATTTATCTTGGTCGATTTCAGTGCGTTTCTCAGGAATAGCGATTGCTTCACGCCCAGATAAATACTTACCTGTTAATGAATGCTCGCTTTTCATGATGTCGTCAATAGTGCCTTGGGCCACAATTTCGCCGCCGTGCACACCGGCTCCAGGACCAATATCGAGTACAAAATCAGCGGCGCGAATAGCATCCTCATCATGCTCTACCACGATGACGGTATTACCCAAGTCGCGTAAATGCTCTAACGTGGTCAGTAGGCGTTCATTGTCTCTTTGATGCAGTCCAATCGATGGCTCATCCAGTACGTACATTACCCCAACTAAGCCGGCACCAATTTGACTGGCAAGGCGGATACGCTGAGCTTCACCGCCGGATAATGTGTCGGCACTGCGTGAAAGTGACAAGTAATTTAAACCAACATTGACCAAGAAATTCAGACGGTCGTTGATCTCTTTGAAAATCTTATCGGCGATTTTTTCTCGTTTACCTGTCAGCTCAATGTCAGTGAAAAACTGCAATGACTCGGCAATCGACATATCGGTAATGGTCGGCAGTGGCGTGTCGCCAATAAATACGTTGCGTGCTTCAAGGCGCAAACGCGTGCCATTACAGCTACTACAATGTTGCTGGCTTAAATATTTCGATAATTCGTCGCGAACAGCATTCGATTCTGTTTCACGGTATCTGCGCTCCATATTTGGAATAATCCCTTCAAAGGGATGCTTACGTTCCATAATATCGCCGCGATCGTTTATGTACTTGAAGTTGATTGAGGTGCCTTTGCTACCGTGTAGCACGATGTCTTTGGCTTTTTCGTCAAGTTCAGAGAAAGGCGTAGTCAGATCAAATTTATAGTGATCGGCCACAGCTTGCAGCATTTGGAAGTAGTAATAACTGCGCTTATCCCAACCACGTATCGCCCCGCCCGACAAGCTTAGCTCGTCGTTACTGATAATTCGGTGCGGGTCGAAAAACTGTCTTGTGCCTAAGCCGTCACAAGTTTGGCAAGCGCCTGCCGGGTTATTAAACGAAAAGAGTCTTGGTTCAAGTTCGGCCATTGAATAGCCGCAGTGCGGGCAGGCAAAATTAGATGAAAACACCACTTCTTCTTTGTGCGGGTCATCCATAAAGGCTATTTTCGCAGTGCCGGCGGACAAGTTCAGCGCGGTTTCAAATGACTCTGCCAAGCGAAGTGCTAAGTCTTCACGCACCTTGAAGCGGTCAACCACCACCTCGATATTGTGTTTTTTATGCAAATCGAGCTCAGGGGGATCTGACAAGTCACACACTTCGCCATCAATACGAGCGCGAATAAAACCTTGGGCTGCAAGGCTTTCCAATGTTTTAACATGTTCGCCTTTGCGGTCTTGAACTACAGGCGCTAACAGCATGAGTTTTTCATCTGCAGGCATGGTTAGTACGCGGTCAACCATCTGGCTAACAGTTTGCGCATCTAACGGTACATGGTGAGTTGGGCAACGCGGCTCACCCACACGAGCGTAAAGCAAACGCAAATAATCGTAAATTTCAGTGATGGTACCCACAGTTGAGCGTGGGTTGTGAGAGGTGGACTTCTGCTCGATAGAAATTGCTGGAGATAGGCCTTCGATGTGATCAACGTCGGGCTTTTCCATCATGGATAAAAATTGTCTTGCGTAGGCAGACAAGGACTCAACATAGCGACGTTGCCCCTCGGCGTAAAGGGTGTCGAATGCCAATGAAGACTTACCAGAGCCAGACAAGCCGGTGATGACAGTAAGTTTGTCTCGAGGAATATCTAAATCGATGTTCTTTAGATTGTGAGTGCGCGCGCCACGTACAGCTATCTTATCCATTATTGACCAAAGTCGTCCTCAAAAGAGTGAGTATTACATACTTGATATAAGAGCTCTATGTGGTTGAACAATTATACTTTCAATACCCAGATGATTAATGATTAGAAAGATACGCGTCATGGCGCTGATTAGATCGCCGCTGAAATATGTAAGTGGATGTTTTAAACTCGGGCATATCATTGAACTTATGCTATTTTCCCCCTCGTTAGCTGCAATGTTGCTGTCGTTTAGGGCGATAATTTTGTGGTAAACTTCGCCGCCTTGATAACCTCAAACTGATTAGTTGCTCATTTGAATAGAACCGAAATTCGCGCCTCTTTGGCTTTGGCCGCTGTTTATGTCTTGCGTATGCTGGGATTGTTTATGGTGATGCCAGTACTGGCCATACTCGCGGTACATTACCCAGATTATTCAGCCCTAATGCTTGGTTTAGCTATTGGTGGCTATGGTTTGACCCAAGCTATTTTGCAAATCCCCATGGGGGTGTTGTCCGATAAGATTGGCCGCAAACCTGTCATCGTTGGCGGGTTACTGATGTTTGCTATTGGTAGCGGTGTTGCCGCCACCGCAGATAGCATGTTATGGATTGTGATCGGCCGATTTTTGCAAGGTGCTGGGGCAATTGCCGGTGCCATTATGGCATTAGCTGGAGACGTGAGTCGCGAGCAGCAGCGGCCAAAAGTGATGGCGATTATCGGCATTGCTATTGGTTTTTCATTTTATATAGCCTTGCTAATAGGCCCTGTCATTGCGGATAATTACGGTCTGCACGGTATATTTTCTATTACAGGTATACTCGCTATTTCATGCATACCTTTGGTCATTTGGGTGGTGCCCAGCGCAATAAACTACGCGCCCAAAGGCGATACTCTACCTGTTCTTACCGATGTGAAAATCTTGTTCTTTGACCCACAGTTACGTCGTTTGAACATCAGCGTGATGTTACTGCATATGATGATCACGGTTTTGTTTGTACAAATGCCCATTCTACTCAGTGCTTTAGGCTGGCAGCTAGAAAGTCATTGGCAACTATATTTACCCATACTAGCAGCTTCTGTCGTTGGCTTAGTCGCGTTGATGATGTTAACCAAAAGGATGAGCCAAGCGGGCGTGATTCGTTTGTGCATATTATTACTAGGTGGCGCATTACTCGGTTTGCACTTTTCCCACAGTACCGTGCTTGCGGTAATGGTATTTGGCTGGCTATTTTTTACCGGCTTTAATTTCTTAGAAGCAAGTTTTCCGGCTATGGTGTCAAGCATTGCCCCAGCGGGTAAAAAAGGCTCTGCCATGGGTATTTACGCCAGCTTTCAGTTTTTAGGGGCATTTTTAGGCGGTACATTATCTGGCTTAGCCAGTCAGTATATTGGCCCTCAATGGGTGTTCGTTATTGCTGGCGGTGCCTGTGGTATTTGGTGGCTTGGTTTACGTAAGCTAGGTACCAGTGAACGCTTGAAACGCTTTACACTAAAACCAGATTTTACCCGTTATTCAGCCGATACCATTGGTGAGCAGTTAGCCACACTCGAAGGAGTGGTAGATGTGACGGTAGTGCCAGATGAGGGTGTGGTTTATATCAAGGCCGATGGTAAGCAATTCTCACTGGAAAAGGCTCATATTTTAGTCAACGGCTAAGCAGCTTTTTACGTTAATCAAGGCTAAATTTTTAAGAAATAATCTGTGAAATCACGTTATAATAACCGGCACAGTGAAAATCAATTTTGGTCGAGCTTTCGTTTAGCGGGCGAACCTTTTGGTGGTGATGGGCTCATATTTCTTCTAATGCGGAACAATAGCGAAACAATGGCGAAATTAACGCGAGTTAGCGTGAATGCGGTAAAATTGATCACTAATTAATTGAAAAATAGACATATTCATACTTAAAACCAAGTGATATTTAAACTGTAAGTGTTTAAGACCTTAGGTTTTAGGGCAGATAATAGGAGTTAAAATGGCGAGCAAAGGCGTAAATAAAGTCATATTGGTGGGCAACTTAGGGCAAGATCCTGAAGTACGTTATATGCCAAATGGTAATGCGGTAGCGAATTTAAGCATCGCGACCAGTGAAAGCTGGAAAGACCAACAAGGGCAAATGCAAGAGCGCACCGAATGGCATCGCCTGACTATGTATCGCCGTTTAGCTGAAGTGGCTGGCGAATACTTGCGTAAAGGCTCACAAATTTACGTAGAAGGTAAATTGCAAACCCGTAAATGGCAAGATCAGCAAGGCCAAGACAAATACACCACAGAAGTGATTGTCGACCAAATGCAAATGTTAGGTGGCAAAGGCGGCGGTCAATCTGAAGGCGGCTTCCAAGGGCAGCAGCGTCAACCTGCACAGCGTCCTGCACAAGGCGGTCAAAATGCTGGCGGCCAGCGCTCTGGCGGTCAAAATTCAGGCGGTTTTCAACAATCTCCTAACCAAGGTTACAACCAAGCCCCTCAAGGTGGCCAAGGCAATCAAGGTTTCAACCAAGCCCCGCAAGGCGGCCAAAATAAGCCAGCACCTATGGCTGAACCTGACTTTGATTTCGACGATGATATTCCGTTTTAATTAATACTAAAGAGTGTAGATGTTAGTTATTTAAAGCCCTGTTTTTACAGGGCTTTTTTGTATCGGTTTGATTTTTCCCAAAATACGTTGGAACGAAGATGGCGGTTTTACTGTGATTTCCCAGCGGTGGGCCAGCCGCTAAATGCTGATTTATACCCTGCCTACACGCGTTGCTCTTAGGCTTACTCATCTAGTGAGTTGGTGAGTAAAAATGATAGATAAAGACACTTATTTGTCTTCCCACAGCTTTAATTATGCAAAATCTGTTATCTCCAAACGGTCTTTCACTCATTCTCTGACGCCTTACTACAGCACTGCATAAATCGATTTAAAGCGCTCTGGTCGGCTTTCACAGCAATGAAACTTGCTTTATATACTCATGCGCAAACCCCAGGTTTGAGTTTTTTATTCTGGGTTTGGTCAGCAATACTTACAAAAATAACAACATATCGTCGGTAAGCAGTAGAAATGCCCAACTTTTTTTGCCACATTACACGACGGTTATTAACAAAAAAACAACAATCAATCTGGATGGACAAATGTTGAAACTAAACACACAAAAATTTCGCCTATGCGCAATAAGTGCTGCGGTGATGGGACTGATCAGTACAGGGGCGATTGCACAGCAAACAAGCGCTGCTCAAAACAAAAACAACGCTCAAGAAGAAGATGTTGAGCAAATCATTGTCACGGCGACAAAGCGCGCAGAGTCAATCGGCGATATTCCATTTTCAATCAACGCGCAAACCCAGAAGGACTTTGAACGAAGTGGTGCTAGTAATTTAGAAGATATTGCTCGTAACGTCGCGAGTGTGGCAATTCAAAATCTTGGCCCCGGACAAAGCCAAGTATCCATGCGCGGTGTATCTGCAGGGCAAATCGTACGTGACCAGCCGGGCGTGAAAGAGCAGGTGGGGGTTTATTTGGATGAAAGTGTTATTTCTCTATCGTTATTTACCCCTGACTTAGACTTATTTGATTTAAATCGTATAGAGACGCTGCGCGGCCCGCAAGGTACGCTATTTGGCTCAGGCTCAATAGGTGGAACGTTACGTTATATTACTAATCAACCTGAACTAGACACGTTCGAGGGGAAATTTGAAGCGAACCTGAATTCAGTATCAGACGGTGGCACTGGCGGCAATGTGAAAGGTATGGTAAACCTGCCTATCTCAGATTCTGTCGCTATGCGCGCGGTGGTTTATCGCACTGAATATGCGGGTTTTATTGACGCATACGGTCCTGATAATGCGTTTAAAGAAGATGTTAACGACGGAGACAGAACCGGTGGTCGAGTGGCGTTTGTTATCAGCCCAAATGACAAACTCACTATTACCCCGCGGATCATATTTCAAGAGCTCGAAATAAATGGCTTTAATAGACAAGACGCGTTCAATATTTTCGCCAACCCTTACACCACAACGTGGCCAGCGAAACAATTAAAAGATAGAGAGCAGTTCTTACTATTAGAAGAAGGCTTTTCTGACGATACGCTCATAGCTGATTTGACCGCAGAGTATCAAGCTGAGATTGCTGACTTTACCTTTGTCTACAGCTACACAGACCGAGATATTCTGGTGAGCCGAGATGCGAGCGCACTGTCTGGCTCAGTGAGTGTTGATTTAGGTTTCCCTGATGCGGCCGTCACGCTGCCATCGAACCTACTCGATCGTACAGAAGTGGAGCAAGACACGTTCGAGCTGCGCGCAGCATCAAACGATGACGGCGCGTTAGATTGGATAGTCGGCGTGTTTTATTCTTCAACTGACCGAACGTACAAACAAACACTGCCCACACCTGGATACGATAGCTTTACTGACGCAACCTTAGGTGCAGGGACTTCAGCGGCGGTAGCTAATGGGTTTGATGTCGATTCACCTTACAACGCTTTCTTGCCCTACGATCTGACACAGTTAGCTATTTTCGGTGAAGTTAATTATCAAGTGAACGACGATCTTAAAGTGACTGCGGGTTCGCGTTTTTATGATTACGAAGAAGAGCGTCAGTTTATTTCAGGCGGCTTGTTCGCCAATGGAGACAATCAAACCGATGCTACCGAATCTGATGGCTTTACGTCACGTATTCTTGGTCAATATCGCTTGAACGATAACGTGAACATTAACGCGCAGATTTCTGAAGGATTTAGGTTAGGTGGGGTAAACGATCCATTGAACAGAAGCTTGTGTTCTGATCAGGATGAGGCGATTTTTGGTTCATTCCAAGATTATGAAGATGAGCAGTTAACCAACTATGAGTTAGGCTTCAAATCTTCTGGCCGCGGCTGGAGCGCGAATGTGTCAGCGTTTTACAATGATATCGAAGACTTACAGGTGACGTTAGATGCAGGCTCTTGTTCTTCTCGAGTGTCGTTTAATGTGCCTGATGCCCACACGCAAGGCCTTGAATTTGAGCTTACACGCCAGTTCACAGATCAATTATTCTTCTCTCTTAGCGGTAGCATTATAGAAGCAGAATTTGACTCAACCGTGGTTGATGGCTCTGGTGCGGTACTTGGTGGGGTAGAAGATGGTAACCGTTTGGCGTCAGTGCCTGAAGAAAGTTTCTCGATTTCGTTTACTTACGATCTCGCTTCGCCTTTGTTCTCTTCAAACAGCACTTATTTCCAAGGCTCATACCAGTACGTTGGTGATCGAATCACTCAACCTAGCGACCAAGTCGCCGGTGCGGGCACGTTTGTTTCTGGCTTGGCCTTTGGTGGAGCAACGGGTCTGGAAACCACGGAATTAGATTTGGTGCTTGATGCCTACGGCACCATGAATCTTAGCTTTGGTCTGGCCTATGATGATTACGAAATTCTGTTGTACGCCAACAATTTGTTTGATGAAAATGCGTTGTTGTCATTGGACAGAGAGCGCGGAGGTCGGGCACGACTCGGTTTTACGACCAACCAACCTAGAACAATTGGTGCTACATTCCGTTACTTCTTTGAGTAACGTTGGTTAGTCATATACTCAAAAATAATCAGCAGCTAAACATTAATCGACGTTTAGCTGCGCATTCTCCTCCCTATTTCCTGTGAAATATCAAATCGACATGCTTTGTTTCATGTTAGTTGCGTTAAGCTTGGCTAAACGAGACAGAAAAAGGCGACCTTGTTGAGCGAGAACACCTGGGTCAACGGCGTTATTAACGGCTACATATCATGAACAAAACACAGCTACCCAGCAAAATATGCCCCGTTTGCCAACGGCCCTTTTCATGGCGAAAAAAGTGGCAAAAAGACTGGGAGAATGTCAAATACTGCTCGAAGCGATGCGCGGGGAATAGAAAGACTCTCGACGATAAAAGGTAGTCAATCTTAGGTTTGCTCAAATTGTATTTTTATCGCCGAAGGTTCAGATTCTTCTAGGGCGATTTACCAGGGTGTGTTGCTTGAGAATGCGCTTACTTTCTTGTTGAACGTCATCGCGTTTCTGAAACGCCCACAAAGTATCCCTTGCTCGCTTACCGGTTTGTTCAAGATCAATCATTGGGTGCGGGTATGTTCGTCCTAATTCCACTTCATATATTTGACATTCCATGGGGGTAAGTAGCCATGGCGTGTGAATGAGTGCATCCGGCAGGTCAGAAATTTCAGGTACAAAACGGCGGATGAACTGCCCTTGAGGATCCTTGTCTTGTGATTGTTTGACCGGGTTGTACAAGCGTATAAGGTTGGTCCCCGTTACTGACGCTTGCATTTGAAATTGCGGATAATGTATCCCTGGTTCAAAGTCTAAAAAGAGCTGAGCTAAATGAATGGCTCCTTCTCGCCAATCAATATTTAAGTGGTGACACAAAAAGCTCACTAACATGGCTCGCATGCGAAAATTCAGGTAACCCGTTTGATGCAGACAGCGCATCGAAGCATCCACGACGGGAATGCCCGTTTGCCCTGTTTTCCATGCCTGTAAATTAGCGTCTTTTTGTTCACCTTGCTCATATTCGTAAGCCAGGTAGGCTTTGTTGAGCGGGCGAAACTCCATGTCTGATTCACTTTCAAATTTCTGAATAAAATGGCAATGCCAATGCAGGCGAGACCGAAAGGCGTTGATGGCCCTTTGCCACCCATCTTTGTGCTTTTTAGATGCAGTTGATTGATAAACTTGGCGAGTACTTATGTTTCCCCAAGCCAAATAGGGAGAAAGCCTAGAGCAAGCTGTTCTACTTTTTATCGGGCTAGAAACTGAATAGGCGTACGCCTTTCCGCGCTCTTTTAGAAAATGATGCAAGGTGTACCAAGCGCGTTTTTCACCCCCAAGCTGAAATGCAGGACGTTGAGTTTTGTACTCTTGTGGCAATGCTTCGCTTTCATCTAGCGTCATCAAGGTGGCAAAGGTTAGCCAATTGACTTCATGTAGAGGCGTATCTGCACATTGTGCATTCATATGCTTATCCCAATTTTGCTCCCAGTCACGTCGGTGAGTGGCGCCACGGATAACGCCGCCATGATTGTATTCGTGCCAGCTTATGCCTTCAGCATCTAACATGCGCGCGATAGCTTTATCCCGTTTGTAAGTGCAGGCAAGACCGATTTCTTGATGGCTGTACACGCCAGCAATATGAAAACGTTGCATAAGTTGAGCAAACACGCTGTGGGCTTCTTCGAACAATACAATGATGCGAGCATTGTAATCGGCGAGTTGGCTGTTTAGGTCGACTATGGATTGCCACACAAACCGCCAATGACGTACATCGTAATGCGGATCTGCTATAACTGAGGGCTCAAATAGGTACATCATGACCACCGGCAGCGGTTGCTGGGCGGCAGCGAATAAGGCTTGATGATCTCTCAAACGCAAGTCTCGCTTCAACCACACCACATTGATGTGCTCTTTACCCAAGAGGCCAGTCTGCCGCGTCTGTTTGGTCTATACCGCTAACGTACGTATCCCCAGCCCATTGGCGCACAAATTCTCCGTTCGGATCATATTGTTGCGCCTGCTTGGCTAAATCGAATCGCCTATGTCCTCTAGGGTCTACGCCTACACCTGAAAGGTACTGCCAGTTCCCCCAGTTTGATGCCACATCAAAGTCGATAAGTTGTTGTTCGAAGTAAGCTGCCCCGAAGCGCCAATCAACACCGAGCTCATTTACCAAACAACTAGCGACTAACTGGCGTCCTCGATTTGACATGTAGCCAGTATGATTTAATTGCTTCATACAGGCATTCACGATGGGATAAGGCGTTTCACCTTGGCACCACATTGCGAACCGTAAAGCGATAAAGGTGGTTAAAGGACGAGTGTCTTGTATCCCAGAAAACTGAAATAGTTTTGATTGGTACTTGAACAGGTGCCATTGAAAGTACTCTCGCCATAGCAGCTCAAAGTAAAGCCAATAGGTTGAGTCATTTTTTTCATATTCTGATTCGTAGCGCCTCAGCTCAGTGAATACTTGCCTAACAGAAAGGCACCCGTTGGCGAGCCAAGGGGATAGCTTGCTGGAATAGTCCCACCCATCCAAACCGTTACGTGTTTGTTTATAATTTTTAATGTTGTGGCTGGTAAAAAGAGTGTACTCAAGTTGCGCTAAAGCAGCGTCCTCACCTCCTGTGAAGGCAAGCCCAATTGCTTTTTTCGATGGGTTTACGTCCTTAGATGACAACCAAGCTAGATCGGGAGCGGGTGGCAGAGCTGTCGGGGCTGATAAAGCAGCTGCTACTTGCAGGTCTTCGACGCGTTTTCTAAAGGGAGTGAAGCTTGCCGGCAAATATTCTATCTCAAACGGTAGCGTATCAGGTTGAAATAAGCTGTGACCGTTTTCCTGAATAAAGAGTGTATTAGGGTTACCTTGCTTTACTCTTTGCCACTGCTGGCGCTCATACACACCAGGGTGCATACCTGAGGCGACTATATCTGGAGTATAACTACCAATAAGGGCGCCAAGTACCTCTAAGGTTTCTCCCTCAAGTACGAACAGCTGTTGGCCTTGCTCCTGCAAATGACGCTGTAATTCAAACAGACTCTGTTGCAGGAACGCCCAACGTTTATCGCCCATATGCGCCGACTGAAAATGGCTACTCTTGAACCATCGTGGGTCGATTATAAATACACATAATAGCTCATCGACTTGTTCACTAAGCGCAACAAGCGCAGGGTTATCATGTAAACGCAGATCATGACGAAACCAAAAAATGCCTCGCTTTGGGAGGGCTGAAGATAGCTTTTTCAAAAATAAACACCCGTCATCTTAGAGTCAGTCAATAGCAATAAATACGTGTGCTTAAACAGATGAGATCAGCTTAGCGCCAGGAATAAGACGCCCGTATTAATGTGTGGCAGCTTTACGATCTGATATAGTTTGGAAATTAGGTAGTCAGCCCATTAAAAATCTCACGTGAGACAAGGTAATTCCATACATAAAATGAGAAATATTAGGAAGGGGACAGGGGAGTCTCGTCGCGGTAAAGAAACCCTTTTATTGATACTGGATTCCGCTAAAACCATATTGATTGAGCAAGGCTATAGTAAGTTGTCTATGCGTAAGGTTGCTGTGGGCGCGCAAATTAGCGTGGGAAATTTACAATATTACTATCCAAGCAAGAATGACTTGCTCAAAGATATGCTCGATCACAGCATTGATGAGTTTATGGATGAATTTGAACGACTAAGATTGGGGACGAATAACGATCCTGAACTGCATCTCAAATCCATTGTCAATTTTATCGTACTTGATTTAGGCAACCCCACAACGACTACGTTTTATCCTGAGTTATGGGCCTTAGCAAATCACGATGAATATGCTGACAAATTAATGGATGAAATATACGCTCGCGTGCGGGTACCTCTTGAAGATAGCATTATGCGGCTGAACCCAAAGCTGGACTTCGAGCAGGTGCAAAAAGTGGCTTTGTTTATTTCTTCATCCATGGAAGGCATGACCATGTTCGTTGGCCACGGCAAAGTGTGGAACGATTCTATTCAACACATGGCGAACATAGCAACAATGAGCTTTCTTCAGTTGGTCGAAAATATTACGCCTGAAGATATTCAAGAGAATAGTTTTATACTTGCCGCTGACAAAGGGTAATTATTTATATTGAGTGAATGCTCTAAGCTGCTGAGTTTACGCTTAATTACACTTGGCGCTTAATTGAATTTAGCACTCAAATTCTCACTAAAACTAACGCTTAAATTTCGTTTCTAAAATAACGGACGAATTAGTTCGCTCCACTCCTTCTAGGTTACCAATATTGTCCAAAATTTGACTGAGTTGCTCAAGGGATTCGGCCTGAACAATGGCAATCAGATCATATTCTCCACTAATGGCATACAGCTCGCTGACCTCACTGACTTGGCGTAGTTCTGCATTGGTTTTGGCGGTGAGCTTTTGGCGTACTTTGATGGATACATGGGAAGACACTAAGTTGTCTTGGTATTCGCTGCCATATTGCACTGCATAGCCTTTGATGACGCCGGACTGTTCAAGTTTGATCATTCTATTTTGAACCGTGGATCGCGATAGATTTAGCACTCGCGCTAAATCCGAAATGCTGGCTCTGGCGTTGGAACGCAAGATGGATAACAGTTGTTGTTCTTGCTTAGTTATCATTTTGATACTTTATTTGGTTTATTTGCTAAATAGTGTGTTCATTTTGACCATAATGCTACTGCAATTTTAATCTGTTTACCTCGATAATAGTCAATTATCTTAACGATGCTTATTAGCAACGTCACTATTTTAGGCCTTACAGGAGCGCAACAATGCAAGTAACCAGAGAATTATTCGATGACGTCATGGTGCCCAACTATGCGCCCTCCGCGATTATTCCAGTGCGCGGTAAAGGCTCTCGCGTGTGGGACCAAAATGACAAAGAGTTTATCGACTTTGCTGGTGGCATTGCGGTGAATTGTTTGGGTCATTGTCACCCTGCTTTAGTTCAAGCTTTAACAGAGCAAGGGCAAAAATTGTGGCATCTTTCTAACGTGATGACTAACGAGCCGGCGCTGCGCCTAGCCCAAAGACTCACGCAATTAACATTCGCTGAAAAAGTGTATTTCGCCAATTCAGGTGCAGAAGCCAACGAAGCTGCACTAAAGCTTGCTCGGCGCTGGGCGTTGGATGCGTATGGGGCTCAAAAGTCACAAATTATCTCGTTCAACAAGAGCTTTCATGGACGTACGTTTTTCACTGTAACGGTGGGCGGGCAAACCGCCTATAGTGATGGTTTTGGCCCTAAGCCAGGCGATATTGCACATGCAGATTACAACGATTTAGCCGGCTTAGAAGCGCTCATTTCTGATAAAACTTGCGCTGTAATGCTAGAGCCGCTGCAAGGTGAAGGGGGTATCATTTCACCTAACGCTGATTTTATAAAAGGCGTTAGGGCGCTATGCGATAAGCACAATGCGCTGATGATTTTTGATGAGGTGCAAACGGGGGTTGGTCGTACGGGGGCTATGTACGCTTATCAAAACTTAGGGGTAACACCAGACATCTTAACCACGGCGAAAGCCCTTGGTGGCGGATTCCCTATTGGCGCCATGCTAACCACGACTGAGATTGCCAAGCATTTGAAAATCGGTACGCACGGCTCAACTTATGGTGGTAACCCACTGGCATGCGCTGTCGCAGAAGCCGTATTAGACGTGGTTAGTCACGACGACGTTTTGCAGGGGGTGGCGAAGCGTGAAACGTTGTTCCGTGACGGTTTACAGCGTATCAACGACAAATATCACGTATTCGCTGAAATTCGTGGCAAAGGGTTGTTACTCGGCGCCGCATTAAATGAAAAATATAAAGGCCAAGCAAAAGCATTTTTAGTCGCAGCTGCAGAGCATGGCTTGATGTGCCTAATTGCAGGAGCTGACGTGGTGCGCTTCACTCCGTCTTTGGTGATCCCAGAGCAAGACATTGAATTAGGCTTACAGCGCTTTGAGTTGGCCGTTGCGCAAGTGGTTAAAGGCTAACTAGCATGCTGGTTATTCGCCCTATATGCGCCGCAGATTTTGCGGCATTAAAGCAAATTGCTGTCGAGTCTGGTCACGGCTTTACCTCATTGCCTGATAATGATGAGCTATTACTAAGCAAGATTTCGCGTGCTCAAAAAAGTTTTACTGAGCAGGTGGCTTCCCCTGGCCAACAAAACTATTTGTTCGTACTCGAAGATACTCAAAGCAAAGAGATTATTGGGGTTACCGGCATTGAAGCCGCAGTTGGACTGAATGCGCCGTTTTATCATTATCACATTGCCAGTCATGTGCACTATTCAGAGCGCTTAGGGGTGAAAAAGGTCGTAGAGACACTTAACTTGTGTAACGACTACACGGGGGCGTCAGAGGTCTGTACCTTGTTTGTGCGCGAAAAGTTCCGCCGTGGTTTCGCCGGACAATTATTGTCTCGGGTACGCTACTTGTTCATGGCGAATCATCCAGAGCGTTTTTCAGATTTAGTTATCGCTGAAATGCGCGGCGTTTCTGATAAAAATGGTCACTCACCTTTTTGGGCATGGTTGGAGCCAAACTTTTTTGGTATCGACTTCCCAACTGCTGACTACCTTGTGGGAATGGGTGATAAATCATTCATCGCAGAATTGATGCCGAAGCACCCAATATATGTGGCGCTATTAAGTGAAGATGCGCAAAACGTGATTGGTCAGGTGCATGAAAAAACGGCTCCGGCACTTCGATTATTGCAAAAAGAAGGCTTTTTTCATCGTGGTTACGTGGACTTATTTGATGCGGGACCAACGGTAGAAGTCGCTCTTAAGAACATTCGTACAGTGCAACAAAGTCAGCTGGCTACTGTGCTGATAACCGATAAAAGCCAGTTACCAACGACGGATTCAGGTGCTCAGAACTATATGCTTTGCAGCACAGATGTGAGCCAGTTTCGTGCCACTATCACGCCCTGTATCAGGTATGAAAATGAAAGCAATACGTTGTTAATTAGTGCTGAGATGGCCTCTGAATTAGGCTTAATGAACGCCAGCGATGTGCGCTTTATTGGGCTGTAGCGTAAAGAACTAGGCGCAAAGGTTAAACCGCCTTTGCAAGATATTATATTGAATAGAAAGGTTTTTATTTATGCATACTAATGTGAATACATTATTTGAAAAGCTGTGGGAAAGTTACCTCGCTGTTACCCCTTCAGCGGTTACCGTTCATGACTTGTTTGGCAAAACGCAAGGGCAAGGAGTGATCAACGATCACATCGCATTACGCACTTTTAACTTACCTGGTATTGGACTTGACGCGCTGGCGGCACATTTTGAGGCGTTGGGTTACAAGGCCTGTGGTGAATACCATTTCGTAGGCAAAAAGCTGTACGCTAAACATTTTGAGCACTCAGAAAATCCAGACTTACCCAAAGTCTTTATTTCAGAGCTTTTACTTGAGCAGTGCAGCGAATCACTGCAGCAAACCATTCGAAATCTTGTTTCGAATATGAGCGTTGATGCAGTGACACAAGATAACTTTTTATATTCTGGGCGCCATTGGGACATTGATTACGCGACCTATCAGCAGTTATTGCAAGAATCCGAGTTTGCGGCTTGGGTCGCTGCGTGGGGCTACCGAGCGAATCATTTCACTGTAAGCAATAACCATCTCAGCGAATTTGATTCTATCGAACAAATCAATCAAGCCGTGAAAGCGGCAGGTCTTTCCTTGAATACTGCAGGCGGCGAAATAAAAGGTTCGGTTGAGGTCATGCTAGAGCAATCATCGACCCTGGCAGATAAGCACCCCGTGGCGTTTAGTGATGGGGAGCGAGAGATTCCTAGCTGCTTCTACGAGTTCGCTAAACGTTATCCTAAGCCTGACGGCAAATTATTTACTGGGTTTGTGGCTGAATCAGCAGATAAAATCTTCGAAAGTACTAACGCGAGATAAATTCCGTGGTACGTTTACTTACCTAAAAAAGGGGCCTTAGAGGCCTCTTTTTTTTAGCCGATTGTCTAATTGTTTACGATTCGCAATGTCGCTATTGTCACCTATACTGATGCGAAATTAAACTACAAATCCTCAATTTAACTTATTGGTATCGCTAATAAATCGTGATTAAGGTAGCGATTTATATTGCTGGTGCTTTATTCTAAATTTTGCTGTAATGGCAGAGCAATGTAACAAGATATGAATTGAACAATGCGAATTAGCTGGCGCGAGTTTATAAAGCAGTACTTTAGCAAGCCATCAAAATTTCACTCGATTGGAATTGAGATGGGCGATGCTGAATTGCACCTTAATGTTATTCAAAAAAAATCTGGTGCCTATCAGTGGATAGAGCAGCACACTTTGCCTATGCAAGATTGGGCGAAACATTTGCAAGAGTACGTAGCGAACAATAATTTAGCTCGCACCCCTTGTTATATTGCATTGGGGTTAAGTAAATATCAGCACTTTCAAGTAGATAGGCCTGAAGTGGAAGAGCAAGAAATTGCTTCCGCTCTAAAATGGCAAATCAAAGAACAGCTCACCAGTACAGATGAGCATGTCTTTGATTACTACGACCACCCAGCAGTAATTGGCGGTAAAAAAAGGGTCAATGTGGTGGCTATTAGCCGCGCTCACATTCACGGGATAATCAAAGGCATTACCCGCGCAGAGTTAAAACTCAATACCATTACCATAGAAGAGTTGGCAACCAGCGAGCTTCTGCCAACGGATGATGATGCTGTTTTGACTTTGTTCCAAGAGAATGGCGGTCAGATAAATTTAAATATCGTCAAACAAGGCAAGTTATTCTTCTCACGGCGTTTGAAAGGCTATGAAAACTTGGCTAGCTTCTCGTTAGAGGAGTTCCAAATGGGGATGGGAGATACCTTGAGTGTTGAAATTCAACGCTCCATGGACTATTTCGAGAGTCAACTGCGTCAAGCCCCCGTGCGCAAGATTGTCGTTCACCTCAATTCATCTATTCAACAAGAGCTGGCGAAGGTCATCCAAGAGCTGACCTTTATGCCTGTCACCGTCATGGCGCTGCCTTTAGCGTCGCCCCAGCCAGAGAAAATGGTCAGTTTAGCGAGCTTAGGTGCTGCGTTGTCAGATGTAAAATTGAATACTGAGGCCGCACAATGAAGTCTCGTATTAACCTCTACTTACCCGAATTACACCCTAAACTAGAAGTGTTGACGCTGTCGTTTGTACTGACTGTGTGGGCAATTTTATTCACGATTGTTGGGCTGGTTTACTATCATGACTATAGTCACGGACAAAGTGTAAAAGCGGAATTAATGGCCATTGAAGTGCAAAAGCAGCAGGCAGAGGACCGACTCGCTGAGCTAAACGAAACGTTAGCGAATCGCACGAAAGATCCCAAATTGCTTGCGGCAATTGAGAGTAAGCAATTAGAAGTGAGTTTAAAGCAGCGTGTCATTGATGAGTTATCTGGGCAAGAGCAGTTTAAATCGAACGGTTTTGCAGGTTTGATGTTGGGGCTGGCAGAGCATCATTTGGACGGGCTATGGTTAACTGGAATCCGATTAGATGAGAATCACGTGATGTTGGAAGGAGCGGCAACCGATTCATCGCTTATCCCGCAATGGATGACGCAATTGAGCTTAACAGAGCGCTTAAAAGGTCAAGAGTTCTCTACCACTAAGCTGTATCGCGATCCAAATCAACAGTTGATGTTTACCCTTGGCACTAAAACGACAAGTGACGCACAACCGGGGGAGCAGCCATGAGCCAAACACTAAAAGAAAGGTATAACACGCTTTTCGCTCAGTTTCTCGCCATTACACAACGCGAACAACTACTGATTCTACTTAGTGGCGTGGTTGTCATTGGTATGGTTGGTTACCTGTTATTTATCGAGCCCGTGAATGAAACAGTTACCCGGGATGAGCAGAATATCGCCTCTATGCGTAATCAAGTGCGCAGCGTTGAAGCACAAATCGAGGTCAGTGAACATGCATTTAGTAATGACCCCAATGAGCAATTGGTGGCCTCGCTAAATAAACTCAAGCAAAGAAGCCTTGATTTAGACACCGACTTGCAACAAGAAACGGTCAATTTGGTGCCGCCTAAACAAATGCCGTTACTACTGGAAAAAGTGTTGGCCGAAAGTCAGGGCGTTACGTTAATCAGCATGCAGTCAATCCCTCCAACGCCCGTGCTTAACATGGGGGAAAAAGGCAGTGATACTGAAAGCGTTGCCAACGAATTAGCAGATATTAATTTGTACCGCCACGGTGTGCTTTTGTCATTAAAAGGCAGTTACTTTGATATTCAACGTTATTTAACGGGCATTGAAAATCTCAGGTGGCAATTTTATTGGAAGCGTTTTAATTACGTGGTCACTGATTATCCGGACGCTTCGGTTGAAGTTGAGCTGTATACCTTAAGTACCAGCAAAGCGTTTATAGGAGTCTGATGTGTATAGAGACCTCAAATTTATGCTAGGTATTTTCGTCGTGACATTGGTTTTTACGAGTGCCGCGTTTGCTCAGGTTTTAGTCGACCCAACTCGCCCATTCGACGCCACTCCCAGCACTTCAGCAAGAGGCGAAATAGCCGATACATTGATACTCAGTGCCATATTTATTAATGGTGATCACAAGCACGCCATTATTAATGGTATGAATGTTAAAGAAGGGCAGGACGTGGCAGGGAAAACACTCATTTCGATCAGCAAGGGTCGAGTTATATTGCGCGGCGCTAAAGGTTCGCAAGAACTTTATGTCAATCACTCTCAATTTATAAAAGATGCAAATGATGGATTTTAAGCTCATTACGCTAAGCGGGTTTCTGCTGGTTTTAGTCGCCTGTCAGGCAAAGCATGATACTCAGCATTATGAAAAATCGCTGGACGCTGCAATTGCCGACACTGAAAAGACAGTTAGCCCTAAAAAGCAAGGTGTACCTGATTTACCTGATGCCGTTCATCAAACGTTAATGCCAAGGTCAGAGCAAGCTGCTGAAGCGCTTTTTGGCGAACCTAAATTTGATATTAATGCTCAGCAAATCGATGCAGTGAGCTTTTTCGCTGGAATCGTAGAAGATACGCCTTTCAGCGTGGCTATTCATCCATCCGTGTCGGGTTCGATTACCTTGAATTTGAAACAGGTCACCTTAGAGCAGATTTTCGATATCGTCACTGAGATATACGGTTACGATGTGCAGCGCAGGCAAAATATTTATCGTATTTATCCCTCGGGCATGCGTACAGAAACATTCGCCGTGAATTATTTATTAATGAAACGCGACGGGGCGACGCAAACCAGTATTACCTCTGGCGGCGTCTCACAAGCACAAAACAGCAGCAGTAGTAGTAGCTCAGGCAGTTCGCTGAACAGCTTTAGCGGCAATTCTTCTTCCGGTAGTTCAAATAACTTGAATTCAGGAAGTAATGGTAACGGCACCAGTATTTCTACCAGTACTGAAACCGATTTTTGGACAGATTTGCTAGCATCATTGCAAGTCATGATTGGCGCAGAAGAGGGTCGTAGTGTGATGGTGATGCCCCAAGCCGGGTTGGTCACCGTGCGTGCTATGCCTAATGAAATACGCTCGGTTAAAGAGTTTTTGGCGATATCAGAAG
Organism: Paraglaciecola sp. QJM3NY_14; assembly: GCF_056173245.1. Taxonomy (NCBI): domain Bacteria; kingdom Pseudomonadati; phylum Pseudomonadota; class Gammaproteobacteria; order Alteromonadales; family Alteromonadaceae; genus Paraglaciecola; species Paraglaciecola sp. QJM3NY_14. The sequence continues at coordinate 198,010 of NZ_CM149664.1, forward strand.
AGCATGTACAGCGCCAAGTTATTTTAGAGGCGCGTATTCTTGAGGTGTCACTGAGCGATGGTTATCAGCAAGGTATCAACTGGACAGAAGTATTAGCTAATAGTGGCAGTACTGACTTTCAATTTTCCACCACTGCAGGCAGCTTAGGGGATGCTATTTCTGCGTCACTGGGGGGCATTACAAGTTTGTCGTTCGTTAATAAAGACTTCAGCGGCGTGCTGAACTTATTACAAACCCAAGGCAATGTGCAGGTTTTGTCTAGCCCTAGAGTCACGGCGATCAACAATCAAAAAGCCGTGATTAAAGTGGGGGATGACGAGTACTTTGTGACTGACGTATCCAGTCAAAGTACCGTAACTGCTGCGACTAGCTCCACCACACCGAATATTGAACTGACACCGTTTTTTTCCGGTATCGCGTTAGACGTAACCCCGCAAATTGATGCACAAGGTGGGGTGCTATTACATGTGCACCCATCTGTGATTGAAACCGAAGAACAAGAGAAGGTTGTGACCTTAAATGAAGAGCAGTTCGTGCTGCCTCTTGCCGCAAGTAACATACGCGAATCAGACACAATTATTCATGCTCGCTCAGGTGAGATAGTCGTTATCGGCGGGTTAATGCAATCAATTATTTCTGAAACAGAGTCAAAGACACCTTTACTAGGTGATATTCCGCTACTGGGTAATTTATTTAAAAACCGTCAAGAAACAGAAACCAAAAAAGAACTGGTTATCTTGCTTCGTCCCACAGTGGTAGGCGCAGACACATGGCGCCAGCAGTTGATCCGCAGCCGTAATCAAATGGCTGACTGGCTACACGTGGACTAATCGTATGTATTTATACCACTACGGTATAAAGGAATTGCCTTTTACCTTAACCCCTAATACCAGCTATTTCTTTGGCTTGCCTAGCCATAAAGAAGCGATTGAGGTGCTTCTCACTGCCATTAAAACGGGAGAGGGATTTATTAAAGTGACCGGCGAAGTGGGTACGGGCAAAACGTTGATCTGTCGCAAATTACTTAACGAACTTCCAGAACACTTTGTCGCGGCATATATTCCGAACCCTTATTTAACGCCAAGTGAATTGCGCCGCTCTGTAGCCGCTGAACTTAATGTGACATTAAGCGAAAACGCAGATCAACAAGAGTTTACGCAGCGTATCCAACGTCGTTTGATTGAAATTAACCAGCAGAATCGCGGAGTTGTTCTTATTATTGATGAGGCTCAGGCATTGCCGGTAGAGAGTATCGAAGCATTGCGTTTAATCACTAATTTAGAAACTGAGTCGCGAAAGTTATTGCAGGTAGTGCTGTTTGGTCAGCCAGAGCTAGACGACAAACTTGCCCTACCTGAATTGCGCCAGTTAAAACAGCGGGTCACTTTTTCCTATGCGCTTAAGCTCATGAATGCTGACCAGTTGTTCCAGTATGTGCGTCATCGCATGTCTGTTGCCGGATATCGAGGGGGAGATATTTTCTCTAACCGAGCGTGCAAACTATTGTTTAAAGCCAGTAAAGGTACTCCGCGGATCGTGAATGTGTTATGCCACAAAGCGCTGATGTTGGCGTATGGTGAAGGTAAGCAACAGGTGGAAATCAAGCACGTGAAATTAGCCATAGCAGACACGGAAGCAGCTTATAAAATGGGCTTCGGTATGGGTAAATTCGTTGTCGTTACACTACTTGCTATCTGCATCGCACTGGCTGGGTATATGGCGTATCGGAGGTTTACCTTATGAGTGTGGTAAACAAAATGCTGCAAGATCTTGAGGCCAGGCAAACTGGCTCTGAAGCGGTCAGCGCGGACTATCAGCCACCACAGCGCAATACAACAAGATTGGCATGGTTGATTTTATTGATGGTGATTGCGTTGCTCTTCGCCGCTGTGACATTTATGTGGCCGACAGTGACAGATGACGTATCTAGTCAGGACACGTCCAGTAACATGATCAATCCTGCATTAAGGGATATAGCTGTAGTTGAGCCTACTGAGCCTGACACGCCGGCAAAAGGCGGCATGACTTGGCTTGAACCGGCTGATAAGGCAAACATAGATTTATCTTCAGGTCATCAAAAGCAGCCTGAAACAAACTCACAAATGCAAGCGATGCCTAAAATTGACAAGAAGCCAGAGTCGCAAGTTGCTCAGCTGCAAAGTGATGAATTAGCGGAGTCTAGTCCAGTCGCTATCGATCCTAAAAGTGCCATGAGTCCTCCCTACGCTGCTGCAGAAAAAGTGATACCGCCTAAAGCGACATTTAGTAAGAAAGCCAATCGTGCTCAAAATGCGCAGGCCGGATTAAAACAATCTATTAATCAAGCCTTACGAGATGGCAAAACACTGATCGCCATCGAAGGATTGCAACAGTTACTAAGCCAAGAGCCTGATAATCTGCGCATTCGCAAGAAGTTAGCGTCCCTGTTGTTTGCTGAAAATCGCATGTTAGAAGCACAAGCCTTGCTCAGCGAAGGGCTAGCAGACGCCCCCGAGCTTCACGATTTACGCTTAATGCTCGCCAGATTATTTGCTCAACAAAACCAACAAGCGAAAGCGTTAACCCTATTGTTGGAAGTCTCGCCCTCTTTAGTACTGCACAGTGATTACTATGCTTACAGGGGAGCGTTAGCACAACAGACTCAAAACTATGCTCAAGCACAACAAGATTATCAAAGACTCGTCAATGCTGAGCCACGCAAGGCTAAATGGTGGTTAGGATTAGGCATCGCCCAGGACAGCGCAGGTGAAAATAAACAAGCGTTAATGAGTTATCAAAAAGCAGATGACGAGCAACAGTTGTCACCGCAAGTGATTACGTTTGTACGTCAACGATTGAAAGAATTGGTTGGAATAGAATGAAGCCTAAAGCCAAAATTCGCTTAGGCGATCTTCTTGTACAAGAAGGGATTATTAGCGAAGAACAATTGATGCAGACTCTTTCTGCACAAAAGCAAAGTGGCCGTAAATTAGGTTACATGCTTATTGAACTTGGCTTTATGACCGAGAATCAGTTGCTTACCTTTTTATCTCAGCATTTGGGGGTGCCATTAATTGATGTAACCCAATATCGGGTGTCGGTAGAAGCGGTATTGCTACTGCCAGAGGTTCAGGCTCGACGTTACAGAGCGTTAGTGCTTGACGATAAAGGGGATCATTTACTGGTCGGTATGAGTGACCCGGCTGATTTAGCCGCTCTTGATATTTTATCTGGTGTGTTACCCAAACCTGTTAAAGTCGCTGTTGTTAGTGACGCGCAATTGTTCCAAGCGTACGATCGTTTCTACCGTCGAACGGAAGATATCGCTTCTTTCGCCCAAGAATTAGCGGAAGAATACCAAGATGATGAAGAGTTTGATTTCGATACAGGCGTCGACAATGAGCAGGACACTGCCGTAGCCCGTTTACTGCAATCGATTTTTGAAGATGCACTACAAACCAAAGCCTCAGATATCCATATCGAACCAGACAGCGAGATGTTACGTATTCGCTTAAGGGTGGATGGCGTACTGCAAGAAAACATCATCAAGGAAAAGAACATAGCCTCAGCTTTAGTATTGAGGTTGAAGCTAATGTCTGGGCTCGATATTTCAGAGAAACGCCTTCCACAGGATGGGCGGACGAATATGCGTATCAAAGGCCACTCCATCGATGTACGGGTCTCTACTATGCCAGTACAGAATGGTGAATCAGTGGTGATGCGATTGCTTGATCAGTCAGCCGGTGTGCTTTCTCTCGAGCAAACCGGTATGCCAGCCGCCTTACTAAAACGCTTTCGAGTGTTATTGAGACGCCCCCACGGTATGATTTTGGTTACGGGACCCACAGGCTCTGGTAAAACAACCACGCTTTACGGCGCGTTAAGTGAGTTAAATCAGCCTTCTGCTAAAATTATCACAGTAGAAGACCCCGTCGAGTACCGCTTACCACGCATCAATCAAGTGCAGACCAATAGTAAGATTGGCTTGAATTTCTCCAATGTTTTACGCACAACACTAAGGCAAGATCCTGACATCATCATGGTCGGGGAAATGCGAGACCAAGAAACGGCGGAAATTGGTCTTCGAGGCGCTTTGACGGGTCACTTAGTGTTATCAACCTTGCATACCAATGATGCTATCAGCAGTGCGGTACGTCTACTTGATATGGGAGCCCCAGGGTATTTAGTGGCGAGTTCTTTGCGCGCTGTTATCGCCCAGCGCTTGGTGCGTAAAGTGTGTGAAAGCTGCAGTGAGGCATACCAACCCACACGTGAAGAATCCCTGTGGCTGAAAAGTATCGACTCTCAAGTGGTTAATGTGACGTTTCGCCGCGGCCGTGGTTGTCAAACCTGCAACAATACAGGCTATCGCGGCCGAGTAGGTGTGTTTGAGTTATTAGAAATGACAGAGAGCATGATGAATGCATTGAAAACCAATGACTCTGTTCAGTTTGGCCAAGCGGCACTTCACAGCCCTGGCTTCGTGCCTTTGGCAAAAGTTGCATTAACGTATGCCAAAATGGGGATAACCACAGTCGATGAAGTATTGAAACTGATTGAAATGGTGGCTGATGAACAAGCGCGAGAGCCCGAGCCAGGGCTTGAAGAAAACGCTGAACTTGTTGAAATGACAGAGACTCAATCCAGCCAAGCTGCCTCGCATGAGGGGAATGCAGAGTCTGGCGCATCGCCCACTTCAGCGGCTCGCTCTGAGAATAATAAACCGACTCCATCAAGTGGTGAGTTCTCTTTCGAGCTAGAGCCTCGCGACGATGGCCCAGGCGGTAACAATGGCTAATTTCACCTACAAAGCGCGTAACGCGAGTGGTGAACTGGCCTCAGGTAGCCTAGAAGCGAGTGATGCTTCTAGTGTGGCGCAAATTTTACTTGGCCGAAAATTCACTCCAATTGAAATAAAAGAAGTGAGTGATTCTGCTAACGTGACTCTGAATTTATCCATATTCGCCCCGAACATAAAGCTCGAAGATTTGGTTATTTTCTCGCGTCAAATGTATTCGCTGACCAAATCTGGCATTCCGATAATTCGTTCAGTTAAGGGCTTGGCAGAGACCTCGAACAGCGAACGCATGACAAAAATTTTGAATGATGTGTGTGATCAATTAGAGCGAGGTCGCACGCTATCTTCGGCCCTGCATCGGCATAATAAAGTTTTCGGTCAGTTATTTGTTAGCATTGTGCACGTTGGGGAAAATACCGGTAGGCTGGATGAAGCCTTTCTTCAATTGTCAGACTATATGGAGCGCGAACAGGAAACTAGAAAACAAATCAAAGCGGCTACACGTTACCCAACATTTGTAATTTTGGCTGTCGTCGCTGCTTTAATCATTATGAATATATTTGTGATACCGGTCTTCGCCAATATGTTCTCTAGCTTTGGCGCTGAACTGCCGTTAATGACTCGCGTTTTATTAGCTACATCAGATTTTTTTATTACAAAGTGGCTGCATATGCTCATCTGCATTGGCCTAGCGATCTTTTTAGTCTTTAAATATATCAACACCCCAAAAGGCCGCTTTAATTGGGATCGCGCCAAGTTACGTTTACCCATTGTTGGGGGCATATTTGAGCGCACTTTACTCAGTCGTTTTGCCCGTAGTTTTTCTATGATGTTGCGCTCCGGGGTTCCATTAACCACTGCCCTAAATTTGGTTGCAGATGCCGTCAGCAATGCCTTCATGGCTGATAGGATCGTGAAAATGCGCAAAAACATCGAAAAAGGTGAAAGCCTTTCACGGGTAGCAAGCTCAAGTAAGATGTTTACGCCTTTGGTGCTACAGATGATCAATGTAGGTGAAGAAACAGGCCGAGTAGATGAACTGCTAGGCGAAGCGGCCGAGTTTTACGAACGCGAAGTGGATTACGATTTGAAGAGCCTGACCTCTAAAATCGAGCCTATTCTTATTATGGTGGTTGCCGCTATGGTGCTGGTACTGGCCTTGGGCATCTTTACCCCAATGTGGAACATGATGGGAGCGATCCAAGGTTAAGCTATGCGTAGAAATGAAGCCTCTGATGAACGAGAACGTAGCCTCTTTAGCAATTTGATTGTAGTGGTCGTGTTCACCTCACTTATTCTGGGGTTTATCGTTTATTTTAATGACAGCAGTCCAAGTATTCGTAAGGTAGCGCTGCAGAACTTAGTAGAGCAGTTCACTAAGAGTACCTTGAACGCGCATTGGCAGTGGCAAAATGAGGGCAGACCCAGCAGTATTTTGTTGATTGAATACGATACTCAGGGCAATGAAACAGGCAGACACCCACTGTCGATGAGCCACCTAGGTTGGCCAAAGCTAGAACCAACCAGTGAGGGATGTGCTGCTTTATGGCGAGACGTACTGGATACAGAATTAGAAGTTGAAGGGTTCAAAATGTACGCTGAATTTTATGATGGTGTGCAAATTAACAATAATGCTCTGTCTTCAATCTGTCGATATAGATTATCAACAGGGCCTTATTTTGAGTACAAAGTGTATACGGGACAGGTTTCCAAAATTATAAGTTAACCTAATGGATAAAAAATATGACGAAATTAGCTAGATCACAATACCAAACCTTTGCTAAAGGCGGCGTTCAGCGTCAGCGAGGGTTTACTTTAATTGAATTGGTCATAGTCGTAGTTATTTTAGGTTTGTTAGCTGCTACTGCTTTACCGCGCTTACTTGATGTGACGGAAGAGGCTGAAGATGCCACGGTCGAGGGGGTAGCGGGTGGCTATGCAACGGGTGTTGGCTTAGTGCGAGCTCAATGGGAAATTGAAGGGCGGCCGAAGGAGAACTTTGCCACTAATCTAAGTTTTGTGACCATCGACGATATTCGTATTGGCGTTGATCAGGATACTGGATATCCCACAGGACAACTTGATACCGACAGCAGTACTGAAGATACACAGATAAGCTTGTTAGATTGTGAGAGTATTTTTAACTTAATCATGCAAAGCGCGCCGACAATTTCATCTGATTGGAATGAGCGCCCGTTTGATGACCACCGCTATTTTACTCGCCAAAGCGAAGGAAATGGCTCTGGGGGAAATGATCTTTGTTATTATTATTTAACCCAAACGATAAAAAACGATACCAATGAGCCTGTTGACAACACTGCAGGTAATGGTTTTATATACGATCCCCGTATCGGGCAAGTGATTGTTTTTAGTAATAATTAGTCAATAATTTGACACGCTACCATTTGCTAATGGCCTGTGCCAGCTCGAGTGGTTAAAATAAAAAAAGTTTAGAATTTCAAATTCAGCAAGTGGGAGAAACATTATGCAAAGCAGCAAACAACAGGGTGGTTTTACTCTAATAGAATTGATTATTGTTATCGTTATTTTAGGTATTTTGGCGGTAACCGCTGCGCCTAAATTTCTCGATCTTCAAGGTGATGCACGCGCGTCAGTGGTAAGGGGAATGGAAGGTGCCATGCAGTCTGCGAGTGATATCATTTATGCAAAATCGTTACTTAATGGGACTAATTCATCTGCTGCGGCGACGATCACTTTAAAAAATGGTGATTCAGTACGAACCGATTTCGGCTATCCTCGTCATGAATGGTTGCTTACATGGGATGAAATGCTTGATGCTAATGTCACGGTGCGAACATCTGGATCATGCATCACAGAATTTTGTGTGGATGATAGCCAAGATATCTCGACTGACTTGACCGCTGCTGGGGTGACTGCGCCGTCTCCTACAACCGCTCTAATCATTTACCCTAATGGCACTACTAATACTGGTAGCTGCTATGCATATTATACACACGATGAAAGTGCGACTGAAGAAGGTTCAGAGCCAGTACTAGGTAGTATTACTACCGGCTGTTAATTAGCTAAGCTGCCTTTGCTCGAGTAAACACAAGTTTGCTCGATGTTTTGTTTCAGCTTTAGCTGTTTTGGGAGCAAATAAAATGAAAACGTTGCTGAGCGTAAACAAGTTTCATGTTACTGCTTTGCAACGTGGTTTTACACTGGTTGAACTTGTCGTCGTGATCCTGATTATTGGTGTACTTGCAGTATCTGCTGCAAGTCGGTTTGATAGCACCGGATACGCCGAATACAGTTACCAGTCACGTTTACTATCAGCGCTGCGAGCCATGCAGCAACGCGCTATGCAAGATACCCGAGCAGATTATTGCTTCCAAATAAACTTCAATATTTCCAATCCTGGCTTTGGCCCGCCTACGCTTAGTTATCGCAACAACACCCCTGCTGAGCATACAGCGACTTGCGCTACTGCGATTAATTACACCACACCTGAATTCCTACGCACCAGTAATGGTGAAATCGCTGCTGAGGGTATTGGCCTGAGCACGTTAGACACAGGAAATGGTGCATTTAATTGGATACGATTTGATAGCCTAGGTCGCCCATTGACAAGTGCTGGCAGTTGCCAAGCCACTTGCCGCATAACCTTTCAGGGAACGCAATCCCCGGCCATTTGCGTAGAAAGCGAAGGATATATTCGTGAGTGTTAACCGAGGTGCTATCCGGTTCGGGCTGAATCTAGGCTTTACGCTAATAGAACTCGTCATAGGTATGTTGGTCTTCGCTATCGCGATGACGTTCTTCATTGGTCTTATCGTTCCGCAAACTACCCGTAGTATTGACCCTATATTTCAAGTCAGAGCGACGGAACTTGCCCAGTCACTGCTTAACGAAATTAGCAGCAAGTCGTTCGATGAGCATTCTAGTCGCAACGCCAGTGAACGTTGTGGAGATGGTAGCGCTCCAGCTTGCACGCTGCCGAATGCTTTAGGACCAGACAGCGAAAACCGAAGTGCGTATAACGATGTGGATGACTTTAACGGCTTAGATGAAAGGGACGGTACTATTCTTAGTGCGACAGGCGGCACAATAGGTATCAATGGGCGTAACTTATATCAGGGATTTCGGGCCAACGTTTCGGTCTTTTACGATGCTGATTTAAACGGTACAAACGATGGAGCAGTGGGTGCTGCGAAACTGATCACCGTAAGAATAACAACCCCTAGTAGTGAGGAGATTGTTTTTTCGACCTACAGGTACAACTACTGATGACTTCACGACATGCATTAGGCCGACATAAGGGCTTTACTTTGGTTGAGCTGGTCACAGTGATTATTGTGCTGGGTATTGTGTCTATTGGTGTCACCAGCTTTATTCGCTCTGGTGTGCAGATTTTTAATGATGTGAGCGAGCGAGATGAACTCTTAAGTCAAAGTCGTTTTGTGATTGAGCGCTTAAATCGAGAGTTGCGCAGTTCAGTACCTAATAGCGCCCGCGTCAAACTAGAAAATAGCGCCCAGTGTTTAGAGTTTGTGCCTACAATATGGGCCACTTATTACACGCGTCTACCATTAGAACCCTCTACAGAGCGAACAGTAAATACTGTTGAATTGGGTGATGCTAATGATCAGTTTTCAATCACAAGTGGTGATATGGCGGTGGTTTATCCTACCGATAGTCAAGATGTGTATGACGTTAATGAGGAAAAGCGACGGACCGTTTTATCTTGCACTGACAGCGGTGATGGTGATTGCACGACAAATGATAGCGCTGAGCATTTAGCGACATTAACCGTCGATGGTGCATTTGCCGATGTGTCTCCTGCCTCACGATTATACGTAGTGCGAAATGCAGTAAGTTACTGCATACGCGGAGGGAGCATGTTTAGACATCAAGCCTCGATAGGACAGGATCAAACAGCGTTTACCTTGGGAGGCACCTTAATGGCTGAAAATATCGTCAATGATCTTGCCAATCCAGCAGAGCTGCCATTCACCATACAAAATGCTACCTTGAATCGAAATAGCTTAATACAAATCTTGCTCGCGTTTGAGCTAAATGATGAAACAATTAACCTCAGTAGTGATATTCATGTGCCCAATGTCCCATAAACGCCTTTGCGCTGAGCAACCTCGCGGCCTGAGAAAGCAACGCGGCAGCATGTTGGTTATCGCATTGTTTATTATCATCGTTTTGGCGATTTTAGGTTTAGCTATGCTTAGAATGCTGGCAGCCTCTGCCGATAGTGTTGTCAGTGAAGTGTATGGGCAAAGAGCATTGAACGCTGCAAGAGCAGGCGTAGAGCGTTCCATTGCCGCAGCGTTTCCCGTCGTTGGGGTAAGTAATTGCATGGCCTCTGATAATTTTACCTTCACCAGTACCCCAGGACTTGCGAACTGCGGGTATCAAAGCAGTTGTGCCGTGGTCTCGGTTTTAGACGATGGTGACAGCTACCAATATTTTAGATTTACTGCTCAAGGGCAATGCATTGCGGGCGACACAGTCGTCAGTCGCAACGTATCGGTTGATGGGATCCAGTAATGAAAGGGATAAGAGCAATACACAAACGTATCGGCCGTTTTAATTCACTTATTTTGCTCTTGATGTTGAATATGCTCAGTTGTTCGCAGGTACTCGCCGACACGCTATGTTCAGACACAGAAACATCACGTGCTCGCGGGGCGTTATTTGATTCCGGCGGGGCAAGTGGTAATTATGCCAATAATGAGGACTGTGAGTTTACTATTCGTGCTCCTCAGGGAGGGGCTATTACTCTCAGCTTTTCTGACTTTAATTACGAAGAAAACTATGACTTTTTTTCTGTATATGATGGTGAAAATGTCAGTGCGCCACTTTTAGGGACTTTCAGTGGCTCAAATCTTCCGTCTGTATTGGTGGCTACCTCAGGCACCATGTTTATCGCGCATAGCACAGATGGTTCAGCTGTAAGGCAAGGCTTAGCGGCCACTTGGTCCATCAGTAGTAATGGTTGTAGTACCGAGACCTTTAATATAGCTGATCATTTTCCATCAGTCAGTTACAGCGCTTCTTCGGGCTCTGCGCCTTGGAGCTCCGATTGGCTAGAGGCTGGAGAGTCTGATGGCCCGACACGCGGGTATTTGCGCGTCAATAATTCACTTTGTTCATCCGGTAACTGTTTGCGCTTAGGGGTTGTCGCATCTGAAAATCCACGTTCCTATAGCGCGCGATTCGTGTACCGGAGGTTGGACTTATCCGATGCCGTTACTGCTCAACTTAATTTTAATTACCGAGTCGGTCACAATGCAGGTGAATCTTTAATAAGGCTTGGTATCTCCACCAACGGTGGCAGTACTTGGACGAATTTAAAAGATTACACGGTCACCGCCAGCAACTTTTCTAGTACAGCGCAAAGTTTCGATATTAGTGCTTTTATGGGCAGTAATGTTGCTATTGGCTTTCAGGTCAGTGGTACAAATTCTGAATCGGGCTTCTATGTGGATGATATCAACGTCAGTGCGGCAAAGGCGGAAGTCTGTGACGGCCCGGCGATAGCTTTTTATCAGTTTGAACAAGAAGAGTGGGCGACAACGAACAGCGTCATTGATTCTTCAGCGTCAGGATATGATGCATCACCCTTGGGGGATGCATTTCCAACATTTCCTAGTATTCAAACGTCTTGCCAAGTGATGAGTGTTCCGAAAAATTCTGATGCAAATATTAGCGCGGGCATAGACACTGAGCTTAGAGTAGACACCGATATCGGCGACAAGGGCACAATATCGTTTTGGTATCGCAGTGCATTAGCGTGGAGCAATGGGAGGGGAAGGCAGCTTTTTGATGCTTCGACTTGGATAGGCAATGCAAACTCTAAATATTTTAATCTTAGCCTACGCAATGGGACTTTACGTTTTGGCCTAGAGGACACTACCGATAATGATGCTGCTGCCAGTGTGAGTGGGTTAACCTTTGCCCCTTATGAGTGGGTGCATATTGCAGTGACTTATGATTACAGCAAAGATAGCGCTGAAATTTTTATCAACGGCCGTCAAGCCAGTCAAACATCAGACCTGGGACTGAATGGCGACATGCCAGTCTTGGACACGTTATACATAGGAGATAACCGCAGTCTATACAATTTTGCCGATTCGCCGGCTAACTCTGCAGACGGTGAATTCGATGACGTACGTATCTACGATTACGCGCAAAGCCAAAGTCAGGTCAATACAGATCTAGACAATGTCTCACCTTGTGCTGTGGCTCCTGTTGCGATTTACGAGTTTGAGCAGATGGAATTTAATGGCAGTCAAAGCATATTAGATAGCACAAGTAACCAGCGCCATGCATCGCCTTTGGGTGAAGTGGTTTCTGTGTTATCAACCGCCCAGGTTTCCTGCCGATTTGCGGATGTGCCAATGAACACAGATGCAGCGGTAATAGATACTATTGATAGCGGATTCTCACCGAATGATATTGGCCAAGCCGGGACCATATCCTTTTGGTATCGCAGTAACGAAGATTGGTCGAGTAACAATGCACGGCAGTTATTCGACGCCTCTACCGATGCTGGAAACTCTAATTCAACCGCTAAGTATTTTTATTTAAGCCTACGTGCATCCACTTTGTATTTTGGTTTAGAGGATATTGATGATAGGGACGCCGAAGCTATTGTTTCCGGGTTAAATTTTTCTGCAGGTGAGTGGGTACATGTAGCCGTGGGCTATGACTATGCGGCGAAAACAGCCGTTATTCATATTAATGGGGCTGAAGCGGGCAGGTCGAATAGTTTGAATTTGAATAACAACATCGCCCAATTTAACACATTGTATTTTGGTGATAACCGCTCGGACTATATTGTGACGAACATGACAGCGAACTCCGCCAACGGCCAGTTTGATAATATTCGTGTGAATGCTTATGTGCAAAACAGCACAGAAATTGCACAGGACATGAACGCAATCGCCACATGCCAATCTATCCATCACTATCAATTGGAGCATGATGGTCAAGGATTAACCTGTGAAACAGAAAACATCTCTATAAAAGCCTGTGCAGACGAGAATTGCACCCAATTGTATACCGAAACAAGCAGTGTAGAGTTAGCTCCAGATGGTTGGAGGGCTGGGAACCCATTGGTGTTTACTGGCGAAATTATCAATACACCTCTGGCAGTGTTAGAGCCTAAATTAGCAACATTAGACATAGTGCGTGCTAATCCATCTGCGCCTTTGCGCTGCCTAAATACTGGGTCAGGCATAGAAAGCTGCGACATCAATTTCGTCGATGCGGGATTTGAGTTTATCGGTGAACAAGTGACGGATAAGTTTTTGCCTGATCAGTTGTCACAAGCTAATTTTGTTGGGGCAAATTTGCGCGCAGTTCAAAACGATAACGGCGTGTGCAAAGCATTATTACAAGGGCAGCAAGATGTCACTTTCGGGGTGAATTGTGTTTCGCCAAATCGTTGTTTAACTGATTTTAGCGGTATCGATGTGAGTGCTTCCCCAGATGGTGAATCCACGGGTATTGTCTCTCTTACTTTTGACGCTGACGGCGTGGCATCATTGGGAACGTTTAATTACGCGGATGCCGGGCGAGTGGCATTGCGAGCCGCCGCTGAAATAAATGGGGTTTCTATTACCTCAGGTGATACCAGTGTGGATATCGTCCCCACAAAATTAACCTTGGCGGTTGCGCCGCCAGCCCTTATTTATACCGATACTGATTTCAGTGTTTATCCGTCAAGTGCGGACACAGACGTTTACCCTGCAGGCGAAGAATTTACTTTTAATATTACCGCCTATGGGGTCTTAGGGGATATCGCGTTACCTAATTATCAGCCAAGCTCATTACAAATAGCGGTTGAGCGTATGCTGCCTTTTGAATCAAACGCAGCCGAGGGTACATTAGTCTTTGGCGACGGCGCTAGTGTGTCGGGTAATGTAAATAAGCAGTTCGCAGACACACCTGAGTTAACCTTCGTCGAGGGGCAATACAATTATCAGGCAACCTTCAGTGAAGTGGGGGTTATTCGCCTAGATATTCGGGATATCGACTACCTGAGTGATAACAACAACCCAACAAGTGTCATCAATAGCCAAGATCCTATTACTCTAGGGGAGTTCACCCCAGCATACTTTGACGTTCAGGTGTCAACCGCGCCGGAGTTAGTCAATCAATGTGGTAACTTCACTTATATGGGTCAACCGATTTCTTTTTCGCCGACCACTCAAGTTGAATTAATTGCGATGAATGCCTTGGGGGAAGTCACCAAAAACTTCATCAACGGCTATTGGCGTTATAACCCAGATACCGCAGCAGCTGTAGTGATAGACGATGCCTCGGTTCATGCTGGCGCGAGCCCAGCGGTGACGCGCATTACCGGTGCCGCTTCAGCCACGATCACCGCGCCCAGTGCGTTCACTGGCATCACCCTAATAGACGTGCCTGATGGCACATTTACCTATGAAAAAGTAGCCACGGACTTTGCCGCTTACCCTTTGATAGAGCCCTTCGTCGCCGCTGTGGACATGACGTTTTTAACAACGTTTTTAAGCGGGGATAATAATGTGTGTTATCAAAGCGATTACCCGATTTCAGGATGTGAAGGATTTCGCATTAGTGATGCAACAGGCAGTAATATTACGGGAGTAGACGTCAATGTTCGCCACGGGCGTCTGGCGCTTGGGCCTAACTTTGGCCCTGAACCGGATTTTCTAGTTACCCCTGTAAGCGCAGAGCATTATCTAAATGGCCGTTGGCAGCTTAATCAAGAAGACAATTGTACAAACATCGATTTAACCGAAAGTTCAGGGCAGATCGTACTAAGTGCCCAAGGTAGCAACGATATCACCGGGCAGATTGATTCTGTGACGAGTGCTGGAACGCTAATCGGTGGTGAACTCTTAGGTAACAGCAACTTTGCCTTAACGGGCAGTGGTGCAGGCAATGGTCCGGGGGTGGCTGGTGTGGTTGAAGTGTCTTTAGATCCCAGCGTGGGTAATCCATCTTGGGCGCAATACATGAACTTTGATTGGAGCGGTGACGGTTTTATCTGCCCAGACTTAGCATTGTGCTCAGGCGCGACCGCTGTCGATGGGCCCGCTTCCATAATAACCTTTGGTCTTTACCGCGGAAATGACCGGATTATTCATTGGCGGGAAGTGTTCCATTAACGGCTAGAAATGATTCAACAATAAATGTAAATCGGCTTGGCACTTTCTATTTATTGCGTGGTCTCATCTAGATCTATTTTTAGTAGCGAAACGTCCATATTCGTCCTTTTTTGGCGACTTGATAAAAATTTGTTAGCTAAACCTCAATTAAACTAAGGTTTCTTCACTTTTTATTGCGTCAAATGAGGTGTTTACTTGCCCAAGACGGGGGGCATTGGTAAAGTTAGCGGATTATCTCTCATATCAAACAGGTTGCGGTTTTTCAATGTTCAAAAAGCTTCGAGGAATGTTTTCCAACGACTTATCTATTGACCTCGGTACAGCAAATACGCTTATCTATATAAAGGATCAGGGAATTGTACTAAATGAGCCTTCCGTTGTTGCTATTCGGCAAGAGCGTGCAGGTGGTCCTAAAAGTGTAGCGGCTGTCGGTGGTGAAGCAAAACGGATGTTGGGACGTACTCCTGGCAACATAAAAGCCATCAGACCCATGAAAGACGGTGTTATTGCTGACTTTTATGTGACTGAGAAAATGCTACAGCATTTTATCAAGCAAGTGCACGACAACAACTTTTTGCGCCCTAGCCCTCGCGTACTCGTATGTGTACCTTGTGGTTCTACACAGGTAGAACGTCGTGCGATCCGTGAGTCGGCATTAGGTGCTGGCGCGCGTGAGGTTTATCTTATTGATGAGCCAATGGCAGCAGCGATTGGCGCGGGTTTACCCGTATCAGAAGCGACCGGCTCTATGGTAGTCGATATTGGTGGTGGTACTACTGAGGTAGCAATCATCTCATTGAACGGTATTGTTTACTCGTCATCGGTTCGTATCGGTGGTGATAAATTCGATGAAGCCATTATCAGCTATATTCGCCGTAACTTTGGTTCACTTATTGGTGAGGCCACAGCCGAGCGTATTAAGCACGAGATTGGTGCTGCTTATCCTGGTGAAGAAGTGAAAGAAATTGAAGTACGTGGCCGTAACTTAGCCGAAGGCGTACCTCGAGGTTTCACACTTAACAGCAATGAAATTCTAGAAGCGTTGCAAGAACCATTAAGTGGAATTGTTTCTGCCGTTATGGTGGCGCTTGAGCAATCTCCTCCTGAACTTGCGTCTGATATTTCAGAGCGAGGTATGGTATTAACAGGTGGTGGAGCTTTGCTCAAAGATTTAGATCGCTTGTTAATGGAAGAAACTGGCATACCAGTAGTGATTGCTGATGATCCTTTGACGTGCGTGGCACGAGGTGGTGGTAAAGCATTCGAGATGATCGATTTGCACGGTGGCGATTTATTTAGCTACGAGTAACCCCAAGTAAAGGATACTAAAAAGCGGCATTAGCCGCTTTTACATTTCATATGAACTCGATTTTTCTGCGTGGTCCATCGTTACACATTAAACTGGTTTTTGCCCTTGCGCTATCAGCCGGATTAATCGTGTTTGATCATGTCTTTGATGGTTTCGCCACAACCCGTGTTTACCTCAACTCTGTGGTCAGCCCCATTCAATATCTAGCTAACTTACCTAGCGAAATGCTCAACGCCAGTGCTAGTCGTTTGGTGTCGCATCAGCAATTACTTGAAGAAAATGCTGAGCTACAACACGATGCCGTTGTGCTTAATGGCAAGTTGCAGCGTTTTGTTTTGCTGCAAGAAGAAAACGACCGCTTACGCCGTCTTCTGAACACCCCAGTGCGCGGCGATATTCGTAAAGAAGTGGCAGAATTAATGGCGGTAGATAACAACCCTTATAGTCACCAAATCGTTATTGACCGCGGTGCCATTCAAGGGGTGTATGAAGGCCAACCCGTTATTGATGATAAAGGGATCGTAGGGCAAATCATGCAGGTCGGTTCGACCAACAGCCGCGTATTGCTGATTTCGGACGTGACTCATGCCATTCCTGTGCGTGTTGCCAGAAACAATATACGCATGATTGCTTCGGGCTCAGGGAGCTTAAACGAGTTAATCATTCAGCATGTTCCCCACAGCGCTGATATTGAAGAAGGCGATTTGCTGCTTTCATCTGGTTTGGGCAATGTATTTCCTGAAGGCTATCCGGTGGCAAGAATTACCTCGATTGTCCGTGATGAAGGACGCCCTTTTGCTCAGGTCAATGCTGAGCCAGTGGCGCTGCTGGATCGTCTGAAATACTTACTCTTGTTGTGGCCAAATAATCTTGTAGGGCCAGAGCAGTCTGTTCCGGATGCAGAACAATGAAACTAAGAAACAATACCATCGGTCTGAGTATTATAGTGGCTTTGGTGCTGCAAATTATGCCGATGCCGGCCATAGTTGAACAGTATCGTCCCGACTGGGTGTTTTTGGTCCTAGGGTATTGGGCGCTTGCCCTGCCTGAACGCGTCAATGTAGGCGTTGCTTTTATCGTTGGTTTAGTACTCGATATATTGTTAGGCACCAGTATTGGCGTACACAGTTTTGCCATGAGCTTGAGTGTGTTCGTACTTGCAGCCAATTATCAGCGTTTGCGTAATTATTCGGTTTGGCAGCAAGCGGTTGTGATCGGTATTTTATGTGCGCTTTATAATTTAGTGGTATTTTGGTTAATGCATTTATTAACCGACATCTATTTCATGCTTACTTACATGTGGCCTGTGATTACCTCTATGGTAATTTGGCCATGGATATTTTGGTTACTACGTCGGGTTCGCCGTCAGTTTCGTTTGAGCTGAGCCCCACCAGACATCAGTTATGCTTATTTTAGCTTCTCAGTCACCCCGCCGCGCTGAGTTACTTAGTCAAATCGGTGTGCCTTTTACCACCTTAAGCGCGGATATTGACGAAACATTACTCCCTGGTGAAACGCCAGAAATCTATGTGCAACGCTTAGCAAAACAAAAAGCGCAAGCGGGTTGGCAAGCAAGTGCCGATATAGCAGAAAATCGACTTGCACTAGGCGCCGACACAGTTGTGGTCATTCATGAACAAGCGTTAGGTAAACCGAAAAATTTCGATGATGCTAGGCGTATGCTTCAGCAACTTTCAGGTCAAAAACATCAAGTGTTTACCGCAGTAACCATCACTTCTGGCGATCAATGTGAGAGTATATTGGTGAAAACAGATGTGACTTTTTGTGATTTAACCACGTCTCAGATAGAAGAATATTGGCAAACAGGTGAGCCACGCGATAAAGCGGGTGGCTACGCTATTCAAGGCATAGGCGGAAAATTTGTCACCCATATAAAGGGTAGTTATAGCGCTGTTGTCGGATTACCTTTGTACGAAACGAATCAACTACTTTCTCGGATGAGCCTAGCCCATGAGTGCTGAACTATTAATTAATGTTACCCCCTCTGAGTCTCGCGTGGCCCTTATCGAAAATGGTATTTTGCAAGAGGTTCACATTGAACGTCATACCAAGCGTGGCTTGGTAGGCAATATATATCGCGGTAAAGTCAGTAGAGTCTTGCCGGGTATGCAAGCCGCTTTTGTAGATATTGGCTTAGACAAAGCTGCCTTTTTACACGCTTCGGATATCGCCATTCATAGCGAAGTAGAAGATGAAGTGTCATCAAGCCACCTAGAAAAACGTGACATACGTGAGCTTGTGCGTGATGGTCAGAATATTGTGGTGCAGGTCGTCAAAGATCAAATAGGCACGAAGGGCGCACGTTTAACCACAGATATCACTATTCCATCAAGGTATTTGGTGTTCATGCCTAGCGTTGAGCATGTGGGTGTCTCTCAGCGTATTGAAGATGAAGCCGAGCGAGAGCGTTTAAAGAGCTTGGTACAAGAATATTGCAGTGAAAATGGTGGCTTTATTTTACGTACTGCTGCCGAAGGCGTGAAAGCCCAAGAGCTGCGCCAAGACGCTGATTTTTTGCGTCGTCTATGGGAAAAGATCCGTTCACGGATGAAAAAGAAAACCCATATATTATACGAAGATTTGCCTCTAGCGCGACGGGTGTTACGTGATTTTGTCGGGACTGAGCTTGACCGAATTCGTATTGATTCTAAATTGTCTTTTCATGAGTTACAGCAGTTTACCCGTGAGTATGTGCCCGAGTTACACCGCTTATTAGAGTACTACCCGGGGGATCGTCCTATTTTCGATTTATACGACGTTGAGAACGAATCGCAGCGCTCTTTAGAGCGACGGGTGGATTTGAAATCGGGTGGTTATATTATCATCGATCAGACCGAAGCCATGACCACCATCGATATCAACACCGGAGCATTTGTTGGGCACCGTAATTTAGAAGAAACCATATTCAACACTAATATTGAGGCCACCTCTGCGATTGCGCGTCAGCTTCGTTTGCGCAACCTTGGCGGGATGATCTTAATCGACTTTATTGATATGGCTGATGCTGATCACAAGAGGCGCGTTATTCACAGCCTCGAAAGTGCAACCAGTAAAGACCGAGCTAAAATTAATATTCACGGCTTTACTGCACTGGGCTTAATCGAAATGACTCGAAAAAGAACACGGGAAAGTTTGGAACATATTCTGTGTGGTGAATGTCCAGTATGTAAGGGACGCGGTTCAGTAAAAACAGTAGAAACCGTGTGTTTTGAAATCATGCGTGAAATTGTTCGAGTGAATCGTGCCTACGATGCAGACAAATTTGTCGTTTATGCGGCACCGTCTGTGGTCGAAGCCTTGTTAGGCGAAGAATCACACATGCTCGCTGAGCTTGAAGTCTTTGTTTCTAAACAAATAAAGGTGCATACAGAGTTGCTATACAACCAAGATAAATACGATGTGGTAATGATGTGAGGTCAGGCTCTTTTTATGCCGCTTATATTATTAAAAAACTATGGACTTGCGCTGCTATTTTGTTGGTGCTGGTGGCCGTGGCCATCAGTGTTGTGCGTTACACGTTGCCCTACATGGACGGGCAAAAACATCGTTTAGAGCAATGGGTCGAGGGTCGATATGGGGTCGAAATTAATATCGGCACTATCACGGCGCAGTGGAAAGGTGCAGGCCCAGCGATTGTGCTTGAAGACCTGCAGCTGGTACAAAATGCTCAATCTCCCCTCAGTTTAGATATTAAAAAAACCATCATCGAACTGGATTTTTGGGGCTCAATATTGGGGCGTCAGATCCGCTCTCAGCGCTTTGACTTAAACGGCCTGAACGTTAAGGTTGATGTCACTTTGATGAACAAAGAAGGCAGTGACTTTCCTGTTGTATCGGCCTTGAAGCAGTTGTTTCTAGAGCAACTTCAATCGTTTTCTGTAAGTGATAGTCAGTTTGAAATCAGCACCGCGCACGACCAGCAAGTCGTGTTGGTTAATCAGTTGCTGTGGAGTAACAGCGGGCTTCATCATCAAGGCGTCGGTGAATTGCAGGTCGAAGAGCTAGCAAGTAACTCCGCGTCATTCACCTTAGACCTACGCGGTGACAAAGACTCCCTTAACGGTACTTTTTATGCCAGAGCGCACGAAGTAGATTTATCCCCTTGGATAAATCAATGGCTGGCGACCCGTTACGACTTGGTTGAAAGTCGGGGCAACTTTGTTGTGTGGGCGAGTATCGAAGACGGCGACATCAAAAATGCTCAGCTTGATTTGGCCGATAGCCGTTTTGTATGGCAAAACGAAGATGCCGAAATCACAGCAGCTATATTGGGGGGGCAACTCAATGCAGAGCCCAGTAACGACGGTTGGGTTTTCAATTTATACGACCTTGCCTTACAAGCTAATGAGCGCACGCAAACATCCAATTGGTATGGCGAAATTAACCACCAAGGACAAGTACATATACAAAATGCAGACCGAGTAGACTTATCCGCTATTACCCCCTTGCTACCCCTTGTTTTGAATCCGGTCGATTTCAACCTTCTGAAGGACCTTTCGCCTAATGCCACTTTGAACAAATTCAATGTGAAATTTGATAAATCGGATACCTATGCCCAAGTGAATCTCAGCCAAATTGGCTGGCAGCAAAGCGGCAATGTGCCTGGGGTAGATAATCTTGAGTTAAACGTAAACTGGCACAACGACATGGGCCGAGTGCAAATTCGTGGGCGCAATTCTCAGTGGAAAATGGACAATATAGTCGACCGAAATATTGAATTTCAGCGGGTTGACCTTGATATATATATTCAGTCTCTTGACCAAGGTATCGAACTATATGCGCCGAAACTGAAGTTAGGCAATGATTGGCTAAACATAGATCAACACCTGCGGTATGAGAGTAACACCGGTTATCTTGCGCTTAGCGGCACGATTAGCGGATTAGATGTAGCACAAGTGAATCAACTTTTCCCTGGTGTCGTGATGGGTAAAGATACCAAAGCGTATTTGCAAAGATCCCTTAAGGCTGGGTACGTTAACGGCGCAAAAATTCTTTGGAATGGAGAATTAAGCCAGTTCCCTTACGCTAATAATCAAGGTGTATTTCAAATTACTGTTGGGGTGGAAGACGCGAGTTTCGAGTTCGCTGAAGATTGGCCGCAACTAAATGACTTGAACATTGATCTGTTGTTCGAAAACAAAGGTTTATTTATGCAAGCGAGTGCAGGCAAGTTACTAGATGTAAACTTGTCTGGGTTATCAGCAGATATACCAGATCTGGATGTGGGAGCCGTGCTAACCATTGATGCACAAGGCTCAGCTCTTGGCACTCAGGTTAACGAGTTAATGAAGCGCAGCAGCCTTGCCAGCAGTTTGGGCAAGGTCCTTGATGAAGTGCAAGTCAGTGATGCGCTTAATGTAGACCTGAATTTGGTTATTCCTCTATCAGGCAAGGATGTCGTGGCAAGCGGCGTGGTGCACTTAGCTGACAACCGTGTTTATGTACCTCGGGTTGACATGAATTTAACCCACGCTAAAGGGCAGGTGTCTTTTAAAAATGAAGTGGTTGATATGAGCGGCTTGCAAGCGCAACTATTTGACCAGCCAGTTGAGGTCGATTTTAGTGGTCGCCAGGGCAAAGAGGGCTACTTAGCGAATATCGATCTACTAGGCGATTGGAAGGTTAAACCCTTGGTTAAACGATTCGTGCCTAGTTTGGCCAGTTATTTAGATGGTAAGTCGCCGTGGCAAGCGAATGTCAAGCTGACCTTGCCCGAAGATGGTTTTAGTTATCAGGCCAGCGTGTATTCTGGATTACAGGGCATTGGCTCGCAGCTGCCTGAACCGCTTAACAAAACGGTGAATCAAAACAAGCCGCTTACCTTGGATATTTCCGGCGATGAGACTGCATCAACGGTCAATTTGAAAATGGGTTCACAAGTCAACTTTGATGGGGTATTGCCTTATGAAACGATGCAATTTTCCCGAGCCCATTTAGCCATAGGTGAATCATTGGATATGCCCATGGGGTTAGGTTTCAGTGTTGCTATGAACTTACCCTACGTGAACATTGATAATTGGTATTATGCTATTTCTTCTTTGCTGCATGATTTAACAGGCGATGAATCAGGTATCGCTTCAGACCCCAACAAAAAGCCCTTTATTGGCGAGCCACAGCGTATCTTTCTAAATGCTGATAGTGCCACCGTGGCTTCTCAGCAATTAACAGACTTAGAAGCTGTCACCAAAAACACCAATGACAGTTGGCAAATAAACGTCAACGCCAAGCAAGTCAGGGCCAATGTATCACTCTATAAAGACTGGTTAGCCAGAGGCATTACTATTTCAGCGGATTACCTAGATTTGGCCGGTTGGGAGAAAAGCGAAGGCAAGGCTGTGGAGTTTGAACCTAAGCTCGAAACCTTACCGCCAGTCGAGTTTTTATGTGAACGCTGTCGTTTTGAAGACAAAGACTTGGGTAGAGTCGACTTCAAATTATCACGCGCCGCCAATGGTATGCACATTGATTCATTGCGTTTAAATAACGACCACGGATTGTTTTACGCAAGTGGTGATTGGTTGTTTACCCCACGCGGCAACCAAACCAAGATCGAAGGTGAATTTAGCAGTTCAGACTTTGGTTTATTTCTAAAAGGTTTCGAGTTTGACTCCGGTATTAAAGACTCAAAAGCCTCAGCTAAATTCAATTTAGATTGGCAGCGCGCTCCGTTTGAGTTTGATTTTGCTACCTTAAATGGTGATATTGATTGGCGTTTGAGTGATGGTTATCTCACTGAGGTAACAGACAAAGGCTCACGGATATTTAGCTTGTTGAGCCTAGAGTCGCTGGTGCGTAAGCTGCGCCTAGACTTTCGTGATGTATTTGCCCAGGGCTTCTTTTACGACAAAATGAAAGGCAGTTTTCAGGTGGCCCAAGGCACCGTCGATACCCGTGATACCGTGGTAGATGGCGGCGCGGGTGAAATCACTATGCAAGGGTACACCAACTTAAACACCCGAGAGGTAAACTACAACATTGCGTTTGCCCCTAAAGTGACATCCAGTTTGCCGCTTATCGTCGCTTATATGGTTAATCCAGCAACCGCATTGGCCGCTTTAGCACTGGATCAGGTACTGACGTCAGCCAAGGTTATATCCAATATTAAATTCTCTTTGACGGGCACGTTAGACGACCCTAAATTAGAAGAGTTGGAGCGTGACAGTAAAGAAATTCGCTTGCCGGCACAAACCGACCCAGCGCCGGTTGATACGCCAAATGTTGGCCTTGCAATAGACCCTAATGCCCACAATACAGATATAAGCTTCCCACAAGAGATAGATCAAGAGCGCGTAGCGCTGGAGGTATCCGATGGCTAATCTTATCGCCCTGCAAATGACATCCACACCTGATGTCACAGAAAACCTGCATTTTGTTGAACAACAACTGGCTCAATTAACGGTAAACGAGCCTACCTTGGTGGTATTGCCTGAATGTTTCGCCTGTTTTGGCGGCGGCGATAAAGCTTTACTGAGTATTGCTGAGTCATTGGGTGACGGCCCTATACAGGCGCGCCTAATGGGGATGGCCAAGCAATATGGTGTGTGGCTAGTGGCTGGCAGTATGCCGTTGAAAACTGAAAACCCAGATAAATTTACCGCATCTTGCTTGTTAATCAATGATGCTGGCGAACGGGTGACTGAATATCAAAAAATTCACTTGTTCGACGTGCAGGTCGCAGACAACACTAAGACTTATTGTGAGTCTAAATATACGCAAGCGGGCAGCACACTTGTGAGTGTGCCAGACACGCCATTTGGACATTTAGGCTTGGCCATTTGCTACGACGTGCGTTTTCCAGGGTTATTTCAAGCCATGGCTGAACACAAAGCGTTAGACGTGATAGCACTGCCCGCGGCATTCACTCAAAAAACGGGTGAAGCCCATTGGCAGGCTTTGTTAAGCGCTCGCGCAATCGAAAATCAATGCTATTTGGTAGCAGCTGGGCAAACTGGTGTGCACGCCAATCAGAGACAAACCCATGGTCATTCCTGTATTATTTCACCTTGGGGTGAAACTTTAGCTGAATTACCGCAGTCCGTCGGTGTGATCAACGCTCAGCTAGAACCTGCCATACTTAATAGAATTCGCCGGGATATGCCGGTCTATGCCCATAATAAATTCAGGAGTTACCTTGTCTAATCTGGTTGAACAAAACCTGCTTACTGCCGCTAACCTCGACAGAGACCATCTTGCAAACGCGTTAGATGCCATTTATCAACATGATAATGATTTTGCTGATCTGTATTTTCAGGCCAGCCAGCACGAAACGTGGGTGCTCGAAGACGGCATCATTAAAGATGGCAGCTATAACGTCGAGCGCGGTGTAGGTGTGCGTGCTGTTAGTGGCGAAAAAACCGGGTTTGCTTATTCTGATGACATCAACCCAGAAGCGTTGATGCAAGCGGCAAAAGCCTCGCGCAACATTGCAAGTGCGGGGGGCAAGCACAAAGTGACAGGCCTTAAAAACAGCAAGGTTGACCCTAAGTACCATGCTGACAATCCTATTTTAGGTATGCAAGACGAAGAAAAAATAGCCCTTTTACGTGCGGTTGATAACTACATTCGCCAGCAAGAAAGCGCACTAAGCCAAGTGGTTGTGAGCATCAGTGGTGTTTACGAAGAAGTGTTAATTGCTGCTACCGACGGTACGTTTTGCACTGATATTCGCCCATTAGTACGTTTGAACTGTTCCGTGTTAATGGAAAAAGACGCGCGACGTGAACGAGGCAGCTCAGGCGCGGGCGGCCGCTATGCCTATGAATATTTCCTAAGCCAAGCTGATGGGCGCCCACTTTACGAAAAGATTGCTGATGAAGCCATTCATATGGCGCGGGTAAACATGCGCGCAGTGGCTGCGCCTGCGGGTCAAATGCCGGTGGTATTAGGCAGTGGCTGGCCAGGTGTACTATTGCATGAAGCAGTAGGGCATGGGCTTGAAGGAGATTTTAACCGCAAAGGCGCATCGACTTTTAGCGGGCGCATGGGGGAGCAAGTTGCTTCAGCAGGTTGCACCATAGTGGACGATGGCACATTGGCTAATCGCCGTGGTTCGTTGTCGGTCGATGATGAAGGCACCCCGAGCCAGTACAATGTATTGATCAAAGACGGCATTCTGACTGGCTATATGCAAGATAAACTCAATGCGCGTTTGATGGGTGTTAAGCCTACTGGTAACGGTCGCCGTGAGTCATATGCACATTTGCCTATGCCGCGCATGACCAACACCTATATGTTGGGTGGGCAACATGAGCCAGAAGAAATCATTGCCAGCATCAAGAATGGGATTTATGCACCCAACTTTGGTGGTGGTCAAGTAGACATTACCTCAGGAAAGTTTGTGTTCTCTACCTCAGAAGCGTATCTCATTGAGAATGGTAAGGTCACTAAGCCGATTAAGGGCGCTACACTGATCGGCAACGGCCCAGAAGCCATGCAAAAGGTTTCTATGGTGGGTAACGATTTAGCGCTAGATAAAGGCGTTGGCGTGTGTGGAAAAGATGGCCAGAGCGTGCCAGTGGGGGTTGGCCAGCCTACACTTAAAGTGGATGAACTAACCGTAGGCGGTACAGCCTAGCTAATTACCGAGTTGTTATTTTTTTAAACAACGACTTTCCAAGCAATAAAAAATGGCGCGAATATCGCGCCATTTTTGTATCTGTAGACTGTTACAACATTAATTCAACGTCACTATCGTGTTGGTCGTAGATTCAAGGCCGCTAGGGGAGGTGATCCTTACGCTCAATGTAGCTTGTGTTGCTTCAGATACATCATTCTCTAGGGTGAAGATCGCTTGCGATGCCGCATTAACCGAGGTGCTGGGCATGGTTAAATTTGTTTGACCATTGAGTTGCCCCGCACTTGAATTGACAACAACCGTGGAGCCGCTCGCTATAGGCTGGCGCGCGGTATCTGCAAAAACAACCGTAAAGGTTTGGCTGGTGTCGCGCGGTATAGCCGTTGCCGCTGTTGATGTTTGATAGTTGCTGGCAATGACGGCGGCGCTGTTATCAATAATATCGATTTGCGCTGCGGAGCTTGATGTGACCAACACTAAGGCGCGGCGCACATGCATGGTATTCGCATCACCCGTACCGCAACTGCTGCCTGAACATTGAGGGCCGTTAAAGAGGTTGTCGGCTGAATCAAAGCTACCGTTGGCGTTGTAATCAAGAAATATCTCACCCGCATCGCGGATGCCATTTTCGTTGTCATCGCGCCAGGCTTCACTGATGTCCACAAAGCCGGTTTGCCCATACAGACTGGTCGACAAGCCATTGTCCGTGTCGTCATTAAAACCTGCACCATCGTCATCATCGTAGAAATTATTACCGTTGCTATCAAATAAGGTTTCATGGCCTATAGCGGTCGCTAAAATAGTGATACGGTGGTCAGGCACCTTAGGATTCGCGCTCAACCAGGTTACAGCGCATGCGCCGGACACTGTAGTGCAACTGCCGTCGATAGAGCCACCCTCAGTGGTAAAGCTGACTGCGGTACCATCAGGCACCGGATTGTTGAAAGTATCTGCCAAACGTACCACTAGATTCACTTCTTGCTCGTTTATATCAAACGCTTCTGGGTTGAGGTTATCAGCGGAAATGGTCATGCTGTTTTGGTCAGGTAAGCCCGTGTTAACCGACAATAGGTCAGACTGGGTGATGATAGTCTCGCCTGATTCAGTTTCTACTTCGGCGGTTACTCGCACCGATGTTGGTACGTCGCCCGCAGTTACGCGCGTGCTCACTTGACCCTGCGAGTTGGTGAGGCCAGTAGCCGAAGAGAGTGTTAAACCGCCAGTTTGCGTGTTTAAGCTAAACGACACTGCTTGTTGCGCTAGTGGATTACCCAGCGCACCATTTACTTGAAATACCAAAGTTGAAACCGTAGAGCTGTTTTGACCTCCCGTGCCGCGAAGCACTAATGAGTTGGGTTCAGCCGATACAAAAGCCAATGAGCCAATGGACTCTGCTTGTATTGAAATCGCCTGAGAAACACTAAGGGGTGCGTTATTCACTACCACAGATGCAACAATAGAATCGGTGTTACCGTCTCCACCTGCGCAGCTTTGATCTTCAAACGTGGCGTTAGCCACGCCGTTTATCGTGTTAACTAGCGTGTCGATTGTGGCGAAACCGTCAGTGACACAGTTCGAGCTAAAGGTAACAGGGGTTTGGGTTAAAATACGTTGGTCATTTTCATCGACCAGCGCGATAGAAACACCCAAAGTACCACCGGCACTTATTTCCACGTCACCGGCATTATTACGTGTGCTGACTCCTAGTTGACCTTCAATAAATACGCCGTTGTCATCAAAGTAACCTAAACGGATAATCTGTTCTGAGATGGCGCCTGCAGCTTGTATTTCGTAATTAAACGACGACGCTAAATCGACATCGTTAACCACAGCGGTGGCTGTTGCTACACCTGCACCAATGTCGCTATCTTCAGCCGAAAGGGTGACTTGCGCTACGCCGTTGTTATCGGTCAGCGCTGAATCGGTGTTTAATGTGCCGCGCTGTGCACTAAAGGTAACGATAACACTTGGGATTGGCACATCGTTTTCATCGAGAATTTGTGATTGCAGCTGAATGTCAGTACCTGCCTGAAAGCGATTGACTACCTGACCACTGTTAAGCAACGCTAAGTTAACCACGGCAGATTGGCCGGTTAAGGTATCAGCACTTAAATATTCGTAATTTTCGCTGCTCGTGCTGTCATCAAAGGTAGCGGTTAACACGGCTGCGCCTACTTCACTGTTCTCACTGGAAATCGCTATTTGTGCGACACCTTGGCTATCAGTCAATTTCGTCGTACTAGAAAATGTACCAAGCGTGCCAGAAAAGGTAATAATTTCACCTTCAACAGGGTTACCGTTTTGCATCAAAGTGGCTTGTACGCAGGCGACTTGGCCTGAGGTAAAGCTTTGAGTAGATGTGGAGCATTGTTCATCATAGGTTGATACCGCCAAGGTAAAACTAGATGTGTCGCCGCCTGAATTGCCACCAGAGCCAAACGGGTCATCGCCGTTTTCCCCAGAAACTCCGCCACCACAACTGGTTAGCGTAAAAATCGCTAACCACACTACGTACATCGGTAACCGTTTGCTCATATTTATTATCCGTCTATTGAAGATTGTAAATACTTAAATAACTCGCGAGCCGCCTTGGGCGGTTTATTATCCGCTTGCTGTTTTGCCGCTTGGCGAACCAATTGGCGTAACTTTTGACGTTCTAAAATAGGATGTTCTTCAAGTACTTCTTCGATTGCACTATCACCTTGGGCTATTAGGTTATCGCGCAACATCTCCAATTTATGAAATTTTTGATTGGTTTTTTGATGTGAAGCCTGAATTTGCAGCAATGCTTGCTCGATAGGGGCGACATCTCGGTGGCGCATAAGCTTGCCAATCAACTGAAGTTGACGGCGATAACCTTCTTTCTTACGTAAAATGCGCCTCGCCAGCATTACAGCGTCGAGTAACTCCTGATCCATAGGAATTTTGGCCAGCGCAGTGGGGCTGAGATCCACTAAGGATACGCCTAGCTTTTGCAAATCATTCATTTGATTTTTAATCTGAGTCTTGCTCAGTTGTGTGTCTTCTTGTTCTACTTCGAATTCGTTTTTATCTGGAGATACGGCCATAACAATGTCTTTAATGGTACACTAGGAAAATATTGTAACCTTGTATTGGCGATTAATATAGTTAGTCGTTAGTCGCTCGGGGTAATCTGGTTTGATAATGAAGGGTGTATGCAGCAGCAATTAACTGATATCCAACAAATAGTCGAAGACGTACTTAAATTGGCCAAGGAAAAAGGCGCCACGCAAGCCGAAGCCAGCATGTCAAAGGTGCGCGGTATCGCGGTTTCCTCTCGTTTAAAAGAAGTAGAAACAGTCGAGTTTACCAACGATGGTGGTTTAGGGATCACGGTATACAAGGGGCAACGCAAAGGCAGCGCCTCAACCGCAGATTTGAGCCCGCAAGCGTTGCGCTTAACGGTGGAAAAAGCCATCGAAATCGCTAAATACACGGGGGAAGACGCCTGCTCTGGCTTAGCTGACAAAGAATTGATGGCGTTTGAGCCGCAAGACCTTGACCTGTTTCACCCTATCGAGCTAGATACTGACTTTGCCATAGAGCAAGTCATTAAAGCGGAAACCGCTGCATTAGCATTCGACCCGCGCATTACCAACTCTGATGGCGCGTCTTACAATGCGAATCTGGGCACCAAGGTATACGGTAACAGCCACGGTTTAAATGTGGGTTACAACAGCAGTCGCTACAGCATGAGCTGTGTGGTCATTGGTGAACAAGATGGCGATATGCAGCGTGATTACAGCTATACCGTTGAGCGTCAAGCAAACCTTATGGCAAGCCCTGAGCAAATAGGCAAAGAGTCGGCTGAGTTTACCTTAGGTCGCTTGGGCGCTCGTCAAATCAAAACAGCCAAAGTTCCCGTGTTGTTTGACAAAGAAATTGCCTCTGGTTTGATTGGGCATTTCATCAGTGCAATCAGCGGTGGCAATTTATACCGTAAATCGTCATTTTTAGTGGATAAACTCGGTGAGCAAGTGCTGCCTAGCTGGTTCAGCATCAGCGAACGCCCTTTTATCATGCGTGGTTTAGCCAGTTCAGCGTTTGATCATGAAGGTGTGCGTACCAAAGACAGTGAGATCGTCACCGACGGTATCCTTAATCAATACCTGTTAACCAGTTACTCTGCCCGTAAGATGAAAATGCAAACCACTGGCCATGCTGGCGGTATTCACAACTGGCTCATTAAGCCTACGGGGCAAAGTGATAAGCAAATGTTAGCTGAGCTTGGTACAGGGTTGTTAGTCACTGAATTGATGGGCCAAGGAGTGAACGTGGTCACGGGCGATTATAGCCGCGGTGCGGCGGGATTCTGGGTCGAGAATGGTGTGATTCAATATCCAGTGCACGAAATCACCATCGCGGGGAATCTGGCCGATATGTTGAAGAATATCGT
Organism: Paraglaciecola sp. QJM3NY_14; assembly: GCF_056173245.1. Lineage (NCBI taxonomy): Bacteria > Pseudomonadati > Pseudomonadota > Gammaproteobacteria > Alteromonadales > Alteromonadaceae > Paraglaciecola > Paraglaciecola sp. QJM3NY_14. Next base: position 228,241 of record NZ_CM149664.1, read on the forward strand.
TGCTGTGGGTTCAGAAATAGAACGCCGCGGCAGCATTCAAACTGGCTCTATCTTAATTGATAACATGCAGGTCGCTGGCGATTAGTATCAACTCCATTTGGTATGAATAGCGGATATTAAAAATAAAGGGCAATCACAGCAATGTGGTTGCCCTTTGTTTTAATCAATTAAGTGAACTTGTAAAAAGTCGGCAAGTTGCTGATAAAAAGTAACTTGATTGACTACTTTGGATATTCCATGCCCTTCATCTGGAAAGCGCAGATAGGTAACGGACAACCCCTTTGCTCTCAACGTTTTTACCATAATGTCTGATTCCGCAACAGGATCTCTTGGGTCATTAACACCATGCTCGTAAAACATTGGTGCGTTGATTTTATGCACCGTATTAATGGGTGAGTTTTCTGCATAAAACTTCTGCCAACGTGTCTCGTTTATATCACCATATTCAATCCTGTCTGAGGCTTTCAACGCAGGTGATGCAGTTTTCAATGCGGTGACCCAATCAGCGACACCAACGATGGATACACCCGCAGAGAAGGCATCAGGATACGCCCCCATTACGGCATTAACCATGTAACCACCGTACGAGCGACCCATAACCGCGGAGCGATCTACGTTGACCGTTCCTTCTTTTTTAAACCAAGCCAAGGCATCCACTAAATCACGTACGCTATCTAAGCGCTTTTCTTGGTTATCCAATTGAGCATAAGTTTTTCCAAATCCAGTCGAGCCTCGCACGTTTATATCGAGTACTGCTACGCCTTTGCCGAGTAAGTACTGGATAGCTGGTTTCCAACTGGCGCGTGATTGTGAAGTTGGCCCGCCATGCACGTTGAAGATTATGGGAGGCAATGTGTCTTGTTTGCTTATTGGTAAGTATAATAATCCGAAAATGGTTACGCCGTCCCGTGCTGGCATACTGACTGCAATGGGAGATAACATCTCTGCATTATCGACACCCGCCATGTTAGGTGCGAGTAACAGTTCAGTTTGCTGATTGGTTAAATCTACCAAATACAGACTCCCCGGCGTAGCGGGGCCGGTTATACGGACTAATAAATCTTTACCTTGTTCAGCGCAAGAAAGGGAGTATACCCCTTGGGGTAAGGGTATTTGTTGTTGGTTATCACGTTGTAAATGGTAAATATGCAGCTTGTCAAAGCCATTCTCATTCGTTGTCCACACCAAATACGTGCCTTGCTTACAAACCTGTACATTTTCAATATCGTAATCACCACTAAATAAAGTGCGCTCAGTAGCAGAGCTCAAGTCGTACTGGCGTAACGCATTCATCTCTTGCCCTTCATTTGACGTAAAATAAAATGATTCACCTGAGCCTGACCAAACAAAATTTCCATAACTTGAAGGTATCTGAGGTTTGAATACTGAGGACATTTTGCCGTTACTGGTGTTAAGCAAATATACATTCGCCCCGTCTTCACCTACGGCTTCTGTGACAATAAGATGTTCGCCGTTCGGCTGCCATTGATGAGGTCTAAAGAAATACTCCGCTTGATACATGAGACGAGGTGTTAGCTTATTGCTCTGGGCATTAAAATCGACAACATAAATATCAAAGTCTCGGCCGTTGCGTTCTGTCGATGAATACGCAAAGTGACGCCCGCTGGTATCAAACCACCCAGGAACTCGGTAGGCGTCACTAAAGGGAAGCACAATTTTTTCATGCAGGCCGTCAATAGATATCAAATTGAAAGCTTCTCGCTCATCACCGTTGTTGTCTGCACCATAAATGAGCTCTTTGCCATTGGGGTGCCACAGATAATGTGTAATGCCATTACCGAAGGTTAATTGAGTCACTTTTTTATCTTTTATGTGCATTAACCAAAGTTGCGGAGCACCACTAACATCACTCATATATGCGGCAATCGTACCTTGGGGATTAAGAGAGGCGTTATATGGCCCTCGCGCCAGGATTAAGCGTGAAATATCGTACGGTCTATCGCTGGCTGTACCTATGTTGATAGGTTTAGTTTGGGGGGTATCTTGGGGGTATGGCCACTCTTTGCTTAATAATGATTGAGCAAACAACAAAGTGATGAAAAAAATCATTTTCATGTTCATCATCCTTAATGAGTTTATCTAAAATTGATGTACACAAATATTGAAGGGACGGTTCCCCTCAATATTGAATCACGCGGTTCCTAGGCGATTAAGTCGTGAATTTTATTCAGCGACGGCAAAGGTTGCGTGTCTTGATAGAATAGACGATTCAAGCGCCCTAGCAAATTTACGCTACGACTTGGATCGTGCGCTTTTTTACGATGTTCGCTGCTGGTTTCTAAAAATTCCCATGGTTTTAAATTCCATGCGGCAATTTGCTTAGGTGTTGAGCCAACCGCTGCCACGGTACTTAAAATACGCTCGGTTTTACTCTCATTAGTGGCGATTAAATCGTTTTGATAGGTGTTTTCTAAAGGCGTTGCAATCGCAGCAATGGTGCTATCGATGGCATGCCAAATTTGGTCGTGTTCGAAGGCTTGGCCAATAGGGGCGTAATAACCCATTACTTCCCATTCTAATTCAGCATTACCCTTGGCAATTGAACTGCCTATTTCCGCCGAATAAGCTAAATCAGGGCGCGCGCCGATATTGTAAGCATCAACGGATAAGCCCACGCACACAGCGATATCGCCAAAGCGGCTGGGAACATAGTAAATGGCTTCAAACGCCGCGCGCTTTACGCCCATCCAACCATGCACAACAGGCTCTTCTAACGCGAACTGGCGTACTTCATCAGGCAAGTCCTCACCGTATTTATCGATAAATAAATGGGACGGGTCTTGGGCGAGATGCGCGTCTTGTACCCACACTTCATATTCTTGACGATTGTCCGCTTTACCGCGGCTTTTGATACCGTATGACAAGTTAATAGGGCGACAAATGTCGCGATTTTCACCGTCTTTATGAAAAAACTCTGATCGAAAGCGTTTGATAAAAGGCGCATCGCTGCCAGCAATTGCGGCGGTCGGGTAACGAAAACCAATTTCACTTTTGGGGATAATATGAAAGCCCGCAATGCTTTTTTCAAGCTGGCTTTTAACGCTTCTCAGCACGTCTACATTCGGCACGACTATGCTGCGCTCTGGTTCAATGGTTAAGCGGCGCCCATCAGGGGTAATGAACTTAGGGGTTTTGTGAAACTCATGATGGTTCAAACCTAATTGCGTGACATATTCACTGCGCAACAGAGCTAATTCAGAGAACAAGGCATCGTGATTTCTAATGTGTTTAAACAAAGGGCGTTGATCAGCCATAGGTGCATTCTTCTCTATTGTGGGTTACTTTCGCATTTCGCTTGTGGTCATAAGTTTAATATTCTTGTTTGTTTATATGGATTTATGCAAAGAATTACAAGCGTTAAAGGTGAGTATAAAGTCAGTTTTATCAGCCCCAATTTTTGATTAAGTGTAAGGTAATTAAAGATGAAAATTTATGCGGATGCACAATCTGGCAATTGCTACAAAGTGCAATTGATGTGCGCGTTATTGAATATTGAGCACGAGTGGATCCATGTTGATATATTGGCCGGCGACACCAATGCCCACGCTTTTTTAGCCAAGAACCCCAATGGCAAAATCCCCTTGCTTGCTCTGGATGATGGTCGTCATTTATGGGAATCAAACGCCATTATTAATTATTTGGCCAGTGGCAGTGACTTACTCCCTAGCGACGTCTTTGCTTTAGCCAAAGTGCAACAATGGCAGTTTTTCGAACAATACAGCCATGAACCTTATATTGCTGTAGCGCGCTTTATTGCTAAATATCTAGGCTTGCCCGAGAGTAAAAAAGCCGAGTATGAAGCTAAGCAAGCGGGTGGGCACAAGGCGCTAGCTGTTATGGAGTCACAGTTAACCCAGACGCCATTTTTAACCGGTCAGAGTGTCACGGCGGCTGATGTTAGCTTGTATGGCTATACACATGTCGCGCATGAAGGAGGATTTGATTTGTCGCTGTATCCTAATGTGCAGGCGTGGTTGTCTCGTATCGAGGCTTTGCCCAATTACATCGCGATGGATGCAAGCTAGGGCAAAGCATAAGCGGTAAAGCCTTGTACTGAATGCCGAGCGCTGAGCGTCGAGAGCTGAGCGCCTAGGCGCAGGGGGCAATAGTAAATTGCCCTACATCTACAGCAATGACCTCAACTTTGGTGCCGCTAGTGATGGGGTGCTCGCTGACTAAGCGCCAATCTATCCCCGAAAAGTGGTAAATCGCCGGTTGTTCAGCGCTGGTGTCTGTGGCAAGTATAAAGCTGTGTCCAATCAGGTCATTACTGGCTTTTTTGGGATCCACGTCTTTTTGCATATTTTTAAGGGGTTTCCATAAAAATACCGCGAGCACTGCTGTAAATAACGACACAAACAAGGTCGCGTTGAGGGCGGTATCCGCCACAATACCAAATTGAATTAAAATGCCCGTTATAACGGCAGCACAACCCACAAAAAACAACACAAACGTGGAAAATCCCAGCACCAGAATTTCAATTGCTAACAGTAAGAGGCCAAGGCTGATTAAGCCTATGCCTAAATTATCGCTTAGCCACATCATGTTTTGCTCGATTTAGTGAGTTAATAATGGTGGTGGCTTGTGCCACAACGCCTGCGATATCAGTGCCGCTATCTGGCAGTAACACCACGGATGATTCTTTGGCAATTGCCTCTTTGGCCTCAATGGCTTTCGTGGCTAAGTCCAGCTGAATGGCTTTTTGGCCTTCTTCCGTTGCAGCGGCCTCACCGACTTGGCGTAGCGCCTCAGCCTGCGCAGCAGCAACCGCAACAATCGCCTTTGCTTCACCTTCAGCGCGCAATACGGCTTCTGATTTATCCGCTTCGGCGGCGAGTACCACGGAGGCCTTTTCACCTTCAGCGCGATTGATGGCAGCTTGCCTGTCACCTTCTGATTCGAGTATCTGGGCGCGTTTTACTCGCTCCGCTTTCATCTGGGCTTCCATGGCTTCCATAACGGATAGCGGCGGCACAATATCTTTAATTTCATAGCGCAGCACTTGAATGCCCCAAGGGCCTGATGCTTCGTTGATAGACGCAACAATATTGGTGTTTAGGATGTCGCGCTCTTCAAAGGTTTTATCTAGCTCCATTTTACCCAGCTCAGAACGCATGGTGGTTTGCGCCAATTGCGTTACCGCAAACACATAGTCATCGATACCGTACGTGGCTTTATACGGGTCAAGCACTCGAAAATACAATACGCCGTCTACCGACAGGGAAATATTATCTTTAGTGATCGCGCTTTGCTCGGGTACATCTACGGCTTTTTCTTTGAGTGAACGATCTGCAGCCACTTGGTCGATGAAGGGCACAATAAAATTTAGGCCTGCTTCCTTGGTAGATTGATATTTACCAAAACGTTCGATCACGTAAGCGCGGTTTTGCGGTACAAATTTGATAGAAGATTTGAGCAGCACAATCACAAACACTAAAAGCAATGTTTGCACTGAGAGTAAATAACTGAGTAGAACGTCCATATATCTCTTCCTATTTAAATGCCCTGTGGGCGCTAGCGTTGATGTTACTTATGTTAGCTTTTTTATTTTTGAATTCTGTTCTTATGTCAAGTTAACGCAAGGGGCAAGTCGCTACACAAGCCCCAGTCGCGAGCCTAGTTTAAGCCTAAGTCTCGGGTCATATTTTCGTTTTTATCACGATGCACAATAATATTGTCTTCAATGCGAATACCGCCGAAAGGCCTAAACGTATCAACAACATCCCAGTTAATGAATTTAGATTTCTCTGTGCTTTTTAAATCCGCTAGTAAGCTATCAATAAAGTACAAACCAGGCTCTATGGTAAACACTTGGCGCGCTTCAATCATACGGGTCGTGCGCAAAAATGGGTGCTCAGCGGGCGGCGGATTAGGCGTGCCGCGATCATCCGCTACATGGCCAGCCACATCGTGAACCTGTAAACCCAAGAAATGTCCTATTCCATGGGGGAAAAAGGTACTGACTATTTGCTCGGCCAAAATATCGTCGGGAGACAGGTTAACAATGTCAAACTGATGCAGCAATTGGGCAACTTGCGCGTGTGCGGCAATGTGTATGTCGCTGTATGGCACACCCGGCTTCAATGAATCCGCTAAGCTTAATGTGACCTGATGCATGCCGTTAATTAATTCAGCGAAGTGACTGCTATTGGGGATACTCCCGTTGCAATAGGTGCGGGTGATATCTGCCGCATAACCATGAAAACTAGCACCAGCATCAATCAAAAACGAGCGTGACTCACTTGGGGCAACAACGTCTTGCTCCATGTAATGCAATATCGCGCTGTTCTCATTTAATGCCACAATATTGTTATACGGCACCTGGTTATCGCTTTGACGCACAGCAGCTAAATAGGCTTGATTGATATCGAACTCACTTTTACCGGCCTTGAAAGCCGCGGCTGCCGCGTTGTGCCCGGCCACCGCTAATGCGTTGGCTTGACGCATACACACTAATTCATAGTCTGTTTTATAAGCGCGCTGGTAATGCAGATAGTTTAATACCCTATCAGGGTTCACTAAATCAAAGCCCAATGCTTTAGCCACTTCAATGTATTCACCGATGTAAGCGAAACGGCTTCTGTCATAAGGTAAGTGTTTCTCAACGGCATCAGCCTGAGTGAGCAGCACGACATCGAACTGTTCAACCCAAAAATCGTTAGGCTCGGGGGGGACTTTATGCCAGAAGTCTTTAGGGCGATAAAAAATCAGTTTGGGCTTGTCACTGCCGTTTACGATCAGCCAACAATTAGGATTATCAATGACCGGTAACCATGCTTTAAATTGTGGATTACATTTAAAGGGATAATTGTTGTCATCCAAGAACATGCGCTTGGCTTGGCCAGAATGAATAATTAAGCCATCAATACCCTCGCGCGATAACGCTTCTTTGGTGCGGGATTGTAATTCTGATATGTGTTGCGGATAAAGTTCGGCTAGCTGCTGCATTTTTGTTGTCCATTGCCCTTGGGTGTTTCATCCTTTTACGTTACCACAACCCAGGATCACCGCGCTAGCTAGGGTTACTTGAGGTAACTAAAAGTTATTGCTGTATGGGGGCTATCTGCATGTCCACCAACTCTTTAAACACCTGACTGGGTTGGCCTAAGCGCTGGGCGTATATTTGTTTATAAGCCATTACGGCTTTTACATAGTTACGGGTTTCTTTGTAAGGAATCGTTTCCACCCATATATCCATGGGTACGGCATCGCGCTCGGGTAACCAATCCAATACTTTGCGCCATCCGGCATTATAAGAGGCCGTAGCGAGTACCGGATTGTTGTCCATTTTATCCATTAGGTAGCGCATGTATTGGGTGCCAAAAGCCACGTTCTGCTCAGGGTCAAATAGGCTGCTGCCGCCCACTTTCTTTTTGGCTAAGTAGTTAGCCGTGCCTGGCATAAGTTGCATCAGCCCCCGGGCGCCCGCGTGTGAATTAGCATCAGGCATAAACGAGCTTTCGCGGCGCACAATAGCAAAGGCCCATGCGGGGTCGACTTGGTTTTTGTTGGCGCTGTTGATTAAGCTTTTATCAAAGGCGATTGGAAAGCGTCGCTCCAAATCGTCTAAATAGCCTACTCTGGCAAAAGTGAATATCGCTTGGTCATGCCACTTCCAGCTGTCTGCCAGTACGGCCGCCATCAAACTTTGTTGTTCGTTTAACCCTTGTTGTAAGTCGTACCATTCGCGCCTTGCACTCAAGCTTCGGTCAAGTTGCAAAAACTCATAGGCGCGTTTAGCTTGAGGCATATTGGCAACCTCCAATAATTGCTCAGGGCTAAAATTTAAGGTTTTGTCATGCAAGCTAGGCTGCTTAGCCAGTTTACCGCTGGCCATAAAGCCGTAGTAGTGACGTTGATCCGCTAATTTATTAAAGGTTTGTTGTGCTAAATCACCGGCTTCTAACTGCTCGTAAGTGCGGCCAAGCCAATATTGAAAGGCTAAATCTTGGGTGATGCCAGACGGGGCTGATTCAATTAGTTCCAGCGCATGTTGCCAGTTGCCAAGGCGCAATACGTGGGCCAGATGCCAGCGAAATAATTCGATGTCGGTGGAATCTGCACTGGCTTTATCAAGCCACAAATCAGCTTGTGGGTGATCAGCAACCGCCAAAGCAATAGCGAAGCGCTCGGTCATCGCTTTGCGCTGGGGAGCGCTAAAAGCAAACCGTTTCTCTAGCGCGTACCAGCTTTTTAAGGCTAAATCAGGCTGACTAAACGCTAGGCGCTTTAAACCGTAAATCAGTATTTGGGTTTCTTTGCTGACTAACTTGTGAGGAAATTTCGAACTACGGCTCACGTAGCTAGCGTCTCGGCGCACTGCTAGCCACAAGTCAGCTAGATAGCGTTCGTTTTCTGGTAGCAGTTTTTGTAAATAAGGCACTAGCGTGTGTTTGCCGCTAGTGGCAGCAAGCACTAAGCGCTGCCAAACCATGTCTTTGGTGAGTAAACCTTCTTTTTTCCATTCACGAAATACATAGTCACATTCCTTGGGTTGTGACTGACCCACAATCCATAATCTGGGTACTTCGGTTAACGCGACTTTGCGATCAGCAGGGTCAGACAAACGATATTCAATGTTTTTACACGCTAGTTGGACGTTGCCGGTATTAGTATACGCGGCCAAAAATTCCGTTTTGCGTTGCGACTTGGCCAAATATTGCAGCCATTTTTTGCGTAATGAACGGTCCAGCGGGGTATTTTCATATTTCCCTAAGAAGGCTTCTATTTCTGGACCATTTTTTCTATTGATGTTGTTCATCAATGCTTTCAACTGGACATACGGTAGCAAAGGATAGTCTACTAATTGCGCAACCAGCCTTTGGTAATCAGCGCTTTGTGGGTTGTTAGCCAATGATTCTGCTTCGACGAAGATTTCACGCTGATGTTGTAGTTTTTGCTCTGCTGAAGAAAGAGTTGTCGTTGCTTGAGACGAAAAGCATACCAGCAGTAGCAACAGAATATGGAGAATACGCAGAATAACCCTGCCTCATTCGTTGGTTAAATAACTTCCATAAGATATCTGCAATCAGGGCTAGGGGACAACCTAAGTTTCAACATATTTAACTGGCATGACCAGTTGAATTATGGCAACGTACCCCAATTTGATAATTGTTATAAATTAGTTGTTGTTTTGATATTAAGATATTAACCAAATCGTTGCTTCACGATTGCACTGACAGCAGCGGAAAGTCGGTGATCGAAATCTAAACAGTCATACAGTTTAATACCCTCAATCCTGGCCAAAGCCAAAGGAGAAAATAATGATATATGAAGGCAAAAGCCTCAACGTAACGCTGTTGCCAAACGGCATTGCAGAGCTTGTATTCGATGCTCAAGGTTCGGTGAATAAATTTGATCGCCAAACGGTTAGCGAGCTTGACGAAGCGACTCAAGCCCTTAAAAGTCAGTCAGATGTAAAAGGGGTCTTGGTGCGCTCGAATAAGTCGACCTTTATCGTGGGTGCTGACATTACTGAATTTACTGGCTTATTCGATATGCCTGCTGAAGAAGTATTAACTTGGGTAGCGAAAACGTCTCAGGTGTTCGATAGATTCGAGGACTTACCTTTCCCGACGATTTCGGCTATTAATGGCTTTGCGCTAGGTGGGGGTTGTGAAATGACGTTAGCCTGTGACCTGCGTGTTGCAGACACCACAGCAGCCATTGGCTTGCCTGAAGTGAAATTGGGCCTTATGCCTGGTTTTGGTGGCACAGTACGTTTACCTCGCTTAATCGGCGCTGATAATGCGCTTGAGTGGATGACCACCGGCCGTGACCGCAAAGCGGCCAAAGCGCTAGCTGAAGGCGCAGTTGATGCCGTAGTTGCGCCTGAAAAATTGCATGACGCTGCCCTTAGCATGTTGCAAGACGCTATCGACGGGAAATTCGGTTGGGAAGCACGTCGCGCCCAAAAGAAAGCGCCTCTTAAACTGAACAAAAATGAATCCATGATGAGCTTCTCAACAGCCAAAGCCATGGTATTCGCCCAAGCGGGTAAGCATTACCCAGCACCTCATGCCATGGTTGATACCGTTGCTAACGCAGCCCGTTTAGACCGCGCTGGTGCATTAGAGCTTGAAAACCAAGGATTCACCAAACTAGCGAAAAGCGATGCAGCGAAGGCCCAAGTGGGTATCTTCCTTGCGGATCAGTTAGTGAAAAGCAAAGGTAAAAAACAAGCCAAAGCCTCAACCAAAGACGTTAAGCAAACGGCCGTATTAGGTGCGGGTATCATGGGCGGCGGTATTGCATACCAGTCAGCTGTGAAAGGCACGCCGGTTATCATGAAAGACATTAACCAGGACGCATTGGATCTTGGTTTGAATGAAGCGGCGAAAATTTTAGGTAAAGGTATGCAGCGCGGTAAAGTGACCCCTGCTGTTATGGCCAACACTTTGAATAACATCGTACCGACCCTTGAATACTCAGCGATAAAAGACGTTGATTTGGTTATTGAAGCGGTTGTTGAGAACCCGAAAGTCAAAGGTATAGTGCTTAAAGAGACAGAGCAAAATGTGTCTGATGACACAGTGATTTGTTCTAACACTTCAACGATTTCAATTAACCAATTAGCAGAGAGCCTAGAAAAGCCTGAGCGCTTCTGCGGCATGCACTTCTTTAACCCAGTGCACAAAATGCCATTAGTTGAGATCATTCGCGGTGAAAAAACCACTGATGCGACCATTGCCACTGTGGTTGCAGCCACCCTGAAAATGGGTAAAACCCCGATTGTGGTTAACGATTGCCCTGGTTTCTTGGTAAACCGAGTGTTGTTCCCTTACTTCGCGGGCTTTAGCAAATTGGTTATGGACGGCGCTGACTTTGTAGCAGTAGACAAAGTCATGGAGAAAATCTTCGGTTGGCCTATGGGCCCAGCTTATTTACTTGACGTAGTAGGCATGGACACCGCCGATCACGCATCAAGCGTAATGGCCGATGGCATTCCAGAGCGTATGCAGAAAATTGACAACGATCCGGTTACCTTGTTGTACAAATCTGAGCGTTTAGGGCAGAAAAACGGCAAAGGTTTCTACAACTTCAGCCTAGACAAGCGCGGTCGCCCAGCGAAGAAAGCCGCTGATGAAGCGTACGAATTGTTTGCACCACATTGCGCCGACAAGCGTGACTTCGACGCAGATGAGATCATTGCACGAGTCATGATCCCAATGGCAAACGAAGCGATTCGTTGTTTAGAGGAAGGCATAGTAGGCAGTGCAGCAGAAGCTGACATGGCCTTGTTGTACGGCTTGGGCTTCCCTCCCTTTAGAGGCGGCGTGTTCCGTTACATCGAAACCATGGGCTTGGCTAACTTTGTAGCCCTAGCCGACAAATACGCGGATTTAGGTCCGATTTATCAGATTTCTGACGGCGTGCGCGAAATGGCCGCTTCAGGTAAATCTTATTTTTCTCAATCAGCCTAAATTGCACCAGAGGACAAGAACATGAAAGAAGTCGTAGTAGTCGATTGTATTCGTACCCCAATGGGGCGCTCGAAAGGCGGTATTTTCCGCAATGTACGTGCTGAAACGTTATCAGCGCACTTAATGAGTAAGCTGATAGAACGTAACCCTAATCTTGATCCAAACGAGATTGAAGACATCATTTGGGGTTGTGTACAACAAACCAAAGAGCAGGGGTTCAACATCGCTCGTAATGCGCAGTTATTAACTGACATTCCACGCAGTGTGGCTGCCGTAACGGTTAACCGTTTATGTGGCTCATCTATGCAAGCTTTGCATGATGCAACAAGCGGCATCATGAGTGGCCGCGGTGATGTGTACATGATTGGTGGTGTAGAGCACATGGGCCACGTACCCATGGACTTCAACATCGACTTTCACCCAGGCATTGCTAAAACCGCAGCTCGAGCCTCAGGCAGCATGGGCATGACCGCTGAATTGTTGGGACGTCAAAACGGTATCACCCGTGAAATGCAAGATGCATTCGGCGCACGTTCGCACCAAAAAGCTCATGCGGCAGCTGTTGAAGGTCGCTGGAATGAAATCGTCGCCACTGAAGGCCATGACGCTGACGGTATACTAAAACTGATTGATGCAGATGAAACTATTCGTCCTGACTCAACCACTGAAAGTATGTCTGGCTTGCGCCCAGTATTCGACCCAGTCAACGGCACCGTAACGGCTGGTACATCTTCAGCGTTATCAGATGGCGCATCAGCCATGTTGATTATGTCTGCTGATAAAGCCAAAGCACTGGGTTTAACCCCACGTGCAAAAATTCGTGCTATGGCGGTTGCCGGCTGTGATGCCGCTATCATGGGTTTTGGCCCAGTTCCTGCGACGCAAAAAGCTCTTAAACGTGCCGGCATGACAATGGCTGACATCGAATTAGCTGAGTTTAACGAAGCATTCGCAGCACAAGCCTTGTCTTGTATTAAGCAGCTGGGTTGGTTGGATACTTACGAAGACAAAGTAAACCTCAATGGTGGCGCGATTGCGCTAGGGCATCCGCTAGGCTGCTCTGGTTCACGTATCTCTACGACCTTGATCAACCTAATGGAAGCGAACGATAAATCCATCGGCTTAGCGACCATGTGTATTGGTTTAGGCCAGGGTATTGCCACTGTGTTCGAGCGCGTATAACGCGTGTTTTGATTCAGTATTAAGAAGGGCGCCAGATAGGCGCCTTTTTTATGGCTTCGGCCACAAAATATACGCTGCGCGTATCAGCATCCTTGCTGGGTATGACAAACCATCCTTGGTCAGCCAGTGACTTCTTTCCAACAGCTAAGAAAGAGTCACCAAGACAAAATGGTTGGGAACCATTGTGAACATCCGAAGGATGATGCGAAGCATGAAGGGCATGGATAGCCCGAAATAAAGACCGCCCACCAGCAAGTCTCTATTCCCTGCGCGTCTTGACTGACGCTGGTTTAATTACAGGATGCCATAAGCAGAGCGCACAAGGTGAATTCGATACTGCACGTAGAACAGAGGTGTTTGAAAGCCACAATGTTCGCGAAGCGAATAGAAAGGCGTCAACGAGATCAGAAGGGGGAAACAGCATTAACATACTGACAAGTTAATGCTGTTTCAAAAATAACTAGCTACCGAACTTCACTCTAACGCCTGCATTAGCAATAAAGCCGTCGTTTCTTGACCAGATGTCTGTGGTCCATTGGCCGCTTGCTGCTCTAGATGGAAGTAACAGCGGGTGTTCGTCGGTTTGTTTTACATCTAACAGGTTTTCTAAATTGATAAACCAGCTGGCTCTGCCTACCGTGATTCCCCCCATGAGGCCTAAGTGCCAATAGGGATTCGATTCGTCTATGTACGGGTTGTCGTTCAGCCTTTGCGGGCCGGTGTAATAGGCTTCAAAGCCGACCCTGAAGTTTCCGTGTTGCTCCCACATGGCAACAAAACCAGCGGAATGCCTTGGAGTGAGCGCGATCTCTCTTCTACCGCTGTTGTCCGGTGAAACTTCCGTTGCATCTAGGTATAGGTAGCTTGCGGTCAGTTTTACGTCGCGCCAATAGTATCTTATTAATACTTCTGAGCCACGGATCTGAGTTTCGCCTTCGGCGTTTATGAGTCTTACTCTGTCGAGTTCATTTGTGTTGTTCGATGAAAAGGCTTGTAACTCAGTCACGTTTTCAACATTAGAGCCAAATGCTGTCACACTCGCTTCGATGCTCTCGAATCGATAGGTTACATCCAGTGATGCGGTTTCGGCCTGCTCTTCTTCCAAGTTTTGTAATGGCTCGAGGCGTGATAAGCCAGCGGCTTCAATCTCTTCAACAAAAGGTGTCGGGGCAAAATAACCCTGACCATATGAACCCCTTATGGTTAAATCACCAGGGCGATATAACATCGATATTCTAGGGCTGAATTGCGTGCCGTATTCACTGTGCTCATCTAAACGGGCGCTTACTGAAGTAGTCAGTTGCTCATTCCATTCATAATCTAACTGAGTAAATATGCCGGGTACTTCGTAGGTATAATCGAATTCGTTATAGGTCTCAGAGGTGAACTGTTCTGTTTGGTAAGCTAAGCCCACTAGCCAGTCAGCAGCACCGCTATAACCGGCAATACTGCTTTCTAATAAGTAGCTTTCATGTTTGTCGTCTTCTGCCAGAACACCATAAGTATGGTCGTGATCTTGCACCATAGCAGAGGCTCTGGCATTGAGGGTCAGCGTATCGAGCATCGGCATATTGAACACCAAGCCGCCATCAATACGCTGGGAGTCTTGGGTTTGTTCATAGGGGTTGCCGTCAGCAACGACTGCCCCAGGCATGGTGCCGCCTTCGCGCTGCTCGGTCATAAAACCTGCCGTCGCGTAAAGTGATTCACCGTTTTCACCTTCCCAAAACAATCGGGGGCGAGCGGTGTAGCGCTCGTAACTGGGCAGATCTATCCAACCATCATCGTCTATGTCTTCCTTGTTTTGATGATGAGCGCCTACTGTAAGAGAGCCTTTTACATCGTCACTTAGGGGGCTTTCCACATACGAGGTTAGGTCTTGCCCATTGCGCGTGGTTACATTGAGTAAGGCTTCGCCGTTGAGCGAATCTCCCGGCGTTCGAGATACGAGGTTAATTACCCCACCTAATGCTGAGCCACCATATAAGGAAGATGCGGAGCCCTTGATAATTTCAACCCGGCCAAGATCAGTCGGAGGAATTTGTAGTAAGCCAATGGATGATGCTTGGTTACCGTACAGGGGTAAACCGTCTGCCAGCAACTGAGTATAACGACCGTACAGACCTTGCAGCCGAATGTTTGCACTGCCAAGGGCAGGGGACGTGGTTTGCACTCGAACGCCACCTGTTTCTGCGACCAGCATTGAGATATTACCCGGGCGCATGGCTGCTTTTTCTTCTATTTCTTCTCTGTCGATAAGTTCCACACGTATAGGCTGGTCATCGGCGATGCGCCCTGAGCGTGTGGCTTGAACAACAATTTTTTCAACCTGTTCGGTATGCTCATGTTCGTCTGAGTGAGCCTCAATATTAAGATCGTTATTATGGGTGTCTTTCTTTTTTTCTGTGGTTTTCATTTCCTGAGCGTATTGCTCTGGTGTTTGGTTGGGATGGGCTAGTGGTGCGTTAATCGTATCAACGATTGGTTTCAACTCTTGGGCTTGAGTGAGTGGAGCAACGATAACGGACAAAACAAATGTACTAAAAATGGCGCGGGAGGGCATATAAACTTCTTGAATCAGCTAATAAAGATTTGGGCAATTCTAAAGGTTCTTGCCACTGGAAGGTCAAGCTAAAATGGGTGCGCACTTATTATTTAAATTCGAGATAAATTAAAATGCTATCAACTTTTATGGGCACTAGAGGCAAGTTTGCTCCTCAATGTTGATAAAGCCTAGCCAATCAATCAATTCATTCTGGACTTCATATGCCGAAACCACCACTATGTGGATCTTCAATATTTCAACGCTCTCAACTTTGCTTTAGCTTGTTTGAGCCCGTGTTTGTACCTGTCACTGTCGGTGGCTTAAGCTAAATTTTCGAATTGGATCGCGCTATGCCGACCTTGCTACAGTCTATGTTTTCCTTGTTGTTTTCAGCCGCTATTTTGCTCGTTGGCCATGGCCTGCAACTTACAATCGTGCCTCTTTATGCAATAAGTTTAGGGTGGGAGCCGGATTTAATTGGTTATATTGGCTCAAGCTACTTTCTTGGTTTTGTGCTGGGTTGTTTAACGGTTCCCCGTCTTGTAGCCCGGGTAGGTCATATACGGGTGTTTACCGTACTAATTGCACTTTTTACGGCTTCACTGCTGTTTATTGGTTTAGTTGATCATTTTGCACTTTGGCTCATTGCCCGCTGTCTTATTGGCTGGGGCATTGCGGGCATTTATATGGTCATTGAAAGCTGGCTTAATGATAAGACGAGTATCGAGCACCGAGGTAGCGTACTTTCTGTGTATACCGTGATCTCGCTTTCAGCTATCTGCGTGGGGCAGTTATTGGTGGGCTTTGAGCTTGGTTATGCTGGCTTATTTATGTTGGCGGCTGCATTACTGGTATTGGGTATTGTACCCGTGGGGCTAACTAGGCGGGCTGCTCCGCAGCCTATTCCGGCTGTAAGCTTCAGCTTTAGGCGCTTATTTGCTGTATCGCAAGTGGCCATGGTGGGAGCGTTTTTTGGTGGGCTAGTGACCGGTGGTTTTTGGGCGTTAGGGCCAGTGATAGCGGATGCTAATCAGTTGAGTGCAGGGCAAGTGGGTGTGTTTATGGCGGTGACGATATTAGGCGGCACAGCATTGCAATTGCCCGTCGGTCGCTTATCTGACCGGATAGACAGGCGCTATGTGATAACCGGTTTGGCCGTTGTTGCGGTATTAACCAGTATTGCAGCTATTATGCTTGATAGCCGCACGCCTGAAGTGATTTATGTGACCATGTTTTTGTTAGGCGGTTTGAGCTTTCCGCTTTATTCCCTGTGCTTAGCTCATGCCAATGACAATACAGACCTATCCATTATGGAAGTGGGCAGTGGGGTGCTGATGATGAATAGCGTCGGCAGTATTCTTGGGCCCCTTACTGTTTCTTTTTTGTTGGGGTATACCCATATGGCACTGTTTGTAGTGTCGGGTGTGGCGCTGTCAATTTTGGCTTGCTGGACCTTATATCGTATTCGCTTCCACGATGTCGCGCGAGAGCATTATGAGCCGTTTGTAAATATGCGAAACACCACTCAAGAAGTGGTCGAAATGGGCTTAGAAAGTGAAGAGCCTGAAGAGCCATTGAATACGAAAGTCGAGACGATAGAGACAGACGAGTCGCTCAGCAAGACATGATGGTGGAGTTCACTTTCACGTTTCGATAAAGTTTGATGGGTGTTTATTGTGCACTAATGATTAGGGATGAAGATATGAGATTATGGACAGCATTGTTAATACTATTGTTGGCGGGTTGCAGCAGTACTTCTCAAAATAGCGGTAATTCACTGCGCCAACCTGCGCAATTTGGCGGCGAGAGCGCAACCACAGATACCATGGCGTATCGCAACTTGGCCGCTGTTATTTACCCAAAATCTTTTGAGACAGGGGGTGTTTTCAAAGTGAAAGCAACAGGTCGTCTTGAGGGGCGGGTGTTTTTAAATACCGAGTACGATTACCGCGACCCAAGAAATATCACAATTGTGCTCTCACCTGAAATCGCTACCGAGTTTGAAAAAAAGCATGAAATGTCGCCTGAAGCTTACTTCTTGAAAAAGCGCGTTCTGGTAAAAGGGCAACTCGTTCAAGTGAAGATTTGGTTTAGTTCAAACGGTAAGCGCAGTAACAAGTACTACTACCAAACCCACATGCGCGTCGCTTCAATGGACGACATAAACCTAGTGAGTACCACGGCAGCGAATGTTGGTTAGTACTTTCCTAGCCCTTGGTGCTTCTGTACTTTGTGATTTCATTGTCTAAATACCGTGGATTACACCGTTAACTAGCATAGTGTTGAGGCAGTTCAGCGCAGAGTTTTTCCACTATGATAGTGGACACCTGTTCGCAGAAATCGAAGCCTGAATAGTCTGGATTAAAACCACTGATAAATGGCACCGCCATCATAAAATAACGTTCGCTTGGTTTGCCAGTGGCTAAAATAGGCTGGTAAGCATCGTTTATTGCAAAGCCTTTTAGTATCAAGTAGTACTCACCGTCTGCACCTATGCTGACATTGTCTCGACCAACACGCTGCTGTTTTTGCCCTTGCGCTTTCTCTTTGAAGCGTACACAAGCGGGCAGTACTGGTTCGGCCTCAAACATTGAGGTAAAGGGGAAGTCAGCCATGGGTAAATGTTTCTGCCCGGTGCAATCAACAAAAATCCGATATTGCTCTGTGACTGATTGCTTTGCACTATTTTCATAGTGATACGTAAAACAATGATCGCCTTCTATTTGCACGTTGCTGTTCGTATCAACAGAGATAACCTCAAGCGCTTTGCTTTCGTATAACGCTAAGAGTTGTACCGCCGAGGTTTGGGGAATATTGGCTATCATTAAGCCTATCAAGGGCAGTAATTTTTGCTGTAAGCGAAGTGTATCTTCGCCAGAGAGGTATTTGGCCGGATGGTTTATGGTGAAACTGAGCAAGGCAAGGACTTCTTTCCATTGCAGAGTTTGCTCATGTTTGATGGATTGCTCAGCCTGAATACATTCAATTTTAAACAGGGTAAACGGGTCGAAAGCCTTTCTCGATTCAAGTATCCAGTCGGTGAATTGCTCTAAGTTCTTATTAGCTATTTTCTGGTAGAAAGTGTTGTCACGCTTTGCAAGCACCTTCTTGAAATTATGCTCGAAGATGAAATCTAGGCTCAAAAAACCGTCGTTTTCAGCCCTATGCTCAGCGATTTGCTGTTCGCTTAGCATGCCTTCTTCAGACACTAATGGATCGTCTAAATGAAAGCGTATGTTAGGTAATAGACCATCCAGTGAGTGCATCACTATTTTAAAATCAGGCACGTCCTGTGCTCGTTTGAATTTTAGCTTCTCTTGGTCGTGATAAAAGTGCCCATTGGCTTTACTTAGAGTACGAATTGCATCAATCGCCGTCAGCGAACTGCCTTTTAACGCCACAGCGTGATTGTATTTATGTTGCAATTTAATGGGCGGGTAAGGCGAGTCAAAATAGCCAGCGACATTTCCTTCGTTCCTGCGCGGCCATGCATGACCAGTACAGATAATGACTTTATGGAATCCTTTTATCCACCCAGACACGGTATGTACATCGCTGGTTTGACTGTTTGTGCTGGGCTTGATATCTAAAACTTCACTGTTTACATGCAGATTAATATTTAGGCCATTGCTCGCACCCTTGTGTATAAGCGCGTCAAACTGAGCGTTTAGATAGTCGCCAAAGAGAAGCCTCGGGATAACATGTTTGACATGTAAATTGGCTTTATCGATGTCGTGGCGTGCGAGGTAAGCGTGACTTTGCTTACCTAACCACTGGGCTAATGTCTCATCAAATGGGGCTAATTCGTCTGAAGATATATTAGTAATGTGCTCAGCCGATGCGCCTTCTTCGCTGTATGGCATTCCTTTGCCTAAGGAAGAATTACGCTCAAAAATATCAATACTAAATCGGCTCGCCCCATGGCTTTGTTCTTGACGTAGTTCGCTGGAAAGTAATTTTTTAATAATAGTCAGAGCACTAGGGCCTCCGCCTATCAACGCAATTCGAATTTTACTCATGTGCTTGCCTCAAATCTTAAGGGGAAACATTGGTCAGAAAATATTGATGTAGCACGAGACATGCCGAAGGTTTGATTACCTAGACAGTTTTTTCCTTTATTAATCAAAGGTATAAGAAGCACTATTGGCTTCGAGAGCGGCTATAAGCACTTTAATTTTTTTAATGTGTAAAAAGCTTGAGTCGATGAGAAATTGTTACAAGCATTTTATCTTTGGAGGAGTCATTGATATTGACCGTTGTGGCTGCTACAAAGACCTTTGTATCACTTGTCTCCCGCTAAAAATTTATTGTTTATTTTAACACTTTATTTCCACACCAAATTGCACTGAATCTCCTTTTTTCCTGCACTGTGACTACGCACTTATGAGATAAGTTTATGCGATTAATGCACTTTTACATCGGAGATACTTTCATGCAGTGGACCACCCTAAATAAGCTTTTTCTCATGCTAGTGATTACGAGCACGCTTAGCGCTTGTGGGTCGTCGGAATCCTCGTCAGACAGCACGGTCAGTGACGATATAGTTCAAGATGATACGACTACAGATGACACCGCAACCGCTGCGCTAGTGGTGAATGAAATTGTGGCTTCAGCTACAGATGACGGCAATGATTGGATAGAACTTTATGCCAATTCAGATATTGCTGATTTGTCGATTTACAGCTTAGTTGATGATGATGCGGACCATGAAACCCAGGCGTTGCCTGGGGTGTCTCTAGCAGCGGGTGACTTTGTCATTATTCAAGCGATCGATGAAAGCGATACGCCCCCTGATGGCGGGTATTATGTGACCTTTAAATTGGGCGGCGATGACGCGGTTTATCTGTATGAGAGCGATACACTGATCAGCCAATTAGATTGGCAAGACGGTGAGGCCGAAGAAGGCTACAGCTATGGTCTGTATGTTGATGGCACGGGCAGTGCGCAAACCATGTTGCCCACGCAAGGCGCAGTCAATGTAGAGTTGACTGAAGATGTTGTGGTGGCAGATACGGTTGTTAACAACGACGCCCAACTGCGTATTAATGAAGTTGTTGCTAAAGACGAGAATGGTGGTTACGACTGGATAGAGTTTTATGCAGTAGGCGACGACGCTGTTTTCTTGGGAGATTATTCCGTTAGTGACGAAGGAGGGGAGTTATTCTCATTGCCTGATGTAACCATTGCGCCGGGGGAATTCTACCGAGTGTATGCCACTACCGATGAACTAGACGATTTTGCTACGGTTGACTTCAAACTGGGCTCATCTGATAAAGTCAGCTTGTTTCTTGATACAGATTTAATTGACCAACTTAGCTGGGATAGCGGCGAGGCGCTAATTGGGTTTAGTTATGGTCGATATCCAGATGGCAGCGATGCAACGGCTACCCTCGCGCCTACGCCTGTGGCAGCCAACAGCTCAGCTAGTCATGGCCCATTGGTCATCAACGAAGTCGTGGCCTCGGCCGAAGATGATGGCAATGACTGGTTTGAATTATATAACAACAGCGCTGACGCGATCTTATTGAGTGACTATCAAGTACTGGACAGCAGTGACGATATCGAACCGTTTACGTTGCCTGACATTCTATTAGCAGCGGGCGCGCGCATTGTGATCTACGCGACAGATGAAGACCCAGGCAGTGATTATGTGCCCTTTAAATTAGGCAAAGAAGATGAGCTCAGCCTAATTAAGAATAATGAAACCGTGGATTACCTCGAATGGCAGGAAAGTTATGTATCACTAGGATACAGTTATGGGCTAACAACCGACGGAGGCTGGGCAATCAACACGCTGGCTGTCACGCAAGGGACGGCCAATCAACTACCTGATATTTACGCCAAAGATGTAGTGGAATCTATTTATTTTGAAATCGACGAAGACCAGTGGCAAGACTTACTGGATAATGCCTTAGATGAAGAGTATCACCTTACATCGGTGACTTTTAAAGGCGTAACGCTGGATGAAGTCGCGATACGCACTAAGGGTAATTCAAGCCTGCAATCTGTTTACCAATCGAATAGCGAGCGCTTTAGTTTTAATATAGATGTGAATGAATACGTGAGCGGCCAGAAGCTGTTGGGCATGAAAAAGTTTGTGCTCAATAATATGTACAATGACCCATCTTATATGCGCGAGTATATAGCCTACGAATTGATGGACGAAATGGGTGTGACAGCCCCTGATCATAGCTACGTTAATGTGTATGTGAATGGCGAATTGAAAGGACTGTATTTGCTGGTGGAGTTTGTCAATGAGCAATTTCTTGCTAAGCATTTCAGTAATGCGAATGGCGATTTATACAAACCCGATGGTACAGGTAGCGATTTACAATATATCGATGACAACTTTTCGAGTTACAGCGGTGTGGAATTAAAGACTAACGAAGACAGTTCAGACAATGGCGCATTTATGGACTTCGTATATGACATGGAATACAGCGATGGATTAAGTGTGATTGACCAAGATTCTGTGCTGCGTTATTTATCCGTTAGCGTGTCGTTATCGAACCTTGATAGTTATCACGGCTCGCTGGCGCATAACTATTATATCTATGATCAAGATAACGTTTTTACTATGTTGCCTTGGGATTTAAACGAATCGTTTGGTTCTTTTAGTCAAGGATGTAACAGTGCTGATATTCGTGAATTGTATATCGATGAGCCCACTGACGGTGCCCTTGCTGATAAACCTCTAGTGGCACGTGCATTAGCGAGCAGTGATAACTTAGATATCTACCACGGTTACTTAAATCAACTCATTGATGGGCCACTCTCTAGCAGTGAGTTTGCTGAGCGGGTAGCCAATATTGACACACTGATTAGTGAACATGTGGCTAATGATCCGAGCGCTTTTTATTCATTTTCTGAATATGAGCAGAATCAGACCTCTACCGTGGGACGCTTTTACGGATTAACCTCTTTTATGAGCTATCGCACAGCGAATATGACGCAACAGTTAAATGGCAGCATTGCATCAGCTGGGGACGGTAATGGGTTTTGTAGCCGATAATTCGTTATTGGTTTGCGTTGCACGTTCTGTAACTCGGTGCACGCAGATTGCATGCACCGAGTCACCGTTTTTACTTTGCCCATGTGTTAACGCTATGCCAAGTTTGTTTTGAAGAAATCCACTGTGCGAGACCAAGCAAGCTCTGCTGCTTCAGGGCTATAGCGGCTGGTGGAGTCATTGTGAAAACCATGTTGGGTGTTTGGATAAATATGGGCGTTATAGGTGACATTATTGGCTTTAAGTGCAGCTTCATAATCAGGCCAACTCGCGTTGACGCGACTATCGTTTTCTGCAAAGTTGAGTAGAAGCGGGCCTTTGACTTGGCTGACTAAGTTGTCAGCGGCCGGGGTCCCATAAAACGGAACAGCAGCGCTAATAACGTCAGGTATTTTAGCTGCTAAAAAGTTACTGATGTAACCGCCAAAACAAAAACCTACTACGCCTATTTTATCCGTCGTTTTTTCGTGTTGCTTAATAAATTTGGCCGCTGCAATAAAGTCATTTTCAATTTTTTCACGCTCCATACTGCGCTGCATTTTTTTGCCCTCATCGTCATTTCCAGGGTAACCGCCCAGAGGGAATAATGCATCTGGGGCAAACGCAATAAACCCTTCTTTCGCTAATCTGCGTGCAACGTCTTTTATATAAGGGTTCAAGCCGCGGTTTTCATGCACCACTAGCACCGCTGGTGCGGGCTTGAGCATATCACTTGGCACCACTAAATAACCTTGGCCTGTGCCGTGTCCTTCGGGCGAATCAAATTTTTGGTAGCTGGCAGTAATCGCTTCATCGTTGAATGACACTTGCTCGGCTAAGGCGTAATTGGGGGTCAATGCACCGCTTAGCGTGCCTATGCTCAATCCCGCGACTGACAATGAAGCCAAACGCGACATAAATGTTCGTCTGTCCATGTCGCCATGGGCGTATTCGTCATACCAATCAAAGGCTTGTTGTGGGATGTGTTTAGGGTCGATATGTGACATGGATCTTCTCCGGTAGATGAGCAATGTAAGCCTGTGCCAGCCGTTATTTTGAAGCTTAACTATCTGCCCATAAGAACTACAATTCAAGCTGCATTAGAGGCAATGCTTGGGATAACTGTGTTGAAATGTAACGCCAGAGTAAGATCTATTAAAAATGAAGGAAGGATAGCTTTCTCCCTTCTGATCGGCTGTTGGTTAGTGACCAGCCTAATCCCTCTTAAGCGGGTCGTTAAGATACGAGCCCGATGCCGCGTAGGCTATGTTCGACTACGTCTTCTAACTCACTTAATGTAACGCCAGCTCTTGCCATTGAGGCCGTGCCTCTAAGTGTCGTAATGATACATAAAGCGATACTGGCTGCGCGAGTGTCTAAGCCAAGGGCGATTGCTTCTGGGTCCGTGGTGAAAATATTGATTAATTCTTCTTGAATTTTATTGCCCGCCTCAATCAACAAATTACTGGGAAGCTCAGGGATATCGCCACCGGCAATTTCAGATTGGCACAAGAATATGTAACACCCTTTTGGATCGCTCGGGGTGCATTGCTCGCTGACCACAGACACCATATAGTTTTTTATGCGCTTATCTAACGATACGCCGGCCTGATGCAGATAAACAAAGTGCGGCATGGCATTTTGTTCGATGTATCTTTGCGTCGCTTTTAAGAACAAGGCTTCTTTGTTACCGAATGTGCGATACATGCTGGGCTTATTGATCCCCATACTTTGGGTAAGTTCAGCCAAAGACGCACCAGCGTAGCCTTTCTTCCAAAAGACGCCCATAGCTGACTCAAGTGCCTTTTCATCGTCAAAAGTACGTTTACCACTCATCGCTATGAACCTCGCAAAAATGAATCTAGGGATCTATTTGACGTATGTTACCGATCGGTATAACATTAATCAACGTTACCGATCGGTACAACTTTAAATACTTTTTTAAATACTTTTTAAAGTACTTAGTACATCAACAGGAGCAAACAATGACTGATTCAATTCAAGGTAAAGTAGCACTCGTCACAGGCGCAAATCGCGGAATTGGTAAAGCAATCGTCGATTCACTTATCGAAAATGGGGCAACTAAGGTTTATTTAGCGGTACGCAACCCAGAATCAACCAAAGACATCGAAGCGCAATACGCTGGTAAAGTTGTCACATTGACTGCCGATGTAGCCGATACCGCGTCAATTCAGCGTTTGGCTACTCAAGCCAGCGACGTAGAAATTTTGGTTAATAACGCAGGTATTATGCACGTGACTTCACCTCTGGCTGAAAATGCAGAAGAGTCATTGATGGGGCAAATTAACGTGAACGTGTTTGGTTTGATGCGCGTTGCCAATGCATTCGCTGAAACACTAGAGCGCAATAAAGGCGTATTGGTTCAGTTGAATTCTATCGCATCAATCAAAACCTTTGGAGACATTGCCACTTATTGTGCATCTAAAGCAGCTGCGTATTCGATCACCCAAGGCTTAAAAGACAAGTGGGCTGATAAAGGTATTCGTGTATTAAGCGTGCACCCAGGGCCAATTGGCACAGAAATGGGGGATTCAGCAGGCTTCGAAGGTGCGCCTGATGCAACTGTAGTAGCACAAGCCATTGTTGCTGCACTTGAAAGCGGTGACTTCCACTCGTTCCCTGACCCAGTGGCGAAGCAGCTTGAAGCGGCTTACCAAAGTTATTCCGATGCGATTATCACCGGTGACTTATCTTTATAAGTGCTTAACTTAGGGCGGATATTACCCGCCTTATGCTCTTGAGCTGGGTGCAACACCCAGCTTTTTGGTTCTCTGTGAAATATTCCGTGGTAATTTTTCTCAAACTTTAATCGCGTGCTTCGCTTTCACCCTCTTCTTTAAGCCTTTCTCTCATTTCTTCTTAACGTTACCGTTAGCGTCCTTTTGGAATAGGCTAGTGAGCCTATTTTCTTTGGTCTATCTAATTGACACGGCTCTTTATAGGGCACAAGGTAAGGACGATATTAATTCCAACTCCTTTAAATTCTCGCTGAGTGGCTAATTATTCGATGGCGTTGGTATAAAGTAATTCGATGCTGATAAATAAGGGAAAAAATGAAAGTTAACCCAAGAGATTTTAAAGCACCCCAGGGGGAGTCGTGTGATTTGAGCCAGCGTCCCACCGCTGTTGCCCCTTTGTATACGTCCAAAGCGCATTATAAACAGAAGCTCAAAAAGCAAATCGGTAAAATGAGTGATTTGCAGCGCATGTTATACGCTGCTAATGAGCATTCGGTGTTGATCATTTTTCAGGCCATGGACGCAGCGGGTAAAGACAGCTCAATTCGTCATGTTATGTCGGGTATTAACCCCCAAGGTTGCCAAGTACATAGCTTCAAACACCCTAGTCAGAATGAGCTAGAGCACGATTTTTTGTGGCGTTCGAACCTAGCGTTACCGGAGCGGGGACGTATCGGGATTTTCAACCGCTCATACTATGAAGAAGTGCTAATTGCCCGTGTGCATGCTGAAATTTTGCACAGCCAACACATCCCTGATGAAGCAATGCACAAAGAGCATATATGGCGCGAACGTTTCCGCTCGATCAATGATTTAGAGCAGCACTTGACGCGAAATGGTACGCGCATCATTAAGTTCTTTTTGCACTTGTCTAAAGAAGAGCAGCGCAAGCGCTTTCTAGCCCGTATCGATAACCCAGATAAAAACTGGAAATTCAGCGATGCCGATATACAAGAGCGGGAGTTCTGGCCGCAGTATATGCACGCCTACGAAGATTGTATTGGCTCCACTACCAGCAAAGAGGCCCCCTGGTATGTGATCCCAGCGGATGACAAGCGTAACGCACGCCTGATCATCGCCAAAACCATAGTAGAAACCTTCGAATCATTGGATATGCATTACCCAGAAGTGGATGAGCAGCGCAAACAAGAATTGCAACGTATGCGCGGGTTGTTAGTGGCGCAAGCCAAATAATCCTCACCCTGGTTTGTATTGAATGGGCTGCCCCGTATTTGCATCAATCCTGTCGAGGGAGGGCCCGTCATAACTATTGTTAAGCAGCTCGACCACGGCTTCACCATACTGGCTATACCAAAAATCCCCCATGCCTTTTAAGCGCTTAATATTGGTTTGGCTAATGTCATCCATGGCATCATCGGGGGCTTTGGCTAAACCGGGTTGAGTGCGCATTTCAGCGTTAACGCGGATATAACTTCCAGGTGGTGTAATGGTTATTGCCTGATAAGCGACAACTTTTTCATCTGATAACACATCAATAATACAGCCTTTTAGCATCCATTGTAGTGCTCCCCAACTACGTGAATCAGGTCCATTTATTTTGCGTGTTTGGGTACCCGTACCAATCGACAGCACGCGTCTATTGGCATCTGGCCATAACCGGCATGCTTCGGCAATAGCACACATGGTTGGGTTGTTTGCTACTACGCCGCCATCGATTAACCATGTTTGTTCGTTATCCGGGGGGAGGTTCATGACTTGGGTGGGGAAGTAGGTTGGCCCTGCGCTTGAAGCATCAGCCACTTGATACGAAAGTAAGTTTTGAAATTCGCTACGGGTTGATTTAATTACGTGCGGGCGATGTTTCTCGACACCATAGGTTATAGCAAGTATATGCTTCCCCTCGGGCACATCTTTTATTTTTGCCTGACCGAGGGACTTTTTAAGAATGTCAGTTTTACCTTTGGCTTCATATTTAGGCGCGTTGATGCCGTCTAGTTCAAATGCGCCGCGGTTTTCGACAAAGATTTTTTTCGCATTCGCGTAGCTATACAGCTTATTAATATCTTGTATGTCCATGTCGGTGGTGGCAAGTGCTAAAGCAATAAGGCTTCCCGTACTGGTACCCGCATAAAAATCCACGCAATCCCGTAAGGATTTTTGATGTTTTTCTTGAAGGGCTTTTTCGACATGGGTTAAAAATTGCGTTGTGGCTGCGCCGCGAATACCGCCGCCATCCAGTGAAAGTATCAGCTTAGACATACTGTTCTCCTTTATTTTCGCCTAGTAGCATTGTTAATGAGTCCGTTTTAACACAAGGGAGGCACAGCAAAATGACAGTCAAAATTAACACTCCCTTTGTCTATTTAAGCATAGATGAATTTACATCAGTTGATAGCAGCAGAGGAGGCTTTTAAGAGGAGGTGCAAAGCAACAGCGCATCGCTTTGCACCTACCCGATAGAGGGTGTTGTTAACGGGTCATATCGTTAACGCGTCATTTTTCTAACGCATATTGTCTAGAGTGCTTTCGAGTGCGGCCATACCGGTAGGCAAATCTAATTTGTGACCTAAATCGATAAAGGCAGAGCCTAGTGCATGAATGGTGCGGAACAAGTTATGAGTACGGCACTGTTCACCCATTTGCCCTATGCGCACAATATTCGGCCCAAACGAGCCGGATATCTCAACTCGATAGCGGTTTGACATCGTACTTAGTACATCTTTGCCGACGATGTTTTGCGGTAAGCTGATCCCCACCACAGATGCAAGACGCGCATGTGGCTCCACGTATAATTCTAGCCCCATGCCTTCGACTGCTGCTTGCAGCGCTTTTGAACAACGTTCATGGCGGGCAAATCGCACCGGTAAGGTTTCTGTGCACACCAAACGTAGCGCTTCATGAATAGCTAAAATACCAGATACGGGCGCGGTGTAGTGATAAGACTTTTTGTACCAGAATTGGTGGCCTAGCTTGGCGTCAAGGCACCAGTGTCGCAGTTGGTCGGTGCGTGATTCAATAAAGGCCCACGCTTTCTCTGAAAAACCCACTAAGGATATGCCAGGAATACACGACAAGCCTTTTTGGCCGCCAGTGATCACAGCATCGATACCCCAATCGTCCATGTCTAATACCATCGTGCTCAGTGTGCAAACTGCATCGACAATGACCATACAGTTATGCTTTTTGGCTACGCGGCAAATCTGCTCTAGCTCGGCATTATGCACGGTATTTGAGGTTTCGCCCTGCACTATGGTCAATACGTTGGGTTGGGTACGAATGATATGCTGTTCGATGGCTTCGGCACTCGCCGCCTGACGCTCATCGATCAGGATCTTGGTCACATCAGCTTGTAAACGCCCAGCCATTTCAGCTAAGCGGCTACTAAAAAAACCGTTACAGATGCTAAGCACTTTATCGCCAGGGCGAACTAAATTCGCTACTGCCATTTCCATAGCAGCTGAACCCGGGCCTGCGACGCCTAAAATCAAGCCGTTTTCAGTTTGAAAAACATAGCGCGACATGACTTTAACTTGTTCGATAATTTGCGCCATGGTGTCGCCGAGATGGTTGATCACTATGCCATTCGCCGCCGCTACTTTGGCCGGAATAGGTACCGGACCTGCCCCCATCATCAGTAAGGGTTCATCGGGTAAAATGTTATCTAGCGAAATAATTCCTTGTGGCACACAAATCGACACTGGGTCTCCTGAGTCATTAGACTGCTTAAAAAAGTGGATCCCTAGCATATCGCCAAGCAGCAGGTAGGCATAGTGCAAAATTGAAACAAATATATTTAATCAATCGTTGGTTTTGCACTTATAAACGCCCTAGATCATTTACTCACAAATATGTGGCTAAACCGTCTGAGTATTAATGCCTTTTTACAAGTAATATCAATAATTTACATCACGTTAACCTGAAGGGCGATAAGGCTTGTGAGGGAGTATTTTTACTGTACAATGCCGCCCCTCGAAAGCATAGACTTGCTCAAAATATATCCAGTAACGAGTTTGAAACACGTTTAGACACTGGAAGAATCTAGGAGAAATTCAAGTATGCATTCCTCAACACATCGATTTTACGAAGATGTACTGGCCATCTTAAGCGGTACGGTCTTCGTTAGCTTAGGTTTAGCCATCTTTAAAGCGTTAGGTTTATTGATTGGTGGTACGGCAGGTATTGCGCTACTGCTGAGCCAATTTGTGCCGGTTAATTTTGGTTTACTGTTCTTTCTTGTGAACTTGCCGTTTTATTACATTGCGCTGAAACAGTTAGGCTGGCGTTTTACCTTGAATACCTTTGTGACCATTTCACTGGTGTCTTTGCTGGTGGAAAACATGCACTTGTTTATATCCTTGAGTGACATTCAGCCGGTTTTTGGTGCTGTTGTAGGGGGAATGCTAATTGGTATGGGCATGCTGATTTTATTCAGGCACAAATCCAGTTTAGGTGGCCTGGGTATTTTAGCGTTTTATCTACAGGGCAGCCGAGGCATTCGCGCTGGCACGTTTCAACTGGTGGTAGATAGCCTGATTGTCGTCGGGGCGTTATTCATTATGAACCCGATTTTATTGGCCATTTCATTGGCAGGCATGGTGACGACCAACGTAATACTCGCGGTGAATCATAAACCCGGGCGATATCACAGCAACTATGCAGAAACCATGGCCGAGTTAACCTCTCAAACTGCGCAAGAAGTAAAAGCAGCACAGGTTTCAGATCAACCAGCAAATAGCTGATTCATATCATCGAACGCCTTAAACTCTAAGGCATTGCCGCAAGGATCGAGTAAAAAAAGTGTGGCCTGCTCACCAGGCTGCCCTTTAAAACGCACATAGGGTTCAATCACAAAACTCACCTCAGCGGCTTGCAGTCGATGAGCTAAGTTTTGCCAATCTTTCATCTTAAGCACAACCCCGAAATGCGGCACAGGTACGGCTTTCTCATCCACCTTATTGGGTGCGGGTTGGCTCGGCATTGCTGCAACTAAATGTGTGACTAATTGATGCCCAAAGAAGTTCCAATCTATCCATTGCTCTGAAGAGCGACCTTGCTCGCAACCGAGTAATTCACCATAAAATTCTTTACTGGCGACTAAGCTGGTAACGGGTATGGCTAAATGAAAAGGCATAACTGACATGGTGTTTCCTTTTGGCTGTACGTGAGCAATGTACTAACGAAAACGCGCTGGTGAAGCGATGGCAACCGCCCAGGCATAAAAAAAGCCGCTTAAAAGCGGCTTTCAGAATATAACAATTGGCTATTACACCTCAAATGGGTGACGCAAAACGATGGTTTCGTTGCGGTCAGGGCCCGTTGAGATAATATCAATGGGTACGCCCGTTAACTCTTCTAGGCGTTTGATATAGTTTTTAGCCGCTTGTGGCAAATTATCATACTCGGTCACACCGAAAGAGTTTTCACTCCAGCCCGGCATTTCTTCATACACAGGGGTGATGAGTTCATAATCATCAGCAGCCATAGGCGGTACATCTTTTACTGTGCCATCTGCATGTTTGTAACCAGTACATATGCTTAAGGTTTCTAAGCCATCCAGTACATCTAGTTTGGTTAAGCAAAAGCCAGTAATAGAGTTAATTTGCACTGCGCGTTTCATGGCAACAGCATCGAACCAACCCGTGCGACGTTTACGCCCAGTGGTTGCGCCGAATTCATGACCTTTAATGCCCAAATGCTGGCCTACATCACAACCTAATTCCGTTGGGAATGGGCCAGAACCTACACGCGTCGTGTAAGCTTTAACAATACCTAGCACGTAGTCTAAATGTAGCGGGCCAAAGCCTGCGCCTGTTGCAACGCCACCAACAGTAGTATTGCTTGAGGTGACATAAGGGTAAGTACCGTGGTCAATATCAAGCAAGGTGCCTTGGGCGCCTTCAAACATAATTTCGTCACCGCGTTTACGGGCGCGATCCAATACGTCAGTTACATCAACCACCATGGCTTTTAATATGTCAGCCACGGCCAATGCATCCGCCAGTGTTTTCTCATAGCTTACTGGCTCAACTTTATAATAGTTGGTCAGCATAAAGTTATGATACTCAAGCACCTCTTTTAGCTTTACAGCGAAATCGGTAGGATTAAACAAGTCACCCACTCGCAAGCCACGACGAGAGACTTTGTCTTCGTATGCCGGCCCAATACCGCGACCAGTGGTGCCGATTGGCTTGTCGCCACGGGCTTTTTCACGGGCTAAATCAAGCTCGACGTGAAAGGGGAGAATAAGTGGGCAAGCCTCACTGATACGCAAGCGCTCCTTTACCGGTACGCCGCGCTCTTCAAGCATCGCGCTTTCTTTCAGCAATGCTTCAGGGCTAAGGACAACACCGTTGCCGATAACACAGGTTACGTTTTCACGTAAAATACCAGAAGGAATGAGGTGCAAAACGGTTTTTTCGCCGTCAATGACCAGTGTATGTCCTGCGTTGTGTCCACCTTGATAACGAACAACATAGGTTGCTTTATCAGTTAAAAGATCTACAACCTTACCTTTACCCTCATCACCCCATTGGGTTCCGAGTACCACTACATTTTTAGCCATGGATTAGAGAAGTGTCAGAAAATTAGGCGGGGATCCTATCAAATTTCAAGCGGCATCTGAATACAAAAATGCGCTTAATTTTTATATCAGGAAAAACAGGCTGACGGCACCTATAGTCACAAGCACGCCACCGACGCTACGTAATTGATTTACAGGCTGTTCTAACATTTGTTGCAGGTAATTCCGCCATTTATTCGGAAACAACATAGGGCCGATGCCTTCGAGGATCAGGACTAATGCGAAGGCAATAAGGAGTGTATGCAACATAAAAACGCTCTAAAACGAAACAGGCGGCATATGATATAGCAAATTGATCCCTCACCCTAATGGGCTAATGCATGGCTGTTTACCAGTGTTAACTCAAAGCTAAAGCAGGTGCCTTTGCCAAGTTTGCTTTCAACCGTTAAGTCTGAATTGAGCAGCGCCATTAGTTTTTGACAAATGGCTAAGCCTAAACCAGCGTGGCTGCAGGTGTCTTTTTCGGTGTTACTTGCTTGGTATCGCGCATCAAAAATAAAAGCGATTTCTTTGTCACTGATACCAACGCCAGTATCGCGAATATCCACCCTGAGTTTGTCGTTGTGTATCGCAACAGCTAAATCTATTTTGCCTTGTTCAGGGGTATGGCGAATGGCGTTTGCGATTAGGTTGGTCAGCACCCTTTCCAATTTACCTATGTCTGCAAACACGTGATACTCGAAATGATTAGGAATGACGCGGATCTTTATGTTTTTGCTTTGCGCTTCTAAGGCGAACTTGGCCGCCACATCATGAAGTAGCTCCCCAAGAGGGAATGGCTCTTGATGCAAGGTGACTTGCCCGCCTTCTAAATAAGCGAGCTCGAATATTTGGTCAATAAGGTGTTTAAGGTTTTTAGCATTTTTAAGGGACACATCAACGAAATGCTCTCGGTCTTGTTTGGATAAGCTTTCACCATTTAACGCTAGGGTTTCAATATAACCCTGCAAACTGGCCAGCGGTGTGCGCAAATCATGGGATAAATCGGCTAAAAGTACACGGCGCTGGGTGTCTATTTTGCTTAGCTGTTCGAACTGGTTATCGATATGCGTCAGCATATCGGTGAATGCACAGCCGAGTCGGTCAACTTCGTTGTGGCTGTTTTTATTCCACACGGCTAAATCCCGGGGTACCTGTTCACGATGAAAATCAGCTTCACGCACCTTTTCCATGTCGTCACTTAGGCGCCTCAATGGCGTGGTAAAATACTTGAACATGACCAGCAATGCGATTAGCAACAGCATTAAACCGACCACCAAGAATATAGCAATTTCACGCATGCTTTGGCTGTTCTTTAAACTCGCCAGAATGGAGTCATAACGCTCGCCGCCAATGATGACATACAAATAACCTTGTAGTTTGTCATCGTTATAGACAGGTGCAGCGGAGAAAATTTTATGACGCCCAAGTTGCCTAGGATCATCTCCTTCAACAGGAAAGCTCCGATTGTCGCCAATCAAATGCTTAATCGGGGCAATATCCACTGATGTGGCTTTTACTTTGCCAGGTTTCGCCGAATAGGTGAGTATTTTCCCTTGCGGGTCTAGGTAGTAAAACTCAAAGTTTGGCCCCAGTATCATCAGAGAATGGAAGAGGTTTCCTAACGCGTCATAGTCATATACGCCTTCTTTTAGCAGTGGGTTGTCGCGCACTAGGTGCTCGGCCAAGCCTATGTGTAGTTTTTGTTCTGCTTCTTGTTGGGTTAGTTTTTGCAATTCATTAGTGGAGTAAAAGCAGGCAATCATGACCAGCATAAATACCGCCACCAGTGAAATTGCTAAGCGTTGATAGAAGCAGATTTTCATTAGCCTGATACCCCTTGAGGATTAAATTTGTAGCCCACGCCCCAGACGGTTTGCACAATTTTAGGAGAGGTGGCATCGTTTTCCAGCTTGGCCCGCAGTCGATTGATATGAGAGTTGACCGTATGCTCATAGCCGCTATGGTGATAACCCCATACCGATTCTAATAATTGGCTTCGGCTAAACACTTGGCCAGGGTGGCTGGCGAGATGATGCAGTAGTTCAAACTCGGTGGCGGTTAGTACCAGTTCTTGCTCTGCTAAAAATACCTGATGGGTTTTTTGGTCTATTCGTAAATCACCTGTATTTAACGCTTCATCAGGTTGCTGTGACGGTACGTGAGACTGGCGCAAAGCGTGCACTTTACGTAACTGTGAACGCACCCTGGCTTGTAGCTCGCGCACGCTGAACGGCTTTGTCATGTAATCATCTGCGCCTAACTCTAATCCCAGTACCCTATCGGTTTCAGAGTTTTTTGA
Source organism: Paraglaciecola sp. QJM3NY_14 (assembly GCF_056173245.1). Lineage (NCBI taxonomy): Bacteria > Pseudomonadati > Pseudomonadota > Gammaproteobacteria > Alteromonadales > Alteromonadaceae > Paraglaciecola > Paraglaciecola sp. QJM3NY_14. The sequence goes on from NZ_CM149664.1 coordinate 261,981, forward strand.
GGTCAGCATGATGATGATTTGCATCGGGCGTTCATCACGAATTTTACGACAAATATCTAAGCCGCTCATGTTGGGTAGCATGACGTCTAGTAAAATAACGTCATACTCGTTACTTAGTGCTTGGTGTAGCGCAGTTTCGCCGTCGACCTGATGATCTATTTCAACACCAAGTTCGAGTAAATTAACTCGTATTAGGTTGGCTATATCAAGGTCGTCTTCAACAATGAGGATGCTATCTGTCATAGGGAGTACCACTATTTAAAAACATATAGAGCGATAAAAAAGCGCTTATCTTTCATTCGATCAGCGCTTTTTATTTTAAACACCTATCTCCTCACGTTATTTTTGTTATTCCGTTCGCGTAATGCGCACTCGAATGACAGGGTTGTCGAACTTGTGTTCAACCGTTAAAGCTGAGGTACTTAAGCCATCGTCAACACTAACCACACCTGGATGCATGGAGATAAAGCCAGTGTCATCACGGGTAGGGTTAAAGCCTTCACCGCTTGCAGCTGGGCCTGGCACAGTTGCTGCACTTTCGGTGTTTTTCTCAGTGCCTGCATCATATGCAGGGCGGTTGCTTGTCCAGCTGTCACCTACCTCCAATTGAGACAAATCCCATGCATTTAAGCCGGTAAATGCATCATTGGTATTGCCTAGCATTGCCGCGATAGTCAACTTAGCATCAGTGATGTCTTGGATGGTGACACTGATAGTTTGCTGGTCGCCAGGCATAATTGGGCCTTCGCCACCGGCACTTGTCATCCCTAGGGTGAGGAATGACTCAGAGTCGCCGACTTCTGCGATTCGCTCTAACTCAACAGAAGGTACCTGACCTACTGCCCATAAATTGCCATCGGCGTGAAGAACAATCGCGGGAGGTGATACAGGTTGTCCGTTGGTTAGGTTGATAACCGTTACATCGTAGCTCACGTCAACGGGCGTAGGCACCGGTGCGGGGACTTCAACTTCAACAATCACTTCTTTGGTGTCGTCGCCACAGGCGCTCAATGCTAAGGGCAGCGCCAGTAGAAGTGCTTTCTTATAATGTTTGATTAAATTTGGCATAACAGTCTCCTTATCTGACGGTTACTGTTACTTTTGCGACCGGGTTCAACCAACGGTGCACGCTATTGTTTACATCGCTTGTGCCATCGGTCATTGAATCGTCACCAATGTTACCGCGGTGAATATGCACAGTAGCATTGGTATCGGCACCAGCTACTCCGCTACCGCCCGTGCCAAGTAACGGGTCTAACGGTGGTGGAACAGGCATGCCTGGCATACCTGGTGCGCCGCTGCCGCGTAGTTCGTCATTGGCTTCTGTACCCGCATCATATGCATTTAGAAATACAGTATAAGTGCCTGCTTCGGTTGGGATTTCCCAATTATCGAGCCCCACGAAGCCATCGTTAGAAGGTAAAACCATGGCCACCACAGACAACATGACGTTACCGTCTGTGGTCATAACATCCCCAGAGGCACTCATTGTTGGGGCAAGTAATCCGCCTGCAGGGTTGGCAATCATGTCAGCACTAGCAGCGGTAGCGACTGTGGTGATTCCGTCGATGCTGCCGCCCTCAGCCATCATCTGTAATTCTGTACTGGCGGCTTCGCCTACTTCAAACAAGCTGACATCTGGGGTATGAACAACTGCCGCTATGGGAGTGAAATATAAACCGTGGGTTAAATTTTGTACTTCGACACTGATGTCGGCGGCCAAGCTTTGTTGGCTTGATAACGCTAGCATTGCTGCCGCAGATAGAATAGTTGTGCGCTTCATGATCGTTCCTCAATAGTGAATTTGTGTTAATGCACAATCAATATTGCGAGGTAAATATCCCGAAAGTATCACGGAAAAAACACGATTTTGTTCTACTGGTCAAACAATGGATATTTCTTAAAAAAGGCAAATTGAGGTGGGTTAGAAGGGCAAAAGATGCCCCTACATGTGACTGAATAACGGTTTACGATTGACGGGGAATTGCCGGTTCAGGCTCTGTTGTTGGGGTTAATTTAGCAGGCGCTCCCTCAGGAGACTGCGCTGGTGACGACGGAGGAACCGCGGGGGTGTCCAGTTTAGGCGTTGGCACTACAGGCTTAAGTTTGGGTTTAACTTTGATTGACTTCTTCATTTGTTTTCTAACGGGAATTTTCTTCGCTTTGTCCAATTGGATACTGTAACCATTACCACCAATGCCATTAAAGACCTCGTCAGTGAAAATAATGGTATTGTTGTCAGCAGCAAATGTCACGGCTTCCTTTTGCGTGACTATGCCTAAATCAATTTGATAAGCGTCGCCAGAAAAGAAGTCATCGCCTTTCCAATTTTCGAACAACCACAAACGCTCTGAATCGAGCAATACCAGTTTGGTGCGGTCTGGGCTAAGCGCAGCTGACGTCACCCAGCACAGTTCTTTTATGATGGTACAGGTCGAAAATTCATTAATGTATTCTGCGTCAAAATTCGCTGCGTGATCCCCAATTTTGTAAATGCGTGTTTTCCCGTCAAAAGGGCTCGTACGATTTTTGGTGAACAGATACAAATTGCGCTTAAAATAGATAAAGGCTTCAACATCGTAATGTACATTTTTACGCGGTTTTTCACCTTTTATGGCCTTGAATTTGGGGTAGGTAAACTTAATGATTTCGGCAGTGGTGGTATCTCCTTTTATGTCGATAGGATTTTCAATTTTGTAGATGGTTAACCATTCGCGATCATTGTGGTTGTTGCCAAAATCACCAATAAAAAAGTGGCCAAAATAGTCCTGGGTCATGTCTTCCCAGTCAGAATTTTTGGCATTAGTGATTTTGATGCTACGGACGATGTCACCTGTATCGCCAAGTTGATACAAGCGCGGCTCATCTCCGCCATCATTAATTGCCCACAAACGCTGCCTTTTATCGAACTCAATACCGGAAATTTCTTTTAAGCGGCTATCAAAACTGATGAATTTAACACTATTGAGCAACCACACGCGGTAACCTTGCACTGCAATGAATATGGCTGTGGTCGCCAATACGAGATAAGTAATGGATTTTTTGGTCAGCATGAAAAATAGTAGAGTTTGAGTGTTGGGCTAAGTATACCGCTATAGGCCCAAAAAAGGTGCCTATATTGCTTAGCAAAGTGCAAAAAAGTGTTACTTGCTAGTGACACCTTTTGAAAGCCGTGATTAAGTGGCTAATATGTCGTTAAACTGCGACAGAATCTGACTATATTAGGCGGTGTTAAAGTAAATCTAAGTTATTGAAAATTATGATTTTTAAAAGACACTATTTGAGCTGTTAATTATTTTCAATATCAAGGTTAAATTTTCTTGACGAGATTTGAAATTGGGCGTAAAAATCCGCCGATTGCAGACAAAAATTGCTGCAAGAAATAAGCGTTTCTATCGCCGTAAGGCATCCTTATTTTGGTGAGGAATTTATGAAATTTTTACTAGGATTGATGTTATCACTGACATTGTTCGGTGCGGTTGCTGATGAAGGCGACGTTGCCGATGCAGCATTGATTGCAGAGTTAAAACAGTATTGTAATGACATAGCTGAAGAAGACGGTACAGGCGGACAAAACCTAAATACGTTTTTGCTTGAATGTGTAAACAACGAGCTGACAAATGAAGGTTACCAAAAAGTAGAAAAAATCTAAGCTAATCCTTGGCAAATAACATATTAGCCACGTCATAAGACGTGGCTATCTAGTTGCTGCGTTATCTCATTATTCTTGTCGCTGTTTATCCTTTCGCCAGTACCGCTAGCATACGCAAAAAGCCTGCAACAGAAGACAATGGCGCGGACTCCTGCATGGTGTGGTAGCCCGAAGATGGAATTTGTAAGGTTGTGCCGTCTACCAGGCCATTAGAAGCAGAGATTATTCGGCCTAACTCCGTGGCACCGAGGGAATAAGGAGCGTCGCCATTGGCGATGAGCTTAGCATTTTGCGCTTCTACGTAGGTGTCTTTAAATTGATAACTCAGGCCCAAATTTTGACATTCAGCCATCAAACGTTCGGTTAAACGCGGGTTAAACACAGCATTGGCGTCTTTGTGGCGCAATATAAGGTTCTGCTGTGCTGCACTAGGTAAATCCGGGTAGGGGCTGGTATCAACGACAATTAACTGATTAGTCGAGCCGCCGAAACGTCTGAACCATTCCAATAAATAACGCCAACTTTTTCCGGCTTCTTCTTGAGCTGTAAAAAAAGCGGTTCCTTGGAATCCACCTTCGAATAAATGCACAAGAGCAGCTGTGGTCAATATATTATCGAGTTGGCCTACTAGCGCTTGATCTGTAATGCTGAGTTTGTCAGTAAACGCCACAGGTGTGCCCGCGACAACGTGTTCTAAGCCATCGACTTCAAAAATTAGGTTATTGCGATTCTCACAGATATAGGCTCCTTTGATGGTGCCGCGCCCACGATATGCACCGGACCAAGGCTCGTAAGCATAAACCGATTCATCATCGAAACGGTCGACTATTTTACGCATCAAGCTCTCGCTGACAGAGTTGCCTAGCAAGTCAGAGCGAGCACCCGCCACAAAAGCAGCGTACTGGAATTCATTTGGGCCAGTGCAGACTAAACCATGGCGGTCAATATGCGCCGAAAACATCATGCTATCCGGGGCGTTGCCCTGAGCCACAAGCAAGCCTTCATACCAAGTCACTTTTGCACCTCGTTCTTCTAATTCGCGTTGCAACACGCGAAAAAATGAATGCTCTGCGCCGACCACACTGGGGCTGCGCATTAGGCTGCTGAGCAATTCAATAAAACTGGCTGGCAAATCGACTTGGGCAAAAGGGTGGGGCATAACGTACGACCTGATTTTGGTTTGCCTGTAGGGCAACTAAATGAATAAGGTTGCGTTATACCATGTTAATTGCTCAATGGATTATTTATCTGAGACCCAGTCCATTTGAAAACCCGCTCGGCGTTTTTTGTCGAGGATCTCTTCTAATAAAGGCGTGAGGATGAGCTCCATGGCCAAGCCCATTTTACCACCTGGCACCACTAAGGTGTTGATACGAGACATAAAAGCACCGTCGATCATCTGCAGTAAGTAGGGGTAATTAACGGTTTTCATTTCTCGGCGAAAACGCACAACAACAAAGCTCTCGTCTTGGCTGGGAATCTCCCGGGCGCTAAAGGGGTTTGAAGTATCAACTGTTGGTACACGTTGAAAATTTACATGGGTACGAGAAAACTGCGGTGTAATATATTGAAAGTAATCGTCTAGGCTGCGCACTATGCTGCTCATGACGGCTTCTCGTGAATGACCACGCTCTGCGGTATCGCGCACTATTTTCTGGATCCATTCTAAATTTACGATGGGCACCATGCCGACCAATAAGTCTACGTGGGTTGCAACGTCGGCCTCTTCCGTGACTACGCCACCATGTAAGCCTTCATAAAATAACACGTCGGTATTGGTTGGCAGTTCTTGCCACGGCGTAAAGGTACCCGGCATTTGATTAAACGGCACCGCTTCGTCAAACGAATGCAAATAGTGGCGGTGTTTGCCTTTACCCGTTTCAGCATATTCACTGAACAATTGTTCGAGCATCACGAAATCATTGGCTTTGGGGCCAAAATAGCTAATGTGTCGCCCTTGTTCTTGGGCTTTACGAATTTCGACTTCCATCTCTGGGCGTGTAAAACGGTGAAAGCTATCGCCAGCCACAACAGCAGCATTCACCGACAAATTACGAAAGATATGGCGGATCGCATTGGTGGTTGAAGTGGTGCCAGCCCCAGAAGAACCAGTGATTGCAATAATTGGGTGTTTTACAGACATGTAGGTTTCTTGATGGAAAAAATGAGTACCATTTAAATGCAAGCGGCTAGTTAGGGTCAAGCGCTATTCTTATTTAGTTATAAATACTGGCGTTGCATAAGACAGGGTTTGCCTTGTGCGAAAGCGAGCTAGGCGTATGTCAACGCGAGTTAGTACGTGGTGTTTTTTTCACATAGATTGTTTTGCTAGGTTGAGCAGTTCAAATAAACTAACGGATTGCGTCACGACTAAAAATGTAACACTACATCGCTACATGGCTGATGTGACGTGCGTCACGGGACAAACTTTGTAACAAACCAAAATGCTGCAAATCCAGAGGATGCTTTGGAATTTCAGCGCTTTACCTTATAGTGGCTGTAATGTGATAAAGGGATCCGATGATGGGACAAGAAACCACAAAAATTTTAGTAGTAGACGATGATATGCGTTTACGCAGCTTGCTTGAACGCTATTTGGTCGAGCAGGGTTATCAGGTGCGAGCGGCTGCCAATGCAGAACAAATGGATCGCATGCTAGAACGTGAGAATTTCCATTTAATGGTACTTGATTTGATGTTGCCTGGGGAAGATGGCTTGTCTATTTGCCGCCGCTTACGTCAAAAAGAAAATGAAATTCCTATTGTGATGCTAACGGCCAAAGGCGATGAGGTTGATCGTATTATCGGTCTTGAAATGGGCGCAGATGATTATTTACCCAAGCCCTTCAACCCTCGAGAGTTATTGGCTCGGGTGAAAGCGGTGTTACGCCGAAAAGTCGTTGAAGCACCTGGTGCGCCGTCTCACGCTGAGCAAATTGTTGAGTTTGGCAAGTTCAAATTGAATTTGGGCACGCGTGAAATGTCGAGTGAAGGTACGCCAATGACATTGACCAGTGGCGAGTTCGCTGTGCTTAAGTCTTTGGTCACTCATCCTCGCGAGCCGTTATCGCGGGATAAATTAATGAACTTAGCGCGTGGCCGTGATTACAGTGCACTCGAGCGTAGCATCGACGTGCAAGTATCTCGTTTACGCCGCATGCTTGAAGAAGATCCTGCAAACCCGCGTTACATTCAGACCGTGTGGGGCCTAGGTTACGTTTTTGTACCAGACGGTGGTGGAGCCTAGCCGTCGCTAGCGTAGTTAATAGAACGTGAGATTCCTTCCTAAAAGTGCTTTCGGGCAAACGGTACTGCTGATTGGTATGTTGTTGCTGATCAATCAAGTGGTATCGTATCTGTCTGTGACCTACTACTTCATCCGCCCCAGTTACCAGCAAATCAATAATTTGTTGGCCACCCAGATCAACCTCGTCTTTATCGAAGAAATCGACCATAAAGATCCCGAGCTGCATAAACGCTTTTTTGCCGCGACTGGCATGCGCTTATTGAGTAATGAAAAAGCGCAAGAGGAAGGGGTAGAGCAGGCGATTTATTATCCTTATTTGTCGCGCCAAATGAGTTTGAAACTCGGCGGCGAAGCGGAAGTACGTATTACTCAGGGGAATCCGTATTTGGTCTGGGTTAAACCGCCACAAGATCCTAGCGTCTGGGTCACTATTCCCATGCTAAGCCACGGTGAGTCAGATATTTCGCCATTGACCATTTACTTGCTGGTGATCGGTATTTTGAGTGTCGCGGGCGGTTGGATATTCGTGCGCAGGCTGAATAAACCATTACAAGCCTTGCAACATGCGGCTATTGAAGTAGGGCGAGGAAATATACCGCCGCCGCTCGAAGCGCAAGGCTCAACTGAATTAATGGCTGTTACTCAGGCATTTAATCAAATGGCCAAGGGAATAAAGCAACTTGAAGATGACAGGGCGCTGTTAACGGCCGGTATCTCTCATGATTTACGCACACCCTTGACCCGCATTCGTTTAGCCACCGAAATGCTCCCTGAAGCCCAAGATTGGCTAAAAGAGGGCATAGTGAACGACATTGAAGACATGAACGAAATTATTGATCAGTTCATTAATTATGTGCGTCAAGATCAACAAGAAAGCATGGTTGGCGTGGACGTCAACGATCTTATCCGTGATGCAGTTCAAGTACGCAACATTGAAGAGCACCACAATATCCACTTACACCTAAAACCTATTCCTACCGCTTGTATGCGCAGGGTCGCGCTTAAGCGGGTGTTAGATAATCTGATTGAAAATGCTTTTCGCTATGGTAGCGAAGACATTGAAATTCGCTCTGGTTACGATAAGGCGCGTAATTTGCTGTTTTTCTCGATCCGAGATTTCGGCCCAGGTATTCCTGATACGCAAATCGAAGGTTTGTTCAAACCTTTCACTCAAGGCGATAAGGCCAGAGGCAGTTTGGGCTCAGGGTTAGGGCTTGCCATTATCAAGCGAATTGTCGATATGCACAGCGGCGAAGTGACATTAAAAAACCACCCTGAAGGTGGTTTGATCGCCAGTATTTTTATTCCCCACACTTGCCCTTAACGAACAAGGGCAAGTAGGGTTTACGCTTGTAAGCCTGATTGCTTGGGCTTGCAATTATTGGTCGTTTTGAGTGTCCATCGCAAACGTGCCCGCGTGAATTGCGTGTACGTCAATTTCATCAAAGCGATACTCACGATGACAATATTGGCAGTTCATTTTGATAGCGCCTTCAGTGGCAACAATATCCAATAATTCTGCTTTTTCCACTGCAGCTAATGCATTCGCGCTACGTTCTCGGCTGCAACTGCATTTAAAAATAATGTCAGCTGGCGGGTAAACCTCAATCTCTTCCTGATGGTAAAGGCGATAAAGAATATCTTCAGCGGGTAAGCTAAACAGTTCTTCATTTTTAATGGTTTCAGTCAGCTTCGCTAAATGCTCGAATCCGGTGTCGGTGGTTGCTGTCGCCTGACTGCTGGTGGGCAGAATTTGCAAGAACATGCCACAGGCCTTTGCTCCGCTATCCGTTTGCTGGGTACGCAAAATGACTTTGGTCGCAAGTTGCTCTGATTGTTGAAAATAGCTCTCAATGCATTCTGCTAAGGTCGGTTTATCTAGCGCCACCATTCCTTGATAACGCTCACCGTCTTCAGGGGTGATAGTGATCACTAAAATACCTTTTGTAAACAGCTGACTAAAGTCAGTAGGTAATTCAGCCAACGACTCATCCCATCGCGCTACGCCGCGTAACTGTTGATCATGAGTACCGTTGATAACGGCGTAGTTTACCGGGCCATCGCTTTGTAATTGCAGGGCAATATCCCCTTCAAATTTCAATGTGGCAGTCAGTAGTGATGTGGCTGCCATTAATTCACCAAGTAGTTTCTGGATGACAGGTGGGTAAGCGTAAGAATCCAAAATAGATTGGTAGCTGTTTTCTAATCTAACGAGCTCACCACGCACATGAGCTTGATTGAAAAGGTAACGATGCAATTGGTCAAAAGACATAATAATTTCTCTATGTAGCAGCTTTTCGCTGATTACTGGTGTTTAAGTTGGATAATTTGTCGGCGTTGTTTCTTGTCAGGGCGCTGATCAGGCTTGGGGCTATGAAAAGCACTTAACTTTCGCATCTCAGCATTTTTTTCACGTTGTGCGAGGCTTTCCGGGGTTTCCTCGAACATCCGCTGGGCTAACGGAGCAGAACGACGATGTTCGACTAATTCTACCACGATGATCTCTTTTACATCGTATCCTTGGGGAACTTTTATTGTAACTTTGAGCTCTACCGCCTTGCTAGGTTTACACCGTTGGCCATTGTAACTGACCTTGCCTGACATCACTGCTTCTCTGGCGAGAGCACGTGTTTTAAAAAAGCGCGCAGCCCAAAGCCATTTATCTAAGCGAACACTTTGTTCTGTAAAAGAATTTTTGCTGTTTTGCATGTTGTTTGGCATAAAGAGTGGCCGATATGTAATATTTTCGTAACGAATGCTTAATAGAGTTGTGACCCCGATGGCGACTCGTTATCATTGGTGGAAAGAAAATTAAAAATAATAATAAAATATAAGTGGTTTATGTTACGCCCACAGCCCCTAAAAGGAAAATTTAACCGATGAAAACTGTGCTTGTCACAGGCGCTAACCGTGGTTTGGGTTTAGGGCTATGCCAGCAATATTTTTCACAAGGGGATGTGGTTATCGGCGTCTGCCGTGCAAGTGCTGATCAAACAGACTTACTCGCGTTAAAAGCGCAAAATGAAGATAGGATGCACATCATGCACGCTGATCTTCATTCACAGGCGTCAATCGAGCAGTTGGCAGAGCGTGTGCAAGATCAGTTCAAAATTGATGTGCTGATTAATAATGCCGGTGTGAGCGCCAACGAACCCCTAGGTGAATGGACGCAGACAGCCTTTATGGATAATTTTCTGGTTAACAGTGTGGCGCCCAGCTTAATGTGCCAAGCATTGCACGATACGTTAACCTCACAAGCGCGCGTTATTCAGTTATCCTCAGGGGTTGCCTCTATCGCCCAAAGTGACAAGTTTGCTCAAGCACCGTTAGACGCTTACGCCATGAGTAAGGCGGCGTTGAATATGTTTACGCGTCGTTTTGCAATCCAGCATCAGGCTAGCCAGCAAGTTATTTGCGCGCTAAGCCCAGGTTGGGTTCAAACTGATATGGGTGGACAAGATGCAACAAGTACAGTACAAAATGCGTCGCGAAAAATAGTTACCTTAATTGAGCGGTTAACCATAGCGGATACCGGTCATTTTTTTGATGAAAATGGGGTGCAGCTCCCTTGGTGAAGCATTTAGTTTATGCTCGTCTGAGTATTGCTCAGACGACGATTTATAAGATTCAACAACGAGAAAAGAACTATCACTAACTATAATTTCAATCACTTGTGGCTAAGCTTAATTAAGTACCAGCAGCTGATAAATCGCGTTGTTGTGGCGGTATTAGTGATTTTCATATTAGCCTATTTAGCCGAGTTGACCTGGCGCTTATGGCCCAAAAGCGAATTGGCACATAATGATGCGCCATTTACGCGTCTTGCCCCGATAGCCTCAGGCAATAATTCCACTCTCAATTTAAACGCCGTAAAACGACTTAATTTATTTGGCGATTTTCAAGCCTCTCCTGTGGCTGAGCAAACCGTTACTGATGCACCTGAAACAAAATTAAACCTGACATTGACTGGTGTAGTCACCAGCTCAGTGCAAGAGCAAGGTGCCGCTATTATTGAAAACCGAGGTAGTCAAGACACCTACGGCCTAGGCGAAAAGATCATTGGCACCAATGCTACGTTACGCGAAGTGTTTCGTGACCGAGTCATTATCCGTAATGGTGTGGTAAATGAGACCCTTATGTTAGATGGTGTTGATTTTGATGAAGCCAATAAAAAACGCACGAGTACACCTCGTCGCCCTGCACCTGCAATTTCTCCCTCGCCGATACAAGATAACGTGATTACTTTATCTGATGACGTGATAGATGCCACGCGTATGCTTCAGCAGCAACCTGCTAATTTTACTGAGTTTATCTCGGTCGCTCCCCATAGCGCCGATGGTGAGTTACAAGGCTATCGCGTCAGTCCAGGTAAAAAGCCTGCGCTGTTTAAAGCGGCAGGTTTGCAAAGTGGTGATGTCATTACTGATATCAATGGTTTGAATTTAACCGATCCTCAGCAAGCTGTTGAGGCCATGGGCGAATTGCGCGGTGCGCAATCCTTACAAATTACCGTCAGCCGAGACAACGATTTGCTGACCTTGTTTTTAGAATTACCCGATGCGGAACAGGAATAACTAGAATGAATTTTATCCAGCGAACAAGCCGTAATATTTTACCCAGCTTGTGCCTTATTATTGGGGCCGCATTTTTCTCTGCGTCAACTTTTGTAGCAGCCAACGAATACTCACCTAACTTTAAAAATACTGATATCGGTGAATTCATTAATATTGTGGGTAAAAACCTCAAAAAGACCATCATTGTTGACCCCAATGTGCGCGGCAAAATATCTGTTCGCAGTTACGATCTGTTAAACGAGGAACAGTATTACCAATTCTTTTTAAACGTGTTGCAAGTGTATGGCTATGCCGTGGTTGAAATGCCGACGGGTATAGTCAAAGTGGTACGTTCAAAAGACGCAAAAACGTCAAACTTGCCCGTTGTTGAGGGCACACCGTTCGACGGTGATGAAATGATCACCCGAGTAATGCCGGTATATAACGTACCGGTACGTGAACTTGCTCCTATTTTGCGTCAGCTAAATGACCAAGCAGGTGGCGGCAACGTTGTCAGCCATGATGCATCAAACGTAATGATGCTTACGGGGCGAGCAGCAGTGGTAAATCGGTTGGTGGAAATCATTGAGCGGGTAGATAAAGCCGGCGATGAAGAAGTGGAAATCGTTAAGCTAAAATTCGCGTCGGCCACGGAATTAGTGCGCATTATCGAGAGTATTAATAAAACTACGGGAAAAGCCAGCGCAAGTGGCAAAGACGCTCCTCGCGTAGTGGCGGATGACAGAACAAACAGTATTATGGTCAGTGGTGATATCAAAGCGCGCCAGCGAATCGTGAATTTGATTGAACGCATGGATCAAGAATTAGAAACCAGCGGCAATACGCGAGTTATCTTCCTCAAATATTCCAAAGCAGAAGAACTCGTCAAAGTATTGCAAGGGGTTAGCGCCAGCATTCAAGCCGAAGAGCAAGGAGCGGCGAAATCAACCAGTAAAGCGGCGCGTGATATCAGCATTGAAGCCCACGAAGATTCCAATGCCCTCGTTATCACCGCCCAGCCAGATATGATGCGTTCATTAGAAGACGTTATCCGCCAACTAGATATCCGCCGCGCACAAGTACAAGTGGAAGCGATAATTGTTGAAGTGTTTGAAGGCGACGGCACCACGGTTGGTGTGCAATGGGCAAGTGAAAAATACGGTGCGCAGCAGTTTAGCAATGGTAACGTGGTAGGCATTGGCTCATTAGCCGTGGCCGCAGAACAAGCAGAAGATACAACGACAACCACAGTTGGTTTTGATGATGATGGCGACCCGTACTCATTTGATGAAACAACAGAAGGAGACTACACCGCCCTTGCTTCACTGCTTGGTGGCGTAAATGGTTTCTTGGTGGGGGCAGTAAAAGATGGTTGGGGCGCAGTGCTGCAAGCGGTAAGCACAGATACTAACTCTAACGTACTGTCTACCCCGCATTTAACGACCCTTGATAATGAAGAGGCCTTCTTTATTGTGGGTCAAGAAGTACCGATTATCACAGGCTCCACAACCGGTTCGAATAACACCAACCCATTTCAGTCTGTAGAGCGTCAAGAAATAGGTATTAAGCTTAAAGTTACCCCACAAATCAACGAAGGTAACGCAGTACAACTGCTTATAGAGCAAGAGGTATCAAGTATTAGCGGCGCAACCTCAGTGGATATTCTGATCAACAAACGTGAGATCAAAACCACCGTTATAGTGGACGATGGAGGCACGATTGTACTGGGTGGATTAATTGATGATGATGTGCAAGAGAGCGTGTCTAAGGTGCCTATTTTGGGTGATATCCCTTATCTTGGAAACTTGTTTAAGTCGACCACTACCAGTAAATCTAAACGTAATTTGATGGTGTTTATTCGTCCTACGATTATTCGCGATGGGGTAACAGCCAGCGATATTAGTCGTAAAAAGTACAATTACATTCGCGCCGAGCAGCTTAAGCGCCAGTCAGAGGGCATCCCGTTAATGCCATTTTCTGAAAACCCAGCGTTACCAGAATGGGACGATGGCTTAGCTTTGCCGCCTTCCTATGGCGAGTATATGGAAAAAAGAGAGCAATCTGAAAAAGCCGCGCAGCAAAAGGATGATGAGTAGCCATGAGCTCTGATTCAACGATCACAGAGTCAATAAGTACTGTGGAAGCCGAAGAGCAGGCCCTCGTTGCTGCGGGCACAGATGTAGATGCCCCCATAGAAGATGCTGAACACAAGCAGCTTGCGTTCAGTTTTGCTAAGCGCCATAAAGTGCTGCTAGAAACCGCGGAAACGCCTGCACTGCTTTATCATACCAATGAGACAGACTTTGCTATTTTTGCTGAAGTCAGGCGCTTTTTGGGGCAGCCTTTTCAATTGCGAGAAATTGAAAGCGGCCAGTTTGAAACGTTACTGACCAGCGCATTTCAGCGCGACTCGTCAGCGGCTAAACAGCTAATGGAAGATATTGGCAATGAAAGTGATTTATTTGCGCTTGCCGAAGAGTTACCTGACACAGAAGATTTGTTAGAAAGTGAAGATGATGCACCGATCATCAAATTGATTAACGCCATGTTGGGCGAAGCCATCAAAGAAGGCGCATCTGATATTCATATTGAAACCTTTGAAACCCAGTTGTTGGTGCGCTTCAGGGTTGACGGTGTATTACGAGAAATTTTAAAACCGAATCGTAAGATGGCTTCAATGTTGGTGTCTCGTATTAAGGTTATGTCGAAAATGGACATTGCCGAGAAGCGTGTTCCCCAAGATGGACGCATTACCTTACGCATTGCCGGTCGAGCGGTTGATGTGCGGGTATCGACCATGCCATCAAGCCACGGTGAGCGCGTGGTGCTGCGTTTGCTTGATAAGAATAATGTACGCTTGAATCTTGAAGATCTAGGGATGACCAAAGTTAACCGCGGGCATTTCTCCGGTCTTATTCGCAAGCCCCATGGCATTATTTTGGTGACTGGCCCTACAGGTTCAGGTAAATCTACAACCTTGTATGCCGGTTTAAGCGAGATTAACTCAAAAGATCGTAATATTCTTACCGTTGAAGACCCAATAGAATTTGATTTACAAGGTATAGGGCAAACCCAAGTCAATGCTAAAGTCGACATGACATTCGCACGAGGCTTGAGGGCGATTTTACGTCAGGATCCTGATGTGGTTATGGTTGGGGAAATCCGAGACTTAGAAACCGCGCAAATTGGTGTGCAAGCCAGTTTAACAGGCCATTTGGTGATGTCGACACTGCATACCAATACCGCTGCAGGGGCGATTACGCGCTTGGAAGATATGGGCATAGAGCCATTCTTGTTGTCGTCTAGTTTATTGGCTGTTTTATCACAGCGCTTAGTAAGAACCTTGTGCCCACAATGTAAAACCACCCACGAACCTAGCGCCCAAGAGTGCAGTATTTTAGGTGTGGCTATTGGCAGCGAAGCCAGTCATCAGGTGTGTCGACCTAAAGGTTGCGCGGCGTGCAACCATACTGGTTATCGCGGGCGTACCGGTATTCACGAATTATTGATTGTCGATGAAGGCATACGCGAGCTGATCCATAACGGTCACGGCGAGCAAGCTATTGAAAAATACATACGTCAAAATACGCCTAGCATTCGTGATGATGGTTGTCGAAAAGTCTTGAGCGGAGAAACTTCACTAGAAGAAGTCCTGCGTGTAACGCGAGAAGACTAGAATGGCAGCGTTTGCATATAAAGCGATTGATAAAAGCGGTAAAAATAAAAGTGGCGTACTAGAAGGTGACAATGCTCGCCAAATACGTCAGCAACTGCGTGAAAAGCAACTTATTCCGCTAGAAGTCGAACAAGTCGCGGAAAAGGAGCGCCAGTCCGCCAAACAGTTTTCATTGTTCAAACCGAAAATTTCTGCCTCTGATTTAGCCTTGCTAACGCGTCAGTTAGCGACTTTGGTAGAGTCCTCTTTGCCCATTGAAGAAGCGTTAATGGCTGTGGCGCAGCAATCTGAAAAACCTCGCCAGAAAAACATGATGATGGCGGTACGCAGTAAAGTGGTAGAGGGATACAACTTAGCGGATGCCATGGCGGAATTCCCTCACGTATTTGATGAGCTGTTCAGAGCTATGGTCGCAGCGGGTGAAAAGTCTGGCCACTTAGATACGGTGCTTAATCGCTTAGCGGATTACACTGAGAAGCGTCAACAAACCCGCAGCCAAATAACCCAAGCCATGGTTTACCCCACGCTTATGATGTTTTTTGCCATGGGAATAGTGATCTTATTACTCACAGTGGTGGTGCCGAAAATTGTCGGCCAATTTGATCACATGGGGCAAGATTTACCCACCATTACTAAGGTGCTGATCAGCGTCAGTGAATGGATGCAAAACTACGGTTTGCTATTGATTGTGGTCTTTGCATTGGCGGCTGTTGTTCTAAGTCGCGTGCTGCAACAACCTGCGATGAAAAAACGCTACCATCATTTTATTCTAGGTTTACCCTTATTGGGAAAGGTCTCTAAAGGGTTAAATACTGCACGTTTTGCTCGAACATTAAGTATTCTGACCTCTAGCTCGGTGCCTTTACTTGAGAGCATGAAAATTTCCAGTGATGTGTTGGCGAACTTGTACATTCGAGACGAGGTCAAAGGTGCATCAGTCAATGTAAAAGAAGGTTCAAGCCTGCGTGCGGCTCTAGAGCGTACCAAAATGTTTCCACCCATGATGATGCATATGATTGCATCGGGGGAGCGCAGTGGTGAGCTGACGCAAATGTTAGGGCGCGCAGCGGACAACCAAGACAGAGAGTTTGAATCCTTGGTTGGGGTATCTTTGAAAGTGTTCGAGCCTCTTTTAATTGTCTCTATGGCGGGTATTGTGCTGTTTATCGTAATGGCCATTCTGCAACCTATTTTAGCTTTAAACAACATGGTGAATCTTTAATGAAAACGTTACAACGTACACAGCGCGGCTTTAGCTTGATTGAAGTCATGGTGGTTCTACTAATTATCGGCATTATGGCATCGATGATTGCCCCGTCTATTTTAGGTAATCAAGAACAAGCGCAACTGAAAAAAGCGGCAGTGGATATTCAGCAGCTTGAAAGCGCACTAGAAATGTACAAGCTGCGTAATAACGTGTTTCCTACCAGTGAACAAGGCCTTGATGCCCTAGTTACCATTCCTACCATCGATCCCATCCCTCGTAATTATCAAGACGGTGGATTCATCAAGCGTCTACCTGAGGACCCTTGGGGCAATCCCTATCAGCTAATTAGCCCAGGGGAAGTCGGGGTGATTGATATTTTCTCAAATGGACCTGATGGCGAAGCCGGCACTGATGATGATATTGGTAACTGGAACCTTAATGACTATTTAGGCTAGCTTGCAGGTGCCCAGAGAGCTTCATACAAAACGAACAGCATTATGACTCGCATACAACGTGGTTTCACCTTATTAGAGGTGATGTTGGTGTTAGTTATTATGGGGCTTTTGGCGGGCACTGTGGTGTTCAATATCAGTGGTCAAAGTGGGCAAGACAGGCTTAAACAGCAAGTACAACGCTTTCAAGTCGTGTTTAGTATGGCCTCAGATTACGCAGTGCTGAACCAACAACAGCTTGGTTTGTATGTAGATGAAGACAAAAGCCAATACAGCTTTGTGATGTTGGATGAGGAGCAAAACTGGCAGCTTATATCTGGTGATAAAACCTTTGAAGCGCATACCTTGCCTGATGAGTTCACCTTTGAATTAGCGTTAAACGATCTGCCTTGGGATACTGACGACAGCTTGTTTAATGAGTCATCTATCGATGCTGAATTGTCTTTCAGTGATGATGAAATAAGTATCGGTGATGAAGAAGAGAAAAAATTGCCGCCTCCTCAAGTGTTTTTATTGTCCAGCGGTGATATCACCCCGTTTTCATTGGCATTTTCCTTTGAGCCTGATTTTTCGTCTGAAGCTGCCAGTTATTTTCGAGTGAATGTACAAGATTCTCTGCCGGTTTCGGTAGAAGGGCCGTTGGAAAATTTATGAGGTCAGTTGCCAGAGACTGCCATCAAAAGGGTATGACACTGCTAGAGGTGATGGTTGCCTTAGTGATTTTTGCCATGACAGCCACCGCCATAATGAAGGCCGCGAGTGATCACCTGGGCAGTATTGGCCAAATTGAAGAAATTACCTTTGCTACTTGGGTGGCGAATAATCGCCTGACACAATTACAGTTATCGAGCCAGTGGCCCCCAAAAGATAATGCCAAGGGGGAGCAAACCATGGCAGACCGCACATGGTATTGGCAGCAAAAAGTCACCAAAACGAATGATAGCGAGCTTATGTCGGTGGAGGTGAGCGTTGCCCTTGACGCGAAGTTATCTGCGCCAATCACATCTGTGGTGACCTTTGTGGCTAAGCGAGATGAAGATGTGTAAGCCAGCTCTCGCCCCTACTTGCCAACTTGTTTCACCTGCAGGATGTTTAATAACTTCAGTAAAGCGTAGGGCAGAGCACGGCTTCACCTTGTTAGAGATTCTTATTGCCATGGCGATTTTTACCTTAATTGGTATCGCCAGCACAGGTGTACTGACAAGCGTAATCGATAGCGATGAGCTCTCCACGGAACGTTTTGAGAAACTACAAACATTGCAGCGAGCAATGCTGACACTTGAGCGTGATATATTACAGGCTGTTGCGCGTCCCGTTAGAGTGGAGGGCGAAGCGAATGAGCGCGTCATGCTAGGTGGTGACGGGGTGTTAGACAGCTATCATGACGGGTTAGTTTTTGTGCATGGCGGCTGGCATAATCCGCAGCTACGCTTGCCTCGTAGCACATTACAAGGTGTGGGTTATCGGGTGCAGGAGCGCCAATTACAGCGTTTGTACGGCAACTATGTGGATAATGTTATTGGCTACGAGCCCAAAGTGAAAGTGCTACTCGAGAACATTGATGATTTTAAAGTGTATTTTATACCGGTTGATGAGGATGAGGAGGGCGACTCTGCGTGGCAAGATGATTACAGCGATGAGGTTTTGCCTAAGGCTGTCGCCATAGAAATTACCAGTCAAGACTTTGGGCTAATTCGCCGTGAGTTTTTGTTATCAGGCGCGAGTTCATGAGGTTGAGCGTTGCAACTGTAAAGCACCAAAAAGGCGTCGCGCTGATTATTGTATTGCTGATTGTTGCCCTAGTAAGTGTATTAGCAACGCAAATGGGCTCAAGGTTACAGCTACAAGTAAAACGCGCATCGAATATCAAGGACAATAACCAAGCTTACTGGTATGCCATGGGGGCTGAACAATACGCGCAAAAGTCGATAAAGTTCCTACTTGAGAATAGCGACGGAGTGATTCATCTAGACCAGCAGTGGTCAGAGCCTTTCGTTTACCCACTTGAAGGTGGGGGAATACAAGCTCAGCTATTTGATATGCAGAGCTGTTTTAATATTAATAGCCTACAAGCAAGTGCGCAAAACAGTACAGGCTCTGATTCAAATTCAGGTGTCAGCGAGCGTCAGTTGGCCTTTAAGCGTTTAATGACCAACATTAATGCTGATATCAGTACCTATGACATTGATACCTTTAGTGATTCGCTCGTCGACTGGCTCGATGCGGACAGCCAGATGAGTCAACAGGGCGCAGAAGATAGCGAGTATGAATCTCGTCAGTTTCCCTATCTTGCGGCAAACAGTTTAATGGCGCATAAATCAGAATTACGTTTAGTTAATGGCGTCAGTAACGAATGGTTAGACGATATTTTAGAGCAGGTTTGCGTGATACCAGGTGATGATCAATTAAAAATCAATGTGAATACGATAAATGAAGACAGCGTGGTGGTACTAGCTGCTTTAACGGGTCTAGATGAGTCAGGTGCACAAGATGTTATCTCCAATCGCCCAAATGATGGTTATAAAACCAAAGATGACTTTTTGGCCGTGAATACGGTGTCAGCTTTAAACATGCCTACCGAGAGAGAAGATTGGTTTGATGTCACCACGCAGCACTTCTTATTGAAGGTGAAGACTACGTATAATAACGCCACATTTTCCATGGTCACCGTATTCACCGTAGATGACAGCCAGAACGTGAGCATACTGCGAAGAGAGTTTGGCATACAATGATAAACGCTAAAAATGAAAATCCACCGGCAGTGAACAGTGGGGACAACGAAATGTGTATTGACCAAAGCAGGCTAGCATAATGGAACAGTTAATAGTTAGATTGGGTTCGAATGATGACGATGTTATCCATTGGATTGTCTGCTCTTCCAATGAGGATGACGTCATAGCCAGCGGTGAACTTCCCGGTGTAGCGCATTTATCGTCTTTAAAAGACCGAGCGGGGCAACGTCCCATCACAGTACTGGTACCGACTAGCGATGTATTACTCAAATGGGTCACGCTTCCTAGTAAAGTCGGGCGCAAAGCACTATCGGCTATCCCGTTTATGCTCGAGGATGAAATCAGCGGCGATATTGACAGCCAGTTTTTCGCGCTCGGTGGGCGTAAAGACAACCAACAAGCAGTTGCTGTGGTGAGTAAAATACGACTGCAAGCGTGGCGAACTCAATTGGCTGATGCAGGTTTGCATTGTGAGCGAATTGTGCCAGACATTTTGGCCGTGCCTGAACCTACATCTGGCTGGGCAGTGCTCGAATTGGGTGAGCAATTACTTATTCGACAAGATCAGTGGGCGGGTATTCAAGGTGAGAAAAACTGGTTGGTTCAGGCCATTAACCATCACGCAAAGCAGCAACCAATTCCCTTGTCGCTGGACAACTTCAGTCGTTTGTCTTCGCAAGAATTAAATAACGTGCTGCTGCAAGAGCAGCACGTTGATATGCCGATGAAAATACTGGCAAGTGGTTTACAAACAACGCAGTTCAACTTGCTGCAAGGTGAATTTAAATCGCGTAAAAAGCAAGGCGGGGAGTTCAAGAAATGGCGTTTAGCCGCGGTATTGGCCATTGTCGCGCTGTGCACAACGTTGATTGACAAGGTTGCTTTACAGCAGCAATTAAGTAGCGAAAGAGCGCTGGTTTCCAGTCAGATAAAGGCGGAATTTACGCGAGCCTTCCCAAACGCAGGGGCTTATCGTGATGTTCGTGCAACTATGCGCGCCAAGTTAGCCGCGCTTGAGCAAGGCACAGGTGGCTCATCTATGCTGGTGATGATGGACCAGCTTGCAAATGCCTTTGCTAAAAGCCAAGTAAAGCCCTCTAGCGTAAAGTTCGATGCATCAAGAAGAGAACTACGTATGCAAGCGATGGCAGCTAACTTCGAGTCTTTAGAGCTGTTCAAGCGTTTAGCCGAAGCGCAAGGTTTTGAAGTAGAGCAGGGCGCCATCAATAACCGCAACGATCTGGTTTACGGCTCATTGTTGGTAAGGAGTTAAGATGAATACCCTTAAGCAAAAATTCAGTCAATTGACCGAACGAGAACAGCGCTTGGTGCTTATTTCAGCCGTGGTGGTGATCGTTGGAATGTTTTACTGGTTGGTGTGGTCTCCGTTAAACCAAGCGATCGAACGAGATCAAAAGGCGCTTGATTCGCAAAAATCATTATTAAGCTGGGTTCAGAAAAGTGCTAATCGTGCAATACAGTTACGCGCGGCTAAAGGAGTAAGCGCAGGATTTAACGGTTCACTCGCCCAAGCGGCAAATCAGACTGCTGCGAACGCTAATATTCCTATTGCGCGCATGCAGCCGCAAGGTGATGAGCTGCAAGTGTGGGTTGATCAGGCGCCGTTTAACGGAGTGCTAGATTGGCTTAAGTCGCTTGAGGAGATGGGAGTCAGCATTTTGGATTTAGATATTGTTGAAGCCGATGCTCCAGGACAAGTCAAAATTCGTCGTTTGAAATTAGGTAAATCATGAAGTTAGTTGTGAAATGGGTAATTGCTTGCCTGATTATTTATGTTGTTTTTTTGATTGCTAAACTCCCCGCAGTACACGTGATTGCAAAGGTTCAGTTACCACCTGATATTACCGTCAGCGGAGTCTCAGGCACCATTTGGAACGGACAAGCAGATACCGTCACGTTACAGGGTTTACCCATACGAGATGTTAAATGGCAATTGGCATTTTGGCCGTTACTCACTGGCACGGCCGCCATCGATGTCGATGCAGGTAATATTCGCGAAGTGGACGATATCTCTGTTAAAGGTCATGTGGCGATATCTAATGGACATGTGCAAGGTGAAGATGTTCAAGTTTTCTTACCTACTCGTTTAGTGATTACTAGTTTGCCTTTGCCTATTCCAGTGAATGCCAGTGGGCGTTTCAAAATATCCCTGCAGGAGTTGGATTATACCGAGCAATGCCAAGTACTAACTGGTCAAGGTTTATGGCTTAAAGCGAAAGTACAGGGCACTCAGCAAGATATAGAGTTGGGTAATTTTGAAGCCAACCTAAAGTGTGAAAACAAAGAAGTGGTTATGACGATTAATGAGCCGAATAGCTTTGGGTTAAGTGCCGTTGCGCATATTCCTAGTGACTTGGCATTTCGCATCAATGGCCGCTTTAAACCAGATGAAAATCTACCGGAAGAAGTGCATCAAGCGGCGCAATTTTTTGGTAAGAAAGATGCACAAGGCTATTATCCTGTTAAATTCTAGTGTTGTCGCGAGGATACGTAACAAATATAAAAAAGGCGCTTAAAAGCGCCTTTTTTATATATACCAACTATTGCAAGACAGTTTGAGCGAGGCTTAAGCCTTGTAATAGCTCAAACAGGTCTCTACTTCTTCTTTAGAGCCTAAAATGACAGGTACTCGTTGGTGAATCTCAGTGGGCATGACTTCTAGTATTCGCCCTTGTCCTGTAGAGGCTAAGCCGCCGGCCTGCTCCATCAAAAAAGCCATTGGGTTTGCTTCATATAGCAAACGTAATTTCCCCGGCATCTCAGGGTTACGTCTATCAAATGGGTACATGAAAATGCCGCCTCGGCTAAGTACCCGGTGAATATCGCCTACCATGGCGGCTACCCAGCGCATGTTAAAATCTTTTTCTCTAGGGCCGTCTTCACCGGCAATTAGATCGCCAATGTAATTTTGTACCGGGTCTTCCCAGTGGCGCTGATTAGACGCATTGATAGCAAACTCAGAGGTTTGTGCAGGTACTTGAATATTTTTTTGAGTTAACAAAAAGCCACCGTGGGTTTTATCAAGCGTGTATAAATGCGTACCACGCCCTGTGCTAAGTGCGAGCATAGCGCTTGGGCCGTATAGCACATAGCCAGCAGCGACGATCTGCGTACCTGGCTGTAGAAATGCTGATGGATCATCGGCATCCATCCACTGCGGAGCGTGGGTAATGGAGAATATCGTACCGATCAAGCTGTTGATATCCGTGTTTGATGAGCCATCAAGGGGATCGAAACTGACTAAATAGTTCCCGTTGGGATTACAAGCCACTACGTCGTCTTCTTCTTCAGATGATATGGCTTTTACATAGCCAGATTCACTGAGTATGTCTTTTAAAATTTGATTGGAGATAACATCCAGTTTCTTCTGTGTTTCGCCTTGTACATTTTCACTTAGTGTTGAGCCTAACACTCCAGCTAACGCCCCTTGGCTGACCCTAAATGATATCTCTTTGCACCCTGCTAAAAGTGTTCTCAGTAGCAGGATGAGCTCCATCGGAGCGCCGTCTTCTTGCAGTTGCGAGTTGAGTCTTTTCATGTGTTATTTTGACCTTTTATCATGATTGTAGGGACAGAAATACCGGCGAATATTGTTGTTTTTATGCTCGCTAAGTACGTAAAGACCAGTGTAACTGGATTTTTCGCAAAACTCAGCACCGAATAATCCTGTTTGTAGACTTGTTGATGAATTTGTCATCTTGTCAGTGCGAACCGGCATAGGAATCTGGTAATCTACCTCCCTATTTATCCCAGAAAAGATTATATGCATCTACATATTTTAGGTATTTGCGGGACGTTTATGGGCGGCATTGCGGCAATAGCTAAAGCGATGGGTCATAAAGTTACCGGTTCTGATAATAATGTTTACCCGCCAATGAGTACGCAGCTCGAGGCACTAGGCATTGAGCTAACCCAAGGTTTCGGTGAAGACCAGTTTGATCCACAGCCTGACATGGTGGTGATCGGCAACGCGCTTTCCCGGGGCAATCTTGCAGTTGAATACGTACTCAACAGAGGAATTCCCTATACTAGTGGCCCGCAATGGTTATTGGAAAATGTTCTTAAAGACCGCTGGGTATTAGCGGTCTCAGGTACCCATGGCAAAACCAGCACATCAAGTATGTTGGCGTGGATATTAGAATCTGCGGGAATGTCACCTGGTTTTTTGATTGGTGGTATTCCACAGAATTTTGATATTTCTGCTCGTTTGGGTGAAACGCCGTTTTTTGTTATCGAAGCAGATGAATACGACAGTGCCTTTTTCGATAAACGTTCGAAGTTTGTTCACTATCGTCCGCGTACGTTAGTGATTAACAATATCGAGTTCGACCACGCTGATATATTTGATAGCATCGCAGATATTCAAAAGCAGTTTCATCATCTTATCCGAATGATACCCGGAAACGGATTAGTGATTGCGCCAAAGACAGATAACCAGATTACACAAGTGCTAGATAAAGGTTGTTGGTCGCCAGTGCAATTTGTTGGTAGCGATTGGAAAGCAGAAAACGGCTCTGCAGATGGCGGTGAGTTTGATGTGATCTACAAGGGTAAGTTCTTTGGAAGGGTGAAATGGTCGCTGTTAGGCCTGCACAATGTACAAAATGCCATGATGGCCATTATTGCTGCTCGTCACGCAGGTGTGTTACCTGAAGTGGCTATTGAGGCGTTAGGCAGTTTTGTGAATGCTAAGCGACGTATGGAGATATTAGGCACTGTCAATGGCATCACGGTGTACGATGATTTCGCACATCATCCCACCGCTATTGCTACAACCCTGGAAGGACTGCGAGCAAAAGTAGGCGATGCCCGTATTTTAGCGGTGCTTGAGCCTCGCTCAAACACAATGAAGATGGGTGTACATAAGCAAACACTCGCGAAGTCTTGGTCTGCGGCGGACCAAGTTTTCATTTATGAGCCAAGTAACCTTAGTTGGTCAATGGATGCGCTATTGGCGCAAAGTGAGGTAACGGCATCACTGCACAATGACTTGAACATATTAGAAAAGTCTATTTTGTCTTACGTTCAGCCTGGCGATCACGTGTTGATTATGAGTAATGGTGGATTTGGTGGTATACACCAGCGGCTATTACAAAAACTGTCACAGTAGAAGTACACAATTATTAATACTCTGTCTTCGTATAAGTAAAATTTTAGGACTTTTCATTCATGTATAAATTTATAGTTGGCCTTCTTATGGCTTCGTTCAGCGTCAATGTGTTGGCTTGGGGGCAAATAGGGCATCGAGTAACAGGTGCAATTGCGCAGCAACATCTCACGCCACAGGCTCAAGCAGCTATCAGTGCTTTGCTACCAACTGAAGACTTGGCCGAAGCCTCGACTTACCCCGATGAAATGCGCTCAAGCCCAGATGATTTTTGGCAGAAAAAAGCAGGTCCGTTTCACTATGTGACTATTCCTAAAGGCCAGACTTATGCAGATGTCGGTGCACCTGAGCAGGGGGATGGCGTATCGGCTTTAAAAATGTTTACGGCAAATTTAACCAGCAGCCAGACCAGCAAAGCAGAAAAGCAACTCGCACTACGCTTTATCGTGCATATAATCGGAGATTTGCATCAGCCTTTGCATGCTGGAAATGGCACTGACCGTGGCGGTAATGATTTTAAAGTGAACTTTTTTTGGCAGGATTCTAACTTGCACAGGGTGTGGGATAGTGAGCTTCTTGATCAGCGTCAGCTTTCTTATACTGAGTGGACAGCAATATTGAATCGCAAAATTAGCGCGCAGGATATAAATGACTGGAACACAACTGATCCTAAAGTATGGATAGCAGAAAGTGTGAAAATTCGCGACGAGATTTACCCTTCGCAAGAAACGATATCTTGGGATTACTTATACCATCATTTACCGCAAGCGAAGCAGCGCCTAAAAATGGCAGGTATTCGAATTGCTGCTTATTTGAATGAGATTTATAAATAAATATTGGCCAGTAGCAGATAGCAAAAAGGCAGCGAATTCGCTGCCTTTTTATTAGATGTACTGGTAACTAATGTTTAGCCTTTGTGATACTGAGCACTGTATTTATGCACTGCGTCGACAAATACTTTAGCGTTTTCAGGGGGAACATCTAAATGAATGCCGTGCCCTAAATTAAACACGTGCCCTGGGCCTTCACCGAATCCTGCTAGTATTTTCTGTACTTCTTGCTCTATACGCTCTGGTGCGGCATAAAGCATGGATGGATCCATATTACCTTGTAAAGCAACCTTATCACCCACGCGGGCTTTAGCGTTGTCGATATCGATAGTCCAATCTAAGCCTACCCCATCACAACCCGTCGCGGCTATGGACTCTAACCACATACCAGCGTTTTTGGTGAATAAGGTGACAGGTACTATACGCCCATCATTTTCACGGGTTAACCCATCAACAATTTTATGCATATATTGCAGTGAAAAGTCTTGATAGTCGCGAGGCGATAATACACCGCCCCAAGTATCAAACACCATGACGGATTGAGCGCCAGCAGCGATTTGAGCATTAAGATATAAAATGACAGAGTCAGCGAGTTTATCGAGTAATAAATGCAGCGCTTGAGGATCGCTAAACGCCATCTTTTTAATCTTAGTAAACGCCTTGCTGGAACCGCCCTCAATCATGTAAGTGGCTAGTGTCCAGGGGCTGCCAGAGAAACCAATAAGTGGTACTTCACCTTGCAAGTTTTTACGAATGGTACGCACTGCATTCATCACATATTGCAGTTCTTGCTCAGGATCCGGTGCGGGTAGATTTTGGATGTCCGCCATAGATGTAATTGGTTTAGAGAATTTCGGGCCTTCCCCTTGCTCGAAATACAATCCTAAGCCCATCGCATCAGGGATAGTGAGTATGTCAGAAAACAGTATAGCGGCGTCTAAATCAAAGCGACGAAGAGGTTGGAGCGTCACCTCGCATGCCAACTCTGCATTTTTGCACAATGACATGAAATCACCGGCTTGCGCGCGCGTTGCTTTATATTCAGGCAAATAACGGCCTGCTTGGCGCATCATCCACACAGGGGTGACATCGACTGGTTGGCGAAGTAAAGCGCGTAGATAACGATCGTTTTTTAACGAATTCATGAATTTCCTCTATACATCTGTGAAAGTAGTGCGCCAGTCCTAGGCCAAAAAAGCCGACATTGTACCCTGTTAATCTTAAGGTAGAAGCGAAATCAACCTAAATTTTGTAAAAACTTGCAACATAACCAGAAACTCTGTTATAACAATGTTGCGAAAGCAAACTAACAATAAGAAGCTCGAAAAAACGAGACTTAGACGCTAAAATATTCGAACCCCACTCAAAGTGGGGTTTTTTATGCCTGGTGTTTTTTTCAGTTTTGGCAAATTTCTTCAATCGTGCGTTCGATTAATTGCCCGGCAATAGAAAACTTCGGTGGTATATTCGGCAACTCGTCAAATTTAAACCAGTGGGCTTCGATGATCTCGTGCCCATCCACATTGATATCGCCGCTATCAAAGTCTGCTAAGAAGCCGACCATCAATGAATGTGGAAAAGGCCAAGGTTGGCTAGACATGTATCTGATATTTTTGATCGCGACACCCACTTCTTCAAATACTTCCCTGTGAACAGCGTCCTCTAAGGTTTCTCCGCTTTCAACAAAACCAGCCAATGTTGAAAACATATTGCGCTCTTTCTGGGGTTTACCTTGTGCCAGTAGAATTTTGTCTTCATGGCGAATAGCAACAATAATGCAGGGCGATATTCTTGGATAACATCTGTGATGGCAGCGATGACAGTGCATGGCCATTTCCCAATCTATTTTCTGCATGGTAGAGCCACATTGGCCGCAAAACCTATGAGTACGCAAAAATAGAGCAACTTGCCAAGCTCTGGCTGCCACAGAAAATATATCCATTTCATCATGAAGCAATAACGATCTGAGGTGACTTAGTTGTAATCCCGCTTGTTCGATGAGTTCATTGCCCATATCGACGAGATAGCAAACTTGTCCATTATGCTCCCCTACCTGCACAACTTGCTCTTCATATGCATGAGCAAATTCTAGCTTTTTCCATGTTTCGATAATTGGACCAGGCTGCTTTGTAGGCACTAACAGTTTTTCGGCGCTGAAAATAAACCAGATGCTTGGGGTATCAACATTGATGTTTACATTTTGTTTGATCATAGATTTTTACCACTTATTCATCGGCACTAAAATGATACTGCTACCTACACGATGAACGTTTTTGTAGGAAAGAATGCAAAAATTACATCTTAGCGATTTATCATTTTGCGCCTAAAACGGATTGGTTCAGCTTTCGTTAAGAAATGCTTGTCCACAATGATACTCATTATGTGTACTAATTCCTCAACTTTATGAAGTAAATCAAGCTACTATTCATACAAACCCTATTAGATGAGTGATATACTTCGCTAAAATAATCAGATAACTCTGATTGAGCGCTATTCTTTTACGTTTAAAGGACAGCTTGATTAACTGGAAGGCCTGCAGCATAAAGATGAGTATTGGATCGCAAGTAGAAAAAGCACGTCAATATTGTGAACAAAAAGGTGCACGTTTTACCCATTTAAGAGAAACAGTGTACGCCCTGTTGTTAGAAAAAGAAGGGGCTGTTGGCGCCTATGACTTGCTTGATACATTGAAAGAAACGGAAACGAATGCCAAGCCTGCGACTGTTTACCGTACTTTAGATTTTTTGCTTGAGTTCGGTCTGATCCACCGATTGGAGTCGACTAACGCATTTGTTGCTTGCCATCATTTTGGTTGCAGCCATCCAGTGCAGTTTTTAATCTGTGATAATTGTGGTTTGGTTAAAGAGATTCAGTCTGAAGGGTTGCAAGATACCTTAGTCAAGCATGCTGAGTCCCATGGATTTAAGGTTTCAAAACAAACTATTGAGGCGCATGGTTTGTGTACAGCATGCCAATAATGTTCAAGGCAGTGCAGATACTTAGTAATCGACAGGAAGTATGGCAAAAATGAATGCAGAGTTTATAAATCCGTTCATTGCCGCTTTACGCAACGTTCTCAGTACCATGGCGCAATTAGAGTTGGTGCCAGGCAAGCCACAGAAGAAAACGGATTCTGCGGCGAAAGGTGATGTGTCTGGTTTAATTGGTATGGTTGGTGACGATGTAAAAGGGTCACTATCAATTACTTTTGAAACCAGCATTGCGCTCAAAGTTATGCATAATATGCTCGGAGAGCAATTAGAATCGGTCAATGAAGACGTGGCCGATATGGTTGGTGAAATCACCAATATGATTTGTGGTGGTGCAAAAAACGAATTAGCTAAACTTGGTTACAATTTTGGTATGGCAACACCGGTTGTAGTTTTCGGTAAAAATCATACACTAAGTCACACGGCATCTGGTCGTAAATTGATCATGCCATTCGCTAATGAACACGGCAAAGTGTATTTAGAGATGTGTTTTGACAAATAGTTTACCGATTTGGCAACAATTTCAGTTAAGCCTTCGTGCTAAACCTAGAGGATTTCATCTCATCACAGATGAAATAGAGAAGCAGTTAGAAGTTTTAACGACGGTAAATATTGGCATTCTGCATCTGTTTATTCAGCATACAAGTGCCAGTTTGACGATTAATGAAAATGCAGACCCAACAGTCAGGTCAGACCTAGAGAGTCACATTAATCAAGCTATTCCAGAGAATGCGGCATATTACCTGCATAACTATGAAGGTTCGGATGATATGCCAGCACATATTAAAGCCAGTGTATTTGGTAGCAACATTACCATTCCTATACAAAACGGAAGGTTAGCACTGGGTACATGGCAAGGAATATATTTGGGAGAGCATAGAAATCATGGTGGTGAGCGTAGCGTGATTGCAACAATTACCGGCCAATAAATATTTTACACACTGAATCAGAATATATATCGACGTTAAGTCGGTCGTTATATCGAATGATTAACACATTACATTAAGGACGTTTATTATGAAAAAAACCATGACAGCCATGGGTATCTTACTTGCTTTTACCAGTGGCGCTTTCGCACAATCTGCGCCAGTAGGCGACAAATGGGTAGGTGGTTTCGGTGAATATTATAAAACTGATGGTGAGCTAGATGGCGCGCCTACATTTTATGATGACGGTGTTGGCTTTGGTGCCGAGCTAGGCTTTCGCTTCAAGCCTCAGTGGGCTGCAAGATTAGAATGGTCACACTTAAACATTGACCAAACTAATGGCCTAGGCGACGAGTCTGGTAACCGCTTTGGTGTCGACGCCATGTACTTTTTACCTGACGACTTAATGTATGTGTTCGCAGGTGTCAAACACCTTGATTTAGCTGATAGTTCTCGCTTAGCTAATGTTGGTATTGGTAAGCACTGGGCTATCAATGACAAATGGCGTGTTATTACCGAAATCGCTGCGTATCACGATTTCGGTGAAGCATACAATGACGTAAGCGCAAAAATTGGTTTGGCATATAGCTTCGGTACAACATCTACTCCAGTGACTCGCGATTCTGATAACGACGGCGTAAACAACAGCATGGACAAATGTCCTGGTACTGCACCTGGCGTTAAAGTTGACGCTATGGGCTGTGCACTTGCTGCTGCAATGACTGAATCTGATTCAGACAACGATGGCGTTGTAGATAGCAAAGATAAGTGTGCAAACACGCCTTCAACAGACCAAGTAGATGCAACGGGTTGTAGCATTTTTACTGAAGTTGAAGTTGAAGAAACCTTACGCATTTTGTTCGCTAACAACAGTGCAGAAATTGCAAACCGTGCGAACAGCGACATCCGTGACTTCGCAGCATTCATGAAGCGCTTCCCTTCAACTGATACTGTAATCGAAGGTTACGCGTCAGCTCCTGGTGAAAGCGACTACAACCAGTGGTTGTCTGAAGAGCGTGCAAAAGCGGTACGTATGGTATTGATTGAAGATTACGACATCAAACCTGCTCGCATCACAGCGGTTGGTTTCGGTGAAAGCAAATTGCTTGACGCACCTACAGCTAAAGAAGCTA
Source organism: Paraglaciecola sp. QJM3NY_14 (assembly GCF_056173245.1). Lineage (NCBI taxonomy): Bacteria > Pseudomonadati > Pseudomonadota > Gammaproteobacteria > Alteromonadales > Alteromonadaceae > Paraglaciecola > Paraglaciecola sp. QJM3NY_14. The sequence continues at coordinate 292,506 of NZ_CM149664.1, forward strand.
ACAAAATTAACCGTCGCATCGTAGCGCGCGTTAGTGCTTCTAAGCGCGAGAAACTAACTAAGTAATTAGTTCGTTTTATAAGAGTTTCGAGCACAAAAAAAGGAGGTGATATTCACCTCCTTTTTTATGTCTGCGATTCAGTTGTATAGCTAGATTGGATGCGGCAGATTAATACTCGTCGTCCCTGGGCGGCCCAGCATAATTGTCAAATCGAGAAAACTGACCTTGGAAGGTAAGTCTTGATGTACCAATAGGGCCGTTACGCTGTTTACCAATAATGATCTCAGCCACGCCTTTGTCTTCACTGCCTTCGTTATACACTTCGTCTCGATAAATAAACATGATCAAATCGGCATCTTGCTCAATTGACCCTGATTCCCTCAAATCCGAGTTAATGGGGCGTTTATCTGAACGCTGCTCTAGTCCACGGTTTAGCTGCGAAAGTGCAACGACCGGCACTTCGAGCTCTTTTGCTAGAGACTTTAACGAGCGAGAAATTTCGGCGATTTCTAGAGTACGGTTGTCACTCAAGCCCGGCACCTGCATCAGTTGCAGGTAATCGATCATAATCAGGCTAATACCACCGCGATCGCGCGCCAATTTACGCGCACGCGTACGCACTTCCATTGGTGTCAGACCGGATGAGTCATCGACGTATAAGTTATCTTTGTCTTTGAGCATTGCCATAGTGTTAGACATGCGGGCCCAATCTTCATCATCTAATTGAGCGGTACGAATTTTGGTTTGATCTACGCGGCTCAGTGAGGCAAGCATACGCATCATGATCTGTTCGGCGGGCATCTCTAAGCTGAATACCAAAACTGGCTTTTCTTCCAATAACATAGCGTTTTCACACAAGTTCATAGCGAACGTGGTTTTACCCATGGAAGGACGCGCGGCAACTATTATCAAATCTGAAGGTTGTAACCCACTGGTTTTCTTATCTAAATCAGTGTATCCGGTAGAGACACCAGTCACTTCTTTATTGTTTTTAACTAACTCTTCAAGGCGGTCAATGGTTTTTGTTAGTACGGACTCAATGCCTCGTGGACCTTCGTTTTTTGAGGTTCGCTTTTCCGCAATTTCAAAAACTCGACTTTCCGCCATATCGAGTAATTCGCCGCTATTTCGGCCTTCGGGATTATAACCAACATCGGCGATATCGTGAGCCACACCAATTAGCTCTCTAACGACGGCGCGCTCTTTTATAATATTGGCATAGGCAGTGACGTTAGCAGCACTTGGCGTGTTTTTCGCTAACTCGCCTAAATAAGCAAAACCGCCTGCTTCTTCAAGCTCGTCTAGATTCTCTAAATCTTCTGAAACAGTGATTAAATCGATTGGATGGTTGTTTTTTAATAAGCGCAGAATCGCGCCATAAATGACCTGATGGGAGCGGTTGTAAAAGTCTTCCTCAGTGACAAGTTCAGCGACTTTATCCCAGGAGTCAGGTGCGATCAACATACTGCCCAGCACAGATTGCTCTGCCTCAATGGAATGCGGAGGAACTTTAAGTTTTTCGACTTTTTGATCTTTATTTTTTGCTGAAACGGCTTTCACAGAAGGTACATTTATCCTCAAGAACAGGTGGCTAGTATGCGCCAAATTACCCCTGTTAGTAAAGGTAAGATAACGCGGTAAGGTATGTGGTTAACGATGAAAGTACGGTTATAAAAAAGTATTTTTGTTCGCCAAAGTATCGACTATTTTAGCACTACAAATCTTGCGAATAAGCAGATATTACAGCTAGAAACTCGCTGCCATAACGGTCTAGCTTGGTTTGACCAACCCCATTGACCTCTAAAAAGTCGGTTTTAGACTGAGGCAGCTTATCGGCCATGTCTGCAAGAGTTGCGTCACTGAAAACGACGAATGGCGGCACATCTTCCCTTTGCGCAATGGACTTTCGTAAATGCTTTAACTTGGCAAACAATTTACGATCGTAGTTCATCTCTTTGAGCTTTGATTTTTTACCTGAATCAATTGTCAGACGCGGCACCGCTAATGCCAGTTCTAATTTACCTGCAAGGACACCCCTGGCTTCCTCAGTTAGTTTAAGCACGGCGCTTTGTGTAATGTCGATGCGCAGAAAACCTTTGTGGATGAGCTGATTAATTATGTTGTGCCAGTGCGCATCAGACTTATCTTTACCAATAGCAAACGTACTGAGGCTATCATGACCTTGCTCAACAATGCGTTTGAGCTTTTTGCCACGTAATACATCAATGACATATTGGCTGGCGACATTCTGTCCCAAACGATAAATACACGACAGCACCATCTGCGCCGGCACAGTCCCATCGAATCGCTTCGGCGGATCGAGGCAAATATCACAGTTGCCGCAGTCATGGGCTGAGTACTCGGAAAAGTAATTGAGTAAGACTTGTCGCCTACAGGTCTGAGCCTCTGCGAACGCCTCCATAGCGGCAAATTTTTGCAATTCGATATCTAGACGTTCGGGGTTATCACCCATACCAATCCATTGGCGTATCCGTGCAGCATCTTTTTCATCAAACAAAAGTAATGCTTCTGCCGGCATACCGTCTCGCCCGGCGCGCCCTGTTTCCTGATAATAGGCTTCCACGCTACGTGGCAAATCGAAATGAACTACAAAGCGCACATTGGATTTATTGATCCCCATACCAAATGCGACAGTGGCCACAATGATGTCGATGTTATCTTGAATAAAGTCCCGTTGGATTTTGTCTCGTATCGGGCCTTCAAGGCCGGCATGGTAACCGGCACAGTTGATACCTTGTCTGGCAAGAGCAATACTCAAATCATCAACTTTCTTGCGGCTGTTACAGTATATGATCCCGCTACCTTCTTGTTGTTTTACGTACTGAATCACCTGATCAGTCGCTTTGTATTTGAACAATTGGTTGTAACGGATATTAGGCCTGTCAAAGCTGCCCTTAAAAATGAACGGATCCTGTAGGGCGAGTTGCTGCAAGATATCACTGCGCGTTGTGATATCTGCGGTAGCGGTCAGCCCCACCACTGGAACAGTAGGAAACTGTTGTTTTAATTGACCTAGCCGACGGTACTCTTTACGAAAGTCGTGACCCCAGTGTGAAACGCAGTGGGCTTCATCAACGGCAAAAAGGGCGAGTTCTAGACTATGTAAGCGCTGAATAAAATCAAATTGCATCAAGCGCTCAGGGGCGACATAAATGAGTTTGTAACGACCATCTTGCATGCCGCGATAAACATTGTGTATTTCTTCGCTGCTGAGGTTTGAATTGATATAAGCTGCACTGACCCCTGATGCGACAAGAGCGTCTACTTGGTCTTTCATAAGAGCGATAAGAGGTGAGACAACAATGGTTAACCCCTCAAGCACCAAAGCTGGTATTTGGTAACAAAGTGATTTCCCTCCTCCCGTAGGCATAAGGACTAAGACATCGTGACCTTGTAATATCTTTTCGATAACGTCGCGCTGACCGTCACGAAATTCATCATAACCGAAAACCGTTTTCAAAACGGATTGGGCGCTGTTGATAGCGCTTGTAGCGGGGGGCATTTGGGACAAAAATCAGGCTCTAAAACAAAAATTCTGCGCGCATTTTACGTGTTTTTACACCATACATCACTTGCCAATAACTAAAAACTTCGTCACATTGGGATCTTCGCCGCAATAAGGAAGATTATATGAGCGATAACAAAAGCTTAACGCCAGAGCAGCTGGCTGAATTCGTCATCGAGTTTTTTCAATCCAGTATGCCCTTTAACCAAGCGCTGGGATTTCAAATTGAAACCTTAGCTGATCATGAAGTGCAAATACGTATGCCTTGGAGCAACATGCTTATGGGTAACCCGGTACATAAAATTTTGCACGGGGGCGCAACCGCTGCCATTCTCGATACAGTAGGTAGTGTGGTTGCTCTCATGTATGGAATAAAGCAGCTTAAGCCTGAAGAGGTGGAAGAGTTCAAAAATACATTGGCCAACAACGGTACCATTGATATGCGAGTAGATTACTTGCGCCCAGGTAAGGGGGAAGAATTCATAGCAACTGCTAGCGTTATTCGCAGGGGAAGAAGGGTAGCTGTATGTAGAATGGAGTTACATAATGAAAAAGGTCAACATATTGCCTCCGGCACGGGGACCTATTTAGTCGGGTAATTCAGTAAGGGCTCTAGCTAGATATGTTTGCGCCCCTTTGCCTTCGATCGTTACGTCTGCGTTTTCAAAACTTTGCTATAAAAATATGTACAGTTAGCACTCAGGGTTACAAGTAAATCATCTCTTTGCGAGTCTTGGCCAGTATTGCCAAAACCTTGTTCTGTATAGGGTGAGGTATTTCTGCCTTGTTCATTGCGTTTATAAACAAATCGACCCCTCGATTAAAATCGGTTTCAGTGATGTTCATGCCTGCATGCACACGGGCCATAGTGTCGCCCGTGTATTCACACTGCCCTCCGGTAAGGTGGCATACATGTTCAACCAGCTTTTCTCTGAAGCGGTCAACATCTGTATCCGTAAAATATTCGAAAATAACCGGATCGAATTCGATTTCTGTAATGAAATTGTCTACTACTTCTTCTACCTTTGGCTGGCCGCCCATCTGAGCATAAACTGATTGTTGTGCATTTGATGCGCAGGCACTCATCCCGAAAGCAAGCGATATAAGGAGTAATACAAATAATGGTTTGATAGCATTCATTAAAGTTGTCCATTAAGAGAAAGGTAGACGCCGTCTTGACCGTGAGCGCCGGCTATTGAGCCTAAGTCAGCCCACGCCAAGGTCACACTGAAATGCTTGCTAGGAATATAGGTAATAAAAATGTCTTTCCAATCATCTTCACCTAAGCCTAAATTGTCTGGTTTTTGTCGATATTCAATACCTACCGCAAGGTTGCGAGAAAACAAGATACCCACAGACGCTTCTAACATCATTTCATAGTCATCGTTGTTGGCGCCGCCGAAACCTAGTAACCCCATTTCGTTAGCTTTGGTAGCTCTAGCGGTAAGATTCCACACCGTGTTGTAACCCGCAAGTGCGCCTAAATGAACTTTGGTCGCTGCAATGTAAAAATCCGTACCCTCGTTGGTTTTATTGGCACCAACGGCATTAGCAATGCCTTCGTCCTCAAGCACTTTATGTTGAATTCCCACGCTTATTTGTGGCCAGCGAGAATATACGACGTCTCCATAAACGCGATACTTAACGCCGTATATATTTTGCTTAATATCGACACCCGCCTCTTTTAGATCGAATCGGTGTTGAGCGACACTGACTTCAACACGGTCGTAAAAAGACGCGCTTAACCCCAGTACATTTAAGCGATAATCATCCATATTTACTTGCGTCATAAGCGCACTAAAAGATACTTCGTCTCGACTATCGTACCCAGATAGCGTTGCCCATGGCACAATACCACCGCCTCCGCTGCCTTCTAATTGCACTAAACCTGCGGTTCCTATGAGTTTGCCTTCTTGGGAATAAGCCACGTCGCTAAGAAGGTAAAGTAGGAGTGCGCTAGCATATCTGAACCCTATTTTATGTAGCATCTTTTTCAAACCAGTTAGTTAATTGGTGGGTGTTATGCCAAGTGATTAAGTCGTCAAATGGGATGGGTTTACACATGTAATACCCTTGAGCAAACTCGCAACCCCATTTCTTCAACAAAAGGAGTGTCGCTTGACTTTCTATGCCTTCGGCCACCACATTCAAACCGAAGCTGTGGGCTAAATCGATAACGGTTTGCACGATTTTTTGGTCACCTTGCTGAGAATCAAGAGATAGGACAAAGCTTTTGTCCACTTTTAAAGTAGTGACAGGCAAATATTGTAAATACGCCATGGATGAGTAACCGGTGCCGAAATCATCAATCGCTATCTCAAAGCCTTTATCTCTAAACGCTTGCAACTGTTGAATTGCCTTTGCAGGCTCTTGCACCAAATCACTCTCTGTCATCTCAAAACTCAAAGCTTTACTGCTTAATTGGCTTGCCTCCATGAGCGAGGATATATGAGGCAATAATGCCTGATCCATCACGTCTTTCGCTGATAGATTGATGGCGATACTCATCTCAATACCAGCGTTCCTGAGGGCAACCGCGTCTTTTATGGCTTGATTGATAACCCAGTCAGTAATTTTTCCTATAAACCCAGCTTGCTCGGCAACGCTGATAAAATCTTCAGGGGAAACAAAGCCCAGTATGGCATTGTTCCAACGAATCAAGGCTTCTACCTTAGTGACTTTACCTGTGTATAAATTTAACTTAGGTTGATAAAAAAGGCTCAACTCATCTTGCTGCTCTTGCAAAGCTGTTTTAAGCTCGGCAATAATTGATAGGCGGCGAAGATAACGATGTTCAAACTCCGGTTGGTAGGCAAGTATTGGCTGATCTGACAGTTTCGTTTCATCGAGTGCGATATTGATACGCCTGAAAAGCTCTTCGGCATTGGTCGCGTCATTTGGGCAATTCAGCATGCCTATGGATAACTTGGCCATAATGGATGAATCACCCGTATCAATGGGTTGTTCTAAGCTATTTATAAATTGTACGACCTGCTTTTGTGAAAGGTGCTCATCAGGCACCCAAAGTAGCTCCCCACCTGCTAATCTAGCACCTATCCCACCATGTTCGAGTAGTCGATTGGCAAGTATTTGCAGGCAAATATCGCCATTGTGATAACCAAATACGTCGTTAATACTTCGAAAACCAAACACGTTAATGCCTAACACCTGAAAGGGTTTGTTTTCTTTGAATTTAGCGCAAAGTAGCGCTTCCATATTGTAGCGATTATTCAAACCAGTCAGTATATCGTGCTGTGCTTGATAGCTTATTTTTTCTTCACGATGGCGAATGTTAGATTGCATTGATTCCAATGCCTGGGCTAAGTTTGTTACTTCGGTAGAGTTAGAGTGAGCAACGATTGTCTTATTGTAGTCACCGGTAGAAATGCGCTGGGCTGTATCCGCAAGCGCAACCAATGGTTTAGCGACTTTACGGGAAAATAACGCTGCAAAACATAACGCCAAAATAATTGCTAGTAACGCTATGAACAAGATATTCAGCTGCAAAGCGTTAAAATCGGCAAATAGACGATGAAGATCATTCGACAGCGTAATCATTACTTTAAAATCGCCTTCTTCCTCCAACAAAAACTGCCGAGATACAAAAGGTGCATCGTTAAACAACGTCAGTGAAAGCCAAGACAAAGTCTGTCCCTGCTCTGCTAAAGCTACCCCTAACATTTCACTGTGCAAGGTACTGATGGTGAGGTTATTTTCTCCATCCGCTTGCACTTGTATGGTGGTATCCAACTGAGTGACATCTTTGAGCTGTTGCGCCCATCCATGGTCTATCTCAAATCCAATGACGGCGACGGCAATCGGGGTCGGCGCATCGATAGTCAGCATCATTACTTGGTATAACTTGTTATCGATAAGTAGCAGCGCCGCAGCACCACCGTTCAGTAGGGCGTTTTGTATTATTTTTGAATAAGGAAAGGGAGTTTCTGTCGGCAGAATATTCGGAACGCTGGTGATGTTGTTGCCGCCGAGAGAGACTAGCGCCATCAAATCGGCGGTGATCCGCCCGCCATGGTTAAACAACGCGCTGTTGATCGTAGGAATATCGCCTGAAGCAACGGCTTGTTTGAAGCCGAAATCAGCAGTCAATACGCTTGCTGAGTTGTAAAGCACATCCTCCCGACTCTCTAATACTTGCTCAAAAACGTTTTGGGCGACTTCAAGGTCACTGTTTAATTGGCTTTGTGCGTGCTTGCTCGTTGAGGTCCATACATTGATGAGTATCATGGTGGCGGTGAGTACAACCAAACCTACAACAAGGCGGAATATGCTTTGGTTTAGCTTTCTAGTGGCCAATTACTGCTCCCTAGAGGAAAACTTGCGCGAAAACTTGCGGCGTTTTACTTCTGTTTTTTTGTTCTCTAAAAGAGTCAAGGTCACTGTTTTCATTTCATTTACTCTATTGCTTGTACGCTTAGTGCTTTCATTATTCTGGGCATTTTCTCGGGCGAATGACTTCTTCACACGCTCTGAATTACTGGCAGACAAGTTAGCATGCCAAAAAGTAAACTCAGTTGCTTGTGTGCGCAGCCTTGCAATGCCATCTTGGTCTGTGATGGCGGTAACTTCATTTTCAGCTACATAGATGTAGCCAAGCATCTGGTCGTGAATATTGCAGCCCAGTACCACGACGCCAGACTTATCAAATGTAATAGGCGTTGAATGTTCGCCCTTATAAAGTCGTATCTCAAAAGGCTTAGGCTCAGAAAAGCTGTAAATATGGTGACGAATGTCATCACTGTTCGGAAAGCGCACCGCCTGATTTTTTTGAATAACCAGAACATGAGGAGAAAACTGCGAATTGATTTGATCCATCACAGCAATGTTAGCGATATCATCAATGGGTTCTCCGTTCGCACTCACAACGGCATTAGCAATAGGGTTGCCCATTTGGTCAACGACCTTAAACTGTATTTCTTGTGTGGCGCTGGCGATATCAATAACTAATGAAAACATGAGCAGGAAGAAACCAGTTATCCAGCGTGTTTGCTTGGTGTCAATCGTACGTCCCTTGTTCATGAGAACTTGATTCCTATTATTTAGCGTCTTTTTTTGCACAATTTAATATTACACATGCACCTTTAAAAAGCACTTGGGATCGCAAAATTGCGTTAAATTCGCCAACTTAGTAGGTTATTTTATAACTCAAAAGTGCTAACCGTAACGATGAGACGGGCTAAATCAACATCAACTGCTGCTTTGGATATTCTTTTTATCGACTAACATAGGCATTTACATTAAATTGCCAGTCAACTGTTGAGCTGTTAGGCGCGTTGTAAATTTTCAGCGCCATATCATTGGAATCGTTTTAGATGTTAAAGACACAGTGGGCTGATAAAATTTTAGATTGGGCCCAGCTCTACATGGGGAGCCTTATTTGGACTCTGGTAATGCTATTTGTGTATGTTTTAGTCACTAAATGGACATTGCCCAGGATAGAAAAGAAAATAGATGAAAGTAATTTAAAGTCACCTGAGGTACTGCGGGCCTATCACATCATTCGACTGGTAGTCGGCATTCTCACTTTCGCGATAATACTCATCGCTTGGGGCATAGATTTTAGTGGCTTACTGGTGATTTCTACGTCTCTCATTACATTGACCGGTGTGGCATTCTTCGCGAGTTGGTCTTTGCTGAGTAACATAACGGCTTACTTTTTGCTGTTATTTCAAACATCATTCCGCCGAGGTAATTTTATTCGCGTATTGGATGCTGATAACTATGTGGAGGGCTTTATCACTGAGATCAACTTATTCAATACTAAGCTCATCACCGAAGACCGAGAAATTATCGTTTATCCAAACAATCTCATTCTAACTCGCCCTAGTATCATCAACCCCAGAGCGAAGTGGAAAACAGTGGGTAAGTTTACCGATAGACCAGAAAAGAAAACGCCGCAAATACGTAAAAAATAATCTTACTTCTGACTCATTCGCCACTGTTAAGCATGCTAAAATAGGCCTTATATCAACACTTAGCTTGGCATGCCTGTTTTAAACAATGACATCTTAGCTTGAGTTGATACTCGATTCAGCCCATTCGAATAGCCAACAAGTATGAAGCCGTAAATGAGTATAGATTTTCCACCTGTTCTAGAGCATCTCTCGCTTTTCCTCAACGCCCTGTTTAGCAACAAGGTTGTGTTAACTATCCTGCTCGCATTCTTCATTTTAGGCGTGAAATACGCTTTGGTGAAAACTGTGCGCAATCGCGCCATCAGCAAAGGTAAAGACAAGCGAGATTTGGTCAACAATATCAAGAATTTTATCAATTTTGTGATGTTGTTTTTACTACTCAGTTTGTGGGCAGGAGAGTTACAAAACTTCGCACTTTCTATTGCGGCATTTGCGGTGGCTATTGTTCTTGCTACTCGCGAGTTTATTCAATGTGTGATTGGTTTTTTCTATTTGGCCTCTACCCGTCCTTTTCGCATCGGGGATTGGGTGCAAGTAGGGGAAATCGTTGGTGAGGTATCTGAAACTGACTGGATGAAAAGTACGCTATTAGAGGTAGACATTCACAAGTACGAATACACAGGTAAAACATTGTTTATTCCTAACAATGCGATGATCACGAACACGATAAAAAACCTAAATTTTTTAAAGCGTTACGCGACGCACCATTTTAATATCACACGGGACCAGAGCGTTAATCCCTATTTGTTTATTGATCAGCTCCAGGCAAAAGCAGAGTTATATTGTGCGGATTTTAAAGATGTTGCCTACCGGTACAGTCAAACGATTGAACGGCGCCTGGATGTAAAAATTGCTGGCCCAGATCCTCATATTAACGTTTCAACTTCGGATGTAGGCGATTCAGTTGTGACAGTCGCGATTTTTTGCCCAACGGAACGCGCCATAGAAATAGAACAAAAACTGATTAAAGATTTTATGACAATGTGGTTTGCCGCTAGGCGCAGCGGTAACGTTTTATCAATTCAGAATGAACTTGATGAGAAAAATAATATCGATGATAGTGCCACGTAATAAAGAGATGATGTCTCGTGCTTACTATTGTCATAAAACTTGCTTAGTTATCGATTGTTTTTATATCCGATAGGTAAAGTGGGGTCACAGCGCTCTTCTCGCTATCTAATCAAAGAGGTCACAGTGTTCACTTTACGGACGGTTCAATTATCTTTTTCTTGGTTGATCGCACTTCTCGTGCTTGTTGCCCCTCACGTTTTGGCGATGTCGGTTGATATTGAAGGAGCAGATGACAGTCGTTTAGAAGAGAATATTGAGACACATATTGGCATCATCGGTGCCCCAGTGGGGTGTGAGCTTACGCCAAACTATCGCCAAACTGTTAAAGAAGCGGTAATTAAAGCGGCTCAAGCAATTGGCTATTATCAGCTTGAAACCTTAAGTATACGTTTATCAAAAGACCAAGAGTGCAGCGAGTTATACCTCTCAGTACGAGCTGGCACGCGTGTAAAAATTAGTCAGCGTCAAATAGAGCTAGTTGGATCTGAAAAGCCAGACACGGTACTGCAAGGCGTTATTGATAAAGCCCAGCTAAAAGAAGGTACGTTCTTAGAGCAAAGTCAGTATGAAAGCCTAAAAAGCAAGCTGTTGTCTATGGCACAAGTGCGCGGCTATTTTGATGCGAAATTTACCACCCAAGAAATTCGTATCGACTTCGATACTTACTCGGCAAGTATTCACTTAGTCTTTGCTGCAGGTAAGCGGTATGCCTTCGGTAAGCTGCTCATTCCAGAAGACGACAAAGCGCAAGTCCTTATCCAAGAAGTATCGACCTTTAAAGAAGGTGAGCCTTACCACGCAGATAAACTAGCGGAATTTAACCAAAATTTAAAACTCACAGGCTATTTTCAACAAGTTGTGGCGCGTCCGCTCGTCAGTAAAGCACAAGGCGGTGAAGTACCCATTGAATTGATTGCCAGCGCCAAGCCCAGAGACACATTTAACATAGGCGGAGGTATTTCTACGGATACTGGCCCCAGCCTTCGATTTAAATGGCAGCGCCCCTGGGTTAACAGCAAGGGGCATAGTTTGTCAGCTGACGCATTTATCTCAAGCCCAGAGCAAAACATCAGTGTGAAGTACAAAGTGCCGCTTGAGGACCCACTGAATAATTATTTGAGTTATCAAGCGGGTCTTAAAGCCGAAAATGACAATGATACGCAAAGTGAAGTGATTACTCTGGCTATTCAGCGCCATTGGGGCGAGCCTGATAACGATTGGAAACGTATTGGATTCTTACGTTTAGAACAAGAAAAGTTCACTCAGGGAACTGAAAATGAACAAACCACCACGTTATTGTTGCCCGGTGTCACTGTGAGCCGGCGAAGAACGCGCGGTGGGTTAGACCTCAATTGGGGGGATAAACAGCAATACACCCTAGAGGGCGCCACCCAAGAGGTGGTTTCTGATATCGATTTGGTGCGTATCAGTTTGCAATCTAAATGGTTGCGTTCCTATGGAAAACATCGCTTATTCGCTCGGGCAGAATTGGGGGCTATTGCGACCAATGACTTCTCTCAAGTGCCATCGAGTTTACGCTATTTCGCAGGGGGAGATCAAAGCGTACGAGGATTTGCCCTAAATACATTGTCGCCAGAAGAAGACGATGAATTAACCGGCGGGCAATATTTGAGTGTGGCGAGTATCGAGTATTCCTACCCAGTGGCAACCGATTGGCGCTTAGCTGTTTTTACGGATGTGGGTAATGCAAGTGATAAACCATTTAAAGATCTCGCCACCGGTGTTGGCTTAGGCGCTAGTTGGGTTTCACCTGTTGGACCAATACGTTTTTATTTTGCGCGAGGTAACAGTGTGGAAGAAACCACATGGCGCTTTCATTTTTCCATGGGGCCTGCATTATGAGGCTATTGAAATATTTAGGCATATTCCTTTGCGTTTTGGTTTTGTTAATCGCTGTAATTGCATCGCCTTGGGGTACAAGAGGCGTGCTGTCCATCGCTGATAGCAGTGTAGACGGGTTGGACATCGATTATGATTCAGGCAGTTTTCTTTCTGAGCTGTCGCTCAAAAGGTTAGCATTCTCGACGCCAGATTTAAGCTTGCAGATCAAAAAACTAGCCGTCGATGTTAATTGGTCTTGCGTGGCTACGATGCAAGCATGCCTATCTGAGCTTAGGGCGCAAAGTATTGGCGTTAACGTCACCCCTAGCGAATCGTCTGAGCCCGAAAGTACTGAACCGTTAGGGCGTATCACGCTGCCATTGCCGGTATCCGTGGATCATTTAGACGTGCGTAACATTCGAATCGACGTGGTCAATACAGTAGGTGTAACAATACAGTCTGTATCCAGTGAGCTCAGCATGTTCCGTACTTTGCACATCGACCACTTGGCAGTTAATGGTATTCGCGTTGAGTTACCTGAGGCCAGCCCTGAAGCGAAGTCCACTGATAATCAACCGTTAGACTTGCAAACAATCGCCAATTGGCAATACACGCCGATGACGCTGCCGGCTATTGTGTTTCCAATTGTTATGCGCGGAAATAATTTGGCGCTGGATGACCTAGTAGTTTCTCAAGGCAAAGCGTCGCTTATTGATATCACGAAGCTGCGAGCAACCATTAATATTACCCCTAAATTACTCACGGTGAAAAATTTGCAGCTAAGCTCTAGCTTAGGGGAGGCAGACTTAACCGCTACCCTGGGTAAGCAATGGCAGCACCAAGCAACGTTGTTGTTCAATACTACTACCAATAGCCCATATCCTATGAACGCTAAGCTGAATCTCAAGGGGAATTTGCAGCACAGCGAACTTAAGCTCAATACCACGGGCTTAGTTGACTTAACGGCCAGTGCTAGCGCTGATTTGCAGTCAAAGCAATTACCTCTTGCTCTTGAGGTCAATTGGCAGCCAGTCGAGTGGCCGATAAAGCAACCACAATTACTGATTGAAGCAGGCCAGCTGACGCTGTCTGGAGATATTAACCAGTATAAATTGGCCTTAGATACCGCCCTCAAAGGCGCTTCAGTCCCCCAATCGACATTGACCGTGCGCGCTGCGGGCAACAATCGCCAAGTGCAGCTTACTCGATTGGCCATCGATACCCTTGGGGGGCAAATACAGGCGTCAGGAAATGCCACCCTAGATACCTTAGCAAAATGGCAAAGTCAGCTTCAGTTTACTGATATTCAACCCCAACGCTTTTGGCCCAAACTGGACGCTAATATACAAGGCGAGCTTAGCCTTGACGGGCAATATGATGGCCAAAACATACTGGCCCAGATGCGTGATCTTGTTGCATCTGGCAAATGGTTAGATTATCAGTTAAGTGCTTCTGGCGAAGCGAACTTTGACTCACAAGAAGGGCTCGAAATCCCCGAATTGTTGGTTAAAACAGGTGACAATCAAATCACCCTTGTCGGTTCATTAGAGGCCTTTGAAGACGTACAGGCGCAATTGACTGTCGACGCGCAAGACTTATCTCAGTTGTATCCCTCATTTGCTGGCAGGGCACAGTTTGAAGCGCAAATAGATGGCACAATCTCTGCCCCTGAGGCCAACTTTAGTGGCTCTGCTGATAACATCGATATACCCGATATGCGTATCGCACAACTCGCGACCAAAGGGCAGGTTATTTGGGATGCTCAGAAACAAGCCAACATCGAATTGCAAATTAGCAATAGCGTTATTAGCCAGCAAAGAATAGCGAATTTAAATGTGGCTTTGAACGGTGATGCACAGGATCACCAACTGAGTTTATCGCTTAATAGCAACATGGCTGACGTCGTGACTAAATTGCACGGAAGTCTGTTGGATAGCCATTGGGATGGCGCGCTAGATGTACTTACCTTTGCCTCAGATGCAGGCCAATTTGATTTAGAGGATGAGGGGCCTAGCATATCCGCTAATTGGGCGACTGATGAATATCGTGTCGCGCCATTCTGTTTATCTGATAATGATGCTCGCGTGTGCATTCGCCTTGCTGAGTATGCAGCCACTGGTGCCCAGTTTGATCTGGCGATTGACGACTTACCCTTAGCTCCATTGCTAAGCGCTAACTTAGCGCAACTGCAAAAGATAGGTACCGATGCCAAAGTAAACTTAGTGGCTAAAGGCGATTGGGACACAAAAAAACTGCCTATTATTGAAGCTAATATCAGTTTAACGCCCTCAACCTGGACGGTAGAGGGGGCGAGTACACCCCTTGAGTTAGATGTGCTTAACATGCGCGTTAACACCATAGTCGATAAAGTGGACGCTAAAACCGCAGGTAAAAATGACCCACCTCAGCATGTAGTTGCGCAGTTGACACTGCAAAGTAAGCAATTAGGTGAGGTGCACTCAAATGTTGACTTGCAATTAAATGACCAAGACAAGCCGCTTTCTGGTCAGCTAACGTTAAGCAATATTACCCTAGGTGCTGCTGCCCAATTTGTACCGCAATTGACTGAGCTCGCTGGGCGTATCGATGGCCAAATAGAGCTCGGCGGAAACTTAACCGCGCCATTAATCAAAGGAGAGGTGACGTTAGTTGAAGGTGCCGTCGCGGGCTCAATGCTGCCATCGCGTATTCATCAGGTTGAGCAAGTTATTACGTTTACTGGGCAGGCCGCGACGCTGAGCGGGCCATTCCAACTGGGCAACGGAGAGGGCCAAATAGACGGTGAGTTCAGTTGGCAAGATACCCCTAGCGCGACAGTGAACGTTAAGGGAGATGAAATGGAAATCGACTATCAGAATATCGTCAGGGCTAAGTTATCGCCTGACATCAATGTGCAATTTGGGGAAGCCGGATTATCGGTTAAAGGAGAAGTCACTTTACCCTACGCCCGTAT
The DNA here is from genome assembly GCF_056173245.1 of Paraglaciecola sp. QJM3NY_14. Lineage (NCBI taxonomy): Bacteria > Pseudomonadati > Pseudomonadota > Gammaproteobacteria > Alteromonadales > Alteromonadaceae > Paraglaciecola > Paraglaciecola sp. QJM3NY_14. Next base: position 307,831 of record NZ_CM149664.1, read on the forward strand.
TAAGGTGAGGGAGTTGCCACCCAGTGCTTTATCACCTTCTAGTGATGTGGTGTTGGTAAATCATGAGCAAGTCGCTAAAGAAAACAGTTTACCGCTGGATTTATCTCTACAAATTAACATTGACCCAGACAAAAATAATGACGTCAAAGTGGATGCATTTGGTTTGACCTCAGACTTAGAAGGCGCATTGTTATTAACGCAAGCTGGCGAAGTCCTTAATGCTAACGGTGAGCTGAATTTGGTCAATGGTCGCTACCAAGCTTATGGCCAAGATTTGGTGATACGAGAAGGAGAAATTCAATTTAGCGGCCCGATAGATAGCCCATATCTTGCGGTGGAGGCAATTCGAGATCCTAACAAAACCGCGGATGATGTGATTGCAGGCTTGCGAATTCAAGGCAGCGCGTCAGAGCCTCAAGTCAGCGTATTTTCAGATCCAAGTATGGAGCAGCCAGAGGCGCTTTCGTATCTGTTGCGCGGCACTGCAATCAATAGTACTGATGAATCCTCAAGCGACGGGGCACTGGCCAGCGCGTTAATCGGGTTTGGTTTAGGTAAAAGTGAAAACAAAGTGACTAATATCGGGCGCAAACTGGGGGTAGAAGATCTCGCTTTAAATACCAGTGGTACGGGAGACGAAACCAAGCTTTCGGTTTCTGGTTATATCGCGCCTGGTGTGCAAATTCGCTACGGTGTGGGGGTATTTGACTCTGTTTCAGAAGTTGCTCTGCGTTACCAGCTATTGCCAAAACTGTATCTGGAAGCGGTGAGCAGTTTAAACAGCGAGCTGAACTTATATTATCAATTTACTCTTGATGACAAAGAAGAGTCAAAGCCCGAGTAACTTACATAAAAAACTAATTATGTTTCGAAACGGGCTAGCATTTTTACCTCAGTAACTGTACTGGATTGGCGCGTAATTTGATCAATAACCCACCGATAACCGTCATTATGAGTCGTTCAAATCATCTGGGGCAGTCTCATGTCATAAAAATTGTGACTTTTTTCGATAGTGTTACGTCTACTGATGATAAGTGTGTCGTTGTCTATTGTTTTTCATATTTTGTATTTTCATATCATCATTATCTAGCGCATTTTGGATAGGAGTCACCATGGCTGAATTATTACCCGAGTTGATTGAAGAAGTTGTATCGGCTCCAGAGCGCGGTGAACAAGATAATGTAGTGGCACTTGTAGCGGCCCAAGACACCGATGATGTGGCATTACTGTTAGAGTCTTTACCCCTAGAACAGCGCCTAAAAGTGTGGGAAGGAATACCCAAACGACGTCGACTCGATGTGCTGGTTGCCATGCGCGGGGATCCTCGCGAGACGTTAATTGCCGCCACTGATGTAAGTGAGTGGGAAGCCATTTTCTTTGAGGTGGACGCTGAGCAATTACTCGAATTGTCAGATTCATTGCCCAATGCGTTGGTTGATAAAGCGCTGGATGCCATGGATAAGCAACAGCGCCAGTATTTCACTGACGCGAGCCAATTTAGTGACGATGAAATTGGCCACTGGCTTAGCCAAGACCCACTTGTGCTGCCTTTAAACGCTAAAGTACGCGATGCACTGCGTTTGATTCGCCGAGATGTACCAACCCATGCTGACACCATCTTCTTGGTTAACCGTGCAGGTCAATTTTCAGAAGCCGTAAAGTTAACCAACGTCATGGGGCTACCCGAGCATGTGCCCTTGGTAGATTTATCAGAAGAGGTATTCGATACCATCAACGCGAGTAACGAGCTAACCACGGCATCCTTGATGGTTCAACGTTCCGGCTTTGCTTCATTGCCGGTTGTGGATGAACAAAACAAAGTGCTGGGTCGTTTAGACATTTCCACCGCGAGTGAGCTACTGAATGAATTTTATGAACGCCAAATTATGGCGACGGCGGGTATGGATGAAGACGAAGATTTGTTCTCGTCGGTACCTAAGAGCGCAAAGAACCGAGCGGTTTGGTTAGGTATCAACCTGCTGACGGCATTTTTAGCCTCAGGTTTTATCGGGATGTTCGAGGCAACATTACAACAGGTGGTGGCGCTAGCGGTTCTCATGCCTATTGTGGCGAGTATGGGGGGCATAGCAGGCAGCCAAACCCTGACTTTAATGATACGCGGCCTTGCCTTAGGGCAAGTCACTGGCTCTAACGTGAAAGCCTTACTTAAGAAAGAGTTGAGTGTCGGGGGTTTAAACGGTGTGGTGTGGGCATTGGTGATTGGCTGTATCGCGTATTTTTGGTTTTCAGACGCAATGCTCGGATTGGTGATTTGCTTAGCGATTTTATTAAATATCATTGCCGCCGCAGCGGCTGGAGTCGTGGTGCCTATGGTGTTAAATAAGTTTAACATCGACCCAGCGTTATCGGGATCAGTGATTCTAACGACGGTCACAGATATTGTAGGGTTTGTCGCATTTCTTGGTTTGGGGACGTTGTTCCTACTGTGATTTAAGTGAAAGCACAGCCTAAGACGGAGCAATTATACAATGTGTAATTTTTTCGTAGCCCACTGCAAAACCTACAAGGATAAGGGGAGCGAAGAATAGTTGAGCACCACAGGGCAGGGCTTATGGACAAGTTCAGAAGTTGGCACGTATGTCGCTTACTACACCCAGCCGAAGGAGCATTAACTCCTTCGTTTATCCGTTTTAAAGGAAGTGTGTATGTTGACTTGGGCCCTAACATTTTTTGTGCTTGGCGTAATAGCGGCCGTTTTTGGTTTTGGTGGAGTGATTGGCGTCGCAGCCAGTATTGCAAAAGTGATTTTTTTATTGTGCGTCGCGTTTGTCGTGCTCTTCAGTGTGTTGGCATTTAAACAACATAAGCGGCATAAGTAGTCATAAACATGAGCGCCATTTTGGACTCTAATATTCGGCCTGTTTTGGCTTGCCAAGAGGAGCTGCTAGCGGCGCTAATGCTTGAAAATGCCTGTTCTTAATAAACAAATCAGAGTTTTACTCTTGGCATCATTATCGCATTAGCTATGTTTTGAAGGTCTAATGCAAATGTGTGAGGCAGCGATGAAAAAGATATTACAAAGCATAACCCTGATTGCCATCTTCAGTACCGCCAGTGTTGGCGCCTCAGCCGGTAACTACTGGAAAGCCAGTGCGCTTGATGGTTGGATTGATGGTTACGTAGAAGCCACCTTGTTGCTAAATGGCAACTTGGATGCAACTGGCATTGATACGGACGTTGACAATGGCTCGGTGACCCTACGAGGTAAGGTGGAAACAGATTTAGATAAAGCCTTGGCGCAGGAATTAGTCATTGGCGTTGAGGGTGTGACTGGGGTAGAAAACATGCTTACGGTGTTCTCACCGGGAAAGAATGAAGACAGCGAAGTGCAGGCTAAGCTAACCGATAACAAAGTCGCTACTGTAGTCAAAACCCGTCTACTGGCGGCACCGGATATCAGCAGCACCGAAATTGACGTAAATAGCACTAAAGGTGTGGTCGTGTTGCAAGGGCAGGTGAAAAATGACGCTGAAAAGCAACGAGCGGTTGATATCGCTCAAGAGGCCATCGATGTAGAAAAAGTGGTGAGCAAGTTAAAAGTTAGCGAATAAATCATTGCACGCGCTGTAGCATCTGACGTGACAATGCTCAAAAATTATAAATGTAGTAAGAGGTATTATGATGAATAAGCACAATAAGAATGCATACTTTAACTGGTTCGAAAAAGTAGACAAGCCGGAGTCCAATGAATCGGAGCTTGTTGAGCGTTTAGTTGAGGAAAATACTCTGCTAAAAAAAATACTCATGCAAAAACAGCAGGAGGGTATTGAAACTGCTGTTTGATTATTGAACAATGAAGCGTCTTTCATGTCGATTAGGTGCTGTGGCAATTTGCGAGTTAAGCACCTAGCTGACCAAAACCCAGAGCCGCAATGCAAAATCCAGAGAGTGCAAATGTTCTAAAACAAACGTTGCTGGTGGTAGATAACCCCGGCGAAATGTTAAAAGCACTCACCCGCCAATTTTCAACATCATTCCATTTGCTCGTATGTAATGACAATGAAGAGGTACTCAAGTTAGCGCTAAATGCACCTATCGACTTAGTATTGATCAGAGTATCTCCCCGTGACAGCGACTGGCTTCTCATTTGTACCCGTTTGAAACAGCACCCTCTAACCATAGATATTCCGCTTATCTTGTATGGTAAAGATACGCCTAAATCCTTGATTTTATCTGGACTAGAAGCGGGTGCATTAGACTTCGTTGAGCTGCCAACTGATATTGCCATGCTCAACATCAAGATCCGAAATCATATGCAGGTATCGGCTAAGCTTCGTACGCTGGCGCTTATCTCCTGTACTGACGGGCTGACTGGCGTACCTAACCGCATGCAGCTCGACACCACCTACAACCGGTTTTGGTACGCAGCTATTCGAGGGCAACATGAGCTGTCAGTGCTAATGATTGATATTGATTTTTTCAAGGGATTTAATGATACCTATGGTCATGTAGCGGGTGACGAATGTTTAAAGAAGGTTGCCACTACCATTGAAGCGAGTTTGCAGCGTGAGAGTGATGCTATGGGGCGTTATGGCGGCGAAGAGTTCCTAGTACTGTTACCTTTCACCGATAAAGTAGGCGCGCAAAAAATAGCTGAAATGATATTACGCAATATTGAAGCGCTAGATATAAAAAACAAGGCGTCTACTGTTAATGGTAAGGTCACTGTGAGTGTCGGTGCGGCAACACTCAAGCTCCATGACATTAACGACCACACCTTTAATCACCCTGAATTTCTGGTTGAGCAAGCCGACCGGTGTCTTTATCAAGCTAAGAAACAGGGCCGCAACCGGCTTGTGAGTTAGTCACACCCCTTCCAATAAATACGTGCCCTGTGAGAATTCATCCAGCGGATTTTGAAAATGGCGTTGGTATAAGAAGGCTCATTTAAAGCACATAAAAAAAGCGCCATGTTGGCGCTTTCTAGTGTCGCTTTCAGATTTTAAACCCTAATCTTTATTGCTCACGAGCAATGGCGCGATAAGCAATGTCGTCACGATAGAACATGCCATTCCAGCTGATGCTCTTGGCCAGTTCATAAGCACGTTGTTGTGCCTCAGTGACGCTTTCGCCTAAGGCTGTTGCGCACAATACGCGCCCACCGTTTGTCGTTACATTACCGTTGACATCTTTCGTGCCAGCGTGAAAAACCTTAGCTACGTCGCTTTCATTTTGGTTTAAACCAGAAATCACGTCGCCTTTTTTATAAGCTTGCGGATAACCACCTGCGGCGAGTACCACGCCCACAGCAGCTCTAGGGTCAAACTTGGCAGTGGCTTGGTCTAACTTACCGTCAACGGCAAGCTGCACTAACTCAACGAGGTCAGACTGCAAGCGCATCATGATGGGCTGTGTTTCAGGATCCCCAAAGCGGCAGTTATATTCAATCACCTTAGGTGTGCCATCGGCCATGATCATCAAGCCCGCATATAAGAAGCCGTGGTAATCGTTACCTTCGCTTGCCATACCTTGTACCGTAGGGTAGATCACTTCATCCATCACGCGTCGGTGAATTTCATCGGTCACAACGGGGGCTGGTGAATACGCGCCCATACCACCTGTGTTTGGCCCTGTGTCGCCATTGCCCACACGTTTGTGATCTTGGCTGGTGGCAAAAGGTAATACATTTTTGCCGTCAACCATGACAATAAAGCTCGCTTCTTCACCGTCCAAGAACTCTTCAATGACAACACGACTGCCTGCTTCGCCAAAGGCATTGCCCGCCAGCATATCGCGCACTGCATCTTCGGCTTCATCTAAGGTCATCGCGACAATCACACCCTTGCCTGCGGCTAGGCCATCAGCTTTTATCACGATAGGAGCGCCTATTTGTTGCAAATAGGCTAAGGCGGGCTCAATCTCAGTGAAATTTTGATATTCAGCTGTAGGGATCTTATGACGCGCTAAAAAATCTTTAGTAAATGCCTTTGAACCTTCAAGCTGCGCAGCGGCTTTACTTGGGCCGAAAATTGCTAAACCTTCGGCTTGAAATGCATCTACCACGCCCAACACAAGTGGAACCTCTGGGCCCACTATGGTTAAAGCAATCGCATTTTGTTTGGCAAAAGTGACCAGCGCGCTGATATCTTCAACGTCGATGGCAACATTCTCGAGTTTTGGCTCAAGGGCCGTTCCTGCATTACCTGGGGCAACATAAACTTGGCTTACACCGTTTGATTGTGCTGCTTTATAAGCTAGAGCATGCTCGCGGCCACCGCCGCCAATTATCAATACTTTCATGAGATCCGCTTTAGAAAATGGGTTAACAAATAGGGCTATTTATCAAAACGCCGCTCAATAAGGCGGCGTTTTGAATGGCTAATCGCTAGCCTAATACAGGTTTATTTTACGAACTTTAAGGTCATACGATTGCTCTCGCCAATCTTCAGGTACTTACCTTCGTCCTTCTCGCCTAAACGTAAGCTCGGGGGTAAGGTCCACACGCCTTTTTCGTGTTCGCCGCTATCTAATTTATTGGCGTTGATTTCACTTTTACCTGCTAGGGTAAATCCAGCTTTTTCAGCAAGAGCGATAACATATGACTGTTTCATGTAGCCGGAGCTTTGTTGCAACGCGCTGCTTTGTGATTCGCGTAAGCTATGCTCAACCACACCAAGCACACCGCCGACCTTTAAAGCTTTGTAAAAAGCTTTAAAGGCGTTCTCTACGCCTTCATCACCGTCTTGCATGTACCAGTTATGAATGTTGCGAAAGGTGAGCACGCGGTCAAGGGATTCAGCTGGCGCAAAATCAGTGGCTTTCATTGGATGAAAGGTGGTGACCTTAACGTTTTGATAGCTTTTTAATGCAGTTATTTTTTGCTCAAATTGTTCACGAGATTTTTTATAAAACTCGTTGGTGTTCTCATCCACATAAAAGTGTGCAGCGTAAAACTGGCCCTTTTCCTTTAATAGCGGAGCAAGAATATTACTGTACCAACCACCACCAGGTGAAATCTCGGCTACAGCCATGTCTTCCTGAACTTCAAAGAAGCGAAGAGTTTGCTGCGGATGACGGTATTCGTCACGTAAACGTTGTTCGGTAGGGCGTCCTTCATCGGCTAGAGCATCGATAAGGGCATCAGCTTGAGCAAAAGAAGAAGCTAAGAACGTAATAGAACAAACTAACTGCGTAGCGCGCTTAAACATGAGCAAATCCTGTAATGAGTCTTTAAACGGACCTAGTGTAGCGTTTTTTTACGCAACACTAAATATCAAGTAGCTTAAACCTAAGCCGTAAATCTGCTCAAATCAGCGAAGAGCGATGGAGTAAACACCGCGCTTCGCTTGCGATTAATGCAGACAATTAATGGCGGAAGTGACGCATACCAGTGAATACCATAGCGATACCATGTTCATCCGCTGCGGCGATAACTTCATTATCACGCATAGAACCACCGGGCTGTATGACAGCGCTGATCCCAGCTGCTGCTGCGGCATCAATACCGTCACGGAACGGGAAGAACGCGTCAGAGGCCATTACCGAACCTTCTACTTGCAAACCTTCATCAGCCGCTTTAATACCCGCGATTTTGGCTGAGTAAACTCGGCTCATTTGGCCTGCGCCTACACCGATTGTCATGCTGTTTTTACAATATACAATCGCGTTAGATTTAACGTATTTAGCGACTTTCCAGGTAAACATTAAGTCTTTTAACTGCTGCTCAGTCGGTTGCACTTTGGTGACAACCGTTAAGTCTTCCATGTCAACCATGCCAAAATCACGCTCCTGCACTAATAAACCGCCGTTGACACGTTTAAAGTCGTAGCCGTCAGTTAACTGGCCTTGCCAATCACCGCAGGCTAAAAGGCGAACATTCTTTTTAGCCGCAACGATGGCAACGGCTTCATCGTTAACGCTAGGGGCAATGATCACCTCTACGAACTGGCGGTCGACAATAGCTTGCGCCGTTGGGCCATCTAATTCACGGTTAAACGCAATGATGCCGCCGAATGCAGAGGTAGGGTCTGTTTGGTAAGCGCGGTTGTAAGCTTCAAGTATGTTCTCGCCCAGGGCTACTCCGCAGGGGTTAGCATGCTTAACGATAACGCACGCAGGCTCTGCGAATTCCTTCACGCACTCTAATGCAGAGTCGGTGTCAGCGATGTTATTAAACGACAGCTCTTTGCCTTGTAACTGAGTAGCGGTGGCAACAGACGCTTCTTGAACGTTGTTTTCTACGTAGAATGCAGCGTCTTGATGGCTGTTTTCGCCGTAGCGTAAATCTTGCTTTTTGCTCATTTGTACATTGAATGTACGGGGGAATGCACTGTGTACATGGCCGCAATCATCAGCACAGTCGTCTGAACACTCATCAGCGCAGCTGTCAGATTCGATCATGGTGCCGAAGTAGTTGGCGATCATGCCGTCATATTCGGCGGTGTGTTCAAATGCGGCGATAGCTAAATCGAAACGCGTATTGGCCGTTACTGAGCCATTATTGGCTAGCATCTGCTCGGAAACACGGGCGTAGTCTTTGGCGTTGACGACTATCGTTACGTCATTATGGTTTTTGGCTGCTGCGCGTACCATAGTTGGGCCGCCGATATCGATGTTTTCAATCGCATCTTCAAGGCTGCAGTCGTCATTGGCAACGGTGGCAGCAAAAGGATAAAGATTCACCACAACTAAATCGATAGGTTGAATGTTGTTTTCAGCCATCACTGCTTCATCTTGGCCGCGACGCGCAAGAATGCCGCCGTGAATTTTGGGATGCAGGGTTTTTACACGGCCGTCCATGATTTCAGGATGACCAGTATAAGCAGATGCTTCGATAACAGTTAGCCCGTGGTCTGCTAATAATTTGGCTGTACCACCGGTCGATAAAAGCTCAACGCCTTGCTCGGCTAAGAAAGTGGCAAATTCTACAATGCCAGTTTTGTCAGAAACGCTTAATAAAGCGCGGCGAATAGGTTTTTGAGTCGTCATAGTGTGTTTATCTTCTAAAAAGGATTAACAATGATGCTAGGGGCGCGAAGTATAGCGCATACAAAAAGAGCACCCTAGGGTGCTCTTTCATTTTTTTACTTAGTTCATGCCGTACTGTTTAAGCTTCTTGCGTAGCGTGCCACGGTTGATGCCTAACATGATTGACGCGCGAGTTTGGTTTCCGCGGGTGAAAGTCATGATTTCTTCTAACATTGGCGCTTCAACTTCGGCCATTACTAGTTCGTACAAATTTTCGATATCTGTGTTGTCTAGTTGCTTAAGGTACTTATTCACTGCTTGTTTTACAGAGTCACGTAAAGGCTTCTGCGCCTGTGTTTGTGAAGGAGTCGTTACCGTAGTGGTAAAAGGAGAAGTTACATTTTGCTCGAACATATACAATCTTGCTCTTTAGTTAGTCATCGTTAGGCAGCAGGTGATACGAGATGAGTCGTAGGTTCGCCTGCCAAGTGGTCAAAATAATGTGCCAATGAATCAAGTTGCTCTGCAGCATCATCAATCGCATTGAACCTGGCTCGGAATTGCCGCTCACGGTCATGTTCCGCTAAATACCAACCCACATGTTTGCGAGCTATCCGCGCTCCCTTAAATTCACCGTAAAATTGGTGAACATTGGCTACGTGCGCTAATAATACGTCGCGCACTTCACCTAATGGGGGCGAAGGCAGTATTTCGCCAGTTTGCAGAAAATGTTGAATTTGGCGAAATATCCAAGGGTTACCTTGGGCACCTCGGCCTATCATCAACGCATCTGCATTGGTGTATTCCAACACGTGTTTTGCACTGTGCACGCAGGTAATATCACCGTTGGCAACGACGGGTATCGACACAGCCTGTTTAATGGCTTTAATGGTGTCGTACTCAGCGTTACCTTTGTACATACAGGCCCGGGTGCGACCATGAACTGCTAAAGACTGAATGCCGTTTTGTTCGGCGATCTTTGCAATTTGCACCCCGTTGCGATTGTCCGTATTCCAACCTGTGCGTATTTTTAACGTTACCGGAACCTGCACCGCTTCGACCACAGATTGAACTATTCGCTCAACCAATTGTGGATCTTGCAATAACGCAGAGCCCGCCAACTTTTTATTTACCTTCTTAGCTGGACACCCCATGTTGATATCAACAATTTGGGCACCGTTATCCACGTTAAACTGTGCCGCTTGAGCCATTAATAATGGATCAGCGCCAGCAATCTGAACCGCGCGGACCCCTTTTTCGCCTACATGATCCATACGTTGCTTGGATTTACTTGACCGCCATACATCAGGATTAGACGACAGCATTTCAGATACCACCAAACCTGCACCCATGCGTTTGCATAATTGCCGGAAAGGCCTATCTGTCACACCTGCCATAGGCGCCAGAATCAAATTGTTTTCAAGCTTGTAAGGACCAATCTGCATAATTCAAAACGCGAAATCGCGCAAAAACTGTCCGGTTTGCAAAAAAGGGCGGCAAGTTTACGGTTTTTTTACAGACTTGAAAAGGCTATATTTTGAACAAATTGTCAGTTTTTTTGACGTTTTGGGCTTGACACTTATAGAACATAGCAAATTTCACATGTCCTCACTTTATGCTGGGTGATATCTAAGCAGTTGTGTAAATTAAATGTAGCCGAACTGGCAGGGATGTTACACAGAAACCCTACCATTACTGGGGTTAAGAGGGGGTGTTAACAGAAGCAAGATAAGACTGAGAGAGGATCGAAAACAAACTAGAACTTAATTTTTCCCGTGAGCATGTCTTTAAACATCACCCAGTCTCCTAGGAAGCTATAAAAAGGGTAGGTAAAGGTGGCTGGCCTATTGTGTTCGTAAAAGAAGTGCCCGACCCAAGCGAAACCATAGCCTAATACAGGGATAAGCCACAGCAGGGCAAATTGAGCATTTAGCACTGCGTATATAATGGTAAATATAATCAAGCTTGAACCTACAAAGTGTAAGCGACGGCAAACCGTGTCTTGATGTTCACTCAGGTAATAAGGATAAAAATCAGCAAAGCTTTGGTATTTCTTGGACATGGGGTTTCCCCTTCACTATGTGTTCTAATAAACTAGACGTTAGCACGGACAATAATGAGGAGATTGTCTAATAGGCGACAGTCTTGCTTTTTTCAAAGGCAGAAAACGGCTTGAGTTTGGCGTAAACGACCCCACCATTTGTTCATCATCAGCATAAGAGATTTAACATGCAAAATAGCGTAGATATTACCATTGAGAATTTTCAGCAAGTCATCTTACAAGAATCCGCCACCAAATTGGTTATGGTTGAGTTTTGGGCCCAAGGTTATGAGCCTAGTGAGCAACTAGCGCCAGTATTGCAAGCGATTGCGAGCAAACAAGGTGAAAATCTATTGCATGCTCGAGTGGATTGTCAGGCACAGCCAGATATTACGGCGCAATTTGGCGTGCAAAACTTGCCTACGGTTATGTTGATTAAAGATGGCCAACCTGTTGACGGCTTCGCCGGTGTTGAAAGTGAAGCGAATATTCAAGCCATGTTAGATAAACACTTGCCTAAGCCTCAAGACGAATTATTTGCCCAAGCCACTGCCATGGCAGAACAAGCTAATTACCAAGAAGCGTTTACCCTTGTAAAGCAGGCGTTCGATTTGGACCCTAACCGCGCTGATATTAAGTTGCTATTGGCGGATTGCCAAGTAGAAGTAGGCCAGGTGAATCAAGCCAAGGAATTATTAGCGACCATTGGCTTGGTGGACCAAGACGGATACTACCGTGCTATTTTAGGTAAAATTGAATTGGCCGAGCAAGCCGCTGAGTCCCCCGAAATTATTGCTTTGCAACAAGCACTGGAAAGTGACCCAGACAACTTAGATTTAAAAGTAAAATTAGCAGTACAATTGCGTCAAGCCAATCAGATCGAAGAAGCATTGGGCTTAATGCATTCTGTATTGCTAAAAGACCTGAACTTTCAAGATGCTAAAAAATTAATGCTAGATATGATCAACGCGCTGCCAGATGGTGAGCCTCTTAAATCTCAATATCGCCGTAAGGTGTATAGTCTGCTTTATTAACGATAAATGACTTCAAGGGCGCATCTCAATGTGCGCGTTTAAAAGCAGGGAAATTCAATAATACCAAAGCCATTCCTTGGTATTTTTTTATTTGTTTTTCACCGTACTACAGGTATTTCAGGACATATTGCGGGCCTAGCATTGGCTAAAAGCCTGTTTTACAAATTCGAAGAAGGCTTCGGCTTTACGGGTCGCTAAACTATTTTGCGGGCGTAAAAACCAGACTGGAGCCTCTGGCGAAGCAAGTACGTTGGGCAATACTTCTACTAATTTCCCCTCTTGGATGCAGCGCTTAATCGCAATTTCTGATTTTATGCCAATGCCGTGACCCGCACGCAGCGCTTGGGTCATATTGTCAGAATTAGAAATCGTAAACCGAGTTTTAGTATTCAAGGCAAATACGCTGCCATCATTATGTAAAAGTTTAAGCTGCTTTTGCCATGGCAGGGCGACAAAACGGTGCTCGGTGAGCGCTTGTACGTCAGAAATAGGTGGGTGTTGTGCTAGGTAATGGGGCGAAGCACATAAGATCCGCTTGTTGTTAACTATTTTACGCGCCAGTAATCCTGAGTTTGCTAAGGTGCCCACCCGAATCGCAACGTCTTGGGCATCGTCCACTACATTGACGAACTGATCGGTCACCAGAAAATCTAAAATAACGTCAGGGTATTGCTGCTCAAACTTGACGAGGTTAGGCAGGATATAAATCGAAAATATCCAAGGTGGCAGTGTCACCCGCAATCGTCCACTGATCGCACTGTCTCTGGCGCCAATGGCAAACTCGGCATCATACAGGGCAGCTAAAATATCTCCCACACGTTGATAAAACTCTTCCCCTTCGGCGGAAGGGCGCACATTACGACTATCTCTAAATATTAAAACCGTGCCCAGAATGCGTTCAAGTTTAGACAGCCTGTGGCTGACTGTGGCAGGGGATATGTTTAAAGCGCTGGCCGCAGAAACCACGCCTTTGTTTTCTACTATGGCAATAAAGGTTTCTAATTCGTTGATTGTGTACATAAAGTGGGGCCGACGTTTACTGATTCGAAAATATTAAACCATGCTTTCGGTTTTACCTGCTAGGTTTTAATTTGTCTAACCCCATATCTTACCCATACATAGTTAACGCCGTATTTTAAGCAGGAGATAATCATGTCGCTACAGGCGCAAATAGCCGAATACGAAAAACAGAAAAATGCCACCGCGCCCAAGGACGTATTAAACGTTATGGCCCTAGCCACCAGTGATTTGATGGCAACGGATATTTCTTCTGATGCTTTACAAGTGGGGGATTACGCGCCTGATTTTAGTTTGCCAAATGTGCATGGTAAGCTCGTCACCTTAGCTGAAATGCTGGCCCACGGGCCCGTGGTGTTAAATTTCTATCGCGGTGGTTGGTGTCCTTATTGCAACTACGAGCTTCGAGCATTTGAAGAAGTGCTGGAACGCATCGAAGATTTAGGGGCGCAGTTGGTGGCAGTGTCCCCCGAAACGCCAGATAACTCACTCACCACCAAAGATAAAAACGAGTTGTCTTACGCTGTATTGTCAGATGTGGGCAACAATGTGACGAATGACTACGGTCTGGTATTTAGCCTTGACGAGCGCTTACGGCCAATTTATTCGCATTCAGGAGTGGATCTTCCCGCTTTTAATGGTGATGACACCTTCAATTTGCCCATGCCTGCAACGTATGTCATCAATCAAAGCGGTCAAATTGTGTATGCGTTCGTATCTGAAGATTACACTAAGCGCTCAGAGCCATCTGAGGTCTTGAAAATTTTAACCACACTTGATAACTAAGCAGAGTACCCATTTATGCCCTTATTTATGCACTTATTTGTGCCCTTCGCAAAACGAACGCGGTTGATCACGCTAACCTTTCTTTTCTTTTCACTATTAGGAGCGAACTTTATGGCTCATGCGGCCCCAAAACCCAAAGTTATTATTTTCGATGTAAACGAAACCCTTCTCGATTTAGAAACCATGCGCACCTCAGTCGGTAAGGCCTTAGATGGTCAAGAAGAGCTAACAACTTTATGGTTTTCAACCATGTTGCATCATTCGCTAGTGACCACAGTAACCGGTGACTACCAAGACTTTGGTAAAATTGGCGTAGCGGCGTTAATGATGGTGGCGCAAAACAACAATATCGACATTACCGAAGAGCAAGCTGTAACCGCGATTAAAACGCCCTTACTATCTCTGCCCGCTCACCCTGATGTTAAAGCGGGGTTGACTGCCCTTAAAGCGCAAGGATTCAAGATTGTCAGTTTGACCAACTCGTCTAACAAAGGTGTTGAGACCCAGTTCAAAAATGCGGGTTTAACGGATTATTTCGATAAGCGCATGAGCATTGAAGACATTAAAGTTTACAAACCTGATCTGCGTTCATATGCATGGGCACTTGAACAACTGAATATTAAACCTGAGGAGGCGCTAATGGTTGCTGCCCACGGTTGGGATGTCGCTGGTGCTAAAGCGGCAGGGTTACAAACCGCTTTTGTTGCGCGCCCAGGCAAAGCGCTTTATCCGTTGGCACAAGAGCCAGACTATATCGTGAAAGATTTAAGCGAATTGGTTGAAATACTAAAGTAAGCTGATGTCATGACGTCAGGTGTTTGTTTGTGAACACCTATGGACAAAAAATGCTTTTCAAGCCCTCGAATGCCTCGCCGTATGCGAGGGCTTTTTGTCTGTATTATTCGGTTTTGAGTTTTCATCATAAAAATTGTCTTTATACTCGATGTAGGTCAAAACAAAGAATAATAATAACATGCGCAAAATATTTGTGATGCTACTGGTAGTGGTTGTTGGGCTATTGCTCTGGCTTGGGGTGTGTTTATTACAAGACAGTCGAAGCACAGGCTTAGCTATTTTCAATAACACACTCAAGCTGATTGACCCCATCACAGTCAATCATGATATTGCCTTTGGCGATGAGCCATGGCAAACATTAGATGTGTACCCCAGTGACAATTCGCACCCTGTGGCACCGGTTATCGTATTTATTCATGGTGGAGGTTGGAATTGGGGAAACAAGTCTATGTATTATTTCGTCGCTCATGCCTTTGTTGCACGCGGCTACACAGTCGTTATCCCTGACTATATTAAATATCCTGAAGGGCACTTCCCCCAGTTCATTGAAGATGGCGCAAAAACACTTGCTTGGGTAAAAGAGAATATTTCCCGCTATAACGGTAACCCGCAACAAATTTATCTTGCAGGGCATTCAGCTGGGGCACACACCGGCGCGCTATTGATGACGGACAAACACTATTTGACTGACGTTGGCATAACTGTGGGGGATATCAGCGGCTTTGCAGGCATAGCTGGGCCTTATGCATTTACTCCAGATTCTCCAGAATATATTGCCACCTTCGGTGAAGAGAATTTTCACACAATGAAAGCCACTAGCCATGTTGATGGCGACGAGCCACCCATGTTGCTATTGCATGCAATGGGTGACAACGCAGTGGGTGAATTCAATCAACAACAGCTAGCACAAGCCTTGCGTGATGCAAATCGGCCAGTGCAGACACGGCTTTACGGTGAAGAGATTAATCACATCAACATATTATTAAAACTGCATCCTTGGTTTGCAGGTAGCGTCGATACTGGGCATGACTTAGACGAGTTTTTTCAATTGCTCAGTGCACAGCAATTTAACGAGCTACGGCCTACCCACCAAGGGGCCGATTAACAGAAGTATTTAACCGAAATAGGTAACGTATTGGGCATTGAATATTACGATGACGAGATTGGTCATCAACACCCTTTAGCCAGTGAAGCTTGCTGGGAGAGCATGAGGTTCGAACAGTGCAGGTTCGAAAAGCTTGATTTGAGGGAAGGGCAATGGCGCTTTTGTGTATTTGATGAATGTGAATTTGTCGATTGTGATTTGTCGCTGCTGGCATTGAACAATAGCCAGTTTCACAGTGCCATTTTTATTCGCTGTAAATTATTGGCAGTTGACTGGACGCAAGCAGATTGGACTAGTCATTTGGGAAACCCGCCAAAATTTAAAGACTGCATACTCAACTCCGGCTCTTTTTTTGGCTTGGCTCTGGGGGCTATACAGCTTATTGATTGCAAAGTGCATGATGCCGACTTTACCCAAGCCAGTTTGCGTAAAGCGCGTTTTGTAGGCAGTGAGCTAGATCAAAGCCGCTTTCATAATACGACTTTGACTTCAGCTGATTTCACCCAAGCCCAGGGGTACCAAATAGATTTAAGGCAAAATCGTGTAGATAAGGCACGCTTTTCTCGCGTTGAGGCGTTGGAGTTGTTAGCTACATTAGGGATTGAGTTAGTAGACTAAAGTTTGCATTTTGTGAGTTGAGCTAACAGTATCCGTGCCATCTGCCATCTGCCATCTGCCATCTCATTCATGAACCGAGCCCTATGCAAGTTCAAGCAACTCACGCTTCTTCAATGGGAAAGCGATATTAGATTAATGGACAGGGCTTTCTATTTACATTCAAAGATTGGTGCAAACCATTTAGGGAAAGCCTGATTTAAACAAGCCGGCTCAACAAACTTCTCATCCAATGTAGTTAAATCCATCAGACTGCTGATCCGTTGTGGCCATCTACGTGTTAACGCATGGCTCGGCGAAATCGGCATTGATAGCACCGAGATTGATACGTTGCTGCGTAGTCAGGAAAGCGCGTTAACCGTTCTACGACAGTGTCCCCAAAACACACCACGCATATCTCAATATACTGGAGTCGGTAACAGCGACCTTCCTAAGCTTCTACATACATTGTCTAATCGTTAACCATTTTAGGTTGTGTTACTTTCTGCGCCCTAGAGATGGGAGCTTATTTTATGTAGCAACAAGGCATAGAAAACATTCCATTACACCGTCAGTAGTTTTTATCTGACGTGTGTAAAAAACTCTCAATTTTTCAGGAAGATACAGGCCTATTGATGATTAATAATAGGTAAGATAAGCAGTGAAGCAGTCGTTTATTTTTCTTTATCTTTATGATTCAAAACAGATTTTTAATTGGTGAACTCCTTATATAGCTTTTT
The DNA here is from genome assembly GCF_056173245.1 of Paraglaciecola sp. QJM3NY_14. Taxonomy (NCBI): domain Bacteria; kingdom Pseudomonadati; phylum Pseudomonadota; class Gammaproteobacteria; order Alteromonadales; family Alteromonadaceae; genus Paraglaciecola; species Paraglaciecola sp. QJM3NY_14. The sequence continues at coordinate 324,871 of NZ_CM149664.1, forward strand.
GGCTTTAAAGGGTATCGATATTGCAAATACTGTTTTAGCGCAAGACCTAAGGTCTTGTTTAACTATTAATTTTAAAGAGAGAAACCATGAAAACCTTATTGTCATTGACCACAGTAATCACTTTAGCCGCTGGTGGCTTTTTATTGAATGCGCAGGCTGATGAGAGTGTTTCCACCCAAAATTCCGCAGCAATGTCGGTGATGCCTGTTGAGCTACAGCAGTTAGAGGCAAAATTGACCGGCATGCAATATGACCTGTCAGACCGTAATACCAAATTGCGTGTTCAACGCGCCGCTTATTATTTTGGTATAGCGCGTAAACATGCCGACTCAGGTTGGAGTAAAATGGCTGTTGAACAAGCAACGCGGGGCCTGTCATTGCTTGAGTTAAGTAATATGCAGTACTTGCAAAGCGCTAACGTGCAAATGTAGTTTTCGCTAGCTTTCTGGCTGCGAGCATCAAGCGCAGCCTCGCCATGTTATCTTTTTAGTTAGCATGCGCTTCGCTCAATCATTTGCCTGCAGCTACCACTAGGTTTACAACGAGCGCATCAAACATGCTCCGCTCAGCAATATTCTCGCTATCCGCGATCTTCAACTCTGGTCTTCTGGAAGCTAGGTCTTTCATATACAATTCAATGGCATGTGATGTGTAAACCCAATCTCTTGATCTTCATGACCTAACTGGAAAAACGATGCATCTACGATCCCGCTATTTAATGATTATTATGTGCTTTATCACCAGCCTAGCAAATGCTGCTCGCTTGCCCTTCGAATTAGCAGGCAACAGCATTCCTGCAGGTGAGCAGCGTTCATTTTTTGCCAACGTTACGGATACTGATATGCAGGTCCCGATCACCGTTTTCCATGGGGTTGACTCAGGCCCGGTCTTGACCTTTTCTGCAGGAACCCATGGCGACGAATTCCCAGCAATCACAGCCCTACAACGTTTGCGCTCAGAGGTTGACCCAGCTGTACTTAAAGGAACGCTCATTCTTGTGCATGCGGCAAATTTGCCTGCGCTTCACCAATACGGCCTAAGCGCTCTGCATCCAAATGACAAAAAGAATCTAAATCGGGAGTTTCCTGGCAACGCCAAAGGTTCTGATACAGAGCGTCTTGCGCATTTTTTAACAGAAGAGATCATCGGCAATAGTGACTATCTTGCTGACTTGCATTCAGGGAGCGCATATCAGCAACTATGGCCGCATATATACGCGCCCTTCGTGGGTGATAAAGCACTAGATGCTCGCACTCTGGCCTGGGCCAAAGCCTCCGGTATGCGTCATATCATTTTATACGGTGACCGCCCAAGAGATCCCGCCAATTCAATTAGTTACCCGAATACAGCAATGACACGTGGCAAGCCCGGCCTGACGCTAGAGATAGGTGATCGTGGCCATAACGAAGAAGTAGACGTGCTGGCATATCTTGATGCACTGCGCCGTCTAATTGCGGGTATCGACATGCTTCCCAGCACCTTACCTGCTTCAGAAGGTCAAACTATTTACGAACAACTTGTCGAAGTAGAAACCCCAGTAAAAGGCTTTTTTGAGTCTAAGTGTGAAATTGGCGAATTCGTGCACAAAGGGGCGCTACTAGGGACAGTGCGCGATTACTTTGGTGAACCTATCGCTGAGCTTCGGGCGCCAAACCGCGGTGTGGTGTTGATGCTTCAAAACGCGCCGCCAGCGAACAAAGGGGCAGCGTTGATAACCATTGGTGTCCAATAATTCACTGGGAAGTGCAAATGGTCTTTGCACTTCTGGCTTTACTAATCTCAATATGAATTCCATGTTTCATGTTATCTTTGCTGGCATACAATGCGCTGCGAAGAGCTCTTCGTCGCTTGATGATGTTTAAAAGGGTTGCGTGATGATTAATACCAAAATATATAAAGCGGTTTATGGCCTATCTGAAAAGTTGATGACGGCTGCTAACAAGAACGACCAGAAGGCGTTTGATCGTCTTTACGATGAGTTGAAAGCACTTTGCCTTGAGCATCAAAATACCAATAAAGATCACCCTGAGCAGTGGGAAACATTGGCCGATTTCACCGAAGATCTAAGCGATGCCGTGCTTATTTACCAAAAAGCGTTAGACAAGGCTACGGCGATAAACTCGAAAGACCATATGTCATCTATCGCCTATTCGATGGCGAAACTACAAATAGAGTTGAATCGCACAGGCGAGGCAATTAAGAACTTACAGGCTGCGAAAATCAGTGCCAATAAAATCGAAGATAAAGAGCTCAAAGCAGAGATTGATGAGTTATTAACGTCGTCGCTCATTGCCTAATTACATCTTAGCTAAAGGCCGTGTATGCATCAAATTAACCCTAAAAAGCTACTCAACAGCAAATGGACGGCGGTAAGGCCCCAGAACAAAGAAAAGCACTTCATTGTCTCTGAAGTGGAGTTTGATGAAGAAGGTGCAGTGCTAATCTGCTGCATTGAAGCTGTGATGACGAAACGCGCTACCTCTATAGATTGGCAGGAATTAAAAAACAGCGGCCAATGGCAACAAGGTTGGAAATAGTACAGCTTACGATCCAATTTTGCTTTCTTAGCGACGCAAATGTATCAGCAGCAATAACAGTAACAGCGGTGTATGCAGTATTCATCATCCGCGCAATCTAGCGCACAGTGCCCACGATAGAATTTGTATATCTATAAATGAGCCAAATTACTGTTTTTCACGTAAAAGCGCGTTAAATATCAATCAGTTTTATATGCTCAGCAGCGATAATCGATTTTAATTTTGCGAATAAATCAGTAAGCTATCCAGCGTGAATTGGGTACAAGTTACCTTTCACTGTAGAGTTTTCCTGTGATAGCTCAGTTTTTATAAAGTTAACAACATTGAAATTGACCGTGTATTGACGCCATAAAAGACGAGCCAAAAATGTCCTCCAAAAATATTGACCTAGTTAACTTGCGCCAAACCTTGTTTGCGCTGTTAAAACCAGAACGTTCTTTTTTCGCTGTCGTCATCGCTTATAGCGTAGTGATTGGCCTATTGACATTAGCTGTGCCAATCGCCGTACAAACCTTGATCAACACCATAGCCAATATCGCTTCAACGCGCGCGGTCATTACCCTTGCCATCGTGTTGTTTAGTACTTTGCTGCTGTCGGGGTGTTTCGCAGCGCTACGCATGCGGGTGATGGAGTATTATGAACGGCGCATCTATGCACGCTTAGTCGCTGATCTAAGCTTGCGCACTATCTTGGCTCCCCATAGCTACTTTGAGGGCAGCCAAAACACATCAATCACCCATCGTTATTTCGACATCATGACATTGCAAAAGAACGTCCCTAGCTTGATGGTTGATGGTATCGCATTGATCTTGCAGATGATTGTCGGTTTTACTCTGGTTTCTTTTTATCACCCATTTCTGCTGGCATTCAACTTGTGCGTCATTTTAATTATGTATGCAATCTGGCGACTCTGGTCAACTCAAGCAAAGGTTACAGCGGTGCGCCTATCTGAGTCTAAGTACACGACTGCGAAATGGTTGAGTAACTTAGCATCAGCAAACGACTTTTTAAAATCGTCTTCGCAATTTGATTATGCAGGCAAAAAAACCGAGCGCTACGTTTCAGAGTATGTGGATAATCACTCTCGCCACTTCTCATTCACCTTTAAACAAGTCGTTATGTTTCTGGTGCTTTACGCACTGGCAAGCTCGGCTTTGCTTGGTTTAGGTGGTTGGTTGGTCATTATTGGTCAGTTGTCCATCGGGCAATTGGTTGCCGCAGAGTTGATTATGGCCGCAGTATTCTTAGGGCTGTCTAACTTCAGTCATTATTTAAAGTTGTATTACGAGCTATATGGCACCGCAGACAAAATTGGCGGCGCTATCAACATACCTCAAGAGGCGTTAGAACAAACATCCAAACCTGCGCCAGCTGGCGGTGCACTTGATTTCAATAAGGTGATTATTAAGCGTAAAAGCGAATCATGCCTTATCGACAAACAAATCGCACAAGGGGATAAATACTTTGTCTCTACTCAGACCAATTGGACCCAGCGCAGCATAGTTAACTTACTCAAACGCTATGAGGTTCCCTCTTCCGGGTGGATAAATCTTGATAATAGCGACTTGTCTGATTACGACACCTACGATTTACGCCAAGCCGTATTTGTATTAGACCGCTCATTAATTATCGAATGTACTATCGAAGAATACATACACATGTGTGTTCCCGATGTAACCACCAGTGAGATAAACGCCACCATAGAAAGAGTCGGCTTAGCGGATGTGATCAGTTCGTTGCCGCTAAAGCTCAAAACGCCAATTTCATCGGTAGGCACACCTTTGCAGCCACTTGAATTTATCTTACTAAAGTTAGTCGTGGTGATGCTTTCTAAGCCAAAAGTGCTGGTCATCAACCAGCATTTCGATGCGATCCCGACCATCAGACGAGAGCGTATTTTAGGCGTGATAGAAAGAACAGATCTAACCGTATTGTATTTTTCGAATGCACCAACGCCGGCATTTTTTAATGGCATTATTGAGTTAGAAAGCAAAAAAGAGCCCCAGCCCAATGTAAATACAAGTCAGGAGGCAGAACATGAGTAACGCCCATACTGATTTCATGGGTGCCATGAAAACGCTGAAAAGCTTAAAAGTCCCTAAAACCCATACAACCATTATCTGGCTGGTCGTAACCTTAGTCATCGCAGCAGTCTTATTGCTTACCTTTACCCCTTGGGTGCAAACCGCCTACGGCACGGGCTCAGTAAATTCCCCCGACCCTTTGTACCGTATCCAGCCCATATCAGCTCTGCTCAATGGCCAAATTGAAACCTGGCACGTTAGAGAAGGCGACAACGTTAAAAAAGGCGAACCTATCGTCACTTTGGTCGATGTAGATTCAGACCGTTTAGAAAAGCTGCGTTCGCAACAAGTAGCCGCAAATCAGCGCTACGTTTCAAACAAATTATCTGTGCAAAATGCCCTAAGTAACTTATCAAGGCAAAAGAAGTTACTCAAAGAAGGGCTAGTCTCGCAAAAAGAAGTTGAAGCTGTCGAAATTGCGCTTGAAAAGCTAAAGGCCGAAGCATCAAAAACAGAAGAAGATCTTGATACCCTTAAGATGACATTGGCCCGCCAAGAGACGCGTACTAAGTATGCACCAATGGACGGCACAGTCGTTAGGCTCCAATCTGGCGGCATTGCGACTTATGTGACGGCTGGTAGCATTTTAGGCTGGTTTGTTCCGGCGAATATTGAACGCCAGATTAGTATCAAAATTAATGGTCTCGACGCAGCATTAGCCACCAAAGGCAAAAAGGTACGTATCCAGTTCGAAGGTTGGCCAACATTCCAATTTAGTGGCTGGCCCGGCATGTCAGTCGGCACCTTTGAGGGTGTGGTGTCGTTCGTTGAACCGGTCGCTGACCAGTTCGGTATGTTCACTGTGTGGATTGCCCCTGTGAATACAACAGTGGCTTGGCCAGAACACGAAAGCGCACGTTTGGGGAGCCGTGTCAGGGCGTGGATCCTCTTAGAGGAAGTCAGGTTAGGGTACGAGTTATGGCGACAATTAAACAACTTCCCTCCCGTGCGTTCGCAAGAAACTAGTGAGAGCTCAACCTGATGTATGGAGTTCTGATAAGTGCTTTAGTTTTGCTTGGCTTTTCTGCGTCATCAGCGGCATTTACCTTGCAACAATACTTGTCGTCTGTGGCCAATAACCATCCAGAAATTCTCGCAATTGATGCCACCACAGGGCAGTACGGTGCTGACATTCAATACGCAGATGGCGCTTATGACGCGAAACTTGAACACAACAGCTTTTCGCGCGTCGCCGGTTATTATGATGGTTTGCAGGCAAGTCAAAAGTTCTCTAAGCCTCTTGAAGTTTACAACGCGGAAATCTTTTCTGAATACCGTATTTCTGACGGCGATTTCCCTGTGTACGAACAAGAGTACGCGACCCTATCCGGCGGTGAAGCCTCATTGGGCGTGAAGCTGTCATTGCTACAAGGCCGCGACACCGACAAGAAACGCACCGCCATGGCCAGCGCCCGCCTCAAGTATAAAATGTGGAGCGAAGAAGCCAAACTTGCCCAAAGTGAGTTTTACTACTCGGCCATATTGGCCTACTTGGATTGGGTAGAAGCCGTTAGTTACTTCAACAAAATCGAGCAGTTAGTCGCGGTCAGCGTTAATCGCCAAGAGGGCATAAAAACCCGCGTCGCAGAAGGCGATGTGGCTGAATTTGAGTTGTTAGAGTTTGAAACCCGATTACTAGAGCGTCAATCGTCCTTGCTTGCCGCTGAGCGAAAAGTACGCGCTAATATGCAGAAATTGCGTTATTACATGCACAGTGGCGAGGCATTCGATGAGCAGAGCCAAGCGCCTAAAAGTGCAGCGAAAATCACCTGGCCTGCGTCATTTAATTTGGCGGTAAAAAGCAGCGATGTAGATAACCACCCGGCTCTGGCGGCGAAAGCCCTAGAGATGCAAGCTCTCAAGCAAAAAATGCGTTTGGCACAGGTGGCACTTTTGCCTAAGCTCGATATCGAAGCCAAAGTGGCGCGAGACATAGGCTCAGGCCCTACGTCTTTGCAAGACACTGAGGCCAAGATAGGCTTGTATTTTTCAGTCCCTTTTGACCGCACGCAAGCCAAAGCCAAAAAGAGCAGAACTCAGTATGAAATCTACGCTCTGGAATCAAAAACAAACGCATTACGTCAATCAATTGATGCAAAACGACAAGAACGTCTGGTGAATCTGTCCTATGCCAAGCGCTTGCATGATATGCAAACCAAGCAGGTCGTCTTATCACGCAAGCTCTTTGAACAAGAACAGCGGCAGTTTGAATTTGGCTCCAGCGATTTTTTTATGCTCAACAATCGAGAAGCCGATGCATTTCAAGCGGAATTAAAAGCCCTTACCACACGTATTAATGTGTTTCGTGAAGAGCTCGCGCTCCTTAAAATAAACGCCGTCTTAGACCATCCATTTATTCAGAAAACACTTAGAGCACATACATTGTCTATCAGGTAATCGCTCTTTGGTCACAGTCAGAGCCGGTCGCAGCATCTTTAGCTGGCTAAAAATGCTTCCATCTTAGGCTTTATTAACAAGGTCATAATGGGGGAAAGGACCAAGGCAACAGGCAGCACCATCAAGTAACTAGCGAGAAAGGCTTGGCTAAATTGTTGCCAGTCGCCCAAGCCGATATTGCGATACGTTGTACTCAGCGCCATGACGGCCTCCATGCTAAGCGCCATACCAAAACCAAAAATCAGATTTTTATGTAAGCTCGATAACCGCCCGAAAAAAGCCTCAACGACCTTGTGCATTGTCCACATGATAAGCACTCCCATAGGGAAAATCACGCACACCGCCTGCATAAACGAGAATGTCCACTGGCGTGAAAAATCGTCACTAAAGCCAATGTTTGAATACGTCATAATGCCAGTAAACGTGCCGCCGACGAGTGTGACCATTGCGGCCACAAGCAAAATTTTATTCAAGGTTTTATGCATGATGTCTACCCACAGTCCGTTAGATTCAGAATTGAAATTCGAAACGTGGATGATAAACATGTGGTTGACAAAGTCAACTATTTTGAGGTTTCTTTTAAATCACCCCTTGCTCAATCATCGCATCAGCCACGCGACGAAATCCGGCAATATTAGCGCCTAATACTAGGTTTCCATCTTCACCAAATTCTTTGGCCGTTTCACTCGCCGCGATAAATATATTTTTCATGATCTGTTTGAGTCTTTGATCCACCTGCTCAAAACGCCAAGTTTGCATACTGGCGTTTTGAGCCATTTCTAACTGACTGGTAGCGACACCTCCAGCATTCGCGGCCTTACTTGGGCCATAGGCAATGCCTGCATTTAAAAATATATCAACTGCATCGTTGGTCGAGGGCATGTTCGCCCCTTCGCTGACCAACTGGCAGCCGTTTTCTAATAACGCTTGAGCATCTTGGAGCGTCAGTTCATTTTGGGTAGCACAAGGAAAAGCTGCATCAGCTTGATAGCGCCACACTGCGTGACCGTCAAGGGGATAATCAGTAACAGCTGTATGCTGGGCCTCAGGATAGGTTTTAAGGTACTCTAGCAAATCGCAGCGACGGCCTTCTTTCAGTCGTTTGATTAATTTTAGATCTATTCCGCTGTCATGAAAAAGGGTACCAGAAGAGTCACTACAACTTATCGGTGTAGCGCCTAGTTGATACAGTTTTTCCATAGCATAAATAGCGACGTTGCCCGCCCCTGAAACTAAACAACGCTTGCCTTGCAAATTATCGCCGCGCTCTTCAAGCATATAATCCGCAAAATATACGGCGCCATAGCCAGTCGCCTCTTTTCGCACTAATGAGCCGCCCCACAGCAGACTTTTACCAGTCATTACGCCCTCGTATCGACCTGTTAAGCGTTTGTATTGGCCAAACAGATAGCCAATTTCTCTCGCACCCACTCCTATATCCCCGGCAGGAACATCACAAGTGGGCCCTATGTGGCGATAAAGCTCACTCATAAAAGACTGGCAAAAGCGCATGATCTCGGCGTCAGACCGACCCTTGGGATCAAAATTAGCCCCACCTTTAGCGCCACCGATAGGCAACCCTGTTAATGCATTTTTGAATATTTGCTCGAAGCCGAGAAATTTTATAATGCCTGCGTTTACAGTCGGGTGAAAACGCAAACCCCCCTTATAAGGGCCTAACGCAGAATTAAATTCAACCCGATAGCCTTTGTTGACTTGAATATCGCCATTGTCATCCACCCAAGGCACACGGAACATAATTTGGCGCTCGGGCTCCACTATGCGCTGGATAATGGCTTGCTGTTGATAGTATTGGTTCTTTTCTAGCAGTGGTTCCAGCGAATGCAACACCTCTTCAACTGCCTGATAAAACTCAGACTGCGCCGGACTACTGAGTTTCAAATCCGTTATTGTTTGTTGAATATATGTCATTCATTACCCTCTTTATTTTGCTTTGCTTATGTCGGTTGAGCTTTCTAGCGCTTTCTACTTTCTACCTTAATAATTTCCACAGACTGCTGTCCGCGCTGGGTTTGCCATTTAATGCATTGGCCTGTGCTCAGACCAATCAATGCCGAGCCTATCGGCGCGAAGACTGAAATGCTGTCTTCAAACTTTACGCTGTCATGGGGTAAGCATAAGGTTTTGGTAAATACTTTTTGACTATCTAAAATCTTAAACGTGACCTGGCTACCAATGGCGACCACATTTTCTGGTAGGTCTTTACACGCCACTATGGTTGCTCGGTCTAACTCGTTTTCGATCGCCCGGATAGCATCATCGGGCAATTTAGAGCGCTCAAGTTGGTATTCAAGTTCTGCCAAATCGGCAGTAGAAATAATAATGTCTGGTTGTTTTTCCATAATCTCTTTTCTTCGTGTTAACTAAAAAACTCGATTAAGCCCCTTACGTTGTCTGGCTACTTTTGTTTTTCTTCGCGCCTTCGCTGTCACAAAACGCTAAGCGATTTAACAGCGAAGATAGCGCCACAGGATTTAATAAAATCCGAGAGTCTGCGTCTTGCAGCATAAAGTCAGGTGGACAAAGTAAGGTTTTAAACGATTTTAAAATACGCATAAGCACGGCTAATTATCCAACCGAACTGATGACTAAAAACAAACAAAAAGGGACAGCTGCCGAGCGTAAGGGCTACGCTCGGCTTAATTTGGTAAGGTGAGTAGGTTACTCTTTATAAAGTTGATGTTGCTATTCTTAAACATGATTTCCTCGACGTATGTACTCGATGATAGCTCGCTTAAAAATAAATACAATAGTCAAAATAGGGTATATTTTTAACACCGTATTTTGCATTATCAGATCAGTTCTAACCCCTTGGTTTACTTGGCGACTAAATTTTTGACGGCTTTATCAAGATCCGCGTAATGCGTCGATTCAACAAACCCAATTGAAAAGCGTTGTGGGGTATTAAGGAACTTGTCTTTATTGCTGCGGCCAAAGCCCAGCACCGTCATATAAGGGCGACTCACGTAATCATCAGGGTGGCTATCTTCTAGCGGCTTATCCTTTAACTGCATCTTATCTGCTTGCTTATGACTAGGCTGAACTTCATCTTCGTGGTGTAACAAATACAACATGCGCGTTGATTTTTCATCACCAAAGGCAAACCATTCTGGGCTGGGCAAATCGCCCTTGAATGATTCGTTGATCGGGTGTGGCTGGTCATTTGCTGAGTTATACCAAAAATCGCTTTCATTCATGAGTCCGCCGGGTACGCCTTCGTACTGCACCCAGTAGTGATAACCTTGGCTCACTTTTGTCATGGTAAAATCGCATCTGTCTGGGTAAAAGTCCCACTGGCCTTGCCATTTTGCATTGCTTGAAGTGAAAACAATTTGAACGTGCTCAGCGGTTTCAATGGTTACTTTTGAGGTAGAGGGGTCTGTCCCTGCATTCATGGCGTGAAAATAACTACCATCTTGTTTATGTACGGCGTTTGGAAAACCCCGATACTCGCCCTTCCAACCGGTGCCTTCAATATTGTTAAAGCCAATCCAATCGACACCATCAGCGTCAAGCAGGCTCGACAGCCCGCCACCTTGCTTTTCAAGATAGAAAGTCGCGTTAGCTATTTTCACGATATACGCTGGAAGCTCGCCCGCTGACTCATCAATCCCATGAGTAAGGGTAACTAGTGTTGGGCTGGTCTCCATTGCTTTATGAGCAGTGTGTACATTGCTATCACCGCGCGTGTTGCAGCCTCCGCTTGTTGCAACACTTGCTATGACCAGCATGTATGCGAGATGTTTTATTGTTAAGCTGAACATTGATTACCCCTTTTCTGCCTGAAGCGAATCACGCTTTGGCTTAGCGCTATTTCTTAACAAATAACCCATTACTAAAATGGTTATCGCACACAAGCCGAATACCATGCGACCCCACATCGGGTTGGGTATCAACATCATTACGACCATACCGCCTCCCATAAACATCACCATGGAGCCCAATTTGTGGCGTTGCTGCTTGTCGTATTCGTCTTGTTCGAAGTCGGCAATGACAGGCGTCTCTAGATCGGTAAAGAAGCGATCTGTTCCTTCTTTATGCTCGTCTCGTTCCTCTTGGTAGAAGAACGAAGTTGAACAAAAGAACCCAGCGGTGATCACTAAGTGAGCGGCGATGGTAATCATTAAATTAACGTCGATTGATTCCCGGCGCGTAAAGGCTTGTTCTAAGCCTATCCAATTGGCAAATACTTGTGGGGTGAATACGTTGGCCGTTAAATACGATACCAGCATACCGATTATCACTGTTACCCAAGGTGCCCAGTTCGACGTTTTCCTTACGAACAAGCCGAAGATTAATGGTACGAGTAACGGCACTTGGACCATTACCGATACACTCATCATCAGCTCAAACAGGCTTAGTTCTTTCAATGACTTAAAGAACAGTGCCACCACAATGACCAGAATGCCGCTGATAAAGCTCACCCAACGACTGACCGTTAGCAGTTGTTTGTCACCTACGTTCTTTTTCTTTTTAAGCAAAAAGGGTTGGTAAATGCTGCGCACAAAAATACCGGCGTTTTTATTTAATGCCGAGTCCATCGACGACATTGTTGCAGCAAATAACCCTGCGAGTAACAAACCAACAGTACCCATCGGCATAGCGTTTCGGGTAAACACCAAATACACCGCATCGGCCGCTTTGTTGCCTAATTCAGGGTATGACGCCGCCGCATCAGGGTATAAAATCGCTGACGCCCAAGGCGGTATGAACCACACTATGCTGCCAATTCCCATCAATACCATGGCCAGCAGTGCGGCTTTGCGGGCATTGTCTGAGTCCTTTGCGTTTAAAAATCGAAAGGCGTCATGCATGTTCATGATGGTGATCATTTGCTTGGCCAAAAAGAAGATAAAGGTACCGACTAAAATTACCCCGTAGTTCATATCAGGGCCCATCACAAAATCGGTTGGAAAGTTTTCTACCAGTTCGACTGGGCCGCCCACCATCACGAGGGCAACGATGGCACACGCCACCGAGATAACCGCTACGATAAGGGTTTGCACAAAGTCAGATGCCACAACGCCCCAAGCACCAGACAGCACCGATACGAACACCACGGTTAACCCGGTCACGATTATGGTTAAGGTAATGTCCGCTTCAAACACGGCGCTGGCGAATACGCCTAATGCGTTTAGCCACACACCTGCGTTGATAAAACTAAAAACGATTAACGCCCAAGAAAAGAATTGCTCGTTTTGGCTACCGAAACGCCGTTTAATACCTTCTGTTGGGGTATCAACCCGCATCTGGCGAAAGCGCGCCGAGAAATACGCCCAGCCACAAAAATAAGCAATGGTATTGGCGAAAAATACCAAGCTAATTGCAAAGCCGTCGGTAAAAGCCTTGCCCGCAGCCCCTGTGAATGTCCATGCGGAAAATTGCGCCATAAACGCCGTCGAGCCAACCATCCACCACAGCATGCGACCACCACCACGAAAGTAATCACTGGTGGAGTTTTTCGCCATATTCTTAAAGGCAAAACCAATGCCTAAGATCAATAAAAAGTAGCCAGCGATAACCAAGTATTCATAAAACATGAAAAGACCTTTTATTGAAGATGACTAACGTCAACCCAATTATCATTTTTACGAATAATATCAATTAGTTGTTGATATTGAGCACCTTCTTTAAACGTTTGATAGGGAAGTACCTTTTCCCCTCGAATATCTTTAACCAACTCGCGAATAAGGTAGCGCCAATTACGCTCGGTATCGCCTTCGCCCTGTGGGGTGTTTTCGACGATATCATCCGGTAATGGCAACCGCGTCCAATGGTTATTACAGTCGTAAAAATATAAAGGGCCGCTGCCATAGTGACCTTTGATGTAAATAGCGCCCTTGCTGCCATAAATAACAATATGATCTTCATTGAAACGCGGATGCAAACCGCCATGCTTGAACAACACAGATACCGGCTTTTCGGCCAATGCGCTTTCGAGTTTCGCTAGCACCGTATATGACCATTCCACATTTGATTCTCCCCATTTTAAAGCGGGGTCATTGAGATCGTCAGGTATATAGTCACGACGCTTTTTGAAGTTGTGCACACCTTCCACTATTGGTGCTCGCCCTAAGTCGTCACGCACCTCGCCCATTACCGACAGTATTTTTTCGCCGATGATCGAAGTGACAATCGAAAGCTTATGGGTAAAGTTATTATTTAAACGCCCGCCGCCGTCTTCCTTACGATGCGACCATCCAAAGGGAATATCTCGCTCTAAATTGAAGTGCGAAATACACTCCACTTCTAGTGGCTCGCCTATGGCTCCCGCCGCCACAATTCGCTTAGCGTATATGACATCAGGCATGTACCTAAAACTGGCCGCGAAAGCTGTTTTTACGTTCTTCTCAAGCGCTAATTCATGTAGCTTTTTAGCGGACTCGCCAGTCGCGGTCAAAGGCTTATCGCTAAACACGTGGCATCCAAACTCAATGGCTTGGGTAATCGCTTCCTCATGAGCCCCACCTGGCGTGGCAATAGACACCACATCAGGCTTACATTCAGCCAGTGCCTCCTGCCAATTTGTGCCAGCAAAAGGAATATCCATGTCTTTAGCGACTTGTTCGACAACGCTTTGCGTTCTGCCGACAATACCCACCACCTCAGCGCCGACCGACCTAAACGCATCTGCGTGGCCTTGCCCAGCGAAACCTGTACCTTGTATTAATACTTTTATGCTTTTACTCATGCTATTTATCTCTACTTATCAAAGACTAAATTCATAATTAAACATGCTGAATTACCAATTCCATACAGTGCCATCTTCCAACCTGCTGACCGGTAAATACGAGCGTTTATAGGGATATTCTTTCGCGGCTTGTTCGTCAAAATCTATTCCAAGGCCTGGGGCCTCGCTGACGTTTGCCAAACCGTCTTTCACTTCTACTGTGTGTTTAAAAATCCGCCTGGAGTGCGCATTGCCAAAACCAACAAATTCTTGAATACCAAAATTGGGTGCCCACAAATTTAAATGCATGTGAGCAGCAAAACACACAGGAGAGAGGTCTGGTGCGCCGTGAGGGGCGGTTTTTACGTTATAAATACTGGCGAAGTCGGCAATGCGGCGAAGGGGAGTAATACCACCAGCGTGGGTCGCTGCTACACGAATGTAATCAATCAACTGATTTTGAATCAGGTCTTTGCAGTCCCAAATGGTGTTATAGGTTTCACCAATCGCCAGTGGAGTGGTGGTGTGTTGGCGTATGATTTTGTAGCTGTCTTGGTTTTCAGCGATCGACGCATCTTCCAAAAACAGCAAATTGTACGGCTCAAGTAATTTGCCTAAACGCGCAGATTCAATAGGCGTCAAGCGGCTGTGCACATCATGTAATAAATGCACGTCGTTACCAAAGCGCTCTCTAGCTTGTTTAAACAAATCCACTACCATGTTGAAGTATTTTTGCGTCGACCAATCTTCTTCTGGGGGTAATGGCCTGCTGCCTTGCAACTCAAAGTAATCGGCCTTATCGCCAAGTACGCCATACGTCACATTCAACCCTGGCACTGCGCATTGTAGGCGCACAGCCTTGAAGCCTTGGGCAATATGCTCTGCGGTTTTGTCTAGGGTATCGTTAATCGTTTCACCACTGGCATGGGCATATAAGGTTACGCCTCGGCGGCTTCTACCACCAAGTAATTGATAAACTGGCATATTCGCGGCTTTGCCTTTGATATCCCACAGGGCCATATCAATCGCAGCAATAGCTGCCATGTTCACAGCGCCTTTGCGCCAGTAAACACCTCTGTATAAATACTGCCAAATGTCTTCAATATCGTGGGCATTTCGACCAACTAAACAAGGCGCAACATGCTCTTCAAGATACGCAACAACCGCCATTTCACGGCCGTTCAGCGTTGCGTCGCCTAAGCCGAATATCCCCTCGTCAGTCATCACTTTAACGGTAACGAAGTTTCGGCCTGGGCTGCAAACAAACACCTTCACTTGGGTAATTTTCAACTGACATCCTCTTATCATCATCTTCGCATGAGCTGCTAACGCTTTGCCCCACATAGCAATGCTGACACGCTCTGTGTGTGGCAAAATGCTCCGAAATGTTTAGCAAAACATCTACTAAACCGGTTTAGTTGAACAAATTAGCATAATCCCGCAGTATGTCAACACACCAAGCTACCTCATGTGCTGAAAAATCAAACAATGGCAAAAGTAAAACTTATCGACGTTGCTCAGCTTGCTTCCGTCTCAAAAAGTACCGTATCTCAATACCTTAATGGCCGATTTGACTATATGTCGAAGGAAACTCAAATACGCATTCGCGCCGCAATCAAAGAATTGGACTATGTACCGAATCCGATCGCGAGAAACTTAAAAGCTGATAAGACCAAGACTATTGGGGTGATCGTGCGTGATATTACCGGTTTTGATACCAGCAGAACGATCCGAGGAGTAGATGACTTTTGTAAAGGGTGTGATTACAACGCGTTAATTTACAACACAGATTTTGACCCTGAAACCGAAGCAAAATCGCTTGAAGCGTTATACCAGATGCGCGTCGATGGGATCATTATTGCCTCGTCAGGGCAGAATAATACGTTAATATCTGAGTATATAGACAAGGGCATGCCCATAGTGCATTTTCAATTGGAGCATGACGGCAGTGAGAAAAATCTGATCCTGTCTGATTATCGTCAAGCCGCTTTTGATGCCACCGAATACTTAGTCAAACTGGGTCATAAGCGCATTTGCTTTATGACTCAAGATTTTAAGAATGTGAAATCCAGAAACGAGCGCTATTCAGGCTATGTCGCAGCCCTTAAAAAATACGACATTGTTCAAGATCCTGCGTTAATCCAGTACTGGCAACGAGAAACAGGCTTTGAGCACTCACCAAAGAGTGTGCTTGAGTCAGCCGCCGCGCCCACTGCTTTTTTTACCCAACACTTGGCCATTACCACCGAGCTGTTAACGCACTTAAATCAAGAAAACATCACTATACCCGATGATGTATCCCTAATAGGGTTCGACGATATCCCCATGGCAGAGTTTTTCAAAGTCCCTGTGACCGTTATCAAACAGGAGCCCTACATCATAGGCAAAGAAGCCGCCAAGCTATTACTAGAGAAGGTAAATGACAAAAACAGGCATTCACAGAAAATCATGATCTCTTGCTCTATCACCGAAAGGCAATCCTGCACTGCGCCAAAGGCAAAAAAATACAGCTAATTTCATGACTTGACTAAAACGGTTTAGACTCATTTCAGAAAATAGTTAACCACTGAGTATTTATTTGTTGGAGTTGAATTTGATGAATTTGGTGAAGGTATAAAAAAACCGACTAAGAAGTCGGTTTTTTGCAATCTGACAATACTGTTTTTGCGCCCTAAAGGCTTAGATAAGCCCTTGAGCCTATGCGGCCTATCCCGCTAAATGCAAAAAGTGCAGATGGCGATGATACTGGTCGATAATATCGTTGATAACCGCGACTTTAGACCAGCCCATGATGTCGTAGTTTTGCCCACCTTCACTTAAATGTACGTCGGCCCGATAATAAGTATTCTCGTCAGCTGAGTCCTCTGCTTGCGAATCACTTGATTGGCTGTACTCAGGCATGTGGTGAATAGTTGGGTATACCGCATAAATAAACTCGGCATCTTCGCCATGTTTAACGGTTAATGTCACGGATTCTGTTGATTGGCTGATCTCTGCTTCGATATGTTTAAGGGTTAACTCTTGGGCCACAGAATCAAATGCCTGTTTAACCGTTTGCTCAACAAATCGCTCTACAGTTGTTTTATTTGGGAAGTCGACGATGGTTTGCAAACGCTCTTTCCAGCTGTCGTTGCCCGCATTAATTTGTCCAGAAGGGGCATGCAAGGTCATACTTGCGCGCTTAAACTCCTCTACCCGCAAGGCTTTGATTAAGCCATACATAGCAATGATTAATATCACCGCAAATGGCAAAGCGCTAGCAATGGTCATGGTTTGCAAGGCACTCAAGCCGCCAGCCATTGACAAAATAGCCGCCACTAAACCAACGCCTCCCGCCCAGTAAATACGTTGCCACACTGGGGTGTCATTTTGGCCGTTCGAGCACAGCATATCGACCACCATTGCGCCTGAATCGCAAGAGGTCACGAAGAACACCACAATCATCAGCACTGCTACGCCGGATATCACGTTAGACCAAGGAAAGTGCTCAAGGAATAAGAACAGCGCCACCGGCGTGTTATCTGTGGCTAATTTGGCCAGCTCTGTGCTGCCCTGATTCAGTACTAACTCAATCGCGCTGTTACCGAAAATGGTCATCCAAGCGAGCGTAAACATTGAGGGGATCAACAGCACGCCAATCAGGAATTCGCGGATAGTACGGCCCTTGGAAATTCGCGCGATAAACACCCCTACAAACGGTGCCCATGCTAACCACCAACCCCAGTAAAATATGGTCCAACCGCCTAACCAATCTTTCTTATCATAAGCAAATAAGTTAAAGGTATTACGCACTAAATCAGACAGGTATGCGCCAGTATTTTGCAGCATCGCTTGTAGCAAAAACACCGTCGGGCCGACCAATAAAATAAACAACAATAAGCCCACAGCCAGAAGCATATTGAGTTCAGATAACATACGTATTCCCTTATCTAAACCACTGACAACAGACACAATCGCCAAACCCGTAATGGCAGCAATTAATAGTAGTTGATAGCCTTCTGACACCGGAAAGCCAAACAAGTAATTAAGACCTGAGCTAATTTGCGTGACCCCTAAGCCCAAAGACGTGGCGACACCAAAAATAGTACTGATGACGGCAAAAATATCGACTACATTCCCCCGCCAGCCATAAATTTTCTCACCAATAATAGGGTACAGGGCTGAACGTAAGGTCAGAGGTAAATCGTGGCGGTAACTGAAATAGGCTAGAATGAGCGCGACTACAGCGTATATGGCCCAAGCATGCAGTCCCCAATGGAAGAACGTCATTTTCATCGCTTCACGCGCAGCCTCAATGGTGCTGGGGGGTGCCGTGGGTGGGGCTAAAAAGTGCATCAATGGCTCAGCCACGCCGAAAAACATCAACCCTATGCCCATACCCGCAGCAAACAACATGGAAAGCCAAGAAATAAAGGAATAGTCAGGCTCTGAATGGTCTGGCCCAAGTTTGACCTGGCTATGGCGTGATACTGCCAAGTACAACACAAACATCAAAATGCTCGCCACGGTCAATACATAAAACCAACTGCCGTTATCAACGATAGTAGATTGCACCTGTGAAAAGGTTTGGTCTGCAAATTCAGGGGAGATCAACGCAAAAAGGAGTAAAGCGACAATCACGCTTGATGCCCCAAGAAAAACAATTTTATTCAGATGTTTAGAAGAAGCGATAGGATTCAATCTGTTTACCTTTTTCTGTCGCTGCTTTAAATACGCTGAGGCGCAACAGCTTGTTCCAGCTTGTGTTTTTATAGTACCACATGCACAAGTGAGATCTTAAAAGTCAAAAATATGAAAGAAAATCACTGAAAATTGTCAGTTTGGTTCAATCGTAAAATAAAAAAGATAACTGCGATTGACCGCTTAAGTGCTAAGCGATTGATTTGCATATTGCGTATAGCGCACAAGCTAGCAGCGCCATGGTGCATAGACAGCAGATGTAGGGTTCTAGGTTCAAAATGAATGACGTTGGGTTATCTTGCTTTTGCGTTTAATTAAAGGTGCGTCCAATTAGC
This sequence comes from Paraglaciecola sp. QJM3NY_14, assembly GCF_056173245.1. Taxonomy (NCBI): domain Bacteria; kingdom Pseudomonadati; phylum Pseudomonadota; class Gammaproteobacteria; order Alteromonadales; family Alteromonadaceae; genus Paraglaciecola; species Paraglaciecola sp. QJM3NY_14. The sequence goes on from NZ_CM149664.1 coordinate 343,596, forward strand.
GGTGCGTGCAAGCATCAAAGGAGTGGCTTGCAATGTACACCAGTAGCGCAGCTAACGTTTAGCTGCGCTGTGATTTTCCTCGTTACTTATTAATCGTGGTCATGCTCATCGTGGTCGGCTTCTGCTATTCCTAACCAAGTGATGCTGTCAGGGGCAAAATCGAGTTCGATGTCACCTGTGATGGTTAACGTTTCAAGGTCAATTTGTAGGATATGCTGTGCAATAGGATCTGCGATATACACGTAATGACCATTTTGCGCTACTGTCATGCTAAACGACATGCCTTCTGGCATGGTGGATACATCCTCTTCAGTGATATCTAAACGCGCGTGTAGTTCCCAGTGCTGCCCCCCGTCTTCTTCATGGGCTTCTAGCACATTCAAATAGCCTTCGCTGTCGAGGACTAAAAAGGCATCGCCTTCATGAGAGAATGCATAGGATACAGGATCCGCTGGGCTTTCAGGCTGCCACTCGAGCTCTTCCATGGTGCCTTGTGATGGGTTTACAGCGATTAGCGTAGCTTCACCGCCGCCGTGACCAGATGCGACACCAATCAGTGATTCGCTTTCTTCATGGCCGTATAACGTACCAATGCGTAGGCCATCTAGTATATCGATATTGGCGATTTTTTCTGCTTCGTATTCGCCGTCATGCTCATGGGCAACAAGTACTCCATCAGTACAACCAAATGCAACGTAATCTTCGTTTTGTGCAGCCCCGTGTAAGTCAGGGCACAATACGTCAAGTACCTGTTCTTGCTCATACTCGTCGTCATGCAAGTGATAGACGCCTACTTGGTCCGGTAGAATTTTCGCAGCAGAGGTGCTTTCAGCGTCATCACGGCGAATGGTGGCAAGCAGGTACTCCCCTCGAGCTTCGGCTACGCCATGCATATTCAAGGTGTAATCTAGCGTTGGCAGTGGATCTGTTTCACTGCTTATTTGCGTATCTGTGGCAACTTTCACTGATGCTGGTGTTCCTGCATCCGCGTCACCGTCAAAAAACACCGCCAATCGACCATCATGACTTAAAATATGCGTAGGACGGCTTCCGGCGACCTCAAAGTCGCTCATGGCAGGGCTTTGCTCATAATCGTGCAAATGCGCGGTGTGATCTTCTTGCCACATACCACCGTCGATAAAGCCAACATAGTCTTCGCTTCGGCTAGCGATAACAGCGAAACGATAGTCTGCAGATGAAGTTAGGGTGTTTGAGGTGTGAATTAGGCTGAAGGTGTCTAATAGTTCACTGTCGTCTAAATCAAAAATACTGGCTACGTTACTTTCGCCAGAAAGCACAGCAATACGCCCCATTGAATCAATTAGAAACTCATCATCGTCGTCGTGGTCATGATCATCGTCATGGTCATCATCAGGTACTTCTATTGGATCCTTTTCGATGAGGGTGGTTTCGGCGTCACCACAACCTGTGAGAAGTATTGCGCCAATTGCCACGGCGAGAAGATTAAATTTATGTGTGATAGTCATTGTATATTCCTTGTTATGTAATTGAGTTTGAGCTAGAAGTTGCCTCTGACGCCAACAGAAATGCTGCGTCCCGGCCGTGGTGCAATGTCTTTTAAGAATGAGGTGTGAACTCTGGCCTCAGTGTCAGTCAGGTTATTGCCTTTAAGAAAAACGGCAATATCGTGACTAGAAACAGGTAGGTCATAAGACACACTCGCATCGATCAAGGTGTAGCCACTGGTGCTGGTTTCGTCAGATGAAACGCGGTCTTGTTCTTGATAACGGGTGATATCTAAATGCGCACTCAAATGTGCAGTTTGATAACTAAATTGTGTACCAAAGCGCAGTGGTGGCGTACGGGGTAAGTCTCCACCCTCTTTTAAACGTGCGCGCACGTAATCTGAGAACAAGGTTGCTTTGAATTCATCGGTTGCTTGCCAGGCTATTTGTGCCTCAAACCCATGTAAAATGACGTCATCAGTTTGAAAAATATAAACCGGTAATTCGTCTGCATGTTCGTCTTCTTCGACACCGCTTTCTTCATGCTCGTGTTCATGATCGTGGCCGCTTTCGGCAAACAAACCCGTGGCTGTTTGGTAGTAATAATTGTCCACTTGGTTGTAGAACGCGTTGAATACGAACCCAATGTCTCCTTGGATTTTACGTAATGTGAGATCAATATTGTTGGCGGTTTCAAGATCGATATCTTTTGAGGTGAGACCGATACTTGAACCTTCGTCATTTAAGGCGAAAAGTGCGCCCACTTCATAGGTACCCGTACCAATATGCGCGCCGAAGGACAACAGTTCAGCTGCAGAAGGGGCACGTTCAGAGCGTGAAATTGACAATCCTAGGTTGTAACTCGGTGTAAAGTCCCATACTAAGCCCGCGGATAAGCTCACTGGCGTAAATTCGTGATCTAGCTCGAAAACGCGTGTGACAGAGGCTTCTTCTTCATGCTCGTGGTCATGATCGTGCTCATCTTCTTCAGCTTCGTCGTCGTGGGCGTGCGCTTCAAGCGTTGGCAACAACACGTTATTTGCATCAATAGTGACACGCTCAATGCGGGCACCAAATTGCAATAGCACGTCACCAAAGTGTTTTTCTTCCATGATGGCTAAAGCAATGGTTTGCGCTTCTGAGGGCGGCGTAAATGCTTCTTCGCCTTGAGCAGCAACATCACTGTTTTTGTAATGAATACTCAGCCCACCGTTCCAATCAGCAAATGGGGTATGAATAAAGTCGAGCTTTAGCTCATGTGTTTCGTTTTCGAATAAAGTGCCAACAGCGCCTTCTTCTATTTCCGCGTGTTCATAGTCGGTAAAGCCGCCGCGTAAGTTAATCTTGCTGAGCCATTCGTTATCAAGGTTTAACTCACCTAAAAGCTGTACGCGGGTTTGTTCTAAATCAGCGTAAACGCTTTCGTCTTCGCCTCCGTGCGAATGCCCGGGTATGCCATACTCGCGGTTAAATTGCTCAACGGCCACACCTATGTATCCTTGGTCCATTAGGTAGCTAGCACCTAAGGTGATGCCATCAGATTTTTCTGAACTGTTCTTAACCACGTGCTCTTGGGGCTCGTCTGAGTCAGCATCTGGTGCCACCGGAACGTCATAATCATTTGATTCTCGCCAATAGCCATCGGCGTAAAACCCAAATGACTCATAGCCAGTGGTCACGTTAAATGAGCCAAGCTTTTTATCATCAACCGAGCTGGTTTCGAGTAACCATTCGCCGCGAGTGGTGTTGTCACTAGGTACACGACCGTCGACTACGTTAACTACGCCGCCAACAGCACCACTACCGTAAAATAATGTGGCAGGGCCGCGCAGCACTTCAATTTGTTGAGATGTCGACGCTTCACTTGCTACCGAGTGGTCCGGCCCAACTCTTGATACATCACTGACGTCTAAACCGTTTTGTGAGATCAGCACCCGGGGGCCGCTTAGGCCACGGATGATAGGGGTACTTGCGACACCTCCATGAAAGTTTGATTGCACCCCAGGAAGCTTTTCTAAACTGTCACCCAATGTCGAGGCTTGTTGACGGCGCAAGGTTTCGCCTGATAACACACTCACAGGAGACGCTGATTCCATCACCGACATATGAATGGGTGTGGCGTATACGTCAATTACTTCGATAGGCGAGCGCTGCAGAATAAATTCTATTTGCCTCGTGCCTTGTTCTGGCACCGAAATATCTTGATGTAGATGGGCAAAGCCCGGTGAAGAAATATGTAGCTCGTTCTTACCTTGCGTTAACTCTGTGAACGTAAAACGGCCTTCTTGGTCGGTGAGTGTTTCAATGCCGACACCTTCTACTTCTACCGTTGCTCCAGCAACCGCTCGGCCATCATTATTAACTACGGTGCCTTCAATGGTTTGCGCTAAAACACTGGCTGGCAATAGCACGCTTATTAGGGCTGCTAGAGGAGATATCCTATTCATTTTGTGTTCCTGTGTGATGTTATATTGTATCATTTATTAAATGTTATGTTATATTGTAACCAATTGAAAGGGCGCAAAACCAAATAATAAGTGAATTCATCGAATGCCTTTAGGGCAAGCCAGCGCCGAATTAATCTTTAAATTAAGTCGATAGACGCGTCACGAAGTAGAGCCAGCAGTACAGGGTTTTGCATTTATAAGGAAGGAGATACAAGCCATGATCAAACGCATAACAATGCTCACAGCCCTAATGAACTGTTGTTTTTCAACGACAGCCCAAGTGCATCAGCATGGTCAGGGACAGTTGTTTGTTTCACAAGAAAACAGCGACTGGCACGTGCAATTTATTTTGCCTGCTGCCGATGTACTTGGCTTCGAACATGCTCCTGAGAATGCACAGCAAGAAAAGACCTTACATTCACTCATTCAACGGCTAGATAAAAATGACGCTGTAGTCGATTTAGGTGAACACTGCACATTAAGTGAGGTAACGCACTCTTTGAGCGAGCATTCTTTATCCGACGATCACGAGCACGAAAGTGGTGGCAACAATGATTCGCATGAAGATGAGCGTTATAACGACCACCATGCCCACCATGTGCTAGCTGCTCACGAGGAACATAGCTCCAGTGAAAACCACCATGCTGACAATCACGATGAAGAGCCATCAGCGGGTAAAAAGCCTTCAGCGGGTAGAGAGCCATCAGCGGGTAAAACGCCCTCAGAACGGCTGAAACACGCAGAGCACCAAGATGTAGAGGTTGAATACCACTTTGCTTGCGACACAAGTCATAAAAAATTATCCGTACCCCTGTTTCAGTGGTTGCCGTCCCTAGGTCGTATTCAAGCCCAGTGGATAACGGACGCTGGGCAAGGAACTGCCGTCTTAAATCCAGAAAACCCTAATTTGGAGTGGTGAGTATGGGTGCTGTAGCGACAGAAGATTATTTCGAAATTGCTAAAGGGGTATGTGAGAAAGCGGGCAGTCGTTTGACTGACACCCGCCAACACATGCTTGAAGTGCTAATTGAGGTTAATAAGCCATTGTCGGCCTATGAAATAACTGAGCAATACAACCAAATCATTAAGCCTAAAATTATGACGATGTCTGTTTATCGCATATTGGACTTTTTAGAGTCGGTACACTTAGTGCACCGACTGCAATCTATCAACAAGTACGTTGTTTGCAATCATTCATTGGGAGCCTGTCATCATCATCCACCTCTCTACATGATTTGCAAATCATGCCAGCACATCGAAGAAGTCGAGCTACCAGATGAGGTGATAAGTACCCTTACACAGCAGGCAAAAAGTGTTGGTTTTTCATCCGTCGGATCACAAGTGGAACTTTATAGCGTGTGTGCAAAATGCAAATCGGCGAGCAATCAAAACCTATCGTGAGACCTTTATGACTAAGTTACAACACGTGAGCGATAAAGCGGCAGTGGGGCTGTCGCTACTGTGTATGGTTCACTGCCTTTTCTTACCCTTTGTTTTAATACTACTGCCACCGCTCTCTGGTGTGCTGGCTTTTAATGACGAGTTATTTCACCGCTGGATGATGTACGCGGTTGTACCCATCAGCTCGGTGGCGCTTTTTATTGGCTATTTTCATCACCGAAGCAACAAAGTGTTAGCGATTTGCTTAACAGGGTTGGCGCTTTTAATCGCTGCGACTTTATTGGGGCACGCCACCCTGGGCAAGTACGGCGAAGTGATTTTAACCGTGATTGGTACCAGCATAATCGCTTATGGGCACTTGCTTAATTATCACTTACGTCGCCAATGCAACCAAGTAGACATTCTTAAACAGGACTAAATCAATGCAAGATTCAATGCAAGAGCCAGTGCAAAACAGCTCAGGTAACGCTCATCGAAAACTGCCGGTTACAGTACTTTCAGGCTTTTTAGGGGCAGGTAAAACCACGGTGCTCAGCCATGTACTGAATAATCGACAAGGCAAAAAAGTGGCGGTTATTATCAACGATATGAGTGAAATTAATATTGATGGCTCATTGTTAAAAAATGAGATCTCACTTAATCGAAACGATGAAAAACTGGTAGAAATGAGCAACGGCTGTATTTGTTGCACCCTCAGAGAAGACTTGCTGATTGAGGTGGGCAAACTGGCCAACTCAGGGAAATTTGATTATCTAGTGATTGAATCCACCGGTATTTCAGAGCCACTACCGGTAGCCGAAACTTTTACCTTTGCCGATGAAGATGGTGTATCGCTGTCAGATGTTGCCACTCTGGACACCATGGTAACCGTGGTCGATGGCGTTAATTTTCTCAAAGATTATGACGAGGCAGAGTATTTATCACAAACCGACGAAAGCTTAGGGGAAGAGGACGAACGCAGTGTCGCCGACCTACTTATTGAGCAAGTTGAGTTCGCTGATGTGTTACTGGTGTCAAAAACTGACTTAATTGATAGCACAGAAGTTGAGCGCCTAAACGCCATCTTGAAAAACCTAAATACCCGAGCGCGAATCATCCCCATTGCAAACGGCCTGGTGAACATCGCGGATATCATCGGAACTGAACTATTCGATTTTGAGCTGGCGCAACAAGCACCAGGTTGGTTGCAAGAAATGCGCGGTGAGCATAATCCAGAAACAGAAGAATACGGCATTCAAAGCTTTAGTTACACGGCTAGGCGGCCATTTTATCCCCAGAAGTTCTATGACTTTTTGCACAACACCAAAGGTTACGGCAAGTTGTTGCGCTCTAAAGGCTATTTTTGGTTAGCCTCCCGCCCTGAATTTGCAGGACAATGGAATCAAGCTGGTGGCATTGCCCGCTATGGTTTTGGAGGCTTATTTTGGAAAGCCGTACCTAAGGCGCAATGGCCCACCGACGAAGAATACCTTGAGTCGATCGACGCGTTATGGGAAGAGCCCTTTGGTGACATGCGTCAAGAGCTCGTGTTCATTGGTCAGAACCTGGACGAAGCGGCGATCACTAACGCGCTAGACGAATGCTTGTTAACAGATGACGCCCTGCTGCAAGGAAAGGCGCATTGGAAAACGCTGGCTGATCCTTTTCCAGCGTGGGAGAACGAAGCATGAGCATCGCTACTCCACTGCACGACCAAGAACACATCACTGCTGGGCAACGCACTAACGCCTTAATGTCTGAAATGACTCACTCGCACAGTGACGAGTTCACTGTTCTGACCGATATTTACCAAGACACGCACAATTTGGTTGTGTGGCAGCGTTCACTTAGCGAAGAATTGCTCGCTCATGTAGCACAATGCATAGAGGAAAATCCGCGCCTGAATCTCGAGAAGAGCATTCGCGCTAACACTATTATCGAAGATATCAACGAGTTATTAACTCCACGTGGCTTCAACGATGAGTTTACTGACAACATCGCGTCATTGGTGGATATGTTCTGCTGTTTGTTTGATTTAAAGCGGGTTGGGTTGCGTCTAAAAGTGTTGGAACAAGCCATGTGTCCTCGTTTCCATGTGGACTGGGTGCCGTATCGGTTAGTCACCACTTTTAGTGGCACAGGCACGCAATGGCTCCCCCACGATAAGGTTGATCGCACTAAATTAGGCACGGGTAATAACGGCATGCCAGATGATCAATCAGATTTGTATGCTGAGCCAGACGCGATTCAAGCGCTGGCAGTAGGCGACGTCGCACTGCTCAAGGGGGAAGGCTGGGAAGGAAATGAAGGCGCAGGCCTAGTGCATCGCTCACCACCTAATGGAGCGAATGAGAAGCGCCTATTATTGACCTTGGACTTTATTTCATAAGCCTAAGGCACTTTCTCAATGCGGGGTTTATTGCATTATCGCTAGTAGAAGGTCAATTGTTCGGACGATAACAGGCAACCATTTATCGTTCATTTTTTCATTCATTTTTAATCGGGCTAGTCAATGTACTAGTCAACGAGTAAGGGAACTGCGCAGTATATGGGTATGACATTACCGGATATTACATCCAGCGAAAACGTGGCATCAGCCGCACCGCTTAAATGGGTTGGCATGGAAGGCATAACCGTGCCTATTCAAGTACCACTGTCAGGTGAGGTGCCAGCATATGTGAACGCGAAAACCGATGTGTATGTCAGTTTGGATAAAAGCGAGGCGAAAGGCATTCATATGTCGCGTTTGTTCTTAAAATTGAATGACATTTTGAGCACAGAGTTACTAAGCAGCACTACCCTTACAGCCTTGTTGAATGAGCTAATTTTATCGCAACAGGGGCTCAGCCAAGGGGCTAAGGTAAACTTAGATTTTGCGCTAACGCTTCGTAAAAAGGCGTTGCTAAGCAATGAGTTTGGTTATCAGAGTTATCCTATTGGCATATCGACTCAGTTGGTTCAAGGGGTAGCGCGTACGGTCTTATCGTTAACCATTGCTTATTCAAGTACGTGCCCGTGCTCATCTGCCTTGGCTCAACAAGCGCTAAGTGATGCTATCTCCCAGCGATTTGACGATGAGATGATATCTAAAAGCGAGCTAACCCAGTGGATAACGTCTAAAACAGGCGCCGTTGCTACTCCACACAGTCAACGTTCTTATGCCTACATCAAACTCACGCTAGGTGGGGATGCGCTGCCTAACTTGCCTGAACTCATCACCCTGCTTGAAACAACAATTGGCACGCCAGTGCAAACCGCTGTAAAACGCCAAGACGAGCAAGCATTTGCCAAATTAAATGCCGAGAATTTGATGTTTTGCGAAGACGCCGCAAGACGATTGAAACGCGCCCTTGAGCGCAAGGAAAATGTACTCGATTATTGGTTCAAAGTGGAGCACCAAGAAAGCTTACACGCACACAATGCAGTGGCCATTGATTTCAAGGACAACGCCGATGAAGACACTATGTAAAGCAGTTTGTTTGGGCACTGTAATTGCGATGAGCAGTGGCTGTGCCATGCAAAGTCAGATTGTTTCCCCCCGTCTCGCTAAACAGGTACCTATAGCGCCGGTAAGCCCACGCGTTGTAGCTCAAGATGTCGACATTGGGGCAGCGCAAGGCAGTGAAAACACCTCTGGTATGGATGGTTTCAAGGTGGTCACGTGGAATACAGAGCATTTTGCATATCCCAGCAACGCAGGGTGTAAACCAAGAACCAGCGAAGATATCGCGGCAATAAAAGCGTATATCGCTGGGTTAGATGCCAGTGTGATCGCCTTACAAGAAGTGGCATCAAGGGAGGCGCTGCGTTTAGTTTTTCCCGAAAGTGATTGGACGTTGGTGCTTTCGGCCAGAGCTGACAGCCCTGCTTACGAGTGCAGAGAAAGCGGGTTTACCTCCACTCAGCAAAAAGTAGCGTTTGCGATTAAAAAAGGCATTTCAATTCTTCAAGTACAGCAAAATGCCCAGCTAGGATTGCAAAAAACAGGGTTACGTTTTGGCTTAGCCGTGACAGTAGACACACCGTTAGGCCCGACCGATATATTAAATGTACACTTAAAAAGCGGCTGTTTCGTAGATGATTACGCAACGAGCGATAAAGCTGCATGCCAGACGCTCGCTCAGCAAGTTCCCTTGTTAGAAGAATGGCTTGCAGCTCACCAAACGTCGGGGTTGACTTACATGGTGCTCGGTGACTTCAATCATAGATTGGCAAATGAACACAACTACTTAGCTAGCAGACTAACCAGTGATGAATACGGTATTGATATCGCCACACAAACATTACGTGGTTGTCATCCTCGTTACCCTGAGCCGATTGATCATATTTTGCTAGGAGGCATGCAAAGCACATTAATAGCGGCATCCACCCATGTGCACAGGTATAAAAACATGGATGAAGAGGCCATGTTGAGCGACCACTGTGCGGTGTCACTTTTTCTAAAGTAGTCAATAAAGTAATCAATAGAAGTGCATCTAGTGCGTGCGATATTCGTCGGGTTGCTCGTTAAACTTTTCAATTTGTGACACGTTTAGAATGTATGCCGATGTGCCTTGATGATCTTCAAACAAGCCTTTTTCTAATACGCCGGTGAGGGTAAAGGCTTGGCTCATCATGATCTTTGAAAAGCCGTCGATCAAATCCACATAAATCATCTGATTCGGCGGGGGCGGCGGGTAGTGAATGCATGCGCCGTAGTAAGGCACCAAAAAAAAGCGTTTAACGCTTCTGTCTTCGTTCAAGTCGATAGGTACCATGTAACCTGAAATACTGACCGCTTTACCTATGGCGTCTTCGACCACGTCTGTGGAGTATAAGGCTGATTGGTAGCGCTGGTTGGTGGTAGCTTGCAAAGAAAGGGTTACTTGTTCGCTAAGTGATTTTTCACTACTTGATTGGTATTTTGCCAGCACTTCTTTGTCTGACTTGGGTAACAGTTCTCCCCAGCCTAAAGGGGTAATTTCACCGTTAGCTAAGCGTTCGCGCAATTCAGAATCAGGGCTAACGTACAGCACAGGGCTGGAAAACAGTTTACTTAACTGCAGCGACCAATTGCGTTCTGGCAGTTTGGTTAGCAAGATACCCGCTCCAAAAAAGAGCAGCAAAATAGCAGTCACTTTAATTTTACTGCTCATTGAGGGGCATTGCCCCGAAATCTAAAGGCTCCCTTGGCGTAACACATATGCTTTCTTACTTTACTTCTTTCATCAGACCTTGTTTTTATATCGCGCTTACTTGGATGTTTTGCTGAAAACTAATCGGCTCGTCTTTTTCTAACGCATTAATATGTAGCGATATCTTGTGGTTACCTGGCTTGCTGACTTGATATTTTAATGGATAACTGCCTGAGACCCCGCGAACTGGCATTTGCACCCCTTCTAAAAAACGAACGTTCTCGCTACCTGAAAAGGTAATCACCACATTTTGATACCCATCAGGGATGTCGTATTGAATATTGAGCGTTGCATCTGTGTTAGCAGGTGTATCGATTGATCTAGGGTGGCTAACAGAAATAGGTAGGCTGACTTTTTCCTGCGAAAGCATGTCTTGCAGCGGGTGAAACGAAGGGAAAATTCCAAAGTTGCGGCCACCGTGAAACTGACAAGCGTTTGCTTGAATCGATACGCTGCTCAACACCAATAAGCTAATAACTGACCGTTTTCTTAGCAAAGGATATGCTCTTGGCGCTGTTAGCATGCTATCTGTTACAGACCCGATAAACGCCATAAATGAAGTGGTTAAAGAATGTTGAGTTTGCATTTATTCCTCCTCGAAAGGATAGGCTTTATTCAGTTTAAGGCGATAAGCTGAAGTGCCTAGTTCATTTTCTGTGGTATCAATGACGAGTGTGCCTTCAAACCAAAGCGGGTCGTACAGGCTGCCTAGTTTTATACCTTGTTCAGCTTTACTATGAATAATTTGGTTAGGCGGTGGTGGCGGCATATGTAAGCAAGCACCAAAATAAGGCACAATGAAAAACTCAGTGATGTTTTGGGATTCATCAGACGCTAAAGGCACGATAAACCCAGGGATACGAATCGGTTTATTTTCGTAGGTGTTAATAACGCGGGTAGAACTCAAAGCTTTTTGGAAGCGCTTAGTATTTTCGTCAACACCTTCTTGTTGACCAAGCGCCTCTACCGAGTCTTGCTCGGAGCCATCTTCGATACCCGACAGGTATTCAGGCGGGTTCATCAATGCTTCAAGATCGTCTTTAGGCATCAAGGCTATCCATTCAATTTCTTGGTAGCTTCCAGTGGATTGTGCGGCGTTTGCTGTACTAAGCAAAACAAAGTTAAAGATTAATAACGTGACCCATGAACTTAAAATTTGTATCTTCATTTCTTACATCTTTGCTTGCAAAATTGCATCGTCTTGATTTGATGTAAATGTTATAACATATCAATAGTTAAGTTTATAGTTTAAGAGAGCGCCAAAGACGGACTTATGAAAGCAGTGAATACAGATGATAGTGCCCACAGCCCAGGAAGTGCCCACAGCACAGGAAGCGGCCACAGCGTAGAAAGCATAGAGACCGCAGAAAGCGCCCGCAGCTCAGTAAGCGACGACAGTGCAGCAAAAGGCAAAAGCGCCGACAATATTAAAAACAAAGCCCCTCTGGCGATTAATCTTAAAGGCGTTCGGCATCGCTACGGCAAATCGAGCAATGAAACGGTATTAAGTATTCCTCATTGGCAGCTTGCTCAAGGGGAGCGCGTATTCCTGCACGGTGATTCCGGCTCGGGTAAAACGACCTTATTGAATTTGCTATCTGGGGTGCTTACCCCAACAGAAGGTAGCATCGAACTATTAGGTCAGCCTTTCTCTAGTTTATCGGCAAGGCGCAGAGACGCTTTTCGGGCACGCCATATCGGCGTGGTGTTTCAGCAGTTCAATTTGGTGCCTTACTTAAGCGTGCTAAAGAACATTCAGCTAGCCAATTATTTTGCCGCCAAGCGTGATAAACACATAGAAGAGTCGGTTAGCGCCTTGTTGGCAAAGTTAAATTTGCCTGCAGATGTGATGCATAAACCTGCCAATACTCTGAGCGTGGGTCAACAGCAGCGGGTGGCCATTGCCAGAGCGTTGATAAATCAGCCTGAGTTGTTACTGGTAGACGAGCCCACCTCGGCGCTAGATGCCTCAGCACGAGATGCGTTTATGGATATTCTACTGAATATGTGTGAAACCGCGGGCGCGAGCTTGGTATTCGTTAGTCATGATATGTCATTAAAGCGTTTTTTTAGCACCAGTATTGATATGCCCAGTTTGTGTCAGGGGAAGGGGAATGCTGCATGTTGATTTCTCTCGCTTGGAGCAGCTTATGTAGCCGCAAAAAATCAGTCATTCTGACCTTTCTATCTTTGTTGATTAGTATCAGCGTGCTAATCAGCGTTGAGCATATTCGCCAGCAAGCTAAAACCAGTTTTAATCGCACTATTTCCGGGGCTGATCTTATCGTTGGCGCTCCAAGCGGCCAACTCAACCTACTTCTATATTCCGTATTTCGTATGGGGGATCCCACCAGCAACATAGACTACCAAAGTTACGAAATGCTCAAAAACGATCAGCAGGTGGCGTGGGCCATTCCTATTTCTTTAGGAGATTCTCATCGCGGTTTTAGGGTGCTGGGCACCAATGGTGACTATTTCACGCATTATCAGTTTGGCGATAAAAAATCGCTTGAGTTCACAGCAGGTAAGCCATTTGCTGGTATGTTCGACACTGTGATCGGCGCGGATGTCGCCAAAACGCTAGGTTACCAAGTGGGAGATAAAATCATTGTTGCCCATGGGATCGGCCATACCAGTTTTAGTCACCATGATCATAGCCCGTTTGTGATCAGTGGCATTTTAAAACCTACCGGCACGCCAGTTGATAAAACCGTGCACGTAACTTTGCCCGCCATAGAAGCCATACATTTACCCCCGTCTCAGTTAGCGAAAATTCTCGATGGCGAAGAAGCACAAAAGATACAGCCTGATAGTGTAACTGCGGTGATATTGGGCTTAAAAACCAAGTTTGCCACCTTTAAGCTACAGCGAGATTTGAACAACTACCAAGATGACCGCTTGATGGCGGTTTTACCTGGAGTGGCACTTGCAGAGTTGTGGCAAATGATGGGAACCGTTGAGAACGTACTTAGGGTCATTAGCGTGCTGGTGTTGCTGTCATCTTTGTTCGGTTTGTCGACCATGTTGCTGGCATCCATGAATGAGCGCAAAGGGGAAATAGCCGTGCTACGCACATTAGGCGCAGGCCCCAGCGTTATTTTTGGCTTGGTGTTATTAGAAGCACTGATGCTGGTGGTCATCGCCATTGCCAGTGCGGTATCGCTCGTCAGCGGATCTATCGCGCTGTTTAGCGATAAACTGGCCGCCCATTACGGCTTATTTTTAAGTGCTAACTTGCTATCGTGGGAAACCCTGCAAATTGCCATGATTATTACGCTAGCATCCATTGTCACCTCAGCCATTCCCGCATTTGAAGCCTATAAAAAAGCGCTGCAATCGAGGCTATCTGGTTAACATTCAAAGAATATGTGACATTGCTCAACACGACTGTGTCACTTATATCATCACTGAATGCGCCTAAGGCGCATTTCTTTGTGCAGGTGTGGTGTTAAGTGTCTTAAGCATTTCATGTGGGTTGACTGCTTCACCGTGTGTTTTAGTCGCCTGTGCCCACCAAGCTAATTGCGTAAATGTACGGCTGAAATAATCAAACCATGACCTTTGATCTTCACCTGTCTGTGGTGCGCCATCTTCAGTAAACACCTCTTGGGCTTTAGGAACGTGGATCATCGCTGAAACGGGCAGGCAGCCTAACTCGGATAAAAACGTACGCATGCCCACGGCTGCGCGCATGCCGCCCCATTGCCCAGCAGAGTAGGTGACGATGGCGCTAGGCTTATAAGAAAACAACGAACTGCCAAAGTGATTAAGCAAGTTGGCCAAAGCTGGACTCATAGAATGGTTGTACTCAGGGCCTATACCAATTCCACTAAATAATTACCCCCTCAGAATTCATCCAGCCGGTTTTGAACAAGGCGTCGGTGTACAGTAATGGTTGTTCCCTTTCAAATACCGAGAACGTAGTACAAAACCCGCTGGGGAATTCCCTTTGGGCGAATTTTAAAGGGACTTACTCTGCGTTGCTCGAACTCGAAAGAGAACCACTATTACTTCATTCAAGCGCCTTAATTAAGTCCCTTTAAATTTTCGCTGAGTGGCTAATTATTTAATGGAGTTGGTATTACATAATAAAGCCATCTGCGGCGGCTATCTTTGCTGCTAGCGTATTCAGCTCTGGGGGCGCTTTACTTTTAGCGTAAGCAAAATGGGGTTTGAAGACCGGCTCAAGTGGGTAATCCAGCGCATCAATCAATTCAAACTCATGCTCATGAAAACGCGCATCTAAACACGCCATGCAGGCTTTAGCGACACGAAGACCCAAGCGGGCAGGGCGCGGAGGCGTGCTATCGCGAACGGTGCCCAAAAAAACTAAAAATTTCATTACGTGATCTCCATTGCTAATCTAATTGCGATGAATGCTACAGCGGGTTCGCCTGTAATGCTTGCCAAAATAAATACTTGCAAAAATAAATGCTTATAAAGATAAGTGTTTGCATGGTTAAGCGAGCGAAGCGCTGGCTTATTTTAACAATTAATCGCCAGTGTGCTATTCAAGGCTTTAATAGTTATTGATTCATCGTTGTGCGTGGTGATCTAGATCAAAGTTGATTGTAATAGGGTGATATAAATTGTGGAGTACGCCCAATGACTATCGACTTTATTGATGTGCAACCACCAGAACCGGGTGAGTGGCGGCAGGTATCACCGGGTATTTTGTGGTTACGCATGCCGTTGCCCTTTGAGCTGGATCATATCAACTTATACTTGATAGAAGACAATGATCCGGTAACGGGGGATAAAGGCTACGCGCTCATCGATACTGGCTTTGGGGTTAGCAAAACACAAGAGTTATGGGATAGCTTACTGAGTAAATTGGATGTGCCTTTGACTAAGGTCATTGTGACCCACATGCACCCAGATCACATCGGCATGGCGGGTTATTTGGTTGATAAATATCGCGCGCCATTGTACATGAGCCACTCAGAATATTTTGTTGGCCGAGCTATGAGTGCCGGCAGTCGAGGAGCATCAGACTGGCAAGACGATGAGTACTTAGTACGCTGTGGCATGTCGCCTGAATACGTGGCAACCGCCAGTGAAAACCGTAAAACGAACAAAGGAGTCGGGCAGGTTATTCGCCCCATTCCATTGCATCATGAGCGTTTACAAGAGGGCGACGAGCTGACCATTGGCCAGCATCAATGGCAAATATTGATTGGCCGCGGACATTCGCCAGAGCATGTCTGCTTATTTAGCCCCACAACGAATGTATTGATATCAGGGGATCACGTACTACCGATTATCACCCCAAATATAGGGGTGTACAGCACTGAACCAAATGCTAACGCATTAAAGATGTACTTAGACACGCTACCGCAGTTTAAAACGTTACCCAGTGATGCACTGGTGCTGCCATCACATAAGCAACCTTTCGTTGGATTGCATAAGCGGGTTGATGAGCTGGCTGAGCATCACTATGAGCATCTCGCCAACTTAAAAGCGTTTTGCGCACAAGGTAAAACCATCAAAGAATGCTTATCTGTGTTATTTAAGCGGGAATTGAATGAACACAATATGTTCTTCGCTATTGCCGAAGCGCTGGCGCACCTCAACTATTTGTATTTTGAGGGGGAAGTCACCCGAGATGTCAACGAACACGGCCACTATGTTTTTGCGCTGGTTGGTGATTAGCTAAGGACGTTGAAACCAAAAAGGGCAAATATGATTTGCCCTTTTTCTTGCTCATTTTTTGTTTATCGCTGCGCTATCAATAACGCAGCTTCTCACCCTGGACAGGGCGGGAAGCTGTGGGATTAGAAGCTGTAGGTTACGCTGACTGTACCGTTAATAGGGGCGGCATAGAAAAACGAGCTGTGCAGACTGCTAAGGTATTTTTCGTCAGTGATATTATTCAAATTCGCTCTAACGCTGAGGTCATTGGTAATGTCGTAACTGGCATAGGCGTTTAGCAAAAAGTAGCTGTCTTGGGTGACGTTGTAATCAGTGTTTTTGGTTTCTGATTGCCAGCGACCACTAACACCGACTGTTAGGCTTGGCACTACGGGCACAGTGTAATTCAATGAGAAATTAACGTAGTCACGAGGTGCCCAAGTATTGGCATCAGCACCTTGGTCGTCTTCAATTTCAATGGCGGTATAGCCCAAAATCACACTGAGATCATCTGTGAGCTGACCTGTCATTTCAATCTCAAAGCCTTTTGAGTCAACATCAATGCCGTTGTAGTAATATTGCCCGTTATCAGGATTGATACCTGCATATGAGGCTAGGTTTTCTTGCTCTGCGGTAAAATAAGCAAACGTAGTTAGTAGGCTCTCATCTAGCCACTGAACTTTAATACCAGCTTCGGTATTCTTGCCTTTAGTTGGGTCAAGGTATTGCCCCGATAAATCATACTGTTCTTGGGGCTGGTAGATATCTGAGTAACTAGCGTAGGCATTGATGTCTTCTGTTATGGCATAGGTAAAGCCGACATATGGACTTAGCTCACTTTCGCTATTATCGATAGTGGTACCACTGTTATCGCCACTTCGCTCAAAATCAATGGCATTTACACCGGCAATCATAAACAGGCTATCACTTAATGTAATTTTGGTTGAGCCGAATACGCGGGTTAGGTTTTGCTTAATTTCTGAATACAGTGTGCGCTCTTGCCAATCAGGCTCGGCGATAGCGTCAAGGGCATAAGGAAATGCTGGTAATGCACCCCATGCGGCTTCGGTAAAATCGGCTGCGTAGTTAAACATAGTGTCCGTACTTTGGGCATAGCTAACACCAAATGTCGCTTCATGTTCAAAGCCAAATGCACTAAAAAAACCTGATGTTTTTACTTCAAGTAAATCGGAATCGATATCTGAGTCGTAACGACCGGGATAACCTAAAAGTCCTAAGTTCGTCTCTTTGTCGATGGTGCCATAGGCATAAAACAGCTTATCTTGTTCTTCGAAATAGCGTTTGTGATAGTTCACATCAAGGCGCCAATTGTCACTGAGTTGACTGGTGAACTCTACAAAGGCGTTAGTATTTTGGGTGTCCCACATGGTCCAGTCTTGTGTGGTGGAATCGCTGTCGTCCCACTCGGCTTGGGTACCGTCTGTATAATTGAATACCAGGCCGCCCCACAAATTGCCATCAGTATTGGCGTCTTGATGAGATATCCCGACAGTAAGAGTAGAGTGATCCGTTAGCTGACCATCAACCACGCCGTAGAAATAACCTAAGTTATCTGATAATCCATCTAAATGGGAGTTGGTGTCCTCGCCAGCCACCACAAACCGGGCAGCCCAGCGCCCATCTTCTGTGAGCAGGGTGTTATAGTCGGCTTGAATACGTTTGAAATCATAGGAGCCAGCAATAACACTGACTTCGCCGCCTGTTTCATTCGTGGGGCGTTTGCGTACATAGTTGATTGTGCCCGATGCGTTACCTACACCCGTCAGCAAACCATTGGCACCACGAATAACTTCAATACTTTCGTACCCATAGGCGTCAATGGCCCCTGTCACTATGCCCCAATCATTCGGTAAACCCACACCGTCAATTTGGGTGTTTTTGATTTCAAAGCCACGAGAGGAGTAATTAGTACGGTTGGTTTCCCAGGCCTCTACTGTCACGCCTGTGGCTAACCGTAGAGCATCGTTAATGTTAAAGGCGGCGAAATTGTCCATCAAGTCTGACGTGATAACGCTAATCGATTGAGGTGTTTCGCTTATATTCATTGTTAGACCGGTCGCACCCCCGCTAATCCTATCTTGACGTACACCGGAAATAAGTAAGTGTTCAACCTCTGCATCTGCTTGCTTGATTTCAATGGCATCTGTCGCTTCTTGCGCCTGAGCTTGCATGGCGAGGGTGAATAAAGACAAGCTAAATAGGTTGTACAGCTTCATTAGTTTTCCTTGTTTATATGTATGTTTTAACGGTGAGTGGATGAAGAACGCGGGGATCATACACAAATTCTATTCTATATGATAACTATTTGCATTCGCATGTTTAGTCTGCTGTTTTTATTAGTGCGTGTGAAATCGTGAAGCATGCTTTTAATAACGCAGAGATATTGGGTAGTAGAGATGCTTGCAAGTAAATAAAAAATCAGTGAAAGATATCGGTAAAGCACTGAGACAAAGAAGAACGCGGTTGTCCACTCAGCGAAGGAAGCCTGGCTGATAACCAAGTTCCCAAGTTTGTGATTGAGGGCAAGTCTATTAAGTATGTATAAGAGCGGCTGCTAATAGGCCGTCACGTTTTGCTACGCATTGTGGGTGTGCGTGATAAAGAAAGAGCACCAGTAAGAGCTAAATTACTGTCACGTCGAATTCGCTTTACAGCATTAATGGTAATCATTATCATTATCTTTTTATTGGGTATTTGCAAAGCACCTTGCTACCCGCGCTTAAAAAGCCTTTCAAAGGAAAAAGTGCGGTAATGAATGTGCCTGCATCAGTTTCATTAGTGATTTAGCCTTCTCTACGTAAGCTGTAGCGCACTTGTGCATTACGAGGCGACGTTAAAGAGGCAATCTATCGCTCACGATTTACACATAATAAAAACCACGGGAATACCAATGATACTGTTACTCGCCATAGCGCTGGGCTTATTAGGCTGCTATGTACTTTATATGAGCTGGAAGCAACACTCTACTCGCTACGCACTTGCTGGATGGGGTTGCTTATTAGCCACTTTGCCATTATTGATCGTGGCGCTTGGCACAGAATACGGCGTCGTGTTTGCACTCGGGTTACCCGCGCTTTACGTGTGGCTAGGCATACTACGTGAGCAAAAAACACAAATGCCTAGCAAGCACATTGTAAAAGCTGACAAATCGATACAATTCAATGCAAATAAGCTCGCGAAAAATAGCGGATATATTCTCTATCATCTTGTTTTACTGATGGTGGTTAGCAGCCTGTTAGTGATTGCCTCACTAGATATACTGCCTTTAGAGCGGCCAACTCAGCTCGTAACAGGGGTTATCATTTCGCCATTGGTTTGGTCGGGCTTGTCATTCTGGCATTTGTCCTGCGAGAAAAAACGCAACCCTCTGATATTTAGTGTATTTGTATCGCTTGCCTCCAGCCTTTATTTATTTGTTTAAGCCATGAAAAATTCAAAAGTAGATCCTCAAAAAAAACTAGTAAACACCCCGTCTCTCAGTAAACGGTCGCTCTCTGCCCATGCCTGGTTGGGACTATTTGTTAGCGCGTTTATGTACATAATTTGTTTATCCGGCACTTTGGCGGTGTTCCATCAAGAGCTTGAGCGCTGGGAGCAACCGCAAATCCCTGAAACAGGCAAGGTTGATATTGCCGTCATCGAAAAAGCGTATGACAACTTTGTTGAAACCTACCCCGAAGAAACTGAGCACATGTATGTGGTCTTTCCAGGTTCGGGTATCCCAAGGGTGGTGGTCGAGAATGACCATATCGCGCATTTCGTCAATCCTGATGGCTCATTAGGTGAAGTAGAGCAGTCTCACTGGACTAAAATGCTGGTGGACTTGCACTTGTATCTGCATCTACCCAAAAGCTTCGGCATGATCCTCGTTAGTGCGTTTGGTGCACTGTTGTGTGCGCTAATTTTGTCTGGCTTTCTTGCCCATCCTCGTATCATCAAAGACGCCTTTCGCTTTCGCCGCGGCGGCACTGGGCTGCAAGAAAACATTGATTTGCATAATCGCTTCAGTGTGTGGGCAGCGCCTTTTCACATAATGATTGGCGTAACAGGTGCCTATTTCGGCTTGGCCACTGTGTTGATTGGGCTGGTGTCGCAAGCATTTTATGCAGGGGATAATCAGGCGGTTTTGGATGAGTTATTCACCCCTGAGCCAGCTTTAGAGCAACCCTTACAAAGACCACAGATAGGCCGCGCCATGGAGTATATTGAGCAGCATAATCCTGAAGGTACGCCGTTATTTCTCACTATTCATGAGCCAAATACGCCGGGACAATTTATCGAAGCGTACGTGAAACAACCTGGGCGGTTGATTTACTCTGAGAATTATCGTTTTGATATTCAGGGTAATTTCTTAGAAACCGCCGGATACCGTGATGGTGGTCTTGCCAAACAAATTATCTTTTCAATGTATCGCCTGCATTTTGGTGAATTTGCTGGCATCGCAAGCAAGTTATTGTATTTTGTACTCGGTATGATGTTAACCGTGGTATCGGCCACAGGTATCAATATTTGGCTGAGAAAACGCAAAACTACCGATGTGATTAACCTGTGGTGGCCAACACTGGTGTGGGGCACACCGCTGATACTTAGCGTGAGCGCGCTGCTCAATTTGTTTGTGCACGTGCGAATCGACCTCTTCATTTGGCTCGGCTTGGTCGCTGCCCTCGTAGTAGCGACGCGCCAGCAAAACGTGCAGCTATGGGGCGCTAGGCTCAAACATGCACTGGCGTTCTCACTGCTCATATTCATCGCAGCTTACACAGCCAAGGCTGGCGCTGCAGCCTTTACCATTGCAGCCTTGCAAATCAATGTTCCGCTTGCCCTGTACGCTGCGTATTTGTTGGCGAGAGGGCACCGGCAGATAACTCTGACAGGAAATGAAGATCGTCAGGTGAGTCAGCCTGAATCGACGTAGGCTTGTGCTAGAGCGAAGGGGCAACCAAGTTCGCCTGACAGCAGCGATGGTATAAAAAAGCTCAATAAGAGCGGTATTGTTGACGCCAGGCGGAAGCATTCTTGCGATATTTTCGTTTAAACAAGCGGTTGAAGTGTCCTGCATCTTGATAGCCGACGGCCCATGAAATCTCTTCGATACTTTTATCGCTATGTTTAAGGTGCTCTTTGCCTTGCTCAATACGTAATTGTTGAATATAACCCAGCGGCGTTTCACCTGTGGCTTCTTTGAACCGCCGTTTAAACGTTCTGGGGCTCATATTCACTTTACTTGCTAATTGCTCAATCAAAATTGAGCTCATGAAGTGCATTTCTAGCCATTGCTGAATCGACAGTATTTCATCGTCTTGGTGATAAGTTTGATGGCTGATTGAGGTGAATTCGCCAGCATAACCGGTTCGAAAGTCTACAAGAAACGCGTGCTCTACAGCCTCACCAACCAACGACGATGAGAGTTTAGAAATCAAGTAAACCAGTATTTCGAGTCCTGCATTCATGCCTGCTGAACAGTAGAGCTCTCCCGTGGCTGTGATAAAGCGTTCGGCTCTGACATCGACTTTGGGATATCGCTTAGCGAAGTCTGCTTGCTTATGCCAGTGGGTGGTGCTTATTCGATCGTTCAATAACCCTGCTTCTGCTAAAAAGTAAGCGCCGGTGGCTGCCGCCATTATAGGTTTGCCTTGCTCGTGCCAAGTGCGAAGCCTAGGGTAAAGCGCTGCTTGTTTGCTCAGTAGCGTGTCGACCTCTCCCCATATACTGTGCAGAATAATCAAATCTGTGTCTTGAACTTCATCTAATGCACAGTCAGGTGTAATGGCCAATCCACTGAATGTAGACGTGGGCTTACCATCTACGGTTACCAAAGATATCTCAATCGCCTGACCGATTAAGCGCTGCTGCAAGGTAGATGCAAACGCTAACACATCATGAGTCAGGCCTAAGCTAAGTCCCATTGCATTTTCGCTGGCAAACAATGTCACGTGCTTGAGCATGTTTTCTCCTGTTTATTTGGCATTATTTACAAAATTGGCCCGAATGACCAGTTAAATGACCTGAGTCACGCTGTTAACAGAATTTTTACATCTTTAAGATAGGGACAATGATGTTGAATCTGGAGAGAACAATGCAGCTTAGCGAAGAGCACGATGCCCTTAGAAAAACAGTCAAAAACTTTGTCGACAATGAAATGGATCCCTTCATTGAAGAATGGGAAAGCGCCGGTATCGCACCTTTGCACACCCTGTTTAAGAAGATGGGAGACTTAGGGCTACTGGGCATTCATAAACCCGAGGCGTACGGTGGCTCTGGGCTAGATTACAGCTATAACTTAGTGTTTGCTGAAGAATTAGGTCGCGCCTATGGTGGCTCGCTTCCCATGGCTATTGGTGTGCAAACCGATATGGCCACCCCAGCTTTAGCGCGTTTTGGTAGCGACGAACTCAAGCGTGAATTTTTAGCCCCAGCTGTTGCCGGTGACATGGTGGCGTGTATTGGCGTCAGTGAGCCTGGTGCAGGCTCTGATGTGGCAGGTTTGAAAACCACAGCAAAAAGTGACGGCGATGATTACGTCATCAACGGCAGCAAAATGTGGATAACCAATGCCACACAAGCTGATTGGATTTGCCTGTTGGCCAATACCAGTGACGGTAATGTGCATGCCAATAAATCCCTTATTGTTGTGCCGCTGAATACGCCCGGCATTGAAATCTCTAAGCCCTTAAATAAGTTAGGCATGCGTGCCAGCGACACGGGGCAAATATTTTTCAACAATGTAAGGGTGCCCAAACGTAATCGTATCGGTGAAGAAAACAAGGGCTTCACCATGCAAATGATGCAATTCCAAGAAGAGCGAATGTACGCCGCCGCAAGCGCGCACAAAGGAATGGAGCGCATGCTCCAAGACACCATTGGGTGGTGCAAAGAGCGCCACACTTTCGGTCAGCCCGTGCTGAACAACCAAGTCGTGCATTTTAAGTTAGCTGAATTGCAAACCGAAGTTGAAGCCCTTCGCGCATTAACATGGCGTGCCTGCCAGCAGCATATCGATGGTGAAGATGCCACCTACCTTGCATCGATGGCCAAACTCAAAAGCGGCCGTTTATGGCGTGAAGTCACCGACTCCTGCCTGCAGTACTGGGGCGGTATGGGCTTTATGTGGGACAACCCTGTTGCCAGAGCCTATCGCGACACGCGCATTTTATCTATCGCCGGGGGCAGCGATGAAATGATGCTGGGCATTATCGCCAAGCACATGGACATATTCCCTAAGCGCCGATAATCGCCCTATGACAAGTGTTGGCATGCGCTAGCGGCTCTGATGATGAGCTAGCGCGTCCGCGCTATCGTCCCTCGATGCATACAGGATTAACAAAGGATAAGTAACATGGCGATACCCGCCTTATTTAACAATAAACTGAGCTTACCCGTGATTTGCGCGCCGATGTTCTTGGTGTCTAGCCCGGAGCTCGTTATCAGCGCCTGCAAAAATGGCATAGTGGGGTCGTTCCCCACTTTTAATACACGCACCCAAGATTTGCTTGATACCTGGCTCACGCAGATCAGCAGTGAACTTGCCGAATATGCCGCGGCAAACCCCCAAAAGCCTGTTGCACCTTTTGCGGTTAATTTAGTCGTGCACCCCTCAAATACGCGGTTAGAAAGTGATCGCGCGGTGGTTAAGAAGCACCAAGTGCCTTTTGTGATCACCAGTCAAGGTAACCCCGCAGACGTCGTTGCAGAGGTTCACCAATGGGGCGGCTTGGTTTTCCACGATGTTATTCGCGCTGACCATGCCAAAAAAGCCATTCAGGCCGGTGTTGACGGCATCATCATAGTCACCGCTGGTGCGGGTGGCCATGCCGGTGAAATAAACCCGTTTGCCTTGGTGCGAGAGATCCGTGAATTTTGGAGTGGGCCACTAGCGCTTGCCGGGGCGATCAATGACGGTATGGGTGTGCGCGCTGCCGAGATTCTCGGGGCTGATTTTAGCTATATGGGCACCCGCTTTATCGCCACTGAAGAGGCAGAAGTAGACCCAGATTATAAGTCCATGCTGGTGGACTCACAGATAAGCGATCTTATCTACACCGATACCTTCACCGGGGTGAAATGTAACTTTTTAAAACCCTCTATCGCTCGCGCAGGGGTCGATTTAGCCAACTTTACCGCCAAAACTCATGTGGACTTAGATCTAGGCGAAAGCAACGCGTGGAAAGATTTTTGGAGCGCAGGGCACGGTGTAGCAGGTATCAAGCACGTGTTACCTATGGCTGAGTTAGTTGAGCAGATCAAAGAAGAGTATCGCGGCGCAGTAGCGCACCCAGCGTTCTTAAATAATCAAGACTAAATAGGCGTCTCGCAATGCCCACCACGTCACGTTCTCACTTATTGAATAAGGATTGGTCACATGGCCCTATTTCACACCCAGCTTGATGAGCACGGTGAGTCTTTTAAGCAAAACACCCTCGTCATGCACGAAGCGGTCTTAGAGATTAGAGCGATTGAAAAGCGTGTTATTCAATTGGCCGACGAAAAAGCCCCTCGCTACATTAAGCGCGGGCTTATCCCCCCCAGAGAGCGGTTGTCAAGGCTACTTGACCCCGGCGCGCCCTTTTTAGAATTATCGAGCTTATGTGGTTACATGCAAGAAGGGGATACCGACGGTTCTGCTGCCGGTGGCGGCGTCATCGCTGGCATTGGCTATGTATCTGGCGCCCGCTGTATTGTCATGATTGATGACTACTTAACCAAAGGTGGCAGCATTACTCAGCTTGGCAGCCACAAGCGCCTGCGCATGTACCAAATGGCGTTGCAAAACAAATTGCCTGTGATTGCCTTAGCCCAAAGTGGTGGTGGCGACTTAACCTCATTGGGAGATTGGTTTGGGTTCTCAGGCGCGGCTTTTGCCATGCAGGCTAAGCTGTCAGCGGCGGGTATCCCGCAAATTACGTTAGTGCACGGTAGCGCAACAGCTGGCGGCGCCTACCAACCAGGGCTGTCGGATTATGTGGTGATGATCAAAGGCCAGTCCACTGTGTACCTGGCGGGTCCGCCATTGCTAAAAGCGGCGACGGGTGAAATTGCCACGGACGAAGAAATAGGCGGCTCACAAATGCACAGCGAAATTTCCGGTGTTGCCGACTATCAAGCTGAAAATGACGCAGATGGTATTCGCATTGTGCGTGAGATCACCGCCAGTTTGAACTGGAATGACAATGTCCATCCTCAGGCAGTAAATCAGTACCAAGAGCCTTTGCACGACAAAGAGCAGCTGTTGGGCATAGTCCCAAAAGAAGCGAAGACGCCTTACGACGTGCGAGAAGTGATTGCACGCATTGCCGATGGCTCTGATTTTCTCGATTTTAAAGCCGAGTATGACATGGGAACCGTGTGCGGGCATATGAGATTGCACGGCATGGTATGCGGCGTGATTGGTAATAATGCGCCTATCACTGCTCACGGCGCAGCCAAAGCAGCGCAATTTATACAATTATGTGAACAGTCGGGCACGCCGATTCTTTTCCTGCATAACACCACGGGGTTTTTGGTGGGGACTGAATCTGAGCGTGCCGGCATCATTAAGCATGGCGCCAAGCTTATTCAAGCGGTCACTAATAGCAGTGTGCCTAAAATCAGCCTTGTGCTGGGCGGCTCATACGGCGCCGGCAATTACGCTATGGCAGGCCGTGGTATCGAGCCTAACTTTATGTTTGCCTGGCCCCGCTCTGTGGTGGCCGTTATGGGGCCAGCCCAAGCAGGTAGTGTTCTTAGAACGGTAGCCAGCGCCAAAATGGCTCGCGCTAATGCTATCGACACAGACAAACTGGACGCGCTTGAAAAGCGCACGGTAGAAGTGATGCAAGCCAAATCCGGCGCATTGGCTAATTCAGCTCGCTTGTGGGATGACGGCATTATCGACCCAAGAGACACCCGAGAAATATTGGCTTTCGTGCTAGATATTTGCCGTGAAGGCCAAGCGCGAAAGGTCAATACCAGCCAGTTTGGTGTGCCTCGTTTCTAGCGACAAAAATACCTGATGGGGCGCCGCCTTAATCTGGGCTAGTCACGAATAACGCAATAGAGATAACCAAATAGAGATAAAGAGATGTCGAATGTAAGCCAAAAGCAGTATCGAGAAATTTTAGTCAGCCTTGCTCAAGGGGTGTTAACCATTACCTTTAATCGGCCACACAAGAAAAACGCGATGAATTTAGCCTTAGTCAATGACGTTATGGCGG
Source organism: Paraglaciecola sp. QJM3NY_14 (assembly GCF_056173245.1). Lineage (NCBI taxonomy): Bacteria > Pseudomonadati > Pseudomonadota > Gammaproteobacteria > Alteromonadales > Alteromonadaceae > Paraglaciecola > Paraglaciecola sp. QJM3NY_14. The sequence goes on from NZ_CM149664.1 coordinate 369,905, forward strand.
TATTTAGCGATATAGCCGATGACAGCTCGGTGCGTGCAGTGGTTATTCGCGGTAGCGAAGGCAATTTCTGTGCGGGCGGTGATATTTCAGATATGCACAGCGACGCGGCCAGTGAACAAGATAAGCAACAGACTATTTGGCATTTTAACCGCAGCTTCGGGCGCATGGTCGCCCAAGTAAATCAGGCGCCCCAAGTGGTTATTACCCAGCTTGAAGGCGCTGTGTTAGGCGGCGGATTTGGCTTGGCGTGCGTGTCTGATATTGCTATCGCCCATCAAAGTACTTTTTTTGCCATGCCTGAAACTGGGCTGGGTGTCGTACCCGCACAAATCGCCCCTTTTGTCGTCACGCGTATCGGCCTAACCCAAGCACGGCGTCTGGCGTTATTGGGCGAGCGAGTAGGGGCAGACCAGAGCCAAGCCTTGGGTATTGTGCATTTTGTTTGCGAGACGCAAGAGGCGCTGCAAGCCCAGCTCAATGAGGTGCTCAAACACGTCCGGCGCGGTGCGCCAAAGGCGAATGCCAATACCAAAGCACTCATGCTGAAGGTGGGAACGATCGAACTAGACACCCTATTGGATGAAGCCGCGGATGTATTTACCCAAGCCTTAGCGTCTGATGAAGGTAAAGAGGGCACCCAAGCCTTTATGCAAAAACGCAAACCAAGCTGGTGTGAGTAGATCTGTTGTAAATAAAGCAGGTGTAAATAGAGCTGGTGTGAATAGAGGCAGGCATACATGAGTACTGAGCAAATGATAAACATTCAAAATAGCGATACACAAGCTGGTGCAACCCAATCCGCTGGGCTTAAAAAGCAAAATCAGTTTCACAAAATACTGATCGCCAATCGCGGCGAAATTGCCTTGAGGGTTATTCGCACGGCTCGCCAAATGGGGTATCGCACAGTGGCTGTGTATAGCGAGGCGGACAAAGACGCTGCTCATGTACTCGCCGCCGATCAAGCGGTGTGTGTGGGCCCTGCCAGTGTGTCCGAGTCGTATCTGATGATCGACAACATTATTGCGGCAGCGCACAAAACCCAAGCCGATGCTATTCACCCTGGTTATGGTTTTTTATCTGAAAACCCAGCGTTTGCACGGGCCTGTGATGCCGCGGGGATTCAGTTTATCGGCCCTGATGCCTCGGCCATTGAATTGATGGGCAGCAAGCGGCTATCAAAGGTAGCCATGTTAGACGCCGGCGTGCCGTGTATCCCTGGTTATCAAGGTGCAGAACAAAGCGACCAAGTGCTGATTAAAAAGGCAGCTGATGTAGGCTTTCCTATCATGGTTAAAGCCTCTGCTGGTGGTGGCGGGCGCGGTATGCGTTTGGTCACTGAGCAAGGTGAGTTAGCGGCGCAGATAAAAACCGCACGCTCTGAAGCACTTAGTGCGTTCGGTAGCGGTGAATTAATTCTTGAACGCGCGGTTTTGGCCCCTCGGCATATCGAAATTCAAATATTTGCTGATAGTCACGGCAATACCGTTTATTTGGGTGAACGTGACTGCTCGATACAGCGTCGTCATCAAAAAGTGGTTGAAGAAGCGCCATCGCCCTTTGTTGATGAAGAATTACGGGAACGCATGGGGCAAGCGGCTGTGAGTGCAGCCAAAGCGTGCGGCTATCAAGGCGCAGGCACGGTAGAGTTCTTGGTTGATAGTGACAAAAACTTCTACTTTTTAGAAATGAATACTCGCTTACAAGTGGAGCATCCGGTGACTGAACTTATCACAGGGCTGGACTTAGTGGAGTGGCAACTGCGGGTAGCTGCGGGTGAAGCGCTGCCGTTAACGCAACAAGAGGTTAACCTTGACGGTCACGCCATTGAGGTGCGGTTGTACGCGGAAGACCCTCGGCAACGCTTTATGCCCCAAACGGGCAATATTCTTGTATGGCAATACCCTGAACGCGAAGGTATTCGTGTCGATCACGGCATCAATACCGGTGATACCGTCAGTGCTCATTACGATCCCATGTTGGCGAAAGTCATCGCCTATGGGCCAGACCGGGCAACCGCCGCACGGCGACTCGCCAGTGCCATTGAAGACATTCAGCTAGTGGGCGTGAACACCAACAAAGCTTTCTTGCTTAATGTACTGCGCCACCCCGCTTTTATAAACGCCGAGACGACAACAGCCTTTATTGAGCAACATTTTACCGAGCATGCCAGTACCCAAAATACGGCTCCCGCGATAGGCACGCTTGCCAGAGCCGCCATGATTTACTTTCAGCACCCTTTATCTGGTCAGCACGCTTCATTTGGCCAGCCTACTTGGAGCAGTGCAGCGCCACAGGTGTATCACTTCACCCTGAAAATCAATGAGCACGTCTATGCAGTGCAAATACACAAACAGGCGGACCGATACTTAGTCAAAAGTGAGACCCAAGAGACAGAACTTACCTTGGTAAGTCAGGGGGCGAATCAAGCGGTGGTGATTGAAGAGGACATCCGCCAAGGTTTTAGCTATGCGCAGCAAGACACAACACTCTTTTTAGATGATGGCAGTGGCCATTACCGAGTCGACGATATCACCCAGCTGCCAGCAAGTGTGAGTGAGCAAAACGCAAGTGGCGAAATCAACGCCGTCATGGACGGAGTGATAGTTGATGTATTGGTAAAAGAGGGGGATGCCGTTGAAGCCGGGCAACTTATGGTCGTCATGGAAGCCATGAAAATGGAGCATCAGTTAAAGGCGCTGAGCACGGGGCGCGTCACTGAGGTGCGCGCAACAACGGGCCAGCAGGTGAAATCTAAACAGCTATTGGTCAGTATCAGTAGCAACGACGATACGCACAGCGATGCGTAATCGAGGACGTTTATGAGCAACAAAACAGTAAGAATTGGCGGTGCATCGGCCTTTTATGGTGACAGTCAACTATCGGCACGCCAGCTGGTGGACGATGGCAATATTGACTACTTGGTGTTTGATTATTTAGCCGAAGTCACTATGGCTATCTTGTCTCAAGCTAAAGCCAAAAACAGCGATTACGGCTACGCCGTGGATTTCGTCACCGTGGCGATGAAAGACGTGCTGGCCGATTGCGCCCTGAAGGGCATAAAAGTGATAGCTAATGCCGGTGGTATGAATGTACCAAGCTGCATAAAGGCACTTGAGCAGTTATGCAGCGAGCTTGATATCAGCTTGAATATTGCAGGGGTATACGGTGATGACCTATCCGCCAATCGCCCCAATCTGAACAGCGACGACCTTGCAGAAATGCAAACTGGGCAGCCTTTACCCGAGCGCTTAGCCAGCATGAACGCCTATTTAGGTGCGCGCCCCATCGCCGACGCCTTAGCGGCAGGAGCAGATGTGGTGGTAACCGGGCGCGTAGTGGATAGCGCCTTGGTGATAGGGCCGCTTATGCACGAGTTTAATTGGCAAGAAAACGATTACGACAAACTGGCCCAAGGCGCATTGGCGGGGCATATTTTAGAGTGCGGTGCCCAGTGCACCGGCGGTAACTTCACTGACTGGCATTTGGTGCCTGACTTTTCCACCATGAGCTACCCTATTGCCCAAGTGAGCGCCAACGGCGCGTTCGAGGTAGGCATAGTGCCAAGCACAGGTGGCATGGTGACTGAAGCCACGATCGGTGAACAGGTTTTGTATGAAATAGGCGACCCAGCGAATTATTTATTGCCAGATGTCGCCTGTGACTTTAGCAATATCACCCTGACCCAAACAGGCAAAGATAGAGTCAGCGTTTCAGGAGCAAAGGGGCGAGCGCCGGGTAATCAGTATAAGGTGTGCGCTACCTACGTTGACGGCTACAAGTTGATAAGCTCTTTCTTTATGGGGGGCGAGCGAGCAGCAGACAAAGCCAGAGTCAATATAAACGCCCTTGTTAAGCGCACCGAGCGAGCCTTTGCTGCAAAAGGGTTAAGCGGTTATCGGCGCATCAGTATCGAAATTATGGGTGCAGAAGATACCTACGGCCCACACGCTAAAGCCCAAAATACTCGGGAGGTCATTGCCAAGTTTGGTTTGCATCACGATAACAAGATGGCATTGCACTTTGCCGCCAGTGAAATTGCCTATTTAGCCACCTCAGCAGCGCCGGGCATGAGTGGTTTTGGGGCAGGGCGGCCCAAACCGCAACCATTGATTCGCGTACATTCAACGCTGATTGATAAGTCAGACGTACCGGTTACGGTGCAATTAAACAAAACCGTGCTTTTCACCCAATGCTACCTGACCCCTGAGTCATCTACCCCTATCGAGGCTGCGCAATTTTCGCCAGATGCTATTAAAGCTGACGTTACAAGCTCTGATGCTGCAAGCAGTGAGGCGCTAACTAGCGTGCCGCTGGTCAAATTGGCCTATGCGCGTAGCGGCGATAAAGGCGATAACGTCAATATTGGGCTTATGGCGCGAGAGCCGAAATTCTTACCTGTGCTTTACCAGCAAGTGACTGAGCAGGCTGTCGCGACCTACTTTGCCCATCAAATTGAAGGGCACGTATCGCGCTATAACGTGCCAGGCATAAACGGGTTTAACTTCTTTATGACCCAAGCGCTGGGCGGTGGCGGCACCGCCTCACTCAGAACCGATACCCAAGGCAAGGCTGCCGCGCAAATGTTGTTATCGATGCCGGTTAGGGTGCCAAAATGCTGGGAAAACATGTGATGAGTTCGCGTGCTAAGAAGATAGCCAAATTGACGCGCTTGACTATGATCAGCTGCGAATTGAGGGGAAAGGTATGAGCTATCAATCTTGCTTAAGGGCAAACAGCTTTGCTGGGCAAACATATGTTGTTACGGGCGGCGGCAGTGGAATTGGTCGCTGCACCGCACATGAATTGGCGAGTTTAGGGGCGAGCGTTGTTTTGCTTGGGCGCAATCTAGAAAAATTGCAGAGCACCAGTAATGAGATCATCGATGATGGCGGAAGTGCAGACTACTTTGCTTTGGATATCCGCGATGAAGAGCAGGTCATCACCACTGTAAGCGCTATTTTAGAAGCCCATGAGCACGTGCATGGCTTGTTGAATATTGCCGGTGGGCAATTTCGCGCGCCACTAGAGGCCATCAGCCAAAAAGGCTTTGAAAGCGTGGTGCAAACCAACCTTGTGGGCGGCTTTTTAATGGCCAGAGAGCTGTTTAAACAGCACTTCAAAGCTCATGGCGGCAGCATAGTGAATATCACCGCGGATAATAAAAACGGCATGCCGGGTATGGGGCACTCTGGTGCTGCCCGCGCAGGTGTCGAGAACCTCACTAAAACGGCCGCGTGGGAATGGGGCCAATATGGCGTGCGAGTGAATACGGTGGCACCGGGTTGGGTGGCCTCTTCTGGCCTTGATACCTACCCCCAAGAGATGCAGGCCGCGATAAAAAACCTAAAACATGCAGTCCCCCTAGGGCGTATTGCTAGTGAAGCAGAAATCTCGTCGCTGATTTGTTTTTTAATGAGCCCAGGCGCCAATTTCATTAGTGGCCAATCTATATGGGTAGACGGCGCTGCCAGTATGGGCTCAGCCCCCGCACTTGCACCACTTTGCCAAACAGCACCCGTTAACAGCACAACATGGGACGGCTTTCATCGCTCAGCGCCGCCCAAGGTTTTGCGCTAACGCGCAGCACAATATCAACGAAGGATGTGAAGATGAATAACCACGCATTGAATAGAAACCTGATAGAGCGCGTTGCCTTAGGTGACCTGCTTCGTAAGCGCAGCAGAGACAGTGGCGAGCAGCCCGCCATTGTGGATTTTCCGAATGGGGAGCGCCGAGCAACCAGTTACGACCAGTTAAATAAACGGGTGAATCAGTTGGCCCACGGCTTAATCGAAAAGGGCGTTAAACAAGGGGAAAAACTAGCGTTATTCTCAACTAATCAGCGCGACATGCTCACCGTGTACTTTGCCTGCTACAAACTTGGTGTCATCGCTGTACCCATTAACTTTATGCAAGGCGTGGACGATGTGCGCTACAACCTTGAACACAGCGAAACCTCAGCGGTTATTTACGAAGCGATGTTTACCGAGCTAGTGCACGCCAGCACCCAAGGTAATCCACACATCAAGCTGACCGTGCAAATGGGCAATACCAAAGGCAAGTCTGATTACAGCTTAGAAGCGCTACTCGATAATCAAAGTGAGCAAGAGATTAATGACCGTATTATTGAGGACAGAGATACGGCCCACATGATCTACACCTCGGGCACCACGTCACGGCCTAAAGCGGTTGAGTCATCCCATCTGGCCCTGACCATAGCGGCGTTAACCGGTGTCATTGAGCTCGAGCTAAATCGCTATAACCGGATGTTGTTGGTGCTGCCGTTGTTTCATTGTGCGGCCTTGGCTGTGCTACACCCAGTCATGATGCGCGGGGGCTGTACTGTGCTGCACGCTGCATTTGACCCTAACGTCATCGTGGATAGCCTTGAGCAGGAAAAAATCGAAACCGCCGTGTTTATGCCCATGATGTGGCATGCACTGCTCGCCACGCCGAATGTTGAACAGCGCGACTTTCAACATTTCAAATTAGGGGTGTATTCCATGGCTGCTATGAATAGTAAAAGCCTAGAAAAAGTGCGCAAAGTCTTTGGTTGCCAGATGCACCTGGGCAGCGGCCAAACCGAGTTTGCCCCTGTTGCCTGTATGTATCGAGATAAAACCCCAACCGAATTTAGCGAAGGTAATTATTGGGGCGTGCCGGTGTGTACTGGTGAGCAAGCGATTATTGATACGCAAGGCAACGAGCTGCCAAACGGCGAAGCAGGGGAGATCGTATGGCGCGGGCCACAAGTTATGCGTGGCTATTATAAGAACGAGCAAGCCACGGCAGAGGCGGGCAAATTCGGCTGGCATCACACGGGGGATATCGGCTTAATCGATAACCAAGGCCAACTGCTGTTTATTGATCGCATCAAAGACACAATAAAATCCGGTGGCGAAAATGTCTCATCACAAAAGGTAGAGCAAGCCTTGGAATTACTAGAGGGTATCGAGCGCGCAGCCGCTTTCGGCGTGAGCCACCCCCATTGGGGCGAAGCCGTGTGTGCCTGCATTATCAGCACAACCTTCAATGAAGCTGACCTTGCTCTTATCGAAGCGCACTGCAAAGCCCAGCTAGGGCAATTCGAAGTCCCCAAAGCCATTTTTATCTGCGAAACCCTACCGGTTACAGGCACAGGGAAAGTCAGAAAGGTGGAGTTGCGAGAGCAGTATAAGGACTTCTTCAGTGAACTAAATGAATAGGCGGCTGCGTAACAAACATCGGGCTTTCTAAGGAAATAACTTTGTAATGAGTAGACCTTAGGAAGGCTTATCCGCTCAAGCAGATAATTGATTGGATATCCTCTACAAAGGATATTGTTGTGCATATACCCCGGAAGGGATATAGTGTCTTTTATCCGCTTGAAGGTATAGAGGAGACTCAGATGATCTACAGCCCAAAACAATTGGCCAATCAGTTGTTATTAATCCGCACCAAGAACAATTGGACCCAGCAAGACATTGCGGCCAAAGCAGGGGTCAAACAAGCTACGATATCAAACTTCGAGAACCATCCAGATCTTTGTCAGCTGCAAACCTTTTTCAAAATCTTGCAAGCGCTTCAAATACACATGCAAATATCAGAAACTGCCTTCAACACAGGGCAGGATGAAGATAATTGGTGATTTGATCGCCCTTACAGCAAGTGGCCAGCACGCACTATGAATTGCTGCTCAACAAACCACTGGGCTGATTAAAATCAGTTGGTTTAGCGGGCTTATTACTTCGAAGCTAAAAGGCATTATCTATCAGGGAAAAGTGAGCATTACTCGCATCCATGAATGGCGCTTGGAGCTTTGCTCTGGGCAAGCCGCCTTGGCGGCTGTTTAGCTCTTACTTGGAGTTTTGTAAAGTAAGTGTACCTATTCTTTTCTACTCTCTTCGTAGTTAGACCAGTAGGCTTGTTTTGGATGATGCCTTGTTGCTGGATACGCAAGACTTAAGCGACCCGAGGTGACTAAAGGATTAAGGTAATTTTTCCGTAAAGTGTCCGGCTTCATATCTAACAAATTAGCTAAATCATTCAAATTTATGAATTTTCCGTAACAGAGTTCAATTATTACTTCTTCTACTTTCTCTTTTCCAAGTTTTCTCGTATTACCTATAACAGGGGAAGCTATCCTCTCGAGCTCCTTCCATTTATCTTCTTCTGCCAAAAGTTCCGGAGTTAGCTCCGGACCTTTGTCCGGACTTAGTTCCGGAGTTAACTCCGGACTTTGCTCTAATACTGACAAACTTTTAGGTTTAGTGACTTGAAAACTCTCTGCTAGAAATTGCCCTAAAGCGTTATCTGGTGTAGGAACTTCGACTTCAGGACGATGGTACACTTTTCCTTTATGCTCCCCAGTCGAACAAATCACTCCTGTCCTCTCTAATTTTACCAAAGCAAGCGTCACCTCTCTTGCATGAGCGGATGTTTGAGTACAAAGCTGCTGATGGGTCAGATAGAAATCTGAGTAAATTGTAATAGCTATCGTTCTTTCTAATTCAGATAAGTTAGTAAACTTGCTACCAAACTGCTCCGTTAACTCTTTCAAGATTTTTTGAGGATAAAGATCAATCATTCGTAGTTCTAGCAATGTTTGATCATAAGGATTTGTTGCTTCATGCAATAAAGGCACTTTCCAATGCTGACTCTTCCATCCATCAAGAATATTAGGAAGTCCAGAACCAGCTTGCTCGCCGAACTTCACATATCTAAACATCTGTGCGAGCAATCGATTTCGACAATCCGGTTCTCCACCTTGTAATGCAATCTCAATCGGCACGCGCATGAGTCCGGGATTCCTAAAACCAAACATATCTGGTCGTTTAACAACTAGAATAGAAGCCCGACCAGTATAATCAGCATGAATAATAGTATTTGCAAGTGCTTCGCGAAGGGCGATATGAACAGGAGTATCTTCCTGTCTCAAGCCTTCTTTTAATTCGAAAGGAACTTTTAAATCTTCAACGAGCTTTCTGTAAACTTTTCTGGAAAAGTCATATAAATTTCCCGACCAAGTGCCATCCAACGTCAGCCTGTCAACCCATCTTCGTTCGGTTTTTGCTTCAGGTCTTTCTTGGTAGTCCAGAATGTAGTAAGGAAATTTTTCTTGTATGACAGGATGAGTTCCAAACATTAGAAGACCAGCAACGGTAAGACCAGCTTCGCCAGTCTCTCTATTAATTCTCCATCCGCCAATCATTTTTAAAAATTGTTGGTTGTCATATTCATTCCAAGGGTGTGTGGGATTAAGATTGGAGTATGTCTGCCGATAAATTCTAAGGGTTTCAATATCTATGTCATCCATTCCGTAGAATGGCAAAATTTCATTATCTCTAGAATCTTCAACCTGCTCTGCAAGCATTCGCTTAACTTGCTCTAGCTGCAACCTCTGATCTGCTTCGTTTGCCCTAATGAAAGTATTGCCAATTGGGTTCCCATTCAAATAAACGGGTCTTTCTTGACGAACGGCTCGTCTAACATGAATTATCAGCAAGTTTTTACCGTCGATACATACTTCACTGACACTGCTATTAGTAAGTATGTTCTGACTAACTTTATTCTTATTATTAGCTAAGTTGAACAAATTAGTGCGAACTTGCTCGATATTTTCAATGCCTACGACTGTGAAACTTCCCTTCTTTTCTTTCAGCCCTAGTACAAGAGTTCCGCCGTCAGTATTGGCAAAAGCACTATAACTTTCCCACATATCTATGGGGAGAGCGCCTTTACCATCCTTACCACCTGCTAACTTACACTCGACTTCAGAAGATTCGCGAAGAATTGAGATATCTTCCAATGATTTAATTTCAAAAAAACTCATAATTTTTGCTAATTCAACGCTAAGTTTATATAAACAATATCACGTTTCTCAGGTTGAGTAGAAAGGCGCTGTAACGCGTGATCACTGCTACAGATATGCTACATATTTCAAAAAGAGAATTTTTAGAAGAAGAGAATCGGGCTACAGCCCTTTAAAAATTGCGCACCCACAACGGAATTGACGTAACAAGTTAGTCGTTAACGTCGTCAGGCAGTTTAACTCACCTGTGCTAACGGCACTTCAGAAATCAGCTCTCACTGCGTTCGGCGAGTCGCTTCAATGCGATAGCACGACAATGGTGTTCCCACAACGGAGTTGGTGACAGGAGTATAAAATACGTCCATGTATTTGACCCTACGGGCCGTCGCAAGCGACGTTCCAAAATGCCGAGTGTCGCTCCAATCCTGACATTTTGGTCGAACGATCGCGTTCAAATCGGCCGGATAACAAGTCAGTTATCTCGACAAAGGAATAATGTACGGTACTGGGGACGTTCTAAATATGGGGTTCTAGTAGAGGAATTTGATTTGATAGGTCGTCATTAACGTCGTCAGGCAGTTTAACTCACCTGTACTAACGGCATTTCAGATATCAGCTCTCACTGCGTTCGGCGAGTCGCTTCAATGCGATAGCACGACAATGGAGTTCCCGGCGCGATTGCTCCCACCATCCATGGAGGTCGTCGCTTCGCGACCATGCTATGCATGTCCTAAAACGTTCCCGACGTTTTAGTCGAACGCAACACAGGTTCTTACCTATCGGGTGCTAAGTCGTTTATTCGGGCAAGTTGGGGGACTGAAGACGTTCTAAATATGGGGTTCTGGTAGAGGAATTTAATTTGATAGGTCTTCGTTAGCGTCATCCGGCTGTTTAACTCACCTGTGCTAACGGCATTTCAGATATCAGCATTCACTGCGTTCGGCGAGTCGCTTCAATGCGATAGCACGACAATGGTGTTCCCACAACGAAGTTGGCGACAGGAGTATAAAACACGTCCATGTATTTTACCCTACGGGCCGTCGCAAGCGACGTTCCAAAATGCCGAGTGTCGGTCGAATCCTGACATTTTGGTCGAACGATCGCGTTCAAATCGGCCGGATGGCAAGCCAGTTATCTAGACAAAGGAATATTGTTGGGGAACTGGAGACGTTCTAAATATACGGTTCTAGTAGAGGAATTTAATTTGATAGGTCATCATTAACGTCGTCAGGCTGTTTAACTCACCTGTGCTAACGGCATTTCAGATATCAGCTCTCACTGCGTTCGGCGAGTCGCTTCAATGCGATAGCACGTCAATGGTGCACCCGGCGCGATTGCTTCCACCATCCATGGCGGTCGTCGCTTCGCGACCATGCTACGCATGTCCTAAAACGTTCCCGACGTTTTAGTCGAACGCAACACAGGTTCTTACCTATCGGGTGCTCATAAGGTGTGTCGAGAACAATAAATGATATTAAATTAAAAGGTACGTCAAGGAGATGGTGCACCCGACAGGAGTCGAACCTGTGACCTTTGCCTCCGGAGGGCAACGCTCTATCCAGCTGAGCTACGGGTGCATATTTTGCTGATTGATACATGTTGTATCGGTACTGCTATTTTCAATATAAAGCTTGGGGTGACTCTTTTTACTATGGCGTAAACACGTCCATGATGATATTTCCCCAGCGCGTACATCCTGTACTTCCGTTCGCTTCTCTCGAAGTGATGTTAAATCACTTCTCATCGGCTGCGCCGACTGGCGCTTACCCAGCTGAGCTACGGGTGCTTCATTTTGTGAGCGCTGATTCTAATGAAATACAGCGTATTTTCCACTGTTATTTGGTTTTATTATTGGGGATGTTTGCTCATAGCCAGTTTTTGTCTTTTATTGCGCCTAACGGATAAAACCACGTTGTCATATTGCTGTGGTATTTGCCTTTTATAATCACGCTTTAACAGCATTAACGAACATTATAAATAATATTATGTGATAACATCACATTTTGTGTTTGATTTCATTTCAACGGTTTAGGCAAGATTATGGTAACAAGAAGACAGTTTACTTTGGGTGCAAGTGCATTGGCGTTTGGTGGTTTAACGGCAAGTTATTTTGGAAAAGTGAACGCGGCTTCTGCATTAGCCAGTACGCATGGGTTTGGCCCGTTATTGGCTGATCCCAAACAGGTTTTGGATTTGCCAGCTGGCTTTAATTATCAGGTTATTTCTCAGTTAGGTGAAAAAATGTCTGATGGTTTCACCGTGCCGGATAGAGCCGACGGCATGGGCTGTTTCCCATTGGACGAAGATCGCGTGGCGCTTATTCGTAACCATGAGTTGCATCCACGCGACTTAATCAAAGCTGAGCAGAGCATTCAGCAGCATAAGAGCACCATGGCTTATGATCAGACCGACGATGGCGTGGCGCTACCTGGGGGTACCAGTAAACTGGTGTACAACCTGAAGACCCAAACCCTTGAAGAGCAGTTTTTAACCTTGGTTGGCACGGTGCGTAATTGCGCAGGTGGTGCGACCCCTTGGAATACGTGGTTAACCTGTGAAGAGTCAGTGCTTAAAGCCGGTTCAGGTGTCGCCAAGTCCCATGGTTATATTTTTGAAGTGCCAGCCACGGCAAACGGCTTAATTGAGCCAAAGCCGTTAACCGCCATGGGGCGCTTTAACCATGAAGCCGCTGCGGTAGACCCGCGAACGGGGATTGTGTATTTGACTGAGGATCGCGGCGACAGTTTGTTCTATCGATTTATTCCTCATCAGCGTGGGCAGCTCGACCAAGGCGGCCAACTGCAAGCTCTAGTGCTCAACGGTACTAACGGCGTTAAAGGCAGCCAAGGTTACGATACGCGCAATTGGGAAGCACAGCAGATGCCGCTACAAGAATGGGTAGATGCCCATTGGGTAAACTTAGATAACCCCGAAAGCCCTGAAGACGACTTGCGTGCTCGAGGTTATAAAGACGGGGCCGCTTTGTTTGCTCGTGGTGAGGGGATCCACTGGGGAGACAACGAATTGTATTTTTGCTGCACCAATGGCGGTAGCAAGCAGTTAGGGCAGATTATGCGCTATCAGCCATCGGCTTTCGAGGGCCAGCCACAAGAGGCTGATGCGCCTGGCAGGTTGCAGCTGTTCTTACAAAGCGAGGATGAATCGTTGTACAACTTCGGCGATAACCTGACCGTTACTCCTTACGGCCATCTTTTGGTGTGCGAAGACCAATATACTGACGTGGTAGAAAACCACTTACGCGGTGTTACCCCGAAAGGTGAAGCATACGATTTTGCGCGTTTACATATGCAAACCGAATTGGCTGGGGCGTGTTTCTCGCCTGATGGTTCAGTCTTGTTTGTTAATTTGTATTCACCTACCAGAACCCTAGCCATCAAAGGGCCTTGGGATAAGTTCGCAGGTTAATACCAATGTTATGCTCAGGCGAGTCATTGCACTGATAAGCAAACAATAAAAAGCCCGCATGAAACCAAGGGGGACACAGTGTTTCATGCAGGCTAGTACTACCTGTTACCTTTTTGCCGGGCTGGCATTGCTTATTGCGTTTACAAGCGTTGCGACAGCTAAGCGTGGTGTTATTTACGCCATTGGGTGGCGGCGCACTAGTTCGAGTACGTCGTAGCAAGCACCCATGGTGTGGTAGTCAGTTTTACCGATTGGGCTTTTAAGCTGATCAATTTTTTGGTTGTCGTGGGTCAGTATTCTGAACCAAGCGCCGTATTGGTGATCAACCATATGCTGCCATGAGTATTGCCAAATTTTGTTGTACCAATCCGCGTAGGTAGCGTCACCAGTATGGTGGTACAAATATGCGGCGCAGCACATAGATTCCGCCTGAACCCAAAAGTATTTTTCGTTATCACAAATACTCATATCTGGGGCGAACCCATAGAATATCCCGCCATGCTCTTTGTCCCACGCGACGGCAAGTGATTCATCGAACAAGGCTTTAGCGCGCTCGACTAACCAAGGCTGCGGGTCGTGCCTAGTGATAAACAACAATAGCTTTGACCATTCTGTTTGGTGACCCGGTTGAAAACCCCAAGGACGAAACAGGTTTTTCGGATCGTCTTTGTTGTATTCAAGGTCCACTTGCCAGTTGAGGTCGTAATGTTCCCAAATCAAACCACCCATAAGGGCAGCTTGTTGGTTGGTCATTTTATCTGCTAGGGCGATGGCGCGATCAAGAAAGTGGCGCTCGCCGCTGGCTTCATACGCTGCTATCAACGCTTCACAGGTGTGCATGTTGGCATTTTGCCCGCGGTAGTTATCGCACACGCTAAAATCGGCGTTGCATTGGTCTTTGTATAAACCGGCTTGTGCATCCCAGAAGTGTTGCTCCATGGTATTCCATGTTTCGTTCAGGTACTCGCGAGCTTCTATAACACCCACCCGCAGCGCCCAGCTGTAGGCCAGGATCACAAATGCAAAACCATAGCAGTGATTGGTTTGGTCTTGCACCGTCACGTCACCGTCTTGCACAGTTAATAACCAATTATAGCCACCCGTTTCAGGTACATAATGGGCATTACGAATGAATTCGATACCCGACTTGACCCGCTCAAGGTATTTCGGAGTGCGAAATTCTTGGAACGCACGGGCGTAATTAAACACAAAACGGGTTGAGCTGACTAAGTGACGAGTGCCTTTGTCGAACACCTCGCCATTGTCTAAAAAGTTTTGGTAAAAACCGCCATGGGGGTCGTCTACGTTAGTTTCATAAAATTTAAGCGTGTCATTAATATGCTCAACCAAAAACGCTGGAGCATGAAACGATGGGGTGTTATTCGTGATATTCATTTTCTTGTTGCCCTTACAGTAACCAATGCAAGGCGATGGCGGCTGTCCATGAAAAGTCTTTACCGCCACAACCTTCGCCTGTTTCAGGGTTGAAGTATTCGTAATAGCCTGACAAGTCAACGAGGGCGCGGCAGTCATTGCGTAATTTATCTGCGGTTTGTTGGTAACCTTCAGCTTCAAAGCCCAGTGCAATCATCCAGTTAATGTGTAACCAGATAGGCCCGCGCCAGTAACGCTGGGGTTCGTAGCGGCTTTCTTCGGGGTGAGTTGACGCCATACAATACTGGCTGGCTTCGTTCCATTGTTTGGCTTTGCTGTTCAAAATGTCTTTTTGCTTGGCATCAGCCAAACCTGCAAACACGGTTAACATCCCGGCAGAGGTACGCACTTTACATAGGGTGTCAGTGAGTACGTTTCGGCAATAGAAGTATTCTGCTTCAGGACACCACAGGGTATTAATGGCACTTTCAGTGAGGGCAATACGTTGAGCGATAACGTCTAAGCGCTCGTCTTTAATACCTAAGGTTTCACCCAAAGCGAGTATATCTTTACTGCCTCTGTGCAATATCGAAATGATACCGATGTCGTTCACTTTATAGGGGCACTCATTGAAGATCACTTCGCTGTCGAATTTGTGCTTTTTAAAGAAGTCGACCAAGAACAAGAAGCGGTCATATTCGCTTTTATGGGGGCGCTGGGCTGAGTTGACATGACCTAAGTCGCGGCGCTCGTAGGCCCAATCTACGCACGGTACATCGTGCAAGGCTTCATCCCATGCTGGGCTGTTGTCCATGCCAGATTCCCACGGGTGGTAGCTGACCACTAAGCCAGTATTTAGCGGGTCACGCTCGTTATACCACCATAAGTGATAGTCCACTAAGCTCGAAAACAGTGACTCAACCTTACTTAGAGCAAAGGCTTTATCGTCCGCGGTATCTAACATGTCTTTCATGACAGTGGCCACCACCGGCGGCTGGGAAATAGAAGTACTTTTCACGCGTTTGTCAGAGCCCCAAATGTCTGGACCAGGGAAGTACGTGGTGGAGTCTTGATGAAAGAGTATGTGCGGCACCATGCCGTTATCCCATTGGCCGTCGAACAAAACTTCGATTTCTTGCCAAGCACGTGGTTCGTCGAAATGCTTCCAACCTAATGCAGTAATAGCGGAGTCCCAGTTCCATTGAAAAGGGTATAGACCGTGTGTTGGTACGGTGTAGCCACCTAAGTCATTGGCAACTAGCGTCTCTTGGGCTTTCTTAATTAATGCTGCAGTCTCTAAAGAATGTACTTTATTAACGTTGGTAGTCATAACGGGTGCTCTTTTTGGGTTATCAGACGATAAATGAATCTTAAAGCACTCATTATGGGTTGTAAATGTTTTTTTCGTGTGTTTTAATCTGTTTCGAAGTAACAAATTAATAACATTAAATGAACGTTCGCCACATTAATAACGAATAAGTGACGAATACACACCATTGACATTGACCATCTTAAAAAGAGTTGGAGAACACCATGAAAATGACACCTATTGCCTGTGCAGTTTCGATACTTTTTGCCACCCCATTAATGGCCCAAGAAGCAAATACGGAAACCCCTGACAATGATGAGTATGAAAATATTATTGTTACCGGTTCTAGTGTTGCACGTACTGAAGCAGACACCCCAGCCAAAACGACGTTGATTGGTAAAGACCAAATCGCCAACACAGGGTTTTCGAGTCAAGCTGACATACTCATGAGTGTTCCCGGTATTAAAGTAGAGGGGGGCGGGGGTGAAGTCGCAACCAACGCATTCGTTCGTGGTTTACCCTCTGGTGGTCAATTTCAGTTTACTCCCCTTAATTACGACGGCATGCCCGCTTTTCAATCTGGCATGACATCGTCAGCACAAGATGTTTACTACCGTCCTGACATCGGCATAGAAAGAGTCGAGTACGTGGGTGGTGGTGTGTCTAACTTGTTTGGCCCAGGGTCAGTGGCCGGCATTATCAACTATATTTCGCGTACGGGCAGTGACGACCCAGAAACCACAGTGCAGGTCGAAATCGCCGAAGAAGGCCGTGTTAGAACAGACTTCTATAATAGCGGTGCGTTATCCAGTGATGAAAACTTGTATTACGCGATCTCTGGTTTCTATCGTTACGATGAAGGCCCTTTAGAAACAGGCTTAGAAACCAAGGGTTACCAACTTAGAGGTAACATTCGTAAAGAATTCGACGATGGCCATATTACCTTCCACGGTCAAATGATTGATGACCAAGTGCAGTTTTTCCTTCCTTTACCCCTTGAAGGTGACAGCCGCGAGCGTTTAACCGGTAATGATGGCGAAACCGTCTATGTGGCACAAACCGTTGCCGCAGCCGATTTACGTTACGACACAGCCGATGGCACTTACGAGTCACCTATTCGAAATGGTGTGCTCACAGAGGGTGGTTCATTCGGTGTTGATTTTGAGAAAGAGTTAACTGACAACTGGCGCTTAGCGGGTAAGGCAAAAGTCGCCAGCTATGACCATCAGTTCAATTTATTCTTGGATGGCGACGGCATTGCCAACACGCCAGAAACCCAAGATGGTTACGCGAATAACCTAGGTCGCACCGCAAACGGTGACGTTTTAAACTCACTCGGTACGGCGAATTATACATGGTCTGAAACAGGCAATGCTTTGCCAGAAGATTACTTGTTATTCGGTAACCGCTTATTAGATCGCCAGCGCGACGGCGATTTCTTCAGTACTGAATTCAACTTAACAGGTGACATAGAGGCGGGCGGATTCGACCATACCGTGAATATCGGTACCTTCTTCATCAACTCTTCGCAGATGGATTACAACATTATCTCCAGCTATTTAGCCGACTTTAGCAATGGCGACAGCGCGCGCTTGGTTGACTTGTCTTTTACTAATGAAGCGGGTGATACAGTGCAATATTCGAAAAACGGTATTGTCGGGCCAGGCACAAGTTACACCAATAAAGATTTAACCAGTAAGCGTATGGCGTTTTACGTAACGGACCAGATGGAAAATGACCAATGGGCACTCGACGTCGGTATGCGTGTTGAACGTGCTGAAGGGACAACTAAATCTGAAGGCAGTGAAGTGGTTGTGGTGAATGACGATCCATCATTAGCACCGAACTTACAAGTCAATACCACAGGTAACGGGCGTTTTACTTACGGTGAAGTGGCTACAACCGAAGCGGCATTCTCGGCGGCTGTGTTGTACAAAATGGATGACCAAGACCTGAACCTATACGCGAATGCGTCAACCGGTTATTTCTTCCCGCAGATCAGAAGTATCACGTTTAACGAAAACGGTGAGCCACAAAGCTACGAGGGCGAAGATATTACTCTGGGCGCGATTGGTTTTAAGTATTTCCCAGAAGATTTATACATAGATGCGTCATTGTTCATAGCGAACTTGGATAATCGCCGTTCAGTGGATTTCGAAAATGATGGCTCAGGCGGCTTGCTAGAAGTGGTGAAGCAGCAATCAACGGAAACCACAGGCGCTGAAGTGATTACTCGCTGGAATATGACAGACGAAGTGATCCTTGAGGGTAACGTGACCTATCAAGACGCTGAATTTAGCGAAGGCGGTAACGTAGGTAAGCAACCAAGAAGACAGCCAGAGTTCTCGGGTAATCTTGCGGTTTCTTATAACAATGGCTTTGTTGATGCGCGCTTAGGCTTGAGTTACTTCGGTGATGCTTATGCGAACGACGATAACTCAGTCGAACTGGATAGCCACACTATTGCGACCTTAAGTGCCGGTTATTCTTGGGAGCTAAATAATGATCAGCAAATTCGTGTCGGCGTCAGTGTATGGAACTTGTTCGACACTGACGGCATTACCGAAGGCTCACCTCGTCAAGGGAACAGCCAAGTGTCGGGTGGCGAGTTCTTCGTGGGCCGCCCAGTCTTGCCACGCAGAGTGAGCTTAACCGCACGATATGATTTCTAAAGTAAGTTTGTGTGTACTGGCGCTTCCTTGCGCCATTTAGGTTGAATAGCTTGCTCACTGAAAGGTATCTCAGTGAGCAACTATTCACCGTTCTTTCAATTTAGTAGCACCAGCGGTATGGTTTACGTTCGTGCAGATATGTGAATAAAATTATGAATACTCTAGATTTTTTGGTTGTTGCATTGTATTTGGTGGCTTTGTTAGTCATGGGATTTATGTTGCGAGAACAGACAAATAAAAGTGACTATTTTCTGGGTGGGAAAAGTCTAGGTTGGAAACCCTTGGCGTTGTCGGTCATGGCCACTCAGTTATCAGCAATTAGTTTTATCTCTGCTCCCGCCTTTGTAGGATTGCGTGAAGGTGGCGGCATGCAGTGGCTGTCGTACGAATTAGGTGTGCCTTTGGCCATGATCCTTATTCTGGCGACTATTCTGCCCAAGCTTTACCGTGCTGGCATTGTCAGTATTTACGATTATTTAGAAATGCGCTTTGGTCGCTCCACTCGTGTGTTGATCAGTATCGTGTTTCAGTTTAGCCGGGCCTTTGCGACCGGTATTATGATTTACGCCGTATCGCTTATTCTGCAAGGCACCATGGGTATCGAAGCATGGCAAGCCATTCTATTAACCGGTGTCATTACCGTGCTTTATTCGCTGCAAGGCGGTATGAAAGCGGTGGTCTACGGCGATGCCATTCAAATGGTTATCATCATCTTAGGCACTGTGGCCTGTATCGGGTACGGCTTGTATTACCTAGGTGGCGTGGATTCATTTGTTGCCAATGTTGATGCAGATCGCCTGCAAGCGGTTAAGTTTGATTCGTTCGGCTTTAGCGGCGACGGTTTTGGCTTCTGGCCAATGATATTCGGTGGTGTGGTACTTTACGCGTCATATTATGGCTGTGACCAAACCCAAGCCCAGCGTGCATTGTCAGCAAAAGATCCTGACAACCTGCGCTATATGATTTTAGCCAATGGCGTTATTCGTTTTCCTATCACAATTTTGTATTGTTTCTCGGGTTTGATTGTGGGCACTTTAGCCATGACTGAGCCTAGCTTTATGGCTAAGATCCCGACGGATAATCCAGACTGGATGATGCCGATGTTCATTTTAAATTACTTACCTCATGGACTTATCGGCTTATTGGTTGTCGCAATATTGGCCGCCGCTATGTCATCGCTCAGCTCGGCAATTAACTCGCTGTCTGCGGTGACCATTGAAGATTACTGCCGTATAACCAATAAAGAATTAAGTCAGGGCGGCTACCTGAAATTGGCTAAATACATGGGCTTAGTGTGGGGCGCGATTACTTTGGTGCTATCTCTTTATGCTGGCAACATCGCGCCAACGATTATTGAGGCGATTAACAAGGTCGGCTCTTTGTTCTACGGGCCTATTCTTGCCGTGTTCTTGTTAGCAGTATTAACCAAAAGCACGTCGGGTTTACACGTCAACATTGGGCTTATTAGCGGGGTGCTATTTAACTTGCTTATCTCGATGATAGCGCCTGAAATTTTCTGGTTCTGGTGGAACTTTATCGGCTTCGTCGTCACGATTGTGATGGCAATGATGATGAGCAAAGTTAAACCTTTTACTTACCAGCCAAGCGAAGAAGAAGCCGCAGCTGCGCCCGTGTCTCTGTCAATTTTGACCACCAAAGACATCGTCCTGTTACTGGGTATGTTTGCCGCTATGATCGCCTTTTGTTTATATATCCCCACCGCGTTTGTTTAAGGTTAAAGAATGAAATATCACGCTTTTCTACTCGAGTTATTCAACACCGCTGTTGCGGCCTGTAAGCCCAGTGCTTGCATGGCCGAGCAGTTAAGCAAGCTTGATACGAGCAATGGCATTTGTGTTGTGGGGGCGGGTAAAGCGGCAGCTGAAATGGCCGCCGAAACCTACCGAGTGTTAGGTGACAAGTGCTACGGCGCGGTTGTGACCCGCTACGGATATGAAAGTGCAGGTGACACGGGAAAAATTGAAGTGCTCACGGCAAATCATCCCACACCAGATAATAACAGCTTGGTGGCAGGTAAAGCGTTACTCGATTTAGTGCGCGAGACACCCGCGACAACCCCGATTTTGTTTCTGATTTCTGGTGGCGGCTCGTCATTGATGTGTTTACCTGTGGATGACGTACCGTTCGCGGATAAGCAGCAACTAAATCAGTTTTTACTGCGCAGCGGTGCCAGCATTGATGAAATAAACACAGTGCGTAAACAGCTGTCTTTGGTTAAAGGAGGCAGGCTCGCCCAAGCGGCGAAATCAAAACACGTGACCTTGATGATCTCGGACGTGGTGGGTGACAACGCGGCGGATATCGCTTCTGGCCCAACCATTTCAGACCCTTCAACCAAGGCACAAGCGGCCGCTATCTTGCAAAAATACCATTGGACACCGGTAGGCAGTATTGCCAACTACTTGGCTAAACCTGAAGTGGCGCCAAAACATAGCGCGCCGAGTGAGTATCATATTGTGGCCAACGCTCAGCATGCAATTGATGCCGCCATTGCGGTAGCTCAGCAACAAGGTTGGCAAACCAAAGTGCTCGGGTACGAAATTCAAGGGGAAGCTCGTGACGTGGCTAAAGCTCATGCTCAGCAAGCATTAGCATGCAGAGCGAATGGCGAGCGAGTGATGTTATTTTCAGGCGGTGAGCTAACGGTTACCGTAGGCAAAGAGTATGGCGACGGTGGGCCTAATCAAGAGTATTTGATGGCATTAGCACTAGAGCTTGACGGCATTGAGGGGATATCTGCTATGGCCTGCGACACTGACGGTGTGGATGGCAGTAAGGATGTTGCAGGTGCGTACATTGATAGCTCTACCTTAAATCGTGCAGCTGCTGCGGGCGTCAGTGCTGCTGAGTTATTAGCCTCGCATAACAGCCATAAATTTTTCGGGGCCATCGACGATTTGGTTATTACCGGTCCAACGAACACCAACGTTAATGACTTTAGAGCGATTATTATCGAATAGCCTGAGTGTAAATCAGTTAGATGCTGACAGTAAGCGCCATTACTAGGGTGCTTTACTTACTTTAGGCATTGAAATATAACGCTTTAAAAATAACACTGCTTGTTCTTATTTGAGCTTTCAAATAGGCTATAGCAATTTTAAGGTAGATGTATTACTTATGTTCTCAATCGACAACAGTCAATATTTGCGTTCTGGTTTTAAACTCGGAAAAGGCAGTAAGCTTTTCCAAGATATTGAGCGCGATATTATCAAAATTGTCTTTTGGGAACAGCGTGTCACCCAGAGCCAATTGGTGTCTGCCACCAAAATTCCTCAGCAAACCGTATCCCGCTTATTAAAAGGCCTGACCCAATCAAAGGTGCTGCGTCAAACGGAAGAGATGATCCCTAATCCTAAAGGTAAACCGGGTTTTGGCATCGAGCTAAACCCTGACTATGCCTGCACCTTTGGCGTATCGATATTATTAGATGCTGTCGGCGTGGCGGTGATGGACTTTGCAGGCAATGTCATGGCCACAGAGTTCCGTGAAATGGACGACATGAGCATTGCACATGTGCTTGAGGCGACGGAACAACTTATCGCTGAACTAAGTGAGCGCTGTAAACTCGATGAGTCGCGCGTACTAGGGATTGGGGTTGGAATTTCAGGTTTCTTTAGCTCAATGGATGGCAAGATGAACACCCACCATATGCTTGAAGAATGGTCACAAGTGGATATTGTGCAAATTATCTCAAGTCACTTTACATTGCCTACTTGGGTGGTGAATGACGGCACAGGCGCGGCCGCAGGTGAAGGTGTAGCGGGCGTGGGTCGCCAATATAAGAACTTTGTTTACTTATTTGTTTCATCAGCTTTCGGTGGCGGCGTTGTGACCAACACGGAGGTGCTGCGAGGCACCTATGGCAATGCCGGTGAGTTGGGCGATATGTTGCCATCAAAAATTTACGCTCATCCCAATTTAGAATTACTGAAGCGGATCTTGAAGAAAAATGGTGTGAAATTCAGCTCCATTTACAACTTGCATGAAGAGTTTGATCCGAACTGGCCAGGTGTAGAAGAATGGATTTTCAAGGTACAAGATTCGTTTGATTTAGTCGCTACCTGTTGCTCTGCTTTACTGGATGCAGAAGCGATTATCATCGGCGGGCATATCCCTAAAGAGTTGGCTGAAATGGTCATTCCGCGTATCGACGTGTATGCACAATTTCGCCGAGGTGCGAAGCGCCCAATGCCTAAAATTGTGGTATCGGGCATAGAGAAGCACCCTGTTTCAATTGGTGCAGCAACCATTCCCTTGCGCGAGCTCTGCTTGTAGCCTGAGGTCATATACGAATATAAAAAAAGCGTATTGAATTGTATTCAATACGCTTTTTTTGTGGGGTCATCATCACTTACTCATTTAGGCTAAAACTGCAGCTTCTGACCTTGCTGTGGAATAATGATGTTGAGGCCTAAGTTGTTTGCTTCATCCAGTTGTTGTTTGATGTTAGCTCTAGGGTCGACGTTTTTTGCCAGAGTATATTTGATATGGCTAATCACCACATTCAGACCCTTAAGGGGTTTTTCACCACCTATTTTGGCGGCGAAGCTCTCGAGCTCACTCATCAGCAACTCGGGCGTTAAATGGCCAAACAATAAGTTATGGGGGCGGTCGTTTTCAAACGAGGTTTCGATAATCATGCCCCGCAGTTTTTTGTGCTTTATCTGTTTAGCGAGATATGTCCAGATGGCGTCTAACTTGCCTTGTTTTTCCACTATGTCTGGGCCAGTGTCACCGAAGTAAACGAATATATCGTCCCCATGCTCAATCACAAACGCGCTGGACTCTACTGGGTGGCTCAAGCTAAAAGCAGTGACATTTAGCGCAGTGTTGGCGATTGCTGCTGTTTTGCCTGGTAGCAAGTCCACTACTTGGTATTTGTTTAGCATAGGAGGAATACCTCGGTCGCTAAAATTAGCCCAAGCTTTGCCGTTAAAGTAGGTTTCACCGATCATGGTGTTCACTGAGGGAATCGCGTAAATGCTTTTTTTGCTGTCCTCTGGAGATGCCACTAGCATGCCATTGATGTGATCGAGATGAGCATGGCTTATTAAGTAACCTTTAACATGATGACGCAAAATGCTACCCGCTTTACCCCATTTATCATCATCCACTATGGCTAATTCGTCGAACGCGCCATGCTCAACGCTTTGATTTATCCCATTGACCAAGGTGCCTGCATCTAATGCCACATAGTTAGGCTCGGTGACAGAGCGCAGCAAAAAAGCGCTCAAGTTTCCGTCTTGTATACCGCCACTGTCGCCTAGCACCACCAGTTCAAACGCTGGAGAGGTGTCATCTGTTTCGGCTTGCAGGCCTGTACTGATTACAAAAAAAAGCGAAATGGTCAGTAGCCATTTCGCTTTTGCAATAATATGTCGCATCTTATTCCGCTTTAGTCAGTTCATTGGGTTGGGCCAAGCTTTGTTTGTAAAGAGCCAAGGCTTGCTGATTGTCTTGTTGCGATTCTTTAATCTTTGCTAACAGCAATATATCTTGCTGACGATTGCCCAGCTTAATGGCTTTACTTAAGGCTTTTTCGGCCAAACTAAAATCCTTGGCGTTATAGGCAACTGCACCTAAGGTCGAGAGTAGCTCGACATTCATGTCGTCTGCTTTTAACCATTGTTCTAGCTGTTTCAGCGACGTGGTTGGCTGAGACAGTTTTAACTCTTTATAAAGAGGTAACAACATAGGATGGGGTTTGTTTTTATGATACTCGCCCAGTGCTGCTTCGGCATCGATATGCATACCTTGGTCAATGAGCTGCTTAACGTACGCTGCTTGTAAAGCAGGGTCGCGTCTTGTCGACTTAGGCAGTGAATGCCAATTTTCTTTCAGCTGGTTTGCCCCCTCTTTACTGGCGATTTCAGCAAAGTTACCTTTTGATGCTAACTGCATATAGTGTTCGTAATGTTCACCTAGGGCTTTTTTCCAAGAGGGTAAGCGGTCTTTTAATTCTTGCCATTTACCCGCTTGAACCAATGCTTGCGCTCGCAGAGTCAGGACGGAACGTTGGCGCTTTTGTTTGTCGTCGAGCTCATCCAAAATGTCGAGGGCTTTGACCGGGTGCTGATTTTGCAAGTGATCGCGTACCAGACACAACCGGGCAGCAAAGGCTGATTTAGGGTAAGACGTGGCTAAGCGCCAGTATTCTTGCGCACCTGCTGGGTTTTGCAGTTGTAGCTCTGCTTCGGCGGCAGCAAGCAAGTTCAAGCCATCGAAATCTTCTTGCTCGATACTGGCAAGTTGCTTGCGAGCTTCAAGGAAGTTTTGCTCGGCCAATGCGATAAGTCCATTGGTGAATGCGCGTTTCTTTTTACGTGAACCCCAGTTGCCTAGCCAGTTTTTTGAGCCTGAGATGATCATGATTAACTTTTTGATTAACCATGAAAAGAGTAACAAACCTACGATAACCAGGATCGTCATTATCGCCATGGAAAACACGTTCATTTCAACAACGTAGCCAGCGAAATCAATAAACACATAGCCCTTGTCGTCGAATATTAAAGAGCCAACCAACACGGCAATAAGCAAGGCCACGAAGACCATTAAAATTCTTATCATGGTTGGCTAGCTCCGTTAACGAAGACATTGTCGATACGTTGCTGAATGATGTCTTGCAGCGCCGGAGCTGCGTTAAACTGACTTGGATAGACGCGCTCAATATCGGTTTCAGCCAATTCTTCAATACGTTGGTCAAATTGCACTACTGCGCTCTCGTCAACAGCGAAGCTTTCGTCTAGCACCCGTTGCGCGTTTTGCAATGACTGTTGATAAAGCTCAACATTCTCTTTCAACACGGCGCTTTGGGCTTGTAGCAAAGAAAGCTTTAGTTGCTCAGTCGCCAGCCATTGTTGCTGTGCT
Organism: Paraglaciecola sp. QJM3NY_14; assembly: GCF_056173245.1. NCBI lineage: Bacteria > Pseudomonadati > Pseudomonadota > Gammaproteobacteria > Alteromonadales > Alteromonadaceae > Paraglaciecola > Paraglaciecola sp. QJM3NY_14. The sequence continues at coordinate 395,364 of NZ_CM149664.1, forward strand.
GACATGTAAGGCTGAACTTCGATTTCCTTCTTTTTATAGCTAAAGAAGTCTTTGGTGAATGCTGCCCATGCGCGAGATAAGTTGGCTTTCCAATCATCGACTGAATCGGACACGTCCTCACCGCCTTGGGGCGCGATATCAGGACGTTCGAAGGTATTAAGTGGTAACTGGTCAACTTGGGACAGCAGCGCACTGATTTGCAATGCGATAGACGATAACGACACAGGATTGACTTGGGCCAAAGTTTGAATGTCATTCGCTAAGCGTTCTCGCACGGGCAGTAAGCTTGGATCGTCTAAGTCTTGTAGGCGACTGTCAGCTGACTGCAGCATGGCTATCGCGGTCTTTAGGTCATGCTCTAACCACAACTTACGACCAGCCATGCGGACTAAAAAGTCTGCTTCAGCAAGTAACCAATCAGCAGGGCGACGACCGGCGATACTGCTTAGCATTTGTTTATTGGCCTGAGATTGATTGTTCGCAGCCTCTGCCTCTTCAAGAGCGCTCTGTAGCTCTTGATTGACACTACGTAGCTGTGATTCAAGACGACTATTTTGCTCTTTCACTTCGTCAGTAATAGACAGATTTTGCTGCGCTTGGCGCGTTAGAATGTCTTGTTGCTCACTTTGGGTCGACTGTTGAGTCTGCTTTTGCTGCTCCCACTGTGTCCAGCCCCAATAAGCACCGGCCACAATCAATAATAAAATCAGCAGATTGACGATAGTAACAAACCACAAAACACCGGTTTTGGCCGGCTTCTGATTTTTTTGATTTTTGGTGGGGGAAGTGGCACTAGGTGTACCCGAACTATCGCTTGCACTGGTCGTTTTTTTCACGTTTTTGTCGCTTTTCAAAGGAGCTGTAGGATTCTTTTTCGTGCCATGATCAGCCGACTCCGCTTTTGGCGCAGCAGGTGTTATTACCGCTGTGGACGCTGTGCTCGTTGCTGGACTCGAGGGCGCATTTGAAGGTGCGCTACTGGACTTATCTTTCGGTTGTTCTGGCTTATTTTGAGGCGTGTCGCTCTTTGGCTTGCCGCCTGATGAATTATTTGTATCTGATTGGTTTGCCATTTAATGCTCCAAAAATTCCTTGGCACGGCGAATAAGTGCCTGGTCGCTAGCGTCATCGCTGACAAATATTGTCTTTATACCTTGTTTTACGGCAATTTGTTCAGTTCGTGGGCTTACCACAATCCAAGGTAAAGATTGTAGCCACTTAGCATCGAAATGCTCAAACGCCGTATCTATTATTTCACCACTGGTAGCAATGATGCATCTAATCTGCTCTGCTTGCCACTCTTGTGTGGCTTTAGGCGTGGCAATTTTTATCCTTTGATAAATATCTGCTAGCAAAACAGTAGCGCCGCGCTGGGTAAGTTGTTGGGCTAAATCTTCACGGCCGCCTTGGCCTTTTAAAATCACGACTGTATGCCCAGCGATTTCTTTTAGGGGGGAGAGCGCTAACAAGCCTTCGGTGGTAGGCACGAGAGGCACAGTCACGTCATAACCTTGTGCCCGTAGACCTTGGGCAGTACTGCTACCAACGGCAAAAATTGTCGCTGAATTTGGTAGCTCAATGCGCTGCTGCGCCAATAGCTGACTGACTACCGTACTGGTTACAATAATACCGTCACCAGAGGATAGGGAGCCAAGTGCGCTCGGCAATGAGCTCAGAGCTTCTTGACTGGCTTGTGTGCTAATCAGGCCGACGCCAACCGCAGGTAAACCCGCAGTAATAAAGCGCGCTGCGCTTGGGGCGCATTTTTGCTCTGGGCGGAATATCAGCACAGTCATGGTTTAATCTTTATATAATGCCTGAAGAATGTCACCCGCGCCTTTTTCAAGCAGTTGCTCAGCCACATCAACGCCGATGCTAAGCGCATCATTCACATTGCCACGTTTCTCAGCCTGCAAAAGTACGCTGCCATCGGGTGAGCCGACTAATCCACGTAGATACAGTTCGTCACCGTTTAAGACGGCATAACTGCCGATAGGCACTTGGCACCCACCATTTAATTTGGCGTTCATGGCACGTTCGGCTCTGACCCGTGATTCCGTGTCGCAGTGATTTAGCGGCTTGAGTAATTCGATTAGCTCAGCGTCATCGTTACGACATTCAATGCCTACAGCACCTTGGCCAACAGCGGGCAGGGACACAGTAGGTTCGATATAGGTTTTGATGCGATCTTGCATTTCAAGGCGGATCAAGCCAGCAGCGGCCAGAATAATGGCATCGTATTGGCCGTCATCTAATTTGGCTAAACGCGTGTTAACGTTACCGCGCAGGTCACGAATGGTTAAATCTGGGCGGGCGCTGCGAATCTGGCACTGACGGCGCAAACTTGAAGTACCGACTATTGCGCCTTGCGGCAATTCTTCGATGCTGGCATAGGTGTTTGATACAAATGCGTCATAGGGGTTTTCCCGTTCGCATATGCAATGCAAGCCAAAGCCTGCTGGGAAATCAACGGGTACGTCTTTCATTGAATGCACCGCTATATCTGCGCGGCCTTCGCTCATGGCGACTTCGAGCTCTTTAATAAACAGACCTTTGCCGCCAATTTTGGCTAATGGCGTATCCAAAATCCGGTCGCCCTGTGTCGACATAGGCACCAGTTCCACCTTAAGTTGGGGATGAGCTTCAAGTAATTTGGCTTGAACATATTCTGCTTGCCACATGGCTAAAGCACTTTTGCGCGTAGCAATTCGAATAACGCGATCTGACATGAAAAATTCACTGTTAACGGACGAGTTTATACCGCGATATTATCAGAATTTCCGCTCACTTTGAGTAGGCAAAGCCCTAGTTTTGCTGAAAAAAACGCAATAGCGCACGCCAAACTATCCATAACACGTAAAAATAGATGTTGAATGCCATGAAGTACTCACAAATCAAATCAGCCTAAGAGCTCGTTACAATTGTATCTGGTAAACCGGTAGTTCACGGCCTGCGATACTACCTGAAGGCTGCGTGCCTACTCGTCTAGCGCCATTTTTTGCATAGAAGGCAGCGGCATTTGGGTCGCTGTAGATCACGAGCGAAGTGAAATGTTGTGATTTTGCCGCACTTATTGCATGTTGCAGTAACGCTTGCCCTAAACCGCAACCAATTTGAGTTGGGCAAACAAACAACGCCAATACTTCTGCTTGTTCACGGGAAATACGCTGAAGTGCATAGAAGCCTAAGGGTGATGAGTTTTGATTGATAAAAGAGGAAAACGCCCCAACAAAGTGAAAATCGTCGTGGGCGATTTGTTGGGCAGAATAAGTCAGTTCGTGCGCGCACTGCTGCATAAATGTTGATGAATATCCCCAATAAGCCTTCGATCTTATGGCCAGCGCAGAAATATCTGCGCTGTGTTCTTCGCCCAATGAGATCAGGTTAATTTGCATCACGAACGTATCTTTTCGCTATCAAGATTACTTGCTTGCGGGGTATTGCATAAGGTACTGGGCATCGGCTTGCTCAATATATTGGGCTTTATTCGCCAGCCATTTTTGTTGCACGCTGGCACTGTAGTTTAAGTAGAGCTTACCATTATCAATAACGAAAGCGTCTTCATCTATCCCAACAAAATCACCCGTGGCCATCGCATAGGCGCAGTAACCACCGTATTGCGGGGCGTATTTTTCAGGTTCATTTTTAAATAAATCTAAATGTGCTTGCGAGCTAAAAAACCAGTCGGCTCCGCGCCACTGTGTGGTAAATGCATCGTCGCCTTTTACTGCTTTATTCGAAGTGAAGTAAGCGATGGTATCGTAACCGTAAATTGCTTTGTTATTAAAAAAGCCTGTTTCGATGGGGTCTTGTGCAAAGGCAAAATGACTAACACTAAGCATGATGAAGAGGACGGTAATCTTCGCTGTGCGGTGGGCAATGACAAAGGGATTGATGGTCATGATAATTCCTGTGGTAGCTGTTGCTACACATTAGATAAAGGGCTTATCCAATAAAACCGAGGGCACAGGAATTTTATTTCATCACATTTCTATCCCAAAGCAGTTCTGCTTTGGGATAGCGCAATAAGAGCGAAATAAGAGCGCAACAAGGAACCAATTGAACTAGCTAAAACGTGCTTGTAACCAAGCAGAGATATGATTAATTTCTTCCAAACACACGCTGTGTTGCATAGGGTAATCTTGCCAAGTGACAGGATAACCGTTTTCTTCTAACACTTTGTACGCAGCGTTACCCATAAACACAGGCACCACATTATCTTGCTGACCATGAGCCATTAAAATAGGCGTGCTTTTATTGGCATCGCTCGCTTCACCGGCAAGGGTTTCGGGCTCACACATGTAGGTTGATAACGCCATGATGCCAGCGAGCTTCTTATTGATGCGCGTGCCCAAGTGCAGCGCAATCACGCCGCCTTGTGAAAAGCCTGCCAATACAATGCGCTCAGCTGGTGTGCCATTGGCAATTTCAGCATCGATTAGTGCTTCCACTTGCTTAGCGGACTCTTCAACGCCTACGCGATCTGCTCTGTGGTTAAAATCTAAGCTAGCGATGTCGTACCAAGCACGCATTTCCATGTTGTTGTTTACCGTAATAGGACGCACAGGAGCATGAGGAAATACAAAGCGAATAGGCAAGGCGTCGGGTATTTTTAGTTCGGGCACGATTGGCGCGAAGCCATTACCAGAATCCCCTAGGCCGTGTAACCAAATCACCACGGCACTGTGGGGTTGGCTTGGGTTCACTTCTACATACTCTAAATTGTTATCACTCATAGGGTTACCACTCTTCGGTTCGTTCTAATACGTTTTTAATTAATGCTTATTCGGTCGGTCGCGGAAAAGACACTGGCACTTCGGCTTGCTTGCTGGCTGCATCATTCATAAATTGCCAAAACTCAACGCCGGTGCGCTCGTCAATCCACAAACCATCTTGGTAGTTAAAATGATGGCCGTTAAATTTGGTGGCTACCCACAGCTGGTGCAACGGTGGCTGTTTGTTGATGATGATCTTAGTGCCATTAACAAAAATCAGGGTAAGGATACTGCTAGCGGATTCGTAATCGATATCGGCTTCTACATCATCGAGCATCTCTTCTAAGTTAATTAGTAGGTCGTCGATGAGTTGGTGATATTGGCTGTCGTTCATTATTGCGTCACCTTTTGTGAACAGTTTTGATGCATTAGCACCATTACAAAGGGAATATGCTAACATTGCATAGAAATCTCAACACTCACTTTATCTACTTACTTGACTGAAAATCTTCTATGCCACAATCACTCGGAAATTTATTTATACTTGCCGCGCCTTCAGGGGCAGGTAAATCTAGCTTAATCAAAGCGTTACTGCAAAACCATGATGCGACAGAAATTCATAACAATGAAATGCAGGTCTCGGTTTCACACACCACGCGAGCACCGCGCCCGGGTGAAATAGACGGTGTACATTATCATTTTGTCAGCCGAGAGGTATTTCAAGAGCTGATCACTCAAGATGAATTCTTCGAATGGGCAGAAGTATTTGGCAATTATTATGGCACCTCTAAAGTGGTCATTGAGCAAACCTTGCGCAAGGGGATAGATGTGTTTTTGGATATTGATTGGCAAGGCGCGCGCCAAGTCAAAGCACAAATCCCTGACACCGCGACGATTTTCGTTGCTCCGCCTTCACGAGAAGAATTAATGCGCCGTTTGACCGAAAGAGGCCAAGACACCCCTGAGGTGATTCAAGATCGTATGAACAAAGCGGTCTCAGAGATATCGCACTACCATGAGTTTGATTATATTGTGGTCAACGACGACTTTACTGCTGCATTAGCGGAGCTGGACGCGATTGTCTCGAGTCGCCGTTTACGCAAAGAAAAGCAGGTTATGCGTCACCAAAGTTTGTTTGAAAATTTACTGGCAAGCGACTAGCACAAAAATTCAACGCTTAGATCGTGAAAGATCTTTGCTAATGACAGGTTTGCAAGTACACTATGCGACCTTTTTTAAAACATAGCTACACGACGGAGATCAAAATGGCTCGCGTAACAGTTGAAGATGCCGTAGATAAAATTGGCAATCGGTTTGATTTGGTTTTAGTCGCAGCACGCCGCGCAAGACAACTTGCGATTGAAGGTAAAGTTGCACATGTATCAGTAGGTACTGATAAGCCTACAGTTGTAGCATTACGTGAAATCGAAGAAGGTCACGTAACCGCATCTACTCTAGACGCAGAAAACTTGCGTGACCAACATGCACAAGACCAAGCTCAGTTTGAGTCTGTAGCAAATATCCTTCAAGAACAGTAGTCCTAGGGCATAAGTCCGCGGACACTCACCGAAGAAAAGCCTGATCCTAGCGGCAGAACATCAAATTGATGTTTTAGCCGTTGGCTTAGCGCCCATTTCACCGTATCCTTAAACTTTTCACCGTTTGAGACTAACAGCACTTGTATCTTTTTGAGGGTTTAAAACAAAAGCTTGAGGCCTACCTCCCACCGGACAAGGTAGCGGAAACTCAACGTGCGTTTGTGGTAGCCCAAGAAGCCCATGATGGGCAGATGCGTTCCAGTGGCGACCCATACATTACTCACCCCGTAGCCGTGGCTGGCATTTTGGCGGACATGCGTCTTGACCATGAAACGCTAATGGCTGCATTGCTGCACGATGTCATCGAAGACACCCATCACAACAAAGAATCCCTGAGCGAACAGTTTGGTGAGACGGTTGGTGAGTTAGTCGAGGGCGTTAGTAAGCTCGAAAAGATTCATTTTAGTAGTAAGCAAGAAGCGCAAATCGAGAACTTTCGTAAGATGCTCATGGCTATGGTGCAAGATATTCGCGTTATCTTGATCAAGCTGGCAGACCGCACACACAACATGCGCACCCTCGGTTCTTTACGTCCTGACAAACGTCGTCGTATTGCCCGTGAAACACTCGAAATTTACTCGCCTATTGCCCACCGTTTGGGTATCCACGATATCAAAAATGAGCTTGAGGATTTAGGGTTTCAGGCCATGTATCCCATGCGCCACCGCGCATTGAAAGCAGCGGTTAAACAGGCGAGGGGTAATCGTAAAGAAATTATCGAAAATATTCATAAAGAAGTGGAAACCCGCTTGGCGGCATTCGGCATGAACGCGTTGACCATTGGCCGTGAAAAACACCTGTACTCAATTTATCGCAAGATGAAAAACAAAGAGTTGATGTTCAACGAAGTCATGGATATCTATGCATTTCGCGTAGTGGTTGACAGTGCTGATAATTGCTATCGAGCGCTGGGCGCTATGCATGGCTTGTATAAACCCATTGAAGGGCGCTTTAAAGATTACGTGGCTATACCGCGTACCAATGGCTATCAGTCATTGCATACGTCTTTGATTGGCCCTCACGGTATTCCAGTAGAAATTCAAATTCGCACCGCCGAAATGGACAAAATGGCCGATATCGGTGTGGCTGCGCATTGGATGTACAAAGACGATTCAGAGTCCAGCGATACCACAGCACAAGTACGCGCCCGTAAATGGATGCAGTCACTTATTGAGTTACAACAAAGTGCTAGCTCTTCGTTTGAATTTATCGAAAACGTAAAAACTGATTTATTCCCAGATGAGATTTACGTGTTTACCCCAGATGGGCGCATCATTGAACTTCCGCTCGGCGCAACCGCGGTCGACTTTGCTTATGCAGTGCACACAGGTGTAGGCAATACCTGCGTTGGGGTGAAAGTCGAAAGACGCACATACTCGTTAAGTAAACCACTTGAAAACGGCCAAACCGTCGAAATCATTACCTCACCCAGAGCGAAACCCAACGCAAGTTGGCTGAACTTTGTGGTCAGTGCTAGAGCGCGCTCGCATATTCGCCATTACCTAAAACATCAGCGCTCCGAAGAAGCATTCAGCATGGGAAATCGTTTATTACGCCATGCGCTGGGTAAAACCAAATTAGATGAAATTCCGCAAGCGGACATCGACCGAGTGGTAGAGGAAACAAAACACGCTGATTTTAACGCTTTGGTGGCGGATATCGGCCTAGGCAATGAACTCAGCGCCATCGTCGCTAGGCGTTTACTCGGTGAAGCGGCAGAAATTCCAGACAGTGGTCGCAACGTTGCTATTCGAGGCACTGAAGGGCTATTGGTATCTTATTCACGCTGTTGTCACCCCATCCCAGGGGATGAAATTGTGGCTGTGCTTAGCCCAGGTCGCGGCATGATGATTCACCAAGCGGGTTGCAGTAACATTCGTAAACTGAGTAAAGAAGAGCCCCAGCGGGTGCTTGTTATGAAGTGGGATGATGAACCTCAAGGTGAATTTAAAGCTGCGCTACGAATCGAATTAATAAATCATCAAGGGACGCTCGCCAATTTAACCAATAATGTGGCTTCGTGCGGCTCTAATATCGTCGGTTTACAAACCGAAGAAAAAGAAAGCGGTATCTATTACATTGATATAGAACTGACCATCACAGATCGTATTCAGCTCGCTGATGTCATGCGAAAAATTCGCATCATGCCCGAAGTTCAAAGGGTTTCAAGGCACAGCCAATCTAAGCAGAATAAATCACCTAACGTATAAACTTTAAAAGGTAAGCATATTATGTCTAAGTCTGTTATTCATACTGACAAGGCTCCACAAGCTATTGGTACTTACAGCCAAGCGATTAAATCTGGCACTACTGTGTATTTGTCTGGGCAAATCCCTCTTGTGGCGGAAACCATGGAAATGATCTCTGACGATTTCGCCGAGCAAGCTGAACAAGTATTTAAAAATGTTCAAGCCGTTTGCCAGGCTGCAGGTGGTAGCACCAACGATTTGGCTAAAGTGAATATCTTCTTAACGGATTTATCTAACTTCGCCACTGTGAACGAAATCATGAGCAAGCATTTCAAGCAACCTTACCCTGCGCGCGCTGCTATCGGCGTGAAAGAATTGCCTAAAGGTGCTCAAATTGAAATCGATGGTGTGATGGAATTACCTGAGTAATATCAGGTATTACCTACAGCAACATTCACTCTAAAATACAGGTGGCGTTTTAGCGCCGCATTGCGCACGGGGAGTCCAAATGGCCGTGCGCTGATCAAAAGATGCTAGCCTACTCGGCACGCTTCGTCGCGGGCAACAGGGCTATATAACATCAATAAGAAAAAGAATATAAACCATGACTGCTATAGCCCCCATGTCAGTAGAGCGTTATCAGCGCATTCGTAAATTATTAAGTACCCGCCAGCCATCCTTAACGGTTTGTTTAGAACAAGTTCATAAACCACACAATGTATCTGCTGTTTTGCGCAGCTGTGACGCAGTGGGGATCAACCGTATTCATGGCGTATGGGATCAAAAAACCAAGATACGCAAAGGCACCGCTATGGGGTCAGAGCATTGGGTTAAAACCGAGATGCACACCAGTATTGGCGATGCTGTCAGCGTGTTAAAACAACAAAATATGCAAGTGTTGGTCACTCATTTATCTGATGATTCAGTGGATTTCAGGGACATAGACTACACCCAGCCCACGGCCATTATTCTTGGCCAAGAGAAGCACGGTGCTACCGAAGAAGCGATTGCCCTAGCTGACAAAAACATTGTCATTCCCATGGTCGGTATGGTGCAGTCATTGAACGTTTCGGTGGCTGCTGCTGTGGTGTTATACGAAGCTCAGCGTCAGCGAGAAGTGGCTGGTATGTACAACAGCCTTCAACTGAGCGAAGAAGAGTGTCAGCGTGTTCTATTTGAAGGCGGGTTTCCTGTGTTATCAAACGTGTGTCGTAACAAAGGCCTCGATTACCCACATATTGATGAAGGCGGTAACATAGTGGCTGATGCAAGCTGGTGGCAGAAAATGCAAACCACCGCAAAAGCGATGCGCCAACTAGAACAAGAAGCCATTAGCGAGATAGAATACGAGAAAAGCCATAGAGGTAATCGTTAAGTACACACGATTGTTACCCCGATAAAGGATTTCAAAATGATGACTAATATAAAAGCAACAAACGGTTGTTTACTTCTTTTACTCGCTGTTCTGTCCTCGCCTGTGTTAGCGTTTGAGCGCACTACCATTGCTGAAGGTGCCCAAGATGTCACCCCATTGCTAGTCGGCCATTTTGCCCCAAACACCAAATTGCAAACCGGTGATGGCGCGCCAGTCAGCTTGAAAGCCATCACTATGCAAAAGCCCACTGTGCTAATTTTTTATCGTGGTGGCTGGTGTCCTTACTGTAATCGTCAGTTGGCTGGACTAAAAGACATTGAAAAATCTCTGGATGATTTGGGTTATCAAATATTAGCGATATCCCCTGAAACGCCAGCGCAACTGCAAGCTCAAAAACTGCAAAGCAAGTTTACCGTACAGTTACTTTCTGATAGCAAGTTAGAGACAATACGCGGTTTTGGTATTGGTTATTATGTGCCTGAAGACAAAACCGCTCAGTACAAAGAAAAAAAAGGCATAGAGTTAAATGCATCAGCTAAAGCAGGGCGGGGTGTATTACCAGCACCAGCTGTGTTTATTCTAGATGAACAGGGGGTGATCAAATTCAGTTACGTGAACCCTGACTACAAACAACGATTGTCGCCTGAATTACTTTATCAAGCGGCTAAGTATTCGCTTTAACACTCGATGCACGAAATGCGGAGTAAAGATAGGCACAAATGATGTTAAGTTCTTGCCCCGATTGAGTAAATCGTGAAGTATAATAAACAACTCAGCGATATTTTGTATCTGATTTACTTGAAGGGCAGGCGGCTATTTCTTTGTTATCTATTGTGCTTTTAATCACTTTCCCTAATCGGCTCACGCAAGGTTCGGACTCTCGATGTTAGGGCTAGCCCAGACGCCAGTCACCCAGCTTAAAGGGGTTGGCAGCAAAGTCGCTGAAAAGTTGGTTAAGCTTGGCCTGCAATCAGTGCAGGACTTGTTATTTCACTTGCCCCATCGTTATGAAGATCGCACCCGCATTTATCCCATCGCTGAGCTAATGCCGCATTTGCATACCAGTGTCGAAGGCGAAGTCATGTCTAGCGATGTGCAGTTTGGCCGTAAACGCATGTTAATTGTGCGCATCAGCGACGGCACAGGCACCATCACATTACGCTTTTTTCATTTTTCAGCGGCGCAAAAAAACAGCTTAGAAAACGGTACGCGCATTCGTTGTTTCGGTGAGGTACGTGCGGGCAAATATGGCCTAGAGATCATGCACCCAGAATATAAAACCCTTAGTGCAGATTCCAACGCCCAGTTGGCTGAATCTTTAACGCCAGTTTATCCCTCTACTGAGGGCGTTAAACAAATTACCTTGCGTAATTTGACTGAGCAAGCCCTCACATTGCTTGATAAAGGCGGTTTAGCTGAATTGCTACCTGAGGATGTTTATCAGCAGCAAGTCGGTTTGATTGAAGCTTTACACTTGGTACACAGGCCTCCACCTGATGTGACGTTGGCTTTACTTGAGGAAGGTAAGCACCCCGCTCAGCAGCGCTTAGCGCTAGAAGAGCTATTGGCCCATCACTTAAGTGTGCTTAAAGTACGCCAGCAAAGTCAGTTACAAAAAGGCTTTGCCATCACCCCAAGTGAGCCCCTGCTGAAACAGCTACTCGATAGCTTGCCATTTGATTTAACGGGTGCCCAGCAACGTGTTATCAACGACATTCAACACGATATGCAGCGCCCAACCCCCATGATGCGTTTAGTGCAAGGGGACGTAGGGTCAGGTAAAACACTGGTCGCTGCCATGGCTGCGCTATCAGCGATCAGTGCAGGCTACCAAGTGGTTATGATGGCGCCTACTGAGCTGCTGGCAGAACAACATATGAATAATTTTCAAGGTTGGTTTGCTCCCCTAGGTATCGAGGTCGGCTGGCTGGCCGGTAAGTTAAAAGGTAAAGCTCGTAACGAAACCCTAGAAAATTTAGCCAGCGGCAAGCTGCAGTTACTGGTAGGCACTCACGCTGTGTTTCAAGAGACCGTACAATACCAATCCTTGGCACTGGTCATTGTGGACGAGCAACACAGATTCGGGGTGCATCAGCGCTTGGCATTGCGTGAAAAAGGCGTGCAGCAGGGGGCGTTTCCTCATCAGTTGATCATGACTGCAACGCCCATTCCACGCACACTAGCGATGACAGCCTATGCAGATCTAGACACTTCGGTAATCGACGAGCTACCGCCCGGACGCACGCCTATTACCACTGTGGTATTGCCCGAAACGAGACGCATAGAAGTGGTTGAACGGGTGCGCTTGGCGACTGTAGAGCAAGGCAGGCAAACCTATTGGGTATGCACCCTGATTGAAGAATCAGAAGTGTTGCAGTCTCAAGCGGCAGAAGAAACCGCTATTGCCTTAGCAACAGCCTTGCCTGAACTAAAGGTTGGTTTAGTGCACGGGCGCCTTAAAGCCGATGAAAAGCAGCGTTTAATGCAGCAATTTAAAGACGGCGAGATGGACTTATTGGTGGCTACCACCGTAATCGAGGTCGGGGTCGATGTGCCCAACGCCAGTTTGATGATCATCGAAAACCCAGAACGTTTAGGTTTAGCGCAATTACATCAACTTCGCGGGCGAGTTGGGCGAGGCTCAGTAGAAAGCCACTGCGTGTTGATGTATCAAAGCCCTTTGTCAAAGACGGCAGCAAAGCGATTAGCTGTGCTGCGTGAATCCCATGATGGTTTTTATATTGCCCAACAAGATTTAGAGATACGTGGCCCAGGGGAACTGTTGGGTACCAAGCAAACCGGCTTGGCTGACTTGCGTATCGCCGATTTGGTGCGTGACGCCGAGCTTATTCCTCAGGTACAAACCTTGTCTGTAAAATTATGGGAACAACATCCTGCAAATGCACAAGCCATTATTAATCGCTGGTTAGGTCACAAAGAGCATTTTGGTCATGCCTGATAATTCTTACATCAACGCGGTGACACATACCGTTGCAAAATCGCCGGCCACAGCACCTGTAAAGATGGCTCCTGTAGTCACTGTGCCAGAAAACGCCAGCCCCGAACTTGTTGAAAAAGCTAAAAACTTAGCATCTGTGTGGCAATTGAACTTCGATGGTAATGTCAGACATGGCTTAGTGTTGATGCAAAGCGAAGCGCATTTAGCGTTAAAGCAATTAGATGAGCCAAAAGTAGGCGAGGTACTAGTGGACTTTGCCTCTGACGCCCTGACGTTTAGGCGACTGCACGGTGGTGGTAAAAAAGAAGCCGTCGCCAAAGCGGTTGGTTTAAAAGGGCAGAGCGAATGGAGAGTTTTAGATGCCACAGCAGGCCTTGGGCGAGATGCGTTCGTGCTCGCAAGCCTAGGCTGCAGGGTTGATATGATTGAGCGCTCCCCAGTGGTAGCCGCCTTGTTAGCAGATGGACTTGAGCGAGCACACCACAGTGCAGAGCTAAGTGCTTGGCTGCCCCAACGAATGCGCTTACATCATGGCATCGCCGTTGATTTAATGGCGAACTGGTGTAACGAACCAGCAAATCTTGCTCCCGATGTGGTGTACCTTGACCCTATGTTCCCGCATCGTAAAAAAAGTGCTGCAGTGAAAAAAGAAATGCGCCTTTTTCAGCAATTGCTTGGTCCTGACGAAGACGCCGATGGGCTGCTCGCCCCCGCACTCGCGTTAGCCAAAAAGCGCGTGGTGGTAAAACGCCCAGCCGGTGCCCCTTTTTTAGCACAGCAAAAGCCCCATATCGAAATGCAAGGCAAGGCGAATCGCTTTGATGTATATCTGATTAATTAGCGCCGAAACCGCTGTTCCTCATTTATTGGGTTTTACTTAAAAGGAATAACATGCAACAAAGCGTATGTAACGTAAGTGTATTGGTCGACGATTACGATAAAGGCATTGAGTTTTACACCCAGTCATTGGGTTTCACTTTGCTTGAGGATATTAAAAACGGCCCAGATTCTCGCTGGGTGCGGATTGCTCCAAACAATGATGCTGGCCAAATAGGTGCCGCTTTAGTGCTGATGAAAGCGGCTGTTAACCAGCAGCAATGGGTGGGCAATCAAACAGGTGGTAGTGTGTCGTTTTTCCTGCAAACGGATGACTTTCACCGTGATTATCAAAACATGCTGCAACGCGAAGTGGTCTTTTTAGAAGAGCCAAGAGATGAGCCCTACGCCACAGTGGCAATATTCCAAGACTGTTTTGGCAACAAGTGGGATTTGCTGCAACCTAAGTAATGTCATGTCTATTGCTCATTTAACCAAGGAAATATTATGATCAACGTTGGCGATACCTTACCCGAAGTGACTTTTAGCTTGCGCGAAAATGGCGAAGCTAGTAACCCCACAACCGTTGACTTATTTGCGGATAAGAAAGTGGTGTTGTTTGCTGTTCCTGGCGCATTTACACCAACTTGTTCGAATACCCATTTGCCAGGCTATATTGCTTTGGCTGACAAACTAGCGGCAAAAGGCGTTGATAGCATTATCTGTTTATCGGTGAACGATGCATTTGTGATGGAAGCCTGGGGCAAGTCACAAAACGCAGAGAACGTGACTATGCTCGCTGATGGCGGTGCTGCGTTTAGCCAAGCCATTGGCCTTGCTAAAGACACAGGCTCCTTCGGTGGCTTACGCTCTGGCCGTTATTCTATGCTAGTGGAAAACGGTGTCGTTAAGGCACTAAACATCGAAGCCCCTGGCAAGTTTGAAGTCAGTGACGCGCAGACTATGTTGGCGGCATTAAACGGCTAAATTCAGCTAGGTAATTGGCGCGGTGCAATAGGATTTAACCTAATTAGCACCGCTTCTTACCTCTTCAACGACTGCTTTTTTGCTTTTTCCATACAAGAAGTTGCATCGCATGGTAAAGGGATTGGCATGATATCCAATGAGCAGGATAAATAAGGTAAAATTAGCCATCCATGTCGTGCTAAAGCCCTGACTGCTGGCTGTCACACCAATCAGATCACTATAAGGGGCGTGGTTGACCACACTGGTTATCCAGCAGAACAAAAAAATCAATTGGAACATCTTTTGCGAATGTAAAATCATGCTGCACGTGACTGATCCCAATGGGAGTAGTAAGCAGTATCCCAGAAGATGAAGTACCGCAATAAAATCCCCTTCTATTGCAAACCTGATTAACGCACCCAAGCAACATAGGCTTGTAAATATGCTTGCCCCAAGCACTCGTGTCAGCCTTAGGGTGAGTTGATTTCGGTAGGCTGATAAAAGCCCCGCGGTGTCAGAGCGCTCATCGCATATATTTACTTGGCAAACTGTCACCACAGGAAGGAGCCAGATAATAGCCAATATGACTGTGCGTAGAATATCGAGTGAAACCAATAAAGAAACTGAACATAAGCACGTAGCAATCACCCAAAAGCTGCGGTTTAAAAGAGTGCTCAGCATCCCTAGTTCCGCGCTTAACAGTGGGTAACGTGAATTTAGAGTAAAGAGATAATTAGTGAGCGCGAAGGAACTTGATGACGTTTTTTTCGAAGTAGAACCTGTGGTGGAACGAGTTGATTTGCTCTGATATAGGAGGTGACACGAACCATTTGCTAGCTTCAACGTGATTGCGAAAACCACTAAGCCTGATAATAGCTGTAAAATAACGGGTATGAAAACAAAGGTGTCATAATTGACCCCTTGCCAATCAAATGTTTCTTGAATGCGATTCAGCTTCGATATTCCTATCGATATATGTTGGACTTGCCCTGCGGTTAGTGAGGGGGCGGCTTGCTCCATTTGCCGGGTAAATTCGCTGTGAGCGGATAATCCAAAAATATTTAAAGTACTGAGTGTCGCCCAAACGAAAAAGTAGATTAGGTTGCTATATTTACGTATTTTTTCAGGGAGAATATCAAATAATAATGCAAAGCAACTTGCCAAAATAGTGACTGGGAGTATGAGCACTAGGTAGGGCAAGAGGTACGCAGTAACATATATGGTAGTTTGCTCTTGAGCGATTAACTGTTGCAACATGGCAGCTGCTATCATCAAAGTGCCAATGATATTTAGCAGTAAAACATTGACTACAAACTTAGTGCTTAAATACTGATTGATGGTGAAGGAAGAACAGAGTAATAAGCTCTGCATTTGAGATGTTTTTTCTTGGGCAACAATACCTGATAGTAAGTAATACCCAAACAGCAGCAGGAACGAAGAACTGACTAATGCTACCGACTCCCCCATCCACGCCGAATTGTATATTCCCCGATAGCCATTAATATCTAAAACGGCGTATCCAGCGCTCGCATCAGGAAAAAGAAACAATGTCGTTGCTATCATGCAAAGACAAGCTAACCACCAGTTAGTTTTGTGGATCCTGTTGTATAAGTCTAATCGAACAATTCGCCAGAAATACCAGTTCATTTTAGTGCTCCTGCAAAGGGCAAGGGGCTGTAAAGAATAGATACGCGTCTTCTAAATTGGGGGCGGTAGAACTGGCACATTCATTAGGGGGAGTGTCGTGAATAACCCTTAATCGCGTTTTCTCGTCAAAAGATTGTGTATCACAAACTTTAAACAGGGTCTCAATTTGCCTCACTTCTGAGTTTTCCACCATGATGTCCCACACCTTGCCCTTCATATGCTGAAGTAAATTTTCAGGTGTGTTGAAGGCACAAACCTCTCCCCTAGCGAGTACTAATATATTATCTGATATCGAGGCGAGGTCAGAAATGATATGGCTAGATAAAATAATAATTTTGTCTTTGGCTAATTTCTTTAGCAGGCTGCGAAAGGCAACTCGTTCATGGGGGTCTAACCCAACGGTAGGCTCATCAAAAATAAGTATGTCGGGTGCTCCAAGCAGCGCTTGTGCGATACCGAGTCGTTGACGCATGCCACCTGAAAACGTTGAAATTTTTTGGTTTTCAAATTCATGTAAGTTGAGCGCATGTAACAATTCAGAGATATCTTGAGCTACATGCGTTCTGGCCACCTGTTTAACCGCGGCTAAATACTGCAAAAATTGTTTTGCCGTTAAATTTTCATAGACAGCAAAGTGTTGCGGCAGCAGGCCTAATCGTTGCCTGATTAAGTGCGGGCAACCTGCTACATCTTGGCCATTTAGTTGGATGCTGCCAGAGCTGGGACGCTCCAACTGCGCAATTAACTTAAGCAGAGTCGATTTGCCGGCACCGTTCGATCCGACTAATCCAATTATGCCAGGAGTTAACGTTAAGCTTATGTTATTGAGCGCTGTTTGATTTTCGTCGTACGACTTGCTTAATTTTTGTATTTCCAGCTGAACTTGTTTTTTTGGAAACCTTGCGTTTGACATATTGCATGACCTCTGTAGGTTACAGAACCCCTATTGTAGGAGCTTATGTGCTACTTCCTACTTGTTACTTTTGACAGGTTTGCAGATTAATAGTGTGATCTTTTGGTAGTTTTACTTACCATTTTTTGCTAGCTTGGTTATTAAATGAACGAGTGCTACATGCTTAATGACGCAAACGCACTCTTCGTGACTAAAATCTAAAAACATTTCCAGCAAGGAAGGGATGATGCAAGTCGAAGAATTCTACGAATTACTAGAAAGTGTAGACGAAAGTAGCTCAATTGATGCTCTAAAGGAAACTTGCGAAAGGTTCTGTCAGCTAATTGATATCCCGTTTTATTTATTGGGCGTCATCGGGCAAACATCCTCATACTCACCGACGATTAGAGTTATTTCGAATTATCCAGAGAAATGGCTCGAGTTTTACTTTAAGGAAAGTGAACAACAAAACGACCCTGTTGTTAAATACATCTTTGAAAAGCAATCTCCTATCCGCTGGGACAAACTCGTTGAGTACCAAGACTTTTCTTCTACTAAAGGTTTGCTCGTTTTCGAAAAAGCAGCGGCATATGGCTTGTACAATGGGCTAAGCATCCCTATTCGATCTACTTCTGAGAATATCGCCGTATTCAGTGTAGCGATAGATGAACGTTCCGATGCGAATAGAGTATTAGATAACGCTCAGATGTTTTGCCACACATTTGCAACGCACTTATTCGAGCGATACGTTCTGCTTGAGATAAGTGCAAGCGACGAAACAGATAGACGGGAGCTAACGAAAAGAGAACTTGAATGCTTGTTTTGGGCTTGTGAAGGTAAAACAGCCTGGGAAATTTCGCAGATAATAAATGTTTCTGAGCGAACAGTTTTATTTCACTTAGGTAACTCAAACACCAAGCTAGGCGCTATTAATCGACAGCATGCTGTCGCGCTAGCGATCAAGAAGGGCATTATTAAACCAAATATCTAATTTAAGTATAAACGATGCTCACTGTTAAATTGTTGTTTAGTCATATCAGATTCAGGACGAGCGTTAAACCTTATCCCCTTACTGAAGTGATAGCTGCTGGATATTTTCCAATCGTTATTCAGTAAGTTTATCGGTTGAGTGTTTTCGAGTTCGGTCTGGTGTAAGCATAGATAATAAATCATTTCGTCGACGAGGCCACTCACGATCATTTCTTTAGCTAAATCAGTGTGAACAATGATCAGTCCACAGGTCATCTTATGTTCGCACGCGTGTGCTAAAAGTTTCTTCACGTCCAGTAAACTATTGACAGTGTGATGTTGAACAGCTTGGTTAGCATTATTTTTTGTGTTGCTGACATTGAATGGCAAACAACCGGGCTCTTCAGCTACAAACTCCATATTGCCAACCAGCCTTTTTATATAGTTGATCGCTTCTATATCCTCATCAAACGTAGAGAAATCCGCTTCTCTGCCCGACAGATCAGCACACGTGATACAACTTATCCAAGGCCTTTTCTTTTGTTCGTTGGTCTGCATGGTTATAACCGTCCCGAGATCCATCAATGCATTGTTGATAGCAATAACGTTGATATTGTTAGAAAGAAAATTGGTTTTATGATTGTCACTAAACCTAAAATGAGCGGGGATACGCGGATACAGAATGTTGACGATACCTGCGTCGGTGGCACTTTTAACCAGTGCGTTACTATCCTTAATCAAAGCATTTGGAGGCAAGGACAAGTAAAGGTCTGCCCCGGCACCACTTGCCTTTATCTGACTCAGTAGCAGAGCTTCAGATTCCAGCTGAGTGCTTCCTTGAAGCTTTAGTATCTTGCCCTTAAGACAAAATAACCAAGCTGCGCCACAATAATGTGAAATAGACGCTGCTTTATCTATTACTAACGACAAGCAGCGAGAACGTAAAGCAAAAATATTGTTGTTCATTGCGGTATCCACTTAACTCCATTTCGATATTTTAGCTGCTTTAAATGTTTATATATCCTGTTAGATCTGACGGTGTTTTATAAAAATACTGTCAGATACTACAGGAGAAAATTATTGGAATTAGGCTAGGGACAATGATTAAAACCCTACTGTAAAATGTGATAGCTGAATTTATTGAATTTCGTTGAATATGCTTAGTTGCAAGTTAACTAAACTAGGTTCAGCGCAATGAGACAAATAAAAGTAATAGATAAAAACAATAATGAATTTGGACGTAATCCAGAGTTAATTAATGATATGTTCAAATTAAGATCTGAAGTCTTTAAAGGGCGATTAGGTTGGGATGTCGAATCTGATAAAGGCTTGGAAAAAGACTTTTTTGATAACCAGCAGCCAAGTTATATTGCTATGTTGAATGAGAGCGATGATATTGTTGGTGGATGGCGTGCAATACCAACAACAAAAAGTTATATGCTAAAAGATATATTCCCAGAGTTATTGAGAGGGGAGTTAGCACCTGAAGAAAAAAATATTTGGGAAATAAGTCGCTTTGCTATTAGTAAAAATAGAACAGGGAAATCTGCTCGAGTCGCAAGCGAAGATACAGCTGCTTTAGTAAGTTCATTTTATTCATTTGCGATTAAAAATGGCATTACAGATTATGTACTGGTAACAACCACGGCCTGTGAGCGAATTCTTCGGTATTTGGGCGTAAATATGCGCAGAATGGGAGATGGTCAGGCGATGCAAATTGGGGTAGAGAAATCTGTTGCCCTATGGGTTAAAGTGGACAACAATTTAAATATTAATCCTATTCATTAACATTATATATTCCTATACTATTGGGCGCTCGTCTTTTGTACGTCGCCCGAACATTCATCTTTTTTACTTTCCAAGTGTATTCTCATTTTCCCCGTAATAGATATCAAATATCTTAATAAATATAATCTATTGAAATGGTGTTTTAGATCATTTCTCAAACTCTCTTATGCCTTATAAAAAGGGATAGGTGAACAGTGTTGTCTGTATCCTGTTAAGCGCTTGTATTGTCATTTTTAACGGGTTAATGCCGTTCCCTAGGCTACTTTAATTAATCTACAGCTGCGCAAGCTAAGCTCGACTTCATGAACATAAGCTACTGTATACAAAAAGCTGACTGAGTTAGCTACGCCTATATCATTGAAGTAACTGTGGTTTTTTAGTAAGTAAGCGTTTACTTTTACAGCCTTTAGCGAATGATGATAAGTCAGGGTGCTGATATGTGTTTCTAAATTGAAGTGGCACAAAATATTAAAAATTATCGTTTGCTGATATACATTCGGTGGGGAAAATAAGCGTGCTGATGAGTGAAAGACTGCGCCAGGATTCAAATTATCACTGGCGCCGTATATGCTAAGCCAATGTACTTGAACTAATCAAATCAGAAGCTTGTGTAGCAGCATCCATAATTTGCGGATCGATTTTGTCATAGAGTTGATTTAACAAATCGGAGTTTGCAATCGCTGTTATATTTTCTACTTCATCTGTTTTTACAATGAAGTAATAGTTTGTCATTGAATAAAAGTGTACACCGTTTACTGAAAATGCCGAGCCTTTCATAAAGAATCCTTTTTAAATTAAGGGCGGCTTGCACCGCCAGGTCACTTATTAGCTAACAGAAACTTTGCTAGCGATGTCGTTAATGCTATTGGCTGCATGTGTCGCTGCATCAAGTAGTGCAGGGTCCACTTTGTCAGCGAGTACGTTCATAAGGTCGGTGTTTACTGCAGCAGTTAAGTCACCTAGTTCTTTTGCGTCGTATACCAGCGCATAGTCAGTGAATGCGATGAAATTTACGCCTTGCGTTGCGAAGTTAAGTTGCATGGTGTTTCTCCTTTTTTAGTGTGTGATTAGCTAACAGATACGTTGCTAGCGATGTCGTTAATGCTATTGGCTGCTTGTGTCGCTGCATCAAGTAATGCAGGGTCCACTTTGTCAGCGAGTACGTTCATAAGGTCGGTGTTTACTGCGGCTGTTAAGCTGCCTAGTTCTTGTGCGTCATATACCAGTGCATAGTCAGTGAATGCGATGAAATTTACGCCTTGGGTTGCGAAGTTAAGTTGCATGGTGTTTCTCCTTTTTTAGTGTGTGATTAGCTAACAGATACGTTGCTAGCGATGTCGTTAATGCTATTGGCTGCTTGTGTCGCTGCATCAAGTAATGCAGGGTCCACTTTGTCAGCGAGTACGTTCATAAGATCGGTGTTTACTGCGGCAGTTAAGTCACCTAGTTCTTGTGCGTCATATACCAGTGCATAGCCAGTGAATGCGATGAAATTTACGCCTTGCGTTGCGAAGTTAAGTTGCATGGTGTTTCTCCTTTTTTAGTGTGTGATTAGCTAACAGATACGTTGCTAGCGATGTCGTTAATGCTATTGGCTGCATCAAGTAATGCAGGGTCCACTTTGTCAGCGAGTACGTTCATAAGATCGGTGTTTACTGCGGCAGTTAAGTCACCTAGTTCTTGTGCGTCATATACCAGTGCATAGCCAGTGAATGCGATGAAATTTACGCCTTGGGTTGCGAAGTTAAGTTGCATAGTGTTTCTCCTTTTTTAGTGTGTGATTAGCTAACAGATACGTTGCTAGCGATGTCGTTAATGCTATTGGCTGCATGTGTCGCTGCATCAAGTAATGCAGGGTCCACTTTGTCTGCGAGTACGTTCATCAGATCGGTGTTTACTGCGGCAGTTAAGTCACCTAGTTCTTGCGCGTCATATACCAGTGCATAGCCAGTGAATGCGATGAAATTTACGCCTTGGGTTGCGAAGTTAAGTTGCATGGTGTTTCTCTTTTCGTTTTATATACGTTATCGAACGAACTAATTTTTGTTGCGATAACAAGTTATGAATGACTAACGCAAATAAGTGCGTTAGCTATCCAATTTTTTAAGCAATTGCTAGTTTCTTCCAGTCGATACAGTCATCAATCTTTTTAATCGTGTTGTGGACTGAAGTTTCGAAGCAGTTACTTTTATTCTTTATTTTTTCGTCATGAAAATAGCCAATAGAGCCGTGTTCATTCCGTTGTGAATTAACAAATTGAATTGTGTTATCAATGACATGGCCCAAACCGACTGTCTCAATTGCTTCACGATCAGTTTCAAGTGATTTGAGAACGGTCAGC
The DNA here is from genome assembly GCF_056173245.1 of Paraglaciecola sp. QJM3NY_14. Classification (NCBI taxonomy): domain Bacteria; kingdom Pseudomonadati; phylum Pseudomonadota; class Gammaproteobacteria; order Alteromonadales; family Alteromonadaceae; genus Paraglaciecola; species Paraglaciecola sp. QJM3NY_14. The sequence goes on from NZ_CM149664.1 coordinate 417,619, forward strand.
AGAAGGGGAAGGTTGTACTCGTCGGCCAATCTTAGGGAGTGCCCCAGGGAATATATGAGCTTTAAATCGATGGGGTCCGCGTCAACAAAAATGTCGTCTAATTGGTCATAAATAATTCGCAAGCACATCGCTGCGACCAGCATGGTGTGATAATTTTTAGCCCACGTTTGGAACTTTTCTCCGTGGCGCTGCTTAACATCATCACCCATTCGCCCTACCGGACCTGGAATGATTGTGTCGTTTTGTATCACCTTGGCGATTTCACAAAAAACCAAGTCCAAATGCCATTCTTTGCAATGCCCAGTTAAGGCGAGGGACGCAAGTAACTCTAGCGATACGTCGAGGTCTTGCTTTGCAATATATTTTATTAGCAGGGACTCTAGAGAGCCGGCAATCCCATGGTCGAAACGCAGCCCAACATCTAAAAAGTCATGGCATTTGCGCATGCCGGTCAGATAAAACACGTTATGCGTTAAAGCGTATGCCTGGGACTCATCAGTGTGAATAGGGTCGGGTAAACGGGTGAAGTTTGACATGGCATATAGACTTTTTACTGGGAATATATGTGCTAAGTCGCCGTGGATCTGCGTAGCAAAAATATAATCCATCATGCGAAAGGGCACTAACTCCAACGAACGTGCATGTTGTGAATAAAGCTCGTCCGTAAAATAGTTTTCGTGTTCTGTGTTGTTAACCCCAAGGTGCTTAGCGACTGCAATAGGTAATCCAAAGGCGAGGAAAAGTTCGCGATTTGCTTTAGCTAATTGAAGAAATTTTTCATCTTTCAGTTGATCAAAGAATTGTTTTTCAACGATTTTGCTTTTTGATTTAATTGTATGGTTATTACAGACTAATAAATACAGAGAGTATTCGCAAAATGACTTTCTATGTAAAAATGTAGTTTCATTATCTGAAATTCTATATAAATCAAAATATTCTTTATTTTCATCTATCCAAATGTCTATGTTTTTAATTTTGTTTTCTATGTCTTTCTTAAATAATTCACTTTTCAATTTATTCATTTTGTTTCCCCTGAAATTGATGGGGTAATAATTGTTTGTTTTTTTGATTTGGGAAACTGTAAAAAGTATCAGGTTATTATTTTTGGCGTTTAATTGAGGTTAACTGATAGATCTTACAGTTCGCTTAATGTTGTCTTTGATTACTATTAACGAACTTAAATAAGGAATGACTATCATGAATAATCAAAATTTTGCAGAAAGTAGTACGACGTTAAAATACTTAGAAAAAAGAATTAATAAAATTGATAACTGGGTAGATAGAAACTTGTCATGCTTCCAACCGCTAGTCGCTGACTGCCCCAAAGGGACTGATTATCGCCGTAAAGCGTTCGGCGAAGCTGGCTTGTACATATATGTAACCGCACAATATGAAGCATTTGGATCACCAACAGCATTAGTTGAAAGCTATTGGCAAACCATCTCTTGCAACGACTACTTAGACTTAGCTAGGCGGAATCTCTCCACATATGGTCTTTATGCATTCCCTGTCGCTGTGGCAAAAAGCTTGGGCAAAAGTACTGAAAAACTAGATGCTTATTTCGAAGATACTTACCTATCTACTCATTTACGATCTATAGAACTCCCCCCTTTTCGACTGATGGATAACCTGTTTTTCGCAAAAATGTATGGGTTATCTGAAATGCCGTATTCAGTTGAAGAGGTGAATAGGTTGACCAACATGAATCGTCTGCCAGATCCGATTCAATGTGATGAAGCGCAAGCTTATGCTTTAACGCATAATATTTTTTACTTGACTGGTATGAAGGTCAATCATGACTTTCTTGGGCTTGAGCCGACGTACGGACACCTTCAGTTACAAGCTCTAGAAGCTCTTTTCGTGCGCTATATGGCAAATAACAATTTAGATTTGGCGTTAGAGTTATTGATGTGTTTGATTTTGACAGGACTTTGCAAGCGTTGGCATTTGCAGTATGCATTAGACTTGGTAGACAAGAATTCAATTGATCACACTATAGTACCGGGCCCAGGTGAGCCAGAAGGTTTCGAAAAGCTAAGTGAAACCAGTGATGAATTTCAAACGTGGGTCAAGCATTACCACACAATGCTTGTGGCGGGCATGACATTTAGACTCGCCGCGACCCATATAGATAGCATATGGGCAAGAGGCCCCTCATTATCTTACTTCGCAGCATATGCTTCAGGACAGTTGGTTAGACTGCTTAATGATTACAACTTGCCATTAGCACTGACGGTGCTCAAGACTTTAGAAGAGCAAATACCAGATATTCGGCGTTTAGATATAGAGTATATCCTCACCTTTTCTCTGCGTTTTATCGAGCAACAATGCCAAGCAGACGGCAAAGTTGGCTTTTACTATGATCAATACCACGCGTTAACGACAACGGGGAAAACTTGGGAAGAAGCCGTTGATACGATTCAAGTGCCTTTATTGAATATTCACCGCCAAATCAATTGGCAACAATTCGATGCTTTAGCAAGCTAAGGAGGCGTACATGCAACTCACCATAAAAAAGTTTAACTTTCTTATTGCCGTTATTTTTTTCACCAGTATCTCAGTGCAATGTTTATTTGCCTATATCGACATTATTAGCTTTGGGGGAGTGCTAATAGTGAGCTTAATGTGGATCCCCTTATTGGCGTGTTTATTAAGCGGAAAAAAATGCATTCACTTGATGCTAAACAGTGTGAAACGTATCGATATTAAATGGATGGGGATAGGTATTTTTACTGGCTTCGTATTATTGTTCGCAGAGCAAGGCTCTTTGTTTTTTGGGCGACTGGGACATCTAAACGATCAAGTGTATTTTTTAGATACAGTGCGCCAGCAAATCCACATAACTAATGTCGCGTTGTTGTTAGGTAACGAGCCTCAATCCTACGCTTTCTTTGCCTTTAACTTGTGTCTTACGATCACTGTTGTTGGGGTGCTAATGGCTATTTTAGTTGTGTTTCCCTTCGAGGCTTGCTGGAGAGGAGTTATCTTTCAAGAGCTATCCAATTTGGTCGGGATCCATAAGGCTCCAATCTTTGTAGGTCTGTTGATTGGACTGTGTGCCATGCCTTTAAGCCTTTTTGGTTACATTAACCCGAACTCTCCCTTACTAAGTGCTTTTATTTACATGCCGCTGTTATCCGTAGGCCTGAGTTACGTGTTAGCGGGATTAGCAATAAATACAGTCAGTGCTTGGCCTACCGCCATTGCGTTAGGTATTTATTTCATTGGTAGTCGTAACTTGTTCTTGCTGCCCGATGATGCCGGCGCAAGTATGGCGGCTAAAGGGGTTGTTCTAGCTATAGCAACACTTTGGATCAGAAGTGCATTGATCAGCCGATTTGAACAAGCGGAGCAACAAAAAGAAAATATCACCCACCAAGCGGAAGCTTGCTCCTAGCGCAAAATAAGTGGCGGGTGTGGGTATTTCAATCGGATATGTATTTTTTACGGCACAACTGTCACCTGCTACTGGTGACAGTTGTCTGTGTTGCCACGCTTTCTACTTATTCATAATCTGTCTACGCCGACAAACCGGCACTGTAGTTCACCTCCAATCAGCTTTTTTATCTGCCGATGTATTCAGTATGATAATGCAAACTCAAAGGTTACAAATTGTGAGGTCTGGTTGATCCCGCCAAGGTTGAACTGTTAGGTTAGAGGTGAATTCTTGATGGAGGACGCATGATGACATCTCATAAACAGGATCAAAATGAACATGGTATCGCGCACTTTGCCGCTTTAAAAACCGCGATTGCCAATGGCGAAGAGCAAACCGTGAAAGAGTTACTGCCCCATGGGCCGATGCAAAGTCTTGAGAAAGATTACTTGGTAGAACTGGCGGAATTAAATAATAACCGCACTATTATCAAGCTACTGCAGGATATGCCTGCAAAAGACTAACTCTGAGTACTGCACTCATGCATTTGGGTGCAGGTGTCCACTGCCTCTAATCACCAGATTAACAAAGTTGACCCACAGGCGTGAAATACTCATACTCGTTGACTTAAAGTCGCTTAGTAAAGGAGTTTCGTTTGACGCTAGTGCGCTTGTGTAGACTTGCCATAATACTTCTTGTGTTACCGCTTAACGCGAAGTTGGCGAAAGCTACCGAACTCTATGAACTTACCTTTGCGGTCAACACTCCCGGTTCTTTTCCCTATTTATATTACGACGACCCTTCACAAACGTATAAAGGGATCGTGCCGGACTTTTTTGCAAATTTAAAACGTCGAGAACGAGTAGACGTTACCTTCGTGGATTCAAACCAACAGCGAAGTGAAACATTTGTAAAAGAAGGTAAAGTCGATTTATATCTTGCGAATGTGGGCTGGGTATCTGAGCCTAACAAGGTCATTACCAGCATACCGGTTATTCAGCATAAGACCTTTTTATATAGTCTCACGCCGTTTGATGACAATTTTGACTTCGCTGTCGTTGATAGTAAGCGTGTGTGTACCCAACAAGGGTATGTTTATACTGGTTTACAAGCCTCAATCGACGCTGGGAGATTGGTCCGTTTTGAATCCTCTAGTAAAGTTACGCTGGGTTCGATGTTGGCAAAGGGCCGTTGTGATTACGCGGTGCTCAACAATTACAGTGCTAAACTGGTTTTTTCTCGCCCCGAATTCTGTGGCGTAACAATTTATCAGTCCCCAAAAGCAACTAGCACGATCCCGTTGAATATTATTATGCGCCCTGCACTACACAAGGTGAAAGCTCTCATTGATGCTGAGCTCACAGGGTTTAAAGCAAGTGGTAAGGCGACTCAATCTTTAGCAGCACATTCTTCGATTCCTCGCTTTCCAATGCAGGGTCAATGTAGCTCTGTCTAACGAAGCCATATTTTTTAATAAATATTGAAACTGCGCACCTTTGCTATTGCGCTACGCAAGCATTGGCCACATATTAAGCATTCTAATTTGGAGTGTGAAATATGTTTCGAATACTAATGTTTTTAGCCACTAACATTGCCGTTATGGTATTGATTAGTTTGGTCTTTAGCCTGTTTGGTTTTCAAGGTTTGTTAGCACAAAACGGGGTTGATTTAGACTTGCAGGCTCTGCTTGTTTACTCGGCCGTTATTGGCTTTAGTGGCTCGATCATCTCCTTGTTAATCTCAAAGTTTATGGCCAAGCGCAGTATGAATGTGCATGTGCTTGAGCATCCTGAAAATGACACTGAACGTTGGTTACTACGCACGGTTGAGCGCCAAGCAGAACAAGCGAATATCGGCATGCCTGAGGTGGGTATATTCGTGCACGCAAGCCCCAATGCCTTTGCCACTGGGTGGAACAAAAACAATGCATTAGTGGCAGTCAGTACCGGCTTACTTGAAAACATGACCCAAAGCGAAGTTGAAGCTGTGCTAGCTCACGAAATTAGCCATGTTGCCAACGGCGATATGGTAACCATGACCCTAATCCAGGGCGTGCTGAATACCTTTGTGGTGTTTTTGTCGCGGGTTATCGGACATGTGGTAGACCGAGTCGTGTTTAAAGTCGAACGGGGTCATGGGCCAGCGTTTTGGATAGTGTCGATTATCAGCCAAGTAATACTCGGCATCTTAGCATCGATGATCGTAATGTGGTTTTCACGTTACCGTGAATTTAGAGCCGATGCTGGCGGTGCAAGTATCGCGGGGCGCAACAATATGATTGCTGCACTTAAGCGTTTAAAGCAAAACCAAGATGCGCCGCCCATGCCAGAGGAAATGGCTGCGTTTGCCATTAGTGCAGGCAAGGTGCAAAAGTTGTTTTCCAGCCACCCCCCGCTGGACAAACGCATAGAGGCACTGCAGAAAGGTTAGTTATTACTCTTTTCAATTTGCACAAATGCCCTAACAGGAAAGGTGCCGACACCGGTTATTTTAGGCGGCACCGCATAAAAACGTGCACCCTGGGTGGGCACTTTATCCAAATTGGTAAGGTGCTCGCAAATCAGTACGTTATTTGCCAATAGCAAGCTATGCACTGGGCGTTTTCGGCCACGGGTATCATCAATATTGTGTGAATCAATGCCCACCAATTTGGCGCCGTTATCAAGTAGCCACTGCGCAGCTTCTTCAGTCAAATAAGCATGGTTTTCAAAGTATTGCTCGCTGTTCCAATGCTTGCTCCAATTGGTATTAATAAGCACGGCCTTATCTGCCACATCTGTCTCTTTGAAAAAGTGCAGGCCAATCTCGATGTTATCTTTTGCATCAATCACCACTGTGGATAAATCAGCCAACAGCGCTAACGACACTTGTGCAAGGTCGTCACCATCAGCGGCAAAATGAAAAGGTGTGTCGATATAGGTGCCGGTATTACTAACCATTTCGATTTTGCCGATTTGCACTTGATAGTCATCACCGTAAACCTTTTTCGATTCTTCGCGGCTTAGGTAGTCGCACATAATGGGCGCAGGTAAACCTTTGTACGTGATTAAGCCGTCGTATATGCGATGGCTCAAATCGATAAAGGTACGTTTGTTAGATTGAGGGTCAGTCAATGAGACTCCTTAGGCGGGCTAAAACCGGAAATGACAAAGTGTTCAACTTAGCATTAATTTGGGTTTTTAAAGCAAAATTCTTTATACTCCGCGCGAAATACATCCCCTAAAATAACAGGCAGTAACGTGAAGAAAGTAGACGTAGTCGTCATAGGTGCAGGTGCCGCAGGTTTATTTTGCGCAGCGCAAGCGGGCAAACGTGGGCGTAGTGTGGCAGTACTCGACCATGCTAAGCGCATCGGTGGCAAAATTCTAATGTCTGGCGGTGGTCGCTGTAACTTCACCAATATGTATGCCTCCCATGAGAACTTTCTTTGTGATAACAAGCACTTCTGTAAATCAGCCTTGAGCCAATATACTCAATGGGATTTTATCAGTCTGGTGGCCGAATACGGCATTGCCTACCATGAAAAAACCTTGGGTCAGTTGTTTTGTGATGACAGCGCTAAAGACATTCTCAACATGCTATTGAGCGAGTGTGATAAAGCAGGCGCGACAGTCACCAATCAATGTGATGTGCTGCAAATCGATAAAACAGATGCTGGCTTTACTTTGCAAACCAGTAAAGGTGAATACCAATGTGAATCGCTGGTTATTGCCACCGGCGGGCTTTCTATGCCGAAGCTGGGTGCCAGTCCTTTTGGATACAAAGTCGCTGAGCAATTTGGTTTAGCCGTTAAACCGACTCGCGCTGGCTTGGTGCCGTTCACGTTGCATGAACAAGATAAGAGTGTACTCGCCGAGCTAAGCGGTATTTCCCTTGATGCTAGCGCTAGTTGTAATGACTCTAGCTTTAATGAAAATATCTTATTTACCCACAGAGGCTTAAGTGGCCCAGCCGTGCTGCAAATATCCTCTTTTTGGGAGCCAGGCCAAGCCGTAGATTTCGACTTGTACCCCAACGGCGACCTGCATGAGGAGCTGCAAAAAGCTCAACAAAGTCAGCCGGATGTGCTGCTTAGTAATGCCCTAGCGGCGTTTTACCCCAAACGTTATGTACAAACTGTGCTGCCGTACTTAAGCATTGAGAATAAGCCCCTAAAACAGTACCAAGGTAAGAGCCTAAATGACGTTGCACAAGCCTTTCATCAATGGCAGTTAAAACCCAATGGCACTGAAGGCTATCGCACCGCAGAAGTTACGCTCGGCGGCGTAGACACCGATTCTCTATCATCAAAAACCATGGAAGCTAAAGATGTGAAAGGCCTGTACTTCATCGGCGAAGTCATGGACGTTACAGGCTGGTTAGGGGGCTATAACTTCCAGTGGGCTTGGAGTAGCGGGTATGTAGCAGGGCAGGTGGTTTGATTTTGGTCTGTCATATCCACATTACTCGGGTCAATTGAACAAGCAATATAGGAAACAACGTTGCTGTAGACTCTTCTTGGACGAGATTGTGGATCCTGACATTTATGTCATGTATGATCCTCGAATCTGAAATCACATGGAGTCAAACTTGACACTTACGCCGCCCTAGGCTTCCCCCTCTGACTATCTTCTGCTCAGTTTGATGAGCAATTTCATCGCGTCCCTCGCGAGACTTATTTTTACATAATTTTATTCTCCTCTATTTGAGGAAAACAGTTTAGGTAACTTTGCATGTTTGAACACGTAAAGAGAGATTGGCTCTCTAATATTCGTGGTGATGTGCTTGCGGGTATTGTTGTGGCATTAGCCCTCATTCCCGAAGCCATCGCCTTTTCTATTATTGCGGGTGTTGACCCCAAAGTAGGTTTATACGCATCGTTTTGCATCGCGGTCATCATTTCTTTTGTTGGCGGAAGACCCGGTATGATTTCGGCTGCCACAGGCGCAATGGCGCTCTTAATGGTGACATTAGTGAAAGAGCACGGTCTCGAGTATTTGTTAGCCGCCACACTGCTTACAGGTGTGTTACAGATTATGGCTGGCTTTTTGCGCTTGGGTGAGTTGATGCGGTTTGTATCACGGTCGGTCGTTACAGGATTTGTTAATGCTCTCGCCATTCTGATATTTATGGCGCAATTACCCGAACTGACCAACGTGACTTATCATGTGTACGTTATGACCGCCGCTGGCCTTGGGATTATATATTTGTTCCCTTACCTTCCTGTTATAGGCAAAGCCATTCCTTCGCCACTCGTGTGTATTGTTACACTGACTATTGTTGCTATTGTTACAGGGTTAGACATACGTACCGTGGGTGATATGGGAGAGCTTCCTGACACATTACCGATATTTTTGTGGCCGGATGTGCCGTTGAATCTTGAAACGCTATTGATAGTCCTCCCTTATGCCGCGGGTCTTGCTGTAGTAGGTTTGCTGGAGTCAATGATGACAGCAACCATTGTTGATGATTTAACCGACACTAGCAGTGATAGAAACAAGGAATGTAAAGGTCAGGGGATTGCTAATATTGGTGCAGGTTTGTTTGGTGGCATGGCAGGGTGTGCCATGATTGGACAGTCTATCATCAATGTAAAGTCCGGTGGTCGTGGGAGACTGTCGAGTTTTGTCGCCGGTACATTTTTGCTGTTTATGGTACTCGTGTTGGATGAGTGGCTTCGTCAGATCCCAATGGCCGCATTAGTCGCCGTAATGATAATGGTTGCAATCGGAACCTTCTCTTGGACATCTGTAAAAGAGTTAGGCAAGCACCCGCTCTCTTCCAATATTGTAATGATAAGCACTGTCGTAGTTGTTGTGGCAACACACAATCTCGCAATTGGGGTGCTAGTCGGTGTTCTGCTTGCAACCCTGTTCTTCGCAAACAAAATTGGACGGTTCATGGCTGTTAAGTCATATTACTTTGAACCTGACAAGACCCGTAAGTATGAAGTCATTGGGCAGGTATTCTTTGCTTCCTCAGAGCAATTCATTGCTTCGTTTGATTTTAAAGAGGTCGTAAATACCGTTGTGATAGATCTTAATCACGCACACTTCTGGGATATTACTGCCGTGAATGCACTGGACAGAGTCGTCGTTAAATTCCGTCGTGAGGGCGCTACGGTCTCGGTTGTAGGGATGAACGAAGCGACAGAAACTGTCGTCGATAAGTTTGGGGTACATAACGATCCGGCGGAAGTTGAAAAGCTGATGGGTGGTCACTAGGAGATAAGCGATGAGAAAAATAATGACTTGTATTGACGGCTCTGGAATGACGCCTGCTGTTGTCAGAGCGGGTAAATGGGCCGCAACCAAGCTGGCAAAGGCGTTATGCTTTCTCCATACAATAGAGAAAACGCATCAACATGGCGCTGATGATTATACGGGGGCTATTGGTCTTGGTGCACGTTCTTCATTGTTAGAAGAGATGACCAAACTGGATGAGCAAAAGAGTAAAGTTGCGCTACAACTTGGAAGTGAACTACTTGAATCAGTCGTGTCTGATGCGCGTTCAACAGGCATAGAAACGGTGGAGTCTATGCAACGCCATGGCGATATTGTTGAGGCGATAATTGAGGTCGAGAGCGAGATCCGTTTGATTGTTATTGGCCGTAAAGGTGTGGATCACGACAACGAATTTAAAGCCATTGGCTCTCACCTTGAGACACTGCTGCGAACAGTATCCCAGCCAGTGCTCATTGTTCCTGAAGAGTTCTCGCCCCCTACGTCATTTATGATTGCTTATGACGGACGTGAGTCTGCTGATAGGGCGTTGCAAAAAGTGCTGGATGGCGGCCTCTTGCATGGTATTGATTGTCATTTGGTGGCGATAAAAAATAATGAATCCGGTCTTAAAGCTAAGTTTGATAGTGCTGCATCGCAATTAGCAGAGCGAGGCTTAAATGTGGCTACTGCTTTTCTAGAGGGCAATATTAAAGAGGAGCTGTTGAAATATCAGAAAGCGAATAACATTGAATTGTTAGTCATGGGGGCATTTGGTCACTCAAGATTGCGACAACTTTTTGTTGGTAGCAATACGTTAAAAATGCTGGAAACAACGAATATCCCGCTGATTGTTTTACGATAACCTACTCAGTGCGCAATAAGCATAGTTATTGCGCACTGCTTGCTCATCCTATCAGGCGCTAACTGTGACTAGCGCCTTAACCCAGCTACTTCTATTCGCTCTATGCGTTTGTGAACTCGACTACGCCTCCGCTTGGCCCGTTTTACATGATAAATATCATGTACCGCCTTATGCAGTCTCCATGCTTTACAACAATGTGTTCGTGAGTCTCAAGCATCTCGGCGAGGTGCAACAGATTCAGGCCATAGCATTCCTCAAATGCACAAATAAAACATTCACAGAACACGGTTAAAGATAACCTTCAATTCCCCTGGGTCATTAGCGACTACGACAGAATCGTTTAGTGCATACAAAATAAGCTGTAGTAGCTTGCATCTAATCTGACGGTTTCGAGTAATAGGTTCGGATTTCATCAGACAAGCAGCCATGTGCGATCACTGAACTTGAATGAACTACGCCGCGCAGCTTAGGTTAGCGAGTGGTGCACTTTGGAGTCGAATTCGCGAGTACCACTAGTACCAAACCCCACTAACTGGCACTACTACTTTGAGGGTTAAGCCATTATCACCAATAGATAATTACTCTTAGTCATGAAGTTGATATTTCGATTAAAACGACTAAATTAAAAAGTAGTGTATTCTTAAGGTTTGTGGTTGTTATATGTACTATTTATTCTGCTTCTTAGGCTTTATTGGCCGCAAACGTACTGCGTAATCAGGGAATAAACACTACGATGTTTTTTACGATCCCCTTACTATCAATGGCTATATTTAATTACCTAGAAAGGCTTTGTTTGTTTTACACGCTGAATAAGAAATTGCTGTGTATGGCTGTGCAGTGTGTACTCTTATTATTTTATAATGGTGATGCACTCGCCGAACCCGTAACAACCATTTTATACCCTAAGCCACTGTCAGTAGATGATCATCGTCCTATTTACCCTGTGCGGTTATTAGAGCTAGCGATAAGCAAATTGGGCAAACCTTATAGATTGAAACCGAGCAAAGGGTTAATGAACCAAAGTAGAGCACTGCGTATGGTCGGTACTCAAAATGCGCCTGATATTGTGTGGACCATGACCAGCAAAGAGCGAGAAGAGGCTTTCGAGCCCGTTAGAATTCCTATTTATAAAGGCTTAATTGGTTGGCGTTTATTTTTGGTTCATGCCGGAAACGAGAGACGATTTGAGCAGATCAATAGTTTAGCTGGTTTACAAAAATTCACTGCAGGGCAAGTACACGATTGGCCAGACACCTATATTATGAACAGCAGCGGGATAGATGTGATGTCGTCTTCTATGTATGAGCGCCTGTTTGTGATGTTAGACGGTGAGCGATTCGATTTTTTCCCGCGTTCGCTTATCGAAATCTGGAGTGAATTAGATGCTAGACCTCAATACAACCTTGCAGTGGAGAAACGCTTATTGCTGCGTTATCCCGCTGCGCTTTATTATTTCGTTAATCCGAATAATAAGGAACTTGCTGCAGACATAGAGCGTGGTTTACAAATCGCCATTGAAGATGGCTCCTTTGACCTGATGTTTGAAAAGCACAATCAATGGTTAATTGATAAATCTAATTTGTCTGAGCGAATTGTGATTGATTTACCAAACCCTTTACTGCCTGCACGCACACCGTTGAAAAATGCCGCTCTTTGGTATCAAATTGAACCGTAATTTAATGCTACAATCTGACTAAAATCCCCATTAAATCTTGATACAGGCAGCGAAATGCAAGAAGAAGCGCAAGAAGAACAGGCTCTCGGTAAACTCACCACTCGAACTCTCGCTATGCCAGCTGATACGAATGCAGCTGGGGATATATTTGGTGGCTGGGTATTATCCCAAATGGATATTGCGGCAGGCATATGTGCAGGGCAACGAGCTCAAGGGCGCGTAGTCACAGTGTCAGTAGAGAGCATGAGCTTTATCCGTCCTGTGCACGTCGGGGATATTCTAGGTTTGTATACCCGGGTTGTTAAGTTAGGGCGCACATCTATGGTGATCAACGTTGAAGCATGGGTAAGACGCGATAGAATAGGTTTGCGAGAGAAGGTCACCCAAGGACAATTTAAATTTGTTGCGATTGATGATAAAGGTGTACCGATGCCATTGCCATCAGAAGACGAATTGCCAGATTACGTGTTAGAGAATTTCTAAGTCTCTGTATAGCCAGTTGCACTGATGTAAACAGCGACAGGATCCCTGTCGCTGTGACGTCAGAAAGAAAAAGTCCTCTAACTAGAATGAATAACGAGCAGAGACACCCATAATATCGTTGTCATCGGACGTACGATAAGACACGCTCACCGCAGCTTCGGGAGTGAAGTAGTAACTGGCGCCTAAATTAAGGTACGTATCATCATCGTCGTCTAAATCGATATAGGATACGCCGCCATCTAATTCGATATTTGGTGTTACACGTGAGCGAATGCCCGCTGTTAAGCCGTATCCATTTTCATCATAATCCTCTAGTTCAGCTTCTTCATAACTGACTACACCGTATACATCCGTATTACTTGATGCTGCCATACGATAACCAATACCTAAACTAAGCTGGTTAAAGTCAATATCACTGTTGTTGATTTCATCAGAGGTGTCTGTGTACGAGCCATTCACAAAAACATTTTTACCTACCAATGCAGAACCAGAAACTTTGAAGCCATCTGGCTCGTAGTCGCTGTTGTCTACATCAATCTTTGCATAACCGCCTTCAACATAGTTGAAGTCAGGAGAGGCTGCGTAAGCAGTAGGAACGGAAATAACGGTCGCTGCTAATAAAGCAATTTTTGAAGCTTTCATTGAAATTCCTTAATAAAAATTAACTGAGTGAGCAACAAAAGTAGTGGATTAGAGACACCTAATCAGACAATAAAAACTACTTCTGTCCTGCGCTTAATAGATGATGTTAAGCAGCTGATTTTCAATAGAAAACGTTGTAATTTTTTAGATGTTTTTTTAGTATCTAAACGTGAAGAATTGTTAAGGGATATGTAACGCTCGATTTTTCAATTAGTTGTGAACCTAAGCTGGCGTTAAACCCGAACGTACAGCGTTTTAATCATCGGGAATTTAAGGAAGAAAAAATGAAAAAATATATGTTGATACTGCCTTTAGTGTGCGGTCTTTCCGCTTGCGGTACACCGTCAGTAGAGGATTTGGTCGATGATCCTGAACTGTTAAGCGAAGTACTCGCAACGTGCACAGAGAAACTCATGAAAGGTGAAGAAGTGAAAACCGAAGAGTGCCAAAATGCCACTGAAGCACAGAAGCAAATTCTGAATAATGTGATGAAAGGTTTACTTGGTAACTAAACTGCTTCGAAATATTGTTAAGTTGTACAAACGCCCAGCGATGAAAACACATCGCTGGGCGTTTTTTTATCATCTTGCATTATCAAGCGTCTGCAGATGAGAGGGCAAGAATTAAAGCTTGCTGTTTATAGCTTCGATTAGCGAGTGAATACGCTCAGCATTTTTACCCAAATCGCTTTTACCTACGCGGGATTTACTGCGTACATCAAGGAAGCTTTCTTCGCCTGTGGTACGAATACGTACAACAACGTCATCTTTAAAACCGAACCAGCCAGTGGTATCTGTTGCTTCAACAAGCCCTAGTGATTTGTCTGAGTTGACTAATTCCCAACCCAAATCATTGATCGCAGCTTGTGTTGCATCAAACAACTGTTCGGTGCTTTGGCTATATTTTTGCGTTGTCAGTTCTGGGTAAGCGTCACGCTGCTGTTTAGCGGTTTCTTCACCTGCATACTCGACCGGGTTAGGCGCGTCTGCACGCAAAGCAACAATTGCTACAAACTTAGGTGGGTTAACCAAATCTGTAGAAATATCATGAATTGGTGGGACTGATTTCGCTTTACTCATCATGCTCATAGGTAAACCAACAGCGATTAATGCCAACACCGCTGACACAGCAACACCTGCCCAGCTAATATTTTTACGCATAAAAATAATCTGGATAAGGATCAAAACTAATGCTGCGATACCGGCGTATACACCGAAGCGTAATGCAGCAAAAGCAGTGCCTAACTCGAGTATACCAAATTTGTAAAGGGGGCCAGGAAGGGCGACAAGCAAAATAGCCAGGAAGCTAACTAAGCTAACCAAGGTCTTCATAGGGTGTTCTCCGTTGTTATTATAGTACCGTAAATTTATGAACTCATGATATATGAACAACCTAATACTATCAGTAACAGTTTTTGGACTTAACTTTCTAATAAATATTAAAGTGGATAAGTATGCAAAATGAAGCCTGGTTGCGGATGGGCACCTTTATATTAGTGTTGGCCGTCATGATGATTTGGGAAGCACTATTGCCAAATCGGGTGTCACCTGTCGCGCGCTACAAACGCTGGTCGAGTAATTTTTTCTTGGTTCTTTGCGGCGCGCTAACCGGCAGGTTATTGGCACCAGCAGGCCTAGCTGTCGTGGCAATTTATGCTGATGAGCGGCAATTCGGCGTATTGAATATATTGCCTGTGCCTGAATGGGCGGCTGTTACCTTAGCGGTTATCGCCCTTGATTGCCTGATTTATTGGCAGCACCGCGTTTTTCATCGGGTGCCATTGTTGTGGCGTTTACATCGGGTACATCATGCTGACCCCCACCTCGATGCATCAACAGGCTTACGTTTTCACCCTATCGAAATTGCCTTGAGTTTATTGGTTAAGGGACTTGGTATCCTTTTATTAGGTGTGCCGGTCATAGCCATTTTAGTTTTTGAGATTGTGCTCAATGCCAGTGCTATTTTTAATCACAGCAACATAAAGCTGCCCAACTGGTTGGAAACGCCGTTGCGAAAGGTGATTGTGACTCAAGCCATGCATCGCATTCATCATAGCCAGGTAGTAAAGGAAACCGATAGTAATTTTGGTTTTTGTTTGTCTGTTTGGGATCGACTATTCCACAGCTACACACGCCAAGCTAAAGCCGGTGATGACGGCTTAACGCTTGGCTTAAATGAGTACGACAAAGAAAGTAATAATACGGGCATCGGTACCGTACTCATGATGCCATTTAGACACACACCTGAAAAAGAGCGTTGCCAAAAAGAGCGTCGCCAAAAAGAGCGCCGCTAAAAAGAGCTAGCTGTCTTTAGTGGCCACTAAGGTGTGATAACCCACCCAAATTCGAATGATCGCGGTAAGCCAGCAGATTGCAGCAAATACCGATGCTATCAATACAAATTGACTCGGGAATAAGCAAAATAAGCACAGCACTAGAATGGTTTCAAAGCCTTCTGCTAAACCGCCCATGTAGTGCAAGCTTTTCTGTGGGTAGTTAGGGCTGTCGATGCCATGTTTGCTGGCCATAATGGCAAAGGCCAAAAAGCTGCCACCTGTGCCCATAAATGACAGCATCAAAAAGCTGCCAGCTATGGCGTTGTCCACCGGGTTGGCGCAGACAAAAGCGAACACGATGGCTGAATAGAATATGAAATCTAAGGTGATATCCAAAAAGCCCCCAGCGTCTGAAGGGGATGTCTCTCTGGCGATTGCGCCGTCTAATCCGTCGCCCAGGCGATTTAGTAAGATCAAGCACAACGCCAGTACATATTGACCATAAATAATGGCCGGCACCGCAAGTATGCCAATAACAAAGCCGGCTACTGTCACCGAATCGGCGGTTGCTCCGCGTTTGATTAATTGTTTGGCCGCACTGCACAGAGGCTTTTTCAACAGTTTATTTAAAATAGGGTCTAGCATGCTTTACCTTATGTTTATGGGCCGCTAGAGGGCAGACCCATAGAGTCGAGTATACGTTATTAGTTGCGCTTAGCGTGTGATGCGCTTTGAAAGTATGCCCCTAAATCTATATGTTGAGCATGAGCAGGAATATTGTCGATATCGTGACTCACCATGATGCTAGGCACTCCTTGCTGTTGCAGTTGCTCAAATGCCCACTGACTTACCTTAGCATTCGTGTTTGGGTCAAGTGCAGCGAAGGGTTCATCCATCAATAAGGCTTGCGGTTGATTCGCTAGCGCACGCACCAAGCCAACGCGAGAGCGCTCGCCACCACTTAATTGATCGCTGAAATGTTCAGCCACATAACCCAGCTCAATCTTATCGAGCATATTTATCGCGGTTTTACGGCGCTGCTGTTTATTCTGTTTTTTACCTTGCTGATTTTTACCCGCTGCGGGTAGTGCAAAGCAGATATTGTCTACCACATTCAAATGCGGAAAAAGATGCACGTCTTGCATTAATAAACCGATGCCACGCTGCTCAACGTTCAGGTCGTTAATCGCTTGTTCGTTCAGGATAATTTCACCACTGATGTTGGCATGCTGAATCTTATCACCTAACAACCAGTGCAAAAATGTCGACTTGCCCATACCGCTTGGGCCAGTAAGCACCAGTAACTCACCTTGCTCGAGTGTTATATCGGGCAAGGAAATCTGCCCACTAACGGTGTTTATTTGGCAATTATTGATGCGCAGCATCGTAACTTCCTCGAAGACGTTGAGCCAGCACACTGGCGATGAAAAAGGCTACAAACGGCAGTAAAGCTTGCACTAACAGGTAGACCGCCGTGATGCTTTGCTCGTTTCCTGAAGCAATTGCGACTGCCTCAGTGGTGATGGTGGATACTCGCCCGGCTCCCATCATTAGGGTGGGAATGTATTGCGCAACACTGACCGAAAACGCGATGGCTAATGCGCTTATCAGAGCAGGGCGAAGCAACATGAAACGTACTTGCCACCAACGTTGCCAATAAGAATAGCCGAAACTGGCAGCAACCAACTCATAATGCCGATCCAGACTTTGAAACGGCCCGCGAAGCACTAAGTAGCTGTAAGCAAAGGTGAAGGGTAAATGCGAGAGGACTATCCAAGCCGTATTGTAACTCGCGCTCATATCGGTGTGAGCAATTTGCCACCCGTACACCATGCTTAGCTGGGGCAATAGTATTGCCAGTAACCACATATAATCGGGTAAATAGCGTTTGCTTTGTCGCTGCAGCTCTAGGGCAATTACGGTCATTGCCACACCCACAATACTGCTAAAAAAAGCAATGTTTAAGCTGTTCAGCAATGGCGCTTGCATGAAAAACCATTCATCTTGCCATAACGCGGTAGACCAACTCGTTGCGTTAAAGGGACTTTGCGTATTCCAGCCTAAGGACCACAGTAAAAAGGTGAGTAATATCACTAAGGTTAATAAACTAAAAAGCCCCAACCACGCAGTGAATACCCGAGCAAAGCGAGTGATTTTCAATGGGTTGGCCATAATGGCAAGCGTGCGAATTCGCTTTATGGCGAACCATTCATGAGTATAAATAGCCGCGACTAACACGCCAAGCATGACCAATAAAAGCAGATTGCCAAGAAAGGCCATTGCTTGCTCAGCTGCGGTGAAGCCAGTTTGCCAGTTATATAATACGACCGCGTAAAGTTCGGGAATATTGGGGCCAATCAGTAGGCTAACGTCCAGTACCGACAAGGTAAAAGCCATCGCTGCAAGTAAGGCTAACCGAGACTGCTTTAATACGGTAGGGAACACCAACAACCACCAACTGGCACTTTCACTGTAGCCAAGTGCTCGACCTTGTAATAACCAATCTTTAATCGCCAGCTGGCGACCCAGAGCGCTGAATATAAATAAAAAGAAGGGCACTTCTTTTATGCTGATAGCAATTAACATGGTCAACATACTTTTACGTCCAACGCCAAGCCACTCAGGTGGTGTGCTCCCAGCGAGCTCCCAAAGTGCACTCCACAACATTCCCCCTGAACTAAAGAGGTAGACTATGCCTAGAGCTACCGCTAAATGAGGGAGTGACAGCAAAGGGGCGAGGCGTTGCTCTAAGGCTTGCCAGCGGGGGTTAAAACGATACTGGCTGTATACGGTAAATGCCACATACAGCGCAATGATCGGCGCGAGGAATGAAAGCAGCAGAGAACTTAAAACTGATGACAGGAGGCCGTTGTAAGCAAAAAATACGCTAACGTGCTCCCATGAAATTGGCGGCGAGAGCCATAAGCCCAGCACGATACCAAAAACGGGCAGCCCTGCGACTAATGCAACAAGCAGCCAGCCAACAACAAGGGTTAAGCGCCGTATCTTTGTTGCCATGTATCTTCAATGATTTGTTGCCAAGAACTGTGTAATTCTTGCTGAGAGGGTAATGTTGAGGCTTTATCCAGTAATGGCGTTATGACTGCAGGGTCCCCCCAGGTACCATTAAGCTTGCGCTCTTGGGCTAACTCGCTCAATAGAAAATGGATCACCACTTTCGCGCCTGCTGGACTTTGCGCCCCTTTGGGAATGGCAAGGTTATGGCTGTTAGTAATAGCGCCGCCCGCAAAGTACACACGTTTTGCAGATTGAGGAATACGCATTTCATCTTGCTCTTTGCTTATTTGATTGGGGTTAAAACTAACGGCGATTGTCTGTTGATCTTGTTGAAAAAGTGCCAGTTGCTCTGTGTTTGAGCTAGGGAATGCACTGCCTTTTTGCCATAATAGTGGGTGCAGTTTATCAAGGTAATCCCATAATGCAGGCAGCAACTGCTGCTGGGATTCAGGTGTAGCAAGCTCGAATAAACGTTTATCATTATGACTAAGCGCCACTAAAAGCTGTTTCAAAAAAGTAGTGCCATGAAATTCAGGCGGGCGCGGGTAACTCATGCGGCCGGGTTGTTGCTTCGCTGCGCTAAGAATATCAACTGGGGTAACGCTTATCTGAGCAAAGACGTTTTCATTGGCAATAATATTGAATTGCCCTACGCCCCAAGGTATTTCGAAGCCATCCATAGGGACACCAAAGTCGTTGCGCAACGACAGCTGCTCAGTAGCCAGCAGCGCACTATTGGGGACAGCGTTTGTCAGCCCCCCTAATAACAATTCTTGTTCTTTTAGGTAGCTAAAGTTTTCACCATTTATCCACAGCAAATCGATAGCACTTTTGCTGCCATCTTCTGCTTTTAACCTACTAACCGCTTCGCTGATATCGGCTACTTTAACGTGACGCAAACGTACCTTATATCGACTGGCAATTTCCCGGGCTGCCCAGCGTAAATAGTCATTGACGGGTTTTGAACCACCCCAAGCATAAAAGTACACTGTGTCGCCGCGGGCAGTGGCTAAGGTTTGCTGCCACTGCTTGCTGCTTTCGCGCGGGCTAGCTTGATTACCCTTAAGGTCGTTTAACGCGTCATTTCCCATCGCCACAGATGGCGCTGCCAAGGCTGCCAATAGCAGTACTATCTTGGCCCCAACAGATACTTTAAGGTGGGTAAAAAAGCGCGTCAATTTAGAAGTTAGCCACATCATTTAAACGCCAGTCGTAATCCTTGAATGTAATAGGGTAGTCAGCGCTCTTGATTAAATTGCGCTGCTCTTGTGGATTACTGTCTCCCTCGACGAGTGCATCGCTGTAGTCATTGAGCAAATCGAATAATGAATTGAAACCCTGGTCGCCTTTTTCAAAGTCGCCGCGATACCATTTAAATATTGACGATAAAGACGCTTCACCCTTTTGGCCATGTACCTTTATCTCATTGCGGCTATTGTCTGCTAAAAACAGCTGCATTTGACTATCAAGTTGGGCTGTCAACGTGGTTGCTACGAATGCCTCACTACGCAGTGGTGGGCATGACACCGCTGCACAAACTAGGGCGGCATGAATACGTGGCTCTTTAAACCATTTACGCACCATTTCGTGTTCGATATCGTCTAAGTTGTGTTTTTCATTAAACAAAGTGAAGAACTTCTTTTCCCACGGAGTGGTGAATAAACTACCTAGGTCGCGAATTGAGTCAGCATCCCCTTGCTTAAACTCTTCCCAGTTATCGACAATCAGCTTCAGGGTAAAACCATTATATGCATTGATTAGAAAGCTCAGTTGTTGCTGCTTGTCCCATCCGTCAAACTGGCTTTTACTGACAGCAGAAAATGCATTTAACGATATGTGCAAAGTATCTTTTTGTACTGATAATCGTTGATAGTCCACTCGGGTTTGCTTCTTATCGTCAGACGTTTGCACTACTTGGGTTAATAGTTGATCAAAATTAGCATAGCTGTGATCGAATTCTGCAGCGTGTAACACGAACGAAAATGAGGCAAGTAGCAAACTACCTGCCGTTAGGGTATATCGAATCAAACGTGTAACTTGGTTTGATGGAGTATGCATACACTTCCCCGTTAGATTTATTTAAATTACGGAGCGTATGTTAATAATTGCAGCACGCCCGTTATCTTATAAGTAACTTCTAAGCAATCGATGCCTTACTTGCGACGCCACGTGTGGAAGCGTTCAAGGAAGTCGAGTACTTTTTGCGGTGCGTGATCTTTCTTCCAGTTCCCTGCGACGTTTTTATTCGCTTCAGCCATAGTAGGGTAAATATGGATAGTCCCCAAAATCTTGTTTAAACCAAGGCCGTGTTTCATGGCTAAAACGAACTCTGCCAGTAATTCACCCGCATTGGCACCGACTATGGTGGCACCCAAAATCTTATCTTTACCAGGCTTAGTGAGCACTTTAACAAAACCCCGTGCATGATCGTCAGCTAATGCACGGTCAAGACCGCCAATATCGTAACGTGTGACCTCTACTTCAATGCCTTGTTGCTTAGCAGACATTTCATTTAACCCTACCGTGGCAATTTCTGGCTCCGCAAAGGTTGCCCAAGGAATAACACTGTAGTCCACCTTAAATATTTTAAAGGGTCTAAATAACGCGTTGACCGCTGCATACCAAGCTTGGTGACTGGCGGTGTGAGTAAACTGATAAGGCCCGGCGACATCGCCTGCCGCCAAAATATTTGGGTACTTGGTTTGTAAAAAGTCATTGGTGATAACAGTACGGTCAGTCTCGATACCAAGTTTTTCTAAACCGAAGCCCGTTAGGTTCGCTTGGCGGCCCACAGCCACCAATATCTTATCGAACGGGATACGCTCTTCTTTACCTTCAAACTCAACCACTAACACATTGCCTTCGCTGGTGGTTTCAACTGCCATGGCGCTGGTGTTCAGGCGCAAGTCGATGCCGTCTTTTTCGAGTTGAATTTGTAAGTGCTTCGCTGCATCTGGGTCTTCTTTGCTCAATACTTGGTCGCCGCGTTCGATTTGCGTGACATGGGTGCCTAAACGACCAAATGCTTGAGACAGTTCGCAACCAATTGGGCCGCCGCCTAGTACTATCATACGTCTAGGCTGCTCGGTGATTTCCCAAAGGTTATCAGCGGTTAAATAGTCGATGTCTTTCAAACCTGGAATATCTGGTACAAATGCACGGGCGCCTGTGGCAATAACAATATTGCGCGTGGTTAATGATTCAACACCGTTCTCGGTTTGAATATCCACCTGCCAAGGCGACACGATGGTAGCATTACCTATGGCGACATTTACTCCCAGCGATTCATAACGCTCAACAGAATCGTGTGGCTCAATGGATTTAATCACGTTGTGAACCTTGTTCATGACCGCTTTAAAATCAATTTTTGGGGCATCATAGGTGACACCCGCGTTTTGCGAAGTGTGATGAATATGCGCTAGCTTACTGGCGTGCAATATACTTTTAGAAGGCACGCAACCCGTATTCAAACAGTCGCCGCCCATTTTATGACGCTCAACCAAGGTCACTTTAGATTTAATGGCCGCGGCAATATAAGCCGTTACCAAACCAGCCGAACCTGCACCGATAACCACTAGGTTACGATCGAATTTCTTGGGTTTTTTCCAGCCTTTGTAAACACGGCGTTGTTGCAGCGCACTTAAAATAAACTTAGCCAAAATCGGGAATATGCCTAATAGTACAAACGAAAGGATTAAATCCGTTGAGATAATGTCTGACAACTGGTTAATTTCGACTAATTGAGTACCTGCATTCACATAAACGGCAGTGCCAATCAACATGCCCAATTGGCTAACCCAGTAGTAAGTCCACGTTTTTATACCCGTCACACCCATCACTAGGTTGATGATAAAAAACGGGAAGATAGGCACTAAACGTAAGCTCAATAAGTAGAACGCACCGTCTTTTTCGATGCCTTTATCGATAGATTCTAGCTTTTTCGAGAAGGTACTTTTTACCCAATCCCGCAATAAGAAACGCGACGCTAAGAAGGCCAAGGTTGCACCAATGCTTGAAGCGAATGAGGCTAATAATAAGCCCCAGCCGAAGCCGAATAAGGCACCTGCGCCTAATGTAAGAATAGCTGCCCCAGGTACACTCAAGGCGGTGGCTGCAGCATAAATGGCCAAGTAGCCAACAAATGCGACCAACCAGTTCGCTTCAATATATTGCGCAAGATCTTGCTGATTGTTTTTAAGGCTCTCAAGTGTGAGGTATTGATTCAGGTCAAAGACAAAAAAGCTGGCGATGAGCGCAGCAATGACGATGACTAATATTGCACGTTTACTATTCATTTTGAGGTGAATCCTTAGGAGCTAGGCCTTAAAGTTGTAGGTGTAAGTTAACTGAACATTGCGTGGTAGCTCAGGGAAAACCAAGGTTGAGCCAAAATAACCGCCCTCAAATACGGGGCGCCAGTTGTTTTCATCGGTCAGGTTGCGTATTTCAAGGCGCAAGCTTGACTGATCGGTTAGGGCAACATTGGTATTAATATTAATGGTAATTTGATCACGGATTAACACAGAGGCAAGGTAATCCAGAGGATAACTTTTACTGTAAATAGCCGAGCCAGATACATCCCAGTTATCCCATATTTGATAGCCAGCACTGGCTGAAACCGTTTGTTGTGGTATACCTTGCACGCGCTCATTTGAGGGCGCAAAGCCAGCAAAATTAGGCGCACCGATACCTGTGCCTTGAATAATGTCGGGGCGCGAATTATCAAATGCGTCAGCCACTTGTTGTGAGTCTTGCGCGCTGGCTGAGTCGTCGTAACGGGCATCTAAGTAGCTGTAACCAAGATTGGCCCACAAACTACTGCCTTGATAAAAAACTTGCGCTTCAAAGCCTTTGGCGATAATGCCTGTGTTACTGCCATCGCGATTACGCAAGCTACGGGATTGCTCAAATACAGATGCATCGGCGTACCAAGGAGAGCCTACAGGTGAGAACTTCACACCCAATTCGTATAACTCGTTTTCAGTGGCAAAATTCAGTGGGTTTATTTTATTATCAGCGCCTAATACTGTTCCGCCGCCCATGCTGTTAGAGGTCGCTTCACTGTAGCTATACGTAGCATAGGTCACGATATCGTTATTGATTTTAAAGCGGGCGCTGGCTGAGCCGGAGTATAACCATTTGCTGAAGCTGTCTTCTGCCGCCACCTGACCTTGTGGTGGTAATGCATCCCGTGCGGTCACGTCATAGTGGTCAGCACGTAAGCCAACAGTGGTGCTAAATCGGCTGGTCCAGTCACTGTCTTGTTCGGCAAATAAACCCGTTTGCCACGTGGTTGAATCTGTGGTGTCGGACAATGAAAAGTCGTTGTTACCATCGCCATCGATGTCATAGTTAGCGCCCGGTGACACGAAAACCCCAGGGCGAAGTTCGACTAAGCGCGCCTGTTGGGCTTCAGTCAGAGGAATACGTCTTTGCTCTATGCTGCCAAGCAAATCGATAGGTAAGTCAGCTTCTGTCGTAAACTGACTATAGCCGAGTACGTTGTTGTACCTTAGGTCTATTCCCCAGGTGGTTTGCTGATCGCCAGACCAAGCTGAAGTCAGCTCAATCCGATTTTGCGCGGTTTTCGCCCCATCAATAATCTCGACAAAGCTGTTTTGCGCGATTTCTTCACGATCTAAATATTGAAAGTAACTGCGGTTAGTCAGAGTATGCACAGCATTTAGCTGACGCTCGTAGGTACTATGAAATACGTAAGTCTGTGCATTATTTATGTTGTCTGGGTCGGTAAGCACTGTGCTGCGAGGAATACGCACTTCGCCGGTAGGGGACACCACGGCAAAAGCGCCCGGCACTTGTGAGCCATTTGGCTGCACGCCTTGACCAGTAATATATAAACCGTTGTCGATTAGATTCTGTGTAGGGCGGTTAATGCCAGCGTTATCTGTAAACTCCACATCGTAGTATTCAAAGCTAATATCCCAGCTAGATTTATCATCTGGCAGAATTTTATAGGCAATGAATAAATCCTCGCTTTGAAATTCGGTAAAGTCGTAGTAACTGTTGTTGTCAATGTATTCAGCACTGACCCTAATACCGCTTTTACCTTCTTTGATTGTGGTATTTACGTCAACTTGGCCACGATAGTGCTCCCAACTACCTGCGCTAGCTTGCAGCTTTAAATCTGTTCCTGACAGGGTTGCGGTCTTGTTATTTAAATTAACAAAGCCCCCATTACGCTGGGTGGTGCCAAGTATGACCGAAGGCGCGCCTTTCACTACATCAATTTGCCCAACGCTGTTAAACGACAACGGGATCCCAAAACCATTGTTGCCTGCCTGACGACGCATACCCTGTTGAAATAATTCGCCTAATTGGCCGCGGATGGTTGGTAGACTAGGCGCACCAAAGCCACTGGCTGAATACGTGTTGGGCACTAAGGTGAGTACGTCTTGTAAGTCATCAATAGATAGCTGTTCTAACATGTCGCTGGAAATAGACGTTAAGGTGCGGGCTATTTCCGTTAAGTTTTTGTCTTTACCGAACGGGCCGTCGATCACTGCATTTTTAGGTGACATGATTAAAGTAGGTTGGGCAGAGCCAGTGACAGTGACGTGTTCAAGGTTATTATCTTGTTCATTACTGGTATTTGCCTCAGTACCAACTTGAGCAGGGCGACTCTGTTCTTGAGCGCTCAAAGTGAATGCCATCGCTAAGCTCGCGCTAACAAACAAGCTGTGCGGTAAAATCGACATGGTTTTTCCTTTTAAAATGATTCTGTGCCAAGAGACCTATCGGCGACAGTTTTTATTACACGAATATTCCAATGAATGGTTTTGTATTGGATTTAAGATTCAAATTTTTACGCATTACAGCCTGAATAGTTTGTTTTCATTCTAATGTATTGCCGACAATGCCTATGTTAGCGTAAATTTTCTAATTAAAAATCATAATAAACAATATGTTATAAGCTAACTAGAATGTAGGTAGAATCTAATTTTAAAGCGTGAACATTTTATTGATTGCTTAATAACCGAACTTCGAGAAATATTTTATTGTCATCATTAAACCACAATAAGAGGATATAAAATGGCATGAGCTTAGTGGATAAAGACAGCCGCTACTATCTAGCGGGTTTTTTAAATGCCTGCATTATGGCGAGTCTGATGCCTGTTCTGTCTTTATATGCATATCGTTATTTAGATACTACTGCTACTCAACTAAGCACGCTACTGGGGGGGTATGCGTTGAGCAGCATTATGTACGCGTTTCTCATTGCGCGTATTGTGGAGCAAGTTGGTAAGCATAAACATTGGCTATTAGGGATTAGTTTTTTAGCTGCAGGTGCATTGGTTGTGCTGGCTAACACGCAAAATTATCTGGTTGTATGTGTGGTGATGCTTGGCGTATTTGCCCCTTTTCATGCATCAACAGCCTTGTTAATGGGCCTAGCATTTCGTTATTTTCGTAAAACACAGATTAAGCGGGTCAACGCGAGGTTAATGGCGACAGTCAGTGCCGCTTGGGTTGTTTGTCCGAGTATGGCGTTTTACACGGTCGAGGAATTTGGTTTCTCTGTGTTTTTATATGCTCTGGCCTTAGTCATGCCCTTGCTTACTTTGATGTTTTGTACTTTACCCGCCTCAAATGAAAGAACAATTCAATCAGACGCAGAAATACATCAGCCTAGGGGACAACTGGCTGTAATAAAAAACAATGGCTTGTTAGCCCCAAAAACGAAAGTAAAAAATCGTTTAGGGCAGTACCTGCGCCTGTTACCTCCCGTACTGTTTTTCGCATTGCTCAGTTTCGCGATAAATTTATACCAACATATCTTGCCAGTTTATTTTGTGGAACAAGCACTGCCTGTCAGTTTGGTAGGTACGCTCTTTATGTGTGCCGCTATTGCTGAAATTGTGTTAATTGTTCGTTGTGTAAATCTATTGTCTCGCTTTACGTATTTTCAGTTATTCATCATTGCGAGCGTTAGTGGTATCGCGTTCTTTTTATTGCTTCCACTTAACCAAAGCATGACTTATTTATTCTTGATTCAGGTACTAAAGGCGCTGATGTACGGCTTAATGGCTGGATTAGGGGTTAATCTATTACAGCATTTGTTGCCTAACGAACCGACCTTCGGCGCCACTTTGTATCAAAACGCTTTTGCCGTGGGGATGCTATTCGCTGGGTTTGCCGCGGGTAAAACCATTGAGCTTATGCCGCCTAACTGGCTATTTAGCATCAGTGCGATGGTGACGTTGCTGTGCTTACTTATTCTTCTGGCCACCAAGCGTGCGTTTAGTATCACAAGACTACCTCATGTTGAGAATACTAAGGGCTAATGCTAATGCGATTACGCCCGTCAGATTTTGCTCGATACAATGCGGTATCCGAAGCGCAAATGAGAGCTTCGGATGTGCGAAATTGCCCTCCTAGCTCGGTGGCAATTCCTTGGCTCACACTGACTCTAAAACTGGACGGTAGACCCAAATCGCTAAAATTTAGAGTGTTTATTTGCTGTTGAATGTCTTTTGCTACTATTTCAGCACTAACAGAGCGCAAGCGCGGCAAAATGACTGCAAACTCTTCACCACCATAGCGCGCCGCTAAACTGTCATTTGACGGTAGGCACTGCTCAATCGTTCTGGCTATCTTCTGCAGACACTTATCGCCATTGACGTGTCCAAATTGGTCGTTGAACAATTTGAAATAATCTACATCGATAAGAATAAGACTAATGGCTTGTTCGGTATTAACGCAATCTAGCCAACTCTTTTGTAATGTTTTTTCGAGATTGTGGCGGTTTGCGAGCCCAGTTAAGTGATCTGTCGAGGCAAGTCGTCTTAGCTCACTGTATTCACTTTTATGTTTGGTCAGGTTATGCATAACACCGACGAACAAAGGAGTTGAAGCCGTTAAGGATGTTGGCAGGCATGACACTGATAAATCTGCCTCTAGCCAAGTATTATCGTGTCGGTTGATCAGTACCTCTTTAGGACCATGATTTAACGGTAGGCCTGAGGTTTTATTCCAATTGATAAACAAATATTCATATTGCTCACGATAACGCTCATGTAAAAACTGAAACCACTTTTGCCCTATTAGTGCTTCTTGGGGGGCGCCGAAAAACTTGGCTGCTAAAGGGTTTATTACCTCGATTACGCCATCTCCATTAACGATAAATATCGCTTCAGCAATGACGTTAACCATTTTGCTAAAGGCATGCATTTTTTCATTGAGTAATGGTAAAGAGAGCGCTTCTAACAATGATGAGCTATTTACTTTTTTGTTTTTTGGTTGGTTTGCATCCGGCATTGAGTGTCCTTTCAACTGTTCTCGTTGATTTATAGTGGGGACACTGTATTAAACTAAAGTCTCTAATACCTTCTGCTAACCTTCTGTTTGTAAGTATATGTTTTTTAATGGTTAAATTATTTTGCGTCACGGGGGAGCAAAACAATTAATGACGATTCACGATGAGATTTTTTGCATGTTAAATACCCGTCATACAAAAACGCGCTATAAATAGCGCGCTTAATCAATGACTCGAAAGTTTAGCCAGAGAGCATTCTCACGCTTACCCTGAATAAAGACAGGGTCACAAAAATAGGTTTTTAATCAGTGAGATGAAAAGCAAAATAAGAACGTAAGGTGAAGCCCCAATTGTTTATTGCAACTTGTGATTACGTTGGCGTATTGCGGTAAAACTAAAGTAGCACTTCAGTGCATAGGCACTCACGATCGGTATGCATATTACGCTAGCAACCGTAAACAAAATGTCACCCAGTGTTCCAAAAAATATACTTTGACTGACGTAACCCAATGCGCAAAGTAAAGCGATATGTAAAAGTAAGAAAGTTTTCATGTGAGCTCCTTTTGTATCTTAGTAAGCGTGGCGGCTGCTACTTACTAAAACTCAATGTGTAAATGCTGCGTTAATCGACGTTAATACTCTATACCCAGCACTTATCTATAACCTTCCGCTACTCTTCTGATTGTAACGTTATGATTTTCAGCAAGTATTTCTGATGAAGTTGTTGCGATTCACATGTCATCGGAATAGCTAAATGGGATAACTAAATATAGTGCTAAGTTATTCGCTCTAACCTATGACGGCGAATAGCAGGCAAGTTAGAGCGAGTGACAAGTGCAAGAGCGGTAATGTAGAAGCAGGAATATGGGCTTTTGTGAGGTATAGGATGTTTATTGTTACCGTCAGTGCGTATGCGAATTCGCGGCCACACCAGGCCGACGCAGTCGTGTTAGTGACTTGTGGTGCTTACTAATCTTTAATCTTCAATTAAGATTGTTACTAGTGGATCTTTCACAGCTATATAGATAAAAGAGCTTAAGTTGCTATTTTAGTTCCTAAAATAGCGATAGATAACAGATATAGAACGATACCTATGCGTGTCGTGACGTTTGTGTTTACCAAACAAGATGTTTGCTAAGTAATGTTTGCTAAGTAAAGCAGCGTACTAAAAAGCATAATCTACAGCTGACAGATCTTATTCGATCGGCTTTTGATAATTTCAAATCAATTGATCCGGTGTAAAAAGCACCAGATAGACCTTATTCTAAACGTATTGGTTGATTAGTAAGCAGTTGAACATTTTTTTGAAATAAACACTTGCGATCAAAAAAGGGATCTCTATAATGCGCCTCTCGCTTCGGGACAGCCGCTAAAACAGCTGCACCGACACTGGTTTTCACCAGGTGATGTAAGCCTTTTATAAAGACTTTAATCAGCGTGATGTAAGGCGGTTTAGTTTGGTTTTTCAGTTTGTGATTTACGTCAAAAATTGATTCGAAATTAAATGAAAATAACACCTTGACATCGAAACTTGAGAGCGTATTATACGCCTCCCGCTTAAGAGGGTCCACGGACAGCATCTTAAGCCGCTTCCAAGGAAGCACGCTACTTCGGTAGCACTGTTCTTTAACAATTAATAACAAAACAATCTGTGTGGGCACTCACTTGATGAGTGTCTACCAAAAAAATTCATGTTCGATAAATATTTAATTGAAGAGTTTGATCATGGCTCAGATTGAACGCTGGCGGCAGGCCTAACACATGCAAGTCGAACGGTAACATTTCTAGCTTGCTAGAAGATGACGAGTGGCGGACGGGTGAGTAATACTTAGGAATATGCCTTTGTGTGGGGGATAACTATTGGAAACGATAGCTAATACCGCATAACGTCTTCGGACCAAAGGGGGCTCCGGCTCCCGCGCAAAGAGTAGCCTAAGCGAGATTAGCTTGTTGGTGAGGTAAAGGCTCACCAAGGCGACGATCTCTAGCTGTTCTGAGAGGAAGATCAGCCACACTGGAACTGAGACACGGTCCAGACTCCTACGGGAGGCAGCAGTGGGGAATATTGCACAATGGGGGAAACCCTGATGCAGCCATGCCGCGTGTGTGAAGAAGGCCTTCGGGTTGTAAAGCACTTTCAGTTGTGAGGAAAGGTTAACGGTTAATACCCGTTAGCTGTGACGTTAGCAACAGAAGAAGGACCGGCTAACTCCGTGCCAGCAGCCGCGGTAATACGGAGGGTCCGAGCGTTAATCGGAATTACTGGGCGTAAAGCGCACGCAGGCGGTTTGTTAAGCTAGATGTGAAAGCCCTGGGCTCAACCTGGGAATTGCATTTAGAACTGGCAGGCTAGAGTTTTGGAGAGGGGAGTGGAATTCCAGGTGTAGCGGTGAAATGCGTAGATATCTGGAGGAACATCAGTGGCGAAGGCGACTCCCTGGTCAGTAACTGACGCTCATGTGCGAAAGTGTGGGTAGCGAACAGGATTAGATACCCTGGTAGTCCACACCGTAAACGCTGTCTACTAGCTGTTTGTGGATTTAATCCGTGAGTAGCGAAGCTAACGCGATAAGTAGACCGCCTGGGGAGTACGGCCGCAAGGTTAAAACTCAAATGAATTGACGGGGGCCCGCACAAGCGGTGGAGCATGTGGTTTAATTCGATGCAACGCGAAGAACCTTACCTACTCTTGACATACTAGAAACTTTTCAGAGATGAATTGGTGCCTTCGGGAATCTAGATACAGGTGCTGCATGGCTGTCGTCAGCTCGTGTCGTGAGATGTTGGGTTAAGTCCCGCAACGAGCGCAACCCCTGTCCTTAGTTGCCAGCCTTAAGTTGGGCACTCTAAGGAGACTGCCGGTGACAAACCGGAGGAAGGTGGGGACGACGTCAAGTCATCATGGCCCTTACGAGTAGGGCTACACACGTGCTACAATGGCGAGTACAGAGGGAAGCAAACTTGCGAGAGTAAGCGGATCCCTTAAAGCTCGTCGTAGTCCGGATTGGAGTCTGCAACTCGACTCCATGAAGTCGGAATCGCTAGTAATCGCAAATCAGAATGTTGCGGTGAATACGTTCCCGGGCCTTGTACACACCGCCCGTCACACCATGGGAGTGGGTTGCAAAAGAAGTAGCTAGTTTAACCTTCGGGAGGACGGTTACCACTTTGTGATTCATGACTGGGGTGAAGTCGTAACAAGGTAACCCTAGGGGAACCTGGGGTTGGATCACCTCCTTACTATTAGGTTAGGCCTCATCAGGCTGAGTGTTCACACAGATTGTTTTGTTGTTAGTAAAGAAGAACCGAGAGACTCTTTAAAAAGACTGATGTCGATTTAAGAGGGGCTATAGCTCAGCTGGGAGAGCGCCTGCCTTGCACGCAGGAGGTCAGCAGTTCGATCCTGCTTAGCTCCACCAAATTGCTTGCGCAATAATAGGCTTGTAGCTCAGCTGGTTAGAGCGCACCCCTGATAAGGGTGAGGTCGGCAGTTCAAGTCTGCCCAAGCCTACCAAATCTTTCCTACTCTGCGTTATGTAGTTCGTCGTTTAGCAGGCTAAACGTCCTCACTACATGCCTTGATTAGAAAAGATTGCAGCGGCATAGGAGACTCGGTTTTAGTAGAAAAGATTAGCCTTAATCAATGTGTACTGATTCAGTATTTATTGATTAGGGTTTTTTAAACCCTACGTGAATGCGTGCAAACGCAAACACATGTTCTTTAACAATATGGAAAGCTGATAAAAGTAATCAAAACTAAGAGAACTCTTTAAGAGCTTACTCTATCTGATTTGAAAATGAATACTTGTCACGCATGCAGAGTAGATATACTGATAACTTCGGTTATGAGTAACGTCTATACGTCAAATATTAAAGGTTATTTGGGGTTGTATGGTTAAGTGACTAAGCGTATACGGTGGATGCCTAGGCAGTTAGAGGCGATGAAGGACGTGTAAGTCTGCGAAAAGTTGTGGGGAGCCGACAAAATGCTTTGATCCACAAATGTCCGAATGGGGAAACCCACCGCTTCGGCGGTATCATGCAGTGAATACATAGCTGTATGAGGCAAACGAGGGGAACTGAAACATCTAAGTACCCTTAGGAAAAGAAATCAACCGAGATTCCCCTAGTAGCGGCGAGCGAACGGGGATTAGCCCTTAAGCTAATTATGAGCGAGTGGAAGGTGTTGGAAAGCACAGCGATACAAGGTGATAGCCCTGTACACGAACGCGAATTTTAAGTGAAATCGAGTAGGTCGGGACACGTGTTATCTTGACTGAACATGGGGGGACCATCCTCCAAGGCTAAATACTCCTAACTGACCGATAGTGAACTAGTACCGTGAGGGAAAGGCGAAAAGAACCCCTGTGAGGGGAGTGAAATAGAACCTGAAACCGTATACGTACAAGCAGTGGGAGCAGACTTGTTCTGTGACTGCGTACCTTTTGTATAATGGGTCAGCGACTTATATTTTGTAGCAAGGTTAACCGAATAGGGGAGCCGTAGCGAAAGCGAGTGTTAACTGCGCGTTTTAGTTGCAAGGTATAGACCCGAAACCCGGTGATCTAGCCATGGGCAGGTTGAAGGTTGAGTAACATCAACTGGAGGACCGAACCGACTAACGTTGAAAAGTTAGCGGATGACTTGTGGCTGGGGGTGAAAGGCCAATCAAACCGGGAGATAGCTGGTTCTCCCCGAAAGCTATTTAGGTAGCGCCTCGGACGAATACCACTGGGGGTAGAGCACTGTTAAGGCTAGGGGGTCATCCCGACTTACCAACCCTTTGCAAACTCCGAATACCAGTGAGTACTATCCGGGAGACACACGGCGGGTGCTAACGTCCGTCGTGAAGAGGGAAACAACCCAGACCGCCAGCTAAGGTCCCAAAATTATTGCTAAGTGGGAAACGATGTGGGAAGGCTAAGACAGCTAGGAGGTTGGCTTAGAAGCAGCCACCCTTTAAAGAAAGCGTAATAGCTCACTAGTCGAGTCGGCCTGCGCGGAAGATGTAACGGGGCTAAGCAATATACCGAAGCTGCGGACGCAAAGTTTACTTTGCGTGGTAGGGGAGCGTTGTGTAAGTGGCTGAAGGTGAACTGAGAGGTTTGCTGGACATATCACAAGTGCGAATGCTGACATGAGTAACGATAATGCGGGTGAAAAACCCGCACGCCGGAAGACCAAGGTTTCCTGTCCCATGCTAATCAGGGCAGGGTAAGTCGGCCCCTAAGGCGAGGCAGAAATGCGTAGTCGATGGGAAACGGATTAATATTTCCGTACTTGGTATATCAGTGATGGGGGGACGGAGAAGGTTATGCAAGCATAGCGTTGGTTGTCTATGTGAAAGTGTGTAGGGTTGAATCTTAGGTAAATCCGGGATTCTACATGCCTGAGACACGAGACGAGATTCTACGGAATTGAAGTTGCAAATACCCTGCTTCCAGGAAAAGCCTCTAAACTTATGATATATCGAACCGTACCCCAAACCGACACAGGTGGTCAGGTAGAGAATACTAAGGCGCTTGAGAGAACTCGGGTGAAGGAACTCGGCAAAATCGTACCGTAACTTCGGGAGAAGGTACGCCCCTGTTTGTGATTGAACTTGCTTCATGAGCGAATGGGGGCCGCAGTGAAAAGGTGGCTGGGACTGTTTATTAAAAACACAGCACTGTGCTAAATCGAAAGATGACGTATACGGTGTGACACCTGCCCGGTGCCGGAAGGTTAATTGATGGGGTTAGCGCAAGCGAAGCTCTTGATCGAAGCCCCGGTAAACGGCGGCCGTAACTATAACGGTCCTAAGGTAGCGAAATTCCTTGTCGGGTAAGTTCCGACCTGCACGAATGGTGTAACCATGGCCACGCTGTCTCCACCCGAGACTCAGTGAAATTGAAATCGCAGTGAAGATGCTGTGTACCCGCACCTAGACGGAAAGACCCCGTGAACCTTTACTATAGCTTGGCACTGAACATTGACCCTACATGTGTAGGATAGGTGGGAGACTTTGAAGCGTGAACGCCAGTTTGCGTGGAGTCAACCTTGAAATACCACCCTTGTACGTTTGATGTTCTAACGTTGTTCCCTTATCGGGAATGCGGACAGTGCCTGGTGGGTAGTTTGACTGGGGCGGTCTCCTCCCAAAGAGTAACGGAGGAGCACGAAGGTTGGCTAATCCTGGTCGGACATCAGGAGGTTAGTGCAATGGCATAAGCCAGCTTAACTGCGAGACAGACACGTCGAGCAGGTACGAAAGTAGGTCATAGTGATCCGGTGGTTCTGTATGGAAGGGCCATCGCTCAACGGATAAAAGGTACTCCGGGGATAACAGGCTGATACCGCCCAAGAGTTCATATCGACGGCGGTGTTTGGCACCTCGATGTCGGCTCATCACATCCTGGGGCTGAAGTCGGTCCCAAGGGTATGGCTGTTCGCCATTTAAAGTGGTACGCGAGCTGGGTTTAGAACGTCGTGAGACAGTTCGGTCCCTATCTGGTGTGGGCGTTGGATGATTGAGGGGAGCTGCTCCTAGTACGAGAGGACCGGAGTGGACGAACCGCTGGTGTTCGGGTTGTTTTGCCAAAAGCATTGCCCGGTAGCTACGTTCGGAATCGATAACCGCTGAAAGCATCTAAGCGGGAAGCGAGCCCCAAGATGAGTCATCCCTGGCAGTTTAACTGTCCTAAAGGGTTGTTGAAGACTACGACGTTGATAGGCAGGATGTGGAAGCGTTGCAAGGCGTTAAGCTAACCTGTACTAATTGCCCGTGAGGCTTAACCATACAACGCCCAAATGACTTTGGATGTTGTTTGTATGACAAGTATTAAAATCAAGAGTAAGACTAAAGAGATTTAGCGATGATTACAGCCAGACCTGCAAGGGAACGGCATCAGCTTTTACATATTAATTTATTGAGCTAAGGCTTGATAGATAACAGTTTATGTCTGGCGGCCATAGCGATGCGGCCCCACCTGATCCCATCTCGAACTCAGAAGTGAAACGCATTAGCGGCGATGGTAGTATGGGGTTTCCCCATGCGAGAGTAGCACACTGCCAGACTCCCATTTAGAATGAAGCCACCTATATCGGGTGGCTTTTTTCGTTTCTGCGCGATAGAAAAATCAACTGTAGTCGAAATCGCATTTTAAAGCTTGTTAACGAAGTAGACGCCTAGGTGTCATACATCCCTGTAGCTCAGTCCAGCCCGACATCCATGTCGGTCGTTCAAACGGCTGGAGCGGTGCTCCACAGAGCCCCGTTTTCACCCATCAAGGGCATTCGACTCTAGTGCTTTGCATGAGAGCTGAAGAACAACCCATCCCTGGTGTTGCGCACCAGCCACGCCATCCATGGCGTGTCGTTCAGTCGGGCAAAGCTGCGCTTCGCAAAAGCCTCCGCCTTCACCCCCATGCGAGAGTAGTACACCGCCAGACTCCCATTTAGAATGAAGCCACCTTAATCGGGTGGCTTTTTTCGTTTCTGCGACACAGAAAATACCAAAGGCAACCGAGACTACACCTCTAAGGTGGCTTCATCCTAAGCGCTGTCGCGCAACGCTACCCAGACATAGAGAAACCAAATCCCTCGAATGTCATGCGGGGCATCCCATGCAATAGTTGAGAAAATATTAAGCTACTCGTTGCCACTCATCCATGGGGCTACCTCCAGTGCAGCATCCATGCTGCCCGTTCAAGCGGCATGAACTACGTTCCTAAAAGCCCCGCTTTTACCGCCATGCGCGGCATCCGATGCGACAACCGCGTTGCGCCAACCGCGTTGTGAGGTTAGCACGGGGTGCACCGCACAATGATACTGGTGAAGCCTTAATCAAAAACCGCTGAAAGCATTCTGAGCTGAATTCGCGCTGACTTACTTATAAAGAACGGTTTTACTTGAGATCGCTACCTGAGGTTTCAACTTTTCAGAGTATCTTAAGTACATACCTATATATGAATTTTCATAACTTTCATCCTAAGCATCTAGGTTAGTCATGGCGGGGACTGTCATTCAAAGCGCAGTTAAGCGCTTGTTTACATAGAGTAACCAGCATTAAAAGGCTTGCAATTCGTATCAAATCCATCTACTACATGGTATCAAATATAAAAGGCGATATTAGATGCGTAGAGCAAGCGCTGTCTTGTTGATACAGGAAATACATTATGACCACTAAAACACAAATGGATTTACCGGCAGTTGATGAAACAACCGAGCAGGTTATCGAAAAAAAGTCTGATGCTAAAAAAATAACAAGTGAGTCTGCACCAAGCCCTCCCTCAGCGAGTGACACGCTAGTAACTGACCCGTACATGTACTTTACCGAACGGGATCTGGATAAAATTCTGGCGAATATCGATGCCTTGCGTAATAGCGTATTTCCTGTCATTAACCCAGACGCTGATATTGAGTCCCGCAGCCCACAAAACTTCCCCTCTGTGTGTCTTATTGGTTTAGGACGCTGTGGCTCAAATATCGCTCTGGACGTGGCTTCATTGGTGTATAACGCGCGTAATTTCTATTTAAATGAATTTGAAAACGAAGAGCGTGAAACACGTGAGCAAGAATACCGTCCCATGCGCTGGATTAAACGAGGCTTACATTTGTCGAGTGCTCAAGACGTGAAGCCTGTCTTCTTAATCGAGCCATTGGTCATGCTCGGGGATTTAGACAAAGACATTGAAGGTCGAGTACGCTTTTCTAATAAGGGCGAAAAAGCCAGTTTCCTACAAGAATATACCAAGATGAAAATCATGGACTTGTCTGAGGTACACGCTGGCGGGGCGGGTAATGCTCCCATACTTGGTCAGTATTTGGCCAAGATAATTCTTAATAAAGATACTCAGCGGTTTGCTAATAAAGATTGGAAATATATCCATTCATACCTGATTGATTCATGCGGTATTAAAGCGAATCAGTCTCGCTTGTATTTTTACATATTTAGCGCCGGTGGCGGCACCGGCTCTGGCATGGCGTCTGAGTTTGGCTTGGCACAGCAATATGCCTACATGAGTAAAACATTTGAGACCAGAGCGGTAAATGAAAGTGAGGATAACCGCGGGCATTCGTTTGTGTTTGAACCAATCTTTACCAGCGGTATTTGTATCTTACCCAATATCTCTGATCATGGTGTCGAGATGTCAGAGGCGCTGCATATCAATGCTGGCCGCTTACTGTGTAAATATATGGCGGAGGAGTGGGACTTCTCGTATAACTTCGACAAAGAAGACAGCAGCGACGCTAGTGCTATGCATCGTATTCGCCCATGGAATGCCATGATGCTCATTTCAAATGACATCATGCGTTATGCTGAAGAAACAGATGATAGCGGGATTCAATACATAGATGTGAACGCTATGGAAAAGCATGCGAACCAGTATATTTCTCAGCAAATATTCAATATTTTGACCGCTCAAGCGGTGACAACAGATTACGACGAAAATTACTTTCGCCGGGCAGGTATCGATATAGGCGAAACCATCCGTTTAGACGCCAATGATCTGTTTATGAGCTTGGCGGGGCCTGTTGCGCTAGCTTACGCTGAATCTGTGGTTCCTGTGGAAAACGTTTCTGCAGTGGATAAAATCAAAATTCTTGATAGAGGCGCGAATGATCTCGACATCGACGATCTGTTCTTTCGCTCTATAGACTTACCGCACTTCAATAAGGTGACCCAAGCGATAGAAGGGATAAGCTTATTGCCTATTGAATCCACTCGTTACCGTGAGCGTTTAAGTGAATACGTTAAAAGCGGTTATGACGCGACTCACCTTAAAGATTTACACTTTTTCAAAAACTGTTCATCTGTGGTCTCGATTATATCATTGCCTAAAGATTACAAGCTGTCGTACATGGACTTGAACCGTTTGAAGTCGCACCTGAACGCACTGTTTCCGAATACCACATTAAAGCGCTACGCATTGGTTATCGGTGCATCGGCGAATATTTCGCTGACCACGCTGGTAGTAAAAAGCCCGTGCTTAAGTGATGATTTCTTAACCCTTATTGTGGCGTACATTAAACGCTGTTTTGCCAAAGACAACTATCGTTTCGATGAGCAACTCGATCAGGCCATGCTTGATTTTATTCGTGGCGAAACATTCGATGAAGACGCCTTAGATGCCATGCTTGAAGAACATGAAAACCCCGCGAAAATTCTTGATACTAACTGGTACGCTATTAAGCCAATGTACGAGAAAAAGTACCGTGAGTTGATCCGCGAAAAAGACAAGTTCGTGTCAATAAACGATATTCGCTTAAGCCGTGATAGTGTGAAAAAAGCGATCAAGTATTTACGCGAGATTTATCGTCATAAAATCAGTAAAACCAAAGTGATATCGTTAAATGATGACAGCAGCGGAATGTAGATAACCCCAACAATTTACAGTCTATTGCTATGAATAAAAATGGTCCCAATCTCACCTTGATGCGGGCCATTTTTATTGGGCTGCTATTTCCAACCTAGATAGGTTATAGGGGGTTGCGCTGACTCAGAGGGTAACGAATTGCCGATTTTTGTGAAGCTACATCTCACCGGTCAGCATAAAGTTTTCGAGTTGTTGGGTATAAGGGGCTAAATCTAATTGCTGCTGCGCTACCCAGTCATCATCGTAATAGCTATTTAGATAGCGTTCGCCAGCGTCACAGATCATGCTCACTACACTACCTTGCTGCTTATTCTCTATCATCTGGGCAATAAGCTTAAGAGCTCCATATACGTTAGTACCCGTTGAGCCGCCACATTTTCGACCCAGTATGCCTTCAAGCCAGCGAATAGTGGCAATGGATGCGGCATCCGGAACCTGGATCATGTGATCTACCACGTCGGGCAAAAAGGAAGGCTCAACTCTGGGCCTGCCAATGCCTTCAATGCGAGAGCCCTTATTATTACTGATAGCACTATCACGGTCTCGGTAGTAGTCGTAAAAGACTGAATTATCAGGGTCGACAACCGCTAATTGGGTCTTAAGGTGTAATGCAGGGTTATAGCGTAAATAGCGGCCAATAGTGGCTGAGGTGCCACCCGTACCCGCGCTCACTACAATCCAACTGGGGATTTGATGTGTTTCCATGGCCATCTGAGCAAAAATACTTTCGGCGATGTTACTGTTGCCTCGCCAATCCGTGGCTCGTTCTGCGTAAGTAAATTGGTCCATGTAGTGACCATTTAATTCGTCCGCAAGTTGTTGTGCTTTGGCGTAAAGGTCGCTGGGCTCAACTTTAAAGCACTCGCCGCCGTAAAATTCAATTTGTTTTATCTTCTCACTCGCCGTGCTTTTGGGCACCACGGCAATAAAGCGTAAGCCAAGTAAACGCGCAAAATACGCTTCAGAGATGGCAGTACTGCCAGATGAAGACTCAACAATGGTGGTATTTTGATGGATTAGCCCGTTGCACAAGCCATATAAAAATAGCGAACGCGCCAAGCGATGTTTAAGGCTTCCTGTAGGGTGGGTGGATTCATCCTTGAGGTACAGAGACACGTCAACAAAACAGGGCAAGTCAACTTTGATTAGATGAGTGTCGGATGAGCGATTAAAATCAGCATTAATAATGGTTAATGCCGCGGCTAACCACTTTTTCTTTTCAGTTGGAAGGGTCATGACTGTTTTCTGGCTGTTGCTTTTGCACTACGATAGCCCAAAGGCACGGTGGAGTGAATGCGTAACTAAAGATAATGTCATGGTTGTGCTAAGAGGTTGGGACATTGCTGAAAGAAAAGGCAAAGAGTCAAGAGCCAAGTGTCAAGATCACAAATACCGTGCTGCTTTTGCCTCAGTTAAGGCAAAAGCGCCGGGTGCTCTTTATGGATTCACTTTACAGAGCCATTTTACAGCTGCTTTTTGCAGGCGTTTTTGTATACGAGCATGCACATGGCTCATGCACTCATTCGTACAGAACACTCATAAAACGCCCAGCATTTTATCCATCAGTAGTCAGTTAACATCCCTACGCTACTGTGCACTAGGAGTCACCTCATAAAGTGAAAAATTAGTCGGGGCGATTTTTTATTTTAGGGTCTGCGCTAATGATAGCGTTGGCAAATTCATCGTCGCCGCGCTGAATTAAGGTCAGCCTAACGGAGATATCTTGGGCGCTTTGGCAATCATTGTTAAAGCAAATAATATTACCCGCGCCGTTTATCATAAAGTCCCAATTAGTATCTGGGTTGCAGCCATCGTCGGTTTTCTGTAAGGCCCCGAAGAAAATATATGGATCTGTATTATCATCGGTATCAAGGGTGAAAATCGCCATGCCTGAGCGGTTGAAATCGAGCACTATTTCTTCATCCCAGCTTTTTTGCTCGCTATCGTAAAACTGCACTACAGGCTGGGGTCCTTGGCTTGTTAATACTCGCGATTTTATTTTTTTTATTTGTGGGAACATTTTTCTTCCTTTTTGGTTGAACGTTATGGTGAGCTAAAAACTATAATTTTTAATTTTCATCAACGCTAATTTATCAACGAACTGTTTAACTTTATCTTGCTGTTGCAAGCAGTCATGAGCTTGTACAAAAGGCAGCAGTACCTCGTAGCCGCTGTTATCCGTTACAATGGGTTGTAACAAGTTGACGGTCTGCTGACAGGCTTGGCGTTTAACGCTATTGGTAGTCATATTGGTTGTAGATACAGCACCTACCTGACTCTGTGAGTGCTCATCTTGTTTTGCTGCTAATAAATAAACATTACTTAAGGCGGTCAAGAGTAACTTGTTTGAAGGCTGCTCACTTAATAATTGTTCTAGTTTTGACTTTGCCAACGTAATTGCACGCTCGGCTAATGCCCAATCACCGCCAAGTTGATAGTTTTTGATAACAATGGCAATCAGAGAATGAAACTTCTTAGCTTTGAATATTATGTTTTGAAAGTCAGTCCACGTTATCGGTTGGCGATAAGGCGCTTTATGAATCACAGCCATTAAGTGGAGCTCAAATATGTCTGCTCGGAGTAAGTCGAGCTGCCATATTTCATTTGAAGGGTCTTGCTGTAACAGTTTATCTAAGTTGATTTTTGCTGATAAAACCGCCTGTTTTGCCGCTTTATATAGGCCTAGATAATACATTACATTGGCATTATTTAGGTAAGAGTACGCAATACTCTCTAGCAAGTTCGCATTTCCAACATGGGTTGCCAATAAGTCGGTGATAATATTCTGTACTTTCTCACGTGTGCGAACCGCTTGTTCTAGGCTGCCTAACTGCTCTTCTATTTCAGCTAGCCATTCTAAAGTATCTGCAATATCCACTTGAGACATATCAGTTTTGGGTAAATCTTCAGTGAGTTCATACTGAATCGCTAACGCCTTTTCAAACGCCACCTTAGCGACAGTCAAATCTTGTAGTTTACTGCTAACGGCACCCATCGCAAGATATGCATATGAAAGCTCAAGTTTTGCGTCATCACTGTTGGGCTCTAGCTGATTCATCAATTTACTAAACGACAGATATTCCTCGAAATGGGGCTTTGCTAAGGTGAATTCTGCCTTGTCCGAGGCCAGTTGCCCCAACCAAAATGCGTTCGCGCCTAGGGCTTTTAACAGTTCGCTGTTCTCGGGTTGTATTTTGTATAGTTTGTCTAGAATCGTTTTGGCTGAGCTAAAGGCTTGTTTGGCTTCATCATTTTTATTGCGCGAATAAGCCACTTCACCCATTGCAGCTAGGGTTTGAGCATGTTGAAAGCGGGTTTTAAAATTTTGCGCTGTGTCGGTTAAAGACGGGAAAAAAGACACCTCGACTTCTTCATCTTGTTGGCTAAAATACTCCAAGGCTTTATTGCTGATCCCATCAAGTAAATCCATGCGCTTTACACTGCGCAGTTTGTCGGCGAATTCGCCTACCATAAACCCTAATAGACTTTCGGCTTCCAAGCGTTTTTGCTGGGCTAAATTTTCTGCCTGTTGGCTTTTTACGCTCATAAACAGGGCGGTAAAGGTGAGGACACAAAGTAAGGTCACAGTGGTGCGTTTTAACCAGCGTTTTACGTTACCACTTTTTTGCGATGCTTTGATGAGGGCGCATTCTTCTTCATCAAGCTTAAAAACGGCGCTTTTTTGTAAGTTAACCGCTTCTAATAAGGGCTTTCCTTCCGGGAGTAAATACGCTTTGTTTCTATCCTCGAATTGCCAACGACCTGCTAATTGCTGTAATTGGCTTTTGATCCTGAGTGCGTCTCTGTGCTCGTTTATCCAGTTGCTGGCCCTTGGCCATTTTCGTAACAGGGCTTCATGGGCCAAGCTGAAACAGGGCTCACCGTGTTGCAGGTGTGATACCAGTAAGCGACTTTCCACCATGGCCTGTACGAGTTCATGTTGGCTCGAATGTTTAATCGGGTTGTCGTCTAGTTGCGACCAGCGAGCAGCACGACTGGTGATATTTTCACCGTCTGGGCTCAGGGTGACCAAGAGTGACAGTATGTACTCCAATTGGGATTGCTGGTCTTTTGAAAGTTGAAGGTAGATCTGTTCTGCTTTCTTACCTATGGCTCCTTCAATCCCCCCCAACTGACGATACACAGAGTACTGCATTTCGTTGTTAGCGCTACGTTGCTCGTACAACTCTTGCAGGGTGTACTGCAACATAGGCAGGGCGTCAGGGTGATTAACCGCTTCATGACATAAGATTTCATCTAGCGGGTTAGTGCTGTTCGGTTCGTTTGTCCAGCTTAGGTTTGCAGCCTTAGCGGGCAAGCGGATCATTTGACTGAGCTCACTTGATGACGGCGGCAGTAAATCGAAATGGGCGCCTTGGTCTTTGCCCGCCATTAAACTGGGATGCGCCACGACGAGCGGGTAAAAGTCATTGCGACAGGCACTGAAGATTAAAATGCTTCCTGATGTTGATAAGGTATCAAGGCATTTTAAAAAGCGTTTGCGTTCATCATCATTGAACACAGGGGATGAAAGTAAGACTTCTAGGCGGTCAATAAATAAAAATAGCTGGGGTTGTGCGTAACGACTAGCTGGCGTTTGCTGCTGGATAGAGGCTAGCGCCTTATTGCAAAGTACGGCTACTTGCGGGCAGTCTTTTTGCAGCATATCAGCGAGTGTTTCTGCGCTTAAGCCTTCAAACATGGGGATATCATTAACGTCCCAATCGAGCAATGAGGACGCCAAATCAATGAAGAGTCGAGATTGGCTGACATCGGCAAGATCTACACTGGTATAACTGACGACACCAATGCCGTCATGGCCGTTTTTATGAGTCAGGCGGGGTAACACCCCTGCATTGATTAACGAAGACTTGCCGCTGCCACTTGGACCAAGTACCAAGCAAAAAGCGTGTTTCGCACTGACTAACTTTGATACCCGAGTCAGTAAAGCGGTGATTTGTGCACTGCGACCAAAGAATACATTACTTTCATCAGGCTCAAAGGCGCTAAGGCCCGGAAAAGGCGAGCCCCCTTGCCAGTCGTTCGTGCTTTCTTGGGGATCGTTGGTTAACGCTTCATCCGGGAAGTCGAGCTTGGCAACGATGCGATAGCCGCGCTTACGGATGGTTTCAATATATTTGGGGGTACTGGGTTTATCGTTAAAGGCTTTTCTAAGTTGGGTAATGGCTTTGTGTACTGGATTGTCGCCAATTTCACTGCCCCAGCATTGACTGGCTATGTCATCGGCACTGAGTGCGTGTTCGTGGCCATTATCTCGGCGTTGTTGACACAGTAAAAGCAACACATCCATGGCTTTAGGTTCGAGTTGGGTAACGGCGTCGCCCGCGCGCACGCAATTGGTCTGAGGCGTGACTTGCCAGTCGCCAATGTAGAATATATTGGATATTTTTTTCGCGTTCACGTTCTTGTTTTACCCATTCATTCAGCCAGTGCACTGAAATCAGCAATGGAGCACCTCAAGTTTATATCTTGAAGTATGACGTTTTATTTTTATTTGTGGTTAAAGAATATACGTTATTTTAGCGTGTCTAGCATCTACTAAAGTCTAGTTGCTAAGGGTATCGGTCGCGTTGATGAAATATTAAGAGCAGAGATGAAAAAGGCGCCTTAAGGCGCCTTTTTCTTCTTACTATTAATGGGTTAGCTATTCTTTATTGCTTGATGCCTCTCGCGCTTGCGGCTAAACAAGCGACCAATCGCCGCAAAAATAGCTCTGAAAATATTCTTAATATCCTCGAGTATCAAATACAAGCAAGGCACGAGTATAAGTGTCACCATAGTCGCGTACATTACCGCAAACCCCAACGCCACAGCCATGGGAATAACGAACCGTGCCTGGAGGCTGGTTTCGAACATGATCGGCAATA
Source organism: Paraglaciecola sp. QJM3NY_14 (assembly GCF_056173245.1). Taxonomy (NCBI): domain Bacteria; kingdom Pseudomonadati; phylum Pseudomonadota; class Gammaproteobacteria; order Alteromonadales; family Alteromonadaceae; genus Paraglaciecola; species Paraglaciecola sp. QJM3NY_14. The sequence continues at coordinate 461,673 of NZ_CM149664.1, forward strand.
CACCGGCAAACGTGGTGATTGATGTTAAGGTGATTGCCCTGAAGCGAGCGCAACCCGCATTGACCACTGAATCTTTAATGCGAATGCCCATAGCACGTTGTTGGTTAACAAAGTCTGTCATAACCAGGCTGTCATTTATTACAACCCCTGCGGCGGCGATAATGCCGAAGGTCGACATCATGCTTAGATCTATACCAAACAAGAAATGCCCCCAAATAGCACCCGTTAAGCTAAAGGGAATAACAGACATGATAATAAGCGGTTGGCCGTAACTTTTAAGCGGTGCTGCGAGCAGGATGTAAACCATGATTAACCCTGCCACCAAGAACATAAGCTGCTGGCTTTGCTGTGCTTGCTGCTCTTCAATAGTGCCACCTAGTTCGGTTTTTACCCCTGGGAACTTTTCTTTCAGTAGAGGCAAGAGATCTTCTTCTACCGTCTGCACTACCTCATTTGGCTCTACTTCTTCTTCATCAATTGAGCCAAACACATACACGCTTCGGTATCCGCCTTCACGACGGATGTAGTTGATCCCCGGTTTTTCGGTCAGGCTCACAACATCACCAAGCATGACTTCCCTGCCAGCTGGCGTGGTAATAACCGCGTATTTTAACTCGGCAAAACGTTCCCGGGTTAGCTTGGGGTAGCGCACCATTACGCGCACTTCGTCACCGCCGCGGATCACCCGCTGGGCTTCACCACCGTAAAAACTAGCGCCAACTTGGCGGGCAATGTCGGCTAGATTTAAGCCTAAGTCGTAAGCCACAGGCAGCAGTTGCATTTGTACTTCTTTGCTAGCAGGGTCGATTGACGAACTGATATCAAACAGTCCATTTGTTTGCTGCAACATTGAGATAAACTCACGCCCCGCAGCGTTTAGGGTATCTATGTCACTGCCAAATAGCATGTAACCAAATTCACCGTCGTCATTGCCGCCGCCATTAATATCATCGATGATAGTAATTGACTTCATACCTGGAATATCAGGTAATTGTTCGCGCCAACGCCTAGCAAGCTCAAATGCGTCAAAATGACGGTCTTCTTCGTCAACCAAGGGAACTTGTACCCGACCTTCAGTGCGACCACGGTTGAATACCATAATGTCGCGCATCATCGAACTGCCGTATTCTTCGATGATTTGTTTATCTACGTTGATGACCATACTTTCTATGGTGATCAAAGCGTTGATTACCGCTTCATCTGGCACGTTTTCATTCATTTCAAACGTGATACCCGGAAAGTCATGAGGCACCTTGGGTGACGGGATCATGCGTACGTAGTTAGCAGACACCAAGCCCCAACTGATAACCAGCACAGCAATAAAGATACAAAAAACGAACCAGCGCCATTCGGTGCATCGTTCTACAAAGCGTTTGTATTTTCCGTTTACGAAACCAAAGAAGCGTTGGTTAAAGCGGGCACGCCAACTCGTTTCTTTCACTGGGGTAAACTTCATGTGGGCTAAGTGAGCCGGTAGGATCAGTTTTGACTCTATCAGGCTAAAGACTAGACATAAAATGACCACACAGGCGATTACGTAGAAAAACTGACCTTCAGGGCCGGTGGAAAACAAGGCCGGTGCAAATACTGCAATGGTGGTCAGTACGCCGAACGTGGCAGGCGTTGCCACGCGCTTCGCACCACGGATAACACTCTCAGCGCCGCCGCCTCTTTCTTCAATTTCACTGTATGCGCTTTCGCCTATTACAATGGCGTCGTCCACCACTATCCCTAGCACCATAATAAATGCGAAAAGTGACAGGATATTAATAGTGACACCAAAAACCGGCATCATCATGATGGCGCCCAAAAAGCACACGGGTAGACCGAGCATAACCCAGAATGCGAGCCTGAATCGCAAGAAAATGGTGAGCATAATTGCCACCAAAATAGCACCCTGAAATAAATTGCTGAGCATCATGTCTAGACGAGCATTGAGGTAGTACGTCATATCCACCAGAACTTTGAGCTGCAAGCCAGCGGGTAAGGTCTTATTGCGCATCTCAATATATTCTTTTACGGTTTTTGATACCGGAATGGTGCTTTGATCTTTGGTGGCCTTTACCGACATATATATGGCGTTTACACCAGAATATTTATAGTAACGCTGGCCTTCTTCAAATCCATCCTCAATGGTGGCTACGTCACCTAAATAGACTTTAGCACCCGTTTCACTGATTTTTATTGGGATCCTGCGAAACTCTTCGCCACTGTACATTTGGTTTTCAACACGAACGGCGACTATGCCTGAATCAGTACGAAGCTCGCCAGCGGATATGTTGGCTGAATAATTTTGTATTGCGAGCTGCACATCCCCTAAAGTGAGGTTGTATTTACGCAATACATCTGGCTGAATTTCAATCGCAATTTCATCTTCTGGTGCATCCACGCTCACCAGTGAAATATTACTGAGATGAAGAAGTTCATCTTCAATTTTTTTAGCGATAGGTTTTAGCTGCGTAATAGGTAGGTCACCCACTAGAGACATTTCAATCACATCTTGTTGGAACTCAATTTGTGAAATGTCCGGCGGCTCCATATCTGCAGGGAAAGTCGCAATACTATCAACCCGCGCTTTTACCTTATCAAGCACATCGGTGAGTTCTTTATTTTCCTGTATTTCTAAGGTTACTCGGCCACTACCACGAAATGCCCTTGAAGTCGCTTTCTTGATCTCGGTGATGTCCTTTAGTGACTCTTCAATTTTGATCAAAATACTTTCTTCGATCTCTTGAGGCGAGGCACCACGGTACACAGCACTGATATTGATGTAGTTAATTTCAATGTTCGGAAACATTTGGCGCTGGATCGTAAAGTAGCTAAACACCCCCATAATAATGATAAAAATCATCATCAAGTTGGCGGCTACTGAATTATTGGCAAAAAACGCGATTAAACCCGTTTGCTTAGGCTCGAAGGGGTTTGGTAGCTCAGGGTCTTCGTGAGGAACATCTGGGCGAGGAGCGGAATCTTCTGTAGACATACCTTCTCCTATTTCGCTTTCTGAGCGGTTAGCTCACTGGCTGATTTTCCACTACTGACTTTGACTTCCATGCCTGTTTGCGGGTATTCAGGCAGGGTCGTTACAATATTGTCGTTGTCAGAAATGCCTTTACTGATAAGCAAGTACTCGCCTTCCTCGCGAAGAATTTCGACTTTCTTAGGTTGTAGCTTGCTGTCTTTGTCCATTATCCACACCGTCTGGTTATTAACCAGCGCCTGAGGTAAGCGATAAATGTGCTCTAGGGTACGTCCAGGAAAACTAACCTGAACATAGTTACCAAATTTGAGGGCTGGCAAATTGCTTTTCAGGCTGTATGGATCGTTTACCCGAACCACTAATTGACTCATGCGGGTTGCTTGATCCACTACGCCTAAATCACGTGAAATTAATCCGGTACGCTCAATTGGACTGTAACCGTTGGTCACAACTTTGGCTTCTTTTTCTGCTAAGTCGTCGGGTAAAAATTCGCGGTCAAAACCAGCGATTGGGAAGATGACCTCAGCTGCTTCAACATTATATATTTCGCCTACAGAGGTACCTTGAGAGATAAATTGGCCAACACCGATATTACGGCTGATCACGAGTGCATCGTAGGGGGCAATAACTTCGCAGTTATCTAAATCGCGTTGAGCAATTTTTAGGCTGGCTTGTGCTGATTTCAAATTTGCCTGAGCGCTGAGCAATTGAGGTTTACGTAAATACAAATCAGACACTTTACTGCTTGGAAGACTTCTGGCTTCCTGCTCGGCAACGTCAGCACGGGCTTTTTCTTCTATTAATTGGGATTGGGCCAAACTGACATTGGCCTGTGCTTGTAAAAGCGCTGCTTCGTAGGCATCTTTTTCGATGCTAAATAAAACACTGCCACGCAGAACTAACCCACCGGCGACAAAGCTGGGGTGCCAGCTAATCACTTCGCCTGACACTTGGGCGGAAATCATAGTACGCTCTAGGGGCTGCACTTCACCGTGGTTGGAAATGACAACTTGATAATCTTCTGCATGGGCAGTTTCTACTGTAATCGTAGGGCGTGTATCGACAAGCTCTTTCTTCTCGTCTTCGGAAGCGCTGACTTCTATCAACGTCATTCCACCAAAGCCGGCGATAAGTGCTAGAAAGGGGAGTAGAACCTTCATCCATCTATTGTTCATTGGGGGGAAAAACCTTATTTGTGTGTTTCGTTATTATTATAATGAGTCGTTGAACGTGAATAGTAGTTCTACTTTTCATTCAACGAGTACTTCTAATTGTAAACAAAAGTATATCGGTTAACATCTGTCATTCCTATTTACTTATTCTTTTTTTTACCCATAAATTAACGTTAATTTTATCGCTAATCTCAGTAAAATTAACATGTTAACTTCGCTTTATTGGTGAAGTGCATCTAACCGGATCTAACGTATGAATTGCTCAATGTTACACCATAAGTTTTACAAACTTGTTAAAGCCAGTGCTATGCTAGGCCTTGTTCTAGCGCCCTTTTCGCTAAGTGCTCAAGATAAAGAGCACAACGTTAATCTCATCAACGTGGCACACCATATCGAGACGCTCGCCTCTGATACCTTTCAAGGAAGAGGTCCCCTAACGGAGGGGGAAACCTTAACGATTAACTATTTAGCCAAGCAGTATCAAGCGATGGGGTTGCAGGGCGGGAACCCACATGCACAGAAGTCGTCACCCGTAGCACAATTCCTACAACCTGTGCCCATGGCGCAGATTACGCCTGACCAAAACATGCGTTTACAAATAGGTGAGTTGTCTTTTCTCGCAGGAAGCGACTTCACCGCACGTACCGAACAGATTAACCCACAGATAACCCTTAACGATTCTGAATTAGTATTTGTCGGTTACGGGATCAACGCACCTGAGTATCAATGGAACGATTACGCCAATGTAGATGTTAAGGGCAAGACGGTTATCGTGTTAGTTAATGACCCAGGCTTTGCCACACAGAACCCAAGTGTGTTTACTGGCAATGCGATGACTTACTACGGTCGCTGGACATACAAGTACGAAGAAGCAGCCCGTCAGGGAGCAAAAGCCGTGCTGATTGTACATGAAACTGCCCCAGCAGCTTACCCATGGAGTGTGGTAGAAAGCTCAAACACGGGTAGCAAGTATACATTGGTTGATAATGAGCAAAATAAATCCAAGTTACCGATTATGGGTTGGATACAGTTGGCCGCAACAGAGCAAGTGTTCGAACAGTCAGGCCTCAATTATCAACAACTTAAAGCACAAGCATTGCAGAGCAATTTTAGTCCAGTGACGTTGAAGCAAACTGCCAATTTACGTCTTAAAAACACCATTAGCCAAGCGACGTCACACAATGTACTGGCAACAATTACCGGCAGTAAATACCCGGACGAATACGTATTGGTAGGCGCACACTGGGATCATTTTGGTACTAAACAAACCGCCGATGGCGATATTATTTATAACGGCGCCGTAGACAATGCTTCTGGTGTTGCTGGCACATTAGAAATGGCGCGTATGCTCAAGGCACAACATGATGTTAAACCATTCGAACGTTCCATTTTATTCATTAATTTCACCGCAGAAGAAACGGGGTTGATTGGCTCAGAGCAATTCTCAAAAGGGGATATCATCCCTACCAAGAAGATGGTTGCCTTGCTTAACATTGATGGTATGAACGTGTTGGATAAAGTGGATTATATTCTGCAGTACGGTGACGGTTTATCTGACATGGAAGATTACCTTGCAAACGCAGCCAAAGCGCAAGGGCGGCGAGTAAAGCTTGATCCTCGCCCCCAGAACGGCTTGTTTTTCCGCTCTGATCATTTTTCAATGGCTAAACAAGGTGTTCCGAGCTTGTTGTTTATGAGCTTAGGGGACACAGACCCTGATTATATCGCCCATAAATATCATAAAGCAGCGGATGACTTTTCAGCTGATTGGTCACTGGGTGGCGTAGAGCAAGACATTAAATTGATGGTCAATATTACCGCGACATTAGCAAACTCGAGAGACTGGCCAAAGTGGAAGATGGCCTCTGACTTTAAAGCGAGCCGTGAAGCTGACTTAGCCAAGTAATCTGTGTAACAATTAGCCAAAAGATGTTAACTGGCGCGAATCAATGCTAACTAGTGCGCATCAAAGCGAGCAAGCATATAACCGTGCGATAAATAGAGAGACATGATGGGTAAATTAAGGTTTGTGGTCTTAGCCATAATAGGCAGTGTCACTTGGGGGAACGCATTTGCAGAAGGCTTTGCAGATGGCCCTGTTATTTTTGGTTACGGACAACACGCGCCAGTAAAACAGGACGTTACATTACCAAAAGACACGGTATTTAAACTGACTTTTGATATTGACCAAGCAGGCAAAGAGGGAGCACTCAACCGCGGTATTGATACGGTAGCGCGTTTTATTAACATGCATGTTGCGAACGGCGTGCCGCTGGAAAATCTACATCTCGCTATGGTGATCCATGGTAGTGCCAGCAACGAAATGCTTAATACGAAGGCGTATAAGCAAAAATATGGCAAACCCAATCCAAATGCTGAACTGCTCAGCACCTTGATAGCCAATGGTGTGCAAATCATGCTGTGCGGGCAATCGGCTTATTATCATCAGATTGCCAACGATGACTTAATCGATGGCGTTGATATGGTGCTATCCGCTATGACCGCCCATATGTTGTTGCATCAACAAGGGTATAACGTGAATCCTTTTTGAGGGGAGAGTGCTTACCACTATGTAGATAATTTGACGCATATCCATAATCAAATTTACTGCACGTGATAACTTAAAATCGATGAACGATTCAGCGATTCAAATCGGCTTACCTTGCGCCTATCCGTTGTTGTGTCAATGGATCGGGGTTGCTCTCATTTTGGCTTTTGTGTTGGGCTTAGTTGCAATTGTTTACTCTGTATTAAAAGATAAAAAACGCCAAAAAATGAAGCGTGAGCAAAGGCGTCAGCAACGCGCCCAGGAGAAGAAGCATTGAAGAGTAGCGCTGCTCAGGTGATTGATGGTGATTTGCACTTGCGTATTTATACACAACCCAAAGCGTCTCGTGACGAAGTGGTGGGCCTCCACGGTGATGAGCTTAAGGTTGCGATCACCGCACCGCCCGTTGACGGTAAAGCCAATACGCATTTGATTAAATATTTAGCCAAGCAGTGCGGCGTGGCTAAATCGAAAGTGGTGATTACCAAAGGCCAATTAAACCGGCACAAAACAGTGCTTATTTCAAAGCCGCTAATCATACCTAAGGCCATTCAACAACATGTCGCAGATCACAGTAGTTAACCTGAGTTAACGCTTACCTGTGTTAGCATCGAATGCATGAATTATGAAGTTTTTGTATTTAGATTATGAACAGTTTGAGGTTATGAAGAATGAGGTTCAAATACTATGAAACGTTGTGCTTTTTTATCTACCGATAATCTAGAAGGGTACTTTGTTTACGACGAACTATTATACGAACCGTTAAAGCAACAAGGCTGGCAGGTTGAGGCGGTGTCTTGGCACGATAACACAGTGGATTGGGATCGTTTTGATGTGGTAGTAGTGCGCAGCACGTGGGACTATCAACAGCATGCCAAAGCGTTTATGCGGTGCTTACAGCGAATTGAAGATTCTAGCGCTATATTGGCCAATAGCTTACGGTTATTAACGTGGAATATTAGTAAAGAGTATTTAAAAGATATAGCCAGTCAGGGGATCGCAATTGTGCCTACCCTATGGCTAGACACATTCGATTTAGCAAAAGTCAGCGTGGGTTTTGAACGTTTTTCCTGTGATCGACTGGTCATAAAACCATGTATAAGTGCTAATGCTGATCATACTTACATGCTCGACCGAGAGCAGTTACTTGCCCAATCAAAAAATCTTGCTGAGGTCTTTAACGGGCGGGCGTTTATGGTTCAACCCTTTATTGAAGCCGTCGTAACCCAAGGGGAGTATTCGCTCTTTTACTTTAACGGTCACTTTAGCCACGCAATTTTAAAAACACCTGAGCCAGGTGATTTTAGAGTACAAGAAGAGCATGGTGGCAGTTTACAAGCTGTTGAGCCTGATGAAGAAATGTTTACTCAGGCTCGCCATACTATGGCGTCGCTGCCAGATGATGCCTTATATGCGCGCATCGATTTACTGCGTTATCAAGATGAGTATGTGGTGATTGAAATTGAGCTAATTGAACCGAGTCTGTACTTCAATATGGATGCCAACGCTCCAGCTAATTTTGTTGAGGCTTTCGTGGAATCATTTGGGAAAGGTTAGCGCTTTATCAGCCGGCGAGCGGGGTTTTTATCTGTAGCTGAGCCAGTGCTTATAAGCCAGCTATGGCAACATGTTTGAATATGGCCCATTATTTTTGACCATACGCGTGGATATCGAAGTATTAAAGCGTTGTACGCCGGGTAATCTGCTCAACTGTGCCCTTAACAGCTCGTCAAATGCCTCGATGTCAGTCGCAAGTATCTCCAGCACATAATCTGAATCCCCAGTGACAGCATGACAAGAGCGCACTGAAGCGTGTTCGATAATCGCCTTTTCAAACGCCTGATAATGTTCAAAATCGACCACCACATGCACCAATGCGCGAATGCTTAAGCCGAGCGCCTTGGTATTTAGTTGGGCGCTATATCCTTCAATAACCCCTGCCGATTGCAATTGCTGCACTTTATTCCAACAGGGTGTTTTACTGATACCTAGGGTATCACCTAGGTTTGCGAATGACATGCGACCATCTTTTTCCAAGGCATTGATGATTTTTATACTGCTTTTATCTAACACTTGTTTCTTCATATGTGAAATAACCAGAACGTTGTTCTTAAAATTCGCTTTCAATCAGTATAAATAGAACAATGTTCGAAGGCGAGTACTCTAGCATGATAGGCATTATTGACGTGTGAAGTCACGCAGCCAAACTGAGCAAGGATAATGTCTATGAATAAGCCTGAAACGCCCGATACTATTTTTCGCCAAAAGTACCATGCCCTACTTGATAAACCAGAGATGCTTGATTACGGCACTTATTTAAATTGTCAGCAGTTACTGAGTGCGCAAAAACCGTTAACCGAGCTGTGCAATGGCGACGAGTTACAGTTTCAAATAGTGCATCAAGTGGAAGAGTTGTGGATGAAACTCGCCATTTATACGCTGGTGGATGTATTGGAATTCATGCAGCAAGAAAACACCTTACGAGTGGTGACTTTGATGAAGCGCGTGAGTTTTATTCAGCGCATGATGAGTCAGCAATTGGATTTACTCGAAACCATGTCCCCAAAAGAGTATCAGCAAATTCGTTTGCAACTTGGCAATGGTAGCGGCCAAGAGTCACCTGGTTTTCGTACGTTATTGAAAATGCCAACCGACTTATGGAGCGTGTTCAACGAGCAATACTTAGTAGGGCGAAATAAAAACATCGAGCAAGTATACGATAGCCAATACAGTCACGACGAAAGTTACGTTGTGGCCGAGTGCTTAGCTGAATTTGATGAGCAATTACAAAAGTTTCGTAGCCTGCATATTTTTTTAATTCAACGTTCAATTGGCCTTGAGGCTAAGTCGTTGAAAGGGCGAGCCGTGACGCTATTGGAAAATGGCGCGAAACATCGATTTTTCCCTGAATTGTGGCAGGTGCGTAGCAGCATGACGGACAGCTGGGGCAGCGCTTATGGTGAAGTGCGAGAGTCAATTCATGAGGTTAAAAACCAAGTTGGTGGTGGTTGCCCGTTTCATCAAAATCCTAGTGAGGCCCTATAGTGCAAGATGCCAATCAGCAGTTTTCTTTACCTAAGGGGATGTATCTACTCAGCCATTCGGTGGGTTGCATGCCTGTGCTGACACGCAGCTTAGTGGGACAAACTTATTTCGAACCTTGGCAGCAAAAGGGTGGGGATGCTTGGCCGCAGTGGCTAACGATTATCGAGCAATTTTGTGAGGAATTGGGCACCTTGTTTAATGCCAGCTCAGCGGATTTTTGCCCTCAACCCAGTGTTTCAAGTGGGTTGAATCAATACTTGCAGTCCCTTGGGAGCGTTCAGTTAAAAAACGCCGGTAAACCCGCAACCCACAAACGCACAGTATTAATGCATGCGTCAGCATTTCCGTCTTTGGGCTTCGTTGTTCAAGGGTTGGCAGCTTACGGTTTTGAGCTGACGTTAATAGACAAGGATATTGACCCGAATGACGTTGCAGCTTGGCAAGCTCACTTAACTGAAGATGTAGAGGTGGCATTGATCACCCATGTGCACTCAAACAGCGGTGTGTTATCAAACGTAGCTGATATAAGCGCCTTGTGCCGGGCAAAGAATATTCGAGTAGTTGTGGATGTGGCGCAATCGGTAGGGGTTGTGCCGATTGATTTACAAACGTGGGACGTTGATGTGATCTTAGGCTCATGCGTCAAATGGTTGTGTGGCGGACCCGGAGCTGGCTTTATGTGGATAAACCCAAAGCATATTAATGCACTTGAACCAAAACAATTGGGCTGGTTTTCTCATCAAAATCCGTTTGAGTTTGATATCGAACACTTTGCGTTTGCAGACGCAGCAAAGCGCTTTTGGGGGGGCACGCCGAGTATCTTACCCTATGCCACAGCGCTGGTAGGTGTGCAGCAAGTCAACCAAATCGGTTCACAAAGCTTATTCGAACACAGTAAAGCGTTACAAAGAGTCGTGCTAGCCGATGCCGCCGAGCATGTGTTAACGCCGATAGATGTAGCGCAAACCGGCGGCACTTTGTGTGTGCATTTATCAGAGCCTAAGCTCACCCAATTGGAAAGCGACTTGCACGCAGCCAATGCGTATTTCGATCGAAGGGGCGATTGTCTGCGCCTGTCGTGGCATATTTACAACACAGAGCAAGAGGCACAACGTGTTGCTCAAATGTTTAAGGACTTGTAGGCAAGTACGATAGGCAAAGCTTCGGATTTGCCTTCATATTTCGCTGTTACTGTTCGATGATGAAACGTCATCGTCGTACTTCGCTTGTTTTTAACGCCGCTAAAAATTCGCTGAAGTGATTAAAGACCCAATCGGCCTGGTCGGCATATTCTGGGAGTTCATCTGGGGCGAATAAACAAGCAAGCATACCTGCGTTTTTCGCTGCTTGAATGTCATACAGATAATCTCCTACGTAGGCGAGTTGGTGAACGGGTAATTGCCACAATGTGGCGATGTGCAATAACGCTTGCGGATCAGGTTTAGGCGCAGCGTCTTCTCTGGTTACTATGGGATCAAACAGCGAAGCATGGTGTTTTAGCTTATGTTGAGTGGCGGGTTGGCTATTGCGCGTAACAATAGCGACAGGTTGCTGTGAGCTCGCCAGGCACTGAATCAATGGCAGGGCGCCGTCTATCCACAGGGCATTTTGCGCGTCTTGCAGTTCGTAATCTGCCACAATTCTATTCGCCACTATTTGCTGCGCTTCGTCTAATCCTTCGATAAAACGCAATATATCTTGTTTTGGTGGGCAACCGACTTGTTCGCGCAGGTATATGAAATCTAGCTTTGATGTCACCAATGTACCATCAAGATCAAAGATGAAACCTTTGATTTGATTGATAGGATGTGGGTTGGTTGGGCTTGTCCGGTTAATCATTTTTCTCCCTAGCCAGAGTGGTCAGTTTACGTGCTTGCTTCTGATATGCATCGAGTATCATGGTTAGCGCTATTCGGTTCAGTCTTATTCAACGTGGGCCAACATGTCATTCGACGGGCTAAAAATGCCGTTCGTCGCGTCACAGTAAAAACAGTCATTTGCGGTGTAATATTTTTCGTTTTTCTCGGTCTGGTGCTGTATCGACTTTTGTTGTAGTTATCCTGCCAATCGCTGTTGCACAAGCAGGCGTGGCGCTTTTTTAAATTCACTAACGCCGACATAGCGACCAGCTTACTATTAATAAGCTGTAAATAGTGACAATCAAGGAATCAAAAATGAGTGAAGCGGTATCTAACGATGTAAGAACCCGTCTACAGTGGTCTTTATTGGCTCTACGCCTTGGGGTGTTTATTGTGATGTTTATTTGGACAATGGACAAATTCGTTAACCCAGGCCATAGCATCGCTATCTTCGATAAGTTTTATTCTATTCCAGGCTTAGGTGAGACGGTTGCCCACATTATGGGCGCTTTGCAGCTACTGCTGGTATTGGCGTTTGTGACGGGCATTAAAAAACGTTTCACTTATGGGCTCATTTTCTTAATGCACGGAGGCTCTACGCTTTCAGCTTTTGCTCAATACTTTGATGCGTTCAATAACCTATTGTTCTTTGCTGCATGGCCTATGTGGGCAGCATGTTTCGCGCTATACCTACTACTTGACGAAGACACTAAGTTTACATTAGGTAAATAGCCTGCTTTTTATCACTTCATACTTGCTCACTTCATATTTGAGCATTTCATGTAGTGGCCACTGAGTCAGTAAAAAAAAGCCGATAGTGTCACTTCAAACTCATCGGCTTTTCCGTTTTTATAAGCTGTGCTTATTCACCATCATAAATATAAAATATTCAATGTTATTAAATAGTTGCCATGATCGGTTACGTCATCTATTTGTCATAAAATGGTCATGTAAGTTTCGCATTTACTGAGTACCTTTGCTGCGCTTATATCGCAGTCACTCTTAAATGGAACACACATGACAACAATAACATCCTCTATTTTTACCGTTAGTAAGCTAGCCCTTCTTGTTGCAGGGGTTATTGGAACGAATGCTTACGGGCAGACGTCACGTAATCAGCATCAAATCGAAGAAATTACCGTGACGGCGCAAAAACGCGATCAGTCAATTCAAGATGTGCCTGTCAGTATCAGTGCCTACGATGGTGCGTTGCTTGAGAGTTTAGGGGTTGCCGAGCTCGACACCTTATCCGAAATAACCCCTGGTTTGGTGATTCAAGAACAAAGCCCGAACAACCCGGGTTTCGTTATTCGGGGGATTACCTCAGACAGTGGTTCGTCACAGGCGGCGCCTCGTGTGTCGATTTACTATAACGGTGCTGACGTATCCCGCTCTCGGGGCTCGTATTTTGAATTGTTTGATATAGAGCGTATTGAAGTGGTTAAAGGCCCGCAAGCGACCCTGTTTGGCACGGCAGCATCAGTGGGGGCGTTAAGTGTTATCACCCGTAAACCCCAAGAAGAATTCGGTGCAGAAATAAAGGCCAGTGTGGGGAATTATTCAGCTGAAACCCTCAGTGGGTTCGTGACTGGCGGCAATAGCCAAGTGCAGGGGCGATTGGCGTTTAGCTATCGCCAGCGTGATGGTTTCATTCGTAATATTGCAGGGGAAGCGGGTTCGCAAACCCCTGACGGATTCGATCAGGAAGACATGCATGGTATTGAGCGCACAGCGTTTCGCCCGTCGCTACGTTTTACACCCACTGATGAGCTGACCATAGACTTAGTTTATACCCACGAAAAAAATGACGACACGGGAACATCGTTTAAAAATGGCTTATTTGCACCCACTGGTGGCGATACCAGCGCATTTAGTTTTGTGGAAATGTCAGGTAGTCCATTATCCCAAGAGGTGTTTGGCCGCAAAGATTTGGGCGTAGAACGCACCGTTGACGATCTTAACCTAACGGTTAATTGGGACATTAACCAAGACTTAACGTTTACCTCAATCACCGCTTCTCGTCGCTTTGATTCACTGGAAGTATTTGATGCCGATGGCACGCAAGCGTGGTTCTTAGAATTTGCTGAAGATGCCACTGGCGATCAATTCAGCCAAGAATTTCGCATGATTCATCAAGGTGACAAACTGACTACTATCGCCGGTGTGAGCTATTTCACCGAAGACGGTAGTCAAGCAGTGCCATTTAGCACAGAGGAATCTGTCTTTTTGAACTGCCTAGGGGCCTTTGCTGCTCTTGCGCAGCCATGCGTAGCAAACGATGGCTCTGTTCCTGTGCTCACGCCCATTTTAACTGAAGGGGCTGCTCAGCTTTTGCCGTATCGTTTAGAGTTTGAAAACTACGGCGAGACCGATGCTTACTCAGCGTTCGCTGATGTGACTTATGCCGTGAATGAGACGCTAGAGCTAACCGCCGGTTTACGCTATGTGCGTGAAGACAAAAAAAGTGGTTATCGCTCAGATGCGCCTGCAAGTGTATTAACTGGCAGTGAACTGTTTACCGTGGACACAGAAGGTCAGATTTTCCGTGCTGAAGAAGACTACGATGATTGGTTGCCACGCTTTAATATGTTGTACGTCTTAAATGAAGACATCAATATGTACGCGACCATTTCTAAAGGTCGCCGCTCTGATGTGTTGAATGTGACGTCAGTTCGCGGGGAAGATGGCTCGGGTGAGAAGTCTGTTACTGAAATCCCAGCTGAGATCATCTGGAACTACGAAGCGGGCATCAAAGGACAAGCGTTTGATAAATCTGTGAATTATAACGCCTCGGTGTTTTATCAAGACTATTCAAATTTCCAAGTTACTTTGTTAGATGACGAGGGCGTGGCATATGCCGCAGATGCTGGCTCGGCGACCAATGTTGGCGCTGAAGCAGAAGTGCGTGCCCTGTTAGGTGCTGATTTTGAGCTATTCGCTAATCTAGCTTATTTAGATGCAACCATAGACGACGACAGCACAAACGGTGATCTAGCGGGCAATCGCTTTCGCTTGCAGCCGGAATGGACAGCCAGTGTCGGCATGTTCTACGCGACTGCACTTTCGCAAGGTTATAACCTAACGAGTTCTTTAGTGTACAGCTACCGCTCAGACGTGTTCTTTGAACCGGCGAACGCGCCAATATCAGGTTTAGACATCAGCGAAGATTCCGTCAGCTTAGTCAGTGCCCGCATCGGTATTGCAGGTGCGGATGAAGATTGGGCAGTAAACTTGTTTGCCAGTAACTTGCTTGATAAAGAATATCTAGTGGACGCAGGTAATACCGGTGGCGGCTTTGGCAACCCAACTTTTGTCGCGGGGGCCCCACGCTTTTACGGCATCGAGTTCAAAATGCGTTTTGGCGAGTAGATAAACGTATGACCCGCGCTCTGTGCAAGTATGCACAAGAGCGTCAGTAACAATTGAAAGCCTGTACCCCGTTTCAGCACGTCGCTAAAACGGGGTTTTTAGTAAAGGGAGACACCGTAAATTCAATATTGCGGAATATAAATTCCTCTGCATCAACAGAATTATCATGGTAGCGTTTCAACTCAGTCTATTTAGTGGGAGGTTTTATGGCACAGTGGTTAGACGCAAAGGTCACAAAGCGGATTGATTGGAACGACCACCTTTTTAGCTTACGTTTTCAGTGCGCTGATTTTCCTGCGTATACTCCGGGCCAATTTACTAAAGTCGGCATCGCTCAAGATGACACCGTCATTTCTAGGCCTTATTCTTTAGTCAGCCACCCACGTAGCAGCGAATTGGAAATTATGGCTGTGCCGGTAGAGGAAGGCATTTTGTCACCTAAATTACATGAATTACATGAAGGTGATGGGCTAAAGGTTATGGCGCCAGCGACGGGCTTTTTGGTTTTAAATGAAGTACCAGACAGCGACAATATTTGGCTGATTGCCACAGGCACAGGAGTTGGGCCTTTTCTATCTATTCTTGCGGGCGAAGAGATTTGGCAGCGGTATAAAAAAGTTGTTTTAGTCTACGCGGCCCGGTATCAAAATGACTTGGCGTACGGCGAATTTATTCAACAGTGTAAAAGCCAACACTCAGATCAATTTAGTTACCTACCTATTGTCAGTCGAGAAGAAGGCAAAGGTGCATTGCACGGGCGTATACCTGAGTTATTGCAATCAGGAGCTATCATCAACACAGCCAATACGCCCTTAAGCGCCCAGCAAAGTCAGGTCATGTTATGCGGCAATCCACAAATGATCGAAGAGGCTATGGTGACGCTAAAAAACATGGGGCTGAAGAAGCATCTACGTCGCTCACCAGGTCAGATTACGCAGGAGCGTTACTGGTAGTTTTCGCGCGAATGCCAGCTGAATGTTAAGAATAGGCACGAAAATATGGTAGAGTGCGGCCAATAAAAAGCGCATCATTTGCTTATAGCTGATTATCTTTTTTCACTATGCTTAATCTCTGAAGCCGCACTCACTGATATTTTACTCTATGAGTCATGACTCAATGATCTCACATTCTCATTACACACTAGGTATTCTATGACCCCTTGGACGCAAATCAACAGCGCGCAAATACCGAATAATGGCGGTGAACTGACGTTACATCAGCGCGGTAAAGAGTTTTCAATTCGTATCGCTGGCAAGCGTGGTGAATTGATGAATAGCCGTGTTTTTAATTCCGAGAAAGTCCTGTCTCGAGTTGGCTGCGGTCATTTGAAAGATGTGGGCAACGCCAATGTGCTGGTGGGCGGTTTAGGCATGGGATATACACTAACTGCTGCCTTGAGTGTGCTGAATGAATCGGCGAGTGTCACGGTCGCCGAGCTTATCCCTGAGGTTGTTACGTGGAACCAAGGGCCATTAGGGCAGTGTTCCGGCTACCCATTGAAAGACCCTAGAACCCAAGTAAAAGTAGGGGACGTAACCAAGCTGTTAACTCTACAGAGCGAAACGTATGACGCAATTCTGTTGGACGTAGACAACGGCCCAAGAGGGTTGACGCATGCTGATAACAACTGGATATATTCAGAAGTGGGGCTCAAGGCTATTTTGCAGATGCTACGGCCAAAAGGCGTACTGGCAATTTGGTCTGCGGGCCCAGATTATTTATTTGAAGTGCGCCTTAAAAATGTCGGCTACAAAGTCGATACGCGCATCGCATCAGCCAGAGCTGATAAAGGTATCAAGCACACCATCTTCTTAGCTAAAAAGCCTGAATAGCCGGGTGACATCATAAGAGCAGTGAGCGTCGTTGACCTTAAGCGTCAGCGCCAAACCAGTTAAGTTTCTCTCGTAAGCTGACCACAGAACCAACAATGATAAGCGCCGGTGGTTTAATGCCGGCTTCTGCCACTTTTTGTTGAATATTTGCTAAGTTACCGGCCACGACTTTTTGCTCTGCGGTCGTTGCCGATTGCACCAGTGCAATTTCAGTGGTGTCCGGTAGGCCATGCTGAATAAGTTTCTCACAAATAACAGGCAAGCCTGTTAACCCCATATAGAATACAGTGGTTTGTTCAGGCTGGGCCAGCATGGGCCAGTTTAAGTTGATGCTATTATCCCGCAAGTGGCCTGTGGCAAATACCACCGACTTGGCGTGATCTCTGTGGGTCAGGGGAATGCCAGCGTAACTGGCAGCACCACTGGCGGCTGTAATGCCAGGCACCACTTGGAAGCTCACGCCTTTTTCCACTAGGGTCTCTATTTCTTCACCGCCGCGACCAAATATAAAAGGGTCACCGCCTTTTAGACGCACGACTCGATTCCCCTTTAAGGCTAAATCGGCCAGTAGCGCGTTAATTTCATCTTGTGGCACGGTATGTAAGCTGCGGGCTTTTCCCACGTATATTTTCTCTGCATCCCGGCGCACCAGTTCTAATATTTCTTTGGACACCAAGCGGTCATATACGACGACGTCGGCTTTTTGCATTAGGCGTAGCGCGCGAAACGTTAGTAAGTCTGGATCGCCTGGACCAGCACCGACCAAGTACACCTCTCCTTTGCCCGAGTCATGCTCGTCAAGGGCAAGTTTGTCTTGCATCATCTGTTCGGCTTTGCTGTTGTTGCCTTGTAGAACCTGTTCGGCGACATCGCCATCGAGGATATCTTCCCAAAAGTAACGGCGTTTTGTCACTGAGTTAAAGCGGGCTTTAACGGTTTCACGGAATTTTTCTGAAAACTGCCCCAGCAAACTGACCTTTTGCGGAATAACAGACTCGAGTTTCTGGCGTAAATAGCGCAGTAGTACAGGCGCAACACCGCCGCTGCTCATGGCGATAATAATCGGCGAGCGGTCAACAATTGAAGGGGTAATAAACTGACACAAAGGCGTATTATCAACCACATTCACCAGAATATTTTGTGCCTTAGCTTGGTGATGGATATCTATATTTAATTGGCTGTCGTCTGTGGCCACAAAGACTAATTGTTTGGCCGTGAGGTCACTCGATTCGTACCCACGAGTGTGCAGTGTGACTTGCCCTTCATCCGCTAAGCGTTGCACCGTATCACAGGCCCAAGGGGCAACCACTGTGATAGTGGCTGAGGTTTTTAACAGCAACTCCACTTTACGGGCAGCCACTTCCCCTGCACCGACAACGAGACAGTTCAGCTCTTTAGTATCAACAAAAATAGGGAAATATTGCATAGGGCTCGCTAACGCTTAAAACTCTTAATATAGATGCTATTCTGCGGGTTCTTCTTAGTTAAATAAAGCATTGTAATCAGAAAAGATATTCTTTTTAGTTATGATGGAAGTGGTTCTCATAGCCTTAAGCAAGACTTTTTAATAGGCATAAAAAAAGAGGCCAGTGGCCTCTTCTTATATTGTTAGCAATTTCACTTTTATTCGCCAATTAGAGGCGCATAAAAGGGCGACGTCAGGCTTAGCTTATTCAGGCTTACCACGACGACGTGGAGGCTGATCTGACCATTCACGCATGTTCAAACGCTGACCGGCAACACGGGTTTTTTGCAATGTATCTTGCGTTGCACGAGGCATATTTTTCGGCAAATCAACGGTACTGAAGTTATCGTAAATCTCGATAGCACCAATATTTTTACTGCTGATGTTTGCTTCATTAGCGATCGCGCCAACGATGTTGCCAGGCTTAGCGCCATGAGTATGACCTACTTCGATACGGTAGCGCTGCATGCCTTCTTCTGGCGTACTGCTTTTGCGAGCACGTTGTGGTCTGTCACCACCGCGGTCACCGCCACGCTCACGACCACGTCCACCGCGATCATCACGACCACCACGGTCATTTCTGTCACCACGAGGAGGGGCAGAGTTCAGGTCAGGACGGTCGCCTTCTTTCAGAATAAGCGGCTCGTCACCTTGAGCAATCTTAGCTAATGCAGCCATAATCACTTCTGGTGCGGCTTCGGTTTCTGCTTGAATTGACTCAACGATAGGGATCAATGTCTCAATGCTGCTGTCACCGATCGCTTCAATCACGCTGCTTTTGAAGCGGCTCAAACGCGTTTCATTTAGCTGAGAGATTGATGGGATTGGCATAGGATCAATCGATTGACGTGTAGCACGCTCGATTGAGAACAACATGCGCTTCTCACGATGTGAGATGAACAGTATTGCATCACCTTGACGACCAGCACGGCCAGTACGACCAATACGGTGAACGTAAGATTCTGTATCGTAAGGCACGTCGTAGTTGATAACGTGACTTACACGTTCAACGTCAAGGCCACGTGCAACAACGTCTGTTGCTACAAGAATATCAATTTTACCGCGCTTCAAACGTTCAACAGTACGTTCACGTGAGTTTTGCGGAATGTCACCGTTAAGAGGCTCAACAGCGTAGCCACGAGCAGACAATTTCTCAGAAAGCTCCATGGTTGCGGTTTTAGTACGTACGAAAATAATCACTGCATCAAACTCTTCCACTTCCATAATACGGGTAAGGGCTTCAAGTTTGTGGTGGCCAGCCACCTGGCAGTAACGCTGTTTGATGGTGCTAGCGGTAGCAACTTTAGATTCGATTTTTACTTGTTTAGGATCGCTCAAGTAACGCTTAGTAATTTTGCGGATTGGATCAGGCATAGTCGCTGAGAACAACGCAGTTTGGCGCTCTGCTGGTGCGTGGCTCAAAATCCACTCAACGTCATCGATGAAACCCATGCGTAGCATTTCGTCGGCTTCGTCTAATACCAAGAACTTAAGGTTATCTAATTTCAACGTGCCTTTTTTGATGTGGTCGATTACACGACCAGGCGTGCCGACTACAACCTGTGCACCACGTCTTAGTTGGCGAATTTGGTTGTCGTAAGATGAGCCACCGTAAATAGGTAATACGTTAAGTTTACGAGAGAAACTAGCGTATACCTGAAAGGCTTCAGCTACCTGAATCGCTAATTCGCGAGTCGGTGCCAAAACTAATAATTGAGTGTTGCTGTTGTTAGCATCCACGTTTGCAAGCATTGGCAATGCGAATGCTGCTGTTTTACCCGTACCGGTTTGCGCAGTACCAAGAAGATCGTGACCTTCCATGATTAGCGGAATACATTGAGCTTGGATTGGGGTTGGTTTTTCGTAACCTACTTTTTCTAAAGCTTGAAGCAATTCGGCAGGTAGGTTGAGGTCTTTAAAAGTCAATTCGACAGTGTCAGTCATTAATTATCCCTAGTTAGAAACACGCAGGATTAACTTAGATTTCACAGTCAAATTCTAAAACAAACCAGCGTGGATACACAAAAGAAGTATTATATGAGAAATCGCGTCTATACACCACGTTAGGCCGCGTTTTATTTGAACTAATCTGTATTTATTGAATATCTCTGATGAACTTGTTATCAATGCGTTAACGCAATGAAAAATAACCTTTAAAAAAGTGCAGAATTGTCACGAATTTAAAATAAAACTGACATGTTTAATGGTGTCGCTTACGGTAACAAATACTCAGTGAATAAAATTCCGGGTGAAAAATTACTCTTAGATGATTCTGGCGGAGTTAAACCGTTAAGCAAAGTCGAGTATAACTGAAAATAATTGCGTTGAAATTGCAACGATTGGCCGTTTCACTACACCAAGTGTTCAAGTAAGATAATTTTGTCGCATTTGCACGCTCAAAGGTTTCAGGCATAACACACTACCCGTTGCGCATCATAACAGGCTGCAATGTCGCACTAAGTAAAAGAGTGAAGAAACAGGATATGGATGATGAATAAAATGAGAAAAACGATAATCGCACTATCACTAGGGATGTTGATCAGTTGTGGGCAGCAAACTAGTGAAGAACATATCCAAGCCGCGCAAGAATTTATCGCGCAAAATGACAGTGCTTCGGCAATTATCTCGTTGAAAACCGCCGTACAATTAGCCCCTAAATCGCCAGAAGCGCGCTTTGAATTGGGTAAAGTTTACCTTGACGAAAAGCAATTTGAGAGTGCTGAAAAAGAACTCAGTCGCGCATTAGAATATGGTTACGATGGTGCGAAGGTGCTGCCGTTGCTGACCCGCGCCTACCAACGAACCGGCGCCTATGCGGCTATCAGTGAAATGGAAGATAACAACGTCGACCTGAGTAATGAGGACAAAGCGGAAATTGGTTATTTCAAAATCGTATCTTTAGTGCGATTAAATAAGCCCGATGATGCGCGCGCGATCATCGCTGATCAGTCGCAGTTACAGACAGATTCCGTCTTCAAGTCACTGAGCCAAGCTTATAAAGACATACTTGATAAAGATTATCCTCTGGCACTGCAAAGCCTTAGCGATATCAAAGATAGCCACCCTGATCATCCTGAAGTCCTTAAACTTTTGGCGCAACTGCATTTAAGCTTGGGCGACCCGAAAGCGGCGGCTCAAGCGTTTGACCGATATGTGTCTTTGTATCCCGATGATTTACAGACCACCTTTGTGCTTGCCAAACTCTGGGTAGATTTAGGGGAAACGGCAAAAGCGGAACCTTACCTCGATCAGTTATTGGCCGTGAATGCTAAGAATGGTTTGCTTAATCAACTTAAAGCGGCTGCACGAATAGCGGATAAAGACTATGGAGAGGCCCAGAAATACGCTGAGCTAGGTATTCAAAATGGTATGAATGATCCTTCGCTACGTTTAATTGCAGGTTATGCCGCATACCAGCAAAAAGATTTTGAGGCCGCTCAGCAGCACCTTTCATTAGTGGCCAGTAGTTTGCCTGGCAACCATCCTGGTTTACGTTTACTGGCTGCTAGCCAATTGCAGCTGGGCTTGAATGCTGAGGCGGGAGATGTGCTGGAGCGCATGGAGCAAGTCAACGAGCAAGATGCGCAACTGTTTTCAAAAGCCAGTTATGAGTTATTGCGTCAGGGAAATGTAAAAGACGCCCAAGAGCTAGTAGAGAAATCTTCCAGTATCAGTACCACGGCAGAAGACCTCACACGTTTAGGTTTGCTTAAACTCTCGCTGAATAATCTTGATGGTATCGTTAATCTAGAAGAGGCACTGGAAAAGTCACCTGAACTTGAGAGTGCTAAAAAAACACTCGCTACTGCCTACATCACCACTAAGCAATATGACAAAGCCCTAGAATTAGCGCAGCAATGGAAAGCCGAAGATGCCAATGACATCAGCGCGTATTTGCTGGCTGGCGAAGTGTTCAGTAAACAGCAAGATCTAAGCAATGCGAAAGCCGAGTTTGAGCAGGTGATGCGCATTGACCCTGAACACAAAGGCGCAGCGCTGGGCTTGGTCAACATCGCTATTACCGAAAAAGATGTGGTTCGAGCGCAATCAGGCTTAACGGCTTTGCTTAATCGTTTTCCTGATTATACGCCAGCATTGGCGACGGCTTATCTGTTTAATAAACAGCAAGGTAAAACACAGCAAGGTATTGAGGTTATCCAAAGCGCGCTGAACAAGGCGCCTGACAATCAAGAGCTGAGTATGTTGTATGCCCGTGTATTGCTGCTTGAAAAGCAATATGAGCAGGCACTGCAACAGTTCGTTAAATTTGATCAAAATGAATCTTCGCCACCTGCTTACCGGCAGGGGAAAGGCCAAGCGTTGATTCGTTCAGGTGATTTGCAGGGCGCACAGGATCATTATGACAAGTGGCTGAGCATTGCCCCGAACGACAAACAAGCCGTCGTGGGCAAGTTACTCCTGCTGGACAACACGGGCAAATTTGCCGAAGGCGTCAAGTTAAGCGAAGGTTTCTTAGCGGTGCGCAACGACACTCAAATGCAATTGCTTAACACGCATTTCTTATTGATGAATAAAGATATGGACGCAGGAAGGAAGGCCTACGAGGCAATACCGCAAGAGCTAAAAAGTATGCCCATTGTAAAGGGCTTTCGAGCACGTTTACTGATTGTTGATGGTGATTTTGAGCAAGCCGAGCCAAATGCTCATGCTGCCTATGAAGGTTTACCAAATGGCAGAAATCTAGTCTTGTGGGTGTTTACCCTTGAGCGATTAAATAAAAAAGAGCAAGCACTGAGTGCGATTAAAGCCCATTTAAACGTATCACCGAACGACGGTGCTGCTTTAATGATGTTGGCCGAAAGGCAAATTAATAGTGGTGATGACGAAGCTGTTGCTAGCTATCAAACCTTACTACAGAAAAACCCTAACAACTTTGTTGCACTGAATAATTTAGCCT
Source organism: Paraglaciecola sp. QJM3NY_14 (assembly GCF_056173245.1). NCBI lineage: Bacteria > Pseudomonadati > Pseudomonadota > Gammaproteobacteria > Alteromonadales > Alteromonadaceae > Paraglaciecola > Paraglaciecola sp. QJM3NY_14. The sequence goes on from NZ_CM149664.1 coordinate 484,861, forward strand.
ATTTGTATCTACAGCAAAATCAGCTAGACAAAGCCCTGGAATATGCTGAAAGCGCGGTAAAACAGCGCCCTGATAATGCCGCCGCAGTAGATACCTATGCCCAAGTGTTGGTGGCTAAGGAAGAATACCGAAAAGCAGTGAAACAATACGATGCGGTTGTGAATGACAAAATGCGCAATGAAGAGATTTATCTCAATTACGTGGAAGCACTTTTCCTCGACGGCAGCACGTTGCTAGGCAAACGCAAGCTGGAACAACGTGAAATGAAAACTGATGAAAATATTGCTCGCCAAGCTCAATTGAAAGCCAAATACGCCGAGTAATCAACAACCTATAATCCGCTTTTACTAAAACAAAAGCCCGTAACGGAAATACGTCACGGGCTTTTTTATAGCGCTAAATGGCCAATGGTAAGCTGGCTAACATTTTTGTACGGCTTGCACTATCCACTGCTTTAATTGCGCTTCACCTAAAGCCCCTGAAATACGATCGATTTCTTTGCCTTGATGAAACAAAATCAACGTCGGAATACTACGGATACCGGCTTCACTACTGATCTGCTGAGCTTGCTCGGTATTTAACTGGGCGAATAATACGCTATCCGTTTGGCTGGCTAATTTGGCAAATACAGGAGCAAAGCTTTTGCACGGACCGCACCAACTGGCCCAAAAGTCGACCAGAACCGGCAAGTGGTTTCGCTCAATGTAGCGATAAAATTGATGCTGGGTGAGCTGGCACGGTTGATGGGTATGCAGCTTCTGCTGGCACTTGCCACAATTAGCCTGGGTATGATCCTTGCTCTCAGGGACGTTGTTAATGGCATAACAATGGGGACATACGATATGCATTTATTCTTTCTCCTGTTTCATAGTATGTGGAGACAACTGCTTAACCTGAAGCTGTAAATCTTTGATATGCACCAGCAAATCACTAAGCGTCGGCTCTTCTTCTAAATCGTGCTCAGCGGCATCTTCTTTGGCCTTTTGTTTGCGCGCCAATTCATTCTCCTGCTCCATTACACTGACGACTATGCCAATAACCATATTCAGAAAAGCAAAGGCGGTGAAGAAAATAAAGGTCAGATAGAACACCCAACTCAATGGGTAAACTTCCATTGTTTCATACATGACATCGGTCCAATCTTCGAACGTCATGACTCTAAACAAGGTCAATAATGAAATGGCGATATCCCCCCAAAGGTCTGGATTAATGCTCTCAAATAAGGTGCTACCTATCGCTGCATAGATATAAAAGATGATGAACATCAGTAGCATAACGTAACCAAGTTGAGGCAAGGCTTTTACCAAAGAGACTAAAAGTATGCGTAACTCAGGGATGATAGAAATCATCCGCAATACCCTAAATACTCTGACCAGACGAGCGATAACGGCCAAATCAGCGTCTTCAGCGGGGATAAGGCTGACAATAACGATCAAGGTATCGAATATATTCCAGAAGTTCTTAAAGAAATCCCGCTTTCGCTCTTCAGCTAAAAACCGAATGGTAATTTCAGTTAAGAAGAACGCGCTGATAAACCAATCTAAAAACTGTGTCACGTGGTACATGGTCACGGACATTTCATAGGTTTTCGCGCCCACTAACAGGGCGGAAAATATGATCACCGAAATCACAAAAATCTCGAACAGCTTGTTCGAACGAATACGAATAAATTTGGCTTGTAGGGATAAAGCGTTCATGGACTCACGAAGTTTATAAAAAATCGTCGATAGAATATTGGATTCTGCTCGGCTGTCAATTGAGGATTGGTATGTGAATGTGTATAAACCAAAGCGTAATGCATGAAGTGCAAACCAAACGTGATATTCTGATAAAAGCATCGAAAATACCTTTTTGTTAGATTAAATAACTAAAAATAATTTGAAATTCCAAATAAATGACAAGACATTATTTCGCGACGCGACAAATAAGCGAGGTCGCTGAACTCGTCTTACACCTTGCAAATTTCTAGCGCAGAAGCTTTGTCACGAAGGAGGCTTTTCAGTCAGAAATGAAGCTCAATATAAATACAGGATTGTTGCGCGAAGCAAACAAGACACGAGTATCAGTAATATGATGAATACCCAAGCGGAACCTATATCCATAGGCCATCTTCTTAAAACTAGCACCCAGGGCCTGCACAGAGAAGTGGAAGGCAGATTGTCAAAAATTTTATTTCACCGCGATTTGAGTGCGCAGGTATATTTGCAGGTATTGATGGCCATGCAAGCGGCTTATGTCTCAATGGAGCGAGCACTGCTTACTTTCCCTGAGTCTAAAGCAGCCTATAAAAACCGCAGTAAGCAAGCATTTATCAACAACGATATCGCTTATATGAAACAGACGCTGTTGGATCTTGAGCATGACATTCCAACGCGCGCCAGTAAGAAAGACGATTTAAGCCAGAATGTTAAACCGAACGTTGAATTGCACTCGACTGCTCAGGCGATGGGTATGATGTATGTTCTGGAAGGTGCAACCTTAGGCGGTGAACATATTCAGGCCCGATTAACTCGACACGATTGGTTAGATACTCATCACGGCGTAGCCTTTTTCAATAGCTATCAAGAGCAAAGAATGGTGCGCTGGGGCGAATTTTTAACTGTATTGCAGCAATACTACCTGCGGAATCCTGATGTTTGTGATGAAATCATGCAAGGCGCAGAATTAGCATTCGAATATATTCATGATTGTTTGGAGGGAATAAGCCTGTGAATAAACCGTTTGATGTGACACTGGATAATTGTCATAAAGAGCCCATCCATATCCCAGGTTCGATTCAACCTCATGGCTATCTATTACTGTTTGAGCCAAAAACACTGATATTACAGTATTGCAGTGAAAACGTAGCGGACTTAATGCAATGCTCGCTAGACGTGTTACTTGGGCAGTCATTGGATTCAATATTTGACCGCGAATTCGCCACAAAGGTAAAGGCACTCGATTTCGATAAAGGCTTTCACGAGGTTAACCCACAGCAAACGACACCGATTGCCGCGCTCGCTCAAGCGCTGAACTCTAATACCACGGGGCCGGTGACTGGCGCGCAAGCCGAGAGTATCAAAACACAATCAACTTACAATGCCATACTGAGCTTACACGACGACCTATTGGCCATTGAATTAGAGGCCGCGTTATCTGCTAGTTCAAGTTCGTTTAATCCCGTTAAAAATTTAATTAATCTATCGCTTAATGACTTGGCCCAAAGCCAAGACTTAAATAACGTTTTTGCTTATTCAGTTAACGAAATTCGCAAAGTCACTGGGTTTGATCGCGTCATGTTGTATAAGTTTGATGCGGACTATAACGGTGAAGTTGTTGCTGAGGCTAAAAAGCCTGAGTTGAACTCCTTTTTAAAACAGCACTTTCCTGAGTCAGATATACCAAAGCAGGCGAGGGAGCTGTACGTTAAAAACCCCATTAGACTGCTTGCTGATGTTAACGCCAAGCAGTCTATGTTGTACCCAAATGATCGGCCTGTTGACTTGAGTAAGGTGACGCTGCGCAGTGTGTCACCTATTCATTGTCAGTATTTACGTAACATGGGGGTGAATGCCTCTATGTCGATCAGCATAGTGGTGTCGGGCAAGTTGTGGGGGCTAATTGCATGTCATCACTATCGCTCTCATGTAGTGCCGTTTGAAACGCGTGAAGTGGCTTTATACATGGGGTTGATGTTGTCTTATTTGATTTCATTAAAAGTACAAGCTGATGCTGAGCACCGTGATTCGGCGGTGTTATCGTTAAATGCGTCGATCACCGCAAAAATGGCTGAGCGTATTTTCTTTACAGATGGTTTGCGTGAAGAAACAGACAATCTGATGCGTATGATGAACGCATCAGGCGTGGCCTGGCGACTAGAAGAAGACATAGAATGCTTTGGCAAAACCCCCAGCCCTGATCGCATAGAAGCGCTTTTTAACTGGGCGACATCAACCAAGTTAGTCACAGATACGATTTACCATACAAAGACCTTAGGTAAAGATAACCCTGACTTTATGGATATCAGTGACGTTGCCAGTGGCGTATTCATCTTGTCTGTTTCCTCTGTTAGTAACTTATTCTTGATATGGTTTAGGCAAGAGGTTGAACAAACCAAAGATTGGGGAGGGAAACCTGAAAAAACGATCGAGTTTTTAGATGATGGCAGCCATAGGCTGATGCCGCGAAGCTCTTTTCGTTTATGGCGTGAAAATGTCAAAAACCAATCGTTAGCCTGGGAAGCGGTAGAGTTATCCAGCGCTTTGAAATTCCGAGACACGATAGTGAACTATGTGTTGTCAAAATCGGAGCGTCTTGAGTTACTAAACGAAGCGTTAGAGCACAAAGTAGCTGTGCGTACCGACGAACTAAAAAAAGAAATTGCTAATAAAGAAAAAATGCAAGATGAGTTAGTGGAAGCCTTAGCCGCCTCTGAAGAATCTAACCGTGAGCTAGAGCGTTTTGCATTTGTTGCCTCACACGACCTTCAAGAGCCGCTTCGTAAAATTCAGTCGTTTGGTGGGCGTATTCAGCAAACAGAGGCCACGTTAAGCGATAGAGGCCATGGTTATCTAACCAAGATGATGAACTCAGCAGAAAGAATGCAGGCGCTGATTAAAGGCGTGCTGAGCTTTTCACGTATCCACAGATCTAATGACGAGTTTGTTCCTTTGAATTTTGATGACATTATTGAAGATGTGATCATGGATTTAGAAGTGTTGGTGACAGAGCAAAAGGCAGCTTTCTCAATCGATCATATTGGCACAGTGTACGGAGATAAAAACCAGCTTCGCCGTGTGGCGCAAAATATCATTCAGAACGCCCTAAAATTCACTAAAGAGGACGTCCCTCCGCACATTGTTATTGCCCTTAACGATAAAGACGAAGACTTTGTCACCATTGAATTTAAAGACAATGGCGTTGGATTTGCAAAAACGCATGAGCAGAAAATATTTGGTTTGTTTGAGCGTTTACACTCAAAAGCTGAGTATTCAGGGACTGGTCTAGGCTTAGCGATATGCAAAAAAATTATTAATCGACATCAGGGGAAAATTTGGGCTGAGTCTCAATTTGGTCAAGGCGCGTCATTTTTTATTACGTTGCCAATAAGATCAGAAGCAGTAGAATAATATTACGCTTTTAACTTATCTTAGACTAACTGGCTGTGATATTATTAGCCGTTAGTTTTTTTACGTGGTTTCAGGCATAGCAAGCGATTTATCATGCTTAAACTTGGGTCATAGGTACGATGCTTTTGCATTATAAATATTAGAATTACACGGACGGTCACTCAGGTTGAACCGTTACCATTCTAAAGTACAGAAGGTTGTGTTTAGTGTGAATAAAGATTCTGGTGTGATATCTAAAAAGCTCAGGGCAGTGAATTATATTCTGGTCGCGGATGACGACTTGGACGATCAAGAGTTGATTCAAGATGCATTAGCGGACAACGCAATAGGGACAGACAAACTGCGCTTCGTGAATGACGGAGAGGAGCTGACACGCTTTTTAGCCGATGCGAAAACGTTGCCTAGTATCATTCTGTTAGATTTAAATATGCCGCGAAAGTCGGGCCGGGAAGCATTAGACGATATTAAGCAAAATCCGTCTTTTAAGCATATCCCTGTGGTGATGTTTACCACCTCTGACTCTGACATCGATATTAAAGAATGTCATATGCTGGGGTGTAATGCGTATTTAACGAAACCTAATAATTACTTAGATTTAGTGGGCTCGATGAAAGACTTAGTTAGCTTTTGGTTCTTTCAAGCGCAAATACTGCACGATTAAATCCATGTTACATATGCCTGGTGCACGCGCTCAGGCATATTCCATTGCTGTTCAACACGTTACTTTTCTTTGGTCTACTTCTTCCGTTCTTTTAATAGCCAACTTTTTATCTTAGCCCTGTAGTTAGTCACTATGAGCCATCCTTCACCAATCATCTTCACCGATAGCACGTCATCTTTAACTCGTTATCTATAACGAGTGCTGAGCTAAATGTATCACTACGATAAAGCATGAGGCTAAAACTTCTCTGCTAGCATCTTTATATTCAATTTCAGCCTTAAGGTTGGCAGTGATGCATACAAACAATGACTTTGAGTTTAAAACCGTAGGCGATATCCGTTTTGGGGTGAATGCGGCTTTGTCTTTACCTGCACTGTTGATATCCCGCTTTGATGCGAAATCGATTCTCGTCATTACTGATAAAGGTTTATTAAACGCAGGGGTGCTTGATCCTGTTTTCGCTGAACTGGATGTGGCTGGCATAACATTCTCAGTGTTTGATGGGGTGCAGGCTGACCCACCAGAAGCCATTATTTTGGCGGCAGCTGAACAAGCGAAAAAAGCCGAAGTGGTGATTGGTATTGGCGGCGGCAGCTCTATGGACAGCGCTAAGCTTGCTGCTGTGTTGGCTATGGAGCAACAAAACCTTGCCGACATGTACGGAGTCGATTTAGTCACGTCTCAGCGTAAACCATTGGTATTGATACCTACTACCGCAGGAACAGGCTCAGAAGTTACCCCTATCTCAATTGTCACCACGGGTGAGTCCACCAAGGCTGGTGTCGTATCACCGGTTTTGTACCCCGATGTGGCGTTGCTTGACCCTTGTCTAACGGTGGGGTTACCAGCACATATTACGGCAGAAACGGGCGTCGATGCTATGGTGCACGCCATTGAAGCTTTCACCAGCAAACATAAGAAAAACCCTTTATCAGATAATCTCGCGATAAAAGCGTTGCAATTGTTGTCGACTCATCTTCCTCGTTGCTATGTAAACGGTAAAGACTTAGATCACAGAGGCGCTACGCTATTGGGCGCCATGCTCGCAGGGCAGGCGTTCGCTAACTCCCCAGTGGCGGCCGTGCACGCGTTGGCCTATCCATTAGGCGGTATTTATCATATGGCTCATGGTTTAACAAACGCACTTATGCTGCCTCACGTGATGCGTTTCAACTTGGCACACGCAGAGCAAGAATATGCCCAGTTAGGTGTAGTCGTTAACCCTCAATTAGCTGGGCTTAGCGTGAGGGAGCAAGCACTGGGTTTTATTGAATATATGCAGCAGTTTTGTTACGACCTTGGCATCACCAAGCGACTAAGAGATTACGGTATTGAGCAAGCTGCGCTAACGGATTTAGCCAACGCGGCCATGCTGCAAACGCGATTGTTAACCAATAATCCGCGAACGGTTACGTTTGATGATGCTCTCGCGTTATATCAAGAAGCGTGGTGAGAATAATTCAGAGTAAGCGATAGCCTATAATTTTGACGCTAGGTACTGCAGTAAATACGTCAATAAGTGGCTTAATAAGCACCTCAATAAGCACAGTGCAAATGGCCGTCGCGTTAAATGGTATCAACAACGAAAAATGGAGTTATATTGATGACAACGTCGACGACAGATAAAAAATCCCCCCCTACGCGTAGCGACTTTCGATACTTCGACACAATTGACACTCGTTGGTCGGACAATGATGTGTACGGTCATGTGAATAATGTCGCTTATTACAGTTTCTTCGACACTGTGGTAAATCGCTTACTGATCGATAACGGATGGCTACATCTTGATGGCCAAGGTCCGATTGGTTTGGTCGTTGAAACCCGCTGCCAATATTATGCGTCGGTAAGCTACCCAGCGGTGCTAGATATCGGCTTAACGGTGTTGAAACTAGGTAACAGCTCGGTGGTGTATCAATTAGCGGTATTTTCAGAAGGCAGTGAGCAGGCGAGTGCCGTTGGGCAATTTGTGCATGTTTACGTGGACCGACCGTCACATATGCCTACGCCTTTACCTACGGACTTGCGCGCTGGGCTAAGTCATTATTTAGTGGGTGGTGACGAGCCGGAATAAACGGCTTCACTGGCGCTCGCCGGTTGGGGATTGGCGACGCGTCGGTTCGGAATTGGTAAAGCGTCTTCAACGGGTAGAGAGTCCTCAACCGGTGGAGAGCCATCAACGGGTAAAAAGTCTTTAACTGAAAACGAGCCATCAAAGCGCTATGTACGCGCTTTAAATGAACTTACTGTCTATACCCGCTAACTTAGCGATTACGCCCTAGGGCATCATGACTGGTCACCCAGTCGCCTGCTAACACGGCGGCACTTAATGACAGCTCTCCTGCAAGTACGGTAGCGCCGATAATCTCTGCAAGTTTGCGTGCTTTACCTTCACCGAAGCAATCCATCATTTCTAAGCATTCTTTTTGTGTGGCAAGGGCAGTACCGCCACCAAAGGTCGCAACAATCAAAGAGGGCAGGGTAATAGCGATATAAAAGTTACCTTGCTCATCTACGTCCACAAACGATAAAGCGGCGGATGATTCTGCCACATTGGCGGCATCTTGGCCGCAGGCGATAAACATGGCCGTAATTCCGTTAGCCGAATGGGAGCCATTATTTATAGAGCCGGCCATAAAACTGCCCATATTGGATATTTGACGCATTTTAAACAGCATTTGTGCTGATACACCCAGTTTTGACTCTAAAATCTCACTGCTGATGGTTGCCTCAGCAATCACCCGCTTGCCGCGACTGTGAAGGGTATTCAGCTGGGAGTGTTTTTTATCGGTATCCATGGCACCAGACAAGTTATAGCGTTGCAAGCCGACCCCAGGAAAGTTTGCCTTCATCCATTCGCAAGCCGCAAACGTGGCTTTGCCCACCATATTTTGCCCAGCAGCATCACCGGTTGTGAAATTAAACCGTAAATATTGCATGCGCGCGGCAGCGTACTGTTCGATGTTACGTAGTTTCCCCACGCTGGTAGTGGTTTCGGCTTGTGCTTTTATGTCCTCGAAATTATCGGTTACCCAATTGCCAAAAGTTTGCGCTTGGCGGGCATCTTCAAAAATAAACACTGGGGCACGCTGCATGACATCATCGACAACTGTCACTTTTACGCCACCAGCGGCGCTGAGGACCCGCATGCCGCGGTTGTAACTAGCGACCAAGGTGCCCTCTGTGGTAGCAAGTGGCACGTAGAACTCACCCTTCGCATATTCGCCATTGACCTTAACTGGCCCTGCTAAGCCGATGGGCACTTGGGCAACACCGATGAAATTTTCAATATTGCCCGCGGTTTGCTCTGGGCTTAAGGAGTAATGGCCCACATGACTAAGCTCGCTTTGGGTGTGTTCTTTTACAAATGTGCGGCGTTGATGTGCCATATTCTGGCTATGATCGTGCTCTTTATCACGAGGAATGGAAGGTGCTGCTTTATTATCTGACATGGGCGAAATCGACTTTGTAGATAGAAGGTGTATCTACAATTATCAACAAAGCTTGGTACAGTGAAATGATTATGCTTAATTAATGTGCAATAGTTTTAGTGATAACAGGTTCAAACAAAGTGTGAGTGAGAGACATCCTCTTGTGGTGTTGACTAATCAGGTTTCTAAATACTCAATTTTATTAGGCACGCCGTCCCATTCTTTTGCATCAGCAGGGGGCGGAATGACTTCGATGATATTCGGCCAAATTTTCGATAATTCCGCGTTGAGCTCGTTAAAGGCTTCTTGGCCGGGTGGCAATTTATCATCCTGAAATATGGCTTTGGCAGGGCATTCTGGCTCGCATAACGCGCAATCGATACATATGTCAGGGTCGATCACCAAAAAATTGGGCCCTTCGAAGAAAGCATCCACTGGGCATACGGCAACACAATCGGTGTATTTGCATTTTATACAGTTGTCGGTGACTACAAATGTCATGGGCACAGTCTTGGTTAATCGATAATGGCGCCGATCATACTTATCAGCCGTATAAATACAAGATGCCAAGGTAGATGAAGGCTGATGTGACGCCTAGAGGCTGTTCATGCACGGAATATATTATGCAATAAACCAGACAGGCGAGCGCGCATGGCTTAAAATACTCGGCTTATTGTTTTTATCTGGGCTGTGTCCCTGCGTTTACCTTTTGGATATCTCTATGCTGCGTTTAACTGATATAAAATTGCCCCTTGATCACCAAGATGCTGATCTCACCCAAGCGATACTTGATAAATTAGGATGCGGCGCAGAGCAGTTAACCCAAGTTTCTGTATTTAAACGTGGTTTTGATGCGCGGAATAAGTTTGATATCCAACTGATTTACACCTTAGACGTGGACGTTGCTGAGCAAGAGGCCCTACTCGCTAAGTTTGAGAACGATCCCCACGTCAGATTATCACCAGATACCCGTTATAAATTTGTGGGTCATGCACCTGATGCACTGACTGAGCGTCCAGCCGTAATCGGTCTTGGACCTTGCGGCTTGTTTGCAGGCCTATTGTTAGCGCAAATGGGCTTTAAGCCCATTATTTTAGAGCGCGGTAAAGAAGTCCGTGAGCGAACTAAAGACACGTTCGGCTTTTGGCGTAAAAAGCCGCTTAATACTGAATCAAATGTGCAGTTCGGCGAAGGCGGCGCAGGCACATTTTCAGACGGCAAATTGTACAGCCAAGTGAAAGATCGCAAGCATTACGGGCGCAAAGTGCTTACCGAGTTTGTTGATGCCGGCGCCCCCGATGAAATTATGTATGTAAGTAAACCGCATATCGGTACGTTTAAGCTGGTGGCAATGGTTGAGCGCATGCGTGCACAAATTATTGAACTAGGCGGCGAGATTCGCTTTAGTACTCGAGTTGATGATGTGCATATTGAGCATGGTCAGTTGACCGGCTTGAGCTTATCAACGGGGGAACATTTAGCGTGTCGTCATGCTGTATTAGCTGTGGGGCATAGTGCTCGAGACACGTTTAAAATGCTGTATGAGCGTGACGTATATATAGAAGCCAAACCTTTTTCCGTCGGCTTTAGAATAGAGCACGAGCAATCCATGATCGATGAATGTCGCTTCGGCCCAAGTGCCGGTCACCCTATTCTGGGCGCGGCAGATTACAAACTGGTGCACCATTGTAAGAATGGCCGTGCGGTATACAGTTTTTGTATGTGCCCTGGCGGCACCGTTGTTGCAGCGGCCTCAGAAGAGGGCCGTGTGGTAACCAATGGCATGAGCCAATATTCTCGCCACGAGCGCAACGCAAATAGCGCCATAGTCGTAGGCATTGAGCCCAACAAAGATTTTCCTGGGCATCCTTTGGCGGGCATTGATTTGCAGCGCAAACTTGAAGAGCAAGCCTACGCTCTGGGCGGCAGCAATTACGATGCTCCAGCGCAGCTGATTGGCGATTTTTTGACAGGAAAAGCATCGGCAGAGCTAGGGGATGTGAAACCCTCTTATACGCCAGGGGTAAAACTTACGGACTTATCCAAGGTTTTACCGGACTATGCTATCAGCGCTATTCGTGAAGCTATTCCCGCGTTTGATAAGCAAATTAAAGGCTTTGCCAAAGCAGATGGTTTGTTAACTGGGGTCGAAACGCGTACCTCATCGCCTATTTCCATTAAGCGTGGCGCTGATTTCCAGAGTGTAAATGTTAATGGGCTCTATCCTGCAGGTGAAGGCGCTGGGTACGCCGGTGGGATTTTATCTGCCGGTATTGATGGCATTAAAGTGGCTGAAGCGGTGGCGCTGTCCATGTTAGCAAGCAGTCACGCGTAGCGTTAAACGAACACAAAAAAAGCAGCCTGAGCTGCTTTTTTTATGCGAAGTGCAATGTAAACCAGTACGCGTTATTTAATTTGCGCAGATAAACCTTGGTTAATGTCTGTTACGTCTTCGATTGATAACGTACCAGCGGCTAATTTCAGGTTGAGCGTGCTAACAACATAACCGTATCGAGCACTTGATAGGTTACGACGAGCATCAAACAAGTTACGTGTGCTGTCTAGTACATCAACAATAGTACGGGTACCCACATCAAAGCCGGCTTCTGTGGCTTTTAATGCACTCTGGGCAGATACGACTGCCTGCTCAAACGCCTTAATACGTGAAATGGCGGCTTTTATGTCATTGTAGTTTGAGCGCACGTTGCGGATAACTGAGCGGTGAATACGTTCGCGGTCTTCGCTGGTGGCAACAAATCTGTGTTTTGCAGAGTCGACATTGGCAGATACTCGGCCACCAGTGTACAAAGGCACGTCGACAGATAACGTCACACCATAGGTATTAAAACGGTCACTACCACCTGCGCCAGGGTTAATAGCGAAACCATCGGTGTCATTACTATTGGCACTACCGCTTATGCCGACAGTTGGGTAGTGCCCAGCACGAGCACTCTTAATATCAAACTTAGCGATATCCACACTGGCATTGGATACCAGTAATTCCAAATTTCGCTGCTCAGCAGTTTTTAGCCAATCGTTGACGTTCGCTGGGGTTGGCAAGCTGGCAGAGAACTGCTCAGTATTGAGCACATTCAAGTCTGGATAATAGACGCCTGTAATTTCGCGTAAAGCTTCAAGATTGGTTTCAACTGCGTTTTCGGCACTGATTTCGGCTGCAACTGAAGTATCGTACTGTGCTTGTGCTTCGTGCACATCTGTAATGGCAGTCAAACCCACTTCAAAGCGTTGCTTAGTTTGTTCAAGTTGGCGAGCAATGGCGCGTTTTTCGGCGCGAGCAAACGCTAAATCATCTTGGGCTTGAAGAGTATCAAAATAAGCACTAACCGTGCGTAAAATAAGGTTTTGCATCGTTAGCGCAAGGCTAGCATCTGATTGACTCGCAACAAGCTCTGCGCGATCTAAACCAACCCAAAGCGAACGATCATAGATAGTTTGTGATAAATTCACTGTAACGTCATTAGTTGAACGGTCTAAATCGCCATAAGTTTCTGCTGCCTGCAAGCTCAATGATACTTGGGGTAACAAGCCTGCGCGGCTGATTTCGATATCAGAAAAAGCCGCTTCTCTGTTTGCTTGTGATTGCAAGGTGGCTGGATCGTTTTGTAATGCTTGCTGATATACGCTTAGTAAGTCGTCAGCAAATGCGTTATTCGATACGCCAAAGCCAATCAATAGCGAAAGAAGTGTTTTTTTCATGTGTGTTCCTTGATGAATTTTACTGGTGGCATCGAGACCATTATTTTTTAGATTTACTATATGTCGCATTCTAAGACGCTAAAGTTTAAATACATTCAGCGTGAACACGAAACATCCAGACGTAAAACTGATGGCTCAAGTGTAACAGAATATTATACTGGCCATGAACCGCTAAATATTGCTTCACTATATGGTACTAAAGACTAAATTTGAAAGGGGATGTATGTCTAAAATTCAGCAGTTTTCCAGCAAAGACGTGGAAGTTACCCGCAAAGAACCACTTTACGACGGTTTTTTTAAAATGGTGAAGTACCATTTCAAGCATAAATTGTACAAAGGCGGTTGGAGTGACTTGATACAGCGAGAAATATTTGAACGTGGGCATGCGGTTGCGGTTCTGCCGTATGATCCCCATTTAAATGAGTTCGTTATGATTGAACAAATTCGGATTGGCGCTATGGCCACATCGGATTCGCCGTGGTTGTTAGAGATTGTGGCTGGTATCATTGACCCGGGCGAAACACCTGAAGCGGTATGTTATCGCGAGGCGCATGAAGAGGCAGGGGTGACGATTACCCACCTTAAGAAGGCCATCAGTTATCTTGCTAGCCCGGGCGGCACAACTGAAAGGTTACATATATATGTGGCCCAAGTTGATGCGAGTCAAGCGAAAGGTGTGCATGGACTCGACCATGAGAGTGAAGATATTTTGGTGCACCGAGTACCAGAAGAGCAAGCTCTGGAGTGGATTAATCAAGGAAAGATCGACAACGCAGCGACACTGATCGCGCTGCAATGGTTTGCTATGAATAAACAACGAGTACTTGATGACTGGAAAGAATGAACAAGATTTAAGACGTAAATACGTACCTCACCTGCCGAGTATTCAGCGGGTGTGTGCGATGAATTACGTGCGTCTGATTAAGCTTTTACCTGATTGTGATACTGAAGACTTGGAATATCAGTTCAAGGTGAATAAATCCTTGAATTACAGCATTAAAATTGTCGAGTGTAGCCGATATACCAGCACTGTGATCATGTCCCAAGAGTCAATTAATGGCCCCGATTTTATGCGGCCAGTGGTGCGTGCTCGTTTGTATCATGATGCGCAACTGGCCGAGGTGATTGAATCTCAACACATTGGTGCTCTGCAGCCTAGCTATGAGTATCCAAATATCAAAATGCATCAAAGAAATGAAAAAGAGATGGTGAACTTATTCTTGAGTGAGTGGTTACTGTTTTGCTCGAAACACAAAGATCAACTGCAAGCGGCGAGCGCGTAACGCGATGAGGTTGGCGTGAGTTTTAAAGTGGCGCAAATTTCAGATTGTCACTTGTTTGCTGATAAACGCCATGCGGGTTATCAAAACATAAATCCTTACACTACCTTGCAAGCCGTGTTAAAAAACGTGGGCCTTTGTCACCCAGATATGGTCATTGTGAGCGGTGATGTCAGTGCTGAAAACGATGCTGTTAAGGGTTTAGCCAGTTATCAGCTTTTTAGTCAACTGTGGCAACAAAGCAAGATTAGCGCGCCACTTTTAGTCATTCCAGGTAACCACGACCACCTTGAAGCATTAAATAGTGAGCTGAATCACCTGGCAGGATGGCCTTTATCCACGAGCGCGGGGCCGTATTGGAAGGTTCATGGTCTCAATACCAAAACTGATGATTCCTCGGGTGAAATATCCATGCGTCAACTTCAGTACCTGAATGAGCAAGTTAACCTAGACCCACAGCAACACCATTTGCTGGTGGTGCACCATCATCCTTATGCGTGTGGTGGCTGGATGGACAACCATCCTTGGCGTAACCGGGATGAGTTTATTCAGAATGTTGAGCAGCAGCCGCAAATCAAAGCTGTGATTTATGGGCATATTCATCAAGCGAGCGAAACACGCAGCCAAGATTGCGTATTTATGTCTGCGCCGTCTACATGCTGGCAGTGGGCAAACAGCAAAGAATTCGCCGCCAGTGGCGAAGCGCCGGGATATCGCGTCATTGAACTGGCTGATAACGGGCAAGTCGACAGTCACATTATTAGAATCTAACGGAATATACATGACAGACAGTAAACCAGAACAGGTTGTAATTTATTTACACGGTTTTTTAAGCTCACCTCAATCTGTGAAGGCTCAGCAGACTAAAGCGTTTGTAGATGAGCATTACCCAGATATCGTGTTTTATATTCCCCAGTTGGACAATCACCCCAAACCGGCCGCCAAAATGTTAGATGAGCTGGTTGCTCGTCACCCGAATGCAGATTTTGGTTTTATTGGGAGCTCTATGGGCGGTTATTTCTCAAGTTACCTGCTTGAACGTTATGGCGGTAAAGCGGTACTGATTAACCCTGCTGTTCAGCCTTACAATCTATTAGCTGATTACTTGGGGGAGCATATCAACCCTTATACTAAGAAAAGGTTCAGCTTAGATGAATCCCATACCCAAGATTTAACCACCTTTGATACCAAAACCTTGGCAAGCCCTCAAAACTACTGGGTGTTATTGCAAACGGCTGATGAAACCTTAGACTACCGTCAAGCAGAGCAGAAATACATGGGCGCAAAATTAACCATAGAAGAGGGCGGCGATCACAGTTTTCAGGGTTATGAGCGTTTCCTTGCTGATATTTTTCAGTTTCTGCTGCACGACTAATTGAAGATTGGTATAACATGAGCGTATTGGCTCTCACCTAACGCCTAGTCATTTTTATCAACGGCCACAACAAAAATAAGAACTATGTCTAATCAATATAACGCAGATGCAATTGAAGTTTTAAATGGCCTTGACCCGGTCAAACGTCGCCCTGGTATGTACACAGACACCACGCGTCCCAATCACCTTAGTCAAGAAGTCATAGATAACAGTGTGGATGAAGCCCTGGGAGGCTTTGCCAGTTCAATTAAAGTGGTACTGCACCCTGACCAATCATTAGAGGTGACCGATGATGGTCGTGGTATGCCTGTGGATATTCACGCAGAAGAGGGCATATCAGGCGTTGAATTAATTATGACCAAACTGCATGCCGGTGGTAAATTTTCGAATAAAAACTATCAGTTTTCTGGTGGTTTGCACGGCGTGGGTATTTCGGTCGTAAATGCCTTATCTAAACGGGTTGAGGTGAGTATTCGCCGCGATGGCAGTGTATACCAAATTGCGTTTGAGAATGGCGAGAAGGTTGAAGACCTAAAAGTGGTGGATACCTGCGGTAAACGTAATAGCGGTACGCGGGTTCATTTTTGGCCAGACGAGCAGTATTTTGATTCAGCTAAGTTTTCTGTGACTAAGCTGTTGCATGTGTTGCGAGCAAAAGCCGTTCTGTGTCCTGGTCTACGTATTCGCTTTGATGACAAAGTCAGCAAAGAAACACACGAGTGGTACTTTGAAGACGGTTTAAAAGATTATTTATATCAATCGGTTGGCGACAGTATCAGCTTGCCAGCGGATGCCCCCTTTGTGGGAGCAGTAAGCGGTAACACTGAAGCCGTTGATTGGGCGGTTATTTGGTTGCCTGAGGGCGGTGAAATGATCACCGAAAGCTATGTTAACCTCATACCTACCGCACAGGGCGGTACGCATGTGAACGGATTACGCCAAGGTCTGCTTGAGTCCATGCGTGAATTCTGTGAATTCCGAAATTTATTGCCTCGTGGCATTAAGTTAACCCCAGAAGATATTTGGGATCGCTGTAGCTATGTGTTGTCCACCAAGATGCAAGATCCGCAATTCGCCGGGCAAATTAAAGAGCGCTTGTCATCACGCCAGGCCGCTGCGTTTGTGTCAGGCATAGTCAAAGATGCCTTCAGTTTATGGCTAAATCAACACACCGCGATTGCTGAGCAATTGGCTGAAATGTGTATCAGCAATGCACAAACGCGTTTACGCCAGAGCAAAAAGGTCGCTCGTAAAAAGGTAACTCAAGGCCCCGCATTACCTGGCAAGTTAACCGATTGTTCGACCCAAGATACTGGACGTTCAGAATTATTTTTAGTAGAAGGTGATTCAGCTGGTGGCTCTGCTAAGCAGGCGAGAGATCGTGAGTTTCAAGCGATTATGCCCCTGCGTGGTAAGATTTTGAACAGCTGGGAAGTTGACTCTTCCCAAGTGCTCGCATCTCAAGAAATACATGATATTTCCGTTGCGTTGGGAATCGACCCTGATTCAGACGACTTAAGCGGCCTGCGTTACAACAAAGTCTGTATTCTTGCAGATGCTGACTCCGACGGACTGCACATCGCGACATTGTTGTGCGCCTTGTTCGTTAAACACTTTAGAACGCTAGTGGAAAATGGCCATGCCTATGTTGCTATGCCGCCGTTGTTTAGAATCGATGTGGGGAAAGAAGTCTTTTACGCCCTGGACGAAGGTGAAAAAAAAGGCATTTTGGATCGCATTGCCGCCGAGAAAAAACGCGGTAAGGTCAACGTGCAGCGCTTTAAAGGTCTGGGAGAAATGAACCCACTTCAATTGCGTGAAACGACCATGGATCCAAACACACGACGTTTGGTGCAACTGACCATAGAAGATCCTACCGAAATGTTAGAGACCATGGATATGTTACTGGCCAAAAAACGCGCTGGTGACAGAAAGTTGTGGTTAGAAAGCAAAGGCAATATGGCAGACGTGTAATTGTTAGCCTCGACCATCCGTTTTCAATCTTTTTAGTACGCAAGGACCTAATTTGCTGCGTTTTTTTAAATATTTACTGATTGTATTGGTACTGCTGATTGGCTTAGGCGTAGCGCTATTTATTGCCAGCGTTGAAGATGAGCCCCTTGTTGTAGCGACAAGCGCAACGCAAGTTGACGATGCTGACTCGGTAAAAGAATTGATTGAACAAATCAAACAGAGCGTGAGAGATCGCACGCTCGACCAGCAAATCCCTCTCACTGAGAATCAACTCAACAGCTTGGTGGGTTTTTTACAACGCGCGAAGGCGCAATTTCATGGTCAAGCTAACATTACCCCCCTTGCTAGTAGCTTGTCAGCGAGTTATCAATTACCGCCAAATCCAGTCGGTCGCTATGTTAATTTCAGTGCACTCATACTGCCCGGTCAAGGGCTGCAATTAGATGAAGTGCGCTTAGGCAGCATAGTACTGTCTGGTAAACAAACATTGGCAACCCTAGTTTGGTTGGCTGATTGGTGGACAAATAGCACGATAGCAAGTCAGTTCGTACAGCAAATTGATAGTATTCGTATGTTTCAAGGCAGTATGGTGATTGCTATGCGCCCGTTAGATGCCTTTCTACGAAACTTAAAAGATCTCAAGCGCGATATTGGTGAGGAAACGGATTTGAGCCTTGCCACTGCCCATTATTTACGTTTTCTCGCTGAACTAGATGTTGGACAGCGACCTACTGCACAATCATTGGCCCGGTTTATTCAACCACTGTTTGCTGAAGCATTGAGTCGGTCACACCAAGCGACGGCGGCGGAAGAAAATGAAGCGGCGATAATGGCATTAGCCACGTATGCTGGGCATCATCGATTTGCTAGTTTTATCGGCGATATACAGCCCAAATCTAAGCGAGTTGCAGTACCGCGCAACATGCCGACCCTTATGCACAGGACTGACTTGAGTCAGCATTTTATCTTCTCGGCCGCCATAAAAGTTTTATCTGAACAGGGTTTGACGGCAGCGATAGGTGAATTTAAGGAGTTGATGGATCGCGGCGCAGGTGGCAGTGGCTATAGCTTTGTCGATTTAGCCGCTGATCATGCAGGAGTGAAATTTGCGCTTGTGGCGACGGATGAAAAAACGGCGTTTGCGTTGCAACGTATGCTATCTGAAAATGCCAGTGAGAGCTCATTTTTCCCTGATACCAGTGGGTTACCTGAAAACTTGAATAAATCTGAGTTCACGAAGACGTTCAAACAAGTGGACAGCCCTGAATATAAACGTTTATTAGATGAGATTGACCAACGCATTTCGTTGCTGCCGGTCAGTCGATTACCTCTGGCTAAGTGATGCGCAGTAGGTATTTGACTCGTTAATGGCCCGTTGTTTTTGAAAATACATTGATGATAAGGACACCGCTTAAAATAAGGCCTATTCCGAGTATGGCCGCTAAGTCGGGCAACTCTTTATAGAAAATCGCGCTGAAAAGGGCAATCAACACTATGCCCATGCCTGCCCAAATCGCATAAGCAATCCCTACAGGCACAGTTTTTAGCACTAAAGACAGAAAATAAAACGCTGTCGCGTAGCCGATAACACATACCGCACTAGAGATGGTGTTATTAAAACCATCAGAAGCTTTAAGTGCCAAGGTACCGATGACCTCAGCCATAATGGCCGCCCCTAGGTACCAATATCCTATCGTTATTCCCATGGTCGTTTATGCCTTAAATTAGTCTTTAATGCTGACTTGAAACTGGCTCAGGGTGGAATGTAACAACTCTATTTTTTTTACTACCTTTGGCAAAGCTTGCTTTTGTTCTTCTGTGTCGAGTTGGCTCAAGCTGGCGATATCCATGGCTAACTCTTCGACATAGGGCTTAAAAAACCGGCCGCTGGCATTAAAGCCTGCATCTTCAGGGAAAATAGCCTGAAACTTACCTTTGCCAGCACTTTGTAACTTAGCAATGGTTGCGTCGGCATCAATGGACTTGCGATAGATGAGCTGGGCATTTTCAGTTAATTTTTCAATAATTGTTTGCATAGATTTGGCTTATTTGGTTGTTGGGTTAAAGTTTTAGGCAAACTTGCCGATAATGACGAAGAGCGGGCGATTCTGCCTGCTTTTCAACTTTGCTACAAGCAATAGGGGTTCTGGTATGGAAATTCAAGGAGGCGCAGCCTCTGGAGCATCCGGTGCGACGCTAGAAATCAAATCGTTACAGATGGCTAAATCCCAGCAGGAACGAGATGGTCAAGCGACGCTTCAGCTTCTGGAATCAGCAGCTGACGTACCATCATCTTCATCAAATCCAAATTTAGGCTCAGTGGTTAACACGTTTGCCTAATCAGGGATGAAGATTTAAATCAATTGGCGTTTTACCGGGTTGGCCGCCTATCTCGCGTACGAGTTTAGGCACCAGAAATCCCGGTAAGCGTTTTATCATTTTTGCCATAATGTCTTTCGCTATCTTATCGTCTTGATCAAAATGTTGGGCGCCTTGCACTTTGTCCATTACGTGTAGGTAATAAGGCATCACACCGGCATCAAATAGTCTTTCACTTAACGCGACCTGCACATCCGCACTGTCATTAATGTCTTTTAGCAGTACGCCTTGATTGAGTAAGGTTACCCCCGCCTTTGTTAATTCTTGCAATACTTCTTGTAACGCGAAGTCGATTTCTTGCGGGTGGTTAATGTGCAGCACCATCACAGGTTTGAGCCGGGTTTTAGTAAACCACTCTATCAGCTGGGGCGTAATACGAGCAGGGATAACAACAGGCAATCGAGTGTGAATTCTGATGCGTTTGATATGCGTTATTTCAGCTATTTCATCGGTTAACCATGCTAAAAAGTCATCTTTGGCCATCAAAGGGTCGCCGCCAGAATAAATGACTTCGTTAATGTTGCTGTCTTGCTTTATATAGTCGAGTGTTTCTTGCCACTCATGTTTGTTTAAGTGGTTATCGGAATAGGGGAAGTGGCGACGAAAACAGTAGCGGCAATTGACGGCACAACCACCGCGGACTAGCAGGAGTACACGACTTTTATACTTGTGTAATACGCCAGGTTTTTCATTTTGCTGTTCTTGTAGCGGGTCCAGTACGTAATTAGGGTCTGTTAGAAACTCTTTTTCGCTTGGAAATACTTGCTTAAAAAGTGCGTCGTTCGGGTCACCTTTTTTTATTCTCGCTGCGAACGGGAGAGGCACGCGCATAGGAAATAAGCGACGTGCAGCGATATCGTCGATAAACTCAGTGGGATCTAAATCTAGGTATTTGAGCAAAGCGACGGGATCGGAAAATGCACTTGAGAGTTCTTTTTGCCAGTTATTCTCTACAGCAATGAGTTTTTTAGGTATTATTTGTGTCAACTAGATACTCTACACAGTTAATTGATTACGAGGAAGCATGGCTAATATCAGCACTAATGAGTTCAAAGGCGGCGTTAAAATTATGCTCGACGGCGAACCTTGCAACATTCTTGAGAACGAATACGTTAAACCTGGTAAGGGCCAAGCCTTTAACCGCGTTAAGCTAAAGAAGCTTATCTCAGGTAAAACGTTGGAAAAAACCTTTAAATCAGGTGAGTCATTCGAAGCTGCGGACGTCATGGATATGGAATTGTCATATTTGTATACCGACGGTGAATTCTGGCATTTTATGAATAATGAATCATTTGAGCAAATCGCAGCTGACGATAAAGCCGTTGGCGATTCAGTTAAATGGTTAGTCGAAAATGACAGCTGCACGATTACCTTGTGGAATGGTACACCGATTGTTGTGACTCCTCCTAACTTTGTTGAACTTGAAATCACCGAAACTGATCCAGGTCTTAAAGGCGATACGGCTGGCACCGGCGGCAAACCCGCTACATTAACCACTGGCGCAGTGGTACGTGTACCTTTATTCGTACAAACGGGTGAAGTGGTTAAAGTTGATACGCGCAGTGGCGAATACGCATCACGCGCACAGAAGTAATTAACTGATATCGATGAAAAGCTCACGTTCATGTGAGCTTTTTTTATGCCTGCTATTCAAGGAGTTTTTATGAAACCTGAGCCCAGCCCTTGTTGGCAACCCACTGCTGACGTGGCCACACTTAAGCAAAGAGCGGCTATCATCACTAATATTCGTCAGTTTTTTGCACAACGAGATGTGTGGGAAGTAGAAACGCCCAGCCTTAGTAATGCAACAGTCAGCGATGTTCATATGCGCGTGTTTGACACGCAATTTGTTGATCCTATGTCACCACAGCAGCGAACCTTGTATCTGCAAACCTCTCCAGAATATGCCATGAAGCGACTATTATGTGCCGGCAGTGGTGCGATTTTTCAAATTGCCAAAGCGTTTCGTAATGAGGAGGCAGGCAAACATCATAATCCCGAATTTACTATGCTGGAGTGGTATCGCCCTGAGTTTGACCATAATCAGTTAATGGATGAACTTGATGAGTTGATGCAATCTGTGGTGGGCTGCTTGCCTGCAAAGCGTATGAGTTATCAAGACGCTTTTATCCAATATTTGACTATTGACCCTCTAAGCGCTCCGTTGTCGGCATTACAAACGAAGGGATGTGAGTTGGGATACGAGTATATATGCCGAGACGAGCAAGACAAAGATACTATTTTGCAGCTGCTGTTTAGCCACGAAGTAGAGCCTCATATTGCTAACAAATCCCCATGCTTTATTTTCGATTTTCCTGCAAGTCAAGCCGCGTTAGCGCGGGTAAGTGTGCAAGATGAGCGCGTCGCTGAGCGTTTTGAGCTCTACTATAAAGGATTAGAGCTGGCGAATGGCTTTCATGAATTGGCCAATGCCCCAGAGCAGCGTCAACGATTTGAGCGAGACAACCAACAACGAAAATCAGCAGGCTTATCTACTGTACCTATCGATGAGCTCTTCTTAGATGCGCTTGATGCCGGCTTGCCAGACTGTTCAGGGGTGGCCGTCGGGGTGGATCGACTTGTCATGTTGGCATTAGAAAAGTCAGATATTCAGCATGTACTGGCGTTTAATTATCAGAATGCATAAATTTCTGCTTTCACCCACTCGAAAACCGTATATGTCGACTATAGTTATTTAAAGGAAGCCGTATAGACGTATAACAGAACTCATATGCAGATAGTACCCAAGCCCTCCGCGCATCTAGCTGTAGCCTACCAGCAAGCATCCATTAAAAGTAACTTAACCCTCGTTTGGTATTTTTCTATCGTCGCTTTAATTGGCTTTGGTGTGCATCTGTTGCATCATCTTCGCTTGGGGACTGGGGCGTATAGCCCTGACATGATGCCTTATTTAGCCGTTTATTTATGCAATGTATTGTACGCCCTAGTGAATTTACTTTTGCTTCCATCTGCACGAGCTAATAACAACATTTCTTGGCGGACCGGGCTGTTAGAGCTCATGTACCCTGCGTTTCTCGCTTTCGTCGCTACGGTGCTCTCGATATACACCAGCGTGCAAGGCCATGGACCTGTCCCCTTCATTATGGGAATGATGGTCATCGCGATGTTGGTTCAAGGGCATTTGATATTTCTTTATGCTTTGTTGTTTGCGTGTTGGCTTGTTGTTAGCGCAGGTATGCTACAAATGCTACCTTTGGAGGAAGCTTCGTCACCGATTTTGACTTGCTTTACAACCATGTTGATTGCCTTCTTTATTGCGCGTCTAGCTGAGCGCACTCGCGTCGATCAATTTGAAATGCTGCAGGAATTGCATGAAAAAAACAGCTTATTGGGGGAGTTGGCAGTACAAGATCCCCTAACCAAGTTAAATAATAGGCGCTATTTTAGCAATAAATTGGAAGTGGAAACCGCGCGTAGTTTGCGTTATCAACATCCATTGAGCCTATTAGTTGTCGATGTGGATGATTTCAAAAAAATTAACGACAATGACGGGCATTTGGTTGGGGACGAAGTGTTAATCGAAATTTCGCAGCTTATTGCTCAGCAGTTACGGGCAGGGGATGTGGTGTGTCGTTACGGTGGTGACGAATTCGTTATCTTGTTAGTAGAAGCATGCGCGGAGCAGTCTCGGGAAATCGCAGATCGTATTTGCCAATCAGTTGATAGAACAAAATTTGGTCGCGCTAGCCACAAAGTCACCGTGAGCATTGGTTATGCGCAATATGTCGGGCAGCCTTTGGGTGATTTTATGCAACAAGCGGATAAGATGATGTACACCTCTAAGAAGCGAGGTAAAAATCAGGTCGCTTTCTTTGGGTACGGTATGGGAGCTGAATCCACGGAATAGCGCATTGCTTCCGCTCTACTAAATCCATACCATGTGGTTATGTGATCCCTTCTTAAGATTAATTCTTGTGCAACCTACTAATAGTGATATCCGAAATGCCTATCAGCAAGAGTGGATTACTCTGCAAAATCAGTATGATAGCTATGAAAAAGTGGCTGTGGCTATTAAATTAGTCGGCACGGCCTTGGTGGTGGCGGTGTTACTGTTAGCTGCTACTGAGATATTAGCTGTTGCCATTATTCTACTTTTTTGGGTGCAAGAAGCCATTTGGAAGACATTCCAAGGGCGCATAGAAACACGCCTGTTAGAAACTGAATTAATGCTAGCTCAAGATGCAGAACTAATGCTCCCTGATGCCGCGCCCATGCAGTTTAACCGCCATTGGTTATCTTCACGGCCTGGGGGAATGGGGCTGCTAGTTGAATACGTTAAATCTGCACTTCGCCCAACAGTCGCCATGCATTACGTATTGATGTTGCTTGTCACGCTAGTATTTTATATTGCTGCTCTTAAAGGTTAACCAACTCATGCCAGTAAAGTGCCCACATCTGAGAACCGCTAGGCTAACCATGCGCCTGTTAACTGATGATGATGCGGAATTTATACTTAGGTTGGTAAATGAACCAAGCTGGATAAAGTACATAGGAGATAGAAATATTCGCACTCTCGATGACGCCAAACATTATATTCAAACCGGACCATTAGCCATGTATGAGCAGCATGGCTATTGTCTCAACCTGGTTGAACGCTTAGCGGATAGTGTGCCTGTGGGAATGTGCGGTTTGTTAAAGAGAGAAACATTGGAATGGCCAGATATTGGCTTTGCATTTTGCGCCGAGTTTCATGGTCAAGGTTTCGCATTTGAAGCCGCTAAAGCCACATTGGAGGATGCACAAGATGCACTGGGGTTAACCCAGATTGCGGCAGTGACCGCACTGGATAACGACCCCTCTATAGCATTGTTAAATAAGCTTGGCTTCGCGCTTGTGAAACAAATTGGGTTTGAACCACAAGGCGAAGCAAGTCACTTATTTTTAAAAGCGTTAGACGGGCGGTAACACACTTACGCGTTTAATCAGTACAGGCTCAACAGGCACATCAGCCCAACCCCAAGTGGTGTCATAGTCTGTTTCGACCAGTGATATGGCATCAAGTGTATCTGTGCCTTCTACTACATAACCGAAAACGGTATAGCCCCAGTTCCGGCCCGGATCGAGACTGACGTTGTCATTCATGTTGAAGAAAAACTGCCTGTTTGAAGAATGCGGGTCTTTCTGGCGTGCCATGGCAATGGTGTACATTTCATTTTTCAAACCATTACCTGATTCATTGATTATATCTGGGAACGACGGTTTCTCAGCAAAATCAACATCGTACCCTCCGCCTTGAACCACAAAATTAGCCACGATTCGATGAAAAATAGTGTCTTCGTAACTGCGCTTGTCTACATAACGTAAAAAATTATTGACCGCGATAGGGGCTTTTGAGCGGTCGAGTTCAACTGTGATGTCACCCATGGAGGTCTCAATTTTTACCCTAGGATAAAAATTATCGGCTTGAATTTGGCTGCCATCGTCCTTTGGCTTAGCAACGGCAGACATACTGATAATAAAAATACTGATACACAGGGCGCGCAACATACTGGCCTCCTAATTACTTTTTGACTGCTGACAAAATACTGAATTTTCGGTCACTTGCAAGTACCTTGTAGTGACCGAAAAGGCGCTTAATGGTTTGTGGGTAATCTAAATGCCGATTGCCAACAACGCGCAACTCCCCAGCATGTTTAAGAATACGTTTACTGTCTTTGAACATTTGCAGGGCGATATGATCGGTAATGGTATTTTGTTGATGAAAGGGGGGATTACATAAAACGATATCAACTGTCGTCTCGTTTTCGCCTGATGATAGGTACTCGTCTAAACAGTTACTCACAATAAACTCACACTGAGCGAGCTTGTCTGGCATGTTTTGTTCGATGTTCATTTTTGCAGAAGCAATGGCCATAAAAGACTCGTCTACAAAAATGACGTGAGCGTCCGGTGATTTATGCAGTACATGCAGGCCTAATACCCCGTTACCGCAACCTAGATCCACGATGCGCTTATTATTAGCATCCGGTAGATGGGCAAGTAATACCCGCGCCCCTATATCTAACTGTTGGCGGGAGAAAACATTCGCAAGGTTGCTCATAGTAAAGAGCGTGTTGTCGGTTTTCCATTTTGTGGGGTAAGGGCTAACACTTTGTTTAACGCCGTCGTATTGGCAAAATATCAAGCGTGACTTTTTCTTAGCTAAGGATGTGGTGGTGAGCCCAAGGTGCTTTTCAAACAATGCCAGCGTTGATTTTTGAATGGCATTGGCTTTGCCCGCTGCGATGATGCGTGTTTCAGGGGTAACTGACGATTGTAAATCAATGAGTTGCTGTTCTAATAAAGCGAGGGTTTTAGGGACTTTAATTAAAACCAGATCAGCCTTTTGATTGGCTTTATACAGACTGTTCTGAGCGTTAACACTGTCAATGGAGAGGTGGTTGCGTTCAAGGTTTAAGGCCAGAGCCTTATGTGCGACAAAAGAATCGCTTATCCATAGGGGGGCGCTATGTGTTGCAAACCAAACGCCTAACGCACCAAAGTCATCATTGTATATATGGACATTAAGCCCATTAAGATCCGTGATATTCTGTGCCACGTATTCCATTAAGTATTCATCAGCTGAATCCCATGCTTGCCAGCTGACGTGTTGGTTTTCAGCAGGATATCTCAATAATTGGTAGCTATGATTTAAAAGCGTAAGTTCTGTTTTCATCTAATTCTTATATATCGAGGTTGGTTTGCAACAATCTAGTTTATTCCCGTCAGCTTCTTCTGATGAGGCTGAAATACTGCCTTTACCAGACGGAGATTTTCGCTATTTTCAACATTTCTTGTCCACTCAAGAAGCGGATAATTATTACCAGCGGCTGCTTGAGTCATTAGCTTGGCGACAAGATGATATCAAAATGTACGGTAAACAGGTTAAAATCCCACGCTTGCAAGCGTGGTACGGTGATAACGATGCGCTATATCAGTATTCAGGCCTCGATTTGCCACCTATACCTTGGACCGAAGAACTGCATTCCCTGAAAGTACAGTGTGAAAAAGCCTGTAAAAGCGTTTTTAACTCTGTATTGGCTAATTGTTATCGTGACGGTCAAGATAGTATGGCTTGGCATAGCGATGACGAACCTGAGTTAGGTGCTCGACCGGTTATTGCATCGTTGAGTTTGGGGCAGGTGCGAAATTTTGATTTAAAGCATCGAACGAGTGGGCAAAGACACAGGCTGCCTTTGGAGCACGGCAGTTTGTTCGTTATGGCTGGCAATTCCCAAGCAAATTGGCTGCATAGTTTAGCTAAAACGACAAAGTCGCTGGCACCACGTATTAATCTAACATTTCGTTTGGTCACACCAAATTTGCGCCGCTAACGAAATTCACTTACTCCTTCGGCAAAGCCGGACAAAGGGCAAAAAATGACAATACAACAATCAATCGAGCGTAAATTACAAGCCGGATTTAGCCCTGTTCATTTAGAGGTCGTTAATGAAAGCTTCATGCACAATGTACCAGAGGGCGCTGAAAGCCATTTTAAGGTCGTTATTGTCAGCGATGAGTTTGGCGGCAAACGCTTGATTGGTCGCCACCGTGCGGTGAATCAAATTTTGGCCGACGAGCTAGCTAATAATATTCATGCGTTAGCTATTCACACTTACACCCAAGAAGAATGGAATACGTTGCAACAACAATCGCCTGATTCACCAAATTGTCTTGGTGGTTCTAAATCATAAAGGCGTGAAATAATGGAAAATATGACGAATTTTTAATGTTCATGTATGGTTATAAAGCTATATCGCATTAAAATAATAAATTATAAGGCTCGTTATTATGCAAAAAGTCAATCCACTTAATTTGCTCTTGGCTATTTTTATACCTCCTTTGGGGGCGTTGCTCCAAGTAGGCCTGAGCGCACATTTTTTCTTAAATATCTTACTCACTCTTTTTGGTGTACTGCCTGGCGTAATCCACGCGGTATGGCTTGTTTTGAAAAATAAATAACCGCCATTAATGTGTCGGTGTTCGATCTGCTCAGAGTTGTTTAATTACTCTGGGCATTTACAATGGACGCCGCTTTTTTTATAGGAAAAATGAATATGGTTATTAAGCCAAAGATCCGTGGCTTTATTTGTACAAATGCTCACCCTGAAGGTTGCGCAGCAAGTGTTGCTCAACAAATTGAATATGTCTCCTCTCAGGGGGATCTTGGCAGCGGACCTAAAAATGTATTAGTGATTGGTTCTTCAACCGGTTATGGATTGGCCTCACGCATTGTGTCAGCTTTTGGTTATGGCGCGAACACTCTGGGTGTCTGTTTTGAAAAGGCGCCGAGTGAACGTAAAACGGCAACTGCAGGTTGGTATAATACTGCTGCTTTTCATAAAGAAGCGAAAGAGAAAGGGCTTTTTGCCCAAACCATAAACGGCGATGCGTTTTCTAAAGAGATAAAAGCGCAAGCAATTGAGACCATCAAACGTGAGATGGGTCAGGTTGATTTGGTGATATACAGTTTAGCGTCTCCACGTCGCACAGATCCCGAAACGGGAGAAGTATATAAGTCTACCTTGAAACCTGTGGGACAAGCTTATACCACTAAAACCTATGATACGGACAAAGACCGAATCCATGACATTTCTCTTGAACCTGCCAATGAAGATGAAATTGCACAAACGATCAAAGTCATGGGCGGTGAAGATTGGGAGTTATGGTTGGATGCCTTAGCAGAAGCAGACCTACTTGCCGAGGGCTGTAAAACCACAGCATATACCTATATTGGCAAAGAGCTAACTTGGCCGATTTACGGGCAAGCAACTATTGGCAAAGCGAAAGAAGATTTAGATCGTGCAGCGGCAGCCATCGTTAGCAAGAACCAAGAAAAGCACATTGAAGCCTATGTATCTTCATTGAAAGCACTTGTTACCCAAGCCAGTTCAGCTATTCCTGTTATGCCTTTGTATATTTCTCTTATTTATAAGGTGATGAAGGAAGAGGGCACGCACGAAGGGTGTATCGAACAAATCAAAGGCTTGTTCACAGAACGTTTATTTGCACAATCTCCCGCGTTAGATGAGCAAGGCCGTTTGCGTATGGATGGCAAAGAAACAAATGAGGCTACGCAAGCTAAGATCAAAGCGTTGTGGGATCAAGTTACACAAGAAAACTTTCATGAGCTAAGTGATTACGCCGGTTATCATCATGAGTTCTTAAAGCTTTTCGGTTTTGATGTCGAAGGTGTCGATTACGAGAAAGAACAAAATACGTTAGCCGATTGGGATTAATCGTCTACTATATTGGTATAAAAAACCGCCTCAATAAGGCGGTTTTTTTATGTCTAGGAAATAGATGCAAATAAGAGTTATTCGCATGCTCCGCAATGATGAATGTAAACAACTTGTTGCAATGTGGCTCTGTGTGGATAAGAAGCGGATAATGACGATAAAATACACTAAAAAAATTGTGCTTAAGCACATTTGGCATGGCAGAACCGGTAGGGATAATGTTAAAATTCCGGAGTTAGATTAAGTGGGAAATTCATATCCACAGAATCTCTGTAAAAGAGTACGAGAAAACACAGCGGTTAATTAAACTAATAAACGTGACTTCGTCAGTTAGTTATTTAAGCGATTACATTTACAAAATAACATCAAAAATACTCATCACGAATAGGTTTTTTGTCAACAAGTTGCTTACTTGGGTGGCATGTAGCTGAAAGGCTAACCGTGATGTGTATTGACTTTAGAGTAGTGCTATTGCGTATGATTAAAATCAAGAAAGGGTTAGATCTTCCGATTACGGGAGCGCCAGAACAAAAGATTCATGACGGTCCAGCGATTACTAAGGTTGCTGTGCTAGGTGAAGAGTACATTGGAATGCGTCCAACCATGCATGTTCAGGTTGGCGATAAAGTGCAGAAAGGCCAGATGCTTTTCGAAGACAAAAAGAATCCAGGTGTGAAGTTCACAGCACCTGCTTCTGGTAGTGTCATCGAAGTTAACCGTGGCGCAAAACGTGTTTTGCAGTCAGTGGTTATTCAAGTTGAAGGTGATGACGCAGTAGAATTCGACAAATATGCCGAATCTGAACTGTCATCTATAGCGGCCGACAAAGTGCAACACAATCTAGTGGAATCTGGATTATGGACTGCACTGCGTACGCGTCCTTATAGCAAAACCCCTGCTCTTGACAGCAAACCTCACTCCATATTCGTTAGCGCGATGGATACTAATCCATTAGCTGGCGATCCTGCCGTTATTATTGCCCCGCGTAGTGCAGATTTTATCAATGGTTTACGTGTTATCTCGCGTTTAACTGAAGGTAAGGTATTTGTGAGTAAAGCGCCCGGTGCTGATATTCCAGTAGGGGACGTGAAAGTTGACGTGAACGAATTTGCCGGACCACATCCTGCAGGTTTAGTGGGCACGCATATTCATCACCTAGATACTGTTGGTGCGGCTAAGAAAGTTTGGCATATCAACTACCAAGATGTGATTGCGGTTGGTGCGTTATTTACAACAGGTAAGTTGAATAACGAGCGTGTTATCGCCCTAGGCGGCCCCGCTGCTAAGAATCCGCGTTTAATTAAAACCGTGTTAGGTGCAAGTGTCAGTGAGTTGACCTCTGGTGAAACCACTGAAGGCGAAGTTCGCACAATTTCAGGCTCGGTTTTACAAGGTAATAACGCCCATGGCGTTCATGGTTATGTGGGTCGTTACCATGTTCAGCTTTCACTTCTTAGTGAAGGTCGTGAAAAAGAATTCCTAGGTTGGATTAAGCCAGGTGCCAATCAGCACTCTGTGACCCGTGCATACCTTGCACATTTTAGCCCTAAGAAATTATTCAATATGACAACCACCACTAATGGTTCAGACCGTTCTATGGTGCCAATTGGTAACTATGAGCGTGTTATGCCGTTAGATATTTTACCAACATTATTGTTGCGTGATTTGATTTCTGGTGACACTGACAGTGCTCAAACATTAGGTTGTTTAGAGTTAGACGAAGAAGATTTAGCGCTTTGTACCTATGTTTGCCCTGGTAAATATAATTACGGGCCGATCTTGCGTGAGAGTCTAGACAAGATTGAGAAAGAGGGTTAACTCATGGGTTTAAAAGCATATTTAGAGAAAATTGAACCTAACTTTGAAGCAGGTGGTAAGTACGAAAAATGGTATGCGCTTTACGAAGCAGCAGCGACCATTTTTTACACCCCTGGTAAAGTTAACAAAGCTGGCACTCACGTGCGTGACAGCATCGACTTAAAACGTATTATGATCATGGTATGGGCTGCTACGTTCCCTGCAATGTTCTACGGTATGTACAACATAGGTCAGCAAGCTCATAACGTTATTCTAAACGGTGGCGCGTCATTGCCTGATATGTGGCAAGCGGCTTTATTTACTGCGCTTGGCGGTCAAATAGGCCTTGAGTCTACCGGTGGATTAGCCATGTTCCTTTATGGTGCGTGTTTTTTCCTACCTATCTACGCCGTAACCTTTATTGTGGGCGGCTTCTGGGAAGTACTGTTTGCTTCTGTGCGTAAGCATGAAGTTAACGAAGGCTTCTTTGTTACCTCAGTACTTTTCGCATTAACCTTGCCTGCAACTATCCCTTTATGGCAGGTGGCGCTAGGTATTACCTTTGGTGTGGTGATTGCGAAAGAAGTCTTTGGCGGCACAGGCCGTAACTTCTTAAACCCTGCGCTTTCTGGTCGTGCGTTCCTATATTTTGCTTATCCTGCACAAATTTCAGGCGATGCAATTTGGACGGCTGCCGACGGTTTCTCAGGGGCGACTTGGTTAAGCCAAGCGGCTGCTGGCAATGTTACCGATTGGTCTTTGAATGCTGATTGGTGGGATGCATTCTTCGGAAATATTCAAGGTTCTGTCGGTGAAGTATCGTCACTGGCTATCTTGCTGGGTGGTTTGTTCATTATTTATATGCGTATTGCTTCATGGCGTATCGTGTTAGGTGTGCTGCTAGGCGGGGCGGTATTCAGTACTTTGCTTAACGTTATTGGCAGTGACACAAATG
This sequence comes from Paraglaciecola sp. QJM3NY_14, assembly GCF_056173245.1. NCBI lineage: Bacteria > Pseudomonadati > Pseudomonadota > Gammaproteobacteria > Alteromonadales > Alteromonadaceae > Paraglaciecola > Paraglaciecola sp. QJM3NY_14. Next base: position 516,774 of record NZ_CM149664.1, read on the forward strand.
CTATGTTTGCTATGCCTTGGTACTGGCACGTAGTCACCGGTGGATTCGCCTTTGGTATGTTCTTTATGGCGACCGATCCTGTTTCAGCATCATTCACAAATAGTGCTAAATGGGCTTACGGTTTCTTAATCGGTTTAATGTGTGTATTGATTCGTGTACTCAACCCTGCTTTCCCTGAAGGTATGATGTTGGCAATCTTGTTTGCCAATTTATGGGCTCCACTATTCGATTATTTCGTCGCTCAAAGCAATATTAAACGGAGGATGGCACGTGTCGGCTAAAAAAGAAACATTAGGCAAAACGGTCGGCGTTGTTATCGCCGTATGTTTAGTTTGTTCGGTTATTGTATCAACGGCGGCGGTTAGCCTACGTTCACAACAACAAGCAAATGCGAAGCTAGATAAGCAAACTAATATCTTAGAATCTGCCGGCTTACTTGAAGCCGGGCAGAGTAAAGAGCAAATCGCAGCGACCTATGCAGATCGCGTACAAGAAAAGTTTGTTGATTTAGCAACGGGCCAGTACGTTGAGAAGGAAGCTGGCTATGATATGTATAAAGCAGCGCGTGACCCTGAAGAAAGTATCAAGCCTGTGCCTGATACCGCTGGGATTTTACGTCGCCCGAACGTTGCTAGTGTGTATTTAATTTCTAATCCTGACGGCGAAGTAACACGTATCGTGTTGCCTATCAACGGCAGTGGCTTATGGAACTTAATGTATGCCATGTTAGCGGTTGACTCTGACGGTAATACCGTTCGTGAGCTAGTGTATTACGATCAGCAAGAAACGCCTGGTCTTGGCGGTGAAGTTCAGAACCCTGAATGGAAAGCGAAGTGGGACGGTAAGAAATTGTATAAAAATGGCGAAGTGGCTATTGATGTGACCAAGGGCGCAAAAGCGAATGACCCTTATGAAGTTGATGCTTTGTCAGGTGCGACGTTAACCAGTAATGGCGTACAAAATACACTTGATTATTGGCTGGGTGAGAATGGCTTCGGTCCTTACCTTAAAAACCAACCATGGAAATCGTGAGAGACTAGACAATGGCTGATACTAAAGAAATGAAAAAGGTATTGTTTGGGCCAATCCTAGACAATAACCCAATAGCACTGCAAATACTGGGCGTATGTTCAGCATTGGCGGTAACCACTAAGTTAGAAACGGCATTAGTAATGTCACTTGCTCTTACTGCAGTAACGGCATTCTCTAACTTGTTTATCTCTATGATCCGTTCACAGATACCTTCATCAGTACGTATTATCGTGCAGATGACGATTATTGCGTCATTGGTAATCGTAGTGGATCAAATCCTGAAAGCTTATTCTTACGAGATATCCAAACAGCTGTCGGTATTCGTTGGCTTGATTATCACCAACTGTATCGTAATGGGTCGAGCTGAAGCCTTTGCTATGAAAAGCCCGCCATTTATCAGTTTCCTTGACGGGATTGGTAACGGCTTAGGCTACTCGTTTGTATTGATTGTTATCGGTACTATTAAAGAGTTGTTCGGTTTCGGTACTATTCTCGGTTTCGAAATTTTACCACTCATTCAAAATGGCGGTTGGTATCAAGGTAATGGTTTATTGATTTTACCTTTCAGCTCGTTCTTCTTAATCGGTGGTTTAATTTGGTTCATCAGAACTATTAAGCCTGAACAAGTAGAGCCTAAGGAGTAATTTCGTGGAACAATATCTTAGTTTATTTATCCGTTCTATCTTCCTAGAAAACATGGCGTTGTTCTATTTCTTGGGTATGTGTACTTTCTTGGCCGTATCAAAGAAAGTAAAAACGGCGATGGGTCTGGGTGTTGCGGTTATCGTAGTATTGACGATTTCTGTACCTGTAAACCAACTTGTTTATGCCAACATTCTTGCGCCTGGCGCACTAGGTTGGGCTGGCTTTCCTGACACCGATTTGAGCTTCTTAAGCTTTTTGACTTTCATTGGTGTAATCGCTGCTTTGGTTCAAATTCTTGAAATGACGCTAGATAAGTTTTTCCCTGCGCTATACAACGCGTTAGGTATTTTCTTACCTTTGATCACTGTTAACTGTGCAATTTTTGGTGGCGTAGCATTCGCTGTTCAGCGTGATTACACCTTCACCGAAAGTATCTTCTACGGTGCGGGTAGTGGTGCAGGTTGGGCATTAGCGATCACATTACTTGCGGCAGTGCGTGAGAAACTTAAGTATGCAGATATGCCAGAAGGCGTGCGTGGTTTAGGTTCCGTATTTATGATTGCAGGATTAATGGCGTTGGGCTTCCAGTCATTTTCTGGCGTATCAATTTAATCGAAACCGAATAGGAGTATTTAGATGTTAGACATTTATCTTGGCGTAGGAATGTTTATTGCCATCGTTCTAGCTTTGGTTTTGATCATTATGTTTGCCAAATCCAAGTTAGTGCCAGAAGGCGAAGTGACCATTTCTATCAATGGTGATCCAGACAAAGCAATCACTGCTCAGCCTGGTGATAAGTTATTAGGTGCCTTAGCAAACTCAGGCATATTCGTATCGTCAGCTTGTGGTGGCGGTGGCTCTTGTGGTCAATGTCGGGTGGACATTAAAGCAGGCGGCGGTGAAATTTTACCGACTGAGCTTGACCACATAAGCAAGCGTGAAGCGAAAGAAGGTTGCCGTTTATCGTGTCAGGTTTCTATTAAGCAGGACATGGACATCGAGCTACCTGAAGAGATTTTTGGTATCAAGAAGTGGGATTGTGAAGTTATCTCTAACGATAACAAAGCGACCTTCATTAAAGAGCTTAAACTTAAAATTCCTAATGGTGAAAGTGTGCCTTTCCGTGCCGGTGGTTATATTCAAATTGAAGCTCCACCTCACCATGTTAAATATAAAGACTTCGATGTTCCTGAAGAATATCGTGGTGACTGGGAACGTTTTGGCTTCTTTGATATTGAATCAAAAGTGGATGACGAAACGATTCGTGCATATTCAATGGCTAACTACCCAGAAGAAGAAGGTATTATCATGTTGAACGTGCGTGTGGCTTCACCACCGCCAAACAACTTGTCTTTACCTGCAGGTAAAATGTCATCTTATATCTGGAGCTTGAAAGAAGGCGACAAAGCCACTATTTCTGGCCCATTTGGTGAGTTCTTCGCTAAGAAGACCGACGCTGAGATGGTATTTATCGGTGGTGGTGCTGGTATGGCGCCAATGCGTTCGCATATCTTCGATCAACTTCGTCGTCTTAAAACAGATCGTAAAATTTCGTTCTGGTATGGCGCGCGTTCATTACGCGAAATGTTCTACGTAGAAGATTTCGATATGTTGCAGAAGGAAAACGACAACTTTAAGTGGCATGTTGCTTTGTCTGATCCACAACCAGAAGATAACTGGGAAGGTATGACAGGCTTTATCCACCAAGTATTGTTGGAAAACTATCTTAAAGATCATCCAGCTCCAGAAGACTGTGAGTTCTATATGTGTGGTCCTCCTATGATGAACGCAGCTGTTATCAGTATGCTGAAAGACTTAGGTGTTGAAGATGAAAACATCATGCTTGATGACTTCGGTGGTTAATTAGCTATCACTCGATAGTGAACAAAACCGAGTTAACAACACATGTAAATAAGGGACTTCGGTCCCTTTTTTTATTTAGGTGAAAAAATGATAAAGGGTGACAGCGGGAAGGCTAAATTCCTCAGTTTAATCTTGTGGATATGGCTGCTATGCAGTTGCAGTCAAGCGCCAACAGAAACACATTTAGCGGGCCATACCATGGGCACGACTTACAATGTGAAGTTCGTTAATAGAAATAATGTAAATGAACAAAAATTACATGACGACATCGATGCTGCATTGGTGAAAGTAAATGAATTGATGTCGACTTACGACGCCAATTCAGAACTGTCACGATTCAACCAGTGGAAGAGTGAAGCACCCTTTGCGTTATCTTCAGAAACGTTGAAGGTGATGCAGGAAGCGAAGCGCTTGGGCGAGTTAAGTCATGGCGTACTTGATGTGACTGTAGGGCCATTGGTTAACCTTTGGGGCTTTGGTCCTGATGCGAAACCTGAGAAACGCCCCAGTAAACAAACTGTGGCAGAAGTCAAAGCTCGCATCGGATTAGATAAATTGACCTTACTTGATAACGGCGCGCAAAAGTCTGAAATTGATTTGTATGTTGACCTGTCTACTATTGCCAAGGGCTATGGTGTCGATGTCGTGGCCGAGTTATTGGATGAAAAGGGTCTGCATGATTACCTAGTAGAGGTTGGCGGCGAAATGCGTGTCTCAGGGCATAAAGCAACTGGCAGAGAATGGCGTATAGCTGTTGAAAAACCTGTCTCGGTTGAGCGTGCGGTGCAAGAAATCATTTCGATAGGAACAAACGCAATTGCAACCTCAGGAGATTATCGCAACTACTTTGAAGAAGATGGTGTGCGATATTCCCACTTAATAGACCCACGTACAGGCGCACCTATCACGCACAATCTAGTCGCGGTGACTGTGGTGCATTCGTCCTCAATGACGGCAGACGGGTTAGCGACAGCGCTGATCGTAATGGGTAAGGAAGAAGCCTTTAACGTGGCGTTACAGAATGATTTAGCGGTATTAATGATCACACGAGAAAACGGCGAGTTTAAAGAGTATACTACGCCAAAATTTGAACCCTTCATTAATCGCCAATAGTAATAATCGAAAATGACCAATTCGGAGTGATATTTTGAGTACTTTTATCTTAGCATTCGTATTTTTTCTAGTCGTAGCAGTCGCTATGTCTCTCGGCTATTTAGTACAGCGTAAAGCGATAGCAGGTAGTTGCGGTGGTTTAGGCGCCTTGGGTATCGATAAAGCCTGTGATTGCCCAGAGCCATGTGATCGCAAAAAAGCCCGCTTAGAGCGAGAAGAAGCGCGTCAAGCCAAGCTGAATGAGTGGAAGCAAAACCAAATTCTTTAAGCTGTGTCGTCAGAAAATTCCCGGCAGTGAGATTTACATTGACTCTGGCGGACAATCGCGCAAAATAACTGTTTTTAAATACAGTTGTTTGTCAGATGCGTAAGATCATACACATCGATATGGACTGCTACTATGCCGCAGTCGAAATGCGCGATAACCCTCAATATCGCGACATCCCCCTTGCGATTGGGGGGAGTGCTGACCGCCGTGGCGTTATTTCGACCTGTAACTATGTGGCACGCAAGTATGGCGTTCGATCCGCTATGGCTACGGCCTATGCGCGTAAGCTCTGTCCTGATCTGGTTCTCGTTCCTGGCCGCATGGCTCTTTATAGCGAGATATCTCAGCAAATCCGCAAGATTTTTTTACGCTACACGGATAAAATCGAACCACTATCCCTAGATGAAGCATATCTGGATGTAACCGACAGTGAGCTTTTTTCGGGCAGTGCCACCTTAATTGCACAGGATATCCGCCGAGCGATTTTCGAAGAAACCGAACTGACCGCTTCTGCCGGTGTTGCACCCTGTAAGTTTGTGGCTAAAATTGCCAGTGACGAAAATAAGCCTAATGGGATCTGTGTGATCACACCAGATACTCAAGATGCGTTTGTGAAAACATTGGCACTGGGGAAAATCCCCGGTGTTGGCAAAGTCACGCTACAGAAACTCAATAATATGGGACTCTTTACCTGCCAAGACGTGCGAGATTATCCACTCGATGCATTCGTAAAAGCGTTTGGAAAATTTGGGCCTGTCATTTGGGATCGTAGTCACGGCATTGACGAGCGCGAGCTGTCTGTTAGTCGTAAGCGCAAGTCTGTTGGTGTAGAGCGCACTCTCGCCCAAGACATCACCACTGATGAAGAATGTTTGGCTATGCTGGAAAGCCTGTACCCCAAACTGCTGAGCCGTTTGGAGGCCGCAAGCCCTAAGCTAGTGATACAAAGTCAGGGCGTAAAACTAAAATTTAATAATTTTCAGCAAACGACAGTGGAGCATCGCCACCAAGTGCTCGATAAAACCTATTTCAAAACACTGCTAAGTGAAGCGTTAGAGCGGCGTGGCAGCAGGGGAATTCGCTTAGTGGGATTATCCGTTGGCTTACCCGAAACTGCTGACGTGCAACAAATGGTGTTTAACTTTGAGCATGAGCAAAACCGCTAGTACTTCTCCATCTTTCATTCTTCTGTTTTGCTAATTTTCGCTACCAATAGCCTTTGTATCTTTTTACACCTTGCTACGGGCAACTGTATACTGAGTGAATAAAACACGTATTTAGGGAGTAGTATGAGCATTGCAGTAGGAAAATATCGTCACTACAAGGGTAACGATTATGAAGTTATTGGGGTCGCTACGCATTCGGAAAACGATTCAGAATTAGTGGTGTATCGGCCTATGTATGGTGAGCGGGGCCTTTGGGTCCGCCCTTTGTCCATGTTTGAAGAAACGGTCGAAGTGAATGGTCAAACTGTGCCACGTTTTAGATTTATAGAAAGTGAATAATAGTCCTTACCGATTAGGTGAACGTAAATTACCCTATCTTCGTTCATGTATGAACAATCAATAATAATGGGAAACATGATGTTTAAATCAAAAGTGAATGCACTACGTTTTGCAATGGCAACACTAACGTTATTTGGTAGCACGACATTGAGCGCTGCTGATGATAGGTTCGCCGATGTACACATTAGCACCCAGGCGGTGAGTGGCTCAACATACATGCTCACTGGTGCAGGAGGTAATATCGGTGTGTCGGCTGGGGATGACGGTATTTTGATTATTGACGATCAGTTCGCTCCCTTGGCTGACAAAATCGCGCTCGCGATTGGCGATATTGCCAAGCAGCCAATGAAATACGTAATCAATACCCATTATCATGGTGATCACACAGGTTCCAACGCCTATTTTAAAGAAGTACAGGGAAGCACTATTTTTGCTCATGATAATGTGCGTAAACGCTTAGCCGCCGAAGACGGTCATAAACACGCAGCCTTACCTGTTGTGACCTATAAGCAGGGGCTGACGTTTCACTTCAATGGCGATACCATCAAGGTGCTACATCTTCCTGCAGGCCACACCGATAGCGACAGTGTTGTTTGGTTTGAACAGGCGAATGTATTGCACGCGGGGGATTTATTCTTTCAGGGGCGTTTCCCTTACATCGACTTGGCCGGTGGCGGCACGGTTAAAGGATACATTAGTAACGTTTCCACCGTGATCGACATGATAAACAACGATACTAAAGTCATGCCTGGACATGGTGAGTTAGCCGATAAGAAAGCTTATCAAGCGTCACTTGAGATGATGCAGCAAACCGCTAACTATGTTTCGGATAGAAAAGCCAAAGGCGCTAGCCTAGACTCGCTTATCGAAGAAGGTCTTGATGATAAATGGCAAGACTGGGCGTGGAACTTCATCACTGAAGAAAAGTGGATCACCACACTCTATAACGGCCAATAGTCGCTATGGATAGGCCTTTGGCGGTGCAAGCGTTGGAGGTATTGCCTTTTATTCTACAAGCAGTGCGAACCGTTATGCTAAAAGCGCGGCATCAGCTTACTCATTCTGGGCGCTATCGTAGCGTTTTACACCACCAACCCAGGTTTCAAGTACTTTGGTTTTCCATATATCCTGTGGGCTAATAGTGAATATATCCTGGTCGACTAAGATAAAATCAGCCCACTTACCAGATGACAAAGTACCTATGCTATTTTCTTGGTGAGCCGCATAGGCTCCGCTGTAAGTGAATCCTTTAAAAGCCTGCTCGACTGTTACTGCTTCTTCTTTGATCCAACCGGCCTCAGGTTGGTTGTTTCTATTCTGCCTTGTTACTGCAGCGTGTAAGCCGAAAAATGGGTTGGCCAATTCAACAGGAAAATCAGAGCCAAAAGGAACAATAGATCCCTGTTCTTCGAAAGTTTGCCAAGCATAGGCGCCTTTTAAACGCGCTTTACCAATTCGGTCTTGGGCCATGTTCATATCACTTGTGGCGTGTGTAGGCTGCATGGACGGAATTATTCCAAGGGTTTTGAATCTAGGTATGTCTGTTACATCGATAACTTGTGCATGCTCTACACGATTACGCAAGTGCTGCCCTTTGATTCGCGAAAAAGTCTCTTCGAATTGATCCAGCGCGAGTCTATTACCGCGGTCACCTATTTCATGAATATTAAGCTGAAAGCCATTGCCTATGATTAAATCAAATAATGGCTTGAGCTGCTTTATAAGGGTGAGTAATAGCCCAATGTTTTCATGGTCGTCTGAATATCCAGAAAGCATGGCTGCACCGCGGCTACCAAGCGCACCATCACCGTATACTTTGACGCTGCGGATTGACAAGTAATCGTATTGGTCGTGTATTGGACCTGCGTTGAGCATGTCTGCAAGCTTAGGATCTGTTGCTGCAAGCATAGCGTATATGCGCATGTTCAAATCCAGTTGCTGACTGCGCTTAATGTAATATTGGTAGGTAGCATAATTAATACCGGCATCGTGCGTGCTGGTGATCCCCAGTGAGAGCAAATGCGCTGCGGCAGCATCAAGTTTGCGCTGCAAATCTTGTTCGGTATCTTGAGGGATTTTTTCCACTAGCATGTTCATGGCGTTATCAATTAGTACACCAGTAGGCACACCGTTTTTATCCCTGACAATTTGGCCGCCTGGTGGGTCTAGTGAATCTTTGGTGACTCCCGCTATCTGCAATGCTTTGCTATTCGCCCAGCCAGCGTGTCCATCTATTCGGCTTATCCACACGGGACGGTCTTGAATATATTCGTCAAGCATCTCAGAGGTTGGAAATGCGTTATCGGCCCAAAGTACTTGGTTCCAGCCACCGCCCAATATCCATGTTAAATCAGGGTTTTGCTGAGCGTAATCTCGCACTTTTTGCGCGGAGGCTTTTGCACTAGAAATATCTCTGACATCTACTGCGAGTAGAGTTTCCCCCAAACCCAGTATGTGCCCATGGGCATCGATAAGGCCCGGCAGTAATACGCGCTTTTTTCCATCAATCATATCAGCATCAGGATAGGTATTTTTTAAGCTCGTGCCGCCAATAGCTAACACTCTGCCGCCATCGAAAACCATATCGGTAAACGTCACCATCTCCTCTTTATCGCTAAGGGTGTAACCATGCACATTGGTTAAGTGTGTTGGTGCGGCTAATGTGGCTGTACTTAACAAATAACCTAACAATATCAAGACTGAATATTTCATTGTGACGACCTTCGCTTAAAGTTGATGCGTCTATAATCTAAGAACAAACGTTGGCCTAAAGTCAGCAACTATGCAAATTATTAGGAGGTCTATAGGAAAGTAATAAATGAGTGACATGTAGATACAAAAAAGCCCCGCTTGTTTTCACAAGCAGGGCCTTAAATTTACCGGTAATTAATGATTACTTCTTAGCGTTACGCTCTTTAGTATCAGCAATTACTTTTTCAGCGACGTTGTTCGGACAAGGTGAGTAGTGTGAGAACTCCATAGAGAACTGACCACGACCTGACGTCATTGTACGCAATGAACCGATATAACCAAACATTTCTGAAAGAGGGATATCAGCCTTAACGCGAACACCAGTAACGCCAGCTTCTTGATCTTTGATCATACCGCGACGACGGTTCAAGTCACCGATAACATCACCAACATGGTCGTCTGGCGTGAACACGTCAACTTTCATGATAGGTTCAATCAACTGAGGACCCGCTTTAGGGATTGATTGACGGAATGCGCCTTTAGCAGCGATTTCAAATGCAACTGCTGATGAATCCACTGCGTGGAATCCACCGTCATAAAGCTCAACCTCAACATCTAACACAGGGAAGCCAGCAAGAACACCAGACTCCATCATGCTTGCAAAACCTTTTTCGATAGCAGGGAAGAATTCTTTTGGTACATTACCACCCACAACCACTGAGCTGAATGTGAAACCACTATTAGGTTCACCAGGCTTGATACGATAATCGATTTTACCGAACTGACCAGAACCACCAGATTGTTTCTTATGAGTGTAAGAATCTTCAACTTCTTGAGTGATCGTTTCACGGTATGCAACTTGAGGCTCACCGACTTCTAATTCAACACCGTAAGTACGCTTAAGAATATCTACTTTGATGTCCAAGTGAAGCTCGCCCATACCAGATAGGATTGTTTCACCTGAATCTTGGTCAGTTTCAACACGGAATGTAGGATCTTCTGCAACCATTTTACCGATAGCTAGACCCATCTTCTCAGTTGAACCTTTATCTTTAGGTGTAACAGAGATAGAGATTACTGGTTCAGGGAATACCATCGCTTCTAGGATGATTGGATCTTTAGGATCACATAAAGTGTGACCTGTTTGAACGTTACTCTTCATACCAACGATTGCGATGATGTCACCAGCTTGAGCGCTAGTTAACTCATTACGGTCATCGGCTTGCATTTCACACATACGACCAATACGTTCAGTTTTACCTGTTGCAGCATTAAGTATGGTGTCGCCTTTCTTAAGCGTACCAGAATAGATACGTACGAAAGTAAGAGCACCAAAACGGTCATCTGTAATTTTGAACGCTAACGCTTTAAATGTTTCATCTGGTGAAACAATTGCGTACTTACCATTCGGCTCACCTTCTTCGTCTGTAAGAGGTTGAGGGTCAACTTCTGTAGGACTAGGTAGGTAATCAACAACAGCATCAAGAATGTTTTGAACACCTTTGTTTTTGAATGCAGAACCACAGTAAGTCGGGAAGAAGTCCATAGTACGCGTACCTTTACGGATACAACGTTTAATGTCTTCCATAGAAGGCTCTTCGCCGTCCATGTAAGCCATCATTAGGTCATCGTCTTGCTCAACAGCAGTTTCGATCAACATTTCACGGTATTCTTCTACTTTATCCACCATGTCCGCAGGAACATCTGTGATTTCGTAGTTTTCAGGAAGACCAGTGTCATCCCAAATGAATGCTTTGCGAGTAAGAAGGTCAACCACACCAACGAAGTCATCTTCGATACCGATAGGTAGAACCATAACGAGTGGATTAGCACCAAGTACTTTTTTGGTTTGGTCAACTACGCGGTAGAAGTCAGCACCCATACGGTCCAACTTGTTTACGAAGATAATACGTGCAACTTCTGAGTCATTCGCATAACGCCAGTTAGTTTCTGACTGAGGCTCAACACCACCAGAACCACAGAAAACACCGATGCCGCCATCAAGTACTTTAAGTGAGCGGTAAACTTCAACAGTGAAGTCAACGTGCCCAGGAGTATCGATAACGTTGAAACGGTGGTCTTTCCAAAAACAACTAACCGCAGCTGATTGGATAGTAATACCGCGCTCAGCTTCTTGTTCCATGAAGTCAGTGGTAGATTCACCATCATGTACTTCACCGGTTTTGTGTATTTGACCGGTAAGCTTCAAAATTCGTTCTGTTGTGGTAGTTTTACCCGCATCAACGTGGGCGAAAATACCGATGTTTCTGTAACGTGCTAAATCTTTCATTTCTTCAACTTCAGTCTGAGTAAAAATTGCGCGGGATTATACAAGATATTTCCGCAGGATGCCGATTTTCTTTTTAGAAAAATCTAAATATTCACTTTTTTACGGAATTTGGGCGGCCGTTTAAAAGAATGCGCGGATTTTACATGGTTTAAGACAGCGAATAAAGTGGTGTTTTGTTTATTTATTAGGCAGGTAAATTGGCTACGTTAGGTCATTTTAATATTCTCGTGAATATAAGGAATCGGCACAATTTCTGAATGGAGAAAACAACAATTAACCGTTAGACATGGGCATTACACGATTTCGACCTAAGTTCTTTGCTTCATATAGCTGTTTATCCGCAGCCTCAATAAGCGCCAAGGGATTCATCCCGGTTTTCATTTCGGCAATACCAAATGAAGCACTTATTCCTCCGAGTACTTGGGATGTACGTTTATCTCTAACCCCAATTTTTTCGATAGATCTGCGCATGGTTTCGGCTATTTGTCTGGCGACGCTGAGCTTACTATTGGGAACAATAATGGCGAACTCTTCACCACCAAAGCGAAATGCTTGCGCTCCTTCTCTGCATGCAGCTTGGAGTTTTTTAGCGCTGGCTTTTAAAACCAAATCCCCCATGACATGCCCATGGGTGTCATTGATCTTTTTAAAATGATCTAAGTCAGCCAATATTAGGCACATGTTTGGTCGCATAGCATGTGCTGCTAACTCTTCGTCAAAGTATCTACGATTACACAGACCAGTCAAAGCGTCATATAAGGCTGCTTGTTGGCTTTGTTCAAGTTGATTTCTTAATCGCGTAATTTCTCTTTCTGCATCATTAAGTGCGGTGCTAAAAGATAAAGTACTTCCACGAATTTGTTTAGTTTGACTGACCAAGGTCCGGACTAAGTCCATGACCTCTTCCATACTCAAGCCCTCTCGCTCTACTTTCGCTAAGTCGTCCATGCAGGTATCCATGGTACTTTTAAAGTTACGCGTTTCACTGCGGGTATCTTGCACAGATTGAGACAGTTCAATCACCATGCTTTCAAGAGAGTGACGAAGCTCCCACACATCTACATCTTGTTCATCTGCTACATGTTTGCGATATAAGTCTCGGGTCTTTGAATCTGATATGGGTAAATTGCGCTGCAAAGCATGATCAAGAGTTTCATTAAGGGATTCAGATTCATTACTTGCATAGGTGTACCACAGGGCATAGTTGAGCGGCACGGCAGGAATCTTATGCTTAAGCAATAAAGGGATGGTGTTTTTTAGATGTTTAAATGAATTCTCTAAATCGTGATTTTTCACACAGGTCGCTCGTAAACCGATTGTTTTTCAAGCTTACCAGACTGTCATATAACGTCCAGAAAATGTCATTGCGCTCTGAATTAATGAAAGAGTAAAAAAAGACAGTGATTTAGGAGATAAACCACCGTCTTATCCGTGCATAGGGTTTAGTGAACCCAGTGATGCTTCTCTGATTTTTGTTGAATACTCTGTTGTGTTGCCTCAGGCATAAAGAGTGTATTGTTATTTTCAAAGAAGAAAGCAGGGCGCTTGGTTTTGCTGCCCACTTCGTTCATGGTCGCTGCATCATATATACGGCCGTTGATTACGGTATAAGTTACATATTCGCTGCGACGAATATCCGTTAATACGTCACCGTCGATAATCATCATATCCGCTAACTTGCCTGCTTCAATACTTCCTAGTTGCTTGCCCATGCCTAGGTGCGTGGCGCCATCAATAGTGCCACCTCGCAGTGCTTCCCATGGTGTGAAACCACCTTGCGTCATTAGCCAAAGCTCCCAGTGCGCAGCTAAGCCTTCACGTTGCCCGTGAGCGCCGATATGTACGCTTACGCCTTTATCACGTAATGTTTTAGCGTATTGTGCAACAAATACGTGGTTGTATTGATTATCTGGGGCGGTAGGGCGACGAATAGCGCGTCTATCTAACAGAAAGCTAGGTGTGTAGCGCAAAAGTCTTTCGTTTTTCCATACCTCTGTGCGGTCATACCAATACTCTTCACCCATTAGGCCGCCATAGGACACTACGAACGTTGGGGTGTAACCAAACTCAGTTTCCGCCCACAATGCCGTCAAGTCTTGATAGCCTTTCGCTATTGGAAGGGAATGCTCGAGCCCTGTATGACCATCTACTAACATAGAGATATTTTGCTGATATTTACCGCCACCTTCTGGCACTACCATCAGGTTTAATTCACGGGCCGCGGCTAATATTTGCTGGCGTTGGTCGCGTCGAGGTTGGTTATAACTTTTAACTGAAATCGCTCCGGCATCTTTAAGGCGACGCAAGTGAGTCAGTGCATCCTCATAGCTATTAATAATCGCCTTATAGCCTAGGGCTTCCGCACCATAAATAATGGTACCGGTAGAGTAGGTGCGAGGGGCAACGCGTTTGCCAGCTTTTTGCAATTCGCTGGCAGCAAAAATTTCTGAGGTGTCATTTGATGGGTCATGGATAGTCGTCACACCAAAGGCGAGAGCTGAGTACATGTTCCAGTTTTGCTCTGGGATAATCTCGTTACTGCCTTGTGAGCCATGAGCGTGAGCATCAATCAAGCCTGGTAGAATTGTTTTGCCAGTGGTGTCAATTTTAAGAGCATTGTTGGGAATAGTAATGTCTTCACGTTTGCCTACTTCAACAATCTTATTGTCCTTGATAACAACTACAGCATCTTCAATGATTTCTTGTTGGTTATTGGCGTCACGCATAGTGACAACTGTACCGCCCACAAGTGCTTTATAACCTGAGGGCTTATCGGTTTTCTGCTCAAATGAGAGTGACATGCCCTCAGTAACAGGGTCAGGTAAATCTTCGGCTGCGCCGGGTACGAATGCAAATGCTTCTTTTAACTCGCGCTCATAGTAAGTCGCTGCGTGATACCAACTAACCGCTTGGCTGTCGCTGCGCCAAGTCAGATATTCTCCTGCGCGATCCGAGAGTTGCTTAATAGGAATGGTGGTACTTTTGGGGCCAATATCTTGTTTTTGGCCTATCTCGGTGAAAGGTGCAATGTACGCTTTATATTGGTATACGAAGGCAATCCATTTTTTATCTGGGGATAAGCGATACTCAGCGATTTTGTCACCACCGTATAAATGTTCACGTTTATCTTCGCCATTGAGGTCAACACTGACTAACTGTTGTTCAGGGTAATCACTGCCAGATACAGACTCGGTAAAATACACCCGGCTGTTGTCACCAGCGAAATGTGGCGCGCTACCGTTTTTGGCGACACGCCTGTGTTTTTCACCCTTTACCGTAGCGGTATAGATACCAGGTTCCACAGAGTATTCTGGGGCCAATAAATAGCCACCAGTTTTCTTATTGTAGGTAATCAGTTTGTCGTCCGTAGAGAAGCTTGGCTCGATAAAGTGCCCAGGCTCTTTGCTGATTACTTTTTCTGAACGACCGGAAGCGGATACAGTGCGCACACTGCCTAAGTCTTTATCGTTCCACGTGGTGAAAACAATTTTTTTACCATCGTGAGAGTAGCGAGGATAGTACTCGTCATGATCGTTCTGCCGAGTAAGGCGTTTCACTTTACCGCTTTTGATCTCTTTAATGTAAAGCTTACCAAGCGCCTGAAAAACAATGTTTTGCCCATTAGGGGATTTCTGCGCCCAGCGCGCCATTTTTACCGCAAATTTTTCGGGGGCTACATCAACGTCAAAACGCACTGCATCTGCGTATTTTACGGTTGCTTTTACTGATACAGGAATGTCTTTAACTGCTTGCGTTTTTACATCAATTGAGTGGAATTTACCACCGGTCCAAAACACGATGCTTTTTGAATTAGGCATCCAATCAAAGTAGGGAAAATACCCTTCTGAGCCGAACCCTTCTTGCATGTCACGTTCAAGTTTTAAGTAGAGAAGGGATTCAACACCTGTGGCAATATCTTTAACAAACAGTCCGGTTTTCTCTTTGACTCTGCGTATGAAAGCAATCTGCTTACCGTCTGGAGAGGGGGTAGGAACAACAGCTCCCCCTGTGCCGCTGATGTACCGTTCTTCTTCGCCTGTGTTCATATCGTAACGAGTAATGGCGAAGATAGATTTTAGCGGGTCACGGTTATAATCAAAGGTGCTACCGGGTGATACATCTTGGGTGTAATACAGGTATTTCCCATCGGGGGAGAAAGCCGGGTCTGCTATGTTCTTTTGATCTGGGTTGCCATGCACACGTTTCTTAAGCACCATGCCATCACCGCCAGAGTGGTGATATAGCCAGATTTCGCCAGCCGGAATACTGCGGCTAGACATTATTCCTTTATTCGCCACTATATATTGGCCGTCAGGGCTCCATTTAGGAGAATGAATTAAGTTATTCTTCTCCTTGGTTACTTGCACTAAATTACTGCCGTCACTGTTCATCACCCAAACGTTCGACATGCCACCGCGATCGGATATAAACGCTATTTTTTTGCCATCAGGGCTGAACGTAGGTTGGATATTCCATGCGAAATCTTGCGTTAACGAGGTGGCCTCGCCGCCAGCGATAGAGCTGACATATAGATCGCCTAGCATATCAAAAACAAATTTCTCACCATTTGGCGAAACATCAAGACTAGACCAAGTCGTTTCATCAGTATCAATGGTGATTTCGTTTAAGTTAAAGGGGGGATTCAATACGTCCCATTCTGCTTCGCTGCTTTCTTTTGTGAGTACATTTTGCTTAGCTTTTTGAAGCTCAACGCGACTGAATGCGTCAGCGCTTAAGCTTAGCATCGTGCTAAATAGCGCGACGTTGATAAGATTCTTATACATGTGTGATTCCCTGAGAGCTTAATTATTATAAAAAGTCGACTATTAGAAAGCGAAAAATATACAAAACATCTGTACCGAAGACTATCTTCCTCAGTACTTTTAATTTGGCCAAAATAGCTAAATTGTGAACTTAAGTTCACAGGTGATGAATTTTTTATACACCCGCTAGCATTTGAATTTGTGCAATATCAGTATCCCCTTTTAGCACTTTTAAAATGCCATCTTGAATCAAGGTGCGCATACCATCTTCCATGGCCTGCGCTTTAAGTTGGCTGACAGGTGCTTCCTTATATACCATTGAGCGCAGTGCGGGTGTCATGCTGAGTAATTCATGAACTCCGGTTCTACCTTTATAGCCTGTGTTACCACATCTATCGCAGCCTTTGGGTTTATACAGCATCAAGGTCGGCTGGAGGCTAAGCTCGGATACGTAGTCCGCACCGTACTGGCGCGTGATAAACTCTACATCAGTGTCTGATGCTGGGGTCGCTTCTTTGCAGTTTTTACACAAGGTACGCACCAAGCGCTGGGCCAAAATACCGATGCAGGCATCAGAAAAGTTAACGGGGTCGATGCCCAAATCTAACAGACGAGTAATGGTTTCAGGGGCGGAATTGGTGTGCAAAGTAGAGAACACTAAATGCCCTGTAAGCGACGCTTCGACGCCGGCATGGGCGGTCTCTTTGTCACGCATTTCACCAATTAATATGATGTCTGGGTCTGCCCGTAAAAAAGCGCGTAGGGCGCTGGCAAAGGTAAATCCGATGCGAGGACTTACTTGGACTTGCTGCAAGCCTGCTTGTGTGATTTCGACGGGGTCTTCAGCTGTCCATATTTTTTTATCAGGGGTATTAATGTGGCCTAGCACAGCGTGTAGAGTGGTGGTTTTACCTGAGCCTGTTGGGCCAACGACCAGCAAAATGCCATGGGGCTTTTCAATCATGCGTAATATGCTTTGGTTATTGGCTGGTGATAGATTTATTTTCTCCATAGGCAGTGCGCCGCCGGTAGCAAGAATACGCATAACAACACCTTCCCCGGCCACAGTGGGAATCGTCGCCACGCGTACTTCGATAATTTGCCCTGATAATTTAAAGGCGAGCTTGCCATCTTGAGGTAGGCGCTTCTCGGCGATGTTCAAATTAGACATGATCTTGATGCGGGCAATTACGGCATTGTGGTGCGAAGCAGGCACTTGGGTGATATCGCGGCACACTCCGTCAATGCGCATACGAACTCTTGTTGGCGCATTTTTCTCTGCATCTATATGAATATCAGATGCATCGAGTCGCTTGGCATCGTGCAAAATACGGCTGACCAGGCGCACTACAGCTGGTGCATCGTCAGACATATCATCAGCTTGCTCATCGGCTTCTTGACCACTGGTTTCTATTTCATCTAGGATCTCGTTCATGGCGCCAGGACCAGCGCCACCACCGCTTGCTTCACCTAAGTATTGTAAAACGGTGTTAGGCAGTGCGACCGAGATCCCATAGCTATCAATGCCTAATGCACTCTCAATTTCCATCAGTAAATTGGCATTACTGGGCTGCGCCATTAGCACAGTGGGTTTTTCACTGGCATCGGTGATCACCGCAACAAAGTTACGTTTCAGATATGATAAATTTAATTTGCTGTCGCTTTGATATAGATGAAATCGGTCCGGTTTATAACCGATGTAAGGGACTTGATAATGCACTGACAGCGCGATACCCATCTCGTCTTCTGGTATGCGCTTTTCCGTCATCAATCGTTGAACGAGGTGGGCGTGATCAGGATTAGTGTGTACATACTTCGCCAATGTGTCTTCATCTATTACGTTTCTATGGACTAGATAATCGAACGGCTGGCTAGTTCCACCAAGCTCATAGCGAAACTTATTGCCTAAAGCCTGTGCGACTTTATCGGCTAACGCTAAGTCGGCCGATTGAAAGACACCATCGTTTCTATTGATGATTTGCATAATACCCATCAACACACCTGCGTTTAAAATAGGTATGCAAATAAGGTTCTGTGTTTTGAAGGTAGAGCTTTTATCGAATTTATCAGCGAATTTTAGCCGTGGATGTATCGCAGATAGCTCTTCACTGCTATAGGGGTCATTAACAATCAGTGGCTTTTGACTTAATGCTACGTAACCCGCAATCGACTGCGGGCTAATGGGGACTTTAATTTCTTGTATCTCATTGCCTGTTTTAAAGCGGGCAACAAGATCTTGGTGCTGCATTCTGCGCTGAAAGATACTCATGCGTTGAACATTAAATAATGATAGTAACAATGGCTCTAATTTGTCGTAAGCACTGATTAAAGAAGGGGCGTTAGCTAATAGTTGCTTAAGTTCTTGTAAAGCCGATTGATGTTCCATAGAAGCCTGCGTCAAATTTGTTTTTTATTTATACTTATCGTCACACTATAGCCGAGTGAATAATGGGATAACACTTGTTTTACATTCATGGGAAAAAGTTGAACGTGGTAGGTATTTAAAAGTAATGGGTAGGTAATCTCTATTATTTTACAATTGGTTGTTGCAAAAATAAGCGATACAGGTATACTTCGCGCCCACTTGTCCAGAAGGGCAATGGTTTTGACTTAGGCCTCGGCCGAACGTCATTAAATACAGGACCCTAATTTTGGGTTAGCAGTTTTTCATTCATCCCCCTACCTAAAGTAAAAAGGTAGTCGAGGATGGTTTTTTTTGTTCTTTCGATTGGAGCTTAATCGATGCCAAATCAAAGAATTCGTATTCGTTTGAAAGCGTTTGATCACAAGTTGATCGATCAGTCTACGGCTGAAATCGTTGAAACTGCGAAGCGTACCGGTGCTCAGGTTAGTGGACCTATTCCTCTACCTACCCGTAAAGAGCGTTATACAATACTTACTTCACCTCACGTAAACAAAGATGCGCGTGATCAGTATGAAATTCGTACACATAAGCGTTTGGTGGATATCATCGAGCCTACTGATAAAACAGTAGATGCCTTGATGAGATTGGACTTGGCTGCCGGTGTTGATGTTCAAATCAGCCTGGGCTAACAAGAGAGGGTTTTAACAATGGCGATTGGTCTTATCGGTCGTAAAGTTGGTATGACACGCATCTTCACTGAAGACGGCGTATCAATACCAGTGACTGTTATAGAAGCCACCCCGAACCGTGTTACTCAGTTACGTACTGATGAAACCGACGGGTATACAGCGCTTCAAGTAACCGCTGGCGACAAAAAAGCGAACCGCGTAAATAAAGCAGCAGCAGGTCATTTTGCTAAAGCTGGCGTGGAAGCTGGTCGTGGTTTATGGGAATTCCGTTTAGACGGCAACGAAGGCGAAGGCATAGAAGTTGGCAGTGAAATCACTGTTGAAATCTTTGCTGAAACCAAAATGGTTGACGTTGCAGGAACTTCTAAAGGTAAAGGTTTCCAAGGTGCTATTAAGCGCTGGAACTTTAGCCACCAACGTAATTCACATGGTAACTCATTGTCTCACCGTGCTCCTGGTTCAATTGGCCAAAACCAATCACCAGGTAAAGTCTTCAAAGGCAAAAAAATGGCCGGTCAGATGGGAAATAAACGTGTGACAGTTCAGTCTTTGGATGTAGTACGTGTTGACGCAGAGAACAACCTTCTTCTAGTAAGAGGCAATGTTCCTGGAGCGCCAGGTGGCGACGTCATCATCAAAGCTGCAGTTAAAGCGTAACGTCTGGGGAGTTAAGTGATGGAATTAGTATTGAAAGATGCGCAAAGCGCTCTTGAAGTATCCGAAGCAACCTTTGGACGTGAATTTAACGAAGCACTAGTACATCAAGTAGTAGTTGCATTCGGTGCAGGCGCCCGTCAGGGTTCTAAAGCACAAAAAACACGCTCTGAAGTTCGTGGTGGTGGTGCCAAACCTTGGCGTCAAAAAGGAACAGGTCGTGCCCGTGCTGGTACTATCCGTAGTCCTATCTGGCGTTCTGGTGGTGTAACATTCGCTGCTAAGCCACAGGATCACAGCCAAAAGGTTAACAAGAAGATGTACCGTGGTGCGATTCAAAGCATCCTGTCTGAATTGGTACGTCAAGAACGTTTAATCGTGGTTGAAAAGTTTTCAGTTGAAGCGCCTAAAACTAAAGAATTACTTTCTAAGTTAAATGGCCTTGAGCTAAGTGATGTACTAATCGTAACGTCTGAAGTTGATGAGAACTTGTTCTTAGCAGCTCGCAACTTATACAAAGTTGACGTACGTGATGTACAAGGCATTGACCCAGTCAGCCTGATCGCATTCGAAAAAGTGTTGATAACTGCTGATGCAGTGAAAGCATTAGAGGAGGCGTTAGCATGATTAACGAAGAACGTCTTTTAAAAGTGGTTTTAGCACCACATGTTTCTGAAAAAGCAACGCTTGCAGCTGAAGTTAACAACACTGTTGTTTTCAAAGTGCTTAAAGATGCGAACAAAGAAGAAATCAAAGCGGCAGTTGAAAAATTGTTCGAAGTTGAAGTTAATTCTGTTCGTACTGTTAACGTAAAGGGTAAAACCAAGCGTCACGGTGCATCTTTCGGCAAGCGTAAAGACTGGAAAAAAGCTTACGTAGTGCTTAAAGAAGGTCAAGACATCGACTTTGCTGGCAGCGAAGGCTAAGAAGGGGACTAGACATGCCATTATTGAAAGCTAAGCCGACTTCTGCTGGTCGTCGTCACGTAGTTCAGGTTGTTAACCCTGATCTACACAAAGGCGCTCCTTACGCTCCTTTGCTTGAAAAGAACAGCAAATCTGGTGGCCGTAATAATAACGGACGTATCACAGTACGTCACGTTGGTGGTGGCCACAAGCAACACTATCGTGTTATAGATTTCAAACGCAACAAAGACGGCATTCCAGCTAAAATTGAGCGTTTAGAATATGATCCTAACCGTTCTGCAAACATCTGTTTGGTGTTGTACGCAGACGGCGAACGTCGCTATATCTTGGCACCTAAGGGCGCTAAAGCAGGTGATCAGATTCAATCTGGTTCAGACGCTGCGATCAAAGCTGGTAACTCTTTACCAATGCGTAACATCCCAGTAGGTACTACGGTACACGCTATTGAGATGAAGCCTGGTAAAGGTGCACAAATTGCTCGTTCTGCTGGTCAGTACGCTCAAATCCTAGCGCGTGCCGAGGGTTATGTAACTCTTCGTTTACGTTCTGGTGAAGTTCGTCGAGTATTAGCAGACTGCCGTGCCACTATTGGCGAAATCGGTAATGCAGAACACATGCTACGTTCACTTGGTAAAGCCGGTGCGAACAGATGGCGCGGTATCCGCCCAACAGTTCGTGGTGTTGCCATGAACCCAGTAGATCACCCACACGGTGGTGGTGAAGGACGCACATCAGGCGGCCGTCACCCAGTATCACCTTGGGGTGTTCCAACTAAGGGTAAGAAAACCCGTAGTAACAAGCGTACCGATAAACTTATCGTACGTCGTCGTAATAAGTAACAGCGAGGATTCACCATGCCACGTTCTCTCAAGAAGGGTCCATTTATAGACCTACACTTGCTGAAGAAGGTTGAGGCTGCAGTGGAAAAGAACGACAAGAAACCAATCAAAACTTGGTCTCGTCGTTCTATGATCATCCCAGATATGATTGGGTTGACCATTGCGGTCCATAACGGTCGCCAGCACGTTCCAGTTTTCGTCAGTGACGAAATGGTCGGCCATAAGTTGGGCGAATTTGCACCAACGCGTACTTACCGCGGCCATGTCGCGGATAAGAAAGCTAAGAGATAGGGGATAAAATATGGAAGCATTAGCTACACATCGCCATGCCCGTACCTCGGCTCAAAAGGCACGCTTGGTTGCAGATCAAATTCGCGGTTTACATGTTGAAAAAGCACTTGAACTTTTGGCTTATAGCCCTAAGAAAAGTGCCGATCTAATCAAAAAAGTATTAGAGTCAGCAATTGCGAACGCTGAACATAACGAAGGCGCAGACATCGATGAATTGACTGTCTCAAAAGTTTTCGTTGATGAAGGCCCAACTATGAAGCGTATCAAGCCAAGAGCCAAAGGCCGTGCTGATCGTATATTTAAGCGTAGCAGTCACATCACTGTTGTTGTGGCTGATAACTAGGAGAAGATAATGGGACAGAAGGTACATCCTACAGGCATACGCCTGGGTATCAGCAAACCATGGACATCTACCTGGTACGCTAATACTGCAGATTATGCAGATAACTTGTTTAATGATCATCAGGTACGTCAGTATCTGACAAAGGCACTTAAGACTGCTTCTCTTTCTAAGATCGTTATTGAGCGTCCAGCGAAAAGCATCCGTGTGACTATTCACACTGCTCGTCCTGGCGTTGTAATCGGTAAGAAAGGTGAAGACGTTGAGAAGCTACGGAAGCATGTATCTAAGTTGGCCGGCGTGCCTGCTCAGATTAACATCGCTGAAGTACGCAAGCCTGAATTAGACGGTCAACTGGTTGCTGACAGCATTGCTAGTCAGTTAGAGCGTCGTGTAATGTTCCGTCGTGCTATGAAGCGCGCAGTACAGAACGCGATGAGAATTGGTGCCAAAGGTATTAAAGTTCAAGTAAGTGGCCGTTTAGGCGGTGCTGAGATTGCGCGTGCCGAGTGGTATCGTGAAGGTCGTGTTCCATTACACACTTTCCGTGCTGACATCGACTATGCAACATCAGAAGCTAACACGACTTACGGTATCATTGGCGTGAAGGTCTGGATCTTCAAAGGTGAAGTATTGGGCGGATTGCCTCTTACGCAAGAGCAACCAGCTCAGCCTAAGAAGAAAGGCCGTTCACCTAAGCGTGAGGGCTAATTATGTTACAACCTAAACGTATGAAGTTCCGTAAAATGCACAAAGGTCGTAATCGTGGCTATGCCGCTGGTGACAGTGTGAGTTTTGGAACGTTCGGACTAAAATCCGTTGGCCGTGGTCGTATGACTGCTCGCCAAATCGAAGCAGCTCGTCGTGCTATGACACGTGCCGTTAAGCGTCAAGGTAAAATTTGGATTCGAGTTTTCCCTGACAAGCCAATTACTGAGAAGCCTCTTGAAGTGCGTCAAGGTAAAGGTAAAGGTAACGTTGAATACTGGGTTTGCCAAATTCAACCAGGTCGTGTTCTATATGAAATGGAAGGTGTTCCAGAGTCAGTAGCTCGCGAAGCGTTTGAATTGGCCGCGTCAAAACTGCCGTTTAAAACCACCTTTGTAACTCGGACGGTGATGTAATGAAAGCCACAGAACTGAAAGATAAAAGCGTAGAAGAATTGAACACTGAGCTATTAAACTTGCTTCGTGAACAATTCAACCTACGTATGCAAGCGAGTACTGGCCAGCTTGAAAAAACTGACCAAATTCGTAAAGTACGTCGCAGTATTGCGCGTGTTAAAACCATTCTGACTCAAAAGGCTGCTGCATAATGACTGAACAATCAAGTCGTACAGTACAAGGTCGTGTGGTCAGCAACAAAATGGATAAAACCATTACTGTTGCAGTAGAGCGTAAAGTGAAACACCCTATTTATGGTAAGTTCATTAAGCGTACTACTAAGCTACACGCTCATGACGAGACTAACCAATGCAACACAGGCGACGTAGTAACAGTACGTGAATGTCGTCCTATGTCTAAATCCAAAAACTGGATGTTGGTAGATATCGTTACTAAAGCTTAATAAGTTTTAGATACAATTTAAAAGGCGCGCCTCGTAAGAGTCGCGCCTTTTTTGTTTCTGTGTTCTTATAATATTTTTGCAAGGACCCGATTCACGCAGGATTTACTTTTGTGGCTCACCAATAGGTTGGTTAAGGGCATTTTCAAGCATGATGGCATCGAGAATACTAACAGAGGTTTGAATGCTCGGACCTTGACTGACAGGAAACTGGGCTACGGCTATTTTCGCTTTAGCTTGTACCGGGCACTGGCCGGTTTGTAAGTGATTTACCGCTGCGCTGAGCATGCGTTCATCAGTAGAGCCTAATGCGTGACTAAAGTCATCTTCCACTAAGCAGCCTTGCACATCAGCTTCAAATATGGGGTTAGGGGTAGGAATAAATCCGTCTGAATATTCGCCAAAGCCTTTTTGATTACTGCCTTGAAACTGTATTGTGAAGTAGGTGGTGCCACAGTTATCTGTAGGATAAAAGCCGTAGGGTTTGCCGCATGTTGTATCGCCAATTATAACCACCTCAACATCGATGCCTCTTAAACCGTTTATAACCGCTTCGCTTGCTGAGCAGGTTGCACCACTGGACAGTATATATATCGTATTTAAGCCCAAGCTGGGTAGGGCATTTAACGTAAACACATTCCGTTCATAATCTATTTCGCGGTTATAAAACGGGGTTGGTTGAAGTCGCCTGCCTGTGACTGGATCAAAAGTCGGATGCTTATCATTGAACTTAAGTTCATCAAAGATGAGGCCGTCTGTTTGCTGTTCTCCTGTGACCATAAATGCCAATTGTGAGGCCATAGACAGCAAGCCACCGCCGTTATAGCGCAAGTCTAGTATGAGGGCTTGCACATTGTTTTGGCTAAATAGATTGAAAGCGGATATTAAAGGACCCTGTGCGCTCTGAATATGGCTATCAAACTGAACGTAACCGACAGAACCTATCTCTGTTGATAATACCGTCGAGTTTCGTACGGGCGAAAGTTCAACATTACTGGGTGTTAATGAGTAGTCGCGCTGAACTCCACTTTTCTTTTGCAAGGTAAACTGAAACACTTGCCCTGCGCTTGAAGGAAAAAGTGCCTCGTTGATTGTATCAACGTCATCATTATTCTCAGTGTTAATAAAATCGATAGTGTCTATTGCAATCAACTCATCACCACGTTCAATCCCAGCGTTTTCTGCAGGAGAGCCAGGTTGTGTGTAGCGCACAATAATGCGTCTTGGCGCGCTCGCCTGAATAAACTCCCAACTGATACCGTAACCAAAGGACTGACCTCGTTGAGTGCGGGTTAAATACTCATCTGTGCTTTGAGAAAAGTGAAAGTTGTCTTTAAATGATCCCGCGTCGGACCGAAAATCTGTTTTCAGTTGCTCGAAGTATTTTGAAGTTGAGAAATCAGCCGGATTATTGTCGTCGACTTCGTCATACCAAAGGTAAGTGTTATTGGTCCAAGAGCGCAGCCAAAGCTTTTCATCAAGAGCATCACCAGCAGCATCGGTAAAAGCTTCCCCCGTTACGCTGCTGACTCCGCTTCTAGGGATGGCGCAGCTATCTTTAAATAGAGACTCGTCTTCGTAGACCCCAGATACCCAGCGTGCTTCAGAGGAAGGCACAGTGGGGGTTGAAGAGCTCGAACTTGCACCTCCATTTCCCCCACCGCAAGACATTAAGAATACACTTACATTTATTAATGTAAGTTGGCACAGCAATTTTAAATTCACGAAAAACTCACTTTTTATAAATCTAACGTTATTACGCGACAAATTGTTTGTGGAGGCAAATTTATTCATCCATTTCGATTTTAGTGTGTTGATGCCGGCGCTAATTTAAAGTCCGATTTCAAGTACCGAATTAAATCAAAATAGATTGTTTCAAGCGTTCTTGCACTTTTGTCGAATAACCTAAAGTCCAATGTTTAAAACGCTCTTTGCAGACTAAAATTTTGCCACTTAACACACTAAAACTATGACTTAACCTCTATCACCGCAGTAAATTTGACTGAGCGTTTCACTATGCCTTGGAGGCACAAAAGTATGACTACAAATCGCTCTTCACATTATCCACCGGGTTATGCACGAGGCGCCGCAATGTCCAGTACGGTATACTTATTACTCGGTGTATTACTTGCTGTGTTTGTTTTTTTAACATTAGATAGAGTCATTCAAGCGCAAGCAAAGATCACCCACGAAGTCAATATCAGCGGGCAGCAACGCATGTTGCTTCAAAGAGCGAGTTTATTTGCTTCAGCTTACCTATACAGTGAAGATATTGCAGCCAAACAAACCAGTTTGCAGGCTTTAGGAGAAATGCAGGTCAACCATCAGCATTTAACAGAGCCTCATTTCAGCGCATTAGAAAAAGGCCAAGCGTCCCCTTTGTCTGCTGAGCTACAAGCGCTTTATTTCACTGCTGATAATAATGTTACCGAACAATTAACTATATTTGGTGATCAACTCTACTTCGCTTTGAATCTAGAGAAAATTCAGAATGGGGCGAAGTTAGATGCTAAGGCATTGATGGAGATGGCGTATACACCATTATTACAGAAACTTGAGGATGTCACGCGGCAATATGAGATCCAGGATAACAAGCGAATTGATGCCTTGAGATCCGTTCAACGAGTGGTGTTTTGGATGACGATAGCTATCTTACTTCTCGGTTTATGTCTGATGATGTTTAACTTTAACAAGCACGCTCACATCGAATTAGCCGCAAAATCCTTGGGGGGGGATTCTGGGCAAGAAACGCCTGTTTTTAATCTCAATGCGCTAGAGTTATCGGCACGCAAGCTTATCGCCACAGCACGACGCCACAACGAGTCTATGAGTGTTCTCGCGTTTGATATCGACCGCTTCCCACAAATACTCACCAATTACGGTCGGGACACCGCGGATGAAGTATTGAACCAAGTTGCAAAATCAATCTCAACTGTGTGTCGCGACTCTGACTATCTTGGTCAAATAGAAGATGAAAAATTTGTTCTTTTGTTGCCAAAAACGTCAGCCAAACAGGCTATGTGTTTAGCAAATAAAATTAGCTCGTACTTTGAGCAGCTAAAAAGCAATGCGCAGTTAAGGGAGGTTATTCCGTCGGTGAGCATTGGTATTAGTGAACTTGACGTTGACGATAGCGTCTTGCAGCCGATTATCACTCGGGCATTTCACGCATTAACTCTTCATTCTAGTCTAAAGCACGGGCGAGTTTGTGTGGGCTGATTGAGTACCATGATTAATCCCATCTAGTTTGTTCATGACACTTTCTTGTATGGCACTGCTACAATTCTTGATAACGATCTACTGAAACTATGTAAGCGTAGATTTGATAATTGAAGCAATGGAGAGAAGCGTATGTCAGATAAACCAAGATTAACCACCAGTGCTGGTGCACCAGTTCCCTCAAATAGTACTTCAAGGTCGGCAGGCGAGCGCGGACCGCTGCTGCTCACTGATTATCAACTGATTGAAAAACTAGCTCATCAGAACCGTGAACGTATTCCTGAACGCGCAGTTCACGCCAAAGGCTGGGGCTTGAAAGGCAAATTTACTGTTACCCATGATATTAGCCAATATTCTTGTGCTAAATTATTCTCCAGCGTAGGCAATACCACTGAAGTGTTAAGCCGTTGGTCTACAGTGGCAGGAGAGTCCGGCGCGGCAGATACAGAACGTGATGTACGTGGCTTTAGTCTCAAGTTTTATACCGAAGAAGGTAATTGGGATATGGTGGGTAACAATACCCCAGTATTCTTTATAAGAGACGGTTTCAAGTTTCCTGACTTTATCCGCACCCAAAAGCGCCACCCCAAAACAAATTTACGCTCTCCTGAAGCCATGTTCGACTTCTGGGCGGCCCAGCCAGAATGCGTGCATCAAGTGACTATTCTTATGTCAGATCGTGGGATCCCAGTTAATCCGATGTACATGAACGGTTATGGTAGCCACACTTTTAGTATGTGGAATAAAGATGCTGAGCGCCACTGGGTTAAATTTCACTTTAAAACACAGCAAGGCCATAAGCATTACACCAATGCTGAAGCAGAAGCGTTAACGGGCAAAACCCGAGAGGCTTATCAAGAAGACTTGTATAACGCGATAGAGGAAGGAAATTTCCCTAAATGGACCATGTACATTCAGGTTATGCCCGAGTTAGAAGCAGAGAATCAACCTTTCAATCCTTTTGACATCACAAAAATTTGGCCTCACGCTGACTTCCCGCTCATTGAAGTGGGTGAGCTGGAAATGAATGAAAATCCTGAGAACTATTTTCAGATGGTTGAAAATGCAGCTTACAGTCCATCAAATGTAGTACCTGGAATTGGCTATAGCCCAGACAAGATGCTACAAGCGCGCGTTTTCTCATACGCAGATGCTCATCGTTACCGCTTAGGGACGCATTACGAAGCTTTACCGGCCAATGCGGCTAAGGCATCTAACATACAGCATTATCATAAGGACGGTTCAATGCGTTTTTTCACCAATGACTTTGGTAATCCAGACGCCTACTATGAGCCAAATCAACATAATGGACCCGTCGCTGATGCTAGCGTTGAAGAGCCGCCGTTGCGTATTGACGGAGACGCCGCTCGCTACGAACAACAAGAGAGTGATGCCGATTATGTGCAGCCTAGGGCTTTGTATGAAATGTTTGATGATGCGCAAAAGCAGCGCTTATACGACAATTACGCGGCAGCGATGGGGCCTTGTTCCTCCTCGGTGAAAGAGCGTTGGTATGCAGTGTTAGAAAAAGTGCATCCAGAATATGCAAGAGGTGTGCGTTTAGCGAATGAAAATCTAGACAGTGACACAAATGCAGTACCGGTTACCGATGACACACCTGTTAGATAGTGTAAGTCGTTAGCTTTTAATACCATTACGCCATAGCGACGCCTTAATCAAAACCGCTGGACGCATTCTGAGGCGGGCACTTATTAATGCGGATTGGTACAAAAGGTCGCATTAGCGGCCTTTTTAGTTTTTATACATCGATTTCGACGCGTTGCAGTGTATAGGGTGATGTGGCTATATGACTGGCCAGCAATGATATTAAGCAATAGCCGACAAAATAGAAAAAGCCGTCACCCGCGGCTGATAGGGTTTGGGTACTGATATCAATACCTATGGTGAAGCCAAATAAATTGAGAGTTTCTTGGGACAAGGTATCTGCATGATTGGTGGATAAAATAGCTAAAAAGACCGCAACTACGAACACATCAGCCATTGACCACTTACCAATAGTTGCCACAAATTGCGTTACTTGGCGAGCCAAATTATGGTTACGAGTAAAATACATGATGCTCATCAAAGTGGTCTTTAAAATTGGAATACACACTGAGAATAAAAAAATCAAGGCAGCAACTAAAAAACGTTCACTGTCCCAAAGTTCATGCACCATGCTCAAAATAGATAATTCTTTGTCGATAAGATTGGATGTCATGCCTGCAGTATTTAACAGTGCGGTCATTTCCATGCTTAATGCGAACATGGGCAGGGTAATGCCTGGAATAAAAAGTGCGATAGCCATGATGTTCAGGGCGAATGATAGGTGCTTTTTCAAAAAATCGTCTCGTATGTAGCGCTACTCCTCGAAACGATAAACGACTTTTAACGAATCATCCACCTCTGATTCTAGAACATACCCAATCGCTTTATCTGAGCGACGAAGCTCATCAAGCATTTCATCATTTGAAGGAAAATTACTCGGTGGACTTGCGCGGCCTGAGAACAGAAGGCGAGCCCAATAAGCATTAATCTTCTCTTCACTTTTATTGACTAATAATTGATAAAACTGCTGCTTTTCATTACTGCCAGTAGTGCGATCTAACGGTTTTGCTACTACACCATTTGGGAAGGTATTATATCGACCCATGTAAATATCAATGACCTGCGTTTTACTCAACGAATCAAGGGTATTACCTTTCCCGACTACAACCACCAAGGCGAGGCTTGAGTGAGAAACGACAATCAGTGCAACAATACTAAAAAAACGAGTGATGAGAGCACCCATGCTAAAATACCCAATTCAGGTTAAGGCTCGTCACTGTGACGCTCTCCCTCGAATCTGGTTGAACGTTAACTTTCCATATGCCGAACCCATCGTCAGCAATAACGCTGTAATCCATCTGAAATTTCGCAATTAAGGACGCTGATAGTTGCCATTTTGTACCTAAGCTAAACGTATGTTGTTTGGTTCTATTCTGATTAAATAAGTTCGTTATGCTAGGACCAAATGACTGGATGGTTGCCACGACTTCGGCAGGAGCAAATGGGGATATTTCACCTACACCGTCATCCACATTATCTTTTGTTGGCTCGATGGCGGACACGGTCACGAAATAAGTAATACCCTCAGGTTGATACCCTATACTGAGATAACCAGAGACAGAATCTCGCTCTAATTCCCAGTCAGATTTAATGAATCCTAATTCAGTTTGCACTAACCATAAGTCGTTATCATATTGATATCCAAGACCGAAAAATTGTTGATCTTTGCTTTCGAAACTTACTCTATCAAGTAATTCAGGGCCGCCTGGCCAAACGCTTGGTGGAAACAGCGCGATTGCGGCATCGAAAGCGCTTAAATCTGCGCTAAAGTTGTCTACTTCTGCACTTAGATATGAAGCTCTTAGCTGCCAATTATCTTGCTGATAAGAAACTGAAGTGGTTAACACATCAGTAAAATCGATATCATATGCTCGTCCCGTAGTAGCAATACGGGCATCAGACTCACCAAATCCAGCTTTTAGCTGTAAAAAGCCATTTCCTAGGGAGTGCTTATAGGCGATATCAGCCCCTTCAAACTGAGATACGGATGTGACCTTGCTATAGAACTCAGCAGGTGGGCGTGCCCAGAGGTAAGCATATCCCACTGATTTGTATTCAGATAAAAAGTAAATGTCAGTGTTCATTCGACCTGCACGAAATTCCCAGCGACTGTCTAACTTGTATCGTAAGAAGGCCACATCAATATAATTGAGTACAGAAGAATCTTGTTTGTCTCTATAGACGGCTTGCACAA
Organism: Paraglaciecola sp. QJM3NY_14; assembly: GCF_056173245.1. Classification (NCBI taxonomy): domain Bacteria; kingdom Pseudomonadati; phylum Pseudomonadota; class Gammaproteobacteria; order Alteromonadales; family Alteromonadaceae; genus Paraglaciecola; species Paraglaciecola sp. QJM3NY_14. The sequence goes on from NZ_CM149664.1 coordinate 547,629, forward strand.
TCGCATCCCATTGGGGGGCGAAGCTAATATTCGCTTGAGCACCTATTAGCGAATCTGGTGCGAACGAAAAACCGCTACGGGCTGGTGTTTTAAAATTGGTATGGAATCCCAAATCATCACTGTCATTATAAATAGCTCCCAAAGTGGCGAAGCCATTGAATTTAATCATGTCACTTTCAGCGAGTGCCATGTCTATACTGACTATGCTGAGTAGTAAGTACGTAAACGTGCTTCGAGCTAGTGTAGTGTAGTTAGGCATGGTTAATAATGTTCTCTAAATTCAGGGTGGCCGTAATAGGCTTGATGCCAAAGCTTCAAATAACATGATTACATAATAGTCTGGCGAATCATCTAGGTAATTTGTCTTAGTGATAACAAAATGACCAGTGGATATACCTATTTGCAGCGTGTTAGACCGTTAGTATAGCGGGCAATAACGTGTTTTAGGTATTAAAAAAAATACTAAATAATGCACTTCAATACCCATTGCCGCGATTTGCGAGCTACAGTTACATCCTGAGTATTTTTGATAGAGTCACTCCATTGCGAATCATCATTTGTTTTATAGCCATTGTTTATGCCTCACAGGGGGCCGCCACAGAATTGAATTGGCAGCAAACATTGCAATGGTTAAAGCAAACCTTACCGCAAAGTGCAGAATTAGACTTCGATAAAAAAAGCATCAAATTCGATGGGTGTCATCAACGTGATTATCAACTCACATTCCATCAAGAACTTGGTGAGGGTCTTTCTATTGATACTCAAATTGGATATGTGAAAGGTGAACTGAGTTGGGGCGCTCACAATCAAAAAACAACCACTCGTCAATGGGCCATTTTACCCCGTTATCGTTTGAATCATCGCGTGAGTTTAGGCTTAGGATACGTTCGCCAGATGGACACCAACCTTGAAACCTCTCAAGGTGCTGATATTCAACTTCCTGCGAGCAATCAATGGTTATTGAGCTCGCGCTTTATGTTGGACTCTGAGAAACAGTACGTAGAAGTTGCTGTATCCCGAGCCCTTTGGCAAGCAAACGATGCTAGTCAGGCGTGGGCAGGTCAAGGGCGAGCAGACAAACAGATTAATTTGGTATACGTCGCGAACTTCTAGCGTACTTTTAGCGAATGACCGCCTGACAGCGTTACTGTTAACTTAAGCAAATACCACGGTTTTCGAATGATGAATAATCACTCTGTCTTCCAAATGATAGCGAACGCCATTCGCTAACGCTGTTTTTTCACAATTCTTGCCTTTACGCACCATATCTTGCGCTGAATCACTATGACTAATCCGCATTACTTCCTGCTCGATGATAGGGCCTTCATCTAAGTCACTTGTTACATAATGGCACGTAGCACCAATCAGCTTTACCCCCCTGTCATAGGCTTGTTGATAAGGTTTTGCACCGGCAAACGATGGTAAGAAACTGTGATGAATATTAATCGCTCGCCCGGCTAACTCTTTGCACAAAGCGTCAGGTAGAATTTGCATAAAGCGCGCAAGGACCGTCAAATCAATATCGTATTGTTTAATCAATTGACTGATTTGAGCGAATGCCGCTTCTTTACCGAGTGATTTAAAATCTATCCAATGAAAAGGAATGCTATGCCAGTCAGCAAATTGTTTCATCTGCGGGTGGTTGGCAATAATGCAGGGGATTTCACAGTTAAGCTCTTTACTGTGCCAGCGGTGTAACAAATCCATTAAGCAGTGGGATTCATGACTGGCCAGTAGTGCCATTTTTGGTTTCTTACTCGAATCTATTAATTTCCAATTCATTGAGTATTTTTCTGCAATCGGTGCGAAACCCAAGCGGATCTGTTCAATATCCATGGTTAATGAGTCAGTAGAAATCTCATGACGCATAAAAAAGCGCCCTGTTTGCAAATCAGTATGATGACTTGCTTCAACGATTGTCGCGTTATGTTGGGCTAAAAATTGGCTCACGCTGGCGACAAGGCCAACTTGATCTGGACAATCGATGACCAGTCTTAATGTTTGTTCCATGGGGAAATCATCACTTCAAAAATTTGCACCTGTTTTACCTTGCTAGCGAAGCAAGGTAAATAGCGAATCGTTATGGATTAGCTCAAATTGTATTATTTTTTGCTTAAAAGGAGAAACGGGGTGAAAACGGCCAGGTTAGTACTGGCCGGTAGGTGACGCCATGTGCACTTGAAGCCGATTCGTATAAGGTCAGTTCGGTTGCTTGAAATGCAAAATTAGGCTCTATTAACGCAGCCGGTGGATTTTCACTGCATTTTCTAGCCAACGTTAAATGAGATATATAATCGCGCTTTTGCATGGTAATGCCACACGCTGGTGACGCTTTTTGTAGTAATGCCACCAAATCGAGTTGTTCTTTTGAAACTTGAGTGTTACCCAGCCACAACGCTTTGGGTTTCGACCAATAGCCAACATAATCCAAAGTGAGTGAAAAGCATTGGGTATTTAAGTGCGCATCAATATACTGACTGAGAGAGTCAAGTTGCGATTCGTTTATATTACCTAAAAAGGCCAAGGTAATGTGAAAATTACTCGCTTTGACTGGACTATAAAATTGCGGGAACGCTTTATCGCGCCAAGTTTCTATGGCTAACTTAGTGGTGCCAGGTGGGGTAAGAGCGAAAAAAGCGCGCATAGGATACTCCTGAAAACTTCTGCAATGAAAATCACCACAGGATACACTAAGCGAAGGCGCTAGTGCTCGGCCTATCCCGTTAATTTGCATGAGATACCGCTTTGTTTTCAGTGAACACACAATTACCCGTCGAAGATATCCTACCGGCGCTGCACGATGGCCTGAACAACAATGATGTCATACTGGTTGCCCCGCCAGGCGCAGGCAAGTCAACCCGTGTGCCATTAGCTTTATTGCAGCACAGTACGTTTGCCACACAAAAAATCATTATGTTGCAACCAAGGCGTATTGCCGCACGAAATATCGCCCACTATCTAGCCAAGCAACTGGGGGAGGAAGTAGGGCAAACAGTAGGATATCGTATACGTGGTGATAGCCGTGTTAGCAAGGCGACCCGTCTCGAGATTGTTACTGAGGGCATACTGACCCGCATGTTGCAAAATGACCCAGAATTATCGAGCGTGAGTCTGGTTATTTTCGACGAGTTTCATGAGCGCAGCATGCACGCCGACTTTTCGTTGGCATTGTGCCTAGAAGTGAAAGACGCCTTACGCGACGACTTGCGCTTATTGGTGATGTCAGCCACCTTGGACGTTTCAAGCTTAGAAAAACTGTTGCCTAACGCTGATTCTATCGCCTGTGAGGGGAGAGGTTACCCTATTGAAACCTACTACCGGCCAGATGCCACTGCGGGCTCTATTGTAGATAAAACAGCACGTTTGACGTTATTCGCAGCCGCAAAGCATCAAGGAGACATATTGGTCTTTTTACCCGGCCAAGGTGAAATTCGTCGTTGTGAAAAAATACTTGCCCAATCACTTTCCAAAGGCTGCCAAATACATTGTTTGTTCTCTCAACAAACCTTAGCGGCTCAAGAAGCTGCGTTGCTACCCGACCCCCAAGGGCGACGTAAAATTATACTCGCTACCAATATTGCTGAAACCAGCCTAACCATTGAAGGTGTGAGTGTTGTGGTTGATAGCGGTATGCAAAAAGGCGCGATTTACCAGCTAAATAAAGGGCTTACTCAGTTGCGCAGTCAGATGATTTCAAAAGCATCAGCTATTCAGCGCGCTGGCCGTGCAGGGCGTTTAGGACCGGGAGTGTGTTATAGATTGTGGAGCAAAGAGCAACACCAACGTTTAGCTGAACACGGCCAAGCCGAGATCCTCACTAGCGACATATCTCCTTTCTTACTTGAAGCCTGCGTTTGGGGGGCGCAAATTTCTGAGTTTGCGCTTATTGATATGCCAAGTGATGCACAAATTGCTCAAGCTCACAGCGTGTTAATGGGCTTGCAAATCATCGATGCTAATTTTCAGGTTACTCCTCATGGCAAAGAGGTTCACTCGCTTGGCAGCCAAGCGCATATTGCGACTATGTTACTCAAGAGCAGCGAGCTCAGTGCAGGGCATCGAAGTTTAGCCTGCGCTTTGGCGGCGCTGTTAGAAGATAAGGATCCGCTTGGGGCTCAAGCTGGCAGCCTTTGTTACGATCGACTGATCCTATTACAGCAACAGAAAAGTCACCCTTTGTGGCGAGCCATTCGCCAGTGGCATAAAAAACTAGCATGTGATGTCACTCATTGGCCTTTAGAAGATACAGGTGTACTACTTGGCTTTGCTTTCCCACACTGGATTGCTAAAGCAAGTGACTCAGGTCGCTACGGGCTTGTTGATGGGACGGGGGCTCAGCTCAGTGAACATGACTCGCTAATGGGCCAATCATGGTTAGCGGTAGGGCAGATGATGCTCACCAATAGTGCGCAAAGCAACGCTAAAATCATGCTAGCAGAGCCTCTTAGTCGACAGCAAATAGACAAATATTTCAATCATCTTATCGACTCTGAAACGCGCTGCGAGTGGGATAGCTCTCGCTCGGCCATCGTAACTCAATCTGTGCAGCGATTGGGCCGAATTGTGCTTAAGAAAATGCCCAGCGCTAAGCCGAGCGTTGAGCAAATAACTGCTTTATGGCATAAGCAAATTAAAGAGCGGGGTGTGATGAGCCTGCCTTTTAACGACGCCGCATTGCAACTTATCTATCGTTTACGGATGGCTAAAGAGTACTTAACCGATGGGCAATGGCCGGATGTCAGTGAGTTTGGGCTATTAAGCAATCTTCATCACTGGCTAATGCCATATTTGCATGATGTGTTGAGTTGGCAACAACTGTCGAAATTAGACTTTTATTCGTTATTATTTAATCAACTAGATTACGCCTCGCAGCAGGCACTTAATCAGTTATTTCCCACTAAAATAACCGTGCCAAGCACCAGTCGTATTAGCGTACAGTATGATGCTGTAGGTGGAGCGTCTCTATCTGTCAGGATGCAAGAAGTTTATGGTTTAGCGGACACCCCTAGTGTCGCTAGAGGTAAAGTAAAAATACAAATGATTTTGCTCTCACCGGCGGGTCGCCCACTGCAGCAGACCCAAGATTTAGCCGGTTTTTGGAAAGGCAGTTACAAAGAAGTACAAAAAGAAATGAAAGGTCGTTACCAAAAGCATTTTTGGCCTGACGATCCGGCTAATGCACAAGCTACCAGTAAGACAAAAAAGAAGATGAGCAATACCCAGTGAACTGCTAGGATATGCGCGAGCGAACCTCCCTCTTTTTCTCTTATCCATCAACAGATAAATATCATTGTTCATCTCAATAATACGGGATTTGAGTAACGGTGCGATATTTAAGGTGATTTATAAAATATTATGAAAAAAACCGCTAAAAATAAGTCTAAATCCAGCCAGTCAGGGGCATCATCCAAGCTCAGGCGTTTACATCCTTGGGTGTGGCTTAAGCGCAATTGGTGGCGCTTACTCATTATTTTGACCGCCGTTGTAGCTGCATACGGAGTGTATTTAGACGCACAAATTGTGAAGCAATTTAGTGGTAATAAGTGGCAGGTGCCTGCTCAAATTTTTGCGCGCCCAATGCATTTTGAGCTTAAACAAGAGATAACGACTCAAGAGATAGTTGAGGAACTAGAACTACTGGGTTATCGCAAAGTACGCCACGCAGACGATACCGGAGAATATCAATTAAAGGCCACAGGGGTACGTATTCAACGTCGTGCTTTTCATTTTCCTCATGGCAAAGAATCTGAAGTCGCACTGGATATAACATTGGCCAATGGCCGGGTTGCAAGCTTACGCAATTTAGATAATAACCAAGCCTTAAATGACGTTTACTTGGAGCCTTGGCTTGTGACTCGCCTAATGAGCAGTGGGCGAGAAGATCGCATGTTGGTCAATTTAGATGGCGTACCGCAGTCCCTTATCAAGGCGTTGGTGTTGGTTGAAGATAAAGACTTTTACAAACATTATGGTATTGCACCGCTTTCTATATTACGCGCGCTTATTGCCAATGTATCCGCAGGGCGAGCGGTTCAAGGCGGCAGCACCTTGACCCAGCAATTGGTTAAAAATCTGTTTTTAACCAATGAAAAGTCACTGGTACGCAAAGCTAAAGAAGCATTAATGGCGTTGATTATCGACGCACGTTACAGCAAAGATGAAATTATCGAAGCGTATCTCAATGAAGTTTTTCTCGGTCAAAATGGCAACACAGGTGTACATGGTTTTGGTTTAGCCAGCTTGTTTTATTTCGACCGTCCGATTGCTGAATTAAACGTAGCGGAAATAGCGACCTTGGTTGGTATCATAAAAGGGCCGTCTTATTACAATCCAAGACGTCATCCTGAGCGAGTCATTGAGCGTAGAAATTTGGTACTGCGTATCCTATTTGAAAACAACGAACTGCAAAGAAACGAATACGAATACGCTATTAATCAACCTCTTAATTTGGCAACCGGGGCAAGTTTAACCTCTGGAAAGCCCCCTGCCTTTATGAGCATGGTGCGCAGAGAATTAAAAACGGTTTTGTCGGACCCAAACATGCGAGAGTCTGGTCTGAAAGTCTTCACGACCTTGGACTCTGTGGCCCAGAGAAAAGCCGAACAAGCCCTAAAAGTGGGAGTAAAAGCCCAGCAAAAGCGTATGAAACTGACCGCTTTGCAAGCAGCTATGGTGGTAACGGATATTAAAAGCGGTGAAGTACGCTCCATCGTCGGTGACGTTAATCCGCAATTTCAAGGCTTTAATCGGGCACTCGACGCCAAAAGAGCTATCGGTTCACTGATAAAACCTGCCATTTACTTGACCGCATTAGAGCGTGCGGCGCAATATAATTTGGCGACTCCGTTAAAAGACGAACCCATTAGCTTAAAAAGTACCTATGGAAAAATGTGGGAGCCGAAAAACGCCGATAAAAAATTCCGCGGTCAAGTCAGTTTAGTGGAAGCGTTAACACAATCCTTGAATGTTCCAACGGTAAACCTGGGCATGGAAGTCGGGCTAGACGATATTGCTGCCACCGTGGAGCGTTTAGGCGTGAACGAGCCGATGGATATCTATCCAGCAATGACGTTAGGGGCGGTGAATTTATCTCCTATTCAAGTCAATCAGATGTATCAAACCATCGCAAACAATGGGCGATTCATTCCTTTGCACGCGGTAACGGCCGTTTTATCGCCGAAGAACAAGCCATTATGGCGTTTTAGTGCAAGAGGGGAGCAGCGAGCAGATCATAAAGCCACTTACTTATTAAACTACGCACTACACAAAGTGACGCGTGAAGGGACGGCAAGACAGATAAAACAAACCTTCGGCGATATCAATATGGCAGGTAAAACCGGCACCACAGATGATTATCGTGACAGTTGGTTCAGCGGATTTGATAATAATATTTTAGTAACCAGTTGGATGGGGAAAGACAACAACGAACCTATTAATTTGAGCGGTGCCAGTGGTGCTATGCAGTTATTTATTGGTTACCAGAAGCTGCAGCAACCTAAGTCATTCGTCAGGCGCTATCCTAAAGGGTTGGGTATTGCCCATTTTGAAGAGCAAAGCGGTGCGCTTAGCCGCCCAGGTTGTGCTAATACCATTAGTGTTCCGGCGATTTTGGACGCCCTTCCTCCTGTGCCAAAAACCTGTAACGGGGAAGTACGAGGCCCACTCAAGAAATCACTATGGGAAAGGCTGTTCGGTAACTAAGCGTTGACCCGCAAGGTTAGTTGTTTTTTTTGTCTTTCATGGCAGGTAGATGGGCTGTTTTATTCAGCCTGTCTTGGATAAACGATTCAGCACCATTGGTGGTAGTACATTTAATATTGCCACCCATCAACCCTGACAATACAGCTACGCCTTTGTTGGTGTAACTAGAGCAATCTGCCAATACTTCGTTTTCTTTTTCCAGCTTTTCGTCTTCCGTTAACTGACTTAGTTCAGGCTTATCAAACAAGCTTGGCGATGTTTGCTCACGTCGATAACGCGCGGCTTCTTCGGCTGCTAAATCCGCGATAGATTGTTGGGTAGAGCTGTGAAGTTGATCTTTAACCTTATCCGCTACAGTTTGTTCTTGCCCTTCAGCGAGCTTTGGTCTCTTGTTGCTTTCTGGAAGCGCCATGGGATCTTGCTGCATAAAACTGGCTTCATTCTTCGTTTCTGGTGGTGCTACCTCTGGCGTCGGTTCAGGCTCTGGGGTGGGCTCAGGCGCTATTTCAGCTAACGGCGTAGGCGTAGGTTCTGGCGTCACAACCGCTGGTGGGACTTGCTCTACCACTGCCGGCTCTTCGAGTTGGGCACCGGCTTTAGGCTCGGGTACCGTCTCTGACTCTAACGCAGGTTTATCGACTGGCGCAGGCTCAGGTGCGGGTTCAGGGGGCACGCTGATAGTGGGAAAGATCAACCGGGCAGTAATAGGCTTAATTTGAGGCGTACTGTCTTGTGATGTTTCGAAATTCGGTATTTCGTTTGGCGTGCGGGCAATGAGCGCGAAAATAATAACGTGTAACAGTAAAGACACTAAAATTATCCATAATGTTCCCATTTTCGCTTTTGGTCTTGGCGGTAAGCTGGGGCTGAAATCCGCTTTCATTGGGTAGTGGTCTGTTATAAGCACGTGATCATTAATGGATTAAAAACAGAGTAGAGTAACAGATCGCCTGTTAAGTTCAGCAGCCGCTATGTAAAGGTAGTGTAAAGATGGAAGGCGCAGTGTCGTTCGACCTAGTTTAATTCTGCGCACCACCATTTCCTTACACGCGATATGTGCTTATACCCTGTTCAAACAACTTCCACTCAACCGCGATTATTCACTGAAACGTGATGATACAAAATTTAATACTGGCCTTGTGCGCTAATTCGGTGCAATTGACCAAAATTGAACCAGTTTTGTGCGGGGTGTGTTCCTAAGTTAATACTTTTTCAACGTAAGTTAATGATTTTATTAGTTTAAAATTTATGGCATGTCTCTTGTTCTATCTTCTGCAAACGTAGCGCAATTATCATAATAAATATCGGGAGCAGCAATATGAAACTAGTCACAGCGATCATCAAGCCATTCAAGCTAGATGATGTGCGCGAAGCCATTTCTGAAATAGGGATTGACGGGTTAACCGTTACCGAAGTCAAAGGTTTTGGGCGTCAAAAAGGTCACACTGAATTATATCGTGGTGCGGAGTATCAAGTGGATTTCTTACCAAAAGTGAAGCTAGAGGTCGCGGTTCAAGACGACCAAGTGGAACGTTTGGTTGAGGCCATCGTAGGCGCCGCTAAAACCGGCAAAATCGGTGACGGCAAGGTCTTTGTTTATGACTTAGAGCACGCAGTTCGAATTCGTACGGGTGAGACCGACGGCGAAGCTATTTAGAGATACAGAGGATAATAATAATGGAACAAGCATTTCACCTTCAATACGCTATGGATACGTTTTATTTCCTAGTGTGTGGCGCACTCGTAATGTGGATGGCCGCTGGCTTCTCTATGTTAGAAGCAGGTTTAGTTCGCTCAAAGAACACTACCGAAATACTCACTAAAAATATCGCGCTTTTCGCGATTTCTTGTCTTATGTACTTAGTGTGCGGCTACGCCATTATGTACGGCGGCGATTACTTCTTAACAGGCATCGAAAGTGTTGATGTTACAGAAACTCTAGGCGAATTTGCTGGTCGTGAAGATGGTTTTGAAGGTGGTTCGATTTACTCGGGCGCATCAGATTTCTTCTTCCAAGTTGTATTCGTAGCAACTGCTATGTCAATTGTATCTGGCGCGGTAGCTGAGCGTATGAAACTTTGGGCTTTCCTTGCTTTCGCCGTTGTAATGACCGCATTCATCTATCCTATGGAAGGTGGCTGGACATGGGGTGGTAACTCTGTATTTGGTCTATATAGCCTAGGCGATGACTTTGGTTTCTCTGATTTTGCAGGTTCAGGTATCGTGCACATGGCTGGTGCAGCTGCAGCGCTTGCAGGTGTATTGTTACTGGGTGCTCGTAAAGGCAAATATACTGCTGATGGCAAAGTAAACGCTATCCCAGGCGCAAACCTACCTATGGCGACATTAGGCACGTTTATTTTGTGGATGGGTTGGTTCGGTTTCAACGGTGGTTCAGTATTAAAACTGGGCGACATTGCTAATGCTAACTCAGTGGCTATGGTGTTCTTAAACACAAATGCAGCAGCAGCAGGTGGGGCAGTAGCGGCCTTAGTCCTGGCTAAAATCTTGTTTAAGAAAGCGGATTTAACCATGGTGCTTAACGGTGCATTGGCTGGCTTAGTCGCCATTACGGCTGAGCCTTCAACACCATCGGCATTGGGCGCAACTATTATTGGTGCTATTGGTGGTGTGATTGTAGTGTTCTCTATTATCAGCCTTGATAAGCTGAAAATTGATGATCCAGTAGGTGCTATCTCTGTACACGGTGTGGTAGGTTTCTTCGGCGTAATGGTGGTGCCTGCAACGAATGATGGCGCGACTTATCTTGGTCAATTCGTTGGTGCTATGACTATCTTCGTATGGGTATTCTTCGCTAGCTTGATTGTTTGGGCAATCCTCAAAGCTGTGATGGGTATCAGAGTGACTGAAGAAGAAGAGTTCGAAGGTGTTGATATTAGCGAATGTGGATTAGAAGCCTACCCAGACTTCACCAGCGGCCGTTAAGCAACGCTTAAATAAGTAAAACACACAAAAGGTGGGTCAATCATAATAACAATACTCACCTAATCCCTTTGAATCGGGGGATATATGCAAAAATAAAAAGCCTCGCTCAGCGAGGCTTTTTTGTTTTATCAAAGGGTATTTTTAAGAAATTTTAGCGGAGGTACAGTATATTTTGCTTTAAAAGCATTACTAAAATTCGCAGAGTTGGAATAACCCAATACGTCAGCGACCTCTTGGGTAGACGGTAATTGGTGTAGTAGTTTAGATGCTAAAAATAAGCGATAACTGATGATGTATTCTTGGCTTGATAGCTGGAAGTAATTGCTCAGAATTAGGTTTAACTTATTTTTGGGCTGAGTCATTAGGGCGTATATATCTTTGAGTTTAGCCCCCGATTTAATCCGCTTCTGTGCCGCTTGATGGAAATCGAGCAATACCGTCAATTCTTTTTCATTCATACCTAAGGCACTTAAATGGACTTGCTCACTGTGTTCATTATTGGGTATGGCATCGGTAAGCGTTTTAATCTGCTCTTCCAAAATATCACTGTATCGCTCTGCTTTTTCTAAGAATACGGTTGCACCATGTTGTAGGGCTTTTTTATGGGTGTCGTCTTGGGCTGAACCGGTTAAAAACAGTATAAAGACCGATTTAGAATATTTTCTTCGTACGGCTCGCATAAAATTTAAGCCGTTCATAGGCTGCATAAGCCAATCGACAATAATGAGCGATGGGCTTACCAGTGACATATTCTCAAGTGCTATCAGAGCATCGTGATAGACAAAGGGCTCGATACCTAAATCTAAACATAACTCTTCGAGATAATCTGTCATTGAGCTGTCGTCGTCGACGATCATCACTTTTTGATTATTCTCGGTTAGTTTATTTAACTCGGTGAAATAGTGATCGATTAACATTCTTAGTAACTGCATTTAAAAAACGTAAGTGAAAAATAATCAACATATAGCCTTGTTCAAGGTCTAACAAAGGGTATATGGACCCACACATTTGTACCTTTCTCGTTGTTTTGAGTAACAAATTCAATGCTACCATTGAGTAGGTCGAGCAAGGACTTTACATTGGTTAATCCCACACCGGACCCCCTACTTTTGTATGAGTTACTATCAGAGCGATAATGTAGCTGAAAAATTTTATCTAAATCTTGCTCATCAAATCCACAGCCTTGATCTCGAACATTTATCCGCAGGATATGCTCTTTCACATCGGCATATAGTTTCACAATTCCCTGTCGCTCTGAAAACTTTATGGCATTGGTTAATATGTTTTCAATAATCAGAAAAAGTGCTTTCTCAGGTGCATGCAACACTAGTTCTTCTGTCACTGACTGGGCAATGTCTACCTCAACAAAAACATTGGTATCATGGGCAATAGGCTGAATAAGTTCGATCGTTTGCATCATCGTTTGTCGTATCGGCTGGTCGGTCAGTTCTGGCGCTTGAAAGCCTTGTTTGCTCAATTGCAATAATTCATCGATTAGCTCAGACGTATCCGTTAGGGCACTTTGTAGCTTATGGTTTTTGCGCTTAAGGCTATCGATGTCACTTGCAGACAGTGGGTAGTCTTGCTGCAAACGTTTATCGATCTGCTTGGATAATCCGATACTGGCAAATACGGGTGATTTAAAGCTGTGTTGTATCTGTAGATACAAATTTTCCTTGAATGACAAGTGTTGCTTAATTTGCTTGTGTTGCTCCAAAATCATATGATTTTTATTTAACAGCATACGGGTATATCGGCGATCATATAGCCATTTGAGCATTAAAAAGACTAGCAAAGACACTAAAATTAAATAGCTGATATAGGCGAAAGTAGAAAGCAGCGGGTGGCCTTTCTTAGCCACGCTTAGCACGTCACCGGGCTTGTCTGATAAGGGGATATCAAATTTTCCGTTTGCCAGTCTGCTTAAGCTAAGGCTGGTATTTCGGTAATCAATGCTTGTTGCTTTGGGGGCTACTAGGCCGAAATAAGGCTGGTTAAACGTTAGAGTGAAGTTTTCAACCGTCCAATCGAGGTCCAAAGCGGTGGTCAAAAACAGTGGACGAGAGGTTATCTGTGGTACTTTTTCCCAGAGGCCATAGGTATCACCGGCATAATCAACACTTGAAATTACCCGAGAATAAGACGGAACTTCATTACTGATAAAGGTTTCAGGTTCAAACACAACAAAACCATTGATTGTTCCCAACACCAAGCGGTTTTGACTATCAAGTAAGGCTGCATTTAGATTATGTTCGTTGCTTGATAATCCATGCTCCTCTTTGAATACCTGCGCTAAGCCTGTTTTTACGGAATATCGGTAAACCCCGTTATTAGAAGTTACCCACAGGGTCTCGTCTTGTTGCTCTGTGTTAGCCGTTTGAATCAAAACCGAATAAGCATTGCCCTGTGTGATCCCCAGATACTCAAACTTATTGTGCTTTGCATCAAATATGTACACGCCACCATCAGTGGCAATAAAATACTGATCATCGTGCCTCGGGGTAATATCGAATACCCAGTCTGTCTTTAACTCTGAGTTTAGCTCATCGAAATGGCGAAATTGATGACTGCTAATCTCAAACGTACTTAGACCACTGCCGGTGCCTATGAGTATAGTGTTCTCGCTGATGGAGAGGGTGTAAATATCTTTTCTACCAAGCGTATGTTTGGGACCCCACACATGCCACTTGCGCTCAGTGATATCGAATGAGATCAAACCTGCGCTTGAACCTACCCACAACACACCGTCCTTTGCGGCTAATTTATAATTATAGGCAGCACCGATAGGAGAGTTGGTTTCGTCAAAATGCTGGATGACTTTATGAGATAACAAGTCAATTTGATAAAGATTATTGCGCGCAGCAACCCACAAAAAATTGTCAATTTGTAAGGTATCGTAGACCACAACTTTCGCTAATTCCGGGATTGGCTGCGCACTGACGCCGTCAAATTTATACAAGCCCGCAAGCGTACCCACCCAAAGCGCGCCTGACGTTTGTTCAGTGAGTGACAAAATATAATTATTGTATGTTTGGCTGTCTGTTGCTCGGTAAATAGCCACTTGCTTACGTTGTAAATTGGTCACCGACAAACCTCGGTTTGTTCCTATCCAAATGCGGCCTGAGTCATCCAAAGATATCTTTCGAACAGTGTTGCTAAGAAGTGAATGGTTGCTTAAATTATTGTTGAATATACTAGTCCAGCCTTTTTGCAATGGTTGTGGTGCATTGAGGGAACGGTAGTTTAGCCCTGAGCGCGTACCGACCCATAGGGTGTTTTCGTTATCAATAGCCAAGGTAAGTATGCGATTGGCTGACAAGCTATCAGTTATGTATGGTTGTGCATATATATGTTGGCTAGCGCCAGACTGGTCGATTATGTGTAGGCCGTTATCGGTGCCTAACCATAGCCTGTTATCATTATCGAGTAACATGTCTTGTATGTGATTTTTTTGCGTAGGATTATCGCTAAAAAGCTGAGCCGTAAATTGCTGTTCCTTCGATCTATAACTGAATAGGGCGTTATTGGCACTCAACCAAATCTTGTCTTGCGTTGGGTCGTACAAAATTTTGCGCACAAACATATGACACTTATCGGTCTGCGAAATATTATCGCAAAAGCTTGCTGGCAGGGCCTGAGGTGAGCTCTGTCCTCCATAAAATGCTTGAATTTGCAATGCATCGTCCAGTACATAAATACCTCGGTCTGTGCCTAACCAATATGTATCCTTTATCTGAGCGATGGAGTACACCCCTGCGCCTGATAACTCAGCGTATCGTATCTCACCAGAGAGTTGGTTAACCACGACTAAGCCATCAAGGGTTGCTACAAAAAGATGCTCAGAAAAGGCTTTGATGTCTCGAATGTAGCGATATTTTGGCAAGGAGCTTGGACTAAGATCAACTAACGTGACGGTATTGCCATCAAAGCGATGAAGACCATCCTGAGTACCTATCCAGGTAAAGCCATATTGGTCATTGGCTAGGCTATAAACGGAGGCTTGATTTAGTCCTTGCTCTAGAGAAACATTGTCAAAGTAAAAGTCCCGCTGCACCGCATGCTGTTCTGTTTGCTGTATAGATTGCGCAGAAAAACTGTACAAAACCAGGCTAAGTAAAAGAGTAAAAAACTGCACTAAACGTCCATGTATCAATAGCTTATAGCTGATAAGTATGCAAAATTTCTGCTGCCTAAGAAACTATTAAAATTCACTCTTTTATTGTGCTAATTCAACTATTTCCGCCTTTTAAATGCTCACAACCCTTTGTTTCTCTGACTATTAGTGACTTTTTAGCGACACATAAAACGATGCAATACTGGCCAGCGATTTACATTTTGACACTTGCTCAAACGTAAAAATCCACTGGCAGTTACCCCATTCTATTTTGAGAAGCGCTTATGGGATGGTTTGGGGTTAAAAGCAGCGGAAGATAATAAAAACAGCCCAAAGTTGATTAAGGATAAGTATGAAAGCACACAAAACGTTAGTTTCGGTATCTGTAGCTGCATTGCTCAGCGCCTGTGGCGGCTCCTCAGATAGTAAGGTCGATGCGCCGGTTATTGAGGCCCCAGCCCCAGTGGAAACCACCATTAATGGCCAAGCGATCAAAGGCTTATTAGCCAATGCGCTCGTAACGGTGTTCAAATATGTTGATGGCGCAGCGGTGCCGCTAACCAATGATGAGCTTAAAGACAGCGAAATTAAAACCGACGCTCAAGGTATATATACCTTTACTGTGCTTGACTACAGCGGGCCAATAAAAATTGAGTTATCCGTAGACAGCGATGCACCAACCACCATGGTATGTGATGCGCCAGCAGGCTGCGGCAGCGCAGAATTCGGCGAAACGGTTGATCTAACTGCGCTAGACCCAAATTTTACTTTATCGTCTGTGACCAATGTGACTTCAGGGGAAGAAACGCAACTTAATGTTTCTGCGCTAACCCACTTAGCCACCATCTTGGTTGAGCAACAAGAATCGATCAGCGCAGAGGTCATCAGCGAACAAAGCGCAATTATTGCCAATACTTTCGGTATTCAAGGCAGTTTAACTAGCCAAACACCTACTTCAATTGAAGACAGCGCACAAGTTGCCGCTGAAGATAACGATAATGAATTACGCTATGGGCTTATTAACGCCGGTATCGCTCAAGCTTTGTTTGCCGGCGAGAGTAGTGCGGAAAACGTGATGTCTGAAAAATTTGCGGCACTTGCGATAGATCTGGTTGAAGGCAATGGTCAGTTGCTTAATAGCCAAGATGAAGATGACGATTTTGAATTGGCGATTAGCGATGTATTATCGGGTGCACAATCTGCGGCCGACACGGTTGCTCAGAACGTTGCCGACAACGCTGAATTAACAGATACCCAAGCGCTATTGACCTCGTTATCGCAGCTGGAGGTAAAGCTAGCAAACGAACAACAGAATAATAACCTACTGGCCGGTGAAAGTGGTCGCGTAGCCGTAGGGGCAGATACAGTCACCCAAGGTGATGCTGTAGCCAAAGCCAAAGCCATGGTTGATGACGTGCGCGTATTGGCGAATTTGTTTGATTTACAAAGTGACGAAAATGCAGCGGTCGCCACGTTAGGTGAAGAATATCTAACCTTACTTGATGATGCAGGGCAAATGATTGAAGCCCAAGCGGATGACTTTGTGCTGCTCAGTCAAGTGGCTCAAGCTGTCACGCAACTCAGCATAGCGCTAGAAGATGAGAGCGAAACGCAAACCGTCTTTACTATTAGCGAGCTTATCGACGCTGAAGGTGTGGTTGGCAGTATTACCTATGATGAAGCCAACTATTTGTTTGCCGTTGATGCATCTTCGCCGGACGGGCAAGTGGTTAGTCTCAATGCAAGCGTTGTATTAGACGAAACTGGCACGAAAGTGACGCTGGCGATTGACGGAACATTAGACAATTCCCAAGCGAGTTTTTCGATAGCACAAGGCAGTCAAATAGTGCTTGAACTGGCAGACGCTGCCGAAAGCCTAGATTACTTGCAAGGTCGAGATGTGGACGTCATGCCCATTGCAGGGGAATTAGCCCTTGATGTTACCTTGGCGCAAAAAACCAGTGATACGGTAACAGACCCTGTGACATTTAGCGGTCAAGTCTCGGCTAGATTACTGCCGCTAGAGATTGCTCGTCTAAGTGAAGATTACGACCATCAAGTCAACAATGGGAATTTGTATGTCGCTCAGTCCGAGGTGGTCGCCCTGCCAGAGGTGCTCAGTTTAGCTGGTAGCTTCAGTTCACTCAGCGGTGATGAGGTTCGTGCTTCACTCACGGTTGATGTGGCTAATGCTGATGGTTACCAAGCTCCTGAATTTACTTATATTGGCCGTGAAATAGATGATGTGTATGGCATTCAAGTGTCAGAAGATGGTTTGACCTTAAAAACCATCGTACCACCAGAAGCGGATCACCCAGGTTATACCAGCACTCGGGTATTTGAGGTGCTCACTTTCAGCGAAGGAGCCTATAAAGAAGTACGGACTTTTGTGCCGAGTGAGCCAACAGAAGATTTCTTCGGTAATGGTTATGAGGAAACTGTGCTCAGCAGTGGGGGCTTTAACGGTAACCGTTCCGAGTCTTTCTTTATGACAAAAACCTACAAGTATGGGGAAGACGGATACTCAATTCGGTCACAAACCATAGTGCCTGCATTTAACGATGACGGCAGCGTAGGGGGATTTGAAGTCTTTTCAATGCAATTGAGCTCTGATGGCCCACAAGATATTGAAATCAACCGAGACATGATGCTAAACGCTGAGGGCGAGATCATTGACGCTCAAGGTGCTGTGATATCGCGCACGACAAACTCAGTGGGATTTTATTATAGCTTTGAAGAGCTATCGCACATTGGATGGCTATTTAGTGACTTGATGGACGTTGCGAGCAATGCTGCTGAACGTTTTACTAAGATGCGTATTGGCAGTCCTTATCCGGCAACATTTGATTTCCCTGATTTGGGCAACGTAGCTGTGCTGTGGACAGAAGAAAATATAGCTCAAGTCACACCTGGGGCGGATGTGTCTTTCAGCGGCATACTTTATCAAGCACGTATTAAAGATGCCTTAGCCGTTGACGTCAGTGACGATGCCAATACGGTGACCGCTACGCTAGACGATCAATTAACGGTGACCACAGGTTATGTTGAAGATGAAGCGGGGAACCATGAGGTTTCGATATTATCTACAGATGAAAACGGCGAGGTGTTTAAGCAGCACATTAGTGTCGACAAAACAGCTAGAAACCTTGATAAACCATTGCTATTGGTGAATATGCAGGCGACGTTCTATCAGCAGTATCGTCAAGCTCAACGTTTGTCTCTGATCCCAGGAGACAACAACGGTGACGGTATTGCAGATGGATATGAAGTCAATGTGTTTTATGGTGAGTATTTTGATAGCGAAGGTAATTTAATTGACTATGGCACGGACGAAGTAGTCGAAAACCCGAGCTCTAATTATTATCTTTCTGCCAACGAACAATGGGATAGTTTTTTTGATGAAATTACTATCGGCTATGACCCGCTAACAGCAAGCAATGCCTTAGATGTATTCTCCGGTTTGATGGAGTACAAGGATGGTGATTCGTTTACAGAGCTTCAATACAGCTTTGATGATTATAGCGTTGCTGAGCAAGGGGTTTATAACATTCGCTTAAATGCCGAAGAACTCTCGACTTTAGCAGCCGGAGCGAGTACCCGTTTTGATGCTGTTATTGCTGAGCCCGACTCAAAAACTAAGTTAGAAGACGATGAAACCTATTTTGATATAAATGCGGCCTTGTCTGTAGGAGTGACATTAGGCGACTACGTACTCGACTTGACATTACAAGGTCAACGCAGTGCACGTGAAGAAGGGCAGTTCTCATTAGATGTGCAGTATCAAATCCCGGATGAGGACACTCAGCGTTCGTTCACGGTTAACGCCAACACTGAGCAAGAAAATGCTTACGTCGTCAGAAACAACGAAAATGTGACTTTAGTACTGAGTAATGTACAAGCTCAGGCTGATGCCGAAGGCGAAGCAAGACTTGGTCAAATTATTGTGGGCTCAAACGCAGAAGTTGCTGCTGAGATCGTTGACCGAAACGGTGTCATTATGGTGCTTTACGCTGATGAAACAGTAGAAAGCCTGTAGTTACCTCACTCATTTTCATAACCTTTAAAAGCATGTCATTCACTTTGTGAGTGGCATGCTTCTTTCGTAGTTAATTCCTTCGTACTAGATGATGCTAAAACTAAACATATTTAAATGTATTTCGGTGGCATGCACTGGTGTAGCAATATGCCACGGTGATGTACTTGCACAAGAGCAATCTCACAGGTTTGCTCCCTCGAGCCAAGTCAGCGCGTATTTCACGAGTGAGTCCTACAGTCATATCTTACCAATCAAGCAATTGGTTGAGGATGAGTGGCTTACTCAGCCTAAGCATGATGCGGATCTCGCGTTTAGCCAAAATGAGCTGGGCAGCGAAGTAATAATCAATAATTGGAGTATTAACCCCGCGTACCGAGTTGATTATTTTGTCGATACAAATCCTGATACCGCTTACGCCTTTTATGCCGATCGAGCCGACCTGCCGGCCGACGCCCAGCAAACGTACGACCTTGCACTCTCACTTCGAGAAAGTCGCGCGAAAGGCTTACGCTTAGGTTACCAGTGGCAGAATGGTGATTTTTTCAGTCATATTAAACTGGGCTACTGGGCGATTACTGATGCGCGTGATTCCACATTACGCGGTGTGCTTTCCCAAAACAGCGAGGGTGAATTACAAGGTAGCGGTCAGTTAACCGAGTACTACACTGACAACAATTTTTTGAAACGCCCTAACATCAATGGTGAGCGCTGGAATAACAGTGGAACCGGCTACACCTTGGATATCGCCTTAGCGTGGCAGGTTACATCCAAACTTATGTTACGCCTTGACGCGCAGGACCTGTACTCGCATTTTACTTTGGATGACGCGGGCTTTAGTGATGGCGTGGTTGATACTGATAATCAATACATTAAAGCCAGTGGAATTACAGGTTTCAAGCCCTTGTACAGCGGTATCGAAACCAGCAGTAGCCATGACTACCACATGCCTAAACGAGTTAATCTGCGAGTCGATTATCAAATGGAAACTATTGGAATACACAGCCAGTTAAAAACGATAGGTAACGATGAATTTTATCTACTAGGAGCGAGCTTTTCTTTTGCTGAAAAGAGCCGCTTAACCATGTTGGTGGATGTAGAGCGAGCAACACCGCAGGTAATGCTTGAAACAAAATGGTTAGATATCACCCTCGCCCTCGACAAATTAAAAGCCGAAAGTGCATATCAGCTTAACCTAGGCGTGAGACTATATTGCACATTCTGAGTCTGATTGTTTAACAACTGCGAAGAGTCTACGCTTGCTTAGTGAGTAACCTTTTTATAATCCAAGGGCTAAAGTGGCTAAGTTTCGGCCATTTCCTTAGCGGTATTGGGCGTTCTTAATGTGTGGATTATGCCTAAGGTGCAAAATCGCGTATATTAGCCGGTAGCGCCAAGCCCCATGTAAGAGGGTATTAATATTTATTGGGTATCCCCCTTAGATGAATACAGCGCTTGACTAAAACTACACTGACACTAAGAAATATATGCCACAACCACAAAAAGGGATTTGTGCTGAAGCAAGCTTGCATGCCCTGTATTTACTGCTCAATGTGAACGATGATGATGATTCAGTCATGCGCATCAAGATCGCACAAATTGTCGACTTATTTGCCCATTATGATGAAGAGCATTATGAGGCAATGGTCACCGGCGTTGTTGCCATAGGCAGTAGCTATTGGCACGACGTTTATCCGGGATTAATTCCTGTCGAATTAGCGCCGTTTCCTGATATGCACTGTGATGACCGCAGTGCCCCTGTCGCACCTTGTGATTTATTTATTCAAATTCGCGCTGACAGGGCGGATATTTGCCATGCCCTTGCCATGGAAATCATGCGTTTGCTTGGCAGCCATGTGGATTTGATTGAAGATATACGCGGATTCAGATATTTAGATGGTCGTGATTTAACTGGATTTATTTACGCCGACGACAACCCCAAAGGTATGCATAAGTTAGATATCGCGTTAGTGGGGGAGCTCGATCCAGACTTTGCTGGTGGCAGTTACATACATGTGCAAAGGTACCGTCACAATATTGCTAAGTGGGAGCAATTGTCTGCCTATCATCAAGAATACATAATGGGCCGTAAAAAATCGGATAACAGCCCCCTGAGTGATGCCTTTAAATCACCTCGTAGTCATTACGATTGTACCCAGATTACAGACAATGAAAGCCGACCTATGCGGATTTTGCGCCAGAGCATGCCCTATGGAGATATGCATGTGCAGGGGCTGTTTTTTGTCAGTTGTGCTCGCAGTCCTAAGCCATTCGAGCATATGCTACGCAATATGATCATGAATGATGAAAACGGTGAATATGACCGCTTTTTGGATTATACCAGTGCTGAAACTGGCGCTGCGTTTTTTGCTCCATCGCTTACCTTTATTAAGCAGCGCGCAAATTAATTAAACGGCGGTCAGAGAACGAGAGCGCCTGCGAGAATGTGGTCAATAAGGTGGCTTAACCTTGTCACGATATCGTAACGTAGCCGCCATGGCTTTGTCATAAAACCCTTCTATTATCCTTTCGCCTTGTAGGCTAAATGTATGTGTTCCGTGGACTTTTAGGGGCAACACTCTGGTTGCCCTGTTTTTTACTTTCTCGCATTATTCAGCTTGTCTAAAAAAATGCCCCCGCTGTCTTTTTTTGCACTCTCATTAGTTGAAAGGGTGCAACTATTCTGTACACCGACGCCTTGTTTAAAATCCCTCGGACGAATTCTGGTTGGTCATTTACTCATGTGGATTGGTATGAACGCCGTTTAATACTATAGCTGAACGGTTCCATCCCAGTCGGCAAGTAGTTTTTGCTCGGCTAATTGTTGGCATTGACTGATGTGCAGTTTAGGTAAGTAATCATCTGGTGAGAGCGTGGCAGCTTGTTCAAAGCAATTAATGGCTTGTGCCCAGTTTTGCTTAAATCGATACGTCAGGCCTTGCTTGATAAGTGCCATGTTACTTAACTTTAGCTGCTGAAGCTCTTTGGGTAAGTGAGCAATCACTTCGTGTATTTCAATGGCATTGCTTCGCCCTTTTACTTTAACCCAATCCAGCAAGCGAGCGTTAAAACGTTCAGGCTGTGCGGCTTGTTGCAATGCTTGTGCGCTCACTACGATATCGCAGTGATAAATAGGGGCTAATGCCTCCAAACGATAAGCGATGTTAACGCTATCACCGATTACGGTGGTGTCCATGCGATCATCAGAGCCAACGGTGCCAAGTACCACAGGGCCAAAGTGAATGCCTATGCCGATTTCAATTGATGGATAACCACTGTTTTGTCTATGTTGATTATATATACTCAGTGCTTGGCGCAAGTCGAGGGCAGCACACAGTGCATCTCTGGCTTTGTCTTCGTCGCAGCCATCAGGGTGATCAAATAATGCCATGATGGCATCGCCGATAAATTTGTCGATAAAGCCGCCATTGAGATGAATGGGGTCGTTCATACGTAAGAAATATGAATTCAGAAAACGCATCAGTTCTTGCGGACTCATATTTTCTGATAAACCTGTGAAGCCACGAATGTCACAGAACAAAATCGCTACATCGTCTTCCACCGCGTGGCCTAATTCAAGCACGCTGGACCCATGTTTGGCAAAATGGTCAACAAACTGTTTTGGCACAAATTTTTGAAAGGTATGACGCAGGCGCAAAGCTTCATCAGCTCGTTGCTCGAAACGTTCGGTGGGCAATTCTTCAAAAGACTTCTGATTAACCGCGCGAGGCTTTGGGGTAACATCAGACATTTTTTCATGGCTTAACGCTTTAAGCTTTTTCAGTAAAAATGCGATGACAACTAAACAAACAACACAAAACGCCAGCAAAACAACGAGTAGGGACTCAGAGATAAATTCCAACATAACACTTACATTGCTTCGCTAGCGATTGATTAGGTACAGCTACATTAACCGAACTTTTTTGCTACGTCAGCCAGAACCTTCTCAGCAATTTGTAGTGTTTGCTGAATAATTTCAGGGCTATGCTGAGCCGATACAAAGCCTGCTTCGTAAGATGCAGGTGCCAGATAAACGCCGTTTTCTAACATGCCATGGTAGAAATGATTAAACTGCTTGGTATTGCAGTTAATCGCTTGTTGGTAGTTCGTGACGCACTCTACATCAGTGAAAAACAGACCAAACATGCTGCCAGCATAGTTAACAGACATGGGGATACCCAGTCCATTGGCGATGGCTTTTATGCCTTCTGCCAAGGTTTTGGTCGCTTCACTTAACTCTTCATAAAGGCCCGGGCGTTTGACTTGATTTAGGGCAGCTAAACCTGCTGCCATCGCCACTGGGTTGCCAGATAGCGTACCCGCTTGATACACAGGGCCTGAAGGCGCGATGTGTTGCATGATGTCGCGTTTACCACCGAAAGCGCCTACCGGCATGCCGCCGCCAATCACTTTACCGAGGCACGTTAAGTCCGGCACGATATTGTATTTGGCTTGTGCGCCGCCTAACGCGACGCGAAATCCGGTCATGACTTCATCAAAAATCAGCACTGCGCCGTATTTATCGCACACATCACGCAACCCTTGAAGGAAGCCGTGGACTGGGGGAATACAATTCATATTTCCAGCAACGGGTTCCACGATGATACAGGCGATGTCGTCTGGGTATTGCTCAAATGCTTGAACTACCGAGTCGATATTATTGTATTCCATTGTCAGAGTGTGTTTAGCAAAGTCAGCTGGAATACCAGGTGAGCTAGGTACACCAAAAGTCAACGCGCCTGATCCTGCTTTTACCAGCAGGGCATCGGCGTGACCGTGATAACAACCCTCGAATTTAAGGATTTTATCACGCTTGGTATACCCTCTAGCTAGGCGAATAGCGCTCATAGTGGCTTCGGTACCTGAGTTGACCATGCGTAGCATTTCCATAGATGGCACCAATTCGCTGACTAAATCAGCAATGGTAACCTCTGCCTCAGTTGGTGCACCAAAACTTAGACCATTTTGCGCGGCATCAATCACCGCTTGGCGAATAATGGGGTTGTTGTGGCCTAGTACCATTGGTCCCCACGACTGCACGTAATCAATGTATTGTTTGCCGTCGGCGTCGTATAAATAAGGGCCATCTGCCTTTTCGATGAAAGGGGGAGTGCCACCTACGGCTTTAAATGCGCGCACGGGAGAGTTAACCCCACCAGGAATGTGCTTTTGAGCGCGAGCGAAAAGTTGTTCTGATTTTTGCATATTATTAATCTTCTTCTATTACTTTGTGAAATGGCTAAGTGGATAAATAGGGCGCTAGTGGCCGTTGTACCAATGCACTTCTTTGTCGAATTTGCTAACGATATTTTCAACCCCTAAGGTCAAGGCAAACAACGCCATTCTTACCAGTACGCCATTGTCGGTTTGGCGAAAGATGGCCAGATTTGGGTTCATATTTAAATCGTTGTCTAACTCATTGGCTTCCGTGCGTGAATCTCGCGGTAACGGATGCATAATCACTGTTTTAGATTGAAAGTGCTTGGTATAAATTTGCTGATTCAAGCGGAATTTCCCCCGGTACAAATTTGCCTCTTCTTGTGAGCCAAATCGTTCTTCTTGCACTCGGGTTTGATAGCAGATATCCGCATCAAAGTTACCCTCTAGGGTTTCACTGATAGTGTAGCTGTGCCCCGCATTTTCAATGGCACTTAGAATCGCATCCGGCATTGCCAGCTCTTTGGGTGAAATAAGCGTAAAGCGAATATTTTTGAACAGACAAAGTAGTTTACTTAACGAGTGTACGGTTCGGCCATATTTCAGATCACCAATCATAGCGATATGCAGGCCGTCAATGTTGCCGCCATGGTATAGCAGTTCTTTTTGAATAGTATATAAATCAAGAAGGGCTTGCGTAGGGTGCTCGTTAGCGCCATCACCACCATTTATCACTGGCACACGACTACCTTGGGCAAATTCAGCGACTGAGCCTGAATCAGGGTGGCGCATAGTGATGATATCGGAGTAGCCACTGAGTACACGAGCGGTATCGTACAAAGACTCGCCTTTGGCCAACGCGGAGTTACTCATACCAGTGGTTTCACGTACCTCACCACCGAGTAAGTTAAAAGCGGTACCGAAACTGACTCTAGTACGTGTGCTAGGCTCGAAAAATAAATTTCCGAGGATCGCACCATCAAGTACCGTGGTCCGTTTTTGGCGTTTTGCATAGGGCGCCATTTGATTAGCGACATCGAATACGCGTTCTATCGATTCACGGTCGAACTGATTAACGGAAAGAATATGACTACCTTCGAATTTCATTTGCCCTGCGCCTATGTTGAGAAAACCGCGAGGATTTTATCAAACTTATGATGAATAGGGCGAAATCTATTGTAATGAATCGTCAATTTGTCATTAAGCCGTGATAAATTAATTTTAATCGCCAATCATTTTAACGGGCTTCCAAGGATGACTACGAGTACATACACTAGCGAGCCAAAACGTATTATCATATTTGGTAATTCTGGATCAGGTAAATCTACTTTGGCAAAGCACTTAGCCAGTACATTGAACATCGCGCATCTGGATCTAGATACGCTGGCTTGGCTACCTACAGAAGTATCAGAGCGGGCACCTGTTGCTGACTCTATGCGCAGTATCAACGCATTTATTCATACCCAAAAAAACTGGGTTATCGAAGGCTGTTACAGCGATTTACTCGCCGAGCTTACTGGCCATGCAAGTGAGTTAATCTTTATGGATTTACCGATAGCAGCTTGCGTTGAAAATGCCCGAAACAGACCTTGGGAGCCGCATAAATACCCATCTAAAGAAGCGCAAGATGCAAATTTGCCGATGTTGATCGACTGGATCACTGATTACGCAGCCCGCAGTGATACATTTTCATTAGCCGCGCACAAAACTCTGTTTGACGCTTACCAAGGCAACAAAAAACGGATTGTCGCAAATAGCGCGGAATGACGATAGAAAGGCATATTACGTAACGTATGGTGATGATATATATGTTTTATCGTATGTTACTCATGCATGTCGAATGAGTTTTTCTTGTAATACGCGTGCCAAGTATTCGCCCCACAATTGATAGGCAAGGGCACCAGGATGAAAGCCATCATCAGCGATAAAGCGCCGATCGATGGGGAAGGGGGCACTGACAAAATGACATTGGGGATTGGTTTGGCAGAATTTTTCTGCAAGATCATTTAAGTGCTTGGCTCTAACGCCCAACCACCAACGCAAGGGCTGGGGTAAAGCTGGAAATAAATGCATAGGTGGCAGGCTTGAAAAAAGTACGCGCTTTGCGCCGAATTTATCCTGTAAGGCTTGGGAGATGAAAGCAAGATTGCTTAACCATTTACGAGACGATGTAAGCCCAGTTACGTCGTTCACGCCAATAGAGATAACGACCGTTTCATACGCTTGAGTAGATTCAATGTGTTGGATTTTTTTCAGTAATTCTGCGGAAGTATCCCCCGTTTTCGCCATGAGCTTCCAAGCA
Source organism: Paraglaciecola sp. QJM3NY_14 (assembly GCF_056173245.1). Taxonomy (NCBI): domain Bacteria; kingdom Pseudomonadati; phylum Pseudomonadota; class Gammaproteobacteria; order Alteromonadales; family Alteromonadaceae; genus Paraglaciecola; species Paraglaciecola sp. QJM3NY_14. The sequence goes on from NZ_CM149664.1 coordinate 573,882, forward strand.
ACTTGGTAATGTGGCCCAAGAGTATTTAACATGTTGCCCGCCAAGGCGTATCGCTGTAATTCAACCCCGACTCCAGCGGCGGCTGAGTCGCCAATGATCAATAGCGACAACGGGGGGCCACTGCCGAATGTGCCTTCTCGACACCCCTCCGGCTCGGGTAATTTAGGCGTTACTCGCCTGACGTATTTCCCCTGTATGATGAACAGTAAAGCGAGAAAAACAGAAGCAAGGTGATAGAGCATAGCACGTCCATGTTAAGTCAATAGGCGGTGGACATCCTATAAAGCAACGCCATTGGGAGCAAGCCTTATAGGGGCATTTAAAGGTAGTCAATTAGTCGCATAAGGCGATGGTGATAAGTGCTTAATAAGCACGATTAAGCGACTAGATTGGCCGTAAAAAATAGCTGCACTCAAGGAATTTAGCCAGTTATGATCTGTTAAAAAACTGGCTACATTCCTTTTACCAGAGCATCACACCACCTTCGCCGGATGCGCCTGCGCTGTATAACCGTAAACGTAAGTAGTAGCGCCGGCCCTTAATCAATCTGAGGGTTATTTTCGAATTATAATTTGTGCCGCTATCGTCATCCCCTGCTAAGTAAATAGGCTCGCCATCGTCATCTTCGAACAGCACAATGACGGTATCCATTGTGCCGAAAGTTTGTATGTTATAGGTGCGGCTAATATTTGGCTCTATCGTAAAGTCCAACTGCTGGCCGGGAGTAATGTCGAGCTTTTGGGATAGAAAGGGCGCTAGTTCAGGCCATTGAGCAACACTATTGTCTGGGTAAAACTTAAGCGCTTCTTGTATGTCCATTTCTGACAACCCAGGAGCAGGAATAAGGGGCTGTTGTTGATACTCCGCAGGGGAAAGGATCAGGCCAGCATCAAATTGATAATGCATGATAGAATCTCGGTCCCAAGGGGAACCAGTAGCATCTTGTGGTGACAATTTTCGGATAATATTGTGGTAAGTCGTTGCATCATCCCAGTAATTAGGTGAGCCCGCAAAGTTTGCATAAACGGCGTTTTCATCCCAAATAATACCTGCTTTGTGGTTTTGATGTTCGTGGGGGAAACCCATGGCGTGGCCAATTTCATGTAGCGCTGTGTCACGGCCGTAAGGGGTCGTTAGGTCCCAGCCAAAATTCATGGTTTGCTCTTCGTGATTTGGCACCAGATCGATACAGTCTCTGCCCACATATGACCACGAACTGCCAGGGGCGAACCCAATTCTAAATTCTGCTTGGGCTGAGTCAGCAACCTCAATAAAATCTAGGCCTATACCTAGGTTCTTCCATTCATCAAAGGCTTCTCTGACCGCTTGCAGCTGGTTGGCTTGCCCCGCTAGTTGGGCTTGGTTCTGCATAAAGTAGTAGTGCAACACGGTGTGATTGACCCATTTTTTTTCGATATAGCGCACTAAAGATTCGCGATTCCTATCAATATTCGGGTCTAGTTTACGGGGTTCTACCAAGGGTAAGTTACAGATACTGGGGGCACTATGCTCACATGTTTTCATGTTCAAATCCTTCTGGAAAAGAAACAGCACACAGGCCGACGCGATAACGCAGAGCTAATAGCGAGTAGGTTAAACGCGTCGTGTATGCAAGAAACGCACTGTTTCACACTAGGTTTAGGCGGGTATTTCGAAACTGCGCAAACGCCAGTCTATGCGCTTACTCATGCTTGTAAGCGTACAATAATACCCTAGAACATTGCGTCAAAACCTTCCATTAATTTAACTCAATTTAAGCGTTATTTGATAAGCCTACTTTAGACGCTGTTGGTCTCATATCTGCGCCAATGTGATCGAAACGATTAAACTAGGTGCGCTGATCTTTTGGCGAGTCCATAACAACATGAGTAGTGATCGTGCTGACTTGAGGCAAAGTGCCCAGAATATCAGTGTGGAAAGATTTGTAGGTTTTCAAATTGGTTGTTTCTACGCGCAAAATGTATTCGAAAGAGCCTGTGACGTTATGGCACTCTTTTACCTCGTCAGCGCTTGCGATCGCCTGCTCAAAAGCATCTTGTGAGCCCTTGGTATGTTTTCCCAAGCCAACCGTAACGTACGCAATAAACCCGTTACCGAGTAGTTCGCTGTCTAAAATAGCGCGATAGCCTTTAATCACACCGCTATTTTCGAGTTCTTGCACGCGGCGCAAACACGCCGAGGCAGATAGGCCAATTTTGTCAGCAAGCTCTGTATTGGCGATCCTCCCTTGCTGGCTAAGTTCATGCAATATTCTTTCGTTATATTTGTCTTTTAGATTCATTTGTTGTGCTCTTGCATGGTTTTCCGCTGTTTATAGCGCAGTAATTTCAATCATAGCTCTTTATAATTGCATACTTCGCTTTTCGGTAAAACCACCTCTAACAGGGATCAACATTCAATGACGTTTGACATTCTCACCGCGCTTATGCTGTTTGCACTTGTGTCTTCAATTACACCTGGGCCGAACAACTTAATGTTGATGGCATCAGGCGCCAACTATGGTGTTAAGCGTTCATTGCCGCATATGTTCGGTGTGTCACTGGGATTTACCTTAATGGTGGCGCTGGTGGGGTTAGGGATCATGCAAATATTTGATATGTTTCCTGTTACCTACCAAATTTTAAAAGTGATGAGTGTCACTTATTTACTCTACTTGGCCTATAAAATTGCCACGGCTTCAAACGCTAAACAGAGCAATACAACTGATGCAAAGCCGATGACCTTTTTTCAAGCGGTGATGTTTCAGTGGGTGAACCCTAAAGCGTGGACGATGGCATTAACGGCTATTAGCGTCTATGCACCCTCGAAAAGTGTGTTAGCTGTGGTGATGGTTTCAGGTGTTTTTGGTGCGGTGAATTTCCCCTGTATTAGTGGCTGGACAATTTTAGGCCAAAAAATACAAGGCTTCTTAACGGATAACAAGCGCCTTAGGGCGTTCAACTTCACCATGGCGGGGCTGTTGGTGTTATCTCTTTATCCTGTGTTTTTATAATTATGGCTAATACAGAGTCACGCCAATTCCCGTAAATAATAACCACTGAATGAGGGGGAATGATTTATTGGAATGGGTATTGATTCGCACTAGCCAAAATCATGCTAGAAATTAGTCTCGGGTCAACACTTCGAGTAATTCAATTTCGAACGTCAAGTCGGAATTGGGCGGGATCATGTTACCTATTTGACGTTCACCATAGGCAAGAGCTGCAGGTACCCAAAGCTTACGTTTTCCGCCTTCTTTCATACCTTTCAAGCCGAGTACCCAACCTTGTATCACACGTTTATTGCTTAGCACTACCTGAAAAGGTGCGTTGTTTTTATGGGATGAGTCGAACTCGGTGCCATCTTCCAAGAAGCCGCGATAATGCGCCGTGATAAGCGCACCGCGCTCGGCTGCCTTTCCACTACCTTCGACCAAATCTTCAATTTTTACATCTTGTTGCACGTTTATGACTCGCTCTATATGAAATAAGTGGGATTTTAAAAGACCGGCGTCAGTGAAATAATCAATCGCCAGTTTAATCAACAATAATAAAGGGAAAATGGATGTAAAAGAAGGGGGGCTAGCGAGCGTGCCCAGCTTCACTAGCCATAACACGTTATCCACATCTGATGAGTAGTTGGGGATTACTTGAGATCCAACTCTTGATATTGGCTGGAACTGAGCGTTTTACGCATGGTTCCTCGCTCGCCAAACTCTTTATCTGCTTTGCGCTCGTTGGTTGACATCATTTCTTCTACTTTCTTTTGAAACGCTTCGTACTCTGCTGTCTTGATATAGTCTTTATACTCAACCACCAAAATCAGGTCTGGCTCACCTTCTCGCGCATGATTGTTTGCCAGAACATGATAATCCACCACATGGCCTTCTTTTTTAGCGAACTCGTAAACATCCTTCCAGCTTCCCGCCAAATGATCCATATAGTTTTCAAATTGCCCTGGCAATATTTTGATGCCATGTGCTTCCCATACGGTTCCATATGAGTAGCTAGATTCTTGGGCAACTGCGGTGGTTGAAATACCGAATGCCAACATACTGCATATCAACATACGAGGAAGTACTGCCATTTTTATATTATTCATATTGTTTGTCCTTTTTAATATCACCTCACCCTGAGGTGACTTGGTATTAACGTTCGCCGAGAAAGTCGCAAGCGAATCAGTTCAAAGTTGGCGCTAAAAATCAAGGTACCGTTAACAAAAGGAGGACTACAGTGAACCTATATTTGCTGCTCATACAGCGTGTAGCGGTATGAATGATATGTCGCGCTTCGAAAAAGTTTACGCGGCATTATATTTTTAGGGAGAAATTGAGCTGTTTTTGAGCAACTTTTGAGAAGATGGGGAGCTACCAAGCAAGTTGCTTGGTAGGCTTAGTGCTTCACGAGTGATGAGGTATTTTAAGGTAATACGCAGGCGGCGATGACTTTCCGGTTGTACATCACCGCGTAGTCATGTGCTTTTGAGCGTAATGATGTTTGCTCACCGACGCGCAGCGTATCTCCTGTACCTTTTAAAGTACGATAGCCACACTGTTGCTGAATGCGAGCCAAAGGGTACACGGCTAAATCAACGCCAGGTATGGATATCGCGCGCCCTGCGAAAGCTAGTAATCGTAGATCGCCCTTGTGGATGGCCTGCTTAGCGTCGTGGAGCGGATCTGCATCTGTTACCCAACTTAGGGGATGTACATCCATTTTCACATTGTTCTGGCTTGAAGGTGTTTTGGGTTGAGCCCCTGATACGCTATGTGCATTCCTGGCTTCGGTGTTGGCTGCGGGCGCAATTTCGCCGGCGGTTTGCCCAACTAGGCTATTTTCCGGCGTATCTGCACTGCCGAAACAAGCGCAAGCAGTGAGGTTTGTCAGCCCAATCAACATGATAGGGCCAAGCACTGATAGGCGTGTAATTAACAAGCCCATTTTGCTGACTTACGTGAACGCCTGCCTATGAACATCATCACGCTCACTAAACCAAGCCACAGGTAACTAAACGAGCCACCGCCACCAGAGCTACTGCCAGTCGTTGGCGCAGTAGTCGTGGGCGTTGCTGTAACTGTTATCGTCAGGGTTGCAATGTTGGTGGCAATGCCATCGCTTACAATATAGGTCAGGCTTTCATTGCCTGAAAACCCATTGGCTGGCTGATAACTAATTTGGTTGCCACTGATGCTAACAGTCCCTGAGCCAGTGTAACTTATGTCGCTGATGCTGAGGTTGTCGCCATCAATATCCGTATCATTATTTAGCACACTGATAAGCGCAGCTGCGCTATCCTGCTCAACGGTTTGGCTGTCATCGCTGGCCTGTGGGGCATCATTGACCGGGTTAACATTCACCACCAATGGGAAAGCGCTTGAGTCTTCGATACCATCATTGACTGTGATCGAGACTGACAGCTCGCCGCTAAAGTTCGCATCAGGTACTAGGGTTACACCATCTTCGATGCTGTAATTACTGCCTACTTGTAACGCTAAGGTGAAGTTATCTGGGTAACTAGAATCTGGATCAGTGACTTGTAGGGCAGTTAACGTCAGGGTAAGTGTGTCGTCTTCATCGACATTTAATGCAGACTGGCCATCAATTACGGGGGCGACATTTGAGCCACCTTGGGTAATCGCAAAGTTGGCAGGGTTTACAGCGTAAAAGACGTTATCAACACAACTGACTTTTATACGTGCGTTGGTGGTGTTGGTGTTTGGTGAAAATACCACTTGTTCGCCATCATTGGGGGTGTCGCGTATAAGAATACTGTCGAAAGTATTATCACCGTCTAAATCTGCTGTGATGTCTACCGAGGGGCAACTTATCGGTGCATTTTGTGTACTGGCGGTATTCCAGGCAATGGTTTGAGCTGCATTACCTTGCCAAACACTGGTCGCTGTGGGTTGAGTGACCGCAAATGCGGTGCCCGTATTTGTGACACTCAGCATTATGTCAGCAGTGTCTACGCCGCCTCTATTGTCTTTTACCGTAACGCGAAAGTTTAGTTCTCGATCGGTTGTAGGGTAAGCCTCACCAAAACTAACGGTATTCTCCAACACATCCTCTAAAGCAGGGAAATAACGATAGCTCTCACTGACTGCAGAGTACGAGCGAAACAGTGGATTCGCGCCATTATCGCTGCGCATGTCGCTGGCGGTGGCCGTTCCACCCGTGTCGCCACCGGCATCAATTTGCTCCCAGGTATAGGTTAGTGTTTCATCATCAGTTGCTTGTGCATCGAGTATAAACGGCGTGTTCGCTGGAATAGAGTAATTTGTTGAGGTCACAGAGACTTGTGGCGCAGCATTGTTCAAACTGCTTGTGGTGCCACAAAGTCGGCCGCGTCCTGTCTCAACATAGTCACGTATTTGTTCTACTGAGCCCGCGTGGAAATAAGGTGAACTGGTGTTTTGTAAATTCTGAGTGCCGCATATACCTGCGTAGGACATAATTGTAGAGCCACTGCCCGGTTCAAATGCGCTCGAACTACTGCGCTGTTCTTCGTCACAGGAGTCAAAATCTTGTGCGTTAAAAGAGTGTTCCGCATCCAGTTGGTGGCCCAATTCATGGATCACCAAATCAATATAGAAGCGCTCCCCTTGGGGAGAAGTATTGCCTGTATATCCTCTGGCTTTGTGAGTACTCAAACATACTACGCCAACGAACGCTAGCCCGCCTGGATTAGTGGCAAGTAAATGCCCTATATCGTAATTGCTAGAGCCTACAGCATCATCAATGACTTGTTGATTGGTGTCTAAATCTTCGTTTGCATCACTGTTGGTAAAGGGGTCAGTAGCGGCATCTGTATAAATAATATCTTCGTTATCAATCAACTCAAATTGTATGGCAGTATCCACCAGTAAAATCTGATTCACTCGGTTGACCAAAGTGATCATTTCTGCCACTGCGTCGGCTTTTGTTCCACCTACTGCTTGAGTGTATTCGCCAGTAGCACTGAGGGCTAAACGGTAGGTGGTTAGGGTGTCGCCTGTGGTTTTCTGAGCGGTGATTAAATCGGTGTTGGTTTCTTCCTGCGCTGAAAGGGTGACAATTGAATCATCCATACCTTGTGGTAGCAGGCTTTTGCCGTCAGAGTCGAGGTAATAATAGCTAACATATTGTTCATCGTTTTTTTCGTAAACTGGGCTTAATAACGCCCACTGACCATTTTGACGAAATATACCCGTCAGCCCTTTATGAGTCAGGCTGAAACGGCCAACATTTTGCGGAGCATTCACTTGCACCGCATCGTATGACATAAACTGAGGGTAGCGTGCAGCTAAATCGTCTGACATCACGCGAGAAGGCGTGAGTGTAAAGTCAGCGTAGGTGCCATCAGGCAAGGGCAGAGCTAAGGTGATAGCGGCGGTTTTATCTGAGAAACGTTGTTGCAATGAGTCGCTGGCAAGGGACTGATAGTTACCTTTAACGACGGCAACTTTTGGCGCGGTGTCCTCAGCGCTAAATTTAGCTTGGGCTGAAGCTACCCACAATGATTCAGCACTAGCAGTGCCTGCGCTAAGTGCACCGATGCCAGAGGCGGCGATAAGTAACATACGTTGGGCAAATTTACTGAAATTGTATTTGTTTACTACCTGCATAAAACAACCTTGAACAATTGACTGCTTTCGGGAAGCGTCCCGATTAAGCTAAGCGGCCAGCTTAAAATTAAAGAACAGTCTGATCCTTGCTTGTTCTACTTCACTTGATACCGACCCAACAAAAAGGTTAAGCCTGAACAGTTACACGAGCCTTATTCTAGTGATAAATCGTGAAACTTGTATCACAAATCTTGAGTTTTACTGGCTGAACAGAGTATGAATTAGCAAATAGCGTATTTTACCAACACGGGAATCAGGTAGAATATCCCTATTCTATCGACCCGAGCAATAAAGCTTATGCCAACAACAAAGCGTGATGCGCGACCGACAAAAGTCACCTTGTTCAGCATGTTAAAAACAGATTGTCCAAAATGTATGCGCATGCGCTATATCATTCTGTGGGGCATACTCATGGCAGTGATGTACTTCTGGTTTTGGGGTTAAATAAAGGAACAAAATGCAAGATGTAATACAGATCCGCGCTTCTGCGAAACGTAATGTTCTCACCACCAGTTTGTTCGGTGTTACGGGTATTTTTGTGGCTGCAGGTATTTTCGCTTGGATGCCCGAGGCATTCTTTTTGGCCGGTGTGTTTGTGACGAGTGCTTCAATAGTGGCACTGTTGATTGCTTGGTTTAAATTTCGTGAGCCTATTTTCAGCTTAGAATTATCCCATGATTCTATTTGTTACCAGCATCGAAAAGGACAATGGCATGTGAGTTGGCACAATATCCAACGTATTGACGTCCCTCGCGCGCATCGAGACTTAGCACTTGAAGATTTGAGCTTGGTGGGCATAAAACTTAAAGACTATCGGCCCTTTTTAACCACAACACCGATCAAGTTGATGATTCATTTGTTGATGGAACAGCGTTCTCTGCTGTTATTAGGGGATAAAGCTGACAGTGCCTCAGGACTGAGTTTCAGTGCTAACCTAGTAGAAGATGATAAACATAAGTTACCCGATGGAACTGTGCTTACTGGCACACAGGCCATGCTAGCTAACCGAATGACAAAGTTGCGTGAACGATTAGGTTACGACTTGTATATCAACGTGTCTGAGCTTGACCGCAGTGAGCAAGAGTTCGTTACGCTATTGCGTGAGTGCCAGGAGTTTGTGCAGAACCAACAGAAATAATCTGCTTAGTATTGGCTAACATCTTGACGTCATCAGGGGGGAAATGACTAGTCCCTGATGTTGTGTTTGATGTCCTTCTCTTGTCTCAGCAGGGCTTTAACATCGTTAATCAGTCTGGCCAAAGTCGAGGGTACCTTGTCAAATTGTTCTCGCTTCAACTGGCTCTCTAATTCTGAACAACTGCTATGCAGCGCTACCGCCCCCGTATAACAGCATACACCGTGCAGTGCATGCACAACTTGTTGCAGTTCATTGTGTTCAGGGGACGCCTGTAGCCGTTCAAATTTGCTTTCGAATGAAGGAAGTTGCTTAATGAATTGGTTGAACAGATCTCTGGCAGCGTCAACATTTTGATTGGCGCGTTTGAGTGCCAAGGGCCAATTAAATACCTCAATGTGTTCGTCTTCTTCCATCCCTTGATGGCACCAGCGATTAATCAAATCAACTAGGTCGGAAAGGTCGAGAGGTTTTGGCAAATAATCGTCCATCCCACTATTTAATAGGCGCTGCTGTTCTTCCTTAAACGCATGGGCCGTTACTGCAATAATGGGGGTGCCGAAATTAAGTTTCGTTTCTCGAATTAGTTTGGTTGCTTGTAAGCCATCCATATTGGGCATTTGCACATCCATCAATATCAGATCAAATTCGCTTTCTTTGCATAAATTGACTGCATCTTGACCACTGAACGCGAGTTTAAGCTCAAGGCGTGATGGCTTAAGCCACGTGCTTAACAAGCGTAAATTCATTTCCATATCATCTACCGCCAGTACGGTAACTGCAGGCAAATCTTGCAAACGCTTCTGCAACTCATTAACCGGTGCATGCGTGGGCTTGTGCATAATTTCTTTCAGCTTACCTGGGGTCAGAGGTAAGCGCAGTTGAGGGGTAAATTGCCCAGTAAATTGAGAAAAGCGGCAACAAGAGTCCTCGCCTGAGCACAATAACACCTTATGTTTAGCTACAATGTTGCTTGCGCTAGAAAAGGCCTGTTCATTGGCGGCTTGATTATGTGGGTGTATGCAAAATATCATGCAATCAAAAGCTTTTGTGCAGGTTTGCAAAAAGGCAATTGAGTCGACACTGGTGACAATTGCCCCCAGGGATTTGAGTAATTTACTGGCAGTGAAGCGCGCGTTGGGGTAAGGCTCGTACAGCAATACCGTTTGATCTTGCCAGTCGCTTTTTGGCGAAATACTGGGTTTAGTGTTTAAAATGTTCATGCGAACAGTGACATTAAAAGTACTGCCTTGACCAGGGGAGCTTTGCAGCGACAATTGCCCGTGCATTAATTTGACTAACTCTTTACAGATAACCAAACCTAGCCCAGTGCCTTGGTAAGAGCGATTGAGCGCATCATCAACCTGTGAAAATGCGGTAAATAGCTTGCGCTTATCTTCTCGGCTTATACCGATACCCGTGTCTTCAATTTTAATGTTTAACTCAAAAATACCATGCTCTAATACTTTACCAGACGCCGCTAAACCAATGTGTCCGGTATCGGTAAATTTCAGGGCGTTGCCCAACAAGTTATTGAGAATCTGGCGTATTCGATAGCTGTCGCCTATCAGCTTGAGTGGCAATGGCTCTATGTCATACACAAACTCAAGGCCTTTTAGATGAGCGGATTTGGCCATCACGCCTATCATCTCTTCGAGTAACTCGTTTATTGAAAAAGGATGACTGTTAATTTGGAGTTTACCGGCTTCAATTTTCGACACATCCAGCACGTCGTTAACTATGGTCATCAGGTTGTCAGCGGCAGCGTTAATAATGTTGATTTGGTCGCGTTTATCGGCAGAAAAATCGCCTTGTTGCAACTCTTTACTAAAACCGAGGATTGCATTGAGAGGAGTTCTAATTTCGTGGCTCATGTTAGCCAGAAACTGAGATTTAACGTTGCTCGCAGCCACTGCCTCTTTACGAGCAATATCTAGTCGAACGTTTTGTTCTTCCACTAATTCAATATTGTTACGTAAATCATTGGTTGCTTGCTGTACTTCAATCTCAAGTTGGTGGCGGCTTTTGTCCATCAAGGCCAGTGAAAATAATGCGGATTCAAAGAACACACCGAACTGAAAACAATAGGTAGTGAAAAAATTAGAGGGCAGCATATCCACTAAGCTAAACATACCTATTAATGCGCATGTGGCTAAAATACTCCATGCGAAAATAAAATAGCGCGCGGCATAAAACTGATTTGAGTAGCTTTCGAACCCAGCATAGGTGTAGCAACTAATGGCCAGCATACTGACAACATACACGGCGGCATTTTGCCAAACGGGCGGAAACAAATTCACCATAGAGCATAAGCCCATTAACGCTAAAAGCCCGATGCTGACTTTAATGAAGGGAAGTGTTTTAGGTGCCGTAACTTTGGCTTCTAAAAACACAATCGTGAATAACCCAGAGCCAATACCAATCAGCACAAAAATGATGTCCGTATGCGTGTCGAACCAATGCGATAATGCTTGGGGGAGCATCATATTGGCGTGCCCGCCCCACACGAATTGCCAAACAATGACTGTGCAGATATACCCAACATAGGCCAATAAACTAGACTCACGAAGAGCAAAATAGACCACCAAATTGTATATGGCTAAAATAATCAAGCCACCGTAAAATAACCCCCACAACAAGCTATCATAAAAGCTCTGCATTTCGTGAGAAGTACTGGATTGGATGCTAATGGGTGCAACTAAACTGCTATGCTGGCTCTGCAAGCGCACAAACAATTCAACAGTTTGTGCATAGGGCAATTCGACTTTCATCATAGGTAAGCGATAGTGAGTTTTCATGCCTAGCTTGCCCTGAAAACTCGAAGCAAGAATCTGCCCATCTTGCATCAGGTACATATCGACATTATCAAGCTGCGAAAACGCAACACTGACCACCCATTTGTCTGTGGTAGTCACATTACTCAAGGTGGTGTATAGCCATACACCGTGTTCAGAAAAACCATAATTGGGGTTGCCGCCTGAGTGCCAAACAAACTGGGAGAGCATGTCTCGGGCTTGTGTCACGCTGAGCTCAATGCCGTCTTCTTGCATGACGCTGATAGATGATGACAGGCTAACTTCCTGATCTTTAGAGATTAGTTGCACAAGACTTTCGACTTGTTGGGCATTGCCAGTTGATACCCCCCCCAAGGCCATCAAGCAAACCAACAGAGCCAGCCAAAGCTGCATAGGGTGTTTTAAAAAGTCGTGAAGCCTCAAAGTGTCTCCTGCACAGCTAGAATTAACCCAAAGGCCCGTCGAAAATATTTTGCTAATTGGCGACAATCTTTGTAGTTAACATAGATATCTTTATAATTGTTATGTTCTTACCATCACTGGAAATAATCTATGATACTTCGCCGTTTGATTCTACTTTCTTTTGTCAGTTTTGCTGGCATAGCTAAGTCGTTACCGTTAGAAAAGCTCTCTCTACCTACTGGGTACAGCATTGAAGTCTACGCCTCAGATGTCAAAAATGCTCGCCAGATGGCGCTCAGTGATAACGGCATTTTATTTGTTGGTAGCCGAGACAGTGGGCTTTTAACTGCTGTTGTGGATAAAGATCAAGACGGCAATGTGGACGAGGTACTGCAAATTGCCAAAGATTTAACCATGCCCTCAGGGCTCACCATCAAAGATGGTGACTTATATGTGGCAGAGGTCAGCCGAATTCTGAAATACGCCAATATTGAGCAGAATTTTCGCGAATTACCTGAGCCTGAAGTGGTCATTGATGGCTTGCCTGATAAAAAACACCATGGCTGGAAGAACATTGATTTTGGGCCAGATGATTGGTTATACGTTCCTGTTGGCGCGCCATGTAATATATGTGAAACCAATGGCGGTGAGAAGTTTGATAATCCTGAATTTGCCTCGATTTTAAAATACAACTTAAAAACCAAAGAGCGAGTTTGGGTCGCAAAAGGGGTAAGAAATAGTGTGGGGTTTGATTGGCACCCGCAAACTAACCAAATGTGGTTTAGCGATAACGGCCGCGACATGATGGGAGACGATATTCCACCGTGTGAAATCAATCGTGTTGACGAGATAGGTGCTCACTATGGTTACCCCTATTATCATGGTGGCACCATAGCCGACCCAGAGTTCGGTACAGACAAAAATGCCGCAGACTATGTTGCACCCGCATTGAATTTGGGCGCGCATGTTGCGCCATTAGGTATCCATTTTTACCATGGTGATATGTTTCCAGCAGATGCCCAAAACAATCTGTTTGTTGCTGAACACGGCTCATGGAACCGGAGCAAAAAGTCTGGTTACAAAGTCATGCGAGCGATATTGAAAGATAACGAAATTGTTGAATATCAACCTTTCATTGAAGGCTGGTTGCAAGCGGATGAAACATCGTGGGGGCGCCCAGTTGCTATGCTTACCATGCCAGATGGTAGCTTGTTAGTATCCGATGATTTCGCGAATGTTATTTATAGGGTAACCTACCAGAAGTAATCCACTTTTTACGTTTAAAGCGGGAGCGAAAACGTTGGTTTTCGCTCCCCAACAATAATAACAGCGGCCGATATAGCACACTATGAGTCAAGAAATCATTATCAATAAAGACGGTATCGAACAGCTTCCGATGCGTCAATTCACCGAAGAGTCTTACCTCAATTATTCCATGTACGTCATCATGGATCGGGCTTTGCCCCATATCGGCGACGGATTAAAGCCAGTGCAGCGGCGTATTGTGTACGCCATGTCAGAACTTGGCTTGAGTAACAATGCTAAGTATAAAAAGTCGGCGCGTACAGTGGGGGACGTATTAGGTAAATTTCATCCCCACGGTGATTCTGCCTGTTATGAGGCTATGGTATTGATGGCGCAGCCATTCTCTTATCGCTACCCGCTGGTGGATGGGCAAGGAAACTGGGGGGCGCCAGACGACCCTAAATCATTTGCTGCCATGCGTTATACCGAATCTCGATTGTCTAAGTTTAGCGAAGTGCTGTTGACCGAACTTGGACAAGGTACGGTTGATTGGCAACCTAACTTTGATGGCACGTTAGACGAGCCCAAAATATTGCCAGCACGCTTACCGCATATTTTGCTCAATGGTATTACCGGCATCGCGGTCGGTATGGCCACTGATATTCCGCCACATAATGTACGAGAAGTGGCCAATGCCTGTGCCCACTTATTGGATAATAGCAAAGCGGAATTACACGAATTATTGGAGTTCGTACAAGGGCCTGATTACCCCACTGATGCTGAAATAATCACCCCACAAAGCGACATTCGTAAAATGTATGAAACCGGTCGTGGCTCAATTAAAATGCGCGCTGTGTATTATGAAGAAGCTGGCGATATTATTATCACGGCGTTGCCACATCAAGCCTCTGGCGGCAAAGTTTTAGAACAAATCGCGGCCCAGATGCAGGCTAAAAAACTGCCTATGGTCAGTGATTTACGTGATGAGTCGGATCACGAAAACCCAACCCGTTTATTGATCACACCGCGCTCAAACCGCGTCGACGTTGAGCAATTAATGCAGCACCTGTTTGCCACCACTGATTTAGAGAAAAATTACCGCGTCAATATCAATATGATTGGGCTAGATGGTCGCCCACAAGTCAAAGACTTGCGCATGATTCTGTCTGAATGGTTGATATTTAGAAAGGACACGGTGGTTAGACGCCTGCAATATCGATTAGATAAGGTATTGGCGCGCTTACATATTTTAGAAGGCTTGATGATTGCCTTCCTAAATATTGACGAAGTTATTCGTATCATTCGCTACGAGGACAAACCAAAGCTTGTCCTGATGGATACCTTCTCGCTATCAGACATTCAAGCGGAAGCTATTCTAGAGTTAAAGCTACGTCATTTAGCCAAGCTTGAAGAAATGAAAATCAAAGGTGAGCAAGACGAACTGGCCAAAGAACGTGACGAGCTGCAACTTATCCTCGGGTCTGACCGCCGTCTTAAGACCCTGATCAAAAAAGAAATTTTAGCCGCAGCAGAAATGTACGGTGATGATAGACGCTCACCGATTATTGAACGTTCTGAGTCAAAAGCCTTGAGTGAGAAAGAGCTTATTCCATCAGAAGCTGTCACCGTTGTACTGTCAGAAAAAGGTTGGGCACGTTGCGCCAAAGGGCATGATGTAGACGTGGTCGGTTTGAGTTACAAGGCGGGGGATAAGTACCTCGCCAGCAGCAAAGGACGAAGTAACCAGCAAGCCGTATTTATGGATACCTCCGGGCGGGCCTTTTCCTGTGATGCCCATTTACTGCCCTCAGCCCGAAGCCAAGGTGAGCCTATAACGGGACGTTTTAGTATCGTCAGTGGGGAAAGCGTTGAGCACGTGGTAATGGGACAAGACGAGCAGCAATATCTGATTGCCTCTGATGCGGGCTACGGATTTGTCGGCAAATTTGCCGACATGATCAGTAAAAACCGAGCTGGGAAAGCTTATATTTCTTTACCTAAAGCCGCCAAAATCATCGCGCCTCAAGCAGTGCACGACTTATCCAGTGATTGGTGTTTAGCGATTTCCAATGAAGGGCGCATGTTAATGTTCCCGTTACGAGACTTACCCAGCCTAGGAAAAGGTAAAGGGAATAAAATTATCAGCATCCCTTCGGCTAAATCACAAGCTCGGGAAGAGTTCGTCAAGGTGCTCGCTGTCGTCCCTCAAGGGGCCAATATAAAAGTATTGGCGGGCAAACGCGGTATGACATTAACCGCTGACGACTTAACTCACTATCAAGGTGAGAGAGGACGTCGCGGCAACAAACTCCCCAGAGGCTTACAGCGTGTCGATGGTATTGAAGTTGAAGCGGCTACCGGTGTTAGCGACCAGGCTGACGATGCCGGTGAGTTACCTAATGAGCCATCCCTATAATCCTGCTTGATCGGCTATAGGTTTTTTCTATAGCCGATGGTTATTTCATAAAAGGAATATTCATGCAATTCGCCTTAGTCGCCTTCGCTTTATTCATCAGTTCTTTCGCCGCCATAGCAGAGCAAATCACGACCCAATATGGCTTGCTATCGGGTCAAAAAAACAATAAATCTCAGATCTTTTCATTTAAAGGGATCCCATTTGCTGCGCCGCCGGTGGGTGAGCTTCGCTGGCAGCCGCCTCAACCGGTTAGGGCGTGGCAAGGTGTCAGAGACGCGACAAAGTTCGCCCCTCGTCCAATGCAAAATCCCATCTATAGCGATATGCAGTTTCGCTCACAAGAGGTTAGCGAAGACAGCTTGTACCTTAACGTGTGGACACCGAACACAAGTGATAGCGCCAAATTGCCGGTGTTACTGTACTTTCATGGCGGAGGCTTTATTGCAGGCAGTGGCGATGAAAAGCGTTACGACGGCGCCTCTATGGCACAAAAAGGCATCGTGGTCGTTACAGCGAATTATCGGCTTGGTGTATTTGGCTTTTTCGCACATGAAGGTTTGTCTAAACAAACAGACTATCACGGCTCGGGCAATTACGGCTTAATGGACCAACAAGCAGCACTTAAATGGGTGGCCGAGAATATTCAACAGTTCGGGGGCGATCCTAAGCGTATAACGATCGCAGGGGAGTCTGCAGGCTCGATTTCCGTTTCAGCACTCATGGTGGCACCTTCGGCAAAACCATATATCGCCGGTGCAATTGGTGAAAGCGGCTCGATTGTTGGACCACCACTTGACCCGTTAGCACTCAAAGATGCCGAACAGTACGGTCAGAAAGTGGCAACGACTGCACTTAAAGATACTCCTGAGCAAAACGTAGTTCTTGCTGAAGAGCGCATTGCAGCGCTAAGAAAGATACCTGCACAAACTTTGTTAGATAAGGTCACTAAAGGCGGTTTCATTTATTTTAAACCAAACATTGATGGCGCCTTCTTTCCTGAATCACCTGATGCGTTATTCGCCAAGGGGACACAAGCAAAAGTGCCTTTGCTGCTTGGGGATAACTCGCAAGAAGGCGGCTATCAGCAGATCATGGTTGATGGGGCACCCACTGTTGAGCATTATGTTGATAAAATAAAACGCCTTTACCCAGATGATTTTAAGGAGGTGCTAAGCCTCTATCCTGGCGAAAATAGTGCGCAAGTTATTGCATCTGCGCAGGCGCTGGCCAGTGATCGTTTCATGGGGATAGCAACCTTCAACTGGGCTTATCAAAACGTTAAGACTAATACAGCTCCAAGCTTTTACTATTTTTATGACCATATTCGCCCAGCCATGATTGGGGCAAAGAACGTTCTGCCTGTGAATAAACCAAGAGGTGCTGTGCACTCTGCTGAAATTGAATACGCCTTAGGTAATTTAGATGCCAATCCATTATACGAATGGCAAGACGCGGATTATCAAGTTTCAGAGATTATGCAGCAGTACTTTGCTCATTTT
The DNA here is from genome assembly GCF_056173245.1 of Paraglaciecola sp. QJM3NY_14. Lineage (NCBI taxonomy): Bacteria > Pseudomonadati > Pseudomonadota > Gammaproteobacteria > Alteromonadales > Alteromonadaceae > Paraglaciecola > Paraglaciecola sp. QJM3NY_14. Next base: position 590,956 of record NZ_CM149664.1, read on the forward strand.
ATCAAAACAGGTGTGCCCAATGGGACTGACGACGCCAATCACGCTTTGCCTCATTGGCCACAATTTAGTCAGCATAAACGTATGGTGTTAAAGGCGCAGCCTAAAGTGGAAGACATTCGTTACCTGCAAGAGCGACATGCTTTTCATCGTCGCTATTACTTTGAAAAAGCCCAACTCGAAAAAGACAGTTTGAAAGGGATCATTGAAAAAAGCAGCACACCCCAGTGAGTTCGACCGTGAGCAATCAATTTAAGAAAGAATATATAGTGGTGGCGCAAAATGCGTCTGGGCGAAACATGAACGTGCCTCTGTATCGCTTTATTGGCCAAAAGCCAGGCCCTAAAGTGTACATTCAAAGCTCAATACACGGTGCTGAAGTGCAGGGAAATGTGGTGATCTACCACCTTATTCAACTGTTAAAAAAAATGCCTATTTGCGGCGAAGTGATACTGGTGCCCAATTGTAACCCAGTTGGCACCAATATAAAGGCGGGGGAATACACCTTAGGGCGGTTTGATCCTGTCAACGGTACGAATTGGAATCGTGGGTATTTTTACGATGCGAGCTTGATTGAAGATTTCGCACAAACAGTGCAAAACGATGAGTCTATCTCTCAAATTAAACAACGCTTTCGTCAGCAAATTAAGCATATTCTGGCGTCTAAACTGGAAGAGCCGTGGGGTATCGGCCTAGCACAACGGCTGAATTTAAAGTTACAGCAACTGGCCTTTGACGCCGATTTTGTACTCGATTTACATAATGGGCCTGTTTCTACGCGGCATATTTATGTGCCTGAATATGCGCAAAAATCGGCAAGTTTGTTCAATATTCCTCACGTCATATTGATCCCGAATAAATTTGCTGGAGCCTTGGATGAAGCAACTTTTTGCCCATGGTGGACGTTGCAAGATTTGGTTAGTCACAAGCGCCAGCAAGATGTTGACTTTGGGGTTGAGGCATTCACGCTGGAAATGGGTAGCCAAGAGGTAATTAATTTTTCTGAGGGAGAGTACGATGCAAACAGCATTTTATCCTATCTCAATGGAAAAGGCTGTTTATTACAAAGTGATATTCACCCAGAAGCGATGCGTCGAGTGGCCACCTATTTGAAGAACTACAAGGTTTTATATACTCAACAAGGCGGTATGGTGGAATATTTAGCCAAGCTGGGCGACGTTGTGAAAAAAGGCCAGCCGCTAGCTAAATTACTGAATGTGGATGAACTTGATACAGAAAATGCCACTGAATTGGTAGTGGCACAATGTGATCTTATCCCCATTTTGCACTTTCCTTCAGCTTCGATATTGAGTGGTACTCAGCTATACAAGTGCTTTACTCACTACTTCGAACTTTAAACAATTAGTCGCCGCTTTTAGGTCGTACCTTGGGGGTAAAAAGTAGGTAATTGTTGTGAGCATCTGTGCTCGTAAACTAACGCGCTTTCAACATGGTTCACTTCAGGCCTAGCGGTAAGTTGGTTAAATACAAAATCTCGCAAATGACTAGAGTCAGTCACGGTGACGTGCAATAAAAAATCGATGTTGCCACCCATGTGAAATACGCTAAGCACTTCGGGGTGAGGTAATAAGTCAGTAACAAAGTCATCTACCGCTAAACGGTTGTGATCAGACAATCGAATCGAAATCATCGCTTGTATATGACCGCCTAAGGCATTCAAATCTATCTGTAACGATGCGCCTTGAATGATCTCATCTGCTTGCAGGCGCTTGATACGCTCAAGACAAGATGAGGGCGCTAAACCCACCCGTTTAGCTATTTCTTTATTGGTGGTACGAGCATCTTCGTACAAGGATGCAAGAATATCCAAATCTATGCTGTCTAGGGGCCGGCTATTTTTCTTAGGCATCATATGCTCTCTATGGATAGGTACTGTAAATGACGAGTTACACTACGTGAATAGGCATCAGGCTTCGCATAGGTCAATTGGGTAAAAGAGTGTCAGAACGTGTGGTAAGGGCAGCATCAATGCTGGTGCCTTACATTAGCCCAATAAATAGCTTAAGCATGGGCTCCTATCGATTTGATTTTTAACGTTGCCTAGCAGACAAGATGAAAGCTAGGCACATACACTACTACTAATTCATCGCCAACATAATGCGCTTGCTATTAGTCAGTAACTCAAGTTGCTCTTTTGCCACGAGTTCGAATGCGCTGCGCTCTTTCTTGGCGATAGGGAGTGCTTTAGGCAAAGAAACGGTTCTAGGGTTGCGATGTACGCCATCCACTAAAAATTCGTAATGTAAATGCGGGCCAGAAGCTAACCCTGTAGAGCCAACAGTGCCGATAACATCGCCTTGCTTAACAGTTTGTCCCACTTTGACTTTACGCTTGGTAAAGTGCAAATACTTGGTCACGTACTTTTCACCGTGTTGAATAAAAACGTGATTACCATTGTATTTATCGTATGAAGAGCGAATAACCTTACCATCGCCAGCGGCCATTACGGGGGTGCCGCGATTTGCTGCGTAATCTACGCCACGGTGGGCTTTCCAGCGTTTTTGGACTGGATGAAAGCGACGTTTTGTGAAACTAGAGCTGATGTATTTAAAGCTAACCGGTGCGCGTAAAAAACTTTTACGCATACTACGCCCTTCTGGGGTGTAGTAATTGCCATCAGAGTAACGGATAGCGGTAAAGGTGTTGCCACCGTTGATAAATTCAGCTGAAACAATATCGCCGTATTCTACGAATTCACCGTCTATGTATTTTTCTTCAAAGACAACATTAAAATTGTCACCTTGGCGAATTTCTAAAGCAAAATCGATATCCCAGCCAAATATCGCCGCTAGGCTCATGATTTGACTTTCAGATAGGTGGGCTTTTACACCCGCATTCCAGAAACTGCTGTTAATCTCGCCTTGCGCATAGTTCAAGCGGGTATCGACTTTCTTTTTGTCCACGCGAGCGGTGAGTTGATTTTTTTCATCAGGATGAATAAGTAGGGTTTCGGTATTTGAAAACGCATAACTTAAGCCAGCAAATGAGCCGTTTTCATCAACTTGCAGTGATACGAGTTGACCAGGGCGGATCTTTAAAAGCATTTTAGCGAGTTCGCCAGCACTGCTCACATTATAAGTGTCGCGAGCGGACAGCCCGGCGCGCTTAAAAATCTTGGCCAGCGTATCCCCGCGCTTAACTTGATAAGTGTTCCATTCAACGTCATCGCTAACGTGTTCTTCACTGCTGACCGATAAATGATCTGTGCTAATAGGCAGTTCGTAGCGTTTACCGATCTCTAATAAAGCGGCCTCGGTGTTACGAGAAGCGCTGGCACGGTCTGATGGGAATAGGGCAAGAATAAGCACGATAGACGCGAGGGAAGCAACCGCCCACTTATGTGCTTTAGGTAATTGTGAAAAGGCTTTTTTTACCACAGGAAAATTCAACTCATACAACTGTTAAGTGTGCAGAATATAATGATTGAACGGGATTTTCTAGAGGAAGGTCGTTTTTTGTACATCTTTAGTATGATATGAGTATAAGAATCCTTTGATTAATCCTTATACGCCCTTTCAATAGCAGACGCTGCAACGTAAAATAATCGATTAAATTTATTCGTATTATCATATTTATAAGGGTTCAAAATGGCAGATTGGCAAAGCGCATTTGCTGAGCTTCAGCGTGGTGCTGAAGAAATATTGTTGGAAGAAGAACTGATTGCCAAGCTAAAAGAAGGCAAACCGTTAAAAATTAAAGCAGGCTTTGATCCTACAGCGCCAGACTTACACCTAGGTCATACGGTTTTAATTAATAAACTGCGGTCTTTTCAGCAGCTTGGGCACGAAGTTATTTTTCTGATCGGTGATTTCACCGGAATGATAGGTGATCCCACAGGCAAAAATGTTACTCGTAAGCCATTGACCCGAGAAGACGTACTAGCGAATGCTGAAACCTACAAAGAGCAGGTATTCAAAATTCTTGATCCGGCTAAAACCACGATCCGTTTTAATTCAGAGTGGATGGAAGGCCTAGGGGCCTCTGGTATGATCAAGTTAGCCTCAAGTCAAACTGTGGCACGTATGTTAGAGCGAGATGATTTTAAAAAGCGCTATGCCAACGGCCAGCCTATCGCTATTCATGAGTTCTTGTATCCGCTCGTTCAAGGCTGGGATTCTGTTGCCCTTGAGTCTGATGTTGAATTAGGCGGAACAGATCAGCGTTTCAACTTATTGATGGGCCGTGAATTGCAAAAAGGGCAGGGTCAACGACCACAAACTGTTTTGATGATGCCGTTGCTTGAAGGGTTAGACGGCGTACAGAAAATGTCTAAGTCCCTTGGAAACTATATTGGTATCACCGATTCACCAAGCGATATGTTCGGTAAAATTATGTCGATTTCAGATGATTTGATGTGGCGCTACTATGATTTACTTAGCTTTAAGGCCATTGAAGAAATTACGCTTTACAAAGAGCAAGTCGCTGGGGGCACGAACCCAAGAGACATAAAAATTGCGCTGGCTAAGGAGATTATTGCGCGTTTTCACGATGATGCTGCTGCAGAAGCCGCTCACCATGAATTTATCCAACGCTTCCAGAAAAATGCCATCCCAGATGAGATGCCTGAATTCACTTTTGAGGCAGGTGCAGAAGGTATGGCTGTTGCCAACTTGCTTAAAGAGGCTGCTTTAGTGGCATCGACTTCAGAAGCGATGCGCATGATTAAACAAGGCGCGGTTAAAATGGACGGAGAAAAAGTGGCAGACCAAAAAGCCATTTTTACCTCGTTACAAGAAGCCGTTTTCCAAGTGGGCAAACGCAAATTTGCGCGAGTGACGCTAAGCTAAGTCCAATAGGCGGTTTGCTCGTATGGTGAGCGAACCGCTTTTCTTAAGGTTTTTCGCGAGAAGGTTTACGCTTTTTCCTATCTAGATTGAAGTGACTTAAATGTAAGTCTAGCGCTTCTACCGAAATATTTATCTCCCTCACCGACAAACCTAGTGAATAAAGCAGCAATACAAGGCTGCCTGCGAAAATAGTACTGCCTATCGTTTGATATTCAGCGTAAATCGCTAACATGGATAAAACACACAGAAAAAAGCTAAAGGCGCCAAATTCTTGCATGCGTTTAATCAGTTGAATACGAGTACGCAAATTATTAATTTGGGCATGGGTATTCTCTTGATCCTGCGTGGGGTCAAGATTTCGGATTGTGCTGGCTAACGTCAAAAATCGATTGGTATAAGCCAATAATAATAACGAAATTGCCGGAAAGAGCATCGCTGGAGTGGTCAAAGTGATGGTCATAATAAGGAAGTGTGTCTAGCCGCTAATACTTATATTGATTATGCCACAGTTTACCTTTGCGCCCACCGAGTGAATACACAATTACTTTTCTTGACTGTTATCGATAGCGCTATATTGCTTCAATTCTTTGGTTAACTGGGAGAAAGCGCTTTGCTGGCTGCCAAACATGCGCTCTTCAAGGGCGGCTGTGAGCCCCGCTTTTTGTCGAATAGACTTCAATTGAGATATGCCCACAGCAGACGTCAAACAATAGGCGTCACCAATGCAATTATTTTTTACGCTCATAACAAAGCATTCGAGTAAGTATTGTCCTGCTTGCGGGGTCGCGGCAAGATGCAATTGAGCATTACCTAGGTAAGCCCAAGGTTCCCCATTAAAATCGCTAACAATCTTGCACAACGTTGCAAGATAGCGCTGAGCAATTTGGTCGCAACAAGCACCATTGAACGTGCACATCACGACATTACTTGAAACCTCAAATGAATAACTGCCTGATGCTGTGGAATACGAAAATTTTGGGGTCATATACAACTCGAATTATGTTTACGCGAAAAAACGATTAAAACGTCAATTTGATAAAATGGCAGGACTCGTTAATCAGGCGAGAATATAACATGTAAGGGTAATTAGTTATACGAAAATGCGCAGGATAATACTGGTGGCCAATGACTTTCAATGGCTAAACTCACCTTAAAATCAACCTCCCTAAAGGTGCAAGCGATAAAGGCCCACTGCAATACATAAGCACAGTACCCAAAAAGCGAATTTGCATAAAACAATGTGGTTGGAAAGACGCTTTATATCGATGGTGTCAACTTGGCGTTTCCCGCCACACTTTATAGAGCGCTTTTTGGTGTTTTCATAAATAGCCGGGCCACTGAGCTCTATACCCAATGCCCCACCGTGCAAAGCGAGTAATACCTGATGGGCGCTGCTAGAACGAGGAAGCGCGCGCCACGCGCTAATGGCACTGGTGACACTGCCCATCAATGTAAATAGAAACGAGGTTAAACGCAGAGGAACCCACTGCACAACGAGAAGCGTCTTGGCAGAAGGTTGACCGAAGTACGTGAATTGAGTGAGTTTGGTATTCCAGCAATGAGAAAATTCATACACGAGGCGATAACACAGTGCCGTAACCGGCCCGAATAAAAGAAACAACATCGCAGTACACAGGTACTGTTGATGAAAACGCAGGGTCATACTCTCAATGGTGGCTTTCACTAATCCCACTTGTGAAAGAAGCTCAGTTTCTCGCAGCACCATAGGTTTTAGAGTCTGTCTGGCAAGGGTTTTCTTCCCAGATAGCAAAGCAGAATACACTTTTTTACCACGAGTCATTACATGCTGATACTGCAAGGCGACGAGAAGTAGCATGGCGTCAAAGAAGAGCGGGAATTCAGCCATATTGATAAAAATAGCCAATATGACTGCGACTGGGCTTATCAATACCAATGGCGCTAATGTCCCTGATATACGCAATTGCAGCGGGGCTCTATCGGCACAAGGGTTCACCTTGTCAGCCATTCTTGTGGCGACGAGTTTCGCAAAAAAAAGCGGGTGATAGCGCTCAGGCCAATGTAATAGCATTTCAACTAACATCACCACGCCCAGCACCCAAATTGGTTGCAGCGCGGGTGATTGCAAGAACACATCGATATCGCTTGGCAAGGTATATGTGACTTATTTAGTTTGGTTTTGAAGTACAGTGAGCATTTCCATCACCAGCATGGCTGAGTGTTTTGCTGCCTGCTCTAAGTATGTTTGAAAGGATACGGTCGAAGCTTTGCCTGCAATATCTGACAAAGAGCGGATCACCAAAAATGGCACGTTAAGCAAGTGACAGGTTTGGCCTATCGCGACGCCTTCCATTTCTGCCGCGGCGATAGCGGGGAAATCGGTTCGTAGTTTAGCGGCTGCTTCGTCGCTGCCGATAAAAGCATCACCAGTACAAATTAGCCCGCGCTTAGTCTTGGCTTCACCTAAGGTGATTGCGGCTTTCTCGGCCGCCTCAATTAGTGCGGCATCACATAGATAGGTTTCTGGCATACCAGCACATTGGCCCAGAGCATAACCAAAGTGGGTCAAGTCGGCGTCGTGGTGTACAACTTCATTAGCGATCACGATATCACCTATGCTCAATGCTTGGTCAAATCCACCCGCTGAGCCGGTGTTGACCACGAAATCCGGAGCAAATTTATCCACGACTATGGTCGTGGCAACTGCTGCCGCAACTTTGCCAATGCCACATTTAACTAAGACGACGTCGGCACCCTGTAACTGGCCAGTGTAAAGTGTTAAATGCGCATGTTGATGCTCAACAAGCCCACTAATTGATTCTTTCAGAAGGGTAATCTCTTCATCCATGGCACCTAAAATGGCAATTTTCATATGTAGTTCTTCTCACTCGAATAATGAGCGCAGTTTATTACGGATGGCATCAAGATGAAACTAGAGGTATTTATAATCAAAGATAAACAGTCACCAGAGATGAATACGAATAGGGCGGAGGTGACGTAAAAAAGCGCCATCCTTAGAGGCTATTTGTCTTAACAAAGAGCTTCTAAGGTAGCGCAAGCAAGCGGCAAGTTGGGATTTGCCTCTCTTTCAAACGTGAATAACCGTTTTAACCAAGTTTAAAATGCATACTTTGCTGAAAACTGTAAGCGACTCATATCGCCGTCTGCATCTGACTCAAGGGTTTTCTTAGCGTAGGCATATTCGGCGCCAAAGGTTAGCTCAGGTGATGGGGAGTAAAGAATATTGGCTCTGGCACTGTAGGTTTCCTTAATGACACCTAAGCCCGTCAAGTCAGTATCGTTATCTGCGCTGAACATGGCGTAGCTGAAGGTACTGCGCCACTGAGGATCCCAAAAGTGACGATAAGCCACCGTGAAACCACGAACATCGATAGTATCGAGCTCATTATTCGCATCTAATACTGCACTGTTAACGGCATTTAAGGCGATATACCGACCCAGTCCGCTGCCGATATTAGCCATCACGCGCACATCGTCTTGACCGAAATTAATCTTACTGGTGATGCTAAGGCCATAACCAACGTCGTCTGTATCAATATCACTGCCATTTTGCTTTTCGATATAAGAGAGTTGACGCACTAAGCCGGCAAATGACACATGTCCCCAGGATTGATTTAACGTATAACGCGCTGCTAGATCAGGCACTGAGTTGTCATCAGCGACAATACGACCACTGCCGCCAAAAGGTGTCACTGTGGTTTCCGGGTTTTCTAAGGCAACTTCAAAGGCTCCCGAGGTGTATCTGACCATGGTTTGTCGCGCGAAAATGGTGCCGTCAGTTACCCCAATGAAATCTAAAGATTCAGGCAGGGTTTTAACGTCTTGAAATGTGGACCAGGTTTGGCCAATCAACCAGTTGTTGTACTTGATAAAAGCATGGCGAATTCTGGGCTCATATGAATTACTGATCCGCTCGTTACCATCAGGTGTGGTATGAAAATCAAATTCAAGTACACCTGTGATTTTTTCGTTGTTACTCAATAGGGTATTGGTGGTGAAGCGAAAGCGAGATTGTTTAATATGGGCATCAAATTGTGCGCTTTCTTTTTCCCCGCCCGTGGGTGTCAGACTTGGGATGTAGAAGTCACGTCCAATAGTACCAGAGGGTAATGTTCCATCGCTGTATTGACTCACCATGGCATCTGCTTTGACGTAACCGCTGAAACCAAATGTGGTTTTATCTAACGGGTTAGCAAGAGAAGTAAATGACACGGTGGAGCATGCTAAAGCTAAACTTGTGAGTGATATGCGTTTTATTTTCATTTGTCTGTCCGTTTAGTCGCTATTTACGTTATCTACTCTGGGACATGTTCAAAAAAACGGCTATAAGCTCATGGTCTATGATACCAAGGTCTTAACAATATTTACTTTAGTTTAACTTTTTTTGTTTTTCGCAATTTATTGTTTAATCCGTCATGGAATTAATTCAATCGGGCGCAATCGCTATACTTTAAACTGGCCGACTAGCCCTTCTAGCTCGGCCGTTTTTTGGCGCAAACTTTCCGCAGTTTTACCATTTTTAACCGCAATACCACTGAGCTCTGTTGTTTGGTTTGATATATCAATAATACGCTGACTGATTTCTTTGCCTACAATACTTTGTTCTCGGGCGGCGGTGGCTATTTGAACATTAAGATTATTCATTGTGGCAACTGATTTAGATATTTCGCCCAATGATACGGCCGTGGTGCTAATGCTTTTTTCGGTTTCATTGCTGCGTTGTTTGCTATCGCTCATCACTACCACTGCAGCGCGCGAACCACTTTGTAACTTGGCGATCATATTTTGTATTTCTTCGGTGCTTCCTTGTGTTTTACTGGCTAAGTTCCTTACTTCATCAGCCACAACTGCGAAGCCTCGGCCCTGTTCTCCTGCTCTAGCGGCTTCAATAGCCGCGTTCAGCGCCAGCAAGTTTGTTTGCCCTGCAATACTTTCGATAACTAATAGCACTGCACCGATGTTTTCTACGTCATCACCTACTTGTGTGACAACTTCTTCTGTGGCCGACAACTCATTGAGCAAAAGCGACATCTCGTGACAGCTTTGCTCGACACTTCGCATCGCTTGGTGACCATTGTTATCCGCTTCTAGCGCTGCTGAAGCGGCGGCATCAGCGTTAACAGAAACTTGATGGGCTGTTTCTGACATCTGTGAGGTAGCGCTGGCGACTTGGTCAATTTCGTTATGTTGCTTAATACTCAAATCCTTTATCGAAAGCGTTTGCGTGCCAAGCTCATCACTATTTTGTTTCACTCGTAAGCTGATATCGCGCACATTACCAATGATTGTCTGTAGTTTGCTCAGTAGGGTATTTAAGTGACTCGCGAGTTCACCTAGCTCGTGGTTGTCGTTGAGATTTAGACGACGGGTTAGGTCTCCCTCAGCACTAGAGAGCTCTTTTATCGATTGGGTCACGGTGTTTAACGGTGAAAGGATCGAGCGGACTAAAAGCAGTCCAAGCATCAGTAACAGCAGCAGTAATATTCCTGAGACTAGGGTGACTGAGGTGATTAATGTTGCGCGGGATTCATCAATGTGTTGCGAAAATACGCTTACTTGGTCATCAATGCTGTCGATGTACAAGCCAGTACCAAGCATCATTTTCCATTCTGGAAGGTAAATAGCGTAAGACAGTTTTGCGGCCGGCGTATCCTCCCCTAATCGAGGAAAATGATAAGTCACAAATTCATTCCCTTGAGCAAATTTGTTATTGCGACCCGCAGCAATTAAATCTCTAATCAGATAGATCCCGTTTACGTCCTTAAAGTCATAATAACTCTGGCCAATACCTGCTTCATTTTCACCGTTAAATAGACGTACTGCTTTATCATCATAACCAAATATATATCCGTCTTTACCAAATGTTAGTCGCTTAAGTATCTCAATAGCCTCGCGTTTGTCGCCACCTTCTTGATAAATCGGTTTTACCGCGCTGTAAGCTAATTCTACGGTGTTTTTAAGTTCCCCCTTTTTGCTCTCAATGAGTAAAGTTTGCGCGGACTTTTCCACGGTCCCCGTCAGAGCAGTGACCTGTGAAATAATAATCAGCAAGAGGATTGATACCAGACTGACCAAGGGAACAATTGAGATGATCAGAAGGCGATTCTTAATGGATATATAACTAAACATTTGCGCACCTTAGGGTAGAGCACAAGCTTTTTAGAAAGACAAAAGCGATGGCGAAGTGATTGTTTGCTGAAGCAGAGTTTAGCTCATGGATCTGTATTGTGATGTTTCTGTAATATGCCCAAAGTGACGAGGGCAGAGCCTAAAGTGCTCGCATAACGAAATAAAGCAAGGGTAATTGTTAAATGATGTCGGCAATTGTATTATTTTGATTACTCATATGTAACGCAGGGATAAGACCAAGGTCTCATTCCGGTTTGTGTGCTTACGAGTACAGTGCTCAGTATTCTTATTTGTGTATTCAGTTTTTGGAGTCATTATGTCGCAACAAATTTATCCCGTTCCAGCACACGCTAAAGAGCATAGCCACCTTACACCAGCCGATTACGCGCGCATGTACGCAGAATCAGTAGAGCAACCTGAAGTATTCTGGGCTGAGCAAGCTAAATCACTTGATTGGGTCAAAACCCCAACCAAAATCAAAAACACGTCTTTTGATGCTCATCATGTAAGTATCAAGTGGTTTGAAGACGGCGAATTGAATGTGGCATACAACTGTATTGACCGTCACTTAGCGAAAAGAGGTCACGTAACAGCCTTTATTTGGGAAGGTGACGACCCTCATAGCCACGACATTATCACTTACCATCGTTTACATGACGAAGTCGCGAAAATCGCCAACGGCTTGCGCAAGCTAGGTGTAGGCAAGGGCGACAGAGTTGCGATTTATATGCCTATGATCCCGCAGGCTGTGTATGCCATGCTTGCATGCGCGCGGATAGGCGCTGTACACACCGTCATTTTCGGCGGCTTTTCGCCTAATGCAATTGCCGACAGAGTGAATAATTGTCAAGCGAAGGTGTTGATTACCGCGGATGAAGGGCTAAGAGCTGGTAAGCATATTCCATTAAAAGACAATGTGGATACAGCATTGGCTGAACATGACTGCCCTAGCATGGAGCAAGTTATCGTATTCAAACATACCGGCAGTCACGTGAGCTGGGGTAAAGATGATGTTTGGTGGCATGACTTAACGGATGATTGTTCTACCGATTGTCCGCCAGAGGTAATGAACGCAGAAGATCCGCTTTTTATCTTGTATACATCCGGCTCTACCGGCCAGCCTAAAGGAGTAGTGCACACCACCGGGGGTTACTTGCTATGGGCATCCATCACCCATAAATACGTTTTTGATTATAAACCAGGAGATATTTACTGGTGTGCAGCCGATGTTGGCTGGGTGACAGGTCACAGTTATATCGTATATGGCCCTCTTGCCAACGGCGCGACCAGTGTTATGTTTGAAGGGGTACCTACTTACCCTGATGTACGCCGAATTGGCCAAATCGTTGATAAGCACAAGGTGAATATCCTTTACACGGCACCTACTGCTATTCGTGCATTAATGGCCCACGGTGATTTCCCCACTGAGGGGATTAGTGGCGAATCATTACGCTTACTTGGTTCAGTGGGTGAGCCCATTAACCCAGAGGCATGGCATTGGTATTATACGACTGTTGGCCAGTCACGATGCCCGATTGTGGACACATGGTGGCAAACTGAAACGGGCGCTGCCATGTTAACACCTCTCCCCAGTGTCACAGCGATGAAGCCAGGCGCTGCTAGCCATCCATTTTTCGGTGTGCAGCCCGCATTGGTAGATGGCCAAGGCAATGAATTGTCTGGCGCAACTGAAGGCAATTTAATTATTACCGATAGTTGGCCAGGTCAAGCGCGCACCGTTTACGGCGATCACGAACGTTTTGTGCAAACGTATTTCACCACTTACCCTGGTACCTATTGCACCGGTGATGGTGCTCGTCGTGACGAGGACGATTACTTCTGGATCACAGGGCGAGTAGATGATGTACTCAATGTGTCGGGACATCGCTTAGGTACCGCTGAAATTGAAAGTGCACTGGTTTCCCATAATGCGGTAGCTGAAGCCGCGGTGGTAGGCTACCCCCATGATTTGAAAGGCCAAGGTATTTATGTATATCTGATGCCCAATGAAGGTGTTGAGATAACGGATGAGCTTACAAAAGAGGTTTCTAATTGGGTACGTAAAGAACTTAGCCCCATTGCGACACCAGACTTGATACAATGGTCCTCAGGGTTACCGAAAACACGCTCTGGTAAAATTATGCGCCGGATTTTGCGCAAAATTGCTGCCAATGAATATGAACAACTCGGTGATACGTCTACGTTAGCTGACCCAAGTGTGGTTGATACCCTAATAGAGCAACGTTTGAACCGATAAAAATGGATAATAGCCATCTATGATAACGCTACTGGTTGCAGATGATCATCCCTTGTATAGGGATGCTTTACGCGGAGCCTTAACACTGTCGTTCAGCGATTTAACGTTGCTTGAAGCAGCCGATTTAATGCAAACAGTAGCCTTATTAGAAGAGCATAAAGACATTGATTTGTTGCTCTTGGATTTACACATGCCAGGCAGTGGTGATTTGTTTGGTCTGATACATATTCGTAAGCTATTCCCTGAATTACCAGTGGCTGTGGTGTCAGGTTTAGAAGATCCGATGATTATCACCAAAGTGATTAATCTAGGCGCCTTAGGTTTTGTGCCTAAGACCACTGGGGCTTCACAAATCGCTGATGCGGTAACCAGTATGCTAGAAGGTGACATTTGGTTACCTGAGAGTTATGCCAGTGATGAAGTGGAATTAGACAATGAATTTGCTGAGCTGGCTGATAATGTGGCCAGTTTAACACCTGCGCAATATAAGGTGTTGTGCTATATGCGAGATGGCTTATTAAACAAGCAAATCGCTTACAACCTAGATATAGCAACCGCCACGGTGAAAGCACACGTGACGGCTATCTTCAAGAAACTACACATCAATAATCGAACTCAAGCCGTGCTTATTGCCTCACAACTTCAGCTTGAGCCGCCTGCAGCAGCGCCCTCAACTTAGCCGGCTTCACAGGTTTAGACAAATAGCCACAACCTTGCTCTTTACAGCGTTGCACTAACTCAAGTTCAATATTAGCGGTAATCAAGATCGCTGGAACATTATTGGCATGAATATCACAGATACGCTCTCTTAACTGCTCAATAAGCTGTAGCCCGTCTATATCGCTGCTCAACTGAAAATCCATTAAGATCACATCTGGTACAAAATGCCCTAAAGATGCCAACGCAGCGCTAGGGGTTTGCTCAGAGTGAGAAACCACTTTCCATTTCGCCAATAACGATTGCAGTGCATCAAGGTTCTGACTTTGATCGTCGACACAAAGCACTTTCAGGTCATGAAACCCCACCTTATTTATTTGCACTGGGCTGTTTGTTTCAATCGGCCGACTGGAGGGTAATTGAATGCTGAAACGGCTTCCATGGTTGATACGCGAAGCGACCGTTAAATTTGCATCCAGAATACTGGCAAGTCTTTGTACAACGCCAAGTCCTAATCCCACGCCTTGTTGTTGATGGCCGGATATACGATAAAAATCGCCGAATATCTTGTCTAATTGATCTGGCGCAATGCCAGAGCCCGTGTCAAAAACGTCGAACGCTACATTTTCTCCCTTCGTTCGAACAGAGACCAATACGCCTCCAGTCTGGGTATATTTCAGGGCATTAGAAACAAAGTTCTGCATGATGCGATAAAGATATGTACGATCGGTTTTTACCCATACATCAGCCACCCGGGAACGCAGTTGCAAACCTTTGTGTTCGGCAATGAGTTCAAATTCAGCGATAAGCGGTTGTAGCACATCGCGTACGTTAATCGCTTTGTATTCCGGCTTTAACTCACCTTGGTCAATACGCGCAATATCTAACAGCGTGGCGATGAGTGCTTCACTGGCCTGGATGCTATTGGATAGTTTGCCAACGGTTTGCCTTGCATCGTCATTTAGCTTAGCTTCTTCTAACGCACCAAGATATAACTTAGCGGCATTTAACGGCTGCAAAATGTCGTGACTGGCAAGCGCCAAAAAGCGCGTTTTACTGGCGTTAGCCTGCTCTGCTACCTTACGCGCACTGACCAATTGGGTTTCAGCGTCCGCCCGGCGCTGTATTTCCAAACGCAACTCAGCATTAATGGTTTGCACTTCTTGACTGCGTTTTTGTATTCGATTTTCTAAATCGATATTGGCTTCTTTTAGGGCGTGTTGGGTTTCAATGTGCTCTGTTACATCGTTAAAACTGGTCACAAATCCGCCTCCAGGTAATGGGGTACCGATCATCTCTAACGTTCTGCCGTCACTGCGCTGCCGCAAAAAACGATGGCTGGTGCCTTTGCGCATATGCTCAAGTCGCTTTTGTACTAAGATTTCTACTTCGCCCGCGCCGCACTCACCACGCTGAGCATTGTATCGAACAAGATCTTCTACAGGTCGGCCCACGCGGATCATATTTGCTGGGTAACTAAAGAGCGCTAAGTAGCTTTTGTTCCACGCGACTAAATTTAAGTCTCGGTCAATCACGCTTATTCCTTGTTCGAGACTTTCTAATGAGGCGACCAAAGCGCTCATATTAAATTGGATTGCCTGGGTGGTATCGTCAAAAAAGTTAACGACTTCTTCGAAATTCAACTTTTTACCACTTATAGCACTGTCGACTAACGCTTTTGCAGAAGAAGCGCCTATTACGCCGCCAAGAGCTCGTTCGCTAAAGAGTACAAACTCTTCAGTGGCAGACTCCGCTGGATTTAGAATGTGGCCGTTACGTTGTTGGTAATCACTGAGCAATTGTTTACACCGTTTCTCCCCCAAAAAGGTGCTTAATAACGTGTGTAAATCTTCAACTGTGGTGTGGGTGCGAGGCGCGTTGTGATGTTTTGACTTGTCATCCGTGGTGGTGACAAAGGCTTCCGCTTGAATGCGATCAATTAGACGAACATCTGCCACATAGGAAAACAACACGTAAGCAAAGGTGTTGGCGAGCAAGCTATAAATGGCGACGGCGTTAATGGTGTCGTTGAGTATCAGGTTTTGCCCTGCGTCATTTAACAAAGGCAGCATTAACCACAATATCCATGAGCCAATACCGGCCATTAGACCAGCGTAAACTCCTTGCGCATGGCCTCGCTTCCAATATAAACCGCCGACAATGGCGGGTAACAACTGTATGACCAGAGAAAATGCGATCAGTCCAATAGAGGCAAGAGTGCGACTGTCAGTCATTTGTTGATAATACAAATAGGCTAAAGACAAAATTGCAGCGATAACCAAACGGCGAATAAGCAGAATGCGTTTAGTGAAATTGGGCGGAACACCTGCGCCGCGATGCTCCGCTAACAAATTCGGCAAAATTACATCGTTGGTCAGCATGGTGCTCAGGGTTAACGTGGCGACGATGATCATCGCTGTGGCAGCAGATAAGCCACCTACAAATACCAGTACTTGCAATAACATATTACCGCTATTCATCGCCATGCCTAGCACGTATGTATCTGGCTCTTGGCTGGTTAAGCGGAACATGTCGTCTCCTGCCGCAGAAATAATTGGGATCAGGATCGCGATACACAATAAGTACAGTGGGAATAACCAACGAGCGGTTTTTAAGTGACTGAGCTTTAAGTTATCTACAATAGCGACGTGAAACTGGCGAGGCAGACATACTACTGCGCCAGCGGCCATGAGGGTTTGTGCAAAAAATGAGAATGACCATATATTGCCCAGTGCGTTAAGGGTGGTGAACTCTTGCAGTAACGGAGTATCGGAATGTTGTGAATATGTTAGATACCCAAAACTAGCCACGGCAATCAAAGCGCATAATTTAATCACCGACTCAAAGGAAATTGCTACCATTAACCCGCGCCGGTACTCAGTCACATCTGTGTGCTGAGTACCGAAATAGATAGAGAACAAAGCAATAAACGTGGTGGCGCCCAGCACCACCAGCTCAGCATGAGTCTGGCCTGATACCATTAAAAATGCTGAACCAACGGCTTTTAGTTGCAAAGCGATATACGGAATAATGGCTAACAGCGCTATTAAGGTGACGAGTAAAGCGATAGTTTGACGCTTACCGTAACGAGACGAAATGAAATCGGCAATCGTGGTAATGTGCTGACGTTTACTCACCGCAATCAGTTTGCGCAAGAAGCGATACCCGAACAAATACAACAACATGGGGCCTAAAAAGATAGGCAAATAATCCCATGTATCTCTTGATGCCTCGCCGACAGAGCCAAAAAAAGTCCACGCGGTACAGTAAATTGCCAGTGCCAGCGAATAAATTGCAGGGTGTGAGCTAATACGCTTGGCCAGAGGGCTCTTCCCGTCTCCCCATTTGGCTACCCAAAACAATCCCATCAAATAGACGATGGCTAATACCATCCAACCTAAAGCCATACATTTTCCTAATAGCAGTGACGCTGATTAAAACTTATTTTGCAACCGGAGGCTGCGATTTATAAGGACTGTAGCACAGGTCGCTGTATTTAATTAACCCGTAAGACCATGGTCTCATTCCGTCTTGTAAAACATGAGTCTACAGTTATTTACATCTTATTAACCTTGGATGAAAAACAAGATGGCATTTAAAAACGAAGAAGATAAAAAAGCATACTGGCGGGAAAATCTCGCTCTTATGACAAAACTACTAGTTGTTTGGTTTGTCGTGTCCTTTGGTTTCGGAATTTTATTAGTGGATTTACTCGACCAAATTCAAGTGTTCGGCTTTAAATTGGGCTTTTGGTTTGCGCAGCAAGGAGCAATCTACGTATTTGTCGCGTTGATATTTATCTACATGTACAAAATGAATCAACTCGATAAGCGCTACGGCGTCGACGAAGAATAGGAGCGTTAAGATGGATGTTCAAGTACTCACATTTTTAATCGTAGGAGCTTCTTTTGCTCTGTACATCGCTATTGCGATTTGGGCTCGTGCTGGGTCAACACAAGAATTCTATGTGGCTGGTGGCGGTGTTCACCCTATAGCAAACGGCATGGCAACAGCCGCTGATTGGATGTCAGCAGCATCGTTCATATCAATGGCTGGGTTGATCTCATTTATGGGCTACGACGGGGCTGTATATCTACTCGGCTGGACTGGCGGATACGTATTATTAGCCCTTTGCTTAGCGCCATATTTACGCAAGTTTGGGAAGTTTACGGTTCCGGATTTCATCGGCGATCGTTACTACTCACAAACCGCGCGTACAGTGGCTGTTGTATGTGCCATATTCGTTTGCTTCACATATGTCGCAGGTCAGATGCGTGGGGTCGGCGTAGTGTTTAGCCGCTTCCTTGAAGTCGACATCGTCACGGGTGTTGTGATTGGTATGGCGATTGTGTTTTTCTATACCGTGCTAGGCGGCATGAAAGGTATTACTTACACTCAAGTCGCGCAGTACTGCGTGCTTATTTTCGCTTACTTAGTGCCCGCCGTATTTATCTCCATCATGGTCACGGGGCACGTACTACCGCAAACCGGCTTTGGTGCGAGTTTAGCCGATGGGTCGGGGGTGTATCTGCTGGAAAAACTAGATGGTCTCTCGACACAACTAGGATTCAACGAGTACACCTCCGGTACCAAGGGCACCTTCGATGTATTTTGCATCACGGCAGCACTCATGGTCGGTACTGCAGGTCTGCCCCATGTAATAGTGCGCTTCTTCACCGTACCTAAAGTACGTGATGCGCGTAAGAGTGCTGGTTGGGCTTTACTGTTTATCGCTATTTTATATACCACAGCCCCTTCTATTGCCGCATTTGCGCGAGTTAATATGATTGAGACCATCAATGGTCCAACCGTCAGCGAGCAAGCGCCCACTGGTACGCCATATAGCGAAGCTCCTAGCTGGATAACTAATTGGGAAAAAACTGGGCTGATTAGCTGGGATGACAAAAACCAAGACGGTAAAATGTTCTACTCAGGTGATGAGCGAAACGAGATGCAAGTAGATCGTGACATTATGGTGATGGCCAACCCTGAAATTGCCAATTTACCGGCATGGGTTATTGCGTTGGTCGCTGCAGGTGGCATTGCTGCCGCATTATCAACCTCCGCCGGGCTGTTATTGGTTATCTCTACATCGGTCTCACACGATTTGCTTAAACGCAACCTAATGCCCAACATAACCGACAAAAAAGAGCTGTTTTATGCGCGCTTGGCTGCGGGCGTAGCGATTGTTATTGCAGGATACTTTGGGGTCAATCCCCCTGGATTTGTCGCGCAGGTGGTCGCATTCGCATTCGGCTTAGCAGCTTCGTCATTCTTCCCTGCCATCATAATGGGAATATTTATGAAGCGTATGAATGACAAAGGGGCGATTTCTGGCATGTTAGCGGGGATTGGCTTTACCGCAGCGTACATTATTTACTTTAAGTTTGTTAACCCTGCGGCGAATGTGTCAGAGAACTGGTGGTTTGGCGTTTCACCTGAAGGAATAGGTGCAATTGGTATGTTGGTGAACTTCGCTGTGGCATTATTAGTATTCAAAATGACGGAGGAAGCGCCACAAGAGATTCAACAGTTAGTAGAGGATATTCGCTATCCTAAAGGTGCTGGAGATGCAACTGCACATTAATTGCTAAAAACTACCATTCAAAAAGGAATGAAATAGCCTTTTACTACAATAGCGCCCACCTCGTTGGGCGCTTTTTTATGTGAGCCTCAAGAAAGAAAAATAACAGAATTTCGTTGCTGGTAATTTGCACGCTATTAGCTATTATTGTCTGCATATCAAACGTTTAACAATCTCGTTGAGGTGTTAGGGATATGGATGGCAGTTTTCAGTGATGTGCAATTTACCTCAAACGTTACGGTTAAAGCACTAGCCGATAGTGTTGCTGAATTGATGCTGTCACAGCCAAAGGGGATCATGATCCTGTGCAGCGAAGAAGCGGCTTCTTGGGGAGACGATTTTAAGCAATATGTGGGTACATTAGATGTGCCTATCTTCGGCGGGATATTTCCAGGTCTTATCCTCGACTCGCGCTTTGAGCCCCGCGGTATTTTAGTGGTTGGTTTGCGCAACAATATTCGTGTTTGCGTCATTGAGAGTGTTTCAACTTGTGCTCCAGTGTCGTCAAACATGGCTTATATGTCTCAGTCTGTGAATTCCGTGATGATATTGACTGATGCGCTATCAAGGCAGATTGATGGTTATCTGCAACATGTACTGGGATTTCTACCAGAAGATTGCAGTGTCTTTGGAGGTGGAGCGGGAACGCTTGAATTCAAGGCGCAACCTTGCCTCTTTAGTGCTGCCGGCATGCATCAAGATGCGATGATTTTAGTCGAAATGTCGACTCATTGGGATTTGTCCGTAGGCCATGGTTGGGAAATACTTGCAGGCCCATTTCTGGCTAACAGCACTGATGATAACTGTGTGTTAGAGTTAAATTTTGAGCCTGCTGCGCAGCTATACGAGCGAGTCGTCCAAGAGCATAGTAAGCTGAGTTTCGACAAGCACGAATTTTTTGACATAGCGAAAACGTTCCCTTTCGGGTTGGCTAGGCTAGACGACGAAGTGCTTATTCGTGATCCTCTTAAACTGGAGGGTAGCGGGCTTGTTTGTGCAGGAGATATACCTGAGAACACCATGCTGTACATCATGTGTGGAGATGCTGAAAAATTAATAGCTGCGGCTTCTGGCGCAGTAAATCAAGCGCTTTCTACACTAAATGATACGCATGAAGTAACGGATTGCTTTTTGTTTGATTGCGTTAGTAGGCAGTTGTTTTTGCAAGATAAATTTGCCACAGAACTCGATTTGATTCACCGAGAAATAGCACCGCCGTACCGCACAGTTGGGGCGCTAGTATTAGGCGAGATAGAGCTAGGTGCCGGGGGGATTCTCAGTTTACATAATAAAACGGCTGTTGCTGCCTTAGCTCGAGCGAGCAAGCAGGATGTGGTATGAATGGCGTTTTATATTTAAGTTGGGGCCTGTGAATGAGTGAAATGAGTCGCACCTTGCAGATTATTTCTATTCAGCACGAGCTAGCCATGAGTATCGGATTGGATCTCAACCTAGATAAGATGCTTCAGCTATTTCTCGATAGAGCCAAAAAACGTCTGAGTTTACGCAGCGCAGTAGTATTTAAAGAAGCACCGCGCTCAAGAAATGATTCAGACATACTCTGCTACCCTTATAATCATCGCCCAGATGATACAAATGACTGGTTAACCGAGCAGGTGTACGAGTTTAGCCAGCTCAACGTGCAAAGCGTCTGCCGTCAGCGCGGTGATACTTATTATTATCTGTTTAAAATTCCTAAATTTGGTGCAATCAGTTTCGAACGCAAACGGACGCCTATCGATGACATCGTTCTTAATGCGCTAATGCCCCTATTTGGCCGCTTGGCTGTGAGTTGCCAAGCTTGCTTAGAGCATCAAAATTTGGTGGATGAAATTAGTAATCGTAAAGCGGTAGAAGAGCAGCTTAGATTGCAAACTTATCAAGACGTTTTGACTGGCTTACCTAACCGAAAAATGCTCAATATCAACTTACAAAGTTTACTGACGAATGCTCAGCAGCATGGTCAATATGGGGCCGTGTTTTTTATCGACTTAGACCGTTTCAAGTTAATAAACGATACTTTAGGGCATTCTGTTGGTGATGAATTGCTGATTAATATCACAAGCAAATTAAAAGCCTGTATCCGCCGTGATGATACCTTGGCCAGAGTAGGCGGGGATGAGTTCATCTTGCTACTTGGCGACATAGGGCCGACGGAACAGAGCGCAGTTGGCAAGGCTACCAAAGTAGCGGATAAAATGCTTAGCCTCACTCGGGATAGTATTGAGTTATCCCGTTGCGCTGTGTTTACCAGCTTTAGTATCGGCATCGCCCTGTTTCCATCACCTGAGCTCAATGCCAATAAATCAATTGCTGAGCAAGCTAAGCAACTTATAAAACACGCTGATATTGCCATGTACAAAATTAAACACACTAGTCGCAATGATTATTTATTTTACCGTCACGAATTACAAATCATGGCGACTTTTCGCTCTGAGGTAGAGCAGCGTCTACATGTGGCTTTACGTGAAGAAGCATTCGAGTTGTATTTTCAGCCTATGGTTAATGTGGCAGGCGAGATAGTGGCCGCAGAGGGATTGCTGCGCTGGCATGATGAAAAACTAGGCTGGGTTGGGCCTCAGGAATTCATTCCAGTGGCAGAGGAATGCGGTTTGATTGTAGAAATCGGTCAATGGGTCTTGCGCCAGACGTGTGTATTGATTTCGCAGCACCTTGATTGGTTTTCTGAAGGAAATTTGCGCTACATCAGTATCAATATTAGCCCGCGACAGTTTAGTCAACCCCACTTCGTTGCTCAAGTGTTGGAGATAATTGAGGAATTCACGTTCCCCCATTCTTATTTACGCTTGGAAATAACGGAAGGCGTTGCGATGGAAAACATTACCAGCGCTATTTATATTATGAATGCGTTAATTGTGCATGAGCTATTTTTTATGTTGGACGATTTTGGTAGCGGCTATTCGTCGCTTTCTTATTTACATCAGTTGCCGCTAAAGTCAGTCAAAATAGATCGTAGTTTTGTGTCGAAAATAGATCAAAACACGGATAACCAAGTTATCGTTGAGGCGATTATTTATATCTCTCAGCACTTTTCATTAGAATGTGTTGTAGAGGGCCTAGAAACATCTCAAGAACACGCTTATTTTCATGAAAAGGATGTTGCAGCTATTCAAGGGTTTCATTTCTATAAACCCTTACCAAGGGAAGCGTTTGTCAACTTGCTTGAGTCGACCAATTGAACATTACACGACAGTGAATACATCAAGTAAAAAGCGCTTTGGTTAGTTCCTTTTAAATTTTCGCAGAGTGATTAATTATTTCGTGAAATTGGTATAAGAAATTCTCTTGTTAAACAGGGCCTGCTTTGGTCAAATCAAGGTTCGCGCAGCGTATCGGCAAAACGTTTCATTGCAATAGATTTGTAGAATTGAAATGCGCCACTATCAGTTATTTATTTTGGAGTTTCAATGAATCATATCCCTCAGCACATCTTAGAGTTTTTGCGCGATTCCGCTCCCTTTGAGGTGCTTGATGAGCATGAAATGAATAGGTTGGCGCAGTCCATTACGGTCGCTTATTTTAGCCAAGAAGATGTAACGAATATTCTGAAACAGCAGCAAGGGGGATTGTTTCTTATATGCAGTGGGCAATATTCAGTTAAGGATTCCGCTGAATCAGAACGCCACGTAAGTGATGGGGATTATTTCGGCTGTGACAACTTATGGCAAAAACAGCCGAATAAAATAGCAGTCACTGTCGATAGCCCGGGGTTAGTGTATTGCATCCCGAAAAAAAGTTTCGCCCAATGTGTTGCTAGCCATCCGAGTATTGAAGTTTTCTTTCGAAATTATACCTCTGAGCAAATTTATAGTGACCATGTAGATGACTCAAAGTCTATGTGGCTTTACAAGCCGATAAGCGAAGTGATTTCTGATGGGGTTGTGAGCGAGGATATCAACAGCTCAATTTTGCAAGGGGTGCAAGTTATGTCAAAAAGCGGCGTTTCTTCTCTTGTAATCACGGATAACCAATTACTGGTGGGTATACTAACTGACCGAGATATACGAAATCGCGTGGTGGCGCAGCAAACCGATGTGAACCTTGCGGTTAGTGAAATAATGACGCGAGACCCAGTGAAAATTAGCGATCAGCGGACATTATTCGATGCCTTGTGCGTCATGACCGAGCACAATGTGCACCATTTACCCGTCGTGGATAAAAACAGCGGGGTTCCCCTTGGGATGTTGACGGCGAGCGATATGATACGTCATCAAAGAGGGAATGTGCTTTTCGTTATTAACGAGTTAACAAAAGCGCCGTCTTTGTACGAATTAACAAGACTTTCGTGGCAACTACCACATTATTTTTCGAAACACGCTAAACGTCTCGGCGACTTTGATATTGCCGGCAAGGTATTGTCTCAGGCAACGGATATTATGACGCGAAAGCTCATTGGCTTTTATCAGCAACAGCATGGTGAAGCACCGATGGAATTTTGTTGGCTTGTTTACGGCTCTCAAGCGCGAGAAGACCAGACCATGGGATCTGATCAAGACAACGGATTACTGTTCGCCACAGAGCCGAACCCTGAGCAATCTGCCTATTTTGCAGATATGGCTGAGTACGTATGCAGGGGCCTAGATAAGTGCGGTATTAAATTGTGCACTGGAAATATTATGGCCAGTAACCCAGCATTGCGTTTGTCAATAAAACAAGCTGTTCAGCAAGCACAAAGTTGGGTGCGGGAGCCGAGTCCGGAAGCTATCTTGAACTGCAATATATTTCTTGATGTACGCGCAGTGGCAGGAAATCGATTTTTGCTTTCTCAATTACATGTGGAGCGTAAGGAGTTACTCAAACAATCGAGGTTTATTGCCGCGCTTACGCGTCACGCCAGTGATGGGCATGTTCCTTTGTCTATGTTTCAGAAATTTGTATATAAAAAAGGGTTACCTAAAAAAGATTGCATCGATATGAAAAATAGTGGGGTGGCGATCATCAACAACCTAGTGCGGATTTACTCCTTAGCCAATGGCTTAACCATGCCATCCATTCCTCATCGACTAGAGGGGCTGTTGTCACACGCAGGGTTATCGAGTAAAGACGTCAAAAATCTGCGCGATATATGGCTGTTTCTTAATCGCTTACGGTGGCGTCATCAAATTCAAAATAAGGTGACTGACAACTATGTTTCGATCAGCGATTTGTCGTCTATCGAGAAATATCAATTGAAAGAGGCAATGCGCGTTATCCGAAGAACACAGCAAGCCGCTGTGTTTAAATTTGCCGGTGGTTTAGGTTAACGCAAACCGAGTATGCCCAGAGAGAAAGACTGATGTTTAAAAAACTAAAAAAGTGGTTTGCACCTAAGCCACCTATCCCAGAAGCTTGGTTAGGCATGCCACTGGCTGACATTCCTTTTTTATGTATTGATCTAGAGCTCACGTCCCTTGATTTGAATGACACTAAAATTCTATCGATAGGGTGGGTTGAGGGTAAGGGCAAGCAGATTTCTCTGCAAAGTTGTTATTATCAGGTGATATCAACAACAGCTTCGTTAAATCAAAGCCCGGTAATCCACGGTTTAACCGCTGATCATATTGCCAAAGGGCAACCGTTGCGTATCGCGTTGGAGGCGCTAAAACAATTTGCTAGTAGTCATGTATGGGTGTTTCATTGTACCCATCTTGATATGACGGTGTTAAACGGTGTATTTAAAAAGTTGAATATCCCTCTTCCCACAGTCGTAACGCTAGACACATTGCGTTTTGGACTGTATCAACTGACTAAGAATTTACGTCCGCCCCCGCCAAATGCTGTGGTGTTACCCGTGTGTCGCGCGCGTTATAATTTGCCAGCGGTACCGGCACACAATGCTCTGGACGATGCGATGGCGACTTTGGAATTACTGTTTGCGCAAATCCAAAAATTTGCGCCGAAAAATACCGATACGTTAAAGACGTTGATGGTGACTGATGCACTTGAAGTCTTTCCTGCGCCTAATGATTGAGCGGGTGATACAGGACGACGTAGATTACATTACGGAGATACTTTCCCGTTAATTGATTGTTAATAAGTTGTTACTTATTTTTTCTCTTTGTTATAGCTTAATGCTGCCTTTTTAACTAAATTTGAAGCAGAAGCAAAGAGGAGAAGTATCGTGAATTATCTTACGAAGCAGCATTCATTCTGGTTAACGCTACTAGTATTGTTTAGTTTAACGGCTTGCCAAAGCGCCCCGACAGTACAACAGGTATCTGGCTCTATTTTAGATGATGATGCCTTTCCTTTGGCGAAAGACGTCCATATCGAATCTGAAAAAGACATTTTCCGTTTAGACAAGGATGCGCGAAACTATGTAAAGCGCACGGTGGGGCACATAGACGATCCTATCGAACGAACGGAAACACTGGCGCGCAGTATATTTAAACGGTTGAGCTTTGATTTACTCTATCGTGGCGATGCAAATACGACGGCCAATGAAACCTTTCACAACCGAGCAGCAAATTGCCTTTCTTTGTCAATTATGACCTACGCATTAGCCAATGAGGCTGATTTAAGCGTTCGGTTTCAAGATGTACAGATCCCGGAGTATTGGACTCGCAGAGACGGTATTAGCTTGCTAAATGGGCATATAAACTTACAGATAATACCTAGGTCGCGAAGTGCTAATTCCTTTTATTTTTACAAACGCGGTTACCAAATTGATTTCGACCCCCAAGCGTTGAGACAGCACTTCCCAAAAACGCAGCTAACAAAACAACAAGTCATTGCCATGTTTTATAATAACAAAGGCGCGGATGCCCTCTTATCCAATGACAGAGACCGAGCATACGCGTATTTCTCAGCGGCGCTGAAAGTTGAACCAAATTTCGATTCAGCGTTAGTGAACTTAGGCTTTTTGTACCGAGTTTCAGAGCGATACGCTCTATCTGAAAGAGCGTATTTGAAAGCGCTGTCGTCGTCACCTGATAACTTGACCGCTTGGGAAAATCTCGCATATTTATATAATTATTCTAATAAAATGACGCAGGCTCAGGAGATCCTTGCGCGAGTTGAAAGTAAACGTCTGCGAAATCCCTTTTATCATCTCGATCTAGGCCGACGTGAGTTTGACCAAGGAGATTTACAGGGAGCGCTAGCGCATTTTAATCGCGCACTAGCGATTGATAAAGATCGCCACGAAATCTTCTTTGCGTTAGCCAGAACATATCATGCTATGGGACAAATGACGCTAAGTGAGCGCTACTTGAAGAAGGCCAAACGCACCACTAAAAACCTGCAAGAGAAGGAGTTATACCAAGGGAAGCTGGACCTTCTTTCTCGTTCATCAATATAATTTTAGGCCAAAAAAAACCTACTTCACATTGAAGTAGGTTTTTGACGTATCTATAGATATATCTAGGCTACGCCTAATTCTCGCAATCTCTCTGCTAAATAGGTTTTGGCTGTGTGACGTTCAGACAAGACCACTTCTGGACGAGGGTGTAAGAATAAGGGCAGTGAAATTCGTGATTTAGTTTGATCTGCACCTTGAGGATTAATCACCCGGTGAGACGTAGATGGGAAGTAGCCACCGGATGCCTCTTGAAGCATATCACCAATATTCACAATCAAAGTCCCGAAGTCACAAGGCACATCAATCCACTCGTCACCAGTGCCTTTCACTTGTAATCCTGGCTCATTAGCTGAAGGAAGTATCGTTAAAAGGTTGATGTCTTCATGGGCGGCGGCACGAATAGCATCCGGCTCCTCGCTTCCTGTAATTGGCGGGTAGTGCAAAACACGAAGTAGTGTTTGATCACTGTCTACTGCCATGCCAGAAAGTGGTTCGCTGTAATGTGCAGCAACATCTGCCGGTGAATATTTCTCAACCCAACCGAGTAACTCAGATGCTAGATTGTTAGCTGCTTGATAATAGTCTTGCAGTTCTTGCTTTAAATCAGGAGGGCATTTCCCCCAAGGATAATAATGAAAGTACTCTTTGATATCTTTCTTTTTAAACCCTTTGGCGGTTTCTGAAACCTTGGTTGAAAAAAAGCCATCGTGACTTTGGTTATCAAACGCGTAGTGCAGTTTGTCATCAGAATTAAAAAACGCCTGCCAGTTTTCGTAGATACTGGTTACCGTTGATTGTTCGATAGGGTGGTTCTTTAGCACTCCAAAGCCGGTTTGGCGCAATGATTCAACGAACTTTTTGTCCGCGTCTGGTGCTGTGTAATCGACGGCGAGCAATTGCATAATAATCTTTCCTGTCTTTAAGTGTGAATGGATTGCCCACCTTGGCAGTCATTCCTTTTTCAATTTCTATAAGCTGAGGTACAAGCCAGCTAAGGCGGCACTCATTAAGTTTGCGAGAGTGGCGGCCAGCACTGCTTTTAGGCCCATTTGCGCGATTTCTTTACGTCGCCCTGGAGCTAATGCACCAATGCCACCCATTAAAATAGCGATGGATGAAAAGTTAGCGAAGCCGCACAACGAGAAAATAACAATAGCTTGGGTGCCTGGCGATAAGTCAGCTTGGTATTTCAGAAAGTCCACGTAAGCTACAAATTCGTTCACCACCATTTTTTGCCCGATAAAACTACCGGCGAGATTGGCTTCATCCCAAGGTACCCCAAGTGCCCATGCAAGCGGCTGGAACACATACCCAAGAATGACTTCAAAGCTTAAGTTCTCGACCCCTACAAGACCGCCGGCCCACCCAATAAGGCCATTTAATAGTGCAATTAATGCAATGAAAGCAAGTAACATGGCGCCCACATTCAACGCGAGATGCATACCCGATGCTGCACCGCTTGCTGCAGCATCAAAAATATTAGCGTATTTGTCTTCTTCGTTGTTGACCTCAGTCAACTCGTTTTTAAATTCTTGGGTTTCAGGCATGATGATCTTTGCCATCAACAGGCCGCCCGGTGCCGCCATAAAGCTAGCCGCAAGTAGATATTTAATTTCAACACCCATTCCGGCGTAACCTGCCATAACTGAGCCAGCAATAGACGCCAGCCCACCGACCATAATGGCAAACAGCTCTGAGCGTGTCATATGAGGAATAAATGGCTTAACGACTAATGGGGCTTCGGTTTGACCTACAAATATATTCGCAGCAGCAGACATGGACTCTGGACGACTTGTCTTAAGGGCAATTTGCAAGAACCCGCCGATCAGACGAATGATCCAAGACATCACACCAAGATGATAAAGCACGGTAATTAAGGACGAGAAAAAAACGATAACAGGGAGCACGTTAAAGGCGAAGATAAAGCCAAGTGATTTATTGCCTAACTGACCAAAAATGAAATCGATGCCTTGTTGGCTATATTCAATTATATTTTTTACATAGACGGTTAAGCCCAGTAAAAATTCTTTCCCTGGGGGGAAGTACAGGACCAAAGCACCAATAATAGCCTGAATAGCAAAAGCGCCACCCACAGTGCGCCAATTTATCGACTTACGATGCGCTGAGAGCAAAATCGCAAGTATGAACAGAACAGCTATGCCAATCAAACTGACCATTCTAACTCCTTAATTATTGTTTTTATATCGTCGTTATTTTAATGGCTAAAGTAGCGTCTGCTGGATATGAGATTTAATGACATCCAATGCAATACGGTTTTTTCCACCCTGGGTCACAATAACATCAGCAGTAAAACGACTCGGCGCGATAAACTGGTGATACATGGGCTTGACGGTTGATTCATATTGTTTTGCAACCGAATCTAACGTGCGTCCTCGTTCAGCTATATCTCGCTTCATTCGACGCAATAAGCAAATGTCTAGCGGTGTATCTACGAAAATCTTAATATCAAACAAAGGCTGAAGCTCTTGATTTGCTAGCAACATGATCCCTTCAATGATGATAACAGGTGCTGACATCAGCTTTTCGGTTTGAGCCAAGCGAGTGTGAGTTTTATAACAGTAGTGAGGGTAATCAACTGACTGCCAGTTCTTCAAAGCCTGTAAGTGCTCAACCAATAACTCGTGTTCAAACGCTTTGGGATGATCGTAATTATTCTTTTCTCGCTCTTCCATGGGTAGATGGTCTTGGGCGCGATAATAATGATCTTCACGAAGTATTTGTACATGTTTGCCGTCTTCTGAGAATTCTTTAAGCAAGTTTTCAGTAAACAGCGATTTACCCGAGCCAGAAGCACCGGAGATAGCGATAACGAGGGGGGCAGACATACTACTCCGAAATGATAGAGATGAGATTGTCTGAAAGATACCAGCGAACGGTCAAAAAGTCAGTTTTCACAACGCATTTATATAGCAATTTTTATGACAATTGGTAAATCCACACAATGTTAGCCCCTCTGGTTAACATTAACGCAACAAGGTTACGATTTGTGGACCATATGGTCAAGTTTTTGTTGGGTTAGGTTTTTATGTATGCAGAGTGAGCACATTACTAATTTGAAAACATTAAATTTACCTAGAGCGCTTTGCAACATCCTGGAAATAAATACTAGAGAGGTTAGGGGGCGTATATTTTACCTGAGTGGGTTATCAGTGAGAGAAGTTACTTTCCAATAAAGAGGACTTTTTCTGTGCTGATATTAGGCAGCGCGTAATTATGCAGTTTAGAGCGAGAGCCTTCACCTTGCGCCTTAGGTGGATAGAACAGCTCCTTTTCTTCTTGATGATCGACGAATATCTCGTCCAACGCTGAGCGAATTTCACTCAACGTTTTATCTAGGTTGGCTGCAAAATCTGGACGTTTGCGTTTGGTATGCCCTAAATCGATCAAACGATAAAAGTATTTATTTGCTATCTGAATCAACTCTTCAGGTACGTCACTGCTGTTGCTCAAATTAGCGCTGTTATCTTGTATGCAATAGTCCACAAGGGCCGCATAAAAGCAAAAAGGTTTGTTTGGTAATATTATTGGCGTTGTACCGTCGACATAACTTATGCTCTTGGTTTTTAGGTCAATAATTAATTGATGATTCACGGGCGTTTCTAACTCTTTGTGTAAGTTAGCTGTGTTTCTGTGAGTTAATCTTAACCTTTGAATACATAGGTAACTAAGCAGTGTGGCAAGTATGAGTGGAGTAAGCCCAATGTAATCTACTATCGAGGGAGCATTAACAGCGTACTGGATTGCGATTTTCTGATCATGAGTTTCTAGGTATGTTTCTCGACTAGCCCCCGCTCTTTGAATATCCGCTTCTACGATCCCTTGTATTGAGATGACATCGATAGGGGAGCGTTGTTTATCAAGTACACGATTTAGATCTGAAATGTAGTGACTGACAGAGCGTGTATCTGCCACCGTTTTAAATTTGGGGTTCGCTAAGCGTAATTTGGGTAAGTCGATTGCAATACGTTTTTCAATGTTAGCTAAGAATTGAGCTTGGTTTGATATCGCTTGGAAATGAACGCCAATAACAAAGGCAAACTGAAAAATTAACCATATGAGGGTAAAAAGGCCAACGTAAATCAGTTTAGTTTTCATGGTCTAGCACTTCATTTGAATTCTTTGTCAACGGGCAGTGATAGGGCACTAGCTCAAGCTGGCGGTAATAGTTTGATTGCGTATTGATCGATAGAGTCGACAAGGTATTCTGTATTTCGCAGATCAAATCGGTATTTTGGGTTTCCATCTTCAAATACCACTTACTGCCACTGACCTTCGTGTTTATCGGGGTGATGTAATTAGCGGAAAAGCGCTCCGCGTCTTTTTCTTTCCAAAATGAAGATATGATATCCACACTACCAGTTGCAAGAAGGTCGCGCAGGGCCTCATGAGAATTAACATATACGATATTCATATTCGCTTCTGAGATGCCCAATTCATTCAGTAGCCCCTTAGGTACAATATGGCCTGAGCGGCTGCTAGGGTAGTCCAAAAGCCCTAAGCGTTTACCCCATAAATATTGTTTAGTCAGTTCCGGTTTCTCTTTTAAGGAAATCAAATACGTGGAGTAGTCTTTATATTGAGCGACGGTTTGGTATCGGTAAGTCGTTTCTGCAGCAAAAGCTAACATGACGTTTTCTTTGACCAAGGCAAGATCAGCAATCCCTTTACCGACATATTGAATAATTTCTTGCTCGTTGTGGCTCCACTGGACAGTGACAATTCCATACTGGCGGTTAATTGTCTGGTTACTGCACAAAGACGAAAGGAGCTTGCTAGCCATACCTTGATCGGTTATAAAAACAACAAATTCGTCACTATTATTTACCGATTGTGTTTGGCAAGTGAGCGATTGTGAAATTAAATTAGATAAATTTTCACTTTTTATTACGCTTGATAAGACACCTGCATACCAGCTGGCGAGCATAAATATTCCGGATAGGATAGGCAAGGCAATCGCGTTAATCGACAAAATTCTATTCTGCACTCAAGTTCGGTATGTTTACTTGTTGAACTGATTTGACCAGTTAGTCTTACTTAAAGCAATAGGTAAATTTATTTGAAGGTGTTAACTTATTGATTTAAAATGATTAATAATAAGAAGTTATGAATGTTGTTGAGGGGTTTTTACTTAGCGAAATTTGTTCACACTGGCTAAGTCAAAGTTTGTCACAAATCGTGTCACCTCATGACGTATAAAAATAAAAGTGACCGTTCAAAAAGAAAATTAGAAAGCGGGTAGGGAATTTTTGACCAGTTAGTCAAATTTTTTGATTACTGGTCAGTGCAGTAATATAAATGCAACATAAAAATAAAATAATAGCGGCATAAAAATTAACACGATTTAATACTCACAAACCTTAGGAAACACACAATGCTAAGAAAAACTAAACTCACCAGCATCGCGCTTGCGGTAGCCATGTCATTAGGCATGTCTTCTGCTGCTCTTGCGCAAACCACCTCTTCAGGAATGACAGGGCAAATTGTAGGCCCAAATGGTAACCCTGCGGCAGGTACTGTAGTTAAAGTCACTCACGTACCAACTGGTGCAGTAAAAACGGCAACTGTTAACTCTGCAGGTACGTTTAATCTTAATGGTTTACGCGTTGGTGGTCCTTACACTATTGAGCTTGACTCAAATACTTTTGCTGACCAAACGATAGAAGATGTTTATTTAAGCTTAGGTGAAACGGCGCCCATTAATCGCGTTTTGGCCAGTGAAGAGAATATTGAACGCATCGCTGTGTCAGCTTCACAAATCAGCAGCTTATCTTTTGGTAAAATAGGCCCAGGTGCTAACTTTGACCTATCCACGTTAGAAAATGCCCCTGCGATTAATCGTGACTTGACTGATATCGTTAGAATCGATCCTCGTATCTACGTTGATGAAGGTGGAAGCGGCGGTATTCAGTGTGTGGGTAAAAGCCCTCGTTTCAACAGCTTGACCGTTGACGGTGTGCGCATGAATGACTTGTTTGGTCTTAACTCTAACGGTTACCCAACTGAAAGAATGCCTTTCTCTTATGATGCTATCGAAGGTGTTGCAGTAGAAATCGCACCGTTCGACGTTATATATGGTGGTTTCTCAGCATGTAATATTAGTGCGGTAAGTAAAACAGGTACCAACGAAGTGCATGGCTCTGCTTTTTATGATTACGGTAGCAATGACTTGCGCGGTGATTCTTTAGAAGGCGACGACATTAATCTCGGTGACTACACTGAGAAGCGTTACGGTTTTAGCGTAGGTGCCCCGCTAATCAAAGATACATTATTTATTTTCGCTGCATACGAGAAGCTAGAAGGCGCCAATATTTTTGACCGAGGCGTAGCTGGCTCAGGTGCAATCAATGAGGTTGCTCTCTCGCAAACGCAATTAGATGACATTATCCGTATCTCGAATGATTTATATCAGTTTGACCCGGGGACGGTCCCTTCAAGCCTTGCAAACGAAGATGAAAAGCTTTTAGTCAAATTAGATTGGAACATAAACGAGCAACACCGAGCGTCTTTTACCTATAACTGGAATGACGGCAATAATTTTGCTGAATCAGATGGGGATTCAGATGAATTTGAACTTTCTAGTCACTTCTACGAACGTGGCGCAGAGCTAACCTCGTACTCAGGCGTATTGTACTCTGATTGGAATGACAAATTCTCAACTGAAGTACGCCTTTCTTATACCGAATTGGACAATCGTCAAAACTCTTTAACGGGTGATGGCACAGTAGGTGGGAATGACTTCGGTGAAGTTAAGATCTTTTTAGAAGACATGACTGTCTTTTTAGGTTCGGATGATAGCCGTCAAGTGAATGACTTGAACTGGGACGCACTTAGCATGATGTTCCGTGGTAACTACTACATGGATAACGGTCATACACTCACGTTTGGTTATGAGAGCGATGACTTAGAAATATATAACATTTTCGTACAGCATGCTGAAACGTCACTTTCTTTTGATAGCATTGCAGATTTTGAAAATGGCATCGCTAGTGACGTTGAGTATGGCCATGCTTATTCTGGAGACATTAATGACCGAGCTGCTGAGTGGGGTTACACGTCACACAGCACTTACCTTCAAGATGAGTTTTATTTAACTGATGATTTGAAAGTAATCGCAGGTTTACGTTACGACTGGATAACTACATCAGACAAACCTGTAGAGAATGCAGATTTTCTTGCAGGCAATGGTTATAGCAACACTGCTAACTTGGACGGTATTAGCTTGTTACAACCACGGATTGGTTTGAACTATACGCTAAGTGACAGTACCGAAATCCGTGGTGGTGTTGGTCTATTCTCTGGTGGTAACCCGAACGTATGGATGACCAATAACTATCAAAATACCAATGTAACTGGCGGTGAAGTAGACGGCGGCGATTTTGGTTATGATGATGGCTCTCGCAGCTTATTCGATGACGATGTTGTTTGGGTTAATGTTGAAGATGGCGCACCGGTTGGACCAGGTTATGGTGTTCCATCTGAACTTGATGACTTGTTAGACAACGGTAACGCAGGTAACTTCGAGTCAAATAATTTAGATCCAGATTTTAAAATGCCAAGTGAGTGGAAAGTATCAGCGGGTATCACTCATGTTACTGACTCAGATTATGTTTTAAATGCAGATTTACTAGTGTCGTTTACGCAAGACCAAGCGATGATAAAATACGTTGGTATTGAAGAAGTTGGCATAACCGATGCTGGTTATGTGGATTATGACAGAAACGGTTATGGCTCACTTGAGTTGACAAATTCTGATGAGGTGTCAACGTCATATTCACTGACTGGTACTCTAGAGAAAACTTGGGATAACGGCTTGCGCTTAGTAACTGGTTACTCGTATAACCATGCTGAAGATGTGCAGCCTATGACCAGCTCGGTTGCATTTTCTAACTATCAATATCGTGCGTTTACTAATCCTAATGAAGATGTATCTTCATTGTCAGATTGGAATATTGAGCATCGTTTCACTGCAGACTTTAGTTACGCAGTAGAGCTATTTGCAGGTTTAGAAACACGCTTCAACATGTATGCGTTGGCGCAATCAGGTCGACCATATAGCTTCACGCTATCTCAAGATGACGGCAATAGTGCTTTTGGATTTACACCGTATCTAGATAGCAATAGTGTGCTACCTATCGGAGCGGAGCGTAACGATCAAGAGAGTGATTGGTGGACCAAGGTTGATATTGCGGTAAGACAAGAGATACCAGCATTTGCTGATGGTCACTCGGCAACGGTGAGCTTAACCATGGATAACTTCACTAACTTCCTTAACGATGATTGGGGTATCTTGGAAGAAGTTTCTTTCAATACTGCGACAATAGGTAATTCATCTCCTCAAAGTCGCCAAGGTGATGCATCTTTGTGGGAAATGCGTATCGGTGTTAACTACAGATTCTAATCATTAAATGATTATGATTGAAAGCCGGCTCTTGTAGCCGGCTTTTTTATTGGTGTTAAGGATGTAAAAATGTACAAATTTCTGGGGTTATTGTTTTTATTTGCTGGAGTGTCTTTAGTGTCGGAAGCGAAAACAGTGCGGATAGCGACGTTTAATGTGAGTATGGAGGCGAGTAATTACTTACCTAAAGGAGTAACACCGACCGGCCAGGAGCTGTTTGAAAACTTGAAGAGCGGTGACAATCAACAGATCAAAAATATTGCTGAGATTATTCAGCGTGGGCGCCCTGATATTATCTTACTGAACGAGTTTGATTACACCTCAGATGATGACAAGGGTGTAAAGGCATTCATCAATCACTATTTGTCCGTCTCTCAGCTAGGCACCAAGAATATTGATTACCCTTATTACTACACCGCACCTGTGAATACGGGCGTTCCTTCTGGGGTCGACCTTAACCATAATGGAACGTCCACTGACAATGGTGGCGATACCTTTGCCTTTGGTTTGTATCCAGGGCAATACGGCATGGTTTTGCTCAGCCGTTTTCCCATTAAACGCGAGAAAATAAGAACGTTTCAGCACTTCTTGTGGAAGGATATGCCTAACGGGCTGCTTAACAGCGTAAAAACTGAAGGCGGCGTAGATTGGTACACGCCCCAAGCAAAATCCATATTTAGGTTGTCGTCTAAGTCCCATTGGGATGTACCCATCAGCATCGATGGTAAGCTAGTTCATGTTCTAGCAAGCCACCCCACACCGCCGGTTTTTGATGGCCCGGAAAACCGAAATGGAAAGCGAAACCACGATGAGATCCGTTTTTGGACTGATTACATATCGGGTGGTAAGGGCGCTGATTATATTTATGATGATAAACAGCAAAGGGGCGGACTAAGAAGTGAGCATTTTGTCGTCTTGGGTGACTTGAATGCCTCTGCTGAAGAAGGCGATGGTCACAAAGACGGCATTGGCTCATTGCTTAAAAATTCAAAGGTGAATAGCCACAATATTCCTATGAGTGCAGGCGGCGCAGTGCAT
Source organism: Paraglaciecola sp. QJM3NY_14 (assembly GCF_056173245.1). Taxonomy (NCBI): domain Bacteria; kingdom Pseudomonadati; phylum Pseudomonadota; class Gammaproteobacteria; order Alteromonadales; family Alteromonadaceae; genus Paraglaciecola; species Paraglaciecola sp. QJM3NY_14. Next base: position 627,145 of record NZ_CM149664.1, read on the forward strand.
AGCCCCGAAAACGCTCTGGGAGCTTCTCATACCGCTTTTTGGCGTATGCGGGCTGATTATGTTCTTCCTAGTAAGAAGCTGGGTGAGGTAAGCGCCAGTGGCGTATTTTGGCCAACATCTGACGAGGCTAGCTATCGATTGATCCAAAATCGCCAGGCATCATCCGATCATCGCTTGGTGTGGGTAGATGTAGACGTTACTGAGTAATAGCGCTCAACGGCGTTTTAAACGTTAGTGATGAGCCTGTACAGTCCTAGTGTGTGTACAGGCTCTAGTGTGTTCAGGCAACATGCCGCGTCATACATTTTCGAATAACGCTTCGACACGCATGCGGATTTCTTCAATTTGGTTGATATCAGACGGAGCAATAAAAATCGTATCGTCGCCCGCAATTGTGCCTAAAACGCCATCTTTTTGACTCAAGGAATCTAACAATCTAGCAATGAGCTGCGCTGCACCTGGACTTGTGCGGATGATGATCATCACATTGTTGTGGACTATATCTAACACTAATTGACGAAGCGGGCTGCGAGCCGTAGGCATGCCTAGCTCTGGAGGTAAACAATAGACCATGTCTCCTCTGGCGTTGCGCGTGCGCACTGCACCGAACTTACTGAGCATTCGGGATACTTTGGATTGACTGATATTGTCGAAGTTTTGCGTTTTCAACGCGTCGACAATATCCCCTTGAGAGCCAAAGTTTTCGGCCTTTAAGATATCCTTAAATGCCTTGATGAGTTCTTCTTGCTTATGAGTAGCCATATATTCCTCTATTTATAGTGGCTATTTTGCCTTAGTACTTGAACTTAAGCAATTTGCCCTCACATTCAAATTCGAACATTTTCAGCTCAGCATTTATTTGTTTTTTCGCGGGTCTTGCATTAGTGTTTCGTTCGCGAATTGATTAGCATTCCACAGGAGAGAATTATGAAAGTAGCGGTATTAGGTGCAGCTGGCGGTATAGGCCAAGCATTATCATTGTTGTTAAAAACTCAATTGCCAGCTGGTACAGAGCTAGCCCTTTACGACGTAGCCCCTGTCGTACCTGGCGTTGCGGTTGATTTAAGTCATATCCCTACTGACGTAAAAGTTGAAGGTTTCGGTAAAGACGACCTAGCTAAAGCGTTAACAGGCAGTGACATTGTTCTTATTCCTGCTGGTGTTCCACGTAAGCCGGGTATGGACCGTTCTGATTTGTTCAACATCAACGCTGGTATCGTTAGAAACCTAGTTGACAGTGTTGCGGACAATTGTCCAGAAGCTTGTTTATGCATCATAACTAACCCAGTTAACACCACAGTGGCAATTGCTGCAGAAGCGTTGAAAGCTAAGGGTGTTTACAACAAAAACAAATTGTTCGGTGTAACGACTCTTGACGTTATTCGTGCAGAAACGTTTGTGGGCAATTTACGTGACTTGAACCCTGCTAACGTGCATGTTCCTGTTATCGGTGGTCATTCTGGTACCACTATTCTTCCTCTGCTTTCTCAGGTGGAAGGTGTTGAATTTACTGATGAAGAAGTCGCTAGTTTGACGACTCGTATCCAAAATGCAGGTACAGAAGTGGTTGAAGCTAAGGCAGGCGGCGGATCAGCTACCTTATCAATGGGCCAAGCCGCTGCTCGTTTCTGTTTGTCGCTTGTATCTGCAATGCGCGGTGAAAATGTGGTTGAATACACCTATGTTGAAACCAACAGTGATGACGCACAATTCTTCTCACACCCAGTTCGTTTGGGCAAGAATGGCGTAGAAGAAATTCTACCTTACGGTGAGCTAAGTGACTTCGAGCAAAAAGCAAAAGAGTCTATGCTTGAAGGTTTACGTGGCGACATTAAACTAGGTGTTGAATTCGTTAATAACTAATTCATTTTCCTAGAATCAAAAAAAACCAGCAGATGCTGGTTTTTTTATATCTGCTATTCAGCAAATCAATACTGCACAGCGTCCTTTGAAGTTAAGCCGCCATAGGATCTTGTCCTAAGGGCTTCGTTGGGCGTGTGGCGATGTTAGGATCTTTAACTTGACCTGCAGTGCCTGCAACTAATGGGGTGTTTTTTGAGGCAATGCGTACTGACGCTAATTTGGCATCAATGCACTGGCGTATATCATGCGCGGTATACCCTGAGCGCACTTTAATGCGCACATGGGGAATACGAGCCGCATCTAGTGCGCCGCTGACAAACCAATCGCGTTGGCGTTTATAACCGTCTTTGCCGTTTTGTGTGGCATGCACTAAGTCTATAGCCACCACAGGTGACATATCGGCTTTTGAGCATAAAACAAAATCTAAATGGCGGCCGCTCGTACGACTCAACGCACTTTTGCCTGCTTTCTTGCTGGTGCTTTCCCTTGTGGCGACCACATCAGACAGTTTAACTCGGCACATTACTCTAAATTGGTTGCCCACAGCCTCATCGATAAGAGCCAGAAAGCTGCGCTCTACAGGAGTAAATAAATTAGTCTTCTTTTTAAACGGGAAGGTTAAGCTGGGTTCATTTAATTTCACTGCACCGATTGCCACCACAATCAATATCATCATTAAGATAATTGCCAATTCCATACCTGCTCCTATAGGCCTGCCAAATTTTTGACAGTTTCCGCCTGTGTTGATGTCTATAGGAGATATTGCAAAGAGAGTGCCAGAGGTCTGTCCGTTTTATTAGCAGGGGCTTTTAATCCCCATTTATCAATCCCCATTTATTTAGAGTTGATAAGTATATCTACTTGGCTGCCTGCTCCATCTGGGGAAATAACAATAATTTTGTGGTCGTTTTGCAGGCGCATAAGAATGCGATTTTGGGATAAACGTTGAGAGATTGGCCCATCTAGACGCTGTCGGAAAAACGCGAGAAGCTCATTGGAGGTCTGTTTGCTATGGTAGGTTAATGATGCTGGAAGCGCGTCGGCAAATAAAAGACAAGCACTGGCGTCTGTTGGTATATCAATCCCATGAAAAGCCGCGGGGCAAGTCGTTGGGGCACCACTGTCAACGTTTAGCGCGTGGTTTTGTGCGCTTAGAACGCCCGAGTATACTCCGCTAATAAGTAAGCAAAGCGTGCTGCGTTTAACGACTGCTATTGTATTCCCCATCTGATACTCCGTATAAAGTACCAGCATAATAGATTTATGATGAATAACTGACAATCTCTGATACCGTATCTTAGGTATAGCATCCCATTTATGCGTATAGCGCGGTTGGAGGAGGGTAAATGAATATTGTTCGAGAGTATTTGCGTTTGGCTGTTTTTGCCATTGGATTACTTTCAGGCGTACAGATCCCAGCCTTTATTGACCAGTATCAGAAGCGCGTTGACGCTCACTTACTTGAAGCGAAACAAAATTTAGCTGGCTTTGAGCAAACGGCAGAGCGTTACTTCAAAGGCGATATGCAAAAATTAATTCGCCATTATCAGCAAAGTGAAGATGCGATATTCCGCCAAGATGCTAAGAATGTTCAGCTTATTTTTAACCGTGCCAGCCTGCTGCAAGTTCAATGGGATAATTTAAACAAGGGCGTCGTACAACGTGCGTATTATTTGGCAACTCAATATAACCCTCAAATTTTACAAGAGACGATCACTCAATATAGTTACACGGTGCCATTGAACCCTGTAGCGTTAGGGTGGGGGATATGTATCGCATTATTGTTTGCAGCCCTGTTTGATATGACGATAGGTATAAGTGCAAAAACTTGCTCAGTGTGCTTTCACGCGGTCCGTAAACGCAGTTAATTTGGAGCTGATGTGAGCGCTCACTTACTCTCTATGCTTTGTTTTTCTCATGAAAAATTGATGGTCGTAAGTCATAGAGAAGGAGTCAAAGCCAGCTTGCGTGATTACAAGCCGGCTGAATGCAGTTAATTGCACCTATCGAAATAATTGCGTTTACTCTGATTCATAAGGATGGCGAACGGAATAACGCATGGTTAATTGCTGCCCCTTAACGAAGGTGTCGTATTCCTCTTGGCTAATTTTGTCATCACTGTTTATATCTGCGTTGTCAAAGTGCTCTGATATTTCTGCATTTTTTGCTTCCTCTTTGCTGATAAATCCGTCAGCGTCCGTATCTACCTCTGAAAATTCTTGCTCGACCGGGGCTGGTTGATCAGGCGCTTTCAGTGCAGGGTTGTTACTTTCTAAATCTGCGTTGATGGCTACATCCGACGAAGCTGCCAAATTTTGCTGTTCTGTTTCGCTTTTCGCTGGTACTTCATTTACGTGGCCTTCGACCCCGGTGGATTCGAGCTCTTTGTTCATTGCATCTGCACTGTGATCGAGTGAGCTTTGTCCTTTCGCGCTTAGCTCTTTGGCATTATCAAGTGCATTTTGGGCGTTTGATTCTGCGTCTTTCATTTTGTTATTTATGCCTGCACCTGCACTGGCATTTACATCATCATGACTATCATGTTCAGTAAGTTGGGTATCAAGCTTTGCATTACTGTTTTGTGCGTTGGCCGAAATGGCATTTTGCTTGGCTTGACTTAATTTCGTATCGGCCGCGTCTTTGGGGTTGTCGTTTGCTTCTTTTGCAGCGCTTTCGGCATGGACCATGTCTTTGTCGGCTTTGGCCATCGACTCTGATGTATCACCTATCGCTGCGTTAGTGTCAGATGTGGAAAGTTGGTCGCTTGAATCAGTGGTGTTAGCATTTTTGCCTGTGACAACTGTATCTGCCAATCCTATGTCCGCTTTACTGTAGATGCTGGCATAGGTGTTAAACTCTCTGGGGCTTAATTGTCCGTTCTCGTCTTCATCGACTTTGACAAAATAATTCCAAATATTATCTTTACTGGCTTCACCTTGTGAAATGACGCCATCTTCATTGGTGTCTAACGTCGCGAAATTACTATCGGTTGCTTGCGGTGTGCTTTCTTGCCCTGTACTTTCTTGAGTCGTCGTATCCTGTTGCGCCGCAAATGCTGAGGTAGCTAATACACTGGTAATAATCGATGCTAAGGTGAGTTTCTTCATAATCAAATCCTTGGTTCGTATATCTGCATATAAAAATACACAAATGTGACTTTCAAAGACGATAATACATATCTCGTGCCACTAAATAATTCTCTTAATATTCAGCTGGTTACCAATATTCAGTTCTTTCTGTTAACAGTATGTTGCGTAATGATGGAGACGCAAAATGAAAAAAATTCATCAAGCAATATAGGAGAAAAAAATGGGAGAAAAAGCACGGGAGAAAAAGCGGGGAAAAATAGTACCCAAGAGCATTAAAAAGGCACGTGAAACCGCACGTTACAGTCTCACGTTTGATAAGCGGGGGTTATACGGTGAAAGAAGCGCCGCAGCCACATGTCGTGGTCGCATTTGGGTTATTGACTAAGAAACGAGAGCCTTCAAGACCCTCAGTGTAATCAACCTCGCCACCTACTAGGTACTGAAGGCTCATAGGGTCAACCACTAAGGTCACCTGATCTTTGTCTATGGTCGTGTCACCGTCATTTACTTTCTCATCGAAGGTAAAGCCGTATTGAAAACCTGAACAACCACCGCCGGTAACATAAACGCGTAATTTTAAATTAGGGTTTTCTTCTTCCTCGACAAGCGCCTTAACTTTACGTGCGGCGGCGTCGGAGAATTCGATTGGAACTGCTGTTTGCACCGACATAAATTACCTCTGTGTATACAAATAAGTGAATAGGGGATAGCGCGGATCTTAAGATTTTACTGTAAGCGAGCTACATAATGCCGCTATTATCTAATACCTGACTAATCTTATCAACTATTCGCTCGTCGATAGTACCCAATCAAAGGTTTTATTTAGTTCACCGAGTTTACGTTTGTATTTATAAACATCAGCAGTGATGACCACTTTTTCGGCTAAAAAGTCCATTGGTAAGGTAAATTCCTGCTCTAACATTTGGAAGTATTTAAAGCGAAATGTTAGTGGACCTTGGTCGCTGAGTGACGTTAAAGGATAGCTTTTGGGGTGTCCATTTTCACTGCCATGTATCACTAATTGTACAGTACCATTGAGCGTAGCTTTGATTTTATCTTGCTGTAAAAGTACTAATTTAAAGCGATAATAGTTTTCACTTAAGGTTTTCTCGACAGCGAATCCATCAATACCTAAGCCTGTCGCACTTAGCTCAGGGGCCATCACTTGTTGATAAAATCCAAGCTCTTTACGCAAAGATACTTCCCGAGCGAGCGCAAGTTCTGTTTCTTCAGCGAGTTTTTTTTGGGTGGTCGTCGCAATATCTAACTCAACACTCATTACATTTACTTGGCGTGATAGCTCCGCGTTCTCTAGCCGCAGACTCTCGCTACTATTTTTAAGCTGCTTTAAGAGTGTTTGTTGTTCATCACTGAGTCTATAGCCAAAAGAAAAAGCTAAGTAGCCGGTTGATAATAGAATAACTAAACATAAGGCGTAAAACTGATAAGGGCCGAAGCGCTGTTTTAACTCTGTATAATTCACAAATTACTTTACCTCGCCAGCACAATAAAACCAGAAATATAAGGTAATTCCTTACATTACAGCGGCTTGTGGTAAGATGCTGTCATTCCCTAACGTATTAATAGCGCTAATATATGTCCCTTAATGCTTTTCGACAAGAGCTGGCTACACCGCGCACCTCTATTCAATTGTGCGTATTGGGTATTATTGGCGGTGTTTGCGCTGCATCGGTGATCATATTATTCCGCTTAAGCGTGGAATGGCTGCAGCTTCTTTATCTTGATGAAGTGAATAATTTTACGACATTATCTGCTCTAGAGCGGGCGATCATGCCTGTTATAGGCGTAGTGCTTATTTTGTGTGTTGCCTACCTTACTGGTTTTAAGCATTACCGAATGGGTATTCCTTTTGTGATCCACCGCGTTAAAAAACGCTTCGGACATATCCCTTTTCGTACGACGGTCAATCAATTTTTTGGTGGTGCATTCGCATTAGCGAGCGGCTTTTCTGTTGGTAGAGAAGGCCCATCGGTGCACTTAGGCGCAGCAGGTAGTAGTTTTTTTGGACAATGGTTAAAACTGCCTGATAACAGTATTCGCATCTTGTCGGGATGCGGAATCGCCGCTGGTATATCTGCTTCGTTTAATACACCTTTTGCTGCCGTCATTTTCGTAATGGAAGTGGTACTGCGCGAATATAAGATCCATATTTTTATTCCTATTATGTTAGCGGCGGCTTGTGGCACCGTGATGACCAGAGCGGTATTTGGTCAAGCGCAAGAGCTCGACTTTATAGAATTTTTTGAATTCAGCCGCTGGATATACCTGTATTTGATTTTGTTTGGAATATTGCTCGGTGCGTTAGCGACTCTGTTCAACAATGCCTTGATGAAAGTTATGCATATTTTTCAGCGTTTTAACATGATAAAGCGCTTGCTTATTGCCGCCTTGATTACCGGCGCAGTGGGTTACATACTGCCCCAAGCGTTAGGCGCGCATTTCTTTTCTGTACATGACATGGTGCTACAGCAGCAAGATGTTGTTTTACTGGTAGCGGTGCTTTGCGCTAAGTTTTTTATCACTATTATTGCCATTGGGCTAGGGGTTCCAGGTGGGATCATGGGGCCGGTATTCGTACTGGGTATGTTAAGTGGAGCCTTATTGGCTGCCCCGTTGGGACTGGCTGTAGATAATATGGAACAACTCAGCGGTAGCTTTGCTCTGCTTGGCATGGCCGGTTTGATGACGTCTGTAGTGCATGCTCCGCTAGCCGCTCTGTCAGCCGTGATGGAGTTATCCTATAGCCCTGAACTTATCTTGCCCGCTATCTTAGTTATTGTGCCTGCCTATGTAACTTCGACTCAGTTTCTTGGAAACAGCTCTATCTTCATCCGCCAGTTGGATTATCAAAAGTTGCCTTACAGTACGTCATCTGTATTGGAAGCTCTGCAAAGAACTGGCGTGCTAGCGGTGATGGACAAAGAATTTAAGTTGTTCAATAACGCCCAACAACACCATATTTTACAATTTTTAGAGACATCACCAACACACCCAGTGGTGCAGCGAAACAGTGTTGAAATTGACGTGCAGTATTCGTTAGTTCAATACGATATTAGTCTTAGCAGAGAAGAATCATCCTTGGCTTTTTATGCCATGCAAGGGGTGTCGTTTCAGTCAACCCTGGGCGAAGTCTATGAATTGCTGCAAAGCAGTCGTGAGGGCGCGGTGTATGTTTATGAAAATGAACCAAGTAATATCACAGGTGTGATTACTTGGAACATGTTGCGTAGCTATTTACACAAAGCACAATATTAATATGATGTGCTTTGCCCTCAGTATTTGGAGAGTTATCCCATGAGCATTTTATGGCTCAAAGCGTTACACATTTTCTTCATGATCGCTTGGATGGCGGGGATCTTTTATCTGCCTAGAATATTTGTTTACCATGCCCAGACAGATAATCAAGCGGTGCGTGACCAATTCAAGACAATGGAGCGAAAATTGTGGTTTTTTATCACGCCTTTTGCATTATTGACTTTGATTTTCGGTTTAAGCTTAATTTATCAATATGGCGCGTCGTGGCTGGCTCATTCAGGTTGGCTGCATGCGAAATTATTATTGGTGGCGCTTTTGTACGGGTATCACTTTTATCTTTATCATCTGGTCAAAGTGTTCGCCCGAGATGAAAATAAGCATTCCTCACGCTTTTATCGATTTTTAAACGAAGCGCCAGTGCTGATATTGCTAGCCATAGTGTGCTTAGCTGTGGTGAAGTTTATCTAGGGGGGGGAGCAAAACCATTACGAGTGCGGGACTTTTTTGAAAATAAAATGCTTCCAAGGTTAAGATGTTTTCAAACAACCCGGCGCTCCAAACCAAAAGAAGCTGCGCTCATTGGTCACGTCAGAATTGATTTAATGTAAAGATTTGTAATTAGACATATATCTAGTTTGCGTTAGTCAACTGATTTGCTAATCTGAAGAAGGAAAATTTGAATCAGAGAATGTCATAATATGGATGTTGTGCAGGTAAAATTACGAACCCTTTTGCGCCAGTCTGATCTCGCCTTTGAAGAGTACAAAAAGCACCCCAATTCTGCCGATAGCGCAAAAGCATATGAAACGGCAAAAATGGCGTTAGATATGTACATCGCGAATATGCGAGTATCAGTCGAACAACGCTTAAAGTAACGCCTTTCAAAAACCATTATTGCACATCGATATATTCGGCATAAGGAATATGACATTGATGTGACATCAAGCATTTAACCCCCCGCTAAGAAAATGCTATCATCTGGCGATTATATGGCGCCCAAGTATAGCCCTAACCTCAAGTTAACTGCTCTTCAACGTCGCCCGTCTATTTTTAATTACAGAGTCAGATTTAATGTCAGATGATTTAACCCAGCATTACTCGCAAATTCTTTCGATCTTAGGTGAAGATACTCAGCGAGGTGGTTTAGTAGATACGCCTAAACGTGCCGCCAAAGCGATGCAGTTCTTGACCGATGGTTACGAGAAAAACCTTAATGACGTAGTGAATGGCGCTATTTTTGAAGCCGACACTGACGAAATGGTCGTTATTCAAAATATTGAATACTATTCACTGTGCGAGCATCATATTTTGCCGTTTATTGGACAGTGCCATATTGCTTATCTACCTCAGGGGAAAGTGCTAGGACTATCTAAGTTTGCTCGCATCGTTGACATGTACGCGCGTCGCCTGCAGATCCAAGAGGGTTTAACCAAGCAAATAGCGGATGCCATTCAAGAAGTCACTGGGGCGGCTGGTGTTGGCGTGATCATGGAAGGCAAACATATGTGCATGATGATGCGTGGCGTTCAAAAGCAAAACTCGTCTATGGTGACATCAGTAATGCTAGGTGCGATGCGTAAGTCAGATGCAACACGTAATGAATTTCTTCGTTTAATTGGTAAGTAACGCGTTAACAACCTCAAAAAAGCACGCCAACCGTTAAATCATTAAGTGTTGGCATGCTTTTGTCATACTCACCTCCTTAGCGCATATAAAGCTGCGTAAAATCGTTAAATGCACAGACCGTGTGCTCCAATATGGTGCGTCTGCATCTTTTTTGTATGGAAAATGAAATGACATTGAAAACTCTCTCCTCCTTTTACCGGCTAATGGGCAATATCAAAGCCGTGAAAGTGATGTGTATTATGCTTATCTCCTTCACTGCTGCTGCAAAGAGCACAGATCCTTCTAGCGAATATGGCCCTCGAACATTTGACGTTGATAACAAATGGACCGCTATCGTTGCTGCATATGAGCCTGAAATTAAAGCGATTGATGCTGCGATAGCCAAGTTACCTGACGCTAACATCACCAAAACCGTCACTTTTCAGGGCGTAAAGTATCAGCTAGGAACGTATAAGGGTGAGCCGATAGTTATCTTTACCACTGGCATAAGCGTGCCGAATGCGGCAATGACTATGCAAATGGCGCTCGACTATTTCCCCATCGACAGAGTCATAATGATGGGCATTGCTGGTGCTATTAGCAGTGAGTTTACCCCTGGGGATATTGCTGTACCGGCCAGGTGGTATTTTCATGATGAGTCTGTGTACATCAACCCCGACAAGGAACATGAAGGGGAGTTCGTTTTACCTGATTATTATGAGAAGTCATTGGCATCATTTTTAGAGCGCCGTAAACAAGACCCTCATTCGCCTGCCTACGAAAATTTTGGCTTTATACACCCTGAAGAAATGGCGGTTATAAAAGAGGGCTGGGATAGTCCTCGACAAATGCCATATTTTACCGCCTCAAGTGAACTACTTGACTTAACCAAGAAGGCGCTTAAGAAGGTCAGCCCTATTGCTATGCCATCGGGTAAAGCAATAAAGGTTAAGGTCGGCGGCAACGGTGTGACCGGCTCAGTATTCTTGGATAATGCAGATTACCGAAACTGGATACGCCGAGTGTTTAACGCTGACGTGTCTGAAATGGAATCCGCTGCTGTTGCACAAGTTTGCTTTGTGAACGACGTTGACTGGGTGGTTATTCGCTCAATTAGCGATTTAGCCGGTGGTCAGCAAGGCAAAAATGTTGAGAACGTATTTGACGGTATCGCATCAGGTACTGGGGCTAAATTGCTGCTAGGCGTCTTGGATGAAGTGGTTGCTTTGCCTGTTCAGTAACTGAAATAAACGTATTCATGTAGATATAAAAACACCGTCGTTTCGACGGTGTTTTTATATAATATTTTAGATCAGCTGCGAGTTATTATTCGCCTTCGTGTTTACAGTAAATAAGTTGTTTAATGCTTCCCTGATTTAAAGGGGCTTTGGGGCCTCTTTCATTGTAAGTAAAATGTTTAAAATTACATCCAATTTCTAAGAAGCTTAACAACTGTTATGTCAGGCTTAATTTAAGGCTGCCAGTATATTTTTAATAGTATCATCAATTTTACTTGGTGCTAAAGAAGCTGCCAGAGTTACATCAGATGTAGTGTCCAATATATTACCATTTAACCCGAGTCTACTACCATATCGGTTGAAAACAGTAGCCACCTCCATCGCATCAGTTGACATCAAGTATAGATAACATGATTTGTCAGTTACGCTTGTGCATGAAAGTTGAGTTCTAAGCGCATTACTAGAGGCAAACTTGTTTAAAAAACTTCTAACTTGTGACGAAAGCAATTCTTTACGCTGTTCAATATATTCGGTATGTGAATTTGATGATATCAACTTGACGATATTATCACTAAGATTATTAATAGTTATTAATTCAGCACCGTACTGTTCAAGTATCGTTTTATTAAAAAACTGCTTATATCCGTTTTCAAACTCTGTGATAGTTTCATCAAATGAAGCCAATTTTGAAACTCCAGTAGGGATCATTGTACCGATTGTTTTAGGTGGATTTGGATTTATACTTTTAAGAAGAGAACGCACCTCCATTTGCAAGCTAGTTAACTGTTCTTTCGTTAATAGATTTTTACATACAGCAGTTGCGGTATTTGTAAAGCACTTTTCATCAACAAGTCTTTGTACCTCAGTGTCATACAAGTCAAGCAATTCAAAAACTTGAATGGCAAATAAATCAAACTGGTCATTCGGCACTTTGCTCAGCGTATTTCTTAAGTTATCTAGCTTTTCCAATAATTTATTGTCGATAGCTTTACTACTGATTTTTGACTTCAGAGAAGAGATTGCATCTATTGCTTCTAATGCACTTTCATCTGAAGCTTCATTAATATCCTTCATCAACATCTCGAACGTCTGGATATTATCCAACGTCTTTGCCACGAACCCAGACTTAATTTGAAAAGTTAAATATGTGTTCGTTCTATAATCTTTGTACATTTCACCAGTGTTAAGATCTAATGTACAAGGGCCAAAATCAAATTCCTTTGGATTACCATCTTTGTCATATTTGATAATCGGCTTATTCTCTTTATCTGTACACTTTTCCACTAACCTTCCAGACGGGTTATCAAACATCAGATGGTCAAAAATTTCTTTTTCTAACGGGCCTTTCTCTGTCCTTTTACGCACAAAAGCATAATTTCCTTCCGCGATAATAGGACTGTGATAATTTTCTGAATTTGACTCCGGAACCAAAGTCATTGAATACCTGAATAATATGTCGTCTGACGAATTCGATAGTATTGCAGAGCCTATAGAGTCCAAAACTGATAAAGCATCACTCGCGGGCGGATACATTTGCTGCCCAGCTGTAGCTAAAGTTTTTAGCATAGCTTTCTGCTGCTCAGAAGGGTCATCTAATTCAACTATAGAAATTTGCATTATCAGCGGCCCACCTTCATATTTTATTGGCCCATAAACAGGCAAGTATGAGAAGTTTAAATACTGCTTCGCCTTCACTCCATTCGAATAAAAAATAACCCTTCCACTCTTATCACTTTTAGGGCCAAAGGCCATAGAGCACCCACCCTTTCCTTGCTCACAAACATTAGCGATAATAACCATTTCCGCATTAGCTCCTCTCGAACCAAAAGTTTCACTAATATTTCGGCTTTCGATAGCGAACCCATTGAAAGCTTGCATCAGGTGTACAGATATTGTGTCTCCAGAATTGATTTGCGGAACTGTTGTGTATTTACGATACAAGGTTTCGTAACATTCGCGGGTTACACCAGCTCGGTTAAATTCTGAATGGTCGTACAGCTCTTTGTTACATTGTGCTAAGTTTTTAGCACTTAAACCTTGGTTCGATATTGTTCTAACATAATCCACCTCACCTTCTTCAATAACTTGGCAGCCATATAAAAATAAAAGTGAAATAAATATATAAAATACTCTAGCCATATCCCTTGCCTCGTTTTCTTATTTTCAGTTACTTTGATTTTAGATTTTAACGATAGCACAAAATTTAAACAGCTATTGTGGGCTTATGACTAAAAGTAATTCTAGAGGTAAACGTTATCAAGAACTAAGTTTAGTCATCTACTTCACTTTTCATTTGCCGTATTAACTAAAGTTATTTCAAACTCACCAGATAGCAACTGCAATTGCAATTGCAGCTATAGACCGGCTCGTTCATCACTCACATATCATTCAATTACAGGGAGAAAGCTATCGAAGAAAAACAGCAATAAAACAGGAAGAATAACTCAGCGACAACCGGTCAAGATAATTGACGCCGGGCCGGTCAAGACAGTTGACGTTCTATATTCGCAAAATTTCAGTAGAAAACTAACAGCGATCTGAGTTCAAACCAAACTTTTCGTCAGGGAGGTTATTTTCATCATCATCAAACATGAATAAAGATCTTTTGTGGTCTTTTAGAGCGAGAAGGGCAACTTTGAAACATCTTTCGCACAAATCGAGATGATATGTGTTTCCGTCTTCTTTCGATTTCGACCCGTAGCCCCATTTTGCTTTCAACTCACCAAATTCTTCAACTCGGCCTTCACCAACGTCTGTCATCACGCTTTCTTTGCAAACGTCACAGACACGATCAACTATTCTTTCTTCGAAAATTTTCATTCGTACACCTTACATTCTCATTGATACCGCAATAAATGACTCATGGGTTCCTCAACGGGCTGTGTTGACCATATGTTCCATTTTGGAACCCATGAGTCATTTGTGAAGACGTGTTTGCTCAACGTCTCTTGCTCGCTCGTTGCTGATTATCAGATTTGGGCCAACCCTTCGAGAAAATATGTCAGATAGGATATGACCCACTATATATCAGGATTCGGAAAGTTCTAGGCGCTAGTGACATGGACTGGTTAACGGTTTCAGTCTCTGACTCTTTCCTTTTCATTTTCCTTATCAACTAAAGTTATTTCAAACTCACCGGACATCAATTGCAGTTGCTCTAGCCCTGTTAATTTTTTTTCAGCTGCACTGCCAAGGTATGCCCATTGCTCAATCTGCTCGGTAACAGTTTTAGGGTATCTTTCTAAAGCTGCTTCAGCTTGCGTAATTAGAAAGTTGTCGATATGTATATCAACAGTACCTTCATCAGTTGACGCCTCTGCTTTTTCATTATTTTTTGAAATTATCTATTCTCCTAGCATTGTGATTAATTTTAAATTTAAGCTTGTCGTACATACGCTTACATTTGGTCAATTTGTCGAATTTGCATGTAAACCAACGATGATTACCAAATGCTTTGTCTAACGCATATTTACTAGGCAATTTATTGGTTGTTTCTAGTTGTTGTTTAAGGAAATATTTGAATTTTGGAAAAAGGGATGTGTCTCGCTTCTCCCAAATTTTTGTACTGTGATTAGCATGGTTGCCTTGGATGGGAAACGTAGCATCAAGCCACGTTCTGTCGTATTGATATGCCCAGTTCAAAGCATTTCCTTGATGCTCTTTTAACTCTGCTCGATTAAGTAGGCCACTGCGTTTTCTCTCCTCGATTAAAGTCGCTCTTACGGCATCCCGCTTTTCATACATTCTTAAATATTGACGCCATAGGCTTAGCCCATCAACAGACTGAACTACTCCAGTAATCGATGGTTCTGACACACCAAGTTTGGCTGCAATATCTTTACAACTCATATTTTCGATTGCCATTTTAGTTGCTTGTCGCTCTATATCAGCGGTGACAACTTGTTTTCGCTCAGTTGTTTTGACTCCAGTTCGGTTGGCTAATTGTTTTACATAGCCATGACTTACCTTAAGTCGTCTGCTTATCTCCGCAACGTTAAATTGATAACTTTGTAATAGCGCTATTGCTTGTGACTCAATGGTCTCAGAAATTTTCAGGGGTTTAGGAGCAGGTATTGGGGGAGGCGCTGATTCTTCGCGCAGTCCTTTTACTGCAAATTCGAGCAAAATAGGTTTCAATGGATGGATACTTAAATCTTGGTCGAAAACTATTCGGCGAATAATTCTGGTATTCAACACATTGGAAACACAAAGCGCTTCAGCTACCTCATTACAGCGTTCTAACACTACAGACTTCCGAATATGCATTTGCGATGTCAGCAGCCCACGGGCGTGAAATAGACTTTTGAAGTGTTGCTGGCCAGCATTTTCAATAGTGTTGCTACGTAGCAATTGCACAATATGCTTTGCAAACTCTATCTGGAGGGTATTAGCGCCTGAAGGAACAACAGATTGTATTGACTCAAAATAAAGCGGGAGGCGGTATTTTCTGGGGTTAAAAGGCACACTGGTTAATTCACTGCCATGTTTGTAGCATGCCCTAACACCCCACAATTGGTGTGAAAAATGCCAAAACGCGATACCTATTTTAGACACGTCTTCTTTAGCACACTCAGGACAGTAATTACTTTTCGTTAATGAACCAAATGCCAACTGTGGTGAGCATGAAAGGTTTGCTATATTCATATCACCAGCGCCACACATTGACGCCTTCAGTGCGTCATGGCGGGCGTTATAAAGAATATGCAAAGGGTAAGCTGTATGGTTATGTAGAAGATGGTCTATGCCGTATTCTGAATGACGAGAGATATCCTGAATATGGCTAGGCAAAAGCTGATTTAAACACACCCCTTCATAGCCAAACCAATCCAACGAAGTATTTGTGTATGAAACATCCCCCCATAGCCAGTGACACCGAGCAACATACGAAAACAAAGTTTCATCAGGTTGAATTCGAGGTGTGTACAAGATTCTACTCATGGTTGATATTCATGCATGTAGAAAAACTTAAATAACAAAAACATTAAAGGATGAATACTGCCATTTTCAGACATCATAGCGCTGGCTTTGAATGCAATATTGTTAGCAGTGGTTTCAGCAGAACTTTGTAAATTTGGAAACAAAATAGTGAAGTACCGTTGGAGCGCACTTTGCCATTGCTTATTAAGAGCAACGCTCACTTTACTTGGAGAATGGGAATAGAAGCTACTCTCCATAAACACACGCTTGTGAAGTTCGACTTGCTCCCGCTGATAATCAACACCTCCTCTCATCAGCAGCTTAGTTTCCCAATCAAGCCAACGGTGAAAAAGTGTAATATGAGGGGTGCTAAAAGAAGATTTATCAAAAAAATCGCCTGAGCATTCAAACCCATTAAACTCGCTCACTAAACGTTGACTCAGCGCTGTATTATGCTGATGACAAATAAAAGCTGACATTGCTTGATGATCTGCTTTCCAGATAACAAAGCCCTTGGCTCTTACATCTTCATCATGGCACTTTGAGCAGTATTTAAGAGAGTGGTAAGGCATTAGTAGCTTTTCAGCATTAAACAGTACGCGTCCTGTTGCCTTGTCATTCAATTGATTTTTCACATATACATTTAATACATCACGAGAGACGAATCCTTGCCAATATTTGCCCACCATATTATCAGTCAATACATCCTCGAATCTTTTTCTTCCATAGGCTTGTACGGCAAACTTCACTGCCCACCTTGGCATGGTCTCTCCTATCAAACGAGGACTTGATATTTGAAAAAGACTTAAAAATTCCTTTGGAGCAAAAAAGTCTGCATACTCCATGAGTCGATAGAAATAGGTTGGAAAATACTCACCGGGTTTGATGTTAATATTCTCTAGCAGTATGGATGAAAGACTGGTGTTCAACATGAGATCACTCGTCCCCCATATCTAGGGCTTGAAGTCGTTTTATCCGCTCAATGCGTTCTTGGTTTTTTGAGTCCTTCTTCTGCGTATTTTTATCATCTATTTGTGCTGTTTTTTCCGCAGAAACGACTGGCGTGATATCAACTGTAGGTAACTTTGGTTTCATCGATTCTTTGCGTATGTGAGTGGCCACATGCGCTGTATACAAAGAATTAAATCGATTACTATTGGTCATACTCAAATTCGCAATTAGTATATGATTTACTAGACGCTTCAACTTGCTTATGTTCCCCTCGCAATAATAAAAAATTGCATGTTCAAACTCCTTATCAACTAACTTCTCGCTCATACCTAAAAAGTTCATGCTTAAGGCTTTAACCATTGTATTCCATGTTATGTGTTCAATAGAGTGGTCACTTAGAACAAACTTGCCATCACTGATTAAACGCCGTTCAGACTGCTCGCTCTGTTCAGGAGCACTGAAAAGGTCTCCAGCTTCAGGTGTACCAATGAATATCATTGGCACGCCTAAGTCGTTGAAAAATTCTTCTAAAAAAACATTAGTAACAACCTTGTTATCCTTCGTCGTTTTAGAGTTTAAAACCCATTGGACATCATCTATTACAAGTAAACCAAGGCCAACCATTCGACATATTTTAATGACATAAATAACCTGCTCACCAACAGTGTCTCTGCTTGGAAGCTTTGCAGTGAAATGACTATTGAGCTTTTTATCGATGGCATTAAGAATCGAAACTAAGAAAGCTTTTTTACTGGTCGCACTTTTAATATAAGTTTTTACGAACATGACTTGCGGTAGTCGTCTAAATCCAGTGCTTTCAGAAGGAGGATGAAAGTTATCAAAAGGATTAAGGGTTTCTAATATTTTATCATGAACGGTAGTTTTGCCATGCCCAGAGCGCCCCATACAAAGCATGGCAGTTCCTGCGTCTAGTAGAGTATTTGGTGCAGGCAAGTCTTTTACCGAAACCTCGCCGTTTTCAACTAAATTGAGATACTTATCGTAATCGTCTGTCTTAGGGTGGCGATTGAGATAACCAATAAGGATCATGTGATGAATTTGATTATACAAATCAAATGCATACTCTGGCGGAACATAAAATCGTTTAGCCAAACCAATACGTTTGGTACTGTTTGGTAATGTAGAATAATTGGGAGTAATATCGTCCCTTGCCGATAGTCGAGATATCAATTCAGATTCAGTCAGTTTTAGCATCTGAAGCGATGTAATAAATGGATTATCATCAATCCATTGTTCAAGCAGAAGGGTCGCTTCAGTCATTACTGCCTCCTTCGCCTTTTGACGATGGAGAATCAAGGTCATCTGCGGATGAATCAATTGCACTAGAGCCAAATACACGGCGAGTTTCGATAACATCTCTGGCGTTTTCTGATTTCTGTGCTTGTTTGAAGTTGTCCTGTATTCCGGCGACTATGCCTTTACGATCTGGAGGTCTGGTAGAAGTGTTTTCGTTTGATAACTCACGTTCTTCAGCGATCGATGCTTGCAAGGCAACGTTTGACATTCTTCGGTCTTTGCGATTGATAGACATCCTTTTCTTTTCGATTTGTTTTTGCTGCTTAATTTCTTCAGCAGTTAAGTCTTCAAACCTCTCATCATGTGACGCCAATGTAAATTCGATGACTTCCGTACCAAACTGCTTTGATAAGTACCATGCGTAACGCGGGTCATTCTTGTTTACACGCACTTTTATTGAAGGCTTCGCCTGACCACGAAAGCCGATCTCTTGTTGCCATTCTTGGAAGCCTTTATGAGATGTTCTATATAAAAGCTCACTTGATAAAATGAATATACCGTCGAGGGATACTTTTGCTTCCTCTTGTTCCAACATCGCGTACATCACTAGTTTTTTTGGTCGGCGATTCCCACCTGCCATTCTTTTAGAAATGTGCTTATTCCATAGCGCTAAAGGCGTCGGCTTAACTCCTTCAAACACATCAAAAGATTGTAACCGTGTGTGATTCATTCTTTGACGATTAAAGGACAAAATCGATTCAATAATTAGTCGATTTAGCGAGTCAATATCATGTATAGCGAAGTTTGAAGGGTGAACGGCATCTTTTGCTGGATTCGGCTTTACACTCCCGTCCAGTCGCTGAAACAGAATTTTGTCTTGAGAATCAAAGTTCACCTCTACAGTTCCCTTTCTCTTACTCAAGTAGGAAGTCGCAAAGGTAATGGTTTCTAATTTTAAGTCTGCTGCCAGCATGTCATCATAAAGAGTAGTGGTATATTCTCCCCCTCTATCGCAGAACAACCGTACGCAAACGTGTTGGCAAGGCCAATCTTCTTCATCGATTTGAATTCCGTACCTTGCACAAAAATCCACTTTATTTGTAAAAGCATTGTAAAGTGCTTTTTTAACCGCAGAAACGCCGCGCTGAAACGTAATGCAATAGCCTACGATAACCCCCGAAAAGGTATCAACTACAAAGTACAAGTACGGGCGACCAATCACCTCTTTATCTGTATATTCTCCCCTGCTGTAGATTCTCGATACCACGTAAATATTTAGTGTCGTGGCGTCAATTTCATATGTGTCACTTGGCCCAATAGAGTTTTCTTGTGCTTTACCGCGTGTAATGTCTTGGTTATTTTGAACTGCCTTTGCACTCGTCTTAAGCTCTTCCCACTTCTTCCAATCAACATGTTTTTCAAAATGATGAATAAATTGATCAATAGAAATATACTTACGAAAGTCAAGATAGCGCTCTTTATGTCCATATACGACAGACCATGAATAACAAAGGCGTTGGCAAAACTCGCTATGTAACGAAGTATATTTGTGGTCAGAAACTTTAGATAAGTATTTTTTTATAAATTCTTTAATTCGCTTTATGTCTTCTTGCGTAGCATCTCGTCTTAAATATTCGTCTGAATCGCCTTTTGCGCCAATAAAATTTCCACCTCGTTTAGCTCTTTTCGCCTCAGCCTCTTCAATATTTAAAGGTAACTTTCGATTAGTTCCACAAAGATACTTTAGTGGTAATAGCGCTAAAGGATGAGAACCAAATGCTAAGTATTGATTGAGGTAGTTATATAACGACTGAGGAGCTATATTGGCTTGCTTTGCGTGAGCATCGAAAGATTTTCTGGATAAATCGCCTTTTATATATAATTCTATGTCGTTAGATTCAATTAGTGGTCTTATTTTTGAATATCTCTCATACGCCGTGGCTACACGACTTTCTGTGGCAGACAAATAATGTTTAGACGAACTAAACGTATTAGGCGTTCTTTCAAACAAGTCCCATGCACGCCCTTCGATATCATCGCCAACTTTAACCAGAATAGGCTTAATAGGTTTTTTACGTTGTAGAGATAGCGCAACTACATTTGATTCAGGAAAAGTATACGTAACGGTATATTCGAGTTCTTTCTCATCTGTATTTTTAGCTTTTATGATTTCGTTAATTGAATAATCAAATGCCTTTTCTGTCGGAAGACCTACCATTCCCATGCGTAGTCCTCCTTAGCATTAAAGACAAAACTTGCATCAGCAAGCGGACGAAATAGATCTACCTGTAAGACTTTATGCCAGATGAGATACCAAAATACGCCGTATGTTTTTTCAAACGAGATAGTCATTTTTTTGGATACCAGAAAAACCAAATCTGCCAATCGATGACGCTTTCTACCAGTAAGGAGTTCTAAAAAATGAACTTGAAAAGACTTAAGAATAATATGGGGAATATCAAGGTCACGATGCCTTCTAGCTATTACAATATTTTTTACTAAATTCGGACTTAATGTCCAATGTGAAGATGTGATTAACCTATACTCTTGCTGCTTTTTATATTCCCAATAAACTTGTTCGATTTTTAACTTATCTATTGTTCGGCCAATAACCCTATCACCACCATCTACAATTAATATTTCATCATTGTATTTTAACGAGACAGCAATCTTTTTTATTTCACCTGTCATAATATCGACATATTGAAAATAAAAATCTGTAGTCATGATAGACGCTTGATACCCTTGATTAGCATCTTTTACCAATCCACGTTTTGGTGCAAAACGGGGATGGGCGATATTAAGACGAGTCGCAACCGCTAATGTTGTATCAACATCTATTAAAGGATATTGCGTCTTTACCTTAGAGACATTTTTTAAATAACTGAGTGTCAATCCAAAATGCCGTTCCATGTCTGAAAAGTATTCATGACGTTGTGTTTCTTGGCCTAGTTGCTCAGTTGAGGCATTTCCCATGCTTGAGAACTGACGAGCGGTTTTATACGGAATGTACTTCCTTTCGAATTCTCTCCGGGTTACATAATCGTCAATTTTATTTTCAGTTAACTCAGTGACAGTTGGCTGTTTAATTTTAGGTGAATTTGCATTTTTCATAACTTATTTTCCAGTGGCTACAAATCGGAAAATAGTCTCGAATGTCGAGAATGACAAGGAAAAGCATAAAAACCACGAGAAGTAATTGGTAAAGCCAATAAATTCGTTGAAAACAACAGAAAACACTAACTACAAACAACTAAAATATGTAATTATTTAAGGTTTTTATTAATAAAAATGAGAGGTTGAACTGAATTTAACTTCGAAGTGCAATTTATCGTAACAAATAAATTGATTTTGTCAACACACGTCATATTTGACGAGGGGTTAATGCATTACTACAATTTTAAAACTCACAATTTACCTAACATTGGCGCAATGAGAATAACAGAAGAAAAATTGATTAAATTTGATAACTTTTTAGATCAATTCCAGAAGCCTAATAGACAAGCATTCATAGCGTTTGTAGAATTGATCAAAAAGCATGGTATTGATATTTTAGATTTCCCTTAGCCTAAAAAGATCAGCAAAAAATTAATAATTAATCCACTACACTCGGCTAACGTTTTGGAGACAATAATTTACAGAACTAGAGTATCGTCTGATGGATACAACGTTCATTCTCAATTTTTTAATAACTAGCCAGAAATCTAGTTAGTTTCAAGCTTGCAAAAATTATCATTATCTAATTTTAGCTTCTAATTAATATTAATACTTTCACAAAAAAATATTCAAAGCTGGAGATGGTGCTTTGACAAATGGATAGGGACGCTGTGGGGGGTTTTCAAGTTATATAAATAGTGCTAAGAATGTAAAATTAGTCTGTGTAACTTTAGTAACTCATATCTGAGCTTACAATTTATGAGAATAGGCTAAAACTTCATCTGAAAGGCAGCTATGAGCGAAAAGCAGATCCTGATGATTTTAAATATACATCCACAAAACAGGCACTGTGGAGACTCATGACTTTTAAAAAGGACTGAAACTTCGGAGTATAGATTTGTAACGCAACACCTAGGATGTTGCGTTTTCGCTTCCCTGCTTACGAAAAGCTCGGAGAATTAAAATAAATCCCTGTCGAGGTATACTTGCGTCCTCAGGACGCAAGTATACCTCGATTGAGCTTTCTTTGAAACTTGTTTTTATTAACCTTTTAGAAGAAATTGAAATTAAAAAACTTGACTAACCATGATTTTTGATGTATAAGTCCTAAGGACTTATACATCAACACTATTTAATGATTTACTTCAAAACAATTTATTAGTTTCCCTCAGTCTAATAAAATAAATCCCCCTTTCTAAGAGCGTGCGTTATAAGCTAATTTTTAATTTCAACAGAATGCTAAGCTAACGTCCTAAGGACGTTAGCTTAGCATTCCTGAGTGAAGTTGTCAAAAAATGAAAAAATTCAGATATAACAAAGTATTAATAAACTCATGGCTTAAACTATTCTAAGATAAAAATTTGACAAAGCAACAAAGCAAAGGTATAAGTCCTAAGGACTTATACCTTTGTTATTGATGGTGACTATGGAAACAATTTCTTTAAAGGAAGCTTTAAGACTTTCTATTATTAATACTCACAATAAACCGGTTATTACAGAAGTCGAAGTCACGAAGTACCTATACCGACTGTATAAAGAAAAAAAATATAATGACATCAAAATAGGAAAGATTACTAAAAGCGAACCTGATTACTTCGTAATCCGCAATAATCTTGCAGATCTCATATCTTTGGGGGTCATTCAACAAGTTCAGACTCTCCCTTTATATAGCTTAACGAGCTACTCTTCACCCTCAGCTCAACAAATTGCTTGTTCCGCTAACCCGTTTAGTTATGTTGCCTATCTAAATGCAATGGAAATACATGGCTTAACAGATAGAATCCCTAAATCTCTTGAAATGATAACCTGCTCAAGTACTAAATTTAAAGAATTAGCAAATGAGCAAGTAAATAGTGAGTTTCCTGAAGCACTTGAAAAAGGCCCTATTACACCTAAAAGGGTCATAAACTTGCCCAAAATTGATGGAAAGCGAATTGAGTTTCATCAAAAGAAAAATTTTAATCTGCCTAAGGAGAAGCAAAATTCGAACGGCATAAGGGTGCCTTCAATAGGAGATACTTTCTTAAGTATGTTACAAGATCCTGAATTATGTGGCGGCTTTAGCCATGTGTTGGAAGTCTTTGAAGAATACGCTGAAGATTACTTGGCATTAATAGTTCGATCTATTACGAAAAATGGAACTTCTATGGATAAAGCTAGAGGAGGATATATTTTAGAAGAGCTTTTGGGGATCTCGCATAAATCCATAGATGAATGGAAAAAAAGCGTAAAAAGAGGCGGTTCAAGAAAGTTAATCGCATCGAAACCTTACGTTAATGTATTCTCTGAAACTTGGTGTATATCTTTAAATAATAAGTAGGGAAGTTAATCAAATGGAATATGATATTGAGCTTTGGGTAGCTGACGCTCCTCAAGACCGAAAAGAGTTTAGGCAAGCTATTCATACAATATTGCATGCAATATCAGAAAGCGAATACCTCAAGCCAAAAATGATAATTAAAGGAGGTATGTTAATAGCCATTAGGTATAAGAGCGATCGATTTACAGAAGATATTGATTTCTCTACTTCTGAAAAGTATCAAGATCTTAATACTCAAGAGTTTCAAGAAGAACTAAAAGATGCCTTACTGATTGCATATGATGAACTTCAATATGGGGTTAAATGTTCATTACAATCCTTGAAAGTGCAACCAAAAAATCTACTAGAAAAAGCAACTTTCCCTTCACTTAAGCTCAAAATCGGATATGCAAGTAACTCTAATGCTGCGGCAATGAAGCGATTAACAGCTGGTAACAGCGCCAATACCGTAAAAATAGATTACAGTTTTAATGAAATCACACACAAAATTGATGACTTAGTTCTAGATGATGGTTCTGTTCAAGCGTATGGGTTTGAAGATCTAATAGCTGAGAAGCTCCGATCAATGCATCAACAAGTTACTAGAAACAGAAGTCGTCGACAAGATGTATATGACTTGCACTATTTACTCAGCAACTCATCAACCGTTACCGAAGAAGAAAAA
Organism: Paraglaciecola sp. QJM3NY_14; assembly: GCF_056173245.1. Lineage (NCBI taxonomy): Bacteria > Pseudomonadati > Pseudomonadota > Gammaproteobacteria > Alteromonadales > Alteromonadaceae > Paraglaciecola > Paraglaciecola sp. QJM3NY_14. The sequence continues at coordinate 651,481 of NZ_CM149664.1, forward strand.
TTAAACATACTTCTTTTTCTGTTTGAAAAGTCTGAAAAAAGACTTCCTGATGGCTTTATTAACCAAAATTCACTAAATAACGTAGAAATAAAGACTCGTTCACAAGAAGAATATCAGTTGTTGGCTAAAGAAATTGAGGGTGACCTTCCCGACTTTGAAAGCATATTTACTCACGTAAAAACCTTTTATGAATCCTTGCCATGGGATCAGTATGTTAAAAAATAACTTCCAATTCTCAGTCAGAGGAACAAGAAATACCCAACTGGATCGGGTTGGTTATCATCAAGGGGAAAATTGGACTTTCGCTTATATCTTAGATGGGCTAGTCGAAACAACTCCTCATTTTGTTGACTGTGTTGATAGAAATTTTAAAAGAGCTTTTAACACTATAGAACGACGCCAATCCCTGAATTCAATACGAGATCTAGCTATAAACGCAATTATTAAAAATGTAGTGAATGAAGGGAAAGCTAGTATTGCTTTGCTAATCTGTGTCGATGGAAAGGTTTTAACACTTACTGTTGGAGATACACGAGTGTACTTCTTGAATGAAAGAACTCGCACTATTGATCATTCAAGAGCACAAGAATTGATTTCATCAGGAAAGTTAAATGAATCACTTTTAAACCAGAACAGTTTTAGAAAATATCTTACTAAAAGTGTATGTAAAGATATGGCAGAAGTTGAATTAGACGAACGAATTCACAATCAAGTACCAGAAGGTAGCAAATTTATAATATGCTCTGATGGCTTTTGGAGTAGCTTTGACGATGACGAAGAAATTTATAATTTTAATAGTAAAACTTTAGAGGCCTACTTAAGTGCTTTATCCATTGAGAACCTTTCAGATAACACGAGCGTAATGCTATTAAAGAAAGAATAAAAAGTTTGATTACCAACGGATACTGACGGTGTAGGTACCAAGAGATTTTTTTCGTACCTTGATATGTATTAATTTAAAACCAAGAAACTTTAAATTAGACAAAAAATAAGAACAGCCCACTTTAAAGTGGGCTTTGGATATCTATTAAACGCTTTATTTACTGTAAACGACTTATTTAATCCCAGTAAACGTTTTATTTACTCAAATCACTTCGCGCTCAACCACAGCGTTGTGATATACGTCTTGCACGTCATCACAATCTTCCAGCATATCCATAAACTTATCAAACGTGGCGACATCTTCGCCTGTTACCACTGTTTCTGTTTGCGGCACAAAGGTGATTTCATCTGCATCGAATTCAAGTTCTGGGTTGTTATCGGTTAGTGCTGTGCGGGTTTTAAAGTATTCGGTATGAGGGGCAAAAACTGTGATCACGCCCTCTTCACATTCTACTTCCGTTACATCCACGTCCGCTTCCATTAAGACTTCTAAAACAGCGTCTTCGTCATCGCCAGGGAAAGAGAACACAGCTTGATGGTCAAACATGTGACTTACTGTACCTGTCACACCTATTTTTGAGTTTGTTTTGGTGAAACAGTTACGTACATCTGTGATAGTTCGGTTGTTATTATCGGTTAGGCAATCAACGATAACCATGCAGCCGCCTGGGCCAAAGCCTTCATAGCGTGCTGGGGTGAAGTCTTCACCTGCACCGCCAGCGGCTTTATCAATTGCTTTGTCGATAACGTGGCTGGGTACCTGGTCTTTTTTTGCTTTATCGATAAGGCGGCGCAATGACAAATTTGCTTGAGGGTCTGTGCCGCCGTTCTTAGCAACCATGTAAATTTCTTTACCGTATTTCGAGTAAACTTTGGTTTTTGCGCCAGCAGTTTTTGCCATCGCTACCTTACGTACTTCAAACTTTCTGCCCATTAATGTTCTCTTTTTGCTACAAATAAAAGGATATGACTAAGATTTTACCGATAAATACACGCTTTGTACAAACGCCTTACGTTGGCAGTTTGTGCCTTGATGCTTATTTATGGTAAATGCTCAGTCGCTAAATAATCATGTGATTGCATTTCTTTCAATCGACTAAGGCATCGATGAAATTCGAAATTTAATGCGCCTTCTGTGTAAAGTTCTTCAAGGGGAACCTCTGCTGACATGATCAACTTCACGTTACGCTCATAAAACTCATCGACCATGGCGATAAAGCGCCTAGCAATATCATCCACCGATTTGCCCATTTGCTCCACATTTGCCAGTAAAATTGAGTGATAACAGCGACTCAGCTCCATGTAATCTGTTTGGCTACGAGGGCCGTCACATAAGGCGCGAAACTCAAACATGGCTACGCCTTCAGCGTGATGCACCGTGGGAATTTTTCGGCCCTTTATGGTAATAGCATCATCGTGTTGGCACTCTTCAGGGGCAAGCTGCGCAAAATAGACTGAAAGGTTATCGTTGGCCGTTTGATCCAGAGGGAAGTGATAAATCTCAGCTTGTTTAAGAGTACGCAAACGGTAGTCAATGCCGCTATCGACATTAACCACTTGGGTATGTTGGTTTATCAGTGCAATCGCTGGCAAAAAGCGCGCTCGCTGTAATCCGTTTCGATAAAGCTCGTCAGGGATGATATTAGACGTTGCTACTAAGACTATTCCCCGTGCGAACATCTCTTCCATCAGCGTACCGAGGATCATGGCATCTGTAATATCAGACACAAAAAACTCGTCAAAGCAGATGACTTTGGCTTCGCTTGCAAACTTCGCGGCAATTATTTTAAGTGGATCAGATTGACCGCCGAGAGATTTCAACTCCTCGTGAACGCGGTGCATAAACCGGTGAAAATGCACCCGCATCTTCTTCTCAAATGGCAAGCAGTCGTAAAACGTATCTACCAAGTAGGTTTTACCTCGACCTACACCCCCCCAAAAATATAAGCCTTTTATGGACTGGGCTTTTTCATCTTTACCTAGTACAAATTTAACTTTGGTCCACAGGCTAGGTTCTTTGTCTGGCGCTACAAGGTCATCGTAAAGGCGTTGCAACTGTTTGACTGCGTTGGCTTGGGCTGGGTCAGAAAGAAAGTCGTCGCGCTGTAAATCTGATTGATATTTTTGCCAAGGGGTTGAAGCTGACATAAGGCGTGTCTTTTCCTTTTACTGAATGACCTTAAAAATCACCAAGCTAATCTTGTTGAGGTATTGAATCGAAATTTAATGACCGCATAAATGCGTGACAGGGGTATAATATCAAAACATGGTGTTTTTTTCGCTGTAAGCGGTGCAAAGTTTGTTAAATATTGCTGCTGGCGACTGTAGAGTTAAGTGATATTGTGCTTTTCAGGTGTATGTCGTTTTTACAACCTTATGATTGGAGTAAGTATGGATTGGTTAATAGGTGTGGTTTTGGTGCTGGTAGGCGCGGTGATTGGTTTCTTTGTTGCAAAATATGTCTATTTTGATAAAGAAAAGACATCAAAAGACGGCCAGAAAGAGCAAACATTGAAAGATGTGATGGTTCAGCAGTCTCTGAATCATGTGACTGAAAGCCGTAAAATTGCAGAACAACTTCAAAAGCAATGCCAAACATTGAGCCAAAATTTGGACAACTATGAAAGTTCTCTGTCACTGTTAAACACTGATGTACAGAGCAGCAATGTGAGCTTCTTTGGGGAGCATGCATCGCCATTTTTGCAGAATAAAGAACAAAAAGTGACTCGTGAAAAAGACAGTGCTGATGTGCAGCCGTTAGATTTTTCTAATCAAAGCTCTGGCTTGTTCAGTGGCAGCGAAAATGTGCGCCCTGAAAAGCAATCAAAATAACCTGGCAAGACAAGATAGGGAACTTTTTAAAGTGCCACACAGTCTTTGTTGTGTTTATTTAAGCTATTAAGTCATCCATGGAGTTATCGTTAAATGAGTAAAGTTATTAACCGCACTGCCATTACCAGTTGTGTTTTTGCGGCAAGCTTAATGATTGCCGGTTCAGCAAGCGCAGCCTTGCCTTTCTTTTCTAGTGATAATGAGCCTGTCACAAGCTTGGCTCCGATGCTGGAAAAGACCACCCCAGGGATCGTGACGATTTCGGTGGAAGGTACGCAGGTTTCGCGTCAGCAAGTGCCTGAAATGTTTCGTCGCTTCTTTGGTGGTAACGGCGAACAGGTACAAGAGCGGCCATTTAAAGGTCTGGGGTCGGGGGTTATTATTGACGCCGACAAAGGGTATGTCGTAACCAATAATCATGTTGTTGAAAATGCAGATGAAATTACGGTTAAGCTAAACGACGGCCGCGAAGTCAAAGCGAAGAAACTTGGCGCTGATGAGCAAAGCGATATTGCGTTACTTAAAATTGAAACAGATAACCTCAACCTTACTGCGGTGCCACTAGCAGATTCAGACAAGGTGCGTGTAGGTGATTTTGTTGTGGCCATTGGTAATCCCTTTGGTTTAAGTCAAACCGTTACCTCAGGTATTGTAAGCGCGCTAGGCCGTTCAGGATTAAACATCGGCGGTTACGAGAACTTCATCCAAACCGATGCAGCCATCAACAGAGGTAACTCTGGTGGTGCCTTGGTTAGTCTTAATGGCGAACTTGTTGGCATTAATACCGCTATTTTTGGCCCTAATGGCGGTAACGTAGGTATCGGTTTTGCTATCCCTGCCAACATGATGAAAAGCTTGGTTGATCAGATCATCGAGTTTGGCGAAGTCCGTCGGGGCTTGCTAGGCATCTTAGGTCAAGATGTTGACTCAGGTTTAGCTGAAGCCATGAACCTAGATGTGAGCCGCGGTGCGTTCGTCAGTGAAGTAAGCGAAGGTTCTGCTGCTGATAAAGGGGGTATTCAAGCGGGTGATATCATCATCGAGATTGAAGGTCGCCCTGTGACAAGCTTCTTAGAGTTGCGCGCTAAAATAGGCAGTAAAGGCGCGGGTACTAAGGTCAACCTTACGTTGCTGCGTAAAGGTAAAGAGAAAGACGTTCAAGTGACGTTAGGGGATGCAACACAGAGCACTGTGGCTGCTAAAGAAATACACCCAGCCTTAGAAGGCGCGACACTTACCAACGGTAAAACTAAGCAAGGTGTTGACGGTGTGGTTATTTCAGAACTTGTCGCACGTTCACCATCATCCTTGATTGGTTTACAGGACGGCGATGTGATTATCGGCGTGAATCGTCACAAAATTGATAATGTAGTTGATCTACGTAACGCGCTAGATGAAGCTAAGGGCGTGATTGCGCTTAATGTTAAGCGCGGTGTATCAACACTTTACTTGGTAATTCGCTAGTTTTACCAAATTAATGGCAGCCCAAACACTGGGCTGCTATTAACTTTTTCCTTACAGTGTTATTCTTAACCTCTGATAAGTAAGCTTTTATTAGCAGGTCCCTTGAAAGATTCATTCACTTTTTTGCTTAAATCGGCTTTTGTCGGTGCCATCATCTCTGGGGTGATACTCCTTTTGGTGCCTGATCTGCGTCACGGTAGTAGTTTGAACTTGTCGATGTTCAACCCCACACGCCAGACATCAGACAAGCTTAGTTTTAATCATGCTGTTAATGTTTCTGGCCCCGCGGTAGTTAACATTTATAGTCAATCCATTGAAAGTGGCAGTATTTATAATCGCAGTCAGGCTGTTGAGCGCACAAGCTTAGGTTCAGGCGTTATCATGAGCGAAGACGGGTTGATATTGACGTGTTTGCACGTAATCGCTAATGCCAATAGTATCTTAGTGGGTTTGCAAGATGGTCGTCGGGCAGAAGCGCAAATCATCGGATATGACCCTTATACTGATTTAGCCGTGCTAAAAGTTGCCGAAGATAATCTGCATGTTATTCCCCAATTAGATGATCCTGGTACCCGAGTAGGTGATTTAGTGCTGGCGATTGGAAACCCTTATAATTTAGGACAAACCATCACTCAGGGAGTGGTGAGCCGAGTTGGGCGTAATGGTTTAGCCGCTTATTTCGATTTTATTCAGATGGATGCAGTGCTCAATGAAGGTAATTCAGGTGGCGCGTTAATTGATAGCAACGGCTATTTGATTGGCATTAACAATGCTAATTTTAAAACACTGGATAGTCAGCGCCGAGTAAAGGAAGTTGACGGTGTTTCGTTTGCCATTCCTTATGGATTAGCCAAAAAAGTCATGGACGAAATAGTAGCAAATGGCCGTGTCACCCGAGGTCAGCTCGGTGTTGGTGCTGCAGAGGTGTATGGCCGATCTGGTATCCTCATCACCAGTGTCTCTCCTGGTAGTTCTGCCGATAAAGGCGGTATTCGCACCGATGATGTGATGCTTGCTATCAATGGTCAGCCAACGGACAGCGTCACTCAAACATTAGACTTTATTGCTGAGACAAAACCAGGGACTGAACTGCAAGTCGAGGTGAGTCGTGGTGGACAATTAATTACGTTAACGGTAGTCGTTGCTGAACTGGGTGCCCAATAGAGTGCATGCTTAATAGAGTGCGTGCTTAATAGAAAGCAGGGGCGGGCAGCGATAAAAAGCTTGGTTTTCGAAGAAATAACCGTGGAAACCAAGCCTGCATGACTTTTTCTACTTAATGCGCTGAATGTTTGCGCCGAGTCCATTTAATTTGGTTTCAATATGTTCGTAGCCGCGGTCTAAATGATAAATACGATCGACTACAGTTTCACCTTCAGCCACTAGACCTGCAATGACTAAACTGGCTGATGCACGCAAATCAGTTGCCATGACCTGCGCGCCCTTAAGGCTAGATACCCCATGACACACTGCACTATTGGTCTCTAAATCAATTTTAGCCCCCATACGCTGTAGTTCAGGAACATGCATGAATCGATTCTCAAAGATGTTCTCAGTCACCACGCCAGTTCCTTGTGCCACGCAGTTTAGGGCGACAAACTGCGCCTGCATGTCAGTGGGAAAACCAGGGTGTGGAGCGGTCTTTATATTGACGCTTGTAAGTGGATGGCCTTGCATATCAAGTTCTATCCAATCATCACCTGTGGTAATCACTGCGCCCGCCATAACGAGTTTATCAAGCACGGCATCGAGTGTTTCCGGGGCCGCGTTTTCACAGCGGATTTTCCCGCCGGTTACGGCTGCCGCAATAAGAAATGTGCCGGTTTCAATGCGATCAGGTAATACTGCATAACGACAACCTTGTAAGCGCTCAACCCCTTGGATGCGGATTTTGTCACTGCCTGCATGTGTTACCTTTGCACCCATTGCATTTAAACAGTTAGCGAGGTCAACAATTTCGGGCTCTCTAGCCGCATTCTCTAACACCGTCTCACCGTCGGCTAAGCAAGCGGCCATCATGAGGTTTTCGGTCGCACCAACACTGACCATATCCATGAATATATTTGCACCTTTAAGACGGCCATCCACTTTGGCGCGAATATATCCGGCCTCTACATCGATTTTTGCGCCCATTTTCTCTAAACCTTGCAGGTGCAAATTGACCGGTCTAGCACCTATCGCACAGCCGCCAGGCAACGACACATTAGCTTCACCGTATTTGGCGAGCAAAGGGCCTAATACTAAAATGGACGCGCGCATGGTTTTGACTAAGTCATAAGATGCGTTGCAATTGTTAATGCTGCTCGGGTCTATTTCTACAGCGTGACCAGAAACACGTTTAGCGTCAGCGCCTAACTCAGCCAGCAAGGCGAGGCTGGTGTTGATGTCTCTTAGCTCGGGGACGTTATCAAAGTAGCAGGTGGTATCGGCTAAAATACTCGACATTAAAATAGGAAGTGCAGCGTTCTTAGCGCCTGAAATGCGTACTGAGCCCTGTAACGGCTTTGACGCTTTAATGAGTAGTTTGTCCATGGAAATGCTCTTTTGAATAGTACGCGAGGATGAATTTAGTGCTTAAAAACGTGAGTACTGCCTAGCCATTTATTGAGGCATGTTAAGCAGGCGTTCTCTCTTCCATTGTTTTTCTGAGAAAGTCTTAATCGAAATTGCATGCATAGTACCCTGAGCGATAATCTCACTTAACGGCGCATATACAAATTGCTGTTTCTTAACACGACTCATGTCGTCAAATTGATCGCTGACAGCAATAATCTGAAAGTGTGAACCATCACCCGTTACATGGGCTTCTGCTAAGCCAAGCTTCTCAATAAGTAATTGTTCTATTTCTGAATTTTGCATAGCTTTCCTAAAATTTAAATCAAGCGGTTATTGTAACGGTAAAAAGCCGTCTACGTCGCTTATTTTAGCCAAATTTAATAATGTATCTGGAGGATTGAGCAAACTAAACTCGATATCCTGCTTCTTGGCGTCTCGGATTAGATTGATTAACCACGCTAAACCAGCGGTATCAATTTGCGTTATTTTTTCTAAATTCAACACCAATGGTTTGTTCGTGCGTTTCGCATTCGTAAGTTGCTGTAGGCTATCGGGCCAAAAGTTAGGGATGGTATCTCGATTCAAATTCCCCGAGAGTAAGAAACTCTCAGGGGAAGATGAGTCGTTCACAATCGTCAACTTTGGTGAAGTTGCATTGCTCACTTAGCTTTCCTCTTCTGGATGCTCGAGCGTAATTGGTTGCTTGATTTTTTCTTTCATGATGTCGATCACTTTTTGAATACCGTCTTGACGTAATATTGATTCGTACTCGCTTTGCTTGCTGGATAACAGGCTAATACCCTCAGCAACCATGTCGTACGCCTTCCACTCATTGGTCTTGGTATTTTTACGTAGTTTGAATGAAATCTTGATGTCTGGACGACCGTCTTCTTTAACCACTGCTCGCACTGTTGCTGTCTTGTCTTCAGGTGCATCGCGCAGCGGCTGGAAGACCACTTCTTGGCCATTGTAATAGGTTAACGCCAGTGCATAAGTGGTAATCAGGTATTGGCGAAATACTTGAATAAACTCAGGTATTTTGTCTTTAGGGACAGTTCTAAAGTGCTTACCTAAAACCTTAAGTGCGGCAAAGTTGTAGTCGATATAGGGCAGAAGGTCCTGCTCGATGATGTCCCTTAGAATTTCTGGGTTTTTCTGTATCTCAGCGTGCTGATCTTTGATTCTGGCAAAGGTTTCTGAGGCAACGTCTTCTAGTAATTTATAAGGGTTAGCCTCTTCTGCAGTGGCAACACTACTAAAAATTAAAATAAGTGCTGCACTAAATATTCGTGTTAGGTGTTTCATGAGGTATTTAAAGTCCAAAGTTATCAATCAATTAGTCATTTTTACTGAATAGGAATTGGCCAATTAAGTCTTCTAAGACAAGGGCTGACTTGGTATCTGAAATGTAGTCGCCTTCAGCGAGGTCTGCTATTCCATCAATACTAAATCCTGGCTGAAAGCCCACGTATTGCTCACCTAACAAACCCGAGGTCAGGATCGAAACCGAGCTTGTTTCTGGAAACTTGTTGTATTCCTGATAAATTTTTAATTCAACAACCGGTGTGTAACCGTCTGGATCGAGACTGATGCTGTCTACTCTGCCGACCGTAACGCCACCGACTTTAACCGCTGAGCGAGCCTTAAGGCCGCCAATATTGTCAAATTTGGCATACAGGGTATATGTGTCAGTACCGCTTGACATGCCCTGGTTAACCACCTTAAGCGCAAGCAATAACCCCGCTGCTAAGGTCAATACCACAAACAGTCCAACCATGATTTCTGCTTTGCGTGACGACATTACTTTTCCACTCCTACTCTATACCAAACATTAATGCAGTCAGGATAAAGTCGAGTCCTAACACTGCTAAAGATGAAAATACCACGGTTTCTGTGGTGGCTTTGCTTATCCCTTCCGATGTAGGGACTGCATCATAACCCTTAAAAATAGCTATCCAAGTAATTACAAAGGCGAATACGAGGGTTTTAATGATGCCGTTCACGACATCTTCGTTCCAGTCGACACTCGATTGCATGATAGACCAATAACTACCTACATCGACGCCTAACCAGTCAACGCCAACTAAATGACCTCCGAGTATACCTACCGCGCTGAAAATAAGAGCCAACATTGGCATTGAAATAATGCCTGCCCATAAACGCGGTGCAACTACGCGACGAAGTGGGTCTACCGCCATCATTTCTAAACTACTGAGTTGTTCGGTGGCTTTCATCAGTCCAATTTCTGCTGTCAAAGCTGAGCCAGCGCGACCAGCAAATAGCAATGCAGTTACAACAGGGCCTAATTCACGCAGTAAAGAAAGTGCGACCATCGGACCTAAGCTGCCTTCGGCGCCATAGTCTACTAATATGGTATAGCCTTGTAGCGCCATAACCATGCCAATGAACAATCCTGATACCACAATGATTAACAGTGACTGAACACCAACCACGTAAATTTGTTTTATTGTTAATGGCGTGTTTTTGATAAATTGAGGTTTGGCGATAATAGCCCCCATCAACATCAAAAAAGCACGTCCAAACGAACCGACTGTGTCGATTGTATTGCGTCCGATACTTGCCAACCACTGCATCTATTTGGCTCCTAGAAACGTTTGTTCAATATCGTCAGCAGGATAATGAAAAGGCACGGGGCCGTCTGCTTGTCCTTTTAAAAACTGTTGTACTAGTGGCGAGTCGCTCTGTTTTATTTGTTCGGGAGTACCACTACCGATCACTTTTTTCTCTGCCAATATGTAGATGTAATCCGCTATCGTGAGTACTTCGGTCACATCATGGGTCACAACCACGCTAGTAAGTTGCAATGAGTCGTTTAACGCTTTTATTAATTTGACTAGCACACCCATCGAAATAGGATCCTGCCCAGCAAAAGGCTCATCGTACATAATGAGCTCTGGGTCTAGAGCGATAGCGCGGGCCAACGCCGCCCTGCGCGCCATACCGCCAGACAGCTCAGCAGGCATTAAGTCTGCCGCGCCGCGCAGTCCCACCGCTTGCAGCTTCAATAGCACCAACGTCTTAATCACTGACTCAGACAACTTAGTATGTTCACGAAGCGGAAATGCAATGTTATCGAAAACTGACATATCGGTGAACAACGCACCGCTTTGAAATAACATGCTCATTTGGCGCCTAACAGTGAACAAGCGATTTCGCTTCATGCTTTGAATAGACTCGCCTTTAAAACGAATATCACCGCTGTCGGGTTTTAGTTGCCCACCCATAAGGCGCAACATAGTGGTTTTGCCAATACCACTTGGACCCATAATGGCGGTGGTTTTCCCTTTCACGATACGCAAGGAGATATCATCATAGATAATACGACCGCTTCGCGAGAAGGTCAGGTTGTCTATTTCTAGCAAATTTTCCATTAAGCCTGTTGTCTTCCTATCAGATGAACCAAATACTAATAATATAGGGTTGTGGTAATTGGCGACATTATATGTTTTTTCAAGGGCAAACCTCAAAACCTAAAAGTAACAAGTTATATTCGTATTTTTAGAACGTTACTTAGCCCGCCAAACGCTTGCTCAAACGATTAAACATAATAGTGTCAACTAACGTATTAGTTAGATGACCAGATGAATGGTTTTTTCGTTCATTTTTAATTAGGTAGCACTGGTTTATTTGTCACACAATGAATAGGCAAAGGCAGTGCTTTTTGCGACAATTAGATATTGGTATAAAAACAAGTGAGTTTTCGTGATAGTTGAAGCGTTATTATTTTTGTTGTGGTTAGTCGTATTAAGTTGGGGCGCGGATAGATTCGTATTCGGCTCATCTGCGTTAGCAAGAAATATGGGCATTTCACCCATGATTATCGGCTTAACCATAGTCGCAATGGGGTCTTCAGCGCCAGAAATTATGGTTTCTGCCACTGCATCGCTTAATGGCAACACAGATACGGCCATCGGCAATGCGATAGGCTCCAATATCACCAACATCGCCTTAGTGCTGGGCTTAACCGCTTTACTGAAACCCTTGACGGTAGCATCGACGACGTTAAAACGTGAAATGCCAGTGATGCTAGGCGTGTCTCTGCTTGCGACTTACTTCTTGGCTGATTTATATTTGTCGCTAAACGAAGGCATAGTGCTGTTTATCCTATTCTTTTTCACTATAGGCGGTTTGGCGTGGATGTCATACCACATGGAAAAGGGCGATCCTTTAGAGCAAGAGACTCACGACGAAGTACCAGACGGTGTGCCGACAAAAAGTGCGGTGATTTGGTTGTTAGTGGGCTTGGTATTATTGCCCCTCAGTGCACATTTCATGGTTGAATCAGCGGTGGAAATAGCTCGCCACTTTGGCCTAAGTGACTTGGTGATTGGTTTGACCATTATTGCCATTGGTACCAGTCTGCCCGAATTGGCTGCCAGCATTGCTGGTGTGCTGAAAGGGGAAGATGATCTCGCCTTAGGTAACATCATTGGATCGAATATATTCAACATATTAGCCGTCATGGCCATGCCTGGTTTGATATCTCCTGGGGCTGTCGACCCAGATGCAGCAAGTCGAGATATTTACACTATGTTGGGCTTAAGCATTTTGCTGGTGCTGTTTTGTTTCAATATAAGAGGTTCTCGCCGAATCAATCGTTATGAAGCTGTCGCTTTTCTAGGCTGCTTTGTCGCTTATCAATACTTTGTTTTTAACCAAGGTTAGTGCGGCATGAGTCAGCAAGAGTACATTCAGTCAGCCCTGCGAGTGCTTGAAATCGAAGGTCAGGCAATTAAGCAGTTATCGCAATACATTGACGACAATTTTATTGCAGCATGCGAGCTCATGAAAAACTGCAAAGGCAAAGTGGTTGTTTGCGGTATGGGTAAATCTGGCCACATAGGGCATAAGATATCTGCGACATTAGCGAGTACAGGAACGCCTGCATTTTTCATGCACCCAGGGGAGGCAAATCACGGTGACCTAGGCATGCTTACAGAACAAGATGTTCTGCTGGCGATTTCTAATTCAGGTGAAACATCTGAGCTATTGGCACTATTGCCTGTGGTGAAACGTCGTGGTATTGCCATTATTGCCATGTCGAATAACCCTGCTAGTTCGTTAGGTAAGCACGCCGACGTCAATTTGTGTATTAAAGTTGAAAAAGAAGCTTGTTCTCTAGGCTTGGCGCCCACGGCGAGCACCACGGCAACTTTAGTCATGGGAGATGCGCTGGCGGTGGCACTGTTAGATGCAAGAGGTTTCACGCCGGATGACTTTGCACTTTCTCATCCTGGAGGTGCGCTTGGGCGCAAGCTTTTACTTAAGCTTGATGACATCATGTGCCAGGGGGATCTGATGCCTTTGGTTGGCACGACACAAACGATTAGCCAGGCACTACTTGAAATTTCGCGCAAAGGGCTAGGAATGGCGGGTATCGTCGGCGATGACGGGCGTTTGCTGGGTATTTTTACTGACGGTGATTTACGACGGGTACTGGATGCCAGAGTCGACATTCACACAGTCAGTATTGAAAGTGTTATGACTGCTAATTGTGTTACCGCATCTCAAGAAACCTTAGCTGCTGAGGTGTTAAACGTCATGCAGAAACGCAAAATCAGTTCACTGTTTATTGTTGATGACAATCACCATCCGGTTGGTGCGATCAACATGCAAACCTTGTTATCAGCAGGAGTGATATAATGGGCGACGTTAATACGTTATATGGTACTAAGTCATCTTCGTTAATGGACAAGCTTTCCCGCATTAAATTACTGGCTTGTGATGTAGATGGGGTGTTCTCTGACGGGCGCATATACATGGGCAATGACGGCGAAGAATTGAAAGCGTTTCATACTCGTGACGGTTTTGGAGTCAAAGCCTTATTAAACATAGGTGTGCACGTTGCGGTTATTACCGGACGTGAATCAAAAATAGTGCACAAACGCATGTCAGCGTTAGGGGTCGAGCATATTATTCAAGGTTGTGAACAGAAAAACGATGCGCTTTTGGCGTTGCAGCGCCAGTTAAAGATAGGCAAAGACGCTACCGCATCCATTGGTGATGATATGCCCGACGTGGGAATGTTTACCTTGAGTAACGTCGCCGTAGCGACACACGATGCCCATCCATTTGTACAGAAACAAGCTCTGTATATTACCCAAATCAATGGGGGCTTTGGTGCTGTACGCGAAGTTTGCGACCTAATTTTGCATGCCAAAGGCAAGTTAAACAAAGTCAGTGGTAGTAGCGTATGAATCGAGTCACCCTCAGTATTGGGTTATTGTTTTTATTGGTCATCGCCATCAACTTACCCGACTGGCTAGCTGATGAGGACTTGATACCGCAAACTGAAACCGAATCTGCTTGGCAACCAAACTACCAAGCAAGTGAAATGCTAAGCACTCTATTTGATAAAGACGGCCGTTTGAGCCATCAGGTCTTTGCTACTAAAATGGAACACTTTGATTTGCTCGGTTTTACTTTATTCAAAGAGCCTCAATACACGATATTTGTTGCGTCACAGACTGCGCCTTGGCAGGTATCAGCCAAAGACGGTACTTTGTATGAAGACAATCGGATCCAATTAGAGAATAATGTCGAGATACGTAATCAAGATGAGCAAGGATTTGCTCGTAGCATTCGCACGGACTTCATCGAGATAAACTTGATCGATAAAACCATGGTGTCTGACCAACCAGTAAAAATATTTGGCCAGCACTATGTCATCAACAGTAACGGTTTTAAAGCCAATTTAACGACCCAACAATATGAGCTACTTGATCATGTGCAAACCATTTATCAACCTCAGCCTTAGCTTAGTTGCCTTAGCAACATTAGCATTTTCCCCATTAAGCATGGCTGGCAAAGAAGATTTCACGCAAGCGATAAAAGTGGACTCGAAGTTTCAGTTCGGGGACGGTAAAACTAAAAAATCTATCTTTCGAGAAGACGTGCACATCAATCAAGGTAGTTTGAATGTGTATGCCGATGAAGTAGAAGTCGACGCGAGTAAAGGCGAAGGTAACGAAGTTTTCATCGCGACGGGTAGCCCGGCTAAATACTCTCAACAACAAGAGCAAGGGGGCAGTATTGAGGCATCAGCCAATCGCATTGAATATCGCAGAGATTTACGCACACTAACCTTAGAAGGCAATGCACAGCTGAAGCAGAACAATAGCAGTGTAAAGGGTGAGTCGATAGTGTTTAACATGGAACTTGAACAAATTGTCGCGCAAGGAGAGAGCGAGAGTGAAAATAGCGGCCGAGTCACGACTATTTTTCAACCAGCCAAGAAATCAGCGAGCAGTAAAAAGCAAACTGACGCGAAAAAGTCCAGTGATGCTGAAGTCAAACCAAAACAGGATGAAACTCCATAATGGCGACGTTAAAAGCCTCGCATTTGGCTAAATCCTATAAATCACGTCAAGTTGTGCGTGATGTCAGTCTAGAAGTGTCCACTGGCCAAATTGTCGGTTTACTTGGTCCAAACGGTGCAGGTAAAACAACCACGTTTTATATGATTGTCGGTTTGGTTCCCTTAGATAAGGGAGAAATCAGTATTGATCAGCAAGATCTTACCCTACAGCCCATGCACATGCGCGCTCGTTTAGGGATTGGTTACTTACCCCAAGAAGCCTCTATTTTTCGAAAACTGACAGTCCATCAAAACTTGATGGCTATCTTGCAGACACGCAAAGAGCTCAGTGCAGAACAAAGAGAACAGCAAGCGGATTCATTACTCGATGAGTTCAATATAAATCATATTCGTAACAGTGCTGGTATGAGTTTGTCTGGAGGTGAACGCCGCCGGGTAGAAATAGCGCGGGCACTGGCAGCCGATCCAGAATTTATTCTGCTCGATGAGCCGTTTGCCGGTGTTGATCCTATTTCAGTTAATGATATTAAAAAAATTATTCAACATTTACGTGACCGTGGTATTGGTGTTTTGATAACCGACCACAATGTAAGAGAGACACTCGATGTGTGTGAGAAAGCTTACATTGTTAGTCATGGTGAACTCATCGCTTCTGGCACGGCAGAAGAAGTATTAAGTGATCAACGTGTAAGAGATGTATACCTAGGCGAACAATTCAGGCTATAGTTAAGCTGAAAAAGCCGCTCATTTTATCGAGATTATACTCAGGCGCTTGGTGAGACATTTACAGTCAATCGAATCAACCACAGCATATTTTTTAGTTTGCAACGGACAGAATAAAGAAGTAAATGAAACCCTCTTTACAATTAAAATTTAGTCAATCACTCACTATGACGCCACAGTTACAGCAAGCTATTCGTTTGTTGCAATTGTCTACGTTAGATTTACAGCAAGAAATTCAAGAAGCCTTGGATTCCAACCCGCTGTTGGAAGTTGAAGAGCCTACGGATCAGGAATCCGGCGATAGTGCGTTAAATGACAATTCCCTCGACCCGTCTTCTAAAGATACCAATGAAATAGTTGATACTAGCAGTGACAACTTAGACTCAAGTGAAGCGTTCGAGAAAAACGAAATCCCAGAAGACTTACCTACGGATACCACTTGGGATGAGTACATCAGTGCTTCTTCCGCACCTGCCTCTAGCATATCCAGTGGTGCCGGCGGTGATGACGAACAAATCTTTCAAGGCGAAACCACAGATAACATTCAAGATCATTTGCTGTGGCAAATGCGTTTAACCCATTTTAGTGATACCGATGTCGCGATTGCGACAGCGATCATTGATTCTATCGATGAGTCTGGTTATTTAACCATGAGCGCTGAAGACGTTCTGGCCAGCATGGATGATGAAGAAATAGAGCTCGATGAAGTGGAATGCGTACTTAAGCGTATTCAAATGTTCGACCCAATTGGGTCTGGCTCTCGTACACCACAAGAATGCTTGCTAGTGCAATTGCGTCAGTTTGCTCCTGATACACCCTGGTTAGAAGAAGCGAAGACCTTGATTGGAGACTA
This sequence comes from Paraglaciecola sp. QJM3NY_14, assembly GCF_056173245.1. Classification (NCBI taxonomy): domain Bacteria; kingdom Pseudomonadati; phylum Pseudomonadota; class Gammaproteobacteria; order Alteromonadales; family Alteromonadaceae; genus Paraglaciecola; species Paraglaciecola sp. QJM3NY_14. The sequence continues at coordinate 668,130 of NZ_CM149664.1, forward strand.
TGCCGACCTTTTGGCAAGCAAGGATTACCGTACTTTGATGCGTAAATCTCGCCTTAAAGAGGATGATTTGCGTGAGGTCATGCGTTTACTAAAAACGCTCAATCCGCGTCCAGGCAGCGCCTTGATCAAAGGTGAAGCAGAATACGTTATACCTGATGTGTCAGTGAGTAAGAAAAATGGCCGTTGGACAGTAGAGCTTAACCCAGACAGCCTACCCAAATTGAACGTTAATCAACAGTATGCTGCAATGAGTCGTAGCGCGAAAAACACCAGTGATAGTCAATTTATTCGCTCACACATGCAAGAAGCCAAATGGTTTATTAAAAGTGTTGAGAGCCGAAACGATACCTTATTGAAAGTGTCAAACTGTATAGTACAGCAGCAAATGGGCTTCTTTGAACATGGGCCTGAGATGATGAAGCCTATGGTACTAAATGACGTAGCCGAAATGGTGGATATGCATGAATCTACAATTTCTCGTGTTACCACCCAAAAATATATGCATACCCCTAGAGGTATATTTGAGCTGAAATATTTCTTCTCGAGCCATGTTGCAACTGAGACAGGCGGAGAGTGCTCGTCAACGGCGATACGCGCATTGATTAAAAAGCTGGTCGCAGCTGAAAAACCAAGCAAGCCGTTAAGTGACAGCAAGATTGCTCAATTGTTGGCCGATCAAGGCATCATGGTCGCTCGGCGAACAATAGCAAAGTACCGGGAATCTCTGATGATACCCCCGTCGAACCAACGAAAAAGCCTATTGTAGGCTGATTAAAGAAGGAAGAGGCGATATGCAAATTAATATTACTGGTCACCATGTGGATGTAACCGATTCACTAAAAGATTATGTCGATACTAAATTTACCAAGCTCGAGCGACACTTCGATCAGATCAACAATGTTCACGTCATTCTCAATGTAGAAAAGCTCAACCAAAAAGCGGAAGCGACAATACATTTGAATGGGGCAGATGTATTTGCCACCATGGAACACAACGACATGTATGCGGCAATAGATGGCCTAATCGATAAACTCGATCGGCAAGTTATCAAGCATAAAGAAAAAGCTAAACGCCATTAACCCATCAGGTAAATAATGGAAATATCAAATATTCTTCACCCTGACTGCGTCGTATGCGCAGTTCAGGGGTCTAGCAAAAAGCGCATTTTAGAGCTTATTAGTCAATTGGCATCTGAGCACCTTGTTGAAGTAGACCAAGCGACCATTTTATCCAGTTTAGCGGGGCGCGAGAAAATGGGGTGTACGGGCATTGGTGGTGGTATAGCACTGCCACATGGCCGTATAAAAGGGCTAGAGTCCGCCCTAGGCGTGCTTGTAACGTGCCAACCTCCGGTCCAGTATGACGCCATCGATAACATGCCAGTGGATATCTTCTTTGCTATTTTAGTACCAGAGGAAAAGGCCCAAGAGCACCTACAAACCTTGTCGGCGATAGCCAAAAAATTCGTTGATAAAGACATTTTAAATCGTTTGCGCAGTGCAACCACAGACCAAGAATTATTTCAGGTACTCAGTTAATTATGAAGCTTATTATCATCAGTGGGCGTTCAGGCTCAGGGAAGTCCATCGTTTTACGTTCACTGGAAGATTTAGGCTATTACTGCGTTGATAATATCCCCGTCAATTTATTGCCTACTTTGACCCATACCGTCGCTGACGAGTACGATCAGGTCGCGGTCAGCATTGACGTGCGAAATTTACCCAAAGATCCCAACGAATTGGTGGAAATACTCGACTACTTGCCGTCAACGTGGGAAATGACCATATTGTATTTGGATGCCAGCGATGACGTACTGATTAAGCGTTTCAGTGAAACCCGCCGCTTGCACCCGTTGTCTAAGCAAAACAAATCCTTGTCTGGTGCTATTCAAGCAGAAAGCCAGTTATTGGCGCCGATAGCCGAACGTGCAGATTTATATATAGACACAGATCAATTATCAATTCACCAGCTGGCCGAATTGGTGCGCGAGCGAATATTAGGTAAAAAAAGCTCGCGCTTAGTTTTGGTTTTTGAAAGCTTTGGTTTTAAACACGGTATTCCTAAAGATGCGGATTATGTATTTGATGCGCGTTTCTTACCCAACCCGCACTGGGAGCCAGATTTAAAACCCCTTACTGGACTTGATTCCCCCGTCGAGATTTTTCTTGGCTCACAACCTATAGTCACTAAATTTATTTGGCAAATTCAGAATCTGATTTCTACTTGGTTACCACATTTAGAACGTAATAATCGTAGTTATGTGACAATCGCCATCGGGTGTACTGGCGGTCAGCACCGCTCTGTGTACGTAGTGGAAATGTTAGCCAAAACATTTAGTACCTCGCACCCTGATGTGCAAATACGTCATCGCGAGTTAAACCGATGAGTGAGCGATTAGAAAAAACCCTACTCATAGTGAACAAGTTAGGGCTGCATGCCAGAGCGGCGACTCAATTGGTTAAGCTTGCGAATCAATTTGAAGCTGAAGTCACTATTGTTCAGGATGATAAAAGTGCCTCAGCAAGCAGTGTGCTGGGCCTAATGATGTTAGAGAGTTGCCAAGGCAAAGAAATTCAAGTGATATCTGAAGGGAAAGACGCGCGCCAAGCGATGGATGCTGTTGAAGAGCTTATTGTCGGAAAATTCAACGAAAGCGAGTAATCAGCCAGATTCCATGCAACGTGCACTTCAATTTAGACTTTTTCCACTCATCTCGACTTTCTACTCATTCACTATTTTTTTGAAACGCGCGGTTGGGTTATCAGCAACCCAATTGGCTGCTTAATCCACCTAAACGCGCTTCAACCGCATATTCTTTGCTGCCCTTCATTTCTGGGAATATATTCAGACCGCTGCGACTTTCTACGTTATCAATCGTGACTTCTTTACTGCAGTAGTCATCGGCTCTCGCGCTATTTTGCTCCATGACATAGGCGGACGCTCTAACATAACCCGCTTGGTTTGTTGTCGCGACAATTTTGAAGTAGCCAGAAGGAATAGTGTGGCTTTCATCTGCACCTGGAAGCGTAGCAAAAAAGCTTTCATATAGCGGGCCTGTTACTACATACACGGACTCTCCGCTGCGCGCTAAAACGCGCACTGCAGACTCTAATCGGACCCATGGGCCTTGATTCAAATTAGAGCTTTGGGGGGTAATGTTTGATAGATAGTTTGTACTGCGCCAATCTGCGGTATTGCTCACACTTGCCAATGGAACTTGGTGTCCTCGATCGGTACGGATGAGAGCGTGAGCATCTTTATAATCAGCGGCTTCTAGCGTGTTCTCGCGCTTTAAGTCTGGATCAGAGCGCCAACTGCGTGAACGACTAGGACCATCTATCGTTTGCGTGGTCACTTTATATGCGGCCCAATCGGCAAACTTCGTTTGCTGATTATTGCTTATGGTGTAAATGGCGCGCTCAAGTAAGTCGTTGCTGTCAGGAGCACCTGTCGGGCAGCCTAAAGAGCTACACACATTGGCGTCCCCGGCATTACAGACAAATGCCAGTATTAATACAAGGTAGGACTTCATTAACGTTACTCGGGTTAAACTCTACACGTACATCAGTGCGTAGATCATACCTCAAGAGCGCAATAAAACCGTTACACTTATATGAAATTATTCAGTGAATTTAATGGCTTAATAATATTGATGGCAGGAGTCAGTTCACCAATAACACCAATGCTTTTGCTGCTGATCTTGTAAGAAGTGTTCGGCCTCTGTGCCTTGCAATAATGCCATGGTTGCTAACATGCCGGATTGAATACAAAAGTCAGTGGCTACGGTCACAGAGCGGGGGGCCCCAGAAACAGGATAACCGGTTTTGGGGCTCAATATATGACTATAGCGAACACCGTTGTGGACAATAAAGCGCCGTGTATCTCCGCTGGTGGCTAACCCACCGGACGCTATCTTCACTAACGCGCTTTTAGCTGAATCACCCTTGACGTGAGGGCGTTCAATACCTACTTGCCAATACGCCTCATGGTGCCTTGGTTGGGTAACTTGAATATCCCCGCCAAAATTAACCAACACAGAGGTATCCGGTGCCAATTGCATACACAATTTGGCCGCTGAATCCACAGCATATTCTTTACCAATGCCGCCAAAATCTAACTCGAACCCTCTGGGTAGGCGAATCTGTTGCTGAGTAAATTGCACATTTTGCCAGCCAATGTATTGCAATACTTCGCTGACGTGCTCCGAACGTGGAAATTGACCTTTCCCGGTGAAATCCCATATCTTTCGTAGTACGCCAGACGTTAAATCAAACATGCCATCGCTTAGTTCGAAACACGTTTGCCCGAAGGCGAGCAATCGATGTGTTTCTTGATCTATATCGACCCATTTTCCATGGCTATTGTTTATCTGATGAACTAGGTTGCCAACAATATAGCGACTGTACTTTTGCTCGATCCGTTTCGTTTGCAAGACAACTTCTTGTAGTAAGCGATTGGCGAGCAATTGATTCGGGGTTTCAATAAGCAATTCACATGGACTGGCCATGCAAAAGAAGTGACCATGGTAATAGTCACTTTTAGCTATTAGGGCGGGAGCTTGACTCAAGGTTGTCCTACTTAGTTATGCGTTGATTTTTGGTGGGTGAATTCGCTATACATCCTACGCCAATATACCTTGAGCCAATCTCATATCAAAAGCTATAGCTAACCTGAGCAATAATGGCATCGATACTTGGGTAAAGATCTAGGCCTTGCAAAGCGCCTGGTTCATCGAACCCCGCATCTTTTGGACTCTGCTGATAATATTCCAGCCGAACCGCCCACTCGCGACCATTATCTAAGGTTTGTCCATACTTAAGGCCAATGGTGTACGCGGTCATTTCACCTAAACGATAATCTGCGCTGGCCACTGACGGTAGCAGTGAGCCTGCAAGCAAAAATGGCTGATAGAAATCTGCGGCGCTCTGCTGATAATAACGAAAGTGCGGTTGGATATAGCTGTTATCGGTTAGCTTCACTCTGAACCTGGAGTCCAGTGTATGCGAGTCAATATCCCAGTCATCGGTCGCATAACGATAAGAGACATCGGCAATACCGTAATCTGAGGCGTATTTGGTTTGCCAGTAGACACTTTGTTTAGTGCGCTTATCTGGTCGATTCTCGTGCAAAATATCCTGAGTAACACCTTCAGTGTTGACCACACTTAATAGTTTGTACGGGTCAGTGAGGTAACCATCAGCAACAGAATAACTGTAGTTAAATTGCATTAACATACGGCGATTGATTACCTGAGTCACACTCAAAAGTAAATCTACCGTATTTTTATCTTTGCTATCAGTGGTTCTGGTAGCATTAAATGCCGTTTCAAATGCGCTTTCATCGCTGAATTGACCGTTGTTGACCACCATTGTGGAAAGTCCGATCGGCGCTTCGCCAACAGGATCAATGCTGTCGTATTGGTAAGACACACCGGCAGAAAGGGTGGTGTTTTTTTGATTAAAGTCACGGGCCAGTGAGCCATTAACACCCAAGGATAAATAATCGTACTCTTTTGAGAGATGCACGCCTGTGCTACCTGTTATGTTCTCCCATAGGGGTTGGGTCCACTGTGCACTGAGCTGAACGCGGGTATCTTTAAAGGTATCATCTAACGGCGTTTCACCAGCATTGACCACGTACTGACCGTTGCCAGATGGGCGAGTAAAGGTTTGTACGTCTTGTTGGGCGACAGCGCCTGACGCTGAGGCGCCTGTGAGAGTATCGATGGCTATTTTGCCATTGAATATGTGTTCGTCGCCAAAATCTTTATTAGCGTTAAACACTCCCTCACCTAACTGCACTCTGTCGGTTTCACCGTAATAGAGTATGGCGGTGTCGAACTGCCATTCGTTAGCTTGTGTGTTTTCTTGGGCTTGTACACCTGAATTGAGCAGCGCGCAGGCGGCGGCAGCCAGAGACACGCTGATGTTATTATTTTTAGTTAGTTGCATCCGCAGCCTCCACCAGCAAAGGAGCGACCACCGCTTGTGGCTTCCTTACTGAAGTAAATATGATCGTCTAACCCGATATCTATACCCTCAGCATCCAAGGCCATTTCATCTTTTGCCAATAGGTCTCGTTGCCATGGTTTAACCCCTAGATCTGCGCAGCCATTTAAGCTGCAAAGTGCCACCAGAGTCGCGGCCAAAATCAGGCGCTTTTTAGTCAATTGAACTAGCATGTTATTACTCCGTTTCTTGTAATAGGGTGACGAGCTGCTGCTCGTAAGCAGATGCTTTTGCGTTGAAAAAACCTTTGTGGCTAAAGCGAATGCTGCCGTCTCTGGCGACTAAGTAACTGCTAGGCATACCGATGAGGTCGTAGCGCTGCGCAATTTCAGCGTCTGGGTCGAGTACGATGGGGAAATTAGCCGGAATTTTCTGTAAAAATGCTGTGACTAGTTGAGGTTCCGTATCTAGATTCACCGCGACAACCACTAAACCCTGTTCAGCATATTTGTGCTGCATGTCGTTCATCCATGGAAAAGATTGGCGGCAGGGTTTACACCATGACGCCCAAAAATCCACATAAACCACTTTGCCTTTAAGATCGCTCAGATGCACTGCGCCAGAGCGCGTCATATAGCTAAAATCTGGAGCGACGGTTGCATAGCCACTGCTGGAATAGCAGGTAAGGTACAAAACGAAAATAGATATGAAATTACGCATATTAAGCCGATAAAATAGAGAGAGAGCGTTAACCATAAAGCGTGAAACTTAAGAAACTCTTAATACGGGGAATTAATCCAGCCTAAGCGGTTTGTCATATGGTGAGTTAGCGCGACATCGCCGTTGGCTAGCGCCGACAACTAGTAAAGCGCCGACAGCTAGTAAAGTGCAGAAGGCATAGTTATTATGCAGGTTGTTGAAACCTAAAGTGAAAATAACATCCAATGAAACCGTTATTGTATCTTGCGCTTTGCGCCTTGTTTGCAAGCTCGTCCTCCCTGCTAGTGCACGCTGTCCCTCTATCGACTGAAGATTCAGCGCCTAATACGTTAATTGGCACAGGGGCATTGACTCACATTATTGCTCTGGCAGATGACAAGAAGGGTATTGGGGCAAGGCCAGCAGGCTCGAAACAAGAACACCAAGCTGCGCAGTATATTTTTCAGCAATTACAAAGAGTGGGGCTTAAAGCCGAGCAACAAACATTTGCCATTAAGGTAAACGAGAAACAGGCTACGTCGATAAATATCAGTGCCGTGATCCCTGGGAAGTCGAAAAAAAGAATAGTAATAGGCGCGCATTTTGATTCCACAGGTGTTGAACAAGGTAGTTTAGGCGCAACGGATAACGCCAGTGGCGTAGCGGTATTGTTGGCAGTAAGCGAACAGTTAGTGCAAATGAAAGCGCTTCCTTATAGCGTTCAAGTGGTATTTTTCGGTAGTGAGGAGATCGGTAAGTTAGGCTCTAACTATTTTGTTCGCGCTATGCCCCAAGCTGAGCTGAACAATATTATTGCGATGCTAAATTTAGACACCGTCATAGGTGGCGATGTGTTGTATGTGCATAGTAGTTCACCCACCGATTTTAGTTGTAAGAAAATCGAAAACGCTAAGCTAAACACCAGTGGTGTATTTAGAGATGCACTTTTGGCTTATGGCGCATCGCAGCCCTCATTACCTGCTCGATTTGAATTACATGAAGATTCAGAAGTCTTTGCAGCAGGTCAGACCGGCGATTGGTCAGATCATCAAGCATTCGCCTGTAACAATATCCCTATTGCGTACATCGAAGCGACGAATATGGACATTAATGGGCGAGGGGGAAAAGATGGTTACTCTCAATCCATTGAAGCGCAGTTCTGGACATGTTACTCAGGGAAAAAGATAGGCAGCTGTGACCCGGATAACGAAAAGAAATGGGGAGAAATTTGGCATACCCAATTTGACCGCTTAGACCGACTTTCTCCCGTTTTGAATACGCGTATGATGGATCAGCTTAAAGCCAACATCACTCTGATCGTGGGAGCGCTTAACGATCCTAACACCATGGCGAAGTTGGGTAAATGAGCCGGCGCTGCCACGAAGGGATTGCTTTCAAATTCGGGCTAATTCCGAATGTAATAGAATGAAGTGTTTGAGGAAAATACAAGTGTAAATCTATTCTTTATTGGGCTTTTTCTCGGGGGTCTTATTAGTTTTCATTAGCTTGTTCTTCATGTCGATGACTTTGCCTACGCCTGAACCTAATTTCATTAACGTGCCTAAGGTATCTGGGTTCATTTGCTGTAACTCGCTGGTCCATTTACTGATGGTTTCAAGTAAATCGTGTATTTCCTGTAACCGCTGTTGCGCGTATATCTCTTCTTTATTTTCAGGCGTTTCAAGCATAATACCGCGCAGCAAAGTCAGTGTTGGGTCCATTTCTCGTTTACGTCGTTCTTCAAACACCCGATTGGCCATTTCCCAAATAGTACCTGCACCTTGGTAATATTCTTTGCGGTCCCCAGGGATGTGATGTTGCTTAATTAACTGCCATGATTGTAATTCTTTTAAGCCCATACTGACATTTCCGCGGGATACGCTGAGCGCTTCTGCGATTTGGTTTGCACTTAAGGGCGTTTCACTGATGACCAACAACGCATACATTTGCCCAACGGTACGATTGAAACCCCAGCGGCTGCCCATTTCGCCAAAGTGCATGACGAAGGATTCGATCATAGGTGTCATTTGCATAAAGTATCTTATATATAGAAGTTTCAGTAATTATTGAAATTTAAACCTGCGCTGATGCTTTGTCAAACACCTTTGTCGCTGGATAAGGGGCTCATCACAAACGCTATTTTCTACTATTGGGACTGATTTAGTGCATCTATCCCCTATTTTTTTGCCGTAAATTAAATCGAATTAGTTGTTAGTTCAGTATGATACCTAGGGCCTGTTGAGCATTTAGAATCGAAATTTGTTCAATCTATCCTTGAAAGGATCCTTCGAGCAGCACATGTTTAGCATTTATGCTGCGTTGTCGTCTATTTATTGGGGATAGTCGAACTACTTAACCTGAGTTCTGGATAAGACGTGTCAGTCCAATGGGATTTAAACCTATAATTTAATGGCTTATCCAGTATTCAGGTTACTTAAACTCTGGTGTGTATGAAAACATTGAGCGGCAACGTTAAGCTGGAAAGATAAACAGACCCTTGTTGAGCCATAAACTAATTTTATAAGGACACCATTTATGCAATTAAAATCGTCATTACTCACTTTCTTCAGGGGGTTGCCAAAGTCTGGGTACAGGCTAGCGATTCTCTTGTTTGTCGTGCTTTTAAATGCTTGTACTTCTTTACCTGAAGGTATTAAACCGGTGAAAGATTTTGAGTTGCAACGTTATCTGGGCAAGTGGTACGAAATCGCACGCCATGATCACTCATTTGAACGAGGCTTGGAACAAGTAACAGCACAATACAGTATGCGAGATGATGGCGGTGTGAAAGTCATTAATCGTGGTTTCAACCCAGAAGAGCAGGAGTGGGACGAAGCCATTGGCAAAGCTTATTTTGTTGGCGAGCAAAACACCGGTCATTTGAAGGTGTCTTTTTTTGGACCTTTTTATGCAAGTTATGTGATCTTTTCGTTAGACATTGATGACTACGGTTATGCGATGATCACTGGACCCAACAGAGATTACTTTTGGATCTTGGCCCGTCAACCTGAGCTTGAGGATGATGTGCTGCAACGCTTGCTGACTAAGGCACGTGATGCAGGCTTTGATACTGAAAAGTTAATTTTCGTCAACCAGTGAAAGCAATGGCTAAGTGATTAATGTTTTTTGAAATGTTCGCCTCTTAGGCAGGGTCTTTTACCAATAGATACATGAAGTAACAGGAACCCTATGTTTAGCGACAATCAGGCACTTAATAGTCACTTAGAGACAGTAGAGCAAGCAAAAACGTTTTTAAAACATATCTCACATCATGCCTATCAAGACGTCATGACGCCCCATGTGGTCAGCAGTGCAGGTGCTCATATGCGGCATGTGATTGACCACTACTTGGCGCTCAAACAAGGAATAGAAAAAGGGGTTGTGGATTATAACTTACGCCATCGTGAGTCTGATGTCGCCCATTCAACTGCTTCGGCCTTACAAGCGTGGAATAGAATTGAGCATTGGTTATTAGATGTCTATCAATCTGATATGCATGCAAAGCTCACGGTGTTGAGTGAAACGTCAGTCAAGCAAACGTATGTGAATGAGGTTAACTCTACCCTTGGGCGTGAATTAGCTTTTGTGTCAAGCCATGCTATTCATCATTTTTCTTTGCTGGCGATAATTGCATCGCTGCAAGGGCAAATTACTCATGCGCTTTTTGGGGTGGCTCCCTCAACGGCAACCTACCAAAGAGCACAAGCTTAAGTCGTCAGTAAATTTGGTGTTTTTATATTTTTTGTGGATAATAGCGCCAAATTTAGCTTGGTTATCTATGAAACGTATATTGTTTTTAGGTTCAAGCATGGCATTAGTTAATAAAGGAACGCACCATGAGTGGCTTACCAAATTGTACGGCGTGTAACTCTGAATACACCTATGAAGATGGAAATATGTATGTTTGCCCTGAGTGCGGACATGAGTGGGCGCAGGGTGAAGACGGGACTGAAGACGATACGCCAGTTATCCGTGACTCAAACGGTAATACACTCGTGGACGGTGATACCGTAACGGTCATCAAGGATCTGAAAGTAAAAGGCTCATCGCTGGTGGTGAAAGTGGGCACTAAAGTGAAAAATATTCGTTTGGTTGATGGCGATCACGACATCGACTGCAAAATTGACGGTGTTGGTGCTATGAAACTCAAGTCTGAGTTTGTGAAAAAAGTTTAAGTCATTTTAATCACAAGTGTGTGATCGCGTAAAATAGCTGATCGCACGGTGACGAATAGCGCTCTATTTCTAACTGGGCGCTATCACTTCATCGTTTCATTGATTTTCTTGATGGCATTTATACGCCTTCCAGCCATCCCCTAAATACAGCCTGCCTAATTTTTCTGGGGCTTTAGCAAGCTCAACGCTGAGTAACAAACCTGGGGTGTGGTTAAAGTTGCAGTCTATCCCCAAACAATGAAATTTAGCGCCAAGCTTTTGATAATGCTTGAGCAGAATGGGTATGTCTTTACCATCACTTTCAATACCTGCTAACAGACTGGTTAGGTGTTTTTTCAATGGATACTGCTTAGCAAAGTCTGCTATTTCAGGTGGTACAGAGAAGCCCAATTGAGTGCGGGCTGTTGCGTTACGCGTCGGTGTGACCAAAGCATGCTCAATGAGACTGACACTGCGTGGGTCGTACAACTTACTTAATGAGACGGTGCCGTACAAAGTACGATATTGAGGGAATTGACAAACAAAGCGTCCTATTCCTCGCCAAAGTAGTAACAAACCCTGAAAGCTGTTTTGGTATTCTGGGATTAAAAAAGAGCGCCCCATTTCTAAACAAGGCGCCTGGCGGTTAATGAAATCAGCTGAGAAATTAAACATCGCGCTCAAATAGAAAGGGTCAATATTCAACGAAGCATTTGCTAATAAACGGTCCGACTGGCCCATTCGATAGGCGCCGATGATTCGGCCTAAATCGCGCTCAACGATGAACAAATGGGTGTAGGTTTTGTCAAAATCATCTGTGTCTAACGAGTTTCCGCTACCTTCATCATGTTCACGAAAAACCAGTTCGCGCAATCTGGCTATTTCTTTGACGGTTTGCGGTATTTGCTCATAGTAGGCGTAGTACACGTCTAAATTGCGATAACTCAGTAACGTTTGACTTTCATCAAGCTGGGCGAGCTCAGTATTGATGACTGAGCCCGGCACTTGGGATATTAAAGGTTGCATTGCTACCACGTTAGAAGCGGGCCAAGTGTGTCGCCAAGTCGGATCTTGGGTGTAACTTTGAATACGTTGCAGCGCTGACAATTCGATATCATCTGTATTTGCGGCAAAAGCGTTAGCGGGGACGCAAGTCGCCGCAGATATTTTAATGCTCGTATCGCGTTTATTTAATAACTCTCTGGGAAGCATAAGCATTCTCAGGCGGTAGTACACTCTTCCAAGACGGTAAAACAGTGGGCTATTTTCACCGCTTACAAACAGCGCTAAGTACTGGGCTCCAGTGCGAGTCACTAAGTTGGCAACAATGCGATTCCATTGGTGCTCACTAATGCGTTTTTTGTCCGCTTGATAGTAAGACACTCGCCCTGCGGGGAAAATCAGTAATGCGCCGCCTTGCTTCACGTGGCGCAAGCTCTCACGCAAGGAGGGTGCGTTTTTAGGATCGCGTTCAGAAAGCGGGTTAGTGAAAATAAAGTAATCTTTTAATTCAGTGAAAAGGGCGAGACCTTGATTGGCTAATACTTTCAGATCAGGCCGAACCTGGCCTATAACGTAAGCTAAAATCACCCCCTCAATTCCGCCAAAGGGGTGATTGCTGGCGATAACAAGTGGGCCGTTTTGAGGAACTTTTTTTTGTAAAACGTCAGTGCCTTCTACTGTTACATTGAGCGCCTCAAGTAGTGCTTTGGCGAACGCTTCTTTGTTTAAGCCAGTTAAGTGATGTTCGCGATATAAATGATCCAAACGATGAATGGCCAGTAGTTTGTCCAACAAACCCATTACACCGGTTAAAATGGCAGTTTGTTTTTCTTGGGGAACAAGATTCAGTAAGGTGATGGCTGTGGTCATAGGCGGTCCGAGGTCAATAGCTTAGGGCTGCGACACGTTTTACGTGCACTGGTTTTACTACTAGACCGTTATCAAGAGGTTTATTATTCAGCGACGTTAGGAATATCTTGGCTATTATATCCAAGCGCAAATTGCGGCATACTATGTAAGAACAATGACCTAACAAAATATGACTTAAGGCTATAATAATGCAGCAAATCACTTTGACCCAGCCAGACGATTGGCATTTACATTTTCGCGATAATGATATGTTGCTAGAAACCGTGCCTGCCACAGCAAGGACTTTCAAACGCGCTATCGTCATGCCTAATTTAGTTCCGCCGGTGGTGAATGCTGAGCTGGCAAGTGCCTATCGAGACCGAATTCTAGCGGCGCGCCCCCAGGGCAGTGAATTTGAACCCTTGATGACGCTTTTTTTAACCAATACCACCTCTATTGACGATATTCGAGCAGCGAAAAAAGCCGGTGTGGTTGCGGCTAAGTTATATCCAGCAGGCGCGACGACCAATTCTGATGCAGCAGTGAAGGGCATTGAAGCCTTGTTCCCCGTTTTTGCAGAAATGGCCGAGCAGGGTATGTTGTTACTTATCCACGGTGAAGTCACTGAAAGCCACGTCGATATTTTTGACCGTGAAAAATTGTTCATTGAGCAATTCTTGGTGAAAATTGTGAACCAATTTCCACAATTGAAAGTGGTGCTTGAGCATATCACGACCAGTGATGCAGTGGACTTCGTAAGTGCCAGTTCGCACAATGTCGCGGCAACTATAACCCCTCAGCATTTGCTGCTTAATCGTAATGACTTGCTGGTGGGCGGGGTGAGACCACATAATTTCTGTTTACCTGTGCTAAAGCGCAGTACCCATCAACAAGCGTTGCGAAAAGCAGTTGCGACAGGTTCAAGTAAATTCTTTTTAGGAACGGATTCAGCGCCTCACGAAAAAAGCGCGAAAGAATCAGCATGTGGTTGCGCGGGCTGCTACAGTGCGTGGAGCGCGTTGGAATTGTATGCTCAGGTATTCGAAGAATTAGACGCCTTGGATAAGCTAGAAGGCTTCGCGAGTCACCATGGAGCCGATTTTTATGGTTTACCGCGTAATACCAAGCAAGTAACTTTGGTAAAAGAGGAGTGGACTATTCCTGAAGTGATTACTTTGCCCAATGGCGAGCCTATCGTGCCATTTTTTGCAGGGCAAACAGTTAATTGGGCGCTCAAAGCGTAATGCACATACGCCGGGCGCTCATCACTGCTTGGTTAGGATTCATGTTGATTCCTGCTCTTTGCGGTAAAGCGCTCGCTCAAGAAAGTACGTCAGAACCCGCGTTTTGGGTTTTGACATCTTTGGAGCCACCTTTTAGCTTACGTAACGACAAGGGGCAGCTTGAAGGATATTTGATTGAGGTGGTTAGCGGTATTTTAGCCGAAGCAAACATTGAGCAAGAGATCCTCGCTGCGCCTTGGGGGCGCTTAATACAGGAAGCGCAAAGTAAACCTAATGTGCTGATGTTTCCACTGGCGCGCACCCCTGATAGAGAAAATGACTATCACTGGATTTTACCACTGACTTCAAATATTTACGGAGTCCTTGGTGCTACTGAAGATAAAAAGTTTGTAAAACGAAAAGAAGACTTGAATAAGGTATCGCCAATTGGCGTGCTCAAAAACGATTTTCGCCATAAAGTGCTGCTAGATCAGAATATTAAAGGTGTCATGCCTTTTGATGATTACGACGCAGCCGTTTCTGAGCTCTTATCGGGAAAGCTTAGCTCTTTGTTTTTCTCTGACGCTGGCTTACGTTACTTTTGTTTTAAACAAGGTGCGGATTGCTCACACTTTACTTTGCTCTATGAATACCAAACTCTCACCAGTTATATTGCCTTGTCAAAAGGTACTGATGCCCAACATATTGGTAAGTTAAAGACAGCCGCAGCACATTTCTTACGGGGTGCTAAATTTAAGGAAATACAACAACGTTGGTTAATGAAGCTACGCTCTCAAGGTCCATTTAAATTGCATATCGATCATGGGGTGCTCAACCTCTGGTAGTAGTCAAGCGGAGCCTTCATATTTCGAATTGATTAGGTGCGATTCATTAAAGTGATAGCTCTGACTCCTACATATTATTACACTAATAACATAATGATTTTTCAGCCAACGAATCGGGGTTTTTTATTATGCACTGGAGCGTATGCCGTGTTTCGTAATTTAACCTTAATCCTTTCCCTATGTTGCTTATTCCATCAAAAGGTCAGTGCCCAATCTAATCACGAAGAGTTAGCTTTAGCAGTTATTTATGCTGAAGGGCCGCCGTTTTACGTCTTTGATGAAAACACCCAGCGTTCAAGCGGCTTATTTATAGATATACTGCAACACTTAGCTCAGTCACTTGACCGTGATTTACGTTATTTACCCACCGCACGAAATAAAATAGAGCAGGACGTTTTGGAACAGAAAGCGGATGTGGCCTTTTTAGCGCCTAAGTGGTTAGATTCGCCTGAAAAACTGCTGTTCAGCGATCCCGTCTTTAGTTATCAACACGCCTTTTATGGGCTCAACGCGCCACAAGAGGGTGATAAACTTGCAGATACCGTCCATGGTAAAAGTGTCTGCTTGCGTGAAAATTACCGCTACCCAGAGTTGGATCCTTGGCTTAAAAGTGGGGTGTTGTCTCCCGTATATGTGTCTAGTCATTCTCGCTTATTTGACATGCTACAACTCGCGCGCTGCGACCTGATATACACCAATACATATAGAGCACGTTGGACGCTGAACGCAAATCACTATGATAAGGCCGTGTTCCAGTTGGGCACGATGGGGTTAACCGATGAGATAATGTTGGCTTTTTCACCTCGTTGGACAGACAAGATCCCGCAAGTTAATGCCATCATTGAGCAAATGCGTCAATCCGGTGAAATACAAGACGTTATAGATAAGAACTTGAATCAATAGCGTGCTGAATAAATTTAAGTAACTAAATTAATGTGTTAACAAATAAAAACACTAACGAATATATGAAAGGACAACTATGACTGAATTAGTGCAATACCAATGTGAAAACAATGTAGCAACCATAACGTTAAATAACGGCAAGGTGAATGCGTTTTCTCACGCTATGATCGATCAGCTCAATGGCGCGCTTGATAAAGCATCAGCGGATGAGGCTGTAGTGGTCATCAAAGGTCAACCAGGCATGTTCTCTGCAGGGTACGATTTAAGCGTGATGCAGGAAAGTATGGAAGCCGCAATGAAATTAGTTGAGAAAGGTTCGACATTGACGCGTAGAATGCTGTCCTTTGAATATCCTATCATTGCTGCCTGTACAGGGCACGCTGTTGCTAAAGGCGCGTTTGTGCTGTTAGCCTCTGATTATCGAATTGGGATTCAAGGTAAGTTTAAAATTGGTTTGAACGAAGTTGCCATTGGCATGACCATGCATCAAGCGGGTTTAGAATTAGCGCGTGGACGATTAGCCCCAGTGTTTTTCAATCGTTCCGTGATATTAGCTGAAATGGTATCAGTTGATGATGCTGTCACCGCTGGTTTCCTAGACGTAGCGGTAGCACCGGACGCATTTGAGCAAACCGTCGCCGCCACCGCGCAAGCGATGACCAAATTAAATATGAAAGCCCATAAACAAACTAAGTTAAAAGCCCGAGCCGGACTGTTAGACGCGCTAGACAAAGCGATTGAAGTTGACCGTGGTTCGAGTCTTTAACGATTAAAGACATAAATGAGAGAATGTTGTGAGTAAGGAATTTTCCTCCCTGGGGCTAGAAGCAGCCTTGTTAGATAATTTGCAAAGTATGGGGTTCAGTCAAATGACTGAAATTCAAGCCGGAACGCTACCTGCTATTTTAGAGGGGCGTGATGTAGTGGCGAAAGCCAAAACCGGAAGTGGTAAAACCGCTGCTTTTGGCTTGGCTCTATTGCACAATTTAGACGTGAAGCGCTTTCGTGTTCAAGCTCTAGTGATGTGTCCTACCCGAGAGTTAGCGGAGCAAGTTGCTCTCGAAATCCGCCGTTTAGGGCGCGGTATTCACAATATTAAAGTGTTGACGTTGTGTGGTGGTACGCCTATGGGGCCACAAATTGGCTCACTGGAACACGGTGCTCATATTATCGTTGGCACACCTGGACGTATAATGGATCATCTTTACAAGCGCCGTTTGGATTTATCGGAAGTTAATACGCTGGTATTGGATGAAGCAGACCGTATGCTTGATATGGGCTTTGAAGATGAAATGGATGCCGTTATTAAAAGTGTGCCCGAGCAGCGTCAAACCTTGCTGTTTTCTGCGACCTACCCAGATTCAATCGCCGCGATCAGTGGCCAAGTGCAAAAAAGCCCATTAGAAGTCACTGTTGAATCCACCCACGATACCGACACCATAGAGCAAGTATTTTTCGAAGTAGAAGATGCACATCGTACAAAAGCTGTAGCAGCGCTATTAAGTCATTATCAACCTGAATCAGCAATTGTGTTTTGTAATACAAAAATAGCCTGTCAGGAAGTGGCTGATGAGCTGCAGTCCATGGGGGTATCAGTACTAGCTCTGCATGGTGATTTAGAGCAGCGTGAGCGTAACCAAGTGCTAGTGCGTTTCGCAAACAAGAGTGCCTCTGTGCTGGTGGCAACGGATGTGGCCTCACGGGGCTTAGACATTAAAGAAGTAAACGCTGTGATTAGTTATCACATTACGCCCGACCCAGAAGTACATATTCATCGTATAGGTCGCACGGGCCGAGCGGAATCAAAAGGGGTTGCACTAACACTTGTTGCGCCAGATGAAATGGCCAGGGCAAACGCCATTGAAGATTACCAAAAAGCGAAACTGAAATGGACAGGCATTCAAGCCATGCGTTTTCATGCTAATCGCTTGATCCAACCACAATACAGTACGTTATGTGTTGATGGCGGTAAGAAAGCCAAACTTAGGCCAGGAGACCTACTTGGCGCTTTGACCAAAGAAGCGGAGATCCCTGGGGATGATATCGGTAAGATCCATATCACTGAATTCCACGCCTATGTAGCAGTAAAAACGCGCAGTGTTAAGCGGGCCATGCGTCAATTAGGTGAAGGTAAAATCAAAGGGAAAAAGTTTAAAGTGCGTAAGTTTAACTGAAACGCCCAGTAAAATGTTTTGAATATAAAAAAGGCGATGAGTGACTCACTCATCGCCTTTTTCGAATCAGTTTACCCGTGCTCTAACTCGAAAACACTCTACTCCTATGCTTATTAGGCATCTTTTTATGCAGCATTTGTCTGAACTCATTAGAATCATAAGCAAACAACACTCCAATCCCTTGTTGACTGCAATGGGTTATCAAGCCTTTTTGCAGTAACAGCGCGTCATTTTGTTGCGCGTCGGTAAAATATAACTCTATAAAGTCATCTGGACGGAGTTCAGGATGTGGCATTTCAATAAACGCGCCGAAAGGGCTTATATTGCGGGTACAGGTTTCGCCCATTTCTTTTCCCATATGGCGAACTTTCACTTCAAGGGCTAAGGGGGCTCGGTTACTCGTGCGGTGATTCAAGGACATTAAAACCTCTCTTTTTGACGTTGTGTAACAAGCCTTGTAAGTATACAAAATATATATCAGACGTCATGTTTTTTCGGGATTAAAATTGACCTTGAACAATATGGTGAACATTCAACTGATTTATGTATACCTAAGGGCATACCTATTACATGGCGAGCTTATATACGAAACGATCTGTTTAACGGCGCACACTGGGATCAAAAACCACTTTACGCATTCTGAGGAGGCACTTATAAATGTGGATTGGTATTATCAATTAGCGGATGCCAGCATTGGGTAAACGAGATACTATTTAATATAGAAAAGAATACAGTTGAAAGAATTTCGACCTCTGTCATTTTACACTGCCGGGAATTGAACCGCTCTACACTTAGCCTATACGTGTATCTTGAGGGGGATTTCCAGGCGGCGCCTTGAATAGAGAGAGTTTTTACGTAGTACATTTTTAGGTGCCTTGCGCACGTCAAATTATAGGGTGATATATGTTAACCATGGCTGATTTTGTAAAAGTGTCTCCCTGTGAATATTCAGAAGGGTTAGGGCGTGAACAATTTGTAGATGGCGCTATTAGAGAGTTATGGCCGCAAATGCCTAGAATTGCAGGACCAGCATTTACGGTTAAATGTGCGAAGGGTGATCATCTTAGCCTACATGCCGCTATATACCGTGCAGCCCCAGGAGACATCATAGTCGTTGAAGCGGACCCTGAGTTTGCCAGCGCAGGGGGAAATGTATGCGCTGTCGCTCAGCAACGGGGGATTGCGGGCTTTGTCATAGATGGCGTCATCCGTGATTTAGGCGAGGTACGAGATCTGCAATTTCCTGTCTATGCCCGTGGTGTTATTCCAGTGCCAGCTAAAAAAGAGCAAATTTTGCCTTTTAATCAACCAATTAACTGCGGCGGTGTACGCGTCTGTGCTGGGGATATAGTCGTGGCTGACGAAGAGGGTATTGTGGTTATTCCGAAAGCGTTGGCCGAAGAAGCTTATCGTTTGGGGAAAGAAAGAACAGACAAAGACGCAGCAATGTCATTAAGTGAATGGCGTGAAGCTCATGAAGCCAAAATTGAAGCGACCCTCAAGGCTTTAGGCTTCCAAGATTAATTTAAGTAAATAAGTAGTTGATATGTTTTCATTTTTTGAACGGTTAGTAGAGCCGTTCCCACAGGATATGCCTGGGCAACCTCCAGAAGGCTTGGTGGCGTTTTGTCGTTATTATTCCAAAGGAATGTGGCCCGCTATTTTTGCAGTATCGATACTTGCAGCAGCTATCGCCATGTTAGAAGTGTCGTTATTTGGATTTGTTGGGCAGTTAGTCGATTGGCTGGCGTCCAAAGATCCTGACACCTTTTTAGCCGAAGAAAAAAGTAGCTTGATATGGATGGGAGCCGTGGTACTGGTGATTTTGCCTAGCTGCGTAGCGCTGCAATCATTGATTAACCATCAAACACTCATGGGTAATTATCCCATGCGCATTCGTTGGCAAGCGCACCGGTATTTGATTGGCCAAAGTATCAGCTTTTTCCAGAATGAATTTGCCGGCCGCATCGCCACCAAAGTCATGCAAACCGCACTGTCGGTTCGTCAGTCGGTCATGCAGCTACTTAATTTATTGGTATACATCAGTGTCTATTTTCTCAGTATCGTGGTCATGGTGTTTAGCATTGATTGGCGATTGAGTTTGCCTTTAATCTTGTGGCTGTGCATATACATAGGTGTTCTACGCTACTTTGTGCCGCGATTGAAACGAGTTGCTCAGCGCCAAGCTGATGCACGTAGTGTGATGACCGGTAGAATAGTCGATAGTTACAGCAATATTGCTACGGTTAAGCTTTTCTCGCACACCAGCCGTGAAGCCGATTATGCCTATGAAGGTATGAATGGGTTCTTGCAAACGGTTCATCCGCAAATGCGTTTGGTTACCTTGCTTAATACCTGTGTGTGGTTCAGTAATGCACTGTTAGTATTCTCTATCAGTGCTTTATCCATCTACCTTTGGTTAGAAAAAGTGGTGACGCCGGGGGATATCGCTATTGCTATTACGTTGTGCCTTCGTTTAAACGGCATGTCTCAGTGGATCATGTGGGAAGTGTCATCCCTTTTTGAAAATATAGGTACAGTACAAGACGGGATCAATACCTTGTCTAAACCGACGGCGGTTAAAGATATTGACAATGCGCCGCCTCTTAGCGTCAGTGGTGGGGCGATTACCTTTTCTGATGTGACATTTAATTACCCTGGGCCTGAAAATAAGCAGATAGAGGTGTTTAACAACCTTAATATCGATATAAAACCGGGTGAAAAGGTTGGGTTAGTTGGTCGTTCGGGGGCGGGTAAATCGACACTGGTTAACTTGTTACTGCGCTTCTTTGATGTGCAAAGCGGTAAGATATTAGTCGATGGGCAAGACGTGAGCGAAATTAGTCAGGAAAGCTTACGTTCTCATATCAGTATGGTTACCCAAGATACATCGCTGTTACATCGTTCTGTGCGCGACAATATTTTATATGGTCGATTAGGTGCCAGTGAAGAAGAAATGCTGGCCGCTGCGAAACAGGCCGAGTCCCATGAATTTATTCAAAACCTATCCGATTTACATGGGCATACAGGGTATGACGCACAAGTCGGCGAGCGTGGTGTTAAGTTATCTGGGGGCCAGCGCCAACGTATCGCCATTGCGCGGGTCATGCTTAAAGATGCACCTATTCTTATTCTGGATGAGGCTACATCAGCTTTAGATTCTGAAGTAGAAGCCGCTATACAAGAGTGCCTCAACAAGGTGATGGAAAATAAAACGGTTTTAGCCATTGCTCACAGGTTGTCCACTATTGCCCAAATGGATCGGTTATTAGTGCTGGACGATGGTCGTATAGTTGAGTCGGGTACACATAATGAGCTGTTGGCGCACAATGGTATTTACGCCAAGTTATGGGCCCATCAAACCGGTGGTTTTATCGGTGTTGAGTAAAGACCAGGGTAAAGCATACATTCACGGTACGCTTTATCCTCGTTTTCATCTTGTATAACACCGACTAATAAGTATAATACGCCTCCCTCCTTATTAGTGATTCTGAATTTTTCCACAAAAATCTAAGACGTCATAAGGATGGTGTAAGTAAATTTAATCACTCAATTACGTGATAAGTGAGTGATTAAGAGCAGTATTTTAGGGGTGTAGTTCCAATTGGTAGAACAGCGGTCTCCAAAACCGATGGCTGGGGGTTCGAATCCCTCCACCCCTGCCAAATTAGGTCAAAGTTCAGAGGCGTTATACTGCAGCTGAATAGTAAAAATGTAGAAGGTTGAGGGATGAGAACGCCCGCGGGTTCGACAAATTGTCTGGAACGATTTGAACCGCGTCAGCGCCGCTTGCGGTCAGTTACAGGGAGGTAACTGAGATCATCCCTCCACCCCTGCCACTTTTGACATTGAAACTAAGTGTATAGGCAGACGTTTGCACCATTGATGACGTCGCGATTAAGTTAGTATTAGGTAATAGCATGAGCGAAAAAGCGGAAAATAGTTCAAATCCATTAGACTTAGTTAAATGGCTAGTTGTTTTGGTTTTGTTAGGTGGTGCGGTTGCAGCAAATTCCATCTATGAAGATATATCAGTACTTTATCGCGCACTTGGTGTCGTCGCAGCTGTCCTTGTTGCCGGTTTTATTGCCGCTTCAACGGAAAAAGGTAGCAGCTTTTTGACCTTCGCTAAAGATGCTCGCACGGAAGTACGAAAAGTTGTTTGGCCCACCCGCCAAGAAGCAACACAGACGACAATTATTGTTTTAGTTGCTACAGCCTTCATGTCACTAGTACTGTGGGGCCTTGACCTCATTATCGTACAGTTAGTTTCTTTTATCACCGGCTTAGGAATTTAATCATGTCAGAAATTACAGAAAATGCGGACGTGCCAGAGAAGTCAGATAAAAAGTGGTATGTCGTTCAGGCGTTCTCTCAATATGAAGGGCGTGTGAAAAAGACACTTCTTGAATATATTAAAATGCACGAAATGGAAGATTCTTTCGGAGAGATACTCGTTCCTACCGAAGAAGTCATTGAAATGCGCTCTGGCCAACAACGTAAGAGTGAGCGTAAGTTCTTCCCAGGTTACGTATTAGTACAAATGGATATGAACGAAGATTCATGGCATTTAGTCAAAAGTGTTCCTCGTGTGCTTGGTTTTATCGGTGGTACATCTGACCGCCCAGCGCCTATCACCACAAAAGAAGCTAATGCTATTTTGAATCGCCTTGAAGAAGGTGTTGATAAGCCAAAACCAAAAACATTGTTCGAACCAGGCGAAGTGGTACGTGTTACCGATGGTCCTTTTGCTGACTTTAACGGCGTGGTTGAAGAAGTCGATTATGAAAAGAGCCGCTTAAAAGTATCGGTGCTTATTTTCGGTCGCTCAACACCTGTAGAATTAGAATTCGGCCAAGTCGAGAAGGGGTAAAAGCGGGGCTTTCGGAAGCTTAGCTTTCGCCGCTTGCACGACCGGCAGGGATGTCGGGCTGGAACCTGTCACAGGAAGTGTACGAAGAGACAGCGCTAGGCTGTCTTTTTTGTTAATACATCGATGTTTCGAAAATTCGGATGGTTTGACTGGCAATTGGCGCCAAAGATGGCGTCGCAGAAATTAAAATAAAGATGTCCAAACGACATCTTTTTTTGATTTTAAATCGAACATTATACAGCTTATGGTTTCGACATGAACTGGATAAAGTTCGTACATAATGGTTGCGAAGGCTTTATAGTTAGTCTATACTTCGCGGCCCTTTTTGTTGAACGGGAAGCCAATTAAGCAAGCATTCTCAGTGTTTGCGAGGCGTTTGACCCATTAATTGAGAGTATTATCATGGCTAAAAAAGTCACAGGCATTATCAAATTACAGGTTGCGGCTGGTGCTGCTAACCCAAGTCCGCCAGTTGGTCCAGCATTGGGTCAAAAAGGCGTTAACATCATGGAATTCTGTAAAGCATTCAACGCTAAAACAGGTGACATGGAAAAAGGTTCTCCCGTTCCAGTAGAAATTACTGTTTACGAAGACCGTTCTTTCACATTCGAAACCAAGACATCACCTGCTTCTTACATGCTTAAGAAAGCCGCTGGTATCAAAAGTGGTTCTGGTCGTCCTAACACTGAAAAAGTGGGTAAAGTGACTCTTGCGCAACTAGAAGAAATTGCTAAAGCGAAAGAACCAGATCTAACTGCAGCTGATTTAGAAGCAGCTGTTCGCACCATCGCTGGCTCTGCACGCAGCATGGGCTTGGTAGTAGAGGGATAAGAAATGGCTAAATTAACTAAACGCGCTCGTCTTGTACGTGACAAAGTAGAAGCGACGAAAGAATACGATTTCAATGAAGCGGTTGCTTTGTTGAAAGAACTTGCTACCGCAAAATTCGCTGAAAGTGTTGATGTTGCTGTAAATCTTGGCATTGATGCACGTAAATCTGATCAAAACGTTCGTGGCGCAACTGTGCTTCCTAACGGTACTGGTAAAGAAGTACGTGTTGCTGTTTTCACTCAAGGTGCAAACGCTGAAGCTGCTAAAGAAGCTGGTGCTGACATCGTTGGTATGGAAGACCTAGCTGAGCAAGTTAAGAAAGGCGAAATGAACTTTGACGTAGTTGTTGCATCTCCTGACGCAATGCGCGTTGTAGGTATGTTAGGCCAAATCTTAGGCCCACGTGGTTTAATGCCTAACCCTAAAACGGGTACAGTAACGCCAGACGTAGCGACAGCGGTTAAGAACGCTAAAGCTGGTCAGGTTCGTTACCGCAATGACAAGAATGGTATCATTCATGCCAGCATCGGTAAGATTGCTTTTGAAAGCAACCAAATCGAAGAAAACTTAGCTGCTTTGATTGAAGCTGTTAAGAAAGCCAAGCCTTCATCGGCTAAAGGCGTATACATTAAGAAAATCAGCTTAAGCACTACTATGGGCGCGGGTATTACCATCGACCAAGCTAGTTTAACAGCAGCAAGCTAATTTTAGCCTTAGTTTAGCTAAGGCACTTGTAAGTAGTTGGATTTTTGACTACTTATTCTCTCTAGAAAGGTATGGGTTGGAGTCATTGTTTTCATTAACACATGACTCCCGTCCAAGACCGCAGGCGTAAAGCAGTAACTGAAGTAAGAGAGCAGTTACACAGATTGCAAAGTCATAAATGCTTTACTTAAAACAATAGCCTGCGCAGACGGTGATTTCGACTCAGACTCTCTGGGATTAACGAACACCGTAGAGCGGTAGAATACTTAGCCTGAGTTAATCAAGATAAGCGTTCTATCAATCTGTGAATCCTGAAAAGTGTTATTTAATAATAGGCTTTTCAGACTTAAAGAAGGTGAACACAGTGGCACTAGGCTTAGCAGCAAAGAAAGAGATCGTCGCAGAAGTTAGCGAAGTTGCATCTCAAGCTCTATCCGTTGCCGTTGCTGAATACCGTGGTATGGAAGTATCAGAACTAACTGAACTTCGCGTTAAAGCTCGTGAGCAAGGCGTATATCTAAAAGTTGTTAGAAATACTCTAGCTAAGCGCGCATTATCCGAAACTAAGTTCTCTGATTTGGAAAGTGCCTTAACTGGTCCGTTAATTTACGGATTTTCGATTGAAGCACCAGGCGGTGCGGCGCGTCTTTTTAAAGACTTCGCTAAAACGAATGCCAAGTTAAACGTAACTGCCCTTTCTATTGGTAGTGGTCTATTGGGTCCTGAGAAATTGGACGCAGTGGCAGCATTGCCTACCCGCGACGAAGCGCTTGCGAGATTGCTTGCAACCTTCAAAGCACCTGTTGGGAAATTCGTTCAAACTGTTAACGAAATTCCTTCCAAGTTTGTGCGCGTATTGGCAGCAATCAAAGAAACCAAATAATTTGGTTCCTTTGTACATATAATTTTTTAATCATTAAACCCAGGAGTTTAGAGAAATGGCTCTAACCAAAGAAGATATTTTAAACGCAATTGCTGAAATGCCAGTAATGGACCTTGTTGAGCTTATCGAAGCTGCAGAAGAAAAATTCGGTGTAACAGCGACTGCTGCTGTTGCTGCCGCTGCTCCTGCTGCTGGCGGTGAAGCTGCTGCAGAACAAACTGAATTCGATGTTGTTTTGACATCTTTCGGTGGTAACAAAGTTGCTGTAATCAAAGCGGTACGTGGCGCAACTGGTCTTGGCTTGAAAGAAGCTAAAGAAGTAGTTGAAGCTGCACCGAAAGCGATTAAAGAAGGCGTTGCTAAAGAAGAAGCTGAAGAACTTAAGAAGACGCTTGAAGAAGCTGGCGCTGAAGTTGAGCTTAAGTAATCTGTCTAACGACAGGTTACTAGCCTGAAAAGGCTTAGGCTGGTGATTTTATAATCACCAGCCTTTTTGCGCTGTAGGATAAAGTATTTTCATCCTTTAAAATTTATTCTATTTGTTAGCGCAAATTACATTTAAACCTAAATAAAACCAATAAGTTAAGTAAGCCTCTTAATGACTTTGGTAAACGGTTAAAGTGTAAAATAAAGGGTGCTGGAAGTTTGCTTTATAGAAAATCTATTTAGCAAGTTGGGTCAAAAATCGGCAGGCTGAGGAACCCATGGTTTACTCTTATAGCGAAAAGAAACGTATCCGTAAGGATTTTGGCAAACGCCCACAGGTATTGGAAATACCGTATCTACTTTCAATCCAGCTAGATTCTTTTAAAAAGTTTATTGACCTTGACGTCGATGGTCAGCATGGACTGGAAGCAGCATTTCGATCAGTTTTCCCAATAAAAAGTTACTCTGGTAACGCAGAATTACAGTACGTAAGTTACCGTTTAGGTGAGCCCGTATTTGACGTAAAAGAATGTCAAATCCGTGGTGTAACCTTTTCAGCGCCTTTGCGTGTTAAATTACGTTTAGTGTTGTTCGATCGTGAAGCAGCACCAGGCACAGTAAAAGACATCAAAGAGCAAGAAGTTTACATGGGCGAAATTCCGCTCATGACTGAAAATGGAACTTTCGTCATTAACGGTACTGAGCGAGTCATCGTATCTCAGTTACACCGTTCGCCAGGCGTATTCTTTGATCACGATAAAGGTAAAACTCACTCATCAGGTAAAGTGTTATATAACGCGCGCGTTATACCTTACCGTGGTTCGTGGTTAGACTTTGAATTTGACCCTAAAGATAACCTTTATGTTCGTATCGATAGACGCCGCAAATTGCCTGCGACTATCATGCTACGTGCATTAGAAATTCCTACCGAAGAAATTCTTGGTATGTTCTTTGAGAAGAACCAAGTACGTATCGACGGTAATCGTTTCATGTCTGATATCGTGCCAGATCGCCTTCGTGGTGAAACTGCACAATTCGATATTTTAGACTCGGATGGCAATGTGCTTGTAGAAGCAGGCCGTCGTATTTCAGCTCGTCATACCCGTGCGCTTGAAAAAGCCGGTATCGTTGAACTTGAAGTACCAGCTGAATACTTAGTTGGCCGTGTATTCGCGTGTGATTACGTGGATCAAGAAACCGGTGAACTTGTTGTTGCTGCAAACGATCTATTAACACTTGAAAATGTTCTGGCACTTAAAGAAGCCGGATATACAACGTTTGAAACTTTGTATATTAACGAACTTGATCACGGTGCTTATATCTCTGACACCTTGCGCATTGATAGCTCAACTAACCGCCTAGAAGCGTTGGTTGAAATTTATCGCATGATGCGCCCTGGTGAGCCACCAACGAAAGACGCAGCAGAAACGTTATTTACTAACTTGTTCTTCTCCGAGGATCGTTACGATTTATCGTCTGTTGGACGTATGAAGTTCAACCGTCGTTTAGGTCGTGAAACATCTATCGGTGCAGGCACATTAGACAAAGACGACATCGTTGACGTAATGAAGCAACTGATCACTATTCGTGACGGTAAAGACGACGTTGATGATATCGATCACTTGGGTAACCGTCGTATTCGTTCTGTTGGCGAAATGGCCGAGAACCAATTCCGTGTTGGTCTAGTTCGTGTCGAACGTGCCGTTAAGGAACGTTTGAGCTTAGGTGATTTAGACGCTGTTATGCCTCAAGACCTTATTAATGCGAAGCCTATTTCGGCTGCGGTTAAAGAGTTCTTTGGCTCAAGCCAGTTGTCTCAGTTTATGGATCAGAACAACCCGTTGTCTGAAGTAACCCATAAGCGTCGTATTTCAGCCTTAGGCCCGGGCGGTCTTACACGTGAGCGTGCAGGCTTCGAAGTACGAGATGTACACCCGACTCACTATGGTCGTGTATGTCCTATCGAAACACCTGAGGGACCAAACATCGGTTTGATCAACTCGCTGGCGAGTTTCGCTCGTACCAATGATTTTGGTTTCCTTGAAACACCATATCGTAAGATTGTTGACGGTGTCGTGACTGACGAAATCGATTACTTATCAGCAATCGAAGAAGGTCAATTCTCAATCGCACAGGCTAACGTTGTGCTTGATGAATCTGGTCGTCTTGCTGATGACTTGATCCCTTGTCGTCACCGCGGTGAAACAACATTGAAAGAAAGCTCTGAGATCACCTACATGGATGTATCTCCGCAGCAAATCGTTTCAATCGCAGCCAGTATCATTCCGTTCCTAGAACACGATGATGCTAACCGAGCTTTGATGGGTGCGAACATGCAACGTCAAGCAGTACCAACGCTTATCGCAGATAAGCCACTTGTTGGTACCGGTATGGAAAAAACAGTTGCAGTTGATTCTGGTGTAACAGTGGTAGCTAAACGCGGTGGTCGTGTCGACTACGTTGATGCAAGCCGTATTGTTATTAAAGTTAATGAAGAAGAAACGGTTGCCGGCGAAGCGGGCATCGATATCTACAACTTAACTAAGTACACCCGTTCTAACCAGAACACCTGTATTAATCAGCGTCCTACTTGTAATGTTGGTGAGCCAATTGTTGCGGGTGACGTATTAGCCGATGGTCCATCTACTGATTTAGGTGAATTAGCGCTAGGGCAAAACATGCGTATCGCATTCATGCCTTGGAACGGTTATAACTTCGAAGATTCAATCTTGATCTCTGAGCGCGTTGCTATGGAAGATCGTTTCACCACAATTCATATTCAAGAATTGAGCTGTGTGGCACGGGATACCAAGTTAGGGCCAGAGGAAATCAGTTCTGATATTCCAAACGTGGGTGAATCTGCGCTGGGTAAATTGGACGAATCTGGTGTTGTGTACATCGGTGCTGAAGTCAAAGGTGGCGACATCTTAGTGGGTAAAGTTACCCCTAAAGGTGAAACACAGTTAACACCTGAAGAGAAACTTTTACGAGCTATCTTCGGTGAGAAAGCATCTGACGTTAAAGATACTTCATTGCGCGTGCCTAACAGCGTTCGCGGTACTGTCATTGATGTACAGGTATTTACTCGTGATGGCGTAGAAAAAGATAAGCGTGCACTTGAAATTGAAGGCATGCAGTTACGTCAAGTGAAGAAAGATTTATCAGACGAATTCAATATTCTTGCTGATGGCATCTTCGCTCGTGCTAAAAACTTGTTGATTAAATCCGGTATCGAAGAGTCTCGTTTAGAGTCTGCTCAACGTGAAAAATGGTTCGACCTAACGCTAACAGATGAAGACGCGCAAACTGAGCTTGATCAAATTGCTGAGCAGTTTGTTGAAATCAAAGCTGACTTTGATAAGAAGTTCGAAATCAAGCGACGCAAGATCACTCAAGGTGATGATCTTCAACCAGGCGTTCTTAAAATCGTTAAGGTTTACTTGGCTGTTAAACGTCAAATTCAACCTGGTGATAAGATGGCTGGTCGTCACGGTAACAAAGGTGTTATTTCAACAATTAAACCAGTTGAAGACATGCCTTACGATGTTAACGGTACGCCGGTAGACATCGTATTGAACCCATTGGGTGTACCGTCACGTATGAACATCGGTCAGATCCTTGAGACTCACTTAGGTATGGCTGCTCATGGCATAGGCGTGAAAATCGACCGCATGTTAAAAGAGCACGAAGAGATGGCCAAGTTACGTAGCTTCCTTAAAGAGGTTTACGGTGCTGGCACAACTCACCAAGAAGTGGATCTTGATAACTTCAGTGATGACGAAATTACCCGTCTAGCAGATAACTTGCGTAAAGGTGTGCCTATGGCAACACCAGTGTTTGATGGTGCTACTGAGGCAGAAATCAAACATATGCTTACGCTTGCTGATCTTCCTGAAAGTGGACAAATCGCTTTGTTTGACGGTCGTACTGGACGTGAATTTGAACGTCCAGTAACAGTTGGCTACATGTACATGTTGAAACTTAACCACTTGGTTGATGACAAAATGCATGCTCGTTCAACTGGCTCATACAGCTTGGTTACACAGCAGCCGTTGGGTGGTAAAGCTCAATTCGGTGGTCAGCGCTTCGGAGAGATGGAAGTATGGGCACTGGAAGCATACGGTGCCGCTTACACCTTGCAAGAAATGTTGACAGTTAAATCTGATGATGTGAATGGTCGTACTAAGATGTATAAAAACATCGTTGATGGTGATCATCGCATGGAACCTGGTATGCCAGAATCTTTCAACGTATTGTTGAAAGAGATTCGCTCACTAGGTATCAACATCGAGCTGGAAGAGCAATAAGCCGCGTCTGCAGAGCTTATAGACAGGATAGTCTGATGGGTGTTAATCCATCCATCAGGCTTTTTCAACTGACTCCGCTGGGAGAGTAATGTGAAAGACTTATTAAAGTTTCTTAAACAACAACACAAGTCCGAAGAATTCGATAATATTCGAATTGGTCTTGCGTCACCTGACATGATCCGTTCATGGTCTTTCGGTGAAGTTAAGAAGCCAGAAACCATTAACTACCGTACTTTCAAGCCTGAGCGTGATGGCTTGTTCTGTGCGCGTATTTTTGGACCGGTTAAAGACTACGAGTGTTTGTGTGGCAAATATAAGCGCCTTAAACACCGTGGTGTTATATGTGAAAAATGTGGCGTTGAAGTAACTTTAACCAAAGTACGCCGTGAGCGTATGGGCCACATTGAATTGGCAAGTCCAGTTGCACATATTTGGTTCCTTAAATCATTACCGTCACGTATCGGTTTGATGCTTGATATGACACTTCGTGATATCGAACGTGTGCTTTATTTCGAGTCATATGTTGTTGCCGAGCCTGGCATGACAACGCTTGAGCGCAGCCAACTTCTTTCTGAAGAAGAATATCTTGATGCGCTAGAAGAGCACGGTGACGAGTTTGAAGCGAAAATGGGTGCCGAAGCGGTTTTCGAATTGCTTAAAGCCCTAGACGTTGATGCTGATGTTGCTGCTATGCGCGAAGAGTTGCCTAGCATTAACTCTGAGACTCGTCGTAAGAAAATCACTAAGCGCTTGAAGCTACTTGAATCGTTCCAATTGTCTGGTAACAAGCCAGAGTGGATGATCCTTACTGTTCTTCCGGTATTACCACCTGACTTACGTCCTCTGGTACCGCTAGATGGTGGTCGTTTTGCAACATCTGATTTGAACGATCTGTATCGTCGAGTGATTAACCGTAACAACCGTTTGAAGCGTCTTCTAGACCTTGCTGCACCTGACATTATCGTGCGCAACGAAAAACGTATGTTACAAGAAGCGGTTGATGCCTTGTTAGATAACGGCCGTCGTGGTCGTGCTATCACAGGCTCAAATAAGCGTCCTCTTAAATCTTTGGCCGACATGATCAAAGGTAAGCAAGGTCGTTTCCGTCAAAACTTATTGGGTAAACGTGTAGATTACTCTGGTCGTTCAGTTATCACTGTTGGTCCTACTCTACGTTTACATCAGTGTGGTCTTCCTAAGAAGATGGCACTTGAGCTATTCAAACCGTTCATCTATGGAAAATTAGAAGGGCGTGGTTTAGCGACAACCATTAAAGCAGCCAAAAAATTAGTTGAACGTGAAGATCCGGAAGTATGGGATGTGTTAGACGAAGTTATTCGTGAACACCCAGTATTACTTAACCGTGCGCCTACACTTCACCGATTGGGTATCCAGGCGTTTGAGCCAACCCTAATTGAAGGTAAAGCGATCCAATTGCACCCATTAGTATGTGCGGCGTATAACGCTGACTTCGATGGTGACCAAATGGCGGTTCACGTTCCGTTGACTATCGAAGCACAGCTAGAAGCACGTGCGTTAATGATGT
The DNA here is from genome assembly GCF_056173245.1 of Paraglaciecola sp. QJM3NY_14. Taxonomy (NCBI): domain Bacteria; kingdom Pseudomonadati; phylum Pseudomonadota; class Gammaproteobacteria; order Alteromonadales; family Alteromonadaceae; genus Paraglaciecola; species Paraglaciecola sp. QJM3NY_14. The sequence continues at coordinate 699,498 of NZ_CM149664.1, forward strand.
CAACCAACAACATTCTATCACCAGCCAATGGTGAGCCTATCATCGTTCCTTCACAGGATGTTGTAATGGGCTTGTACTATATGACACGTGACCGTGTTAATGGTTTAGGTGAAGGCATGATGTTCACTAGCCCAGACGAAGCTGAAAAAGCGTATCGTACGGGTAATGCGGAACTTCACGCTCGCGTTAAGGTACGTATCACTGAGTATGACGTAGCAGAAGACGGTTCTAAGACAGAGAAAGTAACATTGACAGATACTACTGTTGGTCGTGCAATCTTGTCTTTGGTATTACCAAAAGGCTTGCCTTTTGAGTTAATCAACCAAGCCATGGGCAAGAAGATGATTTCTCGCCTACTGAACGCTTGTTACCGTACTCTAGGTCTGAAAGATACTGTTATCGCGGCTGACCAAATTATGTATACCGGTTTCCACTACGCAATGATTGCGGGTGCGTCTGTTGGTATCGATGACATGGTTATCCCTGATGCGAAAAAAGACATCATTGAAGGTGCTGAAGCTGAAGTACGTGAAATCCAAGAGCAATTCCAGTCTGGTCTTGTTACTGCGGGTGAGCGTTACAACAAGGTTATCGATATCTGGTCTAACGCTAACGAAAAAGTAGCGAAAGCCATGATGGAAAATCTATCAATCGAAACGGTTAAGAACCGTGACGGTGAGATGGAAGACCAAGCATCATTCAACTCAGTATTTATGATGGCCGACTCTGGTGCTCGTGGTAGTGCCGCACAGATTCGTCAGTTGGCGGGTATGCGTGGTCTGATGGCGAAACCAGATGGTTCAATCATCGAAACGCCAATCACCGCTAACTTCCGTGAAGGTCTAAACGTACTTCAGTACTTTATATCTACTCACGGTGCGCGTAAAGGTTTGGCCGATACGGCATTGAAAACAGCTAACTCAGGTTACTTGACTCGTCGTTTGGTTGATGTTGCACAAGATTTGGTTATCAATAACGAAGATTGTGGCACATTCGAAGGTGTGAAAATGACACCGCTAATCGAAGGTGGTGACGTTGTTGAGCCGCTTCGTGAACGTGTACTAGGTCGTACCGTTGCTGAAGACGTGTTGAAGCCTGGTACTAATGAAATTCTAGTAGAACGTAACGTGCTACTGGATGAAGCATTGGTTGATATGCTTGAGTCTAACTCGGTTGATCAAATCCAAGTTCGCTCGGTTATTACCTGTGAAAATGACTTTGGTGTATGTGCTAAGTGTTACGGTCGTGACCTTGCACGTGGTCACATGGTTGGTCACGGTGAAGCGGTTGGTGTTATTGCAGCACAATCAATCGGTGAGCCAGGTACACAGTTAACCATGCGTACGTTCCACATCGGTGGTGCGGCATCACGAGCGTCAGCTGAGAACAGCGTACAGGTCAAAACAACAGGTACACTGAAGCTACAAAATGCTAAGTTCGTTCGCAACACAGACGACAAAGTGGTTATCGTTTCTCGTTCAACTGAAATCACCATTATTGATGATCAAGGTCGTGAGAAAGAGCGTTATAAGGTGCCTTACGGTGCTATCTTAACCACAGATGACAATGCGACAGTCACTAGCGGTGAAGTCGTTGCTAACTGGGACCCGCATTCGCATCCAATCGTTACTGAGCGTCAAGCTAAGATCAGCTTTGCCGACATCGATGACAGTAACACCGAAATGCAGCAGGATGAGTTGACAGGTCTTACACGTATCGTCGTAAATGATCTATCTAAGGCGAATGCTAAAGAGCCTAAGCTAATCCTTGAAAGTGATGAGCATGGCTTACAAGAAATTCGTTTGCCGAGTTTCACCACGATTGAAGCCACTGACGGTATGCAGGCTAAGCCTGGTGATGTGTTAGCGCGTATTCCTCAGGAAAGCTCGAAAACACGTGATATTACCGGTGGTCTTCCAAGGGTTGCTGACTTGTTCGAAGCACGTAAACCTAAAGAGCCAGCTATTTTAGCGGAAGTCTCAGGTACCATTGGTTGGGGTAAAGAAACCAAAGGTAAGAAACGTCTTGTTATCACGCCGAAAGACGCTGATGCATACGAAGAGATGATCCCTAAATGGCGTCAACTTAACGTGTTCGAAGGTGAAAACGTTGAGAAAGGTGAAGTTATTGCGGATGGCCCAGAGTCACCTCATGACATCCTACGCTTACGTGGTATCAGTGCTGTTTCTAACTATATCGTTAATGAAGTACAAGAAGTTTACCGCCTCCAAGGGGTAAAAATTAACGATAAGCACATCGAAGTGGTTATTCGTCAAATGCTACGTAAGTGTATGATCACTTATGCAGGCGACAGTAACTTCCTTGAAGGTGAGCAAGTAGAAGTATCTAACGTGAAAATCGCTAACCGTGAATTGGAAAAGCAAGGCAAAATTCCTGCTCAGTACGAAACACAGTTATTGGGTATCACAAAAGCATCGTTGTCCACTGAGTCATTTATCTCAGCGGCATCTTTCCAAGAAACCACTCGTGTACTTACCGAAGCTGCTGTGCAAGGTAAAGAAGATGAGTTACGTGGCTTGAAAGAGAACGTTATTGTAGGTCGTTTGATACCAGCCGGAACCGGTTTTGCGTATCACCAGAAACGTACTGCAAGAAAACTAGCAGAGCGTCAGGCAGTTGAAGAGCTATCTGTCTCTGCAGCAGATGCGGAGCAAGCCTTAACTGAAGCACTTAATGCTGAAGTAATGGACACGCCATCATCTGATGAGTAAAAAATAAGATCATTTGTTAACCCAGATGGTATGGACGCCAATTTAGACCTTAATCGGTCTTTATTGGCGTTCTCGCTTGACAGGTCAAACTTTGGTCATTAGACTTCCGCGACCCGAAATTTGGTAACAGATATTGGGCCGCGGATTTTTCGCGTTTTATATCCTATGTAAGGATATTCTCAGTCGTAATTTTAACCAGGAGCTAGTTAATGGCAACAGTTAACCAGTTAGTGCGCAAGCCACGCCAAAAGCCCGATGCGAAGAGCAACGTAGCGGCATTGCAGGCCTGTCCACAACGCCGTGGTGTATGTACTCGTGTATATACCACCACTCCAAAGAAGCCAAACTCTGCATTGCGTAAAGTTTGTCGTGTTCGTTTAACCAACGGTTTTGAAGTTTCTTCATACATCGGTGGTGAAGGCCATAACCTACAAGAGCACAGTGTTGTTCTTATCCGTGGTGGTCGTGTTAAAGATTTACCAGGTGTTCGTTACCACACTGTTCGCGGTACATTAGACTGCGCAGGCGTAAGTTCACGTAAACAAGCCCGTTCTAAGTACGGTGCAAAAAGGCCTAAGTCTTAACGGTTCTCCGTTAGTAAGGCCAAACTAAAGTATTAATTGAGTTTTGGGATATTCCTGAATTCTACGGAGAATTAAGATGCCAAGAAGAAGAGTTGTAGGTCAACGCAAAATCCTACCGGATCCTAAGTTCGGATCGCAGTTACTTGCAAAATTTATGAACGTTGTCATGTTAGATGGCAAAAAATCGACTGCTGAAAAAATCGTTTACGGTGCACTCGACATTGTTGCTGATAAAGCTGGCAAGTCTCACCTAGAAATTTTCGAAGACGCTTTGGACAACATCCGTCCTACGGTAGAAGTTAAATCTCGCCGTGTGGGTGGTTCTACGTACCAAGTACCAGTAGAAGTTCGTCCTGTTCGTCGTAATGCCCTAGGTATGCGCTGGTTAGTTGACGCTGCTCGTAAACGTGGTGAAAAATCAATGGCTCAACGCCTTGCAGCTGAAATGCTCGACGCTGCTGAAAACAAAGGTTCTGCGGTTAAGAAACGTGAAGACGTTCACCGTATGGCTGAAGCCAACAAAGCATTCGCTCACTACCGTTGGTAATAAGAGAAAGCTATGGCTCGTAAAACGCCTATCAATCGCTACCGTAACATCGGTATCGTGGCTCACGTCGATGCAGGTAAAACCACGACGACGGAACGTGTTCTCTTCTACACCGGTTTGTCGCATAAAATCGGTGAAGTCCATGATGGCGCTGCCACTATGGACTGGATGGAACAGGAACAAGAGCGCGGTATCACTATTACCTCGGCGGCTACGACCTGCTTTTGGGCAGGTATGGATAAGCAATACGACCAACATCGCATCAACATCATAGACACGCCTGGACACGTTGACTTCACGATTGAAGTTGAGCGGTCTTTGCGGGTCCTTGATGGTGCCGTTGTCGTATTTTGTGGTTCTTCCGGTGTAGAACCTCAATCAGAAACGGTCTGGCGTCAAGCTGACAAATATCACGTCCCCCGGGTCGTGTTTGTCAACAAGATGGACAGAGCCGGTGCAGATTTTGAACGAGTGGTTGGGCAAATTCGCAAACGACTCGGTGCTACCTGTGTTCCTATTCACCTCAATATCGGTTCAGAAGAGAACTTCAGAGGTGTTATCGATTTGATTAAGATGAAAGCCATCAATTGGAATGAATCTGATCAAGGCATGACATTTACCTATGAAGGTATCCCTGCTGAATTGCAAGACAGAGCAGAAGCGCTACGTACTGAACTTGTAGAAGCCGCCGCAGAAGCCAGTGACGAATTGATGGACAAGTATTTGGAAGGCGAAGAGCTAACCGAAGAAGAGATCAAACTCGCATTGCGCCAGCGTACAATTAATAATGAAATTGTACTCGCTACTTGTGGTTCTGCTTTCAAGAATAAAGGCGTACAAGCGGTTTTGGATGCAGTAATTGAATTCTTACCTGCACCCGCAGACGTACCAGCTATCACTGGTGTGTTAGATGATAAAGATGAAACTGAAGCGACTCGTCCAGCAGATGACGATGCTCCGTTTGCAGCTTTAGCATTTAAAATCGCTACTGACCCATTTGTGGGTACTTTAACATTTTTCCGTTGTTACTCTGGTGTGGTTAACACTGGTGATAGCGTATATAACCCTGTTAAAGCTAAGCGTGAGCGATTTGGTCGTATAGTGCAAATGCACGCGAAAGATCGCGAGGAACTCAAAGAAGTTCGAGCAGGCGATATTGCTGCGGCAATAGGTCTCAAAGATGTGACGACAGGTGACACCTTGTGTGACCCTAACCATATCATTACGCTCGAGCGGATGGACTTCCCTGAGCCCGTTATTTCTATTGCAGTTGAGCCACGCTCACAAGCCGATCAAGAAAAAATGGCCTTAGCGTTAGGTAAACTAGCGGCTGAAGATCCATCATTTAAAGTTAATACTGACGAAGAGTCAGGACAAACAATCATATCTGGGATGGGTGAACTTCATCTTGATATCATTGTAGATCGCATGAGGCGTGAATTTAGCGTCGAATGCAATGTAGGTAAACCTCAAGTTGCTTACCGCGAAACTATTCGTGGCAAAGTCGACGTTGAAGGTAAGTTTGTTCGTCAATCAGGTGGCCGTGGTCAATTTGGTCATGTTTGGCTGACAATCGAGCCTAATGAAGAAGGGGCTGGGTACGAATTTATTAACAATATAGTCGGTGGTGCAATTCCAAAAGAATTCATTCCTTCCGTTGATAAAGGTATCCACGAACAGATGCAAAATGGTGTGCTTGCAGGTTATCCGGTACTTGATGTAAAGGTAACTTTGTTCGACGGTTCATATCATGATGTTGACTCTTCTGAAATGGCGTTTAAAATCGCTGGTTCAATGGGTTTTAGAAAGGGCGCTGCTGAGGCAAAACCTGTATTGCTTGAACCCACAATGAAAGTTGAAGTTACCACCCCAGAAGACTGGATGGGTGATGTTGTTGGTGATTTGAATCGCCGACGCGGTGTGATAGAAGGCATGGAAGACGGTGTCGCTGGGATCAAGATTGTTCTTGCGAAAGTGCCATTATCAGAAATGTTTGGATATTCCACTGACTTGCGTTCAGCTACGCAAGGAAGAGCATCATATTCAATGGAATTTTTTAATTATTCAGAAGCGCCTAATAATGTTGCGAAAGCCATTATTGACGCTCGTCAATCTTAATAAAGGTCTGGTCCGGTTTACTACATTAGTAGGGCCGGGTTTTTAACTTAGGAAATTTGTAAAATGGCAAAAGCAAAGTTTGAACGTACTAAACCCCATGTAAACGTTGGCACAATCGGCCACGTTGACCACGGTAAAACTACACTTACAGCAGCAATTACTACTGTACTAGCAAAAACGTACGGTGGTGCAGCATCTGCATTCGATCAAATCGATAACGCTCCTGAAGAGCGCGAGCGTGGTATCACAATTTCAACGTCTCACGTTGAATACGATACGCCTACTCGTCACTACGCACACGTTGACTGTCCTGGACACGCCGATTATGTAAAAAACATGATCACTGGTGCTGCTCAAATGGATGGCGCGATTCTAGTAGTTGCAGCGACCGATGGTCCTATGCCACAAACACGTGAGCACATCTTGTTAGGCCGTCAGGTTGGCGTACCTTTCATGGTTGTTTTCATGAACAAATGTGACATGGTTGACGACGAAGAATTGTTAGAGTTGGTAGAGATGGAAGTACGTGAATTGCTTTCAGAATACGAATTCCCTGGCGACGACTTACCAGTAATCCAAGGTTCAGCGCTTAAAGCCCTAGAAGGCGAAGAGCAATGGGAAGCAAAAATCATTGAGCTTGCAGAAGCCCTTGATAGCTACATCCCAGAGCCAGAGCGTGACATCGACAAGCCTTTCCTACTTCCAATTGAAGATGTATTCTCAATTTCAGGTCGTGGTACGGTTGTAACAGGTCGTGTTGAGCGTGGTATCGTAAACACAGGTGATGCAGTAGAAATCGTTGGTATGAAAGATACAACGACTTCAACGGTAACTGGTGTTGAAATGTTCCGTAAATTGCTTGACGAAGGTCGTGCTGGTGAGAACATCGGTGCATTGCTTCGTGGTACTAAGCGTGAAGATGTTGAGCGTGGTCAAGTACTAGCTAAGCCTGGTTCAATCAACCCACACACTCAATTCGAAGCTGAAGTATACGTACTAAGCAAAGACGAAGGTGGCCGTCATACTCCATTCTTCAAAGGTTACCGTCCACAGTTCTACTTCCGTACAACTGACGTAACAGGTGCTGTAGAGCTTCCTGAAGGCGTAGAAATGGTAATGCCTGGTGACAACTTGAAATTCGTAGTTGAATTGATTGCTCCTATCGCGATGGACGAAGGTTTACGCTTCGCAATCCGTGAAGGTGGCCGCACAGTAGGTGCAGGCGTTGTTGCAAAAATCATTGCTTAATAGCTAGCAAATTGATTTGAAAGAAAGGTCACTTCGGTGGCCTTTTTTTATGTCCAGACAAAACGGGGTTTAACCCGTCCCTGGTGATGCGGCCAGCCCGATATCCGTATCGGTCGTTCAACCGGCTGGCGCAGTGCGCCAGAAAACCTCCGGTTTCACCCTTTTTTGTGCCTGCACGTATTGTGTGGCTTCAAGCGGATTATTCCGTGACAAAATCGTCGGGAACGATTTTGAACATGCGAAGCATGGCCCGTAGGGCGTAGGGCAGGATGCCCGGAGTAACGTGGCCGCACAGTAGGTGCAGGCGTTGTTGCAAAAATCATTGCTTAATTACTAGCAAATTGATTTGAAAGAAAGGTCACTTCGGTGGCCTTTTTTTATGTCTATACAAAACGAGGTTTAACCCGTCCCTGGTGATGCAACTAGATGTCACTGTACACAAAGCGGGGGTAATCACTTTCTAAGTGATGGGCCCGCTTTTAGAGTGATGTAGCTGTGTACAAAATGCGGTCTAACCCTTCCCTGGTAGCTCGGTCCAGTGCACACAATCCTGTGTGCCCGTTCAGTCAGGCGGCGCAATGCGCCTAAACAAATTGACTTTCACCCATGCCAGTCGTTCAACCAGCTGGTGCGGTGCACCAGAAAGACTCCGGTTTCCTCCTTTGTTAAGTCTGCCAGAAAGCCTATTGTTGCTATCCTGTATGGTAAGTCAGTCTAAGCGCTAAAGCGGAAGCACTTCACTTTCGAAGTTATAGGGCTGGTAAAATTACTAGCCTTTATTTGTTTGTAGTTGTGTAGAATGGTGTTATGCAATGCGTATCGCTGCCGATACAAATATTAATTCCGCCACACTCTTCAAAGTCCTAAAAGAGCACCGATGAAACAGTTGTCCATAAAGCAAAAAATTATTTTCACTCTGAGTATCTTCGTATTGTTAACCTCTACATTAGTAGGCGGTATCAGCATGATGACCGCTCGCACCACGATCGAGGATCGTGTACTTGGCACAGAGTTACCCAACGTTGTTAAGCGGATCGCAAGTGAAATTGACGGCAAAATAACAGCCATGCAAATTGTCGCTACTCAAATTGCGACAGATCCCTTTATTCTGCAATGGAACGAGCAAGGGCAATCAGCAGAAGGTGAGAAACTCCTTGTTCAGTTATTGCAAAATACCGTGAGTCAGCACAACTTGAGTGCCGCTTCGTTTGCGGACAAACAGACGAATCGTTACTGGAATCAAGAGGGTTTTCTGCGTACTTTAAAAGACGATACGGCTGATGGTTGGTTTTTTAAATACATCCAAAGTAAACGAGCCGATATGGTCAGCGTTTATCGAGATCCAAATACGGGTAAAACAGATTTGTTCGTAAACTATCAGCAAGCCAATGGAAGGGGGTTATCTGGTACCGCTAAGTCCTTTAAAGACGTTGTCGATTTGCTCGCAAGTTTTAAGTTAGAAGCATCGGGTTTCGTTTATTTGGTTGATGATCAAGGGCTGGTTCGACTTCATACTGAAACAGGACTGATTAATAACGCCAACCTAGATGCCTTATATGGTAATGGGAGTGGGACCAGCTTATTAGAAAAGAGCGACTTCAATCTAGCCATTGTAGAGATGAACAATACCAAAATGTTCGTCGTAAGCAGTTATATACCCAGCATGAATTGGTATGTCGTGGCCCAAGTACCGTACAACGAAATATTCGCCACCTTAGACAACGCAGTATGGAATATTACGCTCTGGTCAATTCTAATTGCAGCAATAGCCTGTTTGGCCGCGTGGTTCGTCGCTACCAGTATTACGCGGCCCATCAATGAACTTGCAGGCGTCTTTAAAAAATTAGGAACAGGGAACGCGGATCTTGCTTATCGCTTACCTGAAACGGGTCAAAAGGAATTAGCAGATGTTGCAAAGGGCTACAACGATTTCGTTAATCAATTAGATATGACGTTTAGTGACGTAATGCGAAACAGTATAGCGCTTAAAGATGTCGCGCGTTCATTACAAAATATCGCCGGCCAAACCTTAGAAAGTGCGCAACAAAGCGATGAGCACACTCAAGATATATCGATGAATCTAAGTCAGGTGAGCAGTGCAGTAAGTGAAGTGGCAAAAAGTGCTGAATCTGCAACGGTGGTGGCGGTGCAAATCAATTCTGAAGGAGATCAAATATCTCAGGTTATCACTAACACCCAGCAAGATATTAATGGATTAGTGACTAAGATAAACGATGTGGCCGAGGTCATTCGTTCACTGAGCAATAACACGGACACCATTGCTAAAGTACTGGAGAATATTCAAGCTATTTCCGATCAAACGAATCTACTCGCGTTGAATGCCGCCATTGAGGCGGCGCGAGCGGGAGAGCAAGGTAGAGGCTTTGCTGTGGTAGCAGATGAAGTTCGCACATTAGCGAAACGAACGGCAGACTCTACTCATGAAGTGCAAGCGATTATGCAAGAGCTCAAGGTGACCTCGGCATCAGCAACTAAAGAAATCACCTCGATAATTGAGCAATCTCAAGTTACTGCTAGCTCCATAGGAACCGCCCATCAGGTTCTAGAGGCAAATAGTTCACATTTTAATGACATAACTCAAGCCAATCGGTCTGTAGCTGCGGCGACAGAAGAGCAGTCCGTTAGTATCGAGTTGATAAATCGTAATATGCAAGACATCAGAAAGCGCTCTGGGGTGAATATGCAAAAGATTGCTCAGATGGCAGATGAGTCAGGTGGATTAAATGCATTGGCGCAACAGTTGGACGCGTTAACGCATCAGTTCAGCAAAGGTAAACGCTAGTTAAGTTGGCTGGAGACTCAGTTATTCTTTGGGCTCTAGGTGACGTGCTCTGAGCTTTGTGTTCTCAAACAAAGAGGCTTTTTTCAATAAGCTTGTAACCTGAATAGCCTCTACTGAAACCACGATAGAGGCTACTTCTGTAAACCTCGAAGACGTAATACAAAGGTCATATTCACGCGTTAAATCGTCTATAACGCCCTGTAAGGCGTAATCGTATTCAATGGCAATATGAGCTGTTGCTACACGTGTTTTGGTGGTCAACAGCGACAGAGCTTGTTTAACACCGCCGCCATAAGCTTTCACTAAGCCTCCTGTACCCAACTTTGTTCCACCAGAGTAACGGATCACCACTGCGGTTATCTCACCTATATGGCTGCCCTGTAATTGAGCGAGTATCGGCTTACCAGCGGTGCCGCTTGGTTCACCATCATCACTAAAACCTAGCTGCATCGAGTCCGCGGGTGGGCCAGCCACAAAGCCCCAACAATGGTGCCCAGCTTGTGGGTGCGCGTTTTTTATTCGTTGGATAAACGCTTTGGCCTCTGCAGCGCTAGGTGTATGGGAGAGTAGGGTGATAAACCGGCTACGTTTTATTTCTTCTTCAAAGGTGACTGGTGCGCTGGGGATCAAATAAGGGGATGTTATTGCCATAAGCTCAATCTGTGGGGCGTGTAAAGTGGAATGATAGGAATTATACGTAAAATGAAAAAAACTGTCTCAAGTGATTACCTGAGACAGTTTTTATTGCATCAAACCAACGATTTAAGAAGGTGTTGCGTGTTCGTCCTTAAGCGCTACTTCGCAGAGTGCTACCCTGAAGACGCTACCGGGTAGAGTACTACCCCGTATTCCTCATACCTACTGCAATACCGGCGATGGTCACCATCATGGCGCGCTCCAACGTTGGGTCCGCTTCTTCACCTTTTGCACGAATACGCTCTAGCAATTCAATTTGTAAAAAATGCAATGGTTGTAAGTAACCTGCACGGATGTTCATAGATTCATTACCTTTCGGGTCTGACTCCATGACTTCTTTTTGTTGAAGCACATCGAGTAACAAGCTCATGCTCATATTGAGTTCATCACGCAAGGCATCACCTAAATGCCGCAGTTCTTCAGGGACCAAACGCTTGTCATATTCAGCGCTAATACGTGGGTCGGCTTTACCGAACACCATATCTAGCATGGAGAAGCGCGAGTGAAAGAACGGCCAGTTTTGAAGCATGTCGTCGATCAGTGGGCGATGACCTGCGTCAATAGCGGTTTGAACCGCTTTCATTGCACCTAACCACGACGGTAAAACCAAACGTGTTTGCGCCCATGCGAATATCCAAGGTATAGCACGTAGGCTTTCGATCCCGCCGCTAGGTTTACGCTTGGCTGGGCGGCTACCCAGTGGCAATTTGCCTAGTTCTTGTTCCGGCGTGGCGACTCTGAAATAAGGCACGAAATTCTCATCGTGACGTACTGTATTGCGGTAGTTGTCGCGCGCGTTTGCAGCCACTTCGGTGATTAAATCACGCCATTCTTGTTTCGGCGCTGGCGGCGGCGAAATTAGGGCTTCTAATATCGCGCTGGCGTACAAAGCTAAACTGCGCTGAGCAAGTTGCGGCATGCCAAATTTATAACGAATGGTTTCACCTTGCTCGGTAACACGGAAACCGCCAGATAAAGAGCCTGGAGGCTGAGACAGGATCGCTGCATGAGCGGGTAAACCACCACGCCCAATTGTACCGCCGCGACCATGAAACAGCGTTAGCTCAACGCCGTACTTTTCAGCAATCCCAACAAGGGCTTCTTGCGACTCGTACTGAGCCCAACCTGCAGCCATAGCGCCGGCGTCTTTCGCTGAGTCAGAATAACCTATCATTACGTACTGATGACCTTGAATATAACCACGATACCAGTCGATATTCATTAAGGCATCAATAACAGTGGCAGCAGCATTCAGATCGTCAAGCGTTTCGAATAACGGGGCAACAGGCATAGGCCATGTCACGCCGAATTCGCGCAACAATAGGTGCACGCTAAGCACGTCTGAAGGTAAACTCGCCATTGATATAATGTAAATACCGAAGCCTTCTTCACTGTGCTGTGCGACCACTTTACAAGTATCAATCACTTCTTGAACGTCGGCAGAGGGCTGCCATTTGGCTGGAAATAAAGGTCGCTTCGAGCTCAATTCTTTTAACAAGAATGCTTGCTTGTCTTCTTCGCTCCAATTGCCGTAGTCGCCCATGCCTAAGTGGCGGGTAAGCTCACTGAATACGTCAGCGTGACGCTCAGAGTCCTGGCGAATATCCAACTTAAGTAGATGCACTCCAAAACAATGTACTCGGCGAATGGTGTCTAACAAGCGCCCATCGGCAATGACGCTCATGCCGCAAGCTTGCAACGAGTTGTAACATAGCATTAGCGGAGTCAGCAGCTCATCCTTGCTGGCAATCCATTTACTGTCGTCTACTGACGCACCGCTTAGAAATTCAGCAATACCATTTTTGGTATTGGTTAGCGTGTCCAGCAAAGGGCGTAATAGTGCACGATACGGTTCAAGTTCATCGCCTACCATTGAACGAATTGTGTCGTCACAATCACTCATCGACAGCTCTACTTGCAACATATCCACGTCTTGAGCGAACAGTTTCGCTGCGCGTTTACGGGCGAGTAACAGAACTTGCTGAGTCACCTTCGATGTTACGAATGGGTTACCGTCTCGGTCACCGCCCATCCACGAGCTTAATTTCACTGGGGCTGCATCTAGGGGGAGCGCAAGATTGTATTTCGCTTCAAATTTTGCGCTTAGCTCACGCACGAAATCGGGTACTGCTTCCCACAACGAGTTTTCGATAACCGAAAAACCCCAACGAGCTTCATCTACAGGGGTAGGGCGCACGGTGCGAATTTCTTCTGTGTGCCATGCTTGTGCCACCAAATCCGCTATTCTGGTGCGAATTTTATCTCGTTCAATGTCAGATAAGCTCGTTTGATGTATTTGACGCAAACATTGCGCTAATTCGCTGTGTTTGTGGATCAATGTGCGGCGAGTGACCTCGGTAGGATGTGCAGTTAATACCAATTCAATACTGAGTTGGTTTACCGCTTTTTCGAAGGTCTCTGCAGATACGTTATCTTTGTCCAAATGATTGAACAATTCTTGAATAGAGTCTTGATCATGGTTGGCGCTGTTAAATTCTTGCTCGGCGATATTCGCTAAATTTAGAAATTGAGAAAATGCACGACCTACGACTAACAGTTGCTCATCTTCGAGCTCACTAAATAGTGCTTTAAGTTTGTCAGAACATTCACTGTCGCCTTTATATGATTCGCGACCATCTAGTCTGATGGTTTCTATTCGTTGCAGCCACTCATCCCCCAATTGGGCTCGGATCATGTCACCTAACGTTGAACCTAGATTACGTACGGTTTCTTTGAGTTGTGAGTCTAGAATTTTTGGCACTGGTGCCTCCGCTGGAATAATAGAAGATTAAAGAATAATGCTAAAAACAGCCCGTTACCATACTGTTAAAATGGTGAATTGTCTAAAAACCAACTGTGGTTACTTAGCAACAAGATGCATACTTTTACCCTAAAGTTCGTAGCAGCGATAGATGTATTTAAATCTGAAAACTTTCAACGTTGGTTACTGATCAAGCGAAGGTGGACGCTTTTTTAAATCATCGAGCGCTTTGTGATACCCTATCGGCCATTTTTTATAAAGTGGCGTGATTTTACGCCCTTGTTCTAATTTCTAGGAGTGATTGTGTCAGATAAATTTTCAACTATTGAGCTACAAGCAAGCTACGGTATCGGTCTTCAAATGGGTGAGCAATTGCGCGCTAACCCTTTCGACGGATTAGACATCTCTGCCGTGCAAGAAGGCCTAGCTGACGCGTTTAACTTGCAACCCGCGCAAGTGACTAACGACGCGCTGCGTGAAGCATTCAATCAAATCCACGAGCGTATGCAAGCTGCTAAAAATGCTCAGTTTGCTGAAGCGCAAGAAGCAGGTGAAGCGTTCTTGTCAGACAATGCTAAGCGTGATGAAGTAACGGTAACTGAAAGCGGATTACAGTATGAAGTAGTGAATGCGGGTGACGGTGAAACTCCTACTGCTGCATCTACCGTGCGTGTTCATTACCACGGTACCTTGCTAGATGGCACTGTGTTCGACAGCTCTTACGATCGTGGACAACCGGCTGAATTCCCTGTTGGCGGTGTGATCAAAGGGTGGACTGAAGCTCTTCAGCTTATGCAAGTTGGTGCTAAGTTACGTTTATTTGTTCCACATGATCTTGCTTATGGCGAGCAAGGCGCTGGCGGTGCAATTGCTCCATTTAGCACACTTGTGTTTGATGTTGAGCTACTTGATATCATTGCGTAACACGCATTTTATGCTTTAAAAGCCGGTTCGCCGGCTTTTTTTATGCCTGATTACCGCACAGCGATAGAAAGCGTGGCACAAGTGGCACAAAGAGCACGAAAAAATGAGTGTTTAACAAACTGTTAAAACACCTAGCTGGTTTTTGCTGGTAAAATAGCCGGATATTAAGGGTGTTCTTAGATAATAGAGGAAAATGAATGATTGATATAACTGGCGATCGTGGCAGCAATGTCAAAAACGATGTGCTGTCGGGTATCACGGTTGCATTAGCGCTAGTGCCAGAAGCGGTTGCGTTTGCATTCGTAGCAGGTGTTGAGCCAATGGTCGGCTTGTATGCTGCTTTTATGATGGGCTTGATTACGTCTGCAATTGGCGGGCGACCAGGTATGATTTCTGGTGCCACAGGCGCTATGGCTGTAGTCATGGTAGCGTTGGTTGCTCAGCATGGCGTGCAATATTTGTTTGCTGCTGTGTTATTGGCCGGCCTACTGCAAATCTTGGCCGGGGTGTTTAAACTGGGTAAGTTTATACGACTGGTCCCTTACCCCGTTATGCTCGGGTTTGTAAATGGCTTGGCTATCGTGATCTTCTTGGCACAGCTTGGTCAATTTAAGATCACCAACGCATTGGGTGAATTGGAATGGATGCAGGGTAGTGCGCTGTATTACATGCTGGGTCTAGTTGGCTTAACCATGGCAATTATTTTCCTGTTACCTAAGTTAACCAAAGCAGTTCCTGCATCTTTAGTCGCTATTGTCACCGTAACGCTTTTAGTGCATGGCTTAGATTTAGAAGCACGCACTGTTATCGATTTTGTGCGCGATATGTTGCCTGAAGAGCAAAAAGCCACCGCGACGTTAGCAGGTGAGCTACCTAGTTTTGCTATTCCTATGGTGCCTTTTAACCTTCAAACTTTATATATCATTTTACCTACATCCGTGATTCTGGCGTTAGTTGGTTTGATTGAATCGTTGTTAACGTTGTCACTCATCGATGAAATGACCGATACCCGTGGAAGCGGCAATCGTGAATGTGTTGGCCAAGGTGTGGCAAACACAGTTAACGGTGTCTTCGGTGGTATGGGCGGGTGCGCCATGATTGGCCAAAGTATGATTAATATCAACTCTGGCGGTCGCGGTCGTTTATCTGGCATCACAGCGGCGTTAGTACTTCTTGGCTTCATTCTTTTCGCTGCTCCTTTGATTGAAATGATCCCGCTAGCAGCCCTTGTCGGTGTTATGTTTATCGTGGTTATCGGTACGTTTGAGTGGGCCTCTTTCCGTATTATTCGCGGTGTAAATAAAGAAGATGCATTTGTACTATTTCTGGTGACGGCAGTTACTGTTATCGCTGATTTGGCTATTGCGGTAGTGGTTGGCGTAATAGTGTCGGCACTGGTGTTTGCATGGAAACACGCTAAGCACATTTCTGCCAAGACGCATACTGACGAAGATGGATGGAAAGTATATGAGCTACAAGGGCCGCTGTTCTTTGGCTCTGTTTCTTACTTTAAAGACTTGTTCGACCCACAAAATGACCCGCAAGATGTGGTGATTGATTTTAATGACTCTCGTGTTTGGGATTCCTCAGGAGTAGATGCAATTGACTCTTTGGCTGACAAATATCAGCTACAGGGTAAGAAGCTTCATATTAGGCACATCTCAGCAGAATGCCGCGCTTTAATGAGCAAGGCTCAAGGCTATGTTGAAATGAACCTGAATGAAGACCCACGTTATAAAATTGCTACTG
Source organism: Paraglaciecola sp. QJM3NY_14 (assembly GCF_056173245.1). Classification (NCBI taxonomy): domain Bacteria; kingdom Pseudomonadati; phylum Pseudomonadota; class Gammaproteobacteria; order Alteromonadales; family Alteromonadaceae; genus Paraglaciecola; species Paraglaciecola sp. QJM3NY_14. The sequence goes on from NZ_CM149664.1 coordinate 715,660, forward strand.
ACAAATTAGGTTAATCCTAGTCAATATTTGCCAAGCATAAAATTAAAAAAAACGCTGAAGGGTCACTTCAGCGGTTTTTTTTAAGAGATTAGAACATCTCTAATTCGTCGGCTTGGGTCATACCTAGCTCACGCAATTCTTGCCGTAGTTTATAGCGGTCGTGAATTGCTTCAATCTCTCTCCACTTTCTTTTTGTTGTTTTCGTTTTATTCGGGCGGGATTCGGTATCAATTACAGTTAATAATTCAGATGTATCCATTGAGATCTCCATTATTACATAATGTATAGCATTGAAATCTTTGAGCTTTCCATTCGAACTCAAATGAAAATTTCAAATAATATTTACCATAGGAGTGGGTAAAATAGAATACATTTCTTAACTTTATATTAACGTTTGGTGAAGTTTTTTTGACACTGATAGCCCTAAGAGCGAGCAAAATGGCGGCGTTTAGGCTATTTCTGTCTATTTTTTAAGCGCGAGACGATAAATGCGCTAAAAGCCAAGAACGCTCAATTATCGACCTTATTGTGGCTTTTGTGCATTCTAGGCGTACATTTTTTATCCTTACCTTCATTGTTCTAAAGTAATTGCATAATTAAGCGGATCTTACCTCTTGATTAATAATCCAAAGTTGCCATGCTACGGGCAAAAGAACCTATCGTAGTAGTGCATATGGAATTAATGTGGCTTTTGTTCGCCTTTGTGGGCGGTTTGAGTATGAAACAATTGGGCTTACCGCCATTGATTGGTTTTCTTAGCGCGGGTTTTTTGCTTAATTACTTTGGCTTCGAAAGCTCTGAAAATCTGCAGGCTTTGGCGGATTTAGGCATTACACTGATGTTGTTCACCATCGGTCTCAAATTAAATGTGCGCGATTTACTTAAACCCGAGGTATGGGTTGCCAGTGCCCAGCACATGGTGATTTGGGTACTGTTGGTCACTGGTGTCATATATGGCGTGACATATTTAGGGTTATCGTATTTCGCTGACATGACGCTCCAACAAGCGGCTCTTCTTGCTTTTGCTCTGAGCTTTTCAAGCACAGTTTGCGTGGTCAAGATTCTCGAAGAAAGCGGGGAAATAAAAACGCGTCACGGCAAAATCGCTATCGGTGTTTTGGTTATGCAAGACATCTTCGCTGTGCTGTTTTTGGTATTCGCAGCAGGAAAAGCACCAACACTGTGGGCGTTCGCGTTATTTGCTTTGTGGTTCGCTCGTCCTTTACTGTACCGCTTAATTAATAGCGCTGGGCATGGTGAATTACTCCCACTCACCGGTTTTCTGTTTGCACTTGGCGGCTATTACATATTCGATTTAGTCGGTGTGAAAGGGGATTTAGGAGCGTTGATTTTAGGCATGTTAATCGCTCCCCATGCAAAAGCGGCAGAATTAAATAAATCGCTACTCAGTTTTAAAGACTTGTTTCTTGTGGGATTTTTCTTATCTATAGGGTTGATAGCATTGCCCGATCTTGAAATGGTGATGATTGCATTGCTTTTATGTGTGCTGGTGCCGCTTAAGTTTTTACTCTTCTTTGTGACATTTGTGCAATTCAAGCTACGTGCTCGCACGGCTTATCTGTCCGGTTTGGTGCTCAGTAACTTTAGCGAATTTGGCTTAATTGTAGCCGCGTTGGCCGTTAGTTCTGGTTGGCTTACTCCCCAGTGGTTAGTCATTGTGGCGCTTGCTGTATCGTTCTCTTTCGTATTCACCAGCTTGCGTTATAAGTCTGCCCACAGTCAGTACCTAAAATTGAAAGATACCCTGCGCCAATACGAAAGTAACATTCGCCTGAGAGAAGATATTTATCAGCAACCTGAAGGTGCAAGCGTATTACTGATTGGTATGGGACGAGTAGGCAAAGGAGCGTATGGCGCTTTGCGGCCTTCATTGGGAGATGAGCTGTGCGGCGTAGATGCAGATCCACAGCGCGTACGAAAACTCCAAGAAGATGGTTTAAAAGTGATTGTAGGTGACGGCGAAGATGCCGATATGTGGGAGAACGTCGATACCACTGATATCAAACTTATTTTACTGGCATTACCGTCTGTTGATGACACCACTCATATCACGCAACAATTACGTGTGGCGAAGTACCAAGGGAAGATAGCTGCTATTGCCCGATACGACGATGAAGTAGAAAAACTGATGTCTACGGGAACGGATTATGTATTCAACATGTTTACCGAAGCTGGGGCTGGTTTAGCTGAAGAAAGCTTACGTATGCTAAGCGCTGAAGGTGAATATCAAATAGCCGAGACATAAGCCTAATATTACAGCGCAGTAGAGAGCTGCATTCGTGCAAGGGACGAAGATCAGCACAAATATGCACTTTATTTGGTGATTGAAAGGTAAGTGTGTACTTACTATTGCTAGCATTTGTTGCCTTTAAAATCGGCACAAAATAAAATGAGGAAGCTCAATGAGATTACTAGGATTATTGATAGCGTTGGTTGTGACGTCTGTATCGGCAATGCCCTCTAATAGTGGGGCGGTGAAGCCAAGTGCCAATGGTGCTGATAAAACAGTGGATGTTGCTTCCTTGGAATACGACGCCACCTTAAGTGAGTTTCCTTACCCGTATGCCGTTAAGCACTTCGCGGTTGAGTCTCAAGGGCAATCGTTAGATATGGGCTACATGTATTTACCGAGTGCGGCAAATAAACCTGTGGTGGTATTGATGCATGGTAAAAATTTTAACGGCGCCTATTGGCAATCTACTGCGGACCATTTGCGCGCGCAAGGGTATGGCGTGTTGATCCCAGATCAAATAGGTTTTGGTAAATCTTCAAAGCCGGTTGATTATCAATATTCGTTTGCGGTATTGGCTAGTCACACAAAAGCGCTAATGGCATCACTGAATATCGAAAAAGGCATCATTCTTGGTCATTCTATGGGCGGTATGTTGGCCAGCCGCTTCGCATTACTCTACCCAGAAAGCACCTCAAGGTTGCTGTTAGTCAATCCAATTGGGTTAGAGAATTACTTGTTGTATAGCCAATACAAAGATGTCGACTTTTTCTATCAGCAAGAGCAAAAGAAAAGCGCTAAGTCTATTCAGGCATACCAGCAGAAAAACTACTACGCGGGGCAGTGGGATCAGCAGTACGCCAACTTGACCCATTTTATGATTGGTCAAGTGCAAGGGCCTGATAGCGATAGCATTGCAAAGGTTAACGCACTAACCTACGACATGATATTTACCCAGCCTGTCATCGAAGAGTTTAAATATATCTCAGTGCCTACTCGCTTGATTATTGGCACACGAGACAGAACGGCTCCCGGGCGAAACTGGCAAAAAATAGGCAATACTCATGAGTTAGGGCGTTATGATTTGCTGGGTAAGCAGGTGATAAAGCAATTCAAAGACGCTAAGTTGTATGAGTTAGCTGACTTGGGGCATTTGCCACAAATAGAAGATTTTTCGCGTTTTAAAATCGCACTGGATAAAGCGTTACACTAATACCATTCTCGCTAATCACATCAACCCCACTGGCTTTAACGTCGGCCAGTGTCAAGGTCAGCCTGAGATAGCTGAAAACGTGATGGCTGCATTTAATCCTGCAACTAACATCTGTACACCAATTACCGCTAATATGAGCCCCATTAAACGAGTGATAATATCCACACCGCTTTCACCAACAGCATTGAGTATCTTTGAACTGTAAATAAAGCAAAAGAAGGTAATAAGACTCAGTGCAGAAAAAGCGAGCAGGGTAATGATAATTTCCATCCATCCGCCTGCAGCAGAATAATTCATTGCAGTAGCAATAGTCCCCGGACCTGCTAGAAGTGGCACCGCAAGAGGCGACACGGTTATATCCGTATCGGTAGTTTCCTCGGCAGTGTGTAATTTCGAATTAGATCCCTGAAGCATTTGATAGCCTATCAAAAACACCAGTATGCTCCCTGTAATGCGAAGTGCCGAAAGCGTAATACCGAATAAATGAAAAATAGATTTTCCTAACACGGCGAACATGACAATAACAAAAAAGGAGATGAGTAAGGATTTTGCGGCAATTCTTCTTTGTTCGACTTTGTTTTTGTCCCCGGCTAAGCCAAAGAACACCGCTGTGTTGGCGATTGGATTCATAATGGCGAAAAAGGCCATAAAAACGGACAGCGCATGCTCTATTAATGGATTCATTGTGTCTTAATTGTCCTTAATTTTTAGTTCAGGGGATTATATCTTCATTCCGTGAAAGACACTAATAATGGCCCTTTCGCCGCTGGTTGCGTTTATTCGTTGAGTGATTTAGCGAAACAAAATACAGGGCTAAGCTACCACGAGCAAAGTGGCGCATTGCGCCAGGTAAGCGAATTACGGATAATCCAATTAATTAATCAAGTGGCAGTGCAACCATGACTATTACTTTTGTAAGAGAACAAGAACTCAAGGCACTCTGTCAAGGCGATGCTTTATCGCATGCCTTGTTTTCAGTAGATTATTTAAATGGGCTAGTTTTTGCGGTGGCGTCAGCACCTGAAATCCCGATGCCAGAGGTGTGGTTACCGTGGATTTTCAAAGAGCACGGGCAATTGCCTGATACTGAAACGGCAGATAAATTGACTGATATCTTAATGGGTTTGCTACAGCATCAATTGAGATTGATGCGTGATGACCAAGTGTGCCTAGACGACCGGTTTGAATTGCCGCCAGACGCGCAAAAAATTAACTCCGAGCGGTTGGCGTTATCTCGTTGGTGTAATGGAGTGCTAGCGGGTCACACTCGACTTGAAAAAGTATGGAATAACGCATGGCAAAAAATGCACAACAAAAACCCCAATGCCATGCCTTCAGCCACTAAGGATTTGTCTCATTGCTTAACCATGTTTAGCACCTTCGCTGATTTGCCTCTGGCGTTTGAACAAGCGAAGGTTCGCGATAATGACCAACAATTTGTTGCTCAACTACCGAGGCTATTTTTATCATTGCCCTCAGCGTTACAGACTTATGTGAAATTGTCAGGAACGCTGGTGGAATACCTACCTAACCAGTTTGAAACCTTCAGCCCACCTAGCAACTAGCTTTGCTACTTTATTTTCTGGCCTGTTGCTTTAGTTCATAATCCAACTCTTGAGGTGAAATAATTAAACCTTCTTCATCTTGATTGGGAAACACCGCAATAAATACATCGTCTTCTTCTAAACCTGAGGTCCAACTGGCGTACCATTTTTCTAAGCTTATGGCTTTAGCTTCGCAGTCTTGCCATTCTCCAGTCGCCCAAGACTGAGCAAACTCTTTATTTGGCCACACAGGTGCACAGTCTTCATCTTCGGTGTTGAGCATGACGCAACCATCTTCATCCGTGAGGATCCAAATCTGTTTTTGCTTTACGACTTCTTTTACCAAATACCTTAGGCGCTCCTCTGGCGTGAATCGTTCAATATTGGCTATGCTGTCTTGGTCGAGGGCTTGAGTCATAAGGGGATACCTTTTTATTGAAAATAATGCGTGATCTTAACCGATGGCTAGCACGAGACCAAAGGCTTTCTAACACAAGTCGTTTTGGGGCCGTAATTCATATTAGGAGGCAGCCAAACAACACAAATCCCGCCCTGCAGATTTAGCTTGGTACATAGCAGTATCTGCTCTGCCAAGCCATTCAAACTCTGTCTCATCAAACTGATACTCAGCAATACCGGTAGATACAGTAATGTGCAGGCCTTGTTCAAACGGAAAGTCATTGACGGCTTGACGGATACTTTCCCCAAGGGTAATGGCTTGCTCTAAGCTACCGTCAGTGAGTACGACGAACTCTTCGCCCCCGAAGCGGTACAAGTGCTGTTCGCTGGTGAGCATGTGTTCTATCAGCGCTGATGTCTGTGCCAGCACCCCATCACCGCATGCATGGCCCAATTGATCATTTATTTTTTTAAACTCGTCTAAGTCGATTAATAGCAAGCAGGCTTTAATCTTTTGGGGCTGCTGGCGTTGTTCTTTAACGATGTCAATTAGCTTCTCTTCCATTGCTCTACGGTTGCCTGCTCCTGTAAGGGGGTCCTTATAGGACAATATCTGTAATTGGGCTTGCTGAAAACGCATACGATCTGAAAAGGCATAGCTGAAGAAAAAGGTCACTAAGGTAGAAAAGTAATAGCGCACATTGTCTAGCAAGGTCATATCTGCGTGTAACAAATAGCCAATGAAGCCAACGTTTACCGCACACAAAACCGCTGCTAGTTGGGGGGGCAGAATAAAGAACAAGCAAATAATAGCGGGGTAAACCCAGACAATTTGCTCCGCACCTTTGAGCCAAATAGTACCCGAGGCGATCGCAAGGCAGATAATAGACAACACCCATCTAGCAAATAGTGTGCGCCGAGTAAAATACACGTAAGCTAACAGTCCAGTCGTTGAGGCAACAGCTATAAAATCTAATAATGCAATGTACCAATCTTGGTTGATAATACGAATAACGAGAAAGGGGAGAATACACAGCGCTGCAGCGGCACTAATTGACATAATAATCTGCTCTTCAAAGGAGCGCTTTTGGTATTTCATTGCGTTCTAGACTTCCTTCAAAGCGATTTATTCAACGTAACGCTATAGACCTATACTAATGGCGTTCCTGTTTTTTACCACTAAAAGTGCGTTAATTTTCAATCGTTTCAATACTGAGCGTGAGCGAAATATGGCTTATTTAACAATTTAGTAACGTTTTCGTGCCGTTTAGGCCTGCCTGTTGAAATTATATTTGGTTCAAGCGTTTTATTTTCGACTTAAGTTTGGAGTATGATTTTTTTTTGAAATATAAACTGGCTAAGGCAATGTTATGCAACGCACCCATAGTATCGAGCATGCGAAACTTCTTTCTCCGAAACGTAATACCACTCAGGCCACGAGCATAGATGAGCTAACACAAGAGCAGTTAGCGCATTTTGGTATTGATATTGGAACTGACTATGGCCAAGCATTATTTCAGGCGGCGAGCCATTTATATCACGCCCAAGCCGATGTTAATCAATTATGGCAGGTCACTAGCGACACACTGGCAGGATTGGAGCATAAAGACAAAGTCGCTTATTTTAATGCCAAAAAATTCCTTTCATTTCAGATAGCCAAAGTGCTGGATACCTTGCAAAACCCGTTTAGAGCGACCTATCAAAGCATGACAAATCAAGGTGGTGCTGGATTATCCAAACACCACTATCCGTTGTTCGATAATGTGACTGCGTTGTTTTCAGCTACGCCGGTGGTTGTGCGCACCGCCACCTATGTGTATGCCTGCACAGAATGGGTAGACGATGCCTTTCAAGGGAAGGAGTCAACTCATCAAATTTATTCACGCTTGTTAAACCCGACTAATATTTCCCTGGCTAACGCCATCGTTGATTTAGAAGCGGGTCCCTATGCACAAGACTACTTAGCGTGGAATTTTAACTCGGGGATGGCCGCGATCGATGCATTGTTGTCTAACGTGTTGAGTCATGGTGATGTATTGATTGTGTCGCGCAATGTGTATGGCGGTGTGTACCAGTTATTACATGACTTTTTTGCTCGTGAAAATCGTCTCAATATTCAGTTGGAGTGGTTTGATGGGTACTCAAGCGCAGAATTTTCCGCGTTTTTAGCTCACGTGAAAAACAAGCATGCACAGCGCTTAGTTAACCAATCATTGCATGTGTATCTTGAATCGCCCTGTAACCCCCATGGATATGTGCTCGACGTTGCCGCTATCAGCAAAATCAGTCACGGCGAAGGGCATTTGGTGATGCTTGATTCAACCCTGGCAACTCCGGTATTGCACCGACCGCTGCAGCGTGAAGACGAGCAAGAACGCCCAGATTATGTGGTGCACAGCTACACCAAGGATATTTGCGGCAGCGGTGCTACAACGGCAGGTGTGGTAATAGGGCAAAGTTATCGTATGTTTCAAGCCAAAGGGGACAGTGTTAACGGTTATGATTGGTCTAAAACCATGTTTTGGGATGTGTATTATATCAAAGGCGCGTTTCTTGATTCTGAGAAAGCATTTGATGTCTTAACCGGCATGAAGACCCTCGAAATGCGAATGCTACAAAAGGTGATTAACGCATCCGTGTTTAGTCACTTTATGGCATCTCACCCCGATGTAAACGTTAACTGTCACGCGATAGAAGGTCACGCTAATAGTCAGCTAAGGGCAAATCAAATGCGCAATGGCTGGTCTTGCCCATTGTTTACCATGGATATGCAAAGGGCTGAAATAGACCGAGATACGTTTGTGCGCTTTTTTGATGCGCTTGAACCAGCATTTAGTCATCAGGTCAGCATAGGCCAAAGCAACACCATTATACTGTGTCCAGCGTTAACCTCACATTCTGAGTTAGATACAGATACTCAACACAAAGGCGGCATTTATCTTACAACAATGCGCGTGGCTATGGGCACGGATAATGTGAAAGCATTGATCGGACACTTAATAAACAGTACTCGCTTACACATTGACCCAGCCTACCCAGGGTTCAGCGAATGCTTTATGTCGCCAGAGCAAGTTGACAGCTTATACGCAGATGTGGCGACGCGCGTGATGCAACAGCAGCAAAGATCGTTAGGAGACACTCAAGACTGGATCGGCTAATACAACAGGGCTTTGCTTTTCAGCAAATGTAGGCTGAAATCTATCATAGCTTTGCCTATACTGAGCGACTACTGTCATTACCACATTGTCGCTCGTTTTCTTTTTCAACTCTCGGTGTAAGCTCGCTCTAACGCATTTCTAACGTCTAAGCCAGAGCATTAGTTACCCCATGCATGGAAGTTCTCGAAGGCTAAAAGGACCGCCCCATGCAAAACACCACTGTCGATATCGCTAATGATCAGGGGGCACAAAATGCCAGCCTGGCTAACACTTTTGGTTTTGATCAATTTCGTGGCGGCCAGCAGCAGGTTGTTAGTCAGCTACTTAACGGCCAATCTTCCTTAGCTATTTTCCCCACAGGGTCGGGTAAATCTTTGTGCTATCAATTTTGTGCACTGCACTTGCCCCATTTGACCCTAGTGGTATCACCACTATTAGCGTTGATGAAAGACCAGTTAGCATTTTTACAATCCAAAGGCATTGCGGCAGGCAGCATTGATTCAACCTTGAGTCCTGATGAGCAGCGCAGCACTATGGAGCGCGTGCGAAGCGGCGAGATAAAAATATTGATGGTCTCAGTTGAGCGTTTTAAGAATGAGCGCTTTCGTCAGTTTATCGACAGTGTTGCTGTATCCATGCTGGTTGTCGATGAGGCTCACTGCATTTCTGAGTGGGGGCATAACTTTCGACCAGATTATCTGAAACTGCCGGATTATCGAGCCCAGTTAAATATCCCTTTGGTATTACTGCTAACAGCAACGGCTACCAAAAAAGTTAAATTAGACATGGCCAAACGGTTTGCCATTGAGCCGCAGCACGTAGTGCAAACCGGCTTCTACCGCAAAAACTTAGACCTGCACGTTAGCGCCACTCCTGAGCGAGAAAAAAATCAGACACTTATACAGATTATCCAAGCGCATCAAGGCTGCGGGATTGTGTATGTCACCTTGCAGCATAGCGCCGAACAAGTGGCGCAGCGTTTAGCGGCCGACGGGGTGTCCGCGAAAGCCTATCACGCTGGGTTAGGTGATGAGGTTCGCCAGCAGGTACAGCAAGACTTTATGGAGGGGCGTATTCAAGTCGTTGTGGCCACCATTGCATTTGGCATGGGGATCGACAAGTCAGATATTCGATTTGTCGTGCATTACGATTTACCCAAGTCTATTGAGAATTACAGCCAGGAAATCGGCCGAGCAGGGCGCGACGGCCAACTTTCTCACTGTATTACACTGGGAAATTTGGATGGTCTACACACAGTGGAAAATTTTGTCTATGGCGATACGCCTGAATTGCAGGGGATCCAAATTTTACTGGACGATATTCGTCAAGGGACACAAAATCACATTGCTAAACCCATAGGGCAACACGCGACTCAACACGAAAATAATGGGGCTACTGAATTTGCCCATGCTAGCCAGTGGGAGCTGCAAATAAACGGCCTTTCTACCCTTAGTAATATTCGCCAACTCCCATTAAAAACCCTACTGGTGCAGCTTGAACTAATGGGGATTGTGCGCCCGCAGTATGCATATTTTGCCGACGTGCGTTTTAAATTTCTGCAGGACAAAGCAGATGTACTGGCGCGCTTTGACGAAAACCGCCAAGCTTTTTTAACCAGTGTGTTCGCCAATACCGACTTTAAAAAGATATGGGGTAGTTTGAATTTTGATAGCTTATTTGAACAAACCGGGGCCGAGCGCGCTCGAGTCGTAGCGGCGTTGGAGTATTTAGCACAAAACCAACTCATTGAATTGCAAACTAAGCAAATCACTGAAGTGTTTCAAGTGGATACGGATAAGCTAAACCAGCCTGAATTAGCGCAAACATTGCACGCCTATTTTACTGATAAAGAACAGAAAGAGTTGCAACGTATTGCGATGCTGGTGCGCTTTTTTCAGTTAGATAAATGCCTTAGCCATAACTTGTCACGTTACTTTGACGATCTCAATACCCCAGAAAAATGTGGTCATTGCAGTGTATGTCGTGGGGAAGTGGCTCACCTGTACGTCACCAGTGAAGTACCTGAGATAGATGAACTTGCCGTGGCTGAAGCCATGCAGGCGTTGGCAAAGCACATAGAAGGAAAAGTGGAGTATCGCCTAAGTGAAGATACCTATTGCCGATTTTTAACCGGTATGACGATGCCGTTATTTACCCGTTTAAAGATACGCCAAGTGCGGGGTTACGCTATGTGTGAAAAGAGTCGCTACCCAGCGATAAAAGAGGTCGTACGTCGCTTTATAGTAGAATAATGTAAATAAATAAGTGTTCGCTACAGGGTAAAATATTGACGTGCAGTAACGAGAGCGCAACCACAGGTTTATTACAAAAAGCCATTCTAACAACCCGTTTTAAAAGCTAATTGAAAGTAGGTCACACCGCTTCTGACTAAAGGGTTGGCATCATGCTGTTTTTCAGGCTGTTTATTAGTGCTAGGGTAATGGCATTTCGTGGGACATAATAATTTCGCCCTGTGATGAGAAAAATTCGTTATTGGTCGATAAATGTGATTAAAATCATTAAAAATACATAACTTGTTACCGAATAATAGTTATTTGGTGATAATTTACACCTTAGTAACATTTAAACTGCTTCTTTAATCACGCCTTAGCAGTAAGCTTAATAAAACACACAACTCAAGCGCTCGTCTTATAGGAAATTTCATGTCAAAGTTGATGCACACCCTTCGTTTACAGCCTTATTGGATAGCGCTCGTTATTCTAATATTACTTACGCTCTGGGTCGCATCCGGTATGTTATTCGCAGAACAAACCGACAATGCCCAAGCGCGCAAAGAAGCAAAACACAGAGACGCCGGACTTGTTAGTGTTCGTGCTGAGCGAGTGCACGCCAAACCTATCACCCGAGAAATTAACTTATACGGTCGCACTGAACCTAATCGTAGGGTAACGCTGCGCAGTGAAGTCAATGGTCTAGTAGTGAAAATCTATGTGACTGAAGGGCAAAGCGTGAAAGTAGGTGAACCTCTAATTGATATTGAAACCAGCGATCTGCTTAACCGCCTTAAATCAGCAAAGTCGACGTTAGCGCAACGCAAAATCGAGTTAGAAGGTGCAGAGTCACTTGGCCAAAAAGGCTATCAATCCAAAGTAAACTTAGCGCAAGCGCAAGCAAACTTAGAAACAGCGGTGTCTGAGGTCAGTACGCTGGAATTGGCGTTATCCAAATCTACGTTGCGAGCTCCCTTTGACGGCATAGTCAACGAACGTCACGTAGAGCTTGGTGATTTACTCAAGGATGGCGATGAAGTAGCCATGCTGGTGGATTTAGACCCACTGATTATCACAGCAGATGTCACAGAAAGTGATGTGCAAGCTCTGACGTTGGGCCAGAAAGCCTCAGGGCGTATGATTTCAAATGACACCGTTACCGGCACTATCCGTTATATTTCAAGCGTGTCAGACATGGGTACCAATACGTTCAATGTCGAGGTTGCCATTGATAACCCTGAGACTAAATACCTAGCAGGTATGAGCACCGAGTTATCTGTTCCCCTGAAAACCACTTTGGCGGTGCGTATTACCCCTTCGGTAATGGCGTTAGACGAAGCGGGTAATTTAGGTGTAAAAACCGTGGTAGATGAACATGTAAAGTTTATCCCCATTGATATTGTTAAAAGCGATAGCCAAGGGGTGTGGCTAGGCGGCATGGGCGAGATCACCGATGTTATCACCTTAGGTCATGGTTTTGTCCGAGACGGTGACAAAGTCAAGGTTACTTATGTTGAGGGCGATATGGGCCATCAGCAAGCCGCAGTTGGCACGTCAAATAACACACAACCAAACGCCGATCTGCAGGCTCAGTAATGAATAATCTTATTGCCGCGGCGCTTACCCATAGCCGTACTGTATTGATGATGTTTGTTTTGTTGATAGTGGCAGGCGCAGTGACATATGCCACCATTCCCAAAGAGGCAAATCCCGACGTTCCCATTCCGTTTATTTATGTATCAATTGTGCACGACGGTATATCCCCAGAAGATGCTGAGCGCATGTTGGTCAAGCCCATGGAGCGAGAGCTGCGCTCTATTGATGGCGTCAAAGAAATGAAAGCTACCGCAGGTGAAGGTTTCGCCAATATCACCCTTGAGTTTATCGCAGGCCTAGATTCAAAAGACGCCCTAGCCGATGTGCGTGACAAGGTCACCGTAGCGCGCGCCAAGTTGCCCTCAGAAACAGAAGAACCGACCATTCATGAAGTGACGATGGCGGGTCAACAAGCGGCGATAACCGTGGTGTTGTCTGGCCCTGTGGCCGAACGTGCTTTGGTCACCGTGGCCAGAGAGCTACAAAATCGCTTAGAAAGCCTCAGTGAAGTACTAGAAGTGGATATTGGCGGTGATCGAGAAGACATCGTTGAAATTGTCGTTGATCCCTTGTTGATGGAATCTTACGGGCTTGATCAAAACGATATTCTCAACTTGCTATCGCGCAATAATCGCTTAGTTCCCGCAGGCACAATGGATAACGGAAAGGGCAGCTTTGCAGTAAAAGTGCCATCGGTATTCGAGTCCGTTAAAGACGTCATGGAGCAACCTGTAAAAGTGCAAGGTGAGCGTGTTATTACCTTTCAAGATGTTGCACAGGTTCGCCGCTCTTATAAAGACCCATCAAGTTTTGCGCGTCTAAATGGCGACAATTCTGTTTCCTTAGAAGTTAAAAAACGACCTGGAGAAAACCTGCTTGAAACCGTGGCTCATGTGAAAGAGCTGATAGAAGGCGCTCAACAAACTTCGATGTGGCCTAGCAGTGTGTATGTGAGCTACACGGGGGATCAAAGCGTTGATGTAAACATGATGCTTGGGGATCTGCAAAATAACGTTTCGAGCGCCGTTATACTCGTCGCCGTGGTGATTGTGGCTATCTTAGGCTTGCGAACCGCCATCTTAGTGGGGGTGTCGATACCGGGTTCGTTCCTCACCGGCATTCTTATCATCGCTATGTTCGGCTATACCCTAAATACGGTGGTCTTGTTCTCTCTGATTATGGCGGTAGGTATGCTGGTAGATGGCGCTATAGTCGTCACCGAATATGCTGACAGGTGTATGGGTGAAGGAGCATCCAAGCAGCAAGCTTATCTAAAGGCAGCACAACGCATGGCTTGGCCGATTATCGCATCCACCGCAACCACATTGGCCGCCTTTGCACCGCTGATGTTTTGGCCGGGCATGATGGGTGAGTTTATGAAGTACTTGCCGTTTACCTTGATTGCCGTGCTATCCGCTTCTTTGCTTATGGCCTTGGTGTTCGTTCCCACGCTCGGGGCCGTGTTTGGTAAACCGCAAACCATCTCAGCCCAAGCTAAAGAACAAATGTTGCTCGCAGAGAATGGCGATTTAACCAAATTAAGGGGCTTTACCGGCCGCTATGTGCGTTTATTAGCAAAAGCGATAAGCAATCCGTGGAAGGTACTAATGATTGCCTTCGTGGTGGCTGGATTATCCTTCTTCGCGTATTTTTCATCGGGTCTTGGGCTGGAGTTCTTTCCTAAGGTCGACAGCAGTGGCATTAATGTAACTGTGCGCTCTTCAGGTGAGATGTCCATTTACGAGAAAGACAGCATAGTGCAAGAGGTAGAAGAAAAACTCATTGATATGGACGCCATCGAGACCTTATATGCACGCACTGGTGGGCAAGATCAGATTGGATATTTACGTTTGAATTTGGTCGATTGGCACTTGCGACCTCATTCAGACGATGTTCTTAAAGAAACCCAAGAGCGCCTAGCAGATATGCCGGGTTTGGACATTGAAATTACCCCTGACCAGAACGGTCCTCAATCGGGTAAAGACTTGCAGATCCAGTTATCGTCTCGCTTTCCTGAGCTTTTGAACGAAGCCGCATTAAAAGTGCGCCACGCATTAGATGAAAACGATAAATTTACCTCTATCAGTGATACCGCATCTCAGCCTGGTATTGAGTGGCAACTAAAGGTGAATCGCAGTGACGCTGCGCGCTTTGGTGCAGATGCCACATTAGTGGGCAGCACAGTACAATTCGTTACCAATGGTTTGAAAATTGGTGAATATCGCCCTGATGATGTGGACGATGAGCTCGATATTCGTGTGCGCTATCCCATTGATTCGCGTTTTATCGGAAAGCTTGACGAACTGCGCATGAAAACCGCAACAGGTATGGTGCCCATCGGCAATTTTGTCGAGCGCAAAGCGCAGCCCAAAACTGACTTAATTCGTCACGTTGATAGCGAGCGAGTGATTACCGTTGAAGCGAATATGTCCCCTGGAGAGTTGCTGAGTATTGAGCTGCCTAAACTGCAGGCGCAGTTACCTGAGCTGAACCTAGACCCAAGGGTAAGCTTGTCGGTTAAAGGACAAAATGAAGAGCAAGCCGAATCCCAAGGCTTCTTGATGAATGCATTTTTGGTCGCCCTGTTTGTAATGGCGATTATTCTGGTCACTCAATTTAATAGCTTCTATCAGGCCTTTTTAATTTTAAGCGCAGTGCTGTTTTCGACTGTTGGGGTCTTTTTAGGCCTAGCTATTTTTCAAAAGCCATTCGGCGTGGTCATGTCAGGCATAGGTGTCATCGCACTGGCGGGCATAGTGGTGAACAATAATATCGTGTTGATCGATACCTATAACATATTGCGCAAAGAAGGTTACAGCGCCACCGATGCCATTTTACGTACGGGCGCCCAACGCTTGCGCCCAGTCTTGATGACAACGGTGACGACTATACTCGGCCTGTTGCCTATGGTGGCTGAAATTAACATTGATTTTATTGGTCGCAATGTCGATATTGGCGGTCCGTCTACCCAGTGGTGGTCGCAATTAGCCACAGCGGTTGCCGGTGGCTTAGCATTTGCCACTTTACTGACCTTGGTTCTAACCCCCAGTTTGTTGGCGTTAAAGGCGGGCAGAGATCAGCGTAAAAGCGCTACTATGGCGCAATTGGCGGACGCGCGATTGCTAGCAGATAAGTAATAATCTCCTCAATGTGCACCCAAGAAAGCGACGTCTTCTCTTGGGGGCTCAGTGAACTTTTTCACTACGTATCAACCTAAAACGTGCATCATGCAACAGCTTTCGCTATTATTTTTCTTCGCCTCTACGTGTAATTTAAAGGATCGCATATGTACAAATTGTATGGCTCTACGACTTCTCCTTATGTGCGCCGCTTGCGAATTTGGTTAGCCAATATAGAGCATGAGTTTATCAACATGCAGATATACGAAAAAGCGGGCCGTGAAATATTAATCACTAAAAACCCGGCCATGAAAGTGCCCGCACTGGAGCACGTGCAAGACGATAAAAGTCTGTTTATTTACGACTCTCGGGTGATATTTCGTTACTTGAGCGAACGCCATGGCTTCCCAGCCTTAAGCTGGCCACAAGAAAACCAGCTAACCTTAATCGACGCCGTTAACGATAGTCTGGTGCAAATGTTTCAATTGTCACAATCAGATGTGGTCGCCGATACCGATAAATTGTTTTTTAAATTGCAAAAAGAACGAGTAAACAATGTGTTGGCTGAATTGGACGGCCAAGTGCAAGACGGCGAATTTGCTAACTGGAATTACCCCGCTATATGCTTGTTTAGCCTTATCGACTGGGTCGAGTTTAGAAGTTTGCATAATTTAAAAGGGTTAAATGCATTACTCGAATTTCACCAAGAAAATGCTCAGCGCATTGAAGTTACCGCAACTGACCCCAGAATGTAGTCTGAATTTAGGTAACGAACAAAGGGAAAACCATGACCCCAGAACAACAAACTGAAGCCCAAGCGGCGGCATTTCGTCAGCTTGTTAAACATTTGGATGAAAACAAAGACGTGCAAAACATCGATTTGATGATTCTGGCTGATTTTTGCCGTAATTGTCTGTCTAAATGGTACATGGCGGGCGCTAAAGAGCAGGGCGTTGACATGGACTACGACCAAGCACGTGAAGCAATTTACGGTATGCCATTTGCCGACTGGAAGGCAAAATATCAGACGCCAGCCACACCAGAGCAGCTCGAGGCTTTTGAAAAGCGCCAAAACCCCTGCGGCTAACTACCCAGAGTACGTGACTGCCATATAACCACTCCCTAGGCTGCGCTTAGGGAGTGAATAACTGCACACGCGACAACGTTCTGTTATTACACAGGTTTCTCATCACGCTGGTTAGCATGGCACTGCACGAGAATACCTTCATAGGCACTGTTAAAGCACAGCATTTTGTAGCTACAGCACTCTCACCGCTGTAGTACTTTCATCATTGAACCACTACACACCGCTGTTGTACTCTCACACCGCTGTAGCACTTTCATAGCCGCAGTGCTCATTTGGCGAATGCAATTATTAATTGTTTGTAACTGAGCGTTCTTGTTGGCACACTGGCATCTGGTCAAACCAGATGAAAGGTCACAGCATGCCTGTTTCTAACCCCCTTAGAAAATTCGTAGATAAAGTTAATCAATACCCCGCGCCTATTAGTGCCTTTTTAATGACGAAGGTGTTTCGCCATAAGGTTAAATTGGCGGGTACCACTAGTATCGATGTTGTCGCTACAAATGGGCGTCAGGTGGAATATCGTATGAAAAACCGTAAAAAGGTGCAGAACCACATTGGCAGTGTGCATGCCGCGGCCATGGCGTTGCTTGCAGAGTCGGCCACTGGTTTTATTGTGGGCATCAATTTACCTGGCGATAAGCTACCGCTGATTAAGTGCATGAACCTCAATTATGTCAAACGTGCGACAGGCGACATGAAAGCGATAGCGACTCTGACAGATGAGCAGATCGCCCTATTAGAAGAGCGAGAGAGAGGTGAAATTAACGTACAAGTCAAAGTAACAGATGCAACAGGGATTGAGCCTGTTGAATGCGAAATGATATGGGCTTGGGTGCCTAAACGTTAAGAATTTTTCCCTCTTGAAATGAGCAGACGAACTGTCATAAAAATTCCATAGAAACGATAGTGCAAAAATCACTATTTATCGGAAAAAAATCGTATATAAAATGCCGTGAAAACTATTGACAGATTTCGGATTTAAATTATAAAGCAGGTTGGCAGTAGCCAAATTATAACGTCTTTCATTTAATTTAAATCGGGGATGCCATCATGGCACAACTTTCTAGAGAATCATTGTTTCAACGTGTTTTTAGCGACCCTAAAAACTATCCTTATGGTTTTTCACGTTCAGGTGACTTTTCAATTTCTGAAAGCAAAGCACTGAGCCAATATGGTTGTTTAATTGCTGCCTTACTCGATGGCCGAATTGAACCGGAATGTGATGAAGATAACTCACTGTTAGCTGTGGCTAAAGGTGAGAAAGACCCGAGTAATGTTGCTGAAAAAGCATGGTCTAAGTATGACAAACGTATACATCGACCTAAACTTGGCAATATTTACGGTAGTAGACCGTCATCTCAGAGCAATGATGATGACTTGACTGAAGATAGTGACTTAGAAATTGAGCTGGATGATTAACCTTATTTTAGTTGTAAATTCGTAATATCATCCTATTAACGTGGTTGTAATCTTACAAATCGAAAGATATATCCTAATATATTGCTATATTGGGATATATATCTCACTTTTATCACATTTCCTGTTTAATCTTACTCTTCCCTCAAGTATAGTTTTCGTTCGTTTGGTAGCGATATTGTGCCGAAACCTTTTTTTTAACAACTTTTTAGGAGAGTAGCCGATGGAAATGATGTCAGGCGCCGCAATGGTTGTGCGAACCCTAAAAGATCTTGGGGTTAAGCACGTATTCGGGTATCCCGGTGGAGCCGTATTAGATATATATGATGCATTGTACGCGCAAGAAGATGTAGAACACATTTTGGTTCGCCACGAGCAAGGTGCTGCGCACATGGCTGATGGTTATGCCCGTTCTACTGGTATTACAGGAACCGTGCTGGTCACGTCTGGTCCTGGTGCCACAAATACCCTAACCGGTATTGCCACTGCTTATATGGATTCAATTCCAATGGTTATCTTGTCTGGTCAAGTGCCTTCAATGCATATTGGCGAAGACGCTTTCCAAGAAACCGATATGGTCGGTTGTTCGCGCCCTGTGGTTAAACACAGTTTCCTCGTTAAGCGCGCTGTTGATATTCCTGAAGCTATCGCTAAAGCTTATTATATTGCCAACACTGGGCGTCCTGGTCCTGTGGTGGTCGATTTACCAAAAGACATAGTTAACGTACTTGAAGAGCATCCGTATCAGTTCCCTGAAGATGTCACTATGCGCTCTTATAATCCAACACTTAAGGGACACAGCAAACAAATCAAAAAAGCATCGAAAGTGTTGCTTGAAGCGAAGCGTCCTATTTTATATGTGGGCGGTGGCGCAATCGCTGCAGAAGCAAGTGAGCTGGTGACTGAAATTGCAGAAAAACTAAACTTGCCTGTTACATCTACTTTGATGGGGCTGGGTGCATTTTCTGGCGTGCACGAGCAGAGCCTAGGTATGTTGGGTATGCATGGCACGTTAGAGTCAAACAAAGCAATGCACAATGCGGATTGTATATTGGCACTAGGTGCCCGTTTTGATGATCGCGTAACGAATAACGTTGAAAAATTCTGCCCCCACGCAACCATTATTCACGTAGATATCGACCCTGCTTCTATTTCTAAAACGGTTGCTGTGCACGTGCCGGTTGTAGGCAGTGTGGACCAAGTGGCAAAGCAGCTTCTAAGCCAAATGGGCGACATCGATACCACTAAGCAAAAGGCTAAGTTGGCTGATTGGTGGGAGCAAATTGAGCAGTGGCGCGGCCGTACCTGCTTGAGCTACAAAAAAGATGACAACCTGATTAAACCGCAAGAAGTGATTCAGTCGGTGTATAAACATACAAATGGTGATGCCTATTTAAGTTCAGATGTAGGTCAGCATCAAATGTTTGCAGCTCTGTATTACCCGTTTGCCAAACCTCGTCGCTGGATAAACTCTGGTGGTTTGGGCACCATGGGCTTTGGTTTGCCTGCTGCAATGGGCGTACAAAAGGCCCATCCTGATGCAACATCGGTGGTTATCACTGGTGATGGCAGTATTCAGATGAATATCCAAGAGTTGTCTACGTGTTTGCAATACAAGCTACCGATTAAAATCATTTCTTTGAATAACCGCGCCTTAGGTATGGTTCGTCAATGGCAAGATATGAACTACAAGAGCCGTTATTCAAGCTCTTATATGGATTCTATGCCTGACTTCGTGAAGCTTGCCGAAGCCTATGGTCACATTGGTATTCGTGTTGAGCATCCAGACGATTTAGATGCCGCCATGGAGCGTTGTTTCGCAGAGAAGGAACGCTTGGTGTTTATGGACATCGCAATCGATCAAAACGAACACGTATACCCCATGCAGATTAAATTTGGCGCAATGGACGACATGAGATTAAGCAAAACGGAGCGCACATAATGAAACGTATTATTTCAGTTTTAATGGAAAACGCCCCAGGTGCTTTATCCCGTATCGTGGGTGTTTTTTCCCAGCGTGGCTATAACGTTGATTCTTTGTGTGTGGCAGCGACAGACGACAAGAGTTTGTCTCGTTTGACTATTACCACCCAAGCAGACGATAAGGTTATCGAGCAAATCACTAAGCAAGTTAATAAGCTGATTGACGTGCTTAAAGTGACCGACTTGACTAACGGCAGCCATGTTGAGCGTGAGCTTATGTTGATTAAAGTCGCTACGCGCAGTGAGCTAGTGCGTTCTGAGGTGAACCGAAATGTGGATATCTTCCGCGCACAAATCATCGATGTGGACTTGAACAACTATACTATTCAAGTCACTGGCACGAGCGACAAACTAGATGCTTTTGCCAATGTACTGGCACAAAGCACTGAGATCATCGAAGCATCTCGCACCGGGATCTGTGGTTTGGCACGGGGTGACAAAGCACTGCGCCCATAAGGGTTATGTTCGATATCTAAGATTCAAACCTAAAATCTAAAAAGGCTCAAATATGAGCCTTTTTTGTTACTTGAATTTACTTTGATGACTAAAAGCTAAACTTGATCCCATACCAGCTCTTTGAAGTGTTTACGACACATAGACTCGTATCTATCGTTGCCGCCGACTTCAACTTGCGCACCTTCTTTTGCCGCATTCCCATGCTCATCCAAGCGCACTACAAAGGTGGCTTTTCGCCCGCAATGGCAAATAGTTTTAAGCTCAATCAGCTTGTCAGCCCAAGCCATTAAATAGCGACTGCCTTCAAATGTTTCACCAACAAAGTCAGTTCTAAGCCCATAAGCGAGAACGGGAATGTCTAAGTCATCCACCACAGATACGAGTTGTTGCACCTGTTGTTTATTTAAAAATTGGGCTTCATCGATAAATACGCAATCTAGCTTTTTATCGCTATTTAACTCTGATATTTGCTGATGTAAGTTGCTGGAGCCATTGAAAAGGTGTGCACTGGCTTCTAGGCCAATCCGCGATGCGACTTTACCAATACCAAAGCGGTCGTCCAAAGCGGCAGTGAATATTTCGGCGCGCATGCCTCGCTCTTTGTAGTTATACGCAGATTGTAATAAAGATGTGGATTTACCTGCATTCATTGCAGAGTAGTAAAAGTAAAGCTGGGCCATGAAGAGCGGGATCCTGAAGTGCACCAAAATAATTTGGCGTTCGTTATTATTTTCAAGGTATGTTAGCGGATATCGCTATCAAAGTAAGCTATTGAAAGGCTATTTTGTCGTTACTCGGTGACGGTTACATCCGTGACTGGGTTTTGCCATTCGATAAGCTGTTCATTAGGCATAGGTCTAGCAAAATAGTAGCCTTGTAAATAATCTACTCCCATGGCTTTCAGTGCTTTGGCCTGCTCTAGTGTTTCGACACCCTCAGCGACTGTTTTACAGTTCAGCTCACTGGCGATAAATAAGGTCGCGCGAATAATGGCTTCGCCGTTGTTCTCCATGTTATCAACAAATGATTTATCAATTTTCACTTGGTTCACAGCCAAGGATTGTAGTTGTGATAATGAAGAATAGCCGGTCCCAAAATCATCAATTGACACCAGTACTTTGCGTTTTTGAATAGCTTCAAGCTGCTGCTTTATCTTCACTTTGTTATCCACAAATACAGATTCTGTGATCTCTAAATGTAATCGTTCTGGGCTGAGTCCGCTGCTACGCAGTGCGTTATCTAAAGCTCGGATAAAACTGTCATCCATGAGTTGAATAACCGATACATTGACTGATACCGCAGCGTTGTGGGCATGCTGCCATTGACTGGCATCCATGCATGCTCTGTTGAGTACCCAAGCCCCGATCTCTTTAATCAATCCTGACTTCTCAGCTAATGGGATAAATTCATCCGGCCCAATAAATCGACCAGCAAAATCCCACCTTAACAGAGCTTCAAATGAACAAAAGGTGCTGTCTTTTGCTGACATGATAGGTTGGTAGCACAAATACAGTTGGCGTCGCTCTGTGGCCTGTTGCAGGCCTTCTAGGATAACCTGTGTGTCGAGCACTTTTTGCTGAAGTTCATTGCTAAACAATGCGGGCGTGCGATTTGTACTGGCCTTTTGCTCACACATCACTAAATCTGCGAATTGGATAAGTTCAGCAGCCTCAGTGCTGTGCTCGGGGCACATGGCAATACCCACAGTTGCTCCTAAATGCACGCTGTTATTGTTAACCGTAATCACCTGCGAAATACTGGTAATGATCGCGCTGGCGATGGCTTGTGCGGTTTGCGCATCACTATAAGGTAGTGCGACTAAAAACTCGTCGCCGTTCCAACGTCCGAGCTTATTTTGATCGGCAAATGCGCCTATCCGTTTTGTGACTTCCTGCAACACACTGTCACCCATTTGGTGACCCATGGTGTCGTTAATTTTTTTGAACCCATCAAGGTCAATAAACAACAAAGCCAACTCACTATTACTCTGCGATGCCCTAGCGGTTAATTTACTCAAAGTTTGGGTAAAGGATTTGCGGTTCATCAATTGCGTAAGTGGGTCGAGATAAGACAACTGGGCGATTTTCTCGGTGCGCTTACTGACTTGCTCCTCTAGGGTACTATTTACAGCGTTAAGTTTATCGTAGGCTTCGCTGAGCTCACGGTTCACTTTGTCCAGTTGGTATTTTTCTTGGCGAAGTTGCTCACTCATCGCCATATTCATGTTTTTAATATTGATGGAATCAAGGGTAAATTTTACAGCTTTAGTGTAGGAAAAAACTAAGCCGATGCTGAACGTTAATCCTAATGCGCCAAGAATGACGCGATAGTCTTGGTCTGAGATAACCCCAAGAATAGAAATAGGCACTAACAGTATCAGTGCATAGGAAATAGAAATACGTGCATTAGCAGCTAATACGGATTGCCCACCGGCCGCCATGGAAGACAACACAATGATCATGGTCGCAAACTCAAGCAAATTAACCTGATCGAACGTTAAGATTGGTAAGCAGGCCCACACGATTGCGGTGGATATACAGCCAATGCCAAAACGCCGTTGCGCTGTTTCGCCATCAAAATCATTTCGTGGTTTGATTTTGCGTTGCCAGTAAATACCGTCAATTAAGCGGAGCGTTAACACCACTAACATGTATCCCCACCAATCTTGCTTGATTTCGCTCACTTCTGTGCCCAAAAAACCAAATGCAAGTACGCTACTGGCTGCAAAAGTGATGGCGCAGGCCGCCCCCGTATTACTATACAGTAACTTGGCGGCATCCTGACTATTTAGCGCATGTAATTCTGCAGATGTATTGCTCACTCTCATCCTAAGTATGTTGGCTAGTATTGAAGATATAGAGTGCACAGCGTAGATTAACCGGAAGCTGCCATGCACGTGTGCTGCTTTTAGGCTAATAATCTACCGTAATTTTATTGAAATAGTAACAATTACGTCACGGCCTCGTAGATAAGTACTGGACTAATTTTTCACCGGCACTACGAATATGCTCCTTAAGAATTGTATCGGCCATTTCGTACTGTTTTTCACTAATCGCATTTAGTAACGACTCGTGTTCTTGTTGACTATGGGAAAAATGATCCAGCGTGGTTTCTTGAAAGCCAATGTATCTGGCACATAGCAAGTGCATTTGTGCCACCGTATCAAACAGCACAGGGCGACTAGCAGGTAAATACAAACAGCGATGAAACTGCCAGTTTAACTCTCCGTTTAACAATATATCGTCGGGGGAGGTCATTTGTAATTGCTGCAATATATCCCGCGC
Organism: Paraglaciecola sp. QJM3NY_14; assembly: GCF_056173245.1. Taxonomy (NCBI): domain Bacteria; kingdom Pseudomonadati; phylum Pseudomonadota; class Gammaproteobacteria; order Alteromonadales; family Alteromonadaceae; genus Paraglaciecola; species Paraglaciecola sp. QJM3NY_14. The sequence continues at coordinate 739,397 of NZ_CM149664.1, forward strand.
TTTACCCAGCGTTTCGAAGTTAATATTCATGAGAGCGTGTGCGAATAACATCGGTTCGAGCTGCAAACGCATTAGATACAGGTCCTCTGCGTCGTGGGCGTTAAGCGGTCGCAACATCACACTGGATTTGCCATGTGCCACTAACCAACCTTCATTTTTCAAGCGTTGCAGTGCATCACGTATGGGAATACGACTCACCCCATATTGCTCAGCAAGCTTGACCTGCTTAAGCGCGGTTTTTTCAGGCAACTTGCCGCAAACAATATCCTGCTTCAACTGCTGATATAGATTTTGTGTCTTTACGTTATGCATAAGTACTCATTATTTTTGCTGCTTAGCGTGTGTGTCAGATTTAGTTTTTACGCTAAAGAGCAATGTCAGCATACCCACCACTAGTCCCCAAAATGCAGATGCGATATCGAAAAATGATACGCCCGAAGCGGTCACCAAAAAGGTCAATACGGCCGCGTCGCGATACTTAGGATCGTATACTGAGTTAACGAGGCTTGCGCCTATTGTTCCCAGCAAAGCAAGGCCAGCTAAGGTTGATATTAGCGCAACTGGAAATGCCGCAAATAAACTGACCACCACGGTGGCACCTAATCCTGCAATTATATTAAAGACCCCTGCCGATATACCTGCAATGTAGCGCTTGGCAGGATCGGCATGGGCTTCCTCACTGGTACAAATAGCGGCGGTAATTGCCGCTAGGTTAAAGCTGAAACCACCAAAGGGGGCTAGTACTAAATTAAGCGCCCCGCTGGTGGTGATAATAGGGGATATTGGTTGCTCGGTGTAGCCACTGGCCTTTAAAACGGCCATGCCGGGCAAATTTTGCGAGGTCATAGTGACAATAAACAAGGGCAAGCCCACGCCGATCAAGAGTGATAAGTCGAATGTTGGCGATACCCAAACAGGCCTGGCTGCGGATACATCTATCGCACTCATATCAAACATATCAGCGTATTGGGCATACAACACGCCAGTGACTAAAACCAGCAAAATACTAAAACGAGGGGCCACTCTTTTAGCCATAAAGTAACTGAGTATCATAAGGCCAACGAGCATAGGCTCGAGAGTAAAAGAGCTAAAAATGGCGAGGCCAAATTGCAATAGAATACCCGCTAACATAGCGCTGGCTAACGGCATAGGAATGCGTTTCGTCAGATTGTCGAACCATCCTGAAATACCCGTTACTAAGGTTAAAAGCGCGACAAAAAGAAAGATCCCAATGGCATTTTCGATACTCACTCCTGCAAGGCTCGTCGCCAGTAATGCAGCGCCAGGTGTCGACCACACTATTATGATCGGCCGACGGTAATACCATGATAACCCCAAGCAGCCAACGCCCATACCTACACCTAGCGCCCACACCCAACTCACTATCATGTTGTGAGAGGCGCCAGCGGCTTGGGCGGCCTGAAACACTATGGCCACAGCACTGGCAAATCCCACTAACACGGCAATAAAGCCAGCGCTAATGGCGGAAAAACTCAGATCGCGAAATAAATCTTTCATTTTGTATACTTTAATAAATTTGTATACAAATTTAGCATGAGCGAAATGCAAATGAATAGAAAAATTTCTACCACATCGTAAATAAGCGCAGCGCCTAACGCACCGTTAGCGGTATTTCTTAGCCAACAGAACCAGTAAAAATGCTCCGATATACATAGTCACGCCATATACCCCAGGGGCAACAGCATAATCAGCTCGTTGCAAAAAAGTAATCGCGATAAGGATTGCCATGGCCGAATTTTGCACGCCCACTTCAATACCCAGCGTGATGCTATCTTTAGGTGTAAATTTGAACAATAAACCTAAACCGATGCCCGTCATGATTGCCAGCAGGTTTAAGGTCAGTGCACTTGAAAATACCGCTGCGAAAGAAGAGGTCAGGGTATCTCTTTCTTGAATAACAATGGCAACAATCATGAGGAGCAAAAAGGCACTGGCCAAGTGACGAAAGAACGGCTCGCAACGAAGGGCTTTTTGAGCAAAATAATGACGAATAATAATACCGATGAACACGGGTAATAAGGTAATCAATATTAGCCCTAGAGTGGTAGTAAGAAGAGAGAAAGATTGTTCTTCTTGCTGGCCAAATTGCATAACAGCGAATTGGATAATAAGCGGGGTAGTGAGCACGCATATGAGTGAGCTAATGGCCGTCAGGCTAACCGACAACGCTAGGTTTGCTCTGGCCAGCTGACTAATTATATTTGAACTCGTGCCGCCTGGACAGGCAGCTAGGATCATAATGCCAATGGCTAAATTAGGGGCCAAATCAAACGTGATTGCCAGTGCATAAGCCAGTGCGGGTAACAGCATCATTTGGCCGAACAAGCCAACCACTATCGGCAACGGAGCGCGCCATAACTGCTGAAAGTCATTTCTAGTTAAGCTGAGCCCCATGCCAAACATGATAAACGCCAAAACAAGGGGAGCTATGTATTGTGTTAAGTAGGATTCAGTCATTATTTATGTATTTCGCTATTTTAATTAGACTTTACGTATCAATGCTATTTATGCATCGACGAGAATTAGAGGTCAGTGGCAACGCTTGACCGTAAATGGCTGGGTCTTTGTTATTCAAGGCTCCCTATAGCTGATATTCAATACGAAGCCGTGTCATCAGCGCTTGGTTTGACGCAATAAAGGCATTTAACTGCTCAATAACGTCTCGCCGCTCGATGGTAGACAAATGAAAGGTTACTGGGCCATGGGGCAAGTTTTTGGCAAGTTTTGCCTTGTTCTGTTGCCCAGACTGGGTCAGTAAATAGCGGGCAACATGATATTCAATATCCGCGCCGTCTACTCGGTCTTTGAGCACTAAATTGAGTGCTGCAATTGGTGTATCAACTTCTAATAAATTTAGGCGCTTTTGAGCTATGACTTCAAGCCAGTGCTCAGGTGTAAACCCATGGGGAACGGCGAGTGAGCTGAATTTTTCGATTGGGTTAAACTCGCGCTTTTCTAGCACGATAGTACCGCTGCTTGCGGCTATTAATGGCTCGCTTAATAGCTTATGAGAGTCAATCTTTTGGTGCAAAGATTGCCAACCGGCGTTATCAGGATAAACGAATGCTATATTTCCATCTGCAAGTTCACGCTGCAAACGTTTAATGGGATAAGCGCGATACTCAAATTGATGGCCGCTGCTTTCAGAGAAGGCTTCTAAAACAGCCCATGCGTAGCCTTTGTCATCCGCTAAGTTAAAATTATAATGTGGATAATAGTCGATATCTTGGCAACCGACTATTAAGGTTTCTTGCTCTGAAGCGTGACTGAAACCAATCCAAAAAAGGCAGAGTAACATCCAAGGGCTTTTGGTGTTTGGCATCATGCGTATCACCCCATTACTACACAACAGCACGCTTTTAGCATAGTAGAAAAAAGCGATAGTACGGGCGAAAACTAACGTTTACTAAATGTGGCACCTGTTCTAACTCATTTTTGCCAATACGCTGAGCGGTGCAATACGAGCAATGTAGCGAAATAGTGCCCAAGGCCACGTTGGCACAAAGCTGCTATCGACTTCTTTTTCAATGGCCTTAACCATGGCTTTACAGCCGGTCTCAGTATCGACGATAAACGGCACCGTTTTCACTTTCTCGTTTATCTCACTTTGAATAAACCCAGGGTGAATTGTCGTGACTTTAATGGGGGTGTTCATAACATCGATGCGAATACCTTCGGTCATGGAGGTAAGCGCGGCTTTAGTCGCCGCGTACACCGTCATCGCTCGGCGCGCACCGCGAACGGCACTGACCGATGAAATGGTAACTAAGTGACCCGCATTTTGTTCACGGAAAATCTCCATGCTGACTTCGCACTGTGCCAGTGCGGAAACAAAGTTAGTTACCGCGGTTTGTTTATTGGCATGAAAATACCCCGTACCTACCGAGGCACCTTTGCCCATGCCAGCGTTAACTATTACTCTGTCTAAGGAGCCCATATCTGCGGCAAACCCTTTAATGACTTCAAACACTTGTGCATGATCGTCCACGTCTAAAGGGCGAATGAAGACATTGATATCAGGGTTAATCGCCAGTAATTCGGCTTTTAGTTCGTCTAGACGTTCTACGCGGCGGGCACACAGACCTAAGTTTCGGCCCATTTTAGCAAATTCGATGGCCATGCCTTTTCCTAGGCCAGAACTAGCACCGGTAATAACGATATTCTTTCTTGTCATGTTGAATCTATCTCTTCTTAGTTTTTGTTAGCTGTTATTGGTTATCGCTAGTAATTGTTAGTAATCGCTATTAATCGTTATTTGTACGTGATGAGATGGCGGTTGTGGCCCTCAAACGCGGAATGATCATTTAAACTTGATAATACCAGCCCATGCTTGCTGGCAATGATTTTAGTGACCCCCGCATTGACCAATGTCCAGTTCAAGTCCATCAAATTATTTGCAGGCACCTTGAGGAGCATTTGGCTTAAAAGTGCAATGGGGCCGCCTGAGCTGAATACGGCAATGTGTTTCGAATCTTGGGCTTGTGCAACTGTACTTTGCAAGGCTTGCTGAATACGTTTCTGATAAGCGGGCCATGACTCAGTGTATTGCTCGGCAAAATCATTACTTATCCATCTGGAAAACGCGCTATTAACGAGGCTTTGCAATGCGTGGTTAGGCTTTTCCTGTTGAGACAGATAGCGCTTTACACCATTTGGCGTAGCAAAGTCTGGATCCAGTTGCGCCAAGATATCTTGGTGATCATATTCGTTCCAGCCTGAATTAACTGTCATATTCGCGACAATTGGCGCCGGCGCGTGCATGGCGTGCAAACAGGCTTCAGCCGTTTGTTGATGGCGCAACATGTCGCCACGAAAGACGTTATCGAAAGAGATACCTTTTCGGGCTAAATCTGCCCCCAAATGAGTCGCTTGTTGATGACCAACGTCAGATAAACAATCGTAGTCATCTTTGCCAAATGAGGCTTGCCCATGACGGATCAAATAAATACTGGCCATCTAACGTTTTCCCTTTATCGCTTTGCGGCATTGCCACATCAAATAATGTACAAAAATCCATATGTTTTTAAAGGCTGGATTATTGGTTTGTTTGTGATGGTAACGATAATAAATTTGCTGGGCGATGGCGGCCAATCTAAACAATCCGTATACCTCATAAAATGCGAAGTTATCAGCCTTCAAACCGGTTTTATCTAAATAGTACTCGATGACTTCTTGGCGAGAATACATACCGGGCAGGTGAGTAGGTTGACGGCGGGTTGATTTGGCGAGTTTGTCATCATCTGCTTGTACCCAATAGGCTAAACTGTTGCCCAAATCCATCAGAGGGTCACCCAGGGTGGCGAGTTCCCAATCGAGTACACCAATGATACGTGTGGGCTCTTGTGCATCGAGTACTAAGTTGTCGAAACGAAAGTCATTATGGGTCAGGCATATATGCTCGTTACTAGGGATGTTTGCCTTTAGCCAATCACAGATATAGTTCGCTTTAGGGACGTTCCACGTGCGCGCTTTTTGGTAACGGCCAATCCAGCCATCAATTTGGCGTTGGGTATAACCTTCGCCCTTCGCAATATGGCTTAGCTCTGCCGCCTTATAATCAACCTGATGCAATTCAATTAGGCTGTCTAAGGCATTTTCGCATAACTTTCGCGTGTTACTGGCGGATAGGTGTAAATCTTTAGGCATATTTTTGCGCGGAATGATGCCGTTAAGCTTTTCCATTACATAAAATTCAGCTCCTATGATGGATTCATCTGCACAGTGGGCGAGCATTTCTGGCACATATTGGTACACCGGTTTTAAGGCGGCTTGCAGTTTGTGTTCGCGGCCCATATCGTGAGCACCTTTAGCTTTGGTGCCGGCAGGACCACGGCGCAAGATAACTTCTGTGTCCACGCCTGCTGGATTGCTATAGGCCAAGCAGTATGTCCAGTTCGATGCACCACCTGCATACTGAGTCACCTTTGGCACGCCATTTAGCCCTACAATTTGCTTGGCTATCCAAGGGGAGAGGGACTCAAGATTGAGCTCCTCGCCTTGGCGCACTGTGCCTGCTTGATCATTTTGAGGCTGGGCATTAGCGACGTTGTTGCTTGTTATATCGCTCATACTAGGTGTATTTCTTCAGTTCTAAGCGAGTTACCATGCCCATATGCACTTCATCAGGACCATCGGCTAAACGCAGTGCTCGGGCGCCTGCAGCAAAACGTGCCAGTGGGAAATCACTGCTCATGCCTGCACCGCCGTGCAGTTGTACTGACATATCAACCACGTCCTGCAACATTTTAGGCACAGCCACTTTAATTGCAGAAATCTCAGTCATGGCATTTTTAACGCCGACTTCGTCGATTTTCCATGCGGCATGCAGTGTCATTAAGCGCGCTTGATGAATAGCGATACGGGCTTGAGCGATACGTTCGCCGTTACCACCAAGTTTAAGTAGAGGCTTACCAAATGCACTGCGGCTAATACTGCGTTTCATAGCAAGTTCTAACGCTTTTTCAGCCGCGCCGATGGAACGCATACAATGGTGAATACGGCCCGGTCCTAAGCGGCCCTGTGCGATTGCAAAACCTTGACCTAACCCCACCAGCAAGTTTTCTTTTGGTACGCGTACGTTGGTAAAGTGCATTTCACCGTGACCTGAAGGCGCATCAAAATCACCATAGGCACTGAGCATGCGTTTAATTTCAATGCCTGGGGTATCAAGCGGCACAATCACCATACTGTGTTGGCTGTGCTTGTTATTCTCAGGGTTTGATAACGCCATAAAAATAGTCACTTTGGCATTCGGGTGGCCTAAACCTGTTGACCACCACTTTTTACCGTTTAGTACCAATTCATCGCCATCCACTTCTACTGTGGCTTGCATGTTCGTGGCATCTGAAGAAGCAACATCTGGCTCAGTCATACCAAACACTGAGCGAATTTCACCTGCCAGTAATGGCTTAAGCCATTGGTCTTTTTGCTGCTCGTTGCCAAAATGGTAAAGCACTTCCATATTGCCGGTATCAGGGGCATTACAGTTAAATATTTCAGAGGCGAATAACACGCGGCCCATTTCTTCAGCTAACGGTGCGTATTCTAAGGTAGTCAGGCCTTGGCCTAACTCATCGTCTGGTAAAAAAAGATTCCATAAACCGGCTTGTTGCGCTTTCTTTTTAAGTGGTTCGATAAAAGGATGCATCTGCCACTTCGTCCAGTCGCCGGTGGGGTTTAATTCTTCCGTTTCACGATAAATCTGCTCTTCTACTGGGTAAACATGTTGATCCATAAATGCTTTTACGCGGGCAATATAATCTTGAGTTTTTTCACTATGAGCAAAATCCATGATTTATCCTTACTGTTCGTTAATGGCTTACATTGTATGAAGGGAGCATAACGGTATTTTTAAATTGAATGAAATGAAAAATAGTACAGGTATACTATGAATATTATTCATTATGTATTGGTGCGATTATGGCTGACATTCACGCTCTTAAAAAGCTCGATTTGAACTTGTTAAAAGTTTTTGAAAGTTTGTATGTAGAACAGAATATGACCCGTACCGCAGAAGCTTTGCACATTACACCCTCTGCGGTAAGCCACTCCATTAAGCGTTTACGCGAATGTCTGGGAGACCCGCTATTTCAGCGTAGTAACAATCGTATGCTGCCCACGCCAGCCTGCCAACGAATGGCCCCGCTGATCATTGATAATCTGACCCGGTTACGCCAAATAATGCAGCACTGGGGAGAGTTTCAGCCGTTAACCAGTGAGCACCATTTTAGAATTGGTATGCATTACGCGTTAGAGCCTAGCATCTTGCCAGCACTGACTGAGCGACTCGCTTTGCTGGCACCGAAAGTGACGTTTTCTAGCGTCAGGGTCGATCGCATTACCTTAACGCGGGATCTGGGCGCTGGCCATATCGACTTAGCATTAGACGTTGCTTTGCCGATTAAGTCCCCTGTATTGCACCAAAAACTGATAGACGATGAATTTTGTGTCTTAGTGCGTAAAGACCATCCTTTGGCAGATCGCTTAACCAAGGACGCTTACTTTAATGCCGAACACATAGGGGTATCGAATCGTTCAAGTGGCGCATCAGTCGAAGATTTACTCTTTCAACAACAAGGATTGTCACGCAAAGTCGTGATCCGCTGTCAGAATTATTATTCTGCGAAGGGCATGGTCGCCTGCTCTAATCATTTACTGACGGTACCGCGCAGAATTGCTGAGCATCTTATGCAGGATGATGTGCAACTGGTCAGTTTGCCCGTCAACATAGCTGATATTTCCACGCACCTTTACTGGCATAAAAACACTGAGCAGGATTCTGCTCTCTCATGGCTAAGAGCATTATTTGACGGAATTTTTATAAATTAGGTGGGGTAAATAAGCCGCCGCTATTGCAGCGGCGGGTAGGTTAAATTTAATAAAGTAGTTAGTCGTCGTTGGTTGAGCCAATACGGTGAATGGTTAAATCGGCGCCGTTGTACTCTTCTTCTTCTGTTAAACGCAGCCCTGTGATGGCGTTAATTACGCCGTAAACAATCACCCCGCCTATGAGGGCGACAAGAATCCCCCCTATGATGCCGATCGCTTGAGCCGCTATACTAACGCCGCCTAATCCGCCTAGACTTTCGCTGCCAAAAATCCCAGCTGCGATACCGCCCCATGCACCACACAGACCGTGTAATGGCCAAACACCCAGCACATCATCTAATTTCTTACTTTTTTGAATAAAGGTAAACAAGGTGACAAATAGCCATCCTGCTACTATACCAATGGCCAGTGCACCAATCGGATGCACAATATCCGAGCCCGCGCAGATAGCCACTAGGCCAGCAAGGGGGCCATTGTGAACAAAACCAGGATCATTTTTGCCAAATAACCAAGCGGCAATAATACCACCGGCCATGGCCATAAGAGAGTTCATGGCCACTAAGCCGCTGATGCCATCAAGGGTTTGTGCTGACATGACATTAAAGCCAAACCAACCAATACATAAAATCCATGTTCCGAGGGCTAGAAAAGGAATGTTAGACGGGGCAAAAGCGATAAGCTTTTTGTCTTTAACACGTCCATTACGCAAACCTAAGAAGAATACCGCCACCAGGGCTAACCAACCGCCGATCCCATGCACAACCACTGAGCCTGCAAAGTCATGGAATTGGGCGCCGGTTGTTTGCTCTATCCAATCTTGCACGCCGTAATTGCCGTTCCACACTATGCCTTCAAAGAAGGGATACACTAAGGCAACGATGACCGCAGATGCCAGTAAGAATGGGTTAAACTTGGCACGCTCAGCAATACCGCCTGAAATAATGGCCGGAATGGCAGCGGCAAACGTCATCAAGAAGAAAAACTTAACGAGGTCGTAACCGTTGTTGGTGGTTAGCTCGCTCGCGCTGCTGTAAAAAGTGGTGTCGTAAGCGACCCAATAACCAATGAAAAAATAAGCAACACAAGACACACCAAAATCCGTGATGATCTTAACTAATGCATTGACCTGATTTTTATGACGTACGGTACCCACTTCTAAAAAAGCAAAGCCCGCGTGCATGGCAAAAACCATGATAGCGCCTATGAGTAAAAAGTAAGTATTAGAACTTTGCACCAATAACTCAGTGGCGCTTGTGACATCTTGCATGTGAAATATCTCTGTGTGTCGAATAAATGTTACAGCGAGGTAAATTGCGAGCTCTACCTAGTGTTTGCAACGGCTATTTTTTATGTGTTTGTGGTTGCCAAGCTTAGCCTTTATATCCATTTAGGCCTTGCTGTGGCAGAATCATACCTTGCGTAACCTAAAGTTTGCATTCGCTATATAGAATTAAAGTACATAGCTCATGAAAATTTAACATTGTGTTTAAAACTAAAGGCTAGTTGTTATTCAAAGCGACTATGTATTACTTGGTTACATACGAAATTATGTTTCGAACCGCCTTGAAAGGAGGGTATTCGATAGCCTGAATTTCGATACCTTACTTCCGGAACTTAACAACACTTATAGAGTAAGATAAGTGTTTACTGCTTTGCGAGAGAAATCATGAAAAATGATCTTTTAGACCGATTCACAGGCTACTTTGTGGGTTGTTTGTGTGTGTTTTTTGCTGCAAACAGCGCGGCAATCGAGCTGACAGAAGTTGAGGCCCAGCCTAATGTTCTAAACGCTAAGCAGCATGAATTGCTTGTTACCCAGCTACAAAAAGAGGACACGATTCGGGTAATAGTCGAACTTAATCTAGAGACCAACAACGCAGCATCGGCGCTACAATTAGATTCTGAACAGCCTATCACAGAAAAGTCCACCACAGAAAAGTCCGCTGAGTCGCAAGAGCAGGCGAGTGAGCAATTTGCCTTGCAAGCGATTGCCAGCGCACAAGCGAGCTTGCAAGCGACGCTTAGTCAGTCAGGGGCGGTACTCAAACATAGTTTTACTCACATGCCTTTGGTTGTGTATGACATAGATACCAAAGCCCTGAGCGCTTTAGAGAAATCATCTCAAGTTAAGAGTATTCAAATAGATCAAATTCGTCAGCCTTCGTTGGCACAAAGCACCGCTATAATCGGCACTGAAAACGCTTATGAAATAGGGGCAACTGGAGCGGGGAAGACAGTGGCTGTGCTAGATTCAGGTGTTGAATCTGATCACCCTTTTTTAAGCGCTAAAGTCGTGTCAGAAGCGTGCTTTTCTACTCATCGCAGTTCGGGCTTTTCTGATTCAATTTGCCCAAGCGGTAATAATGACGAAATTGCCCAAGGCGCAGCACAGGCTTGTGATTTCAGTGGTTGTTATCACGGGACTCACGTGGCTGGTATTGTTGCAGGCAGCAGCGAAAACCTGCATGGGGTGGCAAAAGACGCTGACATTATTGCTATTCAGGTGTTCTCGAAAATCTTAGACAACGATTATTGTAGCGGTAGCCCGCCTTGTTTAGGCGCTTATGACTCCGACGTTATTCAAGGACTAGAGCGCGTTTACGCCCTGCGCAATACTTATTCGATCCCTGCCGTGAACGTTAGCCTTGGCGCTGGTGGATATGTATCGCAAAGTGCATGTGACTCAGCCAATCGCAGTTATGCTAGCGCGGTCAGTAAGTTGAATGATGCGGGGATCGCTGTTGTTATCGCCTCAGGTAATAACGGTTACAGCAATAAAATCAGTGCGCCAGGTTGTGTGAGTAATGCTGTTAGCGTCGGTGCCACCACTGACAGTGATGGTATGGCTTGGTTTACCAATAAAGCTGACTTTCTTACTCTACTTGCACCAGGCACCAGTATTCAATCATCTGTTCCAGGGGGCAAATATTCTTCTGCTCAAGGGACCTCGATGGCAGCTCCCCATGTCGCGGGTGCCTTTGCAGCGCTGGCCTCTTTAGAAAATACACCAGATAAAACGCAAATTTTAAGTGCTTTATTGAACACAGCAAAAGCAGTCGACTCCGGTTCACTGACGTTTGGGCGTATCGCTATTGGGGCGGCGGCCGAAAACTTAATGCCAAAGCCTGAAATAGACCAGCAGCTCAGCATTCGAATCAGTGTGGATAACTCAGAAGAGCTATATTTTAATGGTGTGTTGTTAGGTGGGTCCAGCGATTGGAAAACCAGTAAGTTATATAACGTCAATGTGACTCAGGTGGATAACGTTTTAGCGGTCAAAGCAATGGACGTTGATGGCTTGGCCGCATTAATAGCCCAGTTAGATCTTGATGGACAACCATTTTACAGCGATGAAAATTGGAAAGTGTCTACCGAATTTGTTGAAGGATGGCAGCAAACTGATTTCGATGACAGTCAGTGGCAAGCGGCCAGTACCTATGGCTATTACGGTGTATGGCCATGGTATAAAAAAGTAAAGTGGTGGCCAAGCAGCAGCCAAGCACAGTGGCTCTGGTCAGATGCGCGTTATGACGACAACACTGTGTACTTTCGCTATCACATCGCGGCAAGCGAAGAACCCGCGCCTGAGCCAGTCGTTATCAACACCCAAGCGTTAGTTGAAGGTCAGGTGGGGGAAACCTATTCCGTGACATTAAGCGCCAGCGGTGGCAGCGAATCATTCTTATGGTCTGTGGTTAGTGGGGACTTACCCAGCGGGTTGTCGCTAGACGCGCAAAGTGGTGAGTTAGCAGGTACACCTGATGCGCCAGGCGAGTTTGTATTCACGGTTGAGGTAACTGATACCACCGGAGAACAAGCTCAGCTAGAACTGAGTTTGTCTATTGCTGGAGCGCCTATAACCTCTGAAATGGCGACGATTACTATTTCGGTCGATAATTTCGAGGATACCTATTTTAACGGAGTGTTCTTAGGCTCATCTACCAACTGGATGTACGCTAAAAGTTATACCGTAGAACTTGTTTCTGGTCGCAATGTACTGGCTGTTAAAGCACAAGATGTTGACGGCATTGCAGCGCTTATTGCCAAAATAGAGACTGAGCAAGGGGTTATTGTTAGTGACAGTGATTGGAAAATCTCTACTCAAACGTTTGATGATTGGAATACTCAGGCTTTTGATGACAGCAGTTGGGGCAATGCCAGAGCGTATGGCTCGTATGGGGTGAACCCTTGGCGCTCACGAGTAAGCCGCTTGAATGGCTCCGCTGGTGCCAAGTGGATTTGGTCAGCAGATAATGACCTAGATAATTTGGTGTATTTCAGACTGGTCATTGAGCGCCCGTAAATTAGCGCGCTTATGGGACTGCATTAACGGACTATATTAACAAGCTATTTTAAACAAGCTACATTAGTAAAGCGTATAAAGCCGAACTGAGTGAAAACGAGTTCGGCTTTTTCTTTGTTCAGGTGTAACAGCTCAGGTGTAACAGCTCAGGTTTGACTTGTTCACGCGTTCGAATCTTCACACCTTGCATCGTCGCACTTTCATAGATTTACACATTGCCTTCTTGTCATCGTTCCCATCTTCATTACTTCATCCCTTCAGACTTTTTGGCTTACTCACTGCCTCAGTCAGAAAAATGACACATGCAATTAAACGAGACTATTTTCCCGTCAATGAGAATTTAACTGTATGAATATAAAGGAAATTATAGCGTTGGCATAATCTCTGCTGAGTTGCGGTATCTGGTTCATTGTTAACTGCGCCGCTAGGCTAGCACTAGGTTTTTTTATGATAGGTTCTACCCATATACAACTTGCCCAAAATAGCCAACAACGCGTTGCGCACACCCCTAAGCCAAAAATCGGCTCAGCTCCTATATTGCAGCAATTGCTACCTCAATTATGCATAACAGATGTTCCCGTGCGATACCAAGCCATCACGGGTCTTGATTACTATATGCGTGAAGAGACTGAGCGCCTACTAGAGCGAATCGAAACTCACTGTGAGATGTTGCAAGATACAGGAATGACGCACGCTCCAGTGATAACGAATAAAGGTTCAGTGATAACGAAGAAAGATTCAGTGATAACAAATACCAATACCGAGCATCAGCTTCAGTTCACTCTTAAGTTTGTGGGTAATAAATGTCAACTTGACGGGCAATACCCAAACGATTTGCAGAACAAGCTTAACCAAGATGCATGGCTACTTGATGCATTTAGCTGGCTAATGCCAAACTATTTGGCATTAGTGCACTCATTAGAGTTGGTTAAATTTTCGTATCTTTATCAACGCAATCGTTCAAAAGCGGCGAACGCGTACGCGCACTTTAATGACGAAAACAACGGCTTGCACATAGAAGTGAAAGTCGATGCTGGCAAAGCTCAGTGGCACGTTTTATCTTCGCTGCATACGTTTCATCTGTAAGCGGCTGCAGCTCATAAATGTCTGAGGCTGCTGCTTATATAAGAAATACTAAAATTCAAATTCTAGTGAAGCGCGCAAGGTGTGGTCTTTGCTATCGCCATTCAAACCTGCGATAAAACCTAATTCCCATTTAATCTGCTTTTGCGCTTCGAAACGATGGATCCCCATAAATGAGGGGCCAAGTCCAACAAAATCCTCGGCAGTGTATAACTCAATCGCAGGCTGAATTTCAGGGATAAATCGATAGCGATACTGCAGCCTAAACTCTGAATGAAACGAGTTGTCTACTATATTGCCAAACTTATACACCATCAGGTAGTTACTGGTAACGCTTGAGCGGCCGAACTCCTTTTCTACCAATATACCTGTAGTAAATTCCCAGCTGTCTTCTTGATGTGCTTTTTCTATCTCGAATAAAGCCCCCCAGTCAGCGAAGTACTTACCTTGTTCGGTCAGCATCCATCTGGCTTCTAATTCGTATGCGACCAATCCGAAATCGTCTGTTTCGTCACGATCACCTACAAGGTAGGCTTGCAGCGTAAGGCGGTTGTCAATCGAATGACCGAATGACACACGCTGCACCAACGCGTTGCCCTCATCGTTTTGCCGAGACATGATTCGCCACTCAAATTCTTGCTCTAAGGGCAGCACATAAGGGTGATAAATCTTATCTACTACGTTGTTTGATTGGCGCTCTTGAGCTGCGGCTGTGCTTGAAATCAGCGTAGTGACAACGAAAATGAGTAAAGACAGACGGGAGATCATGTTTGGTTCTCCAAATTTGAAACCTTATGGCGCTTAAAAGTGAGTCGAATCGCCCGGATCGCAAAGGGAAGCAATAACGCAAAACACAAGGTGGATAAGTAGTAGCTGCTCGGCGCCGCCTCGTAACCGATTAGCACTTTCAATAAATGCCCATATTCGCTTTCATCAGAAATAAATGCGCTCATATTCCATAATGGGCCTGGGTCAGTTAACCAATCAATTTGCTGTAATAGCAACACCACGTTGGCCACTTGTCCGGCAATAAATAACGAAAATGTGAATTGCACTAAGTACCGTCTTTTTACACTGCCTAAGATGACGTCTAATAAGATAGCCACACTGATGCAAATACCTAGGCCTAGTGTTGTGCCAAGTACGATAGGTACTAATGCGTCTTTTTGAAGCCAAAACCCCACCACATAAATAGAAAACTCAGCACTTCTTGGCACAACAAATACCGCTACTACGGCACCTGCGAGCCAAAATACGCTGTTGCGATTATTAATGATTAACCAGGCTGACATTAAATAGGCACAGATAAGCGTCAAACTCTTTAGCAATTCATAGCCCGCTCCAAAAGACCATTGACTGATGAGGTGTTGATTCAACACCACTACAGCAGCCAATAAAATACCTGTTGCGAAACCGAGAGATAATTGTTTCCAAGGTGTTCCCACATAAACCCGCAACAAGCTTAATAAAACAAAAATGGGCAAGGCATCTCGTAGAAAAAGGATGACAGTATTAATGAGCATTTGCATACGCCTCTGGCGATATCACTATGACCTTGCCTACCGCGCTTGCAGGATGGAATTCCCCGAAAAATTGGTATTCCCCTTCTTCTAAAGGACCTATGTAAACATTGGCCTTGGCATTACCAAAAACGACTTTTTCACGGTTCAGCTCGAAGCTGTCTATTTCTTCTGGAGTGGGATCTTGATTAATAAACACTAACTTTACCTTTTGACCGGAGGGGACAATCACTTCGGATGGATAAAATAAATGATCCCGAATGGTGATGGTCATCTCAGGCAGGGCAAAAACAAAAGCTGAATGGATGGACAGTATGAGGGTTAAGCAATATCTATACTTTTGCACTGCTTACCTCTTCTCTTCGCGTTTTAGGCAGATGAACTTGCACCGACAAGCCACCTAACTCTGAACGCTGCAAATGCACAAAGCCATGATGCAAATCAACGATCTGTTTTACTATCGCTAAGCCTAACCCAATACCTGGCGCTTTTTGCGTCATATGTTTGCTAGAACGATAAAAGCGCTCCAGCACTTTTGTATATTCATCATCGTTAAGCCCACTGCCGGAATCGTCAACTTGTATCAAAACATCATGTTCATCTTGTTGCACGATGACCTGAATTACCCCTTCAACGGGGGCATACTTATGGGCATTACCAATCAGATTTTGCATCAGTGTCAGCAGGGCAAACTCGCTACTTAATATAATTTGGGTACTACCAATCAACTCAATGGTTTGATGTTTGTTGTCAATGCTGGTGTACATTTCTGAAATAACACTTTGTGCAATGTGATAAGCATCTACCTGTGTGCTGTTCGCTTCAAAATACTCAGGGTTGGTTCGACTTAGTAAGAGTATTTGGTTGATCGCATGGATCATGCGATCCGTATCTTGGTGGAGTTTGTCTATACGTTGAACATAGCTGTCGCTGGTGGCTTCTTTGCGCAAATTATGTAAATTAATTTTCAGCACACTCAAAGGTGTACGCAGCTCGTGAGCAGCATTAGACGCAAACTGCTGCTCTCGCTCAAAGGCTGCTTGCAGTCGGCTTAACAATGAATTGAGTGTATTGACCATGGGTACCAATTCAATTGCTGGCTCTTGCAAAACCAAAGGTGAAAAATTTCGAGGAGAGCGGCGCTGTAGAGCATCAGATAGGCTGCGCAATGGCCTAAGCCCTCTATTTACAGCGAAATAGATAATGATCGCCAGCAACGGGATCGTCATGATAATAGGCGCCATCGCGGAAATGATCATTTTGTCAGCCAGTTCAAAGCGGTTCTGCAACGGCTGAGCTACCATGACCCAGGTGTGCTTATCATCGAATATGTGTGAATAGACACGCCAGCGCTTGCCTGAAAAATTCTTATCGCTAAAGCCTGACTTAAACCTGCCAATGTTATGTTGTGGGGTATTTGTTGACCGTTTAATCAGGTGCTTTTCTTGCCACAATTGCACGGCAATTTGCTCACCTGCATCAAATGTTTCATTGCGCTGTATTGCGAATACACGCGTAAAGCTCTTGGCTAACGCCATTAACTCGGCATCAAATAGCTCAGAGGATTTATGCATGCTCGAACGATATCCTTGCAATGCGGCGCTGAAGCTAATTAATATCAATAAGGCGATGAGTAAGAGCGTGAGTTGGCGGCGAATGGAGCGCATGAAGATTAGGCGCTCACGCGGTTTGTCACGCTGTAACCTACGCCGCGAATGGTTTTAATGAAATCCTTAGGTAGCTTTTTACGCAAATTGTGAATGTGAACTTCTATTGCATTGCTCGATAGCTCATCACCCCACTCATACAGTTTTGTTTCAAGCTGGCTCTTAGATTGAATACGTCCGGCGTTTTCCATTAAAGCCTTAAGTAGCATGAATTCTCGGCGTGAGAGCTCTTTCTCATTGTTGTCTGCGGTGACTTGATGCGTCGCCAAATCAAGCACGACATTGCCTATGCTAATGAGTGAACTTGTAGCGGTACCTAATCGTCGTTCCATGACTCGCAAACGTGCCAGTAGCTCCTGCATATCAAACGGTTTAGCAAGGTAATCATCGGCACCAGAGTCTAGGCCAGTGATTTTATCTGTCATGCTGTCTCTGGCTGTGAGAATGAGCGTAGGTACGCTGTGTTTGTTGCGATGGGCTTGGCGTAGCACTTCAAGGCCATCCATGTCTGGTAAGCCTAAGTCTAGGATCATTAAGGTGAACTCCCCTGTAGCCAACGCTGATAACGCTTGAGCTGCTGTGCAGGCACCATTGACAGCGTAGCCTTCGCTGCGAAGAGATTGACTTAGGGCATCGCTCAAAGAGCGATCATCTTCCACCAGTAAAATTCGCATTGTCATCACCCTATAATCAAAGTCTCAGCATAACGCCGTTAGCTTAAGCCAACATTAAGCGTCAAAGCGCTGTTTTGAGTTAAGCGCTATTAAATCACAAAAAAGGACAATTTTAATACTGCTATCACAACGAGCATCCTTTAGAATATAGGCCACAAATCAAGATGTTAAGCCCACGTTTTCTAGGTAAATAATTTTATGCCTGATTCTCAAGAAGCAAAAAAACTTAGCAATCAAATCGAAGAGATTAACGAGGCCTTAAACGATGGCATGATAGTGCAAGTGCGCGAAGTACTGAGCACTATGCCGCCCTGTGATGTGGCGCTGCTGCTCGAGTCTAGCCGTAGTCGCACACGCTCAGAAATCTGGCAGTTAATCGAACCCGATCAATACAGTGACGTACTAGAGGATCTCTCCGAGGACGTACGAAACGGTATTATTCGCCAAATGGTGCCTGAAATTCTGGCTGATGCGCTAGAAGAGATGGACACAGATGATTTGGTGGAAACCCTATCTGGCCTGCCTGAAGCAGTGTCGCAAGATGCACTTAGCTCCATGGACGAGCAAGACAGACAACGGGCCGAACAGGCACTTTCCTACGGTGAAGACACAGCCGGTTTCATTATGAACACCGACACGATCACGTTGCGCCCTGAAGTCACCGTTGATGTGATTTTGCGATATTTACGTCTCAAAGGAAATATCCCCAAAGGCACAGATACCTTCTATGTGGTTGACCGCAACGACCAGCTTATTGGCAGTGTGCCAGTGACCGAACTACTGACTGCACGTCCTGCGGTCAAAGTTGAAAAGTTAATGACCCAAGACTCGGTGGCTGTGCCTGTGGATATGCACGAAAATGAGGTGGCCAGCCTGTTCGAGCGTTACGATTGGCTGTCAGCACCGGTTATCGATAAAGAAAACCGCCTAGTGGGGCGTATTACGATAGATGACGTAGTAGACATCATTCGTGAAGGCGCTGAACACTCCATGATGAGCATGGCAGGTCTTGATGATGAAGAAGATACCTTTGCACCCGTCATAAAAAGTACCAAGAAACGGTCTGTATGGTTGGGTGTGAATTTAGTCACGGCATTGATGGCGGCCGCAGTGAGCGATTTATTTGAAGCCACGCTAAGCCAATTGGCGGTATTAGCCATTTTAAATACCATAGTGCCCAGTATGGGCGGGGCAGCGGGTAACCAAACATTAACCTTGGTTATACGGGGCATGGCTTTGGGTCACGTGAGTGACAGTAACGCCCGCTGGTTGATTGGCAAAGAGCTGGCAATTGGATTTTTCAATGGCGTGATTTGGGCGATGCTTATTGCTTCCGTTATTGCGTTATGGAAGCAAGATGTGATGCTAGGTGGAGTCATCGCATTCGCTATGATGGTGAATATGATCGCGGCGGGGTTAGCGGGTGCCATGTTGCCGGTAATGATGAAGAAAATGAATATCGACCCTGCGCTTGCAGGTAGTGTGATCTTAACGACCATTACCGATGTGGTAGGAATTTTTGCCTTTTTAGGCACAGCGACTTGGTTACTTTTATAATTTATGTCTGTGTTATCCCTTGTTTCCTTAACGTTTATCACGCTTATCGCCTTCGCGGCCAATTCTGTGTTCTGCCGACTTGCGTTAGACGAGCAAAACATGGATCCCATGAGTTTCACAGGGTTGCGCATTGCATCTGCGGCCTTAGTACTTGGCTTGATCATGTTGGTAAAATCACCTAGTAGTTTCCGCAGCTTAACGGCGTTAAATGCCTATGGTAGTTGGCGACAAGCAGGGTATCTTTTCGCTTACGCTGCTGGTTTTTCTTATGCTTACGTGACGCTACCAACCGCGACTGGCGCCTTGATATTATTTGCTGCGGTGCAATTTACCATGTTGTTTGTGTCCAGATTATCGGGCAACCGCATGAATGCTATCGCCAGCGCAGGCGTAGTCATTTCATTGCTAGGGTTTGTGTATTTCGTTATGCCAGCGTTATCGTCACCGAGCTTGGTAGGGGCACTTGTCATGGCATTGGCTGGTATAGCATGGGGTCTGTATAGCTTAGCGGGGGCGAAATCGACCCATGCATTAAAGTCTACCGGGGCAAACTTTATGCGCTGTTTGCCATTTGGACTGATATTAATGGCGATCTTTATGCCAACAGCACGTTTAACGTTTGAAGGGGTGAGTTATGCGTTGGCATCGGGAGCACTTGCCTCAGGCATTGGTTATGCGATTTGGTATCAAGTATTGCCCAAATTAGATAGCAGTGTGGCGGCGGTGTGTCAGCTGTCAGTACCCATTATTGCGGCTTTTGGTGGAGTGTTGTTAGTCGCAGAGCCCATTACCTCACATTTATTGTTGTCATCGATGGCTATTTTAGGCGGCATGTTACTGGTGATACTGGGTAAAAAGAAACGCGTATAGTGCCCATCCATTTATCATATATGTTGGCTGTGTGGTAACCGAGGCACAGAGCTCAGACATTAACGAAAGGCACAAAAAAAGGTAGCGAGTGATACAAGATAACCGCTACCTTTTTCGTTTTAAGTGTAAGTGCGTTAAAAGCGTACTTCACCGGCACCGTCACTGGCGCAGCATACGTAAAACGTTTCTTTATAACCCGTTTCAGCTTCATAACGCTCACCAATTAACTGCTGGGCACCAGCGACCATTTCTCTTGGCATAAGAGCGACGATACAGCCACCGAAACCGCCACCGGTCATACGTACACCACCATGTTCGCCTAGATACTCTGCGAGAGTTGCTACGATAAAATCAATGGGCTTAACCGTGATTTCAAAATCATCACGCATAGATGCGTGTGATTCAGCCATCAAACGAGACAAGGTTTTTGCATCACCAGCACGCAAAGCATCTGCTGCTTGTAGTGTACGTTCGCTGTCAGATACCACATGGTGAGCCCGGCGATATACTACCTCTGGTAGCTTGTCTTTTTGCGCTTGCAAGTCCACTAGGCTGATGTCACGAAGTGCTTTGATACCCAAAATCCTGGCGGCTTCTTCGCACTGTTCGCGGCGGGTATTGTATTCGCTGTCAACTAAGCCGCGTTTTACATTCGAGTTGATAATAACCACATCAAGCTCTTTCGGCATGGAGATAAGTTGTGTTTCCAGTGAGCGGCAATCTAGCAATAGCGCGTTGTTTTGGGCACCGCATGCACTGACCATTTGATCCATAATGCCGCAATTACAACCGACAAATTGGTTTTCAGCTTCTTGACCATTAAGGGCAACATCAGCCGAGGTCAGGGGTAAATCAAATAACTGGCGAAATGTTTCACCGATGGCCACTTCAAGGGACGCAGAAGAGCTAAGACCCGCACCTTGTGGCACATTGCCCGTCACTACCATATCAACGCCTTTACATTGTAAGCCGCGCATCTGCAGGTGTTTGATCACGCCACGGATGTAATTGCTCCATAGCTGAGTAGGGTGGGGCTCTATGTTAGAGCTGAGTGAAAATTCATCGCGTTCGTTGTCATAATCTGCAGCGACAACACGCACTAGGTCATCTTCTCTAGGCGTTACAGCCACTAGCGTTTGGTAGTTGATAGCACAAGGTAATACAAAACCGTCGTTGTAGTCCGTGTGCTCACCAATCAAATTCACACGCCCTGGGGCTTGAAAGTGACGAGCGGGCGGTGTTTGAAACACCTCAAGATATATGGCGTTGAGGTCGTCGATGGCTTGTTGAGAAATAATTTTCATCCCATTAGGCTCCGTTTGATTCGTTGTAATGAACATCACTCAAGGCTTGTAGCTTTTGTGCCGCTTGCTCTGGGGTAAGGTCGCGTTGTGGCTCTGCCATCATTTCATAGCCCACCATAAATTTACGCACTGTTGCTGAGCGTAATAGCGGCGGGTAAAAATGTGCATGCAACTGCCAATGCTCAGTGACATCAGTGTTATGTGGTGCGCCGTGCCAACCCATCGAGTAAGGGAAAGAGCACTGAAATAAATTGTCGTAGC
Source organism: Paraglaciecola sp. QJM3NY_14 (assembly GCF_056173245.1). Classification (NCBI taxonomy): domain Bacteria; kingdom Pseudomonadati; phylum Pseudomonadota; class Gammaproteobacteria; order Alteromonadales; family Alteromonadaceae; genus Paraglaciecola; species Paraglaciecola sp. QJM3NY_14. Next base: position 760,985 of record NZ_CM149664.1, read on the forward strand.
GGCTAGTGAGTTTTTTAAGGGCTACGGCTAAGTCTGCCTGTTGTGCGTCGTTCATTTCGTCGAAACGGGCACAACTGAATTTAGGCATTAGAAGTGTTTCGAAAGGCCAAGCAGCCCAATAAGGTACTACAGCAATCCAATGATCGGTTTCAACTACTGTACGCTCGCCACTGGCTGATTCTTTTTGCGCATAGTCGAGCAATAGCGAGCTGTTGTGCTTGTCGAAATAGGCACGTTGGTTAACATCAGCTTTACGTACCTCATTCGGTATAAAGTCATTCGCCCATACTTGACCATGGGGATGAGGGTTAGAACAACCCATGGCCGCGCCTTTGTTTTCAAACACTTGAACCCATGCGTAATCCTTGGATAACTCAGCCACCTGGTCACGCCACGTCTGTACGACTTTCTCAAGGGCAGGTAACGGAAGTTCGGGTAGCGACTTATTGTGCGCCGGTGAAAAACAAATAACACGACTGGTGCCGCGAGCGGCTTCTACCGTAAATAAATCGTCATTTTCTTGCTCTGACGCGGGCGTGTCTTTCATCAATGCCGCAAAGTCATTAGTGAAAACGAAGGTGTCTTTATATTCAGGATTCACTTCGCCATTGATGCGAGTATTACCGGCGCATAGATAACAACTGGGATCGTGTGCCGCGCTATCATTTTGTTGCGGTTTTTCCACTTGACCTTGCCAGGGGCGTTTAGCCCTATGAGGGGACACAAGTACCCAGTCATTAGTCAATGGATTACGACGGCGATGAGAGTGATCTACAGGATCGAATTTAGACATTTAGACACACCATGTTAATATTTGGTTAATTAGTACTATTATATTATTAATTGATTTTAAGGTCTAATCCGTGTCCTGTCATCCCCTAAATCCAAAATTTGTACTCAAGAGATACAAAAAAGCCTGCATAGCAGGCTTAATAAAATCATTATGTGGGGTAATCATCCCGCAGCATTGTCAAATGTAGTGTTGCTTGACTAAAAGTTCAGACCAGGATTTAGGCTACCGGGTAGGGTGACTTTTTCTAATTCAACAGATGCAACAGGGTATGCACAGTAGTCAGCGGCGTAATAGGCGCTGGCTCTATGGTTACCACTTTCACCGACTCCGCCAAATGGTGCTGCACCGCTAGCACCAGTAATAGGACGGTTCCAATTGACGATACCCGCGCGAATACGTTGGTAGAAGTGCTGATACAAATCTTCGCTGTCAGACAACAAACCAGCAGATAAGCCAAATTTGGTATTGTTACCCAGTGAAATGGCTCGGTCAAAATCATCGAAGCGAACCACTTTTAACAACGGGCCAAAGTGTTCGTCATCAGGCATCTGTTCAACCATAGCCGTCACGTCAATAATACCTGGGCTTACAAAGCCAGATTCAGGATCTAAATGAGTCAGTTCTACCAGCGAAGTTGCGCCTAAATCAAGTAACTGTTGTTGCGCCATCACCATAGCGTGGGCGGCATTTTTAGAAATCATTGCGCCCATAAAAGGTTGTTCGTCAGCGTCGTAATCACCGACTTTGATGTTTTTAGTCACCTCGATTAGGCGAGCAAGAATGGCATCACCTTGAGCATTGTTTTCTAAAAACAGTTTACGAGCACAGGTGCAGCGTTGCCCAGAGGTGACAAACGCAGACTGAATAATGTCGTGCACGGTGGCGTCAATATCGCTTACATCTTTGACGATTAGGGGGTTATTACCGCCCATTTCTAACGCTAAAATTTTGCCAGGGTGTCCAGCGTATTGCTCATGCAATATTTTACCAGTACGAGAGCTGCCGGTGAAAAATAGGCCGTCAAGGTCAGGGTGCGCCGCAAGGGCTTTACCTGTTTCTACTTCACCCTGCACTAAGTTAAGCACGCCTTTAGGTAAACCTGCTTCTTCCCATAACTGAACGGTTCTTTCAGCCACTAATGGGGTTAAGTCGCTAGGTTTGAATACGATACAGTTTCCCGCTAACAAAGCAGGCACAATATGACCGTTAGGTAAGTGACCAGGGAAGTTGTAAGGGCCAAAGACAGCTACGACGCCGTGGGGCTTGTGGCGAATGAACGCTTTACCTACAGGCATTGGATTTTCAACTAGACCAGTACGTTCTTGGTAGGCGCGTTCTGAAATGCCAATTTTACCCATCATGGCGCCGACTTCCGTGGCGGTTTCCCACAGTGGCTTGCCAGTTTCTTGGGCGATTGTTAAGGCCAGCATATCTTTGTTTTCAGCCAATAGTTCACCAAACCGTTTCACATAAGCGAGTCGCTGTTCAAACGTGCATGCAGCCCAAGCTACGGTTGCTTCTCGAGCGCTGCTGACCGCTTGATACACTTGCTCTGATGAGGCCGATTTAGCCTGCCAAATTTGACGCTTTTTAGCCGGATCGATCGATTCGATATCATGGCCTTGTCCTGCATGCCATTGGCCTGCAATAAAATGGGTTTGTTGTGTCATACATTACACCTTAAATGTTGTCGGAGCGAAGCGGATAAACTCGCCATCTTGAATACCAAGATGATCTGCTGCGGCCTGAGAGATTATGGCCTGCTCGTTTGCTTCATCAATATTGAGAGACGTGGCAATGGCGCGAAATTCTGTGATTTTCGTGTTGATCACAAAATACTCGGTCTCTGTTACTGTCGCTGTCTCATCAATTCTAACCGCCATTTTGCGACTTGCCTGGGCAGTACGAATATGGGTTAGGTTTGCTTCTACTGTGGGGCCTGCGTCAAAAATATCAACGTAACCTCGACAGCTAAAGCCTTCGCTTTCTAGTAGCCTAAGTGCGGGTTTTGTTTTGTCATGTACTTTGCCGATAACCGCTTGAGCTTCTTTACTGAGCAAGCTCACGTAAATAGGATACTTGGGCATTAATTCTGCAATAAACTGTTTCTGACCTATGCCAGTAAGGTAATCCGCGGTAGGGAAATCCATTGAGAAAAAGTGTTCTTCTAACCACTGCCAAAACGGTGACTTGCCATCTTCATCACTGATCCCGCGCATTTCCGCGATAACGGTTTCGGCGAAGCGCTCTTTATGTTCCATCATAAACAAAAAGCGCACTTTAGACAGGAATCGGCCGCAGTTACCTTTGCGCGCAGATTCACGTAAAAACAAGGTGCATATTTCCGACACACCAGTGTAATCGTTGCACAGGGTCAATATTTCAGCTGTGTTGTAGATGTCTAGCTCACGGGATGCATGTACCACTTTACTTAGGTGGTAGTGATAAAACGCATCGTCAAGTCCGACACTAGAGGCGATCCCGCTTGTACCGACTACCTGAGATGTGCTGGTGTCTTCCATTACAAACAAGTAACTCTCATTACCTGGCTGGCTGATGTGCGCTTGAAAAGCCGCTTCAGAATCCGTGATTTTGCTTTTTAACAAAGTTTCATTCACAGGCAAAGAGGTAAAGCCTATGCCTGATTCAACAGCAATGTCGTGTAGCACAGCGTAATCGCTGTGCTGTATCGGGCGAATGATGATCATGTTCGCATTCTCTGTGGTGGTTTAGGCGTTTACGACAGCGGCAACTGCACGCTCGAAACGGGCTAAACCTTCCTGAATATCAGCATCGGTCAGGATCAATGACGGCGCGAAACGCACCACGTTAGCGCCGGCGACTAAACACATAAGCTTCTCTTTTGCACTGGAAACAAGGAAGTCTCGTGCGCGACCTTGGTATTTCTCGTTTAGGGCACAGCCTAGCAATAGGCCTTGTCCACGCACTTCATCGAAAACATGATACTTGTCGTTAATAGCCTTTAGGCCTTCGCGGAACTGTTGTTCTTTTTGCTTCACACCGTTTAATACTTCAGGGGTATTGACAATATCCAGTACTTTTTCAGCTACGGCGCAGGCAAGAGGGTTACCGCCATACGTGCTACCGTGAGTACCCACTTTTAAATGGGCGGCAATAGCGGTAGTGGTAAGCATGGCCCCGATCGGAAAACCACCGCCAAGTGCTTTTGCTGAGGTGAGTATGTCTGGCGTGACGCCTAAGCCCATGTAAGCGTATAGCTCGCCGGTACGACCGACACCTGATTGCACTTCATCAAAGATAAGAAGTGCGTTGTGCTTGTCACATAAATCACGAACCCCTTGCACGAAAGACTGTGTTGGGCTGATGATACCGCCTTCGCCTTGTAAGGGCTCCATCATTACGGCGCAGGTGCGCTCAGACATAACGGCTTCAAGAGCGCTTAAATCGTTATAGTCAACGTGATCAATTGCACCAGGCTTAGGCCCGAAACCATCAGAATAGGCCGCTTGGCCGCCGACAGTCACTGTGAAGAATGTACGACCATGAAAACCTTGTTTGAAAGAGATGATTTGGTCTTTTTCAGGACCAAAGTTATCCAGCGCAAAGCGGCGTGCAAGTTTCAGAGCCGCTTCATTGGCTTCGGCGCCTGAATTGGCGAAATAGACTTTTTCAGCGAACGTTGCGTCAGTTAGCTTTTTCGCTAGGCGTAAAACAGGCTCATTGGTCAACACGTTGCTTAAGTGCCAAAGCTTTTCACCTTGCTCTTTTAGTACGTTGACCAATTCTGGATGACAATGGCCTAAAACGTTTACTGCGATGCCACCAGCGAAATCGATATATTCGTTACCTTCTTGATCCCATACGCGCGCGCCCAAACCGCGCACCGGAATAATGTCGGCAGGGTTATAGTTAGGTACCATTACTTCGTTAAATAATTCGCGGGTCACTTGCATGTAGGTTGTCTCCAAATTTAATAGCCTAGGGCATAAAATAGACAACCATTATTTCAGATTAAACACAGCTTGTCTGCATCGGCAACCTAGCTAAACCCTTATTTTTAAAGGGATTGAGTGAACTTGCAGGAATAGTGAATAAGTATTTAATCTAGGGATTAGGTAAAAAACCAAGAAGTGTCTTCACTTCGCGCCAGTTAGCTCGCGATGTTAGTTGTTGGAGTGGATAAAACGGCTTGAATGAATATTTACACTTTTTTTCAACGATTTATTCAGCAACTTCCGCTTCTAAGCCAATTGAACGCATATCAGTGGTTTTTAATACCTCTAATGAGCCCACTGGGAACTTGTATTGTCGTAGGTAATCTTTTGCTTCTTCGATAGTCACTAATTCGTGAAACTTTAATATTCGATACTTCGCGTACGCATTGCCTTGCAATAACACAGTGGTTAAAGGCAACGGCTCTTCATCGTTTTGTGTACTGGCAAGTTGTTCAAAAGCACCATGCAAAAATAAACGCTGAAAGTGTAGGCCTTGCATAATGCTCGCCGTGGTCTGGGGGACATATTTGTCCAGCATAGATAACAGTATATCCGCAGAAGGCTCAACTTTCGTAAGTGCACCATGGCGTTGGTGTTTAAGTGTGTTCTGTGTTTCTTTTAATGCTTCAAGCTGTACTTGGTCAAAAATGCGAAAATACAGCTTAACGACCGCGATCGTTCCTAGACTTTGTAGCATTCCTGCGGTGAATGCTTGGTTTTCACTGACTTTATGAAAACGAGCAAGGCGCTTACTAGACATTGCGGTAGCGATGCATTGCTCCCAAATTCTGCGTTTGATCTGAGGGTAGGGGTCAGTAATTTGCGGAAGGCAACGGCGTAAGGTTAAGAGCGGCACGATCATTTTTAAGTTTTCCAGACCGAAGAAGCTTAATGCGACCCGAAGTGTGTCCGCTGTGAGAATTTTCCCCTTGCTATCAGTACGTCGATATTTAGGTGAGCTAATCATCTTGAGTAAATCTTTATACAACCAAGGTATTTGCGCGGCTAATACTTCAAGGCGCGACACCGTGCATGCCTTCACGGACAATAAGTCTAAAATTTGCGGAATCACTGCATCGATGTTCAATACTTTGGCAATAAGGGTCTCTTGATCAGCCAAAGCTTCTGATAAACGAAGTTCAATATCTTTATGTAATTTTGCCGATACTCGCCCTAAATAATCCTCAGCAATTTCCTCATTAGCTTTTTTGTCTTCTCTTGCCTGCTTTTCAACCGCGAGCAATTCCCGGGTAGGAACTATCTTTTTTGACGAGGGCTTCGCGTTCTCATCGGCGCGTTGCTGCTTTGCGACTTTAAGATCGATAAACAGTTGCTTGAAACGAGTCTCAACGATGGGGGCTGATGTAGATGATGCAGTCATTTACTGTTCAACGGACCTTAGTTTAAGTGTATGGATATTGTGTTAAGTGTGGATTGTGCCTCACTTTTACGCCAGTTTTCTAGGCTTTAGTTAGTTTATCTGCGGATTCGGTTAGAAAGTTAGCCAAAATTTGCAAACCACTGGTGCTTAACAATGACTCTGGGTGAAATTGCACACCATAAATAGCCAGCGTGCGATGTTCGATAGCCATGATTTCGTACTGACCTGTAGATTCTTCTAGATCTTTTCCGCGGCGCCTTTTTCCGCCGTGTTCTTTTTCGTCGTGCCCTTTTTCGCCGAGCCCTTTTTCTTCATGCGCTGTTTCCTCGCACCATGCAGTCACTATAATCTCTTCTGGTAAAGACTCGTTGTCGACAAGCAATGAGTGGTAACGCGTGGCAATAAATGGAGTGTCAACGTCGTTAAACAAGGCGCTACCGTTATGAGTAATATAAGAGGTTTTGCCGTGCTTTATATTGTTCGCGCGCACAATTTTTGCGCCAAATACCTGAGCGATAGCTTGATGACCCAAGCACACACCCAACATAGGGATCACGCCAGAAAATTGCTTGATGGCATCAAGCGTGACACCTGATTCATTTGGGGTACAAGGGCCAGGTGATAACACGAGGTAGTCAGGTGCTAGTGCGGTTATGTCTTCACAGGTGAGCTCGTTGTTACGCACGACTTTAACGTCTTGTCCTAGCGTAACAAAGTACCGCGCAAGGTTGTGGGTAAAAGAGTCATAGTTATCAATGATCAACAACAAAAGAATTCAACGCTCATGTGGTGCAAGCCCTGTGATGACGGGTACACGTTTAAAATTTCGCGGATTGTAAAACATTTTATCGCGTTTTGCTGGCGCTTAATCATTTCTTACCCACTACGCGCCTGTAGTTTATTTTGTACGCTACCCTCTTTAATTAAAGACCTTTAAAGTTAATGTTGTTATTCGAGCATCTTTGCCACCTGCATAAAATTATTAGCTACAACTATTGAATAACATGATAATTGTCAGTTGGGATTAACGGATGAGCCAAGCTAGTAAGTCTATTTATTTGTCCCTTTATGCTAATTGTTAGACTTTTTTAGATCTTGTGAAATCCGCCTGTTCATACCAAAATTGAACCATAAGAAAACGCAAGATTATTCTAAATAGTGCTGGGATTACCTCGGCGGACATTTCCGAACTAGTCACAAACAAAGTGGGACGAATATGAAAATATTAGTAGCGGTAAAGCGAGTCATTGATTACAACGTCAAGGTGCGTGTTAAATCAGATAACACAGATGTAGATTTAACCAACGTCAAAATGGCCATGAACCCGTTTTGCGAAATTGCGGTTGAAGAGGCTGTTCGTCTTAAAGAAGCCGGTGTTGCCAGCGAAGTCGTTGTGGTGTCGATAGGAGCCAAAGCCTGCCAGGAGCAAATTCGTACTGCCCTTGCTCTAGGCGCTGATCGCGGTATTCAGATTGAACTAGATACATCAGCCGATGCGCTAAGCATCGCCAAATTATTAAAAGCAGTGGTTGATGAAGAGCAGCCGGGCCTAGTGATCCTAGGTAAGCAGTCTATTGATTCTGATAACAATCAAACCGGGCAAATGTTAGCTGCGTTAATTGACCAACCACAAGCGACTTTCGCCTCAGAAGTTAAAGTTGACGGTGATAAAGTTCAAGTCACACGTGAGATTGACGGCGGTTTACAAACTTTAGAGCTAGATATGCCTGCTATTATCACCACAGATCTACGTCTAAATGAACCTCGTTACGCTTCATTGCCAAATATAATGAAAGCCAAACGTAAGCCTTTGGAGGTGAAAACCCCAAGCGACTTAGGTGTTGAAGTGAGAAATAACATCACCCTAGAAAGCGTCAGCGCGCCAGCTCAGCGTCAAGCTGGGATCAAGGTTGAATCGGTGGCTGAATTGGTCGAAAAATTGAAAAACGAAGCTAAGGTACTTTAAGTAGTACGTAATAGGAGAAATAAATATGACAACTTTGGTCATTGCAGAACATGATAACCAAGAACTTAAGCCTGTTACCTTAAATACCTTAGCTGCCGCGCAGCAAATTGGTGGTGACATAGTACTGCTGGTTGCTGGTCATAACTGCCAAAGCGTAGTGGATGCAGCAACGGCAGTTTCAGGTATTGGTAAAGTGCTTCACGCTGATGATGCTGCCTATGAGCATCAGTTGGCTGAAAATATCGCGAAATTAGTAACAAGCCTTGCTAGCGGCTACAGCCACGTACTTGCTCCTGCCACTACCAGCGGTAAAAACTACTTGCCACGTGTCGCAGCCTTGCTTGATGTGAATCAGATTTCTGATGTAACAGGCGTAGTCTCTGCGCAGACATTTTTGCGTCCTATCTATGCAGGTAACGCTATTGCAACGGTCACCTCAAATGACAGTATCAAGCTACTTACCATACGTGGCACTGGCTTTGACGCTGTAAGTGCACAGGGTGGTTCTGCCACTGTTGATATTATCAGCGAGCAATTTGACCCCGGTCAGTCACGCTTTGTAAGTGAAGAGCTAGCGAAGTCTGACCGCCCAGAGCTAACCGCTGCCTCCATTGTTGTATCAGGTGGTCGTGGTATGGGTAACGGCGACAATTTCGAGATCCTATACAGCCTGGCCGACAAACTCGGTGCGGCGGTTGGAGCATCTCGTGCTGCGGTTGATGCTGGATTTGTACCGAATGACATGCAAGTTGGCCAAACGGGTAAAGTGGTCGCGCCTGACTTGTATATTGCTGTGGGGATTTCAGGTGCCATACAGCACTTAGCCGGTATGAAAGACTCTAAAGTGATTGTGGCCATCAACAAAGATGAAGATGCGCCTATTTTCCAAGTAGCAGATTATGGCTTGGTAGCCGATTTGTTCGATGTTATTCCTGAATTAACCAACCACGTATAAAAACGGAAGCGAGTTAAATTATGAGTGAATACACACACCCTTTAGCAGATGCTGAGTTTGTACTGAATGAACTGGTTGACTTCGATGGGCTTTGCGCTGATATGGGTCAAGAGGACATCAATGGCGAGTTGGCAAGCGTTATATTGGCTGAAGCCGGCAAACTAGGTAGCGGCGTATTAGCACCATTGAACAAGGTCGGTGATTTACAACATCCGAGTATGATCGATAAGGACGGCGGACTAGGTGTGCAAGAAACAGCTGGATTTGCACAAGCCTATCAAGAATACGTAGAGGGTGGTTGGGCATCGTTAACCGGTGCTGAGGAATTCGGCGGTCAGAACCTCCCGAATGTACTTGGTAGTGCTGTTAATGAGGTATGGCATACGTCTAATATGGCGTTCGCTCTATGTCCATTGTTAAGCCAAGGCGCGATTGAGTCGATTTCTCATCACGGCAGTGAGCATTTACAGCAGTCATATCTGCCTAAAATGTTAAGCGGTGAATGGCCAGGTACCATGAACCTTACTGAGCCTGATGCTGGTACTGACTTAGCTGCGGTGAAAACCAAGGCGGTGCCAAATGATGATCATTACTTGATCACTGGCCAAAAAATTTATATCACTTGGGGCGATCATCAAATGACCGATAATATCGTGCATTTAGTGTTAGCAAGACTGCCTGATGCACCAGCCGGTGTAAAAGGTATTTCACTGTTCATCGTGCCCAAATTTAATTTGGATGAAAATGGTGCCCCAGCTGAGCGCAACGATGCATATTGTGTTTCGTTAGAGCACAAAATGGGTATTCATGGCAGCCCAACGTGTGTCATGAGCTTTGGTGACAATGGTGGCGCGAAGGGCTACTTAGTGGGCGAAGCTCATAAAGGTCTGTCTTATATGTTCACCATGATGAATCACGCCCGTCAGGGGGTTGGTTTACAAGGTTTAGCCATATCAGAAGCGTCATATCAGCATGCTTTGGGGTACGCCAAAGAGCGTTTACAAGGCACGAATAAAGACGGCAGCCGCTTCACCATTATGAAGTTTCCTGATGTGCGTCGTATGTTGATGCAAATGAAGTCATCTACAGAGGCGATGCGCGCATTGTGCTTGGTGGCCGCAGCAGAAATTGATCGTGGCAATGGGGCTCGCAGTGAGTTGTTTACGCCAATAGTCAAAGGCTGGTGTACTGAGTTGTCTCAAGAATTGACCTACCTAGGTACGCAAATTCATGGTGGTATGGGCTTTATCGAAGAAACAGGCTCAGCGCAGTTCTATCGAGATGCCAGAATTTTAACTATCTATGAAGGCACTACAGGCGTACAAGCACTGGATTTAGTCGGGCGTAAAACCTTGGTTAATAAAGGTGAGGCTTTAGGCGCGCTTTTAGATGAAATAGCCACAGATTTAGCTCAGTTTGATGCCATGGGCGGGCAATTCACATTGGCAGCTCAGCAATGTAAAACGGCGCTTGAGTGCGGTGTAGCAGCTCGCCAGTGGTTGCTTGATATTGCAGCACAAGACAAAAATGCACCAGGCAGCGCCAGTGTCAACTTTATGATGTTGTTTGGTTATTTGTGTGGCGGCTGGTTAATGGCGAAAAGTGCGATGCAAGCCAAAGCGAAATTAGATGCAGGCGAGGGGAACAGCGAGTTCTTAAACGCTAAGTTGATTTCTGCACAGTTCTTCTGTGAGCACATGGTGGTGCGCACCCAAGCGTGTTTCGCATCGATTCAAGCGGGCAGCGAAAGCATCATGGCGTTGCCCGAGGATGCATTTTAAGCTTTTAATTCCTTGATTGTGTTTTCATCAGCCCCCATAGAGAACTTAGGGGGCTTTTTTATGCTCGAACGGAAATAATTGAGCCTATTCAACATATAAATATCCGCTTAGTATGAGAAACGATATACTTTAAAATCTAAATGCCCTGCCATATATCGAGAGCCCGTTACCTTCATGCGTCACAAACATCATTCTATTTCAGTTCATTTCGCTCAAGCTATTGTCAAAAGAGCCATTGATGTGGGCCTGAATGAAGCGCAGTTATTATCCGAGTCAGGCTTGAGTAAAGCCTTGTTGAGCAATAATGAGGTGCGTATCACCCCAGAGCAATTGAGCCGTTTGATGCAATCTGTTTGGCGAAGTGCAGATGACGAATATTTGTGTTTTGGTAGCCCGCCTTCTCGCCATGGGGTGTTCAATTTAATGGCAAAGCAAGTGAGCCATAGTGCAAGTTTGCGGCAGGTGTATCGACGGGGCACTCGTTTTTATAATTTAGTCGCGGGCGCAACTAAACTAAAATTTGAAGAGCGTGAAAAGTACGCTCGTTTTTATCTCGCCTTAGACAAACCTGAACTCGACCCTGAGCATGTGCTTACCGATTTTCTCTTGTTGTTGTGGCATCGATTTCCGAGCTGGCTGATTGGCCAGCGCATCCCCCTGCGTAAAATTGGCTTTATGCATGCAAAGCCAGCACATCACGAAGAATATCGCTTGATGTTCCCTTGTGAGGTGGTTTACCTGCAAGAGAGTAATTACTTTGAGTTTGAGCATGACATCCTTAGCGCGCCAGTGGTGCAAAGTCAGCAAAGCTTGAATGATTACCTTCAGCGCTGCCCGCTGGATTGGTTTAAACGTCAGTCTTACTTTCCGGTTTATACCCGCAAAGTATTAAATTATCTAGAAGCGGCTGAGGATATGTCAATTATCAGCATGGCAGATATCGCTGAGCAATTGCACACAACCATTCGCACCTTACGCCGTAAGCTATTAGAAGAAGGCACAAGTTTTCAAGAACTCAAAGACAGTGTGCGACGAGACGAAGCGATCCATTATCTTAGCCAGCCTGATATGCCTATATCGCAAGTCGGGCGCTTACTTGGCTTTACCGAGGCGGCAACCTTTGCGCGTGCGTTCAAAAGCTGGACGGGTGTCGCCCCCAGTGCTTATCGAAAATCAAAAGTACATTGAAACTCCCCTCTTACTGAAACTAACGAATGTCCTCTTTCGCCTAATATATGACTTAAACTGCCCTACGTTTTCGTTCAGGCTTGTAACATACTGGCTTGGTTCAAGTTAGTTTATTGGATTTCATGGAATTTCATTGGATCCCAGTAAATTTGAATGACAGATAGTGTGCAGGGCTGTTATCCCAACCTCTCAGTTCGGCGCGCTTGGCGTGCTAACCGATGCTTGATATACCTTGGGTACATTAAGCGTCGGTTATTTAAAACTAAAAAAGCAGCTCTGTGCTGCTTTTTTTGATGGATTGGAAATACACAGTAAGTTACAAATAGCGTAACTGTTAACTTGCTATCAGTCCTTTACTAGCGTTTAAGTGGGCTTGCTACGAATCCGATTGCTTCATAAACCTTGTCTATGGTTTGCTGGGCTCGTACTTGCGCTTTTTCAGCGCCTGCCGCCATGATACGGTTCAGCTCGGTTTGATCCTGACGTAACTCAGTAAATTTAGCTTGGATTGGCTCTAGCATGGCAACAATGGAATCGGCTACATCTGTTTTTAAATGGCCGTACATCTTATCTTCATATTCAGGCACTAAATCAGCAATCGGTTTGCCGGTTGCACAAGATAGCAAGCTGAGTAAATTCGACACACCAGGTTTTTCGCTAGTATTAAAGTAAATGCGCGCTTGCTCATCCGAGTCAGTAACTGCGCGTTTAATCTTTTTACTTATCTTTTTCGGATCTTCCAATAAGCCAACGAAGTTATTTTGATTATCATCGGATTTAGACATCTTTTTCAGCGGATCTTGTAGGCTCATGATACGCGCGCCTACTTCAGGGATATACGGATCAGGAATAGTAAATACATCACCATAGGCATTGTTAAAGCGTGTGGCAACGTCACGGGTTAGTTCTAAATGCTGCTTCTGATCTTCCCCTACTGGGACTTGTTTTGCTTGATATAGCAAGATATCCGCCGCCATTAAGGCTGGGTAAGTGTAAAGACCTGAATTAATGTTAGTAATATTCTTAGCGGATTTATCTTTAAACTGCGTCATGCGGTTTAATTCACCCATTTGGGTGTAGCAGTTCATTATCCAAGCTAGTTGCGCATGCTGCGGTACATGTGATTGCATGAATATGGTGCTCTTGCACGGGTCGATGCCACAAGCCACATACAAGGCCAGCCCATCAAGACAGGCATTGTGCAGTGCAGCGGGATCTTGTCGCACTGTGATAGCATGCATGTCGACTAACATATACAGACATTCGTTATCGTCTTGCATATCAACCCATTGACGAAGAGCGCCAACATAATTTCCTAGGGTAAGTTGTCCTGAAGGCTGGCAGCCGCTTAATACAATTGGTTTGCTCATAAAATATTTTCTACTGTTAGTGACTAATGGGAATTATGTTGGAGAAACGTTGGCTAATTCAGCGCGCATAGCATCGATAACTTGACGATAGTCTGGCTGATTAAAGATAGCAGAGCCCGCAACAAACATATCTGCACCTGCTTCGGCGATGGCGCGAATATTATCGACTTTTACGCCACCGTCAATTTCTATTCGGATATCACGGCCACAGGCCTGCACCATTTTCTTCACGATTTGCAGCTTATCAAGGGTTTCGGGGATAAATGCTTGCCCGCCAAACCCTGGATTTACCGACATCAACAAAATGTGATGCAGTTTGTGTAGCGTGTAGTCTAAGCAGTCTAATGACGTCGCAGGATTTAATACCAAGCCCGGCTTACAGCCTGAATCGGTTATCAGTTGAATACTGCGGTCTACGTGTCTTGATGCTTCGGGGTGGAAACTGATCATGCTTGCGCCAGCTTTGGCAAAACTGACAATCATCTCATCTACCGGCTCAACCATTAAATGCACATCAATATCGGCGGTGACACCATAGTCGCGCAATGCTTTACATATCATCGGGCCGATCGTTAGGTTCGGTACGTAATGATTATCCATTACGTCAAAATGGATGACATCAGCCCCCGCGGCTAAAACAGCGTCTACTTCTGCGCCCAAGCGGGCAAAATCAGCTGAAAGAATAGAAGGAGCAATTAAGAAAGGACGCATATAAGCCTCAATTTGCGCAAAAATGTAACTGTACCGAAAAACACGCTTTGACAAAAGTATCAACTTCGCCCCAAAAAGGGGCTTTCGCTTTTATGTGGTGCATCTCTGCACAGTCTTATCTCATGCCCACTTTTTCCTTAATTTTATATTTTCATTGAATTTCCTTAAAAATCAGATCCTTAGTTTTTTTTCGGGTGATTTTTTCCGTGTTTAATATTTAGGCATTGCTCTTGCGTAGTTGTAACAAGAATTAACGAAAAATCGAAGTTATCTCAACAAAAATTGAATTAACTAAAATTATATGGAGCACACACACACATGAAAGTATTAAAACTTACCGCATTAGCCGCAGCTGTTCTGGCCAGTTCTGCCGTTAGCCAAACCGCTTTAGCAGAAGTGACTGCTAATGCGAGTGTCACAAGTAACTACATTTGGCGTGGTTTGACCCAAACCACCAACGATGCTGCAGTACAAGGTGGTATTGACTACGCAAATGAAAATGGTTTTTATGTAGGTACTTGGGTGTCTAACGTCAACTATGGTGCAGATGATGTTTACTCTTATGAGCACGATATGTACTTCGGCTTCTCAGGTGAGTCAGGCGATATCACTTATGATGTGGGTTACCTATATTACAATTATGACAGCGAAGCAGAATTCGATTTTGCTGAAGTATATGGTTCAGTAGGCTATGGCGGCCTTAGTGCAACGCTTTCATTGTTGGCCCACACAGAAGCTGACGAAGGTGAAGGTCGCGATTACGGCTTTGCTGAAGCGTCATATATATCTGTAGACTACGGCATGCCAGTACTAAACGGCGCTGAGCTAGGATTTCACGTAGGTTACCATCAAGGTGACTTCGCAGAAGATTTCAACGGTGTACCAGATGGTTATGCAGACTGGGGGATTTCATTAGCAAAAGATGGTTTCAGTTTCGCCGTTACGGGTACCGATTTAGACGAAGTTGAAGTGCCAGGCGAAGACCCGTTTGATAACGATTCCATTAAATTCACCGTTGCTTACGGAATGGATTTCGAGCTTTAATTTCTAAATTGATTCTTCCAATTACTTCTGGTTAATAGGAAGAGAATATCTAAAAAAATCCGCTGGCTATATGACCAGCGGATTTTTTGTGTTTACAAGTTTTATCAACTTACCGTAACACTCTGGATAAAATTGTATCTTTTTAGCGATGAATAGCCTGACATTTGAGGTGAACTTTAATCTTGAGACGAAAGTATAATGTATAATGCAACAAAATATTTCGACAAGGAGAGATTATGAGTACTCATTTTAAACGACTAATCGGCTTCGGAGCTTTCGCTTTAGTAGCGATGTTGGCTGTTGGCAGAACGTCGATAAATAACGAGACATTGTTCTGCAGTTGTCCGCAATCAGTGGCATTTGATCATGGGCTCCCTATGAGTCACCCGATTAATCGATGCGCTAAGGAGCAGGCTGATGTGATCAGCTGGTCTAGCTGGGTAAGTGGTAACTCTACTTCGTATCAAATGCATTTTATTGATTTACTTGAGCTACTTTCGCGCTATGCTGAAGAAACGGATGAGATAAAGCCAAGAGCGTAATTAATATGGACAATGCAAATAACGGTTTGTGGGATGTGTTTAAAAGTGTTGCTGCCAGCGTGTTTGGTGTGCAAAGCAGCGCAAACCGAGAACGAGATTTTCAGCAAAAATCGTTTGTGCCTTACGTAGTCGTTGGGGTGATTTTTGTTGTTGCCTTAGTCATATCGTTGGTACTGGTCGTTTCAGTTGTTGTACCCAGCTAACACCAATTCTACTGCTAGCTCTTCTGTGCAAATTAACATCTAAGCCTTAACGTGAGGTTGGCTTAATATATAACGCCAATAACTCACTGACTTTTTTTCTGCCATTTCCTTTTTGACTAATAAACCGACTCACCTGCAGCTCTGAAAGCTGTGCAAGCGCGTAAAGGCGACGTGTATCGTCAGTATCGTGATTACTGATAAGCACCGGAATATCACGCTCAAAAGCGGTTTTAGCAGAAATTAACGCCAAATTACTCTGTTCAGCCATAGAAAAGCCACCTTTGGCATAACTGGCAAAGTTAGCTGTTTTGCTGATGGGGGCATAAGGCGGATCGCAGTAAACCACACTTCCTGCACGAGCTCGGCTAAATGTCTTCTCATAAGATTCGCATACAAACTGTGCCTTCTTGGATTTTTCGGCAAAGAAATACAGCTCCTCTTTAGGGAAGTATGGCGCCTTGTACTTACCAAAGGGGACATTAAATTTGCCAGATAAGTTATAGCGGCACAGGCCGTTGTATCCAAAGCGATTCAGGTACAAAAACAGTACCGCGCGTTCGTAAATATCTTCGCTGGCATTGAACAAAGCGCGCATAGCATAGTAAGCGTCGGAATCGTTGTTTTGCGCCGTGAATAGCCCTTGTGCATCTTCTATGTAACGTTCTGGCTGTTGTTGCAATATTTTGTAAAGGTTTATCAAATCGGGGTTGATATCGCTCAACAGGTAGCTGGAAAAGTCAGTGTTTAAAAACACCGAACCTGCACCGACAAATGGCTCGACTAATTTTTTTGCTTCTGGAAGGTGATGGTTTATCTGTTCGACTAGCCTGTATTTCCCGCCTGCCCATTTCAAGAAGGCTCTGTTTTTCTTATTCGTCATTAATGTGTCTTGTCAGGCCTTGATTTTGATGAAGATAATGCAAAGTAGAGATTGTAACGAGCCAATGGCAAAACAACAATTGGCATGTGGCTTTAATTGGCAGATTCAATTTCTTGATGCACTTTTTGTAACGCTTTAGGGAATGGCGTTGCCTCATGCAATCCTTTGGGCAGCGACGAAACACCAACTAATGCTGCGGCCAAAGACGGGTAATGTTTATTATACAAAAGTACATACCAATCATTGTTGTAGCGTTTGGTTTGGTACACCCATACGTATTGTTCAATTTTATTGTTGGTCAAATAAGTCTCAATGGCGCTGTGTACGCTAAAGCCGATCACCTGCAGCACGTACCCGTCTTTCGGCAGAGCCAATATAGTGGCTTCATCAAATGCATAGTCAGCTGTCGTTGATAATTCGCTTGGGGGTTGGGCTTTAGCGCTACCAGCTTGAGGCGTAATATCCGCAGCAAAGGGTTTTTGCAATGTGCCAGTTTGTACCATGCCATTCGTTGATTCTGACTCGGCTGCACGTTTGGTCTCTTTACGTGAGCTGCTAGCATCGTCTGCTGGCATTTCAGTCGATTTATTCTTGTTGGCATCAATGCGTTTACTTTCACTTTGCCAGTTTGATATGAGCGCGTCTGTTTTAACTTTCGGCGTAACCTCAGGTTTGGCGACCGCTCTTTCTTCAGGCGTAGCGCTTTGCACAGAAGTATTCAGATGAGCTGTTTGTGCTTCTCTTGCGGCAGATGAGTCCGATTCTTTATTTTTTTGACCCGTCGACGTGTCTTGAGGCGGTATCTCAATTACAGAGGTTGATGCGGTTTTATTTTGCTCTACGCCAGGCTTTATTGTGCTCAGTGAAGATATTGTATCTCCATCCTGATTATCAGCGTCACTTAACAGCTCTGGATACTGAGATAGCAAAATACTGGCAAATATCGCAACAAAGAGCAGTGCAATAACAGGAATAAACCACGGGCGCTGCATGATACTAGGGGATTCTACAGGGCTTGCTTGGTTTCGCTGCTCTATGCGCTGAGCAAACGTTTGTCGTTTATTCGCGATTAACTGCTCTAATTCACTACTCGATATGTTCGCCTCGTGATCCGCCGTTGCGCCGGTACTGGCACCCGCATCCACGACTATGACATTATTTTTATCGCCCAAGGCTTGGTAAGTTTGATTTATCCATTGGCGCTGGGCAAATACCAGCACATTGACTTGCCTGTCACTGCCTGCGTGTAGGGTTATAACAAGCTGCTGCAACTCTTCTAGCATACTGGCAGAGAGGTTTTCACCTTTGGATATGCATATCAGTAGTCCTTGTGTCGGGGCCGACTGAGCATGACCAATGTCAATACCAGGCGTGAGTATCTTGGCGAGGGGAGTGATGCCAGAATTGGGTGCTAATTTACTGGAAAGTTGTTGTGTCAGTTGTTGGCGAAAATCATTCAGCATCATACTTGGCTTAGCCGCAATGACAGCCACTTCGTCACTGTCATCTTGTTCAGCCAGTAGCGCATCAACACAGGTAGATACACTAAAATCGGGCTCAGATTTCACAAAAATGAGCCCCGAAGAATACTGAATTAAATGGCTAAGGCGTTTGTGCAATTCGCTTTGCAAAAGTGTTTACTCAAATGGTTTATTAAAATGTTAGTTCAATAAATTGTTTGTTCGAAGGTACGGGTCTAAAAAGTCATTCGTTTAATCGGTCGAGCGCTTAAATGAGACTCGTTTAGTACCTTGCTAATCTAACAATGAGCGCAACAGTGTTTCATCTAGCTCAGAGGTAACCACCGCATCGCCAATTGCTTTAGGTACGATGAAGTTGAGTTTGCCCGCTTGCACTTTTTTATCGTGTGCCATGTGCTGCATGAAGGTCTGATAACCCATCTTTGCTGGTGGCGCGATAGGTAGTGAAAATGCCTCTATTAAAGCAATAACACGCTGCACTTCTTCTTTGCTCATCCAGCCTTTCATTTGGCCTGCTTTCGCTGCGAGTACCATGCCTGCTGCGACGGCTTCGCCGTGTAACCAATTGCCGTAACCTTGCTCTGCTTCAATGGCGTGACCGAAAGTATGACCTAAATTGAGTAAGGCGCGAAGTCCTGACTCTCGCTCATCGATAGCGACAATTTCAGCTTTGATTTCACAACAGCGCGCAATAGCATATTGCAGGGCGTCAACGTCTTGCGCGATAAGTTGAGCAATGTTTTGCTCAAGCCATGCAAAAAATGCTTTGTCGTAGATGATACCGTACTTAATCACTTCCGCCATGCCGGCAGAGAACTCTTTTGCTGGTAAGGTTTGCAGGGTTTTGGTATCGATAAAAACGGCTTTGGGTTGATAAAATGCGCCAATCATATTTTTACCTAATGGATGATTAACCGCAGTTTTACCACCTACCGATGAATCAACTTGTGATAACAAGGTGGTAGGTATTTGAATAAAGGGCATACCACGCTGAAAACTCGCTGCGACAAATCCAGTTAAATCACCAATAACGCCGCCACCAAGAGCGATTAGCGTGGTGTCACGCGCTGCAGACATGCTAAGCAGCTGAGTGATCACATGCTCAAAGCTGGCCAGATTCTTGTGTTGTTCACCATCGGCAATGACAATTTTTTCAATCTTGATACTGGGTAAGCTGTCTATAACGGTTTGACTGTATAGCGGGTCAACTAGGTCGTTGGTTACCAATACCGCTTTATCTGTCTTGATGTAATCTGCCAGTTGGTTGCCTTGGGTGAGCAAACTCGGCTGGATAAAAATGGGGTAGCTACGCTCACCCAACTTCACTGTTAATGTTGTCATAAGCGCAGCCCTTTGGAGGTAATGTCTAGCTATTACTGATTGATTTTCTCAATGATCTGATTGGCTACCGCGCGGGCGCTTTGCTCATCAGTATCAACAATGTAATCAGCAGCATCTTCATACATTGGGTTGCGTTCTTCGGCGAGTCTACGCAATACGGTTTCTGGATCGTCCTTTTGCAGTAATGGACGACGTTTATCACGTTGCGTACGAGCGACTTGCTTGTCAATTGTGGTTTGTAAGTAAACCACAATGCCTCTCGCTGATAGGCGATTACGCACAGCTTTACTGACGACAGAGCCACCGCCAGTTGCCAAAACAATACCTTGTTTGTCGGTTAAATCATTGATGACGGTTTCTTCACGAGCGCGAAAGCCTTCTTCACCCTCTAAATCAAAGATCCAAGCGATATCAGCACCAGTGCGCTTTTCTATCTCTTGATCTGAATCATAAAATTCTAAATGAAGTTCGTCTGCGAGGTGTCTTCCAATCGTGCTTTTACCAGCACCCATCGGACCTATTAAAAAAATATTACGTTTTTCAGCCATTTTTGCTTAGTTCACAATTCTGTTATTTCGGGGGTAGAAATCTATATCGCGGCTACCCTTAAATGGATTAACCTGACCTCGTTGAAATTTCGAGGGCGGGATTATCTCAGCTTTACCCTGAAATTTGCAAGCTTTGTTAAGTCTAGGTGAAATTTAAATCGCTAGTAAGTGTGTTTTACGTGTACATGTGCGCTGGCTTTGTTGGCTTGCAAGTCATGTAACTCGCAGAATAGCTCATTCTAGAGCTAGGTCATCAAGCAATATTTTAGGCGTGACAAAAATCAGCAATTCACGCTTTTCATTGACGGTTTGGGTGTTTTTAAACAGATGTCCAAGGATTGGGATGTCCCCAAGTAGCGGAACTTGGCTTACATCATCAGTTGTCGTCTGCTGAAAAATGCCCCCAAGTACGATAGTTTCCCCGTTATTGACCAGTACTTGGGTGCTGATTTCTTGGGTATCAATCGCGACGGCTAAACCCGTTGAGGTATTGACTGTGTCTCCTCGAGTATCTTGGGTAACGACAAGATCCAAAATAATTCTATGATCCGGGGTGATATGTGGAGTGACTTTTAAACTCAGTACCGCTTTTTTGAACTCGACGGACGTAGCACCGCTAGACGTGGATTGTACGTAAGGTATTTCGGTCCCTTGCTCAATGTAGGCTTCACGTTGATTAGCCACCGTAATACGCGGACTGGCAATAACTTCACCCTTGTTTTCAGATTCAAGGGCGGATAATTCTAAATCCAATATGGTGCCATCCACTAAGCGGGCGACTTGAATGCCAATACTACCCGCTGGATTGGTAACGGGAAGATTAACATTTAGCCGATTATCAATAGACGGCACTACGCTGCTGCTAAGTGTGTCGGCGCCTTCGATAGAGCCAGATGTAGCCGTGTCACCAGAGTTATTACTAAAACCCCAGCGCACGCCAAGTTGTTCACCAGCGTTATCGCGCACTGTAACCATGCGTGATTCGATTAAAACTTGTTTAACGGGAATGTCTAGTGCGCGAATGAGCTTTCTCGCTTCATCAATTGAAGTTTGCGTGTCTCTGAGTAATACGGTGTTAGTACGTTCATCAACGGCAACACTGCCCCTTGGGCTTAAAATGCTGCTATCGGTATTCTTTAAAATACCGGCTACTTCTTTGGCTTTTGCATAGTTAATTTGTAAATTAGCCGAAATAAGGGGAGCGAGCTGAGCCACCTGTTGGCGGTTTTGCAATTGCTGGGTTTCTCTGGATGCGAGCTCTTCTGATGGGGCGATAAGTAATATGTTGCCTTCTAAGCGCTTATCTAAGCCGCGAATTTTCAGAATCATATCGAGTGCTTGATCCCAAGGTACGCCATTTAGACTGACAGTTACATTGCCGCGTACCGTATCCGTAGTAACCAGATTAAAGCCATTAACTTGAGCGATGATTTGCAACACATTACGCACTGGTACATCTTGGAAATCCAGTGAAATGGGCTCGCCGTTATACACAGAAGCACTTTGTTGTTGCTCAGTTGCTTGGGGCTTAATGATCAGCACTAATTGATTTTGATTCTTGCTGTGGGTGAACACCACATCTTCGAGTAAGTTGAATTCTAAAACGCTGGCCCCTTTTCTTGCGAGGGTGTCTATTTCTATAATCGGTGTGGAAAATTCCGCCACATTTAAGGTAAAGAACTGATCAGGCGCTAGTGTTGTGTCAGGTAGGGTGAGGGTCAATTTTCGCTTCGATGCGATTAATTGAGGAGCAATTCGCTGATTGTTAAAGCTCAAGGTCACCACGCCGTACCCTTCAGTTGAGCGGGTAAATTGTATGTCATTTAGCTGATTAGTGGTCAGTTCGTTAAGTGCAGCAACAGGGTCAACGAGCACCGCATCAGATTGTGCAAGACTAGGCAAATGCCATAAAGCGCAAAGTGCAATGGCGAATACGCACAGCAATTTTTTGGAATGTAAAAAGTGGCGACTAGCCATTGTTCTCTCCTGCATTGTCTTTCATCGACAAGGTTGCTTGTTTTTGCTGCCAGCAACCTGTTCCATCAGGCAACATTTCAGTGTAGGTGATTTTTCCGTCTTTAATTGCTGAGACCTTGCCATAAAAAAGTCCAAGATAATCACCTTTGGTCACACGGTATAATCGGCCTTCGTTGGTTTGAATTAAGGCCCAGACCTTATTGTTTTTATTGATGGTGCCAATAAAGGCCATAGCATCTATCCCGTAATGCTCTAGGGGTTGTTTAACGTGTGCCGTACTCGGTTGAGGGCAACTGGTTGTTGCTGCTGCCGTTTCAGCTTGCGGTACATTTTTCAATCGCTGGAATGGACTACGCATTTCATTTGCCGAATAGGCAAAGGCTGGTGATGTGGTAAATTCAGGGTAGGGCTCAATATTCACCGGTGTGTTGCTTTTAACATCCGCGATATAGGCGTTTAAATCTTGTTTTTGTTCTGAACAGGCTGCCAGTAAGAAGAGCATTGTAATCGCTATCAACGCTCTCATTTGTGTGCATCCGCTCGTGATTCAGTCAATTCAGCCCGATAGGTTTTGGCCGCTAACGTTAGCTTTAAATTGGATACCTCCTGACTCACTTCAAAATCATGCACGGTCACGATCCGTGGAAGAGCTGCAATATCAGAAACAAACTTGCCAAATGCATGATAGTTACCTGTCACTTCGATCTGGATGGGCAGTTCGGTGTAAAACTCCTTCGGGACTTCTTTTTGCCAATTGAGCAGTTTGAAAGTAAGGCCAGCAGAAGTGCCCACAAAGGTGATGTCGTCAAGTAATCCTGGCGTTTCGTTACTGGTGGGTAATGACTTAAGCATTGAAGAAAAGTCTTTTTCTAGGCGCTTAAGCTGCTCCTGATAAGCGGGTAAGTTTACTGCTATGTTGTATTTGCCTTGATAACTTGCTTTTAAATCGACCTCTTGTAATTGGACTTTTTCAAGCAGAGGAAGTTTGTCTTTTACCAAGGTGTAGTAACCCCCGATCAACGCAATGATAGCAACAAATAACGCAACAACGGTTTTCACCTCGAATGGCCAAGCGGCTATCTGATCAAAATCTAATTCGTTGAGTTCTTTGAGCTTCTTAACATCAAATTGCATTTATTTTGCTTCCCCTTGTGGTTGACTAAAATCAGGGGCGATATTGGGGCTAATGTTAAACTTGAGTTTAAATTCGCTTACGGCATCAGCTGCTGTGGTATCAGCCACAATGGAAGACAACTCACCGTCATTGAACACTGTTGAGTCAGACACATTACGCATGAAATTCGCCAGACGATTGTTTGAATCACTGACGCCGTCGATTTCTACGCGGTTGATAGTGCGAGAAAAGCGCGCAAAAGATACCCCCGAGGGCACCACACGTGCCAACTCATCGAGCACAATAGGCGCTGCATTGCGACTTACTTCTAGTTGTTCGATAAGTGTCATACGCTGCTCGATAGCGTCTTTACTTTGTCTTATGCGTTTAATTTCACCAATTTGCGCGTCGATTTTGACTAGCTCTGCGGTTAAAAACTGATTCCGATTTTCTTGAGTGGCAATAAGGTTATCGATGGTTTTACTGACTGCAAACATCAACAACACCATAGACACGCCGATAGCCACTAACATGGTTAGGTAGTTTTTCTTGTGTTGTTGACGCTGGGCTTCGCGCCAAGGCAGCAAGTTTATATGTGGCAAGGTGAAAAACTCCTGAATGCCAATCCGGTGGCAATGGCAAAGTTAGCTCCGTGAGCGGCGATAAGCTTGGCACTCTTTTCATCGCTTTGCATATCAGCTAAGGGATTAAAAACATTCACACTAATACCTAAGTCTTGGGCAAGCTCATCAGCTAAAGCGGGAAATGGGCCAATTGCCCCACAAATGAAAAGGTGCTTAGGAGAAGGCTGGTGGGATGCGCTCACATACATTTGAATTGCCCGGGTGATATGCTGCTGTAAGTTGGCATGGAAAAGTACGTAACATTCTTGCTGCCAATTTACCGGTAAAGAATGAGACACCAGCTTTTGATCGTACTCAACCCGAGTTAAATTAAAGTTCGAGCAGCTGTCTTGGGTAAGCGCATCAAAACCAAAGTTGTGCTCCTTGGTGTACAGAATGTTGTCATCTGTAACGGCGCAAAACTGCATTTGCGATGCTCCAATGTTAATACAGCATCGAACTTCATTTTTTACTTTGCTTTGCTCATCAC
This sequence comes from Paraglaciecola sp. QJM3NY_14, assembly GCF_056173245.1. Taxonomy (NCBI): domain Bacteria; kingdom Pseudomonadati; phylum Pseudomonadota; class Gammaproteobacteria; order Alteromonadales; family Alteromonadaceae; genus Paraglaciecola; species Paraglaciecola sp. QJM3NY_14. The sequence goes on from NZ_CM149664.1 coordinate 785,350, forward strand.
TAGATATGATATCGCTATCGTTAGGGGGCGGTGTTTTAACGGGCGATGGTTGATGGGAAAAGTGCATCAATGCGTTGGCGAGAGCGTATACTTCAACATCTGAAATTTTGGGTTCAAAGCCCACTTCGTTTAATAGTGTAAGCCGAGAATCAAGCATGTCTTTATGAACGGCGCTGAGTAGCACTTCCACTTTCCCCGAGTAATTAACGCTGGGAGCGAGCCTTTCAAAATCTAAGTAAATCTCTTCAAGAGGGTACGGGATCAAGCTGTCGGCTTCTAGCTCAATTTGGCTTTCAAGTTCAACATCCGTTAAATCGTCGTCCATGTAAGCAAGTTTATTAATAACGGCTGGTCCAGATACGGCTATGACCACCTGTTTTACTTTCGTTTTTAGGCTGAGTTTTACTTTTTTCAATGCTTGGCTTAGTGCTTCGTAATCTTTAACTTCCCTTTCTGCAAAAGCATTGCCATTGATTGGCTCGCAAGCGATGGCTAGCACAGTGGTGCTTTGCTTGGTTTGCTCAAGCAGTACGGCCTTAACATAGCGGGTGCCGATGTCGAGTCCAATAAGGTGCTGCGCTTTTTTAGCCAATAATTTGTTAAACACGTAAGGTTCCGATGCAAATATACAAAGCGGGATGTTAGTATTATTGCTTAATTTTTAATTATTTATGGTTCTTATAACGGTACTTAGGTATAAAATATGAGTCATTTATTGCAACTTGTCTTGGTAATATTGTTTTCGTGAAGTTTTTAAAATCCGCATTTTTGATCCTTATCCTTGCTTTTGTCGTCGGTGTCGTCACGACTTTTGCCCTGTATTTTTACATGAAGCCAGACCTACCCAGTGTGGATATGCTCAAAGATGTGCGCTTGCAAACGCCGATGCGCGTTTACACCCAAGATGGGAAGTTGATTTCACAGTTCGGGGTGAAACGCCGTATTCCGCTTACCATTGAAGATGTGCCACAGGATTTAATTAATGCTGTTTTGGCCACAGAGGACAGCCGTTTTTATCAACATCCCGGGGTTGACCCTATCGGTATGGCGCGAGCTGTGGTCAACCTTATTTTGACTGGAGAGAAGGGACAGGGCGGTAGTACGTTAACCATGCAGTTGGCGCGAGGTTTCTTTTTAACGAGAGATAAAACATATATACGCAAAATTAAAGAAATCTTTATTGCTTGGCACATGGAGCAATTGCTCACCAAACAAGAAATTTTAGAACTGTATCTAAACAAAGTTGAACTAGGTCATCGTGCTTTTGGTTTTGGTGCAGCCGCCCAAGTTTACTACGGCAAAACGGTAAACCAGCTAACGCTTGCACAAATGGCAACCATTGCTGGGTTACCGCAAGCACCATCTGTCCTTAACCCTATCAGTCGTCCTGATCGCTCCAAAATTCGCCGTCGTGTGGTTCTGCTGCGTATGTTGGATGAGAAATACATTACTCAGGCTCAGTTCGATGAAGCGGTAAATGCACCGATTACGGCGAAAAAACATGGTGCCGAAATCGAATTCTCAGCACCTTATTTGGCTGATTTAATTTGGAATGAAATGGTCGAGCTGTATGGCAAAGAAGAAGCGGAAACCGGCGGTTATCAGGTTTACGCCACCGTACCTTCTGCCACTCAGTTAGCGGCGCAAAAAGCCGTTCAGCGAAACTTACATGACTATGATGAGCGCCATGGTTATCGCGGAGTTGAACAACAACTTTGGGTTCCCGCTGAGTTACCCGTCAAGCCTGAGGACACTGCTGGGTCACAGACCGCCCCCGCTATTTCTAGTGAACCATGGGATGAAGAGAAAATGCTGAGCTTCCTTGAGGAGTATCAAACATTTGAGTCTATGCAGCCAGCAATCGTAGCCAAAGTGAATGACAAAGACATAACCATTTTCACTCGCGCAGGTCGCTACAGTGTTATTGATTGGGATGGACTAGATTGGGCGCGCAAATACATAACAGACACTAGGCAGGGCAATGAGCCTGAAAAAGCCAGTGATATAGTCTCACAAGGTTCGCTGATTCTTATTCGCCAGCGAGAAGACGATAAACATTGGCAACTTACCCAGTATCCAGATGCCAGTAGCGCCTTTATTGCATTAAACCCTCACAACGGCGCTGCGCAGGCGGTGATTGGCGGCTACAGTTTTTACCAAAGTCAGTTTAATCGAGCGACACAAGCTAAGCGGCAAGTGGGCTCGAACATCAAGCCTTTCATTTATTCTTCGGCATTAGCCAATGGCTTTACCTTAGCTAGCATTATTAATGATGCCCCGATTAACCAATGGGAGCGCGGAACGGGCAATGCTTGGCGTCCAGAGAACTCGCCACCAGAATATGATGGGCCAATTCGATTGCGGGTTGCCTTAGGAAAATCAAAGAACGTGGTGTCAGTGCGCTTAGTGCGTGCTGTGGGGCTTGAAAAAGTACGCCAGCACTTGTCGCGGTTTGGTTTCGATTTATCAGAAATACCCAAAGATGAAACCGTGTCTTTAGGTTCGGGCTCACATACGCCGTTGGAAGTGGCGACAGCACTGTCCGTGATTGCCAATGGTGGCTTTTTAATTCAGCCGCATTTTGTTGAGCGCATTGAAGATGATTACGGAAAAGTGCTTTGGAAATCCAATCCAGTGCAAGCTTGTGACCCCTGTGGTGATGCTGATGAAGATGCAGCCGAACCTGAGCCTGAACAGATGATGGACATTGAAGCCATGCTTGCAGCTGAATTAGGCTCAGGGCAATTTGGGCAAAGCGAGGCGATGCCAGCACAAAGTAGTGACTCCGCTGATGCCCCTGCACCGAGCCGCTCGGCCCCAAGGGTGCTGGACGAAGACAACGCATTCTTAGTGGCAGAAATGATGCGTACAGCCGTAAAAACCAATGGTAATTGGAATAAGAAGACCTATTGGCAAGGTACGGGCTGGCGGGCAAGTAATTTGCTTCAAAGAGCGGATATAGCAGGAAAAACCGGTACCACTAATGATTCAAAAGATACTTGGTTTAGTGGCTTTACCAACGATTTAGTAGCGACAGTTTGGGTTGGTTTTGATGATATGAGTCGCAGTTTAGGACGCGCCTCACGCAACCAAAACTTAGTTAACAAAAACCCACAGAAATTTAATTTCATTGGCAACGCCATGATAGGTGGTGAAGATGGGGCTAAAGCGGCTGAGCCCGCTTGGATCCGCTTTATGCAACAAGCGTTAGATGGGGTGCCTGAAAAGAAACGTCCTATGCCGACGGATTTGGTGACCACACGAATTGACCTTGCTAGTGGTAAATTAACTCAGCGCACTGATCATACGTCAATGTTTGAGTATTTTATGCAAGGTACGGCCCCTACGAGCTATGTGAGTGACAGCGAATTTGTCGACCCAGCTGAAGAAAGCAGTGAACAAAGCAAACCACTTGAAGACATTTTTTAAGGCATCATAGTCTCCATCAGAAAACGCAGGTAGCTACGCAAAGTGGTTGCTAAGTGTTTTCGAAAGAAATGCTGCTAAGTGAGTCGGTGTGTATTGATATTACCGCTTGCACTTATCAGCATTTTTTTAATATTTCGCGTTTAAATTTTCTGCGAAGGCTTTGTCTTCGCGCCAAACAGGACACTTTTTATGAGTAGCTCAGCGCCTAAAAGTGCGTTATACATTCCTCATTCAGGCCCTTCTTTGCTTGAAACCCCCTTGCTCAATAAAGGCAGTGCGTTTACTGCCCAAGAACGCGTAGCGTTTAACCTTACAGGCTTGATCCCCCCACGTTATGAAAGTATCGAAGAGCAAGTCGAACGTGCGTATATGCAGTATTCAAGTTTCAACGAACCCATCAATAAGCATATTTATCTGCGTGCAATCCAAGATAATAACGAGACCCTGTATTATCGTCTTATCCAGCAGCATATTGATGAAATGATGCCGATCATTTACACCCCGACGGTAGGGGACGCGTGCGAGCAGTTTTCAGATATCTATCGTAGCTCTCGAGGATTGTTTATTTCCTATTCAGAGCGTCATCAAATGGATGACATTATTCGCAACGCCACCAAGCGTAAGGTAAAAGTCATAGTCGTGACGGACGGTGAGCGTATTCTTGGTCTGGGCGATCAAGGTATCGGCGGTATGGGCATTCCTATTGGAAAACTGTCTTTGTATACCGCCTGTGGTGGTATCAGTCCCGCTTATACGCTTCCTGTTATGCTGGATGTGGGAACTAATAACGAAAAATTATTAAACGACCCTATGTATATGGGCGCGCGTCATAAGCGTATTGGCCAAGCGGAGTACGATGAATTTGTTGATATGTTTATCAAGGCGGTCTTAAAGCGCTGGCCTGAAGTGATGCTTCAGTTCGAAGATTTCGCCCAGCCTAATGCGATGCCATTACTTGAGCGCTACCGCGATAAAGTCTGTTGTTTCAATGACGATATTCAGGGCACCGCAGCTGTCACGGTGGGGACTATTTTAGCGGCATGTAAAACCAAAAATGAAAAGCTTAGCGACCAACGCGTGGTGTTCGTTGGTGCAGGATCTGCGGGTTGCGGTATCGCTGAGCAAATCATCAAGCAAATGACGAGTGAGGGGATCACTGATGCGCAGGCCCGTAGTCAAGTCTTCATGATTGACCGGTTTGGTTTGGTCACAGACGATATGGAAGGCTTACGGGACTTCCAATTCCGACTTGCGCAGCCGTTGGCTAGTCAAGCAACATGGCAAAAAGTGGCGCAATATCCGTCATTGTTTGAAACCGTGAGCCAAGTCCAACCCAGTATTTTAATAGGGGTATCGGGGCAAGCGGGTTTATTCACCGAGCAAGTCATTCGGGAAATGAAACGCAACTGCGATTTGCCGATCATCTTTCCGTTAAGTAACCCTTCTCGTCAGGTAGAAGCCCGTCCTGAAAACGTTATTGAGTGGACTGACGGCGAAGTGATTATCGCTACCGGTAGCCCATTTAAGCCTGTGGAATATAAGGGGAAAACCTACCCTATCGCACAATGTAACAACAGTTATATATTCCCAGGAATCGGATTAGGCGTACTGGCAGCCAAGGCTAGTTTAATCAGTGACGAGATGCTGATGGCCACCAGTGCTGCGCTCGCCAATGCGTCACCTCTGGCGAATGGTACAGGGCAAGAATTGTTGCCACCACTGACAGGCATTGCGCAGCTAAGCAAGAAGATAGCCTTTGATGTAGGCAAAGTCGCTCAGAAACAAGGGTTAGCCCTAGAAGTGAGTGATGAAATACTCAGTGAGCGCATTGAAGGGAATTTTTGGCAGGCAGAATACCGCCCGTATAAACGCGTCAGTATCTAACGCGATTTATGGGTTGGGTGAAACGCCGCACATATTGCGCCGCATTGGTCGTATAAGGTGCGGCGTTTTTGTTTGTGCTCAATCGAGCCATGAACGCCATTGAATAATCCGTAGCAAACTAGATTGTAAGTCAGGCGTAACCTGCGTAGAATCCGCCTCCGGAGTTGGTCAGGCAATCGCCGCTTGTTAGATATTTCATTAGGGCTAGTCCCTAGAGTAATGTGCTAATAAGGGGAGGAAAGTCCGGGCTCCACAGGGCAGGGTGCCAGGTAACGCCTGGGCGGCGCAAGCCGACGACAAGTGCAGCAGAGAGGAAACCGCCTAAGCGCGCAAGCGCCGGTAAGGGTGAAAGGGTGCGGTAAGAGCGCACCGCACCACTGGTAACAGTGTGTGGCAAGGTAAACTCCACCCGGAGCAAGACCAAATAGGATCTCTTATGGCGTGGCCCACGTTGAGATCGGGTGTGTTGCTTGAGCCAGCGAGTGATTGCTGGCCTAGATGAATGGTTGCCCACGACAGAACCCGGCTTATCGACCAACTCCACCTAATTTCAATATTACTCCGCCTGATCATCAGGCGGTGTCTACTTTCATTTTTTAATAGCCTGCGTTGAATAATATAACTTTTTATTTCGCTATTTCTGTCTCTTATATTCAAAGTGCTGTCAGGTTGTAGACTTTAGTCTAGGTTTTCCGCATCGTAGCGCATTGCGCTAGCTAATCGCGATACAAAAGTTTACTTTTCTTATTAAGAGCCCACTGCATAGACGTCATTTATTGTAGGTTTTTATGGTAAAAAAAATAATCGATATGTTCAAAGGAAGAAGATTGGCCGCTCCATTAGTTAATTTGGAGCATAAGGATATGTTTCGTCTTGCAATGGAGCATTCAGCCATAGGTATGGCGTTAATATCACCAGACGGTACCTGGCTAAAAGTCAACAAAGCCATATGCGATATCCTTGGTTACAGCGAGAAAGAACTGCTTAAAATAGATTTCCAATCTATTACTCATCCTGAGGATCTACAAACTGACCTTACTTTTCTTAAGCAAATACTTGCCGGTGACATACAAACGTACAACATGGAAAAACGTTACTTCCATAAAAGTGGTCGATTGATTTGGGCTAAGTTGACGGTTTCTTTAGTAAGAGACAAAGCACAACACCCTCTGTACTTCATTTCACAAATTCAAGACATTACGTTGCAGAAAAAAGCCTCTGTAGATTTGTTGCAAGACAAGCAAGAAATGGAGGAGTTTGCCTATCGACTTACTCATGATTTACGGTCGCCATTGAGCTCTATGGGCTATCTTATGAAGATGATCACACAACAGATTAGTAACGGTGATTTACAGAGTGCCTTGAAGACAGTTCAAACCTCTCACGACGGGCTCTCTAAATTAAGTGATTTGGTCAGCGGTGTTTTGGATGTGAGCAAAGTTAAGCTGCAAGAGGAGAGCTCCCAACCTATTGATGTGTCAGTGATCGTGTGTGAAACACTGGCCGCTCTGAGTAATATGGAAAACTTCGAACGCTTAGACATTGAGACACGTTTTGAGTACATAGGAACAATCAACACTCAGCCTTATAAATTTACCCAAATAATTGACAACTTCATTTCCAATGCGATTAAGTACCAAGACACGGGTAAGGCCAATTCTTTTATTCGCGTCTTAACCTACAAGCTGAACCAAGAGTTCGTATTGGAGGTACAAGATAACGGTTTGGGTATTGATGAGGTGTATCGAAAAAAACTATTTCAAATGTTTGAACGCTTCCATCCTGCGGCTTCAGTGGGTACAGGGCTTGGTCTATACATGGTTAAAAAAAGTGCAGATTTAATTGGCGCTAAACTGGTTTATGCGGTTCCTGATAATGGTGAGGGGTCCATTTTTCGTGTGACGCTACCACTGGATAACATACCGGCTCTTACTTTACCTGATAGCGAGATAAAAACGTCGCAACAGTTTGTTCAATAATCTTTTTTAGCGGCAGGGAATTAGGTGTTTCAAAGCCAAACAAAACCGGATAAAACACAAATGACTTTAGCTGATAAACGAATTGTTTAGCCGCAAATTCTATATCTTCTATTTGCAGTTTATTGTTAGCTACCCCTTGGCGCAAGAAAGACTCAAGGTAACGCATACAACCAAATTGATTACTGGCGATATACTCGGCTAACGTCGGCTGTTGTAACATTTGCATAAAGGCTATTTTGGCTATACGTAAAAAGTGTTCGGAGTTAAGCAGTGACACTTCTTGTTGTGCGATTTTGGTCAGTTGAATATCAATCGCTACTTTGTTGCTAAAGCTCAACTCCTCATCTTGATTAAGGTGCTCAACCATTCGGCTAATAATCGCCTCAAATAGCGCATCTTTGGTCACAAAGTGGTTGTATACGGTACGCTTAGAAGCCTGAGCGGCTTTGGCGATTTGGTCCATAGTGGTGTGTTCTACACCATTTTCAAAGAACAATTGTTCAGCTGCATCTAAAATGTTTAAACGTTTCTTGTCTGATAATTTCACCCGAACTCCTCTTTTTATGTTTCTTTGCTAAAGGTTTAAAATCCGTTTCAAGGGCATGGTATCGCAACTAAAGTAGACTTGATAGTTTACTTTTTTGCTTCTTATGATAAATTACACTTCGCAGTTTACTTTTTGGAAGGTGAATGAAAACCTTTATTTTCAGCACAATCTCGATACTGATATGTAGCTTCATAGGAGCATGCGCGTTGAACAAAGAATTAGTTGCCACGATTGGTGATGAAGAGCCAAGTAGCCCTCATTACGATGGTGGAAAATTTAAAAATGCTGTGCACAGTGAGCCGCCAAGCTTGGGTAAAACACTAGGGATCTTTGCTCGCTACTTTACCGAGAAAAAGGTCGATGCAGTGCCCAATGAACATGTGCCGGTACAAGCTGTTACGCGTCAGCAATTAGATGCACTAAGTGATGATAAAGTTTACTTAGTTAAGTTGGGTCACTCGTCTATTTTGTTGAAAGTGTTTGGACAGTATTGGCTTATTGACCCAGTATTTTCTGAACGAGCATCGCCTTTTTCATTTATCGGGCCAAAGCGCTTTGAGCCGACGCCCATCAGTATCGAGGAATTACCACCAATCGATAAAGTATTCATATCACACAATCATTATGATCATTTAGACAAGGCTGCGATCAAATTACTCAATACCAAAACGACCTTGTTTTTGGTGCCGTTAGGCGTTCAAGGAGACTTGCAAAAGTGGGGCGTAAGCAATGACAAAATAAAACAGTTTGATTGGTGGCAAGAGTGGCAGACAGAGCATGCCTTAATCGCATTTACCCCTACACAACATTTTTCCGGTCGCGGGATTGGTGATGGAAATAAAACACTGTGGGGTTCTTGGGTGGTTAAATGCGATGGAAGAAGCTTTTACTTCAGTGGGGACTCAGGCTATTTTTCGGGCTTTAAAGACATAAGTGATAAATACGGACCGTTCGATGTAACCATGATTGAAACCGGCGCATATGACAAGGATTGGGCGGATATTCATATGACACCGGAAGAGTCTGTACAGGCACATATGGACTTAGCTGGTAAGGTAATGGTGCCTATCCATAACGGCACTTTTGATTTGGCGTTTCATCCTTGGTATGAGCCGCTAAACAGGGTTAAGCAAGCTGCTGCGTTGAATAAAGTCGCGTTGAGTACCCCTGAATTTGGCCAAGTCTTTACGCTTGACCAAGCGCCTATTCAAACCCTGTGGTGGAAGGAAGCACCTTAAATTGGTGATGGTAGCCTTAAGTCGACGAAATCGCACTGGGCCTTGGAATCAACCTTTAGGGGAATAACAAGCCTATCCGCGGGACATAAAAAAAGCCCGCCAGAACAAGTTTAAGTATTCTGGCGGGCTGATGCTATCTAGCGCTAATTACTCTCTTTCAATCACCGGCACTCGGCCCATTTCATCCAATTTCTGACCTTTCACTAGCATTGATAGTTTACGCATTAAAACGTAAAACACGGGTGTGAATATCAAGCCAAAGAATGTCACACCTAACATGCCACTGAATACCGCCACGCCTAATGCTTGACGCATCTCTGCTCCTGCTCCAGTGGCTGCTGCTAGGGGTAAAACGCCAAGAATAAAAGCGAACGAGGTCATTAAAATAGGACGTAATCGTAGTTTGGCGGCATCGCTAGCGGCCTCATATAAGCCAGCTCCTTCATGCTCACGGTGACGGGCAAATTCTACGATAAGAATGGCATTCTTACTGGCAAGACCAACGAGCACGATTAAGCCAACTTGCGTCAAGATATTGTTATCTAGCCCCATAAGGTGCACACCGATGATGGCGCTAAGTAAACACATGGGTACGATGAGAATAACAGATAAAGGTAGCGTCCAGCTCTCATAAAGCGCAACCAGTAGCAAGAACACGAAGACCACCGCGAAGCCAAAAGCCAATATACCGGTACTGCCTGACTGTTGTTCTTGATAGGCCAATTCAGTCCATTCGTAGGTTATTCCGTCGGGCAAAATCTCTGCCGCGAGTCGCTCCATAGTGGCGATCGCTTCCCCTGAACTAAAGCCTGGCGCAGTACTGCCGATTAAATCTGCCGCTGGGTATAAATTATATCTTGGCACTCGTGAAGGGCCTGAGCGATATTCAAACGTTGCCACTGAGCTCAGGGGAACCATTTCACCTGATGAATTACGTACACGAATTCGCCCTATGTCATCGGCTTCCATTCTGTAAGGCGCGTCAGCTTGAGCCGTTACCCGGAACGTTCTGCCTAGGTAGCTAAAATCATTGACGAAGGCACTGCCTAAGTAGATTTCTAGGGCGCTAAATACGTCTGATACGGATACACCCAATCGTTCAACTCGTTCACGATCAATATCTGCGTACAGTTGCGGTGTGCTGGTTTCAAAGAAGCTGAACACCGCAGTGGTAGCAGGTTCTTGATTTGCTGCACCAGCGAGCTGCCACATCGCTTGTTCGAGTGCTGGCAGGCCTCGGCCACTTCTGTCCTCAAGCATCATTTTAAAGCCACCGCCATTACCAATACCGCGCACTGGTGGTGGCGGAATAACGACCACATTGGCTGAGTCGATAGAGCTCATTTGTGCCCTTGCGTTGCCAAGGACGCTGTCAAATGTAGCGCCAATTTCAGCGCGCTCATCAAAGGATTTCATGATGGCAAAAATTGCCGCTGAGTTGGTGGCATTGGTAAACGTCGCACCGGAGAACCCAGCAAAAGCAACGGCATTCTCAACGCCTTCAATGCTAAGTAATTTGTCTACCGCTTCTTGCACAACGGCATCCGTGCGAGAAAGCGAAGCACCAGAGGGTAACTGGACGCCAACAATCAAATAACCTTGGTCTTGAGCAGGAATAAAGCCTTTGGGCACGATGCTAAACATGTAAACCGTAAAGCCCATAAGCAACACATATACAAACGACATAATTGAACCATGGCGGACAAGCTTGGCGACCATGCGTGCGTATTTATCTGAGGTTCTGTCCATACCACGGTTAAATTTGCCCGACAGGTAATGAAATACACCGCTTTTTTCTGATTCGTCTTTATGAGGCTTAAACAGCACTGCAGAGATAGCAGGACTGAGGATCAATGACACAGACACCGAGATGATAGTGGCTACGGCGATGGTGATACCAAACTGACTATAAAATTGTCCTGAAATACCGTCCACAAAGGCTGTGGGCAAGAATACCGCGACCAGTACTAGGCCAATCGCCAGTACCGCTCCGCCGACTTCTGTCATGGTCTGACGAGCAGCTTTTAAAGGACGCATACCATCGGCCATTAAACGTTCCATGTTCTCAACCACTACGATGGCATCATCAACAACAATTCCGATGGCTAACACCAGACCAAATAAGGTCAAGTTATTTAAAGAGAAGCCAAATGCACTTAGCACTGCGAACGTACCGACTAACGATATAGGAATAGCGATGATTGGAATGAGCGCTGCACGCCAATTCTGTAGGAACACCATAATGACTAAAACAACCAGGGCTATTGCTTCGTATATGGTGTGTTCAACGGCGGTAATTGACTCGCTGATAAAGTTAGTCGGGTTATAGGCTATTTCATAGGTTAAATCTGGTGGGAAATTTTTCCCGACCTCAACCATGGCAGCCTTAATAGCGTCCGCCGTCTCAATGGCATTCGAGCCTGGACGTTGGAATACCGGCATCGCGACGGCTTTTTTGTCTCCTAAATAACCGCGGGTGGTATAACTTTCTGCACCAAGCTCCACACGGCCCACATCGCGCAAGCGCACGATTTTTCCGTCTTGGTTTTTAATAATGACATTTTCAAATTCTTCAGGCTCAATCAGTTGCCCTTGGGTTTGAACGTTTAGCTCAAATGCAGTTTGTCCTGCATCCACAGGGGACTGATTTAAGGTGCCGCTTGCAACCTGAATATTTTGTCCTCGCAATGCGGTTACCACTTCTGCGGCCGTCATATCAAGAGACGCAATGATGTCTGGGTCAAGCCAAACGCGCATAGAGTATTGGCTGGCGCCAAAGGTTAAGATATCGCCGACTCCATCGATACGAGATAGCTGGTCACGAATTTGTAGCGCAGCATAGTTAGCAATGTAGGTTTGATCGTATGTACCATTGGGCGAGTACATGTTGACCACTAACATTAAATCCGGTGAGTTCTTTTTGGTGGTAATACCTAAACGGCTAACTGTTTCAGGTAATCTAGGTTCAGCGATGGCCACGCGGTTTTGAACCTGCACTTGTGCGTTATCTAAATCCGTTCCCAGTTTGAAAGTAACCGTGATGGTGACTCGCCCATCAGCCGTTGACTGAGACGACATATACAGCATATTTTCCACGCCGTTTATTTCTTGCTCCAATGGCGTTGCGACGGTTTTAGCCGCTATTTCAGCGCTTGCGCCGGGGTAGGACGCCACCACCTGAACAGTTGGCGGGGCTATTTGTGGGTACTGCTCAACAGGCAAACTGAAGTACGCAAGACTGCCTATGATTAAAACAATAATTGCCAAGACCGAAGCAAACTTCGGTCGGTCGATGAAGAAATGAGATATGTTCATTTTATGCGTCCTTTACAGCGAGTATTGGCTAGAAAGGTCAACATTTTCTGCCTGAACTGGCGTACCGGGACGGGCGCGCATCAAGTTATTCAAAATAATATGGTCATCTTGGGTTAAACCAGATTCAATGACGCGTAATTCCTTAGTGTGTAATTTACCCAAAGTAACGAATTTACGATCGACTTTACCTTCATCGTTCACCACAAAAACGAATTTACGGGATTGGTCTGTACCGATAACAGCATCAGGGATAAGGATTTTTTCAACATTCAATTCAGACAATAAACGAATACGACCAAACAAGCCCGGCACGATAAATCCACCCGGGTTATCTAATATAGCGCGGCCAACGATAGTGCCGGTGTTTTGGTCGATTTGGTTATCGACAAAGTCCATAACACCAGAGTGAACAAAATCTTCTTCATCTTGTAAGCGGACTTTGACAGGATTGGACGCACTACGTGAGCTTTCACGTTTGTTGGATTGGCTAAGGCGAATGTATTTTAGTAGGTCACGCTCGCCCGCATCGAAATAAAAATGGATAGGGTCAATAGATACAACATTTGTCAGTAAAGATGCACTCGTTGCGCTGCCATTAACGAGGTTGCCTTCGTTAATTAAATCACGTGAGACCACACCATCAATCGGTGATTTAACTTCTGTGAACTCCAAATCGAGCTTAGCCGTTTCAACATTGGCTAGCGCGATATCGTATTCGTTTTGACGACGGTCTACTTCTTCTTGAGACAACGAGTTCTTCTTACGCAAATCTTTGCCTCTAGCCAATTCTTTTTTTGCTAACGCAAACTGCGATTCTGCACTTTGTAAGGCGATTTTAAATGGGCGTTGGTCGATAACGAAAAGCACGTCCCCTTTCTTGACCATTTGACCATCTTTAAAGTTTACTTTGTCCAAATAGCCGCTAACCCGTGCGCGAATATCCACTTGCTGAGTCGCTTCGAAGCGACCCGTGTATTCATCCCACTGTGTGATGACTGCTTTTATCGGTGCACTGGTTTCAACCGGCAGAGCTTGCGCTGCGGATGGTTTTTGCTCAGATTGCTTTGAGCACGCGGTCACTATAGTCAAAAGAATAGTGGTCAGTAGAAAGGGCTTGAGTAAGCGCATTAAGTTAAATCCTCGTTTAGCGTGAGCAACACACGCCTGATGTATAGTGGTTTCGGTTTTCATAGTATGGTTGAATTGAGATAGGTTATTGTTAGATTCCACGCAAAATACGTATTTCGATGCAATTTATCGGTGAAACGCCTAAATCCAATGTTTTCACTTAGCTTGTACGAATAAGGACAGGATAAAGACTAATAAAATCTCAATACTTTTGCCTAAAGGCTAATTGACTTAGCATCCTGTAAAGCAGGTGCCGAAATGGGGACATTCAGTAAGCAATCAAGAGCAACAGGGTAGAATTGAGTGCTATAAACTCATCTTTTTAGTTATATCAATAAAGTAAACACTATTTCTTATGTTGTAGCCAAAAGTTCTGCTGCTTTTTAAAGTGAAAATAAGCGTACGCAGACCAATGATTAGGAAGTGTGTCTTTACATTTAGGTTGATCGAGTTTTTCAGCAATATTTTGAGCAAGGCCATTCAGGTGTTCTTCCGGTAACGCGTTGAATTGGTTATAAGCGTCCTCAAAATACAAATTTTGCTGCTGGGGAATAACAGTTTGTTTGCCAGCTGGGTACTCAGCGTTTAATGAATTAATTATACGGCAATGAGGGTTATTCGCTCTTGGCGGGTTAAGCATATTGACCAAAGCGTAAGCATAGTGTTTCTCAGCCGTATCATCTATCTTCTCGTGACAAAAAACGACGCCAAACCCCATGGGGAAATGACCCACAACCTGTTGCAAGCTTTGCGCACCCGTTAAGGTCAATGCGCCTTTTTGAGCGGAATGTAAAACGACCTTAGTGGCTTTAGGTAAGTCAGCAAAATTAAAGTTGGGCTTGGTGGAGAGTACAATGGACGTATAAATCTGCGCGGCTTTGAGCGCGCTGCCGAGGGCTTCTTTAGGTTTAATCGCTCCATTTAGCATGCTTAGTAGTAATCGAGCTCGATTAGCTTCACTTTTCTCAAACCGCTCTTGACGTTCTTTGAACTCTACAGAGTCATCATTTTCTTCGCTAAATTGTCCCTCGCCCAATCCATTATTTGCATAATCAATGGTTTGTTCATGGTTCATGATTAAAAGAGGCACACGTACTTCTTTTTCTAATACGCGATACGGGTCTTGCGAACCGTCTGAGCCTTTCAATAAACGCTGAATTTCAGGATGCTGCATACCAATGTCTTGCAATATGGACGCGCTAATTAACGGAATGGCGACATCTTTTTGGAACAAATTTAAATTTTGAGGTGCTTTTGCTGGTGTGGAGAATCGCGATGATTCATTGAAGCGACTGACAACATACGCGTTTTCAACCTGTTCATTCTTAAGCATTTGATCCAATAAGCGTAAGCTCAGCACGGCCTTATAAAAAGGTTTGCAACGCTGATGCGTTTGCGCCACAGCGTTACCTTCTGGCGGGCATATCAGGAGTAAGGTAGCTAGGACTTTGGCGCTTTTTTGCTGAGTTTCTTGCCAACTCGTGCCTTCACATAGTTGAATTATTTCAGTACATATTTGATTGAGAGTCTGAAGACGTGCATATCTTAAACGGGACTGTTTGCTTCTTTCGTCCTTGAGTGCTTTTTGGGCTTGAATATGAAGCTCACGAAATTGATTCTTCTGTATTTCGTTTTGAGCTGAGTCAATTGTTCTTTGCTTCTCTTCGATATCTTGAGTGAGCTGCATGATCGTTCGCGCTTGACTCGGGGCCGATTGGAAATAGATTTCAGCCTGTTCGAACAAAGATTCTTTTGCTTGGGTTGCATCATTAATTTTTGCCACCAACGCATTTACCGATTGAGTAAGAGCGCTATCGCTTGGTGTCGCCATAATCCTTGTCCTATGTATTAAATGTGCCGCATAGCTGTTATCAGTTTAGTCGAAAAAAAGGGTAGCAAGTTACTGTTTTTATTTTGATTTAACTACTCAAGACGCTTCGGTAGTAATATTACACCAAATCATAATCTCAGTAATGTGTTAACTTGAAATTTGATGACATGTGATATTGAATACCAGTGAGTTAACCGAAGGAGCCAGCCAGTTTGAATCGTATTAAAAAAGTGACTTTATTTATATTATTGGGTTTTGTGTTAACCGGCTGTAGTCATTCAGTGGGCAGTGAGCCTGACTTAGTGGGGGAAATCAGCGCAGAGCAATTGTTGGCCCAATACCCGGCCTTTCAAACCGAATATAAAGCGTATCAACCAAGCAAAGAGGAACTGGCTGCGGTAGCAGAACTGCAAAAAGATACCCTTGTGGTTTTATTTGGTACCTGGTGTCACGACAGTCAACGTGAAGTGCCGCGTTTGTTAAAGACCTTTGACCTAAGCGGGTTGGAGGTGCCTAAGCTTACGTTGGTCGCCGTTGACCGGAGAAAGTCAGACCCTGAAGGCTTGGCAGAGCAGTACGGGCTTAAATACACACCCACGTTTGTTCTACTGAACAATGGAAAAGAGTTAGGGCGGGTCATCGAAAGACCCAAAACCGGCTTAACTCAAGATCTTAAAGCGCTGGCAGCTGCGACGCAGTAGGAAGACATGATTAATTGGTCAATCAAAGAGGGCATGAAGCGTTTTCAATTGTGCTGCGATGCCGTGTAAAAATGGCGATGCGAAGTTGCTGATTTTCAACTCAGATCTTAGCTCTTCTGATTACCCAGTTTCGTTAAACCCATTCTTAATCAAATACGGTTAATCGAATAGGGTCAATCAAGTAGGGATAATCGAATAGGGTGGGAGAAACGAAAGCCGCAGGGTAGTTATCCCCCGAGGCCTTACACTTGATGAGCCATCGGTATTAGGGGCTCATGCCGTTAAGGCTTTATTTACCACTGGCGTTATATAAAACGGCTAGGTGGATAGATCGATTGCTAAGGTTATCTTGGTATCTAGCAGTTTTGATACGGGGCAGTTGGCTTTTGCTTCTTGTGCTATTTCTGAGAACTCGTCTTCGGATATCCCTGCTACTGTTGCGCTTAAGCTCAATGCTGACTGGCTAATTTTGTAGCCATTATCTGTCTTATCTAAACTGATTTTCGCTGTGGTTTTTAATTCACCGTCTTCGTAACCTGCATCTGCTAGGGCCAACGAAAGAGCCATAGTGAAGCAGCTTGCATGCGCAGCACCGATGAGTTCTTCCGGGCTACTGCCTTTGCCGTCTTCAAAACGTGTATTGAAGCCATATGGGTGATTTGATAATGCGCCAGTTTCTGTAGAAATACTGCCTTTGCCTTTCTTACCTAATGGCTTATAGGTTGCGCTGCCAGATTTAACAATACTCATATAATGTCTCCTGCACTGATTTTATTACTAAGATGTGGTGGTAACTTAACGGTCTCAAGTAGCCTAAATGCGATCTTCAAGCCGCTAACGGATTTGCTATCAACGATGCAAATGCTCTGCCGAGTTCTCAGAAAACATTAACTGCACGCGCAGCGCGGGTTATAGAGCAATGTATTGAGTGAAAAACAAATCTATGGGGGCGCTACGGGGTGAGGTTTACAAGGGGGTATGCAAGATTTACTGAATCGAGCTTGCATGAATTGGCTTTCGAAACTGCGTATTAACCGCAGCGTTATAGTCGTGCAAAAAGCACGCAATATTAACGATGGCTTATCTGGGCGGTTATTAGAACGACTTTCAACGCCTGAAATCGCCTTAGCGTTTGACGCACTCTTTAGCGACGAGCATAACCACCGAGGAACATATCAACTGCTGCGGTTACAAATTTTTCTTGCTCCTCAAGGGGTAAGTTGACCACTTCCCCCAACATGCATCGAATGTGATAGTTGCCTTTTAATGCGCCCATAAAGTGACTGGCAGCAATAAAGCAATCTGGAATATCCAATGTTTGTTTATCAACTTGGGTTTGCAGGTAATCCGCTAAGTTACGTATTGCGCGCTCAGTAGCAAGCGTTAAGAATATTTCACGCAGTTTGGGATTGCGTACCGCTTCGCCTATCAGCAGGCGGTGTATCGCGCCCACCTCCGGCGAAATCACCATACTGAAAAAACGCATGCCTATCACCTGCAATGCATCTTTTGGGGTTTTGTGTTGTAAATCACCATAGTCAATTTCGCCCAGTAGCTGGTCACTCTTACGCTCGATAACGGCATAAAATAACCCCTCTTTGTTGCCAAATAATCGGTAAAGGGTGGCTAGTGAGCCGCCAGCTAAAGCAACGATATCTTGCAGATTCGCTGATTCAAAACCAGATTGAACGAAAACACGCGTCGCGGCTTGAATAATTTTATCACGGCGAATAAGGCCACGTTCTCGTGGTGCATACTCAGTGGTGTTGCTAGCTAGTGGTGTCTTTGGGGGCATGGCTTAACTGCATTAATGAGACGAAATAACCATAACAAAAATTTATGTTATTTGCCTGTTATCAATTGAACGATTAGAAGTGTAGTGTAATATACATTACACTTAATGTAACGCACACAAATTTGGACTCCCAATGTGGTTAAGAAAAGGTTTTTTCCTCGTCGTTTTAGTGTTGGTCGTGGGGTGGATAGCAACTAAAGGCTACGAGTGGTACGAACATGGGCGATTTATTGAAGAAACCGATAACGCGTATATCAAATCAGACAATATCTCCATTCGAGCTGAAATATCCGGGCGTATCGAAACCTTAGCCGTGCAAGAAAATCAACATGTGCGCCAAGGGCAACTTCTGGTCAAAATTAACGCCAGTGATTACCAAGCAAAATTAGCACAGGCTAACGCTGAGCTTAGCGTTGCCGAAGCAGCCCTTGTTAATGCTCAGCAGCAAATTAGTCTGCAAGATAAAAAAATAGATGAAGCAAAAGCCAATATTGATGCGGCCAAAGCAGAAGTAAAGCGCGGCGAGCTTAATTTAGCTCGCTTCCAAGTTTTAGATAAACAGTCTTTCGACTCCAAGCAGCAACTGCAAAATACCGAAGCTGACGTGGCGGTTGCCAAAGCTAAGCAAGCCCAAGCTGAAGCGGCTTACGCTGCTGCACAACAGATGTTTGCTGTGCTCGATGCACAGAAGCAAAGTGCTGCAGCCAACATCAGTTCCGCTGAATCACAGATTGCTTATGCGCAAAGCCAGCTGGCTAAAACAGATATTCTGGCACCAAGCGATGGCATAGTCGGTAATTTAGGAGCTCGCACTGGGGGCTTGGTTCAACCGACCATGACACTCTTGTATTTGGTACCGCTTCCTCAAGTGTATGTTGTGGCAAATTACAAAGAAACGCAGATAGGCCACATGACAATCGGCCAGCCTGTAAAGCTCACAGTAGATGCTCAAGATGATGTGGAGTTTACCGGGGTGGTAGCGTCTATTTCACCAGCCACCGGCTCTGAATTTAGTTTACTGCCTAAAGATAATGCCACCGGAAATTTCAATAAAATCGTACAACGTGTGCCTGTTCGAATTCACGTCACAGGTCCAAGCGAGTATTTGCATTTATTGCGTCCTGGTTTATCTGTGGTACCGCATGTTGATACACAAGGTTTCAATCAACAAAGTGCCTATTTGCCCAACGAAGAAGTGCTGACCACGCAACGCGATAGGCATTAACTAAACTGGCAAGCACATGAATCATCTTTTACCGGTACTGCCAAAAATACTCGCTTGCCGCGTACATCAAATCGGTACGAAATATGACAAGTCGAGTGGCGTAAATGAGTGATGAAAAAGTAACCGAAATGCCATCGCTGCGTCAGAAGATTGGCTTTGTTGCTGTGATGCTCGGTATGTTTATGGCGATTTTAGATATTCAGATTGTCGCCAGCTCTTTGAATGAAATTCAAGCAGGGGTGTCTGCCACACCTGATGAAATTTCTTGGGTGCAAACGGCCTATCTCATCGCCGAAATAATTATGATCCCGCTGTCAGGCATGTTAACCCGTTGGTTATCAACGCATCTTACCTTCGTGATTTCCTGTGTGGCATTTACTATCGCCAGTGTCGGCTGCGCCCTTGCGCAAACTATTGACCAATTAATTATTATGCGCGCCATTCAAGGCTTTGTGGGCGGGGCGATGATCCCCATAGCCTATGCCATTAGCTTCAAGTTATTCCCGCTTAGGGTCATGGGAGCAGTGCAAGCGGTGATCGGCATGATAGCGACAACCGCTCCTTCAATTGGCCCTACTTTAGGCGGTTACATCACTCAGCACGCAAGCTGGCATTGGTTATTTTTAATGAATGTGGTGCCGGGAATATTGGCCAGCGCGGGTGTGTGGTTTTACTTACGTATCGATAAACCAGATTTTTCATTGTTCAAAAAAATCGATTTTTTAGGCCTTCTTTATTTGGCGTTATTCTTAGGCCCGCTTGAATACATACTCGAAGAAGGCCCTGGGGATGAGTGGTTCGATAGCACGCTGATCTTAATGCTCAGTGCGGTATGCGCAATGGGCGCGATAGGTTTTTTCTGGCGGGCTTTTCGCGTGACGCTGCCCATCGTTGACTTGCGCGTGTTTGGCGACCGTAACTTCGCATTAGGTGCTTCATTAGGCTTTATTATCGGAATTGCTCTGTACGGCATGGTGTATCTAATGCCGTTGTTTTTAGGCACGGTGCGGGGGTTTAACAGTTTTCAAATTGGCCAGCTGATGTTTGTGACAGGGGCGTCAATGTTCTTTAGTGCCCCCATAATTGGTCGGCTATCTGACAAAGTTGATGCGCGTTATATGTTAGCGGTTGGCTTAGTAATGGTGGGCACGGGCTCTGTGATGAATGCCAACCTTACGGATCAAGCAGATTTTAACCAGTTTATGTGGCCGCAAATGGTGCGCGGGGTGGGCCTATTGATGTGTTTATTAACGGCCTCGCGTATTGCCATGGGCACCTTGCCAAACAGTGAGATCAGTAACGCAGCGGGTCTATTCAACGTGTTGCGTAATTTAGGCGGTGCAGTGGGCCTAGCCTTTATGGATACTATACGTGATATTCGCGTGGACTATCATTGGGCGCAGCTTATTCCGGCTATCGATACCAACCGCGCTGTGGTACTCGAAGAGCTTACTAAAGCTCAGTTAGCTGTCGCTGGCGCGTCGAGCGATCCTGCCGCTGCAGCGATTAAGCAAATTGCGGATAGAGTCATGGTGCAAGCGCAAGTACTGGCCTTTAATGATCTATTTCTATGGATTGGCGCTATGTATGCCTGTGCCTTGCCGTTGATGTTTTTTATTCGTAAGGCCAAGAACGAAGATACTGGCTCAGCGCATTGATTAATTGATGAATGCGGCCTACGCAAGGCGGCCTACGCAAGGCGGCCTTCGCAAGGCGCCCTTCGTAGGGCGGTTTCGATAAAGCCACAACAGTGAAAGTTGTAGGCTGTTTATCGGTTCTACTTATCAAGAGCGTCACATTCCCGTGAGCGTGTTGTTGTAGCATTAAAGGGTGGTTATGAAATCTATTTTATCTGCGTTGATCCTCAGCGTATCGTTTATCTCTTTTCATGTAACAGCGGATGAAACCATACTGGCTGGTGGCTGTTTTTGGTGTATGGAATCCGATTTCGAAAAATTACAGGGGGTGAGCGATGTGGTTTCTGGTTTTACTGGCGGAACTGTGCGTAACCCAACGTATAACGGAAATCACAAAGGCCATTATGAAGCGGTGAAAATTACCTACGACGCTGAGGTTGTGAGTTATCAACAAATTTTAGACCATTATTGGGTGAACATTGACCCCTTTGATGCTCGCGGACAATTTTGTGATAAAGGCCATAGTTATTTAAGTGCTATTTTCGTGGCCAATGAGCAGGAACGCGCCATTGCCCAGAGTACCAAGCAAGCAGTTGAGGCTCAATTTCCTGAGCAAACAGTGGTAACCCCCATTCTCGACGCGAAGCGTTTTTACCCGATTAAAGGTAATGAAATCGGCCATCAAGACTTCTACAAAAAGAGTCCAGTACGCTACAAACTATATCGCTGGAATTGCGGCCGTGACCAACGCCTAGAGGAAATCTGGGGCGATAAAGCGAGCCATTAATTGCAATGAGGTGGCAATCAAAAAAGGCGTAACCCGAGTAGTCGGATTACGCCTTGTTTAATCATAGTGGCGCGACTTTGACGGTCATCGTGTTAAGACAATTTATTCTTAAAGTCTTCGTACTCAAATTTACGTACCAGCTCAAATTCGCCGTTTTTACGTAAAATACCAATAGATGGGTGTTCTACTCCATTGAAAAACGTCGTTTTGACCATGGTGTAGTGGATCATGTCTTCAAAAATAATCCGTTCGCCAATTTGTAGCTCGTGATCAAAACTATATAAATCAATCGCATCACCGGTTAAACATGAGTTACCGCCAAAACGATAGGTAAAGGCTTTTTCATTTGCCTTACCTGCACCGCGTACATCTGGGCGATAGGGCATTTCAAGTACGTCTGGCATGTGCGCTGTGGCTGACATATCGACGATCGCGATCTTGTCGCGGTTTTCAACGATATCAATGACTTCACACACCAAGGGACCCGTTTGCCACGCTACCGCTGAGCCAGGCTCAAGTATTACGTTCAGATGAGGGTGACGCGCTTTGAAGGCTTTTAGCGTGGCAATAAGGTGCTCCACGTCATAACCGTCTTTGGTCATCAAATGACCGCCACCAAAATTAATCCATTTAATTTGCTCAAAGTATTGGCCAAATTTTTCTTCCACCGCGAGTATAGTGCGCTCGGTGGCGAACGAGTCACACTCGCAAAGGTTATGGATGTGAAATCCTTCAAGACCGCTTAAATCAGCGCCTTTCAAGTCTTTAGCCAGAAGACCGAAACGGGAGCCAGGCGCACTTGGATCATACAATTCTGTATCGGCTTCTCTGTGCTCCGCGTTCAAGCGAATACCGGGAGACACGTTCGACTGTAAAATCTGTGCTTTATAGCGGTTCCACTGGCCAAAACTGTTAAATGAAATATGGTCGACCAAATCCACTAACTGATCGATATCAGCAGGTTTAAAAGCGGGTGAAAAAGCATGCACTTGCTTGCCTATTTCTTCTTTACCTAAACGAGCTTCCCATACTGCACTGGCGGTTGAGCCTTGCAGATACTGCTTTACCAAATCAAAAGTGGACCACATCGAAAAGCCTTTTAACGCCAAAATAATCTCGACGCCACTTTCTTGTTGTACTCGTTGCATTAACTGCAAATTGGCTTCGAGTTTGGCTTCTTCACACACATAGCAAGGTGAAGGGATATCAGGGTTTAACATTGGATCAGTCACGGGGGTCTCCGCTAAATAAGTAAAGGGCCAAATAAATGGCCCTAAAATGCTGATGATTGGTGCTATGACTTCTTTGCTGAATACGACTTACTTGCCAAATGGGCTTTCGTCACATTCCATTACGTGCCAAGGCAGGCCGTGCTGGTTTAGCATGTCCATGAACGGGTCTGGGTCAAACTGCTCCATGTTCCACACGCCGGGCTTCTTCCATTTACCGCTTAGCATCAAGGATGCACCGATCATGGCGGGTACGCCTGTGGTGTATGACACAGCTTGTGCCCCCACTTCTGCGAAACACGCTGCGTGATCACAGTTATTGTAAATAAAGATAGTTTTCTCTTTGCCATCCTTCATACCGGTAATGTAAGTACCGATACACGTCATGCCTGTGTAACCGTCAGCGAGTGAGCCCGGGTTCGGTAACACTGCTTTTAAGAACTCAAGGGGCACAATTTGCTGCCCTTGGAAGTCAATTGGCTCGATACTGGTCATGCCGATGCCTTCAAGCACTTTAAGGTGTGTAAGGTACGCGTCACCAAAGGTCATCCAGAAGCGAGCACGTTTTAGCGTAGGAAAGTGCTTAACGATAGACTCAAGTTCTTCATGAAACATTAGGTAAGACGCGCGCACACCAATGTTTTGATAGTCTAAATCTTCACGTACGCTCAGAGGATCCGTTTCTTTCCATTCACCATTTTCGAAGAAACGACCGCGCTGAGTGATTTCACGAATATTGATTTCTGGATTGAAGTTCGTTGCAAACGCTTGACCGTGATCGCCACCGTTACAATCAACGATATCTAAGTAGTGAATTTCATCAAAATAATGCTTAGCGGCATACGCCGTATAAACGTTAGTTACGCCCGGATCGAAGCCACTACCGAGTAACGCGGTTAAGCCTGCTTTTTCGAATTTTTCTTGATACGCCCACTGCCAAGAGTATTCAAATTTAGCCACATCTTTTGGCTCATAGTTTGCGGTATCTAGGTAATGAACGCCGGTTTCTAAACACGCGTCCATGATGGCTAAATCTTGATATGGCAACGCAAGGTTGATAACCAAGTCAGGCTTAACCTGATTAATCACTTTTACTACTTCGCTTGCGTGATCCGCGTCAACGGCAAATACACCTTTCACGCGGTCAATACCCACTTCTTGCTGTAAGGCTTCGCATTTAGAAACCGTACGACTAGCAAGATAAATTTCATCAAATAGCTCAGGTAAACGAGCACATTTTTTAATAGTGACAGCAGCCACGCCGCCAGCGCCGATAATCAGAACACGAGACATAGGGAGACCCTTATAAATAACAACATGCAATAAAACGCGAATGCTAACACCTAATCATGGGATGTAAACAAAGTGCCGTTAAAAAAAATGACTTGTCTTTATCTAAGCATATTAAGTCTGTTACAGTAAAATGTAAATGAGAATTAATCGTATTAACAGATTGTAGCGATTGATTTGTTTCATTGGCCTAAATTTTAGGCGGGGAATAATATTTGTTTATCAACTTTTTATGTTTACACCGACTAACTGAACGAATTACTGACGGGAACTTTTATGAAAACAATCACCTTTGCTATTACTCACTTTACCGTTGCGTTCAGCGTAGCGTATCTTCTTACGGGTAGTTTTATCGTAGGTGGGCTTATTGCGTTAGTAGAGCCTGCGGTAAACACGGTGGCATATATGATCCACGAGCGTATTTGGGAGAATAAACGGCTTCGCAGTCAGCGCAGTGGGAAGGTGGCAAAGAAGTCTTCTACACCAGTGACTATTTCACACTTCGGGCACACACACCAATTAGGCTAGTATTTGCTGGGCAATTAGACAGCTTAGCGCGATGGGAAGATCAAAAAAGCGCCTTACCCGGACAAGAATAAGACGCTTTCGTTTGAAGAGCTTTACATCGCTCGGTACTGCTATTTTTATTATAGTTATTATTGTTCCCTGTATTAGATGATCTGGACATCTAATACACTTAAGCCTTTGCAACACATAGGCCAACTTTTAAAGTTCTTATAATTCATGCAGTTACAGATTTTTCAATGGAAAGCCGCGATAAAAAGGTGCCATAACAGTGGTATACTTTAGTGCAATAAGCACCAAATTAGTGAGCAATTTCAAACGTTTACAATATATTAACAGGTCGCGGGTGTACTGAAGCTTTGCTTAATTTGACCGGTAAGCTCATTAAGTGCGATACGCACTTGGGCAACGCGAGATTCAATATCACCACTGACTTTCACGAATGGAATTGCGTGGTTGATTAAATATTGATTCAGAAACTGTTGGAACTCACTTCGGTTGGCGTCTCCAGAGCGCTCCCACGTATCATCATAGGGAATATCGTTATCACAAAGTACTACCAAGTCGTAACGTTGCCAGCTGTCTTCGGCGAGTTTGGTCAGTTCAGGCAGAGCAGTTGTGTGGTAGTGGCAGGCAAAGTGCCAGGTCGTAAACGCATTGGTGTCACAGAATAAATAGCCTTTGGCTTTTTGTTCGGCGTCATCTTCCCATTGGTTTTGCACTTGGGCGATATGCAATAATTGCTCAGGCGTAAGACGCCTATCGACCTGATGTTCGATCCAATACTCTCGGCCATATTCCGCTACAGAAATTGAATTGAATTGTTCAGCGAGAGTTTCACTGAGCGTTGATTTACCTGTAGAAGGCGCCCCTAAAAAAACAATTTTTTTGATCATGGAGATACTGTACTCGTCATATCACTTTGCTGTTTTCAGGGAAGCCCAAATTAACTCAGTGCTTTGTCTAAATGTGTGGAATGCTTTTCACTATTATGGCGACGGAATTCTTTTATCCAAGTGTATTGGCCAATACAGGCCATTATCAAGAAGCTGAAATACAAGGCGGACGTAGGATACAAGCCTTTTTGCCAATATAGTGAGATGGAAACAATATCGACAATGATCCACACCACCCAGTTAAACAGTTTGCGGTGAGTCAGCAACCACTGAGCAATTAAGCTCGCGCAGGTGGTAAAAGCGTCAACATAAGGGAAGCTGGCATCGGTATAACTAGACATAGCTAAGCCTAATATTGCAGCGCTTGCTAAGGCTAATCCACCAAACCCAGCATATTCTTTCGCACTGCCTTTGACCGGGGATATATGCCCTTGCTGATCTTGATGGTTGCTCCACATATACCAGCCATAAATCTGGAAGCCGATGTAAATAATGTGCAAACCCATATCGGAATACAGTTTTACATCGAAAAATATCCAGCTATAAATACTGACTTGAACAAAACCAAAAACAAAGCTCCAGCGACTGCGCTTTATCAACAGAAATACGCAAAGAAAACCGGCCAAGGTGGCTACCCATTCAATGATGGACGCTCCAGCAAAACCCTGTATCCATTCTAACCAGCTCATGGTGCTAATACCTGTATGTCACCCATAAATGAATTTCCCTTGCCGCCATTACCGCCAATAATATACAAGCTATTACCCATCGAGGTGATGCTAGTATATAGGGCGCTTTGATAATTGAATGGTGCTACTTGCCAGCGTGAGGTGTCACGTTTTAAAAAGTAGCTGTTGTTGGTTTCATCTTCATTGCTAAATACCCATAGTGCGTTGTTTAGCCACGTTGCACTGTGGGCGCTGACTGGATGTGGCAGGGCAGTTATGTTTTGCCATGTATTGCTCGCCACTGTGTATCGCTCGACATTGGCTAGGCTATCTGTGTTTTGTTCGCCCCCTACAACATAAATATCTTGGTTATCGGTTACCACGGCTGTAGATTTTGCGCTTGGCATATTGGCCATCTTTTGCCATTCTTGCTGCTGGATGTGATAGCGCCAAACAGACGCGCTTGGAGTGAGTTGATAACCGTTTTCTGCTTGGTAAGAAGAACCACCGAGTACGTACAGGTAACCGTCAAGATAAACGGCTTTATTGTCTCTCAAAGGTTCAGGGATATCCCCTAAGGTACGTGTTTCAAGGGTACGGGTGTCGAACACTTCAATGCGTTGCTCTACGCGTACCTTGTCTTCTTGATGACTCACGCCACCAAGCAAATATATCGAATGCCGCCCATCGAAAACTGCCGAAAAGTAGCCCCTTGGTAGCACGCGATTTTCAAGTACAGCGACTTCGCCGGTGGTAGGGTTGATAATTTCAACATCACTTAAATAGCCTTGCTTACCATACCCTGCAAACACATAAATATATCTGCCGTCTGTTGCAGAAGCATGGGCAAAACGCGGTGACTTCAAGTGTAACGTTGGGGCGGAGCTCTCTTTGTCGGGTGTATCAGAGTGTTCAATCATTAGCTCAGATTGCGAAGAGGTTCTAAGTACGGTCTGCATAGAGGGGTTAAGGTGACCACTGGCCTCAGCTCGTTCTACTTCTGTCTCTAGTTTGGTCTGTGCACTGGGTGATGCATCGGGGGAATGCTGAAAGACGCACCCGGTTATAAGAACAGGCAAACTTAATAACAATAAAAATCGAATGTTAAACAACATACTCGCCATATAGTGTGGTTGGACTGATTATGGGCGGGAATATACCATCTGAAAGTGAGAATGTATCCATTCGCCAGCAGATGATGTACGCAAGTATTAGCCTCTAGCGCCTTGTAGTCCACCTGTATGCAATAGCAAAATTTTGCTGCCGGGTGTAAACGCCTTTTTAGCCATAAGTTCTTTTACCGCCCAAAAAAGCTTGCCGCTATACACAGGCTCAATAGGAATGCTCAGTGTCTCATTGAACGACTGGCAAAATTGATGCAGTTCAGGTGTAGCCTTCGCGTAGCCATTAAAATGAAACTGGTGGTTAATGTGCCAATCAGCGATAGGTTCAGGTGTGTTAGCTTGCGATGGCAACATAGCCCTGGATGACAGTAACTCACTCACCAACTCTTCGAGATACCCCTCACCTTTGAGCACAGCGATTCCGATGATTTTGGTGTGTAATGGCATAGGTTGACTCATCACACCATGAATAAGTCCGGCTAATGTCCCCCCGCTGCCAACAGGCGTTAACAAGTAGTCATAACGTTGAGTGAGCTCACGAATAATGTCCGCCACGCCAGCGAGAGCGAACTCAGAAGAGCCGCCTTCTGGGATAAACATAGCATTAGGATATTGCTGAGCTAATGAGGCCAAGTAAGTTTCGTTATTGCGCAGTTGATATGTCTTACGATCAGCAAATTGCACGTCAGCTTGCCATGCCACTAAATCTTGTAGCATAGGTGTCGGATTATTATGAAAGTGACCACGTACTATCGCTGTTAGCTTTATATCTAGGCTATTGCAAGCATAACCCAGTGCATGTAGATGATTCGAATGCGCACCGCCGAAGCTGACGATGTGCCGAACCCCAGTGCCAACAGCTCGCTCAAGTGTGTAACGTAATTTACGCCATTTATTCCCTGATACTATGGGGTGAATTAGATCGTCGCGTTTTACCCATAATTGTACTTCATCAGCATGCTCCCAATCCGGGAATATCTGTTGCGCAGGGGAGGGGAGAGAAATATCCTGAAGAATAGGCGTTACGTTTAAGGTGTCGTTCACGAGGGGCCCACAGCTAATATAAATGCCACAGTGTAACCCTAATCGTCAGGACTGAATAATACAGCTCTGTTTCTACCTGTCGCTTTAGCGCGATATAACGCAGAGTCAGCCTGTTCAATTAATTCATTCGACTTTTGATGGGGGCTAGGAACAAGCGTCGCGATGCCAATACTCACCGTGATAGGTATTTCGCTATCTTGATAGACAAATTTATGCTGTTGAATCGACTGCATAATGGCATCAGCCATTTTTTTGCTCTGCTGTGGATTGCAACCAGACAGCAAAATAGCGAACTCTTCCCCCCCGTAGCGCACCGCAATATCAGTTGCACGGTTAATCGGTTTATTGATTGCATGAGCGAGGTGGACCAAGCAGGCGTCTCCGCCTAAATGGCCGTAGGTATCGTTGACTGATTTAAAATGATCTGCATCGATGATCAGCAAAGCGATTTCTATTTTATGCCGTGTTGCGTGGTGCCAGAGATTTTCGAAATACTGATTGAAATACCCGCGATTATAAATACTGGTTAAGGCATCTGTTTGACTAAGGGTCTCAAGCTCTCTTCGTTGGGCTTGAAGCTCAATTTCAATCTCAAAAGAGCGTTTGTATTCCTTGTTCGACCTTATGCCAATCCCAGAAATGTAGAGCAAAAACACCAGCATCATACCCGCTAAAGGAAGAAACCCGTCGGTTAAAAATCCGGTTATCATCACTGGCATCATCAACAACGACAAATTCACAAACGCAAACCTGAGTCTTGGACTAAGGGCAAAAAGCGCGCTGACGCTAATACCTGCGGTGGCTAGCATAGAGATGTGAATAATAGGAGTGAAGCGCTCATCAAAAATTGCCAACGTAAACACATAACCAAGTATGGCGGCTTGCAGTAGCGATAAAACGGCAAAAATCGCAAACCAAAGACGGGAAGAAAATTCGTATAAGGGTTGTGAGAAGAAGTAGTGAATGAGTCTTAGGGCACTGATAAAAAACATGCAACCTGATAGCACATAAGCCAGCTTGGTTTGAGCTTCTAAAAAATGTAACGGCCAAAAAATGACCGGTAGTATAAATGCGTAAACAATGACGCCCATCAGGGAGCGTCTCAGTAGATCGAAGTCAATACGTTTTTGAATACTTGAAGTGCGAATAACTACTCACCCTAGAATGTTGCCAATATTTAACGTGTTTTACGTTAGCATAAAACCAATCAGCCCGAGCGCGAACCCGAACACACCCCCCATAGGAGGAAACCAATGTTTATCGAGTTTCGCTTGTGGGGCAATATCCTGGAAAATCGAATATAAAATACCGCCTGATGCAAAAAGCATAATCGCAGACACATAATCAGGGTAGTCAGCCAGCCAAAAATAACCACTTAAACCCGCCGCGGGACCAAATAAAGCTAGCGCGCTAAAAATGACTAAAAGCCGATTGGCGCTGAATTTATCCCCTTCGCGCATTTCTCTAAACGCATTGAAACCCTCTGGCAAATTTTGTAGGGCGATAAGCACAGCAAGAAGAACCGCATTGCTTTTACCCGTGGCGAAGGCTGCTCCTAAGGCAATTGACTCAGGTATGAAATCGGCCAACATAGCCGCAAGCTGACTGGCAGGGGTATCAATCTTGACCAGTAAAATATCGATAGCCATAAAGCTCAAGCTGCCAGCAATAAAAAACACCAAGCTGGTGGTAAGGCTTAAGTTAGCAATCCCTTCTGGTACGAGCACCAAAGCCACAGCAGAAAGCAGCGCGCCACCGCCAAAGGCAATCACTAAATGACGAAATTCTTCTTCAAACCACTGGGATTGAAAATGTTCGATACGCGCTATCACAGCGCCAACAGGCATTGCTAAACCTGCGATTAACGTAAAAATAATGACTAACCAAACATTATCCATAGATTACCTTTAGTTGCGCATAAAATGATGAAACGTTATATCACGAAAATGCGCTTTCAGAATATGCGTTATTCTATAAAAATCAAAGTATTAAGATTACTACAAACGAGTGATTTTGGGTCACTAACGGACACACCAAACAGCGAAATCCACTTTTTCTGGGAATGTTTCCAGATCTAAACATGGCTAGGGAAATCGGTAAATTGCGTGATAAGGTCGTTTGGTCTGATATTTATTAATAAGCAATACATTATGACCATTATACTTCTGTGTTTACTCATAGCGGTTTTGATGCCAATTCTTGCCAAAGCTCCTTTGGCGATAGCGATGAATAAAGAGCAAGACGGCTACGACAACCGCTATCCACGTGATCAGCAAAAGCAACTCGCGGGGTTTGGAGCGAGGGCGGCAGCAGCGCACGCAAATTGCTTTGAAGCGCTGATTCTATTTGTACCGGGTGCGCTGGCTGTGGTTGCAACGCAATCTGCTGGTCATTTGGCCCAATACAGTGCGATTGTGTTCATTGCAGCTCGTTTCGGCTACTTATGTGCCTATTGGTTCAATGTGCATGTTTTGCGTAGCATTTTATGGGCAATTGGCTATATTGCGTCATTGTTTCTTATTTGGTTAGCCATTCCATAACTGGTTAGAGAATTAACGTGGATACGACAGATACCAACACCTTCATCATTGCTACTTCGCCCGTTACAGAGGCTACTTTACCCGTCGCCGACGCTGTAGCAACTAAAAACACTGTAGTACTAGAAACGACGGGTCAGTCATTAGTGCAGACGGCGCAACATTACCTAGAGGTAGCCCATCAGCATCTCTTTATGGCCGATACCTACATACAACTTGGCTTAATTGCTGGTATCTATTTATTAGCATATTGGTTTGGTAGTAAATTACGAAAGGCGTCTAAATTCGTCGATAACCAGCCTGATTCAAAAGACCACCCCATACGAAAAATTACCTATCGTATCGACAAAATGCTCTTTCCGCTGATTGCGATTATTCTTTTAAAGGTGGTCAGCGAGTTTAGTGCCAGCATTATAGGGGCTAACTGGATCTTAGATTTAGCCTTAACCATCGCCGTGCTGTTGTTTGTTAATTCAGTCATTAACGTGTGTGTGTCACACCCGATACTTGCCAACTTATTAAAGTGGATGATGCTGCCCTTATTGTTTCTGCATATGGTGGGATGGCTAGCGGGGATTATTGAGGTGCTGCAGGGCTTGAGCATTAACCTCGGAAATATTGAAATCTCAGCCTACGGACTGGCGCGAGTGTTAATTTTTGGCACGCTGTTGTTTTGGGTAGGCCGCGCTTCGAATAACGTGGGCCAAGACATTATACGTAAGCAAGAGTCCTTGGATATCCGCACCCGAGAAGTATTCGCTAAGCTGTTTGAAGTCGCTTTGGTGTGTGTTATTGCCTTGCTACTTCTGAATGTGATGGGCATCAACTTAACCGCACTAGCCGTGTTTGGTGGCGCAGTGGGCGTCGGTTTAGGCTTTGGTTTACAGTCTATCGCATCAAACTTCATCTCTGGCATTATCATACTCCTTGACCGCTCAGTGACCATTGGCGATTACATTGAAATGGAAGACGGACAAAAGGGCTTCGTAAGGCATTTCAAAATGCGCTATACCACCCTTGAAACCTATGATGGCAAAGACATCATGGTGCCTAATGAAAAGTTTATCTCTAGCACATTTGTTAACTGGTCTCACAAGAACCCCAAGCAGCGATACCGCGTGGACTTCTCGGTGGCTTATCAAACCGACATTCGAGCCATGGTCGAAATAATAAAAGAGGTAGTTGCTGAGCACCCGCAAGTGTTGAGCGGTGATGAATACCCCATTGAAGAGCGACCAGATTGCGAAATTGATAGCTTCGGGGATTCAGGTGTAAACGTGTTTGTAGAATTTTGGATGGAAGGCATTGATGACGGTAAAAATCGCGTCGGCGGTGATTTAATGCTGTCTATCTTTGAAACGCTACGTGAACACAACATCTCCATACCTTTCCCGCAGCGTGAAGTACGTGTTCTTAATACTGATTATACGGTAACTAATACCACCGAGAAGAATAACTAGAAGGTGCCCTACCGTTAATAAATAATGGCGGTAGAGCATGTTGTTAGGTGTAACCTGTTTAGTTCACGAAACGTTTCGCTTGGTTATAGGGGATAAAATCCGGTACATCCCCTTTTAACGATTGGGCCTGCATATGTTGCCAATATTCGGCTGTCATTATTTCTCCGTGCAAAGCCTTAAGTTCTTGCTTCAAGTGCTTCTTACCCACTATAAAGTGCTCAAACTGCTCCGGAAAAACATCTGTCGGGCCCACTGAAAGCGTGTCAATTGCGTAGGGGTCGTCAGATTTGGGTAAGGTTCTAAATTCACGCTCAGTCAAGTAGCAAATTTCGTCATAATCGTAAAATATGACGCGTCCGCCTCGGGTAATTCCAAAGTTTTTATGTAACATGTCGCCAGCAAATATATGCGCTGCGGCGATTTGTTTAATGCATAATCCCAAATCATTCAAGGCGCTGGTTATCAATGCAGGGTCGGGTTGTTGCTCTAAAAAGATGTTTAGTGGTGTCATTTTACGTTCTATGTACAAGTGCTTAATGATCACTTCTTCATCGGTAAGCTCAATGCTACTGGCGCAACAATCGAGTAATTCATCAACTAACGCTTGTTCGACTCTGTGGCGGGGTAGACGAAAATTCACGTATTCATGAGTGTCTGCCATGCGTCCCACTCGGTCAGTCATTTTGACAAGTTTATAGCAGTCTTTCACATGTTGACGGGTAATTTTTTTACTTTCAGGAAACTCATCTTTAATGATTTTAAACACCACGCCGTAGGACGGTAAGTGAAATACCGCCATAACCAACCCGCGTATCCCTGGGGCAATGGAAAATTGGTCATTCGACTCCTCTAGATGCGCTAAAAAGTTACGATAAAATACGGTTTTTCCGTGTTTATATAACCCAAGCGCTATGTATAGCTCGAACTTCTTTTTGTGAGGGAGTAGCTCATGGAGAAAGGCCACCACTTCTGCGGGGTGCTGGGTGTCAGCCATAAAATAGGCGCGGGCGAAACTAAACACCACACTGAGATCCTGACGCTCAGTGAGCAAGGCTTCCACCACAATTTTGTGTTTCTCAACTGAGGTTTCCGCTTCAGCAATAGACAGCGGGATCACGAAGGGCAGGGTTTCATCGGGCATGCAAATTCGCCCAATTAAGTAAGCGGATTTACTACGATAAAATACCGGTTTTAACATCTCCACCGTATGCACGCTGGCCAATTGTTCTCTATTTAAACGCGCACGCAACGCTCCATCTAGATGCTGTAAATCACGTTGCATGTCCTGAAAAGCAATATCGAAATGGTATTGACTAAAAATGTCTTCTAACATTCTGCGCACCGTGCCTGAAGTATCAAAACTGTGCACCACTAAATGGCGCTGCAACCCCGCTAAATAGCAACGTGTGGGCATAATAAACATCATCTCATCATTGATTTTTTGATGTTTGAAAATTCTGCCTAGCACCGAGTTGTAAAAGGTCTCGGCTAATTCATATTGAGGATGGTCGCTGAGTATTTTTTGATACCGTGTTTTTAGGTCAAACCAAAATTGGTTGTTTTCTTGATGGGGAAACACCTGCTGATATATTTCGCCCACTGCGTCAGCCAAAGTGCGCTCATAAATAGCAATGCGTTCTTTTACTGCCTTTTGCGTTTCTTGCCATAGGGCTTGTTCAAAACGTTGTTGGGCATCGCGTGTAATTCGTGAATGCCAGCGATAGCTTTTGTCAAAGCCGTGCAATATTAAATACGCTACTTTATTCAACACGGAAGAATGTGTGTTGTTCACCCAAAACCTACTTATGCTTTAACAATCAATGCGCTACCAATAGCAAAAAAGCCGCTAGGTTGCCATGCAAAATAGATAAAACGGCTACGACTTCACGTTTTGATGCTATTTGATTGGTGGATTTATTACCCGTTATTTAATCATTGGTTTACGCATCTTATTGTGAGAGGCTAAAGTATTACTGTGTAAAATAAAACCAAATACAGTGGGGCTAAGCTAAGCCGTGTAAAGCAAGTCTGTGTAGTAAAATCCAAGTTATTGGAAAGTCTGAAAAACGTCGCAACATCATTTGCAAGGGGGCACTTCCCATGTTGAAAAAGATCACCAGCGCATTACCACACCATTTATCGTTTCTTAAACGTATTATTCGTCTCACTCAAAACAATGAACAGTTCTGTGGTTTATCGATTTCAGGCTCTGCATCTACTAATAACTTGGACAAATACAGCGATCTGGATCTGGTATTGGCGGTGAAACCTCAACACTACGAAGCGCTAGTCAAACAGCGCGAAGCGTTAGCGGCGTCATATGGTGAATTGCTAGGGTGTTTTACCGGTGAGCATGTAGGTGAGCCTAAAGTACTGATTTGTTTGTATCAAGAGGGCGATGAACTACTGCATGTGGATTTGAAGTTCGTTCCATTGCCTGAAGTCGTGCAACGGGTGGACAATCCGATTGTACTGTGGGAAGAAGACAGTCAGTTAAGCGATATTTATCAAGGCTCACACGGGCACTACCCAATGCAAAGTCTGCAATGGTATGAAGATAGATTCTGGGTTTGGGTGCACTACGGTGCCGCCAGAATAGGGAGAGGGGAACTATTTGAAGCATTTGAGTTTGTCTCGTTTCTGCGCCAAACCGTGATAGCGCCTCTAGCGAAAAAAGCCCATGGGCTTGAACCTACCGGCGTTCGTCGTATTGAACAAAAATTGCCAGAATTGGCAAATGAGCTTAAAGGAATATTACCAAGCATGGATAAAGCGGAGCTCAAGTCCTGTTTATACGCCCTGGCTGATCTCTATGTTCATTATAGAGAGATGCTGAGCACAGATTTAGCATCTAAAGGTGTTGACTGCGAACAGGTGAACGTTAATCAAAAAGCACAGACTGCTTCGTTGGCTTATTTAGCGAATATATAACCCTCAATAGCAAGCAGTGCGCGCATTCCTTGAATATTGATGGGCGTACTGTTTTACACATCCATGCGTATTATTATCTACTCATCATATAAGCAAACGCCAATCAGGCATCTGTCCTTCTCATCCATTTTTCTGCGATTCTTAGGGTCTTCAAAAGAGCTATTCGTGCGGGCACACTGACATTTGAAATTTAGGTAGTTTCTTTCAAAAATTGAGTATATCTACTCTAGATTTTAGCGTTAATCCCCCTCTATATTTAGCAAACGGATTACGTTTTTTTTATGTTAAACGGGTTTGCAGCTAAAGCGCATTGACTCATCAAGAAACGTAATGCTAAGCCAAGCCAATCACGGAATGTGGCTAATATTAAGAGGACATCAAAATGAATAAAACCATGTTAATCGGCATTTTACTGTGCACTTTGGGTACGGTTACTTCGAATCAAAGTAACGCGAGTTTACTGGTTTCTGGGGATACTATAAATTTGTCCGGCACCACGGCTTTGCTGCAACCTGAATTGGCTGGTTCAGTTATTTATGATGAAATTTTGTATGACAGTGTTTCCCCTAGTGGAAGCGAATTTTTTGTTGTTGGTATTCAAGTGCAAAATCGTGTGGTGCGCTCAAGCCTTGATGGCAGCTTAATATTTGCCCCAAGGATTATCTCAAGTCTTAATAATACCTCTGGAAATTTTCTAATCGACAGGACGGTAATCAACGGCTTTTCTGACTATACACTGGATGTAGATTATCGAACCGATGGTGAAGGAGACCGAGGACCTAATACCGCTTCTCGTTCGCTTGACGCAGACCAGCTTACTTTTGATTTTTTGTTTCCGCTGGTGGTGTCTAATCTCAACCCAAACCCCCAACAAGACAGTTACTTCTTTTCAATAAACTCGAACGGTTCGGCGTATACCAACACAGGTACTATGAGTATTTTTGGGCGACATGTCGATTATCCAGATGAGGTTTTTGAATTAAACTACACAGGTATTGCAGTGCCTACTGAGGGCAGCGTGCAAGTGCCTGAACCCGCAATGGCCTCACTTCTATTATCGTGCTTCGCTTTCTTAGCCTTTAGAAATCAATCGAAAAAGTCTTAAGTGTGTTTAGCCTTGGTGCTATCAATTGTCGATGCTAGATAACCAAGGCTCATTTTGCACGCGAAGTATGGCTTCCATTCTATTGGCTACATTCAATTTGCTGAGAATAGATGAGACGTGATTCTCTACCGTTCGCTGGGAGCGAGACAACAAATCTGCAATTTCTTGATTACTTGACCCCGCGCTTAGATAACCTAACACTTGTTGTTCTTTCGCCGTCAACCCAGCGGGGTGTTGACGGGTCTGCTTATACGGACCGCGGCGAGCGGATGGTAAATCCTCGAGTACACCAAGTTGTTTTACTTTATCTCTTACTTTAAGCAACGTCGCTTTTGCTCCGATAGCTTCAAGCATTCGAAATGCTCGAGGCAGGGCATCTTTTGCCGAGTGTTGTTCGCAGTGCAACAAGCTGAGGGCTGCGTGATACGGCATTTCCATGTTCATCCATACTTCAGCCGCGTCTGCATATTTTTGCTGTAATTCAAGTTGATAAGGCAAGGGTAAGGGGAAGGCGGTGTTGGTTTGTATGCTAAAACCGAACCTGCTTATCCATAGCGCTAATTCAGCACTACGCCAGTGATCTAAGCAACTTGCATCGAGCTCTGTGAGCCATTGTAAATGCGTGAAAGCCACCTCTTTATTGTCATGTAGCCAAGCCGCCTCAATAGCACCGAATCTTGCGGGGATAATATATTGCAATTCGTCTGTGGCCATTGCGTTTTCTAGCGCTTGGGAGATTCGCTGATCGCAACCCGTAGCACCTAAACGCAGTTGTGAGCGTGCTAGCGCAATAAGTGCAGGTAGCTTCATGAGTAAGGTCAATTTATCTCGTCCGAGTACGCCTTGTGAAATCGTCTGGGCATCTTCTAACCGGCCTTGTTCTAAGCGTAATTGTGCTTGAATACCAATTAGGTAATAGGTCCAGGAATCGAGATCGTACGTGGTATCAAACGCGATGCCCGACGCAATGAGTTCTTCTGCCATAGCAAGTTTTTTATAACGAACGCAATAATCTGAAAAATTGGTGTACACCCGAGCTGCGTGTTCATGAAAGCCATGCTTTATCGCCAGTGCTAAGCTTTCATGTAACATCGCTTCACCGTCTTCATCTCCCCTAAATACCCTGGCAGATCCCACATTGTTTAGGGCATGAATACGAAGCTCTGGATCAGTAAATGTTTTTTCTAACTCGAGGGCGCGATTTCCCCAGACGATTGCCTCGTCCATACGATCGTTGAGCATATCCAGTTGGGCTCTAAAGGAGTAAGCCATAACGCGTTCGCTGCAAATGGGTACACTTTCTAACGTTTTAATCGATTCATTGGCGAAGTGCTCTGCTTCTGCTGCCTCACCTCTATACCAATGTAACCGAGATAAAAAACGTAAGTTTTCACCGACTTTTTGTTGTCGATTTAGTGCTCGCCATAATGTGATTGCGTGACGACGTGCTTCAATTACGCTGTCATCAATCTGCAAAGTGAGACCAGTTTCGTATGCCCAATCTTGGTAAAGCTGAGCGGCGAGTTCTGTGGGGGCGTCGTCCACGAAGCGCAGTGCAACGCGTAAATAGGCTGCAGCCTCACGGTGTGCACCATTTTTCGCTGCATTTTTACCGGCTATGGGGGCGTACTTGAGCACACGTTTAGCGTCCAAGGCGCTAGCTGAGTGATGTATCAATAAGGCTAACGTGTCATGAGTCTGAGATGCTTCTAACGCCAGTACTATTTTATTATGTAGCTGTTTTTGTTTGCTAATAGCAATAGAAGCGACGGTGCTTAGGCGAGCGAGCTCGTGGCGAAAACGGAAATTACCCACATCATCCACTGTTAGCAATTTTCGAGCGACACAAGCGATAGCGTGAGTTTCCCCCTCGATACCGCATAGTGCCAAGATGAGTGACAGCGGCACACTGTTGGGGATAAGACTAATGGTTTCGAGAAAGTGACGTATTGCTTGGGGCAATTGATTTAAACGAAAAACAATCGCTTCTTTCACTGACACAGGAATGTGATTCTTATCAGCACTATCAACCGCTAATAGCTCTGTAATGTAGAAGGGGTTGCCTGCGGTAATGTTAAGCAAGGTTGTGCTATCGTGATGACTGTCTTTCGCCAGTTGTGCAATGCCTGTTTGTGTTAAGGGCAGAATAGGAATGCGCGATGTGTGCGAAGAGGGAAGAACATCTAATACGGTTCTAAACGGATGTGTTTCGCCGACCTCATCATCTCGATAGCTAATAACCAATAAGCATTTTACAAAAGCGATTCGCCGAACCAGAAACTTAAATAAATCAAGTGTAGCGTGATCTGCCCAGTGAACATCTTCAAAAATCAGAATGACCGGCTCACTTGACGATTCAAGTGCCTGATAGAAAGCAGAATAAATACTGGTAGTAGAAGCCCCGTTTTCTAACAGTTCTAACAAGGATGTAGACAGTTCAGCGACTATGTCATGTACAGGACCGAACGGCCTTGGGGTGAGTAGGGGATCACATCCACTCCAATAAAATCTCGCTCTGGTTTGATAGCTACGGCGCATTTGTTCAAGAAATGTGGTTTTTCCTATTCCTGCTTCACCACTGATCAGTGCCACATGACCGGTACCGCTCGCGAGTTTTTTAACACACAAGCCAAATTGTGAAATAGCACTTTCTCGTTCAACCAGCATTGGCTATCAACTTAAACCTATTTCTCGAAGTGACGGTTACTTCTACCTTAATAGAGCACGGTTAGAAAATCTATTTTGCTTGAAGATGATTGCTTAGACCGTCGGGAGGTATAAGGCACGAATAGGGATGTAGTTGACAAAGTCATCCAACTGTATGAGAGTAGACTTTATCAACTAAATGCATTTTTCGATCAGCGGGTGATGATATGGCGATAATCCGCGTGATTATCAAAACGCAGACTAAAACAGGTTCGACTATTTAATGTCAGATTGGAAACAAAATTTACACAAAACCCGTTACGTAATGGACGTGTTGCTGCTGGTAAGCTTTATGATTGTTTCAGCTCCGCAGGCGACGGGTGTACCAGGACATGAGTGGTTGAGTGTGTTGTTTGTGGTGCCCTTTGCCGTGCATGTGTTGTTGCACTGGTACTGGATAAAACAAAGTGCAAAACGCTTTACTGAGCATATATCCGCCAAAGAACGCTTTAGTTTGGCGTGAAATTACCTACTGTACCTAATGATGTTGCTTGCTACTGTCAGTGGTTTTTTGGTCTCCGTGGCGCTGTTACCAACGCTTAATATTGAATTACACATTCAAGATTTTTGGTCGAAGATCCACCACGATTCAGCAACGTTGATCATGCCGATTATAGGTGTGCATCTGGCTCTACATTGGCGCTGGATAATGAATTTGACTAAGCGTATGTGCCTGAAGCGGGCGAAAGCATGAAGTACCTGCAATACCATTGGAGGTCGCGTACTTTTGTCGTTTTATTGATCTCTGTTGTGATCAGTGTGCTACTGATCTCTTTGGAGTTGACTGATTGGGCCGCACAGATAAACCAACAAGGGTATTCACATGGCGGAGAAGGTAATAAAATGCCGAACTTTTTGAGATACATTTTACCTTTTGTCAAAGAGTTGGTGTTGATTGGTGTGCCCATGTTGCTGACGTTATTGGTGCTCAAATTATCAAATATCACAAAGCGAAAGATGCAAAAATAGTGTTTGCTTAGCGAGCCAGGGTACATTTTACCCTTCCTGGTTCATCCTGAACAAGATGCTTGGCAAGCGCTGCTTTAGAT
This sequence comes from Paraglaciecola sp. QJM3NY_14, assembly GCF_056173245.1. NCBI lineage: Bacteria > Pseudomonadati > Pseudomonadota > Gammaproteobacteria > Alteromonadales > Alteromonadaceae > Paraglaciecola > Paraglaciecola sp. QJM3NY_14. The sequence goes on from NZ_CM149664.1 coordinate 825,410, forward strand.
ATCAGTTTGTGCGCCAGCCATTTCTGTCAAAAACGTAAATGCTTGCTCTGGAGTCATATTATCGGGCGAAAACTCTGTTTGACCTAGTGCTTTTAACAATGCTGAAAACTTTGCTGAGCTGGCTGCATAGCCCATTTGCCATTGCGGGAATACGTGTTCGTTCACTTCGTTATAGCTGATAATGACGACATCGTCGTGCCGAGGATCATCAGCGATATCTAAATAAAGCTCATTGACTGTTTCTCTATCTCCCTCAAGGGCCTGAAGGAAATACTGCTGGTCGTAACAGAGCATGCCGCAAACGTCGATACTATTATTATTGTCTCTTGCCGTGCCCAAAATATCCTTTAAATCAGACAACGACATTTCTCTTGATGCACGACTGTAGTAGAGCAATCTGACTAATTTCATAAAGATTTCCTTCTTTTTCTTTAATAACAAAAATAGTGCAAAGTTGACGGCTTGCTGAATACGTTATTCAACTCTATGATTTTTATACTAGCAGATTTTTAATGGAAAGCTCCACGATGCAAATCCCGAGTATTTCACTGCCAATTTTCACCATTGGTAGTGCTGAGATTCAATTAACTGAATTGAGTGGATGGCGAGAACTTGTACATATAAATAATTTACGAGGAATGAAAAAACAGTTTCGGCATGACAAGCCTGCACTCATAGTGGCCTGTATCGCTAGCGCCGAAGATGAGCAATTGAGCGAACAAGTAACACAGTTTGTAAGACAAGGGTTAATGAATAATGATACCCGCATAATATTGCTTCATCAGCCAGAATACGATTTAGATCAGGTCAGCTGGTTGGGTACCATGCAAGTCAATGGTTGCTTACTGGCAGAGCAAAGTAAGCGAGCATTTAACCTTTCTATTCTTAATCGAGAAATTGATACCTTCATACATATTGAAAACAATCGTCGACAACACGATGCTGAAACAAACATGCTTATGTGCATAAGTCAGTTTTCACGAAGTTCGGAATCCGTAGCCGAATTGTTAAAAGTTTTCTCGTCGACGCTTTCCGCTTTATGTTACTCGTCATGTTGTTTACACATAAAAATACTTGAGCATGATAGGGGCAGCATCGAATACTGTGATATTGAAAACCCCGTTGTAATAGATGCTTTTAATCGTGCGCTACATTTACCCGTACTACCGGGTTTTTTGAATAAAACACTCGATGAAAAACAACCCCAGATCAATTTGATACCCGAAGAGATCGAACTAGCCGAAGTAGAAGAAAAACTCAGTGTCTCAATAGGCAGCTACCTAACATTTCCGATTGTTGCTTACAGTAAGGCACTTTATTTATTAATGTTTTTTGTTTCGGATGAGCAGATGGATAAAGTGTCCATGAAGCAAATTAACGTGATCAACAAAGCATCTGAACAATTGACCTTATTGTTAGAAAGACGGCAAGCAGAGCATAGTTTAAAGCGTCAGTATAAGCGTCTCAAGGAGACACTTGTTGATCTAAAAACGGCTAAACAAGCATTACAGCATAAGGAAAAGATGGCCAGTATTGGCCAAATGGCAGCGGGTATTGCGCATGAAATTAATAACCCTTTGGCCTATGTGATGACGAATTTTTCATGCATGGATGATTACCTAAAAAGTATTATGCAGCTGCAATCTCTGCAGTCAGAGTTTTTAGCATCGATCGACATAGGGCGAGATCATAAAATTACCGAGTTGAGAAATAATATCGCTAAATTCGAACAAGACGAAGGTATGGAATTTATCCTAGAGGATATCCGTAGTGTGATATCAGAATCCCATAGTGGACTTAAACGGGTGAAAGACATTATCACAGACCTAAAATCTTTCACTTATAGTCAGTCTAGTGAATTAGAAGTATGCGATTTAACCCAAGTTCTCGATGATACATTGAAAGTCTTGTCTTACGACTTAAACGGAAAAATCACAGTTGAAAAAGACCTAGTAGACCTTCCCAGTTTCATGGCTCACAATGGGTTGATGCAACAAGTCTTTACTAATTTGATTAAAAACGCAGCCCAAGCGCTGACGCAAGCACGGGTTCAAAACCCGAAGATCTGTATCAAAACGAAGCGCTGTGAAGACGTTATACAGATAAGCGTTAAAGATAATGGCCCCGGAATTCCTATCGAGGCGCAGGAGAAAATTTTTGAGCCGTTCTACACCACAAAATCGGTCGGAGAAGGCACAGGCTTGGGCTTATCTGTGACGTTTAATATCATCAAAAAATTAGCTGGCACTATCTCGATTAATAGCGAGCTGAATCAATTCACCGAATTTACGATGCTATTTCCCGTCGCCAAAGAATAAGTGTGTTTGAGCGCGTTATTTTATTATGCTAGCAAACTGTTGCTACCAGCAAATGCGCTGGATGGTGCGTCTTGCTGCTGTTGATTTTACCCTATCAACCTGATGCCACCACTGCTATGTTTACGCCTTATTTATCCGCTATCTTGTCTTCTACTAAGGTCCTTGATTCACCATCCTGAAGTTAATCACATCGGCGCAATATGAGGAGGCTTCAAGTGTAGAAAATTTACATTCTTTAGTGTAATTGTTTTTTCATTATTCCAACGAAGTGACGAGCGTGTGATGGGTAAATGCCCCACGCCCCATGTCTTTCCTGAACTTAATTTATACATGATGTAAATGGCCTTTCTTTTGCAGTTGCTCTTCGGCGGGCGTCTCATAACGCTCTGGGCGTGCTGACGCAACTTTCCCCAATTATGAAGGACTAGCGATGACTGAATCATTTAAATATGCAGGCAATAAAGGCAAAGGCGGTGAATTACACCAACCGGCCTCAGATACTCATCCCACTATGACTACAGCTCAAGGTTGCCCGGTGAGTGATGACCAAAATTCCCTTAAGGTCGGCACGCGTGGGCCGGGCTTGCTAGAGGATCAAGTATTACGAGAAAAGCTCTTTCACTTCGATCATGAGCGCATCCCTGAGCGAGTTGTACACGCCAGAGGTTATGGTGCCCATGGCTTTTTCGAAACATATGACGCACTCAATGACTTAACTTGCGCTGACATTTTTCAGCGCAAGGGCGAGAAGACACCCGTATTTGCGCGTTTTTCAACGGTAGCGGGCAACAAAGGATCGCCTGACTTGGCCCGTGACGTTCGCGGCTTTGCAGTCAAATTCTATACCCAAGAAGGCAATTGGGATTTAGTAGGTAATAATATTCCGGTGTTCTTTATTCAAGACGCTATGAAGTTTCCAGACCTTATTCATTCAGCCAAAGCCGAGCCAGACCGGGGTTTTCCTCAAGCGCAAACTGCTCATGACAACTTCTGGGATTTCATCAGCTTAACACCTGAATCTATGCACATGGCTATGTGGGCGATGTCGGACAGAGCCATACCTCGATCTTTACGCTTCATGGAAGGTTTCGGCGTGCATACGTTCAAATTCATTAACGCCAAAGGGGATGAGAAGTTTGTTAAGTTCCACTGGAAACCAAAAGGTGGTATGCAGTCGGTGGTATGGAACGAAGCGCTCAAATTAAATGGGGCTGATCCCGATTTTCATCGCCGAGACATGTGGCAAGCAATTGGACAAGGGGATTACCCAGAGTGGGAATTGGGCGTACAGGTTTTCGACCAAAAATTTGCGGACGAGTTCGAGTTTGATGTCCTTGATGCTACTAAGCTCATCCCCGAAGAACAGGTGCCGGTTAAAATGATTGGACGTATGGTGCTAGACCGCGTAGTAGATAATTTTTTTGCCGAAACTGAACAAGTCGCTTTCTGTACCCAAAATATCGTACCTGGTATGGATTTCACAGCAGATCCTCTGCTTCAAGGTCGTAACTTTTCCTACCTCGATACCCAAGTTAAACGTCTCGGCGGTCCTAACTTCACGCACATTCCTGTGAACGCGCCTAAGTGCCCTATGCGTCATTTCCAACAAGATGGCCACATGGCAATGACGAATCCTAAAGGTCGGGTCAATTATGAGCCAAATTCGTGGGATGGAGGAGAACACAACCCCAGAGCTTGCCCAGCCCACGGTTTCAAAAGTTCGTCTGAGCCAACAAGTGGTGACAAATTGCGTTATCGTTCAGAGACGTTTTCTGACCATTACAGCCAAGCTAGGCAATTCTATATGAGTCAAACCGAGGTTGAGAAAGAGCATATTCAAAGTGCCTTGATATTCGAATTGTCTAAAGTTGAGCACCTGCCCATTCGCGAACGAATGGTGTCACATTTACTCAACATCGACGAGACTCTGGCTCAAAAGGCCGCGGATGGCCTAGGTATTAAAACAATGCCTAAGCCTGCTGAGGCAGCGATGAAAACACGTCAAGACCTTCCTGTGTCTGATGCACTGAGTATATTGAAAAATTCACCCAAAACATTCAAAGGGCGCAAGCTAGGTATATTAATGAGCGATGGCGCTGATGCCGACATTTTTGCATCCATCACAACGGCGCTTGAGAAAGAAGGTGCCAATTATGAAGTGATTGCTCCGCAAGTCGGTGGGGTTACTTGTAGCAAGGGAAAACACATCGCAGCTCAACAAGTCATCGATGGCGGCCCTTCTGTGTTGTACGACGCCGTTTTGATTTTAGTGTCAAAAGAAGGAGCTGAACAACTAGCCACAATCCCAGAAGCGAAAGACTTCATTACAGACGCCTATGCCCATATGAAGTTCATAGGACATACCGCTGATGCTTCAGCATTGATTAAGGCGACAGGGTTAAATGACAAGCAAGATGATGGGTGGATAGACCTTCACAGCGTGTCAGCTTCCGAGTTTATTCAATCATTGCGAGACTTACGTTTTTGGCAGCGTTAAAAGAGCAACGTCTAGTCAAATCTTATAGATGACCTTTACTGGCGCGCCAGCAAAGGCATGAAAAAATCAAAAAAAAGGCCGGATAGTCCGGCCTTTTCTTTGCTTGTTATATGCGCCGATAATCCCACCGCATTGACACTGGCAAGCGACTTTTTAATTAAGTTTTCTACTCATCGAGGGCTGATTTTCGCTCTAAAAATGTACTGTTTAGACTATATATTAAGTAGTGGTGAAATAATTCGTTTACGAAGTAAATAGCTGATATTGCATCAGTTAGCAATCAATCCTGTTGTTTTGACTGTTTTAAATCACTAATCATAAAGGGATTGTACAAATATCTGCCGACGCAGACTCGAATTCTTCCCTCATTATATTGGTTCGTGTTGAACTTATTTTTGCGCTTTGCTGTAATTTCTTTAAAATCATACTGTAGAATAAAAATTAAACAGCTTTAAACGTAAAAAAATACCCGACTAGCAACACCTAAACTAGACCACACAAGGCCAATGAGAATGAAAATATCCAAGTTAAGCTGCGCGGTCGTTGCCGCACTTGCTACTACGCCCGTCTATGCTCAGCAAGAAGCCACAAAAACAGGCAAAGCGAGTATTGAGACTATTGAAGTAACTGCAACAAAACGCTCAGAGTCGATTCAAGACATTCCCGTGTCAGTGACCGCACTAAACGGTGAAGCATTAGAGAACCTTGGGGTTGATAATTTTCAAGAATACGTCGAGTTCTTGCCTAATGTGACCTTTCAGGGTACAGGCCCTGGACAAAACGAAATTTACATTCGTGGCGCAGCAACGACCCAAAGTAATATCTCTGTTTCATCTGTGCAGGCACTTCAGCCTTCTGTCGCGTTTTATCTGGACGAACAACCGGTTTCAATGCAGGGCCGTAATCTAGATATTTACGCTACCGATATGCAGCGCATTGAGGTACTACCTGGGCCACAAGGGACCTTGTTTGGTGCCAGCTCACAATCAGGCACCGTAAGATTGATCACCAAAAAACCTGATCACACTGGATTTGCTGCAGGGGTTGATACCAGCACCAGTTTCACTAAAGGTGGTGAAATGAGTAATTCTGTAGAAGGGTTTATAAACTTCGCAGTATCAGACGACCTTGCCTTTCGCGTAGCGGCCTACACTGATAACCAAGGCGGTTGGATTGATAACATCCGCAACGATCCAGCGAATGGCGGATACATCGGTAGCGCAGTGGTTATCGACAGAATCTCTGGCGGTGTGCTTAGCGACCCTGAAAATACTCCGGTTATTTCACCTGAAAACGATGCGTTAGTGGAAGATGACTTTAACGATGCGGTTTATTCAGGTGCGCGTTTTGGTCTGTCTTACATTATTAATGAAGATTGGGACTTATTGGTTCAACACACTCAGCAAACATTGAGCACTGAAGGCGTGTTTGCATACGATCCTAATTTAGAAGGGGAAACCTCAACTAACCGCTTTGTACCTGAAGACAATGATGACGAGTTTGGTTTGACTACTTGGACCTTAGAAGGGCGTTTAGACAAACTAGACATCGTTTACACTGGGGGATACTTAGACCGCTCAATCGACTCAACCATTGATTACACGGGTTATACCAACGGCGGTTTATTCTCTGCTTATTATGTGTGTAATTATGGTGGAGATGTTGCGCCAGAAGATGAGATTTGCTTAGACCCAACTAAGTATTACAAGGAAAAAACCGACAGCACGCGTATGACCCACGAGTTGCGCTTTAATACGCCAACAGACAATGTATGGCGTCTAACTGCTGGTGTATTCTACGATGAGCAAGACCTCAATTCAGTGGGTAAGTTTAATATCGCTAATACGGACAAGTTCGACGATTTAGCCCGAACTTTGGTAGGCTCTGAGGGGGTTAACTCAACGAGTCAACCCTTTGAGCCGAGCATCAGTTTCGTAAACGATATTCAGCATGCAATTGACCAAATTGCAGTGTTTGGCCAAATAGAATACGACCTGACTGACGACATTACCGCAACGTTTGGTGCTCGCTGGTATGAAATTCAAGATACGTATAAAGGCTCCACTACCACTGTTGATGTGAGTCGCCGTTTGCGTGCGTTCGGTACGCAGGATCCGGCTGAATTGGCGGCATCTGGTTTAGATGATGGTGTGATAGCCGCGATAGAAAGCGGTCAACTTGAAGTTGATTTACTCGATGGTGATGGCACATTGACCGTAGACGATGTGATTTTGAAAGCATCAGTTGACTGGAAGGTAAACGAAGATATCCTGGTATTCGCCACCTATTCTGAAGGCTTCCGTCCGCCTGTAACCAACCGCGTAGGTGGTGGTTTGGCGACTAATCAAACAGGGGCGTTTGAAGATTTCCGTATTCCAGTATATTCAACAACGGATGAGTTAGATAACTATGAGTTCGGTATCAAAGGTGACTTCCTAGACGGTATTTTACGTGTTAATGCTACGGCGTACTATTCTGAAATCAGTGACTTACAAACCTCACGTTATGACCCAACCAACATCAGCTTCTTGGTATTCACTGACAATGTTGGTGACGCTGAAATTCGCGGTATTGATGCTGACTTAACCTGGTTGGCCACTGACAACCTTGTTATCAACGCGGCGTTTAGTGTGTTAGACACTGAGTTGACGAGCATTAACGCTGCACTAGATGGAATAGCGCCACCTGTGGGCAGTAAACTACCGTATTCTGCTGATTTTTCCGGCAATATCCGTGCACAATACTTTTATGAGTTAGACAATGGCTTTACTGGATATATCAACGGCTCAATTAGCTACACAGGTGATCGCTTAGCGAGCATGTCGATGGACGCCTATGCTCTTGAAGATGCTGCACAGCTCGTTTATGGCGCAGGGACAGGCCTAAGCATTGAGCGTGAAGCCGCTGTGTACGAAGGAGTAACGTTTGCTGATTCAAACGGTGAGACCATTCAAGGTGGGCGTTACATCCAAGACAGCTACATACTTGCTAACCTTGCATTTGGTATTACTAACGATGAATGGAAAGCTGAGATCTTTATTGATAACCTAACGGATGAGAGTGCTATCTTGTATATTGATGCCCAGCAATACACGCCTAAAATAGTGTCTAACAGACCACGTACCGTAGGGTTAAGATTGTCTTACGACTTCTTCTGATCTTACTAATGTGCTTAAGCTTTTAAGCGCAATACGTATACGAAGGCAAGCCTACCTAGGCTTGCCTTTTTTATGTACGGGCAGGACATATTACCATTCAGTTTTTTGGAGTCGCTACATTGAGTACCAAGCATACATCCCAAGCCAAACCATCGTTTAACGAAGCGTGTAACGGGATAAAACAACTTATTCAACAGGCGAAATTTAGTCAGGCCATTGCGTTGTGTGATCAGCAATTAGCGAGTGATTTATCAAATGATAATAGAGTTGAAATACTGTATTTATTGGTCGTAGCTCAGCGGTTAAATGGTGATTTAAGTGAGGCACTCGAGTCAAATAAAATCTTGCTGGAGGCAAATGCTAAGCACGCACGAGCTTGGCAAGAAAACGGTTATTTGTATCTCGCATTGCGTGAGCCACAACAGGCCGCTCAGTCTTTCTACCAAGCTACGCAGTTAAACCCCGCACTACTGGCCAGCTGGCGCGCATTACTGCCGCTTTATCAACAGCAAGAAAATGCCAAAGCGGTGACAATCAGCCAAGCACAAATAGACTATTTATCCGGGCTGCCTAATGCGGTGCTAGGTGCTAAAGATTTAATGTACGAAGGGAATTTATACGCAGCTGACAAAGTTTGTCGTCAGTTCTTACAAGCTAACAAACACAACAGCGAGGCGATGTTATTGCTCGCAGAAATCGGTATTCAGCTTAAAGTATATGGCGAGGCTGAATTTATTTTAAGCAGTTGTTTAGCGCTTTACCCTGAACACAAAGCGGCCGGCATCGCGTACCTTCAGCTGTTAGCCAAAATGGCTAAATTTGCCGAAGCAAAAGCCTTGGCTGATAAGCTGCTGGCAGCCTCTGGCGATAACGTCGTCCTGTTAAGTGCTAAGGCCAGTGCTATGGTCGGTCTGGGGGAAGTGCAAGCAGCCATATCAATTTATCAAGAGTTGTTGCTAAGAAACCAAAACCAGCCGGGCATACAACTATTGTTGGGGCATGCGTTAAAAGCGTTAGGGGATTTGCCGGGGGCAATCAACGCTTACCAACAGGCATATCGATACAAAGCTGAATTTGGTGACGCTTATTGGAGTTTAGCCAACACCAAAACCTATCGCTTTAGTGATACTGAGCTTGCTGCAATGGAGCAACTAGTTGTTCAACAGAATATTGCGGTAGATGACAAAGTACATCTGCATTTCGCCTTAGGTAAGTCATTGGAAGACAGGGGCTCTTTCGATGCTGCATTTTCACATTATGCCAAGGGTAATCAGCTTAAACAGCAACAGATTAACTACAATCCTGATGTGTTCGAGCGCCAAGTAGCCAAGCAAATCGACACCTGCCAACCAGAACTATTTGCACGCTTAAAAGAAGCTGGCGAGCAAAGTCCTGATCCTATTTTCATTGTTGGTTTACCCAGAGCGGGCTCGACGTTACTCGAACAGATACTCGCATCGCACTCTCAAGTTGATGGCACTATGGAGCTGCACGATGTTCTTGGGCTGGCATCAAAATTACAGGGTCAAAAAAATCAATATCCTCAGATGTTGGCCGATTTGGATGACAGCTATTTTGCTCGTTTTGGGCAGAAGTATTTGCAAGACACACAAGTCTACAGAGCCGGCGCGCCGTTTTTTATCGATAAAATGCCGAACAACTTTTTGCACATAGGCCTAATCAAATTAATCTTGCCTAACGCCAAAATAATCGACGCAAGACGCGATCCTATGGCGTGCTGTTTTAGCGGTTTCAAGCAGTTATTTGGTGACGGGCAGGAGTTCTCGTACGGGCTAGAAGAGATAGGTCGTTATTACCGCGCTTATGAACAACTTATGACCCATTGGGACACAGTGTTGCCAGGCTTCGTATTAACAGTGCAGCACGAAACATTGATTGATGACTTGCATGGACAAGTGGAGCGGATTTTGGATTTTTGCGGATTACCGTTCGAGCAACGGTGTATCGATTTTCATAAGACTGAGCGGGCGATAAAAACCCCCAGTTCAGAACAAGTCAGGCAGCCTATATACCGCTCAGGCATGGAACAATGGAAGCACTTCGATGCTCATTTAGGGCCGTTGAAAAAGGTTTTAAACCATGACATGTAGCACGGAACAACAAAGTGTGAAACCAGCGTTGAAGATCCCAAGGGGTACGTACAAAGGCAAATTTGAAGAGTTGATTGAAAAAAGCATCTGACAGCATCTCTTTCGCTGTAATGACACCGCAGTGGCGAGGAAATTTGCTCTGCGTTCTCACTATTTTAAAGGGAACAACCATTACTACATAGCGATGCCTTAATCAAAAACCGCTGGACGCATTCTGAGGCGGGCACTTAATTAATGCGGATTGGTATTGATTTGTGACAAGGGAACATAAGGTAGTACGTAGGGTCGTGCCAATGTAACTTGTTAAGCACTGAGCGAATGCTGGAACCACCTGTTTTCGCAATGTGGATGTATAAGAATCTGTAGCGCTGGTTTAGCAGCACGTTTTCACTCATTTCAAGGTCGCTCTAGCAAAACAGCCAGAAAGAAAATCACTGAATTGGCACTAACAAACGGCTAAGCGAAATCGAATAGCGTGACATGATAAGGCTGAACATCTCCACGTTTGTGTAAAGAAATCTCAGCGTTTACTTTGAATGAGCCGAGATAGTGCTGACAAAGAAAAGTCAGTGTCGATGAAAGGCTAAGCATTGTTGACTAACAAGCGATAGCCTGTAGGAGGGCATTTTATATTTACGTCGCTTGAGCCTAGACGATACCGCCATTTGCTCTGAGTACTTGGCCATTTATCCATGCGCCGTCTGGGCTAACTAGAAATGCCACCGCACGGGCAATATCCTCCGGTGTGCCTAATCTTTCTAACGGGCTCATTTTAGCCAAGCGGTCGATCAGTTCTTGCGATTTTCCATCCAAAAATAAGTCTGTCGCTGTGGGGCCTGGTGCTATCGCATTCACCGTGATGTCCTTGCCGCGCAGCTCTTTGCTCAAAATTGCACTCATGGTTTCTACTGCTGATTTTGTCGCTGCGTAGATACCGTACTGTTCCAATTTTAAACCGACAACACTGGTAGATAGGTTCACAATTCTGCCCCCATTTGGCATTCGGTTAGCCGCCTGCTTTAGGGTATTAAATGTGCCTTTTAAATTGACTGCGATTTGCTGATCAAAATCCGTCTCTTCACTTTGTGCCACGGGCGCATTTTTCATGATCCCTGCGTTATTGATTAGTACATTCACAGAGCCCAGCTCGCTTTCTATTTTGTCGAACATTTGGCTAACACCATCGCTATTCGCTACATCACAACAAACCGCTAACGCCGCGTATCCCGCATCTTTTAGTTCCTTCACCAAGTCGTCTGCGGGCGCCGGGTTTTTGGAGTAATTGACTGCGACAGCAAAGCCATCGGTCGATAGTCTACGTACTATTGCGGCCCCGATCCCTTTAGAACCACCTGTGACTAACGCGACTTGAGGTACAGACATCATTATCTCCTGAGTTTGAAAACGAGCGATTGAATCAGCTTACAAGGTTTGGTTTCGAATAGGGGCGATAGAAAATTAATCTTACAATTGCGCTAGCCCAATAAGCACTAACACCTGCTCTGGTGAGCTGACATTCTGCGCCGCTTGGGTTAATTAGGTTAATTGGGTTAATTGGGTAAAGGGGCTTTATTACCTCAGCGAACTAGCGCTGCATTGATGCTCCGTTTGCACTGTGTTTTGTCGTTATGATCACCACTCTGCGTATTTCAATTTCCTCAGCAACGGCCATAAAAACTGTATTTGGGAGCGGCTAGTCTGAAATACTCGGCAAGCATACGTGCCTAACTATTTTTGCAACCTGCTAACATTTGCCTTATTATTGTTAACAATTAACCAATTGGGTTGTTTGACAGTCGATGCGTAGCTTTCTATTTTTTGTTTTAGGGGTTTTTACATCCGTTGATGTATTTGCCTCACCGCAAACGCTATTTTGGGGGCACGTCTACGAGGTTAGCGAGCCTTTGCACAAACAGGCTGTGTGGGCCGCTGAGCAAATTAAACTGCGCACTAAAGGGCGCTACGACATTCAGGTCTTCCCGGTGTCTATGCTGGGTAAGGAAGCGGCGCTTAATGAAAGCCTACGTTTAGGCAGTGTCGACATTATTTATACTGGAACCAGTTTTGTCGCTCAACTATTTCCCCCTTTTGCCCTAACCGATTTACCTTATATCTATGCTAGCTATGAACATTGGCAACGCTTTAACGAAAGTGATTTGTTTGATGAGCTGGCCAAGGGCTATGCAGACATCACGCAGGGCAATCAAATTCTGGCCAATAACTATTACGGCGCAAGGCACGTGACGTCTCACTCGGCCGTTCTTGGCCTAACTGACAGCAAAAACTTGAAAATACGCGTGCCCAACGCGGCTATTTTTAAAATGTTCCCTACGGCCATAGGCGCCAACCCAACACCAATTGCATTTTCTGAGGTGTATATGGCATTGCAACAGGGTGTGGTTGATGCACAGGAGAACCCCCTACCAACGATAAAGGCCAAAAAGCTGTACGAAGTGCAGCCACATATTAGTCTCACTGGGCATATGTTGGGCTCAAATTTAAGCATTATTAGTCAACGTAGATGGGCAATGCTAAGCGCAGAAGATAAAGATATTTTTAGTACGGTATTAAGACAAGCCGCTGCCCGTGTATCTGATGAAACCCGCACCATCGAACTTGAGTTGGTGGCATGGTTTGAGACCCAAGGGATACAGGTTCATCAAATTGATACGCATGCCTTTCGCCAAGCTACCTTGGCCCTTCATGAGCCCTATTTGCCTATCGTAGGGCGAGAAAATTATCAACGTTTGTTGCAGCTAAATAGTGAAGGTAAATGAGTATGTCCTTATCAGAAGTCGATATAAACCAGAGTGAACAGCCAGTTGTTGATTTGCCGATCCGTTTAGAGGAGGTAATTAGCTTAGTCATATTTTGGGGACTCGCCATTTTATTGTTTGCACAATTTTTCAGTCGTTACGCTCTCGATGCTTCCCTAGGATGGTCGGAAGAATTGGCCCGTTACTTACTTATTTTGCTGGCGTTTTCAGGGGCGAGTATTGCCACCAAAAACGATGCGCATATTGGCGTCACTCTGTTGCATAGATACTTGCCCGTCAAAATGCTTAGTGTGCTGCAACTGTGCATCGCTTCGCTCAATTTAGCTGTGGTGCTGCTGTTAATGGTATATGCCAGCCAAATTGGCTTTGCCTTGTCGCTTTACACACTGGCTTCGCTGCCAATATCAATGAGTTGGTTTTATGCCCTCATCACGCTGTTTTTACTCTTAATGGCTGGTAGAAGTGTTTTAGTGATAAAGCACCGTTGGTGCTCAATGCGTCAGGCACATATGACTGAGGTGGCGTAAGTATGGTGATCGCGGTGTTATTGATTTCTTTGCTGCTGTTAATTGCTAGCGGCACACCTGTGGCGTTTGCTTTATTGCTCGCATCAATGTTGGCGATTGTGGTGGATGGCAGCGTACCAAGTCTTGTTGTGCTGCACAGTATGCTAGGAGGCATGAATAGCTTCCCGCTGCTGTCGATCCCTTTTTTCGTCTTCGCTGGTGCTTTGATGAATAGTGCAGGAATAACCCAACGTATTTTCGATTTTACCAATGCGCTGGTGGGCTGGTTACGCGGTGGTTTAGGCCATGTGAACGTGGGGGCATCTATATTCTTTGCCGGTATGTCTGGTGCTGCGGTCGCTGACGCGGGGGGGTTAGGTGCCATTGAAGTCAAAGCGATGCGAGACCAAGGTTATGACGCTGGGTTCGCTGTGGGGTTAACGGCGGCATCTTCTACAATAGGACCGATTATTCCCCCTAGTTTGCCTTTGATTATTTATGCGGTCATGTCTTCGTCTTCAATCGGAAAGCTATTTGCCGCAGGGGTAATTCCTGGGTTGGTGATGGCATTAAGTTTAATGTTGATGGTGGCTTGGTATGCCAAAAAACGTCAATACCCAAAAGACCATGGCTTTTCAGTGGTGCGCTGCGCAAGCACCTTTAAACGGGCGTTTCTTTCCCTGATGACCCCAGTATTGATTATTGGTGGCATTTTATTTGGACTCTTTACTGCGACTGAAGCGGCTATTGCCGCCAGCGCATATGCTCTGTGTTTGGGGGGGCTGGTGTATAGAACTCTGAACCTCAAAACCTTATTGAGAGTCAGCATAGAAACCATAGAAACGACCAGTATTATCATGCTGATCATTGGGGCTGCGGCTGCTTTTTCATGGGTGTTAACCACACAGCATATCACCACTGATTTCACCCAGTGGATGTTGGCGTTTACCGATAATAAAGTCACGATATTATTATTGATGACGCTCATTTTGTTCATCGTCGGATGCTTTATGGAGACAATTGCTGCCATCACCATTTTGACGCCAGTGCTGCTGCCCATTGCTGTCAGTTTAGGGGTTGATCCCTTGCATTTCGGGGTGATGATGGTGCTCAATCTAATGATCGGGTTACTGACGCCTCCTGTAGGCATGGTGTTGTATGTGCTATCTCGGGTCACCGACGTTCCTTTTGAAACATGCGCCCGAGCAACCTTGCCCTTTTTGGTACCCTTACTCATCGTATTGATGCTGGTCACCTTTATACCGGGACTGACAACGTGGCTTCCTTCGGTGTTATACCCATAGCGGCAACCTTACCAAAATGGCACGCTTTCAAACTCTAAGAAACTAACGTTATACTGTTTTTCCGTTTTTACGATGCATTGCCGTTATGAACAACAGCCTGAGTATCCGTGCTTACACCAAGCAACTTCAAAGCCATGTACACCACAACCACCATCAGCTGGTGCTGCCCGTGCAAGGCAGCATAGTGATTGATATGCTTAGCTACACAGGCAAAGTGACCGTGGGGGAATGTGTGGTTGTGCCTAGTGGCACAGAACATGGTTTCAAAGCGGATGAAGCTGCACGTTTTATGGTGGCCGACTTAGCCACATTACCCGCCCACTTACTTGAAAGTGGACTGGCTGTATTTTCTATTTCCCCGCCTTTGATAAGTTTTTTATTGTTTGTTGAAAAGCAATTACAGCATCAGATCGATAGCGGTATTGAGCATTCTATTCTCGATGTTTTTAGTATGTTGCTGAGTCAGCAACGGGCAATGCATACCCTTGATAAACAAATGCGTATAGTACAAGGCTGGATCAATGAACATCTTGAACAGCCTATGAGCATTGATACGCTATCCGCGCTGGCTTGCTTAAGCCCAACGCAATTCAAAAAGCGCTTTAAAGCCAGCTTTTCCATGAGTGCTCAGCAGTACATTACTGGGCTTCGAATGGAAAAGGCCAAAGCCTTGTTAGCGCATACTGACTTGCCAGTGCAGCTTGTGGCTGAAAAAGTGGGCTATGGCGACCTTTCGGCCTTTAGTCGGCGTTTCTCTGTGTACACTGGGTTATCGCCTCGGGCATTTGCACAAACCTAATAATCACGTCTTTTTAAACAAGCCTTGCGTCTTTTTGGCAAAGTAATCAGTTTGCCAATTGTTTATGCTTCTCTCACGATTTGCTCAAAACGGAATAGGAAAATGTTGGCGATGCGCGGAGGCTTTACTCAATATCAATACGGAGTAATGGCTATTTTATTTGCTTCTGTGCTCTGGGGCACAACAGGCGTGGCAGCAAGCTTCGCACCCAGTATCAGCCCATTAGGGATAGGGGCTTTTGCGATGGGTGTGGGGGGAATGATGCTAGCTGTATTAGCCCGTCGTAAACTAAAAGCTAATTTAGCCAACCTGTTGCAACAAAAAACACTACTGCTCTTGAGTGCATTGGCTTTGGCGATTTATCCATTGGCATTTTATAGTTCCATGCGCATGGCGGGTGTGGCGGTAGGTACGGTTGTTTCCATTGCTAGTGCGCCTTTATTTGCTGCCTTGTTGGAGTGTCTTTTTAGCAAAGCGTTTCATCTAACGAAGCGCTGGTTGATCAGTGTTCTGATTGGCTTGATTGGGATCGCGTTACTTGCTTATGGCGAACCGCACGCGACTGAAATAGCGTTTAATGGGGTGTCAGAAGAGCAAGTAGCCCAGCAGCGACAAGTATGGGGGATTGCATTAGGATTATTAGCCGGCCTAACGTATGCGTTTTACTCTTGGGCCGCGCGCACCATGATCGACAAGGGCGTGCATTCACAAGCTGCCATGGGAAGCATTTTTGGGTTAGGCGCTATGGTGTTGTTACCGTCGTTATTCTTCACTGGGGATAACTTGTTTAGCTCTCCAGGTAATACCCTTGTATCACTGTATATGGCGTTGATCCCCATGACGTTAGGCTATATCGCCTTTGGGTATGGCTTGCGCCATATCAAAGCGAGTAGCGCCTCGTTGCTCACCTTAATGGAGCCAGTGGTAGCAGCAATACTGGCCGTACTGATTGTCGGTGAAGTGATTTCACCGCTGGGCTGGTTTGGTATGTTGTTGATCATGCTGTGCTTATTCATTCAAGCCACCGAGAAACAACCAGTCGCTACTGTCGCTATGAAGAGCAGTGCTACAGCTTGAGTCTGACGCGCTTACATCTAGTTCTGAATGGACTTTCTAGAATTAAATTTGAAATTTCATATATATGAAATTTCAAATGTGATGCGATGCTGTTCACTGAAAATCACAGTGTCTTAACTGCAGTGAAAATATAACCAAAACGCCCATCATCCTATGTAACCAATTTTCAGAAGCAGGAAAACCATCCCTATGGTGGTTATATGTCACAGCATCACATAAGGCTCGTCACGCCATATCAGGTAATCTTTTGAAGAGCATTTAATATGCACTTACCAGCAAGAGAATATCGAATACCTAGACGAAGGCTGGACACGCCTACCGTTATTGGGCGTGTTCGCCGCGGTAAATTTGACCGCCCGAAGCCAATTGCGCACCAGTGAATAGTCCGCCAAGGCGCCCCGGTTGTTAGATGAGAGTGTCGCAGACGAAGCCATTTTACAAGCTATGCTAGTTCCCTCCGTATTGTTTAATCGCCACATAGGCTGCAGCGAAAAGCGCGTTAAGTCGCGCAGACCTAGGGAAGCCGTCCCCGATTTACTAGAGAAGTGGTGCCAGAGGGCTTATCAAAAAGAAGGCGCTGAACTGGCCATTAATGACGTGAGTGAGCGGGTAAAATGATAACGGCATGAACGGTTGCTTTGCGTGAAAGTATAAAGCACGCCTAGTGCGTGCTTCGTACGACCGTTATTGCCTATTATCTGCTAACGCACAGACTTATTCATTGGGTGTCTGAGCAGTGCGGTTTGTCGCTGTTTTTTCACTGGTTGTCGCGACACCTAAATGTGCCTTCAAGAAGGTGTCCATCTCGGCAAATAACCGATGGCGATTGCGCTGGATAGATAGATAATGATCGCCATTTTTCAGCTCAACGTAGTTAACATCTTTGTTCAAATCTTCGAGCTCTTCAAACATCTCTCGGCTTTGGTATACATCAACGACTCGGTCATCCTCACCGTGTAGTAATAGCATAGGAATTTTGATGTGCTGGGCGTTATGATAAGGCGAACGAGCTTCTAGGTCGTCTTCATCTTCGCCGATTTGTTTCTTCACGAACTTCTTGTTCAAAAAATAACGGCTCTTGCTGACTAAGCGTTCTAAGTCCATCACACCAGCAAAGCTAATCGCACACTGAAATAGATCTGGGCTTTTTACCGCAGCCATTGCAGCCGCGTAGCCTCCATAACTGGCACCAACGATACAAATACGGGCTGGATCAGCAATTTTTTCTTCTATCAGCCATTTCGTGGCGTCAGTGATGTCATCTTGCATCGTCAGGCCCCAGCCTCGCATTTGGCTATCAGCAAATTGTTTGCCATAGCCAGAAGAACCGCGAAAGTTCGGGCGAAATACGGCGTAACCACGATTGGTGAAAAAAGAAGTCCAATAATCAAAGCCGTCATACTGACGGACACCAGGGCCACCATGAGGGTGAAGTATTGTTGCAAATGGTCCGCTGGCTTCATTGGGCAAGGTCAGATAGCCTTCAATTTCGGTGTTATCCCGTGCGGTATAAGTGACTAACTTATGGTTAGACGGAGTGACATCTTGTAAACCGGGATATTGTTCGAAGAGCATGACTAGCGACTTTTGAAGCCGATTTCCTAAAAAATAGGCACCGGGAATGAAGTCACTTTCTGTGTAAAGTAGGTAAGTTTCTTCGTTGGCACTAAAATCAATTAGATAATTACTGGTATCGGGTAGGGCGTAATCTAATGCCGATTGAAAGCGCTGATAGCTCTCATCCCAGTAAATTCTGCCGGTCGGGCTATTCGCATGGCGGATGCCAATGACATCGTTGAGCTTCGTAGAGTAGATAAGAGAGCCGTCCACATCATAGTCAGGATCCTCGAACACCAACGTTGATACTTGCGTAAAAAGGTTTATTTTATACAAGGCCTTTTTGTCACCTTTATAAGCGCTATAGAACAATATATTAGGATCATTAGCGAAGCCTAGCGGATTAATGCTCACTTCTTCGAGGGCGTTGTGTTCGAACATCATTTCCCAGTTATCCTCGCCAGGCAAGCGGTAACGAATTGACGCATCACCAGATTTATAGCTAAGCGATTCACCTAAGCGCACGTTACCTTGACGGTCTGCCATCCAGCTACGCACTTGCATTTTGCCCTTTTCAATCCGCACCCTTTTGCGCGTGTTAATATTTAATTTGTAGACCGATGGCACGTTGGCCACATCAAGATCAAGGGCGATCAATATATGCTCAGGGTCATCTGGTAAAAAGGACACTACCGTGTCTTGAAACTGCGATCTACGCTCTCTTGAACGGCCAGATTTCGGTCTAAATAAGTTACGCTGTACTACTTCTTCACCGTCCACATCGATAGCGAGCAAACGGGTTTCGGTAAATTTGACCGATCTTTCTCTACTGGCGAAACGCAAGCTCACTATTAAGGTTTTTTCATTGGCCCAGGTAAACCAATTTACTTTGACGTCTTCATTGTCTGATTTGACCAACATTTTTACTTTATTGGTTTTCAAGTCTAAAACCGACAGGACCGATAATTCAGGGTTGATATAATTTTTGATAAAAGCGACACGCTCGCCATTGGGGGATATATCGGGCTTTACGACTAACGGTAGCCGACTGTACTGGGTTGAGGGTAACTCAATACCGTGAGCCGGTAAGATGAGCAACACGCTCAATAATGCCAAAACGGCAATTTGAATAGACATAACACTCCTTATCATTTTACTGCTCCTTCAATAAGTACTCCATTGCCGATACTAACACTGTCTTTAAGATATTGTAGTCAAATGGATACTGCGACTATGGGGTATTTAATTTGGCTGTACTTACAGCGCCTGAGTCAGCCTGATATTTGTGTTCTATTTGAGGCATCCAAGAAACGATAGTTTGGAATTTAATATTCCTAATTTTAGATTGGTCATAGTAAATAGCTTCATATGATAAATACCTATAATAATCATTTATTTAACTTGTCGGACTTCTTTACACTGCAAAATTGAATGTCATTTAAGTTGTTGATTAGTGATAACTTATTTTATTGGCTGGTTTATTGCTTAAGGCCGACGCGTCAAATTATCCCGATGCACTTAAAAAGTACTTATAATTCATATGGAAGCAGTAATGAAATTGATATCTTTAAATAAAATATTCCTAGTTCTTGGTCTCACTTTATCTAGCGTTCATGCTAATGCCTCACTGATCGATGATGTGGATAACCTGAACGGTATTTATTTTACCGAAACGTTTGAGCCGAGTTCTGAGGTAAATTCTGAGGCAAGCACCGCGCTAAACTCTGAGCGAAGTAATACTGTGCAACGTCTTGACTCGCCAACTTTAGGGATAATTTGTGATGATACTATTCTTTCCCCAATACCTTGCGGTGGCGGTGATGATGGTGACATCGAACCTGATTATGCAGGTAAAGGGGTTGGAACATACACAGTGACCAATAATCTAGAGAACAGTACATTAGTGGGTTTTGGTATAACCAATGTGGACACCGTCGCATGGATTGATGAAGAACTTGATGCTTGGGTTGGAAATCAATACGTGAGCTACAATGCGATGACGATCGATGCCTCTAATTGGCAAACACAAAAATTATACGGTTATGAAGATGAAGTGAATACCGCTCAAGATTTGTACGGTGATATTGATGACTTCTTTGAGGACGGAGAAAATACGTTGAATTGGTATAGCTACTTTGATGGTGCATTAGAATATGGTCAAAGCTGGGGAGGATTCAAATTCTACGGCGATGGACCTCGCTCATCTTTGTATGGGATATTAGACGTTGAAGGCTCAGCTACCGTTTTTGCCAATGGCATTACACCAACTAACGTAACCACAACTCCTGACGCAACCAACGTACCTGCTCCAGGCTCGTTAGCTTTGCTAGCGCTAGGTTTATTCGGCATCGCGTTACGTCGTCGTAAATAGTCATAATTCTGTGATTAACATTTGCGGATTGCTATTTTGCGGCATCTGCAAAACATAAGAAACCGCTAGCGTCACCATGCGCTAGCGGTTTCTATATATGCGCTAGCGGCTTTTATAGAGAAGCATACTAACTGGCCTTTTTCTTCTTACGCCACTTCTTTTTGTACGCAGGTTTGGTTGAGGCAAGGCCTGCAAACTGACTGGTATCGATGCGCTGACTGGCGTTAATTAACTCACCAATGGTGTGCGTAAGAGGTTGCATAAAATCTTGATAACGCATTTTACATTGGGAAATTTTATCCAAATTGGCCTCCCATATAGCGGTCATATCGGGTTGGGTTGATTCGCTGGGCAGGGCATATATCAGCGCCTTGCCCGTGGGTGTGGCGTGTATTTCCTTGCCACTTTTTTGCATAAACTGTCGTTTAAACAATAAATCAATAATCGAGGCTCTGGTTGCCTCTGTGCCTAAACCGTCTGTGTCTTTAAGAATTTTCTTGATGCTAGCGTCTTGCACATAGCGGGCGATGCCTGTCATGGCGGCAAGTAAGGTCGCTTCGGTGAAGTGTTTAGGGGGCGAGGTTTGCTTTTCCACTAGCTGAGAGTCAGCACAATCGAGCGCTTGGCCTTTCACCAAGGTTGGTAATGCAGGTTCGTTTTTTGTTTGGCCGTTCTCTGATGTCGCTACGCCGTTTTGCTTGGTTAATACCAACCAGCCCATATCTGTGGTGGCTTTTGCTTTGGCTACAAAGGTCCCCCCAGCGATCGTCACCACGGCTACTTGTTCTTGATACTTATGGGGGCCATAAAACTGCATGATGTACTGGGTAGCAATCAATTGATAAATTTTCGCCTCATCGCCACTTAAGTTTGATATGGCCTTGTTGCGAGAGGTGGGAATAATCGCATGGTGAGCATCTACTTTGCTATCGTTCCATGCTTTTGATTTCAATTTACTATTCGCATTATCCACGGCACTTTGCTGCTCTGGGACATTGGCTTTAATGGCGCTTAATACTTTTGGCGCTTCGCTGAAATGCTCCATGGGTAAATAACGCGAATCAGAGCGAGGGTAGGTAATTAACTGGTGACGCTCGTACAACGACTGGCACACATTCAATACTGCCTTAGGTGACAAGTTAAAGCGTTTCGACGCATCAATTTGCAGTGCTGACAGGTTGTAGGGCAGGGGAGGCGGACTTTGTTTATCCTTCACCGTATAAGATTCAACGACGCCAGGTTGGCCCCGCGTTTTATTGACCACGGTTTCTGCGAGTTTCTTAACAATCACGCGGCCTTCTTGATCCTGATAAGGCTCGCAAGCTGCACTTGGCTGCCATTTAGCGGTGAACGTTTGGGATGGTTGCTCGGTTTGAGTGGCGAGTGTCGCCATGACTTCATAGAAGGGTTTCGACTCAAACTGGGCTATTTCTGCATCCCGCCTGACCACTAAACCCAGTACTGGGGTTTGTACTCTGCCGACCGACAGCACACCTGAGTAGCCGCCGCGCTGGCCGAGCAGAGTGTAAGCACGGGTTAAGTTAAGCCCATATAACCAATCCGCTCTTGAGCGTGCAAGGGCAGAAATAGACAAGCCAGTAAATTCACGATTGGGGCGAATATTAGTTAAGGATTTTTTAACTGCGTTTAGGTTTAAATCATTGATCAGTAAACGCCCAGCGTTATCGATAATATCGCGCTTAACTTTGCAGTAGGTGATGACTTCGTCCACTAAAAGCTGACCTTCACGGTCTGGATCCCCCGCGTTGACCACCTGAGATGCTGTTTTCAATAAACGTTTTATGACCGATAACTGTTTGCTGGTGCCTTTTTTGGGTACCAATATCCAATCTTGCGGCACGATAGGCAGGTGCTGCAAAGCCCATTTTGCATAAGCAGGGTCGTATTTATCAGGCTCAGCTTGTTCCAGCAAATGACCTATACACCAAGTGACGCAATCGCCATTTCCTAGCGTGATATAGCCATCATGCTTTTGTTGCTGACCGCTGAAGCCTTGCGCAATTGCACGGCCTAAACTGGGCTTTTCCGCTATATATAGGATCATAGAGATGGCGCTTAAGGTAATGTGACTGTATGTAAAGACAGTAGTGTAGCAATTAATTTTACTTGGGTGTAGCCAGAGCGATTTGTTTCTGAATGTTACCTTGCTTTTGCAATGTTGGAATATCCCCTTTGGGGACAGAGTACGAGAGAGGGAAACCGTATTCATAAATATCAAAAAAGTAGTGGTTTTTTGTTTTCTACTTTGTATAATTAATGTTAACAATAAACAATTTTCAAAGTGATCCCAGATGAAAAGTAGCAATGATAACTGTACGCAACCAGAAATTATGTCGCGCCGGGCGGCACTTAAATTCGTAGGAGCAGGGGTGGGAGCCGGAGTGCTTGCAGCAAGTGCAGGCTGCGCTCGCTCGTTGCAGAATCAAAAAGCGGATACCACACTAGCAAAATCAGCGGTAAATGCTGACGCTGAGCGCGTTACTCAAATGCAGGATAACTGGCAGCAAACCCATGATCGTGTTTGGCTTGGGGGCGAGTTTTGGGCTAACCCGATGGAAGATTGGCAAGTAAAAGAAGGTCATGCTCATTGCATTAATCCTGGTGGCAATCGCAGTGTTCATTCGCTAACGCATCAGTTAAAAAATCAACAAGGTGACTTTGAAATACGAGTACGGTTACAAAATCTAGCGCCAAATGAAAACGACGGTGGTGGCGGTGTGCGTCTAGGCGCGCGCAGTGAGCTGAATGAATACCGCAGTAATTGTTTTGTGCGCGAAGGATATGATGTTGGGGTGATTAAAAACACCTTAATTGTTGGCAGCGAGCGAATACCTCTGAAAATTGATATTGCTGATAAACCAGTGGATTTAATCATTTCGGGTAAGCCGCAAGTCGGCGCGATGTTACTCGATGTGGAGGTACATCTAGCAGAAGATCAACGTTTGCTTGTGGCGCATTCATTGCTGGCATCAGCAGATGAAGTGCTCGGCAACGTAGCCCTTGTGAGTAATTTTGCGTTGCCAGCAACTGATTTTCAAACTGATGCCAAAGAGCATAATGGTAGCCGCTACCGTTTTAGTGACTGGCGTATGGCGGGAAGCGCATTCGAATACTTACCAGAGCAGCGCTTCGGCCCCATTTTGTGGACTATGTATACCTTGAGCGATTCACAAAGCGAAAAGGGATTTGTGCTCAAACTCAGTGCATTACTTGGGCCCCTAGGGGCAAAAGACAATCAGAGCGTAGAGCTTCAAGTTAAGCGCCGTGGTCAGTGGAATTCATTAGGGCATAGCCAGATTGATCCAGCTGCATCATTAGCGACCTTCACCCATGAAAACTGGGACGAGAGCCAAAGCACAGAGTTTCGGGTGATATACAATCAATTACGCAAAGATGGCTCACACACACCAGACATATACTCAGGGACCATTCAAGCAAATCCCAAAGACAGGCCTTTGCGTATGGCATCTTTGACCTGCCAGAACGACTACGCATTTCCGTATGCTCCTGTGGCTGAAAACCTACAAAAGCTTAACCCAGACTTAGTGTTTTTCTCCGGTGATCAGCTATACGAACATCACGGTGGTTTTGGTTATGTTAGGGCGCCAGCGCAGCGCGCAACACTGAATTATTTACGCATGTACTATCAATTTGGTTGGTCATTTAAAGAGGTGATGCGCGACCGTCCGACGGTATGTTTACCGGATGATCACGATGTACTACAAGGTAACTTATGGGGAGAGGGCGGTGCACCCATGCAACACATTGAACGTGACCCGTCTGCGAGCATTCTAGGGGGGTACATTCAACCTATTTCTATGATTAACGTTGTGCACAAAACCAATACGTCACACCATCCTCAAGGATTTGATACAACGCCCAATCCAAGTGGTATTAGTAGCTACTATGGCAGCTTGATCTACGGTGATGTGGGATTTGCTATATTAGCTGACCGCCAATGGAAGAGTGCGCCTGAGGGAATTGGCGTTGTAGTGGGGGCAACGGGTCAAGATGAGGCGCCAGGTTATGTAAACCCCGATTTTGATGGTCCGGACTTAGCCTTGTTAGGTCAACGTCAAGAGGCATATTTAAAGCAATGGGGACAAGATTGGCGCGGTCATAAACTTAAAGCGGTGCTTAGCCAAACGGTATTTGCAGGCATTGCAACCCATCAACCACGGCCTGACCGATATTTGAAGTACGATTTTGATAGCAGTGGTTGGCCAGCAACGGCAAGAAACAATGCCATCGATATTATGCGCGAGTCTGCAGCGCTGCATATATGTGGCGATACGCATTTAGGTACGCTGTCGCAATATGGTGTGCATAAACAGCGCGACAGTAATTGGGCATTTTGTAGCCCAGCGATTGCTGCAGGTTGGCCGCGCTGGTGGAAGCCCGATGCGGTAGGTTTCGATGTTATAAATCGCCCTGAGCATGGTTTAGCTAATACCGGCGAATATCTGGATGCCTTTGGCAATAAGATGTACGTTTACGCCGTCGCGAACCCGTTAGTGGGGAAATCGGTTAACCGGTATGTGCAAGCGCACGAAAAAGGCAGTGGCTTTGGTATGATCACGTTTGATATCGAAAAACAAACATATACCTTAGAAGCCTATAAATTCTTGATTGATGTAGCTGACAATAAAGTGTCAAACCAATATGACGGTTGGCCGGTAACGATTCACAAAGATGAAAACCGTGGAATGAATCAGCTGCGCTAAGCAAAATTGTCGTCGTGTCTTTTGAAAAGGCACGACTCTTTTGCGTCTTCAATCGTTAACTTTTATTCACCTTTGCTATTTTTTGTTAGAACTTTTTGTACATAAATACATCATTTACCAACTTTATTTATTTACAAAATGTTTACTTTATTGCTCATCCTGGTGCTATTCAACTCTGAATTACCACAGCCATCTTCATGAAAAATATAGTTATTTTCTTTGCTTGCGATCGATCTTTCGTGGCATTGGGATGTGCGTCGTTTAATAATTATCCGATATTTAACTGTACTCACGTCATTAACAAAGAGTTGACAAGTGTTACTCGTTTTTGGGAATATGCCCTCCATTGGGGCATATGCCCAAATAAGATATCTTGTACTTGTTATTGCCTGAGTGCGTTCGAGGCTTTTATTCGAATTTTATGACGCCTAGGCCTGAGTACTTATTAACGCTCTACTCGCTATTTGAGTTTCGCGTGGCATAAATTGACAGCAGGTTGGATAAACAATATGACGTCTCAAACGCATAACAGCAGTATCGGGAATATTAGCGAAGAACAGCTACCTATTCCCAAGCATAAATTAAAGGGTTGGACCCATTTTTTAGGTCTGTACGCTGGTGAGCATGTTGCCGCGACGGAATTCGTCTTCGGCGCAACGTTTGTGGCACTTGGCGCCACCATGACCGACATCTTACTAGGCTTGTTAATTGGTAATATTCTAGCGGTACTAAGCTGGACCTTCATTACTACGCCCATCGCGGTTGAAACTCGATTAAGCCTATACACTTACCTGCAAAAAATTGCCGGTGACTCAATGACTAAGCTCTACAATTGGGCGAATGTTATTATTTTTACTGTTATATCCGCTGCCATGATTACGGTCTCGGCGACGGCAGTGCGCTTCGCCTTTGATATTCCAGCTCAGCTCAATTGGTATCCCACCAATGCTTGGTTTGTGGCTATCGTCTTAGCGGTGGGGATTATCGTGGTGCTGGTGGCTATGTATGGCTTTACCGCAGTATCCAATTTCTCTGGCATTTGTGCGCCATGGTTGCTTGTCATGTTTGTGAGTGGCCCATTGATTTTGATGCCCGCTTTGGCAGACTCTGTTATTGGCCAAACCGGACTCAGTAGTTGGTCTGATTTCATGCACATAGGCAGTATCTCCGTTTGGACGGGCCTAGACGCCAACGGTGAGCCTGGTATTGGTTTGTTAGAAGTCATTGGCTTTTCTTGGGCCGCCAACACAATCACCCACTTCGGCTTGATTGATATGGCTATTTTACGCTACGCCCGTAAGCGCTCGTACGGTGTGTGCACCTCGGCCGGCATGTTATTTGGTCACTATATCGCGTGGATTTCTGCCGGTATCATGGGTGCAGGCACAGCGGTTATCGTGCAAAAATCGATTGTGGAATTAGACCCAGGTGACGTGGCATACCAAGCACTAGGTTTATCCGGTTTGGTGATTGTTATTGTTGCGGGGTGGACCACAGCGAACGCGAACCTGTATCGTGCTGGCTTAGCTGCTCAAGCCATTTTCAAAAACCATTCACGTACTAAAACGACCTTAACCGTAGGTCTGGTCACTGTATGTGTGGCATGTTTCCCTTTCGTGTTTACCAAGCTCTTGCCTTTATTAACCTATGCCGGTTTATTGGTGGTGCCAGTAGGTGCCATCGTATTTGCTGAGCACTTTATCTTCCCGCGTATCGGTTATACGCGTTACTGGGTGGCATATCGTCAGCTTACCCATAGCAGACCAGCTGTTGTGGCTTGGGGCTTAGGTTTAGCGTTTGGTTTTGGCTTAAATGCGTTGGATGTTTTGTCTTTTTACTACCTGTTTATACCAACGTGGTTCTTCACCATCTTTGTATATACCGTGATGGCAAAACGTCATGGTGCGGCTGAAGCGTACCCAGAAGAGCAAGCACAAATGGAAGCATTTAACCAACGTGTTGAGCTTCATCAAGAAGAGCAGGCTCGAAACGAACCTGACCCTGTAATACATATATCAAAATTAACCCAGTCGCTACGTGTGATATCGATTGCCAGCTTAATTGTTACGTTTGCGTTGGCGTGTAACACCATGTTTTTCAGTGCCGACATTTCTGGCTACGAAGTGAACAGAGACATGTTTTTCAATGTCGGTTTTGCTTGCACACTTATTTACTTTTTCACCGCTTATTGGGCCATGCAGCGTAAAAAAATAGCTGTCGGCGCCAACGTTTAGGACATCATTATGACTATCGAAAACAGTATTGTATTAAATCAAGCAAATTTACCGTCATTGCCTAAGAGTGTTACCGTTCCAAATTACGACCGTAGCAAAGTGACATCAGGCATCGTGCATATTGGTGTTGGGGGCTTTCATCGTTCCCATGAAGCGTTCTATACAGATGAATATATGCAGCAAAGCGGTGATTTATCTTGGGGAATTTGCGGCGTTGGGTTGCGCGAAGGCGACCGTAAAATGCAGGCAATTCTTAAAGATCAAGATTATCTATACACCTTGATAGTAAGGCACCCAAATGGCCAAGTTGAAAATCGTGTGATTGGTTGTTTGACGGACTTTTTACTTAGCTGCGATGCACCGCAAAAAGTGGTGGATAAGATGGCCAGCGACGAAACCAAAATCGTGTCTTTGACCATCACCGAAGGGGGATACAACTTCAATCCCGTGACAGACGAGTTTGATTTCACCCACCCTGATGTGGTGCATGACTTAGCGAATCCTGGCTCGCCTCGATTAGTCTTTGGTTATCTAGCGGCGGCGCTAAAAGCACGCAAAGACGCAGGTAAAAAACCATTTACAGTGCAATCTTGTGACAACATTCAGCACAACGGTAATATGACTCGCAAGATGCTTTTGGCTTACGTAGGGCAGTTTGACCAAGACTTGGCTGAATGGATTTCACAAAATGTGCATTTTCCAAATGCAATGGTTGACCGCATTACACCGGCTACCACCCCTGCTGATATGGCTTACTTGGCCGACGAAGTTGGCGTGAAAGACAACTGGCCTGTAGTGTGTGAACCTTTTATTCAGTGGATTATTGAAGATAAATTCAGCGATGCCCGCCCATTGTGGGAACAAGTCGGTGCGCAGTTTGTAACGGATGTAACCCCATATGAGAAAATGAAGATACGTCTTTTAAATGCGGGCCATTCAGTGCTAGGTATTCTTGGCTCGATTGAAGAGCAGGAAACGATTGATGGTGCAGTGCAAGAGCCTCTTTTTGCGCGCTATTTACGGTTATTTATGGACTCTGAAGTCACGCCTATTCTTGACCCAGTGGATGGCATTGATTTAACCGAATACAAGGATGTGTTGTTTGAACGTTTTGCTAACCCGAACATCAAGGATAACTTGTCGCGTATTTGCTTAGAAAGCTCGTCAAAAGTGTCTACCTTTTTGTTACCGACATTACTGCAAAATCTTGCGAGCGGCGGCGAAATTAAGTGCGCAACACTGGTGATTGCCGCTTGGTGTTACTACAGCGATAAACAGGTGAACAAAAACGGTAAAGCGCTGGATATTAACGACGTAATGTCAGCTGATTTGCATAAAGCAGCACAGCAAACCGCCAATGATCCCTTAGCGTTTTTGCAGCTTGATAGTATTTTCGCTGAAGTGAAACAACAGCCTAGATTTGTAACTGAATACCAGAAGCAAATTGAAGCACTTTACGCACATGGCGACATAAAGAGCCAGATGCAAGACGTTGTGGCCCAAGCCCAGTAAAGCGTAAGTATATCTCTCGATTTTCGTTGCTTCACGAAGAAGCCCGTAAGGCTTTAAAAGCGCAAATCAGCATTGACGCGCGGATGAGAGCACAGTGAACCACTGAGCTCTCATCCGTATTTTTTATGGGCCTACTATATATTACCCGGTGAAGATGCGCTGTGCATGGGTTGTCAGCCCTGAGGTAACACTGCCAAAATGATCACCAATCACAATGTCTAACTCAGGAAAGACCGAGTTTATCCATTGCTGCACCACAGGAGACATCGCCGTACCACCGGTGACGTAAAGCACGTCTGGCGTAGCCCCCGCTTGGGTAATGGCCTCTTTCATTAAGCGCTCAAACTTACTTAGCTCATCGGAAATAGCATCACTTAGCTGTGCGCGGCTAACAGGTATGTCCAAGCCAGCTTCAATATAATGCAGGGGCAACTGAATCTCTTGCTGATCAGATAGCAGGATTTTTGCTTTTTCTGCACTGCGACTAACACGTAAACCATATTTACCATCACGCAGGGCTTTCAAACGATTCAATTTTGGGTTGGGGCTGATGCGGCAATACTCTTCAATGTCTTTGCCTGTTAGGCGCCCGTTAAACTCTTGCTGAGCCGCTACATCGTTAACGCTCACCGCCTGTTTAAACAAATGGTTGGGCACGGGTAAGCCATTATTCAGTACCGTATTTTTACCAAATTCCGGCATCAGGGCCATCAGCGCCAGTTTATTGTCTAAATCGATACCCCCGATGCGTTTACCTGTGTGACTCAAAATACAATCTTGTCTGTCGATTAAGTGCACGTAACTTGGGCCGACCTTGATCATAGAGCAGTCCGTGGTACCCCCACCTAAATCTAGGATCAGCACCAGCTTGTCTTCGTTTAATTGGCGCTCATAATCATATGCGGCGGCCACAGGCTCCATCAAAAATTGCACGTCTTTAAAGCCAACTTTTGCCGCTGCGCTATCAATAATGCTCAGGGCTTGTTTGTTGCCGTCCTTACCGAGTAGCCCGTGAAAGTTGACCGGGCGACCAATCATGATTTGGCTGAACTCTTGCTGCTTAATGCATTCTGCTTCTTGCTTAATGAAGGCCAACATTTTTTCGACTATGGTGGTGAACACGGCTCTTTGCGTAGCGTTGATGTCTGCCCCTAAAAATGACTTGGGGGATTTAATATAAAAGCCACTTTCAGGATGAGAGACATGGGTTAGCTCAGCCTCCTCCCCGAAAATAACGTCACCATTGGCTGCAAGTGCTTGCACTATGCTTTGTGCTCGCTGATCGTTAGCTGTGTTTAAGCGATGTGCTTTACGCAGCTGTTTGCGTGCAATATTCACCATTTGCTCATGATTGAGTGAAGTAGATATTTGTGGATCTTCTTTCAAAGCAGAGATCTGCTTAGCAATCATATCCGTAGTCAAATCGGCAGGTGTGCTATTGCTGTGTTCAATAAACAGCGATGAAGGTAAACGAGATTTTCCATCTTCAAGGGGAATAAGTACTGGAGTATTGTTTTCGATAACGGCGATAGAACAGTTTGACGTGCCAAAGTCGAGGCCTGCGGACATTCAGGAGATCCTTTAGGAACTGAGATAATGTCCGACATTTTAATATAAAGCGTCGCCATAAATTGTTATTTAAATGTTGTTAGTAACGTGAGTGAGCAACGAATGAACAGTGAAGCGATATAAAGTCTCGGTAAATTTCATTGCAATAAGTGTATCGGATTGTTATCAATAGCCCAATTAATAAACCCAAAATGAACAGTAGAGTGTAAATATGGATATGAAAAAAATAGTGTTAGTCGGGGCCGTTTTTTTAGCGGTTGTTTATTTTGGTGGCTCAATGTTGGCGACGCAAAAAGCGGAAGAGGCCATGCAAGCGGTAGTCAATGAAACTCGCGGATTTGGGGCTCAGATGAGTTACGATGACTTATCAGCCTCTGTATTTGGCAGCGTCACAATCGACGACCTGGTGATTGATACGCGTATCGGTAAGGTGTTTATCGATGAATTGTATATTGAAGAGTTTGAGCAAGAACAGAATATGCTGTCTGAAATAGCAATGGAGGCAGACGATATTCGAGTGACTGGGTTTCCCATTAACAACTCCCCTAGGGATTTATTTGAAGCATTCATCTATTTGCTCCAGCAAGAGGGCAATGAAATGGATCTCGCGCTGGCGCTAGAAATTGATATTGATGATGATGAAGCTGAGCTCGAGGCACTCAGTATTGATGGCGACAATATTGGGGAGTTGTATGCCTCTATGAAGCTGCGTGGCCTTAAAAAGCTGCAAGATCTACAAAACCAAAGCCCGTTGTTGATGGGCACGGTACTGTTACAGGAATTGGTGGTGCATGAAGCGTCTTTGTCTTTAGAAGATGATGGTATTTTAGACGCGTTACTCAATAGCGAAGCTAAGCAAAAAGGCGTCAGTGCTGAGTCTTTGCGCGAGTCTGCTATCGAGCGCGGCAAAAAAGCCAAAGACAGAGCAACGGATAAAACTGAGAAGCAACTAGCCGAAGCCGGTATTGCGTTATTAAAGGGGGATGGCATTACCCTCACGCTGAATGAGGATACCCCTGTTAAGCTGGAGCAATTGTTTCTAACGGGCAAGCAGGGCATGCAGCGAGAGTTGCACAAGGCGAAGTTTGATTTAGATATCGATTAACGCCCAGTTTAGCCAACAAGCACACCTAATGGTGGGCATGTTGGCTTTTAATCTGCTCAGCGTTCGATTCGTCAGGCTGTGAGGTAGATTTTATGGGCTGTGAGGTAAAATAGTGCAAGACTATGTTTTGCTTAGATAAATCGAGAAAAACCGAACTGACGATATTGTGATCCCCAGACATCCAGTTCTCATGCTTATGACTATTCAAAGATACCGCAACTTGGTTAACGCCCTCTTTTAGCCAAGATTGCGGTATGTGCACATCTTTACCGTACAGCCTTTGGCGTTTAATCCCGTTTACGAAAACATGGGCATGGCCTTGTAGCACGCCGTCGACTTTATCCTCAGCAGTTATCGTTGCTAAATCAGGGGCGTTCAGTAGGTAATTGTCCACTTCCAGATGAATATTCACCCCGTCAATGGGATCGCGAAATGCGCTCAGCTGGATTTTCGGAACGGGCGTGGTTCTGCCAATATCCCGCGCTTTATGCTCATGTATTTCGGTTGATGCTAAGGCCATATTGCCAGTCACGTTAAAAAGCGTCACGGCCACAATGAAGAGCGTGATTATCACAAAATCTTTGTGACGAACAATATCAAGAAGCTTGCGAGGTAAAAGATGCTGACGTATTGGCATATTAAGCTCCTGGGGGCGGGCCCATCGTCGCCCCTGTGCTGCATGATGCAACTGCGTTGTCTTGTAATTGGCCAGCAAAGCGGGTGCCAATAATGTACGGGAACGCCGGTACGTAGGAGCCGTTTTCCTGAATAATGGTGATGTGATAATGGTAACCGCGAACGCTATCGGTATGACCGTTGTATTGATCCAAGTAGACGCCACCTTGCTCGGTTAACGCGCTGTTCCAATAGTAATCTTCGTAATAGTAGCCGTTATCTGCGACCAATTCGTTACCCGATAATGTCGTTACCACATCGTCAAATTCTGGGCCTTGAGTCGCGACTTCGGTACCTAAGGAGGCATCGTACTGATCGATCAAAGTACAGCTACGAGCGTTGTCAGAGCAACCCGTTGCTGAGCTTGACGTATAATCCCGTACTTCCCATGCGCTCACGGCTAACTGACCATCTTCTTGCCAAGGGCCATATATGGGATAACCGTCGGCTGCGTAACCATAAATAGGTGAATGTTGGTCGCCGGTATCACCGACCAAGTCGGCTAAACAGCGGGTATAAAAGTGGTGATGATAGTCGCCATTTGCCGAGTGCCCACCACAAATATCCACGTCATATTGTTCAGCAACAGGGGCAAGGTTTAGCCATGAGCCATCGCTGTTGTAACTCATTCCATCTCCCCAGTTATACACAGATGAGCCATTAACGAATAAGCCGACTTTGCCTAAACCGTTTTCACATTCTTGTGTCGTGGCTTGGGGATTTTTTGGAAAATACACTTCTCGCTCATCTTCAATAGGGCAAGCAGGGCCTGGGGGCCAATAACCGTAACCGGCATTGCTATCGCAATTTTGTCCTGTGCTGACGTAACCTACGTCTTCACCGAACTCAACCACATCACCCACAGATGCGGTCGTTTGCCCAGTGACTAAATCTGAACTGGCTTTTGGGCGGTTATTGATGCTGTCTATAATCTCTTGGGTCATGGTGACATCGTATTTTGGGATCCCTTGGCTTGTAACAAGGGTATAATCCGTGTCATCAATGGTTTCATCACTTACCGATTGCACATTTACGAGCACGCCAATACCTGTGACTGAGTCCAAAATTCGGCTGGAAACCTCGTTAGTGGTATTGATGATCCACACATTGTCATTTTCATCGCCAGAGTCGTCTTCACTATCATCATTAACAGCACTGACAGTAACAGACACTGTATCGGTGACCGCATCATTGACACCATCATCTACAGATACTTGAAATTGCAGTGTTTCTTCATTGGCTACAGCTGGTGCGGAAAAACGGGTGCTAGGCGAGTTAGCATCGCTAAGGGTGACGTCGGTTCCAGATAGTTGAGCCCAATTAATGTCATAATTTGTGTCATCGTCTGAAATGTTGGCATTCAGGGTAACTGAGTCGCCCGCTACCACAGTTTGAGCCTCTCCCGCCTCTACTACAGGCGACGTATTCACTGTTTCATCCGTTGCGCTATCTTCGCTATTTGATGACTCAGCGCCACAGCCGTTGAGTAACGCGCATAGAAACAATGCGCTAGACCATGTGTTGATTGAGGTGAATCGTTTTTTAGCCATTGCTAGACCTTTGAGGGCAGAAATTCAGGCGATTAATATATCGACATAGTGTGGAGTTAGCGTGCAGAAACTGTGCAGTTCGCGGGGATTTATTGGAGGGGCAAGTGTTAAGACAATGCAGGAAGTAACGTTGACTCCCTGCATGCCCATATGGAGGTAGGCTTATTACTCAGCTAAATCGTGATGAGTTTTGTATAAACCGGTATTTTTAAATGTGCGCTGGGGGGGTAACTCCTTAGCGACGCTTAACGTTTTATTTCCTTGATTGTCTTTACGTAAAGTGAATTCATCGTAAATCTGCCCATTAGAGGTGAAAGACTGGTAAATGAGATTATCCTGGGTTTTCTTGATGATTTGGTAGGTTGGGGTGTTCTCGCCAATGCGCTCTAGTGTGACATCGTAGTCATCGTATTCATCCCAGCGCGTCGATTTAATCGGGTAGGTCTTAGGTCCTGCTACAGAGGTGACAAATACGGTTTTAACTTGCTTCGTTGAGGAAGGTGTGGCCATTTTATGAATGTCGCTTTGAATGCCGATGCTGCCCCGCGCGTAGGCGTGATCGTGGCCTTGCAGCACCAAATCAACCTTGTGCTTTAACATAATGGGCAAAAATGCTGCGCGTATTTCGGGTTCATCTTGCCCTGGGGTATTCAACGGTATACCGCATGACGAGAAGATAGGGTGGTGCATCGTCACGATGCGCCATTTCGCTGTGCTAGTTTGTAGCGCTTGGTCTAACCAATGCGCTTGAGCTTGCAATAAATTGATGTCACCACGGGCTTCGGAGTCAAGTACAAAAACATCCATCTCTGGGTAATGGGTAACGTAGGCTGTTTCTTGCAGTGCGCTAGGTAAAGAAGGGGTCAAGGGCAGGGTAAACTGGCTTTGCCACAATGTGGATAGTGCCCAGCTTTTTTGCGCGTTTTCTTGTACTTGCCAATCATATTCATGGTTACCGGCCACGAGCACCGCTGGTAATGAACGATGAATGAATTGCCCTGCGTTCAGCCAGTTTGACCATTGTTGATCGCTTGCTCCTTCATTGACTAAATCCCCCGCATAAATAGCAAATTTAGCATTCGGTGCATGTTGCCAAGCACGGCGCAGTACTAATGGCCAATGTGAATAAATACCATTTTGGGCGTCACCGAAGTACAAGAAGGAAAAGTCTTGATGGGTATCAACAGGGGCGGTTTTAATTTGTTGCCACGGGGACCACATACCCGTTGCGCCCGCAACACGGTAGTTGTAATACGTATCGGCGTGTAAATCTTTGAAGGTTAGTGAATGGTAATGAACATTGGGCTGACCATCATTGGCTGGATAGTGAAAGTGACCAGAGTCGCCGATTCCATTGGCCAGTGCAGCGCTGTGCGTTTTCGCTACAAACTGAGCCGCGTTTGTATCATAGCGTGCATCAGGTTGTGCTTGAACAATTTCTCCGTAGGCTCTGTTGACTGAATTATCGGTACGCCATGTCACCGAAAAGCTGTCTTCTGGGGAGACCGTTGGAGTAGCAATGATACGATCCGGCCATTGGGTGGCAACTGGGTGTGGGGTTAACGCTTTAACTGAAACCGCTTCGCCATTGGCGACACTCACGTACAGCAAAAGCGGTAGGAGCAGAGCCAGGCTTAAAGGCTGCGAGAAAAGACGGACTGTCATAAGTAAACCTTTTTCCAAACAAATTAACGGTAAAAACACGCCACTGAAAAACGGTGGCGTGTTTGAAGGGATATACTCATGGCGAGCGTTCGTACTCGCCATGATAGTGAGATAAACAATGTGAATGAATAATGTGAGGCTAAAAGGCGTAGCTAACACCACCGCCGTATGTGGCCGGTGCGCCGACTAAACGCGCCCCACCGTTTAACTCAAGAAAATACACTTCATCTGTGATGTTGCGACCGTAAGCGTAAACATTTAACCCGTTTGCAAACGTTACATCTAGGCGTACACCGAGCAAATCATACGAGGGAGCTGTATTGCCATCGCCAGCGTTTAAGCGGTTCGACTCTTCACCGTGGTAACTGTAATTCAAACGGGCGTTGAGTTGGGTATTGTTAGCCAGTGATGTTTGGTAATTTAGTACCGCCGTTTGACTCCATTCAGGAGAGCCAGGCAGTGGGTCGCCGATGGTACTGACCACATCGTTCACCCGATTAGAGCTAAACTCAGTGATTTCCGTATCCAGATAAGTACCGGCAGTATTGAAGGTGATTTTGTGATCATTGGCTTCATATAACGTGACTGCTATTGAGGCTTCTGCACCGCGCACGGTGGCTTCGCCCACGTTAGTTCTACCATTGGTGTCGTTTGATAGCCGCGCCGTTGCTTGCAGCTCTTCAAAATCATACGAGAACAGGTCAAAGGTGAAGTTGATATTGTCTGTTACATACCGTGCCCCTGCTTCATACGCGAGTACTTCTTCTGATTCGAAGGGCTGGGTCTCTTCTTCAGAGAATATCGATGTGCCGTCGAAACCGCCACCACGATAGGCTGTGCTCACGGAGGCGAAAACGTTGAGATTATCGTTGATAAAATATTGAATAGCCAGTTTGCCTGAGACATTGCTGTCGTCAAACTCGCGATCCCATGAGAAGTTGGCGTCTGTTTTAAAGGTTTCTTCGAAAACTGATAATCCCCATGGATCGGCATCAATATTTTCACCGCGGAATTTCGCATTGTCTTTGGTGTAGCGCAGGCCACCGCTTATCACTAAGTCGTTTGAAATGTTCCAGTCGATGTTTCCGAAGGTCGCAAAGCTGTTACGGCGCTGATTGTAGGGCGAGCTGTATTGAGATAGCACCGCGTAGCTGGTCCAGTTACTGGTGAAATCAACAGAGTCATTCATAAAGAAGGCCCCTGCTATCCAGTCAAATTCGCCGCCGGTTGCGTCACTCAAGCGAATTTCTAATGATGTTTGGTCAAGATCATCGTCGAAGTTGTATTGGTAGCGAGGAAATGACGTGCCGTCTCCGTTACCACTGACATTGCGCTCACTGCTTTGCAATGCAAATAATATGTCGAGGTTTAAGCCTGATTGTAATTGGCGGCTAACGTCTCCTGAAAATCCGCTCACATCGATTTCATGAGAATAATATTCGCTGGTGTAAAAATCGTAAGGGTCGTTACCTTCCCCTGCGTTAAGTGAAGGGTTGTCATCTTCAAATGCAACACGGTCATACTGGCGGGTGTCACCTCGGTCTTGGCTGGTAAAGTAATGCAGCGTAAGAGACGTCACATCATCAAAGTCGTAAACGGCTGTGCCACGAAAGGCGAATAAATCTGCATCGCCAAATCCGTCGCGCTCACCTGGGTCAGCCACTGGGGGCACAATACCTTGGGTGCCTTGGGGTACAAAGCCTGCGAAGTTGCCTGCACCTTTACCGTCCATAAAGCCTCCACCTTGCTCCATAAGAACCGCAACGCGAACGCCTAACTTGTCAGAGACCTTGCCGCCAACCGCTGCTGTGCCTGACACAAAGTCGTACGAGCCGTATTCGATATCGGCGTAGCCGTTTAACTCCTCACCTGGGGCACGAGTGATAGCATTAATTGCCCCGGCCGTAGTATTGCGCCCGTAGAGGGTGCCTTGGGGTCCTTTGAGTACTTCGATGCGCTCTAAATCAAAAAGAGGCATGCTCAAATAAGCGTTGGAGGTTTGATAAATTCCATCAACGTGTAAGGCTACGGACGGGTTACCGTTAGGCTTATAGTCATCAGCGCCGCCTATACCACGTATGGTGATAAAGCTGTTTTCAGGGCCACCAAAAGCAGAGTTAATGGAAATGCCTGAGAGGCTATCAATTAAGTCTGTGAAGTCAGTTACGCCTTGGGCTTTTAACTCGTCTGCGCCCAACACTGAAATGGCCACAGGAGTATCTTGTAAGCTGCTATCGCGCTTTAACGCAGTCACAACAACTTCGTCCATCGGGGCTTGATAGCTTGCGGCACGTTTATTTTGAGATTTATTTTTTAGTGACGCTTTTTTGATAACAATCGCGCCGCTGGGCTGTTCGTATGCTTGTAAGCCGCTGCCATCTAACAATTTTTCTACCGCATTGAGAACGCTAAGTTCACCTGAGGTGGCAATAGCCTGTTTGCCGCTGACAAGGCGACTTGGAGCAATAATAACCGTGCCGGTTTGTTGCGATAACAAGTTCAATGCTTGCCCAAGTGGTTGCACTGAAATATTAACTTGGGTTTGCTGAGCTAACACGTAGGCGGGTGTCAAAGCTGCGAGGGCAGTACCAAACAAAGCGAATTTAATTGAACGTGTAAGTGTATTCATGATGTTACTTCCAGTTAGTTAATATAGGTTTCGCTAGAAGAGTCATCAGCGCGATATTTTTTTCAGCATAAGTGCTTGTTTCATAAAAACTTCACACAGCGGGTCGTTATTTATCCGACAGGAGAGGTAAAGGTGTACCAGCAAGGTTTGGCTCTTGCTGGCGTTGCACATTATTCTTCGGTTAATACGCTCCGAGTGGCTTCATGGGTGAGTGTTATGGGGTAGGCCGAGGCTAATCCCTCTAACATGGGCTCGATTTGCTCGAAGGTAAATGATGCCGTGATAGGCAGTTCGTTAATGCTGTTATCTAAAATAACCACTGGTTTTTTCACGTAGCGATTAATATCCATGATGACATTTTTGAGGGGAACGTTATCGTAAATCAGCCGCTGCTCTAACCAAGCAAATTCAGTCTCAGGCTGAAAAACAGTAATAGGTGAGATAAACCTCCCTTGGATATCAGTATGCAGTTGTTCGTTTGGTCTTAGCTGTAATACTTGCTCCCTTTGCCCTGCTGTTTCTGGTAGGTCAGCGACATCAACTAAACCCCGTTGAACTGAAATTTTCAAACTATTGTTTGGGCTGTATTTTACCTCAAACGCGGTACCACGCACCCGTACTTGAGTTTGCTGAGCCGTAACGGAAAATACGCGACTAGGGTCATGAGTCACATCAAAGTAGGCGCTTCCTTTACGTAAGGTTATACGCCTTTCAGTCTCATTGAACGCGACTAAAATACTTGAATTGCCAGCAAGCGTCACATCGCTGCCATCACTTAAGGTGATTTGGCGATTTTGCCCCACAGGCGAGGTGAACGCGGTTTGCGGTTGAGGAATTTCAAGATGAGCGGTTGTGTTAAATACACCATTGAACGCAAGTAAAGCCACACTGGCGGCCATTGCGCATAACGCCAAAAAGGATTTTGCGAATACACGTTTGGGCTTTACTAGATGCGCTGTGTTCGTTTGTTGATCTGCATGTTGCTGTATCCATTCTACCGCAGAATCTGTCATGCCTATGGTTTGCCATATTTTTTGACTGTGGTTAAAAGCTTGTTTGTTATCGTCACTGCTATTGAGCCACACAACAAACTCTTCGCGTTTGTCTGCGCTGGTATGTCCGCAATATAAGTACGTTAACCATTCTCTGGCTCTGGCTTGAGGCGAGGATGAGCCGGAAGCCTGCTCGTATTCACTGCTTTCATTCACTTCATGATTCGCGCTGCGCTCATTGCTTTTTTTAACACTTGGTCGATTGCTATTGTTTAGCCCGGTGTCGCTAGAATTGTTCTTTGTATGTGTCATGACCTTGGCTCTGTTGAGATATTGCGGGGCGACATATGTGATGAGAAAGCTTGGTCGTTGGCGTTATTCTCCTGCTCATCAATGCGCTCTAAAATTGCCATTACCGCGTTTAGTTGGCGGCAGATATCTGCAACACTCCAGCCGGTATCTAAGGATATTTCAGAATACGTTTGGCCTTTGATCCGGGCGCGCATCAAAATGTCGCGTTGCTTCTCAGTTAGCTGTTCTGTGCCTTTTTGTATTGCAGCAACACGTTGCTCACCCTGCAAAATAGTTTCGGGGCAAACGTCATCACACTGATCTTCTGGGAGTTGAGTATGCTGTGCAATGAGCTCACGAGTTTTACACAAACGTCCTATCGATTTGAGGGTAATATTCATCGCTATTTTAATGATATAGGCTTTGGGGTCTTCTATTTGTTCAAAATCACGTAGTTGGGCAATACGGCTAAACGCTTCTTGGGCCACGTCTTCTGGCTCTGGTGGACCTGAGCCGTAACATTTGTGCAGTATGCGGCACACATCGCGCCAATGATCTCTGAACAGCTTATCGATTGCGTTAGGCGCTTGTATCTTCTTTGGTTTAGACGCAGGGGACGTTATTTCTAAAGCTTGGGGTTTTACATGGGAGTTTAGAAAAAACAGTGAAGCCTTTTGTAGCGTTTTGCTCATTGTGTTTACTCTTACACGCTAAAAACGGATGGATAGTAATCGCGGAGTAAAACAGAAACATGACAGCTGGTGGCTTTGGGCTAATATTCATAAAAACTTCATATTTTTCATGACGGACTTCACAGGCTGTGCATTTGCTTTTCTGCATAGGCTCGTTGCACAAAGTGTTCAAGGGTGAAAGAAAAATAAACAAATGGATATAAAAAAAGCCGGCAAGCCGGCTTTGATGTAAAGTGTATTCATTATTTCTTGAGGCGCTTTCCAACACCAAGACCTAATAGCCCTAAACTGAAGATAGCAAGGCTGGTTGGCGCGGGCACGTCTCGCTTGTCTAATCCAACAACGATGTTGTCAAACTCACCTGCAACACCAGAAGAGATAACTCGAAGTCTGTTAAAAGCTTCGTTTGCATCAAAGGCTATGTTGACATAGACATTTGATGAATCCGCGACTTGGTTACCAGCGGTGCCGTTTAGTTCGGCCAAAAGCTCAGCGCCAGTTATTTTGCCCACGAGTGCATCGTCAGAGTAAAACTCAAAAGAGTTATAGGTGTCTACCGAGCCCCAATAAAAGCCTAAATAATTAACGCGAGAATCAGCAAGTGACGACACGGTTGTTCCTATACTGTCTAGAAAGCTTGTGTAATCGATATCTACAAAACTATCCACACCCACGGTGGAAGGCGTTGTGTAAGCATAACAAGTGTTATCGCCAGCAGGTGCCGCGGCAACATTCCTAGTTGACCCCTTACGAACGTTAAGCACGGACGAACCACTGGCTGTAACGGCTAATGGTGAGTTGATGGCACATCCGTTTGATGAGCCAGCAACGTTGTAGCTTTCATCTTGGGTCAAGGGCAGCGCATCGATAGCGGTGACTTTGTCAAACGTTTCTACAAAGTAGCCGTCGGACAAAGAATTGATCGTGTTGTCAGCGTTGATTTTTAGACTCGTCTTGCCCGAGCCGTCAGTGGCGGCTTGGCCCCCGAAGGAAATAACCGCCGCATGCGCAGACTGGCTAACTGCCAAAGCGATTAAGGTCGTTTTAAATAATTTTATACTGTTTTTAGTCATTGAATTTTTCATGTGTAACTCCGTTATGCAGCTACAGTTACTGCTACTAAAGTATTAGCATAAGCCGTGCCAGAACAAATTATTGAGCATTATCATGGTATTGCATTCTGACCGGTAAATATCTATACCGAAAGCGTAAAAATAGGTGACTAATGTGTACGAAATTTACACGCTTAGTGTAAAGTTTTCTAAGGGGGAAATCGCAACTAAGAACACGTTAAATAAGGGATTGAAGCTTTGCGTAAAGCAAAAACTTGTCAGCCCATTATTAACAACTTAATAGGACTGAATAGAGGACTTTTTAACTGTTGGCGTTTGTCTTTAATGCGGCTTATTTTCAGGCATAAAAAAAGTCGGCGAACCGACTTTTTTTATGAATTGTTAATATTACTTCTGCAGTTTTTTACGCAATACGAAGCCGATTAGACCTAGACCTAAGAAAGCCAAACCAGCAGGTGCAGGTACATTACGATTAGATAAACCAACCACGATGTTGTCGAACTCACCGGCTACGCCAGATGAAACAACACGTAAGCGGGTGAAAGCTTCAGCAACGCTGAAGTTTATGTTCACGTAAACATTGGACTTATCAGATAATCTGTCACCTTCAACACCACCAACAAGATCTAATATTTCTTGACCAGCAATGCTTTTCACTAATTGGTCAGTATCAGAGTAAAACTCAAAGGTGTTATAGGTATCGATTGATCCCCAATAAAAGCCTAGGTAGTCAATGCTTGAACCAGCTAAAGACGCATCTATTGTACCGATGTTGGCTAAGAAATTGGTGTAATCGATGTCTACGTAACTATCAGTTCCAACCGTTTCAGGTGTGGTATAAGCATAACAAGTCGTGTCACCAGCAGGTGCAGCTGCTACATTTCTCACTGAACCTGTACGTACATTTAACACGTTAGTGGAGCTAGGTTGAACAAGTAATGGTGAGTTGATTGCACAACCAGTAGAACTGCCTGCCACATTATAAGTTGTGTCATTTGCAGTCGGTAGCCCTGGAATTGCGGTGGCGCTATCGAACGTTTCTACAAAGAAACCGTCGCTGATGGCATTGATAGTATTGTTCGAGTTAACATTGGCGCTTGTCTTACCAGAACCGTCTGTGGCCGCTTGACCACCTAAGGTAATAGTAGCGGCGCTAATGTTTTGCGATGCAGTTAGCGCTAGTAAAGCGGCTGCTGATATGAATTTAGCTTTCTTAAATAAACGTGTCATAGGTTACTCCTGTACGACGACCTAACTGCAACTGTGATATGTATTGTCGATAAAGCACAAACTGAGCCACTTCTTATTAATCCTTTTAATCCAACATCTTAGACTTTTGGCTAATTGACGCTCAACAGTCAGTGTAAAAAAAGTAGACAGGCTTTAATTTGTAGCGTTTCTAACTAGGTACGCTTCGAAACTCGGCATATTATAACGGTGGTTGATTTTTAATCAATGCTGTTGTGTGCAAATATTTTCTTTGTCAGGCGTCAGGGCTAACGAGGTTTTTATTGCTCAAATGCAAAGGGTAAAATTTCATTCATGGAAAGCGTTTTAATTTCACCTTCGCTGGTGGCCATATGAACTAAAGTGTCTTTGCTGGCGAACTCAAAAATACGCTGGCGACACCCGCCACACGGTGAGCAAAAGTGTTCATTTGGGCTGGCAATTAAAATTTCACGGACTTGCCTCGCACCACCTGCCACCATCGCTGCTAAGGCGTTTCCTTCGGCACACTGACCTAGCGGAAATGACACGTTTTCTACGTTGCAGCCAGTATACGTTTGACCGTCTTCTGCCACTAGGGCAGAGCCCACTCTGTAATCAGAATAAGGAGCGTGTGCTTTGGCTTGTACATCCAAAGCGGCATTAAAGAGGCTTTGTAAATCAGTTTGTTGCTTATTCAAAATGGTATCGCTTTTTTTCTCAATAGCCGGCTAGTGTGCATTATTTTTACAACTTGATACAGTAGATTGCAATTTTCGCCTTCTCGTTGTCTTTACATTTATGGGTAAATACGCCACCCTGCCTGTTTACTAAGCTTCATTTCCTGGCCGATTCCGCATTTTTATCGCCATCACATTTTAGACCGAGCGTTGCCTACTCTTATGCTAATTACAATGCAAAATAAATTTTTCTCACTGGTATTCTTAGGATTGATATTAAGTGGTTGTGCTAGTAGCAATCAAGCTCAGCAAAGCCAAGCACAGATGAGTAACTTATTACTCGCTGAACCTGCGCCCATGAGCGTGCGTTCGCAAATGGCGATTGCTAGATATAACCAAATTCTTGAGAAAGCACCGTTAGAAGATCAAGAAAGGGCAGAGTTACTCCATCAACGCGGCATGTTGTATGACAGCGTTGGACTTGCTGGTTTAGCCCAATACGATTTTGATCATGCAATACGTCTTAAACCAGATATGGCGGAGGCGTATAATTCTTTGGGGGTACATTACACCCAGCAAATGAATTTTATACAAGCCTATGAAGCGTTTGATGCCACATTAGACATTAATCCTGATTATGAATTTGCATTTTTGAATCGTGG
The DNA here is from genome assembly GCF_056173245.1 of Paraglaciecola sp. QJM3NY_14. Lineage (NCBI taxonomy): Bacteria > Pseudomonadati > Pseudomonadota > Gammaproteobacteria > Alteromonadales > Alteromonadaceae > Paraglaciecola > Paraglaciecola sp. QJM3NY_14. The sequence continues at coordinate 869,165 of NZ_CM149664.1, forward strand.
GATTGCGCTTTATTACGGTGGCCGTGCCGATTTAGCCGTGAATGATTTTAGTGAATTCTACCGAAATGATGAATCCGATCCTTATCGTGCACTTTGGTCCTTTATTGCCCATAGCGAACTTGACCAAGCAGATGCATTAATTACGTTAAGCAATAATCGTGAAAACTTAGACGAAGACAACTGGGCGACACATTTAGTCGACCTATATCTAGGACGTATAGATGAACAGGCATTATTAAACGCCCTAATTCAAGGGGTAAAAAGTCAGCAAGAGTTGACGGATCGCCTTTGTGAAGCGTATTTCTATCTGGGAAAATATAACTCAGCTTTGGGTAACCGCGGTGTGGCGTCGAATTACTTCAAGTTAGCTCTGAGCACCAACGTATTTGAATATGTTGAACACAGATATGCGCGACTTGAGCTTGATATGCTGCGCGATAAAGCCGTTGCTGAAAGTGAAGGGCCACAATAGCAGCTTGCGCTTAAGAGACGACAAGTGCTAAAGGTAGGCCTGTCGCTTTGTTGTGTGGTTTGGCTGTTTGCCGGGCGCAGTGATTCAACTTACTACTTAGCCTTTCTAAATGCGCAAGCGGCCGTACAATCGAATCCATTCCATTTTTTGTATAAAGCTCATCAATATGGCGACCCGACAGCGTTATCTAGAATAAGCCAAGTAGCCATCGAATCTGACAATGGATATTGGTTACACTTCTCAAAATTAGCTGGCTCACCCCAAATTCAGGAGTATTTTTCTCACTTACAAGCAAGTAGAAAACGCAGTCGCGCTTCTGAAAAGGCATTTATCTACGTCGCATCACAAGGTGATGTAGATGCTCAGGTAGCGCTTTATCATCATTTTATCGTCAAGAATCAACGGCAAAAAGCGCAATACTGGTTGGCAAAAGCTGCGCAGCAAGATGCGGGCAGTGCGGTGTACTATGCTGAATGGTTATCCCTGCTTGGCGAAGAAGAAAACGCTGTTGCTGCGTTGAGACAAGCTAAGAAAATTGGTAGTCGTCGTGCAACCGCGTTACTTAATATGATACGTTTTGAGAACAATTTCGCCTCCTCTGGGCGTAATTCGTCGCAAGAATGTGCCCAGCAGCTGCAAATGGTGGCTGGCACACTTCATTCCGTTTTACAGGGAGAGCGTTTTAAAACTCGTTTTGAAAAAGACACTCGATTAAAAGAGCTGCCTATCTGTATTAATCAACCTATTTGGCTTACATCACACGAACTCACTTGCTCAGCTAACTGGCGGGGTGCTCAGCGCTTAGGATGCGATATTACCGCATTAAGTGTTCCTCTTATTAAGCAGAGTTTTACCCATATAGTGGTGCTTGCGGATAAGGGCAAAGCGAATGTACACAATGGGATTATGTTTTTAGATAGCAAAGATGATTACAACGTTTTTGTACATGAACTCGCGCATTTTGCTGGTTTTGTAGATGAATATCCCTTGTCATCAGGATTAGCGAACAGCATTTGTAATTCGAATGATGCACCAAATCTAATCGTGAGCAAGGCGGCGAAAAAACCGAATATAAAGCAATGGCAAACTTTAGGGATGACTGCTCCCACGACAATGAGTGAATCTCGCACTTGTGATAATCACCCAGCGCAAGGCTACAAACCAAGTAGAAAAATGACGTTTATGGAATTTTACGACATCGCTTATATCCCACCTTATTATCTAAAAGTGTGGGCCGAACGTTTATTGGAAAAGCCCTTATTAACGCCTGCTTACATTAATTTATATCAAGGCTATGAGGCTAAAGGTGAGTCTGCGCGTGGCAAGTATTGGCGCGATCGTTACCAGCAGTACTTGCAAGCAGATTAAGACGGTGCGATTGAATATAACGGGAAGTGTGATTTTTGCTCACACTATCGGTATACTACGCGGATTAATTATGATGTTTGTGGTAACCAAATAAGCACTATGAATCAGGCACTTTCTATCGGTACGGTGGATTATCCGTTCCCGGCAAAACCAGCGCGATTAACTTCTGCTCAGCAACAAGATTACATCGACAAAATTAAACAATTGCTCATCGAGAAGAATGCCACGTTAGTTGCGCATTACTATACTGATCATGAAATCCAAGCGCTAGCTGAAGAAACGGGAGGGTGCATTTCTGACTCCTTAGAAATGGCGCGCTTTGGCCGTGATTGCGATGCGCAAACACTTGTTGTTGCAGGTGTTCGTTTTATGGGTGAAACAGCAAAGATACTCAGCCCAGACAAAACCGTAATTATGCCAACCCTTGATGCCACTTGTTCACTGGATATCGGCTGCCCAGAAGCCGAGTTTTCGGCGTTTTGTGATGCACATCCTGAGCATACCGTTGTGGTGTATGCCAATACATCTGCTGCGGTAAAAGCGCGTGCAGATTGGGTGGTAACATCAAGCATAGCCCTTGAAATCGTTGAGCATTTGGACGCCCAAGGTAAAAAGATTATTTGGGCGCCTGATCGTCACTTAGGGTCATACATAGCTAAAGAAACCGGTGCTGACATGTTAATGTGGCAGGGCGAATGTATCGTGCACGACGAGTTCTCAGCCAAAGCCCTGCGCGACATGAAGCACCTATACCCGGACGCTGCTGTGCTTGTACATCCAGAGTCACCCGCCAGTGTAGTGGAGTTAGCCGACGCTGTAGGGTCTACGACCCAGCTTATTAATGCTTCTCGCACGTTGCCCAATGACACCTTTATCGTCGCCACTGACCGAGGCATCTTTTATAAGATGCAACAGTTAGAGCCGAACAAAACCTTTTTAGAAGCACCCACTGCAGGCAATGGTGCAACGTGCAAAAGCTGTGCGCACTGCCCGTGGATGGCAATGAATGGATTAGAAGCGATATACAAAGCGCTGACCGAGACGACAGGTCACGAAATATTTGTAGACGATGAACTACGTAAAAAGGCCTTAGTACCGCTTGATCGAATGCTTGATTTTTCCGCTGAGCTGAAAATGAAGGTCACAGGCAACGCCTAGTTCGTTTCTCGTTAGTAATCCTGATTGAAAGCCAGCGAATGCTGGCTTTTTCATTTTTCGTCCACATAAACAGTATAGTGTTATGTTTTAATTCGACTATTTAGGAGCAATCATGCCAGATTTAAGCCGTTACAAAGGGATCGTTTTTGATATGGACGGTACGTTAATCGACTCAATGGGCTCCCACGCGGTTGCATGGCAACAAACCTGTGAACATTTTGGTTATCCATACGATGCTCAATATATTCATGACTTAGGGGGGGTCCCCACGCGTCAAATAGCGCAGTTACTGAATAAAAAGCACGGCATGGATCACAACTTAGATGAAGTTGCCGAGGTTAAGCGCCAAGCTTGGCTAGCGCTAGATGAAAACCTAACCGTGATCCAAGATACGTTTGACGTAATGCAGCGTTACAAAGGCATCCTGAAAATGGGCGTTGGCACTGGCTCAGAGCGGGAAAACGCCATTCGAATGTTGACCGAAACCGGCCTGCTTGAAAGGGTTGAAACGGTCGTCACGGCGTCAGATGTCACTCATGGTAAACCCCATGGTGAAACATTCTTAACCGTCGCTAAAAACATGGGCCTGAATGCTGACGAGTGTGTCGTGTTTGAAGACACTGAAATTGGCCGCCAAGCCGCACAACATGCAGGAATGGATTGCATCATGGTCATCAATGGCAAGATAGAGCTGCCTGTTGCTTAAACACTAGTTAACCCGGTTTATGACGCTTATTTAGTATTAATCGTTTAGATAATGAGCGTCTTAACCGCCTAATCAAACTAAACACTTGCGCAGGCCAAAGGTTTTCCCTAACATACGCGCCTGCTGAAAAGCTTGTTAGACTTTACTAGTAAGAGGCAATGCGCTGTTATTGCAGGTTGGCAAGCACAGTCTGAAAAGTTTTGGAGAGGTGGGTGAAGCCGGCCTCTTTAGGTGCATAGCACCGCCCGACTGAACGGACTGGGTGCTGATCATCATGGACGTGTTAACTTCGATAATTTTTCGAAGAGTAAATTAAAGTTTTGGAGAGGTGGCTGAGTGGCTGAAGGCGCACGCCTGGAAAGTGTGTTTAGGGTTAAACCTAACGAGGGTTCGAATCCCTCTCTCTCCGCCATATACCATCAAGGCCTTGCATAACGCAGGGCCTTGTTGTTTCTAGGGTTTAGCGGATTGACCTTGCGTGCCAACTGGTACAAAAGGTTGGTACAAATGAGTATAATGAGTTCTCCTTTCAAACATCCAAAATCCGGCATTTATTAGCTCAGAAAAGGCGTACCAAAACGTCTAGTCCCTATCATTGGGAAAGCTGTATTTAAGCAATCACTTAATACTAAAGATTTAACTGAAGCCAAAAGTCTAATCATCCCCTTACTTGCAGATGCTGATAGCCAAATACGACTAGCAGACCTGCAACTCAAAGGTGATAACTGCAACGAGCTAAGTCTAAGAGACTGTCAGATCATAGCTAACCGTTGGTATGTTCATACAAGAGACAAGATTGAAGCTTTAGATAACTATGAAGACTTCCTTGTGTACCACAATAAGGAAAATGAAAACCTTCATTGGAACCCTAATGGTAGAGACTTTAGAGATGGGGATATCTATCCCAACTGTTTCGTTTGATCTGAAATGCTAATGTTCAAAAGTCTTGAAATCCAATAAGCCCCTATTTTAAAGGCGCCTTGTAATGGCAGGCATTGCCATGTCTGTTCTAACGCTAATAATTGCTTCAGGGGTCATTCGCAATACTATTAAGTGACTCAATACAAATAACTCTAATAGGCCTTTAAGCGTATTAACGATGAAAGGTGGTTTTTATATTGAACCAACAGTAGTTAAGGAAACCTAGGAAAATCCACAAATAAAACTTTTTATTTACAAGCTGTAGGGACATCGTTATCCTTTTTTTTAGGTCGCTAGCAACTTTCCGAATGAAAGTTAATTAAAAGTCCAATTTAAACGCGTTTCAATAGCTTTTATTGATCCGATGAGGGAAGACATGTTACTCCGACATTTTTACTTTGACGACTACCTAGTTTTTACTTGCTAAGTGAGTGGCTATTGGTTGAAAGCGAATGAAGAACGCTTTCTGAACCGTCGGTAGTTGAGGATCCAAAGAGTGTAAATTAAGGATAGAGTATGATTTCAGACAATAGAAAGCTTCCATGTATTGCCGTTTTGTATATTGCCAGTTCAATTTTATCATTTTGTTATGCCGATCAAGTTGTTGAAGCGCAAGATGTAAAAAAACCAAACATTGTTATGTTGTTCGTTGATGATATGGGGTGGATGGCAACCGAAAGTAGAACGCCAAAATACGAAACACCTAATATCACTCAACTAGCGGCTAAAGGTATGGAGTTCGATAGCATGCATATTGCAACGCCGACTTGCAGCCCTAGTCGTGCGACGCTCCTCACTGGATTGCATCCAGCTAGGCTAAAGATGGTGAGGCATATTCCGCAAAAGCCTCAATATGGTTTTGATAAATATGGACGTACTAAGCAAAAAACACATTTGTGGGAAAAAGATCCGGCTAAAATGCCAAGTACCAACTGGCTTGACACAAAATATATCACCTATGCAGAGGCATTAAAGCAGGCTGGTTATTATAGCGCATTTGTTGGTAAGTGGCATTTAGGCCACGAAGGATATCACCCTATTGATCAAGGTTTTGATCAGCAAATTGGTACTTCCAACTTCGGTCACCCATCAAGTTATTATCCTCCTTATTTCAAATTTTCTAGTACGCTAGCAGACGGAAAAGATGAGTATTTGACTGATAGACTTACTCGCGAAGCAGTCGATTTCATTGGTGATTATGATAAAGAACAACCATTCATGTTGTCGCTCTGGTATTACGGAATACATTCCCCTGTTGTTGGTCGTAAAGATTTAGTCGCTCATTTCAAGTTAAAAGGCATGTCTGAAGAGGATGCTCAATATGCTTCAATGATCAGTGCTATCGATGAATCAGTTGGCAAGGTACGTCAAGCACTTAGTGCTAAGGGATTAGAAAAAGAAACCATCATCATGTTGCTGTCGGATCAAGGTGGCTTATTTGATAACTCCCCACTTCGTGGGACAAAACGTATTGATACCCTTTATGAAGGGGGAGCGAGAGTCCCCTTTATCGTTAGTTGGCCGGGTGTCATTAAAGAAGGAGTTGTGAATAACAGTATTGTTCAATCGACGGATCTTTTCCCCACCATCGTTGAATTCGCAGGCTTAGAGCCTGGCAACTTTGAAGATTTGGACGGTGTATCACTTGTGAGTACCATTAAAAATAACACTGAATTAACGCGTGGGGATGCCATCTATGGATATCGTGCGTATCAGGATTTATATGCGTCAGTGCGTGAAAAAGAGTGGAAATTGATCGTCTATCGTAGTGGGACGCTCAAACTTTATAACATTCCCGATGATGTTAGTGAGGCTACGGATTTAGCTGACAAGCACCCTGAAAAAGTTGCTCGTTTAAAACAGAAACTTCAACTGTGGGAACAAGAGATGGGAGTAGAGCAGTATTCTGGCGTCAAGTAATCTGTTCTAGTACAACTGATAATATGCTCTGAGTTGAAGATTGCCAGGACATGGCAGCGAGCATTAATGTGTTTTGCTGCTTTTGCATGGAAGCATAATCACTACTGTAAGCCACAGTATCAGCACATCGTCTATTCTCATTTCAAGCTAGGAAAATATAAAAAACTAGCTCCTCTACGATTACACACTCTATGTTTCTACCTTCCATTTAGCGACTGGGCGAGCCTACATTAGGCTATGTTCGCTAAAATGTTATTTGTCGCGGGTTGATATCAGAGGACGTATTCCTCTCGTTCTTGTTAATCGGTATAGATGTAAAGCAAGTGTGAGTCTGAGGTGTTTATTTTGTTGTTTTAGTGCTTATTTAAAATATTTTAGTTAGTATTAGGGATAACGTAGTCCCTGTTTTGAAATTAATGGCACCATGTGCGCTATCAATTTACTAAACAACGAATGTAAATTTAATCACTTTTACGGTAGGCAGGTAATATGAAGAAGACGATGGCATTGATTGTAGGTTGTCTGGTAATAGCGTTCACGGCGAATGCTCAAGCAACCACTGAGATACGATTATCCCCCTCTGCGAGCGATATGACCCCTGTTCTATTAAAAGCGCTTAACGCCACAGACGATAAAAATATTAAGATTGTGTTCGAGAAAGGCGAGTATCGATTTCTGCCGGACTTTGCCACTGAGCGTTTTAGTACAATTACCAATCATGGTAATGGCTTAAAGAAAGTCGTATTTCCCTTAGATGACTTTAAATCTGTAGAAATTGACGGCAACGGTTCCGACTTCATATTTCATGGTCGGGTAGCGCCTTTTCAGATTTATCATAGCCAGAATGTCACGATAAAAAACGTGTCTATTGACTGGGATATTCCTTTTACATTTTTAGCTAAAATTGTAGCTGTAAATGAAAAAGAGGCTTGGCGTGATGTGAAGCCAATCAACGGCAGTCATCAGTGGGCGATTAAAAATGGACAAATAACCTTTCCTAACGTAGATGGTTTCTCGTTTTCTGAACTGGGTAGTTCATTGGCTTGGGAGCCAGATACTAAGCGTGTTTATCCTGGTATCAAGGATGCAAAGAGTCGACCTAATAAGGTAGAGAAATTAGATAATGGCTTGCTACGTATACATGAGAAATTAAAAGCCTTTCCACCCGTTGGCAGTCTAGTTAGTTCGAAAGGGGATCGCGACCTACACAGGTATGCACCTGCGTTTCATGTGAAAAACTCAAAAAATGTTGAATTAAACAATGTAGTGGTTCATCACGCATTAGGAATGGGATTTTTATTTGAGCGCACTGAAAATATAACCTTACATAAAGCGGGTGTGTATTTGAGCGATGGCAGTGACCGCGTGATATCGACTATTGCCGATGCTACACATTTTGCCAATTGTAAAGGTCATGTGTTGATAGAAGATAGCCGTTTTGAAAATATGCTTGATGATGGCACCAATCTTCGTGGTACTTACGTCATTGTTGACAAAGTTATTAGCGATAAAACGGTTAGATTTAAGTTTGGACACAGGGAGCAATTAGGTTACGAATTTGCTGATAGGGGAGATGAGGTGTGGTTTATTCAACAACCAAATACCGACCGTCAGCAAGTCAATACTGTTACTAACGTAAATGTTATTAACCAAACTTACTCTGAGCTCACTTTCTCGAATGTGTTACCCAAGGATTTGAAGCCAGGGGATATGATAGAAAACAAAACATGGTATCCGACTTTCACCATGCGAGGCACCAGTATTAAAAATCATCGGGCGAGAAATGTCGTTATAAAAACGCCATTGAAAACGGTGATCGAAGATAACTACTTTTCTTCCATGATGGCATCAATCCTATTTCGTGGTGAAACGTTTGTGTGGTTTGAAGCCGGGGCTGTCGGTGATGTGTTAATTCGTAATAACCATTTTGAATACAATTCTTACTTTGGTGGTGAACAAGCAGTGCTATATGTTACCCCTAAATTGGGTAAAAGCTTTAATCAAAAGCAACTCTATGATCGAAACATACGTTTTGTGGATAACAAAATAGACACTCATGGGGGACGAATTGTTTGGGCTGACAGGGTTGATGGGTTGCTGATCGAAAACAACATTATTGATAAAAATATCGATAAAGAGCAGTTGTATCCAAATGCGCCAGTTTTCGAATTTATGCATAGCCGGAACGTTACGCTCAAGAATAATCGCTATCAGGGCGACTATAAAACAGCTGTTAAAGTAGACTCAATGTCAGCTAAAACATTGCAAAACGACAAATCGATAAAATAAGGTTATTTTGTGAATAGTCAATTTAATACATTTAAGAAATCACTCACTAACACCTTGGCTTTGTTCGCTGGATTCTTGCTTTTAGGTGTTAACATGGCATACAGCAGCCCTAAAACTTCTAATCAAAAACGTCCGAATTTTGTGTGGATTGTCTCTGAGGATAACTCTGCTGAATTCCTAAAACTGTATAACCCTGATAACCCTGATAATCCTGATGGCTTTGGCGTCAGTATGCCCAATGTTGAAAAATTAGCGGCCAAGGGACTTATCTTCAATAGCGCTTTTTCAAATGCCCCCGTGTGTTCTACGGCCAGAACGACTCTAGCGACCGGTGCTTATGGGCCTCGTATTGGCACAGAATTTCATCGACCCTATAAACTTGCTACGCTGCCCGATGACGTAAAATCTATTGGCCAGCTGATGCAAGAGGCGGGTTATTACACCTCTAATAATGCTAAAAACGATTTTAATTTTACCGAAAAAACTAAAACAACCGTGTGGAACGATACCAGTAAAACTTCTTCTTGGAACGGTCGTAAAGCCGATCAGCCGTTTTTTCATATGCAGACCTGGAAAGATACCCATGAGCATACGCTGCATTTTCCTATTGAGGACCTAACAACTCACACGAATGACCACAGCATCAAAAATATGGATAGATTTCCAATTTATCCTGACACGGCTTTATTTAGGTACACCTTAGAGCGATATTTAGATAACCACGTTATCATCGATAATAAACTCGGCCAGCTGGTTAATAAGTTAGCGGACGAGGGCCTATTAGAAGATACGTTTATCTTTTATTTTGGGGACCATGGAGGTGTCATGCCGGCGAGTAAAGGCTATCTATTTGAAAGGGGCTTACATGTGCCTTTAGTGGTTCGTATTCCTGAACATTTCAAATATTTACTCGCTGACGACATGCAAGATGCACAAAACACAAGACTTGACGGTTTTGTAAACTTTATCGACTTTGCGCCTACATTATTAAAATTGGCCGGTATTAAACCATCCCCCCAACATGACGGACGTGCTTTTCTAGGAAATGACGTCAGTAAAAAATCATTGGCAACCCGAGATTATAGCTTTTCATATGCTGATCGTTTTGATGAAAAATACGATCTACTTCGCGCGATTAGAAAAGGAAACTTCAAATACATTCGTAGTTACCAGCCTTATTATCCTGATGGCATGTTCGCCGAGTATCGATATAGGCAAGCCGCTTATCGTGAATGGAAAGAGTTGTATCGCAACGGTAAGCTAGCAAATACTCAATCGGCATTTTTCCGCGCTAAATCGCCAGAACGTCTTTATGATATCGCATCAGACCCAGATGAATTACACAACTTAGCCGATGACCCTCAGTATCACGACGAGCTTGTTAAACTGCGGGCAATGCTAAATAAGCAACTTAAATCCATGCCTGACTTAAGTTTTTATCCTGAAGCTTATTTACTCGAGAATGCGACGAATAACCCAGTTGCTTTTGGACAACAACACAAGGGTGAAATTACAGAATTGATTGATATTGCTAATCTACAGTTGCAGTCGTTTGATGTGGTCGAAAAGCAGCTTGCAGCATTGTTGAAATCGACAAACCCGTGGAAACGCTATTGGGCCTTAATCGTGCTGAGTTCATTTGGTCACGAAGCGGATGTATTTATTCAATCTGCCAGTAAGTTGCTAGAATATGACGATAATCTCTTGGTTAGAGGCAGAGCGGCAGAGTTTCTAGGAATTGTGGGCAAAATTGACCCCGTTGTCACGCTGGGTAAAATGTTTGCAGAGGCGCCAAGTGATATTGCGTTACTAGAGTTGCTAAATATAGCGACTTATTTTCATGAGTCGGGAGGATGGATTTTCCCTGAAACACTCATGCCAGAAAGACGTAAAACATTGTCTGTTAGAGCGCTTGGCTACCGCATGATGGACACTTGGTTAACCGCTAGATGGAAGTACATTAGTACTGAAAATTAGTATTTTTAAGCATTTGATTCGGTTACATTTTTGATTAATGTAAACCGCCTCTTGCTGAAGAAAGTTTCGCATCATGTTACTTCTAAAATACGTTCACAAAAACAATTAAGGTCGTTTCGCCCTGAAATGCCCAAGTGATAGTCAGGTTAATCTGCCTTGATGCTCTCGACCTTGTTTGTTCGATTGAATGTCGTGGCATAGCTAATTTGACCATCGGCAACTGGCTATTTAGATTATAAACATGGAGTGACTTATTAAATCAGATTTTAGCTTTATCTCTCGGTTTATAATCACCTTTCCTTATCCGTTTGTGTAGCGTGTGCTTAAGTCTATATCTGGCGTTGGCGCTAGCAAACTCAGCCTGTCGGATGATGAATTAGCCGTGGATAAAACGTTAATAATTGCATTACACTGGTTGCTTACTTTGCAGACTGTTAATTAAATCCGTGAGCAATCAATCTATTACCAACGTTAGAGCATCAAAAATGTCGACTGCCGAATCTGCAGAGCCTGGCACTGTAAAAAATAAAACATTGCTTGCACTGGGTTTTGGACATGTCTCCATGTTCTATAGCAATCAAGGCTTTTTGCTTTTTGCTATTCCGTTTTATCAGATGACACTGGGCCTTGACCCATTTTTGCTGAGTTTATGTTCGGTGATCCCTATGGTTATTGCGACGACATTAAAACCTTGGATAGGACATTTATCGGACGGATTTAACTCAAGATTTGGTCGACGAAAGCCCTTTTTGTTTTGTGCAGCAATTGCGAGTGGCTGCCTGTATGGTGTGCTCTGGAGTGTGCCGTTAGAGTGGAGTGATAATCACAAATTCTTGTATCTAGGTGGCTTTTCGTTACTCTTTCATATTGCAGGCTCTTTTTATAGTATCCCCCTGAAATGCATGGCCTTCGAGGCGAGTGATAGTAGTTATCAGAGAACGCGTATTTTTGCGGTTACTAATATATTTAGCCGAGTCTGTGGTATGACTTATCAGTGGGCTTTTCCGCTGACGCAACTGGCGATATTTGGTTCAATCTTTGCTGGTGTTAAAATCGTTGGCTGGGCAATTGGATTATTGCTGATTGTGACGATGGGCGTAATACCCGTTTTTTTCCTCAAGGAAAAACCGGTGACCCAAGTCGTAACAGAAGTAAGCCTTGTCACCAAGATTAAAACGGTTTCGCGTAATCCTGATTTCCTCTATTTGATGCTGCTTGTTACGCTTATCGTCTTGGGAATAGGTTGCTCAGTGTCGATGGACTACTACTTGTTGGTGTATTTCGTTAGCGAAGGAGACATAGCCCAAGGAGCGGTTTTGAAGGGCGCGCTATCGAGCGCGTATGCGTTTCTCGGTATCTTATATATACCGGTAGTATTATATATGACGCGTAAAATGGGAAAGCTAAATGCACTGAAACTCATTTTTTTAATAGCTGCCATGAGTGGCTTAGTGAAGTGGTTTTTATTTGTTCCATCGATTGGCTGGTGGATTGTTTTAGACGCAGTGTTTTCGAACTTCGTTTGGACGGGTAATGCGCTAATAATCCCTTCATTAATTGCAGATCTTTGCGCAAAACATGAAAAGCAGTGTCACTACGATATCAAAGGAATTTTTATCTCTATGCACTCTTGGGTGAATTACATCAGCAAAGCGATGGCGCTACTCGCTTTGGGTATCATTTTGAATGCCATCGATTTTGACGCCAATCTAGGCTCTATGCAAAGCGACGATACGCTTTCCATGATGAGGATAACATTAAGTTTTGGTACCGCGTTTATTGCGTTATTGATTCTTTTCTTGTTATTTAACAGCAGGCTACACAAACTTTAATGTTTGAGGTGCTTGTAACAAATATGCATGCAATAAAACGCTAACGTGCAGTATTTTAACAGTTTATTTTTGGTGTGGTGATATACTATATCATTGGTTAACTTAGATAAAAAATACTAGCAAAATAGTCGCAAAGATATGAAATATGAACATTGGGTACACAGATAAAATGGTGACGATTAAAGACGTAGCTAAGGTTGCTGGGGTTTCACCTTCAACCGTTTCTAGGGTTGTACGCGGAGCGGGAAAAGTAGGTAAAAAGTGCCGAGCTCATGTGCAGAGTGTTATTGTTGAAATGGGCTACTATCCTAACATCAACGCCCGTGCGCTTGTTAGCCAGAAGGCCGAAATGGTCGGTATTGTGACACCAAATTTTGCTAGTCCATTTTTTGGAAGTATTGCATCAGGCGTAGCTGCTGCTGCAAAAGCTGCTAATTATAAAGTCATGATGAGCAACTCATTGGGTGACGTTGATACTGAAATTGAAGCAATAAATTCGCTTAGAGAGCACGGTTGCTCAAACATAATTTTGCATAGCAAATTATCCTCTGAAGAAACGTTAGAAAATCTAGCTGCAAATATCGATGGTTTGGTCATCATCAATCGTCAGGTCGACTCTCTCGCGGAGCGATGTGTTTGGTTAGATAATGTTGCAGGTGGCAGAATGTCCGCAGAGCACCTATTGAAAAAAGGTCATACTAAATTTGCTGTCATCGCATGTGATAGAGATAACCAGGATGCTGAGGATAGGTTGTTCGGCATTCAAAAAGCAATGGCTCGCGCAAATATAAATATACCGGCTGAAAATATTATGACGGTGCGCCCCAGTTTAGCGAACGGATATAAAGCCGCTGAAGCGTTAGTGAAAGCAGGAGTCGAATTCACCGCGCTTATTGCCTACAACGATGTAATGGCAATCGGCGCAAGTAATGCATTGCAGGATTTAGGCTACAAAATACCTGAAGATGTATCCATTATTGGGTTTGACGACTCTCTTCTCGCTCAAATATGTCGACCTAACTTAACGACCATGCTCTATCCTGTTCATGATATGGCATTTTATGCTACTGAGCTGTCAGTACAGCTGACCACCCAAAAAGAGGCCGTAGGCAACAGAACACACCTTTTCATGCCAACACTCGTAGAACGAGATTCAGTTTTGGATATGGTCAACGTATAAAATGTATATAGGCAATGCTAGTCAGGGTTAGATGAATCAATCCATCCGTTCTAGGCTAAAAAAATGATTTAGCCTAGGGCCGAGAGTGATCACGTTAAGGTGTTACTGAACTTATTCACCTGTCTTTGGTTTCAGATTGATGTCAATGAATCTAAATAAACCAGCGGCTACCGTGAACCTAGCATTTGACTGTTCTATGGTTATTTTCTCGCCAGTGAGTACGTCTACCACCGAGTCTATCTGTAACTTGTCATTGAAATGAAGCGTAACGGATCTGTCTGATGGATTAATATAGCCGCTATCGATAAGGGTTAATCTCAGTTTTTCCGGGCTCATTTGTGCCGTTACGCTAGCCACTGCCCCTGTTACCCTTATCGGTAATGCGTTTGCGGCCTGCTTAATTGCTTGCTCTATGACGGTGTAATACTGGTCGGCTGCAAAAACGTGTTTGCCATCTTTTGAGTAGTAATTTCGTCCATCGGTATAAAACTCTTGCAAAATATCTGCATACAAAGGATTAAGACTATCTTTCAATGGGGGGCGATTTGCTTCTTTGTCCGCGTAAGGCCCTTCTTGTGGCGGAGTCATTAAGACTAGGCCATCGCTGTATGGCGGTAAAAAGTTCAATCTTCTGTCTTTCACCCCCGCAGCATAACGGGAAAAATCGTAATTGGTAACGGGTGCCCCCGGCCAGGTTCCATTAAGTCGACTAAATACAGATTTGTTTTCTTCCTCTACTTTGGCATCGAACATATTGAGCCATTTAACATTGTTTCCTTCATCTGTGTAATGGCCGTCAGGAGGTAACATACTGAGGTGCACTGGGGAAAAGCTGACAATATCACTTATATTGGGCACATAAATGATGCCCTTAGCAATCATTTCCCATAGTACTTCCATGTACTGTGAGTCATAAGCAAAGTTATTAATATAGGTAGCTCCACTCGCGAGATGGTAAACAAATTGGCGAAGAGCATGGTTGGGCACCATTTGGTGCGAGCGTTGACGCAAACGGTCAAAACTGGTGTTGTCTCGTGAAAAACGCGTACCCCATGCATTAACAGAGCCTGATGCCCATAAGCCCATGCGCGCTGACAAACTCAGTTCCATCGATTTGTCTGTTGTTTCTTCCATTGCGGGAACAAATACATCAGCAAACTCTCCTGACAGTAAGCGGGACCAGCCAGCACGATATACTTGAGACTGCCAAAAAGTATGTTTGTTTCTGAGGAAAATTATTCCATTTTTTTGCTGGGTATACTCTGCGAGAGGATAGAAAAAGTCGTCCAGCATTTCGACGAAATCGCGATTGTAATGTGCAATTTCAGGGAAGATCATCACTGTTTTTGCGCCGTTGGCTAAATCTAAAGTCTTCTTGTGAGTATCTAAACTTCGAAAGTGAGGATCGTTGCCATGCCCCCCCCAAAAAGACACGCCATCCCGGTCTTCATATAGCTTTTTGGCTTTTGCTAAGATCTCTTTCTGAGATAAATTGTACTTTTGTCTTTTGTCCTTTTTGAGTCTATAGGCTGTATTTTTTATGATGCTGCGATCATAGTTTTCGGAACCTAAGTTTCCGTAGTTTAAGAATACGGGGCTCCGATAATGTTCGCGAATATGTTCGATGACATCAGGGGAAGCCTTGCGGTTGTCAGACATAAGGTAAACAGGCTTATTCTGATAATGTGGTAAGTATGCTTTGACCTGTTCTTTTAGTGTTTGTACGTTTTGATTAACCGTTTGCATTTTACCACTAGGTTCAAGCGCTTCAAACGCCTCACTCCAGTGTTTATTGTCTAAATCGATAACATGGATTTCACTACCGCCAGATTGCACGCTGGCCAGAATGATTTTATTGGTATTTTCTATTCGCCACATGTCATTGAATGAGTAGTGGCTGGTAAATATTGTCACGTCATGGATTGTGCTATCCACAGGAAATATCGCAAGCCTGTTGCCATACAAAAGAAAGAAACTTTTTTTACCTTGATAGTCAACAACTTCAGGTTGTGCCACACGATAACCAAACTCTTTAAGCTTTTTACTGATTTTTTCGAGGGTGAAAATGTACTGTTTCTGGTTGCTAGGTTGAAAAATGGTTAAACCATTTTGCTTTATTTTTGTACTGCCCATCAATATGTCGTCGTTCCCGTCACTATCTATGTCGACTACTTTTAAATCACCTATCGGTGTGTTCGTAGCACTAATGTTTTGGCCGTAGCTTGGTTTTTCGGCGAGATAATCGAATAAATATAGACTGCCAGAGGTTTGCATCGAATTGATGGCGGTTTGAACAACAAGCGATTGAGTTCCATCGCTGCTGTTAATAGGCCGTAGGAAGTTGATTGCGTGTCTTTTAGGCTTCGGCTCTCGGGCGCCCTCTTCGTCAAATGAGCTGGTGTGTTTATATTTAGGTTTGCTGATGGAATAATCTGCCGATTTAACTTCAGAAATCAGATGTCCTTTCACATCGATATAATAAAAGCTGTTGTCGTAGCCCCCAGCAACCACCACAGGAGCCTTTCCATCCGTAATGACAGTTACTGCGTTCATAGGCGCTTCAGTAGGGGCGAAACGCCACATTATATGCCCTTGATGATCGAGTGCATAAACTGCACCGTCGGCATTTGCAGCGAAATATTCGCTTGCGCCGTCATTATTAATATCTTGCGCCCAAATATCATGATTCATGAAGCCTGAAAGTGTATTTTTCCATTTGATCTCACCACTTTGCGTTACGACGAGCAGGGTACCTTCATAGGTAGAAGCGAATACTAGTGGCTCTTTTTCATTTACCACAGAGCGTACGTTAGTGATTGTGTAGCCAGTATCAAAGCTCACTATTGCTTGGTCTAACGCTAAGCTCGACATTGTGTACAGGCCCAATAAGAAAATAAAAAATCGGTTAAAAATCAATCTGTAGGTGTTGCTTTTAATCATCATAATGTGCCGTTAAAAATTTAGTAAAACGTTATCCCTTATTTTGTTTTTTTTCAAGTTTTCCGCTGCAATATTAATCGACTTTGCATTTCTTTACGTTTAATTATATGTAAATTTTTTACTTATATTTACTCATTTTAATTTAATTAACTAACTGATTTTTAGTCTTTTAATTATATTTCTTTCTTATTGTGAAGTTCATAATACATATTGTTAAATGAAATTTTCATTGGGGATATCGTAGCCATTTTGATTGATTTTAAATGCACGTAATGTTAAAACGCAACATATTATTTACATGGCAGGTAAGCGAGTCCATGTCTATGCCAAGTTACAGCAATAAAATTATGCGCTTGGATTTATTTAGAAGAGAAAAAACGGTATGAAAAAGAGTCTGAGTTCCATTGCCAATACTGCCTTTATAACGGCATATTTCTGTTGCTTTTTGTCGTCCTGTCTCATCGTATTTGAAGCAAATGCAGAAACCTTGCTACTTGATAACGAGCTAAATGCAGCTACCTTTGGTGTGAAACCTGGGCGCCATGACAATACTGCCAAAGTTGCAGCGCTTCTAACGTATATAAAAGAGCACAATATTACGAAAGTTACTTTCGCCACTGGTGAATATCACTTTTATCCTGGGCTCGCGACTGAAGACTATGCGTTTATTAGTAACAATGATCAGGGACTTAAACGTATTGCAATCTATTTGAAGAATATCAGCAACCTGACTATTGATGGCCAAGGCTCTGCATTTACGATGCACGGTGGTATCAACCCATTCATTCTTCAAGACGCCAATAATATATCAATTAAAAATCTCAGTATTGACTTCAACAGAGCATTTCACAGTGAAGGAATTATACTCGCTGTGGGAAATGGCTTTATGGACATACATATTCCTGACGCCTTCCCATACAGTATTAATAGTGCTGGTATTTTAGAGTTTAAGGGGCTAAGAGAATATCCGTCAGACTATCCCATAAATGAGAAGTTGGAGCGTCGAAAAGATGCCCTTCATGCTTATGATTATCGCTTTAAGCGACTACTAGAGTACGATGTAAATACACGAGCAACCGCCTATATGGCGTCTGATATACAAACCGGATCTTGGTTACGGGCACAGCAGCTTGAGGGCAAAAATAACATACGTATTTACCACTCCGAGCTGCAAGGAACGGTGGGTAACATTATGACCTTTTCAGCAAAATACCGAAAATATCCTGCCATTGTTATCTCTGATAGCGATGATATTTTATTGGATAATGTGACGATATTTCATGCAGGTGGAATGGGTGTTTTAGGCCAGCGGTGTCGCAACGTTACTATTCAAAATAGTAAGGTAACCCCGTCGAAAGGACGAATAATCAGTGCAACAGCGGATGCAACGCATTTTAATAATTGCCAAGGGAATATTAAACTCATTAACAACTTGTTTGAAAATCAGCAAGATGATGCAACGAATATCCACGGCATTTATGCCATGTTTCTTGAACTCAAATCTCCTAATACCGCGCTTATCAAAATACAGCACCCGCAACAATGGGGATTCGATTTCATTGATGCCGGAGATACCATGGAGTTGGTGCAAAGCAAGAGTTTGATCACCTATGGAACCAATACCGTCACTAAGGTCAAAAAACTCAATACAGAAATTTATGAAGTGACCTTTGGTGATCCAATTGACCCTAAAATGATGGTGGGCGACTCAATCGCAGAAGTAAGAGACTACGCCAATGTATTAATCAAAGGCAACATCATAAGACGCAACCGAGCTAGGGGGATGTTGTTAAATAGTCGCGGAAAAACCGTGGTTGAGGACAATTATTTTCATGTACCTGGTGCCGCAATATTGTTTGAGGGCGATGCAATAAATTGGTTCGAACAGGGGGGGGTAAGGGATGTCACTATTCGAGGTAACACATTTGATAATAGTCATTTTAGTGTTTGGGGAAAGGCTATAATCGCAGTTGCCGCAGGAATTGATAAAGAATTCCAGGAGGTGTCACGTTACAACAAAAATATCGTGATAGAGGACAATATATTCCATGTTTACGACAAAGGATTACTGTTAGATTTGTTTTCTGTCAGTCATGTCACGTTTAAGAATAATAAGATAAATAAATCAGACTTCTTCCCTGCTAGGACATTAAAAACGCCTGAGTTTTTTAGAACGCGATTCAGTGAAGATGTCGTTATCGAAGATAATCAGTTTTTTGGCTTTGATTAGGGCTGATGACCCTTGGTGTACGAACATTAAATTGTATGGGAGCACGTTAATCAGATGATGTCGCCCCATATCAACACGTGTTAATCGTCTTCTGATCAGGGCACTTCAAGCCAGTGTGTTTGTACTGATTGCTAACCAATGCAATTAAGCGTTACTAGAACACTTTGAACCGTTAAATTTCCACGATAGTTATATTCCGCTGTAAACAAAATTTAGTTGCTAAATTATTGAGCCGTTCTATTTCCCCCTAAAGAGACATCCAGGGCACTATGTGTGCGCTGGACGTCTCTGCTATAAAAACGAATATTAACCCCTGCGTGCAGATGCCTTGGGCTTAATGTAGTGCAACAGAACAAGGCCAACACGCAAGGGACTACATACTTGCAATGATGTTATACAGCTTAACCGTGTAGCATTAAAGACTCGTTCTATTGCGTTGCATATCAAGTCTATTTTTGTTGGCTGGCTTAGTTGATATCTGTCTATATTGTGAGCAATTACGCAGTGCTACCTGAGCGATTAAATTTGCATGTACGACTAAATGTATCTGCGGTACTCAGGGAATAATTCAATTTCTAGGCGGCAATAAGCTAAGTGCAATCATGTTGTAGAGCCATCATATTCGATTAGTAATGTTGTTGTTAGAGAACGCGTATTTTGTACCTAAAGTGAAAATTTGCTGACATAAAAAAGCGAAGTGAAAGAAGGTTATCCTCTTTCACTTCGCTCAATACCGAACCACACAAAAAGCAGAGTGGTACATTTTAGTAGCACGGTATTACAGGACCTGTTTTATTCAGTTTCAATTGTTATTGTAAAATCATTAAATAAATATTAATGGGGCCGATACGGGCGCCCAGGAAAATTACAGATTGCCTGGGCACGTCTTAATCATTGATGATTTAGAATGTACCGCGAATACCAAACCTGAATTGGCGGCCGGTTTTATATTCAGATAAGAGTCGGCTAGTGGTCACGGTGTCAATCATGGCATTTCCTTCATCTAAGCGTTCACCATTGATTTCAAAAGCAGTACTGGTTAAGAAACTACGATTCGTAACATCAGTAAGGTTTAGGGCTTGAAAGGTAAACTGGATGTTTTCATTGAAAGAGTAACTAGAACTAAAATCTAATCGAGTAGTCGCCTCTAACCAAGAGGCTCCAAAGCCTGACGCGGTATTCCGATTGATTAGTTGTACCGAGGTATAACGCGCAGCGAGGCGCATCATGATGTCATCCTTTTCCCAAAAGATCGTGGCGTTCGCAGAATGTCTCGGGGTGTAGGGTTGAGGAAGCGGACTAACCACAATACCTGTAGTGGAAGATATCTCTTCATCTGATTTTGAGTCTGCAAACGTGTAATTGAGACTCGCACCTAAACCGGACAACATACCAGGTAAGAAGTCATAACTTTGCGTATAGTTAAACTCAAGGCCTTGCGTTACAGCCCCCTTACCATTTCTTTTTACATCTAATATCAGTGTGTGACAATTGAATGTTAGAGCACTAGGTAAGCCAACATGCACCACTCTATCAGGCATACACTGCATACCCCCTTCAGGTGTGTTGCCCACGGTCTGGGTCCACATAGGTAAGCCTGTAAATTCATCTTTGGCCTGCTCACCAGTCGATGGATCAATAACAGGTTCTGGAACAATAAGCACGTCGTCCAGACTTTCCACCCCATCGAGGTCATAATTAGTTCTTAAGTCAGCCCATAGATAAGTCTCAGCAATGCTTTCGGTAAAGTTGGTCATATCTTTACGGAACAGAGCGACAGACAATAAGCCCGTAGGATTAAAGTACCACTCCAAAGATACATCTAAGTTCTTCGACTCGAGAGGCTTCAACCCAACATTATTAATATTCCCTGAACCAAAAGCATTGAATTGACTTTCTACTATACGTCCGCTGGGGCGAGTGTCGTCAAAATTAGGACGAGCCATCGTTTTAGATATAGCGAATCTACCAATAAGGTCATCGTCAAACTTGAAATTTAAATTTAAGCTGGGCAACCATAAACTATTACTTGCTGAATCATGATTTAGGACACTTCGTTGGGCGGCGACAGAGCCTAGTTCTTGTCCATTAACGATATTGTTAATTCCTGTTGAGCGATCAGCCCAAGCCTTTATCGCACTGCTCCCAAAAGGGAAGCGACCGTTTCTACCGTTCGGGTTAGAACCGTTGGCCAAGATGGCCACAACCTGACCTTGCTCATCGTATTGCACTTGTAAAATTTGATTTTCTGGTGTTTGCAGTTCTGGCGGCACTTGGCCATCAACTAAGTCGGATCTGTGATAGTTATAAATCAATAAGGGGTCATGGCACGTGCCGGAAGCGGGCAAGTTGGTGGGGGTTTGATTTTGATCACCATTGGGGTAGGCGGGGGCATTATCAGAATTATTAAAGCCACATTCAGGCAAATCAGTATTGGCTAATTGTCGGTTATAGACTAAATCGTAAACATCATAAAAGTTGCTATTTCCTAGGTATCTAAATTCGCTGTAAGCTTCGGCATCTGTTTTTGTTTTAACGTAACGCATGCCTAGGTTACCTGTGATAAAGCCGTCGAAATATTCAAAATTTACCTTGGTGTAAAATGCATTGACTTCTTGTTCAATTTTTCTTGAACCAGATGGGTCTTGACGAGAGCGAATATCTTTCCCTTCGCTGCCATTGCTGGGGTTGACTATTTCTAGTGCTTTGAACGGATCGATATCACCCCAACCTGAGAGAAATGGTGCTCTGTCACTAATGATACTTTCCATAAAATCATCAACTGGGAAACTTTTCGTGGTCAACACATCTGCTAATGTAACGCTTGATAATCCATTAACGCTAAATGAATCGCCATTCTCATCGAGAATAACTTGACCATCAGTAATGATGTTACGCAGTGAAGAAACATCTTTTACTCGATTGGTGTATTTTCCACCAAACTCTACGCGAGTAACGCCCAAGTAGTCTACTTCCCAGTCAAAATCTAAGAATGCAGATTTGTTGGTATCCGAATTTGACTCTATGTCTTGGTTAATATTTTGAACCGTAAATAGATCTGTGTCTAATGGATTGGAGAGACTCGGTGCTAATATATCATTGGGATCTATTGCTCCTGGCGGGCCGATTGCGAACCCTGTTCCCACAACCAAATGGCAAGAGCCAGAAGAGCAGTCAAGGCCTGAAGGTTCCAAGCTTGGTACGTTTGGAGAATTGGATACTAGTGGTACACTGTTAGTGTTGGCTGCTGGTGTCAGTAGTATCGTCGCATTAGGTTTAGCATCGCTGGTTGTTCTCGAGTAACCCAAGGTAAAGTCAGCGCTAAAGTTGTCGGTAATGATTTGTTTAATATTCAATGAAGCGATGTTGTTTTCGACTTCTTGACCATCGATTTGTCTAAAAAGACGAGCTCTGGAACGACGCATTAAGCGCTTTTCCAATGTGTTTGTTTGTTGATTTACAATCCACCAATCTTCCTGGGGATCAGTATCTAAATTTGGATCGGTTAGACCTAACTGCAGGTTATATCGCTGATTATCGATGTCTATATCTTGTTTTGAATAATTTAAGTCCAGCTGTAATTCCGTGCCGTCGAACGGAATATATTGAATCCCCGCGGTGGCAGTCAACCTATCTCTTTGGTTCGTAGACAGACTATATTCTCCGCTGCCCGGTGTAATAAACTGGACGTCTTCGGTTATTATTTCACCGGTGACTGAGTCTCTCGCACGCCCTGCTGGAGCAGTATAAACTTGAGAATCCCAATCAAGCGAAAGCTCATCGACTCTTGTACTCTGAGTTTCATCAGAGATAGTGAAAATAACACCTAAAGTATCATCAACATACTTGTCAGCGAAGCTCGCAGACAGCTTTCTATTGAAGTCGCCAGAATAGTCGTTGTAGCGACCTTGTACTTCAATTGTTTTTCTCGGTTTCTTTAAATTCAGAGGCCGAACTGTTCGCAAGACGATATTTGCCCCAAGAGAACCTTCGTCTTGGTCTGCTGCAGATGTTTTTTGTACATCAATTGACGACAAAATATCTGATGAAAAAGAGCTTAAATCAACACTTTGATCGGAAGTGGCGTTAGCACCATCACCGCTTAAACCACTTGTCACAGCCACACCGTTTATTGAAATTTGGTTCAATGCGGAGCCTGCGCCACGGACAGAAATTTTGGTGCCTTCCCCATCTGTTTCTTGAACAGTCACCCCGGTAACTCTAGAGAGAGCATCTGCAATGTTTTGATCAGTAGACTTGCCAACATCCTCAGCGTGTATCGAATCAACAACTCCGTTTGAGAAACGTTTGGAATTTATTGATTTCGTTAAGCTGGAGCGAAACCCGCCCACCTCTATTACTTCAATATCTTCGTCAGTTGAATCGCCGTTACTTTTCTGTGCGGGCTGACTGTTTTGCTGTTGATCATCTTGGGCAATGGCTGCTCTTGGGTATGCGACCGCTAAGGATAGCGAGGCAATAACGGCAGCTGAGATGACATTTAATTTCAAATTGTGTGTCATTGGGCTTCTCCGGCTCTTATGCATAACTATGTGGTTAGCACACATAGAGAGTAACTTTTCATGCATGTTAACTAAAATTTGTTTAATTGGGACCGCGTTGTCCTAAATAATGCTAGTTTATTTCTTTAGATAAAGCCAATACTTTTTGTTTACAATCATTTTACATAAGAGGGGTTAAAGGTTTTAAATTTATTTTTTGGTATAAATTATTGATTTTTAACGTTAATTATAATTTTATTTTATTTTTAAGGTGAACTCACAGACAAAATAATCAATATTATTTATAAATTATATCTGTGGCATCGTTTGCCTAATTGTTTTGGTGGGTGTAATCTTAGCAGCAATATTTTCGGGTTGATAACAAAAAGTAAGGCTCGTACTTACAGCTATTCTTTCTTAGGTGATATGAAATGATTCCTGCTTTAAAACTAATAAGTAGTAAAACGAAGACAAGCTTGATTGTCGGCTTGTGTATAGTTTTTTACTCGGTAAATGGACTTGCTCACAGTGGTATAGGAACCAAAAAATTATTTAATGAGGATTGGCACTTTTACAAAGGCGACAAAGTGGGTGCTGAGCAGGTAACAAATAATGATCAGTCGTGGGAGCCTGTCACACTGCCTCACGATTGGGCGATAAGTGGTCCATTTGACAAAAAATACAATGCGCGAAATGGTGGGTTACCCATTTTTGGGACTGCCTGGTATCGAAAGCATTTTGTACTGAACAATGATGCAAAGAATAAGCGTGTTTCAGTCACGTTTGATGGTGCAATGGATAACTCTACTGTGTATGTAAATGGGCATGAAGTGGGTAAAAGACCGTTTGGATACGTCGCGTTTAACTATGACATTACTGAATTTCTTAAGCCGCCAGGTGACGAAAATACTATCGCGGTTAAATTGTCCCCAGAAAATTTTTCCGCAAGATGGTATTCGGGGGCAGGCCTGTATCGAAATACGTGGATAGAAATCAATGATCCTCTGCATATCAAGCCGTGGGGCACTTTTGTCACCACACCTGTTGTCACTCAAGAGTTGGCTAAAGTTGAACTAAAAACAACCTTAGTTAACGTTAGCGACAATGCTAATACTGCCAAAGTGATCCATTACATTAAGGATGCCAAGGGAAATCTAGTTGCTCAATCCTCTGGCGAATATCGTATGGATGCACAATCAACTATTACGCCGAGTAGCCAGTTTGACATTGTTAATCCTATTTTATGGGACATCGACAATCCTCATCTTTATTCCATTAAAAGTGAGGTTTGGAAAAATAACCGGCTTGTCGACGAATACTCTACGCCGCTGGGAGTTCGTTCAATTGAATTTAAAGTGGATGATGGTTTTTGGTTAAATGGCAGGCGTGTACAAATCAAAGGGGTATGTTTACACCATGATAATGGTCCTTTAGGCGCGGTCGCTAATCGCAGAGCAATTCAACGAAAATTGGAGATTATGCAAGAGATGGGCGCCAATGCGGTGCGTACATCACATAATCCACCATCACCTGAATTGGTCGAGCTAGCCAACGAAATGGGGATTTTGCTGCAAGTTGAAGCATTTGACATGTGGAAGATTGAAAAGCCCACGATTATCAACGGCTACAATAAGTACTTCGATCAGTGGCATGAGCAAGATTTACGCGACATGGTGATCCAAAACCGCAATAACCCATCGATCATAATGTGGAGTACCGGTAATGAAATCATGGAGCAAAAAGAGAAAGATGGTTGGAAAGTAACGAAACAGCTTACCGATATCGTAAAAAATGAAGATAAAACGCGCCCAGTAACTGCTGGGCTAAGCATGTACCCCGATGCACTGGATAATGGCCTAGCCGATGAGCTTGATATTGTGGGTTTGAACTACAAAGCCTACAAGTATGGTGAAGTCACCAAAAGAAATAGTGATTGGTTGATTTTAGGGACTGAAACATCTTCAGTTGTTAGTACCCGAGGTATTTACCACTTTCCGTTAGAAAAATACCGCAAACATGAATCAAATTATGTGACTAGCTACGATCTAGTAACGCCACCTTGGGCTTACATACCCGATCTTGAATTCGAGAATTTAAAAAATAATCCAAATGTGATGGGGGAGTTTGTTTGGACTGGATTTGATTATTTGGGCGAACCGACACCTTATGGGGGGCGGGATCATGGAAACAAAGCCTATTGGAATCAAGATTGGCCTGCGAGAAGTTCGTCGTTTGGTGCTGTAGATTTAGTTGGTTTTCCCAAGGATAGATTCTATTTGTATCAAAGTGAGTGGACTGCAACGCCTATGGTGCATGTACTACCTCATTGGAATTGGGAAAATAAGGTTGGTGACGTTGTTCCTATTTTTGTTTATACCAATGCCCAAGAGGTCGAATTGTTTATTAATGGTGAATCTAAAGGCCGTAAGGTGAAAGGTATCGACACCGTTACTTTACCGGTAGATCTTCGAGAAGATAAAGAGACTAAATCGTTCGAATCTAAATACCGCTTGCGCTGGGATGAAGCATATCAACCCGGTGAGCTAAAAGTCGTGGCTTATAATGCCGGAAAAGTGGTGGCGACTAAAATCATTAAAACAGCATTCGCACCTTACAGTATCGAATTGACGCCTGATCGTACTGATATTAAAGCAGACGGTGTCGACTTGTCTTATGTCACTGTCATCGTAAAAGATAAAAATGGTAATCCAGTACCAAATGCAGATAACAAAATACAATTTTTTGTTGATGGGCCGGCAACCATTGCGGGTGTTGGAAATGGTGACTCTTCCACTGTGGAGCCATTCAAGGCTAGCTATAGACGGCTTTTCAGCGGTAAAGCGATGCTAATTATTCAAAGTAAAACCGGTGAACCAGGAAACATCAAAATTAGAGCTTATTCAGATCAGTTGCGTGATGGAACTACCGAAGTGATTAGTCAGTAATGCTGCGGTGAGCATCGCGATGTTCTGAGACGTGCCAAGTAAAGGAATTTTTTTACTTGGCGTTGGCTCCCAACGAAAGACACAGTTCTTTAGCTGTTCAATCGATTAAATCTAAGAAATACGGAAAAACTCATCATGAATCTCTCGACTATTGATATCAGCATTTTTGTTATCTATGCCGTGGCGTTGCTGGCGCTGGCGCTTTACATTTCTCGCAATGAAAATAAGCACGAACGTAATACAGAAGATTATTTTCTTGCAGGTAAATCATTGCCTTGGTGGGCAATTGGTGCATCATTAATTGCCTCAAACATATCGGCAGAACAAATCATTGGTATGTCAGGTTCGGGATATGTCTTGGGTTTAGCTATTGCGTCCTACGAATGGATGGCGGCGATTACTCTTATTATTGTCGGTAAATATTTTCTGCCCATTTTTTTGAAAAACAATATTTACACCATGCCCCAGTACCTAGAGCAACGATTTGATAAGCGCGTTAAAACGATTATGGCGGTCTTCTGGTTAGCAGTTTATGTGTTTGTAAATTTGACCGCAGTGTTGTGGTTAGGCGGATTAGCCATCAATACTATTTCAGGTGTTGATCTAGCAACGGGCATGATTTTTCTGGGGTTATTTTCACTTGCCTACTCGTCATATGGTGGCCTTAAAGCCGTCGCCTACACGGATATTATTCAGGTTGTTTTGTTGATCTTTGGTGGCCTAATGTTGACTTACATAAGCCTAGATTTAGTTTCACAAGGCAATGGCATGTTCGCTGGGTTCGCAGTGCTCACTGAGGATTTGCCTGGTAGGTTTGACATGATTTTCAGCTCTGATAACCCCCATTATGCTGACTTACCCGGTATTTCTGTGCTTGTTGGGGGAATGTGGGTCATGAATATAAGTTACTGGGGATTCAATCAGTATATTATTCAGCGAGCCCTTGCCGCTAAGGATTTAAAAGAAGCCCAAAAAGGTATTGCATTTGCTGCTTATCTTAAGATTTTAGTGCCGTTTTTCGTCGTGTTGCCAGGCATTGCCGCCGTTGTTCTTTTCCCTGACTTAAACCGTGCGGATGAAGCTTATCCTAGCTTGATGACATTGATGCCTGTAGGGCTAAAAGGGCTAATATTCGCCGCACTCATAGCCGCTATCGTTTCGTCTTTGGCTTCTATGTGTAATAGCGTATCGACGATTTTTACGATGGATATTTATTCACATATCAAAAAGAATAGGAGCCAAACTCATTATGTAAAGGTGGGCCGGATCGTAAGTGTATTAGCGCTTATTATCGCTATGATCAGTGCCAAACCTTTACTCGGAAATTTTGACCAAGCATTCCAATATATTCAAGAATTCACCGGCTTTTTCACACCAGGAATAGTGGTTATTTTTCTACTGGGTATGTTTTGGAAGCAAATGAATTCTGTCGGGGCTATTTCGGCTGCCCTTAGCTCTGCCGCACTCTCGTTTTTATTTCGTGCGGCCTTCCCCGAATTGCCATTCATGGACAGAGTGGGGGTCGTATTTTTATGCTGCATGGCAATCGCAGTGGTGTGTTCGCTGGTGACAAAAACACAAAACAGTGAACATGAATCTCAGACCGTCTCGCTAGGCGATGTCAATTTTGAAACGACGGTTTCATATAATATTTTAGCGGCGGGAATCATCGCAATTTTAACGGCATTCTATAGTGCTTGGGGGTAAACAATGAAGGAAATTAGATCGTTCATTAATAAACGCGTCATCTCTAAACTGAGTCTAGTTATCATGATTTCAGGTAGTTTATTAAGTGGCTGTAGTAGTAGTGAACAGGTGGCAATTGATAACAGCCAGAGTGAGGTCAAAAGCCCTCCAAATATTCTGTGGATCTATATGGAAGACCAGAATCCCTGGAATAACGCTTGGGGAGATGACACTGTCGATACCCCGAATATTCAAAAGTTAGCAGATTCAGGTGTGATGTTCACCCAAGTCTATCAGCCAGCGCCAGTGTGCTCAGCAAGTCGCTCTGCCTTAGTCACAGGCCAGTACCAGACAACTTTAAACTTGCAAGATCATCGCTCGTTTCGCTCTGGGTATAATAAGCAGTTTTTACCTGAAGGTTATAAAACGGTACCTGAACTGTTTGTTGAAGCCGGTTATCAGACCTTTAATATTGGCAAGGATGATTATAACTTTAGTTATGACCGTTCGCGCTTATACAATGCTCATGATGGTATTGCTGGCTTTCAAGGTGCACAAGATGGCAGTGATTTTAATTGGGCGAGTAAGTTAAAAAACAAACCTTTCTTTGGCCAGTTGCAATTGAAAGGTGGCAAACATACGCATTTTGAGGGAAAAAATATCCCAGAAGTTGATCCAAATGAAATGACCTTGCCGCCTTATTATGTGGACGCGCCAGCAACGCGAAAAGAGTGGGCTAAACTTTATAAAACCCAGGTTGTGTCGGATATCGAATTAGCTGAGATTATTGACACGCTCAAAGCCAACAACTTGTTAGAAAACACCGCCATTTTCTGGTTCTCTGACCATGGAATGGGCATGTTGAGACATAAGCAAGATTTGTATGACGGGGGCTTGAATGTACCGCTTATCGTCAATTGGCCTGCAGGTGAGCAACGTCTAAACCAACATGGCAAGGTCAGAACAGATCTCGTCAGTGGATTAGACATTCCTGCAACCAGTCTTGCATTGGCAGGTATTGACGTGCCAGATAGTTACGATGGTCAAGATTTGTTTGCAGCTAAACTTACGCCACGTAAATATGTTATTTCAGCCAAAGATCGTATGGATTTTAGTTTCGATAGAGGCCGCACAGTGCGCTCAGAAAACTTTCGTTATATACGTAATTTCCACCCTGAAATTCCTCGTTCGCAGCCTCAATTTAGAGATAAGAAACCTTTCAGCATAGAGTTCAAACAAGCATTTGAAGCGGGCACATTGACGCCGGTGCAAGCTGAGTATTTTTCAGCCACAAAACCGACTGAAGAATTGTACGATATTGCGAACGATCCGCATCAAATTAGCAACTTAGTCGGTAATCCTGACTACTCTAAAGTGCTCAAGGAGCATCGCCAAGTATTGTTAGATTGGATAGCAGAAACAGACGACAAAGGGGCGTACCCTGAGTCAGACCGAGCGATTAAAGAGACTATCGATCTTTGGGGGAAAAAGTGTGTCAGCTGGCAGTGTGAAAGTTTCAGAAAACGCCACCCTGATGCAGAGGGTGTGAAAGGAGATGATTATTACGACAAAATGCCTTGGCCTGACTATATGCCAAAGCCTAACAAACCCTATTACGACAAAATCGAACAGCTTTATCGTAAAAGTTTTCAATAGTATGCGCTGAATTTCACCTTACAGGATCTGTAAGGTGAAAAAGTATCAATGTACGATCCTGCAATGAATCAACGTATCGTAAATTCTTTCTTATGCTCACTCCGTTTCCCCTCGCCAAGGCGTAACTTCGCTACCTCGCAAGATTATTTTATATTATTAAAGGTAGGGCGCATTCACTAATGCCAATCGGTGCTCACTCATCTATTAGGCAACCATGGGTACATGTCATCATTGAGTTGTTATTTTTCTCTGGGTATTAATCGCAGAATGATACGCTGGTCTTGAGTATTGCGCTGTCTATGCAGCAAGCGTTCGAGTTCAATGCGTTAGGGCACTTTCTAAGCCTGGCAAACAATGACATGTTAGAAGCTATTTTTCGGGCAACATATAACAAACCATAGCTATTTATTTGATGTATCTAATTAGGGGTTGGTGAGCGAATCTAATGTCTCGGCAAACGCTATGCCTAGGCGAGTTTGTCCTAGAGTGTTGTAGTGAACGTTATCTGAGTGTTTGGGATAGTCATGCCACGATCTATCCGTCGATGTGCTAATAAGGGCCGTGTTGGGAAGCATATTAGTCACGTCGGCCATCGCCGCCCTGACCATATCTGGCCCGCTGGGGTAGCGTCCATAAGTTGAATTAATTTGTCCAATAACGAAAGGCATCGTACTCACTTCCAGTTCACTTCGGTATCCGTCAATGAGTCTGAGTAAGTTAGCTTTGTAGCTATGTGCAGCCACTTCTGTTGCCGCATCGTTTTCACCTTGCATCCAAAGCATTCCTGTTATGTTGTAAAGCCTTGCGTCTTGCTCTAAACGCGCCAAATTACTTCGCACATTGGTAAGATGAAGGGGGGAAAGCTGCAAGTTTTGCTTAACGCTTCCACGCTCTACGCGCTTAGCCTTTTCGGCTGTCCATTGAGGATTCCATGCACCGTAGAGCGACGTTCCACCTTGTACCGTCTTGATCAACAGATACTCTCGATCCGGATATTTTTCGGCAAGGGTTAATCCTACGAATAACTCGGGGCCAAATTTTCTGCCAATGCCATATTTATCCTGATGAAACTTAGATACTTCAAATGACAAAGGTTGTGGCTTTCTACCATCCAAACTGACGTTAACGCGTGACGATACCTTTTGTATGCGCTCGATGACGGATGACGCAAGCTCTTCATAGTTTCCTGCGCCGCCCATATTAGATTGACCCGCGAGTAACACGACTTGAACGGGATGTCCTGCGGCTTGAGGTGCCCCCGCAGTTTCAAGTGAAAAGGTCACTACTAGCAACAGCCCTAGTATTTTCGTCATTCTGTGAGACATCTTTTTTCCTATTAGTGGTTCCGAGTTGCTTTGAATAATAAAGCCTATTTCTTTTCATAGATGGGAAGGTCTCGGGACTATTGTCTGAATATTTCGTTACACAGCATACTCTGATATATGCTGTGTAACGATGCTGGCGAGGGGGTTATTTACCTAGTTTCGTTAAGAATTTATCCCACCAGATTAGATAATCGTCGGGACTAATATCAGGCGCTAGTCCTCTCTCTAGCATGGTTTTTTTATAATGTCTGGCGAAAAAATCATCCCAATATTGGATTTCTTTAGGGTCTTCATCGACCATGCCCATGTCCCCAGTTTGTGCTTGCCACAAACTAAGTTGATTTCTAAGTCGGATGAGTTGCGTTTTATATGCCGGATCAGTTGCTAAATTATTGACTTCATCTGGATCGTTCACCGTATCGTAAAGCTCTTCTGGAGGGCGAGAATCCGCCATAAATAAGGCCTGTTGCGGGGTCAGTTTGCCTTGGGCATTTAGCTTATTCATCAGAGCCATTACTGGATACTGTAGATTTTTATAAGCATTAAAGTCTGTGTAAGGCTTTTCAGGATAGAAATTCTTTATATATTTGAATTGGTTATCGCGCACAGCTCTTACCCGATCATCTGTCTCATCGCATCTATCTTTATGAGCATATACATAGTCTCTGGTTTCTTTGTGTGGCCCAAACATCACTTTTCCTTCGATATATTGGGGCACCTTTATTCCCGCCAGGTCCATACTGGTAGGCATTATATCGATGATG
Organism: Paraglaciecola sp. QJM3NY_14; assembly: GCF_056173245.1. NCBI lineage: Bacteria > Pseudomonadati > Pseudomonadota > Gammaproteobacteria > Alteromonadales > Alteromonadaceae > Paraglaciecola > Paraglaciecola sp. QJM3NY_14. The sequence continues at coordinate 901,036 of NZ_CM149664.1, forward strand.
CTCACTAACGTATCGTTGCTCTGATTTGCTGGTATTCCTTTACCCCACACGATAAGTGGTACGCGTAAACCACCATCATATAACCATTGTTTATCGCGCAGCATAGCTCTTCCATGATCGCCAAAAATGAATACTATGCTGTTATCAAGAACACCGGCTTCTTCTAGTTCATCAAATAACAGACCTACTTTTTTATCGACCGTTTGCACAGTTTCCAAATAAAGTGCCCAATCACGCCGTGTTATCTCGTGATCAGGGTAGTAGCTTGGTAATTTAACGTCTTTTGGATTGATGGGATCATCTGGGTCGGCTATAAATGTACGATGAGTCTCACTATAATTAATTTGGGCAAAAAAAGGTTTATCAGCATATTTCTCTTGGTAGGTTTTCCAGGCTGGTTTATCTAAAATTTTAGTGTCAATGGGAGCGTGAGTATAAGCTCCTCCCGAATATTTTATCTCACCGTCTTGGGCATCAAATGCATTCACTGTAGGTGTGAAATTAAAATCTGTTTTTTGCTTTGGTCCCATTAACAAGCTCACATAACCTGCGTCACGCATATATTCGGATACCATTCTCACATCTTTTGACAAAGTGTAGTCATCGCTTAAGTGACTTCTATGGTGCTGTGCGCCAATACTAGTGGCATGCATACCCGTAAAAATCGCTGAGCGTGCGGTAGAGCAAACAGCGGCGGTGGCGAAGGCGTTGCTATAGCGAACGCCCTCACTGGCTATTGTATCTAGGTTGGGGGTTTTTACTGCAGGGGTGCCGTTGTAGGCTAAATCTAATGAAATATCTTCTAGTACCACCCAGATGATATTCGGTTGCTTAGCCGACGGATGAGTCGACTTCATCTTAGAGGCTCCTTCGGTTGCCGAAGCAGTATTTGAGATCAGTAAAGATAATAGAATAAGAACGTATTTAGTAGATTTCACGTGTTGCTGCTCCTGATTCTAAGCGGGTCTGGCGTGCTTCTATGCTTTGCATTATTAGCTCCATTTCGTTCACCTTTTGCGGCAGTTTCTTGGCAAGGTTCGTGTCTTCATGAATATCAGATACTAAGTTAAATAATTGAGGCGTGTTCATTGTACCGGGATCAATATTCTTCTTTTTTACGACGAAGCTGGCATTTTTATCTGTCGCTCGTATGTATTTATAACTTCCGCTGCGCAGTGAAAGGGTATGAGGGGTTTCTTCTATTAGCGTCTTTCTCGCGGGTAAGTTCGGATTAAAAAGTGCGGGCAAATAGTTTTCGCTATCAATGGCTTCTTTTTCATCAAGCGGTAAACCGAGTAGGTCGGCGATAGAAGCATAAATATCGATTTGGCTTATTAGTGAATCACTTACTCCCGCGTTGACCTTAGAGGGATAATGTACGATGAACGGAACGCGAGTTCCGGCTTCATATGCACTGTATTTACCACCTTTAAAAGGACCATTGGCTTTATGTTCACCGATTAATGTTAAAGCGTCATCGTCGTAGCCATCTGTCAGTACTGCACCGTTATCAGAGGTGAATATAATAAGGGTATTGTTTAATAGGTTATTGGCCTTTAATTGTTCAACAACTTGGCCAGTAATCCAATCCATTTGCACAATGGCATCACCCCGCACGCCCATAGTCGTCGCGCCTTTAAATCTATCATTCGGTAAGCGAGGAACATGAATGTCATGAAATGAAAAGAATAAGAAAAAGGGGGTGTTTTTGTTATCCGAAATAAAAGTATTGGCTTTTTCAGTGGTCACTGTAGAAAAGTCTTCATCTACCCATTCAGCTGACTTTCCGCCGGCCATCCAACCTATTCGACTCACACCATTAATAATACTTTGACTATGCTGACTATCTGCTTGCTGACGTAATAAGTCAGGGCGCTCATAGCCGGTCGGCCTGTTACCGATTTTTTTGTTGTAATCAACATAAAGAGGATCATTCTTATCTAGGTTCACGACGTTATGATTTTCCAGATATATCGAAGGTACGCGGTCACCTGTTGCAGGGATTAAAAAGCTGTAGTCAAAGCCAATTTCTAACGGACCGGGTTTAACGTCCTCGTTCCAATTCACAGGGGCCGTATCGGCGCCTAAACCAAGATGCCACTTACCCACTACGCCCGTTGTATAGCCTGCTTTTTTTAATAACTTGGGCAAAGTCGGCTGTTCGGGCGAAATGACCATAGCGGCGTCGCCTTTTAATATTCGTATGTTTTTTCTAAAGGCATGCTCACCTGTTAACAACGAGTATCTAGAAGGTGTGCAAGTCGCTGCTGAACTATGGGCATCTGTAAACTTGATCCCATTCGCGGCTAACTTGTCGACATGTGCAGTGGTAACACTTTCTGCCCCATAGGCGCTTAAGTCTCCATAGCCTAGATCATCAACATAAAATATGATGATGTTTGGTTTGGTTACTCGCTCACTGGGCTTCGGGGTATCTGCAAGTGCGTTTGAGCAAACGCTTAGCACTGCAATGCAAGATAGGATAAAAAATAATTTTTTCATTTCGATAATTCAATCCAGTTAATTCACCAGTTTTGTTGGTGACCAAGGCGAAATATATTTATTCATTCACATTACCATTACTTTTGTTATTGGTAAATCGTTGTCCTTATTTGTTGTTGCATTTATTTACATCATGTTTTTTAAATAAATAACTTAATATGCTGATTTTATTGTTTTTTTATTTGAGTTTTAGAACGATTAATAATGGTTTGTTAATAATGTTGGTGTTTAAACTAGCGGTATTGTATTTTTTATGTGATATTTAGGGGTATCGTTGTCCTTCACCTGTAAACCAGACTCGTCCGCAATTCGTTAAAGAGGAATTATGAACATAAAACAAATTTTATTGGTTAGTGGCGCATTAATTGCGTCTGTAATGGGGTTATCAAGTTGTTCAAATCCTGATAGAGAAATATCGACTCACACTCAGATGAATGATGTGATGAGTGAAAAGCGCCCAAATGTCGTTATTTTCTATGTAGATGACCTAGGGTATGGCGATATAAGCAGTTATGGTATGACTGCCATAGAAACACCTAATGTGGACGCCTTAGCTGCTGAGGGCATAAAGTTTACGGATGCTCATAGTACTGCTGCCACATGCACGCCCTCAAGATATTCAATGTTGACGGGGCAGTATGCTTTTAGAAACAATGCGGCTATTTTACCCGGTGATGCCCCCCTTATTATTGACCATACTAAGCCGACGCTGCCTAAAATGTTTCAGCGAGCCGGTTATACTACAGGCGTGGTAGGTAAGTGGCACCTAGGACTTGGCGATGGTTTTGTTGATTGGAACAAAGATGTTAAGCCGGGGCCAATTGAATTAGGGTTTGATTACAGCTTTTTGATGCCTGCTACGGGCGACCGGGTACCTACCGTATTTCTAGAAAATCATAACGTCGTTAACTTAGATCCCAACGACCCCATAACAGTCAGCTATGAAAAAAGAATCGGACATAGGCCTGTTGGAACGGAATCACCTGAGACTCTAAAGCAAACCGCTGATCTGCAACATAGTGCAACCGTTGTGAACGGTATCAGCCGTATCGGTTGGATGGCCGGAGGTAAATCGGCCGAGTGGGTTGATGAAGATATTCCGCTGGTTTTTACTGATAAAGCTATTTCGTTTATTCAGGAAAATAAAGATCAGCCCTTTATGTTGTACTTTCCGTTTCATGATATCCATGTTCCTCGAGTGCCAAACAAAATGTTTGCCGGTAAATCCGGTATGGGACCAAGAGGCGACGCGATTTTACAAATGGATTGGATGACAGGGCGTATTGTTGACGAACTTAAAAAACAGGGTTTGTACGATAACACCTTGATAGTATTCTCAAGTGATAATGGCCCAGTAATGGATGACGGCTACAATGACCAAGCCGAAGAGTTGCGGGGCGATCATGATCCTGCTGGCGGATTTAAAGGTGGCAAATACAGTGCTTATGAAGCGGGCACACGTGTACCTATGATTGTGACTTATCCAAACGGTTTAATTCAAAATGGTGAAAGCGATGCGTTGCTCAGTCATATTGATTTATATGCCTCATTTGCTGAGTTAATTGGCGCAAAGTTAGAAAAAGACGGAGCATCTGACAGTGTTAACGTACTACCGGCGCTACTGGACAGCCGTGCAAGTGCGCGAGAGGAAATGCTCGAGGAGTCCTTTACCTTGGCACTTAGAAACGGAGACTGGAAATACATAGAGCCGTTTAATGGCCAAACACCGGATTGGCTGGCGAATAAAACCGCGATAGCGAATGGTCTGCAAACGTCAGCTCAACTGTTTGATTTGTCAAAAGACAAATTTGAACAAAATAATGTAGCTAAGCAGCATCCAGAATTGGTCGCTAAATTTCAAGCTCGTTTGAATGCAATCAAAAAAGAATAGAAGACTTGGGCGTACTCGTCTTTGAAAAATCAGCATTTGGAGCCACTCCAATGACTTCGCCAGAAGTCCTTCGTCCGGTCCAAGTGCTGAAATACGTATTGATTACAAAGTAAAATTTTCTGTTATTGCTGATGTATAGACAGATGGAAGTCTACAATATAAAAGAAGGTTACATGAGCGCTTCTTAAAGCAATATTTCCCTGTAATATCAGCTCTTTAATTTCCCTGAAGTAGAGCCGTTAGGTATAAAGCTATTTGCAGTGATGCTTTAAAGAGCGTTTAGGTTCTAGCGAAACAAGATCAGTAATTTTGACAAGGATATAAGCAGTTGAACGTCGCGAAGCGGTATGTAGTAGATGCGGTATATGTGAAGAAAATTACATTTTACACTTTATTGTTTTCTTTTATATGGGCTGCACTTTTTAGCCTCTGCAGTGCTGAGGGTACAAATAGCGGTTCGGTACCTTACGATACTTCTTACACAGCACCGTCCACAGCACCGTCAAAAACGCCTTCTAAAGCATCTTTTAGTGCGTTTAATAAAGCGACCTCTAAAACCGCTTCGAAAATTGAAGGGCCACATTACGTCGGAGCCAAAGCTTGTCAAAGTTGCCATCAAAGTGAATATGAACAGTGGCAACAGTCCGACCATTTCAAAGCCATGCAAGAGGCGACCAAAGACAGTGTGTTAGGGGACTTCGCGGATACTGATGTCGAGTTTCATAATATAAAAACACGCTTTTTTGTCGAAAACGGCCATTACAAAATCACCACCACCAACAAACAAAATAAAGTTGAAACCTTTGATGTACCGTACACGTTTGGCTTTTATCCTTTGCAGCAATACTTAATCGATGTTGGTGAGGGGAAACTGCAGGCGTTTAACGTTGCTTGGGACAGCCGCAGCGAAGAAGATGGCGGTCAGCGCTGGTTTCATTTACAGCCGATTGAAAAAATCACTCCGCAGCACCCATTTTTTTGGCAGCGCCATTTTCAAAACTGGAATAGCCGCTGCGCCGATTGCCATACCACCGATTTAAAACGTAATTTTGAGCCGAAAACCAATGCGTTTAACACTCAATTTAGTGAAGTGAACGTGGCCTGCGAGAGCTGCCACGGTCCAGCACAGCAGCACATTGAACTGGCAAGAAGCGATGCTTTAACGAAAGATCAATCGGGGTTTACTCAGGTACTGCCAGCGCTAAAGAATTTTGCTTTTGGTGAAGGTAACTCTATCGCTCATGCTGATGGAAAACCAAATAACAGTGAGGTAAACGTTTGTGCTCGTTGCCATTCATTACGCACTCCTTTAAGTCATCCATTTTCTGATGCAGACGCCAAGCAGCCTCAGCAAAGTTTTGTGGATGACAACCGACTCGAGTGGATCCGCGCGCCGTTTTATCATGCTAATGGCAGCATCAATGAAGAGGTTTTTGTGGCAGGCTCGTTTATGCAAAGCAAAATGCAACATGCCGGCGTAACGTGTTCAAATTGCCATAACGCACATACGGGGAAAGTGAAAATACAAGGCAATGGCCTGTGCTTACAATGCCATCAGGCTGACACTTTTAATAGCCCAGAGCATCATCACCATACTCCGCAAACAGACGGTGCGATGTGCGTGAACTGCCACATGCCCGAAAAAACCTATATGGGTGTGGATGATAGAAGGGATCATAGTTTTTTATTGCCTGATCTGAGCTTTAACAACGAATCAAGTGAGCCACAAACCTGTTTAGCCTGTCATGACAAAGACGACAAGCATTGGCGAGAAGCCAGTCAAAAAGTATGGGGCAGCAATACCAAGCACAACGCGTGGCAAACTGCCCGTCAACATGTGCAAAATGTTGCTCCTCAAGGGTTAGACGAAGCCATAGCGTTTATTCAAAACCCTGATAACAGCCGCTTACGCCAAGCGTCTTTATTGGCTGACTTGAGTCAATATCGCTCCCAGCAAGGGGTAGATATTGCCCTCGAAAATCTTGAAAGTGAAAATACCTTAATGCGCCGGGCAGCCGTTGAGTCCCTAGAAATTCTTAGCCCACAGGCACGTTGGCAGGTATTGAGCGCAAAATTGAATGAGCCGAGTAAGTCGGTACGCTTCGAAATGGCCCGGTTATTAGTGGATAGCGTGGGTCAGTTGTCACGTGTTGATAAAGCGAAACTGATGCCACTGCTAAATGGATACCGTGACATGCTTGAGCTGAACGCTGATTCGCCTATTACCCAATTGGCCATCGGTCATTTGCATACCAGTCTGGGGGATTTGGCGTCGGCGGAGCAAGCTTATCAAACCGCTTACAAAATCGAACCCAGTTATATACCGGTGTTAATTCAAATCTCTGAGTTTTACCGCCAGCAGGGCCAAGACGAAAAAGGCGCAGGGTATTTAACCCAGGCACTAAACGTTGAGCCGAACAATGCCCAAGCCAATCACGCGTTAGGCTTGTTTAAAATTCGCCAGAAACAATATGGGCAAGCGCTGGCGAACTTGAAAATATCAGCACACAGCGATGAAGCATTGCCGTCTTTTGCTTATATTTATGCTGTTGCCCTCGACCACCAAAGCCACACTAATGTAGCTATCAGTGAATTGGAAAAGGCTCATCAGCGCTGGCCAACTGATACTGACGTGCTAAGTGCGCTCATCAGCTATTTGAACAAGACAGGCCAAACGGATAAAGCGCAGCAATACGAATCTAAATTGCGTGCGTTGCAGCAATAGTGGTCAATGTTGAGAGCAGTTGAAGAGCGTGATTTATTATCTTTTAGTATATCTGTTAGCAATGTTTCTGACTTCTTTTCGCTTTGCGAGGACAACGTAAAATCCTCGCTCAAGACAATGGATTGGTCATGAAGGAGAAAATGTTAGTCGAACTAATGCTAAAGCAAATTCGTTTTCTTCACATAGCGCTAAGGATGCGCAAAGCAAGAAGATCGTCTCATCTTTGATAGGGGGTATGAATTTATTGGACTACTGCGGGTCGCTCATTGGAAAATATTTAGTGTGTAATTAAAAGCTAACCCGTAAAGATTAATATGAGATTGAAGATTAATTATCAACTTTACTCTGTCACATTTATATTATTCGAACTCAAAAGCACGAGTTCTGTGGCCTCTAGCAGTATGGCGGGGATTCCCTCTCACCGCCATTTACTAACAAGCCCTTGCATGACGCGGACCTTATTGTTTTTTTGGGGGTAGCGGATTGACCTTGATGATATCTGCATCAGTAAGGTCTACCGGAAAATACGCAACGACCATACGATTAGCTACAAGGGCAAATTCTACTTTATTGGCTCTCCGCTTAAACGCCCTGTCGCAAACCAAACAATTGAAATCCGAGCTGGTGAAAATAAGCCATTCGGTACTTACTTCGTCGGACGTAAGCTATCGATAACTGAAGTCAGAGAGCCTGAAAATGCCCATAGAAGATACGAAGATGCAAAAGAAGCATTCCTTCTTAGTTGCGTCTCCCGCGATACCATTTATCGCCATCACAAAATAATTAAACAGGGCGGGATCCATTCGCTAAAACGTAAGGCAACGTCAGATTTAAGGCATGGGAATGGTGTCGATATTGATATTGAAAGAACAGTTATCGGATACTCAATACAGTATCCGCGCATTCATCTAATACCCGCTACGATGCAAATTTCTCATTTGCGGGACAATGTAGGGCGTCCAATATTCGCTTAACATCCACCCAATAGAAAACTCAGTCAGGTATTTCATCCTAAGCACATTAGTGGGCCTCGTTATCCATCGGCCACACAATTGGAAATTGAGACGTAAGAATTTTGACCGCCCCCCCACAAGGTTAGGTGTGCAGCTAGTGAGTATACACACACACGAAACGAGCCCTATGTCAGGGCTGGCGCCCTAACTGGCAAGGCTGACAGTAGCTAGGTTAATTCGCAGAAGCCAGCTCTTGTTTAATCGCGCGCTCAATCATTCTGCGTGCTCGTACTCCACCTGCATCTATATCTAATTTAAGAAGTGTCCTATCGGGGTGACGTAATAGATTTTCTTGTTGTCGCTCTAATACGTTTAAATCCTCGGCAAAGATGGCGCCTTGTCCACTGCGGATTGAATCCGTAAGCTCGCTATCTTGGGGTTTAAAGTCTCTTGCCATCCCCCAAAAATACCAAATGGAATGATCAGATTCGGGGGTGATGAAATCAACCACTATGCTGCTCGCTTTGCATTCTTTAGGCGCTAGGTAACCCCCCTTACCTGCGTGAGCAACCCCCACTTCTATCATAATATGGCTGGGTAAGTTGAAGCGACAGATTTGCCAACGGTCGACAGGAATATCATCGGCTAAATCATTGGCGCGCAAGGCCGATGCCCAAAAAGGCGGTGCCATTACATTTTCCATAAACCGGCTGGTGACAATACTTTCACCATCAACTTTCGTGGTAACGGGCGCTTCATCAATTTCTTTTTGCCCTATGCTGCTGGCGTGTACATAGGTTTCATGGGTTAGGTCCATCAGGTTATCGATCATCAAGCGATAATCACATTTGATATGATATAGCCCACCGCCATAACCCCAGTTTGGATTGTTTGGCCATTCTAGCTTTGGCAGTAAGGATTCATCGGCTAAACTTTTATCGCCCGGCCAAATCCAGATATACCCATAGCGCTCAACGACTGCATAACGTTGTATACAGGGAAAAGCCTGAACACGTTGATTTGGCATTGCCTTGGTAGCACCATCGTCACCCATGCGTAAGCCGTGATAACCACACACTAATTGACCATTTTCGACTTTTCCTAAGGACAAAGGAGCCCCCCTATGAGGGCAAAAATCCTCTAGAGCAACCACCGTTCCATGAGTATTTCGGAAAAACACTAAGGCGATGCCGCATATTTTACGAGCGAAGGGGGCCGTCGTAATTTCATCTGGTGTACAAGCAACGTACCAAGTATTTAATGGATATTTTTGCACAGACATAAATTTAACCTTTTGTTAACGTTGGATCCATTCTATGCAATTTTAGCGGGCTAAACAATTCAAAATAGCAGTTATTGGATCCAATTTAGTTTTATTATGAGGTAATATGTAGAGTGAAAGCGACTTGTGGGGTGCGTATGCGGCTGATTATAATCTCAATCCCCATGACGATAACAAGATGCCTGTTTGAATTGGATCCAATAAAGGATGATTACGTTTATACTGGGAAAGGTTTTTTAGTGACCCAATACAGGAGAGACAAATGACGCGAGAGGGGCAAGGGATAGTCAGCATTTTGCGAGATAAAATTGTATCAGGCGAATTTCCTGTAGGTGAACGTCTGGCCGAAATTCCTACCGCTGAATTGCTGGGTATTTCTAGGACGCCGGTGCGCATCGCATTTCGTGCTTTAGAACAAGAGGGGTTGCTGACCAAATTACCTCGTCGGGGCTATATGGTCAGGAAAATCACGCAGCATGAAATTTTAGGCTCTATTGAAGTTAGGGGCGTGCTAGAAGGGTTAGCGGCTAGGCAAGCAGCGGAAAAGGGCCTAGATGATCCCACCATCGAGCAGATGAAACATTGCTTAGTCGAAGGGGATGACTTGTTTAGTAAGGGCTATATAAGCCAGTTGGATATTGAGACGTATCAGCGTTTAAACAAACGCTTCCATGATTTAATTTTGCAGGCTAGCGGGAATCCTGCCATTCACGCTGCTTTGAAATTAAATGAAAATTTGCCTTTTGCATCCGCCACAGCGCTGGTGTTTAACCCTGCACAACTTGACCGAGAATTTCGTCGTTTCAATTATGCCCATATGCAACACCATGGGGTATTTGACGCCTTAATTAAACGCCAGGGCGCACGCTCTGAAGCTATTATGCGCGAACACGCTAACGTGGCTTTAAGTTATGGTGATCTGTGGGATGAACAGGGTAAATATAAGTTGCTTGATTAGATCCCATAGCAAATTTTAACGCTTCATCGCGATAATAGACGTACTTTATAAGTCGGGGTTACGGCTTATATAAGTGCATTTCAACGACAGGCGCTATTAAGAACGGTCGTTTACAGCGTCAGCGCCATCCTTTATCAAACCAGCTAACCACTGTAACCCCGGATCCAAGTTGCGCACTTTGTGCCATTGCATACCCTCAACAATTTCAGGAAAGGGTTCCCATGTCGGGTGAAGCTTGATTGGATACAGTTTTGCGAAGTGCAGAGCATATCGGCGGTGCATAGTGGCAAGGCGTTTGGTGCCCACTACGGCTTGGCATAATGCGCCGAAATCAGGTAATTGAACTTCTACGCGACGCTTCCAGCCTGCTTGGTTTATATGATTGTCTGCGATTGATGGTCTGCGCTCGAGGCCGAAGCTTGCTACTGCATGCCCACAAGCAAAGAAAGTGTCAGCATCAATGGTATCAAAATTCGCTCCTTGCCAGCTAATGATCACCTCTTCGTCTCGCCAAAGTTCGGTAAATGCGTGTCCGGGCAGGGCAAACCTATCCACGGTTAACAACAAATCGATTTCTGCTCGTTCAAAGCGCTCATTGACTTGCTCATTGGGAGGCACTATTTCAAAGGTAACTGAAGGAGCTAACGATGCTGCTTTGGCAACCACATTAGCCAACAAAATGGTATAGGCGTAATCAGAAACGGATACTACAAAATGACGTGTCGTGGTCAGAGGATTAAAACTACCTGCGCGCGTTATCTCACCTCTTATTTGCAGTAATGCCCGATGCACTGGTTCGGCTAGTGCCTCTGCCTTTGGAGTCAGAAACATACGTCGGCCGCTTTGCACGAGAAGCTCGTCATTGAAGTATTCGCGCAATCTCTTGAGGGCACCGGTAACCGCAGGCTGGCTAAGATGAATGCGACGCGCTGCAGCGGAAACGTGTCGCTCTTCAATTAATGCCTCTAGGGCCACCAGCAGGTTTAGGTCTAATCCATCGAATCTCATTTTTGTAACCTATCAGCGTTACTTATTGCTTGCAAGGTTAATTCTGATTGGACGTTTATAGGTCATAGATAGAGAGTAGCGTGATGAGTCGCCATTTTGATAGAAGGTTAGGTGTATGAGTACTGATTGCTGTACAGAGAAAAATGTAATCACGGTGAATAAAAAAGGCACACATTTGGTTGTAGACATTCATTGTCATTTGAATGTAGCGGCAGCTGATAAAATTGTGCAGGCTAAGTATCCGGGCCCACCGCCAGGGATCCATGAATTTTCAAGTCCCCAATCGAATGAGGTGAACAAAGCGCAGTTTTGTACAATCGGTCCGACGCTTAACAATATAAATTTACGTATTGAGGATATGGACAGACTAGGAGTGGACGTGCAAGTGATATCGCCCAATCCTGGCCAGTATTTCTATTACACCGATGCTGAGACAGGTCTGGCAGCAGCCCAGGCCGTTAACAATGGTATTGCTGATGCCGTAAACAGTCATCCTGAACGGTTTGTCGGTATGGGGACGTTACCTATGCAAGATATCCCCTTGGCAATTGCAGAGATGAAACGTTGTGCATTAGAACTTAACCTTCGTGGTATTGAGATCAGTACCAATGTTAATGGTAAAGATTTACATCACGACGAATTGCAGCCTTTTTTTGCTGCCGCTGAACAACTTGGTATTTTACTTTTCATTCACCCTCTTGGTTTTACCCATGCTCACCGAATGAAGGAATACTATTTTAATAACCTCATCGGCAATCCGTTGGAATCAACACTTGCCGTGGGGCATTTGATCTTCGGTGGCGTGCTGGACCGCTACCCAAGTTTGAAAATTTGTGTCGCCCATGGTGGTGGTTATATTCCAGGTTACTGGGGGCGCATGGATCATGGCTGGCGAGCTCGCGCTGATTGCAGTGAACATTGTCAACATCTCCCTTCAAGTTATTTACGCAGACTATGGTTTGATACTTTGGTGTTCGACAAAGAACAGTTGGACTCCTTAGTGCGCACGCACGGTTCAGATCGTCTCTGTCTGGGCAGCGACTATCCGTTTGATATGGCTGAGCCTGATCCTGTGGGGTTTCACAGTGAGCTATCTGAAACAGATAAAGCCAAAATTCTCGGCATCAACGCAGCAGAACTACTTGGGCTGACGATTAAAAGTAGTTAGCTGACCTATAAGTAAGAAGAATATTTTCACTCAACCTATAAGTATCACGAATAGCTGGGCGTGTATTTTATCATTGGACGGTAATAGGTTCAGTGCCTATATTCACCCAAAGATTGAGTACATCGCTTTTTCTCATATCGAAATGCGTGCTGAGGTTGAAAAGCTCAATAAATAAATTAATAACAAGTGGAGTAACCCCATGAGGCTAAAAAGCCCCCATCATGTCAAATTTCAAGTGCTGGATTTAGACCAGACAGAAACATTTGCCAAAGACTTCGGTTTATTAACCGTAGAGCGCACTGACCAAAAACTAATTATGCGAACCGGCGGTGGTGATGCCTTTTCATATATCGCTGAAAAAGCAGATACAGCCAGTTTTATTGGGCTTGCTTTCGAAGTTGAAGCCCTTAGCGACCTAGAAGCAGCAGTAACAGAACACGGTGCAAGTGCTATTCGCGAACTAACCACGCCAGGCGGTGGTCAAGCGGTAACCCTGACAGATCCGAATGGTTTTAAAATTGATCTGGTGTATGGAATTGAGCGGGTTTCCCCTGAAACGCCTTACGACCAATTAGTGATGAATGCCCCAGGGCAATATGTTCGTAACGAACGTTTTGAGCCTAAACGACCTATGGCGCCGGCGAAATTATTCCGGTTGGGTCATGTAGGGTTATTTGTACCAAGCTTTGCTCAAAGTTTACCTTGGTATAAAGATGTTCTAGGTCTTATCCCAAGCGATGTATACCACATCCCGGGGCAGCCTCAGGTACAAATTGTTGGTTTCTGTCGCTTGGACAGAGGCGAGGAACTGGTTGATCACCATGTCATTGCATTAATGCAAAGTCAAACAGGTGAAACGGCGTGTCACCATATTAGTTTCGAAGCTCAAGATTTCGAAGCTCAATTTATGACCCATCGCTATTTAGAATCGAAAGAATATGAATTGGTGTGGGGCGTAGGACGTCATCCCCATGGTAGCCACATTTTTGATGTGTGGCGTGACCCAGATCGTAATCGATTTGAAACCTTTTCAGACACCGATCGGTTAAAAGCCAGTGATGGTTCACGCGTACACAACATTGCAGAAGTGGAAATGGATGTGTGGAGTTCTGAGCCACCTGATCGTTATTTTGCATGATCTCAGTGTTCTGCCAACAAACAAAATAAGAGGAATAAATTTATGAGTGCAAATGACTTTATGGCGCAGATGGTAAAACCAGCTGTTGAGCCAGAAAATATAAATTCAGTGACTGGTTTAGTTGAAGGTACATTTGGCATAGGCACCTATCAGGTAGCAGGCGAAGCCGCTTTTCCAGGCTTGGTTTTACCTAATGGCGATGTGCTCGATTTATCTGATCGTTATGCAGATACCCACGCCATTTTTAATGATTGGGACAACGCCTTGATTTGGCTAAAAGAAGTTGCAGCAAAGCAGGAGCGTCCCGCAAAATCCTTAGACAGCTTGAATATCCTGCCTGTTTTAGCGCACCCAAATATGATTTGCGCAGCGTCAAACTATCGTCAACATGTCGCTGAGATGATGACTTTTAACAAATTCAATCAAGATAAGCGTTTACCCGGTGAAGATGACGAGGCGTTCTTCAAGCGTAATTACGAAGAAGTGGATCGCCGCGGACGCGAAGGTATGCCCTACTTTTTTACAGGTTTGCATTCCGCGTTGTGCGGACCAAACGATGATGTTCCTTTACCTTTGATTGGTCAGCAGCCGGACTGGGAATTAGAACTAGGTGTCATAGTGGGTAAAAGCGAGCGTTATGTTCGTCCCGAAGATGCAGATGATCTTATTGCCGCTTACGTAATGGTGAATGATATAGGCACGGTGGATGAGTTCAAACGCGCTGATATCAAGTTCAACTTTGATTGGGTTAGTAAGTTTCAGCCTAACTTCAAGCCATTTGGCCCATTTGCTGTACCAAAAGAATTTGTCGATCGTAATAAGATGCAGATTAAACTAAACGTCAATGGCGAGAAACGTCAAGATTGGCCCGCAGAAGATATGATTTTCTCCCCTGAGAAAGTGCTTTCTCATGCATCGGAGCGCCTTAAGTTAATGCCTGGCGATTTAATGATTATGGGCTCCCCTCCTGGTAACGCTGCAACGCTGGGCGGTTTGTGGCTTAAAGAAGGTGACGTTATGGAAAGCTCTATTACTTATCTTGGGCGTCAACGCAACAACATTGTTAAAGAAGAAACCAACGGACGAACCCCTACCTATGGTCCGTTCAAAACCCAGTGGTAAGGTAAATATTAAATAAAGCGGGTCGTACAAGCCCGCCTTATTTGATGCAGTAAACGCAAATCGAAGCTAGCTCTTTAGTGACCTGAGGCTAATCATTCACAAGGGTAAGCGACTTAACGATTACTTGGAAATTCAGCGTAGTGAAACGTGTTTTATTTTTCAGGTATGACACAAAAATCTTTAATAAAGGTGACTCTCATGAACAAAACAAGTAATCGCGGTGTTGTATACAAAGGCCCAGGCCAGGTGGCTATAGAAAGTATTGCTTTTCCTGAGTTGGCGATTGGTAATCGAAAATGTCAGCACGGCGTGATCCTAGAAGTAGTAACAACCAATATTTGTGGTTCTGATCAGCATATGGTTCGCGGGCGAACCACAGCACCGTCAGGGTTAGTGTTAGGCCATGAAATTACCGGTCGAGTCATCGAGGTGGGTCGAGATGTAGAGTTTATTAAGCCAGGTGATTTGGTTTCAGTGCCATTCAATATTGCCTGTGGTCGCTGTCGCAATTGTAAAGAGGGAAGAACGGGCATTTGCTTAAACGTAAATCCTGCTCGACCTGGCGCCGCTTATGGCTACGTTGATATGGGAGGCTGGGTCGGAGGGCAAACTGAATATGTTATGGTGCCCTATGCTGATTTCAATTTGCTCAAGTTTCCCGATCCTGAACAAGCCATAGAAAAAATCCAAGACTTAACCTTGTTATCTGACATTTTCCCAACTGGATTTCATGGATGCGTAACGGCTGGGGTGGGTCCTGGGTCGACAGTTTACATTGCAGGAGCAGGACCTGTTGGCCTTGCTGCTGCCGCATCTGCTCAGTTGTTAGGCGCGGCATGTGTCATAGTGGGCGATATGATTGAGGAGCGCCTCGCACAAGCTCGTAGCTTTGGCTGCGAGACGATCGATCTGACCCAAGAGGGTGATATGGGGGATAGGATTGAAGCTATCATCGGTGAGCGTGAAGTTGACGCGTTCGTGGATTGTGTCGGCTTTGAAGCACACGCTTGTGGCCACAATCACCATCAAGAATCACCAGCAACTGTGCTAAATTCAGCGATGAAAATGACGCGGGCAGGAGGCCAAATTGGTATTCCTGGTCTGTATGTTACAGAAGACCCTGGTGCGGTAGATGATGCTGCGAAGCAGGGAGCGCTAAGTATGCGTTTTGGTTTGGGATGGGCGAAGTCTCATTCGTTTCATACCGGCCAATGCCCAGTGATGAAATATCATCGGGCACTGATGCAATCGATTCTATTCGATAAAGTAAAAATTGCTAAAGCGGTAAATGTGAAAATGATCTCGTTAGATGATGCCCCCAAAGGATATGCCGATTTTGATGGTGGTGCTGCGATGAAGTTCGTCATCGACCCACACGGTAACGCAGCTTAATAAATGTAACCTTAGACATGAACTCGCCTGCCTTGCGCTTGGCAGGCGAGTACTACTTACTATTGTTCGTTATTTGTCTTAATGAAATTACAACGAAGCTAGATTTTTTGCTGTTGTTTTTTGAACTGACTAGGGGACAGACCAAAGCGTTGAATAAATGCTTGCCTAAATGCTCGCTCGGAATGGTATCCAATCATCTCTGTGATTTTACCAATGGAGTGATTCCCTTCTAATAAGTACTGGGCGGCTTTGTGCATTCGACAGTTAATAAAATAATCTATCGGGGATTGGCCAACCAGTGTTTTGAAAATCCGCGCGAAACTTGTGCGAGACATCCCCACCTCTTTCGCCATGGTTGAGACCATAAGTTGTTCTGCGGTTCTGGTATGCATCATTGCTAGTGCTCGGCCAATTCTTGGGTCCGATAATCCACGCATCCAGCTCTCGTGAGGTAAATCCGCCGAGTTTAAATAAGAGCGGACAAACTCACCAAATATCAGGTTAGTAAAATTCATCGCAGTTGCGCTGAATCCCGGCGTATTATGTGACAGCTCTCGTTGACAAAAACCGAATGCGGCTGATAACCAAGTATCCAACTGACTGCCTTTTGAAACAAAAATGTAAGGGGGAAGTAACTTCAACAAAGAGTGATGCGCAGGTTCATCCACCGTGAATGCCAGCGAGAGTAATGAACTGCCATCCTCAGTCTCATCGACACTCAAATATATTGGTTTGTCTCGTGTCTCACCAAATTTGGGTAAGCCATTGGCGGCCCATAATGTCTCAAAACTCTTTTCTTCGCTCGCAAGTGAAGCACCAAAACGATGTGCCCTACCACCTAATATCAAAACGGCGTCACCAACGTGCAATTGCCGTGGCGGACAACAGTCTACTTCGATCCAACATTCGCCTTCGGTACTGGTAAATATAAAAGCAAAATTGGTTGGCATGGCCGTTAAATGTAAATGAGTCGAACCGCCTACTTTGAATATGCCGATAGAGTGTGAGAACACATTTAAGGAACAAAGTACGTCACCAAGTAAATCCATAGTGGGAGTATTTAGCCGATAATTAGGTTTTTAAAGTATATATTCATCCAATGTCGAGGGCTAGACTACAGAGAAGATAATGTATTTTAGGAATATCTAAATTATGTACCCCTTCAAATATAAAACATCAATTGTACGGAATCGTTGGTATATGGCGGCGTTTTCTAACGAGATATCACGTGAGCCGATGGAGCGCACGATACACAGTAAACCTGTTCTAATGTATCGAAAAGAAGATGGATCGCCGGTGGCAATGTATGGGCTGTGTCCACATCGGTATTTTTCGCTCGTTAAGGGGCGAGTTGAGGGCGACAATATTGTCTGCGGGTATCATGGTTTTACCTTTGCCGATAATGGCGATTGTATTGATATTCCTTCCCAGGACACCGTTCCGCGTAATTTCTGCCAACCCGTTTATCCCTTAGAGGAGCGCGGACCTATTTGCTGGATATGGATGGGTGACCTAGATAGGTGTGACACTGATTTAATTCCTCCCTATCATGATTTTGGTTTAGACAACCCAGATACCTATTACAGTTCTGAAAATTATTTTCATGTGAAAGGTCGCTCTCAGCTATTAGTCGATAATTTAATGGATCTTACCCACCTGCCTTATATTCATCAGCAATTGGGCAAAGGCGGAGATACATTGAAAAAAATCCCGATGGAGACCCAGGAGCGTTCCCTAAGTTATAGGGTGCTCAGAAACGGAAAAATGC
This sequence comes from Paraglaciecola sp. QJM3NY_14, assembly GCF_056173245.1. Classification (NCBI taxonomy): domain Bacteria; kingdom Pseudomonadati; phylum Pseudomonadota; class Gammaproteobacteria; order Alteromonadales; family Alteromonadaceae; genus Paraglaciecola; species Paraglaciecola sp. QJM3NY_14. The sequence goes on from NZ_CM149664.1 coordinate 918,943, forward strand.
CATGGAATCCTTTTTTGGAAATAGTCTACGGAAAAGACGCCAAGTTCGCAGGGTTAGCCGACTTTGTGCATTTAAGTGATTTTTATGGCCCAGAATTGGTCAAAACTAGCTTACCCACCATTACCAAGATCCCGGGTAAAGAGGATATACCCAAGGAGTTGGGGCATATGGCTATATTGCACGGACTGACACCTGAGACTGAAACGAGTACGCACTATTTTGGTTTCTCTACGCGAAATTTCCGACAAGGTGATACGGCGCTAGATAAATTTCAGTTTGAGTCTGAAATGCAAGTTAGACAACAAGATGTTGACGCGATTGAAGACATGGAAAAACGCATCGACGCAGCCGCTTTGTTTCAGCGAGAACTGATAGTAGGCGCTGATAAGGCGGCCATTCAGGCGCGAAGAAAAGTTGATGGCATGTTAGCCGCGGAAAATCTTGAGCCATAACAAGAACGAATCTGCGTATGACACGGCTAGGTTGTTAGTTAACGATTTGACTGAATATAAGTGGTCTAACGGGGATAATGCGGCATCTTAGCCAGCACTCAACCCAACTCAAGTTGTTGGGTTGAGTATCCAGCTCTATTCTATTTGTGACGATGGTTTATGTTTATCGGGTTATTCAAACTTGCCGGCACATTCAATAATTTTTTCCCGTAACCATCTGTGCATAGGGTCATTATCCAAAGTAGGGTGCCACATTAAGCTTTCTTTCAAGTTAGGTGGGGAGAAGGGTAACTTGACCGTTTTCACTGCTTCGCGTTGTATGTGCATATCTACAAAGTGTCGAGGTAATATGGCAATTCGATTGGTATTTAATAACGCATAAACCATGGTTGAAAAATCACTGGTGATCACTGCGATCTTGCGGTTTGTTTCCAAGGTATTTATTAACCATTGCTCAATACTTAATAAGCTAACGCGAGCAAAGCCGACCGAAACATGACCCATAGCATTAAATTGCTCGAAGGTGAGTTCGTCACCGACTTCTGTATTGTTTATATCCGCAATACAGACTAATTCATCACTTATCAGCGAAGCACTTGAGTAATTGCTTAAAATGATAGCTTCTGGCGCGACCATCATATCAGCGCCGCCCTTGGATAATATATTCATTTCGTGGGCAAAAGGTGTCAAAAATTCAAAGGTCACCTTAGGGGCTAGCTTAGCGACTTCTGCCACTACATGGCTCAGTAGTACTTGAATAACATAATCAGAAGCGATGATCTTAAAATGACGCTCACTGTGCTCTGGGTTATTGGCTTTCTTGCCAATGATCGAACCACGTACCGTGGCGAGCACCCCTGCTACCGGCCCCTGTAACTCCAGCGCAAAGGGGGTAGGCTGCATTTTTTTACCAATTTGTACTAATAAATCATCTTCAAAAAATGCCCGCAACCTCGACAATATGCCACTGGTAGCAGATTGTGAAAGATGGAGTCGCTCAGCACTGCGTGTAATATTTTGCTCTTCAATCAAAATGTCTAGTGCGACAAGCAAGTTCAGGTCGAGTTGTTCAAATCTCATACTATCTCTCTCTAAAATACCCAGTAATCACGAACGTCTAGGGGGACAGGTTGAATCTCATCAGGTATCTATTTTTCTGATGGTAGTCATCTAAACATTCAACTTTTTGGATTGCAAATAAAATATTAACATTGCTCACTCATTAAATTGATTGTTTTTTAACAAGTTGAACTGGGCATAAGTATGAAATTAGCATCGCTAAGAACAGAGCACCCCGATGGCAAGCTAGTCATTGTGTCGAATGACCAAAAATATTGTGTAGAGGCTGAAAATATTGCACCGACGATGCAGTTTGCACTGGAAAATTGGTCGGCTTGCAGTGAAGCCCTGACGGTTAAATACCAACGTCTCAATGACGGACTCGAAAAGCAACGTTTTGAGTTTTCTACTATGGATACTTGCGCCCCTTTACCTCGTTCTTGGCAATGGCTAGATGGTTCGCTTTTTCTCAACCACGGCCATTTGATGCAACAAGCTTTTCATTTAGACCCTATCGCTGACGCTGATAAATATCCTTTAGTTTATCAGGGTGCAGGTGACAGTTTTCTCGGGTCTGTGGATGACATTGTGGTTGCCGATTTTAAACATGGAATCGATTTCGAGGGGGAGTTTGGGGTGATCGTGGATGCTATCCCTATGGGTAGCTCTGCTGCCTATGCTCTGACTAAAATTCGCTTAGTCGTGTTACTGAATGACATTAGTTACCGGGCCCTCGGTCCAAGAGAAATGAAAACGGGCTTTGGCTTTGTGCAAGCTAAAGGCAGCACTGCATTTGCTCCTCTGGCCCTAACGCCTGAAGAATTGGGTGAGCATTGGCAAAATGGGCGAGTGTGCTTGCCCTTACAAGTTAAAAGAAATGGCCAAATATTCGGTGAACCCCAAGGCCAAGAAATGCACTTTGGTTTTCATGAATTGATTGCTCATGTGGCACAAACCCGTCCGATTAATGCGGGCACAGTTTTTGGCTCAGGTACAGTATCAAATGCTGACCCATCTAAAGGACAAGCCTGCATTTCTGAACTTCGCGCAAAAGAAATGATCCAGCACGGCGCGCCACAAACGCCTTTTATGCAACAAGATGAAGTGGTTGAGTTTAATGTCTTTGATACTAACGGTAACAGTCTATTTGGTGCTATCGAACAGCGCGTTACAGCCAGTAATAAAAGTGAGAACCAATAATGTTTAATCCAAGAAATTTTACCATTGTCGACTTGTCCGTCACCCTAGACAATAACCCTTATACTGATCCTCCGCCTCTATTACCCAAAATTGAATATACCGATCATCAAGAGGGTTGGCCCGAAATGGGCGCCATGTTTCCTGGGTTGACGAAAGAACAGATGCCGGGTGATGAAGCATGGGCGGCAGAGCGTTTGGATATTACAACTCATAGCGGCACGCACATGGATGCGCCTTGGCATTACGCATCAACAACTGATGGCGGCAAACCAGCCTATGGCATTGATGAGCTGCCTCTTGAATGGTGTTTTCAACCCGGTGTAAAGCTCGATTTTCGACATTTACCAGATGGATACCTGATTACCGCTGATGACGTAGAGGCAGAGCTTAAGCGCATTAAACACGAGCTTCAGCCTTTAGATATTGTGGTCGTGAATACTCGAGCAGGCTCAGTATTTGGTCAACCAGACTATCTTGATGCAGGCGTTGGCATGGGGCGTGAAGCGACTATGTATCTACTAGAACGAGGTGTCAAAGTTGTTGGTACCGATGCGTGGAGTTGGGATGCACCTTTCAAATATACCCGAGAGCGATTCATTGAATCAGGGGATCCATCAATCATTTGGGAAGGGCATAAAGCCGGTCGAGATATAGGCTACGGTCAAATGGAAAAGCTGAGTAATTTAGAGGTTTTACCGAGCACCGGTTTCTTAGTCAATTGTTTCCCGTACAAAATTAAAGGTGCTTCAGCAGGCTTTGTTAGAGCTGTTGCACTAATTGAAAAATAATCAACTTTATAAATCTTGGTTTTGTTTTAAGCCGCAGAATCTAATAAGGAAAAAACATGTTTAAGTACTTTCCAACAAACTACGTATGGAATTTATCAGTCAATTTAGCCATAGAAATGGGCGCACGTATCGGTGAGATCGAAGAAATGTGTGGTCCGTTACAAGACGCTGCAAAATCACCAGATAAAGAAGGCGTGCAAGCCTTTAGAGACACCTGGGCCAAGATGGCCGATAAACTTTGCGGCTTAGCAGAAGAAGATTTAGAAAAAGGACGCACCTTATCAGCAGGCTATAAATATAATCGTGCAGCAACCTACCTTATTACCTGTGAGCGTATTCAAGCTCATGGAGCCCCTGGCAGAACAGAGCTTTATAAACGTTCACTTGAGCTTTTCCAAAAGTCCATTGAGCTTGGTAAAGAAAATTGTGTGCGTGTAGAAATCCCTTATGAAGGAAAACACCTGTCAGCACTCTATGTGAAAGCAGAGGGAGTAGAAGGCCCAGCGCCCCTCCTTATTCAAGTTAACGGTCTTGATTCATCTAAAGAAATGAAATATCGCGTGGGGTTACCCGCATGGTTAGCTGAGCGCGGCGTGTCATCATTAATTTTGGATCAGCCCGGCACAGGTGAAGCGTTAAAATTACAAGGTTTTCATGCTCGTTATGATACTGAACATTGGGCCAGCCCAGTGGTCGATTGGCTAGAACAACAAGAAGACGTGGATAGCAAACGAATTGGTATGGAAGGGGTGTCTTTGGGCGGTTATTACTGTCCTCGTGCGGTTGCCAACGAACCTAGACTTGCCCTAGGTTGTATTTGGGGCGCTAACCATGACTGGCGTGATGTGCAAAAGCGTCGTCTAGAGAAAGAAGGTGACTTCCCTGTTCCCCATTATTGGGCACATGTTCAATGGGTGTGGGGCGCCAAAGATATGGATGACTTCATGAATATTGCTGAAAACGTGCATCTTGATGGTCAGATTGAAAAAATCAAAGTGCCTTTTTTAGTTACTCATGGCTTGAAGGATTCGCAAATCCCCCTTAAATGGGCCGAGCGCACCTACGAACAATTAGTTAATAGCCCTAAACGCGAACTTAAAATATTTACCGAACGTGAAGGTGGCGTGCAGCATTCAAGTTTTGATAACAGTTCGAATGCGGGGTCTTACATCGCTGATTGGGTGGCTGAAACCTTTAACGAATTAAAAGAAAAGTAGGAGTCCTATTATGAATATTATCGGACCAGACAAACTTATTTTTGCTGTCGACGATGTCACCGCGTGTAAGCAGTTCGCCCTCGATTATGGACTAACACAGCAAGATGATGTCAACTTTGTCGCCCTTGATGGCACAGGCATTGAAATTCACAGCAAAGATAACGCTTCACTTCCCGAAGCCCTCAGTACGGGCTCTATGCTGCGTAAAACGCTTTATGGTGTTGCCGATCAAGAAACAGTTGATGCAATTAAGGCCGAGTTGTCAAAGGATAGAGAAGTCAAAGTTTTAGATGATGGCAGCATCGAGGCGATGGATGACATGGGATTTGTATTAGGGTTTCAAGTGACCATCCGCCAAGCGCTCGACTTGCCAGCTGAAACCATTAATGCACCGGGTGCACCGCCTCAACGAGGAGTGAATAAAATTGGTGTCAGTAAAGAGTTTGTGGCCAAACCTCGCAGCTTGTCTCATGTGGTTTATTTTGTGCCTGATGCCGTTAAAGCTGAAGCCTTTTTCGCTGAACGCCTTGGCTTTGTGACCACCGACCGATTTAAACATATGGGGCCATTTATGCGTCCTGCAGGTACGCACGATCATCACACATTGTTTTTCCTCAATACTCCGCCCCACATGCAAGGTGTAGAGCATTTTACCTTCCACATGAGTGGCCCAACTGAAGTCGCTCAGGCTGGCAATGCCTTAATTGAAAAAGGTTATCAGAGTTTCTGGGGACCCGGTCGTCATATCTTTGGATCCAATTGGTTCTGGTATTTCAAGAGTCCCTTTGGCTGCAATATTGAATATGACGCCGATATGGACTTACATGACGAGCAATGGGTTGCTCGCGAGGCGATGCCTGGCGCAGATAACTCACAAGTATTTTTATTGCACTATGAAGAGAAATGGGCGCCAGGCGGACCACCTCCGCCTCAAGCGTCTTAATGTGAATGGGTAAAATCTGTATAGGTAAGACAAGTGACATTGCGCAGGGGCAAGCCAAAGGGTTTGACCCAATGCGCCGTGGTAAAGATAGCATGTTTGTTGTGCGCAAAGGTGAACAACTTTTTGCTTATGTCGATATCTGCCCTCACTACGGCACGACCTCATTACCGTGGAAACGTCATAAGTACCTTGATAGTGCAGCCGGTTACCTAGTTTGCGCCGCCCATGGAGCTTTGTTTGATATTGAGACAGGGCTGTGTGTGCAAGGTCCCTGTTTAGGGCAAAAGCTTGATGAAATTCCACTAGAAGTATCTTGTCAAAAAGACATTTTATTAAGCCTAACAACCATTGAGGAGTTCAAGTTATGAACCCAAGCGTAAAAAAAGTCCTTATCATCGGTGGCGGATTTTCAGGTATGTCAGCAGCCATTGAATTAAGAAAATACGGTATAGAAATTGATTTAGTCGAAATAGATCCCAATTGGCGAGCCGATGGTGCGGGTATCAGTATCGGTGGAGCCACCTTACGGGCTTTTAAAACGTTGGGTATTTTAGAGGAATTCTTAAAAGTGGGCAGTGCCCATAGCGGACTAGATATACATGCACCCCATGGTTTGCATTTGGCGCATATCCCAACACCCGTGATGGGTGATCCCGATGTTCCCAACTCAGGTGCTATTATGCGACCTGCTTTGGCCAAAATATTAGCAGAGAAAACCCGGCAGTCGGGCGCCAATGTAAGACTGGGGTGCACCTTCACCGAGATGTCACAAACCGAAAATGGGGTCGATGTTACTTTTACCGATGGCACGTCAAACCGTTACGACTTGGTCATAGGCGCAGATGGTATGTTTTCAAAAGTGCGCAGTACCTATTTTCCGGAAGCTGAAGCACCTAAATATGTAGGACAAGGAATTTGGCGTGCGGTACTTCCCCGCCTTCCTGAAGTGAAAAACACTATGATGTGGGTAGGGCCACATTTAAAAGTAGGGGTAAATCCTATGTCTAAGGATGAAATGTACCTATTTTTGACCGAAGACAAAAAAGAACGGCAACATGTTGAGCCCGCCGATTTTTTAGAGAAGCTAAAAGCCTTAATGGCGACCTTTCCCGCTCCTATTATCCAGCAACTTAAAGATATGATGAACGAAGATTCATTGATTGATTTTCGTGCGATAGGCAAATTATTAGTACCTGCCCCTTGGTATAAAAATCGTATCGTTTTAATTGGCGATACGGTGCATGCGACTACGCCTCATTTAGCTTCAGGGGCATGTATTGGCATAGAAAGCGCTATTGTATTAGCTCAAGAGCTATCCAAAGAGGTGACGGTAGATAAAGCGCTCGCTACCTTTCAAGAGCGACGTTGGGAGCGCTGTCGTATGGTGGTAGAAAACTCTGCTCGTCTCGCACAAATTGAGATCGATGGAGGCGATAAGCAAGAGCATACTGAAATTATGCGCGACTCTATGATGGCCTTGGCGCAGCCGATTTAAGGCGGCTATATTAATGCCAAAAAGGACAGGTGCCTTTTTGGCTAATTTTATGTCATTTACATTATTATTTTCTACAATGGTTCAAAGGCATTAACTTGTTTTAGGTTTTTATTCAGCTTAAGTAATACCTTAATGAGTACCTCTAAATCTTCCTCCGATATACCACTCAAGAGCAATTTCTCTCTCTCTAAAGCCACCCTAAGTATTTTGTCATGAAGGATTTCTCCTAGTCGAGTGAGTCGCACAAATGATGAACGCCCATCTTGTTTATCTTTTATAAAACTAACATGTTTCGATGCTTGCAGTTGTTTGAGGGCGCGGCTAACCGCCGCCTTATCTAAACCAATGACTTGGCATATTCGGTTGGCTGAAATATCAGATTCCACTTTTAACATGGCCAACACACGCCACTCAATTACACCAATATCAAAATATTTTCGGTAGCAGCTTGAGGCACCTGCTGAAAGTTTATTAGATAAAGAGGTGACTAAAGCGGGCACGTATTTTTCTAGATCTAATTGATTTTTGAGTGTCTCGACTTCATTAGACTGCATTTTTTACCCTGTCATTGGTTGAGCCTAAAAGCTTACTTGCATGTACTACAACTGCAAACACTTTCATGCTGTATTGCTAAAACTTAGCATCTTTAAAACCAAGCGAACGTTAGTTTGGCATATAAGGTCAACAAATTATTAACAAGCTAGTTGATGTGTCAACTAGTTTGGCGCAATATACGCCTAAGGCCTTATGCTTAGTTGGAGTAAAAAGTGATGTTTGACGTGCAAATCCGCAGTAAAACCCTAGAAACCCCCAATATTGTTAGTTTTGAGTTAGCCCCTAAAAACGGTGATTGCTTACCTGAGTTTGAAACAGGTAGTCATATTGATATGAAATTTGGTGACAATTTTACTCGCCAATATTCGTTAATCAATCATCCTAAATCTCATGAGTTTTACAAAATTGCGGTTTTAAAAGATCCTAATTCAAGAGGTGGTTCAGTCGCGTTGCACTATAACGTTGGTATAGGAGATACAGTAAGTATTTCTGAGCCACGTAATTTATTTCCATTAGATTTAACCAGTAAACGGGTATTACTGTTTGCGGGTGGGATAGGGATCACGCCTATTATGTCAATGGCGATAGAATTAGATAGGCTCGGAATAGACTTCGAACTTCATTATCACAGCAAGTCACAGGCTAATACTGCGTTTTATCAGCAATTGCTAAGTTGCTCCTTTGCTGCAAAGGTTTTCTTCCATTTCTCCAACAAGAGCAAAAAAGACGCGACACAAATTATCGGTGCTTTTACATCGGGAACAAATCTATATACCTGTGGCCCTTCGGGCTATATGGATTATATCTTTGATTGTGCAAGAGCCAATTCATGGCATGAAAGCAATCTTCATAAAGAGAATTTTAAAGCTGACCCCTTAGCCACAGATGGCACAGATAAGCCATTTAAACTCATTTTAACTCGCTCAGGTTTAGAGATTCAGGTTGAATCTGATCAAACGTCGCTTGAAGCCATTGAAGATGCCGGAGTTGAAATCGATATGTCGTGTGAAATGGGAGTGTGTGGTACCTGTGTTACGGCTGTAACATGCGGTATTCCTGATCACAGAGATACGTTCTTAAACGCCCAAGAAAAGGCGCAAAACAACCAATTTACTCCTTGCTGCTCTAGAGCATTAAGTGACTCACTCACCCTAGACTTATAAATTAAGACACGTTTTAGGAGAACCTTATGACGACTTGCACCGATACACTAGCAGCAACAAAGACTAATTCGCCTTTTCCTTTAGATAGGTGGTATCTCGCGGCATTAAGTAAAGAGTTAACAGACAAACCAATTGCCCGCACTTTGTTAAACCATCCTATTGTTCTATATCGTACTTTGGATGGTCAAGTAAACGCTCTTCAGGATCGTTGTTGTCATCGTCAATTGCCTTTGTCGATGGGGACAATTGAAGAGGGCGGACTTCGCTGCGGATATCATGGACTTTTGTTTGATGGTCAAGGGAAATGTCTTGAAGTGCCAGGTCAACAAAAGGTACCAAGAAAGGCTAAAGTAGAGCCTTATTTGGTAATAGAACAAGATGATCTTGTTTGGATGTGGTTTGGTTCAGAGCAGGGTTCTACCCCAGATAAGGCGCCACCTAGCTACGCTTATCATGCACATCCAGATTATGTGTATGACGGTGGAATGTTTCATTATGAAGCACCTTATCAATTAATCCACGATAACTTACTTGATTTAAGTCATTTAGGGTATGTCCACCTTAAAACCATAGGAGGAGATGCTAAAACACATATGAACGCTGAAATGTTGGTTGAAACCGAAGGTGAAACCGTCACCGTTAAACGTTATATGCCAAATTCAACACCACCTCCTACTTATATTGCTGCTTATCCGTTTAAGGGAAAAATTGACCGCTGGCAAGAAATCGAGTTTTGTCCGTCACATTTAAGAATATGGACCGGTGGTATAGATGCGAATAGCGAACAAGTAACTGCTCCAAACCGTGGAGGTTTTCATATGCGAGGTTTGCATTGTATTACCCCAGAAACAGACGAAACAAGCCACTACTTTTGGACAATAGCAACTAATCCTAAAACTGATATTGAAAACATCAAACAAAAAGTGGTGGAGCAAACGCGATTTACCTTTAATGAAGATAAAGTTGTCATCGAAGCTCAACATAAGTCTATGCAACATTTTAAAGGCCAGCCGATGATTGATATCCATGTTGATACGGGCGCAAATCATGCTAGAAAAATTATAAAAAGCTTATGCGAAACTTCATCTTAAGCAATTGGATACGTAAAAATAACCACGACCTACTTCGCACATTTTAGCGGATAGCCTAGATGTGCGAAGCCACTTTGAGACTTAAGCCAAGACTATCTAAGCTTTCTATATAAAAATGGCTGATAATAAGTTATGTAAGCATGTGCATAAGTGCAGGTTTGCAAACACAAGCATCTAGTCACTTTTTCAATCTTAGGTATTGAAAGTATAAGCTTTAAACTGCTCCCATAAGGTTTGTGCAACGGGGCCTAATAACTGTTTTTTATTTTTGATGATGTAGTAGTCAAATGTCACAGTGTTTTCGACGTCTCTTAATAATAGTTCTAGTAGTGTGCCACTTTCGAGGCTTTTTTGTATTTGGTGATAGGGTAACTTACCCCAACCCATGCCGCTTTCAATCAGCATTTTTTTAGTAGCGAAGTCATTGACGTACCAACATCTTTGCCCATCTTGCACGCCCCAGTTTTTATTAAGTGAACCTTTGCCTGAATCTTGCACCACAATTTGATATTCATTGATTAATTCAGTGCTAGTGCTTAGCTCGGGATGACGGGCGATTAATTGCGGCGATGCCACATTGGCTAATCGTCCTGTGTTTAAAGCATGCATCTCAACTTGACTATTTTGCAGAAACTCTGGATTAATCGGCGATAAACAAAAGGTGGCTTTTTGTTGACGTAAAGCCTCTAAGGCGCCCGTCAAATACTCTTGTTTTAGTACGATTTGGGTATCAGGAAATTGATTTTGGGCCTTGGCGAGTAAGGGAATAATACCTTTTAAGTCGTAGGATGCCTCAGTTGCCAAAGTAATGCTGGTTTCGTTGCCTGAGTTAATATGCCGTGCCATATCACGTAAAGCATTAGCCTCATCTAATACCCGCAAGGCATGCTGATATAACACTTGGCCTTCAGCGGTTAATATCAACCGATAACCCGAACGGTTAAACAAGGTAACGTTCAAGATACTTTCTAATTGTTTTATGCCTTGGCTTATGGCGGGCTGGGTTTTATAAAGGCTCTCACTGGCTTGGCGCAAGGAGCCTAACTCAGCTACAGATTTAAACATAGTCAGTTGATCAAGCTTCATAGTAACCCTAAAGATATAAATTAAAAATTTACTAATTGTTAAAATAGATTCAATATTTTTTATTATGTTACTCCAATAAACTCTATGCAACTTAATAACACCCAGTTGTAAATCTTATTCGGAGTCAATCATGAACAAAACAAAGAAAATAGTATTGTGGATCAGTTTAGGTTTGGCGAGTGCGGCGTTTGCCGCTGCAGGCTTAGCAAAACTAGCGGGCGTAGAGCAAATGCATATGTCCTTTGCGGCCATGGGCTTACCAGCTTGGTTTGGTTATTTTATTGGCGCTGCTGAATTAGCGGGTGCTGTAGGTTTATGGTTACGCCGAACTAGTATATATGCCAGTGCAGGTTTATTTAGCATTATGCTTGGCGCTATGTATTTTCATGTGGTTTATGACACAGCTTCTAATGCCGTTCCAGCCTTGGTATTAGCGCTAATACTTATTAATATTTTTGTTAAACGCAGAGGTCAATCTCATGTCAGTGCGGACTAATTCTATGGGTAAAGACTTAATGCCAGTTATTTACATTCCTCATGGTGGCGGACCTATGCCACTGTTGGGGGATCCTGGACATAAAGAACTAATTTACTTTTTAAAAGAACTGCCCAAGACACTGCCTAAGCCAACAGCCATAGTAATGATAAGTGCGCATTGGGAAAGCGAGATAGCCTCGATATCCTCAGGTTCTCAACCCCATATGATTTATGACTATGGTGGATTTCCTGCAGAAAGTTATGAGTACCAGTATCCTGCTGCCGGTAATCCCGATCTTGCAGAAAAAATAGCGACACTTGTAAGCCAGCAAGGTATTGAATGCCGATTAGATCCTTTGCGTGGATTTGATCATGGGACCTTTGTGCCATTAATGTTGATGTATGCAAAGGCAGATATGCCCGTGGTTCAAGTGTCATTGTTACAGTCATTTGATCCCGCCCAGCATATCGCCTTGGGGCAAGCTCTTGCTCCGTTGCGAGAGCAGGGGGTGTTAATCATAGGTTCTGGTATGTCTTTTCATTACTCCCAAGGAAGTGAGAAGGACAATCAACAATTTGACGACTGGCTTAGTCATACTTTGGTAAACAGCACCTCGCAAGAAGTTACACAGCAACTGATAAATTGGGAGGCCGCACCGGCTGCGCGAAATAACCACCGACGTGAAGAACATTTACTGCCATTACATGTGTGTTGGGGAGCAGTAAGTAGACAACACCGCTTAGCTGAAAAAGTATTTTCAGGATTGTTATTTAACCGAAGAATTTCCGGTTTTTTGTGGCATTAGTTGACTCACCCATCATTTTAATTACGTTATTTTAGGAAATAAGTCATGTGAACTGCAGCAATAATTAAAGTTGCAATTTTAGGTGCGAGTGGGCTTATCACTCAAGAAACTAACAATATTGCAATATTGGGGTCAGAGCCTGAGGAAAAATAAAATTGTAGGTTTAAATAGTTTGACTAAAGCCACTTATAAAACCACAGACTATGCGTCACACCTTTAAATTAGTCCTGTTCTGGTAAAACTACGCTGTGATACTTCAGCAGCTAAACTTGTACTTAATCATGGCTAAATGTCCGTTAGCGTATAGGTAAATAGCGAGAATAAGAGTAGTGCTTCGGTTTGACCCTTTGTTGATTTTTTTCACAGAAAATCCATGTCCACTAACCCCTATAATTACAATTCCTCAGATGAGCTCAAACCAACCTGTTCACGTCGTCACTAGTGTACTAATAGGGTCGGCTTAATGTTTAGGTGTTTACTTAACCTTGATGTAAAAGACAAAAAATCTAGACGTCGTGCGTAATGGGGGGACCACTCTTTCGCAACAAAGTTCTATCTCGTTCAATAACTAGTGGCGTCACACTGCGTTATCTATTACTTATCACACTAAGTTTCCGTTATTTCAAAATAGCTAATTAAACGCTCTAGTAGTTTGCGTATGGCCAGTGACTGGTGTTTTCGGGATCGATAGATGGCGTAAATACCAAGGGTGGCGGGTTCGTAATTGGGTAATATGTGAACCAGTTTTTTATCATTGATCAATGCTTGAACTGCATGTTTGGGCTGCAAGGAGATACCACGACCTTTAAGTACGGATTGCAGCAATAACATGGATTCATTTGCGCTGTAGTTACCACTGACTGCCGCAACCACAGCTTGCTCGTCTTTGGTAAAATGCCACAAGCTCTTACCAAAATTCGAGTAAATTAAGCAGTTATGTTTAACCAAGTCATCGGGGTATACGGGATAACCATGCTGCTTTAAATAACCTTCGGTCGCGCACAGCACTGAACGACAGCGCCCAAGAGGACGGGCAATAATATTGGGGTCTAATTCATTGGTAATACGTAGCGCTAGGTCAATTCTATTTTCAACTAAGTTGGTAAGCTGATTACTAATATGCACATCAATATGCACTTTGGGGTAGTCATCTAAAAAACCGTCGATAAAGCTTGGTAATAAGTCGGCCGCCACAAATTGCGAGCACGCGATACGAATTCTACCTTGTGGCTGTGCCACTTGGTCTTGCTCTAATGGTGTAGATAATTCTTTAGCAACATCCAATATAGAACGACAATTAACATAGGCTTTTTCACCCGCTGCGGTAAGGGTGAGTTTACGTGTTGAGCGGTGTAATAACTGCGCGGCAGCCCAGCTTTCCATTTCACTTAAGTACCTTGTGACCATGGAGCGTGACATATCCAGTGATTGTGCGGCCCCAACCATACTGCCTTGTTCAACAATGCTGACAAACACTTGTGCTGCGGTGATCCTGTCCATTTCATCTTCTATATGTTCGATATATGCAACTAACTATTGCCTGTCACGGGGTTTATTGCAACATATTTGCAATTTAGACTTAACTCATGAACTCACAGTTACCACAGGAAATGACATTGAAAACCTTACATTACATTATGGATCCCCAGTGCGGCTGGTGTTACGCCGCGGCACCGCTGATTGATGCACTCACTGAGTTAACTGCTGTAGACATTAAGCCACATGGCGGCGGATTATTTTCGGGTGCCAATAAACGGCAATTATCAGCGGATTTTCATCAGCAAATAATCACCATGGACAAAAAGATCACTGGCTTAACAGGGCAAGTGTTTAGTCCAACTTATTACTCTCAGGTATTAGAGGACAAACAACGTGTTGTGGATTCTGATACTCCGATTGCGGCGCTATTAGCGGCTCAATCTCTAGGTGTTGATCCTGTGTTGATGTTGCACCAGATGCAAATAACACAATTTGTCGAAGGCCGTTCCCAGTCAGATATTTCGAACCTTACAGCCATCGTCAGCGAGCTGGCTGTCGACTCCGCCGCCTTCTTAAATGCCTTCACGCTATTTAATGGAGCAAAAACGGCCCAGCACATCAACAATTCGCGAAATATGCTGCATTTAGTCGGTGGTAACGGATTTCCAACTCTGGCGTTTGAACATGCTGATGGTGCCTTTACCAAACTGGATCACAGTAGTTTTTACGGCCAGCCTAAGCAGTGGATAGCTTATGTAGCGCGTGTATTGAAGACAATAGATTGAGATTTTTAGCCATTAACAAGCCTATTTAACATCACAAAATGGAGAATTATATGACCAGTAAATTAGACAACAAAACACAAGCTCAACTGTTTACCGAAGCACGCACATTTAACGCTTTTTTAGATAAGCCCGTATCTGATGACTTAATTAAAGAACTTTATGAGTTAATGAAGTGGGGACCAACATCCATGAACTGCCAACCAGGTTATTACGTGGTGGTAAAAAGTGCCGACGCAAAAGCAAAGTTAAACAAAGCCTTAGCACCGGGTAATCAGCAAAAAAGTATGGCGGCGCCTGCCAGCGTGATCATTGCTTCTGACTCGCAGTTTTATAATAACTTGCCGGTGCAATTTCCTGCTAATCCGACAGCCAAAGACATGTTTGCCAGCAATGAAACATTGCGTGATACCACCGCGTTTAGAAACTCAAGTTTGCAAGGCGCTTACTTCATCATGGCAGCTCGCAGCCTTGGTTTAGATTGCGGCCCAATGAGCGGTTTCAACAACAAGGTCGTGGATGAAACCTTCTTCCCTGACGGTCGCTACAAGTCTAACTTCATCATTAATATCGGCTACGGCGATGCGTCGAAAAACTATCCTAGAGGCCCACGTCTAGCATTTGCAGACGTCGTCAATATTCTTTAAATATTAATACTAAACAGCCATTGGCAAGATGCCCAATGGCGTGTTTTGCTCAAGCAAAAACACTAAGCCCCTTATTTAACCACTATTTATTCACTCGCTACATTAGCGACAGTTTAGGAACTACCATGACATTTTTATCCAAATTAGTTCAGGCAGGTACAATGTTCTCCATGCTCGCCTTATCCGCCAGCGCTACCAGTGCAACACTAGAAACCTCTGTGTTTAATCCACAAGAAAAAAGCCTATTTCCAGTAAGCTCGGTATTAATCACTGGGCCAACAGAAGCCATCTTAGTTGACGCACAATTTCAGCGTAATGACGCCCAATCGGTTGTTGAGTTGATTAAAAAATCAGGCAAAAAACTCATTACTATTTACATTAGTCATGGCGATCCTGATTATTATTTTGGGCTAGATGTGATCACTGCAGCGTATCCTCATGCCAATGTAGTCTCATCCGCTAAAACCCAAGAATATATTATTGCGTCAATGGTACCTAAAAAAACCTACTGGGGACCAATTCTAAAAGAAAATGCACCGCAAGAGTTGGTTGTGCCTGAAGTACTTAAAGGCGACACCCTTATGGTTGATGGTGAGAAGGTTAAAATTGTCGGGCTTGATGGCCATGATCCAAAACATACCTTTGTGTGGCTCCCTTCTAGCAAAACGATGCTGGGTGGCGTAGTGGTATTTGGCAATATGCATGTATTTTTAGCTGACACACAAACGCCTGAATCACGTCATCTTTGGTATAAAACCCTCGATGTTATCGAACAGCTGCATCCTACAACTGTGATCCCAGGGCATATAGTGGGCAACAAACCCTTAACGATTCAAGCGGTTAATTTTACCCGTCAGTACATCCAAAACTTTGAAGCGGCGGCCAAAGCCTCAAGCAATTCAAGTGAATTGATTGCCACAATGAAAGCAAGCTACCCAAATATTGGCGGCGACAGCATTTTAGCATTAAGTGCCAAAGTCATCATGGGCGAGATGAAGTGGGGGCAGTAGCCACACTTACGTTTTAGTTGAGACGTTTCAAACGGCAACAGTGCGAAACGTCTCTGCGATATCTCAATTCAGGAGTTAAGCCATGAGACAAGTAATAAGTACTTTAATAGTGCTGATAATGCTTCAAGCATGTACAAGCCAAGCAACGACTTCAAACAGTCAAAAACCTTCATATAGGGAGACTCAAACCATGACTAATCTTGATATTGTAAAAAGTACTTATGAGGGCAAAACCTCAGAAGAAAACGGTAAAAATCTCCAGCGTTACATGACAAGTGAAACACTGTGGACCGAAGCGGCAGGCTTTCCTTATGCCGGAACCTACCAGGGCTTTGAGCAGATTGAAAAACATGTTTTTGCTCGTTTAGGCAGTGAATGGATTGGTTACAATTTTGCTGTTGAAGACTATGTTGCTGCTGGCGACAAGGTTTTTGCCTACGGCACCTACAGCGGCACTTATAAAACCAGTGGCAAACATTTCAAGGCCAGAGTCGCACACCTTTGGCAACTTAAAGATGGCAAGATAGTCAGTTTTGAACAATTTGTTGATAGCAAAGCCGTGAACGATGCCATGTAAAAAGAACTGCGGGGTCAAAGTGAATATCCGTAACAACGCTATATTCGATTTCCTGAGATTGGATTGAATTAAGTGTAGGACGGGGATTCGCACTAAGCTAAATCAGGCTGTGGTTTTTGTGGCAATTTCGGGCAATAAAACGTGATCTGGCCCTTTAATATAAATTTTGTTCAACCAAGTGTTCGCTGCCTATTAGTTCCAACGATTTAAGGTATTCAAATTACAGATTAGTCAGATAAGCCCATTTTACTTATGCTAAGTGCTAGCGTTTTATAATTGTGTATTTACCTGGAATGAGTCGTTAATGAATGAACTGAGAGCCGTTCGATGCGCTGTGATTGAGTATAATGCGTAAGGCGAATTGGTATTTAAACGTGATGAAAGTTGCGAGCCCGAGCATTGGAAAATTGTTATTAAATGCTTGGTTACTGTGACGTTCGGAGTTAGCAAGCCGGAATAACCTAGCTACGTAGTACTAACTTGCCCAAAAAATATACTCTGGTTTGTTATTCAAGCGGCGAATCTCAGCTTTTTGTGGCGGAAATGTTTTAGCTTTGCTTTTGCAATTATTTAAAAATCAAATGAAACTCGTTTTACAAAGACTTAGTGCTGTCATTAAAGGTATTTGTTAGCCATGAATACCGGCATGAGCACATAAGTTAACGTATGATTTGTTAGTCTTCAGTTTACAAACTTAAGGATTTACTTTTTTGTTTAAACTCCCCATCACAACTATTGCACTTATTATTGTTTGCTGTGGATCTTTTATAGGTCCTATGGGCATGGCTGCAGTAAATATCGCTATTCCAGATCTTGCCCAAGATTTACATGCCAGTGCAAAAATGGTGGGTTGGATGCCTACTTTATATCTACTTAGTAGCGTTATGTTTATGTTGCCTTGTGGCAAAATTGCCGACAACTATGGTAGAAAACGTGTTTACGCATTTGGCTTAGGCTTAAATGCTGTAGCGTCGTTTATGTGCGCGGTGGCAAGCTCCATCGAATGGGTGCTGTTTTGGCGATTTGTGCAAGGCGCAGCCGGGGCAATGATATTTGGCGTGGGTGTGGCCATTCTTACCTCGGTTACCTCCAATAGAAAACGGGGTGTCGCCTTAGGGATCTCTGCAGCTTGTGTATACATTGGCATGAGTATAGCGCCAGCGATAGGAGGCTGGTTAACCGAAATTTGGGGATGGCGTGCGGTATTTTATTCGCAAGTACCCTTAGTTCTGTGTTTGTTGCTAGCAATTAAGCTGTTTTTACATGGCGAATGGAAAAGTGAGCAAAAAACACGATTTGACTGGTGGGGCACGGCTCTTTTCTCACTTTTTGCTGTGTGTTTGGTATTTGGCTTGAGTTACCTACCTGATTTAATCGGTATACTCTTGTTAGCACTATCGATTTTTTGTTTAGGCCTATTTATTGTCCATCAGAGTAAGAGTCGTAGGCCATTGATCCGGGTACAAATGTTTCTGGAAAGTCGTGTTTTTAGTATGTCTTTATCCACTTCATTCTTAATGTATGCTAGTAATTTTTCATTAGCCTTTCTGTTAAGTCTGTATTTGCAATATATCAAAGGCTTTAACCCTGCACATGCTGGGCAAATTATACTGTTGCAAGCCGTGTCAATGGCAATCATGGCACCCTTAGCAGGTAAGTTTTCGGACAGAATACAACCTCGTTTAATCGCCACTATGGGATGCGTGATTGTGGCTTTTGGCTTTTTAATCTTGTCGCAATTGTCAGTAGACTCAAGCACGGCCTACATTAGCGGCTCTTTATTAATATTAGGGATTGGTTTTGGTTTGTTTTCGACACCCAACAATAACGCGATTATGGGATCTGTACCTAAAAATGAATTAGGTGTGGCATCTTCTTCAATGAACCTATCTCGCACTATTGGTAATTTATTTGGTATGAGTATGGTGAATTTGATGGTGCATTATTGTCTAGGCGATCAAACTTTTTCGGTGCAAAACAACCAAGCTCTGATGAGCACTATTTCTCTCGCTTTTTACATGTCTTTGGGCTTTGTCATTGCAGCCACTTGTATTTCTGGATTGCGTGGTAGGGCGTGACCATATTGCAACAATATTGTGAATATATTTAGGTGCTGGCTGCTATTTCACTGCACAAGTACTGCCCCTCACAATTAAATCGGTGGGCAAAAAGTAAGGGCGTAATACTGTTTCTGGATCAAATTTACCTTCTATTAAATTACACAATAATTTCATCGAACTAGAGCCAAGTTCTTTGGCGGGCTGACGAATAGTGGTTAAGGGCGGATCGCAATATTTAGCAAACTCTATATCGTCAAAACCCACTACGGAAATATCTTCAGGTACTCTCAATCCTTCGGCTTTTAAGCCTTGGATAATACCAATGGCCATTTTGTCATTCATGCAAAAAATAGCCGTTGGGCGGGGCTGCATATCGGCATATTCTTTGGCGGCATTAAGACCACTTGTCACTGAGAAGTCCCCATTAATTACCAGTTTGTTTGATAGTGGTAAGCCAGCCTTTTGTAAAGCGTTTTGATAACCCAATTTACGGTGATGAGTGGCATGGATAAAATCTAAACCGGTTAAGCAGCCAATATGACGATGACCTAAGGATACTAAGTAGTCAACTAGCTTTTCGGCAGCTTTAACATCGTCAACTGTAACCACTGGTGAGGGATTATTTTCAACATAATCACAAAGGGTCACAATATTATCGATGCGTGTTCCATGTTTTTTGTTTAAACGCTTTCGTACTTTAAAATCTATGATGCCTTCAACAAGCCGTGTTTCTAACATGCTGTAGTATTTATTTTCATCGTCTGGCGCTTCAAGAGGGTCTACTAACAACACGGTATAGCCTTTTATGCGCGCAATTTCTTGAATACCTTGAATAACATCCAGCAAAAAAGGGTTAGCTAGAGGTGCCATTACCAAGATGGAATACGAGCGTGATTGGGTAAAGTTACGAGCTAATAAGTTAGGTTTGTAATTAAGTTGTTCGATGGCTTTGATGACTTTGTCCGTGTTCTTTTTAGATACTTTTTCGGGCGCGCTAAAATACCGCGATACTGTTGCTACCGACACGCCCGCTAGTGACGCCACCTCTTTTATATTGGCCATAATTTACATCATTTCAATAATTCTACCGCAGCATTATACCCATTACCGAGGCTTAATGTAAATTTGTAATCAATTACATATTTACAGCATCAGCTCTCCCAATATGTTGTATCTAAATTTAGCATAGTTGAACATCAGTTACATTTTTAAGTGTTTCTAACTTATATAAGTTTTTGTTAATTAACGGTAATTTGCATTTTAGTGAAGATTTTTATTATTCATTTATTGTTAATTCAGTGTAATCGATGTGATTTTTAAGTGTTAATAAATTTGAAATAAAAAATGTAATCAATTACATTTTTTTCTCTTTGCTGCTTTAGAACAGACGAGAAAATGCAACACTACTCGGATTTGAAGTCACTGTACGATGATGACTTGGGTAATCGATAAAAATGATTGTCAGCTGTTGATTGGTTCGAAGTGAAAACTTCAGGGTTGAGCCAATGGAACAACTGATTATTTTGTGAAAGAATAACTATTGGAAAGGTTTATGAATCACCCTAAAAAAACACTTTTAAGCACCCTTATCGCAAGCGCTTGTGCCTCTTTTATGGCTGCTACTCCATCGGCTTACGCGCAAGAACCACAATCTGAAACACCTAAAAATTTAGAAGTGATTGTCGTTTCATCAACTCGTACAGGTACCGATTTAGCAAGTACGTCTGCAGCGGTTACGGCCTTGTCTGCCAAAGCCTTAGCTGATTCAGGCATTACAGATCCAACCAATTTACAAGACCAAGCGCCGAATATTTCAATAGATCGGGCAGGCTCAAGTGGTTTACAAATTACTATTCGTGGTGTGTCGAGTACGGACAACACTGAAAAAGGTGATCCTTCCGCAGCGTTTTTACAAGACGGCGTTTACATCGCCAGACCTCAAGCACAAGAAGTGTCGTTTTTTGATTTAGACCAAGTCGAAATACTACGAGGTCCACAAGGCACCTTGTATGGTCGAAACGCCACAGCCGGTTTGATTAACGTCATCTCTGCTAAACCTACAATTGATGAAATGTACGGCTCTTTTGATGCCACCCTTGGTGATTATGGCCGCCGCCAAGCGACCGCCATGTTAAATGCGCCTATTTCCGATAAAGCTGCTATTCGCGCAGCAATCAATGTAGACAGACGAGATACCTATTTAAATAAACACCCCGAATCTACCTATGATATTGATCCCGGTAAAGATAATATGTCAGCCCGTCTTAGCGGCTTCTTTGAACTAAGTGATGATGTATCGCTACTCGTTAGAGGTGATTACTCTTCGATTGAGGGCAGTGCGCGCAGTGATGTTAAACTTTCAAACTTTTACGATGTGCTCAATACCTTTCCGCCAGAAAGTGGCAAGGGCGTAAATCCAACTTATATCGCAGACCAAAAAAGTTCTGATGAGTTACGAACTGTGGGTTGGCAGGATACGATGCAACGTACCAACGATAATTCAACATGGGGCGCCATGGCTGAGTTAAATTGGACAATCAATAGCCAGCTTACTATGACCTATCTTGGCTCATACCGTGAGTTTACGCGCAGAGAGGATAACGTAACAGGCTACTTAGGCAGTGTAGTATTGCCTTTTGGTATCATCGATATCAGTAATCCACAATTGTTTCATGGTGACTACGAGCAAAGTTCAAATGAACTTCGTTTTACCTATGTGACTGATTCCATGAACTTGCAAGGTGGTATTTATTCGTTTTCAGAAGAATCAGCGGTTAAGTTTTTAATTTATCAAGGTGAAGAAGGCCAAGACGGGTATATATTTGGTTTTCCTCAAGACCCAACCAAATCGGATTCTGTTGCCATATTTGGCCAAGGCAGCTTTGATTTAAGTGACAAACTTAGTTTAACTGCGGGCGCTCGCTACACCCAAGACGAGAAGTCTCGAGTCGGTGCAGTAGTCAATCACGTGACGCTTGAAGAAGAGTTGAATTTTACCTATGACCCAGTGACCAATCCGATTCCAGATTCGTTAAACAATGCCGAAGTTGATTACAATGAGCTCACCTGGAAATTGGGCCTAGACTACGATATTAATGACGATATTTTATTATACGGCTTGATATCTACTGGCTACAAAGCGGGTGGTTTTAACGATGGTTGTATTGAAGGTATGCAAGATTGTAATAGTCCCTTACCCGAGGAAGCGGTTTATTATGATCCAGAAACCTTAACCGCCTACGAGCTGGGTCTAAAATTAGACTTGGATAATGGCTTACGAACCTTTATTAACGTGTTTCACTATGATTACCAAGACTTACAGTTAAGCAATGTGTCTGAAATCTGTGGTGGGTCTTGTCAAGTCACTAGTAACGCCGGTAAAGCAGAGGTGGACGGCATTGAACTGGAGTCGCGTTATTACATTACCGCCTACGACAAACTTAATGTGGCCTTAACGTGGCTGAATGCCGAATATACCGATTACCAGCTTAACGACACGGTTAATCTAAAGGGCGAAAAATTAAACCGCTCACCGGAATATACCGCCATCGTCAGTTATCAACATATTTTTGAGCTGGGAAATGGCGCGGACATCGAGTTTGATATTTCAAGTCGCTGGAGTGATGAATATTCTATTTTATCTACCAGTTCTGTTTCGCAATTTGTGCAACCCTCATTCCATAAAACCGATGTGGCGTTAACCTACCGTGCGCCAGAGCGTGATTGGTATGTACAAGCCTATGTGAAAAACATTGAAGATGAACTAACCATCTCAAACGCTTCTTTTGGCCCCGCTTTTCCGGGCTTAGTTGACGGTACTCTTACCTTCTCTGACCCGCGCACTGCAGGGGTTCGTTTCGGCTTAGAGTTCTAAGTAAAGTATTTAAAAATTGCTCGCCTATGTCAGGCGAGCTTTTTGCGTTAATGATGAATCAATCGTCGTAACATAAGATAGTGTCTATAAAATTTATTCAGGGTGAGTAACTCAATATGATAAGAAAAATAAAAGCCAATAAACCCAAATCAATTGCTTTTCGAGCAATATGGCTCTCGTTGTTTGTGGCAAGTTCCATGTCCGTGTTACCTGCCTCGGCGACTACCACACCGAAGTTAGGACAGGCCTCATTAGATGAAGTGATTCAAGCCTTGAGTTTGGAAGAAAAAGTCAAACTGGTTCGCGGTACCGGCATGAACATGGGCGACAGCGGCCCAACAGTTGGTCAAACTAAAGATAAGGTGCCAGGAGCAGCAGGTACCACTTACGCTATTCCGCGTTTAGGCATTCCCTCTATTGTATTGGCTGATGGCCCAGCGGGATTGCGTATTGCACCTACTCGTGATGATGACAAAGATAATACCTATTATGCTACCGCGTTTCCTATCGCTAATTTATTAAGTTCAAGCTGGGACCTGTCTCTTGTTGAACAAGTGGGGCAGGCTATTGGTGCAGAATCAAAAGAGTATGGGGTAGATGTCCTGCTAGCCCCTGCGCTGAATATTCATCGCTTTGCTTTAGGCGGTCGAAACTTTGAGTATTATTCAGAAGATCCTTTACTCAGCGGTAAAATGGCGGCTGCCATGGTGCGCGGCGTACAGTCACAAGGGGTGGGCACATCGCTTAAGCATTTTGTAGCCAATAACCATGAGTGGAACCGCAACACTATTGACGTACAACTTGATGAGCGTGCACTGCGTGAAATTTATTTACGGGGTTTTGAAATCGCGGTCAAAGAAAGTCAACCGTGGACAGTCATGTCCTCGTACAACAAAGTAAATGGTGAATACACCTCTGAGAGCGCCTATTTACTGACTAAGGTCTTGCGTGGCCAATGGGGGTTTAATGGCGTGGTCATGACTGACTGGTTTGGCGGCAAAGATGCAGCCGAGCAAATGGCAGCGGGCAACGACTTGCTCATGCCGGGCATGGACTATCAAGAAGGGATGATCATCGGTGCCATTAAAAGCGGTAGATTGGATGAAGCAAAACTTGATCGCAATGTAAAAAACATCCTGCAACTGGTGCAGGCTAGCCCCGCATTTAGCCATTATGCCTACAGTAACAAGCCTGATTTAACCAAACACGGCCAACTGTCTAAAACGGTTGCTGAAGAAGGCATGGTGCTATTAAAAAATAATGCTCAAACCTTGCCATTACGCGATAAACAGTCATTGGCCTTGTTTGGTAACCATTCGTTTGATGTGCTCATCGGTGGTACTGGCAGTGGTGATGTTAATGAAGCTTATGTGGTTACGTTAGAAGACGGCTTAAAAGAAGCGGGAATTGAGTTTGAAACCGGACTCGCTTCGGCCTACAAAGCCCATATAAAAACAGAAGACGCTAAACGTCCTGTGTCGAATAACCCTCTCGCAGCCTTTATGCCAAAACCAGCCTTAGTGGAATTCGGCTTAAAAAAGGAATTGTTGCACGCATCGGCACAAAAATATTCTGCAGCCCTTGTGACCATTGGTCGTAGTTCAGGTGAGTTTGTTGATCGCCAGCAAAGTGATTTTTATTTAACCGAGCAAGAGCGCGCCATGCTCGACATGGTGTCCGGTGCATTTCGTCAACAGGGCAAGCCTGTGGTGGTAATTTTGAATGTAGGTGGCGTAATTGAAATGGCCAGTTGGCAAGACAAAGCCGATGCCATTTTATTGGCCTACCAACCCGGTCAAGAAGCGGGCAATGCCATTGTTGATCTGTTACTGGGCCACACCAATCCATCAGGAAAATTGCCGGATACTTGGCCACTCGATTTACCTGATTATCCCGCCGCGAAAGAGTTTCCCGGTACCGTGCTTGACCCTAAGGCAAAGCCAGAAGGCATGATGCAAACCGTGCCAGCTAAGGTGACTTATGACGATGGCATCATGCTTGGTTATCGCTATTTCAATACCCAAAACGTTGAGGTGGCTTATCCCTTTGGTTTTGGTTTGTCGTATACCGACTTTACGTATTCTGCCATTTCTTTAAGTAGTCAGGTATTTAGCGATAAAATTGTGGCTCAAATCACGGTTAAAAATAGCGGTAAGGTGGCAGGTAAAGAAGTGGTGCAAGTCTACGTTTCAGCGCCACAAACTAACTTAGTCAAACCTGAAAGTGAACTTCGCTCTTTTGCTAAAACCACACTGTTACAACCAGGTGAGTCCGAAGTACTTACCTTTGAACTCAGTGCACGAGATCTGAGCTCATTCGATCAAGAGCATAATATGTGGCTGGCACAAAGCGGTGAATACGAGCTTAAAGCCGGTACGTCTTCACGGGAGATTCTGCAAAGCGCCCGCTTTAGCCTACCAAAAGACCTCGCTATCAAACCGTAATGCGCTTGGTTTTAAGCAGTATTAATAAAACAACATGCAGATTGGTTGCTACACCGATCTGCATTTATCATTCTACAGATAGGCCATTAGTCACTAATGGCGCTTGTCTAGGAGAACCACTATGCAACAAATTCGTTCGACTCGTTTCATCATCTTACTTTGCTTGAGCCTCGGCTTATTAGCCTGTGAGGCTAAAGAAGCCAGCGTTGACCCACTACTTGTGAACACTGAAGCCGGTTTAGTAAAAGGTACATTACTGCAAGGGGCTACTCAGTCAGTAAGAGGCTATTTAGGTATTCCATACGCCCAAGCGCCGGTGGGCGAGCTACGTTGGCAGCCTCCGCAAAAGGTTAAGCCGTGGCAAGGCATCAAAGATACGCGCCATTTCAGTAATGACTGCATGCAAATTCCTTTTCCAGGTGATGCGGCGCCACTGGGTGAACCGGTCAGTGAAGACTGTTTGTATTTAAATGTATGGACGCCAAACACCAGTGACCAAGACAAATTGCCCGTTATGGTATGGCTGCACGGTGGTGGTTTTGTTAATGGCGGGGCATCACCCTCTGTGTATAACGGACAAGCTTTTGCAGAATCTGGTGTGGTCTTTGTCAGTTTGAATTATCGCCTTGGACGATTTGGTTTTTTTGCCCATCCTGCACTTAGTGCAGAAAACCCTGATGGACCCACAGGTAATTATGGTTTTATGGATCAAATTGCCGCTCTTGAATGGGTGAAAAATAATATCGCTAATTTTGGTGGTGACGCCAACAACGTGACTTTGTTTGGTGAATCGGCAGGTGGACGTTCGGTTAATGTGATGATGCTGTCGCCACAGGCGAAAGGATTGTTTCATAAAGCCATTGTGCAGTCTGGCGGCGGTCGCAGTGAGTCGAATGGTTCAGTGGTGTATTTGGACAAAGAGGGTAAAGGGGCTAAACCTTCTGCCGAGCAAATTGGTGTAGCCTTTGCCACGAGTGTCGGAATAGACAGTGAAAGCCAACAAGCCATGGCTGAGCTGCGTGCTTTACCAGTGGAAAAAGTCTTAAGTGGTTTAAATATGGCCTCGATGAATGTGCCCACTTATAGCGGGCCGATGGTCGACGGTAAGGTGGTGCTTGAAGATGACGAAAGTGGTTTTACAGCCGGTCATCAAATGAAAATTCCCTACTTTGTTGGCAGTAACGACTTCGAATGGGGGTTTTTGAAAGACTACAATCCGAATGGCGCACAGATGATTGCTAAAGGCGCGTTGGCGCAAGCCTCTGATCCAAATGAATTTTTAGCGGCGTACCAGCCCTTTGTTCCTGAGCAAAACGGACAAGTTAATATGGCCTTTTTAGGTTCTATGATTTTTGGGGATCGCAGATTTGTGGAGCCTGCGCGCTTTTTAGCACGCCAAACCAGTAAAGTGGGTCAAGCCACGTGGTTTTATCGCTTCACCTACGTACCTACCAGTTTAGAAGGTAAGGTCGACGGCGCGTATCACGCCAGTGAAATACCCTTTGTTTTTGCCACGGGTGAGGCGCGTTACTCTGATTCTTTTAGTCAGTCTGACAAACAGGTTTCCGAAGACATGCACAAGGCTTGGGTGAATTTTGCGAAGGTGGGTAATCCGTCAATAGAAGGACAAGAAGCATGGCTTAAATTTAACCCTAACAATGAAAAAGTGATTGAGTTTAATGCGATGGGCGCTGTTGTAAAAGTCGACCCTCTCGCTATCCGTTTGGAGCAAATAACATCATTAGCCGAGTAAAGAATAATACCTGGCCGTCGTGGCGGTCAGGTGTTTCTTATTAGCCGAACTTTATGACTAACCAAGCTTTAAAAGCGGGAAATAATTTGAATTTTTCCCATCCCATTTAAAATTTTGGACAGCTGCAGTAGATGATCCCAGCAGAGGAGGCTTTGTGCATTGCATAACCCTTGAATCATCTGAAAGCTGTCATTACTTTTGTACGGTTTAGGCTAATCCGACCACAAAAATAGAGGAAACTAAATTAAAGTAGCTGAGTAAACCCGCTTTACTTTCGTTGCAGATAAGGAAGTGATTGAGGCGCAGTTTAAAAATATGCAGTGATTTAATGAGCAGAAAATGATTGATATTCATATGGATACAGGCGCTAATCATGTCAGAAGGATCATTAAAAGGTTATGTGGGGGCTTAAGCAATTTAATTGTTTGTTTAGGTCAGTGTGACTATATAAAGGAACTTGTTCGCCTCAATTTGCTGCATGTGTTTAATAGGCATTTTGAGGCGCAGGTGTATGTGAATATGCCATAGTGCAGCCTAATCAAAATTGCTTGGGTATAAGTGTTTTTAGCTTCACTTTTAGTTCTTTCCAGCTAGTACTTAGTTTTTTAGCATCGTTTATTTCATTCGCGTCTTTAATTGCTTCAAATAAATAAGGGCTAAAGAACTGGGCTGAAAGACCTGCCTTCCATATAAAATTAATTTTTTCACGCATGTACTCGGTCTCTAGTTTAGCAACATCTTTCATAATTAAACTCTCCTTATGTTATATTGTAATTTAATTACAACATATAGTATGAGTTTTTCTAGTGATTTCAACCTGCTATGCTTCTATTGAAATTGTTAAAAGTCTAACAATTATGGGCTTTTGGGCTTGTTCTGTTGCTGGTTTGTTACAGGTTTTTGGTTTCAACTTGTGTCTGTTGTTTTGTAATTTAATTACAGCTTGTCTGTTAAGGTCTCACAGGGACTGACTCTAATGTCATACATTTTAAAAAAAACATCGATTTAATTAACAAAGTTTATTTTAGAATTTCAAAAAATAGTTGTTAGAATTTTAATTTTTTTGATATCAAGCGCAAAATGTCTCCTTTTTGCGCTGATACCGCGGTAATTTTGGTAACCAATAAGCTTTGTGTTGGGACAAAGCTGTGTTGAAAAAGTCGGTCTTAGTCTTTTAGTTAATGACTTATCAAACCTTCTGCGCCCTTCTTTTTTAGCACGGCAATAATAACGCCGAGAAGCGATAGTGCGGCAATTAGCATTAAGACATTACTAAGGTCTCCCATTTGACTTTGTAAAGCAGTGACTACTATTGGAGCCGCAAATTGACCTAAAAAGAAACAGCCTATCCAAAGGCCTGTGCCACAGCCACGTACATTTTCAGGTAACTCTTTAAGTACCCATGTCAACACAGTGGGTAATAACATGCCAAACGCTAAACAAGCGACGATCACTAAAATACTGGATAGGGCCAAGGCACCTGATAGCGCTGATCCACAAAAACCAATGGCAGCCAATAATAGGCCAATGCTAATTAATGTGGGGCCAGAAGCACCTTTAAATCTCCTAAATACTAAAGAGCCTTAGGCAACGCCAATATTGGCACCCGCACCTATGCCACCAATGATCGCGGGGGGCACTGTACTGGTTAAGGCTAAAATCTCACCAAGCTTAACGATTACAGTATAAAAGATAATGCCTACAAATAGGGTAGTGAGTAACAATGGTACAATGCGTAACCAAGGCATGCTCGGCGCTAAGGTATCGACATGGTGTCTATGGCGTTGTGGTTCAAATAGGATAACCCACACAAATAGTGCAATGGGTAAGGCGATCAAATATAGTAAGAAAGGGCCTCGCGAACCTAAAAATTCACCTAGCAGTCCACCAATCGCTATTAATACAATGGCACTTAAACTGACACTAGCAATTTGAATGGCTACCCAGCGTTCACGGGCCTTTCCTTTAAAATAATCTGCGATGAGAGCTGTTGCCACGGTCATAATGGCCGCTTCGGCAATGCCAAGCACTACGCGAGCGGCGATAATGTGCATTAGGTCGGTTAAGAAGTAGGGGAGAAGTCCAATAAAAGCATAGATCAACAGCGCATAGAATAGCACCGATTTTCGTCCCGCTTTATCTGAAATCCAACCCGCTAACGGCGAAAATAACGCAACACAAAGGGCAGGGATAGTCATCGCGATAGGTACAAGAAATTCATAACCCTTCACACTCGCAAATTCTTGCAATAATAGTGGTAATACTGGCACCAGTGAGATGATAGCCATGGCAGGCATGACTGCCGCTAGTATTAGAATGATGCCATGTTTTGTTCGTGCAGTTTGGCCAGCGCTAGGAGCTGTAGTGTCCGGGTGTTGTTATTCAATTATTTATATTTAATAGGTATCAATGCCACTAAATAGCTAAGTCAAACACTATAATTAACTTGTATGTGAGAAATGGATTAAGCTGATCCAATGTATCTAGGAACGCTATTGTTACCGACTTACAAATACGCCTTTGTAAGCACTGCAAAACTAATCCATCAGTCAGTTAATTTTGATTAATTACCTCAAATCGGATAATACGATAATCAACTATTATAGGAAGCAGTAGCGCTCCTGACTTAAATGTATGTCTTAGCTAATAATCACTGTATCTCACAACTGCCATCACTTGCTTGTCCATGCCTAAGATAATGCGCTTTCGAGAGACGACTTGGGCTATTGCCTCTTTTTACTTCTTCAGTTTGCGAACACCATTGATGCCGAAATTTTCTCCAATATCTTCTAAGTCATAGTAGAGCTTACGACAGCCATACACATTGCCTGATTGAGCAAAATGCCACTTCGACTAAGGGATAGTGGTATCGCCTACATAGATAGTTAATATCAAAATATTCGATTTTATCAATTCCTACATTTGCCCTATGTTAATCATATGAAACAAAAGCGTTAAATAAATACCATGTTTGCTATTAAATTTTAACATCAGGCTGTTTTATAGCATCGAACACTACATATACGAGTTTGGCACAGCAATAATTATTGGGGACGTCACATGAAACTAAAAAAACTATCGTTATATTTTCCGCTTCTGGCATTTTCAGCACTATCACTTCAAGCTGCAGCTCAAGAGACTGCAAACCAAGAAGTAGAGGCTGACAAAAGCGCTGCCATTGAAACAATTATGGTCACGGCTCAACGCAAATCTGAGTCGTTACAGGACGCGGCTGTACCAATGTTAGCGGTTAATCAGGATTCACTGACTCGTCAAGGTCTTGATTCTGGACAAGACCTAGGCAGGCTTTCTCCTTCATTAGGGATAAGTCCTGGTGGTGGCCCACTGACAAGTATTTTTGTACGTGGGGTAGGGGCGTTGACAGTCAACCCTTTAACAGATGCCGCCGTTGCGCAGAACGTCGACGGGGTTTATCTAGGGCGTTCTAGTGGTGCTGCGGGACAAGCGCTTTTCGATTTGGAACGGGTTGAGATTCTAAAAGGGCCTCAAGGTACCCTATATGGACGTAACGCGACGGGCGGTGTTGTTAATTACATCCCTGTAAAGCCTCAGTTACGTGAAACCTCAGGTTACGCTCAAGTTGAAGCAGGCAATTATTCAAGATTAGGTTTCCAAGGCGCTTACAATGCACCGATTGGCGATGATGCAGCGCTCAGATTATCAATTAACTCGTTACAACGCGATGGTTACTCTGACGATGGCACTAACGATGCCGATACGTTTGCTGTTCGAGCTCAAGTTTACTATGAACCTTCTGATGATTTTAACATTCGTTTTGCCGCAGATTATTCTGAAAATTCAGGGATAGGCCAAGGCGGTGACCTGATAGGTACGTTTAGCAATGACTCTGGCAGTCTAACTGATTTTACTCCTTCAGGGATTGCTCTTTATTCTGGCCCTACCTCAGATGAAGCTAACGACATTCGA
Organism: Paraglaciecola sp. QJM3NY_14; assembly: GCF_056173245.1. Lineage (NCBI taxonomy): Bacteria > Pseudomonadati > Pseudomonadota > Gammaproteobacteria > Alteromonadales > Alteromonadaceae > Paraglaciecola > Paraglaciecola sp. QJM3NY_14. The sequence continues at coordinate 949,849 of NZ_CM149664.1, forward strand.
ACGGGTGTGCTGCACACACCATCGTTTGCACCATACAAACCGTTAAATATTGACGACTTAGGTCAGGATCTTTCATTTTCAGGCTTAATGGTTGAATTAAATTACACGACTGAATTAGGTACATTAAGTGTGATCCCCGCGTACAGAAAATCGGACCAAGAGTACACATATATTGGTCCTGGCTTTGCACCCGCTAAAACGAGTGAGGAAAACGAGCAAACGAGTATAGAGACCCGCTTTACAACTGATTTCGAAGGTCCCTTTAATGGTATTTTAGGCGCATTCTATTTTGACGAAGAAATTCAAACCAGTGGTGTGTTCGCGCAGAACTATGCCTCGCCCATCCAAAACTATGAAAATGGTGGCGACTCATGGGCTATATTTGGTCAGGGAACATATGACATATCGGAAACGTTTCGTATAAATCTAGGTTTGCGTTACACGGAAGATAAAAAGTACGTTGAGGGTATTAGTGATACGTTTGTTACCTTCTGTGGTGGTGCGCCGTCTAGCGGTAACTTCCTAACACCGCCAGCAAGTTTTGGTAACGGGTGTGCCTCTGGTGCTATGCCAGCTCACCCTATCATTTCTGATCGGGATGAGTTCATAGCGTACTTTGTCAATGAAGGATTAATTGCACCAGACTCAGTTGCGACAATACCCGGCATGGGGCCTCCTCCATCATATAACTTAACAATTCCAGGAGGTATCACTCCTCAAATAGGCACAATGGTAAATGTGGGTGAGGGATTCATAGAGGCAGACTTAGATTACAGCGAAACAACATACCGAATTGGCCTTGAGTACGACGTGGCCGAAGACAATTTATTGTACGCAACTTTTGAAACGGGTTATCGCGCAGGTGGTGTAGATTTATCTGCTGTATCGCCTACCTATGACCCAGAGTATATTGATGCATTTACCGTAGGTTCGAAAAATCGGTTTCTAGACAACACCCTTCAACTTAACTTAGAAGCGTTTCACTGGAAGTATGATGGGCAGCAAGTTACTTATTTCACTACATTAGATAGCGCATCGTCGTTTCCGATTGCTAATGGTGACTCAACCATACAAGGTTTAGATGTAGATATGATTTGGGCTGTTGGCCAAAACACGACGATAAGTGGCAATGCGCAATTCCTAGATTCGACCTACGATTCGCTGACGTTGGTATCGGACCCTGGACAAGGTCGGTTTGGATGTGCATCAACAGGTGTAACAGGTGCAATCGAAAACTACGATTGTTCTGGAGAAAGCTTATTGTATTCTCCTGATTTCGGTGCCGGAATGGCAATAAACCATCATATTGAGTTTGACGAATATAATTTGTCCTTGACTGCACAGGCGTCTCACCGTTCTGAGCAAGAAACTAATTTCTTGTTTGTCGATGCGACAAAAGCAAAGTCTTATACAACGCTAGACCTAGATGCCACGCTTATGTCTACCTCAGGCGATATTAACTGGGCTATATCTGTGTTTGTTCGCAATGTGACCGATGAGATATTTGTGGCTAACTCTAATGTCAACAACCGAGGGCTAACGTACGCTATTCACAATCCACCTCGTACCTTTGGAATTCGTTTAAAAGCTGACTTTTATTAGGACAGAGGCACAAGCGAGTTGAAGTAGATGGCTATGTGCTTATTGTTAAAATGCACGCCCGTTACCGTGGCAAGCGAGAACTTATATTTGACTATGTTCCAGCGGATGTGCCGATAATGACGTCACTATTGGCACACCTCTTACCTAAATGTTTTAACGAAGGTGACTGGACAGTAAATACTTTTGTTCGCAACATATCGGTTGAAGCCATTGCTTCTTCGTACCTATTTGGTTCAGGTAATGCATCGGGTTCAGCCTATGAAGCTCCTCCTACTGTTGGAGTAACTGTTAGTTAGGAATTTTAAGCGCTAGAATTGGTCTTTACATTTTATACTTGTTAGTAATAAGCCCCGATAATCGGGGCTTATTTATATACTAAATATGTGTTTGAAGGGAGGCTGCATTGCCTATTTTCCTGATTCAACCATTCTTACTTTTCTAATAATACTGTTATCAAACTTGGTTAGGGTTTGAGCTCAGTCTTAGGGAGTCCTTGATGTAGATAAGGTGAAGCTTCTATCAGGATAAATATAATTCGGCAAGTCTGTGTTTGACTGGGGTTGCGCCAAAGATGAATGGTGCCTTGCTGAATAATAATATCACCACGGGCTAACAATTTTGTTGCTCCGCAATCCAGTTCTAACTCAATTTGTCCATCCATGATGATGCCATAATCAATGCTGTTAGTACGGTGCATAGGGGACGCTTGGCCAGGCAAGATATCGCAGACTCTGATAACCGAGCCTCCGTTTAATGTAGTGCCCGCATCACGGTGCATACCGTCAATTTTATCATTTAAATCGGCAGGGACATTAGCGGTGGTCCATAAGGTAAGCATAGCCGCGTCGCCAGATGGAATAAGAGTTACATCATGCTGTTCATCATCACAAAAAATAGCATGGCCTTTGTCATCATGACCTGTGACAACTCTACGTGTTTTCTTATCCATATTATTTATCCTCGTTCATTTTGCATAAGCTTAAGTCTACGAAGTGTCACCTTCAAAGTAAGCTCTTTTAAATTGATGTTAAGTATCCATAAATCAGAGCTATTTGGGTCTCTGTTGTTGTTCCAATTTTGTTATATTGCAAAGCAGCAGTGAATATTTCAAAGCGTATAGGCTTAAGGTAATAACTGATGTTTACGGTGATCAAGATAAGATGAAAAGGGCAATGATAACAGGCGCGGGGGGCTTTATTGGTGCTCAGCTAGTAGAGCGTTTATTAGTCTCAACTAATTGGCATTTAACTCTAGTCGATACTCACCTAAGTGAAGATTGGCTTAGCCACAATTCACGAGTGACCAAAATTGTTACTGATCTATCCCAGCTAGAAAATTTACAACAGGCTGTGATCCAACCTTGTGATTATCTGTTTCATTTAGCAGCCTTACCTGGAGGAAGTGCAGAGCAAAATCCGTGTTTATCGCGACAAATCAATATAGACGCCAGCCTGAATTTATTTGAGTTAGTTGCCCGCCAAGGTAACTTCCCGCGCGTTATCTATAGCAGTACCATTGCGGTGCTCGGCGCTCCAATAGAACCTGTAGATGACAATACACCCATTTTACCTGCCATGACTTACGGTGCGCATAAAGCCATGGTTGAGCTGGCGCTTGCGGATTTACATAGGCGAAAACGCCTTGACGCGGTCAGCATCAGGTTACCAGGTATTGTTGCGCGACCCCAGACAACCAATGGCTTAAAATCGGCTTTTATGAGTAACGCTTTTCACTTGCTGTCACAGGGAAAAAACTTTGTATCACCGGTTTCCAAGCAGGGCACTATGTGGTTAATGTCGGTGCAACAAGCTGTGCGAAATTTACTCTGGGCGGCACAGCTTAATAGTGAAAATATGCCTAAAAGTCGAGTGGTGACCTCGCCTGCGTTACGAGTGTCGATGAGTGCACTGTTAGCTGAAATTGTCGCACAATCTCAGCAAAGCCATAAACAGATTAGCTGGCAAGCGGATCGGCAACTTGAAGTCTTGTTTGCGCAACAACCCCCTTTGAAAACGCCTGCTGGTGAAAAAGCCGGGTTTAAGCATGATGGGCAACTTAGTGTTCTGGTCGAAAGAGCCTTACTCAACAGCACTTGATTTTAGAATAAGGCAGGACGAGTGCATTAAATTGTTTTTGCTACATCAATAATCAACTGTCTTAACCAGTTTAATCCTACATCATTTTCACGATTTCGATGATATTGCATACTTTGCGTTAAGGGGGGAATTTCAATCGGGGGCTGTAACACTCTGATGGGTAATGATTGGCTAACTATTTGTGCCAGCCTACTGTGTACGGTTGCGATGCGTTGCGTACCGATAATAAGGGGCGGCGGCGCTAGCAGATTAGACGTCATAATTTCTACTCTTCGACTAATACCATAATGACTCATAAACCAACTATCAAAGGCTGGGGCGTTATTTTTACCGTAGCTGACGACAACATGGCCAGCAGATTGATAATCCTCAAACGTTATTTTTTCTCCAATCGATGTGTTTTCTTGCCAACAAATGCATTTGTAACCTTCTTGATATATCTCATCGAAGGGATGTCCGTCTTGCGTGAACTGTTTTGGAATAATCATTAAGTCAATATCCCCTTTATCAAGCAAATCGGTTTCACCAATGGTCGATAAATTCAAGCGAATATTGGGAGCGTCCTGGGCCAGCCGACTAATCACACTGGGCATTAATACCATAGTCGTTAATTCTGACGCAGCGATTCTATAACACCGTTCATCACTGGCAGGGTCAAATTTAGGTCTACTTATTATGGTATTTTCCATTTCTACTAGAATTCGCCGAACGGGTTTAGCTAGCGTTTCAGTAAGCGATGTGGGGATGAGTTCTCTGCCGACTTGCACAAATAATTCATCATCAAAATATTGTCTTAAGCGTGAAACCGCTGAACTCATTCCCGATTGACTAAGATGTATTCGCTCACCGGCTCGTGTGACATTGCGCTCCGCTATGAGTGCATCTAGCGCAACGAGTAAGTTCAAATCTAGGCCTTTAAATCGCATAAACAGTAACCATCAGTTTCAAAGCTGTAATTTTACTAAGTAATCTATTTTAAAGGTATCAAATGTTCAACGAGTTTACAGCTTTTCATTATCGGTAGTCACATCTAGCCCAGGCTATATCCATACTCCACTGGTGAGACGGTACTCTCTTGATCCGATTAAAAGCGCCATTCTATTAACCATCGATTATATCAATGCCAACTAGCGATGTTAAGCGTTGGTCGCGATGTAACGGCGCTGATATATTGTGTAAACAATTTTTTAACAATTGAGTGCGATAAGCGCGCTAGACAATTTTTGAGGAAGATAAGTTATGTATCCATTTAAATATAAAAGCTCAATCGTGCGCAACCGTTGGTATATGGCGGCATTTTCAACCGAAATAACCCGTGAGCCAATGGAACGCACCATGCTAAACAAGCCTGTGGTTATGTATCGTAAAGAAGATGGTACGCCCGTTGCCATGTATGGTTTATGCCCCCACCGTTATTTACCTCTGGTGCAAGGTCGCGTTGAAGGCGATGCTATTGTGTGTGGTTACCACGGGTTCAAATTTGCCGATACTGGCGAGTGCATTCAAATTCCTTCGCAACCAAAAGTCACAGGTAGAATCTGCCAGCCAGTGTATAAAATTATAGAAAAAGGCCCAATTTGTTGGATTTGGATGGGCGATGAAGATAAATGTGATATCGATCTAATTCCACCCTACGAAGATTTTGGTTTGGACCAGCCAGGCTGGGATTTCCACTCGGCTAATTATTTCCATCTTGAAGGCCGCTCTCAGTTATTGGTCGATAACTTAATGGACCTTACCCACCTTCCTTATGTGCATCACCATATCGCAGGGAAAGATTCGATGGCAGATATACCCATCGTCACTGAAGAGCGTGAAAGAAGTTATCGCATAACACGAAATGGCAAAGCCCCTTGGAATGATTATTTCAAGATGGTCTTTGGCCCAGAAGCTGAATTCGAGGGTGTATGTGACTTTATAATCAAGAGCGATTTTTTCGGTCCTGAATTCATGTCCACAAGTCTACCCATTATCACGGCAGTGCCTGGCAAAAGTGAGGTTCCCAAAGAGTTGGGTTCGTTGATGATACTTCATGGTGCTACCCCTGAAACCGACACAACAACTCACTATTTTGGGTTTTCTACGCGTAATTTCAGGTTAGGTGATGAAAGCTTAAATCAATTCCAACTTGCCGCTGATCAGAAAATCCGCGCCCAAGACCAGGTAGCGATCAATGCTGTAGAAAAGAGGCTCGATTTTGCGGTCACTCAACAACGAGAACTGTTAGTTGGAGCAGACAAGCCTGCGGTACAGGTTAGAAGAAGAATTGAAGCCATGCTGGCGGAAGAAAATGTGCCTTTAGCTGACGCATAAGAAGAAATAGGTGCCCGCTGCACTCACGCTTTGCGTCAGTGCAGCCCATCGCGTTCGCTGTTTTGCAGGTACGCCGATTAATGGGCGCAGCTTAAAACGGTTAGCGCCTATTAAAGAACACGTGGATCAAGCCTCGAGGGGAAGATTGAAGCATGTTTTATCAATATGAGAAATACTGCCTAGCCATTTTACGGGTTGTAACAGCACTGCTTTATATACAACACGGTGCGCAGAAATTGTTTCACTTCCCAGAGGGAGGGCATCATCAAGGGCCCTTGGAGTTATTCAGTTTAGCGGGCTTCGCTGGCATTTTAGAGTTCTTTGGTGGCCTTTGCTTGTTAATGGGGCTGGGTACTCGCAGTGTGGCTTTCTTATTGAGCGGACAGATGGCTGTGGCTTACTTTCTTTTTTACGCATCAAAAGACTTTTTTCCTGTGGTCAATGGTGGAGAGCTAGCCGTGATGTACTGTTTCGTCTTTTTCTATTTCATCTTCTCAGGTCCTGGTGCCTGGTCTGTGGATGCAGTCCTAGAGGCAAGGTTAAACCGCTCGACGGTTAACTGATCCTTATTTAGCTATTTTTAAGCTAAAAATATATCGAGAAATATTATGTTTGACGTTGTTATTAAGAATAAAACACTGGAAACCCCCCATATTTGTAGTTTTGAATTAGCGCGCAAAGACGGCGGAGAATTGCCGGCTTTTTCAGCGGGTAGTCATGTAGATGTGCAGCTACCTAATAGCTTGACTCGGCAATATTCTTTGATAAGCCATGCACAATCTCAAGCGTTCTATAAAATTGCTGTTTTAAAGGATGCTAACTCAAGGGGCGGCTCGCTGGCACTGCATGATACGCTCAACGTTGGGGATGAAATCGCTATATCGGAACCGCGTAATTTATTTCCTATCAATGCGAAAAGTGACAAAGTCCTTCTTTTTGCGGGGGGGATAGGGATCACGCCTATATTGTCAATGGCAATAGAACTTGATGGTATCGGCGTTGATTTTGAGCTGCATTATCGCGCTAAATCGAAAGAGCAGGCTGCGTTTTATCAACTGCTGTTAAATTGCCCATTCGCATCTAAGGTGTCTTACTATTTCTCTGATCAGCCAGAAAATAACAATACTAGGCTTAACCAAGCCTTAAGTCATTTTACTGAAAATACCCATTTATATACCTGTGGACCAGTGGGGTATATGGAGCACATATTTGATGTGGCAAGAGCGAATTCGTGGAAAGAAGAAAATCTGCATAAAGAGAACTTCAAAGCGGAGCCTAAGATTGCCGAATCAGGTGATAAGCCATTTAAACTTATTCTAAAACGTTCAGGGTTGGAAATCGATGTCGCTGTCGAGCAAACGGCCTTAGAGGCTATAGAAGACGCTGGCGTAACGGTTGATATGTCCTGCGAGATGGGAATATGCGGTGCGTGTCTAACACCTGTTATTGACGGAGTACCGGATCACCGAGACGAGTTTTTATCTGCTGATGAAAAATCCAAGAACAATCAATTTACCCCATGTTGCTCAAGGTCGTTAACTGACACGCTAATAATAGATTTGTAATACCAATAATAACTACTTTGAAATAGTTGCCTTACCAGAACATTTTGTATGCTGAATATATGTGGACTTACCGGGAGTAATGAATGAGTTATCAAAGACATTATGGAATAACTATTAATGCAGTATGGTTGAGTACTTTTCTTTTACTAACAGGATGTTCCTCAGAGGCGGTTAACGTAAGTAGTAAGCCAGTTATAGAAAATAAAGTGCTGGAATCGCCATCAGACACACGTCCTAATATCGTCATTATTGTTGCCGATGACTTGGGATTAACCGATTTAGGCGTGTTTGGTAGCGAAATAGCAACCCCGAATATCGACTCATTAGCAAATGCAGGTGTAAGGCTAACTAATTTTCATACCGCTGCAACCTGTTCGCCTACCCGAGCAATGTTACTTTCCGGCACGGATAATCACTTGGCGGGTCTAGGGGCCATGGATGAAGTTATGCAAGCGTTCGCGCCTTATCTTTTAGATAAGCCAGGTTACCAAGGGTATTTAAACGATAGCGTTGCAACCTTACCTGAAGTTTTGGCGGAAGCTGATTACCAACGTTTTATGGTCGGCAAATGGCACTTAGGTAAAAAAGACGGACAAATGCCTGCCGCTCGTGGTTTTCAACGTTCTTTCGCACTAATGGAAGGTGGAGCGGGGCACTTCGATGATATGTCTATTATGCCATTCGCCAAAAAAGCAACTTATGTAGAAGATGATAAGCCAGCGACGTTACCTGACCATTTTTATTCATCGCCGTTTTTCACCAGTAAGATGAAGCAATATCTACATGAGCGGGATAAAACTAAGCCTTTCATGTCCTATATGGCATATACCGCTCCCCACTGGCCTTTGCAAGCCCCAGAGTCTTCAATAGCGAAATACAAAGGTAAGTATGATGAAGGCTATGAAGCGCTTTTAGCGAGTCGCTTAGAAAAACAAAAAGCACTCGGTTTAATTGCAAAGTCTAGCCAAATTCCCCCCTTACCAAGGAATATAAAGCCTTGGGCAAGTTTGACCGTTGAAGAAAAGAAAATTTCAGCTAAGCAAATGGAAATCTATGCGGCTATGGTATCTGACTTAGATACCGCCATTGGTGATTTGGTCACCTACTTAAAAGATGAGGGGGTATACGATAATACTGTCATTTTCTTTATGTCAGATAATGGTACTGAAGCCAATACACCTAACTCACCAGCCTACAAAAGCTTCTTGAGTAAATTTGTTGCCGCATGTTGCGACAATAGTTACGAAAACATGGGCAAGGCTAACTCCTATGTTATGTACGGTCCGCAATGGGCACGTGCCGGTAGCAGTGTTAAACGGCTAAACAAAGGCTCAGTGGCACAAGGTGGCATTCATACCCCAGCATTTGTTCATTTCCCTAAAATGGTTAAACCAAAGCAGTATGACGGCATCGTCAGTGTTATGGATGTCATGCCAACCATATTAGAATTAGCTAACGCAAAACATCCTTATTCCACCGCGAGTGAAACAAACAAATTCACGCCAATGCGCGGGGCATCGATGATGAACATGCTGACCGGAAAAAGCGTCAGTCTACACGGCGATGATTATGTCTTAGGCGCAGAGCTTCATGGGAATAAAGCTGTGCGTAAAGGGGATTGGAAGTTACTTTCTATTTCGCGACCTGCGGGCAATGGGCAGTGGGGATTGTATAATCTAGCTGATGATCCTGCGGAATTAATTGATGTATCAACACAACACCCTGAAAAGGTTGCAGAACTTAAGCTCGCTTGGCAACAGTATGCTGAAGAAGTGGGTGTACAAGAGATGCGACCACGCAAAAAACATTAAGTGGGTTATTGACCGATTTTCAGTTGGCACAGAGGCAACTCTCGCGCATACAGAAATAGAATTGAGATGGGTCGATACATCGTAGCATCTTAGAATTTGCTTTGGACTCTAGCGCAAATGCCAAAAGCAAAGGCAAAGGTGCTCATGAAGAGTTCGAGCCAATTTTAAGGTCTACAAACCACTGTTTAGCATCGAGGATGACAAGGGAGGTTTGACGGCTTCGCCTTAATGGAATGCCCGTAATATGAACGCAGCCAAGCAAGTCTTACGTCAATGCTAAACTGTTGTGGTGCCATCAATGATAATCAGTTCAACTAAAAACAGTAACCCCACATCTATGCCTGGCTAATTTATCGAACAAACTCAGGGCATCTGGGCTAATTTTTTGGACCAATTACACTCTTAAAAGGAATAGTCGTTATTTGACTGTGAGGTAGAACCCTACGCGTTTCTAAAGAGACTACCGACTTGCCAGAGTGATTTGATTCTCAATAAATATTTTCCGGTATTAATTGAAACTCTTCCCAAGTGCGGTTCTTCATGTTGTTCGATGCAACAACCAGCCGCAGCAAGTCTAAGCCATGGATTGATTTGGACTCCAATCTTAGGATTCAGCATCTTCATTTTTAGCAATTTTATGCTCATCTTCACTGACCCCGAGTTTCCAGTAACTGGAGGTATAAAAATGACTTTTAGGTAGTTCAAAAGTGCTTCTCAAATACTTACGAATCGCTTTCATAGTGCTGAATTCACAGGCAACCCATACTGATAAACTACCTTCAAGTTCAGGTAGTGATTTGATGCGATCCAGTAAAGGCAGAACTTCTGTATCGGTACTGGGTTTACTGACAACCCATATTAATTGCACATTGTCAGGATGCGCCAATTCTTGGATATCTGCTTCATCTACTACTTCTAGCACCGCATAGCCTTTCGCATCTTTTGGCAAAATAGCAAGGTTGACGCTGATTGCCGGTAAAGCGGTCATGTCGCCGCTAATGATTATCCAGTCCGCGTCCTGGTTAAGCAGTTTTTTAGGACCCGGCCCGCCAACTATAATCTTATCGCCGGCTTTGGCGTTGATTGCCCATGAAGAGGCTGGGCCTTTCGCCTCATGAAAGGCAAAATCAATGTCAATTGAGTCTTCTGATTGGCTACGCACTGTGTAGGTTCTCATCATAGGACGACCGCCATCGGCCCTTGGAAAAATTAACTTCACGTAAGCGCTGTCCTGATCCGCAGGAAAGTCCCTCATCTCCTCGCCGCCTAAGGTAATACGTAACATATTAGGTGTGATATAACGGCTGTTGATCACAACTAACTTTCTTGGTGCAGGCCTAGTAGCCATCTTATTTCCTTTTAAAAACAGTAAACTAACGAATAATCTTTTTGGGTGTAAACAGCAAACCTTCGTTTTCCAAAATCTTAATCGCTTCATCATCACGGGCAATTGCCCTTTTTACAGAGGGGCGTTGTTCCATTCTTTGCGCATGAGCGCAGTAATGAGCAAACTTTTCAACAGGATAACCAGCCCCTTGAACACGCCAAAAACACCAATAAAGATAGGCATCCATAGCTGAACATTGATCTTGATACCACCATTGCTGATCAGCTAACTGGTTATCAATTAAGTGAAAAAACTCATCCATGGCATTAAAAGCAATGTCTTGCACTGTTTTTGCTTTGTCGTCGCCTGCAAAAAATCCTGGCATTCTTATACGCGTGACTAAAGGGTGCAGTGTTGCAGAACAAAAACACAGATCCGCAATCTGTTTTGCAAAGTCTAGGGCATTGTCAGTTGCAGGTAACAGTTGACCATGTAGTTGATTTAAATAGGTAATAATGGCGACATTTTCAGTGAGTGTTTGGCCGCTGTAGATAAGCGCAGGGACTTTTCCTTTAGGGTTTTTCAGTTTAAATTCAGGAGATTTATGCTCACCTTTCATAAAACGCACAACTCGCGTTTCAAATTCAAGCGCTAGTTCTTCTAATACAATGGCAGTCACGCGAGAGCAACTTCCTGGCGACGTATAAAGAACAATATTACTCACTTTGACGCTCCTAGAGGACTAATGCTTACTAAAGAAAAACGTTTATTTTTACCTGAACACGAGCATAGCGAATTGAGCCGGTTAACACTATTCGGCTATTTTCATAGTACCTATCAGGGATGCCAATACGTCATATCAAAAAAGCACCTTTCACGTGCTCTATGCCTTCAAACGCAGAGCACGCTAAAACCTAGGCGTAGCACCTGATGCTGGTCGTCAAGCCGTTTTACTTATGTTCAAACTTCGGTTCATATGCATTAACGGATTTAACATTGTTATTTAGTTTGAGCAGCACGTTAATCAGCACATCTAATTCTTCCTGAGAAATACCACTTAATAGTAATTTTTCCCTTTCAAGGGCGATTTCTAATACCTTGTCATGCAAGGTTTCACCCTTGTGAGTTAATATTACGAGGGAGGAACGCGCATCTTGAGGAGCTTTGACAAACACGGCTTACATTCGATAAAGACAAAGGGGTCATCGAGGCACAATATCGGACCATGAAATATTTCAAAGGCCAGCCTATGATTGATATCCATGTTGATACAGGGGCAAATCACGCAAGGCGAATAATAAAGCAATTATGTGAAGGGTGAATACGCTTTGTTTGGCCGTTTTTCTACTAAATGTATAACATCTCGGCATGCTGATTTGATGTGACTATAGTTCTATTTCAGACCTACATTTAATATAGTGAGGTAAAGATATGGATAAAACCATCGGTATCTTTACCTTTGATAGTCATTGGAGCATCCATGAACCAAGTTCTTATTAACATAGTATGTGTCTTTCTTGTTCTCATCTTATTTTGTGCAAACGTCTGTGCAGGTTCATCTATGAATTCTAATAACACCATCACTGCAACGACCAAACTAGGAAAGGTAACGGGTAAGCTTGTTAACGATGTGGCTATTTTCTATGGCGTGCCTTATGCAAAAAATCCTTTTAGCCCTGAGCGACGTTTTCAGGCGCCAGAAGCGATAAACCCCTGGGTGAAAAAGTTGGATGCGACTGTCATTACACCTCCTGTTCCGCAGCCAGGGCGGGGGGCGGACGTAGAATTGGTTGGCCGGGCAGGGGATCTTACCGTCAATGTATGGACGCCGGGCGCTGCTGTGCACGCAGATACGAAAATGCCCGTTATGGTTTGGCTACCGGGAGGGGCGTTTATTCGCGAAGATGCAGCAGAGGAGGTTTACGATGGGCGTCGTTTTGCCGAACATGGCGTGGTGGTGGTGACCGTTAATTATCGGGTTGGTGTAGACGGTTTCATGCATTTCGACGATGCACCTGATAACAGAGGGATCCTAGATCAAATTCTAGCGTTGCGCTGGGTGAAAGAACATATTCAGGATTTTGGAGGTGACCCTAAGAACGTTACCTTGTTCGGCCAATCAGCTGGTGCGGGTAGCGTAGCCATTTTGCTGGGCAGTAAAAAAGCCAGTGGCCTATATCAAAAAGCGATTGTGCAAAGCCCACCTATGCAAGCAATCACAAAAACACAAGCCGCGCGAGTAACCAGTGAGTTTGCGAAGCAACAAAATGTACAAGCCACAATGACAGATATTGCTGACATACCTTTTTCGCAGCTTGTCGAAGGTGTTATCGGCATGGGGAATTCGATTACAGATCACAAGCAATGGGGCATGCTATCTTGGGGTGGCACGGCCTTTTTACCGGTTATTGATGGTGATGTTATTGAAATATCGCCAATGGCTGATTTACTAAATAACGGCGATCCTTCTATACCCGTTATTGTGGGAAGTACTGACCAAGAATCAAGGTTGTACTTAGTGCCAGGCGGTGCAATTGATCGAATTGAAGAAACTGAATTATCTTTATTTTTGGAAGACTTAAAGCTCGGAAGCGATGCGTTCGATGTTTACCGTAAAACTGACGAAATTTCGGTTGGTGATGTATACGCTCAGGCACAGTCCGATTATACGTTTCGTATGCCCGCTTTGCATATCGCTGAGCAGTTAGTCGCCATGGGGAATCCCGTATGGAAATATAATTTCGCATGGTCGTCGCCTGCTTATGACGGACGCTTGGGGGCAGCGCATTTTGTCGATGTTCCCTTTACCTTTAACACCCTTGATAGTGAACAAGCTATAAGTTTTGTCGATGCTCAACCGCCTAAATCTTTGGCTAATTACATGCAGGCTCAATGGTTGCGTTTTGCCAAAACGGGCAGTACTGAATGGCCCGCTTACAATCGGGTCGATCGCGCAGTAATGGAATTCAATAACAAGCACCAGGTAATACATGACCCAAACAAGGGCGCAAGGCAGTTATGGCAGAACTATTCGTTCTGATGAGGCAAAGCCCTCATTAACACATTAATGAAAGGACTACAGGTTGCTCGCAAATTTAAAGAGTACTTTTTCATTAAACTTCGCTGCAACCAAATCGAGGCAGCACAATCACTATCTTGTTTGTGGCTTCAGGGTCGCACTATTTGCCGGTAGTGCCAGCACTAAAGCCTAGTGATTAACTAAACTTTTGGCGCCCTTCAGTTTCATAAAGGCAATGAATACCCCAATTAACGATAAAACAGCATAAATCAATAACACGTTTTCTAAGCCGCCAATTTGATTTTGTAATGCTGTTGCTATGATAGGGGCTGTAAATTGGCCAAAAAAGAATGCACCTGTCCAAAGACCTGTTCCACGACCAATGACACTTTTCGGAAGTACACTAAGTATCCAATTAAGCATAGTTGGTAACAGCATACCAAAACCTAAACAAGCAACAATAAGGGCTGCGGTGGTAAATATAAGCGTCGAAGATAGTGCCGCACCGCAATATCCTATGGCTGACAAGGCCAAACCAATACTCATTAATTTAGGACCTGACGCGCCTTTAAATTTACCAAATGCCATTGAGCCCAGCGCAACACCTATATTACCCACTGCACCTATACCACCAATAGCCGCCGGCGATACCTCACTTACTAAGCCTAAAATAACGCCAATTTTGACTATTATGGTGTAGAAGATGACACCCACAAAAAGCGTTGTTAATAGTAAGGGGGTAACCCGTTTCCAAGGTACCTTGGGCCTGCTCTTGTTAGCTTGCTCTTGTGCTTGACCTCTTTGCGGTTCAAATAAGATAACGTAGGCAGCTAAGGCGATAGGGATAGCGACTAAATACAGCAAGAAGGGTCCTCGAGATCCAAAAAATTCACCTAAAAGCCCACCCATAGCAATTAAAACGATGGCACTTAAACTCACACTAGCGATCTGAATAGATATCCATTTTTGTCTGAGTTTACCGGTAAAGTAATCTGCAATTAACGCTGTCGCTACCGTCATGATAGCCGCCTCAGCAACACCTAATAATATCCTTACTAAAATAATGTGACGCAGATCAGTTAAAAAATATGGGACTACGCCAACCACCCCGTAAGCCAAAAGTGCAGATATCAAAACTGGTTTACGACCTAATTTATCAGATATCCAGCCGGCCAAGGGTGAAAAAAGCGCGACGCACAATGCCGGAACGGTCAGTGCGATGGGCACTAAAAATGCCGAGCCTTGCTCATGGGCAAATTCTTTCATTAATAAAGGCAAAACAGGGATCAAAGAAGCAATTGCCATCGGGGGCATTATGGCTGCCAAGATTAAAATAATGGCATGTTTAGTAGAGGCTTGATTGCTTATTTTATCTATCAATACGGTATCAACGAGACTGTTTGGCATATTTTATTTCCACTATATTTTTGCTTGGTAGAGGATGTCGTTAACTAATCGGCGCTACTTCATCTAATACATATTGAGAAAAAGACGGTAACGATAGTGTTCTACCAAACTTCAAAGTTATGAGTCATTGTTAAAATAATGTAAGGGAATGCAGTGGGATGCCAGTGGAATAAACTGATTTTAACTATCTCTAAATCTGATACATCCATAATGATACAGCTATGTATATGTTAGTAGTTGGTGAACGTCGACAATCAACCTAATCTGCCTATGCTTTGTAAACCCTGATCAAAATACAACAAGCTCATCACTAATATCGCTAACAAGTATCAATAAAATCAATTATATGGATACCGAGGCAAGCCGTATAGTAGGTCAAATGTTACAAGGGTGTGACTTATATGTTTCATCCTTGTTCGGTTTGGTTCTGCTGTCAGTAGAGAGTTTACTGTCAGTTTTTTATTGTTTTTAAAATGAAAGTAAAAAGGATACGCAAATGAGTTTGACAAGAATTATTGGCGGCATGTTGCTCACGATAAGTTGTATCAGTTGTGCAATAGCTGATAGCGCCAGTGATGTAAAAGATGAATGGATTACCCTGGGCACAATGGGAGGTCCTATACCCCATGCGACACATTCACAACCGTCGAACGCTTTATTTGTTAACGGCCATACTTATATTGTCGACGCGGGCGATGGCACAGTGGGCCAGCTAACCAAAGCGGGCTTGAAAACAACCGATGTTGACGCAGTCTTTATCAGTCACTTACATTTTGACCATACCGGCGGGTTACCTGCATTATTAAGTCTTCGCTGGCAAGTGAATGCTGGGAATGAATTGACTGTTTATGGCCCCCCTGGGATCAAAGAAACAGTGGACGGGATCTTTGCGTTTATGAAATACGGCGCGGCAGGCCATTATGGTGTACCAGGCCAAATACCAGAACCTGCAAATCGTAAGGTCAACGTGGTTGAGTTGACAGACGGTGATAAGGTCAGCCTGGAGGACTTTACCTTAACAGCAGTGCGAAATACTCACTTTAGCTGGCCAGAAGGCAGCGATGAGTGGAAGAAGTACCAGGCATTATCGTTTAAGTTTGAACTGGAAGATTACACCGTCGTTTACACAGGAGATACAGGACCAAGCAAAGCGGTTGAATTACTTGCTAAAAATGCTGATATGCTTGTCAGCGAAATGATGGATGTTGAACATACAGTTAATCTGGTAAAACGTGCGCATCCCCACATGCCTGCCCAGGCTTCTAAGCATCTTAGTCAGCATTTGTCTACTCACCACCTCACCTCAGGTGAAGTTGGTCAGCTTGCCGCAAACGCGAACGTTAAAAAAGTTGTTATTACCCATATGGCACCTGGGCTGACCGCGCCAGCTGAATATAAAAAATATAGCAATGAATTAGCGGCATTTTATCAAGGCGACATTACTCTTGCTAACGACCTAGACAGATTCTTACTGCAAAGATAGCAACAGGATTAGCATACTTTATGTCTATAAAATGGCATGTTTAGATGTTCACATTTAGGGTTATGCCTGCAATCCTAAATGTGGAAAAAAATCAGCATGTCATTTTTGTATTTTTAGTTCCCGTCCTTCCTAACCCCCACTATTTAGTATTTCAATTTATTCGACAGAGCCGTCGTTATGTAGCGGTCAACTCATTCCGGCCTGTAAAATAGGTTGGCTCTCCGCTTTTGCAGGAGCTAGCCCGTTATTAACTGTATGGCCGTTGCCAGTTGTCCTAACGCGTAAACAACTTTTGAGTTATGAATTTAAAACCAAATGAGAAAATTGCCCCATTGTTTTAAGCTTGTTGATTCAGTTATTTTAGGGAACTTTGTTATTTTGGGGGGGGTATTTGATTGCGAGCGGCAGCCGGTCGTGGAATATTGAACCGCAGCGAGCGCTTGGCTGGCCAAGCGACGTTTGCCCTGAAGGCGTTAAGCTG
Source organism: Paraglaciecola sp. QJM3NY_14 (assembly GCF_056173245.1). NCBI lineage: Bacteria > Pseudomonadati > Pseudomonadota > Gammaproteobacteria > Alteromonadales > Alteromonadaceae > Paraglaciecola > Paraglaciecola sp. QJM3NY_14. The sequence goes on from NZ_CM149664.1 coordinate 966,953, forward strand.
AAGTATTTATCACCAGAGTCTATGCCTATTTGTACATAGGTTATTTAGGGACGATAAATGGCGTATCTGCAGCCAAACACGCTCACCCACTGCTGGGGTTGTGTTAAATGTGACTGATGGACCAACGCCAACCACTATCAGCCCACGGCGAGCGTGGTGGCCGGTGATTTTGATAATGAGGGCTGGGCGGGTGCAGATGTTATCGATCTCGATAAAGATGGCGACCTTGATCTAGTGACCGCCAATGAACGTGGCACATGGCGGCTCTTTGAAAATCACACATCCGCTCGATCTGATCATCATTTCTTGGGTGTTGTGGTAGGTGGCTCCCCGTCAGGTAAAGAGGCGCTACAAGCCTGCGGTAGACAATGGCAGTAGCAAGTAGGTGCTTCATCTTCTTCCTACGCAGACTCCTACAACAACCAGCTGATATTTGGTTTAGGAAACTGTACACAAGTAGAGAGCGTCAGAGTGATCGCTACGGTCACTGATTAACATCCCGTGCCCTGAGTAACAGCACTTAGCACCCGTGAGTCTCTAATCCTTTCTAGTTAATTAATATCCTCAGCTAGCTCGCCAGTCAGTATTCCTACGCTTTTTACTTGTACTGAAATTACTTTTATAGCGCAAAATAAACATATGATGTTTACAATGATTTAATGTTGTTATACATTTCAGTAACAAAATGTTCCAGTTCGTACATTCACTTTAATGAGGTTCATTTTTACTTAAGCGACGTGAGGCGCATCAAATGACCAATTCAAATATTGGCGCTATATGTATTGAGCTTGTCGCTCATGAATAACACTTATTCACAAAAAAGAGTGAGGAATGGGAATACATGAACACATATTCAGCGTGTAAAAAGCTCGTAAAACCACTGTTTTTGATTGGTGGATTGCTGCTCAGCAGCGGTGCCTCTGCCGGCCTAATTAATGGGGGCTTTACTGACGGGCTAAACGGCTGGTCAGGAGATGTTAACTATTACAGCGTCAATGCCGATGAAGAAGTGGCAGCCTATGACATTAACTTAAACGACTATTCGGATAACTATTTCACTGGCTTAAACAGCGTCACACTCAACACTTTTGCCGATTCAAGCGCAGAATATTGGGGTATTTATTTGTTTCAAACATTTATGGTTGCTGATAACTCGTCATTTATTTCATTGGCATTTGACTCAATAGCGGACAGCGCTTATGTCACTCTTGTTGATGACAATGGCGACCTTCTACATGACTTTATGCTTGACGGTTTAAGTGCCGATATCAGTGCGCTAGCAGGCGCTTCAGTTGCTTTGGAATTTGGTATTGAAGACTTTAACTACGATTACGATGACTACTTAACCGTGTCCAATATTTCTATTAGCCAACGTGCTAACGCGGTATCTGCACCCAGCACCTTTGCTCTTTTCCTGCTGGGATTGCTCGCGATCAGGCAAACGTCTGCTGCTCGTAAGTCTGCATTCTAACGACTCACCTCTACAGATTAATTTATTGGTGATGTCATCACTATGACTTCGCCGACCAGCTTTTGACTTTTTGGAGAACAACAATGTTTGATCCTAATCATAATTGGGTTTCTTTACGCGCGCTAAAAGGTGCCCAGTGGGCAGTGACACGCTTAATTTTCATCACCTTGGTTTGTCAGTTATCTTTCAATGGTTATGCACAAGAAGAAGGCGAGTGGGTGACGGTGGAGTCAGCCAGCGTTGAGCAAAGTGAGCGCTACACCAAACGCCGTGTGGGCTATTACACTTACAACAATATTGTCATTTCAGATGCCACAGCACTTTCTGACAAATTGCGCATAGTGGTGACCGATAGCAGCCACGCTGTACTCGATGCAGATGGTATTACCGATAATGGACTCTCTTATTTTGATATTGTTTCACTGGACGAACAGACGCAAATTTACTTCGGGATAAAGCGAGGAGAGCTTAATTACAACGCGGTGGTTCAAGAGTTCGCATCGGCCGATAGCCCAGAGAAAAACTTATTATCAGTCGCCAATATGGCGCCAAGCGCCCACTGGGATAACGCAGCGCTGGCTAACGTTGTACAAGGTGACAACCATGAGGAAGCCGTGGCGACCCTTGAAGGTGCAGCTAATAGTAACGTGTACATCATCTTTGATATCGAACAAAGCAATAATTTAGTCTTTAACTTCAGCCAAGACGATACAGAACAAAATCGTGTTACAAGCTGGGAAGCAGCCCATAAAACAGACAGTGGTTGGGTTGTGCTGAAAAGCTGGGGCGATGCTAACGTAGGTCTAAATACCTTTACCGCCAACCCTAATGTGTCAGCCAATAAGATTCGCTTTAGATTTAGAGGCCCAGATGGAGCGAATTTAGGCATTAACCAACTTTCGCTGATAAGCAAAAAAGATGACTCGGCACCGATACCCGACCCAGAAGACGAATCGATTCTTGATACAGACTTAAGCGCTTATACCGGCTATACGGACGAAAACGGCGTTACTACGGTGAATGTCGGCTTTTTCGAGAATAAGGTTTTTGACGACGCGCCTACTGAATTGTTCGCTGAAGCCGTGTTTGCTGACACGGTAAATGATACTGCGCGATTAAAAACGGCGCTCAATCAAGCAAAAAGAGAAACCGGTGGCGGTGTCGTTATACTTCGCGCAAATGCGAATGGCCAAAATCGTTTTAGTTTATCTCATATTGCGGTGCCGTCTAATGTACGTATCGAAGTGGAGCCTAGCCTTGTACTTGAAATGCGCGGCATAAAGGAAGACCTTTACCCCACAAGCAAAAATGATCACAAAAATAAGAATAAACCCAATCGTCAGTTTTTGTTCTCGTTCGGCCGGAGTAACGGCCCAGGCAATTTATTAGCCGAGCGGGTCGAAAATGTAGAAGTTCGCTCGACTATACCTGGTCAGAAGTTCACCATAGATGCCACCACCAACATGCCGCATAACTATGGTTACATGAACGGTGGTAATGGTAATGGCGTGGTAAACCTAACCCGCGCCATCCCTGTTGGTTTGTTTTACGTGAAGAACTTCGCGATTTCAGATATCAATATTGAAGATAATCACACGGAATCGGTTGCTGTGCAGATGTTCGCTGACGCTGATTACAAGGACGGTGCATTTGCTTATCGCTTTGGCCCTACACCGCTATTTTTGGAAGAGCGCTATGTAAAAAATCCGGCAGGAAGCCCGAATCTCAATAAGCCGATGAACCCCGTAAATATCCCGTTAGCCACCAACGATAATGGCGACTTCATTGATGAGAGTGGTGATATTGTGCCTGATATGTTTGCCATTCAACGTAACCCCACTTACGGTCGCACACCAGTTAAAGGGTCAATCAAAAATATTAAGGCAAGCCATGCCCATACTGGTTACGGCGTAGTGCAAGTATATGGCGGAGATTGGATAGAAATCGATAACATTGAAGCCTTCAACGGTATCGGCGTTCGCTTAGAAGCGGGTAATGGTACAGACAACGATAACTTCAATCGTTCGGGGCCTTACTTTTCGTCTATGAACAAAATCAATATCACTAATGTGAAGGTCACCAATGGTTTCACTGGTGTGTGGTTAAAACCCCATTCAAAAATCATGAAAGACATCAGTGTAGAAAATATCGAAGCGATAGACAGCGGTACGGCCTTATTAGTCGGTAAAGGGTCGTTCAATTGTAAAACCCGTTGTCGCGACCTAACCCGAGGTCGTATTAATAACTTAGTGATTAAAGGGGATATCACCCTAAGACAAACCGTATTTGATGCCCCTGTTGCAGAGGTGGGCAATAACATTACGTACTTGATAACCGATGCCAACAGACGTTATTTAGCTAACCTCAACGATAAAAACATCGATCAACTGACCCGAAATGATTTACAGCAGAAGAAGATCATCGGCCAGCAAACACCTGAGCAGTTAGCCGCATTGACCCCAGAAAGCTTTGATAATCCGTCAGGTACGCGTTGGTATAAAATATTTCCAACGGCACCTGTTCTCGCCTTATCCATGTTATCTGCAACAGAAGTAGGCAATGAATCCGCTAAATTTGGCTTCTACCCTGTGGATTTCTCTAAAGCGAATATCGTTTCTGATGGTTTACCTGAAGATACCTTGATTTTGTATCGCGGTGATATGCGTAACCCCAACGGCAGTACTGCTACAGATTTCATCAATAAGTAACGTGTTGTTCAGTATTGGCTAGCCTCGTTAAGCGAACTAGTTACTGCTGAACGCTCTAGCTAGAAGCGAAAGAGTAGGTGTTAGCGTCAAGAGAGGAGGGCTTGTAAGTCAGCTTATACCTTCACGTTTAATATTTAGTCTTTCTCATATTTGTTAGCTAAGCCCTAAAAATTATTTCCATTAACACCATAAAAGAAGGTAAATATGATCAAGCAAGTTTATGTCATTAGGGCGCTCGCTTTCAGCGCTTTTTTTGCGCTTCATTCTCAGGCGAGTGCTGAAATGCTTTTGCCATTGTCCGACCCAGATAATAAGGGTAATTGGTCATTAAATACCGCTGTGAGTGACGAGTTTAATAACAGCACACTCGATGAAGACCGCTGGTTTATTGTCGGTAAGTTTAAAGACGGTAAGCCGCAATATGTTCACCCTGACAAACCCGATAAATGGGTATGGAAGGGCAGGGCACCGTCGCAATTTTCCGGGCGAAATCACCGCTTGGAAGACGGAAAGCTAATGCTAGAAGCCCGCTGGGAGCCAGATTTCCCCTTTTCCGATGAAATCAGAAAGCCGGTGTTTGGCGAGCCGATGAAACATGAAAATATTACCGTTCCTTGCCTAATTAACCGCCGTTCATTTACGTACGGCTACATTGAAATCAAAAGTAAATCTGCTGATGCTGAAGTGACTAGCGCTTTTTGGTCAATGGGACCTAAGTTGGAATTTGATTTTTTTGAGTCTTTTGGTGACAGCCGAGAAGATCCCAAAAAAGACCACCTGGACAGTGAATTATGGTGGTCTATCCGAGATTGGGAAAAGCCCGTTGGAGGTAAGCCGAGTTACACCGAACACAAAGATCTTGGCTTTAGAATGGCCGATGACTTTCATGTATACGGCGTGGAATGGAATGAAAATGGGGTTAAGTACTATGTCGACGGCGAGTTGCTGTCAACGGTCAGTGCAGAGCAGGTCACCGCGTGGGCTAAGGAGAACCGCGAAGGACTCCCTGAAGACTACAATGGCTACGTGGCGACAAAGCCGATAAACCTGTGGCTAGACATGGAAACCTTCCCGTGGCACGGCTACCCCAACAGTAAAGAGGATTTGGAAAAGAATAGCCCTGAGCATTTGAAAAATGATGGCGTCGTGGACTTCGAGGTGGAATACATCCGCGTGTGGCAAAAGCCAGAACAACTTGGGCAGTAGCCTATATCAATAAAGGGAATTTATGCTTATAACATTCGAACGTCGCCATCTTCAGCGTTTAAGTTATCTATTATTCATAACGTTGATTGTCTGTGAGGGTGTGCTGAATTCCTGCGCCGCACAAGTTGTAACAAAGCCTAACGTACTGCTGATTTTAGTGGATGACTTAGGCTACTCAGATATAAAAGCGTACAACGAAAATAGTTTTTACGACACGCCCAACATCGATAAGCTTGCTAGTCAGAGTGTTATGTTCACCAACGGATATGCGGCTAACCCAGTGTGTAGCCCCTCAAGATTCGCGCTGCTGACAGGCAAACACCCAACCCGAGGCAAAGCGACTGATTGGTTTCCAGCTAATGATAAACCCGCACGGGCAGGGCGCTTTCTTCCCGCTGAGTTTAATGACGCTTTACCATTGTCTGAAATCACCTTGGCTGAGGCGTTCAAACAAAATGGTTACAACACTGCTTTCTTAGGTAAGTGGCATTTAGGGAAAACCGAAGATCTGTGGCCTGAGAACCAAGGCTTTGATGTCAATATTGCAGGTACTAAAAATGGTCACCCTGCAGCTGGGTACTTTTCACCCTATAAAAATGCACGATTAACGGATGGTCCCAAAGACGAGTATTTGACACAGCGCTTAACCAATGAAGCTATATCCTTGGTGGATAAATACAGCAAACAAACCGCTCCGTTTTTTATGATGCTGTCTTTTTATACGGTACATACGCCTTTAGCTGCGCCGAACAAAGACGTACAAGAGTATCAAGCAAAAATACGCCAATACGCCCATAACGACGAGTTTCAAAGGGAAGAGCAGGCTTGGCCAACTGCGGAGAAACGGGAGGTGAGGGTGAAGCAAAATCACCCCACGTATGCCGCTATGGTCAAACAAATGGATACCCAAGTAGGCAGACTATTAGCCAAATTAAAGCAAGCGGGGATGGATGAAAGCACGCTTGTTGTGTTTACCTCGGACAATGGCGGGCTATCAAGTGCCGAAGGCTCACCGACTTCAAATTTGCCTTTGCGTGGCGGCAAAGGTTGGTTATACGAAGGGGGAATTAGAGTGCCGTTATTGGTTAAATTACCCCAGAAGAAACACAAGCACCTACAGATCAATGAGCCCGTGACCTCAACTGATTTGTACCCTACCTTACTCAGTGCCGGGCAACTCGATTTGCTGCCTGGGCAACACTTGGATGGAGTAGATTTAAATCAGTACTTTTCGCCCAGCGCAGAGCGCGACGCGCTAATGCGAAGGCCTTTGTATTTTCACTACCCTCATTACTCGAATCAGGGGGGATTCCCTGGCGCAGCAATCCGTCAGGGTAACTGGAAGTTAATTGAGCTCTTCGAAGACGGTAAGGTGCATTTGTATAACCTTGCCAATGACATAGGCGAACAAATAGACCTAGCAAACCAAGCGCCCGAACGAGTCGCTTCGTTGCGCAAAAAGCTGCATGAGTGGTATCAACAAACTAATGCGCGCTTCTTAAAAGCGAAGGGTAACAAAACGCCTTGGCAACCAGCTTTTAAGGCTGAGTTATACCGTTAATACTGCTTTTCATGACACTGTTGCTAGCAATAATTAAAACGGTAGCGTTCGCATAGGGAAAAGTTAGTGACTTATCAGTGAATATCACAGCAAGCACAATTCAGATGTTAAGACCTTATATGAAAAACTCACACCTTGAAGGCGCGAAGCGTTAACACCTCAACGACCATGCATTGTGAATTCCAACTAGTACAAGAGTACATATCGGAGCGCAGATTTTCAGATAATCGAGAAATATCTACCACCTCTCTATTATAAAGACACCCAAGTTAAAATTAGTTATTTTCATTCCTAAACTAAGCTTGATAGGTCTTCTATTTGATCAAGTTGATGGTTATGCCTCAGTCGCGAAAAAGCCAAATCAGTTTAATCGATACACCTATTTTATTCACAACATCCATGTCGTTCACTTCTTCGAAGCCAGCTAAAGCTGTTCAAATTTTATTCCCGATAAATTTGTCATTGTATTTCCCGCTGTGTACGGCATACGTTGACCTAAACCCTATACGCGCAAAAATGGCAGAAACACCCGAAACGGCAAGTCACACCAGTATTAAAAAGCGGATCGACGCGGCTAAAAATCAACAGTCGCAGCCTAGCGCCTTGATGCCCTTTGTAGGCAGCTATCGTGAAGAAATGCCCAAAGGTTTCGCGTATTCACTTAATGATTATTGCGAGCTTATAGATACCACAAGCCGCTGCATTCGTGATGATAAGACAGGGTATATGGATCATAAGCAAAGTCTTATTTTAGAAAGACTCGGGTTAGGCACGGCGCAGTGGCTAACCCTATCCACTGAGTTCGAAAAGCATTTTTGCTACGCCGCAGGTGCGGAGCAAATGATGAGCATGTTCAAGCGTCATATCCACCATCAGAGACTGCGAGGGATGGGTAAAGCCAAAGAGTTGTTAAAACAAGCATAAAACTGTTTCCCGCGACAAGCTGAAAAGAGTAGATCAGTTCGCCCTACCCAAGCATGGTTTAAACCTCTGCCCGTAATTTACAAAATTCTGTTTAATCCCTTTGAGTTGCACTCATTTCGACTAAAAACATTTTTCCATAGCATATGAGCGAGCAGTGCCAATCGACCGTGAATCAATTAAAAGTATTTTAAGGGGGCTGTATTTAACATGGCTGTCCATATAAAGTTGCTGTCCATATAAAGTTAAACTAAGTGGTGCGCTTAGAAGTTGAATTTGAGATTATTTATTGGCGTTGGTCTAAGCAAAGTGCAATTGGGGATGGGTGATGAAGCAAGGTTTTGAGTTGGACTTAGATTTAGGTAAGCGACACATTGTAATACAGCGTCGATACGAAGCATTAGGTGCTTTTAATGATTTACTGATCGCTGTCTGGTTTTTGATTGGCAGCTTTTTCTTTCTAAGTGAATCTCTTGTTGAAGATGGCACCTGGTTATTTATAGCAGGCAGTGCTCAACTACTTATTAAACCCTTTATTAAATTGGCAAGTTTAATACATGTTGCCAGGGTCGCTCCTAAATCAACCTAGTGAGAAAAGTGAAAGATAACATTTTCTCTTTTTGAGGAGGCTGCTGGCATAGGGTAGCTGTGGCTTTGTTTGTCTTTCAAGAGCCGGTATTTACTTTATTTAATGCCGAAGACTCGGTCCACACCAGCACTACAATGCTTTAATTTTGATATTCTTAAACTCAATAGGATGCCCTTCACTTTGCAAAGCAATGTATCCAGAGTGTAGTGGCGCGCTCGGTGTCCATATTGCAGGGTCATACCCTTTTACAAACTTACCTCCCATCGTCGGGCGGGTATATTGCAATACGATGTCACCGTTAATGATGTGGGTCACATTGCCATTATTGACTATTAGTTCTGCGCTAACCCATTCATCCACCGGAATCGTTGGTGATGATGACATCAAGCAGTGATCGGTGTAAACAGCGCCTCGGTATTCGATGTCCGTGCCTGGGGAGCACATATTGCCTGTTGGCCGTGCTTTACCATCATCTAGGCCAGCTAAAAACTGCATTTCCACCGAGATGGGCCAGTCTTGTTCTTTCAGTATCGTATCAGGCGCTTGGCTGTAATACATAAGACCACTGTTTCGCTCAGCATAATGAGGGGCATCAGATAGGAAGTCACCGTAGAAGTGATAGTCCAGCTTTAGGTGAAAGTTGCTGAAGGGTTGATTGAAGTATAGATGGCCAAACTGTTTGTCAAAGGTATCGTATTGATCATAACTGACACGTAATAAACCATTTTCAACACGAAAGGTATCGGCCACATTATCACCCACTTCATGATGATGAATTTTTACTGTCCAGCCGTCCAAATTCTCCCCATTGAATAGGGTATGCCAACCACTTTTTACGGGGCGTTGATGAGTGCAGGAAGACAGTATTCCGAGTAAGGTACCGATGAGTATGAGCTTCACGAGTGTCATATATTTACCTCAGTGTTGAACTAATCTGTGGGATAAATCAGTCATTTTTTTCCTGCGCCGTATGGTGGGCAAGTGCACTATACGCCTTATCGCTTTGCATACGTTGCGCGTATTTATCCTTCTCAGTCTAAACGAAACCACCACCTTTGTTAAAGGTAGTGGTTTTGTCACACTGGGGGTTGAAATAGCGGTTATTGAGGGGTGACTTTTAAGAGCAATACGCCTTCTGACTCAAGTTCGAAATGGCTATTTATTGGATTGCTGGTCATCATGTTGGTGAGGATCGCAGGCTTTCCATTTGCCAGTGATAATTCTAGCTTGGCGACATTACGCCCAACATTCAGAATATTCACTAGGTAGCTACCGTCAGACTGTTTGACTGTGCGCCATGTGGTCGTTTTGAACGGCTCGCCGTTATCTTCTTTTAGCAAAATATCAGGCATGCTGTCGGCAACTTCTGCTAGAGCCACTTGCTTGATTTTTGCAATATCAGCTTCTGCCTCAAGTGCGATTAGTTTCCCTTTACTTGCTTTCAGTGACTGTTTGCGGATTTGGCCGTATTCGTTAAATTGCAAGCTTTTAGCATCGAGAATGACGGTACCGCCTTGCTCTAAATAAGACTGTAATGCAGCAAATTCAGCGTCACTCACATTTGGGTTGTTGTAAACAATGACCGTATCCCAAGCGCTATTGTCTTGTTTTTCAATAATATTTTTGGTGACAAAGCCCAACGGTAAGCCTTCAAAAAACAGCTCTTCATAGAGCTTGTACCCTTTGGTCATGTAGTCATCAGTGTTGATGGCTGTTGTTTCAGAGTAAAACAAACGTAGCGGACGAGGTTGTTCCCGCAGTTCGATGATCTCTTCTGAAAAACTATTCAAGTCAAACATCACCTGAGTCACCTCATTGGTGACTTGAGGTTGCATGTTATTAGACCCAGCATAGGCTCCAGCCAAACCTGGATCGAAAAAGTCTAGCTCGCCTTCCAATCGGTCTTCAGGGGAGCCGTCGGGATCCCGTGCCCAAAACCAACCGGTGTTGGCATCCATTCCTAGTAATGTGGCCAACCAATAGACACTGCGAACATAGCTTGGGCGAGTGTCTAAATCTCGCCACTGGCCGGACGATAAGAAATGTGATTCAGAGTTAACATTAATTTTATTTGGTGCCACTGACTCCATAAAGTCGTGGAACATAGCAACGTACCCCCAGTAATAAGCGTACTTTTCCATCCATTTTGAAGATTTACCTGGCCTAATATTCTTGCTGCCAAATGATTTAGCATCATGGCCTACCATGGTGGTTAATTCCGCTAATGCTTCGGTATCTATGCCACCTGAGCGAACATTATCCATAAACATACGCGGCATTATTTTAATATGCGTGTCGGCATCTGGATTAACTGAATGTAACTGATTTTGCATAAATGCAAACCAGTTAGTACTTCTATCCATGTTGTAACGTGACCAGTCAAACCAAATTGGCTGGCCTTGCAAAGCAGGATCTATCGGTATGTCGATAGTCACATCATCGAAACTCGCAAAGTCGGCTCGCCAATTGGCATTAAGCTGAGCTAAGTCGCCTTCGTACTTATCGTTTAGCCAAGTGCGGAAATTGTTGAGTGTGTAGGAGGAAATTGAAGTCATCTCGTTGAAGCGAGCGGTCCAAAAGTCTTTTTCTGCAAACCAATGAGGTTCATTAGCCAGCACAAAGCCCAGCTCTGTTACTTTTTTGCCTTTTGTTAGCTCACCTGTTCTACGGATGATTTTACCCCACAAATCACGTGCTAAAGGGTTGTCTATGTCGAATCCGGTAAAGAGTGAACGACCCTTACGTACTTCAGGTTCTTGCTTTTCAACCCACTCTGGGATCCCCATGATCCAGTAATATAGGAAGCCAATATTCGTATCAGGAATATCGGTGAGTTCCTTCATCAGTTCTTCGTCAAAGGTCCCGTCTTCCTTCAATAAAAAGGAGTTAATGGCGCGGTCATGATCTACTGGATAGAGGTTTTCACCACCGTGGTATAGTGCACCTAAATGGTCGTTATAAACATCTGTATTAGTAAGAGGTTGGCCAACCGATTTAGAAAAGTAATCGTAAGGGAAGATAGGTTTCCCATTACTCACAAACATATTGTCGCCAGCTTGGGTACCCTGCCAATCAACCTTATTTACTGGTCGGCGTTTTATGTCACCGCGTAGTACTTGTGCGAGCACCGATATGCCTTTATCTAAAATTTCGTTTACTTTTTGGCGTTCGAAGTCAGGTAAAGAAGCTGCTAATTCAACTTTATCGGCAGCGTAATAACGTTCGTACCCAAAAGCGGCTTCAATTGCTTTAGGGTTCGCTTCATCCCAATTCGCGAATTTGATAAACTGCTCAGAAAACCACACTAGCGTTTCTTCTCGGGTGACGTCTATTTTCTTGCTTCGTGCTTCGTCCATCATACCTTTGAGCTTGTCCAATTTTGCTTTAGCTTGTTGCTCAAGTGGGCTGACAGATTCAACTTTTTCGGTCGCTATTTCCAATACCTGTTTAGGTTCGGTTGATTGGCTGCAACCTAAACTAAGTATGAGTGCTGAAGCAATACTTGCCCCTAAAAGATGATGTTTCATTTGTTCTCCTACTGTGCGGCCAGATGTATCAGCCGCACATGTTAATTTGTGTTTATTTTTTGCGATGCAGTTTGCTAAATCGAAGGCTTAGGTTGCTTTTTATTGCACTGGCATGACTGCGTATTCGTCAAGTAGGATTTTCTCGCCTTCTGGTAGGCCATACACTTCCCAAAATTGGAACACATCGGTGGAGACATTCCACTGGGGTGGCACGGACCATTCTCTATCGCCAGTTGCTTCATTGATAAACTCGACCAATTGCCATTCGGTGGTTTTTTGTAATGTTGCAGATAAAATACCAGCGGTAGGTCTTCTAAAATCAAAGCCCGGGCCACTTGGGCCGCCGTCATATGTCCATGCTAACAATACATGTTTAAGGGTGATGTCTTGTGTTGGTAGCTCAGGCAGTTTTACCCAGACTGAATATTTGTAGGTCTGGCCGATAGAGCTTCCGCCCAAGCCATAGGTTGCACTATGCCAATTCCGTTGTTTATTGAACACTTGCTGAAGGACTTTTGTTGCGTCATCGGCGCCAGCAGTAATTTCCAACGCTTTGCCCGAAAGACTGACGTCAGAAGCAGTAACAGTGCCGCCTTTCCAAGGAGCGCCTGCACCGTCGAGATTAAAATCAGTGTTGAATCCAGCAGGGTGAACTGATACGCCGGTTTCGCACATCAGGTTTCTGACCACAGTCGCGGTAATACCTTGATTCGCCACATCTGCGAATTCAGTTGCACCAGTATCGCCAGACGCTAAAGAAACGGATGCATCGAACGTATAGCCAACAGTTGAAGCGTCACCCACTGAGTACATACCAACCCCACTTTCGCCATAGTTAACAGATGTTGCAGGGAAGTCTACGTCGTTGCTTGATGCCCACGCGTAGGCATAATCACCGCTTAAGGCGTCTCCAAACGCTGGGGTAGGGGTAACGTTAAATCCTGCGGTTACGCAGGCTGGTACCTCTTTCATTTCACTTGGCAGCCCATTGCTGTCCATGTCTCTGTTGGAAATTGCTAAGGTGAATTCAGAAAAGACTTCTAGGTCTACTGTAATTGACTTATCAGGCGCACTGACGCTGGTCACTGTTACCGTGGTTTGGCCAGCCTCAATGGTAGTGATATTGCCGTTGTCATCTATGCTCGCGATGGACGGGTCGGCTATCGAATAAGTTAGGCCCTGATCGCATGCTTTTTCAGGAAGCACAGTGGCAAAAAGAGTGGCTTCTTGGCCCATCAATACGCGAATTGGCTCAGCCGTCACACTTTCAACAGCGTCGAACACTGCATTCATGGTCAATATTAAAGTGCGTCTGGGCAATACTTCCCCGGGGGCTAAATCAAAGCCGTTATCCACTGCAAAATCGATTGTATAAGTCACTTGGGGCGGGGTATCTAAGAAGCCGTCAGGTGTTGGATTGTCATCCTCATCCCGCGGGCCTCCAATGATATCAGTGGTGTCACAGGTGCTGAGACGGTCAGCAAATTTGTCAGTATCAATGATGAGCTTGCCGTCTTGTTCAGAAAAAGGTGACACGGTCTGATTTGCTAAACCATTACCTCTTATTTGTGGCGTGACAAAGTTTTGATCAACGGTGAAGTTAAAGTCTGAAACATTGATATTGCCGGCCAGTGGCTTGCCATCAGCCATGGCCCCAGCCAGTAAATCAACTTCTTGGGTACCGGTTTCTTCTTCAAAAGACGCGCTAAGCGTCGCCGTATCAAAGGTCACAATCTCAGACGCTGAAAAATCAGGGTCGTACCCTTCGTCAGTACCACCGCCACAGCCGGCTAAAAGCGTGGCAAGAACGGCTGCTGTTACTTTGTTTACTAGTAAGTGTTTTTTCATCTTACTTCTCCGAAATTCTGTTATGTAGGTCGAGCACGTGATGTGAGCGAAGTATGCAAGCACAACGGGCTCAACCTGTTCTTAAAGTGTTATTGAATAAGGCGTATCAGAAAGTGCCGCGTAAACCGATACGGAATTGACGCCCAGTTTTGAATAGAGCAACGGTTCTGTTTGTCGTTATGCCGCTGTCATCAAAAACATTGCCTTCGTCCAACACCACTTCTTGAGAATTCAAATTGGTCGCATCGACCGTACCTGAGGCGGTGTAAAAATTACGCCTGGTTTCGTCGGTCAAGTTCAACGCATTGAAGGTCACAGTAAAATTTTTGTTGATGGCGTAGCTGCCGCTGAAATCAAGACGAGAGCTCGCTTCTTGCCATATTGCCCCACCATTGTTCCTTGAAACCGCTTGCACATCGGTATAGCGATTGGCCAAGCGCAGTTGGATGCCGTCCTTTTCCCAGTAAATGGTCATGTTGGCAGAATGTTTCGGCGTAAACGGCTGTGGTAGTGGGCGCAAGAAACGACCTGTTGAGCCAATTTCTTGTGCTTCTGATTCTGAGTCTTGGTAGGTGTAATTAACGCTTATCCCGAGAGCAGATAATACCCCTGGTAACATGGTGTAGTTTTGAGTGTAACCTAACTCAATGCCTTTAATCGTGGCGCCGTCACCATTCGTTACAGTGGCAACATTGACCACATCGCACTCAATCGTCCACTTATCGAAAAAGCCAGCGGCGTAGCGCAATGGATGACAATTATCTTCGTCACCAGGGGTACGATTGGGATCAAAATCGAGTAGTAGGTCAGCACTTTCTAAATCGATCTGATCGCGTACATCTTTATAATGGAACGGCGTGATAATGGTTTCTTCAAAATCTTGCATATCTTTGTAAAACAGTGCCGCGGATAACAAGCCTGATTCATTAAAATACCACTCGTAAGAGAAGTCGAGGTTAGTCGAGGTTAGGTTTTTTAACTGGGTATTGCCTGCGCGTCCGTTACCGGTTCCAAATTGTTGCTCGCGAATACTGTTACCCGGATTTAACGAATCGAAGCTTGGCCGAGTCATGGTTTTTGTTGCTGCAAAACGTAAGATTGTCTCTTCGTTCAACGCATAGTTAAGGGACAAGCTAGGCAGCCAAGCCTCGTTAGTACCTGAGTCCGACACCGGTGCTTCCCGTTGTTGCACTTCTTGCCCAGTGCCATTAGGCCCAGTAAAGGCGGTGCTTCTGTCTAGGAATGGCCAAATCAAACCGTTTGAATTAAATCTTGCCCATTCAGATGCGCTAGTGGGAACAAGGTTGCCGTTTTGGTCGTAAATTTGTGCTGGCAGTTCATTACTGGTAACGATATTTCCTGAACCATCTACGAATAGTATACGGTTAACATCCGGGCCAACTTGGCCATCTGCGCCAGGGATAAGGAACTGCCCTGTGGCTGTATCGTAAGGAATGGTGGCTTGGTTGTTAAAGTTGTAGCCATGTGTCACTGCAAACGCCCAACAGTTTCTCAACTGGTCGTCATTCTCTGGTGTAAAACGTGTATCGTTGTTGCTGATGACGGCTTCAGGACAAGCGGGATTACTCATATTAGCCAGCCCGCGCGTAACGATTAGATCGTATGGGTCCAGCATTTGCGGGGCGCGAATATAATTGATACTACCAAGACCTGACGCGTCCGATTCGTCACGAACGTAGCGCACGCCAATATTACCTGTAAGCTTACCATCGAAAAACTCGAAGTTAGTTTTAACGTAGGCTGCCATCGTTTCGGTTGCAATTTCTCGGCTACCGGCACGTGAACGGTTAACCCCAAGTTCACCAGCATTTTTACCGCCGACAAGTTCTAAGGCTTTTTCTGCATCCAACAATGGCCATCCACCAAACAACGCGTTGCTGCGATTCGCCTGCAAGTCTTCGCCAAAGTTATCATAAGGGAATGCTTCGCCACTGATGATGTCGGCAACACGAATGGTCGCCAGGCCTCTGACTTCAAATGGTGCGGATGGGTCATCAACATCGATGAGATCTTCGCCATTGGTGATACGGGTGTTCTCAATATTCACATCCCGTGAGCGGTCAGCCCATTTGGCACCAAATTCAACGGATCTCACATGTTCGTAATCCAGCACCCAATCAAAGTTTAAGAATACGGACTTGTTGGTGTCAGTCAGCTTGTTTTTACGAAATAACAACTGACCTAAATGATTGTGTTCTAAATCGAAAGGGTTAAAGCGACTAGTTACCGACGTCACAGAGCCGTCGAAGGCATCAAATTGCGCCAGTGTTGATCCACTAAAATAATCACAGTCTGCTGTCGAGCCCGTTGAGCAGTCGTAACCTACAAGCTCAAGTATGTCGTCCGGCTGGGCTTCTACAGCATTTCTTCCGGCGGTTCCCCATTGAGCTGTTCCGATTGAAAGGAATCTATTTTCTTCATCATCATCAGGCGTTTCATCAACGGTCTGAGAATATCCGGCCACTATGTTCATAGTGAGGTTATCCGTAAGATGACGAGTGAAATCCAATGTGCTGACCTTTGTTTCGATTTCACGCAGACCTGTTGTGCGGTTTGTGGTACCGCCAATCGAGCGACTCGTTGAACGTTCTAGGGTATTGGTGCGAAGATCAACCACATTGAGTGCGGTATTATCATCATCTGGGTGGATCAACACTAACGGAGAAATATTCATATTTACGCTATGGTTATCTTGTAGAATATCTTGTTTGGTGTATGTCACATCCCATTGAATATCTGTTTTTTCGTCAGGGCGGTACTGCACCCCCGTTGACAGTGAAAAACGTTCTCGCTTATCCGTATTAAGACCAAAATTGACTGAGTCTCTTGCCAATACGAAAAGGTCGCCTTCAACCAGCTGTTGCGTTGTTGGGTCATAATCAACCAAGCTCTCAATAGGGTTGACTAACGCTTGTCCATTATCATCTCGTAATACGTTTCCTTGATCGTCGCGTTGATAACCCAATACGCGAATAGGCTGACCTGTAGCTAAATCGGTTGCGGTACGCCCACCGTCATTTAAGTCATTTATTGGAATTGCACCAGTTTCAAAGTCCGTTGAAATTCTGTCCTGCCGCGTGTTTTGAACGTCTCTGGAGGCAGTAATGATAAATCCCAATTTTTCATCGAAGTACTTGTCAGCGAAGCTACCGTTAATTCTGAAATCGTTGTCGTCAGCGAACTCGTTATAGCGCCCTTCAATAGTGAATGAACGTCTAGGCTTTTTCAGGTTTAATGGTCTGACGGTTCGAAGTACGATGTTTGCACCAAGGGAGCCCTCATCTTGATCGGCGGCCGCAGTTTTTACCACGTCAATTGAGGACAAAATATCTGATGAGAAAGAACTTAAATCAACACTGTTGTTATTGGTTGCATTGTTGTTGGAACCGTCATTACTAATGCCGCCAGTTAACGCCACACCGTTGATAGAAATCTGGTTTAGTGATGGGCCAGCACCGCGTACTGAAATACGTGTTCCTTCGCCAGCCTCTTCTTGTACTGTGACACCCGTCACGCGGGATAACGCGTCCGCAATGTTTTGGTCGGTAGATTTACCCACATCTTCTGCGTGAATTGAGTCACTGACAGTGTCAGAGAATCGCTTAGCATTCATTGATTTCATCAAACTGCTACGAAAACCCGTCACATCAATGACTTCTATATCTTCTTCTGAAGCGAGTTTTGACTGGACAGGCTCTGCTGGTGGTTGCTCGGACTCTTGAGCGACAGCATGTGTGCTCAGAAAAGTTGTCATAACCGCCAGTGATAAAGCGTTTAATCTAAAATGTGTTCTCATGATATTTCCCGCGTTCTTTTTAAATATTTACATGCGTGTTTAAAAGGAAAGTGTGTGCGTTGCCTTCTAAATTGAACATTTCATCTGCGCAATCATGTGTCGTGTACTTGCGTCATTAGGTGCAGTGTTCATTCGTTAACGCATGCTACTTTCAGCGCGTTTTGTAACTCAAACATATGGAGTGATGTTTCAATGACTGAGCCTCTGCCATCCACGCCAACTTCAAACTATTTGATACAAGCAGTTACAAATCTCATACAAATATAAACATATGATGTTTGCATCCGCAATATGTTTTTTAACTTTTACGTAACATTAGTTCAAACGTTCGGGGTTTATCAATCCCTAAGTTCTCTATGGTGAGCACTAAAATAAGAACTTATATCAATGGGATAAGGAATGAATAGGTCGAAGTTATTCGTTTTTAGCGAAGGGATGAATCATCTAGTTAGCTAGCAACATTCCATGCTAAAAATTTCTTTGTACTAGCATTAGGAGCTTAAAAAGTGGGAACAATCACGACATAACACGTCCTTGTTGAATAGGAGTGTCCTGCAACTGTAATGCTTGAATCACTGCTCAGGGAAATAAAACCTAGCAGCAAGCGCCAGCATAAGACGTTTAAGCATTCTGCTACAACTTGATTAGAAAATGCTGTGGGGAATTTGGCGAAGCGTTTGGATGAAAATGTAAATAAGAAGTAGCTTGAGTTGAGTCAATTCATTTGCTCTACCACTGTTTCAACAATTTACAAATGCGCAACAAAAGATATTGCAAGTGCAAACATCATATGTTTAGATTACTAAGAAGACTTAGACGCGGTAGATGTTCTTCGGCTAGGTTAATGAGATGAGTCGCAGTCATTAAAGGCTATCTTCTGAGATTTTGCGCGACATTAGATGCATATAAGGCATTTAGATGATCTGCTAGGACGACATATTAAGGCGAAAGATAATGAACCCAGATTCTTACACTAGGTTACCGATTATCGCTCAAGTGCAGCATCACCGCTTGCCAGGCTCAGTGACAAATGACAGAGCCGATTTTTCAGCGACAGCAACACGCTTCTTCCCAGAGTAACGACAGAACACTGACCTTGTTCATCCATTACTTAGCAATCAAGCGCATTAGGTAGAAGGTTAGTTATTAGCAATTTCAGAGTAAGGAAAACATAATGAAGTTAACGTTTTTTATCGCGGGCATGGCAACTGCCTTGTTTTGTCACAGTAGCTTAGCTGCCAATGAATCAGAGCAAGAAACTGTGCAAACCAAGCAACCAAACGTATTGGTTCTTATGTTTGACGACATGCGTTTTGATACATTCTCGTATCGTGGCGGGCCAGTTCCTACCCCTAACATTGATGCTCTTGCCAACGATGGCACCCGCTTTGATAATGCCATGACAACCACTGGCTTGTGTTCACCTTCACGTGCTGCGTTGTTTACAGGGCGTTGGGGACATAAAACCGGCCTAGATGACAACGTAGGTTTATACCATTCTCATGTGGATGAACTAAGTGAAGAAGAAGGAGGCGTGATACGCCGTGCTGCAGACACCGGATACCACGTAGGATATGTGGGCAAGTGGCACCTTGGCCCCCAAGGCCCAGCGCTACGAGGTGCTGATTTTATGTGGGGCAAAGAACATTCTCAGGCCCGTCATTCTCGCCCCTACGTGCCTTATGAAAAACAAGCCAAAATGGCGCAATACAATCGCGGCGAGCGGGACGAAAATGGCGAGAAGCACGAATATTACCAAACCTTGCCTGGTACATACGAAACAAGCCATACCGCTGAAAACGTGCATATGGGGCAAAAAATGCTACGTGAAGCGGCCAAAATGGATGAACCATTCTTTGGCGTCATCAGCTTCGAACAGCCGCATCCTCCTTATCGAGTACCTGAGCCATACGCCAGTATGTTCGATCCGAAAACAGTTAAATTACCCGCTAATCACGCTGTGAAACGTCAGTTTAAGCCGATGGCCCAAGATGAAGATTGGTGGCCTTGGCATGATGTGGGCCATATGACGGATATGGATTGGCGCAAGTCACGCACCTTTTATTACGGTGCCATCGCCATGATCGACCACGCGGTTGGGGATATCATCAAAACGGCCAAAGACGTGGGCATGTACGATGACTTAACGATTATCGTGCTAGGCGATCAGGGAAGCATGTTGGGAGAGCATAATCTGTACGATAAAGGCCCTTATGCTTACGACGAATTGATGCGCATGCCTTTAATCATTCGCGCGCCAAATGTAGAGCCTAGAATTGTTAACAAGCAAGTTTCAATGCTCGACATTGCGCCGACAATTAGCGAAATGATGTCACTGGAGCCTGACGGAGACGTGGACGGCAGAAGTTTGGTTAATCTGATGGAGCAAGGCGACATTGCTGATAAAGGCAGAGTCGATCAAGCGTTATATGCTTACGAATGGTACAACGGTGGCTGGTTTGGCATTCGCGCTTTGCGTACCCCAGAGATGAAATTCGTTTGGAACCCAGGTGATAACCGTGACGAACTGTACGATCTGAAAAATGATCCCATCGAAGTCAACAACCTCATCAAAGACAAAAAATACACTAAGCAGCTACGCCATATGGTGCAACTGATGGAAGACGAGCTCGTGCGTATCAAAGACCCATCAATAGAGAAGTTCCGCTATCAAGTCGCGGGCTATCGAAGCAAAGAGGGCACAAGCCAAGCCTATAACGTTGACTAATTTTGATTGAATGAGCCCAGCCCATTTCAAGAACAGGTTGGGCCGTATAGATAAGTTTTGTGTAAGGACAACAGAATGACCTTTAATAAAAAAGTGAGCTCACTGCTTTGGGGTACTCTCATTGCTATATCAGTTGGCAATGCAAGCGCCGCTGATGCTGGGCAAAGTAAAGCAGATGAATCAAACGAAAAACCCAATATTCTTTTCGTGTTAGCGGATGATTTAGGCTACAACGATGTGGGGTTTAACGGCTCTACCGACATTAAAACCCCGAATCTGGACGGACTGGCCAAAAACGGTATGACCTTTGATGCCGCATATGTTGCTCATCCTTTTTGTGGACCAAGCCGCGCCGCTATTATGACCGGACGTTACCCGCATAAAATAGGTGCCCAATTTAATTTGCCCGAAGACAATTCCAATGTTGGGGTGTCAGCTGATGAACCTTTCATTGCACAAACTATGAAAAGTGCCGGCTATTTCACTGGCGCCATGGGGAAGTGGCATTTGGGTGAAGCCCCTGAATATCACCCTAACAAACACGGGTTTGATGAATTTTATGGCTTTTTAGGCGGCGGGCATAACTACTTTCCTGAGCAATTTGAAGAGGCTTACAATAAACGTGTTGCCCAAGGCATGACCAATATAAACATGTACCTCACGCCCCTTGAGCACAACGGCAAAGAAGTGAGAGAAACCGAGTACATTACTGACGGTTTAAGCCGCGAAGCAGTCAACTTCGTGGATAAAGCAGCAGCTAAGAAAAAGCCGTTCTTCTTGTACCTTGCCTATAACGCCCCTCATGTGCCACTGCAAGCCAAAGAAGAAGACATGGCTATGTTCAGCCAAATCAAAGACAAAAAGCGCCGCACCTATGCAGGTATGGTGTATGCGGTAGACAGAGGCGTGGGCCGAATTGTCGAGCAGCTTAAAAAGAACGGGCAATTCGACAATACGGTTATCGTTTTTACGAGTGATAACGGGGGCAAGTTAGGTCAAGGCGCTAACAATTACCCGCTCAAAGAAGGTAAGGGCAGTGTACAAGAAGGTGGCTTTAGAACACCTATGTTGGTGCACTGGCCAAAACATATGAAAGCGGGCAGCCGTTTTTATCACCCTGTTCTGGCGTTAGACTTATACCCAACATTTGCAGGGCTAGGCGGTGCAGTATTACCAGAGGATAAAAAGCTCGATGGCAAAGACATCTGGGCCGATATTCAAGCGAATACCGCGCCTCACAAAGATGAGTTTATTTACGTTCTTCGTCATCGCAATGGATACAGCGACGCCGCAGCCAGACGTAACCAATTCAAAGCGGTCAAAAATCATAACGATGACTGGAAGTTGTACAACATTGCCCAAGACATATCAGAAGATAATGACATTAGCGCCCAGCACCCTGACATCTTGCGTGACATGGTGTCGTCTATGGAATCTTGGTCATGGAACAACCAACAACCTAAGTGGTTTCATCAGTCCGCTGAAGGTGCCCAGTGGCGTTTAAAAGCCATGCCACGTTTCGACCAAACGTTTCAGGTTGGAGACAACACACGCAACAATAGTAAAAAAGGGCATTAATCCTTAATCAATTAGGCAGTGCTTGAATGCAGCTCAAGCACCGCCTAAATCTCCCTTTGCCCTTTTGGTCATACTGCGGCGATCCTCCGCAGTGCGGCATTCTCAAAGACAAGCTTCTTGCAGGATAAATACGAGGTCTAACATCAAATGAAAACTAATTTTTCAGGCTACGCTATTGCCACTTTAAGCATTTTGGTTAGCGCAATAGTAGGTTGTCAAACTGCCACACAGACACCTTCAGAATTAACGCCGAACAAATCAAATTCAAACATTGCCGTAACAAGCCTAAAGCACGCCGGTCAACAGTCGCATTTTGTGAGCGCTGATAATGCTATTTCCCTTGAGGATATGAATAGGCGCAAATGGGATAACCCGGTTATCGCTGATTTAGACCAAGATGGCTATGACGATTTACTGCTGACCGACCATGGTTACAGCATCAAGTTATATTGGAACAATAAAGGCGTGTTCGGCAAAGGATATGATCTTATCGTGGGCGATATGCATGGAATTGGCGTAGGGGACTTCGATAAAGATGGTGTCATGGATGTGCTTATTTCCCGAGGTGGCGGCTCAGGGGCTAATGCTCGAAACGCTAAGTTATTTCATATAAGCCGAGATCGTACCATCACTGAAGGTGAGCAGTTTTCACCACCATTACGCAACATGCGTGGCCGCACCAGCAAGTTTTTTGATGCAGACAATGATGGCGATCTTGATTTGGCGCTACTAGGGTTTCCCTCTATGTATGCTGGCCCAAAAGGTGAAAACTACCTATATCGCAATGATGGCGACGGTAAAATGATTCAAGTGGGAAATTTACCTCGCACCCACCGGGACGGGCAAAAAATGCTGATCACCGACTTTAATCAAGATCAGCTTAATGACATTTTGCTATACGGCAATGGTGCGATTAAGGCACTGCAAGGAAACGGCAAATTTGGTTTTAAAGATGTGACGCAGAGTGTTCTTGGCAGAGACATTACTGATGTAACCGGCATAGCGCAGATTGATTTTGACAATGACGGAGATTTTGACTTGTACCTCACCCGAGGTAGAGGCCTGAACGCAGGGGATACCTTTTACGACCCACAAACATCGACACTGGCGTTTTATACTAAACGGGGGAAATTTCAATTAGATGATTTACTTATTGGTGAAGTACTTGAAATAGAAAATCTGCAAACATCTTATCCAGATCAAGACGTTTTTATCGGTGAAAGTGGTTACCCTTATCAATTCCCCGGGGAATTTCATGGGGGACAGAACATTCGTCTTGTGAGCAGCTTGGCGCTGGGCTGGCCAGACAAACCGACCAAGAAAGGCATTTATATTGGGTACATAGGCAATGATACATGGCGTATTGCTGGCACAACGAACCCGCCAACTACCGGCGTTATCAAAAACGTTAAACATTACACATCTAAGGATCTTGCTAATGGTCCTAACGATATACTCCTTGAAAACCAAAACGGCCATTTTGTTGATATAACCGATAAAGCAAATCTGCTAGATAACGTCAACAATACCGGGGTGGCCGTTGGTGATTTCGACAACAACGGTTTTGCGGATTTATTCGTGGTAACACGAGGCAATATGGCCAAGACTAATCAACAAAAAGTGCTTCTTAACCAAGGTGACGGCACATTTAAAGCTGACTCGAATCATGGTGTTACTTCACTAGAACTAGGTGCAACAGGCTCTGGCGCCGATGTGATTGATTTTGATTTAGACGGCCACCTTGATTTGGTTTACGCCAACGAAAGAGGGCGCTGGCATATGTTCAAAAACAAGGGCGCTAGCACTGACAGAGCTACACATTATCTAAAAATAAGCCTAGGTGATTCACCGCAAGGCGGTGCTTCGTCACGTGATGCTTTAGTGACTATGAATGCTTGCGGCATTACTCAAACCCAACGTTTTGCCGACAGCGCAGCGCCATACACCCAGTCACTGCCTTCTACATTGCACTTTGGTCTAGGCCAATGCACAAGCGTTGATAAGGTGACTGTGCGTTGGAGTAATGGCGAAGTATTCACTCAGCAGCATGTAACAAGTGACACAGTTCACACCATTGGTAAGCGCTAAACGTTAGAGCCGTGCGTTTATCGCCAGTATTACTAGCGATTGTGGCCTTATAGGTTAAGTGGTTTACCACTGACGAGCATGTGTTTTGGTCAATGTTAATTCCAGCTTGAAACTCAAAATGCTGCAGGCACAGAACCATGCTTGTAACGTAAAAAGGTACCTAATATGCGTAAATATTTAATAATGTTACTGATCTTGGCTGGTTGTTCGCCTGTGCTTGCTGATGTACCAAAGAACACTGCCGTAGCTGCTAGCAAAGCTGCACCAACTAAAAAGCCAAATGTATTATTTATCTCGATTGATGACTTGCGCCCTGAGCTGGGCAGTTACGGTTCTGATATTGCCATAACACCCAATTTAGATGCTTTGGCGAAGCGCGGCGTACAGTTTAATCAAGCTCATGCACAGCAAGCGATATGTGGGCCATCTCGCGCCAGCATATTAACAGGCGTTCGACCTGATTCACTTGATGTACATCATAATTATCAATTGTTCAGACATAAACTTGAGGACGTGGTTACCCTGCCTCAGCATTTTGCTAACAATGGTTATGACGCATTTTACGTGGGTAAAATCTTCCATCACACCGACAAAGACGAAGCACTGTCTTGGAACGTTGACCCTGCTTATCACAAGCTACCTCCTGGGTTAGCAAAACCCAAACGTTATGCATTAAAAGCCAACCAAAAAATTCAGCAAGATAACCGTAAGGCTATGTTCGCCAAGTACGGTGAACAAGCTAAATTTGGCTTAGGTAGTGGGCCAGCATATGAATCTGCAGACGTGCCAGATACGGCCTACCACGACGGTTATAACACCGAGCTTGCCATTGCTACGATGAAAGAGCAGTTGAATAATCGTGATAAGCCTTTGTTTATCGGATTTGGGATGATGAAGCCGCACTTGCCATGGATCGCGCCGCAAAAATATTGGGACCTTTATAACCCAGATGACATTACTCTAGCTGAGAACGACACAGCGCCTATTGATGGCGCAGCAATGGGTTTGCACGCATCTTTTGAACTTCGCACTTTTTCCAATATTCCCAAAAAAGGGCCTATAGCACCGACTCTAGCGCGCACACTTAAGCATGCTTATTTAGCCAACATCAGTTATGTGGACGCGCAGATTGGGAAAATGCTTGCAGCACTTGAAGAGCAAGGGATCTTAGATAATACCATCGTGATCGTGTGGAGTGACCATGGCTGGCACTTAGGCGAAATGGGTATCTGGGGCAAAGCCACGAACTACGATATAGCCACCCGAGTTCCGCTTATTATTGCCACGCCAGATATGAAAAAAGACATTCAAGGGCAAAAAACAGATGCTCTGGTCGAACTGGTCGATATTTATCCGACGTTGTCAGCACTTGCAGGCTTGAATAACTTACCCCAATGGGAAGGGCAAAGCATGGTGCCGCTTTTGACCAATCCAGCTCACTCTTGGAAACCGGCTGTGTTTAGTCAATTTCCTTCGCCAGCATTGAGAGAATGGGGGGCTTATCCGCTGCGTTCTGGTATGCGGGAAACTTACTTCGGGCCGCTTATTAAACGAGTTGAACAGCGCATCAAAGACCAACAAAAAGACAAATGGGATCGAGAACTATTTGAACAACACTTGATGGGCAATGCTATACGTACCGAGCGATATCGGCTAGTGGCTTGGCAAGATACCCGTTTAGCTAAGAATAGCCGTCCTTTGTATTTAGAGTTGTACGATCATCAACATGATCCTAACGAAAGCATCAATGTTGCCAAACAGCACCCAAAACAAGTGGCCAAACTACTCAAACAACTCTATGCGGGTTGGCAAACCAGTAAAGGGTCATTAAGAGAACCCTCAATCGCAGGACAAACACGATGAAAAGACGAGCATTTTTTAAAATGGGCTCGGCCAGCTTAGTGGCCGCTGGATTAGCACCTTTGAGCAGTCAGGCAAAGCCCTTGCCTTTTGGAATAAGCGACCGCCACGCAGACGATTGGTATCAGTTAGGAACCGGTAAGAAGCATCAGCAGCCGCAGCGCCGATCGGAGCTGAACGTCGACGTTGCGGTTATTGGTGGTGGGGCGGCAGGTATTTGCGCCGCAGTTGCCGCAGCTCGAAAGGGAGCAAAAACGGTTTTAGTCCAAGACCGCCCCGTCTTAGGGGGCAATGCATCCAGTGAAATGCGTGTGCACCTTAACGGCGTCAATCGCCTTAAAACTGGATTGGCCGAGCGAGAAACGGGTATTATCGAAGAAATGTTACTGCACAACCGTTTTGAAAATGCACAGGAATCGTTTCCCGTTTGGGACCACGTGCTCTACGACTTTGTCGTACGAGAGCCGAATATCGAGTTGATGCTAAATACGCAGGCCATCGAAGCAATAATGGATGGTGACAAAGTCGCTGCGGCACGCTGCTGGCAGTTAACCACAGAAAAAGAAATTATCATTCAGGCGCCGCTTTTTATCGATTGCTCGGGGGATGGGCTGCTCGCAGCAAGCGCGGGTGCTGAATATCGCACCGGTCGAGAAGGGAAGGCCGAATTTAATGAAACCTTTGCCCCTGATGAGCCTGACGGTTGGCAAATGGGCGCGACCTTATTGATGTCAGCCAAAGATATGGGCCGACCTATGCCTTACAAACCCCCGTCTTACGCACTGAAATACGATGCGGAAAATGCCCATGAAAGACGCAAGTTTAATGCCTATCACGAAGGTATATGGTGGGTAGAAGTCGGAAGTGACGAGGATATTATTGGCGATCAGGAAATCAACCGCCACAAACTCATGGGGTATTTGCATGGTGTCTGGGATTACATAAAAAATTCAGGAAAGTTTCCAGAATCTGAGAACCTCGCCTTAGACTGGGTGGGCTCCTTACCATCAAGACGCGAGTCACGACGTTTTATCGGCGATTATATTCATTCTGAGCGAGACTTAACGGGCTATAAACACTTTGCTGACGCCGTGGCATTTGGGGGCTGGGGGATCGATGAGCACAACCCTGGAGGAATTGAAAACACAGCATTAGCACCGACTACCTTTCATGCCCACTTTGATGAGGTGTATCAAATACCGTTTCGCAGTTTGTATTCAAAGAATATCCCTAACCTGCTATTTGCAGGTCGAAATGTCAGTCAAACTCACATTGCGTTGGCATCATCACGCATCATGGCTACCTGCGCGCTAATGGGCCAAGCCGTGGGGACCGCTGCTTACCTGTGTCTACAAAAGGGAATAACGCCGAGGCAGCTAGCTCAACAGCATATCAACACATTGCAAGAAGCCTTATTGCGCGATGATATGTTCATTCCTAAACGTCCAGCGAGCGACCCGCTGGATTTAGCCAGAAAAGCTAACGCTATATTTGCCTCGTCAACACGCTCCGGTGACGCAAAACTATTGGTCGACGGGATGTCTCGAGATATAGATAGCACAGTACATCACTGGCAATCAGAGTCGCTGCCTGCCTTTGTGCAGTTTGAGTGGGAAGAGCCGGTGAGTATTTCCTCAGTAGAAATTAAATGCGATACCAATGTGAAGCGCAATATCATGATGCGCAAAGATTCAAAGAACGACGAACTGTTCTTCAATGGTGTGCCACCAGAAATGATGAAATCACTTGCAATTGAAGCGCGTATTAAAGGCCAATGGCAAACATTGTCTAGTGTAAATGATAATCGCAGCCGATTGATCCGCAGTCAATTTTCACAGCGTGATGTAACTGCTTTGCGTATCAGTTTGAGTGAAACTTACGGTAAATCGACCGCTAAGTTATTTGAGGTGAGAGCGTACTCCTAATGCTAGGGGCGCTAGGTACAACACGATTAGGTTTTTCTGGGTTGTGTTGCAGGCTGTTGTTGCTTGCGCTGAGTGTTTTGCTTTGGGCGTGCTCTGGGCCAGACAAGGCAGATACCATCTCACATCACATCACGTTTTCGCATAAGGCCAGCAAATCGCCTCTACCTGAAACGGGGGTGTTATATCAACAAGTGGTTGAATCAAAAGGTGATGAATCAGTGCACTGGCAATTCTACCTGGATGTGCGTTCGGTCTTTTGTGGTGATGATGTATGCCGAGTGGATCCTGTGCGTCTCTTTTGGAATGAACAGGGCTTTTTTAGTCACTTCACGCTCAAAGAAGGCGTGACATTAGAAAAAGGCGATGGCCTGGATTTCGCACCACAAGACTACCCTAAATTACAACAGATTTTAGCCAATAGGCACTCTGGACTCAGTGAGTTACACAAGGACGAATTGGTACGCAAGCAATCAGGGGGCAATGGGGCGGATGCAATGACAGGTGCTACTGTGATTATCCGCAAGTCTGATTATATTGAAGGGGCGATATGGACATGCTACACCTTGTGGCACTATGCCAATGGGCCTATTGGTAAACTGATACGGGACATTGTTGGCGATGCAATGGGCACCTCGAAACTAAAAGCGCTATTGCGCAGTAACAATGCTGTAGCTGAGCAGCAAGAGCGCAGGATGAGGCGAAGCGAGGCTATCCGCTCTCGCGAGTTTGCGCTAGAGCAGTTAACGCGATTATCGGTAGCCGATGCTGATACCCGGCACTTAGTGGTTACACTGTTAAAGCGACAGACCCCAGCTTTGATTGGACCAGCCCTTAAATACTTAGAAACCCTCCCCTACAAGGATTATTACAATGCGATGGCTGAGCTTCTAGGCTTAGCCAACATTAATCAATTACAAGCCAAGGATAGATTTGCGCCCAACGACAAGCTCGCGCGAGCAGTACTGGCATCAGTGACCGAATTCTCGGTCAAGCACGAAGGCACGCTCGAACAAAAATGGGCTGACCGTTTAGTGGAAAGTGCATCACAGTGGCAAGTTTACGAGAATGTGAACATGGTATTTGAACTGGTAAAGCGGCAAGGCTTACTCAGTGAAAATGTGAAGCAACATTACAGCGATATGCTAAAACACCCAAACTTTTTAATCGCTAGGGGCGCTTTTTGGCAGCTTTCAAGGCTATCGCTTAGTGACGCACTCAAGCAAAAAGTAGAGTCATTTTATGTTTTGAATGCACCTAAGTTGTGACGGGCTAATTTCGTATTGTAACAGCTTGTCGATTAAGGCTCGTGGCGAAGGGCTCGTGTAAATGTACCTGCCAATATAAACAAAATGTGCAATAGAAATACCACGCTCGGTGTAAATGGGGTGTATTAATTAAATAAAACGAGCAATTCCGATACTGCGGGCTATCAGTTCAAGTGTGACAGATAAGTCTCGCCGCTATTGATGCTTCGACAGCATCAAACAAGTGCAAGGTAGCTTACAGGCTTCGTGAGAGACGTGATTAGGCGAGAAGGGTTACTGCAATCTAGCTTCCAATATTTCACTGGTTTTGTTCAACCGTGATGAACGTCAGCACCTTACTAAACGCTAAATATTATAAATACAGAATTCACTTGAAATATAAACATCATATGTTTATATTTAATTTATGAATGAAATGACTTTTTATGATTTAAAGCAAGCCGGAACGATATCTCATAGCATGTCTGTGCAGGTTGCTCGTGAGCTTGGTAGACGTATTGTTGCTGGTAAATTTGAACCGGGCACTTTGATTGACGATGAAAACGCATTATCAGAGCGCTATCAGGTCAGTAGAGTAGTGGTTCGGGATGCGGTGAAAATACTGGTCAGCAAAGGCTTACTTGAAGTAAGGCGAGGCATAGGTACCAAGGTTAATTCTCGAAACCGCTGGTTAATGCTAGATGATGATGTTTTAGCATGGCACCTATCAGCGCCGCCAGCACCAGGCTTTTTAAAACAACTGATGGAAATTCGATTAGCATTTGAGCCCAAGGCTGCACGATGGGCGGCAGAGCGTGCGACGGATACCGACATAGCCAATATCGAAGCGGCATATCAAGACATGGTTAAATACGAGTATCAACAAGCTGATGAGCTGTCAGTCACTAAGTTCATCAAAGCCGATGCAATGTTTCACCGCGCCATATTGCTCGCGGCGCACAATGAATTTTTGCAAGACATTGAAGGTGTCATTTATTCGGCTTTATTGGTCAGTATTCGCGTCACCAATAAAGATCCCATCGAGAACGGCACATCGCTGCCTTTTCACTTTGAAGTTTTCCAAGCCATTGCTAACCGAGATGGCACTAAGGCTGAACAATTAACCGACCGATTACTGCGTGATGCCAGCGAGCGGTTGCAACACACGGTTGACGAAAGCGTCGACTAAACACTAGCGCGAATGGCGCTTTTAAGATGACTTACCTTATTGGGGTTTACATTATGAAATCAGTTTTTCATCGCGTTGTAGCAGCGCTTTCTATCAGTGTGGCGTGCACTTCGTTAAGTTACGCCAAGCAACCGAATATCGTTTTTCTGTTTTCCGATGATGCAGGGTATGCCGACTTTGGTTTTCAAGGCAGCAAAACAATGAAAACACCCAATTTGGATCAGCTTGCTAGCGAAGGCGTTAGATTTACCCAAGGCTATGTGTCGGACTCTACTTGCGGCCCATCTCGGGCGGGCATCATGACAGGACGCTACCAACAAAAATTCGGTTACGAAGAAATAAACGTGCCGGGTTATATGAGTGAGCACTCTGCTATAAAAGGGGCAGAGATGGGGATCCCGTTAGATGAAGTCACCATGGGGGATTATATGAAATCTCTTGGATATCGCACGGCGTTCTACGGTAAATGGCACTTAGGTGGTACGGATGAATTGCACCCTATGCACCGTGGGTTCGACGAATTTTATGGCTTTCGCGGCGGCGATCGCAGCTACTGGGCCTATGAAGTCAATGCCCCTGAGCGAAAATCTGCCGTATTTACTGACAAAAAACTTGAACACGGTATTGATCAATTTCAAGAGCACGAAGGGTATTTGACCGATGTGTTAGCCGAGAAAGCCAATCAATTTATTGAAAAAGCGCCTGATAAACCGTTCTTTATTTTCTTATCATTTAACGCTGTTCACACACCAATGGAAGCCACGCCAGAAGATTTAGCGAAATTTCCTCAGTTAAAAGGCAAGCGCAAGGAAGTTGCAGCCATGACCCTCGCACTTGATAGAGCCAGCGGAGCGGTGCTAAACAAACTCAAAGAGCTGGGTTTAGAAGATGACACTCTTGTGGTGTTCAGCAATGACAATGGCGGCCCTACGGATAAAAACGCCTCATCTAACTACCCATTAGCAGGGACTAAATCAAACTTTTTGGAAGGGGGAATACGCGTCCCTTTTCTGGTTAAATGGCCTGCTAAGTTAGCTGCTGGAAAGGTATACGATAAACCCGTCAGTACGCTCGACTTATTACCCACATTCTTTAAAGCGGGTGGCGGTGAAGAGGTGATGTCTGAATTGGATGGCGTGGATTTGATGCCTTATATAACAGGCCAAAATAACAAGGCACCTCACGAGAGTATGTACTGGAAAAAAGAAACTCGCGCAGCTATTCGCCAAGGAGATTGGAAGTTATTGCGCTTCCCAGACCGTCCTGCAGAATTGTATAACCTTGCTAATGACATTGGTGAACAACATAACTTAGCCGCCCAAGAGCCTGAGCGTGTTAAGCAAATGTACAAAGATTTCTTCAGTTGGGAAATGACGCTAGAGCGCCCATTATGGTTGCTTAAGCGCCAGTTTGAGGAATACGATTTAAATCGCATGGACAAGTACCGCGTACCAAAACGCTTAGAATAAAAACACAATAATGGCCGGCGCAATGCTGACTTTACAACAGTCAGCATTTTTCTTGTAAGGAGCTTAGGCACCACGCTAATACAATGAAAAGATGCCCAGCGTGTTACTTTTTACTCCGACTATTATTGTTAGGCCCTTAGCTCTTAGTCCTCAAAGCCTGGACCCATCAGCCCACCCGTTCCCGCTGTTTTTCTTTCTTCGCCCCACCCGAGTGCACGCCATCATTTATGTGCATGTTGCCTTTTTATATTTATTATTTGCTAGATACCCACAATTCAGCCATTACACTGCAAATTTAGTTAACAATTTCGTTACGAATACATATTGTTAATTTAAACATCATATGTTTAAATGTGTTCATACTCTTTAATCCATTTCGTTATTCGCATTAAAGGACGGACATGACTCTTTCTAAAAAAATGTACATCAATGGCACCTTGCATAGCGGTCATGCATCGGTCTCTATTATCAACCCCGCTAACGATGAAGTCGTCGGCGAGGTCAGCGTTGCTGATGGTGCTCTTGCGCTAACGGCACTAGAAGCAGCAGATGCCGCTTACGACAGTTGGTCAAGCACGTCTATTAGCGAGCGCGTTGAATGGATGATGAAGTTAAAGGCTGCGCTAAAAGAAAACGAAACTCACCTACGGGAGTGTATTCACCTTGAAATGGGTAAGAGCTGGGTGAGTACCCAAGGCGATTTTGAAATGCTGTTAGACAGCCTGGACTTTTTCGCTAGCGACATTCAAAAGCAGGCGGCTGAAACTTTAGAAGACAAAGAAGGCACTCATTCCCATGTGCTCGTGCGAGAGTCGGTTGGTGTGGTCGCGGCCTTTTTAGCGTGGAATTTCCCCCTGTTGAATTTAGCCTATAAGTTAGGCCCAGCGCTCGCTTCTGGTTGCCCCATCGTGGTTAAACCGTCTCTAAAAACACCCCTTTCCGCCCTCGCGGTTGGGGAAATTTGCCAACAAATAGGCTTGCCTGCAGGTGTGGTGAACATCGTTTGTGGGCCTGATCAAGAAATTGGTGATGCGATTTCAACTTCGCCCATTCCGGCCTTACTCACCCTTATTGGCTCTACCGAAACAGGTAAGCATGTGATGCAGCAAGGGGCAACGTCAATAAAACGTTATTCCATGGAGTTAGGGGGTAACGCACCCGTTCTTATTTTTGACGATGCAGATCTAGATTTAGCCGCTGACATTGTGTGTGGATTGAAGTTTGAAAACGCAGGTCAAATTTGTGTCGCACCGAATCGAGTTTTTGTGCACCGCGATGTAGCTGACACCTTTTATCAAAAGGTATTAGCACGCACCCAAGCGGTTAAGGTTGGCTTCAACCGTAATGACGCTATCGATATGGGCCCGGTGATTGATCAGCAAGCATGGCAACGCATTGATGGCTTAGTCAACGATGCGGTGGCAAAAGGGGCTGAAGTGCTTATCGGCTCGGGCCGCCCTGAGCATTTACCTAAGGGCGCGTTTTATGCCCCTACCGTACTTAAAGATGTGACGCGAGATGCCAAAATCTACCGCGAAGAAGTCTTTGGACCTGTGATCAGTATATTGAGCTTTGATGACGAGGCGCAAGTGGTCAAAGACGCCAACGACACGGACGCAGGTTTATCATCCTTTATATTTACTGCAGACGAAGAGCGCGCACAGCGCATTGCCAAGCGTTTACGCTTTGGTGAGGTGCATGTTAATGGCGTTAAGTATGCCATTCACTTACCTCATTGCGGTGTTAAACAATCCGGCGTGGGCGTTGACTGCTCACATCTTTCACTAGAAGAATATTTCACCGTTAAGCGCATCTCTACTGCGTTAGGCAAAGGACAAGCATAATGAAAATTACTCAAGTTATTAGCCACGTTTTACAGTACGACTTAGACGAAGAGTTGGGGTATTCCCAGCAATATTATTTTAAGCGCACGACGCACCTAGTCGAGATCCGCACGGATATTGGCGTGACAGGTTGGGGGGAGTGTTTTGGCGGCGGCAATATTGCGCTAGCCAATAAAACCATTGTCGAGAAAGTGATTCAGCCGATGATATTGGGCATGAATCCTTTGGATCGCGAAGTGATCTGGCACAAAGCCTATAACTTGATGCGAGACCACGGCCAAAAAGGCATGCCTATTCAGTCCTTGTCAGGCATTGATATCGCGTTGTGGGACATCGCGGGTAAAATTCATAATGTTCCTGTTTATCAATTGCTTGGTGGTGCTTTTAGAGAGAAAATTGGCGTTTACGGTTATGGCATGATGTTACAGCGTGTACCGGATTTAGAGCACAGATTTGAGCTTGAAAGCGCCGCTATTTTAGACAAAGGTTTCAAAGCCATGA
This sequence comes from Paraglaciecola sp. QJM3NY_14, assembly GCF_056173245.1. NCBI lineage: Bacteria > Pseudomonadati > Pseudomonadota > Gammaproteobacteria > Alteromonadales > Alteromonadaceae > Paraglaciecola > Paraglaciecola sp. QJM3NY_14. Next base: position 1,001,027 of record NZ_CM149664.1, read on the forward strand.
AAATGAAGATTGGCCTTGGGGTGGAAAAAGACGTGCGCCTAGTAGAAGCCGTGCGTAAATCCATTGGGCCAGATGTGCCATTAATGGTCGATGCCAATCATGCTTACACAACACGTGAAGCAATACCTCTAGGGCGCGAATTGGAGCGTCTAGGCGTCGCTTGGTTTGAAGAGCCTGTTGCGCCAGAAGATTTGCAAGGCTACCGCGATCTATGCGAGGCCCTTGATGTAAACATTGCCGGTGGTGAAGGGGAGTTCACTGTGTGGGGATTCCGAGATTTAATTAAGAATCGCTGCGTAGACATACTCCAACCAGAAGTGTGTGGCCTAGGCGGGATTACCCATTACCAGAAGGTACTGGCGATGGCTCAAGCCCATTTTGTGCCTGTTGTGAACCATGTTTGGGGGTCAGCTGTTGCGGTTGCCACTAATATGCATCTGTTGGCAGCATTGCCGGACTTCCCAGGAGCGGCACACCCAGTCCAACCTATGCTCGAATATGACACTACCCCTAATCGCTTCCGTGAGGAATTATTGGTCGACTCATTAGAGATAAACGAACAAGTGAAACGCAATGATGGTTTTGTTGCATTGCCTAAAGGCCCAGGTCTTGGGATTGAGCCAAACCTCGACTTCATTAAAAAATATTCAGTAGGGTATTAACCCCGATGATTGACTTTGATCGAGCAGTCTTGATTTGCGTAGATTGGGGCAGCTCTAACTTACGCGCTTATCTTATTGATGGCATGGGTGAGGTATTAGCACGCCTGCAAAGCGATAAAGGAGTGTTGAATTTTAGTGCGGGGCAATACGGCCCTGAGTTGAGCACGTTATTACAGCCGTGGCTGAAAGAGAAAGCGGTACCTGTTATGTTGGCGGGGATGGTTGGCAGTGCCCAAGGCTGGCAAGACGCGGGTTATGTTGCTTGTCCAACCATGCTGGCTGACTTAGCTGCGAATTTACGCCCGGTCTCAAAGCCTTTAGTCAACCCGGATTCAAGGGATGAACAGTTTCAGTCCTATATTGTGCCTGGGGTAAAAGGTTTATCAAACTTCGGCCAAATCGATGTGATGCGCGGTGAAGAGGTGCAAATATTTGGTGCACTACTCGCTACTTATCCAGATGCGACTCAAGCAACCGAGCACGCTTCTCCGCTTGTGTGTTTGCCGGGTACTCACTCTAAATGGGCGCAGGTTTCGATGATGCCTAACGAGTCTGACGCCCTCAGCGCGACTAACATCACGCATTCTCGCATTACCCAGTTCAGTACTTACATGACGGGGGAATTGTTCGCGCTACTCAACACTCATAGTATTTTGGGCAAAATGTATCAGCATGCTGACAGTGCTGATAATAGAAATAGCGCCGATATGTTTGACTCTGAAGCTTTTGATGAGGGGGTAAAAACCGCCCGCGCACCAGGCTCGTTATTGCACAAATTATTCAGCGCTCGCAGCAAGGTACTTAATAAAAAGTTGCAAGCTTCTGGTGTGCACAGTTATTTGTCTGGAATGCTGATAGCCACCGAAGTGTTTGACATGCTCAGTGTGTATCAACCCAATGATATCAATACTGCCGAAAATACTAATTCAGGGGGGCCTCATACTCAGATTATCCTTGTGGGAGCGCCCGCACTGAGCACACTCTATCAGCGAGTAATTGCCAGCACATCCCTCAATGTACGCTGCGTTGATGCTGAAACTGCATCTTGCTTGGGCATGCTCAATATTGCCAAAGTCGCCGGTAAATTGTAGGCGGCGTCACTGCCGGGCACAAACTTATGCACTCGGCGGGCTAACAAAAATTTCAAAGGAAGCACAATGAGTTCAATGACATTACAAGCCGCCATGAATGCACTGCCACTGGTTGCTATTTTACGTGGGATCACTCCAGATGAAGTCATCCCAGTGGCCAGAGCATTGAAAGCTGAAGGGTTTAACATTATTGAGGTACCGCTCAATTCACCTCAACCCTTAGAAAGCATTAAGCGCTTAGTCGAGGTCTTTGGTGATGAGTTGATTATCGGTGCAGGCACGGTTTTAAGCTGCGCGCAGGTTGACCAAGTTCAGGCTGTGGGTGGTCGCGTTATTATTTCACCCAATGTTAACGCCGATGTTATACGCCATGCAAAAGCCAAAGGTCTGTATTCAGTGCCTGGTTTTTACACGGTATCAGAAGCGTTTAGCGCCATTGAGGCGGGGGCCGATGGAATAAAGCTCTTCCCGGCTGATACGCTAGGGGCTGCAGGCCTTAAAGGCATGATGGCCGTGTTACCCAAAGACGTACCTGTGTTACCTGTAGGCGGTGTATCAAATGAAACCATGAGTGGTTTTATTGACGTTGGCGCGGGTGGTTTTGGTTTGGGCTCAGGCTTATATAAAGCCGGCATGACTGTGGAGCAAGTCACTGAAAATGCTCAAGGGTATGTACGTGCATGTCGCGCGGCGCAGGCCAAAACGAAGGGCAATTAAGGGATAAACTTCAACGTCTCTTACATTTCATAATAAAAATATCAGGTGAGTCAACGCACCGCGCTTATAGCCACTGTGCAGCTGTGATCGTATACGCATCGACTGACCACTAACCAAGTTGGAATTTAACATGCGCAACAGTGAAGTCGACAGGAATGTCACTAAGTTCGCGATCATCGCTGCTTTTGGCGGCTTTGTATTCGGTTTAGATGCTGCCAATATTTCGGGTGCGCTGCGTTTTGTAAACTCGCAATTCGAACTCAGCAGCATGCAAACGGGCACCGTGGTAGGCGTGGCTATTTTAGGCGTTATTTTAGCGCTTTTGTTCACCGGGTCTTTTTGCGACAGATTTGGTCGTCGTAAGGTCTTGCTTGCCATTGCTCTTACGTATTCTTTGTCTACTTTGCTCTCTGCATTTGCCACGAGTTACACCATGCTCGTGGTGGGGCGCTTCATTGGCGGTGTGGCGTTTGCCTCGATTACCGTGTCGGCCATGTATATTGGTGAAATTGCACCAGCGGACAAACGGGGCAAGTTTGTCTCTATCAACCAGCTATTGATCACACTAGGTAGCTTGATGGCCTTCTTGGCTAACTATTGCCTTGTTTTATCTATGGACTCTATCGCGTGGATAGACAACGAAAACGTATGGCGCTTGATGCTCGGTTTTGAACTGGTACCAAACATCATCTGGTTTCTGCTGCTATTAACTGTGCCTCGCTCGCCTCGTTGGTTGGTCGCTAAAGGTCACTTGGAAGAAGCCCGCGAAGCGTTTGCAAAAATAGCCCCTAAAGAGCAAATAGAAAGCTTAATTGTTGCCGTGCAAGATAGCCTGAACAAAGAGTCGAAAAACACACCGATTACTCAGTTAAAAACACTTTTCAGTAAGCGCTTTACACTCGTACTATGTGTGGCGTTTGGGTATGCCATTGTGCAGGGTGCAAGTGGCATGAATGCTGTGTTGTTTTATGCGCCTACGGTATTCGAGCAAATTGGCATGTCGGTGGAAGACACCTTTATGCAAACCGTTATTCTCGGTTTGGTAGCGGTTATTTTTACCTTAGTCGCCATTCGTTTTGTAGAAAAATGGGGGCGCCGGAATTTGACCCTCATCGGATTACTGTTCATCAGTATTGCTCATACTTCTATCTGGTACGGATTTAAGTCCGCCCATTATGAGTTGAGCCAAGAGGCAGTCGTAAAAATTCAGCAAAGCGACATTGACGTGACACTTCTGCAACCGCTAGTAGGTAAAACCTACGCCACGGACGTCGATCTTAAGCGGGAGTTAACCGGCATTTATAGTAAAAAGGACTTACCCTTGGTCAGTGGTGCGATTATTAACTCGACCATTAGCATCAATGCGTTCTTTGTTCTGTTTGGACTTTTTGCATTCTTAGCGGCATTTAATATGTCGATAGGTCCTGTTATGTGGGTGATATTTTCTGAAATCTTCCCGAACAACGTGCGCAGCGTGGCCTTACCTGTTGCAGCGTTCGTGCAGAGTATTTCAAGCTACGTAATACAGCAGTTTTTCCCTTGGCAGCTTGAGAATTTAGGTGCGGCGAATACCTTCTTAAACTACGGCATTATCGCGTTTATTGGCATGTTGGTTATGGCAAAAATACTGCCGGAAACTAAGGGCAAAAGCATTGAAGACATCGAACGTGATTTAGTCAAGGTGTGAGTGTGATGACAAATGAACAGTCTCAGTCCATAAGAGCGTATGGTTAACAATTGACTTCGCAATAATTTACCCAGGCTGATGGGTAATGTGCTTTGTATCATGATGTAAGCGTGATACATTTATGGCATCACTTAACATATTATGTTTAGACAATTATCATGAGCGAACTCGTATATTACGATCTTAAGCGCACTGCGACCATGACACCGAGTATGCCGGTTCAAGTGGCACGTGAATTAGGCAGACGCATTGTTGCTGGCACTTATGAGCCAGGCACACTTATCGATGAAGAAAACACCTTAGCGAATCGCTACCAGGTCAGCCGAGTGGTTATTCGCGATGCAGTCAAAATATTAGTCGGCAAGGGCTTACTCGATGTACGCCGAGGGATTGGTACCCGCGTGCGCGCTCGGGATCAATGGTCCATGCTGGATGATGATGTGCTTGCATGGCACTTATCTGCACCACCTAACCCTTCTTTCTTAAAGCAGTTGATGGAAATCCGCTTAGCGTTTGAGCCTAAAGCCTCTCGCTGGGCAGCTGAGCGTGCAACAGATGAAGACATAGCTGAAATCGAAGCCGCTTGTGTCGCTATGGAGCAAGAAGAAGGCACGGTGGAGAACTTCATTATCGCTGATGCTGAGTTTCACCGCGCGGTTTTGAGAGCCGCCCACAATGAGTTTTTAAAAGCGATGGAGGGCGTCATTTACTCTGCTTTGTTAGTTAGTATTCGCTTAACCAACAAAGACCCAAGAGCAAATAAAACCTCAGTGCCATTTCACCGTGAAGTGTGTAACGCCATTGCCAGCCGCAATGCGAACTTGGCAGAAGAGCTAACCGCAAACCTGCTTAAAGATGCAGATCACCGTTTGCTTGATAAAGTCGCTAAGTACAAATAGCCTCGCAGCTAACATGACTCAGTAAGTAAGCGACAAATAATGAAACACCAGCTTAGGCTGGTGTTTTTGTTTATAAGAGGTTTATCGGCTGATTTTTACCCCAAAGATACACCACTATTTGATGAACCGAACTGGTCGTCACGGGGCAGCCCCTAAAGGCTTAAAAGAGCAAATAACATCCGTTCTAGCTTGATGATTTCAAAGCTTGGCATTTGGGGATTTGAGGAGCACTTTTCCAGCGATTAAAATTCTCATTATGATGCACTTGTTAGCAATTAATTTGATTCAAATAGCCCCGAGAGGGTTTTTAAAGCGTCATTCTCTTCTCTTTCCACAATTAGATTGTGACCAGAAATACCTGCAAATGAATAGAACCTTTTTGCAACTGCATCTTTGGGCGGAGTATCTGATGTAGTGGTATATTCAAAATAGCTGACCTGATTTGGTTGAAGTGAAACATCAAATTCCATCAAGTTGTGGGTCAGAAATGCATCAGGCTTTAAAACCACTTTATAATTACCTGGTTCAAGGTTGAGTCGAATAAAGCCTTTACCGCTTAAACACCCACGTTCAATATCATTTAAAAGCACCTTTAAACATACCGTTACACCATCATTACTATATGGCTTGTACAAATAGACCAGCGAAGCATTGTTCGCTATATCTGTATGTTTAATGAATTTAGAACCTTTCGCAATTGACCCGGCACATGCGGCTAAAATCAAACTTAAAACGATTACTAAAACGCTATTCATACTCGATGTTTACCTTTAATTTCTAACGCCTATTACCTAGCATGTCGTATATGCAATTTCTCAATTTGATTGTTGCTTTCGTCATTTTAAGTTCCTACCTTCTGATTTTATTCAGTATTTTTTAGTATCGTGCGAGTAAAACCACTCTGAGTCGCAAAAACAAAAACAAAAGCAAAAGCAAAACGAGGCCAGGGGCTGCGATAACCTGCATCGGTAATAATCAATGGGCAACACCCAGATGGCAGGATACTCGCTAACTCACGTAATAGGGTGTTGTGACTGATAGGAGAGTTGTATTCACCAAAAAAGAATACGCACTCATAAAGCGCAATAGAGCGATCTTGGACACTGACCGAAGAGCGTAACCTTAAATGCCTAAGTTGTTCCCGCACTTCAGACCAATCTACAAAGACAACAGGCATGGGGTTGGCGCCGCAAAGCACACGAGCGTGCCAACGGGAGATATCGAGCCGTTCGTTATGTAGGTTGCTATTATCAAGCAGTCTGTGGATGCGTTCTTTATTGTGATTTGGGGCCACAGAGCCTGAGATATTTCGTCCCTGCTAGATGGTCAACGAGAGTTGTTGACCATCTAGCAGGGATAGGGTGGCAAACATCAAACAGGAACGGTGTCTGGCATGTAGATTAGGGCATTGCTTTTTGAGCAAATCGTGTAAGATAGAAATATCACCATGCACGTCTATATTATTGTTTCTGCTCAAAATTATGAGGAGATTCATTAGGATGCGGCGTTATGTGTTTATCAATCTGGGGGTTTTATTTTGTTAATTGGTAAAGTTGCTGAAATTACAGGCGCTACTCGTAAAGCAATTCGTTACTATGAATCCATAGAATTAATACCCTCTCCAATAAGAAGTGGGACTTATCGTACTTATAGCGAACATGATGTAATGGTCATAAGCATGATTCGAAGAGCTCAATTCCTAGGGTTTAGTCTCAATGAATTGAAAGAGATTGTATCTAAAAAAATCACTGAAAAAAAACTTCCTATTCCACTTGTTTCTGCTCATATAGATGGAAAAGTAATCGAGTTGGAAAAAGAATCTGAAGCCTTACAATCTAAGATTAGAGAATTAAAAAAATTTAAAATCGATTTAATGACAAAGTTTTCTTGACCTTGCCCTTAGGGGCAAGGGTTATATTTTATTTCTAAATTTATTACAGAGATAATTATAATGAAAAACTTAACTTTCAAGAACAAAACGGTACTAATCACTGGAGCATCTTCTGGTATTGGTAAAGAGTTCGCCCATCAACTTGCCAGCCAGAATGCAAACTTAATCATTACAGCCAGAACAAACAGTGTTCTTGTTGAGGTAGCGAAAGAATTACAGTCTAAAAATTCGAGTATTTGGGTAAAAACAATAGATGTTGATCTTAGTGAACCTGGTGGTGCCCAATTGCTATTTTCAAAAATTGACGACATGGATTTACCAGTAAATTTTTTAATAAATAATGCCGGCTTTGGAAAGTTTTGTGAATTTTCAGACGAAACCTTTTCAAACTATCATAAAATGATGATGCTCAATATGCATGCCCTTGTCGAGCTTACTCACTTATTTCTCCCGCATATGAAAAAGCAAAACAGTGGTGGTATTATTAATGTTGGCTCTACAGGATCTTTTCAACCATTACCTTACCAAGCAGTCTATGGCGCCTGTAAGGCTTTCGTATTGAACTTTTCAGAAGCTTTATCAGGTGAATTGTTAGATACAAACATTCGAGTTATGGCCTTATGCCCTGGTGTAACCGAATCTAACTTTATGAAAAGAGCAAATGCAGATACATCAAAAATGAAGTTTTCATCAACAGAAAAAGTTGTAAACAATGCATTAAGTGCATATGGGAAAAACCGTGTATACGTAGTATCTGGATGCGTTAATTATTTAACATCATTAGTACCTCGTTTTGTTTCACGAAAAACAGCAGTAATAACTGTTGCCAACATGTTCAAAGATAGTGTCTTAAATAATATCGCCCAGCGAAAAAACGCATAACAAGAGACTATAGCGTTAATAGCTAATTTATATTCTTCAGTATTAAGACACCCATGATAAAAATGGTCAATTTTCAGCAGTATAAAGACACCCATGATAAAAATGGTCAATTTTCAGCAGTATAAAGACACCCATAATGAAAATGGTCAATTTTCAGGGCTGAACTAGACTTGGTTTGTGTCTCATTTTTATCAGGTCGATGGACTATGCCTCAACCTCGAAAAAGCCAAATTAGTTTAATCGATACGCCTTATTACCATTGTGTTTCCCGCTGCGTACGCCAGTCATTCTTGTGCGGAGTCGATACGCATTCTGGTCAGAGTTACGAGCATCGCCGAGGCTGGGTTGAAGAGCGTTTATTGTCTTTATCTACGGTATTCGCCATAGACATTTGTGCCTATGCGGTCATGAATAATCACACGCATGTGGTGCTATGTGTGGATAAAACAATGGCTGCTCATTGGGCTAACGATGAAGTGTTGAGGCGCTATCATAAGCTACACAGAGGCACTTTGCTGACTCAGAAGTTTATGAACGGCGATACACTGAGCCAAGGAGAGCTAATCACCTTTGATGAGACCGTTGATACCTATCGGCAACGTTTGTATGACATAAGCTGGTTTATGCGTGATTTGAATGAGTATATTGCTCGTGAAGCTAATAAAGAAGATGGCTGCACTGGCCGCTTCTGGGAGGGGCGTTTTAAATCTCAAGCACTGTTAGATGAGAGTGCCCTTCTGGCGTGCATGGCCTATGTAGATTTAAACCCCATTCGGGCAAAAATGGCAAAAACACCCGAAACGTCAAAGCACACCAGTATCAAAAAACGTGCGCAGGCGATTAAAAATAAACGAGAGCAACCGAGTGCTTTACTGCCGTTTGTAGGTAATCCTCGTGAAGAAATGCCTCGAGGTATGGCTTACTCACTCAAAGATTATTGTGAATTGGTCGACACGACAGGCCGATGCATTCGTGATGATAAGGCCGGTCATATTGATAACACTCACAGTCCTATTCTACAAAGATTAGGCTTAGATGCTGCTCAATGGCTAACCTTAACCACGGAGTTCGAAAAACACTTCTGCTACGCAGCCGGTGCGGAGCAAATGATGAATGCATTCAAGCGCCATACCCACCATCAACGGCTGCGAGGAATGACTAAAGCGAAAGAGTTATTAAGGCGCGCATAAACCAATTTCAAACATTACATATCATGCTTACCCTGTAGCCTACTCCCTTGCCTAAAAATTGACCTTGCGCGCCGCTTACTTACTCAACACTCAATATTCCAGGAAAATTCTCAATCACCAAACCCAAAAGTACTTTGACGCTCATTGAGGGGGATTTTTTCGTTCTAAGCAGGGGAGTTTTTTGCACGACTCTAAAGATGGGTGTCTATATAATTCTTTTGCACGACTCTAAAGATGGGTGTCTATATAATTCTTGGTAGTTCGATTGAGCGATGGCTCCTCAGTTGAGAGACCGATAACAAGAAAGAACACCACAAAGGACTCCAAGCAAAACACTCGAATAGTCTACTGGGTCTCAACCCGCATTATGCAAGCAAGAGTTAGCTTATTATGAATACAAAAACAAATCAAAACGTTAACGTCGGTGTCGATACGGGCAAGTTTCAATTGGATATTTATATCCGCCCACTCGAAATATATTTCACCGTAAATAATGATGAGAAAGGCATTAAAGAAGCCGTTAAAACAATCAAGAAATATTCACCAGCTCGCATCGTTATAGAGGCAACTGGTCGCCTTGAAATGCCTTTTATCATGGCATGTGCAAGCGCTAATTTACCCTTTGTTGTCGCCAATCCCATTCACATTAAACGCTTTGCTGGGGCGTCAGGTCAACGGGCCAAAACTGATAAGCTCGACGCGCAATTAATTGCGCATTATGGTGAAGCTATTAAACCTAGCCTATCACAGCTAAAGCCAGATACCATGCAGGCTATGAGTGATTTAGTCGCAAGAAGAAATCAACTGCTGGTCATGCAAACGATGGAAAAGAACCGCCTTCAAATTCTGCCGAAAGACCTCGCCATGACCATCAAACCTATATTGACGGTTTTCAAAAATCAGATTGAAAAAATAGAAAGTAAAATCGTTAAACTCATAGAGTCATGTCCAGACTATCAAGCTAAAAACTATATCTTGCAGAGTATGAAAGGCATTGGAAAAATAGCCTCGGCGTCAATAATTAGTAACTTGCCTGAGCTGGGGTACATGACCAACAAACAAGCCTCTGCACTAGTCGGTGTAGCCCCCATGAATCGAGAAAGCGGACGCTATAAAGGCCTACGTAAAATCCAAGGCGGGAGGCATCAAGTCCGCACCGTTTTATACATGGCCATGATGTCAGCAATTCAAAGTAATCCGGTATTTAAAGCAACATATCAACGATTAGTCACTGCCGGAAAGCCTAAAAAAGTGGCTATTATTGCCTGTATCAGAAAGATGGTTGTTATCTTAAACTCGATGCTGCGAGAAGGTGTAATGTGGGAAGCGCCAAAGGCTATAAATTAACTATTGACGCCATAGTCTCTTGTTAGAAATTAAACTCTCAGTTTTTTCACTTAACCACAATAAATAAAACCATAACAGCCTGCAAGCAGTACAATTATTAAAGAAAAACACCACTCTCCATCGTTGTACATTATCCCATGGACTAAGCCAAATAATAAAACTAATTACAAACCTACAACATTGATTTGTGCACCAAGCATATCAAAACGAGTGGAAATAATTGCAAATGAGAAGGTATATAAAAGAAGACCTTTAAACATAAGTTCTTCTTCTACTCCTAGAATTAATGCTTGATATAATAGTTTCTCAATATCATAGTCTGGACCATTACCAAAAAAAGAAAGGATTAGCTGGAAGAATATAAATAAAGTAGAAGCGAAAAAAGCAGGCTAACAGGGGCAAGTTTTTTGCTTTAGAGTAAACTCTGCATAAACAGCTTTAAAATAAAGATTAAAGCGTATCAATAAAACTATTGTCGATAGAAAAATTCAATCTATTTCCTCATCCAAAATCCAATTCAAACTAGGAGTTTTTTTATTAATATAAATAATTTTATTAATATAAATGATTTTACCAGCTGTTAAAAGGACAACAAATAAGTCAAAGATTGCGCTAAGTAGAGCTTCCCAATTTGAACTTATGGTGACTATTTTCGTTTTAGGTTGAATTAAAAGGAGAAAAAATAATTCCAAGATGGACAGAGACAGCTAAAGAAACTCTAACATTGACACCCACCTGTAATAATCTCTTACGCTAAGCTTTGCGCCCCAGCGAACGAAGTGAGTGCCAACAGCGTACTGTTATACGCCGCTATCACGACGATGCCTTTTAATTAACCCCACGCACTTTTGACACAACCCTCGCTAATGTGCTCATTCCTCTCTTCATTTTTGTGCCGACACGCTAAGCAAATCAGCACTTCAGTCTGTTACACATCTCGGCAAGTAGACAACAAAATAACACTTAGTCTATATAGTAAATTTCTCAAATAATTTAAACATCATATGTTTGCAATTATGATACAACCACGTTAATGTATTATTGTACAGTCAGTATGCTATCCCGTATTGATAGCTGATGAACAATTTGAATGACGTGTGGCACCCAAGAATTAGGTTGAGTTAAACCTGACCTGCAAGGGCGCGAAAGCATCTGAATGAATAGGAAACGTATTGTGAATACAAAATATGCCCACAACAAAGCGATTAACGCCAATAGTAAAAGCCCGTTTGTAAAGTTTCGAAGCATCAATATTGGTGACTGCCAGTGGACAGAGGGATTCTGGGCTGACAAATTCAAGCAAGCCGAGACCATCATGGTGCCACATATGGGGGAATTGCTTAAAGGGGATGTTGGTCACGCTTACAATAATTTCAAAATTGCTGCGAAAATGCAGGACGGCGAAGCAAAAGGCATGTTGTGGCACGACGGTGACTTCTACAAGTGGATGGAAGCCTGCATTTATGTGTACGGAATCAATAAAGACACCGCATTATTAACGGAATTAGATGAGATCATCCGTGTGCTCGCAAGCGCCATGTGTAGCGATGGCTATTTGCATACCCATAATCAAATACTCGGCAAGCCTCGCTGGAAAGCGGTATGTGATCATGAGCTTTACAACAGTGGTCACCTTATTCTAGGGGGGGTTATTCACCACCGCGTTACCGGTCAAACCAATTGGCTCGATTTATCTATTAAGCATGCTGATTACCTTTATGGTGTATTTACCTCTAAAGACGAAGAACTCGCTCGTTTCGGATTTAATCCTTCGCAAATCATGGCCTTGGTTGAGCTTTACCGTGAAACGGGAGTGCACAAGTACCTTGAGTTAGCGGATATTTTTGTGACAATGCGCGGCTCTGTTCCGATGGAATTACATGACTCGGTGCCTTATTGGTTTACGGGCGATCAGTGCCAAATGAAAACCCCTTTAAGGGAAGAAACAGAAGCGGTTGGCCATGCTGTTACCGGCATGTACTTGTACTCTGGTGCGGCAGACGTATATGCAGAAACAGGTGAAACCGCCTTAATTGACTCGCTGCAAAGCATTTGGTCAAGTGCCAACGAGCGCAAAATGTATGTTACGGGTGCGTTAGGTCAATGCCATCACGGTGCGTATGACGATCAAAATATGATCCACGAAGGGTTTATTGATGATTACCTTATGCCTAATTCGACCGCCTACAACGAAACCTGCGCGAATATATCGAACGCTATGTTCAACTGGCGCATGCTTGGTATAACCGGTGATGCTAAGCATGCGGATAACGTTGAGTTAGTGCTGCACAATAGTGCGATGGTGGGGATCAGTGCTGACGGTGAAAAGTACTTTTACGCCAATCCATTGCGTATGAACTTCGGCCAGCGTGACTATTCTGACCACTGTGATTGCACTGAATCTCCAGATAGAGAAGCTTATATCGAATGTTTCTGCTGCCCGCCAAACCTTGTTAGAACCATAGCGCAAGTATCTGCATGGGCTTACAGCCTTACGGATAATGGCGTAGCGGTTAACCTATTCGGCAGCAATAATTTAAACACAAAACTGCTTGATGGCAGTGACTTGTCATTAAGCCAAGTCACTAATTTCCCTTGGGATGGCGCAATCTGCATAGATGTAAAGGCGTGTAAGACCGAATCGTTTGACATCGCAGTGCGTATTCCTGGTTGGGCAAAAGACGCAACCGTTACCGTAAACGGCGAAGCGATAAACGGCGTTAAAAACGGTGAATACCTGACGTTGTCTCGCCAATGGCGCGAAGGCGACAAAATTGCTATTGAGCTACCCATGAACACCACGTTTGTTGAAGGGCACCCCCGTATAGAAGAAATACGTAATCAAGTTGCGGTCAAACGTGGACCACTTGTCTATTGTATTGAGACACCGGACTTGCCAGAGAATACCGGGATCTTGGATGCTTATATCGCTTCTGACGCACAGTTTGACGCTCAGTTCGACCAAAGCTTTTTGGGCGGCATGACGACTATCAAAACCCAATTGTTGGTGCGTCAAGACAATACACAAAATATGTATGATGAAGTACAAAAACCTACCTGGGGATCACATCAGGCGCAATTCATACCTTACTACGCGTGGAGTAACAGGGGCACAGCAGAGATGACCGTGTTCGTTCCAGTTGTGTGGAAATAGCCTCTAGAGATTTAACCCTTTTTCGGTGATGTGCACCGTTAGGCTAATCGAAGCGGCACTCACGTTTTGATTGGCCTTTTCTATATTTGGCTTATTCTCAGGCCCGTTTGGCAAGCAGATAAAGCCTGATTTTTCTTTGCACAGTGATTCTCACCTTTATTTAATATTTTAATTTGCGCTTAACTTTGCGCTTAACTTTGCACTTTAACTTGCTCTGAGCTGGGCCTGAGTCATTTACTCAAAAGGCATCACGATTCGACGCTTAGCTAGCAACTACCGGAGACACATTTGATGACGTTCAAGATCTCAGCCCAAGCCTTTTTACTGCTTGGCTCTTCATTAATAGTGATGGGATGTGAGTTGCCATCTCGCTCTTCTACCAACGAAGCTGCGAGCCAACTACTGGCGCAACAATCTAACCAAGCTCATACTTTGTTCTCTGAAAACCAAGATGTATTGCCAGCCCCTAAGCGAGCAAGTAGAAAGTGGGACGGCCCCATAGTCGGTGATTTAGACGGTGACGGCTGGCAAGATCTTTTGCTGACGGAACACGCCGATAAAATCCTTATTTTTTGGAACGAGAAAGGTAAATTTAGCCAACCTGATACGCTACAAACTGGGGATATGCACGGCACGGGTATCGCTGATTTTGACAACGACGGCCTACTTGAGGTCATTATTGCCCAAGGCGGCGGCAATGGCAGTAACCCAAGAAAGCCTAAACATATTGAGATAACAAAAGCGCGCCAGCTAACTGAAAACAGAGTGTTAAGCCACTTTGAAAAAGGGCGAGGGCGGGCGGTGAAAACGCTGGATGCAAATCAAGATGGCAGCGTCGACCTCTTCCTGACCGGCTTTGCGACCCCTGAACAAGCGAAAGCTGGTGCAAATCACCTGTATTCAAATGACGGCACCGGCGCATTTACCTTTGAGGGGAATTTACCCTACTCACAACGGTTAAGTTATAAAACCATAGTGACGAACATTAACGATGATGATGACCCCGATGTCATTATTTTTGGTGGTGGGAAAATGGTAGCTGCCCTTGGCGGGCCGGATTTTGAATTCATCGATGCGACTAAAGCCGTGCTAGGTGATGCTTACAAGACGACTGAAGTTAGTGCCATTGCTCAGCTTGATTACGACAACGATGGGGATCTTGATTTAGCGATTAGTCGCGCTAAGCACCAATTTAGTCATCAACTTTTTTATGATAAAGCGCAGCAACGCTATGCCTTCTTTTCCCGGTTTCAGCCACTGTATATTGAAGAGCTATCCATTAATGGCAACTTTCATCTCGTTAATTTGCAAATGGCTTATCCTGATTTTGATATTTACCTCGGCCAAAATAAAAGCAAGCTTAATATTGCTGGGCGAAAGGACATCAAAAGCTATGAATCGGATTTAAGTGGCAGTCGGGCGCTGAATATTGAACCCCAGCAAGCGCTTGGCTGGCCAAGCGATATTTGCCCTGAAGGCGTTAAGATGAAGTATTTATCACCAGAGTCTAAGCCTGGATTGTATATCGGCTATTTAGGTGACGATAAATGGCGTATCTGCAGCCAAACACGCTCACCCACTGCTGGGGTTGTGTTAAATGTGACTGATGGACCAACGCCAACCACTATCGAGCGACTGCCGGTTAAATTATTAGAAAACCAAAATGGGCATTACGTTGAAGTGACTGCCGTTAAAGGCATTGATATCCAACAGCCCACGGCGAGCGTGGTGGCCGCTGATTTTGATAATGACGGATGGACGGACTTACTGTTTATGCGATACGGCAACATGGCGAAGCCTCACAAGCCGATTATGTATCTGAACGATAAAGGAAATGGCTTCGTTGAGCATAAGGATCACGGCATTGTTATTAACGACTTAGGGGCAACGGGAGCAGGCGCAGACGTTATCGATTTCGATAAAGACGGCGATCTTGATCTCGTTACCGCCAATGAACGTGGCACATGGCGGCTCTTTGAAAATCACACTTCCGCTCACTCTAGCCATCATTTTCTCGGTGTTGTGGTAGGTGGCTCTCCGTCAAGTAAAGCGACGCAACTGGCGGCTAAAGCGACGCTACAAGCCTGCGGTAGACAATGGCAGCAACAAGTAGGTGCATCATCTTCTGCCTACGCAGACTCCTACAACAATCAGCTGTTGTTTGGTTTAGGAAACTGTACAAAAGTGGAGAGCGTCGAAGTGCAGTGGAGCGATGGTGAAACAAAAGTCTATATACCCAATATGATTGATGGGTATTTCGACACCACAGCAGCGCGGAAATAGCGTTGCATGTACTACTGTGCAAGCAAACTGCAGAGTACGAATAAACACGACCCTTATCCCGATGCTTAGTGAGCCGTTACAGTCCCCCTATAACATCGGAGCGGATTTAAGGCGTGTAATGGTTTAATGTGCCAGAACATCATAAAGCCACTACCGCCTGAGTTTAGGAGTATTAAACCATTTTATGCTCAACATCCCTTATTTAATTTCTAAGCAAAAATGTCTGCACGCTCAGGAGGATGTCAATTAGGGAAGATGTTGTCCTCCCGTTACACCCATGATTTCAGCGGTGACATAACTAGACTCTTGTGAAGCTAAATACACATAAACAGGCGCTAACTCAGCTGGTTGTCCAGGCCTACCAATGGGAACGTTTTCACCAAATTTCGGTAATTTTTTTGCTGGTTGTCCGCCACTTTGCTGCAGCGGTGTCCAAATGGGACCGGGAGCAACGCCATTAACTCGAATGCCTTTATCAATCAGCATTTTTGCTAAGCCCTTAGTGAAACTGGTGATTGCCCCTTTAGTGGATGCATAGTCCAGTAGACCAGCTGAAGGCTGATAACTCTGAATTGACGTACTGTTGATAATACTGGCGCCCGGCGGCATATGTTTTACCGCAGCTTTGGTTATCCAAAACATACCAAACACATTAGTCGCGTAAGTTTGGCAGAATTGCTCAGTCGTTAAATCTTCTAAGTCGGCGACGAACTGTTGTTTCCCCGCATTGTTTACCAATATATCGATTGAGCCGAGGCATTCTGCACTCTGAGTGACTAAGCTTTTGCAAAACTCTTCGTCAGATATGTCCCCAGGGATCCCGAAAGCGTTAATGCCACTTGCTTTTAAAACCTGTAACGTATCTTTTGCATCTTCTTCTTCACTTGGCAGATAGTTAATAACGACATCAGCTCCCTCTCTTGCAAAGGCAATGGCAACAGCTCTGCCAATACCAGAGTCCCCTCCGGTTATTAATGCTTTTCGACCTTTCAACCTGTTACTTCCAAGATAAGTATCTTCACCATGATCCGCTTTCGGCTTTAATATTTCATCTAAGCCGGGGTCCGGTTGTTCGCTGTCTTTTTCAGTATCGCTCATGTGATACTGGCTTCTGGGATCCTGCATCGTAAATTGATTTTTTTTCATTTTCGAAAACTCCTTCACACAATGTATCTTTTATGAATGGATGGGATCTAATTGAACGTGATTAACGGCTTGATAATCGCTCTAGGTTATGGTCTTGCCATTTATCTCTGCGGTGGCTGGGGATTGGTTTATGTAATGAGCGGGTAGTACGGTTGAGCTTGCGAAATGTGCCGTCTATGTGATTTTCAATGGCATCAATATCAACGTGCAAATTATATCTATCTTGGAATGTTTTCACTTTGTATCCCCTCTAACAGTTTAAGAACTACGACTATTCACTTGTTTGGTATCTCACATGAAATTCAGCAATAGATGTGCCAAATACCTCGATTAGTAGTGAAAGGACTTTGCGATGAGTGATTTAGCTATTCATTAGTACTGTTGCTAAATATAGAGCATGAGGATGTGGAAGGGTTTTTGTCATTAATGCATAAGCATGAGGAAAAAATTACACGTCAATGCCGTATTTAAGCTAAAAATAATAGCTACTGATAAGAGAGGTTGAGCGGTTTATGGTATGCGTCATATACGTCAAGTGGCGCTTGTATCGGCGGCATTGAAAACATTATTGTTGGAATTGTAGAACTGCAGCGAAACAGGTGATGAGAGCCACGGATGCTCCGCTGCATAGATTATCGTGAAATTAGTGGTGGGATTTACCTTTGAAAATGGACGTAATTAATAACCCGCCTAATACCGCTAGCCCAGTGGCCTTGATAGGGTTGGCTTTGACAAAGGTTTTTACCCCAGTTAGCGTACTCATCGCTTTGTGACGTTGGTTGGAAACCGCTTTGTATAACTTGCGCTTCTCCTCTTCACTTATGGCATCTGCAAACGTTTCCGAAATACTATTTTTATCGTATTGATTACTCATAAAGTCCTCCTAGATATTATTGAATTTGCCGTATCTACAACGCAATCTGTATGCCACTTAGATGTAATGGACGATTATGTATCGTTGTGGAATGCGTTTTGTATACCGCCTACTGTGATGACAAGAGCAATTCAGTGAACAGCACTAAGCTTGTTGTGGATTCGTTTTTACGTTGAGGGCGAAGATAAAGGTGAACACATTATTGTGCGCGAAGCAGAACGCTTGAGGTGAATGTAATGGCAATTATTGTTGAAGACTCGATACAAGAACCTAAAGGCAATCCCTTAGGAGAAATTAATGCTCAATTTCATCGACTTTATCAAGTTGAGAAAGCAAAAGCGGTTGCAAGCATTAATGATGGGGAGGTCATGCTAATTTGTCGTATTGATAGCAGGCTTATCGTTAAAGCGGGAAGTAAAGTAAAAGAATATGTCATAAACGATGAGCGCTATCAAAGCCTGAAAGCGATGAGTCATGGGACATTAGCGGTGTACTATAAACTGTGTCATTCAGTAGATAAGGCTACTCTTTGTCAGGTGAATAGGTGGGTGTCACAAATTCGCCAACAGGCTCCGCTGAGCCTAGGTAAAGAAGTCGCCGATGTAACCAGGAAACTGCTAGAACGAATCGAACATTCAGATGTGCTACCTCACAGTGCAATGAGCCTGTACCAACAAGAGCTAGAGTCAATATATGCCAAATTGATGACCGAAGCCGTTAATGATGAGATAGATAACCTTGTGAGTAACCTTGAAAGGGTCTGCAGTGAGGGCGATTACCCCAGCTCTAACATCTTTATGATCGTCTTCGGCGGACACCAACCTAGATATAAGGCATTAGCGCTACAGGTTTTCAAAAAGTGGTTTGCTGGCAATCAACAGCACATCTCAAACTGTGAGCATCACGTTCGTTATTGCGAAGCAGGTGACTCATTAGATGACGCTGTCGACTTGGTCGCGACTGCAATAGTCGATAGAGAATTAGCAAGATCAACTATGGGTTACTCAGAAGCTCTTAATAGAGATGTGTTAAGTGCCGTAGCGGAAAAAGCCATAGAAGAATATTGGCTTAACAAGTCGTTGCGATAGTAAACAGGTAGTGCACTGATTGTTGGCTTACACTTACACTTCTACTTCTACTTCTACTTTCACTTCACCGTTCGAACACCTTGTAGTATGACATCAGAGCAGCTGTCGCCATGGATGACAGAAATGTCGCCAGTGGTTTCCAGCACGACAGCGCGAACTTGTGAGAGGTGCAAAACATTTGCTTCTCGAAGCTTCGCAATGAGATCATTTTCTGCAACACGAGTCGCTTTTAAGGCGGCATGTAAAATGACTCCGTCTTTCATGAGTAAAGCGGGCTGATTTTGCATCACAGACTCGAACGTTGATGATTTTTTACGAATAGTAGCGGTGGTAAATTGGACGATGAAGAGCATTGCCATAGAGAGTATTGTCTGCACGAAACTGGTCCAGTCGGTTGACTGGCTCGCTCCTGCCAGCAAAGAGCCAATGGCGACTGTCATAACAAAATCAAAGTTGGTCATCTTAGAAAACGACCTCAAACCATTTACTCGCACAAGTAAAACGACCCAGAACATAGCTATTCCCGTTAACACTATTGCTCGCAGGAAAAGGTCGGCTAGTGGATCGTTAACAAACATGTCTATCTCCTTAATTACGCTGTGTATATGTCATGCAACATTGGCTATCAAGAAACGGGTTGTAAAATGCTAACTACTATCCTGTTCTTTATAACCTTGAAGGCGTTTTACGTAAAGTTGGTTGGTAATAACGATGAGTAAAACGGTCAATGGGGCAGCTAATAACACACCCGCCATACCCACCATACTGGCTAGTAACACTTGGACCAACAGAACTAAAGCGGGGGGTAAGCTTGCAATCTCAGCTTGAAGTATTGGTGTGAGAACGTAACTTTCTACAGTTTGTACTCCAACATACAAAATAGAAACGTAAAGCAATGTATCAATTCCAGTAAGAATACTTACTAAACCTGCGGGGATAAATGCTAACAGAGGACCAAGGTTAGGGATGAAAGATAAAAGAGCAGCAATAATCCCCAGTATTAACGCTAAATCGATCCCCAATGCCCACAGGCCAACAGTTGTAAACAGGCCGACCATGACCATTGATGCTAATTTAGCGAGTAGCCAACCTGCTAAAGCAGTCTCGCAACGCTTTAAAAGATCTTGCGCTTTATTCTTATGCTGTAAAGGAACCAAACTAAGGCCGCCGTTAACATACCAATTGGGGTTTATAGATAAAAATATTGCCAAAATAATAGCGAATATGAAGTTTCCGAAGCCATTTATGGTTGATGATAATAAGCTAGAGACAGCATTCATTACTGTACTCATCTTTGGATCATAGTTGGTGATTTTGTCTAGATTATCGTTAAACTTTCCGATTGAGCTGAATTCTGTGAATTGGCCTCGAACGAACTCTAGCGCTTCTGGCATTCTATCGACCAATTCATTCGCTTGCGTTGATATCTTGGGGGCAGCGTAAGTCATTAAAAGGCCTAACAGCAATACAGGAGCGAGCATAGAAATTGGAAGCCATACTTTCGCCGTGATGTTTGTCTTTTTCGCGAGCCAACGAGCAGATCCAGAAAACATTACGGCAATCAAGATCCCTCCGAAAGCAACAAGGAATATTTTGCTGTTTCCTATTATCAACCACGTAAAAAGCAATACGGCTACTGTTATAACAGCCTGCACGAGTGCGCGCTTTGCGACCAACTTTACATTCATTTAATCTCCCAATGCATAAAATTTGTTGTTCTTGTTTTAGGTCACATTGCGACGAGGTGACGCTTGAAAGTGATTTTATTAGCGCATTTAAGTTGCCAATATTAAGCCTAAGCAGCAAAGAGCAAGCCACATTGATAAGTGAATGACAGTCAGAACCAGCACGTGGTGGCTAATTGGTCCGCTCACTTCAATAGATAGCGCTAAAAATACAGTTCGTTATAGCAGTTCGTTATAAATGCACGAAAAACTCAAAAGAACTTAAGTTCGGCGCCATAAGTTTGGTATTGAAGCCGCACTGCGCACGAGCGGAAGACCCCAGTAGCACTGTTACTTAATCAAAGCACATGAAAGGTGCGAGTCAGTTAGCTAAATTCCAAAAGGCAGATAGGCTGGGTCATCATACAAACGTTGACCGCGTTGTAACCTACCAGCGTAACGTCATGGTAAAGCGCCTGATATGCCCCAAAGGCACTGTATGGAATATGTGAGCACCATAAAAACCAATGGTTTTGAGCACTTTTTTACACGGTGAAGCACACGGGGCAGGTAATTTATTCCCATTACTGAAAGCCTTAATTTTTAACAGAAAATTCGCTTTGTCTTTATATTACGCCCACTTCAGCCTGATATTTTGTTGCCTACATTAAATGGCTCGAAGGTTGCTGTAGCTAGGTGTAAGTCAAGAGCAATAACGCTCTCAATCAAAGGAGATAATTATGAGTGATATCATTACAGGACTATTCAAAAATCCCGCCGAAGCAAGTGCAGCCATAACCATGCTTGAACACAAAGGCTTCAGCGACGCGAATATTTCGCTAGTGGCTAACGATTCAATTACCAAAGACAGTTTCGCCCTGACTGACCATTCTAAATTACCAGAGGGAGTTGCCATAGGTGCTTCATCAGGTGGTGTCTTGGCGGCGATTGTCGGGGGGCTTGCTGCTGTTGGAGTGGTTGCGACCGGCGGTGTAGGGGTACTTGCGAGTGGTCCATTAGTGGCAGCTCTAGCGGCAGGCGGAGCGGGAGCGGCTGCAGGCGGGATCATTGGTGGTGCGATAGGCCTAGCAATCCCTGAGCATGAAGTGAAATTTTACGAAGACGCGATTGAAGAGGGCTCTGTGCTAGTCGGAGTGCATTATGACAACAGTGATCAAAAAGATGTAATTAAAGAAACATTTAAACACTTTGACGACGTGAAAGTTGCTAGTGCGTAACAGTACGACGTGACAATGCACGAAGTGAAAGTACACGACGTGGTGAGCCTAGCTCACCACATCACACTATTTCTAACCGCATCCCAGTTCTACAAATTTTTAAGCCATAAGTGCTCTGCACGATTATAGATTTATAGATAACTTAACCTCTTTATGATCTTCCCCTGACTAAGTATCTCTAACAAATCCTTCCTTATCCCTTTGAAACGTGCAGCGTAGTACAAAGTTGAAAGCTTCAAAACTTAAAGCCTCAGGTTCGCAGAATATGTGCTTTATGACAGCCAGTATCCTTGTAATTTAATCGAAAAGTTAAATAGGTTGAGGAAGCGTTGGTCTACCTCAATGTTGGCTCTAATTTTTTAGCTTATCATCTGCTCTTAATTACAATTATCAATTTGAGATAAATGGATCGGCAAAGATTAAATGAAAAATTTACATGTGAAGGGGGTATTCTTTTCTACTTGCTTGGCGGTATTAACGCCCAGTCTCAAATTTTAATTCTTCAATTACTGTGCTGCCTTGTGCCACAGCGAAATTCATCCACTTCAATAAATATGGCATATCAATTGAATTGCAATTCTCATACTTCTTAAGACAGCAGCAAGATCACAAGCATTATTTAATTTTTCAATGAATAACTCCTAATTTCATTGTTATTTCTTACTTAAGTCAGAGGGGGAATTAATTTATGAATTCTCAAGGAGAACGACCTTCATCGATAGAAAACTTCATTAAGCAGGATGGTTTTCCCTGTGTCGGAGCAAAGATAGCATTAAATAAAGATCAAATCGTCACACGTGATTTTGGTGATATTTTCTCAAATCAAAATAATCAAAATATACTTGATGAGCTATATCAATTTATAACTATTTATAATTCGAGTAAGCCTTTATATTTTAGCTTTGTGGCCACTTTTAAAAACTCGACATTAACGAGTGAGAAAGAGTTTGAAGACGCCTTGTGGAGTAAGCTCCAAAATTTGTATAACCGAGACTCAATGACCCACACGTGGGATAGAAGAGTAAGTGATAACCCGGATGATAGTGAATTTAGCTTTAGTCTCGGCGGAGAAGCATTTTTCATCATAGGTCTCTCACCATTTGCAGAGCGAAGAGCGAGAAGATTCGAACACCCCGCTATCGTTTTTAACCTACATAGCCAATTTCAGATATTGAAGGAAACAGACAAGTTCACGGCATTAAGAGACAGAATCAGAACAAATGAAGAAGTTTTTTCTGGCTCACCTAACCCAAATTTATACGACCATGGTGAACTTTCTGAAGCCCGGCAATACAGCGGTAGGGCGGTCAGCAATTCATGGAGATGTCCATTTTCAACGAGGAAAAAAGATGAGTAACGAAATAAAACCTAGAAGCGGCACAGCATTTAAATTGAAGAAAGGGGAACGGTTGAAAGTTACCGATCCTTTAGGGGAGCAAGTAGCCGATATATATTGCTTTAATGAACATAATTTTAAGGAGTTTTTGTCTTCTGGTCGTTCGTTAGATTATAACGAATCGCTGACATTTAAGGTGGGCAGTAAACTTTACTCCAATCAAAGCAACGTTATGCTGAAAATTGTTGAAGACATGGTTGAAGATCACGACTTTCTATTAACGCCTTGCAGTGTTGATACATTCAAGCATTTTTACCCAAATGAAAAGCCTGTTCCTGGGTGTCATGGAAATTTAGTGAATGCATTTTCTGAATTCGGTATACCTGAGCATTTAATCGGAACGACCTTCAACACATTCATGAATGTTGAGGTGGGTGAGGACGGTAGCTTTAAAGTTCTTCCACCAAAAAGTAAAGCCGGTGATTACACTATATTTGAAGCCTCTATGGACCTAATAGTAGGTTTAACGGCGTGCTCAGCTGGTGAATCGAATAACTTTAAATACAAGCCAATTAATTATGAAATTTTAAAGTGAACTTAGTGGTGTACTCGCTGATAACGCGTGAACACCCCGACTATTAGATGTAAGGAGACGGTCTTTATGAGTGAACCTACTCTCGTGATTTTAATGTATTTTGTCATTCCGGTTTGGCTTCTAGCAGGAGTTGTAGACTGGTTTTGTCATCGACGCAGCAATATTGCAAAAACAAGCGGTGCAAAAGAGTCTTTCATTCATTTACTCATGTTTGCTGAGGTCGGGATCCCACTCATGCTCGTCCTATTGTTTGAGGTTAATGCGCTGATCATTGGTATCAGTATCTTGCTCTTCATTCTTCACGAATTAACCGCACTTTGGGATGTCTCCTATGCAGTCAGTAAAAGGCGCGTGGGTCCTATTGAACAGCATGTGCACAGCTTTTTAGAAATGATTCCTCTTCTAGCGTTAGTGCTAATTATTGCACGTCATTGGCCTCATTTTACGTCACTGTTTTCGGCTAATGGTTTTCCTCCTGATCTTTCACTTACTTTAAAGGAAGCCCCCCTGCCCACGACCTATCTAATAACAGTATTATTTATCGCGGTAGCGCTGGAGCTCATACCCTATTTAGAGGAGCTTATCCGTGGACTCAAAGCGAGGAAAGCCGCAACTCAGTCAGAGCAGTGTTAACAGCAAGTCTAATCAACCAAATATAGGAACGTTAATGATGAATAAAAATGATGAAGTAAAAGATAAAAAAGACCTTGTACTCGAAGATTCCGAAGCTGAGGCGGCAAGTCCGATTGCAGAGTCTATCGCGGGAGAAGAAGACCCTGGCGCAGCGCTAGAGGAGTTTATTAAAATGGATAAAATTGATGAGGGTCAAGAAACTAAGCAGGATTAACTATTACGCTAAACATATTAAAAAAGGGTGAGTTATTCTAATCAGGTTAAGCACTTTGTTTAAAAATTTTGGCTACAGTAAACGCTTTTGGCAAGTTATTGTGACGTATTCAATTTTAAATAAGACTAAACCAGTAAGGTGTTATTGACGAAATGAAAACCCATGAGTTAGCAGAAATTTTACTTCAATATGACAACGTGGATATTGTTACTAATGTTGGCTATACATCAATGATGGCGGAAGACGTTCTTTTAACGGAGTCAATGCTCAAATTACAATGTCTACTTGATAATGATAACAAGCCTGAGGGAGTATCCGGTGAACACTGGTTACTTATTGGAGGTCTATCTGCATGAAAGTTTTAACGGTATTAATTTAATTTCGTATGCCGGTTTAAAATAAACGCTTGGACCATTCTGACAAATTGCAAAGATGGCTTTCGCGTAAATTTATATTCAAATGATCCCTCCATTAAAAGTCGCCGTTGATACATGTTTCGTTTCAGCTGTATTCGAATAGAATCTCATCACTGGCAGGTATTGAGTCACTCTACATATAAAAATAACTTGAGACCATTGGGGCAGTGAATTAGCTAATAATTTCCAAGGTTATTTAGCACGTTTACTCTGACATATTTACATTATATAAACTCGAAAACATGAATTCTATGGCCTGTAGCGCGGTGAAAGGGATTCACTCGCTTTTGCTAAATAATGACTGGAGCCCTACGTTTTCATGGGGCTTGTTGTTGCATGGGGTTTTAGACTGCCTGATTTTGACTTTTGACTTTTGACTTTTGACTTTGGCGATGCTGTCAGAACTCTCCCTGTTCCCAGCCCCCTTAGCTGAATTCACAGTGGGGTGCCTGTAATATTGAATATCCACCACAATTGATAATTCCAACCTATGAGTTTTTCTCATGTATTAATGAAATAAAATCATTTTTATTCATCTAACCTTCCACGTATAAAACACACTCTGCTGCTAACGCTTGAGGCGTTTGATGTTATTAGCATTTTTTACATTTGGGTTTTAGCGACAAGTTTGCTTGAGCGCCAAGTGCACCTATCAGCAGTTACACGATAGATTTTATTTCAATAAACGGATTGTCAGGTCACGATGAATAACCATTTTACATTTTCCATTAAGCGTATTTGTTTCGATGAAAATTACCATCCGTCGGACAATACCCGTATTACCACTAATTTCGCTAACTTGGCCAGAGGGAAGCGTCGCCAACAGAATTTGCGCAATGCTTTACAGATGATCAATAACCGTTTTAATGCCTTAGCATTTTGGGATAACCAAAAAGGCGATCGTTACTCGGCTGAGCTTGAGATTATTTCGGTAGATATAGACGTTGAAGGAAAAGGCGAAACATTCCCCACCATTGAGATCTTAAAAAGCAATATTATTGATCACGTCACCAACCAGCGTATTGAAGGTATTGTGGGTAATAACTTTTCCTCTTATGTGCGTGATTATGACTTTAGCGTTATTTTGTCACAGCACAATAAAGGCAAAGCGTCGTTTAGTATTCCCGATGATTTTGGCGATTTGCACGGCAAGCTGTTTAAGCATTTCGTAGACTCAGACGTGTACCAGAAAAACTTTAGTAAACCGCCTGTTATTTGCCTGAGCGTGTCAGAAAACAAAACCTATCAGCGCACTGAAAATCAACATCCTGTATTAGGCTATGAATATAAGCCGAACGGTTCGTCGTTAACAGAACAGTACTTCGCAAAGATGGGCTTAACGGTTCGCTACTTTATGCCTGCGAACAGTGTTGCGCCTTTGGCGTTCTACTTTTCGGGGGATTTACTCAATGATTACACCAATCTTGAGTTAATCAGCACTATCAGCACCATGGAAACCTTTCAGAAGATTTACCGCCCTGAGATTTATAACGCTAACGCGGTAGCGGGTAAGCATTACCAACCGAATCTACGCCATCAAGATCATTCGCTGACCCAAATTGAATACGATCGAGAAGAGCGTAACCAGTTAGCGGTTGAACAAGGCAAGTTTGTTGAAGAGCACTTCATCAAACCCTATAAGCCTATTCTTGAGCAGTGGTCTGCAAACAGCGCCTTTTAATGCATTGGCTGACAATTTAACTAATAGCAATTGAATAGTAGAAACAGAATAAACCAGCTTTGCGAATATAAAAGCTGAATGATAAAGACCCGATTAGAGAGAGAGCATGAAAACACTTTTACCTATTACCATCGCCGGTAGCCTGCCTAAACCGTCTTGGCTCGCTCAACCTGAAACACTTTGGTCACCTTGGAAGTTACAAGACGATGAACTTGTTCAGGGGAAGCAGGACGCGCTACGTTTGTCATTGTTAAATCAGCAGCAAGCGGGCATTAATATCATCAGTGATGGGGAGCAATCGCGGCAACATTTTGTGACCACCTTTATCGAGCACCTCAGTGGTGTAGATTTCGAGAACCGTAAGACGGTTAAAATACGTAACCGCTACGACGCCAGCGTACCCATGGTAGTGGGCCCCGTGACTCGGCAAAAACCGGTATTTGTAGAAGATGCCAAATTCTTACGCTCGCAAACTAAGCAACCGATAAAATGGGCGCTGCCCGGGCCTATGACCATGGTCGATACCCTTTATGATAACCATTATAAAAGTCGCGAAAAGCTCGCGTGGAAATTCGCTGAGATACTCAATCAAGAAGCGAAAGAACTTGAAGCCGCAGGTGTGGACATTATCCAATTTGACGAGCCAGCGTTTAATGTCTTTTTTGATGAGGTTAATGATTGGGGTATAGCCGCGTTAGAGCGCGCAGTAGAAGGGCTTAAATGCCAAACTGCAGTCCATATTTGTTATGGCTACGGCATTAAAGCCAATACCGATTGGAAAAAGACCTTAGGGACACAGTGGCGACAGTACGAAGAGATTTTCCCTAAGCTGCAATCATCCAATATCGATATTATCTCATTGGAGTGCCAAAACTCCCGAGTGCCCATGGAATTAATCGGGCTACTTCGTGGCAAAAAAGTCATGGTAGGGGCCATTGATGTGGCAACCAATACCATAGAAACTCCAGAAGAGGTGGCCGATACCCTTCGAAACGCACTGCAGTATGTTGATGCCGAAAATCTTTATCCGTGCACCAACTGCGGCATGGTGCCTTTATCCCAAGAGGTAACAAGCGCTAAGCTGAATGCGTTAAGCGCCGGCACTGAGATTATTCGCAAAGAACTCTCGGCTTAATTAAAGCGCTTTATCCAAACGAGCAGGCGCAGCTATGTGCCTGCTTTATTTTTTGTGATGACTCCAATTGCTTAACGCTCTAATAGGTTGCTTAAGGCGGCTAAACGTCCGGTCACTTCGCCAAACTCCATCATTGTTTCATCGAATATTTGCCTAATCGATTTTGTTTCTTTTATCCGCCCTGCAACTTGGCCTGTTAGTGCTATTCCTGCTTCTAAGTCACCGCCGAAATATACGGCTTGGGTATCTTGAAATTCGCTGAAAATATTTGCTGAGCCTTCATTCAGAATACGCGTTGAACGTTCTGTGCGCAGGGCACGAAGGGCAGGGCCAGGACCAGTTCGATTAAGAAACACAGTGTCAGTTGAATCGGCATCTATGATGGCGTTTTTCCAGTTCTGGTGCACCGGGCTCTCTGTTGCGCTTAAAATACGCGTTCCCATAAGCACCCCTTCTGCACCTAATGCCATGGCGGCGGCCATACTGCGCCCGTCCATAATACCCCCCGCTGCAACAATAGGTACGTTTACCGCTTCACATACTTGCGGAATAAGCACCATACTTGATACGTCATCCGCATTTTTGAAACCGCCGCCTTCGCCGCCTTCAACGATAAGCCCATCGACGCCTGCCTCAACCGCTTTTAATGCGCCTTTAAGGTGTGGCACAACATGAAATACGGTGAGGCCAGCCTCTTTTAGCTGGGTGGTGTATTTTGTTGGGTCACCCGCAGAGGTGGTTACAAACCTAATGCCTTGATCGATAATGAAATCCAAAATCTTAGGATCTCGAACAAACGCCTGAGCGATATTTACACCAAACGGCTTGTCGGTTAGGTCACGCATCTTTAAAATTTCTTCGCGAATGGCATCAAGCTCTCCAGAGCTGGTTTCGATTATGCCCATGCCGCCAGCGTTCGATACCGCAGATGAAAGCTGTGAGCGTGCAATCCACCCCATTGCTGCTTGTATGATGGGTTTTTCAATACCGAGCATATCTGTGATGCGTGTTTTGACTCTGAAGTCTGTCATGGCTGTCCCCTGAAATTCGTTGCTAAAAAAGCGTGAGTACTCGTTTTTATAGATTTACCGGGCACAATGGTACTTTTTTTCATGAATAGAGCGCCTAATCATTGACTTATCGCTTATCGAGTGACGTGATTAATTAGACCGTCTGGTCCGATAGAAAACATAGAGTACAAACGTAAATAAACTATCTCAGTGTCAGAGCTTCGATTTAACCCCGCCATTATCATTCATTTAAAGATTCTGTTTATACGCGCTTGCTGT
Organism: Paraglaciecola sp. QJM3NY_14; assembly: GCF_056173245.1. Classification (NCBI taxonomy): domain Bacteria; kingdom Pseudomonadati; phylum Pseudomonadota; class Gammaproteobacteria; order Alteromonadales; family Alteromonadaceae; genus Paraglaciecola; species Paraglaciecola sp. QJM3NY_14. The sequence goes on from NZ_CM149664.1 coordinate 1,030,139, forward strand.
TTATCCCGGCCGCTTAACTCCTTATATTTCGCAGCCTATGATATAGGAAAATATTTAAGCAAATGACTGACCTGATTTCGATCGATTGAGGAGGGTGACTATGACGACGGCAAGGGTTAATTATCACGTTAGACGTGATGTGCCTCAGGCTTTCCAATTTGATGTTGATGGTATTGTTGGCAATATTATTTCACCCGAGCTAACGCCAGCCAATGTAATGGTTCGTGATGTGCGCAGCCAAGCGAACGCGGTCAATTTTTCACAAGATGGCATTGTGTTTGTTGAGGCGAATACTCAGGTGAAGGATTTTGAACAGGGTGATAGTTGGAAAGACCTTTACGAGCCAGAGCTGAGCAGCTTACTTAAGCATACTATTGGTGCAAAAGAGGTGGTGATTTTTGATCATACAGTGCGCGTTGATGACCCAAACGCTACCCGCAGACCCGCGCGTAATGTGCATAATGATTACAGCGAGGCGGGCGTTAATAGACGTTTGGTTGACATAGTGGGGGCAGGGCGCGCCAAAGAATTTCAACAAGGGCATTATGGCTTTGTGAATGTGTGGCGCTCCGTTGCGCAACCGATAATGTCATCGCCACTGGGCTTTATTCGCCCAAGCTCTATGCAGTTAGATGACTGAATGAACATCGAGTTGATTTACCCTGACCGCACTGGGCAAATATTAGGGGTGGCCGAAAACCCTGAGCATGAGTGGTTTTATCAATCACACATGAGACCCGATGAAGCGATTATATTCAATATATATGATAACCAAGGGCGGCCACATTTAGCGCACAGCGCACTGGATATGAAAGAGGACCGGAACGTGAATGTCCCCCGTAAGAGCATTGAAACACGCACCTTAATTAAATATTGATTATTGCTCTTTAATGCCCTCTCATACGTCTTGACGTCGTTAAGTTGCTCAGTACAAAAGAATAGATCCCCCATCAAAGTGCACAGATTAACGCCCCGGCATTGGTGAGTTATTAAAGGGCATACAAATTTACCAGAATCCTTTGTTTTTGTAGCCTCTCCCTTTTTAGCTCTTCACCTTTCAGTTTTTCGTTTTTTACCTCTGGCTCTTCAACTTAGCTTCATATTTGTTTCATCGTAAAGTGAGATCCTTTACTAACCTTAGTCATGAACATATCTGAGGTATCACTACAGAGTTGGTATTACGCAGTCTTCTCTTCATTCATTTTTGGAAGGAGTTTTGCTGATGAGCGCTTACGATCCCGCTTTTCTTGATGGCTTTCTTTTACCCTTGCCAAGCTTTGCCCCGCACCTTGATGAAAACATCGTGCGAGATGATGATTTAACTGAGCATTGTGTGGCTGATTATGTGCACTATTCATTGGTCATGAACGGAGCGCCAGAAAGGCGCTCCGCTGTTTACGTGGCACTTAACGTTGATCAGAATAAACACAAGCAAACCAGTCGCAGTAATCGCTGGCGCGTTGACAGCCGTATTGGCAGTGATTTTCAGTTAGATAATGCCTATTATCGCAATAACGACTGGGATCGCGGCCATATGGCAAGGCGCACCACTGCCGCGTGGGGTGATAACGCAATTGATGCCCAGCGCGCGTCTAACGAAACGTTTTACTACACAAATGCGTGCCTGCAGCATGCCAATCTAAATCAAGATGAATGGTTAGGACTTGAAGACTGGGTGTACGGTTTAGACTTAGATAAAGACGGTAAGATCAGCTCGTTCTCTGGCCCTTTTTATGCAGATTATGATCGTAGTGTGCACCCAAGTGGCCATGCGTTGGCATTAGTGCCTGCGGGCTTTTTCAAAATCGTGTGCTTTGTCAATCAGGCGAATGAATTGGAGGTGCGCGCGTTTGTCATGTTTCAAGACGAAAAAGCCTTAGCGGACAAATCTGGGCGCAAAAAATACAATAACCAAACTTATCAAACCACAGTCACTTACATTGAAGAGCTGACAGGATTGCAATTCGAGCCAGAGGTTTACCACGCTAACCCTATGACCCATTGCGATTCGAGCACTCATACCCGCGGGCCGAACAGTGTTAATGGTGAGCCAATTTTAACGCCTGAGCTGATTGAAGTGGCCAAGCCAAGTGATATTCAAAACACGTCAGGGCCTAGGCAAACGGTAAAAGACGACGTGGTGGATATATTTATCAGTGCTGCCATGGTTAACCCTAAAGACAGCGACAAGGGCAATGAGTGGATAGGGCTGATTAATCTTGGCGCGGATGCGATTGACCTAACAGGCTGGAGCCTGTCTGACAATCAAGACAACGCTGTTGCGGTAGGGCAAGTCACGTTAAAGCCGGGTGAGTCAACAGTGGTAAAACAGCTCGGTAAAATTCGACTAGCGAATACAGGTGACGTGATCAAGCTGCATGATGACCAGAAAAACAGAATTGACTGGGTAAACTACACCGAAAAAATGGTCAAACCCGGCGTACCTGTACTGTTTTTATCCCCCAGAGATACCCTCGAATTAGATGTGTGAAGCCAAGGCGTAACTAGTGCGTTTGGCGCCATACACTAGGTCTCGATTTTTAAAGCGTGTAGATTTTGTTTATATCATTGCGTTTCTTTTGACTTTAAGCGCTTTAACTACATCAGTCGATACAGATTTTAGCCAGTATTGTCAGTTGAACATGTTGAAACCGCCTCGCTATAGTCTTCCGTATAAAAAATTATACCTACATTGATTGCTAGCGACGTAATGTGTCGCAAATTTGTTCTACTATCCTTTGCAGATCAAAGGGAGGAACGAAGTGCCAGCGGCTAAGAAAGATTCATTACTACGTATACTGACAATGATGCGCCTGATCCCTGTCTACCCTAAATGGACATCGGCTAAATCATTATTTATCAAACTGATGGATGAAGGTTTTGTTGTATCGAAGCGAACAGTTGAGCGGGACTTAAATACGTTTTCAACACTCATTGGGTTAGTGTCAGGTGAGTCACCAGAGGGTTACAAATGGTCTTATTCACAGCATTCCGACTTTAATTACTTACCAGCACTATCTCCGGAAGAGGCGATATCTCTGAAGTTAGTTCAGAAACATCTTTGCCAGCATCTTCCTCTGCACCTTTTTAATGCCCTAACTTCTTTGTTTCACAAATCAGATAAGACCCTTGAATCTAATCAAATCTATAAAACATGGCTGGATAAAGTAGCTATTGTGCCTCCGGGTATTGCTGTCAGACCACATGAGGTGGCTTCTGATATTACAGATACGCTCTATCGCGGCTTACTTGAAAACAAAAAAGTTAGTTTTCAGTATAAAAACAGTAAGCGCACCTCGGTGGTAAAATTGTTAGGACTTATCGTTCGAGACAATAAATTAGTGTTTGCTTGTCAATATGAGGGGTATGAAGACACGCGAATGATCTTGGCCCACAGAGTGCGAAGTGCAACGCTATTGAACGAGCACTACGACAACCAATTTGATCTGCCTAAGTATGTTGAGTCCGGGGAAGTAGGTGGTGGGCTATCGGTGGGAGTAATAAAACTCAAGCTAGAGGTTAAAGGCTATGTACTTCGGCTGTTGAAAGAGTCAATTATCGGTGAAAACCAACAGATAACCGAGCTAGACACAATTTGGAGCAAGGTAACGGTTGAAGTAACTCACACTAGAGAGCTCGAGCATTGGTTACAAGGTTATATTCAGGATATAAAAATTGTCGGCCCTGAAGTAGTTAAGTGTAGTGTTTATAAAACACTAAAAGAAGCGATTTTCTATTAACATAGAAGTATTAATAGTTACCATTTAATTACTCCGTAAACTAATAAATTAGGATTGAAATATATGAAATTTTGTTTAGGTGAAGAGGTCAGAAAAATATCAAATAAGGCGATAAATCAGACTGGGAAAAGTCTTTGGGAGCTTCCAGAGTACTATTTAACCGTGAAACTAGCTGAAGCTATTAAAAGAAATAAGCTAGCTTTTGATTTAGAAAAAAGCACTTCTAAATTGGAATCGGAGCTTGGGATAAAATTACCAAATGATTCGAGGGCTGGGCGTATAGATCTCGTTATACAAAGTCCTATCAATAAATCTATATTGACTTTAGTTGAAATAAAAGTAAGGCTCGGATTTAGATCTGTAATTAAAGATGTGGTTCGGTTAGCTGATTTTGCAGTGTTAGCTAAGAAAAAGTCACTAAAAGATAGTTATCTTATTGTCGTAACGAGAGCAACTGAGAGTACCATAAAAAAACGATGGAAACTTTTTCAAAAAGAGTTAGATAGTAGATTTGAAGAACATAGTGTAAAAATAAAACCTCATGTAGTAATCCCTATAGCTGAATATAAGAATTCTGAAAAGGCAAGTTATCGTGATGAACATGTCGTAGTCTGGCGTATTAGAAGTTTATAACGCGAATTCAACCCCGAAAGACGCTGTACTTAATTTAGTGTGCCTGCTTATCGCAACATACTCTAATCAGAATTAAGGATAGGCAGATGTAAATGAACAAAAAACAACTAGAAGCTTTCGCTAAATTAAGCAGCTCGGCGGAGCTTATAACAGATTCGAAATTTTAGTTTAAGATCTGGTCGGTAGCCCTACGACTTATCTAATTCTCACAGTCAAGTCTCATCAAATTCAACAATGCTACAAACAGTTTCGATTAGTATTGATATATTCGACAGTATTTTTTCACGCAATATATTAAATTCTTGCAGTGAAATTTCAGTAATTTTTTTCGCATGAATAGCACTTTTTTCGATCTCTCGCATAGTAAACAAGTTCTCGATTTCATCCTCGATATTAAGTTCATCGCCCAATGTTAAAAAGTTTTCATATAGCTCTTCTCTATCTAATTCATTTTCTTTCCAAGCCTCATTTGAGCTAATGCATTCCTCAATCTGACTTTCAAAAAAGTAAAATATTTCCTCTAATATGTCATCCCACTGATTTAACAAATCATCTAATCTAGCTGATTCAAGGCATTCTCCCCTAAGCCACTGATGTAGATGTTTTATTTTCTGTTGAGTGGTTGATGTTTGCTTTCGTAAAGAACTTAATGGTGATGGCATAGCGATTTGCTCTTGAAAATTGTAAGTTTTTATAAACAGTAACAGTAAATATAAAAGATTTAGTCAAAATTAAATTGAATCAATTTTTCCAATGCTTGCTCTCTTGATATGTAATCAGAATCTGGCACTGGAATTTCTCGAATCGCGTGTATTATTTTTTTCAATATTATTTTGTTACTTGAAAAGCGCAGTCCAAGGTAATAGAGAAGAAACAAACGCACTTTTATCAAGTTATGCGGTTGGTTGGCTAACTTTAAATGTAATATTGCATGAGTAGCAAGATAGCGTTGCCAAGCCATCATATGCGAGCAAAAGCTAGGAGCATCGAAAATAGCTAATATCGGTTTGACCAGCATCACTGAATGAGGTTTAAATTGCATTAGCAATTCAGTGGCAAAGTATAACGCTAGTGGAAATTGCTCGAATGCGGGGTGAGAGGGTATGACATCTTCATTAGTGCCAACTAGTAGAAAAATTTTTGCCGTGGTTTCTTGTTGAATTTTGGGTGCTTGAGTTTCATTTCTGAAGTATTTTTTATCCATATGAGTTTTAAAATGATTCGAAATTTCTTTTATATATCGTTCGCACTCGTGTAAGAGTTGCTGTAAGCCGCCATTTTTAGGGGAAATCTGAGAGTTGAAATTAAATTTACTTAGAAAATGACGTAGTACTGGAAAAGCCCATAGTAAGTCGTCTTCGGCTAAGCGATTTAACGCGATACTATGTTGGGTTAAAAGGTTCTGCCCACAGTTCATCTCTTCTTTGGAAAGAGGGGTGTTTATGCTTTTTTTGTAAAGTAACCAAGGAAGCAATTCACAGTCACTTTTGTATTCAAGGAGATAAGGTAAACCTAAATCTTGGTAAAAAGTAAACTCTGGCAACATATGAGCATTGAAAGCTGAAGTGTCTCGTAGATTTTCATCTAAGCTCCCTATTTCGAAGGTTCCTGATTCCCAAGTTTCACACGCAGATGTTTCAATACAATAACCACACATATTAAGTTCCTTTCAATTTACAATGGAGCTATCTTATTACCTCCCTACGACAAAACGTGTCGCGTTCAATATCCTATGATCCGGCTGAGACATTAATATTTTATCGGTTGGTGTTACCGAATTGATACGAAACCGGGTTGGTTCGCGCATAATGCGTGCTAAAAAGCCCTTAAATCTATGACTTTAGCCATTTCGGCATAAATCTTTCATTCTTCTTGTAGTTTCATTTCCGGATGTTAATTCTATTTGTTAAAGTGGCGTCCAGTTTTTGTACTTGTTAGCTATTTTTCGCTGTCTTTTAGTTATTTTACTGAGTAACTAGGGAATTCACAGATTGCGACAGGTGCGTTGGTTCTTATTCGTAGGTTAAGGTTGCCCAATGGCAAAAGTGTGTTTTCAGATGAAAGGCACTGCGTTTACAGCAGTGGTGATGGATCTTCAGGCGTATTCCGCGGACTTATTTCGTGCGCAGCTAAAGCAAAAAATTGATACCGCTCCACAGTTTTTCAATGCGTCTCCTTTGGTGCTCAACTTAGCTTCATTCGAAGGTCAGCTTGAAGATGAGCAACTTGAACATATTGTTGCCGTGTGCCGTGAGGAAGGATTACAACCGATCGCATGTAGAGGCGCTACGCCCGAATTGCGCTACACCGTAATGGGGTTGGGGCTTGCGTCACTGCCAGCAGCCAAGACCAGAAGTACTGAGATCCCAGCTGAACCTGTGCAAGCGAAAGTGAAGCAGGTTGAGCCAGAACAAACCGTTGCCGAGCCGGCTCCGGTCGTTCGCCCAAGTAAGGTGATCACTAAACCGGTGCGCTCTGGTCAGCAGGTGTACGCAGAAGGTTGCGATTTAATCGTGATGGCGGCAGTCAGTGAAGGGGCTGAAGTATTGGCCGATGGACATATACACGTTTATGGCCCTTTACGAGGCCGCGCATTGGCTGGTGTGAAGGGTGATACAAATGCACGGGTTTTTTGTCGACAGATGGAAGCTGAGCTGGTTTCGATTGCTGGCTACTTTGTGATGAATGAAAAATTACGTGAGCTGTGCTGGAAAGAACCGGCACATGCATTTTTAGAGGGTGAATCCATACAGGTTGCAGTGATTTAACGGGCATTTCGTGTGAGCTAAGCGAGAACAAAGCGAGAAACACGTGTCGTCGATAAACTCAATCAGTGGGTTGGCTAAAACAGTTAGTGAGGGAATGTAGTGGCTAAAATTATAGTGGTAACGTCCGGTAAAGGTGGCGTAGGGAAAACAACAACCAGCGCAGCGATAGCAACAGGCTTAGCGATGCGTGGCTTTAAAACCGTGGTAATCGATTTTGATGTGGGCTTGCGAAACCTAGACTTGATCATGGGTTGTGAGCGCCGTGTGGTGTATGACTTTGTAAACGTCATCAAAAAAGAAGCCACATTGAATCAAGCGCTGATCAAAGACAAACGCACCCCAGGTTTGTTTATTTTGCCAGCGTCGCAAACGCGGGACAAAGACGCTCTGTCGATGGAAGGTGTGCAAACCGTGTTAGAGAACCTAGCCAAAGACTTTGAGTACATCATATGTGACTCACCAGCAGGGATTGAGCAGGGCGCGCAAATGGCCTTGTACTTCGCGGATGAAGCGATTGTGGTAACGAACCCTGAAGTATCATCGGTGCGAGATTCAGATCGCATTATCGGTATTTTGCAAAGCAAATCACTTAAAGCAGAGCAGGGCGGAACGGTCAAAGAGCACTTGCTGCTTACCCGATATAACCCAGAACGTGTTGCCTCAGCAGAAATGCTCAGTGTAGCGGATGTTGAAGATATTCTGGCCGTACCTTTGCTTGGCGTTATTCCTGAGTCTGAAGCGGTATTAAAAGCATCTAACCAAGGTGCACCGGTTATTTTAGATCAAGAATCAGAAGCGGGTCAGGCTTATCTCGATGCTGTGTCACGGTTGCTTGGCGAAGACGTCAAACACCGTTTCCTTGAAGTACAGAAAAAAGGATTCTTGAAGCGATTACTAGGAGGTAAATAGTGAGCATTTTCAATTACTTTTTAAAGAAAGAGAAAAAGAGTTCAGCATCACTGGCCAAAGAGCGTTTACAAATTATTGTGGCGCACGAGCGCAGTAAGCGTCAACAGCCCGACTACTTACCCTTGATGCAAAAAGAGATCATGGACGTTATTCGTAAATACGTGAACATAGACGAAGAGCAAGTGACTGTTCAGCTAGACAACAATGAAGATTGTTCTGTCTTGGAGTTGAACATTACCTTGCCAGAGTAATTGTTCAAGACCGCTTCAGATATCGCGCGTGATCGTAAGAGATACTTATGGTCACGCTCTTTTGATTCTTCCTGCAGCTTTGATGTTTTTTGCGCCTGTTTCACTTCTTGCTAGCTACCACTTTGCTTTCTAGATCACCTACCCAAGGGCAACTTCCTATAAGTTGATGATGGCAAGCATGTCATCGTCGTCTTCATCCATCCCGACTTCGGTAAAGCCAAAGCTTTGGTAAAACGACTTTGCCACAGGATTGTCAGGGTTATAGCAAATCTCTATTTCTTGTAAACCCGTTGTTTGCTTTATTTCATGTAGCGCAAGCTCCATAGCAACTCGGCCAATACCGTTTTTTTGATACTGCTCGTCTACCATAAAGCGCCAAATAGATATTTTACGAGGACTTTCAGCGACCCACATAAAAAAGCCCACGGGCGTGCTACCTTGGTATATGCCTCGACAGGTATAGCCTGTATGGTATTTTGATTCCAGCAGTGACCAGCTATTATCAGCCACATATTCTTGTTGCCCTTCGCTTACCGCTAGATCACTTACCTCTTCAAAATTAGCTTTAGTTACTGGCCTTAGGTTTATATTCACTTCATTCCTTTGCTCTTAAGTCTTATACATAGAAACGTTATTGTGCGGTCGAATAGGCCATTTTTAATTTAAAAGGACGTATGTTTTACGACTGTTTCAATTCCCGCCACTCCAATGGGTTAAGCAGGTAACACTGCTTGAACTGTTCATACAGTTTCGGGTGGTGGCGTTGCAGTTGATGCGGCTTTTCAAAGAAGGTTTCTGTCACAACAGCGAAAAATTCGGCCGGGGAGGTTGCGCCATAACTGTCAATCACATCGTTATCGCCATTGGCCAATTTTTGTTGTTGCACGGCGAATTCAGCGCCTAACACCTGTGACCATTTTTGGTATTGTTCGGCTGTAGGTAATAATGGCAAGCCGTCCATGGCGGCATTTTCTTCATCTAATTTGTGGGCGAATTCATGCATCACTACGTTGTGCCCATCACGGCTATCAAGGGCGCCTTGTAGCACGTGCTCCCAAGCGAGAACAATTGGCCCGCGATGCCAAGACTCACCCGCGCGAGTGCTGGTGGAGGTGACCTGCAATAGGCCATCATGTTGGGTGCTGCTAGCCACATAAGTGTCGGGGTAAACCAAAATCGTCCGAAAACCTGGGTAGTAATCACCCGGGCGATTGAGCAATAAGGTGCATGCTTGTGCAGCGATTAATACGCGCACCGTATCGGTGACGTCGAATTCACCTCGGCCAATGATGTCTTTTTCATCTAAAAAAACTTGCATGTGGCCAACGAGCTTACGCTGCAGTTCGTTAGGCAGGCGTGAATACAATGGGTATTGGTTTTTTAAAATCTGCAGATATTCAGGTGCTAACGGTTTAGCATTTAATACAGCGCGCCGCGCTTCTTTGCGTTTTAGCTTGCGCTTGTCGAAATAAAACCAGCCCAGCATGATCACTATCGGCAGGCTGAGTAAACAATAAATGAGTGTTTGGCGCATAAAGGCTCTTTGGGTGTTTCTACATAAGTGGTTAGCTTATCAAGTAATGTTTTACTGGACTTGAGAAGTTGTCATTTACTGCAAAAAACTGCCTTGAGTCGGATTTTAGAGTCATTAGGTTTTCTTGTATTTCTGATGTTATTCGGTTTTTCTAGGCTAATTAAAATAATTAGTCGAAGTTTACCTAAAACAATAGCGGAAAAACCCCAGTGATTGCTCCTTAATATTGGACCTTAATAAAAAATATAACTTGTGAGGATTTTATGAGATTTCGTAACCTAATTTTTGGCCTGCTAGTGACGCTAGGATCAACGTCAGTGGCGCAGTCGCAAAGCTTTGCAGAATATAACGATGACTTCCCTGAAACGGTTAAAGCTATGTACCACATCCCAGTCGCTATGCGAGATGGAATTGAACTCGCAACCGATGTTTATCTTCCAAAAGAAACGGGAAATTTCCCAACACTTTTGATACGAGATATATATACCAATGGCTCTGCAGCTGGGAGGCAAAAGTACGCTAAATTTGCCACCTCTAACGGTTATGCGCTTGTCTTTCAGTCTGTTCGTGGTAGGTATGATTCGGATGGAAAATGGTATCCCTACTTTCAGGAAATAAATGATGGTGACGACACTCTTAGTTGGATCGCAAAGCAAACCTGGTCTGACGGTAAAGTTGGCATGTTTGGGTCCTCGTACTTAGCTTCGGTCCAATGGCTTGCTGCCGTGAATCGCAACCCCGCATTAGTGGCAATAGCACCAGCCGTAAGCCCTGGGAATTACTATCGCGATGTAGCATATCCCGGGGGGGCATTTTCGTTACTCTCACGTGCTAGTTGGGGAATAGGGCTAGTTGGTAGCAAAACAAATATGTCGTTTCCGATCGATTGGGTAAGTGAAATTAAGCATCTGCCACTTAATACTTTGGCTGAAAGTATCGGTTTCAACGTTAAGCATTTTCAGGATTGGATTGATCATCCATCTGATGATGCGTATTGGAAACCATTGAATTTAGAAGCGCGAGCTAATGAAATGGCAGTACCCGCGATGAATATTGGCGGGTGGTACGACGTTTTCTTGCGAAGCACTATTGGTAGCTATAAAACAATGACTGAAGAGGCTGCAACTGAAACCGCGAGAAATGGACAACGTCTTATCATTGGACCTTGGCCTCATGGATGGAACCAGAAAACGAAAATTGGTGACATGCAGCTAGGTGATAATTCCCTTATAGATGCACCAGATATGTTGCTTGAATGGTTCAACTATTGGATGAAAAGCGACGCTAAGCCAAATAGTTTAAATGAGAGCGACGCGCCAGTTAGAATTTATGTTATGGGAGAAAACGTGTGGCGGGATGAACAGGAATGGCCTTTAGCGAGAACTACGTATCGTCCATTCTATATGCATGCTGACAATTCACTTTCTGAAGAGGCCTCAGCTGCTAAGTCAGCCAGTATGAAATATGACTATGATCCAGCTGACCCTGTGCCGACGTTAGGCGGAAATATTATGTCAGCAAAATTACGCGGACCTTTTGACCAAAAGCCACTAGATGGGCGGAAAGATATCCTGAGATTTGTAACCGAACCCGTTACGCAAGCAACAGAAATTACAGGCCCGATTAGTGCTGAAATATATGCTTCAAGCAGTGCTCCTGATACTGACTTTATGGCAAAGTTAATTGTTGTTAAACCTGATGGCAGCGCTCTTAATCTTGTCGATGGCGTTATTCGTGCTCGTTACAGAGAAGGTTTTGATAAGCCTCAGTTGATCGAGCCAGGTAAGGTATACAAGTACAATATTGATATGTGGGCAACCAGTTATAAGTTATCTCCTGGTGACCGTATAAGAATTGATATTACTAGCAGTAATTTTCCAAGATTGGCTAGAAACTTAAATACAGGAGCCGGTTTTGCCAAGAGTTCTGAAATGAAAATTGCTAATCAAACAATCCATATGAGTAAAAAGTATCCGTCAAAAATAGTGCTTCCAATCATTCCTACAGAAAGTGTGAAATAAAGTAGGTCTGTGATGTGTGAGTGGGCCAAAGAACCACTCGCACTCCTTTGTATTGCTAGTGAGTGTCCAGATAAATTTCAATAGATATAGCCCATTCTTGAAGTCGTAGACGTCAATAGTCATCGCAGTAAGTTTTATACAATGAACACATCGAAAAGATGTTGCCGACACTCCGGGGATTCTAAAACTGTTTAGCTGTGTAGTTATATGAGGGACTGGTGCTTAAACACGAGATATAAATAATATATGTCTCAGGGTATGCTTGCCGCTTTAGCGATATATAACATTGTCAAAAAAGTTATTAGGCAAGTGAATTGAAGCAATATTACCTCAATATGTAGACCGCAAATGTATAACTCCTTATGAATAAATGAGCGGGCTGAGTCTGATGAAAAAGCAGCAAACTTCATAATACAGTTATGAAGTTTGCACTTAGAGGTTATTTAGAATTAGAAGTAGCAGGCCTATGCACCATTAACGCTTTATTGGCTAGAGTTCTGATATCTTTGACCTCTACACTTAGTTTTTCATTTCCCATAAAATTCACTTCAACCGTAATGGGTTGTAAGCTTGGCAAGGTAAAATATACCGGTCTAGCGCTTTGCGCGTTGTATCCGCCCCCTGTTGATACAATTCTGGAGCCTAGTATTTTACCTTTTGCATCAAAGAACTTAACGATAGCGCCTTGTTGGGTATAGTTACCTTGATTATCCAATACAAGAACTGAAATGCTTTTAGCTCTTGTTGCTGCATCCATTTCGTTTCTAAAAACAAAATGTCCGCCGACAGCCCCGTAACCATCAGTGACTGAAAGATCTAAGTCGCCGTCGTTGTCAAAATCAACCCATTCCACTCCATGATCGCCAGCTGAAGTTAATTCTGGATACCTATTATCTACTTCAAATTTTGTACCTGTATTACGATAAAGTTTGCCGTAGGGCTCTGATTTTCCATTGATTTTGTGATACCCAACCGCGATTAAATCGAGGTATCCATCGTTATCATAATCACCCCAAGCGGCGGCAACTGTATGATCTGGATCGACAACGCCCATCGATTTTCCTACCTCAGAAAAACTACCATCGCCGTTATTTTTATACAGTAGGTTATCTCCATAGGTGGTGACATACAGGTCTATATAACCGTCGTTATTGTAGTCGCCTAAAGCACAACCTACGCCGCCTTCCGAATAAAGACGTTGCGTTTCATCCATGCCAAGGTCAGGCGCTATATCAACAAACTTATCAATATCGTTTCTACCAACCGTATCGCTGTCACCTGACTGATTGGCTAAGAAAAAGTCCAGATCACCATCATTATCAATATCAAACCAACAAGCCCCGACAGTTCTTCTGGAATCATATACGCCTGATGCATACCCTAGCGGTTTGAATACGCCATTTTCGTTTTGCAAAAGTTGGTTTGCCCCAGTACGGTTGGCTGCATAGAGGTCAGAGTCTCCGTCATTATCGTAATCAATCCAGTTTGACTGGCGGCTAATACGGCCTGGGATAGCTAGTCCGATGGACTCAGCGACTTCCACAAACGCTTTTCCATTATCATTTCTAAAAACATAGCTCCGACTTGGTATTGGCATCTCATTTGAGCCTCCTAATATATCCAAGTCCCCATCGTTATCGTAATCCCCCCATGACACACCACGTATTTGATCACCTTTAATCGGGAGCCCTAATACTTTGCCGACACTTACAAAAATACCGTCATCATTGCGATAAAGTCGAACTTCTCCGCCCTTTATAGAGACTAATAAATCGAGATCCCCGTCTTTGTCGTAATCGCCCCAGGCATTAGAAACTGAGCCTGGAGTATTAAAGGTCTCAGTTTGAATTGACGTAAACTTTGTCGGTGATGCTATAGCACTAACACATACGAGAGAGCATACCGCAGCAATTGTATGCATCTTAAAATATCTAGTTTTTGACATTAAATTTCCCCTATCGACCATCTAACTTGTTTGTCAATTTTCGCTCGGTTATTACTGAGGTAAGGCCCCCGTGAAAATAGACCAAATTTATGGAACAGTGGTTGTGAATTATAAAACACAGTTGAATGCGGAGGAGGTGAGACAATCCCAACTCCTCCTTAGAAAACAACTAATTACCAAGCATATGATGTTCGCGCATACCAGCTACCACCTGTAAAACCGTAGGGCGAGTATGTATCGTAGAAATTAGTTCCTAAGGAGTTTTCAGTACGTTCTTCTGGATATGTATTAAAAATGTTGTTTGCACCAGCAAAAAGCTCTACACCACTTTCCATCTGATAACCCACTTCCATATTGACAATCCATTTCGCCTCGTTCGTTGTATCTAATGCTTCGCTGCTGCGTACCACCGTCCACTCACCAAAGCGTGTCGCACGCAGATTTAGAACCCAGCCGTCCTGACGATAATTAGCAGATAAACTGGCTTTAGAATCAGGGACAGCATCGGTATAAGTGCCTAAGCGCGTGCGATCGAACTGCTCTATCTGTGAACCGTCTGCGAGGACTAAACCAGACAATTCTTCGGGGTTATCGTCAATGCTGACGACATCGACCTTGTTGTAATTATAAGCTCCGCTAAGGGTAAGCTCACCAACGTCAATTTCAGGGGTCCATGTGGCGACTAAATCAACGCCTTTACTGCGTGTATCTATTGCATTGGTAAAGTAGTTGACAGCACCTAATGAGGCATCAAAGCCAGCGCTATCAAGCAGCGCTGATATCTCATCACCTATTGTACCGCCTGATGATGCTAATCGAGTATCACCTCTATTAAATTGAGAAGATTGAGCAATGCGATCATCGACATCAATTTGATAAACATCTATCGTAAATGACATATTTTTTGCCGGCGTATAGCTAATGCCAGCGCTAAAATTGACAGATGTTTCTGGAGTTAAAGGAGCTGCGCCAAGCGCCGAAGCTGCAAGGTCTGTTGGCGGTAAAGTCTGGCGTAATACGATGGTTTCGGCTATACCGTCATTATCTAAATCAGTGAACTGTCCACGGCTTCCGCGAAACCCCAATTGTTGGATACTCGGCGCTCTAAATCCCGTACTAACTGATGATCTTAATGCGACTGAATCATTAATTTCGTAACGAGCATTTAATTTACCTAACACTTCTTCGCCTGCTGAGTCATTAAAGTCTTCGTAGCGAAGTGCTCCAGCAATAAACAGTTTATCCGTTGCATCCCAGGCTAAATCTATATAGGCGTTAATATTATTACGTGATACATCGTTTTCTGCCTCTGGTTCAAAACCTGGAAAGCCTTGGGCGCCGGGCGCTAAGCCATTGTTACCATCAGCGTAACTAAGAAGCTCACCTTTAATAATCTCAAAAGATTCTTTTCGGAATTGCATACCAAAAGATACTTGCAAATCACTGTTATCAAGAGAAACTGCGCGTGTAGCATCAAGTTGCGCAATCATTTCGTCCGCATTCATTTCACCTAGGAAAAAAGATGTAGGGCTTGCAGCGCCAAGACTTGCGTTTAAGCCATTGGTGTTATACCAACTACTTTCATTGCTGCCATAACTTACAGAAAAATCCCAGTCAAAATCGAAATGGGTCCCTTTTATACCGGTAATGATTTCGACGTCATCCTCTTGAATTTGCTCTTCAGGGCGAAATCCTCGAGGGAATATCTCTTCGATATTACGAGAATCATATGCGCTGCGATAAGTAAATGTAAGGTCAGAACTTCGGTTAGCGTATGTAGCAACGGTATAGAGTGCTACTTCTCCTATATTAGTCCCCGCATTTAAACCGAACGCGCTGGTTTGCTGTGGAAAGTTTCCAAAATTTTTGGTGACTTGACGGTCTACACTTGCTTCTCTAGGGTCCCAACTTCCATCATCAAGGGGTAAAAATAAGTTTTTTCCTCCATCTTCAGGTAATGCTAAAGTGCGAGCTCGATTAGATAGCTTAGTTTCTTTGTAGTCATACGATAAGTTAATGAAGCCATCGTCGCCAAATTCGAAACCATTGTTAAGGGCGACACTGAAAAACTCACCGTCACCGCGGTCGAAATTTTCTCCAGTACTAACGGTTGCTTTTCCACCCTCAGAGTCATCTTTTAGGATGATGTTGACAACCCCTGCTATTGCGTCAGAACCATATTGGGCTGATGCACCATCTCTCAGCACTTCAATGCGCTCAATGGCAGAAGAGGGGATCATGTTTAAATCTACGCCTGCTGAGCCGCTAAATAAACCGGTACTGGTGTTTATTAAAGCCGTTTTATGACGCCTTTTGCCATTTACCAACACGAGAGTCTGGTCGGGGTTTAAGCCGCGCAAGCCTGCAGAAGCAATAAAGGTTCCGGTGCCACCGCCAGAGCGTTGTGGAAGATTTAGGGACGGAACAAGAAATCGTAGAGACTCGAATAATCCTGTTTGTCCTTGTTGCTCGAGTTGTTCACTGGAGAACACGTCAATAGGAGTTGGACTTTCAATAACCGTTCTAGGGTTACCTCGTACCCCAGTTACAACGATGTTTTCTAAGTCGGTTGTTTTATTATCGCTGCTTGAGGGGAGGTCACCTTCTTGAGCTACTGCCGACGAAGCGGCCATGATTGATGCGATAAGACCATAAGTGCCAGTTTTTACTTTACCCTTTACGTTTTTATTTTTCATATTCTCTGCTCTTTGTTAGTCCTAGGAAGCACTCGGGTCATCAACATTTGCTCACAATATGAATTGTGAAATTCGAGTAAAGGTCATTGTTAGGCCTGTCTCGATTAACAAAGCAATAAAACCGGCTTCAACTGAAAAGTGACCTCTCAGTGTGTTTTATGTTTTTGAGGTCACAAGTGCTTGAGGAAAAATCAAAGCTAAGCCAGTTGCTGTGCAACACTCTTAACTTATCTCCGGCAGATTTTTCGGGTATGTTAAAATACATAGTTTCAGAGGCTCACTTAGTCGAAATTTTGGCTGTTAAACTAAAACCGACAGGCTTCTGAGCAATGTAAGTACAACAAAGTTAAATACCTTTCGAATCAACGTTTTTCCAGTTTAAGGCTGATATGTACAGACAGTCGCTGCGAATGTTCGCATTAAGCTACCCATTCAATTCAACCTATCTATACAGAGCAATGAAAAATAAAAAACCTCTACTTTTTTGTAAAATTAGCCGTAACCAATCATTTATTGGTAGTATAAATTATCGGTATTGATGGGGCCGAACGTCAGTGAAGAAGGCAATGTGCGCAGATACTCGTTTATTCAACTCGACTGAATCGAGGTAATTAAACTTAATGAAATCTATGTTTGTTTTATATTGAGGAATGCAGAAGCGTTTGAATATTAAACGCTGGACTGGTTGTTACAGTTTCGGTTAAAGCTCACGCCATAATAGGCTGCGCAACATACTTTACTATATTCATTTTTTGTTTTTGGGAACTGCGATAAGTAACTTTGTCAATGTGGGAGAGAGCAGCTATTGGACATTTCGGTCCAATAGCTGAGCCAAGCTACTTTTAGTTTAGAGGGGAAGGTTGTAACGCTTCCAACCTAGAGGCGCGATAGTTGGTTAGCATCGTGATTACGATAATGGCTATACCCAAAATATTGATATAAAGGTTAGGGGCCAACATCGTTAACCCCGCTATCAATAATAAGCCCCTGGCAGCTATTGGTAACATTGTCGCTAACCTTCCTTCAATGGCTCCTGCAAAAGAAATGATCAAACCAATCGTTAGAATAATCGCCATTACAAAATCAATATTTTGACCCTCCATCCAGATCAACCCAGAAAATGCCATCATGATCGGTATAATAAAAAAACCTTGGGCGAGTTTAAAAGCTTGGACTGCAGACTTCATTGGTGATGTGTTGGCAATACCTGCCGCGGCAAAAGCAGCTAAAGCAATAGGTGGGGTGACGTTCGAGGTTTGCGACAACCAAAATACAACCATGTGCGCAGCCAGCAAGCCTACTCCTAACTCCGTTAAGCTTGGAACAGCCATGATGGACAACACAATATAAGCAGCAGTTACAGGTAAGCCCATGCCCAGAATAATGGCCGCGATAGCGATAAGCCCTAGTACCGACCACAAATACCCGCCTGAAAGCGCCATTAAAAACTGTGTAAATTGTAAACCTATGCCTGTTTGACCAACTACACCCACCACAATGCCCGCGGTTCCACATGCTACTGAAATAGGAAGCGCAAGTAATGCCCCTTCTTTCATACCAGCAAAAAATACCGCGATGCTAATTCGGCTATGTTTTCTGCACATTGCCGCAACTAATATCGCTACACAACCAGAAATACCTACCAATATGGGCGAATAACTCATTAACAGTAGGGTGGTTATTAAAATCAATGGTACTAGAAAGTGCCATCCATCTTTTAGCACAACGGAAATTTTTTCAGTTACCTTCATACCTTGTAAACCTAACTTACACGCCATCAAGTGCACATATAGCAAGGTGCAGGTAAAATATAATATGGCTGGTGCAATAGAGACTAATAATATCTCACTGTAAGGAATCCCGGTAAATTGTGCCATCACAAAAGCACCAGCGCCCATTACAGGCGGCATGATCTGCCCACCTGTTGATGCAGCGGCTTCAATACCGGCAGCTTGCTCTGGTTTATAACCAAGCTTTTTCATCATAGGGATTGTTAATGCGCCAGTTGTCACGGTATTGGCTATAGCGGATCCGGAGATTGAACCTAGCGCTGCAGATGCAATAACGCTGGCTTTAGCTGGTCCGCCTCTGTACTTTCCGGCAATTGAAAAAGAGGCGTCTATAAAGAACTTACCAGCACCGGTAACCTGCAAAAACGCCCCAAATAACACAAAAATAAATACGACACCTGCTGCAATAGCAAGTGGAGCACCGTAGATACCATTGGTTGAAAATACATGGAATCGGACAATTTCTTCCACTGAAAACCCTCTACTGGCGACGGTTGCAGGCAATGCGTCGCCAAAAATTGCATAGAGTAAAAATAGTGCCGCAATTAATACCATTACCACACCAACTGTGCGGCGTGTTGCTTCGAGCAGTAACACGATAATAATTAAACCGGACAATTGATCCAGCGTCGTTAACCCATCGAGTAGAAAAGAAATATCATCGTAATCAAAGGAAACAATGTGATATGAAGCCCACGCAGTGGCAATGATAAAAACTATGTCAATACAACGAGCAGATAGATAGAGAAATGGGGACTGTAGAGGTTTAATTAGGGGGGTAGTTAAGAATACTAGGATTAAGACCCAACTTAAATGTATAGGTCTAAAAACAGGCGCGGATAACTCTGAGGTTATACCCTGCCAAATTTGAAAAATAGATAATGCTATTGCTGCCAATGCAGCAATTAACACAACTTTATTTGTAACCCAATTACTGAAGCTTGTTTGATCAGTCATGCGACTCTCCGAAGGTAGTCTTGATTGCTACCAACTCACTCATTATTGTATTTCGAATTTAGGCTGTTACTTGATTGCTGCGGTTTGAATGCTTATTTACTGCAATCAAGATTTATTATTCGCGTCAATTACCACTCATCAGCGTGATTGTTTAGTTGCCTGCAACTTACATTTGTTCTTTTAAATATTTTAACGAACCTGGGTGTAAGTCGATTCCGTCTAGCCTGTTCATATTTTCAAGCGTCGTATATTTTGTGACGCTAATAACCTGATTGATTTTTTTCATGTTCTCAAAAGCAACTTTTGTCATTTGATAAGCAAGGTCGGTATCAAGAGCTTTGTTTACGATAAGAATATTCCATACCGCTGGTGCCCTAAATGCGGTAACACCTTTGTAGCTTTCTTCTGCTACCTCAATTGCTTGATATGAAGCATTGTTATCAGAGACAGCTTTAAGCTCTTCTGGTGTAAACGATAGAATTCGAATCTTATGAGTGAACGCCAATTCAGTGATTGCCCCAACACCTATGCTGCCTACGATTACACCTGCATCAATTTGACCGGCAGAAATAGCATTAGTGGTTGCAGTGTAATTTAGAGATTGGGCATCAATATCATTGTCTCTTATGCCTAAAGCTAAAAGAATATTAGTTGCACTCACGCGTGTACCAGAGCCTGGTGCACCTAATGAAATACGTTTACCTTTTAAATCTTGAATTGTGTGTATATCTGAGTCCGCTGATACAACGAATTGAACTACATTTGGATATAAAGCAAATAAAACGGATACATCCATTTTTCGAGGGAAAGGCTTAACGCCTTCATGTGCTTGTAAAGCCACATTACCCATGGCTATCCCTGCGAGTTGTTTTTTTGTAGCAACTTTGATGGTATTTTCTACGGAAGCGGCCGTCACTTCAGCTCGCATATCAAAGTCTTCAATATTTTCGCTCCAGACCTTGGCTAGCATACCCCCAAGTGGATAATAGGTACCGCTCTGGCTACCAGTACCAATAGTATAAGTTTCCGCTATGGTGTTAAGTGAAAACAAACACGTTAACCCTAGGATCCCATTCTTTAAAATCTTACTCATTGTTTTAACCCCATGCGCAGGAAAAGAAGCCCGCAGTATTAAATATTTTGCGTTGAATCAACGTAAAAGTTGCTGAAATGCTGTTTAGCAAAGTGCTAAACAATGTTGATAAGCTCGCCTTGAAAAATTTATTTTTCATCATTATTAAACATTCCTATTATCATTGGCTTACGAGCAATCATTTTGATTACCACACATAAGAAGTACGTATGTACCAGCTTCCTCCAGTGAAACCATATGGTGAATAGGTATCATAGAAGTTAGTCCCTAAAGAATTAGCTGAGCGTTCCTTTGGATAAACATTGAGGATGTTGTTAGCACCAGCAAAGAACGCGAGTCCGTTTTCTAATTGATAACCGGCTTCTAGGTTAACTATCCATTTTGCTTGGTTTTTTGTATCGAGGTTCTCAGTAATACCTTTGACTGTCCATTGGCCGAAGCGAGTGGCGCGAAAATTTATTAGCCATTTATCTAATCCGTAGTTGGCAGAAATACTAACTTTAGAATCAGGTACTGCATCGGTATAAGTACCTAAACGTTCACGATCGAACTGTGCTATTTGCGAGCCATCAGCTAATACCAAACCTGATAACTCCTGAGGATTGTCGAGCGAATTAACAACATCAACTTTGTTGTAATTGTATGCACCGCTGAGGATTAGATGACCCATCACCATTTTAGGCGACCAAGTAGCAACGATATCGACACCACGACTTCGTGTATCAATGGCATTTGTAAAATAGTTTAGAGCGCCTAATGATGCGTCAAAACCTGCTTCATCAAGAAGAGCTGAAATTTCATTACCTATAGTACCGCCAGATAAAGCCAAACGTTTATCACCGCGATTAAATTGAGAAGATTGAGCGATACGGTCATCTACATCAATTTGATAAAAATCCATGGTAAACGATATAGTCTCTCGCGGGGTGTAGCTAATGCCTGCGCTAACGTTAACCGATGTCTCAGGTGCTAAGGGGGTTGCTCCTAAAGCCTTTGCAGCAGGATTAGTTGCAGGTAAAGTCTGACGTAGCACAATAATTTCAGCGAAACCGTCGTTGTCTAAATCGGTGAATTGCCCACGACTACCCCGGAAGCCTATTTGCTGAATACTTGGTGCTCTAAAACCAGTATTCACCGAAGACCGAAACGCGACACTGTCACTGAGCTCATACCGCAGGTTAACTTTCCATAAAATTTCATCTCCAGCAGAGTCACTAAATTTTTCGTAACGTAGTGCGCTTGCCAAAAAGAGCGTTTCAGAAACATCCCATGCTAAATCTAAGTAACCGTTTATATTATTACGAGAAACGTTACTTTCGGCTTCAGGAGAAAAGCCAGGATAACCTTGTGCACCGGGCTCTAGACCATTATTCCCGTCTGCGTAACTTAAGTACTCCCCTTTAAGTATTTCGAAACCTTCTCGTCGATATTGCAGACCAAATGAGAATTGCAGATCGCTATTTTCTATTACGAGAGAGCGGGTGGTATCCAGTTGAATTATCATTTCGTCTGAGTTCATGTTACCCAGAAAAAATGATGTTGGGCTATTTAAGCCTAAACTGGCATTCAGACCGTTGGTATTATTCCAAGTAGTATCATCAAAACCGTAGCTCATTGAAAAATCCCAATCGAACTGAGCCTTGGTACTTGTAATACCAGCGACTAGTTCGAAGTCATTTTCTTTTATTTGCTCTTCTGGACGAAAACCTAAAGGGAAAATATCGATAATATTACGTATGTCGCCAGGAAGTCGGTAAGTAAATGTTAGATCTGATTTTCGATGAGCGTAAGACGCGAAACCATAAAGCTGCATGTCTTGAAGGCTCGCTTTAGCATTAACACCAAAAATATTTGTCGCTTGCGGGAAGTTACCAAAATTTTTGGTCACCATACGATCAAGGCCGCTTTCTCTAGGATCAAAGCTTCCGTCTTCTAAAAGGGCAAATAAGTTTCGTCCTCCATCTTCTGGCAAAGCCAGCGTGTGGGCACGATTAGATAATTTACTTTCTTTATAATCGTAGGATAAGTTGATAAAACCACTTTCACCTAGAGTAAAGCCATTGTTTATACCTAGACTGATATTTTCTCCATCACTGCGATCGAAGTTCTCTCCGGAGCTAAAAACAGCTCTACCCTTTTTAGGTTTATCCTTCAAAATAACATTAATTACCCCAGCGATAGCATCGGAGCCATATTGAGCTGATGCACCATCCCGCAGCACTTCAATACGCTTTATTGCGGAGGTAGGGAGCATATTCAAGTCGACTCCAGCTGAACCACTGAATAAGCCAGTGCTGGTATTGATTAATGCGGTCTTGTGGCGCCTCTTGCCATTAACTAATACAAGTGTTTGATCTGGATTTAAGCCTCTTAAGCCTGCTGAAGCTATAATCGTTCCCGTGCCTCCTCCTGAACGTTGCGGTAAATTTAGTGATGGAACAAGAAAGCGCAACGCCTCAAAGAGTCCTCCTTGACCTTGCTGTTCAAGTTGTTCAGCAGTGAAAACATCAATGGGTATAGGGCTTTTGACAACTGTTCTAGGGGTTCCCCGTACTCCTGTCACCACTATATTTTCTATAGAGGATGAAGGTGAATAGAGCCCCGCTTGGGCATTCTTATTCGAAGTACTAGACTTTGTTTTTTTCGTTAATGTTGCTTTTTTCATGTTATCTACTTTGCGCGAGCTGTTGAGACTTCTCGGAGCATCAGCGCTCGATTCAACAAAAATTGTAGAGTTAGCGTAAATGGTCCCTTTGAGGCCCGTCCCAGCTAGTAACGCGAGAAGACCAGCTTCAACTGAAAAATGACCCCGCAGTTCATTTGTAGTCACTGAGGTCACAAGTGCTTGAGGAAAAATTAAAGCTAAGTTAGTCGCTTGAGCAAAACTTCTTAACCCATCTCCGGCAGATTTTTCAGGAATGTCAAAATACACAGTCGTTATTTTTTGTTCTGTCAAATCTTCCGTCGCTAGAGCGAAAGCTGATTTGTATACGAGCAATGTAAATGCAACAAAGTTTAGTATCTTTCGAATCAATGTTTTTCCAAATTCAGGTTGAACAGCACCATTTTCCAACGAAGCATTCACAGCGAATCGTTGGCTGTAGCTCAACCTACTTATACAGAGTAATGAAAAAGAAAAATCCTCTACTTTTTTTGAAATAACTAGAAATAGCGTGATTGAGAATATGTTTAGCTGTTCGGATTTGTTATGTAGTAATAACCACCACTCATTTTTTTAACGTGCAAACCAAGATTCAATTCCAATGTAGTGAAAACTGTTTCAAGATTATCGATAGGGTAAAATCCTCCCACTTTCATCGCTTGTATTGATTTGTCTGCAATAACAATATTTAGGTTGGTGTAACGCGATAATTCAGCTACCACATCCGATAGTGGTTCATCATCGAAAGACAGAAAGCCTTTCCTCCAATAGAGTTTTTTCGCAATGGATTCATCGCTTACTTGTTCAACAGACTCGACTTCAATGTCATCAAATACCACGTTATTACCCGCACTAACAATGACTTGGTTTTTGTCTTTATGAGCAAAGTTGTCTGCGTGATGAGTTGCATCAATATTTTCATTCGCTCTAACTCTTACCGTTCCATGAGATACTAAAACATTGACCAAATTGCCCTTAAGACGCACTGAAAAGTTGGTACCTAATGCGCGAACATCCCCTGTTCCTGCTTTTACGGTGAAAGGCCTGCTTTTATCACGAGCTACGCCGAAATTAGCTTCTCCCTGAAAAAGAGTAATATTTCGTTGCTTGCGAGTGTAATTCACTTCAACAATACTATTGGTGTTTAATAAAAGCTCTGAACCATCGGTGAGAATTATATTTTTTTGCTCCCCAATTTTTGTAAAGTACTGGCCATTCTTTGAGGAGTTCTCTAGCGAGCCCTGCAAATAAAAAATAATTGGCATCGCCAACACCAATGCTGCAAAGGCCGCTGTTTTATATGAAAGTTGAGCAAGTCTGTGGCCAAAAAGAGAATGTTTTTTGTGTTTCTCAGTTGATTGCTCTTGAAGTGATGAGCGCTCACCTATTTCTGACATTTTGTCCCATAACTGCGCAAGTCGCTTTAGCTGTTTTTCATGTTCGGGGCTTATTGCGAGCCATGCATTTAATTCAGTTTTATCTGAGGCTGTAAGTTCATCTTGCTCCATACGGGCAATCCATTCACTTGCTTCGCGCTTCACTCTTTCTTTATCATTCGGAAATTTAACTACCTGAGTCATTCCTATTTACTCTTTCTTTGATTCATATTTCGTTCGATATCACTTTGCTTAGTGAATCCTATTTCCTGCTGTCTAGTAATGTAATCATCACAGCGCTCTAACCCTTTAGCGATATGCTTCTCTGCAGTGCTAACCGCAATGCTCAATTTTAGCGCAATATCCTTTACCCTAACTCCTTCTATCAACCTTAATCGCGTTACTTCTTGGCACTGTTTTGGTAGCGAATTTAATGCGGCTAGCAATAATGCTTTTTCTTGTTGCTCCGATAAATGGGCAAAAGCATCTTGTTCTTTGCTAATGAGCAATGACTCACTAGAATCCTCTATGTATTCAGTAATTCGGGTAGAAATTTTACTATTTTCACGGATCGCTAAGTTTTTTGTGGTTTTGTATAAATACAACTTAGGGAATTTTATTTGATTTTTTCTATCTGCGACAAAAGTCTTTACGAAGGCCTCTTGTAGGATATCTTCTAACTCGTATTCTTTTTTAACGTATCGTCGCACCACGTTAGCTAAGGACGACTTGCACTCTGAAAAAACCGAAAGGATAGATTTTTTATTTATTAAGTCTTCTTGCATTTCTAATCCTCGCTGTTTTACACGGTTGAAATCAACCAACACAAAAGTTACTCCCAAAATATGTAAATATTGAGAGGGAAATGTCCTGTAAAAATGCGACAAAACGTCACAAAAAATTAGTGAAATTACGTGGTAGAGATCGAAATTTTTGTCCTGACTCTAGGCAATTCAAAAATTTGGCTTCGAACTGAAATATATATAACTAAAAAAGTAGCAAGAAACAAAAAACACTCTTGTTGAAGCGTTTTGTCGCTACTTTTTTTAGTAAATACTAAACACTTTTGATTTGCAATAAACTAAATAGAGATTATTTTATCGCAGCAAATTAGCAGAATAAGCCCTGTTTCTTTTCGTTATTTGCTGCGCTAGATACTAATTTAGTTGGTAATTGCGCGTTAAAGGCCCGTTTAAGATTATTTCTTTGCTCGCTCTGCAAAGGTCTTGATATTGATTTCGGCGACCTTTTCCCATGCTTCATTAGGGACGAGCACAGACATGGCGTAGTGGGCGATTTTCCATTGGCCGTTGTCATTTACCAGCACACCGGTTCCGCGAAAGCGGCCCCACTTTTCAGACACGGTAATCTCGTCAAACCAGGCGATGTTTTGCTCTGCAGAGAAGTTGATGTTGCGCTCCACGGATTTGTACGTCCAACCGGTGCCACCTGCGAAGCGTTCAGCCACGTATTTGTCTAATGTTTCTGGACGCGACCAGCGCTCCCAATCATCCGTGCCCATAAATACGCCGGTATCGGTAAATGAGCCTAGGTATTTGCTTAGGTCTGCTTGGCTGGCGGCTTCATGCAAGCCATCGAGTACGTTATTGACGGCTTGGGTTGCCTCGGGGGCGTTCTTAGTGTCGGCCAATACACTGAACGAGCAGCATAGTAGCGCGGCGAGCAAGAATGGTATGGCGCCTTTTCGTAGCGGGTTAAACATTATAAGTCACTCCATTTGAATGTGGTTGTGTTTGGCTGTGGTCTTTATTTATTCTTTTTATTCACACAACGAATTTGTTCTGTTGTGGGTTCACGCTTCAGTTATTCACTAATAATACTCACAAAGATGACCCTATGCACTTGTGCCGCATAGGGTTATCTCGCGCTTAATGATTGACGTAATACGTCTTAAAAACCACCTCTAAAGGTCATGCCTATGGTACGCGGTGTAACACGTATGCTGGCAGGTGGATCAAACGGTGGGCGACCAATGGCTCTGACTACACCATCGTCATCAAACATGTTGTTGGCAAACAAGGATATCTCGTAACCAGAGAAGCGAATACCCACGCGCATATTTGCCACTGTGTAGGCGTCCATCTTGCGATAGTTCGAGTTTTGCTCACTGAATTCGGTTGAGCGATCATCCGTGTATTGCACATTGACCCAACCGAAACCTTCAAGATCTTCGTTTAATTCAGTGGAGTATTCCGCTGATGTCGTGAAAGAGAACTCAGGTACGAAAGGGGCTGGGTCGCCTTTTTGCGCATCTAGATTGGGTACATCTGCATCCAACGTGGTGTCGATGTAAGCGCCGCCAGCCGATAGCACCAAGCCATCAAGAGGTTTCACTGTGACTTCTAGTTCAAGGCCTTTACTGGTGGCATCCCCAACATTTTCTTTGAAACCAAAACCACATTCAAAGCTGCGGCTGGTTTGCATGTCGCTCCAGTCGATGTGGAAGTATGTGGCGTTGTAGCTCACGGTGCCTTGGGTGTCACTGCCTTTTACACCGACTTCGTAGTTCCAGATTTCATCCGGGTCGAAGAAGCGTGTATCGCCACCATCACGTTCAACCTGTGCCAGCTCATCGGCACACACTGATTCAGGAATAGCGCCGTTAATTCCCCCGTAACGGAAGCCTTTTGCGGCTTGCGCGTAGACTAAATTATCGCGATTTAAATGATACGACACATTAAGCTTAGGGTTGTAGCCATCGACTTTGCCTTTAGGGCGTGTATCACTGTTGGCTTCGCCATTGAATAAGCCTGACTGATAAAATTCAATCTCTTGTTCCCAGTTAAAGTAACGTAAGCCTGCGGTGATGGATAAGTCACCAATGTCATAATAGAGTTCGCCGAAAAAGGCGTAGGTTTTCACGGTTAAATCATCAAAGCCATAAAATAAGTGATCCTCGGGGGCACCAAAGGCGGAAGAGGGCACCCCTAGAATTGCATCAGCCCCAGGAACAGGGAAGGTATTTTCATAAAACACGTCTTTTTTATCAGCGTATGCACCTACCGTCCATTGTAAATCGCTGTCGGTGGTTGAGGCTAAGCGCAACTCTTGCACGAAGACTTCTGAGTCCGTTAAGTCGACCAATTCATGAGGTGTTATGCCCGGTGGTAGGGCTGATTCAAATAACAGATCCAGTGAACGAGGGTTAACGATAGAACGGTCAAAGTAGGATGTAGAACTCGTTAACTCAGCCCAATCTAGATCGTATGTTAGGGTCAGGTTACCTATGTCCATGGTATCGTCGTAACCATCGAAGGAGGGATAATCGCGCACAAATAGGGGCGTGGAGTCGATATCTACAGGACGCCCATCATCTGAATAGTCGTGGTGTAAGTAGCTAAGCTCAATGCTTAATTCGTTAGTAGGAATATATAAAGCCGCTATTTTGGCTCCTTTGGATAATCCATCATTAAGGTTTTTTTCACCGGTTAAGCTGTTATCAATATAGCCGCCATTATCGAGGTAATACCCACTGACGCGTACGGCCAATTCGTTTTCGATAATGGGTACGTTGACTAACGCTTTAACGGATTTATTGTTGCTACCATGCTCTATTTTTGATGCGCTAAGTTCGTACTTGCCTTCAAATTTGGATAGGTCCGGATCATTAGACACTAAGCGTACGGTGCCTGTCATTGAGCCTGCGCCAAACAGTGTACCCTGTGGCCCACGTAATACTTCGACCCGTTTTAAATCAAACAAAGCCAATTCTGGGTTCATGCCGCCCATTGAAATGGGAATTTCATCTAGGTAAATGCCCACGGTTTCTTGGTTTTGGGTGTCGTTGTCGTTACCCCCGCCGTTTGCTACGCCACGAATAGATAAGCGCGTCCGGCCTGGGCCGTTCTCGTACGCTGTGAGGCTGGGCACTACACCAAGCAAATCAGTGAAGTCAGCGGCGCCTAAATTTTCAATCAAACCTTCACCCACTACGTTGATACTAATGGGCACGTCGTTCATTGACTCTGAGCGCTTACGTGATGTGACTATGACACGCTCGTAGGGTTCAGCCTCTTTTTGTGCTTGAGCACTGTTTTCTTGTGCGTGCAGACTGGTTCCACTTAAGGCCGCGCTCACCATCAGTGCTAGGGCTGAATGGCGTAATATTCTGGTGCTATAGGAGTGACCGGCAGATGAACTGACAGGTGTACAGGTGAAATTTATTGTGTGTGTGCTTTGCATAGTGTGTCCCTTTCAATGAATTGTTTTTAGCGATGCCTATCGCTTTATCGCGTTCTTGTTAATTTCCCAAATGACGGACCTGCATATGCTCGAGGGTTTATCCCTTCTTATTGCTTTGTAGGAATGTCGCGATTGAATTAACAGCTCAGTTTCGACCTGTTTTGCACGCCGCGCAATCACTTCTAGTACTGGTTAGACCTTGTTCAGGCTAATAAATACGGGGTTTTCGCCAATTATATTGCCCGAATTTATTATTTGTTACAATTTGCATTTTTGGTGCGTTTTTATTCTTTGTGGTGCAGGGGCTGGGTATTTGGCTGACCGTAGTACGTCAGTACCATCTCTTGTTTGAGGTTTATTTACTCGTCAGATCTGTGTTCAATCGCAGTAAAAACGTGTGTTTTCGTGCCTCGGTTGATTTTTTACAAGCACTTTTAATCCGATTGGTACATTTATTGTGATGGGTTGGTTAATCCTCGCAGAAGGTATTTATCGAAACGCTATTCCACGAAATGGTATTTGAAAGTAGCTAACACCAATGTAAATAGACCAGGAACCACGCACATGAAAACAGCCAACCAATATTTTCGTCCTACTTTACTTAGCGTGTCGCTTGCCGCGTTATTCACCGTTAACCCTATATTAGCCCAAGAGGCTGATGACAATGCAATGGAAGATGCGCCTGAAAAAATTCAGGTGATGGGCCGCCGAATATCTGAAACCGAAGTGGCGATAGGAACGGGCGAGGTAACTAACACGCTGGCCGTGACCCGTGAAGCATTGCTGTCAGCCCCTGGGGGAATTTCAGGCTTAAAAATGCTTGAGAGTCTACCGGGTTTTAACGTGCAAACAGATGGGGCTCTGGGTTTATATGAATTTGGTAACTCGGTCAATGTGCGAGCGTTTAACTTAAGCCAAATGGGCTTCGTATTAAATGGCGTGCCGATGGGGCGTTCAGACGCATTTGGTGGTAGTCCGATTTTCAGATACGTGGACAACGAGAACTTAGCCTCTGTAGTTGCTTCACCCGGTGCAGGAGATGTGTCAGCGCCTAGTTATTCCACACTTGGCCCTATCGCGTCTTACTACTCGGTTGACCCATCAGATGAGATGGGCGGTATGATGTCACTAACCGTGGGAGATGACGATTTACAGCGCTCGTTCATTAAATTAGAAACGGGTGATCTCAATGGTTTTAAAGCGTTTGTGAGCCGCTCAAAAACCGACAGTGATTTATGGCGCGGCCCTGGCACCATTGACCGAGAACATATTGAGGCCAAAGCGGTTTACGCGTTTAGTGCTGATACCAAACTGTCATTTAATTATGTTTCAAACGATTTTTTCGACTATGACTCACCCTCTGGCACCGAAGCCACGTTTGATAACGACTATTACTACAGCTACCTAGAATCGATCCCCGAAGGTTGTATCGGGGCGATGCCACAAGTATATGATTTCAATCAAGATGGCTCGATAAATGATAGCGACTTCACCCCTGTATTCACTGGTAGCAATTGTACAAGTTACTATGAAGACAGAGTGAATGTACGAGACGATCAACTCTACTCTTTGCAACTTGAAACCTACTTAACCGACAATCTGCAGTTTGCCGGTACCTATTACTTTGAAGACAAGGATGGGTACGGCGTATCACCTGATTCCTATACAAATACTCTGGGTATTTATGAACGCCAAGCCGCAGCAGGGCTTGATGTAGTGCACCCACGCGGGGTGCAATATGGTCTTTCTTCGGTGGGCGGTGATCGTAAAGGCTTTGTGGCTGACTTTACCTTAGAGCTTGAAAACAATGTGATTGAGTTTGGTGGTTGGCAAGAAAAAGACACCTACAATCGAACCCAACAACGCTTGAACAAAACCGGCGGTAGCGTCGATGGGGATGTGATTTGGGATGAAGTCGCCTATTACAGACGTGATTATACTGCAGTACGAGAAACCACCCAGTTTTACCTAAAAGACACCATAAGCTTACTCGATGATGCGTTGAAGCTAGAGCTGGGTATTAAGTCTTTAAGTGTGGATTACACCCTAGATGGCTATCGAGATTATGCGGATTATGAAATTAACAGCGAAGCTGGCTATGGTCCGCAATCTGTCGGTGGAGAGTTCAGTAAACACTTTTTACCTTCTATCGGCGCTGTGTACAGTGTAAATGACACGGATCAAGTCTTTGCGTCTTACTCTAAAAACTATGCGCTCCCCAGCGGCACCGACGATATTTACGATAACGCCTTGAGTTTTGAGCCTGAAACACCTGAGGGGGAAGAAGCAGATAACTTTGAAGTGGGTTACCGAACCAATCAAGAAACGTTTAATGCCGCATTGGCACTTTTCTACACGCGATTCGATAACCGCCTGTTTGCCAGCAACGTTTTTAACCCCGCGACTCAGCAACCAGAAAGTTTCTACATCAACGGCGGCGCATCAGAAGCCTATGGTTTTGAGTTAAGTGGTGTGTATCAACCCGAGGCATTTAACAAGCAGCTGTATTTGAACGCTAACATATCTTACAAAGATGCTACCTTGGCTGATGGTTTTGGCAGTAATCCCGAAGGAAGTCGCTTAGCGGACAGCCCAGAATGGTTGATGACCGCTGGGATCACGTATGAGCCAACAGAGTGGTTAGTGGCGAATATGTCAGCAAAGTATACGGGTAGCCGATTTACCGATTACGCTGAAACCTATTCGATGGACAGTTACACTATTGTCAGCGCGTACGTGGATCTAGGCGGCGTCAATCCGTTTGGTATGCCGGAAAACGTGAGTCTTCGCTTCAATGTGGACAACTTATTTGACGAAGAAGTGTTGTCCTTTGCGTTTGTCGGCTCGGCCTTTTATCGCCCGCTTAATCCACGTAATTTTCAAGCCTCTTTAACCGTGGCGTTTTAATCAATATGAGTAAACATATGTATAAATTTAATAAAAAGGTGCTTTCCATTACTCTTGGTTTATTGTGCTGTCAGGCAGCAAATGCCGCTGTATCAATAGAAGATGCAACGGCTATTCAGCGCAGCTTAATCACTTTGGATACCCACCTGGATACACCGGCAAATCTGGTTGTGCCTGGCTTTAATATTCTTGAACGGCATTCCTATGGGCATGATTATTCTCAAGTGGATGTGCCGCGTATGAAAGAAGGCGCATTGGATGGCGGCTTTTGGGCTGTGTATTCTCCCCAAGGTGAGCTGACCAAAGGGGGCTATGAGCAAAGTCGTGATACCGCCTTACTGCGTGCTTTGGCGATTCGTTCTATGGTGTCGGCAAACCCACAAGTGTTTGAATTTGCCACTGAATCTGCTGATGCCGCAAAAATAAAGAAGAACAGCAAGCATATTGTGTACATGAGCATGGAAAATACCTACCCGCTAGGGACGGATATTAGCTTGCTTGAAACATTCTATAAGTTTGGTTTGCGTATGGCAGGCCCAGTGCATTTCAAAAACAATCAGTTTGGTGATAGCTCCACCGATCCCGGTGGCACACAGTGGGATGGGTTATCGCCTTTAGGCGAAGAGCTGGTAGCAGAGGCTAATCGTTTAGGGATTGTGCTTGATGGCTCCCATGCTCATGATGAAACGGTAAAAGACATGATCCGCTTGTCAAAGACACCGATTATTTTGTCGCACACTGGCAGTAAAGCGATTTACGATCATCCGCGTAACGTTGACGATGCTTTACTTAAACAGCTAGCTGAGTCCGGCGGTGTTATTCAGATGAATGCGTACAGTGAGTATCTTGAAAAATTGCCTGACGATCCACAGCGTAAAGAAGCCTATAAAGGGCTGATGAAGTTGGTTAAAGAGGGAAATGAGCGCAGTGTTTTACTCGAGAAACGACGAGAAATCGATCATGAGCATCCCGCTGTTAAAGCATCGTTTGAAGTGTATATGGAACACTTTCTTCATGCATTAAACGTTGTTGGGCCTAAGCATGTTGGTATTGGCGCAGACTGGGATGGCGGCGGTGGTGTTGATGACATGATGGATGTGGTTAATCTACCTAAGATCACAAAACGTCTACTTGATGAAGGCTATAGTAAGAGCGACTTAGCAGATATTTGGGGCGGCAATGCCCTTAGAGTGTTACAACAAGCTCATGATTATGCTGAAAGTGTAAAAAATGATAGCAAATAGCACGTGCTAGGGTAACTCAGTAATACGCTCGCCCACTTTAGCTAAGCTTTTGGGCGAGCCGTTTGCGATGTGTTGACGCTGTAAAGGTAACAACTAAAAGTACACCGCGTATGACACGTTAAGAAAGTCCACGCCTGGGTTATGATCGTTCAACCCGCCATTCGAATAGTGCATGTAGCGTAATGCCACTGAGTGATTCATGTTCTCACCAAAATCGGTCACTAAGCCCAAGCGGTCTTCAAACTGATAGTGAGAGCCAATATCTTTACCTGCAAACCGGGTGTCTTCTACTAACGAAACACCGATACCGAACTCCCATCTTAGGGGATATTTGTTGGCGATGGTCGCGAACTGCTTAGAAATGACCGGTGATATCGCCACAGCGTAGTTTGTTTCATGGCGGTTCTGCTCCCCCACTTCCCAGAAGTTCATACTGACTTCCCAGTAAATGTCTAAATTTCCCAACCATTTAATTTGTGTTAACTGTGTTGCATAAGGGCGATAGGCTAATCGTATGCCTTGAATGTCATCTGAGCCTAAAAGGTAATCAACCGCGATACCTTGCTTTGCGGCGTGAGCAGAAGGGGTAACAAAGTAGCTGCCGAGTAAGGCGATAATAATAAGAAGTGTACGCATGTGTGTGTCTCTAGCTAAGTTAATGTGTGACTACTAGATAGGGACGAAAAATCAAAAAAATTAGTTTTATTTCTGCAATAAATCGACTTTACCGTTCGGTAATGTCGAATTATTATTGTTTTTAATAGCCTATTTAAAGAATGTATACATTAATTCAGTATTTTGATTATATTTATTTACTTGTTAAACAGACCATTAACCTAGTGTCTAACTGCATAGGGTAAATATTCATGGGTTGGTTCATGATTGAAATAAAATAATGGGTCTTGCGAAATTACCTATTGAAAATGGTTTTAAATGAAACGAAGCACAATATCGGGAGAAACGCGTGAAGCAGCTCAGTAGTAGCGAGCAAGAAAAGGTCGGGCTTGAACATCAGGCGGCTAAAATTTTTATGCGGTGTTATGAACGTGAAAGCGGCCATGAAATCAGGCATCTTCGGCATAATAAGCCTAGAAAACCTGATGTGTCATGTAAGTTAGACGGTAAACGCTTAGATCTCGAAATTGCGCATTTATACGGAACTGAGCTAGAAGCAAAACAGATTTTAGGACGTCACCTTGATGACAAAACATGCGCCGAGCTTAGGCAGCTAACAGCACATACCGAGCCTGAGGCGCGTTTGGTTAAAGCGTTGAACAGAATATTGCTTAATAAGTCAGGCAAGTATTACCGCTCTGAACGTGTTTGGCTGGTTATCCGTAATGCGCACCCGGCTTGGGATCGTGAGCAAATTGAAGCGTTGCAGCATGAAATTGATGTGCCCCCAGCACACCCCTTTGAACAAATATGGATGGTGGGGGACTGGGAAGGAAAAAGCGGTATCGTCAAGTTATACCCTTAACGCAAGCGCAAGCACTCACCGTTAAAACTGCTTATTGCTGTTAGCCATTGCGCTAGCACTTGGTTTACGCTTTGATGCAAACGTGTTTTATTCAACACGCTGGTTATCTATCACTCTTATTAGTTAACACACTACAACGAATGGCATGTGCTTCGTACTTATTCTTGAGCAATAGCATAGCCAAGTTCACACCAGCGCTGGGTTCCCCCTGCGAGTGAGTAGATATGGGTGAACCCCATACGCGTCAGCGATTGTGCCGCCAGCGCGGAACGCCCTCCCGTGCGACAATATAGCAGTATATTGCGTTGGGCTAACCAGTCTAACGGCTCGATTTCGCCATGACCAATAGCCACCCCACTTAGCTTAGCCTCAAGTAGCCCACGAGGAATAATATGCGCACCCGGCAGCACACCCAACTGACATTCTTCATCCTCGCGCACATCAATCAGTACGGGATAAACGCTGGGATCTTTGGCGTATTCTTCGCACGTCACTTCTTTGATGGTTTGTCGCACTTGTTGGATATATTGGGAATAATCTAATACACGGTTTTGCATCATTGATACCTCAGTAAAGTAAGTTGATTAACAGCCAAATGGCAACAAGTACGATCAAAGTGGAAAATCCTCGTTTGAGTATTCGCTGGTCCAAATGAGATGAAATGCTTTGCCCAGCCAGCACACAAATAGAGCCGATACTGGCCATGGTGATAATGATGATGCCGTTTAGCTCAACACCGTGCCCACCTGCCGCGATGGTGGTAAAAGCGGTAAATGCGTTGATCACGATAAGCACTAAACTATTTGCGACTGCTTTTTGCATGTTTACACCGGTAAAAAACACCAAAGCGGGAACAATTAAAAAACCACCGCCCACACCGACCACACCTGTTATCAACCCCACAGAGGCTGCGGCGATGAGTAGATTGCGCTTGCTCGGTGGGGGCGCAGAAATAGACGTAGCCATTGAAGCGGTATGGGAAGATGAAGAATTGTCTGAGGCAGCGCGGACAGTCCCAGCAAACATTTTATAAGCAGCAATGCACATAATGGCCACCAACAACAGGGTTTGACTACCTTGAGGGAGCCATATGCCTAGACGCGCGCCCACTGCAGCAAAAGGCAAGCTAACAATGCCGAAGCTAACAAGGATCGATAAATCTAACTGTCGATTTCGATAGGCTTTGATACCGCCTACTGCTGAGATAAGGCCCACTATTAGCATCGAGCTGGTAATAGCGCTTTTTTCATCTAGCCCCAAAAATAAGGTCAGGGCAGGCACAGTTAAAATGGAGCCTCCCGCACCTAACAGCCCTAAACTTAGCCCGATTAACCCTGCGCTTAATAGCAACATCAGAAACATAAACTTGTACAAACTTTGATTAATATTGTATATTTACAATATACGATATTGTTGTGCAAATTAGCAAGAGGTAATTTATGACAGTTCAAGTAAATGGTTTTTATCATGATGCAACGGGCACAGTCAGTTATATAGTGTCAGACAGTGAACGCAAGCACGCAGTGATCATCGACAGCGTTTTAGACTTTGATCTCTTTTCAGGGGAAGTGTCCTCTACTTTTGCTGATAAGCAATTGGCATTTCTGCACGAAAATCAGCTAACGTTGGACTGGATATTAGACACCCATGCCCATGCAGATCACTTAAGTGCTGCCCATTATTTACACTCAAAAACAGGCGTTAAAACGTGTATAGGGGAAGGGATTAAGGCGGTGGAAGCACGCTTTGCTAAGACATTCAATTTTGCACCTGAGGAAGGTCATCGCTTTGACGCGTTCGACAAATTATTACAAGACGGTGAGTCATTGCAGTTTGGCTCAGCCACGCTGGTGTGCATGAGTACGCCAGGTCACACAAGTGACAGCCTTAGTTACATTATTGATGACAATGTCTTCGTCGGCGACACGCTATTTATGCCTGACGGTGGCACGGCAAGATGTGATTTCCCTGGGGGTGATGCAGGGTTGTTATGGGACAGCATAAACCGCCTTCATCACTTACCGGCACATTACAAAATTTGGGTATGTCATGATTACCAGCCCGACAACAGAGAGCTACAATATCAAACGACAGTGGCGCAAAGCCAAGCGGCGAATATTCATGTGAATAATCAAATAGATAAGGCGCAGTACGTGGCGCTTCGCAACAAACGAGATGCTACGCTGGCGGTGCCGAAACTGCTGTATCCCTCCCTGCAAGTCAACTTGCAAGCAGGGAAGTTACCTCAAAAGCAGAGTAACGGGCTGCGTTATATGTCTATTCCGCTGACGGATAAAACACAGTAGCCTAAAAGAATTAGCTAAAAATTTTCGGGGACTTTTCGACTTTTTTAGCGATATCTTCCAAACGTTTTTGATTGTTAGGGGCCATTTGGCGACGGGAAAGTTCAGATAAAAACTGCCGTGTATTAATCGTTTTATAAGCCCCTTGTTCAGCTTCAACTAAGCTTTGAAGCAGATTTAAACTAAAGGCCACCTCTCGAGGAAAGAGTAAATAAGCTTGGTAAAAATCCCGTGTGGCTTTTTGATAGTCCTGCTTTATGTAATGTTCTAAGCCTGTTTTGTTTAACTTCATTGCTTCAGGCCGGCGTTCGCCAATGCTCTCTTCACGTTTCACCACCTGCATGTTGGCAACGGTAGTCTCATTGCCATCGTCTAGTTGAGAAAGGCGCATCTTGCACAAGGCTAATATTTCTGAGGCTTTTTCATCGTTACCTACGCCTTTCCACGCGGAAATAGCATCTGTCATCTGCAGGACGTCGCTATCGGTCATGTCATCCATGCCCTCACGATTGAGAAGCTCTGAGGCTTTCTCTATATTTCCCGCCATGACAGCTGCTGCCGCATACAAAAAATCTTTTTTAATGATTAATTTTTGATCCAAGTTTTTACGTCCAGCCGAGCCAATCAAAAATTTTGCGACTTGCAGGGTTTTCTCTCGCTCATTGGCTTTTTTACCCTCAGCTTCTTGCAAATAACATCGGGCTAAATCTAGAGATAGCTCATCGTAACGTTCTCGGATGCCACGATTCGACTCTCGCTTTTTCTCAAGTAATTGAATCGCTTCGTCATTGCGCTCTTGGGCTTGATATATATAAGCTTTGAGGCGAGCAGCAGAGACCGACATCTCACCTTCGCGAATTGCGTTGATGTGATCTTCTGCTTGAGCATATTGGTTGGCGTCGATACAAATTCGCGCTAGCCACTCCCGGGCTTTATCACTGGTGAGCTGAGTCCCCGTGAGTGCCAAAAGCATGTCTTCACTTTGCTTTATTTGACCATCTAAATACAGGCTCTGAATCAGTCCCCACTTGGCCCAAATGATTTTGTTTGAGCCGCGAAGTACATCGTTATACACGCTTGCGGCTTCTTTGAAGCGCTTTACTTTTATTAGTAAACGCGCCTGCAGCTTAACCATTTGACTGCGCATGCGAGGACGGCTGTTGCGCTCAAGCATGTAATTTAACTTATCTAACGCGTGAGCGAATTCGTCTTCGTCCATGAGTTTGAAAACGGGCATTAAATAGTGGTGAAAATTCAAACATGCGGAAATGTTTTTTTCGATACTGCGAATGGTATACGGTTTGATGACAAGTGCGTCAGGGTGCACATCGACGATTTGACCCACTATCATAGGTAAGCGATCTGAGGTGATAAAAATAATACTGGTAGAGCTTTTTAATAATCCCAGCTCTTGTAATTCTTGTACCACTTCTACGCCATTTTTGTTTTGGCCTAAATGATAATCCATCATTAACAAATCGATGCGACGCAGGCGTGCGTGGGCTTTTAGCTCCCGACCGTTGCTAAAACAGCCGATTTCGCTAAAGCCCATTTCCATTAAATGATTGCGCAGGTTGATACGAGCCATGCCATTGTCTTCAACAATAGCGACTTTGATATCACTTAGTGACATGAAGGGCCTTTCGGGTTTTAAAATCTTTTTTCATCATAATCAGTAGCATAGCAAGGAAAAAGAATACGTGTAGTTATTTGCTTAAGGGAAACATTAGAGGCCTAGTTTGCTGAAATACCATAGCTATGTATACAGAAGTTGTCAGTTAATAGAATAAATTATTGAACTGACGTTAACGTAAAGGTAAATTGTTTGGTAATCTTGATAACACTTTGTTAACAGTTTTGGTTTGCCGTTAAAATCAAAGCGCTTTAAATAGGGCTACTTATGCAACACGTTCCTTTACTTATCAACGGTGAGTTTATTTCATCCCAATCGCAGCAATTTATCGACGTTACCAATCCTGCGAATAATTCTGTCATCGCCAAGGCGCCCATTGCCACTGACGCTGAACTAGAAGCCGCGGTGGCCAGTGCCAAAGAAGCCTTTTTAACGTGGCGAGAAGTACCTGTGCCTGAGCGTGCTCGCGTGATGATGCGCTACCAGCAATTGTTAAAAGAGCATCATGATGAAATTGCCACGTTACTGAGCAGTGAAACCGGCAAGACCTTTGATGATGC
Source organism: Paraglaciecola sp. QJM3NY_14 (assembly GCF_056173245.1). Classification (NCBI taxonomy): domain Bacteria; kingdom Pseudomonadati; phylum Pseudomonadota; class Gammaproteobacteria; order Alteromonadales; family Alteromonadaceae; genus Paraglaciecola; species Paraglaciecola sp. QJM3NY_14. The sequence goes on from NZ_CM149664.1 coordinate 1,068,844, forward strand.
AAAAGGTGACGTGTGGCGGGGGATTGAAGTCGTTGAGCAAGCCATGAACGCGCCCTCAATGATGATGGGGGAGACCGCGGAAAATGTGGCTCGTGGTATAGACACCTACAGCTATATTCAACCGCTGGGTGTGTGCCTAGGGATCACGCCATTTAACTTCCCTGCGATGATCCCGTTGTGGATGTTCCCGATGGCTGTTGCTTGTGGCAATACATTTATACTTAAACCGTCAGAGCAAGACCCGCTTACGCCCACACGCTTGGCTGAATTGTTTATTGAAGCTGGCGCGCCCAAAGGGGTATTAAATGTTGTTCACGGTGGTAAAGATCAAGTCAATAAATTGCTTAACCATGATGATGTGCGCGCAGTGTCATTCGTGGGCTCAGTCCCTGTAGGCCAACATGTATATAAAACAGCAACCGATAATATGAAACGGGCACAGTGTTTTGCGGGTGCTAAAAATCATTCTGTGATCATGCCTGATGCCAACGTAAAGCAAGTACTAAACAACCTAGTCGGGGCTTCAGTTGGCGCTGCCGGTCAGCGTTGTATGGCGATTTCTGTGGCTGTATTTGTTGGCGCATCAAGTCAGTGGATTGACGAACTCGCCCAGATGATTGGGCAAGTCAAACCAGGCTTATGGGATGACAAAGATGCGGCTTACGGCCCACTTATTAGCCCGCAAGCAAAAGCCCGCGTGTTATCACTTATTCAGCAAGGTAAGGATGAAGGTGCGAAATGTTTATTGGATGGTAGCGATTTCACATTACCTGGCTACGAAGAGGGTAATTGGGTTGGGCCCACTGTTTTTAGCGATGTGACTACGGACATGGAAATATATAAACAGGAAATTTTTGGCCCTGTTTTATGTTGCATGGTAGTGGATACACTCGAAGAAGCGATCGCGCTGGTTAATCGCAATCCCTTTGGTAACGGCACATCAATTTTCACCGCTAGCGGCGCTGCAGCGCGCAAATACCAGCACGAAATAGAAGTTGGCCAAGTGGGTATCAACGTACCTATTCCTGTTCCTTTACCGTTTTTCTCGTTTACCGGTTGGAAGAATTCTTTCTATGGGGACTTACACGCCTACGGTAAGCAGGCAGTACGTTTTTACACTGAGACCAAAACTGTGACAGCCCGTTGGTTTGAGAACGATATTCCCAGTGGACCAAACATGACTATCGAATTAAAGTAAAGGAGCCCATTATGAACTTTGATTTAAGCGAAGATCAGCAAGCGTTTGCGGATACAGCTCGTCAATTTGCAGAGCAAGCCCTAGCCCCTAATGCAGCTAAGTGGGACAAAGAGCATCATTTCCCGAAAGACGTTATTCAACAAGCAGGGGAGTTAGGTTTTTGCGGCCTATACACCAGTGAAGAAGACGGTGGTTTGGGGTTAAGTCGTTTGGACTCATCAATCATTTTCGAACAGTTATCCATGGGGTGCACTGCCACCACGGCCATGATGACTATTCACAATATGGCGACCTGGATGATCGCAAAATGGGGCAAACCAGCATTAAAAGCCAAGTGGTGCCCCGATTTGGTCACAGGTAAATTACTGGCGTCATATTGCTTAACAGAGCCAGGTTCTGGCTCAGATGCCGCAGCACTTCGAACCAGTGCCAAGTTGGACGGCGATGATTATGTGCTTAACGGCTCGAAAATGTTTATCTCAGGCGCGGGGGAAACAGATGTGTTAGTCGTGATGGCTCGCACCGGCGGGGAGGGTCCTAAAGGTATATCTGCGTTTTTAGTCCCAGCCGATGCACAAGGTATCACTTATGGTAAAGCGGAAGAAAAAATGGGCTGGAATGCGCAGCCCACGCGCTTAATTACGTTTGATAATGTGCGCGTCAGTCACATCAATTTGCTTGGGGATGAAGGCCAAGGCTTTAGCTTTGCTATGCAAGGTTTAGATGGTGGCCGAGTCAACATTGCGACATGCTCCATTGGTACTGCTCAGCAGGCTCTGAATACCGCTACCGCTTACATGAAAGAGCGTACGCAATTCGGTAAGCCACTCGCTGCCTTTCAAGCATTGCAATTTAAGCTCGCTGATATGGCGACCGAATTGGTCGCGGCCCGTCAGATGGTGCGCCTAGCTGCGTTTAAATTGGACAACAAAGACCCTGAGCGCAGTGCTTATTGTGCCATGGCAAAACGTTTTGCCACCGATATTGGCTTTGAAGTGTGTAATCAAGCCCTGCAAATTCATGGTGGCTACGGCTACATTCAAGAATACCCATTAGAGCGTCATGTACGTGATGTGCGGGTACATCAAATTCTGGAAGGAACTAATGAGATTATGCGCATGATTGTGGGTCGACGACTTTTGGCGGACGATGCCGGGTGCATACTGTAGAGCGAGTATAAACATCCTGAGCTATCGGGATTTTTTGCATATCAGAGTCTGTACTTTAAGGCTTGCATTTGCATCTTACAAAAGGAGTAGACTGTGTCTGACAGCGTTATATTTCAAGAGCTTACTACCAACAGCGGCATGAAAATAGGGCATGCTACGCTTAATCGGCCTAGCGCCCACAATGCGCTAAACATGGACATGATTCAGCTACTGATGCCGCAACTGCTAGCGTGGCAACAAGACGAAAATATCTGCATGGTGCTTTTAGATGGCAGCGGCGAGAAAGCGTTGTGTGCCGGTGGTGACGTAGTGGCCATGCACAACGCCATGGCAAGCCAGCCTAAAAGTATGCCTGAATCTTTGCAGGCCTTTTTCACCCAAGAATATCAACTTGATTACTTGATCCATACCTACACTAAACCGTTCGCTGTATGGGGAGCGGGGATCGTGATGGGGGGCGGTATGGGTTTGATGAATGGTGGCAGTCATCGCATTGTGACCGATACGTCGCGCCTTGCCATGCCCGAAATCAGCATTGGGCTATACCCAGATGTGGGCGGCAGTTGGTTCTTAAATAATATGCCACCAGGCTGCGGCCTATTTTTAGGCATGACAGGTGCCAGTATGAATGCCACTGATGCCTTGTACGTCAATATGGCTGACTACTTTATGCCAAATGATTTAAAACCCCAATGGCTTGAGAGTTTGAAGCACGTGCCGTGGGGCAATAATAGCGCAGCCAACAGCGATCAGTTAAGTGTGTTATGTGCCAAACAGCATCACCAACATCAGGCATTGCTGCCAGAAGCAAAGGTACAGCCTTTACAAAGCACACTTGATGAACTTGCTATGAAAACCAGCGCCGCTGACGTGGCAGATCAGATCATGGGGCTTGATGCACAAGGCGATAAGTGGCTAAGTAAAGCACAAAAGACCTTGCAAACGGGCTCGCCTATTAGCGCCAGTTTAGTTTTCAAGCAGCTTCAACATGGGCAAAGCCTGACCTTAGCCCAATGTTTCGAAATGGAATTAACCATGTCATGCCGCTGTGGTGAGTTTGGGGAATTCCAAGAAGGGGTTAGGGCATTACTGGTGGATAAAGACCATCAGCCAAAGTGGCGTTACACAAGCATTGACCAGGTGCCGAATGAGACCATGGTGTGGTTTTTTGATAGTCCATGGCAAGCAAATGCGCACCCTCTTCAAGATTTAGCCAAGGAGTAATCATGTCATTATCAAATTACAGTATCGCCTTTATTGGTTTGGGTAATATGGGCGGGCCTATGGCGAGCAATTTACTTAAAGCTCACGCCAAGGTCTGTGTTTTTGACTTAGTACCCCAAGCGGTTGCGGAATTAGAAAGCCAAGGTGCACGAGCAGCGCAGAGCGCCGAGGATGCCGTGAAAGGTGCAGATATCGTTATTTCCATGCTGCCCACGGGTAAACACGTGCAAAGTTTATATTTAGGAGACAGCGAGCGCGGCACTGCAGGTTTGATTGGCGTGCTTGGGCAAAATACGTTAGTGATTGACTCCAGTACTATTGACGCAGCAACCTCTATTTTGGTTGCCAAAACGCTGGCTGAAAGGGGGATCGTGTTTGCTGATGCGCCTGTGTCCGGTGGAACAGCGGGTGCTGCTGCGGGCACGCTCACCTTTATTGTGGGCGGTGAGAAAACCGCTTATGAGAAGGCTTTACCTGTACTGAGTGCTATGGGTAAGAACATTTTTCATGCAGGACAAAATGGCGCAGGGCAAATTGCAAAAATCTGCAATAACATGTTGTTGTCGGTATTGATGGTGGGCACGTCAGAAGCCTTACAAATGGCCATTGATAACGGTTTAGATCCAAAAGTCATGTCGGATATTATGCTACAAAGCTCAGGGCGAAACTGGACACTAGAGCTATATAACCCATGTCCAGATGTGATGCCAAACGTACCGTCATCAAATGATTATAAAGGTGGTTTTATGGTGGATTTGATGCGTAAAGATTTAGGCCTAGCGTTGGACACTGCCCTTAAAAGTCATTCCAGCACGCCCATGGGCGCGATGGCGCAAAACCTATACAACATGCACAGCATGCAGGGCAGCGGGCAACGTGATTTCTCAAGTATTTTCGAGTTATTTTCAGCACCCAATAAATAGCATGTGGAGATCCACTGGTAAGCTAGATTCAAATTGATCAACATTAGGATAGTAGAATTATGCAATTAGAAGGTTCAGTTATTGCCATTACCGGCGCTGCTCAAGGGTTAGGTCGTGCGATGGCACAAGAAGTCGCGCAACAAGGTGCTAGTGTCGCCCTGATTGATATGCAAGAGGCCGCGTTGCAGCAGGCAGCCAAGGAGCTGCGAAGCCTTGGCGTTAAAGTTGAATATTACGTGGTTAACGTTACAAATGAGGCCGAAGTAGAAGTCGCGTTTGCTGACATCGGCATGGACTTTGGTCAGCTAAATGGTTTGATTAACAGCGCCGGTATCATGCGCGATGGCATGCTGCTTAAGGTGAAAGAGGGCAAGGTTGTCAGCAAGATGTCCAAAGAACAGTTTCAATCAGTACTCGATGTTAACGTAACAGGCACCTTTTTGTGCGGGCGTGAAGCGGCGAAGCAAATGATTGAGAGCAAAAGCGATGGGGTGATCATTAACGTTTCGTCAGTGTCTCGTGCCGGTAACATGGGACAAACCAACTATTCAGCGTCGAAAGCGGCGGTGGCTACCATGACAGTCTCATGGGCGAAGGAGCTAGCGCGCTTTGGTATTCGTACAGGGTGTATCGCACCTGGTTTAGTTGAAACCGCCATGGCGGCACAGATGCGCCCTGAGATGCGCCAAGCATTTTTAAATACCGTCCCGATGCGCCGCTTAGCGGAAGTAGAGGAACTTGCGCATACGGCGAGGTACATTTTTGAAAACGATTACTTCACTGGGCGCACCATTGAGCTAGATGGCGGTACTCGCGTGTAACCACGGGTTATTCTACCTGCAACAAACACGTATCTAAGCATATTAGGTACGTGTCTTTACACTTTGTATTGATTTATATGTGCTTGGTGACTATTTTAGGTTGAATCCTGCGTTTGCCTATTTTTCAATCCCTATCATTATGATTTATATAAATAAATCACACTCCCTTATTTTAAGCTTATAATTTGTCAGTTTTCTTTACTATTTAACTGTAGGTAAGTTTTGTTTCCTTTTTTGTTATTTAAAATCAACGGGTTATATTTCACTGTTTTGGTTTGATTCTTGCTCAAGCGTTTTCCTAGGAAATATTATTTTTTGACGTTAATACGAAATTTATAGGAAATAAGAAATGTTCGTAAGTAAAAAGTTGTCTTTATCATTCTGTGCGGTGTCACTAGCACTTAGCTCGTCAGTTGTTCACGGTATCGAAATCACATCCACGGACGATGCCTCTGTTCTTTCAGATACATTAATCATTCCTAATAGCGGCGTCACTGTTACCAGTGCGGTATTAAGCGGTGGCATGAACGATGTTGATTTCAGTACCCAAGCGGGAACATACACTAATCACTCTGGTACTTACGGGTTGCCTAGTGCTGGCGGTGTGGTGTTTAGTACCGGTAATGTTAATGACTATGAAGATGGGCCAAATAATAACTCAGGCGGTGAAGGCAATGGCGAGCTCCCTGGCAACGACGATGGTCCTGGAGACGGCGAGGGCGGCGGGGATTGCAAAGGTGGTTGCGTAGAAAAGCAAAGTTTTTCTCAATTTTCAGCTAGCTCAGGACCGTCTTTTTCAACTCAAAGTGAAGGGCAAACATCGACTGTAGAACCAAGCAGCACTGATTTAGGCCCAGAAAGTGGCACCAATACACAAGATCAAGATGTACCTGATGCTCTCGATTTTGGACAGACCAATTCTGCCACTGATGAGCAAAATGCGCTTTTAACCCAGATAACAGGACAGGCTGAACATTTCGACCCCATCGAACTTAGCATTACCTTCGATGTAGACGACAGTGTTTCAGTAATCTCATTTGTCGGTGCCTTTGGCTCTGAAGAGTTCCCTGACTGGGTTAATTCTGAATTTGTCGATGGCTTTGGCATGTTCCTCAATGGTGTAAATTTAGCCCGTGCTGAAGTGACAGATGGTTCAACCGATGGTGCGCCGGCGCTGATCAATATTAATCACCCTGATTTTGCCCCAGTCGAAGGAACAGAGTTAAACGGCATGCTAGCGCCTAATGGTATTCCGATTTTGCAGTTTGATATCCCTGTTGAACCAGGCAGTACAGGCAACACCTTTACTCTTCTATTGGCGGATGCGTCGGATGCGGCACTAGATACCACTATATTTCTAAGCAGCTTTGGTAACTTTGACTCAGAGGGAGGGGAATCTGAATTCACCCCTATTATGCCTGATGAAACTAGCGATAATGGAGACTTCGTATTCACATTACCTGAAGTCGATGCAGGGGAAACGATCTGGTTCGATCCTGATGTTGCCACTGGTTATACCTATACAGCAACAGACGGTGGCATGTTTGCTAGCGTAACCGCCCCGACCTTGCTCAGCGTGAATGACAGTGATGGGTATTTACTCAGTTATTTAGTCAATGGAGTTGAACAAGTGGTGGCGTTAACCAGTGGTCAAACGTTTGAATTTGACATGCCAGTGCCTGAATTCACGATCTCTAGTATTAACGTTGAACTCGCCTTAGATCCGACTGATCCGTTAGCGTTCGTTACCGGTGTGGCATTTAGTGAAGGCGGTCAGTTTGGTGTGGTGCAATCACCTATCACACAATTTGTTGATGACAGTGTCGCGGTTTCAGCACCGGGTACATTGGCAATCTTTGCCTTATCACTGATTGGTTTATGTGGTTTGCGTCGAAAGAGGTTTTAATTACTTTTTAAGAGATTAATACCAACTTCATTAAATAATTTGCCATTTAGTAAAAATTTATCGAAATTGGTATAAAGTCACCCAGTTCGATGTATTGAACTGGGTTTTTTGGTTTTATAGGGTAAGTAGTAAAGCATGAACAGTTTTAAAGCGATTGCACTGGCAATGTTACTAAGCACACACGTTGGCGTTGCTAGTGCAGCAGATGAAGACGGCAAATTTGCGGTTAAAGGTGCAGGAAAGCGCTTATGTAGTAACTTTTTATTAGCGTCAGCGCAAAAGAGCACTGATTATTATTTGTATGGCGGATGGCTTGAGGGTTATATCAGTGCCTATAACCGATTTCAGCCCCAGAACTATGATGCAACGCCGTGGCAAACAACAGAGCTACTGCTAGCGCTGTTGCAACAAGATTGTGAAAACGCTAAAGACACGCACTTTTTAACCGTTACCAATGGCTTGCTTAAAGCATTGTTTCCTATTCGTTTGTCTGCTGAATCTGCACTGGTCGCGATAGATGTGAATGACGCTAAAAGCTATTTTTACGTAGAAATTCTCAAACGCGCGAAACAAAGATTAATCAAAATGGACTATTTAAACGCGTTGGGAAGCGATGATTTCGATCAGGAGACATTAGATGCCTTTAAGCACTTTCAAAGTGATCGTGGTTTGGCCCAAACCGGCGTGCCAGATCAGAATACTCTGATGAATTTGTTTTTGAAAAAGTCTGGTTAATCAGACCAGTTTTACTGGATTGAGCAAGCGCACTCTTATGTCGTCCTGCTCAATCATAGTAAACACCCTAGGGCGAATTTCATCCTTCCACCACTGGTTATAGGTTTTCTTATATAAGGCCTGACGAGCTTGTTCGTCGTCAAACTCTCTTAACCACACAAACCATTCATCACCGTTTTCATCTTTATAAATATAAGTTTGCAGGACGCGCATACCTTGAGATATTTGATAAGGCAGCAATTCTGCGTTCATCCATGCCAGCCAAGCTTGTTTCATATTCGGCTTTATTTTGTATTCACGTAACTCTACGATAGCCATTTCACTTAACCTGCTTTTTTTAGTGGCTCACCAAAACGAAAAATCTGCCCTTCGCCGGGCTGCATTTTATGCCAATCTTCGTTTCCCGTGAGTGGCTCGGTGGCAATAACGGTCACAATGTCATTCGGTGTGGTTTCTTTAGCGAAGTCGATATCTACATCAATATCTGATAAGTGTGCCTTGCCAAAAGGAGCGCGGCGGGTGATCCATTGCAATTTCGTCGAGCAAAATGCAAGTAAGTACTCACCATCTGTGATTAGCATATTAAATACGCCGAGCTTATTCAGTTTTTTGGCTTCACGCTGCAGAAAATTGAATGCGGATATGCGTTTACTTGGGCGCTTAGGGAAGCGATTATCTAATGCACTCATCAAATAGCAAAAAGCCCGCTCGCTATCGGTGGTACCTACTGGGGTAAACCTGTCGATAGGTAAATCAGCGTAACCACTTAACTGCCCATTGTGGGCGTAGGTCCAGTTTCTGCCCCATAGCTCTCGGCTAAACGGATGCGTGTTTTCCATGCCGATACGGCCACGATTGGCCTGGCGCACGTGGGCAATAACGGCCGTGCTTTTAATCGGATAGTCAGAAACTAAGCGTGCTATTTCAGATTCGTAACTAGGCAGGCGATCCTTAAAAATACACACCCCTTTTTGTTCGTAGAATGCCACGCCCCAACCGTCTCTGTGGGGGCCGACGCGGCCGCCTCTTTCCCGAAGACCCTTGAAACTAAAGCAAATGTCAGTTGGAACATTCGCAGACATGCCTAATAACTCACACATATTTCATCCTGTGTTTTGCTGATAAACAGATTATAACCCGATTGACGCGCAAACAGGACCTACTGAATAAAGCGCCTCGTGCAGAAATAACAAACGATGTGGCGGTTCCCTTCTAAAAATTGCGCTTATAGGAAGTGAGACTTAACAAACAGGAGTGTGATATGTGCTCAAGAGCGTTTCACCAGCCAATAGCGTTTTGCATTAAAGCCTTGTTTTTTTCGGCTTGGCTGATTAGTTGGCCAGCGATAGCGATTCAGGCCGGCCCTGAGAATATTGTACGTGATGCCTCACTGAATAAATCAGACCCTAAGTCTGATGCAACAGCATTACTTTACTCATCTGCAAATGCAATGGACAACCAATTAACGTCAATTTCATTACCTGCCAAAGCGCGCCCCAGACAAGCCATAAGCAGCAAACAGTCTGCTAAGCGACTATTGAGCGATAAACAACATGAAGTGATGCGCTTGGCGCTGATGGATGTGCCCAAAATAGCTTTCGTTAGTTGTCTTTTTCTAAGCTTCGCATGTCTGTTTCGTCGGCTAGCTCGACGTACTGCGCGTCAACTACAGTGCTCTGTTGGACAGAGGTTTCGCGCTGTAAAAAGCGCAAAACTAAGTGGCTAGATAACACCGTTTACAGTGCACTTAATAAATTAATTTATCGAAAATGGAAATAAATTGGCGGATTTGTAGTGGGAATTTCGCTGATAAGAAAAGCGACAAGATAAAGAGAGCAGAAGCCCTGCTTCTATCTTGATGAGAATGGAAGATGTGACGTCTTGGGATCCGCTGTTAATGACTGGTTAAGCCATTGTAGCTGGGTCGCAAAGTTCTTCAATTGGCAGCTAGCTTGGGCAGTGAACAGTTTGTCGCGTGTTTCCCAGCTAAAACAAGGACAGCAATCATGACCATGAAAATAGCCAGAAAAACCTATAAAGAACGTTATTTTACCTTCGTTATCCATAACCCAAAATGGATCCTACTGATCGCCACGCTGCTGATTGTCGCCATGGGAGTTGGGCTTAAACATGTTCACAAAGACCCCTCTGTGGATGCGTTTGTTCCTAACGATCATCCTGCTGCGCTTGCCAGAGATAGAGCAAGTGAACTGTTTGGCATTGAAGATCCCATCGTACTGGGCATTGTGGCTAACGATAACCAATCTGCCTTTAGCGCCGATATTATTCAAGCGTTAGGCTTGATCCAACAGGACGTACGCGGGCTAGATAATGTTAAAAAAAATGCTCTGATCAGTATTTTGACCGAGAATGCTATCTATGGGGATGAGTGGGATTTGCTCGTAGAGCCAATTCTACCGACGGGGGAGGTGACACATAACAAAGCGGTGATAGCGTTAGAGAGGTTGCGCAGCATGCCTATGATGGACGGCCTGCTTGCATCCAAAAACGGTGACACACTGACCTTAATCATACCGGTTCAAGACGCCAACCACGCGACGCAAACCTACCAACAGGTGCTGGCAATTGGCCAAACGCACCGGCCTGAGAATGCAGAGGTGCACGTGACCGGTGTGGCATCAATGAATGGGCGTTTGGCGCAGATGGTCAATCAAGATACGCGCATATTCATTCCTATGGCGATTATCACTGCACTGTTGGTGATTTTTATTGCTTTGCGTGAATGGCGTGGATTACCCGGCCCATTATTAGTTATTGCTGGTTCGGCGGCGATGACGGTGGGCTTGATGGGGTGGTTGGATGCCAGATATTACTTAATCACCACGGCGTTGCCTGTGATCATTATGGCGATATCAATAGCTGATAGTTTGCATGTATCTACTATCTTCATGGAAAAATGCCGTGTTGAGCCAAGTAAAAGCAAGGCCGACTTGTTATTGGCCACGCTCAGTCAAACTTTCTTGCCCGTTACTCTGACTACGGTAACGACCGTTGCCGGGTTTGTGGGTCTGGCTATAGGCTCGTCAATGCAGCCCATTGCCGAATTTGGCTGGTTTGCAGCATCCGGGGTGATCGCCGCTTGGATCTTGAGTTTAAGTGCCTTGCCTGCGGTTATTTTACTGATTGGGCTGGGCAGCAAAAAACAGCCACAATATGTACAAGACAGCCCAGTGGATGCGTTGGTTTATCGCCTAACGCAAAACGCGTTTAATCACCCTTGGACAACCTCTTCCAGCTTAATACTGGTACTGTGCGTCTTTATTTATTTTGCCACGCAAGCGCGATTCGATTATGAGCGCCAACGTTATTTTCAAGCGGATGAAGAGGTCCGTTTGGCTGACGTGACCTTAAATACCCATTTGCAAGGGCTCAATTTTTTAGATGTGGTGGTGTCAGGTAAACAAGCTGGCGATTTAATGACACCAGATGCGATGCATGCCATAGCGATATTGCAGCAACGTATTAATAAGCTACCACTCGTGGTTAAAAGCACCTCCATCAGCGATTACATGGGGTTAATGCATCGGGCATTGACTAACGCACCTGTTGGTGAGTTACCTAGCGCTGAGCATGCGCCGGCACAGTACATGTTTTTATATGAGGCGGCAGGAGATCCAGGTGATTTCAAAGAGGAAATTGACTTTACCTATCAGCACGCCCTTATTCGCGCACAACTAACGACAGATCGATTTAGTCAGGTGAGTCCTGTGGTGTCTGAATTTGAGAGAATTGCTGAAATTTGGTCTCAGGAATATGATCTAGAGGCCAACGTGAGCGGACGAGTGGCGGTTAATTCAGGGTGGATGAAGCTACTCGGAGCTTCTCATTTTGCCGGACTCGGTTTGGCTATTGCCTTTGTTTTTTGTGCTTCGTTTCTCGCCTTTCGCTCATTTTGGGCCGCATTATTGAGCTTGGTTCCGATACTTACAGGGGTTCTGTTTACCTATGCAATGATGGGGCTTTTAAAGATAGATATAGCCCCTGCTACCTCCATGACGGCGGCCATTTCAACTGGCTTGGGGGGCGACTTTGCTATTCATCTTATCTCTGGTGTTCGCCAGTCACTACAAAAAGGCTCGAGCCCTCGTGCCGCTTTTAGCGGACATTATGTGGTCATTGCCAGAGCGTGCGTATTTTCAGCTGTGGCCCTGGCGTTTGCGTTGGGGGTTATCTGCTTAAGTTCAGCACCGCCATTGCAGTGGTTTGGTGCACTCGTGGCGTCTGCGTCTATTGGTAGCTTAGCAGGGGCAATTATTGTTATTCCGGCGTGTTACGCCCTGTGTGCACCCACGCCATTTGTTATCGATGTAAGAGGGAGTGTGTAATGAAACTCTTTAACGCAAAAAAATTGCCAACCGTGAGCCCAAAAGAAGACCGTATGAGCCGTATTTTCATGTGTCTTTGGGGATGCTGTTTACTCGTTATGCATGCGGTTTCAGCACAGGCCGATACCCAGTTGAGCGCCTTAGAATTAGCGAATAATGTGGTCGCCAGAGCGGCGAATGACGGTCGCGCGGGGAATATGCACTTTACCTTGCATAATGATGCTGGGGGGGTACGAAAACGCTCAGCGTTATTTGTTCATTCTATTGATCAAGGCGATACCAAAATAGGAATATATTTTACCGCACCAGCGGCGCTGCAAAACACCGGTTTTTTAAGTTATGACAAGGTATCGGGCAGTGATGAAAATTGGCTGTATTTACCAGCGACAGATCGCGTGCGTAAGTTACCCGCGTCAAGCAAAGGTAACTATTTTATGGGAACGGACCTGACCTACGGAGATATTAAAGATAACTTCAAATTTACCCTAACAGATTGGGACTTCACTGTGGGCGAGAAGCAGGTGATTGAGCAAAAGGAGTATTACGTCTTAAAAGGGACAACGAAAACGACCGCCAAAAAAGTAGAACTCGGGTACAGCAGTTTTATAGCGCTAATCGACCCTGAGACCTATTTCCCCTTGAAAATTGATTACACAGATACCGACGGATTGCCCCTAAAAACCATATCGGTAAAACGATTAGAGCGCATAGCCGATGCATGGGTGGCAACCAACTTCACTGTGATGAATGCGCAACTCGCGCATAGAACGGACGTTGTGCTAAGTGATGTGAAACACATTCCAGACTTACCTGAAAGTATTTTGAGCGCTGATGAGCTCAGTTACGGCGTGCCCAATATCGCAGGGTTGTAGATGGCTGGATATGGTGGCAGCGAAACGCTGTTAAAGAATGAAGGGAATAACATGAACAGTCATTCGTTTGTTTATAAGCGTCAGATCCCGCGAAAAGGATTGATTAATGCAGCCGTATGCTTGTTGCTCGCAGTTGCTGGGATGTTTGCTCTTCAAGTCAAAGCAGAAGTGACGTTGCAGTCAAGCCAGGTTTCTTTGGAATATCGCGGGGCGATTAATTTAAGAGACAGTGAGTTGGATCTGTCTAGAGTGAGTTTATCGTCCAAGCATAAGTTGAAGTTGAGCCCGCAATGGAGCGCTCAGATAGACACCCTGTCTCAAGTCGCTTTTGAAGAAACTGGTCTGGGAAGCACAGACAATTACGCTTCGTTTAATCGCCCCATTGTCGATAATTCAGAGACGCGTGTGGAGCTAACTCGGGCATTTTTAATGTGGCGTAAACGTGCCACCAGTTTCGTTATCGGCAAGCAAGTTACGCCTTGGGGCGTACTGGATGGCGTGCAAGTGACGGATCGATTCGATCCCGTGCGCCGTCGTGACTTTGTTTTCACTGATACTCGCCCAGAACGGATCGCACGGTGGGGTGTACGTTGGCGTAGTAAATTTGATGGCCGGCGAGTAGATACCTCTTTTGCATTCGATGGAACGAGCACGCAACAGGCAAAAGTTGGTGATACCTTTTTTTTAACCTCTACCCGCTTTACTGGTGGATTATCAATTGCTGATTTAGGTCTTTTGGGTCAAGAAAGCCATAGCCGTTTAGAGCAAGTCTTGATGATAAACACATCAAAACGAGAACATATAATCGCTCATAGTACCCTAGGAGTGAAAGTCGGCCATGCACTGGGCGAGGGGGATATGTCATTTATGTTATATCGAGGCCCTGATACCGACCCTGTCCTTAGGCTCGCCACGGCAATTACTGCAAATGCACCGATAAACGTCAGCTTCGATTACTTGCGCCGCACTGTGATGGGCGCCACCTATGATATTACTCAAGATACGCTAGTGTGGCGAATGGAGCTGGCTTACATTCCTGACCAGCCGTTAAATGTGCTTGCTGAAGTGCCATTAGGGCAAGCTCGCAGCAAGCGGCTGCTGATAGGGGGGGGACTTGACTGGAGCGCTCCTAACAACTGGTTTGTAAATGCCCAGTTAGTCGTGGACTATCTGGACAAAAAGCAATTTGAATTGCTGCGTCCAAGTACGGATACCTTGGTCACATTGCGCGCCCAGCGCAGTTTTTACAACGCTAGGCTGCTATTTAAAATGGAACTTATGGGGAGTGTTAACCAAGGTGATGGCGCACTAAGACCGAGTATTTCTTATGATTACAGTGACAACTTGAAACTACAAACCGGAATTGATTGGGCGTTTGGAGATCCCAATGGTCAGTTCGGGCAATTCAAAGACGCTTCACGGTGGTGGGCATCGGTTAAGTATACCTTTTAAATGCGGATAATTAGGGAGATCGCGGGTCTAGTGCGATAAGCTGGGCACGTATGTTTGAAGCTTGTTTTACGTTTCCCGAGTCTTCGTATTCGTTGAGTAAGGAGGCCAACACCCATGGCAGGTCAGTCGCTACCATGGATGGATGGGCTTGATTCAATCTCAATGCACCGCGCAAGTGTTCAATGCTGTCGGCATTTTGCTCTAGCTTTATATACGCCTTGGCCAACCCTAAGTGGGCATTATATGCTTCGACGTATTTGACCTGCTGGTGATCAATTTCAAATTGTTTATTTTGCATTTGCTCCTTTTCGATACTGCGTTGGCGACTGTTCAAAATTTGTTGATAATGCGTGATAGCTTTTTGGTATTGTTGCTCAGCGACGAGTGCATCGGCCAATATCTGGGTGCCAAACAGTACCTTCAGGTTATCTTCTGCCCATACGGCTTTGGCTTTAACTAAGGTTTGCTGGGCTAAGGGTAATGCTAAAGCGGCGCGATCTGTTTTTATATATAGCTGTGCTAAGGCAAAGCGCGTCGAATAGTTGAGGGCGTGATGGCTACCGGTACGGTGCGTTAAAGCCAGTAGAATATCATTGAACAGAGCCTCCGCTTGAGCGAATTCGCCTAACCCGAGCTGAATACGGCCCATACTCAGCTTGGCGTCTAGGGTGTCTTGGTGTTGCTCACCTAGTACATGTAGCGCGCGCTCTAAGCGTTTTTTTGTAGGAATGAACCCCGCTTCAAACTGCCCCAAGCGCTCCAGTACATACCCAACACCAGCCAAATTATACAAAGCCAATCCATGGTTCTCGTTCCATTCTTTTAAGCATGCTTCTAACCCTTGGGTAAAATATTCTTCGGCTTTTTGATAGTCACCCAACGCATAGTAGTCAGCCCCAAGACTGGTGATGGCAAGGATAGTGACAATGTTGGACGGGCCTAAAGCGCGTAAGCTTTTGTCGTAAATTTCATTGTGCAGCTTAATTGCCAGAAATGAATTGCCTGTATCATTGTAAAGGCCGGCAAGATTAGACATGACGCCCAATGTTTTTTCATCATTTTCACCAAAGATACGCTTGGCGACATCTATTGATTCTTCCAAAATTGGCCGCTGCAAATTAAATTTATCAGCGCGATTATAAGAATTAGCTAAGGCCCTGAGCACTCGATAGAATCCTGCGTCATCCCCTTGATGCTTTCTGTGCAGTGCTAAGGCTTTTTCTAAGTGCTCAATTGCTGGTTGGATGACGCCCAATCGATAGTATATATCGCCAATGGTGCGCCGTACCGCAGCCTGTACCATAGGTTGTGCTAAAAGTGTGTGGTCGTCACTCTCATTAAGTTCTTCACTGGCTTTATCTAATATTTCCCTCACTGTGATAACTTCACCTTGGGCTTTATCAGGCTGAATAGAAAAAAACATGTTGTGCAAAAAGTCAGTGATAGCAACTGCTTTACCGCGCTCTTGCTCAGCGGTGTCACGCTCTTGAGCAATGCGTTGAGACTGGATGAAAATAGCGCTGCTTGTTGTGGTCATCGTAATCAAGAATAAAGCAGCCAGTGCGCTAGAAAGTCGATTGCGCCGCAGAAATTTTCTACTACGAACAAGCCAAGTGTTTCGGTGCGCCATGACGGGAAAATGGTTCAGGTAACAATCAAGGTCATTAGAAAACTGAGTAACGTTTTTATAGCGCAAGGATGCTCTGTTGTGCAGCGCTTTTAAAGTGATAGCGTCTAAATCTCCAGCGACGCCCTTTGCCTTTATCATGGTGTGCTGAGTATTGCTGGCACTTCCCTGCGGAGATTTATCATGTAGCAGCAATTTGCTTGGGGGTTCTGGCGTAAATTTTAGAATGGCGTCATGTAAACTGCCGGGTGCGTTCTCATAGGGGAGCTGTTGGGTCAGTAGCTTGTATAGGATCACACCCAGAGAATAAATGTCTGTGCTGGTGGACAGGGGATCGCCGCAAATTTGCTCTGGGCTTGAATAATGAAGGCTAAGCATGCGATCAGCATTGGCATCAACTGGATGTTGTTCGCTGGGCTGTTGTGGGTCGAGTAATCTAGAAATACCGAAATCGAGTAATTTAGGCTCCCCCTGTGAGGTAATGAGTATGTTTGATGGCTTTAAGTCACAATGCACCACCAAGTGCTGATGAGCATACTGCACTGCGTCGCAGACTTTTTGAAACAGTCTAAGGCGTTGATTAAGGCTCAGGTTATTTTCTTGGCAGTACTGGTCGATAGGTGTGCCTTCTATGAATTCCATTACCAGATAGGGCTGATTTGTAAGCGTGGTTCCGCCATCTAGCAAGCGCGCAATGTTTGGGTGTTCTAAGTTGGCTAAGATTTGTCGCTCGGTTTTAAAGCGTAATGCACGGTCAGCATTGGCAAGTGCATTTCGATTAATTTTTATTGCCACACGTTGGGTGTAGTGTTCATCAGCTCTTTCGGCCAGGTAGATATCGCCCATTCCTCCTTGTCCAATCATTTCAACTAAGCGATAACGGTCTACCAGATCACCGATCTTCTGTGGCGTCTGGTTAACAACGCAATGGGCTGCGTAATCTACGATGGCGTCAATTTCAGAGCTTTTCTCATGATGGGCTAATAAGGATATGATCTCTTGATAGAGGGATGAGGCATTTTTGCATTGCTGCTGAACGTACGCGCTGCGTTGCTCTGCGGGCAGAGAAATTGCGTGATGAAAGATGTCTTGTACTGTTTGCCATTCATTGTGGTTCATTTGCCTTAATCCTTTACGCAAAATGTATTAACGGCATGGTTCATACATATCAAGCGGTTAAAAAATAGTCTATTCCTGTGCTAGAATTATGCAACTCTATTCCATTATTCAATGTGTAAAGATATGAACAACGATCGCGATATCACGCAGCTACTTCGAGACTGGCAATCAGGAAGCGAACAGGCATTTACGGATTTAAGTCAGTTGGTTTACGCTGAATTGCACCGCAGAGCACAAAAGCACATGTCTTACGAACGCGCTGGGCATACATTGCAAGCTACAGCGTTAGTGAATGAAGTCTTTATCGATTTACTACACGCCCAATTAGACTTCGCCGATCGCGCCCATTTCTATCGACTAGCCAGTAATATGATGCGCCGTATTTTGGTTGATCACGCTCGGGCACACAGTAGTCAAAAACGTGGGGCAGGGGTGAGGCATGTCACTCTCGTTGATTATAAATATGCAGAGCAACCCGTTAGCCATGATGTTGTTGAATTAGACGCGGCGTTATCGGCTTTAGCAAAATTTGATAAACGAAAAGCTGAAATCTTAGAGTTGCAGTTTTTCGCTGGCTCAACAGTGAGTGACATCGCACAGTTTTATGCGGTGTCGCCGAGGACCATAGAGCGCGATGGGCAGTTCGGTAAGGCTTGGTTACATCGAGAGCTCAGCATCGCTGGGTAAACGCTACGCATTAAAAATCCGCTCAAGGCGGATTTTTTATTTGGCTTTCGGGGCGTTATCGCTCGGCCTCCTAGCGGCCAAACGATTAGTGTGCGTTTACACTGGCGATGACGTTTCGCTCTTCACTGTATTTACCGTTGGTTAGAAAGTTATTCATTTTTTCTGCTTTCTCGCCGTATTGCTCGACAAATGCCACCATATTTTGACCATTACAGGTCATTTTCTCAGTCACATAACGTTTGGTGACCTTGCTGGATTTCATGGCCTTATTCATTTTGATAACGCTACCTGTCGTCGCTGCAATACATAACTTAGTGCCAGCTTCGTTATCAGTAGGGACCAATTCTTGGTTTGCATGTGCAGCACCTAAAACAGCAAAAGAAAGTAGAGAAGCGGCAATCGTTTTAGTCAATGTTTTCATGGTGTATTTCCTTTAGTTAATCAGTATTCTAATAAGAGTTTGCAATGTGTCGTCTTGTTAATTTAGTGATTGCAACCCGAGTGCCAATTTTAAAATGCAATAAAAACAATGGGTTATGAGATTCCTCGATTTTTTGGTTGTGAAATATAAACGTTTGTTTTGTTAAATGACTAAAAAATGGTTTTTTTGACCATTACAGTTGCTGAGTCAGAGTACGCTTTTGTAGTAAGCGTGAAAAAAGGTTGATTTAGGTCAGTAAAACGCTGGCCAGTTGCGCTTACACTTTTAATCTTGATGCGGTTTTGCTATATTTCCGGCGCTTTTTTAAGCATCCCATTAACTGCTCTGGATTTACGGTCCAAATCGCAAGGAACTACAATGCAAAATCAAACATCTGCGCCGGTTGTCGTGTGCGCTTTATACAAATTCGTGACCCTCGAAAACTTTGAGGAAATGCGCCAACCCCTGTTAACGTTTATGCAAGATAACGGTATTAAAGGAACGTTGTTGTTAGCGGAAGAGGGGATCAATGGCACCGTTTCTGGTTCTCGCGAGGGTATCAATGCGTTATTGAACTACCTGAATGAAGACCCGCGCATTGCGCCTATTTCTCATAAAGAATCGTTGGACGAAACCCAGCCTTTTCATCGCACCAAAGTAAAGTTAAAGAAAGAAATCGTCACCATGGGCGTGGAAGGCATAGACCCTCTTCGTACTGTGGGTACCTATGTGAAGCCGAAAGATTGGAATGCGTTAATCTCAGACCCTGATGTCACCGTTATCGATACGCGCAACGATTATGAAATCGAAATCGGTACCTTTAAAAATGCCATTAATCCTAATACCGAGTCTTTTCGTGAGTTTCCGCAATACGTTAAAGACAATTTAGAGCCGTCTAAGAATAAGAAGGTCGCTATGTTCTGCACGGGTGGTATTCGTTGTGAAAAATCAACCGCGTACTTGAAAGAGCAAGGTTTTAACGAGGTTTACCACTTAGAAGGCGGCATTCTTAAGTACTTGGAAGAAGTCCCGAAAGACGACACCTTATGGGAAGGGGATTGTTTTGTCTTCGATAATCGGGTTGCGGTCAATCATGACTTACAAAAAAGTGAATACGACCAGTGTTATGCCTGTCGTTTGCCCATTACCGAAGAAGATAAGGCAAGCCCACTTTTTGAAGCTGGAGCCAGCTGCCCTAAATGTCATGGTACGCATAGCGAAGAGCAACTTAAACGCTTTCGTGAGCGTGAGAAACAGGTGAACCTTGCGCGCGAACGCAACGAAGCGCATGTGGGCGAAGACGCCACTAAGGCCATAAAATTACGCCGCCAGCAAAAAGCTGCACAAAGGCGAGCTCAACGCACCGCTGCTGGAAAAAGCAACGGTTAGGCACCTTGCTTCATGCGCTTTTACTTGTCGGCGTAGACATTGGGTTATATGAAAGGGTACACTCACCCTAACTTAATTAATGTGGTTTAAACATGGCAAATCAAGAGACATTAGCGCCAGAAAAGGTCGCTGAAATTCGTAAAGAATTTGATTATTTTGATACAGATAAAAATGGCGAAATAGGCCTAACTGAATTCATTGAATTGTTAACTATCATATCGCCAAAAACCAAGGCGAGTCATGTCGAAGAAGGTTTTGGTTTGATTGACAAGAACAATGATGGCTCAATCGACTTCGAAGAGTTTTTGGAGTGGTGGCAGCAATCTTGGTGGGAATACTAAACCCATTTTTTTGTCAGATTAACGAACAATCCAATTACCAAAAAGCCCAAGCATTGCTTGGGCTTTTGATTTTCTAACTGTAGATTTTTACAGTTGCTTAAACGTCAGACCAGCATTATCCACTAACCGCGTAATGAGCTTGTCACCCATGGCTGAGGCAGGTGTTAAAATGCCCCCTGGGGTATCACCGGCATCTTTAATAAGACAAAGTGCAGCTTCGGTAATCATGCGTGACGTAGAGCCGTAACCAGGGTCAAGGGTTGCGCCAACACTGACCGTTAGGTTTTGACCATCTTGATCATTACCCACAAACAAAACTTCATAAAAGCCATTTTCGCGCTCTTCTTTGCTTGGGCCTTCGCCGGGTTTAGGGCCGCCGTCTTTCATCATGCCTTTATCGCTCGCAACGGCTTTAGCAATGCTTTCGCCTTTCTCACCTGGACCTGTCATCAACATTTCGTCATAAACAAAATCGCTGCCGTATTGGTGGCTAAGCAACATGTTGCTGCGATGCACGTTACGGGTGTTGATGGCAGCCATGATAAAAGGAGTGACCCAGGTGTTGAGTGACTCTTCAAAATAAGGTTTATCTCCTGCAGGTTGTTCGGTACCTGCAAACCCTGGAGTCAAAGAAAAGGGATTTAGCAATAACTGGAATTGTTTAGGATCTTGCTTGGCAGCCGCTAGCGTTGCTTTCAAACTTGCTGCTGTACCACCAGAGAAAGTCCCCTGCATCTTCTTTACGCGACCTTTGACTCGGTTAAACGTATGGCCGAACTTTTCTTTGGCTAATTGCTGCAAGTGATACACGCCCAAATCGAACGGGATGGAATCAAAGCCACATGAGAAGACGATGCGTGCACCGCTTTCTTTGGCTGCAGCTTCGTTCGCATCAATCATGTGGCGCATCCATACTGGTTCACCGCACAAATCAACGTAATCAACACCCGATTGGGCACACATGGCGACTAGCTCAGAGCCATAAAGCTGATAAGGACCAACGGTGGTCAATATTAAGCGTGTGTTATCAAGCATCGCTTGCATAGAGGATGCATCTTCTGCGTCCGCCACTACCAAAGGGATATCTTTTGGTGCGCCTATTTCATCTCGTACTTGAGCGAGCTTATCAGCGCTACGACCCGCCATCGCCCATTTAAAGCTGTTGTCATCTTTATATTGCTTAGCCAAGTATTCTGCTACAAGTCGGCCGGTGAAGCCTGAAGCGCCATAAACGACGATATCGAATTCTTTATTTGTGCTCATCTTATTCATCTCTTTTCAGTGTAGATGGGCTAATAGTAAAACCAGATGCTGGTGGCTTCACTTTATTTGATTGATGCCTAACTATAGCGAAGACGAATTCACCCAAAAAGTGAGGATCATGGGTTGGCAAGCGTGTAAAGGGAGAGTGCACAAGAAGGCTTTGAGAATAACTCGCTATCAACAAACACGCTGATAGCGAGTGGATACACTTGCTAATTTAGAACTTATAAGTTGCTTGCACGTACATGAAGCGACCTTGCGAGTTATGGGTGCCCACTACATGCCCCATATAATCGTGGTAGCTAAAGGGAGGCTCTTCATTGAACAGGTTAGTTGCCCCAAGGGTTAATATTGTATTGTTTATGCCGCTGAAATTAACGGTTGTGTCTACTGTGATCATAGAATCAATATCAGGCAATATTGTGCCGTCGGATTGCACTCGCACCGAGGCATCTTGTTCAAATTCGCCGATGTAGTTAACCGCAACATTCGCGCTCCAGTCGTCTTTTACCCAAGACCCTGCAGTTGTCCAGCGCACTTCGGGTTGTTCGAACTGTCCTTCTTGGGTATCAATGCGACCTCCAGTGCGAATATCTTCATAGTTCAATACATAATTTAAAATGTAGTTAATCTTAAAGTCACCTAACGAAGTTTCAGTTTTATAGCCTAAATCAAGGTCAAGACCTGAGGTTTTGATGTTCCCTAAATTTTCGAACTGGTCGAAGATACGTACTACTTCCCCTGGGTCGCCTGGAATATTAGATGGCAATCGTTCCACCACCTCTGGATTACTCCCTTGGGTGGTAAACTTAAATTGGGTGTCTTTATTGATCACATTTTCAATGTCATAATTGTAATAATCTAACGAAAAATCAATGCTTTGGGTGATTTCATAAATAACACCAAAGTTATAGCTTTCTGACTCCTCAGGGCCAAGGTCGGGGTTGCCAGTTAACACCGCAGTGTACTCTTGTGGCTCACAGGCCTTGTTAACATTGCCCACTGCATCACAACGAACATTATCGACTAAGTTAGGTGACTCATCCGTGCTGCCCAGCCCAATTTGATGTAAAGACGGCGCACGGAAGGCGGTGCCATAAGAGCCTCGAATAGACAATTCATCCATCGGTGTCCAGATAAAAGCCACTTTGGGATCAGTCGTTGTGCCAAAATCGCTATAATCTTCGTGGCGCACGGCTAACTGAACATTGAAGGTTTCTGTGACAGGGATCGCAAGTTCAGCGAATACAGCCGTGTTGTCCCGTTCGCCGTTGGCCTGGGTTGCTTCAGTGCCAAACACTTCGCCTCGTATGAACTGATCATCTGGATTATCACTGATCTCTTGCTCTCGATACTCAGCGCCAACTGCCAACATCAATTCGCCGGCTGACATATTCATGATCGGACCTGACACTTGCGCATCAAACGATTTACTGGTGGACTTACCATAGCGAGTCGTTTGGGTTTCAATGTAATCGAGTGCTTCTTGGGAATTGCTTGAAGGCTCAAAGGGGTTCCACAAACCACTGTCTATGGCTTCTTGGGTGCGTCGAGAGTTAGGAAAGCCATTGACACCTCTCTCAATTGAGTCACTTTTAATATAACTGTAAGCGACTTCCCAATCCCAGTCACCGAACCCACCTTCAAGACCCATTACCGTGCGATAATAATCAGAATCCACTCGTTTTTCTCGGTTGCCTATTTCAACTGTGCGTCGGCGCATAGTTAAATCTTGTTGATAGAAAGGATGTGTAGGGTCGTCAGCAAAGGGGTGATTAATATTGTCCCCTGACATAAACAATTCATTGAAGCTTGGGCTACCAGCACCACGGATCGTGGTTTTTGAGTTTTGTCCGTTTAAGTCAATAAATGCGCGTACATCGTCATTGATCTCAAACTTACCCATGTACATAAAGCTAACGCGCTCTGATGCCGGTATAGACGAACTAAACGGTGCATAATCATAACGACATAAATCCCCCACTATTTGGTCAGCTGGACATACGTCATTTCCGAAAGTGTCAGGTAAGCGCACTGTGGAATCCGAGGCAAGGGCAATGGTCCCAGGGTAGCCAGCTGAGCTTCTGAAATCAGTCGCGTAGGGATCATTTGGCCTAAGAGCGGACTGATTAGATGAGCTTGCGTAATCACGATCCGCATAGAGTATTTCTTCTCTATCGAAATAATCTAATACAAAGGTGTGGCTAGATTTGTCAGAGCTAGTACCAAACAGCAAACTTGCGTTTGATTCTGCACCTCCTCCATCAGCGGTATCACCATATTTTCCCGACAATTCTAAACCGTCGAAATCGTCTTTCATGATGATATTGATAACGCCAGCGATGGCGTCAGAGCCATAGGTAGCTGAGGCTCCGTCTTTTAAAATGTCTACTCGCTTGATGGCTGATAAGGGAATGTTGTTGATATCCACGAACGCGGTATCGATCGAGTTGGCAAAAGGCGATACAGAGACTCGTCGACCGTTAACCAATATCAGGGTTGAATCGGCTCCGAGTCCACGCAGAGAAACACTAGAGCCGCCATTGCCTGTGCCGTCACTACTGTTGCCTTGGGTTGAAAACGTGCCTTGCCCAGCAATGGGTAACTTAGTAAACAAGCCAATTAAATCAGTAACCCCTGTGTTGGCAATTTCCTCAGCGGACAAGGACGTGACAGGAGAGGGGCCTTCTAAGTCGCCTCGGCGAATGTGCGAGCCTGTTACTTCTACTCTTTCAATGCTGGTATCGGAATTGCTTTGAGCATGAACCTGCAAACTGGATGCGATAGCAACGGCTACCACCGTGAGTTTTAAGTGATTAAATTTCATGTATGTTCCTGGATTAATTATATTTTTTTTAGCGTTTTAAATAAGAAGTAAGAACACTTCTTTCTTGGCGGGTATGTGGCATTAATTACCCTAGTGACAATTCCTATCCTAAGCGACATGATATTGATTTTGCAACAATTTTAGGTAAAAAAAACCACCTCATACAAGGTGAGTGTGATTCATAATGGACGGCACTGGTGTTAATCAACTCGCTAAGGAGATTTGAAATGTTGCAGGTTCAGCAGGCGTTCTTACACGTCAGCTTATCAATAAACTATGGGTCTAAAAGGTTACTTATGGAGAAGAAATTCATGCCTGGGATAGCGCTTTATGTGGGCAATGTGTTGATGCAGGGGATTGGTGATATTTGACTAAATTAAAGAGCATAAAAAAGCCGGGATAAATATTATTCGTCCCGGCTTCAAATTTAGTTTGCTGATATAGCTGCTAGAGCCGTTTAGCTAACCGCTACAATCTTACACGCATTGGTGCCGCCTACGGTTTCCATGGTATCGCCATAAGTCATGATAAAGAGATCGCCTGTTTCAAGCATGCCTTTTTCTTTCATGATAGCAACCACGTCTATGGTTAACTCGCCCGGGCTACTGCCACGAGAGTCAAAGAATACCGGCTTAACGCCACGGTAAAGCGCCATAATATTTAACGTTGACTCATGACGTGACAAAGCGTAAATCGGCAATGAAGTCGTGATACGAGACATCAAACGCGGTGTGCTACCACTCTCTGTTAAAGCAACAATGGCTTTCACTGTGCTTAAATGGTTTGCAGCGTACACGGCACTCAGTGCTAATGTTTCGCTCACAGAGCCAAAGCTTTCGTCCATGCGGTGCTTAGAAATCTTAACACTTGGGTGGGTTTCTGCACCCACACAAACACGGGCCATTGCTGCCACTGTCTCTACTGGAAAATCACCGGCAGCGGTTTCAGCCGATAACATCACGGCATCTGTACCATCTAATACTGCGTTAGCCACATCCATGACTTCAGCACGTGTAGGCATTGGGCTGGTGATCATTGATTCCATCATTTGAGTGGCTGTGATAACCACTTTGTTTAGCTGACGAGAACGGGCAATCAATTTCTTCTGCACACCCACTAGCTCAGCATCACCAATTTCTACACCTAAGTCGCCACGAGCAACCATGACCGCATCTGATGCTTCAATAATGTCGTCGATGGCTTCGTCAGTGGCAACCGCTTCAGCACGTTCCACTTTGGCGCAAATCATTGCGTGACAACCCGCTTTTTCCGCTAGCTGGCGTGCATAACGTAAATCATCGCCTGAGCGCGGGAAAGATACGGCTAAGTAATCAACGCCGATAATTGCGGCTGTCTTAATGTCTTCTTTGTCTTTCTCAGTTAATGCTTCCGCTGAAAGGCCACCACCTAGACGGTTGATCCCTTTGTTGTTCGACAACTTACCTGCAACCGTGACTTGCGTATGAACTTTATTACCTTGTACTTCCATTACTTTAAGCTGAATACGGCCGTCATCTAACAAAAGAATGTCGCCGGTGTTCACGTCTTTAGGCAGTGCCTTGTAATCGATACCAACAGCTGCTTGGTCGCCTTCATCACGACCCATATCGGCATCAAGAATGAATTTGTCACCTAAAGCAAGAATGATCGAACCTTCTTTAAATTTAGCCACACGGATTTTAGGACCTTGTAAATCACCCAAAATAGCGATGTATTTGCCAAGTTTCTTTGCTACCTGACGTACTTTATCCGCACGGTCAATGTGGTCTTGTGCCGTGCCATGAGAGAAGTTCATGCGAACAACGTTTGCTCCGGCTTGAACTATGCCCTCAATTTGTTCAACTGTGTCTGTTGCTGGGCCCAATGTAGCTAAAATTTTGGTTCGTCTTAACATAGGTAATTTGCTCTGGTTGTGGCGCATACTGTTTCAGGAATGCAGGTAATAAATATTGTGTACGGGTATAACAATTTTGTGTCAGCAGATTAACGATAGACCAGATAATATACTCAGTCGCATATCATCGAATTTGACATTAATCTTACGGCTATCAGTGTGTGATTATAGCAAGTGAATCTGACAGATTAATTACTGTTTCGTAATTTAATTACGAAAATATTAGATTAATAAGTCATTATTGTGAAATTTTTTAACAAAAAAAGCTATTAAAGCGCGTTAAATGGGCTGAGGTCAGACCAATCAGGGTTATTAAGGCGCCTTTCTTTGTAAAATTTACCTACTGTTCATTCCGCTTATCGTAACGAGAGCCTCGCAAGGTATCTTTAACTCGTTTCAAGTTTTCGCGGAATTTAGTACCTCTTCGTAAAGTAAAGCCTGTCGCTAATATATCGATTAACGTTAGCTGGGCAATACGTGATGCCATAGGCATATACATGTCTGTATCTTCAGGCACTTCTAATGACAAAACTAAATTACACTCTTTCGCCAAGGGACTATTTTGCGAGGTAATGCCTACCACGGTAGCATCATTACTGCGGGCAATTTGTGCGACTTCCACTAAGCTTTTTGTGCGACCAGTGTGAGATATAAGCACAACGACATCGTCTTCAGATGAGTTCATACAACTCATACGCTGCATCAAAATATCTTCAAAATAGACAACCGGAACATTGAAACGAAAGAACTTGTTTAGGGCATCATGAGCGACCGACGCTGAGGCGCCAAGGCCAAAGAAGGAAATTTTTTGCGCCTGTGTCAACAAATCTACCACTCTGTTGATCGTATTGATATCAACCGATTGGCGGGCAACCTCGAGTGAGGCCATAGTCGATTCGAAAATCTTTTTGGTGTATTCCTCAGGGCCATCATCTTCTTCAACGTGTCGGTTAACGTAAGGGGTGCCATTCGCGAGGCTTTGGGCTAGGTGTAATTTAAAATCAGGATACCCCTTGGTATCCAAGCGTCTGCAAAAACGATTAACAGTGGGCTCGCTGACATCAGACATCTTAGCCAAGGTGGCGATGCTGCTATGGATAGCGACTTGAGGGTTGGCCAAAATGACTTCGGCGACCTTACGTTCTGACTTGCTGAACGCTAATTTATGCTGAGTTATTTTTTCAAGAATATTCATATGCCCACAGAATTTTTAACTAAAATCATGAAGTAGGCACAAGAATAGCATTGTCGACAGCAAACTTGGTAACCTTCTTGTAACTTTTTGACAAAAATCGGTGAAATACTCGGTTTTTAAGGCAGTGGAGGCACAGAAAGCGTCGCCTTTTCTTAACAAACGTTGTAAAATTACAACATTTGTTGTTAACTGTGGGCAAAGATAAGTCATGATTGAAGTGTTATTATTAGCCCAATTCCAATCACGCAGTTTTATTAATTAGCAGGTTAAACACAATGACGTTAGATAATTCATCCGCCCCGTGCGACTTTGTTCTATTTGGTACTAAAGGTGACTTAGCTCGCCGCAAATTACTTCCGTCGCTTTACCAGTTAGAGAAAGCAGAACTCATGCACGCTGAAACATCGATTTTAGGGGTAGCCCGAGACGACATCAGCTTGCAAGACTACGTAGCACTTGTAAAAGAAAATATTGAACAGTTTAGTGGCGAGACCCTTTGTGATGAAACATGGGAGCGTTTCTCCGCTAAATTAGATTATGTGTGCGTTGATATGAAAAACGCAGAAAGTTACAGCGTTTTCGGTGAGCATGTTGATGCCTCACGCACCATGGTCTGCTACTTCGCTACGCCTCCTTCTATCTTCGGTGATATTTGCCGTGGCCTCAAAGCGGCAAACGTTATCGATAAAAGCATGCGCGTTGTTCTTGAAAAGCCGATTGGCCACGATTTAGCGTCCTCTAAGGTGATTAACGATCAGGTCGCTGAGTTCTTCGATGAGTCACAAATTTACCGTATCGATCACTACCTAGGTAAAGAAACGGTTTTAAACCTGATTGCGCTGCGTTTTGCGAACTCTATCTTCGCGACCAATTGGGATCACAACAGTATCGATCATGTACAGATCAGTGTGGCTGAATCGGTGGGGATTGAAGGGCGTTGGGGATATTTCGACACCGCTGGACAAATGCGCGACATGGTCCAAAACCACTTGTTGCAAATTTTGACATTGATTGCCATGGAACCGCCAACAACCTTGGATGCTGACAGTATTCGCGGTGAAAAATTAAAAGTCTTAAAAGCGTTACGTCCCATCAACTCAACCAATATCAATCAGAAAAGTGTTCGTGGACAATATATTGGTGGTTTTGTGAAGGGCAAAGAAGTGCCTGGTTATCTGGACGAACCGGATGCAAACCCACGTAGTGAAACAGAAACTTTTGTAGCGCTAAATGTGGACATTGATAACTGGCGTTGGGCTGGTGTGCCGTTCTATTTACGCACGGGTAAACGCCTGCCGAACAAAACCAGTGAAGTGGTTATTTATTTTAAACGCCAGCCTCATAACTTATTTGAAGACAGTTTCGCACAGTTGCCACCGAACAAGCTCACCATTCGTTTGCAGCCGGATGAAGGCGTTGAGGTCACAGTCATGAACAAAGTTCCTGGTTTGACAGGGACTAGCGGTATGGATTTGCAGAAATCACGTTTGAACTTGAGTTTCTCTGAGGCGTTCCAAGATGATCGTATCGCTGATGCCTACGAAAAATTACTGCTTGAAGTGATGCTGGGTAATCAAGCCTTGTTCGTTAGCCGTGATGAAGTGGAATTTGCTTGGAAGTGGGTTGACGGCATTATCGATGCTTGGAAACACACCAATGAGCCGCCTGAGCCTTATCAAGCCGGCACGTGGGGACCAGTGGCCTCAATCGCTCTACTCGCCCGTGAAAACCGAGCATGGTACGAAAGCCGAATAGGAAAGAAATAATATGTCACTAACTGAAAATAACTTTCAATCAACTGATGAACTTAATTCTACATTCGCACAGCGTATCGTCGATATTTTGAAAGATGGCATCAGTGAGAACGGCCGAGCGAGCTTGGTTGTTTCTGGTGGACGAACACCTAAAGCGTTGTTTAACTCATTATCAAAAGTGGAACTCGACTGGAGCAAAGTAGACATCAGCTTAGCCGATGAGCGCTGGGTAGAAACAGACGATGACGCCAGCAATGAAAAAATGGTGCGTCGAGAGTTACTGCAAAACAACGCAGCAGCTGCCAATTTTGTTGGCCTTAAAACCGAGCACGAGGATGCTAAAGATGCGGTTGAAACCTGCACTGCAAATCTTGCCAAATTACATACTCCTTTCGATGTATTGATCCTGGGCATGGGGGAAGACGGGCATACTGCTTCTTTGTTCCCATGTTCAGATCAGATCCACCAAGGTTTAGACCAGGGCGCGCGTCGTACGTACATTGCTGTACAACCTACGACCGCACCGAACCAACGCATGTCGTTGACCTTACCCGCACTGTTAAACAGTAAAAATGTATTTTTGCATTTAACAGGGGACAGTAAAAAACAGGTACTGGACAAAGCGATAAAAGGTGGCGATGAGCACGAAATGCCCATTCGCGCGGTGATAAATAACGCCGATGTCGAATTAATGTGGGCTCCCTAGGAGAAAAATATGAATTCTATTATTCAAGAAGTCACCCAACGCATCATTGAGCGCAGCCAAGGCTCGCGCAAGGCGTATTTAGACAAAATTGAAAAAGCCCGTTTACAGGGGCCACATCGTGGGACTTTGTCGTGTGGTAACTTGGCGCACGGTTTTGCAGCATGTGGTGCTGAAGACAAGGCCGACTTGCGTAGCATGACAAAGTCGAACATTGCGATTATTTCATCGTACAACGACATGTTATCTGCACATCAGCCTTACCACGATTATCCAGAAATTCTTAAGAAGGCCATTCAGCAAGTGGGCAGCGTGGCGCAATTTGCCGGTGGCGTACCTGCAATGTGTGATGGCGTTACCCAAGGTAACGCTGGTATGGATTTAAGCCTAATGAGCCGAGACGTGATTGCCATGTCAACGGCGGTGGCATTGTCGCATAACATGTTTGACGGCACATTGATGCTCGGCATATGTGACAAAATCGTGCCCGGATTATTGATCGGTGGATTAAGCTTCGGTCATCTACCGACCATTTTTGTCCCTGCTGGCCCTATGCCATCAGGTATTCCAAATAAAGAGAAAGCCCGAGTGCGTCAAATGTACGCTGAGGGCAAAGTGGGCCGTGAAGAATTGCTTGAGGCTGAGTCTCAGTCTTATCACTCTGCGGGCACTTGTACTTTTTACGGTACGGCTAACAGTAATCAATTGGTGGTTGAGACCATGGGCTTGCATTTACCTGGCTCATCGTTCGTTAACCCAGGCACGCCATTGCGTGAAGCCTTAACCGATGCAGCTGCACGTCAAGTGACGCGCATCACTGACCTAGGTGAAGATTACCGCCCAATCGGTCACATTGTTGATGCGAAAGCTATCGTCAATGGTTTAGTTGCGTTACTAGCCACTGGCGGCTCAACTAACCACACTATGCACTTGGTTGCCGTTGCTAAAGCTGCTGGCTATACCATTAACTGGGATGACTTCTCTGATATTTCAGATGCTGTTCCTTTGCTTACCCGCATTTATCCCAATGGCTCTGCTGATATTAACCACTTCACTGCTGCTGGCGGTATGGCATTATTGTTCAGAGAATTATTGAATGCAGGCTTGCTACACAACGACGTGAAAACTATCTGTGGCGATGGCCTTGAGCGTTATACCCAAGAGCCAATGCTTGAAAATGGTGAACTGGTTTGGCGAGATGGTCCAACTGAGTCATTCGATAAAGAAGTGGTTGCCAGTGTTGAAAAGCCATTTAAGCCAGACGGCGGACTATCGGTATTAACCGGTAACCTAGGTCGTGCGGTAATGAAAACGTCAGCTCTGCGTGAGCCTCATTGCAAAATCAAAGCCCCTGCAGTTGTATTTGAAGATCAATTCGAACTAGCAGCGGCGTTTAAAGCCGGTGATTTAGACAAAGATTGCATCGTGGTTGTGCGCTTCCAAGGGCCGTCAGCTATTGGTATGCCAGAGCTTCACAGTCTTACGCCTCCTCTTGGTGTACTGCAAGACAAAGGTTATAAAGTTGCTCTAGTGACTGACGGTCGTATGTCAGGTGCCTCGGGCAAAGTGCCAGCCGCAATTCACTTAACACCTGAAGCGGTAAAAGGTGGCTTAATCGCTAAGGTAAACAGCGGCGATATCATCGAATTGGATACAGAAACTGGCCACATGACATTGCACGTAGATGAAGCTGAATTGTCCGCTCGAGAAGCGAAAGTGACTGACGTTGCCTCTCATCAGGTGGGTATGGGCCGCGAAATGTTTGCCGGTATGCGCTCAACGTTAACGGGTGCCGAGCAAGGTGCTTGTTCTCTTTTCGTCGGACAGGATGATTAATCGTGACAACTAATTTTGTTGCGGATATTGGTGGCACTAATATTCGTTTGGCGCAGGTCGTTAACGGACAAATCGCTGACATTCGCAAATACTTGTGTGCTGATTTTGCCACTTTGAATGACGCAATAAAACAGTATTTTTCAGAGTTTCCCGCAACCCAATTCGCTGCTGGTTGTTTGGCCATTGCCTGTCCTGTTGAAGGTGACCACGTCAAAATGACCAATCACTACTGGGCTTTTTCTATTAAAGAAGTGCAGGGTGATTTGGGCTTAAGTTGGTTGGGCGTGATCAATGATTTCACCTCAGTGGCCCATTCATTGCCTTTGCTAGGCGAGGACCAAAAAGTGCAAATTGGGCAAGGGGCAGCGATACCCGGTGCCAATATAGCCGTTTTTGGACCTGGTACTGGCCTAGGTGTGGAACACCTAACTTGTACCGATGGCAAATGGAAAGCGCTTGATGGGGAAGGTGGACACGTTGATTTTTCAGCTGTCGATGAAAATGACATTGCGATTCTGCGCTTTTTGACCAAAAAGCTAGGCCACGCCTCAGCAGAAGAAGTGATGTCAGGACGAGGGATTGTTCATATTTATGAGGGGTTGGCTGCGGCCAGAAATGTGCCGTCAGAGTATAGCGACGCAGCAGATATAACCTCTAGAGCAATTGATAACAGTTGTTCACTGTGCCGTGAAACACTAGAACAGTTCTGTCGCATTATGGGAAGTTTCGCTGGCAACTTAGCCCTTAACTTATGTACACGCGGTGGTGTTTATATCGGTGGCGGGATCGCCTCTCGATTTGTTGAGTTTATTCAACAAAGTGAATTTCGCGCACGCTTTGAAGCAAAAGGCCGGTTTCGTCATTACGTAGCTGGCATACCTACATACATTATTACCGAGCCCGATCATGGTTTGATTGGTGCCATGGCATACCTACAACAGCATTATAAAGGTTAACTACAATGACAAAAAATTGGAAAGTTTCGTCTCAAGATGTATTCAGTCAAGGACCAGTGGTTCCTGTATTGGTGATCAAAGATGTAAAGCATGCGGTCCCTCTTGCTAAAGCATTAATTGCTGGCGGTATTCGTGTATTGGAAGTGACATTGCGCACAGAAGCAGCACTGGACGTAATTAAAGCTATCGCGACTGAAGTGCCAGATGCCATCATAGGTGCAGGTACGGTAACGAATGCTAAGCAATTAGCTGAAGTTGAAGCGGCGGGTGCTATGTTCGCAATAAGCCCTGGCATGACATCTGACTTATTGGATGCAGGTAATAAAGGCGGTATCGCGCTCATTCCTGGTATCTCTTCTATTTCTGAATTAATGCGCGGAATTGACTTCGGTTATACCCACTTTAAATTCTTCCCAGCTGAAGCCTCCGGTGGCGTTAAAGCCATTAAAGCGATCGGTGGGCCATTCCCTGACATCGCGTTTTGCCCAACAGGTGGCATAAGCCCAACTAATTACCTTGAGTATTTATCATTGCCTAACGTGCGTTGTGCAGGCGGCTCTTGGTTAGCACCTGACGATGCTGTTGAAGCGGGTGATTGGGATCGTATTACTGAGCTGGCTAAACAAGCCGTTGCTGGCGCAGCCGGTATTTAATTCATCGTTAAGATGATTAAGAAGGCCACGAAAGTGGCCTTTTTTGTGTCTGCCGGTTTGCCCCTGAGGATTATTTATCAAATGCTGGGCGGCTGTCTTTCATCAATATATCGAGCTCTCGCTGAGCCTTTACTGGATCATCCAAGTCGTTATCTTCCAGCATTTCACATTCGTCGTTGATCATTTGTTTTACGGTGACCGGGTAATACCGACAGTCATCAGGGCGATCGAAATAGATATCGCAAGTATAAATATCTTTGCTGTTCTCAATGGTTTTGTCTGCTGGCACGACGCGTAAGAAGGGGCAATGGTTCAGCAACTTGCCCGTGTCTGGGCTGGCCCAAATCAAGCCTTTTTTAACGTACTGAGCGATATCCGGTCGAAACAGCTCCCACATATCGATTTCGCTGTCGGTGACAGACAAGCCGCCATCACCGTATTGGGTGCAACACTTTCCGCACTGGGTACACTCTTTCATGCTCGCTTAACCGCTATTTGATGATGGATGGGGGAAACAAACAATCTTAGCAAGCTTTATGAGACTTATGCTGTTAATGGAGACAGTGCAGCGGACTCGAATTTAATTCCCTGCCAACCTGTATTCATAAAATTTCTGATATTACCGTGATCGTTGGCGTCAGGGTGCTGCAATACATCGTTGCGGTAAAAGGTACCAAATAAGTGCAATGTTTCAGTTTCCGTTAATTGATTGAGTTGCGCAAAGTAAAAAATCTTGCATGAACCTTCATTGCTGCCTTTTTCATTGACCACGTCACCATTGGTGAATGCGGTTGCTGTGTATCGGTAGTGTTGTTGTATCGTATTAATCACTTGGCTGAACTCAACACTTTGTGGTTGGGTACGCACTTGGGTGATCAGATCTTGAATGGTCATATTAGTCCTAAATAAAATGAGAAATAGAAAAGCAGCTTCGAAGTAAGCTGCTTGTGTGGATGCATGTTTTGCGTGGATTACAGCGTTAACACAAAGACTTTTGAGTTACGCTGAAAATTGTATAGTTGTTTCTTTTTAGCGGGTAAATCATCGAGTGTGGCTCGTACGAAGCCTTGTTCCTGAAACCAGTGAGAGGTCACTGTAGTCAAGCAAAATATCGAGGTTAACCCCTGTAACTTTGCTTGTTCACAGATGGCGCTTAAAAGGCGCTCACCACGATTCCCACCACGGTAATCAGTATGCGTTGCTACGCACGCTAGCTCGCCGCATTGCTCCTCTAAATAAGGGTACAGCGCCGCACAGGCTATGGTCATGCCGTCACGTTCAATGATGGTGAATTGTTCGATTTCACGCTCTAATATTTCACGGGAGCGCTTCACCAGAATACCTTTCTCTTCCAGCGGGTTGATGAGGTTTAGAATACCGCCCACATCTTCAATGGTCGCCGTACGTATCTGCTCGTAATAGCTTTGCGAAATAAGCGAGCCTGCGCCATCTCGAGTGAAAAGCTCTTGCAATAGCGCGCCGTCTTGGCCGTAACTAACACAATGGCAACGGCTAACGCCTGACTCCAGACTGTCGATAATCGTTTGAATGCTGTGCTTTTCTTGCTGTAAATGTGCTTGCTCTAGCATAGGGTACAAAGAGTTGAGCTGAATATTGCGCAACAAACGCCCTGTTTCATCTACAAGGCCATCTTTTTCCGTAAAGATAATCAGCTTGTCAGCATTCAACGCTTTAACTGCGTTAGTCGCTACATCTTCGTGGCTCAAGTTAAATACTTCACCCGTGGGGGAGTAGCCCATAGGTGGCAGTAGTACAATTGAGCCATCGTCAAGATGGTCATTTATGCCAGTTACATCAACCCGACGTACCAAACCAGTATGCTCGAAGTCCACGCCGTTACGCACGCCGATAGGCATAGCCACCACTAAATTACCGGAGCACACACGAATTTGCGCGCCGTGCATAGGTGAATTAGCCAAGCCCATGGTGAGCAAGGCTTCAATTTGTGAGCGCACAGAGCCCGCAGCATCTTTCACGCACTCAAGGGTTTGCTTATCGGTGATCCGCACGTCTTCTGAAAAACGCGGTTCTACTTTACGCCAGACGGCACGTTGATCAATTTGCGGTCGCGCGCCGTGTACCAGTATCAAGCGTACACCTAAGCTGTTAAGCAAGGCGATATCCTGAATAATGTTGGCAAAGTTTGCATCTTCAACTGCTTCACCACCAAACATCAATACGAAGGTTTTACCCCTGTGCGCATTGATGTAAGGCGCCGAATTGCGAAATAGCTTTACGCTGTCGTTGTGTGAAAGTACCACGTGTTTTCCTTACACTTACATCGCTATTTTTTGAACGATGCTTTAGCATTAGCCAGCGCTTCGAGTACAGGCTTAATGCCCGTTCCACCCAAGATGTCGCGCTTGTTGACCAAATATTCAAGTTGTAGAACAGGGTAGACATCCTCTTCTATAACGTCTGAATACACTTTAAGTTCAGCGATGGAGAGCTCTTCAATAGCCTTTTTCTTTTCGAGGGCGTCCAGCACGACTCGACCAGAAATATCGTGGGCGGTTCTAAATGGAATCCCCTTATCGACAAGGTAATCAGCAAGCTCAGTCGCATTAGCATAACCCTCACGGGCGGCTTTCGCGCAGCGCTCGCTATCAAGTTTGATGCTATCAACCACTTCACAAGCGATGCGCAAACAGATATGCCATTGATTCGTCGCGTCGAACAAGCCTTCTTTGTCTTCTTGCATATCTTTGTTATACGCAAGGGGCAGACCTTTCATGGTCACAAGCAAGGCTTGTAAGCTACCGAACACTCGCCCACATTTACCGCGCATCAGCTCTAATGCATCAGGGTTTTTCTTCTGAGGCATCAAGGATGAACCAGAAGTAACCGCGTCACCTAACTGTATAAAACCTGCCTCGCCTGAGTTGTAGAAGATTAAATCTTCCGCCATGCGCGACAAGTGCATCATGCTGGTACTGGCGACAAAAAGAAGCTCTAGCACGTAATCACGATCAGATACCGCATCAAGGCTGTTGATGCACGGGCTGTCAAAACCAAGCTCTTCGGCAATCGCTTGACGGTCGATAGGGTAGGTTGTGCCAGCAAGTGCACCGCTACCTAAAGGACACTGATTCAAACGGGCTTTTAAGTCATGCAGACGACTCAAATCGCGTTTTAGCATTTCAACATAGGCCAAGCACCAGTGCGGGTAGCGCACCGGTTGAGCACGCTGCAAGTGGGTGTAGCCAGGTAAAATAACGTCTTGATTGACATCAGCGTTACCCACTAATGACGCAATAACCGCTTCAACATCCTCAACCAGTAAATCAACGTGTTCACGGGTCCATAAACGAAAATCCGTGGCAACTTGGTCGTTACGGCTGCGGCCAGTGTGTAATTTGCGCGCCACATCGCCGAGTTGCTCGATTAAGGTTGCTTCTACAAAGCTGTGAATATCTTCTTCACTGCTGGCGTCAAAATCGAGCTCACCGGCATCCGCTTTTACCAACAAGGCTTTAAGGGCTTCTTCAAGCTGTTGGTGCTCGTCTTGGTTCAGTACCCCCGCTTTTGCAATGGCACGTGCCCATGCTATTGAGCCGCGAATATCTTGGCTCGCCAACACTCTGTCGAATGGCAGTGAATCGTTAACAGTGCGAAACATCGCACTGCTGCCATCTTGAAAACGTCCGCCCCACAAGCTCATTATTCGATACCTGTGTTTTTGAACGGAATGCCTTCTTTGTTTAGCGCGCTGATGCGGCTAGACAAGCTATAAAGACGGATGAAGCCTTCTGCATGGCTTTGGTCGTATACGTCATCCGCACCAAAGGTAGCGAAATCTTCAGAGTACAAGCTGTTTGGTGAACGGCGCTGCGTTACCGTTGCTTGGCCTTTATACAATTTAACGACTATGTCGCCCGTTACTTTGTCAGCAAAGCTTGCTGCACCGGCAAGCAGTGCATCGTTTAGGGGGGTGAACCAACGGCCGTCATACATGACATGTGAGAACTCTAAACCGATTTGCTCACGGTATTTAAGCGCAGCTTTGTCTAACACTAGGCTTTCAAGGGCTTTGTAAGCCGCAAGCATGACTGTTCCGCCTGGGGTTTCATAACAACCACGTGACTTCATGCCCACTAGACGGTTTTCTACGATATCGATACGACCCACGCCGTGTGCACCAGCAAGCTCGTTCAATTTAACCAAGCATTGGTAAGGGCTAAGGGCTTCACCGTTTACTTTTACCATGCGGCCATGTTCGAAACTGACTTCAACACGCTCAGGTGTATTCGGCGCATCTTCAGGAGAAACGGTCATGGTCCATACTTCTTTGGTTGGCTCGCACCAAGGATCTTCAAGCTCACCGCCTTCGTGTGAGATATGCCATGCGTTTGCATCACGGCTGTAAATTTTGGTGGCTGACGCTGTGGTTTTAATGTCACGCTCGGCCAAATAAGCCAATAAATCTTCACGTGATACCATGTCCCACTCACGCCAAGGAGCAATAACGGTTAGCTCAGGTGCGAGTGCAGCAAAGGTGCCTTCGAAACGTACTTGGTCATTACCTTTACCTGTACAACCGTGGCAAAGTGCATCTGCGCCTACTTTACGTGCGATTTCAACTTGTGCTTTGGCGATAATAGGGCGCGCCATTGATGTACCAAGTAAGTACTGACCTTCATATACTGCGCCTGTAGTAATAGTGGGGTAGATGTAGTCAGATACAAATTCGTCTTTTAAGTCCACGATATAGCATTCGCTGGCGCCGGTTTTGATGGCTTTTTCACGTAGACCTTCTAGTTCCTCGTCTCCTTGACCTACATCAGCTGCGAACGCGATAACTTCACAGTCATAGTTCTCCTTCAACCAAGGAATGATGGCTGATGTATCCAAACCACCTGAATAGGCTAATACTACTTTTTTGATGTTTTTCTTGCTCATTGTCTGTACCTAAAAATTAAAAGTGTTAAATGGGGTTAAGCTGCGCCGCCAAGAAGGTGCACTAAAATGGCATTCTGGGCGTGCATTCTGTTTTCTGCTTGCTGCATCAAAATAGATTGCTCTGAATCAATCAAGGTGCCGCTAATTTCTAAGTCGCGATGGGCAGGTTGGCAGTGCATAACGTATTGAGCACCGGTTGACTGCATCATCGCTTCATCGATTTTGTATTTGCCAAACGCTTGTTTGATGGTCTCAAGTGGGGTGTCATCGCCCATCGAAATCCATGTGTCAGTATAAAGTGCATGAGCACCGTTAGCCGCTTCTACGTCGTGACTGATAACTAATTTGCCACCATTTTGCTCGGCTTTTTGCTGAGCAAGCGTGACAATAGCAGGGTCAACTTCATAGCCAGGAGGGGTAATGACAACCACCTCGCAACCTAACGTTACGCCCACAATCATCAAAGAGTGAGTGACGTTATTACCATCACCGATATACGCTAGTTTAACTTTGCTCAAATCGCCAAGACGTTCGGTTAAGGTTAAGTAGTCGGCCATGGCTTGGCACGGGTGGTACATATCACACAGTGCGTTGATAACAGGTACTTTGGCTGAACTGGCTAATTCTTCTAAGGTTGAGTGCGCAAAAACCCGTGCAACAATAGCGTCAGCCCAACAGGCAAGGTTGTTACCCATGTCTTTCACGTCTTCACGGCCTGCTAATTTATTTGACTGGCTGTCTAAATAAACAAGGTGCCCGCCTAGTTTGTTGATACCTATATCAAAGCTCACTCGGGTGCGCAGTGACGGTTTCTCAAATAAGGCAACAATTGATTTACCTGCCAAGGCTTGGCGGTAGTCAGCTGGATTATTCTTAATGGTGACGGCCAGTTGCAAGAGTGCATTGAGGTCTTTAGCAGACCAATCAGTGAACGACAGTAGATCCTTTTTCATGGAGGTACCTTAAATATTTGGGATTATGGTAGTGCCAACGGGTTCACCCGCCAGCAATCCTAAGAGTTGCTCTGGTGTTTGCCAACTGGCAATCGTGATGGGGCGCTGCAAGCTTGTTGCTGCATCGAGTGCGGCATCCACTTTTACTTGCATCCCATCTATGATCACGCCTGATTCGACTAATTCGGCAATGCCTTTAGCCGTAAGTTGGTTTATCAGGTTTTTATTGTGATCGAGCACACCAGGCACATTCGATAGCAACAACAAGTCAGCATTTAACAGCTGAGCAATAACCGTTGCCGCTTGATCGGCATTTACATTGAGTAAATTGCCTTTTTCATCGGCACCTATGGAGCTGATAATCGGCAGGATATTCGCCTC
This sequence comes from Paraglaciecola sp. QJM3NY_14, assembly GCF_056173245.1. Taxonomy (NCBI): domain Bacteria; kingdom Pseudomonadati; phylum Pseudomonadota; class Gammaproteobacteria; order Alteromonadales; family Alteromonadaceae; genus Paraglaciecola; species Paraglaciecola sp. QJM3NY_14. Next base: position 1,108,409 of record NZ_CM149664.1, read on the forward strand.
GAGCAATAAATTCAACATAGTCGGTGAATTTGCTTTCGCTACGCCCACTGCACCAAGGGCAGGATCGAGCACAGAGCAGCTTGTCATAGCGCCATCAGCCAAGCATAACCCGACTGGTGTGGTGTTAGCGCGAATGGCAAAAGCACAAAGTTGCTTATTGGCAGTCCCCGCCAAAGCGCCCGTAATATAAGGCATATGCTCAGGCGGCGTGACGCGTAAACCATTCACTTTAGTACTGGTAAATTGCAGAGCTTGCAACAACTGCTCAACCATAGGGCCGCCGCCATGCACGAGTACGACTGGGCGACTTTGCTGAAGTTGCTTAATAACCGTCAGCAATTGTAACGCTTCGGCGGTGGCTTGCATGAAAGCGCCACCGACCTTTATGACTAACGGGTTCATGCTGACACCTCGTGCACTAAGCCAAGTTGTGATGCGAACCCAAAGCGAAGGTTGGCACATTGTACCGCTTGAGAGGCCGCGCCTTTCAGTAGGTTATCGATGGCACTGGTCACAACCAAGTAACCTTTTTGGGTATCAAGCTTCCAGAATAAATCGCAGTGGGGTGTGCCTACAACATCATCCAACTTGGGCCAAGTATCGCGAATACGCACGATGGGGTGGTTCTGATAGGCATGACTGAATGCGTTTGCAACGGCACCTGCGTCTACATCAGCGTTTACTTTGACGGTAATGGTTGCCAAAATTCCCCGTTTGAAATTACCCAGATGAGGAGTGAATATGACTTCACGACCTAAGTAGGCGCTGATCTCAGGTTGATGACGATGACCTAGTACACCATAAGCTTGCAGGCTAACTTCGCAGAAACTACTGCCCATGACCGCTTTACGACCAGCACCAGACACACCAGACACAGCATTAATAATAGGTAAATGACCATCAGCGATTAAGCCCGCTTCGTGTAAGGGCTTTAATGCACTCAGCGACGCTGTTGGGTAGCAACCTGGTACGGCAATAATATCAGCGCTTTTAATATCCTCTGCAAACCAATCGGCGAGACCGTAGACGGCTTGCTTTAAGCTGGCCGCTTGCTTATGAGTAAAACCATAGTAGTCCGCAAAAACCTGTTGGTCTTTGAGTCTAAACGCCCCTGATAAGTCAAACACTTTGGCTTTGCCCGATGATAATACTGGCATCCAATCATGACTTGCCTCATGGGGGGTCGCTAGAAAAATCACGTCCATTTCGTTTGCAAGCGAATGCAAAACGTCGTCGGTTAACGGGATCAGTGGCAAATTGATTTGCCCGAATAGATAACCGTGTACGTCTCCGAGCTTTTTATCAGCATCTTGGCTTTTGGCTGATACATATATGGCGTTTAGTTCAAAGCGTGGGTGGCGATGAATTAAAGAGGCTAATTCGGCACCGGTATATCCACTGGCGCCGACAATACAAGTTTTGATCATAAAACGTATATCTCTAATAGTCGTGTGACTTAATGTTACTAAATGAAGGTGACAAAAATAAAAAATCACCCAAGACCTTTAGCAAATACTAAAGGTCTGGGTGAGCTAAACGCTACAGACCTCGACTTATCGTCGATACAACATGCTGGCGAAGCTAGGCAGGGAATCGAATTGTGACGTTATTGAAATCATATGCGAAATTAAACCGAATTAAGATATTATGTCTAAATAATCTAGACCAAATATGTATTTGCAAAGTGGCTAAATCATGTTGGCGATAAGCATGCCATGTGTTATATATTTATGCAAATAAAATGAATAATTATTTAAAGGGAGGCTTATGCCGTCTTTGTCTTTTTTAGAACGTTATGCACATATCATCAATACTCCCTCTATTAGCGCCTTTAGTGCAGATTTAGACCAATCAAACCGCGCCATTATCGATCTGCTAGCAGGCTGGTTTAAAGACTACAATTTCCACATAAGTATTCAACAAGTGCCCAATGCGCGAAATAAGTACAACATGCTAGCTAAAATTGGCAGTGGTGAGGGGGGGCTACTACTATCCGGCCATTCGGATACTGTGCCCTTTGACGACAATAAATGGCAATTTGACCCTTTTAAAGCACAAGAAAACGATGGCAAGTTATACGGTTTAGGCACCTGTGACATGAAAGGTTTTTTTGCGTTCATCTTAGAAGCGATTCAAGACATTCCTCTAAAAGATTTAAAGAAGCCTTTGTATATTTTGGCTACTGCAGATGAAGAAACGTCCATGGCGGGAGCGCGGTTTTTTGTGGAGCAACAATTGATTAAGCCAGACATGGCGATCATCGGTGAGCCCACAGAGCTTAAGCCGATCTTTAAGCACAAAGGGCATATGGGGCATAGCCTGAATATTCAAGGTAAAGCAGGGCATTCAAGCGATCCAGCAAAAGGGGTCAATGCGATTGAGATCATGTACCAAGCCATAGGGAAACTTATCGCTCTAAAACAACAGTTGTCTGAAAATCATAGAGATGATGCCTTCAGCGTGCCAGAGGTGACTATGAATCTCGGGCATGTTCACGGGGGCGATGGGGAAAACCGTATTTGCGGACACTGCCAATTAAATTTTGATTTGCGCGCTATTCCCTCACTAAGTGACGAAGAAGCCATTGCCATGATTGACGAAGCACTTGCCCCGCTGATGCAAAAATATCCACAGCGCATAACTCGTGAGGCGATGTACGAAACAGCGCCAGCTTTTGGTTGTCGAAATGAGCAGGGTATTCTTGAATTGGCCAAAAAACTAACGGGCTTTGATCCTGTCAGTGCTAATTACGCCACCGAAGCGCCATTTATCAATCAATTAGGCTGCGACACCATTGTATTAGGCCCTGGCAGTATTGATCAGGCCCATCAACCAGATGAGTTCATCTCGTTGCATTATGTTGACCCAACCGTCACATTACTGCGTAACTTCATCAAGCAGGTCTGCTTTTAATGGCCGAGTTGATTCAGGACATGGCACAACGAGTTAATTCAGCAACGTCAGTAAGCCTTTTCGTAAAATCACTGGGGGCAGCGGTAATGATTTTATCGGCAAGTGCAATTGGGGTACAAAATGCTAACGCTGAATCCAAGATAAAGGGACGCTACCCAGCAATGCCTGAACCAGTTACCAACAATGCGGTGGTCAAAGTCGATACTGAAAATGGTCATTTTTTGTTATCTTTCATGGGGCTAGGAGCAGGTAAAACGCATGAAGATGTTCACAACAAGGTGTGGGCTCTAGAGCTTGCAGGTGAATCATTTACGCCAAGCAAAGCTTGGCAACAAAAATCACCCGTGCCGTCGAGTTTACCCCAGTCTGGTCGCTTAGCCAGTATTGCCGTTGGTGTAGGCGATATGGCACTTTTGTTTGGTGGTTACACCGTTGATGCTGCGCATAATGAAGTGTCAAGCCCAGACAACTTTCGCTATGACGTTGTTACGGATACCTACTACCCCATAGCTCAGACGCCAGTGCCCGTGGACGATGCAGTCGCACTCGTTTTTCAGCAACGTTACGTATATCTGATTAGCGGTTGGCATAATGACGGTAACGTCAATTTAGTCCAAATTTACGATGTGAAAACAGATTCATGGCATCAAGGTTCGCCTTTTTTAGGTAATCCCGTTTTCGGTCATGCAGGTGCGATTGTGGGGGAAAATATTATGCTTTGTGATGGCGTTAAGGTGGATGCTCAACCAGATAAACGGCGTACGTTTTCCGCAGAACCAGCTTGCTACCACGGAACGATTGACAAGAGTGATATCAAAAAAATTGATTGGCGCACAGTAGCGCACCCTACATCGAGTGCACGTTATCGTATGGCTGCAACCGGTAATGTTGCCAGTAATTCAGCCATCTTCGTGGGCGGTTCAGATAACCCATACAATTATAACGGCACGGGTTACGATGGTGAACCATCAAGTCCGAGCAATGAGGTGTGGCGCTACGACTTTACTCAGTCGAGTTGGAATGTCTCCCACACGGACTCGCCTACGATGGATCACCGGGGCTTATTGGCCGTGGGCATAGGGGAAAATAAGCATTTTGTCACGCTAGGTGGAATGATAGAGCAGCAAAAAGTATCAAACGCTGTACATCGCATCGATTTATAGGGCGCTACAGCGCTACTGTGATTTCACAAAACGATTTTTAAAAAAGATTTATTGAGGAAGGTATGCAAAAGACGTTAGCGCTGGTCGCGCATGATCATAAAAAGCCAGAGCTTATCCGCTGGTCACTAGAGCATAAAGCAGAGCTAGAAAAACATAACTTAGTGGCGACAGGCACGACAGGGGGCTTACTACAAGAAGCGTTAAACTTGCCCGTTACGCGATATAAGAGCGGCCCTCTGGGCGGCGACCAACAAATAGGGGCATTGATCGCCGAAGGTAAGTTAGACGCTTTGATTTTCTTTTGGGATCCCCTAAACCCAGCCCCCCATGACCCAGATGTAAAAGCGCTGTTGCGTTTGTGCTCAGTATGGAATTTGCCGGTCGCGTGCAACACTTCTACAGCGGATATGTTGATCACCTCGCCGCTATTCATCGAGGGATTATACGAGCGGGCAGTGCCAGAGTTTTAAGGTATAGCAAAATGTAGAGTGACTCAGGGAGAGTCGCTTTGTCACAGTCTTTAATCGCAAGGATAAAAGTCGCGTCAAAGTCGTTTTATAAGATGCGGTGCATAAGCGGAAAAAAACCTAGCAAGCACACTTATTACAAAAAGTTGAACGTTAGCTATCGGCTTTTCCAAATGAATTACGCTTTTTACTCTCACGTTTATGCCGACTTTCCATCATTCTATGGAGTGTTATCTGTTGTTCGCTGGTAAGTGCATTCCAAAACGTGTGCTGATTTTTAGCCCTAGTAAGAGCATGTTCATAGCGCCGTACTTCGGTTTCGGCTTGCAAGGCTGTCCAGCTAGTTTCGCTCAGACTTTCACTGGTCACTATCGCAATAACTTGTGCCTTAAATGTCTCCCTAGCAAATTTGTTTGCTTCTTTATCCGCTTTTTCAGCAGCGCGTTGTGCTTTAAATAGAGCTTGTTGCTCTTCGGTTAGGTTAAGTGTTTCGAAGTGCGCTGTTTGGCGTTGTGCCTCAGACATCTTGGGTATGCTGTTACCCCGTGTTTTGCTCTGCTGCAACTTGGCGGCATGTCCTTTTTCTTGCTGCTTAGCATGTAACTCGACTAAGAACGCTTCTTTCTGGCCATCGTCTAAAATCTGCCAAATTTGCTGCTGAGTTTTAATATCCAGCCACATTAGCTGATTTTGTAAGTGTTGGTCAGCTTGAATAGCGCTGCTTATTTCACTTTGAATCCATACATCACTTTGTATTAAATTACGTAAGCTCTCACGCATAGATCTTTGGTCTGGCTGATAGGTATCTTTTGTCGCACGGTTTTGTTTTAACAGTAATTGAACGTCTTGACGTTGGGCGCCGGTTAAATCTAACTTTTTTAAAATTGGGCGTAAGGATATCGGGCCATTATGCGGCGACGGTTTTGCAATAGCGACATGCTGAGTCAACAGGAGTGCCAAAGCAACGGCGATGGGGGTAAATAATGATTTTAACGTTCGCACTGAATATGCCTTACTATAGTGAAATACAAAAAAAGGTTAGCACCACCAGCGCAAAGAAACGCAAAGCCAGTGTAAAGATTAAGTAAATAGACAATCGAGTAGCGACAATTTCGGTATTATTTTGTGGGTTTTCGCGCGTCTATTGTTAGGCCGCTGGAGTTTGAAGGAAAGTGTTCATGCTAGAAAAGTCTTTGTTGCTGATCGATGACGATCAAGCACTCACCGAGTTGTTACAGGAATACCTAAGCGCACAAGGATACACGATTCATGTGGCAAGTGATGGGGAGGCCGGCCTGTTAGCTGCGAAATCAGGGCAGCACTATGATTTAATCATTTTGGATGTAATGCTTCCTAAAGTAGACGGGTTCGAAGTATTAAAACGTTTACGTAGTACACATGTTACCCCTGTGTTGATGTTAACTGCCAAAGGCGATGATTTTGATCGAATATTAGGCTTGGAACTCGGTGCCGATGACTATTTGGCAAAACCTTTCAACCACAGAGAGTTATCGGCCAGAGTGAAAGCTATTGTGCGCCGTGTAGATATTCAAGCCGGCTTGCAAAGCGACAAGCAAAAACAAAACACAATCGAAATTGGTGATGTGGAGTTAAATATTGCAGCGCAAACTGTCGCATGTAACGCCCAGCAAGTGGAGTTGACCGGCACCGAATTTGCGGTGCTGAAACTGTTGATGAGCTGTAGCCCGGATCTCGTGCCTAAACAGGCAATAAGTGAGCAGGTATTAGGTCGAAAGCTAGCCGCTTTTGATCGCAGTATTGATATGCACGTGAGCAATTTACGTAAGAAATTAAGTCATTTTAGTGACCATGACAAAATCAAAACCCATCGAGGGGTAGGATACGTCTATTTGGGTGAAATATGAGGCGTCTTCTATATTTAAACCCATTTCGAAGTTTGTATGGTCGTATTTTTTTGTGGTTCTGGGGCACAACTATCGTCATGATCGTCGGTGCTTACTGGATAATGCAAAATATTGCTCCACCAGTTGAATATTTACCCATGGATGATAAGCAGCATTTCATGCTGGAAAACTCGGTTAGAGCTTTGCAGCGGCAAGTTTCCCGTAGCCCAGATGGTGAGCCGTTAGAGAATATTCTTGAACGCACCAGTCAGCGCGGTAAGTTGATGATGATTTTGCTCAATCCAAAAACCAAGTCGTTCACACTCAAGGGGCCGTTACCACGCTTACCCAATGAAAAGCCCTTTCTCGATTTAATTGGCTCTGCAAATCCATTGCGCATTGCAACACCTATCGGCGATATGTTTGGCCCAATGGCGACCGATATTGCTGGCACCGAATATTTGTTATTTGTAGGACGAATACGGCCCATGGGTTTCGCTAGCGATATGCGCCACCGCCCACCCTTATTGCTTATCTGCCTGGTATTGTTAATAAGTGCGGTATTGTGCTCATTAATTGCTTGGTCACTTGTAAAACCATTAAAACAATTGCAAGTGGCCACTAAGCGCATGGCTAGCGGTGCACTTAGCAGTCGAGTTGGATCTGCCAGCTATAGAGGCGATGAAATCGGGCGCTTAGGGCGAGATTTTAATTATATGGCAGAGCAGGTGGAGACTTTGCTTAATGGGCAAAAGCGTCTATTGGCAGACATATCTCACGAATTACGCTCTCCATTAACGCGGATGCAACTCGCCATTGGCATCGCTCAGCAACAAGAGCCGTCGAGCAACACAAAAAGTAACGAGCAAGCATTAGCTAGAATTGAAAAAGAAGCGCATCAGATGGAGCATATGGTCGCTCAAGTGTTGATGCTGTCGCGATTAGATAATAACGCTCGGGATTCGAAAAAGCAGCCGGTGAGTTTTGATACACTTTTAACAGGCCTATTAGCTGACTGCGAGTTCGAAGCCCAATCACAAGGCAAAACGTTAACGGTAGATATTGATTCTGATGCGAAAATAAATGCTGACGAAGATTTGTTAACGAGCGGCATTGAAAATGTTCTGCGCAACGCCGTGAAATACGCAAATCAGCAGGTGTCTTTCACCCTGAAAATTGACGGCCCTGACGTTAACTTAGTTGTTTGTGATGACGGCAAAGGCATACCAGATTCAGATTTAGAGCATATCTTTCAGCCCTTTTATCGTGTTTCAAGCGCAAGAGAGCGAGATAGTGGTGGAATAGGATTAGGCTTAGCAATTGCCAGTCGCGCCATTGCTGCACATGAGGGCACAATTGAAGCCCGCAACCGAGTTAAGGGTGGCTTGAGCGTGCATATTCGATTGCCGATAATGGCTTAGCGCCTTGACCAATTACTTTTTCAGCTCGAATTTGGTGAGCCCGATTGTTTTTTTGCACGGTCTACCTTTGTGTTCTGCACTATTAACCTCTGGTAAGCTAATACCATAGAGTGATAAATAGAGTAATAGCCGTTGAGTGAATACCAAATAAGTTCAGAAAAGCAACTGGAACGGACGTATCAAGAAAAAATAAAACCCTTAATGCGTTCTCTGACCAAAGGCGATTTTATGGGGCATTCAGGTGTAAACATTAGTTATGCCTATTTGTGTCATCCGCACGCGATTGGTGCCGTGGCTATCTCTACAGGGCGAATTGAGTCTTGGGTTAAATATCAAGAAGTCATGTTCGACTTATATCAAAATGGATATTCGGTGTTCATTCATGATCACCGTGGTCAAGGCTTATCAGGGCGCATGACCCGCAACCCCCATATGGGTTTTGTGAACGATTTTACCGATTACGTTGCTGACTTTAAGCTGTTTTACCAGAAAATCATTGAGCCTAACACGCAGCATAGGCCTCAGTTATTGTGCCACTCTATGGGGTGTGCAATTGGGGCTTTGTATGTTTTAGCGCATCCGCAAGATTTCGCTCAACTGATTGTGTGTGCCCCCATGTTTGGCATTCGCCCCGCGTTACCTAATTGGCTGGCGAGTATTTTAATAGGCGCAAACTTGCTTATTAGTCGCGGTTTAGGTCATGACGCGAGTTATTTTCTTGGCCAAAAAAATTATCAGGAAACCGAGTTCGCGCTTAATGAGCTCACCCACAGCGAAATACGTTATCGCCTCTTCAGAGACGAGTATAATTTGCAACCAGAAGTGCAATTAGGGGGGGTGACCGGGCATTGGTTGCGAGCTGCTCTAAAAGCGATGGATGCCATTGAAGCTCAAGCGAGTCAAATATCGATCCCCGTTTGGGCCATTCAAGCAGAGGCGGATACAGTGGTGGACAACAAAAGGCAAAGTCGTGTACTAGCCAAATTGCCCTATTGCGAAGTACAACAAATTTTTGGTGCTCGGCACGAAATGCTGCTTGAAGAAGACCAATATCGTCGCCCCTGTTTAGAAGCTATTCTAGCGTTTCTGCGACTGGCAAATGACAGATAAACCTTACTGCAGTAAGCGCAATTTGTTAGAATTGCGCTTAATCTGACTTTATCGTGATCAACTAAATGCTAGACATTGTTTTATATCAGCCTGAAATTCCGCCGAATACTGGCAACATTATTCGTTTATGCGCAAACACTGGATTTGCCCTACATTTAATTGAGCCTTTAGGGTTTGAATGGGACGATAAACGCGTTCGTCGCGCAGGCCTTGATTACCATGAATTTGCCAATGTGGTAAGGCATGCGTCACTACAGGCCTATATGGAATCACGCCATCCCAAGCGCATTTTTGCTTGCACCACTAAAGGCACTACTTTTTTTGCCAAAGCTGAATATCAATTGGGTGATGCCTTGTTGTTTGGGCCCGAAACGCGAGGATTACCCGATGACGTTATTCAAAGCTTGCCGCCTGAACAACGAGTACGCATTCCTATGTTACCTGACAGTCGCAGCATGAATTTATCGAATGCGGTATCTGTTTTTGTTTATGAAGCGTGGCGCCAATTGGATTTCAGCGGCGCGGTTTAGCTGCGAGCTAGCAAAACGTATAAATATTTAGCCTATTGGGTAAGCGTTTCGTTTACCCAATAGGCTTTTTACAATGCACCGTGCTCAGGTGTTAAATAAATTCGAATGCGTCGCCGTACAAGTTCTTTAAGATTAACCCTTGCTGATGAAAGTCTTCTCTTGCCACTCCTGCCATTTCAAAGCGACCAGCTATGTAAACCCGATAAGGCTCTAGGCTGACAAAATCTTCGAGTACTGCTTTATGCACCCAACCGGTTTTGCCTGACCATTGATGACCCGGATGTTCCACCACGGGAACAAAGGTAAAGTGCTCGTGTTTTTTATTCAGAGCGACAAGTTCATCGTATGCGTACATATCAGCGGTTGAGCGCGTTCCCCAATATAGGAAAATTGGATCTTTGTGGCCTTTGACCTGGCTTGAAGATTCGAGCATTTTTTGCAAGATAGCTTGGGTATAGGAAAACCCTGTTCCCCCTGCGAGTAAAATGGTCGGCATGCTATCTTCCAGTTGAACGTAGGCATTTCCTAAACCGCCATTAACGGTAATTTCACCCTCAGTTCGCATTTTTTCAAGAACTTCACCTGCATAACTATTGCCTGGCTCCGCGCCAATATGCAATTGAATTTTACCGTCTTCTCGCGGTGCTGTAGCGATACTGAATGGACGCTGATCGCCTTCATCCATGACGACTTTCAAATACTGACCAGCTTGATGTGTAAAAGGCTGCTGTGGGATCAGGGTGACTAAACTGACGACTGGGTTGAGAGCAACAATGGAATCAACCTTACAAGGGGTGTGATGCATAATAATGTTCTGCGCTATATCAAATTGCGCTGCTGTTGGCGCAAATAATTAAAATGTGAGAGAAGGTGCTTTAACAGCGACATATTGGCGCTTATGCGTCCTTCCGAAAATGTGCAGAATAACGAGTGGTTCAAACTGCTTAGGTGTACTTCGATTAATGTCTCAATATAAGTGAAGAGCATTAAAAGTAATATCTATTTTGTCAGAGTATAAACTGCTCAGTGCTAAGTTACGAGATGGATCGTTAGACCTTGTTATTTTTAGCTATTTCTCTTTTACCAATTTCCAGATAATGAAAACTCTTTGTTGTTTTTGGCTTGATTTTATTAACGTCTAGTGGTTTATTGAGCTTGCATGATGTGCAAATTTAACGGGTTAGCTCGACATACTTTTTGTCGCGCATCGAGTGGGTCTTTATCTTCAAACTCTGTGCGCAAACGTCGTTGGTGAAAGTAAGCTGAGCAAACCGGAATGTATTGTCTTTACTACACAATAATCATCGAGGAATGCTTATGTCACTTACAAACGAAATGGTTAGCGAGTTTAATTTGTTATTAAAATTCCCTACCACAAGCCTGATGCAGGGCTTAAAAATACACCATGACGCAGAGCCCGCTGTGATCGATGCCGCCAAGCGCCTGTTTGAAAAAGGAATAGTGACCTTGCCAGATGGTGGTTACTTGACAGACCTTGGTCATGATTTAATTGAACACGCCCAGGTCGTTCAGTCAGCTTTAGCGAGTTAATTCATATTTATCTGTTCTAGTCTGAGTAATTACGGATCATATTCGGCAGTTAGGGGTTTACAAAATCCAGATGCTGCCGATAAAAATGATATACGCCACAGCAGATAGATTCCATATGAAAGTGTCACTCCCTAAATTGTCTCATGCTGGCCTACTGGCTGGACTGCTTATTTTAACTACCTCTGGTATGTCTACTAGCCGCGCTGCAGACGAAATCAAAGCGGTGCAGCTCTATTCCCAAGATGAGTTGCTTCGGCTCATTCACCGTAATGAGCATTTAAGCCAAGTTGTGCTAGATGATTGTCAATTGGTGCAAGACATTGAGGCCAGAGCGCAAACCTTAAAAATACCTGCCTATCAGTTTTTATGGGGTGACATGCTTGCTTGGGGCGTATGCGTAACTGCTGAGCCTGAGCGTGGTATTAGTTTTATGCGTCAAGCTGCCGACCAAGGTTTACCAGAAGGGCTAGAGCAGCTGGGCCGTTATTATGCTCAAGGCAAGTTGGTGCAGCAAGATAAAGAGCGCGCGGTGGTGTTTTTACGCGAAGCATCAATGTTGGGTAACCAAAAAGCGCAAATAGAGTTAGTGGAATTGTTCATAGATGGTTATGGCAGCCCTTACGATTATGAAGATGCTTACCATTGGTTGTATAACGCCGTGACGAACGATAAGAAAACCCATCAAAAAATTGCGTCTTGCTTGTCTGATCTAGAAAAACTGATGCATCCTAAAGCGGTACGTAAAGCGAAACGTCCTTTGGATTCATAACTTATTTCCCCATTAAATCGGTCGTTTTATCTATGTAGAACAACTTGCGCCTTGTCGTTGTCAATTAAGCGTTTTTAATTGCGCCAGCTTCGTTATACTAGGCGCAACATTTACCTAACTTGGAAACGCCATCACCTCTATGAGCGACGATCCCTTTTACCAGCGCGAGAAAGAAAAATACGAAAATCCAGTAGCGAGCCGTGAGTATTTACTTGAATTACTCACCAAAGCCAAAAAACCGTTGTCCTTTCTTGAATTTTGTCACCTATTAAATGCAGAAGATGAAGATAGCCGAATTGGCATTCAACGTCGCTTGCGTGCAATGGAGCGCGAAGGGCAAATCGAATTCAATCGTGATAAAAAATACGCCAAGCTTAAGTTAGAAGAGCTAATTCAAGGGCGTGTGATTGGCCACCGTGACGGTTTTGGATTTTTAAAGCGTGATGACGGCGAAAAAGACCTGTTTATTCACAACGCACAAATGGCGACGGTGCTGCACGGCGACATAGTGCTGGTCAAAGAAAGCGGCACCGATAATCGAGGCCGCCGAGAAGCACGCATAGCTAAAATTATCGAGCCGCGCAGCGAACCCATTGTTGGTCGTTACTTTTTTGAAAATGGTGCCGGTATCGTTATTCCCGATGACAGCCGTATTAATCATGAAATCAGTATTCCTGCTGAGTATGTTAACGGTGCCCGCCAGGGCTTCATCGTTGTTGTAGAGATTGTTCAACGCCCAAGACGTCGCGTGAACGCAATTGGTAAAGTATTAGAAGTGCTAGGTGAGCATATGGCACCGGGCATGGAAATCGACATGGCACTGCGCACTTTCGATATTCCTCACGCTTGGCCTAAAGGTGTTACCAAGCAAATTGCCGACCTCAATGAGCAAGTACCTGAAGAAGCGAAAGAAAATAGAATCGATTTACGTCAATTACCATTAGTCACGATAGATGGTGAAGACGCACGTGATTTCGATGACGCTGTATTTTGTGAACCGCTAGATGACGGTGGTTGGCAGTTGTGGGTGGCGATTGCTGATGTAAGTTATTATGTCAGACCAGGTACGGCGCTTGATAGCGAAGCGCAAAACCGTGGTAACTCGGTTTATTTCCCAGAGCAGGTTATTCCCATGCTGCCTGAAGTACTCTCTAACGGATTGTGTTCATTGAACCCCCAAGTAGACCGATTATGTATGGTCTGTGAAATGACCATCAGCGCAAACGGAGAGCTCGCAGAACACCAATTCTATGAAGCTGTTATGAACTCAAAAGCGCGCCTTACTTACACAAAAGTATGGGATATATTGAAAGATGACGGCCAGGCTCATCCTGAACTGAAAAATCGCTACGCAGAGCAGGTCCCACATCTTAAAAATTTACACGACATGTACCGCACGTTGAAACGCAGACGTAGTCAGCGAGGGGCTATTGAATTTGAAACTCAAGAAAGTAAGTTCGTGTTCAATGCGCAGCGTAAAATAGACACCATTGTGCCTGTCACGCGTAATGATGCTCACAAACTGATAGAAGAGTGTATGATTTTGGCCAACGTAGCTGCGGCCAAAACCTTAAGCAAGCAAAAAGCTGAAGCCTTGTACCGTATACATGATGAGCCGGACTCGGATCGATTAAGTGCGTTTTTGTCTTATTTGGCAGAGGTTGGAATTACCCATCACATCAGCAAAGATGCTTCGCCACAAGAATTTACTGAGGTGATCAGCAAAATTCAGGGCAGGGCCGATCAAGAGCTAATTCAAACCATGTTGCTGCGTTCTATGAAGCAAGCAGTGTACAGCCATGAAAACATTGGCCACTTTGGTTTAGCATTAGAAGCTTACGCGCATTTCACATCACCCATTCGTCGCTACCCCGATTTAGTTGTGCATCGTGCTTTAAAAGCCACGATAGATAAAAAGCAACAGCGCAAAAGTAAGACTGGCGGTAAAGCGTATACAGCAGAAGAGGTGGATGCATTAGGCGAGCAGTGTTCTATGACAGAGCGACGCGCCGACGATGCAACACGCGATGTATCCGATTGGCTCAAATGTGAATTTATGCTGGACCATGTTGGAGATACATTTGATGGCGTTATTGCATCGGTAACCAGTTTTGGCTTTTTCGTGCGTTTATCCGAGTTCCATATTGATGGGCTAGTGCATATTTCTGCATTAGATAATGACTTTTATCAGTTTGATGAAACGAAGCAGCACTTAGTCGGAGAAAATTCGGGCATAGTTTACCGACTTGGCGATCCGCTTGAAGTGAAGGTGGCAGGGGTGAATTTGGATGAACGAAAAATAGACTTTGTATTAGCCAAAGCGCCACCAAAACCAAGAGGTGGAAAACGCGGAACAAAGAAATCGTCTTCCGCTAAAAAAGGTTCAGCAAAAAATACTTCAGGCAAAGAAAGCCCTGTATCCAAAGCCGGGGCCAAAGCGGCAAATGAGAACGACAAAGCTGGTGGCGCTAAAAAGAAACCACGCACTCGTCGTTCGAGTGGTAAAGGGGGGGCAGCCGATAAACCAGCGGCTAAGTCACGTCGCTCTTCGTCCAGTAAAAGGAACAAATAGATATGGCTCAACATGAGTGGTTGTATGGTATTCATGCATTAGAAGCAGTGATAGAGCGTGAGCCAGAGCGTTTGATTGAGTTGTTTGTCCTTAAAGGTCGTGACGACAAACCGATTAATTCAATCATCAATCATGCGCGTAAGTTTGGTATTGCGGTGCAATTTTGCCAGCGCAAAACCTTAGACGATAAAGTCAATGGTGAACAGCACCAAGGTGTTGTAGCAAAAGCGAAGCCCGGTAAACAGTTTAACGAAAATGATTTAGACGAAATCATTAAAAAAAGCGCCACGCCTTTTTTGTTAATACTCGATGGTGTAACTGACCCTCATAATTTAGGTGCGTGTTTGCGTACCGCCGATGCAGCAGGTATTGACGCTATTGTGGTGCCCAAAGACAACTCGGTAGCGTTAACGCCAGTGGTGAGGAAAGTCGCTTGCGGTGCAGCTGATTTGATCCCCCTTATACAGGTGACTAACCTGGCACGTACTTTACGAGAGATTAAAGATGCAGGCGTATGGGTGGTGGGTACTGCAGGTGAAGCAACCCAGAGTATATACGATTGTAAGATGCAAGGACCGATAGCGCTGGTGATGGGCGCCGAAGGCAAAGGAATGCGCAGGCTGACCCGAGAACATTGCGACGAGCTAATAAAGCTGCCCATGGCAGGTTCGGTTTCTAGCTTGAATGTATCGGTGGCGACCGGTATTTGCTTGTATGAAATTGTACGTCAGCGCACTAGCTAGTCGTAACGTTTGGCACTGATAATTTTGGGTTTTGTCACACCTTTTTTATGCTTTGTAGTTTCTATATAAGAGTATGGGGCGCTGTTCATACCATAGGGGGTGAGCCCTATACATTAAACGCAGCTATAACTACTGCCACAATCAGATATGACAGTAGCTACAGTAACAGGCGTGACACTACCGGTTATTGGTAGGTGTTCTTCAATAACCTTTTCGCTTCTGAGCGCTCTAAACAAGATCGCAATGGCGCGGTAATGAAATCATCATGCCGGGCCCTTTTTTCTTGCCCTTCCCACACAATCGAGCCTTGAGTTATTTCCGTTCGGCAGGTCACCGTTTCATCTTGTCGTTGATACAAAATACGAACCAATTGCGAACGCTTAACCAAAGGTTCAAATGGATAACCCGTTTTTGTGTATAGTTTTTCTAATCCTTGGCCTGCAAAAACGGCCGAGCTCACGCTGAGAAATAGCAGGGTAATGCTAAACGCTAGGCAAGATTTCATGGTGTTTTTCATCGTTAATTCCTCATGGTTTGGAGGTTTAACGATAGGCAGATACTCTTCTACTGACAAACGATTAAAACTAAACTACAGTTAAGAAAAACTTAACTGAATTCCATTTTATATGAATAAACTCCCGCCCCTCAATGCGCTTCGTTATTTTTTAGCGGCTGCAGAATCATTGAGTTTTAAAGCAGCAGCGGAACAAATGTTTGTTACTCAAGCTGCTATCAGCCAGCACATTAAAACGCTAGAAGTCTTCTTCGGTTGTCAGCTGTTTTTAAGAGGACACCGGCATGTGTCTTTAACAAAGGCGGGGGAAAGACTGTTACCTGATATCGCCACGGGGTTCAGCTTTCTAGATAAAGGCGTAGGCAACTTGGTGATGGATCCAAGACCCAATATCTTAAACTTAACCGTGATTGAGTCGTTATCTTCTCGATGGCTTGTACCGCGTTTGTATTTGTTCCAGCAAGAATATCCCCACATAAATGTGAGGATCCAGCCAACAAACAGTTTATTAGATTTTGACCAAAATGAATTAGATTTGGCGATACGATTTGGCATCGGCGATTATCCCCAGTTAAAAAGCAGAAAGTTGGCTCAGGATACTATTCACCTAGTTTGTCATCCTGGGTTAGCTAAACAGATTGACACTGCTCAGTCTGTTTCCCGTCATCCCACTTTAACCGAGAAAAGCAGCGATATTGTGCCCGCCTGGAAATCTTTCTATCAACAGCATCGGATAAACCCAGACGTGGGGCGCAATGCTCTACATGTAGATGATTCCAGTGTCACTATTATTGAAGCGGCGCTAGCGGGGCAGGGCATAGCAATGGTGCGTAATAGCCTGATATTCGAACAGTTAGAAAAAGGGCAATTGGTGAAACTGTTCAATTTTAGTTTCAAGTGTCATTACGCATATTATTTGGTGGCGCCTGAAGCGCATTTTAAGCGCGAAAAGATTCAGTGTTTTTCGAATTGGCTGGAGAGAATGTTTAGCGAAATCCCTCAATGAGGCTAAAAAAACACCTTTTTGCTGAAAAGATAAGCTGAATTGATTCTGTTTATCGAAGTGAATACGCAAAATAAATGCTTAAGTCTTATAGTTGTTTGACCTGTGGGGTTTCAATCGTTATAACGTTGTTATCAAAATGTAGATTTATGTACTGGAGACAACATGTCGTTAAAGACGCCCTTAGAAATGATGTACCACTGGGAAGATACAACGCCGCAGAAGGTATATTTGAAGCAACCGATTAACGGTGCTGTTATTAGTTATACATGGGCACAGACGGCAGACAAAGTGCGCCGCGCGGCAGCTGGATTAATTGCGCTGAACTTACCAGTGGGTAGCCACATTGCCGTATTATCTAAGAACTGTGCTGAATGGTTCATTGCTGACTTGGCGATTATGTTGGCCGGCCATATATCCGTACCAATTTATTCAACAGCCGGCGAGAAAACGATTCAATATGTATTAAATCACGCAGCATGTCCTGTTATTTTCGTGGGCAAGTTAGATGATACTGCTGAGCAAGTAGAAGCGATCCCTGAGGGCGTTACTAAGCTAGCATTTCCTTATCCTGGTATTGAAGCCGATAAGGATTGGGATTCATTGATGGCAAATGAGCCCTATTTAGAGCGCCCAGTACCCGATATGAGCAGCACTATGACGATTATCTATACGTCGGGCAGCACGGGTAACCCTAAAGGTGTAGTGCATACCTATAATTCGATTAGTTGGGCTGCGAGTAATTCAAGAAATGAATTAAGCGTTGGCGATGAAGACCGTATATTGAGTTACTTGCCATTGGCGCATATCACCGAGCGCGTTTTGGTGGAAATGGCTAGTTTCTACGCAAACACTCAAATTGGTTTTATAGAGTCGCTTGATACATTCAATCGCGATATTTGCCACCTAAGGCCTACGTTATTTATTTCTGTTCCGCGTCTTTGGACTCGTTTTCAAATGGGGGTTTTAGCAAACATGCCCCAAAAGAAACTCGATTTTCTGCTGAAAATACCGTTTGTCGGCAATATAGTCGCGAGTAAGATTAGAACTAAACTTGGCTTAGATAAGGCTCGTATGTGCGCCAGTGGATCCGCTCCTATTTCGCCAGCCACCCTTAAATGGTTTTTGAAAGTAGGCGTTAAAATATCTGAAGGATGGGGAATGACAGAAAACAGTGCTTACGGTACCTGTTGTGTTCCATTTAGAGAGGACAAAATTGGTAGTATTGGCCGCGCTTATGAAGGTGTCGATATTAGAATTGGCGAAGAGGGCGAGATACAAGTTAAAGGGCCTTGTAATATGCAGGAATATTATCTGGAGCCTGAGAAAACCACTGATACCTTTACCGAAGACGGATACTTGCGCACAGGTGATAAGGGCGCAATCGATAGTGATGGCTATATTAAAATTACCGGGCGCTTAAAAGAGATATTTAAAACAGCCAAGGGTAAGTATATCGCGCCAGTACCGATTGAAGCTCTCATTATGGGCAACTCTTCTGTAGAGCAAGTCTGTGTCACCGGCTCGCAATTAAAACAGCCTATTGCGTTAGTCGTATTATCAGAAGATGCCACCAAACAAGACAAAGACAAAGTAGAAAAGAGCCTGTTAGCAACCTTGGAATCGGTTAACGCTGGTTTAGAAAGTCACGCAGTACTCGACCGTTTAGTGATCATGAAAGATGATTGGACTGTAGAGAACGGCCTACTAACACCTACGCTAAAGATAAAGCGCCATTTACTGGAAGAAAAATACGATGGACTAATTAACGCTCCCGAGAGAGAAAAGTTAATTTATCAAAAATAGTTCACGCCCGCTTTAACCGCCCCTTTATGTGTAAAGTCATTTATAGAATGTGAGTAACACGTAGAGGGGCTCTCCTAAATACCTTATCACCACCATACTAATCTGTTCCTTTGTTGTCCTTGATAGGGGCGGATGATGCGCTTAAGAGATGATGAATATCAACTATTCGTTGCAAGGTAAAATTTCGAACATTATCTGTTAATAGAGCAATTCCAATTATACGAAACCTCTGGCTTTGCATCGGATGAAGTGTAGCAGTCGACTAATTCTACGCTGTACAGTAGCGAAGTAGAATGGCCATTTAGTTAAGCTACGTTGATAACATCGTTAGACTCGAGAGAGTTTTGTAAGAGGTATCTATACGTTAGTGGCTAACAACTTTTTTACGCGTATTAAAATTAGCTAAGCCACTGTTTTAAATATGTTTTATGAGTTCTTCGCTGATGAGAGGGAATTATCTATTGATTAGTCACTTTTTTTTGCAAATTCGACTATCGCCACTGGTTATTTTCTGTTAGTATTTCGCGCCCTTTTAATAGGGGTATGTATAAAAAGTCAGCAATAACGCTGGTTTTTTAGGAAACAAAACGACTCGTGAGAGTCTTAATTAACAGCGGAGCACTAACATGATCCAAATGCAAACTAACCTGGATGTAGCCGATAACTCGGGTGCTCGCAGGGTTCAGTGTATTAAGGTTCTTGGTGGCTCGCATCGCCGTTATGCACATATTGGCGACATCATTAAAGTTACCGTTAAAGAAGCAATTCCTCGCGGTAAAGTAAAAAAAGGTGATGTGCTAACTGCAGTGGTGGTGCGTACTAGAAAAGGCGTTCGTCGTTCTGATGGATCTTCGATCCGTTTCGATAACAACGCAGCTGTTTTGCTTAACGCAAACAAGCAACCAATTGGTACGCGTATCTTTGGCCCGGTCACTCGTGAGCTTCGTGTTAATAACATGAAAATCGTCTCACTGGCCCCTGAGGTACTATAAGGAGTCACGATAATGGCTAGAAAAATTCGTCGTGATGATGAAATCATCGTTTTGGCAGGTAAAGACAAAGGAAAACTAGGCAAAGTGCTTAAAGTTCTTCCAGCGGCTGACCGCTTAATCGTTGAAGGTGTGAACTTGGTGAAGAAGCATCAGAAACCTAACCCTCAATTGGGTGTTACTGGTGGCGTTATTGAGAAAGAAGCATCAATTCACGTGTCAAATGTAGCGATTGTTAACCCTAAAACGGGTAAAGCAGATCGCATAGGTTTCCGTTTTGAAGACGACAAAAAAGTTCGTTTCTTCAAATCTGACGGTGAACTGGTTTAATAATTGGAGAGTACGATGGCGAAACTGCATGATTTCTATAAAGAAACAGTAGTAGCGGAACTTGCGAAGCAGTTCAACTACAAAAGCGTCATGCAAGTCCCTCGGATTGAGAAAATCACTCTAAACATGGGTTTAGGTGAAGCGGTAGCAGACAAGAAGGTGTTGGAAAACGCAACTGCTGACATGCAAGCAATTGCTGGTCAGAAACCTGTTGTCACTGTTGCTCGCAAATCTGTAGCGGGTTTTAAAATCCGTGAAGGTTATCCGATTGGCTGTAAAGTAACCCTACGTGGTGAGCGTATGTGGGAATTCTTTGAACGTTTAGTATCAATAGCAATTCCTCGTATCCGTGACTTCCGTGGCTTGAATCCTAAGTCGTTTGACGGCCGTGGAAACTATAGCATGGGTGTTCGTGAGCAAATTATCTTCCCAGAAATCGATTTCGATAAGGTAGATAAAATTCGCGGTATGGATATTACTATCACGACTAGCGCTGAAACCGATGCGGAAGCACATGCACTTCTTAGTGCGTTTAGTTTCCCATTTAAAAAGTAAGGGTAGGGTTATGGCAAAAGAATCAATGAAAGCGCGCGAAGTTAAACGCGCCAAGCTAGTTGCAAAGTTCGCTACTAAACGAGCTGAACTTAAAGCAACTATCAGCAACGTCAACTCTTCTGACGAAGAACGTTGGGACGCTGTTCTTAAGCTACAACAACTTCCACGTGATTCAGCTCGTACGCGTCAACAAAATCGTTGTCGTATTACTGGCCGTCCACATGGTTTCCTACGCAAGTTTGGTCTTAGCCGTATTAAGTTGCGTGAAGCAGCTATGCGCGGCGAAGTACCTGGCCTTAAAAAAGCCAGCTGGTAAGGAGTAGCTAATATGAGTATGCAAGATCCTATCGCGGACATGTTTACACGTGTTCGTAACGGTCAGATGGCTAGCAAAGTTTCTGTATCAATGCCTTCATCTAAGCTACGTGTTGCAATTGCAGCCGTACTTAAAGAAGAAGGTTATGTTTCAGACTTCGCAGTTTCTGGTGACGTTAAACCTGTTTTAGAAGTGACGCTTAAGTACTTCGAAGGCAAGAAAGTAATTGAAAGCATTGAGCGCGTAAGTCGCCCTGGTCTTCGCATCTATAAGAAAAAAGATGAGTTGCCAAAAGTATTGGGTGGTTTAGGTGTTGCTATCGTTTCTACCTCTAAAGGTGTGATGACTGACCGTGCCGCGCGTAAAGCGGGTATGGGTGGTGAGATCATCGGCTACGTAGCGTAAGGGGATAAAAATGTCACGTATAGCAAAAGCTCCTGTAGACGTTTTATCTGGCGTAGAAGTTACTATCGCTGGGCAAGAAGTCACAGTAAAAGGTAAAAACGGTACATTAAGCCGTGTATTCAACGATGCAGTTGAAGTTGTTCAAGAAGAGAACCAACTAAAAGCCTCACCTCGTGAAGGTGTTGCTAACGGTTGGGCTCAAGCTGGTACAGCTCGCTCTTTGTTAGATGCAATGGTAGTTGGTGTATCTCAAGGTTTTGAGAAAAAACTTCAGTTAAATGGTGTTGGTTATCGTGCGGCAGCGCAGGGTAAAAAACTAAATCTAACGCTTGGTTTCTCACACCCTGTAGCATACGAAATGCCTGAAGGTATTTCGGTTGAAACTCCTAGTCAAACTGAAATCGTCGTTAAAGGCGCCGATAAGCAGTTGGTAGGTCAGGTTGCAGCTAACATCCGTGGATACCGTCCGCCAGAGCCTTATAAAGGTAAAGGTGTTCGTTACGCTGATGAAGTTGTGCGTCGTAAAGAAGCTAAGAAAAAGTAGGTAGGTGATACGATGGATAAGAAATCAGCTCGCTTGCGTCGCGCTACACGTGCACGCAAAAAAATTAGTGAACTGGCCGCGCATCGCTTGGTTATTAACCGCACACCACGCCATATATATGCCCAGTTAATCGCTCCTTGCGGTTCACAGGTTTTGGCGGCGGCTTCTACTGTTGAAGCAGATCTTCGCACTACCGTTAAGTCAACGGGTAATGCAGAAGCTGCTGTAGCAGTTGGTAAAGCGATTGCAGAACGAGCTATCGAGAAAGGCATTAAGACTGTCGCTTTCGATCGCAGCGGTTTTAAGTATCACGGTCGAGTTAAGGCATTGGCTGATGCTGCTCGTGAAGCAGGTCTTCAGTTCTAGGAGTTAATTATGGCTAAAGTAGAAGTTCAACAACAGGGTGACCTGTTAGAAAAACTAATTGCTGTAAACCGTGTATCTAAAGTAGTTAAAGGTGGTCGTATCTTTAGCTTTACTGCTTTGACAGTAGTAGGTGACGGGAATGGTCGTGTTGGTTTTGGTTACGGTAAAGCACGTGAAGTGCCTGCTGCAATTCAAAAAGCTATGGAAAAAGCGCGCCGCAATCTTGTGGACGTGGATCTAAATGGCAACACGCTACAGCATCCAATTAAAGGTCGTCATTCAGGCTCAAAAGTCTACATGCAACCTGCATCAGAAGGTACTGGTATTATTGCCGGTGGTGCAATGCGTGCGGTACTTGAAGTCGCTGGCGTTCAAAACGTACTTTCAAAATGTTACGGATCTACCAATCCAATTAACGTTGTGCGTGCAACTATCAATGCGTTGACAGAAATGACTTCGCCTGATCAAGTTGCTGCTAAACGTGGATTGTCTGTAACGCAGATTTTGGGGTAATTGAACATGGCTAAGATGATAAAAGTTAAGCAAACCAAAAGCGCTATCGGTCGCCTTCCAAAGCATAAGGCAACTCTTACGGGTCTAGGTTTACGTCGCATCGGTCATGTTCGTGAACTCGAAGATACCCCTTCTGTTCGTGGCATGATCAACCGTGTATTTTACATGGTTGAAGTAGTGGAGGAGTAACAGATGCATTTAAATACTCTTGCTCCTGCACCAGGAGCAAAAAAATCTAGTAAGCGCGTTGGACGCGGTATGGGTTCAGGTCTTGGAAAAACTGGTGGCCGTGGTCACAAAGGTCAAAAGTCTCGCTCTGGCGGTTCTGTAAAGCCTGGTTTTGAAGGCGGACAAATGCCAATTCAGCGTCGTCTACCTAAGTTCGGTTTCACATCACGTAAATCTTTGGTTTCTGACCAAGTGACGTTGAGTGAAATTGCAAAGGTAGAGGGTGAAGTGGTTTCACTTGAAACTTTAAAAGCAGCAGGTCTTGTTAAGAAAGAAATGCTGTTTGTTAAAGTGCTTAAGAGCGGTGAAATTTCACGAGCTGTTACTATCAATGGTTTGAAGGTTACAAAAGGCGCGCGCGAAGCAATCGAAGCGGCCGGCGGTAAGGTAGAGGAATAAGCTAGATGGCTAAACCAGGATCAAATTCAAGCGCAAAAGGCGGCTTGAGTGAGCTTAAGTCAAGATTGTTGTTCGTACTTGGTGCGATAATTGTGTTTAGGCTTGGCTCATATGTGCCTATTCCTGGTATCGATGCCGCGGTGTTGGCTGAATTATTCGACCAGCAAAAGGGTACCATTGTAGAAATGTTTAACATGTTCTCTGGTGGTGCTCTTGAGCGTGCCTCGGTTCTTGCCCTGGGTATAATGCCATACATTACAGCTTCCATTATCATTCAGTTGCTTACTGTTATGCATCCACCGATGATGGAACTTAAAAAAGAAGGCGAAGCAGGACGTCGTAAAATTAGTCAATACACACGTTATTTCACGTTAGTGTTGGCTACATTCCAAGCAATTGGGATAGCGACAAATCTACCTAATCTGATTTCAGGTTTGGTGATTAATCCGGGGTTCGGTTTTTACTTCACAGCTGTTGTGAGTTTGGTCACCGGTACCATGTTTTTAATGTGGTTAGGTGAGCAAATTACAGAGAGAGGTATCGGTAACGGTATTTCTATATTGATTTTCGCGGGTATCGTGTCAGGTTTGCCAACGGCCATAGGTCAAACGGCAGAGCAAGCACGACAAGGTGATTTGAACTTACTGTTCTTGTTACTTATTGGCGTAATAATAATTGCTATCACGTATTTTGTTGTGTTCGTAGAGCGTGGCCAACGTCGTATCGTCGTTAACTATGCAAAGCGTCAGCAGGGCCGTAAGGTCTTTGCAGCACAAAGCACGCATTTACCGTTAAAAGTAAATATGGCAGGAGTTATTCCTCCGATTTTCGCGTCAAGCATCATTCTGTTCCCTGGAACCATTGCAAATTGGTTTGGTCAGAATGAGTCATTCTCTTGGTTACAAGAAGTGGCATTGATGTTGTCTCCTGGACAGCCTCTGTATGTGATGTTTTACGCTGCTGCGATCATCTTCTTTTGTTTCTTCTATACTGCGTTGGTTTTTAACCCTCGCGAAACAGCGGACAATTTGAAGAAGTCTGGTGCGTTCGTTCCTGGGATTCGTCCTGGTGAGCAGACCTCACGATACGTTGATAAGGTAATGACTCGCTTAACCCTAGCTGGCGCGCTTTATATAACCTTTATTTGTTTGGTGCCTGAATTCATGTTGATAGCTTGGAATGTACCGTTTTACTTCGGTGGGACCTCTCTACTTATTATGGTAGTGGTTATCATGGATTTCATGGCGCAAGTGCAGACACATTTGATGTCTCATCAATATGAGTCTGTTCTTAAGAAAGCTAACCTTAAGGGCTACGGCCGTTAAGTTAGCGATTTACGGAGTGATGAAATGAAAGTTCGTGCATCCGTCAAGCGGATTTGCCGTAACTGTAAAGTCATTAAGCGCAACGGTGTTGTGCGTGTGATTTGCAGTTCTGACCCTAAGCATAAGCAAAGGCAAGGTTAATCGTATGGTTTGCGGAATTGCTAAATACGATAGTATCCGCAAACCTTAATTTGCAATTTTGTCATCGGGTAAGTATCCTATCGGGCTTTTTAGGCTGATGACATAAACTATGAGGAGTACTGTTAATGGCCCGTATCGCTGGCATTAACATCCCTGAGCACAAGCACACTGTAATCGCGCTAACCGCGATCTTCGGTGTAGGCTCTACACGTGCACAAAGCATTTGTGAAGCTGCTGGTGTTGCAGAGACAACCAAGATCAAAGATCTTGATGAAGCACAAATTGATAAATTGCGTGACGAAGTTGCGAAATTCACTGTCGAAGGTGACCTTCGTCGTGAAGTATCAATGAGTATTAAACGTTTGATGGACCTAGGTTGCTTCCGTGGTATTCGCCACCGTCGTAGTCTTCCTCTACGTGGTCAGCGCACTAAAACTAATGCGCGTACCCGTAAAGGTCCTCGCAAAGCAATTAAAAAGTAAGCGGGGATTAAGATGGCTAAAGCTCCTACTAAAAGCACGCGTAAGCGCGCAAAACGTCAAGTTGCTGACGGTATGGCTCATATCCATGCCTCTTTCAACAACACAATAGTGACAATTACAGATCGTCAAGGCAACGCTTTGTCTTGGGCTACATCTGGTGGTTCTGGTTTCCGTGGTTCACGTAAATCTACCCCTTTTGCTGCTCAGGTAGCTGCTGAACGTGCTGGTACAGCCGCTCAGGATTACGGTTTGAAAAATCTAGAAGTATTCGTTAAAGGTCCAGGTCCAGGTCGTGAATCTGCTATCCGTGCTTTGAATGCTGCTGGTTATAAAATCACTAATATTACCGATGTGACGCCTATTCCTCACAACGGTTGTCGTCCACCGAAAAAACGTCGCGTTTAATCGACGGACTGTTGGAGAAAGATAATGGCAAGATATTTGGGTCCAAAACTCAAACTTAGCCGCCGCGAAGGAACAGACTTGTTCCTAAAAAGTGGCGTTCGAGCAATCGAATCAAAATGTAAAATTGATAACGCACCTGGTCAACACGGCGCACGTCGTGGACGTTTGTCTGACTACGGTGTTCAATTACGTGAAAAGCAAAAAGTTCGTCGTATGTACGGTGTTCTTGAAAAGCAATTCCGTAACTACTATAAAGAAGCGGCACGCTTAAAAGGCAATACAGGTGAAAACTTGTTGCAACTTTTAGAGCAACGTTTAGACAATGTTGTTTACCGCATTGGTTTTGCTAGCACTCGTTCTGAAGCGCGTCAACTAGTTAGCCACAAAGCAATTTTGGTTAACGGTCAAGTTGTTAACGTTCCTTCTTTTAATGTTTCTGCTGATGATGTTGTATCTGTACGTGAAAAAGCTAAAAAACAAGCTCGTATTGTTTCTGCTTTAGAGCTTGCTGAGCAACGTGAGAAACCAACTTGGATTGAAGTGGACAGCAAAAAGATGGAAGGCACATTTAAACGTGTTCCTGAAAGAACTGATTTGTCTGCTGAAATAAACGAACAGTTGATTGTCGAACTTTACTCTAAGTAAAGCTTAAAGAAGAGAGGTAACAATGTCGGGTTCTGTAACTGAATTCTTAAAACCAAGGTTAGTTGAAATTGATAACGTTTCGCCTACACGTGCAAAGGTCACTTTAGAGCCTTTGGAGCGTGGTTTTGGTCATACATTGGGTAATGCGTTACGTCGTATTCTTTTGTCATCTATGCCAGGTTGTGCAGTGACTGAAGTTGAGATCGACGGTGTATTACACGAGTACAGCACCAAAGAAGGCGTTCAAGAAGACGTTATCGAAATATTGCTTAACCTTAAAGGTTTGGCGGTACGTCTTGAAGGCAAAACCGAAGCAACACTAACATTAGTGAAGTCCGGTGCGGGCCCAGTATTAGCTGGAGACATCCAGCATGATGGTGATGTTGAAATCGTAAACCCAAGTCACGTTCTTTGTACTTTAACTGGCGAAGCTGAACTCAGCATGCGCATTAAAGTAGAAATGGGTCGTGGGTACGTTCCAGCGTCAACTCGTCGCTCTTCTGAAGAAGATGATCGCCCAATTGGTCGTTTATTGGTTGATGCTTCATTTAGTCCAGTATCACGTATTTCGTACAACGTTGAGTCTGCGCGTGTTGAACAACGCACTGATTTAGACAAGTTAATTATCGATATGGAAACCAATGGCACTATCGATCCCGAAGAAGCGATTCGTCGCTCAGCAACTATATTAGCTGAGCAATTAGACGCATTCGTTGAACTTCGTGATATGTCAGAGCCTGTTGAGAAAGAAGAGAAGCCGGAATTTGATCCGATTCTTCTTCGCCCAGTTGATGATTTAGAACTTACAGTACGTTCAGCTAACTGCCTTAAAGCAGAAGCGATACAATATATTGGTGATCTAGTACAACGCACCGAAGTTGAGTTGTTAAAAACCCCTAACTTAGGTAAAAAATCTCTTACTGAGATCAAAGATGTACTAGCTTCTCGTGGACTTTCACTAGGCATGCGCTTAGAGAACTGGCCACCAGAAAGCATCGCAGAAAAAGATTAATCAGATTTAAAACTGATTTTTAAAGAAGGATAGGACTATGCGCCATCGTAAGAGTGGTCGTCAGTTGAATCGTAATAGTAGTCACCGTCAAGCGATGTTTCGCAATATGGCTGGCTCATTGGTGAAGAGTGAGTTGATTAAAACAACTCTTCCTAAAGCGAAAGAACTACGTCGCGTAATTGAACCTCTTATCACACTTGCTAAGCAAGACAGTGTTGCAAATCGCCGTTTAGCGTTTGCACGTACTGGTGATAAAGAAGTTGTAGGTAAGTTATTTAATGAACTTGGCCCTCGCTATGAAGAGCGTCCTGGTGGATATATTCGCATTTTAAAATGCGGTTTCCGTACCGGCGATAATGCTCCAATGGCATATGTAGAATTAGTAGACCGCCCAG
Source organism: Paraglaciecola sp. QJM3NY_14 (assembly GCF_056173245.1). Lineage (NCBI taxonomy): Bacteria > Pseudomonadati > Pseudomonadota > Gammaproteobacteria > Alteromonadales > Alteromonadaceae > Paraglaciecola > Paraglaciecola sp. QJM3NY_14. Next base: position 1,135,886 of record NZ_CM149664.1, read on the forward strand.
AAGTGGAAGAAGTCGTAGAGACTGAAGACGCAGCTGCGGAATAAAAATTCCTACAATAAAAAAACCGGATTTTAATCCGGTTTTTTTATGTCTGAAATTCATAGAATAACTAAACATTGCTTTGTAGCTACTGAGTAGGAGCGTACCGTTTTTTAAGGCCTATGCTGGAGAACAAAGTGTGCAGTCCATTATATCTCCCTATTGGTTTTCATTACTTATCTTTCACCGCTAACTATCCTAAGGCAAATGCTCTATGAGTCGCCTTACGCATATTACTAATCATATATTAGCAGCAGCAGCAACAGCAACAGACTGTGACAGAACAGCTATTTCAGCGGGACAATGCACAGAGGACTTTTGGGTAGTGCATAAGACGGATATGTAGGCTAAGGGCAAGGTGATAACAGTTATAAAAAACCGGATAATAATCCGGTTTGATAATATTAAAATCTTTGAAAATTAGATAGCTATTGTTCAGTAACAATTTTTAGTGCGGCTGTGATTTCTTCATCAGTAGCGCCACCTTCCTTTGCATACTTATATATGCTGTCTTCATCAAGTCCGAAATTTTGTGCCGTCTCAATAATTCTTCTAACATTATCTCTTTGTGGCCCAGACTCGCGAACAGCTGTACTAACGACACTTTCAGCATCGTTAGGAAAGATAGCAAGCAATGCTTCAACCACATACTCGCCGACGAGCGGAACTGCATCAATCGCAGAAGTTAGTATATCAACGATTTTGTTAGGGTGCTGTTGCGCTAACGACTGAACAATAAAGTCAGCGGAATCAGGTTCTGTAATGACTGCGACTCTCACAATCTCGTTCAGTTCATCGGGGGTTGAATTAGCTGCAGCTGTTACAACAAAGTCAACATAACTTGGTTCAGCATTAATTGCGGTTTTAACAATCGCAGTACAACTAGCGATTTCCTTTTCTAAAGCAATCTTGACGATATCTTCTGTCAACATAGGCTGAGCGGATATTGCGGCGTGTATAATTTCTTGATACTTATCTGGATACATATCTAATGCCGTGCTCACCACACTGGATGTTTCTTGTGGGTAATTACTAGCAATACTTTTGACGGCACGACCTATCGACATATTTTGAGCGACTTGACGTTTTACGAATGAACTAGTTGCATGGTTACCATTCGAAACCTCAGCTTCTTGAGCACCGACACTGTATACGGACGAAATTAAGCTCGCAATGAACGCTACTTTTATTATTTTTTTCATTTTTCAGATATCCAATAACTAAAACCGACTTCGACGTTATGACATCCGTGCCACTTAAGAGTCTAAACTTAACAACAAATTTACTAAATAGACAGTAAAGCGCGAGTTTTGTTCAAAAAACATTCTCTACAGGCTTTATTTAGCATTTATTGAAATAAACACTTGCGATCAAAAAAGGGATCTCTATAATGCGCCTCTCGCTTCGGGACAGCCGCTAAAACAGCTGCACCGACACTGGTTTTCACCAGGTGATTTAAGCCTTTTATAAAGACTTTAATCAGCGTGATGTAAGGCAGTTTAGTTTGGTTTTTCAGTTTGTGATTTACGTCAAAAATTGATTTGAAATTAAATAAAAATAACGCCTTGACATCGAAACTTGAGAGCGTATTATACGCCTCCCGCTTAAGAGGGTCCACGGACAGCATCTTAAGCCGCTTCCAAGGAAGCACGCTACTTCGGTAGCACTGTTCTTTAACAATTAATAACAAGACAATCTGTGTGGGCACTCACTTGATGAGTGTCTACCAAAAAAATTCATGTTCGATAAATATTTAATTGAAGAGTTTGATCATGGCTCAGATTGAACGCTGGCGGCAGGCCTAACACATGCAAGTCGAACGGTAACATTTCTAGCTTGCTAGGAGATGACGAGTGGCGGACGGGTGAGTAATACTTAGGAATATGCCTTTGTGTGGGGGATAACTATTGGAAACGATAGCTAATACCGCATAACGTCTTCGGACCAAAGGGGGCTCCGGCTCCCGCGCAAAGAGTAGCCTAAGCGAGATTAGCTTGTTGGTGAGGTAAAGGCTCACCAAGGCGACGATCTCTAGCTGTTCTGAGAGGAAGATCAGCCACACTGGAACTGAGACACGGTCCAGACTCCTACGGGAGGCAGCAGTGGGGAATATTGCACAATGGGGGAAACCCTGATGCAGCCATGCCGCGTGTGTGAAGAAGGCCTTCGGGTTGTAAAGCACTTTCAGTTGTGAGGAAAGGTTAACGGTTAATACCCGTTAGCTGTGACGTTAGCAACAGAAGAAGGACCGGCTAACTCCGTGCCAGCAGCCGCGGTAATACGGAGGGTCCGAGCGTTAATCGGAATTACTGGGCGTAAAGCGCACGCAGGCGGTTTGTTAAGCTAGATGTGAAAGCCCTGGGCTCAACCTGGGAATTGCATTTAGAACTGGCAGGCTAGAGTTTTGGAGAGGGGAGTGGAATTCCAGGTGTAGCGGTGAAATGCGTAGATATCTGGAGGAACATCAGTGGCGAAGGCGACTCCCTGGTCAGTAACTGACGCTCATGTGCGAAAGTGTGGGTAGCGAACAGGATTAGATACCCTGGTAGTCCACACCGTAAACGCTGTCTACTAGCTGTTTGTGGATTTAATCCGTGAGTAGCGAAGCTAACGCGATAAGTAGACCGCCTGGGGAGTACGGCCGCAAGGTTAAAACTCAAATGAATTGACGGGGGCCCGCACAAGCGGTGGAGCATGTGGTTTAATTCGATGCAACGCGAAGAACCTTACCTACTCTTGACATACTAGAAACTTTTCAGAGATGAATTGGTGCCTTCGGGAATCTAGATACAGGTGCTGCATGGCTGTCGTCAGCTCGTGTCGTGAGATGTTGGGTTAAGTCCCGCAACGAGCGCAACCCCTGTCCTTAGTTGCCAGCCTTAAGTTGGGCACTCTAAGGAGACTGCCGGTGACAAACCGGAGGAAGGTGGGGACGACGTCAAGTCATCATGGCCCTTACGAGTAGGGCTACACACGTGCTACAATGGCGAGTACAGAGGGAAGCAAACTTGCGAGAGTAAGCGGATCCCTTAAAGCTCGTCGTAGTCCGGATTGGAGTCTGCAACTCGACTCCATGAAGTCGGAATCGCTAGTAATCGCAAATCAGAATGTTGCGGTGAATACGTTCCCGGGCCTTGTACACACCGCCCGTCACACCATGGGAGTGGGTTGCAAAAGAAGTAGCTAGTTTAACCTTCGGGAGGACGGTTACCACTTTGTGATTCATGACTGGGGTGAAGTCGTAACAAGGTAACCCTAGGGGAACCTGGGGTTGGATCACCTCCTTACTATTAGGTCGGCCTCATCAGGCTGAGTGTTCACACAGATTGTTTTGTTGTTAGTAAAGAAGAGCAAAAAAGAAGTGCTTGGGATATTCAAGCAACTTGTCGCAATGTTCGAAAGAAGATTGCGAAGTGGATTTGTTATTGAGGCAACGCCGCGAAGAATTTGTCGCCGGGAGTTAACGTCTGTTAATGACCAAGCAAATTCTGCAGCAAGGCAGTATCAATGACAAAGACCGAGCAAGAGGCTTGTAGCTCAGCTGGTTAGAGCGCACCCCTGATAAGGGTGAGGTCGGCAGTTCAAGTCTGCCCAAGCCTACCATTTCGCATTTATGCGGTGTTGGACACCTCGTCGTTTAGCAGGCTAAACGTCCTTGGTATCCGCCTAGCCTAAATACGAACTGGCCAAAAAATAAAATCCTCAATGATTTTTGAGGGGCTATAGCTCAGCTGGGAGAGCGCCTGCCTTGCACGCAGGAGGTCAGCAGTTCGATCCTGCTTAGCTCCACCACTTTCTAAGAAAGTGATTTTTGCTCAAAAAGATTAAGTAGCCTTAATCAATACGCATTACATTAAATGTTTATTGATTAAGGTTTTTTAAACCTTAATTGTGCGTACTTCGGTATCACAATGTTCTTTAACAATATGGAAAGCTGATAAAAGTAATCAAAACTAAGAGAACGCTTTAAGAGCTTACTCTATCTGATTTGAAAATGAATACTTGTCACGCATACACAGTAGATATACTGATAACTTCGGTTATGAGTAATGTCTATACGTCAAATATTGAAGGTTATTTGGGGTTGTATGGTTAAGTGACTAAGCGTATACGGTGGATGCCTAGGCAGTTAGAGGCGATGAAGGACGTGTAAGTCTGCGAAAAGTTGTGGGGAGCCGACAAAATGCTTTGATCCACAAATGTCCGAATGGGGAAACCCACCGCTTCGGCGGTATCATACAGTGAATACATAGCTGTATGAGGCAAACGAGGGGAACTGAAACATCTAAGTACCCTTAGGAAAAGAAATCAACCGAGATTCCCCTAGTAGCGGCGAGCGAACGGGGATTAGCCCTTAAGCTAATTACAAGCGAGTGGAAGGTGTTGGAAAGCACAGCGATACAAGGTGATAGCCCTGTACACGAACGCGAATTTTAAGTGAAATCGAGTAGGTCGGGACACGTGTTATCTTGACTGAACATGGGGGGACCATCCTCCAAGGCTAAATACTCCTAACTGACCGATAGTGAACTAGTACCGTGAGGGAAAGGCGAAAAGAACCCCTGTGAGGGGAGTGAAATAGAACCTGAAACCGTATACGTACAAGCAGTGGGAGCAGACTTGTTCTGTGACTGCGTACCTTTTGTATAATGGGTCAGCGACTTATATTTTGTAGCAAGGTTAACCGAATAGGGGAGCCGTAGCGAAAGCGAGTGTTAACTGCGCGTTTTAGTTGCAAGGTATAGACCCGAAACCCGGTGATCTAGCCATGGGCAGGTTGAAGGTTGAGTAACATCAACTGGAGGACCGAACCGACTAACGTTGAAAAGTTAGCGGATGACTTGTGGCTGGGGGTGAAAGGCCAATCAAACCGGGAGATAGCTGGTTCTCCCCGAAAGCTATTTAGGTAGCGCCTCGGACGAATACCACTGGGGGTAGAGCACTGTTAAGGCTAGGGGGTCATCCCGACTTACCAACCCTTTGCAAACTCCGAATACCAGTGAGTACTATCCGGGAGACACACGGCGGGTGCTAACGTCCGTCGTGAAGAGGGAAACAACCCAGACCGCCAGCTAAGGTCCCAAAATTATTGCTAAGTGGGAAACGATGTGGGAAGGCTAAGACAGCTAGGAGGTTGGCTTAGAAGCAGCCACCCTTTAAAGAAAGCGTAATAGCTCACTAGTCGAGTCGGCCTGCGCGGAAGATGTAACGGGGCTAAGCAATATACCGAAGCTGCGGACGCAAAGTTTACTTTGCGTGGTAGGGGAGCGTTGTGTAAGTGGCTGAAGGTGAACTGAGAGGTTTGCTGGACATATCACAAGTGCGAATGCTGACATGAGTAACGATAATGCGGGTGAAAAACCCGCACGCCGGAAGACCAAGGTTTCCTGTCCCATGCTAATCAGGGCAGGGTAAGTCGGCCCCTAAGGCGAGGCAGAAATGCGTAGTCGATGGGAAACGGATTAATATTTCCGTACTTGGTATATCAGTGATGGGGGGACGGAGAAGGTTATGCAAGCATAGCGTTGGTTGTCTATGTGAAAGTGTGTAGGGTTGAATCTTAGGTAAATCCGGGATTCTACATGCCTGAGACACGAGACGAGATTCTACGGAATTGAAGTTGCAAATACCCTGCTTCCAGGAAAAGCCTCTAAACTTATGATATATCGAACCGTACCCCAAACCGACACAGGTGGTCAGGTAGAGAATACTAAGGCGCTTGAGAGAACTCGGGTGAAGGAACTCGGCAAAATCGTACCGTAACTTCGGGAGAAGGTACGCCCCTGTTTGTGATTGAACTTGCTTCATGAGCGAATGGGGGCCGCAGTGAAAAGGTGGCTGGGACTGTTTATTAAAAACACAGCACTGTGCTAAATCGAAAGATGACGTATACGGTGTGACACCTGCCCGGTGCCGGAAGGTTAATTGATGGGGTTAGCGCAAGCGAAGCTCTTGATCGAAGCCCCGGTAAACGGCGGCCGTAACTATAACGGTCCTAAGGTAGCGAAATTCCTTGTCGGGTAAGTTCCGACCTGCACGAATGGTGTAACCATGGCCACGCTGTCTCCACCCGAGACTCAGTGAAATTGAAATCGCAGTGAAGATGCTGTGTACCCGCACCTAGACGGAAAGACCCCGTGAACCTTTACTATAGCTTGGCACTGAACATTGACCCTACATGTGTAGGATAGGTGGGAGACTTCGAAGCGTGAACGCCAGTTTGCGTGGAGTCAACCTTGAAATACCACCCTTGTACGTTTGATGTTCTAACGTTGTTCCCTTATCGGGAATGCGGACAGTGCCTGGTGGGTAGTTTGACTGGGGCGGTCTCCTCCCAAAGAGTAACGGAGGAGCACGAAGGTTGGCTAATCCTGGTCGGACATCAGGAGGTTAGTGCAATGGCATAAGCCAGCTTAACTGCGAGACAGACACGTCGAGCAGGTACGAAAGTAGGTCATAGTGATCCGGTGGTTCTGTATGGAAGGGCCATCGCTCAACGGATAAAAGGTACTCCGGGGATAACAGGCTGATACCGCCCAAGAGTTCATATCGACGGCGGTGTTTGGCACCTCGATGTCGGCTCATCACATCCTGGGGCTGAAGTCGGTCCCAAGGGTATGGCTGTTCGCCATTTAAAGTGGTACGCGAGCTGGGTTTAGAACGTCGTGAGACAGTTCGGTCCCTATCTGGTGTGGGCGTTGGATGATTGAGGGGAGCTGCTCCTAGTACGAGAGGACCGGAGTGGACGAACCGCTGGTGTTCGGGTTGTTTTGCCAAAAGCATTGCCCGGTAGCTACGTTCGGAATCGATAACCGCTGAAAGCATCTAAGCGGGAAGCGAGCCCCAAGATGAGTCATCCCTGGCAGTTTAACTGTCCTAAAGGGTTGTTGAAGACTACGACGTTGATAGGCAGGATGTGGAAGCGTTGCAAGGCGTTAAGCTAACCTGTACTAATTGCCCGTGAGGCTTAACCATACAACGCCCAAATGACTTTGGATGTTGTTTGTATGACAAGTATTTAATCAAGAGTAAGACTAAAGAGATTTAGCGATGATTACAGCCAGACCTGCAAGGGAACGGCATCAGCTTTTACATATTGATTTATTAAGCTACGGCTTGATAGATAACAGTTTATGTCTGGCGGCCATAGCGATGCGGCCCCACCTGATCCCATCTCGAACTCAGAAGTGAAACGCATTAGCGGCGATGGTAGTATGGGGTTTCCCCATGCGAGAGTAGCACACTGCCAGACTCCCATTTAGAATGAAGCCACCTATATCGGGTGGCTTTTTTCGTTTCTGCGCGATAGAAAAATCAACTGTAGTCGAAATCGCATTTTAAGGCTTGTTAACGAAGTAGACGCCTAGGTGTCATACTTCCCTGTAGCTCAGTCCAGCCCGACATCCATGTCGGTCGTTCAAACGGCTGGAGCGGTGCTCCAAAGAGCCCCGTTTTCACCCATCAAGGGCATTCGACTCTAGTGCTTTGCATGAAAGCTGAAGAACAACCCATCCCTGGTGTTGCGCACCAGCCACGCCTTCCTTGGCGTGTCGTGCGGCTGGACGTTGCTGTGCAACTAAAGATACCAGCCTTACCCAGACTCCCATTTAGAATGAAGCCACCTATATCGGGTGGCTTTTTTCGTTTCTGCGACACAGAAAATACCAAAGACAATCGATATTGGCGGAAGACACTGCCAGACTCCCAATAAAGAAATGACTATCCTCAATCGCGCGGCGACCGAGGTAGCCCTTTTTTGCATGTGCAGGATAAAGTAATGCAAGGTTGATACGGCATCAACGGATAGCCCTTTCCCTTAAGCGCTGTCGCGCAATGCCACCCACACATAAAGAAACCAAATTCCTCGAGTGTCATGCGGGGCATCCCATGCAATAGTTAAGCACATACTAAGCTACTCGTTGCCACCCATCCATGGGGCTACCTCCAGTGCAGCATCCATGCTGCCCGTTCAAGCGGCAGGAACTACGCTCCTAAAAGCCCCGCTTTTACCCCCATGCGTGGCATCCGATGCGACGGTTGCGATAAGCGTGAGCTGCAACAACCTGTTGCGAGACAACGCGGTTGGCGGAAGACACCGCCAGACGCCCATTTAGAATGAAGCCACCTTAATCGGGTGGCTTTTTTCGTTTCTGCGACACAGAAAATACCAAAGGCAACCGAGACACATCACCAAGGTGACTTCATCCTAAGCGCTCTCGCGCAAACGATAATCGAGCAATGATAAATCCTGTATTAATGCGGATTGGTATAAGTCTTTTAAATTTTCGTTGTGTGGCTAATTATTTAATGGAGTTGGTGTATGGCAAGGGGGGATTTAGCGTTTCTAAAAAAGGGCCTTCCAGTTCATTTAGATTGTCAAAGTAATCAATAAAGTCTTTCAATGTTTTGCCTAATTATCAGTTGCCTCAAAAGCGCATACAATTGCGTCCATACTTTTAGATATCCTTACAAACAAGGCGGTTAATAATGTCTCACCAAATTATCAAAGATTTAAGCACGCGTTATACAGTGAAAAAATACGATACGTCTAAGCGGATTTCGGATAAAGATATCGCCGTTATTAAAGAAGCGATCCGCTTATCCGCTTCATCGATTAATTCGCAACCTTGGAAATTTATCCTAGTTGAAAGTGATGAAGGGAAGCAACGCTTACATGATACGTTTGCAAATAAACATCAGTTTAACCAGCACCATGCGAAAGAAGCATCACATACTCTTCTACTAGCATACGACCCGCACTTTACTAAAGAAAAGTTTGTTAAGCGTGTTGATGCAGAGGTGAGTTCAGGTCACTTGCCCGCGGACATGCGAGATTCCTTTATGGGTGCATACGCTTTTGCTGAAATGAATACGGACGAGAGTGGATACAATGGCAGTTGGACCAAAGCGCAAGTGTATCTAGCACTTGGCAATATTATGCACACACTTGCACGATTAGGTATCGCATCTACACCGATGGAAGGAGTTGATAAAGAGTTGATTGGTGAGAAATTCAGTGACGAGCTTGATGGTCACATTTGTGAAGTAGCCTTGGCTATGGGCTATCAAAATACCGATGACGATTGGAACTATGGCTTGCCTAAAGCTCGCCTAGCCATCGAGGAAATCATTGCGGTTGTATAGGACATTGAGTTAATTGTTCTGTCCAAGAGTAACCAGCCAAGATTTAATCTCTGGTTACTCTTGGACGTTCTTAAGGGAATTTCGCATTTACTACTTCGAATAACAGCCTTGCTGCTAGTTTAGTTGTTCGCTGGTCGATATCGTAAGTGGGATTCATTTCTGCTACATCCGTTAAAGCCCACTGATAACCAAGTTTGTTCTGATTTACGGCAAGCCATCTCAGGGTTTGCAACACAAAGGGTATCTCGATACCCAATGTGCTTGGCGCGCTCACCCCCGGCGCATTAGCGCTTGAGAATGCATCAAGACATACCGTGACATACAGTAAGTCAATTTCGCTCAACATCGGCGTAAGCATCGATATCGCTTTATCTACGGAGCAATCTTCGTCAAGTAAAAATCGTGTGCCCGTCATTGCTGCACTATCAAATAATGCTAATGTGTTGGCGGTCTTGGCTATTCCTAAACACGCGTAGTGAAATGTTAGAGAATGCTCGGTACAGTACTGGTGAATTTGTCTAAATGGGGTTCCAGAACTAGCATGCGGTGCTGGTAAACGTAGATCAAAGTGCGCGTCGAAGTTAATAATGCCGATACGTTTTGAATTATCCTTTGCCACATCAGAGTTGTTGAATGCATGCTGTAAACCTAGGTAACTTCCCCAAGCTATCTCATGACCGCCGCCTAAACCAATAACAAAACAGTTTTGCTTAAGCGCTTTTGATACCTCAGTTGCATAATTTTGCTGACAGGAATCTAGGCATTCATTGGCGACTACATTGCCTTTATCGAGCAAACTGACATTGTGCTGATACGGTAAGTTGGCTAGGGCGGAACGAATGGCATTTGGGCCCGTTTTTGCACCAACTCTACCTTTGTTTTCTTTCACGCCCAGATCGCACGCGAGGCCAATTAAACAACAGTGCGGGTTAGTTGTAGAGCCCGCTTCTTGGTTTACAACCTGATGCCACCTTAACCCACGCGCCTTATCTTCATTATCAGTGCGCCCCTGCCATATAAATGTATTGTTCATATCAGCGCTCTTTACCATTAACCCAAACACGAGTCGGACGAATTTGGTTAATGCCGTAGCTTAGTTCATTAGGATGTTGTATGTCCCATAAACACATATCTGCATCAAAACCTGATGAAATTTGTCCCTTCTGAGCTAGACCTAGAGCCTGCGCCGCATTTCGTGTGACAGCCGATAACGCTTCTGCGGGTGTCATACCAAATAATATGCAACCCATATTCATGATCGTTAGTAATGATGCTACAGGCGAGCTGCCGGGATTGAGGTCGCTCGCCAAGGCTATTGGTACATGATGTCGGCGAAGTGCTGTTAAAGGGGGGAGTTGGGTCTCGCGTAGGTGATAAAACGCACCAGGTAACAGTACAGCTACGGTATTAGATTTGGCGATTGCGGGTACATCGTCAGGTGACAGGTATTCGATATGGTCAACGGACAATGCGTTAAATTTGGCAGCTAACCTCGCACCTTTCAGATCAGATAATTGCTCTACATGGGCTTTTATATTCAAACCATAATGCTTAGCCGAACGGAATACTTTTTCACATTGCACTGGGCTAAACGCGATTGACTCACAGAACACATCAACACTGGTCGCAATCCCTTGCTTAATGACTTCTGGCATGACGTGTTCACAAACAAAGTCCACATAAGCATCTGGGTCTTCGTGAAATTCAAACGGTACGCTATGTGCTCCGAGATAGGTCGGCTGAATATTGACCAGTAGATATGATTCGATATCTTTGGCCACCTGCAACATACGAAGCTCTGTTGCTAAATCAAGACCATAACCAGACTTGATTTCAATCGTGGTTACTCCTTCTTCAACTAAGCGTGCAGCGCGGCCAATGGCAGAATTGAATAGGCTCTCATAAGAAGCTAAACGTGTGGCATTAACGGTACTTTGAATACCCCCGCCTTGTTGCGCTATTTGCGCGTAACTCATGCCCTGCTGGCGCATCTCAAACTCTAGTGCGCGGTTACCTGCAAACACTAAATGAGTGTGACAATCAATCAAACCGGGTAGTAACCATTTCCTTTGTGCGTCAAACGTTTTAATTTTGCTACTTAGTCGTCTTTTTGCCGGCTCAATCGCGCCTATAAGGCCGTTTTTAATGAAAATACAGGCATTTTCTCTTATGCCGTATGGATCATTTTCTGCCTGCGTAGTGGAGCGCATCGTCGCTATATTGACATTATTAATACAGAAATCTGCATTCTGATTCATTTACTACCTCGCACCATTTTAGAATTAAGCTTACTTGTACATACTTGTATATACAAGTTTATTGGGGTAAGTTAGCCAAACTAACAGGAGCTATTAATGCAACCAAGATACGTTTTAATTAAGTCGGCCATAATAGATAAAATCGAGTCTGGGAAAATGAAGCCCGGAGACAAGGTTGGCTCAGAAAATCAGTTAGCAGAAACATTTCAGGTCAGCCGCATGACCGCAAGGCGCGCGTTAACTGAACTAGTCGATGAAGGCGTACTGGCGCGCAGCCAAGGGGTGGGTACATTTGTAAGCGATCATCGCCCCATGAGCGCATTGCTGGAAATTCGAAGTATAGACGATGAAATTATGCGTCGGGGCCATGACTACAGCAATGAGGTACTCAGTCAAAAATGCGTTAAAGCCAATAATCAGCAAGCCGCTTGGTTTGACATTATGGTCGGTACAGACCTGTTTCATACTCGAGTCGTGCACTTAGAGAATGCCCAGCCAGTACAACTTGAAGATCGCCTAGTTAACCCTAAATGGGCTCCGCAATACCTAGAACAGGACTTCAGCCAGACGACGGCTAACCATTATCTAAATAGCGTCGCGCCGTTGACTCAAGCGGATCATGCTATTGAAGCGATATTACCTACTAACAGTGTGGCTCAAGTTTTAGCAATCGATAATAACCAGCCCTGTTTGCAAGTGAGTCGTCGTACATTTTCAGCCAAAGGGATCGTGAGTTACGCCTTGTTATTCCACCCAGGAAATCGTTACCGCATCGGAGGACATCTCGATTTCTCCCGTTCTATTAGGAGTGAGAATGCAACGTCTCGATAGAAATCGCACCATCCGAGCAGCAAGAGGGAGCACTTTGACAGCTAAGAGTTGGCAGACAGAAGCGGCCCTACGAATGTTAATGAATAACCTTGATGCCGAAGTGGCGGAACATCCTCATGCGCTTGTTGTGTACGGCGGCATCGGACGAGCCGCGAGGGATTGGTCTTGCTATGACAAAATCGTTGAAGTGCTAACCCGTATGAACAATGACGAAACGCTATTAGTGCAAAGTGGAAAGCCTGTGGGCGTTTTCACAACCCATGAGAATGCGCCTAGGGTACTGATAGCGAACTCAAATCTCGTTCCTCACTGGGCTAACTGGGAGCACTTCAACGAGCTCGATAAAAAAGGCTTGATGATGTATGGGCAAATGACGGCTGGCTCTTGGATCTATATTGGCTCTCAGGGCATAGTACAAGGCACATACGAAACCTTCGTCAGCGTGGCCAAAGCACACTTTGAGGGCAACTCACAGGGACGATGGATATTAACCGCTGGACTCGGGGGAATGGGGGGCGCTCAACCACTGGCCGCTACCATGGCCGGGTTCTCAATGTTGGCGGTAGAGGTGGATGAAAGTCGGATCGATTTTCGGATTAAAACAGGTTATTTAGATGAAAAAGCAGCTTCGCTAAGCCAAGCGATAGCGCGAATTGATGCGGCAAGAGCCGCTAATAAACCAATATCTATCGGCTTGGTCGGTAATGCCGCGGACGTCTTTCCCGACATATTCGCCAAGGGCATTACCCCCGACGTGGTTACGGATCAAACGAGTGCCCACGACCCTTTGAACGGATATTTACCTAAGGGGTGGACGTTGGCCCAAGCAGCCCAAACGCGCGCCGTTAATGAAGCGAGCGTGGTGAAAGCAGCGAAGCAATCTATGGCAATACATGTTGAAGCCATGCTTGGTTTGCAAGCTAAAGGCGCTGCAACACTAGACTATGGTAATAATATTCGTCAGATGGCGCTGGACGAAGGAGTACTAAACGCCTTTGATTTTCCAGGCTTTGTGCCTGCTTACATTCGCCCTTTATTCTGCCAAGGCATAGGGCCATTTCGCTGGGTGGCCTTATCAGGTGACCCACAAGACATCTATAAAACTGATGCTAAGGTAAAAGAGCTTATTCCCGACAACGAACATTTGCATCATTGGCTAGATATGGCCAGCCAGCGTATTCAATTTCAAGGTTTACCAGCGCGTATTTGTTGGGTTGGCTTGGGGGAAAGGCAAAAATTGGGATTGGCTTTTAATGAAATGGTGCGCACCGGCGAATTGACCGCTCCTATTGTTATTGGGCGAGATCATTTGGATTCAGGCTCAGTGGCATCACCGAACCGCGAGACTGAAGGTATGCTTGATGGTTCTGATGCTGTTTCTGATTGGCCTTTACTAAACGCCATGTTGAATACGGCTTCGGGCGCGACATGGGTGAGCTTGCATCACGGTGGTGGTGTTGGGATGGGGTTCAGTCAGCACTCGGGCATGGTGATTGTCTGTGACGGTAGCGAAGAAGCTGATAAGCGCATAGCTCGCGTTTTACATAATGACCCGGCCACCGGCGTTATGCGCCACGCTGACGCAGGCTACGAAATCGCTAAGCAGTGCGCTAAACGTCATAAGCTCGATTTACCCATGCAGAGCGATCGAGTGACTAGCATAAACCCACAGGGGGAGGTGTAATAATGGAGCAGAAGTATCTTCTTCAACCTGGGAAGTTAACCATAGAAACGATGCGTCAAGTACACAGGCGTCATGTGCCAATCACGCTCGCCCCCGATAGTTTTGAGCGCATTCATAGCGCAAAACAAACCGTACGAGATGTCATAACCCAAGGTCGCACCGTATATGGTATCAATACCGGTTTTGGGCTTCTGGCGAATACTAAGATTGGGGTGGATGAACTCGAATTATTGCAGCGAAGTATCGTGCTGTCGCATGCGGCTGGTATTGGCACACTTATGTCTGCATCGACCGTTAGACTCCTTATGCTATTGAAGATCAATTCACTAGCAAGAGGCTACTCAGGTATTCGATTAATCGTTATAGAAGCATTGATCGCTTTATACAATCATCAAGTGTATCCGGCAATACCCGAAAAAGGTTCAGTAGGCGCGTCTGGTGATTTGGCACCCCTTGCCCATATGAGCGCGGTTCTTTTAGGGGAAGGTGAGGTCATATATCAAGGAAATCGGATTTCCGCCGAAAAAGGGCTGATGATCGCTGGCTTGCAGCCTATTTCATTAGCGCCTAAGGAAGGCTTAGCACTGTTAAATGGTACGCAGGCATCAACGGCGTTTGCCTTGCAAGGGCTGTTTTATGCTGAAAATGCCTTAACGAGTTCCATCGCTATTGGCGCGTTATCTGTTGATGCAGCGCTTGGCTCTCGTGTGCCTTTCAACGAGCGTATTCATATTGTCCGGGGGCATCAAGCACAAATAGACGTGGCAACAGGATTTAGAACTTTGCTACAGGAATCTGAGATAGGCAAATCCCATGGAGGGTGCGAGAAGGTACAAGATCCATACTCTTTAAGGTGCCAGCCACAAGTGATGGGAGCATGCCTGCAGCAAATGCGTTTCGCCAAACAGATTCTTGTCACCGAAGCAAATGGCGTGTCGGATAACCCAATCGTCTTTTCAGAGTCGGACGACATTCTTTCTGGCGGTAATTTTCATGCCGAAACCGTGGCCATGGCCGCTGATATGCTCGCCATTGCCCTCGCAGAAATTGGCGCGCTTTCAGAGCGACGCATGGCGTTACTCATTGACTCTAGCTTAAGCGGTTTGCCGCCTTTTTTGGTGGACAATGGCGGGGTGAATTCTGGTTTTATGATTGCACAAGTAACAAGCGCCGCGCTAGCCAGCGAGAATAAAAGCTACGCTCATCCTGCGTCGATCGATTCCTTGCCCACCTCTGCCAATCAGGAAGATCACGTCTCCATGGCGACGTTTGCGGGACGAAGGCTACGAGATATCTTTGATAACGTCGCGGGCATTTTGGCTATTGAATGGTTGGCGGCTTCTCAAGGTATCGATTTTCGATTTCCCTTAAAAACCAGTGCGCAGTTGCAAAGTGTGCACGCTTTGATGCGCAGCAAGGTCACTTTCTACGATAAAGACAGGTACTTTTCTCCGGACATTGAGCAAGCCAAATTATTAATTACTCGCCATTCTCTAAGCGACTTGGTGCAGCAAGATATTCAGCTTCTTTGAAAGTGTGTACCTGAAAAAGATTACAATTTGTTAAGAATCACTCAGTGCAATTGCTTTAATCTAGCGGCTTGTTTAACCACTTAAATGATTTAATACATGAAGCCTAAATTAAAACACACTGTGCTTGTCGCAGGATTATGCTGCTCGGCAGTGAATATTACGCATGCGACGGAAGTGCAAATTCGAACTGTACTCGGTGATGTAAACATCAATCTGTTCGATAACACAACCCCGCAAACAGTAGATAACTTCCTGAGCTACGTAAATTCTGGGGCTTATGCTAATAACGTAGTACACCGTTCAGAGCCCGGGTTCGTTATTCAAGCGGGTGGTTTTCAATACAATAACGCACTACCACTCGATGGCGTACCAACGGGGAGTTCGGTTGCAAATGAGCCTGAGCTTTCGAACGTGCGCGGCACTATTGCTATGGCCAAATTGAGCGGCAATGCGAACAGTGCAACATCTCAGTGGTTTATTAATCTTAACAACAACAGCGCAAACCTCGATGTGCAAAATGGCGGTTTCACCGTTTTTGGTCAAGTCCTAGGCGACGGTATGGATATTATCGATGCTATCGCCGCCCTTAACCGATTTGATTTAGGGGGCGCGGCAAGCGCAGCGCCTTTGCGCGATTATACTCAAGCAGATTTGTCAGCAGGGGCAGAGGTAACAGACCAACACTTGGTCATTATCAGTGATGTAGTGGTGACTGACTCAGCCAGTGTGACACACTCAGAATTGAATCCTGTGGCCAACACATTAATCAATCAAGACACCAGCGGCGGAGGAAGTTCAGGTAGCTCTGGCGGCAGTCTTGGATTTTTAAGTTTGATAGGCCTAGCAGCACTGCGTTTTGTGCGCAGGTTATCTGCGTAATAACACTTTGTGAAAGCAAAAAAAAACGGCTCATGTGAGCCGCTTTTATTAGATAGGTAAGACTGATTAGTCTTTTGAACGACCTGCGCGCTTACGATCGTTTTCCGTTAATAACTTCTTACGGATACGAATGCTCTTAGGTGTCACTTCAACTAGCTCGTCGTTATCAATGAATTCCAACGCTTGCTCAAGTGAAAGCACGACTGGTGGAACCAAAGATTGTGCTTCATCTGTACCAGATGCACGAACGTTGGTTAACTGCTTGCCTTTAAGGGCGTTAACTGTAAGGTCGTTATCACGGCTGTGGATACCAATAACCATGCCTTCGTAAACTTCAACACCGTGACCGATAAATAAACGGCCGCGCTCTTGTAGGTTAAACAATGCGTTGGTTAGTGCTTTACCTGTTGCGTTAGCAATCAATACACCGTTTTTACGCTGACCAATGTTACCACCTTTGTGCGGACCATAATGGTCAAACGTGTGATACATCAAGCCAGAACCTGAAGTCATGGTCATGAAATCAGTTTGGAAACCAATCAAGCCACGGCTAGGAATGATGAAGTCCATACGAATACGGCCTTTACCATCTGGAGACATGTTAGTTAGCTCACCTTTACGTAAGCCAATTTGCTCCATGATTGAACCTTGATGGTCTTCTTGAACATCGATAGTTACAGTTTCAAACGGTTCTTCTAATTTACCGTCAACCTCACGCAAAATTACTTCTGGGCGTGATACAGCAAGCTCGTAACCTTCACGACGCATGTTTTCAATCAAGATACCCAAGTGTAATTCACCACGACCAGATACACGGAATTTGTCCGGATCAGGTGTCTCGTCAACACGTAGTGCAACGTTGTGAATTAGCTCATCTTGTAAACGTTCAAGGATGTTACGCGAAGTGACGTATTTACCTTCTTTACCACAAAATGGTGAGGTGTTTACTTGGAATGTCATGGTTACTGTTGGTTCATCAACTGATAACGGCGGTAAGGCTTCAACTGTGTTCTGATCACAAATGGTGTCAGAAATTTTAAGCTCACCTAAACCGGTAACCGCAATAATGTCACCAGCGTTAGCAACATCGACTTCCATTCTGTCTAAGCCCATGTAGCCTAAAACTTGGCCCATTTTGCCGTTACGTTTCTTACCATCAGCACCGATAACCGTTACTGCTTGGTTGGTTTTAATTGAACCACGTGTAACACGGCCAACACCGATTACACCAACATATGAGTTGTAATCAAGCTGAGAAATTTGCATTTGGAATGGACCATCGATGTCTGCATCAGGTGCATTTACATGCTTAACGATAGTTTCGAACAATGGTGTCATATCTTCGCTTGGCTTATCGGCATCGTTTGAAGCCCAACCGTTAAGTGCAGAAGCGTAAACGACTTGAAAATCAAGCTGATCGTCAGTGGCACCTAAATTGTCAAACAAATCAAAAACTTGATCAATAACCCAATCAGGACGCGCGCCAGGCTTATCGATTTTGTTAATAACAACAATCGGCTTCAAGCCTTGAGCAAACGCTTTTTGGGTTACAAAGCGCGTTTGTGGCATAGGGCCTTCTTGTGCATCAACTAACAACAATACGGAGTCGGCCATTGACATAACACGCTCTACTTCACCACCGAAATCGGCGTGTCCAGGGGTGTCTACAATGTTAATGCGGTAGTCATTCCAACGGATCGCAGTGTTCTTAGCAAGTATGGTAATACCGCGTTCTTTCTCGATATCGTTAGAATCCATAACCCGTTCTTCAGCAGCGCCTCTGCTCTCAAGCGTACCGGACTGTTGTAAAAGTTTGTCGACTAAGGTGGTTTTACCGTGGTCAACGTGGGCAATAATTGCTATGTTCCTCAAGTTGTCAGTCGAGGTTTGCGATGCGCTCATGATATTTTCTCTAGTATGGGTGGATTTACCCACCATTAACGGAATTTATAGGGCGCGGATTGTACAGTTATAATGTGCATTTTGCGAACACCATTTAGTTTTTATGCGGATTTAACTTTTTAGATTTGTATTTGCACTATTAAGTGTCACCTACTTTGGCATAGAGAAGGGATAAACCCCCTTATGCACGGTAATGGTGCGTTTTTGCTCTCGATTGGTGCATTGGTGCTGGGCGCAACAAGCCGTGTCCACTTGAAAAGCCCAAATAACCGCGATTTCGCCTTTATTATGATTGGCATGATTATCGCTTCGAAAATTGCTAAGTTAACCAATACCAACGTTATTTATACATTACCGTTTATTCTGGAGGACGAAATGTCAGTAGAAAAGGCTTTACAGTTTATTAAAGAAAACGAAGCTAAATTTGTAGATTTGCGCTTTACGGACACTAAAGGTAAAGAGCAGCATATCTCTATTCCATCTCATCAAGTTAATGAAGACTTCTTTGAAGAAGGTAAAATGTTCGATGGTTCGTCAATTGCGGGTTGGAAAGGCATAAACGAATCTGACATGGTATTGATGCCAGATACAGATACATTGGTCGTTGATCCATTTGCTGAAGAAACACAAGTGAACATTCGTTGTGACATTCTTGAGCCAAATACTATGCAAGGCTACGACCGTGACCCACGCTCTGTGGCAAATCGCGCAGAAGAGTACCTTAAATCTACAGGTATCGGTGACACGGTATTATTCGGCCCTGAGCCAGAATTCTTTTTGTTTGATGATGTTCGCTTCCACACTGATATGGCGGGTTCTTTCTTCAAAATCGATTCTTCAGAAGCTAAGTGGAATTCAGGCGCTGAGTTTGAAGACGGCAACATGGCCCACCGTCCAGGTGTGAAAGGCGGTTATTTTCCAGTTCCTCCTGTTGATTCATCGCATGACACTCGCGCAGCAATGTGTATGGTTATGGAAGAGATGGGCTTGACGGTAGAAGCACATCACCATGAGGTTGCTACTGCTGGTCAGAACGAAATCGCTTGTCTTTTCAATACGCTTGTTAAGAAAGCCGATGAGATCCAAATTTACAAGTACGTAGTGCATAATGTTGCCCATGCTTACGGTCAAACTGCCACGTTTATGCCTAAGCCTCTTGTTGGCGATAATGGCTCTGGTATGCATTGTCACCAATCTATCTCTAAAGATGGTAAAAACATCTTCGCTGGCGACAAATACGCAGGTATGTCTGAAGAAGCCTTGTTCTATATAGGCGGTATTATCAAACATGCTCGTGCTATTAACGCATTCGCTAACGCATCAACTAACTCGTATAAGCGTCTCGTACCTGGATTTGAAGCACCTGTAATGCTTGCGTACTCTGCACGTAACCGCTCTGCTTCAATTCGTATTCCTCACGTGAACAGCGAAAAAGCACGTCGTATCGAAGTTCGTTTCCCTGATCCAACTGCTAACCCTTACTTGGCATTCTCTGCCATGTTGATGGCTGGCCTTGACGGAATTAAGAACAAAATTCATCCTGGCGATGCAATGGATAAAGATTTATACGATCTACCTCCAGAAGAAGCTGCTGAAATCCCAACTGTTGCCACTTCTCTAGAAGAAGCGCTTGCAGCACTTGACGGTGATCGTGAATTCTTAACCGCTGGCGGCGTTATGAGCGATGATATGATTGACGCTTACATTGCACTTAAATTGCAAGAAGTTGAACTATTGAATACCTCTGTTCATCCAGTTGAATTCGATATGTATTACAGCGTGTAATATATTTCATTGAGGTAGCGCAGCTGCCACTGTGAATGATTCAAAGCCTGCTTTATGCAGGCTTTTTTGTATCTATAGAGTGGGTTTTATACGTATAGTTGCTCAAGTATGCCTAATGGATGATGCTCAATAGGGAGATTGGTATAAACTTTATGGTGTTTTTAAGACTGTGCTTTCAGATAATAACGGTAGGTCATCAGTGTTTCACATAAAGACAATTATCGCGGCGTTTATACTTTGTACTTGGTCTTTAGCAGTTATACCAAGTGATAGGATATATAAAATTACGACAGACGATGGCCGGATTATTTATACCGACGCTCCTACCGAGCAGGGTGAGCATGTTCCTATGTCATCTGGCTCAGTCATGACATTGAAAAGCGTTTCTGCCTCATCTATCACCACACCACCAATCGTTCGCAAACAAACCAAGGAAATACATCTCAGTGTTATTTCTCCTAAGCCAGAGCAAACTATCAGAGATAATAACGGAAAGGTAACGATTCGCACCGCCCTGGAGCCACAGGTGCAAGGGATGTATACATTGCACTTAAATGATCAAGTAATCTCCCAAAATAAGGGATTATTCAATCTTAATGGTTTAAATCGAGGAGCTTATACATTTCATGTAGAGCTTGCCCACAGGTCGGGCAAGATACTTGCATCCACTCCTAAGCAGACCTTTTATTTGCACCAAGCCTCAGTGCTGAATCGCCCTAATTAGGAACATTCACTTGACCAATCGGACATGATGCGCTGAAATTTATTTTTAAGCACCAAAATGGTGCGTAGCAACTTGTTGTGATTATGCCGTTCAAAATGAAAACCGACACCTTGCTGGATAACTTATCGACTGCGGTTATCCTGTTGAATGAAAAACTTGCCATCGTAGAAGCAAATCACGCTGCTCAGGCAATGTTTGAGCGCAGTTTAAATCTGTTGATAGATTGCCCTATTAAGCAACTTATTGCTGACTCAAGTCTAGATTTCATTCGTTTTACTCAAGACATGCAACACGGGGAAGGTTATTCCGACGGTGATGTACAAATCAGCTTTGCCGATGGTCGCCACACTCACGCCGATGTAACCGTCACCTGTTTACATACAGCAGAAGGAGTAACGCTACTATTAGAAGTTCGTTTAATTGAGCAGCAAAAGAAGATCAGCCAAGAAACACAGCAGTGGGCGCAGCAACAGGCCGCTCGTGAGTTAATCCGTGGGCTCGCCCACGAGATAAAAAACCCTCTAGGGGGCATTCGCGGTGCTGCGCAATTACTTGAAAAAGAGCTACCGTCGGCAGACTTGAAAGAGTTCACTACCATGATTATTGAGCAGTCTGATCGCTTACGTAATTTGGTGGATCGTTTGCTTGGCCCCAATTCCCGGCCTAATTTTCAAAGTCACAATATCCATCGTGTATTGGAAAAAGTCATCACTTTGGTTCAACTGGATCTTAGTCACGATATTGTGATTGATCGTGACTACGACCCAAGTATTCCCGAGAGCATTATTGACCAAGACATGGTGCAGCAGGCCGTGCTTAATATTATGCGTAATAGCGTTCAGGCCTTGATGCAAAGTGAGCAAAGTGAGGGGAAAATTAACGTGGTCACACGAATTGAACGCCAAGTCACAATCCACGGTGAACGACACCCATTGGCGATGAAAATCAGCTTGGTTGATAACGGCCCAGGGATACCTAGCGAGCTAAAAGACACTTTGTTTTATCCCATGGTTACCGGCAAAAAAGAAGGCACGGGGCTAGGGTTGTCGATCGCACAAACTTTGATAGACCACCACAAAGGCAAGATTGACGTAGAAAGTTGGTCAGGCCATACGGAATTTACTTTATATATTCCTATTAACAGGAAGGAACTTAATTCATGAGCACAGAACCAGTTTGGATAGTTGATGACGATAGTTCTATTCGTTGGGTGTTACAAAAAGCGCTGCAAGCTGCGAGCATTCCATGTTTCAGCTTTGAGAATCCTGAAGATTTATTGTTACAGTTGCAGACGGATCAACCACCAGAGGTGATTGTGTCGGATATTCGTATGCCGCAAATGGATGGTATGGCATTGCTTGAAGAAGTGCACAAGCGATATCCGAACATTCCCGTCATCATTATGACTGCGCATTCTGATTTAGACAGCGCGGTAAACGCTTATCAAAGCGGCGCGTTTGAATATTTGCCAAAACCTTTCGATATTGATGAAGCGGTAGGCCTAGTGCGCAGAGCACTCACTCACGTGCGAGAACAAGCAAAAAGTAATCAACGTCCGATTTTAGCGACCGCGACCGAAATCATCGGTGAAGCTCCTGCTATGCAAGAAGTCTTCAGAGCAGTAGGGCGCTTATCTCGCTCGAGTATCAGTGTGTTGATTAATGGTCAATCGGGCACAGGTAAAGAGCTTGTTGCACAAGCCTTGCATCGCCATAGTCCTAGAGCAAAGCAAACATTTATCGCCTTAAATATGGCGGCTATACCGGCCGATTTAATTGAGTCTGAATTGTTCGGCCATGAAAAAGGCGCATTTACTGGAGCACAGAATGCCCGGCAAGGACGATTCGAGCAAGCCGATGGTGGTACCTTGTTTCTCGATGAAATAGGTGACATGCCACTTGATGTGCAAACTCGATTGTTGCGTGTGTTAGCGGATGGGCAATTTTATCGCGTGGGCGGTCATAACCCTGTCAGCGTTGATGTAAGGATCATTGCGGCCACTCACCAAAACCTCGAGCAGCGCGTAGCGGATGGCAAATTTAGAGAAGACTTATTTCATCGCTTAAATGTTATTCGTATTCATATACCGCGCTTAACTGAGCGACGAGAGGATGTACCTTTACTCGCTGCGCACTTCTTACAAAAAGCAGGAGCGGAGCTAGGGGTAGAAGTCAAAAGTCTGAGTAAAGAAACTAAAAAGATCTTGATGCAGTTGCCGTGGCCAGGAAACGTACGTCAGCTTGAGAACGTATGTCGATGGTTAACAGTGATGGCAAGTGGGCAAGAAGTCTTGCCCCATGATTTGCCGCCAGAGATCCATGAGCTCCCCTTAAGCAAAGACAGTCAGGAAGCGTCAGGTGATTGGCAAACCTTGCTTGCAACTTGGGCTGATGAACAGCTACAGTCAGGTCGTAATAATATCTTAGATGAAGCGATGCTGGTATTTGAAAGGGTGTTACTCGAGCGGGCCTTGTTCCATACTCATGGCCATAAACAAGATGCGGCGAAACGACTGGGGTGGGGGCGTAACACGCTAACGCGTAAGCTAAAAGAGCTTAATATGTAGTAAGCCTAGACTCAGTGCCGATACATATTGGCACTGAATCGATTTTCTTGGTTGATAATAGAAGGCTTATTTAGTCAGCAAAACGGCCATCGCGCGGTTAAACATACCTAGCCATTTAGGGCAAAACTGACCATCCTTAACGCGATTCATCTCAATCACTGCACGCTTTTTGGGGTGAACAGCTTGCGTGGTATGTGCCCGTGAGTGGGTAATGGCGTTAAAGGTATCTAAAATGCCTAGAAGTTTTGCTCCGTCGCAGATATCCACTTCTTTCAAGCCTAGAGGATAACCGCTGCCATCCATCCGTTCATGGTGTTGCATTACGATTTTCCGCGCTTCATTCCAATGATCTAAGTGTTCTAACAGACGTGCACTTTTATAAACATGAGAGCGCATTAAGTTAAATTCAGTCTCCGTCATTCGCCCGTTTTTGTGTAATATCTCGATTGGCATAAACGCCATTCCAAAGTCGTGCATGTAACAGGCTACGGCTAACTGGTCCTCATCGATTGGCATGCCGGCGACTTTATTCACATATGCTGCTAGTTTAGCGATCCGATCGCCACGACCAAGCCAATAAGAAGAGCGCTTTTCGATAGGTTTCATAAGTTCACGGAAGAACAAAATATCACCGCGTTTAAGATCGCTTAGGTGCTTCGGAATGCCAGTCGTCGCAAGATTAGATGAAGGAGGTCGATGGTTATCTGCATTTTCTCCTTTGATGAAAGCGCGAACATCCAAACTGGGATCTAACAGCAGCACGGCCTCTGACAAGATCTTCTCATGCTCGGCACTGTTACTCGGTTCTATTTTTGTGATCTGTAGGATCAGTAAGTTGAATAGGCTAGCATCGTATTGGGCACTGCCGTTTTGAATACAGCTCTCGACAAAAATTTTGACTCTGTCCATGCTGAGTAACACCAAGTCACTCATGTTGCTGGTGTATTCAATTTGGCCTTTTCTGAGGAAATCTAATAGATCTTCAACGTGCTGCAGTAAAGGGATCATAGGCGTGAAGTTAACCAGACCTAAATCGCCCTTTATCGTATGAATAGAGCGAAACAGAGCGCGCTGAAGTTCTTTGTCGGTGGGTTTTATTTCCAGTTCAATTAGGGTCTGCTCACTCGCTTCGTAAAGCTCATTAATTTCTTCGAGTAAGTCTGTGAGGATGTCTTCATCCAAATCTTCATGAGTAAACTGTTGCATGTATACTGACGCCCTAACCCTGGTATGTTTACGATACGATTTTTAATTGTATCGGCCGCTCAATTATAATAATGAGATTTTTAACCTAAAATCAACGTTATACCACTAAAGTTAAGCACTGATCAGACATCCTAACCACAAAATATAGGTATAATCAGCGGCCGTTTTTGATCATAGGAATACACGTGCTAGCTTTGCTTCGGATTATCAGTATTTTCTTTTACTTTCTTTTTATCAATTTGTTGCTGGTGATAATTTGTATTCTTCGCCCTTTTCACCGAGATAATGTGCATGTAGCGGGCAAGTTGTATAGTTCAACGTGCAAATTATTAGGGCTCAAGTTGGAGGTTAGAATCGCCCCTGAAGCGTTAAACGGTGGCCCTTTTATACTTATCGCCAATCATCAGAATAGTTATGATATTTTTACTATTTGCGCGGCTGCATTGAAGGGAACAGTGACAGTAGGTAAAAAAAGCCTGAAGTGGATCCCGTTATTTGGCCAAGTATATTGGTTGTCAGGCAATATTATGATTGATCGTAAAAACTCTGGGCGAGCTATGGATACGTTGAAGGGGACAGTGAAAAAGATGCATAAACGCAAACTTTCTGTGTGGTTCTTCCCCGAAGGAACACGTAGTTATGGCCGGGGACTACTGCCTTTTAAAACAGGTGCGTTTCGTATTGCCCAGCTCGCTAAACGCCCAGTGGTCATAGTTGCGGCGAGTAATCTGCATAATAAAATTAAACTGAACAGATGGGACAATGGCACTGTAATCATTGATGTAGGTAAACCGCAAGAACTCGACAGTAGCCGCTCTACTAAAGAATGGACGGCATATTTTCATACTGCCATGGCGCAAAAAATAGCAGAATTAGACAGTGAAGTTGCCGCTGGCAACCGCTAAACTAGCGACCTAAATTGAACACAGGACAACTCATGAGTACAGAAGAACAAGCAGAATGGTTTGAATTTAACCAAGAAACAGTCGAAGCATTAATTGAAGATGGCAGCGATAGTACCAAGCCACACACTATTGAATATCACTTTGCGGGAGACGATTTTGATGTGCTAGAGAAAGCGGCTGTTGACGCATTCAAAGCGGGTTTTGAAGTGGGCGATGCAGAAGAGTTGATGCTTGACGACGGAGGCACTATTTTTTGTTTTGATGCGGTTGTTGAACGCTTGCTAGACGTAGACTTAATCAATGCTGATACCGTTAAGTTGTTAGCTATTGCGCAAAAACAAAACGTACAATTTGATGGCTGGGGCACCTACTTTATCGAGTCATAGTGTTACCTAGTGCCAATGGCGGCTATTATTTTGACGTCGCTTAACTGGCAGTAAGTTTATCTTCAGTGTTTGTTCATGGTGAAAAAACGACACTCCTTACATAAATTATAGGGAGTGCGTCATGAAAATATCAGTTGTTCACAGTGTCATATTCAGTGCCATTTTTTGCTTTTATGCTCAAGCAGATGATGTTGATTGGTCAGCAAAGTCTAGTGAGTCGCAAGCAGGGAAGGTGTTGAATACTGCAAAAAAAACCTCTTCTTCATCTAACCTCGATCAAGGTCAAGCGCTTAAAACAGCGGCCAAGGTAACTCCTCAATCGCAGGCTGCCAAAACGCTAGCTTCAAGGCCAGCACAAAGCGATATTAATCAAGAATTTTGGATATATGATGCATACGTTTCATTGCACACTGACAGCGATTATGACGGGTATTATCATCACTTCAGTGTAGGTTTTGATGTGGACTCTATTTACGCCCGTAGTGAAGTCTACGCAAGGCTTTATCTTGGGGTGAACGAGGTATTTCGAGAGTATCACACCACTGGAGACTTCTATATTGAGGGTGATATTACCGAAGACCAAATCACCGTTGAAACAGAGCTTCTTAGCGGCTTTTACCCAGATGACTATGAAATGCTAATTGAAATTTACGATGCTTACACAAATGAACTTGTCGCGGTGTCAGATGGATACAGTGATGCAGACCTCTATTTACTGAGTATCGAAAGCCAAGACAAAGAAGTGATATATGTGGAGCCTGATGTCGTGGTTATTGAAGCAAGCGGCGGCAGTGCTGGGTGGTTGATTGCATTGCTGTTGCCTATAGCGCTTTTTAGAATAACTAGGCAGTCACACTAAGCTGTCTTTACGCTGAGGTATACAGATTGTTAGTGTCAAATTAACCCCACACTGAATTCCACCGGTAAAAGAGCACGCCACAAATGGCGTGCTCTTTTGTTTTCAAGTTACGCCATTTTTAGTCAGCTTTGCGCAGCCCTTTACCGTCAGCATGCATCTTCTTGGTTTGGATCTCACCTATCTTACAACCTCATTTCTTTTGTAAATATAGTATTTTTGATGCAACTAACCCCTTGAACGGTAAAGAAAGTTAGCGCCTAAAAAATAATTGCTGACTATTTGGTCAGGTGTGCTGGAATATTGAACAACCCTATGACAATATCGATTCAGGTGCTGCACGACATTAGGTATTTTGTCGTCATCTAGATGTCATAGAAATATAAGAACATTGCCGCCCTAAAAAATTATAAGAAGCCGGATAACTGGCGATAATATTCTCAGGAGAAACTATGAAATTAAAATACCCAGCACTGCTGGCGCTACTAAGCGCGTCCGCAGCGCAAGCAGGGGAGCTTGTAATATCTGGTGTTTTTGATGGCCCACTTCCCGGTGGACTGCCAAAAGGCATTGAATTATTTGTTACCCAAGATATTGCCGATTTAAGTACATGCGGTGTAGGTTCGGCTAATAACGGCGGCGGCACTGATAATCAAGAATTCACTTTTCCCGCTAGAGCAGCAACTGCAGGTACCTACATTTACCTAGCGTCGGAATCACCTCAATTCGCTGCTTTTTTCGGTTTTGAACCGACTTACACTAATAGTGCCGCCAACATCAATGGCGATGATGCCATAGAGTTGTTCTGTGACGGTGCCGTGGTAGATGTGTTCGGTGATATTAACGTAGATGGCAATGGTGAACCTTGGGAATATCTAGACGGTTGGGCATATCGTAATGTCGATACTGGGCCTGATGCTAGTTCGTTTGTATTAGGTAACTGGACGTTTAGTGGTCCCAATGCATTTGACGGGGAAACTAACAATACAACAGCAGCCGCTCCATTTCCGTTAAAGGCATTCGCTGAAGAGGTCGGTGGTGGCGATACAGGCGGTGGCTCAACAGACCCGAGCGCTCCATGTTTTAACTGCCCAGCGCTAGATCCTATTGCTGATTTAAGTACGTTTGATAGTGAAAGTTATTATGCAGCTGTCAGCGCAGAAATAAACGCCAACTCGCCTACAGCAACGATTAAAAGTGCTATTACCAGCGCTATTACGCAAGGGCAAAAGAATTTAACGTATTCAGAAGTGTGGAGCGCATTAACCCACACAGATGAAGATCCAAATAACCCCGATAACGTGATCCTATGGTACAAAGGTACATCAATCGCGAAAAGCAGTAATGGCAGCGGTTCACAAAGCAGTGATCCTGACAACTGGAATCGTGAACATAGCTGGGCAAAAAGCCATGGGTTTCCAAATGAATCCCAAGAAGCTTACACCGATATTCATCATTTACGGCCCACCGATATTTCGGTTAATTCATCGCGTGGCAATTTAGATTTCGATAACAGCGATATTGCTTTATCTGAAGCCCCCAGCAATCGTGTTGATGATGATTCGTTTGAACCACGTGATGCCGTGAAAGGCGATGTTGCGCGCATGATGTTCTATATGGACACGCGTTACGAAGATTTTGGTGACTCGACACCCGATCTTGTTTTGGTAGACCGCTTAACCTCAACCGGTGCTCCAGAGTTGGGGCGTTTGTGTCGCTTAGTGGAGTGGCATAATGCTGATCCGGTAGATGCAACGGAACAAACACGTAACGACACGATTTACGAGTACCAAGGTAACCGTAATCCGTTTATTGACCACCCTGAGTGGGTTGATATTTTATATCAAACACCAGCATGTGGTACCGACGGCGGTGATACTGGTGGTGAAGACGATGGCGACACGGGTGGAGACACGGGTGGCGACCATGGCGGCTCGGCCTCTGCAGGCGATATTGTCATCTCAGGTGTGATTGATGGACCTCTTTCTGGTGGCACACCTAAAGCGATTGAGTTCTTTGTGCGTAATGATATTGCTGATTTAAGCACGTGTGGTTTTGGCTCTGCTAATAACGGCGGAGGCTCTGACGGCCAAGAATATACTTTCTCTGGCTCTGCAGCTGCAGGTGATTTTATTTATATCGCCTCTGAAGGCAGTAATTTCGATGCTTATTTTGGATTTTCTCCAACGGATACGGCTGGCGCTGCAGGAATAAACGGTGATGATGCGATTGAATTGTTCTGTGACGGAGACGTCGTTGACGTATTCGGTGATATCAATACAGACGGCACCGGTGAACCATGGGACCATGTGGATGGTTGGGCATATCGCGTTGCTAGTACAGGTCCTGACGGCTCTACCTTTACGCTTAGCAATTGGGTGTTCAGTGGGGCTAATGCATTAGATGGCGAAGCAACGAATGCCACTGCGGCTAGTAAATTTCCAATCGGTTCATACACCAGTAAAGAAGTCCTTCTAATATCTGGTGTATTTGACGGCCCTCTATCGGGCGGAACGCCCAAAGCGATTGAATTCTATGCGGTAACCGACATACAAGATTTAAGCGTATTTGGTTTTGGCTCTGCAAATAACGGTGGTGGAACAGACGGTCAAGAATTTGCGTTTTCTGGCTCTGTCTCTGCCGGTGAATATTTCTATGTCGCTATGGAAACATCAGGTTTTAATGCTTACTTTGGGTTTGATCCAACATTCATCTCAGGTGCAGCGGGTATTAACGGTGATGACGCCATTGAATTGTTCCACGAGGGTGAAGTGGTTGACGTGTTCGGAGATATTAATGTCGACGGCACTGGCCAGCCTTGGGATTACTTAGATGGTTGGGCTTACCGTGTGGCCGATTCAGGCCCAGATGGCACAACCTTTGTGTTGGCTAACTGGACATTCAGCGGCACCAATGTACTTGATGGTTCGAGCAGTAATGCGACTGTGTCAACCCCTTTCCCCCTTGGCAGCTTTGCTGGCAGCGGAAATAACGGCGGCGGCGACAATGGCGGTGGTGAAACACCTCTATTAGGTATGTGTGCAGACCCAGCAACCTTAATTAGCGCAATTCAAGGTTCTACGGATATTTCCCCAGCTGTTGGCGAAACTCATATCATTGAAGGTATTGTTACCGCGAGTTTCCCAAATCTTAGTGG
Source organism: Paraglaciecola sp. QJM3NY_14 (assembly GCF_056173245.1). Classification (NCBI taxonomy): domain Bacteria; kingdom Pseudomonadati; phylum Pseudomonadota; class Gammaproteobacteria; order Alteromonadales; family Alteromonadaceae; genus Paraglaciecola; species Paraglaciecola sp. QJM3NY_14. Next base: position 1,165,740 of record NZ_CM149664.1, read on the forward strand.
TTACTTTGTACAAGAAGAAGATAGCGACCAAGATGCAGACAGTGCCACATCAGAAGGTGTATTTGTTTACAGTCCATCGTTAGCATTACCCGAAGCCGGAAAAGTGGTGCGCGTTTTAGGTGACGTAGCGGAAGCATTTAACAAAACGCAAATTGTTGTGTCTGAGATTAACCCTGACTGCGGAACTGGTTCAGTTACAGCCACTGCATTGACATTACCGTTTGATTCTGTTGATTCGATGGAAGCGCTAGAGGGCATGTTAGTAGCCAGTTCTGGTGAGCTGACAGTGACTGACACTTACAGTCTTGGGCGATACGGTGAAGTCTTATTGTCCAATGGGCGTTTGTTTATACCTACCAACCTGTATACAGCTGGTAGTCCTGAAGCGATTGCGTTAGCGGCTCAGAATGAGCTCAATCAGATTACGTTAGATGATGGTGTAAATGGCCAAAATCCAGACGTTGTTGTTTATCCTGCTGGTGGTTTGTCTGCCAGTAATCCGCTTCGTGGCGGTGACACGGTCACTGCGTTAACAGGCGTAATGGATTTTAGCTTCAGTCTTTATCGGATTATTCCGGTTGAACAGCCGACTATTGTGGCAAGCAATCCAAGAACTGACGCGCCTGATCTTGAATTAGGTAACCTTAAAGTGGCAAGCTTGAACGTATTGAATTACTTCAACACGTTAGATGTTAGCCCGAACGTGTGTGGCCCTTCTAATCTAGAATGTCGTGGTGCTGATAGCGAGATAGAGCTTGAGCGTCAACGCGCTAAAACCCTAGCTGCTTTACTTGCTATGGACGCAGATATCGTAGGCTTGATGGAAGTCGAGAATAACGGATTTGGGGCAAACAGCGCCGTTGGAGATCTAGTTTCTGGTTTAAACGATGTATTAGGTGCTAACACCTATGCAACAGTTGATGCGGGTAGCGCTATCGGCACTGATGCGATCACGGTTGCGTTAATATACAAACCCGCGGTGGTTTCAGTCGTTGGACAACCGGCCATATTAGACAGCAGTAATTCTATTTCTGATGACGATGGTCCTTTATTCTTAGACACCAAGAACCGCCCAGCGTTAAATCAAAAGTTTGCTTTAGTTGCAAACAATGAAGAGCTGGTTGTCAGCGTAAATCATTTCAAATCTAAAGGATCAAGTTGTGGCGCTGGCGATGACGATACAACGACAGGGCAAGGTAACTGTAACCTGACTCGTACGAGAGCCGCTGAAGCATTAACGACGTTCTTGTCACAGCAGTTCTCTGACAGCCCTACGTTGATTATTGGTGATTTAAACTCTTATGCGATGGAAGAGCCTATCCTTAAAATTTTGCAGCAGGGTTACACTGATCTTGCCAATAAATTTGGTGGCGATGAAGCATACTCTTACTCATTTGGTGGTGAATTTGGTTACCTAGACCATGCGCTAGCTAGCGCAACATTAGTTGACCAAATTGTTGATACCACTGAATGGCACATCAACGCTGATGAACCCATAGTCTTCGATTATAACGTTGAGTTTAAGTCTGATCAGCAGCTGATTGATTACTATGCGCCTGACGCGTATCGCATGTCAGATCACGACCCTGTGGTGATTTCGCTACTACTAGAATCAGAGGTACAAGTAGTAGAGGGTGACTACGACGGCGATGGTGATGTGGATATGATGGATATTCGAGCACTGACTAGAGCAATTCAACTTCGTGAAACTATAGACAACAGCTTCGATTTTAACGAAGATGGGCAAGTAAGTTATACAGATGTAAGATTATTGCAACGTATGTGTACTCGCACACGTTGCGCTATTTAATGAGTTGTACCGTTAACAAACAGTAGGAAAAATAAAAATGAAAAAAGTACTTTTATTAGTTTGTACAATGTTTTTTGGCACCGCTAACGCCAATATGATCAATATCGAACTGGACAATGTAAACCCATCAGTGGGGGATACGGTGTCTGTGAATATCAACTTGACTGGTGTTACCGAAGATTTTTCGGCCATCTTCACTGGCCTGAATTATGACAGCAACCTTTTTGCATATGTAGATGGTAGTGCCAGCTCTGACTTCCCACCTTTTGATCCGTTTACAGCAAGTGGGCTAGATGTTGACACTACGGGTCCAGGGCTTGTTTCTATTAACCTTTACGAAGACTTCTTCGCTCCGGTAGTTTATGGCGCTGGCGATTATCTAGTAGCGAGCTTCGATTTGCTGGCTATTGGTGCAGGTCAATCTTCATTCTCTCTAGTTGCTTCATCTCTGTTCGCTCCGTTCCCCGGTGATGAAACGGCTTTGGATGTTAGTGCATTTGCAACTAGCATAGCCGTACCCGCACCGGGTGCAATGGCCTTTATGGGCTTAGCGGTTCTAGGTTTGTTTGGTGTTCGCCGTAAAGCGTAAGTGTTATCTGAAAATTAGAACCATCCACTGATAGTGAAGGGTTTTGATGCACATTAACTAATATTGAAAGGCGGTTAATCTTAGACTAACCGCCTTTTTTATTACCCACTATTGTGATATCTATTCAAGAAATATAGCCTGACACTTCATTCCAGAACTCACTCTATCACCACTGGCAACGAGATATTCTTGGGCTGCAAACATGGCAATACAATTGACTTGTTTTAAATTCAGTCATATTCGAATTACGCGGTTGCAATTGCGTTATATGTAAGTTAAAAATAAGCTAACACCCCCTTCGGGTAAACTACTGTTGTAGCCGAGATATGCAAAATATTAAGGCATTTTATTTATCCGTCATTTCGAAGTAAAACATCTAATAACAAGGTTATAAATTAACCCATCAGGGAAACGGAGATAAGATGAAAAATACACTGTCCATTGCTGTATCCGCTGCATTGATGTCAATGTCAGCGCACTCTGCCGGAGAGTTAGCAGACGGAGTATCGAAGTTTGATATTTCGCCATCTGAACTTAAAGGTGCAAGTCCAGCATCAGTCAATAAAAACAAAAATCAAAAACCTATCGTAAACAGTATTGCCCAACGATTCGTCTTTGAGAAAGGCATAGAAAATAAACCCTACGTTTATATCGTTAGATTAACTGACAAACCCGTAGCCACCTATGATGGTGGAATTAAAGACCTTAAAGCCACCAACCCGAAAGCGACAAAATCGAGTACTGCAAGAATGCAGGCACCTCAGAAGGCGCCCAAAATCGATGTTGAGTCTCCGGAAGTTAAAGCGTATGTATCTTACCTTAAAGAGGCACAAGCCTCGTTTATTACACGCGCTTCAAGGGAAACAAGAGACTTACGTGTCGTTGATACCTTTAAGTACAGCGTAAACGGTGTTGCCGTGCGTGTTACGCCTGACGAAGCAGAGGCACTATCTAAATTACCCGGTGTAGAACGAGTAGAGCGTGAAGCAACCTATAAAATGGACACGGACACCGGGCCGGTAAAGATCGGAGCACCGGACCTGTGGGACGGAACAGTAACGAATAGCGGTGTCGGCGCGCTGGGTGAAGGTATCGTTATTGCTACGGTCGATTCCGGTGTGAATACCGATAGTCGCTCGTTTGCCGATGTAGGCGATGACGGATACGATCATACTAACCCTCGTGGGGCCGGTGTATATGTTGGCGATTGTGCTGAAAACTTCCCAGAAATGTGTAATGACAAACTGATTGGCGTGCGCAGCTACACTCGGATCACGGATGATTATGGGGATACCAATGTTTTCCCACCGAATTTACCACGTAATGGTGAAGATTATAGCGGTCATGGCTCGCACACCGCTGGTACATTTGCTGGCAACATATTGCTAGATGTGCCTGTTCTTACGCCTGGTGAAGGCGAAGAAAGTGACGGTATTCCAGGTGAGTTTGAATTTGGTCAAATATCGGGTGTTGCGCCCCACGCTAACATCATTGCCTATCAAATTTGTTACCCCGGGCGCGCTGATGCAGGGGATACCTATGGAGATTGCCCTGGTGCGGCGATTTTAGCGGGTATTGATGATGCAATTGAAGATGGCGTCGATATCATTAACTATTCTATCAGTGGTGGTGGGTTCCCTTGGAGCAGTGACGTGGATATGGCGTTTTTGTCAGCTAGAAACGCGGGTATTTTTGTGGCTACTTCAGCAGGTAACTCAGGCCCAGATGCGGAAACGACATCAAAGCATGCCCCTTGGTATACTGCCGTTGCTGCCTCTACTCACGGTCGTGAAATAGATTATGCCAAAGAGATAGGCGAGTTTACTGGCGGTGATACTGAGTTAGGTACGCTAACCGGTAACAGTAACTCTGGTGGGATCACAGCTTCCATCGTTTATGCTGGTGATTACAGCAATGCTAACGATCCCGATGGCGATCCCGCGCAGTGCTTACAACCATTTCCTGATGGTACCTTCAGCGGAGAAATAGTGCTCTGTGATAGAGGTGCAATTGCACGAGTCGCAAAAGCACAGAATGTCGCCGCTGGTGGTGCAGATGGATTTGTTTTAGGTAACGTACTTGGCGGTGGCAGCACAGTCGATAATGACGCTTATGTCATTCCTGGCATTCACATTAATGCTGAAAAAGCGGACATGTTACGTAGTTGGTTAGCAAGTGGCGATGGTCACATGGCTACCATTACCGCTTCTGCAGGTGAGTTAATTCTAAGTGAAGGAGATGATATTGCTGATTTCTCCTCTAGAGGGCCTAATCCTTCCATTAGCACCATTACGCCACAAGTAGCAGCGCCTGGTGTTAGTATTTATGCCGCTTCAGCGGATCAAATGTTTGGTCATGATGGACATGTAGCTGATCCTAGCGATTTTGCGTTCTTAAGTGGTACGTCAATGGCAAGCCCGCATGTAGCAGGCGCAGCCGCATTGTTAATGGAAGCAAATCCTAGTTGGTCTCCTGATAATGTGCGTTCAGCATTAATGATGACTGCAACCACCAATATGCGCAAAGAAGATGGCGTTACTCCTGCTGATTGGTTTGATATGGGCTCTGGTCGTATTCAGGTTAATTTAGCTAATCAAACCGGACTTATCATGGATGAGTCTGGGGCTAATTACCTAGCTGCAAATCCAAATGATGGTGGCGATCCACGCACCCTTAACATTCCTAGTATGGCGGATGATAACTGTGTTGGAGCATGTCGCTGGACAAGAACGTTTACCGCTACGAAAGACGGTTCATGGACTGTATCAGGAGTAGGCATATCTGATGGTGTGAGTGTCACAGTTAGTCCTGAATCGTTTGATATCTTAGCCGGTCAAAGTCAGCAAATTACGGTTACTGCTTCAGCCAGCCAGAGCGGTCAAGACTTCTTGTTTGGTCAAGTGAATCTTACCTCTGATAGCTCGCCTGATTTGCATTTGCCTGTGGCTGTAATTGCTACGACGAGTAATATTCCAGACACCATGAATATTTCAGCTGACAGAGACGCAGATACGCGTGTCCTTTCAGATATATTAGCGGTGGAAATCAATGACTTTACGGCGCGTTCTTATGGGCTGACTAAAGCGACAAATACCGTCGCGAGCATTCCAGAAGATAGCAATAACAGTAGTGCTCTAGATGATTTGAACGACGGTGTTCACATTATTCCTATGATGGTTCCCGAAGACGCTAAATACTTGGTCGCTGAGATAACGGCTTCTGAATCACCTGATTTGGATTTGTTTTTGGTGCGCGACTTCAATGAGAACGGCATTCCAGATGCAAGTGAGATTATTGGGTCAAGTGCAACGGCAACTGCTTTAGAGAAAGTAGAAGTCACTGAACCAGAGCAAGGTATGTATTGGGTTGTCATTCAGAATTGGAGCGCTTCAGCCTCTGATGCGAGTGATGAATTTATGATTGCTACAGCAATAATTGACGCAGAAGTCGGTGACAACTTAACTGTAGAAGCTCCTTCTTCTATCCCTGCTATTACTCCGTTTGACATTCGCGTTGGCTGGGATATCGACGCTGTCAAAGGTGATAAATACTATGGTGCGTTTGATGTGGGTTCTAGTGCTGAATCTGCAGGTAATTTTGGTCTTGTTATTGTGGAGTTAGATAGGATCGCTGATGACGTACAAGTCTTAGGGGGCTCAGATGACGTTCTGATGGCTGGTGATGTTATTGACTACGCTATACAAGTAGGACCTAACTTTACAAACGATGATCGTCTATACGATATTTCATTAGCCTTGCCAGCAGGTGTAGAGTTAGTTGAAGGTTCTTTGCTTGATGGCACCGTTGCTGATGACGGTTCCCTAACTTGGAATGTGGTTCAAGAATCCATTAAAGGACAAACGGCGTCTTATACTGCTTCAACTAATGCAAACAATCCATTGTGTGCAAACCCTAACTTTGGCCAAGGGTCTGGTTATATTGATTTAGCCGGATTTGGTCTTGGATTCTCGGATGCTGATGGTGATACCACAACGGCAAACTTTAGTGTGCCAGCGTCATTCCTTGGTCAATTGTACGACTCAATCGGTGTGACAGATGATGGGTTTATCACGTTTACGGGAGATGCTGGTGCCACTCCATGGGTGAACCAACTCATGCCTGATGAGACACCGGCTAATGGTCTCGTTGCTCCACTATGGCGTGACATGATACTCGATGTCGCGAATGGGTCGGGGATCACAGTGGCGACGGCAGGCTCGGCTGTCACTATAGTCGAATGGGATGATATGCGTCCTTTCTCAGGCGATGCAGATGTTCTTGATTTCCAAGTTGTCTTTATGAATGAAGCTGAGGGTGACCAACCTAATATCATATTCACTTATGATAATGTGTCTCATGCTACAGCTGATACCTTAGGAACATCGATTGGTTTTGAATCAGTAGATGGGCTGACAGGTTTGACAACTCACTACGTGGGAGGTGGTGAGCCTATTGGTGACATTGGAAGTGATATTGCGTCCGGTTCACAACTTTGCTTCACGTTACAAGATCCTGATAACACTCAACTTCTAACATTTAGCTTAGTTGTTACTGAAGAGAATGCTGGTGGTCCAATCGAGCTGTTTGCAACCTCTTCTTTACCAGCTAATGTTGGTACCAAAGCGGAAAATAGTGAGATTAATGCGAATGCCGTTGTTGCAGTGAAAGGAGATTGGGACGGTGATGGCGACGTAGATATGATGGATATACGTGCTTTAACAAGAGCGATTCAGCTTCGTCAGGATATCGATATGAGTTTCGATTTTAATGACGATGGTCAAGTCACTTATACAGACGTTAGATTACTCCAACGTATGTGTACCCGTTCAGCTTGTGCAGTGAATTAATTAGCAGATATTGAGTTAATTAACGGTTCCAAAATGGAGCTGTAAAATCACACCAAAGGCGCTCATTAAGAGCGCCTTTTTTTTGTGCCCGCAAATGTGTAGCGTTAGCGGAGTGTGCTAGTCATGTTATCTCATGTGGTAGAAGACAGAATGTTCGATAAAAGGGCATGTTTTGCGTATTTTTGGTGCGTTATCACAAACTCTAATGCGGTGAAATACCATACTTTTCAGTTCAATAACTTGCGTAGTAAAAAAGTGTAAGAAAGCGTAAATGTTACTAAGTAAGTGCAGTAATTTAACGTACTATCGAGCCAAATTACGGCTTTAGTCGTAGAAAGCATACACTCAAAATTTAACGTATAAAAAGGTTTCTCCATGTCCAAAGGAATTTCATTTTCACCCATTCTAATCGCGCTGATTTTGGCGAGTGGTTTGCTTATTTATTTGTATTTGCCCACTGAAGTAGAGGAGCAGCGGCAGAAGCCGAGTGCGACTCCTGTGACTGCTTATACTATGGTGAAAGAAAAGTTTCCTGTGACGGTGGAAGCGCTAGGTACCGCGAATGCGAACGAATCTGTTATGTTGACGGCGCAAAAGTCAGACATTGTGCAAAGTATAGAATTTGACGATGGGGATTTGGTTAAGAAAGGCCAGCTACTGATTAAGTTGAGCGACCGTGAAGAACGAGCACGATTAAATGAACTCGACATTAATTTACAAGAAGCGAAACGCCAGTTAAAGCGTATCGACAATTTAGCACAAAAAAGTGTTGCTTCTGCCCAGTTATTAGATGAACAAGAAGCCAACGTAAAAGCCCTCAAAGCACAATTAGAAGTCGCTAAGGCACAATTAGAAGAACTAGAGTTGCGTGCTCCATTTGGCGGCTTGCTAGGCGTACGTCAAGTCAGTTTAGGGGCCTTGGTGATGCCTGGGGATTTAATTGCAACATTAGATGATTTACATGTTATCAAAATGGACTTCACTATCGCTGAGTCGCATTTACCCAGCGTACGTAAAGGTCAGCAGGTGTCGGCTACATCGGTGGCATACCCAGGAGAAACATTTGAAGGTGAGATCTCCAGTATTGCGTCCCGTGTGGACCCTGTCACTCGCGCTATTCAAATTCGCGCTATTATCGATAACAAAGAGTTAAAACTTCGCCCAGGCATGTTATTGCAAATTCATCTTGAAAAAGAAATTCTCGAGACGCTGACAATACCGGAAGGCGCTCTAGTCCCCATTGAAGATAAGCAATTCGTGTTTGTTATTGAAGACAACAAAGTGACTCGTAAGGAAGTGAAAGTCGGCTTGCGAAAACCGGGTATTGCACAGATAACGTCTGGTTTGAAGGAAGGCGAGCAGGTTGTGATTCAAGGTGCACTTCGTCTGCGCGAAGGCTCGGATGTTAATGTGCTATCTATGCACACATCTCAAGGGTAAGTCTAATGTTGTTATCTGATATCTCCATCAAACGCCCAGTATTCGCTTCGGTCGTCAATTTACTTTTAGTGGTATTCGGGATTGTCGCTGTGACGTTTCTGTCATTGCGGGAATACCCAGATGTTGACCCTCCCATTGTATCAATTAACACAACCTATACCGGCGCATCAGCAGCCATCATCGAAAGCCGGATCACCCAATTATTAGAAGACCGTATCAGTGGTATAGAAGGGATTAAAAATATTGAGTCGACCAGCAGAAATGGACGATCCTCAATCGATGTAGAATTTAACCTTTCCAGAGACATTGACGCCGCTTCAAATGATGTGCGTGAGCGGGTAAGCCGGGCGCTGAATAACTTGCCTGATCAAGCAGATCCTCCTGAGGTATCAAAATCAACCTCAGATGATGACGTCATCGTTTGGTATAACCTGCGCAGTGACAACATGAGTGTTATGGAGCTGACCGATTACGCCGACCGTTACTTGGTAGACCGATTATCTGTAGCCGAGGGGGTGGCAAACGTGCGGTTAGGAGGCGGTCGCAGTTATGCCATGAAAGTTTGGCTTAATCGTAATGCTATGGCGGCTAGAGGTATTACCGTTGCGGACATAGAGCAGGTTATTCAGGCTGAAAATGTGGAGCTCCCCGCGGGAGAAGTGCAGTCAGATCAACGAGATTTTGATGTGCGTGTTGCGCGTAGTTATCTAAGCCCGGATGATTTCTCAAAACTTCCTGTTAAAGCTGGCGCTGACGGATATCTTATCCGTTTAGGGGAAGTGGCTACGGTTGAGCTAGGCGCAGAAGACGACGAAACAGAGTTTCGAGGTAATGGCGTGAACATGATTGGCTTAGGTATTACTAAGCAATCGAAAGCCAATACATTAGAGGTAGCAAGAGCGGCAAAAGAAGCGATAGATGAAATTCAGCAGACCTTGCCGGATAATATTTTTATTGTACCTAGTTATGACTCCTCAGTGTTTATTGAAGCCTCAATAAACGAAGTATATGAAACACTAGCCATTGCGATGTTGATGGTGGTGTTAGTCATTTATATTTTCCTTGGCAATATCCGTGCGACGATCATCCCTGCGGTGACCGTACCTGTGTCGTTAGTCGCTGCGTTTACTGTGATGTACGCCTTGGGCTTTTCTATCAACTTATTAACGCTTCTCGCATTAGTGTTAGCTATCGGGTTGGTGGTGGATGACGCCATTGTGGTACTTGAAAATATCTCACGTCGTATAGAGTTAGGTGAGCCGCCGTTATTAGCTGCCTATCGTGGAGCGCGTGAGGTCGGGTTTGCTGTTATAGCAACAACATTAGTGTTGATTGCGGTGTTTGTACCCTTAGTGTTTTTACAAGGAAATATAGGTCGGTTATTTACCGAGTTCGCTTTGGCAATAGCTGCAGCAGTGGCATTTTCAAGTGTCACTGCATTAACGCTGATACCTATGTTGAGCTCTAAACTATTAACAAAAACCAAAAGTTCTAAAGGGTTAAATGCGTGGATGAACAGGTCGTTCACCAAGTTTGAAGGCAGTTACTTTAAGGTGCTTGGCAAAACCATCCATCAACCTATTCTGATGGCGTTGCTTATTCTGGTGAGTGTTGTTGGTTTATTACGATTAGTGGAAATATTACCTAGTGAATTTGTACCAAAAGAAGACAGAGGAAATTTCTTTATACAGATCCAAGCAGCAGAGGGCGCAAGCTTTAAAGAAAACAGTAGAAGCATGAAAAAGGTAGAAGAGATCATTCTGCCGTATTTAGACAGCGGAGAAGCAACACGGGTACTCGTTCGATTACCGGGCTTTGGCAGCAGTGCAGGCATTGCCATTGTAGGCACCCCAATAGGGGATGAGAAAAAACGCTCAACGTTTGATTTGATGGATGAAATCAGTCAAAAGTTATCCGTTATCCCTGATGTGCGAGCGTTTGCAATCATGCGCTCAAGTTTGGGCGGGCGAGGCGTCGGGCGTCCAGTACAGTTTGTTCTTCAGGGGAATACCTATGAAGAGCTGGTTGAGTGGCGGGATAAGCTTCTGTCAATTGCCCGACAAAACCCTAACTTGCTGCGGTTGGACTCAGATTACAAAGAAACCTTGCCGCAACTCTTGATTAACATCGATACCGAGCGTGCAGCAGATTTAGGGGTATCGGTGAGCGACATTGGCACCACGTTAGAAACGATGTTAGGCCAGCGACGTGTGTCGACTTTCCTAGATCGTGGCCAAGAATACGATGTGATTTTAGAAGGTCGCCGTGAGGACTATCGCAGCCCACAGAGTATTGATAACCTGTACGTGCGCTCATTTAGGACAGGCGAACTGATCCCAATGGATAACCTACTGAAAGTGGAAGAGCGAGCCACCTCTTCGCGCTTGAATCGCTACAATCGGATGCGCAGTATCACCATCAGTGCAAACTTGGCTGACGGTTACACGGTGGGCGAAGCACTGACTTACCTAAATAATATTGTTGATACCGAATTACCAGAAGGTGTGTCGGTAGATTACAAGGGAGAGTCTCAACTCTATCAGGAGTCGGGTAATTCCATTATTTTCATCTTCCTAATGGCATTGGTCATCGTGTATCTGATCCTTGCGGCTCAGTTTGAAAGTTGGGTGCATCCGTTAGTTATCATGCTCACTGTGCCATTGGCGTTAGTAGGGGCCTTTATCGGGCTATATTTTGCGGGAATGACGCTGAATATATACAGCCAAATTGGCTTAGTGATGTTGATTGGACTTGCGGCCAAAAACGGCATTCTGATTGTAGAATTTGCCAATCAACTACGTGATGCTGGTGCTGAGTTTGAATCAGCCCTTAAACGCGCTGCCATGCTGCGCCTTAGACCTATCGTGATGACCAGTTTCACTACTATCTTTAGCTCATTGCCACTGGTGTTTGCAAGTGGTGCAGGCTCCGAAAGCAGAACCGTTATCGGCATGGTGATATTCGCTGGGGTGCTTGTATCAACGCTACTGACCTTGTTTGTGGTTCCCACTGCCTACTATTGGTTGGCACGTAACACTGGCTCGCCGCTGGCTATCACTCATAAGCTAGAAAAACTCGAAGATGAAATTCCTTACGTTAAGGGTGATGATTTTTAACGCATTGCTCAAATTCAGCTAAAAAACTGAGCATATCTAAAGCGGCTAAGTGTTTTAACTTATGCCGCTTTTTTGTGTCCGGCGCGATCTGTGTACCCTGCGATGTGGCTCAATCCTGCTTATGATTTGTAATGGAGTCGTTGATGAACGTTAAAGCTGTATGTCTTGATACTTACCATATTGCTGACGACAAAAAATAGGCGAAAAAAAACCGGATATTGAATCCGGTTTTTTGTACTTGCTAATACAAGACATAAGCGCATTGCTTATGCGTGATCATTATTCGTCTAAGAAGCTGCGTAGCTGCTCAGAGCGACTTGGATGACGTAGTTTACGCAGTGCCTTCGCTTCGATTTGACGGATACGCTCACGAGTAACGTCAAACTGCTTGCCGACTTCTTCAAGCGTGTGGTCCGTGTTCATATCGATACCAAAACGCATTCTCAATACTTTTGCTTCACGGGCGGTTAGGCCTGCCAACACTTCTTGAGTGGCGTTCTTCAGGCTACCGCCAGTAGCAGAGTCAAGAGGCTGCACAATGGTGCTATCTTCAATGAAATCACCTAGATGTGAATCTTCATCATCGCCAATAGGGGTTTCCATTGAAATGGGCTCTTTAGCAATTTTCAACACCTTACGGATTTTGTCTTCAGGCATTAACATGCGCTCTGACAATTCTTCTGGTGTTGGTTCGCGGCCCATCTCTTGTAACATTTGACGAGAAATACGGTTCAGTTTATTGATTGTTTCAATCATGTGCACAGGAATACGAATAGTCCGTGCCTGATCTGCAATCGAACGTGTGATTGCTTGGCGGATCCACCACGTAGCATAAGTCGAGAACTTGTAACCACGACGGTATTCGAATTTATCAACAGCTTTCATCAAACCGATATTACCTTCTTGAATCAGATCCAAGAATTGTAAACCACGGTTGGTGTACTTCTTCGCAATTGAGATAACCAACCGTAGGTTAGCTTCCACCATTTCTTTCTTCGCACGGCGCGCTTTCGCTTCACCAATTGACATACGACGGTTAATGTCTTTTATGTCGGCAATGATCAAGCCGGTTTCGTCTTCAACGGCATTCATTTTACCGATGCTACGCTCTAGTTCTTCTTGATGTACTTTAAGCTCTTCAACATAAGGCGCGTCAGAAGCAAGAATTTCGAATAACCAATCAGTACTGGTTTCGTTTCCAGAGAACGCTTTGATGAAGTCTTTCTTAGGCATTTTTGCCGCAGCAACACAGTGTTTCATCACGATGCGTTCTTGCACACGGATACGATCCATCATGCTGCGCATGTTTTTAACCATACGGTCAAACTGCTTGGGCACTAAGCGGAACTCTTTGAAAATCTCGCTTAATTCATCAATTTCTTTGCGTGACTTCGCGTGAGAACGGCCTTCAGATGCAATTACATCGCGCGTTTTTTCGTATTGAACACGTAATTCAGAGAACTTCTCACGGGCCTCTTCTGGATCTGGGCCTGTATCTTCTTCTTCTTCGTCTTCATCATCGCTATCGTCGCCATCATCATCTTCGTCTTCCAACTCTTCTTCAGATAACTCAGAACCAATGTGGGTAGCGGTAGGGGCAATATTGTCTGCTTCGTTAGGATCAACGAAACCAACAATGATGTCACTTAAGCGAATTTCTTCCGCTTCGAACATGTCCCACTGATCAAGCAAGTAGGTGATTGCCTCAGGGTATTCTGCAACAGAACATTGAACCTGATTGATACCTTCTTCGATGCGCTTGGCGATAACAATTTCGCCTTCACGAGTTAACAGCTCAACCGTACCCATCTCACGCATGTACATACGCACAGGGTCTGTTGTTCTACCAATCTCGCTTTCTACCGTAGCTAGGGCTTGGGCGGCGGCTTCCGCGACTTCTTCATCTGTCGTGGTTTCTTGCATCAATAGTTCATCGGAATCAGGAGCGTTTTCAAACACTTTGATCCCCATGTCGTTGATCATGCGGATAATGTCTTCGATTTGATCCGAGTCAACTATGTCTTGAGGCAGGTGATCATTTACTTCGGCAAAGGTCAAGTAGCCTTGTTCTTTACCTTTTGCAATGAGGAGTTTTATCTGCGACTGCTTGCTTTGCACCATATACCTTACACTTCTCGATTTGGGTTAAAATTGCACCCTGAGGACCAATTAATGGGCTCAAAATGCTAAATACTTTGCTTGGGCTCGAGGCTGTAGCGAATTAGCCAGTATAGCAGACTCGACTACCCTTGGGCTAGATGTTGGGTCATTTTTGTTCTTTTACAAGTAGGTTCAGCTCTTGTTTTTCATCTACACTGAGATTTCCTAAGCGCGCTTTTGACATGAGCTCGTCCATCCTACTTTTAAAATGCCAATCCAGTAACTTGGCAAAACTATCTTTAAATACCAATGCTTGGTTTTCTTCAGCGTATTCCCAGCTGAGCAATTTAGCGAGATTCTTACTCTGAGGATGATCCCTAAAATGCTCTAATACTTGGGCGGTATTGGCAGAGGGTTTGCCTAAACAGAACTGAAACAGTTCGTTTAAAAAGTCCAGGCCTGGCACTTGCATATCGCCCAGTGCTGCAGGATTAGCATGTTGACACTCGATAGCAATCCCTGGCTGGTCAAGTAATAAGCGGATCATCATCCTTACAGGGGAAATCTTGGCTTTATTTAAAGCGGTAAAGTCCAGTTTTGCGCCTGCTTTATGCTGATTCGCTTTGGCTACGTCTTGCTCTAGGCGGTGACGATTTCTATCACCCATGTGCGTACTGAGCTCAGAGGTTAAAATAGCCCGTTGATTATCCCCTAATATTTGCTCGATTAGCGGCATGGCTTCTGCTTTTAACGCCGCTTTACCTTCTGCACTACCTATATGGTGACGCTGTAGTAAATTATCAAAGAAAAATTTAGACAGAGGTACAGAGTCGCTCACCAGTTTTTGCTCGAATGCTTCTTTGCCAATTTGGCGCACCAAAGTATCTGGGTCTTCCCCATCGGGTAAAAACAGGAATTTCATTTCAACGCCGTCTTTTAGATATGCCAAGGCATTTTCTAATGCACGCCAAGCTGCTTCTCGCCCAGCTCGATCGCCGTCATAGCAACAAACTACCTCGCTGGTAGTGCGAAATAGCATTTGTATGTGTTCAGGGGTAGTGGCGGTGCCTAACGATGCGACCGCGTACTTAATATCAAATTGGGCGAGGGCCACCACATCCATATAACCTTCAACAATCATGACTCGCGGCAAGTTGCGATGTGCTTGTTTCGCTTGATAGAAACCATAAAGTTCGTTGCCTTTATGGAATATGCGCGTCTCAGGAGAGTTAAGGTATTTAGGCGTACCATCACCTAACACTCGACCACCAAAACCAACTATGCGGCCACGCTTATCGCGAATAGGGAACATGATACGTTCGCGAAAGAAATCAAATCTGCGGCGATTATCATTCTCAGTAATCAACTTTAAATCAAGCAGTTGCTGCTGGGCCTCTGGCGTACGGCCGAAGGTACTGAGCACCGCATCCCACTCGGTTGGGGCATACCCTATACCAAAGGCCTTAACGACTTCACCACTTAGGCCACGCTTTTTTAAATAGTCGATAGCCTTGTCTTTATCGCTATGCACTTTAAGTTGCTGAGAAAAATAACGGGATATGGTTTCCATAAGCTCGTAATCATCTGCCTTTTGCTGTTTTTGTTCAGCAGTAGGAGCGGGGGTTGAGCTTTTTTCTCTAGGTACATCAACACTGTGATACTGCGCTAGTTCTTCAATGGCTTCTGGGAATTCAAGTCGGTCATATTCCATCAAAAAAGAAATAACATTGCCATGGGCACCGCAACCGAAGCAGTGATAAAACTGTTTATCTTGGCTTACCGTAAATGAGGGGCTTTTTTCATTATGAAAAGGGCAGCATGCTTGATAGTTTCTACCTGCTTTTTTGAGCTTAACGCGATTATCTACCACCTCAACAATATCGGTGCGAGCGATTAAATCATCAATAAATTCACGAGGTATACGGCCGTTCATGTCAACTTCTCAATTTATTCGGGCAAAGCATGAGGGATGCAAAAAAGCACTATACTTGGTCTGCATAAACAAACAAGCCGCAAATAAATGCGGCTTGATTTCAATAGATATTTGGGTGCCTTAATATTGATTAAGGCGAACTCAAGAGGTCTAGCTAAGCTAGCTTGGCTTTTATTTGACCGCTTAATTTTCCCATGTCAGCTCGACCTTGAACCTTAGGTTTCAACCAAGCCATTACTTTACCCATATCTTGCATTCCGCTTGCCTGTGTTTCAACCATTGCTTGGTCAATCAAGGTGCTGACTTCTTCTTCGCTCAGAGGCTGAGGCAAAAAAGTGTGCAAAATATCAATTTCAGTAAGTTCTACATCAACTAAATCTTGACGATTGGCTTGTTCGAACTGACTCGCAGCGTCTTTTCTCTGTTTTACCATCTTAGTAAGCAGAGCAATGACATCGCTGTCGTTGAGCTCAATACGCTCATCGATTTCACGTTGCTTAACCGCTGCTAACGCCATACGAATAGTACCTAGACGAACTTTGTCTTTGGCACGCATTGCGTCTTTTTGGGCATTTTTTAAATCATCTAACAAGGACATGAAATTGACTCGAAGAAATACTTAAAATGAACCTAAGATAAAACTGCAAAGGGTGTTTAATACGTTAAACACCCTAGGAGAGAATTAGTACAATCTGATGCGACGTGCGTTTTCGCGAGACAACTTCTTCAAAAGACGTTTTTTAGCAGCTGCTTTCTTACGCTTACGTTCCCAAGTAGGCTTTTCAAAAAATTCGCGACGACGAACTTCAGAAAGAACACCTGCTTTTTCACATGAACGTTTAAAACGACGCAACGCTACGTCAAATGGTTCGTTTTCTCTAACTTTAACGATTGGCATTAAAATCTCACCTCAAAAATAAATACTTTGTCTGCCAGCGCAAAAAATAACCGGCTCGGTTAAAAATGGTGCGGAATTTTAATCATATACGCTAACAATGTAAAGACCCGATATAGGAAATATTAGATTAGTCGCGGATTATTCACTCTAATATGGTGAAATCATCATGAGAAAGGTAGAATGCGCGGCCTAACATTACACGGAACACCACATCTACTATGCGCGTTATTGGTATTGAAACATCTTGCGATGAAACAGGCATTGCTGTTTACGATGAACATCAAGGTTTATTATCTCATCAACTCTATAGCCAAGTAAAGTTGCATGCCGATTATGGCGGTGTGGTACCTGAGTTGGCTTCTCGTGATCACGTGCGCAAAATTGTACCTTTAATAAAGCAAGCATTGCTTGATGCCAATTGCACAAAGGATGATATTGACGGTATCGCCTTTACCAAAGGACCTGGCTTAGTAGGCGCCTTGTTAGTTGGCTCATCTGTCGCTCGCAGCTTAGCGTTTGCTTGGGATGTGCCTGCAGTTGGGGTGCATCACATGGAAGGCCACTTACTGGCCCCTATGTTAGATGAACCCGCACCGGAGTTTCCGTTTGTGGCGTTGTTAGTCTCCGGTGGTCACTCGATGATGGTTCGCGTTGATGGTATCGGGCAATACGAAATTTTAGGTGAATCGGTGGATGATGCCGCAGGTGAGGCGTTTGATAAAACGGCTAAGCTTCTAGGGTTAGATTACCCCGGTGGGCCTTTGTTAGCTAAAATGGCTGAGCAAGGTGAAGCAGGGCATTACAAGTTTCCTCGCCCTATGACCGACCGTCCAGGACTGGATTTTAGCTTTAGCGGTTTAAAAACGTTCGCAGCCAATACCATTCGTAGTTCAGATCAATCAGCGCAGACCAAAGCCAATATCGCTTATGCGTTTCAAGAAGCAGTCGTAGACACCCTCGCGATTAAGTGTAAGCGAGCACTTAAACAAACAGGGCTAAAACGTTTGGTTATTGCAGGCGGAGTAAGTGCTAATAAACAGTTGCGCATTGAATTTGAAACCATGATGAAAAAGCTACATGGCACCGTGTATTACCCACGCTTAGAATTTTGCACCGATAACGGCGCTATGATTGCTTATGCAGGGCTCAAAAGATTGAAAGCTGGCGAAACTGAAGGCTTAGCCACCAAGGCTCAACCTCGCTGGTCTCTTGATGAGTTGCCAGCCATTTAACGTTAAGGGCCAGTGCTTTATACAAACTGCTAATTACTGGATACATTCTTAGCCTTGTGGAGTTATTCTTTCGTTCGCCCTTTATCCCATATCTTACTTTCCTGGCCACTCATCAAACGAATGATGTTTTGTCTGTGGCGCACAATTATCAGTATGCATAACATGGTGACTGGTGCTGTGTAAGCCGGTTTGACAAACCATGTGATAAAAGGCGCCACGCTGACTGAAATAATCGCGGCCAAAGACGAATACCCGGTGATAAAGACTATCACGAGCCAGCAGGCCAATAGTAAACTGACTAACTCCCAGCCCAATGGCAGCATCGCGCCAATTGCAGTGGCGACGCCTTTTCCTCCATTGAAATTAAAATACAAAGGATAGATGTGCCCTAAGCAAGCAGCGATGCCGACTAGCCCTAGAGTGATTGGAGGCATGCCTAGCAGATACCCCACGTATACTGGAAGGGTTCCTTTTAGCACATCGAAAATAAAGACTAAGGCTGCCGGTAGCCGACCGCCAATGCGTAAAACATTTGTCGCTCCTGGATTGTTAGAGCCCGTTTTACGCGGATCGGGCAGCATAAACACGCGACAGATCAAAACTGCGCTGGATATTGAGCCCAACAAATAAGCGCTACAAAAGAGTAAAATGCTAAGTGACGTCATGTACTTATGTTCTGTAAACGAGGTACAATTCACCAAGATTACCTTAAAATTTAACCAATAACAGCGCGGATCTTTCATGGATAAAATTTACATTGAAGGCTTAGAGGTACAATCTCTAATAGGCGTGTACGATTGGGAGCGGGATGCGACGCAGCGATTGCTGGTCGATATAGTGTTATTTAGTGATTTACAAAAGCCTGCCTGTAGCGATGATGTTGACGATACGCTGAATTACGCGGAGGTAGCACAAGCTGTGACAGACGTGGCTGCAAAGAGTCAATTTGCGTTAATTGAAGCGCTAGCTCAAGCCATGATCAACCAAGTCTTCAGCCAATTTCCTGTGCAAAAAATGACCTTGAAATTGAGCAAACCTGACATTTTACCTACAGCTCAAAATGTCGCGGTCGAGTTTACTCGTGAGCGCAAAGACACATGAGTGCACAAGCACCTCAGCATACTATTTTCATCAGTGTTGGCAGTAACATTAATCGAGAGCAGCATATCAGTGCTGGTCTTGATGCTATGTATGCAGCGTTTGGTGAACTCACTTTATCATCGGTTTACGAAAGCAAATCCGTTGGATTCGACGGGAATAACTTTTACAACTTAGTGGTACAGGCCGACACTCACTTACCCATCATTGAAGTGGTAGAGCGCTTAAAGAAAATAGAAACCGAAAACCTGCGCACCCGCGAAAGCAAAAAATTTGCTCCGCGAACGTTAGATCTTGATTTACTGACATACGATGATGTCATTATTCAAACACCGATGGAACTTCCACGCCCTGAGATCCTCTACAATGCGTTTGTGTTGCAGCCTTTAGCGGAAATTGCACCTGAAGTAGAGCATCCGCTAGCGAATAAAAGCTACCTTTCCTTATGGCAGCAATACGATAAATCCCAACAACAGTTATGGCCTATCAAATTTACATGGAGCGCTAATCGCCAATGACTCTCACCGAAATTATTATCCTTGCTATTATCCAAGGCATTACCGAGTTTTTACCAATTTCGAGCTCTGCTCATCTTATTTTACCGTCCGTGCTGTTAGGGTGGGAAAACCAAGGCTTAGCGTTTGATGTTGCCGTTCATGTGGGCAGTTTATTAGCCGTCATGATCTATTTTAGAGGCGATATCGGCCGTATGTTGGTGGCCTGGTTTGGTTCTGGTTTCAGTAAAAACCAAACTGATGACAGTAGACTAGCGTGGTGGGTGATTATTGCTACGATACCTGCGCTTATCTTTGGTTTTGCAGGTAAAGCGTTTATTGAAGAGTACGCCCGTTCTGCATTGGTGATTGCCTGTACCACAATCGGTTTTGGCTTATTGCTTTGGTATGCCGATAAAAAAGCGGCCTTGAATAAACACATTTATGACATGACATGGAAAAGTGCCCTTATCGTAGGTATGGCACAAGCGCTTGCTTTGATACCCGGTACTTCACGCTCCGGTATTACGATGACCGCTGGCCTAATGCTAGGGCTTGATAGAGAAAGCGCAGCGCGTTTTTCGTTCTTGCTGTCAATACCGGTGATCCTTGGGGCTGGCCTTCTAGCCACATTAGACTTAGTCAGCGCCCCTGATGCAGTAGATTGGAACGCCTTAATAGTGGGAGCGGTTTTATCTTTTGTCAGTGCTTACGCGTGTATTTACCTGTTTTTAGCGTGGATTTCGCGTATTGGTATGCTGCCGTTTGTTATCTACCGCATGTTGCTTGGCGTTATTCTGCTGTTGTTTGTTTTCGCGTAATCATCACGAAAAAGGAGTATTAGTATGAGTGAAACAATTTTTACTAAAATCATTAATAAAGAAATCCCCGCTGAGATCTTATATGAAGATGAAATGTCTTTGGCGTTTAGGGATATCAACCCCCAAGCACCGATGCACTTTTTAGTGATACCGAAGAAGGCCATTGCAACCATCAATGACATTGAAAAAGAAGATCGTGAAGTGGTCGGGCATTTGTCTTGGGTTGCTTCTCATATATTGAAAGAGCACGGTTTGGCTGAGCAAGGCTTTCGTACAGTGATGAATTGCAATGAATATGGCGGGCAAACTGTCTATCACATTCATTTACATGTGCTGGCAGGTAAGCCTCTTGGCTGGCCGCCTTATAGCGATAAATTAAAAATCGAGTGATAGCATCGATAAAACGAAAGTGACAAAAAGATAATTAAAGGCGAAGCGAAATGCTTCGCTTGTTTTATGCACCCAGTGTTCGTCCCCTGTTACACCCTAAATCGTTATACCTTTGTCAGAATGGCGATGTCATCTGTTAATTTGGCACACGGCTTTTTGATGAACTGCAGCACTTTGTGTTCAGGTATGGGTTTAGAAAAGTAAAACCCTTGGGAAAAATGCACGCCTAATTTTTGCAACGCAAGGGCTTGTTCTTTCGTTTCCACACCCTCAGCAACAACCAAATAATCAAATGCATGGGCAATATTGATAACAGCCTGAACAATTGCTAGCCCACTAGAATCTAATCGGTTGACAAATGAACGGTCTATTTTAACGGTATTAACCGCCAAGTCTTGCATGACTGATAAAGAAGAGTACTCGGTGCCAAAGTCGTCAATTGAGACCTTAATTCCGCGACTTTGCAATATCTTAATGCGCGATATCATGATGTCTTTGTCAAACGAAAAGACAGATTCCGTTATTTCTAAATGCAGCAAATTAGCCGCAAGACCACTAGCAAGCAGGGCTTCTTCGACAACGGTGATGAAATCATCAGATTGCAATTGACTGACCGACACATTAACACTTACGGCAATCGGTTTAGGCCAAGATGCGGCGACAAAGCAGGCTTTATTTAACACCCATGTGCCTATTTTACGGATAAACCCATGTTGCTCAGCAATCGGAATAAACTCAACGGGTGAAATATGCTCATCTTCTTTTTGCCAGCGTAGCAATGCTTCAAACGCACATATTTCGCTGTTATCCGAGGCCATTATGGGTTGAAAGGACACGCTAAGCTCTTTGTTTTCTATGGCGCGCGCTAATCCATCTTTTAAAAATTGCTCCCGGGTTAATTTGCTGCCTAATTCTTTTGAAAATACCCCAGAGGTCGATATAGCGCGTTTCTTCTGATAATACATTGCCATGTCAGCAAGTTGAATGAGCTTTAACTCGTCGCTTGCATGTTGCGGGTAGAGGGATATTCCAATGGTCGCGCCTAATGAGAGTTGCGCATTATCGTAGGTATAAGCCTCTGAGATATAATCTATCAATGCTTTTGACTGAGCCACCGCTGATGCTTGCTGAGTGTTGGGTAACGCAATTAAAAATTCATCACCGCCCCAACGACACAATAGTTGATGATCTTTGCAATGCTCCTTCAAACGTAACGCTGTTTGAGTCAGTATCTGATCACCTGCATCGTGGCCTATGGTGTCATTAATTTTTTTAAAACCGTCTAAATCAATAAACAGAAGTGCCATTGGCTGATGCTGTTCTACACACTCCTGAAGGCTTAATTTCAGGTGATTGAGAAAAGCAGTGCGATTGAATAAACCAGTAAGAGGGTCGAGATTAGAAAGCTCGTAGATTTTACGCGTACGTTTTTCTACTTGCGTTTCCATGTGCTGTACTAACGAGGCATTTTCATTTTTTAATCGAATTGCTTGGGTAGTAAAGTCAGCAGCCTTTTTAGCGCTGATACTCATCACCAATCCGAAGGATAATCCCAATACTCCCAACACTTGACGGTAATCATCATCGGAAAGGAGCAGGGCGATCGAAAATGGTACCAACAATATGACTGAATAGGCCATTGCCGTTTTTTTATGAGCCGCTAAGACACTGGCAGCACCGCCTGCCATGGCGGCCACAATAATGATGGTACTGGCTAATTCGACGGTGTCGGCAGTAGCGTAGACGCCCAAACAATAAATACACCACATTGCAGCTGTCGCAAATGTGCCGGTGACAAATCTAAGCGTTGCGCGGTGGCCATCGTATTTTTGCCCTTTTTGTTTGGTACGCCACCAAATTGAATCAAGCAATCGAACACAAATGACAGCAAGCATCACCCACCACCAAGTGTGTTTAAATGTCACTAAGTTGGTATTGTCAAAAGCGAAAACCAGCATGGTCGCAGCGAACAGCGAAACAAGAATGCCGCCTATGCTGTTTTGGTACAGCAGCTCGGCGGCATCTTGTTCTGTGCTTTTTGAAAGAGATTGATTGCTAGTGATAAAGTTTCGTCCATCCGGCTCGGATAAAGATAAATTTAGCACAGCAAGAGTAGATCTATAGTATAAATATCAAGCTATTAAGTTATGGCATTTTCAACTTAAGTATATTTTTGCCCTGCTCAAAGGTGATATCCACCGGAATATTTGCATCTGTTAGGCGTTTTAAATCTGTTGCTAACGTTTCCTTAATCAGCCCTTTGTCAGCCACCAACTGGCTAACACCTGCATAATCTCCATCACCTTGTAAGGTCAAAATTAACCGCGATAATGCATCTATGGCTTTACTCATCTTGGCCATGTTGACCTGGTATAACCCTTCATCATTTCGACTAAAAGCGCCATATTCTTGGAAAAAGTTAAAGCGGATCATATTTGCTTTGCCGTGGGCAGAGCTAGCACCGAAGCGAACTGAGCGAAAGATTCCCGCCATAAAGGTTGTGTAGTAATCTTCAATTTCTCCCTCAGTGATAACGCCCTTGTCCAATAATTGACTAACCATGTACAAGCCGAGGATATCCGCCTTACCTTCCTCTAACGCTGAGGCGTGCTCTTTTAATGCTTGGCGCACCGTTCCGTTGCCATTAATTGTATTTTTAATCCCTAACCCATGAGCCACTTCATGAAACATGGTATTGGCGAAGAACGCATCAAAGGTAATATGCTTTCTTTGCTCTGGGACCATTAACTCATTGGCAATCGGCAACAAGATATTTTCAAACTTTGCACGCATCGCATTTTTTAACTGTAAACGTCGTGTGCCTTTTTCTAATTGCACTTGCTCATCATTCGGTAAGTTAATAGCAATTGTTTTACTGCCCGCATTTGAGTGTCCTGCGTAATAAATGACATCGTAAGCGTTGAGATCAGCATTGGCGCCAGGCATCTCTTTTTTATAGGCTTCGCCTACGGGCAAATTAGTTTGTAATTCAGGTAAGTAAGCCGCGTATTTACTAAGGCGTTCGCTCCAACTTAAATCTTTGAGTAGCACGTAGGCTTCAAACGCTGCTCGATAACCAAATAACTGGTCTTCGTAAGTTTCAATCGGCCCAATCACTAATTCAATTGGATTGCTTTTCATGTCCATCCAAGCGAAATCAGATTTCTGATATTCGTTACTAAGTAAAGCGTCTGCGCGCAAGCGTAAGTAATTGGCAAAAGCAGGATCGTCAGCTAATTCAGCAGCCTCATTTAACAGACTCGCTGCTTGTTGTAATGGTTCGGCAAAATATTCAGCGTAAGGAACCGTTTTTAATGAGCCTTCTTGGTCACGAACAACCATGGAATACAAACCTGTTTTGTCTGCAAATTCACTTTTTTCAAACTCAGTTTTGCTCATGTCTTCAGGGTAAAACTGGGCACCTAGCGGTTTCTCACTGGTCTGGCTTAAAAACGCCTTGTCACCATTTAATCTATCCCAAGGACCATAATTAATGTCGGCAAAGCGACGGCCGCTCTCATCGGCAATGCGGCTCAAGAACTGCTCTTTATTATCGCCATAAGCTTGTTGCCAAAATAAATCGTCCATTATCTTACTTGCGTCAATAAGCAGGCCTAGCATTTGCTTTTGATTCGCCGATAGGGAGGAGAGGTCGGCCGTTAACGGCACTGATTGGTATATGTTTAATCGGTCTTTACTATTAGCAAGCACTGTGAGGCCGGATAATGAATCGCTTACTGCTTGAGCCGCTACCGGAGCCTTATTTGACGAAGGTGCACAAGCGGTTGTAAAAACGGCGAAACATACTGCGCTGACAATGGACTTTTTCCACATAACAAAACCTTAAAATTGCAAAATAAAAGAACCTTTTAACATGCCATCTGCTTCGAGTAAATTAGCTCAATTTTGAGATGCTGCTAAAGACTGATCGTTAAATGATTATTCTATGTTAGGATTATTTGAACGTTGCGAATGAGAAAATACTGGCTGAAGACGTTTAGCTTAGTCAATTATATCAAACGCTTGGATGCAGATTGGTGCTAGGTTGCTATAGTAAGTGAACTGGCTAAATAATGAGTGACACACAATAGGTTGGAAAATGTCTACAGAAAATGCGTTATTAACCATCTTGGTCGAAAAAATAAACAACGATACATTAGTGCTACCAACGCTTCCCGCAATTGCTTTGAAAGTTAGAAAGGCTGCGGACGATCCGAATATTAACCTAAATGCCATAGCTGATGTCATTGGCCAAGATCCGTCACTCTCCGCGCGGATGATCAAAATATCCAACAGTTCTTACATGGGTAGAAGTGTCAAAGTAACGTCTACCTCACAAGCTGTTACACGTATCGGTTTACGTCAGATAAAGAATATTGCGACTGCGCTAGCCATGGAGCAACTGTTTGTCTCTAAAAACGATATCGTAAAAAACTACTTGGATAATGTGTGGCAACAAAACCTGAAAGTGGTTGCGGCCGCGATGTCAGTTATGCAACTGCACGTTAAAGAAACCAAAAATCGCACCCTTAATCTAGACACCATGACCCTTGCTGCCTTAGTCCACAATATTGGTGTACTACCGATTTTGACCGAAGCCGAACGTCACCCGGAAGTGTTTGCCAATCCTACCTTTTTAAATGTGGCGATCGATAAATTAGCTGGGCGAATTGGTGCAAGCATCATGCGTGAATGGGGCTTCGAGCAAGAATTTGTTAATGTTGCTGAAAACTGGCGCGATATGTCAGTCCAGACGGATATGATTTCCTATCTTGATTTCACTCGTTTAGGCGCTGTTATGGCAGGCTTATATGACTCACAGAAAGACGCTCTGCTTAATTTAGCGGTGCAAAAGGGGATATTGGCAGACTTGACAGTCTTACAATCAGATGAGTATCAAGAGCTTTACGATAGCGCCATTGCTGTATTTGCTTAAGGCGTTAATGCCCAAGTACATGTATTAGCGAAAAGCCAGCATCATGCTGGCTTTCTTATAACTGATCAGCGGGATTATTCTTGATCTTGCTGCAGATTAAATATCTCAACTAAGCGCTTTGAAAAGCGCACTATTTCAGCAGACATCAAGGCGAAATCGGCATCCATTTTAGCTAATTTATCTTCTTTAGGAATGTCGTCATTTTGCTCTGTCATGACATCGGTGAATTTAAGGCGTTTAACTGCCATGTCTTCTTGTAACAATGCGCTAAAGGTCTCATCCCATTCGATAGCTATTTTTTGAACGGTTTTGCCAGCACTCAAGTGATTCGCAATTTCTTCACTGCCAAGATCTTGGTTTTTACAGCGCACGATCGCACCGTCTTCTTCCATAGAGCGAAGTTCCGCTTCTTCCAAAATCACCACATCATTAGGCACAGAGTCGTCCGTTAACCAATGCGTTAATTCTTCCTGTACGCTTTGTTTTGCTAGGGGCACAACCGGCAATGAGCCAATTGCTTTACGCAACATGGCCAAGAAAGTCTCAGCTTTGCCATCTGCACTGGCGTCAACTACGACTAAGTTGTCTTGAGTAGAGATAAAGCCGTGACTAAAGCTATTTTTAGTAAAGGCTTGTGGAAGTAAGCGCTGAATGATCTCTTCTTTCATTTCCTGCTGCGCTTTTTTACCTACATTTGAGCCTGTTTCAGCTTCCATTAGTGCCACTTTGTCTGCTAACTCGGCGTTCACGACTGCCGCTGGCAGGATCCGCTCTTGCTTCTTCAACGTTAACCAAAACTTGCCGCCCGCACTGTGTACTAACATATCGCCTTGGCCAACTGGCGATGTCCAACCCATAGTTGCTAGCTCTTGCGAACCACAAGGGCGAAAGGGGAATTCAGCGAGTTTGTCTTGTATGTCTTCTTCTGTTAAGTCGAGAGTTTGCGTCAAATGATAGAGTTTTAGGTTTTTGAACCACATAAAAGTAATGTCCGTTGATAAGGGGATGAAAACAATTGGGGATAAATAAAAAACGGTCGCTAGCCTAGCAGTCTTTACGCAAAACTGCCAAATCTAGCGTTAAGAATGTAGCGGGATAGTCAGTACGTATCGTAAACCCTTACCTGGCTCACTGAATACTTCAATATCACCTTTTAACGTTTGGGTAACCAGATTATACATGATGTGTGTTCCTAAACCGCTGCCGCCTTTCTCGCGCCGAGTAGTGTAGAAAGCTTCAAAGTGCTTAGCTAATGAGTCTTTCGGCAAACCTCTGCCATTGTCGCGATAATCAATGGTTATCGTTTCAGGTTGCTTGGTTATTGCAATGTCGATAGTGCCTTTACTCATATCTTCAAAGCCATGAATGACAGAGTTCATCACCATGTTGGTAAAAATTTGCGCCAACATACCCGGAGCACAAACAATAACAACGTCGTCAGGGCAACTTATATTGATGATGTGTTGGGTTTTCTTCAAGCTTGGGGCTAATGATTGAATAATTTCATTGAGATATTCTTTTAAGTCGATTTCTCTTTCAGCTTCGCTTGCCTGATCAACAGCCACTTGTTTAAAGCTCGATATCAAGTTTGATGCGCGATTTAAATTGTTTGTAAGCAAGGTAATGGTTTGTTGAGCATCAGACAAAAACGTGTTCATTGTGCTGCCAGTCAGGGTTTTTTCTTGGTAGGCTTTCTCCAACGTATTTAATCTCTCTTGCAAGAAGCTGGTGGCCGTTACGCCGACGCCCAACGGGGTATTTACATCATGGGCTATACCGGCAACCAATCCTCCTAGTGATGCCATTCGCTCTGATTCGACTAACTGATCTTTAGCCAGTTGAAGGGTATCCATGGACGACGCTAACTCACTGTTTCTTTTGCGTAGCTCGTCTTCAATAAATTGACGATTTTCGTTTTCTTGGCGAAGCTCTCGTTGGTTCACTATCAGTTCGTCTTTTTGCTGCTCCAAATCGAGCATGATCTTGCTCAATGTCGCAGTCTTTTTAGCCACTTCTTGCTCTAGCGATATATTATGGTCATCCAGCATTCGGTTGGCTTCTCGCAACTCGGCTTGTGTCCCATTTAGGCGCTTTTGAAAGTCCACCATGCCGTCAACCAAGCTGTTATAGGCTTGCTCTAAAACCGTGAACTCATTTTTTTCAGGCACATTTAAATGTAATTTTGAAGATTCTAAGTCATTGATATCAAAGTCTGAAATTTGCTGGCGCAACTCATTTAAGGGATTCGTCAGCATGGTGCGAAAAGCGCTCATAAACAAAAACACTAGAAACGCGGTTTTGATAATCGCATTACCAATAAGAAAGAATATACCCACTTCAATACGGCTAAAAATTATTTGCGCGCTGGAGTACAAGGTGACATCACCGACCAATGATGTACGCCCTGAAAACTCGAAAATTAAAGGAAAACTATAGCCAAAG
This sequence comes from Paraglaciecola sp. QJM3NY_14, assembly GCF_056173245.1. Taxonomy (NCBI): domain Bacteria; kingdom Pseudomonadati; phylum Pseudomonadota; class Gammaproteobacteria; order Alteromonadales; family Alteromonadaceae; genus Paraglaciecola; species Paraglaciecola sp. QJM3NY_14. Next base: position 1,193,886 of record NZ_CM149664.1, read on the forward strand.
GTGCTGCCCGTATGATCTTTTACCACACCTTTTGTGATAGGGGATTCAGGTTGCTCTGAGGTCAGCCCTAAGTTAGCAATATACTGACCGTTTTCGTCACGGATTTGTACACCTTCTACTATAGGTAATTCCATTAACCCTGTGGCAATCGATTTAGCCTGCGCCATGTTTAGTTCCCACATGGCTCTAGTCAAACTGGTACTAAAGGTGTTTTTTAATGTTTGTAGCTCACCTTCTATATGACTCTTAGCATTTACGTACTCGGTAACTATTTGTCCCACGGTGACTATAAGGGTCAATATAAAGTACACCGATAGCACACGTGTCAAAAGTTTCTTTGATAATGTGCTTTTTTCGTTAGTCATATGCCAATCCATGAGATAGATGAAAATTAAGAATATGCCCTATGGATTAAATTAACAAGTCACAGTAACGAACTGCAATCTCCTTGTAATAAAATACAAGTAACTGAAAATATTTGCTTTATTTCCATAATATGACAAAAACTTAGGGTTACTTAAGTGTTTTAGGCAAGGTTATTACGCTGTTTATGGTAACTTTAATAAAAATGTCACAGACCTAACGAATAATTGCGGACTTTGTCATGAACAGGAAAATGAAAATGGCCAAACGAGTATTACTGGTTGAAGATGAAGCGCCGATCAGGGAAATGTTAAAATTTGTCTTAGAGCAATCTGGCTATGAAACGATTGAGGCAGAAGATTTTGATGTCGCCTTGGAAAAGGTCGTTGAGCCATACCCGGACCTTATTTTGTTGGACTGGATGTTGCCAGGTGGCAGCGGTGTACAACTCGCGAAGCGTTTAAAGCAACATGAATTTACCCGTGATATTCCCATTATAATGGTAACGGCCCGGGGCGAAGAAGAAGACAAAGTACGCGGGCTTGATTCAGGTGCTGATGATTACGTGACAAAACCTTTCTCTCCCAAGGAATTGGTTGCCCGAATAAAAGCGGTTATTCGTCGCGTTACGCCTACATCTAGTGATGAACTTATTGAATTCAATGGTTTAAAACTCGATCCTGTTTCGCACCGTGCGACCGCCAATGATGAGCCACTTGATATGGGCCCGACTGAATTCAAATTACTGCATTTCTTTATGTCGCACTCCGAGCGGGTTTATAGCCGTGAGCAATTACTGGATAACGTTTGGGGTACAAATGTATACGTGGAAGACCGTACTGTAGATGTACACATTCGTCGCTTGCGCAAAGCGATATCACGCTTTGGGCATGACAGCATGATTCAAACCGTTCGCGGCTCAGGCTACCGCTTTTCAGTAAAAGTGTAATCTAGCCCGTCTATACTGAAACTTCCGTATTCGTCGGCTGCACAGGAGAACAGTTGCTGCCATGTATTACCCTTTCTCATGGCTTAGAAGCCTAGGCCGTTTAGCGGCCTACTTTTTGGTGGTTATCTTACTTGGCTGGTATTTCTCAGAGCCAAGCTTAGCAGTCGCTATTGGTGCGTTACTGCTCTTGGCGAGCCATTACTGGAATATTTATCGACTAAACCATTGGTTGTGGCAGAGTAAAAAAATTACGCCTCCCAGAGTCAATGGCGTGTGGGAGCATATATACGACGGTATCTACACACTGCAGAGGCGAAACCGCGCTAAACGCAAAGAACTAGGGTTATTAGTTAAACGCTTCCGTGAAGGGTCCGAAGCGCTGCCTGATGCCGCCGTCGTGGTGGATGCAAACGCAGCGATTATTTGGTGTAACCGATTAGCTAGAATTGAGTTAGGGCTACGCTGGCCGGACGATGCAGGTCGTCGAATTTACAATTTGGTGCGCCATCCACAATTTGTCGAATTTTATCACAACAAAGATTATGAAAAGCCGATAGAAGTGCCGTCTCCGGTAAACGATCAGCGTATTCTTGAATATCGCATTATGCCTTACGGCGATGAACATTTACTGCTTTTGATTAGGGACGTTACCAAGCTCACCCAAATAGAGAAAATGCGCAAAGATTTTGTCGCTAATGTGTCTCACGAGCTACGAACGCCTTTAACGGTGATCAATGGTTATTTAGAGACTCTGCCAGGGGCGACTAATATCCCTGAGGCCTTTTTGGCAAAAGCGTTTGAAGAAATGCGCTCTCAGTCCACGCGCATGCAGTGCTTGATCGAGGAGCTATTAGTGTTATCTCGAATCGAAGCCAGCAGTGAGCGCTCTACGGAAAACATTGTCGATGTGCCGCAAATTCTCAATACGATCAAGATTGAAGCCGATACCCTCAATGGGGCAAAGCAACATACGATCACAATGGACGTTGACCAAGGTCTGAAAGTCTATGGTGTCGAAACTGAATTACGCAGTGCGTTTTCCAATTTATTATTTAATGCCATTCACTACACCCAAGAAGGCGGCAAAATTCACGTGCAATGGTCGTTAGTGGATGGCCAAGCAACGTATTTGGTCACCGACAACGGTTATGGGATTGAGGCCAAACACTTAGGTCGCCTGACTGAGCGATTCTATCGAGTCGATAAGGCGCGCTCGCGTAAAACAGGTGGCTCGGGGTTAGGTTTATCTATTGTTAAACATGTGCTCAATCATCATAACTCTCGCTTGCGTATAAAAAGCAAAGTCGGAGAGGGCAGTGAGTTCTCATTTGCGTTTTCTCACGAGTTATCGGTGAAACAGTCTACGTCCTAGACACTGCGCTTTTTAGGCGAAAAGCGTATATTGCCCATGACTCTCTCTAGATGTTTGAAATTAAACATATTTTATAAATTTCCGCGTTATTCCTTTCGTCGCAGCACTTCGTTCGTGACACTTTTATTAAACTTTTCTGACAGTTTTTATATGTAACAAAAATGTCACCGAGCTTCGGTAATCTTCGTGCAAATTTTAAAACACATTAAAAAATCACTCGTTTATCGGAGAACACCATGGAACTTAAGAATTTTTTCAACGCGTCTGCAGTAGCGACTGCTCTAATACTTGCTGGTTGTGGCGGAGATATAAAAGTGACTCCGACAGTCATCGATAATAGCGTTGATAATAGCGTAACCAACCCGACTACAGGTGGTGGCGATAGCACAACTAACGTTTGTGCCTCTTACGAGAATGATAGCGGCGAGACGGTTCAAGGTACGTATGATGGCCAAGATTGTTCTTACTCAACCACGTTCGTTAGCGCAAGTAACCCTCTTACAACAAACGTGACGCTTGATGATTTGAGCAATGATGGTGTGCATTATTTCCTAGGCTCATTGGTGGTTGGTGAAGGTTGTAATACCGACGGCGGAACGTGCACTATCGAAACTGACGGCCCCACCCTGACTGTAGAAGCAGGTGCAACAGTTGCTTTTAACCAGTCTACTTCTTTCTTATTAGTGAATCGTGGTGCGAATATTGAAGCTGAAGGAACCCTAGCTGACCCAATCACATTTACTTCAGTGAATGCGTTTACACGTCTTGATTCAGTCGGTAATGGTGCTCAGTACGGTGATTGGGGCGGCATGATGATCGACGGTTTCGGTATTACTGACCAATGTACCGATGCTCAGCGTGGTGCAAATACCTGTAGCGCAGAGAGCGAAGGCGTAACCAGTTACTACGGTGGTAGCGACAACGCTGACGATAGCGGTACGCTTAAATTCGTTAAAATTCATTATGCAGGTGGTTTACCAGCAGGCCAAGAAGCCGGAAACGATTTGAACTCGCTCAGCTTGTTTGCTGTTGGTTCAGGGACTGAAATTGACTATATCGATATATACCAAGGCTTCGATGACGGTATTGAATTATTCGGTGGTGCAGTTGACCTTAAACACATCGTTATTACCGATACTCAAGATGACAGCTTAGACATTGATGCAGGTTGGCAGGGGCGTGCGCAGTACGTTCTTATCAAGCAAGGTACAGTGGTTAATGCAAATGGCGTGACCGTGAACATGGGTAACGGCGGTTTCGAGTCTGATGGGGTTAAAGGAACGTCTTCAGCTGAAGCGCCTGCGTCAGCGCCTGTGATTGCTAATGTAACCGTATTGACCACTGATGGTTTGTCTATTCGTGATGACGATGAGTCAATCGCCATGAAGTTAGACGATATGATTTCAGCTACTTGGTACAACACATTATTGGTTAAGCCAGTTGCTACGCAAACTTGGTGTATTAATTACAGTGGTGACGCCGCTGAAGTTATTGTTAACGGCTCAGCGTCTATCCATAACTCAGTAGCAGCCTGTGCTCAATTAACTAATGCTGGCAACGAAACCGTTACCTTTGGTAGTGATTCAACTACGGTTCAAGAATGGTTCGAAGCGAATGACAGTGAAGTCGTTGGTGGCAATGCTGACGTACTTGCTGCAAATGGCTTTGCAACGTTAACGACTAGCACAGATATCACTATTTCAGCATTTGATGCCTCGACACTAGATGCATTTTTTGAGTCAACTGACTACATAGGTGCGGTATCTGACACTGACACTTCTTCTGATTGGTACAACTGGGCAAACGATGCGTTTACCAACGCAGCTGCCGACGAGTAACCAATTTGCATAAGATAAATAGGCGCCTAGGAGCGCCTATTTTTCGATTTATAGCTAGGAGTTTAAGGTGAGCAATCAATACAAACTTAAAAAAGTCGCCTACTCGGTAGGACTCGGGCTTTTGGTGAGTGCAGTAAGCGCAGTCGCGCAAGAAAGCCAGGTAATGGAAGAAGTTGTGGCAACGGGTTCTCGACTACAGGGAACCGCTGCTGCCGTTATCGAAGAGCGTAAAAATCAAGCCTTCGTTGCGGATATACTAGGCTCTGAGCAAATTTCACGTACTGGCGACAGCGATGCTGCGTCGGCTCTGCGCCGGGTAACAGGCCTCACGCTGGTCGATGGCAAATTTATCTATGTGCGTGGTCTTGGTCAGCGATATTCAAGTGCACGTTTGAACGGTGCCAGCATTCCCAGCCCTGATTTAACCCGAAACGTCATACCGCTAGATATCTTTCCTGCTAACGTGATTGAAAGTCTATCTGTACAAAAAGCTTATTCGCCCAATATGCCAGCAGCATTCGGTGGCGGTAACGTTGATATTCGAACAAAAGCCATCCCGACAGAATTTGTATCGGGCATTCAAGTCGGTATTGAGGCCAACAGTAATAACTCCGATGGGTATACCTATGATCGGAACGAGCAGGGGATCCCGCAAACACTAACAGATGCCATCCCTTATTATCGTGGTGACTTTAGCCTAGCGAATATTATCAACAAAGATAATTTGGTCACAGGTGACACATCTGCAGCGGATCAAGCTCGAGTGTTAAATAGAACGTTGGCGAAATCACTGCCTCGCGACTTAGCACTGAAAGATGAGTCGTTAGACCCTAACTATTCTGCTCAAGCGTTCATTGGCAATAGTTTTGATGAAGATTTTTTCGATGGAAAAATTGGATTCCTAGCATCGGTTGCATACGACAATAAATGGACATATTCCGACCGCACCAGTGCGGTGACAAGTGCAACCCCTATCGATAATTGTTCTAGCCAGTTGGTGACAGCAGAAGACGTACAAAACTCCTGTTTTGATACCGTTGCGTCATCAGAAATGACGACTGAAGAAGAGCGTTTGAACGGCTTAGTCAGCGTGGGTTACAAATTAGACACCCATAGCCTGACCTACACCAAGATTTACATCGAAGATAATGAAGATGAATCGCAAATCTCTATTTCACAGAATCCGAGTCAAAACATTACTATCGCCGCTGATAATGAAGCAGACCGCACTCATAGTTTTAATTTCGAAGAGCGCACGTTAGATGTTGACCAATTCCGCGGTCAGCATACGTTCTTAGATTACATGGGCGTTGGCGTTGATTGGCAGTACACCGAATCAAGCGCTGAAACAAACAACCCATTGAATGTGGCCTATGAATTCACTGACACCTACGACAACGGCGCTTACACTGGCTCGTTCATTGATGGTGCCCAAGGTCGAGCTAACTATCAGTTCGTTGACATGGAAGACAACATGAAATCTTGGGGAGGAAACGTCACGCTTCCTCTTACCTTCAAGAATTTGGAAGTGGAATTGAAAGGCGGTTGGGACTTCGTAGACAGAGCGCGTTTGTATACCACGTCTAGCTTTTTCCTCGATAACACCAATTCATCAATCGTTGTGAATGACAATGAGTCAGATATCTTGTCGTTAAGCAGCTATTTGACCGACGAATTCATTGATACCAATATGTTGATTAACTTCAATGAGCCTATCGCACCAGAAGCGGATGACTATTTAGCGGCGCAAAAAATTGATGCCGGTTATGCGGCTTTCGATGTGTTCTATAAAGGTATTTGGCGCATAAGTGGTGGTTTGCGCTATGAATCATTCAAACAGGTGTCGTTATCGTCTTCGAGCTTAATTTTTACCAAAGAAGATTCAGATAACTACTACAGCGAAGAAGATATTCTTAACGGTACCGTTAACGATGATGATTTTTATCCAGCCTTGAGTTTGACCTACGTGGGTGGCGAAGATTACCAATTGCGCTTCGGATACGGAGAAACGGTAGTACGCCCTGATTTAAGAGAGGTTGTTCCAGTAGGTTACAACGACCCGTTAACGGATATCCGTACTACGGGCAGCACCACGTTGAGCTCAACCACGCTGAAAAACTTTGATTTGCGTTACGAGTTGTACTTTGATGACGGCGATAACTTAGCCATTTCAGGTTTCTACAAAGACATTGCTAACCCAATTGAAACCGTGTTGAATGTAGGTGATTCAAGTTACACCGCTAGTTTTACGAACGGTGAGACCGCGGAAGTATACGGTGTCGAAGCTGAATGGTTATATGATTTGAGTTTTGTATCAGATGGCTTTTTTACCTCTGGTAATATTACCTTGAGTGATTCAGAAGTGCAGATTGACGCTGCTTCAGCAGGTAACTTAACCAATACAGAAAAACGTATGACAGGTCATTCTCAATATGTTGTGAACATGCAACTTAGCTATGACTCTGCGAACGGCAACCACAGTGGCTCTTTGGTGTATAACGCCTTTGGTGAGCGTATTCTCGCATCGGGTATTAATGGTCGTGACGACTCATTTGAGCAACCCTTTCATTCGTTAGATGCGACGTATTCTTACTACCCAGATTTTAACACTACCGTTAAATTAACGGTTAAAAATCTATTGGGTGAAGACCAAGAAGTGACACAAAGTGGTCTTTCAGTTAGAACTCGCTCTATCGGCACAACGGTTAAGTTGAGCTATAAGTACGATTTCTAATCATATTTAGTTTTCAAAATAGCCGCATTAGCGGCTATTTTTTTGCCTGTGACTTCACTGAATTAGCTCGTATTGTTTTACGGCGGTGTCGGTTTGCAAACCAAAATGTCCTAATGCGTAATTGAACGTAGCGTTTTCATTCACGATACGACTACTATGCACACCGCCGACAGTGCAGCCACCGGTTGAGCATACAATTTGGTCAATATAGCTCTTAATCGAATATACTTTTGAAGCCAGCGGCACATTATAAATGCTGTCTAAAAATGGGCTGCCTACGGATAATCCCGCTGAGCCACAAGTAGAGCTCCACACATTAAACGGGTAATAACCGCAGCTTTTAAGGCCTAAAAATGCCCCGGCAATCCCCACAAAGGTATCTACCTGGTTGGCAATGGCAAGTTTATCAATTTGCTGAGCGGCTAATGTTGCTCCCATTGAATGACCGATCACATCAATCTTGCCTGTACAGGATGAGGCTAGAGCACTTTGTATTGCTTGGCGCACGGGCGTTTCTTCACTGCCGCTATGGTTGTTGCAAGCGGCGCAGTTCTTCGAACCCCAATCCGGTTTATAGATTTCGCTACTACTGTAGCCATTAGCTAGCAGATGATCATAGGTGTTATCCCAACTGGCAGGTGTGGCCGTATTGCCATGGACTAATACCACTGCGTCTTTACATGCAAATGCATTGAACGGCAGAGCCAAGCACGTTAACAGCGCCAATATTCGTATTCTGTAACACTCTTTTATTATATTCATGGTGTCCTCTTTAGTTGTTGTTTTCTAAGTGACAGCAATGAATATAGGGCGCGCGCATTGAAACAGACATAGTACTTTAGCACTGCGGCAATAAGCTGAAAGCGTTGCTTCGATGGCCGGTTAAAAGTAAAATAATAATTATTCTCATTTGTTTTGGGGATGCCGTATAGATGTCGCTATACGCATTCACACACTTAAACGTTAAGGTTTTAGTTTTGTACTCTTCTGCTATTTGTTTTAAACGCTTTTTGGTTTCATTCGTTCATCTTATGCAAAGTCGTCGTCAACTCTTTGCTGAGCTGGCGTTCAGTTTCTGCATCATGCTGAGCCTTACTCAATCGGCGCCGAGTTTAGCTCAATCAGCTTCTCAACTAGATGCGGTTAAAGAGAGTCGTCAGATTTTACAAATGGCGGAATACATAGGTGTTGATTACTCAGAAGCCGTGGTCGATGGTGAAGTATCAAGCGAAGACGAATTTGCTGAAATGCAACAATTCGCCAAGCTAATTTTGCACAAGGCGGAGGCATTACAAACTGCCGCGCTAAGTGACTTTGATTTACAGAAAACGTCGGTCATCGCCAATGCCCAAGCATTGCAGCAGGCTATTTTAGCTAAGTCAGCAATGGGGAAAATTCAAAGCCTGACATTACAAATTCGCCAAGAGTTATTAGCCATGTCGCCCGCGCTAAAATTGCCAGCGCAACTGTTGCCTCAAGCAGAAATAGATAAACTCTTTGTTGATAACTGCTCTGCATGCCATGGCCCAGCCGGTCAAGGCGACGGTCCACTAGCGAAGTCGTTTAGCCCTCAGCCAACAGACTTTACTGAAAAAGAGCGCGCACAAAACCGTTCTTTGTTGGGGCTTTACGACGCTATCAGCGCAGGGCTGGACGATACCGCAATGCGCGCGTTTACCGAGCTCAACGATCAGCAGCGTTGGTCTTTAGCGTTTTATGCTGGCAGTTTGGCATTTAAAGGTGCGGCGGGAAATGATTTAGATGTTAAACCGACGCTGCCCCTGCAAAGTTGGATAAACAATAATCCAGTACAAATTGCAGCGCAAAATGATGCGATTAGCCAGATGCAAGTTGAGCAGTGGCGCGCCTCGCCAGAGATATTTTTTGGACAAGCCAATACGCCTATCGCCACAGCAAAAAACAACCTGATCGCCGCTGTCGATGCTTACAACGAAGGCAATTTTGCGCAAGCACAAACACTCGCCGTCAGTGCCTATTTAGATGGTTTTGAACTGATCGAAAATAACCTCGACGCCAGAGATAGTGGTTTACGAAAATCGGTAGAAAAGCAGTTGTTGAATTTCCGTAATGTGCTGAGCTCACCCAATAATGAGCAACAGGTAAGCGCTGAATCACAACAAATATTGCAGCAGCTTGAACAAGCCGATAGCACACTGAACTCAGCGACGTTATCGAACAACGCCATGTTTTCGGCTTCGTTGATCATTTTACTGCGTGAAGGGTTAGAAGCACTGCTTATCGTGTTAGCGCTCATCACCGTACTGATAAAAACCCAGCGCCAAGACGCCATTCGCTACGTACATTTTGGCTGGGCATCAGCACTTATTGCTGGTGGCGTCACTTGGTGGGCGGCTGAAAACCTGATCACGATCAGTGGCGCATCGAGAGAACTCATGGAAGGCGGCGCGGCCTTATTAGCCGCCGGCATTTTGTTTTACGTCGGTTATTGGATGCATAGCAAAACCCAAGCATCAGTATGGCAGAAGTACATCAATGACAACGTCGAACGTCATTTAAGCACCGGCACCTTATGGGGCTTAACTGGGTTAGCGTTTATTTCAGTTTATCGAGAGGTCTTCGAAACGATTTTGTTTTATCAGTCACTGTTAACTCAATCGGTAGGGGATGGCAGCCAAGTAAGCTTTGTGTGGTACGGACTCGTCGCTGCGGTTGCCATACTCGCACTGATCACCTGGCTGATGCTTAAGTACACCGTCAAGTTACCTATCGCCCGCTTTTTCTCTATGAGCGCTTACTTTATGTTGATATTGGCCTTTATTTTGGCGGGCAAGGGCATTTCTGCACTGCAAGAAGCTGCGATCATTGGCATCAATGCATTTCCACTAGATGTTTCGATAAGCTGGTTGGGTATTTCTGCCACATGGCAGGGCGTACTAGTGCAAGGTGTCATACTTGCGTTGTTCATCGTCATGATGACGCGCAAAGATACAGCGTCAGCATAAGGGCCAATATCGAGCGCATAAAAAAGGCAGATGATTATCTGCCTTTTTTGAGAACGAGCCTAAGTATTTAGACCACCGTTTATTGTCGCTTGCTTAGTAGAAGCTCACCTTCGCTTCGATACCAAAGATGCGCGGCTGATTCACAATACCCGTTAGGTTATTGAAATCCACCGCACCTTTTACGTTCTCTTCATCGGTAATGTTGCGACCGAATAAGGCTACGGTATAGTTATGCTCGAAGTTTTCATAACCGATGCGCAAACCGCCTTCTACGTTGCCGTCTGTTTGAAACTCAACAGATTCGTACAAGAACAGGTTCGTGTCCCCTTGGTACGCCCAATCCGTAAACGCAAAGAATTCACCATCATTACCCAAAGGTACCGCATAACGTGCTGTGAACGTGAAGATCGTCTCTGGCGCTTGCGGGAAAGGGTTTCCGTCAATAACAGCGTTAAAGCCATTCGGGCGAGGGTCAAGTACGGTACAGTTACCTGTTGAGCCAAATGCTTCATTTGTGCCACAAGGCAGTAACGTTAATGAATCATCTTTAATTTCTGTTTTGTTGTAGCTATAACCTGCGGTAAGGGTTAAGTAATCGTTCGCTACGTATTGTGCGTCGATTTCAAAACCGTAACCCACACCTTTATCTGCGTTTACTAATGCTACGTTATTTGCACCACCACCGATTGCAGAGAACTGCATATCGTCGATTTGGTAATAGAAAGTGGCAGCGTTTAAGCGCAAGGTGTTTTCCAACAAGTCAGACTTAAAACCAAACTCGATTGAGTTAATGGTTTCTGCGTCAGCCACTGAAGGTGCTCCTTCAAAAGCCACATCACGTCCTTGAATCGACTGAGCTCTAAAGCCATTAGCAAAACGAGCAAACACCGAGGTGTCATCGCTTACTTTGTAGTTAGCGCTTAGCTCCCAGCTAATTTGACCATCATCCACATCAATGTCGTCGTAGTCTTGTACACTGGCATCACCAGTGATTAATGCGAAGCCGTCGACGTTTTGCTCACCAACACGAAGTGATTTTTTGTCGTGGGTATAACGCACACCACCGGTCACATTCAAACGCTCGTTCAATTCGTAAGTTGTTTGCCCAAAAACAGCCCAAGTGGTGTTTTCATGGAATACTGTGGTCGCGCCAAAGTAGCCATCGATGCTCGTCACGTTGAAAGACGAGTCATAGTAAAACGCACCGGTTTGCCAGCTAAGGGCATCGTCAGTTTCACTGGCCAAGCGAATTTCTTGCGTAAATTGCTCTAAGTCGTCTAAGTTATCTTGGGTGACAGCACTAAAGCCTATGGCGCCAGGAAACGTTAACACGTCTTCAAAACCAGAGTTAAAATTGGCAGAAGTAAGGCCGTCAGGTACTAGCGTGGTTAAATCATTGGTATACACACCGCCGTCAATGTCACCAAGGCTTGAGCCTTCTGCTTCTTCATAGGCAGTAATTGACGTAAACGACATTTCATCTAAGCCAAACTCTAACTTTAAAGATGCGCCATAGTTTTCGTATTCTTGCGGGTTATTGTCTGTGCCATTACCGTCGATGTCGCCATCGTAATAGACAGTGTCGCGATCGAAATTCTGATTTAAATCGTTACTGCCTTTAGTAAATACGTTAGCGCGAAAGACCGATGCGGTGCCATCTAACTCACGGCCGTGCACGTTTAACAACGCTGAAAAGTCTTCGCTTGGGGTAAATAACAACTGACCGCGCCATGCTTTTTCGTCAAAGCCGCCAATCGCGTCTTTCTCGCCAGTAAAGCCATTGTCTATCCAGTCATCCCGGTCTTGGGATAACACAGAGAAACGTCCTGATAAATCTTCAGCAAGTCCGCCGCCAACAGCTGCTTCAAAATTGACTGTCCCTAAATTACCCACACCTAACTTGGCGTAAGCATCGAAATCTTCTGTGGGTTTAACTGAGTCAAACTTGACTATACCAGCAGTGGTGTTGCGCCCAAACAAGGTACCTTGTGGGCCACGAATAACCTCAACTTGCTCAACATCAAACAATGGGAAGCTTTTCAGAATAACGTTCTCTTTGACCACGTCATCCATCACGATGGAAACCGGCTGAGAGGCTGCTAAGTCAAAATCTGTGTTACCTAAACCGCGGATATAAAAACGCGGCGCTACACGGCCATTGGATGATTCGGCGTATAAGCCAGGAACGCGCACTGCTAGGGCGATAATATCGTCACCACCTGAAAATATGCTTTCAAATCGCTCTCCGTCTAAGGTAGCAATTGAGATTGGCACTTCTTGAATACTTTGCGTACGTTTTTGCGCTGTAACCGTGATCTTTTCTAACCCTTTATCTTTTGCTGCAGGTACTTCCTGTGCATGAAGAGTTTGGCTAAATAGAGCACCTTGGATACAGACGGCTAATGCTGCTTTGTGAAAATTGGTCATTGTGTCACCGCTAGTAAATGTGTGGTTATAGTCAGTATGTCACTCTGCGATTGTGTCATCGCGTTACTCCCATCGCCCATGTTGCTAATTAGCTTCGTTAATTGCTTTAACATCACACGTTCATTTATGAAGCGTTGTCCGGATATAAAAACAAGAACAAATAAGTAGGCTGAGCGAAGGGGGCGTATTGTGCCTAAATGTCCTTTTAAAGTCTCGTTAATTGTAGCAGTTAAGGGATCACTTAAATGTCACATTTGGCTGACAATCAAAACGATAACACACGGCTTTGAGGCTGAGTGAGCGCAAAAAAGAGCCACGTACGCTGAGTATTCAGCGCTTTGCACGCACACATAAACCGCGCCATAAAAGGCTGTCATAATACTGAAATATTACTGTCACCTATACGTCATATAGCTGTCATAAAAATGCCACGACTAGCCCCTATCCTTGCGCAAATTCTGAATGAAATAGACTGATCCGAGAGGAGCACACTGTTTCACCATTTCCTTCAAATAGGGTTTGAGTAATGAAGTCTACCACTATGTTATCAGCCAGCTTACTCAGTGTAAGTTTGCTTTTATCTGCATCTGGCAATGCCCAGGAAGATGCATACCTGAAGCCAGCTGTTGAAAAAGCGACGAAGATCAACAACTCAGCAGCGAGTTCACAGCAGAAAATCAACAAGCTCAATGATCAGATTGATAATAAGTTGCAGCAATTCAAAGCCATTAATAAAGAGACTGAAGGCCTAGAGGTATACAACACTCAGTTGCGCAAGCAAATTGAGAACCAAGCACAGGAAATGGCCGACTTAAACGCTGCAATCGATGATGTGAGTGTTATTGAGCGTCAAATTACGCCGTTGATGATGCGCATGATTGATGGTCTCGAGCAGTTCATTGCTCTTGATGTGCCTTTTTTAGCCCAAGAGCGAGCAACACGTATTGCCGGCTTGAAAAGTATGATGGACAAAGCTGATGTGGCGCCCTCTGAGAAATTTCGCCGCGTGATGGAAGCCTACCAAGTGGAAATGGATTACGGACGCACATTAGAAGCATACGCCGGTTTACAAAATATTGATGGGCAAGAGCGTAACGTTGATTTTCTGCGCGTTGGCCGTACCGCTTTAATATATCAAACGCGTGACGCAAGCATGCAAGGTATGTGGAATGCGCAAACTCGTCAGTGGGATGCCTTACCGTCTAGTTACCGCACCCAAGTTACTAAAGGCCTGCGTATGGCTAAAAAACAAATGGCACCAGACCTACTGATGTTGCCTGTTGCGATCACAGATTAAGAGCACGATGAAGATGAATCAATTAATTAAAAATATCGCACTTACCTTGCTTGTTACATTAACAGCAACTTCAGCAATGGCGGCCGATCCGTTACCGAAAAAAGAGTCAGCACTGGATTTAGATGCGCTGCTTAAGCAATTAGAGCAAGGTCAGTTTCAGCAGACTCAACAGAACAACCAACGTGAGAAAGAGTTTGTTGCCAAGCGTGCTGAGCAAGATCAAATGCTTCGCGATGCAGGCAAAAACCGTGACAACGCGTTACGCACATCTGAAACGTTAGAAACGCAATTCGAAGAAAACGAATTTAAATTAGGTGACTTAAACGACGCATTAACTAAGCGTTTAGGTTCACTTAAAGAGTTGTTCGGTGTACTTCAACAAGTCGCTGGTGACACTAAGAGCAAGTTCTTTAATTCTGTTATCTCCGCTCAAATCCCTAACCGTGCAGAGTTTCTAGATGAAATGGCACAGTCCATGGGCTCAAGCTCAAAGCTTGCCTCTATAGAAGAAATTGAGCGTGTTTGGTTTGAAATGCAACGTGAAATGACCGAATCAGGAAAAGTCACGCGCTTCAACGCCGACGTAGTTGAAGCCGGCGGCGCTAAAGTCAGTAAAGAAGTGGTGCGCGTGGGGACGTTTGCCTTGGTTGCTGATGGCAAATATCTTGATTATGAAGGTTCAACTAACTCACTTGGCGAGTTAATTCGTCAGCCAGCTGGTCGTTACACCGCAAGTGCAGAAGCGCTTCAGGCGTCAAATGGCGAGCTAGTTGAGTTTGGTCTAGACCCAACCGGCGGGTCAATTCTTAAATTATTGGTTCAGGCACCAAGCTTAAAAGAGCGTGTTGAACAAGGTGGTTTAGTCGGGTACATCATCCTTATCGTTGGCGCAATTGGTTTATTGTTAGCCCTTGAGCGTTTAATCACTTTGACTGTGATTAAAACCAAAGTAAACAAGCAGCTCAAATCTGACAAGTTTACCTCTAACAACCCACTTGGTCGCGTGATGCAAGTGCGTGACAAATATCCACAAGCGGATACTGAGTCGCTTGAGCTACACCTGACAGAAGCTATCTTGGGTGAAATACCTAAGTTGTCTCGGAACCTTACGATCATCAAAATCATCTCTGTGGTAGCGCCTCTTATGGGTCTACTTGGTACGGTGACGGGTATGATTAACACCTTCCAAGCAATTACTTTGTTCGGAACGGGTGACCCTAAATTGATGGCGGGTGGTATCTCCACCGCATTGGTGACAACCGTACTTGGTTTGGTTGTGGCTATCCCAATGACCTTGCTCTATGCGATGCTCAACACACGGTCTAAAGACGTAGTCTTTATTCTGCAAGAACAAGCGTCAGGTGTGATTGCCGAGCGTGCTGAGCGCATGGAAACAAAGTCAGCTCCAAGCGCCTAAGGTAATTAGCTATGTTGGAATTTTTCGAAGCAATACGTGATTTTACGGAAACAGGTGGCCAAGTTCTCTTGGTCATCGGGTTTTTAATATTCGTCATGTGGTTGCTGATCCTTGAACGAGCGTTGTACGTGTTCATCTGGCATAAAGCCTATAAGAAAGAAACCATTGCCACCTGGAAAGCACGTAAAGATAGACGCTCATGGAACGCAGAACAAATACGTCAAGCGATGATTTCTCGCGTTAGCCTGCGCTTGGGCGCGGGCATTCCGATTATTCAGGCTTTAGTTGCCTTGTGCCCTCTATTGGGCTTAATGGGAACGGTAACCGGCATGATAGAAGTGTTTGATGTTATGGCTATTTCTGGTTCAGGTAGTGCGCGCTCGATGGCCTCTGGTGTATCAAAAGCGACCATTCCTACCATGGCCGGTATGGTCGGTGCGTTATCCGGGGTTTTTGCCTCAACTTGGTTAGCCCGCACCACAAAATCAGAACGTACGCATTTAGAAGACGCATTGACAATAGAGCGCAAGTAGCCTGCCTACTGCGCCTTAAAAGAGACAGTTATGAAACAACATTTTCAAAATTTGATGGACGAAGAAGAAGCAGCAATCGACATGACGCCGATGCTCGATGTGGTATTTATCATGTTGATTTTCTTTATCGTCACCGCGTCTTTTGTTAAAGAATCGGGTATTGATGTGAATCGTCCTGAAGCGGCAACAGCGGTCAAAAAAGACCGCGCCAATATTCTGATAGCCATCAGTGACAAAGGCGAAATATGGATCAACAAACGTAAAATTGATGTGCGTGCAGTTCAAGCGAATATTGAGCGTCTGCATGCGGAAAACCCACAAGGTACTGTGGTGATCCAAGCGGATAAAAAATCGACTACCGAAACCTTAATTAAGGTCATGGATGCCTCTCGTGCCGCCGGTATTACCGATGTTTCGATTGCAGCGCAAGAGCCCTAGATCATGCTTAGATATCTCATAGCGATAGCATTGTCAGCCATTGTGACGCTGAGCCTGTTTTTCGTGATGCAATCACTGATCAAAAGTGGTGGTAGCGCATTAACTGAGCCTGCAAAGGGCAGTGTGCTGGATTTCGTGCGGGTGAAAAAAGAAGAATCCGCCCAGAAGAAAGATCGTAAACCCAAGAAGCCGCCTAAGCCGGAAGCGCCACCTCCAGCGATGGAGCAACCGCAGATGGATTCGCCTACGCCGAATGCCGAGGGCAATGGAATGGACTTTGGAGCCGACGTTAACGAAGGTTTATCGTTAGATGGCGGCTTAGCACTTGAATCGGGTGACGGGGAATATCTGCCGATTGTGAAAGTGGCACCGGTTTATCCTCGACGTGCGTTATCTCGTGGTATCGAAGGCTACGTTATTGTTGAATTTACAGTGTCGAAGCAGGGTTCGGTGAAAAATCCGTTTGTGGTAGATGCCCAGCCAGCTGATCTGTTTAATCAAGCGGCAATTGATGCAGCGCTTAAATTTAAATACAAACCTCGGGTAGTCAACGGTGAACCTGCTGAAGTGGCTGGTGTGCAAAACCGTATTTCTTTCCAGATTGATGGTTAATTGGGGGCTTGATGAAATTAAACAATAAAAAAAGCAGTAACCTCTCACGCCAGGTTCTAGGTTTGGCATTATGTGCAGTGATTGGTCTGGGCATTAATGTCACGCCGGTGGCAATGAAAAATGCCCAGGCACAAGAAGACAGTCAACGTGAAACCCGAAGAACGCCAGCCCTTAGAGTGAAAGTGTACGACCAACTTTCCCGAGCGCAAAAATTGGCAGATGAAGGTAAAACTGACGAAGCCCTCGAAGCCTTGGAAAACGTGAAAGGTAAAGCGAGTTCAATGAACAGCTATGAGCTGGCCATGATGTATAACTTCTATGGTTTTATTTACTATAACGTTGAGCGCTTTGATGAAGCGATTGCCTCGTTTGAAACCGTGGTAGAGCAACAGCCAATCCCAGAGTCATTTGAGCTAAGCACCTTATTTAGTTTGGCGCAACTGCACATGATGCGCGGCAATTTTGACAAAACAGTGGCCTTTTTAGAGCGCTGGGAAACGTTAAATGCCTCGGTTAATCCAAACTCTGAAATACCCGCTAAAAACTACGTGTTAAAAGCGCAGGCTATGTACCAGCAAAAGTCTTACGATAAAGCCGCGAGTTATATCGAAAAAGCGATTGAGATTGTTGAAGCACAAGACGATATTCCAGATGAAAATTGGTATGTATTGCAACGTGCGGTGTATTACGAACTAAAGCAATCTGAAGACGTGAAAGACGTGCTGCTGAAATTGGTCAGGCATTTTGATAAGCCCAAATATTGGGTGCAACTTGCTGGCATGTACGGAGAACTAGACGAAGAGCAAAAGCAATTAGCCATTCTTGAAACCGCCTATCAGCAAGGCTACATCGAAAGCGGCTCTGATATGTTTAACCTCGCGCAGCTTTATTACTACCACCAAATGCCGTTTAAAGGTGCTCGTTTAATTGAAAAGGGCCTTGAGAGCGGCGTGCTTGATAAGAACCTTAAAAATTTGAAGTTCCTTTCCCAGTGTTGGGTGCTCGCTAAAGAAAACGAAGAAGCGGTACCTGTTATGAAGGCTGCCGCTGATTTGTCTGATGATGGCGAACTAGATGCGCAGTTAGGGCAAATTTATCTCAACATGGAGAAGTGGCAACAAGCTATTTCAGCGTCAGAGGCGGCGTTAGGAAAAGGCGGTTTACGGAACGAAGGTACGGTGCATTTAGTTAAAGGCATGGCATTTTTTAACGTAGGGCAATACAACGAAGCATTGAATGAATTGGCCGAAGCCGAGAAATTTAATAGCAGTAAGGGTATGGCGCAGCAATGGTCAAAGTTTGTAGAAACTGAAAAAGCCAGCGCTGACCGACTCACTGTTTCACTTTCTCAGTAATGTTGTTTTAAGCTTTGAAATAACAAAGCATTAGGTTTTGCTCAGTATAATAAAATCTATAATTCTAGCGTGTCTTTCGCGCTAGCATAGAACCTCTCACCGCTCATACGTTGTCTTAATAGGCAGTGTTGAGCGGTTTTTTACGTTTAACCTCCCGTGACAAAACTGCCGTTAAAACTCACCCGCACATCTAATCTGAAAAATAGATTTCAATAATCGATTTTAATTAATTTAAACTTATCATCCTCCGTCATATTATTTTCCTCGAAGTCACCCACAATCAAATGAAACGAGGAATATTTCAATGACACAATCTCTTATCAATACCAAAGTTTTACCGTTTGACGCAACAGCATTCAAAAATGGCGAGTTTGTTGAAGTGTCAGAAAAGGACATTGAAGGCAAATGGGCAATCTTCATGTTTTATCCTGCAGACTTCACGTTTGTTTGCCCCACAGAACTAGGCGATTTAGCTGACCATTATGCGAAATTACAAGAACTAGGTGTTGATGTTTACTCTGTATCAACTGACACCCATTTTACGCACAAAGCATGGCATAGCAGCTCAGACACCATCAACAAAATTGAATTTGCGATGATCGGCGACCCAACAGGCAAAATTACTCGTAATTTCGGTGTCATGATCGAAGAAGATGGCTTAGCACTTCGCGGCACTTTCGTAGTGAACCCTGAAGGCGAAATCAAAATTGCTGAAATTCACGATCTAGGTATCGGCCGCTCTGCAAGTGAGCTTCTGCGTAAAGTGCAAGCTGCACAATACGTAGCAAATCACGACGGCGAAGTGTGCCCAGCAGCATGGCAGCCAGGCGAAGAAACATTGACGCCTTCACTTGACCTAGTCGGCAAAATCTAACAGTAGGCGTGCGTTAAGTAAGGGCTGGCTAGAGTGTTCAAGCCAGCCAATTACCATCAATTAGCAAACAATTGATGGCAAAAAAGACACCGCCCATCATCAGTCTATTGGAGTAACCTATGTTAGACGCAAAATTAAAAGGCCAATTGGCGACTTATTTAGAAAATTTAACTTCACCCGTGGAGTTACGCATTGCTGTTGATGAGCAACATCAAGCTAAGAAATCCGCAGAACTCACAGATTTGGCGAATGAAATAGCTGCGTTATCGCCGTTGGTCAGCGTTGTGGCGCAAAGTAAAAGCGACATTCGAAAACCGTCGATGGAAGTGGTTTCCATAAAAAATAGCACCTCAATTACTTTTGCTGGTGTACCTATGGGCCATGAATTTACTTCATTAGTGCTTGCGCTACTAAACAGTGGCGGCCACCCGGTGAAAATAAGTGAGCAGCAAGTGGCTGAAATTAAGTCGCTTTCAGGTTCGTACCAATTTGAGACATACGTTTCGTTGAGCTGTCAGACATGCCCTGGGGTAGTGCAAGCATTAAACGTGTTGTCTGTTATCAACCCAAATATTACTAATACCATGATTGATGGTTCACTGTTTCAAGAAGAAGTGAGCCAGCGCAATATCATGTCAGTACCAAGCGTGTATTTAAATGGCGAGCTGTTTACCCAAGGGGCAGTGACCATAGAGAAAATTTTAAGCAAAATAGACCCTCAGGCAGACGCCAAGAAAGCCAGGTCACTCAATGACAAAGCACCTTATGACATGCTCATTGTGGGTGGCGGTCCAGCGGGTGCAGCCGCTGCGATTTACGCAGCAAGAAAAGGCATTCGTACTGGTATTGTGGCCGAAAAGTTTGGTGGGCAAGTGACTGACACCATGGCTATCGAAAACTTTATTTCCGTTAAAGCGACTGACGGCCCTAAACTTGTGTCAGGCCTAGAACAACATGTTAAAGATTATGATGTGGACATCATGGCGAATAATAAAGCCGTGAAGTTAACAAAAGACGGCTTGCTTAATATCGAGCTTGAGAATGGCGCATTGTTATCCAGTAAAACAGTGATGTTAGCCACCGGCGCAAGATGGCGTGAAATGAACGTGCCTGGCGAACAACAATACCGCGGGGCAGGCGTTGCTTATTGCCCACACTGTGATGGGCCGCTATTTAAAGGCAAACGCGTCGCGGTGATTGGTGGCGGTAATTCAGGTATCGAAGCGGCTCTTGATTTAGCCAATATCGTTGAGCATGTCACCGTACTCGAATTTGATACAAAATTGCGTGCTGACGAGGTACTTCAGCGTAAAGCGAAAGCTGCTAACAATATCGACATTATCTTAAATGCCATGACGACAGAAGTGCTAGGCGATGGCAAACGTGTTACCGGTCTAACCTATCAAGACCGAGCTAGCCAAGAAAGTCATCAAGTCGAATTGGCTGGCATTTTTGTGCAAATTGGTTTGGTGCCGAACACCGAATGGTTAAAAGGTGATATTGCCTTAACTGCTCGAGGTGAAATTGAAGTAGGCCAGCGCGGTGAAACCTCGATTGAAGGTGTATTTGCCGCAGGTGACGTAACGACTTCGCCTTACAAGCAAATTATCATCGCCATGGGCGACGGAGCAAATGCTGCACTCGGTGCGTTTGATTACTTACTTAGAGCGCCGGCTGACGAAAATGCCCCGTCAGTTGAAAGTAATATCGGTGAAAAGGCAGCTTGATCGGCGAACGTTAGATGTAAGTGTACAACTCAAAGCGCTAATACCTAACACCTAGCTCATAACACCAAGTTTATTGTGTGACACCCTTTGCCGAGCATATCTGAGATATGTCTCGGCTTTTTTACGTTAGCAAATTCCCTCTGCGTACTTCTCTACGTCTATCGTTAGTTCGCTCCTTGAGCACTTTTTCGGCACGTTTCGGTGCTCTGTTCGGTATTTTCCTCAGCTTTTTCCTCGCTCGGTTTTTACGCAGTCTTACTTACGTTTTATGAAATATTTCTAAATGTAAAGTTTGTGTTAATAGCGGCGGTTTCTTTGTGTAGTCTTAATGACCATAAGGCGAGGCGAATGTTTGCTGGAGTAAGTAGACCAGCATTTTCAGCACCGCTTTACGCGCAATGCTCATACGTACACAACGCCGTTAGGCATCACCAGCACACTGATTACCTAATACGGCGACACAAAACACAACAAAGATAGAACATAAGAGGAAGCCGATGAAGACACTACTGATACTGACCTTATTATTCAGTTGCTTAAACGCCCATGCACTCATCATTAATACTGATGTAACCAAACTAGGCGAACAGCAATATCAAACTGACTATCAATTTTTTAATGATAGCCAAAATGCCATCGATGGGCTCACTGTGTATTTTCAATATGGTGTGTTCGACAATATAGGGTTGCTTTTTAGCCCTGCTGATTGGGACGTATTTGTTGCGCCGGCACAAAGCATATTTGGCCTAGAGGAAGACGGATTCGTCGATGCCTTAGCATTAGCCAGCCCGTTACAGGCAGGGGAAACATTAACCGGGCTATCGGTTGTGTTCGATTGGACCAATAACGCAGAGTTAATCAGCACCACACAGCGCTTCGAAACGTATGACGCCAACTCTTTCGACATAACAAGCGAAGGTGAGTATCAACTAAGCACAACGCGAGCCGTTAGTGCGCCAATGAGTGCATTATTCTTCATCGCGTTAGTTGGTGTAATGTGCGGTTGTTGGCGGATGAAAACAATGATTATTGGCATCAGACCGCTGCCATCAGTCGTCAGTATTTGGCGAAATCAGCTCATCCAGTTACGGGCCTATTCAGTGACTATGCTAGTCACGAAGGTGAGCCCCAGACGACTAGCTTCAACCCTGATAGTCATAAAAGTGCCTACGATTCATTCCGGGTGATGGGCAACATGGCTATGGATTATCACTGGGTAAGTCAGTCACCTGTTTTGCATTCTCTGGTCCAGCAGCAAGTTAACTTTTTTGCAGGCGAAGTTGAGCAGTACGGTGATTTAATTGCTGTGTATGAGGTCGGCGGAACACGTGAGCCTGGTATCGATTACCGTAGTCACGGGCGTACTGCAATGAATGGGGTAAGGGCCACAATAAGTGAAAACCCGTTTTCTACCGAAATGCTGAATTACTTATGGCAACAAGACGCGCCCGCAGGAATGTATCGCTATTACGATGGGCTACTGCATATGTTTGGGTTATTGCACGCAGGAGGCGAGTTTAAAATCTATAAGCCAAATGAAAACGAGCCCGAATAACATGCGCCTGAATAAGATGAGTCAATTAAAGTGTGGTGCACTCGGCTGTCGAATTAGGGGAGCATCAATTAGCTAAAGTCAGCTCATAGTAGACACAAAAACGCCGAGCAATTGCTCGGCGTTTTTTATTTAACTAAATGACCTATTAATAAACCCACGGGTAACGGTGGCGAGTATAATTCGAATATCCATCCACACTGACCAGCGGTGTATATAATCCAAATCGTATTCCACACGCTTAATCATTTTGTTGATGGTTTCAGTCTCACCACGAAAGCCGTTGATTTGCGCCCAGCCAGTGATGCCAGGGCGTACTTTGTGACGCAGCATATAGCCTTCAATCAACTTTCGATATTCTTCATTGTGCGCAACCGCATGAGGGCGAGGCCCAACGACTGACATACGGCCTTGTAACACGTTGATAAATTGTGGCAATTCATCCAACGAAGTTTTACGTAAAAAGGCACCAAGGGGCGTGATACGTGCATCATTTTTGGTCGCTTGCTGCACTTTATCGCCGTTGTCTTGCACCGTCATGGAGCGAAACTTATACACTTTGATTTTCTTGCCATCTAAACCGTATCGGTTTTGCTTGAAAATCACAGGGCCTTTAGAGGTTAATTTCACTGCCATGGCAATAAATAGCATGGGGATGGCGATCATCGTCAAAATTAATGACGACACAACAATATCTTCTAAACGCTTAGTGATATCGCCTGCACCTTGAAAGGGCGTATCAAATACGCTCAAGGTTTGAATCGAACCAACACTCTGCCAGCGAGCATTCAATAGGTTATACATAAAGAAGTTAGGGATGATATAGACCGTAGCGGTAGAGTCACTGCACATGTTTAAAATTTGCATGATACGCTTCTCGGCGCTCATGGGCATGGCAATATAGATGTAATCTACCTCGCCTTCTTTGGCTAGTTTAATGGCATCTTGAATGCTGCCCATCACTTGGTGCTGAATTTCATGGGGGATACGAGCCGGAGCACGGTCATCGTACATACCTTTGAAAATGATCCCTAGTTGATCATTTTCCATAATCTGGGTTGCTAAGTTGTATCCTGATTGCGTCGCACCAATTACAATCGCTTTACGGGTATTGTGTCCTTTTTTACGGTGCCTAAACAATATTTCACGAAACGCGACGCGCCAGCTAACTAATGTTGGTGCACAAAGCACTAACCAACTTAAAATAACAAAATTAGATGCAGCAATACTTTCTGGAAAGATAAAGGCGTAGGTCGTCGTCACCAACGATGATACTCCCCAGGCAATCATGGCCCACTTTATCATTAAGGTGTTTGGGGCGGTCCGCCAAGAGCGATATAAATCAACTGCTTCTGCGCACAACATATAAGAAATGATGCTGACAAAAAGTAACAATAAGTCCGAGGAATTAATCGGCAATCCTTGATATAACAACACAAGAAAATACACTAAGGTGATAATAACCATATCGACTAAACGATAAAGTGTAGAAAAACTACTTTGGTTACTCTGAATTATGCCCCCGGGGCTTTTATTATGCATGATGTCTCTACCATTAAAGTTGCGTACTACATTTAAATTTACAGTGCTTGTAAAAGAAATTACTCCAATATCGAGCGGAGTCTTAATTTTGCGACAGGTTAATGTCGCTAATTCCCAACATCTAAAAACCTATAAACCTAAAAAATTCCCTTTAGCTTCAATATCTTGAGTTGATATAGAAGTTAGTCTGCTCTGGACCGCAAACATTATATCACGCTATTCTGTTGTATAATTACGACATATTTTTGTTTTTTTTGTGACATTCAGAGAAATATTCGATATTTCTGAATGTTTTTGTTTCTGCACTTTTAGATATTCAGGCATTCCAGACTCGTTTAAGTCAAGCTACCAAGGTTTTTAAGCAACTATTAGGCCACTATTTTGCGACAGATTTAATCCAATTATTTCGTTAAAGGACATGATAAAAAGCAGTTGTTCGGCATGACTAACCTACTGAAAGTAGAGCGCTAAAATTGAAATATATTGAATCTCCATCTTGCGAGGGAGTCTCAGGATTAACATAATACGAGATTAGTGTATTAGCGCCGGAATGCGTTGAATCGACCGTATCTCATTGTACTTATTCCTGTAATGTCTTTGTGGAATGATCAAAATGAAATTATGCAGTGAGTACAAATTAAAACCCACACGCTTTACATGGTGCGAGCTTGGTTTAATATGCGCAGCTGAACAACGAACTAAATATCTAAAAATAGCACTTTAGTCATCACGGAATGGCACAAAATTCGCTTAGTAACGCCCTCAGCTGATTTTTATAGGGGTGTTTCACTGGGTTATTAGTAACTTTTTTTCAATTTAAGTTGTTAACTTTACGCTAATTTCATCAGATAATTGATACACTTAGATTAAGTAAAATCATATTTTAACTTTTTAGACAGAGATGATTGAATGAGTAAGACTAAATTAGCAAGCGCTATAGGAATGGCATGTGTATGTTCATTTTCATTTGCTCAAGACGAAGCCGGAATTGACCTTGGTGTTTTTGAATTAGTACCAACCTTAGCGACAACGGTTGGTTTTAACGATAATGTTACGCGCTCGAATGTAGAAGGAATAGACAGCTGGTTTAGTATTGTTACGCCAAAACTTACCTTGGTAAATAACTTCGGCTTGAACAGTCTACGTTTCGGTTATCAACTTTCCCGCGGTGATTATTTTTCAAGTTCGGCAGATAACTACACAGACCATTTAATATTTGCCTCAATAGATTATGAACTAAGTAGTCGCCATCGCATTAAAAGTTCTATCGAGTTTGAAGATGGACATGACGATCGCGGCGAGCGCTTTTCCTTAGGAAGGGGCAGCGAGCTTACGTCACCTGATGAATTTAAAGAAAGCGAAGTGGACTTTACCTATTCCTACGGTGCATTGAGTGCTCAAGCCCGATTAGATCTCAATGTTAACTATCGTGATTTGGACTACAAGCGTGACACAGAAGAATACTTAATTCGAGATAGGACTCATTCCGAACTAGGTGGAACGTTTTATTACAACATCGGTGCTGCAACCGACCTACTTTTCGAAACCACTATTACTGATGTGGAATATGCTTTTTCAGTAGAT
This sequence comes from Paraglaciecola sp. QJM3NY_14, assembly GCF_056173245.1. Classification (NCBI taxonomy): domain Bacteria; kingdom Pseudomonadati; phylum Pseudomonadota; class Gammaproteobacteria; order Alteromonadales; family Alteromonadaceae; genus Paraglaciecola; species Paraglaciecola sp. QJM3NY_14. The sequence continues at coordinate 1,219,484 of NZ_CM149664.1, forward strand.
GAAGTAAACTCGTTCGATAGCGTAGAAACCAGCTATTTGGTCGGTGCTCAATGGCAGTCTACAGCATCTACTCAGGGGTATGCGAAAATCGGTTACCAAGACAAAGACTTTGATGCAGCCGGCCGTGAAAATTTTTCTGGTTCAACGTGGCAGGCGGGTGTCATTTGGGAGCCATTAGAGAGAGCAACCTTTCTGTTAGATACCCAAAATGAAGCCCGCGAAACCAATGGCGAAGGAAACTTTATTCGTCGTAAGGACGTATCTTTGCGCTGGCGCCATGAATGGTTGCAGCGTTTGCGTACTGAAGCTGGTATAGCTGTAGGCAGTGATGATTACGAAGGCAGCGGTCGTAACGACGATATACAAGACTTAAGTTTTGCAGTTATTTACGAGTTTCAACGTTGGTTAACTTTTAATTTAGGTTACACCTACAGCGAGCGAGACAGTAATAGAGATGTTGTAAACTATGACCAGAATATTTATCGCTTAACAGCGGAAGTGACCTTATAGTTATTATTTTATTTGGAGAATACATGAAAGCAAAATCCGTATTTTGGCTGTGGCTTATGCTTTTTAGTAGCGCCGCTTGGTCTTTGGACGCGAGTTTGAGTCAATACAAACTCGGCTCAGGTGATGTGATCAAGGTTACTGTTTTCGGGCAGCCAGACCTTTCGTTAACCACTAAATTACCTAACCACGGTGTGATTAATTATCCGTTTTTGGGTGATTTAAGAGTGATTGGATTGACGGGGGCTGAGCTAGAGGCAAAGTTATATTCGGGACTCAAGGGTGATTATTTGGTTGAGCCTTCTGTGTCGGTAACCGTTATTGAATATCGCCCTTTCTTTATCGACGGTGAAGTTAAGCGACCAGGTGGTTATCCGTATCAACCCGGACTGTCAGTCAATAAAGCCGCTGCGTTAGCAGGTGGTTACACTGAAAGGGCGTCTAAAACCAAAATATTCATTCGCCGAGACAATGAATCAGGAGAATCGGAGCAATTAAATGCAGATTCGAATGATGTGGTTTTACCCGGTGATATAGTTACCGTTCAGCAAAGCTTCTTTTAAAGGTATTCAGTTATATTATGTCAGCGCAATTAAATGGACAATTAGAGGCGAAACTACTGGACTCAGAAACGATCGACTTAGGCCAATATTGGCAGACAGTCCGACGTTATCTTTGGCGTATTATTAGCTTAGCTATTTTTATTACGGTATTGGTGGCTCTCATTGTGATGTCAATCACGCCGCAATACACAGCAACTGCCAAGTTATTGATTGAATCTAAACAGGCCAAGGTACTTTCTATAGAGGAAGTATATGGGCTCGATTCTTCCAGGAAAGAGTACTTTCAAACTCAATATGAAATACTCAAGTCTCGCCAGATTGCAGAGAAAGTTGTTGAAAAGCTCAAGCTTTATGAAAACCCGACTTTTGCACCTGGCTACGAAGCGAGCCAAGCTAACTTTGTAAGTAAGCAGTTATCCGCTTTAAAATCTGGAATCATCTTAGCCTTGCCTTTTTTACCACAAAAGGAAAAGACCGAACTTACTGCAGCTCAGCAGCTTAACTCCCGAAAAGGATATGCTACTTGGCAGGTGATGAAGTCCCTTAAAATCACACCGATCAGCAACACGCAGATTGTCGAAATTAGTTTCGAGCATGAAGACCGCAAATTTGCAGCTATAGCTGCAAATGCTGTTGGCGATGTTTACATTGAAAACTATCTCGAGTCAAAGCTCGATATGACGACTAAGGCGACTACTTGGTTAAACGAAAGTTTACAAGGTTTGCGCGCTAAACTAAGTACTGCCGAGAAACGACTATCTGAGTTTTACGAGACTGAAAAGTTAGTCAATATTGATGGTGTTGTTGGCCTAGCTGCCGAAGAATTACAGAAGTTGAGCCAGCAGTTGCTGGAGGCTCAGACCGCTTATAACCGCGCTGAAACACTCTACAATCAGGTTAATTCTGGGGCTACAATTTCAGAGCTAGGTGACTTGCCTGAGGTGATTAATCACCCTGCAGTACAAAACGTAAAACGCGAACAAATTGGCGCTCAAAGCCGAGTGTCTGAGTTGAGCAAAGTATACGGCCCTAAGCATCCAAAAATGATTGCAGCTCAAGCTGAGTTACGCTCGATACAAGACAGCCTTAATGATCAAATTCGGTCGCTAGTGTCAGGCGTTAATACAGAATTCAACACAGCCAAGTTAAAATTAGCTGCACTTAAGGAAGAAGTAAGCGTCAACAAAGAAGATTTTCGTAAGTTGACCAATCTTGAAAGTCGCCATAAGGCATTGCAGCGTGAAGTGGATATTAATCAGCAACTTTACAGTTCGTTTTTCACTCGCTTAAATGAAACCTCTGAGTTGGGCGGCTTTGAATCGGCCAATGCACGTATGTTAGATTTAGCTGTTCCCCCTGGTGCGCCATCTAAGCCGAGGAAAGGTTTAATAATCGCTGCAGCCTTTATTGTGAGTTTAGGCTTCGGAGTGTTTTTAGCTTTAGCCATGGACGCACTAAACAGCGGTATTCGCTCTGTAGAAGATGTTGAACGCAAACTAGGGCAACGCATGCTCGGACTTATCCCATGGGAAGCGCATAGCAAGAAGAAAAATTTATCTGTCAGGCACTTTTTCGACGGCAAGCATCATAGTTTTAGCGAGGCTGTTCGTACTCTCAGAACTAGCTTACAGTTACTGAACATAGATAAACCCTCAAAAACTATATTAGTAACCTCTAGTGTTCCCAGAGAAGGTAAAAGTACGGTATCTATTAACTTAGCGTTCGCGATGGGGCAGCTAAGCAAAGTATTGTTGATTGATACTGATCTACGACGCCCTACGCTTGCTAATCAATTCAGCTTACCTGGGTTTCAACCGGGCTTGGCCAATTTAATTGCAGGCACGCATACCTTTGAAGAGTGTATCGTTACTGACGAAATGTCAGGTATAGACTTGATATGTGCTGGTACTGTTCCTCCTAACCCTCAGGAGTTGTTGGCTTCTGATAGCTTTAAAGCCTTAATGCAAGACTTGAAAGGCAGGTACGAACACATAATTGTAGATAGTGCGCCAACTCAGGCGGTTAGTGATGCAATTGTGGTATCAAAAGTATGTGACTCTGTGGTCTATGTGGTCAAGGCGGATAGTACGAGCGACAAACTTATAAGCAACGGCTTAAGCCGTTTCTTGCAAGTCGGCCACCGCGTTGACGGCGTCGTGTTAAACCAAGTCGATTTGCGTAAGGCGAAAAAGCACGGTGAATACACGGGTTTTTATGACCAATACGGTTATAACAGTTATAACTATGAATCTAAAAGCAAGGCTGGCAGTAACAAACAATCTTGATTGATCTACATAGTCATATATTACCAGGAATAGATGATGGGGCCCCTGATTTGGCGGCCTCATTAGCCATGGCAGAGCAATCGGTTGCGGTTGGGGTAACACATATGGTGTGTACCCCACATATTCATCAGAGCTATTTCGACAACGACATGGCTACTATTTCTAAAACCTACCAAGCGTTAGTCGCGCATTTAGAACAAGCAGGTTGCCCTCTTAAACTTTCATTTGGCGCTGAAATCCGCATTACTCCAGATATCATGATCTGGCACAAACAGGGCCAAATCCCGTTCATAGGTAAGTGGGAAGACAAAGATGCAATGTTACTAGAGTTACCCCACAGCCACATTCCCCCTGGTACTGACAATTTACTGCGTTGGCTAATTAAAAATCAAATTCAACCAATTATTGCTCACCCTGAGCGTAACCGAGATATTATTGCTAGCCCAGATAAAGTTATCGCGTTGAAGCGGACAGGATGTTTATTTCAAGCCACGGCGGGAGCTTTCACTGGTCGTTTCTCTAAGCCAGTAAAGGATACTGTTGAACTATTATTAGCACGCGATTTTATCTCTTATGTTGCTTCAGATACTCATAGTATCAACCGGCGACCAAACGATATGGCGGATGCTTTTATTGCAGTGACTGCACTTAAAGGTAATGAATACGCAGAGCGTCTGTTTAGAACAACTCCTTGGCTACTCTCTCAAGGTAACGCATGGCAATAGCGTTTTTTGATAACATCTCACAAGTACGCGTCTTTATTAAGCAATATATGGCAGTGGTGAGTTTCGCAGTTATTGCACTGGTTTGCTTGTTTTTCGCAATGCGCTTCATCAGCGCCAGTTTCGACTTTTACAAAGTGCAAAACATAGTGACGTCTTGGCAAGAACAAGGCAATACGCTGACTATCGAAGAGTATCAGTCCGCCAAAACGGCCATAGAGTCTGCGGTTGATAGCCAACCAAGCCATCCGCTATACCAAGATTTGTTAGCGCAAATAGATGAGTGGGGGGCGATTGCTGGTTATGTGCCGACTGAACCCGCTCTTGATGCCGCGAAACAGCACTACCTACGCGCTACTCAGTTGCGCCCATTGTGGCCAGTGACTTGGGCGTCTCTAGCAATGGTCAAGTGGCGATTACAAGAGTTCGACGATGAAATGCTATTGTATCTACAACGAGCGAGTGAATTAGGGCCGCAAAAGCCGGAGGTGCATCTTTTATATGTACGATTAGGTATGGCGTTATACGCTAGTAATCATCCGATGTTGTTGACTATTAGAGAAGAGTTCTACCATCGAATCGCTCTTGGTTTACGAGCCTCTCAAAGCAGAAAGAAAGTACTCGGGTTGATAAAACAATACAAAGCAGGAAAGCGGGTTTGTCGATGGTTACGAAATGAGCCTGTGTCAGTGCAGCGCATGGTACCGAATTGCCCCCCTCGTAAGGCTAAGCGCTAGTAGATGCTAGCAATACGCATATAAATGCTGAAAATTTGTGGAGCTGGCTATTCATCTTAGCTTTTAAACCAATCCCATACGCCGAATGAATAGTCTGGTAACAAATCAATTCCCAGGGCTGATTTGAATAGATATATGAGTAATACACCAATCAATGCTGAAAACGTCATGAAGCCAGCGAGGAGAAACGCATTAATAAACCGGTTGGCCCGCAACTGTGAGCGCGTCATGCTGCGATGGTTCTTTCCCGCCAACAAAACATAATAGTAACGATATTTAAACCAAGGAATAGTACCTCTTAAGTCAACAGGGTGGTGACCCCACTGACGGCTACTCACAGCATTTCTGAGGTGAGATAGCTGCTCTTCACTAAATGATGCTTGAACGGATTTTGGCATGCGTTCTAGCAAGTTTACAATCGCCGGGTCTTGCTCTATTGGCCCACTAAACTTCTTGCTCATACCGCTACCTTTTTATTTGAATGTCGCTTTTTACCCCTTGTTATTTTTAACTGATTGATGGCTAAAGACAAAGCTAAAAAAACGACAAAATAACATGCATTCGCAGGTGCTTGCAGCGGGAAATCAACCGTCATGTGTAATGACATTCCCAGGATAGCCATACAGCACGCGAATGCGGATCCCTTTAAAATAGAGGGGCGACGTTTGCGCATAGCGCGCACGCTCTTAGCAAAACACCATAAAACAAGCAAAGCTAAAAATAGTGTCGCGGGGACTCCGTATTCAATCGCCATTTGCAGATAATCGTTATGCGCATGGTCGTAAAACGAGTGAATATTAGATATCTTGTAGCTAGGAAAGGTACTATAGAAACTACCACCACCACTACCGAATAAGGGGAAGTCTAAGAGCATAGGCATAGCGTCCGTAACAACATCACCTCTGCCTTCTTGAGATAGGTTGGTGCTCTCTAAACGCTCTTGCACTTTATCGAGTCCAAACCATGCGCTGACTATAAAAACATCAATCACGAACATACTAACAATTAAAATGGACAAGCCTCGGCTGCGGTTTTTAATTATCACCAGAGCCAAAACTCCTATCAGGGTCATAGCCGCAAAAAATGCTGCGTTCCCCATCCGTGAGCGAGACATAACCAGCGCAATTACCATGATGGCCAAACTAATGCGAATCAGTGCCTTACTCCCCAGTAATGTCGACAATATTGAGCGCATAATATCTCTAGGACTGCCACTTTGGTTACCTTGCAGGCTGGCTACCATTAAGCCTATACCAGCTGATAAAGTCAGCACCAAGAAATTAGCAAAGTGATTTTTGTAAACAAAGCTACCCGTCGCCACATCACTGACAGGTAAGCCGAAAATCATGCTGTACTCGCTGCCAGCTAGAATTTCTAGTGTGCCGTATAAGGCTTGAATCGCGCCACTGGCTAACATGGTCAGCAAAATCAATCGTAAGCGCTTTTCAGTATCCACTAACACTAATACAATAATGAGCAAGCAGAAATAGCTAAGGCTTTTGAGCAAATTGATATAGCTTTGACCAATATCTAACGATAGATGAAACTGCTCAACACCATAATGTAGTTGAGTTTCATAACTCATCGGGCTCAGCGCATTTATAATGGAGGCGGGTAAGGGGATAATCTGAATGATGGCGAATCCCAAGAAAACCAACCAGAGACCTATTGGCAGCCTGTAAGCACGTAACCCCATCCAAGGTCTTGTTCTTCGCAAATACGCGCACGCTAGAGACAATGATAAAATAACGACTTCCATCAAGCCCCAAGCCCAAGGACGGTTTGAGCCTAATGGGATAGGTAACCACACAAGCAAACCTAACAAGATATAAAACGAGTAGCTATGAAGTTTGGTATTCAAAGGATCCCTTTAGCTATTTTTGAATGCGTGGTAAACGGAATGAAAGTGACAACTGAATGATTATAAACAAAAAAGCCAGCGAAAATCGCTGGCTTTTAAAAATACTAAATCATTTAATTGGTTGAGGCAGTGGTATCCCCGCCGCCCGTACCACCTGCGCCGACACCTGTTCCAGCTGGCGTAGCTGTTACAGCAACGTTAGCACCTGCTGCGGTAGCTGCTGAGACGGTTGTTGGGTCAGCACCTGCCGCAATTGCGGCTAGTAGTGCGTCGTTAGGTTCAATTTCACCGGTCGTAATGGCTGAGTCAATAACGTCTTGAGCAAAGCTGGGGTAAAGTGTGACCGCCAATCGTACAATCTCACTAGCGTCACCAGGAAATGCTTCGATTGAACCTTTGGTTGAGTCGGTTAACGTGTTCAAATCAACCATGTTGCGCATGAAGTTTGCAGTAATTTTTGTGTTTAAACCAACGACTAATCTCACTGTGCCACTGATCAAAGCATCGTCTTCTCGCGTCACATTTGCAATGGTTTGACTTACCGCCTCGTCCAACGTCGCTCCGCCTTGAATCAAAGTGAGTATCGCGCTATGAATAGCGCGCCCAGGTTGATCTTCATCTCCGAAGAGAATGTTTTCCTGCTCAGTTAGAGCCGCGTCATTTGCACTCACCTGTTGAGTGGATACTGTCTGTTGAGCATGGGCGGGTGATAAAACCATCACGCTAGACAAAAATAAATAGGTTAAAAAATGTCGCATAAAAACTCCGAAAAATAGAGGAGTGAGTTTAAAACTCACAACGAACGCTGCAATCATAAGTTTAGACTGTCGAAAAAGCAATACTAGACTAAGGTCGACCAGGTAAAAAAACGAGTCTTATCAGTATTTTGCTGATGTAAGTTAAATACTCATTGGGTGAGGGGTAACTGACAACTTATGCCTTGTTTATATTGACTTAAGCGCAATTGAAACCCTTTAACATTACTACACTCATTTGCTTATTTAGTATCGACCGGCATACCAATGTAATAGCCCTGTAAATGGTCAACGAATAAATCAGACAAACATTTCGCTTCAGCTTCACTTTCCACCATTTCAGCGATGACTTGAATATTCAGACCGTGTGCGATATTGACCAAAGATTGAACGAATAATTGGTTGTCAGGCTCATTGTGAATATTGCGCACGTAACGCCCATCTAGCTTTAAATAATCAGGGCGAATTTTGCGAAGGTGTGTGATTGCAGCTAATTGTGCGCCAAAGCGCTCTACTGTGATCCTAACGCCGCGCGACTTCAGCTGCTGAATAAAGCGCATTAAGTCCTGTGTGCCATTAACCAAAGCCCGTTCTGGTATTTCAAGCACTAATTTAGCGCAGGCTGCACTATCTTGGGGGAGGGCGCTAATAAGCCACTGGTGAAAACTAGTTTGGCTGAGTGATAAACGAGATACATTAAGGCCAATCGCATGCTGCTGATTAGGCAACTGCGCCAATGCGCTCGCGATTAACAACTCATCAAGTTTTTGCGCGTAATTGAGCCTGACCGACGCGGGTACCAGTTGGCCCATGGGTAAGTAATCGTGAGCTTTATTGTCGCTATCAGTCTTATTATGTTCTGAGCTATCAGCCTTATTCGCAGATGCACCAGTACCTGAACTGAAACGAGCAAACCACTCGGCGTATAGTGTCTCGCCTTGCTTATTCTGAATTGGCTGAGCGACAAAGTCCGCGTGATTTTGCTGTAAAATGGTGTTCAGCTGTGCTCGCCATTCAGTGTTGCTGTGCTGTACGTCTTCCTGCTGCGCTAACTGCCATCTATCTGTACTAACACTCGCGCCAGAAAGAGCATTATCTGCTCGCTCCAATACATCCGTGCGGGTGTCGCCAAAACTAAATGAACCTACACCGACATGAGCAGTGCCTAGTCGATACTCGCTTTTTTCAATAGCATTGAGTTGGCTAATAATACTTTGCGCAAAGTTAACACTGGGTTGCTGTGCGGTATCTTCTAATAACACCACAAAATCAGCCCCTGAAACCCTAAACAGCGTGCCATTCAAGTCGTGTTGAACAAGCGCATTTTGCAATTCTTGGCTGACAAGTGCGACATATTCGTCCCCCGCTTGGTAACCCAAACTACTGTTAACCTCATTTAGGCTAGTTAAACGGATAAGCAATAAATAACCCTGTGAGTGTTGCTCGCTATCGGCGAGAAGTTGCTCGAATGCCAGTTCAAACGCCCGGCGGTTAGCCACCCCTGTAAGCGTGTCCTGATAGGCAAAATCGCGGTAACGTTCAGCTTGGCTCGACAGCTGAGTAAACAGTTTAGCTAGCTGAGCTGACATTCTATTTACCGCTAGCACGATACGTTTCAATTCAGGGGTGCGGGGGATCGTCGCAATTTGTTCAAATTGCTGTTTACTGATGGCGTCAGCCTGTTTCACCACAGCCAATAAAGGCGTAGTGATCATTTTGACCAAAGCATATAACAGGACTAGAGCACCGATAAATACGGCCAATATCATCCAAAAAGACTGCACCGCATTTTGCCACAATTGTTGATACCCAAACCCAGGGTGACTTTGCACTGCTAAAGTGCCTGCCATCGTCCAGCCGTCATTCAAATCAGTAACGCTTTCTGGTGGGGTAAGGGGCAATAACTCCCGAAACCACTTAGGCACACCTTCAACCGTACTTGGGTTGTGTTTTTCGAGCAATATATTTTGGTTGGCATCACGCAGCACCATGCTTTGGTAAAAACCACGGTCAAAAATAGCATTCATCATGGTATCTACCACAGGCAAGTCTTCCTGCACTGCCACGTAGGGGGCAATGGATAAACCGAGCGATGTCGCCGTGTCTTGTGCGTGTGACGCTAGTTGCTGGTCAACAAAATCTCGCGTGTTGTTAGTATTGATCCAAAGTGTGCCTATAAACACGAGTATCAACACAGCGAGCAAGCTTAAGCTCAATTGTCTAGACAGTGGCATAACGGGTTTCCTCAAGCATCATTAATCGCCTAATTGCATTCGTTGGTTTAAATCGTTCCATAAATTATTATTACCCCCTTGCTGTACTTTCTGGCCTCGGCCTTGTTCTTTAGCCAACCAAAGGCCGTCACCGTTAAAGCTGTAAACGGGTAATAAGTCGCGGCGGCGTGAAGCGGGTAAAATACGTCTATTAATATTATCGAGTACCAAAGGCACTGAATTTGATTGTTCGTAATAGGCCAGCACCATATGGGCTTGGCGCAGGCGGGTTGCAGTAACATACATCAAGCGTAATTTTTCGGCGGGAACGCCCAATTCTTTTAAGCTGAAATACTTAGCTATTACAAAGTCTTCGCAATCTCCGCCATCGGAGGCTAAAAACTCGACTGGCGTGGCCCAATAATCGTCTTTCCCCCAATGCTTGATGTCGTCGACAAATTCAAGCTCATTGAAGAAATTGTTCACCCTGTAGAGTTTTTCATCAACGGGAATATCGAGGTTATCGCTGAGGAGTTCCTGCCATGCTCTAACACGCTCTAGTGCTTCATTGTCGTACTCGCTGCGTACTTTATTAAATAACGCGTCGTTAAATACAATATTGCTATCGGCTGCCGCGCGTAACATGAATAAAATCAGCACTATCGTAATGAAATAACAAAAAAAACGCATGAACGAAATGAAATTCCTTGCTTGAACATAAAAACAAGTGGGCAATGTGAAATTACGCATAACCTCAATAGTCAGCGCGACAATGGCCAATCACTCATGTCATAATAATAAGATGATGCCATATTATGCTACATATTAAATAAAAGTAATTTTTGATGCGAAATGTCCTGTATGAGACGGAATTCGCCAATAAGTATCAAAGACGTTATTTTAAATGAACTCAGATACAAATGATTGGATTAAAAAGTCAATCTGAAATTTATTGATTCTCCTTGTTAATTGCAAAGGTAAAATATCCAGAACAATAAACAATTTTCCTTTTCAACTAACTTAAAGAGCACTTAAATATGAAATATCTAGTCACTGGCGCTGCAGGATTCATTGGGAATTACGTTGCTGAAAAACTGTGTTTACAAGGGCATGAGGTCATAGGGCTGGATAACTTAAATGACTATTATGACCCCAATTTAAAATTAGCTCGGCTAAAGCGTATAGAGCATTTAACCGGGTTTACGTTTGTTAAGGCCGATATCTCAGACAGAGATACAATTGCCACTTTGTTCGCTCAAGAAAAATTTGACCGCGTGATCCATTTAGCAGCGCAAGCTGGGGTGCGTTATTCGATTGAAAACCCAATGGCGTATATAGATTCAAACCTAACGGGTATGGCCACCATTCTCGAAGGTTGTCGTCACAACAATGTCGAGCATTTAGTTTATGCATCTTCTAGTTCTGTTTATGGTGCAAATAAAAAAATACCGTTTGCCGAAGGTGACCGTGTAGATTATCCGGTTTCACTTTATGCAGCGACCAAGAAGTCGAATGAACTCATGGCGCATACCTACAGCCATTTATATTCGTTGCCTACAACCGGTCTGCGCTTCTTCACTGTGTATGGGCCCTGGGGCAGACCAGACATGGCGCCATTCTTGTTTACTGATGCTGTGGTAAATGACAGAGCGATTAAAGTTTTTAATGACGGCAAAATGCAGCGAGACTTCACTTACATTGATGATATCGTCGAAGGAATTTTACGTATCCAAAACGTAATACCGAAACCGCGCGAAGAGTCAAACAGTAGCTCTGAATCTTCGCCTTTCTACAAGCTATACAACATCGGTAACAACACGCCTGTCGAATTAGAAGCGTTTATTGGCTGTATAGAGAATGCGCTAAGCAAAAAAGCGGTGAAAAATTACATGCCAATGCAGGACGGCGATGTCGTAAGAACGTTTGCTGATATTACAAATTTAGAAAGCGAAATCGGCTTTAAGCCCCAAACTGAGCTCCAAGATGGAATCAATAACTTTGTAGACTGGTTTAAGCAGTATTATTCGTAGCGTGTTGAATAATGAGCGTTTAGTTAGGAAAGGCCACTGGATTGCAAGACGATGTAACGGCCATGTGTCATAATGGCGGAATATCACTTTGCTAATGTGGCCGTTAATTGACTTATTCCAGATTAACCCAAGTGACAGTTTAAAATTTATTAGCTTTGGCGTTATTATTGCTTGGGTGGAAAAGAGTTAATCAAGTTATGCTGGGCACGCGATAGTGAGCCTAGCATCAATTTGTCAGCGATCAGGTGGCTCTCTCGTTATACAAAGCAGGGAATCGTATTGAAATAGTTAAACGAGATGAATCAATGAAATTAGAAGAAGTAGTAAGAACAAATGTCGGCGGACTAATTACCGCATGTGTTGACCGCAAACAGTTAGTTGATTTGATGGTGTGTCGCGTTTTGGATACACGGGCGGGTGATATCAAATCGCCTCTCGTTATTTTTTCATCAAATGGCCACAGTATCTCTATTGCCAATAGTGATCCTGAAATGGGCCGTATGCTTAATGAAGCCGATATACTGCATGCCGATGGGCAAAGTGTAGTGAGCTTTTCACGTTGGTTTAGTGAAAAGGAGATACCGGAACGCAGCGCTACCACAGATACCATTCATGACGTCCCTATGATGTCACCAGAAACCGTTAAACATTTTCTTCTTGGGGCGAACCAAGCAACCATTGAAAAATGCGGCAATATTATGTCAGAAAAATATAATAACTTTGACGTTGTCGGCACCCAACATGGGTATTTTAGCGAAGCAGACGAAGATGAGATTGTCGCCAAAATTAATGCTTCAGGTTGCGAAGTGCTGTGGGTCGGGTTAGGAAAGCCCAAAGAGCAATTGTTTATCTTGAGAAACAAAAGCAAGTTAACGGTTCCCGTCATTATCTCGTGCGGCGGCTGCTACAATTTTGTCACGGGCGATTACAAACGTGCTCCCGCCATCTTTCAAAAGCTAGGGTTAGAATGGCTACACAGAGCCATGACCGAACCTAAGAAGCTGTTATGGCGATATATCACGACCAACCCCCATGCCATATATTGTGTCATTAAACATCGCTACTTTGTTTAGGGAATAAACATGAGCCGTAACAATGTACTGTTTTTACACAAGTGGTTTTCGTTATCTGGTGGGGTTGAACGCGTTCACCAAAACTTATCGAATGCGCTGGCTAATGAGGGTATTTCCTCAGAATTCTACGTATACGATATAAAAGGCGATAAAAAAGCCGGTTATGACAAACTGATCGACTCCAAGAAGGCGACGCATCCGAATCAATCTGATAGTTTCTTCAAAAAGTTAAAGCACTTATTTGCTCATATTAAAGCTAACGATATCGATGTCATCATTGCCGCGACGGAAACGGCAAATATTTTAGCCGCATTCTGCGCGTTAAGATTTCCAAAATTATCGGTGGTATATACCAGACATTGCGCTTTCGATGTGAGCGATCAAAAGCTATCACCCGCGAAGATAAAATTGCTTTATAATTTCTACTCGTTGACGGGCGGGGCAATAGTGACCGTTTCTGGGTCACTTCAGCAGGAACTACTTCGCAACATTAAACTTGGCAGAAAGCACGTCGAATTTATTCCCAACGCTGTGGTCGACCAACAAGTGATAGCGAAATCTTTGAACAATACCGACGCATTTGAATCAACCGATTACTTTTGTGCTGTGGGGCGGCTAGTAGAGCAAAAAGGTTTTGATATGCTCATTCAAGCTTACGCGCAAGCCCGTCAGGCGAATAACAACCTACCAAAGTTGCTCATCGTTGGCATTGGTGAACTAGTAGATGAATTAACTCAACTAGCAGAGTCACTGAACATTAAAGAGTATGTTGAGTTCTACGGCTTTACTGAAAACCCATATTACATTATACGCAACGCCCAAGCGTTTATTTTGTCATCTCGACATGAAGGTATGCCCACGGCGCTAGTAGAGGCGATGTATCTAAATACACCGGTTATCGCTTTTGATTGTCCTACTGGGCCTTCTGAGCTAATCGAAAACGGTGTAAATGGCTTCTTGGTTGAAACTAACAATGTTGAAAAGTTGGCTGACGCGATAGGGCGTTATAAACAGCTCATTGGTAAAGATATTGCTGATAGCGTGAGCGCGTTTGAGTACCAAAGTGTCGCACGTCGTTACATCAAAGAATTCAGTAGGTAAATAATGGCGAAAATCAGTATTGTGTTGCATGATTTGCGTGGTGGTGGCGCAGAAAAAATGATGGTGCGCTTAGCGAACCAGTTAGCGCAAAATGGTGATACTGTAGAAATGATACTATTGACCGCAGGTGGGGTTAATAAATCATTTTTAAGTGAATCGGTAACACTCGTTGAGTTGAATTCGGCCCGCACTTTGTCTGCTTTTGCGCCCTTGCGTAAACACCTAAAGCAGTCAAATCCAGATGGCATATTATCCGCTCTCACGCATGTCAATGTCATTACCGCTGTCGTTTGCGCCAGTTTAGGTTGGTCAAAGCGATTATCTGTTAGTGAGCGAAATACGTTTTCACTCGATCGCAAAGTAAACAATGGCCTAGTGATGCGCATAACCTATGGCGTTGCGCCCTACATTTATCGCTTAATTCCCAACCCTGTTATCGCTGTATCAAAAGGTGTGGCTGATGATCTTGTCGATTGCTCAATTGCTAGGCAGCAAGATGTATGTACTGCATCAAACCCAGTGATCACAGAAGACACGCGAGAAGCGGCTAAACAAGATGCGAAACATCCTTGGTTAGTTAACCAAGAGTGCAAAACTGTCGTTGCAGTGGGTCGCCTTAGCGATCAAAAAGGCTTTGATATGCTTATCGATGCATTTTCTCTCGTATCAAAAGAGATAAAAGCACGATTAGTCATTTTCGGTGAGGGTGAACTAAGAACTGCGCTACAAGCGCAAATTGATCGACTGGACTTAACCGCACACGTTGACCTCGCTGGTTACACCGACAACCCCATTGCCGAAATACAACAAGCCGACTTATTCGTGTTGTCTTCACGTTTTGAAGGTAGCCCGAATGTATTGGTTGAGGCGATGTCAGTTGGCTGTAAGGTGGTTGCTTTTGATTGCCCATCAGGGCCAATGGAAACGCTCAAAGGCGGTGAAGTTGCCCCCTTGGTTGAATATAAGAATATATCAGCACTTGCAAAAACGATGGTGAATGAGCTTTCTACTGATAATTCTCAAGATAATCGTGACCGAATCATCCGTGCCGTAACGCGTTTTACTGCGGAAAATTCAGCTAAAGAATACAGAACGCTGATTTTCGCCCAGCTCAACGTCAAGTAAGCGATCATTTATCATGCAAATTACCCTGGATACTTTAAAACGTGCTTATCTGTTTACGACCATATTCTATTACTTAGGCTTTTTGGGTTTTACCTCACGGCTGTTAAAAGGGGGGCGAGCGGATGATCTTATGAGTGCCAATGCCTCTGGCAATGTAGCAAAGCAAGTGATTGGCATTTTATTATTATTGGCGGGTATATATTTACTTCTCAAAATAGACAAAAAATTATTGTTCGCAATGATCATGCGAAGTCTGTGGTGGTGGGTATTAATCGCTTTCTTTTTAGCTTCTATGTATTGGTCATATGAGCCTAGTATTACCCTACGACGCTGTATTGCTTTTATTACTCTGGTAGTCGCAGCATTTTGTATTGTAACTAACTTTAGTGCCGAATCGCTGATGTATTTCATCGCTAAGAGTATTTTTGTAATAGCATTATTGGGCTTGTTATATTTGGCTATTTCACCGAGTAGCGCCCTAGGGGGGCATGGCGAACGAGCAAACATGTTTGTTGGGATAATGGGGGATAAAAATGGCGGGGCTAGGCTCTATGCCTATGGCATTTTGCTGTTGGTCGGTCTAGGTAAGTATCACAGCCGAAACAACAGAATTATGCTAGCCATATTAGGTATTTGCTTAGTGTTTGCTAATTCAGCTACTGCCATTGTCATGGTGGTGGCTGGTACAGGGTTAATTTCACTGTTTAAAGTTATGCGCACCCGAAGCCCTAATATTAATTTGCGTCGAGTTATTATCATTACCTTATTATTATGCGCAGCAGCAGTTGCGATTTATTTCTTATATGCTTTCTTACTAGGTCTTTTAGGTCGAGACCCGACACTGACTAACCGTACGATAATTTGGGGCTTGATGGAACAATATATTGAAGCCGAGAGTACTCTCGGCTACGGTTTTGGCGCTTTTTGGGTCAGCGATGCCGTTCTAGGTTTCGTGGACCGATGGGGCTACATAGGTAACGCCCACAGCGGTTATTACGAAGCGTTATTAAACGGTGGGGTTATAGGCTTAGCATTGGTGATCATTCTTTCTCTAAAAATCATAAAAGATTTGGTGGCTGGCTATATTACCAGTCACAATAGCGAACTATTAGCCGCATTATTAGCCGTTATTCTATTGCAATGTGTAGTGAATTATATTGGTTTTATCATTATTAATCACAACAGTGCGGATATGCTTATCTATACAGTCATTTCTTTCATTGCATCGATCTCGCTTGTAAAACAAAACACACCGAGGAAACGTATTTAATGCCAGAGTTATATGATTAATAATAAAAGTGACTACAAGTATTATAAAAGTCAAGATGCTGAAAACAACTCCTTTAAGGATAATATTAAAGAGTTTATTTTTAATGATATTTGGCGTTTTACAAGGGCGCTACGATGTGCGGAGTATATTCTTAATTCTAAGAGTGGGCCGCTTTGGAAGACATACAAATTATATGTGAAATACAGATATAAGAGTATTGGTAAGAAGCTAGGTTTTAGTATACCCATGAACGTGTTTGGCCCCGGCCTGACCTTGCCCCATTTCGGGAATATCGTTGTCAGCAGTTATTCAAAAATAGGGGCGAATTGTAAAGTGCACGTAGGTGTCAATATCGGCTCTGCTTATAACAAACCCAAGGATGCCCCTGTGCTGGGTGACAATTGTTATATCGGCCCAGGCGCTAAATTATTTGGCGTCATCACATTGGGAGACAGTATTCAAATAGGGGCTAACGCAGTGGTGAATAAAAGCTTTATAGAAGAGGGGGCCATTCTTGTAGGCGTGCCTGCTAAAAAGCTAAATAAATCAAATTAGTTTGTTAACATTAGAGCGAAGAAAATGTCCAATACCCCTTTAGATATCTCAGTCATTATTCCTGCGTACAATTGTGCTAAGAGCATAGAAAATGCGCTTGCATCTGTGTTCACACAAAGCGCTGCACCTAAGGAAGTTATCATTGTTGATGATGGTTCAACAGACACCACGCAACAAGTGATTAAGAAAAGCAAATACGCTTCGCTCGTAACCTACGTTAGGCAAGAAAACGCAGGGCCTTCAAAGGCGCGTAACCACGCAATTTCGTTAGCCACCTCAACCTGGTTAGCCTTTCTTGATGCTGACGACCTGTGGGTGCATAAAGACAAACTGCGCTTACAAATGGAATTAGCGTTGCAGCACCCTGAAGCATTATTGATAGATAGTTATGCCACCGTTGATTGGCACGGCGAGCGAGAAATCACTATTTCGCGTGATAAGAAGGGCAGGGTTTTTAAGCAGTTTTTATACAGTAATGTCATTAACGCTACTTCATCGGTACTGGCTAAGCGAACTAGCGTGAATGAAATCGGTGGTTTCGTAGATGACCTCCGATTTGGTGAAGACCGTTTATTATGGGCGCAATTGGCAAAAGCGGGTGATGTACATACGTTACCAGTTGTCACTGTACGTAAATTTAATGAAGAAGGAAATTTAACCTCAAAGGGAGATAAAAACTATCATCACCGTGTTGATCTAGTGCATCGTTTATTGAACTTAACAAATGTTTCCGAAAATGAATTAGCTGATATTTGGTTTATGAACGTTAAAGACTTTTTGAGGTTAAGTTTTAAAGTAAATGATACGAATAGTTTTCTTAGAGTGTTTTCAGCTACATTAAAGTATTCAAAAATGAAGCTTTGGTTCTCAAAATATGGCGTTCTAGCAGTGTACGCAAAAATATTTAAAAGTTTTAAGCCGTTAGTTTGAACCGCAGTAATTTATTTAGGATTAGCATAACCAGAGGTCAATTGTGAAAAAAGTCGATATCACCATTTTATCTTGGGATAGATTAGAAGATACAAAGCAAGCCATGTTGAGCGGCTTAGCGCAGCAGAATGTAGTGACAAAGGTTATCGTTATAGACCAAGGCTCTCAACTTGAAAATGTCGCCAAATTACGAAAATTCTCACAGGATAAGAATAACTTAACCATCGTTTATAATAGTTGCAATCTCGGCGTGCCCGGGGGGCGTAACCAGGCAGCTCTGCAAGGGGATGGCGATTATATTATTGGCTTAGACAATGACGCAGAATTTGTTGACGAGTTCCAAGTGCAAAAGGCTGTAGAGATTATGGAGGCTGACCCCTCGATTGGTGTGTTGGGGTTTCGGGTATTACGCTTTGGTACCCAAGAAGATGATCGTAGTAGTTGGTATTACTCAAAAAGTGTTGATCAATATGGCGACAAGAGTTTTGCAACCACTCACTTCGTCGGGGCTGGCCATATGATACGTCGTAGTGCCTTTGAAGAAGTGAAAGGCTACGACGATATATTGTTTTTTATGCAAGAAGAAATCGATTTGTCAGAGCGTATAATCAACGCCGGCTACAAGTTAGTGTATTCCCCTGAAGTCGTTATAGGCCATAAAGTGTCAGCCGAGCATCGCGTCAACTGGACTGGTATGCGTTGGGAATACAACGTACGTAATGCTTTTTACTTGCATGTAAAGCGCGGCACGCCTATCCCTAATTTAATTTTTCATACGTTATTACTTGTTCGTAGAGGGGCAAAAGCGGGTATGTTTTTCAAGTCTTTGTCGGCTGTATGGCAGGGCGTTAAGTTAATACCGACGGCAAGACGAGAGCGTAAACATAATTCAAGTAACATTATAACGCCGATGGCGCGTGAGTATAGGGCCTCATGTTCATCTAGTAAAAGTAAATCAAACTGGCAGCGCTTTAAAATGCGTATCACTGCATCAAACGTAGCACCAGGCGAAAGTGCAAAAAAATCTAAGAAAGAGGCAGCAAAATAAATGAATGGATTTATTGCAGAGCGTAAACACCTAGAAGGCTTAGCTGCCTTAGTCAAAGACAGTTTTGCTGAAGATATAGCGGGCAAAAATATCTTATTTATGGATTATCCCCTTCATAACAATGTTGGTGACTGGCTTATTTATCATGGGACGATGAATTTATTAAACAAGCTTGGTTGCAATGTAAAAGCGCAATACAGCACACACAACTATAAGAATGCGTTCAATAAAAAAGTACCAGAGGATTGGATTATTTTGCTTCACGGCGGTGGTAACTTTGGTGACATTTATGACGTTCACCAAAACTTAAGACGAGATGTGATTCAGCACTTTACTGAGCATAAAATAATTGCGATGCCACAATCTGTGCACTTTAATGACCCGAAAAACTTTGAGCAAGAAGCGCCTTTGTACCTGCAACATCAAGATTTAACCGTGCATATTAGAGATCAAGAGTCTTACTCTTTTTTAAAGCAGTACCTTCCTGAAACCATGTTACGTTTAACACCTGACATGGCGAGTACCTTAATCGGTCATTGGTCTTGGCAAGCGGGGGCCAAAGATACCTTATTTTTCAGACGTAAAGACAAAGAAGCCCCCGCGATTCAAAATAATTTAGAAGATTCATTCGATTGGGTCGATATGTTTTCAGGTTTAGATCGCAAAATAATGGGTAAAATAATGCGGTTAGCGAGACTTGAAGGGAAATATGATAAGACGTTTGGTGCCGCTTTCCTTTGGCAACACTACACTCACTTTTTACTTAAAAAGGCATGTTCAACGTTTGCACCTTACCGTAAAGTCGATACTGACCGGCTTCACGGAATGATTTTCGCTTTGCTATTGGGTAAAGAGGTAATATTGCGCGATAATTCCTACGGTAAAATTAAACGCTATGTGGGCGTTTGGTTTAAGTAAACTCGCCGAGGCTTAGTGAATAGTATGTTATATATACAGGTAAAGGGAATTTGTGAGTAAACACAGAGTAGTTCGACTGTTATGGATTTTTTTTGAGAAATTTGGTTTAGTTTTTCTTTCGATTTTTTCGTTTTTCATTTACGCACATCTGCTATTGCCTGAGGAGCTAGGGCAAGGAGCGCTTGTGCTCGGGGTTGTCGAACTTATCACTTTGATTTTTACTTCAACTGTTGACAGCTCATTTGTGCGTTTAGATAAAACAAGCATTAAGCAAGATGCGACTCTCTTTTGGGCGGGGAATATATTTAGCATTAGCTTCATGGCGTTTATTAATATAGGTACCTACTTATACACTACTGATGCAGAAACGCGCTTATTGATGAGCGTGGCCAGTTCACTATTGCTGTTACAAATGGCCAGCCGCGTATATGTTGCCCATATGCGTCGCAATGGCAATTTTAAAGCCTTAGCCATGAGAACTTTGTTGGGTAAGATAGTCGGTATGGCTGTTGGTATTGGGGCAGCATATAAAGGTATGGGGGCCTGGGCTATTATTTTGCAGGCAATATCCATGCAGTTTGTTTCGACTGCTATGTTAATGCTCAGTGATAGGCGTTCTTTACCTTTTACTATGGACATTAAGTTTTTTTGGGGCTTAGTGACGGTAGGGGCCCCTATTGCCTTAAAAGCGGTTAACGCGAGTGTCTTAAGTAAGGGGATCATTATTGTGTTAGGTATTGTTGCTGGGCCTGCTGCCGTTGGGTACTACAATATGGCGAACCGCTTAGTCGATTTACCTCGAAGTGCTATCTATGGCGGGATCATGAGTTATGCATTGCCCGTATTATCAAGGCGGAAACATGATACAGGCCTATTAAACCTATTCTACCAGCACGCTACACTAATTTCATTCTTCCTGTTAGCACCATTATTTGTTGGTCTTTCAATTTTCGCCAGCGACGTCATTTTGCTTATTTTTGGCGAAAAGTGGCGTCAGTCAATTCCGGTCTTGCAGTTACTATCAATCAGCGCAGCGTTGAGTTTTCTGTTTTTATTTACCAGTAGCTTATTGGCCGCAATGAATAAGGCCAAGTTAACGGTGAAAGCTGAAGTACTAAGCACAATTGTTGGGTTGTTGTGTGTTTATATTGGGGGCCTTGAGTTAGGTGCCATTGCAGGGGGGATAGCAGGGCTTGTCAGGTTATTAATCGTTGCTCCAGCCAATATATGGGCGCTAAATAAGGCCGTTGGCTATTCATACATTGAGTTCTTGATGACGTCATACCGCTGCGTTATTGCATGCGCTTTGATGTATGCTTGCTCGCTGCTTATGGATTTTTATTTGCCGTTGTCGGGTTGGCTGCATTTGCTTGTCGGCGCGCTGCTTGCTGGGTTTTGTTACACCGTGAGCTATAGCTTGTTGCATCATACTTGGGTGAAAGACATTCAAAATTTCATGAAAAAAAGCTAATGAACTCTGTCAATCTATACTGTGGGTCGCCTTATACGAATGATTTAACAATGATGAACTACCCCACGTGAGCTTCAGCGGATTTTTAAAATTTAAAATTATAATCCCGCTGAGAAATGGATTATTGCGATGCTGCTACAAGCTTAGCCTCTTTGATGAAGTTGTTTGGCTTATTGGTGATGCTCGCAGTGGAACGACGTGGGCAGCCAATTTAATAAACCATCATGGGCGTTATCGCGAGTTATTCGAGCCTTTCAATCCCTTCTTAGTAAAAAAAAGCAGTTTTTTAAAACCGCATCAATATCAAGCGGTAGCTTCAACAAATAAGCAGCTTGAAACAGTCGCAGGCGATATCATTCAAGGAAAATATATTGACAAAGGCGTTGAGCAAGATAATTCCTTAAAACGATATGTAGGCTTACTTATTAAAGATGTTTCAGCTAATTTGTTTGCTTATTGGTTAACCAATAAGCATCCGCACATAAAGGTAGTGCTATTGCTACGAAATCCTTTTGCTGTAGCCTTATCCAAATCGAAAAAGTCTGATTGGATGTGGGGGGACGACCCCTTGATGCTCTGGGAGCAGCTCGCGCTAAAAAATGATTTTTTACAGCCATACGAGCAGTTGCTATTTCGAACATTAAGCAAGAAGGATTACATTCTCAATCAAGTGTTGATATGGTGCATTATTAATTATGTTCCACTTAGACAATTTTCCGCAACGAATTTACACGTTGTCTTTTATGAAAACTTATTCACTCAGACAAATAGTGAAGTCGCTAAAATTGAAGGTTTTATTGAACCAGCGGCAGCGATGGGCGTGTCTATTTCACAAGACGTTATTTCTACGCCAAGCCGAGTAGTGGGTAGTCAAAGCAATTTGCTTTCAGGTAAGTCACCTTTAACCTCTTGGAAAAATGAAATTACACCCGCGCAGCTTTCTGAGGGGAAAGAAATTATGGCTGCATTTGGCTTTGCAGATTTATACAGCGATGATGGTATGCCTAATATGTCAGTTATTTCAGCAATAATGAGTAAAAGCAAGGAGACTACAGCTGTTTGTGGTTAACCCGCAGACGCCCTGACTGTATGGATATCTCACTTATTATTTGTACTAGGAATCGTGCAGACTGTATAGATAAATGCCTAACTTCGCTGGAGAATTTGGAATTTACTGGCGATTGGGAGTGTATATTAGTTGATAATGCATCAACTGATTCGACCTTTTCATTGTTACAAGCATGGGCTGAGTCAGTTCAGTTTCCGGTGCGTGTATTACACGAACCGAAAGTGGGTGTGTCGAATGCTAAAAATCTAGGGGTTGCACATGCGCAAGGAGAATTAATTGCCTTCACCGATGATGATTGTTACCCCGCCATGGATTATCTTGAGCGAGTATGTGATTCATTCAATAACAACGCGTTAGCATTCGTTGGGGGAAGGGTATTACTGTTTGATAAAAGTGACTACCCCATAACTATACAAACCTCTTCTACTTATAAGGAAATTCCGCCTCGAAGTTTTATTCGCACAGGCTTAATTCATGGCGCTAATTACAGTTTCCGTCGTGAGGTGTTAATTTCAACTGGCGGCTTTGACACTGATTTTGGCGGTGGTACACCTTTCCCATGCGAGGACGTTGACATACTGGCTCGGATATCAGCTAAGGGCCTTGGTGGCGCGTATGATCCTCGCCCTTTAGTTTGGCACCACCACAAACGTAAGTTAAAAAAGGATGCTGATAAGTTGATGACCTATTACGATGTGGGCCGCGGTGCGTATTACGCTAAATGTCTGGCCAACCCACATATTCGATGGTCTTACCTTAATAACTGGATCCGACTAATTCATAAAAATTACTTCCGATTTTTCAGAGAAATAAAAGGTGCGTTCTATTTTATTTTTTTTAAATTACGGCAAAAAAAGTAATCAAACCTATTACATTGACGAATCACATCAATTAGACCACTTCATGACATATTTTACGTTCCACAGTTTATAAGCAAATTTTAAGTTACTTCGAGATACTCAGGAGAATAATAATGGCACACACCCAAAAAGTGAGGGAAACATGGATCGATATTGTAAAGGGGGCCACTATTGTATTGGTGGTGTTTCACCATGTGTTTTCTGGGATAAGAACCTCAGTGGGTTTCTCAGATTTTATCAATGAACTATATGTTTTAAGTTCCCCCGTTCGAATGCCGCTATTTTTCTTGGTTGCGGGTTTGTTTGCTAAAAAAGCGATACACGGTCGGCTATCTAATTTTATCGATGGTAAGGTACTTCACTTTGCTTACTTCTATATACTTTGGAGTGCAATCAGTATAAGCATAAGGGCCGCTCTTGGTCGTTTCACTAACAATGAAGTAACGTTTAGTGATTTTTTTACTATCCTTTGGCAACCGACTTTTACCTTGTGGTTCTTATATTCGTTATTACTCGCGTTTGTGTTGGCCAGGCTCATGCGAAATATCCCGTTTTTGCTTCAGCTATGCTTTGCTGTGGTTGCTGCTATTTATGTTATGTTAACGATTCCTGAGAATGAACTCATACTCATCAAGCGTACGTTACGTTTGTTCCCTTTCTTTTTAGTTGGGGTGTATTGTTCCGTCAATATCAGGACCTGGGTAAATCGAGCATCTCTTCTGAGAGTCATAATACTAAGTCTGGGCTTCTTAATTTGCGCTGTATTGGCATATTTATACGGCTCCAGTGGCCATCCTAGTTACTTCTTTCCAATGTCGTTCTTCGCCATTGCAGCAATAATGTCTGCTATGTACTGTTTGCGCAAAACTTACTTCGCACTAATCCTGACTTACATAGGGGAGCGAAGTTTGTATATTTATTTAATGCAATTTTTACCCGCAGCCGGTTTTCGTGTCATTCTGCTCAAATTAGGTCTAAATATACACCCATTATTGCTGGCTATAGTATGCACAATCGCTTCGGTCATTACTTGTATAATCGTTTATGAGCTTTTTAAAAATACGCGATGGGTCAAATACTTGTTCAAACGCCCCAGTGTTCTTAAATTGAAATTAAGCAAAGAGTAGTCGCATTGGAACGCGACTTATTAAGTGCAGTAACGCAGCCGTAAGGCAGTGCTATTCGACATACGTAAATAATAAAGCTTTACGGTTGTAACTGGCCAATACGCAATAACACATTAGCGTCATTTGTGGTGTTTAACTTTTCAACAGTGACAGTATCTGACTTGTTATATATTCTGAAGTTGCTGAAGGAAGCCGAAATATCGGTAGTGGGCTTTTCGTCTTTATCGAGGATAAAGACAACACGATCGATTCTACCGGATAAGTGCTTACCTAATTCAATTTGATATCTGGTTTGATACTCTTGTGCATCGAAGTTATCAATTTCTTCAAAAGCATGAACTACACCGAAATTAGTTTGCGTACCCTCAATTATGAATGTGCGAGAATCTGTAATGCTATTGTTTGTTTCAAAAGCGATCCCTAATATCTCACTTTTGCCAAGTGAACTGATTTGAACTTCAGCGATAGTATCGTCTTGGATCTGATATCTAAAGGGGATTTGCTTCCATGTGTTGCCTTTTAGAGTCAACGTTCTACTTTCATTTTCGACTAGATATTTCCCATCACTATCCTGATTTGAAAAGGGATTGATAAGCACGGTTCCAAAATTAATGAAGCGGGGTAGTTCGTTATTTTTTATAGCTTTATCATAAGAATTCGATGTACTAGAAAAGTTCGGAATAAAATAGCGTGCAGGAGTGCTCAGCTCTACAACTGTATTCTGTTCGGTCAACTGATTGGCCACCTCAGCATTAACTAGGCTAATATCCCAATAATCCTTGGTTAATACTGCATTGTGGCGTGAATCATTTGTTACGCTATTAAAAATATAATTATTGATAAAGGTTGAACCGCCATAATATTCAAAGTCGCGAATACCTTGTCCCATATTTGCCCAAGCTACATCGTGGAGCAGGACATTGTTTTGAACGTTGACCCAGTAGGTGTAATCACCTTGAAAGCTTGAAGCGGCAATGCCATTACTACTTGTCTTAATAAAATTATCGAAAATATTCACTAGTCCTGCTGGGGCTGACATTAAACCCCCTAGCTTTATTGCCGCCCATGCCTTTTGCCGTTCATCGCCTAAGTTGTGAATAAAGTTATTAAAAATATAGCTAGGGCCAAGCATATTAGGTATTGCGCTGACGCCGACATAGCCTTGCTCTATGTCATTGTTATAAAATAATACATTGCTCTGCCCACCATCTAGCTCGATAATATCATCGTTGGCGTATGCTAAATAATTATCATGTATTGCGGAGTCGCGAACGAAGCCTCCTGTTGAGCGACCATTTGACAATCCCTCGATAACATCATTGAACCTGTGTTGGTCTGTTCCATAGAAGCGGTTGTTACGTATCACGATTTGGCCGCTATAAGCTTCGTTCTTATGGTTACCAGATGCCATAAATGCAGTTGGCCCTTGCGGGTGACCAAACTCCCAACTATTCGCATTGCTATTCGGCGAGTGAACATTACAGTTTTCTACCACCACGACGCCTGTTCGCTCTAAAGAAAATGCGGCATCGTAATTTATTGGCTTAGAATCGCTCTCTTTCTCATAAGCTTTGCCATTTTTAATGAAATTTGGTTGGCGCCCCCACTTGGACACGTCACAACCGTTGAACCATAAATGGTGAGCGTTCTTGCTTCTAATTGCCGACCAACTACCACCCTGAACCGTTATATTTTCGAAATAAATATATGCATTGTCACCGATATATAACGCTTGTCCTCCTGATTGAGGCCCAATTATGGGAGTATTGCTGTCGCCAATAATTTTCGCCCAACCCTCTTTAGTACCTTCTATACCTAAAGCTTCAAGATCGAGGGTACCCCCATGATATATGTCTCTTAGGTAATATATTCGCTCAGGATCGATTGGTGGAGAATTTGAGCGCGTCTTAAATGTATGCAATTGTTCTTCAATTACATCCCCATTATCAGAAAGCGTAAGTTTTAAGTCGTACTGCATATCTGGCGCTAGATGCACAACGCTGCCAGACTTGGCGCTATTGATTGGATCCCATTGTAAAGGTAACCCGTTTTGCCACTCATGCTTATTCATCGGTTTGAACAAAACACCTACCTGAGTGCTTTCATCTAGGTCATACAGCGTGATGCTAGCTGAA
Organism: Paraglaciecola sp. QJM3NY_14; assembly: GCF_056173245.1. Classification (NCBI taxonomy): domain Bacteria; kingdom Pseudomonadati; phylum Pseudomonadota; class Gammaproteobacteria; order Alteromonadales; family Alteromonadaceae; genus Paraglaciecola; species Paraglaciecola sp. QJM3NY_14. The sequence goes on from NZ_CM149664.1 coordinate 1,245,839, forward strand.
TTAAATAATGGTGTTATTCGAATGTTTTCGCCAGCGGCGGTCGGCGGATAAATTATAGCGGGATCAAACCCAGCCCTTAAACTTGCGGTCGTAATAATGTCCGTTTCAACACGATTTTCTTTATAAAGCGTTTTTGTAATTTGTTTTGCATCGATCGGAAACAAAGTGAGTATTAAGTATAGTGTGTTTTCTTGCTTATTATTTAAAGCTTGTATGTAATCAATCAGATTACGTGTGGTGATATTTTTTTTGGATAAATCGAGCAGTAAGCTTGCAGCTTGGTTAGGGTATTTTGCCAGTGCACTTCTGGTTCTCTTTGGGAAAAAGGTTGATTCTTCAAATATGTCTATAAGTGGCAGTGGTTTGGTTATTGTGTGGGTAATTATTTCTTGAGATAGATAATGTCCTGGCTGCAACTTTACTTGTTGAACTGGAGCATGAAAGATACCACAGCCCGATAAAGTGAAAATGATGAATATATTTAAAATACGTCTCATGATGTCTCCTAAATTAGAGCTACACCCTAATATCAAGGGGATGTTTGGTGACATAAAATCTAATTCATTTTCTGTCCTACTTCAGTGTAGCTCAACTTTACGGGTAATTATATGACCGTAAAGTTGAGGCTTTATCGTCTAAATTCACGAGAGTGAAATCAATGGCAAACTAAAACTCCGTGTCTCGTAAAAATGCAGCTACAAGAAACTGGCTACCGGCATGAGACAAATGACCGCGGTCAACCACCATTAACCTGCCATTTTTAAATATACTGCACGCATCCGTTGGACAAAATAATTTGAATGCATTAAAAATTTTTGTGTCAGGCAGGACCCGCAAAATCTCATTGCTCATGGCTAAGCCATCATCTGGTTTTATAAAGTAATCGTTATTCGGCTCGTCTCTGCTAGCTAAGCGAGCGGCGAGGTATTGTGGATTGCTAACGGGATAAAGAGGTAGCTGATTGATTAAGATAGCGGAGACGCCATTTTTCCTTAATGTTTCAATGGTTTCAGGTAGCTTGCTAATTTCTAATTTGTCTACTTTTTCAGAATACGCCCAATTTCCAGCAAGAATAACTTTTTCTATATTCAAGTTTTTAATGATATCAAGCACGTGAAGGTTGTTCCGCAGACAATTTGGTCGGGAAGGGAGACTCTGCTCTAGAATAGGAGGGCAACCAGCAGAAGAATATAACAAAACGTTATAGGGGAGGATATCGCTATTTGCTTTTAAGCCAGCGACTAAATGATTGGCGTGAGAGTCGCCCCATAACAAAACTGTTCGGTCTGATTTTGACGATTTAATAACGCATTCCTTTGCATCCCAAAGCGTGAAATCTTCTTCAGTATTCAGGAAGCAGTGATTTTGACTACTTTCTTTTCTGGTGTCTGCTAAGGTTTCAATTTCTAGATTTGGGAAGCGCTGCGGCAAACCACTTTGCTGCCAAACAATTAGGCCTACTACTAAAATTATCACCGTCGAACTGAAAGCGTAGCCATAAACTTGCTTAGGTTTGAATCCTTCTGCTTTTGTAAGCCTGAAAGGTGACTCTATGTACCGCCAAGATAGCCATGATATTAGAAAGGTTACGGCCATCATCGCAAATTTTTCCCATATTTCGAACTCTCTAATGGTCCAATAACCATAAAATACAACAATGGGCCAGTGCCAGAGGTAGAGAGAATAAGAAATTTTTCCTGTAAATCGCATCGCTGGCAGAGTGAGAATTCTATACACGATAGTATATTTGTCTTGTGTCCATAATAGGAGTGCAGCGCCTATACATGAAGGCAGCGCAGCGAAGCCAGGAAATTGACTATGCTCATCAAGACTAAAAATAGGAGCGACGACGAGCAGTAGGCCTAGGTATTCTAAATATGGACTGAGTTTTTCGCTTGGGGACCAACTTCGTCGCAGTGCTAACGCTACAATCGAGCCAATAAGTAACTCCCAAAACCTGAAGGGAGATAAGTAAAAAACCCCACTAGGAATCGCGTTAATTGATAATACAGCGAGTAGAAATGAAACAATAAATAAAACAATTATTGTTGCGTTCATCGCTAATCTACTGTGTTTATAACTTAACCAAAGTATGAAAGGAAATATAAGATAAAACTGTTCTTCTACTGAGAGTGACCATGTGTGTAGTAAAGGTTTTAGCTCTGAAGGGCCTGAAAAGTAGTCACTTTTATACCAAAAAAATACATTTGATAAATAAGTAATGGTGCTCACCATACTTTGGCCAAACTCTTTGAATTCGTCAGGCATAAAGATGAAGTATGCAGCAATAAATGACACAGCAACGACTGCAATCAATGCAGGGTAAAGGCGCCTAATTCGCTTTTCATAGAATTGTAAAAAGGAAAAGTGCTCGTCATCGATTTCTTTTAGTAGAATTCCTGTAATAAGATAACCAGAAATTACGAAAAATATATCTACTCCTGCAAAACCGCCTGACAAACTGACAAAACCGAAATGAAACAATAAGACGCATAAAACTGCGATGGCACGTAAGCCATCGATATCTTGGCGGTAACGCATTTAGAACTCCTAGGGATATGCGATCTGTTGAATACTATTTTGAATATAAATGCTTCATTCAAAGCTATAATTAAATAGTTCTATCTCTTCACGATAATACTGCGCAATAAAGTCGATACTTTCCTGATCAAAATCCTTGCTAGGATCGCTTTTCTGGCCTTCAATTTTATGAGGTAGATCTATATTACTTAAGCCTAATTTCGGACAGAGTTGATGAAAATCACTGGCTAGTGTTTCGAATTTACCTACAAAATCCATAGGAATATTGCCTTTATAGTCTTTCAACCAATACGTTTGTGGGCGTAAAAAACCAGTTCCAGCAAATTTCTTCATAAACTGTGCAAATGTTAACGTAGGATCTATTTGGTAGTTCTTCTGATGAATAGGATCTCGCATAGCGTTTTTGTACCATGAGTGTGCACGGTGCCAAGGGTTTCTCACAAACGTAAACTTGACGTAAGATTCATATTGTCCTCTGTTTACGGTCAAGCCATTGTTTGGGTTTGCGTGACTTCTAAAATTTTCTCTAACACGACGTATATAGTCTTTTACATTCTCGCTACTTTTGACTACGGCAGGCTGTAGCCCCGGTTGCTGAATCATTCTAATACTTCTATGGTCTTGTCCTGAACGGCCTTCATGTCCGTCAAAATGTCCGAGAACATTTTCGATACTCGTACCTGCACATTTAGGTATATGTATGAAGATGCATTTGTGTTGATGAGAAATCATCGGTAATCCTTTTCAAAATAAGTAGATTCAAGCAGTAATCAGGCCAAATTTTTGCAATTAAATAATGTCTGTGTGGCGGAAGTTCTTAATAAATATAAGAAACAGTATCAAGGGTATTATTACTTTTTTACTTAGATAAAAAAAGTGAGGGAATAAATTAAAGGGCTATGCGTTTTGATTTGTGGCGGTTAAAAATCCAGTTGAAGTATACATTCAACTGGATTTTAGTATTTGTTTTTGTTTGCGCGCATAGGTGATGCGCAAATAGCCAGCTTATTTACGGCGCAATCTAAATGCGGCAGCCGCAGCACCTAGCAATACTAGCAATGTACCTGGAGCCGGAACGTTAGTTGGTGCGGCAGGGGTAGCAGCAACGAAAGTGAATCGTACCGCATCAGCAATGATGTTTTGGCTTGATGTGGAATTGCTGTCGTCAATCTTCACTGAAGCACCAGTAAGATCAAAACTGTACTCACCTAGATCATTCCAAACCGCACCATTAAGCAACTGATTGATAACCAAACTAGCGGTAGCTGAACCTGAGTCAACGGTTACAGCAGCGTTATTTGCTCTTGTAGCGCCAGAGGTCCAAAGCATTTCTACTTTCCAAATACCAGCAACCCACTCACTGTCGCCTGTCGGGTCCCACATTCCGAAATCACCCAAAGAGTTGCGCGAATCGGCCATGTAGTTAGCGCCGAAATAACCTGTCTCGTATGTACTAAAGTTGAGTCCACTAGAGGTGAAACCAGCATCAGTGTTGTCGACTGTAATGACCGCAGCGTTAGCAGCAACTGATACTGTTAATAGCGCACATGTAGCTAAGCGGGTAAATAAACTTCTTAATTCCATATTCTAGTGTTCCTACTGGGTGAAAATACGATACTTCTCATTTATCAAATCATTTGAGATTACTAAATTTGACAAAATTATACTTTAGTCTAGGAAAGCAAAATTCAGGCCGATAATATTTAATTGTTATATTTCAGATGGATACTGGTTTATCAAACGATACCTAGAATTACATTGTAAATAAAGCTGACACTTTTTTATTGCAGTGTATGTAAATTGATATTGAATTGAGTAGTAAAGTACTCGTTTCATTTGTAATGAACGTAAGCGCTTTAATTACAGGCTCGCTCTGCTATTGACTTAAAGCATGGTTCAGATTAATTCAACTCTAAGCGAGTCATTTGTGCTCTTTTAAGGAAAGGCTAACAATTATCTTTGTCCACCCGCTGTATCTAATACTGACGTATTCACTTCAATCTAATACGCCCACCGTATATTGGCTTCTGAGCTGCTGGTGTCAGTGCATTTAGCGTAAAAAGAGTTCTGAGCAAAGGAGTTACTGACTACAGGGCTGGTACCAGCTGATATGCTAGGCTCAGTGATCAGTAACAGGCGATTATTCGAATCTCTTAACTTTTTTAAAATTGTAATACAATTGGTGCTGTGTGATAGTTGCGTTCTAACTATCTGAATATTCGGGAATTTATATGGGTGGAGTGAAACAATATCTAATTATGATTAAAGTTGTTGCTAGTCTCTACTTTATTCGTCTATTAAGCAAAATTACGCCTATACGTTTTACATCACCCTCTATTTTACTATTGTCTTACCCTAGAAGTGGCTCTTCATGGGCGGGGGAAATTCTGGCTACATCAAAACAATTAGCCTATTTGAGGGAGCCCGTTACTCAGCCTTACTTAAAACGATTTGGTGGTGAACAAGCGGTGTTTAGAGCTGAAGATAACCACAAAGACATTAGTATTTACCAGACATTGGCTGATGACGCCTTTGGCGGTATACCGAGTGTTCACAGAGGCATTGTGGACAATAAAAGAGATTTTCTGCCGTTTTCAAATTCAACACCGCAAAAATTACTGATTAAAGAGGTGAATCCAGCAGCGGCCAGTTTTTACTGTAAGCATTACAAGCCTTTTCTATTAATATTGTTGCGTCACCCTGCGGCGGTGGCGTTAAGTTTTCACGAAAGAGGTTGGTTAACAAGACACGCTGAGTTACTAGATGGTGAGTCTGAGCTTGATGAATGGGGGCGTTTCGGTCAGTTATACGGCACTTTTTTGGCTGAAGCTGTTGATGCAGTTCATCATTACCAAAATGCAAAAATCATTAAATACGAAGCGCTAGCGAATGATCCTAAGCAACAGTATTTGGATATTTTCGCAGATTGTGGCGTTCAAGCACCGGATGATTTTGATTCAGTTATCGAGCAATACTGTTACTCAAAAGTTGATTTAAGCAGTGGTTATCAAACCGAGCGGAATTCAAAACTAACAGCCGAAAAGTGGAAGAATAAACTCTCCAATGAACAGATAAATTCCCTGCGTAAAGGTTTTTTAAATACTCGCTTGGATTTCTACCGAGAGCCTAGTGATTGGCTTCTTCAACGGTATTAAACGTTAATCAGAACGTTTTGGTCAAATAGAAGAGCTTCGAATTTAAAGCTCTATTGATTACCTAATCGTAATAGTGATGAGTAGCTTAGCGGCGCTTACACTCCGATTTTTTCAATCAGCTCAAGTTTCATCATTCACGTGTGCACCGAAGAAGTTCTTAGGTTCTAGTTGGCGATAATCGCGCAGGCTATACCCTATGTTATTGAATCTTTGTTCCACTTTATCAGTAAGCGGAAAATGCATTCGCTTAATTAGGTTTGCTCGGTTTCGTTGCCATCTTGCATAGTATTGGTCATTTACTTCGGTCCGAATTTTATGCTTGACGGTCAACGGGGCTAAGCCTAAAAAATCAAATATGCTGTTGATCTCGTTTTGGGGATTTTGGACAAAGTCTTCGTAACGCAATACATATACGTTTTTTAAATGGGGTAAGTCGTTTAACAGTGTTTCGTACCCCAGAAGTGTATGTTCTATCAATGACTTGATCGTCGTTTTGCTCCACTTCTGTGTCGCATACCCAACCGCTAATGGATGGCGGAATATTACGACAAACTTACTGTCTGGATATAATTTTTGAAAAAAACGTGTTCGCACAATATTCGGCGGGCTTTTTTCAATGTAGTGAGTACAGCTGTTATCCAAATATGCTTCCCACTGAGTTAATATTGCTTCAGCTGATACGGGGGTTGCAAGAGGGTGGCTTTCGTTCATATGAGATTGTTTGTCGAAAATATACTTTCCAGGCCCCCCATAGGCACGAGCGGGTTGATATACATTCTGCAAAAACATGCCTTCATCCTCGGGCACTCCTGTGTTAGAAAAACCACTAATCGCATCATGCTCTCTGATAATTTCATGCAATATAGACGTGCCACTTCTGTGATGTCCAGCAAGAAAAATGAATTTTTTATCAGTCATGTTACAACCATATATCGACGCATGTAATTCACCTTATTATGTTTTTGTTAGTCAGGCTGAGATAACGAAGTTAGGTCTATAGCCCTATTTATTAGGGACTATTAACCCTTCTTAAGCATTAAATTGTCATTCATATCGCTAGACTGTTAGCGGTAGAGAATTCTCTTCGCTACCCTATCGATCATGGTATCAGGCAGGATTTTTTTGTTAAATGAATAATTATAGTAATCTTCGGAGAACCTCTGTATCCATTCATCATTGATATTTGTTGACTGTTTTTTGATTGTTTTTGAGTCGTCTTTAGTAATGGGAATGATCAGATCATTTATTACGACGTCATTGTTTGAAACGAGCTCTTCATAAGTTAGCAGTGTGTACTTGCTTTTGGACTTACAGAGAAAGGCTAGTATTAGGGCGTTTTGTGCTTTTATTCTCTCGAGTTTTTCTAGTATCAGCCAAAAATTGTATTTGGGCTTATTTAAGGAAGAAAAAAAACTGCTCCATTTACCCGTTTGATCTGCTATGTCATAAGACACCGCTTGGGCTATTTCATCATTACGTTTCAAAAATACATATCTGACATCTACAGAGTCGTCAAAATTTCCTTTGAAGGCTTCGAATTCATCTAGATGGCTACCATGTAAATTGATTCCAAGTATGCCTTTGTCGCTAACGCGATGCTTTATCAGTTGCGCTACATATTTACTTTTGTTTATGAATCCGTCTTCAATACACTGCCAACGAAATGCTAGGTATTGTAGGTATTGATAGGGCTGAAAGTACTCATGTGCATTACATATATTTTCTTGTCTGAGTAAATCGCATAAATATGTACTACCGCTGCGCTGGGTGCTTAAAATAACAAGTAACTGTTTAACTTGAGTTGTTTTGACGGGATTATTGTCATAATCCTCTGAAGCAAAATCACCCGTTGGAAAATCACTCACTAACTGCTCAAGCTTATTCATATTTACTGGATGGGATTCACCGTTCAAATTCATGCTACTACAACTACGCTAATCACTAATGCCATTATGTTACGTGGTTCTTATAATATAAGGAAGCGAGTATAACTTCCTAAAACTGATTGATAGTTCCGATAATAAAAACCTAGCACATTAAAGCAAGTTTTTTTTATAAAATATAGCGGCTTAATTTTTAACTTATTGAATTTTTGTATTATTTACAGATATAACGTTTTAGTTATTGGTAAATAAATGCACCTTTTATATTTGCATTACGCTTAGGGTCTTAGCGTATTACCATTATAGATATCTTATTGTGCAATTTGTATAAAATTTAGCATGGTAGCCTCAAGTTCATGTAGCGGTTATAGCACTATCAGGTGACGCAAAGTATCAGTCATAGGGAAATTGCTCGGATAACGCGCCGATGGAAAGAGTATTTAGAAGCTTGAAGTCAGAATGGTTCCACCTACTGGCTGTAATTCTCTTGAAGAGGCAAAGTATAGTATCAGGCGTTACTTGATAAATTACTAATTAATACTAATAAATCAATAGCTTTTGACGTTCTTTCAACCCGCCACACCCGTTTGATATCACCCCGAGATCTACTTTATTAGTGATTGGTTTGTATCGATTACACGTTCACTGCGACGGTTCAACTGACTAATCGATTTAACGCGAGTGCTTTAATTCAATTTGATCTTTCAAGATCCACATTGCTTTTTGTTTACATTTAATTAACAATCTTGATTCGCGTTATCGTTTCAAGGATTGAAATATGTCTACCCAGCTGCGATTTTCTAAGCAATTTTTACTTTCATCTACACCGGTTTTAAATCCGTTTCTCGACAATTGGATTAAGACTACGCTCAGTTCGAACTATTTCTTTTATGCTCACCCAAAGTTGAATGTGACTCAGGTTATCAGAGAACATCAACAATACATTGCGATGGGGGACTTTCTTGATCCCGTTCATGTAAATGCGTGTAACGAAGACGTAATTCAACGTCTCGCTGATGAGTGCGATAGTTTTGCTGCCTTAGAGCTAGCTTTGAACTCTTTGAGTGGGCGGTGGGCTTTGATTGCCACAATAAATGGGTGTAGTCGTGTTTACCACGATGCTGCGGGGCAAAAGTCGGTTTTTTACCATACATCTGTAACCGGCGATCGCTTCATTTGTACACACCCTAGTTTATTGAGTTCATTGGAAATCGTGGTCAAAGATACTGAATTACAAAACGAATTTGAGTCTTTTACCCACTCTGGCAGCTGGCCAATTTATGCATTGCCGTATCGCGATTTACATCAGTTATTACCCAATCATTACCTTGACTTGCACGAGCTAGCTGCTGAGCGCTATTGGCCGAATGGTCAGCTTGAGCCACTGACGGTAGAGGCGGCTGCGGAGAAAATGGCTCATTTGGTAAAGGGGGCTACCGAAGCTGCAGCGGCACGAAATAGCTGCGTTTTGAATCTAACCGGAGGGTATGATTCTCGGCTTATTTTAGCCAGTGCGATGAATATTTGGGAGCAATGCGAGTTTTTCACAGTGAAAAGGACGGATTCACCTAAACACGATCAGTCGATACCGATTAAGCTAAAAAATAAGTACAAACTTAAACATCATTTTGTGCAATCTTCCGTGAAATCTGCCGCAACTGCAAAGCAGAATGATGAATTAAATAAGCAGTTACAAATCAATGTTGGCGGAATGCGTTATGACCCATCGTTACAAGCGACGCTAGCGGTTAAAAATACAATAAACGATAAAACGCATCTTCTTGGTTTGATTTCCGAAGTGACACGTTGCTATTACTACGAAGATGGCGTGCATCCTGATCGTCTTACACCTGAATTTTTAGCGCAGCGCTCGGGGTTCGGTAGTAACCCGATTGCGATAAAAGGATGTAAGCATTGGCTCGACAGCTTACCTGATGACTTACCTGTAAATATATTGGACCTGTTTTACTGGGAACATCGTTTAGGTGTTTGGGCGGCTTGTGGTATGGCGTTTTCTGAGGCGGTGATGGATCAACTGTCTCCAATGAACTGCAGAGCATATTTGGAAGCAGGATTATCGACTGATGTCAGTTATCGTAAATCACCTTATGCGCTCATCACTAAAACAATTGAGGTGCTAACCCCCAGTTTACTTGAGTTTAAATTCAATTATGACTTGGCGGATTACTTACAGGAATTAGGGGTAGGCAAATGGCCGCTCCCTTGGCGTATCAAAAAGGCGGTTGGTCTGGTCTAGTATCCATTTTTAAGCCCTCCCACGCGCTGAATCAGCGCCATGGATCGCGTTCAAAATCTCACTTTTAAGGTAGTAGCTAACGGATTTGCTAGCTAAGAGCGAAATGCGGTACGCGTTCTGATATAAAATTTAGCCATCTTTTAGAGCCAAGATACTTATCTTTTTTTGCAGAAGCGAGTGTTGAGTGTGTTGACTCATCGCAAGGTTTTACGACTTACTTTTAATAAATCTGCACGCATTTCTCTCATGACGCTTTTGATAAAAGTAAAAACTCGCTAATGTATTGCCAAGAATAACTATAAAATCAAACCAATAATTATATTCATGTTCATGTTCATGTTAAAAGGAGCGCAGATGCTGTTATTAAGGGGAAGGGGCGTTGTTTTTTTATTAAGCACGCTAATGTGTTTAATGGCTGGCGCGGCGAACGCACAGAGTATTGCTGAATTCACCGATGGGATGGAGCACAAAGCTGGCTTTTTTGATTTTTATTACGACGGCGAGAACGACAAGGTCTATCTACGCATCGATAAGCTGTCGCAGCCGTTCTTATTTCAAAGCAGCATGCCCCAAGGCATTGGCTCGAATGATATCGGCCTTGATCGTGGTCAGTTAGGCAAGACGCGTTTGGTCGAGTTTCAACGCTTTGGGAACAAAGTGATGCTCAAACAATTAAATACAGCGTATCGAGCGACATCGACTAATCCCGCCGAACAGGCCAGTATCGATGAAGCGTTTGCTGACTCCGTATTAGTAGGATTGCCTGTTGTCGCCTCTAACGCAAAGATTGTGCTGGTGGATTATACGGATTTTCTACTGTCTGATATTCACCAGATTAGCGATCGTTTAAACACGACCAAGCAGGGCAGCTATAGCCCTGATGCTACCCGAAGCGGTGTATATTTAGCGCGCAGCAAAGCCTTTGTGGATAATACCGAGCTTGAATCACTGGTGACGTTTGCTGGTAGCCAGCCCGGGGAGTATGTAAAACAAGTGACGCCTGCGCCAAAGAGTATTTCGGTGCATTTGCACCACTCGCTTGTTCGCTTACCTGACAATAAGTACCAACCACGCGAGTTTGTCCCGTTTTCAGGGTATTGGGCGTTGGGTTATCAAGACTATTCAGCGCCGCTTGATCAAAGCATGACGACGCAGTTTATCCCTCGCCATCGCCTAAGTAAGAAAAACCCCAAGGCTAAAACCAGTGAAGCGGTTGAGCCTATCGTGTACTACCTAGACCCAGGTATTCCTGAACCCGTTTTAGGCGCATTACTTGACGGTGCGCGCTGGTGGAACCAAGCCTTTAGTAAAATTGGCTACAGAGATGCGTTTCAAGTGAAGGTGCTACCAAAAGGTGCTGACCCAATGGACGTGCGCTACAACGTGATCCAGTGGGTACACAGAGCCACTCGCGGTTGGTCTTACGGCAGCTCAGTGGTTGACCCTCGCACCGGGGAAATCATCAAAGGCCACGTAACGCTTGGTTCGTTGCGTGTTCGCCAAGATTATTTAATCGCTCTTGGCTTAACCAGCCCCTTTACCAAAGCGGAAGGCGTTACTGACACGCAAGCGCAACAAGAGATGGCGCTGGCGCGTATTCGTCAATTGTCTGCCCATGAAGTGGGGCACACCTTAGGTATTTCCCATAACTTCGCTGCCAGCGAGTATGGCCGTGAGTCAGTAATGGATTATCCGCATCCGCTTATCACCTTAAAAAACGACAGAATCAGTTTAGAAGGTGCTTACGCGACAGGCATGGGTAAATGGGATGACTACGTGATTGCCTATGGCTACCAAGCCTATGCCAATACTCAAGATGAAACGACAGGCTTAAACGAATTGGTGACACAAGCACGTGCCAGTGGCATGCGTTATCAATCCGATCCCGATGCTCGGCCTCTACACGCGGCTAACCCATCAGGCAGTTTATGGGATAACGGTGAAGATGCCGTGGCTGAGTTAAAGCGAATTAGCGATGTTCGCAGCGTTGCAATGCAGCAGTTCGGTATTAACAGCATTCCTACTGGCGATACGTTATCTTCATTAGAAGAGCGTTTTGTACCAATATATTTACTTCATCGTTATCAGTTAGATGCAGCGGCAAAACTGATTGGCGGGGTGGAATATGAGTATGAAAGTAAGGGTGATTATAATAAAGCTAAAGGTGCAAAGCCGGTTGACGGTAAAGCGCAACAAGCAGCATTAAATGCGATTTTGGATACCATGCAACCTGCCTTTTTGAGTGTGCCTGAACATATCGTAAAATTAATCCCGCCTAAAGCCTATGGTGAATCACGCAACCGTGAGAGCTTTAAAGGCCGTACTGGGCTTACGTTCGACCCGGTATCGGCTGGGGAATCAGCGGCAAATTACAGCTTGTCCTTGTTACTGCAACCTCAGCGTTTAAATCGATTGGCGCAGCAACACAGTATGAATAAAGAAGCCCCGAGCGTTCATAGTGTTATCTCCACTTTGTTGGCACGCAGCTTAAAACAAGACAGCGCTAACCAACTTGCACAGCGGATCAATTATGTGGTGCTCGACGGTTTAGTCAAATTGTTGGCTTCGCCTGAATTAGCACCGGAAGTGGCAGGCGCGATTGAATTACAACTGCGCGATTTAACCCAGTGGTTAGGCAGCTTGAAAAAGCGTGGGCAAAACCGCGTGTTAGCGGAACAGTTTAATCAGTTTTGGCAAACTGGAAAATGGCCAACGCATTTTGAACCTAAGCCTTTGCCACCAGGCTCACCCATTTAACACCTCTCGCAATAAGCTATTAAGTGCGCTTAATAGCTTATGCTCAAGTCATTCGTACTCAAGTCATTCGTTCTCAAGTTAGAAAGGAGAGGTTGATCACTGCAAGTAAGGCAAGGTGTAAAGGATTTGCGTTGTCGATGACTTCTAAAGCGTCAACGACATATGCATTAAGGGGATTTATTTAAAAGCTAAAAGCGCAGGTTCTACTGTGACTGGGCTGCGTTTAATTCTTCTTTCAGCCATTTTTTAGCGGATGTTTCATCGTCAAAAAATGCGTATTTTAAGGAAGTACGTTGATATATGCTTTCCCAAAACTGCTCTGCTATAGATTTGTATTGTACATCATCAAACACAATTGCTGTGGCCACAAGGTTCATATGCTCAGCTTGCTTGATTGATTCAACCATCATCCCTGCCGCTTCAGGTGGCAATAAGGGCTCACCACTCAGTACAGTCAAACTGGTCCATGGTTTGTCACATAACTGCTCTCTGTATTGATTTATTTCGCGCTGGTATTGCAACACCATTTCAGTGTTAGCTGGGCCGCGAGCACGAATAATCATTAACTCTAGTTCTACGCATATATACAAACTTCCATGAATAGGAAAACTTCTGTTGACCATCGAGTCTATTCCTTTGATTTAACTCAAAATACACCTAAGGTATAACACAGATCTTCCTTGATCACATAGCGTAGTATTTTACTATATCGTCGCTGAAAACTTCTGCTGTGTATCGAGACCCAGATAGGCATCAAATGCCATGCAAATGCTGCGTAACAAGAGTTGGGCTTTTGGCTGAACGTAAAGTGCGTGGGGTAAATTTAGCATCAAACCATCTTGAATAAACATTGTTAATCCGCGCAATTCGCTAGCAAAGTACTCATCAAAATCTATATCAAAGCACACAGAGATTGCGGTTTTATCAACCATGGAATTACACATAATGTCGCTAATCACTCGGCGTCGAATACGGTCGTCTTGGCTGAGTTTCAACCCTTTCTCAAGGGCGCATTTCTGGTGTTCGATGGCGTAGTAGTAATCAGCAAGTCCTTTTTGGTTCTGGCTGTAGCTCTCGCCCACGGCGCTAATTGCAGATACTCCTAACCCTAGCAGGTCGGTATTTTGCCCTGTGGTATAGCCTTGGAAGTTACGCATTAAACTGTTGTTTTGTTGGGCTAGCGCTAATTCATCATTCGGCAAAGCAAAGTGATCTATGCCAATGAATTGATATCCAAATTGGGTAAGTTTATCCACAGCTAGATGCATTAACGCCAGCTTTTGCTCTGTGTCCGGTAGGGCGTCTACTGACAATTTTCGCTGTGCAGCAAAACGCTCTGGTAAGTGGGCATAGCTAAATAGTGACACCCGCTCCACTTGCATCGCATGTACGGCGTCTAATGTATTAGCAAAACTTTCAGGGGTTTGAAAAGGCAGGCCGTAAATAAGATCTAAGTTGACTGAACGAAAGTGACGCTCTTTGGCACGAGCCACCAAAGACGCTATTAGTTCCGTCGACTGCACCCTATTGATCGCTTTTTGTACTTTAGGATTTGTATCTTGTAAACCGATACTCAAACGGTTGAATCCCATGTCTGCCATGGCATCAATACGCCCAACGGTCATATCTCTTGGGTCTATCTCGATACTTATTTGTGCGTCAGTGGTGAAATAAAAATGCGTTTTGAGCTCATTCATCAGTTGCAGTAACTGATCGTCAGTTAGAAAATTGGGTGTTCCGCCGCCGAAGTGTAAGTGAGTAACCGCTTTCGCCCCAAAGTGCTTGGCTTGCTGCTTTATTTCTTCAATTAGATGCTTAAGGTACACATTTGCTTTGGTTTGTAACTGGGTCACAATTTTATTGCAGCCACAGTAGTAGCAAAGATAATGGCAAAACGGGATGTGTACATATAAAGAGAGGTTTTTGTTATCACTTTGCTCTGCAGCGTTTAAGAAATCGGCTTGCTTGAATAAGGGGGTGAAGTTTGGCGCTGTCGGATAAGACGTATATCGCGGTCCACGAAGTGGATATTTTTCAAGTAAAGCAGGATCTAACGTAACAGATGGGTGCATGAAGTGTGCTCGCAAGTTAACTCAGTGAAATAAGGGGTAACGAGCGCAGTATAAATAACGTACAGAAATCAAAATTGATCTAGAACAATAAACCACAAGGCTGAAATATGAGTCAGCCTTGTGATCTATTGGTAGGCGGGAATTAGAATTTAACCTTTAAATCCAAAAAAGCTATTTTTCATAATTTCTTCGACCGCGCCTTCAGGCAGGGCATTTTCCCACTCACCTCTACCTTTGGTCACCTGTTTCAGTACGTCTCGGGAGAATATCTTGAACAAGTTGGGGTCGCTGCAATCGATGCCCTGAATAAAGTTATTTTCTAATAAGTGGCGATATAAAAAGCGCAGATGATCAGGTACTTTCACCGAAGTAAAGTCGTTTAATTCACCTTCGCTATCCAGTTCAGGGTAAACAAATAGTCGGGTGTTATCCGGGAATAATTTACCAAAGCCCTCTAGAATTCCGCCTTCAACCCCGCGGTAAGATTCCTCGTCAAAAATTTGTTTGATGTTGATCATACCCACCACTATACCAATCTGTAACTTGGTATATTGCCTGAAATAAGCACGTAGCGAGAAGTAACGGGTGTAATCCGAAACCATCACGTTGTAACCCAAAGAGTTAAGCAATTGCACTCTGGCGATAATGTCTTTAGAGGGGACTTTTGCGTCATTTCCTCGGCTGTCGTTCAGGGTGATTTCGGCAATAGCAACCGTATTGCCTTTTTCAACCCCGGGTAGCTTGCCAAAAGCCAGTTGCCCTTGCTCTATCATGTCTACATTCAGTTTGGTGACTGGCCTAAACGAACCACGAATGGTCAGTACGTTCTTTTTGTAGAGCATTTCAGCAGGAACCGCCACGGTACCATCAGGTTTAAACATGATGGCGCGGGTCTTCCAGCTTCTGATCAGATGAATGTTTTTCGCGCGGTTATCAACATCTTCAAAGTAGGGGCCCTTGAATTCAATTGAGTCTATTTCGATTCGATTGGCTTTGATGTTATCCGTTAACGAGTCGATAATTTTTTTCGGATTTTCAAAATAGTAGTAAGCAGCATAAATGAGGTTTACACCGATTACACCTAACGCTTGCTGCTGGGCTTCCGCGTTATCGTCAAGCATGCGCACGTGAACCGTGATATCAGATGGTTCAGCACCAGGATACATTTGTACGCGAACACCACACCAAGCATGGCATTCATTCGCACGATTGAAACTCTTTGCCGCAACAGTGGCGGCATAGGCAAAATAACGAGACGAGCGAGAACGGGTATCGCCGACGCGATCAAGTACCAGCTCGAACTCCTGTTCCATCATGGCTTTGACTCGGGCTTTACTTACGTAACGTCTGTCTTCTTGTACGCCGTAAATAGCATCAGAGAACTTCATATCATAAGCAGACATGGTTTTAGCGATGGTACCCGCCGCCGCACCCGCTAAGAAAAACTGCCTCGCGACTTCTTGGCCTGCGCCAATCTCTACGATCGTGCCGTACTTTTTCTCGTCTAGGTTTAGGCGTAATGCTTTGGCGCTGGTATTTCGCGAACTGGTCTGTTTGTCCATGGTCTCTCCAAAATTGTAGGGGATGTACCAACATGGTGATTGGTTTGTTAGTTGCCATTATACGCAATAAAACCCTTATTGCGTAAGGTGTTAGCGTTTTTAGCCTAAGCTAACTCAGCGTTCTGCCAAGCATGATTGTTTCTCGGCACTTAAAATGTGTCGAACATTCGACATCTTGCCGTCGTTTTGGGCGGGTTTTATGCCCAGCGCACAAGCAATTAAGTTATACACTTCGATGTTATCGAAACGAGTGGAAGTCGTCTGTTTAGCAAAAGCTGGGCCGTTGGCAATAAAGGTCGCTGCCATTTCTGGTGCTTGGTTATCATAACCATGGGTTGCGGTGTGTGTTAATGTCGATGCATTCGGTTGGCTTTTATCTTGACTGGCATAAATACTCCAGCCAGGGTCTGCTAACAGCATAAGATCAGGGCCGCGTTGAGGATGATTGAACTGATATTTTTGTGCGAGTGCAGGGCGCTTTATCACGCGTAGATGCGCAATGTGGTTCATCGTTAGTGCTTGATATGCACTGTCTACGTGCGAACGTTCACCATATAAGTTCAAGAAGGGGGAAAATACTGAGGAAGTGTCTTTATGCCAGTCTGAAACGACAAACTCTGACCAGTTTACCAAAGCGTCTAAGTTAATGACTCGTTCAGAGCTCAAGTCAATCATGCCGTGATCGGAAACCACCACCACATTTATGTCTTGATAAGCCTTTAGTTTCTGCAGCCCAGCGAGCAACTCCGCAATATGTTGGTCAATGCGTGCAAGTGCACTTATTTCTTCTGTAGAATTGACGCCGAAATCATGAGCCGCGCTGTCCACTGCGGAAAAATACAAAGTAACAAGATGTGGTCGTTGCGCTTCGGGAAGCGACAACCATTGCAACACTTCAGTAACTCGCTCAGCGTAATCCTTGTTTTGATTGTAGGTCTTTCGATAAGAAGGGCTGACTCCATTAATATCCACTTCTGAACCGACCCAAAAATACGTGGCAGCCTTCAGCCCCTGCTTTTCAGCGGTGATCCAAATGGGCTCTCCTCCCCACCAGTAAGGATCTGTTGCATCCGTATTGCGCGAAAATTTGCGATTGAGCGGCCTGTCAAACGGGTAGTTAGATACTATCCCATGATGCTTTGGATGCAGCCCGGTGGCGATAGAATAGAAATTGACAAAGGTCTTCGTTGGCATCGCTGGCGTCATGCTTTTTGCAGTGACGCCTTGCTGCCCAAGGGCGTATAAATTCGGCATATTTTTTTGGGTAACGCTAGCAGGGCGCAAACCATCAACACCCACCATGATGACATAAGGCTTGGCTGCTTGAGCATGGGCAAAACTACTCAGTGTCAGTGAAACCAGAGCGATTAACCAGCGAGAAAGGGGCATACAATTTCCTACAAAGTGGTAACTGAAAGTTGTTAAAACAGGTATTTTCACAAGCTAACGAATAACACGCTTAATAGCCTCATTTTCAGGGCTCACTATAGCGGATAAATGCTGACGACTACACAAAGGTGCATGAACTTTTCATGGCAATGTATACCTTGCTCGCTTGAATGGAACGCGGTGTAGCAAAAGTACGCCGAATTTTTAACGTCATTGCACTTTCAATTAACGGCTCCTTAAATTAACGGCTGCTTAAATTAGCTGCTCCTAAAATTCACTGGGCCAGTATTAGTAATCTTGCTAGCACGCCACCGTACTTTCCTTTCATCGTATTTCTAGATTGCCACAATCTTGTTTAATCATTTTATTGATTTTCCCTTTCTCAGCATACTTCAGTCCAGCCCAGAAATAGGCCGTTAAAAGTAGTTCGCAACAACACATAGCGGCTTGCTTTCAACTCACGTAACCAGAAGTACTTGCCCTTTAAGGCGTCGTCTTCTGGTTATAAAAATAATAAAAGTTGATTAAGTACCGAACACACAAAGGCGCTTGGGATACTTAAGATTTCCTCGGAGAACTAAAATGAAAATAAAAGCTTCACTTCTTATTGCGGCTACGCTTTTTAGCGTTGCTACCATGTCCAGCGCAGAAACGCTGACTCGCCAAAATGGTGCGCCAGTGGGCGATAACCAAAATTCACAAACTGCTGGACCATGGGGCCCAGTGTTATTACAAGACAGCCATTTAATTGAAAAATTAGCTGCGTTTGACAGAGAGCGCACACCAGAGCGCGTAGTGCATGCCCGTGGCACCGGCGTTCACGGCTACTATGAAAACTACGTTGACCTGTCAGACATAACGGTTGCAGCACCGTTTCAAAGCGAAAACAAGAAAACAGACGTATTTGTGCGTTTCTCTGCGGTTATCCATGGTCATCAATCTCCTGAAACCTTGCGCGACCCTCGTGGATTCGCAGTCAAGTTTTACACCGAGCAAGGTAACTGGGATTTAGTCGGTAACAACTTCCCGATTTTCTTTATTCGTGATGCAATCAAATTCCCAGATATGGTGCACAGCCTTAAGCCGTCACCCGTGACGAACAAACAAAGCGCAGCACGTTTGTTCGATTTTTTCTCTCATGTGCCTGAGTCCACTCACATGCTAACGCATTTGTTTTCAGACATGGGTACGCCAAAGAGCTACCTGAATATGGATGGTTCAAGTGTTCATGCCTTTAAATTTGTGAATGCCAAAGGCCAAGTGAAATATTTCAAACTAACGTGGAAAACCAAGCAAGGTCAGAAGAACTTTACCGCCCAAGAAGCGCAAGAAATGCAAGGTAAAGACTTTCAGCCGATGACGACGGATATTTACACCCGTATTGGTGAAAAAGGCGAAACCGCTTCTTGGGATCTGTACTTACAAACGATGGAGCCCCAGCAACTTGATGACTTCGACTTTAACCCGTTAGATACCACCAAAATCTGGCCTGAATCGCTTATTCCAGCCAAGAAAATCGGCAAGTTAACCCTTAACCGAGTGCCTGATAACTTTTTTGAAGAAACAGAACAAGCCGCGTTTGCACCAAGCAACTTGATCCCTGGTATTGAGCCATCTGAAGACAGAATGCTACAAGGTCGTTTATTCTCTTATGCTGATACGCAGCGTTACAGAATCGGCGTAAACGCATACCGAATTCCGATTAATGCACCACGTAATGCTGCGATCAATAACCACGAGCAACACGGTAAATTGCGCACCACCAACAGCACACGTGATGTGAATTATCAACCAAGTCGCCGCGTAGCATTAGATGACGACAACCAGTACAAATATGCACAAACGCCTTTGTCGGGAACGACTCAACAAGCGCCGTTCTACAAACAGCGTAATTTTGCCCAAGCCGGTGAGAAATTCCGTTCATTTAGCAAAGTCGAGCAGCAGCACTTGATTGAAAACTTAGGCACAACCTTAGCGGGTGTTCCTGAAGAAGAAATCCGCGTGATTATCAGTGCATATATGTACAACGCTGACAAACATTACGGAACAGGCGTGGCTAAATTAGCCAGTGCACCAATAAGCAAAGTGAAAGCGACCGCCAAGCAATTGATGGACAACCAAGCTGCACTTGAAAAGCGTGCCAAGAAAGTCGCTGATGATTTCAGCCGTATTTCATACAAGGCTGAGTTGTAAGCCGTTCACATCTAGCATCTAGCCGCTGATTGCATGTCATCACAAATATGCGCTCAAGCAAGATGCGATGTGTAAAAGCAAGGCTCAGGTAAAATCAGTAATAATGGCGTGTTAAGGCTAGAACACCCGGCACGCCAATTTTTTTGCTAAACATTATATTTTAGCAAGCATAAGAGGAATAAGGCATGAATCGCATCATCCATTTACCACTAAAAATTTTAATGACATGCTGCTTTTTGATATTAGCGTCAACATTAGCCTTTGCGGGCCAAGCACAGCCTGTTGATGGCACACACCTACAAACGATTTACTTTGATGCAGCACGGCAAGGTGATATCCCCACTTTACGTGCGTATTACACTGCCGGGCTAAGCCCAAATGTTGCAGACCAAAAAGGCTACACCGCGCTTATTCTAGCGGCCTATCATGGCAAAACCGATGCGGTAGAATATTTGTTAGCTCATGCTGATGTAAATGCTTGTCAAGAAGACAACTCAGGAAACACCGCTTTGATGGGCGCTATCTTCAAGGGGAATTTCGGTGCGATAAAGGCACTTATTAGCGCTGATTGCGATATTGATCAAGCCAATAGCAACGGCCAAACCGCCGCTATGTTTGCTACGCTTTTCAATCGCACGGATACTATCTCAGCGTTAACCGAAGCGGGAGCCAATTTAACGGCCAAAGACAGTTCAGGCAATAGCTTGGTGGATATAGCGTTAAGCCAAGGTAATTATGAATTGGCTGAGGCGTTGATGGAAAAAAGAACAACGAACTAAACCTGTCGAACAGCGCTGTAAGCCCTGTGTATACTCACTCGCTGTAAATATAGGTCTTACCAGTTTATATGTGTGCTTAATAGTTAGGCATAAATGCAACTTAGTTACATTTTCTTGTGATCAACGTCTGAAATAGTCTCGTTTATCATGTTTTGTTTTAACGGACTTTGTTATTATCTCGCGCTCAAATTAACGTTCTGTTAATCAATGAAACAACTTCATGGAATGAAAAGCGGGGTGCGCTGGGCGCGCTCTAATTCGAATCACTTTGAACAGAGATACGCGCTGTTATGATCATTTTTTTTATTTGTATCACTATCTTGATCCTCGGTTATAAGTTTTATAGCCCCTTTGTTGAAAAACAAGCAGGGATCGACCCCACGGTTGCCACGCCACAAACTCGCTTTAGCGAAGGCGTGGATTATGTGCCTATTCACCCGGTACGTGCGTTTCTCATTCAGTTTTTGAACATCGCCGGTGTTGGGCCTATCTTCGGGCCGATATTAGGTGCTTTATACGGCCCGGTCGCATTAGTGTGGATTGTGATTGGTAATGTGTTAGGCGGCGCTGTGCATGATTATTTCTCAGGTGTGATGAGCATCAAAGAAGATGGCAAGAGTCTGCCTGAGATTGCTGGGCACTATTACAATGTGGTCTTTAAGGGATTCATGTTGATATTTACCGCTATGCTCTTATTTTTTGTGGGGGTGGTGTTTATTATGAGTCCGGCGGGTCTATTAAGTAACTTAGACTCGTTTCAAGGGACCATATTGGCGGACAATACCTTCTGGGTATTAGTGATTTTGGGTTACTACTTTTTAGCGACCTTGTTACCTATCGATAAAATTATCACTAAGTTTTACCCAATCTTTGGTTTATTGATGATTGTAATGACCAGTATGATTGCCGTGGCCCTACTGATTGATGCGCCGCACCTGCCGGTTACCGGCGATTTCTGGGCATACTTCGAAGCGGATCATGCCCATGATTTCTTAGCTCCTAATCCTGATGGGTTGCCAACTTGGCCCCTGTTATTCGTTACTATCACCTGTGGTGCGATCAGCGGTTTTCACTCTACCCAAGCCCCTATTATTGCCCGTTGTTTAACTAACGAAAAGTACGTGCGTCCAGTCTATTACGGCGCCATGGTGTGTGAAGGTATAGTGGCCTGTGTTTGGGCACTAGCAGGTATTGCGGCCTTCCCCGAAGGATACGCTGGTCTCAAAGCTATGCTTGATACAGGCGGACCAGGTTTGGTCGTTAATCATGTAGCCAATAGTTACTTAGGTGTATTTGGCGGAATCATGGCTATTGTTGCGGTCGCGGTGTTCCCGATCACTTCTGGTGATACTGCGTTTCGCTCGCTTCGTTTGACGGTGGTTGACGCGTTTAACATTCCCCAAAGTATCCGTAACCGCTTGTTGCTAGCACTGCCTATTTTGACCATTGCCTATTTTATGACAAAGTTAGACTTCACGGTGATTTGGCGTTACTTCGCGTTTTCCAATATGTTGCTTTCAACCAGCGTGTTGTGGTTAGCGACCAAGTACTTGTTTGACAGAGGCACCTTCCATTGGATTGCGAGTATTCCAGCTGTGATCACCACTGGCGTTACCATTTCTTATATTATGACTGCGGCTATCGGCTTTAACTTATCACCAGATTTAGGCAAGCCAATCGGTGCAGTCGTGGTGGTGATTGGTTTGATTTTGTTAGTGCTAGCACATAATAAACATAAACAGGTTGCGGCTTAGCTGCCTCGTGCATAGGCTTTAACTAACAATGACTAATTAACAAAGCTAACCCGAAACGGCTAGCTTTTTTTTATGGGAAGCTAAGGCTGATTTGGACAAAACTAACCCTTAAAAAAGGGATGCCGCGGCATCCCTTTTGAGTTAGATAAAACGTAAATGCTTTTCAATATTCAGCGATTAAAACTGGTACTGAGCACCAATGTAACCCGCCGCACCTGAGGTGTTATAAGCTGCAATATCTTGGTAGTTCGCATCAAAGGCATTTTCAATACGGGCGGTCAGGCTTAAATTTTGATTAACCGTATAACGTGCGCTGATATCCATCACTTCATAGCCTTTGAGTGCTACGCCATCGACCGAATCATGAGATGAGCGCAGGCTAGCGGCTAACTTCCACGTGTTATCGTCGTAATACACGCTGACGCTACCTGAGTTACGCGGGCGACGGCGGCGCTGATCGCCAGCGGTATCTTCAGTATCGTTGTAGGTATAATTAGCGGTGACACCAATAGTATCGGTAACAAGCACGTCTGCAATGAGCTCGATACCCTTGGACGAGCTTTCGCCTAAGTCTTGTAAGTAACCTGAAAAAGCGGCGAGATCAAAGTAAATGCTGTCTTCTATCTTTTGATCAAAGTAAGTGGCTTCAAACTGTGAGCCAGAGGCCAAAGAATAGGTTAGGCCAACCTCATAGCCTTTGGTGGTTTCTTCTTTTAAATCGGTTTCAGAGGCGGGTGCATAGGCAAAAGGCCCTGTGTTGTAGCCGATTTCGTATAAGCTTGGCGCTCTAAACCCGGTACCGTAGGCCCCGCGAAGCTTAAGTTCGTTCTCCCCGATTGCCCAAATATAAGCACTGCTTAACCGATAGCTCGTGTGCTCGCCGAAATCTTCGTTGTCGTCATGGCGCACACCAGCGGTAATGAAAAAGTCTTTCAGTACTTCACTTTGGTATTCAAGGTAGTAACCACGTTGAATTCGCGCGTCATCGGTACTGGTAATGGCTTCGTTTTCCCAGTCAATACCGTAAATTAAGCTAGAGTCTTGATTCAGTTCCGTGTTACCTAAATACTCCGCTCTTTCTGTATAGCCCTTGGCGCCAAAACTGAACACGCCTTGCGTGTAATTGTTGCGCTCAATAAACATTTTTGACAGCGCAAACTCATGCTCCGATGCTCCATGTGCATAGTTGGCCGTGGCGCGAACATTGGTTTGTTCGAAATCATTAGTACAGTTATTGGTGGCCGTTTCACCAAAGCCACAATTATCAAACTTGCCATCAGCATCGGTATTACGTGCGACAAAACCAAGTTTCAGACTGTCGCTGGCTTGATAACCTAACCGGGCATGAAGGGTGGTGTTGTCATATCCGTCAGCGTCTGGGGCTTCATTGTCAGCAATGAGTGAGTTAAAACCATCGGTTGAGAAATCAGATGCGGCAACATAGTAGTCGAATTTATCTCTTGAACCTCCTACATCAGCCGCCAAATTGGTCGCGTTATAGCGCCCATATTCTGCTGAAACGTGACCAGAGGGCGCGCCTACACCGTTAGCGGTTTCAATATTAATCACCCCGCCAGCATCGGCGCCATACACCAAGCCTTGGCTACCACGGAGTATTTCAACACGGTTGATGTTGCTACTTTGTATTTGCCCGAATTTAGGGCCGACTTGAGTGCCGGTTGGGTCAGAAACATCAACGCCATCAATACGTACCAACGTGCGGTAACCTTCTTCACCGCGAATACGTAAGCTGGTGGCTGAGCCTACGCTACCACTGCCTGTCACAGTCACTGAGGGCTGGGTGCGTAGCACATCTGCTAAATTGATATAACCACGGGTTTCAATTTCATCCCGGGTCATAATTGATACAGACGTAGCGATTTCACGAATGGGCATAGCTACCCGGCTTGACACTACAACCATACGTTCAAGCGGGCGGTCGGTTTTGCTAGCAACGTCTGTTGAATTAGCTGCCTGAGCATCAGTAGTTTGTGCGATAGCTGGGCTTACAGCCAAGGCGAGAGAGATGGCGATAGCCAATGGGCGGTGTTGCATGTGTGTTCCTCAATCTGAAAAAAGTTAACGATCGAAGGAGGGGTAAAATGCGTGAATTATAATAATCTTGCGGCGATATGCAGTGAAATGACGTTTAAAAAGGATAAGATAGCGTCAAAACTAAAGCCACCAACAAGTTAATTTGATAGGTGCATTCTAATGAAGCCCTCCGCTTCATTCGTAAATAACTAGTTCATAGGCCGGTGTCGGGCTGACATCTCAAAGGATGCTTACCGTTGCGGGGGCAGCGATGGGTTAACCTAGACAGCCATGTTTGTCTGGTGACACCATACTTCCCGTTTACCCTGTTCAGTTGAAATGGCTCACAACCAACAGGCACCTAGAATAGCGGGCGAGACGATACAAACACTGGGCTACAAAGTCAATGAATAAGGCCGCAACCCCAGCAGTTGATACACAGTAGTATCACGCCTCACCACCAACCAATATCATGACACCCACGATGATGCGCGGTGAGAACCGATAAAACCAATATCATGACACCCATAATACATTGTCTAAGTAAACAGCCGCCCAGCTTCAAACCCAAGCCGTCGATGTCGCAGCACCTCCGGTGTTATCTCGTTGCCCTACCACATCATCACTTCGTGAATTCCATCACGGACAAACTAATATCCTGACACCCATGCTAAGAACTAAGACCGTTACTGTCACACCGATGATAAGATTTGGTGAAAGTAGCTCAGGCTCAAAGTAGGCGAGTGCTTTCGTGATAAAAGAGACTAGTGGGTATACGTTACTTTTATTTATCTGATTTTTGCGGCTTGTGAGTAGAAATGAAGGATGGCATGAATTTACGGCGTAAAGCGCTTGCGAAAATGTATATCCGGGATGATTTTCGCAGATTTTAATGGTTAAAGTTACGCTCGTTTAAGTAACTCTCTGGCTTTTCCCATACCTCTAATACGTTGATGATGGGTATGCCGTTTGAAGGTGTTCATTATCAGCTCTGCACCTGCGGCACAAAAGAAGTGCTTTTCGAACTCAGTCACTAAAATCAACCATTGCGCTGAATCTAAGCCTAACTGTTGTAAAATTGGGCTTTGGTATTTTTCGATATGATCGGCTTTGTCATCAATAATACTGCGGCTGGTGGTTTGTACTAGATCGCAATAGTCTTCAAGTGAATAGCTGACGCACTTAGGGGAGTTTTGTTTCGGATTGCCTATAAAGGGCATCAAATTTTTTGGTTGTTGTTGCTTATGATTAAGAGCTTGCAGTCGTTTTTTTATACTGGTGTATTTTGAGGTTTTTGGTGTTTTTTCAACTTTAGCTCGAACGGGGTTTAAGTCAACATAGGCCATACATGCTAACAGTGCGCTTTCATCTAACAATGCTTGAGATTTAAATCGCCCTTCCCAAAATCGACCAGTGCAACAGTCCTCTTTATTCGCCTCTCTGGCAATATATTCATTGATATCACGCATAAACCAACTGATGTCATACAAACGCTTTCGATATAGCTCAACAGTTTCATCAAAGGTAATCAGCTCACTTGGAGTGAGTTTATCACCACAGACGTACTTTTGCGTGAGTAAGGTGCCCTTATGTATTTTGTGATAGCGGCGTAATACCTCGTCAATTTTCCAATCATTCGCTACTGAATCATCTACGTGTAGCACTATATGTGTGTGATTACTCATTACTGCATATGCACAAATGCTGATGGAAAATACGGTCGACAAAAATAGTAAACGATCCTCAACCCAACCTCGACGGTGCTCGTAACTTTGACCAGAGTATTTATCAATCCCACATAGGTAAGAGCGCCGAACACATCGTGAAATGCAGTGGTAATAGGGGGTATCAATTAGGCTGATTTGGTTTTTTCTAGGTTGCGGCACAATACGTACACCATGATGAATAAGATACTTAATGATTTTAGTTCAGTTTTTGAAACATGATGGGTTTTATCATGGATGTCAGTATAGTGTTTTTAACCTGAGCTAGATCAGATTAACGTGGGTGTCACGATAAGATATGAGCTAGGTAAAATTAGCATGGGTGTCACAATAAGCTTTAGGTGGCACAGCGCTACAGCAGTCTGTCGTGGCAGCTGAGCTCGATTTTTATATTACCAGTTCAGCTATCGAGTTAAGTACGAGCGATCGCACTGTAGTGCATCGTGCTGAGAACTTGAGCCTCAGCTCTTCTTTGGTGGAAGAAATTGCCGTTGAGCGGTTCTTAATCTGCTTGCCAAGTGATGTGGATAGCGCAACAACCTCCGGCGGCCAAGAACAAGTTATTTTGCAAGAGTTGCCGGTTGAAATTCTCGAAACGGCGCCGCTGTGTTTGTTTTCAGAAGATCATGGCATATCAGGCATCATTGATTGGTTAGCACAGAAACACGACCTCAATATTTCCCACTATGGCTACACCAACAATACTGAGATCATGATTGATCTGGTGCTATCTGGGCAGTGTATCGTGGTGCTGCCATCATCTTTCGCTGAGTTGTTTACACGGCGGCCAAGCTTACGCCTGCATCCATTACAGGGTTACCGTATAGAGCGTGATATCGTGCTGTGTTATGCCAATGATTTAGAGGTCTCTGATACGACTAGATTAGTAAAAGAGCTGGTAGGTGAGGTGCTACGTTCTGCATTGGTTCACGATGTTGTGTAGTTGAGTTCACTGAGCGCTAGACTTGGGTTGACTGGTGCAGACTAGTCGATACGCGTAAGCTGTTTTGACAATATTTATTTAGTGGCCACTTCTAGTTGTTGGCCTAGCTTGACTGTTAGCGCTTTCAATTGTTCTCGCTCTTGTGTGGATAATCCCTCGAGTAAACGTTCTTCCTGGGCCTTCACCAAAGGAATAATGTGTTGATGCACCTTCGCTCCCTCAGACGTTAGATTAAGCACATTTGTGCGCCGGTCCAAGGAGCCCGGATGTTGTAGTAATAAGCCTGCTCGAATCAGTTTTGCAATAGCACGACTCACTGGCATCTTTTCTAATCGTGTGAACTTGCATATGTCTCGAGCGGATATTTCACCATGAAAGCCAACCGCAGCGAGCACGCGCCAGTCGGTTCTCGTTAAGCCGTGTTTTTCATATATTTTAGCTATAAATTCAGTGACTTGCTGCGCCAATATCGACAGCTGATACGGAAAAAACTGATTTAAATCTAATAATATGTCGTCGTCTTTGGGCATTTAAAAATACAGATTAGTCATGTAGGGACTTCACATTACCACCTGATATGCCACATCTCCACTGCTAAACATCTGCACGTTATGGTTGAATTGGCTGCTGGTTATAGACCAAATTGCTTTGGTGCAAGGGCTGACGATTACTACGTTTCGGCCAATAGCCGCCATGTTATGACAAGTTTATTATTTACCTATTTACACGAACGTGATGCGAAATGTTATGAAAAGGCAACGTTACGTTCATAACATTACCTTTTGCTATTTCGGGCTGCTTTACGGCACAAGTACTCGTTTTTAACAAGACAGCTTTAATATCACACTGATACTACAAAACCTTAAAGACTTGCCGGCAGCACGGTGCCTTGTACTTCACCAAAGCCGATACGGGCTGCGCCGTCTTTCTGGCAATAGCCACGCATGATTACGCTGTCGCCGTCTTCTAAAAACGTACGCTTTTCGCCATTGCCCAGCTTGAATGCTTCCTTACCGCCCCTAGATAGCTCTAGCATTGAGCCAGCCTGCTCGTGCTCAGGCCCTGACTGTGTACCTGACCCAAGTAGGTCGCCAGCTCTCATGGTGCAGCCGTTTACACTGTGATGAGCAACAAGCTGAGCAATCGTCCAATATGAGTACTTAAAATTACTATCACTTATCTTGTAAGGATCTTCGTCGTT
The DNA here is from genome assembly GCF_056173245.1 of Paraglaciecola sp. QJM3NY_14. Taxonomy (NCBI): domain Bacteria; kingdom Pseudomonadati; phylum Pseudomonadota; class Gammaproteobacteria; order Alteromonadales; family Alteromonadaceae; genus Paraglaciecola; species Paraglaciecola sp. QJM3NY_14. The sequence goes on from NZ_CM149664.1 coordinate 1,274,083, forward strand.
GTTACGCATTTTTTCAGTTTGAATCAGGCACTCTAAATGAATGTTTAATCCCCCTCGCATGTCGTTTTCGCTACTGCTTAAGTACGGCAGTGGTTGCGGATCGCTTTCAGGGCGTTCAAATTGGGTTCGGTAGGGGGCTAATGCCTCTATGGTGACAATCCATGGGGAAATGGTAGATGCAAAGTTTTTGGCGAGAAGTGGCCCCAGTGGCTGGTACTCCCAGGCTTGAATATCGCGTGCTGACCAGTCGTTGAATAAGCATAAACCGAAAACATGATCTTCTGCGCACGTGATATCGATTCGCTCGCCTAAGGTGGTGCTTTGGCCGACGAAAATACCCATCTCTACTTCATAATCAAGTCGTTTACAGGGCGCTAATACGGGGGCTTCTGCATCAGGCGCTTTGATTTGGCCAACAGGACGCGGAAACGCTTGCCCTGAAATATCAATGGTGGAAGATCTGCCGTGATAGCCAATCGGTACCCATTTGTAGTTTGGTAGCAAGGGGTTGTCTGGGCGAAAAAGCGAACCAACCGCAGTAGCATGGTGAATTGAAGTATAAAAATCAGTGTAATCACCGATTGTGCAAGGCATTGCATACTCAATATCGCTTTGTAAAATTAAGCAGTCGCGCAACCATTCTTGTTCACGGGCCTCGGTGCGAAGTGCGCGAGACAGCGCTAGGCGCAAAGCGGAGTTCGCTTCTTTACCCATGTCCATTAATTCGTTCAAGCTCGTTTGGGCGGCGGCTTTAGCTGCTTTTAGTGCAAGGCCGGTAAAATTGCTTGCTTGAGCGAGTGCCGCCATATCAATGACGTATTTACCAATAGCGACACCGCCTCGAACGCGTTCGTTGCTATTTTTTCGGCGAAACGTGGCAAAAGGCAAATTCTGAATAGGAAAGTCACCGTCTCGGTTAGCCGAGCTTACCCAGCTGGTCAATTTAATATCATGGGTTTCGTTTAATAAGGTCATAAGAATATATCCATTAGATCAGGTTTAACGACTAAATCAGTATTTTGCGCACTTGCTAGCCAACGTTATTTATCTTCATGAAGCCATGCGGCATGATTGGGTGCGACTTTGGTTTCTGACCATTCATCAACCATTAATTGGGCCACGCTGTTTAACATTTTGTATTGTTCTGGCGTTCCCGTATTAGCGGCAAGCTCCATACGATGACCGTTAGGATCAAAGAAGTAAATGGATTTGAAAATTGTATGATCTATCGGCCCTAACACTTCAACACCCTGGCTTTCAATATGCACTTTGGCTGCGAGCAATTCGTCAACACTGGCTACTTTTAGAGCAAGGTGCTGGACCCAAATTGGCGTATTTTCGTCTCGCCCCATGTCAGGTGAGTTGGGGATCTCGAAGAATGCTAAAACATTTTCATTACCGGCATTTAGAAAAATATGCATGTACGGATCGGGCTCTTTCGTAGACGGAACTTCGTTTTCCGCAATGGACAATACCAAGTTCATGCCCAGTATGTCTTTGTACCATTGAGCCGTCTCTTTTGCGTCTATACATCGATAAGCGACATGATGAACTCCTGCTACCTTTACCATATGTATACCTTCCTCTTAGTAAATCATTTGACTTGCTTTGTCATAACACAGAGCTGCTTCTTAACCGATGTGATTAGCTGTTTGCCAACACGCCGCGTTCCAGTTGATCGCGCTCTATGGATTCAAATAATGCTTTGAAATTACCTTCACCAAATCCGTCATCTTGTTTACGTTGAATGAATTCGAAAAAGACTGGGCCAAGGGTAGTTTCTGAGAATATCTGCAATAAGAGCCTAGGATCGCCGTTTTGAGTTGTGCCATCTAACAGAATACCTCTTGATTGCAATTCATCAACAGGCTCACCATGACCAGGTAAGCGTTCAGCTAGCATTTCGTAGTAGGTTTCTGGGGGGGCGGTCATGAATTTAACCCCTGATTTTTTTAACCGATCCCAGCAGCTATATAAATCGTCACACGAAAATGCGATGTGCTGTATGCCTTCGCCATTGTATTGCATCAAAAACTCTTCAATTTGACCTCCGCCTCCGGCAGCTTCCTCATTTAATGGAATACGAATTTTTCCATCTGGCGCGGTCATCGCTTTTGATAATAAACCTGTGTATTCGCCTTTGATGTCGAAATAGCGGATTTCACGAAAATTAAATAGGTCTTCATAGTATCGGGCCCAATGATCCATTCTGCCGCGATAAACATTGTGGGTAAGATGGTCAAGAGTGTGGAAACCGCACCCTTCTGGGTTTCGGTCTACGCCCTCAAGCCAGTTAAAATCGATGTCATAGATCGTCTGACCTTGCGCATAACGGTCAATTAAATAAAGGGTGGCGCCGCCAATACCTTTTATTGCCGGTAAACGCAGCTCCATTGGTGCTGTGGGAATGTCTACCGCTTGAGCCCCTTTTCTAATCGCTTCAGAATAAGCAAATTGAGCGTTTTTAACGCGAAACGCTAGCCCGCAAGCTGAAGGCCCGTGTTCTTTTGCATAGTGATATGCATGACTGTTCTTTTCATAATTGGTGATCAAGTTAATGTCACCTTGTCTCCAAAGTTCGACACTTTTAGACTTATGCTTAGCGACTAAGGTGAACCCCATAGCTAAAAACGCAGGCTCTAATATGCCTTTTTCCGGTGCGGTAAATTCAACGAACTCGAAACCATCAAGTCCCATCGGATTTTCAAACAGATCTGTCATCTTCACGTCCTCACATTAATTTGGTAACAAATGTTACTATTTTATGTAGGCTATTCCGTTCCATAGACAAAGTCAAAAACGAGGGGGAATTAGATAAATAGGACCTCCCCCCGGTTGGAATAGTGCGACAGGCAAAAAATCTTTTTTGTTAACCTATTGTTATTATTATGTTTTGTATGAGGAAATGAAAACGAGCTTAGTGTGGCTAAAACGCAAATGGACGACAATCACCCATTTGGCAACCCACAAAGCTGATATTTGTAAGTAGTCCTTTACACTGTAAAGGAAGCAGTACGCGTAGTGAGAAGCACTCGAGTAGCGCTAAATTATAGATTAGCGCTAGCTATGTCTACTTTTTAAATTATAGCCCAAGTTCAGATAAGCTTGGGTGATCATCAGGGCGGCGACCTTGCGGCCAGTGGAATTTACGCTCTGATTCTTTGATGGGTAAGTCGTTGATGCAAGCGAAACGATTTTGCATTAAGCCATTTTCGTCAAACTCCCAGTTTTCATTACCATACGATCGGAACCAGTTGCCACTGTCGTCGTGCCACTCGTAGGCATAACGCACAGCAATACGGTTTTCTGTGTAGGCCCACAATTCTTTAATGAGGCGATATTCTAGTTCTTTATCCCATTTTGCTTTTAAAAAAGCGGCAGCTTCTTCGCGGTTGTTCACAAAGGTGCTGCGATTGCGCCATTTGGTATCGACGGTATACGCCAGTGATACCTTTTCAGGGTTTCGGCTGTTCCAGCCATCTTCAGCTAAACGAACTTTTTCCATGGCGCTTTGCTCATTGAACGGGGGTAACGGTGGGCGTGTACTCATATTTACATCCTCTTTAGGTCGATTAATATTGCATGATGGAACTATTTAACCAGAACTCAGGTTATTTACTAAAAAACGTTTTTATTGAAACTGAATTTTTTGCTTTATTTACAAGGCCAGCGCGATGGTTTGGCTATCTTTAGCGGGGACAGCACAACAAAGTAATATTTCTGACTCGTCGACGTGGGCACTAGGGTTATTGCGATACGTTACGCTACCACTTAGTAGCTTTGCTGCACATGATCCGCATTGGCCATTACGACAACTGTATTCTGGCGTTAGCCCGCTACTTTCGGCAACTTCAAGTAGGGACTTGTCACCCCTGTTCCAGCTTTGTTCAATACCAGATTGGGCAAATGTTATTAAAGCCGATTCAGCTTCTTGCTCCGCGCGAGCACGGAGATCTACTGTTTGGCGCACTAAAGATGATGGTCCGAACGCTTCAGCATGAATGTCTTTATCTTGTACGCCAAGTTCAATTAATACGTCGTATATGCTTTGCATAAAGCCTTGGGGGCCACAAAGATAAAAGTCTTTGTCAAATAGTGATGTTGCATCGTTGCTATTCGCAGTGCCCATTGTATTGAGTACGCCGAGTAATAAGGTGTGGTTTATCCGCCCTTGAATTGTGTAGTCTATAGATGGCATTGGTTTAGGCTGCTTGCCAGCGTCAATATCACTTAACACAGAGTAATACTGAATACGCCCAGCACTGCGATTAGCGATATCAGTGAGCTCTTGGTAGAACCCCCGCTGGTGTCTATCTTTAGCCGCTTGAATTACGGCCATCGGGCGAACATAACGACTGCGTAACTCTTCACCAAGGGCATCATTTGCCATAGATAACATAGGGGTTATACCGACGCCAGCCCCTATCAAAACGGCAGGGCGCCGTTGCTTGTTGTCGATAAAAAAGTGGCCGCTCGGCGCTTTTATGTATATTTCACTGCCCACGCCTACGTTGGCATGTAGCGCGCTTGATACTTGGCCATGGGATTCACGCTTGACCGAAATGCGATAATAATTGCCTGTCGGGGCGCTGGATACGGTGTAATTGCGCACGAGCCATTTGTCAGTATTGGGCTGTTTGATACGCAAGGTGAGATGTTGGCCTGGGGAAAAGGGCAATACAGGTACATTGTCACTTGGGCATAAGTAGAATGAGCGAATTGTACTGCTTTCGTCTTCTATTTTAGTGACGATAAATGGGCGCCACTGGTTACGTTGTGCTTGTGCTTTTACTATCGCTTCTGCTTGTGCCCAAGTGCCAGTTGCTTTTGCGTTAGCAGAGTAGCTTTCAAAGGCTGCCCGAAACGGTAAGGCCGCTTTTAAGGTTATGCCGCGGGTTAACGTAAATTGCCAGCCGCGTAGTGCCCCTTGGAAGCCTTCGATCAAAGGGGAGTCACTAGCAAGCAGTGTGACTTCACCGGTCAACATAAACACATCGCCTGTCGTGAAATCGACGAAGAGTAAGCCTGCTTTGGGGTTGATAACAAAGTTGCCTAAGGTGTTGAAAAAATTATTCCCTGCATAATCTGGGATCGTCAAGGTATTACCTTGTACTTTTATAAAGCCTGGCATGCCACCACGGTGCGAGACATCAACCCCCATAGTACTGCGCGTAGGTTCTCCATTGCTCACTGTGTGCTGAGGATTTTGCCCAGCCGAACTGGCGACAAAAAACGTATCTGCTTGACCAATAAAAGCTGTTAATGAGGCACTCAGTTCAGTAAATTCCTCAATAACAGGTGCCTTTATAGGGGCATCTGGTGAGCGGACAAATTGAATTTCTCGGGTTTGAATATATTGCGGGCAATTGCCAAAAGATTGCTCAACGTCTAATTCAAGCTGATGATTTGAAACCCCAGTAACGGTGGCATTTACCCGGTTGCGTCGCCGCGTAGGCATTTCCAACCCAAGTAGACCCAAGCGAGCCCCTTGCTTGACGGCGGATGCTAGTGGGTCTCCTGTTAGAATAGGCGTATTTACCGTGAGTTTTGTAGGGAAGGGGGACTGCACGAAGCCTGGCTTTCCAGGCAAAATAGACGCCCAAAGCTGCCCTTCATTTGTCGTACTGCCTAGGATCATAAACGGCAGTTGCTGGAAAAACTGCCTATTCTGCTCTGGCATGTATGCGCGGATTGCGCGACGGCCAATGTCGTCCATCTGCTCAAGAGCACCTACACTGGCTTGTAACTGACGCTCACCGTTGTGAAATGGGGTATGAGTGTGGGTGAGTTTCATGAATACTCCAGTACAGGTAATTTAATTTGCTACATTCAAGTGATATGGCTGGATGCACTACCCAGCCAAAAGATAAACAAAAAACGCTAAACGTTAGGCAACAAGACCTGCCTTTGTGGTTGTCATGGGTTTAAACCCATTTAGCGCTTCTACATTTGCTAAAAAGCGACGAACATTTGAGAAATTGGCCAAGGACACATTGCCCTCTGGCGCATGCGCTGTGTAAGTGTAAATAGCGATGTCAGCGATGCTCGGGCTATCACCGACCAAAAATTCTCTGCCCTCTAAGTGCGCTTCTAGTTTCCCTAGTACTTTGTTTGCCGTGGCGATAGCAAAATCAGCATCAAGCGGTGCATTAAACACGGTAATTAAGCGGGCATTACATGGGCCAAACGCTATTTCACCTGCGGCTAATGACAAAAACTGTTGTACTTGCGCTTCGAGCACTGCATCGGTAGGTAAGTAGTCAGGCGCGTACTTGCGTGCCAAATAAACCAAGATCGCATTTGAATCGCTAATAACGGCTTCGCCATCTTGCACCACAGGAACTTGACCCGCTGGGTTGAGTGTCAAAAAGGCGGCTTGTTTGTGCTCGCCACCGGCTAAGTCCACATTGATCACTTCGTGGGCAATGCCGGCGATATTTGCGAAAAGCTCTACGCGTTGGGCGTGGCCTGATAACGGGAATGAATAAATTTTAATGGGATTGACCATAAAGATGTCCTCTGGTGATTAATTAAAGCGCTGAACCTAAAGCTGTTCAGTGTCGTCGTGTTGAACAAATAATAGACGCGCTCATTTCTGTGAACAATATGTTGATTTGTAGAATTACTATGTACAATATGTTCTCAATTAAATTGTGAAAATTCAGATATCAATCGGGTGAAATCGATGGACACACTAGAAGGTATGCGTACTTTTATTGCAGTGGCGCGGCAAAAATCGTTTACAAGTGGCGCAAAACAGCTGGGTATTAGCACAAAATTGGCAAGCAAATATATTGGCCAGTTGGAAAAAAAACACGATGCCTTGTTGTTTCATCGTACTACTCGTAGTGTCACATTGACTGAGACCGGGCGGGCTTATTTCGAGCGATGTGTGCCCCTGTTGGAGCAATTTGATGAATTAGAAGATGTGATCCAACATCGTCAATCTGCACTTTCAGGTACTATAAGACTAACGGCACCCACCGCATTTGGCAGCACTAAGTTGGTGGACGCCCTAGCGCCGTTTTTAAAACAACACCCTGATATCAGCGTAGAGCTTAGTTTGTCAGATCAGCGGGTGGCCATTATCGACGAAGGGGTAGACGTGGCAATTCGCTTTGGCGATCTCCAGGACTCGACTCTTATCGCCAAAAAGTTGATGGATATGCGCGTTGTGGTATTTGCTTCCCCCGAGTATTTAGCGCAAAAAGGTGCACCAAGTCATCCGAATGCCTTAGCCACTCACCACTGCTTATTGCAAAAGTCACAAGTGGATCCGCTAAATTGGAAATTCAAAGAAAATGGTCTGACGTTTAATGTGAATGTGCATGGGGTGTTTGCGTCAAACTCCCCTCGGGCTGTTACGCAGATGGCGGCGCAGGGGCTGGGCATAGGCATGGGGCCAATTTATGTCACAGAACCTTACGTAAAAGAGGGGAGCTTGCAGATATTGTTTGAGGAATTCGAAGCGAACCAACTGACGTTGAGTGCGGTGTATGCATCAAACCGGCATCTGCCGGCACGCATCAGAGCATTGCTTGATCATTTAGCGAGCACGTTTAGCCAACAGCAGTGCTTTTGATAAAGTCACTTACAAGAGTCGCTGAATCGGCGATGTGTGTAATGCGTCTTTTAACCTTATCAGGCCCTGTTCGTTCGCAATACCAAATCGTAGGGCGTCTTTTTCGTCGCATAAGCGCACGTAAATCCCTTGCTGGCATAAAGCGTCAAAAATTGCGGGGGCGTTGGGTGTGTGAACCGTTTTGAATAGTAACGTGCCATGCACAGGTTGTGTGAATAGTTGTTTCAGTGTGCTTTGTAATGCGCTACTTAAACGCCAGAGTACAACCCTTTGTTCTTCTTGCCAGCGTTTATCTGCTAGTGCCTGTTCGCCAACGAAAAGCGCAGGGCCGCTTACCGCCCAAGGGCCTAATAATAAGGCCATTGCATTAAGCCAAGTTTCATTTGCCAGTACGAACCCTAAGCGGATACCTGCTAACCCGAAAAACTTGCCCACTGAGCGTAATATAATCAAGGCGTCGCTGTAGTCTTGGTGCCTAGCGCCTGCCTGATGCGGATTTGCGCTATTAAGTCGCCTAAATGCTTGCACCATGGATTCTTCCGGTGTTGCATCCATAAAGGCTTCGTCAATGATCAAAAGCCCTTGTTTGGCATGAATGTCTTTGTGTAATTGGTCGACGTACGCCTTTGGATAATGTTCACCCGTAGGATTATTTGGATTGATCAGTAGCACAATATCCTTGTGCCCTATTTGGCCTAACTCAGTAACGTCAGTGTAATCGAGAGTTTGATACTGGTCTTTTTGCCATGCTTTGCGATGTTCTTGATAGCCTACTTTTGGCAGCCATACCCTGCTGTTAGCAAAGCCTCGGGCGCGGCACAGTTGCGGTAGCATTTGAATAATGCTTTGGCTGCCAGGGGTTGGCAGCAAATGGTGAGTTTGATAGTAGCCACGTGCGGCGTGTAATAGCCCTTCATTATTTTGTGGTAAACGTTGCCAGCAAGCTGTGGGAATTATGCCAACAGGATAGGCGATAGGCGCAATGCCAGTGGATAAATCAAGCCAGTCTTTTTCCTCTATGTGGTAACGCTGGGCCATGGTGCTTAATTGCCCGCCGTGCATTAATGGCTGTTCTACATCAACGTTTGTCGCATCGCTTGGCGCACTTTTTAGTATATCGGTTGCCCCATCACCCGTTTGATTGACCTGTGTTGGAGCACGGGTTAAAGCCGTTGTATTTTTATCCATAAAAATAATTCCTTTAGAAAATGATGTCGGTACTGAGGCCGTAAAAGCTGCATAGTGCGATTAGCCCTATCAACCCCAATAACCCACAAAGCAAAATAGCACTTGAAAATAGCCAGGCACTGCGCTGCACCAGGCGAATGCTGCGGGGTATGTCGGTCAAGGTAACGCGCTCTCCACTGCCTAATATTGGGCTATGTACTGTGTTGCCTTGATATTGTGATGCTCCCCCAATTGTGAAGCTAAGCGCACCGGCGCCAGTGGCCATACAGCGACCGCCGTTTTTGCTCTTGTAGCCCTTAGCTTGCTGCCATGCGCGTGCTAAATGTGTGAAACGAATAGGTGCCGGAGCGGCCAATACATACAGTAGGGAGGTGCAATAAGCGCTTAACCAACCAAGATGGTCGTCCGTTCGGGCGGCCCACCAACCAAAGTGCAAAAAGCGCGGTGATTTATAGCCCCACATAGCATCAAGAGTATTGCTAAGGCGATGTAAAACCGCCAGTGGAGCGCCGCCGATGGCAAAATAAAACAAGCTGGATATCACGCCGTCATGACCATTTTCTAGAACAGATTCTACTGCGGCGCGGCTCATGTTGTTTGGCGTTAACTCGGTAGTATCTCGGCTAACCATATAGCTGGTGAAATGTCGCGCTTGGGCTAAATCTCCTTCTGCTAATGGCTGGTATATCTGCATGGCGTGCTCTTTGAGGCTTTGCATGCCAATAGCTAAATACAATATCGAGGCGTTTAATAAGGACATGCAGCCCGCTAGCAATACAGCGTCGTTGCTCATGGCATATTGCATGACGCCATAGTTGATCACCCATAACGTCATTGGTAGAGGCAGGACAAGTATGAGCCAGCACAGAGCACCTTTGATGCGTTTTTTTGCTAGGGATGTTTGCTTTGCCGTGAATAGTTGAGCGTTAGCTTTAGCCTCTAAGCGATTTGCTAAATGCCCAAACCCCACAAGGGGATGAAAGTGTTTAGGCTCACCTAATACTTTATCAAGCAGCAAGGCGAACAGCATTTGCGCGCCTATTACAGCCAAGCTTGAAAAAGATAACATGGTTGCCACCCAAGCGCTGAGCTCAGTCAAGCAAGCCGCCCCATTCCAGCGTGTCATTTTGATAGCTAAGCAATATGCCTTGGGTGTTTGGGAGCAACATAGGCGGCCTAAATAAGCTCATTAAGCAGACAATAGCGTCGCCATGGCTGATAACGAGCACATTGTGCTGCGCTTGTGATGGCTTGCTGTTTAGTGCTTTGGAATACGCGATACAGACGAGCGCTTTTTGCATTCGCTCGCGAACCGTGGCTGTGCTTTCACTCTGCTTTAAGTTGTTATTAAGGTCACGGCTGTTCGTTCGCTTAAGGCTGTTTTCTAGCTCAAGGCTATTGTTTAGCTCAAGGCTGTTCGGCGGAGTGATGTGCGTTTGTTGGTAGCACAGCTGATTAAATGCATGGAATTCCGGTAATTGCTTTATGGGTTTGCCTTGCCAATCGCCTAAATGGCGTTCTGCTAAATCTGCAAAGTTTTGTGGCTCGAGGCGCAATGAGCCTTGTGCACCATTGTTAAGTGCTTGGGCGCAAATGTCCGCCGTTTGCTGAGCGCGGCCAAGATGCGAACTAACGATATGGTTGATTTTCCAATGCTTGGCCTTCAACGCCAGGGCTTGTGCTTGCGCTATTCCCTCTGCGGTTAGCGGGCTTTCTAAGTGCCCTTGTAATAACCCCTTGGCGTTAAATTCACTTTGCCCATGACGGCAAAGGTAAAAATGGACTGTATCAGGGGGAGCAGCGGTAATAGAGATCACGTATGCAAACTCGGTTAATGGGGTAACGGCGTATCAGTCTGGTAAAACTGACGGGCCTTATCGATTTGTTCGCACATCAGTGCCACTTCATCCAACATGCGGCTGGTCATGCGGTGTACTTTGTCAGCATTGGGGTGAAAGATAAAACCGTTCTTGGCTGCTGGAATGTGTTGCCACTGGGCCCAATTCAAAGCGTCAGGCGTATCGGAGGCGTGCTGCGTCGGTTGAATAATGACTTGTGGCAACGCCACTAGCACTTGCTCTAAACCGACAGACGGATAGTCATCACTGGCGTTGGCAAACGGGTTTTTGGCACCACAAAGGGCTAATTGTTGTTGCGGCCATGCATTGTTTGCCACGGTGCGCAGTGGCCTAGACCAAAGCTCATAAAAGGTGCGCATAGGGGGCTTTTTGGCATAGCGCGCTTTGAGCCTGTCGAGCTGCGCCTTATAATGTGAAGCGGCCTGTTCGGCAAGGTCTTCGCGCCCCGTAAGCTGACCTAGCATGAGAAGTTCGTCACCGACCTGTGACAAGGTCCTAGGGTTTGAATATATAACCTTAATTTTGTACTGCTTCAGCCGTGCTAAATCATCTCCTGGATTACCGGTTTTCCAAGCAATCACTACGTCAGGCTGCAGCTGTACGATCTTTTCGATTTGTAGGCGGGCGTAGTTACCAATTTGTAGAATGTCTTTGGCCGCTTCTGGGTAATCTGCATGGGCGGTTGTGGCGATAATTTGCTGGCCCGCACCTACTTCAAAAAGCGATTCGACGATATGTGGCGCTAACGCAATAATGCGCAATTTCTGCCGTTTATCTTTGCTAAGCTGACTTATTTCATCAAAGATAGCGTCAGCTTCTGATATTTCAGATTGCGCTCTATTGCTTGGGTTGCTGGCCGCATTATTTACCTCATTGCCAGGCACATCATCAACAGCGGTATTAGCATCGGCACGTTCACTTTTAGTTGTTTCATATTGGGCAGAAACGCTTGATGCATTGAACGCTAGCACGACAATACAGGTTAACAGACAAACGAGCCTATTTTGCTTTGTCGGTGTCATTACCAATCAATTCCCTTTTGCGCCTTAATACCTGCTTCAAATGCATGCTTGATAGGGCGTACTTCGCTGACGGTGTCGGCTAATTCGATAACCGCGCGGTGACAGGCGCGGCCCGTTATTACCACATGCTGATTGGCAGGGCGATTTTCCAGAGCGGCTAATACGTCATCTAAATCGATGTATTTGTAGGTCAACATGTAGGTGATTTCATCGAGTAGCAGCAAATCGATGCTTGGGTCTTGCAAGCAGGCTTTGCTAAATTCCCAGGCTTTTTGTGCTGCGGCTTTGTCGGTTTCCTTGTCTTGGGTTTCCCAAGTGAACCCCGTGCCCATAACGTGAAACTCCACGCCTAGTTTTTCTAATAAATCACGCTCGCCGCAGGGCCAAGTGCCTTTTACGTATTGCACGACACAAGCTTTTAAGCCATGACCGACTGCTCGGGCGACTGTGCCAAAACCCGAGGTAGACTTACCTTTGCCATTACCTGTGATGACAATCAATACACCTTTTTCGACTTGCGCGTTGGCGATACGCTCGTCCACTTTGGCTTTTTGCTGCTGCATACGTGCCTTATGGCGATTGTTTTCGTCTTTATTGTCGTTTGATGGGGTGTCAGACATGAGTTTATGCTCCCTCTTTGCTGTGGGTGGCCGCGCTGGAAAAAAACGGCGCGGTAAATTGTTGTTCGATAATGGTGTGAATGGCATCCCAGTTGAGATGCCCTTGGCACACCTGAGCTAAGCGCTCTATTTCGCGCTCTTGTTGCGCCCCGTAATCCTCGGCGAGTTCTGTATTGGCACCCGCCCAAGCAAGTATACGCTGCAAAGCCTGTGGTGAATCGAACAAGCCATGTAAATAACTACCCGCAACTTGGTTGTCTTCACTGATACAGCCTTCATACTCGCCGTTGTTTAATAAGATCATCGGCTTGGCATTATCAGCTCGCACGCTAGTGCCTATGTGAATTTCGTAGCCTCGAATAGGTGCGCTGCCATTTTCATGGATTAATAAGTCTCCGTGACTTTGGGTAAGCTGTTTTTGTGCTTGTAATTGCGTGGTGATAGGCAAATAACCTAAGCCTTCGCTGGTGCCTGGCGTATCTTCAACGCCGCTGGGATCCGCAATACTTTGGCCCAACATTTGATAGCCACCGCAAATACCCAATACTTTACCGGAGTAGCGTAGGTGACGTTGTAAGCCTTCGTCCCATCGCATTTCTTTTAGCAATGCTAGGTCGGCACGCACATTCTTGCTGCCCGGTAATATGATCAAATCACAGGCTGGAATAGGGCGGCCTTGGGCCACAAAGGTCAGTTTTACTTGGGGGTGTACGCGCAGCATATCGAAATCGGTGTGATTACTGATGCGTTTAAACACAGGAACACATATGTGTATTCGTATGTTTTTTTCATCTAAATTCTGTTCTGCTTGAATGGCGTCTTCAGCGGCCAATTGTAAGTTGTGAATATAGGGCAGTACACCTAACACCGGCTTTTTCGTTCGGTCTTCTAACCAGGTTAAACCTGACTCGAGTAGTTTGATGTCGCCACGAAACTTGTTAATGACAAAGCCGACGACGCGGTTTTGTTCAGATTCTGACAGTAAATCTAATGTACCAACAAGTTGCGCGAATACGCCGCCGCGATCGATATCTGCCACTATGATCACCGGGCAATCAACCGCTTCGGCAAAGCCCATATTGGCGATGTCGCCTTTGTGTAAATTAATCTCCGCTGGGCTGCCTGCGCCTTCTACCACAACCACGTCGTACTCTTGCGTTAAGCATTGATGGGAACTGAGGACGGCTTGCATAGCGACTTTTTTGTAGTCATGGTATTTCTTGGCTTGCATGTCTGACACCGCTTTACCCTGAATGATCACCTGTGCGCCGGTATCTGAGCTGGGTTTTAGTAACACTGGGTTCATGTGGACGCTGGGCTCAACGCCGGCCGCTTGTGCTTGTACCGCTTGCGCGCGGCCTATTTCACCGCCATCTTTAGTAACAGCGCTATTGAGGGCCATATTTTGTGGCTTAAAGGGAGCCACCCGAACGCCGCTGTTTTTCAGGCAGCGACAAAACCCCGCCACGAGCATGCTTTTACCTGCATCTGACGTAGTGCCTTGGATCATGATGGTCGCGCTTTTAGCGCTCATGCTTTTAGCGGCTGTGCTTTCAAAGGCTGTGCTTTTAACGATCATGCTTTTATAGGTCATACTTTTATAGGTCACAGTGCGTTCTCGTTAAACGCTGGTTTGGCGATAAAGTTCACCACAGGAACCGCTTGCTCGTATTCTGCGATAGCGATACGCGTTAGGCTGGCATAGCCAATTTGCAACTTGGCGTACCAATCACCCTGTTGCCAATGTGCAGATAACACATCAGCTAAAATTTGGCGTATCACGCCGCCATGGCTAACCACTAAGCAGTTTTGCCCTTGGTGCTGGCTGGTTAAACGCTGCCAACAATTTACTACCCGTTGATGAAAACGTTCTAAGGATTCGGCGTTTGGTAAGGTGTTATGCATAGGTTCTTGCCAAAACGCATTTAGCTCAAGCCATTGCTCGCTTAAGTCATCAAAGGGGATACCGTCATACAAGCCAAAATCACACTCTTGAAGGTCGTCTTCAATCACCAGGGGTACGGATAAAAATTCAGCGAATGCCTTGGCAAAATGCAGGCAACGCAGGCGAGGGGATGAAATGATGACATCCACTTTTGACGTTTTTTGCATTTGCGCTTGCATAGCGTGTAAACCTTGTTCACTAAGGGGAATGTCGGTCTTGCCATAAAGTGCGCTAGGGCCATCAACTTGACCATGGCGCAGCAAATTGAACGTGGTTGCTGCGCCATGGTCAAGTCGATGGCTACCCACTGAACGGCTACTCAGTGCAGGGCTATCGTCAGTATTACTATTCACAGCGACATGATTTACCGCGTTATCATTCGCTGCGCTATCTTTCACAGGTTTGCTACTCATTTTTGAGGACTCTTTAATGCCATGGGTAACCCTGCGGCAACAAAGGTGACGTGATCTGCAATACTTGCCACAGCTTGATTCAACCAACCCGCTTGATCAACAAACTCTCGAGTGACTTCCCCCATGGGGATAACGCCCAAGCCAACTTCATTTGCCACCATAATTATACTTGATTCACTGGCGCGAAGGGCTTGGGTGAAGCCTTGAAATAGGATGCTGAAATCTTGTTGTGGTTTATGGTAAAGCTGGTTGTTGAGCCAAAGGGTTAAACAGTCGATGAGCAGTATCGGCTGATCGCTATCAGTTGTAACGCCCTTATCTGAATAGAGCTCGATGTACTCAGTTAAATTCAGAGGCACTTCAGCTAACGCCCAATGTGCTGGTCGCTCCTGTTGATGGCGCATAATACGCTTGCTCATTTCTGTGTCTGTCGCGGTGGCGGTAGCGACATAGGTGACATCTTTGCCGGATTGTTGGCTTAGAGCGAGGGCTTGTTGCAACGCAAAGTTTGATTTGCCAGAGCGAGCACCGCCAATAATTAAATGCAGCATTGTTAAGCTCTCCAACAAAATATTTGTAATGATTCAACGCGACGTTTGAGGGGCAATTTTAAGACTGTTTTTATCAATAGGACGTTCATAAAAGAAAGCCTATGGTCTGCTCATTCACTGTTTTAGGTAACGTGATAATCAACAAAAGATAGATGAGTAACTCTTGGGTTTGTTGAGCAAAGCCTAAGCAGTCCCCTGTATAGCCATCAATGTGTTTTTTAAACCAATGTTTGAGGGCAAAGCGCAGCACACATGCACTGACTATGACGAGTATTGCACTGGATAGTGGTAACCATAGTACCGCAGGTACACTTGAGGCGAGCAGCCAAAGTAATACCCGAGGTTGCATAGACTGTGCTAACGAGTCACTTTTACTGTTATCACTATTTTTGCGTGCATAGGCGAGGTGTTGCACATGCGAAATAGCCAACCCGCGAGACAAAGGGTAGGCAATGGCTAGGGCCAGCAATAGGTGCTGATCCGCGGCTAGCGAGCTCAGCAGTATAAACTTGCTCAATAGCGCACAAACCAGTGCGCACGTGCCGTATGTGCCAATTTGGCTGTCTTTCATGATGGTCAACTTGCTCGTGATAGTCTGACCGCCCCAAAAACCGTCGGCCGTATCTGCTAGGCCATCTTCATGTATTGCGCCCGTTAGCATTAAACTAAATATAATAAGCAAGCATACTATCGGTTCTCGTCCTAAATAGGGCAGCATGAAGCAGTAAAATGCGCTTAATAAAGCAGCCAGCAGCCAGCCAACTAATGGGAAATATCGTCCCGCTTGGTGCAATTTTTGTGGGCTGTAATCAATTGCAGTCGGCACCGGTAAGCGGGTGAAAAAACTCACTGCTAATAGTATTAAATTGAACTGATATTTTAAAAATCGAGTCATGTTCGTCTTTATTTCGCTAACGTGGTACTAGTCATTTATACCGTCACGCCAGCGCTCTCAAATGTGGCCATATCATTGTAGAAACTGGCTGCTGCTTGCAACAAGGGTAAAGCCAGCGCTGCACCAGTGCCCTCGCCAAGGCGCAAACCTAAAGACAATAGCGGCCGAGCGTCTAATTGAGCCAACACTTGCTGGTGGGCATATTCTGCTGAACAGTGGGCAAATAGCATATAATCCCGTGCGCGCGGCGCAATACGCACGGCAATCAGCGCTGCCACACTGACAATGAATCCATCCACTAAGATGCTTTTACCGGCTTTAGCGGTTTCGAGTATGGCACCCACAATTTGTGCGATTTCAAAACCACCTACTTCCATCAGTGCGGTTTTAGGGGTAAAGGCCTTTGTGCCGTGGACTTTATTGACTCGCTCTAAAGCATCTTCGATGAGCTGAATTTTTTTCGTTAATTGTTCATCCGTTATGCCCGTGCCTTTGCCTGTTGTGCGCTGTGGGCTCAACCCGCAAATGAGGGATAACAAGGCTGATGCACTACTGGTATTGCCAATGCCCATTTCGCCAAATGCCAGCACGTTGCTGCCTTGGGCAATATGCTGTGCAGCAACGTTTGCGCCCATCGTCAGCGCTTGCTCTGCTTGGGCTGGTGTCATCGCAGCTTGTTTTGAAAAATCAGCCGTACCTTGGCCTATTTGCTGTTCAATCAACATATTGCTTGCTGACAGGCGGGCATTGCCGCTCACTGGGCTGAGCATACCGGCATCGACGACTTTCATCTGCCAGCCTAGCGTGGTGCTAAAGCAGTTGATTGCCGCGCCACCATTGAGAAAATTGCTCACCATTTGCTGGGTGACGTCAGATGGGGCAATACTGATGCCATTGGCGGCAATACCGTGATCGGCGGCAAAGACCAGCATAACAGGCTTGTTTATGTCGATTCGGGTGTCAATACGGCTGCCTGTTTGCGAGAGGCTTTGTTGTATTTGAGCAAGCTGGCGAGCGAGATCTTCAAGCTGGCCTAGGGCCCCTAAGGGTTTAGTTTTATTGTTAATTCGCTCCTCTATATCGCTGAGGTTACTGGTATCGACGGGGGATATTTGCCAGTGAGACTGATCGAATACGGATGAAGATAATGAGTGTTGTTGTTCTGACATTTTTTGTGCCTTCCTTGATGTCTTGTGAACTGGCTTTATCGCTTCTTGCATTGAGCGTGAGGGTGCTTTCTCTGAGTCTACAGATGCTGGCGCTGCAGTTACTTCAGGATCTAACATATGTGTTGTTCCAATCGTGATTTGGTTGGGTTCTTAATATTTATTTCTCGAGCGCCATTTTCTCTATTTTCTTGATTGCCCCGATTTTCTCTATTTGCACTATTTGGACTATGCATTGTTTTCATGCCTGTCGCTGACGAATAGCGAGTAAGAAAAACACGCTGCCGATGGCTGAAGTGATAATGCCGATAGGGATTTCTTGGTCTGAAAGGGCCGAGCGGGCAACGATATCAACTAGCACCATAAAACTGCCGCCGATAAGTACACAGCCTAAAATTAAAGCGCGGCTCGTCACCCCAACCCAGCGTCGCACAATATGGGGGATAAGTAAGCCAACGAACCCAATGCCGCCGCAGTAAGCCACAATGCACGCGGTTAATGCAGCGCAAATACCTAAAGCCATTAAGCGAAGAGCGGTGACGTTAATGCCTAGGGTTTTGGCATTTTCGTCGCCTAGCAAGAGGGCATCTAAGCGCCGACCGAAAAGTAACAGCAGTACCACGCTGCCCATAACCACAGGTAGCATGATCCAGGCGTACCACATTTCAGTGCGAGCAAGACTGCCCATTAGCCAGAAAATAACTTTGTTGGCAGCGAAAGGGTCACCTAAAAACAGTAAAAAGTGACTCAGAGCACTGAGCATAAATGACACCGCCACACCGGCTAACAGCATGTGCTCGCCGCGCCCTCCAAAAGATGTTGCGGCCAGCGCTTGGACTAAGGTAACGGCAAATACTGCGCCTAAAAAGGCGGCGACCGGCAGTGCGATTGAAAAAGGCACATCAGGCAACATACCGAATATCGTTAAGGTTTCGCCTATTTGACTGTCAAACAACAGTGTTGCGATACTCGCTCCGAGCCCTGCGCCAGATACCACGCCGAATAGGTAAGGATCAGCCAATCCGTTGCGGGTAATGTTTTGCAATGTGGCCCCGGCAACAGCAAGGCCAGCGCCAACTAAAAAGCCCACGAGCACTCTAGGTAAGCGAATCTCCCAAAATATTAGCGCGTTAACGTCAGTGCTACACTGGTCAACTATGCAGTGATACAGCTCAGATGCAGGCAAGTCTGCAGCACCAAAAAATATGCCGATAATGGGCGAGAGTACCGCAAGTACAAATAGCAACGACCAGCGGTTAGTCATTTCAATTTGCCCTTCTTATCGCTTATTTCTTTGTGTGCTTCTTTATCTGATTTGTTACTCGCTTCGCTTGAATGCACTTTTGACTGTTGAGTTACCTCAGGCAGAGGAGGGCGCTCTTGTTCATCGGGGGGATAAAAGTCTACCCGTAGATTTTCGGTCACTTCATCGGGGCGAATACGACAGGGAATGTTAAAAACGTGCTCTAACGTTGTCGCTTTTAGCACACTCTCAACTGGCCCTTGTGCGATCATCTTGCCTTCATTTAGTAAACATAAGTGATCGCAGTAACTGGCGGCTAAATTAATATCATGCAAACTCATCACCACGGTCATTTGTTGCTGATGGGCGAGGGTGCGCAGTAACTTAAGTACTTGGTGTTGATAATAAATATCTAAGTGATTGACCGGCTCATCTAACACAATGAGCGCCGCTTTTTGGACTAATGCCCGGGCGATTAATCCCCGTTGTTGCTCACCTCCTGACAGTGAGCTAAACGTTTGATGCGTTTTATCGCTAAGGCCCACCTTAGCGATTGATGCCGCGAGGTGTTGATGATCCTGCTCGGTTTCTCGAGACAACAACGTTTTATGGGGTAGCCAGCCCATGCGAACAATTTGCTGCAAGCTTAAAGCAAATACACTTTCATTTAATTGATTGACCACTGCAATTTGCCGAGCGCGTTCGAGTGGGCTGTATTCTTCAAGTGCTTTGCCGCACCAATCCACTTGGTTTTTACTGGCAGTTTGGCCGGATAACATTTTTAGCAAGCTGGTTTTGCCGGCACCGTTAGGGCCGAGCACCCCCAGCACTTTACCGCGCTCAAGAGAAAGATTAATGTCAGACAAAATACTTTTGTGCGCTATCTGGTAGGAAAGCTGTTTCGCCTGTAGGTTAGCTGAATTTGGCATGGCACCTGTATTGTTATCGATCAAAATACGATCCAAGGGGGAATACACAGTGCGCTCAGTATCACATACTGAAAGGACAATCTGTTATTCACGTATTCCCGCGTGAAAATAAATAAAGGGTGAATAAGGCTGGTATCTGACTTACAAGCACCTGAGCGATTATCCTCGACACGTGGCTTGTTTACAGTTGCGGGTACAGTTCTGGTATCACACCAGATTCCCATTTAATTTACGCCTTCGTCATATTCGTTAAATCCGAAATAAGCACAGCATAAAACCTATATATGGCGCGCAATATAGCAAGTAAATTGACCATCTACGAGCGGTAAATATCAGTGGGTAAAATACCTACCTGGTGAATGCGGTGACTCTTATCCTGAAGAATTGACTGCCAGTAAATGCGCGAATTTGGCCAATTAATCAGAATCTTACATTACCAAGCCATACTTGCAATTGAAAATCATTCGTATTAACTGTATGGTGTGCGCCTTTTTTAGCCCATATATTAGTAGGATGTTTATTTTATGGCTCGCAGTACAGGTTCAATCGGTTATTTTTTATCTGGTATCACCGCCTTAGGTTTAAGCTCGAGCGTTTTAGCTCAGCAGCAGAATGAAGACATTGAGCATCTAGAAGTGACTGGTCGAGCACAGCAGTTTTATTTAGACACCCGCACGAAGTTAGGCACTAAAACAGATGCTGATTTACTTGATATACCCATGTCAGCGCAAGTGCTTACCGCTCAGCTGATTTCTGACCAAGCGGCGCGAGATATCACCGATTTATATCGCTCTATCGCTGGGGTCAGTGAATACAGTTATTCAGGGGTGACATTTCGCGGTTTTCGCGATGATGGCAATGTTTTTTATGATGGTGTAAGAGGTGATCCTTATTCAGGATTCAGCGTGCCTGATTTATTTAATGTTGATCGGGTTGAGGTGCTAAAAGGCCCAGCTGCTGCACTGTATGGTGGTGGCGAGCCCGGTGGCATGATCAACTATGTGACCAAAAAGCCAACCTTCAATGAAAGCGCAGAAATTAATCTGACGTTAGGTAACTTCGACTTGCACGGTATTTCAGGGGAAGCGACGGGAGCATTAACCGACACCACAGCATATCGTTTGGGCGGCTTTTATGAAGCCCAAGATAGCTTCCGTAACAATGCTGATATGGAAAACATCGAACTTGCTGGGGGGCTATTACATGATTTCAGTGACTATACCCGATTAACCACCACTTTTGATTACATAGTGCAGAATCTTGGTGGGCACAGACTGCGAGGCGTGCCGGTGGACGATAACGGTAATTTTTTGGTTGATCGCACCTACAACGCCAATGAAAAAAGTGATTACCAAGATCTTGAAGCTTGGGTTGTGCAGTCTGAACTTGAGCACGTATTTAGTGATGCGTTTAGCGTGAATTCAACCTTACGCTTGATGACTAATGAGCGTGATCAGGCCTATCACGAATCGCGCAGTTGGGTTGATGTTAACGGGGATGGGGAAGCAAACATTGATGATGAAACCATTCGCCGAGAGTATCGGGATCAATACAGAGCCAATGATGAAATTAGCTTAACCACTGATTTTGTTTATGATTTTAGTGTTGCTGGCATGCAGCACCAATTATTGTTTGGTGGTGATTGGCATTACATAGACACTGATTACGAGTATTTGCGCGCCCGCTACGAAGCCGATGGCGTGGGTAACCTGAATATATTCAACCTTAATTATGATGAAACCGACCCGGATAGCTACAACCTGACGGATCAAAATCGCGATGGCATCAGGCGTAATCGCCAAGGCTTGTACGTGCAAGACATGCTGCAACTGGGCGACAAGTGGACGCTGATGCTAGGGGCGCGGTTTGATCACTTTGAAGAGCGTGATAAACAAAGCGCCTTTGAGTATGGCGATCAAGATGTTTCTTATCGTGCTGGGATTAGCTTTAAACCACTTGAAAGTATGTCATTTTATGCGAATTATTCTGAAAGTTTTAATCCTGTAGATGCCACGGACCAAGCTGATGCGAGTGTGACAGATCTTGAGCCTGTTACTGGGGACTCAATTGAAATCGGTGTGAAAAATGAATGGTTAGGCGGTAGCATTCTGACCACCTTGGCGGTGTATCACATCAACAAAGAGAATTTGATCGCCAGTAACCCTAATTTTATTGAAGGCGAGAATGAGGACACTGAATCAGCCTTGATAAACTTTGGCAACGTGGAAAGTGACGGCGCTGAGTTTACGCTTGTGGGGGATATTACGGATGAGCTGAGCATCACTGCCAACTATGCATACAATGACACCATAGTGGTTGACGGCAGTTCAAGCAACACCTTTGGGGCAGGGGATCGCTTTGTAAATGCGCCGCGACAGCAAGCTGGTTTATGGGGGCGTTACGCTATACATAGCATCAATTCGTCAATTGCATTGGGCGTTAATTACGTCAGTGAGCAAATCAGCTCTGACGCCCAAAAGGTCAAGGCATTTACTGTATTTGACGCGAGTTGGACTACCAAGTGGGACAATATACTCCTAAGCGTAAACGTGAATAATTTGTTTGATAAAGAATATGCCGTGAGCGGTTTCAGCGAACGTAATGGCCATTTCCCAGGGCAACCTAGAGAAGTGATTGCCCAGTTGAAATACAGTTTTTAATCTAGATTGGGGCGAGAGCTGAGCTAGCACGGGCATTAGATTAAAAAATGGCGTAAAGCAACCAGAGCAAAGTGACTTGAGTAGGAAAATTGAATAGAGCAACTTGGTTCATCGTTCACAGTTGGCTAGGTGTGAAACTGGCCATTATGTTGTGCTTCATTGTGTTAAGCGGCACGTTGGCTGTGCTCTCAAACGAAATGGACTGGCTAAGCAACCCCGCCATGCGAGTTACACCGTCAAGTGTTGAGGGTATGAACTGGCAAGCGGTGTACGCCCGTGCTCAGCAAGAAGTCCCCGCTAGCACACTACGCTCAATTCAAGCGCCTTTGCACCCTTGGTATAGCGCCGAAGTTATTTACCTTGATGGAGATGAACAGCGCCACCGCTTGTTTTTTCATCCTACCACGGGGGAATACCTTGGAGATGGGCGCTGGCAAAACTGGCAGCGTTTCTTTCGCATGTTGCATCGCCACTTGATGTTGCCGCTCACGTTAGGCATCACGGTAGTGAGCCTATTCGCAGTGGTGATGCTGGCGATGTTAGTGTCGAGTTTGTATATCTATAAAGGATGGTGGAAGCACTTTTTTCGTGCGCCGCGCTGGCAGCACCGCCAAACACGCTGGGTAGATTTACACCGTTTAGTGGGTGTATGGAGCTTATGGTTTTTGCTGATCATTAGTGTGACTGGCTGCTGGTATTTAGCTGAACGCTGGGGGGCAGGTGCCCCTAGCCCAGAGCGGTTAACCGCCAGCGGCGCAAAGTCTATAGCGAATTCGGTCATGCCAGACACTGAACACCTAGCGTTAATGTTAGCGCACGCCCACGAAAAATTTCCAGCGCTGTCTATTACCAGGATTAACTTCCCGCAAAAATCAGCTGATGCTTTGGAAATACAAGGCCAAGCAGATGCAATACTTGTTCGCCCAAGAGCGAACTTTGTCAGTTTTGAACCTGTAAACGGGCAACTCATTCAACAACATGACGGTGTTAGCTTAACCTTGCACAATCGTATTTCAGAAGCTGCTGACCCACTGCATTTTGGGCAATGGGGCGGTATGTTTAGCAAGTTTTTGTATTTTATTTTCGGTATTTTTTTAACGGGCCTCACCGTTACGGGTACCTATATGTACGGTATGCGCGTTGCGCGTATTTCCCGGCATGACACAAAACCAAGGCGACGTATTTGGCGCCGGGCAGGGAGTCAAATGAAAGCGCTGGGCTGGGTGTCGGCGATAGGCGTAATGGCCAGTGTCGGTTACGGCGCTTTTACTTTTTTATAAACTGCAGTGCGTATGAACGGCTAAGCGCATAAAAACGGAGTATCTAATGCGCTCCGTTTGTTATCTCTAAGGTATGTTTTGAACAAGTGTTGTAGGCCATATCAGTTGACCTACCATCCGCGCTTCAAGGGCTAGCTAAAACGTATTTAGCGAGTCGTATACAACTACTTTCTGCCACAGGTGCGCGTAGTCCTTCACAAACTTCTTATGAATAGGATGACGTTGGTATTCGTCTTGATCCTCAACGCTATTGAAGAACATGAGCTCTGAGACTTGATAGCTGCTGTCAATTACATCCCGAGAAACGGTAGATGCGGGTACCCCAACATGTAGCGCTTGGATTTGCGGAATGTCACGCAAACTGTTTAGCCCCTCTATCAGGGATTTGCGATCGTCAACTGATTCAGGATTATTAAGCCAGAAAAACACCGAATGAATAACCGCAGGTGCTGCGTTAATTTCGTTGTTTGTGTCTGCCTTTGCCGATAGCGATACAGCAATCAATAAACCCATCGCCAGAGCTGCGCTCTTACCGGCAGTCTTAATTGTATTCTTGCTCACATTCTTGAGCGACGTTATAGAAACACCGAATCTGTTACTTTGCTGCATGTTCATCTCCCTTTCGTGGTTGGTTAAACATTGAGCTCTCTTGCTGGACACAAGAGAGGCGCTCAATTTAACCGCGAGCTGGCGCCTTTTGTAAAGACAATAGAAGTGGTTTAGCGGTATATATTTTTTGTATTTTCAATGCTGACCGCAGGCCGTTTGTTTGCCTTCTATACAGACTTGCTTGCGTGGATAGTAAGGAATACGGGTGGTAGTGTGCGTTAGATAATTGAAGCAAAGCTCTTAAAGCCAGCACAAGAGTAACATCGAATGCGGAACGTCAGTTTTTGTATGAAAAACATTTTTCTTGTGCGATATAGGTGCGATGGGGTCCTAAATTTTTCTTTCTACGCAAGGTAGGGAGAGGTGTAACTGATTAGTTTTAAATAAGAAAAAATGGTGGCCCAACCCTGACTTGAACAGGGGACCTACCGATTATGAGTCGGGTGCTCTAACCAACTGAGCTATTGGGCCATTCTAAAACGCCGTTTTACTCGCCAAAGAATTGAGCGAAGGTATAAAACGACGCGCAGTATAAGCAGTTTTTTTAGGCTTGTCATCTGTTTGCGAAGCTTTGTCGGATAGTTTGCTGGAAAAATGTGCAAACGACTGTTTTTAGCAGTGGATTAGAGCTTTTTCACTGTGCTTTGTTTGTGCTTTAGCCGCTTTGTTTGTACCACTCAATAAGATATGCCCAACTGGTTTATAGTATCCATTAGCAGGCGTTATTAAATGAAAGGCGTTTGACGGTTTTATATACACTCAAATCGCGCTTTAACTATAAACTTAACAAGCACATAACAAAGTTGTGCAAGGATAAATAAACTTTGTTATCTTGCAGGGTATAGAGTGGGCCTTAGCAAAAAAATCAAAAGGGCAGTTGGAGATAAGCATGACCGAAAAACCTTTCCTCGTCAGTGGGCGTAATACCTTAATACATAAAATCAGAAAGTTAGATTTGTTAGTCACAAATGGGGAAGATAATCCAGCGATTATTGTGAGCCACAAAAGTATTAAAGAGTTTACCGGGACGATCCCCGATAATAAACGTGAAGCTAAACAGCAAGATATGGAACTGGTTGATGTGACGGTCGGTGACGTATTTGGTGAGGAAAAAACCTTACTGTTCATTCAAACGATTAATGGTAAAGAATACAAAATTGATTACAGTAAGCACGGCACTCCCTTGTTTATAAAAATCCATCAGGACAACGCGTTTTAAGCAACTCTTCTTTTTAAGGCCCAAGTCCAAGCATAAAGTGTTTATGTTTGGACATCCGCGCTGTTCTTACGCATTCAACTCACCTAGCACATCTTCACGTTCAACCTGTTCAATCTGCTACTGCCATGTATCGAACGGTAGAGAGTTGTAGCCGGTAATTGTTTTCGATTCCCCTCTAAATTGTACGTACTGCTCGTCGAATACATTAAAGCGACAGACATCAATTGGGGTGACCTCGGATGCATTAACACTACCGATGATTTTTCCTCTTTCCATGGCTTCGGCTACCAACTCTGAACAAAACCAGCTGGAAAAGTCTTCTGAGTTTAAACTCATTTCTTTAAGCAGGGGAATGG
This sequence comes from Paraglaciecola sp. QJM3NY_14, assembly GCF_056173245.1. Classification (NCBI taxonomy): domain Bacteria; kingdom Pseudomonadati; phylum Pseudomonadota; class Gammaproteobacteria; order Alteromonadales; family Alteromonadaceae; genus Paraglaciecola; species Paraglaciecola sp. QJM3NY_14. The sequence continues at coordinate 1,299,620 of NZ_CM149664.1, forward strand.
AATCTGTTGCATCAACAGTAGAGCCAAATAGTTGCCATATGTCGTAGGGTTTATGATTTTGTTGAAATAAAAAGTCGAAGAAAGCATTTTTATTCTTCTCTAGATTGGCACGAGCCTTATCACCTAAAGGAAGCCACCACATGTCGCCATCGTAGGTGGCAACACGCTCACTCAATCGAGTAAGCATGACGCCGCATTTTCCGTTATAACTGGTAGCTTCTATGGCTTGGTTGAAATACCGGCCACTACCTTCATCCAAAATCTGAGTTTTGATAACAACTGCAACGTGGGTAACCACAGAACGGGTAGTGAGCTTTGCCCATTTGGAAAAAAGACTATTGCCGCCAAAGGCGATGATGTCGCCAGGTTGCATTTTTTCACGAATTTGAGCATAGCTTCTTTGTTGATGTTGCTGGCAGATTGTCATGTTTCATCCCTAAAAATATCTACATCCATGTATGTTTTTCATACTAGCTAAATTCTGACACGTAACAAGATAAATATGTATTCAGTTGAACGCTGTTAACTGTAAGACGGTTGAACCCGAACAATCCTTACTTAATCGCTTTATCTCATTTTACCGCGCTTAAGCAATATTTAAACAACCATGTCACATTCATCATCTACTTATTAGCTGAACCAGCCGATTGTGTGGTTTTTTAAAATTTCGGTTTATTGATAAAAAACTAATATAAAAGAGGAATATCATGAAAAATGTAATGATTGCGGGTGTTGTTGGACTAAGTGCTTTGTGCGCGACTTCAGTTAGCGCAGAGTATATGGATCCGGTTATGGAAAAAAAGCTAGTGAGAGTGTGTGAAGCCATTAAAAGTGATAGTCGCATTAGGTTGCATGTTGCGATGAAGCGCACGGGCGTTAACGCACGACACTTGGCCAAAGGGCTTGTTTGCAATGGACACGATCCAGTGACGTTTGCAGCGCTGAATAACGCGAATAAAACCGGCGCCTTAATGGCGAGCAGATTAAATGTGGATTACCAGGAGTTGTTGGCAAAATTATGAGTATTGAAGCCTGTTTACTGGATGTGTTAACGATACGTTAGCGCAGCCAGTAACGTTAATTTCCCATCCACGAACGATAAATTCTACAAGTAGCTGGTGTCTACGCTCTAATCATACCGCTGTGTTACGTTGCTTTCACACCATCAAGTGTCAGTTTCATCCCTCATTTAGTTTCCTAGTTGAACTTTTTGTTAATTTCGAAATATCGGGTTATTGCGTATGCAATTTACCGATTAATAACAATTAAAATTCAATTCAGGGAGTCACACATGAAACAAGTATCATTTAGACGAAGTATTACTGCTCTTGCGGTAGCGGCGTCACTTGGTTTTGCATTACCTGCATTAGCGGATAACACAACAGCAAATATCTCGGGTTCAATTAACGCAAACGATTATTCAGCATACACCGTTATCGCGAAAGACCCGGCCACTGGATTAGAGCGCGTTATCTCGGTGAGCGACGAAGGAAGTTTCCGTTTCGCTAAATTACCTACTGGCGTATACGACATCACCGTTAAGAAAGGTGACGCTGTTGTTGCGGAGCAAAAAACGCGTATTAGCTTGGGCTCAAACACCTCTTTAGCATTTGATTTTATCGATAACGATGGTACCGAGCGCATTGAAGTGACCGGGGCAAGAATTTCAGCAATCGATTTAAGCTCCACTGACTCTGGATTAGTCATTGATGAAGTCGAGTTGGACAGAATGCCTGTTTCTCGTAATATTACGGCAGTCGCTTTACTTGCCCCTGGAACAGTCATGGGCGATTCAAGCTTCAGCTCACCTAACTCAGGCGGCACTGCGTCTTTCGGTGGCGCTTCAGTAGCTGAAAACTCTTGTTATATTAATGGCATGGAAGTTACAAACACCAGCCAAGGCTTGGGCTGCGGTACAGTTCCCTTTGAGTTTTATAAAGAGTTTCAAGTTAAAACCGGTGGATATTCTGCTCAATTCGGCAGAACAACGGGCGGCGTATTAAATGCGGTGACTAAAAGTGGTTCAAACGAATGGGAATTTGCTGCCACTGCTTTGTTTACCCCTAAATCGCTTCGCGAAGATGGTCAGATTTCATACTCAGCGGGTGGCGCGGGTGGTCAAGAAGTTTTCCGCAACCAAACTCAAGACGACTACAGCAAAAGTGAATTCACTTTATCAGCATCAGGTGCATTGATAGAAGACACCTTGTTTTTCTATGCCTTAGTTAACCCCCGTGACGTTGAAAATAACTTTGCTTCACAATCTAGTGGTAACTCGCAATACGCACCTGATAACATTTTCATTAAACGCGAATCAAGCGGCTCAGACAATATGTTCTGGGGAGCAAAGGTCGATTGGTTTATCAACGATGATCATAAAATTAGCTTGTTCGGCTATTCAAATAAGAGCGACACAGAGTCTACCTCTTATAAATTCGATTCACAGACGGGTGAAATTGGCGAGGCCACACAAAGCACTATCAGAGAGCGTGGTGGCGACCTCAAAAGTATCAGCTACACGGGTAACTTTACTGACGAGTTAACTGTCTCCGCTATGTACGGCGAAATCGAAACGGATTACACCAATACACCAAGTAATTTAGATTGCCCCACTGTGCTAGACACCAGAAGCGTTCCTACCAATCAGAAGATAAGCAGCTGTGGAGCCGGTGGAAACACGGGTACCAATCAAGATAAAAACAAGCAAACGCGAATTGATATTGAGTATGCGTTCGAAGATCATTTAGTACGAGTGGGCTACGATAAACAAGAGCGTGAAACTTTTCATACTTCTTCGCCGATCACTGGACACAGCTGGACGTATTCTTCGATTGAACCGAACGCTGTAATAAACAATAACGATGGTCCATTATTCACTAATACTACCGGTGCTTTATTTGATGTTGTCGCTGATCGTATATTCACAGGTGGTGGTGGTTTCAGTACTGATTTGAGTGCCTGGTACGTGGAAGATGAATGGCAAGTGACAGATGATTTGATGTTGTCATTAGGGCTTCGTCGCGATGAGTTTGAAAACTCAGGCGTAACTGGCAAGGTTTTCTCATCGTTTAAAACCGATATTGCTCCGCGCTTAGGTTTCAGCTGGGATCCTACTGGAGAGGGCGACTCTAAAATATACGGAACGTACGGTACGTACTATTTACCAGTAGCCAACAATACTAACTATCGTGCTGCATCGGGCTTAAGTGATACAACCACTTATTATACCTTCACTGGCTCAGATGCAACGGGTGCTCCTACTGGTACTACGCCGGTATCAGGTACGATTGCTGATTCGCAAATTGTTAATTCTGTTCCTAACCCTGCAACGAAAGAGACGTTCCAAGCGGAAGAAGCGGAACCCTTCAGTAAAGACGAATATATCGTGGGATATGAAACAGCCATTAACGATGAGTTCTCGTTCTCAGTTCGCGCTATCTATCGTGAAGTCGCTACAGCATTAGATGATTATTGTGGGCCGTTCGCTTCTCAAGCGACCTGTACCTTGCTCAACCCAGGTAAGTCTTCAACTTGGCAATTAGATAATGACTTTGACAGTGTTACCGATCCCGATAGCCGCAGAACGTATTCAGCGGAGGAAATTGGTTTACCTGATGCAGTGAACGAATATACCGCATTGCAACCACAGGTTAATTATCGTGGTGATAACATGCGTATGTCTCTGATATATACATGGAGCCGCAGTGTGGGTAACTTTGAGGGGGCGGTTAAATCTGATATCGGCCAAGCCGATGCGGGTGTAACACAGGATTTCGATTTCCCAGCGCTAATGGATGGCTCAGATGGTTACCAGCCTAATGATCGACGTCACGTATTTAAATTCTTTGGTTCATATGATGTGACGGAAGATTTAACCGTTGGCTTTAATTCTACACTTTCTAGTGGTCGTCCGTTAAGTGCCTTTGGTCAAGGCTATCCTTCTCATGATCCTAAAGTTTATGGTAGCTATGGTGATACTTTTTACCTTTATACCAATGAGTGTCCTGACGCTAATGAAGACGGGTTATGCGGGCAGGATGAGAAAATCTATCAATTCAGCCCACGTGGTACTAGGGGACGTACGCCTTGGACATTTAACCTAGATTTGTCAGCAAACTACAACTTTACCTTTAGTGATGTAGATATGCGCGCCACATTGAATGTGTACAATGTGTTAAATGGCCAAGCCGAGACGTCACGAAATGAACATTATGAAAATAATCGCGCGGAAGGTTCATTTAATTCTTATTACGGTGCAGCTTACACATGGCAATCGCCGCGTTATGTTGAACTAGGTTTTGAAGCTCGCTTTTAATTAAACGGATTATTCAAAATTAATCAAACGGCAACTTCGGTTGCCGTTTTTGTTTTTCGGTTAGGGGTAATTACTCGGATTGACAAAAAGTTTCTGGTTGTTTCTGATAGTAACTGAGTACGTTTATCCCAAAAAATGCGAGATTGGTCACAAAGCTTACTAAATGTCCGATTCTATACCTTATACTTAGTTCATCGGAGTAGTGACCCGATCGATACATTCAGTGAACATGTATCGCTTCCTGGACGGAGGACGTTGCCGTTGGCATCGTCCTTTTTCTTTGTTTATTCTTTATTCTTTCTTTGACGTTTATTTACGCTTCTTTACCTAATCTTTACATTTTGTCCTGTTTTACCGTCCCTTGTCTCACCGCTGTTTTTTATCCCTGATGTACCTTGTATATTCCGCATTTATTTTCGAACAGCGCATGGAGAGACTTTGATGTATCGATGTGTGGTAATAGATGACGAAGCTTTGGCGAGGGAGCGCATCGGGCAGTATATTTCTCGCTCTCCGCTTTGTGAGGTCGTAGCAGAAGCAAGTAGCTTTAAAAATGCCAAACAGCTGATACTGGAACAGCAACCAGATATTTGCTTCTTGGATATTCAAATTATTGGTGGCAGCGGAGTTGAACTAGCAAAAGAGCTGCATAATAGTGTTTCGTGTCATTGGGTGTTCACCACTGCCCATAGCGAATACGCCTTAACCGCTTTTGAGTTAGAGGCGACTGACTATTTGTTGAAGCCCTTTGAGGATAGCCGCCTGGGGCAAGTGATTGCTAAAATTCATAGAAAACATCAGTCGATTGCGCCGATAAACAAAACTAGGCGTCAACTGCCCATTAGATCCGTAGGTAGCGTCAAATTCATTAATACCCAGGATATTATTTGGGTGAAAGGCTCAGCAAATTATGTTGAGTTATATTGCGAAGGGAAAATGCATTTGCACCGGGAAACCCTTTCAGCACTTGAGCAGACACTCGATCCTACCCAGTTTATTCGAGTACATCGTAGTGCTATCGTTAATATAGATTATGTCCATTCTCTGAACAGTGAGTTAGGTCGTTTCTCTTTACTTCAATTAGATAATGGCGACGAGGTCAAAATTGGCCAATCATATAAGGCGCAGTTATTGTCCGCGTTGGGCGTCGATGCTGAATAGTCAGTTTTTTTTCAAAGCTGAAGCGTCTTGAGTTTTCGAAAAGCCTTTAGCGAAGTAAGTGAAACAAAACCTAGTTTCTGGACATTACACTTACTAGGCTGGTCGTTCTATGTGCTGATCTTTACCATTGAGTATGCGGCATTTAACCCTTCGGCGGCGAATGCTAACTACTTAATCGTAATGCCTCTGTTGTTTTCAGGATTAGTTGGTGGGCTCCTGACTTGGCCGCTGCGTTTTATTTATGGGCATTTATCAAAAGGCGCGCCACTGCAAGTATTGTTAGTGATTATTGCTGTTTGCATGCTAATTGCCGTAATTTGGACCCCTATTAAAAACCTGCTGTTGATGTACTTTTTCGATCATATAACGGTGTATGATTTGTACTGGGGGAACCACCCGAATGATTTTCATATAGGGGAGCTATTTTTAACCATCACCTATTCTTTTTTTATGATAATGGTATGGAGTTGTTTGTACTTTGGGATTAATTATCATTTCAAGTTATTACATGAAAAACAGCTGCATTTAGAAGCTATCCGCTTGTCTCATTTGGCCCAAATCAAAATGCTGCGCTATCAAATTAATCCGCATTTTTTATTTAATACATTGAACGCTATTTCGACGTTGGTTTTGCGCGGTGATAAGAGCACCGCAAACGGTATGCTCGCTCGTTTAGCGACCTTTTTGCGCTTTTCGCTGGATAACGACCCTGAGCAGAAAATCCGTTTGCATGATGAGATAAAAGCCTTGATGCTTTATTTGGATATAGAAAAAACGCGCTTTGCTGAGAGGCTCAATGTTCATTTTAATATTGAAGCGGCCGCCGATAATCTACTGGTACCCGGTTTATTATTACAGCCGTTAGTAGAGAACGCGATTAAGTATGCTATTGCGCAGATGGAAACCGGAGGGATTATTGAAGTCAGCGCTAAAATTCACAACAACTTGTTACATCTTACGGTTGCAGATAACGGTCCAAATTCACATAGTATCCCCTCATCAACGGCGCAATTGCGCAAAGAAAGCCAACGAGGCGGAGTCGGTTTGAAAAACGTAGCGGAACGTTTGCAGGTACTTTATGCCGAGAATCATCAATTTTCTATTCAAAAAAGCCCGCATTCAGGTTGCGCTGTGAATATTGTCTTGCCTGTGGAACTGCGCGCTTGAGCGTTTTTTCAGTCTTAGTTGTGGACGATGAGCCTCTTGCAAGAGAAGGGCTAGCGCTGCGTTTAGCTGAGTATGAAAACATCACAGTGTTGGGGTGTTGTAACAATGCGAGCCAAGCATACGATGCTCTTAGCGTTAAGCAACCTGACGTTATATTCCTAGATATCGAAATGCCCGGTAAAACAGGTTTGGAACTAGCGGAACAACTTCGTTTAGAAGGAAACCCCGCGACGATTGTTTTCGTCACTGCCTTTCGCGAATTTGCCGTAAATGCCTTCGACTTTAAAGCTTCTGATTACTTGCTTAAGCCATTTTCCGACGAACGATTGAAAGAGTGTATCGAAAAGTTATCCAGTGCCGGTGATGTTACCCGAGTCGTGCGCCAGCATGAAAAGCTAGGAAGGTTACTGAGTCGTAAAACCGGTAATTCCATAGACAGTTTTATTCATAGTTTAGAGGTAAGCAACGAGTTATCTAGCACGCACGAGTTAAACGAATTACAGCAAGTTATATCCCTTAAAAGTGGCTCTGTTTGGATCAGGGTGAAGTTAGACGATATTGTATGGATAGAAGCAGCGGGAGATTATATGTGTGTACATACCACCAGTGACACCCACATTATTCGCAAGACCCTAAAGCAATTTGAACAGGAGCTTGATAGCGTGCATTTTCCTCGCGTTAGCCGCTCAGCCATCATCAATATTGCAAAATTAACGACGTTAACTCCGAATTCAAACGGAGAGTACGTGGCACAATTGGGTAATGATATTCAGGTGAAAGTTGGCCGTAAGTACAAGTTCAGTATCGACGAACTAAGACCGCAATGATTAACGGCATAAATTCCTTTTCTTTTCAGGCGTAGTCAATTGGGACTTAGGGAGTGTCGAGTTATATGTTCTGACGTCCTGATAATTTATTGCTGAATTGGTGTAAGCTAAAATCTAAAAATCCTGTCTGTTTATTTATCTTGTACTTGAAATTTCGATAATTACCTCAAAATTAGCTTAATCTATGGCAACTCCTATTCTCGATTGCCTTCTAACGTTTTAAGGACTGACCTTGACCATTAAACTTGGCGTAGTGATGGATCCGATTGGATCGATCGACATTAAGAAAGACACTAGCTTTGCGATGCTGTTGGGTGCACAAGCCCGTGGCTATGAAATTTTTTATATGGAAATGGGAGACTTGTACCTTAATAACGGCAAACCAATGGCGCAGATGCGCAGGTTAACGGTGCAGGAAGATGCAAGTAATTGGTTTGAGTTGCAAGACGAAGAAAATCGCGGCTTAGGCGAGCTTGACGTTATTTTAATGCGCAAAGATCCGCCCTTCGATGGTGAGTTCTTATACGCCACGCAGATGTTCGAATTGGCGGAACAAACCGGTACGTTGGTGGTGAACAAGGCGCAAAGTTTACGCGACTTTAATGAGAAGCTATTTACCTCTTGGTTCCCAGAACTGATCCCCGATACCTTGGTAACGCGCAGTTCAAAGCTTATTCGCGAATTTCATGCACAACATCAAGACATGATTTGTAAGCCACTTGACGGCATGGGTGGTACGTCGATTTTTCGTGTTAAGCCTGACGGTAATAACTTGGGCGTTATTATTGAGACGTTGACGCATTTGGGTACACAGTACGCCATGTTCCAACGTTATTTGCCTGAGATAAAAGATGGCGACAAGCGCATTTTGATTGTGGACGGACAAGTTGTGCCATATGCCTTAGCGCGTTTACCGCAGAAAGGTGAAACCCGTGGTAACTTGGCGGCTGGTGGCACGGGTCGTGCGCAGCCTCTGTCTGAAAGTGATTTGAAGCTGGCTAATACCATCGCACCTTTGTTGGTAGAGAAAGGGCTAATTTTTGTTGGTTTAGACGTTATTGGTGACCGCATTACGGAAATTAATGTCACCAGCCCAACGTGTGTGCGTGAAATTGAAGCGGCCTTCCCAGTTGATATTATTGGCATGTTGTTTGACGCCGTAGAGAAGCGTCTCAGTGCCCGAGATAGCCAATAATATGTTACCCACTACGAGTGATAACAAAATGAATAGCTTTCAAAACTATCTGCTGATTGCGATGCCTAGCATGGAAGATCCGTATTTTTCCCGCTCGGTGACTTACATCTGTGAGCACAACGAGCAGGGCGCTATGGGCCTAGTGATCAATCAGCCAGCAGGCATGAGTTTGAAAGAGCTTATTAACCAGACTGATAAAGAAGCCATAGTGGATGATGAAAGGGCCGAAAATATTGTTTTAGCAGGCGGACCAGTGAGTCAAGATCGTGGTTTTATTTTGCATACCACCCAACCAGGTTGGAGTGCCAGTTTAGCGTTGACGTCAGAGATCATGGTTACCACTTCAAAAGATATTTTGTCGTCACTGGGCAACAGCGAAGCACCTGAGAAGTCTATTGTCACCCTGGGCTATGCAGGTTGGTCAGCTGGGCAACTGGAAGAGGAAATTCGTGCCAACTCGTGGTTGATGGTAGAAGCGGATACTGAATTATTATTCGACACGCCTATCCATAAAAAATGGGAAGCGGCCGTGCATAAGCTTGGTATTGATACTTGGCAGATCGCCCCCACCGCAGGTAATGCTTAGGTCAGTACTGGCCAAAATGATAACCCCTTCAAACATAGAGCGGTGTGAGTGTGCCGCTTTATTAACCCATTAGAGTGTAACTATGGCAAAAACTGGACAGCGTACTGTTCTCGCATTTGATTTTGGCACAAAGAGTATTGGCGTTGCTGTAGGCCAAGAGGTGACGGGTACGGCTTCGCCACTAGATGCGATCAAAGCCACAGATGGGATACCAAATTGGGACGTTGTCGCTAAGGTGTTTGAGCAGTGGCAACCTGACTTAGCGCTTGTGGGCTTACCCTTGAATATGGATGGTACCTTTCAACAGGTAACGTTTGCAGCGAAAAAGTTTGGCAATCGATTAAGCGCGAAGTACAGAGTCCCAGTTGAAACAGTAGACGAGCGTCTGACAACCGTCGATGCTAAAGCTCGTTTGTTTGAAATGGGCGGTTTCAAAAAGCTCGATAAGCAGAAGATTGATAGTGCATCTGCCTGTCTAATCTTTGAGAGTTGGGTGGAGCAATCCTACTCCTAAGTCCTATTAGTGTGTACCGAGCACTTAGGCGTAGAGAAAGTGCGCGGCGTTAAGAAAACGCATAAAACATCATCGCGTGACGAAAGTTTAAAGGCCGATTGGCTTTCTTGTTTACATCAACGTTAATGAGAAAGCCCAATGCAACACGCTCTTATATCTCTGACCTCAAATAACACTCAGCAAACGAGTACCCCACTCAAGAATATCCAGCAACAACAGATCCTACAAAAAGACTTAAAACAAACCAACAGCGCATGCACTATAAGGGTGAGCGCGGTGTTGTGCGTTTTACTGCTCATGATGTTTATCTCACCACTGACCTATGCAACTGAGCCAAAGCCAGAGCAGAAAAGTGCAGCGTCAGCAGCGCCGCTCAAAATGGCACCTAACTGGAGCCTACAAGATGCCGACGGTAATCAAGTGTCTTCAACAGATTTTGCAGGTAAACCACTGATTATTCACTTCTGGGCGACGTGGTGCCCGTACTGCAAAAAGTTGCAGCCTGGGCTAGAGCGCCTCTATGTGAAATACCAACAACAGGGCCTACAGATGATCGCTATTAGCTTGCGAGAAGATGAAGACGCCAAGCCACAAGAAGCGCTGAATGCACGAGGTATGACGTTTAAAACGTTAGTCAATGGCGACCAAGTTGCCATGGATAAATTCTATGTGCGAGGTACGCCAACTACCTTTTTTATTAATGCAAAAGGGCAAGTGGTGGTGGCGACTCAATTGTCTGATCCACATGATCCGCGCTTGGAGCAAGTAGTGAAATCTATCTTGGTTAAATAACGCCTGACTTATGTTCATTATTTATCATTGTTTTTAAGAGATCTGCTTTCTTATAAGGCGGATTTCTGCTACTTTTGCGTTGGCAAATAGACGTCCAGATGTCTTCTTATTCTTCATCAACTTGGATACCGCAATGAGCAAAGTTTCGCTTCAAAAAGACAAGATTAAAATTTTACTTCTCGAAGGTTTACACCAGAGCAGCTTGGATACACTGAAAGCAAATGGTTATGAGAATATTGAGTACTTGAAAACGTCGTTACCTGAAGACGAATTAATTGAAAAAATTAAAGATGTGCATTTCATCGGTATTCGCTCGCGTACTCAGCTAACCGAGGCGGTTATCGCAGCGGCGAACAAATTAGTTGCGGTCGGTTGTTTCTGTATTGGTACTAATCAAGTCGATCTTAAAGCTACCCAGAAGCGCGGTATTCCTGTTTTTAACGCGCCATTCTCTAATACGCGTTCTGTGGCTGAGTTGGTACTAGGTCAACTGATTTTATTATTACGCGGTGTGCCTCAGCGCAACGCTAAAGCCCATCGCGGCGAGTGGGACAAGAGCGCAAATGGCTCGTTTGAAGCCCGTGGCAAAACGTTAGGCATTATTGGCTACGGCCATATTGGTACTCAGCTGAGTATTTTGGCTGAGCATTTGGGCATGCGCGTGCAATTTTTTGATATCGAAGATAAATTGGTGTTGGGTAACTCGACGCAAGTCAAATCGATGAAAGAATTGATGAGCACCTCTGATGTCGTGAGCTTGCATGTACCTGAAACCGCACAGACTCAAAACATGATTGGCGCGACCGAGTTATCGTGGATGAAGCAAGGCGCTATTCTTATCAATGCGGCACGTGGTACTGTGATTGATATCGCTGCGTTGGAGGATGTACTTGAAGCGGGTAAGCTAAGTGGCGCGGCCATTGATGTTTTCCCTGTTGAGCCTAAGTCAAACAAAGAAGAGTTCGAGTCACCCCTGCGTAAATTCGACAATGTGATTTTGACCCCTCATGTGGGGGGCAGCACACAAGAAGCGCAGCAGAATATTGGTATCGAAGTGGCAGGTAAGCTTGCGAAATACAGCGACAATGGTTCGACTTTGTCAGCAGTTAACTTCCCTGAAGTATCCTTGCCTTCTCATGCTGACCGCTCACGTTTGTTACATATCCATAAGAATGCGCCAGGTGTATTAACCCAGATTAACCAAGCGTTCGCAGAAAAAAATATCAACATCGCAGCTCAGTATCTGCAGACTGACGACATCATTGGTTATGTGGTGATTGATGTTGAAACTGACGATGCAGATGAAGCGTTAGAACAGCTAAACTTGATTGATGGCACCATTAAGTCACGTATTTTGTTGTAGAGCCAAAAGGGCTAGTTATGCAGACTAGCGAGCTAAACCTAAACAAAGAACAAGCGCTACAGGGCAACCTATAGCGCTTTTTTATACTTGTTACGCGCTCTTTGTGCAGTTTCGGACACAAAAATTACTGATAGCTTTGCCTAAATTCAGACGGTTTTGTTTCAAATAGCTGGTAAAACTTACGGCTGAAATAACTGGCATCTTGAAAGCCTACTTCTGCGGCAATCACGTTTATGGGTAGGGTGGTTTCCACTAATAAGCGCCTCGCATTTTCTAATCTGACTTGAATAATGTAGTGCCTTGGGGTGAGCCCCAAGTACTTTTTAAACCGTCTCTCAAGGGCGCTTATCGACAGATGCGATAAAGATGCTAGCTCTTGCATAGACAAGTTCTGCATATAGTGCTGGCGAATATGGCTCATAGGGGTTTTGAGAGCGTCCATGCTGTTTAGCGCCACTGAGGTTTTCTCTAAATGGCGCGACGTCCCATACGAGCCGATAATGGTGCCGTCAGCGTCATAAAGTGGGCGTTTTGATGTGGTGAACCAGCACACTTCACCGGATTCAAGCACATTCATTTCAAGACGTTCTGTTACCGTTTCTCCTTTTACCACCCGCTGGTCATCATTTAAAAACTGTTTGGCAATATGCCTTGGGGCAAAATCGGCATCGGTCTGGCCAAGCGCTTGCTCAAGTGTGTGAATACCCACGTGCTCTAAAAAGCATTGGTTGGCGTGTATTAATCGACTGTGGGTGTCCTTTATCCAAAATAGAATGTCCGGTAGCAGATCAAACATAGATAACAGCTGACCGATATTGCAGCGCTGAATAAATTGCGCGCTTTGTTCACTGCTTATGTGGTGTGTCGTCATGGTGAATGGCTTGCTCGTGTCAAATATTCCCGAAGGCTTAATATAGGTAGATAAACGCACACTGTATAGTCATAAAGTCCACTCTCTATTAGCGTTATAGCGATTTATATTAACAACGTCTCTTTTAAAACGCTGATTTTATCCTAGTTTAATCCGATTTTACGTTATCTGAACTTAACTTATGGCCTTACAATAATTAACACTTAATTAACTTTGCTTCCCTTTACTGAGGTTATCTAATATTGGTTTGAACTCATGCACAGGATTAACTACTTAGCTAAGAGAAAGACTCGGGCTAACTGGGCAATCGTCGCTTTGATTAACAAATTTTGATGTTAAATAAGTTGACAGCGGCTGAACACAATTTTGAAGGTAAAAGCGTTTTCTATGGATAAATTATCAACACGCGTTGTGGGTGAGGTGTCACAAGACGCCAATCAATTAGACGATAAAGGCACGCCCATTGAGAGCCCAAAGATGGCCCGTTCCTTCTGGGGTTAGGTGCATTAGTCGGGGCTGCTGTTGCTGAAATGCGGCCAGGGCGCATTTAGTTTTTCGCAACGTGAGAAATTACGCAAAATGTAAAATATAGAAAGGAATAGAAATGAAATTAGCAAACTTTACATCACGAGTCGCTCTGATAATGAGTGCCATCGTTATCACCATAACGCTAAGTGGTTGTGATCAAGTTGAAAAACAGAAAAGCGCAAAGAAAGCTTCAGCCATCGAACCTCAAGTGAGTGTGCAGTTATGGTCGGTAAAAGATGAAGTGAAGCGTGATTTCGAAGGAACCCTCACTATATTGGCTGACATGGGCTTTGATGGTGTTGAGTTCGCAGGCGACTTTGGTAAATATGAGCAAAACCCGAAAGCACTGAAAGCATTTCTTGATGGACTGGGTTTAAAAGTCAGCGGCGCGCATATTCCGTTTGAAAAACTAGACGAACAGCAATTTGCTGACACAGTGGCGTTTTATCAAGCTATTGGCTGTGATAGCTTGATTGTACCCTATGATGCGCGCGCGTTTGACGCTCAGCAGGTTAACGCTGTCGTAGCAGATTTGAATCGGTTGTCTGATAAGCTAGCGCCAGAGGGCATAAAGATTGGTTATCATAATCATGAAAAAGAGTTTGATGACTACCAGCAAAGTACCTATTGGGATTACATTGCGCAAAACACCCATAAAAACGTCATTTTGCAGCAAGATGTGGGCTGGACGACCTATGCGGGGAAAGATCCTGTCGAATATGTTAAGCGCTACCCTGGCCGCACTTTTACCACTCATTACAAGGTCAAACTACCGGACGATGTTCAAGATAAGCTGCCGTTAATTGGTCAAGACACCATAAACTGGCCGAATCTGATTGACGCCAATATGACTGTTGGCGGAACACACTGGCTTGTGATTGAGCAAGAAGAATATCCTAACGATTTAAAACCGCTAGAAGCGGTTAAAATATCAAAGCAGGGCTTAGCGGAGTTTCTTGACGCGCGCTAGCGTTGAATGAGCGACGCATCTCCAGTAGCCCCGCGTGTGAAATGCATGTTGGACTCCATTTATGTCCGCTATGGGGTAGGGACAATGGAATCCATAACGGCTTTCAAACCCGGCTTGTTGTCGATGATTTCCTGGTGGGTCAACCCCACCAGTTCATAGGGTAATATCAACCATTTATCAGAGGTATTAATATAATAGTCAGGCACCCTGTCAGTACGATTGTTGGCGGGCTTAAACCAAGGCACTGCTACTTTGAAATCTTTAGGCATATTGCGCTTAGCTCGCGATGATAGTTGGTCAAGCACGGCCTTAATGCTCAAGCCTGAGCTGTATACGTCATCAACAATCAGCAATTTATCATCTTGATTGAGGTTCTCTAATAGGTACTGCAAACCATGCACTTTAATGCCTTGTTCACTATCAATCATCTGTTGATAACCTGGTTGCCCCTGATAGGAAGTACGAATTGAAATATGATCAGTCTCAACGCCTAAATACTGCAGGCATTCCTGCACATAGATGCCCACAGTGCTGCCGCCACGCCAAATACCCACCACAAAGTCGGGGCGATAGCCGCTATTAAATATCTCCACCCCCAGTCTAAATGAGTCTTGGATCAGGGCATCTTCGCTAATAAATGTTTTTTCCATACCTTTGTCCTTAACATCGCGGCTAACACCACGCCAGTTCATAGGTGTTACCGACTGTCAAAAGTCAATAAACTAACCAACGCTCTATGAAGATCGCGTACAATACGCGTTCAATCACTTTTTTACCAAGTTTGTATTAAGCCTATTATGTCTGAAAAAACCTACCTCAGCGCGCAAGATCTGCTAATAGACTCCTTTAGCCTCGGAGCCAAAGTATTTAACGATGGTTTCAAACCCAATTATATCATCGCTATTTGGCGCGGTGGCACGCCCATTGGCGTAGCGGTGCAAGAGATTCTGCAATACCACGGTATTGAGAGCGACCACATTGCGATACGCACATCTTCCTATAGCGGTATTGATGGTCGGGCTAAAGAGGTGCGCGTTCATGGGATGAACTACCTCATTAAAAACATTAGAGCAGAAGATCGATTGCTGATTGTTGATGACGTTTTTGATACGGGGTTGACTATTCAAGCGGTTATCAATCACCTCAAAGAAAAAACACGTCTCAACGCCCCAAGTGAAATTCGCGTCGCTGTGCCTTACTTTAAACCTACGCGTAACAAAACCGATATGGTTCCCGACTACTATCTGCACGCCACTGAGAGCTGGTTAAAATACCCCCATTCGTTAGAAGGCCTGACAGAAGAAGAAATTGCCAAACACCGACCTGAACTTTACGACATTATAAAAGGTGCCAAAAAGCCGTAAATCAAAGTTATCGGCGATGGTCTATATCACGGCTATTACCTATGGGCTCCATCAACGAAAGCTCGTTGGTTGTCATAGATACAATAAAACGTGCATCTAATGCTGAATATCAACGAGCTTCTTAACGGGTTAATTCATCAAGGGTTTGTTTCAGTTGTTCTAGTTCACAGCGTAACTGAGTCACGGTATCTTCAAGGGCGCAGATGCGTGCTTCTTGAGCGGTATTGTTGGTCGCGACCGTGGTGTTCGAGGTGCTAGGTTGACTGCTTTTACTCGCTGTTGCAGGTTCGTGGCTAATGGCTTCATTAGTGTCTTTGTAAAACTGCTGAGCGTAGCGTGATTCGCGTTTACCTGGCTCTCGTTCAAGGCGGACCACTAGCTGCTCGCCGTTTACATCCATTAATTCATTTAGGGCTTTTTCGACTTCATCCACATGAGTAAAACCAGCCATACGCTGGGCACGGGTGCGAAGCTCTCCGGGTGTTTGCGGACCGCGTAATAACATCACGCAAATGATGGCTAACTGTTGAGGCGTGAGCTGTAAGTCGCTGAATTCTGTATTACAAAAACGATGTTTGTAGCGTGTGGCACGACTGCCGCTTTGCTCAAATATCAAGTTCTTGGCATGTAATTCATCCAGGATATTTTGTACTTCAAGCTCAGTGAGCTCCATCACTGGTTCACGGTTACTTTTTTGGTTACAGGCTGTGGTCACGCTGTTCAATGAAAGGGGATATTGTTCAGGTGTGGTGACTTCTTTTTCAAGTAGCACACCGATAACGCGGGCTTGGGACTGGGTTAAGGTAACTAACAAGATAACTCCTTAGAAAATAATTATGCCTTGCAGCGAAGGAAAACCGGCGAGACAATAAGGTAAATAACGCTTTGGCCTATACGAGTGGCTGAAGTTAAGTATATGAATGAGAGCCATCTTTTGTCGACACCTTTAGTTTTTCACCCCATTTACAGTCAGCTAGATTTACCGTTCAAACATCGCTTTCCCATTGAAAAGTATCAAGCAATTTACGATAAGCTGATCGGCTTAGGTGTCGCCCAAGGCCAATTTCATCAGCCGCACGCGCTCACGCCTAGTCAGTTAAACCGTGTTTACAGCCCTGACTATGTGAATGACCTTACCCGTGGAATGCTGGACCCTAAAGCGATGCGTAGGATTGGTTTCCCTTGGTCTGAGCAGCTGATTGCACGTTCGCTTACGGCGGTAGGGGGGACGGTTTTAACCTCCTCACTTGCCCTTGAGCACGGTAAAGCGCTGAATTTAACCGGTGGGTATCATCATGCGTTCGCAAATTTTGGTTCAGGATTTTGCTTGTTCAATGATTTGTATTTAGCTGCGCTGAATATGTTGCAAACGCCCACTATAAAAAAAGTACTGATCTTCGACTGTGATGTGCATCAAGGGGACGGTACAGCCAAGCTCGCTTCCAATAATAAGCGTGTTTTCACGGTATCCATTCACTCAGAGAAGAACTTTCCCCATCGTAAGCAGGTTTCTGACTTAGACTTTCCTTTGGCGAAGGGAGCCACGGATGAGGAGTATTTAGCGATAGTGAAGCGCGCGTTGAACAAAGCGTTTACGGCTTTTCAACCCGACGCTGTGATATATGATGCCGGTGTGGATATTCACGTTAACGATGACTTAGGGCATTTACATATTTCGACGACCGGTGTGTATGCCCGAGATTGCATGGTGTTTGAAACGTGTGAGAAATACGGTGTACCCGTGGCCGCGGTAATAGGAGGCGGATATCAGCGAGATATAGACGCCTTAGTGGATGTGCATTTACAACTATATAGGGCGGCAGGGGTTGTAGCTTGACCCGAATTACTTGTTATTTTTTTCAAGCGTCTCTATTTCGCTCCACAGGGCCTCAGCTTCTGCGGTCAACATTGCATAGCTACGTATATCACCTTTGCGCTGGGCTAACATGGCTTGTTCAAGTTTCTGGTCGTATTGTTTTTTCATTTTCTTTAACGGAGACGATTTTAAGAAGCCAAACATACATTTTCCTATTGGTTGTGACGAAGACGTTATTCAACACGCCATTAATCAGTGAGTCAAAGTCTTACTGTTGTTATTGTGTTTGGGATCAATTACCTGCCTCTAGTTAGAATGTGGCACCTATCTCAACTCTTTTAATTTTTGGTCGCACCAACTGAACGTGACAGAAGGGCTGATCGTCAACTTAGCCGTCACGTTCGCGATGTTACTCAGCCAATGTTATGACTATTATTTTGATAGGTTGGGCTAAGATCTGATTTTTAATGTAGGGATCTTCAACGACTTTTGCCTGTCGATTACGTTGAATTTTTTTGACGATATCCATTCCTGCAGTCACTCTCCCAAATGCAGCAAAACCTTGGCCATCAGGATTCCTAGCGCCGCCATAATCGAGAGAAGACTGCTCCCCAACACAAATGAAAAACTGTTGAGTAGCAGTGTTGGGCCCACCTCTGGCCATCGATAAGGTTCCGTCTTTGTGTTTTATTCCGCTGAGTTTAGTGGTTTCAAGCACGATAGGCGGGAAGTCCTTGAACTGAGGGTTAGTGCGCCCTTGAATAACCGATATTGGTGGTGTGCCTTGGTCGTTATCAGGGCCCACTACGCGGTAAAATTCGCCTCCCGTGAACGCTGATTGTTGAATATATGCAATGAAATTAGCCACAGTAACAGGTGCTTTTTGTGTAAATAGTGCTATTTCAATATTCCCTAAAGCGGTTTGAATGACAGCTTGTTGAGTTGCTTTTTGTGACGTCAGTGGGGTTTGCGCAGATGCAAAAAGTGAATTTGTTAAACTAAGCAACACTAACGAAAGAAGTATAAATCGAGGGTAGGGAGACATATTGTAAATTCCTTTTTAAATGGGGGTATGTCATTAGAAGGCATCAGTAAGCATTTTTCAATGAAGAGTCGAATTCGAGTATTGTTCAACGATATGACTTTAGGGGCCGTTTGCTAATTGTACGATTAATATCGCTGTCGCTTAAGGCTTGTCGGTAACAATGCCGCAGCGATAAGGCATGCTGTGGCATTAAGGTATTGTGAAATAGCGAAAATCAACTTGTGTTGTTACGGCATAGCTTTCATCGCTTGGTTAAACTTGTGTTGCCCGTTAACAACCCAGCTTGGTGTGGCTTCGCCCGCACCAGCGTATCGCAAGCTGGGGTGCTGACTCGTTACCTCTTGTAATACGGATTCTTGCTCAGCGGTGATATCAACGAAAAAGACATGCATGCCTTGCCCAAGGAGTTGCTGGAAACGCTTAAATTGGTAATTAGGTGTTTGAATGCCTATCAAGCCACCTTCCCATGTACAAAACCCTAAAACGACCACCGCACAAAAACCAAACGGGATCCAGCCTACAGCCGTCATATGCCAATTAAATAAATACGCCACTAATAAAATGAGGAATGCGCCGAGAATGCCAATAACGGCGCCTAACTGAGTGGAGTGAACGACGTCTTTTTTTAAGACGGATTCTATTGCATGTAAATGGTGTTTTTCTAACTCGGCGTCATTTTCACTGAGTACGTGAAATTGAGGTACCGTCAAGCCGTTGTCTACTAGTTCCCTTTCGACTTGTTCTAAATCTCCTAAATCATCAGTTATGTAGTAATGTCTAAACATAGGTTTCTCCAGAGTGTTTATTGACCGCTTGTTAACCTGTGAAGTATAGCAGTGCCGGTAGAAAGCATGCAGAAACGTATTGGGGGGACACTACCGGCGCGGCTGAACTGATGTGTTAAATGCTTAGGCTCTGATATGATCATGGCTGCATAACATTTTCTGGGCAATTTGATGAGTTTAATGGGTTCGGCAGTAGTATTTTTGGTGGCAGCAGTGGTGGCCGTTCCTATTTTTAGAAAGTTAAAATTAGGCGCTATTTTAGGGTATCTTGTTGCAGGCGTCGTAATTGGGCCATCTGTCATGGATTGGGTCAATGATCCGCAGACTATTTTGCACGTCGCTGAGTTAGGTGTGGTCTTCCTACTTTTCATTATTGGTTTAGAGCTCGACCCCAAGCAGCTCTGGGAAATGCGTAAAAAAATAATGCTAACTGGCGGCTCACAGCTTATTTTCAGTGCAACCTTTATCGCCCTAATGTGTTCTTCAATCC
Source organism: Paraglaciecola sp. QJM3NY_14 (assembly GCF_056173245.1). NCBI lineage: Bacteria > Pseudomonadati > Pseudomonadota > Gammaproteobacteria > Alteromonadales > Alteromonadaceae > Paraglaciecola > Paraglaciecola sp. QJM3NY_14. The sequence continues at coordinate 1,319,409 of NZ_CM149664.1, forward strand.
TTTCTTTATCAGCCGTTACCTCATTGGTGGTTGGTTTATCTGTAGCGCTCTCCTCTACTGCGTTTGCTGTGCAGTTAATGGAAGAGCACGGAGTATTAAAGACGCCGCCTGGTCAACAGGGCTTTTCAATCCTGCTTATGCAAGATGTGGCAGTTATTCCGATACTATTACTTGTTGCTAGTCTTTCCTCAGGTGATGTAGCGACTGGGCCAGCTTGGTGGGTAAGTGTATTGGCTTTGTGTGCGGTGCTGGTGGTTGGACGCTTCTTAATAAACCCCTTCTTGAGCTTGATTTCATTGTATGGCAATTCTGAGGTGATGACGGCATCGGCTTTATTAATTGTTATCGCTACTGCGCTGGGGATGCTGGAGGCTGGACTTTCAATGGGGATGGGGGCCTTCGTCGCGGGTATTTTACTGGCGAACTCAAGCTTCAAACATCAACTTGAGACGGAAATAGCACCGTTTAAAGGGCTATTTCTAGGGTTGTTTTTCATCGCGATTGGGATGAACTTAAATCTAGCGCTTTTGGTCTCAGAACCTTTGTTTATTCTGGGGGCGAGTGCAGTGCTTGTATTGGTTAAGGGCGGCGTTATATTTACCATTTTGAAAATGGCAAAACAAAACACGACTGATGCAGTAAGAATAAGTTTAATGCTCTCACAAGGTGGCGAATTTGCCTTTGTAGTGATGTCACAAGCGGAAGTAACGGGTGTTGTTGAAACACTCATTTCTCAGCAAGTAACTTTAATTGTAGGGATTTCAATGGCATTGACATCTCCGCTGGTCATAATGCATAGCGTGTGGTTCAACAGTAAAAATTGCCCAGCGGTTTATGATGCTGAGCCAGATGAAAAAGAGCCTAAAGTTTTGATCGCGGGCCTTGGGCGTTTTGGTCAGGTATCTGCACGTATCTTAACGGCAAACAAAATTCCTTTTATCGCGCTTGATAAAGATCCTGAGCAGATTGAGTTTCTGAAAAAGTTCGGCAGTAAAGTGTTTTATGGAGACGCCAGTCGGCTGGATCTATTACGTACGGCCGGTATAAGCAAGGTTAAGGTTATACTCATAGCAATAAATAACGAGCAAGAGGCACTTAAGATCGCCTATTTGGTGCGTGATCACTTCCCTGATATTAAAATTATCGCCCGTGCACGCAATCGTATGAGTGTGATTAATTATGCAAGAGCAGGTGTGAATACTTATGTGCGTGAAGCCTTTCCTGCGGGTTTAAAGGCTGCAGAAAAACTGTTACAAGCTTATGGGTTTGATGAGGAGAAAGCACTTCGTACCGTGGAGGTTTTTGCGAAACATGATGATAAATTAGTGCACATTAGCGCCACTAAAAACCTAAACCTCCAGCAAATGATTGATATTAATGAGCAAGATAAGACAGAGCTGCAATCCCTATTCGAGCGAGACGAAAAAGGGATTAAATGAGAGTTAGAATTGGTAGTTAACACTAACCGTTAGGCGAGAGTCAGTTAAATCACGGTTTTCGTCTTCCGTTTTTCGCTCTACATAGCGTGCGGCTACAGTAAGTTTCATATCTCTACTTAACGCTCTTATAAAACTAGCTCTGATGTTCAACACGTCGTTTTGGCGGTCACTATCACTGTAGTCTAGGGTCGAATAACTCGTCGTTAAGCTAATATCATTGCGGCGCCCTAACTCATAGGCAAGATTTAAGGTAGCGACTCTACTGTCTTGTTCTCTGGCTGATTCAAGATATTCGGTTCTATTATAATTTAGGTTTAATGAGGCTGAAAGACGACGTTTGTTATAACCAAAGCTAATCTGTCCACTTTTTCTAAATAGGGTTTCATCAGTGATGTCCGTGGTAAAACTATTCAAGCTACGGAATTCTTCACCTGCTTGCAATACATAATCTATTGATGTTGGTTGAAAACACTCAGCAAACTCAGTAGAGCCGATAGGGCAAACAAATAAGCTACTAACGCCTTCTACAATGCTTAATCTTGAATAAGACGTAACACTTTCTGAATAGCTAGCTTTGGTCTTAAATGACTTTAACTTATAAGCGAAGTCCATGTCGTAAGCATCGCCATAAAAATTCTTATCATAGGTTAAACCCAAAAAAGTGCGTTTCGAAAATGCCCATTGGGTATTTAATCCTACATATCGGCTATTATTATCACCCTCGTCCAAATTGTTATAGGTGATATCGATAAAACGGTCATCTGATGGTTGCCAACGAACGCCCGCGCCGTAGGACGTGGTATCTAAGTTCTGTCTATTTGCTGTGGTTATTGAATTCTCATCGATATCGTATTTTCTATCGGTCGCAGTAAGAATCAATGAGTAGTCATCGGTGAATTTGAAGCCAATGTTGGCGCTCGTTAAAGTTGACGTAAGATCACTCGTGCTTTCACGCTTAGTGTCACTGAATTGAGAGCTTAATAAAAAGCTCAAGCTTTGCAGGCGACGGCCTTGATATATCTGTGCGGATGCCGTGTAACCTTCGCTGTTTAAGTTGGTTAAATTTCCGAGGGTTTCATTCGACTTTGTTTTTGAATACCCGCTTTGAACCGCCAAACCAATATAATGCGGATTAGGAGTGACAAAGCTTAATTGTGCATTATGGCTCGATACTTTACTTAGATCACCGCTACTAAGAACTTTATCGCTTATGTAGCTCTGGGAGGTATCAATAACTCGATAATTTTGGCTTCCCGCCAACGATAAAGACAAAACATTTTCGATTAAGCTCATGCCTGAAGAGTAAGAAAGTTCCGTAAAGCTCTTGTCCGTATTCGGCTCACTACTACTTTGCTCAACGGTCGTATTTTCAATTACAAGAGAACCGTTGGCGCGCTTTCCAGTAAAGTAAGAAACTAACTTAGGAGAAACAGATACAGCCTCGGTGCCTGTACTAGGATCATCTCCCGTTTTCGTATCATATACGTAACCAGTGGCTGATACAGAAGGTATAAATTTGAGGTCGGCAGCGTATAAGCTATCAGGAAACCAACATGCAATAGAAACAGCGACTACAAGTTTATTCGGTTTGGAAAACGCTGTCATGCGCATCATTAATTTGCTCCTGCGTAGTAGTATCCGTAACCTGTTCCGTCTTTTCTAATGTTTTGCGCTTTGTTTACAACGAAACCAATCGCCATGTCAGGATTTAAATGCCCAACGGCTTCTTGTATATCGGTAATTTTAGTTGACTGCTCTTCAGCCACAACAATCGCTTGACCGGCTAGATTTGCCAAAATTGCCGTCTCATTGATACCCAATAATGGAGGTGTATCGACGATAACGACACGATCCGGATAACGATTAGCAAACTCTTGTACCGCTTCGTACATTTTCTCACTCGCTAGCAATTCAGTCGAAAGATGATGAGACTTACCAGCGGGAATGATGCGTAAATTCGGCACATTAGTTTGGCACATGACTTCGGCAATATCAGACTTTTCGCCGAGCAGATATTCCATTAGTCCATCTTGGTTTTGCAGCTCTAGGGTGCGCATAACGTTAGGGCGCAGCACGTCAGCATCGACGAGTAAAACGGTTTTGTCTTGCTCGAGTGCGATGCTTAAAGCCAAATTAACTGCGGTAAATGTTTTCCCTTCACCAGGACGAGAACTGGTGACCATGATTATATTGCTGTTATTCAAGGATTTAGAAAGAGGACCAAAAGCGTTGTCAAGGATTTTGCGTTTTATCGCTCGGTATTCTTCATTAATTAGTCGACGTTTGGCACTGGTTGAAACAAAGCCCTTTTCTTCCATTTTAAACAAATCAATTTCAATGCTCTCAGGGGGGATCAATGCATTAGGCGTACCTTTAGCGGCATTGGTAGTAGGTACTTGATTCGAGCCAAAAACATCGTCTTTAGACATTGAGTCACTGGACGTATCATTCTCATCAGTTTTAGCTTTTTTATCTTTTTCCTGTTTGGATAGAGCGCGTTCTATAGTGTTCATGCTAATACCCTCGATATGACATCGATATTCATTATTTCAGTGACCATCAAAGCGCCGTAAAACATTAAAATCAAACCTGAAGAAAACGCAAAGACTAATATTCTAGCTCGGTTAACTTTGCGTATCCCTTTGACATTAAGATGAGAAACAACGCCTAAAACCGGATAAGACGTTAGTGTGGTTAGTTGACTACCTCGGATAAGGATTGGGTTAATTTGACTTATTAAAAATGCGATCGCCACACCCGCTCCAAAACCAATGAACACCACCGCCGTGTACGCAATCAACCGGTTTGGTCCGCTTGGGGTCAATGGAGCTAGGGGGGGATCAATCACTCTGAATTGAACATCTTCAGATGAAACATCAGCTTTTTGTGCTAAATCCGCTGACTCTCTTCTTGACAGTAGCTCTTCGTACTTTCGTTTCGTAATACCGTAATCCCGATTCAATGCCGTATATTCAGCCTCTACCTGAGGTACCAAATCGATTTTTTGTTGCAGAGATTCAATTTTTTGCTCAAAGTCGTCCCGTCGCACCTCCAAAGAAGCGATGTTGCTTTGTAAGCGGCTTATTTCAATCCGGATTTCAGTGGATAATGCATTTAAACTTCCACCGCCGTTCTCGCCTGCATTCGCTGATTCTAAGTACTCGTCTATTTCCTCTTGTCTAGATGTTTGAAGTGACTCAAGTAATGAATTGGCTTCAATCACGTCAGGGTGGAGCTCAGTATACTTGAGTTTTAATTCATCGAGACGCTCTTCTAAATTTTGAATTCTGGCATCAAAACGGGTAGATAAAGAAGAATTAGAATCGGAGGGTTTAACAGCAAAACCATCAATGCGTGAACTAGATTGATTTATCTCTCCAGTTAAAGCTTTGATTTGCTGTTCAGTTTCTTTTATCGATAATTCAGTTTGCTCTTTTTGTTCTTTTAATTGTGTGTAGTTTTGATAAAAAGAACCTTTATTGGGAAGTAAGGTAGCATACTTACGTTTGAAATCTGCAACGCGTTGTTCAGCATTGGTCAGTCTAGCCTCATACTCAGAGATCTGTTGTTCAATGAATCTGCTTGCTGAATCTGAGTCCTTTCTCGAGCTTCCGAGGGCACCTTCCACAAATAAGTCTAGCGTCTCTTGCACGACTGTTTTAGACATCTGCGGATCGCTATTACTATATGAAATAGTGTACAAGTTATCTCGGCCCACAGCCCTAAGTTTCAAATTGCTATCTAGTTCGCTAATAACATTTTCATAATCACCGGGTGTGAGCGCGGTGATGTCTAAATCAGATTCTCGAGCGATAATTTCTAGGTTGGGTCTACTTAACAGTGTTTTAACCATCATAGAAATCTCTTGCTGTGGATTCGTTTGAACAGCTAAGCCACGCAACAAAGGTTGTAAGACGGATCGCGTATCAACGTAAACGCGAGCTTGCGACTCATAGGTGTCAGGCATGGAGGCCACATAAGCGAACCCTAAAGGGCAAATGAGCCACGAACAAATCATGACATAACGCTTTTTTACCCAAACGCCTCTAAGATAATCAAGCAGAAGCTCAATCGTTTTCTGTAAATCTTGCATCTAAATTTCCGTATCCTTCGAAATATTGCCTAGAACCAAGCTTCAGGAATAATAATGATGTCACCGGGTAATATATCAATATTCTGTGCAATGTCGCCGTCTCGTATCAATGAGTCGATATTAATACCAAAAGTTTGTTGCTTACCGTTTATCGTACGAATTAACTTGGCGTTATCACCAGCAGCATATTCTGTCAGGCCACCGACCGAAATCATTAAATCCAGTAATGTCATTTGCTGGGTGTAATTAATCGCGCTTGGGTTTGCGGCTTCGCCAATGACACGAACTTGTTCACTTAGAGGACCAGCGAAACGAGTGACACTGACTGTCACGCGAGGACTGTTAATAAATTTACCTAGAGATTCTTCCAATTCTCGAGCAAGTACGTATGGGGTTTTACCAGTTACCTCGATGTCTTCTACCAAAGAGGTCGTGACTTTACCGTCTGGACGAACGATAAAGCTGCCAGAGATATCGGGGTTTCGCCAAACGAATATGGATAAAGTATCGCCAGGGCCAATTAAATACTGATAATTGCCTACCGAAGTAGTCAATGAAGGATAGGTTGAGGCATTAGGAAGGCTACTATTACTGCTTGAGCATCCTGCTAAGGTTAAAATGAATAAAAATACTAAATTGAAGAATGCTATTTTGTTAGTCTTCATGTAAATTGTAGCTCCGTGTGTTGAACTCATCGATCATCAATGTAACAAGATTTAGACTTATTTCAAAACATAAAATAATGAACAATAATAAAAAGTTAGTCGAACTCAAATACCTATTTTATATTTGGGAAACAGTAAATGATGAAGTTGTTGCAATTAGAGGAAAATGATTAATGAGTTTTGTTAATCGAAAGGAAGTTAGGCGCTCAAATATACTGATGATTTTAGAAGCATCAGTTGTGGCGTATATTTTATATTTGACCTTAGGTATTGTCAGTGAGATTACCGGTTCATCTGTCCCTACTATAGGTGATGTGACGCTCTATATCGGCTTATTTACGTTTTTAGTGATTGTGTCTGCACTGTCAGTAGGGTTGTATGAATCAAAGTTAAGAGAGACATTCCGCGGCATTATCCGGCGCATATTCGTCAGCGTCGCCCTAGGGTATTTCGTCATGGAAATCTTGGGAAATACGTTTCTTGCCTATATCGATTTGCATCAGTACTTCCTACCCATAGCTGCAGGCTTGTGTATCGTGGCCTTAGTGATTTTTCGTTATTTCATTAATCGGCTGGGACTACTTGGTTTAGGGCAAACTAAAATAGTGGTTATTGGAGCCGGTGAGCGAGCGTCGATTATTGAGAAACGCATGCGTCGTGAAGTGGATCGTTTTGGCTTTGAGCTTTTAGGTTTTATCCCGATCCCTGGTGATAACCGTGAAGAAGGGATTCAAAATGAGAAATTAGTTCACGTCAAAGTGGATGAAAATTTTCGCAATTTTATTGCTGATAATGATATCGATGAAGTCGTTATAGCGTGTGACCAAAGGCGTGGCACATTACCCGTGGAGATCCTGTTCGATTGCCGGTTACGTGGAGTTGAAGTCACTGATTTACTTGACTTTATGGAACGTGAAACAGGGCAGATTGTAGTAAATTTGATGTACCCAAGTTGGGTTATCTATTCCAACGGTTTTAATTCTCAAAATTACCTTAGAGATGCTTTAGACTACGGAATGAATAGTTTGTTGGCATTCGTCGTACTGATGTTTACATGGCCATTTATGTTGCTTACTGCGCTGATTATTTATTTTGAGGATAATAGTGGGGCTAAAGCATCAGTTTTTTATAAGCAAGAGCGGGTAGGGTTAAACGGCAAGTTATTCAATATCATTAAGTTTAGAAGTATGCGCCCTGACGCGGAAAAAGATGGCGCTAAGTGGGCTACTACAAATGATGATCGAGTAACCAGAGTGGGGCAATTTATTCGGAAATATCGTATTGATGAGTTACCTCAGTTACTGAATGTGTTCAGAGGTGAGATGTCATTTATTGGTCCTCGGCCAGAGCGTCCGCAATTCGTTGAGCAACTTATCCGAGAAATCCCGTATTACAATCAAAGACATAATGTAAAACCTGGCTTAGCGGGTTGGGCGCAGTTGAATTATCCTTATGGAGCAAGCGTTGAAGACTCCATGGAAAAGCTGAAATTTGATTTGTATTACGTTAAACATCAAAGCTTAATGTTGGATATCCTTATTTTAATTCGGACCGTTGAAGTCGTGCTTTTTGGTAAAGGGAGATAGGGATGCCTGTCACAGGTTTAAATGCGATGACAGTCGATGTGGAAGACTTCTTCCATGTTTCTGCGTTTGAGTCAGTCATTACGCCTGACCAATGGAAAGATTATCAACCCAGAGTAGATAAAAATACACGCACCCTGCTTGAGATGTTTGCCAAGCATAATGTTAAATCAACTTTTTTTGTGCTGGGTTGGGTTGCAGAGAGATATCCTGAATTAATAAAAGAAATTCACGCCCAAGGGCACGAAATCGCCAGCCACGGGTATGCGCATAGACGCGCCACAGAACAAACGCGAGAGCAGTTTACGGCTGATGTAACTCGGTCGAAGGAGCATCTTGAAGATTTGTTAGGGGAAGCTCTTACTGGCTATCGTGCCCCAAGCTTTTCCATAGGCTACAACAATGAGTGGGCATTTGAGGTGTTAGCTGAACTTGGTTTTAAATATAGTTCTAGCACCTATCCTGTGAAACATGATTTGTACGGTACACCAGACTGGCCGCGCTTTGCCTATACGCGCAAAGAAGGCATTATAGAAATTCCAATCCCTACCCATAAAGTGATGGGTCGACAAACACCCATAGGTGGCGGCGGTTACTTCCGTTTATACCCATATACCTTGACTAAGTCTTTGATTACCGGCTATCTGAAAAAAGAGAAACAGCCGTACTCTTTCTATTTTCATCCTTGGGAAATAGACGCTGACCAACCTCGCATGACAAATGCACCCCTTAAATCAAGATTTCGTCACTATGTGAACTTGAATAAAACTCAAGGAAAACTGGAGCGATTACTTAATGATTTTTCATGGGACACCATGAAGAGTGTTTATAATATTGAAAGCACTAGCTAGGAATGGGACGGAGTCTTTTCAATGAATGATGGAAGTATGCGCGCCCCTGAAGAACGTCATTCAGTAATAGGGATTATTGCGCTGCTAGTTGTTGTTGCGTTTTGGGTGGCTACATTTTGGCAGGGGATTGTTTCTGCAATTGATATTTGGATTATTTCCGATATTTTTAATCACTGTTTATTTGTAATCCCTGCCAGCATTTATTTTATTTATTGTAAAAAAGAGCAACTCTCGCTTTCAGCCATTAGACCAAATTACTGGGTTTTAATTTTATGCTTTGGTAGCTTAGGTCTTTATGGGGTTGGGCTCTCAGGTGGTGTTCAGCTTTTCATGCATATTGCTACATTTACCTTCTTACCCTTTAGCATCTGGTTTCTATTAGGAAATGAGCAAGCTAAAAAAATCTTATTTCCTTTATTCTTTATCGTTTTCTGTATTCCGGTAGGCGAGGAGTTAATTCCTACGCTGCAAGCTGTTACCGCAGACTTATCTGTCATGATGTTACAGTGGGTCAATGTACCAATCTATCGCAGTGGCTTATACATAGAGATCCCTGAGGGCCGGTTTCTTGTGGCAGAAGCATGTTCAGGTATTAGCTTTTTCATCGCATCGGTCGTGATTGGTTCGTTGTATGCCTATATGAATATGCAGTCGCGTGTTCGTAGATTTTCGTTTGTGTGTATATCCATTTTGTTCCCTATTATAGCCAATGCTATAAGGGTGTTTGGCATCATTTTGACTGGCCATCTAACGAACATGGAGCATGCTGTCGGTGCGGATCACCTTATCTATGGATGGGTGTTTTTTAGTTTAGTAATCATATGCCTAATAGGGCTGGGCGAGTTTATAAGAGAAAAGTCTTCTGATCTAAAACCAGAAACACCACTTGCAATCCCTTTCGTATCCTCTAATCAAGTTTATATAAAGGCAAGTGTGACAATATCGGTTTCTATGTTGTTTTTCTTATTCTGGTACCAACTTATCCAAAGCCAATTAGTAGCAGGAACCTCACCTGAGCGTCTCAAAGCATTGCCTTTTACAAGTGCACAAGTAACTGCTAACTGGTCGCCTGAGTTTGTCGATTTTTATGACAAAAATACTTCCCGATTTGCGTTCGAAAACAAAGCGGTTGACATGTATGCGGTTTGGTATCCTAAAGGACGAGGAGAATTGGTGAGTTTTGCTAATCGTATGTATTTGGAAGACTCTTGGACATTAGAGTCTGCTTATTCAGTCATTATAAATCCAGAGGACAAGATTAACGTTGAGCAAATAGTTAATGCTCGGGGTGTTCGCTTGCTTGGGTATTGGTATTTCGTTGATGGCGAGATATTTTCAAATAAAAATCATGCAAAGTTATATGAAATTTATCAAATAATGTTAGGGCAACATTATGGAAGTGGTCTTGTTATGGTCTCAGCAGAAATTGAGTACAGTACGTTAGACACTGATAAGGCATGGTTCAGTAGAATGATGAGCAGCAAGTTTAACGCTATCAATCAGATATTTCCGTAACGACTAATAATATGCAATCTTTCAATTTCGCTGAGCGGCACTTTAATCCTCTCGTTAATCGTTGCTTGGTCTGGGCGCAGACCCATGAATGGCGAGGAAAGCATCGCTTTTATCTATGGATGAGTGCGCATTTTCCGCACAAACTGATCCGTTATAAAGTCAAAGAGCGTTTCTTTTCTGTCCCGTTAACCGAATTATGTTTTTGGTTGGAAGGTGGACCTAATAATTACTATTTAGAAGAGTTTATACCCTTCTGCGATTTACTCAGTGACTTAGAAAAGCCTTTTACTCTTTTCGATTTAGGAGCAGATATCGGCACAGTCTCGTCTTTAGTTGCATCTCGCTGTTCCAATTTAAGTAACATTATTGCATTTGAGCCAAACCCAAACTCTTTCACTGTACTAGAGCAGAATTTTTCTCAATTTTCGCTCGATGTAATGGCGCTAAATTCAGCTGTGTCTGACTTTGATGGAAAGGCTGATCTTGAAGCTGATATGAGCCGTGCTAACGACCATGAAGGCCAGATAATCAGAGCTGATTCGGGAGCTGTCGATGTTGTCAGTTTAGATAGTTGGTATAGATTGAACCCTCAGGTGAAATTATGTTCGCGTGTGGTCGTTAAAATTGATGTTGAAGGGCAAGAACCACAAGTACTTGCCGGTGCAGCTCAGTTATTAACCCACGTAGATTCAGTCATTTTGTTGCTTGAAATTCACCCTGATGTGCTGGTTAAAACGAACATTACACCAGAAAAACTGTTTCGCCAAGCCGAAGCATTGCGAGGGTTTGACTGGTATGTCCCTATTGTTTCTAAAGATAAAAAAGTCGATAGAACGACCGCGTTTTTTAAGCAGTATGAAATGAAACAATACGATGTGATCGGTATTTCGATTCCAATTGAGCAACAGTAGATAACAAAGGGAAAACTATGTTCGGGGTGTATCGGTTTATATTAGCGGTAAATGTGGTGATATATCACGTGCTAGGCGTCGCTTCTATTGGTCCATACGCGGTGTATAGTTTCTTTGTACTCAGCGGCTTCTTGATGACCATGATAATGAATGAGTCCTACGGTTATTCATTAGATGGTTTTAAGCGCTATGCTTTGAACCGATTTCTTCGTCTTTATCCTGTTTAATATTGTTAATGAAAGCATCAATTTTGTACTTGCTTTATTTCGCGTTACTGATTTTCGGGCCAAAATAAAGCTTCGAACTGAGTGCGTTCTTCTTTGCTAAGCATTTCTTTTAAATTTTTGACCCTTGTGTTGTTTATCAGCATCCCTTGTGCCCCATTGCGCTTGCGCACAGGTTTGTTGGTAATATTGTCTGCTATCACAATATTTTGTGTATCAGTAAAGCGATATTCTATCGCGTTGGGGTAGTTATGACCGAGGTATATTCTATTATCTAAAATCTGAGTATCTGGTGATTGCTCTAGTGAAATTCCCACATCAGCGTTGGGATCCTTGTCATCATAGTGAATAATTAGGTTTTCAATAATGGCACCGCCGGACGCTGGTTTACCCTTGAGGCCGAAGCCGATCCCACGGTCGCAATTAATAATTGTATTGTTTTGTACTGTATTATTGCTTGCTCCATTCCAAAAATGGACAGCAAACTCTGCGACCCGTTTATCTGGGCTGGCAATATCTTTAAAGCGATTGTGCGCGACCATCCAGCCGCGCGAACCATGAGCATCGATCCCACCTATGTAATAGTTTGGCCCGATCCCTTTTGTGTAGGCAAATTCACAATTTTCGACCACACCGTAATCGCTGCTATTTTTTGATTTTCCCCCAGATGAAACCTTGATTAATTGTTGATAACTGTCTTGTAGAATGCAATTTTTGAGGGTGGGGAAGTCAGCATCGCGTTCTCCAGAAATTTGGATAAGATGATTGCCGGCCTCAGCTAAGGTGATACCGTCGAGTGTAAAATATTTTGCGTGAACCGTAATGATATTCTCTACTTGACCTCGTCTACGCATACCTAGGCCTATTATTCGAGTATCCGCAGGGTTCAATTGATCGCCTATTAAACTGATGTGTGCGGCTGATATAAGTAGCGGTTTGTTCAGCTGATAAGTGCCTGGGGCGAGTAATATTTTGGTTTTTCCATTCTTATTAGCCCGTTTCAACGCGTTGTACAAAGAGGAAATATCCGATACTTCGATGACAGATAACCCGGCTTCCACATGGCTGTTCTGGCTGAATGTAACGGTTGAAATACTTAACATAAGCAAAAATAAGCAAAAACGATGTCTGATCTTATTCAACGTAAATTCTCCGGTACAGAAGCGAGTTATTGATGTCATGGTAATAAATCTTTACATGTACTGTGCGTTAATTACGCAACTTAATTACTTTCGCAGGATTTCCAGCAACAATAGCAAAATCAGGCACATCTTCTATTACCACTGAGCCTGCTGCGACGATGGCCTTGTTACCCACGTTTGCCATAACTAGCGCACCATTTCCAATCCAACAATCCTCTCCAATAGAAATCTTGGTAAAGGCGCCTCCTTGAGTTTTTATGGGACGTGATAGGTCGTCAAAGTTATGCTGGCCTTTACCGCTTAATACGTGCACAGCACTGCCTATCAAGGTATCCACTCCGATTTTGCAGGTTCCGATATTAGACTGTGGTCCAATATAAACACCAGAGCCTATCTCGATGTTTGATTGTGAAAATAATGCAGAAAACGAAAATACGACATCATGACCGCAATTTTCGAGGGATAATTTATAAAAGGCGAGTCGTATTTGGTTGCCAAAGAAACCGGGTAAAAGACTAAAAAAGTGCGAGTAACTTGAAAACACACGGTCATTATTCATGATAGTGCAAGTCAATCGATAGCATAGATATATAGGGGTAACTAGAAGTTTGCAAACTATACCGGCTACCCATTTCAAGAATATTTTCATTTATTAGTTTGACTCGTCGAAATGAGCTCAGTCTGATTTATTAAAAGTTTATTTTCAAATGGGGCTAATATACTTTCCCAAGTATAGTGTTGTTGAATTAACTGCAGCGCATTTTCGGCAATGCGCGCGTAATGTTCAGGAGATTGAAATAATTTTTCGAGCTGTAGAATAAAATCACTACTTGTTTCCGCCAGTAGAATATCTTTGTTCTCAGTGCAACGTATACCCTCAGCCCCCATAGGAGTAGATATAACAGGTAGACCACAGGCGAAGGCTTGTAATACCTTATTTTGCACTCCCCGTGCTATTCTAAAAGGCGCGACGAACACATTTGCTCTGTTAAAATACGGTTTAATATCGTCCACGAATCCTGTTACGGTTATCCCTCTCATATTGCCCAATGCTATTATTTTTTCGGTTGGGTCCATACCGGCAACGATAAACTCCGCAGTGGGCCATTTTTGCACAATATCTTTCCAAACATTTTTCACGAACCAAAGGACAGCATCTACGTTAGGAGAATAATTCATTACACCAGTGAACAATAATATCGGGCTTTCACGAAGACGAGGAACTTCAGGGGGGGAAAACCCAACTGTATCAATGCCATTTTCAATTGCGCAAATATCTCCCACGTCTGGTGCTCCCTGCTTAAATAATGCGACTTCAGTCTCTGTTATGAAAAAGCAAACATTGAAGATAGCTGCAACTTTTACCTCCAATGTTGAAATGAGATTTCTTTCGCGGGTGTACAACAGTTTCATAGGCAGAGATGAGCGCTGGGCATATTGGCGCCATTTATCAGAATCTAAATCCATAAAATCCATAAAAAGACTCAATTTTCTATTTTTAATCGCTTTAGCTTCGCTATTGAAAACATACTCAGCCATGCTCGATGCTGTGCACACTAATGCACTAAATTCGTGTTCGTCAAGCAGTTGATCTAAGCCTTTTTGTAGATCTGCACTGGAAAAATTAGCGACGCTTAACGCCTTTCCTTGCACAAAACCCGACATGAGGCGGAAAAGCTTTGGTGGGAGCCTGAAGCTGTGAACGTTAACGCCGTATTGAGACTTTAACTCGTTGAAGTAGGGCAACTCGGCGCTTTCTTCGTAGGGGGAAATCACGGTTACGTCATGACCCTTTTGGAGCAAATACTCAATTTGATGAAAGGTCCTAATTTTCTCGCCTTTATTCGGTGGAAAAGGTACACGATGGGATAAATATAGTATTTTCAAAATAGAGTTCCGATTAGTAAAATGGCGGAAAAACAGTAAATTAGACGTATCTTAACCGGAGTGTTGAGCATATCAAAGTACAATTAAAGTTTGCAAAACTCGCTTAAGTTTGGCTTTTTTTTAATAATTGAGACAAAAAATTTAATCTATTGACTAAGTAGAGAACAAGATCGTTTTTAGAGTAACAACTGTTTCTGGTATTAGCTTATCGAACCACTTAAGATGGCGGTGTGAAGGGCACAAGTTATTAGATTTTGTACTGAGGTCAATTTTATGAGCCTCTGAAGATAATCGCCGTTTAAGCAAAATTTTATAAACCAGTAGAAAGTAGAACTTAGTGCTTTCAAAGGATTCCAAGTAGATAAACTACTCTGATAAGGATTAAAGGAAAAATGATCGATTTTTCTGTCGCAATACACTCATACAATAGAGAAGAATATATTGTTGAAACAGTTGAAAGCGTTTTAAATCAAACATTAGCACCGAAAGAAGTCATTGTGATAGACGATGGTTCATCTGACAATACAGAGGCTGTCCTAGAACCGTATTTAGATCGGATTGTGTACAAAAAAATAGCGAATGTTGGCTGCGGAACATCGCGTAAAGTAGCGGTTGAGTACTGTCAAAATAAATGGATCGCATGTAATGACGACGATGATATTTGGTTATCAACACATTTAGAATCGTTATCTAATACGATTAAGTCATTTCCAAAAGCAGAATATGTTTTTTCCAATCACACGCAATTTGGAGACCGAGCAATACCAAATTACGATCATTTTGCTACAGCGCCATCTGGTTGGTGGGAAAGTGCTTCCCAGTGTGTTGATATGGATAAGATATTGCTAACGGAAGATGCATTTTTGGACTTTCTAACATTTAATCCCTCTTTCCCATCTGCTTGGGCGTTTACTAAACAGGCCTATGTCAAGGCTGGAGGCATAGATGATAAATACAGTCGAATGAATTCAGAGGATTCTGACTTTACAAGGCGCATATTACTAGCAGCGCAAGGTGCATGCACAAATCAAAAAACGGTTAAATTACGTCGTCACGGAAAAAATATGTCTGATAATTTCGTTGCTAATTTGAAAGGCAAAGCACTGATTCTTGAAGATATCGTGGCAAAAGGTATTGTACCTGATAGGTATATATCTCGGACAGTTGCAACCATTAACCAATCTAAGGTCCAAGCCTTCAGACACCTCTATTGGCAAGGAGAGCATCGTGAGTCTGTTAGCTATGCCAAGGAGAGCAATATCAAATTTTCGATCAAAGATCGACTGAGACTGATGAATGCGCGATTTAAGAAGTCTTAGATTGGAGGGAATTAACATACTGAAACGTTGTTTAAAATACAAACCGGCGCATTTAGGAGTCCGCGCAAAATTAGTTTAATATTTCGCTTCAGGTTTATATGAAGTGGTTCACAGACCAAAGAGAAGAATTAATGAATTCCAAGGCTCAAGACTTACCAAATTTTATCTGTATAGGCTCACAGCGTGCAGGCACAACGTGGTTACACAACTGTTTGGATGAGCATCCTGAGGTATTTGTACCTGCAGAGAAAGAGCTGCACTTCTTTGATCGCTTCTACGATACAGGGTTAATGAGTTATCAAAGTCGCTTTACGCCGTCGCAGCGGGGACCTGCCAAAACTTGGGGAGAACTAACCCCCAATTATTATCAAGAACCTCAAGCTCTTGAGCGTATAAATAGAGACATTCCTGATGTGAAAATTATCTATATTCTGCGGCAGCCGGCCGAACGGGCATTTTCTCAGTACCAACTTTATTCGCAAGGTCAGTTTTCTGGGATGAGCTTCGAAGAAGTGATAGCAAATAAAGAATTTGTTACGGATTTGAGTATGCAGGGCAAACATTTACAACGGCTATATTCATTGTTCGATAGGTCCCAGGTGCTAGTTTTATTCTATGATGAGTTATCTCAGTCACCAGAGACTTTCCTAAAAAGAGTTCTTACATTCTTACAAGTAGATTCGGATTTTATGCCAAGTACTTTGAATAAACGGATCAATCGCGTGGTGTTGCCTGATTTGCAAGCGCAATTAGCCAAATGGAAGCTGACATGGATGATCGAATTAGTTAAAGCATCGCCAATAGCCGAGTGGGTGAAAGAGGTTGCGCACAAAAAATCAGACACGCTAGGAAAACCTGCTTTTCCTGACGCTCTGAAAGGTCGATTCGATGACGATATTACCCTTATCGAACAACAGTTAGGCGTTGATCTAAGTCATTGGCGGTAACAGTAGCTCCTTACACCATTCTAAAATATTCTCTGAATATATTGCTTTTAGTCCTATATGTTCTTATCGGTCGGGAGTTGCATTTTACGTAAATAATAAATATTGAAAGCGCATGCTATAAAAAATATGCACCATAGGAAAACCTCAGCGCGCATTCGATTGATGAATGTCATGGAAACCATATAAGATATCAACATAGATTCCAAACACACTATTTTAAAGTAGTCATTTATAAATTCGGGCGAGTTTAGAATTTTTTTGCATTTTTTTGTCATATAAAAGCTAGAAAAAATAATCATTATTAAGGACCCTAATCCTAAATATCCTGATTCCGATAGTGCTTCAAACCACGATGAATGGACAGCTCTGTTCCGACTTCTGCCTGTGTCAATATTATGAGCAATATACAAAGGTGCGTTAATTTCGAAACCGCCCCTGCCTAGCCCAAATGGATGGTCTTTAGCCATAGTCCAAGCAGCTTTCCAAAAGACTATTCTTGTTGCGCCTGTCTCTTTATTTTCATTTACAGTTGTTTGCTCCGATATTGAATAAATCCGATTAATCGTACTGGAATCAGTAATATAGAGAAGACTAACTAAACCAGCAAAAGCTATACTTAATACCGTTGTTTTTTGGTACTTTCGCTGGACTCTGGAAAAGAATAATCTCCATAATAAATATGCAGCACCGGCCGCTACGCCGAGCATTGCCCCTCGGCTATTTACTAGAACGAGTCCATTAACAATTATAGCCCCTGCAATAACGAATGGAGTTTTTTGCTTTAGTCCAACATGACGCCAAAAGTAGAACAAACAAATTATTGAAGCAGGAGCAATCGCAGCTGCAACGCCGTTAGCTTCTGGGGAGTCCACCATTCCAATGCCTTCAACTCGATCCCCTGCATTCCTTCCTACTTGAAATATGTAGTAACCGATATAGGCGGCACCTGCAGTGTAACCGTAAAGCATATAATCCAAGGCTATTGTAGAATGACAGAGCTTAAATGCGATACTTAATATAATTGCGGCTTTTATTAATGGTACAATTGCTTCTAAATGGTAGCTAGGTATAGCTGCCCACGTGTAAACAATTGAGTATATGGCAACTGAAAAATAGAACCAACGTATTGATGGGACAGCGAGTAATTTATTCTTTTTCGTATCTTGCCATCTAAGTACTAAAATTAACAGCATAAATACAACAGAAAAAAACGAGTATCCGAAACTAGGGATAAGTGATCCCCACCACCTATTTTCGGGATGAAAAAAATATATTAATTGATAGAGTACAAACGCAAATATTGCAGAGTGTCTAAAAGTCAGTATAAAGGTACAAAAAAAACTACTGTAAAAAAGAAGAACACTGATCATTTTTCACTCATAATTATTTTATTCAAGTAAAAGCTATTGAAACATAGCCCACCCATAAAAGCTTAAAATTCACACTGGAATGATTAGATGATTTTTACATCAAGTAAAGTTAAACCTAACCCAAACTCTACTGAAAGAAGAGCTAAGATAATATACAAACATATTATCTTAATTTTTACCTTATTTTTCACTTTTTCTACTCAATCGCAAGAAAAAGCTACAGAGCTACTACTCTTTTCAAATTTAGAAAGTAAATCACTAGAATATATTGGAGGCTTTAGATTACCTGTAGGAAAAAAAGGAAGCTCAAGATTAGCTTATGCACAGGGAATATTCGCGCTTAGTCCACATGACAACACCTTATTTATAGTGGGACATACACATAAACAAGCAGTCGCCGAACTTATTATACCTAGCATAGGGTTAGCGGGTAAAGAGAATGATTGGCCTATTGCAAAATTCAAACAACCATTTAGTGGAGTATTATCAAGAGCCAAGCACGGTAACCCTCAAAAAATTAACAGAATTACAGGAATGGTGGTGGTTAACCATCAGTTGGTGATTAACGGTATGGAATATTATGATGGAGATACAAACGTAAATAATACAACACTAATTTTACGAGATTCGGATAATATAAAGGCTAGTATTGTAGATGGTTTTTTTAATCTAAAAGGGGCGGCTCATGCGGCAGGATGGATTAGCAAAGTCCCTAGAGAATGGAGAAATGCATTAAACTCAGATTTCATTTTCGGGAATGCGAGCACATATGCTATAAACTCCCGCTTGAGCATTGGTCCTAGTGCTTTCGGAGTTTACCTGTGGGGACTCTTAGATAGTAAAGTGAGCTCTGGTATAATTTCGACAGATAAATTTATGGACTTCAGTGTTTCAAATCCGATTGTAGATGATCAGTATAATAAAAAAGGAGAAAATAATCTCTGGACAGAAATTTCATCTGCCTTATACGGCTTTATTATTCCTAAAACATCTACTTATTTTGTAATTGGTAACTCAGGGGGGCACAAAGGAGGCATTGGCTACAAAGCGACTCAAGACACCGGTAAGGTCTGTGCAGGCCCCTGCGCGCTGGTCGCTTCAGATATTTATAACTATTTTTGGTTGTTCAACGTGAACGATTTTTTAAAGGTTAAGTCTGGAGTATCAAATTCCTACGATATACAACCGTATCAATATGGCATCTTCGATCAAAAGCATGTGCGTTCACAAATCATCGCAGCTGACTTTCAAGAGTCGACAAATAGACTTTTCGTACTCTATGGCAATGAAGACCGGAGTCAGAGCAAGTATGAACCTGCACCTCTAATGAGGGTGTATCAGCTCAATTTCGATTAATAAGATGTTAAGCGTAAGTATCAATTATACAGCCCGCCTTTTAATTATTATAATGGCTGCTCACAATATTACCTTTGATAATGACTCAAGGATTCCATGCACTTACAATTTAGGGAATCACTCATGTAGTATACATCCAAAAGCTATTTGTAAAGACCAGTTTTTCGTACTTTAATGGCTTTTCTTCGCATCTCAATAGGCCCCTCAAGCTGAGATATTAACAGCCAAGAAAACAAAAATAAAAACGGAAGGCTTAGTAACATTAAGGTAATGTCTGGGCGAGTATACTGTTTACCTAAAAAATCCAATCCAATCAGAACCACAAACGCAACTTGATAATGAATAAGATAAATTGGATAGCTAAAATTGCCCAACTGGTTATCTAGTTTTTTACTTATAAATGGCAGTGATTTTTTTTCTTTTAGGATGATGATCATTAAGGCACAAAGTCCGAAATTGGAATAAAAAAACAAGTTGTCTAAGTTAAAAAATTGTTGTTTCACTTGCCTGCCTAAATACCAATTGAGCAAAATGACAATCCCTAATAAATATGGAAAAAAGGAATGCTTGGTCAGCCGGTTGTTATTCATGATCGCTTGCAGGGACTCTCGGTAATGAAATATGAGTGCCCCCACTGAAAAAGGAAGCGACGCGGCCGGTATGGTAAAGTAGCGATGCTCAAAGCCAAATTGAAAAACTCCTACGGCAACATGATAAATTACACTTAATACGAACCAGTAAATCACCACTTTTTTATGTTTCGAAAGTCCGATACCTATTAAAATATAATAAAAAATCTCTACTGTAAGAGCCCAAGCTGGAGGAGTTAACCTAGGTGTCTCCCTCAATGGAAAAAATAAGAATAAGTTTTTTAGGGAGTCGATCAGATTATCTGGTAGAAATAGTGCCTTATGGTATTCGAATGAATTTTGTTCGCCAACTGACATGATCAAGATTATGGAGAATATAATGGAAGCCCAATACATAGGGTAGATGCGTAAAAACCGATTGAATGTATATTTCTTTAACCCAATTGCCGTGTAACCGTAGGTCTTCTGAATCACAAATGTCATCAAGTAACCGCTAAGTGCGTAAAACCCGAATACAGCGTAGGAGCCAATATGAGGAATGCCACCAATATGATAAAAAACGACCATCAATGCTAATACTGTCCTATATGCCCCAAACATCAACAATTCCTTATAGCTTTTATATTACTCAATCAAGGAGCATTAATAGCGTCCTTAAATATCGAGTATACAGTTGAATTAAGATAGGAATAGTACAAATTCCGCATTATTGTTTCTCTACAAAAATAGTTTTGCGATTGCGATTGCGATTGCGATTATGAGGATATTGCCCACCAAACTGTTCTGGGGATTTGCTTTAAACGAGAGTATCTCAGCATGTTTTTGCATACCACGAATAAGAGCCCAAATTTATGGCTCTTCAGCAACGGCTTTAAAACATGTGAAGACCCATTCTCAATACGCTTTTGCACCGATAGGGCAAATTTAGGGGGCTTACCTAACGCACGATAATTATCAGCCAACGATATTAATGCATATGCAGCTTGCGTATGAATCCCTTGAACTTTCGTTATACCTTGCCCTACGAAATATTCGTTGGTTATCTTTGATACACAGACGATTGGTCCCTTGGTCGCGACCTTAAATTGAAAATGGAAATCATTAGCTGCGCGGTAATATTCAGACTCTTTCGATGCAAAATAAGCTATGTCTCTTTTTACAGCGATGTTCATTGCAGCTGCGATGGGGTAATAATTATTGAAAAAGTGATCTAATGGATCATTATTTACTATGTAACTTCCATCCATTTCTTTAACCCACAAAGGTGGAGACCAATCAACTTTCGAAGGGTTTTTGACAACCGCGATAGCCGCAACACAATGGGGATTCGCTTGTAGGGCATCAACGAGTATCTGAAGTTTGTTGGGATAGGCAATATCGTCTGAATCGTTAAAAACAACAGTATCTCCCTTGGCATGAGCGACACCTGTATGTCTCGCAGCAGCTGCGCCTTGATTTTCTTGTCTAATGACACGAATTTTTCCATCAATGTTTTGTAAGTTATTGCCCGTCCCATCCGTTGAGCCGTCATCTACAATAACTATTTCGTAGCTGCCAGTGAAATCTTGCGACATTAAAGAATCAACAACGATCTGCAAGCGTTCGTAACGATTGAAAACGGGTACCACGATAGATACATCGAACTTTTCTTGGTCAATACACTTTGGGTTCATTTTTTATTTTTTAGCTTTATTAAATAATTTGCTTTTGACTTCCTTGATCACGATCGCAGAGTCTTCTTGTTTCGACAATAACATGAACCACAATATTGCGGAAAAAATGATTGCCGGAATTAAATAAATATAACTTTGCCACCAGTTTTGGCCTAAATATAGTTTTGTTAAACATAATGGAGCAGCGCTCGCTATGAGTAGCACGGCTGGTGGCTTTAACCAAGATAGGTAGGTATGCCAGTCAACCAGATTCTTACGGTGTAATACAAAGATAAACAGCGACATTCTTAACAAAGGCAAGGTGAGTGAAGTGCATATAATCATTACCATCAGCCCGTATTGCAGGAGTAATATACTGATAAATATTCGCAAAACGTTGAGAATCAATACTATTTTCATTAGCGCTTTTGCCATCCCAAGCCCCATCAGGATGGGTTCTAGAGTCTGCACGCTGGAGGATAAAATACGTGCTGTGCAAAATATTTGCAAAAAGTAACTAGAGGTCATCCACTTTTCGCCAAACAAAATCAATACCACTGGCTCCGCGCATAACCCTAGTACAGCATAAAAAGGCCACGCACAGCTTAACGTCAAAACGATGATGACTCTCATGCGTTGCATAAGCCCTTCTCCGTTTCGCTTTAATTTTGAAGCATAGGGAGAAATAACTGGATTCAAGGCCTCTGTAAAAAGCTTATTAAAGAGTGAAGCTGTTGATGAAGCTCGATTAAATTGCCCCGTAAGCTCTAGGGTGAAAAACTTACCAGAGAGGAGTTCTACTATATAGGTACCGAAATGGCCAACGATCCCGTAAACACCGACAAATTTTGAATAGCTAAGTATCTTACGACTTTGACTCAACTTGGGCATTAAAGGCATATTTGCGGGGCGGTAAAACTGCAGTAACAAAGCTTGAACCACGGTTTGAATTAATGAACCGTATACTAATGTATACACACCGAAGTCACTGTAAGCCATAAATATCATAGCCAACACACTGATAAATTGACTCGAAGTACCTGTGATTAGCGCGGGCTTAAAGTTCAACTCGCGTTTTAATAGGCAATCAATAATGGAACCAAAGGGAGCAAGGAATATATTCAATGAAAGTAATTGCAGTATATTAATTAGCTCAGGCTGTTGATAAAAATCTGCTATCGGAGAGGCGCTAAAAAATAGCGCGGCTCCTGAAATAAATGAGATTATGAGCAGAGTGCCGTAGGCACTTTGAATTATTTCTTGGGTCAACTTTTCCTTTTTAATCAGATAGTTATTGACACCGAACTCTTTTATGATCGAAGCCGTAACCATGAATATAAAGGCTATCGTATAAAGCCCATACTCCTCAGGGGTGATCAACCTTACTAACACAATAGTGCTGATAAGTTGCAGAGCGATGTTCAGATACTTCGTTATAAACGAATAAGCCAGAGCTGATCTAAAAGAGCCCTCATGTTTTGATTTACTCACTGATAAGTCACCGCGGTCAGTTTGCCTACTGCTTCCCAAGACATCTTCTTAGCCTGTAACAAATTAGCCTCTCCCATTTCTTGTAGCTTTAAATCGGTGAGGTTAGACACCTTATTCAAGACATTAACAAGGCTTTCTTTTTCACCAAAATAAAATGCTCCATTTGTTGGTACACAGCCAAATACCTTGGCCGATTCTGGCAAAATTAGGGGTTTAGCGTAAGACATAGCTAAAATTGTAGAGCCTGAAGTAAGGGTATCGCTGAAGGGTAAGCAGATGATGTCTGACGTTGCTAAATAATCGATCATTTTCTGATCTGGGAGAAACTGAAAGTCAGTGTTTATCCTGTTATTGCCTAGTGCTAGTTGTGCTAATTGCGCTTTGTATTGTGTCGAATTCGGGTTGCCAGAGATAAGCAAACGCATACTCTTGCTCTGTACCTTATTGAAAGCCTCTATTAAGGTTTCAATACCCTTGTATGGTCTTAGCACGCCAACATAACTGATTAATTTTCCTGAATTGGGCAGACCATAGCGCTCTCGCAAGTTTACTTTGTTATTGCTTGGCTCTGGGTAACTGCCTATGTAGTTGCCATGAAATATAATTTTTGACTTCGAGCGGATATCAATATTAAGCATATTTGATACTAATTCTTGTGCTTCTCTGCTGTGAAAAATAACGGTATTTACTGATTTAGCGAGCCATTTTCTTACAAGTAACTCTCGTTTGGTATTTAACTGTTGATGTGCCAATTTGTTATGCACGGTCCAGACGACTTTCTTGCCTCTTAATCTGACCAAAAAAACATCGATTATCAAGAGTGAAAATTTGACATAAAAAACTAAGTTTGACTTGGTCCACATCAATGGCTGCAGTATATCTATAATCCAGTGTACGTGAACTACATCTATATGTTTCGTTCCTTTGATGCTTTTGTTTAAAGGCAAAAGTGAATGCGAAAAAGGGATGAATGTCGTTTCTACGTGCTCCTTACTTAGAGCGCTAGCCAAAAGGGACTGATAAGGATTCGCGTTACGGTAGTCCGGTAAATGGACAGAATAAGTTTTATTGTTTTTCATTTTGCCATTTTCTTCATATTTCAATACACATCATTTGGAGCTACTAGCGTTTTTGTTTTAATAATAATTTTGCATCTGGGAAGTATTTCAAAAATTGCTTCGTACTCTTTTTATTTAAGCAAGATACTTTATGGCAGCCGAAGCTGTCTGCTAGGTATTTATACTGGGTACTAAATTTTGCGCATTCCGTGCCTCTTGCGACGCGCCCGCCCAACAAATCCATATGAAAAGCAAAAAAGCCATCCTCTCCACCAGGCCAATCTTGTGGCGAAAATCTTGTTAAGCATTCAGAGCTTAATTGCCAATCTCGTATGCTAAGACCGCCATTTCCTCCATCTATTGTTAAACCGATAGGTCTCTTGCGCTCCCACCATGAGCCTATGTAGTCAAAGTGGAGAAAATCTCTCAACACAAATTTAGATTTAGGACAGAGTAAAGAGTCCGTTTGAAATACGACAATTTTATTACGTGATGCAATGCAATTCCAAAATGTAGGAGATAAGAAAATTGCATTGTAACTTTTCGCGTTTAAGTCGTGAATATATAGTTTGGTTAATAAAACTCTACCGTTTGCAACCAGATCAGCTATTTTGGTTGATTGGATAAAAGCGAGATTTTGCTGACTATGAAATAGTTGAACGCGACAATCCGTTGTTTCAATAAAATCAGAGACCACTTTTTCTAATAGTGGGTGCTCTCTTGTTTCAACAATAACGCCTATATTTGCTTCTTCAATCAGTGTGGTTTGTTCGATGCACTCTTTTAACACTAAAGGCATGTTACTAAAATCAGGGCGGTCATCTGTCTGGGGAAGAGAATGATAGAGAGAAGATAAATCCGAAGAGTGAATGTCAGGCGGTTTTATCCCATTTTTTAAGTGACTCTCTGTCAGTTTTTGTGCCGAAGAAGGCAATAATGCACGAGTATCAAGCCAATTCATCATTTTGCATAAAAAGCTTACCTTCAAAGTTTGCTTGCTACCTTTGATATTGCCTAGCTTAAGTAGCAATGACTCAATTGAGCTGATGGTTTGAGATGGTGTGACATTGTTCACATAACTTAAACCGCTACCGACCTTTTTTTCAATAATACTTTGATCGATTTTGACCTTGCAATACTCCTCAAGATTACGGAGCACTTCAGGCTCTGATACAAGGTCTTTATAGTCAATGATCAAACCACCGGTTAATTTCTGTGCATATGACAACTCTCGAATTAGTCTAGCTCGATGTTTGGCGAAGGAGAAGGGAGTGAAAACGGGATTTGTAGGCCATTTTGCATACCAGTTCATATGTTGGCTAAAGTTTTTGTAAGACAAGTACGCGTCGTTCAAATCCCTTTGCAAATAAAGGAATTTCGCCCTTGGAAAAAGTGCTTTTAAAAATATGGCTTCTTCAAGGCCGAAGCGGACTTCTTTAATCCCCCATCTCTTTTCACTCTCATCAGGAGTAAATAGTGTTGTTAAAAACTGCCTATGGGCGGCTAATAGTCGTGCTTCATTTGGGTAGAGATTTGCTATCCATTTATCGGCATTTTGCTCTTTCGGAACATTGTCATTTATATAGTGTCTTGGTGGCCAGTTGAGGGTGAAGGGCCTAATCGTAGAGGCTAAAGACTGTATAATATTACATTTATCGTGAGGCTCTCCCCATAAAAATAGATCATGAGATGATGACAGCAGCCTTTGCAACAACGTCGAGCCGGAGCGCCAACCCGCTGAGAATATAAATACGGGCTCATCGTTAGGAGTGTCTTCTTGCGCCGCCGCGTAGTGTAAAAACTGCCTCATTCTAGCGGGGTAATCTAGGGTGTCCGTTAATTGCCTTATATGGGCTCTATGAGCGTCTAGGGACCCAACGAAAACAAATATATTGCTTATTAAATTGGCAATACGTCGCGTTTTTTTTATTTTTATGTTGGTCATAATTCAATTGCACCTAACAAATGCACTCTTGCATCCTTACTAGCAGTTTCGACACTAAACACAGCTTAGGCATGAATAGTAATTCGGATGACGCTTTCATCCTAATTTTTCTCTTATTTGAGCGATATATTTGCCCATTAAACGTTTGAAAAAGAGACATCTTTCGCTCCATGGCGCCAAAATTTGCATAATTAATGTCATGACGGATATATATGACAGCGTAAAAACTCCCCCAGATAAAAGAAGCATGGCAAGGCCTGATGAGTCGATGGTGCGACTGACGTACTGCGCCCCTAAAATGCTTAAAAGCGCCACGGATGCGCATATTAAACACCATATTCCCCAAGCAAACAGGGAGAAGTTAATCTGTAATCGTATGAATAAAATCAACACAGAAGTTGCACCTATACCTAATAGCCCTCTAAGTTTTGCAAATTCGGGTAAATCTGTATCGCCGAGAGTAAATAAGCCAAAAAATATTAACAGTAGGCTAGCGATGTCAAACATTAGTAATTTGGATATCCACCCTTTTGCAATCATGATTTGTTCGAACAATACAATGAAGGGGATATAAAGCACTAATAGAGATAAGCGGCTAAGCAATAAGTAGCTATCGCTCCATTGTTCGCCTAAAACTGTATCGATAAGTGGAGCAGGGAAATGCCAAATATAAAAAACGATGGGTAAAGTGAGCACGGTTGTGGCCATGAGTGACAATTCTATCTGCCCGTTTAAGGTTTTTCCACTGTGGTGCTTGGCACTGAAGGTCGCAAGTAAAGGTTGAATTGCAGGGGTCAGAAAGTTTTGGCTTGGTAACATTACAATATCACGAGAAAGATAATATCTGCCAAGATCACGAGCGTTAAAAAGACTCGATACAATAAATGTATCAATTTGAGAGCGGGTATATCCAATGATATTTTTGGCCAGTAGCCATCTTGAAAATAACCATTGCTGCTTTATATTTTTCAGTGAAAAAGAAGGCCGAAAAGTATGCACAACGTAAGAGCCGAAAGTGAAAATTAACGCGGATGTAATATCTCCAATGATGAGCGCCCAAAAACTGGGATAAATCCAAATCATTAGCATCACAGCAAAAAATGAACCGAGACGCTGAAATATCGTTAAGATGAATAATTGCTTGTACGCTAATTCACGTTGAAAAAGTAGTATTCCAGAGTTGCGCAACGCGCGTATCGGCAAAACGCACGTCGCAGCCAAAAGTGCGCCAGTGAGTTGCATTTCAGAGTAGAAACTATTGATGAATGGTATGCATAGAACGAGGAGGAGCGTAAGGCAACCTTTTATCAGTATATTGATGGTCCAGGCTGCGTCTAAATCCCCATCAGATACCTCTTTTTTCTGAATAATATACTGTTCATTGCCTAAGTCAGAGAGGACATCAAAGAAGTAAATCACCATAGATATGATTGCGGCGATAGCGAAATCTTGTGGTGTGAGCACGCGCGCTAAAATCACAATGCTGATTAAACCAACAGAGCGTTGAAAGAATTTACCGGCTATTAACAGAGATGCACTATTAATAAGTTTGCTGGATGCATTGTTCATAACATGACGTTATCCGCCGGATTTTTCACAATTTATTGAACTCTGTCGCTATCTTTTCACTCAGCACTGGCCAGTCCAGGGTTTGTTGAACGTGCTTTCTACCTGCTTTTCCCATACTTTCTCTAAGCGTGTCGTTTTCGAGTAAATCGCCTATCTTGTCAGCTAACACTTGGGGCTGGATGCAATCAACGATAAACCCCGTCTCGTCTAGTAACATGGTTTCAGATGTGCCTCCTGAATCCCCAGCGATGACAGGGCGTTCACATGCTTGCGCTTCTACTAGCACCATACCGAATCCTTCGATATCGCTGCCTACCGTTCGATTTGGCAGAACAAATACATCACATTGCTGATAGCACTGGATCATTTGTTCATCATCCAGCTCTGACATGAACAGTACGTGCGCCTCAAGGTTCAGATCTTTAACAAGAGCATGTAAGGCGCTCTTGCGTTCGCCATCGCCTATTATGGCGTATAACGCATTAGGAATGCGTTTTATGATGCTGGGCAGTGCTTCAATGAGTTTGTCATGCCCTTTGCGTTCTTGTAGGCGCCCAACGGTGAGAATCACTTTTTTATCTTCCCATCCCAACTGTGATTTTACCTCTTGTGAGGGAGGCGCGGGGATGAACAAACTTGCGTCTACACCGGGGTTGAATATCATGGTTTTTGCAGGATCGGTATGCCATTTATTGAGTAATATGTCAGCCGTGTTCTGGCTATTGGCGATAAGTCGGGTCGCGCCACCGAGTGCTTTATTAACAATCCAACTTAGTTCTCGGCTGGTGGCTGCTGTTTCCACATCCTCACCGTGAACATAGCAAATATACGGAATACCCTTTATTTTATTGATGAGAAAACCAATAAAGCCTTCGGGTAAACAACGTCCGCAGTGAATGACCTCAATGTCATTTTGCTTGACGACTTTTAATACCGCACGTAATGCGTGAAAGTAGTATTTTAGCCCCGTTAGACTTTTTAAGCCCCAGCTCCATGAGCTAAGGGGTAAACGATATGTTTTAAGTGGGCTTATGCTATCAACTTCATCGCTTTTAACGTCTTGCCCAGCGGCTATAACGACATTACCTGTTGTTATGCGCGTATAAATTTCCCAGAACCAACGTCCACTTCCACCTTTAACAGGTGGAAATATTTCACTCAATAACAAGGTTTTTTTCATCGTTCTGGGTCCGTGATAGAGCGCTCTTCGAGCATCAGTGACAGGTTCTTTTCACAAATATATTCATGCTGGGCAAACCAATTTTCGTCGGCATATTTACGCCAACGCTCAGCCGGAGGCGCTTTAATGACACCGACTAAAGGTTCAACCTTGTTTGTGTCCATATTCAGTGCAGTAAACATATCTGAAATGACGGTTTTAGGAGCACATGTGAGGTTCTCAAAACTTAAACTTATGTCCGAAAACGCTAGACCATGTAGGTAGGATAGTTTCCATAAATAATAAAAGCGCTGATAAGGGTGGGGCGTATTTTTTTTATCAAGCACAGGATAATGTTTGGCTAAATCGCGGCACCACACGTCCAAGTAGAAAGCATCTTGGTACGTGTTATGTACATCATCTTTATTCATTCGCTGCTGATCAGTGAGGAACGAGCACCATTGATCTCGTGGGTGACGATACAGATGCAAAATCTTTGCGTTGGGGAAATGCTGCCTTATCCAAGGCAAACGAAAATCAATACGATTGAACTGCAGTACGGAGCGCCCTGGTGCGGCTTCTATCATCTGCTCAATAAACCGTTTCATCTGCGGATCCCATGATTGGGCAGACATATATAGGCTCTTGCGGATCCAATCCTCGTTATAGGTGTCACACAACTGGCTAAGGCCGTTGTATTCAGCCCAATAGTCATCTACGCCGCGATGTGTGTTATCCACATTGTCGCCGCGCATTTGCTCGTTGAACCATTGGCGCTCATTAAATGGCTCGTAATAGGCACTGCATTCGGGGGTTTGCCTGAATAAATTCCACAGCAGGGTTGAACCGCTTCTAAAACGACTGGTGATGAAGACAATGTCATCTCGTTCAGATGTGACAGGAGACAATGGAGCCTGGTTTGATGCATAAGGCGAGACTAGGTTACTCAAGGCTGGAAGAGATTGCGCGCAGTGCAGTGCTTTGTCGTCTAGTTGTTGCTCAATAGAAGGCTGTTGCAATAATTTAGCGGTCACATTGACCATTATCTTTTTCAGTGCTTTTTTCATTGTCTATGCCTGCACGCTTGAGAATAATCGCAAATAAAGCGCTTCATATGCTTGTGTCATATTTTTAATATCAAACGTATTTTCAAACCGTATTTTGGACGCTTTACCGAAGGTATCTTGTAGTTGCTTATTTTGTGCCAGTGCTATCATTGCATCTGCGTAAGCTTGCTCGTCGTCATTTGGTGTGACAAGACCTGTGACGTCGTGTAAAACGATTTCGGGGTTGCCTCCTGCGTGGGTCACAATGCAAGGCTTACTCAATGACATCGCTTCTAACAGCGTCATGGACGTGCCTTCGCTGAGTGAGGGCAGTAGATAAATATCCATCAATGCTAAATGGGCATGAGGTTTTGGCTCATAGCCGGTCATGATTACGCTTTGTGACAAATCTAGGGTACTTATTAATGCGTCTGTGTTTTCTCGCTCTTCACCGTCGCCAACAATCATCAACTTTGCGTTTACGCCAGCATCGATAACACGTTTAAATGCCCGTAGCATCATGCTGTGGTTTTTTATCGGATCGAGCCTTGCGATAGTGCCAAACAAAATACAACCTTGTGCCAGGGGGAATTGTTGTTGTAGCTCTTCTATTCTTGCACGCTCAGGTTCAATACCCATGATCCCGTTATAAACTATGTCAATATCTTTGCCAGGGATATACTCATACTCTATTAGAGCATCACGTGTTGCTGCTGAAATAGCCGTGGTCGCATGCGTGAAGCGGTGCAGAATGGGGTTGATGATTTTGCGCTTCCACGTGGTTGAGTCAGGATAGAAGCGCCCGTGTTCAGTGAAAACGATTTTAGCTGACATCGCTAACGCTGCTAACACACCGTATACGTAGGGGGTATATTGGTGACAATGAATAATATCGATTTTGTGGGTTTTGATGTGCTGACGTATTTTAGAAATCAAGCTGATATCAAATCCTGGCTTGCGGCCTAAGGCTTCGATATGAACTCCCTTTGCAATTAAATCATCTGCGAAAGGGCCTAAAGGTGATTCAATACACAGCACTGACATAGTAAAGCGTGAAGCGTCGGCCCCTAAAATCAGGTTTTTTATAACCTGCTCTGTGCCGCCTATGCGCATATCAAACGTAAGTTGAAGAATTCTAAGCGACATGGTTTTCTCTTTTGGCTGAAAAGGCAAATTTGCTTCGTAGTTTGATAAAAGGGATCTCGATAAATCGAAATAGTATTTCAGCGATGACAAGCGTAATGAGTAAAGCGACCGTGAAATGCACGACAAACCCCATATCTGCGGCGAATCGTCGGCATAGTGCTAACGCCTCTGGGTGAAGCAAGTATATGGAGTAAGAGCGCGTAGAAATATGCATTATTATTCTGTAACCAAATGGTTTAGCTAATACTGGAGTGTTAACCGCAAAAAAGACCAAACTTCCGAATACCAGCGCCAGTAATAAAAAGCTTGGATCTACGTAGTCATTAGACGGTGGAAACCATCGGAAGTAAAAAAATAACCCGACACAAATCGAACCAATTACAGCACTTGGGTTTTTAAATTTGGCGGCTCGCGACCATAATTTAGGATAGTGATAAT
Organism: Paraglaciecola sp. QJM3NY_14; assembly: GCF_056173245.1. Taxonomy (NCBI): domain Bacteria; kingdom Pseudomonadati; phylum Pseudomonadota; class Gammaproteobacteria; order Alteromonadales; family Alteromonadaceae; genus Paraglaciecola; species Paraglaciecola sp. QJM3NY_14. The sequence continues at coordinate 1,350,805 of NZ_CM149664.1, forward strand.
AAGTGTGAGCCAAAAGTACTCCCATTAGACAGCAGTCCCACCGAACATGAGTTTCAACAAGTGTGTCAAACCATCCTAAATACCTGAATAACGAAGGTGTAAGCAACAGAAAAATAAGCGCAATGGATTGGTAAAATGCTCTGACCTTAAAGAGCAATATTAATGAGGGAGCAATTGCTAGGTAAAATTGCTCTTCAACACTTAAAGACCAGCTAATGTAGAAGTAAGTTAAAGGGTAGTCGTAGTTTTGAAAAAAGAAAAAATAGGGAAGCGGATCTTTATAGGAGCCTTTTTCTATTGTTAATTGCGCAATAGTTGCTAAAAGTACCACATAGTAAGCAGGTAAGGTACGCATCCAACGTCTTACCCAAAATCGTTTAATGTCTATATTGTTAAATTTGGCTTTTTCTGCAAATAACTGGGAGCCAATTAGCCATCCTGATAATAAAAAGAAAAGGTCTACTCCAGCACCTCCGAACTGAAGCCCCTCAATATTGCTAGGTGCTCCAAAGCTGAGAACGCTATGTGCTGTGAACACCATCATAATGGCCAGTGCTCTTAGAACATCGAGATAGTAAACTCTTGCTTGCACTGCTAATGAGCTCCGGCGTCCGTTTGAATATAACGGAACCACCACATTTGAAACATCAACATGCTCCACAATACTGTGCTGTGATCGGCTTTTTCTGCTTGGTGTTGCTGCCAAAGTTGCTTAACCACATCCATATCAAAATACTGCTGAATGCCTTGTGACTTACTGAACAAGTAATCTTCCGTTAGTTCTTTAATTTCACATCGTAACCATGTCGCTAAGGGCACCGAGAAGCCCATTTTTTTGCGATACAAAATATCATCAGGCAAAACTGGTTTAAACGCTTCTTTGAGAATGAATTTCTTCTCGCCATCGCGATATTTTAAGTTCGATGGCAGCGTAGCGGAAAATTCGATCACGTCTTTATCCAGCAGTGGCGCTCGCACTTCTAGAGAATGCGCCATGCTCATGCGATCGACTTTCACTAAAATGCCGCCGGGCAAGTAGGTCTTCATATCGGTATACAAAATTTTCGACAAATGGTCTTTCCCATCGGCCTTATGGTAATTTTCAAGTGTTACTTCACTTGGGTGGTAAGCGCCTAGCTTAGCCTTGGTATCTGATGAGGCTAAACGTTCCCAAAGGCGATCATCTATCATCGAGTTAGTCACATAAAACCCCATGGCGGGGTCTAAACTCAAACTGGTTAACAGAGATTTAGCCTTTCGAAATAGTGGGTGCTCACTTTTAGCGAATACGCTAGCAAGTTTAGGGAATAGCTTTTTGCGCAACGCTTCGGGAAAGCGTTCACGTAGTTTGTTTTCAAGTGCATCTGTGGTGTATTTTTCATAGCCTGCAAATACTTCATCGCCGCCATCACCGGCAATCGCTACCGTCACCTGAGAGCGCGCCAACTGAGAAACAAAATACGTTGGTACTAAAGATGGGTCGGCAAAAGGCTCGTCAAAATAACCGACTATCTCTTCTAAGTTGTCTTTTACATTTTGATGAACGGTAAATTCGTGGTGCTCGGTCTTATATTTATCTGCGACAATTTGGGCAAATTCGGTTTCGTTAAAACGCTTTTCATCGAATCCTATTGAGCAGGTTTTGACTGGTTTATCGCTATTCAGTGCCATCATAGCGACCACACCACTGGAGTCTATTCCGCCACTTAAAAATGCGCCTAATGGCACGTCACTGACCATACGCGAACAGGTTTTTTCTGTGGCTAAATCGTAAAGTGCTTTGGTCAGTTCGGCTTGAGACTTATCGCTGGTTTGCTTAAAGGAAACATCCCAATATTGTTCTATCTGTATTCCGTCCTGGGACACCCACATAAAATGTGCCGGAGGCAGCTTGTGAATATCGGTAAAAATAGTTTTTGGGTCTGGTACATATTGATAAGCAAAGAAGTCATGTACTGCGTCGAGCCTGACTTCTCGCGACACATTGGGAAGCGTAAGTAATGCTTTAATTTCAGAGGCAAACGCAAACTGAGTGTCAGTTTTAAGGTAATAAAGGGGCTTTTTGCCCACACGATCTCGAGCAATGAGCAAACGCTTACTGGTGGTGTCCCAAAGTGCAAACGCGAACATGCCATTTAACATGCTAAGCATCTTGTCACCGTGCGTTGCATAGAGCGCAAGGATCACTTCTGTGTCTGTGTGGGTTTTAAATGGATAGCCTTCGCTGACCAGGTTATCGCGAAGTGCCTGAAAGTTATATATCTCCCCATTAAAGGCAATGATGTATCTTTCGTCATGTGAGTACATGGGCTGTGTGCCGGCTTCTGACAAGTCGATAATGGCCAACCGACGATGGGCTAGACCTACGTATTCATCGAAATATTCGCGACCAGCGTCTGGACCACGATGATAAATACTGTCACCCATTTTTTTAAGGGTTTGCTGGTTACCCATGTTCCCGCTAAATTGTGTAAACCCTGCAATACCACACATAGATATTTCGGCCCTGTAGTTGGTGTTCTTTATTGAACAAACCATTTGATGCATACCAAATGGCTGGTCATCTTTACAAACTGATATGTTTACGAATTTTAGGACCAAGCGCGGTCGTTACATGCAAAGGCAATTTTGCCCAAACTTTCTCAATTACGGGTCTGATTTTACCCTGTGGTACGTTTTCACGTTCATCGTTATCCTGAGCGCTAAAATCTTGTTGAATTTGTGTTGTGGCATCATACCAATTCAGTAATTGGGGCGTGGCTCCCCACTGAGCTTTAAATCGATAAGTCCCCTCATTAAAAGTGGAGCGCCCAAAATCAAATGTTTGCATGTTATTGTCACACGCTTCTTTTAGCAAAGACCAATACAACAGCATGTTAGGAGCTAAACGATTGTACTCGGCGACTGTCGATGCCCATGGTATTGAAGTCACTCCCCCTGTAGACAGCGTTATCCCAGCACCAACGGGTATGTTTTCACTGTAAACGACGGATAATATACTGTTTTCTTTATAGTTTTCAATGATATGTTGAAACCATGCTTTGCTATGTACAGGGGAGCCCAATTTACGCATATTGATCGCGAATATGTGGTAAAAATCGTCCAAGCCATTACCGTTTTTATGGATTTTATACCGCAGGCCATTTTTTTCTGACTTTCGTATTTGGCTGCGTAGTTTTGATTTGAAGTTGCTCAATAATTCTTCACTAGTGGCGGGCAACGACAAAAGCATGCGTACTTTTTGGCCTTCCATTTGTGACTCTGTTGGGGGTTCGTCTATGTAGTCTCTTAATTGAAATGTTCGCCCAGTGACATTCAATAATTGCTGCTTCATGAATGCCATCAGTTTATCTGCAGTTGTGCTGTCATCAGCGAGTAAGAAACCCAAATCACAATAGGGCAGGGAGCAAAATGCAGGGCGCAACAAAGGTCGACGCATCAGGATACAAGGGAACACGCCAACAACGTCGTCGCCGCAAAGGGCAATGGCTGAGGTATTTTCGTGTTGGTATGCCTGTTCTACACTCTCTACCCAACCATAATAGTGATATGGCGTTGCTCTAGGGTGGTTATTGATGTAAGCATTCCATATGGATTTGTCTGCTTGTGTGACTAAGCGTACTTGCACCGTCATTTTGTACTCTTCTGTGGATGTTGCTGAATTTTTTCAGCTGCTTCAGATAGCGTACAAAAATCCAGTTGGTATTTAGTGCGCAACGTCGTGATCACCTCAGTTATGGATTCGCTTAAAAACTCATAGGCGTTACGGTTTCCTAGTAAGCTGTTGTTGTTATCCAATAAGCTTGAGCTGTGCATGTACATGTGAAGCACTGTATATCCTTTGTTTATGACGGTTTCACACAGAGATAACATGTCTTTTGGTGCTGATAACTCGGGGCACAAATATTGTTTACGTAATAAATGTGTGTGCCAAGCGATACCATTAAACCTCGTCCAACTATACGGAGGAGAGGCAAATTTGGTGTGAATGTCATTCCATCGTGAAAAGTTCGGACGATTAAAGCCAACAGTTACCGGCAACTCAAAAATATCCCGCTGTTGTGATGACACAAGGGGATTGTTTAAATCAGGCCAATAGGGGAGTGATGGTGCCCCAAGGCAACTGAAATAGTCGTTGCTGTAAAATGGATAAACGCTCGAGTCAACGGTTATTCCTACATTGGTCAACAGCTTTAAAACATTGGAATCAATTCCCCATCGCCCAGTGCGAAACGATTTGGCTTTAACTGAGAATTGCTCTTCGATGCGGCGCATTAATACGTCAAGCTTTTGCGATACTTGCTCTTTAGGCAAATTAACTACGTGTGAGCTTTCATCTGTTGCAGGGCCAAAATATGGAGGGTTGCACCAAGGGTGAAGGTGAGCACCAATCTCGCAATTTTGTTGAGCAGAAATTGTTCTAATGGTTGATGCAGCAGTAGGGCAATCCGCAACTGCATAGTCGACTAGGTATGTTGGTCGAACCCCTAAAGCACCAAGGTGCGCGTGAAAACTGGGCAACAATGCCACATTATTCACATCAGCATTTTGTTGTGGGAATGCACCTGACCAGTCCCATTCTTCCTCTGTATCAATGGAGAGAACAAAAATAATGGGTGGCGATTTGCTTCGTTGCATTAACTATCCTTTGTCATCTCGTCAAACAAATCACTGTATTGCGCTGCCATACGTTGAGCAGAATAATTATCGTATACGAATTGCTTAGCATTTTCAGCCATTTCTGTTGCATACGTTTGGTTGTACAACAATTTTTCCCAATAGGTAAGTAGAGTTTCTTTATCACCTAACGTGGCGAGTAAGCCTGTTTTTTCATGGCTGATTAATTGGTCAATACCGGCTATGTCATAAGCCGCTACGGGAATACTGGCAGCAGTTGCCTCCATTAGGCATCTTGGGATCCCTTCCAACGTTGAGGTCATAACAAATAAATCAAACGACTTAAGCAGGCTTAATCTGTCATCCCTAAAACCTAAAAACTGTATCGCGTCTTTACTGGCTAACGTTTGAGTATGCTGCTCTAATTCTTGTCGTGCATCCCCATCCCCGAGTAAAATTAATTCAGTATCAGGATGCTTTTTATGTAATTTCTCGAAAATGTCGAGAATATCGTGAATGTTTTTTCGACTAATCATTTGGCCGACAAAGCCAATGCGTTTTTTGTTGGGCTCCAGGCGCGCAGGTACGGGCTCAGCTTCCACCTCAGACAGATCTACACCGTTCTGAATATACAGCGTCTTTTCAGGCTTAACGCCAATGTTCAACACGTCTTGCATAAGCTGTTGTGAAAGAGGAACGACTTTATGAGCAAAGCGCATCGACTGACACCCAAGCCAGATAAACGTCTTTAATTTAAAGTCTTTTGCATTCTCAAAGCCGTGTGGAGTCACCACGCACTGGATTTTTGCTCGCCTCGCCGCCAGTACGCCTATAATGTCTGACTTGTATCCATGGGTGTGAATGACATCAATATTCTGTTCACGAATAAGCGTGGCGAGTCTATCCACGGCCCCTAAATCAAACTTATTCTTCATGTCGATAATATGCGTTGCTAAATTTAACTTTTGGTACTCCTTGACCAACTCCAGTGGTTTTTGACCAGGCTCCATGGTGACTGCTAAGTCGCATATCGTCGTATCGGGATTTAAATGCTTCGCTAAGGCAAGCACCCAACGCTCTGCACCGTAAAAGCCTGTTGGGCAGATAAATTGAAGTACTTTACGTTTTCTTATCATAGGTAACATGCCTTAAGGGTTTTTATTGCTAATAGATTTAAATATGCCGGCAAAGGTACCGATCGCCCGAGCTGGAAAGTACACCGCATAGAAGGTGAATGTGTTTACAAAAGAGACCTTCAATGTATCTAAGCGATATAAACGTATGGTGTATGCAAGTAAGGGTATCAGGGCTAGTATCGAACTAAGCAAGGCTAGGGCCATTTGCCCGGCGCATAGTAGAATAAGCGCACACAGAATGCATAAAAAAATCGCTGGGGGGACAATAAAGCTTGGCCATTCCCTAATAGGAATGTGTCTACCTTCAATAGACTTTAAATTTGACTGCCCGCGCCATATCTCCTTGTCAAACATACCTTTTAGGGTTTTATCTTCACCTAGATGAATGTAATTAGCTGCTGAGGTATAAAACAGGGCGCCCAATTGCGCTGCTTTGTCAGTAAAATAGTAATCTTCGCAGGTCAGCAGGTGTTCTGGAAACCCCCCTATTTTATGAAATGCGCTTCGGGTGAGAAATAAATTTCTACCGGGTAAAAATGCCACGTTGGTGTCCAATTCTGCGTTGCTCAAACTCGTGCGAATTTTCTCTAGCGGCGGAGCCTCTGGTAGACAAATTTGCATAGCACTGGCAATAATTCGAGTTGGATCGCAATCTAAGGTGTTCAACATTTGCTCAAGCCAGTTTTCTGACAAGTAGATATCCGCATCAAGAAACGCTAAAAACTCTCCGTTAGCTTGAGTCTCGCCGTAATTTCTAAGGGCCGATATGGTGTCTGACTCAGGACGTAAAAATGTGTTGATACGCAATGAATGGTCGTTACAAAAGGTGTGGCTCAGCGCCTCTTTTGTTTGACTGACGACAATGACTTCTACCTGAGATAAGTCAAAGGTTTGTTTAGCAATAGATTCAATGGTTTGAATTAACATTTCAAACCTTCCTTTGTGAGGAATGATAAAAGAAATCTGCATCTAGTTAGGTGTTCCTGAGTGTGTCACTGGCTATCCTAGCCTTTTTTTGAGCCAGTTTACTTCATTGCGAATTGAAAGTGCTAGCATACGTTTCCCAAATGCTTTTACTAAGCGCGTCACATTTGAACCATTAGCATAAGCTGGGGCCGGCCAATCTATCTTTCGCTCATTAAACTCAATTGGTAGCACAGCGTGCTTGAAGTAAGACGTTGGGCCGTCGTTTTGCATCAGCAAAACCATAATACGGGTATAGGTTTTAGTGTCACTTTGCTGTAATCGAGACGAAACTTCGTTTTCAAAATACTCAGCTTTTTGCAAAAGTGAGTGATCGTGCTTATTTCCATAGAAATACGCGGCGCTAAGCACATGGGCTTTGCGCAAGTCTTGAGCCGTCCACGTATCATTTGGATATTCTAAAATTTCGGGTTTATCGAGATACATATATTCATGTTCGAGCATCCACTGAGCAAAACGTAGCAGTCCATCTCGCGCATAATAAAAAGCGTCATCAAACTCCTTACTAATGCACTTAATGTCCAGATAACGCACTAAAGATTGCAGAAAAACTGTGTAAAACCAGGTTTCTTCGACGTTGCTCAAATGACGTAATGTGATGTCTTCATTTGGGTGAATAGTATGTCGGATAACATGTTCAACGCTTTGCAGGGATGCACGTTCGCTTGTGACCACATAACTGTCGAGCAACGCGTTAATGTAATTCGCGGTACCACGATCAAGAGGATATTGGCCGGTAAAATGGTTTTTTAAGCCGAGCACATGTCTGTTTTTAAGAGCAAGTAACAACTCTAGGCATGTATTGCCGCCCTCATACACATAGGTGATCCATTGGGTTAGTGTTTGCACGGCTTCTTTGGCGTTTGGGTTGCCAGTCAGTAAGTAATACAGCGCAAGGCCTGATGTGTAACAATGTTGGCCGCCTGGTCCGCCGCCGCCAGCGTGATCCTGATACGCACCTTTACCTTGAAGTTTTGAATATGAACGATGACTCGATGTAAAAGCCTGCAAATAATGATCAGTGTGCCAAAAAAGGCCGCCATTATATTCGTCCTTGTCCTGTTTAGTATGATAAATATCGATATCAATGACATGCTTGGCTAAGTCATCCGCAAGGGTAAACCATCGTGGATCGTTACTCAGTAAGAATTGGCGTAAGAAGCCAAATATAGGATCGTATTGATTATTGTAATGGGACACAAAAAGTGAACTGTCTTTGTGTTCAGCCGTTTCGTGATCAGCGTAAATATCACCGAAATTCCGCCATCCGTATTCATCGAGCTGTTCACGTTTTTCAAAAAAATTATTTTGTGACTGCAACCCGTTATTTATCAAGTTTTGTATTGTGCTATGTGTATTTTGACACTCTGTATACAGCGGTATTTCACTATGTATATATTCACCACAAAGACGGACACCTTTACTACTCCTAGTGATTTCGTCAAGTGCGTCAGGTTTATCGTTAGTTGAGAGCCATACTGAATGTGTGCTTTTTTCACCACCTTGAAGTTCGTGCAGGTGGTTTTTCTGGGCAGGAAAAAAGCTGAGTAGCATCTCCTTAGGTGTCATGGTTATCGAAGTAGGAAATTTCTGCCAAAAATTGTCAATCGTAAAACTTACCTTCTTATCCCAATATACTAACGGCGTCGCCCGTTGACCCGAAGAAATGACCTCGCCTTCTTTAGCGACTTGATAGCCATTAACACTAAAGGGGAGGGTGTTCTTATGGTCAACGTGCACAGGGCTTAGCCAATTCTTACCACCACTTGAAAATTGTTGAATACTCACGTCACTTGTATTTGTAGCCGCTTCTGTTAGATGAGTTTGCCACGGGCTGTCCTGTTCTGTTCGATATTGAAAAGTTGAGGCTCCATCGCTTTTCATATAAAGGTTGAGGGCTGAAAAGTAAAACGAATTGGCATCCCCTAAATCCCAACTCCCGCCGGAGTGCACTGCCGCATTCGCGTTGTGTAGGGTGACATCTAACTTTATCGCTTCGTGGGTGGCGGTTAATAGAAAAACGCTCGTTGATGAAATATTCGAAACGGTGTCGTCATCTACGGGCGCATAAGTCATGTCGACTTGTACCGATAAACCGTAGATAGAGCCATCAAGTAGGGACAGGGTGTCGTCTATGGATACAAGACAGGATGAAATGGCACATGGTTGGCTATGGGCGTCATGTAAGTTCAGGCAACCTCGGATAACCTTATTGGCGTCATCTGTTGTGCCTGACGCGATTGAAAAGCTGCCATCAGCATGGGTTAACGTAAAGCGATAAAGCGAATGAGTGACTGTAGTGTGTGAGTCATTCGAAACATAAGTTAGGCTCTTTGGTACACTTGCGGTCTCGCTTTGCTTGGCCTTAGTAACCTTAAATATTAGGTCTTCTCTTAACTGCTCGGGAACGGCAAAGGTTAAATGTAGCCATTTGATACTGCCATCAGGCCAATTGGCGAGTGCTTTTGCCCCACACGATATTGGCCCTCCATTTGTTAGTAGCTGACTCGCTGTAAGTTCATACAACACCCCTTGTGCTAGAGGCACGCTCACAGAAGTAACAGCGCTGTCTTGCAATGAGTCTAATTTTATGGGAACAGAGTAGTCACCGGCATCTTCAGTTATCATTTTTATTCTAATGTCTCAATATGTTTGGTAGTGCGTTTTTATATCGTCGTGCACATTCTCGTAGACGCATAAACACAGTGGGTTGATAAAAACAAACCAGTGTTTGGCTTGTTTCAGGGAGGTTTGATAACGAACGCTTGTAGCGTGCTTCCCCTGCTAAAAAGCTATACTTACTGACTTTTTCAGCTATGGCTTGTTCGATTATATATGCATGTGCAAGTAATCCGACTTTGACTCTGTTGTCGTCATGGCCGTTTATGGCAGACAGGTAAAAATACCAAGTGTCATCATCTATTAGTAGATATATGTAGGCGATTGGTTTTTTATCGAGAGTGAGGCAGTAAAGTCGGGTTTTATTCGTTACATCATCTTCAAAAATCAGATGTCTATGAAATTGCTCAAAAATCGGGTTATCAAATCCACTGCCAAATTCTGTATCTCTCCATTTATCTTTGTGTAGTCGAGATATATCTTCTAGGAACGTTTCTTTCTGGGCTGCGGTTTGAGCCACGGTAAGCGCTAATTCACCTGATTGTGTTAATAGCTTTTCTGTACGCCTAATTTGCGAACGAGTGTTTTTCGATAAATCAGCCAAGTAATCATTTAAATTGGCTTTGTGGCGTAAGTCGACTTCGAAATCGGGAGAGCTAATGACTTCTCGACAAGAAGGCCAGTTTAGTTTAATTGAATCAATCACTTTTGAATTCGTTAATCCAAAATACAATTCGTGCCACAGTTTTTTTTGCGCAAACAGATATTCCAACATGGCTAAACGAATCTGGTCTTTGTTGTTCTGATGCAACAGAAAATCGTTATGCTCAATCCACATTTGATCTGACGCCTGCTCACCTTTTCTATGCAACCATAGCTGTTTGATATCTATTCTGCTCGAAGAACGGGCGTTTCGCTGTATTAAAAAAGCTAAACCTACACAGCGGGTATTTTCATATGCAGCTAACACAACTGGCACAGAATCTATTGACGTTAACCATGCTTTTATCCATGACCAATTAAGAAAAACGCTAGCATCAGACTGTTTATAAAGGTCGCTCCACAGCGCCTCATGTAGCGCAATATCTTCCAGTGGATAATGAGTGATGGTATAGATACGATTTACTCGGTTGAAATATACTAAACAGGCCAAGCAACAAACATTTGCTAGGCCTGCGACTGCCGTGACTTAAATACTGGTGCTGAGGCGCGACAGTGTGTCTTTCTCAGTATCATTAGCAGGCTTAAATCGGTTGATAAGACCTTTAGCTTTATCTTTACTGCCTGTAGCGATCAACAGCTCAACCAGATGGAGGGTAATTTCATTGTTTTTCGGTAATTCCGCATTTGCCTTTTTGATGTAGGTTAGCGCGTCTGAAAATTGATTGTTTCTAAACAGTGCCCAACCCAAAGTATCCATAGCATAAGGGGAGTTTGGCTGTATCTGAATAGCTTGTTGAGCTAGCTCGATAGCTAGAGGGATTTCCTCTTTTCTAATGGCAAGCGCTGAATAATTGTTTAACGTTACAAAGTCTTTAGGATTCATATCTAGTAAGCCCTTATAATATATCTCCGCCGCGTCAAGAGCGCCGTTTCGAGTATAGTATTCAGCAATGTAATGGATGTTCTTGTACTTAACTCGCCTTTTCGCCGTTTGCTGTACTAGATAACTTCCGCCAAGTTGAACCTTACCCACTTTCGCAAGGGCTTCCGCAAGAGGGATAGCCGTGTCCCATGAAGGGTTTTCTGAATAGTAATGGCTGAGTAGTTCACTCGCTTTCTCATACTCTTGATTATGAAGAGCAATTTCTCCATTAAATAGCTCAAACATAGGGGAACTGTGTCCTTCAGAATTCATCTTTTCGATTTTTTGTTTTGCCCTCGGGATTTCTCCCGCTCGAATAAGTGCTCGAATATTAAGTACTGTGAGGCGAGGATCATGCGGGATAGCAGTTTCAGCACGGCTAGCTAACTCTGCTGCTTCAACATGTAAACCATACTGATTAAGTAGGTTTATTTGCTTGTTCCAGCTAAGCGTATTTCTCGGGAAAATATTTACAAGCGTCTCAAAAGTTAATTTTGCGTTCCTAAAATCATCCATCTCTATATAAGTCTGACCTAATTCAGATAATACAAAGAAGTCTTTCTGATCTTTGATGTCTTTTAAGACCGTCAATGCTTTTTGGTATTCACCTTGATAGTTATAAATCGTTGCTAATCCCACTTTTAACTCTAAAGGTTCTTTTTCAACATCAATAGATTGGTTATCCAATAAGGACTGAAGCAACGTCTCGATAGACTTAAGATCATCTTGCTGTATTGCTAGGTTAATGATGGTTAGAACTAAGTGAAATTTGCCCTCGGCATTATTGGACGACAGCAACAGCTTTTCAGCTAACGTTCGAGCCTCATCAAAACGCTTCTCGCGAGCATTCATCAACATCAAGAAACGCATCGCTGGGTAATTATCCGGCGCTAACTCAAGTACTTTTTCTAGAGCTGCTCTAGCTTTAACATTATCGCTTAACTGTTGCAGCAAATAGGATTCAAGCACTAACCCATCTATTTTGTTTACTTCTTGCCAGCGCTTGGCAACATTCAACGCCTGTTGCGGATCGTTTGCTTGTATATGGGCTTGCGCAAGAAGACTCCAAGCTTCATTTAACGTGTCGTCGATTGAGACAGCTGACTCTAAGCTTTCAATACCAGACTGATCGCCAGATGAAAGTTTAACCAAACCTTCCCGCAAGAGCGTTACCGCATTATTAGGATCGCCTTCTTTCGCTTGTTTAAACAAACTTTTAGATTCATCAACGTCTCCTTCTCGGAATTTAATCATCGCAGCATTCTCAAGCAAGCTTGATTTCTGAATATCTTGGCCTGAGATACCTTCGAGCAGTTGTGCCAAATTATCAGTTTCACCTAATCTAATTTTAACATCAGCCAATAACCTATTGGCCATATGATCGCGAGGTATATTTCTAGAAGCTCTTGATAAATATTTGTAAGCACTTTCAGTTCGCTCAATTTTGTAAGCACTGATACCAGCAAGGAGGTTACTTTGCGTATTATTGATACCGTTTTGTATCGCAAACTCAGCTGCATCGAATGCTTCTTTATAATCATCTTCGCTAATATAAATTTGTGACATTAGTAAATTCGCATAGGCGCTTCTGGCGTTCACTTTCAAGAGTCCATCGATAAGTACTCGAGCTTTTTCGAGTTTTTCAGCTTTTATCAATATTTCTGCCAATTGAAACTGAATAACAAAGTATTCAGGTGATGAGTTAACGACTTTTTCTAAAGCACTGATAGCTGAGTCGTAGTCTTTTAATTGCGCCTTGATTAAGCCCGTAACGATGAGTTTCTCGATTTTGTTACGTTCTAAATCAACGAAGCTAGATAAATTGCTGTTAGCTTGCTCGTAGTTACCTTGAGAAAAATCATAATAAACCTGCGCTAATGTTTTATCGTCGCCGGTTAATGTAGAAAAATCAGTATTAATAGCATCATTATCAGAGGTGTTTTTTAAGTTGGCTAAGAAAGTAAACAAATAGACACTGCTAAGTACCTCGGTATCATTACTAGTAAAATCTTGAGTTAATAGTATGAGACGATCAAAGTCATTTTGATAATAAATGGCTTTGACTAAGGCTGGATAAACAGAATCTTTTGATTCTCCTAACTCTAAAGCTTTACGTAGTTCTTTTTCTGATTCATCGAATAATCCCCCACGAAGGTAATACTGGCCTAATTTCAAGCGCGCGTCTTTATTTTGGGGCGCTAGCGCGATGGCATTTTTCAAATCAATAATTGCGGCTTGGGTGTCGTTTTTCTGATATTGCTCTTTGGCGCTCGCGATGTATTCTTCTGCGGACTTGCTATCGCACCCTATTAGGGTAAGTGCTGAAACTACGACTAAAGATGATAAAATTTTGATACGCATACTAACTCCATTAGTTAATTCTTTTCGCCGGTGTGTGTTCGCTCACCTTTGAGGCGGAGGTGCAACAATAAAGTAATACCACTTTATTGCATTATAATATGAGGAACAATATGGTTGGCGCTACAATACTGCTAAAATGTTAAGGGTTATATCTGTTAGGTGCCAAAATGCCATTTGGATCAATGGCTTGCTTTAAAAGTCTAGTTGTTTGCCAGAAAATATCATCCGCAGGTAAAGCGGCCTGTTGTGTTATGTTCATTCGATAAGGTACAAAGCCTTTCTTACAACCTTCAATGAGAAGCTCGTTTAAACATTGGTGTGCTGCGGACACCGCTTCAGGATTTTCTAAATCGAAAACAAGCGGCACGGTAGAATCAATACAGTCATGTTTCAGATTTGTGAACGTAACCAATGGCTCGATTCCGTATTTAGGTGTAGTTTTCCGAATAAACGAGACGAATTCTGCCAGCACCTCCGATGACATTTTTATGAGAGGGGCGTACCAAAGCAAGCCGCATTTATCTTTATCAGGTAAAAGGTCACTACTTTTATTAGCTTCAACTCTAGGGTTACGCCAATATGCAAGCGGCAGGGCAACCTGATTGGGTTTGCCTAGCATGATTTCTATGCCTTCATCTAAGGTGCTTAGTTGCGCTTTTATCTTGTCAATGGTCGCGATAGCTGGCAATGGTAGGTTAACAACAAATTTTGCGACGTTAATCAGCCAGCTATTGGAAAAATTCAGTTGGCCTAGGTTTTTTGCCCGTCGCTTAAATTGCTTTTGGGTGGCTGAAACCACTTTCTTTGAACCGTAAATTGTACCCACAATCATCCATTGAGGTAAGCGCTGCTCTTTGGCTATCGTTTCAACTTGCTTATCACTCATGACATTGTGCTGACCTTGACCGTTTGGATTTTGGGCAACCATTGATACTAGACGACGACGGTCCATCAAATTTATAGAGCCAACAATACCATCAGACTCTAGTAAGGTCTGCTCTATAAGGGCGACAGCATCAGAAAATTTGTCTGAGGAAAAGACTTGTAGGTAAAAGGCACTAAAGTGCTCAGGCTTGGGGGCTAGGCGAATTGTCATTTCACTGACAATACCAAAGTTACTTTGAGTGAATAAACCATCTATGTAGGGGCCCAAACCCCATTTAAAGGTTTTATCAATATAGTCATCAGATGAACCATCTAGGATAGAAACCGCGGATTCAAATTTCCTGTGACACAAATTAGGGTGAGGAAGATATGCTTTTAACGCGTTGACCGCGGCAAAGTGATCCGTTCTGGGGGTGATACCATACCCTCGCTCCAACGCATTACCTAGAATACTGCAGTGGGGCCCAGCACCGGTAACAGGCACCATAAATGGCCAATCGTTTTCTTGTAAAAAATCAAATAAATCTTGTTGGGTCACACCTGGTTGAACCGTCACTAGCCCCGCTTTTTTATTATTGGGAATAATAGACTTAAGTGAGCTTAAATCTACAACGACTCTTGGGCCGTCAATGAGCGTATTTTGAATTGAACCATAACCCCAGTTATTTCCAGTGCTAATGGGGTAGAGGCAGAACTGATATTTATTCGCTAACAGTAATAGTTTGGGTATGGCAGACTCGTTTTTTATTTGAACAGCGAAATCAATATTAATATTGTCACAGAAGGTTGTTTTGCCAAAATGTTCAGTCGCACTCTCTTTAGCAAAAAGTACAGCTTCAGTATCGGGTAAAACCTCGCTTATCAATTTCATTAAATCCATTGTAAATCCAAAATAATGTATCCGATAGGAGTATTCTACTACACAACATCAGACCAGCGAATGTAAATGGAGTATTTGTTTTTCAATTAGACGATATGTTACTCGATTAATAATGACGATATTTGAACACTGAAAAGAAGAGAAAGAAAAAACGCAAAAATGATACGACGAATTTGAGTGATAAAAAAAGCCGGCAAGCCGGCTTTTCGTGAAGAGTAATTAACTCTTATTTTCTAAATCTTCTACCAAGACCAAGACCTAAAAGACCAAGACCTAAGAAAGCCAAGCTAGCAGGAGCAGAAACGGGGCGCTGATCTAGGCCTATTACAATATTATCGAACTCGCCTGCGATACGAGAAGAAATAACACGTAAACGATTGAATGTTTCATCAGCAGCAAAAGCGATGTTGACATAAACGTTTGAGCCTTCGCCTTCTTGATTACCTGATTGGCCATTGAGTTCTGCCAATAACTCAGGGCCTGTAATACCACCTACTCGCGTATCACCATTATAAAACTCAAACGAGTTATATGTATCTACAGAACCCCAATAGAAGCCTAAGTAGCTTATAGAAGATCCTGCTAAAGCAGGGTCAACTTTGGTGCCTATAGTCTCAAGGAACTCAGCATAGTCAATGTCGACAAAACTATCATTACCTATAGTTGCTGGTGTCGTATACGCATAACATGTTTCATCTCCAGCTGGAGACGCTGCGACATTTGGTACTGATCCTTTGCGAACATTTACAACGCCAGCCGAACTAGGGGTGATATCAAGAGGAGAGTTTACTTGACAGCCATCAGAAGCATCTTGAACATTGAATTCATCACTACCATCAGCTCCAACAGGAAACGCTGTAGATGCATCAAACGTTTCAACGAAATAACCAAGAGACGCATCGGAAATTATATTAGTTGAACTTATGAAGTTACTTGTTAAGCCCGCACTAGTAGACAGATCCAAACCGTCAGTAGCTTCTTGCCCACCAAAAGAGATCGTTAACGCACTTGCTTGACCTGCTGCACCAAACGCCAAAAGAGCGGCTAGTGTTACTAATTTTGTTTTCTTAACTAAATTTGACATGTGATATTCCTTTTAGACCAAAAGATGAGACCAAAGATACTGCTGCAGAGGATAAAGCAGTACTTATGCCAATTTTAAAATATTCTTTAATTTCAGTTGTTTAGCTTTTTTTCATTTTTTTAATATAAGGAGATGTAAAATTCTCTGACAGAATAGAGTACGGTTATCGGTGAGGCGGGAGATTATCGAACACATTTCGCTATTCACGCCTAATTGATAGGCAAAAGAGTAATGATGTAAGGGGAAATTTAGTTTCCGTCTCAACATAGGAAGGAGGGATTGATTCGACGCTTACCATACATAGATTGGATTAATTAATCTATGTAAAATTTTTTGACATTTAATACTGCCTAGACAGTAGGCCCTAAGTTTTGAGCTTTTCAGTTGAATTGTGAATTAACTTTCTTTTCGATATTCTTCAGCATGCGCTTGAAGCCGGGTGTCAGGCCGCTCATCAATAGGTGACGACTGATATAGTATGGGGCCCTCTTGCCGTGATATTCCACAACGGGACCTACTTGTTGAAATGGGATCCCTACAAAACGTAAGCTGCGGGCTAGCCTTGGTTCCATCATCACAAAACAATGTTTAATATCGTGTTTGCGCGAGGTAGACGCGGCGCACAAATAAAGCCCGACCGCAATAAAGGGAAAACAGCGTAACTCGCGCTCAGAGTAGATATGCTCATTAATGGCACCTGTGGCTGAACCTTTAAATTTATCCGTGGCACGCTTTCGAAACTGAGCGGGAACTGCCAATCGTGATATTTCACATATTTCACTTCGCGGAAAATCACTTGGGTGTACTGCGTCGTCAGCAATCGAACTAATACAGTATTTCTCTATTGGTAAAAGCTGCTCTTCACTCATAGAGCGTACGATGCGAACCGTACCGGCATATTCACCAGTAGGGAGGTGCTTAATTAAACAATGGGTAGAGTGACTGTCAAACTGATCTGTTTCCATTTTGTCTGAGCGTTCATCTTCAAACTTTAATTCTTCGCAATAGACTTTGTGCCTGATTTTATAAGATTCATTACGCAGATCGTCTGACAGGGCAACAACAGGACTCAAGTATTCCGCGAAATGTCTAGAGATCTGATTAGCCTTCTGGCTTACTACCAAATTCATTACTTTTTTTACCACTGGCCCAATAATAGGGAGATCAGCGTATTTTCGAAGTTGCTTCATAGATTCATTTCTTTAAAACGGTAGTCCACATCTAGTTCCTTAGTTGTGTATCGGTATAAATCTGCATTCGTTTAGGCACAAATTCAAATGCGGTATTATAACCAATATTGTACAACTCCTCTTTTTGTAGCGCCGTAATATTAAAATCGACGGGAGATAATTTACCCGTATTAATGATTATAGTATTACGCCAGTACTCTGCATGCACATACTCTCGCGACATTGCCGTCATGAAGGTCCTGATCAGCATCATCACATATTGCCGTAATGGCAGCCAACTTTTTTTAAAGTTCGGATCTGTCACATGCTCGCTTTTTAATTTAAAACACATCACAGGTGAGCCATCACCAGCCCAATCTTGATATAACGCATCTTCTGATAAAATAGCGCCGTCTACAAGGACATGCTGTTTATAGGCTTGAAAGCTGAAAAAAAGTGGGATGGACATTGAAAAGCGCACCGCCTTGGATATCTTCAAATCGGGACTCGTTTTACGGCTAAATACCACCGGGCCTCCGCCGTTAACATCGGTCGCTAAAATGTGTAAGTCTTTATCTATGTCTGAGAAGGTTAGGCCTTTAAGGTGTTTGTCCATCCACGCCTCAAATTGATCCCCCGAACTTAAACCGCCTTGGCGTAATAATCTGAGTAATGAAAAGCCTTTGAACTTTTTGAAGTCAGTTGTCATGGCTAAGTGTTTTATATCTGCTAAGGGCACACCACAGCAATAAAGAGCTGCTACGATGGAGCCGCCAGAAACCCCCACCATGTGTTGAAACTGAATATCGAGCTTCTGTAAAGCATCGAACACGCCAATATGCACTGTTAAGCGGGTTCCGCCCCCCGAAAAAATCGGCACTATTGATTTCATGTTTAGTTCCTTGCTTATCCTTCGCCGAACCTACTAAGGCCTACAATCTGACTGGTGATTTATAGCGTCAATGCATTGTTTACTAGTTTTATCACTTAATGTAGCGCTGGTATATTAGACCTAAGTACTCGTGAATTGCTCGCTCGCTGCGATAAAGACTATACGCGTTGGGCAAGCCTATGGTGAATGAAACGTGTTTCCGACTGAGGTGCTCTACAGGTATCGGTAATACTGAGAGTCCGTGTAGTCTGAAATATTCCACTGCGCGAGGCAGGTGACTCGCCGAGCTTACTAATGCCATATGTTTGTTTTGCAAATATGGCGCCAATGCTTCTACTTCTGATTCTGTGTCATGCCCCATAGGAAAGGTATGAATGTCCTTTGGATTTACGCCTAAAGTGACCAAAAAGTCCTTGTTATATTGGGCTTGAGATTTTAAGTCCGTCTCATTTAGGATCCCAGCGGCTAAGTATATTGGCAGAGGTTTTTCGTTGTACATTAACGCAGCGTGTAAATTGCGCTGCATCGTGCACTGGGGCCATTTACTCACAAAAGGTAAGCCGTCATCATCGAAATGATTGCAGGCTAACACTACGATACCATCCGTCAGTTGCCATTCATTTGAAGAGAGTTTGATGGTCGGATATTGGTCTTCCAATGGCTTAATTAATAGAACACTGGGATAAACAAGACTACAAAAAAGTACCCATAAGATTGGGACGCATGACGCCCATTGGTAAATACGCCGACCTTGAAGTGGCAGGCGAGATAAGAGCTGCAAGATAACAAACAACAAAAGCCCATGAACTAACGGCGAGCTTAAACTGTTTGCTAATGACTGCAGCATTTACATTTCCTTATATTTTGTAGAAGCTTTTATACCAATCTACAAAATTGGTAATCCCTTCTTTTAATTGGGTTTTAGGTTGATAACCAACATCGTCAACAAGCGCTTGAACATTGGCGAAGGTATCTGGGACGTCTCCTGGTTGCATTGGCAGTAGTTCTTTTTCAGCCTCTTTACCTAATGCGCTTTCCAGAGTTGTAATAAAATCAAGTAGATTGACCGGGGTTTGTGCGCCAATGTTGTATACGCGCCACGGGGCTTTACTGGTACTTGGATCTGGTTTTTTGCCTTGCCAAGATGGGTTACCCGCTGCGTTATGATCCAAGGTGGATATAACACCGCTGACAATGTCGTCAATGTACGTAAAATCGCGTCTATGATTGCCAAAGTTGTATACCTGAATAGGATCGCCCTCAAGTATCGCCTTGGTGAACTTAAAGAGTGCCATGTCAGGTCGCCCCCATGGCCCATAAACGGTGAAAAATCGCAAGCCGGTGGTAGGCAAATCGTACAAGTGGCTATAAGTATGGGCCATCAATTCATTGGCTTTTTTGCTTGCCGCGTACAAAGATACAGGGTGGTCAACGTTGTCCGATACCGAGAAAGGCATCGATTCATTAGCGCCGTAAACAGAGCTCGATGAAGCATACACTAAATGCTTGACTGTATTGTGACGACACCCTTCCAAAATATTAGTAAAGCCAACAATATTGCTGTCGATATACGCATGGGGATTTTCAATGGAATAACGCACACCTGCTTGTGCAGCCAAATGTACAACTTTATCAAATTTTTGCTCACGAAACAGTGACTCCATTTCGTCTCGGCGAGCTATATCCATTTTTACGAAGTTAAAATTTTGCGCTTTTTCGTGAGCATCAAGTTCTGCCAAACGGCCATGCTTTAGATTAACATCGTAATAATCGTTTATATTGTCGATACCCACGACCTCGTCACCGCGTGATAACAACACCTGACAAACATGAAAACCGATAAATCCGGCAGCCCCTGTGACTAATACTTTCATTTCATTAATCCTAATATTTTGTGTATAACCCTAAGATATTAATCACGTTACGCTATTGTTGTGACAAAGTTTCTGTTCACACTAGCCCTACGAAATAGTAAGTAGCTTATTATGATAACGAAAAATTATATTTATAAAATCATTTGTGTGGTTTTTTCTTTGGTGTTTTTAACGACGTCAGTCAGCGCCTCGCAAAAAACAAACGTGGTTAAAAAAGTTAAACCCTCTGTGGTAGGGGTAGGATTGTATGATGCAATGTCTGCTGTTTCGCATCAGCTGCGGGGAAGTGGCTTTGTATTTGGTGATGGAACGCTCATTGCGACTAACTTCCACGTTGTATCAGAACCGCTTGATCCACAGATTGTCCAATATCATATTGTTTTTTCGGGGACGGGTCGACAACCTAAAATCCATAAAGCTGAAATTATCGCTAAGGACCCGGTGCACGATTTAGCAATACTGAAAATTCGTGACACACTGCCAGCTTTGCAGCTTGGCCCAGATGAGTATGTTGATGATGGTCAAGACATACTAATGACAGGATTCCCGATTGGGTCAATATTAGGATTATACCCGGCAACCCATAAAGGAATGATTGCAGCCCTCACCCCAGACGTGATCCCAAGTGCCAATGCGCGTAACTTAACCATGAAAATGCGCAATCGTTTAGAAAGTCCATTCATGATTTATCAACTGGATATGACTGCCTACCCTGGCAATAGTGGTAGCGCCATTTATGATGCCGAGACAGGCCGTGTGGTGGGGATCATTAACAAGGTATTTATTAAAGAAACCAAAGAAGCGGTTTTAGAAAAACCGAGTGGCATTAGCTATGCAATTCCTGTTAAATATTTAAGATTATTAAGCAAAAAGAAAGGGATTGCGGTAAACTGAATAATAGTTGATCGAATTGTGTCACGAAACTTTACAGTTTTTGATTTTAAGTTAAATATATCCAGTAAGATCAGTTGGTTGGGATTTGGCTTAAATTTTGCTTTATCTGCCTGATATGCGTTACTAATGGAGTATTAAGAACAATGAATGTCGTCGACAAAAAATCTGAGAATAGCCAAGGCGCTGTTTCTAACCGACGTAAGTTTCTGTTAAAAGGATCTGCGGCTGCACTCATAGTGAGCCTTCCATCGAAAGCAACGTGGGCTACAACGGCGAATGGTTGTACAGTATCGGGGAACTTGTCAGGAAACTTATCACAAGCATGCTCCACCACAACGATTGCTGGAGTATCCCCTGCTACTTGGTTAAAAGATGCTAATAATGACCAAAATTTAAAAGACTCGCTTAAAGCGGTCAAATGGGACACTGTTTTCAGTATCTCTACTACGGGTACATATACAAAGGGCGGTGGTGGAGTGGTGAGTCGTCCACATTTGTATCGTGTTTTATGGCAAGGTTCTGACATCGACAAAAGTTTAGTCGCTGGATACTTGAATGCTTATTATGGAAATTATCCGTTGTCGTCGGAAGTGACCCCTGAGATGTATGCTTCAATGCTTGAGGAAGAAGCGATGAATGACCAGGGTGCGCTTATGGATGCATTGAGTCAAACTTACACGCGATAATTGAACCTGTTGCAGCTAAGTTTGTACCAAGTAAATCCAAATATATTGATTTATAACGCCAGCGATTCGTCTGGCGTTTTTGTGTTTGTACCTATCACGGGTAATTCTTTGAGATTGAGTGGCCAATTTCAGGCTTTTTTTACTCAGTATCATTTTGGTGTTCCCTTCAATGAAGAGCAAATGTTCGCTCTATTTCCCGATTCTTCGTTGATTGATATTCAACAATCAATCAGGCACCTCGAATCCCAGTGCGTCATTCAGAAGGTTGAATCCGTTGAGGCTTAAGGATATTTCAGAAAATGAAGCCGCCGCGAGATTGATAAAGGGGGAAATCAATATCGATTTGGGCGTGGCAGCCTTTGGTGTTCAATCTTCATTGCCCGATGTGCAGCGTGTGTTTTATCAGCTATATGGTGACTATGAGTTACTTGATGACGCATCTCCTGCGGATTTTCGGGTTGCCGTGCAATCACCTAAATCCTTGAGGCGGTGGTATAAGCCGCAAATTCACTTTTTACTTGATGAGTTCGTGCCGTTTTTACCCTTGCCACGCTCGCAAGCTTATCCAGTGTTAGAGTGGGGTATGAACTGGTGTATGGCGTCTCATATGCACAGATATTTATTACTCCACGGTGCAGTGCTTGAAAAAGACGGCAAAGCGATAATTTTTCCGGCACCTCCGGGCTCAGGTAAGAGCACGTTAACAGCCTACTTGGCCCATACCGGGTGGCGTTTACTCTCAGACGAAATGACGGTTATTAATTTAGAAACAGGCCTAGTTCACCCCTTTGTTCGTCCGATTTGTTTAAAGAATAACTCAATAGATTTGGTGAGCTCCTGGTTCCCAGAGGTGACTATTTCAAATATTGCCAGAGATACCAATAAAGGTGACGTGGCTCATGTGAAACCTCCTATTGCAAGTATTGATAAAATCAAGCAAACAGCTCCGGTGATGGCTGTCGTACTACCCAAATACACATCTGATGTCACGTTAGATATCTACAGCTTAACCAAAGCTGACGCGTTTCAAGCTTTAACGGATAACGCGTTTAATGATTCAATATTAGGTGCTGATGGTTTTCTCGCACTGCAAAAGTTAGTCGAAAGTACGGACGCAGTGGAAATTCATTATAACGATTTAGCCGAAGTCTCAGCATTTCTGGACGAGGGACAGTTTGCACCGTGAATGCTATATCCAAGTATACTGACCATTTAGTCACACTGCTATCCGGTAACGTGCCAAAGGCAATCACACACACGGAGTGGGAGTTTCTTATACGGATCGCTCGTGAAGCATCTGTCTTACCAAGAGTTGCTTATGCGCTTGATAGTATCATCGAATTGGTTCCTGAGTACGCGCAGACACACCTTATCTCCGCTAAATATCATGCAAAATTACTCGCTCAGCAAGTGAAATTTGAGGCCAGCGAATTCAAGCGAATTTTACCTGTTGAGCTGCAAACCGAGCTTATTTATTTAAAAGGGGCGGCCTACACATTATCAGGATATAGTGCAGGTAGAGGGCGTGTTTTTTCTGATATTGATATGTTGGTATCAAAAGCTAATTTGCGTGAAGTCGAAGCACGTTTGAGCGTATATGCGTGGTTTACTCAGCCAACAGATGACTATGATGATATGTATTATCGTCAGTGGGCCCATGAAATTCCGCCTTTGAAGCATTCAGGGCGAGGCACAATATTAGATGTGCACCATAATTTAGTGCCGCTTATCAGTGGTAAAGCCCCAGATATAAATGATTTTACCGCTGGTGCTCACACCTTATCTTGTGGCGCGCGCGTCTTATCGCCAGGCGCAATGATATTGCACAGCGCTGTGCATTTGTTTTATCAAGAAGAATACCATCATGGCTTTCGTGACTTGTCAGATTTGCACTTGCTGTTTAGCGAATTTGGAACTGAGCAAGCATTTTGGGATGATCTATTTATTCTGGCGCAAAAAACGGGGTTTGGTTTAGAGCTCGCCCTCGCATTACGTTATGTAAATACGCTGTTCGATACCGTTATTCCACAAGCTGAATTGCATAAAAGCCAGCTTTGGCTACCACCTAAAATTACGCTAAAGATATTCGATTGGATGTACTGCAGAGTACTGCAGCCACATCATAGATTATGTAATGTGAGGGGGTTGGGCTTGGCCAACACGATGGCGTTGCTGAGAGGGCATTGGATAAAAATGCCAATGCATATTTTGCTCATGCATACGGCTGCCAAAGGTTACAGAAATATTTTGAAGTGGGTGGCTGGTAAAGGAGTGAATAAGCCAGGTAGCGCGAAGAACAACACGCCACCAGGCATTTAACGTCTGCGTTTGAAAGAGCCGCTACACAGTGGCCAGTTTATCTTTCATTTCCCTGCGCTTAGCATGCAAAACAGGTTCGGTGTAACCATTTGGTTGCTGCGTTCCTTGCAGTATTAACTCTTGAGCGGCTTGAAACGCAATTGATTTGATTGGGTCAGGCATCATAGGGATGTATTCCTTATCAGAACTATTTTGTGCATCGACTAATTGTGCCATGCGCAACATTGAGTCATTTATTTGTGCCTCGTTAATTAAGCCATGTAACAACCAGTTAGCGATATGCTGGCTGGATATGCGTAACGTTGCTCTGTCTTCCATTAGGCCCACGTTGTTGATGTCCGGTACTTTAGAGCAACCAATCCCTTGATGAACCCAGCGAACCACATAACCCAAAATCCCTTGAACGTTATTGTCTAGCTCATGCTGAATGTCTTGCTGGCTCAAACTGGAACGGTCAGCCAAGAGGGGCACGGTCAAGATATCATCTAACCCATCAAAATCACTGATTGCAATCGGATTTCGCAAACTAAACACATCAATCTGGTGATAATGTAAGGCGTGCAAGGTCGCAGCGGTTGGGGAGGGAACCCAAGCAGTGTTGGCGCCCGATTGAGGGTGATTGGTTTTACTTTGCATCATGTCAGCCATGTTATCTGGAATTGGCCACATACCTTTCCCAATTTGCGCTTTACCTGACATACCTGCGTCTACACCGATTTTCACGTTGGCTAACTCGTAGGCAGTCAACCAAGGCTGTTGCTTGATGTCAGCTTTTAACGCAAATGGCCCTAAATGCATTGAGGTATGGATTTCATCCCCGGTTCTATCTAAAAAGCCCGTATTAATGAATACCGCGCGCGCTTTTGCTGCATTGATACATGCTTTCAAATTCACACTTGTGCGACGTTCTTCGTCCATAATGCCCATTTTTAATGTGTTTTTAGGCAGTGCCAAAGCATCTTCTACTTGACTAAACAAAGTGTCAGCGAACGCCACTTCCTCTGAGCCATGCATTTTGGGTTTAACAATATAAATACTGCCCGCTTTACTGTTGCGATATTGGCCATTGCCTAGCAAGTCATGTTTGGCGATTAGGCTGGTGATAACCGCGTCCATTATCCCTTCGTAGATCGGCTTACCCTGAAACAAAATTGCGTCGTTCGTCATTAAATGGCCCACATTACGCACAAACATCATACTACGACCATTTAGCGAAAATGATTTGTCTGTAAGCGTCGTGTAATTTCTATCGGCACTTAAACGCCTGACGGAGGAGCCGCCTGGTTTACTTAGGCTCACTTCAAGCGTCCCTTTGATCAGTCCTAGCCAGTTCTGATACACCAAGGTTTTATCTTCAGCATCCACTGCGGCAACTGAGTCCTCACAATCCATAATGGTTGTCAGTGCTGATTCAACTAATATGTCTTTCATGCCACTGGGGTCGCTTTGCCCTATTTGATGAGTGCGGTCAAATTGCAGCTCTACGTGCAGGCCGTTATGTTGTAACAAAATGGCGCTAGGGTTGTTTTTATCGCCAACAAATCCAAGTAACTGGCTAGGGTGAGACAAGGTCGCTGTACTCCCATCGGCTAGTGTTACCACTAGCTGGCCCGAAGTAATATCGTAACCTTGACTGGTGGTATGAGAGCCATTGGTTAATGGTGCAATAACATCGAGCCACTTTCTTGCGTACTGTATAACCTTTTGCCCTCTTGCGGGATTGTATGCTTTTGTCCGCGTAGCGCCGTTATCTTCAGGGATAACATCTGTACCGTAGGCGGCATCGTATAAGCTCCCCCAACGGGCATTGGCAGCGTTAAGAGCGAAGCGCGCGTTATTGATAGGCACTACAAGTTGTGGGCCGGCCATGGTAGCCACCTCGTCGTCGACGTTATCGGTGGTAATAGAAAAATCTGCTGGTGGCGTCTCTAGATAGCCAATTTCTTGAAGGAAAGCTTTGTAGCTCGCAGGCTCTAAGGTCGGATGAGACTGGCAATACGCATCGATTTTTTGTTGTAGCAAGTCGCGCTTAGCCAGTAAGGCATCATTAACTGGCGTGAGCTGGGCTAGAATATTACTAAAACCAGCCCAAAATTCTGTGGGGGCGACTTCACTGCCAGGTAGAGCCTGCTCTTCGATAAAGGCAGCAAGCTGAGGCGCTACCTGTAATTGTTCACGTTGAATATATTGTTGCATGATCTACTCCGTTGATAAGGCTATGAACCCAGTCTACGAACTAATGTTTAGTTTGTTTAATTTATGGTTTCTATCTCAGCTATTTATTTTATGAATGACTATTGGGCAGACAAGGTTTCACCCACATCTGTTATTAAGCGACGTAACCAAATATGTCCAGCATCGTGGTGCAACAAAGCGCTCCAAGCCATTTTTAGGCCAATCGGTGGTATATCAAACGGTGGATCTAGGATCACAATATTTGGGTCGTTTTCATATAGCGCGGCTGCTTTACTAGGCAGTGTTGCCACTAAGTTCTGCACCTTGGCGAGTTGCAAAGCGACGTGATAATGGCGAGTAAACACTCTTATATCGCGCTTTTGGCCAATTTTAGTCAACTCGGCATCTACCCAACCTAATTTTTGCACTTCATTCGGATCTATTCCGACTCCGACACCAAAGCCGGTTTTACTTACCCAAATATGCTTACTGTCGATGTAATTTTGCAATGTAAAGTTATCTACTATGGGATTGTTACTGCTAACGACACAGGCAAAGCGATCGTACCAAACGACTTTTTGGTGAAACGACAAAGGTAACTCTTCAAAGCGGTTAATGGCCATATCCACTTTACCTTGCTCAACATCATGAAAGGTCACGTCGCTAGGGGTAATCATATCTAACGTTATGTTTGGTGCCACTTTGGCCAACTGGCGTATGACCTCAAGGAGCAACGTGGATTCAGCGTAATCGCTGGCCATGATCCTAAATGTACGCTTACTGGTTTCAGGTACAAAGTCTGTCTCTGGTTGAATCGAGGCCTCAAGTTTTGATAACACATCGCGTATAACGGGTTGCAGCTCCAGGGCACGCTTAGTCGGCGTCATCCCGTCACTGGTGCGCACTAGTAAGGGATCTTTAAAAAGATCTCGAAGGCGCTTTAAACCATTACTCATGGCGGGTTGGGTAATACTGAGTTGATTTGCTGCGCGGGTAACACTGCCTTCCCGTAGAAGGACGTCCAGATACACCAATAAATTGAGGTCTACTTTTGAAATATTCATAATATTAATGCACTTATTGTTTTTTATTGTATAACCAGATTGTACTCAGATGAGAAAAAGATGCTAGTGGGTGAGTGAAAAAATTTAAGCTTATGTATTAAAAGGATTATTTTATAAATTAACTGCGTGTGCTAGTTAATTGCGTAGAAAAAACAATATAAAAATTTGATGTTAAAGAAATAATCATTTTACAAATGAATGCTGTTTTACAGATAAAAAAATAGCAGGTTACCCTGCTATTTTTTATACTTTGGAGGTTAGACGTTACACTGCAACGTCGAACTGATTCATGGTGTTGTCTTTGCCTGACGCTTTAAGCGCTTGGTCACCAGAGAAATACTCTTTATGATCATCCCCTAGGTTAGAGCCTGCCATTGCTTGATGCTTAACACATGCTAACCCTTCACGTAACTCTTTACGTTGAACGCCTTTCACATAAGCCAACATGCCTTCTTCACCAAAGTAACCTTTCGCTAGGTTGTCAGTTGACAGTGCTGCGGTATGGTAAGTCGGTAACGTAATCAAATGATGGAAAATACCCGCTTCACGAGCCGCATCCGCTTGGAATGTACGCACTTTTTCATCTGCTTCTTGCGCCAGCTCAGAGGCATCATAACGTGCTGACATTAACTCATCACGGCTGTAGCCAGACACATCTTTACCTGCTTCAGACCAAGCATCGAAAACTTGCTGGCGGAAGTTTAGCGTCCAGTTGAATGAAGGTGAATTGTTATAAACTAATTTCGCATCAGGTACCTCTTTACGAATAGCACTTACCATTTCACCAATTTGCTGAACATGCGGTTTTTCAGTTTCAATCCACAATAAGTCAGCGCCATTTTGTAGCGATGTAACGCAGTCAAGTACTACACGGTCGAAGCCAGTGTCTGCTTTGAACTTGTACAAACCATTAGGCAAACGAACTGGTTTTACTAGCTTGCCGTCAAGTTTCAATACTGAATCTCCATCTTTTAAATCATCAACAGAATCAACTGCTGAGGTTTCTAAAAAGGCATTGTACTGGGCAGCCAAATCGTTAGGCGATTGAGACACTGGGATTTTTTGAGTCAGACCAGCACCTAAAGAATCGGTACGCGCAACAATCACCCCATCATCTACCCCTAGCTCAAGAAACGCGTAACGTACGGCATTGATTTTACATAGGAAGTCTTCATGAGGCACGGTTACTTTACCGTCTTGATGGCCACATTGCTTGGCATCAGATACTTGGTTTTCAATCTGAATACAGCATGCACCTGCTTCAATCATCTTCTTAGCAAGTAAGTACGTTGCTTCTTCATTACCAAAGCCTGCATCAATATCAGCAATAATTGGAACAACATGGGTTTGGTAGTTATCGATTTTAGCTTGAATTTCTTTGGTATCTTGGCCAGCTTCTTTGGCACTATCAAGTGCGCTGAACAACTCACCAAGCTCTTTTGCATCGGCTTGACGCAAGAAGGTGTAAAGCTCTTCGATTAACGCAGGCACTGACGTTTTTTCGTGCATTGATTGGTCAGGCAAAGGACCAAACTCAGAGCGTAGAGCAGCTACCATCCAACCAGATAAGTACAAGTAGCGTTTATCTGTCGTGCCATGGTGCTTTTTAATTGCCAACATTTTTTGTTGACCGATAAAGCCATGCCAGCAACCTAGAGACTGAGTATAAGAGCTTGAGTCCTTATCATAATCAGCCATATCTTTACGCATGATACCCGCAGTGTATTTCGCAATGTCTAAGCCCGTTTTGAAGCGATTTTGTGCTTTCATACGTGCAACATACTCTGGGTTGATAGCACTCCACGTTTGGCTATTTTCGCCAGTTAGGGTTTGGGCAGCTTGAATGTCATTTGTGTAGTTAGACATGACGATGTTCCTTATGTTTGTAGGTAAAATTTGATTAGCAGGTTGTAAACTGAATGTTGCTGCTAACCGATGACCAAATCCTACTAACAGAATTCAAATAACGAAAGGAAATGATATTGATTTTCAGTATTTATCTTGTGAATAATTATTGGCTTGCTTTAAATATCAAGGCGAAGAGAATAAATAAGCCCAGTGAAACAGAATGAATTTGGCTTTTTAACGTCGTAATAAGAATGTAGATCCCAGCAACGTTTGTCTCGTTTTGTCCATATGGACGGTTTTCCCACATCGTGATGTCCCTAAAAATTACAATTCAAATATTTTGCGACAAAAAACGCTAATGTTTTTTTTAAATATCGAACCCAATACTACGCCTTGTCGTAAAAGGCTGCGTATAATCAAGGGTTTAAATATTAAGCAAATATAGGATTGAGATGAAGTTTGTGAGTACCGTTTTGCTATCAGCCCTGTGTATGGGAGCTGTAGCGCAAGAGCCTAAGAATGTAATTATGGTCGTTGGTGATGGAATGGGGCCAGCGTATACCACCGCATATCGTTACTTCGCAGATAACAAAAATACGTCAGTAGTCGAGCAAACCGTTTTTGATCGCATGCTGGTAGGCATGGCCAGCACGTACCCAGCGCAAGTCTCTGGTTATGTCACCGACTCGGCGGCAGGTGCAACGGCTTTGGCCACCGGCGTAAAATCTTATAATGGCGCGATTGCTGTGGATGTAGACAAAAAACCTGTTCTCACGGTACTTGAGTGGGCTAAAGAGCATGGATTTAAAACAGGTGTCGCTGTTACCTCACAAATTAACCACGCGACTCCTGCAGGATATTCAGCACATAACGAGAGTAGGAAGAATTACAACGAGATAGCTGACAGTTACTTTGATGACAAAGTGGATAACCGTTTTGTACTTGATGTCATGCTCGGAGGTGGTTGGAATTACTTCATTCGTGATGATCGCAATTTAGTAGCAGAGTTCAAGGGGGCTGGTTATCAATACGTTGATAAGATAACCGACTTGAGTACGACGGATAAAAATAAACCATTGTTAGGTTTATTTGCAGAGCAAGGCTTAAATTGGGCGTTAGATATGCCGGCGAAACAACGCTTGCAAACGCTCACTCAAACCGCTGTTAAACACCTTGAAAACGACAAAGGCTTCTTTTTGCTCGTTGAGGCCAGCCAAATTGATTGGGCCGGCCACTCCAATGATGTCGGCGCAGCGATGACAGAGATGCAAGACTTAGCGCAAACTATGACGTGGCTAGAGCAATACGTTAGTCAGCACCCTGATACATTAGTCGTGTTAACCGCAGACCACAGTACAGGTGGTTTCACCATTGGTGCTAACAAAATTTATCGTTGGGAGCCGCAATGGCTCGATAACCTTAAAGCATCGCCGTACGCTATTGCTAAACAATTGATGACAGCTAATAATAAAAGCGCGTTAGCGGCTGAGCTTCTTGGCTTTTCTCTAAATGAAGAGGAAAAGTCCATGCTCGAGGCAATAGATACCCAAGATGACGAAATAGCGTATCAAACAGTGAAAACCTTATTAGACGTACGTACCAATACGGGGTGGACAACGGGTGGGCACACTGGTGTTGACGTGCCGGTATATGCAATAGGGCCTGGTAGCGAAAAATTCCGTGGTTTGTTAAACAACACGCAGGTCGCAGATAATATTTTCACCTTGCTTGGCCGAGAATAACTAAGCTAGTCGGCTAATTATTGAGTGAGCAGGTCGTCAATGTTCACGATTAAGTTTTTAAGCAGCCAATAAAAAAACGCTGATAGATTGCTCTATCAGCGTTTTTTGGTTTTCAATAGTTCTACGCTAACAGTATCGTTAGTTATTGCTGGTTATCACTGTTGGCTGTTACTGCTGGGCAAGGAAATTCTCTAAATCTTCACCCGTTAATTTCTTAATTTGAGCGAATAGGTACCACAAGGCGCCCATTAACATGATCATGCTCGGTATCACTATCACTGGGTAGCTCAGTGCGGTCATGCGACCAAGCTCTTCTGTATATTCGGTCGTCCCTGGGGGGCTTACCAGAATCACTTTGGCCAAAACGTAATTTAAAACTGAAGATAAAAAGAATGAACCGGCTACAATATAAGAGCTGATCGCCATCTTGCCTTCAAAGTCATTGGTGGTACCTTTTGCTTCTAATGCTCGGCTCAAACTGTCCCAGTTGACAATTTGCTCGTTGAGCACAAGTACCTTTAGTAATGGCTTGGTAGTGCGCTGGGTAATTAACACGGCAATGCCAATTACAGCCGGAATAGCCGCTTCTTTTATAGCAATATACTCAGCAGGAAGTTCCAACAGACTAATGCCACCGGTTAATATAACGCTGACAATCCCCAATATTGAAAAGGCATTTACCTTGCCCGACTCTTTAAGATCCCACAACCCATAACCGATAGGGAATATCAGTGCGGCAACAATACTCCATGCTGGGCCTAGGTATTCATCAGAGCTTAAATTGCTCATGATCACCACAGGGATAATGATGTTAAATGCTAGATTTCCGAAAAATCCATTTTGTTTTTTGGGGGCTTGATTACTCATTTGGGCCTTGGTTTGTATTTAGATAACGACAGCATTATAGGGAAGTTGCACTTCACGCTCTAGCACTACCTTAGGTTAATTTGATGATAAAGCCTGATTGCGAGAATTAGGCTTATTAGTGCACATGTTTGGCCCACAATCTCGCAGCAATCAAGCCAGAGATAAAGCCGAACAAATGGCCTTCCCAAGATACAAAGGTTCTTGCAGGCAATACGCCGAATATTAAGCCGCCATAAAAAAAGGCCACTAACAAGGAAATAATAATGAGCTTAAACTTTCGGCTTAAAAACCCTGCTAATAAAAGAAAGCCAAAATAACTGTATATCACGCTGCTCGCACCGATATGACTGGCTGAGCGGCCAAATAACCACACCAACAACCCTGTTAGGACAATACAAAAGAACGTGACACCAAAAAAACGCTTATTACCGTATTGCAGCATTAGAAAGCTCAACACACACAACGGAATAATATTCGACAGGTAATGGCTCACACTACCGTGTAAAAAAGGACCGGTTAAGACGCCAACAAGCCCAGGAATGTAACGTGGAATATTGCCAAAGTGATTTAACATGCGCCCAGTGAGAAGATTAAAGATCTCTATGGCGGTGATCACAATGAAGATAATGCCTACCGTTTTTAACTGCTGGCTTAAGCGAGAAGGATTGCGCGAAGTGAGTGTTTTGCTATTCATAAAACTGTGTTAGGTAAGTCATATCGATATTTTGACGTAAAAGGCTGGAGAATGAGATGTCAAATTGTCACAAAATAATATGCGGTAAATAACGTGACATATCTTGGGTGATAAGAGAGGTGTCTTCCCGTACCGAAATGCCTGCAGGCTGATCATCCACCAACCACGAGCCAATCAAGGTGTGATTTTCTCCGAACTTTGGTAATGGCGAATAGGCTTGATAAATAAACCCTTCTTCACCATAGGGGCCTTGTGCTTCGAGCACCGTCTTGCCGTTTTCAATTACACTGATGTTCGCGCCTTCACGGGAAAATATTGGCTTCTTAACCAATTTAGTCTCGTTAGCAAGTTGCAGTTCATCTTCAAAATAAGATGCCAGTAAGTTGGGATGACCGGGAAACATTTTCCACAACATGGGCATCAACGCTTTATTCGACAATATTGATTTCCATAGGGGCTCAATCCAATGGCTTCCAGAAGGCTGAATATGTTGAGCGAACGCTTCTCGCTGCATAAATTCCCAAGGGTAGAGCTTAAACAAGGTTTCAATGATTTGATCGTCGTGATCGGTAAACGCACCGCTGTCACTCAAACCAATGTCTTCCATATAAACGAAGTAGTCAGCGATCCCTGCTTCGCGCGCACAATCTTGTAGATACTGCACCGTACCTCTGTCTTCGTCAGTATCTTTGCAGCAAGCGAAATGCATGAAGTCTAATTGATAGTGGTTAGCGATGTAGCCTAATCGAGCAACAAGCTTCTCTTGTAGTGAGTTAAACTGGTCGGCTTTTTTATGCACTAGCCCTTTATTGACTTGTTCTTCAAGCCATAACCATTGCCAAAATCCACTTTCATACAGTGATGTTGGCGTGTCTGCGTTATTTTCGTAAAGCTTAGCAGGGCCGCTGCCATCATAGCTAAAATCCAAACGTGAATATAAACTTGGGTCTCGGTTTTTCCATGAATCGGCAATGGGCTGCCAAAACCCCTGTGGGATCTGAAAACGTTCAAGCAAAGCCTCGTCATTAACGGCGCGCTCGACCACCGCCAGACACATCTGATGAATATCGGCAGTTGGCTGCTCTATATCATTTTCAATTTGGTTTAGGGTAAATTGATAGTACGCTGACTCATCCCAATAGGGTTCGCCATGCATAGTATGAAACTTAAAACCAAAATCAGCGGCTTTACGCTGCCAATTTGCCCGTTGCTGAATAGGAATGCGAAACATACGAAAGGTTAGCCGCCCCAACCACTGGACTTTCTGCTCGAGCCACCCCAATTTGATTTTGCGCGCACGCTACTGCCAAACCCGCCTCGGCTCATGGTTTTGGTCACACTCGGTTTTGACTTAAACGCATCTTTGCTGACGTTCATATTACGGCGGCGATAATCACCATAGTCACTGCCATCTGCACCCATCCAACGTTGGCGATACGAAGAGTAAGGGGAGTATGAGGTAAACATGGGCTGAGTATTATAGCCTCGCGGTGACAATAGGTTGCTCAACATGTAACCGGCCATAAAAGGCATAAAGAACGAGCCACTTTCGGTGCGGGTATAATTACACTGATTGGCCCCAAATTCCTCTTCACATATTTGCCGTGACGCATATTTAGGGCCTGTGCGCTGAGCTTCATCTAGCGCATCTTGATAAGCCGTTTTACATAGCTCTTCTTGCCCAGGGTTTTGATTTGTACAGTCGTCTACTGAGGTATAAACCGTGGCTTTTTCCGTTTCTTCACCACAACCACTAAGCATGACTGCTGCAATACCCAAGGCTAAAGGCTTAACCGAAAAACCTTTACGCATGCTCTTTAGGTTGATATTTGATGAGCGTTTACGCTGAGTCATATGTCCTCCTAGTAGGTCATGCAAGCGGCATTGAGCAAACCAACCGCAACAGAAATAGCGCCAAGAATGGTACCTGCAGAAATTTCGTTATTAATAATGCGCTCGGCAATTTTTGGCATAAAAGTGAACCGCAAAAGTAAGAATGCGACGACTTGCGCAATAATTGCCACAACACCCCACACGATAAAGTCGACCAATGACGCTGAGTTTGCAACCGCACTTGATAACGCCAGGGCAAAACCGATGATCGCGCCACCAAAGCCAATCGCTGCGGCCAGATTTTTCTCTTGTTTAACTAATTTCCATTCATCATGAGGGGTCACGAACGCATAGACAATTTTGAAGATAAATAGCAATACAATTGATACCGCAAAATAAGCGGCAAAATGACCTAGGCCGGCAATTGAGTTAAGTATTGTTTCCATCGTTTTTCCTTTCGTTAAATGGGATGTTAGCCGTTTATCGTGATGTCGGCTTGTTCAATATTAAAACCACTGCTGATAACCAAGCAGCGATCGAAGTTCTGACCAACTAATTTCTCTTCACCGCTGACGAGCAAGGCCTCTATGTTGCTATCGTCTAATTCGCGCTCGTACAGCATCACGAATTGGTCGGTTTCACTCACGTCACCGTCTTCTTCATAGGTTTTTTCGGTCATAGCGACAGCGGGTGACACATCACCGACAGCGTCCCATACGCGCTGATAGCTATTGCCTTCTAGTGAATATTGGGCTTGGGAGATGTCATTTTTAAGCAATTGCTGCCATTGAGTGTCGGTGCCAACGGTTTTGGTTTCATAGAAATACCATAACTTGACATCAGTAATGTGATTTTCTGTCACTCCGCCGTCCAAAACAACTTGTAAAAACGCATCGTCATCGGTGTAAAAGCGCAGAATTTTGCCACCTGAATCTAAATCGACTTCACCAACCGCCTGAATAATATGTGAGCTGGCAGCAGACTCAATGATAAGGCTCGGCTCTATCAGTTTGAGTTTTAGTGGATCAATTTGAAATGAACCACCCAAGTAAAGGCCCATAACCTCAGGGGCTTTTGGGGTTTTCGACGTGTCTTTTTTACCAAATAATTTACTGAACATGTTATTCCTCAGAAAAACGTTGCCATTCGATTTTTTTGATCCTGGCTTTCGCGATATAAAACACCTTGTCACCCGGCGATAGCTGCTCATCCAGATCAGGATTGACTTGTATGTTCAATCTATCATCGCGCTTAGCCGTGCCGATAAGCGTTGCATTGTAACGAGATTTCAACTGATTGAATGCCAAACCAACCTGCACAGGAGACATTTTAAGGGGAAGGGTATCTGAATACTGCGCTTGGCCTTCGGCCACACTAAGTAAGTCGTGATGTAATACGCTTGAACCCGGATCGAATGCTGATTTTGCCAGCATCTCTATCGCAACACTCGGCGTGCACTCAACATTCGGGCAGTGGCGCTGGAGGAGGTTGGCTAACGTTTCATCAGTGAAGTAAGCGACCATTTGCGCATTAGGATTACGTTGGCTGCAATAAAGTGCAGTGGTCATGGTTAAATCATCTTCTGGGTTATCCATTAAAACGACTTTGGCGTCGGCAATACAAGCTCGGTCCATGTCTTTGTCGTTACTAAAACTATTAACCTTCACAAATTCGATTTTATCTGGCATCGGGTTAGTAATATCGGCGCGAACACACAATACAATCGTCGGGCGTTCGTCCACGGCTTCTCGCTCGCGTAGCAGTAAATCGAGTAATCTAAGCGTACGTTGCTCGTTCCACCCGAGTACCAGAATATGATTAGATACTGATAAACTTTGCAAACCTTTTACTCCTTTTACCCACTGAAATGATACCCAAGACGCAACCCGACCAATCACTAATGCAAAAAAACTCAAGCCAACAGGTATTACATATAAAGAGACTATGTATTTTCCTGCGGCGGTTGTCGGCGACAAATCTCCGTAGCCCACTGTTGAGCCTGTAACCACCAACCAATAAATGAAATCAGTGCTGTTTGTTAGTGAATCTTCATTTGCGAGCGCCATTAAGCACCAGCTCGAAACAGTGTAAAAACTTAACGCAATCAGTAAGGTGTACCAACGCATCTCAGAAAAATACTGAGACAGCATTTTACGTATCTTTATAAACATGGCGTTAAATTCAGGTTATTGTTATTTCGAGATATTCTTTCATATCCCAGGACATTAGCCAACGTAAGTCATTCCGCAGTCAGCACTAACTGTGTAAACGTAATAAATACAATAAACCCACAGATAAAAAAATGGCCAGCCTGTAACTGCGGGCTGGCCATTCAAATAATACGCAAGCTATTTGCCTAAAATGCGGCTTAACTCATCATCAGCAGAGGTTTGTCCGCCTTTGATACCGGCTTGAGCCAAACGTTTCTCTAGGTCGTCGCTTGATTCTTCAGTCGCAAGTTCTTGCGCTGCTTGTAGCTCTGCATCGCGCAATGTCTGCTTGTCTTGAATACGCTGCAACGACTCGGTGGCGGTTTTCATTTTGCTGTTCGCACCCAAGTGACGTGACGACACAGCGACCTGTGCTTTTTGCACAGACTCAGTGGCCTTTACCATGTCGACCTGCTGCTCTAAACGTCGTAGGTTAGCTTTTGCTTGACTGATATTGCCCGCCAACTGCTTCTCAGATTGCTTAAACTGATCTAAGTATTTTTGTTCACCTTCTTGTTCCGCTTTCAAGTCACTGACTTTTTGAGCGCAGTCAAGGGCTAGTTGGCGATCTGAATCTATCGCTTTGCGAGCATGGGCTTCGTATTGCTCAATAGAAGATTGCAAGCTGGCGACTTTCTGCTCAGACAATTTGCACTTAGCCAAAATTTGCGTGCGTGCATGATCTGACTTACGCAGCTCGTCTTTTGCTTCACGGATCTCTTGTTCAAGGATACGGATTGCTTGGCTGTCTACCACTGTTTGTGCTGCTTCTGTGGCACCACCTTTAACGGCAGTTACTAATTTTCTCCAAACTGACATAATGTCACTCCTCGATTAAAGTAAATGTTCTGCATAAGCATCTAAAAATGCTTCTACATTTTGAAATAAGGTTTGCACTTCGATCGTAATGCTCTGTGCTTTCGATTGAGAACTTAAAGAGCCAAACGCTGTGTAATACTCATCGCCAGCCACATTCGAAATACCCACAGTGGTCAGCGGGAAAATCATATGGGTTTTTAAAATCTCTTCGTTCAATGCGATTTTGTCTTTCACCTCTTTGACAGAAAAGAGTAAAGACTCAACTAGAATTTGTTCTCCGCTTATCGCTAACCAAGCATCAACACCGTCGCTGTTGGCAATTAATAAACAATTTTCTTCGCGGGTAACAACGAGATCTTGGTTGTCACTAAAAAGGGCCTCAAGTTGATTAAGATCCCATGTCATGGCTACTCTCCTGTATGGCTAATGACCGTTGTTCGAATGTGTCTCAACATTTCGTTGAGCTTGTTGGCAAAACTCGGGCTTAGTGTAGTCAGGTGAAAAACAATTAGTCAAATGTTATTTTCAACATTTGATATTTATTTGTCACTAATGTAAATTATACGTCACATTTGTATCGTTGGAATAGTTATGCAAAATCATTCGGATGGTCTGACAGCAAAACAGACAAATAGTGCCTCCGCAGATTGGCGTCAAGTGGTTCAGCGCCTATTAAAAGCGG
The DNA here is from genome assembly GCF_056173245.1 of Paraglaciecola sp. QJM3NY_14. Classification (NCBI taxonomy): domain Bacteria; kingdom Pseudomonadati; phylum Pseudomonadota; class Gammaproteobacteria; order Alteromonadales; family Alteromonadaceae; genus Paraglaciecola; species Paraglaciecola sp. QJM3NY_14. The sequence goes on from NZ_CM149664.1 coordinate 1,388,724, forward strand.
AAATGTCTAAGCGCGGTGTTAAGTATCAGGATCTCAGTGAACGCCTAGTATCAATTGGGGTGAACCAAAGCGCAGACAACCTGCGCAACAAAGTGAATAAAGGAATATTAGGCGCCGATTTGTTGTTACAAATCATGTATGTGCTTAATATGCGCCGTATCGAACGGGATGATATCGTGGATATGTTTAGCGACATGGGGCAAGATCTCTCGCGGTAGCGATGTAAAAATTTTCCGAGCTTGCAGAACACGACCAAAAAATACAGACAAAAAAAAGCCCAACGCAAAAGTCGCTGGGCAAAATAACAGTCAGGAGAAACGTCAATAATAAATAAACTGTTGATGTTATTTTAGCCGCAATATGCAAAGTCACAAGTTGGTTAGCGTATACCAAGGTGATTGCAGGTATTAATTATTATACGTAAAATAACGGGCTACATTTCCCAGGATAATATATGAAAGTTTCTGAATTCCAGTTTGATTTACCTGAAGCCCTCATTGCGCGTTACCCCACTAAAGAGCGGACCGCGAGTCGATTAATGCACTTAGCCACAACAGGCTTGTCGCATTTGCAATTCACTGACGTGGTGAACTTGATTAATCCAGGCGATTTACTGATCTTCAATAATACTCGCGTCATACCTGCACGGTTACTCGGGCAAAAAGCCTCTGGCGGTAAAGTAGAAGTGTTGATTGAGCGCATTATTGACGAACACCATGTTTTAGCCCATGTACGCGCCAGTAAATCTCCTAAAGAGGGCACGCAACTATTACTTGAGGGCAAAGTGGAAATGGAAATGGTAGGGCGTCAAGACGCACTATTTACATTAAAGCTGCTTAACCCTGAGCCTATTCTTGAGATACTCGAACAATATGGGCATATGCCGCTACCGCCCTATATTGATCGCCCTGATGAAGAGTCTGACAAAGAGCGTTATCAAACGGTATACAATGAGAAACCAGGAGCCGTCGCCGCGCCTACCGCAGGTTTACACTTTGACGACGTCATTTTGAAGCAATTACGAGATAAAGGCGTAAACACAGAATTTGTGACCTTGCATGTTGGGGCTGGAACCTTTCAGCCAGTGCGGGTTGATAACATTCTAGAGCACCAGATGCACTCTGAGTATGCAGAGGTGCCGCAAAACGTTGTTGATGCTATTGCTAAAACCAAAGCGGCGGGTAAACGCGTGATCGCTGTGGGCACTACGTCGGTAAGATCGTTAGAGTCAGCAGCGAAAGCAGCATTAGAAAATGGCACTGCGCTGGCGCCGTTTTTCAGTGACACAGACATTTTTATTTATCCTGGCTATAAATTTCAGGTGATTGATGCCATGTTAACCAACTTTCATCTATCAGAATCGACGCTCATTATGTTAGTCAGCGCCTTTGCTGGAAAAGAAAATGTGATGAATGCGTACCAAGAAGCTATTGCCCAGCAATACCGCTTTTTCAGCTATGGCGATGCCATGTTCATTGAGAAAAACCAAGACTGATATCCGGATTGTTATCAATACCTACGTTAGGCGAATAAATAGTGCGTTATTAGTTTTTATTCGTAGACGCAATTCGTATATAATCCGGCCACTTTTTGTCAGCAACTCGCTTGTTAGGCATTGAATATCACCTAAGACGAGAACACGCTGGTGGGCACGCCCTGTCAGCAGGAAGTATTTATGCAATTTGAATTAGATAACACAGACGGAAAGGCGCGCCGCGGCCGTCTTAAATTTGACCGAGGCATAGTTGAAACGCCTGCGTTTATGCCAGTTGGCACATACGGCACGGTTAAAGGCATGACGCCTGAAGAGCTTGATGAAACGGGCGCGCATATATGCTTAGGGAATACCTTTCATTTAATGCTACGCCCTGGCACTGAAATCATTAAACAGCACGGCGATTTACATGATTTTATGCATTGGCAAAAACCTATCCTCACGGATTCAGGTGGTTTTCAGGTATTTAGCCTCGGGGATTTGCGTAAAATCACCGAAGAAGGGGTAACTTTCCGCTCGCCAATCAACGGTGAAAAAATCTTACTGACCCCTGAAAAATCGATGCAAGTGCAACGTGATTTGGGCTCTGACATCGTGATGATTTTCGACGAATGTACGCCGCACCCAGCGACTGAGAGCGAAGCACGCCAGTCGATGGAATTGTCATTACGCTGGGCCAAGCGCAGTAAAGCGGAACATGGCGACAACCCATCAGCGCTATTCGGTATCATACAAGGTGGTATGTACGAAGGATTACGTGACGTATCCCTTAAAGGTTTAGAAGACATTGGCTTTGATGGCTATGCCATTGGTGGCTTGTCAGTAGGCGAGCCAAAAGAAGACATGATCCGCATTTTGGATCACACCACAGACAAAATCCCAGCGCACAAGCCGCGTTATTTAATGGGCGTGGGTAAACCGGAAGATCTGGTAGAAGGTGTGCGCCGCGGAGTCGACATGTTTGATTGCGTTATGCCTACTCGTAATGCTCGAAATGGTCACCTTTTTGTCACCAGTGGCATTGTCAAAATTCGCAATGCAGCCCATAAAACCGATACGAGTCCACTAGACGATAAATGTGACTGTTACACTTGTAAAAATTATTCTCGGTCATATCTACATCACTTGGACAAATGTAACGAAATATTAGGCGCGCGTTTAAATACTATTCATAACTTGCGATATTATCAGCGTGTTATGCAAGGGTTGCGTGATGCAATTGCCGAACAGAAGTTAGATGAATTCGTTGCGGATTTCTACGCACAAAAAGATATGCCGGTACCGGCGCTATAACAACAAAACTTAACAAACTATGGGGAATTTATGAGCTTATTTATCTCTGATGCACATGCACAGGCAGCACCAGGCGGTGCAACAGGCGGCGGTTTTGAAATGCTGATCATGCTCGGCGTATTCGGTTTAATCTTTTACTTTATGTTATACCGCCCACAAGCAAAACGTGTAAAAGAGCATAAAAACTTGGTTAGCTCGTTGAGCAAAGGCGATGAAGTTTTGACCCAAGGTGGCATGGTTGGTCGTATCGTGAAAGTATCAGAAGAAAAGGACTTTCTTGAGATTGCACTAAACGATACAACCAACATCGTTGTACAAAAATCTGCTATCTCAGCTGTGTTGCCAAAAGGCACAATGAAAGCGATTTAAAATGAGTTACCTTAAATAAAGCGGGCGATTGCCCGCTTTATTTATGTTTACGACATTCAAAATGGAAGGATTTTTACGTGTTAAACCAAACTCCGTTATGGAAGTATCTTGTACTGATTTTTATCGTCGGTATGTGTGCTCTATACGCCACTCCCAATTTGTACGGTGAAGACTATGCCGTTCAAATCTCAGCCGGCCGCAATGCCAGTGTCGATGAGTCACTGCTAAGCAAAGTTACAGAAACATTATCTAGCGAGAATATAGAAACAAAAAATATCGCTTTAGATAATGAACAAATTTTAGTTCGCTTGACCAATTCTGATAGTCAACTTATCGCGCGAGAAACCCTGCAACGAGCATTAGGTGATGACTACTACGTGGCCATGAACCTAGCTCCAGACACGCCAGCATGGCTTGAAGCCATTGGCGGTGCACCTATGAAGCTTGGGCTCGATTTGCGCGGTGGTGTGCACTTCCTAATGGAAGTGGACATGAACTCAGCAGTCAATAAGTCTTTTGAAGATATGGTATCCGATTTTAGAAGTGCACTTCGTGAAGAAGGTATTCGCTATCGCACAGTGCGCCAAGTTGAAGGTGGAGTGGAAATATTCTTCCGTGACCAAGATACCCTAGATAAGGCAGAGTTTTTTTTACGTAACCGTAATCGTGACTTGGTTTTCACTGAGAAAAATGACCTGAAAATCGTGGTCAGTATGTCAGAGCAGAAGCTTGCTGAAACCCGTGATTACGCGGTAAAGCAGAACATCACCATAATCCGTAACCGGGTAAACCAACTGGGTGTAGCTGAGCCAAGTGTACAAAAGCAAGGCGTTGACCGCATCGCTGTGCAATTACCTGGCATACAAGATACTGCCCGTGCTAAAGAAATTCTAAATGCAACGGCGACCTTGGAATTCCGCTCTGTAGATTTAGACCATGATGTACGTGATGCTGTTGCTGGGCGTGTACCTGCAGGCTCTGAACTGGTGCTCGACCAGCAAGGTCAGCCGCAACTGCTGAAAAAGAAAATCATTCTGACCGGTAACCACATCATTGATGCTAACTCTAGCGCAGATGAGTACGGTATTCCTCAGGTGAATATTTCACTTGATTCTAAAGGTGGCAGTAAGATGTCACAGTTTACCAAAGACAGTATTGGTAAGCCGATGGCGACCGTCTTCATTGAATATAAATCAACGGGTGAGCGAGATGCTAACGACAAGCTGATTTTTGAAGCGAAGCGTGAAGTGATCAGTATCGCTACCATTCAAGCGCGCTTGGGCAGTAGTTTCCGTATTACCGGGTTAGATTCGCCACAAGAAGCGCATAACCTGTCGCTACTACTCAGAGCTGGTGCACTGATAGCACCTATTCAAATCGTAGAAGAGCGCACCGTTGGGCCAAGCTTAGGTAAAGAGAACATCGCACTGGGTACACAAGCCATCATTTGGGGCTTTGTCGCAGTACTAATCTTTATGCTGATTTACTACAAAGCATTTGGTTTGGTCGCGAACCTTGCTCTGACTCTAAACCTAGTGATGATCGTTGGCATTATGTCGATGATACCGGGCGCGACATTATCGCTACCTGGTATGGCCGGGATCGTGTTAACGGTCGGTATGGCGGTTGATGCAAACGTTCTGATATTCGAGCGTATCCGAGAAGAACTACGGGAAGGGCGCAGCCCCCAACAGGCAATTCATCACGGTTATGACAGTGCATTCTCGACCATTCTTGATGCCAACATTACAACCTTCATTGCGGGTCTGATTCTGTTTGCTGTGGGCACAGGCCCAATTAAAGGCTTCTCGATCACGTTAATGATTGGTATTGCCACTTCCATGTTTACCGCTATTTTTGTTACCCGTGCTGTTGTAAATGCATGGTGTGGTGGTAAGCCTTTGAAAAAATTATCAATATAGGAGCGCTGACATGCAATTGCTAAACATGAAAGAAACCGTTGGCTTTATGTCGTTGCGCGTTCCCGCAGCGATACTATCCGCGTTACTGGTTATCGGCTCTCTGGTATCCCTTGGTGTTAACCAGCTTAATTGGGGTTTGGACTTCACCGGCGGTACGCAGATTGAAATGCGATATGAAGGTGTGGCTAACTTAGACGCGGTTCGCGCTGAGTTAACTCAAGCCGGCTTTGTTGAGCCTACAGTGCAAAACTACGGTAGCAGCCAAGACATACTAATACGCATTGCTCCAATGGAAGGCGTGAAGAACGTTGAAATTGGCGACAGGGTAGTTGCTGCGTTGCAAGCTGCCGATCCAAGCGTTGAAAAACGCGGTATCGCTTTTGTTGGGCCAAATATTGGTGATGAACTTGCAGAACAGGGCGGGTTAGCCATGCTGGTTTCTTTGCTTTGTATTCTGGTATACGTAGCAATGCGATTCGAATGGCGTTTTGCTTTGGGCTCAGTTGTGGCACTTGCCCACGACGTGATCATCACATTAGGTTTGTTCTCAATTCTACAACTGGAATTCGACTTAACGGTACTGGCCGCTGTATTGGCAGTAATCGGTTATTCCTTGAATGATACGATTGTGGTATCAGATAGGATCCGTGAAAACTTCCGTAAAATCCGCAATTCAGAAACCGAAGAGATCATTAATATTTCACTGACCCAGACTTTGAACCGTACCATTATTACCTCGTTAACGACGATATTGGTATTGATGTCATTGTTCTTCTTGGGCGGAGCAACCATTCATGGTTTTGCGACTGCGTTACTGTTTGGTGTGATAATCGGTACGTATTCGTCTATCTACGTTGCCAGCTTAGTGGCGCTATGGTTAGGTGTAAGCCGCGAAGACTTGATGCCAACTGAGATTGAAAAAGAAGGCGCTGACCAAGAGTCAATGCTGTAGAAAATTAGATTACCCATAAGGGTAAACAGAGTTGCGCATCGAGAGCCGTTTGATTAACCATTAAGCGGCTTTTTTAGTGGTGTGTTTATGCTAACACTGTCTACCCAGTACTCAGTATTCAATACCCGGTACTTAGTACTCAGCTTTTGAATGCGAAGATTGGTCGTATTTTTTAGCCAAAAAAAAAGCGAGCCATAGGGCTCGCTTTAAAAAGGTCATACGTTCTTAAGCCATTACACTTTTAACCTATTACAACCTTAAGCTTTCAAATTCTTGACTAGGGTTTGCACGACTTTAGCGCTTCCAGCAACGATGTCACCGTTATGCATAGGGTCGTTATTACCTTTGAAATCTGTTACCAGGCCGCCAGCTTCACGAACGAGAAGTTCACCCGCTGCAATATCCCATGGCTTCAAGCCACTCTCCCAGTAACCGTCGTAACGACCAGCGGCTACGTAGGCTAAATCCAGAGCAGCTGAACCACTACGGCGCACATCACCCGCTTGGAAAAAGATGTTACGGAAGCTTTCAAGATAAGTTGGTAATGCATCTTTGTTTTTGTATGGAAGTGCGGTGGCAAGGATCGTTTGGTTCAACTCTTTTGCTTTACTAGCACGAATACGGAAACCGTTAAGTTGAGCGCCAGCGCCTTTGCTTGCGGTAAATAGTTCGCCACGAATAGGATCGAACACAACCGCCTGGTCTAAACGACCTTTATGCATTAAAGCGATGGATACTGCGAAGTGGGGAATACCCTTGATAAAATTAGTGGTGCCATCTAGCGGGTCAATGATCCATTTGTAATCAGTGTTGCTACCTTCTACTACGCCGCCTTCTTCACCCACGAAACAATGGTCAGGGTAAGATTGTTGAATTTTGCGAATAATTGCTTGCTCGGCTTCTTTATCGACGCGAGTAACGAAGTCGTTACTGCCCTTGGCTTCAATCATTAATTCAGATTGATTTTCAAAACCACGGGCAATGACGTTGCCCGCAGAACGCGCCGCGCGCACTGCTATATTCAGCATAGGATGCATAGTAAAACCACCAATTTTTAAAAGAACGTTAAGATAAAGAATTTGTCACTCGCCTTGCTTTTGCTAGCAAGTGAACAAAAAATCGCCGCGCAGTTTACCAAACTACAGAATATTCGCAATCATAATCTGGATTTATAGCAAACTATGTTAGCGTAAGCGCTCTTTGATATCTTCAAGTGTACTGGGTGAGGACACTTGATAACTCGTACCTGATAATGGCCAATAGAGAGTACTCAATGTTAAAACGCATTCATCACGTCGCTGTCATTTGTTCTGACTATGCACGCTCAAAGCATTTTTATACCGAAATTCTAGGGTTGAGCATTATTGCTGAAAACTACCGAGCGCATCGTGATTCTTATAAATTAGATTTAGCGCTGCCTGATGGCGGGCAGATTGAGCTTTTTTCATTCCCTGGGGCTCCAGAGCGCCCGAGTCGCCCAGAAGCACAAGGCTTACGGCACCTAGCGTTTGTGGTGGATGATGTTGAAACCACAGCGGCTTTCTTGACGGCGAAGGGCGTTGAGGTAGAGGAAATCAGGATTGATGAATATACCCTCAAAAAATTCACCTTTTTCGCCGACCCAGATGGTTTACCGTTGGAGCTTTATCAAGCATAAATACAATGTTGCCCCTAAGGAAAGTGTGATGAAGTGTTTGTTGGCGTTAGCATTTGCACTACAGCGTGTGACGCAGATACCCAGTTGCTGCTAAATTCAGATGATACCTACATGCTTGTTAACAGTCCTCAAGCAGGCGCTAACGAGGCCAAGCAAGATGAGTACAACTTAACCGCCAACAAACGTTGATTTCTGGCTTTTGGAATGTCACTCAATATCCTTACGTGCAGTTAAGCGGGCCGGGAAATCACCCTTGAGTTGCGCCGTTCGAAGTGGAAACTCATGACGAAATAGAGTTTGGGGTGGCGGTAGAAAACACTTATTTGAAGCCTTTGAGTGACTATGAACGCTTTGCTTCTTGCCAATTTTATAAAGGGGCTGTGGACTGACGTTCGGTCGAATTTTCAACCTTAGAACGCCTTAACATTTTTTGTAGCATGTGGATCACTCTGCGCACCGCGCCTACACTACTTTTGCACGCAAAATGTGCTATTATCCGCGCCCTAAAATCTCCATAAATCACAGATAATCCTTTGCTATGCTAGAAAATATTAAAATCGTACTGGTTAATACATCCCACACCGGCAATATTGGTTCAACAGCGCGCGCCATGAAAACCATGGGCTTGAGCCAATTGGTTTTGGTTGATCCAGTATCACCGCCCGACGGTAAATCTAGCGCGTTAGCTGCTGGGGCTGGGGATGTTCTGGCCAACGCGAAAATTGTCTCCACCGTGGCAGAAGCAGTAGCGGATTGTGGTTTAGTGGTCGGCACAAGTGCCCGTTCGCGAACGTTATCTTGGCCTATGCTTGAACCTCGCGAATGCGGTGAAAAGTTAGTATCCGAAGTGCCTAAATATCCTGTTGCCTTAGTATTTGGCCGTGAGAACAACGGCTTGAGTAACGAGGAGCTACAGCAATGCCATTTTCATGTATGTATTCCCGCCAATCCTGAATATAGCTCGTTGAACTTGGCTGCAGCTGTACAAACACTGTGTTACGAAATTCGCATGGCGCATCTTAATGAGACGCGACGAGAGACGAGTGTGCAGGAAGAATACCCGCTGGCGGATGATCTTGAAGGCTTTTATAGCCATTTGGAACAAACCCTTCACAAAACGAATTTCATCATTCCGCAACATCCAGGTATGGTCATGACCAAATTACGTCGCTTGTTCAATCGTGCTCGTCCTGAAACCCAGGAGCTGAACATATTGCGCGGCATATTGGCATCTATCGAAAAGTCCAGCAAAGACAATACATAACAATGTTCGAACGTATTAAAGAAGATATCCAGAGTGTATTTCACCGCGACCCAGCAGCGCGCAATACGTTCGAGGTTTTGACGAATTACCCAGGGCTGCATGCCATTTGGTTTCATCGTTTAAGTCATCGGTTATGGAAGGCCAATTGGCGCTGGTTAGCTCGCAGCTTATCAACGTTCTCCCGTTGGGCGACAGGAGTGGAAATACATCCTGGCGCTAAGCTTGGCCGTCGCTTCTTTATAGATCACGGTATGGGTGTGGTGATAGGTGAAACCGCAGAGATTGGCGATAACGTTACCCTATACCATGGCGTCACCCTTGGTGGTACTTCTTGGAGCGCCGGTAAGCGTCACCCCACTTTAGAAGATAATGTCGTGATTGGGGCAGGGGCTAAGATTCTTGGGCCTATCACTATGCACAAAGGCGTGAAGGTGGGCTCCAATTCTGTTGTGGTAAAGGATGCCCCTGAGAACGCCACCGTTGTGGGTATACCTGGTCGCATCGTGATGCCAAGCGCGAACAAAGAACAGAACGGCCACCGGGCTAAAATTGCCCGTAAGTATGGCTTCGATGCCTATGCTATTTCAGATGAAAACCCTGATCCTGTCGCAAATGCTATTGGATTAATGCTTGATCATGTTCACCTTATTGATACCAAAGTGGAAGAAATGTGTAAAGAGATCAATAACATGGGAGGGACTGTTTGCGGTAAATCACTACCCACCCTTGAAATTGATAGCTTTGGCGATCATTTAACGACGGCGGAAAAAGAATCGGCAAAAGCGTCATTCGATCCGCAAATTTAGCGTTGTTGATGGATGACTCAGTAAAAAACAGCACTCTAATACTTGACTAAAACAGTAGGATAAATACTTGACTAAAATAGTCGGGTTTGGGACAATAGCTGCAAGTTTTTAGCTAGGTGTTCAGAATGAAATTAACTTCTAAAGGTCGTTACGCTGTTACAGCAATGCTGGATGTAGCCTTACATTCACAGCGCGGTCCCGTGTCGTTAGCAGATATATCTGAGCGCCAAGAAATATCGTTATCTTATTTAGAGCAACTTTTTTCACGTTTACGCCGAGAAAAATTGGTAGACAGTGTGCGTGGGCCAGGCGGCGGTTACAAGTTGGGCCGCCAACCTAGCGACATTCCTATCGGTGAGGTCATTCGTGCCGTAGACGAGTCAGTTGATGCAACGCGTTGTCAAGGTCAGTCAGATTGCCAAGGTGGTGAGCGCTGTTTAACCCACAGCTTGTGGCAAGATTTAAGTGAGCGCATCAGCCTTTTTCTCGATGGCATTACTCTTGGAGAACTCATGGCGCAGCACGACGTGAAATTAGTAGCAGACAGACAAGATAAAACGAAACACCTCAATTATATTGCCGGCAACGAAATCGAAGTGAGCCTGCAGTAAATAAGCGGAGTAGACAATGAGCGACATTAAGTTACCAATTTATTTAGATTATTCATCAACCACCCCGGTTGACCCTCGTGTTGCTGCCAAAATGGCAGAGTGTTTAACCAACGAAGGCAACTTTGGTAACCCTGCATCGCGTTCTCACCGTTTCGGTTGGGTAGCAGAAGAAGCAGTCGACGTTGCTCGTAATCAAATTGCTGATTTGATCAATGCAGATCCTCGTGAAATTGTTTTCACCTCTGGCGCAACAGAATCAAATAACCTTGCAATTAAAGGCGCTGCACATTTTTACGGCAAAAAAGGTAAGCACCTCATCACAGTGAAAACTGAGCATAAAGCCGTACTTGATACGTGCCGCCAGTTAGAGCGTGAAGGGTTTGAAGTGACGTATTTAGATCCTGAGCCAAATGGTTTGATTGATATCGAAAAATTCACAGCGGCCATCCGCCCAGACACGATTCTTGCTAGTGTGATGCACGTAAACAACGAGATTGGCGTGATCCAAGACATCGCTGCTATCGGAGAAGTGTGCCGCGAGCGTAAAGTGTTGTTCCATGTTGACGCTGCGCAAAGCACAGGCAAAGTGGCAATCGATTTACAAGCGCTGAAAGTAGACATGATGTCTTTCTCAGCACATAAATCTTACGGTCCTAAGGGGATTGGAGCACTTTACGTTAGTCGTAAGCCTCGCGTTCGTCTTGAAGCGCAAATGCACGGTGGCGGCCATGAGCGTGGTATGCGCTCTGGTACCATGGCAACTCATCAAATTGTAGGTATGGGTGAAGCATTCCGTATAGCACAGGAAGAAATGGCCACCGAGAACGAACGTATTCTAATGCTACGTAATCGCTTATGGGATGGAATCAAAGATATTGAAGCGGTTTACATCAATGGTGACATTGAACAACGCGTTGCAGCGAACTTAAATGTGAGTTTTGCATTCGTTGAAGGTGAGTCTTTGATCATGGCCCTTAAAGATATGGCCGTATCATCTGGTTCAGCTTGTACATCAGCCAGCTTAGAGCCGTCTTATGTACTTCGCGCGCTTGGTTTGAATGATGAATTGGCCCATAGCTCAATTCGTTTCACAATCGGCCGTTTTACCACCGAAGCTGAAATCGATCATGTGATAAGCGTAGTACGTAACGCAATCGACAAATTACGTGATATGTCTCCTTTGTGGGATATGTACAAAGAAGGCATTGATTTGAATACCGTTGAGTGGGCACACCACTAGTATTTGAATAATTTATAGAATTCACAGTAAGGCGAAATCGTCTTCACAAATGAGGTAACCATCATGGCTTACAGCGAAAAAGTAATCGATCACTACGAAAATCCACGTAACGTAGGTGGTTTTGACAAGAATGACCCTAGCATTGCAACCGGTATGGTTGGCGCACCAGCATGCGGTGACGTAATGAAATTGCAATTGAAGATTGGTGCTAATGGCATTATCGAAGATGCAAAATTCAAAACTTATGGCTGTGGCTCGGCGATTGCGTCTAGCTCATTAGTTACTGAATGGGTTAAAGGTAAATCAATTGACGATGCCGTGAAGATTTCGAACATGGACATTGCAGAAGAACTTGCCTTACCACCAGTAAAAATTCACTGCTCTATTTTGGCAGAAGACGCTATTAAAGCAGCCGTTGAAGATTACAAAAAGAAACACCAGTAAACGTTAAACGAAAGAGGAGACCATAGTGGGAATTAAAATTTCTGAGGCTGCGGCACAACGAGCATCTAGCTTTCTGCAAAACAGAGGCTCAGGGCTAGGCTTGCGCTTAGGAGTCAAAACCACGGGTTGTTCTGGTTTAGCGTATGTGTTGGAATTTGTCGACGAGTTAAACGAAGATGACCATGTTTTTGAAGATAATGGCGTTAAAATCATTATCGATGGTAAAAGCTTGGTGTACTTAGACGGTACCGAACTAGATTTTGCCAAAGAAGGCCTGAACGAAGGGTTCCAGTTTAATAACCCTAACGCAAACGGCGAATGTGGCTGCGGCGAAAGTTTTAACGTATAGGTTTGCTATACGTGGCTATCAAAGAAGCAGGCTAACAGGCCTGCTTTTTATTAACGACGATTAAGACGTATCACGATGTAGACGCTTCCATTGTCTACACCTTCATAGGCCAAACTCAAAAGACGCTAATTGATATGAATTATTTTGCGCTATTCAACCTGACGCCTTCATTCGATGTAGACAAAGCGGCGCTTGCAGCGACGTACCAACAACTACAAAAACTCACGCATCCAGATAGGTTTGCTACCGCCAGCGAGCGCGACAAACTCATTGCTTTGCAAAAAAATGCGCAAGTTAATGACGGCTATCAAGTCTTAAAAACACCTCTGAGTCGTGCTGAGCATATGTTGGAGCTACGCGGTGTAGAATTACAGCATGAGCAAAAAACCATGCAAGACGGTGCATTTTTAATGCAGCAAATGGAATGGCGTGAACAATTAGACGATGCTCAACATGCTAGCGATCCACTTACTGCCCTTGAGTCTTTAGACGACGAAGTAGCGGCGGATATTAAGCGGTTGTTGAGTGAGCTTGGGGTTTTTCTCGAGCAATCCGATGATGCGGCGAATGAAAATGCTGCAAATCTGGTACGTAAGCTGAAGTTTTTATTTAAGCTACGTCACGAAATTGAAATCAAAGAAGACGCGTTAAGCGACTTTTGAACAACTAAACGGTTTTTATAATGGCATTACTCCAAATTGCAGAACCTGGCCTGAGCGCGGCACCTCACCAACGTAAACTTGCCGTGGGTATTGATTTAGGCACAACAAATTCTCTAGTGGCGACTGTTCGCAGTGGTCAGGCAGAGACGTTGGGAGACAACAATAACCAACACCTTTTGCCTTCAGTGGTCAGTTACACCGCTGATCAAGTGGTGGTGGGTGAGCAGGCTAAGCATGATGCTAGCCTTGACCCTGCAAATACCATTGTTTCAGTAAAACGTTTCTTGGGTCGTAGTCTCAATGATATTCGCCGCAGTTATCCAGACTTGCCTTATGATTTCGATGAGTCAAACCCGAACTCGCCGTTGCTGAATGTTACCGGCCGTCAAGTGAATCCAGTTGAGGTGTCATCTGAAATACTCACCACCCTGCGTTTACGTGCAGAACAGAGCTTGGGTGAAGAGCTAAGCGGTGCTGTGGTAACGGTTCCTGCGTATTTCGATGATGCGCAGCGCCAAGGCACTAAAGATGCCGCGCAACTAGCGGGATTAAAAGTGTTGCGGCTATTAAACGAACCCACAGCGGCCGCTATCGCTTACGGCTTAGACACTGCCCAAGAGGGCGTGATTGCCGTTTATGACTTGGGTGGCGGCACATTTGATATTTCTATTTTACGCTTGAGCAAAGGGGTATTCGAGGTATTAGCCACTGGCGGTGATTCAGCATTAGGCGGCGATGATTTTGATCACATGATTGTTAAGCATTTTCGCCAGCAGCTTGGCCTAGAGGGGGCGTTGTCAAAACGTTTGCATCGGGTCCTATTGGACAAAGCAAAGTTTGCTAAAGAGTCCTTGAGCGACAATGACACTGTTACAGTGGATTTTGCCGATGACGAGCAAAAGCTTCTCAGCTTATCTATTAGTCGAGAAACCTTTCAAGGTTTAATTGCTGACTTAACGAAAAGTACATTACGCGCGTGTCGCAGGGCGCTGAAAGACGCCGAGTTAGAAAAAGACGAAGTGCTAGAAGTCGTCATGGTTGGCGGTTCAACTCGCGTACCTTATGTGCGTGAGCAAGTGGGCGAATTCTTCGGCCGAACCCCTTTAACCTCTATTGATCCTGATAAAGTGGTGGCCATTGGCGCCTCTATTCAAGCTGATATTCTAGTAGGTAACAAGCCTGACGGTGAAATGCTGTTACTGGACGTATTACCACTGTCTCTTGGCTTAGAAACTATGGGCGGTTTGGTTGAGAAAGTCATTCACCGTAATACCACTATTCCTGTGGCGAAAGCGCAAGAATTTACGACATTCAAAGATGGCCAGACGGCTATGATGATCCACGTGTTGCAAGGTGAGCGCGAATTGGTTGACGACTGCCGTTCGCTAGCAAAATTCACGTTGCACGGTATACCGCCGATGGCGGCTGGCGCTGCGCACATTCGAGTCACCTTTCAGGTAGATGCAGACGGTCTGCTTAACGTGATGGCGATGGAGAAATCCAGTGGCGTTCAAGCTGAGATCCAAGTTAAACCCTCTTATGGATTAGACGAATCACAAATCAGCGACATGCTTAAAGCGTCCATGCAGAATGCCACAGGCGACATGCAGGCCCGCATGTTGAAAGAGCAACAGGTAGAAGCTGCAAGAGTACATGAAGCCCTACAAGCTGCGCTGAATGCAGATGGAGCTGAGCTATTGAGTGCGGCGGAAATCGGCACTATTCAAGCTAGCCTAGAAGTATTAGATATCGCAGGCAAAAACGATGATATCGATGCGATAAAGCAAGCGATTAGCGCAGCCGATGCAGCGAGTCAAATATTCGCAGAAAAACGTATGGATCACTCGATCAAAAAGGCACTGGCCGGTCATACGGTCGACAGCATTTAATTTTATTTAGCGTCAGAATTAATTTTTCGATTTAAGGAAACAACAGATGCCACAAGTTATATTTTTACCTCATGCTGAGCTTTGCCCAGACGGTGCCGTACTCGAAGCGCCTTCTGGCACAACAGTATTGGATGTTGCTTTGAAAAACGGTATAGGCATTGAGCATGCTTGTGAAAAGTCATGCGCCTGTACCACCTGCCACGTCATTGTGCGTGAAGGGTTTGAATCGCTTGACGAGAGTGATGAGTTAGAAGACGACTTACTCGACAAAGCCTGGGGGCTAGAGCCTGATTCGCGTTTAGGTTGCCAAGCTATTATTAAAGATGAAGATTTAGTGGTTGAGATCCCTCGTTACACTGTTAATCAGGTTAGTGAAGGGCACTAATCGCTAATTGTGATTTTGCTTTAACAAAAACCAGCCAAAAGCTGGTTTTTTTATATGTGCACGGCGGTAAAAATGAACTGTACATAAAAACAGGTGTTGTGCTATATTTTGTACAGACACGCAATTGAGGATACAAATATGGCCATTATTACCAGATACGTCGTTGAGCATAAAGGGGTTGAAAAGTTTGTGACCGCAGATAAAAAAGAAGCCGATAAGTACGACAAAATGCTAGAAGTAGCAGACAACCTAGCCGAGTACATTGAAGCTAAGGGGATGAAGTTCGAAGCTGATGTTTTAGAGGATTTGGCGATCATGCTGTCTAAAAATAAAGATGCGGTTGGCAAGATGTTCAAAGGTACTGAGGCAAAGTCTGTACTGTCTGACGAAAAAGCTGAAGTAGTCGCCCTTAGTAAAAAGAAAGCCTAAAGATCAGGGCTCAATCACGGCTCAATACTGAGAACTTATACCCACTTCAGTAAACAATGAATCGCTGAGCGAAAATTTATAAATGTAAGCTAAAAGGCGCCCGTCAGGTCGCCTATGGCTGCTCAGTAGATGGCTCTTTATCACTTAGAAGCATAAGATTAACTTGCTTTTTTTAATGTCATTTCTTTAGTTTCTCCCTTGCTGTTAGGGGCATCTTTTTCTTCTTTAGCAGCATTGTGCGGCATATAACGCGCTTTTTTCTTCGCTTTGAGCATATGAATATCCGCTAAGACTAGACCATCAATACAATTGCCAAAATCAGCATCAATATTAAAGTCTAGAAAATGAATGCCGCCGTCGTCATAGGTTTCCGTATATTGTTTATACAGCGTCGGAACCGCCACTCCCATGTTGGCCAGCATATGCTTTAGTTGGGTAAAATCTTTCTTATAATCACCGCCTGTAAAACTTTCAGCTAAATCGGTTGCCAAATGATAGGGGGTTTTAGAGGTGGCAATAGTGTCTTTGTGGGTAAAATACAAGCGGTAAAATTGTACTAACAAATCTTTGGCCGCTTTAGGGTAGGTATCGCTCAAGGAGACAGGTCCGAACAAGTAGCGATAGTCAGGGTGGCGCTGCAAAAATGCCCCTATGCCGTACCATAAGTAATCTAAGCTACGTTTACCCCAATACCTGGGCTGTACAAAACTTCGGCCGAGCTCAAGTCCTTTTTCAAAATACGGCTGCATTGCGTCGGTATAATTGAATAGCGTGGCTGAGTACAAACCATCGGTTCCGGTTTGTGCCAGTAACTTTTTAGCATCACCAAAGCGATAAGCGCCGGCAATTTCTAGATCGTCTGGATCCCACAGAATCAAATGAAAATACTGGGTATCGTATTGATCAATATCACGTCTGCGGTGACTGCCTTCGCCTACTGCACGAAAGGCTATTTCACGCAGGCGTCCAATTTCGCGCATGATGGGCGAACTTCCCGTGTATTGATATAGATAGATTGCTTTGCCATCGGTGGTTTCCCCTAAATGCTCACAATCACGTTTTATTGCACGGCTCAGCTCAGTGCGGTTTTCTGGCATGGCGATGGCTTTTTGGGTGGCAAAAATGCCTTGTTTGCCCATGCCGATGCGATAAAGGTGTTTTTTGAGTAATTTAACTTGCTGGATGCGATTAATTTTATCATTGGCATAGGATTCAAATGGGATTACTTCGCCAATACGCATGGGCAAATGGTTACGCTTTTGTTTAAACATTTCTGTGACCAGTAGCATGGCCGCCAATGGCTTATACAGCATGGATACACCATAAAATAGGGGGGAGTTTTTAGCATCAATAAATACTGGCAGGATAGGGGCTTTTGCTTGACGCGCAATACGCAAAAAGCCGCTATGCCAATGGGTATCCCGCACTCCCTGAGGGCGCAGCCTAGACACCTCCCCCGCAGGGAATATAAGTAGTGCGCCTTCTTGCTCTAAATGCTGCTGAATGTTGTGAATATGATCTTTTGCGGTGCCGCCGTCCATGTTATTGACCGGTAACAACATGCAGTGTAACGGGTCGATTGTCATCAACATTTGATTTGCCACGACTTTTACATCAGTTCTGATTTCGCTAACCAATTTTATGAGGGCTAGGGCGTCTAACGAGCCGATGGGGTGATTGGCAATAATAACCAAGCGGCCTTGGCTTTGAATATGCTCACGCTCGTTATCACGCACCGAATAGCTAACATTGAAGTATTCAAGAACTTGTTCAACGAATTCAAGACCTTGGTGGTGCGGATAGCTCTGAGCAAACTCGTTCATTTCTCGCTCATGAAGCAAATGTCTTAGTACAAATCCTGCTGACTTAAACAACCACGGCTTTTCAGCCACTTTTGGGTAGTGCTTGTGTAAAACGTCATTAACCGTAAACATAGAGAGTGCCGTTATTGCTGATATTAGGGCTCATACTAGCGACGATGTATGACGATTTGGTGCCAGTTAAATGGCAATTTAATTACAGTACAAAGGACAAAAAAGACCATCAGGCGGCTTTATTTTGGCTTTTTGCTTTGCTCATGCGTAGGTTGAATAGGTTGCTGGCGTGAGCCGTCTGGGTCCAGTAAATCAGCTTCATTTCCCCGCTTGCTAATTCCGTTAAGGCTGAGCAGTTTTCAATCCAGTCTCCATCGTTGTAATAGGTTTTCCCATTGATATTATCAACTTCGGGGTGGTGAATGTGCCCACAAATGACGCCGTCTAAGTCCATCTCCGTCGCGCGGTTAATGCACGCATGCTTATAGCGGCTAATGGCTTTATTAGCCTCTTTTATATGGCTCTTTAAATAGCCTGCCAATGACCAATAGGGGAATTTAAGCGACGCTCGAGCGCGGTTATACCAACGATTAATAAATAATAAAAAGTCATATGCCTTATCGCCTATCCATGACTGTAAAGGGCCGAAGCAAACTTCTTGATCAAACTGATCGCCATGAAGCACCAATAATTTTTTACCGTCTGCGGTGGTGTGAACGGCTTCTCTGGCTATTTCGATTTCACCAAATGTGATGCCATCGTATTTTTGCAATGGAGCATCATGATTGCCGGGCAAAAAGATAACGCGAGTGTCTTCCTTTGATAAACACATGAGTTTGTGCAGCACCTTATTATGCGCCTCAGGCCAGCGGAATTGCTTGCTCATTGCCCACATATCGATAATGTCACCTACTAGGTATAATGTCTCAATAGTTGAGTGCTCTAAAAAGTCGAGCAAGTATTCAGCTTTACAGTCTTTACTGCCTAGGTGAATATCAGACAACCAAACTGTGCGGTAGTGCGCGCGATAAACCAGTGTGTTTTTCATGGTAAAACCCTTTAACTGTTTAGCGCTTAGGCTAAAAGCAGGGTTTTACAGTAAAGTGACGTTAATTTGAAAGTATCATGACAGTGAGCTCTCATTACCGATATATGGCAAAGAGCTCACTGGTGTTGGTGGGTATTAATCTAGGGTGTCGGATAAGCGCTTTTTGAGCTCGATTTCCTGATTTTGTGTCAAGGCTTTGTCGTCACTATTGCTAATGATAAATAAATCTTCAGCCCGCTCGCCGATCGTGGCGATTTTAGCCATACGTAATGAAAACTCCATTTCCACCAATAAGTTGCCCACTTTAGCCAACAGCCCTGGCGCATCTAATGCTTCAAGTTCAACCAGCGTGACATCAGGCTGGCTAGAATAGAACCGCACTTTAGTGGGGACGTCCAGCTGTTTCATTTGACGGGACATTTTACGACGGTTCTGGTGCTCTTCACCCGGTTTGTTTAGCTGATTGGTCACAGCTTCTTTTAAACTGCTTAAGCGACTCGCCGAGTCAATCCTGTCTCCCGATTGTTCCAACACAATGAAGCTATCAAAGACGTAGCCATCATTGGTTTTCATGATCTGCGCATCATGAATCGAACAGTTGCGGCTATCGAGTACAGAAGCAACCTGAGCGAACAAGTTGATTTTATCTTTACCATACACCAGCAATTCTGTACCCGATTTAGCGGTGTGTTCATTGGCTTCAACGAGTAAAAAGTCATCAGTCATAGGATGGGCAGCTAGAATAACGCCCGCATGCCACGCAATTTGATCGGGTTTGAAACGCACAAAGTAATCGTCCGTTAAGCGTTTCCAAAACTGTTCAACTTGGCTTTCATTTACGCCGCGGTTTACCAGTAGTCTTTTTGCTTTGGTCTGATGTTCGTCAATCCTATCTTGCAAAGCAACCTTGCATTCCAAACCGTTATCTAAGGCTTTTTGTGTGAGCAAATACAGTTCACGAAGTAGGGTGGCTTTCCAGTCATTCCATAAGTTGTCATTGGTGGCACGTATATCAGCCAGTGTAAGCACATAAAGGTGATTAAGGTGATTGTGCGTGCGCACATTACCCGCAAATTCGTTGATCACCTCTGGGTCGTATATATCGCGGCGCTGTGCAATAACGGACATCATTAGGTGGCTTTCAACTAACCAAGCGATGAGTTCGGCGTCTTTGTCATTAATGTCATGCATGGTGCAAAACTCGGCGACATCTTTAGCGCCTAATTTAGAGTGGTCACCGTTACGGCCTTTACCAATATCATGAAAGATAGAGGCAATGTATAACAGCTCTGGTTTGTCTAGGTTACGCACGATACGGCTACAACGAGGAAAGCCTGCGTTGCCCTGACTGTATTGATAAACGTTCTTAACTAATCGATGGGTGTGCTCATCGACAGTGTATGCATGAAATAAGTCGAATTGCATCATGCCAACAATATGATCCCATTGCGGTAAATAGGACTGCAAAATACCGTGCTTATGCATGATGTCCCAACCTAAACCAAAGAAATCTGGGTGTTGCATCAGTTCAATAAATAGCGTGCGACAGCGAGGAATTTCGCAGTAATATTGACTATGGAACTTACGACGCGCTAAGCGTAGTTGACTAAGCACGCTTGAATGCAAACCTTCAATTTGCGGCGTATCTGCAATCAGTAGTAAGCATTGCAGAATGTCTTCTGGCTCATTGAATACGTTGTCATGCCGCGTGGCGAGTAGACCATCGGCAATTTCAAAGCTTGGATTGATAATTGAGCGATCTTTGACTTTGATATGCAATACATCGTGTCCAAAGCGTTGCAATAACATTTCGTTAAGCTCACTAATACGCCTTACCGTTCTGAAAAACGATTTCATCATGCGCTCGACAGATGCCTTACCATCATCACCATAACCTAAGCGACTGGCCACATCATTTTGATAATCAAATAACAAACGATTTTCGCTGCGCCCAGCTTGCATATGCAGTGCAAATCTTATGCGCCAAAGATTAGAGCGACACTCTAGTAGCTCTTGGAATTCTTGCTCTGTGAAGTAACCGCGTTCTACCAGTTCCGTGCCCTTCATCACCTTAAAGTGTTTCTTAGCTATCCAACCAATATTTTGTATGTCACGCAAGCAGCCAGGGCTCTCTTTAACATTGGGTTCGAGGTTATAAGAGGTGCCTTTAAATTTAGAATGGCGTATTTGTTGTTCTTTTGATTTAGCGATAAAAAAGTCTTTGCTAGTCCAATAACCGCGCCCATGAAGTTTTTTATTCAGAGTTAAAAAGGTGTCTTGATTACCTGTCAGAAGCCGAGCTTCGACCAAATTTGTCGCTATGGTGACATCACCACGCGCTAGGGAAACGGTTTCCTTTATGGTACGAACTGATTGGCCTATGTCTAAACCAACATCCCACAAAAAGGTGATAAACTGACCTATGGTATTTTGCTGGGCTTGAGAGAGCGAATTAGGGCTAAGTAGCAACAGGTCAATATCTGAATAGGGTTGCAGTTGGCCTCTACCGTAACCGCCTACCGCCACCAATGCTATTTTAGTTTCTTTATGTAAATCGAGCAGTTCCCATGCATGGCATAAAAGAGCATCAACAAAGGTGGCACGACCAAGAACAAGGCTGTCTACATCTACTCGGGTAAACTCACTCTCTAACCAGTCATAACTATCGCTGATGCAGGCTTTAAATGCAGGAATGTCGTCAGTGGATTGAATAAGTTGGATTTGATTTATTAACGTTTGCAAAGACAAGATACGGTCCTTTATTCAATTGGATGACGATTTAATTACACGGATATACTCTTAAGGTTCATCTAATTAAAGCCTAATGACAAATAACTAATTCCGGTAAGAATTAATTATTTATCATAAGCTTAGAAAAGAGTTTACGAATGACGCTTAATGATTAATGACGCGCTCTATTTCCTCATCGTCCCGCAGGGTAAGAATTTCGACCCCGGTTTCGGTCACTAATAAGGTGTGCTCCCATTGAGCGCTAAGGCTGCGATCTTTAGTGACGACGGTCCAGTCATCAGGCAACACTTTAGAGTAGCGTTTACCTGCATTGACCATGGGTTCGATGGTAAAACACATGCCGGCCTCCAATACCTCACCTGTGTTTGGGCGACCATAGTGAACGACCTGAGGTTCTTCATGGAAGTTAGCGCCGATACCGTGGCCACAGTATTCACGTACAATTGAATAGTTATGGCCTTCAGCATGTTGCTGTATGGCGTGCCCAATGTCGCCTAAACGCACTCCCGGCTTTACCATCTTAATGCCGATATAAAGGGCTTCTTGGGTGACGCGGATTAGGCGTTCAGTCATAATGCTTGGTTTGCCAACCACAAACATTTTTGACGTGTCGCCGTGGTAACCGTCTTTTATAACGGTGACGTCAATATTCACACTGTCGCCGTCTTTTAATTTTTTGTCGGCCGGAATACCGTGGCAGATAACATGATTAACAGAGGTACAGATAGACTTAGGAAACGGCGGATTACCGTAATTCAACGGGGCAGGGATGGCCTGTTGTTCATTAACGATGTAATCATGACAAATTTGGTTCAGTTCTTCTGTGGTCACGCCTTTTTTGACATGAGGACCAATCATTTGTAATACATCTGCTGCGAGTCGCCCGGCAACGCGCATTTTTTCAATTTCTTGTGCGGTTTTGATAGTAGCTGGCAAAGCAATGTCCTAATTTTTTCGGGTCTTAATAAATGTGGTTATATCTTAACTTTTCAAGGCGCTGGTGTATAGCGCCTATACCTAAACTTGAATTTCCCTCATTCTCGTGATATAAAGCGCCCCGCTGAAACAACTGTTCATTGATATGTTCTTCTGAACTTGTCATAAAACGGTTATTTACAGCGACTAACTTATATTTAATAACACACATACATCGACACAGTTTTCGGGGTGTTTGTGCAAGATTCGTCTGCACAGATCGAGACCTGGGATGTATGGAGGCCTAACCCCATATTAAGGAAACTAATATAATGGCAAATGTATCAATGCGCGATATGCTTCAAGCAGGCGTTCACTTCGGTCACCAAACTCGTTACTGGAACCCAAAAATGAAACCTTTCATCTTTGGCGCTCGTAACAAAGTTCACATCATCAACTTAGAAAAAACGGTTCCGTTATTCAACAATGCGTTGAATTACATCGGCAGCGTTGCTTCAAAGAAAGGTAAAATCCTTTTTGTTGGTACTAAACGTGCAGCAAGTGATTCAGTTCGTGACGCAGCAGTTAAATGTGACCAGTTCTACGTTAACAAACGTTGGTTGGGCGGCATGTTGACTAACTGGAAAACAGTTCGTCAATCAATCAAGCGCTTGAAAGATCTAGAGCAACAAAGCCAAGACGGTACGTTCGACAAAATCACTAAGAAAGAAGTGCTTATGTTACAACGCGAAATGGCTAAGCTAGAAAACAGCTTGGGCGGGATCAAAAACATGGGCGGTCTTCCTGATTGTCTTTTCGTTGTTGATGCTGATCACGAGCACATTGCGATTACCGAAGCGCGTAACCTTGGTATTCCAGTTGTTTCTATCGTCGACACAAACTCAAACCCAGATGGTGTTGATTACATCATTCCTGGTAACGATGATGCGATCCGTGCAGTTCAACTTTACTTGAACTCTGCTGCTGACGCCGTTATCGAAGGTCGTGAGAAGAACATTGAAGTACAGGCTGAAGAAGGTGAGTTTGTTGAAGCTGCTGAGTAATCAGCCCCTTTAATATTCCTATTGAGTCAGTCTGTTAATGCACAAATGTGCATGACACGAAAATCTAACAGGGGCTAATGCCCCTGTTTTTTAATCCTAATTTAAGTACATTATATTGCTGAGGAAACGACAATGGCAGTGACAGCAGCCCTAGTTAAAGAATTACGCGAGCGTACCGCTGCAGGTATGTTGGATTGTAAAAATGCACTAGTTGAAGCTAACGGTGACATCGAGCTAGCAATCGAAAACATGCGTAAAAATGGCCAAGCAAAAGCGGCTAAAAAAGCAGGTCGTATCGCCGCTGAAGGCGTTATCTTGACCAAAGTTGCTAACGGTGTAGCAACAATGATCGAATTGAACAGTGAAACAGATTTCGTTGCTCGTGACGAAGGTTTCATCGCATTCGGTAGCAAATTGATCGAAGTGGCGTCTGCTAACAAAATCAATGACATTGAAACGTTGAACGATTCAGTGGTTGACGGCGTTAAAGTAAGTGACGCACGTGACACTTTGGTTGCTAAAATTGGCGAAAACATTTCTCCACGTCGTGTTATCTCTGTTGAAGGTGATAACCTTGGCGCATACGTACACGGCGGCCGCATCGGCGTTATCGCTATCCTTCAAGGTGGCGACGAAGAGCTTGCAAAAGACATCGCTATGCACGTTGCAGCAGCTAACCCTCAGTTTGTTAAGCCAACTGATGTACCAGCTGAAGTTGTTGCTAAAGAAAAAGAAATTCAACTTGATATCGCTATGCAGTCAGGCAAGCCTGCTGACATCGCTGAGAAGATGGTTTCTGGTCGCATGAACAAGTTCACTTCTGAAGTAAGCCTAACAGGCCAAGCTTTCATTAAAGATCCTTCAACGTCTGTAGCACAATTGCTTAAAGCGAAAAATGCTGACGTTATTAACTTCGTACGTTTCGAAGTAGGTGAAGGCATTGAGAAGAAAGAAGAAGACTTTGCTGCTGAAGTAGCTGCACAAATGGCCGCTGCTAAGAAATAATTGCGCCATTTGCTTTTGCGAAAAGCTAATGTCATATAAACTATTGGCACCTCAAATTGAGGTGCCTTTTTATATGTGGACCAAGCTGTATAACGGCACGTACTGTAAAATTCAGTACATTTAGGTTCTTAATGCCTAAGTTTAGCGCTAAGCGTTGAACTATGTGCGCACAAAAGCAACTTAGGTAATGCCTGTACGCTAAGACGTATATTGTTATACCGAGAGTTATTGACCCCCATTATTCGTTAAATAAGGAACAGCCTGCCGATGAGTACAACACCTAAACATGCCTATCGTAGAATATTGCTAAAGCTAAGTGGCGAAGCCTTAATGGGCGAAGAAGGCTTTGGAATTGATCCAAAAGTTCTTGAGCGTATGGCGCAAGAAATAAAAGAATTGGTTGAACTGGGTATTGAAGTTGGCTTAGTCATAGGCGGCGGTAACCTATTCCGCGGTGAAGGTTTAGCAAAAGCAGGCATGAATCGTGTTGTTGGCGATCACATGGGTATGCTCGCGACTGTTATGAACGGTTTAGCCATGCGTGATGCGCTACATCGTGCATTTGTTAATGCTCGTCTAATGTCAGCCATTCCACTTAATGGCGTATGTGATGCCTATAACTGGGCTGAAGCTATTAGTTTATTAAAATCTGGTCGCGTGGTTATTTTTGCCGCAGGTACGGGCAACCCGTTTTTCACAACTGACTCAGCCGCGTGTTTGCGTGGTATTGAAATAGAAGCCGATGCTGTGCTTAAGGGCACTAAAGTAGACGGCGTATATGATTCAGATCCTGCGAAAAATCCAGATGCCGTGTTATACAAAATACTGTCTTACTCTGAAGTATTAGACAAAGAATTAAAAGTGATGGACTTGGCGGCATTTACGCTAGCCCGAGATCACAATATCCCTATTCGCGTTTTTAATATGAATACCCCAGGATGCTTACGCGCAGTTGTGCTTGGTGAAGATGTTGGTACCGTAATTTGCCATCCAGAAAAACAAGATAATTAATTAGGAAGACATTTTATGATTGATGAAATCAATGTAGACGCGCGTCAGCGCATGGAAAAAAGCGTGCTTGCGTTACGTGGTCAATTTACCAAAATTCGCACCGGTCGTGCCCATCCTAGCTTATTAGATAGCATAATGGTGCCATATTACGGCGCGCCGACGCCGTTAAAGCAATTGGCTAACGTGATAGCTGAAGACTCACGCACACTTGCCTTAACTGTGTTTGACAAAAGCGCAGCACAAGCCGTTGAAAAAGCAATTATGCAGTCAGATTTGGGGTTAAACCCAATGAGTGCAGGTACGGTTATCCGTATTCCTATGCCCGCATTGACAGAAGAGCGCCGGAAGGATTTGATCCGCGTCGTACGTAATGAGGCTGAAGGCGGTCGTGTCGCTGTGCGTAATATTCGTCGTGACGCCAACGGCGATATTAAAGAGTTATTGAAAGAAAAAGAAATCAGCGAAGATGATGCTCACCGAGGTGAAGACGCTATACAAAAGCTGACTGATGAATTCGTAAAACAAATCGATGACATCTTAGCAGCGAAAGAAACAGAGTTAATGGAAGTATAGTGGTTGCCTGATAAATGAATTCAGAATCACAATCGACCAGTAAACTCGTACCCCAGCACGTTGCAATCATTATGGATGGCAACGGTCGCTGGGCCAAAAAGAAAGGCAAAATACGAACATTCGGGCATCGTGCTGGTGTTAAAGGTGTTCGCGCTTCTGTGTCTTTTTCCCTTAAAAACAACATCAAAGTTTTAACCTTATTTGCCTTTAGCAGTGAAAACTGGAATCGCCCTCAAGAAGAAGTAGGGGTACTAATGGAACTGTTCAAAATGGTCTTGAGCAGTGAAGTGAAAAAACTGCACAAAAATAACGTTAAATTACGTGTTATTGGTGATACTAGTCGCTTCGACAAAAAGCTGGTTGCACAAATTCAAGATGCTGAGACATTAACTGAAAACAACGATGGTTTAATTCTCAACATTGCTGCGAATTACGGTGGTCGCTGGGATATTCTCAACGCAGCCAAGACGTTGGCTGAGCAGGTCAAAGAAGGCGCACTCGAATGTGAACAAATCGACGAAGCCATGCTCAACCGTTATACCTGTTGCGCTGACCTTCCTGAACTCGATTTACTCATTCGTACCGGTGGTGAAACCCGTATTAGCAACTTTTTGCTATGGCAAGTTGCTTACGCAGAATTGTATTTTACCGATACCTACTGGCCGGATTTTAACGAAGATGCTTTCCAACTTGCCATCGATAACTTTGCCGATAGGCAACGCCGCTACGGGATGACGGGCGAACAGGTCAGTTAATGACAGGTTCGTTTGCAGTTATCTCCACTTTCGCTTCTGAGGGCTCACAATGTTGAAAGAACGTATTCTGACCGCACTGGTGTTAGCACCGCTGGTACTGTGTTCGATTTTATTTCTACCTATGCTTGGTTTCGAAATAGCCATGATTGGCGTGCTTGGATTAGGTGCATGGGAATGGGCAAATATGTCTGGGTTTGTTACCCGCCAGACTAAAGCCATATATACGCTTATAGTGGTGGCGATATGCAGCTATTTCACCTTTACCATAGACGTGGAAAATATCTGGTATCAAGGCCAATTAAATAGCCTTTACCATTATATTTTAGGTATCGCCGCCTTGTGGTGGTTCGTATCTTTATTGATGATCATTGCCTATCCTCGTTTTAGTTCATTTTGGCGCACGCGTAGGGGGATTCAAGGGATATTCGGGCTACTCACGCTGATACCAACTTGGGTCGCGATAGTCTCATTGCGAACCAGTTTGTATGACGTCGATAGCTTTTACGGCGCGTCACTCATTTTTTACGTGTTGGGCATAGTGTGGGCTGCCGATATTGGCGCATTCTTTGTTGGGGTTAAGTTTGGTCGCACTAAACTACGCCCAAGAGTCTCTCCTGGCAAAACCTTTGAAGGCTTAATGGGAGGCGTTGGCGCTTCTTCGCTTATTATCGCTTTTGCGGCACTTCACTATGCCGTTGACCCCAGCCGAATTTGGATCAACATTTTAATTGGCGGTTTGACGGTTGCGGTATCTGCATTAGGCGATTTAAACGAAAGTATGCTTAAACGCTGTGCGGGTATCAAAGACAGTGGAAACTTGTTGCCGGGACACGGTGGTATTTTAGATCGCATTGACAGCTTAACGGCGGCATTTCCTGTTTTTGCCTTTTGCTATGTTTCGTGGATGGCTTAATGCAAAATATTTGTATATTAGGCGCAACAGGCTCTATTGGACAAAGCACTATTGATGTGGTCTTGCGTCACCCTGGTTTGTATCAGGTTTATGCGTTAACAGCTCATAGCCAAATAGATAAGCTCCTTGAGCAAGCCAAACTGTGCCAACCTAAGTATCTTGTGTTATCCGACAGCACTCGTTATCAAAATGCCAAACAAGCGTTACTCGCCAGTGGAATAAAAACAGAGCTTCTGTCAGGCGCGCAAGCGTTAGCTGATGTTGCCAGCGCTGATGAGGTTGATGTAGTGATGGCCGCTATTGTCGGTGGTGCGGGTTTATTATCTACTATCGCGGCGGTTAAAGCGGGCAAGAAGGTACTATTGGCCAACAAAGAATCGTTGGTGATGTCAGGCGAGTTATTCATTAATGCAGCTAAAGAGCATGGCGCGACGATATTGCCCATTGACAGTGAACACAACGCTATATTTCAGTGCTTGCCTCATGATTTTCAATACGGTGATTTGGCGGCCTCCGGGATCAGCAGTATCTTATTAACCGGCTCGGGAGGGCCGTTTCGGGAAACGCCATTAAATCGTTTATCTGAGATGACACCTGCTCAAGCATGTGCTCACCCTAATTGGGATATGGGGCAAAAGATATCGGTCGATTCCGCCACTATGATGAATAAAGGCTTGGAGTTTATTGAAGCACGTTGGTTATTTGGCTTGCAAACGAGTGATATCAAAGTGGTATTACATCCTCAGAGTATTATTCATTCCATGGTGCAGTATTGCGACGGTTCAGTGTTAGCCCAAATGGGCAACCCAGATATGCGCACGCCGATTGCCCATGGCTTAGCGTTTCCAAAGCGCATTGATTCTGGGGTTAAACCTCTGGACTTCCAAACCGTGAGCAATTTTAGTTTCGACGAACCTGAGCCACAACGCTATCCCAATTTATATTTGGCAATAGAAGCATCTGATGCAGGCCAATACGCTACAACCGCATTAAATGCAGCGAATGAAGTGGCAGTGGCCGCTTTCTTATCTGGCCAAATTGGGTTTAGCCAAATAGCCCAAGTCAATCAACAATGCGTAGCAAAAATGCAAGGGTGTCAGCTCGATGACATCAATGCCATTGTTGAGTGGGATAAGGAATGTCGTCGTCAGGCACAACAAATTATTTCATCTTACTCAAGAGAGGCGCGCTAATGTTAGGCTTTTTATGGAGTTTAGCGTCGTTCGTTATTGCACTGGGTATTTTGGTCGCTGTGCACGAGTGGGGACACTTCTGGGTGGCAAGGCGATGCGGAGTCAAAGTCGAGCGTTTTTCCGTCGGTTTCGGTAAAGCGCTTTGGCGTCGCACGGATAAGCTAGGCACTGAATACGTTATTGCTGCCATACCTTTAGGTGGTTACGTAAAAATGCTCGACGAGCGAGTAGACGACGTAGCAGAAGAAGATTTGCCTCACGCTTTCAATCGTCAGCACGTACTCAAGCGAATTGCTATTATCGCTGCTGGCCCGTTAACCAACTTCATTTTCGCCATATTTGCTTTATTTGTGATGTATCTTATTGGCGTTCAAACTATCAAGCCGATGCTAGGCGAAATAAAGCCAGACAGTATCGCCAGCCAAGCTGGGTTGCTAGAGGGATCTATCATCAAGCGAGTGGGAGAGCGAGACACCATCGATTGGCAAGCGGTGAATCTAGAGCTGATTTCATATATTGGCAATGATACTCTGCCACTCACTATTGCATTGCCAAATAGCCCAGTTGAGCAAACTAAAGTGTTAAATTTGAGCGCTTGGCAATTTGATCCGGACAAAGACTCCGCAATCGAAAGTTTAGGTTTGTCTGTGTATCGGCCAGAAGTCTTGAGTATCGTTGGTTTGGTGGCTGAAAAGTCTGCTGCAGAGCAACTTGGTTTAAAGGTTGGCGATAAAATTCAGCAGGTAGATGGAACTACCATGGCAAATTGGGAACAAATAGTCAGTTATGTTGCGAAGCGTCCCAATGCTGATGTTGTCATTGAGGTGCTAAGAGACGAGCAGGTTGTGAGGTTGAGCGGCTTGTTGGGCTCGCGCCAAGATGGTGAAAATAAGATTGGTTACTTGGGTGTCAGCCCAACGTTAGCACCATGGCCGAAAGGGGTTTTATTCACTCACCAATACGGTCTGATTGATGCTGTTGCCCAAGCGAGCGACAAAACATGGCGTCTGATGACGCTTAGCGTCGAAATGCTAGGAAAGTTAATTACAGGTGATGTGTCGGTTAAAAACCTCAGTGGACCGATTTCCATTGCCCAGGGTGCTGGGATGAGTGCGAGTTCAGGAATAGTGTATTTTCTGAGCTTTTTAGCGTTAATTAGCGTCAATTTGGGAATTATTAACCTTTTACCCATTCCGGTGCTTGATGGTGGACACTTACTCTATTACTTTATAGAGCTTTTACGTGGTCGACCCGTTCCGGACTCTATACAAGAGATTGGTTTTAAAATAGGTGGCTTATTATTACTCCTGTTTATGAGTATCGCCATCATTAACGACATTACGCGTTTATAATTTTTATCGGCCAAATTGGTCAAAGCACAAACATATGTGCGCTTAGGAAGAATGGTAATAAATGAAGTTTAAACAGTTAGTTGCTGCAGGATTGATGTTATCCGTTGCCAATATGGCAAAGTCGGCCCAAGAAAGTGAATTTGTCGTTTCTGATATTAAAGTCGAAGGTCTGCAACGTGTAGCCCTTGGTGCGGCATTGACCTACTTGCCGGTCAAAGTCGGTGATGAAATGAATAGCTTCCGTATAGCACAGGCTATTCGCTCATTATATGCATCAACGCATTTCGAGAGCATTGAAGTGCTGCGTGACGGCGATGTACTGGTGGTCAAGGTGAAAGAACGCCCCACTATCAGTAATATTATTCTTGAAGGCAATGACGACATTAAAGACGAGCAGCTACAAGAAAGTTTAGACGGCAGCAATATTCGTTTAGGTGAGCCACTGGATAAAACCGTGCTGACTTCTATCGAAAATGGCTTAAAAGACTTCTACTACAGTATTGGTAAATATAATGCTGATGTAAGTGCGATCATTACACCTTTGCCACGTAATCGTGTTGACCTGAAGCTGCTTTTCGAAGAGGGCGACGCCGCCAAAATTGAGCAGATCAACATTGTTGGTAACACCATTTTTGACGACGCTACTCTGTTTGAACAAATGGAACTGAAATTCGATGCCCCATGGTGGGATTTCCTATCCGAAACCCGGTATCAGAAACAGACCCTTACCGGTGATATGGAAACGGTCACAAGCTATTACAAAGACCGAGGCTATCTGAAGTTCGATATTGAATCGACGCAAGTATCCATGACGCCTGAGAAAGCGGGTATATACGTCACCTTGAATATTGAAGAAGGCGAGCAGTATAAAGTTTCTGAAGTGGAATTGGTCGGTGAGTTATTAGGTCATGAGGATTACTTAAAGCTCGTATTGCCTATTACGCCAGGGGAGTTATATAACCAGGCTGAAGTAACGTACACAGAAGAGTTTATCAGCAAGTATTTTGGTCGCTTTGGTTACGCTTATCCGACGGTTACCACCATTCCTGATATTAATGAAGAAGATAAAACGGTTAAATTGACCTTATCCGTGGACCCCGGCAAACGCATTTACGTTCGTCGTATTAACTTCGAAGGTAACATTGGCACTGCTGATGAAGTATTGCGTCAGTCAGTGACACAAATGGAAGGTGCATGGCTATCAAATGCAACGCTAGAATCTTCGAAGAACGCACTTTCTCGCTTAACCTACATGGAATCAGTTGATTTTGAAACGGTTCGCCTACCTGGCGAAGACGACAAAGTTGATGTTAACTTCAGCGTAAAAGAGCAAGCTTCTGGTTCATTCAATGCCGGGATCGGTTACGGTGATAGGACTAAGCTGAGCTTACAAGCGGGTATCCAACAAGATAACTTCTTAGGTACAGGTAAACGTATCGCCCTTAACCTAAGTACCACGTCATATCAAAAAAGTGCTCAGATTTCTTATACAGACCCGTATTTCACCATCGATGGTATCAGCTTAGGTGGCTCGGTTGGCTACAGCGAGTTTGATGGAGAAAGCGCTGGTTTTATTCAATATAACTCTAAACAATATTCAGTTGGCGCAAACGTCGGTTATCCTATTGATGAGTTCAACCGCATTAACTTTGGTTTAACCTACAGTAATGTTGAGTTGTTCCAAAGCACTTCTTATGAACAGACAACCCGCTTTTATAATCAGTTTGTGGATGAAAGTAACCCTGATGACTCTATTAAATACGATAGCTTCTTAGCGTCAGTTGCTTGGATCCGCTCAACGCTAAACCGTGGTGTTTTTCCAACGGCTGGTTCGTCGCAACGTGCGTCGTTCAGCATCACCACGCCGAATTCTGACGTTAACTACTTTAAAACCGAAGTGGATACCAAGTTTTATTTCCCATTGTCTCGTAACCAGCGTTGGTCGTTCTTGGCTCGCTTGAAGTTAGGTTATGGTAACGGTTATGGCACCGCCAATGGCGTAGATCAAATCTTACCGTTTAACCAAAACTTCGGTGCTGGTGGTAATGATTCACTGCGTGGCTTTGAAAACAACACTGTTGGACCTCGTGGTGTGCAGCTTACCCCTTCAGTCATCCGAGATATTGACGGCAATATTATTTACGGCAGCCCAGTTAACGACACTGTGACTATTTCGTCTCGTTCGCTTGGGGGCAACGCGATGATCTTAGGGGGAGTCGAGTTAATCGTGCCTACTCCGTTTGTAGAAGCTGACTTCGATAATTCGGTACGTACTAGCTTGTTCGTGGATGTAGGTAACGTTTGGGATACCGAATTTAGGTATGACCGTTATAAAGATTTAACGCTTAATCAACAGTTTAACAACGATCCATTAGAAGATTACAGTGATTACAAGTTGTATAGAGCTTCTGGTGGTCTTTCTGTACAATGGCTGTCGCCTATGGGACCTATGGTATTCAGCTTCTCTAAAGCGATTGAATCAAGAGAAGGGGATGACACGAAGTTTTTCTCTTTTAACATTGGTCAAACATTTTAAATCCAGTATTGTTTAGTGCTGAGAAAAATAACGATTAAAAATCAGGAGTATCTTTTGAAAACATTTACTAAAAGTCTTGTAGCAGGGGCATTAATTGGCGCAGCAGCATTCAGTAGTGCAGCATTGGCAGAGCAAAAAATCGGTGCGGTTAACGTACAAGGTATTTTCCAATCTATGCCTCAAGCAGCCACAATTCAACAAGACTTAGCGGCAGAGTTTAAAGACAAAACTGAAGAAGTTAGCCGCTTAGAAAAAGATATTAAGTATTACATTGAGAAGAATCAACGTGATGCAGCGACTATGAGCAGCAAAGAAAAAACTGAACTTGAAGGCAAAATCAACGCTCTTCGTGAAGAATATGCAGCTAAAGCGCAGCCGCTTCAACAAGAAGTACAAGGTCGTTTGAAAGAAGAGCAAAATAAATTGCTTGGTTTCATCAAGCAGTCAATTGACGTTGTTGCAGCGAAAGAAAAGTATGACGTTATATTAAACGCCAATGCAGTTGCGTTTATTAATCCAGAAGATGATATCTCTAAGAAAGTATTAGAGCAGGTCAGTAAAGTAAAATAAGTCCAACAGGACGCGCGTTAAAATCGATAATAAGGTCTGACTTTGAATCAAACGGTTAGCTTACAGCAATTAGCTGATAAAATTGGAGCCACGCTACATCTTACTGATGGCGACAGTGGTGAGACACAAATCCATTCACTGTCTACATTGGCGTCAGCAGGCAATGGTCAGATTTCATTTTTGTCGAATAGTCGGTATCGTAGCCAGCTTGAAAAAACGGCCGCTCAGGCCGTTATTTTAAAATCCGAAGATTTATCGCATTGTCAGTGCTCAGCATTAGTGATGGACAATCCCTATGTTGGGTTTGCACTCGCAGCACAATTACTTGACTCTACTCCTCGTTCGGCCGACGGCATTTCACCTTTAGCGGTGATAGCTGATGATGTTGAATTGGGGGATAACGTTAGTATTGGCGCGCATGCCGTTATTGAATCGGGTGTTAAGCTAGCAGATAACGTACAAATTGGCCCCGGCTGCTTTATTGGTAAAGAGGTAAGTGTTGGTGCCAATACTAAGCTGTGGGCAAATGTCACTCTGTATCATCGCGTAGTACTAGGGCAAGACTGTTTAATACAATCTGCCACTGTCATTGGTGCTGATGGTTTTGGTTATGCAAATGACAAAGGCCGTTGGGTTAAAATACCTCAGTTAGGTACGGTTATCTTAGGAGATCGTGTTGAAGTGGGCGCCAGTAGTACTATTGATCGTGGTGCGCTTGATGACACCATCATTGGTAATGGTGTTATTATCGATAATCAGTGCCAAGTCGCACACAAT
This sequence comes from Paraglaciecola sp. QJM3NY_14, assembly GCF_056173245.1. Lineage (NCBI taxonomy): Bacteria > Pseudomonadati > Pseudomonadota > Gammaproteobacteria > Alteromonadales > Alteromonadaceae > Paraglaciecola > Paraglaciecola sp. QJM3NY_14. The sequence continues at coordinate 1,422,768 of NZ_CM149664.1, forward strand.
GTGATTATTGGTGAGAACACTGCCATCGCTGGATGCACAGTTGTCGCTGGAAGTGTTACTATTGGCCGCAATTGTACAATTGGTGGCATGGTGGCAATTAACGGACATATGGAAATTTGTGATAACGTTTATATTACGGGGATGAGTATGGTGACAAAAGCCATAGACAAACCTGGCGTTTACTCTTCCGGAATGCCCGCTATTGAAAACCGAGAGTGGCGAAAAAATGCAGTGGCGTTGCGTAACCTTAGCACCCTCAATCAGCGTGTCAAAACACTCGAAAAATCGCATTTAAAATAAGTTACCTTGCCAATTGGTGACTTAATTGAGGAGATAACCTGTTGGTTAATAATATCAATCAGCTTGGAATTGAAGAAATTCTTGAGCTTTTACCCCACCGTTACCCATTTTTATTACTTGATCGTGTTACGGACTACACCTTAGGTGAATCGATCACAGCCTATAAGAACATTACCTTTAATGAGCCGTGCTTCACTGGCCATTTTCCGGGTAAGCCTATTTTCCCCGGGGTACTCATTTTAGAAGCATTAGCACAAGCCGCAGGCGTGTTAGGCTTTAAAACTGCAGGTAATAGTGACGATTTATATTTGTATGCAGGGATAGATAAAGCGCGCTTTAAACATCCTGTTGTGCCTGGTGATCGTTTAGATATGGACGTGCGCCTTATAAAAGAGCGCCGCGGGATCTGGAAATTCCACGGTGTCGGCAGCGTAGATGGCAAAGCCGTCTGTGAAGCAGAATTCATGTGTGCAATGCGGAAACTATAACGTGATTCATTCTACAGCTATCATTCATCCTTCGGCGATTATCGCCGATGATGTGAAAATTGGTCCTTATTGTCTTATCGGCGCTAATGTTGAAATTGGCTCAGGCACCGTGCTTGAGTCCCATGTGGTCGTAAAAGGCCACACTAAGATCGGCGAAAACAACCGATTCTTCCAGTTTGGTTCCATCGGTGAAGATTGCCAAGATAAAAAATATGCTGGCGAAGATACGTATTTGACCATTGGCGATAATAACGTTTTTCGCGAATCAGTCACTGTCCATCGCGGCACAGCTCAAGATAAGGCATTGACTCAAATTGGCTCACATAATTTGCTTATGGCTTATGCCCATGTTGCCCATGATTGCGTCATTGGCGATCACTCTATTTTGGCAAATAACGCGACGTTAGCAGGCCATGTGCACATTGGCGATCACGTTATTTTAGGCGGTATGACAGCCTTTCATCAATTCTGCCACATCGGCTCACATAGCTTTGTAGCAGGTGGCGCAATCGTGCTGCGTGACGTACCTCCCTACGTCATGATCGGCGGTGATAAAAGCACGCCTCATGGTATCAATAGTGAAGGTTTGAAGCGTCGCGGTTTTGATAAAGACGTCATTATGCAATTACGCCGTGCCTACAAGGTGCTATACCGAAATGGTCATCGAGCAGACGAAGCGGTTGAGTTGCTAAACGAAATGGCGCAAAGCACGCCTGAGGTTAAGATCATGGCTGATTTTGTGGCGACCTCTTCACGAGGTATTGTGCGCTAAGCCATGAGCGAAAAAGCCATTAGAGTAGGAATAGTTGCCGGTGAAACATCCGGCGACATACTAGCCGCCGGATTAATCAGCAGTATTAAGCAGCAATATCCCAATGCCATTTTTGAAGGGATAGCCGGTCCACGCATGCAAGCGCAAGGGTGTACAACGATATTCGACATGGAAGAACTATCTGTGATGGGACTCGTTGAAGTGTTATCGCGTATTCGCAGATTGTTGTTTGTTCGCAAAAGTTTATATCAACATTTTATCGCCAATCCCCCAGATATTTTTATCGGTGTTGATGCCCCAGATTTTAACTTACGCTTAGAGTTACCTCTTAAAAAAGCGGGTATTAAAACCGTGCATTACGTCAGCCCCACAGTTTGGGCTTGGCGCGAGAAGCGCGTGTTCAATATTGCCAAAGCAACCGATCTGGTTTTGAGTTTGTTTCCGTTTGAGAAGCAGGTCTACGATAAGCATAATATCCCATGCCAATTTGTAGGCCATACCATGGCAGATGGCATCCCTTTGGTGCCTGATAAAGGTGCTGCACGTAAAGCATTAAAAGTACACCCAGACGAGCGAGTATTGGCCTTGTTGCCTGGTAGTCGCCACAGTGAAGTGAGCTTGCTGCTCGATATTTTTATGCAAAGCGCAGAACTATTGTCCAAAGACGTAAGCGATTTATGTGTGCTCATCCCAGTGGTTAACAAAGAGCGCAAACGTCAAGTTGAAGACTATATGCGAGAGCACTTGGTTGACGTAAATTACCGAGTGGTTATCGGCCATGCTCGTGAAGTGATGACAGCTTCTGACGCTGTATTGCTAGCGTCGGGGACAGCGACGCTAGAAGCCATGCTATGCAAACGCCCTATGGTGGTAGCATATCGTATGAGCTGGCTAACCCACCAAATGATGAAGCGTTTATATATTGCTAAATATTTTGCATTACCCAATATTTTAGCGGATGAAGAGTTAGTCCCCGAATTATTGCAAGAAGACGTTAACCCTCAGAATATTGCCGGCAAATTATTGCACTACTTTAACCAGAGTGAAGATCAGAAAGCTGCGTTAGTCGCCCGCTTTACTGAACTTCATGGGTTACTCAAGCAAGATGCAGATGCCCAAGCGGCCAAAGCGGTGTTATCGCTAATAGAACCCAATCAAGAGAGCAAGTAAATGACCCAGTTAATTGCAGGTGTCGATGAAGTTGGCCGCGGGCCCTTGGTGGGCGATGTGGTAACCGCCGCTGTTATCCTTGACCCAGCCAAACCGATTGCTGGGTTAGCAGATTCAAAGAAAATATCAGAGAAAAAACGTCTCGCCCTGTTTGATATCATCATGCAGAACGCATTAGCGGTCTGTGTAGGCAGAGCGTCACCGCAAGAGATTGACGAGTTAAATATCCTGCATGCCACCATGCTTGCTATGAAGCGAGCAGTGCAAGGGCTAGCAACCCAGCCCACGTTTGTGCGCGTAGACGGTAATCGTTGTCCTAATTGGGATTATGCCAGTGAAGCGGTGGTAAAAGGTGATAGCCTATTTGCTGAAATTTCAGCGGCTTCAATTATTGCGAAAGTGACCAGAGATGCGGAAATGAGCGAGTTACACAATGCTCACCCTGAATACGGTTTCGCTCAGCACAAGGGATACCCCACAAAAGCGCACCTAGAAAAACTGGCTGAACTTGGCCCTTTATCTCAGTACCGAATGAGCTTCAAACCCGTGCAATTATCGTTAATGCAACGTGGCGGGCAGTTGGCAGGAAACTAAATGTCTGATTGTAAATTTGTACACTTGAGAGTCCACAGCGACTATTCAATGCTAGACGGTTTGAATAAAGTAAAACCGCTGATTGCCCATGTAAAATCACTCAATATGCCTGCGGTTGCGTTAACCGATCAGATGAACATGTGTGGCCTGGTAAAATTTTATGAGCAGGCCCATTCAAACGGCATTAAACCCATTATTGGTACGGACTTCTGGGTGCAGTCAGATGCCCTAGAAGATCATGTTTTTCGCTTGACGTTGTTAGCCGCTAATAACAAAGGCTATAAAAATATCACTTTGCTCATCTCTAAAGCGTATCTGCGCGGCAGTGTGCAAGACAAAGCCGTTATAGACCAAGAATGGTTGGTTGAGCATAGTGAAGGGGTGATCATCCTTTCGGGTGGCCGTATGGGCGACTTAGGGGTTTATCTAACCAAAGGCAATGTTGGCCTAGCTGAAAAGGCTACCGCCTTTTACCAGCAGCATTTTCCTGACCGTTTCTACTTAGAATTAACACGCACAGGGCGCTTAGGCGAAGAAGACTATATTCACCGAGCGGTGGAGTGGGCGGGGCAACATGACTTGCCCGTGGTGGCCACAAACGAAGTGTGCTTTATCTCACCTGATAACTTTGAAGCACACGAAATTCGCGTGGCCATTCATGATGGTTACACACTGAACGATCCACGTCGTCCTAAGTTGTACAGTGAACAACAATATATGCGCACCAGCGAGGAAATGTGTGAGCTATTTGCCGACATTCCCCAAGCGATTGAGAACACAGTTGAGATTGCCAAGCGTTGTAATGTATCAGTACTACTGGGCACTTATTTCCTACCAGATTTCCCTACGGGCGATATGTCCATCGCAGACTTCTTAGTAAAAGTATCTGAAGAGGGGTTAGAAAAACGCTTAGCGTTTCTTTTCCCTGACGAAGAAGAACGCCTTGCTAAACGCCCAGAATACGATGAACGATTAAAGATTGAGTTAGTGGTAATCAACCAAATGGGATTTCCCGGTTACTTCTTGATCGTAATGGAATTTATTCAGTGGAGTAAAGATAACGGTATTCCAGTTGGCCCGGGACGAGGGTCAGGTGCTGGTTCACTGGTGGCATATGCACTAGGGATAACGGATTTGGATCCGCTGGAATTTGATTTGCTGTTCGAGCGATTCTTGAACCCTGAGCGGGTTTCCATGCCGGATTTCGACGTCGATTTCTGTATGGACAGACGCGACGAAGTGATTGATCACGTTGCTGAAATGTACGGTCGTGATGCGGTATCGCAAATTATCACATTTGGTACCATGGCTGCGAAGGCCGTTGTGCGCGACGTTGGGCGAGTTTTGGGTCACCCTTACGGCTTCGTTGATCGTATTTCAAAGCTTATTCCACCTACGCCAGGTATGACGTTAACCAAAGCATTTGAAGAAGAGCCGCGATTACCGGAGCTTTACGCCTACGATGAAGAAGTCAAAGATCTCATCGATATGGCGCGAATTCTTGAAGGGGTAACTCGTAACGCGGGTAAACACGCCGGTGGTGTGGTTATCGCGCCAGATAAAATTACCGATTTCGCGCCCTTATACTGTGATGATGAGGGGAAAAACCCAGTCACGCAATTTGATAAAAATGATGTTGAAACGGCAGGTCTGGTTAAGTTTGATTTCTTGGGCTTACGTACACTGACCATTATTCAGTGGGCCATCGATATGATTTCCGCCGGTAAAGGCGTCGATATCGACATCTTGGCGATTCCGATGGATGATAAGAAATCCTTTAAACTCTTACAGCGCTCTGAAACCACAGCTGTTTTCCAGCTTGAATCCCGCGGTATGAAGGATTTGATCAAGCGCCTTCGACCCGATAGCTTTGAAGATATTATCGCCTTGGTAGCCCTATTTAGACCGGGTCCTTTGCAATCAGGCATGGTGGATAACTTTATCGACCGTAAACATGGTCGAGAAGCAATCTCCTATCCCGATGCCACATACCAACATGAATGCTTGAAAGAAATTCTAGAACCGACATACGGCATTATCTTGTATCAAGAACAAGTTATGCAGATAGCTCAGGAAATGTCTGGGTATAGTTTGGGGGGGGCAGATTTACTTCGCCGAGCCATGGGTAAGAAAAAGCCCGAAGAAATGGCCAAACAGCGAGAGTCATTTGAGACCGGCGCCAAAAACAATAACATTGACCCTGAGTTGGCGATTAAAATCTTCGATCTGGTAGAAAAGTTCGCTGGGTATGGTTTTAACAAATCTCACTCTGCTGCTTATGCCTTGGTCTCTTATCAAACCCTTTGGTTAAAAACCCATTACCCTGCTGAATTTATGGCGGCGGTAATGTCCGCTGATATGGACAACACAGATAAAATCGTGACCTTAGTCGACGAATGTCAGCGAATGGGAATTACCTTATTGCCACCTGATGTCAATGCAGGTAGCTACAAGTTTACCGTTGATAGCGAGGGGCGAATTGTTTATGGCATCGGAGCCATCAAAGGTGTGGGGGAAGGCCCTATAGCCGCGATCATTGAAGCGCGGGAAAACCACGAAAAATTCACAGACTTATTCGACTTCTGTGCAAAAGTGGATACTAAACGGATCAATAAGCGAGTGCTTGAAAAACTCGTTTACGCTGGCGCACTGGACAACCTTGGGCCACATCGAGCGTCTATTATGGCCACCTTACCGGAAGCAATATCTGCCGCAGATCAACACGCTAAAGCCGAGGCCCACGGGCAAAGTGATATGTTTGGCCTGCTAACCACAGAGCCTGAGCAAGTGGAGCAAGCGTTTGCTAAAGTGCCACATTGGGCAGAGAAAGTCTGGTTAGACGGCGAAAAGGTCACATTAGGGCTTTACCTAACGGGACACCCAATTAACCAATATGCCCAAGAGATTAAACATTACTGTACGGGTCGCTTGATTGATCTCAAACCGACCCATAAAGATGTCGTATCATACGCGGTAGGGTTAGTTATTGGCGTACGGGTGATGACCAATAAACGAGGTCGACGTTGGGGCATTGTCACATTAGATGATAAAAGTGCTAGGATAGATGTACGTTTTTTCCCCGATCTGTTTGAACAATACGAGGAAATACTGCAATCTGACCGAATATTGGTGGTAAGTGGACAGGTCAGCTTTGATGAATTTTCCGGGGGCAATACAATAGGCGCCCGCGATGCCATGGACATAGTTCAGGCGAGGGAAAAGAACGCAAAATGGTTAAGTATGCAGTTTGAATCGAGCTGGTGTAATGCCTCAACACTCGCTAAACTGCAAGCAATATTAGCGCCTTATCAAGGCGGAAGCTGTCCGGTACAAGCCCATGTTGTGCATCCGGATGCCGAGGTAACATTAGCGTTAGGTGCCCAGTGGTACGTTACCCCTGAGGATCAGTTACTTTTTGAATTACAGCAGCAGTTCGGTAAAGAGCATGTAGAGCTGGTGTTTCATTGATTTTGACAGATATAACGTCTGTTCACGAATAAACAAATTAGGTGTGGAATGAGCTTGAATTTTTTGGATTTCGAAAAACCAATCGCTGATCTTGAAGCAAAGATTGAAGGATTGCGTTTGGTTAATCAAGGCGGTGAATTCGATATTAGTATCGAGGAAGAAATCACAAAACTGCGTGAAAAAAGCGCGGAAATGAGCAAAAAAATATTCGCAGACTTAGGGGCATGGCAAGTATCGCAACTTGCGCGTCACCCAATGCGCCCGTATACCTTGGATTATATCCCCCGTATTTTTAGCGAATTTGATGAGTTGGCAGGTGACCGCGCTTTCGCCGATGACAAAGCAATCATCGGTGGCTTAGCCATGTTAGATGAGCAGCCTATTATGGTCATTGGACACCAAAAAGGCCGCGATACCAAAGAGAAAATCAAACGTAACTTTGGTATGCCTAAGCCTGAAGGTTATCGTAAAGCGTTGCGTTTAATGGAAATGGCTGAGCGTTTTAATTTGCCTATCATTACCTTTATCGACACCCCCGGTGCTTATCCTGGAGTGGGCGCTGAAGAGCGTGGTCAAAGTGAAGCCATTGCCCGCAATTTAAAAGTGATGGCCGGACTCAAAGTGCCCATTATCTGTACGGTGATAGGTGAAGGTGGCTCGGGTGGCGCATTGGCAATTGGTGTTGGCGATCGTGTTAATATGTTGCAATACAGTACCTATTCCGTTATTTCACCAGAAGGTTGTGCGTCAATCCTCTGGAAAAGTGCTGACAAAGCCCCTTTAGCCGCAGAAGCGATGGGCGTAGCTGCTGGACAAATTAAAGAGCTAGGCTTGATCAACAGCATAGTGGAGGAGCCTTTAGGTGGCGCGCATCGTGATCATGACGTTGCAGCGGCTAATCTGAAAGCGACCATTAAACAGCAACTCGCTCAACTAAAAAGCTTGTCTGTTGAAGAGTTACTCGATCAACGGTACGAGCGACTCATGTCGTTTGGTTACTGTTAAAAAATAGATTAGCTGCCTGTGTAAGCAGGCTGTTTATGTTCAGCGCTTTTACAAACATGTACTCGCGCTGACGTTGTTAGCAACCCATTGGCAGATATGTCTTTATTCGACCATTTAGCAGCGCAAGTATCTGCACTGAAACGCTCCCACCCATCTCCTCTACGCCTTGTTGTTGCTTACAGTGCTGGCATTGACTCTCATGTGCTGTTACATGCTTTGTGGCAGTTAAAACAAGCTGACATTTCATCGTTTCAATTGAGTGCTCTCTATATTCATCACGGGTTGAGTGATAATGCCGATAAATGGCAGCAGCACTGTGCCACTGTGTGCAGTGAACTTGAAGTCGAGTTTCATAGCGCCAAGGTATTTGTTGATGTAGCGAGCGGGAACGGGATTGAGGCACAAGCAAGAGATGCGCGTTATGCCAAATTAGTCGAAGTAGCGCCGCCAGGCAGTGTTGTAGCGTTAGCACAGCATCAAAACGACCAGTTAGAAACCGTATTACTGCAACTAAAACGTGGCGCTGGCCCAAAAGGCTTAAGTGGTATGGGGCGTCTTTTTTCTCGCGTTAAACCTTCGACACCGCAAGAGCAAGTACATTTTTTTAGACCTTTGCTAGAGATAAGCCAAGCGCAGATTCATCGTTATGCTGATGAACAAGCGCTGGTGTGGCAAGAAGATGAGTCGAATCAAAACGTCGACTTTGAGCGTAATTTTATTCGCCGAGATATTAATCCGCTTTTACATCAGCGTTGGCCACACTTTGCTCAGTCGGTTTCCCGCAGCGCTCAGTTATGCGCACAGCAGCAAGCGTTATTAGATGAAGTAACACAAGAAAAACTACTCTCGCTGCGAAACCCAAACAACACCTTGTCTGTTGAGCTTCTCTTGGCATTGACTGAGCCATGGCGTTTGCAAGTGGTGCGCATGTGGCTAGATACCCAGAGTATTCTCAGTCCAAGCCAAGCAATACTGGCACAGTTAAGCAAGGAGCTGCTGTTAGCCGCGCAAGATGCTAGCCCAGTGATACAGTGGCAAAAATGGCAATTCAGGCGTTTTGAAAATGCGCTTTATGTGATAACCATTCCTGAGCAGATAAGTCCATATGAAACGGTTATACAGCCATATGAAGTAGAAAAATTACCCTTATCCTTAGGGGAATTAGAGCTAAAACGTGGGCAATTAACCGAAGTAAGCGATGACAGCCTCAACATAGATAATCTTGATGTTGCCCCAGTAAGCGTGGTCTTTGGCGGCTTTTCTCAGCGCTTTACACCGCAAGATGCACCTCAATCTAAGCCGTTGAAGCAATGGTTCAAAGAGTGGAAGATACCTCCTTGGGAGCGCACGAACATTGCGATCATCAGGCACGGCGAGCAGATCATCGGCTTGCTCATCCGTGGTCGGTTTGTTGCTGGAAAATCAATTCAGTACAAAGCTGCATCACAAAAAAAACTTGATTCATCAGGCACCCTAACATACCAAAAGTAGGGTGGGTAACAGAAAGTCCGCTGCGTTGAATTCAGCCTATCTATTTGTTCGTACCTTTAATTCATAACAATTGGATACACAATTGACATGCTGAGTCATGGAAGTGTCACAATGCACGGGTAGCCTGCAAACATTAACTCACTAACGCCTTCTTATTGATTGAAAAAACTCAAACGCTACCAATACGAACGCTATGCAGTGTTGTGCAAGCTGGCTTATCCAAAAACCTTTGATCATGTGGCGTTAGGATTCGCTGAGCACGGTCACGTCGCCATCAAAAACAGGCAGGGGCATGTATTGGCGCGTATTTTGTGGCAAGACAAAAAGAAAGAAGTAATAGTTGTCTTTCGCGGCTCTCAAGTGCTGAGCGACTGGCTGACAAATTTGTGTTGCTTCCCTAAGCGCAAGCGTTTCAACAAGACCGTTTATTACATTCATTACGGTTACGATAGGTTGCTCAATCAAAAAGTAGCAGGAGCGGTGCCTGAAGAAGAGGCATTGAGTATTTATCAGCAGATTGAAAAGGTACTGACCCCTTTAATTGCGAGCGGTAAGCGGATCAGTTTAACTGGCCATTCATCCGGCGGGGCGATGGCTATTTTAACCGCAGATTGGCTTGAGCGGCGTTTTGAGACACCAGTGCGCAGAGTCGTGACGTTCGGACAGCCATCTACGGGATTCAGAAGCTTTAATAAGCATTATATGTTGCACCGCCGTACTTATCGTATCTGTTGCGATCTAGATATCATTACATTTTTACCGCCTCTGCCGGGCATATTTAAACATGTGGGGCGTAATCTTTGGCTGCATAATGAGCGAATATACGAAAACATTCGGCCGTCAGTGCGGCTATACAAAACACTTACCAGCTGGCTTATCTCACCTATTTCTTATCATTACATGCATAAGTACATACGCAACAAAGACTTTTTTGATAAGCACTGAGTATCATGAGGGGGGGGAGGGAACGTATTAACTTGTCTTGGATGTAATCCTAAAAGGGGCTGATACGTGAAGATAGCGGCTCTGTCTAGCCATCACTTTTCAATCGACAGCTTAGCTTTAGTAACCCCTTGCTTAAAGACTCAATAGTTATTATTAAAGCCGTGACGGACTACTATCGACGAGAAAAATTACTGTTGGCGCGACGCATTTTTTGGCGCGGCGCATCACTATTGTCGTGACAGGTGCTGATTGATAGCGTCAATATATTGCGCTTGTTTAAGCTTTTGCTGGGCAGAGAGCTCAGCTGTTTTCAACAACGATTTGCAGTGTTTTAAACCGCTTTTCTGTTCTTCATTTAACCCCTCATCTTGGGCTATTCTCGCTAATACCTTCAGTAAACTCAGACCAATGTTCGGGTTTTTGGGGGCGAGTTGCATCGCTTGGGTTAAGAGCTTATAAGCAGGCGCAAAGCGTTTGTTTTTATAATGAATAGACGCCATCTCAGCGAGCTCTTTAGGGGTGTGATGAATTTCGCTACGCTCATTACGCTCTTGATCAATATATTCAGACATGACTTGATTGGCAAATTCATTACCACGAATTTGTTGTTTCATTCTATCTAGGATCGCCAAGGACTGCTCTCGTTGGCCGACTTCGTGAAACGCCTTTACCTTGTCTAAGTTATCTTCAACCGAGTGCCAGCTATTGACTTCGCCTTGAGTTTGCATCAACTCTTCCGCTTGTTTTTTGTTGTCTCCCAAGCTCAGCAAACGAGCTTGTAAAACCGTTAATTGGCTTTTGAAGTCATTAACGTGAGTAAAATCTTGCTGAAATTTACTTACTTTTCGTTCCATGTCAGCTAATAACTTTTGCGCTTGCGTATTAGAAGCCGTACTGGCTAAATCAATACCTGAACGGATGACATTGAGCTGTAGATCAGGCGTGTCATGGATAGAGTTTTTGGCGTATTTCGCCATGTTCTGAGTGGCAGTGTATTGGCCAAAGGGATCATGGTTTAAACGAGCCAAATCCCACGCTTTACGGTGACGCTGTATATTGCGTGGTGCCAGTTTGCTCGCTTCTTTAATAAGCTCGTAGCCTTTCTCGTAATTCTCTTTTTCTATGTAGTACTCGGTGAGTGTGTCATAGGTGGCGAAGCGCGCGTCGTCTCGGTCTAACAACTCATCTGCAAGGGTCATTGCTTGGTCTATTTTGTCCTGCTTGAGTAGGGACCTTAATAGCCCTACTACAATCCAGCCATAATCATATTGCGTGAGCAATTGCCGATAAAAAGCTTCTGCATCAGCATATTCTTGCAAATTGAATAAACAACGACCGATCAAGCGATTAATCTGTGGATAGTACTGCACTAAAGATGCGTCTTGTAGCTGCCGCTGAGCAAGGTATATGGCGCTTGGGTATTCTTCTTGATCGAAGCAATAATTCAAACGATACAGCTGACTTTTGACTTTCAGAATATAATTGATGCGTTGTGCCACTCGGGACTTGTCCAACGGCTTAACCCAAAAATCATCTGGTTGTAATTCTATCACGCAATTAACGAGTTCGGCAGATGTATCAGCGCTGAGAAAGACAACGCTGGTGGTCTTAGCGATATACCCTTTAAAGCGCATTTCTTCGAGTAGGTTAAACCCATCTTTATCACTGCGCACATCAAACGCCACGAGAATAATATCAAAAGAGATGTGTTCACAGAGCCGCAGAGCATAAAAAGCATTTTGAGCACAACGAACGTTTTCGATGCCCATTTCTAGAAAAGCAGATTTTATCGTATCTTGTACAAGTGATTGCCCATCAATGACCAAGACATTCAGTTCTTTGACAGGTGGCTGCGGGGGGATCTTAATCAAACTACATCCATTTTATGATGCTCATTTCTATCTCGTTGTTATATGCCCAACGTTATAATGAACGATGAATAAGCTCAATCATTTTTTGGGTATGGATAACTATTCAGAAAGTGAAGTGGCGCTTGTGTTTTGCAGCGCGTTTAATAACACCAACGTTTGATATAGCTATAAAGGTTTGAGATAGCTAAAAAAGAGTTACTTTTTATTGCGGTACATGGCGGCATCTGCGCGCATGAAAAGGCTATGCTGTGTGTCATCGTCTTGATAAATGGCACTACCAATACTGCAACTAATGTAGTGCTGAGCAAGCAGGCTATCTTCTTTAAAGGCCAGCTGAATACGTTGGGTTATTTGCTGGCAGGAATCTATGCATGTGTCGGTTAACAGGCAACAAAACTCGTCGCCACCGAAACGAAAGGCAAAGTCGGTTTCTCGCAAGCAAGCTGAGATTGTTTGGGCACAGGTGATGAGTATTTTGTCTCCTTGTGTATGACCAAATTGATCATTCACTTGTTTAAATTTATCAAGATCAATAACCAGCAAAGCGAACTGACAAGGTTGGCGTTTCGCCTGGCTGAATAAACGGTGCATGGTGTCATCAAAATTGCTGCGATTTCCCAGTGCCGTCAAGTTATCTCTGGTAGCAACTAGTTTGATGCGCTCGTACTCTAAACCGTTCTTTAGCGGGTTCTTAAACAGCATGTGCAGTTGTTGTAGTATTTGCCACTCACGCACAGCCAAAGTGCGAGACAGTGAATAGTGGATCATGGCGATTTCTTTATCCCCCTGACGCACGGCTAAGCGCTTATTATACGGTTTATTGGTGAGTGTACCGTGGGTGATATCACTGTGATTCCACTGGATTTTTAATCCGCACAGAGGTAACGTATTTTGCAGTTGTTCGAAAAACAACTCGCTAAGAACAGCTAAGTCAATTGTGGTTAACCACTTTTGAAAGAACGCACTGAGCTCATGTTGATTTAAAACCGGCGCGTAATGGCTCGGATTAAACACATTTTCACCTACATGCTGTTCATAAAGTTGATTGAGTTGTTCCACTATTGACTCCTGCCAAAATATTGGCGCTTCCGCTAAAAATAGCGCACCGATTACGATAACGATGGATACATAGCAGTATTCATGCCTAAAAATGGAATTGATCTAGCTAAGAGGTGGTAACCCTTGTAATGCATGGGATTTTTGCAAATATTTTACTCTTGATGGCGGTGGCGGTTGCCAGTGTCTGGTTATTTAAACGCATAAACTTGCCGCCTATTTTGGCGTACCTCTTTTGCGGGATCCTCGCAGGCCCTGATTTACTTGCTTTATTTGAACACCCTGAAGATATGCAAACATTTGCCGAGCTCGGGGTGGTGTTTTTGCTGTTCTCTCTTGGTTTGGAATTCTCTCTGCCAAAAATGATCGCCATGCGCCAAATGGTGTTTGGGGTGGGCTTAGGACAAATGCTCCTGACTACTCTTGCGTTTATGGGGATTAGTATGCTTTTGGGCGTAGAGCTACCAGCTGCCATCATAGTCGGGAGTATCGTCGCGTTATCGTCTACCGCCATCGTTATTAAGCAAACAAATGACATGGGGATCCTAAATACATCTCGCGCCCAAATGGCGGTCAGTATTCTACTTTTTCAAGATTTGGCCGTTGTGCCTTTACTTATCGTTGTGCCTCTTCTGGCAATGGACGGCGGGCAAAGCTTAAGTATGGCGATTGCGCTTTCTATCGTGAAGGGCATAGTGGTGGTTTTCATTCTTATGTCCGTAGGTAAATGGATCCTACCGAGAGTCTTTACCGAAGTCGCGCAAACTCGCACGGATGAGTTGTTCGTGTTAACCACCATTTTGGTGGCGTTAATGGCAGCAGGTCTAACGTATTCTTTTGGGTTGTCGATGGCCCTAGGCGCATTTTTAGCCGGTATGATGTTAGGCGAGAGCCAATATAAATATCAGTTAGAAGCGGATATTCGCCCGTTTCGCGATATTTTGATGGGGCTGTTCTTCATCACAATTGGCATGCGCCTAAACCTGACTGATTTACTGGCTCAATGGCATTGGGCGCTATTGGGGCTGGCCGGTATGTTGTTGATTAAAGTCTTCATTATTCGTCTGGCTGGCGGATTATTCAGTGTACCCAAAGAAGACGCTTGGGCTGCTGGTTTTAAGTTATGCCAGATGGGGGAGTTCAGTTTCGTCATCGCCGCTTTGGCGGTTGATCACAATATTTTATCAACTCAAGTGGGTTCTTTGATCCTCAGTATTGGGATTTTAAGCATGGCAATGACCCCTTGGTTAGTGACCCGTAGTTCCGATTTTGCAAAGCGTATGGTGAATGCGCCCCCAGTTGAATTTGAAGCAATCGATTCGGTTGCGGCAAAGCATGAACTGATGCATGACCATGTGATTATCATGGGGTTTGGTCGAGTCGGTCAGTCAGTGAGTCGGTTACTTAAAAGCGAGGCGATCCCTTATTTAGTGGTTGACGCTGATCCCGTGCGCGTGCAAGAGAGCCAAAGTGCTGGACAGCCTGTCTACTTTGGAGATGTTCGGCAAAACGACATCTTAAAGGCGGTGGGTATAGAGCGTGCTAAGTTAGTATTGATCACATTTGATGAGCACAACAAAGCCATGGCGGTTATTCAGCTTATATCTAGTTTATATCCTGATTTACCGATAGTGGTGCGTACTCGTAAAGACTATCGTATGAATGAGCTATACAAGGCAGGAGCGAGCCAGGTAGTACCTGAAATTCTCGAAGGGAGCTTAATGTTAGTTTCCCAAGTCTTGCATTTATCGGGTATCCCTATGTCGCGTATATTGAAGCGCGTGCGTAAAGAGCGAAAGGGACAATATGGCAATATGCACGGTTTCTTTCCTGGTGAAACCACCGAATTGAGTTACGAAAAGCAAGATAAGCTAGAGTTTTTACATGCCGTGATCGTTGCGCCCAACGCCTATGCGGCGGGTAGAGCATTGGTTGATCTCAATGTAAATCGCTCCGGAGTCAAAATTAAAGGCCTACGCAGGGACAATATTGAAATGGAAAGTCCACCGATGAATATGGTGCTAAGAGCGGGCGATGTGCTGGTGATCAGTGGAAAGCCTAGGCGAGTCGAACGTGCTGAACGTTATTTACTGGAAGGCGATTGATGGCTGCCTTGTTATGTAATCGTTGGGAATCAACTTGCTTTCAAGTGCGGTTCCCGTTTTGCTCATTACCGCTTTATAGTGATTTTTACCTTTTATTGAAGAAGTATTATGTCCCATTCTCATACTATTACCGCTAGTTCTATCGCTGTTATATCTGACATTTTTATCATCCAAGGGCAAACCGTTACTCAAGGCCAACCTTTGTTGACTTTACAAGTTATGGGAACGGTGTTGCCTGTAGTGGCTACGCACTCGGGTGTTATCAAACGACTGCACGTCAACATAGATGATGAAGTGGTGATTAAGCAGATATTGTTAGAGATAGAGGATGAGCCCAACATGGTGTCCTCAGAAGCACAGGCAAGTGCTATGTCTAGCACGCACAAGGCCCTGCTTGCTTTCGAAGCCCGCCAAACCATGACATCGGACGAAGCTCGAGATCAGCACATTGCCAAGCGACGAGCACTGGGTTTTAGAAGTGCCCGGCAAAATATTGAAGATCTGTGCGAAGGTGCTCACTTTATGGAGTACGGCCAGTTTGCGGTAGCGGCGCAGCGTCAGCGACGAGACTACCAAGAATTGAAAACTGCCACCGCTGCTGATGGCATCATCACAGGTGTAGGGGAGGTCAATCGTCAAACGTTGTCATTAGTGAAAGCGACAGCAGGTTATAAAACGGCCCTCATCGTTAATGACTACAGCGTGCTGGCAGGCACCCAAGGGTTCTTTCACCATCAAAAGCTAGACCGTATTTTGGCTGTGGCGCAAGAGCAGACTCTGCCTATCATTATGTTTACCGAGGGCGGTGGCGGGCGGCCCGGCGATACCGATATCACCATAGTTAATTCGGGGCTCCAGTGCGCATCATTTTCAAGCTGGGCTGCTTTAAGTGGTGTCGTGCCGCGTATTAGCGTTGCCAACGGTTATTGCTTTGCCGGCAATGCGGCATTATTCGGTGCGGCTGATATTCGAATCGCAACCAAAAAGTCATGGATAGGAATGGCTGGCCCAGCCATGATCGAAGGTGGTGGCCTAGGCGTGGTCAATGCAAAAGAAATTGGCCCTATAGAAACGCAAGCTAAAAATGGTGTGGTGGACATAGTCGCAGCGGATGAAGCTGACGCCGCCTATCTAGCAAAACGCTGTTTGGGGTATTTTCAAGGCCCAATCACATATTCAGAGAAAGAACAGGCTGATAAAGACGCGCAGCAAGCCAGATTACGAGACGTACTGCCCGATGACCGCCGCTTTGTGTACGATATGCGAAAAGCTATCAATATACTGGCTGATAACGACAGCTTTACCGAGTTACAGCGTCATTTCGGGGGAGCGATTATCACAGGATTCATACGACTCAAGGGACGGCCCGTAGGTATATTGGCGAGTGACTGCAAGGTGCTCGGGGGAGCGATAGACGTAGAAGCTGGAGAGAAAGCGGCTGAATTTATGCAATTTTGTAATGAGTTCTCAATCCCGCTGCTGAGTTTATGTGATACCCCAGGTTTTATGGTGGGGCCAGAACATGAAGAGCGCGGGGCCGTGCGCAGATTAGCCAAGCTGTTTACCTCAGGCGCTAAGCTCACTGTGCCGTTAGTTGCTGTAGCAATACGCAAGTGTTACGGCCTAGGCGCTCAAGCGTTATTGGGAGGTAGTACCATGAAACCTCACTATATGTTGTCATGGCCTACTGGCGAATTTGGCGGAATGGGCCTAGAAGGAGCCGTTAAATTGGGCTTCAGTAAAGAGCTCGCGGCGCAAGAAGACCCTATCGCACGCCAAGCGTTATTTGAAAAACTCGTTGCTAAGCAATATGCAAATGGCCAAGCTACAGAAGTGGCCAGTGTGCTTGAGATTGATGCGGTAATTGACCCAGCTGATACACGAGCAGTAATCCTGCAAACACTCTTTTGATAATAGTAAAGCGCAGAAATGGTTAAGTTTTACCCGTTATAAAGCGACAAACTTAGCTTACCTTAAACAATATGGCATTGGTGTTCATGGACAGCTTGCATAGCATTAAGCGACCACAAGGTAGCAAGGTTAAAATTGAAAACGTTCTAACGTATATCAATGAGCATATTGACCAACCGCTGCTCGCAACGGATTTGGCCGATGTTGCGTGTTTTTCCGTTTTTCATTTTCAACGCGCTTTTATTCTGTACACAGGATATAACGTTGCCGAATATGTGTTGTTAACGCGGTTACGTAAAGCCATATATGAGTTGCAGTATCGCCCTTCAATGTTTGTGCTTGATATTGCGCTTAGCTGCGGGTTTAGTCATCATCAGAGCTTTACCCGTGCATTTAAGCGTCAGTTTCATCAAGCCCCGTCGGTATTTCGAAAGCAATTTGTTGAGTATGTTAGAAAGTCTCATGCCATTCCCACTCATCAAGCTATTGTGGGCGTGCCAGCCAATGTTAGCTATTTTGAAGAGCTCACCCCAACGACTCATTCATCCTGTATAAAGATGCTCACCGTGAACGAAAATAATGGTAAACACGCCAACAACAAAGAGGTAAATATACGAGGTGCTTACATGACTGACATAAGCAGTAAGAACATTCCACTACAGCAGATACAGGTTATTGATTTTCCTCGGACGGCGATCGCATTTTTAACCCATGAGGGCGACCCTGAAGGTGTCATGAAAACCGTCGCGCAATTTATTCAATGGCGAAAGCAGTACGGACCTTCACCTCGCACTAGCAAGACATACAACATTTTATACAATGACCCTAGAGATGTTCCCAAGGAGGAATATCGTTTTGATGTTGCAGCTTCCATAAGGAAGGTCGTTGAACCGAATGATTATGCTGTACAGCAGGGCGTTATCGGCAGCGGGCGATGTGCCCGTTTTCGACATAATAGCAGTGATAGGCTGTTAAGCGAGAGTATCGATGAGTTGTATAAAACGATATCCCTAAATGAGGATTATGAGATAAGAAATGCACCTCTATTTGTGGAGCGAGTCCAAGGGTTCCCCGACGTACCTGAAAATGAGACCATCATAGATATTTATTTGCCAATTGTTTAACTCCCTAAACACTTTTGATCGTGCTTTAGCGGCAACATGCGTATGATAGCGCCAATTAAAGCTCGATGAGCACATTGAGTCCAGTGAACAAATAGGAATTCCCCATGATCAATAACGATGTGATGCGTCGTATCCGCTATATTTTCGATTTTAACGATAAACAAATGCTTGACGTTTTCGCTCAGGCTGAATACCCAGCCACCACTGCGCAATTACACAGCTGGTTGCGAAAAGAAGAAGAGCCTGAATTTGTTCGCATTACAGATTTACAGTTCGCGCTATTTTTAAACGGTTTGATTAACTTAAAACGGGGTAAACGCGAGGGTGCACCTGCGCCGGTAGAGCGTGTGCTAACGAATAATATTATTTTAATGAAACTGAAAATTGCGCTTAATCTGCAAGCTGAAGATATCCTGGCCATTATGGACAAGAGTGACTTTCGTCTGTCTAAGCATGAGTTGAGTGCCTTGTTCCGTAAGCCCGGTAACCGCCACTACCGCGAATGCCAAGACCAGTTCTTGCGCAATTTCCTTAAAGGGTTACAGCTAAAATTACGTGGTGAAGCCCAGAAAGATTAACCTGAAACTCAACTTAGCGACAAGGGTTTACCCAAATCCTAAACGCGCTATATTGTCAGAAAATGACGGATTTCCTCCGCTCTTGCTAGGCCATCTTTAAAGCCTAGCGCGATTAACTCTTTGCAGTATTCTTTTTCAAACAGAAGGTAACTGAGTATCGAGGAATCCGCATTGTTATGTAATCCCATTATTTTTAGCAGTGATTTAATGCCTGATGGCATTTGATGAAAGTGCCGTGCTGCCATGTCGTTAAACGTCACACTAGGATTAATCACTAAACAATCAATCGTCTTGAGCGCGCTCTTTTGGCGTTGCTCGGCATCTAATTGTTCCAGCGTTTGATTGATACGATGCAACCGCTCTAAATCAGAGCGCAAGGTGTCGGCAAAAATAGTATCGAGTAAATGCCCAGCAATTTCTAAGCTACTCGGATAATGAATAACGTCAGTAAAGCGCGGAGCTCGTTCGGGTTGTTCCACACCTATTACGAATATCTTCTGAGCGCCAAGATGGATAGCAGGGCTAAGAGGCGAAAGCTGGTGGACTGAGCCGTCACCAAGGAATTCCCCGTCTAGTTTAACAGGAGGGAATACTAACGGAATGGCTGATGACGCCATTAAGTGCTCGCTATGCAAAGCGGTTTTTATTCCCCGGCGTTGCTGCCTATGCCAAGGCTGTATATCTTGGTGCCCTTGAAAATAGCTAATTGAATCGTGGGTGCTATAGCTTGACGCACTGATACTGATTGCCCGTAAATATCCTCTTGCCACGTTATTATCAATGCGTTTGAAATCCAAACGGTTACGAATGAGTTTACGCAGAGGTTGGTTATTCAATAAACTACTGGCTTGCTTTTGATTTAAAGTGGACTGAAAACTGCGGAAATAACTTTGCGCTAGATGTGAATACACATCTCGTATTCCACTGCCGTATACTTGCCGAGTGGTGAAATTTTTCCACACATGTTCTAACTTGCGAATACCCAAATGATAACAAGATGCATAGCATGCGAGTCCTGTGGCATTAATTGCCCCAGCTGAACTTCCGCACACAATGGGAAAGGGTATCCCTTGGTTTCTAGGTAAATAAGTGCTGATAGACTTCAGCACGCCCAATTGATATGCGGCCCTTGCGCCGCCGCCGGATAAAAGCAACGCGTAATGATTACGTTCATGCATGGTGTATTAGGATCCTGCCTTTTCTATCACAAAGCGATGCTCATACCTTCTGCTGCAGCGAATAGCTCGAGATCAGCTTGAGCTATTTCCACTAGCTCTTGGCAGTGGGCTTCTACGGCAGCAATATTATCGTCAGTGCGTGTATGATCGTGACTGTACAGAGCTAAACGTTTAGCACGACATGCCATACTCAATTTTACCGCTTCTTCGGCCACTGAATGACCCCATCCCGCTTTACCTGGCATATCAGCCAGCATGTACTGAGCATCATGAATGACTAAGTCTGCATCACGGGCGAATTCTACCCAATCGAGAAAGTCAGTGCTTTTCTTGTAGGGGGGATACAATTCATTGTCGGTAATGTATACCACTTTACTGCCATCGGCGGTAATACAATATGCGCTGCCTCCACCTGGATGATTAATTTTTTGACGCTGAATTTTTGCCTCACCTATGTGCCATTGGCGCAGATTGTCAGGCTTTGCTTCAAGAGCAATAGCCGAAGGTAAGGTATTAAACTGAACGGGAAAGTAGCTACCACTCATTTGGCGTAAAATATTGTCGTGCTCAGCTAGAGTCGTTTGTCCTGGGGTGATAAAAATATTGCGCTTAGGTTGGTATATAGGCGTAAAAAAGGGGAAGCCTTGGATGTGATCCCAGTGATTGTGAGTCAATAATAAGTGTATATCCCCTTCTTTCGCGGCGAGTTTCTGGCCTAATGTGCGAATACCTGTGCCCGCATCAATGATGATGTCATTGCCGTCGTTTAGCTCGATGTGTACGCAGGCTGTATTACCGCCATACTTAATATACTCAGCTCCTGGGGTAGGTATCGAGCCTCGAACGCCGTAAAAAGTTAATCGCATCTATATACTCAATTATTCAGTGCTACAGGCGGGCAAAACGAATGGTAGCGCAGCAAGTAGCGTGTTTCTCACGGTTGATATTGTTGAAGATTAGCACTAAACCGTGCTTTCAATAAGCCTTAATCTTATACACGGGTATGTTGGGAGTTTTTACGCGGCGGATTGAAAAAACGCAATAAAAAAGCGCAGTGTGAGTGCGCTTTTATTTTTCTACATTTGTTCTGCATTTGTTTTGGATTTGTTCAACGTTGGGTGTGTTTGACCCCGTCGCTGAAGCACGCCCTATATTGGCGATTACAGCGTGGAAACAAATTCCGCCAACTGCGGGATATCAATGAGCTGCTTTTCACCACTACGACGGTTTTTGTATTCGACTTTTTGTTCATCAAGGTTACGCTCACCGATAACAATCGTGTGCGGTACACCTACCAACTCCATGTCGTTAAACATCACGCCTGGGCGCTCTTTACGATCGTCGAACAATACTTCGACACCAGCGGCTTTAAGTTGGGCGTATAAGTCTTCTGCAACTTGTTGTATACGATGGGATTTGTGCATATTCATCGGTACGATCGCAACTTTAAAAGGTGCTATTGCATCAGGCCAAATAATGCCGTACTTATCGTGATTTTGCTCAATCGCCGCGGCCACGATACGGGAAACCCCAATGCCATAACAACCCATATTAAGCACTTGATGCTTGCCGTTTTCATCTAGCACACCGCAGTTCAATGCTTCTGAGTACTTACTGCCGAGCTGGAATATGTGACCAACTTCAATACCACGTTTGATCTCAAGAGTACCTTGACCATCTGGCGATGGATCTCCGGCTTGTACATTACGAATGTCCGCTTCTTGGAACTCTTTTGCATCGCGCTCCCAGTTAGCGCCAGTGTAATGCACGTCATTTTCATTCGCGCCGCACACAAAGTCTGCTAATACCGCCGCGCTGCGATCAGCGATAACAGGTATGTTTAAACCAACCGGCCCAATAGAGCCGATTGAGCAACCGATAGTGTCTTCAATTTGCGCTTCACTGGCCATAGTAAGCGGAGCATAAACGCCGTCTATTTTCTCTGCTTTGAGCTCATTTAATTGATGATCCCCGCGCAGCACAAGTGCTATAAGTCCTTGCTGTCCCTTGTCATCTGCTTCACCCAGTACTATTAGGGTTTTAACTGATTGTTCAGCAGGTATGTTAAGTAACGCGCTGACCTGTTCGATGGTTTTCGCATTTGGCGTGGCCACTTTGGTGAGTTCAGCACTGGGGGCCGGGCGTGAAAATTGCGGGGCTAGCGCCTCTGCTTTTTCGATGTTAGCGGCATAATCTGATGCGTTACTAAAGGCGATATCATCTTCACCTGAGTCAGCCAACACGTGGAATTCGTGGGAGGCATTACCACCAATGGAGCCGTTATCGGCAATCACTGGGCGAAATTCTAGGTTAATACGTTCAAACACACGGCAATATGCTGCGAACATGTCATCGTAGGTTTTGTTCAAGCACTCATCGCTTAAATGAAACGAGTAAGCATCTTTCATGGTGAATTCACGACCACGCATGACTCCAAAACGCGGGCGAACTTCATCGCGAAACTTCGTTTGAACTTGGTAAACGTTCAATGGCAATTGCTTATAGCTGCTTACTTCATTTTTGACTAAGGCGGTGACCACTTCTTCATGAGTTGGACCTAATACGAAGTCTCGGTAATGACGGTCTTTTATGCGTAAAAGCTCAGGGCCATATTCGTCCCAGCGACCAGACTCTTGCCACAAATCGGCAGGTTGCACGACAGGCATCAATATTTCTAACGAACCGGCACGATCCATTTCTTCGCGTACGATTTGAGCGACTTTGTTTAACACGCGCAAGCCGGTGGGTAACCATGTATAAAGTCCTGATGCTAGCTTGCGAACCAAGCCTGCACGTAGCATAAGCTGGTGGCTGATGACTTCTGCATCAGCAGGTGTTTCTTTTTGGGTCGATAATAAATATTGGCTTGTGCGCATTGGCGTGAGCTTCTCAATTAGGTATAGGTTAGAAATCGGCGGCTATTCTACCAGCCACACAGGCTGGGCTAAAGTCCCTAAACAGTAAATCTTGTTAATCTTTATGCGCTTGCGGCTCGTGATTGTGCGTAATGCTCATCACATAGTTGGCCTTAGCGCTGACTCGCCAACGTATGTTCAGATCATAAAGGCTCATTCCATACTCTTCGTTGCTGTCTTGCTCGGCTTTATAAGCGGGGCGTGGGTCCTGCGCTAGTACTTGTTCGATCAGTGCGCTAAGCATAGGATAATTGGCTTGCCAGTGGGCCAACTGCTTGGCAGATTGGCTTTCAAAATATACCGGCATCAGGGTAGGGCGCTCGGTGGCAAAACCACCTTTTGCCTCAGGGATGCTGTCAGCCCAAGGTACGTAAGGTTTAATGTCGATGATTGGCGTGCCATCAAGTAAATCAACCCCTTTAACATGCAGGCTTAAGCGCCCGCCTTTATGCACGACTTTATCGTATTGAACAACAGACATTCCGATAGCATTTGGCCTAAAAGTGCTGCGTGTGGCCAGCACGCCTTGTTTCTTGTTTCCGCCGAGACGAGGAGGGCGCACCATGGGGGACCAACCTTTTTCCACTGTTTGGTGAAATTGAAACAACAGCCACAAGTGACTGAATTGCTCAATACCCCGTAATATGTTCGGATCGCTAAATTCCGTGTGAAATACAATTTCGCCACTGGCGGCATCAACCAGGTTCGGTTGCCTAGGAATAGCGAACTTCTGTTGGTATGGGGTGCGAATTACGGCCAATGGCCTTAGGTTGATGTGATCCTGTACCGGCAGGGATTCAACTCGATTCATAACGTGGGGTCACTTTGTTGCAAAAGTTATAAAGATTTTATCTATGGTAAGCGCCCTGAGGGCTATCTCAAACGTAAATTTTATCCTAACGCCAGCACGAGAGCTTTACTTTGAAGATTCCTGCGGTTAAAGCGCCGCAGGTGTTGAAGCCTAGAGCAATGCAGGTGGCATTTACTCTGCGCTTTGGTACCATTCAGCTCTAATTACTATTTAGGTCAAATACGTGTTTGAATTTAGCCCGCACTCTAAACAATTGGCGTCTAGCCTCTTCCTTGAACGTTTGATTGCAGATCAAACGTTCGATCAGTTCCATTTCATCAATGATCGCATTGTTAGCACAATTGCTCACGAGCATTTCACCCCCAGCAAGCTCAGCTTAAAGGGCTTCGATTTAACCAAAGAGCACAGTAGCTTGGTTATCTTCGCTGAGGGGTTAAGCCTCGCGAAAGTCTTCGCTGTGTCCATGGCCTTTGCGGATAAGTTAAATGTGCTGTGTTACCAAGTTTTGCGAGATGTGCCTCTTTCTGGCGTCGGTATCGTGCTGCGCGTAGAGCGGCTGAGCAAAGAAGACCTAAGGCCATTATTAGAGCGTATTGCGAATGAGCATGCAGTAGAAATATGTTTATTTTCAAGTGCGCCGCGTTTGGATGAACCAGGTTTATTGCTAATGGACATGGACAGCACAGTCATCAGTATTGAATGCATCGATGAAATTGCCAAGCTTGCCGGGGTAGGAGAGGAAGTCTCCAGTGTCACTGAGCAGGCCATGCAAGGAAAGCTCGATTTTGAGGAAAGCTTACGTAGCCGAGTCGGGTGCCTCAAGGACGCCAATGAAGACATATTGCAGCAAGTGCGCCGTGCCCTGCCGCTAATGCCGGGGATTTTTAACTTAGTCAGATTCTTAAAGCAGCACCAGTGGAAATTAGCGATTGCCTCCGGTGGTTTTAGTTATTTTGCGGACTATTTGGCTGACAGATTGGAGCTTGATGCTGCTGTAGCGAATGAGCTTGAAATAGTTGATGGTAGATTGACGGGGCGGGTCTCAGGGTCAGTGGTCGATGCTCAGGTCAAGGCTGCTACATTGCTAGAGCTGGCGAATGAATTCGATATCACAGATTGTCAAACCATGGCCATGGGCGACGGGGCAAATGATTTGGTCATGATGAATGCTGCAGCGCTTGGCGTGGCATTTCACGCAAAGCCGGTTGTACGTGCCCAAGCGGATATTTCTATTCGAAACGGCGGTTTAGATTCTATATTGTGGGTATTGGCGGCGGCCACACCGTGTAAAAAGTAAACGACTAGGGCTAAGCGCCAATACTGGCGCTTAGCCTAAGACTATTCAGCGTTTAATAACTGTTCTATTTCTATGCTTTTTTGCGGGTGATGCAGTTGCCTTTCATAGTTATTCACAATGGCTTGCGTGTCGAATTGGTATCGGCTCATCACTAAATCCGTTATATCTAAAATATCCCCAACACCATTTATGTTCCACAGTTTTTCTTCTAGTTGTTTCGCTCTGTGAACGGCATAAACACCTACGTAGTTAATCTCTGATTGCAGGCGGTCAATATCTGGACGTCCAGTGCGCGCTAAAAATATTTTTAGCGCAATAAACTGTCCTTGCTCAAGGGCTTGCGCAATAAATTGACGACGCTGATCGTCGTTGGCGAATTGGTCTATGTAACAGCTCTTTATCGCCTCTGAAACACTGTTTTTGCTGGGATCAAATGCCACAAATAGCTCACTCATTACGGGACGCTGATGGGGCTTAATGTGAGTCAGTGTTTGCTGCACAAAATCAATCGGGCCATTGAAGCCTTCAAACAGAGGCAGTAAGTTGAACTCCCCAGGGGGCGCTTGGAAACTCAGTAAATTGGTCAATCGATTCTGGTTCGCCCAGGTCGCTGTGGCATCAGGTACAAATTTGGTTCCTTCTTTACGGATAAAAAACGCTACGTTAGGGACATTATTTGCATAGATATTACGCAAGGCTTCACCGATACCCGGAATATCTTCTTCATCTCGATATGCTTTAAGTTTATTTTTATTATTTTTAATCAACTCTTCAAAAAAAGCTTTGGTGGCGCCGCTATTCTCGTCATTTAATACGTTTAAGTGCAGCACATTTCGTTCGTTAGAAATATGACGAACTTGATAGGAAAGGTTACTCAGATCGTATTTACGTGTGACTTTTTGCAATTGCGGAAAACTCAGTTGCACTTGGCAATCGGTGGCTTTATGAAAAAACGTTTTTAACTCAAGTTTAATGCCGTGTGTGGATATATCTTCTGTGTGGCCTTCAATAATTATATCTTCCACTTTGAGCTGCACAGCGCTACGCAGCATAAAACGAGACTCTCGGCGCTGATTTGCATATTTAAATCGAAATACTGGGATATTTTCTGGGCTACGATTCCTTGGATGACCAAACACTTTTAAACTGGGCAGCTTGGCGCGATTAAGTGGCAGTTTTTGAAAGCAGAGTGTGTTTGATTCATCTGTCACATTAGTTAGTAATGCAATATGACTTAAGTGGCGTAAACGAGACATTAAGCGTGGGGTTGGTGGTTGATTCTGACGCTTGACTGATTCGCTGATGCTATCGGCAATGGAGAGAGGTCGGTGACTTTGCTTAGGTTCAACCTCTTGTACTTGAAACTTATATACTCGCCAGCTCACTTTGCGTGACCCGTAACTTAAAAACAACTCATGTAAGCTTGGGTTTGCTAATAGCTCCTCGTGCGATGCGGAGTAAAAATACACCTTTTCATTTTTAATATGATGGAACGCGTATAGGTAGGTTTCTTGTCTTCCTTTTGGATACGTGAGGCATTGTTTAATTCTCTCATTTTTAAAAAGGTAGCCCAATTTGAGATCATTAATTTCGTTATTCCAATAGAAAATATCTTGCCGATTGCAATCATTTGCTAATGCATAACGTGGTTTGAATACTCCGTCAGTAGAGTCAATATATACGGGGATGGAGGTGAAATTGGGAATGTAATATTGCTCATACGTTTTCTTATGTATGGCGTCAAATGTGTTGTCCATATTGACTTTATAGCGGCGCTTGTTGCCATGAATAAAGCGCTCAAGAAAGCGATCAAAACTAGGCATTAAGGTATCGAATAAGCGTTTCAGGTGTAATCGCTGGTCTTGTGCATTGCGGTCAATCGACTCAATGACATATTGCACACCTTGGCGGTTGTCCAACATGTACTCATGTTCTAACCCTCTGAACTGAACGGCTAAACGGTCACCCGCTTTAAATCTATGCTCTTTGCTTATTTTGAGTTTTAAACCACTAAGGGATACGTCGACCGTTGTGGCTAACATGCTTTTGTTATTTTCAGTGAACAGTTCAACACTCATTGAATAATTCATGCGCTCTTCACCCCGTTGGGCGAATTCGCCAAAAGGCATGATAGGGGCTGAATAGCCACGGCTAACCGGAAGGGTTGAATTGTCTGGTTGCTTTGGTTGTGAAGAAGCTTGTTGTTCTTTTTTATGCATCACGCGGTAATTGTTTTCGGTATTTAATACCGCTTCATACACGCCAACCGTGTACTCGCCAAATGAGCGCACCTGACGTTCAAACACCTCTATCGCCGTGTCATCTAAATAGTGCCTTTGGCTCTCGTATTCATAGAGCTTACATTTTCCGTCCACATGCCCGCGTAAATCGATTAGTCGAGTACATGGACGCGCTAAACGCTTCAGTTCCATCTTGAGCAGGAAGCGCTTTTGCTTGGGCACCGAACCGGCAACCTGAGCCAGAATTTGACTAAACTCTGGCTCATGTATCATGGGTTTTAATTGTTCGATAATGTCATGATATTGTTCGAGATCTTGATTCATAATGAATACGTACTTTATTTTTTATTGTTAAAGACGAACGCCATAAAGACTTATCGGCACGCTGTGCGGTTTTCATAATGCAATATACGCAAGCTTATCTTATTATAAGCGGCTTTCTTCAAGGTTCTTCGTTTTCAAAATTAGTAAAACGTATTCAACACTGAATGTAACCCTTGTCGTTTTTATCACTGTAAACACTGTTTGTGGAGCAATATGGCCAAACGTAAAACCGCCTATGTCTGTAGTGACTGTGGCGCAGAATTTCCGCGCTGGCAAGGACAATGTAATGACTGCAATGCCTGGAATACCATCACAGAATTTGTGGTGAGTCCTGCTCGCAGCCAGCCTGAGCGCAATTTGCGCGGCTACGCCGGTCAAACTGGGGCCAAAATTGAAACCCTTAACAGCATTGATGTGGCTGAATTACCGCGCTTTACTTCAAGCTTTAGTGAGCTTGATAGAGTATTAGGCGGGGGGATAGTGCCGGGCAGTGCAATTTTGATTGGCGGTTCACCTGGAGCAGGCAAAAGTACCTTGTTGCTACAAGTCATGTGCCAACTAGCAGCGCAGCGCACTGCGCTATATGTCACGGGGGAGGAATCGCTGCAACAAGTTGCTATGCGCGCTCAGCGCTTAAATCTACCTAGCGATAAGCTGAATATGCTGGCCGAAACCAGTGTTGAAACTATCTGTGAATTAGCATTAACCCTCAACCCCAAAATTATGGTGATTGACTCCATTCAGGTGATGCATGTGGCCGATGTGGCATCTGCACCCGGTAGTGTTTCGCAAGTAAGAGAAAGCGCCGCATATTTAACTCGCTTTGCAAAGCAGCACCATATTGCCATGCTGTTAGTGGGGCATGTTACGAAAGATGGCAGTCTGGCTGGGCCCAAAGTGTTAGAGCACTGTATTGATTGCTCCATGATGTTAGAAGGGGAAAGTGACAGCCGGTATCGCACGTTGCGTAGTCAGAAAAACCGCTTTGGTGCTGTGAACGAATTGGGTGTGTTTGGCATGACCGAAAGAGGATTAAAGGAAGTGAGTAATCCTTCTGCCATCTTTTTAAGTCGAGGAGAAGAGCAGTCTCCTGGCAGTATTGTTATGGTGGTATGGGAAGGCACTCGCCCATTGCTGGTGGAAATACAAGCATTGGTGGATTATTCACAGACCGCAAACCCGCGTCGTGTCGCTGTTGGTCTTGAGCAAAACCGAATGGCGATGCTTTTAGCAGTATTGAATCGACACGGTGATGTGCAGATGAACGACCAAGACGTTTTCGCCAATGTGGTCGGCGGCGTAAAGGTCGCAGAAACCAGTGCTGATTTAGCGCTTTTACTATCCATTGTTTCGAGTTTTAGAAATAAGACCCTTGATTCACAGTTAATTGCATTTGGCGAAGTGGGACTTGCTGGTGAAATACGCCCCGTGCCTAATGGCTCAGAACGGATCAGCGAAGCAGCAAAGCATGGATTCAAGCGAGCTATCGTGCCAAAAGCCAATATGCCAAAACAAAACATTAATGGGATCGAAGTGATCGGGGTATCTCGTTTAAGTGAAGCACTTGAGGTGCTTTAATTAACTGGACGATTAACGGTAAAAATATTACCGTTAATCGTAGGGCTTAATGCAGGACGCTATATGCGCTTATCTGAATAATTGCAGCCAATACAGTAGTATAGATTAGTATAGATACTGTAGACAGTAAGTGACAAAACGTATTGGCGTACTTATCTTTTTCAATTTATGGCCTAATAACATGATTAAATTTTCTTCTTTTTCGTTGTCTTTTTTCATCGCAGCGAGCGGGTTTACCCAGCTCTCATACGCACAAAGTACCCCTTCTGAATTTGCCGAATTGAGTCTAAATGAGCTGTTTGACATGAATATCGCGGACGATAGCGAAAACAGTGAAGCGAGCAGCCCTTGGACATTCGCATATAATTTTAAGTTTGCTGAATTTCGAGGCTATCTTGATGGTGACGCTAAGCGCGCAGATTCTGAGGTGTTGTGGCAAGGTGCGGGCACTCAAAGAACGGACAGTAACTTTCCTATTCTTCCTACGGTAATCGACCAACAAGTGCATGTTTTTTCGATGGGATATCGCATTACCCCTGATTGGCGAGTGCACGTTTCTTTACCGTATATCACCCAGAGCACTGACCATATTAGCGTTGTGCCTGGCTATGATCATTTTACAATCGATAGTGATGGCATAGGTGATGCTGTGGTGTCGGTGAGTCGTCGCCTTATCGCGACAACGGATGATGTGTGGTGGTTTACCGCCGGTGTCAGCTTGCCTACAGGCTCAATTGACGAAAAAGGTAATACTCCACGAGATGCAGGGGACCAGCAGCTACCTTATACAATGCAGCTTGGTTCGGGGACGTATGATTTCCCTCTAGAATTTAGTTACCAAAGCATGGGCGAGCACGATTTTAGTTTGAGTATGTCAGCGATGATACGCACCGGTAAAAATGATAGGGATTATCGTCTAGGTAATAGTTACAGTCTTGCAAGTACTTATCGCTTTAACACATCAGACGACCTGAAACCCTTTGTTGGATTGTCTTACCAGTACCGCAGTGCCATTCATGGGCAAGACGATGAAATTACCCTCAGTGGTGCATTTCCCTATCCTGCGAGTATTACCAATCCAAGATTGTATGGTGGCAAAAAAATCAGTGCTGAGATCGGTGTCAGATGGAAATTCAGCGAATCTTATGCGCTGAGTTTGGCATTTTCAAAGCCTCTCTATCAGAATTTGAATGGCCCGCAACCAAAAGAAAATTTCCAATCTGGCTTAACCTTATCCCGTTTGATGTAGTGATACTGTGTCTGACTTGATCAAAGTGAATAAAGCAAACAGAGGGGAGGGGAAAATCAGTAAATGGCTTTTTCTGTGCGCCATCTTATTATCATATATCGTGGTTTTACACTCGGCTTTAGCACAAGAAGAGTTGAGTAAGGAGCGCAAACTAAAGGCCGCCTATTTACTGAATTTCACTAAATATATGAGCTGGCCCACGGACAGTGGCGCGCAAAATGATTTCAAATTGTGTCTGCAAAGTGATCGGCCATTCTTTGAATTTATGCAGGCCCTTGTAGTACGTCATAATCAGGGAAACAACAAGATGCATATCGCCATCGGTCATGTGCAGGAAGAGCCGCTATGTCATATGGCATACTTTCATTCTTCTCTTGAGCAACCCCTAGACCAAATGAGGCGGGCGGTGATTGTGCTAGAGTCCACGGACGTGAAACAAGCGAACAGCGCGATAAGGTTTTATACCCAAGAGCAAAGAGTGCGCTTTGAGTTTGATTTAGCACAATTAGCCAGAGTAGACGTGATAGTAAGCTCTGAATTGCTTAAATTAGCTAGGATTGCTCGATAATGCTTTTTTCTAAGCTCAGGCGCGCATCATTTTTCCAAAAGCAATTAATGGCGATCATCGGCACAAATTTGCTGATATTGGCCATTGCTGCCTTTCTTATCTATTCCGCGTTTGTTGATGATTACCGCGACAACCTCGTTAAAACTATGGGCAGCAACGCCTCTTTGCTGTCAGCGGCAAGCCGCTCAGCGTTACTTTTTCATGATGAGCAAGCAGGCCAGACGATCCTGGCGTCTTTAGCTAAGATCCCAGCCATGCGATTTGCCCAATTACTAGACTCTGAAAAAAAGCGCTTTGCGACTTATACCTGGGACGATGCAAGTTGGGATGTTATGTTAGATGACATCAAACCTGGATACTTTTTTACAAACGATAATCTTTACCTGACCCAAGACATTACCTTAGGTGAGGACGTACTTGGCTACATTGTTTTATCAGCTGATACTCATTCGCTACAGGCTCAGCAGCGACGGTACGGGCGCATAGTACTGTGGGTATTTGCGTTGGGCTCTCTGTTAGCCTACCTCCTGAATTGGCGTATGCAAAAGCGCTTACAGTCACCGGTTAAACGCCTTATTCACTTAGTTGATTACGTCGCCAAAGAAGGCCGTTACGATCAACGTATTTTCAATCGTCGACAAGACGATATTGGGCGCTTGGTCAACGGTATTAACTCTATGCTAGATACCATTGAAGAGCACCAATCAAAGTTGAGCGAACATCATGAACACTTAGAAGGGCTGGTAGAGTTGCGCACAGAGCAATTGTACGAGCGTGCTAATTTTGATGCGTTAACACAACTACCAAATAGACATTCCCTGACAGAAAAAATTAGTCAGGCGATTGAAATAGCCCGTGAGCGTAAAACCAATCTAGCCTTGATGTTTCTCGATTTAGACCGCTTTAAGGTCATAAATGATAGCTTAGGGCACTTCATGGGTGACAAACTGTTAATTGAAGTGGCCAAGAAGATCCAACATAAACTAAGCGACAGTGACGTGGTAGGTCGTTGGGGGGGAGATGAATTCGTTGTGCTAATTCAAAACCCGAAGGAACTCAGCTCAGTGGACAGTTTGGCAAAAGAGATTATCGCATCTTTGAGTCTGCCGCTTATTGTATCTGGACATCAATTACACATCTCTACCAGTATTGGCATTGCGTGTTTTCCTGATGATGGCGACGATGCATCAAGTTTACTTAAACATGCTGACACTAGCATGTATAAGGCAAAAGAATTGGGCCCTGGGCGGTTCCGCTTTTTTGACCAAGACATGTTGAATGACTCAGTGTGGCGATTAGAGCTAGAAACCCAATTGCGCCAAGCCTCCGCTCAACAGCAGTTTGCTTTGGTGTATCAGCCTAAAGTGAATGTGAACGACGAACAACTGGTTGGTTTAGAAGCTTTAATAAGATGGAATAATGGCCAAGAATATATTAATCCAGCCACTTTCTTACCCATAGCAGAAGACATAGGGTTAATGGAATCCATCAGTGTGTGGGTGTTAAAGCAGGCATGCCAGCAGAATGCAGATTGGCAGCGGGCGGGCTTTGATATTGTACCTGTTGCCGTGAACTTACCCGCATCGTTTTTGATGAGTCCCCAGTGCCTCGAGTTGATCAAAGGCGCATTGCATCAATCGGGGTTAGCGGCGCAGTATTTGGAAATAGAAATCACTGAAAATACTTTCATCGCATCTACCGAGTTAGCGGTTGATGTACTGAGTGCAATTCACGGTTTGGGGGTGAAAATCGCCATTGACGATTTTGGAACAGGCTACTCATGTATGAGTTATTTGCGTGACCTACCCATCAATACATTAAAGATAGACGGCATATTTATCAATGATTTGGTTGCGCCAGATTGTGTTCATGAGGGGAACGCTGAAGACCATCACTTACGGGATGAAGGCATAGTGCGCACTATTATCACCTTAGGCAAAAGCCTAGGGTTAAGTACGGTCGCTGAGTGTGTGGAACATGATTATCAAGTGCAGATCTTAAAATCGATGGGTTGTGACATCATCCAAGGCTATTTCTATAGCAAACCTTTAAAAGTGGTCGCACTAGAAGCATATCTCAGTGCGCATGGCCGGGCTGCTAAAGAATCTTAACGTTGATGTGTATTCTCACTGAGCAGGCGTCTTGATAGCGCGAACATTTGACACAGTGCCCAAAGCGTAAGGCTCTAGTATGTAGTTCAAGGCTGTGAATTCGGTGCTATTAACACGCTATGAATGCGCCATAAACAGCTTGTTAAGTTCAAAGTCGCAATGACTGCTAACGAGGGTAGCGTATCCAAATAGTGTCAATTAATGAGAGCATCAGCCAGTAGGAGCGACGGCCAATAAGAGCATCAGCCAATAGGAGCATCAGCCAATAAGAGCGTCAGTCGATAAGCTTGCTCACTAAACAGTGCGCCAATTAAGAAACCTGTTACTGAACGCTTGAACGTAAGCACATGACTCACGCCTGCATTGTCCGCTGAGTCGTGCGACTTTCGAGCAGTCCGCTGAGGCGTAAGACTTTCGAGCAATGCGATACTTGGTGGTCTAGCGGTTAGGGTTTAACTTGCTTAACCAACTGTTGTTGCTCATGCGCGCGACTGCCTTATTTGGGCTTGAAGGCTGAATTGATTGTTGTATGCGGCGTAAGTGCTCTACAAAACGGTTTGTTGAATCTTTAGAGTAAATCATTCTTCTATCTCCTACTCAAAAACAGCAATCTGGTGTCTGCATTAGCAGACAAATAAGCGCTTAACATGGACTTTATACTTTGCTTAAATAGAGCGAAAAAAAGCTCGCTGAGCAGCAAAGACTCGGTGGTCGGGCTGAACCCTAACCAAATGCTTAGTCGTTAGCCGCGTCTTGGACTGCTTCACCAGCACTCTCTATGTCTTCTCCTGCACCGTCAATCGTGGCACACGAGGTTAGTCCAACGACTAGAATACCAACTAATACAACAGAGTTTAAAAATGCTTTTAACGAATTTGCTATCTGGGTTTTCATCATTGTCTTCCTTATGGTTAAGTGATTTCACACTTTGCTTACATATTACTAAGCGATTCTTGTGCCAACTTCTTAAAAATAAAAGGCTTTAAGAATCAATAACTTAAAAATCCGTCTAGCATGGCTAATGTAAAGTGCGTAATTGCTACCCAACTAAGAGATAAAATTTACCTATTTATAACAACTCCTAAAGCACAGAAAGGTGAAATACAGCGTTTGCCACAGTGAGACTCCCCGAGCAACACCTGTTCATTAAGAGCTTACAAAAAAGCCGACCAGTATAGATGGTCGGCTTCGATTAAGTGGTGCAAGCCTCAACTAAATAGGTAAGCGCTGTGCTCGTTACGCGCTTTTCTAAGCGCTTTTATTTAGGCTTCGCAGTACATATTGAAGAATGCCACCGTCATTGAAGTAACTGAACTCATTGGGGGTATCAATGCGGATCTGCGCGTCGAAAGTGAATTCTCCTTGTTCGCCTTTTACCGATACCACTACTTCTTTTTGATCTCCATCTATGGCGTCAATCGAGTACTGCTCCGTGCCGTCTAACTTCAAACTGGCGGCACTGTCGCCTGATTTAAATTGTAGGGGTAGAATACCCATACCTATCAGATTAGAGCGATGAATTCGTTCGTAGCTCTCGGCAATTACCGCTTTGACACCGAGCAACAGTGGACCTTTTGCGGCCCAGTCGCGAGAACTCCCTGTGCCGTACTCTTTGCCCGCAATTACCACCGTTGGCGTGCCTTGTTCTTGATACTTCATTGCTGCATCAAACACAGACATCTGTTCAGCTGATGGTTGAAAGCGCGTCCAGCCGCCTTCTGTACCGGGGGCGAGTTGATTTTTCAATCTGACATTGGCGAATGTTCCACGCATCATAACTTCGTGATTTCCTCGGCGTGAGCCAAAAGAGTTGAAGTCGTGCTCCTCAACACCGTGCGCTTGCAGGTATTGCGCAGCAGGGCCATCAGGGGCAACGCTACCAGCTGGAGAAATATGATCCGTGGTGACCGTATCGCCTAGTTTCAACAAGCAACGGGCATCTTTAATGGCACTGATCGCTTCGGGTTGTTGCTTAATGCCATCGAAAAAGGTGGGCTTTTTAACGTAAGTCGATTCAGGCCAGTTATATTGCTCGCTATCGACCACGTCTAAATTGTTCCAAGTTTCGTCACCCTCAAAAATATGGCTATAACGTTCAGAGAACATGTTGCTATTGACCACATCAGTCACAAGCGCTTGAATCTCTTCATTGCTTGGCCAAATATCACGCAAGTAAACTGGCTTACCGTCTTTACTGGTGCCAAGGGGCTCTTTAAGCAAATCAATTTGCATATTACCAGCTAGCGCGTAGGCGATAACTAACGGGGGAGAGGCAAGGTAATTAGCTTTTACGTCGGAGTGTATACGACCTTCAAAATTACGATTACCTGATAGCACTGAAGTCACATTTAGCTTTTCTTTACGAATAGCAGCGCTGATAGGCTCGGGCAGTGGCCCTGAGTTGCCAATGCAGGTAGTGCAGCCGTAACCAACCAGATGAAAGCCTAAATTTTCGAGCTCATGGGTGAGGTTAGCCTTATTAAGGTATTCGGTAACGACTTGAGAACCAGGCGCGAAGCTTGTTTTCACCCATGGTTTCACTGACAAACCCATTTCACTGGCTTTTTTGGCCAGTAAACCGGCAGCAATCAGCACCGAAGGGTTAGAGGTATTGGTACAACTGGTGATGGCCGCGATCACGACTGCGCCATCGTTGAGGCTGAAACGCTGACCATTGTATTCAACTTCTGATGAGTCCTCACTTTTCTCTGCTTGATGGCCACCTTCTGATTCGAAACGCCCTTTTTCGGGATCTTCGGTGGTGATAATCAATTTTTCCTGCTCAGATAACCACGTACTGAACTTGTCTGCAGCTTCACTTAACGGGATCCTGTCCTGGGGGCGTTTAGGTCCCGCAATCGAGGTTACTACATCACTAAGGTCAATGTGTAGATTCGCATGATAGATTGCGCTTTGCTGAGCTTCGCTGCCCCACATACCCTGTGCTTGGGCATACGCTTTGATCACATTGATATTGCGCTCTTCGCGGCCAGTCAAACGCAGGTAGGTTTCGGTTTGTTCGTCTAACGGGAAGATACCACACGTTGCACCATACTCTGGTGCCATGTTCGCTATGGTAGCTCTGTCGGCTATAGTGAGGTGTTTTACCCCTTCGCCGTAAAATTCGACAAATTTACCGACGACGCCAAATTCGCGTAGCTTTTGAGTAATGGTTAATACTAAATCTGTCGCCGTGGTACCGGGCGGCAAACTGCCGGTAATTTCCATGCCGACTACCTCAGGTATTAGCATGGTGACTGGCTGACCTAACATGGCGGCTTCAGCTTCAATGCCGCCTACACCCCAGCCCAAAATGCCTAAGCCGTTGATCATGGTCGTATGGGAATCTGTGCCTACTAGGGTATCTGGATAGAGCAATGGCTGCTCGTGTTGCTCTTCAATAAAGGTGACACGTGCCAAATATTCTAAGTTCACCTGATGCACAATGCCTTTACCTGGCGGAACCACTTTAAAATTGTCAAACGCCTGCTGACCCCAGCGTAAGAACTGATAGCGTTCTTTATTACGCTGTACTTCCATCGCGGTATTCTTGTCGAAGGCATCGTCTTGGGCGAAATAATCCACCATGACGGAGTGGTCAATAACCAATTCCACGGGTTTTAACGGATTAATTTTTTGCGGGTCGCCTCCTAAATCAACCATGGCATCGCGCATGGCGGCTAAGTCAACTACCGCCGGTACGCCGGTAAAATCTTGTAGCACCACTCGAGAAGGAACGAAAGCAATCTCAGTCGTTGACTGGTCATTGATATCCCAGGTGGCGAGTTTGTTGATATCTTCTTCTTGAACAAAGTTTTCAGCACTGTGGCGTAAGAGGTTTTCTAACAATATTTTAGCGGCGAAAGGCAGTCGCTCGATATTGTGGGTATCTGCGAGGGCATCAAGGGCATAATAAGAGAATTGTTCACCCTCAAGGGTCAATGTTTTTAGATAAGGGGAAGCTTGTTGCATGATAATCTCCGGCTGTGGGATGTTTGGCGGTAAATTTATATCTTCGAGAGTTTTATATCTTCGAGAGTCAGCCCCAATGCACAAGCTTGTGCGTTGGGGCTGTTAGTCAGTTAATTATGCGCTGGGCAAGCCCTGCAGGGCGCGTTTCACTTTGAGTTTGTAATCGGGGTCATTTAGCAAGTCATGATCGCACTTGGGGCAACGCTCAATATCCGCAGCTGATAGGGTGCAGTGCACGCGTTGCTCAAGCCAATTGATATCATCAATGTGCTTTGGCGCCAGTAATAGCTTCTCTCCACCGGGTAGCCAATTGTGGGTATCTATAATCAACATAGGCACTTCCCAATTGTCCGTGTCTAAAATCAGGTCATGAATGTGGCCTACTGTTTCACCGCCTGAGATGACGTCATACCCTTGCAATTCATCGATTGAGCGTAAGTGATTAGCTTTGCTCTTATCGTGCTCCTCTAAATTGCTGTTTGCTTGCTCCAGCGCTTGTTGGTTTACCAAGGCCGTTGGGTGAGCATATTCGCCCCACGCACCAGGGCCCGTCCAGTAATATCCGTAACCCAGATAAGAAAACAGTATTTCTTCGTACTCTCTGGAGACGGTTTTTTCTTCATCAATCGATGGGCTGTCTTTCACTTGCTGTTTACTCAAAGCAACGTGAATTTTTTCGTCATCTGTGTCTATTTCTCGTAACGAAATAGGCGAGATCAGCACCTTTTCCCCTAGGGGTAACCATTTATGGGTATCGACGTACATATAACGGATTGTCCATGCACGGTCGTCAAACAAGAAATCTTTGATGATGCCAATGTCACCGTCTGTGGCTGCAATAGTGAATCGTTGAATGTCTCGTAAGCCTGCTAACATGATGTTCTCCCTACTCGTAGATGTAATAGGCAAGATGGAAGGTGTCGACTGTAGCTGTGCACAGATGGCGCGCACATTTAGCCTAATACAATAATCATCTTGGCTATTCTAAAATTAGCTGTTGCAGTAGGATTACGCAAAGAGCACGCCAGCTCATTTTTATGCCCTAAGTAACGGCGGTTGCTGTGCTTCACGCGCTTAGAAACAAAGGTGTAGCAATGCAGAGCCATTGATAAACAGTAACTATTACGTTCAGGCTGTAAGAATTACAAGTTAAAATACGAGGCTTCTAGGTATTGTGTGTCAGGCATTGATTTAGGGAAATCGCAGGAGTGAGTAGGGGATGTCAGCGCGAGTCTATAAGCGTTTAGGCTCATTTAATACACGATATTTCTATCACATTCAGTTCAGGGACGAACTGCGATATAAGGCAATCTCCCTCGAGCGGATCACCACTGTAGCAGGGGCTAGTCGAGGGCGAAGCTTTAGGTGCACTTAGATGAGTCAAACGCCCATTTTATGAATGGCTAAGCCAGCACTGAAAAGTGTTAAACAGGGCCTTTTTCAAAACTAGGAAGCGTAGCAATATCCGCCAGCCATTTTTGCGCAGAGCTTGACCAAATTTGACGCTTTGGTATTAAGTCATTTCGTTGATCGATAGCCCCTATACGCAAATTGTATACCTTGGGCTCATCGCCCACAGCTGATGCATAAATTCCTGTACCACAGTGCTCACAAAACCCTTGGGCTCGCGGGTTACCGCTTTGCGCTACCTTCACGTACTCTTTCGGCTTACCGCTAGAAAACGTTAGCCCGCCTACTTCGCTGACAACCACAGTGCGAAATGCGGTCAGCTGATAACAGCTGACAGTCTGTGCAATGACAAATCATGGTTTTTTCAGGATCGATAACGGCGTCAAATACAAGTTCGCCACAATGGCAACGGCCGGTTACTTTCATTCTATTTCCTCAGGGTGAATATGTGCATCACGTCAGCCTATAGCTGCCCGTGCAACGCAGTCATTTTAGGACGTTTTTACAATACCTAGTTGGGCTAAGTAACGTCAGTAAAGCCTATGACTAAAACTCTTATATTTAAGCTACAAACTTCCAAAAAAGATAATACATACTGAAGAGTGTTAGCACGCTTAAGCAGCATAAAGTGTAGATACGAAATATACCTTGGGGCTTATATTGGGCGTCAACATCTGCCCCCATCATGACCTTATAATTTAGCCAAGCATAGATAGGCGCACTGACAAAAGACACTGTCGTCACAAAATCCAAGAGGGCTTTAATATCAGCGCTAAAGTCAGAAATTATCCACCAACTGCCTAAGGCGAGTACGCAAAGTGCGGCGATATAAACCACATTTCCTTTTCGAGCGTGCGGCGTATCACTGGCGCTATCAAGGGGTAAGGGGTCATCATGTGAGTGGTTGAGCTGATAGGCACGCTTCCATACTTGTGGAAAACCATCGGCA
Source organism: Paraglaciecola sp. QJM3NY_14 (assembly GCF_056173245.1). Taxonomy (NCBI): domain Bacteria; kingdom Pseudomonadati; phylum Pseudomonadota; class Gammaproteobacteria; order Alteromonadales; family Alteromonadaceae; genus Paraglaciecola; species Paraglaciecola sp. QJM3NY_14. Next base: position 1,462,248 of record NZ_CM149664.1, read on the forward strand.
ACCGCAAAGGTAGATGAAAATAGCGCCACAAAGGTAACAATGGCCATGAGCAACCAGCTCCAGTCCCCCAAGGCATTGCTGTAAATCCCGACAAGTTGCCCAGCAAATGCTGCTGCTGAGTTGGCAAAACCTTCGCCTTGGCCAAACATGAGCAAAGCGCCCAACCATAAAAAGATGATGGCTAACAATAAACTCGCCGCATAACCGATGTTGAAGTCTAAGGTCGCATTTTTCGCGTTTTGAACACCAGGTTTGGCCCCGCGAGATAATATCCATAACGAATGCCAAACCGATACTTCAACTGCGGTGGGCATCCAGCCTATCAATGCCACGATAAAGGCGATACTTGCCATAGAGCCAACTTCGATAGTCGGCACCCCTTCGGCCGGGCTGAATCCCAAACGCCCGATTGCTGCAAACCAAGCGATAATGCTGCAAATGACCAATACCAGCATCATCCATTTCAATAGCGTGTTGAGAAGCTTGTAATGGCCTATCAAGAGCACCGCGCATACCACACCCAATATCAAGGCTGCCCATTGGGAAAGGGTGAGCACATCACCAAATAGATTCATGGCTAATGCGGCTGTGACTATGGTGACCCCTGATTGAACAAAAAACATGGTGATAAACGTTAAACAGAGAAACAGGTAAAATGCCCATTTGCCCACTGAGCGATAGCCATCGAGTAAGCTCTTGCCTGTTAACCCAGCGTACTTAGGGCCAAATAGAAAAAAGGGGTACTTCACCACGTGAGCCAGTAAAATAAAGCCCAATAAGGCAAAACCGAAATCTGCTCCTGCTCGGGTTGACTGCACTATATGTGATACACCAATACTGGTGGCGGCCCAAACGATACCTGGGCCTAATATGGCCATTGTTTTCGCTAATTTCATGCTCGTTTTTCTCACGTTATCATTATGGTTTCGAGGTATTCACTATTTTGCTTTTTGCCACTGCTCTGAGCCGCGGGTTATTGCACGTTTGAGTGACCCAAATACAAGAGCAACATTTTTGTTAGTTCATCGCATAAGGCGACAGAATCTAACTCGCATGCAATCGATGGGGTAATGTCGGGGTACAGTACTTTATCGAGCAGAGCAGTGATCATGGTGAAGATCACCATATTCGTTACCGATGATCTATCAGCAGCATTAATGTCATCACTGAACCTGAGCAATATCTGACTCATACGCTTATACATAACTTGTCTGTCTATTAAAGCTTCACCTGCCACAATGTGGGTATGCAAGCGCGAATTAAGGTGAATGGTGCGAAACAAGCTACGATTAGCGATGAAAAAATCACGGGTCTTGCGGGTTATCTGTTTCACTGCTTCAGCTAACGTCTCAAACGGCATCTGCTCTAATTGTTCAATCCACTGGGTAAGCTCGCGGCCAAAATCTTGGTATAGCAGCGGTAGTAGGGCTTCTTTGTTTTTAAAGCGCCGATAAAAGGTACCAACCGAAACGCCAGCGTGATCGCACAATTCTTTGATGCTGATGTGCTCAAAAAATTTACTTTGCAGGCAGTGGTGCACAGCAGCCATAAGTTTTCGCTGAGTGTCTTGACTGCGTATTTGTTTGGCTGGGATAACACTTGGGGTTGGCATAATTAACTTTTACCTTAAATCACATATACATCACAGGCTTGCGACTGAAAGAGCGCCAGAATCATGCCGTTTTTGACCGAAAACAGCAATACAAGATATGTGGCTTGTTGCCGATTTTAAGGAACGGGGCAATATTCATGAGGTTGCGATCTCCGCGTCTACTGATTTGTTTTTATAATGTTTTAAAAATGTATTTATTTTGTAATGCCATGATTTTAATAATGAATATTTACAATTTAAGACTGACATCGCTTTGTAGCCTTGAATGGCTTTTGCTAGTATCCGCGCATCAAAATTGAGCACAAATTGATCTTGCTCAATACCCAGTATTTAACGTGTGATAAACGCCGGATTTTACATTGAACCGAATTACTTACCATAGAGATAACTTCATTCAGCGCAGCAAGGCGTTGGTGAACCTATCGAGCTCGTCGTTTTTTGCGAAAGTGTGCTTGGTGTCTGGGGTAATGGCTTTTTTAAGCGGTTTCAGTGTATTGCTTGGCGGCATCTACGAGGGGGCTGAGTTAGTCGGCTTCGCCCTCGACTTTTCTTCTTTCGATGTGCTTAGCAGTGCATTTTTTCTTTGGTTACTGGCGCTAAGCGGTTATTTCGCGAAACACGCTTTATGGCTTTTGAATCTTGTACCTGATTATGTACTTCGTCATTTGGCGGCTAAACCTAAGCCGTTGTTTACTGTTCCCGCTGTTATCAGCCCTGTGCCCAGCGCACATGGCTCTCGTGCTCCCCCCTATTTTTGTAGCGGTTCAAGTCATTAAATAAGTCACTGTTGTTAGTGTGCTAGCGATAGCACCAAGTCACATACATAGGTTCAGCTAGCGCTAAGCAGTCTGAGCACTTATCTACCTTGAGCCCGCTCACCCAATAAATCCGGTTTGTCCGGTGTTTAATGCTGCCTGAATCACTTGGGCAGTGCTTTGAAAACTATGGGTAGGGGAAATCCTTTGTTGATCCGTAAGTTAGGTTATTCAGCGTTGACGGCAAGCATATTATTGTTGTCGGGCTGTGAAGGTGGTGTGCTTGATCCTAAAGGTCAGGTGGGCATCGATGAAAAGTATTTGATCGTTGTAGCAACGGTACTGATGCTGCTGGTGGTTATTCCTGTTATTGGTATGACCTTGTATTTCGCTTGGCGTTATCGTGAAGGTCGCGAGCATGAAATTTATGATCCAAAGTGGGCACACTCAACCAAAATTGAAGTGGTTGTGTGGTTAATCCCCATTGTGATTATTGCGATATTGGGCACCTTGACCTGGTACTCCACTCAAGAGCTCGACCCTTACAAGCCGTTAGATCACGAGCATAAACCCATCACTATTCAAGTGGTGTCTTTGAACTGGAAATGGCTATTCATCTATCCAGAGCAAGGTATCGCAACGGTTAACGAAGTGGTGTTCCCCAAAGATGTGCCCGTTGAATTTAAGATCACATCTGATACCACCATGAACTCGTTCTTTATTCCTCAGCTTGGTAGCCAGATTTATTCTATGGCAGGTATGACGACACGTCTTAACCTGATCGCCAACGAAGCGGGTGAGTTTGACGGCATTTCAGCCAACTACAGTGGTGCCGGGTTCACCGGAATGAAATTTAAAGCCATCGCTAAAAACAGCGAGCAGGACTTTGAGCAATGGGTCAGCGCGGTTAAACACAGCCCTGCAAAACTGAGTGATGAGAGTTATGCCCAGTTAGCAAAGCCAAGTGAAAATAATCCCGTTAATTATTACGGCTCGGTGGACAGTCAACTGTTCCAACATATTGTGATGCAGTTTATGGGCAACATGCACTCCCATGATATGCATGAAGACCATCAAGAGCATTCTGCTCAAATGCACATGCAGGCGGAGGAGTAACTATGTCGCTATTAGGAAATTTATCCCTGGAGGCCATTCCGTACCACGAACCTATTATCATGGTAACGCTGGCAGTCATTGGTGTCATTGGCTTGGCCATTGTTGGTCTTATTACTAAATATCAAAAGTGGGGCGTGCTTTGGCACAATTGGCTCACCTCGGTTGACCATAAACGCTTAGGTATCATGTACATTATTCTTGCATTGGTCATGCTGATCCGTGGCTTCTCTGACGCGATAATGATGCGCACTCAACTCGCTATGGCGACTAACGGCGCTGAGGGATATTTGCCCCCAGAGCACTATGACCAAATATTTACCGCCCACGGCATTATCATGATCATCTTCATGGCCATGCCTTTTATGATTGGTTTAATGAACATTGTACTGCCGCTGCAAATTGGCGCGCGAGACGTGGCATTCCCTTTCATGAACAACTTGAGTTTCTGGTTAGCCGCTGCAGGTGCCGTGTTGATCAATATCTCTTTGGGTTTAGGTGAGTTCGCCAAAACCGGTTGGTTGGCCTATCCGCCATTATCGGAGATGTCCTTTAGCCCTGGGGTGGGGGTCGATTATTATATCTGGGCCTTGCAGATATCCGGGATCGGAACATTGCTTACCGGCGTCAACTTTTTAGCCACCGTGTTTAAAATGCGCGCCCCTGGCATGAAGTTGATGCAAATGCCCATTTTTACTTGGGCCTGTACTTGGGCGAATATATTAATTGTGGCCTCGTTCCCGATTCTAACCGCGGTGCTCGGTTTACTGACACTTGACCGTTATTTAGATTTTCACTTCTTCACCAATGATGGTGGCGGTAACGCTATGATGTACATCAACCTGTTTTGGGCGTGGGGTCACCCTGAAGTGTATATATTGGTGCTGCCTGCATTTGGTATTTTCTCTGAGGTTATTTCAACCTTTACCGGTAAGCGCTTGTTTGGCTACACCTCAATGGTGTGGGCAAGTGGCGCGATTTCGATTTTAGGCTTCGTGGTGTGGCTGCATCACTTCTTTACCATGGGTTCAAGTGCTGACGTAAATGCCTTCTTTGGGGTAATGACCATGATCATTGCCATACCCACGGGGGTGAAGTTATTCAACTGGTTGTTCACTATGTACCGTGGTCGCTTACGCATAACAGTGCCGGTTTTATGGACCTTAGGCTTTATGGTTACTTTCAGTATCGGTGGTATGACAGGGGTGTTACTTGCTGTGCCTGGTGCTGATTACGTATTACATAACAGCTTATTTTTAGTGGCTCATTTTCATAACACCATCATAGGTGGTGCGGTGTTTGGTTACATGGCGGGCTTTGCGTTTTGGTTCCCAAAAGCCACAGGTTTTCATCTGAACGAGCGTTTAGGTAAATACTCTTTCTGGTGCTGGCAAATTGGTTTCTACGTGGCGTTTATGCCGCTTTACGTGCTTGGCTTCCTGGGTATGACCCGTCGTTTAAATCATACCAACAACCCAGATTGGAACATTTGGTTGTATATCGCGGCGTTAGGCGCAGTGATTATCTTTGTAGGTATCATTCTGCAATTTGTGCAGCTTTACGTGAGTATTCGCGATCGTGAACAAAACCCAGATGTAGATGGCGATCCATGGAATGGTCACACACTCGAATGGTCAACAGCGTCACCACCTCAGTTCTATAACTTTGCCGTTCTACCTAAGGTACATGACATAGACGCGTTCACAGACATGAAAGAAAAAGGTATTGAGTATCAGGCACCCGATGAATATATGCCAATTCACATGCCACGTAATACCGCTGCGGGTATGCAAATCGCGGGGGCGGCTGGCATCGTTGGTTTCGCCTTGATCTGGCATATTTGGTGGTTAGCCATCGTTGGCTCACTGGGTATGGTAGTCGCGTTAATTGCACGCTGTTATGCCAAAGACGTGGACCATTATGTTGAGCCGCAAGAAGTGGCTGAAATTGAACGAGCACACTTAGCCAGTGTGGCCACAGTGAAGGAGGAAGCGTTATGAGCGCCGTACCAGACACCCTAAAATTCGCCTCTGATCACGGCTTGCATGCAGATGATCATGGGGGCGGACATGACGAACACCATGACACCGGCGGCAATACGCTGTTCGGGTTTTGGTTGTACTTAATGACCGATTGCATTTTATTTGCTTCTGTTTTTGCTACCTACGCCGTGTTGTACATGAACACCGACGGTGGCGTATCAGGTAAAGACATATTCGACCTTAACTTTGTGTTGGTTGAAACCGCCGCGTTATTGGTGAGCAGTATTACCTATGGCTTTGCACTCTTGTGCGCTCACAAGCAACAACGTGCAGGTACGTTACTGTGGTTATTGGTCACTATGACCCTTGGTTGTGTGTTTATTGCCATGGAAGTGTATGAGTTTCATCATCTCATCGTTGAAGGAAATGGCCCTGATCGCAGTGCGTTTTTAAGTTCATTCTTTGCGCTAGTCGGCATGCACGGTTTGCATGTAACCGCTGGGCTAGTGTGGATGCTGGTCATGGTGCTTGAGGTACTCAAGCGCGGTTTAGGTGCGCAAACCGTTACGCGCCTTGGATGCTTAAGCTTATTTTGGCATTTCTTGGATATCGTATGGGTCTGTGTATTCACAGTCGTATATTTATTAGGAGCAATGTGATGAGTCATTCTGCTGAAGCGACTGCCCATGGCAGCGTAAAGTCCTATCTAATTGGGTTTGTTTTATCTGTCATTCTCACGGCTATTCCGTTTTGGATGGTGATGAGTGGACACTTTGGTAAATCAGTCCTGTTTTACAGTGTGGTGTCCTTTGCGCTGGTGCAAATTGTGGTGCACTTGAAGTACTTTTTGCACTTGAATTTTTCAGTCAAAGGGCGTTTGGACACATTTGCGTTTCTGTTTACCGCACTGATTATTGTGATGGTGGTTGGGTTGTCCATTTGGATTATCTACAGCGCTAACGCGATGATGATGTAATAAGGAGGCCACCATGAAAGTAAAACGTTATATCAACATCACTAAGCCCGGCATCATCATGGGTAATTTAATCTCTGTTGCCGGTGGTTTTTTGCTCGCCTCGCGAGGGGAGGTTGACGGTTTGTTGATGCTCATGACGGTGTTAGGTTTGTCGCTCGTGGTGGCCTCGGGTTGTGTGCTCAATAATTGTATTGATACGGACATTGACGCCAAAATGCAGCGCACCCGCAATCGCGCTACGGTCACAGGAGATGTGTCCATTGTCCACGCGCTGCAATTTGGTGTGGCCTTGGCGGTGTTCGGTTTTGGTTTGCTCATTCGCTATACCAATAGCATTGCAGTGGGCTTTGCTGTGCTGGGCTACGTGGTGTATGTGGGTGTGTATAGCTTATATATGAAACGCAAATCAGTGTATGGCACGTTAGTGGGCAGTTTGTCAGGCGCGGTGCCACCTGTTGTGGGGTACTGCGCCGCAAGTGGCCAATTTGATGCCGGCGCCGCTATCCTATTATTGATGTTTAGTTTGTGGCAAATGCCGCATTCTTACGCCATCGCCATCTTTCGTTTTGACGATTACGCCAAAGCCAATATACCGGTATTGCCAGTAGCAAAGGGGATCGCAAAAACCAAATTGCATATTGTATTGTATATCGCTGTATTTGCGATTGTCAGCGCGCTTCTGCCGCTAAGCGGTTACACCGGGCTGACGTTTATGGCGGTGGCTTGTGTGACTAGCTTGTGGTGGCTGTTTATGGCATTGCGTGGCTATCGCAAAAACATCGAGTTAGTGGTTTGGGCAAGGCAAGTATTTGGCTTTTCTATCTTAACCATCACTGCTCTTAGTATCGGCATGGCCTTTGATTTTCAGGCCTTGCCACCGAGTTTGTTGGTGATGCTTAGCTGAACATCAAGGCTATCCGTTAACGTATTCAAACGCGTTAACTCAATGGCCTTTATTGTCAGCCGAGTGAATCGCAGCCCAACGAATATCGGCTTAGCAACTATCAGCTTGAGCTTGTGAACAAGCCCTTTTAACGCCTCTGCTACGATCCGTTAGCAGGGCTTACTTGAGCCAAAAGGTTTAACATTGCGTTTAATGAAATCGGCTTAACCATATGATGGTCAAAACCTGCTTCTTTCGATTTACGTCTATCTTCATCCTGCCCCCAACCCGTTAGGGCAATGATCGTTATATTTTTGCCCCATGTCTCTTTACGAATTGCGCTGCACACTTGGTAACCATCAAGAATAGGCAGGCCTATGTCGAGTAGAATGACATCCGGTTTGTGTTGCGCTGCAGCGATAACTGCTTGCTCACCATCATAAACCACGTGTGTGGTGTGCTGATGTACGTTAAGCAACATCTGCATGCTGTCTGCACTGTCTTGGTTATCATCCACTATCAGCACATTTAACGCTTCTGTTTGCGCCGCGCGATTCACGCCGACAGTTTTTGGCGTGCCACTTGGTTTAGCAGGTGTGCTCGGTAGGGTGACAATAAACTCTGCACCATGGCCTAAGCCCTCGCTTTTACATTCGACGTGCCCGCCGTGCATTTCAACTAAGCGTTTGACCAATGACAGACCGATACCTAAACCACCCTCAGCTTGCTCAAGCTGATTGCTTACTTGGGTAAACAATTCAAATACTTGTGAGCGCATATGCTCAGCAATACCCAAGCCACTGTCTTTCACGCTAATGCTGACTTGTTGCTCACCACCTAAGTTGACTGTGACCCAAATAAACCCGTTTTTAGGGGTGTATTTGCACGCATTGTTGAGCAGGTTACCAAGTATTTGCGCTAAACGTGCAGGGTCAGCAAATAAAGAAATGGCTTCATGTGGCATATTAACCTGTACCGAGTGGCCCAAGCGTTTGGCGTAGGGGCTCACGGCTTCTACTGCTTGCTCAACGATGTCTTTAAGATCAATACGTTGGCGTTTCAAAGACAGTTTATCTTTTGATATACGGCTAATATCCAGTAAATCGTCAATTAGGCGTACCATTTGCGCAACTTGGCGATCCATGGTTGCCACTGCGGTCTGCATCATGGCGGGATCGGTCTTGACATTGCGTATCAATTCCATCGAGTTTCTTAGGGGCGCTAAGGGGTTTCGAAGTTCATGGGCTAATGTGGCAAGAAATTCATCTTTGCGCTTGTCAGCCACTGATAGCTTGTCTGTTAATTTGGTGAGTTTTTCAGCCATTTTACGCTGTTCAGTGATATCGGTATTGGTACCAAAAAAGCGGATTAGCTGGCCATCTTGTGCATAGATCGCATTCATTCGGGATAGGAACCAGCGATATTTACCGTTTGCACCCCGCAGCGGAAAGGTGTCTTCCCAGTCGATACCTTTGGCTAAACAGTCGGAAAATTTATTGAATACCGCCTCTTGGTGGTCAGGGTGATGGTACGCCTTCCACCCGCCGTTTAAGTTTTGCTCCATGGTGGTACCGGTATAAGACAACCAGCGCTGATTAAACCATTCTATTTCGCCTTGAGCATTGGCCATCCATGCTAGCTGGGGCACATTGTCGACGACCGCGCGAAAGCGTTCTTCACTTGACCTGACAGATTGTTCATTTTGCCTACGCTTAATAACGAGCTCAGCGGTACGCATGATGATATCAAGGCTGTCGTAGTCCATTTGTGCAGGCGCTTGAGGTGCACTGTAATACATAGCGAATACGCCCAGCACGTCTTTGCCTGAAATTATCGGCAACGACCAGCACGCCCGTAAATTGTGAGCCAGTGCTAAGTCTCGGTGCTCTACCCACAGTGGATCAGACGCAATATCGGCTACAAACACGGCTTGCTTGGTAGCCGCAGACGTACCACAAGCGCCACTTTTTTGGTTTATTTTCAGGCCATCAATGTGTTGCACATAGGCTTTTGGAAGACTGGGCCCGGCAGCAAAGTGCAAGCATTGGGCGTGTTCATCCACCAGCATAATGCTGCCAATCATGCCATTTTTAGAATGCTCCTCTAAAGACAATATGAGGGTTTCCAGCACATTATTAAGTGGTGCCTCTTGGGCCATTTGTTCCAAGGCGTTGGTTTGCGCAATCTGCAACGCTTCGGTTCGTTTGCGCTCACTTATGTTTGCTACTATACCTAGCATGCGCGTCGGTTTACCGTCCGTGTCGCCGTATAAACTGCCGTATGACGCTAACCAGTGGATGCTCTTGTCTGGCCAGATAACGCGAAATTCAGCGCGAAAGTCGCTGCCGTCTCTCAACGACTTTTCGAATTTATATTTCACTTCATCTCTGTCTTGGGGGTGAATATGGGCGTAAAAGCCTTCAATTCCCCATTGAGCATCAGGTATTTGGGCTTCGTAACCAAAGCATTTGTCGTGATGCAAAGAGCGTCGGGTTAAGCCTGTGACTAAATCCACCTCCCAGTCACCCACTTGAGCGGCCTCAAGGGTGATGTCTAAGGTGGTTTTGCTGGCACGCAAAGTTTCAAGAATTCTTAAGTGCTCTGTGCGTACCCAAAAACGCCGAGCAAACTCGATCACTAATTCAATTTCGTCATCACGCCACTCATGTGAAGCGCTACGATAAACACTTAATACAAAATGGTTCTTCTTATCTAAGCTGATAGGCACACAAATAAATGCACCTATGCCTCTTTCCTGAAACTGACCGTCTGTGTATCTGGGATCTGTGGCAACATTATTCACGATCAAGGTGAGGTTTTCTTTTTCGCACATAGCAATTTCAAAGGGCAGTTCCATCTTAGCTTTAGGCATTTCTGCTAGCGATGCGTGCTGCCATACATGCGTGATCCCAAGCCTTCCTGAAACGGGATGGGTTTCACAAAAAATGCAGGCACTTAAATCTAGGTGTGCAGCTAAGTTTTCGGTAATGATTGATTTGATTCTTTTTAAGCTGCCAGCACTGAGTAAGTCAGAACTGACTTGCGTCAACATGGCCGAATTACGCTCAGCACGTTTTCTGGTGGTGATGTCAATGCCTGAAGGAATAATCTGCACCACACTGCCATGTTCATCAAAAATGGGGTGCAGCATAAAATCTATATCGATGAGTACATCGTCAGCCAACCTTGCTGTGGTATCAAAACGAGAAGACACACCGTGCTTTGCTTTGTTTATCGCTTTGCGGATCGATTGCTGCACTTGGCTATCGTGTGACCACCAGAACGTTTGCTCGAACGGCAGACCGATGACTTCATCTTCCTGCAGTGACGCTGAAACAAGGGCGGTCTTGTTCGCTTCGCGCAAAATACCGTCGGGGGTTAATACGCCCATAAACACCGCAAAACGCTCTAATACATCAGTGACGACTTTGCCGTTGCTGTCAGTGGTCAATACTTTGCTGTCGTCGTCGAACGCTGACGCGGGTTGCTGAAGCCGTGTCAATTTAGTAAGCAGCTGTATCAAGGCGATACTGAGCAGTGAAAACCAGCTGATTTGCAATGAAAAAACAGATAATAGCGCATAGGGAATATGGTGGCGAAACAGGTAACTCACAACGCAAATTGCGCCGATGAAACAAAGGTAGGCCAGCGCCGAGTTTTTCCGATAAGCAGCCAGTAATACGGCAGGTAAAAATAACCACAACGCTTCACCTGGGCTAAATACACTGGCCAAAAAAGAGGCAAGAATGACGGCTAAAGCAAATGCGGTAAATGTACTTAGCCAGCCATTAAAGTTGAGTGTAGAAAAGCGTAAATGAGTGCTAAAAAACATCAGCAAAATCCGTTTGAAGAGAGGGGGGATCCCTGTCTTAATATTTGGCCGATTTTGCACTGTTTTTCCACTAATTCAAGCATTGTTGGTAAATAAAAACGCCGCTTAGGTTTCCCATCAGCGGCGTGTTGTTTTATTGCGGTAACGGTGCGCTTAAAACACCGGCAAAACCTGTTATTTACTGATTCTTTTGTATTTCAAGCGATGAGGCTCAACCACATCTTTACCTTGGGTTTCTTTGAGCCAAGTGGCGTACTCAGTGTAGTTACCCGCGAAGAAGTTGATTTTGCCTTCGTCACGGTAATCCATGATGTGGGTGGCGATGCGATCCAAGAACCAGCGATCGTGCGAGATAACCATGGCACAACCAGGGAACTCAAGCAGCGCGTTTTCAAGGGCGCGTAACGTTTCAACGTCCAAGTCGTTGGTTGGCTCATCCAGTAACAACACGTTGCCGCCGGCTTTTAATAACTTGGCCAAGTGCACACGATTACGCTCACCACCTGATAAGTCTTTGACAAATTTCTGTTGGTCGTTGCCTTTAAAGTTAAAACGGCTGCAATAGGCGCGGCTGTTTAGCTCGAAGTTACCGATACGAATAATGTCAGAATCATCAGAAATTTCTTTGTAAACCGTGTTGTTGCCATCCATGTGATCGCGAAACTGATCAACACTGGCCAGTTTTACTGTTTTACCCACAATGACTTCCCCTGAATCGGCATTTTCTTCGCCGCTTAGCATGCGAAATAGGGTCGATTTACCCGCGCCGTTTGGCCCGACAATACCCACAATGGCCCCTTTGGGCATGGCGAAGGTTAAATCATCAATGAGCAAACGATCACCGTAGCTTTTACGCAAATGGTTTACTTCAATGACTTGCTCGCCTAAGCGATCGCCCGGTGGGATAAACAATTCATTGGTTTCGTTACGTTTTTGGTAATCGCCGGTGTTAAGCTCTTCAAAGCGGGCCATACGCGCCTTGCTTTTAGACTGACGACCTTTGGCGTTTGAACGTACCCATTCCAATTCAGTTTTAATCGATTTTTGACGCGCACTTTCGGTTTTTTCTTCTTGTTGTAAACGAGCGTCCTTTTGCTCCAACCAAGAAGAATAATTGCCTTCCCAAGGAATACCTTGGCCACGGTCAAGCTCTAAAATCCAACCGGCGACGTTATCTAAGAAATAACGATCGTGAGTAATAGCGACCACTGTGCCTTCATAGTCGTGTAAGAAGCGCTCTAACCAGGCTACTGATTCTGCATCCAAGTGGTTGGTAGGCTCATCCAGTAACAGCATGTCGGGCTTTTCAAGCAATAAGCGACATAGAGCAACGCGGCGGCGCTCACCACCGGATAATTTGCTCACATCTGCATCCCAAGGCGGCAAACGCAAGGCATCGGCGGCGCGCTCAAGAGCATTTTCAAGGTTGTGACCGTCTTTACTTTGAATAATGGCTTCAAGCTCACCTTGCTCTTTAGCCAGTGCGTCAAAGTCGGCGTCTTCTTCTGCGTAGGCAGCGTACACTTCTTCAATGCGCTTGAGGGCATGGGCTACATCGGCGACGGCTTCTTCGATATTGCCGCGCACGTCTTTGCTTTCGTCTAGCTGTGGCTCTTGTGGTAAGTAACCAATTTTTAAGCCCGCTTGAGGAATGGCTTCCCCTTCGATGTCTTTATCGATTCCGGCCATGATCCGAAGCAGGGTAGATTTACCTGAGCCGTTCAAACCGAGAACGCCGATTTTGGCGCCGTGGAAGAAACTCAGTGAAATATCTTTAAGAATAAACTTGTTCGGGGGCACGATTTTGCCCACACGATTCATGCTATATACGTATTGCGCCATGATGAAAACAACTCCATAAAATTTTGCCTATTGTAAACACTGCACATGAGCGATGAAAGCGCTAGCTGAGACTATTTTTGTAATTGTTTACTTTGTGCTCGCAGCTAAACAGAGTTTGTTTTTTATCCGATTGATAATTAACTATATTTCTACCTTTAACTGGTTGATTTAAACGCGCTGAATGAGCACACATTCCTTGACAAATTTCGGTGTGCATCCCTTGCATCACTCGCGTAGTATTTGCATCGTCTTAGGGATTAAAAAGAGAGTGCTATGTTAAAAAAATCATCTGTTTTACTTATGTGCGCTGGGTTATTTTGTCAGCCGGTAATCGCCAGCCGCCTGGTTGAAAATGCCTTGGTAGAGCAAACAAGCCAAGAGTTAGCGAGCGCCAAAGCGTTACTGTTAAAAACGGTCAATATTAACAGTGGCACCATGAATTTTGCTGGCGTGAAAGAAGTCGGTGACATCATGCGCAAAGAGTATGACGCCCTAGGCTTTGACACCCAGTGGGTCGATGGCAGTGAATTTAACCGGGCAGGGCATCTTGTTGCTACCTATGAATCGCCGACTCATCCAAGCGGCCAAAAGCTTTTGTTAATCGGCCATTTGGATACGGTGTTTGCTAAAGACGATGACTTCCAGCAAGCCAAAGAAATAGACGAGCAACATATTGCCGGGCCGGGCATTTCAGATATGAAAGGCGGCAATGTGATCATGCTGACCGCCATTAAAGCCCTAAAAGCCAAAGGCATGCTTGACCGCTTAAATATCAAAGTGGTGCTTACCGGTGATGAAGAGTCCAGCGGTCGCCCGTTGAGTCAATCTAAAAAAGCCTTAATCGATGCGGCTATTTGGGCTGACGTCGCCCTTGGTTTTGAAGATGCTGATGGCGATATTCGAACAGCGGTAACCGCTCGGCGCGGTGCATCTACGTGGCAAGTGACCACATCTGGCAACGCTGCTCACTCGTCACAAATATTCACCGACAAAGTGGGTGATGGGGCGATATTTGAAATAGCGCGTATTTTACAAGAATTTCGTTTACAACTGGCCGATTTGCCTTTGCTTAGCTTTAACCCTGGTGTGATTGCAGGTGGTACGCGGGTAACAACGAGTAAGGGCGGCGATGAAGTGGTCGCCTTTGGCAAAACAAACGTTGTCGCCAAAGATGCCTCGGTAAAAGGCGGCCTGCGGGCGGCATCTCAAGAGCAGCTAGAACAAGCCAAAGCAATTATGAGCCAGGTGGTGGAGCAACACTTAGCGCAAACCGATGCCACTTTCACCTTTGATGAGGGCTACCCGCCCATGAAAGAAACCAAAGGCAATAAATCACTGCTGGCCCAGTACAGTCAAGTCAGCGTTGATTTAGGCTATGGCCCGGTAACAGCGGTTAACCCGCGAAATGCCGGAGCGGCAGATATCTCGTTTACCGCAGGGCATGTGAAAATGGCCATCGATGGGTTGGGCCTGATGGGGGAGGGCGGTCATACCAAAGATGAAGTGGCAGATATGCGTACCTTTAAACAGAATATCGAGAAAACCGCGGTGTTGATGTATCGCTTATCCAATCCTTAGTCGCAGATTATTTAGGAAGAAACATGAAAAAATTTAATTGGGCCATTATGGGCCCAGGCTCGATTGCAGATAGGTTTGCAGAAGCGTTGATGCCGTCACAAAAAGGCACTCTTTACGCTGTGGCCAGTCGCGATATTAGTAAAGCACAGGCCTTTGCTAACAAATACAGCGCTAACGGCGCTTTTCATCAAGCTGACAGCGTCGTTCCGAAACCCTACGGAAGCTATCAACAGATGCTGGCTGATCCTGAGGTCGACGTGGTGTATATCGCTACGCCGCAAAGCATGCACTACGAGCAAGCGAAAATGTGCTTAGAAGCTGGCAAACATGTATTGATGGAAAAGCCGCTGACTATTAATGCGGCGCAAACCGAGGCGCTAATAGCATTAGCACAAGAAAAGCAATTATTACTGCAAGAAGGGCTGTGGAGCCGCTTTATGCCATGCTTCGAGCAAGTAAAATTATGGCTTGATGAGGGGCGAATTGGCGAGCTGCAATATATTTGCTCTGACATTGGTTTTTCTTTTGGCGACAGAGAAGGGCACAGATTACATAACCCTGCTTTGGGTGGTGGCGCATTACTCGATTTAGGCGTTTACAGCATTACTTTGAGCCAATGTTTGATGCAAGAGCACCCCAGTGAAATCAACGCCATGAGCCATTTTGGTAACCTGCAAGTAGATGAAAACACGATCGTGAATATGCGTTATCCGTCTGGGCGCTTCGCTCAGTTTACCTGCACGATTGCTGCACAGGCGAGTAATTCAATGACGCTAATGGGCAGCAAAGGTCGCATTGTATTGCCGTATATGTTTTGGAACGGCAATAAAGCGACTTTGCAGCAAGAAGGTGTGCAAGACGAGGTGATTGAGTTTGCCCATCGGGTAAACGGTTTTGAATATCAAATTGAAGAAGCCATGAACATGATTGAGAAAAATCAAGTATGCAGTGATTTTATGCCCCACGGCGATAGCCTAGCGGTTATGCAAACCATGGATGAAATTCGCCGCCAAATTGGCCTGAAATTCAGCCCTGACGCAGAGCGTATTTAGCACGACTGGTTCACCACCTAAGCAGTGGTGATCCTTCTTTACACTTTTAGGTTATAGAACATTGCATAAAAGCTATGTACAAAAAGTGCAAAATGACTAGAATGTGCGCTCTTTTTAGTTAGCACTTAAATTGCCAGCCATCATAGCGTTTGATGAAAAATGCAGCTACGGCGTTAAGTGTCTGTTGAAATTATGTATTTTTGACAGGCCAAAGCGCACGCAGTTAAGCGACTTTTATCGCGCAATTGTAGCGGCCCCGAGGAGAACTGATGTTATCACGTGACATGAATATTGCCGATTTTGATCCTGAGTTGAGTCAAGCTATCGCGCAAGAAACCCAGCGCCAAGAAGATCACATTGAACTGATCGCCTCTGAAAACTACTGTAGCCCGCGCGTACTTGAAGCCCAAGGCTCGCAACTAACCAATAAATACGCTGAAGGTTACCCGCACAAGCGTTATTACGGCGGTTGTGAATACGTTGATATCGCAGAAGATTTAGCCATTGAGCGTGCTAACCAATTATTCGGCTCTGACTACGCCAACGTGCAGCCTCACTCTGGCTCACAAGCTAACTCAGCGGTATTTATGGCGTTACTTGACGCAGGTGATACCGTGCTAGGGATGAGCTTGGCACACGGCGGTCACTTAACCCACGGCGCACATGTTAGCTTCTCGGGCAAAACGTATAACGCAGTGCAGTACGGTATCGATGAGCAAACTGGCAAAATCGATTACGACGTAGTTGAAGCGCTCGCGGTTGAGCATAAGCCAAAAATGATCATCGGTGGTTTCTCAGCGTACTCAGGTATTGTTGATTGGCAGCGTTTCCGTGAAATCGCAGACAAAGTAGGTGCTTACTTATTAGTGGATATGGCTCACGTTGCAGGTTTAGTAGCCGCTGGTTTATACCCTAACCCATTACCTCATGCGCATGTGGTGACCACCACTACGCATAAAACCTTAGCTGGCCCACGTGGCGGTTTGATTTTATCAGCTTGTGGCGATGAAGCGATTTACAAAAAACTAAACAGCTCAGTATTCCCTGGTAATCAAGGTGGCCCTTTGTGTCACGTGATTGCAGCGAAAGCCGTTGCGTTTAAAGAAGCATTACAGCCAGATTTTAAAGTATACCAACAGCAAGTATTGCTTAACGCCAAGGCCATGGTCAGCGTAATGCAAGAGCGCGGATACGACATCGTATCTGGGGGCACCGACAACCACCTGTTCTTGCTTGATTTGATCAGCAAAGACATTACAGGTAAAGACGCTGATGCAGCGCTAGGGCGCGCTAACATCACAGTGAACAAAAACTCAGTACCAAACGACCCACGCTCTCCGTTTGTGACCAGTGGTTTGCGTATTGGTTCACCCGCCATTACCCGCCGTGGTTTTAAAGAAGAACAAGCGAAGCAAGTGGCTACGTGGATTTGTGACGTTATCGACAATATCGAAGACGAAGCGGTTATCGAACGCGTAAAAGGTGAAGTACTAACCCTTTGCGGTAAGTTCCCGGTATACGCGTAGGTTTTACGTCGTTCACTAAATAAGAAACACCATCCAGTGTAGTGCGGCAAAACGAGTGCACTAAATAGAAATCCGTTGAGGTTAGCCTTAACGGATTTTTTTATGGCCTGATATTTGCTGAAATCATCAATACTAAGGTCTGAGGCACTGTTTTTTGACGCTTCAATCATGATTTAACGTTGCGCTATAGGGATAGATAGCAACGCACTGAACAACGCGGGGCGAATGTTTTGAAGATTTTTTTGAGTCTATTAGTGCTATTTCTTGCAGGCTGTGCCCAATTACCGTCATGGCAAGAGGATGCCGATGAAGGGCAGATTGTGGCCGAAGAGCCTCTACTGCTGCATACAGAGCAAATAGCCAATAAGTTGTTCTCAAGCTTAGCGCCCATTGAATATGGGAACTTAGCAGTAGTGAGTTTTACCGAATTAGAGAGTTTAGCGTTATCAAAAGCCAACCATTCATTGAACATGTTAGGTTTGCAGCTCCAAGAAAGCATGTTATCTGTATCAACTCAGCGCGGCTTTAATGTGGTTGAAATACGGGCCGCGAATCAAGTTCAATTGTTTAAAGATCACGAGCGATTGCTAAGTCGTGACAGTGCAGATATCAGCAAAGATATAGATGTGCGCTACATGGTGGTAGGTACTTTACTTCAAGGTAATCAAATGACCACTGTTAACGCCAGATTACTTGATTTACGGGAAGGAACGGTTATCGCTGCGGTATCAGATAATGTTCCTAACAGTGTGATTGGCCTAAATGCCAACCAGATCCAGATGAAACATAACAAGCTGTATCGCTCGTCATTATAAAAGTGAGTTAATTATGAAATCGATCAAACTAGCCGCAATCCCCCTTATGTGCTTTTTAAGTACTTCATGTTCAAGTTGGTTTTCTAACGATGAGCAAGTTCAGGAATTAGAAGCCACAAACCCGAGCGAACAAACAATGACGTCAGTCAGTCGCTATAACAATCAACGCATGTCAGACATTTACAAGCGTGTTGAAGTAGGTGATGTTAACCATTATGTGCAAGGGATCATGCAAGACCTTATTGCCAATATGGATAACCCAGAAAGTAGCATGGATATTGGTGTGACGAGTTTTGTATATCTTGACGGTAGCTTTGATGAAACAGACCTGCTGGGCAATCAATTATCCGAGAGTTTTATTCACGAACTGCATCAATTTGGTTTAAACGTACTGGATTTCAAAAGCTCCGATTATATTCGCGTTACTCCAACAGGCGATTTTAATTTCAGCCGCGATTATGAAGAGCTAAACCCAGACATGCCTGTGCAATATGTAATGGGTGGCACTATGGTAAAGCATCAAGACGGGGTCATTGTGAACGCCCGTATGGTGTCTATCGAAAGCAAAAAGGTGTTGTCTAGCGCGCAAGGGTTTATCCCTGCCAGTGTGGTTAACGCATTACACCGAAGTCAGGGTAATCCCGGCATTAGCCTTAAATTCAAGCAAAGTGAAAAAAGCTAAGAATATTCTGAGCGCTTAAAGCTAATCGTTAAAATTCTGAGGTGTATTGTGAGCAAATTTAATAAGAATAACCAGAACGTAGTTAGGGGGCTAACCAAAGCATGTTGCGTAGGGGTCTTACTCACATCAGTATCCGGTTGTTCAATGTTTCAAGACAACAATGAAATAGTGATAGACAAAAGCGACCCACAATACCTCGAATTAAAAGCGATGCTCGAACAACAAAAAATTGAATGGGAAGCACAAAAACCGGCCCTTGAGCGCATGGTGAAAAACGAAGAAGATTTGGCTTTCTTAATTGATACTTTAAGTAAAATGTCAGTTATTGGCAGCTCGCCGTCGTTAGAGCAGTACATGCAGGGGCAACCCCAATATGCACAAGAGCATAACCCGCAAGGTAATAGTGCTCAATCTGACGGCAGCCAAAGTAAAGGCATCTCAGTCGGCAGCTCACAGACGATCAATACAGATAATTCAAATACCTCAATTAACGTTAACAATGTTAATAGTGGGAATACTTCTTATGCCAATCCGTTGGCACCACTGGCTGACTCTCCTGAAGAGTTAACGCAATTGATGAACGACCTACAAAAATTAGCCCGTACTCAGCGATATAATAAATTAAATAACATCACAGCATCTGCTCATTCCCAAAGCGATTCTGTCAACGGCAAATTAGAAAGCGCAACACATAACAACCAACTTGGTATGTCTACGGGGCGCTATGCCATCTCTCACGGCGGAATCTTTGCCAACAGTAAAGTGGGGTTGGGCGAGTATGCTCAGCAGTTGGCCGGTAAGTTGGCTAAATTTTCAGCTCTTGAAGGTACAACTGTAGGTGTCGCAAGTTTTGTTGATTTTGATGAAACGTTACGAAATTCCAGTAGCTTAGGCAATCAATTTGCTGAAGCCTTAGCCACTGAACTGCCCAGTTATGGCGTTAATGTAGTGGATTTCAAGCTAACTAAAAATATTGATGTGTCCGCCATGGGCGATTTAGCGCTATCGCGCAACGGTGCACTTCTAAATGGCCAAACCGATATGAATTACGTGCTGACAGGCACGCTGGTCGCCACTCACCGAGGAGTGAAAATTAACAGCCGTGTGGTATCTGTTGATGACAACAGCGTTATCGCGGCGGCCAGTACTTTTGTCCCTAGAGGGCTCTTGCAACAGATACAGCCATAGCTGAACGAAAATCGAACGGTTTCGGTTAATTGTTTAATTTTTAAGCAGTTAATTTTTTAAATATATAAGTTAATATACGATTTTTAGCGAAAAGTTGTATTATTTACTCAACAAAAAGCTCATCCCACCGATAAATGAGTTAGCCCTTAGTAAACAAGCGTGTTTATTTTGGCGCTACTACTTTACGTTTATTCAAAGATAGGGAACCACGATGACAAAAATGAACAAATTAGCTGCCGGATTAGCAGCATCGCTTTTATTAGTAAGTGCAGCTCAAGCTCAAGAAACTGTTACGACAACAGCGTCTGGTACGGTGCAAAATTCATTTACATTGACTAATGATGCAGATTTGGATTTTGGTACATTTCGAGCTCAGAATGATAACGCTGCATCAAGTCCCGTAACTGCTACGTTACGACGCCCAGCGGATCCATCAGAAAGCTCGGTAGCGACCAATGGCGCTGCTAATGCTGCGGTATTGCAGTCACTGGTAGAGGGAGCGCCAGCAGAGTACACAGTATCGGGAGTTGCTGGTTTTTCAACCTTGACCGTAACTGTTCCAGCGGACGGGGCCGTAACTCTAGCTGCAGCAGGAAGTCCCACAGGCGTTGCTACTTTTGTGTTGAACGGTTTTGAAGCGTATAAAACGTCAGGTACACCTGGTGATATCACTCTAACCAGTAACAGCGGTACGTTTCAAGTGGATGCAACAGGGGATGCCACATTTACTCTAGGTGCTACTTTGACGACAGTACCTAGCACGACTGACACCTATACTGATTTAGCATATTCAGGTGATTACGATATTACTGTTCAATATTAACTTAACTGGTTATGTAGGTGTGTTAATTTCGCACACCTACTATATTTTTAAATGAAATTTGTCGTGCTTGTGTTTTTAATAGTTCTTTATATTTTAGGTGCAGCTAACGCTCATGCAGCGATGGAAGTTAACGTACCGCTTTCTTTTGGTACTTTTGCTATTCCGAACAACTCCTCGGTCAGTCAGTTAACTATCTCCACTAATTACCGCTCGTACTCAACTAACCATATCCATGTAATTCAGCCAGGACAACCAGGCGAGTTCAAGTTGGTCGAGTTTCCGGTCCATACTCGCCTCTTTTTAAATGCCTCTTTACCACAACAATCGACGGTATTTGTGGGTGAAACGGAGCGGTTTACTTTGACGAACATTGAGTTACCAGACTCAGTGATTACAGATTCAAATGGTGAAGCAGATCTCTTAGTTGGAGCCACAATTGAATCATCGGGCAATGGAGGTCGATATCTAGACACGAAATACGATTTACCGCTGATTTTTACCATTAATTATTAATTTTTAGCACAAAGTGCACGAGAGAAAACATGATAAGTTTACGTTCACTAATATTTGGGTTAATCCTGTGTATGCTGTTTATTTCTTATGCGCAGGCAGATTTACTGATTTCACCCACCAGAGTTGTGTTTGACGAAAGAGCTAGATCTAAACAGATTGTGTTGATCAACTCAGGGAGCAAAACTATGACCTATCGACTGGGTTGGGAACAAAAAAAGGCTCTGACCTCAGGGGGGTATGCAGATTTAACTGCTGAAGAATTGAGCCAGTTTCCAGTTGCTAGTGACATGCTTAGATTTAGCCCAAAACAAGTGAGCCTGAAACCTGGCGAAAAACAAATTGTCAAAGTTGCAGTGAGAAGACCAAAAGACTTAGAAAACGGTGAGTATCGCTCTCATTTGTTGTTTAAAGCCTTACCGAACCCAAAAAGGCAAGAAGGTACGAACAATGCAATGTCGCTATCATTGAATGTCCGTATGAGCTATTCAATGCCCGTTATGGTTCGTGAAGGCAAAGAAACTAGCACCGTCGACATCTCTGAATACTCGTTTGATTACTCCCCTGAGAGCCATCGAGGAAAAATTTCTGTCGTACTGAATAAGAGTGGTGGAAAATCAACCTTTGGCAATGTGCTTGCGTACTGGTCAAACAGTAATAACGGACAGAAGTCTATGATTGCTCGGGTTAACTCCCATAGCGTTTATGCTGAGACTCAGCGCTCTGAGGTGGATTTGGTGTGGCTCGATAATCCTTTTACGCTATCAGATGGCGTTCTAACTGTGGTCTATGAAGGGGAGTCAGAATACCGCGGTCAGACCTTTACTACGCAGCAGTTCAATGTATCCAAAGAGAACATATCGACTTTTGCTTTAAATTAATATTTGATCTTCCGCTTTAAATCCAGCTTCTCCAATAGGTAAAACTATAACTAGCGCCAATTATTCGACGAATAACTTGGCGCGTTGTTTGCTATCCATTTGCTGTCAATTAGAAATGGAAGTTTATGTCACGTATTTCCTCTGCCGTTAGCGTATTATTTACCTTCATTGTCGCCACGCTAATGAGCCAAACAACCTCTGCAACGAGTAAGGCTGACTTGTCTTCGGCTTTGTCGAATAAAAAGCTAATTGCTCTGCTCAAAGACGTAAACCAAAAGTACCAGCAGTCAATCAAACCAAATGCACTTGATACAGTGGATAAAAGCGCAGTTTCTTCTCGCTTTGCTCCTGGTGAAGAGCTCTTTCTATCGCTGAATATTGGTAAACTTTATTTGGCTGATGTGTACGCGATTAAAAGCGCTAAGCAAGCACATATTAGCCTGATAACTTTGTTCGAAACGCTTGATTTCCCTATTCAGTTTGTCGAGCCAGAAAACAGCTCTGACCATGCTGGTGGGGCGTCAGGTTGGTTTATCCGCGAAGACAACACCTTTGATTTACAACTACCTGCAGCTCAAGACGAACCTATTTTAGTCGTGGTAAATGGGCAAGAGTATGAGCTTAATAACCAGGATTACACCCTAACCGACGATGGCGATATCTATGTTGAAGCAGCAGCAATAAGCCAGTGGATGGGCTTAGATTTTGAGTTTGATTTTGCCAATTTAGAGTTATTCACTGACTCAGATACCCCGTTACCCATTGAACAGCGTCTAGCGCGTCAGAGTCGCCGCGTGAACCAAGGCTCAGGTCGAGGGGAGGCGGTGTTGCCTATGCTGCAGTCAAATTACCAAGCGATAACCGCCCCACTCATTGATGTGCAACTTGCTACTACGATTGACCCTGATCGTGACAGCGCGCGCTACTCTGTTCTAGGTAGTCATGATTTTGCATACTTAAACAGTCAATTTTTTGTCGCGGGCAATGATGGTGACGAACTCAGCGATGTACGCTTAACGTTGTCAAAGGAGTCTTTAAATGGGGACTTACTCGGTCCGCTGAATGCCACCCAAGTGCAATTCGGTGATATCACCCCTGTTAATGTGGGCATTGGTAATACCGCCTCACAAAGCCGAGGCTTCAGAGTCACCAATAGTAAGCTTGCTCAAATTAATGATAACAAAACGATTAATCTTACTGGTGACATTCAGTTGGGCTGGGATATAGAGCTTTATCGAAATGGAATATTGATCGACCAGAAAATGAGCCTGCAAAGCGGGCGATATGAGTTTAACGACGTAGACTTACTGTTCGGTGATAACCAGTTCGAGCTCATCATGTATGGGCCTCAAGGCCAAATTGAAAGTAAAACTGAACAATACTTTATTACCACCAACTCGGTAGAGCAGGGGGAAGGGCAATATCGCTTTTCTGTCGCTGATGTGGGGGAGTCATTGTTCGGAATTTCCACTGTTAGCACGACGCAAGATCCTGGAGTACTGCTTTCGGGGGTATATAACAGAGGTATCACTGATTGGTTTTCACTGAGCGCGGGCGTTTCATCTTTATTGGCTGATGAAGGAGAAGATCAACAATATTTCTCTTTGGGCTCAAACTTAGCACTGTTTGATCGCGTGTTACTCGACGGCATAGTGCAAATTAATCAAGAGCAACAAACCCGAGCTGAATTTGGCGCTCGAACTCGCATCGGTGATACCGCATTAAGCGCTGATTATTACCTGGACGAACGCACCGTGTTATTCACGGACGAGCAGTTAAACGATGAACAAACCAATTTAGATGATACCCAGTTATATCAGCAATTCGCTTTGAATATGTCAGGTGAGTTGTACAAAGCGAATAGCTTCGGGGTGAACTATCAAAACGAGTGGCGTCATACCACGCTCGAAGACGGTTTGAGCACTGATTTATTCTCTAACCAGTTATCGATCAACAGTCGCTTACTTTATGTGTCCCATGAATTGAATTGGCTCAAAACTGACGATGAATTTTCTGAAGAACAATTTAGCGGTACCCTTCGTTTGCAAAAGAGTTTTGGGCGTGTTTTCACGCGTTTAAATGCAATTTATTCGATTAAACCTGAATCTCAATTAGAGCAAGTCAGTACCGAGCTATATATGCCATTGACGACTGAGCTGCAAAGCCAACTTGAAATTATTTACTATCCGCAGATTGATGATTACCGCGCGACACTAGGTCTAAATTGGCAGCATGACTTGTTTTATTTCACCGCTGACACTGAATACGATAAAGATGGTGATTGGTCAATTGGCTTAAATATGCGCTTTAGTTTCGGTTACGATCCCCTTGGCGAACAATTCTTTATGAATCGTCGTTCAATGGCCAGTAGTGGCGCTATGGCAGTGAGGGTGTTTGAAGATTTAAACTTAAATGGCCAGTTTGATAGTGATGAACCGTTAATCGAAAACGCGAAAATTAAAGCACTGCAAAATTATCGCCATGGCACCACTGATAAAACAGGTGTGGCGATGCTAAGCAGTATGACCAATAACGTGCGAACAGACATAGTGCTGGATAGGCGCAGTCTCGAAGATCCCTTTTTGATCAATGCTATTCCTGGTGTATCTGTAACGCCCAGAGCTGGTCACTTGGATGTGTTGGACTTCCCTGTGGTGCAATCTGGTGAGCTAGAAGGGGTCGTTTACGTCAGCAATGCCAGCGGCGATGAAGAAGTGGCTACTTATGCGCCAATCCGTTTGTACGATAGCAAAGGTAACGAGGTGAACAGTACAGTGACAGAGTTTGACGGTTACTATTTATTTACCGATTTGCTGCCAGATGATTATCAAATGCGTATTGATGCAAGCTACTTAGAAAAGAAAAACTTGCGTGATGGGAAAGTGATGGAAGTTAGCCTAGCGAGCGCGGGTGAAATAGTGAACGGTGCTGATTTTACTTTGCAAAAGCGAGAAGCAGCCAACGGATATGTGGTTTCAATCGGGGAATTCAATTCCCTCAGAATGCTGAAGGCTTTTTGGCAGATTTTGATTAAAAAAGGTGTATACGTAGTTAACCCTAAACCTTTTTATTACAAAGCGGTTGGCGACAAAAAATACACATTGAATGTGGCATTTTACCCTAAGCAAACCTACGCGAATGCAGTGTGCGCCCGATTCGCGGCAAAAAACATCTCGTGCAATGTAGCCCCCTTTACCTTTGATATTTAAGTTTCAGTTGAGATATAGACAATGAATAAGAGTAAATTTTCCTTCTCGAAAAGCATGAAGTCAGCGCCGATAGTAGGTGTATTTTTGCTTAGTGGTTGTTTCAGTACGCCAAAACAAGATATGCCAGATGTGCCTAGTGGGCTTACTGCAAAAGAGTTTCATGACACCATGACTGAGTTTGAGCAAATGAAACCCAGCTTGCAGCGTCTCGCTGCGCTTGAGCCTGAGCTCAAAGCGCTAATTTCACAGTTAACTCAAATTGCAGAAGCTGCTGAAATACAAGAAAAGCAAGAGGTAGCAGTGACAAAGTCGACGCAAAGCGCTCCAGAAATTGCTCAGGTTAATCAATCGACTTTAGTTGACTCAAAGCCGGTAAAATTGCCCCTTAGTAACTCACATATGATAATGGCTAATTCAATTGAGCACCGCACTAATAACCTAAGCACTAAGATGAATGTAAATGTAAAAAAGGGCGAGGTGGCAGTTAGTCCTGAAAAACCCGCTAAAGGACAATACACTCTGCAACTAACAGCCGTTACGGATAAAAACAAATTATTAGACTCATGGAGAACGTTACAAAAAACATATTCACCTGAATTGAATGATTTGCAGGCAATATACCAAGAAGTGGAGTTGTCTGGAGTGACTTTCTATCGTATCAAAGCGGGCTACTACTCGTCTGAGCAACAGGCAAAAAAAGGCTGTTCTTCACTCAAAAAGTTAGGAGCAAACTGCATTGTGAGTAATAGCAGCGGCTTGAGTGTTATCTGAATGAGCAGTTTCATTAAGAGCTAGGCACAGCAATGACACAGCCACTGTTGTTTTGTAACTGTATTTCCCTATCAACTTTCGCGTTTTTTTGTTAATTTACCGGAAAATTTCCGGTACAAGAGAACGTTATGTTTTGTCCCTTCTGTTCTATCCAAGAAACCAAGGTGATTGACTCTCGCTTAGTGGCTGACGGGCACCAAGTGCGCCGCCGTCGTGAATGTACTATGTGTAAAGAGCGTTTTACTACCTTTGAAATGGCTGAATTGGTCATGCCTCGCGTGGTCAAGCGCGATGGCTCTCGTGAGCCGTTTAACGAAGATAAGTTGCGGGCAGGTTTACAGCGAGCCCTTGAAAAACGCCCCGTGAGTACCGAGCAGGTAGAGCAGTGTATCAGTCGTCTTAAATCGGCTATGCGTGCCACAGGCGAGCGTGAGATCACCAGTGAATACTTGGGCAATCTAATTATGGACGCTCTCAAAGAGCTCGATAAAGTGGCTTATGTACGCTTTGCTTCTGTGTATCGCTCGTTCGAAGATATTCGCGAATTTGGCGAAGAAATCGCACGTTTGGGTGACTAACATGCCGAATGATTCACGTTTTTCCTGTGCCCTAGAGTTAAATTAATAAGGTTGTAGAGTGACGCAATTCTCTGCGCTTGACGCAAAAATGATGGCTTTGGCCATCCGTTTGGCTGAAAAAGGCCAATACACGACTTCGCCTAATCCCAATGTGGGCTGTGTTATTACTGATGCCCAAGGCAATATTGTCGGCCAAGGCTGGCATCAAAAAGCCGGGACCCCCCATGCAGAAATTCACGCTATTGCCCAAGCCGGTGAGCGCACCAAAGGCGCGACCGCTTACGTCACATTAGAGCCGTGCAATCATCACGGTCGCACAGGCCCATGCTCCGAAGCATTATTAGAAGCAGGGGTGAAACGCGTTGTTGCCGCTATGGTTGACCCAAACCCACTCGTAGCCGGCAGTGGTTTACAAAAGCTCAGTGACGCGGGTGTCCAGGTGAGCAGTGGTTTACTTGAAAGTGAAGCCAAGGCGCTTAATCGTGGCTTTATCAAACGCATGCAAACAGGCAAGCCTTGGGTCACCGTTAAGCTGGCATCAAGCATGGATGGCAAAACCGCGTTAAATAATGGTGAAAGCCAGTGGATAACCGGGCCCTTAGCCCGTGAAGATGTGCAACGCCACCGAGCGAAGAGTTGCGCGATATTGTCTGGCTCGGGCACGGTCCTGGCGGATAACCCTTCATTGAATGTGCGTTACAGCGAATTGGGTTTTGCAAGAAATGCGTTAGCAGAAGTGAATTTACGCCAACCTGTGCGAGTTTTGCTCGATGGGCGCAACCAGATGCGCCCTGATCTGCATTTATTTGCTTTATCGTCTCCCATTGTGATTATCAATAGCCAGCCAAATACAGCCGAATTTCCAGATCATGTTGAGCAATATCAAGCCCAATCAAACGGTGCGCAACTTGACCTGCAAGATGTAATGAAACACCTTGGCCAGCGCGGGTTTAACCATATATGGGTAGAGGCAGGGGCGAAGCTTGCAGGGGCGTTATTACAGAATAAACTAATAGATGAATTGATTTTGTACCAAGCGCCCAAACTATTAGGAGATAAAGGCCGAGATTTATTTGCGGTGGACGAATTAACCCAAATGCAGCAAGCTTTTGAATTACAATGGCAGGATGTACGCCAAGTCGGCCTAGATTTAAAGCTGACGGCGCGCTTTACATAATTTACTACCCACGCCAAGTGACCCGTACATAACGGAAATAACGGGCGTGTTTGATATAGGGTGTTCGTTTAACCTAGCCTGTTCGTTTCAAATCAGCGCGATGTTCAAACAGATTACACAGTTAATATGAGTGAAAAGACATTATGTTTACCGGAATAATTGAAGATGTGGGGCACATCGAATCCTTAACCCCAACGGGCGATGACATTCGCTTGCGCATACGGGTAAATAAACTGGATATGTCGGATGTGGCCCTTGGCGACAGTATCGCCAATAACGGTGTGTGTTTAACCGTGGTAGACATGAACTCGAGCGGCTTTAGTGCTGACGTGTCGCACGAGACCATTAAGCGCAGCGGTTTTGCCGATTATAAAGCCGGTAGCAAGGTAAACTTAGAAAAGGCCATGTTACCGACATCCCGCTTTGGTGGGCACATCGTCAGCGGGCACGTTGATGGTGTGGGCGAAGTCGTTTCCGTCTCCCCTGTTGGGCGTTACGTGGAAATTTGGGTGCAAGCACCAAAAGATTTAGCCCGTTACTTAGCGGAAAAAGGCTCGATTACTGTAGACGGTGTCAGCTTGACGGTGAATGCTGTAGACGGTGCTAAATTTTTGATTACCCTTATTCCCCACAGTCTGCAAGAAACGATTATTGGTGGCTACAAGAAGGGCACTAAAATTAATTTGGAAGTGGACGTGGTTGCCCGTTACTTAGAGCGTTTGATGCTCGGCGACAAAGCCGCTGAAACAGGCCAACAAAAATCAGATATCAGCATGGCATTTTTAGCTGAAAATGGCTTTTTACGTTAGGACACATGCTGAACAACAGTCGTGCGCTTATGGCACACAATGACATTTGCAGATAGCTGCTCATTTAAGACACAACCAAAAAGAATCACAATATTATGGCAATGAACACAACAGCAGAAATTATCGAAGACATTCGTCTTGGCAAAATGGTTATCTTGATGGATGACGAAGACCGTGAAAACGAAGGCGATTTAATTATGGCCGCTGAGTGCGTCACCCCAAAAGACATTAACTTTATGGTGACTCACGCTCGGGGGTTGGTTTGCTTGCCCATGACAGCAGAGCGTTGTAAACGCTTGAATTTGCCTTTGATGGTGGATAACAACGGTGCACAGTTCTCGACTAACTTCACCGTATCAATCGAAGCTCGTGAAGGGGTCACCACGGGTATTTCTGCTGCGGATCGTGCGCGCACTATTTTAGCGGCGGTTGCTACGGATGCCACGGCCAACGATATTGTGCAACCCGGGCATATATTCCCTCTTATTGCCAAAGAAGGTGGGGTGTTAAATCGCGCTGGGCATACCGAAGCGGGTGTTGATTTACCGCGTTTAGCTGGCTTGGAGCCTGCCTCAGTTATCGTTGAAATACTCAACGAAGACGGCACCATGGCCCGTGGCCCTGAGTTACAAGAATTTGCTAAAAAGCATGACCTGAAAATTGGCACAATCGCTGATTTGATTGAGTATCGTAACCTAAATGAAACCACCATCGAGCAAGTGGCAAAATGCAAATTGCCGACTGAGTACGGTGAGTTCGATTTGGTTACTTTTAAAGACTCGATTGATAACCAAGTACATTTCGCGTTGAGTAAAGGCGAAATTAGTCCTGATGAGCCAACGTTGGTGCGTGTGCATTTGCACAATACCTTGAGTGATTTGCTGGGTTCAGAGCGAGCAATTGAGCGCAGCATGAATTTACCCCAAGCACTAAAACGCATCGCTGCTGAAGGTGGTGTTTTAGTGTTACTGGGTAAAGATGAAGATTTGCTGACGCAAGTAAAACAGTTTGAAGCCGAAGATAATGGTGAAAAGCCTGTTGGCGCAGCATGGAGCGGCACGTCTCGCACTGTGGGTGTCGGTAGTCAAATACTTGCCAGCTTAGGCGTGAAAAAAATGCGCTTGCTAAGTCGACCTAAAAAATATCATGCCCTATCTGGTTACGGCTTAGAAGTGGTTGAATATGTAGATTAGCTAAATATAGTTAATTACAAACGCTAAAAAAACGCCTGCTTGTCAGGCGTTTTTTAGTTTTTACACATTACACATTGGTTGATTGCTATCCGCTTAAACGCCTCCTCGACGTTTGATTTCCCCTTGAGCAGCAAAATACTTTGCCATCGGTAATGACTATTTTATAAACAGCGCATTAAGCTGTTTGGGATCATATGGTGCTGTGCTATCATACGCGCCATTTTTTACAGATAAGGCTTATTAGGCATGAATATCATTGAAGGTAATATTCGCGCAACAGGCAAAAAATTTGCGTTGGTTGTGTCACGTTTCAACAGTTTCGTTGTTGAGAGTTTGGTTGAAGGCGCATTAGATACACTTGAGCGTCACGGTGAAGTAAACAGCCAAGATATCACTTTGGTTCGCGTACCTGGTGCATACGAGTTGCCTATCGCGGCTAAAAAACTAGCGGAAAAAGGAACCTTTGATGGGATCATCGCTTTAGGCGCTGTTATCCGTGGCGGTACACCACACTTCGAATTTGTTGCTGGTGAATGCAACAAAGGTTTAGCTCAGGTGTCACTTGAATTCGGTATTCCGGTTTCTTTTGGCGTTATCACCACTGACAGTATCGAGCAGGCAATTGAGCGCTCTGGTACTAAAGCAGGTAACAAAGGCGCTGAAGCAGCATTAGGTGCACTTGAAATGGTTAACGTTATGGCCAATATCGAAGGGGCAGAGTAGGTGAAACCAGCAGCCCGTCGTAAAGCTAGAGAATTAGCGGTTCAAGCCGTTTACTCTTGGCAGATGTCAAAAAATCCACTTGACCAGATAGAACTGAGTATCGTCACGAGCAATAACATGCAAGACGTCGATACCGAGTACTTTCTAGAGTTGTTGCGCGCCGTTGTGCGTAGAACGGCCGAGCTGGATGCGAAAATCAAACCTTATTTGGGGCGTTTACCGGAAGAGCTTGATCCCGTTGAAAACGCTATTTTACGACTGGCTACTTACGAACTTGTTGAGCGTATTGATGTCCCTTATAAAGTGGTCATTAATGAGGCCATTGAGCTTGCTAAGTCGTTTGGTGCTGAAGAGAGCCACAAGTTTGTGAATGGGGTGCTTGATAAAGCCATAAAAACCCTTCGTAAACACGAGTTGTCATAAAAGATCGTTATATTTTAGGGAGTTACACAGGCCATGTATTCCCTTTAATCTTAGAGTTTTAAAATAAAAATGTGAAAGAATTTTCTTTGATCGATACCTATTTTCGCGATGTAAGCTTTCAGCGCAAGGATGTACTGTTAGGCATAGGCGATGATTGCGCTATTACCCAAATTCCTGCCGGTCAAGCCCTTGCCACCACGACTGATACCTTAGTGAGTGGTGTGCATTTTTTGCCTGACGCCGACCCTAAAGCCATTGCCCAAAAAGCTATTGCGGTAAATTTGAGTGATTTGGCAGCCATGGGCGCTGAGCCAGCTTGGTTGAGTCTATCTTTGTCTTTACCTAACGTTGATGAGCAGTGGCTTAAGGCGTTCTCTGAAGGCTTTAGAGAACTCACTGAGTACTACTCCGTTCAGCTTATTGGCGGCGATACGGTGCAAGGTCCACTGGCGATCACCATTACCGCGCAAGGGTTTGTTGCCGCTGATCAAGCTTTGAAGCGCTCTGGTGCCAAACCCGGTGATTTCGTTTATGTGACGGGCTCATTAGGGGATGCTGGCTTAGGGCTAGATATTCTGCTTAATCGTGCTGAGGTTAAAAGTACCGAGCACAGTGAGTACTTGCTGAAACGTTTACATTACCCAACACCAAGAGTATTTGCAGGCACCAGTTTACGCCGTGTGGCGAGTGCCTGTATCGACATCTCTGATGGTTTATTAGCGGACATTAAGCATATATTAAAGGCATCCCAATGTGGGGCGTGCTTGCAACTCGATAAACTGCCGTTATCCAAAGCGATGCTCGAGTCCGCAGATCGAGATGCCGCATTTCATTACGCTTTGAGTTCTGGTGATGACTACGAGCTTCTGTTTACTGTGAGTGAAGAGCAAAAAAACAATGTAGAGCGTGTGTTAGCTTGCAGTAATGTGCCAGCAACCTGCATCGGCCAAATTAACGGTGCGGTTGGCAAGATTGATTTGAAATTCAATGATGAAAGTTATGCATACAGCCAAACGGGGTTTGAGCATTTCAATTCAGCTGAATTAACGAAAGAACAATCTAACCACGCGAAGCGAGCATAATGGATAGACATATTCGTAAGCGCGTTTCACTAGCCAACCCCATTCACTTTCTAGCCTTGGGGTTTGGCAGCGGTTTGGCGCCAAAAGCGCCTGGCACATTCGGTACGGTTGCGGCTGTTCCATTGGTGTGTTTGCTTGCTTATAGCACTACGCTAACAGGCTATTTGCTGGTGACTTTGATAGCCTCAGTCATCGGTATTTGGTTATGTGGTAAAACAGCCAAAGACATGATGGTGCATGATGATTCATCCATAGTATGGGATGAAATTGCAGGCTTGCTTATCACTATGATTGCGGTACCGCTAAGTTGGCAAACATTGTTGCTCGGTTTTGTTCTGTTTCGTATTTTTGATATTTTGAAGCCTTGGCCGATCAGTTATTTAGATGCGCGGGTACATGGCGGGTTCGGCATTATGATTGACGATATTTTAGCAGGTTTTTTCGCCCTCATTCTGATGCACATCACGCTGTATTTTGGCTGGCTGTAGCCGCTTCTAAACGATACAGTTATGCGCGCTAACGCTTCATACTCTTTATTTTTTATTCTGTTTTGTTGATTCTTTGTTGTTTGTTAATCGAAAAGGTACTCCATGAAAATCTGGGTTGATGCGGACGCATGTCCCGTTCTTGTGAAACAAATCTTGTTCAAAGCGGCGCAGCGCACTCAGGTTGAAATGACCTTGGTGGCAAACCAACACATTCCTGTACCGCCTGATAAAAACATTACCAGTATTCAGGTACAAAGTGGCTTTGACGTGGCTGATGATTATATTGTTGAGCAATGCGTAGCGAACGACTTGGTGATCACCGCCGACATACCGCTTGCCGCCGAGGTCATTGCTAAGGGCGCTCATGCGCTCAACCCACGTGGTGAGCTTTACACCAAAGAAAGTATCGGTAGCATATTGAACATTCGTGACTTCATGGACACCATGCGTAGCAGCGGCGTTCAAACAGGTGGTCCTGGCGCTTATGGCAACAAAGAGAAACAAGCGTTTGCTAATAATCTAGATAGGTTACTGGCTCAGCGATAGGTTTGTGGGTGGCTAATACCAAGGCCGCTTTTAGCTTTACTGAGTAGCAATAAAGCGGCTTAATAGATTGGGAATAGAGGGCTTTTACTGGGCCAAGAAAGTGTGTGCTTTAGCGATTATACCCGCGTCATCCATTCCAATTTCAGCATACATCTCAGTTTGGGTGCCCTGCATTATAAACTCATCAGGCAAACCGATTTGCAGTAAGCGACTGGTGTGCACTGTGCTCAGTAGGTATTCAGCCACCGCGCCGCCAGCACCACCTGTGGTAGCGCCATCTTCAAGGGTAATAAGCAGTTCATGATCTTTGGCTACATTGGCCACCGCTTCAGTATCCAAGGGCTTGACGAAGCGCATATCAAGCACAGTGGCATTGAGTACTTCAGCGGCTTTTTCTGCATAAGGCAGTAATACGCCAAAATTCAATATAGCGACTTTTTCGCCTTGGCGTATGGTTCTGCTTTTACCGATTTCCAATGCTTGCATGGTGTTATCGGGCTTAACACCTGTGCCTGAACCTCTTGGGTATCTGACTGCAGCCGGTTTGTTCAGCTTGTGTCCTGTGTATAGCATTTGGCGACATTCATTTTCATCCGCAGGTACCATGATAACCATGTTCGGAATACAGCGTAAAAATGGGATATCGAATGCGCCTTGGTGCGTTGGCCCGTCAGCACCGACTAAACCTGCGCGGTCAATAGCGAACAACACGGGTAAGTTTTGCAAAGCCACATCGTGGATCAGCTGATCGTAGGCGCGCTGCAAAAACGTTGAGTAAATAGCCACTACGGCATTTTGGCCTTCTTTGGCAAGGCCCGCAGCGAATGTCACTGCGTGTTGCTCGGCAATGGCGACGTCAAAATATTGTGCTGGGAATTTTTGTGAAAACTCGACCATACCTGAGCCTTCGCGCATGGCAGGGGTAACAGCCATTAAATTAGGATCTTGTTGTGCCATGTCACACAACCAACGGCCAAAAATGTTTGAAAACGTTGGATCGCTCGGCGCAGCCTTAGGCAAACCATCAGCAGATGGGTTGAATTTAGGCACGGCATGAAATTTAATCGGGTCTTTCTCGGCTAGCTCATAGCCTTTACCTTTTTTGGTGACCACGTGAAGAATTTGCGCCCCTTTGATGTTGCGCATGTTTTTCAATGTGTCGACCACACCGTTTACATCGTGACCATCAATCGGCCCAATGTAATTAAACCCTAATTCTTCGAAGATGGTGCCTGGTACTACCATGCCTTTGATATGTTCTTCGGCTCGGCTGGCGAACTCTTTGATAGGCGGAACGCTGCTGAGGAGTTTCTTGCCGCCGTCACGAATAGAGTTAAAGAAGTTACCTGTAAGTAAACGGGCTAGGTGACTGTTTAATGCCCCCACATTCTCTGAAATTGACATCTCGTTATCATTTAAAATAACCAGCATGTCTTTATCGATGTCACCGCCATGATTTAGCGCTTCAAATGCCATACCTGCGGTCATTGCGCCATCACCGATAACGGCAACGACCTTTCTACCCAATGCTTCTTTTTCTGCAGCAACGGCCATACCTACTGCAGCGCTGATGGAGGTAGATGAGTGACCTACGGCAAAGGTATCGTACTCACTTTCGTTCGGCCAAGGGAAAGGGTGCAAACCGTTCTTTTGGCGAATGGTAGGCATACGATCACGACGGCCTGTCAAAATCTTATGGGGATAAGCTTGATGGCCCACATCCCAGATAAGGCGGTCGAACGGGGTGTTATAAACATAATGCAGGGCGACGGTTAATTCGACTGTGCCCAACCCAGAGGCAAAATGACCACTACTTTGGCTTACGCTGGTTAACAAATATTGACGTAATTCTTTGGCGACTTGCTTTAGTTTATCTTGAGGAAGCTCTCGCAATTGCTCGGGCGTGTCCGCTAAAGCCAGAAGCGGGTAGTGGGCTAAATCCAGGGTCATGAGGTACGTTTCTACTATTATTATTGGATGATGTATCGTTCGTAATCAATGATTACGATGAATGACGAAATCGGTAAATGATTTCAACACCTGTGTATTGTAAGGTAAAGCGTCCAAAGCTTGAAGCGCTTCTTGATGAAGTTGAGCGAGATAGCCCTGAGCACCTTCTAAACCAAGCAGTGCAGGATAGGTACTTTTATTCTGCTCTTGGTCTGAACCTTGGGGTTTACCTAAGGTTTGTGAATCACCGACCACATCCAAAATATCGTCCTGCACCTGAAACGCCAAACCAATGGTGGACGCATATTGCTGCAATAGCGATTTGCTTTCATCGCTAACTGACGGGCACAACACGGATGCCATTTTTACCGCTGCAGTGATAAGCGCCCCGGTTTTTTTGCTATGCAGCAACTCCAGTTGTGTTTGAGTGATCAGCTTATTGGTGGACGCTAAATCAATTCCTTGTCCGCCACACATGCCGTCGTAACCAGATGCTTGACCTAAAATACGCACCAATTCGATACGTTGTGCATTGGCAAAATCTGATAATGGGTAATTGACGATGATCTCAAAGGCCAAAGTTTGCAGGGCATCGCCGGCTAAAATAGCGTTGGCTTCATCAAACTGAATGTGACACGTGGGGTGCCCGCGGCGTAAATCGTCGTCGTCCATCGCAGGCAAATCATCGTGTACCAAGGAATAAGCATGGATGCATTCTAATGCGAGGGCGGGTGCATCAAGATCAGACTGTTCAATCCCTAAAGCTTCGCCGACAGCATACACTAAAAAAGGTCGCATGCGTTTTCCGCCCATTAGCAAGGCGTACTGCATGGCATTTTTTAACGTTGGGGCATGGTCACCAAGGTTGCCAATCTGCGCTTGTAGTAAGGCGTCAACGTGTTGATGCACACGCTTCTGTTGAGTCTCAAATGTCATTAGTCTTGGGTATTGTTGGGGGCGAAGTCAGCCAGTGGAGCTTGCTCGTCTTGACCCATTAAGATCTGAACTTTCTGTTCGGCTTGTTTAAGTTTGTTTTGACTATGGCGGGCTAATTGAATGCCTCGCTCAAAGCGCCCTAAAGCGTCTTCTAAACTTAGCTCACCTTCTTCCATTTGATTGACTATGCTATCGAGCTCTTGCATTGATTCTTCAAAGCTTAAGTTTTCGGTTTTTTTGCGACTGGTCATAGGTTTTGCTTCTTTTATATCTTGCTCTTTTGCGAGTTGAGCGCACCTTACCTGAGGGGTAAATAGTGGTCAAACCTTTTTCATGGCGCATAGGGCCAACGTACAAAAGATTGTTCCGAGATAGAATCATTATCTTACGACGAATGCGTTAATTTGGATTTCTTTAGGCAGGTTTATAGCTAAGTACTATAGATTATTTTAACTTTGTCGATAAAATGATTAACCAAGTCAACAACCTAAATGCACCTCCTGCGAATTTTCGCTTTTTAAAGCAGGCGTTTTTAGAGCTGGGCCATTTGATATTTCGCGTAACACACTTTTTTGATGGGAGTACAATGTGGATTTAGCAACCCTTATAGGCATGATTGGCGCAATCGGCTTCGTGATCATGGCCATGGTGCTGGGCGGTGATTTGGGGATGTTCTTTAACGTTCCATCCATTTTGATTGTGGTCTGCGGTAGTCTTTTTGTCGTTTTATCTCAATTCACCCTTGGGCAATTCTTTGGTGCGGGTAAAGTGGCCGGTAAAGCCTTTATGTTCAAAATCGAATCGCCTGAGTCTCAGATTGAAAAAATCGTTGAAATGGCGGATGCCGCGCGTAAAGGCGGATTTTTAGCGCTAGAAGAAGCACAAATAGAAAACGAATTTATGCAAAAAGGCGTTGATATGCTGGTTGACGGTCACGACGTCGACGTTGTGCGCGCGACTATGGCCAAAGACATATCTATGACCACAGAGCGGCATGAATTCGGTGCTACTATCTTTAAAGGGATGGGGGATGTTGCTCCCGCCATGGGGATGATTGGTACGCTGATTGGTTTGGTTGCCATGCTGTCAAACATGGATGATCCTAAGTCCATTGGACCAGCAATGGCGGTTGCGCTATTAACAACGCTTTATGGCGCGGTGTTAGCGAACGTTGTGTGTTTGCCTATTGCTGAGAAGCTAGGTAACAGAGCAGTGGAAGAGAAACTAAACCAGAGCTTAATCCTCGATGGCATAATTGGCATAGCCGACGGCCAGAACCCTCGTGTTATTGAAGGTATTTTGAAAAATTATCTTGCAGCCAGTAAGCGCGGTAGCGCGACAGAAGACGCATAACTGATGGAAGACGAATGCCCTAAATGCCCCCCCGCCGGATTACCCGCGTGGATGGGGACATTCGCGGATTTGATGTCACTGTTGATGTGCTTCTTCGTGTTATTGCTGTCGTTTTCAGAAATGGATGTACTGAAGTTCAAACAGATCGCGGGCTCGATGAAGTTTGCGTTTGGCGTTCAAAATAAAATTGAAGTCAAAGATATTCCCAAAGGCACCAGTGTTATCGCCATGGAATTCAGACCGGGTCGACCCGATCCTACCCCTATTGAAACCATTCAGCAGCAAACCATAGAAATGACTCAGCAAATGTTGGAGTTTCAAGCGGGTAATGAAGATTCCGCTGGTGGGCGTCAAAAACAACGCGGTGAACAAAAAGGCGGGGCTGCCCAGCAAACGGCGAGTGAACAATCCAGTGCCAAAACCACAGCGAGTCAAGAAGAAGCCAATAAGCAAATGAAGAAGGTGGCGCAGCAGCTTGAGAAGGAAATTCTTGATGGTGCCATCGAGATGGAGTCACTTGGGCAACAACTGATCATCCGTATTCGAGAGAACGGCTCTTTCTCAGCGGGCTCAGCTTTCTTGCAGCCGCAGTTTAAGCCTATCCTGCGCAAAATTGGAACCTTGTTGGCTGATATGCCTGGGGATATTGAGATATCCGGTCATAGTGACAGTTTGGTTATTTCTAACGAGCTGTATCGTTCTAACTGGGATTTATCAGCTCAGCGCGCAGTTGCGGTAGCTGAGGAGCTACGTAAAGCCCCAGGGTTTGATGAGGGGCGCATGGCGGTCATTGGTAAAGCGGACACCGCCCCATTGTTAGGTGAAGACGATGCTCAAGCAAGAAGCCGCAATCGCCGCGTGGAAATTGCGATTAAACAGGGTAAGGCGAAAGAATCAGAGCCTATCTCGGTCGTAGAATAAGCGGTATTGACCTAAGCGGAGGCAGTAGAGTAGGGCTAGCTTAGTCTATAAATTCAAATCTAAAAAGCGGCACTTCAAATTTGCGCCGCTTTTTTGTTTATTCTAATTCTCGGTATTAATTTACATTTGTGATTCACAAGAGGGAATACGTGCGCTCTTGTCAAAGAAGATAGAGAATTCTGCCACGGTCACGCCAAACTTTTTCATATACGAACGATTCATCACGCGCTGGTCGTCGAGAGCGTACATCCAATCATCAATGGCAAAATCATACTCGGTGCCATCAATGGGCACGGTCAAAGTGTACTGCCAATTAAACGCGCTACCTTGGGATGAGCCAGACGCCTGACCCACAACGTCACCGGCAGTGCCCGTCACTGTTTGGTCTTGCGCGACATTTACCTTCCAAATACGGGTCTGGCGGGTACCGTCGTTAAAGAAAAATGACTCGTGAAGTTGCCCTTTGTTACCTTGCCAAGTGGCGACGATGTCAACGCAGAATCTGCGAGTTAGCTTTCCTGAATAGTCTTGCACAATTCCCCAAGCTGTTATTTCACCATCAAAATAGTTTTTGAGTGAAAATGTGGGCCTAGTGTCACGATAATCATCGATAGAGGCACTGCAGCCTGCAAGCAGAGCTACTACGGCGGTTAATGCCAATGTTTTTAATATCGTCATATACGTTCCTATTGTGACTGGCCTATTAATTTATTACGCAGTTTCGGGTAACTGGCTTTTTTATCTAGCCAGATGCGCAAAAAATTGACGCCAAAGGTGCGATCATCAATACGCCCAATTTCTTCTTGGTTAAAATAGAAGACGCCACCATCAGTGTGGTTTAAGACAAACAACAGCTCATCGTTTTCCTGAATATCAGGCCATATTGCCGTAAGTTGTGTAAGCCATGGCTGGTAGATTGCTTCGCCTAACCCTAGCTTGTTCCATTCATCGGCAGTGGCTTCTACCAGTTCATCTGCCTCAATATCCCGCAAATACTGAATATTTAGGGCGAGAGGACTCTGACTTTCTTGCGTCAGGTCATCACTGGTAAACGTGCCGTCATCACTGTAGAGCGTTGATTGGTATATATCCCAAAATACGACCGACAACTTAGCGCTGCCTACAGGTTTGAGTGCATCGATGGGCGACGCACTTAAGCTCAAAGGCAACAGCAACGCGCTTATAAGTGTATATGTGAGCAACTTTTTCATCGTTTATCGACTAAGTTGTGCATTGTAAGCGGGCTTGCTCAGCACTAGCTGCACCGTACTAATGGTGCGCTCAAGAAAACCGCCTTCGCAATAACTAAAGTAATAGCGCCACATGTTGCCAAAGCGTTCGTCGTAGCCGTCTTTTGCTAGCGCTTCGATATTATCGTTAAACGCTTGATGCCAATGTTGTAAGGTTCTCGCGTAGTCCAGACCGATGTCATGCAGATCGCGGATCATCATATCGGTATGTTTTTTCAGATGTTGATTGATTAAAAGCTGTGAGGGTAAAAAACCGCCGGGGAAAATATGCTTTTGAATAAAATCAACACTCTTAGCGTAACTGTTCAAGCGTTGGTCACTGATGGTGATCGCTTGCAACAGCATAATGCCGTCTTTTTTGAGCAAGTTTGAGCACTGCTGAAAGAAAGTGGGTAAGTACTCTTTGCCTACTGCTTCAATCATTTCAATGGAGACCAGTTTGTCGTATTGGCCTTCAAGCAAGCGATAGTCTTTTTTCAGCAATGTAATATGCTGCTCTAGATTTTCCCGAGCCACCCATTGTTCGGCAAACTGATATTGCTCCTCTGAAATAGTGGTCGTGGTCACTTTGCAACCGTAGTGTTTGGCTGCATACACAGCTAGACCACCCCAGCCGGTACCAATTTCAAGAAGGTGATCGTCTTCGGTCAGCTGTAACTTTTCACAAATTGTTTTTAGTTTATGTTGTTGCGCCTGATGTAAGTCAGCATCTTGATGAGGATAGATTGCCGAGGAGTACATCATGGTTTGATCTAAGAAGCGTGTATAAAGCTTGTTGCCTAGATCGTAATGGTCAGCGATGTTTTTCTTCGCCTGGCTGGTGGAATTGCGCCTTGCAAGGTGGCTTAACTTTCTAAGGGGAAGGGCAAGCCATTCCATTTTACCTTCCCAGCGGTCAAGCATAGGCAGGTTTCGGGCAAATATGCGAATAACGTTGGTCAAATTGGGAGTCGTCCACATACCATCCGTGTAGGTTTCCCCTGAAGCAACGCTGCCACCAAAAAGCAAATGGCGATAAGCGCGTAAATCGATAAAGTTTATCTCAGCGTGCAAGTCAGAACCCTTTTCACCGAATACATCGACGAGCACACCATTTTCTTTTATCACCATTTCGCCTTCCGGCAGGCTAGCAAATATTTTCAACATGATTTGGCGGCTAATTTTGTCTTGCCAAGAGAGAGAATCCACCGCTTGGAGTGTCTGTTCGCTGTTAACCATATTACTTCTTACCTTGTGTTGCGTGAGCGTAAAACGGCACACGTTTTATAAATAGTTTTAGTGCCTGCCAATAAATACCAACGACGGTTCTTATGGCCATATGGGGTATTGATACTAATACGCGGAAGAGGGATTTTGAGTTCAATTCAATCCGCGTTAAATTTAACCCCGTGTCTAAATGAGTAATATCTTTCACGCATTTCAAGGTCAAGTTAAGTTTTTGATTTGGTTGCATAACCGACCATCGATATTGCATGTCCAATGGGTTAAAAGGGGAAACGTGAAACGCTTTTTGTGAATTTCTCTGGTCGTGTAAATCCACCAAATAATGATGCCGCTCATTCCAAGGGGTATTGCTGACTTCAGCTAACATATGGCTATATGTGCCGTCAGGTTGACGTAAGTAGTAAAAATTAACTGGGCTGAAATACAATCCAAACGTGCGCACTTGACCAAGAAAATAGACGTCGCCTTGCAGCGGTTTTTCGGCTAATTCAGACATGCGTTCCAGCACACTGTCTTGTAATGTGGTGTTGTTGTCGCCTAAGTAATCTTCTCGTTTAAAACGTTGCGGCGCCCAGCGAGAGGCGGAAAAAAAACGCACGTCCTTTTCGACTTTTTCTATCTCATCGAGCTTTAACCACATAAGAAAAATATCGTAATTAAAGGCATGCTTTTTGGGATAATGCCGGGCATGAAACACCCGGCCCTTGTAAATAGCGCTTTGCATTACAGACTTTCACCAAAGTGCTGGCATACGTCTAACGCACTCAGCACGCCATCTTCATGAAAGCCGTTGTACCAGTAGGCGCCACAGAAGTGTAGGCCGTCAACACCTGTTATTTCTTTGCGTCTGGATTGA
The DNA here is from genome assembly GCF_056173245.1 of Paraglaciecola sp. QJM3NY_14. NCBI lineage: Bacteria > Pseudomonadati > Pseudomonadota > Gammaproteobacteria > Alteromonadales > Alteromonadaceae > Paraglaciecola > Paraglaciecola sp. QJM3NY_14. The sequence goes on from NZ_CM149664.1 coordinate 1,503,787, forward strand.
GCAGCTATTGCTGCATTATCGAATTGGGGGTGAGCGTATTGGTACACGCCTAGTATTTTGTCATCTGCGATTGAGTCTCGGTCGTTCAACGTCACACAAAATGTTGTATCAGTACGCAAACATTGCAGTATATTCATATTGTAGGTCAGCACGGCGGGGGATTGATGAGCGTGTTTTTCATCGGCAATGGCGTAATTCCAACTGGCCCATGCCAGTTTACGTTTGGGCAAAACGCTTTCATCAGTATGCAATATGACCTCATTGGGAATGTACTTTATGGCGCCTAAAATGCTCTTCACCGAAGCATGCTGCACAATACTGGTATTGTCTAATAGGCGAAGCGCCTGATCACTGTGGCAAGCAAAAATAACATCATCAAAGTATTCACTGCCTTTAGAGCTGGTCAGCTCATAGCCTTGTGCTGTTTTGGTCACAGAGGTGACGGGAGTATTCAATATTATTTTATTTGTGAAGCCTCTGGTCAGGGGACCAATATACTCCCTTGAACCGCCGATTAACGTGCGCCATTGAGGGCGATCCGTCACATTCAATAGGCCATGATTACTGAAAAATCGTAGAAAAAACTTGAATGGAAATGCTTTTATATCTTCGACACTAGTGGACCAAATCGCAGCGCACATGGGCAGTATGTAATTATAAATAAACGCGTCGCTAAAATGCTGTTCCGTCAAAAAACCAAACAAGCTCTGGTCAGCGGAGATGCCATCCAAATCTTGTGCTTTACATAATTTATTAAAGCGCAAAATATCGCGTACTATACGCCAAAAAAAGGGGCGGAAAATGTTACGTCGTTGGGCAAACAAGCTGTTGATGGTATTGCCGTTATACTCAAGATTCTGCGCTGGATTTTTGACACTGAAACTCATCTCGGTGGGTTGGCTTTTCACGTTGAGTGAATCCATCAACTTGATGAAATTCGGATAGGTCCAATCGTTATATACAATAAAGCCGGTATCGATAGCATATTCTCGGCCATTAACGGTGACATCCTTAGTGGCCGTGTGTCCGCCAATATAATCGTTGGCTTCAAACACGGTGATATCGTGATTATTATTTAATAAGTAGCCGCAGGTCAAACCTGAAATACCGCTGCCGATAATGGCAATTCGTTTAGACATCTTGGTTCGTTTCCTTTTAATTATTTTTCATTTTTTTGCTTAAGGCGACTTTCAGTGAGCTTGGTAAGCGGGAAAGAAAACGCAGTAATAAACCGAACATTGTGGGGAAATAGACACTGGCAGATTGACGCTCTATGCCTTTTAGCAAGCTTTTTGCTGCTTCATGTACGGAAATCTTCATCGGCATATCAAAGTCATTCTTGTCTGTTAACGGGGTTTCTACAAAGCCGGGGGAGATACTTTGCACGACAACGCCTTTGTCCGCTAAATCCACTTCCATGGTTTTAGTCAAATAATGCAGTGCCGCTTTACTGGCACCATATGCCTGACTTTGTGTAAACGGCAGGAATCTGGCCATGCTGTCTACTAATACAAGTTGTGAGCCAGTGCTTAATTTTGGAAGCAGGGCGTCAATACAGTGGACAACGCCAAAAAAATTGGCTTCGAATACACGTTTAAACATATCTGGGTCGAATGAATCTAAATCGACGTATTCACATACCCCCGCATTTAACACATAAATGTCGGCGCTGATCGCCTCTAATTTGAGCTTCGTTTGCTGCCTGTCAGTGACATCAAATTGTAATGTGGTCACAGCTCGAACGCCCTCAAATGTTTTTAGTTTATCGGCATTTCTGCCACAGGCTATGACGTCATATCCACTTTGGGCGGCGTGCTTTACTAAAGCTTCGCCTATTCCTGACGTGGCGCCGGTAATCAGTATACGTTTCATGATGCGAGTCGCTTTTTGAGATATTTAATCACTGTGCCTAACAGCGGCACTTGTTCGTAGAGCATACTGCCCAAATCGTAATAATCTCGCTGGTAGCAAATTTTTTGTTCCTTCACTATCAGCTGGCTGATACCTTCAACGCTGATAAGCTTACCTGCCTTTAATTTAGGGTGTCTAAAATGCATTTTCCAGTTCACAAACACAGTTGAGTCAGCTTCTTTTATCTGTGAAATATCAAAGGTACACTCATTGACATCTGCTAATAATTGCTCGAAATAACGATGAACAGCAGCAAAACCCTTATGTTCGGTGACAGGGTCAACGAACACCACATCATCGCTGTATATGTTTTTAAGCTCACTGAGTGATTGGGTGTCTAGTGATTTATAAAAATTGACAAAAAGCGTTACTACTTCCATCTGTTATGCTCTTCAAAAGTATAAATATTGTTAGCGATATTATAGTAACGCGATAGACGCGTTTTAGATCACTCGTATAGCGCCGTGTTACAAGAGCGATCCTAATTTCAACTCAGACGTACTATTGCTATCAACCACAAAAAATCGTTGTTTACAGTGAATATGATAACTCTACCTTTATTTCCTTTATCAGCACACGTTCTACCCCAAGGACGTATGGATTTGCGCATTTTCGAACCACGTTATGTGCGTATGGTCAAAAATGCCTGCGCCACACAAACTGGTTTTGGAATATGCATGTTAAACGCAAAGGGTGACAAAGACCGAAATGAGCATATTCACCCTGTAGGCACGCATGTAACTGTCGTTGACTTTGATATGCTTAGTGATGGTTTGTTAGGTATAACCGTTGAGGGTGACCGGTGTTTCAATATCGAAAAAGTGACCACTGAGGAAGACGGCTTGCATGTAGGGCAGTGCAGTTGGTCACCAATTTGGCAACCTGAGCCAGAAGCGAATGTTGCGCTAGTTAAGCAACGTTTGATGGATGTATTTAACAAGTATCCGGAAATCCAAGAGTTGTATCCTGAGCCTCTTTTTAATGATCCCATGTGGGTCATCTACCGTTGGCTAGAATTACTGCCAGTATCAGCAGAACAGAAACAACATTTTATTCAGCAAAGGGACTATGTCAAAACGATCGATTATTTGACACAATTAGTGAAATGATCTTTTTCGCATCACAGCCAGTATAAAGACTATTATTAAATACCGGTGGAAAGTGATGCTAGTCGGAATCCCTTTGGAATCAAAACATTCACATGCTGTTGTACCAAAAGATTGTGCGGATGAAATGTCATCGTATCTTGTGTTGGTAGGGCAGTCTCGTTGCAAACGCTCTTTCGCAGAGATATTTAATTATTTCGCGCCACGTCTTCGCTCGTATGCCCTAAAACAAATGGGTAATGAGGCTTTAGCTATGGAATTGGTGCAAGACACCATGTCGAATGTGTGGCAGAAATCTCACTTATTCAATGCCGAAAAAGGTGCTCCCTCCACTTGGATTTTCACTATTGCACGTAATATCCGCTTCGACATGTTGCGCAAACAGCGTAACCGTAAAGAAGATATCTGCGCTGACGATCTATGGCCAGTGCTTTGCGAGCAAACCGCTGATGTAAACGAAGTCTCATTAGATGAGCAAATAACACTTCAGCAGCTCGGGGTTATATTCGAAGACCTGCCGAAAAAGCAACGCGAAGTGATTGAAGCAATTTATATTGAAGGTAAATCTCAGCAAGAAGTCGCTGACCAATTTGACATCCCTTTGGGGACGGTCAAATCCAGAACCCGTCTTGCTTTGCAGCGATTGAAAGAGATGTTAAAAGATAATGATTAATTTTCACCCAGATTTGGCGCATCTTCGCGCTTTCGCTGAAGGAACGTGCCCAACAAATTTAGCTTTGATGATATCCGCCCACGTAGATATGTGCCCTCGCTGCCAAGCAATAACCATGCAGGCACAAGAAGAGGCGGGACTTGAGGTTTTTCCAACCAACCTAGAAGCGGTCGAACCACAACCTGATTTTAACGATATGATGTTGCAAATAATGCAAACTCCCAACGTTGAAGCTCCGGTTCTTCAGCCCGTTAATAACATGCTTGAGTTGGATGGAAAGCACTTTGCCCTGCCAAGAGCGCTTGCTCGATACACCCATAAAACGGGTAATTGGTCACGGCTTGTGGGTAAGCTATGGCAGGCGCCGGTTGATTTAGGCCAGGACGGACAAGCTAACTTCATCTACATGGAAAAGGGCGGCAAAGTACCAGAGCATACTCACAAGGGAACCGAATTTACGTTAGTGATTGATGGTCAATTTAGTGATGGATTAGCTGATTACGATTGCGGAGACTTCACGATCATGGATAGTACCAAGAAGCATATGCCGTTTTCAGAAGCTGACGAGGGATGTTTGGTATTTACTATGGTGGACAAGCCGTTACATTTTACGTCAGGCTTAGCCCGTCTTTTGAATCCGTTCAGTCAATTATTTTTCAAATAAAGTTGGCCTGATTTACCCAATAACAGACAATAAAAAACGCGCTCATGGCGCGTTTTTTTTTGTGAAATTTACCGGATTGTTAGCTAATGAAGCTGCTATCAGGGTAGTTCAACTTAAGTGTTTTCATGACGTTATTTTTCAATTCGTCTAACTTAAGTTGGTCGTAACACTCCACCATAATCTCTAGTGCTTCTTGTACATGATCTGTATCAGGGTAGTACTCTAAAACATAGCGCCCGCGGTTGGCTGCAGCAACAAACGCTTCACGGCGCATATAAAAGCGTGCAATAGCAATTTCATATTTTGCTAAGCGACTTTTGATATGCAACATACGTTTTTGTGCATCAGCGGCATATTTGCTGTCAGGGTATTTCTCGATTAAACGCCTGAAATCTTCGAAAGCTTCACGAGACTTACTTGGATCGCGATCTGAGCGGTCTATACCGACCAATTCTTGGAATAGGTTTTTATCGGATTCCATGTTGGTTAATCCACGCATATAAATAGCGTAATCAACGTCAGCATGGTTTGGGTTCAAGCGAGTGAAACGGTCGATAGTTGATATCGCTTCATTTACTTTACCTGACTTGTAATATGCATAAATCAAGTCCAACTGAACCTGATTGGATAAAGGACCAAAGGGGTATCTGGAATCTAATGCGCTGAGTGTTGCAGTCGCGGCATTGAAGTTACCAATTGCCATTTTTTCTTTCGCATCTTCATACAAAGACTGAGCACTACGGTTGTTGACTACGACTTCTTCTTCATCTGGAGAGGACGAACAGCCACCTAGTGCGATGATCGCAGCGGCTAGAAAAATCTTGGGTAACGATAACTTTCTCATCATATTTGTCTTATTTGCTCTTATTTATGCTTGCGATAAGCGTTCGCCGATTCATTGCTGGCAAAAATCCGTTAGAATAGGGTTTTACCGAACCGATAACAACTGCATATTCTAACCCAGCGTATTGGGCTATGCACATATAAATCGTCCGAAACACTACTAGGGTCTCCTTTGCATGTCTACCAGCTATGAAAAAATACAACTACAGGCCGTGGTGCCGCAAACGTTATTAGGTAAACGTTTGGATCAAGCTTTGGCTGAAATGTTCCCTGATTATTCGCGATCTCGTATAAAAGATTGGATTTTGGCGGATCAAGTTGCCGTTGATGGTCAGATAGTGAACAAGCCAAGAGAAAAATTGCTTGGTGAAGAGTTAATTGAAATTGATGCGAGTATCGAGATACAAGAGCGTCACAGCGCACAAGAAATTGAGCTAAACATTGTTTACGAAGATGAGCATATTTTAGTCATAAACAAACCAACCAATTTGGTTGTTCATCCGGGGGCGGGCAACGCGAGTGGCACTATTTTAAATGCATTGCTAAGCCACGTGCCTGAGATTGCGAGTGTGCCCCGCGCTGGTATCGTCCATCGATTAGATAAAGACACCACGGGTTTGATGGTGGTAGCCAAAACGATACCAGCACAAACACATTTAGTTGAAAAGCTGCAAGCGCGTGAAATCAGCCGCGAGTATGAAGCTGTCGTATACGGTAACTTGATTGCTGGTGGCAGTGTTGATGAGCCTATCGGTCGTCATCCGACTAAGCGCACCAGCATGGCAGTAGTGCAATCTGGTAAGCCAGCGTTAACCCATTATCGGGTTAAACATAAGTACCGGGCGCATACGCATTTACGCTTAAAACTAGAATCGGGTCGTACCCATCAAATACGCGTGCATATGGCACATTTACGTCACCCTTTGGTGGGCGACCAAGCTTACGGTGGTCGTCCTCGATTACCAAAAGCGGCAAGCGAATTGATGATAGAAACGATTCGTGGCTTTAAGCGCCAAGCTTTACACGCCATCCAGTTAGAGCTTGAACATCCAATCACAGGAGAGTGGATGTCTTTTCAAGCGCCGTTGCCCGACGATTTTGTCAACTTGTTGGACGTGTTAAAAGAAGACACGGCACAAAATCCGGATGATCTTGTTTAACACATCATGGCACTAGATCTGATTATCCCTCAGTGGCCCGCACCACATAATGTGCGGGCTTTCTCAACGACGCGTACAGGTGGCTTGAGCGAAGCTCCATACGACTCACTCAATGTGGGAGCACATGTAGGAGACGATCTATCCACTGTGGAGGGGAATCGCGCGTTACTGCCAAAGCATCAACATATAAAATGGTTGAATCAGGTTCATGGCAATGCATGCGTTTCAGTTGACGCCAGCAGCGAACAAAATCAAAGCGTTGATGCCAGTACGACGCTAGATGCCGGTGTTGTCTGCGCAGTCATGACGGCAGACTGTTTGTCCATTTTGTTATGCAACAAAAAAGGCAGTGAAGTTGCGGCCGTCCATGCTGGCTGGAAAGGGTTGGCTGACGGGGTGATTGAAAACTGTTGCCATCACATGAACAGCTCTGCTTCAGAGTTGATAGCTTGGATTGGTCCGCATATTAGTCAGAAGAACTTTGAAGTTAATGAAGCAGTGTTAAGTCGTTTTCAGCAATATGGGCATTGCTTTACTCAAAGCAATGTTGCTGGCAAGTATTACGCTGATCTACAGCAAATCGCCATAGAAAAACTGTCGCGTCTGGGCGTGAGCGGCGTATTTACCGCCAATAAGTGTACTTATGAACTTGAAGAGCAATTCTTCTCTCACCGACGAGCCACCCATCAAGGCCTTTCTCAAACAGGGCGTATGGTGTCGGGCATTTATTTGCAGCCCTGACGACCTTGGAAAAATTGATCTAGCGCAATATTCAGTGACGAATGTCACATTTCCAGCTTGAATATTGACGGCAACGCACCATTAATAGGTTAATTAATAATCCATTAAAGTGAGTGGCATATGCGTTTAGATAGTTTTACCAGCAAGTTTCAACTTGCCATTTCCGATGCTCAATCAATAGCGCTTGGGCGTGACCATCAATATATTGAACCCGTGCATTTGATGACGGCTTTGTTAAACCAACAAGGCGGCTCAGTGCGTTCGCTTTTCGATCATGCCAAGTTGAATGTGAATACCTTACGCTCGGCGTTAGCAGAGGCTGTAGATCACCTACCGCGTGTTGAAGGCGTAGGCGGTGACGTTCAGTTAGCGAAAGAAACGGTAGTGCTGTTAAATTTGAGCGACAAAATCGCCCAAAAACGTAAAGATAAATACATCACCTCTGAAATTTTCGTTTTGGCTGCAGTACAAGATAAAGGCAAGCTGGGCGAGATCTTACGCCAAATTGGCGCCAATGAAGAGTCTATCGACAAAGCAATCGAAGCAATGCGTGGCGGGCAGACCGTCAATGATCCGAATGCTGAAGATGTGCGCCAAGCACTCGAGAAATTTACGACTGATCTGACTGAGCGCGCAGAGCAGGGCAAACTAGACCCTGTGATTGGTCGAGACGATGAAATTCGCCGTACTATCCAAGTTCTGCAGCGTCGTACCAAAAACAACCCCGTACTGATTGGACAGCCTGGTGTGGGTAAAACTGCCATCGCTGAGGGGCTTGCCCAGCGTATCATTAACTCTGAAGTACCTGAGGGGCTCAAAAACAAGCGAGTGTTATCTCTTGATATGGGCGCATTAATCGCGGGTGCTAAGTTTCGCGGTGAATTCGAAGAACGCTTGAAAGCCGTTCTAAACGAGCTGGCTAAAGAAGAAGGCCGCGTTATCCTGTTTATCGATGAATTGCATACCATGGTCGGTGCAGGTAAAGGTGAAGGCGCAATGGATGCCGGTAACATGCTAAAACCTGCGCTGGCTCGCGGCGAGCTACACTGTGTCGGCGCTACCACATTAGATGAGTACAGGCAGTTTATCGAGAAAGATGCAGCATTAGAGCGTCGCTTCCAAAAAGTATTGGTAGATGAGCCGAGTGTTGAAGACACGGTTGCGATATTACGCGGGTTAAAAGAGCGTTATGAATTACACCATTCGGTAGAGATAACAGACCCTGCTATTGTGGCAGCGGCGTCGTTATCGCACCGCTATATAAGTGATCGCCAATTACCAGATAAAGCGATTGATCTTATCGATGAAGCAGCGTCAAGCATTCGTATGCAAATGGATTCTAAACCTGAAGACATGGACAGGTTAGAGCGACGTATCATTCAGTTAAAATTGGAAGAGCAAGCGCTGGCCAAAGAAAAGGATGAAGCGAGTCACAAACGCTTAGAGCTGATCGAGATCGAGCGAGAACAAGCGGAGATCAAGTTTTCTGAATTGGAGAAAATTTGGAAATCAGAAAAGCAAGCCATGCAAGGGACACAAAATATTCGTGCCGAGTTAGACCAAGCGAAACTAGATTTGGAGATTGCGCGCCGTGCATCCGATCTGAGCCGTATGTCTGAACTGCAATATGGCCGGATCCCTGAACTTGAAAGTAAGTTAGAGCTAGCCACAGAATCTGAATCGCAACCACTGGAGCACCAACTTCTTAAAAATCGAGTAACAGAAAGTGAAATTGCTGATGTGCTTTCACGTTGGACAGGCATTCCAGTATCGAAAATGCTTGAAGGTGAGAAAGACAAACTTATGAGTATGGAAGCGGCCTTGCATGAGCGTGTAGTGGGGCAAAGTGAAGCCGTGAATGCAGTGTCTAATGCGATACGTCGCTCTAGAGCTGGCCTTGCGGACCCGAATAAACCGATTGGTTCGTTTTTGTTTTTAGGGCCAACCGGTGTAGGTAAAACTGAGCTTTGCAAAACCTTGGCTAATTTCTTGTTTGACACAGAAGACGCCATGGTGCGTATCGACATGTCAGAGTTTATGGAAAAGCACTCCGTTTCCAGGTTAGTGGGTGCACCTCCAGGCTATGTTGGCTATGAAGAAGGGGGGTACTTAACCGAAGCAGTCAGACGTAAACCTTACTCGGTCATTTTGCTAGATGAAATCGAGAAGGCTCACCCTGATGTGTTTAACATTTTGCTTCAAGTGCTAGATGACGGCCGTTTGACCGACGGGCAAGGGCGCACGGTTGATTTCAAAAATACTGTTATCATCATGACCTCTAACTTGGGCTCAGACATTATTCAAGAGCAGCACAGTGAAAATGATTACGAGAAAATGAAGCAATCTGTACTGAACGTGCTGAGCACGCACTTCAGGCCTGAGTTTCTGAACCGTGTTGATGAAACGGTTGTGTTCCACCCACTCGGCTTGGCACAAATTACATCAATTGCGAGTAAGCAATTACAGTTTTTGCGCAACCGTTTAGAAGAGAAGGGGATTGGGTTGGAGTTAACCGACGCTGCCCTTAAGAAAATTGCTGAAGCAGGGTTTGATCCCGTGTATGGAGCCCGCCCACTTAAACGCGCGATCCAAATGGAAATTGAAAACCCATTAGCACAAAAAATTCTGTCAGGTAAATTGGTGTCAGAAGGTGTGGTAAGCATTGATGCTGATGAGAACGGGCTAATCATCGACTAGCTATATTGCGGTAGAGCAATCAATCATTTTCATGCAAAAAGTAAAACGGCTACCTAGGTAGCCGTTTTTTATGTTTAAAAATCAATTGGTTAAAAAACTTTGAGCGGTTACAGCGTTTGAAGCAACGCTTGGGCATCTCGTTTTTCAGGAAACGTTTTATTACTTGCCAATGCTTGTTTCAATTCATTTTTCGCCTGGTCAATTTTACCCAGTCCTTTTAATGCGGCAGCTAAGTGATATCGGATAGAGGGATCATTCGAACGCATGGTAAAAGCTGTTCGCAGTGTCGTTAGTGCTTCTTGATAGCGTGCGTTATTAACCAATAACCAACCTTTGGTGTCTAAGATCGCGGCAGAGTTCGGCGCTAGTTCGACTGCGCTTTGAGCGTACTCTAAGCCTAGTTCTGGTTGGGAACGGACTTTGATTAAAGCGAGGTTATTATATATACGGGCTTTGTTGGGCAAGTCTTCAACCGCGATAAGTTTGAGGTAATGAGCCTCTGCGCGTTGCATACTTTTTTCAATGTAGAGTAAATCCGCAAGAAGGTGTCTTTGAAAGTGTGCATCCTCATTCGTTAATACGTGCTGCTTCAAATACTCTTTAAAGTCTTGTTGATGTTTACCGTGACTGGCTATTTGATATAACTCGATAAGCGGCAGGGTAAAGTTAGGGGTAAGCGTTACGGCCTCAAAATAAGCGTTATAAGCTTGGTCATCATCGTTCGTGGCTTTAAAGTAATTCCCCTGTAATACATATACATTCGGGTTATTAGTAAAGCTTTTTTGCATATTATCAATAACGTATTTTGCGTCGGTTAAATTCCCTTGATTGATAAGTAATTGACCGTACTCGAGTTTCGCTAACGCATATTGCGGGGCAATAACAGATGCTCTTTCTAAGCTCGATTTTGCACCGCTTATGTCGTTCGCTTGTAATTGAACACGACCTAATTCAACGAGTTGAGAGGCATCATCTGACCATTGTGCAGATAAGATATCCAATTGGTTCTTGGCTTTTTGCGGTTCATCTAATGCTATCAGCAAATTCGCTTTTTCGAATATGTAAGCTGAATTTAACCGGTCTATTTTCAGCAGAGCATTAATTTCATCTAATGCAATAGCGTACTTCTGTTGCACACGATAAATATTGGCAAGAAGTTCATGGGGAGTCACTTTATTAGGGGCTGAGGCTTTCGCCGTGAGTAGTGCCTCTATTGCATCATCAAGATTTCCCTGCTTGACTAATATTTGAGCGCGCAAAACAAGTGCTGATATATTCGTCGGTTGAATAGTAATGACTTTTTCAATTGTTTGACGAGACTCTGATAGCGCTTGTTGTGCAAACTGAACTCGGGACAAATTCATTAGCGCCGCAATGTTGTTAGGATCTGTCGCGAGCACTTCGTTCAAAGAAGCAGTGGCTTGAGCAAAGTGAGCCAAGCGGATGTGCAGATCTGCATGTAGATTTTTATAATCTACATTTTCGGGCGCTAATTCAATCAATTTATTAGCAGACAGTAATGCGTCTTCATAGCGTTGATTGTTAGCTTCAAGTGTCGCTTTAAAAAGTAGAACGTCTTGTGCATTAGCATCAAGAAGACTGTTACCTAAAAGAGCGAGGGCGTCATCAATTTTGTCTCTACGTACTAGCAGCTTTGCCTCTAATAAAATAATCGTATGATTACTGTCATGCACCTGTTTCAATTCTTCAACTAGGCTATCGCACTTAAATACCTTGTTACTTGCTAAATACAGGTCACATAATAACGACGATACAGGAACACTACTGAGCACGATACGCTCGTTGAGCTCGAGCAATTCCATGGCCTTTTTAGCGTCGCCTTGGCGAATATGCGCTTCGGCCAACATACCTAATAATTCAGGAGGAGCTGAGCCACTTTTAATATAGCGGCTTAGCTCTCGCACGGTGACTTCGTAATTTTTATTAATATAAGCGGTTATGCCAGCAACTAAGCTGAGCCAGCTTGTTTGTTCTTTATTTTCTTCGGTGGCCAAGCTCAACATTTGATTAAGTTGAGCGAGTAGTGCATCAGCCTCTGAGCTTTTTTCTTGCATCGCTAATACGCGGGCTTTTAATAGTTGCGTTTGCAAGTCACCAGAAGTTTGTTCTTCAATAAGGGCAATCATCTCCTGTGCTTTACTGAGCATATTCGCTTCTACGTAACTATTGGCAAGAGCGCGTTTAATGGTTGGGTCGAAGTCATCAAACTGATAGGCAAGCTCAAATTGGGTTCGAGCTTCGTCACTTTTGCCCTGGCTTTGCAACACTAAGCCACGCATCATTAGACTTTTGGCATTGTTATGGTCAATTGACAGGGCTTCATCTAGATATTGGTTAGCTTGAGCATATTCCTTATTTAAAAGTGCTATCTGCGCTAATCCGTTTAATACATTGCTGTTTTCACCGAGCTGAAGTTGGGCATTCTGATAAATAGATTTTGCTTTATCTAACTCCTTTTCTTGAATATGCGCCGCCGCTTTTAATAGCTGAACTTCGAGCTTTACGGATGAAGATAAACTGCGAGGTGTCGGCAAATCGATAAGTGCGTCAAATCTTCGACTAATCAGGTAAGCATTTGCCAATGGCACTAGCACTAAGTTTAAATCTGCGCCTGCATCCATAACCTCTTCAAATTCTGTAATAGCGTCATTGATATAACCGTCTACTAATAAAACACGACCCATTAGCAGTTTCGACGGTAAATGTGACGGGGATTCTTGCAGGGCATTTTTAAGATGAATGTAAGATTCAGAAAATGCTTCTTGATTAAACGCAGAGAGCGCTTTTTCATAGTTTTCAGATGTATCGGCGAACGCCAATGAAGGTAATACTGCGCAAAAAGCAATGGCACGAAGCGAAATGGGAAGTGAACGAAGTTTCATATATTGGATTGACTCTTTTCCATAGAATGCATGGCTAAAATACTACGGTATATTTTACCTGAATACCCTAGGTATTTAATGGACACAAATATACTAATGTATATTTCAAGGCAAAAAAAAACCTCACAAGGTGAGGTTTTCAAAACGTTAAACGTGTTTATGCAGTTTTACGACGACGCCATACAGCGAATAAGCCAAACGAAGCTAACACTGCTAATGAGCTTGGCTCTGCAACATCTGTAGGTGGCTTAGGATCTGGGCCAATGCCGGCTATAGTTTTAATACCTGCAATTTTTAAAAAGTCATTTCCACTACCAAAATAACCGCTGCTAGAGCCTGACTGTCCAAAAGAACTATTATAGGCACCAATGACCCAATATTTAGAGTCATATCCAGAAGTTTCGCTGGTCAGTGATGTCCAGCCTTCGCCAATATCAGAAAAACTTGTACTGAGCATTACACTACTTGTCGACGCGATTTCTGACCAAGTGTTACCTTCTAAAGTAGGTAATGAATCGAATGCAGCAATTGAAAAATCAGAATCGTGGGAAGCAGAACCAATGTTAATTTTCGTTATGGAAACAAAGTCGTCAAAAGTTAGTAATAACATATCGCTGTTAGTACCATTATCAACGTAATGCCCGTCGTTATTGTCCTGATTGTAGTTCAACAAACCCCAAGCGTTTTGAGCTACTGTTGCTGTCTCCACAGTGTAGGAATTACCTGTATCCGACCATGCGTTGACCGACACAGCGTTGTCTGATGATGTAAAGTTTAATACATTACCATCATCGTTCCCATCGCTACCATAATACGAATAGCTTGAGTTAGTCGTAAAATCCCACGCTGTATAATCTGTAGCAAAGCTAGCAAATGACATAGACAGTAACGATGCTGCAATCGCTGCGCTGCGCAAAATAAGTTGTTTTTTCATATTTAACCTTCCAGTCCGTAAAAGATGCTGAGTGTTATCAATTATATATTTTCACTCTAAGCATAAATTAAGCCACTTATAAAAGTGCTTCTATTTCAATTGGTTGTTTGATTTTAGAATCGCACTTTAGTTTTATTGTAAAGAAGTTCGACAGCTGAGCTGACCAGTGACTCAATCCATATACATTACGCTAATTATACATTTATTTGTGGGAGCGAATATAGGAAATACGTATAATAGGTATGCTTAAAAATACGCCAACATAGTTTGAAAAAAAATTTAGTAATGGATTGATCTTGCAGTTTTTTTGGATTCCCCAATAACTACCATCAAACGTTTATGTTATCTTGGCGCCGTTATTTTATCTAAGGAGCTGTTATGCCCGAATCTAAGCGTAAAGGTATTTACCTTTTACCTAATTTATTAACCACTGCCGGTTTATTTTCTGGCTTCTATGCTGTTGTTGCGTCAATGAATGGACACTTCGAAGCTGCGGCTGTAGCGATATTCATCGCAATGATTTTTGACGGCCTTGATGGCCGTGTTGCTCGTATGACCAATACCCAAAGTGAATTTGGTGCTGAGTATGACTCTATGGCAGATATGGTGTCATTCGGTATGGCGCCAGCGCTGGTTGCCTACAACTGGGGATTAAGCGGTTTAGGTAAAATAGGTTGGTTAGCTGCCTTTATATACGTAGCTGGAGCAGCTTTGCGTTTAGCGCGTTTTAATACTCAAATTGGTATTGCCGATAAACGCTATTTCCAAGGTTTAGCCAGCCCCGCGGCGGCTGCATTGGTGGCAGGTCTCGTGTGGGTAGGCGGAGAGTATGACGTCAATGGTGACGACTACGGCGTTCTAGTTGCCTTGGTCACTAGCTTGGCAGGCCTATTGATGGTGAGTAATTTTAAATACAATTCATTCAAAGAAGTAAACTGGCACGGTAAAGTGCCATTTGTTGCTTTACTTCTAGTGATGCTGATTTTTGTAGTGGTAGCGACTGAGCCTGCTTTAGTTCTATTCGTGGTTTTTGCCTTATACGCACTCGCTGGGCCTATCAACACCTTTAGGAGTGTAGATAAGGTCAAGTTAGAACATGTAGTAGGCGATGCAGATGAAAACGATGCCGATTTTACCCAAGGTGATGAGCAATCTGAGAGCACCACAGATGATGACGTTGAGGAACCAACGAACAAGCAGTAGCGCTTTGTGGCTATGACGTTCATAAAATCAAAGTCATAGTCTTATATAAAGATGGCAGGGCTAATTAGAGAACTAAGCCCTGTCGTCTGCTTCAAAATCCACCGCTGTGTTCTTTAACTCTCAATAGAATAATTATCTCGTGTAGTATGTAGGCTAGTGATTAGTCGTTAGCTTTTCCAGATCGCACACATACTTTCCTTAATTTACGTTTCATTTTCTTCCTGATTTTCAACAAGACATAACCCGCTAGTAAACTCATTCATGTTTTGCGTTTTTATATACACAGCTTTTTGGATAATACAGGGCAGTTAATTGTCTAAATCTGATACTAAAAATCTGGCGTCATAGGGTGGATTGCAAGTTAGGGATTCTAAGACAAAAGGCAAAACGTTGGAAAATCGACCAATTTGTACCTTCTGCGTGCTTAATGGTTATAAGTTGAGCAGTTGAACATTTTTTTGAAATAAACACTTGCGATCAAAAAAGGGATCTCTATAATGCGCATCTCGCTTCGGGACAGCCGCTAAAACAGCTGCACCGGCACTGGTTTTCACCAGGTGATTTAAGGCTTTTATAAAGACTTTAATCGGCGTGATGTAAGGCGGTTTAGTTTGGTTTTTCAGTTTGTGATTTACGTCAAAAATTGATTCGAAATTAAATAAAAATAACACCTTGACATCGAAACTTGAGAGCGTATTATACGCCTCCCGCTTAAGAGGGTCCACGGACAGCATCTTAAGCCGCTTCTAAAGAAGCACGCTACTTCGGTAGCACTGTTCTTTAACAATTAATAACAAGACAATCTGTGTGGGCACTCACTTGATGAGTGTCTACCAAAAAAATTCATGTTCGATAAATATTTAATTGAAGAGTTTGATCATGGCTCAGATTGAACGCTGGCGGCAGGCCTAACACATGCAAGTCGAACGGTAACATTTCTAGCTTGCTAGAAGATGACGAGTGGCGGACGGGTGAGTAATACTTAGGAATATGCCTTTGTGTGGGGGATAACTATTGGAAACGATAGCTAATACCGCATAACGTCTTCGGACCAAAGGGGGCTCCGGCTCCCGCGCAAAGAGTAGCCTAAGCGAGATTAGCTTGTTGGTGAGGTAAAGGCTCACCAAGGCGACGATCTCTAGCTGTTCTGAGAGGAAGATCAGCCACACTGGAACTGAGACACGGTCCAGACTCCTACGGGAGGCAGCAGTGGGGAATATTGCACAATGGGGGAAACCCTGATGCAGCCATGCCGCGTGTGTGAAGAAGGCCTTCGGGTTGTAAAGCACTTTCAGTTGTGAGGAAAGGTTAACGGTTAATACCCGTTAGCTGTGACGTTAGCAACAGAAGAAGGACCGGCTAACTCCGTGCCAGCAGCCGCGGTAATACGGAGGGTCCGAGCGTTAATCGGAATTACTGGGCGTAAAGCGCACGCAGGCGGTTTGTTAAGCTAGATGTGAAAGCCCTGGGCTCAACCTGGGAATTGCATTTAGAACTGGCAGGCTAGAGTTTTGGAGAGGGGAGTGGAATTCCAGGTGTAGCGGTGAAATGCGTAGATATCTGGAGGAACATCAGTGGCGAAGGCGACTCCCTGGTCAGTAACTGACGCTCATGTGCGAAAGTGTGGGTAGCGAACAGGATTAGATACCCTGGTAGTCCACACCGTAAACGCTGTCTACTAGCTGTTTGTGGATTTAATCCGTGAGTAGCGAAGCTAACGCGATAAGTAGACCGCCTGGGGAGTACGGCCGCAAGGTTAAAACTCAAATGAATTGACGGGGGCCCGCACAAGCGGTGGAGCATGTGGTTTAATTCGATGCAACGCGAAGAACCTTACCTACTCTTGACATACTAGAAACTTTTCAGAGATGAATTGGTGCCTTCGGGAATCTAGATACAGGTGCTGCATGGCTGTCGTCAGCTCGTGTCGTGAGATGTTGGGTTAAGTCCCGCAACGAGCGCAACCCCTGTCCTTAGTTGCCAGCCTTAAGTTGGGCACTCTAAGGAGACTGCCGGTGACAAACCGGAGGAAGGTGGGGACGACGTCAAGTCATCATGGCCCTTACGAGTAGGGCTACACACGTGCTACAATGGCGAGTACAGAGGGAAGCAAACTTGCGAGAGTAAGCGGATCCCTTAAAGCTCGTCGTAGTCCGGATTGGAGTCTGCAACTCGACTCCATGAAGTCGGAATCGCTAGTAATCGCAAATCAGAATGTTGCGGTGAATACGTTCCCGGGCCTTGTACACACCGCCCGTCACACCATGGGAGTGGGTTGCAAAAGAAGTAGCTAGTTTAACCTTCGGGAGGACGGTTACCACTTTGTGATTCATGACTGGGGTGAAGTCGTAACAAGGTAACCCTAGGGGAACCTGGGGTTGGATCACCTCCTTACTATTAGGTTAGGCCTCATCAGGCTGAGTGTTCACACAGATTGTTTTGTTGTTAGTAAAGAAGAACCGAGAGACTCTTTAAAAAGACTGATGTCGATTTAAGAGGGGCTATAGCTCAGCTGGGAGAGCGCCTGCCTTGCACGCAGGAGGTCAGCAGTTCGATCCTGCTTAGCTCCACCAAATTGCTTGCGCAATAATAGGCTTGTAGCTCAGCTGGTTAGAGCGCACCCCTGATAAGGGTGAGGTCGGCAGTTCAAGTCTGCCCAAGCCTACCAAATCTTTCCTACTCTGCGTTATGTAGTTCGTCGTTTAGCAGGCTAAACGTCCTCACTACATGCCTTGATTAGAAAAGATTGCAGCGGCATAGGAGACTCGGTTTTAGTAGAAAAGATTAGCCTTAATCAATGTGTACTGATTCAGTATTTATTGATTAGGGTTTTTTAAACCCTACGTGAATGCGTGCAAACGCAAACACATGTTCTTTAACAATATGGAAAGCTGATAAAAGTAATCAAAACTAAGAGAACTCTTTAAGAGCTTACTCTATCTGATTTGAAAATGAATACTTGTCACGCATGCAGAGTAGATATACTGATAACTTCGGTTATGAGTAACGTCTATACGTCAAATATTAAAGGTTATTTGGGGTTGTATGGTTAAGTGACTAAGCGTATACGGTGGATGCCTAGGCAGTTAGAGGCGATGAAGGACGTGTAAGTCTGCGAAAAGTTGTGGGGAGCCGACAAAATGCTTTGATCCACAAATGTCCGAATGGGGAAACCCACCGCTTCGGCGGTATCATGCAGTGAATACATAGCTGTATGAGGCAAACGAGGGGAACTGAAACATCTAAGTACCCTTAGGAAAAGAAATCAACCGAGATTCCCCTAGTAGCGGCGAGCGAACGGGGATTAGCCCTTAAGCTAATTATGAGCGAGTGGAAGGTGTTGGAAAGCACAGCGATACAAGGTGATAGCCCTGTACACGAACGCGAATTTTAAGTGAAATCGAGTAGGTCGGGACACGTGTTATCTTGACTGAACATGGGGGGACCATCCTCCAAGGCTAAATACTCCTAACTGACCGATAGTGAACTAGTACCGTGAGGGAAAGGCGAAAAGAACCCCTGTGAGGGGAGTGAAATAGAACCTGAAACCGTATACGTACAAGCAGTGGGAGCAGACTTGTTCTGTGACTGCGTACCTTTTGTATAATGGGTCAGCGACTTATATTTTGTAGCAAGGTTAACCGAATAGGGGAGCCGTAGCGAAAGCGAGTGTTAACTGCGCGTTTTAGTTGCAAGGTATAGACCCGAAACCCGGTGATCTAGCCATGGGCAGGTTGAAGGTTGAGTAACATCAACTGGAGGACCGAACCGACTAACGTTGAAAAGTTAGCGGATGACTTGTGGCTGGGGGTGAAAGGCCAATCAAACCGGGAGATAGCTGGTTCTCCCCGAAAGCTATTTAGGTAGCGCCTCGGACGAATACCACTGGGGGTAGAGCACTGTTAAGGCTAGGGGGTCATCCCGACTTACCAACCCTTTGCAAACTCCGAATACCAGTGAGTACTATCCGGGAGACACACGGCGGGTGCTAACGTCCGTCGTGAAGAGGGAAACAACCCAGACCGCCAGCTAAGGTCCCAAAATTATTGCTAAGTGGGAAACGATGTGGGAAGGCTAAGACAGCTAGGAGGTTGGCTTAGAAGCAGCCACCCTTTAAAGAAAGCGTAATAGCTCACTAGTCGAGTCGGCCTGCGCGGAAGATGTAACGGGGCTAAGCAATATACCGAAGCTGCGGACGCAAAGTTTACTTTGCGTGGTAGGGGAGCGTTGTGTAAGTGGCTGAAGGTGAACTGAGAGGTTTGCTGGACATATCACAAGTGCGAATGCTGACATGAGTAACGATAATGCGGGTGAAAAACCCGCACGCCGGAAGACCAAGGTTTCCTGTCCCATGCTAATCAGGGCAGGGTAAGTCGGCCCCTAAGGCGAGGCAGAAATGCGTAGTCGATGGGAAACGGATTAATATTTCCGTACTTGGTATATCAGTGATGGGGGGACGGAGAAGGTTATGCAAGCATAGCGTTGGTTGTCTATGTGAAAGTGTGTAGGGTTGAATCTTAGGTAAATCCGGGATTCTACATGCCTGAGACACGAGACGAGATTCTACGGAATTGAAGTTGCAAATACCCTGCTTCCAGGAAAAGCCTCTAAACTTATGATATATCGAACCGTACCCCAAACCGACACAGGTGGTCAGGTAGAGAATACTAAGGCGCTTGAGAGAACTCGGGTGAAGGAACTCGGCAAAATCGTACCGTAACTTCGGGAGAAGGTACGCCCCTGTTTGTGATTGAACTTGCTTCATGAGCGAATGGGGGCCGCAGTGAAAAGGTGGCTGGGACTGTTTATTAAAAACACAGCACTGTGCTAAATCGAAAGATGACGTATACGGTGTGACACCTGCCCGGTGCCGGAAGGTTAATTGATGGGGTTAGCGCAAGCGAAGCTCTTGATCGAAGCCCCGGTAAACGGCGGCCGTAACTATAACGGTCCTAAGGTAGCGAAATTCCTTGTCGGGTAAGTTCCGACCTGCACGAATGGTGTAACCATGGCCACGCTGTCTCCACCCGAGACTCAGTGAAATTGAAATCGCAGTGAAGATGCTGTGTACCCGCACCTAGACGGAAAGACCCCGTGAACCTTTACTATAGCTTGGCACTGAACATTGACCCTACATGTGTAGGATAGGTGGGAGACTTCGAAGCGTGAACGCCAGTTTGCGTGGAGTCAACCTTGAAATACCACCCTTGTACGTTTGATGTTCTAACGTTGTTCCCTTATCGGGAATGCGGACAGTGCCTGGTGGGTAGTTTGACTGGGGCGGTCTCCTCCCAAAGAGTAACGGAGGAGCACGAAGGTTGGCTAATCCTGGTCGGACATCAGGAGGTTAGTGCAATGGCATAAGCCAGCTTAACTGCGAGACAGACACGTCGAGCAGGTACGAAAGTAGGTCATAGTGATCCGGTGGTTCTGTATGGAAGGGCCATCGCTCAACGGATAAAAGGTACTCCGGGGATAACAGGCTGATACCGCCCAAGAGTTCATATCGACGGCGGTGTTTGGCACCTCGATGTCGGCTCATCACATCCTGGGGCTGAAGTCGGTCCCAAGGGTATGGCTGTTCGCCATTTAAAGTGGTACGCGAGCTGGGTTTAGAACGTCGTGAGACAGTTCGGTCCCTATCTGGTGTGGGCGTTGGATGATTGAGGGGAGCTGCTCCTAGTACGAGAGGACCGGAGTGGACGAACCGCTGGTGTTCGGGTTGTTTTGCCAAAAGCATTGCCCGGTAGCTACGTTCGGAATCGATAACCGCTGAAAGCATCTAAGCGGGAAGCGAGCCCCAAGATGAGTCATCCCTGGCAGTTTAACTGTCCTAAAGGGTTGTTGAAGACTACGACGTTGATAGGCAGGATGTGGAAGCGTTGCAAGGCGTTAAGCTAACCTGTACTAATTGCCCGTGAGGCTTAACCATACAACGCCCAAATGACTTTTTATATCGTTCTAGCGAACGAGTCGTGTTAAATGGCTTAAACGGAAGGAAACCTTCCTGACCATTTACCTACTCGCTAAAGTTAGAGCTGGATAAAATGTTTGAGTGTTGCATGTATGACAAGTATTTAATCAAGAGTAAGACTAAAGAGATTTAGCGATGATTACAGCCAGACCTGCAAGGGAACGGCATCAGCTTTTACATATTGATTTATTAAGCTACGGCTTGATAGATAACAGTTTATGTCTGGCGGCCATAGCGATGCGGCCCCACCTGATCCCATCTCGAACTCAGAAGTGAAACGCATTAGCGGCGATGGTAGTATGGGGTTTCCCCATGCGAGAGTAGCACACTGCCAGACTCCCATTTAGAATGAAGCCACCTATATCGGGTGGCTTTTTTCGTTTCTGCGCTGTAGAAAAAGCAACTGTAGTCGAAATCGCATTTTAAAGCTTGTTAACGAACTAGACGCCTAGGTGTCATACTTCCCTGTAGCTCAGCCCGACATCCATGTCGGTCGTTCAAACGGCTGAAGCGGTGCTCCACAGAGCCCCGTTTTCACCCATCAAGGGCATCTATAGTGCTTTGCATGAAAGCTGAAGAACAACCCATCCCTGGTGTTGCGCACCAGCCACGCCATCCATGGCGTGTCGTTCAGTCGGGCAAAGCTGCGCTTCGCAAAAGCCTCCGCCTTCACCCCCATGCGAGAGTAGCACACTGCCAGACTCCCATTACACGAAAAGCCCTGACCAAAAAACGGTCAGGGCTTTTTCGTATATGCGCTTCGCGCAAAGCGAATCAGCAATAAACCTCCAGGGAAGTATCAAATACGGTATAGACACGTCCATGATGAAGCATTCCCCGCGACAAAGTGGCAGCCACGCCTTCCTTGGCGTGTCGTGCGGCTGGACGTTGCTGTGCAACTAAAGACACCAGCCTTACCCAGACTTCCATTTAGAATGAAGCCACCTAACCGGGTGGCTTTTTTCGTTTCTGCGACACAGAAAATACCAAAGGCAACCGAGACTACACCTCTAAGGTGGCTTCATCCTAAGCGCTGTCGCGCAAAGCTACGCTTCGCAAAAGCCTCCGTCTTCACCCCCATGCGCGGCATCCGATGCGACATCCGTGTTGCGACAATGCCTTCGCGCCAAAGCGACTCAGCAACAAACTTTCAGGGGGTATCAAATACGGTCTAGACACGTCCATGATGAAGCATTCCCCGCGACAAAGTGTCAGGTTTGAGCTCTATGCTAGGTGTAGGGATGCTAAATACTGGCTATCGCCTTTCTTATATATGTATTCAGTTCTTTTTTGCCGTTTAAATTAAATTCTATGACTAAATCTTGGGTCGATTTAAATTGTATTAAGGCAGCTACAAGGATTTCAGTTTCCTTGGTAAGGGTATTAGCGCTATTTACTTTAGTTAGTTTGTTCAAAACGTATTTTGCTAATAACTGAGAGAAAGGCATGTAAGGAGAGGTAGATGCAATAAATTGCTCAACCCGATACCGAGTGCGCGTACAGCTCTCTTCTGGCTGGCAGTACGTTAACAGGTTCGTGAGCAAAGATGTATCCATGCTTCTGTGATAACGGGAAGCGTGGTAAATAAGTTCTTCACCAAATTGCAGTGATAGTTTATTTAATAGGGTAGAAGTAGTCGGACTTAAGGATTTACCCACAATCAGACTAACTTCGCCGCTTGAAGCGTCTCGCTTAAAGCCAAGCTTTAAAGGAACGTAGTCATTATGCCCCCAGAATTTTAGTAAATTTGTGGTTGCTCCAAATGAACTTGTGATTAACGGTATGTCATGTTCAATCGCGGATGATTCGACGAACTTTAACAATGTGCTTGCGATGCTTGTGCGTCTATAGTCTTGACTAACCGCTATTCGTACAATCCGCCATTGCTCATACGTTACGAATTTGTCATCTGCGGTATGTAAGGCCAAGTTTTGGGAGACTAAATGACCATTTACTCTTCTATGACCTAGCAGTATTTCTTGTGATATATCTGCTAAGGCGCTTCCTCCCTCTAAACAAATTAACGCAACGCCGATGACATCCTCGTTGAGTGTACAAACATACACTCGTTGTTCAGGGGCGTCGAGTAATCTGAATAAGTCATCAGGACTCGTTTGATAATGCGCGCTGATAAGCAAAGAGAATATTTTTGACAATAGATCTGGGGAGTCAACCAGTCGCTTCTTAGATACTTCTTGGCACTTAAATTCGTTTAACCTCATGGGGGAGGTTTCCCGGTTTTCAGGTATCTTATTCTGCCCAGTATCTTGGCTTTGTGGCTGGGCGTGTGAACTTGAATTGGAGTCTTGCATGATAAAAACAGTAAACCAAAAATGCTCTAAACAGTCATTTACATACCAACGTATCGGCGTGCTAAGAGTTAGGCTTTTCCAACCTTTGTGCGCAGTTTCTAAGTATGGCTTGAAACGTAATTCAAATCCTCTACCTGCGCCCTCATATCCATGGACAGTTGAGCTTAAAACAACCCTAGGATATGTATCTAAAAGTGTTTTTAAAATAGAGGGGGGGATTGCAGCAGCTTCATCAACAAATAGTAGGTCTGCGTGGTAACACCCCGACACCAATGCGTCAGGTGCTACAAATTCTAAACTCCCATTCTTATTCGAGGTGCTTCGTTCTGGCGCGGTGGCAAATGCAAATACTTGTTCGACATTATGCTTAGTCGGGGCAGTAATGAGGATCCTTTTTTCTTGCTCTAACATTAAAGCTCGTGCAGCCCGACCAAGCGCCGAGGACTTGCCTCGACCTCTATCTGCAGTGACCACCAAGGGGCGATTTCTGTGTCCAGACGCAGCTTTGATAATGCTACTAACAACCTTATCTTGCTCTAAAGTCGCGCTATCTAGTTGTCGATTAAGGTGCTCTGGCGCAATGACGGCATTGTGTCCACGAAACGAAGATGGGGTAATAACAACCGTGTTCTGATCTTTTTCAATTATCGATATCAATCGGTTGATAAACCGACTTGGCTCCAAGTATTGAGCATAGCCGTATGAGTAACGTTTTTTGGAAAGGGGATCGGTATATTGAGACCAGCTTTTCAGCTCAGGGCAAATTAAAATCATTAACCCATTCGCTTTGATAGTGCCGCTATAGGCCATAAGTGCATTTGCACTTAACCCCGAGTAACAGTTATAGATAAGAGTGTTATATTCTCTGCCTAAGTGTTGACGATAATCTACGCTATTAACCTCTTGGTAAGTACGAGGGGCATCACCTACCCACAGATGCTTACTCGCAAGAGACTCGACATTAATAAGTAAGTTTTCAGCCTGCTTTTCAGCCCACTCTTTAGCACCGCTCACAATCACCAATTGGCGGTGAAAAACATGGCTTTTCCGCTGTTTAACCCAAGCTTCTATTTTAAAGTGTAAATCCACGCTGATATTATCTGTACAATAAACTCGAAATTATCGCCAGTTTAAGCAATGTTACCAAGGAATACGAATGCGCTTTTTATCAAGACGATTAGTGATGCCCAATGATCTTAATTATGCCAACTCATTGTTCGGGGGCAGGGCACTGGAATGGATAGATGAAGAGTCTGCGATATACGCAATTTGTCAGCTAGAAACGAATCAATTAGTCACCAAACACATTGGTGAAATCAGCTTTGAATCACCAGCGTTACAAGGTGACGTAGTGGAGTTTGGGCTAGAAACCAAAAAGGTGGGCCGTACTTCAATTACGGTTACTTGCTTGGTGAGAAATAAAGAAAACGATCTGCTTAGCAGACGACATTGTATTTGTTCGTGTTGATCGTGAAACACGCTTGCCCGTCGCCCACGGTAAAACGTTTGATGAGCTGCAAGAACGAGCAAGGTTAGAAATGAAGGGACTGACTTAATGGATCTAGGTTCTTTCTATCGTGTTGCCGAGCTTCCGCGATTTACCGGAAAAATTTGGCTTGCGTTTGCTATAAGTTTTATCTCGATAAATAGTTGTGCCGTAGCGGGGCAATCAGATTATTCAATTATTGAAAGTCATTCTTTACCGAGTGAATTAGAAGAAAGCTCGGCATTGTATTGTGCCGGTAAAGATCAAATTTACAGTATTAATGATTCAGGCAATGCGCCTATTATTTTTCAACTAAGTGATGACGGCGATATTTTGTCTCTGCGCAGCCCAGCCAATGTCAAAAATAAAGATTGGGAAGCCCTGACTGCAGATGACGAATTTTTCTATGTGGGTGATATAGGCAACAATCGAGGGACACGGAAAAATGTATTTATATACAAGTTACCCCGAAATGAAATGGATAAAGCGAAAACCAAAAAACTTAGTGTGTCTTACGAAGGGAATAATCACAAAGCAAACGAGTCGCTTAATCATGACTTTGATGCAGAGGCGTTAGTCGCTGTGGGTGATGACTTAGTCTTATTTTCAAAAAGCTGGCGTACCGATGTTCTCAACGTGTATCTGGTAGATAAAAATGAAAGTAAACAAAAACTCAGCGCTCACATCTCAGTAAAAGGCATTCCAGGTGTGATCACCGGTGCGGATTACGACAAAATGAACGAGCGGTATGTCTTGGTTGGTTATCCTTCGAAACGCGTAGGCTTTGGTGATCCATTTATAGTGCTACTAGATAAAAATTTCACATTAATTGAAACCATACCGTTACCAGGGTACGGGCAGGTAGAAGGTGTGTGCGCTCATCCATCTGGGCAAATTTGGTTTACTCAAGAATCTTCAATTTTTAGCAGTAGTAAATTAGTTAAGTTAAAACTAGCGAGTCATAAAGCGACCTAACGTCATGTTTATGCGAATAATCAGCGCTTGCGCTGGATGACAGTATTGCTACACTGTCGCCGTTAACACTGTCGAGATTCATTTTGTTAACTACCAAGGGGTGCCGAAAGGCTGAGATTTGTCTCTTAAGAGATATGACCCTTACACCTGATCCGGATAATACCGGCGTAGGAATGGTTATTTCGTTCGCATTTCAAAAATGTAAACATCTCCCATTTATCTGCCGCAAAGCCGGATCTTTTCAACCTTTACTGAAGAGATCCCAATGAAGTTTTGTTCTACCTTACTTGCTCTATCCATAGCATCAAGTTTCGCCAGCCACGCTGATGAGTCCAAAGACATTGAACGTATTACTGTTAGCTCAGATTTTCGCCAGCAAGCGTTAATGTTCATCCCTGCAAGCGCAACCATATTAAGCGATTCACAAATTGAAGCTCGCCAAGCGCAACACCTTGAAGATATTTTAAATGTTGGCGCCAATATCAACTTTGCCAGTGGTGCATCTCGCGGGCGATTCATTCAAATTCGCGGTATCGGTGAGCGCAGCCAATTTTCAGAGCCAAGTAACCCATCTGTTGGATTTCTAGTGGATGACTTTGACTTCTCTGGTATTGCAGGTGTGGGCACGTTGTTTGATGTGGAACAAGTTGAAATTTTGCGCGGCCCACAAGCGACCGAGTTTGGGGCGAGTGCCATGGCTGGGGTTATTAAGGTTAAAACCGTTGATGCCGGACCGGATCAAAGCGGTAAATTATCATTTTCACTTGCCGAGCGAAATACATGGAGTGTAGGCGGCGCTTACGGCAATGCCATAACGGATAATTTATTCTATCGTGTGGCGGTTCAACAGTTTAAGAGTGATGGTTTTGTACAGAATACTTTTTTAAATCGTGACGACACCGATAACCTAGATGAATTTACCTCAAGAGTAAAACTGAAATATCTGGCTGCAGATTGGTTGACCTTCGACCTTAATTATCAATATTTCGATATAGATAACGGTTATGACGCGTTTTCTCTGGAAAATACTCGAGAATCACGTGCTGATGAACCTGGTTTCGACCGCCAAAAAACTCATGCCCTAGGCCTGAAAACGGAAATAAACACCGAGCTTACGGATGTTTTTGTTATTTTGAGTCAATCAGATTCAGATATGGGCTACAGCTACGATGAAGATTGGACATACGTCGGCTTTCATCCTGACGAGTATTCTTCCGTAGACAGCTATTTCAGAGAGCGCGATACAGATAACGTTGACATACGCTTTTTATCAAACGAAAACTCAACTTTATTCAATGGCTCAACTCAATGGTTATTTGGCTTGTATTCAAAATCCATGGATGAGAGTTTACTGCGCCAATACACCTATGCAGACGGTGACTTTACAAGTCGTTATCAACAAGACAACCTCGCCGTATATTCGCAAGTCGATACCGAACTGTCTGACACCCTTAGTTTACGCTTGGGCCTTCGCGCCGATCGTTTTGAAATAGACTACAGCGATATAAGCGGTTTCACCCAAAGCAATGATAAAACGTTGATCGGCGGTAAAGCTGTGCTTGATTATAGTATCGATAGCGCCTCTGTTTATGCCAGCGTATCAAGGGGCTACAAAGCCGCTGGCTTTAATCCAGATGAGCGGGTCAGCTCGGACAAGCGTATTTATCAACCTGAGTACAATTGGAACTACGAAATTGGGGTAAAGGGCAACTTTATCAATTACGACGCCTTTATTCGCATGGCAGTTTTCTACATGGACCGTGAAGACACCCAAGTCAGTGATTATGATGTACAAACTCGTGAAGACGGTAGCGCCACATTCATTGACATCATAGGTAATGCTGATACAGGCACTAACTGGGGTTATGAATTAGAGTCAGGCTGGCAAGTAAACGACAGTGTATATTTGCACGCTAATTTCGGTTGGCTTGATGCCACTTTTGAAGATTATACCCTAGCCGATGGCTCGGTTGTTGATAAGCAAGACCAAGCCCAAGCACCAAACTACACCTTCAATATTGGCGCCAATGTGCAATTGTCTGAGCAAGTCAGTTGGACGATAGACGCAGATGGTAAGGACGAATACCGCTTTTCTGACGGTCACGACGAAAAGTCACCATCTTATGTGTTGGTCAACACCGCGATGCGTTTTGATGTACAAGACTGGTCGTGTTCTGTGTGGGTAAAAAATGTGTTTGACCGAACTTACTACGTCCGTGGTTTTGGTGGATTCAACAATGACCCACGAGAAGGTTACGCCACTCCGGAGCCCTATTATCAACTGGGAGATGGCCGTCAAGTGGGCATCAGTGCTCAATACAACTTTTAGCAAGAGGAGCTAATAATGAAATTAGTCGCAGAGATTTCAATGTACCCGTTAAACGAACAGTACCTTGAGCCGATCCAAACTTTTATCGACCGCTTGAATGAATACGGTCACTTGAAGGTAGTCACCAGTGCTACCAGTACTTTGGTGAGCGGGGACTATTTGGCAACCATGCAAGTACTCGCTAAAGAAATGCAGCGCAGTCATCAGGAAGTCGGGCAGGCAATATTTGTATGCAAGTTCCTAAATGGTGACAAAATGAGCAGCGATGTGTAATGCAAGGCTTAATCGAGCTGTTCAATAATATTGCTCAGCAGTTTGTTGCACTACCTTGGCTAGAAGCAACGGCTTGGTTAGAAGCAACGGCGGTAATACTCGCTGTTGCTTATGTGTGGCTAGCAGCGAGAGAGAATATCTGGTGCTGGCCTTGTGCACTGGTAAGCACTGGCATTTATACTTGGTTATTTTGGGAAGTTTCGTTGCTGTTTCATACCTTACTGAACGCCTATTACTTGTTAATGGCGGTATATGGTTGGCAACAATGGAAGCAGCGTGAAGATGACGAGATCCCCATTCAAAGTTGGTCTATTCAAAAGCACCTGGTGCGATTAGTGTTATTAACGTGTATCGCGTTTGGTTTGACCGTTTTTGCTAGCATGTGGTTGGACTCTCAATACCTTTACCTAGATGCTTTTATCACAGTGTTCAGTGTTTACACCACTATGATGGTCGCGCACAAAGTGTTAGAAAACTGGCTTTATTGGATTGTGATCAATAGCTTTGCCTGTTACTTGTATTTCGCGAAAGAGATGTATCTAACGGGGGCACTTTTTATTTTTTATGTGTTATTTGCGGTATATGGTTATATCAATTGGCGCCAACAGCATGTAGGTAGGCCTTATGCCCCATCGGCATCAGCTTAACTCAGCTGTATTGGCTGAGCTAACGAGTCTAGCGCTCTGCCGAGATGGATTTAGCGTAAGGCCAGTTCAAAAGGCCGGGGCGGTTAATACAAGTTATTGTTTAACCACTGCTTCTGGTCAATTTTTTATGAAAATGTTCGAATCTGATCAGGTAAACCAACTTGATCGTCAACAGCTATTCGATATTCAAAAAGCGGTCTGGCAGAAAGGGATGGCCTGTGAGCCGGTCTATCTGTCAACGGCCGCTGGTTTTCAATTAGATGCTTGGGTACAAAGTCATACTTTGGAAAACAGCACTCTGAGCGAAGACATTAAAGCGCATCAGTTGGCTGATGCATTGCATCGCATTCATAGCTTAGATATTGAAGGGCACAGACTGAATTTACCTGCACAGTGGGCAGGCTATCTATCACAATTGCCGCAGCAACAAAATTGGAAAGAGCGCGAGGAAGCGCAGGGGTTAGCGAGTATTTGGTCTGCTACACTGCCCCATGATTTAGTTTTTTGCCATAACGATTTGTCATTTCAGCATGTCACAACAGAACAATCTAACCTGATATTCGATTGGGAATATTGCGCGTTATCAAATCGTTACTTTGACTTAGCGGCTTGCATCGAAGTGAATAATCTCAATTTTGAGGTTCAAACTTATTTGCTATCAAGATATGCACAAAATACGCAGTTACCACTGCCGTTAGTATTACAAAAGACCACTGAAATGCTTCCGTTAGTTAATCTAACGAGTCGTCTTTGGTACGCTGTAGCAAAGAAAATAACCGCCTCACAATGTCATACTGCCGATAAAATAAGCGGTTGAACCTAAACCTGATATTTTAGCTACAAAAGCACTTTACCTTTTACCCTTGTTACGTATAATTCAGCAGCTCAGCAGGGGTGTAGTTCCAATTGGTAGAACAGCGGTCTCCAAAACCGATGGCTGGGGGTTCGAATCCCTCCACCCCTGCCAATTTTTCAGATCCACTCTTCAGTCATATCTCCCATGAATTCAAAATAACTTTTTTACCCGATTGGAGGGTGCGAATCCCCATGGGGTTTGACAAATCGTCTGGAACCACTTGTGCCGAACATCGAGTACCGCGCAGCGCCGTTTACGGTCAGGTACAGGGAAGTACGTGAGTACATCCCTCCACCCCTGCCAATTTTCAGCTTCACTCTTCAATCATATCCCGCATGAATTTAGAATACCCTATTTGCTCTATTCCAGGGTGAGAAGCCCTAAGGCGTCTGACAAATTTCCTACACCTTATTGTTAGCCACATCTCAAACGACTTAGACATATGGATTTACCCCGCTGAGAGATGAGAAGTACAATGGGATTTGATAAATTGCTACCAATTAACGACTGGTGCCCGCCTTCTTTTAAGATATCGTGATAATCTATGCCCATGAATACTAAAACAACACATACACTGACTTCGTATCAACACGCTGTTCTTGGCGAGATGGGCATTGTTGCCTGGTACCCTCAGGGCTCAGAGCCTAAAGCTAGCCAGCTAAGCTCGCAAGATTCAATTCGTTCAGATATCGACCCTGCAAAAACTAATGACAGCAAAAAGACCAGCTCAGTACCTGATGCGATAAAGCGCCTTAAAACTCAATCCGCCGCAACTTCAACAACAGCATCGACATTAGATAAAAAAATAGTGCCGAACAGTTTCGTTCTAGGTGTGGGACTAGCCGAATTGCCTGAAAAATTCTTGAATGATATTTTATCTAGCATTGGTATTTCAAAACAAAATTACGAGCAGATAGCAGATGCTCAGTGTACTCAGTACGACGGGTATCCATTCGCGTGGCAGGTTGGTGATGACGTGATGTTAGAGGGGAGATTACTAACAACCCCTGCATACGGAAACGGTTTCTCATCTTCTACTAAAAAACAGCTGTGGGCGACGTTATCTGGTTTCAAGCACAATAATGACTGATTTAATTCAGCTCAATCAAGATAACTACCGATGTGCCTATGCCATCCATTGCCAGGGGCACACTCACCCTTGGTCTGAACCTGTGTTTGCTGATTGCTTGACCGATAATTATCAAGCCTATGCGTTATTGCAAGACGACATGTATGCAGGCTTGTATGTTGGATTATTTGTGCTTGATGAAGCCACTTTGATGGACATAGCTGTTGGTGAAGCGTTTCGCGGTCGAGGGCTAAGTAAGGTGTTGATGTCACATTTTTTAGCATTGTGCGTAAATAAACACATGCATTGCGTTTGGTTAGAAGTTCGGGCATCTAATGTTGCCGCAATAGGCTTATATCAAGCATATGGTTTCGAGAAAATTGAGTGTCGTAAAGACTATTATGAAACGCAGGATGGACGAGAAGACGCGTTGATGATGAAGTTAGTACTGGGTGGCTAAACTTAAACTACATTGATAATCGATGAAGCCCTTGCGGGCTTCACATCGAAAACATTATCTACGAGCTGAAGAAATGTTTAACTGTTGAGTAGGATCTTGACGTTCGATCGCTAGCTTAACAAACTTAGATGAGTTGTAGTTACAACCTACGCACATGGCAATGAACTGATTCATGCTAGGGCTACCAATTTCTTTTTCCCAGTTTTCATAGGTCTTACGTGTTTTAACGTTAGCAAGCTTTGCCATTTTAACCGTGGTTAAGCCAGCGTCTTGTCTCATTTTTCTTAGATCTGCACCTGTGATATACATGCTTTTATTCCTCATAATTTTATTGAAACTACAACAGAGCTAAAACAGCATATAAAAAAACTCTGTTTTTCTATTGTCAGGCGCAGTGTATGCCAACAAATGTGGATTGGATTCCACAAGGTGAATTAATTTCACATTATTTGAGGGGGCTATGGGCAGAATCGTTACCAGCGATTTATACAAGCGCGTGGAAAGTTAAGCCCCACAGAGTGAGGCTTAATCTACTTGATAAACTGATATGTCGTTAGTTTTCTTAGCTTATATCTTTGTTTTATTCAGCTAAGTGTTAGGCAAGAACTGGCGGTTTGCTTTTTCCAGTATTCATAGCAATGACGGGCGGTTTGCTTTTACCCGTATTCATAGCAAGAACAGGTGGCTTACTTTTACCTGTATTCATAGCAAGAACAGGTGGCTTACTTTTACCTGTATTCATAGCAAGAACAGGTGGCTTACTTTTACCTGTATTCATAGCAAGAACAGGCGGTTTGCTTTTTCCCGTATTCATGGCAAGAACGGGCGGTTTGCTTTTACCCGTATTCATAGCAATAACGGGTGGTTTGCTTTTTCCCGTATTCATGGCAAGAACGGGCGGTTTGCTTTTACCCGTATTCATAGCAAGAACTGGTGGCTTACTTTTACCTGTATTCATAGCAAGAACAGGCGGTTTGCTTTTATCCGTATTCATAGCAAGAACTGGTGGCTTACTTTTACCTGTATTCATAGCAAGAACAGGCGGTTTGCTTTTACCCGTATTCATAGCAATAACGGGGGGCTTGCTTTTACCCGTATTCATAGCAATGACGGGGGGCTTGCTTTTACCCGTATTCATAGTAATGACGGGTGGTTTGCTTTTTCCCGTATTCATAGCAATGACGGGGGGCTTGCTTTTACCCGTATTCATAGCAATGACGGGTGGTTTGCTTTTTCCCGTATTCATGGCAATAACGGGTGGTTTGCTTTTTCCCGTATTCATGGCAATAACGGGTGGTTTGCTTTTACCTGTATTCATAGCAAGAACAGGCTGTCTATTTCTCCCAGCCCCCATCTGTAGAGTATGAAGTTGGTCCCTGTTAAAAGCAGAGGAATAGGGCTGAGAAGAAAATGAAAGAGCAGGTTCGCTCGTAACAGCTAAGGAAATTACGCATAAAGTTAATGTATTTTTTAATAAAGTCATAAAACATCTCTCGAAATAATTAAATTGGCGACAGTTCGCGCTATTGATTATGTCGTGTTTGTATCGAGATGCGAAGTTTTAAGCCTTTAGAAGTTTTGGCAATAGTAATTTATAGCTTTCATTAAATATTGCCCAAATAGCTAGAGTGGCAATTCCATGCATGAAGTAAGCATTAGATGAATAGAAGAAAAGAAGATCTTTAAAATCGCCTAAATGTCTAATTAAGTATTCAATCACAATTGCAGATTGAATTATTATTGATAATCCATAGAGTCTATATATTGTCCAATCTAAATTTATCGAAGTAGCAGTCTTTTTTAGATAATACTCAGTTATGCTCACTCGTGAAAAAATAAGATTTCTGACCAGCAAATTTAAGCCTATTAATGACATGTGCCAGTATATTTGAGGAGCAGGGTATCCTTTTACTAGCCAATATGCCTCAGCGGCAAATATACTTAATGTAAATAGTAAAACGAACTTAGCAATGTGATCGTGGCGGAGGCGAAATGCAAGAATAAGACACATTCCATAAATAAAAATTTTTACTAGTTCATTATTTGATAAATATATCCAAGCTAACTCTTCAAGAATATGCTGAATCAAAATGATTAGTACGATACCGATAACATTCACGTCTTTACGGCAAGCGAAACCGGTAAAGAAAAGTATTCCAATAAATAGGCGGTCGAATAGAAGCGCATTACCAAACGTTAAAATACCTGCGGCGATAAAAAGCCCTCCAAAGAGGGCCGTTATTAGTTTAGGTAAGTACGCGCGCAATAGCATTAGGTATGATTGAAACCGAAATAATCCATAACAGTAGAAAAGAAAGATTCACGGGTTTGCTCTGATGCTTTTTGCCTGCACACTGCCCACCACTTACTAATTACTTCAACACCTATGCTATTCATGGTTTCAGGCTTTTCGTTTTCGATGGCTGACACAGTTTCCCGACTTATACCGACTCGTAACGCGAGTTCGCCTTGCGTGTATCCAGCTTCTTTGCGAAGTGATTTGAGTTGTACACCGCTGAACTTCTTTCTACGTGACATAGTAAGTTGGCTTCCTTCCTAAACATGATTTAATCGTACATTTAGTGGTTTTAGGGCTAAAAAGTTACCCTTCATTGTTCGAATATAAGGCAATGCTAGTAACTTGTAAATGACTTTTAACAAACATTTTTAATCAATCGATAATTAAATTTTGTATAAGATTCTTAAACTTAGGCGAATTCTAGGGGCTGGCGGTCATAAACACAGTGTATATTGCAATCGCTAATAGGAGGAGTCCGCACTGTGGCGAGTCGTTTAAGCAATAAGCGGGTTTTCAGAGGTGAAACACAGTACTAAAACGGGAAATTGCTCCCAAATTGGCGCAACTTAATGCAGTCGGTTATCACCATTATCAATCGATTCTATAAACTGATTCCGTTTTCCTAGTCATTATCAGGTAAATGCTTGAGTGCTAATCTACTGGTGTTTGAAATCGAAACGTTTACACGTTAAAGCGTTGATGCTTCCCATAAGGCAATAAGTGCTGGCATTTATTTTGGCTGAATGATGCCACGCTAGAAAATGCTGTTACCGCGCGTTGACAACGTTCAGCTAACGTTAGATTACTTTATTTTATCACTTGGAGAGACGAGCATGAGTAAAACAGTTTTAGTAACAGGCGCAACAGACGGAATTGGCTTTGAAACGGCAAAAATGTTGTTGTCTGCTGGTCATACAGTGCTATTACACGGTCGCAATAATCGTAAGTTGCAAGATGCACAGGCCGTATTAACCTCTGCAACAGGCTGTGATAAAACAGAATGTTATTTGGCCGATTTGTCCGACGTTAGCCAAGTTATCCAATTGGCCGATGCAATTAAAGAAAAGCACAAGGTGCTTGATGCGCTAATTAATAATGCAGGTGTATTTAAAGTACCATCTGTCATGACTGCCGATGAACTTGACGTGCGGTTTGTGGTTAATACGATAGCCCCTTATGTACTAACGAAGGCATTGCTTCCTATTCTCGCTAAAAACGCTCGTGTGGTGAATGTGTCTTCGGCAGCTCAAGCGCCTGTGAGTCTGGCGGCATTAGCGGGCAATCAATCGATAAGCGACTCGCAAGCCTACGCCCAAAGTAAACTTGCGCTAACCATGTGGTCGCGTCAGTTAGGATTATCGTTCGCGCAGGAAGGACCAGTGATTGTTGCAGTAAACCCCAAATCCCTGCTCGGCAGCAAGATGGTAAAAGATGCCTATGGCATGGCGGGCAGTGATTTGCGTGTAGGTGCAGATATTTTATGTCGCGGTGCGTTATCTGAAGAGTTTTCACAGGCCTCTGGTCAATACTATGACAATGATATTGAGCAATTCGCTCAACCACACCGCGACGCCCTAGATGAGCAAAAAACGCAAAAAATAGTGGCCGCCATGGATGATATTGTTCAGCGTATTACCTCTAAGTAAAGGAGTCTCCATCGAATTAACTCTATGTGGCAGCGATTTAACCATGCTGCCTGTTATCAAATTGGCTATGATCAAATTGTCCATGTTCAGATTGTCCACTATGTACGGCTGCCGTGGATATTATCCGTGTGACAGTTTTCAGTAACATGTGTGCACCGTTAAAAAGTGCATTTGCAGGGCCAGCCACAGTATTCATGAACGCCTAAGGCGGGCTAGTCCTTTAAGCGTAATAGCTTGTTATACTGATCTGGTTTCAGATAAATGGTTTCTCAGGTAAGTGCTTAGCAATTAAAACGTTTAGTGATATGTATTTAGTCAAACGGAATTAAACAAGGGGGGGATGCAGGAAGTACCCGAAACAGGTACTTCCCAACTAGCGTGCTCGATAAGCCTCTTATTTACTTTCCTCGAGTATCCGCTGATAGAGTAGGTCTTTCAACATTGCGCGATCGTGTTTCATCTGATGCATTGCCTCGTCATCGATAGGAGCGTCTTTAAGTTCTAACACGCGTATTTCTTTATCTAATTCGTCGTACTGCTTTGCCTTCTCAGCAAATTTGGCATCATTTTTATTGAGTGCTGAGATGACTTCTCTGTACTCAGGGAAATCGCTATTAAGTGAGTGATTTTCGCCTAACATATTGACTCCTTATTTTATGAATAAACTGACATATACAATCAGCATTGAATTTCAATCGACGCTGGTAATATTTCAACGCGAAGCGTGTTCAATCAAACTGTTAACGCCACCACCAAAAGACATAGGGACGATAGGGCCGTTTGTCAATCATTGGTACAGGAAATAACTATCGCGGACTGCAAATGCTATCGCTGTGAACATTGTGAGTTACTACTTTTGCAACGCTCGCTCCCAATAAGGTGTTTGCCCATAATATGCCAAGAAGAAATCAATGAAAGCGCGCACCTTTGGCGCTAACTGGCGATTACTCGGGTAAACTGCCCAAATCGCCGTTTTGGATACCATGGGGTAATCTTCTAACACTTGAACTAATTGCCCAGATTGCAAAGCCTGATAGGCACACCAGATAGATGACATAACAAGGCCTGAGCCTTCAATGGCAGCGTCTCGTACTGCCTCACCATTATCAATACGGATTCTACCCGTTGCTTTAATACTCACCGAGCCTTTATCTGTTTCAAAATCCCAAGTGTCTAACCCCATTAGATTAACGCACTCATGTGCGTCTATATCTTGAGGGGTTTTAGGGGCGCCATGGCTTTTTATGTACTTTGGCGAAGCGCAAACAATGCGGCGATCTGGCGCGAGTTTGCGTGCAAACAAATTGGAGTCTTTTAAAGCAGCATCGCGTATCGCAATATCAAAACCACCTTCAACTAAATCGACTATCGAGTCGTTAAAGCGAAAATCCACTGATAAATCTGGATAGCGCGCTAAAAATTCATCCAATGCGGGAACAATATGCATTCGCCCGAAAGAGGCCGGAGCCGTGACTCTCAACACACCTTTTGGGTTGTGCTCTCCATCTCCCACGGAAGCCCGTGCGGTTTCTATATTCGTGAGTATTTCTTCTGCATGAGGTAAAAACGCTTCACCTTCTTCAGTTAATGACACCTTACGGGTGGTTCGATGTACAAGGCGAACACCTAAGTTATCTTCAAGTTTGCTTATATAAGCGCTTGCTACGGCAGGTGATAGGTCCTGTTCTTGGCCCGCTGCACTGATGTTGCAGGTTCTGGCGATACGCACGAAAAGCTTGAGGTGTTCAATATTCATTCTATTATCAACTAAATCTAAAAACTGATTGTATCCATTGCCCGATTATCACTACAAAGTGAAGTGGTTACAATGCACATTCTTAATCAATAAAAAGGCCCTTGTGATGAAAGCGATGATTGTAAATGAATTTGGTGATTCCAGTGTTTTTACGCCAACCGAGATAGCCAAGCCTGAAATTAAGCCTGGCCACGTGCTAGTGCGTGTTGCCGCCAGCAGCGTTAATACAGTTGACATGATGATTAGGCAGATGGGCCCAGACTTGCCATTGTCGCCACCTGCTTCAGCCATATTAGGCATGGATTTCGCGGGTACCATCGAAGCAGTAGGCGAAGGAGTCACGGACTTCACCGTGGGTGATGAAGTCTACGGCTGTGCTGGTGGGCTAGCCGATTTACAGGGTACTCTTGCCGAATACATGCTTGCTGACGCAAAACTAATCGCGACTAAGCCTAAAAATTTATCGATGCGTGAAGCCGCTGCATTGCCTTTAGTTGCCATCACTGCCTACGAAGGCCTAAAACGCGCACAGATTAAAGAAGGTCAAAACGTCTTGGTGCATGGTGGTTCTGGCGGTGTGGGTCACATCGCATTGCAACTGGCCCGTTACTTCGGAGCTAATGTATTTTCAACGGGTGGCGGAGATGCGCAAACTTCTCTGATTAAAGAATTGGGCGCGACGAGCATTAATTACAAAACAGAAACGGTTGCTGATTATGTACAAAAGCACACCCAAGGTACTGGTTTTGACGTCATATTTGATTCAGTCGGTGGCGAAAACCTACTGAACTCTTTTGAAGCGGCTGCGTTAAATGGACAAATTGCCACAACAGTATCGTTGCTTGAACTTGACCTATCAGGCGCGCATTTCAAAGGGTTATCATTACACGTGGTGTTTATGCTTATTCCGATGCTGCACGACCACAAACGTGAAGTGCACGGACAAATTTTAACAGAATTAGCAGATATCATTGAAGCAGGTCATTTACGCCCGATACTAGATGATCTCACATTCAGCCTCGAAGACGTGAGCAAAGCGCACGATCGTTTAGCCAGTGGTCAAGGGCTAGGTAAAGTCGTTATCGATATTGAATAAAGTTGAGTACATACTGCGTTACTAGCGCGATGCGCTAGTTTTGGGGCCAATTCGGCCCCTTTTTTATTTCTCTTTTTTCTGTTACTTAGTTTTCACTTTTAGCCTTTTAAATGATGCCTTACCCATTCTTGCGTTGTGTCATTCACTTTCAGCAGAGCTGCTGAGAAAACACTATTAGCCGTTTTAAAAGTATAAATCCAAGCTGATCCACAAGCATTGATTGTTTATGTGCCTAATATCAGCGAAAATAGCGCGCAATGACGATTAACAAGACGGATTTGACGATTGAAGCGCTATCGATGGCTTCTACCTGTGCATGCAAACCGTGAAAACACGAGAAGATTTTATTAGATGTCGAACGCTTTAGTCCCGCAAGAAGTCTCACGCAGACGTACTTTTGCTATTATTTCTCACCCGGATGCGGGTAAAACCACCATTACAGAAAAAGTATTATTGTTCGGAAATGCCTTACAACGTGCTGGTACCGTTAAAGGTAAGAAGTCTGGACAGCATGCTAAGTCTGACTGGATGGAGATGGAAAAAGAAAGGGGCATCTCTGTCACTACGTCCGTGATGCAATTTCCTTATTCTGATTGCTTGGTGAATTTGCTTGATACCCCAGGTCACGAAGATTTCTCAGAAGATACCTACCGTACACTAACCGCCGTTGATTCCTGCTTGATGGTAATTGATGCTGCTAAAGGGGTAGAGGCACGTACGATTAAGTTGATGGAAGTCACTCGCTTGCGCGATACGCCGATCATCACCTTTATGAACAAGCTCGACCGCGATACGCGTGACCCCATCGACTTATTGGACGAAGTGGAAAGCGTACTGAATATCAAATGCGCACCCATCACTTGGCCTATTGGAATGGGTAAAGAATTTAAAGGTGTGTACCATTTGTTGCGTGATGAAACCATTCTGTACAGTACGGGGCAAGGCCATACCATCCAGGAAAAACGCGTTATCAAAGGGTTAGATAACCCAGAACTTGATACTGCCATAGGCGATTATGCTGAAGAACTACGTGACATGCTGGATTTGGTTAAAGGTGCATCTCACGAGTTCAATCATGAAGAATTTATTGCCGGTGAATTAACTCCTGTATTCTTTGGTACAGCGATGGGTAATTTTGGTGTGGATCACATGCTAGATGGTCTGGTTGATTGGGCTCCTTCTCCGCAAGGACGTGAAACTGACCAAGGTAAAGTGGAAGCAAAAGACGAAAAATTCAGTGGTTTCGTGTTTAAAATACAGGCCAATATGGATCCCAAGCATCGAGATCGTATTGCGTTTTGCCGGATCGTGTCAGGTAAATATCAAAAGGGCATGAAAATGCATCAAAGCCGTATCGGTAAAGATGTGCGTATTTCTGATGCCTTAACGTTTTTAGCGGGCGACCGAGAGCTTCTTGAAGAAGCATACGCGGGCGATATCATTGGTTTACATAATCATGGCTCTATTCAAATTGGCGATACCTTTACTTCAGGTGACAAGTTCCGTTTTGCCGGTATCCCTAATTTCGCTCCAGAGTTATTCAAGCGAATTCGTCTGCGCGATCCGCTTAAGCAAAAGCAATTACTTAAGGGCTTGATCCAGTTATCTGAAGAAGGTGCGGTGCAAGTATTTAGACCATTGCAAAACAACGATTTGATTGTGGGCGCCGTAGGTGTGTTGCAGTTCGATGTGGTGGTTGCACGACTTAAAGGCGAATACAATGTTGATGCTATGTATGAGCATATTAATGTGGCGACAGCTCGCTGGATTTATGGCAAAGACGAGCGAAAAGTGGATGAGTTTAGGCGTAAAGCTGAAGCCAATTTAGCCCTCGATGGTGGTGACAATCTAACC
The DNA here is from genome assembly GCF_056173245.1 of Paraglaciecola sp. QJM3NY_14. Taxonomy (NCBI): domain Bacteria; kingdom Pseudomonadati; phylum Pseudomonadota; class Gammaproteobacteria; order Alteromonadales; family Alteromonadaceae; genus Paraglaciecola; species Paraglaciecola sp. QJM3NY_14. Next base: position 1,543,654 of record NZ_CM149664.1, read on the forward strand.
TACATCGCTCCGACTATGGTCAACTTGTCGTTAGCCCAAGAGCGCTACCCAGAGATTGAGTTCCATCAAACTCGCGAGCATTAATGGTTCGGGGCAATTCGCTCCGCCAATTTGCACATCTTCTATGTGTTTAACAAATACGATTACTGGCTTTACATTATGAATTTACACACACTTTTATTAAATAAATTTCGCGCAGCGTTAATTGCTATCGGTGCGCCTGAAAACTCACCTGCACCTCTTAGCCGTGCGACCAAAGTCGGCTTCGGCGATTATCAATTTAACGGCGCTATGGCGTTAGCCAAAGTACTTAAGCAAAAGCCTCGGGATATTGCGGAAAAAATAGTAGAAGCCGTTGAGCTCGATGGCATTGCGGAAAAACTAGAAGTTGCTGGCCCTGGTTTTATTAATATTTACTTGAGCAAAGAATGGCTCGCTGCGCAGCTGTCACAGGCCGCGGCAGACCAGCGCTTAAACATTGAATCCCAACCGACTAAAACGGTGGTCGTGGATTACTCTTCGCCTAATTTAGCAAAAGAGATGCACGTAGGTCATTTACGTACCACGATCATTGGTGATGCCGTCGTCAAAGCGCTCGAATTTATGGGGCACAAGGTTATTCGCCAAAATCACATGGGGGATTGGGGCACGCAATTTGGCATGTTGCTGGCGCATTTAAACGATAAGCTTGAATCGAATCAGGTCGCTGAAACAGCACTTTCAGATTTAGAAGACTTCTACCGTGAAGCAAAAGTACGCTTTGATGAAGAAGAGGGATTTGCTGATCGCGCCCGTGAGTACGTGGTTAAACTTCAAGGCGGCGACAGTCATTGCCTAGCACTTTGGCAAAACTTTATTGATGTGTCTATTACCCACAGTGAAGAGGTTTACCATAAGCTTAATGTGAGCTTAACCCGTGACGACATTATGGGTGAAAGTGCCTACAACCACGACTTGGCCAACGTAGTAAGCGAACTGCAAGCCAAAGGCTTAGCGGTTGAAAGCCAAGGCGCACAAGTGGTGTTTTTACCTGAATTAGCCGATAAGGAAGGCAACCCTGCTGCCTATATCGTGCAAAAATCTGGTGGCGGATACTTGTACGCCACTACAGATTTGGCCGCTATCCGCCACCGTAACAAGCAGTTACACGCAGATCGCACGCTGATCTTAACCGACGCGCGCCAAGCATTGCACTTCAAACAAACTGAATTGGTTGCCCGTAAAGCAGGCTTTATTGAGCCAGAGCAAACCTATGAGCACTGCCCATTTGGGATGATGCTAGGCAATGACGGTCGTCCGTTTAAAACCCGTACAGGCGGTACGGTGAAACTGGTTCAACTGCTAGATGAAGCGGTTGAGCGTGCTGAAACGTTATTGAGTAAACGTGAGACTGATTTATCCAGTGATGAGCTAAAAGTACTGGCCAATAAGATTGGTATTGGTGCGGTGAAGTATGCTGATTTAAGTAAAAACCGCACTACTGATTACATGTTTAGCTGGGACAGCATGCTTAGTTTTGAAGGCAATACAGCGCCATATTTGCAGTACGCGTATACTCGCGTGATGAGTATTTTCCGTAAGGCAGGAGTTGATCACCAAACCTTAAATGCACCGATTTCACTCGATGCCCCTCAAGAAAAAATCCTTGCAGTAAAGCAATTACAATATGTTGAGGCCATCAATCAGGTCATTGCAGAGGGCACCCCTCATGTCTTGTGTACGTACCTGTACGAGCTTGCTAGCTTGTTTATGAGCTTTTACGAAGCCTGCCCGATGTTAAAAGACGGCATTGAACAAGACGTGCGCGATAGTCGAATGACACTTGCGGCCTTAACGGCTAAAACCTTGCAATCGGGGTTAAGTTTGTTGGGTATCGATACGATGGAGCGCATGTAACACAGTCGCTTTAACGACATTAAAATGCAAACACCCGCTTTTTAGCGGGTGTTTTTGTTTGTGGTGATGGCGGTAGTCATGGCTGGCGGACATTGATTTTTAGTTCATCGCCCTTGACGTCTGTCATTAATACAGAAAATCCGGTAAAATCCGCCGCCATTCAATCGCTATGATAATGTTAAGGTTTATGTTCGAAATCAATCCAATATTAAATACTATCAGTGACGTAAAGCAGCGCAGTGCATCGCTTCGGGGGTACCTTTGACTATGATCAAAAGAGTGAACGCCTTGAAGAAGTTAACCGCGAATTAGAAAGCCCTGATGTATGGAATGAGCCGGAACGTGCTCAGGCCCTTGGTAAGGAAAAAGTTGCCTTAGAGCAAGTGGTAGAAACCATTGTTTTTCTTGAGCAAGGTTGTGTTGAGGTTGAAGAGCTACTTGAACTGGCGGTAGAGGAAAGCGATCAAGAAACCCTAGACGAAGCAGAAAAAGACTTAGCCGAGTTGGTATCTAGACTTGAAACCTTAGAGTTTCGTCGTATGTTCAGCGGCCCGAATGACGCTAATGATGGCTATATTGACATCCAGTCAGGCTCGGGCGGCACAGAAGCGCAAGATTGGGCCAGTATGCTGCTGCGCATGTATCTTCGCTGGGGTGAAGCGCATGGCTTTAAGACTGAGTTGATTGAAGTTTCTGATGGGGATGTTGCCGGTATTAAAAGTGCAACCATTCGCTTTGAAGGTGAATATGCTTTCGGTTGGCTGCGCACCGAAACGGGTGTACATCGTTTGGTACGAAAGTCCCCATTTGATTCGGGTAGTCGTCGCCATACCTCGTTTGCTTCTGTGTTTGCTTACCCAGAAATTGATGATGATATTGAGATAGACATCGACCCGTCTGATTTGCGTATTGATACGTATCGCGCCTCTGGTGCAGGTGGTCAGCACGTAAACAGAACCGATTCAGCGGTACGTATTACCCACGAACCGACGAATATTGTGGTGCAGTGTCAAAATGACCGTTCACAACATAAAAATAAAGCCCAAGCCATGAAACAGCTAAAAGCCAAGCTGTATGAATTCGAGATGCAAAAGCAGAACGAAGAGAAGCAAACCATGGAAGACAGTAAGTCTGATATCGGTTGGGGTAGCCAAATTCGTTCCTACGTGTTGGACGATTCACGGATTAAAGACTTACGTACCGGTGTTGAAACACGCAATACTCAAGCCGTATTAGACGGTGATTTAGACAAATTTATACAAGCCAGCTTAAAGTCTGGTCTGTAAGTAACCCACATTAATATACAGCTACTAGAAATCAGGAAAGTCGATGACTGAACAGCAACAAGATGAAAACAAGCTCATAGCTGAGCGCCGGGCTAAACTTTCACAGATCCGTGAAAATTGTAAATCGAACGGCTTCCCTAATACCTTCCGCCGTGAATTTTACAGCGAAGATCTTCAAGCTGAATTTGGTGAGCACGAGAAAGCAGCCCTAGAAGAACTCGGTAAAGTGGTCAGCATTGCTGGGCGTATTCTTGCTAAACGTGGTCCATTTCTGTTGTTGCAAGACATGACGGGTCGTATTCAAGCGTACGCCTCAAAAGACACGCAAAAAGACATTAAAGCACGTTACACCAGTTTAGATATTGGTGACATCATTGGTGTTAAAGGTGAGCTACACAAGTCGGGTAAAGGCGACTTGTACGTTAACATGAACGAATATCAATTGTTGACGAAGTCACTGCGACCGTTGCCTGAAAAGTTCCATGGCCTTGCTGACCAAGAGACAAAGTATCGCCAGCGTTATGTTGATTTGATCACTAATCAACAAACCCGCGAGACCTTTATGATCCGTAGCAAAATTGTCACCGGTATTCGCAATTTCCTAAGTGAGCGTAAGTTCATGGAAGTCGAAACGCCTATGCTACAAGTGATCCCTGGTGGCGCCACGGCAAAACCGTTCAACACGCATCACAACGCTTTAGACATTGACATGTACTTGCGTATCGCCCCTGAGCTTTACTTAAAGCGCTTAGTGGTAGGTGGGTTTGAGCGTGTGTTTGAAATAAACCGTAACTTCCGTAACGAAGGCTTATCAACACGTCATAACCCTGAGTTCACTATGCTTGAGTTCTACCAAGCTTATGCTGACTATCAAGACTTGATGAACCTGACAGAAGAAATGCTGCGTACCGTTGCACAAGATGTATTAGGTACCGCCATCGTTAAGAACACCATTAAAGATACTGAAGGTAACGTAGTCGAAGAGAAAACTTATGACTTTGGCCAGCCTTTCCAACGTTTAACCATGAGTGAAGCGGTCATTAAATACTGGCCTGAAGCAAATGTAGCGGCGATCAACGATCCTGAAGCGCATCTCGATGAGCTAAAAGCCATGGCGAAACAGCTGCACATTAAAGAGCCTGAAGTGGATGGCATTTGGGGTGCTGGTAAGTACCTATGTGAAATTTTTGAAGCAACAGCAGAAGAGCAACTTGATCAGCCTACATTCATTACTGCTTATCCTTGGGAAGTGTCGCCTTTAGCGCGTCGTAACGATGATAATCATTTTGTAACTGACCGTTTTGAGTTCTTCGTAGGCGGCCGTGAATTAGCCAATGGTTTCTCTGAGTTGAATGACTCTGAAGATCAAGAAGCACGTTTTCGTAAACAAGTGGCAGAGAAAGATGCAGGCGATGATGAAGCCATGCACTTCGATGACGACTATATTCGTGCTCTTGAATATGGTTTACCGCCAACAGCGGGCGAGGGTATCGGTATCGACCGGTTGGTGATGTTATTCACTGACAGCCCAACGATTAAAGATGTGATCTTGTTCCCGCACATGAAACCAGAAGTCAGTGGCGACAAGGCTGAATAATCAGCCAATAAGTTCAGAATGAAAAAGAGCGCTTTTAAGCGCTCTTTTTGTATTTGGGGACTGAAGAAATGCTGCGCTAAAGTCGCTCTCGCTCTTTTAAAACAATGGGCCCCTTTATAGCTAATACTTAATCTTACCGTTTGAGCGCGAAGGCTTTATGTTAGGGCGTTTATTTTGTTAACCAACTCAGTATTAAATGGCGCGTCTAATCCCTGTTTTTGGGCTTCCTGGCATATGTACCCGTTGATAAAAGCAATTTCGCTTAGACGATGATGAGCAATATCTTGATACATAGATGAGTAGTTTTCAGCGGTGGCGTTAGCCACATCAAGCACCTTTTCAACCAGTTCACTTTCATCTGCATGAAATCCACTGGCTGTCATCACGCTTACTGTTTCAGCACAAATTTTTTCGATATCAGCGCGGTATTTCAACTCGGTTAACTGACCATTTTTGACCCTGTGAATGGCAGTCAGTGGGTTGATTGCTGCATTAATCGCAAGCTTGTCCCACAGGGCTTGTTCGATGCTTTGGTGCCAGGTGCATGGGCCTAAAAGACGGTTTAATATGTTGTGGATTTTTTCAGAGTCAGTCGCTTCTGAATGTTGTAGATAGCCTAAATGACAAACTCCCAACCCCGTTTCAGTCACACTCTGCGCATCTGGCTTATAGGCAGCGTGACTAGTGGTTGCTGCGATAATTGGATTATCAGGCAGCAGTGCTTTTGCACTCTCAATCACCCCCATACCATTGTGCAGCAACACAATCGTTTGCACAGGTGTTAAATCTGCTTGCAACTGCTTGAGCGCATCCTCTACCTGATAGGCCTTTACCGGAATAATCAGCAGATTAAATTCGTTCAGGCTGGAGCGTGCAAATGAGTCGATGTTAATTTGATGGACCCGATGCTCAATGTCGGTTGCGGTAAGTGTAAAGTGCTGCTGGGAGCGCATGAAGACACCAACATCTTGCTGTATTTGATAACATTTAAGCATCAGTAAATTACCGATAGCGCCATTACCCAAAATCGCCACTTTCATTGATAGGTTCCTCTATTTCATTTACTGGCGGCAGTTGGTTTTGTTTTCGGCCAAGATAGTAACCATGGCTCAATATACTCTTGCATAGCCACTTGGCAGTCTTCGTTGGTAAAAAGCTCGCCGCTGGGGGGGAGGCAGGTAAGCTGTATCAGTTGCCCTTGGTATTCGAAGCGCAAGCAATAAGCATGTAGGTAGGTCCTATCTTGCTCAGTGCCCTTATATAAAGCATCACCTAAAATGGGGCAGCCTAAGCTTTTTAGCATAACACGCAACTGGTGGGTTTTGCCCGTCAACGGTTTTAGCAAGAAGAGACGAATCCCCGCTGAAGCGCTTTTACTGAAAAACTGTGTGGTCGCTATCCCAGTACCGTCTTGACTAAACGCCCACTTCCCATCGCGAATTTTCTTCATAGCACCGCTGACAGTGCCTTGCTTTTTTTTGGGTTTTGAGCCACCTAAGGCGAGGTAATACTTTTCAATTGCACGTGTTTCGAACAGTTTGCCCAGTGTGCTTGCTGCTTGAGCATGCTTGGCCAAAATCAGTAAACCTGACGTCACTTTGTCTAAGCGGTGTACCAGCCAGAGTTTGTCGACTGCTTGCTGAGCGCAAACCACAGGCAGGATACCTTGGGCGTCCAATTCATTTTGAACGCTTATTCCATGGGGCTTGTCGATAACAAAAAAATCAGGGTGATCTAAAACAACACGAATAGACGTGGCCGGGGAGCTATTCAAGTAAGGCAATCGCCGCGGGGTAATCAAGATCATCAATGGCATCTCGCAGTGCAACCTGACCTGCGGCATCTAAAGCGCAATCGCGAATATACTGATCGAGTTTGCTGGGGGTAATAAATTCGTTTCTATTGAGTGCTGTTAATAAGTCTTGCTTACCTTGAGCATTGACAACACCTGAGGTTTCTACTGATGCAGTGCCCGCTGCGTCCTGCGATGCGGCTACGTATTCATTAATACACGTTAATGTTTGACGAAGCACTGTATTGTATGTGGTGCAATCTAAGGCTTGCTCTTCCTCATTCTTGATTTGAGCTTCAAAATCACGGCTGGCCTGATGCAGCGCCGACATGCCCAAATTACCACTAACGCCCTTTATGGTGTGAACCAGCTGTCGAACCGAGTCTAAATTTTGTAAGCGAATATCACTGACAAGCGTGTTTTCAGCATCAGAATATTGCTCGTTAAATTTACCAAGCATTTTAACCAATAGGCTCTGATTGCCGCTAAACTGGCGCAGTGCAAAGTCTACGTCGAAAATTACGGGTTCTTGATTCATGTACAGGATCCTTTGAGCGGGCGGTAACATCGCGCGTTGCCAACCAGATAAGCTGGGTGACTTTATTATGAATGAAAGGGTAGACTATTCAACTAGTGTAAATCAATGGGCAAGTTTCTCGTGGTAAAAAAAATCGTTATATTATCGACATTTGCTGGCATTTTATCCGCATGTCAACCTACCAACACTGTGACACAACCTACGACTACAAATTTACCCACTGGGGTAACCTTAGTCGCTGAGCAGGGTGCAAGTGACGACCAAGTCAGGATCCCTTATAAAAAGTATCGTCTTGCCAATGGATTAACCCTAGTCTTACACGAAGACCATTCCGATCCCCTTGTACATGTTGATGTGACTTACCACGTGGGCTCAGCTCGAGAAGAAGTGGGTAAGTCAGGCTTTGCTCATTTTTTTGAACACATGATGTTCCAAGGCTCGAAAAACGTTGCTGATGACGAACATATAAAAATAGTGACTGAGGCTGGTGGTAGTATGAATGGCACCACCAATTCTGACCGCACTAACTATTATGAAACGGTTCCGGCTAATCAACTTGAAAAAATGATGTGGCTTGAAGCCGATCGCATGGGTTTCTTGCTCGGCTCAGTGACTCAAGAAAAGTTTGAGATACAGCGCGAAACGGTCAAAAACGAGCGTGGTCAGAGTTACGACAACCAGCCTTATGGCCTGCGTAGTGAGCGTAACTCTGAAGCCTTGTATCCGGCAGGGCACCCTTATTCGTGGTCAACCATCGGATATATTGAGGATTTGAATCGCGTTAACGTAGATGACCTAAAAGCGTTCTTCAAACGCTGGTATGGCCCTAATAATGCAGTGTTGACTATTGGCGGTGACATCGAGCCAGAGCAAGTACTTGCATGGGCAAACAAATACTTCGGTTCTATTCCTGCTGGCCCAAGTGTGAAAAACGCTGAGAAAGAACTTGTCACCCTAGATGAAGCGCGCTTTGTTACTTTAGAAGATGAAATACACTTGCCATTATTGCAGGTCACGTTTCCTACTGTTTATGTGCGCCATGAAGACGAGGCGCCGCTTGATGTGTTATCCAATATTCTAGGGGCGGGTAAAACGTCATTGTTTTATAAGAATCTGGTCAAAGATGGCTACGCGGTCCAAGCAATGGTTTCTCACCCCTGCCGAGAGCTGGCCTGTGAATTTCAATTGATAGCACTTGCTAACCCGCAAAATAGCACCAACTTGTCTGAGCTTTATGCACGTTTCGAGCAAACGTTGGCTGAGTTTGAAGAGCGCGGTGTGAGCGAAGATGACTTAAACCGCACTAAAGTGGGTATTGAATCTTCAACGATCTTCGGTTTGCAAAGTGTGTCAGGTAAGGTATCGACGCTAGCATCAAATCAAACCTTTGACGGTGAGCCTGACATGGTGCAGTACGATTTGGACCGCTACAATGCTGTCACAGCACAAGACGTGATGCGTGTTTACCAGCGTTACATAAAAGATAAACCGAGTGTGGTGTTAAGTATCGTGCCTAATGGCCAAGTGGATCTAGCTGCCAAGCCGGCTAATTTCACGGTCCCTAAGCGTCAACTAGATAATATCAAAACAGTGCAAGCGCATATCGAACAAGCCACGATTGTCGATACCTTCGATCGCAGTGTTCAGCCCCCAGCGGGGCCTTCACCTGTGGTCAGTGTGCCTGATTTTGACGAGCAGCGTTTTGAGAACGGGTTAACCCTTGTTAGCTTAGCAACGGATGAAACGCCCACGGTGTCGATTAGCTTCAACATGGAAGGCGGGCCTTTACTCGACCCTATCGACAAGGCTGGTTTAGCGTCTTTTACTGCGCAAATGATGAATGAAACGACCAAGGGCTTCACCAATGAAGAAATGGCCAATCAATTAGCGTTATTAGGTAGCAGCATTCGTTTCGATGCAAATGGCCGCTTTACCACGGTGCGTATTAATAGTTTGTCACGTAACTTAGATGCAACCTTGGCGTTATTTAAAAAGAAGATGTTCAGCCCCGCGTTTTTACAAAGTGATTTCCAGCGATTAAAACAACGTTCTGCTCAGTCACTTCAACAGCAAGTTAAAAACCCGTCTGTTTTGGCAAGTCGAGCGGTCAGCGAGTTACTGTTTGGCAAGGATAACCGTGTCAGCCTGCCAGATTCTGGCACCCTGAACACGATTCAAAATATTTCGCTAGATGATGTGAAAGCTTACTATCAGCAATATTATTCACCTTCGAAAGCAAACGTAGTCGTAGTGGGAGACGTAGACACGCAATCTTTGCAGACATCTTTAGACTTTTTAACAAATTGGCCAGCCAAGCCTTATCAGATTAAAGATTATGCTGAATTTCCTAAGATGGGTAAGCCGGTTATTTATCTGGTGGATAAACCAGGGGCAAAGCAATCGGTTGTATCTATCTTTAAACCTTACTTGCCATACGATGCCACAGGCGAGCAATTTAGAAGTAAGCTGATGAATTTCGCTCTTGGTGGCGTATTCAGTAGTCGTATCAACCTGAATTTGCGCGAAGATAAAGGCTATACCTATGGCGCTTCAACCAATTTTATTGGCGGCAAAACGCTAGGTTGGTTTAACGCTAGCGCTGACCTCAAGCAAGGCAACACCGCTGATGGTATTCGTGAAATGCTCAGTGAAATAACTGAGTATCATGAGAAAGGGATGACGCAAACTGAGTTAGAGCTGATGCGCAATGCCTTTACGCAAGGAGATGCATTAGAATATGAGACACCATCCAGCAAAGCGGGATTCCTGCGTCACCTGCTGACCTACGGCTTGGACAAATCGTACCGCGGGACGCAAAACAAGATTATTCATAATATTGGTAAAGATGAACTGAATGCACTTGCTGCAAAGGTGCTTGATCCCAACTCAATGCAAGTTGTAGTCGTTGGAGATGCAAGTGTCATCCGCGCTCAGTTGGCAACGCTTGGAAGGGAAGTGGTTGACCTGACCGTTGAATATTAATGCCTGAGCTGAGCGAATAATTGCTTAGCGAGGGTCTATATTCCTTGAAATAACTTTTACGCTCCCCATTTACTGTGGGTTGCTGACACTATTGGAATTTACTTTGCAAACATTAGATAAAGATTTTAGCGAGCGTTTAGCCATCCTAGCGAAAGAAGACCTTGCTTCTACATTAGCGGGCATAAGCCATGGAATAGAGCGTGAAGCGCTGCGCATTCAACCTAATGGTAAGTTAGCGCAAACGCCCCACAATGAAAAATTGGGGGCCGCTTTAACCCACGATTACATTACGACTGATTTCTCTGAGTCCCTTTTGGAGTTTATTACACCACCTGAGCAAAATGTTGATAAAACATTGGGCCAGCTTCGTGACGTGCATAAATTTGCACTCGCCAATATTGGTGATGAATGTTTGTGGCCTATGAGTATGCCTTGCTACATAGATGATCAAAATGAGATCCCCATTGCGCAGTTCGGCAAATCTAATGTGGGTAAAATGAAAAGCCTTTATCGGGAAGGCCTAAAGAATCGATATGGCAGTATGATGCAAGCGATTGCGGGAGTGCATTTTAATTTTTCATTGCCAGACAGTTTTTGGGATCTTTGGCTAGATAAAGTCGAAAGTAGCGAAAATAATAAAGAAACGAAGTCAGCAGCTTATTTCGCGTTAATCAGAAACTATCGGCGTTTCTGCTGGTTAATTCCCTATTTATATGGCGCGTCACCTGCATTATGCAGTTCATTTATCAAAGGTAAAAACACCACTTTACCTTTTAAAACCATCGGTAAAGGGTCGCTCTATCTACCTTATGCAACGTCATTACGTATGAGTGATCTTGGCTACACTAACAGTGCTCAGTCGGGGTTGATGACATGTTACAACCAAGTCGACAGTTATATAGCCTCGTTACGCAAAGCCATTAGTACGCCCTCAGAAATATTCGAGAAATACGCGGGCAAGAAAGACGGACAATACCAGCAACTTAACAGCAACATGTTACAGATAGAAAATGAGCTGTACTCACCCATCCGTCCGAAACAACCCACAAAACCGTTAGAGAAGCCCACAGACGCTTTGCAAGCTCGAGGGGTTGAGTACATAGAAGTACGCGCATTGGATGTGGATCCGTTTAGTGATATTGGCATCGAGCGTAATCAGTTTTTCTTCTTAGATGTTTTTCTTGTGTATTGTGTGGTGATGCCGAGCCCGGATATGACGCCAGACTCGTACCGTGAAACAGAAACTAACTTACGTGCCGTGGTTGATCATGGTCGCGACCCTGAACTGATGCTCTCGAAAGAGGGTAAATCTGTACCAATGACCCAATGGGCCGCTGAATTGTTTGCAGGCATGAGAGAAGTGGCCAAAGTACTGGACAGTAACCATGCCGTGGCAGAATACAGTCAAGCGGTAGAACAAGAGTGGCAAAAAATTGTTGATCCAGCGTTAACACCTTCTGCCAAGGTATTAGCAATATTACTAGGTGAGAACAAAGATAATGGCACGCTAGGGGTAGAATTGGCCTCAGCGTACAAGCAGAGCCTAAATGAAGCTGAATATCACTTCTTCGACGCAGAAAAGCTTAGTCAGCATGCTGTGAGCTCGTTGGATGCTCAGCATCATATCGAGAAGTCTGACACGGTGAGCTTTGATCAATTCTTAAGTGACTATTTTACCTATCAGTTTAATTAGCTTGGTAGCGGTTTTATTAGATAAGCCCGGCCTACGCCGGGTTTTTTTATGCCTGTTGCTACTTGCTAAACTGTTGGTCAGTGCAAAAAAAAGCCCAGCTAAAAAGCTGAGCTTAAAAATTTTGGGAACACACATAAACTAAAACACACATAACTTATGACCGAAGCAAATGGTGTTAGTTCACGAAAATAAAATTTTTTTTTAATAGGTGTCATTTTGGCGGTGTAGAACGCACTTTGAGAATAATTGAGGAAAAAATCACAAAACGGATAACCATGGGGGCTGAAAAACGTGTTCTTATTTGACCTTTTTAGGGTAAAAAAAAGCCCAGCTAGAAGCCAGGCTAAATAGTTTAATAAGGGAACACACATAAACTAAAACACACACTAAGTATGACCCATATACTCTCAATTTAGTTCAAACAAAAATGCAAAAAATAAATTAGTTAACTATCGGTACTAAATTGGTAGTGAGGCGAGTAAGTTTATCCATTTGAGAGGCGTCGATATTGTCTGTTCTTTCCTATCTAATTTACGTGACTTTTCCTTGCCTTAGGGACTTTTCATCGGTCAAAAAAAAGCCCGACTAAAGAGCCGGGCTAAAATAGTTTAATCGGGAACACACATAAACTAAAACACACACTAGATATGATTGGCACATCACTATTTAGTTCAACAAAAATATAAAAAGATAAATTCCGTAACTATCGGTACTAAATCAATCCCTTCTGATGGTTATCTCAAGATAGGAGGACTAGCGGTTAGCGCTTGGTTCGTTTGATGTCTGGAAAAGTGACGTGATCTTAGGTCAAAAAAAAGCCCAACTAAAGAGCTGGGCTAAAATAGTTTAATCGGGAACACACATAAACTAAAACACACGCTACATATGACTAGCGTGTTCCGTCTTTAGTTCACAAAAAGATGAAAAAAATTGATTAGGGAGTTCAGGCAGTAAAAAATCTATCTATTATGCTGAAAGCATTAAACGAATAGCGCAATCAGTTTAGACAGGGTTTAGATGAGCAACAATTTGGTTCGCTAGGTGATTTCATTATGGTCAAAAAAAAGCCCAGCTAAAGAGCTGGGCTAAATAGTTTATTCAGGAAACACACATAAACTAAAACACACACCGAGTATGACCAACCTATCCTTTATTTAGTTCATTAAAAAGAGTCAAAAAATAATTATTTATCGATTGGTATGAAATTGGCGCAAATTTAATACGAAATAAGCCCACCGGAGACATTGTTTAGGGTAGATGCTAGCGGTAAATTTTTCAGCGTGATGGGCATTTTTCTAATTTTATTTAGGTCAAAAAAAAGCCCGACTAAAAGTCGGGCCAAATAGTTTACTCGGAAAACACACATAAACTAAAACACACGCTAAATATGACCGTAAATATCGAAAAATAGTTCCCAAAAAAATAACAAAAATTAAATTTTTTGGTCGATAGTACTAATTTAGCGGCCTACGGGCTGTTTTTATCATCATACGTAGGTTTACTTGAGCTCGTTAATAAACCGATATCGTGACGTAATACGTAATACGTAATACGTAATACGCCATGAGTTCAGCTAACGCTGAATACTGCAGCTGCTTGTCTTTGCTCACCTTGGTTACTCAGAGGTACTTTAATGACAGTGGTTTTTGATCGCGTAAGAATCCAGCAGGCGTATTAGGTTAGGTCAAAAAGTAGTAACAAAGGGTAGGAAACGAAAAAGAGTTTGCGCGAGAACCAACGTAAAATATAAATCACAGGCAAAAAAAAGCCCAACTAGACGTTGGGCTAAAAATTTTTGGAAACACACATAAACTAAAACACACGCTAATTATGACCCTAGGTACTGCCAGTTAGTTCAAACAAATATGCTAAAAAACTGAAATACTTGGGCTGGAGTCCTAAGGTAGCCGGATGAGTTGGGTTACCTTGATTTTGAACGACGGGCTACTGAACACAAGAAACACAGAAACACTAAAAAGCCCTGTGTCTTTAGTGAGTGCTCTGCTGAATGCACTTTGTGAGAGACAGATTTAGAATACTTGCTTTGCAAGAACCAAGAACCAAGAACCAACTTAACTCGTATTTGATCATAAACAAGAATTGAGCGTAGTTATTATGCAAAACAGTAGGCAAAAAAAAGCCCAACTAGACGTTGGGCTAAAAATTTTTGGAAACACACATAAACTAAAACACACGCTAATTATGACCCTAGGTACTGCCAGTTAGTTCAAACAAATATACAAAAAATCATAAAAGGTAGTCAGCAAGGCGTACAGCGCATCTCAAGGCGTGTTTTCAATTAAACATTTTGGTTTCAGCAAAAGCTAAGCTTCGTCCATTCAACATTATAACGTGTTGGCTTCTGGTGCCGTTTACCACTTGTACTCTTTACTAACCGTTCGTTTAGTGACAGTTGGTCCCATTCAAAGCAGGGCTTGCGAAGTAAGCATGTAGGCTCGAATGGCATCTAAGCAAAGTTTTGTGCGTGCAAGTACAAAAAAAAAGACAAAAAAAGGGCAAAAAAAAGCCCGACAAAATGTCGGGCTAAAAATTTTTGGAAACACACATAAACTAAAACACACACAGATAAGAGTCGGCCACGCATGAATAGTTCAATTGTGAGTTTAATTTTTGTTATCTGTTTATAATCTAGCCAGATTTACTGCTCCTACTTACCATCGTCATGTCGATCGGGTTAGTATGGGCATTCACTGGGTGCGAATGAATCAACACTTGTGCTTCTTCTATAACTTTTGACGAGAGTGACGTATGTCTCGTAATGTGTACCTTCATCCAAAGTCCGGTCAAATTAAGCTCGGTCAAATTTTACTGCTGGCTGCTTCCATCTTTTGTCTGTCCAGTTGCACCACAACGCCACCGAAGAACATCAGTAATATTTGTGAAATATTTTTCGAAAAACGCGATTGGTTTGATGCCGCTGACGACATGACGGAAAAGTGGGGCGTGCCTATGCATGTGCCTATGGCAATGATGTATCAGGAAAGTTCGTTCCGGGCAGATGCTTTGCCGCCAAAAGACTATGTGTTTTTCGGTTTAATCCCTTGGGGGCGGGTGAGCAGCGCTTATGGTTACTCCCAAGCTAAAACTCCAACGTGGGCTGATTACACGCGCGAGACAGGAAATGGCTGGGCGAGCCGAGAAGATTTTGACGACGCCATGGATTTCATGGGGTGGTTTATCAGTAAAACCAACAAAATTAACCGCGTTTCAAAGTGGGACGCTGAGCTGCAATATCTGAATTACCATGAAGGATGGGGCGGTTATAAGCGTAAAAGCTATCGTAAAAAACGCTGGTTACAAAAGGTCGCCAAAACCGTCAAGGCGCGCTCGTTGCGTTACGCAACTCAACTTAAGGGTTGCCGTAAAGAGTTAGAGAAAGGCTGGTTTATGCGTTTGTTTACCTAACAATAAACATTATCCACATCACTTGGTGAATTTGTCATTAACGGCAATGCGCCGGAAAAGGAATATATTTTTAATACCAAGTAGACAAGCGCGAGCGGCTGATAAAAGCCATGAACTGCATTGAACTGTGTTCGCCTCTTGCTAGTCTTCCTATGGATTATAAGATGCCCGCATGCAGAACAGAGCAGAACAGAGCAGAACAGAGCAGAACAGAACAGAGTATGGCTGGATAGCCGCCGCTAATTAAAAACATCATTTGTTGGTTTATACTTGCCAAGCTCAACACATTACGGCGTACAAAATGCTTTTACCCTAAACAAAAAACCGGTAAAGGCTGCGTAAACTTCTCAAATGAAGCGGCATTTGATTTCGCAGCGCTGCCCGAGGGTATTAAAAAACACTGAGTGAGCGTCAAGGCTCTGCGCAATAAACATTGCCTTTCAGGCCTAAGTTCACTTGGCATTTCTTTCGCTTAGAGCACGAGGTTTTTGCAGCAGCGCTTTTTTACCGGACCCAGTGCTCTACTATGTCGCAGCAGCGCAGTGCATACTGGCCATTCACTTTAGATATACCCTCCCATTTAAAATGCTGATGCAAACCAAAGCCTTGCTTGGGTTATCCTGCTGATACTGTCGATTTATTAATCAAACCTTGGGTGTTGATAAAATTGCTTAAAGCAATGAAGGGGACGCTATACCAAGGATAGGAGAAGCGAATGTCAGGCCATTTTCATTTAGCGGGTGAACAAGTAAAGCGTGAAGACATGTTATCCCGAGCGAGAAAAATTGCTCAAATACTGCAAAACAAAGGGGTGTCAACAGGTGACGTAATTGCCATTTTACTACGCAACGATACTACGCTTTACGAGGTCGTAGAGGCATGTCGCTATGTTGGGGCGTATTATGTCACTTTGAATTGGCATGGCACCCAAGCGGAATTAATGCCCATCCTTAGTGATAGTGGCGCGAAAGTATTAGTCGGCCACAGCAATCTACTGGATCAATTTACGCAACCGCTACCCCCAGATTTAGCCGTTTTAGTGGTTGATACGCCAAAGGTTATCAATCACCGCTACGCACCGTCCGATGAAGTTCCCACAGCAAAAAGTTCGACCGACGATAGGCTCAGCGCTGCTAACCATGGGGAACGATTGGCCGCAGTGCTTAGTGATACCCCTGAAATAGAAAGTCAGCCTGAGCGCTTTAGGGGCATGTTTTCATATACGTCTGGCAGTACAGGGAAGCCAAAAGGCATTAAACGCGAATACGATGAACAAAGACCCGATCCTTACACTGTCTTTGCTGGCCTAGCAAAGGCGCTTATGCAGTTAGACAGCGGTGATCGCTTCTATATAGCAGCGCCGCTTTACCACAGTGCTCCACATGCATTAACACTATGCTGCCTGGCGGCAGGAAACGTAACTGTATTTATCGAGCCTAAATTTGATCCAGAGCGCTTTCTAGCCGATGTGCAGCAGCATAAAATAACCCATACCTACATAGTGCCTACTATGATGATCCGCTTGTTAAAGCTGCCACAAGAGGTACGTGAAAAATACGATGTGTCGAGTTTACGCTACGCATTATCCACGGGCTCTGCTTGGCCTGTTGATGTTAAACAAGGCATGATTGACTGGTTCGGGCCGATATTTTTTGAGTCCTATGGTGCCAGTGAATTAGGTTTTATGACGTTAATTTCATCTCAAGAGTCGCTGGCGAAACCCGGCTCAGTAGGCAAAGCCATAGCAGGCGGTTCGATAATTATTCTGGATGATGCTATGCAGCCAGTGCCCACGGGGGAATCAGGTTCTATTTACGTACATCTACCCATGTTTGGACCGTTTAAATACACCAATACGCAGGGGACGCTCGATGGCCTGCATTACCAAAATTACACCACACTCGGTGATATGGGCTATTTAGATGCCGACGGATACTTGTTCATCAACGATCGTAAGAAAGACATGATCATCTCAGGCGGCGCAAATATATTCCCCGCCGAAATAGAGGCCGTTCTGATTCATATGCCGCAAATAGCCGATTGCGCAATCTTCGGCATTCCTGACAGTGAATTTGGCGAGATGATAGTGCTGGCGGCTCAATGTCAGCCAGACCAACATTTAGAGATAGCGCAAGTGTGTGAGTTTTTGGACGGGCGTATCGCGCGTTTCAAATGGCCTAAAAAACTAGAGCTACATGATCAGTTGCCAAGAGAAGACAGCGGCAAAATATTTAAACAACGCTTACGAGCAGCGTATGTTTAATCAGGCTCGCGAATAAATAAATTGACTGCGCAAGTGCACATTTCTTCGATATGACTGCGATCAGCGTATATGCCGTCTATTAATAAGCGTGCGATGCCGTGCATCGTGCCCCAGGTGACCTGGGCAAGACGAAGGGTATCTTCTTGTGGCGACATTAGACCCTGCTCTTGCCATTTTTTGGTCATTTCAACTTGGCGCTGAAAGCTAGGGTAAGCAATGGCGCGCAGATCTTTAGTCGCGCTGTTCTGCTTCCAAATTGTGCGGCCAAACATCAGGTCGTACATTTCAGGGTTTTCAGCGGCGTAGCCAATGTAGCTTTGAAAAAACTGGTGATACTTTTCTCGATTACTGATGTCGGTTTGCGTCAAAATACGCTCAGCATTGCTATGCCAATGATCAAAACCTTCTTGAGCGATGGCGCACAGCAGCTCATTTTTATCTTTAAAGTGATGGTAGGGCGCCGTGCGTGAAACACCCACCCGGTCCGCCAATTTGCGCAAAGAAAGGCCTTCAATGCCCGATTCGCTAAGCATGGCTTTTGCTGCTTCAAGCAAACTAGAGCGAAGGTCGCCGTGATGATAGCTGCCTTTGGCGGAAGCTTTTTTAGATGATGTATTTTGCATAATGATAATTTACCACACATCTTGACAGCGTCAAAATAAGACTTTATCTTGACGTTGTCTAGTTTAACTGGCTGATGGGCGTGACATCGTTTTTCACGAGAAAACGCGCTAATTAGCAACCTAAAATCCGTAAAATGGAGAATAACGTGTCTGATTTAGATTTTTCAAAGCTGGAAACCTTGAGCGTCAGTATTGACCAACATATCGCTCATATTCAGTTGTCTCGCCCCGAAGCATTGAACAGTATGATCCCCATCTTTTGGCATGAACTGCCGGCCACTGTGCGCAAAATTGATGAACAGTCAGCTGCGCGTGTCATTGTTATTTCCTCGCAGGGCAAACATTTTAGTGCAGGCATGGACCTGTCAGTTTTTACTCAAATGGGTAAGGACTTTGTGGGTGAGCCTGCTCGTCGAGGTGAGCGAATGCGTCGCATGGTGCTCGAACTGCAAGACAGTTTTAATGCCCTAGAATCCGTTCGCATGCCTGTATTAGTGGCGATGCAGGGCGGTGTCATTGGTGGTGCAGTTGACATGGTTTGCGCAGCAGACAGTCGTTATTGCACCGAAGATACCTACTTCACCATTAAAGAAACTGAAATTGGCATGACCGCAGATGTGGGCACACTACAGCGTTTACCGCACCTTATTCCTCAGGGCTTGGTGCGCGAACTGGCTTATACCGGTCGTAACATGGGCGCTAAAGAAGCCAAAGAGTCTGGTTTAGTGAATCAAGTATTTGCTGACCAAGAAAGTTTACTCGTAGGCGTTATGAAAATAGCGGCCAAAATTGCCAGTAATTCGCCTCTCGCCGTAGCGGGTTGTAAAGAGATGATTAACTACACCCGTGACCATACCGTAGCAGATGCATTGAACTACATGGCTACATGGCAAACAGGTATGTTCCAAATGCCGGATATACAAGAAGCCATGAGCGCGGCGAAAGAGCAGCGCAAACCCGTTTACGAAGAATTACATAAGAATATCAGTGGTATGCAGCGTAATAAGTAAGCGCTGATTCAGAACAAAACAGGACCAAAAAATGACGACATCAACAGCAAATCTAGCAGGCGCTAGTGTATATCCAAATCTTCTTAAGCCACTGGATTTAGGCTTCACTAAATTAAGAAACCGTGTATTGATGGGCTCAATGCATACTGGCCTCGAAGAAGCGCCTAACGGCCATGAACGCATGGCGAAGTTTTTCGCTGAACGTGCCAGAGGTGGTGTGGGCCTAATCGTGACTGGTGGCATCGGCCCCAACGATGAGGGCGCAACACACCAAAATACCAAACGCTTGAGCAACGATAAAGAAGTGGCTCACCATAAAGTCATCACGGATGCGGTGCACAACGAAGGCGGCAAAATCTGTATGCAAATTCTGCACACCGGTCGTTACGCTTACAACCCGAGTTTGGTTGCGCCTTCGGCGGTGCAAGCGCCTATTAATCCATTTAAGCCTAAGGCTTTAGATGACGATGGGATCGAAAAACAGATAGAAGATTTCATTTTCACCTCAACTCAGGCGCAAAAAGCCGGTTATGATGGTGTTGAAATCATGGGTTCTGAAGGATATTTTTTAAACCAATTCATTGCTGCTCGTACTAACCAACGTGACGACGAGTGGGGTGGTAGTTACGAAAACCGCATTAAATTACCCCTTGAAGTCGTGCGCCGTGTACGTGAAGCCGTAGGTGAGAAATTCATTATTATTTACCGCTTATCAATGCTTGATTTGGTAGAAGGTGGTTCCACCTATGAAGAAGTGGTTGAGCTAGGTAAGTTGATTGAAAAAGCCGGTGCGACCATCATTAATACGGGTATTGGCTGGCACGAAGCACGAATTCCTACCATAGCAACCAAAGTCCCACGTGCTGCATTTACTTGGGTAACCGCAAAATTCCGCGAATCATTGTCTATTCCGGTTATCACGTCGAATCGTATTAACACCCCTGAAGTGGCTGAGCAAGTGCTCGCCCGAGGCGATGCTGATATGGTGTCTATGGCGCGCCCGTTTTTAGCCGACCCTGATTTTGTTATTAAGGCTATCGAAAACCGCTCTGATGAAATCAATACCTGTATCGGTTGTAACCAGGCCTGCTTGGATCACGTGTTTGAAGGCAAGATGACCAGTTGTTTGGTTAACCCTAGAGCCTGCCATGAAACAGAGTTAAATATACTCCCCACACAAGCTGCCAAGAAAATTGCCGTTATTGGCGCTGGCCCTGCAGGGCTTGCAGCGGCTAAAACCGCTGCTGAGCGAGGTCATTCGGTGACCTTGTTTGATTCTGCCGATGAGCTAGGTGGGCAATTCAATATTGCTAAGCAAGTGCCGGGCAAAGAAGAGTTTTATGAGACCATTCGGTACTTTAAACGTCAGCTCGAATTACACAATGTGACCGTTAAGCTCAATACACGCGTCAGCGCAAGTGACTTAAACGATAGCGATTTTGATGACGTGATTGTGGCTACGGGTATTGAGCCACGCACACCACCGATTGAAGGTATCGACCATGCGAAAGTCATGACCTACATTGAAGTCATTAAAGAGCACAAACCGGTAGGCAAAAAAGTGGCTGTGATTGGCGCTGGTGGTATCGGTTTTGACGTATCTGAGTTTTTATCCCACTCGGGCGAGTCAACTAGCTTGAATATTCCTGCCTTTATGAAAGAGTGGGGCATTGATATGACCTTTTCTTCTCGTGGCGGTATTGAAGGTGTTAAACCCCAACCAGCACCTTCGCCACGAGAAATTTTCTTACTACAGCGTAAAACCACCAAAGTAGGCGCAGGTCTGGGTAAAACCACGGGTTGGGCACATCGTGTTGGTTTGCTGAGTAAAGGCGTGAGCATGGTTGCCGGTTGTGAGTACTTGAAAATTGATGACCAAGGTATTCATATTAAAGTGAATGAAGAGGTGCAAGTGCTGGACGTAGATAACGTTATTATTTGTGCCGGCCAAGAGCCACTGCGAGAATTAGTGGAAGGTTTAACCAAGCCGTATCATCTAATCGGTGGTGCTGATGTCGCTGCCGAGCTTGATGCGAAACGCGCAATCGATCAAGGTACTCGTTTAGCGGCTGCATTGTAAACACATACTAACACTGCGCGCATGAGCAAACGTGACATCCCCATTACTGATTGCCGGTAATGGGGATTTTTTATGGCAGCTCCTATTCAGTAATCCTCAACCTCTGTTATCAAAGTACTCTCTAGTAAAGGCAATAAATGCCTTTAACCTAGCCGATTGATGGATCAATTGGGGATGAATAAGATACATGGCAAAATCTGGGCTTAATGCGTTGCCCAACAAAGGAACCAGCTCACCTGAGCTAACCTCTTCCTCGACAACATATTCGGGCACTAAAATAATGCCCTTTCCAGCCATGGCATGCTTCTTAAGAATAAAATTGTCGTTAACCGCTAGCGTGCTATTAATATTCACCTTGTGCTCAGCAAATTGCCAGTGGGTCTTAGGCGACTGACTTAAGCAAATATGCGCCCCTAAGTCCTCAATGCGCTTGGGGTCGCCGTGTTTAGCTAAATACTCAGGACTGGCACAACAGGTATGACGATAATCAAATAGTTTCTTAGCAACCATGTTTTGTGGGGGCGTTTTGGTCGCTCTAAAGGCTAAATCAAAATCATTCTGAGAAAGGTCGTAAGTGGTGTAGCTGCAATCAACACTAACCGAAATGGCGGGATAGCACGCTTGAAATTCAGCACATAAATCCAGAATATAACGTTGAGCAAATTGGTTGGGTGCAGTGATGCGTAGCTCGCCCTCAAGGGCATCATTGTCGTGACGAACTTCACGCTCTAGGGCCAGTAGTGAGCGCTTTATTTGATTCATGCCAGCCAATAATTGCGCCCCTTCCTCGGTGAGCGATACATGACGTGTAGAGCGAATAAATAAATGTTTATCCATGTCTTGTTCAAGCTTACGAATTTGCTCTGACAAATACCCACGGGATATTGAAAGCACTTGTGCTGCGCGGGTGAAGCTTAATTGCTTTGCTACTTCACTGAATAAAATTAAGCGTTCAAACTTTTTATGTTCACGGCTCATAGCAAACGTTCACACTGGAAAATAATATTGATATTCTAGCGCCCCATTGTTCGCTATATCAAACAATGTTTTCACTAACTCTCTCTTTTGCTTTGCTGTTAACTCACTACACTGTGCTCAACCACTATATTCCTTTAAGAGACCGTCATGACAAGTTCGTATTTCCCCCTAGCTCACTATTTACCCAATGTCAGTTCAATTGCCTATGGCTGCATGGGTCTTGGTGGCAATTGGGATGATTCACCCATTACTGACGCGCATGTCGAACAGGCTAATGATTGCGTGAATACCGCTTTGGAATCAGGGATCAATTTTTTTGACCACGCAGATATCTACACGCTTGGTAAAGCCGAGCAGGTATTTGGCAAGGTACTTAGTGAGCGCCCGCAGTTACGTAAACAAATTTACATTCAATCGAAATGTGGGATCCGGTTTGCGGATGCCAATGGCCCAAAACGGTATGACCTGTCAGCAGATTGGATCGAAGCCTCGGTTGAGAGCAGCTTACAACGTTTAAACACAGACTATTTAGATGTACTTATGCTGCACAGACCGGACCCTCTGATGCAACCTGAAGAAATTGCTCGGGTGTTTGAGGCCTTAAAGCGTGAAGGCAAGGTACATCATTTTGCCGTGTCCAATATGCAGCATCATCAAATCGCCTTCTTGCAACGCGCATTGGATGAACCGTTAGTGGCCAATCAAATTGAAGCCAGTTTACTTAAACAAGACTGGATCGATGAAGGCGTTTACGCGGGGAACAGTGAAGGGCGCCACATCAATTTTACGTCGGGTACGTTGGAATACTGTCGCCGTCAAAACATACAACTACAAAGTTGGGGGAGCTTAGCCCAGGGCGTGTATTCAGGGCGCGATGTAAAGGGGCAATCGGATGCCGTACAACGCACTAGTCAGTTGGTCGCAACCCTAGCTGGTGTCTATAACACAAGCTCTGAAGCGATAGTGCTCGCTTGGTTAATGCGGCATCCTGCGCAGCTACAACCCGTTATTGGTACCACAGACTGTGCGCGGATCGCGGCGTCTTGCCAAGCCATGAATATTCAGCTCAGTCGCGAACATTGGTACGCCTTGTATGAAAGTGCTAAAGGCCACGAGTTACCGTAATGAGGGTTTACTTACTTATTATCAGTTGCCACTTAGTAATAGCTAGCAGCCGCAATTAACAGCAAATAAAATCAAAAGAGCGCTTTAATGAATTTAAATACAGCAACAAACATGATGCAAGCAGCCATAACATCGGCGCATGCAAATAATCAACACATCGCGATTTGTGTCACCGATGGTCACGGTGAACTGTTGTGCTTCAGTCGTATGGATGACGCCAGCTTGCAAGCGGGTGTCTTGGCGCAAACCAAGGCATATACTGCAGCACGAGAGCGACAAACTACGCGCCAACTCGCCACGTGGGCGCAAGAAACCCATAAAGACATGGGATATTGGAATGATGCTAAATTTACTGGGATCGCAGGTGGTGTGCCAGTATTTGCTGATACAAAGTGTGTGGGGGCAGTCGGCGTGAGCGGTTTAAGCGAATTAGAAGATGAAGCCATAGGAATAGCGGCAATTGAAGATTGCGGTTTTACTGTAAAAGCTAAGATGAAGGACACTGCAGCATGATATTGAGCAAAGCATTATCACTTATTCTTTTTGCTGTGGTTATTGCTGGTTGCGGCACCGCCGAAAATCAGGATACGCAGCAGACAGTAAACAGCGAGAGCAAGGTCGCTGGCATCGGTAAAGCGAACAACAAACTGCCAGACGATAACTATTTGTTGCGTGATGTGCGCGACGATGTGTTTTATTTCGTGATGCCGGATAGGTTTAACAATGGTGACTCAAGCAATGATAATGGGGCTGTAGAGGGCGGTATTTCTGCTGGTGGCTTCGATGCAACGTCAAACCGAGGTTTTCATGGTGGTGATATGCAGGGCATTGAGCAGAAACTTGATTACCTGCAAGGCATGGGGATCACCGCCATTTGGATGACGCCCATATTGCGCAATAAAGCGGTTCAAAGGGATGGCGTTGCCCACCATGGTTACTGGATAGTGGATTTCACAGAGATCGATCCGCATTTCGGCTCGAACGATGACCTTAAAAGCCTAATTGCCACAGCACATGAAAAAGGCATTAAAGTGTTTTTCGATATCATCACTAATCACACTGCCGACGTGGTGAAGTATGAAGAGTGCCATCATGCCAACGGTGATTTTAAGGCAGAGAACCACTGCTTGTATAAATCTTTACAGCAGCTTGCTGAGGGTGACGACTACACGCCTTTCGTGCCGCTTAGGGAGCAAACGGTCAAAGTACCCGCTTGGCTAAACGATCCGCAATTTTACCACAACCAGGGGGATACCACCTTTACCGGGGAGAGCTCGTTAAACGGTGATTTCAGTGGACTCGATGATTTAGATACAGAAAATCCTAAGGTGTTGCAGGGCATGATCGAAATCTACAAAGATTTGATCAAAGAATTTAAACCCGATGGTTTCAGAATTGATACAGTGCGCCATGTGCGCATGCCATTTTGGCAGACGTTCAGCCCTTCGATAATGGCTTATGCGCAAGAGCAGGGCATCCCTAATTTTCATATTTTCGGTGAAGTGTATGACCCAGACCCTGCGCAATTAAGCCGCTTTACCACACTAGGTAAGTTGCCATCCGTGCTGGATTTCGGTTTTCAACAAGCCGCTGCTGACGTGTTCTATCGTAAACGTAACCCCCAAACTATTGATGCCTTGTTCGCTCAGGATGATTTATATACAGATGAAGACAGCCAAGCGGATTTATTAATGACTTTTTTAGGTAATCACGATATGGGCCGCACCGGTTATTTTATCGAGCAAGGGGTACCTGATGCTAGCAACGAAGAAAAACTGCAACGCAGTATTTTATCTCATGCGTTTATGTATTTATCTCGCGGTATACCTGTTGTGTATTACGCAGACGAGCAGGGGTTTACCGGTGACGGTAATGACGTAAACGCCAGACAAGATATGTTCCCTTCTTTGGTGGCCAGCGACAACGACGATCCGTTACTGGGAAGCAGCGCGAGCACCGCGGATAACAACTTTGACCCTCTGCACCCGATTTATCTGGCGCTGAGTGACTTAGCGCAACTCAGGCATCAACATGAGGCATTGCGCCGAGGGCAATATGAGAGCCGGTATTTTAATGAGGACTCGATGATGTTTGCATTTGCTCGTAAATTGCCACAAGGCAAAGAGTATTTAGCGGTGTTTAATGCTGGTACTGAAGCCGCTAGCTTGACGTTGCCCGCGCAATCAACACATTATGAAGGGCTGGTTGAAGCGACTAGGTTCAACTTAAGCGATGGTGTGATTAAGGTGACCGTACCTGCACTGAGCTTCGCTTTGTACCAAGCCAAATAAACGTAAACGACTTTATTTTTATCAGCAAAAGCCGCAGATGTTATTGCATAATCGATGCTTTAACCTCTGCGCGTAAGCCTTTTTATATGGTTTAACGTGCTTTTTTAGCGCGCCAAATAAAGCTTAGTAAAGTAACTCCAGCAAGAATAAAGCAATAAAACGAATAGGGGATGACGTCTACTGGCGACAGTGAAAACGTTGCGCCAATAATCAATAACTGCCCGCCGTAAGGGATTAGCCCCTGTACCACACAAGCAAAAATATCAAGTAAGCTGGCACTGCGCTTGGGCTCAATACCGCCTTGTTCTGCGAGTGCTTTAGCCGTACTACCGGCGACAATAATCGATACGGTATTATTGGCAATACAGACATTTAAGGCGCTGATAAGTACCGCGATACCTAACGAGTTGCCAATTTTAATGGGTAACGATAAAGCGCGAATAAGCTTGCTGATGGACGCTAGCAAGAAATCGATCCCCCCTTGTTGGCGCATGAGTTCGGATAATCCGCCGAGCATCAGCGACAAGATCATAATCTCCTGCATTTGGCCAAAACCGGCATATACATCTTGCCCCACAGAAACCAGTTGGTAATCAGTGATACTCATACCAATAATTGCGCTAGACAAGATACCAATCACCAGCACTGCGAACACATTTACCCCGGCAACCGCCAACACTAAAATCAGTACATAGGGCAGGGCTAGCCAGCCGTTGGTGCCTTGGGGGATATTTGCTTCGCCGGTTTCGCCTAGTACGACCAATAGTACGATAACAATCAGGGCAGCCGGTAAAGCGAGGTGTAAATTAGCCTTGAATTTATCGCGCATTTCACAGCCTTGTGTGCGTGTTGCGGCGATAGTGGTATCAGAAATGATTGATAAGTTATCGCCAAATATCGCGCCGCTGACCAATACGCCTGCCACCAAAGCGGGCTCGATACCAGTGGCTTGGGCCACGCCCAACCCCACTGGGCCAAGGGCTGCTAGTGTGCCCATAGATGTGCCCATAGCGGTGGCAATAAAGCCCGCGATTAAAAACAATCCAGGCAAGATAAATTGGGCAGGAATAATACTCAGCCCTACGCTTACCGTTGCGTCTACTCCCCCAGTGGCTTTAGCAACGGCGGAAAACGCGCCCGCTAATAAATAGATAAAACACATGGTGATAATATTGCTGTGACCCGCTCCTTCGACGTATCGCGCCATGGTTTGGGTAAGGGATTCCTTTGACAGCAATACGGCGAGTATCACCGCAGGCAGCAATGCTGACGGGGAGGGCAACTGATAAAAAGCATACTCCACGCCTTGCGCCTGATAATAAAAGCTGACACCCAAAAACAGCACCAAGAAGGTGAGCAGTGGCAATAGCGCGAGTTTAGCGCCAGTCGAATAAGGATTTAACGTAGGTGAAGGAGGTTGCATAATTTTACCATGGACGTTTAGACGTCTAAAATACTAACCGTCTGGGGGAAAATAGCAAGTTTAGTTAGTTAAATAGCAATATTTTTCAATATGATCAGATGCTTGCGCGGATATAAGCATTATATCTGTTTAATGGCTTTGCTAATTATGTAGCGGAAATAGAAATTGTCGAAAAGAAAATTGGCGCATTGTATTTGATTCTCTTGGCCGTATTAGATTTTAAACGTTTTCAAGATATTGAATTTAGTTGAATAGTCACTCATGTTGAATTAACCTGTTTTAGCCCAAAAATATTACCATCGGTGGTGGTTGCCAATCGTTAGTGATGACGAGCGCTAGCAGCATAGCGCTATCGGAAGCTATTACATTTAAATAGTAAGAGGAACAAGGATGAAATTTAGTCTTATTCAAATACATGCCATATTACTTGCAGCTGCTTTTCTGTTTGGTTGTGCATCAAAGCCCGTTGGTGAATCGTATGTAATGCAAGATTCAGCTGTTGATACCAACAAAGCACGCGTATTTATTTATAAAAACAAACAGCTTTATGGTAGTGCCTTTTCGTGGCTAATTACTGAAGGTGATACTGAATTAGCGGTTATGTCGACCAATACCTATTTTGTTTTTGATTCAACCCCTAAAACGCTGTCACTTAAAGCTGATTTAAGGACTACCCCAACATATATTCCAACCAGTCCGTTAGGCGTCGTTATGGATACTATTGGCGCCGCAAACGCGCACGAGACGAATTCGAAAATTGAATTAGAAGATCTCCATACTTTCTCAGCATCTGCTGGAGCCACGTATTACTTTAGGTTGGAGTTCAAGCATGATGTGGTTAGTTCACCGCAACCCTACTTGGTTGCAGTAAACGAAGAAGAAGCTCTTAAGGAAATGGAAGGCACACGTTTAGCATTGTTAAAGCAATAACTAAAAGCAATAACTAAAGGCAATAACTAAACGCAATAGTTGTACAGATTCTTCCGGTAGGCCTTGGCGCGTGCATTCGTGGTTCACGAGTGCGCATGTCAACACATGAAATCGCCAAAGTATCTTCTCTCGTATCTCAATTGTTTTAATCACTCACTGAGTGATTTATCAACCATCAGATACTTTGAAAGGGTGTCTGATTAAAACAATTTCAAATAACAATGCTTCTCGAAGCTGCAAAATTTTTCATGAAGTTACATTCCATAACACTTTGCGCATCAATGTTAACAGGCGTGTTAAATGGCATGGGGTATTATCCCCGCGTCAAATTAATACCTAATTGTTATGTCGAATCTGTGCAGCTGAAACCAGTGCGCTTCGGTTTTCTTCTTGGCGCTTCTGCCATGACGTCGACAACAACTCACAAGCCAATTAATCTATAGGAACGTCCATGGACGCTTGGAATCTGATCTGTTTTTTAGGGGCACTGGCTGTCCTTATCGCTTTCACCAATCAATTCGTGCTTAAACTGCAAACGACTATCGCTATTACGACGGGCTCTGTGGTGATTTCTCTGTTATTGATTTTAGCAGTTAAACTGCTGGGGGATGACTCTGCCCAGTCGCTTATCAATGTGGTCAGCAGACTAAACTTTAACCAGATTCTGCTTAATGGCATGTTGGGCTTTTTATTATTTGCAGGGGCTATGGAGATTGATTTACGCGCTTTGCGTCGCCAGCGATGGGAAATCACCATACTCGTGCTGTTTTCTACCCTTGTTTCTACCATCATAGTCGGGTATTTAAGCGCCTTTGTTTTAGCGCAATTTGGTTGGGATGTGCCGTTTATATATTGTTTGTTGTTCGGTGCGCTTATCAGCCCCACAGATCCCATCGCTGTGCTCGCGATCATTAAACAAATGCAGGCGCCTAAAAACATTTCGATTCAAGTCGAAGGAGAATCCTTGTTCAATGACGGGGTAGGCTTGGTTATTTTTTCTACTTTGTTTGCTGTTGCATTTAGCGGTGTTGAGCCAACAGTTAGCAGCGTTGCTGAGCTGTTCTTAACAGAAGCGGTAGGGGGAATTATTTTTGGTTTAGTGCTGGCGGTGATTGCCCATTACTTGATCATAAAAAGTCCAGATATTAACGTTCGCTTATTAGTCACCTTGGCCATTCCGTCTGCGGGGTATGCGCTTGCGATCGCATTGCATGTATCAGGTGCGCTGGCGATGGTGATGTGCGGGATTTTCATCGGCAATGTCACCCGCTCAAAAGGTGCGCCTTTAGCACGAATTTCTAGTATCCGCTTTATCAAGAACTTCTGGCATGCCACAGATACCTTCCTAAATGCTTTGTTGTTCTTACTGATCGGCATGCTGATTGTCAGTATGACCCTATCATTAGACGAGATCTTGATTGGTCTTTGTATGATCCCCGCTGTGTTGTTCGCGCGCTTCATAAGTGTTGGCACTCCTTACTTAGTCTTTAGGCAGTTTAGGCGCTACGACTTAAACTCGGTACGTATTCTGACTTGGGGGGGTTTACGAGGTGGTTTAGCGCTCGCGATGGCGGCGTCTATTCCCAATGACACTATGTTAGGCAATGGTCATAATTTGCATAATTTAATGGTCATTGTGACCTACATAGTGGTTATTTTTTCCATCGTGGTACAAGGCTTAACCATTTCTCCTTTGATTAAGAAGAGTATTGCCGCTGCTGAGTCTAACAATTAGGCATCTTGCTCACCTGTGCGTTTGATACTTGACCTTTCAGGCCAGAAAAGGTGAATAAGTTATTAGACTAACGTCTAGCTTACTCAGTTGATTTACCGAGTAAGCTAGACGTTTATTCGTTCCCTATTGAGTAAGAAGGTTAGGTGTTATGTTTCAATTGATTTACGTAAGCGATTTTGCAAAATCGCTCAATGAAAACGATTTGCAAGACATCCTTATCTCAGCCAGAGCTATCAATAGTGAGCAGGGGATAAGCGGTAAGCTGATTACGGTGTCTCGCCACTTTTTTCAGGTGATTGAAGGTGATGAAGTGAAGGTTAATCAGCTGTATGCCAAAATAAAGCAGGATCCTCGGCATAAAAATGTCCGCTTGGTGATGACGAAAAGCACTGGTATACGTGAGTTTGGTGACTGGACTATGGGGTTCTCGAGTTTACTCGAATCCCAGCAAGAGCAAGATGCGGCTTTTATACTGAGTGATTTTGCCAAACGCGAAAACTTCTCGCCAGAACATCACAGTGGCATCGGGTTATTACTCAAGCAGGTATAAGAAGATGTAACCTTGGTCAAAGCATTTGACCAAGGTTTTTATGCAATATTTTTTATTTCTCAGTCACTTGATAAATAGTCACTGTACCGCTTACTTCGTTGCCGATAATCAATAGCGCATTACCATTTGGGCTGTCACTTGGGGCGACAAATTGAATGCTTTCGGGCCCCAAGTCACCCGATATGGCGACTTCGCTGCAGTCCATGCCTTCGGCTTCATCGCAAGGATTGTTTAAATCATCGTCTAACTCGAAGTCTGTACTGAAATCCCGATTGTTGTAATGGGCCACATAAGCAACATTGAATGGATTTGTGACATCGTAAGCGAACAGATCACCAGATCGCTCTTGGGCAATAAATGCGTAAGTTCGACCTTCTATCTCCCCTACGGTAATGGCCTCAGGCTCGCCACCTTTATCATCAGAACGGTTGTCGCCTTTGTTTTCGGTGTGGGCGCTATTAAAGTCATTGCCTAAAATAGCGGCTGAAATCTTACCGAAGTCATCGCCAGAATCGTACACAAGATTAATGTTTTGGTCCCAGATAGAAAACGAGCGCGCGCCGTAAGCGTACAAGGCTTCAAACTCGCCGTTTTGATCTGCATCTCCCAAGGCTGTGGTGACTTTTAAACGCCCCAGGCCATCATCGCCACCACTTAGGTCATATGTGGCTTGTAAGCTAGGGGAGAGTGTCATATTCAGTTCATCTTCATCAATAATATCCGCTACTCTGACTTCTTCCGAGTAGGCGTAATAATCACGAGAATCCCCTTCATTGGCTGATAAAATAAAGGTCGCGCCATTGTATTGGTATGACGTGATTGTATCTGGCTGATACATGCCGTACAGGCCGTCTACATTGCTAAAATTAGGGAACTCATCTTTATTAGTGAAATCTAATTCAAAATCATTCCAATCTTTAAAGCCAAGGGCACGCACTTCAATCGTCATGTCTTCTAAATCGAGAATGCCAATAGCGTTGCTTTCTTGAAGTGATACATAGGCAGTTTTGCCGTTTGCTGCGTAGGTAATGTACTCAGGCTCTAATTCTTGCGCGACTGTCATGCCCGCTGGGCCAGCGAATTTAACTCCTGACGCTTGCAGCAACGCCTTACGCTTTGCATCCGTGTCAAAATCTTCATCATCAAGTGTGTCACTTGAAAACGTCATATCTGTGGTGAAATTAATCGTTTCTGCTGTGTCAGCTGGAACACCATCTTCGATGGTGATCATAGACACACTACCTTCTGGGTCAACTGCGTAATCTGTGTCTGGCTCACCTTCATTAGCGACTAATACGTTGCTGCCATCAGGGTTGAACGCCACCATATCCGGCAGAGCACCTGCGGCAACGGCCTTGATAAAGGTACCTTGGCCAGTAGCATCTAAACGGTAAAACAATACGGCACCTTGACTGGTTTTCACACTGGCCTCGACCGCAATCGCCAGCATGTCACCATTAATGGCAATGGAGTTAGCTGCTCCTAAGGTGATGGTTTGATCTGCATTTGCCTCATCTTTTACCGTTACGCTATCAGCAAATGTAAATGCGCTAGATTGTAAACTGGCATCAGAAAACGGGTTAGCGACAGCAGCGGTGGTTAAGCCCGATAAATCAATCACTTCAATTTGATTAACGGCAGAGTTAATCGCGAATGCGGTAGTCGAAGCGTGGTGAAACTGAACGATTTCAGCAGCACTCTTACCAAACACCTCTATGCCCCCGGCGGTAAAGCGGCCCACCACTTCAATGTTTACGTCACGGGGCAGGCTTTGGCCATCGGCTCCGTCAGTGCCATTTGCGCCGTCAACACCTGCGGCGCCATCTTGCCCGTCATCACCGTCAAGGGCACAGCCTGAAAGGCCAAAAACGACCGCCATAGTTAACATACTAAGTTTTAACACTTTATTGAGTGGTTGCACTGCTTGTTCCTTTTTTTAATTGTCTTGGGTAAACGCAGCCCAACAACTTAGAGTGGCCATGTGACTCTTTAACGACAATAAAATGAAAAAATTGTGACGACGACTTTTTTAAAAAACGAAACTGGGGGAAGAGCAAACATCAGAAAATTGCTTAGGTGAGAAAGCAGGCCTGAACGAAACGGTCACTTTGAATTCGCGATACCGATGATTAGATTCAAGCCTGAATATATGAAAGCATAAGCGTGTTATTAAGCTATTTCGGCCATAACTTTACCCACGTTAGACATTACCTCAGCTAATTCTTTGGTTGGGCTAAAATCAATAAATTTCAGATCCTTATCGACGATGGCGGTGTGCCCTGGCTGTGCGTAGAAAACGTCGCCGGCTTCAAATGACTCTTGTGTACCGTCATCGTATATAAAGCGGAACGTCCCTTCGAATATATAACCCCAGTGCGGACAATGGCAGTTGTTGTTGTTTAATCCCTTAAGCAAGGGTGTAAAGTCAGTGCCCTTTGGTAGTTCATGAAAAACAACCGTCATATCTCCCAATCCCGCTTGGGAGCGCATGATCATTCCGGGGGCTTGCATTACAACGGGTATATCTTCCTTTTTCATTTTCATTGCTATTTCCTTTCTATAACGCGAATAAAGTAATGCTGTTTACTACTCGACAGCGTAAAGGGTAAGTCAACAAACTTGGCTTACCGCTGATAGAGTGTAGTTAAAGAATATGAATGCTGAGTTTGATGCTAAAACGTTTACACGGAATGAAAGCTGATTTTTTAAAAAAAGGACCTTAATCCGAAATCAAACAGTAGTCCACGAATACGAAAGACAGACGTTTGACGGAGAATCGATGGTTTAAGTGAATTTTTAAGAACTCTATCTTACGGCTTGTATTACAAGAGCTTGAGCAAATTTGATTGTCGGTTAAGTGCCAGTCGCTGTCGTTTTAGGTCTAGCACTTAAACGGCAGCAATGTACGTAAAGCGGTCGTACAGATGTGAAATACCAAACGGCAGTAATGAGCGAAAAGCAGCCGTTCGAGCTTGATGATTTTAACGCCAAGCTAAGCGGATTGTGAAGTTTGGCTAAAATTGGCGAGGTACGAGCCGAGCCAAACTTTAAAATTCCTTGCTTGAGCGCCTTGTATGGATAATAACCCAGGTAAATCATCCTGATTTTAATCGGGGTGAGGTAAAGTGAGACCCAAGCTTTAGCAGCAACTAAAGCCTTCTTTTGTGGTAGTTCGATTGAGCGATGGCTCTTCAGTTGAGAGACCGATAACAAGAAAGAACGCCACAAAGGACTCCAAGCAAAACACTCGAATAGTCTACTGGGTCTCAACCCGCATTATGCAAGCAAGAGTTAGCTTATTGTGAATACAAAAACAAATCAAAACGTTAACGTCGGTGTCGATACGGGCAAGTTTCAATTAGATATTTATATCCGCCCTCTCGATATTTATTTCACTGTTTCTAATGATGAAAAAGGTATCAAGGAGGCGATAAAAATAATCAAAAAACGCGCACCTGGGCGCATTATTATTGAAGCGACTGGCCGATTAGAAATGCCGTTTATTATCGCATGTGCAAATGCCAATTTACCCTTCGTTGTCGCCAACCCATTCACATTAAACGCTTTGCTGGAGCAATAGGTCAGCGAGCTAAAACAGACAAACTAGATGCTCAATTGATTGCGCATTATGGTGAAGCTATTCAGCCTAAGTTATCTCAGTTAAAACCAGAAACGATGCAGGCTATGAGTGATTTAGTTGCAAGGCGAAATCAATTATTGGTCATGCAAACAATGGAAAAGAACCGCCTGCAAATTCTACCAAAAGAACTAGCCATGACCATCAAACCTATTCTCACTGTCTTTAAAAACCAGATAACCAAAATCGAGAATAAAATTGTCGCGCTCATTGAATCTTGTCCTGATTATCAAGCGAAGAACTGCATCCTACAGAGCATGAAAGGGATAGGAAAAATAGCCTCCGCTTCCATCATCAGTAATCTGCCAGAGTTAGGTTACATGACCAACAAACAAGCCTCTGCGTTAGTCGGTGTGGCTCCCATGAATCGAGAAAGTGGGCGCTATAAAGGGTTGCGGAAAATCCAAGGAGGCAGACATCAAGTCAGAACCGTTTTGTACATGGCGATGATGTCAGCGATACAAAGTAACCCCGTATTCAAGGAAACATATCAACGATTGGTCGCTGCTGGTAAGCCTAAGAAAGTGGCTATTATTGCCTGCATTAGAAAGATGGTCGTTATTTTAAATTCGATGCTAAGAGACGGGGTCATGTGGGAAGCGCCAAAGGCTAAAAGTTAGCTATTGACGCCATAGTCTCTTGTTATGTTCTGTTAATCAAAGTTCTTAAGTTTTGCATCCCTAAGGTCTTTAGGTAAATACTGAATCCAATTGCTAAGCCCAATAACTTGCTTAGGCTGAAGAGTACAGCGACTTAATAGGTATTTTCTTAATGACTGGACGAATTTAATACCGTCTTCTTTTTCACTTTCATTAAGGTGAGCTTCCGTTCTATCCAAAATAAATTTATAAGCATGGCAAGTAGATAAATTCCGAATAGAGAGCTTAGTATCGACCTTTTGAGATGAGTATCTTTCTAAATTCAATATATGGTTAATTTGCTTTTCGCTTAAGTCGTTGTTCTCAATATAATAATTATAGTACTCATTTAAACTTTTATACGAGAGAGAGTTGTTATTGAGTGTAAACTCATTTAAAAGTTCTTCTCGTAATAAGAGGTACGATATTGCCAATGACTTCTTTTTTTCTTCACTTACGCCACTACCGTTGCCACCACCAGTCTGCGTACCTGTACCAAGAGAAACTAAAGACTTAGTAAGATCTGGTACATCCTTTAGATCATTAGTTCCATGAGTCTCCGCGCATTGTTTACCTCCAAAGTAGATTTTACCGTCTTCGGACTCCATATAATAAGCTGTACCGGAAGAAAGCTTATGCCCCTTCGCGCAATATGACTCTGTATCTTCATTCACAAAGTCTTTTTTAATAATTTTCAAAAATAACCTCATTCATTTTATTAGTAGGGAAAGCTTCGAATACACGGAAGAACATAACGCTTAACATATGGGGCAATTACTTGCTGGCTATACTGCGCGAAGCGCCAGCCAGTGAGTAATTGTCCCAGCGAGTTTACGAGCGAAATAATGTTTTTGTTATGTTTCATGTTAACTTATCCATTACGCTCATACCAAGTGCAACCAAGGAAATAATCACAGCGGAAACAGAAGCCCGTAATGTATATTTAAAACGTTTATCTTGTAACTTTAAGTCAGCTAATACCGAAGCTAAAAAGGGGAAGTTAACACACTTAGGTTCATCACCGACTTCAAATTCAAATATTGAAACAGTGGTCTTATCGGATGATTTGTACTTGTATTTGTGAGCTAGGTAATAATATAAACGTCCAAAGATAATATCACCGTTAGTACCAAATGCATCTGCTATCAAATGACAATCGATTGGAACATATAACTTGTTAGCACGAATATTCTCATCCAGGTCATAGCGACAGAAGTCATCAAAATAATGTTTATAAATGAAATCTAATATCTCTAAATCAGTGGGGAGCTTGGTACGAGTGAACATTAACTGAACGAATCCTTGTAAACATAACTCTTTGAATATGGGGATTTTAGGAGCGCTTTTTCAGCGAGTAAAATTCCCACCATGATTTTTTTGTTAGGCATTAATTTTACTCAAACACCTAATATAGAATGCTGATACTAAAAATATTGAACAAAAATATAACACATAAATGCAAATGACAGTTGCTTCTTGTGAAGTGTCACTAATACGAATTTGAACCCAAATTGCAAACAAAAACACGTACACTAGGAACGACATATAACTAAGAACATACAGCATTATTTTATGTTGGGTTGCAAACCAATATAAACAATAAGCCCCACCTACACTTATACTTGCAGCTGCAGAAGCTGCTCTTGGGTCAGAGAGAATACTGATATGGAAAAAAAAGGCAAACAAGCCAGCAAAGCCTATCCAAGTACCAACAAAATGATATTTAGAACCATCGCCATTAGATATTAGCAATTTTACTTTGTAGCGGTGTAAATTCAATTAGATGACTAACGCTTTAAATATGGGAATTTTAGGAGCGCTTTTTCAGCGAGTAAAATTCCCACCATGATTTTTTTGTTAGTTGCCATTTGCTACCTTAGTCCATTCTTGATTTATATTTTGTTCTTCAATATTGAGATAATGTTAACAAACAATTACATAGACCCCCATCCTAAAACAACAATTACATAGACACCCATCCTAAGAATCGTGTAAAAAACTCTCCTGCTTCGAACGGAAAATACCCCTCAACAGGCGACAAGGTACTTTTGATCTAAATGGTCGGGGATTATTACTCGAAAAGTGAGCGTAGAGGAAGGAAACTGCGCGCAAGGTCAATTTTCGGGCAAGGGAGTAGGCTACAAGATATGCATGATATGTAATGTTTGAAAATTACATAGACACCCATCTTTAGAATCGAAATTACATAGACACCCATCTTTAGAATCGAAATTACATAGACACCCATCTTTAGAATCGAAATTACATAGACACCCATCTTTAGAATCGTATCAAAAACTCTTCTGCTTGGAAGGGGGGAATACCCTCAACAAGCATTAAAGTACTTTTCATTTGAATGATTGGGGATTTTTACTGGAAAAGTGAGCGTTGAGGAAGGAAATGGTGCGTAAGGTCAATTACCAGGCAAACGCTAACGCTACAAGATATGCATTAGATGTGTTAGTTGTAATGTGTTAGGCGCGCCTTAATAACTCTTTCGCTTTGGCCATTCCTCGCAGCCGTTGATGATGAGTGTGGCGTTTAAATGCATTCATCATTTGCTCCGCACCTGCTGCGTAGCAGAAGTGTTTTTCAAACTCAGTGGTTAATGTTAACCACTGAGCAGCGTCTAATCCTAATCTTTGTAGAATAGAGCAATATTAACAAAAACAATATTAACAAAGACACCCATCTTTAGAATCGTATCAAAAACTCTTCTGCTTAGTGTTAACAAAGACAGCCATCTTTAAAATCGTATAAAAACTCTTCTGCTTAGAAGGGGGGAATACCTCTAAAGAAGCGTTGAGGTACTTTTCATTTGAATGATTGAGAATTTTTCTGGAATATTGAGTGTTGACGGAGAAAACGCAGCGCAAGGTTAATTTTGAGGCAAGAAAGCTGGCTACAAGATAAGCATGATATGTAGTGTTCGAAATTGATTTAGGCGCGCCTTAACAACTCTCTCGCTTTGGTCATTCCTCGCAGACGTTGATGATGGGTATGGCGTTTAAATGCATTCATCATTTGCTCAGCACCTGCTGCGTAGCAGAAGTGTTTTTCGAACTCCGTGGTTAATGTTAACCACTGAGCAGAGTCTAATCCCCAAATTACATAGACACCCATCTTTAGAATCGTATCAAAAACTCTTCTGCTTGGAAGGGGGGAATACCCCTCAACAAGCATTAAAGTACTTTTCATTTGAATGATTGGGGATTTTTACTGGAAAAGTGAGCGTTGAGGAAGGAAATGGTGCGTAAGGTCAATTACCAGGCAAACGCTAACGCTACAAGAGATGCATTAGATGTGTTAGTTGTAATGTGTTAGGCGCGCCTTAACAACGCTTTCGCTTTGGTCATTCCCCGCAGCCGTTGATGATGAGTGTGGCGCTTGAATGCATTCATCATTTGCTCCGCACCTGCTGCGTAGCAGAAGTGTTTTTCAAACTCGGTCGTTAATGTTAACCATTGAGCAGCATCTAAGCCTAATCTTTGTAGAATAGGGCTGTGAGTGTTATCAATATGACCGGCCTTATCATCACGAATGCATCGGCCTGTCGTGTCTACCAATTCACAATAGTCTTTGAGTGAGTAAGTGATACCTCGAGGGATATTTTCACGAGGATTTCCGACAAAGGGCAGTAAAACACTGGGTTGTGACTGTTGGTTTTTAGCGGCATGAATGCGCTTTTTGATACTGGTGTGCTTTGACGTTTCAGGTGTTTCTGCTATTTTTGCGCGAATGGGGTTTAAATCTACATAGGCCATGCACGCTAGCACCGCACTTTCATCTAACAGGGCTTGTGATTTAAATCGACCCTCCCAGAAACGACCAGTGCAGCTGTCTTCTTTATTGGCTTCACGAGCAATATACTCATTTAAGTCACGCATAAACCAGCTTATGTCGTACAAACGTTGCCGATAGGTTTCAACGGTCTCATCAAAGGTGATTAGCTCGCCTTGGCTCAGCGTATCGCCGTTCATGAACTTCTGGGTCAGCAATGTGCCTCTGTGTAGCTTGTGATAACGTCTCAACACTTCATCGCTATCCCAATTATCAGCCATTGTTTTATCCACACATAGCACCACATGCGTGTGATTATTCATAACCGCATAGGCACAAATGTCTATGGCGAATACAGAAGATAAAAACAACAAACGCTCTTCTACCCAACCACGGCGGTGCTCGAAACTCTGGCCAGAGTATTTATCTATTCCACACAAGAAAGAACGCCGCACACAGCGGGAAACGCAATGGTAATAAGGGGTATCGATTAAACTGATTTGGCTTTTTCGAGGTTGAGGCATAACCAGCTACCTGATAAAAATGAGACACACTTCAAGTCTAGCTTAGCCCTGAAAATTGACCATTTTTATCATGGGTGTCTTTCTTTTTGTTTCTTTTTGGTGTCTTTCTTTTTTGCTCCAAGCAGCCTGTCGATGCGTTTAATGTTGTGTTTCGGGGCCACGGAGCCTGAGATATTTTGTCCTAATTCGGTCAACGACAGTTGCTGGCCATCTAGCAAAGATTGAGTGGCAACCATCAAAGAGGAAAGACGTTTGGCATGTAGATTAGGGCATTGTTTTTTAAGCAAATCATGTAAGATATGGATATCACGCATGGTGTTATTCTTTGTAGGTAGCAGCTTGGTTAGTTTTTGGCGAAATCCTCTTTCTTGATAAAAAACATCAAATAGCACCATGCGTGTCTATATTATTGTTTCTGCTCATAATTATGAGGGGATTCGTTAGTGTTAAGCGTTAGGGCTTTCTGCGCTATTTGCTTAACTCTGGAGATATTATGAAACATGAAGAGTTAC
Organism: Paraglaciecola sp. QJM3NY_14; assembly: GCF_056173245.1. Lineage (NCBI taxonomy): Bacteria > Pseudomonadati > Pseudomonadota > Gammaproteobacteria > Alteromonadales > Alteromonadaceae > Paraglaciecola > Paraglaciecola sp. QJM3NY_14. The sequence goes on from NZ_CM149664.1 coordinate 1,582,963, forward strand.
CTGAAAACACGTCAGATAAATTATTGAACCTATTACACTCTAATATTAGATTTGCGATTAAAATACTGGCTATTTTGATGGTGTTAGTAATTTACTGGAGTATTGCTGACGTTGTTTATGTTCTTTATATGAGGTTATCAGTACCACCATACTTCCTTCTAGACGTAGAAGATATCCTTCAGGTCTTTGGTGCATTCATGATTGTATTAATCGCTGTTGAAATATTTATTAATATTCGATTATACCTTGGCTCACATATAATCCCAGTTGAGTTAGTTGTGGCAACTGCACTCATGGCTGTAGCACGAAAAATTATAGTGTTAGACCTTAAAATTGTTTCAGCCGAACAAATTATGGGACTAGCTTTGGTTACTCTCGCTTTAGGGATAACTTATTTTCTACTAAAACGTAAGGCTCAATCAAGCCCTAGCAAGCCGCTCAAGCAGGACAAATAACAGTTGGCTGCTACTCCTGCGTCGCTCATAGCCGTCTGTCAGAGTAGTTCGAAACCAGTCTGTCTCGAATATCATCATATATGTGAGCTCAAACAGATTAAATGCGGTGCTGCAAATACAATTTTGACGATAACAATCCGACCGGTGAGCTACATTCTGCCTACAAATTGTTGCCATGATAACAGCACTTCTTTGAAGTCTTCTAAGCCGCAACCGCAGATTGATTCTTGATCGTATAATTCAGTGTCTTCAGGAATATCAATTTCGCCTTCATCTCGGGTTATGGCCGCGTAAACTTCTATCTCATCTCGCGTTAAATCCATATTGAATTCACGCCCTTGCAACGCGTATTGCTCAATGTCTTTGTGTTCTAATTGCTGAATAACATCCAACAAGTGCTTTATTTTCTGGCGATCTCGACCGAGCTCTTCACTGAACCATAAGCCGAGCGTTTCCGCCCCCATTTCAAAAATGGCGGCAGGCTCTGCGCGATCGTTCCGAATAAATTGATAATCCATTAGGTGTCCAAAAAGATTGAATTAAAAAATGTCGCCCCGGGCTTCAATCTGAGTTAAATAAACTCGCAGATCAAATTCCAATTGATGGTAATCCGGCAGCATATGTAAACATAGTTGATAGAATGCTTTGTTGTGATCTTTCTCTTTTAGGTGTGCTAATTCGTGCACCACAATCATATTGAGGAAGGGCTCTGGAACACGTTTAAATAGCGTACTCACGCGAAGCTCATTCTTGCTTTTGAGTTTCGCGCCTTGCACCCGTGAAACATACGTGTGTAAACCTAACGCATGGTTAACCACATGTATTTTTGGATCAAATGCGATTTTACTAAGCGGTGCAGACTTACGCATAAAACGGTTCTTTAGGTCCATAACATATTGCCGTAATGCATTGTCGTTGCTCACGTCATGCGCATGGGGATAGCTTTTGAGCAAATAGTCTTTTAATTTATCTTGCTCAAGGAGCTGCTCTATTTTGTCTTGCAGGTGTCCAGGGTATGCAGCTAAGTACTTCATTGTATAAATGTTAATGACTCTACTTTTTAGGCTCAGGCCAAACAAATTCACCGGTAGAAGCGGGCGCTTGAACGGTTTTCTTAGGGGATGAAGATTTGCTTCTAGTGGTATACAAATAAAGCTCTTCGACTTTGGCTCTAGCCCAAGGCGTTTTGCGTAAAAACTTTAAGCTTGATTTAACGCTTGGATCGCTTTTGAAACAATTGATTTTTACTTGCTCGTGCATTCGCTCCCAACCTAGCTTTTCGACCAGTGTTTCCACTATGTGTTGCAAGGTTAAGCCGTGCAAGGGATTGTTTTTCTGAACTGTCATTCTGTCACATCTGAAATAGTTTGATATTGGGCAATATAATCTGCGACGTTAGGACCAGGAGGTACGCTAAATTATGATGCCTGTTAGGGGTTGTGAATTCTCTACCGGCTGATCCGGGTAGGTAGCAAGTGTTTGCCGTGAACCGTGTTCGTCTATTTGCTCTAATTTAACAGAAAATCCCCACAAATGATGTAGATGCTTTAACACTTTATGGTGGCTGTCAGCCAGTGGAACACCGTTTTGTGGTAAATATGACAAGGTTAAAGAGCGGTCGCCTCTGGAGTCTACATCATACACTTGTATATTTGGCTCAAGATTACTCAAGTTATATTGCGCGGATAGCTTCTCTCTGATGGCGTGATAACCGGCTTCGTCATGAATGGCGGAAACATCGAGAAACGCGTTTTGTTCATCATCTTCAATGGCGAAAAACTTAAAATCACGCATTAGCTTTGGTGACATAAACTGACTGATAAAGCTTTCATCCTTAAAGTTTTGCATAGCGAAATGGACTGTTTCCAACCAATCTTTGCCTGCAATTTCGGGAAACCATTGGCGGTCTTCATCAGTGGGTGATTGGCAAATGCGCTTTATGTCCATAAACATATTGAAGCCGAGTGCATATGGATTGAGGCCTGAATAATTCGGTTGGTTATATGCCGGTTGTGCCACCACATTGGTATGGCTGTGTAAAAACTCGAGCATAAACTTATCTGTGAGTTTACCCTCATCGTAGAGATGGTTAAGTATATGGTAATGCCAAAAGCAGGCCCACCCCTCGTTCATAACCTGCGTCTGTTTTTGTGGGTAAAAATACTGAGATACTTTACGCACGATACGTACTAATTCTCGTTGCCAAGGTTCCAACAAAGGGGCGTTCTTTTCGATAAAATAGAGCACATTTTCTTGAGGCTCAGAAGGGAACCTTCGATTAGGTTCACTGCTTTTGGCTTCAGACTTGGGCAAGGTACGCCATAATTCATTCACTTGAGATTGGATATGTTGCTCACGATTTTGCTGGCGCTCCCGCTCGATCTGCATGGATATTTTCTGCGGCCGTTTGTAGCGGTCAACGCCGAAATTCATCAACGCATGACAAGAGTCGAGCACATTCTCGACTTCACTCACACCATATTTTTGTTCGCACTTAGCCACATAATTTTTGGCAAATAATAAGTAGTTTATGATAGAGCTAGCGTCTGTCCATGCTTTGAAAAGATAGTTGTTTTTGAAAAACGAGTTATGGCCGTAACAAGCATGGGCTATTACCAGTGCTTGCATAGGCATGGTGTTCTCTTCCATTAGATAGGCAATGCAAGGGTCTGAATTAATAACGATTTCGTAGGCCAATCCCATTTGGCCGCGGCGATAATTTTGCTCTGATTGAATAAATTTTTTGCCATAAGACCAATGGGCGTAATTAACCGGCATACCGATACTCGCGTAGGCATCCATCATGTGTTCAGCGGTAATAATTTCTATCTGGTTGGGATAAATGTCTAAGCCATAATGTTTCGCTACGCGATCAATCTCTTGTTCGTATTCGGTCAAAAGCTCGAAAGTCCAGTCGGGGCCATCGCTTAGCACATCGGAAGTTTGCTTGTGCTGCACATCTGCTTGAGTATTTTTCATAAGCTAAGCCACTCCTGATTGTTTTTCTATGCCTTGGTCGAACAGCTCCCTGAAAACTGGGTAAATGTCATCAACATCAACAATATGCTTAATGGCAAAATTATTATGGGTTTCGCTGAGCTTTTCATATTCATGCCAGAGCTTTTGATGTTGACGTGCAGTAATTTCGATATAAGCGAAGTAACGCACCGCAGACAGCAAGTTCTTTTCGAGTAATTCAGTGCACTTGGCGCAATCGTCTGTCCAGTTATCTCCATCAGACGCCTGTGCTGCGTATATATTCCACTCATGACGAGAGAAACGCTGCTTTATGATTTGCTTCATCAACACTAAGGCACTTGAGACAATCGTGCCGCCGGTTTCTGTTGAATAAAAGAATTCTTGTTCGTCGACCTCTTTGGCTTGAGTGTGGTGATGTATATAGACGACCTCGACATCCTTGTAGGTGCGTGTTAAGAATAAATACAGCAAGATATAAAACCGTTTGGCTTTGTCTTTGGTGGCTTGGTCCATTGAACCCGACACATCCATTAGGCAAAACATAACGGCTTTGCTTGAAGGTATGGGGCGTTTTTGATAATTGCGAAAGCGAAGGTCGAAGGTATCGATGAAGGGCACGCGAGCAATGGCCTTTTCCAACTGCGTTATCTCTTCTTTTAGCTTTGCCAGCATATGTTGATCAGGCAGACTAGATTCGAGGGCTTCAGCAAGCTGCGCTTGCAGTAACTGTAATTGCGCTTTTTTACCGGCACTGAGAGCGATGCGCCGAGCTACCGACCCTTTTAAAGATCGCACTACATCTAAATTACTCGGGACACCGTCTGATACAAATCCCGCTCGATAGCTTTCATATTCAACCAGTTTATCCTGCTGTGTTTTCTCGAGATTCGGCAGGATCAGATTTTCAAAAAGAAGATCTAGGTATTCGTCTTTTGAAATTTGAAAAACAAAGTCGTCTTGTCCCTCACCGCTATCACTGGCGTTGCTATCCCCGCCTTGCCCGGCACCCGAATCGGGGCGTTTGATCTTATCCCCCGCGGTAAATTGGTCATTGCCGGGATGCACGATGCTTCTGGCACCCCCTTTACCTGTATGAAAAATAGGTTCAGATATATCTCGGCTGGAAATGCCGATTTTTTCACCACTGGTCACGTCGGTGACACTGCGTTTGTTGATTGAATCAGACACCGCCTTCTTAATTTGCTCCTTGTAACGGCGCAGGAAACGTTGGCGGTTGACTGTACTTTTTCCTTTGCCGTTGAGCCGTCGATCAATAAAATGGGCCATACTACTTTACCTCAATGGATTCCATTGGAGCGCTGTTGTTTACCAGTGCCACATTAAGAAGATTTCCTCACCCGTAAATACCATTCGCATAACAATCTGACTTGCTTTTGGGTGTAGCCTTTTTCGGCCATACGGGCGACAAAATCATCGTGTTTTTTCTCGTCTTCCGCAGAGCCTTTTTTATTAAACGATATAACGGGTAATAGATCTTCAGTGTTGGAAAACATTTTCTTTTCAATCACAGTGCGTAATTTTTCGTAGCTGGTCCAGCTTGGGTTCTTGCCCTTATTATTGGCTCTAGCGCGCAGCACGAAATTGACTATTTCATTGCGAAAATCTTTAGGGTTGCTTATACCTGCGGTTTTCTCAATTTTCTCAAGCTCAGTATTCAGCGCTTCTCTGTCAAATAGCTGGCCGGTTTCAGGATCTCGATATTCCTGATCTTGGATCCAAAAATCCGCATAAATGACATAACGGTCAAACAGATTTTGACCGTATTCAGAATAGGATTCTAAATACGCGGTTTGGATCTCTTTACCAATAAATTCCACGTATTTGGGGATCAGATAACCTTTTAAATGCTCTTTGTATTTATCAGCAATTTCGGTGGCGAATTGCTCACGTTCAATCTGGCGCTCGAGTACATAAAATAAATGCACTGGGTTGGCGGCCAATTCCTGTGGATCAAAATTAAAGACGCGAGACAATATTTTGAATGCAAAGCGGGTCGATAGACCTTGCATGCCCTCGTCCACACCTGCGTAATCTCGGTACTCTTGATAGGACTTGGCCTTAGGATCCGTGTCTTTCAAGCTTTCACCGTCGTACACCCGCATTTTTGAATAAATGCTCGAGTTTTCAGGCTCTTTCAAACGAGATAACACACTGAACTGGGCTAGGGTTTCTAGCGTGTCTGGGGCACATGGGGCGCCGGATAGTTCACTGTTATCGATGAGTTTGCGATAAATCTGCATTTCTTCTGATACGCGCAAGCAATATGGCACATTGACAATAAATACACGATCAAGAAAGGCTTCATTGTTCTTGTTATTGCGAAAGGTTTGCCACTCTGACTCATTTGAGTGGGCCAATATTACGCCTTCAAAAGGCAGGGCAGACAAACCTTCGGTGGAATTATAATTACCTTCCTGAGTGGCGGTTAACAAGGGGTGAAGCACTTTTATAGGCGCCTTAAACATCTCCACAAACTCCATTAGGCCCTGGTTTGCGCGGCACAATGCTCCTGAATAGCTGTAGGCATCAGGGTCATTCTGGGCAAAGTGCTCTAAACGTCTGATATCCACTTTGCCGACTAAGGCGGAGATGTCTTGGTTGTTCTCATCACCGGGCTCGGTTTTAGCAACCGCAATCTGATCGAGTATTGAAGGGTGTAACTTGACCACCTTAAACTTTCGGATGTCCCCGTTGTATTCATGTAAGCGTTTACGTGCCCATGGTGACATGACGGTTCTTAGGTAGCGATGTGGAATACCATACTCGTTAAGCAGCAATGAGCCGTCTTCATTCGAATCAAACAAACTAAGGGGGTGGTCGTTCACCGGGGAGTCTTTGAGTACGTAAATGGGCTGTTGCTGCATCAGTTCTTTTAGCTTCTCTGCTAAAGAAGACTTGCCACCACCGACAGGGCCAAGCAGGTATAACACTTGTTTCTTTTCTTCCAGCCCCTGAGAAGCATGCCGAAGGTAAGACACGATTTGTTCTATTGATTCTTCCATGCCATAAAATCCGTCAAACGCTGGGTAACGAGCGATGATTCGGTTAGAAAAAATACGGCTTAAGGTGGCATCTTTGGCGGTGTCGACCATTTCTGGTTCACCGATTGCTTTAAGAAGACGTTCTGCTGCATTGGCGTATGCTGAATCATCTGTTTTACAGATTTCTAAGAATTCGTCGATGGTTAATTCTTCTTCTTTACGGGCTTCGTACCGTGTCTGATATTGCTCTAAAATTCCCATAACTCGACCTCACATATAGAAAATTTTCTGGCTTCACTGGTAAGATTAGACCCTTATTGGCATTTGTATGTTTCAGATTTAGAACAATATTTTCTAGAGAATGCTAAAAACTGATTTTTAAGCACTAACGAAGTTGGCGCAAAAGAAGCGCAAAGTAGGCAAGACTGAATGGAGTATGAACAGGCGCCTATTATTGGCAAATTTTAAAGAATGCTACTGATAAAGTGCAGGATGATTATTGGCACAAGCGGGAAGACATCAGATACAAAAAAGCCTCGATTTATCGAGGCTTTTAAATCATCTTCTGATTACGTTAATCAGATCAGGATCGCTTAAGCGAAGTTGCTCGCTGCGAAATCCCAGTTTGCTAGTGCCCAAAAACCTTCAAGGTACTTAGGACGAGCATTACGATAATCGATGTAGTAAGCATGTTCCCATAAATCTACTGTTAGTAGAGGGGTAACACTTGCATCCGTTAACGGGGTGCCTGCGTTGCTAGTGTTAACGATGTCTAGGCTGCCATCAGCAGTTTTTACAAGCCAAGTCCAGCTTGAACCGAAGTTGTTAACTGCTTTGTCGTTTAATGCGGCTTTGAAGTCTGCGAAAGAACCCCATTTAGCATTGATTGCATCAGCAAGGGCGCCAGTTGGCTCGCCGCCGCCATTAGGGCTTAGGCTGTTCCAGTAGAACGTGTGGTTCCAGATTTGAGCAGCGTTATTGAAAACTCCGCCTTCTGACGATTTAACGATCTCTTCAAGATCTTTATTCGCCATATCAGTACCTTCAACCAAGCCGTTTAGCTTAGTAACATAAGTCGCGTGATGCTTGCCGTAGTGATATTCCAACGTTTCAGCTGAGATATGTGGTTCTAAAGCATTTTTTTCATACGGAAGAGCTGGTAGTTCGAAAGCCATGATAATTCTCCATTTAAAGTTAACAAAAATCGTGTGTCTAACCTTGTGTAAACGCTAATGTTTTATACACGAATATAAAACGGTTTGTCCAAAGTTATCCTGAAACCCAGTCACCGATCTTAGGGCGCTTAAGGTACATTACAAGGGGTAAGCTTGATAATAATTTGAAACCAATAAAGATCACAAGGGAGCATTGGTATATTGCCTTGAAAACGGTAAACTTGACCGCATTACTAGCGTTAATAAAATTTTGAGTGAGAATATTTATGGAAACAGTTGAAAAAATTCAGCAACAAATCAGTGAAAACCCCATTCTTCTTTATATGAAAGGGTCGCCTAAATTGCCTAACTGTGGCTTTTCAGCTCAGGCATCACAGGCGTTGATGTCTTGTGGCGAAGAGTTTGCTTACGTTGATATTCTGCAAAACCCTGACATTCGTTCAGAATTGCCAAAATACGCTGACTGGCCTACTTTTCCACAGTTGTGGATCGACGGTGAGCTTATTGGTGGTTGTGACATCATCATGGAAATGGTTCAGCAGGGCGAATTGCAAACAATCGTTAAAGAAAGCGCTGAAAAACGCGCTGATAAGTAACAAAGGCAGTTGCTCTAAACGACGTCGATTGGCTGCGTTTAGAGCAGTTAATCATCCATAAAAAAAGAGTCCTGTAGGACTCTTTTTTTATTTGTGTCTTGTTCCCTGCGTCATAATACTAATGAACGCTAAAAAGGCACTGATTTTTTGGTGTTCCTAGCGAGTGTTGACTCCGCTAGGTTGGGTTAACACACTTCTTTAAATAGAGATTCATCAATAATCGTGTTGTCAACGATGCTTTGCGCCATACGCACACATTTGCCGCACTGATCACCCACGCCAAGCGCTTCACGTAACTGGCGCATATTGCCCACACCGTCTTCGCGAACGGCCTGTTTAATAGCTTTGTCGGTAATGCCGTGACACAAACAAACGTACATAATTAACCTTACTGAATATTGATGTAAATGATAATAATTGTTGTTTGCAGTACTTTCAAGTATTTCTTTTGTCAATTTGTACATTAAATAGTCTAGATTGATTTCTACTTGATAGTGTGAGGTGAGGGGCCGTAAAATCTGACTCGCCACTTGGTTTTTACCAAACCATACCTACATTATTGGTTCGTAAAAGAGTGTGATAACCCGTTAATAGTCGTTACACTATGCGCCAGCATATTTTAAACCCAAAGAATGGAGATCAAAAATGAGTGTACTAGTTAGTCGCCCAGCCCCAGATTTTACCGCCGCAGCTGTATTAGGAAATGGCGATATCGTTGAAAACTTCACCCTAAGCGAAGCAATCAAAGGTCAAAAAGCAGTATTGTTTTTCTACCCTCTTGATTTCACTTTTGTTTGCCCATCTGAATTGATCGCTTTTGATAAGCGTTACGATGAGTTCAAAAAACGTGGCGTAGAAGTGATTGGTGTGTCTATTGATTCTCAGTTTACCCATAACGCATGGCGTAACACTGCTATCAATGACGGCGGTATCGGTAAAGTGAAATACGCTATGGTTGCTGATGTTAAGCACGAAATTTGTCAAGCATACGATGTTGAGCATCCAGAAGCTGGCGTTGCTTTTCGTGGTTCATTCTTGATCGACGAAGAAGGCGTTGTGCGTCACCAAGTGGTCAACGATCTTCCTTTAGGTCGTAACATTGACGACATGCTTCGCATGGTTGATGCGCTTAACTTCCATGAAGAACATGGTGAAGTATGCCCAGCCGGTTGGCAAGCTGGTGAAAAAGGTATGGTAGACAGCCCTGAAGGTGTTGCTAGCTATCTTTCAGAGAACGCTGATTCGCTTTAATTCAACGCTGATCCGCTTTAATACAACGCTGATCCGCTTTAATACTCTTTAGCGTGATGCGTTATAGTTGAAGTGATAGAAAAGCCGCTGTGATCTTATGTGAACAGCGGCTTTTTTGTGTCTGCGAAATAAGGCTTAGTCATGCTCTGGGGTAGGCCAACCACATGCGCTTTGCCATTTATTAACAATATAACAATAGAGTTCAGCCGTTTTCTGGGTGTCATATAAGGCTGAATGTGCTTCGCTTTGATCGAAACTAATATTGGCCGCTTGGCATGCTTTGACTAATACCGTTTGCCCCAACGCTAAACCTGATAGCGTGGTGGTATCGAATGATACGAATGGATGAAACGGCGTACGCTTAATTTTACTGCGTTCGATAGCGGCATTGATAAAACCTAAATCGAATGCGGCGTTGTGCGCCACCATTACTGAGCGCTGGCAGTCAGCGTCCTTTTGCTCTTTGCGAATTTGCTTGCACAAGTCTTTCATGACTTCTGTTTCATCTAATGCTCCCCGCAGGGCGCACCAAGGATCTATCCCGTTGAACTCTAACGCCGCTTTTTCTAAGTTAGCCCCTTCAAAGGGAACCACGTGATAATGAAACGTTTTATCTGGGGTTAAAAAGCCATCGGCGTCCATTTTGGTCGTAATTGCAGCGACTTCAAGCAACGCGTCGGTTTGCGCATTAAAGCCCGCTGTTTCAACATCTACGATAACGGGAAAGTAGCCTCTGAATCGGTCTTTTAGGAGAAATTGGGGATCTGACATAGCTACCTATAGCGATAAAAATAAGGCGTGATTATGTCAACTATCTGCACACGTCGCTACCCTATATACTTAATAATCTAGCGAACTATAATCTTTAGTAGACTGGGCAAGCGGTGAATTCAGGGTTAAGCTTTTACCGTGGGAGTCGATAACCAATGCACAGGAGCAGTGATTGCTCATGAAGCGGAATTAATCAAACGAAAAGACTTATGAAATCTATCTTATTTATAGTGTCCCTGACGTTAAGCGGTTCTCTATCAGCTGGGCTACGGCAATACGCGGCAAAAATTGAGACATCTGACTGGCAGTTAAGCCAGCAAAGTCGTTTGCAGTGTACCTTGGCACATAAAATACCAGGCTATGGTGAGGCAATGTTTACTAGCATGGCGTCTAAGCAACTGAATATGGAGTTTGAGCTTGATATGCTGCGTTTGCCTAAAACGTTTGGTATGGCATCTGTCTATTCTGTTCCTCCTCGGTGGATGCCAGGGCAAATGCACCACGCCATTGCAGATATGACCATACGTAAGCAATACAATGGCGATCTGCCAGAGCAAGTTGCGTGGACTATGCTCTCGGAATTAGAAAAGGGTTTCTGGCCGACCATATATTATCAAGACTGGTACAATCAAAGTGACAGGATTTCAGTTGGCTTAAATGCCAGCAATTTTGCTGCCCCTTATGAAAATTTCGCACAATGTGTATCGAACCTACTGCCCTATAGTTTTGATGATATTGCCTACACCATTCTCGCCTACCAGAAAAACAGCACCGAATTGACCAAGTACTCCCAGCGTCGTTTGAATATGATTGGTCAATACCTCAAAGAAGATAGCGATATGGAATTAGTTTTGCTCGACGGTTACAGCGATAGCTACGGCGGTCGAGACATGAATAAAACCTTGTCGGTGAGTCGTGCGGTAGAGATAAAAAATTACTTTAGCGACATGGGCGTAGCGCCTCAGCGAATCGAAGTGACAGGCCATGGCGAACGACGACACATTGCCCCGAATACCAATGAAATGTCCCGTGCAAAAAACCGACGTGTGGTGATCCGCATGGCGAAACCTTAGCGGGATCACTTTCTGCCAAACAACGTCAGGATGTGACAGAGCCATCAAAAAAGCCGATTAATGCAATTAATCGGCTTTTTGCTATTGGCTAAGTGATGGCGTCGCTGCGCGCCAATGCGCTAACCAATATATCCTTAGCGGGGTTGTTGGTCTAAATACGTCACGACTGTGTCGGTAAAATCAGTAAACAAGCCATCCACTTTTAGCTGTTTAAACAATAAGTCCAGCGTTTGTTTATTGGTTACGCCTTTTGGCAGCGCGTCTTGCCTAAACGTATATGGGTGCACGTCAAGCCCTGCATCATGTGCGCGTTTGACCAATCCCGTGGGTTGTAGGGTCTGCATATCAACCAACTGAGGGATCCATGGGCCTATACCTTGAGCGATTGTGGCTAACTCTTCGAGTTTTTCAGACGTGCGCAGAGCATCATAATCAGTGGGGGATTCCCCCCAATCATTTTCACCTAGCAACTGAATCAATTTTACTTTTGCGCCCAATTCATGGCGCAAACGTTTCAGCTCAGCATAATCGAAACACTGCACATAAATGGCTTTACTAGCATCATCAAGGCTATGTTTGCGCAGGGTTTTCATAACAATTTTGCTGATATCCACGCCTTGTTCCCGGTGCCAAGCAGGGGATTTTATCTCAGGGTAAAAACCAATGTTCTTGCCAAACTGCCGGTTAAGTTGATTAATCAGCTCAATCTGTTCTTCAAAGGTCGCAATGGTAAATTCAGCGTTGCCTTGATAGCGGTTTTTGAAAATCTGTTTGCCCTCTGTTGTGCTGCGCTCATGCACTTCTAAAGACTTTAATTCTGCTAAGGTAAAATCAAGGGCATAGAAACGCCCGTCATCACGTTTTCGCTGTGGGTATTTATCAGCAACGTTTGTCACTGTATCTAAGTGAATATCATGCAGTACGACTGGTACGCCATCTTTGCTTATCACTACGTCTTGCTCAATAAAGTCTGCCCCAAGGGCGAAGGCGAGAGTAGTGGACTCCATGGTGTGTTCTGGTAGATACCCCGAAGCACCACGATGAGCAATGACCAAAGGTTCAGCCCAAGCGGCTTGGCTCGCCAGCAGCGCAAGCAATGACAACGACAAAATTGTTTTCTTCATATTGACTCCAATGTCACGAATTCCTAATTCGGGTAATTGTGGGTAATTGCGTATAATTATGTTGTTTGAATAAGCTCAATGGCGTAACCGTCCGGGTCGCGCACAAATGCAATTACTGTGCTGCCGCCTTTAACTGGGCCAGCGTCTCGATATACATCGGCTCCTTGGGCTTTTAATTGCTCACACACCTGGTATATATCATTCACCCCAAGGGCGATGTGCCCATATGCGGTGCCTAAATCGTAGCTATCTTCGTCCCAGTTATGGGTTAATTCCAATACGGTGTTGTTGTCTTCGTCGCCATAACCGATAAACGCTAACGTATAGCGGTAATCTTTGTTCTCACTGCTGCGTAGCAGTTTCATGCCAAGCAGTTCAGTGTAAAAAGTGATAGAGCGGTCTAAATTACCGACACGCAACATGGTGTGCAAAAAGCGCATAATGGTCCTTAACAATCCTGAGGTGCGACTAAGTCGTTGATTGTAACTAGTTAACTGTCTCAACAATATGACAAAGCGTAACAAAAAAATGGATAGTCAGATATTAACTGCTTAGTTTCAATCCAATGACGCCAACCGTAATGGTGATTAAACTAACCATTCGCCAAAAATTAAGCGGCTCGTTGAGCATAACAATACCAACAATCGCCGTGCCTATCAGGCCGATAACAACCCAAACGGCATACGCGGTTCCCGCTGGGAGTGATTTCATGGCTATGCTTAATAAACCAAAACTGATGGCCATGGCAACAAGAGTGAATATAGAAGGCCACAGCTTGCTGAAACCGTCACTGTATTTAAGGCCAATTGCCCACACAACTTCGAATAACCCTGCAATGATCAAAATAATCCAGTTCATTTTTATACCTACCCATTTTGAGCTGGGTCGTCCCAGAGAAAAGCGCGAGGGATGAGGTCGTCCTCATTTCGTTGATATCACAACCTTGAGCTAACACAAGCCGCTCTAAGCACGCACAGCGCACAGGTGGTGAAAATTTGATTGTCGAAAAGACGATAAGATTTTAACACAGTGGGTGACTTAATAAATAGTCGCTAAATCACAGATGCAAAACGTGGCGCACTAAACATCCTATTTCTGGGTAACACCTTGTGTAAAAAGCGCGCGTCGATCTAGAGGAAAAGCCCGCTTTAATCATTTAGTGACGGGCAAAGAAAAGAAACACGAATAGTGGTAGTACTTTTGCCGTTCACTATTCGTGTTTATTGTATCTCAATATCTAACGACGATATTCAGAAGCGGTTAAGCGCAATAGCATGGTTTAACTGCAGCTACCTAGCAATACCCATGATGTATCGTTACCTGGTAAACTATTAGTGTACCAATTTGCTTCATAAGCATTGCCTTGGTATTGCATCTGGTCACCTGTGTCGTTGTGGTTATTCGTGCCACCGGGATGATCTGCTTGCACCCAATTAGGGTAGCTATTTATTGCACTGCAATCGATGCCACTGCCTGTTGTTTGCGGGCAACCAGTAGCATCTACATTTGTGCCTTGTGGTGTGTTGGGGCACTGGTCTGTGATATCACTTACACCGTCAGCATCGGAATCGGCTATCGCACAGCCAATAATATCGACTGTTGTACCTGTGGGGGTGTTATCACATTGATCATCACTGTCACTTACTCCATCACCATCACTGTCTAAATTTACGACACTCGAGTTCCACCCTTTAATAATCGACTTCACCTTTGTGCCTGAGGCAGTCAATGAATTCCAGCTTCCGCCGGGCGTAAAAGTGGAAGCACCTTCGTCTTTATCGTTCAGCGCCCAATTAGCGTGGCTAATATTATTTGCTTTGAAAAAAGCCATCCATGCATCGGTTTCATTTGCATTTACGCCGCCATTGCCATCAGCATTGACAGTTCCCCACTCTGTGGCGAAGAGTGCTATGCCGTTATTTAAAGCCGTTTGTGCCTTATTGCGCAATGACGCACCGTGCGTGCCAGCGTAAAAGTGAAGGGTATAGGCAATATTCGCCCGATCAATGGGATCTTGTGAGGCCACATCAACATCTTGAGACCAAGTCGGCGTGCCAACCACAATCAGGCTATTTGGATCAATCGCACGTATTTTATCGATTAGCGTTTCTGCATAAGGCTTAATGTCATTGGCCCATGAAATCTGCAATGGCTCATTATAGATTTCATAAATAACGTTGTCGTAGGTACCATATTTGTTCGCGACTTCTTCGAAAAACCTCACTGCAGTGGCCTGGTCTGTATGAGCCTCGTGACTATGAAAGTCGATAATGACATACATATCTTGCTCAATAGCGGCGTTTACGACCGTGTCCAGGCGACTCATATTACCGTCCCAGTCAAAATTTAAGCTACCGGCCGTATTTACACCATGGCCTATTGCGGCACGTATTATGTTCGCACCAAACTCTGATTTTGCATTCGCAACGGCTTGCGCAGTATAGAATTTCTCGCCACCCCAACCGGTATTACTCCAAAATAGACTGTTACCCGCAAAGCTTACGGGGGTGCCATCTGTCACAATTTGATTCCCACTGACATTAAGAGGAGGTACAGCGGCCTCACTCATAATTGCTACTCCTAACATGATAGCCAAAGGTAAACTTGTGCGTTTTAAACGGTCTTTGGTGGATGTACGTAACACGTGTTTCATTAAAATTCCTTGAAATAAATTATTGATCTAGTTGTATTAATCGCCCTTACGCAGAATGTGAATACTGAAGTTCTGTCTCTTTCAACACATTTTGCACATCGATACATCAAGTGGTACAAGGGAAAATACCGCCAAATAAAAGGTAAAATAACTACCCTTTCGGGGTGAGGTTAGCGAAATTCGTTCCAAGTTGCTTAATTATTTTAAGTGATTGTTTTTACTTGATTAATATTCATTTTATGGAAGTTGGAGTTTAGTTCTGTCGTTGATTAGAGACGAACATTAACTAGATTTGATATGAGCGGCATAATATTTTCGTCAATTCTTGAGAGACTAAAATGGGAGTGAAAGACTAACCTTACGCAAACTTGAAACGTGCAATCGAATAAGAGCAAGGCGATGCTTCACACGTCATTTATTTTTATGCAGAGTCATATTCATCGGCTGGGATTAAGTGGCTGGTAAAGTATTATCGACAATAAACGCTAAGCTTTGATCACAGGCAAGATTGTTTGTTGCCGTTGCAGTGATTGCTAGCCCGCTAACTGACTTTTCGACACCCAATAAACATGCGCAAGCGCTACGACCTGCGATGACTATTTTTAGATGTAATGTTCAGAAACGAATAACGAGACGAACAAGTCAGAGAGTAGATCAAATAGAGTCAGTAGCTCAAGTGAGTTGCTAAGGCAAAAGACAGGGGATAAAATAAAGGAGCAATGCGAAACGCGGTCAAAGCATCGCCCCATGGTTAGCGATAAAAGGCATATAGCAACTATTACAACAACTATGACAGCCATTATCAGCCCTGTTATTTGTGATTATTCAGGGCTAATACTGACCAGCTGTTTACCGAAGTTTTTGCCTTTGAGCATCCCTTGGAATGCAGGTATCGATTGCTCAATGCCCTCAGCAATAGACTCTCGATACACCAATTTGCCATCTTTGACCCACTGCGCCAATTTTTGGGTGATTTGTTGGTGTTGATCTTGCCATTCAGTTTGCACAAAAAAGCGAGCGGTGGGTGGGTTAGGGGATGTTGCCAAAATATCTTGCGGCGTTTGTACCTTGCTTAGATCAGTATCGTTATAATTTGAGACATAGCCACAAATGGGCACTCTAGCGCCTGGATTGAGTAGCTTAGCCACCGCGCGAGTGACATCACCGCCTACGTTCTCAAAATAGATATCGATACCATCGGGGCAGGCTTGTTGTAAGTCTTTTTCAAGATCACCTGCTTTGTAATCTACGCAGGCATCAAAGCCAAGCTCATCAACTACGAACTGACATTTTTCGCTGCCACCTGCGATACCAATGACTTTACAGCCGTACATCTTGCCTAACTGGCCTAAAATGCCGCCAACAGCGCCTGAGGCAGCAGACACCACTAAGGTGTCGCCGGGTTGCGGTTTACCGATTTCGGTTAACCCGAAATACGCCGTGCGACCAGTCATACCCGCCGCACCAAGGTAAGCTTGCAAAGGAATATTCAGATCTTGAATTTTGTACATCATGGGCGCGTCATCCGGTTTGACGAAGTACTCCTGCCATCCGCCATAAGCGGTGATATGATCGCCCACAGCGTACTTAGTTGAGCGCGACTCCATTACCTCACCGACCACTTCACCTGTCATTGTGCCGCCAATAGGGGTCGGCGCTGCATATGATTTCATGTCATTCATGCGCGGGCGCATGTAGGGGTCCAAGGATAACCAGACAGTGCGAACCAGTATCTCACCTTGTGCAAGTGGGGCTAGAGGTTGCTCTTCAATTCTAAAATCATCATTTTGTGGCTCGCCATCAGGTCTTTTCGCTAATACAACCGCGCGGTTTACATATTGAGACATAGTGAACTCCTACATACTGTGGTAAATGTATCCTTGGTTGATGTAACGTTGATTCATTGGATCAGACTTCAATTAAATAACGATCCATAAAGCAAAAGCTAGCCAACCAAGTGTGAATAAGGTAACGGTTAGTTGAACATATTTGTGGTCTTTCTTAAGCACAATAGCCATTGTAAAAATTGATGAGGCGCTATTAACTGTCTCTATGAAAGCGTGGAATGGGAGACCAAATACACAATACAATCGTTGATAAGTAAGAACGGCAGTAGGCGAGAAATGCACAAGTCTATACTGCAAAGAAGGATACTAATTACGTTTCAGATAAAAATAGCCAGCAAAAAATGCTGGCTTTTCAACGCCCCCGTATTCAAATATGAGGCGTTATTGCTTGGCCTTAAAGCAGCTTAACCCGCATTAGCCACCTGACCACCGTCTAACACAACCGTGTGACCACACACGTAATTACTCGCCCTAGAGCAAAGGTAAATTGCCGTACCAGCCACATCAGCCAGCTCACCCACTTTGCGCGCAGGAAGGCTATCAGCAATCTCTTGCTCATGCCCTTGTAATTGTTTTGTCATCTTGCTTGGGAAAAACCCAGGGGCAATCCCATTGATATTGACGTTAGTTGGGCGAATATCGGCCGCCATATGGCGCGTCAATTGAATAACCGCTGCCTTACTCGCAGAATACGAATAATTATTCATGTGAGGGTGAGTGAGCCCGTTAACAGAGGCAATGTTGACTATCCGTGAAGGCTCGTTCGCGTCGCCCGCTAAACGAAGCGCGGGCAGTAAGCGTTGGCTCAAAAAGAAAATAGACTTCACGTTTAAATCCATGACTTTATCCCAACCTGATTCAGGGAACTCTTCTACCGGTGCTCCCCAGGCGGCACCTGCATTGTTGATGAGGATGTCTATTTTTGACTCGCGTTTAAGCATTTCCTCGGCGAATGCCTCAACTCCTGCCATGGTCGATAAGTCAGACTGAATGGCAATACATTCACCTAAGGAGGATAGTTCAGAAGCGGCCTGCTCAAGCTGTTCAAGTTTGCGCGAAGTGATATAGGTTTTCACGCCATTTTCCACGAATCCACGGGCGATCATAGCGCCAATTCCGCTAGAGCCACCTGTTACGACCGCAATCTTGCCAGCCACTGAAAAAAAATTATTCATCTACGTTCCTTATCTTAGTAGCGCGCCAAGCATAAGGCGCTTCGTTATTTTTGTTATTCTGTACTTGGTCTGGCGTTAACCAATGCCAAGGGCGATCCATAAAAAGGTTATTCTTACTGCTTATATCGATGCTACTCACCTAATGATAAAAGCGGAGTTCGCAGCTAATCTTTTGCCTGATTCTTGGCTAGCCACTTTTCTCGAAAAAAGCCAAATAGCGAATAAGCAACGAGCGCGAAGCATATAGTGGCAACGATACCCGCGGGGTAGGCCATTAACGCCATACCTGTATCCCAGCCATAAACAGCCATGACCGTACCTATGACACCTAAGGAGAACTCTATTAATAAACTTTCCCAAGGTAATTTTTGGTCGGAATTAATTGGCCGAGCAAAAAAATTCACTTTATAGGGCATCTATCTTCATCCTTAACGTCACATTAGCAACTACCCGCTTGAGCGCATTGCACCTAAACAAAGCACCTAATAGATTGAACCTAAAAACAAGCCCTGAACTATTGCGCTTTAAGACAGCTCATCCCGAGTCAGTTATTGATAACACAAAAAGCGCAACATGGTGTCTTTGAGATTATTGTCATTATTTATAATTGCTCATTACTCAGTGAATCAAGTATTTTCAGTTGAGTGGTTAGACCAGTTGTTTTTTGTCTGCTATAGTCGCCAAAAGCCGATAAGAAAAACAAATTTTGGAGTTCTACTATGTTGCAGTACAAAGCGCCCGTAATGGACATGAATTTTCTGATTGAAGACGTGTTCAAATATTATCAACATTATGAAAAATACCCGGAGTTCGCTGAAGCAACCCCTGATTTAGTGGATGCAATATTGCAAGAATGCGCAAAATTTTGTGAAAACGAATTACTGCCGCTAAACCAAAGCGGTGATAAAGAGGGCTGTAAATTCGATAATGGTGTGGTGACCACGCCAACTGGCTTCAAAGCGGCCTACAACAAATATGTAGAAGGGGGGTGGCAGAGTTTATCTCACCCGGTTGAGCATGGTGGACAAGGCTTGCCTCCTTCGCTTGGCATGGCAAAACAAGAAATGGTGGGCACGGCTAACTGGTCTTGGGCCATGTACCCGGGCCTGAGCCACGGAGCCATGAATACGATCCAAAGCCACGGCACACAAGAACAAAAAGAGCTTTACCTTACCCGCCTAACCGAAGGTACATGGACAGGCACTATGTGCTTGACTGAGCCCCAATGTGGTACAGATTTGGGCCAAGTTAAAACCAAAGCCATACCAAATGATGACGGAACCTATGACATCGTGGGCACCAAGATATTTATTTCTGCAGGTGAGCACGACCTAACTGAAAACATCATTCATATTGTGTTAGCTAGGTTGCCCGGTGCACCTGAAGGCACGCGCGGCATATCGCTGTTTATTGTGCCAAAAGTACAAGTTGATCAACAAGGCAACTTAGGCGAAGGCAACAAGGTCACGTGCGGTGCCATTGAAGACAAAATGGGCATCAAAGCATCGTCTACCGCCGTACTGAATTTTGATAATGCAAAAGGTGTGTTAATCGGGCCAGAAAATAAAGGCTTAGAATGCATGTTTACCTTTATGAATACGGCTCGCGTAGGTACCGCGCTGCAAGGTGTTTGCGCGTCCGAATTGGCTTACCAAAATTCCTTATTGTATGCCAAAGACCGCTTATCTATGCGAGCGCTAACCGGTAAAAAATGCCCAGATAAAGTCGCCGATCCCATCATAGTGCACCCTGATGTGCGCAAAATGTTGATGACCCAAAAAGCCATCTCTGAAGGTGGTCGCGCGATGATCTATTACACCGCCAAAATAGTCGATGAAATAGAAATGGCTAAGACTGAGGCTGAGCGAGAAAAAGCGGATGATAGGTTAGGCTTTATCACTCCTATTCTTAAAGCGTTTTTAACGGAAATGGGCTGTGAAAGTACTAGCCAAGGCATGCAAATATTCGGCGGCCATGGCTATATTAAAGAGTGGGGCATGGAGCAAATCGTCCGTGATGTGCGTATCTCCACTTTGTATGAAGGCACTACCGGCATTCAAGCCCTCGATTTATTAGGCCGTAAAATACTGCTTACCCGTGGCAAGTCATTAAATGCGTTCAGTAAAGAAGTGCTGCTTTTCTGTAAAGACAAAAGCATGATTTCTAAAAACCCTCACAAGCGCCAAATGAACAAATTTATTTGGGCATTAAGCAAGAATGTGGCGAACTGGCAGCAATACACCATGCGTTTAGCGTTAAAAGCGAAAAAGGATCGCGATATTGTCGGCTCAGCCTCAGTGGATTACTTGATGTACTCAGGCTATATCATGATGGCATATTTCTGGG
This sequence comes from Paraglaciecola sp. QJM3NY_14, assembly GCF_056173245.1. Classification (NCBI taxonomy): domain Bacteria; kingdom Pseudomonadati; phylum Pseudomonadota; class Gammaproteobacteria; order Alteromonadales; family Alteromonadaceae; genus Paraglaciecola; species Paraglaciecola sp. QJM3NY_14. The sequence continues at coordinate 1,603,410 of NZ_CM149664.1, forward strand.
CGCAGATGGCCCAAACCGCTTATGAAAAGCTCGCGACCGACGTGGAAAATCGAGATTTTTACCGCGCCAAAATTAAAACCGCTGAATTTTATTTTGAGCGTTTACTGCCCAGAACAAAATCACTGGCCAAAACCATGATGGCAGATCCAAAAACGCTCATGCAACTTGATCAAGATTTGCTGTCTTTCTTGTAATAGTTCATGAAAATCAGCGTTAGCGTGTAAGTGATTAAGGTATATCAAGTGTCATGAGTGCTGCAGAATAAAGGAATGCAAAAATAGCAGTAAAGAAAGGGCTAAGGCACTGAGTTATTGGAACCAATTTGACTCAGTGCCTTGGTGTTTATGCTTTCGTTTCATAAACCTAAAGTTAGGCTGCTATCAGTAAGGGGTTCTCCGTAAAGAACAGTCAGTAAAGAACAGTCAGTATCGAATTGTCAGCAAAGAAGTATGAACGCACATAGCCGTCATTAGTACCACGACTGCGAAGATGTAGGTCCGCCGTTAGTCACTAAATGAATCGAAACATTTACTTGATACAAAGCTCCAGAAGCATTTCCAGAGCCAACAAACGTAATACTGAATGACTCGTTAGGGCCCGGCAATCTAAGTCCACCCAAACCAATAGTAGGCTCAGCAACCAAAGCTTCGCGCAAACGACTTCCAAATGTGGGAAATACTCTTGCTGATGTACTTACTTTATCGTCGTCATCTGGGTCAAATATAAACCAGCCACTATCGGTTAAATTCGCGCTATTTCCCGCTGACCAAAGATCCGTTGCTGAAGGTACATTTCCAGCAGAAAAAATTTGCTGAGCACTAGATTCAACAGCACTGTAGAAGCGCTCATTATCTTGCTCACGATTTTCATCACTTGAGCTGTCTTGCTCGACTGCGCGTGCAACAAAGCCGAGAAAGGGGTTTCTGATGGTAGGCACATTCGCGGGTACAACGAACATGCCTTGCGCCCGGATCCGTCGACCGTCATCATCAGTTGAGTCTGGCGACAAAATTAGCCCTCTACGAAATCTAGAGGGAAAGAGATTACCAGTGGTATAAGGGTCTAATCGAACGTCCCCTCCAAAAGCAGTAACCATTGCAAATTGCAGCGATACTTCGTCTTCACCGAGTTCGCTGAACCCCTCTATTATTAAATCCCATGTTACTTGTACTTTAGCCATTATTTTCTCCTTTTCCTTTTGAAAAAAATGATTAGTTGCCGGCTTAATGAATATCCATCAAGGCTGACAAATTGAAGTATCTACTAGTCCAGTATGAGCACACAGTCCCAGCCTTCATCCACCAGATCGTCAAAGGCGCCTTGCAACGATCCTTTCTTTTTAATGGCAATGTGACTAGGTCCTTTTTCGCAATCGAGCTCATCATGCTGAACGGGCTCTAATGACGTCAGTTGCAATATCTTGGCGATTTCGATGGCAGACGTTCTGTCATTGGCTGCAATAACAATATCGTCTGAGTGAATTAAGTAGGGTAATGAAACCGCTTTATCCGTACATCCATTTAAGGTTGCTAAAGATATTGTTGCTAGCAGCGCTACATATAGTATTTTCATATATTTCCCCAATTAGTCGTAAAGTTAATGCGCTCAAGTGTTCTGCTGAGCCATGCAAGAATGAGTATAGTCAATTACGTTAGAGGCGAAGCGAGGTCAAAGCGATCACTGTGTATCTGATCGAGGGAGATAGTCAATATTATGAGTCGTCATCAGCATAAAATAGTCAGAAAAAACAAGCCCAATAGAAGCAAAGCGACTATTGTAGATTGCAATTAATCTTGCCTAACAAGTGGTTAAATTTAGGTACTGATAAAGCTAAAATTAGGTATGTTTATCTGAGGTAGCTAATAGCAGCAGCCAGGGTAAGTAGATAGAAGGTGGCAAATGGAGCTTACAAAATCATGGGAAGTCTGCGAACTTACTTCTTGCTATGTTGCTGTAGATACCGGCGGACTTATACCTAGCCCAAGCATCATTATGTAGCGAATGGTTTGTATCAAAGTATTCTTGGGGCATGTTGCGCTGATACCCATGGGCATTTAGTGTTTCGTCTTCCGCTTCAGTGATAGAGACAATTACTAGCGATTTTGTAAGATATTGACTGATTTCCTTGGCCAAATCAGTCTTTGAAATATCCAGGTTGAGTGATAACAAATGGTTCATAATTTCATGCACAGGCAGCAGGTGCTCTTTTATCACCCTTGAATTTTCAGTGATATTTTTGGAGCGATAAAATTGCTGTAAACCCTCTTTTGCAAGCGGCTCACTGAATTTTCTGATGAGGTGATTGATCACCACTTTACAATCGTTAACGGTACCAAGTTTGTCTTTACGATAGGTAAGTAAAGACGAAACGATTTGATGAGAAATCCCCTCTGTTGATAAAGCCACCACATCCTCCTGAACCGCCAGATATATTACTATCGCGTAAAAGCCAGCGATTATACCTGCCTATCAGGCGAGGTGGTTAAGCCATTTTTTGTCTGTCACCATAGTGATGAGTGCTTTGTTATAAACTCTGTGACTCAGACTCCGTTGGCTGCACTAGTTGTTCATTTTTCTCACTGTATTTTTCTTTAATAAATTTAATGTTCGCATTGAGCTCCATAATTTCTAATTGTGAATCACGGGCCACGTCACGTATTTCTTTGACTCGCCTCGTAATTACAAAAATAAATATGGGAACCAAGAGCCACAATATGATGAATGCTACATACACCATGATCCCTACGAGCCCGAAACTACCTAAAATACCTTCCATATAAAAAACCTCCTGTAAAATTAAACCGTTGGATGATCAATGGTACTTTTAACTAACTTGCAAAGTAACAACTTTAACTTATATATCAGATTGTTACATATCGAGGAATTAACTGTAAAGGTGAGTTTTTTTCTCAAACGTAAGGTGTGGCCAGTAAGCGTCGAACAGCTCTTACATTTATGTGAAGAAGGCAGATGGGCGGGGAGTAATCACGTATGTACGGCAACGCTTATTGAGTTTGAAATGACCTTCCTACGCGCTAGGTACCGAGCAAATGATAAATGCGATTAAGCGTCACCCATCACCAACGACTGCGAGGAATGACCAAAGCCAGTCAGTTGCTAAAGCGCGCCTAAAGCAGACGTAACGATAACAACCCATGCATAGCTTGTAGCTTAGCCCCGTGCCTACGATTTAACCGTACGCTGCCTTTCCCCTCCAACGCCCAGTATTGCTGTAAACTCCCTCAATCTACTGGGCCAAAGATACCCCAAGAATTTTTGGGTACTCCCACTTTGCATAGGGGAGTCATTATTACCTGAGCATTAAGTTGGGCATTTTGTATCTGTTATGCTGGATATCTATATAACTTACTCAATACACAACACGTGCCGCACGCTATCCATTTTGTCGCCTTCGTAACGTGCGAGTAAAGAATGTCACCAAACCTGTACCTGCAAGCAGTACGAGGCTCAGACCCGTTATGACTACAAGGATTGAACCAATAGGTTTTGCAAAGGAATAGCCTGCGTGCAATGACAACATCATGCCCGTTAATTTAACGGATATTTCCGACACGTTAGCGTTTTCGATGTAAACCTTATTATGACAAGACGTATGTACGTATATCCGGCCATCACCTTCAATCTTATTGCCATCGCTAACAGACTTATATGTCAACATGTATGGGCCGTTTTCTTTATTAGGCATAAAAAAAGTCGACAAACGTTTATTGGGGAAAGCTTGCTTTCCTGCTCGTTCAGCATCGGCTGGGGTTATTTTTTCATGACATATTTCCGCAAATCCTGCACTGGCCGGGGGGGCATAAGTGGGGGCTGATAATAACGGGCTGAACCAATTCGGTTTTGCTAAAGCCAATCCCGTTAAGCAAAAATAAATGATCAGTAAAGCACTCCATACACCAATCAAACCATGCAGTGAAAACACGATTTGCTTAACACTCCCACGTAAATGCAAACGGCTGGCTTTACGCCATACGTGACCGTGTTTTGGCCACCATATATACAGGCCACTTATCACAAAAAGAATGAGTAATATGCAAAGAATACAAACAAAAATGATGCCGGGAGCACCCATTAACAAAGAGTGATGGAAATCTATTAGTTCATGAGCAAAGGCCCCATTTAAAGGAAAGTCACCTTTATATTGTGTGCTCCAAGGGTCAACACTGAGCATGCGCAGACCGTCACTGGCATGGGAGCCAGTGGGCATCACAAATACCATTGCGGTTTCTATCTTTTCAATTCTGCTCGCGGGCATTAACACGCCAACCGTTTGAAAATCTTGCTCATAGCCTTTTGACGCTGATGCGATTAAACGCGTCACATCAGCCATCGGCGGTCGAACAGTGGGAGGCGTCGCTTTTAGTACGTCGCCATATTGAAAAATAAACAACTCACCAACAAAGGCAAGCATGGCACCAGAGCCCGCAATAAGTATGATAAAGACGGCAGATATACCGCCCAACCATCCATGTAGCGATGACAATATTCTACGCGAGGAAGCCATCACTAGAATCGAGCTTCCAGACCAATCAAAAATGTTCTTGGTTGCACCAATACCGCGCTATCAAAAGCAATATCGGGCTGTTCGCTATCGACAGGCGCCGTACCTGGGTAACGAGCCACTGTTTTGTGAACATCTCCTATATTTTTAACTGAACCGTAAATTCGGAAACGTGCAAAATCATAAGAAATTTTCGCATCGCCAATTAAGTAGGCATCGGTTTTACCACCGGGACGGTTATTTACATCAGTAAAATAGCCATTGGTATAGCGCGTCACCAAGCTTGCAGACCAATTATTGTGACTCCACGAAAACCCGATACTTGATGTTAGACTGGGGGCAGTTAATAACTGATTACCTTCAATACCCGAATCAGGGTATTCACTGACCTCGGTGTCTAGTAGACCTAGGTTAATAAAAGCTTCGAGGTTAGGCGTAATAGCTAACGTTGCTCCAAGTTCAATACCACTGGTGTTGACACGGTCTGCATTGCGCACAACAAAGGCCTCATCACGTGAATCATCCGGCGTTAGATCAAACGGTAATTGCATGTCTTTATAAGTAGAGTAAAAAATATTCTGGGTGAGAAAAAGTTTGCCGTCGAGTAACGCTTGGCGCCCGTATAATTCTGCTGTCCACACGTATTCAGCACCGTATTCATAATTTACAATAGGGAACGAAAATGTAATACCACCACCGCCAGCGTTGTAGCCGCGAGATATTTGCGCGCCCCAATTGGTTGTATCAGTTTGTTGCCAATTAATGCCTAATTTAGGTAACAAGGCAGTGTAGGTTTCGTTACTCGCAATTTTAACCAGTTCTCCTGTTGCATCTCCGCCATAACGTTGATGATGATCTCTTTCATAACGTAAACCGAAAGATAGATCTAGGTCATGAGTGAGAGGTACCAGGCCTTCATAATACATAGCAATGGTCTTGGATTTATCGGTAAAAGTCTGACCGCCAAAAATTTCAATGGTCTCATCTTGATCCGCTTGATAATAATACAAACCACCCACCACAGAAAAACCACTATTAGCCCTATAATGAACTCTAGGCTCTATCACAACATCTTGGGTATCAATGGTTGCATTGCTTGAATTTGGCGCCGCAGTTCGTTTGAACGTTAAGTCCGTTGTAGAGGTATTCAAGGTAAATCGGATTGTGTCTGACCACTCATTTTCAAAATCCGCTACAACAGACGTTGTTTTTGGATTGTGTACTGGCTGATTTGGAAAATTAGAGACTCTATCTTCAAAGGGCTGAACGATAATTTCACTATTTGGGGCGGTGTAATCGGTATGAGACAGTGTCAAAAGTAATTTGCTTTGGGGAGCAAAATCCGGTGTGAGTAATACTTTTCCTCTTAGCGCTAAGGCGTCAACCTCACTAGGGTTACTTGCTCCCTCGTAGGCAGTGTAATTAACGGCTGACTCTCGTTTGACTAAATCGCCAGTTAATCGAAAAGCCAGTTGTTCATCGATGATAGATGTATTAACCATAGCGGAAGCGCGGCGTTGCTGGTAATTGCCCCCCGCAATTTGGACAACGGCTTCATTATCAAAACTAGGATCATTGGTTTTGACAATGACTGTCCCAGCAATCGCATTTCTACCAACCAATGTACTTTGCGTGCCTTTAAGCACTTCAATACGTTCAAGATCAAATATGCCCAGGTCACCAAAAACCACTTCACTATAACTCGCGGGGCGATTATCAATTTGCCAACTTAAACGTGAACGGCTGCCCGCAAAAAAGGCATTGGCATTTTCAGCTGCGCCCGTTCCATCTACCCCGCGTACCGTTGGAGCCTTGCCTGTTCCGGTGACAACTGAAATATTGGCGGCTGATTCAAGCACGTTGCGCAACGTGTCTAAGCCTGCACGATTTCTCAAGATTTCTTCATCGAAAATGTCTGCACTGTTGGCCGTATTAAATATAGGCCGCTGGATCAACTCGCCCGTTACCGTGATTTTTTCGATGTCTTTTTGTTTATTTTTGACCGTGCCACTTGATGCTTCTTGTGCATATGTTTGAGCACAAAACGCTGTGCTTGCGATATAAAAAGCGCTTAAGAATACTGATGATTTCATTTTACCTTTCCTGCACGGATACAATTACCGCATTATCATTATTGATTGAGAATTATTCGCATTAATTGTATTGTGCCGTGCCGTCTTATTCGCTGCCACTCCAATTAAGGGCGAATTACTCCAATAGCGGCATCATTTAATAGGGATGAATTTAGATGTGTATTCAAACTTGGCAGCAGCAACATGCAGATTTTAATAATCGAATAACAGATTTAGGTGTGAAGCCATCCATATCAATTAGCGATCCAAATGGGATGTTACAGCTTGCACATGCTCACTTTGACGCCTTTGATGGTTACTTTGAAGCTTCTCCACGTTTAATGCTTAACCTGTGCACAGCGGGTGTGGCTAAATTAGGGCGATTCTCTAAAGAAGCCAATATTGAGGGCGTTATTCGAGCAGGTGATGTCATGGTATCCGTTCCTCATTCAGAAGCGACTGGCTATTACTCACCTATTTCAATGTTAGGGATCGCAGTCGATCTAACGATGTTTGAAAATGTGATTGGTGAAAAAATATCAATCGATGAGCTTTTGCCTGCAGCATCAAGTTTTCACCGCAATCCGTTAATCACCTCAGTTATGACCGCGTTATGGCGCGACGCAGAAGCAAATGGACTCACCAGTGCGTTTTTTGAACAAGGGCTGTTGGTTATTCTGCACGAATTAGTCAACTATCGTAAAAACCCTACTCTGAAACGTGTGGTCAACCCCCTTTCTGGAGCCCGTTTGAATCGTTCACTTGAGTTCATTAATAATAAGTTAGATACAAACTTGCGTGTTTCAGCCGTGGCTCAAGAAGCAAATTTAGATGTACGTACCTTTACCCGCACTTTTCGCGCGGCAACGGGCTACGCGCCATTCGAATATATGACTATGCGTCGCATGGAGGTAGCGAAAAAACTACTACGCAGAGGGGATAGTGTTACCGAAATATCTATGGCAGTTGGGTATTCCAATCCCAGTAAATTTTCAGCCGCGTTTCGCCGTCTAAATGGTAAAACGCCAAGAGAGTGGGTAGCTGCTCAGGATTATTGATTAAGGGGGCTTACCGTATTCGACAAAAAGCGAGCGCTTAAGGGAAGTGAATGAATATTGCTGCCCTCGCTATTTGAGTGACTTCATAACGCGCCCTGTTTTACATTCCAGCGCCTCTGATTTAGTGGATTCAAGGGCAAATAAAAATCAATTAAAGCCTTCACTACGAATGTCAGCCAAGACGCGCAGGTGACCAAATGTATGTCGGGAAGTACGGCTACGCAGAGAATACTTGGCCGGCGCTCCAGTTGCGGTGATGACGTGAGCGAAGCACATAATTGCCACAGGCCATAAATAAGCGTAGCGCAGGCTTATGCCTTTTCGTGACTCAAACTTTTCCGCTCAAAGTGGCGACTTGTCTTACCCTTCTTTTAAAAACCACTAGTGATTGATTCACCGATAATTTAACAAGGAACATTTTTAACATGGGTGTCTTCGTATCTAATCCCTGCTACCTGACCAGCGTTAGCCTTCGATGATCGGGGTGACTTGAGTTGATAGAAAAAGCAGCGACTAAGTCGCCAAAAGTAACGGCTACACCGCTAAAAAAACAGTTTCGTAAAGCGCCGATTCGAAATGAATTATCATGGGTGTCTTCGTATCTTTCGTATCTGACCAAACTGTGTTTAAACCCATCCTTGGTGTCTCACCCAGCTTCACCATCCATGGCGAATCGTTCACCCGATAGGAGCGTTGCTCCTAAAAGCCACGGGCTCACCCTTGTCTGGACATCTGACAAGCCAATTAAAAAGATGGAAAATTGGAGTCGTGAAAAAGACAAAGCATGTGCTTTGCACATTAGTAATCCGGTGTTTTAAGTGTGTATTTGACATGAATTAAGAATTATCATGGGTGTCTTCGTATCTTTCGTATCTGACCAAACTGTGTTTAAACCCATCCTTGGTGTCTCACCCAGCTTCACCATCCATGGCGAATCGTTCACCCGATAGGAGCGTTGCTCCTAAAAGCCACGGGCTCACCCTTGTCTGGACATCTGACAAGCCAATTAAAAAGATGGAAAATTGGAGTCGTGAAAAAGACAAAGCATGTGCTTTGCACATTAGTAATCCGGTGTTTTAAGTGTGTATTTGACATGAATTAACATGGGTGTCTTGTTAATTCGTTAAGTGTGTATTTGACATGAATTAACATGGGTGTCTTGTTAATTCGTTAAGTGTGTATTTGACATGAATTAACATGGGTGTCTTGTTAATTCGCCAAAAGAACTCGCCATGACCATCAAACCTATTCTCACTGCCTTTAAAAATCAGATAACCAAAATCGAGAATAAAATTGTCGCGCTCATTGAATCTTGTCCTGCTTATCAAGCGAAGAATTGCATCTTACAGAGCATGAAAGGAATAGGAAAAATAGCCTCCGCTTCCATCATCAGTAACCTGCCAGAGTTAGGTTATATGACCAACAAACAAGCCTCTGCGTTAGTCGGTGTGGCTCCCATGAATCGAGAAAGTGGGCGCTTTGCGGAAAATCCAAGGTGGCAGACATCAAGTCAGAACCGTTTTGTACATGGCGATGATGTCAGCGATACAAAGTAACCCCGTATTTAAGAAAACATATCAACGATTAATCGCAGCAGGGAAGCCTAAGAAAGTGGCTATTATTGCGTGCATTAGAAAGATGGTTGTTATCTTAAATTCAATGCTCAGAGACGGGGTCATGTGGGAAGCGCCAAAGGCTACAAATTAGCTATTGACGCCATAGTCTCTTGTTATGTTTTCGGGCATGTAAATGGGTCTATATCTTTGAGCTTATTCCAGTGCTGCAAAGTTACAATAAATGCCTCTAAGGGGTAAACACTGTAACCTAAACAACGCATAAAGAAATCAAGTCCTTTCAAAGAAGGGAATACATATATTCCTTCCTTGCCATTATTTAAGAATTTAACATCATAAATTAAACCTAGAACTTTCAATGCTTCAATCTGTGGCCTGAACCTTGATAAAGCTATGGAGTGGTCATTTTCTGTAGCAAGAATTTTTTCATGACTAGCATTTGCAATTGGGACTATTTCAGACAAGTCTCCGGGATAAACCTTTAGGACATCTACGACAGAGTAAATTAGTTTATTTTCTGGGTAGAAAACATCATCTTCATGGTTGCCAATTGGTGGCTTAACACTACAGCATCTAGGGTCAAAATATATCTCATTTATAAGACGAGCTTGAAATGGAGTGAGACGTTTTAAAGTATCTGTATATACCAATGAATCATCCGAAACGGCTGTATTTCCCGCCGCTACAGACAGTAAACCAGCCCACATTGATTGAATGTCTTCATCTTCACACCAAGACGCTTCTTCTAATACTTCCCGAATCAGAACAGGGTTTGCTTGGCCTGATATATCAATCTTTTGGTGCTCTATTTTCTTTTGTGCCTTTTGGGATATCTTCTCAAGATTTCTTTGGCGATAAGCTGCAACCTTATCTTTTAAAAGCAAACCGAATTCTTCAGCGGCAGGCATACAAATCGCACCGAAAAATGAACCCAGTCCATCAACAGTTTTGTCGGTTGCTTTCTCTACAGCTTTTGCAACGGGTTTAATTCCCATTAAATCTAGACTTTTTTCTTCTTCCATAATCAACTCTCTAAACTAGAGGGAAACATAACAATATTAATAGCCGGAAAAGTTTCGCATTTAATACGTGGATGCAGTCACGGCATTTTTCCGCCTTTCCCTATATGTCGTTTTTAGCATACACCGTAACTTGTTGTACAGGTTAAATTTTTTCGTTTTTTAAGCACGCTTTTGTAGAAACACGGAAAACTTCCAAGATCTTGCTATTTACCGGAATTGTCGATGAACAAGCGCATAAATTTATCCATGAATTTTGTTCTCATTTATATGAGCAAAGCCAATGTCTTGGCGATACAGTCGCTTCGTTTGCTTTTTCCGTTATGGCTCTTTTGAAAAACTATTCCTGACTCATTCGCAGACACTCTAACTACGAAGCACCCGTTTCTCGACTCAAGACTCCCCGAGCATCGAAGACTAACACTGGGTCGATTGCATGGATGCAATCTAAGTGAAAGTCGTGTCGGGAACGCGTTTTCACGACCGGTGTTAGTTGAGACGCACAGGGAATTGAGTCTTGCTGGAGAGCGGCCTTTTTTGCTTACTTTTTACGGCTGTTGGTAAAAAGTCAGTTGAGCCGCGGGACGCGGTTTGAAAATAGGCATGGATGCCATAAGCGCAGCGCATAAATGTGCACGTAGTGCATAAGTGGTCAAAGACCATAGGTGGCCGCAGGCCATAAAGTAAGCATTGCGCATAAGTGAGCGCAGCTCATAGGCAGCGAAGCTGTGCTCAGTGCACGAAGTGCATAAGTGGTCAAAGACCATAGGTGGCAGTAGGCCATAAAGTAAGCATTGCGCATAAGTGAGCGCAGCTCATAGGCAGCGAAGCTGTGCTCAGTGCACGCAGTGCATAAGTGGTCAAAGACCATAAGTGGCCGCAGGCCATAAATAAGCGAAGCGCATAAGTGAGCGCAGCTCATAAGGTAAGCAAAGCACATAAACAACCGCCAGATTAAAAAAAGGCCGAATTGTCGACAATCTCCGCATTCCCCTCTTGAAAAAACCAATTACTCTGCTATATTGTCGACAACATTAAATCGCTGACGCACTTTATCTAAGTCGCTGACGCACTTTATCTAAGTCGCTGACGCACTTTACCTAACTCGCTGACGCACTTTATTTTCAGTAAAAACTGTCGTCTTCATCGGGCGCCATCACTCAAGAGAACACGCTAAATTCATGCAAAACCTAACCGAACAACCTATTACTGCTGCTGATAAAACCTTTTTCCAGTTGCGTAAAGACATCGTTGAAGGTGTGGTGCTGGCGGGTTCAAAGCTTAGTGAAACGGAATTGTCGACAAAGTATGGCGTGAGCCGCGCCGTTATCCGTGAAGCCATAAACCGCTTAGAGGCGTGTCATATTGTCGAGCGCAAAGCCAATGTGGGGGCGCGGGTAGTGTCTTTGTCTCCCGAAGGGCTGGTGGACTTGTATCAAGTACGTGAGTCCCTTGAAGGCATGGCCGCGCGTTTAGCGGCACAAAATATGACTAATGACGAAATCGCCGACTTAAATGCTCTACTTAATGTGCACTCCCAAGACGTAAAAAATCACGGCTCTTATTATCAAGAGGCAGGGGACGTGGACTTTCACTACCGAATTATTTTAGGCAGTAAAAACAACCACCTTATCACCATGCTAGTCAACGGTATTTATCATTTGGTGCGCATGTATCGTGTGCAGTTGGGCATGTCTGGCCCTCGCGTAAGCACAGCGTTTGATGAGCATAAACATATTGTACAAGCGATCTCGAATCGGGACGGCGAGTTAGCAGAGATGCTGATGCGCCGCCATATTTTATATTCGAAAAATAATATTCAGCGCAAATTAGCGCCACAGCCGGTCTAGCTGTGGCGTCATTTTGTTGTCATCAAATAACCCTTTAATTGTTGCATTGGGGTGAATGTTCACCTCATCACATAATAACTACTCTAAGGAGCAAGTCATATGAGCCCAGGTCAAAAATTCCGCCAAGCCTTAGCCGATAATAAACCTCTACAAATCGTTGGGGCGATCAACGCGTATTCCGCCATGATGGCCAAGAAAATTGGCCACAAAGCCATTTACTTATCAGGTGGCGGTGTGGCGAATGCTTCTTACGGGTTACCGGATTTAGGCATGACGTCACTAAACGACGTGATTGTCGACGTGCAGCGTATTACCTCGGCCTGTGACTTACCGCTGTTAGTGGATATCGACACGGGGTGGGGCGGTGCATTTAATATTGCCAAAACCATTCGCGATATGGAAAAGGCGGGTGCTGCTGCGGTACATATGGAAGACCAAGTGGCCCAAAAGCGCTGTGGTCATCGCCCGAACAAGGAAATTGTGCCTTTAGAGGAAATGGTGGACCGAATCAAAGCGGCGGTTGATGCACGCACCGACCCTGACTTTTTCATCATGGCCCGCACTGACTCGTTCGCCCAAGAAGGTTTAGACGCCGCCATTGCCCGCGCTAAAGCGTATGTTGCTGCCGGTGCCGACGGTATATTCGCAGAAGCGATTAAAACAGAAGAGCACTACCGCGCCTTCGCCGAGGCCTTAGATGTGCCGATTTTGGCGAATATTACTGAGTTTGGCCAAACCGAATTATGGAACAAAAAAGTGCTAGGTGAGTGGGGTGCCGCGATGGTGCTTTACCCATTAAGTGCATTTCGCGCCATGAACAAAGCGGCCGAAAACGTGTACAACGCGATCCTAGAGCAGGGGGATCAAACCTCTGTGGTCGATACCATGCAAACACGCATGGAGCTTTACGATTACCTGAATTATCACGATTACGAACAAAAGCTCGACAGTCTTTTTGCCCAAGGCAAAAACAAGTAAGCGCATAAATAGCGCCGCGTAAACCGAAGTTTCACGGCGCAAAAAAATCAAAGTGATTAACGTTTTAACGAGCACGTCAAATAAACGTTAACGAATACATATTTAGGAGCAAACCATGGTTGACAAAAAATTAAGTGGTGCGGGTTTACGTGGTCAAAGCGCAGGTGAAACGGCGTTATGTACAGTGGGTAAGTCCGGTTCTGGTTTAACGTACTCAGGTTATGACGTTTCGGATTTAGCGGACAACGCGACGTTTGAAGAGGTAGCCTATTTACTGTTTAACGGTGAACTGCCTGATCAAGCCCAACTCGATGAATACAAAGCATCTTTGCTGACCCAGCGTGATTTACCCCAAGCACTTAAAGAAGTGCTGAAACTGATTCCAAAAGACGCACACCCAATGGATGTAATGCGCACAGGGTGCTCATTTCTAGGCAACATTGAGCCAGAAACAGATTTTTCTCAGCAGCATAAGGCGGCGAATCGTTTGTTGGCGGCGTTTCCTGCCATCATGTGTTACTGGTATCGCTTTACCCATGATGGCGTTGAGATTGATTGCACCACAGATGAAGACTCGTTAGGCGGACATTTCTTGGCGTTACTTCACGGTAAAACACCATCAGAGCAGCACCGTAAAGTGATGGATGTATCGCTTATTTTGTACGCAGAGCATGAATTTAATGCTTCTACCTTTACTGCGCGTGTGTGTGCGTCGACGCTGTCTGACATGTTCTCTTGTGTGACCGGTGCGATTGGTTCGTTGCGCGGTCCATTACATGGAGGGGCGAACGAAGCCGCCATGGACATGATCCAAAAGTTCAGCTCCCCTGCGGATGCCAAAGTTCAAATGGCCGGCATGCTTGAGCGTAAAGAAAAAATCATGGGCTTTGGCCATGCGATTTACCGCGAGTCTGACCCGCGTAACGTGATCATCAAAAGATGGTCAGAAAAACTGGCGCAAGAAAATGGCGATACATCCTTGTATGACATTTCAGTGGCCTGTGAAGAGTTCATGTGGGACAGCAAAAAACTGTTCTGTAATGCGGATTTCTTCCATGCGTCTGCGTATCACTTTATGGGTATTCCAACTAAATTGTTCACGCCTATTTTTGTGTGTTCACGCCTAACTGGTTGGGCTGCACACGTGATGGAGCAGCGCAGCAACAATCGTATTATTCGCCCAAGTGCGGATTACGTTGGGCCAGAGCCGCGTAAAGTGTCACCTATTAGTCAGCGCTAAGCGGGCGAGCAGGGCGAATGTGTATGCATTCGCTTGTGTCTCATCGCTTCTATTTTTTCGCCAGTATCTGCATTTCTCATTATCAAACAGGTTATGACTGGCGCGTTGTTACTCTCGTATTTAAGGACCGCTATGAATACTGATTACCGTAAACCTCTTCCAGGCACCCAGCTTGACTATTTTGATACTCAAGCAGCCGTGGATGCCATTACCCCTGGCGCTTATGCCAAATTACCTTATACCTCACGGGTACTCGCTGAAAACTTGGTAAGACGCTGTGCCCCTGAACAACTCACCGACGCGCTTAAGCAGTTGATTGATCGTAAACGTGACTTGGACTTTCCTTGGTTTCCCGCACGCGTGGTGTGCCACGATATTCTTGGGCAAACGGCGCTGGTTGACTTAGCTGGATTGCGCGATGCCATCGCTGAAAAAGGCGGTGACCCGTCAAAAGTAAACCCAGTGGTGCCCACCCAGTTAGTGGTGGATCACTCATTGGCCGTTGAATACGGTGGTTTTGATAAAGACGCGTTTGAGAAAAATCGCGCGGTAGAGGACAGACGCAACGAAGACCGCTTTCATTTTATTCAATGGACCAAAACCTCGTTTAAAAACGTCGATGTTATTCCCTCGGGTAACGGCATTTTGCATCAAATTAACCTTGAGCGTATGTCGCCAGTGGTGCAAAAGCTAAATGGCGTGGCCTTTCCGGATACGTTAGTGGGAACCGACAGCCACACACCCATGGTCGATGCCCTTGGCGTGATGTCGATTGGTGTCGGTGGCCTTGAAGCAGAAAGCGTTATGCTAGGGCGCGCGTCGTACATGCGCCTACCAGATATTATCGGTGTGGAATTGACAGGTCGGCCCCAAGCGGGGATCACCGCCACCGATGTGGTGTTGGCATTGACCGAATTTTTACGTAAAGAAAAAGTGGTGTCGTCGTATCTAGAGTTTTACGGCGAAGGCACTAAGCACCTGACTTTGGGTGACAGAGCCACTATTTCAAACATGACCCCAGAATACGGCGCCACCGCAGCCATGTTCTATATTGACCGTCAAACCATTGATTATTTGACTCTCACCGGCCGTGATGACGAGCAGGTGAAATTGGTTGAAACCTACGCAAAACACACTGGTTTATGGGCTGATAGCCTTGAAACTGCTGAGTACGAGCGTGTACTGACATTTGATTTATCGACTATTGGGCGCAACATTGCTGGGCCGTCGAATCCTCATAGTCGCGTTCCCACCTCTGAATTGGCCGAACGTGGTATCAGTGGGGTGATAGAAAACGAAGAAGGCAAAATGCCCGATGGCGCTGTTATTATTGCGGCGATAACCAGTTGTACCAACACCAGTAACCCGCGCAACATGGTGGCGGCTGGCTTAATTGCTCGCAATGCCAACAAGCTTGGCTTAACGCGTAAGCCTTGGGTAAAAAGCTCTTTGGCACCTGGCTCAAAAGCGGTGCAGCTGTATTTAGAAGACGCCAAATTATTGCCTGAGCTAGAACAACTCGGGTTTGGCGTGGTGGCATTTGCTTGTACATCATGTAACGGCATGAGCGGCGCGCTTGATCCGGTGATCCAACAAGAAATTACCGATCGCGACCTATACACAACGGCTGTGTTGTCGGGTAACCGTAACTTTGATGGGCGTATTCACCCTTATGCGCAGCAAGCGTTTTTGGCGTCACCCCCTTTAGTCGTGGCGTATGCTATTGCCGGTACTATTCGTTTTGATATCGAACGGGATATTTTAGGCCATGATAAAAACGGTAATCCAGTCACGCTAAAAGATATTTGGCCTACCGATCAAGAGATTGATGCGGTCGTCAAAGCCAGCGTTAAACCTGAGCAGTTCCGCAAAGTGTACGAGCCCATGTTTGATTTAAAAGTGGAGTATGGCGCGCACATCAACCCTCAGTACGATTGGCGCCCACAAAGTACTTATATTCGTCGCCCACCTTATTGGGAAGGGGCCTTAGCCGGCGAGCGTTCCATGAAGGGCTTACGTCCATTGGCGGTGTTGGGCGACAACATCACTACGGATCACTTATCGCCTTCAAACGCTATTCAATTAAACAGCGCGGCAGGTGCCTATTTGCACAAAATGGGGTTGCCCGAAGAAGACTTTAACTCTTACGCGACCCACAGGGGCGACCACTTAACCGCGCAGCGCGCAACGTTTGCAAATCCTAAACTGTTTAATGAAATGGTGCGTGAAGTCGGTGCTGACGGGAAAAGTAAGGTCAAACAAGGCTCGCTAACGCGTTTAGAGCCACAGGGTACAGAAATGCGTATGTGGGAAGCAATTGAAACCTACATGCAGCGCAAGCAGCCACTGATTATCGTGGCGGGTGCGGATTATGGTCAGGGTTCATCCCGTGACTGGGCAGCCAAAGGCGTACGCTTAGCGGGTGTTGAAGTGATTGTTGCCGAAGGTTTTGAGCGTATTCACCGCACTAACTTGATTGGTATGGGCGTATTACCGCTGGAGTTTATGCCGGGAGATAACCGTCACACGTACCAGATAGATGGCAGTGAAACCTATGATGTAGTAGGTGAGCGCAAGCCAGGTGCACAAATGACCCTGAACATTACCCGCAAAAACGGTGAGCAGGTGAGTGTGCCGGTGAAGTGCCGTATTGATACCCAAGAGGAATCGTCCATCTATGAAGCGGGCGGTGTGCTACAACGCTTCGCGCAAGACTTTCTTGAAGCGACAGTAGGGTAAGGGGTAGGCATGGCTACTGAATCTAAAATACATCAGCCACAAATCAAAATCCCTGCAACATATATGCGCGGGGGCACCAGTAAAGGGGTGTTCTTCGCTCTGAATGACTTACCAGAGGCGGCGCAAAAGCCTGGCCCTGCAAGGGACAACCTCTTACTGCGGGTGATTGGCAGCCCTGATCCTTACGCTAAGCAAACCGACGGTATGGGCGGCGCAACATCGAGTACCAGCAAAACGGTGATCCTGTCGAAAAGCGATCGAGCCTGCCACGATGTGAATTATTTGTTCGGCCAAGTGGCTATCGATAAAGCCTTTGTCGATTGGAGTGGTAACTGCGGTAAC
Source organism: Paraglaciecola sp. QJM3NY_14 (assembly GCF_056173245.1). Taxonomy (NCBI): domain Bacteria; kingdom Pseudomonadati; phylum Pseudomonadota; class Gammaproteobacteria; order Alteromonadales; family Alteromonadaceae; genus Paraglaciecola; species Paraglaciecola sp. QJM3NY_14. Next base: position 1,620,804 of record NZ_CM149664.1, read on the forward strand.
TTAACGGCTGCTGTGGGCTCGTTTGCCATCAGTAATGGTTTGGTGAGCGCCAGCCGTATTCCGCAAAACGGCATTGCCGAGGTGCGTATTTGGCAGCAAAATATCCAGAAAACCATCATCGCCCATGTGCCCATCACCGATGGCGAAGTACAAGAAACCGGTGATTTTGAGTTAGACGGTGTGACATTTCCTGCAGCTGAAGTGTTGATAGAATTTATGCACCCAGCGGATGACGGCGATGCGGCTGCCGAAGGCCCAAGTGGCATGTTCCCCACAGGTAATATTGTGGATACCTTGGATTCACCTGAGCTGGCGGCTGTTGGGGTAAACAACCTTAAAGCCACGTTAATCAATGCAGGTATTCCAACGATTTTTGTAAACGCGGAAGACATTGGTTATACAGGCACAGAATTGCAAGAAGTGATAAACGGCGATCCCGCTGCACTGACCAAGTTTGAAACCATTCGCGCTCAAGGTGCTGTGCAAATGGGGTTAATCAAGGATATTAGTGAAGCTGCGTCACGTCAGCATACGCCGAAAGTCGCGTTTGTAGCGCCGCCAACGCCTTATGTGTCATCCAGTGGCAAGGCCATTGAACGTGATGACATCGATGTATTGGTGCGGGCCATGTCGATGGGTAAATTGCATCACGCCATGATGGGTACGGCGGCCGTGGCCATTGGTACAGCTGCAGCCATACCAGGCACACTGGTAAATTTAGCCGCGGGCGGTAACGAGCGCAGCGATGTGCGTTTCGGTCACCCATCAGGCACCCTAAAAGTCGGCGCGGCTGCCGAGCAAGTGGATGGCCAATGGTCAGTGATAAAAGCGTCCATGAGTCGCAGTGCGCGTGTATTGATGGAAGGCTGGGTGCGTATCCCTAAAGACAGCTTCTAACTCGCTTAACGAGCACAGCTTAAGTCACTTGTCGGACTTGGCGCCGAATATCGCCAGTATCGCCTAAGCTGACTTAATCGGCGTCATTTAGATAAGCGATTGGAAAGCGACCTTAGCCTTTGCTAAGGTCGCTTTTTTATGTCAGCTGCTTTCACAGGGTATCGAAATTCTATTTTTCAACCTATGTTGAGCTCGTAATTAAGGATAAGCTGCAAGGATGATCGCCCCCCATACTGCCGCGTTTTGGCGCGCCACCCTAGCACTGTGTTTAGGCTCCTTCATGGTGTTTGCTAACTTGTATGTTACCCAGCCATTATTGCCTATGATAGCTGAGCAGTTTGGGGTGTCCGCGCTGCAATCAAGTGTCAGTTTTACTATTACTACCTTTACTCTGGGTATCTCTCTGCTGTTTTACGGGCCGCTCTCTGATGCCGTTGGGCGCAGAGGGATCATGTTGTTCACCATGGCGGGTATTACGGTTACTACTACTTGCTTGGCATTCGCTGGTGATTATCACAATTTGCTGATTTTACGTGCCGCGCAGGGTTTCTTTTTAGCAGGTTTACCCGCTATCGCGGTGGCCTACATGAGTGATGAATTTAACGCTGATGCTTTGATGATAGCCGTGGGTATCTATATCAGTGGTAATTCACTCGGTGGCATCGGTGGGCGCTTACTCGGGGGATTTTTAGGGGAAAACTTTGGTTTAACGGGCACATTCGAAATAATGGCGTTATTAAGTTTGAGCCTGACATTGGTGTTTGCTTGGCTTTTACCGCCCTCAAAACGCTTTACTGCTAAAGCGCTGCGGCCTATACCCATGCTAAATCAGCTGGGAGCACATCTTGCCAACAAACGCTTACTCTTGAGTTACCTGATTGGCGGACTAAGCTTTTTTATCTTTGTGAACCAATATAGCTTTGTTACGTTTGTGCTCAAAGACAGCCCGTATGCTTTATCGGCGCAGTATATTGGATTGCTATTTTTAACTTATTTATCTGGCACTTACGCATCGGCTATTTCAGGTAAGTTGGGCAAGCATTATTCGCAACCGGTATGCATGATGGCGGGTACAGTGATAATTATGCTGGGGTCAGCCGTGACCTTAATTCCGTCTTTGTATGCGATTATTCTAGGGTTACTGATTAATGCCTTTGGTTTCTTTTTAACGCATTCCACTGCAAGCAGTTGGGTAAGCTTAAATGCTAAAACGGGCAAAGCTAGCGCGTCTTCTTTGTATCTGACTTTTTATTATCTTGGTGCCAGTTCTGGAGGCATCTATTTAAACCTATTCTGGCAAGGCGGCCATTGGGGGGGCGTTGTGTTAGGGTCTTGGTTAATGCTGTTGGTTATATTGGCACTCGGTTACAAATTAAGACGTCTACATGGTATTTCATAGTAGACCTCACTATAGTAACGCCATGCACTAACACTATTTATCCTTTTCGTTGATCTGCGCGTTTGGGCACTATAAAGTTCATAGACCGGTTTACTTGTTGGAATAGCCACAATTACGAGTCATATACCAGATAACACTGTATTACTTAGCTTAAGCAAACTGAGGCAAGTTATTGCATTAGGTACAGTGCTGATGATGAGTTTTATCATTGCGGATTTAAGCGTTATCCCCGAAGCGGTTAAACAGGTCTACCTTGTCTCTCGGTTAGGCATGCAATTGCCAATATTGTGTATCTTTTTCGCTCTGACTTTCCTACCGAATTACCATCGAATTTATCACTTAGTGCTGTGTGTCAGTCTCCTTCTAGTGTGCTATGCCAACTACTGGCTGATTGTACAATGCTGGCAAATAGCAGAGTTTTCATTTTCCTATGAGGGGACTCTGCTTTATGGACTTTTTTGTATGTTTATCATGCGATTATCATTCAAATTTTCAATTATTTTTGTATCGTTTACTATATTCGGATTTGCTCTAATTGTAGGCTTATACCCTGTTTACGCAGGCTTTGGTATGGTGAATCTTGGCTTTGTCTCCCTTGGTTTACTGATCAGCTTGATTGGCGTAAAGCAAATTGAAAGTGCCTTTGGGCGCTTTCAGCATCTTAACGAAAAGCTAGTGCACTTAAATCAAATAGATCAATTAACTGGGCTATATAATCGTGGCGCTTTAGAGCAACAGTTTGATCTGATGCTATCGGTTTCTAATCGTATAGGCACATCTCTCAGTGTGTTTATGATTGACCTTGATAATTTTAAAGATTTTAACGATGGCTATGGGCATTTGCGCGGTGACGAGGTGATAAGAATTCAAGCAGAAATATTAAGGCAAGTGTTTAATCGTGAGACAGACACGGTTGCGCGCTATGGCGGTGAAGAGTTTATTGTCATATCACTGGGCATTAACGCACTGGCTTCTGAGGCGCTGGCTGCTGAAGTGCTGCGAGAGTGGGCAAGAAGAAAAATTCAACACGGTAAAGGTCAGGGCCAAGACTTTGTAAGCTGTTCCATTGGTCTGATAAGTACGCATGTAGACAAAGACACGCAGAAGATGCAATTAATAGATCAAGCGGATAAAGCACTTTATGTGGCAAAAAATGAGGGCCGAGCGCGCTTTATTAATGCTGATATTGCTGACGGGTCTTAATAGTACTTCCATTTTGGTGCACAACAACGCGACTCATTACGTGGTTGACTGCAAGGTTAAAAGCACTTCGTCACTGGGCAACCGACCGAGTAATACTGCCACTCACTTTGCAATTATTACTGTGTTAGCGCTTAGCTCCCCGGTTTTTACCTTCTAAAAATATCATTCCGTTACAGCCAAACATGTCTACACAATAGAGCGCTTCTAGCATGAGCACGCGAACGTATATAATTTCCAGTGATTGGAATACCCCTTGCTTAGCCTACGTCACATCACTTTAACGTTACGAACAGGTATGCACTTTTAAAGCGACAACCAAAGCACAAGGTGTCATGTGCAGCCAAAGCCGTAACTCAGCAAGAGGACAATACCATTGCCAAATATTCATAATTCAACGTCATCTCAGCCCGAAACAAATAACGAGCTAAGCAGTGAAAAAAGCAGCGAGAAAAGCGCCTTTCCTTCTTTATCTGCGCCAATCAATATGGGCAACATACAGCTCAAAAATCGTGTGTTCATGGCCCCGCTAACACGCTCGCGCTCAACCCCAGGGGAAAATTTACAAACGCCTTTGCATGCCTTGTATTACGCACAACGGGCCTCCGCAGGCCTGATCATCTCTGAAGCCACCCAAATCAGCCCTCAGGGCCAAGGTTATGCGTGGACGCCGGGCATTTTCACTGACGAGCAAGTTCAGCATTGGCAAGTGGTCACAGATGCAGTGCACAACATGGGGGGGCGTATTTTCTGTCAACTATGGCATGTTGGGGCAATTTCTCATCAAGTGTTCCAGCCGCATGATGCGCGGCCATTTTCATCAAGCGAATTTCAACCTGAAGGCGAAGCCTTTGTAGGGGATCTATTGCCTGATGGCCCAACGGTGCCACACCCTACAGCGCAAGCGATGACGCTTGAGGATATTGATAACCTTAGACGCGATTACCGCCACGCAGCGAAATGCGCCAAGGAAGCTGGGTTCGATGGTATCGAACTACATGCTGCCAACGGCTATTTACTTGATCAATTCATTCGCTCATCGGTGAACAAACGAGACGATCAATATGGTGGCAGCGTCGAGAATCGATTGCGTTTACTCGAAGAAGTCATTGACGTTATCGCACAGGAAATACCGCGCAATAATATTGGTGTGCGCTTATCGCCCACCGGCGGACCAGGTGGCAGTTATGACGACGATCCAGAAGGTACTTACGTTGCCGCGGCTAAGGCAGTATCTGGCAAAGGTGCCGTTTATCTACATGTGGTTCGCCCGAATAACCACACAGGCGATGGCTCAGGCATCGAGCAAGGTAACCAACTGCTTAAAGATATGCGCGCAGCCTTTAGCGGGGTGTTTATCGCGAACGGTGAATTTAGCCCACAAGAGGCTGATACGTGGATTAAAAATAATGACGCTGATGCAGTGGCATTCGGGCGCTCATTTTTAGCTAACCCAGATTTACCCGCTCGCATCGCTAAAGATGGCCCTTACAACGAGCCAAATGACGAGACATTCTACGGCGGTGGCAGTGAAGGCTACGTGGATTATCCTTCATTGAGTCATGTTAAATCAGCTATGTAAGATCTCACCCTCACACCTGTTTAATGTAAGGCAAGCAACGCAAAGCTTGCACCTAATACTTAACGTGGCGCTGACTTGTGCAAAAGTAGTTAGCGCCTCGGTTTAACAACTGCGAGAAAGCGGGTATTGAATTGACGGTTACTCACAATATTTTTCGCGATAACCAAGAGAGAAATTATGACGACTATTTCAGCATATGCAGCAAAATCAGAAGACGGCCAAATGGCACCCCATGACATTAAACGCCGAGCGCCTAGCGAGCATGATGTACAAATCGATATTCAGTTCTGTGGGGTGTGTCACAGTGATTTGCACGCGGTTAAAAACGACTGGGGCAACTCCAATTACCCTCTAGTGCCTGGCCACGAAATCATCGGTGAAGTCAGCGCTGTGGGCAGCAAAGTAAGCAACTTCAAAGTAGGTGATACCGTGGGTGTGGGTTGCATGGTGGACTCATGTCAAACTTGTGCAGCTTGTGAGGAACACCTTGAGCAGCACTGCCTGAACGGCGCGACCATGACTTATAACAGTAAGTTAAAAGACGCTGCTGATGATGAAGAAGACATCACGCAGGGCGGTTATTCTAAGCGAGTTGTGGTTAACGATAAATTCGTACTAAAAGTGCCCGAGAACTTAGATAAAGCCGCTGCCGCGCCACTACTGTGTGCGGGGATCACCACTTACTCACCGTTACATCAACATGGTGTGAAAGAAGGCATGACAGTGGGTGTGATTGGTTTGGGTGGCTTGGGCCATATGGGCATTAAGTTCGCTTCTGCCATGGGCGCCCATGTGGTAATGATAACCACCTCTAAAGATAAAGCCGATGACGCCAAAAAGCTTGGCGCGGATGATGTGTTAGTCACTAAAGACAAAGACGCCATGAAAAAATGGCGAGGTAAATTTGATTTCTTGCTTAACACCATTCCGGTGGGGCATGACGTGAACCCGTATCTATCTTTGCTTAAATACAACAGCACTATGTGTTTTGTCGGTGCCATTGAGCCACTCGATGCAGTTAACGGTGCATTTATGATTGGTGGGCGTAAAGCGCTGGCTGGTTCTCTCATTGGTGGCATCAAAGAGACCCAAGAAATGCTCGATTTTTGCGGTGAGCATAATGTGGTATCCGAAATCGAAAAAATTGATATGCAGGATATTAATGACGCGTTTGAGCGCATGAAGAGTAACGATGTGCGTTATCGCTTCGTCATTGATATGCAGAGTTTATAAGACGGCTTGATAATGAGAATTCAATAATGCGGCTATAAGTCGAACATTACCTAGAAACCCAAGCACAGTGCTTGGGTTTTTCATTTACAGCTCTCTAATACAGGCCTTGTATCTAAATACGTCCAATAAGGCTCGGGCAGCGCTTACCCAACATTGATTGATGCTTTGAAAAGGTGCATTGCAACTAAAATGGTGCTCACTTTGTTGGGCGCTGCATGGCGACAATGGACCGCATTGAGAGTTTATTTTACCATTTACATGTAAGTTGTTGATATCAATATATATTAATCAACACTTGAGATTCATAGCTGAAAAGTTAGTCCAGCGGCATGTTTCTGGCAACTTCTGATGTAGGCAAGCGAAAAATGCAACTCGTCATGGCAGGTTTGCTTTTGATAGGGCGCGTTAAATGATTTTGATTGAGACCACTAGACGTTCAATCATTCACCTTGCTCAAACAGCACACTGACCGCTGTGAGAATGTACAGAAAAGCTCAACACGCCCTGAACAAATTTGCATTTTTAAACAATAATAAAGGAACAGAACATAACGTGCGCAACACCCTAATCTGGCTGTCAGTCGTTCATGCATGTAGATCTTAAATTGAAGTCTTCTCTTCATCTTAAGGATAATGACGTGAATATGCGGCTGACACTGACCAACTTCATTATGGATAGTTGAATGAGTCAAGGTTATCGACACATAGTCGGCGGTACTACATATCAATTCACGGGTTTGGCCCAGCTAATGGCCAAAGCCACTCCGCTGCGCTCGGGAGACATACTTGCTAGGGTGGCAGCTGAGACTGAGCAAGAGCGTGTGGCTGCACAATTTACCTTAGCCGACGTTGTGCTGACTGACTTTTTAAATGAAGCTTTGGTGCCGTACGAAAGCGACGAAGTCACGCGGTTAATAGTGGATAACCACAGTAAAGAGGCGTTTGCACCGCTAGCGCATTTAACCGTAGGTGATTTTCGCAATTGGCTGCTCAGCGATTTCGCCACGAGTGAAGTACTGGCCAGTGTTTGCGCTGGCATCACCCCTGAAATGGCCGCGGCCGTGTGCAAAATAATGCGCAATCAAGACCTGATTTTGGTGGCCAAAAAGTGTCAAATTACCACAGCGTTTCGCAGCACGATTGGCCTACCTAACCGGCTCTCAACGCGATTACAGCCAAATCATCCCACAGACGACATAAACGGGATCGCGGCCAGCATGCTAGATGGATTGCTGTACGGAAATGGTGATGCGGTCATAGGGATTAACCCAGCGACTGATAATGTAGCTCAGGCCACACATTTGCTGCATCTAATGGATGACGTCATCCAGCAATATCAAATTCCTACACAAAGTTGTGTGCTTACCCACGTAACCAACACTATAGAGTGCATAGAAGCAGGCGCGCCCGTGGATCTGGTTTTCCAGTCTATTGGAGGCACTCAAGCCACGAACAGTAGTTTTGGATTCGATCTATCGACATTAGCAGAAGCGCATGCGGCAGCGCTGAGCTTAGGCAGAGGCACAGCAGGCACTAACGTGATGTATTTTGAGACGGGTCAGGGGAGTGCGTTATCCGCCAATGGGCACCACGGGTTAGACCAACAAACATGTGAAGCCAGAGCTTACGCTGTGGCTCGTAAGTTTAATCCCTTGCTGGTTAATACGGTGGTGGGTTTTATCGGTCCGGAATATTTATACGACGGCAAACAGATCACCCGAGCTGGGCTCGAAGATCATTTTTGCGGCAAATTGCTTGGTCTGCCGATGGGCTGTGATGTGTGTTACACCAATCACGCCGAGGCCGACCAAAACGACATGGACAACCTGCTGACATTACTCGGGGTAGCAGGCTGTTCATTTATTATGGGGATCCCGGGCTCAGACGACATTATGCTGAATTATCAAACGACCTCATTTCACGATGCTTTGTATTTGCGTCGGGTGATAGGCGCGCGACCAGCACCGGAGTTTGAGATGTGGTTAGAGAAAATGAATATCATGAAAAATGATGGGCAGTACATACTATCAGATCATGTGCCAGACGTTTTTGCCCGTTCGTTAAAGGCACTAAGGGGACGTTCATAATGAAAAAGTACAATGATGAGCCCAGTCACGTGAGCAATATGATGAATAGTCATGCAAGCATGACAAGCAGCGATGTCGTTAATAACCCATGGCGCACGTTACGTCGTTACACAAATGCGCGAATCGGGCTAGGCAGAGCAGGGATAAGCTTACCTACCTCAGAAATGCTGGGATTCCAGTTGTCGCATGCCAAGGCCCGAGATGCAGTAAAATTGCGATTAGACACAGAGGAGCTACAACACAAACTGACCGAGTTTTCGTCAGTGTTGCCTTGCCCACCTATGATGCTGCATAGCCAAGCGTTCGATAGAACGACATTTTTGCAGCGCCCAGACTTGGGCCGAAAACTAAATGATGTGTCGCGCAATCTATTGCTGAAGTTCATGACGCAACAAGCAGGAACTACTCAGCCAGACTATGACTTGGCCATTGTGGTGGCGGATGGGCTTTCATCCATCGCGGTGCAATACAATGTTCAACCCTTGCTTAGGCAATTAATCACTTTGCTAAAGCATGAGTCGGAATCGTGGCGTCTTGCCCCGCTGACCGTGGTAGAGCAAGGGCGAGTGGCTGTTGGGGATGAAGTAGGAGAGTACCTGAACGCCAAAGCGGTATTGATGTTAATTGGGGAGCGCCCGGGGTTAAGCTCGCCCGACAGCTTAGGTTTGTATTTCACTTGGGCACCAGAAATAGGCTTGACCGATGCGCGGCGAAATTGTATTTCGAATATTCGACCCGCTGGCTTGGGTTATGATGACGCCGCGCATCGAGCATTATATTTACTCAAAGAAGCGCGGCGCTTAAATCTGTCTGGTGTCGCTTTGAAGGATCGCTCTGATAGCCCAGCCCTCAACGCGCTAAAAACCAACGCTGTGTCTAAGCGCAGCTTTTTGACTAAGCCGAGTTAGCGTAAAGCTAGGGTGATTTGATTAAAACCGAGCTGTTGTATCGACTCCATTAAATACAACTGCTCGTTTAGGTTTTATCATGAACATCATGCTTTAGTGATGCTTGTTACCTTGTGTCTACGCGTGTTCTAGCGGTTACCAAGGTTCGTTCGCGAAGGAACAAAGCGTGCTAAACCAAACAATCCGACAAACAACAACCAGAAAGCACTGGCGCCTTCACGCTCATACTCTTCTTCGTATACGTCACAGTTATCAATCGAACCACCTGGAATGGGCACTAGCTTAATGGCGACAACGTGGGTGCTTGAAGATTGGGCATCGTACTCATCTAATTCAATTTCACCTGTAATGTCTTTGTTAACGCTAGACACAGTTGCCGTTGCGATGATTTCGCCATTTTCGTTAATGCCATTTGCTTGAGCAATGGTGTAAGGGCTGTTGCATTCAATTAAGTCGTTTAGGCTTGAGAAGATATCGTTACGATAATCATAAACAAAGCCTTCTACCCGGCGAATGCCTGAACTGGTTTCTTCAAACTCGGTGAAACCAACGACTAGGTTGTCATCATTAATTGCGGTGGGCACCGTGGAGGCACTGTCGAAGAAATCATCTGGGTATTCAATGATACCTGAGTCGTAGTCATACACGAAAAACTTGTTGGGCGTTGAGCCCAGTACGCTTTTGGTGGCGTATCCTACCACCAAATCATTGTTATTGATGTCAACCGCGTAGCTGGCAAAAACATCGTACTCTTCGTCGCTATCTTCGCTGATCGTGTAGGCTTTGTCGTTATCGTAAATCACCGCCGCTGAGGTTAATGTGTCAGTATTTTGATAGAACGCCGGTGACGTACCCACGGCAATACCAAAGTCGTTGATGGCGACAGCCGTGCTGCTGTAAACCGTAGTGTCATCGTCGTCCGGCTCAATTAACATGGGTAGGGTGTAGGTATCTTCGACACCGCCATCGTCTAGTTGCCAAATCACTCCTCGTTGCTGAAAAACGCTTCCGAGACTGGCATTGGTGCTGATACTTAAACTGCGCAAACACGACGCTTCAGGGATATCACCTCGCTCATCTTCATCGGCACACGCATCAATACTGTCTTGCAATGTGGTCGACACCAATTCAGTGCTCCCTATGCCCACCACTTGGTTTAGTTCGTTTATATCGTAGGCTTCGCTGTATCCACCCAAAGTGCTTTCAGGCGGCGTAAGCTCGATTACATCATCTTCTATTTGCGCAAATGCACGGTAGTAAAAATCATTTAGCACATAAGTGACGTCTTCAATGTCTTCTGTCACATATTCCAGTGTGTAAAAACCGTCGAAACTTTTCCCAACGGTATAGCCAAAGTCGTTGATACCACGCACCGTTGTGGTGGCACTGTTACGGTACTCGTCGGTGTCGCTGTCAATGGTGTCAAAACCATGCAGCAAAATACTGGTGTCTTCTGAGGCTACATAGCTATTTAAACTGGCGATTTGCTGGAAAAACTGGCTTTCAGCATTGGCGGTAATATAGGCATATAAAAATTCGTAGTCAGCAGTATTGAAGTCGCCTGATCGGGCGTTTTCTAAATTGGTTAACCCGGCAATGAGCGTCGCTGAATCAAAGTCCAGCAAAGAAACATCAATCACGGGATTAAACTGCGACGCTAGGTTAACGGCGATCTCACCGATGCTGTTGATGGCAGTTGGGTATGAGTCCACGCCTAATTCTGCAACGGGTAGCTCAACTACTTGATACTGAGCACCGAACGCAGCAGGAACTGACAAAAAGGCGCTAGACAGAAATGCGCTGGATAAAAAGGCTGCTATTCGTGTTTGTTTCATTGTTTTTTTCATCGCTTGTTTCATTGCTCGTGTGAACGCTTGATTATTGCGGCTTACTACTTGCCTTTATAAAAGCGCTCTGCTCAAAACGAAATGTCTGACTCTGTTAGCGCGGTTGTTTATCTAGCTTGTGCAATGCTTTACTGGTTTTTAGGCAATAAAGGGCCTAACAGCGATAAAGCAAAAAGCTTTCAAAGCGTATGATGCAGATGTCGGCTAATGTGAGTCTTGGGTCGTCACTTGATATATGAATCAGCGCCATAGCAGGACAATCCTTTACTATGGCGCGAACGCGGTAAACCAATTAGTTAACTTGGTTTTGATCCACTAATGTCATGCTGAACCCGGTTGATGCGCTGTCATCCGGGGCAAAAATCAAGAACTGCTCAACACTGTCTTCGTCTAATGTCAGTTGGAAGCTGTCCATGATGATATCGCTGCCTTCGATAGTAGCGATGGCGAACACATCGTAAGTGTTATTGATAAGCGTGATAGAGCTATTGCTTTCTTGTAAAACAGACAGGGTATTATCAGCCGTAGAAATCACTTCGTCGTTCTCAACAAAGTAGAATTTCACGCGGCTGAAGTCGTCTGAATCACTCAAGTTGACCACTTTGATTCCATGGCTATAAATGCTTGAACTGCTGCTCTTGGTGATGGTTAAAGACTTGATGATGGACTCGTAGTTATCAACGATACCGTCTTCGTTTTCATCGATAATATCGTCTTCGTCATCATCAACGGCGTCCGTTTTTGAGTATAAGAATACAATATTGTCAGCGTTTTCTTGCAAGCTTAGTAAGGCATCATGGATGAACAATTCGTCATTATCTGCATTTAGAATGTCGAATGAATAGTCACCGTTCGAGGTCGTTGTCGTTTCACTGAATTGGCCGTAGCCTAGATCATCGACCACCAACTCGCTTTCGTCATCTAAATCAACATTTAAGTCGACTACACCTGTGTAATCAGGAATGTATTGGTTGGTGGCGATGCCGTTGTAAAAACCAAATGAGGCTTCAGCGTCAACATCGTTTAGCTCAGTAACACTGTTTACACCGATACTGTCGATGGTAAAGGGTGAGCTGCCTACACCCACGTTGTCACGCAGTACCACAACATATTGGCTGACAACAGAATATGAAATATCTTCAGAGGTAAAGATTGGCTCGCTACCACCTGGCTCAGTGATGTAAAAAATATACTGGTCTTGTTCAATCTTAATATTGTCAGTAAGGCTGTTGAGTTCAACGGTTGATACGAACTCTGCTTCATTGAACGTTTCGTTATCTTCAGAGATGTAAACATCCACAGTTGAATAATCAGTGTTCAGGTTTAGAAAACGCACGTTAAACAAATCATCGTCGTCATCATCATCGTCATCTACCACAGGGATATCAAATGTGAGTACGTTAGGCGAGCGAATATCGTCAGTAAGGGCAACAAAGGTAATCACTTCGTTTTGAATTTTATGCTGCTCTTGATAAATCACTTCAAGATCGCTGCGATCGCTGCTTTCTTCGTCTTGCCAACCAAGCTCAACCCAATAAGTGTCATTGTCTAGGGCGTTGTTCGAAGTCACATTGCCGAACGTCACTGCACCATAGGTAATTTCAATTTCGTCGTCGTCATCTTCATCTAAGTCTTCATCAACGGTGAGATACACTGCTGGAGCGTTGTATGAGGCGTTGTAAAAGCGGATGTATCCAGTGTTGTCATCGTCACTTGAACCACAGCCAGTAAGAGACAATAACGCAACCCCCAAATATAGAGCAGGGGAGCGAATTATCGACGACGTCGTTTTGCTTAACTTCATTGTATCTCCAGGTTTATTTTCTTAGGTGAGAAGCGGTCATATTTCACCTAAGGCTTTGTTTAATTGCCATTGTGACGTAAGGATAAAACGTTAAGTTCATTGGCTATGAGGCTCTTTACATAACCTTTACCTTTCTTGGCAATCACTGACACTTCTATACAAATGAAGACAAAAGTCTGCGGAAAATTTGAACGAAATAGTTGGATTTAACCGGTTGGCTTGCACTGGCTACACACTGGTTACAGCTGAGCTGAAAGAAATGCCCAGCGGCTTTTGCTCTGCATTCTTATTATCTGAAAGGGAACAACCATGACTACCCAGCGACGCCTTGCTCAAAAGCCGCTGGACGCATTCTGAGGGGCATGTATTAATGCGGATAGGTATGAATAGATCAGGTTCAGATGTGGTAAGAATAAGCGGCTCGAACGAACCGCTAAATAACGGGATTAGTTCTTTTTGGTCTCAGCCTTCACCAGAATAATTCGATTAGTCGCGCTTTGGTGGATGAGCAGATTACCGTCACGGGTTGGGCGCATGTGGCGCACGATACCGGCGTAGATGCGCGCGTCTCCCTCTCCAGTGGGAATGGGCCAACTTTGAAAGGTTTGTGCTTTGCGGTCAAAACGAACTAAGGCATCAGGGCGTTTACCTGATTCGTTGTACCAAATAGCATCACCAATGACCGCGATAGCGTAGGGGTGTGAGTTTGGCCCGCTGGGGGATGGCCATTCTTTGACTTCGCCATTGTTAGGGTTGAGTCGACCTAAGCGACCACGCCCTGAATTAACGTACCAGATCATGCCATCATCGGCGATGTCAAGGCGTCTGACGGTGGTGTTTTCATTTGGCAGTGGGTACTCACTGATTGCCATGCTTGTAGGGTCTACTTTGACTAAGCAATTACTACCGTTGCACGCCACCCAAGGTGTGCCCTTGCTATCAATTTTAATGCCGTAAGGGCGAGCGTCTTGGGTGGGCATGGTGACTAATTTGATTTCCCCCGTGCTGGGTATCAAGCGGCCAATCATGTTGCTGTGCTGCAAGGTAAACCACAGTGTACCGTTGTCATCAAAAATAGCGGAGTGGGGGTCTTTCGCACGCGGGTCGGGCATTTTATATTCGGTGATCTCTCCTGTTTGCGGGTTGAGCATACCCAATGTGCCGTTCTTGTTGCCTGTGTACCAAATGTTACCTTCCCTGTCGTGGGTGACGGTGTGTGGCATGGCGTTAGCCGGCAAGGGGTATTCACGCATCTCACCGGTTTGTGGATTTATGCTCCCAATGAGATTCCCCCACTGGCCAGCCCACCAAATCGAACCATCTGGCGCTTCAATTGGGTCTCGGGAACGCTGGCCCAATGTGGGTACCACCCATTCTTCAAATGTAACAGAGGTGTCGCCCTCCACTAGTTGCGGGTTGCGATGTGACGTTGGAGGAAAGTGTTCGGCTAAATAGGCAGTGATTTTTTCGCGGTTGGGATTGCCGCCTAAATTGACCATGGTGGCAATCAAATGCTGCCAACCCGTTTGGTTGTAGTCAGCGCTAGATACAATACGCTCGCTGGTATGACAGGCATTGCAATGGGCTTCAACCAATTCTTTGCCAGATGTATCTGGCAAAGACTGTGCAAACAGAGACCCAGGGCTCAGTAAAGGACTTAGTGCCAGGGTAAAAATGGCTTTCGCTAGATGCTTCATATTTCCTCCTAAATGAAAAATACACAACCACGGCGCCACTAAATCACAATGCCGCGTAGCCAAAACGCGTCGCAATTACTTCACCTTGTAACCACGACGCCACATTCCGTGTCGTCCGACTTGAGCGTACCCCAATGAAGCAGCTATAGATTTGCCTAAGGTCCAGCCTAGTCTAGTTTGTTGGCATTAAGAAAATTTCGCGAACGCAATTTCGCTTATCAGCCTCCACGGCAAATAGCACGGCATCGGCTACATCTGCGGGAGCGAGTTTGTCTGGCTTTTCTTCATCGAAAAATGGTGTATTAACCATGCCCGGGGCAATAGTTGTGCAGCGGCCGCCCCATTCTGCCATTTCTTCTGCTAAATTTTGCCCAAACCCATAGGCAAACCATTTAGTTGCACCGTAAATCGAACCTTTAATGGGACGTCTGCCAGCCGCTGAGCTGGTAATGATAAACTGCCCTACGGACTCCCTTAGGTGGGGTAACGTGAGCTTAGCGGTGTAGAGTAAAGCATTGATGTTAATTTGAATCATGGTATCCCACTCGTCGGGATCGCCTTTCTCTGTGCCAGATGTAGACACACCCATGCCAGCATTGGCAAACGCCACATCCAGTCGACCAAATTTGTTGATTCCTTCTTTTACCACTTTCTCAAGCTCGTGAATCTCGGTGGCATCTGCGGCGACTGCAATAGCATGGTCAGCGCCGAGGTAATCGACTAATTCATCTAACTTTTCTTGTCTTCTAGCGGTCAATACTACTTTGTGGCCATTTTGGACCAATATTTTGGCTGTCATCTCGCCGATACCACTGGATGCGCCGGTAATTAATACGACTTTTTCTTTTGCCATGTTACTTTCTCCTAGTGATGTAAAATTTAATGTTTTTTTCTGTTACTACTAGAGCTGATGGTGTTTTGATCAAATTCAAGCCAGATAGACGAAGTGACTGAATGATGAGATGTAAATAATCGTGTAAGTGGAACTACCTTGGTCTATCGATCAGGAACCAATATAGAGATGCCGTTCTCGCTCGTAAGGATTAGTTTTTATAATCCAATGTGAGTAAAAAATGTGCGTTGTGTAACTCTTTAAATGTCACTAGAATCCGCGAAAATTTAAGTTAAGTCGTTAAATATGAGCGATTTAAAATAATCGAATTAGGTATCAAAAAGGGTGCGTGAAGTGAATACTGCAGAGTTTATTCAAATTCGAAAATTTATCGTTAAATTGGGCATTATGTTGCACAAATACGGTACACCTGCGTTTCGCTTAGAAGCTTACCTAACTGAGCTTGCGACCTATTTGGGGGTTCGCGCATCCTTTATTGCCACGCCCACGGCGTTGACGTTTGTGATTTGGAGCGACAGGCGGGAAGATGAGTACAACCATTCGGTACGTGTACAGCCTGGTGATTACGATATGAATGCGTTATCCCGCACTGATGAGCTGGCGACGCGCCTGCTCGCTGGTGAAGTCGGTTTAGAAGAAGCTGATCACCAACTTGACGTGATCAATGAGATGCCTAGCCCTTATGGCAAGATCTTAACCGGTCTAGGGTTTTGTGCCGCACCGGGCGCATTTGCTATGTTGATGGGGGCTAGCTGGCAAGAGATCCTCTGGACGTCATTGATCGGCTTAGTGGTTTACTTTCTGGTGTTATGGTCACAAATTTCTCGCCGAGTGACGCTAATGTTAGAGCCAGCGGCATCTTTGGCCGCTGGGTTGATTGCTTGTGCGATTAGCTTTTATTTTGATCACGGGATGAACATACCACTGGTGGTGCTCTCGTCCGTGATCATCCTGGTGCCGGGCTTAGCCTTAACCATGGGGCTAGCTGAGTTGTCATCACGTAATTTAGTTTCTGGTACCGCGCGCGTCATGGATGCGGTGATGCAACTATTTAAACTCTACTTTGGGGCATTTCTTGGGATCAGCATCGGCTTTGGATTCTTTGGGCCAAATGAGTCATCAGTTGCTACGTCTTTACCGGAATGGACACGCTGGTTCGCCATATTAATGTTGTGCTTGGGCTTAGTGGTTATCTTCAGAACGCGGTTTAAACATATTCCGTGGACCTTGCTTTCCGGTTTTATTGCGTATGGGGCGACGGTGTGGAGTTCAGCATATTTAGAGCAGGGCTTAAGCACCTTTGTGGGGGCATTTGCTCTTGGTATATACGCTAATTTATTCACCCGAATTGCCCACGCACCAGCGTCATTGGTGAGTATGCAAGGCTTGATTGTTTTAGTGCCAGGGTCGAAAACCTACATAGGTTTGAATTCCTTTGTATCTGGCCAAGACTTCGTGCAAGCAGAGCATATAGGGCAGGAAACCTTCTTAATTTTTATGTCGCTGATTGCAGGTCTCATATTCGCTAACGTCGTCATGCCTACAAAAAAGGCGCTGTAGAATTTATTTATTCTAAGCGCCTAGTGTTGGTTTAAAGATGCCAGCGTTAACTCACTTCCTTTAACCCTTCGTCCGTCTCTGCTAAATATTGTTTCGGATAAAAGCTGTCTGGACTGGCTTCTTTAAGTGCCTGAGCAAACTTGCTCGGTTTTTCTTCATCAAAAAAACTGCCTGTGGTTGGGCTTTGGTATATTTCATCGAAGCGGCGCACTTCAGTTTGACTGACACGCCTGAAAATATGCGAGCGATTAAGATCCTCTGTGTTACGTAAGCCTGCAGACGCAATAATTTCTAATGCCGAATTCACCGTGGCCTTGTGATAACGCGCCACGCGCTCGGCTTTATCTGGCACCACTAAACCTCTAGCTAATTTAGGGTCTTGCGTGGCTATGCCTGTTGGACACTTGTTGGTGTTGCATTCTAATGACTGTACACAGCCTAACGCCACCATCATACCTCTGGCGCTGTTGCACATATCTGCACCTAGGGCGAGGTTTTTGACCAAATGAAAGCCACTGAAAGTTTTACCACTGGCAATAACGCGAATGTCTTTTTTCAAATCGAAGCCAACCAAAATGTCACATACGAATGATAGGGCTTCACGCAATGGCATGCCTACGGAATTTGAGAACTCAAGTGGAGCGGCTCCTGTGCCACCTTCACCGCCATCCACTGTGATGAAATCTGGTTTGATACCGGTTTCAACCATGGCTTTGCACACAGCGACAAATTCGCTGGCCCGGCCAATACACAGTTTAAAGCCCACTGGTTTTCCACCAGATAACTCCCGTAATTGTTTAACGAAGTGCATCATTTCAATAGGTGTTTCAAACGCGCTGTGAGATGGCGGCGAGTCCACTTGCGTGCCGGGCTCAACAAGGCGAATTCTAGCAATTTCATTGGTGTTTTTATCAGCGGGTAATAGGCCGCCATGGCCTGGTTTTGCCCCTTGGCTGAGTTTAATTTCAATCATCTTGATGACATCTTTGTGGGCAATTTTTTGAAATGCTTCAGGAGCAAAATTGCCTTCTTTATCCCGACAACCAAAATAACCGGTACCAATTTGCCATACAATATCACCGCCATTTTCTAGGTGGTAATCACTGACGCTGCCTTCACCCGTGTTGTGGTAAAAGCCGCCTATGGCCGCGCCTTTATTAAGTGCTCGAATGGCGTTATCGCTCAGTGCGCCAAAACTCATGGCGGAGATATTAAAAAAACTGGCTTCGTAAGGCTGGGTGCAATCGGGGCCACCAACGGTAATGCGCGGGGCAGGGCGTTTGCTGTCATGGTGCTTTGCTGCCATTGAGTGGCCTATCCATTCGTAGCCCACGCGCTGGGTATCGATTTTTGTGCCGTAGGGATTGGAGTCCAAACTGCCTTTTGCTCTTTGGTAAATCAATGAGCGGAACATACGGGTAATCGGTGTGCCGTCGGTTTCTGATTCGAAAAAATACTGTCGAACGAAGGGGCGAATGCGCTCCATTATCCAGCGGCCGTGACCCACAACGGGAAAATTACGTAAAATGCTATGCCGTGTTTGATGATAATCGTAATAACCTAATGCCACGATCGGGATCAGCAGTACGAACAGCCAAAGCGCGGGGAGCCACAACAAGCTCAGGAGTAGAACGACCACAGCTGACCAAATTGCAATTTTTATCAGTTTTGTTTCCATTGTTGCTCACTATTGTTTGTTTTTAAGAAAGTCGATACGTATCAGACCCAAAGATTTATCCAATTCGTTCACGTATTTCAGTTAGGTTGTTCAAATATGTTCAGTTAGACCTGTAAAGTCCAATGGGTTGTGTTTCCATATTCTTCAATCAATTGTCTTAATAACGCAGAGAATTAATTATCTGTGTTGATCGACCAATATGGGATTTCCGTCTGGGTCAGTCATCATAAAGCTGCCTGGGCCGACCGTGTTTTCAGTGACTTCGCTCATAAAATCAATGTCTTTGCTTTTCAATGCTTGCTGAATGTTACGCACATCGGTGAAGGTTTCTGTGGGATTGCCGTGAACGTCCCAACCTGGGTTGAACGTCAGCGTGTTTTTTTCGAACATACCTTGAAACAAACCTATGGTTTGACCGCTATTTCTTAGGATTAACCAACCTTTTTTTTGGTCACCTCCTACTGCCGCAAAGCCCAATTTCTCGTAAAAGATTTTGGATAGAGCGATGTCCTTAACGCTTAAGCTAATTGAAAAAGCCCCCAGTTCCATGTTGTTCCCCTTTGTTCTCAATCGCTAGCAAGCACGACTGCCCATTTGCGTAATGACGAGCATGCTTTAAGTACACTAACGCTAGCATTCAAGATCAGTTCACGCAAAGGGCAGTCTTGAGTTGACGAGACTGATGGCTTAATACCAACGCCATTAAATAATTAGCCACTTAGCAATTATTTAACGGAATTGGTATACCCTATATGCTCAGCTAGATAATCCACTAAGGAGCGAATTTTGGGGGATAAATGCCTGTTACGCGGATAAATCGCCCAAATACCTTCTTCGGATTCGCGATAATTATCTAATAAACTGACCAGGGCGCCACTTTCAAGATGTTCTTGCACGTAGTAGTCTGGCAGTTGCACTATGCCCAAGCCTTTGAGCGCAGCGTCCACTAAACTAAACCCACTGTTATACCTTAGCCTGCCTTTCACGCGGATATTTCGCTCTTTGTCGTCGACACGAAAGTGCCAATAATCTAGGGTGCCCAGCAAGCAGCTGTGTTTACTCAGCTCTGATAAAGAGTGCGGGAAGCCGAATTTTGCCAAATAGGCAGGGGAGGCGCACACAGAGTTGGTGCGAGTCCCGAGTTTTCTTGCCATCATGGATGAATCGCTTAATTTTCCGAGGCGAATGGCCAGATCATATCCTTGTTCAACTAAATCGACTTTTTGATTACTTAAATAGGCGGTGACTTCTACCTCTGCGTACTGGAGCATAAAATCATTTACTAACGGCAGTATTTGCTGCTCACCATAGGTCACCGGCGCAGTGAGGCGAATTTTGCCTTGGGGCTTCGATTGTAAATTCGTGATGGCGCGCTCAGCGGCATCGAGTCCGTCAAGTACGCTGCGACAATGCTGGTAGAAGAGTCGCCCCTCGTCAGTTAGTGACACTTTTCGCGTGGTGCGATAAAACAGCTTCACGTTTAATCGCGTTTCCAGCGCGCTGATCTGGCGGCTGACTTGGGCGGTAGAGATAGCTAAGTTTTTTGACGCTTGAGTAAAACTCTCGGCTTCGGCCACATAAACAAATTCGTTGATCCCTTCCCACTGCATCATTGTTACCTGTGAGTAAAAGTAATTTACTAAATAAGCATATTATCATCTGTGAAGAAATAAATATAATGCGTCCCATATTCGCAAACGAGCATAAAACAAAAACCAATGGGCGTTTTGGCAGAAGCTCAAACTCAGCACTAGTGCAGCGAACAAGATCCGTTAACTAACTCTGGTCATGACTGAAATATTTCTGTCAGCGCGGCGCTAATACACTACATAGGGAGCAAAGATGAGTTGGGTATTTCTAATGCTAGGTGTCGTTGCAGAAGCCATGTCACATGTTGCGCTAAAAGAAACCGATGGTTTTACTAAACCTTTACCCAGCGTATTGGTGTTACTGGGGCACGTCGCGGCTTTTATGTTTTTAGGGCAAGCGATGAAAGGCATGCCTATAGGGATTGTACACGCGTTGTGGGCTGGCCTAGCGATTGTCACTGTGACCTTGTTGTCGACGGTGATTTACCGCCAACATTTAGATTTAACCACATGGTTTGGTATGGCATTTGTCGCCGTTGGTGTGGCGATGATCAATTTGTCTCAAGGCCATAGCCATTAAGTACAAGCCCATTTTTACGCCTTCAAGGTGTGGTTTAAATGAACGAAGCGCAGCACCCAAGGCGACTATTTTTACTAACGCAATTTTATTCACGAAAGCGAATTATTTCCGTAAGCAATTTATTAACTCAAAGAGAGGATCACTATGTCAGATCAATTTATAAAATCTAAAGCCGCCATTGCTTGGGGCCCTAAGCAGCCGTTGTCGATTGAGGAAGTTGACGTCATGCTTCCGCGCAAAGGCGAAGTACTGATTAAAGTGATAGCTTCTGGTGTGTGCCACACTGATGCGTTCACTTTGTCTGGTGAAGATCCAGAAGGAATTTTCCCGGTTATTCTGGGCCACGAAGGTGGCGGTATTGTTGAGCAGGTAGGTGAGGGCGTTACCAGCGTGTCGGTTGGCGATCATGTTATTCCTCTTTACACCCCTGAGTGCGGTGAATGTAAATTCTGTTTGTCTGGTAAAACGAACCTTTGTCAAAAAATTCGGGAAACCCAAGGTAAAGGCCTGATGCCTGACGGCACCACGCGTTTTTATAAAGATGGCCAGCCTATCTTCCATTACATGGGGTGTTCAACGTTTTCTGAGTACACAGTGTTGCCTGAAATCTCATTGGCAAAAGTGAACAAAGATGCCCCCTTAGAAGAAGTCTGTTTGCTAGGCTGCGGTGTGACTACAGGCATGGGAGCGGTCATGAACACCGCAAAAGTAGAAGAGGGCGCCACTGTGGCCATCTTCGGTTTGGGTGGCATTGGCTTGTCAGCGGTCATTGGTGCAACCATGGCTAAAGCCAGTCGTATCATTGCTATCGATATCAACGAAAGTAAATTTGAATTAGCCAAGAAATTGGGGGCAACTGATTTTATTAATCCAAAAGATTATGACAAACCCATACAAGACGTGATTGTTGAGCTAACAGATGGGGGCGTTGACTACTCGTTCGAGTGTATCGGCAACGTCAATTTAATGCGCTCTGCACTTGAGTGCTGCCACAAAGGTTGGGGCGAGTCTGTGATCATCGGTGTGGCCGGTGCTGGGCAAGAAATTGCAACCCGCCCATTCCAGTTAGTGACAGGTCGTGTATGGCGCGGCTCTGCATTTGGTGGCGTGAAAGGGCGCTCTGAATTGCCAGATTATGTAGAGCGTTACTTGCAAGGTGAGTTCAAACTGAGCGATTTCATCACTCATACTATGAGCCTTGAAGACATCAACGAATCGTTCGACTTGATGCACAAAGGCGAAAGTATTCGCAGCGTTATTCACTTCTGAGCGAAAGCGACTGCTTGCTCTTGAGCGAGCAGTCATGCATTTTGCGCTTTTAGCAACATCACGTTGCAACAACACGAAATTCTACAAAACAACAAGAGGCTCCTAGCGGAGTGTTAGGCATGCTTATGACAATTGAAAACTTATCCATCAATAAAAGCTTTGGTGGTTGGCACAAACAATATAGTCACCCATCCAAGACTTTAGATTGCACCATGCGCTTTGCGATTTATTTACCGCCGCAAACCGCAAACGGTACTAAGGTGCCGGTTCTGTATTGGTTATCCGGATTGACCTGCACCGATGAAAACTTTATGCAAAAAGCCGGTGCACAGCGTATAGCAGCTCAGCTGGGCATCGCCATTGTGGCACCAGATACCAGCCCTAGGGGTGACGATGTGGCCGATGCTGAAGGGTATGATTTGGGTAAGGGCGCTGGCTTTTACGTGAATGCGACCCAAGCACCTTGGGATCGTCATTATCACATGTATGACTATGTGGTGAATGAATTGCCTCAGCTGATTGAAGCCACATTTCCTGTGTCAGACAAACGCGCCATTGCCGGCCATTCAACGGGCGGTCATGGGGCATTGACTATCGCCATGCGTAACCCCGAACGTTATACATCAATGTCGGCCTTTAGCCCGATCAGTAACCCAGTAAACTGCCCTTGGGGGCAAAAAGCCTTCACCGCATACCTGGGGAGTGACATGGCTAAATGGCGTGAATACGATGCCAGCGAATTAATGCGCAGTGCCACGCAGTTTGTCCCCGCTTTGGTTGACCAAGGCGCATCAGATGACTTCTTAAGTGAGCAGTTAAAGCCAGACGTTTTGCAAAGTGCAGCTAAGGCCAGCGGTTATCCGCTAGCGCTGAATTTGCATGAGGGTTATGACCATAGTTACTACTTTATCAGCAGTTTTATTGAATCACATTTTCGTTTTCACGCAGAGCATTTGGACAAGGCCTAGCCTAAAGCCAATGTTCTGGCAGGCATCCTAGTTGGTTCAATACTCAAGAAGGTGAGCGCTTGCGCTGACCTTACCCCTCACTCGGCCTGTGGCCATTCTTCCTCGGATAAGAGTTGGTTGGTGATTAATTGTGTTCTCAATTCGTTGATGTGTCGTTTCAGTTCATCTCGAATGAGGCGAATAGCGGGGGATATTAACAGGCGACTGGGTAGCACTAACCACATTTGGGTTAACGGAATTTTATATTCGGGCATAAGCCGCTTAAGCTGACCTATGGGGCGATCGCACCGCAGATACTGCCACGGGTATGTTGGTCCGTTTTAACAAAGGGTTTGAGTCTCCGCCGCACATTCACAACATTACTTATCGGGGGATTGTGATCGAAGGCCAAATGCACAATGACGACCCAAAACCTGAAAAAATGTGGATGCCAGCCACACTTTTCATTCGCACCAACAGCAAATATCAAGTGACAGCTCCTGACAGTAAACTGTAAAAGGGGGAAAGATAGGCCTTAGGAACAACGCGAGAATGGCCAATGTAAGTTGGCCACTATTCATTATCACGACTTATTTTTTTGAGTCTAGGTATGCAAGGGATTGGATGACAAATAATTGACCGCATTCGGTGGCCATTTGTCTATTAAAGTCAAAGTGCATACGATAATAACGCTCACTACTGGCGCTCATCACATAACGTAAGTTAGCTGTTATTTTTGATGTCAGAAGATGAGACATGGGAAAATGGTCTTTTAGTAAGACTTCTTATGCCACAAGGCGCTGTTTGGCGGAGGTGTTTGATACCGTGGAACTTTTCATAAAGTGCGGCAAAATATGAGGTTAAAGCGTCAACCTTAGTCTCATCGCTGGTTTTACTTCGCGATATCGGCAGCGTTGTGCACAGCGCTCGGGCCATGCTTATGAATATTCGAACAACATACAAAAGCGAGCAAACTCAATTTTTTGGTTAACGCCTTATCAAACAATAACCAAGGCATTTCGTGCCGTTATTCCCTTATATTCCTCGGTAATCGCTGCTATACAACACATGCTTAATATGGATCTTGTGGCTTAATTTTAATGATGTCAGCGTAGTCTACGATGTTATTTTCTACTTTCCATTCTTCACACATAGCGTTTAATTTACTAACCAATTCTGGCTGTTTATTAGCTAGGTTTTGGGTTTCACCTGGATCGTTCTGTATATCATAGAGCTCGTACGCTATACCGGGCTTGGCTAAGGTCTGTAAATACCAACCTGGCTCGATTAACAACTTCCAGCGGTCTTGATAAATAACACTTTGCTGGCCTTTGTCATTGAAGAATAATGCTTCTGGGGGCGGCATCGACTGGCCTTTTAGGGTTTTAAAAACACTGCGACCATCAGGTTTTCTGGGCGTGGCGCCACGAAATGTTTTTGGGAAACTTGTTTGAGTGATTTCTAAAAGCGTCGGTACGATGTCGCCCACCCACACCACATCATTTGTCATGCTATTAGCTTTAATCACACCAGGCCAACTCGCAATTGCGTGGGTTCTTGCTCCGCCTTCCCATAATAGTGCTTTAACGCCTTTGTAAGGTGTATTCATCAAATCGCCAATATGGGAGGCAGCACCGTTATCTGAAAAATAAAAAATCAGGGTATTATCATATTCACCGCTGCGTTTTAATTCGTGAATAAGTTTTCCCACGTTCTGGTCGAGCTTTTCCATCATGGCACCATGAACCGCTGCTTGTAGACGAAATTTATCTACTTTTTGCTGCTCGGCTTTTGTCCAAGCATCATTGTTGTTGGCCGTGCTAACGTCTTTTGGAAACATGCCTGTGGCCACTAACCCTGAATGACGTTTATCAGCTATTTTTTGCAAGTTTGCGTAGCGTGTTACATATTTTTTCACCAACTCTTCAGGCGCTTGCAAGGGTTTATGAGGCGCCCGATAGGCCACATACATAAAAAAGGGAGTAGATGATTTAGACGCGCTGTTTATCATTTTTACAGCGCGATCTGTCATGCCATCGGTAGCATAAAATGCGTTCCCCGATTTGCCATGACAAGCTCCGTAACGCTGCTTGTTAAATGCATTCTCCGCGTAGCAGTGCATGGTGTATTGGCCATCATATTTTAGGGTTGCCTTTTGGTTACCCTCATAATATTCATGCTTATCTTCGGGGGTAATAAATAGGTTGCCCTGAGCCCCATGAAACACAAAGCTCTGCTGGAACCCACGTTGTGGCGGAAGTCCAAGATAATCCTGCTCCATTTCATTCTGGGTTAGCGTCATGCCCGGATGGGTTTTACGCCAGTATGGGCTCATCTGTTCAGGGTGCTGCTTAATGTAGCTCCCACCTAAATGCCATTTACCTGCCATCATGGTGTGATAACCATTATTGGCGAGCAATTCAGAAATCAGCGGTTGTTCATAGGGCAATCGCGCCCGATGCGCTTTGAAAGGGAGTTCACGCACCCAATCTCCAACCACTCCGCCACCAAAGCCTACATGTGCAGCATCGACGCCGCTTAGCAATGTGGCACGGGTTGGGCTACATCTAGCATTACTGTAGAACGCACTAAATCGCATACCTTCTTGCGCCAATTGGTCGAGGTTCGGGGTGTCAATCTCCCCCCCAAAGCTACCTATATCAGTATACCCAGAGTCATCAGACAGGATTATCACGATATTGGGTCGCTTCTGGGCGCTATGACTAGTAAACGATAAAAACGCACAGAGTAAACCGACGGATATGATTGAGAATTTCTTCACTAAATGAAATCAATTGTTAACAATATACATTGAGTGTATATCAATTTTTTGCCAACTACATGTCCTTTCCATTCGTTAGCGTATGTCAGCATCAGGCAGTGTTTTGTGGTTATCGGTCGATTTAGAGGCCGAAATACTACCTCAGCGTCGCACTTACATTAAAATATGTAGTGTGATTTGCGCAGTCTATTTCTAGCGGTTAGTGACAATGGAATGACTGGTGTTTTTATTTTTGTCTATTACACAAAGCGCAATACTAGCGAAATAATAATACCGGTGACGATAAGTTGAACTAAGCAAAATCCCATAATATCTTTGGCCTTTAGCCCAGCAATGGCTAGCACGGGCAAAGCCCAAAATGGTTGGATTAAGTTTGTCCACGCATCGCCCCACGCCACTGCCATCGCCACGCGGCTCACGTCTGCGCCTAATTCTGCGGCAGCAGGCAGAATAACAGGCGCTTGTACCGCCCATTGCCCACCGCCTGATGGCACAAAAATATTGACGATACCCGCACTGATGAAGCTCCATACGGGGAGTGACTCGGCGCTAGCAAAGCTGATAAGCCATTGGGATAAACTTTGTGCTAATCCAGATTGCACCATGACCGCCATAATTCCCGCGTAAAACGGAAACTGAATAATAATGCCACTCCCACCGTGCACGGCCTGTTGAAGACTGTGCAGCAAACGTTTAGGGGTGCCGTGTAAGACGATGGCTAAAAACAAGAAGAGGCTGTTCACGATATTCAGATTCAGGCCGCCGCCTTGAGCAAAGTAACTCACTAGGTAGGCGATACCCACAAAGCCGACTAACACCGCTAACAGCTTACTGTTCTCAAGTTTATCTGCTGGCCGAGTATTTTCGGCGCTTGGCATAGGGTCGTCATGCAGTTTATCTGGACTGACAATAATGCTCTCGTCAGCAGAGGGCATCATCAGGCGATTAACCAGAGGCACGACGATAAACAAAATCCCAAGCAGGGTCAGATTAAAGCTGCTGAATATAGTGCTGCCTGTAGTGAACACGCCGATTTGGTCCTCACTGAAGTGGCCAGGCGTGGCAATGGTCAGTGGAATTGAGCCTGCTAATCCGCCATGCCACACCACAAACCCAGAATAAGCACTGGCCACTAATAGGCGATAATCTACATGGGTCTGACGGGCGAGGGCTTTAGCAAACAATGCTCCTATGACTAAACCAAACCCCCAATTGATCCAACTGGCGGTGAGTGATACCAGGGTCACTAAAATAATAGCTTTACCCGGGGTATTTCCCAGCGTTGCCAGGCGGCCTAATAGGTTCTTCATTAATGGCGTATTAGCCAACATAAAACCGCTGACTAATACCAATAACATTTGCATAGAAAAGCTCAATAGCCCCCAAAATCCATCACCCCATTGGGTAATAACGCTTAAGACAGGTTGCTGTTCAAAAATAACCGCAGCGCCGATTGTGACTAGCGTCAAGATAAGCACAAAAATATAGGGATCGGGCAGATAGCGCTCTACTAGTTTTGTAAAGGGCTTCGCGACATGGTTAAGCATAAAGAACGCCTATAACATATTGATAACAGAAGGTATGTTAGCGCATTTTAAGTCAATGTATATGCCTTGGTATTGCGGCTAGAAAGTCAGTGACAGAACGGGAGACAAGGCGTCATATGTCGATTTGCTTATGTTCTTGATTCAGGTGCTGCTTCAGGCGCTGCCTCTGGCTCAGGAGCAGGCTAGATATGTGCAAATCTAATGATTCAATCTATTAACAAACACATTGGCACTTTTTCTTTATAATACCCAGCTTAAGGCATTTATAATATCTAGCTCGAGACTCTTATGATAGTTCGCGATACCCCTCACTCGTTTCGGTTGTTTTTTATTTTGCGTGGGTCGGTTTTACCGCTTATTTACGGGAAAATTCTATTTATCACCTTGCTGGGTGTGGCAGTTGCTGTAGCGCAACATTTCTATCCTAAAATATTCCCAGATTTTACCCTTGCGCCTGTGGCTTTGTTTGGTGTGGCGTTGTCGTTGTTTCTTGGTTTTCGTAACAATGCCAGTTACGACCGCTGGTGGGAGGGGCGTAAACAGTGGGGGCAGTTAGTGGTGGCGTCTCGTAGTTTATCCCGTCAATTGATGTCCTACATTGATAGCAGTGAAAAAGCGGGCATCGAGGCGCAAGAATATACCATCAAGCTCAGCATAGCGTTTTCTCATGCGCTACGACACCAGCTTCGCCAGACTGACCCATGGCCCGATATACAACAGTATGTCACCGAGCAAGACACAGTATGTCTGCGCCAAGCAAACAGTTTGCCGGATGCGATATTACGTATGATCGCGCTAAAAATTAGGCAGTGCCGGGAGCAAGGCTTGTTGTCAGACATTTTGCAAGCGAGCTTAAATGAGCACATTACTGCAATGGCTGAAGTACAGGCGGCATGTGAGCGCATTCAGACCACGCCGTTGCCATTTGCGTATATGTTACTGGTGCAGCGCACAGCCTATTTGTACTGCTTTATTTTACCTTTTGGTATTGTGGCCTCCCAAGGATTAGTCACGCCTTTGTTCAGTGCCATTATTGCCTACACCTTTTTTGGTTTAGATGCATTAAGCGAAGAGTTGGCCGCGCCTTTTGGCCTGTCTGCCAATCATCTGCCTTTGCATGCTATTTCTCGCACGATAGAAATCAATCTGCTGGATATATTAGGGGAAAAGCCATTGCCTGAGCCTATCGAAGCAGAAAATCACCGCCTAGCCTAGGTGCGTTAGACTTCAAAGCTAAAGACAGCGTGAACGCAATTTTTATTGGTATTTTTTGGTTGCTTATTTATTTAGAAATACGCTAGTTAAGACAGGCTCGCGCCCTTTTTAATCGCCTGTACAGTAAGCAGGCTAAGTGAGACGCTTAAAATGTGTCTGCTGCCATATTAAAAAAGCGCTCACTTTCGCTATATATCGCAAAACCATTTCGAGTATACGGTTTGATTGCAGGGCTTATTTTTGGCACCCATAGTGTCAATGTTGGTAGATTAGCTTGTGCTGCTTCATGTGTAGAGTTGAAACAGCTTCGCCAGATCAACGCACAGGATTGGGAGCAGTGCTAGCTGGGGTCATGTCGGAAATCGATTGGCCCTAGTACAAAAGTAAATGTGGTTCACCGTTTTCAGTAACCGCGGTCCCTATCCACTAGGCCAATGAGAGCTTGTTTATTGATGTAACGCTGCACATTGCTGACGAGGACTTGACCTGCGCTGTCATCTTGAGTGATAGCAGCGATATGTGGGGTCACTAAAACCTGAGCGTGTTGCCAAAGTGGATGTGTTTCAGGTAGGGGCTCAATCTCAAACACATCAAGTACAGCGTAGGCTAAATGCTGGGCATCGAGCAAAGTCATTAAATCATCTGGCACTAACTGTTCGCCGCGCCCTACATTAATCACGCTGGCCCCTTTGGGGAGCTGGCTTAGGGTTGTAGCATTGAGTATGCCTCGTGTTTCTGGTGTAAGCGGCACTAAGCACACTAAAATATCCGTCTGGGCTAAAAACGACTCTAATTCAGCATCGCCACTAAAACACGTCACCTGCTCAACTTGTTTCGGGCGGCGGCTCCAGCCATTGACACTAAACCCCAGTTGTAAAACGGTTTGTGCTGCAGCTTGGCCTAAGTTACCTAAGCCCAAAATACCGACGCGTCTTTGCTTATTAGCCACCGTGGGCATTGGTCGCCACGAGCCGACTTTATTCGCGTTGATATAGGCGAAGGTATCTCGATGAATATTCAGCACATGCATAGCAATAAACTCGCTCATGCCTTTGGCAATACCTGGGTCAAGCATACGTACCACCTGAATATGCTCAGGCACGCTAGCTAAGTCGAGTTGGTCGACGCCCGCCCCAACTGAGAATATGACTTTCAAATTGGGATAGTCTTGTTGGTAATCACGTGGCAATTTCCACACTATCATCAACTCAATAGCGTCTTTATTTTCCACATGCGGCCAGTGGTGCCAAGCCACGCTCGGCAGGGCATCAGCAAAGAGTGCCTGCCAAGTGTCGTTACGTGATAGTGGCCCGCGAAAAAGCACATGGGTTGTCATGAAAATTTGCCTCGTTGTTTATTCGTTGTGTGACGGTATCCTAACTTGAGTGAGGTAAAATTGATATTCGCTGAAGGCGATTTGTTTTAGGTAGGTGTCTTACCCCTAACACCACAACCGCAACACTCGCAACACCCATAATGCGACACTGATTATCTATTACCCGTGACGCAACCTTAGCCTACAAAGTGCTGTCTGGTTGGTTTTCTGGCGCGGCTTGGATAAAGGCGTCTAGGTTGTTACACGCTTGATAGGCACGCATTATTCTAGGGTAGGGCTGCATGTCTACTTTGAATCGCAGGGCGTTGTATACTTGTGGCACTAAATAGACGTCCACCATAGTCACCTGATCCCCCATAGCGAAAGCAGGCGATGTCGATGGCGAATTGTCTGCTGCGAGCATGCGTTCAATGGCTTCAAAACCTTGCTCAATCCAGTGGCGATACCATAGCTGTTTTTGCTCATCTTCGATGGTTAACTCATTACTGAGGTACTTCAGTACCCGTAAATTATTCACTGGGTGAATGTCACAAGCGATCATGTCTATTAAGCTGCGTATTTTGACGGCTTCCATTAGGTCTTCGGGCATTAAGGGATATTGCGGATACTTGGCCTCGATGTACGCGAGTATCGCCCCTGATTGAGCAAGAACTTCGCCGCTTTCAAGTTGCATACAAGGCACAAGCCCTTGTGGCTGCATGGCTTTATACGTTTCACCTAGGTGCTCGCCTTTAAGTAAATTTATCGCTACCAACTGATAGTCAATACCTTTTAGATTAAGAGCAATACGCACACGGTATGCTGCGGAAGAGCGAAAGTAGCTATACAATTTCATGTCTTATTTTCCAGTGTTTTAAATCGTAAACCTCGGCTTATTTAGCGGCCTTGCTTGTCGTCCCAGCCTACGTCTAACCGAAGATCGTTGCCGGCATCATAGCGGTAAATAAATCAGTTTTTCTCCCAGACTCATCTGAGTTGCCAAGCAGTGTTATTCACTAAGACGCGAAGTTTTAGTCATCAGTAGGTGAGTTGTGTTTTAATCTAATTTTTTAGTAAGCTGATCACAACAAACTCATAATCAAATAGTGTATTTAACTCAGTGCGTTAATGCGCTAAGTGTAAACTTATGTTTCTTATGAGACTGAGGCGCCCGTAATGCGCCCCCTCCTAAATCGAAACTCTTTAGGTTATTGGTAAGTTGTATTTTTGGATTCATTCCAATCGGTGATAAATCAGTTACTTACAAATTAGCCATGTACCAAAGAGAGCGATTGGGCCAAGCATGAGCCCAAGTGAAATAAGACCAGTAATTTTTGACGAGGATATAAGCAGTTGAATGTGATGAAGTGGTGCGCGGCAGATATAACACACATGAAAAAGATAAAAACATGTGCCTTATTATTCACTTTTTTTTGGTCTGCCTTGCTCACTGTTAACAGCCAAGCTGCAGATATGGACAAGGGTTCGCTATCTACCCAAGTATCTTTGAATCAAGTTAACCAAATAGCGGTTGCTGCAGCGAGTCAAATAGCCTTTAAAATCGACCCATCTCAATACGCTGGGGCGCAAGCATGTCAGGGGTGTCACCAAAGTGAGTATGACCAATGGCAGCAGTCTGATCACTTTAAAGCCATGCAAACGGCAAGCAAAGACACTGTACTGGGGGATTTCGGCGATATCGAAGTGAGATTTCATGATATAGCAACGCGCTTTTTTATTGAAAATGGCGAGTACAAAATCACGACAACCAATAAGCAAAACAAGATCGAAACTTTTGATGTGCCTTATACGTTTGGTTTCTACCCGTTGCAGCAATATTTAATTGACGTAGGCGAGGGCAAGCTACAGGCGTTTAACATTGCTTGGGACAGTCGTAGTGAAGAGGAAGGTGGTCAGCGCTGGTATCACTTACAACCCATTGAAAAAATCACTCCTGAACATCCATTTTTCTGGCAGCGTCATTTTCAAAACTGGAATAGTCGCTGTGCGGATTGTCACACAACCGATCTCAAACGCAATTTTGAACCTAAAACGAATGCTTTTGATACGCAGTTTAGTGAGGTGAATGTGGCCTGCGAAAGCTGCCATGGCCCGGCTGGTCAGCATATCAAGTTGGCTAAAAGCGATAGTTTGAGCAAAGACCATTCTGGCTTCAGCCAACTTTTACCCGCGGTGAAAAACTTTGCGTTTAGCGCCAACAATCCGATTGCCCATGCTGATGGCAAACCGAACAACAGCGAAGTTAATGTGTGTGCTCGCTGTCATTCATTGCGTACTCCTTTGTCACACCCTTTCTCAGTCAACAAGCAAAATTACAAAAAACAAAATGACAAAGACACCCATGGTAAAAATGCCATTACCCACAGTGCTAATCAGCCTCAGCAAAGCTTTGTGGATGACAACCGGTTAGAGTGGATCCGTGCGCCGTTTTATCACGCTAATGGCAGCATCAATGAAGAGGTGTTTGTGGCCGGTTCGTTTATGCAAAGTAAGATGCAACATGCGGGAGTGACTTGCTCGAACTGTCATAATGCCCACACGGGGAAAGTGAAAATTCAAGGTAACGGTTTGTGCTTACAATGCCATCAAGCTGAAACCTTCAATAGCCCAGAGCATCATCACCATACGCCGCAAACAGAGGGGGCCATGTGCGTAAACTGCCACATGCCTGAAAAAAC
Source organism: Paraglaciecola sp. QJM3NY_14 (assembly GCF_056173245.1). Classification (NCBI taxonomy): domain Bacteria; kingdom Pseudomonadati; phylum Pseudomonadota; class Gammaproteobacteria; order Alteromonadales; family Alteromonadaceae; genus Paraglaciecola; species Paraglaciecola sp. QJM3NY_14. The sequence continues at coordinate 1,653,491 of NZ_CM149664.1, forward strand.
TTACATGGGTGTGGATGACAGGCGAGACCACAGCTTTTTGATCCCAGATTTGAGTTTTGACAATGCGGCAAGTGAGCCTCAATCCTGCTTAGCTTGTCATGATAAAGACGACAAGCATTGGCGAGAAACAAGTCACAAGTTATGGGGGAGTAATTCGAAGGCAAATGAATGGAAAGTGACTCGTGAGCATGTGCAGAATTTGGCCCCTCAGGGCTTAAGCGAGGCTATCACTTATATTCAAAACCCTGAGTACAGTTATTTACGCCGAGCTTCTTTATTAGCTGATCTGAGTCAGTATCGCTCACAAGAGGGGGTAAATATCGCTCTTGAAAACCTCGAAAGCGACAATGCATTATTGCGCCGCGCTGCTGTTGAGTCGTTGAATATTCTAGGGCCACAAGCACGTTGGCAGGTACTAAGTCAGAAACTCGATGAACCGAGTAAATCAGTCCGCTTTGAAATGGCAAGAACGCTAGTGGAAAGCGTGGGTCAGTTGACACGCTCAGATAAAGCCAAATTGATGCCACTGTTAAATGAATACCGGGATATGCTTGCGATAAACGCAGACTCACCCATTACCCAATTAGCCCTTGGTCATTTGGCTAGCAACTTGGGGGATTTAGCAGGAGCGGAGCAAGCGTATTTAACCGCGTATAGAATAGAGCGTAGCTATATTCCGGTGTTAATTCAGGTGTCTGAGTTTTACCGTCAACAAGGCCAAGACACAAAGGGCGCGCGTTATTTGCAAGAAGCGTTACAGATTGAGCCAAATAACGCCCAAGCCAATCATGCGCTAGGTTTGTTCAAAATTCGCCAGAAGCAATATGGGCAAGCCTTGGCGAACTTGAAAATATCAGCACACAGTGATGAAGCTTTGCCGTCTTTTGCTTATGTTTACTCGGTGGCGCTTGACCATCAAGGGCAAACGGCAGTTGCTATCAAAGAGTTAGAGCAGGCCCATCAGCGCTGGCCAGCTGATACTGACGTGTTAAGTGCGCTTGTCAGCTATTCAAATAAAACGGGCCAAACCGATAAAGCGCAGCAATATCAGTCTATGTTGCGCGCGTTGCAACCATAATTATACAAGCGCGCGGCTAGTATTTAGCGCATAAATCGAATGCTTAATTAGGCGCTAGTTAAGCAAAGAAATTGAGGAAGGATTTTTATGCAACCTACTGACGTGCGGTTATTTATTCCTTGTAAAGACTTCGCGGTATCGCAAGCATTTTATCAGGCTTTGGGGTTTATTAAAGAGCCCGTTAATGAGCAGTTATGCATATTCAGTTGTGGCGAGTGCACGTTCTTTTTGCAGAACGTTTATAATCAAACGTTTGCTGAGAATTTAATGATGCAACTTATCGTAAAAGACATCAACGCTGTATATGAGCAAATTCAGAACATGGGCGAACTAGCCGTTAAGCATGAGCCCATCAAACAAGTGCCCTGGGGCAAGGTGATTTATTTATGGGGGCCAGCTGGTGAGTTATGGCACATCACCGAATTAAGCGTTTAAGGTTTATTTTCCTGTAGAGCACAAACTGCACAGCCCAAATCTATACTCGATTACATATTCGAGCTGACGGATGCCATTTTAATCCCTGCAAACAGTAAAAAGCCACCCGCAGATTTATTGATCATATTAACCACTGACGCTTTAACCGCGCCGCTAGACAGTTTTTGGCCGATGCAGGCGTACATAGTGTACGACAATAAATCGACCACTAAACACGACGCGCCCATAATGAATAATTGCAACAATATGGGTTTTTCAATATCGATAAACTGGGGAAGTAACGCCAAAAAATATAATAATGCTTTGGGGTTGGCGAGCTCCACGATAAAGCCCTGACTAAACAATGCGATACCTTTGGCATTTGAACTGGCACTTTGATTAACCCTCAAGCCGCCGCTTTTACTCACAATGGCATTTACGCCTAAGTACACCAAGTAAGCCACACCTACCCATTTGATTATCGAAAAAACGAAGTTTGACGCCACCAATAGTGAAGCAATGCCCGTCGCTGATAACAAAAAATACACCACGTTGGCGCTGGCCACACCCGTTACACCGAATATGGCTTTTTTCGCTCCATGGCGAGCCCCCTGAGAAGCAATGGTGATCACCGCAGGCCCAGGCGACATACACACGATTATGGTCGTGGTCAGAAAAATAAAATAGGCGTGAATATCCATGGGCACTCCCAACTGTTTTGCTGTGACGTTAATCTATATAGTGGGTAACGTTCGTATTGTCTTATGAGTCGATGTTACTGGAAGTATCTGAAAGTAACAGCGTTCAGAGCGCGTAATGTACGATGAAAAGGAATCATTTACCAGCACAGTGAACTGAGCTGTAGCGCATGTTTCAGCTGTATTTTTAGGTATTCCTGATACACGTCAATTACATGAATATTAGATAAATATAATATAACGCTCCTATTGACAAAAAATGTTCAACAGGAGTAAAGTTCACAAAGTTTCAGTAATTACTGAAACTTTAGAAGTAAAAGTTTAATACACCCACATTCAGATTTGCAATGCGTCGCATGAGCGACCACATTAGGAGCCCTTAAATATGATAGATGAAACCTTTGTGGATCTATCGAGGTTACAGTTTGCGATCACCGCACTGTTTCATTTTTTATTTGTGCCTCTAACACTGGGTATGACGTGGATTTTGGTCATCATGGAGTCGGTTTTTGTTATGACCGGCCGACAAATTTATCGCGACATGACTAAGTTTTGGGGCAAGCTATTCGGAATCAACTTTGCCATAGGGGTTGCCACTGGGCTAACTATGGAGTTTGAGTTCGGCACCAATTGGTCGTACTACTCACATTATGTAGGTGACGTGTTTGGTGCGCCATTGGCGATAGAGGGCTTAATGGCTTTCTTTTTAGAATCTACCTTTGTAGGTATGTTCTTTTTAGGCTGGGACAGACTAACGCGCCGTCAACACTTAGGCGTAACGTTCTTAATGGCGGTAGGCACTAATCTATCTGCATTGTGGATTTTGATTGCCAACGGTTGGATGCAAAACCCCGTCGGCGCGGAATTTAACTATCAAACCATGCGTATGGAAATGACTAGCTTTGCTGAGCTGGTGTTTAATCCCGTGGCGCAGGTTAAGTTTATTCATACTGTTTCCGCCGGTTATGTTGCTGCGTCAATGTTTGTGCTTGGGATCAGCAGTTATTACATTCTAAAAGGACGTGATGTTTCTTTTGCCAAACGTTCATTCTCGGTGGCAAGTGGCTTCGGCTTGGCGTCAATATTGTGTGTTATTTTACTAGGTGATGAGTCTGGTTACGAAGTAGGTGAAGTACAAAAAGTGAAACTGGCGACTATCGAAGCTGAGTGGCACACAGAAGAAGCACCAGCGGCGTTTACCATGTTTGGCTTCCCTGATTCAGAAGAGCAAGTGACTCATGCTGCTATTAAAATACCCTATGCGTTAGGCATCATTGCTACGCGCTCACTAGATGAAGAAGTGGAGGGGATAAGCGATTTAGAGAAAAACCATGAAAAACGCATTCGTAACGGCATGCTGGCTTATGAGTACCTCGATAAACTTAGAAATGGTCAAGACACACCTGAAAACATCGCCACGTTTGATGAGCTAAAAGCCGATTTGGGTTATGGCTTATTGCTCAAGCGTTACACGCCAAATGTGGTTGATGCCACGGAAGAAAATATTCAACAAGCGGTGAAAGACTCCTTCCCTAAAGTGGGCCCGATGTTTTGGTCATTTAGAATCATGGTGGCCTGTGGTGTGGCTATGCTCGTCGTATTTGTACTGGCTTTTTACTATAACGCGCACCGGGTTATCGAACAGAAACGTTGGTTATTGTGGGCGGCGGTATTCAGTATTCCACTGCCATGGATAGCCATTGAATTCGGCTGGGTGGTCGCAGAATACGGCAGACAACCTTGGGCAATTTCAGAGATTTTACCCACGTTCTTGGCAACCTCGTCATTGACCACAAACGACTTGATCATGAGTATTGCTGGGTTTGTCATCTTTTATACCGGCTTGGCAATCGTCGAAGGTTGGTTAATGCTGAGATTTGTTAAGCAAGGGCCGAGCTCATTGCACACCAATAAATATCATTTTGAAAAGATTTACCAAGAACCGGCTGAAGAACAAGGAGCGCAATCATGATTTTTGATTACGAGACGTTGAAATTATTGTGGTGGTTGATCATTGGCATTCTGTTAATTGGCTTCGCGGTAACCGATGGCATGGATATGGGTGTGGCTATGCTGCTGCGCCTAGTAGGTAAAACGGACAGCGAACGCAGAACGGTTATTAATACCATCGGCGCGCATTGGGATGGCAACCAAGTGTGGTTCATTACCGCTGGTGGTGCATTATTTGCGGCTTGGCCCATGGTGTATGCCGCTGCCTTCTCGGGTTTTTACTTCGCAATGCTACTGGTCTTGTTCGCGTTATTCTTTCGCCCACTAGCCTTTGATTACCGGAGTAAAATTGATACGTACCGCTGGCGTAATAATTGGGACTGGGCGCTATTCGCCGGCAGTGCCATTCCAGCGTTGGTTTTCGGTGTTGCTTTTGGCAATCTGTTTTTAGGGGTGCCTTTTAATATCGACAACCTGCTGCGTGCTAGTTACCAAGGTTCGTTCATCGGTTTGCTTAATCCATTTGGCATCTTGGCCGGCTTAGTTAGCATTACTATGTTAATGGGCCATGCGGGCATGTGGTTGCAGCTACGTACCGACAGCGATGTCGCCAAGCGCTCAGGCCAATACGGACGATACGCCTTAATCATATTTATGGTGCTCTTTGCTATCGCAGGCTTCTGGGTAGCCAACATGGACGGGTACCAAATTGTCAGCATGCCTGATACGCAAAGTTACGCTAATCCTATTGCTAAAGTGGTTACCTCAGCGCCAGGAGCGTGGTTAGACAACTACAGCGCAATGCCACTAACGTTAATTTTCCCTGCACTGGGGATGGGGATGGCAGCGCTTGCTTGGTTCTTCTCAAAAGTGGGTAAACCTGCGCTTGGTTTAGTGTCTTCTAGCTTGATGTTAGTGGGCGTTATTATGACGGCAGGAGCATCGTTGTTCCCATTCGTTATGCCCTCAAGCAACAACCCTAACGTGAGTTTAACCATGTGGGATGCGGTTTCGAGCCATATGACGTTGAACGTTATGTTTGTGGCAGCGGCTATTTTTGTACCATTGATTCTGGCGTACACCACTTGGTGTTACGTGAAGATGTGGCGCAGGGTGACCGTGCATGAAATTGAAAATAACACCCATGGTAGCTACTAAGCGCGGGTTAGTTGAATAATTTGCAGGTGTCATCCTATTAAGTGCTGACACCTGATATTAGGAGAGTTTTTATGTGGTATTTTGCGTGGATTTTAGGCGTGCTATTGGCCTGCACACTGGGCGTCATTAACGTGATGTGGTACGAATTTCAGCAAAACAAAGACAGCATAGCGGACGATGAAAAAGAGTTGTACGAGAGGCTGCAAAAAGAACGTGACAACTAAAGCCCGTCCAGACCGCGCTCAGCAAATGCTGTTGCGCGGTTTTTTAAAGCGCGAGTCTGCATCCGCAGCGGGCTTACTTCGATTCAGTATCGCCCTGGGTACTGTTAATGCCTTACTGATGATAGCTAGTGCCTACTTACTCGCACAAAGCATTCACCTAGTAATGTTTGAAGGGGCCGACTTAAACGCCGTTAGCCATTTTCTTTGGGCTTTAGGGGGATTGATCCTTGTTCGGGGCTTGTTTTTGGCCCTAAGCCAACGTTTAAGTGCTCAAGCTGCACGCAATATTAAATCTAAGATGCGCGCCAATCTTTTGGAAAAAATAGCGCAACTCGGGCCAAATTTTACCGATCGAAAAGGCCACGGTGCGATGCTTAATACTCTACATGATGGGGTAGAAGCACTGCACGATTACTACGCTAACTATTTGCCTAGCGTGGCGTATAGCGCCCTGATCCCTTTGGCTATTTTAGTGGTGATATTTCCCACCGACTGGCAAGCAGGATTAATATTTTTGTTTACCGCGCCGCTCATTCCTTTTTTCATGATTTTGGTTGGGCATAAAGCAGAGCAACTTAATCAAGACCGATGGCAGCAATTAGCGGTACTTGGAAATTACTTTTTTGACCGCATTCGCGGCTTAACGCAATTGAAGCTGTTTGATGCGACCAAACGGGAATTAAAGCAGATTGCTAAAATATCAGATGATTTTCGCCATGCGACCTTAAGTGTATTGAAAATCGCCTTTCTGTCTTCGTTTGCATTAGAATTTTTAGCCACGATCAGTGTGGCTCTGGTTGCTGTACTGATTGGCTTTCGTTTGTTTTTTGGCACGCTGGACTTCGCCACCGGCTTTGTGGTGTTGTTACTCGCCCCTGAGTTCTATTTACCTTTGCGTAAACTGGGGAACCATTATCACGCTCGTCTTGAAGGGATAAGCGCCGCGGGCGATATGTTAGAAATACTGCAAACCCCTAATAACGAATCGCAAGTGACGAGTGAGCCTGCATCCAGTGCGCTAGATAACAGCCTTATTAACGGCTCTATTACTGTCTCTGGGCTGAGCTTTACTTACCCTGACAGCGATGAAGGGGTTCACGATATTAGCTTGGCTTTACCGGCAACAGGCATGGTGGCTTTTGTCGGAGCAAGTGGGGCTGGTAAAAGTACTTTATTCGACTGTTTACTCGGCTTTTATCCTCAAATCATCTCTTGTATTGATGCGGGCAATGGCCCACTTAGCGCTGCAGATATTCCTACGTGGCAAAGGGAGATCGCGTGGATCCCCCAACAACCGACATTATTCTACGCCAGCATTAAAGAGAACATCATGTTAGGTAAGCCTGATGCAACACAAGCAGAGGTTTCGTTGGCGGCTGAAAAAGCAGGCGCGCTGGCATTCATCGAATCCTTGCCGGATGGTTTCGACACCCTTTTAGGCGAACAAGGTGAGGGGGTATCTGGCGGGCAAAAACAGCGTATCGCACTGGCGCGGGCTTTTTTAAAAGACGCCCCCCTTTTAATACTTGACGAACCTACCGCGCATTTAGATAGCGCCACTGAGCGAGACGTACAGCGGGCCATCAATGAACACGCTAAAACACATTTGGTACTGGTGATTGCTCATCGACTAAGTACCTTACAACAAGCAGAATCAATTTTGTTGCTTGAAGCTGGGCGCGTAGTGCAACAAGGCAATTATCAGACATTGAGCCAGCAGAATGGGCCGTTTAAGCAATTGCTAAATAGCGATAATCAGGCAGGTGCTTATGCATAATTTCAATCGTTTATTACGCCTATGTCGGCCCCATATAGGGGCGATGTTATTGGGTGTTTTTCTAACGGTATTGACCGTATTGGCGAACGTGGGGTTGCTTGCTATTTCCGGCTGGTTTTTAGCGTCCATGGCGGCTGCTGGATTAGCCGCAGCACAAATGAATTATTTTACACCCGCTGGCATTATTCGCTTTTTAGCCATTGTGCGCACGGCATCTCGTTATGGGGAGCGCCTTGTTACACATAACGCGACCTTTCTACTGCTGAGTGAAATTCGCGTCAGCGTGTTTGCCACGCTAAGTCAGTTGAATAATCAACAGCTGGCCATGAATCGCAGTGCTGATTTGTTTAATCGTATGCAAAACGATGTGGATGCCCTCGACAAATTTTATCTCAATGTGTTGCTGCCAATGCTGGTGGCATTGGTATGCGTACCGATTGTAATTTGGATAATCGCCGGTTTTAATCCACAAGTGGCGTTAGTCTGCTTAGGTGCACTGTTGTTAGTGGGGGTGGGGTTACCTGTGTTGCTCAGTGCCAAGCTTAGTCGCACTGCAGCGCAGCAGACTGAGCGCTCAGCGCAGCTTCGTGACGCCTTATCTGATATGTTAACAGGGCAACGGGAGTTGGCCTTATATCAAGCAACCGACAGCCAATTAGCAAAATGTAACGCAATACAGCAAAACTACAATGATTTGCTGGATAAGCGACACGCGGCACTCGCTGACAGTGATGGGGTGAGCTTAATCGTTGTGCAGCTAGCCATGCTTGCAAGTGTTTGCGTGCTGGTGCCTCTGGTATTCACACAGCAAATAGAAAACGTGCATTTAGCTATGCTGTCATTATTTGTTTTAGCCAGTTTTGAAACTGTGCTGACTTTGCCAAATGCCTTTATTCAACTCCCTGTAGCCTTAAGTGCCGCTGGGCGTATTTTTGCCTTGCAAGACGTGTTAGCCAAAACCCAAAATACATTGAATTCGAGTACCAACACGACAACTAGCAAAGGACAAGATAAGCAACCTGAGCCGATACTGCAGCTAAATCAACAGGTACATCAGGCCCCCAGCGTAACAAAAGGCCTCGGATTAAAACTGAAAAATGTCAGTTATCAGTATGATAGTGATCCATTTACCGGGAACCTTTCCATTAAACCCTCGACGGGCAACCAACATTTTGCACTAGAGAATATTAGTCTGTCGATTAACCCGGGCCAAAACGTGGCGCTTGTTGGCCCAAGCGGTAGCGGTAAGTCGACTTTGGTTAATTTGCTAAGTGGCTTATGGCCTGAGCAGCACGGCAGTATTTGCGTTACGCACGATGCCAACGGGCAAATTGATAAAGAATATGCCATTAAAGGGCTCACCTTTGCGCAACGCACCAAACTCATCGCGATCCTCGCCCAGCAACATCACATTTTCGATGGCACCATCGCAGATAATTTGCGCTACGCCGCGCCTGATGCCACCCACGAGCAAATGCTACATGCCTGTGAGCAAGCACAGTTGGGAGACTGGGTGTTCACTCTGCCAAATAAATTAAATACGCGATTAGGCAGTGCAGGTAGACGAATTTCACAAGGCCAATCTCGCCGCTTGGCGATTGCACAGTTGTTATTGCGTCGCCCCGCATTATTGGTGTTAGATGAACCCACAGAAGGCCTCGATAACCAATCTAAGCAAGCCGTTATGAAAGCTATCATGGGGGCGATGAATGAGAGTACGGTGCTGTGTATCACGCACGATCCAGCGCTGTTGTGCAATATGGACAAGATCATATGGTTAGAAAATGGCCAGCTTAAAGGGGAGGGCACCCACCAAGTGCTATTGGCAGAGCATCAGCAATATAAAGAGTTAATCACGCGCATTTAGTCATGTGAATTAATCCCATTCGCTGACCTGAGACAGGGTGAAAGTGTTCAATTTCTTGAAGAGGATTTTGCTGAAGAGCTTTTCTAAAAAGCTTATCTAAAGAGCTTTATTCAAGAGCTTTGTTCAAGCACATGCTTAAAGTATTAACGCCATTTTCAACGTACAGCTGCAGATATCCAACGTTTTCCAATCCCTGCATAGTTAGTAGAAAACGTATATGAAAGTAACATCAAGAGACAAGCAGGTATTCTAATTAGTATGTCTAGTCATCAATCTCTAAGGAGAAATAGCAATGCAAACACTGCCTCATCAGTACTCAGTCACCGCCAAAGGTGATTCATCAGGTGCTTTAACGGCATATTGTGACAATCTTCCGAATATTACCGTCGCGCCGCCCTCACAATTTGGCGGTGATGGTGACAAATGGTCACCAGAGGATTTATTTATGGCCGCTATCGCCAATTGTTTTGTGCTCTCGTTTAGGGCAATTGCTAGAGCGTCTAAGTTCGAATGGCAAGACATAAAATGTGAATCTCAAGGCACCCTCGACCGAGTGCAGGGGAAAACGTTTTTTACCCAAGTACGAACTACAGTGCAGTTATCGATCCCCAAAACTGAAAGTATTGAAAAAGCTGAAAAACTGCTCAATAAAGCCGACGAAGCGTGCTTGATCAGTAATTCAATTTCGTGCGAAATGAGTTTAGAGTGTGACGTTGTTGTACAGTAAGTTTGATGTCTGACTGACTTTCGATGTATTGGTTATGTCAATTTGGTAGCTAATACCAATTCCATTGAATCTTCCCTAAGTGGCTGATTATTTAGTGGCGTTGGTATAAGACATAAAATTTATTCATCATTAATAAAAATTAACGAGGGCTTATCAGAGTATGAGGGCGGAATTGCGCGCTAAGATCGTCACGGTTTGTGACAAAAAAATAGCCAGCAAGGGCGATAACGTTGGTTTGTCATTTTACGCTTTCTTTGCGAATAAGAACGACGATCCTGCATTACTGATGGAAGCAGCCACGTGGTGGATTGAAACTCACAAATTAGATCATTTTGAGAAAGCTCATAAGATCAAAGACATGGTGCTAAACAACGTTTAATTTAGAGATAAATTAACACCGCTCGGTGTACTCACGTCATAGCAGATAACAGCGTTTCACTTTGTTTCTGTAAGTTGATTCTTATTGGTTTATCCTTTGTTGAGCAGCGACATTGGGAGGGAATAATAATGCAACGAGTCACTGGGATTGGTGGGGTGTTTTTCAAAGCCAAAGATGCACCTACATTACGTGCATGGTACAAACGTCACCTCGGGATAGATGTTCAGGACTGGGGCGGCTCCTCATTTTCATGGTGTGATGCAAATGGCCAAGCCGCTAAAGGCTCGACTGTTTGGTGTATCAGCTCAGCAACTGAAGGGGCTTTTGCACCAAGTAACGCGCCCTTTATGATCAATTATCGGGTGGAAGCGCTGCACGATTTAGTCAAAGTACTAAAAGCAGAAGGCTGTGAAGTGCTAGATAATATTGAAGAGTCTGAATACGGTATTTTTGCGTGGGTTATCGACCCAGAAGGCAATAAAGTGGAGTTATGGCAGCCCCCTAACGGCCATTAACACTGTGTGCTTCATCCAGTGGAACCTCCTAGGGCACTAAAAGCCTATAGGGTTGTCTACAAGTTCTATCATTACCTGGGTTGTGTCTAAATAAGACAAATTTGATAACTCATTTTACCTTTAGTAAAACACCACTAAAAATACTCAATCGAAAAATAGCAACTAAGGATTTATATGCGTCACGCTGTGTTATGGGGAAGTGCGTTAGTCTTGGGTTTAAGTGGGTGCGCTGCATCTAAAAGTGATCAGGATGTTGTTAAACAGCAGTTTGGTGAACGCTGTGAAGCGGCCAAACTTGAACTTGATGAAGCGGTTGAAGAGGGGCAATTATCGGATTTACGGACATTAAAGCAGGATATTGAACTGTATTGCGTTTGGCGTAGAAACTAATCGACGGCTGTCGTTTACCGATGAATAGTATGAACTGGGTAGAGCGATAATCAATATAGCTAACCCAGAGTGATGGGCCTATCTGCTCCACACGAATCGCGGTGAAAATGATCAAGTTAATCTGATTTTGAAAAGATAAAGCGACGAGTCAGTGGATTAAATAGTGCGTAAATATTTTCCTATCACACTAAAGTATTAGGAATGGGGAATATCGCCGTAACATTATATAAATCAACTACTAAACAGGGGGAAAAAACTAAATTTAAAATATAATAGGAGAATAATTTTATAAACTTTAACCTATAATCAGTTTTGTAGACGGCAGACTAATGCAGGGTGGTTAGTTTCTGGACATGTTGCTGAAAGTCATGATTAGAAGTCTTCAGTACTGTAATTCGTTTTTGTTTGGTCAGTTGGAATTTTTTGAAATATGTTTGAGAAACTCATCTCCCGTCTTTTTAAGCGCAGTCGTGCTAGTAACGCTGCCGATAATGATAAAGGTGTTTCTAATAACACCGTAAATACTGCGGCTAACCCTCAGCAAAACAACACACGTAAACTTGCAAATTCAACTGAGAAAACGAGCGATAATACTGTCGAATCTTACGACATACCTATACCAACTCGCACGGTCAACATCAGTGTCGCCTCATTAAATCGTCTTGATTTCTTATTCTACGATTACTTGCTTGGGCCTTCACAAACTAGCACCACATTGAACCCCATCGAGCAATACATTTTAACGCGGGTAAATCATGCGCTAAAATCTCCCGATAGCGTACTAACCCATTTTCCAGTGTTACCGCAATCGGTTATTTCACTAACCAATTTGCTAAATAATCCTGATTTTAATTTGCAGTCATTTATCAAGGTCGTTGAACAAGAGCCAAGCATTGCGACTGAATTGATGAAAAAAGCCAATAGTCCGGCTTATAAACGCGGTGACAAAGACATTACTAACTTGCAGCAGGCTTTTATGTTTATGGGGGCAAATGACATAAAAGAGTTCGTGCTTAATCGCTTCATTAAAAACTTATGTCAGCAAAAGCCTATTTATTTTAAAACCTTCGGCGAGAAAATTTGGCTACATAGCCAAGATGTAGCCATTGTGGCCAAAACACTCGCGGCGAGGCGTAAACAAAATGCCGACGCCGCTTATACCATTGGTCTGATGCACGATTTGGGTAAAGTTGTTATTTTTCAGTTTATGGTCGAGGCGTTTAAAATGATCGACCCGGATTTCAAACAAGACTCGTTGGTGTTTAAGAAATTTCTCAGTGAGAAATCGATGCTGCTCAGCGTAGAGTTAATGAAAATCTGGAATATGCCCAGTGTGATTATTGATGTAGTGCAAGGGCAGGTGGAAGACGTTACGAACGTGGATGATCTCGACCCCATGACGGCGATATTATTTGAAGCTAATTTGATCAGCGAGATAAGCTTGTCATACCAAGATGGGCATATTCAACCCGCCGAGTTTGAGTCATTAGTCAGTAATACTAAACTTCGGGATGACGCCAAGTTACTGTTACGTGAAATACTCAATATATACTCAGACGAAGCAAGTTCATCCTGCATAACTTGACGGGGCGTGAGCATGACTAGGAACTAAGAAAGCTCTTCAGCGCTTAGCTCATATTAAATTCTTTCAATGCATTCATAGCCAGTTCAGCCTTGCCACTGGGCACATAAATGTGATCGTGATAATAGGCCGCAACCACGTTTGCACTGATGTCGTATTCGGTTAATTTTGCTGCTACTGCTGCGGTCAATCCCACAGCCTCTAGACTAGAATGTACCGTGAGGGTAATTTGTCTATAGGTGCCGTCAAAAGGAATTTTCGCCTGTTTGGCATTTTCGGCTAGTAAAATTAGTGTTAAGCCTTCCGATTCTTGAAAAAAGCACACCGGATCCAAATGTGCATAATCAGCTACCTTACCGTCTACTGTGCAAAAGGCATACTCGCCGTCTTGCAAAAATGGCGACATCGATTTAAGTAATTCATCTAACTGTGTAATGCCTGACATGTTGTTTCCTGCTTTCATTGAGATTTAATACAGTGCTAATACTGACGAGGTGAGCATCTTACCTGAATAGGCTGCATGTGTTAAAGGGCGGTAGCGCCACCCGTGAAGACGCTTATTGTCTTGTTTTTTTTCCACCTTAAGCAAAGTGAGGGGCTCGCTTTTCAAAAAATGCCGCGACGGATTCTTTAAACTCGGCAGAGGCTAGTTGCTCGGCAAATATGACACCTTCACGTTTCATTTGCGCCTGAACTACCTCTTTGTTTACGCCACGAATTAAGCGCTTTGATTGCTTAACTGAATTAGGCGCTAAACTGGCGACTTGCTCTGCTATTTTTAGACTTTCAGCGACTAAGACGTCATCCTCGAATACGCGTGTAACAAGTCCCGCACTCAATGCTTCTCTAGCATCAAGTATGCGACCTGCAAGCATTAAATCATTTGCCCATGCTTGACCCACCGCAAGGGGGAGCAACAAGCTGGATGCGGCTTCAGGTATTAAACCTACATGGGTAAAGGGGGCGCGAAAGCGTGCACTTTTGCTGGCATACACCATATCGCAATGTAGCAACATGGTAAGGCCAACCCCGATGGCAGGGCCATTCACCGCGACCACAATAGGGGGTTCACATTCTGAGATAGCCTTTAAAAATCGAATGACCGAAGGGGTGCCACTCTCTTCAACTGGGTTAATGAAATCATCTAAATCATTACCCGCAGTGAAGGTATCGCCGTTAGCGGTTAATAGAACAGCGCGGATCTGGTCGTCATGGTTGCTTCGCTCTAGCTCATCCGCTAGGGCCGCATACAGTTCACGATTGAGCGCATTTTTTAGCTCAGGACGATTTATGGTTAACGAAAGAACTCGGTTATTTAGGGAAACATTAAGGCTCTTTGACATGATGAGACTCCGGCAATGGGGTTGGGTTGATGCAAGTCACTAAAACGGTTCTTTTTCACTGACTATGTTTTCTGCATTTTGCGTGACGTGCATTAGAAACCGCGCAATGGTTTCTTGCTCATCTAAGGTGAAATGTTCCAGCAGGGCATGATTTATATTGCGTACCTTTGAAGCGGAGCGCTGTGCAAGATCACGTCCTTTGGCCAATAAGATAACATTTTGTACCCTAGCATCAGTTGTCCCCTGTTGGCGGGTAACCAGTGCTGCTTTGGTCATTCTGTCAATCACGCCTGATAAGCTGGAGTAGCTCATGTTGAGCGAATCAGCGATGGCTGTGATCGGCGCGTTATCCTGTTTAGATAATGTGAAAAGCACAGCTAATTGAGTCGTGCTGACGTGCAGCTCGCTTTTGAGTTTTTTATCCGCGGCTTTAAAAAGCGCACCATGCGCTAACTGCAGCAAGTGAAATATCTTAAGTTGCTTTTTCATTGTGTATCATTTTCATTATCTATTTATTTAATGTACGAAATAAATATTTATAACGCAACGCTTTGGTCTATTTTTGCTCGTTATTCAGTAATCTAAAACCCTTTTATTTAATGTTAGAAATAAATTATTTTACATACGAAATAAATAGTGCTCTTATCTGGTTATTGAGCATCAGAACCTAAACGCATTGACTCAATCAACAACCAAGAGGCTAGTCATGAATAATTCAACGCAATCTTTAGCAGGTGTTGCAACATCTAGTGATATAGCGGCCGAATTGAATAGCAGAAACGAGTCTTCCATCACGGATGAAGCTTCATCTAGCGGGTCAAGCATTGAGCATGTCATCGTTACAGGTGCTGGTCATTCGGTGGTGCTGAAAGTTTTTAAGAGTCAGCTAAAACCTGTAAAAGGTATTTGCGTGGTTGCGGCCGCGACGGGCGTAGCGCAGCATCTTTATCAGGATTTCGCGATATGGCTAACCAGCTTAGGCTTTCATGTTGTGACATTTGATTATGATGGCATTGGTTCGTCTATTGACCGCCATGTAAAGCATTGCAATAGTGACTTGTTAGGGTGGGCGAATAATGATTGTCCCGCAGTACTTAATTTTGTTGAGAGGCACTTCAGCGGTCTCGAGTGTATTTGGATTGGTCACAGTGTAGGCGGTCACATGCTGGGCATGATGCCTAACACTGGCCCGATCAGCCGGGCGATTACAGTTGGTACTGGCACAGGAACGTGGTGGTACAATTCGCCCCCCACTAAGCGTGTTGCGTGGTTCTTATGGTATTTTCTAGTGCCACTGACAGTGCCGACTTTGGGCTACTTCCCTGGGGATAAGCTAAACATCATGTGCAACCTGCCCAAGGGCGTAATGATGCAATGGCGACGTTGGTGCCTCAAAGAGGGGTATGCGGTTGAGAACGAAGGGCTGTGGCTTAAGGAGCGCTTCGCCAATGTGAGCTTACCTATTTGCGCAATTGCGTTCAGTGATGATGAAATGATGTCTTTGAAGAATATCGATATGTTGCATGATCAGTTCAGCGCTGCAAATATCACCCGACACACTGTCGCGCCTAAAGATGTTGGTCACAAAAGAATAGGGCATATTGGTTGGCATAAGGGACGTTACCAAAACATGTGGGAAAAGGTATTCAGGCCTTTATTGCTGAGTTAACGCGAAAGAAGCGCGTCATTATAACTGTTCAACCAGTTGCTCGCAGAGTATTACACGCTAGGGTAAGGTTTTTACCGTACATTCAGCCTTTTCATACGCAAGAGTGAACTTATTGCAGAAAACAGAGGTCAACTGTTACATAATTGTTAAATAGTAATATAAATACTTTTGTGAGAATTCATGGCGTCATTATTCCCTCTTCCTAGCGTTGCAAACAACGATAAGCCTAATCTGAAAAAACAAACAGTGAAGGTGCGTTATCACTCGAACTTATTAGTTGTGTTAATTGCAATGGACGTATTAGGCGTGCTTGTTATGTTGACGGGGTTGCGGCAGCAGTTTCATCAGCAAGGCGTTTTACCTGAAACCATTGACGGCCCTTATGCTGGTGTCATGATGGTCGTTGCAGGTGTGATGCTCACCTTGCCCTTTTTTATTTGGAGCTTTAAAGCCAGTTTTAGACCCTTTGGCACTCTAAACAAATAGCGTGCTAAGTCTGTATTAAGCAAGCTACTCCTCTTCAAAATATTCACACTTGCTTCGCCGCAGTCAAAGGCTCAGTGGGGACCCCTTATTCATTTCAAAACACTCTCAAGAGCCATATGTGGTTCATGACACTAATCAAATGCCCTGTAGCCATAAAGTCAACCAGCTAAGCAATGTTAGCCTTTGCTGAGTATTTTTGCTGCACTGTGGTCTCCCTTACCTGAGTCAAAAACGTTAACCACAACCATTTTATGCTTTTGTTCTATTCGAACATTGGACGGGCATTCAATCGAAAATAAAGGGTTCTTTATTCGCCTTAGCTCGGATCCAATTCAAGGAAGATCTCACCGACTGTCTTGATAGTAGATTCTGTTCGAGTTTGTTTTTACCTGGGAAGGGTATCAGGCTTAACCCTATCAACATGGTTATTAAGCCTTGACCGGGCAAAACTAACATAATAATCCCACACACTAGTAAAGCTATCCCAAAGAGAACTTTTACCATTTCAATGATGAATATTAAGCTGCTTTTGCTCGGCGTTCGGTTAGGGATGATAACAGCATTTTTATCTTTGTTTTTTCTGCGGATAAAGTATCGTTTATCCATGTTTGTAATGATGTAGCTCATCAATATGAAGTAACCAATAGAAACCGCCGACGTTGGCAAAATGGTCAAAAATATAAAATTTGGGCCAAATGTATCCGTTAAATAGGTTGTCGCTATGGTGTAATATTCTGTCAGCACTTAGATTTCCGAAATTGATTTACATAAGCATTATTTGAGTAGGGTTTTATGCAAATAGTTGAACAATGGACCCAATGGGTTTACATCCATTGGGTAACCATCATAGTTGTTTTGCATATTGGCTTGTCCATTATGTCATCGTTACATGTACTTATGTTCAAAGAAAATGAACGTACATCGTTAGCGTGGATTGGATTAGTGATTTTTTCGCCCGTTATAGGCAGTCTATTTTATTGGCTGTTTGGGATAAATCGTATTAAGCGCTCAGCGCAGAAAAAACACCCTCAAACACTTAAGCAGGATTTTCGCGCCCCAGAACAACCCAATAAAATATCTCATATTCCGGCGCACTGGCATCCGGCAGTCATTGCGGGGCATACCATTCATCCTGTTAACTACGTTTCAGATAATAGTGTTGAGCCATTGGTTAACGGTGATATGGCTTACCCAGAAATGCTCCAATCTATTCATGCGGCTCATCGCTATATCGTTTTATCGAGTTACATATTTGACTGCGACTCACTTGGACGACAATTTGTAGATGCCCTGTCCGATGCGCATCAAAGAGGGGTCATCGTAAACGTATTATTGGACGGTGTAGGCATTGGATACAGCTGGCATAAATCAGACCGAGCCTTAAAGAAGCTCGGGGTGAAAACGGCTCGTTTTTTACCTGCCATTTCGCTTACGACTATTCGCTTTATTAACTTACGGAATCATCGAAAAATACTTTGTGTGGATGGTGAAGTAGCCTATGTCGGTGGAATGAATATAAGTAAAAATAATGAGGTTAAATCGGCTGAACACCCGATTGATGATATCCACTTTAAAGTAACCGGTCCGGTGATAGATCAAATTAGTCAGGTATTTGTAGAAGATTGGTTTTTTGCGACCGGAGAATTAATTGAATTTCCTTCGTTCGTACAAACCACGATGACCAAAACAAGTAATAAATCGGTTATTGCTCGGGCCATTCAAGATGGTCCCGATGAAGACCACAATAAAATACGTTGGACTTTGATTAACGCACTCGTTTGCGCTCAAACAAGTGTGAAAATTATGACCCCTTATTTTATACCAGACCAAACCCTAATGACGTCTTTACACGCTGCGGCCCTACGTGGTGTATCAGTGGAGATAATCGTGCCTAGACACAGCAACATTCCTTTTGTGGATTGGGTGATGGAAGCAAATTTCTCGCGCATAATTAAGCACGGTATAAAAATGTATAAAAATAATAGGCCATTTGACCACAGTAAAATTGTTGTTATCGATGACATCTGGTCATTTGTCGGCTCGACTAACTGGGATGCCAGAAGTTTAGAATTTAATTTTGAAATTAATTTAGAGTGTTTTGATAGGCAACTTAACGCCAAATTGAGAGCGTTTTTTCTTTCTAAAAAACAAAACTCGCTACCGGTTACGCAGCAGGAAATTAGCAATCTACCCTTTTATAAGAAGACTCGTAACAATTTGTTCCGGTTATTTTCACCCTATCTTTGATAGAGTTATTGGGCACCAGACCTTTCTATAATCTTGTTTGCTAGAGGCCGATAAAGTCATGCTTAAGAGTCGTTATAGCCCATTGGAGTCTGTGAAAATAATGGGGCATGCACCCAACCCAGTTATGGGGCCGAACATTGAGCTTTTGCTGTGGAATGTGTTCAAATGCAAAAAAAAGGGCTGGTTAGAAGATTTCAAATCTCTTTCTAGTGACAAAGATTTAATCCTCTTACAAGAAGCGGTATTAAATTCACCTTATGATGTCGACTTCAAAAAGTCGCTACAGCATCAATGGATGATGGCGCGTAGTTTCAAAAACGTGAAAACGAATGTTGAAACGGGCGTTAAGACGGGGTCGACTGTTGCGGCTCAGCAACATTACTTTTCGGTATCGAAGCCTAGCGAACCTGTTTCTCAGACAAAAAAAATGTTGTTAGCAACGGTCTATCCATTGCCCACATTAGGGCAGTCGCTACTCGTAGTAAACTCCCACCTTATTAATTTTGTCTCTTTTGATAAGTTCACTATGCACTTGCACCAAGTATTCCACATGCTGGAAAATCATGATGGACCCATATTGTTAGCGGGTGACTTCAACACGTGGAATGGCAAAAGATTACGTTACTTTAATCAGTTAGCAAAATCGTTTTCGTTAGACGAAGTGAGGATGGATCGTAAGCCAAGGTTCAATCATTTGTTTCAGCACCTTGACCATATCTATTTTCGCGGATTAGAGGTTGTTAACGCTCACGTGCATACGAATATTCACTCTTCTGATCATTATCCAATCAGCTTGACGTTGCATACGTTAAATTCAACGTCTGCAAAGTAAGCTAGTGTTAATTCTATTTGAATGTATACCAACCGATTCAACGAAAGGGGTATTTAGAGTGTGGTTGAATTGATTCTGGTCACTAAATTGTCATTGGGCGCTGACTATACTTAAGTCTTTGCGACAGAGGCGAGTCTGTTCGGATGAGGCTCGTAGCGTTATTCCACCAACACCCTTTACATTGTCTAGGAGAGTAATATGCGATCACGCGCTATTTTATGGCCTACGGATTTTTCCGATACTTCGTCACATGCTTTGCAGTACGTCGTTGAAATGGCAAATTTATATCGAGTGGGTATCCGTATTTTGCATGTCATTGAGCAGCCTTCAGGAAATGAGAATTACATGATCCTTACGATCACTCCCTCTGAATTAGCTAAGAATATGGAAGATGCTGCCGCAACCAAAATGCATGATTTATTAAGTCAGTTAGATACGAGTTTAAAGATTGAGACGATTATCCGACACGGAGATGCGGTCGATGAAATCTTGGCTGAAACCAACAGCGGTGATATTGGCATGGTGGTTATCGCCAGCCACGGAAGAACCGGCATGTCTCATTTTTTGCATGATAATGTTGCCGGCGCGATCGTTAAAAAAGCGAACTGCCCAGTACTCGTAATCAAATAAATGCGTTAAATCGATGCGTTTAAGTAAGCGCGTTTAAATAAGTATGTTTGTTAAATGTGTGGCCTATGCCTGACTCAATTCTAATTTTTAAATTGACCAGAGTTGATATCAGGCTGTGATAGCACCTCATAGTCGAAGACTGAGCGCCTAATGCGGTAACGCTTTGGTGAAAGCATAGTAAATTAAAAGTAAAAAGATGACTGAATGCCCGACGCCACTTAATAGTCATGTACAAGGTCGTTCAGGTTTTACGTCAGTTACAGCGACAATCCCCCAATAGTCTCGGTGAAACCTAGTTGTTATAGTGTCCTTAAATTCACTTTGTATCTACTTTCTGTCATTTGTAAAGGGTACGCTCTGCTGACAAACACAGTGCAAATCATTCCTTTTGCAATTAACGAACAGCTATATTATTTTGCAAAACAAAATTTTAAAGTATACGATCCATATATGTTTTATATGCAAATGGTATGTCATGGGAATTATAAAAATATCTGACGAAGTTCACGATGAAGTGCGAAAAAGCTGTCAAGTCATGTCTCGTTCTATCAATGCGCAAGCTGAATTTTGGATAAAAATGGGGCGACTAGCGGAGTTAAATCCCACGTTAACGTTCTCAGAACTTATTGTTAAAGAACTGGAAAATGCCAACGCTGACACTGCCTTAAAAGTTGTCAAATAGTATGCAAGTCAACATTAAAACGGCAAAAGAAACTGAGTTGATGCGAGCGTCAGGAAAACTCTTGGCTGAAGTATTCCATATGTTAGATGGCTTTGTACAAGAAGGGATCTCTACGCTAGAGATCAATAATCACGTCGATAATTTCATTCGTAATACATTAAATGCAAGGCCTGCAAGTGTTGGTCAATACGGTTATCAATTTGCATTAAATTCATCCGTAAACGAAGTCATTTGTCATGGGGTTCCGCGCGATAGCTACAAGCTAAAGTCGCGAGATATTGTTAATTTAGACATCACTCTCGAGAAAAATGGTTTTATTGCAGACTCCAGCAAAATGTATGTCATGAGCGACGCAAGTCCACTCGCCAAGCGTCTTGTCAAAACCACTTACGAAGCCATGTGGGCAGGTATTAAAAAAGTGAAGCCGGGTGCAACATTAGGTGATATTGGTGCTGCGATACAAACCGTAGCACAAAGCAATGGTTACTCTGTTGTCAAAGAGTTTTGTGGTCATGGCATAGGCCGAGAAATGCATGAAGACCCACAAGTTCTTCACTTCGGTCAGGCAGGAACAGGGCTAACTTTGCAAGCCGGGATGACATTTACCATAGAGCCGATGATTAATCAGGGTAAGGCAAAAACAAAGACTAAAAAAGATGGTTGGACAGTGATTACTGCTGATAAAAAACTTTCTGCTCAGTGGGAGCACACGATCTTGGTGACGCAAACGGGTTTCGACGTTCTAACGCTTCGACAAGAAGAAGCAAATCTGATTTAGCTTAAATGTACTCATCAATAAGCTATCCAAGGGAAGTACTGGGTCACCATTTGGGTATCATAGTGCTTGGTAACCACTCTAGCAGGGCTTTCGAGTACAGCCCTGCTGCTGGCTTAGACTGTATCACTCGACTAGAATAAACTCTTCGATACTATCTTCAAATGTTTTGCCGTTGCTGTTGGTAAAGCTCACCACGATTGAATAAAACTGACCTTCAGGTAGCTTATCAGTGGGCACTAAGCCTGTAGTTGATAGGGTAGCGGTTGAGCTGCCTGATCCTGTGTACAGTGTGGATTTATCCGTTTCTATTCTGTCTTCAATGGGGAACCATTGTTTATTAAAGTGTCGCAGCCACACCCTAAGTCCGCCTTCATCAGCCGCTATCACGGTTTGCCCCGTTCCTGCGTGGTAATTAACGTTAACCTCAAAGGTGTCGCCGGCATGTATGGACTGGCTGGTTAATTGCGCTAAATTATCAATTTTCACAAACGGCTTAATATTGGGTTCAATAATAAACTGTAGGGAATCTTGAATGCCTGAGTTTGCATTGGCCTTTGCCGTCACAGTGACGTTACCTGGCGCTAATGCGTGTAAATTACCTTGGTTGTCGACGGAGGCTATTTTCGGCGCTGAACTGACCCAAGTGATTTGGCCGTTGTCTGGGTGTACAGGGCTCAGCTTGGCGATCAGTTTTATGCTATTGCCAACCACTACGTTCTTTTTCGTAGTGATTAATTTGAGGGATTTGATCGGTTTGTTGTACCAATCAGAGATCGTCACCTTAGCCGTGTCAAAGACCTCATTTTTATTTGGGCTGGTGGCGGTGATAGTTGTCGTTTCGCCCGCTTTACCCGTTACGCTTAGCAATCCTGTTGAACTGATATTAGCAACGGCGGGATGACTTGACTGCCATTGTACGTCTTGGCGCGCATTGACAGGGGATAGGGCGGAGGTTAGTTGAATTTTGTCCCCTTGGCGTGGTGCTAAATCCACTGTATTGATTGCCAGAGCAGTAACATCAAGTTTGTTAGTATCGAAAATACTATCCGCTTGCTTGTTGGTGAATGTTGCCGTTTCGCCGTTACGCCAGCGCACTTCAATGCGTTTTATAATCTGCTCATTGCCCAAACCGAAATGCGCGATGTTAAGCAAACTTTGTGAAAACACTTCACCTGCTGAGCCTATGCGTTTGCTGTAGGTCGTCGATGGCGTCTGTACGGTGACGTGTGCCCCAAGGGCGTCAATATGCTTGTTTGGGGAATATCCGACTCTGACCAACGCATAGTGGTTTTTGCTTACGGGTTGATTGTTGTACAAATACCACTGACCGTATTCACTGCCGCTGAGTATGTCTAAATTGCCATCTAAATCGAAATCAAAGGCTTGGCCCATATCGCCAAACCCTGGGCCGCCCAAGTCACTGGCGCCATGCATGGTGACGGTTTCAAACGCGCCTCCACCCGTATTGAGCAGCATTAAATCTGAAATGCGCTCTTCCACTAATCCCCAGCGATAAACGAACAAGTCTTGATGGCCATCGTTATTAAAGTCGCCTGTAGTCACACCTAAGGCGTTTCCACCTTTGGGAATATTCCATTGGTCGGACACGTCGACAAATTGCCCGTCTTTGTTTTCAAGTAGCACGTCCTGAATATTACGGTTTTCGGGCTCGAAGTGAGGTTTGGCCTTTTCGACGCCGGATAAGGTGAAGAAATAAGACCAGAATATATCGCCGTTACGGACGAGGGCAGCGCGCCATTTGTTGTCGCCCATATGTCCAAAATACACGCCATTGGTGGATATATCGTCTGGCCAGCCTTGGGCCATGGTTTTATCAAATGCAAACGTGCCGCCAGAGGGCACATTCATTGGGGCTTTGCTTTTTCCTAAATAGATTGGGTAGTCTTTACCTCTAAAGCCATTTTGGCCTAAGAAGTGATAGTTGTGCCATTTTAGCGGCCCGCTTGCGGTGAAACTAAACTCATCGATTCCTTTATAACCACGGGTTTTCAAAGAGAATGTTCTAGCTATAGGGTCAAAGTCAACCGACGGAGATTCGCCCTTACCATGCTCAAATTCCTTACCGCGAGCCAAGTATAAGTCTAGGTCACCGTCGTTATCGATGTCTATGTCAGTGATGGCCATCACACCGCTTAGTTCACGGACAATATTTGGAATGCTGTCGCTGATGTCTGTGTAAGTAAAGTCGCCGTTACCTTGCCACACTGAGAGGGGCCCGTACATAACGATGTCATCGATATTATCGCCGTTAAGGTCGGTGACTAATGTGCGCGACGATCTCACATCTTTGATACCCGCAACCGACTTGTAGGTGAAGCCATCTTCGCCGTCGTTTTCATAAAAAAAGTGTTGAGGCGTTTGATTAGCCAACCCCGTTTCGTTAACCAACATAAGGTCTAAATCGCCGTCTAAATCCATATCGATAAATCTGGCACCGCGACCACGCGCGCCACGATCAATGCCGACATCGCCCGTATAACGCACAAAGTTACTGTCGTTGTTACGATAGAAGTAAGACACCGATGGATTCGTTCCATTGCCACCACCTCGGCTGAGCAGCAAATCAAGGTCGCCGTCGTTATCATAGTCACCCAATGCGGTGCCGTGGAGGTCTTGCATAAACCAGCGGGATAGGTCGTTTTTGTGTTTTGTAACGGTGCCATCACCATTATTCCAGTAAATTTTACTGGTTTCAGCGTTGTGGTTATTAACGATAAAATCGTAATCGCCGTCTTGGTCTATATCAGCTACAGAAGGCCCGCCGTATTTAATCGAGCTTACTTTATCTAACCCTGCTTGAACGGAAATATCCTTGAAGTGGGGGAGTGGTAAATTCGTGACGTCCTCTATTGTGAGCATTTTTATCGTAACGGGCGAGTTGATCGTTCTGAATTGTAAATTCGTCTTGCCCAGCGCTTGAAATTGCACCACTACATTGATGGTTTGTATGCCGAATTGCGGCACATTGAGATTGTCAATTAACACCTGATTATTCGCTAGTAAAGAGATGTTGGCCGACTGCCCAGGGTTGTCAATTTCGAAGGTTAACTTCTTGGTCTTACTACCATTTACGTCATAATCGAAGTTAACAGGGGAGGATGGAGTGACACTGATATTGGAGAAGCTTTCGCTGGGCTCACCGCAGGCGGTTAAGCCAAATTGCAGCAGCACAACAAAGATGCTGAGTGAAAGATACTTTTTGAATTGCTCGTTGTTCATGTTGATACCTGTAATCGTGCACGCACCCGTATTTGAGGTGATAGGCAAAAGGGAATGAATTAACGGCAAAGCCCATGCTTGACTTTACCGCCTATTCTCAAGCGAAATGCAATACCGCTAAAGAGACTTACCTAGGGTAAGTACCTGATTAACTTTCTGGTTTTTTAAGGTTTGCGTGGTGCCGTCTCGCCAGCGTACTGTGATGTCGCTTATTACGTCATCCTTGCTTAAACCGAAATGCGCAATGTTCAACAAACTTTGAGAATGATTCGCGTTGCTCGAGCCAATAAGCTTGTACTGCTTATTGCCTTTAGTCGTTACCCACACTTTAGCGCCATAGGCGTCGACGCCATTTTCGGAATAGCCTACATTTACCAGTAGGTGGTTATGGTTATTATTTTGAGTGACGTTTTTGTACAAATGCCATTTTCCGTTGTCGTCATCGCCGCTTAAAATATCGATTTTTCCGTCAAGGTCGAAATCAAATGCCACACCTGAATCTCCGTGCGATTTGAGCCCTATCTCGCTGGTGGCATCTTGCTTATCAATGGCTTTGAACTGCCCGTGGCCGTTATTGATGAGAATCACATCGGCAATGCGGCGTTTTAATTCACCAAAGCGATAAACGAAGAAGTCTGCGTCTCCGTCATTGTCAAAATCACCTGTGGTCACTCCCCAGTTATTACTCTTAGCTTGCTCAGGTAAGTCGTTTGAAATATCGGTAAATACGCCGTTGTCGTTGCGTAGTAATACGTCAGGCACCCCTAATTCTTGCGGTGTCCAGCTGGCTTTATAGTCTGTAACGCCGGCGAACGACGCGCGCACATCCCAGGCTAAATCATCGGTGAGCATCCATTCTACCCGCCACGTGTTGTCACCTAAGTAACCTATGTACCAACCGGTTTCAGTGACTTCATCAGGAAAGCCCATTGCTTGCGCCTGTGTCACGGTCTGATCTGCTGTTGGTGTGGTAATTTGCTGTTTGTTAGCACCGATATATACCGGCATAAAATCCAGCAGTTTGGCTCTAGGGAAGTGATAAAAGTCATTGAGCACTAAGTCAGCATCAGCGTATAAGGTTAAGCCATCGTGACTTTTACTGCCGACATCTCGAAGGTCAAGCGTCTGATGCGCTTTATCAAAACTGATGCTGTTATTGGCGATGGTGTAGTAGAGCTTACCCCTAGCAAAGTAGTAATCAAGGTCGCCGTCATTATCAATATCAGCCTGAGCGACAGTGACGGTACCTGGGTAACCTTCATGTCCCGCTGGAAACACCTTGCTGGTGGTATTGGTAAAGGTAAAATCGCCATTGCCTTGCCAAATAGTGGATTTGTCGTAACTGGTGAATGTAATGATGTCCATTACATTATCGTTATTGTAATCCGTGAGTAACACTCGCTCTGCTTCTACATCTTCGAAACCTGGACTGTTCACATACCGAAATTTAGCGTTACCTATATTTTCAAAAATGATGTTTCGCGGTGAGGTCTCATCAACCATTTTGGTGGCGTTAACCTGCATAAAATCAAGGTCGCCATCGTTGTCTAAGTCTACCAAGCGCACGCTTCTGCCCCGTGCGCCTAGTTCAGATATGCCTGCTTCTTGGGTTACATCGGTAAATTTGCCATTGTCGTTGCGCAATAACCGCTGAGGTTGCGGGGTTAAACCGTTCCCGCCGCCAAGCGACAATAAAATATCATTGTCGCCGTCAGCATCGTAATCACCGGCGGACACGCCATGTAAATCCACCTTGCCATAAACCCCCTTCACCTCGCTAAAATGATGGTTTTTATCACCCATAAACAATTGTACTGGGGTGGTGTCATGGTTGGTCAATAAAAAGTCGTAGTGCCCGTCATTGTTCAAATCAACCACAGCTGGACCGCCGTATTTCCAGTTTGCATCTGTGATTAAGCCAACTGACTCAGACACATCTTTAAATGCTACAGGGTTGCTTTTGGAGGAATTTACATCGTTGTTATGACTACAAGCGCTTTGTAAAACGATAACGACGCCAAGGGCGACTAAGGAGAGTGGTTTACGTATGTTCATAGTAATAAGAGTCCCTAATGATCAATAAACACAGGCTCGGCAAATGACGTAGACCATCAACGCGTAACGTAACGATTCATTTCCGGCTAAGAAAATCACATTTATATTAATAATGTTTATTGTAAATTGTTTACAATTTTATATCATACTCGCTACATTAAGTGATCTCAATCAATGCATTAATTTTTATTTATTAGGCGCGTAAGCTATTACTCAATAAGCCTGCTAAGCCATGGCTGGCCTTATGTCAGCAAGTGAATGCGATTAAAACAATGTATTTACACTAGGGTATTTATCTTGAGCACAGAGCGGCTATTGCTAGTGGACGATATCCACTTGTTAACAGTATTGTGAGATAAAAGAGGCTGGGTAAGTGCCTTGCGTTGACATTAAATACGTGAGAATCGTTGGCCACGCTCATTTAATAATGCGAATTAGGGCGTTACTTCTATCGGCATCCACACCGCTAACCATCGTTCACGTTTTTCAGTGGGTGATAAGGTTTTAGGTGATACTGGCACTGCGCTAATAACTGCGCTAGTAAGTTGGTGTTTATCGACAATAAGATTGGCATTTATTGCGCTTTTTATGCTTTATATGACACAAGGGGCTCCAAATAGACATTGAACTGTCAATGGTGCCCATTACACGTAGTTAGTACATCGTATTCCCGTTTTTCGAATCACTGGGTATTTCTTGTATTGAATCCCAGTGCTCAACGATTTTTCCTGCATCATCAAAACGGAAAAAATCCATGGTGATGTAGTGCATATTGTCCGGCCAGGTTTGGTGAGTGTGCAGGGCGACCAAATCCCCTTGTGCAATAGCGCGTACAAATTCGATACTTTTTACAGGGTAATCCTCAGCCATTTCAGTGAAGTAATCGATAAAACCTTGTTTACCGTCTTTCACCGCTGGATTGTGTTGTATGTACGTGTCGCCTACGTAAAGTGCAACGGCCTTGGCCGGCTCACCTAAATAGGCCGTGCGGTAAAAATCAATGGCGTTTTGTTTGTTCGCCGCTAGATCATGAGTCATATTTAGCTCTTTTTTTAAGTTTATGTTGTTCTGTTAGTTTATAGCCTGGAGGGTTTAGGCACAGGTATGCAATATTCATTACACAGGATTAACAACAGTCGTTCACTGACCTCCGTTCTGGCTACTTTATCAAATGCTAGCGCCTCTTAGCGTCTCTTGGCATACCGTTACTCTCATAATAAAGTCACTTAGCGCACAATGACAATTTTTCGCATAGCTGCCACGCAGAATAAAGCAATTGCCCATATTTGAAATAGCTGCGTTCGTTGTCTCTTCTTATTGTAGTGATCAAGTGCAGTGAGCAAGTGCAGTGATCAAGTGCAGTGATAATAAAAGCACCGGCCCCGCAAATACGCACGGCGAACATTATCCAAACAGATTCTTGGTAAAGATGAATGCCACCTCTGCTTCTGCTGGAGATATAAATATTCGACAGAATATAAACCATGAACGCCATAGGCTCAAAGGCATAGCGCAACAATCAGGCTGGTAATCTGCTCTTTATTCAACTTTTCAAAAAGTAAGTGACAGGGCTAGATTCAGGCAGCAGAGCCATGTGGCGTTTTTCAATGAGCGCTGAAATTTTAATGAATCGTTCGGGGTAAGCATGTCGGTTAATATTTCGATGCACAGTATTAAATTAAACGCATTTTTTGCCCGTTTGAAACCTTAACGTTCTAGCTTTAAAAGTGAGGCAGTGAGGCAGTGAGGCGATGATGCAATAAATCAAAAAGGGGACGGAGCAACTGCCTTGCGCGATAGTCATTACTAATGAGCAATCATTAAATTAACAAGGCAGACAGCATTAAATCAGTAAGGCAGTCAGTGTAAAATGAAGATTATTCTTTTAATGCTATAACCGCACTGACTTCTACTGACATATTGCCAGGTAAGCCGCTCATACCTACCGCTGCCCGCGCGGCTTTGCCGTCGTCACCAAACGCCGTGACAAACAGATCAGAAAAGCCATTGATGACCTTCGAGTGGTCTGTAAACGCCGGAACCGCTGCTACCATGCCGTTAATTTGTAGCACCTGTTTAACCTTCGTTAAATCGCCTACTGCCAATTTTATGGTGGCCAGCGCACACAAACCCACGCGCTGAGCGGCCTCATAACCTTGCTCAACATTAAGCGTATCGCCGAGTTTTCCCAATATACTGTTACCTTCGCAGGCACCGTGACCTGACAGATACAAGGTATTCCCTGAACGTCGCCAGGTAACATAATTAGCGATGGGTTTTACCGGGGCAGGTAATTCGAAACCAGCAGCTTTAATGCGTGCTTCAGGTGAATCGCTGGCAAAGGCGTTTGCAGACATCGCAAGGCTGATGGATAAAGCGCAGGTAAGTAAAAGCTTGTTCATGGTGTTCCTTTTGCTTATTGTTTTTTCGGGGTAATTTTAGATTAATTTTGGGTTATTCAACGTTCAACCGAGGTTTTTCAAAGCGATAAGCAGTTGGCTAATATCATTCGCTGAGGTAAATACCTGTGGCGTAACCCGTATACAGCAACCACTGGATAACCCGACGCGAACGACTGTAAAAACGCCAAATTCGTTTTCTAACCTTTGCTGTAGGTTTTTCGCCTCTTCCAGCGTTGTTTTACCCGCGAGGCGAAATGCACCCATGCCTGTACAGGACTCACCGTCAGCGCCGCCCAGTACTTCGATATGCGGCATTTTACGGGCTTCGGTTGCCCACAAGGCATGTAAGTAACGCAGACGCGCTTCTTTGTTAGCGCCGCCAAGCATGTTGTGAAAATTGATAGCCGCAGGCAGGGTTAAAATTGAAGCGAAGTTGACTGTAGCTGTGTGTACGCGCGAATTCACACTGGTGTTTTTTGGGTCAGATTCACCAGGGTAGGGGGATACTTTTTTCAATGAGCCTTTTTTCATATACAGCGCACCCACACCCACTGGGCTGCCAATCCATTTATGCAAATTAAACCCTGCCCAATCTACGTTCAATTCTGTGATATTGAAGTCGAGTAATCCCCATGATTGAGCGCAGTCACATATCACATCTATACCCCGTAGCTTCGCGATGGCCGAAATCTTAGCGACGGGTAAAATCAAGCCATGTTGATTACTCACATGAGTGAGCAACATTAATTTTAAATTAGGGTGTTTATCAAAGGCTTCAATGTACTTATCGAGTATTTGCTGCTGATTTGCCTGAGGAGGTAGTGTTAACTCAACCGCCTCGAGGTTTCCAGACGCCGCAAGCCAGCGCATGGTGTCTTTAAAGCTGGGATAATCGATGTCCGTATACAAAATGGCATCATCTGGCTCTAATCGATTGTACTGGCGAATAAGGTTATGAATAGATTCAGTGGCATTGCGGGTCAGCACGACTTCGTCTTCCCGTGCCCCAAGAGCTTTAGCAACGTTAAGGGTGCTGACTCTTTCGTCGTCTTTATAGTGTTTACGTGCATAGTAAGACAGGTCAGTGTTAACCATACGGGTATTGTCTACGTAGGCTTCTTGTACTGGGCGAGACATCTTGCCCCAATAACCATGCTCCAAATTAACAATGCCTTGGGCTGTGTCGTAAAACAGTGCAACCTTGGCCCAAAAAGATTCATCCTCAGCGAGGGATTCAGGGGAAAGCCCTTTAGGGACGGCGGGAAATTCAGCCTCGCTGATTTGCGGCGCGCTGTTGGCCATTCCTGATGCAGCAAGGGTGCAAACAGCCCCAGCAGTTAAGGTTTTTAGCATGCTTCTACGATCAAAGTTCGTCGCGTCTTCGCTCATTACTACACCTTATTATGTTAGCTATTTTACTTAGTTTAAATGCTACGCTCAAACAACGATTGCTGAAAAATACTAGCGCATTCAATAGCGTGTAGCATGAGTCGAGCCAATGCGCATACTTTGGGCAAAGTCTCATCAAAGACCATAATCGGTATTGAAATCGTCATCAGTTATTGTTGAGTGTGAGCAAAAGAGATGTGACTAGGGAGTATCGAAAGACAGAAAGACAAAACACTGGTTAGAATCTCAGCAGAGTAGATAGCTTGTCCAGCGAATAGGTCAGCAGTCTCTGTGCGTCTAAATTAACATGCCCAGTAATCATGAAAAATTACTGGGCCGCGCTTTATAACACTATAGGAGCGGCACATAGCGTTGCTCTAGTGGCTGTGCTCGTTACTAAATTAACGACACACTAAGCTGAGCAAGCGGTTTGCTTTAGGTCAAATGTGTAAGCCTTGGCAACCGCGGTTTGGATGCTTTCTTGTTGCTCGCTTCTATTAATACCGCTTAGCATCGCTTTGACAGCCGCGGTCATAATATTGCTGTCTTTGGCGACGCCGAAACGAGTTGTGGTGTCACCCGTTCTTAATTCTAAGTAACATACAGCGGTGACCCCAGAGCCCTCGCCAATTGCGTGCTCATGGTAATCAACAATCTCAAGTGGCGTTTTTATCAATTGACTCATCGCGCGGGACGCCGCATCGATTGGTCCATTACCCACACCGCTAATATTCACCTCAGCGTTGTTAATAATCAGCTGAATGTCGATTTGCTGTTGGTTTTGTTCAACGGTTTTAATTTGGCACTGTTTAAACTCAATCCAATCGGGTTGAATCAAATATGTTGATTCAAAAAGCGACACAATACCCGAAGCGCTCATTTCCTTACCGCTGGTGTCATTGTGTTGCTGTACGATTTTACTGAATTCAATCTGTAATTTACGCGGTAACTGCAAACCACTTTCGCGTTCAAGTAAGAAGCTCACGCCCCCTTTTCCTGACTGGCTGTTTACTCTCACAACAGCATCGTAGCTGCGGCCTAAATCAGCGGGATCAATTGGTAAATAAGGCACTTGCCATAGGGTATCTTCTTTTTGTACCGCCAAGCCTTTTTTAATCGCGTCCTGGTGCGAGCCTGAAAAGGCGGTAAAGACTAACTCCCCGGCATAAGGGTGGCGAGGGTGCACAGGCAACTGGTTACATTCTTCCACTAAGTTGCGCACTCTATCGATATTCGAAAAATCCAACTCCGGGTTAACACCTTGGGTGTATAGGTTGATTGCAAGGGTGACTAAATCCACGTTGCCCGTACGCTCACCATTGCCAAACAAGCAGCCTTCAACTCGGTCGGCACCTGCCATCACGGCTAGCTCTGCTGCTGCCACAGCTGTGCCGCGATCATTATGCGGGTGCACACTCAATACAATATGCTCTCGGCGGTTAAGATGACGATGCATCCATTCTATTTGATCTGCGTAGGTATTCGGGGTGTTCATCTCAACGGTGGCTGGCAAATTAATGATGATTTTGTTGTCGGCACTTGGTTGCCACACCTCTACTACTGCATCACATACGTCTTTGGCAAACTCAATTTCGGTGCTAGAAAACACCTCGGGCGAGTATTGATACGTCCAATTTACCTCTGTTGCTTGGGCAGTCAATTCCTTCACCCACGCTGTGCCTTGAGTGGCAATATGCTTTACACCGGCTTTATCGGTTTTATACACAATATCGCGAAAGGCAGGGGCGACAGGATTGTACATATGTAATATAGCTTGCTTCGCACCGCGTAAGCTTTCTACTGTGCGCTCGATGAGGTCAAAGCGTGCTTGAACTAGCACTTCAATAGTGACGTCATCTGGAATGTGATTCTTTTCGATCAGCAAGCGCACAAAATTAAAATCAATGTCTGACGCTGACGGAAAGCCCACTTCAATTTGTTTAAAGCCAATAGCGACTAATTCTTTAAAAAAGCGCAATTTCGTGTCAATCGACATGGGGTCGATCAGCGCTTGGTTGCCGTCGCGCAAGTCGGTGCTCATCCAGATAGGAGCATGAGTAATGTGTTTATTCGGCCATTGGCGATCAGGTAAGCTAACCCCTTCAAAGCGTTGATATTTGGTATGTGGTTGGCTGATCATTTTTGCGCTCCGGCTTTTAAGATAAACAAGGTGTACAAGCGTAACGCAGACCCGCGAGCAGATAATTGCTAAAACTGGTTTATTTTGTTTTATTGCGCAATAATATTGCTCAATATTTAACTTTATTGATTATTTTTGCTTTGAAGGAAAGTTAACGTGGAACTTGATAAATACGATCGCCATATTCTTGAAATAATTCAGCATAAGGGCAGGATCTCGAACCAAGAACTAGCCGATGCGATTAACTTGTCCCCATCGCCTTGTTTGCGCCGGGTACGGCAATTAGAAGAAAGCGGCTTAATAGATGGTTATGTGGCGCTGGTAAATGCGCGTAAGCTTGGTTTAAACCTGTTGTCTTTTATTCAAATTATTATGGACAAACACACCCCAGAGCGTTTCGCTAAGTTTGAGGAGAGTGTTATGGGGTTTAGCGAAGTGTTGGAGTGCCACTTGATCACCGGACAAGCCGCCGATTACGTGCTTAAAGTCATTGTAAAAGACATGGATGATTTTCAGCAATTTTTGCTCGATAAACTCACTCGCATTGAAGGCGTCAGCGGCGTTCACTCCTCGTTTGTGCTTAAATCCCCCGTGAAGAAAACCTCATTGCCAGTTTAATACCAATCCGCATTATTAAGTGCCCCCTCAGAATGCGTCCAGCACTTTTTTATTAAGGCGTCGCTATGTAGTAATGGTTTTTCTCTTCCAAATAGTGATAACGCAGAGCAAAAGCCGCTGGGGCATTCCTTTCAGGCGAGTTTTAAAAGGGCTTACACTGCGTTGCATAACTTCGAAAGAGAGCGACTATTCATTCAGTCATGCGCCTTGTTTAAGCCCTTTTAAACTCTCGCTGAGTGATCACTTAATAACGTGGAATGGTAAAATCTCCCAAAATAAAAGGCCTGAAAGTTCACTTTCAGGCCTTTACACTTCACTTATTTCACGCGCACATATTTATTCATCGCAACGCTCTTAAAACCTGAGATGCATTAACAAGCGTAAATCACATGGCGACTTTGAAAATAGCGACCACATGTTCATGGGTTGGTTGAATTGGATTTGTTAAGCCGCAGGCATCGTTCATTGCATTGGTGGCGAGAATGTCGAAATCAGCTTCTTTCGCGCCAAGCTCGGCAAGACCGGCCGGAATATTCACACTGCGTGACAATGACACTATGGCACTAATGGCCGCCTCTGCACCCGCTTCATCCGTTAAACTATCTACCGCTACTCCTAGTGCTTTGGCAATATGTTTTAGGCGAGGTGCTGCTTCTTGCGCATTGTATTTTTGCACATGTGGCAGCAATACCGCGTTGCACACACCATGAGGTAAATTGTAAAAACCGCCTAATTGGTGTGCCATAGCATGAACATAGCCTAAAGATGCATTATTGAACGCCATACCAGCTAGAAACTGTGCATAGGCCATTTGCTCACGGGCAGCCATGTTAGTGCCGTTATGCACTGCCTCATGCAAGTTATCGCGGATAAGCTCGATGGCTTTGATAGCACATGCATCTGTGATCGGATCGGCGGCAGTAGATACGTAAGCTTCAATCGCATGAGTCAGTGCGTCCATACCGGTCGCGGCGGTTAAAGATGCAGGCATACCCGCCATCAGTCTTGGATCATTAACGGACAATATAGGCGTAACGTTTTTATCCACAATCGCCATTTTTATATGTCTTTCTTGATCAGTAATGATGCAGAAGCGCGTCATTTCTGACGCAGTGCCCGCTGTTGTATTAATGCTGATTAACGGTAGCTGCGCCTTTTTAGATACATCAACACCTTCATAATCGCTGATGTGGCCTCCATTTGTCGCCACCAGCGCGATACCTTTAGCACAATCATGGGCTGAGCCTCCGCCGAGAGAGATTACGCAATCACATTCATGGGTGTGCAGTACATCAAGCCCCGCGTTTACATTGTTCACGGTCGGGTTAGGTTGAACGCCGTCAAACACAAAGCTATTAACATCTTTCTCTTGGAGCAAGTTTTGTACTTCAGCGACCACACCCAATTGTGTCATGCCCGGGTCGGTTACAATCAAAGCATTTTTGAACCCAAGGGACTCAATTTGTTGAATAGCATCCTCGAGGGCATTCTCGCCCATGATATTAACGGCAGGAATATAGAATGTGTTGCTCATTAGGTTGTCCTCAATGTTACGTATGTTCACGTTGATGTAGGCTAATGATTTTCCCACTATTAGGGCCTGATAAAATTGACACAAAACAAGTTTGAATAGCGAACCACCTTCTCAGAAGCTTGAATAATGTTACAGAAAATGTCAGTTGCTGATCTGGGCTCATAGAATCGATTAAGCACGCTGTTTTTATAGGTAATCAAAACGGAGAGGGATGGCGTTTTGCGATCGTGGAATTAATTAAAAGCAGCTCTGGTGCTCGCGACTTGGAGCGAAGCAGCAACAGGAATAAATTACTGACATGGTTGTTAGTATACCCAACCATCCACGCAGTTGGTGGGTGTGCCGAGCTCGTCGATTTCTGCATAAATATCGTCGATATATTCAGGTTCCGCGCCGTCTTGTTTGGCTTTTTCGAGCCAAAATGAAGCCTGGGGCATATTGTTATGACAAGCGTAATAGGTGCCCAACCACGTTTCAGCGAAGCGGTAACCTTTTTGTGCAGACTGCTTGAAAGCCCCTAAGGCTTTATCTTTTGCGTGTTCTTGCAGAGATTTACCAAGGGCATAGTAAGCGCCGGGTTTATCAAATTCATCGACTGCGAATTGCCATAACGTTTGTGCTTTGGTGCTATCTTTTATAATCGATTGAGACAAGCTAAGAAGCGAATATCGGTAGCTACCCTGATCCAACGCGGACGCTAAATCGTGGATCTCTTGATAAGGTAAATTCTGGTAATCATTTATCTTAGCGTTAAACGCCAACTGTATTTTATGCTCGCTGCGAGCAACCTTAGGCAGACCAAACAACAGCTTGTTTTGACGTAAAAAAGCGAGGTTTTCTTGTTCATTTAACTCGGTTAAATAACGAAACCAATGGGTGAGTGCACTACCGTCGCAGCCGCCATGTTCCGCTATCACTTCGTCAACCATTTGTGTTGCCAGCAAACGCGTTTCTGCTGCGCCTTCCATCCAACGAACGAATTCATCAAAGCGGTAATCTATGTTTTTACGCAGCAAATAATCAACTTCAGGCAAGAATTTAGCACTTGTGATGAAGTCAGTTTCACAGCGCGCATTCATTTGCGTGAATGCCACATTAATCAGCTCAATTTGACCAATAACGCGCGCATACTGCATGGCCAATTGCTCCATCTCAGAAGGCGCTTGCGCATATACTCTTTTTACAGACACATTTAGCAGCAATATAGACAACAAGGCACTAGAAAATACAAACCGAAACATCAAAAATCCCATGATTATTGGACCGTTACTTAGAAAGTGAAAACTGACACGGGCGAGGAATTAATTGGATTTTACCGGAGCATCATCGAAAATAAGTTTCGATCCCAGAAAGACTAATACGCTACCAGAAATACCTTCCATCCAGCGCATAGCTGTACTGCTAGCAAAGAAGCGTTTAGCTGAGCTAACAGCGCCTGCAAGACCGCACTGCCACACCATGGCAATCACAAAGTGTATTGCTGCCATAGTCATTGCTTGCAGAAATGGCGAGTACTGAGGGTCAATAAATTGCGGTAAAAAGGCAAGATAAAACACGGCTGTTTTAGGGTTAAGCACATTCGATAAAAAGCCTTCTTTTAACGAGCGATTCAGGCTTGAAATTCTCACGCCTCTAGCATCAATGGCAACACTTGCATCACCTTTAAGCGCGGCTTTTAATGCTCCAATGCCTAACCACATTAAATATGCAGCGCCAATCCATTTTATTACCATAAAAAGCTCAGCGGATTGTAATAAAATCGCTGATATGCCCACTGCTGAAAAGGTCGCATGTACGAACAAACCAAGACAGATGCCAAGGCTAGTCACCATGCCGTCACGCCCTCCAGAACGACTCGAGTTTTTGATCACCAACACGGTATCAATCCCTGGGGTGAGGGTCAGTAGGGTGATAGCCAACAAAAAAGCTTCGAAATTTAAAATATGCATCGATTGGGATTCACTGCCGGAAAAAGATTACGCGATAAACGCCTAGCGTATTTTTATATCATATTAGGCGCGGTATCCAAATCCCTATTGCTGTTTAACAAGTGAACAGGCAAAACGGCTGGCAACTAATCGCTTAGGAGCTAATAATTGCGATGCTACTGAGACGCACTGCTTAGCTTGGATTCTATTTATAAGGATTTCTAATTACCTGATATTGTTGAGTATTTTCACTATAACGATACCAAACCCCTTTGCATTCAATGTAATCTCTATTTTGAAAGCGTGACAGTCTGTGCTGGGCAGGGATGTCATTTACCCAGACGCCCATCGGAGCAGAAATTACCTCGTAACCCTGTGGCGTATCGCGGTAAAATATGCCATCAGCATAATAGCGGCCTGAGCCGATAGGGGTATGTTTGTCGGGTATGGCGGATATGATGGTGCCAATCGCAACACCTACGCCTATAGCAATAGCTGCGACTGCACCAGAGTGCCCGCTAGCATGCACACTCACGTTACTTCGGCTATGACTATGGCCGCCTGAATGCCTGCCATGAAACAAACCACAGGACGTTAAAAGCAAACAGCTACTTAACGCAATAAAAGCGAATCGGCACTTCATACCTTGCTTTGAGCGTTTCACAGCTAGTTTTACAGATCGTTTTATATGTCGCTTCAAAGAGTGGGTCATACTAGCGCCTCCAAAGATGATATATATTGGATACGCAAGACAGAAGATTGTTAGAGGGAAAATAGTAAAGGTTGTGTAAAGAACTTGGTGAGTGATTATCTTCAAAATAAGCACTCACACAGGCTTAACAACGACTATGTTAAATTTTGCATAAAGCGCCCAAGCCTGCGTATGCCTTCGATTAACTCACTTTCTGCTGAAGCGAAAGATAAACGCACATAGTGATCGCCTTGGTGTTCGCCAAAATCATTGCCTGGAGTGAGTGCTACGTGGGCTTCTTGCAGTGCACGCTCACAAAAGTCCATGGCTGAAAGACCAGTGGGGCGAACATCAATATAGACGTAAAATGCGCCATCTGGCTGGACAGGCACGTGCAAACCACACTCTTTCAACCCGGCTAAAATCAATTCTTTTCGAGACTTAAGCATCGCTCTGCGTGACTCACACACGGCAATAGAAGCCGGTGTAAAACATTCGAGGGCGGCTTTTTGGGCGAGGGTTGATGGACAAATGTAATAGTTTTGCGCCATGCGCTCCATAACAGGTACAGCGCGCTCAGGTACCACACACCAACCTAAGCGCCAGCCAGTCATGCCGAAATATTTAGAAAAGCTATTGATAACAAGTGCTTCATCATCGAATGATAACGCGGTAACCGGCTGAAAACCTGCGTCACCGTGATGCAAATTAAGGTAAATCTCATCAATAATACGCCACGCACCGCGGCTTTTAGCGAACGCGCACATTGCCTGCAATTCATCTGGTGCAACGGCGGTGCCTGTTGGGTTTGACGGTGTGGCTAACATTAAACCTCGCGTACCGCTGTGCCAGTGATTTTCAAGCAAGTCCATATTCAACTGAAAGCGTGAACCTGCTGTCGTCGGCACTAATTGAACATTGCCTCCGAAGCTCTTTATGAATTGCCGGTTACAGGGATAAGAAGGATCGCCCATGATCACATTATCCCCAGCGTCTACAAACGCCGCCGATAACAGCAATAACGCAGCAGAAGCGCCCGCCGTCACGACCACACGATCCGGGCTTATATCGACGTTATGCGCCATTTTATAAAAGCCTGCGATAGCAGCACGTAGCTCGGGTAACCCCAGCGCTGAGGTATAGGGTAGAGGGGAAGTCGTGGCCAGGGTCTGCATAGCAAGTAACACATCAGGTGGCGCGCCAAAATCGGGCTCACCGATATTAAGCTTAATAACATGATGGCCTTGTGCTTCTAATTCGGCTGCTTTAGCCCCAAATGCCATGGCAAAGAAGGGCGAAATAGCTTGGGCGCGCTGTGAATATTTCAAATGATACGTCTCAACTTATGACTGCAAAGGGTACAAGATTGCAAAGGGCGCAACGAAAGCGCGCTATTCTGCCATTTTTATCGACATAAAGCAGCGGCTTTTCCCATTAAATGCAGGCACGGTTTGGTTGAAGCTCACGCGAATACTTGTTTGTCGCGTTACTGCTTGTCGTGGCTTTAAACGTGCTGATACAACTCACTCTTTGTGGGTATATTTTCTGGGCGAACACGCCTTGTCTGCGATCAAAATATTCACAAATCCCTTGACCAAGGGGATGAAATTGTGACAAATTAAAATGCAAATGATAACGATTACTATTTGCAGTAGATATTCACGTGAACTTAAAACCCCTCATACCTTGCCTAATGTTGTTCAATACCAGTGCTCAGGCGCAGTTATTCAATGACAACAAGCCCAATGTAAAACATATTGAAAATACACCGTTAGAGACAATGGTGGTAACGGGCACGCGCACCGAGCTTGCCCAATCACAAAGCCCAATTTCTATTGAGGTGATTACAGGAGCACAATTACAACAAGTGAGTCATGGCACGTTAGCCAGTGCTCTCAACTTTATTCCTGGGGTGGTCACTAAGCGTAACGAAAAAGACGGCTACACAGTGCAAATGCAAGGTTTTGACGGAGATCACGTATTGGTCTTGCTTGACAGCCAACCGCTAATTTCACCCACTGGCTCGTCGGTAGATTTAGACCAAATCAGTGTGCTAAACATTGAGCGTATAGAAGTGTTACGCGGTGCGGCGTCTGTGCTTTATGGTAGCTCTGCCATGGGCGGAGTGATCAACGTTATCACCCGTAAACAGAATCGAAATAGTGCCAAGATCCGATACCAAGCAAGCAGTTATATGCAAAATGCCATCGATTCTGGTGATGTGGCTGGGTTATACCAATTAAACGTCAATCAAATGATTTTGGGCTGGCAGGGAAGTGTTAGCGCACAAAAAATTGATGATCCAGGCTTTGATTACGACCAAAATACACTCTCACAAAGTGCACCCAGTACGGATAAGTCGTTTGTTAATCTGGGGTTGGCTAGGGACTTTGGTGAAGTTCACTTGGCGTTAAAGACCCGCTATTTCAGCGATGAAAAAAGCAAATTGCGCTATGCCATTCCTGGACAAGTTGGAGACATTAGTTATATATCCGACGTCGAGCAGTGGCAGCACGATATCAGTGTGAGTCAAAGCCAAGTATGGAAGGTCCAAGGGCGCTATTTACAACATGATGAAACCAGCGGAGACTCAAACGGTCTGCGTGATGCCCAAATCACGTTGGCAGAAATAGACAGTCAATATCAGTGGCAACTAAGCGATGTCGCCCTTGTATCAGGCTTGGTATTGCATCGTGATGAACTTTATCAAGTTAAGCAAGCCAGCACGGCCGGTGACGCCGGCATTGTTGAAATTGATGACCAAAGTCGTGACAGTGTTGAGGCTTATACGCAAGCCAGTTGGCAATATGGCGATCATGAATTGGTTGCGGGCCTTCGAGCACAAAATGACAGTGACTTTGGGGTACATTCTGCGGCGCGGGTAAATGGTTTGTTTACCCTAAGCGATGATAAAAATGACTTATGGCAATTGCGAGTTGGGGCAGGGCAAAGCTATCGCGTTCCTACGTTAAAAGAACGCTTTTATGTATTTGATCACAGCAACTTAGGTTACATGGTGCTGGGCAATGAAGACCTTGACCCGGAAACCGCCCTAAGTGGCAACCTTGAGCTGAGTTACCACGGCAGTGTTCAGCGCTTGTTTGGTGCTAATCGATCGCGTGATGCCGCTGGCAATAACTCTCGCAGTGACTCAAACAAAAACGCTCACAGCGCCTACCCGCGCTTGTCGCTAAGAGCCAATATTCATTACGCCAAAGCGCAAGATTTTATTAATACAGTGATCGACGTTGAGGCTTCAGCGCAAACTGGTTTATTGATTTCCCGCTACGCCAATGTCGACCAAACCTATATGAAAGGGGCAGATCTGTCGCTTAAGCTGGGTTGGCAAAAAGTGGATTATCAACTGAGCTACAGCTATCTACATGCCACCGATGGCGATGGTGTTTACTTGGCTGAACGGCCCACGCATCAGATTAAGACCAACCTCACTTGGCGACTCCCTTACGATATCAATGCGTTAGCCTACGTGGTGTATGAAACGGGCGAGCATCCAAGCAGCACACAATTGGGTATCGAAAAAGACGATTGGCTCAGCGTTAATCTCAGCGTAAATCAGCACATTAACGACCACTGGCAGTGGAATGCCGGTATCGACAACCTCTTTGATGAACATCAAAACAGCGATGCTATCGCCCAAGGCTTACTCGATGTAAGGCCCCTTTCAAGCCAGCGGGTATTTGTCGGCGTTAGCTATCAATTCTATTAAAACACTCTTACAACAAGGAAATACACACATGAAAATCAGTTACCTCGCCAGCTTGAGCACCGCCATACTACTAACAGCCTGCGGAGGGTCAAGTTCGAGCAGCGATAGCGTTGATACTTCACCCACTGAGCCGACGACACCAGTGGTAGAAGAGGGCACAATAGTGGGGCCGTTTAGCACAGGAACAACTGCTGAGCCAACTCGCGTGTATTTCGATTTAGATGCGGGTATTGCCCTTACGCTAACTGCTGAAGAAGCGGCTGAAAGCAGTGCATGGGATATCGCGTTTCAGCGCACCAAGGTCTATTTGAATACCCACAGTGACAACGGCGTTGGAGCATTTTTCACCGATGTTAACAGTGACTTTTATGATGATACTGGCGCCGCGGTTGCTAATAGCTTCTTAAACGCTGATGCAGACACAGAATTAGAGGACTATCTCGCTATTAGTGGCACGGATATTCCAGCGGATGACAGCTTTGTGGGTGACAGCGAAGAGAGTGTCATTGGCGCAAAATTTTACGATTACGATACAACAACGCACATAGTGACTGCCAACGATGACCGCTATTTCATTGTCGATTCAGATGACGCTTATACCAAGTTTCGCGTGACGGATTTAACCACTGAGGGGCGCACAATGTCATCCATTACGTTTGGCGTTGCCACGCAAAACACCTTAGCCGGGGACACCGAATTTGGTGCTGAATCAGCATTGACCATTAACACTGCAGACTGCACAGATGACATATACATAGACTTTGATTTAGGTGCGGCTATATCTGCCACAGATGCGTGGGATATTACCTTGGCGTGCACCACAGTGGATGACATCACAGGGGCTGAATTTGATATTCACATCGCTGAAGATGCCACTGCGATAGTGGATGACGACAATGCTTATGCTGCAATAGACAGCGAAGCCGCACAGTTTTACGGCTTTGCGTCAGACGTAACGCAAGAATTGGCCTTC
The DNA here is from genome assembly GCF_056173245.1 of Paraglaciecola sp. QJM3NY_14. Lineage (NCBI taxonomy): Bacteria > Pseudomonadati > Pseudomonadota > Gammaproteobacteria > Alteromonadales > Alteromonadaceae > Paraglaciecola > Paraglaciecola sp. QJM3NY_14. Next base: position 1,695,614 of record NZ_CM149664.1, read on the forward strand.
GATAACAACCCTTGGTATCAGTACAACTTAAATGGTGGGCATTTGTTGTGGTCACAATACGGTGTGTACTTGATCAACACCAACGAAGGCACGTTTAAAATGCAAATTACCAGCTACTACGACGATGCGGGTACATCAGGTAATTACAGCTTCCGGTTTGATGAATTAACCAGCGAGTAATTCATTAGTCCTGCATGCAGGTACTCGCGCCGAAGCGTTGGCTGAGTATCTAGGTGAAGATTTCTTTTCAACAAGTGCGGTTTGCGGCGGTATTGGCGCAAACCGCACTTCAGCCGCACACAAATTCGGCAAACCGTTTAAACGTTAATTGGATGCACCATGTACAAGTTCGTTAGTTTAGTTTTTTTTCTTGCGTTAATCAGTTTACAGCCATCAGCATACGCAGGCACCTCGCTTGAATCGGATGCCCAGCAAAGTCCCAAAAAAATGCGCATTATCGCCTCGGGCGGCAGCATAACAGAAGTAATTTATGCCCTAGGTAAAGAGCAGCTTATTGTTGCTACCGACAGCACCAGTTTATTTCCTGCTGCCGCTGCTTCACTGCCTAAACTGGGGTATTTTCGTCAGCTCAGTACAGAGGGCATTTTAGGGTTCCAGCCCACCCACTTATTGGGTGCACAGGCTACTGGGCCTGAAAGTTTACCTGAGCAGTTAACAGCTGCGGGTATTCAGGTTCACATATTTGATGAGCAACGAGACGTAGCGGGTTTGCATCAGCTTATCAGTGAGATAGGCCAGTTATTAAACGCTTCAGAAAAAGCGTTAGCATTGAATCAACAGATTACCCAACAAGTAGCACAGCTAAAAGTCAAAGCAAGTCAACGCCGTTTGGCGAGTGATTCAAGTGCCCTTGCAGGTGGGCATGACAAGGTCTCAGCGCTGTTTGTGATGTCTGACAGCGATCGTGGGTTAACCGTCGCAGGGGGGAATACTGTGCCTCAAGCCTTGTTTGATGATGCTGGTGTGAGAAACGCAGCACACGCTTTGATAGATTATAAAGTGATGGATAACGAATCGATTTTAGCGGCCAACCCAGACATCATTTTTGTCGCAAGTCACCGTGCACGAGAGGCGAATGCATTACAGCGTTTATGCCAACACCCAGCACTAAAAGCGACAAATGCAGGGCGAAATTGTGCCATCAGTGTAATGGAAAGTAGCAGTGCATTAGGGTTGTCTCCTCGCTATCCACAGGCCTTGCAAACGGTGATTGCGCGCACTGCTGGGTTTTACGCTGACCAGAGCCGATGAATGCCAATATGACCTCTAATATGTCTACCAACCTAAAGGCCTCGCCCATCACCCTTCAATTTGCCCTACATGCAAGGCGAAAAAAGCATATGCGTGGCTTTACATTTGTGCTCGCCCTCGCAACGGTGTTGCTGCTAGTGGGGTTGCAATCAGGTAGTTTTGAGCAATCTAGTCAGGTCTTATTTGATGTGCTAGTCAATAAGTTCAACCATCAAGCCTTGTCTCAAGAGCAGTACTTACAGTGGTATGTCTTTTCTGAGCTGCGTGTACCACGCATGTTTATGGCCATGTTTGTTGGGGCATTATTGGCGATGTCAGGTTGTGCGATGCAAGGCTTGGTGCGAAACCCGTTGGCGGATCCCGGCTTAATAGGCATTTCAGGGGGAGCGGCTGCAGCCGCCGCCACAGCACTCGCGCTGATTAACCATTACCCACAACTTGAAATAGGTGGGCAGTATTTAATCGCCTTAAGTGCATTTATTGGTGCACTAATAGCCGTCTGGATTGTTTTGATAGTTGCGCGTACGCCAGCAGGTATGGCAATTTCGTCGCTGATTTTAGCAGGTGTTGCGGTTAATGCATTGTCGGGTACACATATTGGTGCAATTAGTTATATGGCCAATGATGACGCGCTACGGCAAATCACTTACTGGACGATGGGCAGCTTAGGCGGGGTGACGTGGTCTAAAGTGCTGTTTGTCGGAATATTAAGTATTCCGATTATCGCGCTTTATATGCATTTGCGCCAACCACTGAACTTGTTTGCTCTTGGCGAAAACGAAGCCCAGTGCATGGGCCTTGAAGTTAACAAATACAAACGTTTGATACTCTGGCTAGTGGCATTTTCGGTCGCTCTGGCTACCGCACTGTGCGGCATTATCGGCTTTGTTGGTTTGGTGGTACCCCACATTGCTCGCACGATTTTCAGCGCAGATCACAAGTATTTGATGCCTGCCTGCGGTGCGCTTGGCGCCATATTAATGTTGGGCGCTGATACCGCTTCTCGGGCGTTATTTCCCCCTCTTGAAATTCCTATCGGGATAGTGACCTCAGCTGTGGGAGCGCCGTTCTTTTTATACCTTTTAGCTAAACAAAAAAGGGGAGGGGCAATTGCTTAAACGCCATGCTTAATTTACACAATATCGCCTTAAATCACGGCGAGAACACCTTACTTGAGGGAGTGAACATCCGTTTGGATGCTGGCAGCTTTTGCACGGTAATAGGCGAAAACGGCTGCGGTAAATCGACTTTACTGCGCTGCATTGCTGGGCTTCATGCACCTTTGACTGGTGCAATAACGTTGAATGAACGCACGTTAGGCGACTGGCAAATTAAATCGCTCGCCAAAGTGCGTGCGTTTGTCAATCAACATAACCAAGTGCAGTTTGCCTTTTTAACGGAAGAAATTTTGCAGCTAGGACGCATAAATCAAACCGAAACCCTAGCTCAGAGTACCGCGCTCATTTGCCAAGTGGCTGAACAGCTCAGCATTGCACACTTATTCGGCCGTGATGTTAGAACGCTGTCGGGCGGGGAACGCCAGCGCGTGTTTATTGCCAAAGCTTTGGTGCAATTGTTACCCACAACCTTCATTGAAACAACCGAAGGGGCTTCAATGGACGTGCACAAAAAGAGACATGGGGACAGCGCGGCAAAACTGTTAGACGGCAAGTTGCTGTTGCTCGATGAGCCCACCTCAGCACTGGATTTTCGTTTTCAAAAAGCCATGATGGATGTGATTAAAACACTTTGCCAACAAGGTTTAAGCGTCATGTGTGTCAGCCATGATATTAACTTGGTTTTACCTTACGCCAGTGAGGTGATTTTGTTAGCAAATGGGCGCTGCTTAGCGCAGGGGCGAGTGGCTGACGTGATCACCGCAACAAACTTACAACAGTGTTTCGGCGTAATGCCCAAACTTATCCCACAACCAGATGGTGTGCCGTATATCACCCACTGATGGTGTTTACCCGATTAGCAATAAGGAGCAAAAATGAAATTAGACAAATACATCTTCGACGCCAAAATCCTCGTTCGTCAGCAGCACAGCGGGGTACTTAGCACACACTCACAATCAGTGCAGGGTTATCCCTTTGGCTCTGTGGTGCCGTATTTTATGACTAATGAAGGTAACTTAGTCACTTATATTAGCCAAATTGCCCAGCACACGCGCAATATCAAAGGTAACCCTAAAGTGTCGGTGACTATATTTGACACCTTGCAAGATGATTCTCAAGCCAATGGCCGAGTGACCTTTTTGGGAGATGCAGAATTGGTGGAAGATGCCTATTTAACTGAGCAGTATCTGGCGTTGTTCCCCCGAGCGATAGGCTATAAGAAAACCCACGACTTTTCGTTTTATCAAATCAAACCTGAGCGCATTCGTTACATAGGCGGTTTCGGCAAAATCTTTTGGATAAACAAAGAAGATTGGCAATCAAGCGAAAAGCCTGAGGATTGGCCGCGAGTGAGTAAAGGGATTATTGAACACATGAATGAGGATCACCACGACGCCATGACGCTCATTGTTGAACATCAATTCGCACTGCGAGCAAAACAGGTGACAATGCTATCGGCATTTTATGAAGGCTGTCACATCGAAGCTGACGGGAAAGTACTGTTCTTGAAATTTGATAAACCATGCACTAGCGCGCAAGCAGTGCGGGAGCAGTTAGTGGCAGCGACACATGCAGCAAGAGCAGACTTAACGTTAGCTGTGGCTAATTAATCGCCAGTCACTCATGAAAGAAAATGGCGCACCAAGTCTATTTAACGAAAAATGGGCGCCATTTTCACAATGTGAGCTGAAAAGTATCAGTTGGTGCTGGCGCCGCCACTGATTTCTAATTGAGCGCTTGTCGCTGCCTCATGTTACCTATCAAACAAACTTTTCTCTTTTGCGCGGCGTTGCACCAGATGCGCGTTGACTTTACCGGCTGCTTTGCGCCATACGCTAAATTGCTCGCTTGCCCCTGTGTAATCCGCTTTATTCAGTAGGCGCAACAAAGTTGATTTGTATAGGTTGCCCATGCCGATGTTGTACCCCAAGCAAACCAATGCACTAAATTGATTATTGTTTATCGGTACTTTAACTAACTTGTGCATTTGGTTTTCTATTTTGAGCAGGTCTGCTTTAAGTAATACCTCAGCTTGCGGGGCATTTATTGTCATGCCTTGCTTTACACCCGCTTTGTGACCGTAACCGATTAACCAATGTCCACCCGGGCCTTTATAAGCGTTAAGTCTTACACCTTCGGAATCTTTAATAATATCGATGCAGGCTTGATTGGTTTCGCTTTTTTGTTGTGTAACCGAGGGGATTTCTAACGAGGGCTCGATTTTCTTTGTCGCTGGGCTTTTCTGGCTTGCACAACCACTTAATGTTAATAGCAAGGCGGTGAGGGTCAGCGTATACAATGGATTCGTTTTCATAAGCGTCCTTTTTGATATGCACGTTAGCGCTGAATATGTGTTCCCTGCATTCTTTGTTGGCTAACGTCTTTTTAATGTGCCACTTAATTAAAACCGTTAGCGGGTATTTTGCAAGTTTGTTGTTTTTTATATGAAAATAGAGGGAGGACTTGGTGTTAAACTCAGGTCTGTATAAGCGAATGAGACTGGCTGATGATAATATCAAATGGCCTATCTATCATCAGGTTAAGGCCGATTCAACGGAAGTGGTAAATGATCTACGTATTTATAATTAATACCTTGCTGGTGGCCGGTGCCGTTATGCTGCACTACGAGTTTTTGCATCGTATTATGCGTTTTTTGCCTAATATGCGAGTGAAACACAGTTACCGTATTGTCTTCGGCGTGTTCGGCGCACTTCTCGCACATATCTGTGAAATTTGGATATTCGCTATCGCTTATTATTTCATGCATAGGATTGACGGGTGGGGCACACTCATTGGTAATTTCGAAGGCTCGCTAATGGATTGCGCGTATTTCTCCTTTACCGTCTATACCACAGTCGGTTTCGGCGACATTGAGCCCCTAGGTGCCTTGCGCTACTTAACCGGTATAGAATCCCTAACTGGTTTGGTGCTGATAACGTGGACAGCATCGTTTTTGTATTTTGAAATGCAGCGCCATTGGAAAATTATCGATGGCGAAAACTAACGTATTAACGTGACGGCCAATACAAGGAGTCGTAAGTGCAACTGATCAGAATGATTTGTATCTGTTTACTGAGTCAAGCGATATGCGCAGTGAGCGCTGCGAATGAGCCCATCGCTTGGTTACTGATAGACGATTTTGAGCACGGCAACAGTGTTGATAATTGGACAAAAGCAGATACCAAAAACGAAACCAAGCCCTTAATCGCCGCTCCTCAGGTGACACTCAGACAAGTCGAAACGGCGTCTAATGGGACTAATGCTTATTTGCTTAAAAAGCCTGCGCCAGAGGGGGTAGTAGGTAATCGAAAAGCGTTGACATACAAAGCTCTGCCCCAGACAGTCAAAGTGGGTGACACTTACACTTTTTATACTCGCATCAATGTTGAGGCATTCCCCAATAACCATGCCTTTGGCCTAAGTAACATGGGCCCTGATGATATAAAAAAGCATGATTACAATGCCTTTGAAGCCACACTACGTGTAACGGATAAAAGCGAGTCTAGCGGCCTTAAGAACACCGGCGCACTCATGGTTAAAGTGCCTACTGGCTACGCCAATGTGAAGCATAAATGGCATGGTGCTTTTACCAACTCCAACTCCAACTCCAACTCCAACTCCAATACCAACTCCAATACCAACACTAACTCCAACACCGAGATTGACGTCGAAAGCGACAGTGAGGGCGAAGCCGAGCCTTTAGCGCCCGGCGTTTGGTATCAAATTTGGTATGTGGTTAACAACGCTCGAGTGGCTGATGGCGGGCAAACTTATGACGTGTACTTACAAGGTGGCAGTGAGTTCCCCGTGCAGACGTTGGTTTATCAAGGTGCAACCTTTCGCATGCAGCGCGAATGGCCGCTCACGTATTTTTTGATGAATTGTAATACCGGCCCAATCGATAAACCTTATGGAAACGGCGGCCTTAAGTACGATGATATATACATGGCGAAGGGTATAACGCTAAACAGACCGAATTAGGAGAATAGCGTGTGTAGGTAAACTGCAGTACTCACACAGTATCAGATTTTCCAGCTCGATAGATTGAACAGCCAAGACAGCTTTTTATAACCATAAATCGGAAGTACGTTCGCTATATATTGAGTAGGTGCTTTCGGTGCCAAAGCGGTCATAGTGTTAATACCCCATCAATATAAACGACTCAAAGGACTTACTACGCCATTAGCGCCTTGCTGAAGAACATGAGTATATATTTGAGTTGTTTTTACATCAGAATGTCCTAATTGGGCTTGAATCGTTCGGATATCTGCGCCAGATTGTAGTAAATGGGTAGCAAATGAGTGCCTTAAAGTATGAGGCGTGATTGGCTTCGTCAAACCCGACACCAATACAGCTTGCTTGACTGCTTTGCGAACGCAAGTAGGATGAAAATGATGTCTTCTTATCTAACCAGTTTCTGGATCTGCGCTGAGTTTATGAGAGGGAAACAAGAACTGCCACGGGAGCGACTTATTCGCTGAAGGATATTTTTTAGCTAGCGCATGAGGCATCCAAACACCGGCGTATTGCTCATTCTGAATATCAAGTCTCAAGTATTCATCAACCTGCGCTATTTGATTTCTAAGTAATGGCACTAGCTCCGTTGCCAAAGTAACGATTCGGTGTTTTTTGCCTTTACCATTGTAGACCCTTAAACACTTATAATCGAAGTCGATATCTTGCACGCGAAGTTGCACCGCTTCCATGCTTCTAAGGCCACTGCCATACATCAAGCCAGCAATAAGATAGTAACGTTTGTTCAATCTTGACATAAGCAGCTTCACCTCATCCTGCGTCATAACAATAGGCAGTTTGGGTTGACGCTTGCTTCTAGCAAAATTCAAATTAAGAGACAACTCACTCTTGATAATGTGCTTATAAAGAAACGATATAGAGTTTAATGCAGTGGCTTGCGTGCGCGGTGACACATTGGCATTCAGTGCCAAATGTTCAAGGTATTGTTCCACTTCATTATCTCCCATTGATGAAGGGTGACGTTTCCCATGAAAGTGAATAAATGTAGAGATCCACTTCAAATAAGTAGAGACAGTCCTTGGAGAATACTGTCTTAGCAACATGTACTCAGTGATGTGATTTAATAGAGGGGACTTTGTCTTCATGACCTTTACTCGGCATGTATAAATATACAGTTATAGCAGCCTTTCCCCCATATTCAAGCAAACGACCCAATCGCGCGTTTACGTCCTAAAATTAAATAGCTTTATTAACTTGCAGCAACCGCCTGCGGTGACTTTTATAAACTTGATAATCATGGCAGTATGGATAAAAACGAGCGGTAGCTCGGTAGAAAAACGCGCAAGTTGCGCCTTATTAAATTGTTATACATCATGAAATACTTAACCTTTTTAATTTTATTTGTTTTTAGCTATGCTCAGGCCGGAGATAAACTGGGACAGTGGTTTTTTGAATATGGTAATTCATACTGTAGCCTTCTTCTTAAGAGTGAATACTCAGAAAGTAGAATCGTTGATACTAGTGCCTCTGCTATTGTTCTGTTCTTTTTTAACAAAAACTTAAATGGTACTAATCATCGGCACCTGGTTAGAGTTATTCCTTCGCTAGCGACAAAAACAGCGCAAGTTGCTCTTATAAAGCTAACTGTTACATCAGGCTCAATCGACATGGAACTAACAAAAAGAGGCGATTCTACAGAAAGTGTTTATCATTATTTTTTGGATACTAAATCATCTATGAAATTGCTTAGCTCACTAAAAGGTCATTCTCCAATAAAATATGTTTTCGAATTCAGTAACAATAGTTCAGTCACAATGGTAGCCGAAGGCAACGACCTCCAAGTTACCAATAAATTGTTTGATCACTGCTCCACTTAACTTTAGGTTAGCAAATGATGTATAACAAACAAATAATGTCAGGGACGCGCAAAACAACGCGCGCCCCATATTTGAGCCGTTAGAAGTACAAGGAGTAAATAATGAGCACCGTAGTTGAATTAGAGATTTTTAGCCCTCGTTGGGGACACGAAGATACTTACGAAGTGAATCTTACTCAAGATTTGATGGAAGTATCAATGGATATGAGAAAGTGTAAACTTACTTGGATTGATGGGTGTGATCCTGAATGGAGTGGGGAAGCTTTAGAGGACATTATGGGCAACGATAGTATTTATCCTCCAGCTGTTACAGCACGCCTTTTCGAATATGCATGGAAAGCATGGAGAGATGGTGAACTCAACGATCAAGCTGTTGCGGATGAACTTAGAATGGTTGCTGACTGGGTAAATACCGTAACTAAAGCGAAGCCACGTAGTGATTTTTGGCGAAAGTACTTCTAACAAAACAATAAACTATATTCGCTTCGCTCATTGGGAAAAATCCTCGCTGCAACTTCGTTACAAAGCACTCGATTTTTCCCGTTATTGTAAACGTTATGTTTACATGGAACTGTATGTATAGACTTCTAATTTTAATTTTATTTTACTCTTTAAGCTTCCCCTCGCTGGCGCTAGAAAATGATATGTTGCTTGGTCAGTGGGTGGAAGAACCACCTAAAGATACTGGATGCCCAATAATCATGTATCAATTTCTTGCTGATGGTAAAAGAAAGGCATCAGGTATTCTGTGTTCAGACACTAATATTATGGCTGTAAATTATTATGAAAAGTGGACATTGCACGACGGGGCCACAATTTCCTTTGAAAGTGACAGTGGTGATGAGGTTTATGAAAAACTAATGGGTGAAACTAGTTACCATGATTTCTATACAATAGTAGAGCTAACTCAAACTAAAATGGTTTTAAAAGCCAAAGAGACTGGAAACGTTTATTTTTTTAATAAAGTAAACATAACAAAACAATAAACAACATTCGCTTCGCTCATTGGGAAAAAGCCTCGCTGTCGCTCTGCTTTTCCCGTTATTGTAGGCGTTAGGTATTCAGGGAAAGTTATGAGTGTAGTTGAAGCATTATTGGAATCATCAGAGCAGGATACAAACTTATTAATTAGTAACGATAATAAAGGCGATAACTTTGATGTCCCAAGAGACATAGATTTTTTGTTTAAAACTAATGATCCTCAAAAAGCTGAAACAGTTTGCGGTTTCATTAATGATAACAATTATGCCAATGCACGTGTGGAACATGTAGGTAGTGATTATCAAATATTAGCCGTTGTAGCTATGCAATCTAATCAACATATAATTTGTTCTGTATCGGGTTTAATGACCTGCATCGGTAAATTATTCGATGTTGAGTATGACGGTTGGGGCTGTGTGCTACAGAATACCTAACAAGAAATTAAACAAGGACAAAAAACAGTTGGCTTTTTGTTCACTACGTTCACTTATTTTAGCCAACAATTTTTTGCCTGTTAATTGGGCGCTGGGGGATCCCCTCATAGAATTGGTCTTCCTTCTTTGTGAACCCAGGTAATATATTGGGCGATAGCCCATGTCATTTGAGCTGAGTTCATCCTGTAATCTTTTGCCCTTTTCCTGACTTCTCTGCCTAGCCTAATAATGGATAACACGCGCCGATGACGGATGGTGTTTGCTTGAAATGCTCTTTCCCAGTTTTGCTTCACGGCGATGATACCGAGTAGCCGTAATAGCCATTCTGCGAGCATCGCTATCAGCAGTAATATGTCGAATCGTTTGGTACAGCGACTGTTGCTGTGGCGCAGTCCCATTCCGTATTGAGGGCTTTTAATATCGCGGAAGGTTTCTTCTATTTGCATCCGTCTTGCATAAAGGGAAACCAGCTGTTTTGAGTTAAGTTTATCGTTCTCGGGAAGATTAGTGGCGAGTAGCCAAGGCTCTTTGCTACCCGCACGATAGCTTTGCTGGGCGGTGTGGTTTCGCCCTGCCTTTGAAGAACGGTTGTCCTTTCGATGTTTGGCCTTTGCTTTGTACAAATGCAGGTGTGCATGAAGCGGGCTTTTACGCCCTAATTGCCCACACCCAAGGTATTTGGCCCGAGAATTTGCACTGGGATAAAACGACTTATTACTTTGCCATGATGCTTGCCCATCACGCTTAAATCCCACATCACCGCGCACTCGGCCTAGCCAGAACCATCCATGCTTTTCGACTTCACGAAACCAAGGGTTACGATAGCCTGCATCGGTCACAATCAACGGGCAACAACCCGACGGCAGGATACTCGCCAACTCCCGTAAAAACGGATTATGACTAACAGGTGAATTGTATTCACCGAATGAAAATACGCGCTCATAAAGCGTGACAGAGCGCCCCTGAACACTGACCGATGCACGTAAGGTTAAATGCCTGAGCTGCTCACGCACATCAGACCAATCCACAAGGACAACGGGCATGGGGTTAGCACCGCAAAGCAAGCGAGCGTGCCAACGATAGATGTCGAGCCGTTCATTATGTAGGTTGTTATTACCAAGCAGCCTGTCGATGCGTTTAATGTTGTGTTTCGGGGCCACTGATCCTGAGATATTTCGTCCCAATTCGGTCAACGACAGTTGCTGACCATCTAGCAAAGATTGGGTGGCAACCATCAAAGAGGAAAGACGTTTGGCATGTAGATTAGGGCATTGCTTTTTAAGCAAATCGTGTAAGATATGAATATCACGCATGGTGTTGTTATCTGGTTGGTTTTTGGCGAAATTTATTAGATCAAATGGCGCTATGCGTGTCTATATTATTGTTTCTGCTCATAATTATGAGGGGATTCGTTAGAATTGGGCGTTAGGCATCAAGGATAGTATGGAGTCTGAATTAAAGATTGGTGATTGGGTTCGAAGTTACGGTTCTGGAATTTGGAGAATAAATAGAATTCTAGAACTAAACGAATTTGATATTCCATCACAAAGTTACAAACCAAGAACAGCAATATTTTCTTCTCGTTTTATTAACGACTCTTTTAAGCGTTCATTTTCAACTGAAAGTTGCGACTCAGCTTTCGTTTCTCATTTGGAGCCAGAAGAAAAGGAAAAGCTTGATTCATATATCAAACAAAACCAAGATTTTTTGTCCAAATTTGATACTTATAAACCAAAATCAATTGACGCTATTTACAATGCAAATGTAAATATACCAACTTCGAGAAATCAATCTGAACTTGAAGAAGATCTATCTGAGTTTAAATCACTTAATTTAGAGCAGCTTTATTCTAAGCTATTATCCTCTGGTTTAGGTTCAAGTGGTAGCAAAGGTTGGACGGCACAATTTGTATCCAAAAATCATTGTAGTGTTGGTGGTAAATTGGTGTATAGTTTTTCAAAGGTTTTAGCGTTTTGAATGCCTAACAAGCCAATAAATAAGGACAAAAAACAGTTGGCTGTTTTCGTTCCTCAACATTTTAGCCAACAATTTTTTGCCCATTATTAGGGCGCTGGGGGATCCCCTCATAGAATTGGTCTTCCTTCTTTGTGAACCCAGGTAATATATTGGGCGATAGCCCATGTCATTTGAGCTGAGTTCATCCTGTAATCTTTTGCCCTTTTCCTGACTTCTCTGCCTAGCCTAATAATGGATAACACTCGCCGATGACGGATGGTGTTTGCTTGAAACTCTCTTTCCCAATTTTGTTTTTGAGCAATGATACCGAGTAACCGTAATAGCCATTCTGCGAGCATCGCTATCAGCAGTAATATGTCGAATCGTTTGGTACAGCGACTGTTGCTGTGGCGCAGTCCCATTCCGTATTGAGGGCTTTTAATATCGCGGAAGGTTTCTTCTATTTGCATCCGTCTTGCATAAAGGGAAACCAGCTGTTTTGAGTTAAGTTTATCGTTCTCGGGAAGATTAGTGGCGAGTAGCCAAGGCTCTTTGCTACCCGCACGATAGCTTTGCTGGGCGGTGTGGTTTCGCCCTGCCTTTGAAGAACGGTTGTCCTTTCGATGTTTGGCCTTTGCTTTGTACAAATGCAGGTGTGCATGAAGCGGGCTTTTACGCCCTAATTGCCCACACCCAAGGTATTTGGCCCGAGAATTTGCACTGGGATAAAACGACTTATTACTTTGCCATGATGCTTGCCCATCACGCTTAAATCCCACATCACCGCGCACTCGGCCTAGCCAGAACCAGCCATGCTTTTCGACTTCACGAAACCAAGGGTTACGATAGCCTGCATCGGTCACAATCAACGGGCAACAACCCGACGGCAGGATACTCGCCAACTCCCGTAAAAACGGATTATGACTAACAGGTGAATTGTATTCACCGAATGAAAATACGCGCTCATAAAGCGTGACAGAGCGCCCCTGAACACTGACCGATGCACGTAAGGTTAAATGCCTGAGCTGCTCACGCACATCAGACCAATCCACAAGAACAACGGGCATGGGGTTAGCACCGCAAAGCAAGCGAGCGTGCCAACGGTAGATGTCGAGCCGTTCATTATGTAGGTTGTTATTACCAAGCAGCCTGTCGATGCGTTTAATGTTGTGTTTCGGGGCCACGGAGCCTGAGATATTGCGTCCTAATTCGGTCAACGACAGTTGCTGACCATCTAGCAAAGATTGGGTGGCAACCATCAAAGAGGAAAGACGTTTGGCATGTAGATTAGGGCATTGTTTTTTAAGCAAATCGTGTAAGATATGAATATCACGCATGGTGTTGTTATCTAGTTGGTTTTTGGCGAAATCCTCTTTCTTGATAAAAGACATCAAATAGCGCCATGCGTGTATATATTATTGTTTCTGCTCATAATTATGAGGGGATTCGTTAGAGCAAAGCGTTATAAGTCTTAAGGTTGGATATGCCAATATTTGCTCAGGTGTTGTTATTTGTTGGCTTTACTTGCGTCATGATTTCGACGGTCTTGGTGTTCGTTTTTAAGCTGCCGAATACCAGTGCGCTTAACCTTTTGGCTAAAGGCAGTTTCGCTTTTCGGGACTTACATAATCATGTGGCAGTAAATTGGGTTAAACCAATATACTCAATAACCTACATTGGTTTAAGTTGTATATTAATAGCAATTTTAGGTGTGCTGATAGTCAATGTATAAGACCTATAACAAGCCAAGTCAGCGGGAATTTTACTCGCTGAAAAACACTCATAAAATCCCCTGCTTTGGGCGTTAGCACCACAAATAGGAAGATCGTATGATTGAAGAAGTATACGAAGAAGTCCACGAACAATATTTTGATTCTGCTGACTTCAATGGACTGCCCATTTATCGATTAGCCGATAAATTTGATATTGAAAGTGATGAATTTCGTTCAGCTATTCGGGATGGCATTGATAATGAGATAATTACTGCAACATTTCATGGTAATACACACATTAGAGCTTTTTCGGGCTTTAAAAAAGATCAAATCTTAGAATGGTTTGATACTGAAGATTACCCATCCCATATTTGTCTATACCCTCATACAAACAAGCTATCTGATAGTGACCATTTAGAAAGATATAAAGAATCTCCATATGAGCTTGAATTAGCTAAGGGAGCAGGTCAATTAGATTACAGGACGTTTGATCTATCAGTGCTTGAATATTATAGAAATGATCCTCGTTATGCATATGACACTGACTTTATTCATGGGTCGATATCAATTGAAGACGAGTATTTTGAATCTGATTCAGTTCCAGAAAGCGATCAAGTTTTACTTAAAACATTCGGGTTTGCCTATGATGAAGAGTTTGGTCGATATGTAGCTGTTTTTGTGCGATATCTAGCGGACTTAAGCCCTGAACATCAAAAAGTGTGGGCAGCGAAAGAAGTAAAAGGCGACATTAAGCTACATCCTGATTACTACGCTTCTAGTATTGAGGGATCTTGGGGGAGTCGGATGTCTATTTTTCAAGCTTTTGTTGAGGAGTTAGAAGTAATAAACAAAATGAGCGAAATAATAGGTAAGCCAGGATTGTTCAGGAATTCTTATTATAACGATCGCCCAAAAGAGTTTGGATTTCTCCTTCGACCAACAGCTTCTGAATTCAATGATTTTATGCTTCTTCTCGATAAAATGATGTCAGATAACATAAATAAGAAATTTTTTGGCGATGAAGTAGGGCTGGAAACAGAGGAAGAGCGAGACGACGGGAAAATTATCGTTAGGCAGAAAGGCACTATCCAAATTCTTGAATCCTGGGTAAACAAGTATTTTAGACCAACAGACCCTGCTCCTGTTGAGAAAATGATGGTTAGCTTCAAAAAAGTAAGGAAGCTTCGTCAAAAGCCGGCACACAAAGTTAATACAAATCAATTTGATCAAGCAATTTTTAGGAGGCAACGGGAAATTGTTATTGATGCCTATGATGCAGTAAGAACACTTAGAATGATTCTTGCTAATCATCCAGAGGTAAGAAAAAAACCACCTGAGATCAGCGATAGATTATTCAAAGGTGAGATTTGGGACATTTAAAAAGTGCTAACAAGCGCCTGCAATCGGACAGTCAAACCTGTCACACGTTTTGCCATAAACTCGGCAAAACAAGCGCCAGATTTGCCTGCCGTTGAGGCGGGCGTTAGCAGTACATAAAAGTATGGAGTCAAAAATGAAGTTTGATGCGATCAACTTTAAAGAAAAATTCACTAAGTTTAATGAGCATTGGTCTCCGCGTGTTGTCGCTGAAATGAATGATTATCAATTTAAGCTAGTAAAAGTTGAAGGAGAGTTTGTTTGGCACGACCATCCTGATACAGATGAAGTATTTATTGTTATTGAAGGCACCCTTAATATTGAGTTTCGTGATGGTATTGTTACTCTAAATTCGGGTGAAATGTTTGTAATACCAAAAGGTGTGGAACACAAGCCTGTAGCCACCAATGAATGTAAAATCATGATTGTTGAGCCTAAAGGTGTCGTTAATACAGGTGATTCTGATAGTGAACTTACTGCCGAAGACGACGTGTGGGTGTAAAGTACTGCTAACAAGAGACTATGGCGTCAATAGCTAATTTGTAGCCTTTGGCGCTTCCCACATGACCCCGTCTCTGAGCATTGAGTTTAAGATAACAACCATCTTTCTAATGCACGCAATAATAGCCATTTTCTTGGGCTTTCCTGCTGCGACTAATCGTTGATATGTTTCCTTAAATACGGGGTTACTTTGTATCGCTGACATCATCGCCATGTACAAAACGGTTCTGACTTGATGTCTGCCACCTTGGATTTTCCGCAACCCTTTATAGCGCCCACTTTCTCGATTCATAGGAGCCACACCGACTAACGCAGAGGCTTGTTTGTTGGTCATGTAACCTAACTCTGGCAGGTTACTGATGATGGAAGCGGAGGCTATTTTTCCTATTCCTTTCATACTCTGTAAGATGCAATTCTTCGCTTGATAATCAGGAGAAATTACATAGGCACCCATTGTAATTTGCAGACAATAATTACTCCCATATCCAAGATGGAACTCTCCTAAAATAATTGGATTGATTTTTGGTCCGGTAGATTGAATGTTTTTCCTAGAATATTGAGTGATGAATAAGGAAACTGCGCGCAAGGTCAATTTTCGGGCAAGGGAGTAGGCTACAGGGTATGCATGATATGTAGTGTTCGAAATTGATTTAGGCGCGCCTTAACAACTCTCTCGCTTTGGTCATTCCTCGTAGCCGGTGATGATGGGTATGGCGTTTAAATGCATTCATCATTTGCTCCGCACCGGCTGCGTAGCAGAAGTGTTTTTCGAACTCAGTTGTTAAGGTTAACCACTGAGCAGAGTCTAAACCCAATCTTTGTAGGATAGGGCTATGAGTGTTTTCGATATGACCGGCCTTGTCATCACGAATGCATCGGCCTGTCGTGTCTACCAATTCACAATAGTCTTTTAGCGAATACGCGATGCCTCTGGGCATGTTTTCACGAGGATTACCTACAAACGGCATTAAAGCACTCGGTTGCTCTCGTTTATTTTTAATCGCCTGCGCACTTTTTTTGATACTGGTGTGCTTTGATGTTTCGGGTGTTTTTGCCATTTTTGCACGAATGGGGTTTAAATCTACATAGGCCATGCACGCTAGCACAGCACATTCATCTAACAGGGCTTGTGATTTGAATCGCCCCTCCCACTAATTTATCAGGAGTAAATTAGAACAGCTTTAGCTGGCTTCGAAGAAGTGAACGACATGGATGTTGTGAATAAAATAAGGCGTATTGATTAAACTGATTTGGCTTTTTCGAGGTTGAGGCATAATCCATCTACCTGACAAAAATGAGACACATATTAAGCCTAATTTAGCCCTGAAAATTGACCATTTTTATCATGGGGGTCTCGATATTTTCCTGTTAATTTGTTGTTGGCGCAGGAGAAAGTGCTAATTCCAGCCGCTAGCGGTAGCGGCTTCTGGTGAGGACTAAACCACAATTAGTCTAATACTTTCTCAAGGAACGTTCGCACCGACTGGATATACAGCTTTTCGTTTGCGTCCATCGTTCGATGACCTGCATCTGGAATAATAACGGTTGTGGTATTCATGATCATTTCTGCATATTTGTGGCATGATCGCGGGCGTGCCTCGTCAAATTCACCGCAAATCATCAGGGTAGGCACTTTAATGTCCTCCAGTCGGTCGCTCATATCATAATCCTTGAGCGTGCCGTATCCGTTAAAATCAGTCACACCCCAGGTGGTAACGTACATTTCGTCATTACCCTCAGGACCATCATCCCGGTATGATGTGGTCGTGCACGGATCAGTTCGGCACATATGATGTAAATAAAACAGCTCAACAGCCGCTTTAAATTCAGGCTCGTCAAGTGAACCAGCAAAATTATTCTTCCTAAGCACAGCTCGCGCGTCCGTTGGCAAATCATCTACCCAATCCTGATTGTCTTTGTTCCACTGGGGGGTGGATATTAATGGGCTAGAAAGGATCGCGGCTTTGAGGCCATCAGGGTTACGCGATGCATATTCAGCAGAGAGTGTACCTCCCCAACTATGGCCTGCGATAATAACTTGGTCCAAATTTAACGCTTTGCGAATATAGTCAATCTCGTCAACAAACCTCTTCACGGTCCAATTTTTGGGATCGCCAATACGGTCTGAGTTACCGGTGTCCAATTGATCGTATAAAATAACAGGATATGTATCAGCGAGCGCAACATAGGCCATATTACCGCGGTGCGTCCCCCCTGGGCCGCCGTGCATCATAATGATTGTAGGCTTTTTGCCTAAGTGCTCCATCCCGTTCATTCGGTACCAAATGCGCCCCCCTTCAACGGCAATATAACCTGCCTGTTCTGGATCCTGATGCGCAAATACTGGCGCGCCGAGCACACTCAATAATAATGTTGCCGCGAGTACCGAAATAATTTTTTTCATCCTGATCCCCATTTTATTTTAGATCTCTACACCTGTTCAAAACCCTGGTGCTTGCGAACGAGGGCAGCTCAACTATACAGCAAAAAAATCTCGCGACACATGACGGGGCGATTTGGATATTATCTCAACTTCATCACCAGTGCGCAGGGTAAACGACCCGTTTTTCTTCGACTTGTTATCTTGGCTGTGCTGATACTCATTAATGCTATTTTTAACTACTCAAGTTGTAATAGGGGTTTAATAAAATCTAAAAATGCAGATATCCGCTTAGCCACGGGGGAGGATTTGTAAAATACTGCATTTATTTTTTCTCTATCTGTATTGAGCAATCGATGTGAATTTAACAATGTTATCAAAGCGCCCGATGCAATATCTTCACGAACCATAAATCCTGATAAGCATGCGATACCATTTCCTGATAACGACAGTTGTCGAATTGTTTCACCATTACTTGCCGTTAAAGTAGGGGCAACAAGCTCTCCGCCTTTAATAGGCCATTTATTAAGATATGTAATGTCAGAAAATCCAATAACATCATGATTTTTTAGATCTTGTGGGAGTTTAGGCATACCTCGTCTAACAATATACTCAGGTGATGCAACAATATATAGAGGACTCATACCTAGTGCTTTTGCATGCAAAGTAGAATCCTCGAGCTTACCGATACGAATAGCGACATCGGTTCTATTTTCTATTAAATCAATAAACGCTTCATTAGATCTTAGTTCAAGCTCAATGTCTGGATAGGCTAATTTAAAAGGTTGGATTAGTGGAATAAGCTGATGAAATATAAAAGGACTCGCAGCATTAACCCTTAACTTACCAGCAGGTAATGCACCTCGTGTAATAATATCATCTTCTGCCATTTCAATAGACTTCAAAGCCGCTCGAACCGCGTCAACGAATTTTCTGCCTTCATCTGTAAGCTCTATGCGTCTAGTTGTTCTGGTTAAAATACTTACTCCTAGTTGCTGCTCAATTTTACTGACTGCTCTGGAAACACGAGCAACTTGAATATTTAGCACATCTGCAGCCGCAGAAAACCCTCCTGAATCTGCAACACAAAGCAATATGTCTAAGTCATCTGAACGTGTTTTCAAATCAATATTCCCACCATATTTTGCAAAAGTAATTTGTTAATAATGCCATTTATCGCAACAGTATAGCGATTAATAATGGCGTCTACTAAGTGATGGACAATTTTATTGCTATCACTTTCGACCTATAACTTTTTAAAAATACTTGGAGATGATTATGCCATTAGCATTACTTGCATTAGCACTCAGTGCCTTTGCAATAGGCACAACAGAATTTGTTATCGTAGGTTTACTCCCTACCATGGCTCAAGACTTGAATGTATCGATTCCTTCCGCAGGCTTACTCGTCAGTTTGTATGCGCTAGGTGTGGCAATTGGTGCGCCTGTACTTACCGCCTTAACGGGGAAATGGAACAGAAAACACGTTCTATTATTTGTCATGGGTTTATTTGTTTTTGGTAACCTAGTGGCGTGGCAAGCCCCCAGTTTTGAAGCGCTTATAGTAGCCCGAATACTTACAGGGCTTGCACATGGTGTCTTCTTCTCAATCGGCTCTACCATTGCAACAGGATTAGTATCCAAAGAGAAAGCGGCTAGCGCCATAGCAATAATGTTTACAGGTTTGACAGTTGCTTTGGTAACTGGCGTGCCACTAGGGACTTATATAGGACAACAATTTGGCTGGGAAGCAACCTTTTTAACCGTTTCAGCACTAGGTTTACTCGCGATGCTAGGCAGTGCAATACTGGTTCCCAATAATTTAACGCAAGCTAAACCCGCAAGGATTTCAGCCCAATTAAAAGTATTAACCCAGCCTAGATTACTATTAGTTTACGCCATCACAGCTGTGGGTTATGGCGGTACCTTTGTCGCATTCACTTATTTAGCCCCTATTCTTAATCAAATTACAGGGTTAGCTCCTAGTGTTATTGGCTTGGTTATGTTGGTTTACGGCGTATCTGTTGCTATTGGTAATATTTGGGGCGGGAAAATGGCGGATAAAATGGGACCTATTAAGGCACTCACCATTATTTTTACTGGTCTTGCTGCAATATTATTTATATTTAACGTTACTGCTGTAAATCCGATCGCTGCAATAATTACCATTTTAGTATGGGGAGCTTTTGCCTTTGGTAACGTGCCAGGCTTACAAGTCTATGTTGTAAAATTAGCCGAGCAGCACACCCCAGACGCAGTCGATGTTGCTTCCGGATTGAACATAGCTGCTTTCAATGTCGGCATAGCCCTCGGAGCCTGGGGAGGAGGACTGATTGTTGAACAAGCTGGATTAATGAATACGCCTTGGGTTGGTGCCGTTGTGGTATTAATTGCATTAACACTTACTCGGGTTAGTGGAGCCTTGGATAATAAAGAAATGACGTTATCTTATAAAGTTTCTTAGCTTTTTATATGTTTGCCAACGACTACTTCACCGAAAGATACGGATCTTCATAGACGAAAATCCGCTTTCAGTTAATTACGAACGTCTATTGATTAGAAAATAAACAGCTGCTTTTTTGCCTAGATTCCCAGTAGGCTAGCAGCCTCAATAGATGACTATTCACCCTGCTAGGCTTGGACAGCTAGCAGATAATATTTAAAGGAGGAAACGGCGGGAGAGTACCAGTGATGTGTCGTTGCTATAGGGATTTCGTTGATGGGTCGGCGGATAGTTGTCTGCTTTTTACTGTGTTTTTTTGAACCTCTGACATTCGTGTTTTCTTCATCTTTATTGCTTCAAATGTCATGATTTTTCGTATGTTATATTTTCAAGCTACGCTCAAACCACTTTCAATTTATTTTTAATCTATTCTCATTGCACGGCTAATCCCTAGGTCCTGAATGACGAGTGGAACAGGCTGCGATCGACAAATCCGCTTGCTGATACGGGATGAAAATTTCCACTGTTTTACTCATGCACGATGCTTTCAGTTTTTCTCATTTTCGTTCACTTCCATTCACTTAAAACGACGAATGATTCAGTTTGCTTCACTTAAGGATTAGGTGTGTTTCTTAGGCGATTTATTCTGTGTCACTGTGTTAATTCGTGTTTAGTAAATTCTTGTAACTAGCAGAGGCTCGGAGCTAGCAGAGGGTAGCAGTCGTCTATCGCGTATACGAACACACTTGGTCACGCGCGTTGTACAGCGGAGCCACTCTAACAAACATGTAAAGGAAAGATCATGGATACTAGAAACGTTACGTACAATCAGCGAGGACCTGATGCTCACATCGAACATGCTTCAGCCTCCCTTTCTAACTACGCTTCACAACGCATTTTACCTCGCTCTTTACAGCACTATTGGTTGGTACTGTGCGGCTTACTTATGCTGTGCATGGGGGCGAGTCAAGTTCAGGCCGCAGATTTGGTTAACGGCGGATCAGTCTCCGGCACCATCTCAACAGCGGGTGAACAGGATACCTGGACGTTCAACGCCACAGCGGGTGAGCGTATTAATATTCAGTTGGTAGATTTAGCCGCTGGTGATTTATTTCCTCAAATGACGCTCTATGCGCCAGATGGTACACGCGTTACTTCGGCGAGTAATTATACAGTGGCCAGTATTTATAATGCTGAAGCGCCTGAAACAGGTACCTATTCTCTAGTCGTTCAAGACGGCACCTCACGGCAGGATAATACAGGCGCTTATGCGCTTCACTTTGCTAAATCCGTTGGCGCAAATGAAAACGGCACGCTGAATAATGGCGGTGTAGTGACCAGTGACATTGCGTTGGGTGATTTAGACACTTGGACATTTGAGGCTACGGCAGGTGAAAGACTGAACATTCAAATAGCGGATGTGGATGAAGGCGACTTTTTCCCTTTCATGACGCTTTATGCACCAGATGGAACTCGTGTGGGGTCTGCTAGTAATTACACTGTGGCAAATTTGTACAATGTTGCGGCCACACAGACAGGAACGTACATCTTGCTAGTGCAAGACGGTACAAGTCGACGTGAGCAGGTGGGTAATTATGAAGTGCACTTTGCTAAGTCCATTGGCGCTAACGAAAACGGCACGTTAAATAATGGCGGCGCGGTGAGCAGTGATATCACGTTAGGGGATTTAGACACCTGGACGTTCGAGGCTACGGCAGGTGAAAGACTGAACATTCAAATAGCGGATGTAGATGACACTGGCTTCTTTCCGTTCATGACGCTTTATGCGCCTGATGGCACCCGCGTAGGGTCTGCTAGTAATTATACGGTGGCAAATTTATACAATATTGCGGCCACACAAACAGGAACGTACATCTTGCTAGTGCAAGACGGCACAAGTCGACGTGATGAGGTAGGTAGTTATGAAGTGCACTTTGCTAAATCCGTTGGTGCTAACGAAAACGGCCCACTGATTAATGGCGGTGCGGTGAGCAGTGACATTACGTTAGGGGATTTAGATACCTGGACGTTCGAGGCCACGGCAGGCGAAAACTTGAATATTCAAATAGCGGATGTGGATAACACTGGCTTCTTTCCGTTCATGACGCTTTATGCACCAGATGGAACTCGTGTAGGGTCTGCTAGTAATTACACTGTGGCTAACTTATACAACGTTTCGGCCACACAAACAGGAACGTTTACCTTGCTGGTGCAAGACGGCACAAGTCGACGAGATCAGGTCGGTAATTATGAAGTGCACTTTGCTAAATCCGTTGGCGCTAACGAAAACGGCCCACTGATTAATGGCGGTGCGGTGAGCAGTGACATTACGTTAGGGGATTTAGATACCTGGACGTTCGAGGCCACGGCAGGCGAAAACCTGAATATTCAAATAGCGGATGTGGATAACACCGGCTTCTTTACATTCATGACGCTTTATGCACCAGATGGCACCCGCGTAGGGTCTGCTAGTAATTACACTGTGGCTAACTTATACAACGTTTCGGCCACACAAACAGGAACGTTTACCTTGCTGGTGCAAGACGGCACTAGTCGACGTGATCAGGTAGGTAATTATGAAGTGCACTTTGCTAAATCCGTTGGCGCTAACGAAAACGGCCCACTGATTAACGGCGGCTCAGTAAGTGGCGATATCACCTTAGGCGATTTAGATACCTGGACATTTGAGGCCATTGCAGGGGAACGTTTACATATTCAGCTATCTGATATCTTACGTAATGTGTACTTTCCCTTAATGACGCTTTATGCACCGGACGGTAGTCGAGTCAGTAGCGCAAGTAACTATTCTGTCGCTAATTTACGCAATATTCTTGCAACACAAACCGGGACGTACATCTTATTAGTGCAGGACGGTACAGGCCGACGTGACCAAACTAGCGATTATGAAATTCACTTTGCTAAGTCTCTCGGTGCTAATGAACATGGAAAATTAAGCGGCGCTGGTTCTTATTTTGAAACGGTCACGCAAGGTGACATTGATACATTCACCTTTGATGGGGTGGTGGGTGACGAAGTGACATTAGTCATGCGAGAGATTGAAGTCACTAATTTATCCCCCTTTATTACCTTGCATAATCCAGATGGGAGTTATTTCACTAACGCGAGCCATTACTCTGAGGCTGGGGTTTATAATTTGAGCTTACCGATGAATGGAACATATACCATTGTGCTCAGTGATGGTACTTCAGGCAGAGACCAGATTGGCGACTACGTTCTTGAATATAACCTGCCAACGGCAGCGCCTGATCCGCAGAAACCGATAGCGTCTGCGTCTTCTTCGCCAACGCTATTTAAAGATCAAGTTATTCAACTTAACGGTTCTGGCTCCTTCGACCCCGATGAAGCACCAGAGGCGCTCACGTATAGTTGGACATTGTTATCTGCACCAGATAGCAGCGCTGTAGCACAGGCAGATATTGCTGAGCCGAATAGCGCGAATGCCAGCGTACAACCTGATGTATATGGCGAATACCGTTTCGAACTCACTGTCAGTGATGGTTTACTCAGTGACAGTGCGATTGTAACTGTAATGGTTATCAACCGTGCACCTAGCGCCCATGCCGGTGCAGATCAAAACGCCGAATTAAATGTGCCTACGCAGCTCGATGGCAGTGCATCAAACGATGCGGACGGTGATTTACTGACTTACGCTTGGACGGTGGTTTCTGTGCCCTCAGGCAGCGCGGTCACTGCACTGCAAAATAGCACAAGTGTTAACCCAAGCTTTACACCAGACGTCGCAGGGGATTATGTATTTACCCTTGTGGTTGATGACGGTGAAGACAGTAGCATTGGCGACTCAGTTGTGGTGCGCGTGGCCCAGGCGAATGTAGCGCCCCAGGCTGATATTCAAGTGAGCGGCGACATGCTAACCGGTACACAAGTCGCTCTAGATGGCAGTGCCAGTGTTGACAATGACAACGGCCCTCAAGCCCTAACATACGAGTGGCAGGTGATAAGTGCGCCAGCGGGTAGCACTATTAATACGGCAAGTCTTATTAGCCAAGGAACAGCCACCACTAGCTTTACAGCTGATGTAGCGGGTACCTATCGTGTACAACTCGCTGTTTTCGATGGTGAGTTAACCGATGTGGTTGAGGCCAGTATTGTGATAAACGAGGTGGTGGTCAACCAAGGGCCAGTGGCCGATGCAGGTGCTGACCAGCAACAGGAACTTGGCGACAGCGTTGAGGTTAATGCCTCAGCAAGCTTTGACCCAGACCAAAGCCCCGCGCCACTGACGTTCGAATGGGTGTTTGTGTCAGTGCCCCAGGGTAGCTTGCTGGTTAGCGCGAGTATTGAAAGCACGCCTGCGGGGTTAGCGATGTTTGTGCCAGACGTCGCAGGTACTTATACGCTCATGGTCACCGTTAGCGATAGCGAGCTAACCGACTCGGACTCCGTCATGGTGACTGTCAGTGAAAATCAAATACCGGTTGCTGATGCCGGGAGTGACCAAACCGTTGATGCAGGCGAGCGCGTAGCGCTCGATGGCTCACTAAGTTATGACCCTGACTCAGGCCCTCAAGCGCTCAGCTATTTATGGGAGGTGGCTTCTCGCCCCGAAAATAGCGTAGCTACCGTTATCAATAACAATAATGTGCTGGCGTTTATCGAGCCTGATTTGGCTGGGTTGTATACATTGCGGTTAGTGGTGAGTGATGGGCAAGCCACGGACGAGGATGAGGTACTCATTGATGTGGTCAACGTGGAGCAACCAAGAATGTGCGATGTCGATGGCAATGATTTTGTGGATAGCCTAGATATTCGTGCTATCGCACGACTTCGCAATGCAACCGCAAGCGAAGGCGATGTGGCAGATTGGGATCAAAACGGTGTGATTAACGTGCTAGACGCCAGAGGTTGTGCACTTGAGTGTGACCTATCACGTTGCGCCTTAAAACCCGAGTAATACCAGCGAGATAAGCACAAGGATGTGCTGCTTTATCTCATATGGTCAGCAAACTAACGTTTAGCACACAAGATGTAGAAAATAACTCGAATTCAATAGATTAAATAAGGAATATTCATGTTGAACAATGCAAAAATCACTTTCATGCTCAAACACCTAATCCTCGGGGCGGTTTTGCTATCAGGAGTATGTAAAACAGTGAATGCACTGCCCATTTTATCGTTTAACAACACACAAAGTAACGTAAATGAAACGGTTAATATCGGCGATACGATTATTTTCGAACTCTGGTTTTCAGGATTAGAAAACGTCGATGTAGGCGGGTTTGAATTTTTGCTTGGGTTCAACGATGCTGTCAGCTCCCTTAATTCCGCAGTGGGAAATGCGTCATTAGATGAGTTTGATATTTTTGATTTAGCAAGAAATTCAAATTACATCGATGCCTACGCGGTATCATTTGCGGCCGATTTATCCACTCAGGCTAATGAGTTTATGTTTGCGACGCTATCGTTTATGGCCAGTGATGCAGGCGTCAGCAATCTTACTTTTAATAATCTTATCGTGTCAGATTTAACCGCGTTGGCTATGGATATCAGCGTGTTCGATGCACAAATTACGGTGGTCGATGATACAAACAACATGCCGGTGCCAACCCCGACATCGTGGGGCATATTCCTAATCGGAGTATTAGCCCTAGCGTGTCGATACAGAGGGCATAAACCAAGCTGATACGTTATTCGGCCATGGTTATGCGCGCTTTGAGCGACGTACTAGGGATCGAGAGGAAAAACGCTTGTTTCAGCGGTTTTAATTATGGATGAGATGATTACATGGTGTGTGGCTCAAGTGCCTGAAAGTCAGGTGAAGCGGCGAACCCAGGGCAAATGGCCTTTAGTTTATCGCGGTAGTAGCGGGCTTTTTCTTCATTACCTAAGTGCAACCAACTTAAAGCAAGTTGATGTAACGATACTGGGTCCGCCGCGGCATTGAGTGCCTCAGCTTGTTTTTTTAAAGAGGCTAAGAGCTCTGTGGTTTGCAACTCGGGTGACAGCTCAATGACCAAAATATACATAGCCAAACGAGACGCTTTTTGCATCACATTGGCTTCCCCTTTACTTACTTCACGGTCAAGCTCGGACATAGCATTGTGATACGCCTGGAGTGCTTTTTCCGAGTTACCTTGGGTGCGATAAACATCGGCGACATTAGACCAGAGTTGATATAACCCTGGGCCTCCCTCTTCGGTGATGCGCTTAATTTGCGGCTCAAAAATATCCAACGCCTGTTGGCTTTCACCTAGGTAAAAGTGCAGTACTGCAATATTCGATAACAACACTGCATGCTGCGGTTTGAGAGTTAACGCTCGTTGATAATGCGTTTTGGCGTTTTGTAAATCACCCACGCAAAACTGTAACGCCGCTAAGTTGTTTAAGGTTTGATAATTAACTGACAATTCAGCTGCACGGGAAAAATATTCGATAGCGCCCAATTGATCCCCTTTAAAATAATGAGCACGGCCTTGGGTATAAGGGATTTTCCAGTTGTCTGGCTCAAGCTCAGCTGCATGCACTAGCTGAGATGAAATGCGCGAGAAAAGTTCAGGCTCGCGGCTTTTTAAGAAGATGCGCATTTGGCTTTCAGCCATCTTTTGCAAAGCGGTAATATCATTGGGGTCCGTATGTAAGGCTTGTTCAAAGTGTGCGTTAGCAATTAGGTAATCGCCCTTAACACGGGCAAGGTTACCCAATGCATTTTGAATAAAAACAGAATCTGGCTCTATTTCGAAGCCAGTTGAGCAATATCTGGATGCTTCTTCAAGGTTATTTTTATCACTGGTTTCAAGGTTTTGTTCCACTAAAGCCGCGCACATGCCAGCGTATCCATGGACTAAATTTGGGGCGCTGCTAATCACCCGCTGAAAATCAGCCATTGCCCGCAAAATAACTTGCTCTGAGCGCTCACCTTCAAAATACTTCATGCCATTTAAGAACCGTTGCAGGCTATACCAATCGGCGATGTCTGCAATGGGACGTTTCGTGAGCAAGGTGTTTAAACCTTTTTTAAGCTGCAATTCAATATACTGTTGTGAAGAAGACTTGCTGAAAACCCCAGACCACACTTGCTGCATATCTTCATCTCGAGATAAAAATAAGCGAACCGCGATGTAGCGGCCTATCTCAATCAGCTCTGCGCTAATCACCAAATCTGCTTTTTTATTGCGTAATAATTCTTGAGGGCTTTGCACGCCAGCATGAAGGGCTGAGCTACCTACAATTAGTTGAGTAGGGCCTGCCAGTAATTGCTCAATGCTACGGGTTATATCTGCTCCTCTGCGGCCTTTAATCGGGATCACAGCGACTACTTTATTATCGATATCAACAACACCCGCTAGTGTATTACCTGCAGAATTTAAATCATCCATCGGCCAAAATCGGTCTATGACTAAGACGCCTAACAGCACTATTAGGGTGATTACCAAAAAGGGCAGGCGTTTATTTTTTCGTTGTTCTTGTTCTTGCTCTTGTTCTTTCGGGGGCGCTTGATGCGCTCGCTCAGAAGCATGTGGTTGAGAAGGGCTGTTATCCCCATCACTGCGGCTGTCATCCGCTGAGGGCGCTTTGAAAGTAAACGGTTTGCTAAGGTTTTGTTCAGCCTGAGGGGCTGACTGCATTTCACTGTTTATTGGTGTTTGCATTTGTGTGTGTTGCGCACTGAGCGAGGGAGGAACTTCATCGGTCTGAATACCAGATGCGTCATCACTCTCCAGCAAGCCGCTACTGGGCTGATGATCGACTTCAGCTGAATCTAAATACAGCGCCCATGCTTGCACATCGAGCGCTTTTGCTACCCGCTCAATACTTAAGGGGTCGACTGATTCGCCACGAAATACGCGACTTACCAGAGAGCGCGGTGCTTTCTTTAAGCCCTCTATTTGCTGTATTTTATCAACCACCTCCGCCTGAGACTTGAACCCAGCCGCTAACTGCGCTGTACGCAATTTTTGCTGGGATGCTCGAATTCCCCGGGAGCGTGGTTTGTTAAAAGGGCTATCTGTGTGTTGTCCTTTTGTCACAGTTGTCATCCACTTTGTTAATGTTGTTTTAAGGGATTTGGCCCAGTCATTATTAAACTAAAGTGCTAGAAAGTTAATCGATTTATGAGTGTTTTTTGATCAATTTTTGAGGGTTACTGCTGCCGCATTCTCAGTAAAGCATGCATTAGCACCGCGGTTAGTGCTCACTTAAGTGCGATAACCATTGCCAAATATCAAACAGTGAACGAACTAAAAGTTCTTTCACTTCAATATGTTGTGGCATTTGCTAAAGTAAGCGAAATTCAACAAAAGAGTTGTGCTATGAGTGCGTATTTGATTATCCAAGCAACCGTTCATGATTGGGATAAATTTAAGCTTTACACCCAAGCCGTTCCTCCATTGATTAAAAAGTTCGGCGGGCATTATATCGCGATGGGGGCACCGGAATTAATTGAAGGTAAGAGCGCGCCGAAAAGTATCGTGATGTCTCAATGGGCCAGTCGTGAAGCGGCGCACGCATTTTGGGACTCGCCAGAATACGCAGAAGCAAAAAAACACCGAGAAGGCACTGGTGAGTTCAACATCATGCTGATGGACGGCCTGTCACAAACCTCCTTGGAGTAGAATATGTCTATTGCTTATACCGCTGTTGCTTTGCAAACCCGCTGTTTTGCCGTTAACAAATTGAACGTGGCTGATGCTCGTCAAAAAATATTCGATAATATTCGGCGTGTGGGTAGGCATGTTGAAGGCACAAAAGGCTTCGTTGGCCCCAGCGTAAAAATGGTTGTGCTGCCAGAGTATTTTCTCACGAGCTTCCCTATGGGTGAATCGTTGGCTCAATGGAAGGAGAAAGGCGCGATTGCTCAAGATGGCAAAGAATATGAGCTACTTAGCGAAATTGCCCAAAAAAACCAAGTGTATTTGTCGGGCAATGTGTACGAGTTAGATCAACACTTTAAAGACTTGTATTTTCAAACCTCTTTTATTCTAGGCCCCAACGGTGATTGCATATTACGTTACCGCCGTTTGGTGTCGATGTTTGCGCCCACGCCCCACGACGTGCTGGATAAATACTTAGACGTGTACGGCCAATCGTCCTTGTTTCCGGTGGTCAAAACAGAACTTGGTAATTTAGCTTGTGTGGCATCTGAAGAAATTCTATATCCAGAAATTAGCCGCTGTTTGGTGATGAATCGTGCCGAGGTGTTGCTGCACAGTAGCTCAGAAGTCGGTTCGGTTGAGTTAACCCCCAAAGACATCGCCAAACGAGCGCGAGCGGTGGAAAACTTAGCCTATGTGGTGTCGGCTAATTCAGCGGGCATTGCCGATATTGATTTTCCCGCTGAGTCCACTGATGGCATGTCTAAATTAGTCGATTTCAAAGGCAGAGTCATGGCTGAGGCGGGTATGGGCGAGAGCATGGTGGCGAATGCTGAGCTTGATATCACCGCCTTGCGTCGTTATCGCAACAAACCAGGCATGGGCAATATTCTGTCACGTCAACGTAATGAGTTGTTTAGCCAGCATTACAGCCAAGCGGTTTATCCGGCCAATACCATGCTCAATGAAAAGCAGCAGGTGAAGGTGCCGCAGCGGAGTCATTTTATTCAAACGCAAATGAGCAGCATTGCAAACCTGAAAAAAGCAGGGGTGATTTTACCGGAGCAATCAGATGAGTAATCACATGCCAACAATGGCGATAATTAACCCGCGTACAGGCCAAGAAGATTTTGATTTACCCGTGTTTAGTACCGAGCAAGTAGCGAGTATCGCCCTTACTTTAAAACAGCAGCAAGCCGCGTGGTGGGAGAGCGGGCTAAGCGGGCGAATATCGGCACTAGAGCAATTGGCGAGTAAAATGGCCGAGCATAAAGCCAAACTAGTCGCTGCTCTTATTAACGACACAGGCCGTGCCAGTGAATCGGAACTGGAAGTAGATGTCACCATAAACGCGATACATCGCTGGTGTAAGCAAGCCCCAACGCTTTTAGCAAAAGGCGATTCGTGGGCGGCAGAAATTCCCTTTATTGAATTACAACAAGATTATTTACCTTACCCGCTGGTAGGGGTCATCAGCCCGTGGAACTTCCCGTTGTTGTTATCACTCGTGGATGCCATACCCGCATTGCTGGCTGGCAGTGCTGTGTTAATTAAACCCAGTGAAGTCACGTCGCGGTTCGTCGCCCCTTTTAATGACATACTTGAAAGCGTACCGGCTTTAGATAAGGTGCTTAGTTTCGTTACCGGTGTAGGGGAAACAGGCCAAGGTGTTATTAATACCGTGGATTCACTGTGTTTCACCGGCAGCGTGGCCACAGGGCGTCATGTGGGCAAAGCATGTGCTGAGCGATTTATTCCCGCCTTTTTAGAGTTGGGCGGTAAAGACCCAGCAGTGGTATGCCATGACGCAGATCCTGCGCTCGCCGCTAGAGCACTGTGTTGGGGCAGCATGGTCAATGCTGGGCAGTCTTGTATGTCACTTGAGCGGGTTTATGTGCACAAAGCGATCGCCGATGTGTTTTTAACGACGCTAGTGCAAAACGTCAACGCCCTTAAGCATAACTACCCTGATATTCAGCAAGGGCAAATCGGCCCCATCATTTCAGCTAAGCAGGTGGGCATTGTTGAGGCTCAGCTGCAAGACGCAAAAGATAAAGGTGCGACGATTTTATGTGGTGGTGAGGTGCTTAATTTAGGCGGCGGGCGTTACTGCGCACCTACGGTGCTAACTGACGTCACACCGGACATGGATATCGTAAGTCAGGAAACCTTCGCTGCTATTTTACCTGTGACCATAGTGGATAGCGACGAGCAGGGGATTGTGATGGCGAATGACTCCGAGTTTGGTTTATCGGCAGCGGTATTTAGCCAGAATGTGGACTATGCCAAGCAACTGGCCAGCCAATTAGAAGCAGGCGCTGTGAGCATTAACGATGCTTCATTAACGGCTTTGATCCATGAAGCAGAAAAGCAATCGTTTAAATACTCAGGCTTAGGTGGCTCGCGTATGGGCGCTGAATCAATCAGGCGCTTTACCCGTAAAAAGGCCTATATTCGCAACACTGGCGTACCATCCCCTTGGTGGTTTTAGCGCAATCTTTGTAAAGTAACGCGATAAAGAAAAGCCATAAGTGAAAGCAATAAAAATGAAAGCAACGAGCGAGCCTAATATTCGAAATTAGGGTCGCTTTTTTTATGCTTGATACTTAGTCAATGACTGAAATTATGACGTTTTACCCAAAGACGTGTGAACGGTGTGTTGCAGAGAGCGAACAAGAATAAAGCGTCAACGCGTATTCAAAAGGTGTAAGCACTTAAACGTTGGGGCAATGTATAGGTCGCGAGTATGTGGAGGTAGTGATTACAGAGGTAATAGTGAAAAATCCCCCAGCGTAATGGAGTAAAACGCTAGGGGATTGCAATGGGGCTAAACGTGTTTTTTTACTTGGCTGATAAGGATTACAGACAAGGCAACCAATACGCAGAAGATCATAAAGGCATTTTGATAGCTACCGTAGGCATCGTATATTGCGCCTGTGGCATAAATGCCCAGTCCACCACCGAATGCATCGAGCACGGTAATCGTTCCCAGCAACTTGCCTGAGGCTTTCAAACCGAAGTTATTCACGGCGTTTAATTGCAGCAAGGTGTAGAAACCACCCCACATAAAGCCAATTAATCCAATGGCAATCAGCACGTTATCTTTATCCGCGAATAGCATGCCTATTAAGCCTGTTAGCATCAGTAGCAGGTTTGTATAAAGCACACGCTTACCAGTAATTTTATCCGCCACTAAACCAAACAAAAACTTACCTATCAGTGCGGGGACAAATAATACGCTCAGGCCCGCTGCGGCAGATTGCAAAGTAAAGCCTAAATCCGTTAAGTGGAGCACCAAGTTCGCCTGAAACCCCATGATCGTATAAAAGGTAAACATGGCAATAAAGGCAATAGACCAAAACGAACGCGTTTTGATAGCCTCTTTGTAGGTTAACCCGTGTTGGGATAAATCAGCCCCAGGTGCATTCGCTTCACCTGAAAAGCCAAAAGGTTTTAGCCCAATGTCTGTCGGGCGATTACGCAGTAAGAACAGCGCCAGTAAGAACAATGCTGACGGAATCAGTGCGGCCAACTGCATGCCCTCACGCCATGTCATGCCATCAGCCAACCAAGAGCCAAACAAGGGGGCGAGTACGGCACCGCCAAGTGACGTCCCGACCACCGCAATGCCAATGGCAGTGCCGCGTAATTTTACGAACCAGTTTGACACCAAGATAACGGCCACGTTTAGGCCACACGCCAGCAGCACAATCGAAAAGGCTGCGTGTATCAAATACAGATCAGAGATATCTCTGATATTGCCGTAAGCATAGAAGCACAGACTAAGCACGACAGCACCGACCATGACCAAAAATTTCACCCCAATTTTATCGATTAAAATACCAACAAATGGCGCTAGCATGCCGGTGAGCGCTAATGTGATCAAGCCGCGCAGTTTCAAATCTCCACGGGACCAATCGCTGAATTCAGTGAGCATGGCACTGTCGAATGCCGTAATGCCGGTGATCACCATGCCGTTTGAAATTAACAAACACATCATGGCGATAAAAACGGTTATCCAGTGCATAGGATGTCCTATTCGTTTGCCCTCATTGGATATTGGGCTGTCACTTGATTCTGTTACTGATTGCATGGGAACTCCTGGTTTTCTTGTTGTTATCTGGAATGCTTTGGTTTCTTTTTATTAAACTAGGGTGCTTTCTAAGGAAAAGTGTTCATGTTGGCCAATTTTTACCGCCAACCCAATTACCTGCATACGCATTGAATTCATGTGTTTCTATTGACTGCCAAATGTTGGCCAGGTAATAAGGGTCACTGAATAAAATTGCTTTTGCTTCATCGATATCTTCTGTTTCAAGCACATAGAGCGAACCAATAATTTCACCGTCATCTTTCAATGGGCCTGCGACACAAATGTTTGCCATATTCTCTTCGACCCAAGCAAGGTGTGCGCCCAACTGCGCAAGCCGTATATGTTGCATTGAAGGTAGGTGATCGATGCAGTTAAATTGCACTAACATGGCGTTTTTGCTCACTTATTGGGATAAAGAACCGACGTGAAGCTAAAACGCTTCGCCGGATAAATACTTTGGGCAACCAGAATTAAATCGTCGTCACTCAAAGAGTAGTAGCGGCGTGTAATTTTCATTGCGGCGGAATCTGCCGTGGCTCCCAATTGTGATGCGAGGGGCTCAGGTAGAAGACAAGCTGAAATTTGCTGTTCGATTTTGCCAATTTTTTTATCATCTAAAGCTTCAATCACCGCGTAGATCGCTGTTTTAGTATCTTTGAGTTTTTCATCCACTTCATCTTGATGTGGTCGGCGGTAGATATTCGAATAACAGATGGGTTTTTTATCATGGGGCTCAAACCGCACACCGCCTATGTGTATGCATTCTTGCCCCGCTGCGCTATCGAGTAGCTCAGCCATTTGCTCGTCAAGGATGATCATGTCACTGACTTGCACTTCAAATCGGGTATTTTGACCAAAAGCCAACAAGTCT
The DNA here is from genome assembly GCF_056173245.1 of Paraglaciecola sp. QJM3NY_14. Classification (NCBI taxonomy): domain Bacteria; kingdom Pseudomonadati; phylum Pseudomonadota; class Gammaproteobacteria; order Alteromonadales; family Alteromonadaceae; genus Paraglaciecola; species Paraglaciecola sp. QJM3NY_14. Next base: position 1,729,172 of record NZ_CM149664.1, read on the forward strand.
TTCACTGAGTTAATAAACTGATTAATTTGCTCGGGCATGGTGCTGCGTTTTACCAAGGTCCCTGAGCCTTGTTTGCGCTCCACTAGGCCTGTTTTTTCTACATGACGCAGGGCTTCACGAGCCGTATGGCGGCTAATTGAAAACTGCTCACAGAGTTGTTTTTCAGTTGGCAATAGCGTGTTGAGTGCATATTCACCGGCTAAAATTTGGCTGATCAACGTTTCCCCAATATCTTGATATTTAGGCAAAGTATGTTTAGTGGGTAGCGATTTGATTTTAGTCATTTATCCTCAATGGTTATTCGAATAACGAAAAAATACCTGTTATAAATATGTCCGGACAAATCGAAGAGTATAGGAATTAAAGTAACTTGCCAATGACACTTTCACTCAGCAAACAGCTATTAATTGACATTGATCAAATGCCTATCACCCAGCAAGACCTTGCCCGAGCAGGGGAACATGTGCTGGATTGGTTGGCGTGTGCCAACTTAGGTAAATTGTCTGATGCGGGGCGCGCTTATCAAGGCTTACTCGCCCTCGATGAAGGCGGCAAGTGCTCAGCGGTCGGTGGGCAAAAAACGACTATGCAAAACGCAGCCCAGCACAACGGTGCCCTAGGTAATGTGCTGGAAATGGACGATATTCATCGCGGCTCAATATTGCATCCTGGGCCGGTCATTATCCCGGCGGCGTTGGCGGTTGCTGAGCAAATGGATTGCACACTGGAGTCTTTTTTAACGGCCATCATTAAGGGTTATGAGCTAACCATTCGCCTAGGCGAAGCCATTGGGCGTAGCCATTACCGTTATTTTCATAATACAGCCACCTGCGGTGCGCTTGGTGCCGCGCTTGCGTCGTCTACGATACTTAAATTATCTCAGCAACAAGCACTTTGGGCGATAGGCAATGCGGGCAGTTCTACGGGCGGCTTGTGGCAAATGCGCAATGAGAAGGTCCTCACTAAGCAGTGGCATAATGCACAGGCGTGCCACTCGGGTGTGATGGCGGCGTTTATGGCTAAGCAAAATTTATCTGGCCCTGAATATATTATTGAAGGCCCTCAGGGGATTTTCAACGCGCTGTCTGATGATGCGTCACCTAAGCGATTTCGCGCTAAGCAATCAAGTTGGCGGATATACGATTGCAGCTTTAAGCCTTGGCCGGCGTGTCGCCATGCTCATGGTGCGATGGACGTACTGCTGGAAATACTGAAAGAAGGCACAATGGATATAAACGATATCGAGCGCGTCGATGTGGGGGTTTATCAAGACGCGCAAGTGTTTTGTGACCGGTTAACCCCACAAACCAGCCTGCAAGCAAAATTCAGCATCCAACACGCCTTGGCCGCTATTTTACTCTGGGGGGAACCTCAACTTGAGCATTACACGCAAACAGCCTTTGAAGACAAACAATGCAGCATGTTGCGCGGGCTTATCAACATACGCGTGGATCAGCATATAGAATCGGCGTATCCCCAGCATTTTGGCGCTAAGTGCACAGTGGCTCTGAAAAATGGCCAGCAAATTGTGCGCAGTCAGCAAGATACGTTAGGTGACCCCGAAAAGCCTTTGAGTCAAACCCAACGTCATAAAAAAGCGCATATGCTGCTTAGCCATTCTGGTATGACAGAGGACAACATTGCTAAGTTATGCACATTCGATTGGTCACAATCTGCGCCAATTTCCAGTCTTACCGCGCTGCTGCGCCCATTACAGAGTCTTTAGTCTATGAGCGATGCGCCTGTTAATCCTCTTCCTATAAGCACCGCGTCTATAGAAAATGCTCCTGATGCCATTGAATTATTATTGCAACATATTGAAAGCACGGGCTTTGAAGACTTGCTTACGTCAACTGTCAACGCGGCGAAGACCTTTATTTTGGACTCCATTGGAGTTGGGTTAAGTGGCTCGCGAGTAGAAAATGTCGCGAAGATAAAACAAGCGGTGAGCCAGTGGGGGCAGGGGCATCAAGCACAAGTGTGGGCCACAGGCGAATGGCTACCTGCGGTGTCAGCTGCAGCCGTAAATGGCTATCAAATTCATAATCAAGAATGGGACTGCGTGCATGAGCCGGCGGTAGTTCACCCAATGGCGGTGATTTTGTCATCACTGGTGGCGTATGCCCAGCAACATAATTTGTCTGGTAAGCAACTGATTTTAGGCGTGGTTATAGCGGTCGATGTGGCCACCTTAATCGGTGAGTGTGTCACCTCGAGCTTGAAGTTTTTTCGCCCATCGATTTGCGGCTGCTTAGGCGCCGCGGCTGGCATGAGTGCCATGCTAAACATGAAAGGTGAAACACTGCAAAACGCCCTTGGCATAGCGTACAGCCAAATGAGCGGCACCATGCAATCTCATGTGGAAGGCTCGCCTATGCTGGCTATGCAAATAGGAATCAATGCCTCAGCCGCTATTCGCGCAGTGGATATGGCACAAGCAGGGTTTGCCGGCCCTAAAGATATTTTGCAAGGCCCCTATGGTTACTTTCGTTTATTCGAAGACAGTTTTGATATCCAGCCTCTGGTGCAAAAACTTGGCCGCGAGTATCAAATAGAGCGTGTTAGTCATAAACCTTTCCCTACTGGGCGCGCCGGCCACGGCACCATTGATGGCTTGCAACAACTGCAAAAGCAGCATGCTTTTTCAGCGCAAGATGTTGCCCGCGTTGATGTATACGGTACCCCTTTGATCAACAAATTAGTCGGTCGGCCCATCAAAGAGGGTATGGATGCAAGCTACGCCAAATTGTGTAACGGCTATATTGCCGCCAGCGCATTACTCACCGGTGACATTGGAGTAGTCGACTTTGAACCTGAGTGTTTACAAGATGCAGAGCGTTTAGCGCTAGGCAGTAAAGTATATACCCACTTAAATGCCGTTAGTGACCCAAATGCGTTAGCGCCTGTCAGTGTGTCAGTAACCTTAAATTCAGGGGTAAAGCACAATGTTGAATTGCAACACGTATTGGGCAGCCCGCAAAATCCACTGGGCCGTGAGGTGCAATTAATTAAATTTAGCGCCGCTTGCAACAGCGCCATTGTGCCTTTTAGCGATGCTGATATTGGCTTTTTGATAAAACGCATAGACCAACTCGAGCAGATCACCAATATTAATAACTTAGTTGAAGCACTCGTCAGTAATAGGTAATGAAATGAATAATATGGTTGATACCGCACCAAGCACAGAAAACAAAGCCCTTAATCGTTCTTCAGGGAACATAAAAAAGGCCACATACCCAACCTATTTCGAATCATTCGATTACAGCCAAATGCTGCGTGATTACCCATTGGGGGATGGCGTATTTGAGCAATTTGAAGGGATGAGTAAAAGCGCGCTCAAAGCACTGCAGAACGAGCGTTTTATGCACGTGGTGAAACGCGCCTGGGAGATCCCTTTCTATCAGCGCATTTGGGGCAATGCTGGCGTTAAACCAGAGGATATTCAAAGCCTTGATGATATTGAAAAGCTGCCGCTTATTTCAAAGTCAGACATCATGGACAGTGTGGAGCAGTACCCCCCGATTGGTGATTTTCATGGGCTTGGTGGCATACCGCCTGAGCAGCGCCCACCTTTGGTATTTCATACCACGAGCGGTACTACAGGTACGCCGCAACCTTTGTTGTTTGGGCCTAAAAGTCGAGAAATACAGTCTTTGTTAGTGGCGCGCTCGTACCGTTTTATGGGGTTAAAACCCGCAGCTACGATTCAATCTTGCTACGGTCACGGCATGATCAACGGCGGTCACTACATTCGCGAAGCCGTCACTAAATACACTAACTCAATGTTTCTATCAGCTGGCACTGGGGTTGAAACACGCTCGGTACAACAAGTTAATTTAATGAAAACCTTTGGCGTAAACGTACTGGTTGGGTTTGTTGATTATATAAAGCGCCTAGCAGATGTGGCCAAAGAAGAAGGCTTAATTCCTGGCAAAGACATTAAAATCGATATGATCATTGGTCATTTAGGCATGGAAAGCCGCGAAAGTATTGCTAAAACCTGGGGTAACCCTGAGCTATTCGATTGGTATGGGGTAGGTGACACAGGCACTATCGCCGCAGAGGGACCTGATCACAGCGGCATGTACGTGTGGGAAGATGCCCAGTATTTAGAACTGCTTGATACCGATAGCAACGAGCCGGTAGCGCCCGGTGAAACCGGCAACATGGTGGTAACGTGCCTTTATAAAGACGATGTGTATCCAATTATCCGCTTTAACACCCACGACATCACCCAAGAAGTGGTAGGTGAAAATAGCCTCAATCTGCCGTTTAAGCGCATCAAAGGTTTTATGGGGCGCTCTGATAATATGGTCAAGCTGCGCGGTATTAATATCTACCCTCAGGGCGTTGGACCAATGCTTGACGAGCGAGTTGAGTTTCTGGGGGAATTCATTTGCGAAGCTGTTCGCGATGCTAGCGGACGTGACGAGATGATTGTGACCGCTGAAGTGTCTACTCCCCTTGGTGAGCGAGATGCCTTGCTGCCTGCCTATGCTGATGTGCTGAAGCGTAAAATAGGCATTGAAGTGAAAGTGGCCTTGGTGGGGGAAGGGGAGCTGACCCCATTAACTCAAGTAGACATAAGACAGAAACCTATACGTTTAATCGACAGCAGGTTTAAGTAATGGATATCGCACTGCTCAGCCAAGACGTGAGTACGCATATTGCGCTCATCAAAGATAAACAAATCTCAGCTCAAGAATTAGCAACCGAGCAACATGGCTTCATCGAACGTGTCAATCCGTCGATAAATGCTTTTATCAGCTACGTCATGCCGAATGTTGAGCAAAACTCTTCTTTTGATAAGTCCTTATTCCAAGGAATTTGTATTGGCGTGAAAGACAATATTGATGTGCAAGGTTTTGCTACCACAGCGGGCATGGCCACGCGAATCGGGCGCCAAGCTAAACAAGATGCGTTTGTGGTCAGCCGATTAAAGCAAACCGGCGTTCAGGTGATGGGCAAGCTTAATATGCACGAGGGCGCGCTTGGCGCCACCAATCAAAACGAGCATTTTGGAGATTGCCACAACCCCCATAAGCATGGCTATAGCCCGGGCGGTTCATCTGGCGGTTCAGCCGCTGCGGTGGCCTCTGGTATGGTGGGATTGTCACTGGGTACTGATACCATGGGCTCGGTGCGTATTCCTGCAGCGTATTGCGGTATTTTTGGTTTCAAACCCAGTCGCGGAGCGGTGAGTAATCACGGCACTGTGACGTGCAGCCGAGTGATGGACAATATCGGCCCGCTAGCCCGCTCAGCAAAAGATTTAACCTTAGCACTCAGTGTGATGAAAGCCTTCGATGAGGGATGTGCGGCATCCATCGATTTCAGCGTATTTAATCGCCTGTCGTACACTGACAATAAAGTGTTGCTGGTGCCTGAGAACTTAGAACAATTAGGCGTTGCACCAGACATCGCTGCTGACTTTGCCGCTAATTTAACGGCATTCACCGACTTAGGGTTTAGTATTCAGTATTTTGATTTTTCAGGATACGACTTTGGTGCAGCCCGAATAGCGGGTTTGCTGCTGTGCGAAGCCGATATGCGTATTGAGCACCAAGAGGATTGGGCCAACAACCAGCACAAATTTTCAGAATATATGCGCGGCATGCTGTCGTATATCGAGCGAAAATCCCCCATGGATATGATGCAGTCTGAGCGGGTTCTGGATAACGCGAAAGTATTTGCGCGTCAGTTGTTCAAACAAGGCTGCGCGATATTAATGCCTACTGTTTTACAACGAGCATTTTTGTTTGAAGAGCCAGTGCCAGCCAATCAAGCAGACTTAACCAGTTTTGCCAATCAAGCGGGCTTGCCGGCGGTGTCTTTACCCATGCTCAGTGATAATCCGTTACCCGCTGGAATGCAAATTGTCGGGCCTTTGGGCAGTGATAATCAACTATTGCAGTTAGCAGAGCGTTGGCAAGAGCACACGCAATTTCGCTGTACCTTGCCTAGCGTGGACTAACCGTAAGATAGGTGAAAAACGCTCAGGTAAATGATCACGAGCAAAGTGAAATCGTATGCACGGGACTAAGCTAAATTAAATGCATGGGTATCTACTGTTCAAAATTGATTCCGGCGCGCTTTAACAACGCTTTCGCTTTGGTCCTTCCTCGCAGCTGTTAATGATAAGTGTGGCGCTTGAAGGTATTCATCATTTGCTCCGCGCCTGCTGCGTAGTAGAAGTGTTTTTCTAAAGAGGGGATAAGAACAGCATTAGCTTAAATCGCTAACCATATAAATGCAGTCTATTAGGGGCATATCAGTTGGGTATTCGCTTTGTTTGAAGCCTAACCTTTGATAAGCATGGATCGCGTTGGAATTGTCTTCAAAAACAAACAGTGAGCAGGTGTTTACCTGTAAATGCTCTTTTCCTTTTACCGTTAATTTCGCAATAAGCGTGGCCACAATACCTTGGCCTCGTTTTACGGGATTAACGACTAATCGTCCTAAATGGCACCTTTTTTCACGCAAGTAATATTGACCAAATGCCAGCAACTCTCCTTGTGGTGATAACAATGAATAAGATGAGAGCGTTGACAATTTCAAGTCTTTTTTGAAAGTGGATTCGGTAAACGGATAACGAAAGTTCGGTCCCGACCACATCGTTAGTTGCGCCTCGTTTTCAAACCAGCTCATCAATTGAACTAGGTGTACGTCACTCACTTCGGCTAATTTCATACATTCTCTTTATAAATTAGTTATATATTCTTGATGCTCTCTTTATATTGTTTCCTTAGTGTTTGTTGACCCACGGCTAATAGCCCTCATGATTTGGCCGACCTAGGCAACACTTAAATGGTACCCGGTCAGCCTAGTCGCTAGCATATTGCCAATGGGCACTCAGTGATTGCTTTATTTCGGCTTTATTTCGGCGTGATTGCCGGTGCGCGCTCGCCAATCTGAGATTGGTACCGCACATTTCCTACTCGTGTTTTCCACTCTGCTTTTGCTTTTTCTATCAGCGCAGGTTGTTGAAATAAGCGTATTGCACTTAGTGCGAGCGTCTTGCTGGCTAGGTGCATGCCTTTATGACCAATACTCATGCCGCCAGCAGCAACCGCTTGCCAGGTGTGAGGCGCTGTACCTGGTACCCAAGTGGCGGCTAGAAAACCTGCCGTGGGCACGTTCCAGCTAATATCCCCCACATCGGTAGATGCGGTAGCGTGATAGATATCATCCGTATAGGGTTGAATGATTTGCTCGTTGCCGACTTGGTTCAATGCACGTTTACTGAGTGTTGGGCGCAACTCTTCAGCAAATGCTTGTTCTTTAGGAGCGTATGTAATACCACCAAAACGCTGCATAGCATCAAATGTCACTTTCGCGAGCGTGGCATTTGGCAAGGTACTCCACACGCCTGACATAATTTCCCAATCGACCTTCGTTTGTGTACCCAGCGCGGCCGCTTGTGCGGTTTGCTCTAAGCGTTGCCATAACTCGGGTAGCTCGCCGGCTGATGGGGTGCGCAGGTAGTAATAGACTTCAGCAAATTCAGGCACTATGTTGGGGGCTTCGCCGCCGCTGGTGATGACATAGTGAATGCGCGTGTTTGAGGGCACATGTTCACGCATCATATTTACCATGTAATTCATGGCTTCTACGGCATCAAGTGCTGAACGGCCTCGCTCCGGCGCTGCAGCGGCATGCGAGGCAATGCCATGAAAGCGAAATTTAGCGGTTTTGTTGGCCAGTGTTGTCATGGGCTGAGTCGTGTTTTGGCCACCAGGGTGCCAATGCAATACGCTATCGACATCATTGAACAAACCCTCTCGCACCATATACACCTTGCCTGAGCCGCCTTCTTCCGCTGGTGTGCCGTACAAACGAATTTCGCCGCTTAGCTTGTTCAGAACCAGCCAGTTTTTAACCGCTATTGCAGCGGCCAGCGAGCCTGCGCCGAATAAATGATGACCACACGCGTGGCCTGCGGCTTTACCTGCAATGGGGGCTTGGTGAGGAACCGCTCCTTGAGATAAGCCGGGTAGGGCGTCCATTTCTGCTAAAATAGCAATCACTGGCCCTTGGCTTGCTGAGCGTTGATGCTTCGACGCGCTATCTGAGCGATAACGAGCGACAAATGCAGTGGGCATACCTGCTACGCCAACATCGACTTCAAAGCCATGCTCAATGAGGATATCTTGCATGGCTTGACTGCTTTTTTGCTCGTGAAACCGAGTTTCGGCCCACTGCCACATATTGTCAGCGAGAGTGTTGCTCATTGCTTGCTGTTGGTTAATCTGCTGTTCAACAAACGTCGCAGCATCGCCGTTCGGGTCTAACGGGTTAACTGCGGCCAAGGTTGCGCTTGAGTAGATATAACTCGTGGCGAGCAGCAAAACGTTGCTTACTGAATAAAAACGCTTTGAGTACGCGCGTAATAGCGCTGCTAGCCAGTTATTTTTTATCAACATAAAATGCTTCTGGTTCAACGTCTAACAGGTTTTCTACCAAGGCTTTGGCAGCTTGCTTTGCAACATAAGGAATAAGTTGGCGATTGGTGTTATCACCCACTTCGTAGGTGACCCCGTGTACTTTATAGTGATCGGCGATGTACTGCTTGAATATTCCGCGATCAGGTGATGAGGCTGACTTATTCACGGTTTTGAAAACCCAACCTGTCTCGGCATCTAAATCGGATAGCCAGCCGGCCATCAAAGGGATAGGTGCTAAATCATGATCATCTGGCATGGTGTAAAAAACATCATGAAAGGTTGAGTGAAAATCTACCGCAAATACAATTTTACCGCCGCCTTGCACTATGCTGGTCATTTTGTCTCGTACCAGCCGCGTTTCTGCCTGAGCGAAGTTTTTCCAGTCCCGGTTAAGGTCAATGCCATTGGCATTGTGTCGCCAGTTACCGGTTTCAACGCCGTCTGGGTTCAAATCTGGCACCATCAGAACGTTAAAGCGTTCAAAGAACGGGGTACTTAGTGCCTCATCCAGTAATAGGGCTTCACTGAAAGCAAATAGCGCCATGGCCCCTGTCACTTCTGGCGGGTGTTGGCGTCCTATGATCACTAGCCATTCGTTATTCTTCGGCGACTGTTTAATCAACGCTTTGATTGGCCGGCCCTTTTCTGATAGCCCTAACGTTTCAACCTCAAGGGAGGGTTGCTGTTTTTTGAGACTGGCTAGCCAGTCGTCATACTCTTGATTATCAATGGCTTCTTGGGCTGAAATCCAAATTGGCTCTTTGCCTGTGTTCAGGCTGATCCACATTTCTTTGCCTTTGGTGTTAAACGGAATGTTTTGCCACTGAGTGCCATCCGTACTGAGTTTGGGTAAATAGCGGGGGTTGTTGCCATTGAACGTCAGTTTAAGCGTTATCTGGGCATTTTGTTCTGACTGAACTTTAAAACCAAACCAAGGGCTAGGATTAACCGGCTCATTTTCTGGCAAAATCCCAATATGGTATTCATGTTTAGCCAACCGTTCGCAGGTACTCAAACGGGCAGTGCTAAAGTCGCTATGAAAGGTGACATCGTCAAATTGGCAGTCTTTGGCCTGACTAAATGCTGAAAACGTGGCGAGTAATACTAAGGGGAAAAAATATCTAAGCATGGTGGTAGCATTCCATTCTTTATGGGTCATAAAAAAGCCAATCAGCGTATCCGCGATTGGCTGTGTTGCTAAAGGGCTAAAACTTCTTGTTCAGAGTCATGTACAAGTAGCGGCCTGATGAAGAGTGAACACTGCTTTCGTAGCCAAATGTGCCAGAGGTGAAAGGTGGTTCTTTATCACCAATATTACGTGCACCTAAGGTTAACTTGGTGTTCTCTAGTAAACTGTTTTGCTCGTTGAAGGAGTAGGAAGCGTAGGCATCAACCGTAGACCAATCGTCGATTTGTTGATAAATCAGATCACCCGCATCATCAAAATAAGATAAAAAGACGTTTTCTAGCTCGCTGATGTATTTGTATTTAACCCCAGCGCCCCAGCTGTCTTTTTGCCACTTAATGCCGATGTTGCTGCGCCATTCGGGGCGACCATTTTTAGTAAGCAAATCACCAGCGGCACCGGGAATGCCAACAGCTTCACCATTAAATAGTACCGCTTCATTACCGCTTTCTTGGGCAGTGACTACCTGCTGAGTGATGGAGTCCAAGCCCTGGTCAAATTGGGTTAAATTCGCCGCATTGGCGGTGAAGGTGAAATCGCCTACTTCAGTATTCATTTTGTAAAAGATGCTGTAGTCGACGCCTTTAATTTCACGAGGCAAAAGGTTGGTGTAGTCGTTCGTCACATACAAGATTTCATTGTTTTCATCACGAATAACGTTGGCGTTGCTGCCACCATCGGCACGTAGTAGCGTATCGTACAAAATCTGCGTTTGACTGCTTAGAATTCCCACCACGTCTTTTTGCTTTATGTGCCACCAATCAGCGGTTAACGTCAGGTTTTTCATAGGGGTAAATACAATGCCTGCAAAGGTGTTGGTACTAGTTTCAGGTTTTAAATCATCGCTACCGTTACGAATTTCAAGGGTGCCTTGGCGAATGCCTGATATGGGATCAGAGCGGGTGTTTGAGCGTGACACATCAACCGCGGTGGTTTGCGGTAATCCTGGTGCTTTAAAGCCTTCGGCATAAGCTGCACGAAGCTGAACCATGTCGTTGACTTGCCAAGCGAGAGATATTTTGGGTTTGGTAATATCCCCCACATCTGAAAAACGCTCATAGCGAGCAGCCAATTGCATGTTTAAGCTTTTTACCAGAGGTAAATCAGCTAACAAAGGCACGGCAAATTCCACATAAGTGGAAAACACATTGCGACTACCTGAAGAGTCTGGCGTTGGGCTACTGCCCAGCACTGTACTGGCAAGCGCCGATGGATTGCCGGTGACCACATCAATAAAACTATCAGTGCCATTTAACGCATCACTACGGGCATCAGAGAAACTTTCATAGCGGTATTCAATACCCACTGCCATGCCCACGTCCCCGGCGGGTAACTCGAAAATGTCAGGGCGGGATATTTTAAAGTCATATAGGGCGAGCTCGGTTTGGGATTCGCGCTCGATATTGAACATAAAGCCGTCGATAACGTCTTGGTCGTTACCTGTGTCATCGCCACTGTTTGGCGAAGTTAAGCTGCCACCGTTGAACAAGTTATAGGCTGTGCTTTGTTCTGTGCTGTTCACTGCTTGCTGAAACAAAGTAGTATTCACCCGATTCGCAGAGTCTAGGGTATGCGCTTTTGAATAAAGCAGTGCCGTGTCCCAGTCCCAATCTTGATAGTAACCTCGCAGACCAGTCAAAAAGCGGTAGGAGTAATCTTCAACATTAATTGCACGTGGGCCTGTATCAATAGGGCGATAGCGTCTAACCGTTACGTCTTCGCCGAATGGATTGTAAAATGCATCACTGGCGACAGTAAAACGCTGAGCGGTTAAGTTTCCGCTTTGTTCGCGTAGGCGGTCAGCTTCTGCTCGGTAATACAGAGCTTCGCCATATAATTCAATTTCATCAGTCAGGTCATGGGTCAGCAATGCGTATAAATTTACGCGGCTTACTTCTGAGCTTAATGAACGTTCTGAGTTTGAATCGTAACGCAACTCACGATCTAAGCTGCCACCGTCTGCGCATATGCCATTGCCAAGGGCAACCTCACAACCATCGAATGTATCTGGCTGAATGTGAAATGTGCCTAAGCTGCCTGAGCTTAACTCTGCCCAAGGCGTTGAGGTAGTGCGACCATCTAATGAAGTGTTGCCGACAAATTCAGGGTTCAAACCTGGATAATTACGGGTATCTGAACTGGCTGCATATTCTCGCTCAGATGCCATGAGCATATCTTGCTCATACACGCTGGCACTGAGTGTCAGGTGGGTTTGTTCATTGTTAAAAAACCAACCGCCAGAGCCAGATAAACTGAAGGTGTCTTTGTCAGTGCCATCATTTTTACCGTATTGGAACTGCACGTCGCCACCGGTGTTTTTGTCTTTAAGAACATAATTAATAACGCCCGCTATGGCATCTGTACCGTATATTGCAGCGGCACCGTCGCGTAATACTTCGACGCGTTTAAGGCCCCGTACCGGTAGGGCATTTGAGTTGACCGTGGTCACGGGCACTAAGTCTTCTGCCTGGGTACCAGGGTGCAATACTAAGCGCCGTCCGTTAAGCAGCGTTAAGCTATACCCCGTACCGATACCGCGCAGATTAACCGAGGACACATCGCCACGGGCATCGTTTACACCGCCCACCACGCGCTCACTGTTGAAGCTGACTTCGCCCTGCTGGGGCAATTCAGCCAGCAAATCTGCACCGCTAGTAATGCCTAAATCTTCGAAGTCTTCGGCACTGAATGTGCTAATAGGCAATGCGCCAGAGTCTTGGTTGACGCGAATATTTGAGCCCACAACTTTGATGCGCTCAACACTGGCTTCGCCATCAGCCTTTTTTACTGGTGTACCTGCAGCGCTTTTTACTGCCTCAACAGGCTCGATAGTCTCTGATGTATTGGAGCTTGATGAGGTGCTCTTATTTTTTTCGCGAATGATAAACGTATCCGCAGAGCGCTTAACGAACTCTAACGAGGTGTTTTCAAGTAAAATACGTAAGGCGTCGTCTACTGATAACGTGGCTGATATTCCACGAGTGGTAACATCTGGGGTAATGGCAGAAGAAAACAAAATTTGCGTTTCACTTTCTTCGGCGAGTTCGAGCAATGCCGCATCGAGTTTTTGTGCGGGTATGTCTATGTTCTGTTGCTGTGTTTGAGCTGCAAAACTGTTCCCTGTTTGCAGCATGAGCATAATGCTGCAAGCAAGGGAGCTGAGTTTAAACGACTGATGTGATTTCATATGTGTGCCTCTATTATTATTAGAAATGACTGTTCCTATTAGAGGTATACGCAAGGCACTAAATGATCCTCCACAAAAAGTGAAAATTAGTTTCTTGCGCTCAATTCTATATAGTCAGGGTAACGGTCAATCTCAACAGGTAGCGCGGCTTCAAGGGCGGACAAAATACTGTCTCCGTCTTTTAACTTAAATACCCCACTTATTTTTAGTTTGCCAAGATCTCGATTTTGAAGAGTGATTTTCTTCAAGCGATAACGGTTAAATTCAGTGATAACGTTCGCCAGCGGCTCATTGTTGAAACGAAATATCCCTTGTCGCCATTGTTGGTTAGCCAGCACTTCCTTAGATGTCACATGGGTGATAACTTCACTCGTGCCGTTAAAAGCGCCGACTGAGCCCGCGGGGAGTAGGGTTTCCGCTTCTTCAAAATCTATATGCTCACTCGAGGGCAACGCCGAGGGCTGTATTGCGACTAAACCTTCTGTTACCGATACTTTTAGCGTTGCATCAGACTTTCGCACATTAAATTTTGTACCAATGACACGAATGGTTTTCTCGCCGGTGTTAATGCTAAATATCCGACTTTCGTCTTTCGCTACATCAAAAAATGCTTCGCCACGCTCTAACCATATTCGGCGCTGCTGACCTGTAAAATCTATTCTGATCGCACTGTCGGTGTTGAGTGTTACGGCACTGCCATCGGGCAAGCCGACCGTGCTTATTTCACCTATGGCTGTGTGGTAGGTGTTCGGCTTATGGATGGCCGCTTGATACAAAGGGGCGGGGACGGGGAGCGTGAGATACCACATCACTAGCACAGTACATACTAAGCTTGCAGCAATGCTCGTTAACCAGTAAGCGTTTTTCTTATTCTTTTTCTTATTTGGTTGTGCAGTTTGAAACAGTTGATTGCTGGTGTCCCAAATAGCAAGCATGGAGTCAAACTCCTGCTGGTGCTCAGGAGACCTGTCGCACCAGACGTAAATTTGCATTTCTTCTTCCGCGCTAAGCTCACCTGAATATAGACGCGCAACGTAAGTCGCCGCTTGCTGTTGTATTACTTCATGATTCATATTGCTGCTCATAGGGAAGACACCTTCGCTCTGATGGCAACCAAGGCCGCTGAAATATACTTTTCTACTGTGCTGACTGATACACCTAATGCGTCACTGATTTCCCGGTAACTCATGCCTTCTACTCTGTTTAACATAAATGCCTGTTTGTGGCCGGTTTTAATCTCTGCTAATGCAGTCTCTATTTCCCGTAACTGCTTTCTGTTTTGCAGTGCTCGCTCGGGGGAAAATAAGGATGTAAATATAGCCGTATCTTGTTCGCTTACATGGGCGTCTTTGCAGCGCACTTTAGCACGGCGGTCACGGTCGATTAATATATGGGTGGCAATTTGAAATAGATAATTACGTACTGTATCCATTCTACCTGACAGCTTTTGAGGTAAATCGTCTAGCTTCAACAGGCGCTCATATACCTCTTGCATTACATCTTCACAGTCGCTGTCGTTTAATCGTGAGCGCACGCGAATAAAACGGCGTAATGCACTGCCATACTCATCGTACAGTTGTTTTACCAGCAGGCTGTTTTCATCTCTGGCAATGAGCTGTTTTTTTGCCCGATGTAGTTGGATGACTTTCACGCCTTACCCATTAAATAACCTCATGTTACTACGTATACGCAGCGAAATTAAAACCCCTCAATAAATCTCGGAATTACTTTTGTATGCAATGAGAAAATACTCATGCTTTTACGCTAGGATAGGTCGGCTCAGTGTAGCGCGACCTAACAACTAATCTACTAGGATGAAAAAATGAGCGATGAAATACAGACATTAACCAGCACGGTTGTTTATGAAAACAAATGGATGCGCTTAAAAGAAGATAAAATTCGCCGCAGCAGTGGTAACGAAGGGATTTATAGTGTGGTTGAGAAACCCGACTTTGTAGTGATTTTAGCTGTGCAAGACGGGTTTATTCATTTAGTTGAACAATATCGCTATCCGATTAAAAAACGCTGTTGGGAATTACCCCAAGGCGCGTGGGAGGAAAACCCTGATGCTGATCACGCATTATTAGCCGCTGGAGAGTTAAAAGAGGAAACCGGGTTGGTTGCGAATAAAATGCATTATTTGGGAGAGCAATACCTAGCCTACGGGTTTTGCAATCAGATGTACCATATTTACCTTGCCACTGAACTTACCTTTACCCAAATCAATTTGGATCCTGAGGAAGAGGGATTAATTACCAAAAAGGTACCGCTCACTGAGTTCGAGACAATGATTTTATCTGGTGATATTAAAGATGCCTCTACTGTGAATGCCTACGGGCTAGCAAAACTTAAAGGGATTCTTTAAATGAAACTGGCTAACTAGCCTAGTTGTGTTCAGGTTTGAGATGTCTCGATAAGCGCTTTGATTGAGTCAAAAAACCTTGACCTAAAGTGGACTTTAAGTGGCATGATGGTGTTTGTTGGTATTTATGAAGGGTCTATATAGGTTTTATATAGATTTTATAAAGTCACTACCAAGTACGGATAAGAAGTCGCAATACTATTTAAGCGAAGTGATGGAGTAAATATGCAAGCGAGTTATTGGCATGAGAAGTGGCAAAAAGGGGAGACGGCTTTTCATCAATTTAAAGGGAGCCCTTTGTTAAAAGCGCACTTTGATGAATTAGGATTACCCAAGTCAAGCCGGCTATTGGTGCCTCTTTGCGGTAAAACCAGAGATATTTCTTGGCTGGTGGCGAATGGTCATCATGTGGTTGCCGCCGAGTTGCACGAGCCCGCTGTTATTCAACTGTTCAAAGATATGGAAATAGAGCCCAAGATCATGCATTTTGAAGAAATTGACCTAATTCATTACCAAGCAATGGTCGGTGGGTTGATGATTGACGTGTATGTAGGGGATATTTTTCAACTAAACCCAGCGTTGGTTGGTCGGGTTGATGCGATTTATGATCGTGCAGCCTTAGTGGCATTGCCTTTTGATATGCGTGAAAAGTATACCTTACACATGCGCGAATTGACCGGTGCAGCTCCGCAATTATTGATTAGCTTCGATTATGAACAACATTTGTTACCCGGCCCACCTTATTGTGTAAATGTTGATGAAATTACTGGCCATTATGGCCAGCACTATGATATTTCGCAGCTGGCAAGCGAAGATGTAGTCGGGGGCCTAAAAGGTAAACTAAAGGCGAATGAAGAGGTTTGGCTGCTGAAATACAAAACCTGAAGGCGCGAAAAGGCGAGTCTTAATTCAGACTCGCCGCAACTGACCGCTTAGCTAGTTTTCCAGCGGTTCGAGTACGATGGTTTTAATGGGCTGATTACGCACACACATCTTATTGTGCGATATCTTTTGGCAATATCCGCTGTATAGCTTGGCGGATTTTTCGTCTATTTGCTTCATGTATTCACATGATTCACGCAAGGCTTTTTCGCTGCAAGCGAACTGAGCGTCTTTATCTACGTGGCCCTCATGCGCTAGGGCTGATGTCGAATTAGCACATAGCAAAATGGATAAAACAGCGATTAACGGCCTTGAAACTAATGGTTTCAGATACAGAGCTTTTGCTTTTACCTTTATGTTTGCTACTGAATTAATCATTCGCTGCCCAACCATTCGCCTTGTTCACCATGAAAACAACCGATAAACATATTCTCACCTGGGCTGGCTACGTGATAGTGATAACCTCGCGTGTTATCGGTATGACCGCGGCACTCATCTAAGTCGGTTTCTTCGAATCCACTGGCGTCTAACATGGCGTAAATACTGTAACCGTCCAGTGCGTAACCAATCTGATTGGCGTGACCATCTTCTTGGTCAATACCTGTAGAGCACCCAGTGGCAGCATGATAATGATAGCCTTCAAATGGATTGATATGGCCACCACAATCGTCAAACGCAGCGATGGTGTAATTGCTCAATATGGCATCCACGGGGGCTTGTGCCGCTAATATCACGCCGTTCAACGATACCCCCATATTGGCATTGACGTAACTGGGGTTAGATAACGGCACTGGTGTAACAGGCAGTAAAACGGTTTCACTCACACCACCGCCGTAATAATCCAAATCGCATTGCACGCAGTAATTTTGATATTCCGGGTCGACATTTGGTCGCGCAGCGGCTTCGCATGCCTCTTGAGTATCAGTGATGTTTACCTCCCCGGTGCTCAGGTCATATAACTGCCAGCCATCACCGTAAAGCTGATCTAAGTTACTGATAAATTCACCGTCTATGTCGTACACCTCGCCAGAGCCATCAAACCAAATTCCCCCTTGTGATGCGTCAGAGGTGATTGTTGGTGGGCAAAAAGGGCCTATTTCGTCATTCGCTGGCTCGCCCGTGAGGGTAATGCGATAACAGGTGGTTTGTGTACCGCCAGATAAAGTACAGCTTTGTGTTGTGATGGACTCGACGACCGAGTCGTCAAAGAAGAACAGGTCGCTAGCGTCAATGGCTGTCTCTGTTTGTGTTTCGCTATCGTTGTCAGTGTCAGTGTCAGTACCAGTATCCGAGCCGGAGTTAGCGGTTGCGCTATCGCTCGTTGTGTCCGTTTATGTGTCGCTGCCGCCGCACGCGAAAAGTGTGAATGTTAAGGTCAGTAGCAAAATGAAGTGGGAGTAATTTCGTATCGTATTCATAGCGTATCTTTTTTTGTTAACCAGCTATCACTGTAAAAAAACAAAACGCAGAAACGGTGCAGTTATTAAGGATTTGGTGTGCAAAATAAGATGTTGCGTGCCAATAGGCTTTTACGCGTGCTCGGCAATATACCTGTTACATCAGTTTATAACCCACGCCATAAACAGACTGCAAAATAGGTTGAG
The DNA here is from genome assembly GCF_056173245.1 of Paraglaciecola sp. QJM3NY_14. Taxonomy (NCBI): domain Bacteria; kingdom Pseudomonadati; phylum Pseudomonadota; class Gammaproteobacteria; order Alteromonadales; family Alteromonadaceae; genus Paraglaciecola; species Paraglaciecola sp. QJM3NY_14. Next base: position 1,746,837 of record NZ_CM149664.1, read on the forward strand.
GATCATTTGTAAGTGCGACTTTATTGCGCAGATTTTTCATGTGGCTGTCGATAGTACGATTGCTCACAATTCTGGCGTCTTCATAACAGCTCTGCATCAAGCTCTCTCTAGAAAAAACCGTTCCTGGTCGACCCATCAGTGTTTTGAGCAGGCGAAACTCGACAGGAGTAAGTTCGGTCACTTGTTCATTAATCTCACACTCAAAGCGCTCAGTATTCAAGCTGATATGTTTGAACGTTAAAATACAGGTTTCATCTGATGAAGGAGCTGAAAATGTGGCTCTGCGCAAAATGGCTTGTACTCGTGCGACCACTTCTCGCGGCGAAAAAGGTTTGCAAACGTAATCGTCAGCACCGAAACCCAAACCCATTAAGCGGTCAATTTCATCTACCCTTGCGGTAAGCATAATAATCGGCACCTGCGAAAATTTGCGCACATCCTTACATATACTCAAACCATCTTTACCCGGTAGCATTAAATCGAGGATGACACAGTCAGGCGTTTTGGTCCTGATGGCATCTTCCGCTTCATCACCATTATGAATGACTTGTGTAGCAAAGCCTTCTATGGTCAGAAAGTCGACCAGTATTTGAGCGATTTTGGGCTCATCTTCCACAATCAGTATCTGTTGTTGATTGCTCATATTTTATCCTTAGTTAACGTAAGCTCCACGCGCACACATAACCCCCCTAGGGTTGATGGTGAAGCAACAATGCTGCCTTTGTGGGCAATTACGATATTTTTGCATATGGTTAGGCCTAATCCGGCACCCGCAGCAGAGCGATTTCGTGAGGCGCTTTGGCGGTATAAAGGGTCGAATAATTTTTCACAATCCTCAGCAGGTACACCGGGTAACGTATCATTGATTTCGAAGACTGCCGAGTGGGCATGATGGGCCAGTGACACTTGTATTTTTCCGCCTTGTTGAGTGTACAAAATGGTGTTGTTTAACAGGTTGATAAATAATTGCTCAATTCGTTGAAGATCCGCTAGGCAGATGACCTTATCTTGGATTTGAGTCGTTACCTGTAAGCCTTTTTGCTGAGCTTTGCTTGTTAGAGCACTGCACACGTTATGGCAAATTTTGCTGATGTCGATTTGGTTAAAGTGGTACTTCAAGCCGCCCACATCAGACATAGAGAGTTGGTAGAGATCGTCCACCAAACGGTGTAATAGCAACGCTTCTTGCTGTAAGGATTCAATTTGCTCAGGCCCAAATGGCCGAATACCTGCTTCCAAGGCATCTAGCTCGCCGAGTAAAATAGTTAAGGGGGTGCGTAGTTCGTGGGATATGTCGGCAAACCATCGATTCTTTGCACTGCGGTTTTCATTTAATATATGACTTAAGCCATTTAGGTTTCGCATAAGAATACCCAATTCATCAGCTCTTACCGGGTTTAGCGATAGGTCATAGTGACCTCGACTTAAACGCTCAACACCGTGAATGACTTCGTTGACTGGCGAAGTGAGCTTTCTAGCCAGTAGCCAGGATGCGATCCCTGCCAAAAGCAGGCATAACAGACCAATAGCAATGCTCGCATACCTTTGCTGCATGGAAAATGATGAGGCGAGCTCGCTCTGGGGCACCGAGTCTAACCAGCTACGTAATTCACCGATTTTCTCATCTTGTAAATAAATGCTGAAACTGACCATATCGTTTGCATCTGAATGAGGTTTTGCCCCTACTAACCATTTACCTTGGGGGTCGAATAAAGCCGTTGGCGGCGCGGCATCTTGCCCGTTACGCCTAGGGTGAGGAGGAGCAGTCCGATTGCTTGGAGAGCCAGGACCTTTGCCTTGTTGCCTTAGGGGGCGGGGTTGATTCAACGCGGGTGGGCGACCTCTAAAATGGATCGGAGGAGTGCTCGCATAGTACTCCAAGCCGGACTCAATCACGGTGCTCCATGTTTTATCACGAGAGTAAGCTGCGCTAAGGGCTACGCTAAGTTCTCCCAGCCGTTGCTGCTCTAGGCCTGCTACAAAATCAAGAAACCCTTGGTCAAAGCTCCAACGAGCAAGTCCTAAGGTGATCAGAAGAGTGAAGGCAGTCAAGCCTAAAAAAGATAAGAAAACTTTACGGAATATATTCATCGCTTAAGTATACCTGTACAAAAGTTCGCTTAACCAGTCAGGGGCAGCAATTTAACCGACTTCTCCATGCAATCTCCACTGTTTCTGCACATTTGCTTGATAGTATTTGTTGTAGACTAAATCTGGAGTAAAAAAATATGCCATCATCAAAAATGTTTATCGTCGCTAGTGTTTTCACACTTAGCAGTCTTACAGCATGTGCACAAGAAGGTCGTGGGCAAGGTGGCGAGCGCCGTCCGCCTCCTGAAGCATTTGAAGCCTGTGAAGGTCAATCAGAGGGTGATTCTGTCAGCGTAGAAACTAGACGAGGAGACTCAATGAGTGCGACTTGTCAGATGATTGATGACACCTTGGTTGCTGTACCTGAGATGGGCAAAAGAGACTAGGCCGGCAGGACTGTTTCGCGATTAAAACGCTTCCATGTAGACCAAATTGCGTACAGCAAAGATCAACGCGCCCTAGCGTCGATGTTAAATTATCACCCTAAAAAAGGATAACTGAAATGCAAATAAATGCTGCTAACCAATCCATGAATCCATTGGCTTCGTCAGACGTTGGTCGCCCAAAGGGCCCACCTCCACCGCCGCCTGAGGGAGGAATACCACCAGGCATGGAGTCTGCGGTGTCGACCCTATCGAGTGAAGAGCAAAGTGCTGTTACTGATATGTTGTCCAGCTTGAGTAAGGATCAACAGTCATCTTTAAAGTCACAGTTAGATAGTTTACGTGATAACGCCAGCAGTATGTCTGAAGATGAACTTGGTGCAGCATTTAAAGATATGCTGACGTCGTTAACCGGTAGCCAGTCGAGCACGTCATCAGTTAATCAGGTTGATACCTACGCGTAAGTATGGGTATTAAACGCTCGCGTTCATACGCAGCGATTAATCTTAGTTTTATCATTTGAAAAGGCGCAAATAACGTCGGTTTTTCTCCGATTTATTTGCGCCTTTTTCCGATTTTTAACTGGGTACTGGAAAATAAGTGCTTACCAGCTTATGCGCCTGATACTCGCTTTGAAACCGTTAAATAGTTGCTCGGTCATTTGACAACTCTGCTTGTCGATAAACTGGATGACTAATTGCGCGGGTTGATAAAACTCTTTGATGCTGCGAGTAGTCTGGTTACCACTTTGCATTGACGTGACACCAAATGCTTCAGACACTTTTTTGCCACTTTGTTTTTCTAAGATGGGAATAAGCACATCCTTGACTATTTCCGATGCTAATTGTTGGCAGAAGACGATATTATGATAATGCTCTTTGTATCTCAGGCTCAGGCCAATCTGCTCGCAAATGATTTTGAGTTTATCAATGCTGACGGAAGTCGTGCTGTCTGCATCGTCATTTACGTAGATCAGTGAATAATCAGAGCGTTTGACCGCATTAAAACCATCGTCGGTTGCAACCAAATTACAGAATGTACCGATTTGGGCCAGTAACTCGGGCAAACCATCTTCGTCTGAGAACGTTCGACCTTGATTGAGCGCGTTGATGCGGCGCTGGTCTAAATCGACACCTATTACTTTGTGCCCAATGGCTGCCATGCAAATAGCCGACAGTGCGCCGTTATGGCCAAGACCAAACACACTAATGCGCTTGCTATTGCGGCACTTTGGTAATTGGTAGCCTTGCGCGCTGCCGTCACTGAAGGCGACGATGCGATTAAAACCACGGGTATTGTCTACTGCAAGCTGTGGTTTGCTGCCATAAGCATAGGCATGGTGATCATGTGAATTATCGAACCGCTGAGAATCAAACATTTAATTGTCCTTATATTAATAATGTTGGTCCCAAGTAAATTGTTAGGCACAACATTCATTTAATCTCAAGTTAGCAGTTCTTGTTCCAATTTCTATATATTTAAATATATCAATAGGTTAAGGTTTGATTGCGATACGTGTAGGGGCTTGAATGTTGCATATTTAAGACAGAATTACACGCAAAGGTAGACTAATTTACGTTGAGGTTAGCGGTAAAAATCGACTATCTTGGAATTGAACATTACTTGTTAGTCAATGTTGGCTAGTTGTCGAGAGTGTAACGCAGCGGAGAATAGCTTATGAAAGGCATTATTTTTGTAAAGTTGAATCAGTTTGTTGATGAATTATGGGGCGATGAGTTTTGGGACGAATTGTTGCAAGATGCAGAGTTACCCAGTGACGGCATATACACTTCAGTTGCGACTTACGATGACGCAGAACTGTTTACCCTAGTGGGTTTAATTATGGGAAAGAAGGGCCTAACGGGTCAACAGGCTCAAATGGCGTTCGGCCAATGGATGTTCAAACAGTTGTTAGAAGCCGCTCCCCCTGAGGCGCATAAATTTACCGACGTATTCAGCTTTCTTTATGGGGTACAAGATGTTATCCATGTGGAAGTGAAAAAGCTGAATCCAGAAGCGATATTACCAGAATTCGAGTTTATAGAGGAAACAGAGAACTCTTTGAGTTTTCATTATCTCTCTCCGCGCAAGATGTGTTACTTTTGTGAAGGGATCATAGAGGGGTTGGCTGATCATACAGGTCAAAAAGTGGCAATTGAACAACCAGAATGTGAGCATGATGGCGACGCACGATGTGTGATAAAGGTTACCAAAGTTGGCTAAATCGAACGAGGAATTAGAGGCAAGGATCGCCGTTTTAGAGCGTAAAGTCGAGCGAGAAAAGAAAGCCCGAGTGATGTCTGAACAGCACTTAGAGGTGCACTCTCGTGCACTGTATGAAACCAATCAGTCGTTGCAAACTTCCTTGGCGATGGCTAAGAAAAAACAAGCTGAGCTAGAGTTTTTACGCCAAACCTCAGGTGACGTCTCCTCGGATATATCCTTACAAGAGCTGATAACGAATACGGTGGAGTTGACTGGGCAATTTTTTTCGGTGGAATGTGGCATGTTTATCGTGACGCAAAATGGCCAAGCGTTAGAATCTAAAGTCGACAATATTTGGCGGGCGCCAAATGAGTGGGTCTCTGACAAAGCATTCTTACAGCAAGCAACACAGTTCTTACCCATTCAACAGCAAGAATGCCTGAGCATGTGGTTGGTCTCAGCTATCGATGAACAATCTAGCCAAGCATTAGCCGGATTCAAATGGATAGTGTTTGTTAACTTTGAATTACTCGGAAAGAAAATTGCATGGTTAGCGTTTTTTAGCCGAGCGGAATATTTAGACGAAGAGGCGCTCTCTGTGCTCAGCACCGCCAGAGAACACCTGTTAAGCGGCATTACGCGGCGCATTACTGACGTAAGTATTCGAAAGCGCACGGTGGAACTGCAAGACACGGTGAACCGCTTAGAGCAGGCTAAACAGCAACTCATTCAATCAGAAAAAATGGCCTCTTTAGGGCAGCTTGCCGCTGGCGTTGCCCATGAAATTAATAACCCAGTGGGCTTTATTCGCTCAAATCTAGAGATGCTTGAAGAATACCTACAAGATTATCAGCAACTACATGCGTTAATTTCAAAGCAAATTGGTATCTCAGGGCAGTTGGATGCAGCGCAATACAAGTCATTATGTGAAAACATTGATTTAGTCTACATACAACAGGATGCCAAAGATTTACTGGCATCGAATTTAGAAGGGTTAGACAGGGTAAAAGAGATCGTTGAGAACTTGAAAACCTTTTCTCACAGCGGTGATGGCAAACTAGACAAAATAGACATTAAAGCCTGCATTGAAGGGGCGCTGAAAATCGCTTGGAATGCCCTTAAATATGAACATGTAGTGGATAATTTGTTGCCGGAGGATTTACCAGAAGTACTTGGAAACATTGGGCAACTGCAACAAGTTTTTGTGAACTTATTTGTGAATGCCGCTTACGCCATGTCAAAGGGCGGCAAGCTAACGATTAAATCAAAACTGACCCCCAGGGTATTATTGATAGAGGTGATCGATAATGGCTGTGGCATGGACAAAAAAACACTCGACCAGTTATTTACACCGTTTTTCACCACTAAGCCTGTAGGCGTAGGGACAGGTTTAGGGTTGTCGGTGTCATACGCTATTCTCGAGTCACATAACGTGCATACACAAGTGCAATCTACCGTAGGTAAAGGAACTCAATTCTCTCTTAGTTTTCCTCTACCTCAGTAGTGTCTGGCGCGGTTTCTGCTGGATGCACATGGATGGAAAAAGACTGGCTTTTTTGTTTTTCATAGTTGGCTAGTTGGCGAATGGAAGTATCAGAAAACACATGACCTTTAGGCAGCACCAATATGTGATTTTCCGTCAGAATATCTTCTTTTAAACGCATACCATCACGCAGATCAACGACTTGTATTGCCGCGGCAATAAACTGGCCACTGATAAGATCTGGATTTTTGACCAAAATGTCTAGGACTTTTGCCGCGTATCGTAATCCTCGGTATTTCTTCAGCTCATTAATCGCTTCACTATTGGATAGAGGGGTTTTACCTATACGCCCTAATTTATAGCGCCAGAAATCCCTCGCGACCGCTAGAATTTGTGCACCTAATGGTATTTGCTCAAGGAAAAGCTTGTTAGGGCCTGTGCCGTCTACGTATTCAAACTGACACGTAATAATATCCAGTTCGTCCCGAAGATGAGTTGCAGGGCTTAAAATTTGTTCAGCATATTTAGTTTGATGCATAAAAATATCTTGCTGATTGTAGTTAAGCTCACTGAAAGGTTTAGCATACAGGGCGGTGTCTAAACCTAATAGGCCGATTTCACAAAGCAGCGATGCAAAAGTAACTTGATTGTGTTCTTTTTCAGGCAAAGACATTTGGTCGGCAATTTTACCTGCTAGATGGCTCACACTTTGCGCAAACCCGCCATCAAGGTGGGGATTAATACTAATGAAATTATACAGTACTCGCTGGGTGGCAAGGGTATTGCGCTCTAGCTTGCGCATCGCGAGTACTATTTGTTTGCTGCGCAGTTTTACTTTTTCATCTAAGTTGTGATTCAAATCCTTCAACAAGGTATTTTGCTTATTAACTAAGCTACTCAGACGCTTGTTCTCAAGTTTAAGTTTAATTTTCGCCAGACCATCGTTAACCGTGGTGATGAGCTCGTGGTTATCCCATGGCTTTTGTAAGTAACGGTCGATGTCTCCTTTGTTTACGGCATCAATGGTTGATGACATATCGGAATAACCAGTCAGCAGGATGCGATAGCAGTCGGGGATAATTTCAGTACTTTTCTGCAAAAACTCAGCGCCTGACATATTTGGCATTCTCATGTCTGAAACGATGACCTGAACGGATTCTTGCTTTAGTATCTCTAACGCTTGTGCACCACTTTCAGCTGTGATCAGTTTAAAATCTTGCCTGTGAAGAACCCGTTTGATGGCTTTGAGAATATTGACTTCATCATCGACACATAAAACCGTAAACGTGGTCGTTTCGTTTTCTGATAACGTGTTCATATACTGACTCCTATTTTATGAGTTGTAAGGCTCATTATTAGACGGTTTCTGTGGGTAAAGTGGCTGCGGGCAAGCTTAAGGTAAAGCGACTGCCTTTGTGTTCTTCGCTGAACACGCTCAGATCGCCGCCATGTTCTTGGGCAATACCAAAAGAAATAGCCAAACCAAGTCCCGTGCCTTGCCCTTCTGGCTTAGTGGTAAAGAAAGGGTCAAACAGGCGCTTTAGATTCTCAGCTGGAATACCATGACCAGTATCACTGACCACCACATATACCAATTCATGATGAGAATAGGTTTCAATAGTGATGACGCCTTGTGGGGCAATACCTTGTGGGGCAATACTTTGTTGGGAAGTATCTTGCGAACCAATTGCTTGACCTGCATTGATGAATAAATTGGTTAGTACCTGACAAATTTTGCCTACATTGATGTTAACTTGAGGGACATCTTGCAGGTGCGTGACGATGTCACAGTGGTATTTAAGTTCGTTGCTGACCATACTCAACGTGGTTTTAACACAGTCATTGATATCAAAGTATTGACTCTCTTTACTGTCAGCTCGGGAAAATTGTTTCAGTCCTGATACGATATCTTTAACCCGTATTAGGCCTTCATTCGATTCATTGATTAACGCTTGAATGTCTTCTTGCATAAACGCAAGATTTTCACTTTGAATAAATTCAATTAGGCTGTTTTCGTACTTTTTGCGGTCTTCTGGTGTTTCGCTCGATTGCCAATCGGTGATATGTTGCCCCAGCTTAACGTACACATCTGCATACTCTGAAAGAGATGTTAGGTTACTGCTAACAAAGCCTATTGGATTATTTATTTCGTGGGCAACCCCAGCTGCTAATTGCCCAAGAGAGGCCATTTTTTCAGCCTGTACAAGTTGTTCCTGTGTGCTCTTTAATTCAAAGTTGATAAGGCTTAATTGTGCGTTTTTATCTTCAAGTAGTTGCGTTCTTGCCACTACACGCTTTTCCAAAGTTTGATTTAGATGCTCTAGTTCTTCTTGATATTTTTTAACCCGAACGCATTCCGCTTCTAAGGTTTCGACCATTTGGTTAAAGGCGTGGGCAACTTCTCCGAGTTCATCCTTAGTTTTTATCGCAATGCGGGTGTCATTAAAATCACCCGAGAGTACGCTATAGGATATCTTTTTCGCCCCAGCCCTAAGCAAACCAAGTTGGCGGGTTAAATAATGACCCAAAGCATATGAAAATAAAGCCACGAGAATTAACTCTACAACTGCAATGGAGGTGGTCCATTGTTTTATTTTGGCGATAGAAGTGACGGCCTGCTCTGTGCTCATGCCTATTTCCACGCGACCATAAACAGTATCCCCTTCAATGATATCGGCGTAGGTGTCAAAGATGCCATCGGTGACGTCGGACATATGCATATCGGCGTTAAATGCACGGGCCAATGCTGAAGCAGAGCCTTTTTGCGATAAAATGCCCTCAGTGCTACTAATGACTCGAGCGTATTCTATACCGGGGTTTTTAAGCGCTTCAGAGACAAAATCATCCAGTGACGCAAGATCGTACGAAAGGACAGCATCTTTGGTGGTGGTTGAGAACAAAGTCGCAGTGGTAGAGGCATGTTTAATCAAGTCTTTGTTCACAGATTGACTTAAAAACGTCACGGCGGTGATGATTAACGAAAGCAACAGCACGGCTTCTATGCTGGCAATACCTATTATTGTTTTTCGACGCAAAGACATGTGAGACTCCCGTTAAAATATTCTAAGCATGACGCGTATTAAAGCGTTTTAATGCCCAAGGCCCGAATGTCATCCCAGTCATTATCTTCTGCGCTTTCAAAAGTGCTAAAGTTAATGGTTTTTAGCAGACCCTTTCCTTGTTTTGTTTTGTCTAGGCTAAGTAAACTTTGTAGTACTCGTTCACGAACCTCCAACGGGACACTCATGTGGCTAGCAATGGCGTGAGGCGTGTGCGCTTTGGTTTTCCAAAGGACTCGCAGGCTATCTCTGACTTGCTCTGGTGCATTATTGAACGTACGCATAATGCCGCCTCCTGCAGGCAGCAAACCTCTTGCGACAGCAAGGTAAACAGAGTCGTGAGAGGATACGTAGCGGCTTTCAATCAGTATATTTTGAGCTTGTAAGTCAGCTTTAGGCAAAAGCGTGGCAGCAAATGCCGCAGGAGCAGGAAATGCCAAGGTCAGGTTTTCTAATTGCTGCAGGGTTGTGATGGGCGAGTCTTGTTTGACCACGATGATCCCCTGAATAGATTTATTTCTTTGCTTTGCTAGCGCGTGGTAGCCTGCCGTTTGGTTGAACACAGTAAAATGGTACGGGTTCATATAAGCAAAGTCGTATTCACCACGCTCTAAACGTTGTTCAAATATGGGGATATTGGGTGCCGTAGTAAATACAAGTTCAACCCCACTAGTTGCACTTATTTCCTTTAATAGTGGGGTCCACAACTTGGCTAGTTTTTTCGCTGATTGTTGAGGCACAACAGCAAAGGTTAATGCTTGCTGTGACTGCTTTTCAGCGGCCAAAGCTGGCAATGTGGTTAAAGCGCAGAATAAAAAAATACAGCCTAGAAAACGTTTTTTCATCTTGTACTCCTATCATCGTTCGAAAGTGAACAAAAAAACAATCAAAAAGAGACCAACACGTGTGTAGCCAAAAATTATTTAACCAGCAGGCTTTCAATCGTGTTTAGTAATTCTTTGTTTGAAAATGGTTTAGACAGTGACATATCAGCGCCCAAATCGACTGCCTGTTGTCGTTGCTCTTCTCCTAGGGCTGAAATAATTAGTATTTTCAACGATTTATCGTCGTAATCATGGCGGGCAAATTTAACGATGTCATAACCGTTAACCCCAGGCATGCTTAAATCGAGTGTCATTAACTGCGGTTTGAAACTGGTCAACAACGCACCTGCCATAAAAGGGTCTGTCGCTATAACACTTTTGAAGCCGGCGCGAGTGGTTACTCGGCTTATGGCTTTTGCCACTTGCAATTCATCGTCAACTATCAACACACGTGTCTCTTTTGTTTGAAACTCAGTAGGGATAGGTAGCTCGTTATCTTGCAAAAATGCGAGAAAATCTTTTTCTTTCACACGGTTATTACCACCACCAGGCAACTTGTAGCCTTTGAGTCTGCCACTATCAATCCAGCGGATAACCGTGCGCAAATTAACGTCACAGTACTTCGCTATTTCACCGGAGGTTAATGTTTTCATTGATTTCTCTTGGCTGTCATTACGTATGATTAGTTTATACCATTTATGACTAAAATGACAAATAGGACTAAAGTGTAATGTGTGACAATAGTGGCATTGTGTAATTATTAGTCTCACGAATGTAATGTTATCTGGGATGGCAAGGAGTTTTCGATGGAGAAGTTTATGTTGCGAGTACTCATAGCGCTCAGTGCAGTACCCAGTGCAGCGATTGCGAGTGATCTTGATGTATTTGGCAATATGATTCTGAGATACGAACATGAAAGCCAGCACAATAATTTGCCAGACCGGGAGCGTCTTCGCTTGATTGCCCGTTTAGGGCTCAAGGCTGACATCAATAATAATTGGTCTGCACAGGGACGTTTAAGTACGGGGTTGAAAAATAAGCAAAATGTACCAGCCATTACTGTCGCTAGATTTAATACACAGCCTCAGCCAGATAACGATGTGTATGTAGAACGCCTATTTATGACTGGAAAATTTAATTCAGGAAAATCCAGCCAAGCTCAGCTTTATATCGGCAAAATTCCGTGGCAATCGAAGCAAGTCACTGACATATTTTGGGATAGAAATTTGCACCCTATTGGCGTTCACCTGAATTATCAGTTCAATGAACAGCATCAACTGCAACTCGCATCACTGAAACCTCTGGATGGAAACAGCGATGTAATAGGTCTGATGCACATCATACAGTTGAATATGAACTATGATTTTAAGGGGATAAAGCTGAGGGTTTCACCTTGGCTGGTGGATTACCACGGTCAGCAGGGCGCAAGGTATGCGAAAAAAGACACTGAGCTAGATAACCGTTCGATACGCCTGTCCACGAGTGTTGGCTATCAAGGATATAAATTGGGCGTAGATATAGGGCATTCGTTGGAAAGCTTCTCACAGTTTGACCAATTTAATGATCAGAAAACCAGCCTTGCTTTGCAGTTTAGCCAAGGTACCTTAAAGCAAGTGGGCAATTATGCTTGGCATATAAGGTATCTGCGGGTCGAACGTTTTGGTGTGATTAATGAATTTGCGCAAAACGGCACCGCTAGGTTTGCTACCTCGAATTTGCAGGGGGTTGATATTAGATTGCGCCGGAAAATGAACCATAACTGGTGGTTAGGTGCCCGCGTCAGCGACATTAGAACTATTAAAGGGAAAGACGAACAAGGTGTTCGAGTGCGAATTGAAGGGCAGTATCAGTTTTGAACATCAACATACTAAAAATCAGTGCTCTGTTACTTAACACTGTCTTAATTAACATAATAATGCTTAGGGGCTAACGCAAATGAACAGCCAGCAATTACATGCCACTCCGGCGACAGGTAAGCTTTTAGTTGTGGACGATGAACCGAATATTTTATCGTCATTAAAACGCTGTTTAGTGAAAACACCATTTGAAGTCTTTATGGCCAATAGTGCCCAAGAAGGGCTTGCCATAATGCAAGAGCACAACATTCAAGTGGTGCTGTCGGATTTTCGTATGCCACAGATGTCAGGTGCTGAGTTTCTCGAGCAAATTAAGCAACATCACCCTGATGTGATATCAATGGTACTGAGTGGTTTTGCAGATTTTGATTCAGCCATCGGTTTATTAAACAGCGGTGCGGCGCATAAATTTTTGCGTAAGCCTTGGAATAATCAACAGTTAATAGAAGAAGTCGACGGCGCGTTTGTTGAATATCACGCCAGAATAATGAATCGGCGCGTATTAGAAGGCGAGCACAATCCTGAGTATTACGCATTTGAGCAAGCGGTGCGCGACCAGTTTGAGATGCAACAAGAGTTTTGCCTCGTTTCGCTTAAAATTAAGGACTACGACTACTTAGAACAGCATGCTGGGCCGGGTATTTTCACTGGACTGTTAACTGAAATTAGAGGATTAGTCAGTAGCGAACTGCCACAAGGCAGTAAAACGTTTGCCTTTGACAGCGGCAAAATTTTCATCATCATTCCTGATTTTGAAAGTGAAGAGGTGATCCGTCGTCGCTTATCAGCCATTAACCACAAATTAAACGAGCCCAATACACAGCGCAAAGGCTGCGTTAAAATAAACTGTGTGATGGGGTATGCATTGGCTCCCACTGATGGCGAAGACCCAAGTAGTTTGATGGAAAACTTACGTTGTGCGTTTTCAGTCGATAATTCAGACAGAGAAAGGTTGTGCCGTTTTGATTCAGCCTTGCGTGACTTGCAGCAACGCCAGCTTAAGATTAAAAACTCCATTAATGGTGCGCTACGTGATAACCAGTTCTTCTTGCATTTTCAGCCGAAAGTGCACTTACCCGATCAGCAAATTGATAGCGCGGAGATCCTTATCCGTTGGCAACACAATGAATTGGGATGGATCCCGCCCAATGAGTTTATCAATTTGAGCGAACTAGATGGTCAAATTGAGCAAATCGGCGAATGGCTGATAGATCAAAGCGTAAAAAAAATTGCTGAGCTTCACCATTTCACTCCTGACTTAAAGCGTGTCGCGATAAATATTTCCTCAAGACAGCTAGCTAATCACAGCGTAGTGGAGCAATTCGAACACCTGTTGGATAAGTACGCATTGCCGCCGTCACTCATTGAGCTGGAAATTACTGAGTCTTGCCTGATCCAAGATTTTGAGCAAACGTTGGCGATCTTATGGGAGCTTAAAGAGCTTGGGGTGAGCATCGCTATGGATGATTTTGGCACTGGGTACTCGTCTTTCGCTTATCTGGCAAAATTACCTATTGATGTGCTGAAACTAGATAAAGTGCTGGTGGACGGCATTGAAGGCTGCAAGGAAATTCAGAGCATGATTGGTGGATTGATTGCTATGTGTCATGAACTAGGTATTGATGTGGTTGCTGAAGGGGTTGAACTAGAAGGGCAGGTTGCGCTATTGAAGCAACTCAACTGCGACTACATTCAAGGGTATTATTTTAGTAAAGCACTGCCTAAGCCTGAGTTTGAAAAATTGTTATTACAACAGCCGTTTATGCACTAATACTTGCTGTGCACTTGGGGGAGGTCTATCAGTACTAATACGGCGCCTTGACCACCCCATTCCAATGGGGCCTGGTGAAAGCCTTTTACGCTGGGGTGCTGAATTAACCAGTTTGGTACATTCTTTTTCAGCACATAACTGCCGATACCATGGACGATACAGACACAGTGGTAATGCTGTTTTTGCGCTGCGTAAATGAGCGCGGCAATTTCCAATTTCGCCTGTTCTTTGTTCAACCCATGTAGATCCAAAATGAGGTCAGGTGGGTACTCACCGCGACGTAAACGTTTCACTTCGAAAGAGTCGGCCCCGGGCTGAACGTATTTGAGTGGCTGGTGGCTATCAAAGTGTCCTTCAAATCCGTCCGAGAATTGAAAAGTTGCATTTCGCTGCTTAACGTCATTGAGGCGATCAAGCTTTTTAGCTAAATCCGCGGATTTATGCTTGCTGGAAAGGCGTTGAGGCGGTATTTTGTCCTGCTTTATTGGCTTTACATCAGTAAACTCACTTCGAAATAGTGCCGTGTCAGATGGTTCGAGGGGGGGCGTTTTTTTCATAGCGTTGAATAGCGGGCTTGATGTAAGGCATTTATTCCGCTTAGTTTAGCAAAATCTGGGTAGTGAAACTACGAAGAGCCGTTGATTAAGCAAAACAAATTTTAGGGTGAAAATGAATAACCGCGTGGATACAGAACAAGCCGTGAATGATTTGCATACAATGCTGGATATGGTGCGTTGGTCGGTCAGTCAATTTAATCAAGCCGGTTTGTTTTATGGCCATGGTACTGATAACCCCTGGGACGAAGCGGTGTGTTTAGTACTACATACCTTAAATTTGCCTCAAGATATGCTGGAGCAAACAGGTGAACAGTTGTTTCAAGCTCGCCTAACCCAGATTGAAAAACGTGATATCGCCGCACTGGTTCAGCGCCGCGCAGAAGAGCGGATACCGTTACCGTATTTAATGCACCAAGCGTGGTTCTGCGGCTTACCATTTTATGTTGATGAGCGCGTATTAATACCGCGTTCGCCTATTGCTGAGCTGATTGATGATAAATTTGCGAACTGGGTGTCAACACCCCCTACGCATATTCTTGATCTATGTACCGGCGGTGGCTGCATCGCTATCGCGTTGGCGTACGCGTTTGAAAGCGCAACGGTTGACGCGGTTGATATCAGTCCAGAGGCGCTTGAAGTGGCTGAAATGAATATTCACGAGCATCAATTGAGCGATAGAGTATACCCTATTCAATCCGACTTAATGGCTGCGCTAGAAGGGCAAAAATACGACTTAATCATCAGCAATCCGCCCTATGTGGACGCAGAAGATATGGCTGACTTGCCCGAAGAATTTCATCATGAGCCAGAGCTTGCATTAGCGGCAGGCGATGATGGATTGGACTTAGTGCATAAGATGTTGCGCCAAGCACCAGCGCATCTAACTGACGATGGTTGGTTGTTTGTGGAAGTGGGTAATAGCCAGTTCCATATGGAGCATATATACCCTGATTTAGCGTTGCAATGGGTGGAGTTTAATCGAGGTGGTCATGGTGTGTTTGCAATCAGTAAAAGCGATTTAGAGGCATATTTTGCCTGATAAGTGACGCAAGCATCTCTTAAGCAATTATTATTAAGCATTTGAAACTAGCGAATACGAGGAATATAACACTATGGCTGGCAATACCTTTGGCAAGCTTTTTACTTTAAGTACCTTTGGCGAGAGTCATGGCATTGCTATTGGCGGTGTTATCGATGGTTGTCCTCCTGGTTTAGAAATCAGTGAAGCGGACTTGCAAGTAGATTTAGATCGTCGTAAACCAGGTACCTCACGCTACACCACAGCACGACGTGAAGAAGACGAAGTGCAAATTCTCTCTGGTGTGTTCGAAGGCAAAACCACGGGTACCAGTATTGGTTTGCTGATTAAGAATACCGATCAGCGCAGTAATGATTATTCAAAAATTAAAGATACCTTTAGACCTGGTCATGCTGATTACACCTATCAGCAAAAGTACGGGCTACGCGATTATCGCGGAGGAGGTCGTTCTTCTGCACGTGAAACCGCAATTCGAGTGGCCGCAGGTGGGGTAGCAAAAAAATTCCTTAAGACCCATTTAGGCATTGAGGTGCGGGGATATTTGTCACAGCTCGGTCCGATTAAAATCGACAAGGTTGATCACAGTGTAACCAACACGAATGCGTTCTTTTGCCCTGATGAGAGCAAGTTAGAAGCGTTAGATGACTATATGCGTGACCTTAAAAAACAAGGTGATTCGATTGGTGCTAAGGTTTCTGTTGTTGCGACCAATATGCCTGTTGGACTCGGTGAGCCTATATTTGACCGGCTAGATGCTGATTTAGCCCATGCCATGATGGGCATCAATGCGGTAAAAGGCGTTGAAGTGGGGGATGGGTTTGACACCGTCGAACAAAAGGGCAGTGAGCATCGTGATTTAATGTCCGCTGATGGGTTTAAATCAAACCGTTCAGGGGGCGTTTTAGGCGGTATTTCAAGCGGCCAGGATTTAGTGGTGCATATGGCGCTTAAACCTACTTCAAGTATCAGCGTGCCGGGAGAAAGCATTGACATCAATGGCGAAACAGCAGAAGTCGTCACCAAAGGTCGTCACGATCCGTGCGTGGGCATCCGTGCGGTCCCTATAGCAGAAGCCATGATGGCCCTAGTGTTGATGGACCATTATTTGCGTCACCGCGGCCAAAACGCGGATGTGCAATCTATCACGCCCGTTATTCCTGCCCAAAGTAAATAAGCGTTTACGTGGTAGCGACTCAGGCAGCATTTTCCAGAGGCAATCTGGTGATGCTGTCTCTAACTTTCTTTTTGTATTTTGGTCAACTTGGCGTACTGGTCCCTTATCTGGGCGTGTTCCTTGACGGTCGAGGATTTAGCTCACAAGAGATAGGTGAGTTATTTGCGCTTATTACCCTGATGCGCATTATTGGGCCGAATTTGTTTGCTGCTTTTGCTGACAAGTCAGGCAAGTCTCTGCGCATTCTGCAGTTCGGGGCGTTTCTTACTTTTGCTACATTTTGTTCCATCTTTTGGTTAAACAGCTTTTGGGGACTCACCGTCGCGTTTGGTTTGATGATGCTGTTTTTTACCGCGATTGCGCCACAAACTGAAGTGATTACCCTTGGCAGCGTGCGTGGAGACGCGACTAAATATAGTCATGTGCGCTTATGGGGAAGCATAGGCTTTATTGTACTCACAGTGTTGGCGGGTAAACTTATTGATGTGTTCTCGAGTGAGGCGCCTATCTATCTAAGTGGTGCTGTGCTGCTAGGATTGTTTTTGATCACGCTTGGCTTAAAGGAAGCTAGCGCCAGCGACCGCACACTGACTAGTGGTGAATCGATTTGGAAAAAAGTGCGCACAAAAGTGTTTGTTGGCTTTATTGTGTCCTCGACATTGATCCAAGTAAGCTTTGGCCCTTATTACGGTTTCTTTGCATTGTACGCGAGAGATTTAGCTTACACTGGCCAAGAAACGGGAGCCTTGATCGCCTTGGGTGTTGCGGCAGAAGTAATCATATTTTTACTCGCTGGGAAGCTGATTAGTCGCTTTGGTGTTAAGTGGACATTGTTAGTCAGTATGCTTCTTACTGCATTACGCTGGTATCTGTTGGCTGTTGCTGCGCAGCATTGGCCTGCATTGGTCGTCAGCCAGATGCTACACGCATTTAGTTTTGGGTTGATTCACGCCGCTTCAATTAACTTTATTCACCATTATTTTGGTCATCAGTTTCGTAGCCAAGGACAAGCGTTATACACCAGCATCGGATTTGGTGTAGGGGGAGCGGCAGGCAACTTCGGCGCTGGATTGATATGGGATCAGGGGCAGGGGGCGGAAATCGCTTTTACAATCGCTACCGTATTCGCGTTATTAGGCGCTGCTATGGTCGCCTGTATTCCTAGCCGGTATATGCCGAAATAGTGACTTTCTAGGCGCAGTAATCTGCGCTGTTTCAAGCCTTGTTATTAACATGCTTTTTACATGTACGTGGGAGCGTATGTATTTGATTTCATATCGATAAAGAAGAGCTCGTAAGACCAGTGAAATTGATAATAATGGTTGACGTTACTGTGAGGGGTGTTATTCTAATCGCGCTTGAAAGTACGTTTGATATTTATGCACACTGTTTCGATGTTCCATTGTAGTACCTCGTCTTGTATATCATAAGTAATAGCAACACGCTTCAGCAAACCTCGCCTTGAAAAAGGTTTTTTTATTACTCTTGAAAATTATAGGAAAGACTATGTCTACTACTACTGGTACAGTTAAATGGTTCAACGAATCTAAAGGTTTTGGTTTCATTCAGCAAGAAAATGGTCCTGACGTATTTGCTCACTTCCGTGCAATTACTGGTACTGGCTTCAAAACACTAGCTGAAGGCCAAAAAGTTGAGTTCACTGTAACTCAAGGCCAAAAAGGTCCTCAAGCAGAGAATATCGTAGTACTTTAATTCAAGCTTGCTTGATTAAATACGAATTCCAAAAAAAGGCAAACTTCTAGTTTGCCTTTTTTTATGCTTGAAATTTAGTCTTTTGGTATAGGTCAAGCCTCAATAGAATCGACCTATGCGTGGCTGTTAGACAGTCAGCTCACCCTTAAGGTTACTGGTGAGTCTTTGTTTCATTTCTGACACACTTAAAGTTTTGCTCAGAAGGTAATGCAGTTTCGCGAGTGCAGCTTCTGGTGTCATGTCTCCTCCTGAAAGTACCCCCACATCCTGTAGAACATTACCATTGGCATAACCGGACATATTGACTTTGCCGCGCAGGCATTGGGTGCAGTTAACGATTAAAATACCGTTGTCATTGGCTTGCTTGAGTTCATTCAACAACGCTGGGTTTTGCGGCGCGTTACCTACACCGTAACTAAGCAGAATAAGGGCTTTGACTGGCTGTTGCAGAATGTTGCGTATCACTTCTGCGCTGATCCCTGGATATAAGCTAACCACGCCCACCGGTTGAGGTGTAACGCTGCTCACGACCAGAGGTTGCTGATCAATCGGTGTGACTTTCCCTGCTTTTACCTCAATGTTAATACCAGCTTTAAGCAGCATCGGAAAATTGGGTGAGCCAAATGCATCGAAACCGTCAGCGTCTAATTTTCGGCTACGATTACCGCGAAACAGCTTATTGTTGAAGTACAGGCTCACTTCAGGAATAGGGTAGTTAGCCGCCAAATAAAGGGCGTTTAGTAGGTTCTCTTGGCCATCAGATCGCAATTGCGCTAACGGTATTTGCGAGCCAGTGACAATAACCGGTTTACCGAGGTTTTCCAGCATAAACGACAGCACGGACGCGGTGTATGCCATGGTATCAGTGCCGTGTAGAATGATAAAACCGTCATAATCTTGATAATTTTGCTTTATGTCATCCGCTATTTGTTGCCAATCTTTTGGGCTCATATCCGCAGAATCGATCAAGCTATGATATTCATTGATGGTGAAATCAGGCATTTCTTGACGATGAAATTCAGGCATCTTAGCGATAGTTTCAGATAAGAACCCAGCTGCGGGCACATAACCTTTTGATGAAGGGCGCATGCCGATAGTGCCGCCCGTATAAGCAACATAGATTTGTTTTTTCACTTTAAAACTCGTATGACTTAATTTAAGCGAATTGTATCCCAATAACTGGGCAAAAACCCTCCGTACTAAGCGCTTAGTACAAACCGCTTAGTACAAACCGCTTAATGCAAAGTTTTTAGGGTAAGGCCCTAACGCCCTCTGTTGGCGTGACATTGTTTGCAAACGCTTGGGGATAGAGCTGACGTGCTGGCAGGTTTTCAAATGAGGCAAGCAGCTCAGTGAAAACAGGTGCCCCGAGTAATCCATCTAGATCATTCATTACTTGCCCAGCACTAGCGTATTGCTCATTACAGCAGAATTGATACTGGCTAATCAATTTGCTGAGCCGAGTATGGTGTTGTTCAGCCAATGCTTTATCTGCAAGTATGAAAAAATAAGCACTGCCCCAATAAGCGGCAGGGTATTGTTTTTGGCTCATTAATCGCCTAGCAATAGAGGCTGGCGTTAAGTCGCTGTTGAACCATTTCAAATGAGGGGCTATTTTATTTTGGTAATTTTGCTCCAACGAACCCTCAAGTATCCCTGCGTTCGCCATGATTTGATACTGCATAAAACTAGCGAATCCCTCGGCAAGCCAAGCATAGTTTCCGCCCAGATAGGGAAGCGCTAAATGGCTTATTTCGTGATAAATCGTCCAATCGCGAATGAATTTATCTTGCTGAAAACGACTGTCCACGTGTAAATAAATACGCTGAGGTTTATCCCGTCGCGTGTAAGCCCAAGGTACAGGTTGATTAGATTTTTTAGGCACCAGATGAAATATTAAGCGTGATGGGTACACCCCTAAGGTATCTCGGGTGGCATTGACGCCTGTTTTCACCCATTGCTTTAATTTTTCTTTATCAGCGGCATTAAAACGCTTAAATCCGTGGATCTCAAACTGATCGAACTGCCCTGCATTTATTTGTCTTATTCTGCTTTCAACACGCTCTACTCGCGCGCTCTGGATGTCTTCAAGCAAGGGGGCAGTCATTGCTTGGGTATCGAACAAAACAGCCAATAAGAGCAAATTAAAGCACAAAGAGCGGCGTCGAGGACTGCGGATAAACCGCGTGGAGTTGGGGGCGAGGCCCCCTGAAATTAGCTTTGCAGCGGATAGCATTGAAGATCAACTCAGGCAGCGGTTGAACATCTGTATCGCCATTTGGTAACACTCAAGAGCTAGAGCAGGATCGTATCTCTCACCTTCATCGCGCATAAATGCATGCTGGGCATTGAGCTCATGCCAAGTGAAGTTGAGGTTGTGATCTTGCATAGTGGCGTTGATCAGTTCTCTGCCTTCTCGGGATACGTGTGGGTCTTGTTTGCCAAAAATCATACACAGCTCAGCTTTAATTTTGGGGCATTGGCTCAAGGAGTCATTGCCATGGGCACAGGGTAAGGTGTTGGAGTGAATGTCTGTTGGATATAAACAAAAGGCGCCGTCTACTCTTGGGTTCAAAGCAGCCCTAAAGGCAAGATGGCCACCAATACACACGCCCATAGAGCCTACCTTTGCATTGCAGTAGGTCTGTGAATCGATGAAGTTGAGCATGCTTTGGGTGTCGCTGTCGTGTTGCTCCAAAGGCTTGGCGAATTTATCCGCATTGCCTTTGTCTTTACCTATATCATCATAGGCAAGTACGGTCCCGGCTGGATTTAGCTCATGAAACACCTCGGGTACTAACACAACAAATCCGTGTCCTGCTATCAGTTTGGCACTGCGTGTTATTGGTGCCGTTTCTTGAAATATCTCAGAATAAAAGATAATGCTAGGATAAGCGCCAGCACTGACAGGTCGGTAAATTGACGTTTGCATATTGCCACTTGGCGTAGAAATAACGGCTTGATGAGATTGAATGATCATAGCTGATTGAAGTCACTGAATAAGAGTAGGCCTAAGAGTAAATCAAGGAAGGCTATCTTTGAAGAAAAAGATAGTATCGGCTGTGCAGGTGACCAGTAAAGCTGCTACATTAACGCCCGCAAAAATAATCTAACTGGAGTGGAACGATGTTTAACGTAAATGAATATTTTGAAGGTAACGTAAAATCTATCGCATTTGACACAGCAGTGGGTAACTCTACGTTAGGTGTTATGGCGCCTGGTGAGTATGAGTTTGCCACCTCACAGCATGAAACCATGAGCGTAGTCAGCGGTGCAATGACCGTTTTATTACCAGGCGAAAGTGAGTGGAAAACCCTTACCGCCGGCCAAGTGTTCACAGTAGATGCTAACGTGAAATTCAAAGCGCAAGTGTCAGTGAATACTGCTTACCTTTGTGACTATGTATAGTTGCTAAGAAACTAACTGTCGGTAAAGGCGAATAACGAACATGCAAAAAACGGTTAAGAAGCTCGATAACAATGTGATAAAAGCGTTGACCATTGTTTGTGAGCAAGCCAAACGAGAGGTGCCGGGCTTTGAATGGATTACCCATATAGCTAGCTACGACCGCTTCCCTGGTAGTTTAGCGGTCATTTGCGTGTTCGATACTCAGGCCTCGTTAGAACAAGCACAAATGCATGAACAGGATGTGTATTTGCGCCGCCAAATCCAAGCGCAATTGCTCAAGGTGGGGATTAAGTTGAAAGATGCTCGTCATCATGTGCGTTATGATACTGAGCAAGCATGTGAAGCGCAGAACAATGGCAATTGGCAGCTGCGTTTAAAGCAACACTGACAGATTCGGTTTTATGTTTAGGCAGTCTTGCCTAGGCCATATTTATACCCAACTATGACATGATAAGAGCTTCCCTTTGAATAAAAACGTACCCAGTGCAACGGTGACATTTCGCTTTTTGAACCTGGACAAGATGCAAGCGTTTACCTTGGTAAGAGAAGTTGAGGGGGCTCACTATGTCGCCGCAGACGTTGCAGGTAAATATGTTGGAAGCGTGGAACTTGCAGAGCAACGATTTGATGAATTAAACATATTTTTTGTTCGTCAGCAGATAAATATTGCCGAGTGCGATATTCATATTGCTGCGGTGTTAAACCATAATGACCAGCAAGTGGCCGCGCCGCCGATGGTGAACAAGTTGCTAAAACACATCGACTGTCAATTGACGTTTTCTGTTATTAAAGGCGACCCAGTGTAAAGTCGCCTTCTATTGTCGCTAGTGCTTATTCTTATTCGCCAAGCGGTCGATTATCGCTTTATGTTGGGGGAATTTTTCGAGTAGTGCTTCACGGTTTATTTCTATCATATCTTCTTTTTCCCAACCGGGGGCTACCGCTTCACTGACCAAACCGTATGTGCCAGCAAGCAATTCAGCCGCTTTATAGGTTCCACCAGGAACGGCGAGTTGTAGTTGCTGACCGTTTTGGATATCAGGCCCAACGACCACTTTCTCGTATCGCCCATCAGGGTAAATCATGTGATACGTGATTGGCGCACCCATATGATAAAACTCAATGCCATCAGAGTGCTTGGTGTGAAAATGATCAATGTTGTTGTCGTCGGTCAGCATGTAGAAAATAGCCGTCATAGTGGTTCTATCACCTCGAGGGGTCGTGACTTTGTCTCTGTGATTGGCTTTGAATGTTTGACGAAAATATCCCCCTTCAAAATGATGAGATAACTTGAGCTGGGATATGACTTGCTCTTTGCTCAGCTGGGGTACGGGGGGATTCGCTGCCATTAGCTCAGTGGTAAACATTGCGCTGCTTACTAGGCTAAGTGTTACCAGCGTTTTTTTAATCCTGAGAATAGCTGTTGATTTCGTTTTAGACGTTGCGTTGCACTGCATGTTATCGTTTTTACCCTTGCTGTATACGTTTATTGCGTTGAGTATCTGGGGAGTAACTTAAATATCGCGCCTGTCAGGTTATGATAGAGGTTGGACTGTTTCGTCCAAGGTTACTGTTTTGGCATCGACTCGATCAATTATTTTGATTATGGTGGTTTGTACGGTTTCATCTTTGCGAATATCGTTGTCGCTACTGAAACTTTCCGTCATTGGCGCGGCGTCTTCTTGCTCTATAAAGCTCACTTCCACTTTACTTGCTAGCGCACTCGTTTCACCAAAATACTGAATACTGATCATAGGGTACCCGTGAAAGCCACGTTTAACCCGTTTCTCGATACGTTTTTGCGCTTTATCTAGGTTCATTTTTCATCATCCGATAGGTAGATAGATTTTAAAATAGGCGTCACTAGTGTGATGTCGCTACTGCATTTGGTGCTGCCATAAATACTATAGCAATGTGTATTATTCTACTATTCGAGTTTTCAAGTTGTAATAACACACATCTAAATTGCCATTACCTTTGTAATGAAAAAATTCATTCTCCAGTGTGCGACCGCGCGCTATGCGAGTGGCAACGGCGTCAGAGTGTTCATTTTGCACCTGCACGTCAACACGCTGCTGTGCCGGAATATCATTGGCAAGCCTAGCCCAGACTATTTTGGTGCGCTTTGTTGGGTCTTCAATTACCCCGCTGGGGACATTCACTGAGGCGCGTTTAATACGTTGTACATGGTGCATACCGTAAATCACTTTTCCCAGCACGCTCATGTTCCTATCAAGATGCCTTGGGGCTTGTCCGGTGGCGATATAAAACTCGGAACTCGCGGTGTTAAGTCCATTGTTACGGCCAAATGCAACCACACCCGGGCAGTGCAATAACCACTCTTGGTGAATTGATGGGGCGCGACCTGCAGCAAAACCGTTTAAGAAACCTGTTTGCGGAGCCATAAACTCGCCAGTTTGCACCAACACGAACGGGTCATCGCCAGCGTTGCCTACGCCGTTATAACTACGAGTTAGTTCCGCTGGCAGCTGTTTAGTGTGTTCATGAGGCCTACTTTCTGTAACATCTCCCCCTTGAGCTACAAAGCCGTCAATCACGCGATAGAAGTCTAAACCATCGTAAAAGCCGTCTTTGATGAGCCCTTTAAACTGCGCAACATTGATAGGGGACATGAACGGTGCCAGCTCCATAGTAACGAGCCCTGAGTCCAGCTGCATATAAACCTGATTTGTTGATTCAGGTGTTCGCCATTGAGGTACGACGCGAGTTGAATTTTCTGTCTTGGCTACAGGGCTATTCGTTTGTGAAGAAGTCGCAAATAGTGAAACGAATAGAGTGATAATACTAAGTGTGATGGCGGTGAGGGTGTATCTACGCATTGTTAAATTTATCTATTGGCGCAACAAGTTATGTTATAGAATCAAAAAACTCGCCGATTGGCGAGTTTTGTTTTTATATGCAAACGGTAGAGTGATAATTACTTAACTTCTACACCGGCTGCTTGCTTATCAGCATGGTAGCTTGAACGCACCATAGGGCCACATGCGGCGTGAGTAAAGCCGATATCTCTTGCGATCACGCCAAGCTCGTCAAATTCCGTAGGATGCACATAACGCTTTAATGGGAAATGGTGCTTACTCGGTTGTAGGTACTGACCAAGGGTAAGCATCTCAACATTATGAGCACGTAAGTCTTTAAGTACTTCTGCGATTTCTTCTTTGTTTTCGCCCATGCCCATCATTAAGCCTGATTTGGTAGGGATATCAGGATGTTGCTCTTTGAATTTCTTGAGCAAATCAAGTGACCACTGATAGTTTGCCCCAGGGCGACATTCACGGTATAGGCGAGGGATGGTTTCCAAATTATGGTTAAACACATCTGGCACGCCGTTTTTAAGGATCTCTAATGCTTTGTCCATACGACCGCGAAAATCGGGTACAAGTACTTCAATTTTAGTCGTTGGACTGTGCTCGCGAATAGCGTTTATGCAATCAACAAAGTGTTGGGCGCCACCGTCACGTAAATCATCGCGATCCACAGAGGTGATAACCACATACTTAAGTTGCATTTCAGCGATGGTCTTGGCTAATTTGACTGGCTCTTCTGCACTTGGAGGCAGTGGCTTGCCATGAGCAACATCACAAAACGGGCAGCGACGGGTGCATATATCGCCCAAAATCATAAAGGTCGCAGTACCATGGTTAAAACATTCAGCAAGGTTGGGGCAACTTGCTTCTTCGCACACCGAGTGCAAATTGTTTTTACGCAATGTCTTTTTAATATGATCGATACGATCCGTGGTGCGCGGTAAGCGAATTTTAATCCACTCTGGTTTGCGCAACATCTCTGCCTTTTCAGTGGGCATGATAGTGATCGGAATATGTTTAACTTTTTCATCATCCCGGAGTTTTTCTCCGGCTTGTGGACGTGCGTTACTCATCAAAACCTTCTTTGTTTTCGACGCTTGCAATACCAAGCAATGAACATAATTTTTCGGCGATAGCTGGGCCAGCAACAGCGAGTGAATCTGGCCCGCCTAATTGGGTGCAATCTACCATTTCTAGGCCGGCATAACCACAAGGATTAATTCGTTGAAAGGGAGCTAAGTCCATATTAACGTTCAGGGCAAGGCCATGAAAGGAACATCCTCGACGAATACGTAAGCCAATTGAGCAGACCTTTTTGCTATCAACATACACACCAGGGGCATCTGCCTTGGGGTAAGCGTCTACCTTGTACTCTTTTAATGTATCAACAATGCAGCTCTCTAATGCGCTAACCAAGGTGCGTACACCTAAGCCGTGTCGCTTTAAGTTTAACAGCACATACATCATTTGTTGGCCAGGGCCGTGATAGGTGACTTGACCACCTCGGTCGACTTTTACGACTGGGATATCCCCTGGGGCAAGAAGGTGCTCTTCTTTACCGGCTTGGCCTTGTGTAAATACAGGGTTGTGTTCAACTAGCCATATTTCGTCTTGGCTGCTGCTGTCCCGCGAATCGGTAAAATCTTGCATCGCTTGCCAAATCGGAAAATACGCTTGGCGTCCGAGCTGGCGAATAATGACGGGGGTTGTGTCGTTCAAACCTTAGTGGTGTCCTATAGAAGAATAGCGCACAGACAGGTGCGCTATATATAGCTTGCTTTTAGAGAACTACACGAACCAATTCAAGCTTAGAAAGCTCAGTATAGATGGTTTCCATGTGCTCTTTGCTCGTTACACGCACGCTGATAGACAACGAATGGTAAGTGCCTTTTGAGCTCGGTTTTACACTGGGGGAATAGTCACCAGGTGCATGGTTTTGCAAGCAGTTGATGACATGATCCGGTAACCGTTCATCCGCTACACCCATGACCTTGAAGGTTTGGTGGCAAGGGAAGTCGAGTAATTTATCAAATTGGGTTTGCATAATATTCTGCTCAATTTGTCTTAGCTATCAAAGCCAAGTTGCAGTTTAACGAAGTCTACAAGGCGGTCAATCATACCGCCTTCTTTTACTTCTTGTAATGTAACCAAAGGATATTCGGCTACGTCTTCACCGTCTAATTGCAAGAATAACTTTCCAACTACTTCACCTTTAGCCAAAGGTGCTTCTAACTTCTTATCTAGCTCGAAGTTGGCTTCTAAATTTTTGCTCTGACCGCGAGGAATAGTAATGGGGGTGTCTTGTGAAATACCAAGATCTACAGTCTCTTTGTCGCCCATAAATATGCGGTGTGATACAAAGCTTTCGCCTGCCTGATACGGGGTAATAGTTTCATAGAATCTAAACCCATACTTAAGCAGCTTTTTGTTTTCAACTTTACGTGCACGCTCGCTATCAGCGCCCATGACCACCGCGATTAAACGCATGTCGCCTTGGGTCGCTGAGGACACCAAGCTATAACCTGCATCTGAGGTGTGGCCCGTTTTTATGCCATCCACATTCAGGCTTTTATCCCACAATAAACCGTTACGGTTATATTGCTTGATGTTGTTGTAGGTAAACTCTTTTTCGCTATAAACCTTATACTCATTTGGCACATCTGTGATCAATGCGCGGGCTAAGGTCGCCATATCCCGAGGGGTCGTGTAATGGTCGGCATCTTGTAAGCCATGGCTGTTTACAAAGTGCGTTGACGTCATGCCTAACTTTTCAGCGTGCAAATTCATCATGCTGGCAAACGCATCTTCGCTACCGGCAATGTGCTCTGCCATCGCCACGCATGCATCATTTCCCGACTGTACAATGATGCCGCGATTTAAGTCGCCCACCGAAATTTGTGTACCCACTTCGATAAACATCTTAGATGAATCAGGAAAGTTCTTGGCCCAAGCATTTTCTGAAATCGTGACCATGTCAGTGTCTTTAATATTGCCATTGGCGATCTCTTTGCCGATCACGTAGCTTGTCATCATTTTAGTCAAGCTTGCTGGCGGTATCTGAATATCAGAATTTTGCTCAGCAATCACCTTGCCGGTTTGAAAATCGACTAAAATAAAGCCTTTAGCCGATACGGAAGGCGCGTCAGGTATGATGACCGCTGCACTCGCCGCATGAGATAAAAAGGAAAGGGAGAAGCAGCTAAAGATGGCTAATATGAGTGTCTTGGTGTTTCGCATGGACCTACCGTAATGTGATATTTGTTAAGAAAGTGGTGTTTGACGTGTCGCGCCTAAAACGATGGCTAATATATCAGTTTTTCAATGACTTTGCTGCGCTGACAACAAAAATTGTTACACAAAACAAAATCGTTAAAAAGCGCTCATAAGACAATCTTCTGGACGGAAAGTTTAACCTAGGGCTCATTCGAAGGATAAAACTTGTAAGCGTCGCTATATCCGCTTTTACGCAGCTGATTTAAGATCCCCAATGCTTCGTGCTCGGACGTAAATGGCCCAAGTCTTAAGCGATATAATCCTTCTTCAAGTGGTGCAACAAAAGGCACTTGATACAAATTTGCCAGGGCGTTACCAATTTTGGTAATTCGCTGATCGTTACTCAGGGCTGCTATTTGAATGAATACCTTTTCTTGGGTGGGTATTTCTGTAGGAGTCGCTATTGGCGGCGCAGATGCGACACTAGGTGAGTTTGGTGATGTAGCCGATGTTGTACCTAAAGCCGGTACGCGGGGCACTTGGGCGATTTGTACATTGTCGTTACGCATAGCATCATCTTTTAACGGAGTAGGTGGCTCAGATAAACCGTTACCCACTGTCTGCATACCTGCTTCGTCAATATGAATGACCTCTAGTTTAACTTGGGTAGTGCCTGTACTTAACATACCGAGTTTCATTGCAGCTGCATAAGATAAATCGATTATTCTTTTGTCATGAAACGGGCCACGGTCGTTTACCCGGACTATGGCTTCGCGGCCATTTTTTAGGTTAGTTACTTTTACGTACGAAGGCAGTGGCAATGTTTTATGAGCAGCACTCATGGCGTACATGTCGTAGGTTTCACCGTTGGACGTGAGATGCCCATGAAATTTCTGGCCATACCAAGAAGCGCCGCCAGTAGCTGAGTATCCTTTACCGGTTTTAAGAGGGGTATACTGCTTGCCTAAAACTGAATAGCTGCGCAAATTCGCAAGGGCGTAGGGTTCATACATAGGTTCGGCATCATCAAACTTTATTCCATCTCTAATCGCGCTGGGAGCGGAATCTTTATGCTGGCTGTAGCGGCTGTTATTTGAACTCGGCGAATTGGCGCACGCCGCTATGAATGTGACCAGCATGATTAAAAACGCGTACTTAAGCATCATCTTGTGAACTCAGTTGTGCGTCTTTGTCTAACGAGTTGATGCCGCTGGCTAATTGTCGGCTAAATTGAAACGCGACCATTGCATACAATTTGCTGTGGTTATAGCGAGTGATCACGTAAAAATTTTTCAACCCAAGCCAATAGTCGTGCCCGCTAGCTTGGGCAAAATTAAGTAATTTAGCGTCACTATCAGCCGCGATACCATCCCACTTATCTTGGGCTTTTTCGATCCCGACGCGCTTAGCTGTTTCGACATCAATGCTAATATCTGCTTGGTGCAACTGGGCAAAGGTCTCACGATACTTAAGGGATTTTCTTAACCAAGGCTTTGCGTTTCCAGGCGTTACGTTTACTGGAAAAGCAATCGATTCACCTCGTTGCCAGCCGTTACGTTTAAAATAATTGGCGATACTGCCAATAGCGTCTACTGGGTTATTCAGTAAATCGCGTACGCCGTCATTGTCAAAATCAACTGCATAATGGCGATAACTAGATGGAATGAATTGCCCCCAGCCCATAGCCCCTGCGTAAGAGCTTTGTAACTGCTTGGCATCAAACTCCTCTTCATTCGCTAACAATATTAACTGAGCCAATTCCTTTTTGAAAAATGAGGCACGGGGCGGATAGTGAAAGCCCAGAGTGTAGAGGGCATTGAGCGCTGTGTAGTTACCTTTGTAGGTACCATAAAAGGACTCAATACCTAAAATAGCGACGATCATCTCTGCTGGTACACCATATTCTTTCTCTGCGCGGGCCAATGTTTCCCGGTGAGCTTGGTAGAATTCGAGGCCTTTTTGTAGTCTTTTCTCAGTCAAAAATATGGGGTAATACTGATGCCAAGGCTTTGCTTCCCAAGGCCGTTTTATCGCATCGATCACTGCTTGGTCTTTTTCAGCTTGGTTAAGTAACTGCCGCACCGTTTCGCGATTTAAATTGTGCTTTGTTACTATGGCGTCCAAGAAGGCAGTTTCTGCCTCAGGCAGAGATTGTGCACTACTTATTGGTGCCAATACTATTAGATTAAGAGCAAGCAATACGTGGGGTACGCGGCGAAAAAGACGATTACATAAGGTTGAGAACGACACATTAGCTCCACAAAGTGACAACATTAATTTACCCACTGACGTGCTAAGTACATTAGCAAATCTATATATAAGTGTTAACGGGACAATAACCGTTTCTGGGTGGCGATGGCCATTAAAATGCCAAACCCTGCGAGTAAGGTGACCATGGATGTCCCTCCATAGCTTACGAGCGGCAAGGGCACACCGACTACGGGTAGTATGCCCGATACCATACCCATATTAACAAATACATAAACAAAGAATGTTAGCGTAATACTGCCTGCGAGTAGCTTACTAAAGGCATCTTGAGCGCGGTTTGCGATGATCATGCCGCGGATAACGATGAAAGTATAAATGGCCAATAAGCCGACCACGCCCCAAAAACCAAATTCTTCACTAAATACTGCAAAAATAAAATCTGTATGTCGCTCGGGTAAAAATTCTAATTGAGACTGAGTGCCTTGCAACCAACCCTTACCCTCGGCGCCGCCTGAGCCTATGGCAATTTGTGATTGAATAATATGGTAGCCAGACCCCAATGGGTCGCTTTCTGGATTGAGGAAGGTTAATACTCGTTGTTTTTGATAGTCCTTCATGAGGAAGTTCCACATGATAGGGCTGAATATGGATACCGCTAAGGCAATACCTCCGATGAAGCGCCAACTCATACCAGCAAGGAAGAGTGCGAATATCCCTGAGCTGGCAATTAATAAAGAGGTGCCTAAATCAGGTTGTTGCGCAATCAACAACGTGGGAACGCCTACCAAAATAAAGCCAAATAATATGTGCCTTAATTTCGGGGGAAGGTTAAATTGACTGATGTACCAAGCCACCATCATGGGAACAGCAAGCTTCATTATTTCTGAAGGTTGAAAACGCACTACCCCTAAGTCCAACCAGCGCTGAGCGCCTTTTCCTACATGGCCGAATACGATCACCGCAACCAACATGGCGATCCCGAGTATATAAAAATAAATAGATAACTTTTGGTAGGCTAACGGTGGGATTTGCGCCACGGCCAACATGACCCCAAGCGCCAAGCCGAGTCGAATAAGTTGACGGTCAATGAGTTGCCAGTCTTGGCCCCCGGCAGAATATATCGTTACTAAGCCAACGGCCATCAGTACCAGCAACCCGATGAGTAGCGGCCCGTCACAATGT
Source organism: Paraglaciecola sp. QJM3NY_14 (assembly GCF_056173245.1). NCBI lineage: Bacteria > Pseudomonadati > Pseudomonadota > Gammaproteobacteria > Alteromonadales > Alteromonadaceae > Paraglaciecola > Paraglaciecola sp. QJM3NY_14. The sequence goes on from NZ_CM149664.1 coordinate 1,777,831, forward strand.
ATGCGATTGAGCAAAGAACGCTTATTGGGGTCAAGCTTGGTGCGTAGCATCATATTCATAACAATCGTCAGTGCCTAATGAGTGTGTGAAGTGGTTTGATGGGCGACATCTTGCGATACTTCCCGTTCTTTTACGTCCGGTTTAGGCGCAAACTCTCGCTCTTCAAAGTATTTATCCATCATCATTCTGGCCAAAGGAGCGGCTTGTGAGCTACCGCCACCGGCATTTTCAAGCACCACGGTAACGGCAATTTCCGGTTTTTCATAGGGCGCAAAACCCACGTACATGGCATTGTCGCGCAAGTTTTCAGCCAAGCTCTCGGCATCATATTTTGCATCTTGGGCGATGGCCACCAATTGTGCTGTACCGGTTTTACCCGCCGACACATAGGGTGTATCAACAAACGCACGACGAGCCGTACCGGTTTTGCGGTTAACTACGCCGTACATGGCATCTAATACAGTGTCCCAGTTTTTATCATTTTTAATGTCCATCGGGCGGCGCTCTTTGCTGCCCTCAAGCACTACTTCATTGTTAACGTATTTTCCGCGCAATATCTGCGGAATATAACGATGTCCGTGATTGACTAAGGTGGTGATAGATTGTGTCAATTGGATAGGAGTGACGGTCCAATAACTTTGGCCAATGCCCACGGGAATGGTATCGCCGATGTACCAGGGTTGATTGAATCGAGCACGCTTCCAGCCACGGCTGGGCATGTTTGCATCTGACTCTTCGTGTAAATCTATGCCGGTGTAATCGCCGAAACCAAATTCAAACATGTTATCGCTGATTTTATCGATACCTAACCGATAAGCCAGATCGTAAAAGTAGATGTCACAGGATTGTTCTATGGCTGAGGTTAAATCAACCCACCCATGTCCCCAGCGTTTCCAGTCTCGCCACACGTGTTCTACATTTTTTAGGCGATATTTGCCGTTATCGAAAATGCGCGTTTTTGGGGTCACTGTGTTCTCTTCTAGGCCAACTAAGGCTAAATGAGGCTTTATGGTTGAAGCTGGAGGATACTGACCTTGCGTGGCGCGGTTAATCAGTGGGCGCCCATTTGAATTTAATAACGCGCTGTAATTTTTACTGCTAATACCGTGAACGAATAAGTTGGGGTCGTAGCTAGGGCTACTGAACATGGCCAACACACCACCGTCATCTGAATCAAGCATTACGATGGTACCCTTGTCACCATCTAAAATGCGCTCTGCTTCTTGTTGCAGTTTCAAATCGATATTTAGGACGATATCTTGCCCTGGAACGGGAGGGCTAAAGTTGAGCGTGCGGATCACGCGCCCTTGGTTGTTGACCTCTACCTCTTGATAACCTACTTGACCATGCAGAATATCTTCGTGGTACTTTTCAACCCCAAGCTTTCCTATGTCATGGGTTGCGGCATAATTTGCTTCAAGGCCTGCTTCGCTAAGCTTTTGTAGATCCTTTTTATTAATTTTTGATACGTAACCCAGTACATGGGTTAATGTTTTTCCGTATGGATAGTGTCGTGTTAAGCGAGCTTCTACACTCACTCCTGGGAACTTGTGTTGATTGGCAGAAAAAAGGGCGACTTCTTCTGGAGTCAAACGTTTACGCAAAGACACGGGTTTGAAGCGTCGATTGCGTTTTATTTCTCGATAAAAGTCGGTGATTTCGTCTTCGTCCACATCGAGCAATACGCTCAACAGGCCAAGCGTTCTCTCTAAATTATCTACCTTTTCAGGAATGACTTCCAAGTTGAAAACGGGACGGTTTTCAGCCAACAGAGTGCCATTTCTGTCGTAAATTAACCCGCGGTTCGGCGCGACTGGCAATATTTTTATGCGATTGCCATTAGAGCGCGTTTGATAATCTTCAAAGCGGGTGATTTGCAGGTAGTATAGGTTGCTCAATACCATGGCAATCATCATGAAAATGACCAACATAGCGATGACCGTACGCCGAGCAAAAAGGTTTGCTTCAGCGGTGTGGTCTTTAATCGTTACACGATGACGAGCCATGATTATTCTCGATGATACGGATGGTTGGTATTCACCGACCAAGCTCGATACAAGCTTTCAGCGACAATGATCCTGACTAGAGGGTGGGGCAAAGTGAGCGGAGATAGAGACCATTTTTGTTCAGATGCAGCAATACACTCCGGTGCTAAGCCCTCAGGGCCGCCAATGAGTAGGCTGACATCCCGTCCATCCATTTGCCACTTTTGCATATTACTCGCAAGCATTGGCGTATCCCAAGGCTTACCCGTCACTTCGAGAGTCACAATGCGATTGCCTTTAGGAATTGCTGCCATGGTCAATTCGCCTTCCTTGTGCAAAATACGTTTTATGTCCGCATTTTTACCGCGCTTACCAGCAGGTATCTCTGTTAGGCTAAGGGGCATATCAGAAGGAAAACGTTTACCGTATTGTTGGTAACCTTGTTCAACCCAACTTGGCATTTTACTGCCAACGGCTATTAGTTGAATTCGCATGGTGTTATCTACTTTGCAATGTTACAGCTAGTGCTTCGACGGGGAATTAGCCCCAAAGTTTCTCTAACTGATAAAAATCTCTGGCGTCGTCTTGCATTACGTGTAGCACTACATCACCTAAATCAACTAATACCCAATCGCCAACTTCACGGCCTTCGATGCTCAGAGGTGGATTACCCGCTTGTTTGGCTTCAACCACTACATTTTCGGCAATAGAGACCACATGTCGTTTTGAGTTTCCTGAACATATCAGCATGGTTTCTGTCACGCTTGATTTTTCTGATACGTCTAAATCTATGATATCTCGACCTTTTAGGTCTTCAATTTTTTCTACCACAAAGGCTTTTAACTGTTGGTGATCCAAAGGGATTCCTTATATTGAACGGGCGAAGTCTAAGTTTATCAGAAAGTGGTGCTCGGCTGATATAACTTATGTGTTTGTATGTATCGACGTACCTTCGGAGCGAGCATGTCGTCTGTTGGTAAGTTGTTAATTATACGCCAGCGTATCTCGCTAGAAGATATGTCCAGTTCCGGTGTGTCGGCAAGAAATATTTTACCATGTAATGCATTGTGCAGGGCATTATTAGTGGCGACCTGTCGCTCTACTAGTAGAGCTTTCAATTCTTCACTCAAGGGCGTTTTAGTACCTGGACGGCAACACACAACAAAATGGCAATAATCGAATAGTGCTTGCCATTCATTCCAACTCAGCAACGAATGCAGGGAGTCCATACCGATAAAAAAGCATAGAGGATGCTTTGGATACTCTTTGCGCAATGCTCGCAGCGTGTGAATGGTGTATGAAGGCGTATCGCTGTGTATTTCCCGCTCATCAATATACAACTGCGGGTACTGCTCAATGGCTACTTTCAGCATGGCTAAGCGGTGATGACTGTCACTGGGGGCATGATTTTTGTGCACGGGAATATGACACGGTAGCATCGCCACAGATTGCACACCAGCTTGCTGTGCTGCCACGATAACGGATTCAGTGTGGCCGCAGTGGACAGGATCAAATGTCCCCCCAAATATGCCTAATGCTGGTCGTAAGTTATTCAAATTAAAGCAAAGTTATCTAAAGACATAGGAATAAATAGCAAACACAGGTGACAAAGTTCAACATATGGGCGTTCCACTTGGGATTGCTTCAATGCGCTGTCCATGATGTTGAGTTTGTGCTGAAGTTGTTGCAAATGAATAGGAGATAATCGCTGTAAGGCAGATAGATACATACCTTGACGGTTCTTCCAAATGCGATGTTGATTCCAGTTTATGGCTTGTCCTGCCTGTTTGCTGGCTTGCAGTGCGCGTAGTGTCTGCCATTCGCGGGTTAGCGCCCACATAATAATATTTGGCTCTACACCTTCACTTTCAAGGCGATATAGCATTTTCACTGACTTTTGGCTGTCCCCTGCAAGCAACACGTCTATCAATTGAAAGACGTTGTACCTAGATTGATCAACCACTGCTTGCTCCACCTCTTCTATGGTTGGGTTGCCATTAGGGTAGAGTAAACAGAGCTTTTTAATTTCTTGACTGGCGGCTAGCAGATTACCTTCACAATACTCCGCTAAAAGTCGGGTTACATCTGCCGTGACTTGTAATCCTTGGGTACGCATTTGCTCCATTAACCACTGCTGCAGAGCGTTACCTTCTAGTGGGTAACAAGGTACATACGTACCGTGTTTATCAAGGGCTTTAAACCACTTACTGTTTTGCACGTCCTTGCCAATTTTGGCTCCGTGAATAACCAATAGAATATCAGGATTATTTTGTGCACTCAGCTCGGTCAGTATTTTACTGCCTTGGGTGCCAGGTTTCCCTGTGGGCAACTCGAGCTCAATATACTGACGAGAAGAAAATAACGAGAGCGTTTGCGTTGCTTCGAGTAATGTTGCCCAATCGAACTGCGCATCGGCCACGAGGGTTTGTCTTTCGTCAAATCCTTGCTCAGTAGCCAGTTCGCGTATTTGGTTAATCGCCGTCAGCTTTTGCTGGGGTTCATCACCAAAAATGAGATAAAAGGGCTGCAGGCCCTTTTTCAACGTTGCGTGAAATCGATTGGGGTAAACTTGCATTAAGGTCTAATGGGTGCTGTGTTTGCTATGGTGCGCTGGGCAATTGATATTTGATGGATGATACGGATTGCCGCTTGTTTGCGCATTTCAGATAACACCAGTTCAAGCTCACGAGATTTTGCCAATACGGCATCAGGATCATCTTGGTACTCTCGCTTAATATCAAACTCGAGCAATTGAGCATCACTATTGGCAAACTGTAGCTCATAGCGAACAGTGTAAATCAATTCATACTCAGCGACTTGACCTGTGCTGAAAAGCGATAATAAACGTCTATCAAGAACATCACTCAACAGGTATATGCTAGAGGTGTTAGAGGTGCCTTTCACACTAGAGTCAATCACCTCAACACTGTATGGCTTTAGTTCATTGCGAAGGGCGCGCTCTAGCGCCGAGTGTGCTTCGCTTGAGCCTACCCTTAACTGAGAAACACTTGCGGGTAGCTCATAATTGCCACGCAATGAAAAACCGCAACCACTGATAATAAGGCTACAGAATAAGCAGATGATGAGGTTTCGCATTGCGTTTTTCACTCGTTAGTTGGCGACAATGTTGAGCAATTTACCAGCAATGTAAATCACTTTGCGTATGGTCTTGCCGTCTACAAACTGCTGCACATTTTCTTGAGCCAAACCAAGGGCCTGTACTTCTTCTTGGCTGGCATCTGCTGCCACAGTAATTTTAGAGCGTACTTTACCGTTGACTTGCACGATGATCAGTTTTTCATCTTCTACTAACGCTGATTCATCCACCATCGGCCAAGGCGCAGTCTCAATATCATTTTTGTGGCCTAGGTCGTGCCATAAAATGTGACACATATGGGGGGCAATAGGGTTAAGTAATAACACCACTGATTCAATGGCTTCGCGCAGCACAGCTTTGTCTTGCTCTGTACTCTGAGGCGCTTTTTGCAAGCTATTGAGCAATTCCATGATTGCCGCAACAGCAGTGTTAAAGGTTTGGCGACGACCTACATCATCTGTCACTTTTGCAATGGTGCGGTGCACGGCGCGGCGCAAGGTTTTTTGATCGCCCGTTAGAGCTGTCTTGTCAATAGCCGGTGCAGTGTCGCCATCAAGGGTGTCGATATGGTCTTGAGTCAGCTTCCACACGCGCTTGATAAAGCGATTAGCCCCTTCAACGCCGGAGTCTACCCACTCCAATGTTTGCTCAGGTGGCGCGGCAAACATAGTGAACACACGGATTGTATCTGCGCCGTATAAATCAATAACATGCTGGGGGTCGATACCGTTGTTTTTCGACTTAGACATTTTGGTCATGCCACCGTGCTCAACCGGCTTACCATCCGCTTTTAAAGTTGCTTGCGTAATACGGCCCTTTTCGTCTTTCACTGTGTCAACATCTGCAGGAGAGAACCACTCTTTCTTACCGCTCTCATCTTCTCTGAAGAAGGAATCAGCGAGTACCATACCTTGGCACAATAAACGCTTATAAGGCTCGTCAGAGTTCACGAGTCCTTCGTCACGAAGCAGCTTGTGGAAGAAGCGTGAATACAATAGATGCAAAATAGCGTGCTCAATACCGCCCACATATTGATCTACCGGTAACCAGTAGTTGGCTTGAGTTGGGTCGAGCATGGCATCTTGATTTTGGGCACTGCAGTAGCGGGCGTAATACCAAGAAGATTCCATGAAGGTATCGAATGTATCGGTTTCACGTAGCGCAGGTTGACCGTTATATTCCGTTTTCGCCCAGTCAGGATCGGCTTTTATTGGCGAGATAACACCGTTCATTTGCACGTCTTCAGGTAATTCAACGGGCAGCTGATCGCTTGGAACAGGAACAGACTCGCCGTTTTCAAGATTCAGCATCGGGATAGGTGAACCCCAATAACGTTGACGAGACACCCCCCAGTCACGCAAACGGTAATTGACTTTTTTACTACCCGCACCAAGTGCTTCGAGTTTAGCTGCAATGGCATCAAACGCTTCTTGAAACGCTAAGCCATTAAATTCAGCTGAGTTCACAAGCACGCCTTTTTCAGTGTATGCCGCTGTGGTTAAGTCACATTCTTGTGGCTCATCTGCACTGGGCTCAACCACTTGCTTAATAGGTAGGCCGTATTTCTGGGCAAACTCCCAATCACGCTGGTCATGACCAGGTACAGACATAACCGCACCCGAGCCATAGCCCATTAGCACGAAGTTAGCGACCCACACGGCCACTTTTTCACCGGTTAACGGGTGAATAGCGAACAAGCCAGTGTCACAGCCTTTTTTCTCCATAGTGGCAAGCTCAGCTTCGGCCACTTTGGTATTTTTACAAGATTCAATAAACTCGGCTAGTTCTGGTCGAGTTTGTGCGGCATGCAAGGCAAGAGGATGCTGTGCAGCAACGGCGACGTAAGTTACACCGTAAAGTGTGTCAGGTCGCGTGGTATACACGTCAAAACTACTAATGTCAGCAGCGTTCTCACTAAGATTAAAGGTGATATCTACACCTTCTGAACGGCCAATCCAGTTCTTCTGCATGGCACGTACTTGTTCAGGCCAGTCCTCTAACTGCTCCAAGTCTGTCAATAACTCTTCTGCGTAATCGGTGATTTTGATGAACCACTGAGGGATCTCTTTTTGCTCCACCAACGCACCAGAGCGCCAACCTCGACCATCAATAACTTGCTCGTTGGCCAATACTGTGTGATCAACCGGATCCCAGTTAACGGTAGAGTTCTTCTTGTAGACCAACCCTTTCTCATACAGGCGAGTGAAGAACCATTGTTCCCAGCGGTAATAGTCTTTTTTACAGGTAGCAACTTCACGATCCCAGTCATAACCAAAACCAAGCGATTTTAACTGGTTTTTCATGTAATCGATGTTTTGATATGTCCACTTAGCTGGAGCGGTATTGTTGTTTAATGCGGCGTTTTCAGCCGGTAAGCCGAATGCATCCCAACCCATTGGTTGTAAAACGTTCTTGCCATTCATACGTTGAAAACGGCTAACGACATCACCTATGGTGTAATTACGCACATGACCCATGTGCAAGCGCCCACTTGGATAAGGGAACATGGACAAGCAGTAGAATTTCTCTTTATCTTCTTGTTCAGTTGCTTTAAAAGTTTGATTGGTTTCCCAAAGCGCTTGTACCTCTTGTTCGATTTTCTGAGGTTCGTAAATTTTTTCGGCCATTAAAAAGAGTTTCCGCGAAGATAAGATGTATTTATTAAGATAGCCGGTAAGAATACCCTAACGGTTTGCTGGGTCACAATAGCTGAACTGGGATTTAGCGCTAATTATCGTAAAAAATAACAACTTAACGCCAAATCCGTAATGTTAATCTGGTTTTAGCTGTTCAATAAAACTCGCGAGAGAGGTAAATTAGCTGCTTTGTACCTTATCAATAATAGCTGCCAATTTGGCCCAATCACCTTTGATAACTCTGTGAGCTTGGTATACGAGAGTAGGCCTAGTGGTGTTGTTATCTTGCTGGGTAAGTTGCCAATTCAGCGCTTCGTGAACTTCTATTCCTTGCAAAGGCCTTAAGCCGCCTGTCATGCGCAGCAAACTGTTGATCTAAATAAAACGGATACGCACATGCTTGGTTGAGTCATCTCTGGCGCTTTCACAAAAGCAACCGCCCGGAATAGGTTACAGGGGCAACGTTGCTTCACCTTCTCTTTATGTGTGGTTTTTATGCCAGCACTTATCAATCTTATTCATTAACGCGTCCCAGATTTGCTCCTTTGGATGGTAAAAACAACGGAATTTTGGCGCTAAGACCATGCTTTTTTAAGACGCGTGACGTGGGCAAAACGCGTTGGAGAAAAAAACGGCGAAAATTCCTGTGAAGATAAATTTTTTTATGTGCATAAAGTGAGGCATGCTATTCCCACTTTTTTGTTATGATATTTGAATCAAATATCAGCTTATTAAGCAATGCAGAGAAGCGCTACTTAATAGGTTTATCACATACTTTAGTACGCTAAAGTGAGAGTTTCAGTATGAGTAAGTGTATTTTACTTGCTCGCATAAGGACAACGCCAGTTAACCATGCATCTTAAATACGCTTTGAGTTTAAAAGAAATTACCGCCAAGCCAAGTCGCCGATTGATTAACCACGCACTTAAAGATGACAAAGCGCTGCAAGCTACCTTTATTGGGCAGGCGAGAGCGCGCGAAGCATTGGACTTCGGTTTAGGCCTAGACGCCAAAGGGTACAACTTGTATGTGATGGGGGAGCAAGCGACGGGCCGGTTTACCCTAGTGCATGAATATATCGCTAAGTATGTGCAAAAGGTGCTCACGCCGGATGACTGGTGCTACATCAATAATTTTGAAGACGAGCGTGAACCCTTTGCATTGCGTCTCCCTCCTGGGGAAAGTAAGCGCCTCGTAAAGGAAATGGGCAAGTTGGTGGATGAATTGCTCGATACATTTCCCGCTGCGTTTGATAATCCAGGCTACCAGCGCAAAAAAGTAGCGATAACCCGAGAGTTTGACCAGCGTTATGATCACGCCATTGATTCTGTTGAGCAGCTAGCACAAGCCCAAAACGTGGCATTGTATGAAGAAAATGGCAATATCAGTTTTTCACCTATTGTTGATGGGAAGCCCATCACCGATGCGGATTTTGCCAAGCTAAGTGATGAGGAACGTCAGCGTTACTATCAGTTAATTGATGAATTGGAAAATCGCTTAGGCGAGGCGTTGATTGAGCTGCCTAAGTGGAAACGGGCATCTTCAGAGCAGCTTAGGCATCTTAAAAAGGACACAGCAGAGCAGGGAATTAAACCCTTGCTTAAAGAATTAGAGCATCTGTATGCGTCTGATTTAGGCATTTTAAAGTTTCTACGGCAATTAAAACCCCACTTGGTCGAAACGATAGTGGAGATTTTGGCAGATGATAAAAAAGACGATAAACACGATGAATACGACCGTCGTTCCGTACTTGAAGAACAGTATTTGCCTAATATTCTGGTCAGCCATGAGTTAAATAGTGGCGCACCGGTTATTTATGAAGCCAATCCTACGCATCAGAACTTGTTCGGTCGTGTTGAATATACCAATGTCTCGGGCTCAGTTTTTACTAACTATCGCATGATCCGCCCAGGAGCATTGCACCGTGCTAATGGCGGTTATTTATTGCTAGATGTCGATAAGCTGATTTTACAACCTTATGCCTGGGAAACATTAAAGCTAGTCCTCAAATCTGGGTATTTGAAAATGGACTTGCCACAGCCAGATGTGGGCATGGTCAACTCAATCACACTTAATCCGCAACAAATCCCCATTAACGTTAAAGTGGTGTTACTTGGTTCGCGGGAGTTGTATTACAACTTGCAAGATTTTGATGATGAATTTTATGAAATGTTTCGTGTACTGGTCGATTTTGATCACGAAATCCAGTTAGACAAAAAAACACTTTATGACTTTGTCGGTAGAGTAAGACATCAAGTTTCGCAATTGGGATTGAGCAGTATTTCACCGAAGGCGATGTATCGCCTTGTAGAATACAGTTTACGTATGGCAGAGCACCAACAAAGGTTGTCAGCGCGCTTCTCAGATGTCATCGAATTGCTTAACGAAAGTCTTTATTTCTGTCGCCAAGGTCATGCATTAGATTTAGATGTTACGCATATTGAAGCGGCGTTGAGTGCAAAAACGCGCCGTACTGGTCGCGTAAGCGAAGCGGTGCTTGACGACATTAAACAGGGGCAAATTCTAATTGCTACCGAGGGCGTGGATGTCGGCAAGGTTAATGGTCTTACTGTGCTTGAAGTAGGGGATAGCTTATTCGGTACCCCAGCGCGGATTACGTCTACCGTGTATGCTGGGGCGAACGGTGTAGTTGATATCGAACGAGAAGTTGAACTCGGCCAGCCTATCCATTCCAAAGGCGTTATGTTGTTGACCGGCTATTTAGGCCATAAATATGCCCAGCTATTTCCGCTGACCTTATCAGCCAATATCGCCATTGAACAATCGTACGGTCATATAGATGGCGATAGCGCCTCGCTGGCAGAATTGGTTGCGCTGATCTCAGCCCTGACCAACATTCCTACCCGCCAAGATCTCGCCATTACAGGCTCAATCAATCAGTATGGCCAAGTTCAATCGGTAGGTGGTGTAAATGAAAAAATTGAAGGCTTTTTCAAACTTTGCCAACACCGGGGATTAACTGGAAACCAAGGGGCGATTATTCCTAAGTCGAATCAGATTTCCCTTATGTTAGATAAAGAGGTTGTTGCGGCGGTGAAGCTGGGCAAATTTCATATCTGCGTCGTGGAAACGGTCGATCAAGCACTTGAGTTATTAATGAACAAAGAAGTGGGAGTGATGAACACTAAAGGGCGTTACCCTAAGGGCACGATTAATTATATGGCAGTGAGTAGTTTGCTTAACATCGCTAATGTGGTGAATGGCGCAGATGATGAATAGGCATGATTAATGCGCTATTTAGATGTCACTTTTACACTGTTTTGATAGACTGCCGCCAAAATTATTGTTAATCAGAGATAGAAGATGCAAATCGAAAAAGACACAGTTGTACAGTTTAAATACATCATTACCGAATTAGATGGTACTGAGCTTGAAAATAACCGTGATGCAGAGCCCGTAGCTTACCTTCATGGGCACGACAATATGATGCCAGGTGTTGAAGACGCTCTAGAAGGCAAAAGTGTCGGCGATAGTTTTTCAGTGGAGCTTGAACCTGCAAAAACCTATGGTGAAATTCGTGATGATGCGCAACAACGTATTCCAATGAAGCATCTGCAAGACGATAAAGGGACGAAAAAGTGGAAAGCGGGTATGACCGCGGTAGTGAACACCGAGCAAGGTCAACGTGAAGTGACGGTACTCAAGGTCGGTAAATTTATGGTGACCGTGGATTTGAATCATCCGATGGCGGGAAAAACACTAAACTTTGCTTTAGAGGTAGTTGATGTGCGCCAAGCGACACCTGAGGAAATTCAGCATGGGCATGCCCATGGCGTTGGTGGTCATCACCATGAATAGACGCTTCGATTGATAGATTCTTTGCATAAGGTAATTTATCAACCGAAGCAGCAGCCCCGTATTTTGCAAGTGATTAATTGCTAGGATACGGGGACTTCATGATGGGATACTACTGTTGGTGTACTATTTACGGGGCAACTCGATTTTCTTCTCGTCACTTTGACGGAATAAGACCAAAGTATGTCCAATGGTTTGTAGCTTTTCAGCTTTCGTTTCACGGATAATGGCGTCCATGATTAAGCCTTTCTCTTCTCTGTCGTCAGTAGGGACTTTAACTTTAATGAGTTCATGATGGCTAAGTGCGCCTTCAATTTCAGCCAATACGCCTTCAGTTAATCCATTTGCGCCAAGTTGAACCACTGGCTTAAGTGAATGAGCGAGGCCTTTAAGGTGTTGTTTTTGCTTGTTTGATAGAGTCATTGAGTAATATTTCTTACAATTATATTGAATGTGAACAGTTGAAAACCAGTATTCTAGCGCCATCTTCCAAGTATTCCTAATGACAAACGAAGCCAATGGGTAAAAATAAGCAATCTGAAAGCAGTAAACGCTGGTTAAAAGAGCACTTTGACGATAAATATGTCATCCAAGCAAAAAAACAAGGTTTGCGCTCTCGAGCGGTGTTTAAACTTGAAGAAATTCAAGCGAAAGACGGTCTGATTAAACCCGGCATGACGGTAGTTGACTTAGGTGCTGCTCCTGGTGGCTGGTCGCAATATGCGGTCAAGCAAGTTGGCGATAACGGCCATGTTATCGCGTGCGATATTTTGTCGATGGACCCGTTGCCTGGTGTTGATTTCTTGATGGGGGACTTCCGTGAAGAAGCAGTGCTGGATGCGTTATTGAACAAAATCGGTGGAAAAAACGTAGATGTAGTGATGTCCGACATGGCGCCTAACATGACGGGCAACGATACCGCAGATCAGGCGAAATCCATGTATCTAGTCGAACTGTCACTGGATATGTGCCGTCAGGTTTTAAAGAAAAACGGCAGTTACACCGTAAAAGTATTTATGGGGGAAGGTTTTGACCAATTTTTTAATGAAGTCAAAAATGCTTTCAAAGTAGTCAAAACACGTAAACCAGATTCATCTCGTGCGCGTTCCAGAGAGGTTTATCTGGTAGCGACGGGCTTTAAATTATAGTAGTCTCAGGCGTGAGATACGCAACAGAATTGAAATAACAGAGGTCAACAACTTGAGCGACATGGCAAAAAATTTAATCTTATGGTTGGTCATAGCTGTCGTTTTGATGTCAGTCTTCCAGAGTTTTTCTCCGGGAGAGTCATCAAAGGTACAAACGGATTATACAACGTTTCTTAAAGAGGCAAATCAAGGACAAATCCGTGAAGTACGCATAGATAGTGAATCACGTGAAATCAAAGGAACAAAACGTTCTGGGGAAAGTTTCTCCACTTATATCCCTTATTTTGATGATCAGCTTATTTCAGATCTGGTAAAACAAGATGTAAAAATTCTTGGCGAGCCGCCTGAAGAGCCTTCTTTACTTACCTCTATCTTTATCTCATGGTTTCCTATGTTGTTGCTTATTGGTGTGTGGATATTCTTCATGCGTCAAATGCAAGGCGGAGGTGGCGGCCGTGGCGCTATGTCATTCGGTAAAAGTAAAGCGCGTTTGATGGGCGAAGACCAAATCAAAACGACTTTTGCAGATGTGGCAGGGTGTGACGAAGCGAAAGAAGATGTGGTTGAACTTGTCGACTTCTTGCGTGATCCAAGTAAATTCCAAAAGCTGGGCGGACGTATTCCTACAGGCGTACTGCTAGTGGGGCCTCCTGGGACGGGTAAAACCCTTCTTGCTAAAGCCATTGCTGGTGAAGCGAAAGTACCGTTCTTCTCAATTTCAGGTTCTGATTTCGTTGAAATGTTTGTGGGTGTCGGTGCATCTCGTGTACGTGATATGTTCGAACAGGCGAAAAAAGCCGCACCTTGTATCATATTCATTGATGAAATTGATGCTGTTGGTCGCCAACGTGGTGCCGGCATGGGCGGTGGTCATGATGAACGTGAACAAACATTGAACCAGATGTTGGTTGAAATGGATGGCTTCGGCGGGAATGAAGGTATTATCGTTATAGCGGCGACTAACCGTCCTGACGTACTTGACCCTGCATTATTACGCCCAGGTCGTTTTGACCGTCAAGTACATGTTGGTTTACCGGATATCCGAGGTCGCGAGCAGATCCTAAAAGTCCACATGCGCAAAGTGCCTTTAGGAGACAACGTTGAACCGTCTTACATCGCTCGTGGTACACCCGGTTTCTCTGGGGCTGATTTAGCCAACCTTGTGAACGAAGCTGCATTATTTGCTGCCAGAAGTGGTAAGCGCACCGTTTCAATGGAAGAGTTTGATAAAGCTAAAGACAAGATCATGATGGGCTCAGAGCGCAAAAACATGGTCATGTCAGAGGAAGAGAAAACGAATACTGCTTATCATGAAGCAGGGCATGCAATTGTTGGTCGCTTAGTACCAGAGCATGATCCCGTGTACAAAGTATCGATTATCCCACGTGGACGAGCGTTGGGCGTGACCATGTATTTGCCTGAGCAAGACAGATACAGCCATAGTAAACAACATCTTGAGAGCATGATCTCAAGTTTGTTTGGTGGCCGGATCGCAGAAGCGCTAACCCTAGGTGAAGATCGCGTAACCACTGGAGCATCAAACGATATTGAACGCGCTACCGACATTGCCCGCAAGATGGTGACTCAATGGGGCTTGTCTACCAAAATGGGACCTATGCTTTACGCAGAAGAAGAAGGTGAAGTGTTCCTTGGTCGCAGCATGGCCAAATCTAAGCATATGTCAGATGATACAGCGCGTGCTATCGATGCTGAAGTGAAGTCTTTAATCGACCGAAATTATTCACGTGCAGAGAAAATATTGACTGATAACATTGATATTTTACATGCCATGAAAGATTGTTTGATGAAATATGAGACCATTGATGCAAAACAAATTGATGATCTGATGGCCCGTACAGATGTTCGTCCTCCTGCTGATTGGATCGAAGATTCAAAAAATGACAACACCCCTCCAACAGGTGGTGCATCAGTCAGTGAAGAGCCAAAAGGCGACGCTGACGAAAAAACAGAGACAAACAAATCTGATCCTACGGTTGGTAAACCAGGTGATGCTACTCACTAATTAGGTGGGTCATTAATACAACGCTTTGTTGAGTGATCAACAAAGCGTTTTTTTTAAGCTCAGCTTAGGTATACCAATCGCAATCATGAATTTTCGTCATAAAACATTAAAGCTTGATTCCCCTAAGGTGATGGGGATCTTAAACGTCACGCCTGATTCTTTTTCAGACGGTGGTCAATATGCGTTAATAAATAAGGCTATTGAACATGCAGCTGAAATGATTGCATCAGGGGCTGATTTTATTGATGTAGGTGGTGAATCCACTCGCCCTGGGGCCGCCGACGTTGCAGAGCAAGAAGAGCTCGACAGGGTAGTGCCAGTTATTGAAGCCCTTCAGGCGCGTTTTGATACAATCATTTCAATCGATACCAGTAAGGCTGCGGTAATGAAAGCCGCTGTGAATGCAGGTGCGGGGCTTATCAATGACGTAAGAGCATTGCAAGAGCCTGGCGCTTTGGAAGTTGCTACAACCGCCAACGTACCGGTTTGCCTGATGCATATGCGTGGTCAGCCTCGTAGTATGCAGAATGCGCCTCATTACGATAATGTATTCATTGATGTGCAAAATTTTTTATTGGCCCGAGCCAAGGTCTGTATTGAGGCGGGTATGAGTAAAGAACGTATTTTATTCGATCCAGGTTTTGGCTTCGGTAAAATTTTGAACCATAATTATAAGTTACTTGCGCAGTTGGAAACTTTACACAAATTGGGTTACCCCTTATTAGTAGGTATGTCTAGAAAATCTATGATAGGCCAGCTTCTTAATCGTCCAGTAGAAGAACGACTAGCAGGCAGTGTGGCGCTGGCGACTATTGCTGCGCTTAAAGGTGCGCAAATTATTCGTGTACACGATGTGAATGAAACGGTTGATGCGATTAAAATTGTATCTATGTTACAAAAGGAAAAATAATAATGAGTGACAGAAAGTATTTCGGGACTGACGGTATTCGCGGCAAAGTTGGCGAGAATTTGATTAACCCAGAGTTTGTAATGAAACTAGGCTGGGCTGCAGGAAAAGTACTTGCAGGCAGCGGTACGAATAAAGTCATTATAGGGAAGGACACGCGTATTTCTGGATACATGCTTGAGTCGGCTTTGGAGTCAGGCCTTTCTGCAGCAGGTATCAATATCGGCTTACTCGGGCCGATGCCGACCCCTGCTATCGCTTATTTAACGAAAACTTTTCGTTCTGAGGCAGGTATTGTGATCAGCGCGTCACATAACCCATATTATGATAACGGCATTAAATTTTTCTCAGCTGACGGCAGCAAATTAGACGACGACATAGAGCTTGCGATAGAAGCTGAAATGGACAAGCCAATGCAATGTGTCGCATCCGATAAACTAGGTAAAGCCGTGCGTATTGCCGATGCTGCTGGCCGTTATATCGAGTTTTGTAAAGGCAACTTCCCATCAAATCTATCTTTGAAAGGCTTGAAGATCGTTGTGGATTGCGCTCATGGAGCAACCTACCACATAGCGCCTAATGTATTAAGTGAGTTAGGTGCAGAGGTGATCGAAATTGGTACTGAACCTGATGGCCTAAATATTAATCGCAAAGTGGGGGCAACCTCGATGAAAGCGATTGTCGATAGCGTGATTAAGCACAAAGCGGACCTTGGATTTGCCCTAGACGGTGACGGTGACCGTATTATGTTGGTGGACCATCACGGTAATGTTATTGATGGTGATCAGATTGTTTATATCATCGCCCGGGATGCCCTCAAGTCAGGCAAGCTCAAAGGTGGTGTGGTTGGCACTGTCATGAGTAACTTAGGGTTAGAGGTGGCTTTGAGTACGTTAGGGGTGCCATTTGAGCGCAGTAAAGTAGGTGATCGATACGTACTTGAATTGCTACGTCAAAAAGGTTGGTCAATTGGCGGCGAAGGTTCGGGCCATGTATTGAATCTCGATGCAGCTTCAACTGGAGATGGTATTGTCGCAGGCTTGCAAGTATTGGCGGCGATGCTAAACGCTAATATGACCCTAAACGAGTTAAGCCGTGGGATGACCAAATTCCCACAAACCTTAATCAATGTCCGTTTCAACGAAGGCGACACACCTTTGGATGCGCAAGATGTTAAAAATAGTGTGTTAGAAGCTGAATCTGCATTGGGGGAAAGAGGAAGAGTACTATTGCGTAAAAGTGGTACTGAACCTCTCATTCGCGTTATGGTTGAAGCGAACGATGCAACCGATTCGCGCAAGTGGGCGGAACATATTGCAGACGCCGTGCGCAAGGCAACTGGACAATAAAACAGCAATATCAAATAGCGGCCAGTTATTTACTGAAGAAAGTCGTTAAAATTCAATTCTGCTACTTGTATATTGGTAGCAGGTTGGTTAATATCTCGCGCGCTTTTCACTGGCACTACAGGAGTTAGGATGCAAATGAATAACCGTCGACCTATAGTCGCAGGTAATTGGAAAATGAATGGCAATCTTGCGTTAATTAAGCAAGTTGAAGACGCATTTTCCAAGGCTGATGTATCTCATGTAGATGTTGTGGTGTGCCCACCGTTTCCTTATTTAGGTGGATTCAACGACAGTAATTTTGCCTTAGGTGGCCAAAATATCAGTCAATATGAATCTGGTGCGCATACTGGCGAAACCGCCGTAAGTATGTTGAAAGAAATGAAGTGCCAATACGTCATATTGGGGCATTCAGAGCGACGTGCTGATAACAACGAGTCAAATGAATTGGTTGCCGACAAAGTTGAGCTGGCTTTAACACATAAGCTCATCCCTTTATTTTGTGTTGGCGAACCAGAAGATGTGCGTGAAAGCGGACAATTATTCGATTTTATCGCGGCACAAATTGATGCGGTAATAAATAAAGTGGGTATTGCAGCATTTAACGGTATTGTTATTGCCTACGAGCCTATTTGGGCGATTGGAACTGGCAAAACTGCGAGTCCCGGACAAGCACAAGAAGTGCATGCATTTATACGTCAACATTTGGCAAAGCAAGATGGCGAAATTGCTAACCAATGCGTGATTTTATACGGTGGAAGCGTCAAAGGCAGTAATGCTGTTGAATTGTTTTCACAACCCGATGTTGATGGCGGTTTGATTGGCGGAGCCAGTTTAAATCCAGAAGATTTTTTAAGCATTTGCTTAGCGGCAAAGCGATAGAGGCGACAGATGTTTTACGAAGTTTTGATTGTAGTTTATTTGATAGTAGCGATTATGTTGATCGGCTTTGTTCTTATTCAACAAGGCAAAGGTGCAGACATGGGCGCATCGTTTGGTAGCGGCGGTTCAAACACTGTGTTTGGTTCAACGGGGTCAGGTAACTTTCTGACGCGTACTACTGCGATATTGGCTACGTTCTTTTTCGTGACCAGCTTAATTCTAGGTAATCAAACTGCGGATAAAGAAAAAGCAGTTGATGACTGGCAAAATATTGAAGTTCCTGTTTTAGATGAACCTGCTCAATCTACTACAGCACCTGTAGAATCTGATGTACCCGTTACTACATCAGACGCACCTGCGAGTGATGTGCCTCAAAGTTAAAAGAATTACCACGCGGATGTGGTGGAATTGGTAGACACGCAGCCTTGAGGGGGCTGTGGCTTAGGCCGTGGGAGTTCGAGTCTCCCCATCCGCACCATATTTTGGAAAAGGCTGTAACGTAAGTTACAGCCTTTTTTTATGGCACATATTTTCGTTAATTATCTTCGTCAATCTGCACGCAAATTGGATATTTTTATTCATGAGTCAAATTAGCCTACAAAATATTTCTACGGTGCTACGTAGCACGAGGAGCAGTTTTCGTTTCCCGCCAATATCCGCAGAATTTGCAGTGGGGGAATTTGTCGCTATTGTGGGTCCCTCCGGAGCAGGGAAGTCGACTTTACTTAGGCTGATTGCCGGTTTAGAGCACCTTACACAAGGAAGTATCTTTTTTGATGGTGAGTCTGTTGAGCATTTGCCGCCCCAGCAACGCAATGTCGGCATGGTCTTTCAAAATTACGCTTTGTTTCCTCACCTAAACGTGGCGGACAACTTAGGTTATGCCTTGAAAGTCAAAAAAGTCGCCCAGTCACAAGTTACCCATGAGGTTGCCCTCGTAGCTAAGCGTTTAGCCATTAGTGACCTACTCGAGAGATACCCTAAACAACTATCAGGAGGGCAAAGGCAACGCGTGGCTATTGGTAGGGCTATGCTGTCAAAGCCGCAATTATTTCTATTTGATGAACCATTTTCCAACCTCGATCCTGAGCTACGAACAGAAATGCGTCAGCAGTTGAAACGGCTGCATTTGGAGTTAGCCACCACCACTCTCTTTGTCACTCACGATCAACATGAAGCTATGGCATTAGCTCAACGTATATTGCTTTTAAGTCATAACGGTGTGGAACAGTTTGACACCCCTGAGAATATCTACCGTTCACCTAATAACGTTTACGTAGCTCGCTTTTTTGGTGAGCCTAAAATCAATTTATTTGTAGTAAAGGCTGACAAGCAAGGATTACAACTAACAGGAAAGATTGAGCATCGTATTTTTTGTGATGTGCCTGAAGTGCTGCACAAGCAAACGTTATTAATGGGGGTAAGACCAAGGGCATTTAGGGTTTCGCTTCTACCCATCCCTCAAGGGATCCAAATGCACGTCGCTAAAGTAGAGTACTTAGGCGATGTTCAGTATCTCTATCTGTCACCTTCGATTAGCTCGTCGCAGGTCATTGAGTCATCTAGCTCGACTGACTCGACCCTTTTGGTAAATAACATTGAATCAGAAGCAAATGGCGAGCTAGAACAAGGAAGTCATGTGGTGGTCGTTTTATCGAGTGAAGCCGTGGATGTAGGCCAAGTGATTTATCTTACTTTTACGCTGGCAGACACACTCTTGTTCGATGAAAACGAAAAACGTATTTCGCTTTAATTAAGCCTGTTTATCTCCCGCTATACGAATTCGGGTCTAAGTGTGAGCATTTTAGTGGTGAAATAGTCCCATAAGCTAACTGGACAAATCTGAATGTTACATTGCTGACTTCCTTGGCTGGGCCTATGCGCCAATTAATACTGAGTTGAATGTTACTGTTGTAACGTTGCTCGCTGCCCAAGTATCCACTTTGTTTAAGTCGCTCACAGTCTGATACAAAATGCCCGGCAAAGACGAGCCGTCTCTATTGTGTATTAACGCATGTACTTTACGTACAAGCCCCAATCCTCTGCGTCATTCACGGGGTTCTATACAAATGAGCCATGGGGATTACACAAGGCAGATAACTGAATTAAATCAATTGCCTATTCTTTACTAACTAGACTTGCAATCAAGCCTAAAATCCGTACAATACGGCGTCCTTTTATCTAGCAGTAAATCGTTAGATAGCTAAAAAGGTACATAAGTTAACGTTAACGCTACAACGAGTTTGAGGCATTTATGGTTACTATTCGTTTACAGCGTGGTGGCGCGAAAAAGCGTCCATTTTATCAAGTAGTGGTTGCTGACAGCCGTCGTTCACGCGATGGTCGTTTTATTGAAAACATCGGTTTCTTTAATCCAACAGCACAAGGTCAAGAAGAGCGTTTGCGTCTTGATCTAGACCGCGTAGAGCATTGGGTAGGAAATGGCGCAGGCCTTTCTGACCGTGTTGCTCGCTTGGTTAAAGATGCACAAAAAGCAGCTGCTTAATTGCAATTGCAAAGAAAGATTGAGGTATAAATGAGTCACGCGTCTGACACATTAGTGATGGGCAAAATCGGCGCACCTTATGGTGTTAAAGGTTGGGTCAAAATCACTTCATATACCGATGAATTAGACGGTATTTTTGGCTATACCCCTTGGCTTGTGGGCCAAGAAGGGAATACTAAAGAAATCGTCGTTGACCAATGGCGAACCCACAATAAAGGATTGGTTGCCAAACTGGTTGGGGTTGAAACAAGAGACGATGCTGAAAGTATCAAAAATCTCGACATTTCAATTAAAGCTCAACAGCTACCTCAGTTAGATGGTGATGAATTTTATTGGAGAGAGTTGGTCGGCATGCAAGTCGTAACCGAACAGGGTTACAACTTAGGTGTCGTGAAAGAATTATTCGAAACGGGTGCGAATGACGTTATGTTAATCAAAGCCAATTTGAAAGATGCTTTCGGTCAAAAAGAACGCATGGTCCCTTACTTAATTGACCAAGTCGTTAAGAAAGTGGACCGTGAGGCGAAGACCATACAGGTTGATTGGGATCCGAGCTTTTAATGAGTTCAGATACACAGCGTTGGTTTGGGGTAGTGAGTCTGTTTCCTGAAATGTTTCAGACTTTTACCGAACAGGGCGTAACAGGACGAGCTGTAAAAAGCGGTAAGTTGAAAGTAGATTTCTTTAATCCAAGAGACTTTACTCACGACAAACATCGTACTGTTGACGACCGACCATACGGTGGTGGTCCAGGAATGCTGATGATGGTTCAGCCTTTATTAGACGCAATTCGTGCAGCCAAACAGGCTGCCGAGAAAAAAACTAAGGTGATTTATCTCTCACCTCAGGGGAAAACATTAACACAGCGTGGTGTGAAGCAGCTTTCTGAAAATGAAAGTGTGATTCTAGTCGCCGGTCGCTACGAAGGTATCGACGAGAGAGTAATAGAAGCTGAAATAGACGAAGAATGGTCTGTTGGTGACTATATTCTCAGCGGTGGTGAACTACCTGCGATGATCTTAATGGATGCGGTCGCAAGACTGGTACCTGGTGTATTAGGGCATGCACAATCTGCCGAGCAAGATTCGTTTAGCGACGGTTTGCTAGATTGTCCGCACTATACCCGACCAGAAAACTTGAATGGCCAATCAGTTCCTTCTGTATTGTTGAGTGGGGATCATCAAAAAATCAAACAGTGGCGTGATAAACAGTCGCTAGGTAGAACCTGGCAACGACGCCCTGAATTATTAAACGACCTAGCTCTGACTGAGGAGCAACAACGTTTGTTAGATGAATATCAGCAAGAGTTGTTGCAGCAAAATGGCAGTTATTCTGGGATGAGAGGATATGATGAGTAAAGTCAATCAAGATATCATCAAGCGCATTGAAGAAGCACAGTTAAAATCTGATGTTCCTGCATTTGGCCCTGGTGATACAGTTGTTGTTCAAGTACGCGTTAAAGAAGGCGAGAAAGAGCGTCTTCAGGCATACGAAGGCGTTGTAATCGCTAAACGTAACCGTGGCCTACACTCTGCTTTTACAGTTCGTAAGATTTCTAGCGGCGAAGGTGTTGAGCGTACGTTCCAAACCCACAGCCCTGCAATTAGTTCAATTGCTGTGAAACGTCGTGGCGATGTTCGTCGTGCTAAGCTTTATTACTTGCGTGACCGTTCAGGTCGTTCTGCACGTATCAAAGAAAAGCTTAACTAATATTAATTTTGCGTTACCGTTAACTTATAAAAAAGCCCGCATTTTGCGGGCTTTTTACTGCCTGTTATTTAATCCGAGTAACTCACTACTTCAGCTTCAATTCTTTCACTGAGCATAAAGTAGAAACGTCTTCCCGGCTCATAATCCCCGTGGTTAAACGTTTTGAACCCTAGTGCTATGACGCATTTTTCTACGGCATCTAGCTCATTGACCAAGATCCCAATATGATTCACTTTACCTATGTTGCGATGATTTATATCGCCGTTTATGGAGTGCTTTGGCTTGTACAAAGCCAAGTAAGCCGTTTCTGACCCCACATGCACCGTATAACCATCATCTTTAGCAGCGCCTGACCAGCGAATATGCCAGTTAAATAACTGACAAAGTATTTCTGCCGTTTTGTCAGGGTCCGTAACGGTTAAATTAACGTGTTCAAACAGAGCTGGGCGCATAAGTATTCCTTTTTGTGACTGGATTATTGTATGGGGACAGCTTAATATCTAAAGCTAACTTTAGATCAAGAAAAAGTTGAGTTTAATTTTATGCCACAGGAACCACTGGTCAGTATCGGCTTTATCGCAAAGCGCACTGGTAACGCGGTCTCTTTAATCCGCTACTATGCCAACCAAGCACTTATTCCATCTGTTCGCACTCCAGGCGGCAGCCGCGTCTTTCCTCGTTCAGTCATACGCCGGGTGTCCTTTATTCTCATTGCACAAAATATGGGATACAGCTTGGATGAAATACGCCAACTACTAAAAGCATTGCCTGATAACCGAACACCGACAAAAAAGGATTGGACCGCCTTAAGTGAGATTTTTAATCAGCGTATTGAGCAGCGTATTGCTGAACTTACCCAACTTAAATCGTCATTAGCAGGGTGTATCGGTTGTGGCTGCCTGTCTTTAGACAAATGTCGTCTGTACAATAAAGAAGATAACATTGCGACAAAAGGCGCAGGGGCGAGATTTTTATTAGGCGATAGGCCGAATTTATAACCACATAATGGCGAGTAATCGGTTTCTCGATAAGCATGACAATAACCACAACAGTAAAGGCAAAAAAGTTGGCTGTGAATAATAAAAACGCACCACACACTAGCGCTACGATGCATCCGCGTAATGTACACCGAAACGGTTACCCAATGTCAGCGTTGTGTCAAAGTTACCCTACGCTTGATGCACATGTGATCAAGGCGAAGAGTGGTCAGCAGAGCATTGATTTCTCGAAAGCTGCGTCTGTTAAAGCGCTCAATGCCGCTCTGCTTATTCATTATTACGGGTTGAATATGTGGGATATACCCGAAGGGTATCTGTGCCCGCCGGTGCCAGGCCGAGCAGACTACATTCATAGTCTTGCAGACCTGTTAGCCAAAGACAATAAGGGCGTTGTGCCAACAGGTAATCGAGTAATAGGGTTAGATATTGGCGTAGGCGCTAATGCTATTTACCCGATTATCGGCAGCCAAACCTATGGTTGGGACTTTGTGGGCAGTGATGTTGACGACGTTGCACTGAAATCAGCGACGACATTAGCTAATAATAATCCCAAATTGAAACCCTTGCTCGCTGTGCGTAAACAGCACGACAAAGCATATATTTTTGCCGGCATCATTCAGCCCGACGACCATT
The DNA here is from genome assembly GCF_056173245.1 of Paraglaciecola sp. QJM3NY_14. NCBI lineage: Bacteria > Pseudomonadati > Pseudomonadota > Gammaproteobacteria > Alteromonadales > Alteromonadaceae > Paraglaciecola > Paraglaciecola sp. QJM3NY_14. The sequence continues at coordinate 1,801,518 of NZ_CM149664.1, forward strand.
TTACGTTTAGTCTGTGCAATCCGCCGTTCCATAAATCTGCTGAAGAGGCTGCCACGGGGAGTCTGCGTAAAGTAAAGGGACTTGGACGTAATAAGCAAAAAAGCAACAACACAAGTAACGCCCAACCGATAACGGCAAATAAACTTAACTTTGCTGGTCAAAGTAACGAACTCTGGTGTGACGGTGGTGAGTTGGCTTTTATACAGCGAATGATAAAAGAAAGTGTCGAGTATCAATCTCAGGTTGGTTGGTTTACCTGCTTAGTGTCAAAAAGTGTGCATCTTAAAGCCATTGAAACCAGTGCTCGTTACTTCGGGGCTAAGCAGTTTATGAAAGTTGACATGGGACAAGGCCAAAAAATAAGTCGGTTTGTGGCGTGGAAGTTTAGAGACTGAAAAATAAGGCTCGAAAGATCAACGCACGACAGTACAAGGGGTACTGTATTTCAACCTTGCTTCAATCGAATATTAGGTCTGAAAATCTTAAAAAAACAGCGTTATCTATACAGTGATACTTATCTTATGGCGAAATATCGCAACCAGAACCATTAATGCAGGAGTAACAATGGAAAAGCTAACTGAAAAAGAGAAAATGCTAACAGGCGAGCTATATTTTCCAAGCAATAAAATGCTGCAGCAAGACAGGGCCAAAGCGAAAGCTGCATGTCAGCAGTTTAATTTAGCATCTGAGGCTGAACGAAAATCCGCCATGAAAACTCTGCAAAATATATTTGCGGACTCACCTAATTCTTGGATAGAGCCCACTTTTTACTGCGATTACGGTTACAACATTCGGATGGGCAGAAACTTTTATGCTAATCATAATGTGGTTATTTTAGACGCCGCCGCCGTTACTTTTGGCGATGATGTGATGCTTGCCCCTGGTGTGCTTATTTCAACTGCGTCACATCCATTGGATGCGAAAAGACGTAACAAAGGCTTAGAAACGGCACGACCTATTACTATTGGAAACAGTGTGTGGATAGGCATGGGGGCGAAAATTTTAGATGGGGTGACGATAGGTGACAACGCCGTCATTGCTGCAGGGGCAGTGGTGAATAAAGATGTTGCTGCAAATACGGTTGTGGCAGGGGTGCCAGCTGTGGCAATTCGCCAAATTGACAACACGTCATTAGATGACGAACGTGCTAAGTAGCGAGCTTAGCGTGAGCCATGTTTCAGTGAAAGAAAAATGGCAAATGGTTACTCAGTCTTTACTTAGTGTTGTCGAAGCATTATTGCTTGCCCATCCCGAAGGAATAAGTGAATACAACTTGCTGAAATGCATGCAGACTTCGTCAGGTGAGTCTGAAGCGGCCTCGACTGCTAAATTTGAGCAGTGGAAAGCCGAAAACGCTTATGAGCGTTCAAATGGCACTTCTAGTGAACACTTGTCAGTGCAGCCAAGTTCAGATAACGCTGCGCTATTTTCATCGTTAACATTGAGTGAGCCCTTAGCTCTATTTCGCACTCACTTTGTGCTCTTCAATGGGTTATATCAGTTACGGCAAACTTGGCGAGAGCAGGGTATTGGTGATATCGATATTTATACTCTCAATATCCGACCTATACCGCTCAATATTCGACCGCTACCGCTCAATGCGCAGGGCAACAATAATAGTCTTTCGACAGCCGATCCTTTGGCGGAGTATTACTTGGATTGGGATAACCTCACAGAGACCTCCCAAGCTGAGGTGGAAACGTTGCTGGATAGCTTTTGGCTAAATTATCTGCAAGAAGAGCATCGCTGCGCGCAAAAAAAGTACGGTAATACACGACAGCTCGAGAAAAGTTATGCCGTGTTAGCGCTTCCTATTAATGCGCCATTAAAAGCAGTGAAGCGCCAATATCTGAAGCTTATTCATCAGCACCATCCTGATAAAGGCGGTGACGTGCATAGCGCACAGATGCTACAGGGAGCATATGCTTACATACTTGAAAATCAGGGAATTAGATAGGCTTACAACAGACACAAAAAAAGCCCTGCTAGACAGGGCTTTACATACTTATTTAGTCGTATAGTGACTTACTGCGCTTTCATTGTTTTTAACTGCTCATCAGACAGCAAACCACGACGCTCAAGCAAAGGCCATACTTTTGGATCTTGACCTCTGAAACGACGATACATGATCATCGGGTCTTCCGTGCCGCCAGTTTCAAGAACATGTGCACGATAGGCGCTCGCAGTGTCTTGATCGAAAATGCCGTTTTGGCTAAACACTTGCCATGTATCAGCATCATAAATGTTTGACCAAATGTAACCATAATAGCCTGACGCATACCCACCGGAAAATATATGCGAGAAATAGCCTGTACGATATCTAGGAGTAATTTGCGGGATCAAGCCAATCTCATCCATCGCAGCCTTTTCAAACGCATCTGCATCCTGTTCAGTGGCCGTTTCAAGGGTGTGCCATTTCATATCCAGTAATGCTGCCGCCATGTACTCTGTGGTAGCAAAACCTTGATTGAATTTACCCGCAGCTTGAATTTTATCAATCAGAGTCTGAGGGATCACTTCACCGGTTTTATAGTGCTTGGCAAACTGCGCCAAAACATCAGGCTCCATCATCCAGTTTTCCATCACTTGCGACGGATACTCTACGTAATCACGTGGTAATGAAGTGCCCGTTTGCGATTGATAGTAACCATCAGATAACAAACCTTGTATAGCGTGACCAAATTCGTGAAATAAGGTCGATGCTTGATCAAACGTAAGCAGAACCGGCGCGTCGCCTACAGGGCGAGGGTAGTTAAGCACATTGTAAATAATTGGCTTAACGTTCTCGCCAAACATTTTTTGCTGTTTACGGTAGGAGTTCATCCAAGCGCCACCACGTTTGCTTTCGCGTACGTAGTAATCCGTCATATAAACGCCAATGCTAGAGCCGTCTTTGTCGAACACTTCGAAGGTACGCACATCTGGGTGATATTTGGGAATATCTTGGCGCTCTTTAAAGGTTACTCCCCAAAGCTTTCCAGCTGTATAAAAAACGCCTTCGCGGGTTGCATCAAGAGAGAAATACGGCTTAGTTTGCGCGGCATCCAGATCGTAACGGGCTTTGCGAATTTTTTCAGCGTAATACCACCAATCGTAAGCTGCGAGCGTAAAGTCGTCGCCTTCTGCTTTGATCATATCTTGCATATCTGCTACTTCGTTTTTCGCTTGGGCTAATGCCGCTGGCCATACTTGGTCCAATAAGCCATAAACGTTTTCCGGGGTTTTCGCCATGGCTTTTTCAAGCACAAAATCCGCATAAGTTTTATAGTCAAGTAAGTGGGCTTTTTGGTAACGTAAAGAGGCTATTTTTGAGGCTAACATTTTATTATCGTCAGCATTATCGTTGTCTCCACGTTGAATGTAACCCTCGTATAAGGCTTTGCGCAAATCGCGATTTTCGGCGTAAGTCAAAAACGGATTTTTACTAGGGCGGTGAGTAGTAAATACCCATTTCCCATCGTGGCCCCGCTCAGTGGCCGTTACTGCCGCTGCGGCAATAATGTCATCGGGTAATCCTGCCAAGTCATCTTTGGCATCAATAACCAATTCAAAGGCGTTGGTTTCAGCGAGTAGATTCTCGCCAAATTGAACAGATAATTTAGACAGTTGACCGTTTAAATCACGCAGTGTCGCTTTATCTGCTTCGCTTAAATTAGCGCCGCCACGTACAAAAGATTGATAGCTATCATCAAGTAAGGTTTTCTGATCCACGCGCAAGTCTAGGTTATCTCTTTGTTCATATACAGATTTTACGCGAGCGAACAATTTAGCATTGAGATATATATCGTCATTTAACGCAGATAAGCGAGGAGACATCTTTTTAGCAATGCTCTGCATCTCTGTGCTGGTATCAGTGCCGTTTAGTGCGTAGAAAACAGTCGCCACATGATTAAGAGCTTGACCTGATTTTTCCATCGCTTCGATGGTATTTTCAAACGTCGGGGCTTCACTCGAAATAGCAATGTCGTCAATTTCCTGTTGGTTTTGGGCAATAGCAAAATCAAATGCTGGCTCGTAATGTTCAATTGTTATTTTTGAAAATTCAGGCACACCAAATGGGGCATTTGACTTGGCCAATAAAGGGTTGTTTTTTGTGATGTCACCATTTAATGGGGAAGTGTCTTGCTGGCTGGCTTTTTGTTGCGCCGCGTTCTGATTTGTTTGGCTTGCGGTGTCGGGCTGACACGCAGCAAGCATAACAGCCAATGCAACTGGGCTGAGTAATGCTTTTTTCATAGGGATCCCTGAGCTAAAAATTTGACGACTGTATTATCGTTCGATGTTGTTTATTGTGATTGTTCTTACTCTCGTTGACGTGAGTAATGCGAAAGACTATCGCGATCGGCTACCCAACCGCAAATTTGTTACTCTATATCTGCTGTAGAAAGTGTAAACACTGATGTGCAGTCATAAGCACTGGTTATTAAAGGGAGTTTTTGCATTTTTTTTGAGCGTAAATCAAGTGAAATAACGATTAAGACAATTAAATCTTGCGAAAAAAATTATCAAATGTTAAAAAGTCAATCAAATTACATAAAAAGTTAATTTGCAGTTGTAGTTATATGTTTACATTTAATCGGCCGCTTGCTTTAAACATGTTATTTCCAGTTCGACTGCCATGCAGTTCGTGTTTTACCCTTTACTTTGTGAGTCTAAGATTATGTTACGCGACAACATTAATAATATTAACGTTACCTCTGAACAGGTACTTGTTACCCCTGAAACCTTAAAGAGTGAGCTTCCTGTTACGGACCACGCTTTATCCGTGATCCAATCTTCACGTCAAATTATTTCTGACATTATTCATCGTCGAGATCATCGTTTTTTGGTTATCAGTGGACCATGCTCAATTCATGACATTGAAGCGGCAAAAGAGTACGCACTTAAACTCAAAGAGTTACATGAATCATGCAAAGACACGCTATACATAGTGATGCGAGTATATTTTGAGAAACCACGTACGACGGTCGGTTGGAAAGGGCTGATCAACGATCCACATATTGATGATACGTTTGATATTGAAACAGGTTTACGTAAAGCGCGGGAGTTACTCATTTGGTTGGCTGAGCTTGAAATTCCAGTTGCTACAGAAGCGCTTGACCCGATTAGCCCTCAGTATCTAGCTGAACTATTCAGCTGGTCGGCAATTGGCGCGCGTACTTCAGAGTCACAAACTCACCGTGAAATGGCGAGCGGCCTATCAATGCCTGTGGGCTTTAAAAACGGTACTGATGGTAGCCTAGGTATTGCTATTAATGCACTGCAGTCAGCGGCCTCAGGTCACAGTTTCATGGGGATAAATGGCGAAGGGCAGGTGAGTGTGATCCAAACGCAAGGTAACCCAGATGGCCACATTATTCTTCGTGGTGGTAAGCAACCAAACTATGATTCTGTTTGCGTGGCAGATTGTGAAGAAGAAATGCGCGCTGCAAAATTAAGTGCTGGTTTAGTCGTGGATTGCAGCCATGCAAACTCTAGTAAAGATTACCGCCGCCAGCCATTGGTAGCACAAAATGTGGTGAATCAAATACTCGGTGGTAACCAATCGGTGATTGGCATTATGTTAGAAAGCCATTTGAATGCGGGCAATCAAAGCAATAAGGGTAAGACCCCTAGTGAGCTAGAGTATGGTGTGTCTATCACCGATGGTTGTATCAATTGGGAATCAACAGATGAGTTAATTAATCACATGCGTGATAAACTTATTACTGTATTGCCTTTGCGGTTAAATAAACTTAACAGCCCAAATTAAAAGGAACTTGAATGCCAACCGAACTAGAAATATTACGCGACCAAATTGATACCCTAGATTCTGAGCTAGTGGCGCTGTTAGCAAAGCGCGCTGCGCTGACTGAACAGGTTGGTGTGTATAAAAGTAAGGTTGGCTTGCCTATTTATGTCCCCGCTCGTGAAGCCGAGTTGATCGAACAGCGCTGTGAACAGGCCAAAGCATTAGGTGTTCCTCCTGCATTAGTCGAAGACCTATTGCGCCGAATTATGCGTGAGTCTTATCACACGCAAAATAAGCGCTATATGTGTTGCGCTCCAAACGTTAACAATATTGTTGTTATTGGCGGCGGCGGCGCGCTGGGGCGTATTTTTGTAGATATGTTTACCCGAAGCGGTTACAAGGTCGATGTTCTTGAACAAAAAGATTGGCCTAGGGCCGATGAGATGTTCGCCTCGGCAAGTTTGGTACTTGTGGCCGTACCCATTAAGTTAACAGAACACATTATCGCCAAGCTAGATAACTTGCCAACGAATTGCATTCTTGCTGATATTACTAGCACCAAAGCGCTGCCTTTGGCTGCCATGCTCAAAGCCCATAGAGGCCCAGTGGTTGGCTTGCATCCTATGTTTGGTCCTGATGTGTCCAGTATGGTCAAACAGGTCGTGGTTGTGTGCCATGGCCGTGAAGAAGACAAATACCAATGGTTATTGCAGCAGATGCGTGTGTGGGGGGCAGCATTACAGGAAACTGATGCTCAAGAGCACGATGATTCAATGGTGTTTATTCAAGTTATGCGTCACTTCTCTAGTTACGTATTTGGTGCGCACCTGCTGACTGAAAACCCGTCGCTGGATCAACTTATCTCGCTCAGTTCGCCAATCTATCGATTGGAACTGGCTATGGTTGGGCGCTTATTCGCCCAAGATCCTGCTTTATATACGGATATCATTTTTAACAATAAAGACAGTGTTGCCGTACTCACTAGTTTCAGAGATACCTTTGATCATGCGTTAGATATGCTCAAAAAAGGTGATAAAGGCTCGTTTATTAAATTATTCTTTAAGATTGGCGCTTGGTTTGGCGATTATTCAAAGCAATCGTTGGTAGACAGCAAAAAGTTACTTCTTAAAGCGAACGACGATCGTACAATAAGCGAGTAAGACTCATCCATTAATAGTGTTTTAACATCATGATTTCACGTTTACCAAGGTGGGTGGAGTACGGCGCATTTATATTGGCTATGATAGCTGGTAGTGTCAATGCAGTAGGATTGTTAGGCTTTACCCATCAAGCTATATCTCATTTATCAGGCACCGCAACGCTGATTGGCGCAAGTTTAAGCCATGTGTCGTGGCAAGAATCGCTTCACCTTTTCGCTATTCTGCTCAGCTTTATGCTGGGGGCGGCTTTCTCTGGCTTTTTCTTACGTAATCGTACTCTCAAGTTATCTCGTCACTATGACTTTTTACTTTTCACCGAAGGATGCCTTTTATTGCTATCTATTTGGTTACTTAGAGATAATTACGCTGCTGGTCACTATACTGCGTCAGCTGCATGTGGTTTGCAAAATGCGCTAGCAACCACCTACAGCGGAGCCATTATCCGGACCACTCACATGACAGGGATTTTCACCGATTTGGGGATCATGCTAGGCGAACGGTTACGACAGAAAACCTTTGATAAACGCAAAATGATATTGTTTTTATTATTAATCAGCGGCTTTATTAGTGGTGGAGTGATGGGCACCAGTTTATTTACCTACTTCGGCTTTAACGCGTTGTTAGTGCCGTCATCACTATGCTTTGCGCTGGCGCTGAGCTATCGCGTTTATCGCAACAAAATGAAAAGAAGGCGCTAATTAGCGCCTTCTTTATGTCAAATCGACTCACCCTCTAGGTGAAAAGTCGCTTTAACTATTCTTCTTTAAGGGCATTTACTGCCGCAATTTTGGTCGGGTTTATTTCATCATTGGGATAGCAGCCCAATATTTTGAAATAACGAGTGGTATTTTTGAGCTCCTCGAGGGCGACTTGCATAGGCCCATCTTGAATATTACCTTCAACATCAATGTAAAACATCTCTTCCCATGGATTACCGGTAATAGGCCTTGATTCGAGTTTAGTCATATTGATGTTATTGCTTTTAAGTACCATTAAAGCTTCTACCAATGCACCAGACTTTTGTATTGTAGACATGACTAGGGTTGTTTTTGCCGGAACTTGCAACGGCACATTAACCGGTTGACGCGCAACCACGAAGAAACGGCTGTGATTCTCTTTTTGATTAGCAAGGTTAGACTTGATCGCATGCAAACCATACAAAGCACCACCTGCTTCACTGCCTATAGCGGCCACTGACTCACTTTGTAATTCATTCACCGTCATCATAGCTGTTGATGTGGCGTCACAGGTTATGACTTCCACATTACCGAGCTCAGCTAAAAAGTGACTGCACTGGGCAAATACCTGCGGATGCGCATATAAGGTTTTAATGCGGTGAACGTCGGTATTTTTAGAAACTAACAATGCATGTTTGATCGGGTGTGTTAATTCGCCAATGATTGACAGATGCGTGTGCTGTAATTGGTCGTACACTTCATTGATACTACCAGAGGAGGTATTCTCAATCGGCAATACGGCGTAGTCAGCCTCGTTGGTTTCTACTTTTTTGATGATTTCGCCAAAGCTTTGGCAGCCGATCTCTAAAAGTTCACCCGGGCGACGCGAAAAATATTTTTGTGTCGCAAGATAGCTATAAGAGCCTTTGTCCCCTAAAAACGCCACGCGATTAAGAGGCAGACTACTACCCGGATTCGCTCTTTCAGCCAACAGCGCTTGCTGATTAAGCACTGAATCTTCAATGATCACATGAAACAACTGAGTCACATAATGAGCATCGAGACCGTGGCCTTGACCGCGCTTAATCAAACTGACAAGCAGCTGTTCTTCGCGCTTATGATCCCTTACCGGAATATGATGGGTAATTTTCGTTTCAGCTACTTGATTGGTGCATTGCTGGCGCTCTGCGAGCAGCTTAAGTAACTGCTGATCAATTGAGGTAATTTGTTCTCTTAGTGTATCTAGCTCCACGACTGACATTTTACTCACTTCCATAAACGGGTTAAAAAGCCTTTTTGGTAAGGCATAAGTTCTTTGTATATAAATGATTTAACACAGGCTTGGCGCACTGGAACTATTATCAGTTAAGCTATCGAATCTATTAACTCGTGCGGCTTATGTCAATCATTACCTTATGCCAAAATAGCCTTTAGGCTCTTAAATCCCTATAAACAGGTTAAAAATCTAAGTTTTGAATACGAAATTACTCTTCCAAAAGGGAAATAAGTAGCATCTTCACTTGTTCGACTTCGAAGGGCTTATCACATAGAGCATTCACCCCTGTCTGGTGAATGTTGGCCATATGCAAGCTATTAACAGATTCAGAAGTAACCATAATAATAGGGATATGAGAGGTTTCACTGTTAAAACGGATGAACTCTGATAATTCTCTACCATCCATTTCAGGCATATTGTAATCAGTGACTACTAAATCAAAGGTGTGTTCTTTAAGTTTACTCAACGCCGTTGCACCATTTTCGGCTTCAATTATCTGCTCAATCCCCAGCCCTTGTAGTACACGTTTAATATGATTGCGGGCTAATTTGCTGTCATCCACCAACAGAACCCGCACTCGACGTACATCGAATAACTCGAGATCTAATTCTTCTGTGTTAATCAGGTCAAGAGATGCTTTCAATGCTCGGGATAAATTTTCTGTGCTGAACGGCTTGGGTAACATTGCGGCAACACCGGCTTGTTTAAACTCTTCTAGCTTTTCAGGTCTGTTTTCTGATGACACCAGCATAAAGGGAGTGGCACACAGTTCAGGGGAGTTTTTTATGGCTTTTAAAATATCTAGGCCAGTGCCATCTTCTAAGTACATAGAGCTGACAACAAGATCTGCGCCTTGCTTTTGAATGGCTTCTATTGCCTCTGCCACCGTGCCAACGGCGTTAACATTTTCGACATTTTCTTTATGTAACAGCGTACTGATGATTTTTCTTTGAGTATCGGATGGCTCGACTAAAATAATGCTTAAGTCAGCTAACAAAATTTTTTGCATGGTAAACCTTTTTATAGCGCTAGTGTGACGAATTATCCGCCGGCGAGCTTTACAGTGTAGCCGCGCTTTTCCAGCGCAAGCTTAATTTTATCTCTATTATCCCCTTGGATTTCAATAATGGCATCTTTTACTGCACCACCGGTTCCGCACATTTTTTTTAGCTCTGAGCACAAGGCTTTAATTTGCGTTGCGTCCATATCCATGCCGGAAAGGGTGGTAACGCCTTTACCTTTGCGGCCTTTGGTTTCTCGGCGGATCCTAATAATTCCATCAGTTTGAGGGCGAGCAGGCTGGATTTTTTTAGTCTCAACTCTGCCCCCATCTGTACTGTATACAAGGTTATCTTGGCTCATTTTCACTATCGCTTTGACTTGAATGATAAGGTTAAAAACATGATTCTATTAAAAAAGCGCTGATCTTTATAGGCAAAATGAGCAAACTGCTATTTAATATACCGGTAATGAAGTGCAGTGTTAGGGAGTGAGTATGAGTTTGGAGCGCAGATTTTCAGCTGATAAAAAACAATTAACAGTCGTAGCTGATGAAGTGTTTGATTTTGGAAAAGTGCAAGACTTTCGTGTGGCCTTTTCCACCGATATTGAAGATGTTGAAGCGGTGATCATCGATTTGCATAAAACCGCTTACATGGATAGCTCAGCGCTGGGCATGTTGCTTAATATGCAAAAGTTGCTATCTGGTAAGGTGACGAGCTTCAAGATTATTAATACCCGTCCTCAAGTGCTTAAAATTTTACAAATTGCACGCTTCGATAAAAAATTCGAGATCACTTAGCCACTAACACGATTAACCGACCGGATCGTATTTATGCGTATACTTATAGTCGATGATGACTCCCTTAATCGATTTTTACTTTTGCATATGCTCGAACAAAAGGGTTATGTAAATTGTTACGAGGCTGAAAGTGGCCACGAGGCAGTGTCATTGGCTAAGCGGATCAATCCAGAATTGGTCTTACTCGATGTCATGATGGACGACATGAATGGGTATGAAGTCGCACCGATACTCAAAGAACAAGCCGGTGATATCTATTTACCCATTATCTTCATCACGGCACTGGATGATGAAGAAAGCTTAGTGCGCTGCTTAGAGGTAGGCGGTGATGACTTCGTCGCCAAGCCATTTAATAAAACCATTTTAGCGGCCAAAATCAGTGCCCATGCACGCACACGCGAATTAAGCAAAAAGTCCTACGAGCAAAATCAACAACTGGTTTTTTACCGCAGTGCGGTGGAGCGAGAGCACAAAATTGTTGAGCACATCTTTTCGAATGCAGTGACTAACGACAAAAAATTGTTGCCGTATATAGATTTTACGCTCATGCCAGCGACAGATTTTAATGGCGATTTATTGTTGTTTAGCGCGAGCCCTAATGGCGGGCTGTATTACTTGATCGGGGATTTTACTGGTCATGGCTTGGCCGCGGCGATCGGTGCGTTGCCCGTCTCTCAAGCCTTTCATACTATGGCGAGTAAAGGATTGTCAGTGTTTGAAATGGCTCAAACCTTAAACGAAACTTTACTCAAACTATTACCTGGAGATATGTTTTTTGCCGCAGCGATTGTGCATGTTAGCAGCACTGGTACGCGCTTTGAGATATGGAACAGTGGGATGCCGGATCTTCTACTTTTTGATTTGAATGGGCAAGTCATTAAGCGCTTTGGGTCTCAGCACATGGCTCTGGGCATATTAGAACCCCACGAAATGGGTAAGGATGTTCAGCGGCATCAAAGCTCAGTGGGTGAACGTTTACTGGCGTTTTCAGATGGTGTAATTGAGATCACGGACGACGAGAAAAATATGCTAGGTGAAGCGCCTATTACGGACTGGATTGCCCAAAAAGCGGATATGTCAGTTTCTGAATTATTTGAACACATTACACATTTTAGCCAAGATACAGACCCCCTAGACGATCTCACCTGCGTATCTTATACCTGTCAGTCTCTGTCTGCGCTCGCACGGCGTCAGCAGGTTACACATGTACCCTTTAAATTAAACCTTACTCTTGATGCTGAAACGATAATTGAAACTGATCCCGTGAAAAGTGTAATCAATATGGTTTGTAGCCAAATAGGTATGTATGGTTTACATGCTCGCTTATTTACCCTGGTGAGTGAATTATACAATAACGCACTGGACCACGGAGTATTGCAGTTAGATTCAAATCTAAAGCACTCCCCCGAAGGTTTTGAAGCATATTTTGACTTGCGTATGCAGAGGTTGGCGCAATTGAACCAGGCGCAGATTACGATTACGCTAACGTACGAGCCTGCACAGAGACGCTTGATTATCGTGGTACGCGACTCCGGATCTGGTTTTGATTACCAGCAGTATTCTAAGCAAGTGGATGTAGAGAATTGCTTTGGGCGAGGCATCCAGCTAGTCAATGAGTTGTCGGATTCAGTACGATATTTTGAATCTGGCAATGCAGTTGAAGTGACAATTAACGTATGAGGCAGAAAATGCAAACACAGCTACAAACCATCATCAGGAAAGCACAGGTCAGTGATATTCAGTCACTCGTTAATTTCAATCAATTAATGGCCAAAGAAACTGAAGATAAACAACTCGATAGCGATGTTCTAACTCTAGGGGTCAGCAACTTAATAAATGATGCTAGCAAAGGGTTTTATCTGGTCGCAGAAATAGAGGGGCAGGTAGTTGGCAGTTTAATGGTAACAACCGAATGGAGTGATTGGCGAAATAGCGAGTTTTGGTGGATACAAAGTGTGTACATTGTGCCTCAGTATCGCCGAAAAGGTTTGTATAGTGCTCTGTATAATCAAGTGAAATCTTTTGGCGAGAAGGCCGGTAACGTTTGCGGTTATCGCTTGTATGTGGAACGCGAAAACCGCGTGGCCCAGCGTACGTATGAAGCATTAGCAATGGGCGAAAGTCATTATCTTATGTTCGAAGGGAAATAGCTTTCGGCTAATTGATAATTATTCTCAATTAGGTTAGGCTGGTGGCCATTCTTAAAATATTACTTATGCAGGGTATGAGTTTGAAACGATTTCTTAAATTGGTTGGTTTAGTTAGTTGTATTTCGATGAGTGCGTTGGCCGAAGCGCAAGAACTCAATGTGTACTCAGCCCGAAAAGAGGCGTTAATCAAACCGCTCTTGGATAAATTCAGTGCCAGCTCTGGTATCTCAGTAAATTTAGTGACGGGTAAAGCGGATGCCCTTATTACGCGCTTAAAAAGTGAGGGTAAATACAGCCCTGCTGATATTCTGATTACGACAGATGTAGGCAGACTTCACCGAGCGAAAGAACAAGGTTTAACCCAAGCCATTCAAACTGATGAGTTCAAAGATTTAATCTCACCAAATTACATTGACCCAGACAACAATTGGATAGGCTTTACCCTAAGGGCTCGCCCGATGATGGTGGCTCCAGAGCGTGTTGATATTGCTCAGTTAACTCGTATTGAAGACTTAGCCGATGAGCAGTGGCGAGGCAGAATTTGCGTACGCTCTTCAAGTAATATTTATAATCAGTCATTGGTTGCGGCTATGATCGCACAGCTTGGTGAAGAGCAAACTCAGTCTTGGTTAAACGCTTTTGTGAAGAATTTTGCACGCACACCAAAAGGGGGGGATCGAGATCAAATTAAAGCAGTGGTAGCAGGCCAATGTGATGTAGCCATTGCCAATACCTATTATCTGGCCGGCATGGCCAGTGATGGCGACGAGGCGACACGTGACACCGCCAGTAAAGTAAAGGTGATTTGGCCAAATCAACAAGACCGTGGTGCTCATGTTAACATTTCTGGTGCAGCAATCACCAAATACGCGCCAAATGCAGCGTCTGCGCAAAAACTAGTGAGTTTTATGCTTCAAGAAGAATCCCAAGAGTGGTACGCAAAGACTAATCATGAATATCCTCTGCGCAGCGATGTAGAGCAAAGTGTGGTGTTAACAACCTTTGGCGATTTCAAAGCTGAAGATATCGATTTGTCAAAGGTTGGGGAGTTAAATCGTCAGGCGGTTGTGCTGATGGATAAAGCAGGCTGGAAATAATCCGCTAGCATTCTTCGCATTAGATCCCTTGATTTGAAAACCCGTCTTTGGCGCGAGCCTTGGTTATGGACCGTTACTGCCTTTAGTTTACTTTTGGCAGTGCCGGTTCTTTTGATTTTTAGCAGCATATTCATCCCGCAAAAAGCCTTATGGCAACACCTAATCGACACTGTACTCAGTGACTACGTTTATCACTCGCTTATAATTGCTTTCAGTGTTGGCGCCCTGACATTACTTGTGGGGACCAGCTTAGCGTGGTTGGTCGCGAGATATGAGTTTTCTGGGCGGGGGGCATTACAGTGGTTGATCCTTTTGCCCATGGCAATGCCTGCCTATATTTTGGCGTATACCTACACAGGTATGCTAGATGTAGCTGGGCCGTTACAAATGCAGCTGCGTGCGTTTTTCAATTGGACCTATCACGATTACTGGTTCCCTGATGTGCGCTCAGTGGGCGGTGCTATATTGATGTTATCACTGGTGTTATATCCCTATGTTTACATGCTTGGGCGTACCGCTTTTAGTGAACAATCGGCCAGCTTTTATGAAGCAAGCCGCAGTATGGGCGTAAGTGGCTTTGCTTATTTTTGTAAAGTCGCTTTTCCTTTAGCGCGACCTGCCATTTTAACCGGAACGGCGCTTGCAATGATGGAAGCGTTTGCTGATTACGGTACCGTCCAGTACTTTGGCATAAGCACATTTACTACGGGAATCTTTCGCACCTTCAATGGCTTGGGGAATGCGATAGGCGCTGCGCAATTGGCAGCTGTGCTGACAAGTTTTGTGTTAGTGCTGCTTCTGATAGAAAAACACTCTAGACGCCGGTTACGCTATTTTCATCAGGGGCAAAAACAACAAAGTGTGAAACGTATCAATTTGTCTCCCATCAAGAGTTTTTGGGCTGTGGTGGCGTGTTTAATTCCTGTTTCATTGGGGTTTATTGTCCCGTGTGCTCAGCTGATCATTTGGGCGGCAGAGCGAGCTACCTCGCAGATTGACGCTCAGTTTGTGGTTTTAATATGGAACAGTTTTTATTTGGCGGTGAGCGCCGCGCTTATCGCTGTAAGCTTAGCATTGCTATTTTCTTATGCTAAGCGTCTACGCAGTCACTGGTTACTCAATAGCCAAGTCCAGCTGGCAAGTTTAGGGTATGCCATACCAGGCACCGTTATTGCTATCGGCGCTATGCTGATGTTAAGCGCAGCAGATGACGCGATAAACGCACTGACGGAGGCCTGGTTTGATACCAGTGTAGGGTTAATCTTTTCTGGCACATTGGTTGCGCTATTGCTCGCCTATTCTGTGCGCTTTTTGGCTGTCGCTATGCATAATGTTGAAGCGGGCTTGCAGCGAATAAAACCCAGTATGGATGATGCGGCACGCTCTATGGGCTTGTCTTCTTTTTCGGTACTCAAAAAGGTGCATGTTCCTTTACTACGGGCCAGTGTGCTAAGTGCTTTATTGTTAGTATTTGTTGATGTACTAAAAGAATTGCCAGCGACGCTTATATTGCGCCCCTTTAATTTTAATACACTTGCCGTTCGTACATTTGAATTAGCCTCAGAAGAGCGACTTCAAGATGCAGCGGTGCCTGCTATCACTATTGTTATGGTTGGTCTACTTCCCGTCATATTGTTAACACGGGCGCTGGAGTCAACCAAACACAAGTCGAGTTCACATGCTTAGTTTACATAGTATCAATGTCGCCTATGACACTAAAACGGTGGTCAACGGCGTGTCTTTTTCGTTATCCGCCGGGGAAATCGGCTGTTTATTGGGCCCCTCTGGCTGCGGGAAAACATCGATTTTGCGCGCTATCGCAGGCTTTGAGCCTGTCACCCAAGGGAACATTCAGTTAAGAGGTGCTGAAGTCGCCAGCGTGCGCACTCATATCGCCCCAGATAAACGAAAAGTGGCAGTAGTGTTCCAAGATTTTGCACTTTTCCCTCACTTGAATGTGGCTCAGAACATTGGCTTTGGCTTGCACAACTGTACACCTCAAGAAAAAGCCCGACGGGTGAATGAGTTACTTGCCCTAGTAGGGCTACCGGATATCAGTGAGCGATACACTCACTCTTTGTCTGGCGGCCAGCAGCAGCGAGTCGCTTTGGCACGCGCACTGGCAGTTAAGCCTGATTTATTGCTGCTCGATGAGCCATTCTCCAGCCTCGACGCTGAACTGCGCGAAGACTTAGCGCAAGATATCAGGCGCATCCTTAAGCATGAAGACACTAGTGCATTGTTGGTCACCCACGACCAGCATGAAGCGTTCGCCATGGCTGATACCATAGGGGTCATGCAGGGTGGGCGATTACTGCAGTGGGCGACAGCCTATCAACTCTATCATCGTCCAGTGGACAAGTTTGTTGCAGCATTTATTGGGCAAGGCACCTTACTGCGTGCAAAGGTGGTTGACGGCAGCCATATCTCAACAATGCTAGGTGTTTTCGCTCTAACGGACGAACAAACGCGCTTATTTTCTGATTCGCATACCTTAGATGTGCTCGTTAGGCCTGATGATATAATTCATGACGACAGCAGTCCTAATGTAGCCATGGTGTTGTCACGCGCATTTAAAGGCGCGCATATACTTTATGAGCTTGCGTTGAATGATGACCCAAGCGCTAAAGTGTTGTGTTTAGCGCCGAGTCATCACGACCACGCGCTAGGTGAGCATATTGGTATTCGGTTAGATTTGAAACATCTGGTGGTGTTCAACGCCTAAAGCCTACTGTTTATCGTGACTTGATGTATGTCCCCTTGTTTTCTGCCTAATAATCAATAGATATACAGGCAAGGCTTATCTTATGAGAAGTGTTTATGATTACAAAATTAGTAAATTGGTTTGAAGAGAAGACTCGTCAAAATGAGGAGTCAGGTCAGGGGAGCTCACAAGAAGTTGCGACAGCCGTTTTACTATATGAGCTGATGCGGGCTGACGGTGATTTTAGTGCTCAGGAGCAACACGCTTACGAGCACATATTACGTTCTCATTTTTCCCTTGATGACAGTCAGTTGAACGAGCTGCTTGCATTGACTAAAGAAAAGGCATCACAGGCAACTGATTTCTCTCAGTTTACGCGGGTGATCAACGCGACCAGTTCTGTGCAACAGAAACGTGGCATCATCGATGGCTTATGGAAAATAGCCTATTCGGATGACGTGCTTGACCCTGAAGAAGAGCACATGATTAGACGAGTAGCTGATTTGCTATATATACCCCATAGCCAATTTATTAAAAGTAAACTTGCCGCTTCAGGCGAACTATAAACTTATAGCGCTGGGTGTTGCTGATAGTAGACACCTTTAAGCGCATATAGACCATCCGCGCTGTTCGAATTTACGGCAGCGTATTTGGGCTGTGAAAACTTTCATGGCTCCTGTCTTAAATTTGCGACATTATTGCATTTTATCTTCTAAGAATAACCTCAGAAATCCAGTTAACCAATTGATTAATATGGATTATTAATTTGTGGCTCAATTATTGTTATACCAAAGGCGTAATCGTGCTTTTCCCGACTGGTTCCTCGGGTATTCTGCAAGGATAGTGGGCACGGTGAGAATAGTAATAGTCAATACAGATACTGTTATTGGCTGCGATGGCGTTTGCAACTAATGGCTATTGTTATTCTTAGCTAAGCTCACGAGCTGCGCTAATTGCTGGGCACGGATGCCACTTGTAATTCCAACGAACCCAATGACTGCCTTGATGCTGCGGATATTAAAGTTATGAAACTCGCCCTTACGTTTTCCCGTTCTATTTCCTTTTCCCTTCTTCTTTCGAGTAGCTTTGCTTTGGCTATTCCACATCAGTCAGGTGATGACATTTTACAACGTTTGGATAAAAACGCCGATGGAGAGATATCCATCAAAGAAGCGGTGGCAGATCCAATTATTCTAGAGTCTTTTAGTCGAATAGATATCAACGGTGATGGCCTTATCAGCCGTCATGAGCTCACGAGTTTGCATGTCAGGCGTTCCCACGGTGGTGGGATAAACTAACCATACCGGTTGACAGTGGATTGGCAGTTACCCCCATGATATTTACTGCCTTGTGTCATCACCTTTTGTTATTATGCTGGCGAATTAGGAAGGAATAGATTGTTAGGATTGCCAATGCAACTTGGATCGTTACGCCAGCTTACGTTAGTTAGTTTTGCGCTTGTGCTCGTGCCTTTGGTGGTGCTGTTATGGCATAGCCAGATTACGTTAGGCAGAATGGGAGAAATCGCCACCAACGAAGCTGAATTTTCAGTGGCTATGGTTCGGCGGGTTAATAACTTGGAAAGTTTCTCAGTGGATATTGAGCGACTCATCCGCCAATACCACGTGTTAGACAAACCTGAGTTGAAAGAACTATCAGATAAATACGTCCAGCGCTTTACTGAGTCCCTCGGTAGCCTATGTGTGAAACTTGATAATTCCCGGGAATGTAACGTACTGAGCGACCGCCTTACGTGGTTTCGAAGTTACGACAGGTTGAGCGATGAATTGTTACTTGATGCGCAATTAGCTGAATTTCGCCGAGCGTTGACTGAGTTGGGAGCGAGTGTGGACTCTTTACTCGACGACCGAATCAAACAACGTCAAGCGTACGTAAGTTCAGTTCAGCAAACGCAAGCATGGTTGACGGCTTTGCTGGTGAGTATTAGTTTGATACTGATCATTTTTGGTAGTCAGCTGATTCTGCGCCCTGTACGAAAATTGGAGCATGTTATTCAGGCCATATCGCTGCAAGAAGACGAATTACCTGAAATTTCTAACTCGGGGCCTAAGGAACTGATCCTAGTTGAACGCAAACTACATCGCCTTTCAGATAGGCTAACCCAGCTAGAGCACTTACGCCACGCGTTGCTGCGTCATGCGTCTCATGAGTTGAAAACGCCACTGGCGAGCATTAAAGAAGGCTGCTCACTGTTAACTGAGCAAGTGGTTGGAGAGCTCAACGATCGGCAAATGGAAGTGATGTCTTTGCTTAATAGCAGCACAGATCGCCTTAACACCTTGATCATGCAGTTGCTTGATTACAACTTATTACTGCAGCAGGCAAAGCCTGATTTTCAGTGGTTAAAAACATCCACTTTGATGGAAGGTTTTATTACAGACAACCGCCTAGCACTGCAACAGAACAACCATGAGTTGGAAACGAAAATTGAGTTGCCGCAAGTGTACGCCGACGCCAACTTATTTAGGCGTATTCTTGACAATCTGCTGTCAAATGCCATTGCCCATGGCAGCAAGGGCCGCCCAATTAATATTAAGCTATACCAAGAAAAACATGTTCAGGTGTTAGACGTTTCAAATCGCGGGCAAAAAATATCACCTGAACAAAGGGCTATTTTATTCGAGCCATTTAATCGCGGTGAGGGAAAACGTAATGACCGTATTATTGGTTCCGGGCTAGGGTTGTCGATCGTTGCCGATTGTGCGCGTATGATGCGAGGGAAAGTTGAAATTGTCGACGTGGATTATGCGGATGTGTGCTTTCGCGTTTCAATCCCCTTAACTGAGAAAAAGTAATGAATGCGATAATAATTAAAGCAGGGATAAGCTTGCTCGTTTTGAGTTTGGCTGGGTGTAAATTGGTACCTGAAAATAATGTGAATGTTGAACGCCAAGAAGTACTACACGAAAGAAACTATTGTCTATACCAAACGCCAGATGCGTCCGTAGAAAAAAACTGCGACATTCATTATTGGCTTAATTATTGGCTCGATGGCGATGAGATGACATGGGCTCAACGTAAAGCAGAGATTGCTCTGTTGTCCGATAGCCCTCAAGACCAACTTCGTAAAATATTACTTTGTCAGGGCAAAGATACTCCTTACCAAGACAAGTTGCGATCACAGTCATGGGCGTTAAGCCTGATAAAAGAATTTGATGGGGGCATGCAAGACATGCTCAGTGTCATGATTTACCACCCGAGTCAGGTGTTGCTTGAGTCAGAATCAGCGGTGGTGACATTAAGTAAGATTAACGGTGGCCAGTCCACTCGAATTGAAGAGCAGCAGGAGTTGGTTGATCAACAAAGACTGCAAATTGAACAACAGCGAAATCAAATTGAGCAGCTATTAAAAATCGAAGCGTCAATTATGGATAACGCTAAAGGAGATCCTAAGTGAGTAAAGTTGAAGCGTCGTTAAAGCCACAAATATTACTCGTAGATGATGACGAAAGTTTACTACGGTTAATGGCTATTCGCTTAGAAGGTGAAGGCTATAGTGTGCAAAGTGCAGAAGGCGGCAAAGAAGCGCTGCGCTTGATGAATACCCAAAATTTTGATGCGGTATTAAGCGACCTTAGAATGCCAGGGTTAGATGGCTTAAGTTTATTTGAAGAAATTATGTCTTTGGGCAAAGACCTGCCGGTTATTTTGATGACAGCCCACGGCACAATCCAAGATGCGGTTGAGGCGACCCAAAGAGGCGTTTTCGGTTTCCTTACCAAGCCGATTGATCATACCGAGTTGCGTGACTTATTAGCCAAAGCGGTGAGTCAAAGCCAAGGCTCGCAAACAGGTGCTTGGCGTGAGCAAATTATCACGCGTTCCATGCAAATGGAGCAGTTGTTGGACCAAGCCCACCGAGTGGCGCAACGTGACGTCAGCGTGTTGGTCAGCGGGGCAAGTGGAACGGGTAAAGAGTTATTGGCCAATGCCATTCACAAAGCCAGTAAAAGGGCGAATAAACCGTTTGTGGCGATCAACTGTGGTGCTTTGCCTGAAAACCTACTTGAGTCTGAACTTTTCGGACACGCCAAAGGGGCCTTTACTGGCGCAGTGAATGAACATCAAGGCTTGTTTCGTGAAGCAGATGGTGGGACGTTGTTTTTAGATGAAATTGGTGACATGCCAACGCCGTTGCAAGTTAAATTACTTCGTGCATTGCAAGAGCAAGTTATTCGTCCTGTGGGTAGCAGCAAACAAATACCCGTTGATGTTCGCATTATTTCGGCAACTCACAAAAATCTTGCAACAGAAATGAGTGAAGGGAATTTCCGTGAGGATCTGTATTATCGCTTAAACGTTGTGAATTTAACGCTGCCAACGCTGCGTGAACGCTCAGAAGATATTCCCTTGCTGGCTCGTTATCTACTTAAGAAAAGCGCCGAGCGCCATGAAGTGCGCGTCAGCCGTTTTTCTGATGACGCCATGCAACTGTTGACCACTGAATTGTGGCCAGGCAATGTGCGGCAGTTAGTCAATGTGGTTGAGCAGTGCGTTGCATTAACACAAACATCAGTGATTGCAGTGCACCTTGTGGAACAAGCGCTGTCGACGTCTGAGCAAAAATGGCCAACGCTCACCGAAGCGCGAGATGCTTTTGAACAGAGTTACCTGCTAAAACTGCTCAAAATGACCGACGGGAATGTTACTCGGGCCGCTGAAATTGCCGGTCGTAATCGCACCGATTTACACAAGTTGATGAAGAAACATGATTTGCACTCTACTGATTTTAAGCATGACTAATGGCTAATTAAATAAGTAAGTAAGTAAGTAAGTAAGTAAGTAAGTAAGTAAGTGATGGATTGCCCCGTAAGCGCGAATATTGTTATTCGCGCTTTTTTGTTTTTAGGGAACGTGGTTGTATTTTTATAAAAAAGAGAGGGTATAGCGCAAAGTTAGTGCAACACATTCCTGTTTTCTGTTTTAGAATACACAGCAATTTTTTAAAGAGGTAAGTAGTTAAATGCGAATAGCGTTAGGAGTTGAATACGATGGTGCCCGCTTTCATGGCTGGCAAAGGCAAAATGAAGTCATAAGTGTACAGCAGCACTTAGAGGAAGCCTTGACGCGTATTGCTAACGAACCTATCCGCGTTGTGTGTGCAGGTCGCACTGATGCGGGTGTGCATGCGACAGGGCAGGTGGTCCATTTCGAGACGACTAGCCAGCGCCCTGATAGAGCATGGACACTGGGTATCAACACCTACTTGCCAGATACAATATCTGTGCGTTGGGTAAAAGCCGTGCCTGAGGATTTTCACGCACGTTTTTCTGCTACTGCCAGGCGTTATCGCTATATCATCTATAACAACACGTTGCGCAGCGGTATTTTGGCTAATGGCGTGACGCATATCTACGGTGATCTTGATCATGAGTTGATGCACGAAGCCGCACAAAAATTAGTGGGTAAACATGACTTTAGCTCGTTCAGAGCAGTGAACTGTCAAGCGAAAACAGCGACCCGCACCATGTCCCATATTCGCGTTAAGCGTATGGGCGACTATATTGTGATTGATGTACAAGCCAATGCTTTTTTACATCATATGGTGCGTAACATTACGGGGACTTTGGTGGCTATTGGACATAAAGAAAAGCCAGTGGAGTGGGTAGACGAATTATTAGAGGTCAAAGACAGAACGAAAGCGGGTATTACCGCGCTACCAAACGGTTTGTATTTAGTGCACGTTACGTATCCAGAAACGTTTGCACTGCCAAAACTGAAAATGGGGCCTTTGTTCCTTGCGGATGACTTCTAAGACCAGTTTTATTTTCGTAACTTTGGATAACTGTGTTTTAATACGGTTTGAATGTGCCTAGAAAATTAATCGTTGCATCTGTCGTTGCATATCCTCAATAAAAACAACGATATGATTGCCAAAGAAGGTTTAAATTAATGAGTTGGATTGAAAAGATATTACCGCGTACAAAATCACCCACTAAAAGTAATGTACCTGAAGGTATATGGACTAAGTGTGGACAGTGTGATGCGGTTCTATACAAGACTGAGCTAGAAAAACAGTTAGGCGTATGCCCTAAGTGTAATCACCATATGCGTGTCTCTGCGCGTGCTCGGTTGAATCAATTTTTAGATCAAGGTGAACGTACCGAGTTAGGTAGCGAACTTGAACCGAAAGATTTACTGAAATTCAAAGATTCCAAAAAATACAAAGATCGTTTAGTTGCTGCGCAAAAAGCCACAAATGAAAAAGATGCTTTAGTGGTCATGCAAGGTAAATTAAAAGGTATGCCGGTAGTGGTTGCTGCGTTTGAATTTGCCTTTATGGGTGGGTCTATGGCGTCAGTAGTTGGGGCGCGCTTTGTGAAAGCGGTTGAGGCCTGTTTAGAACACAACATGCCACTTATCTGTTTCTCTACCAGTGGTGGTGCGCGTATGCAAGAAGCGTTGCTTTCACTAATGCAAATGGCAAAAACCAGTGCTGCATTGGCGAAAATGAGCGAGAAAGGCCTGCCTTACATATCGGTTATGACGGATCCTACTATGGGGGGTGTATCAGCCAGTTTAGCCATGTTGGGTGATGTTAACGTAGCAGAGCCTAAAGCGTTAATTGGTTTCGCTGGACCTAGAGTGATAGAGCAAACCGTTCGTGAAACCTTACCTGAAGGCTTTCAGCGTAGTGAGTTCCTATTAGAGAAAGGTGCGATTGACGTGATTATTGATAGACGCGAAATGCGCGATCGTTTGCACAGTATGTTATCTAAGTTGCATCATCAACAGGCATAAAATTTCAGCACCTAAATGACAAATTTATCTTCTATACAGGCCTCTAGTTTTGAGGCCTGGTCTTTAAATGAGTGGCTTGACCACCTCAGCGCATTACATCCTAAGAATATCGAAATGGGCCTTGAGCGAGTGAACAAGGTCTTTGAGCAACTCAATATCTCTTTTTCAAAGCAAACCGTGGTCACTGTTGCCGGTACTAACGGTAAAGGCACCACCTGCGCATTTCTTGAACAAGCCTGCTTGGCAGCAGGTAAAAGGGTTGGAGTTTATAGCTCACCTCATCTGATTCAGTACACTGAACGAGTGCGCATTAACGGTATCGATGGGAGTGAGCAAGCCCACTGCCGAGCGTTTCAAGCCGTCGAGCGCGCTAGGGGGGATATTCCTCTTACGTATTTTGAGTTTGGTACCCTAGCAGGTCTTAAACTTGTACACGATGCCAATGTGGATATCGCGTTACTTGAAGTGGGCTTAGGCGGGCGTTTGGATGCCGTGAACGTGGTGTCGCCTGACATTGCAGTGATCACCAGTATCGATTTGGACCATCAAGATTTCCTAGGTGATACCAAAGAACTAGTGGCTGCAGAAAAAGCCGGCATCATGCGTGACAATATACCCGTGGTGGTGGGTGAGCCTGTGAAATACCAAGCTTTGCTTGATGCTGTTTCTCAGCACAGCGCACTGGCATCTTGGCAGCATGTGGATTTTGATTATCAGCTAGCAGATGATTATATGGTGTGGAGCAATCATCAGCTTAGTTACGCGCAATTACCCATTCCGCATATTCCTGCACAAAACGTGTCTACTGGCTTGCAGGTGATCCAACTCCTAAAGCTGGACTTAAGTGAAGGGGATTTGGCTAATGTGATCACTGACACCAGACTACCTGGTCGATGTCAGTATATCGGATATTCTCCTGCCATTATGGTGGATGTCGCCCATAATCCTCATGCCACGGGTTATTTACTTTCGCAAATACGTAAGCTTGATTACGACAGGCTTTACTTAGTTGTGGGTATGCTGAAAGACAAAGATATTCGCTCGAGTCTAGCGGATTTTTCAAACTTAAATGCGCACTGGATGTTGGGCGGCTTAGATGTGCCAAGAGGTGCTGCCGCTGCGGATATTAAATCAGTGTTAGACGAGCAACAAAAAGTGCTAGAATTTTACACGGTTTGCCAGGCGTTTGAAAAAGCGAAGGCTTTAGCGCGAGAGCAAGACTTGATTGTTGTATTCGGTTCGTTTTTTACTGTATCAGACATTCTTAAGCTATCAAATAAAGGAAATAACGAGTGACCTCTGCGCTAAAAAATCGATTAATTGGTACGGTGATTATTGTGGCTATCGCTGTTATTTTTTTGCCGGATTTATTGGGCGGTAAAACCCAAAGCGAAAAAGAACTGTTTGTTGAATTACCAGAACGTCCAGCGGTGAAAACCGTGCAACGTCCAGGCAGTTTTTCTACTGAGGATGTTGCCAGTCTTACCTCAAGAGACATTGAAATAGTTGAAGACAATGCTATCGACGACAACACGTCTGGCAATGCAGCAGTACAAGAAAGCGATATCAAAGGTCAGGAAGACGCTGATGTGGCTGCTCAATTAGCCAATACAGCACCCGTGCAAAATTCAGAGCCACAGACAAAGCCCGTTACAGCATCGAGCACGCACGCTTACGAAAAGGCTTTACTTGAAGGAGCCGGCTGGGTTGTTCAGTTGGGGACGTTTAGGCACAAAAAAAATGTGCAGGAATTACTTGAGAAGTTAGAAAAAGCTGGCTATCGCGCTTTTACCCGACCGGTTCAAACCAGTAGTGGCAAGTTAACTAAAGTGTTTGTGGGGCCTGATTTGCAAAAGACTCGTTTAGAAAAGTCCCTCGGCGAACTGACCGAGTTAACAAAATTAAAAGGGCGAATTACCCCATTCACCGTCCAGTAATATGGATTGCTATTAATACTAAAATTAGCAAGATTTTAGTCATGAGTTTTGCTAATATGCGCGCGAATTTAGTGTTATGGCGTGAAGATTAGGTTTTTGATCCACGTTATGCATCACCAGCGGATTTATCAATTTTTATGAACTGGATAGACTACGCCATCATCGGCGTCATTCTGCTCTCCACCGTTATCAGTTTAGTACGTGGGTTTGTTAAAGAAGCAATCTCACTCGCTGTCTGGTTTTGCGCCTTCTTTATTGCCAGTCGTTTTTATGCGGACTTGGCGACCTACCTAACTAGCATTGATGATCAAACTATTCGCAACGGCGTGGCGATTGCTATTTTGTTTGTGGCGACTTTGATCCTTGGCGGATTACTCAATTACTTGATTTCGCAGCTAGTGCACTACACAGGCTTGTCAGGCACCGATCGTGCACTTGGTGCAGTATTTGGTGTGCTACGTGGCGTTTTGATCGTCAGTGCTTTACTCTTTTTTCTCGATACGTTTACCCCGTTGGCTGATGCCGATGGATGGAAAACATCATTACTTATTCCAGAATTCAGCTTAGTGATAGAGTGGTTCTTTCAATATTTGCAAGGTAACTCAAGCTTCATCAAACCCATTTAACAAACCCGTTTAAAAAGGTAACTCACATGTGTGGTATTGTCGGAATCGTAGGTAAAAGTCCAGTAAACCAGTCCTTGTATGACGGGCTGACTGTATTGCAACATCGGGGGCAAGATGCAGCAGGGATTGTCACCATAGACGAGGGTGTGTTTCACCTGCGTAAAGACAATGGGTTAGTGCGCGATGTTTTCCACACGCGTCATATGAAGCGACTCACAGGTCAGTTTGGTATTGGTCATGTACGTTATCCTACAGCCGGCAGTTCTAGCTCTGCAGAGGCGCAACCTTTCTACGTTAACTCACCTTTTGGTATTGCCTTTGCCCACAATGGTAATTTAACCAATGCACATGAGCTAAAAGATGACGTATTCCGGATTGCTAAACGCCATATTAACACCACGTCTGACTCCGAATTATTGCTCAATATTATTGCGCATGAACTTCACAACTGTGAAGGGTTAAGCCTAACCCCAGAAGAAGTATTCAAAGCGGTGACCACAGTGCACAAAAAAGTGCGTGGTGCATACGCTGTTGTTGCTGCAATCATAGGTAACGGCATGCTGGCTTTTAGAGACCCATTTGGCATTCGTCCTTTGGCTCTGGGCAAACGCAAAACTGAATTTGGCGACGAATACATGGTGGCCTCTGAAAGTGTTGCATTGGATGCCGTGGGTTTTACGTTTATCCGTGATGTGGCGCCAGGTGAAGCTATTTATGTGACCGAAAGCGGCGAATTGCACACCCAACAATGTGCGCATGGGGCAATTAATGCTCCTTGTATTTTCGAATTCGTTTATTTTGCCCGCCCAGATTCTTTTATCGATGGTATTTCGGTTTATGCGTCACGCGTTAATATGGGTCGTAAGCTAGGTCAGAAAATCGCTCGAGAGTGGGCAGATTTGGATATAGACGTTGTCATTCCTATCCCAGAAACATCAACTGATGTCGCCCTACAGATTTCACTTGAGTTGAACCTGCCATACCGCCAAGGTTTTGTGAAAAATCGTTATATTGGTCGCACCTTTATCATGCCTGGACAAACCATGCGTCGTAAATCGGTACGTCGTAAATTGAATGCCATTCCCTCTGAGTTTGCCGGTAAAAATGTATTGCTGGTGGATGACTCGATTGTGCGTGGCACTACTTCAGAGCAGATCATCGATATGGCGCGTGAGTCTGGCGCGAAGAAAGTGTATTTTGCGTCGGCGGCGCCTGAAATTCGTTTCCCTAATGTGTACGGTATCGACATGCCTTCGGTGAACGAATTGATTGCATATGGTCGTGAGATTGAGGAAATTAGCGATTTGATCCGAGCCGATGGTTTGATATTCCAAGACATCAGCGACTTAGTTGAAGCGGTGACTGAACTTAATCCAGTTATTAATCGCTTTGAAACATCGGTCTTTGATGGAAACTATATTACAGGTGATGTAGATCAACATTACTTGGAGCGTATTGATACATTGCGTAATGAGGGGGCTAAAAACGCTGGCATTCAAACTGAGCTAAGCAACCTTGAAATGCACAATATGCAGGAAGACTAAACGAAAATTGTGTTCTTAAAACATAAAAAAAGCGCTGTTATTCAGCGCTTTTTTGTATCTGCTGTTTGCATATCTTTTTGCGGACAGTCGCTAATGCGGTCAATACTGATTCTATAAAGTCTTATCCAGTAAACACTTACCCAATAAACATTTAACCAGTAAAGACTGGCCCCATGCCCATGCTCCACAAGATAACGGACGCAGCCATCAAAATAGTTAATAGTACCAGACCACAGGTCACCACAGAGCTCGCATAAATAAAGCCTTTCTCTTCAGGGATGTGCATAAGAATAGGCGTGCCGGTGTAAAGTAAATACACCGAGTAGGTGAGGCCCACTAAACCGATCATCATGACAAACCATAAAACAGGGTAAAATGCCGCAAAACCTACCATAAACAACGGGGTTGCCGTGTAAGCTGCGAGTTCAAGTGACTGGGTATAAGTGGGTGTCGAGTCGAACGCTTTGGCCAGCTCGTGAATTAGCACAGATAAGGCTAGAACGCCGACCACTAAGCCTAAGTAGGTACCGGCGCTCATAATAGCAGCGCTTTCTTTAGTGAGTTTGATTGTGTCGCCAACACCAATGCTCCAACCCAAATACGCGGTAGAGTAGTAGGTCATTAAAGCGGGAATAAGAGATATTAGGGCGATGTGACTTAAGCTGTAAAAATAGGTTTCGTGACGGTCATCAATGCTGTGCCATTCTTCTTTAGGATGGGCATACAACCCCCACAGGTGATTCAAAATCATATAGTTACTCGCTCTTTTGTTATTAACAATGAATTTACAACTAATTAACGTTCATTCTGTTGTAGGTTGGTTAATTCGTCAACAGTTTTCGTTTTCTACCTTAGTATTAGCCGTTTTGTTAGATTTGATATGTCTTAGCGTGGTTTCTCAACGAGCCTGACGATCTGTTTTGTATCCTGCGCTTTTTCATTGCGTTGGTAGTTACCTCTAAAAATCTGTCTTCAAGTTGATTCGTGTCATTTTCTTGCTACCTCATTGGCGTAATATGTAGGGTACGATTTGCGAAATGTTTTAAACATCAACATTGGATAGCACCTTGAAAAAGTTACTCTCACTTATTTTACTATTGGCCGTTATTGCTGCTGGCTATTTCGCTTGGCATTACTTTAATTCTTCTGATGCAATCGTTGGGTTTGCTTTAGGGAATGGACGTGTTGAAGCCGTTCAAGTTGATGTATCTACTAAGATTGCCGGGCGAGTAGAGGCAATTTATGCTCAGGAAGGCGACTTAGTACAACAGGGGCAAACGATTGCAAAAATCGATACCAAGCAGTTACACGCTCAGCTTCTGCGCTATGAGGCCGACGTGGCCGCTGCGCAAAGCCAAGTGGCATCAGCCAATGCTGGAATTGCTCAAGCCAAGGCAGAAAAGCGACTAGCTGAACAAGAGCTAGCCAGAGCAAAGCAGCTTATTAAGCAAAATAATATCAGTAAGGAAACCCTAGATACCCGCGAAAGTAATGTGGCAGTGGCTGTTGCCAACGTTGAAGCCGCTGAAGCGTTAAAAGTATCGCAATTGCGCAGCGTGGATGCAGCCAAAGCGGTAGTGGAAGAAATACAAACACAAATTGATGATGCCACGCTTGTTTCCCCTAGCATTGGCCGGGTACTTTATCGGTTAGCTGAGCCTGGTGAAGTCCTTGGCAGCGGTGGTACTGTGATAACTTTGATTAACCTTTCCGATGTATATATGGAGATATTTTTGCCTACAGCGCAAGCTCATCGTGTGGAAATGGGGGCCGAGGCGCGCGTCAAATTGGATGTGCTTGATATCGCCATTCCTGCAACCGTGAGCTATGTATCGCCAGAGTCACAATTCACCCCTAAGCAAGTGGAAACGGCGACTGAACGTGAAAAGCTGATGTTTCGGATCAAAGTTCGCATCCCACAAGCGCTTGTGCTGAAGCATATCGAAAAGGTAAAAACTGGGGTAAGGGGAGTGGCTTACATTCGACTTAATACGCTGGACAATGAGCCTTTGGCTGACTGGCCAGCGTTTTTACAGAAATTACCTAAAGAAACCGCATCTAACGATAATAGCGCTCGCTAATGGCAACGTCAGATTCTGCGCCTTTGCTTGCAAGCTTGCAGGGAATCAATCATAAGTATGGCGATGTACAAGCGCTAAATGACATCACGTTGGATATTCCTGCCGGCATGATGGTGGGACTTCTCGGGCCCGACGGCGTCGGAAAGTCGACATTATTAGGGCTTATTTCTGGGGCCCGAAAATTACAAGACGGCCAATTGCAGGTATTAAATGGAGACATGCGCTCATCAGTCCACCGTAAAAAGGTCGGCCCTAAAATCGCGTATTTGCCCCAAGGTCTTGGAAAAAACCTATACGCTGATTTGAGCGTAGAAGAAAACTTGGATTTTTTTGCTAAGTTATTTGGTCAAACATCGCAAGAGCGCGCTTTACGCATCACGCAGCTCACTAAAGCCACCGGACTTGAATCCTTTTTGCACCGTCCAGCAGGGAAATTATCCGGTGGTATGAAGCAGAAACTAGGGTTGTGCTGCTCTCTTATTCACGATCCAGACCTGCTGATCCTCGATGAACCAACGACTGGGGTCGACCCCTTATCTCGACGTCAGTTTTGGCAACTTATTGCGCAAATTCGCTCACAAAGGCATCAAATGAGTGTTGTTGTGTCCACCGCGTATATGGATGAAGCGGAAGAATTCGATTGGCTTGTTGCTATGGATGCGGGCAAAGTTCTTGCTTCTGGTAAACCACAAGCTTTAAAAACCTCTACCGGCACTGATGATCTCGAAAGTGCCTTTGTGGCGTTACTCCCACCAGAAAAACGAGGAAATACACAAAAGCTCGTTATTCCTCCACTTGAAGTATCAACCGAAAAACCCGCGATTATCGCCAAGGGTATCACCCGCAAGTTTGACGACTTTGTGGCCGTGGATGATGTTAGCTTTGAAATAAAAGCAGGAGAGATTTTCGGTTTTTTAGGCTCCAATGGATGTGGAAAAACCACGACCATGAAAATGCTTACGGGTTTATTGCCAATATCCTCAGGCAAAGCGTTTCTGTTTGGTAAAGAAGTTGACGCGAGTGATATGCTGACCCGCATGAGGGTGGGGTTTATGTCCCAAGCGTTTTCTTTGTACACCGAGCTGACAGTGTATGAAAACTTATTATTACATGCTCGTTTGTTCCATATATCCAAAGAGAAAACAGCACAGAGGATTCGTACACTGGTAACACGGTTTGATTTACAATCGCAGTTGCATACCAAAGCCCAATCATTGCCCCTTGGGATCCGTCAACGTCTTTCACTTGCTGTTGCCGTTATTCATGAGCCTGAAATGCTCATTCTAGACGAGCCGACCTCGGGGGTAGATCCTGTTGCTCGGGATGTATTTTGGCGTTTATTAG
Source organism: Paraglaciecola sp. QJM3NY_14 (assembly GCF_056173245.1). Lineage (NCBI taxonomy): Bacteria > Pseudomonadati > Pseudomonadota > Gammaproteobacteria > Alteromonadales > Alteromonadaceae > Paraglaciecola > Paraglaciecola sp. QJM3NY_14. Next base: position 1,832,408 of record NZ_CM149664.1, read on the forward strand.
TGGAATTATCACGCAGAGATAAAGTCACTATTTTTATATCAACTCATTTTATGAATGAGGCCCTAAGGTGCGATCGCATATCGCTTATGCATGCTGGAAAGGTATTAGTGTATGACGAGCCTAAGCACCTTGTTGCCGCCAAACACGCGTCTACATTAGAAGAAGCCTTCATTGGCTATTTAGAGGAAGCCATTGGGGAAAAAGAAGCACCTGAGAACGAAGAACCGAACGTGCCCTTGACCAACATTCCTTCTAAACCCTCGGCGTCGCTACTGGAGCCGCTAGAGGGGGCATCAGATGAGGCCGCAAATACGAAAAATACCGCAACAGATAGTGTTTTCAGTCTTAAACGTGTGCTCGCTTTTAGCTACCGTGAAATCATGGAAGTGATGCGCGACCCAGTGCGCTTAACATTTGCTTTTATCGGTAGTGCATTGCTGTTGCTCGTGGTTTCCTATGGTATATCTCTTGATGTAGAGGATTTGACCTACGCGGCATATGACAATGACCGTACCCCCCAAAGTCGCGAGTACCTGAGCCATTTTGAGGGCTCGAGGTATTTTATTAAAAAGCCGAGTATTCAAAGTGAAGATGATCTGCAAAGACGTATGCAGTCGAATGAAATTACCCTGGCGCTGGAAATTCCTTCTGGTTTTGGTCGCACCCTGATTAGAGGTGAAACACCCTCTGTTTCTGCTTGGATTGACGGCGCGAATACCACGCGGGCGGGTACCATTGAAGGTTATGTGTCGGGTGTGCATGTTGCGTATTTAACCCAGCTCTTTGCTGAGCAAGGTTATGACATAGACGATTACGCGAATGTAGACCTTCAACCTAGGTACCGTTATAACCCGACCTTTGAAACGATTTTTTCTATGGGGCCTAAAACCCCAGCCATGTTGTTGTTATTGTTTCCTGCCATATTGATGGCTGTCAGTATGGCGCGGGAAAAGGAGATTGGCACAATAACCAATTTCTTTGTTACGCCGACCACGCGTTTTGAGTTTTTATTGGGTAAACAGCTGCCTTATATCGTTATCGGTATGATTAATTTTGTGACCTTAACCCTGCTGGTGGTCTACCTGCTCAAAGTGCCACTAACTGGAAGTGTGACGGGGTTGATGCTCGGCGCCTTCTTTTATGTCTTTGCAGCAACGGGCTTTGGTTTATTGGTTTCCTCAATCACCAACACGCAAGTGGCTGCGGTGTTTGCTACGGCCATTTTAACCCTAATGCCTACCGTGATGTTTTCCGGCATGATCCAACCTACTTCTACTCTGGAGGGGGGAGGGTATATTATTGGTACGTTATGGCCAGCCACCTATTACATGCACCTGAGCGTTGCTGCATTTACCAAGGGACTAAGTGTGTGGCAGTTGATGAATGATATATATGTTCTCGCTATTTTTGGGCCCGTTTTTGTGGTGGTGACTGCGTTGTTTCTTAAAAAGCAGGAGGCCTAGTTGATGAGAGCATGGATAAATATTTACTGGTTAGGGCTAAAGGAATTGCGCAGTGTATTGAGTGATTTCGTCATGCTTCTACTCATTATTTACTCATTTAGTTTGGCAATATACGCACAATCAACAGCCACAAGCGAATCAGTGAATAATGCCTCTGTGGCAATCGTCGATGAAGACCACTCTGCGTTGTCTCGCGCCATAGCGAATGCGTTATACCCACCTTATTTTAAAGTGCCAATCCTCATTTCAGCATCCGAAATTGACGATGCGATGGACAGCGATACCTATATGTTTGTCGTTAGTATTCCGCCCAATTTTGAACGCGATGTAAGAAAAGGCGAACGACCCAGTGTGCAAATCAATATTGATGCCACGGCAGTCACTCAAGCCAGTTTAGGCAATACCTATATTCAAAATATCGTGACCGATGAGGTAAATCACTATATCACTCGCGCTGATGAAGACACCGAATATCCTGTTGAATTGGTGCAACGCAGAGCGTTTAATCCTAACGGCACGGGAATGTGGTTTGGGGCAATTAATGCACTGCTTAATCAGATATCTATGCTGACTATTATCTTAACTGGGGCAGCGTTGCTGCGCGAAAGAGAGCACGGCACTATTGAACATTTACTGGTGATGCCATTGACCTCTTTTCAAATTGTGATGTCAAAAGTCTGGGCAAACGGTCTTATCATCTTGGTGTCGTTTATGCTGTCTACTTTTTTTGTAGTGGAATGGATTTTGGACGTGCCCATTGCAGGCTCTCGATTCTTACTCTTTGGTGGCACGGCATTGTACTTGCTGGCAGCTGCGGCGATAGGGATTTTTCTAGGGACAATTGCACGTACCATGGCACAGTTCGCCTTATTACTGCTGATGGTCATCATACCCATCATGATGTTGTCCGGCGGGTTAACGCCCATTGAAAGTCAACCTGAGGTGATCCAGCCAGTGACGTGGTTACTGCCTTCACGCCATTACATGGCATTCGCTCAAGCGGTGGTTTTTAGAGGAGCGAACATGATGATCGTATTACCTGAAATGCTAAAAATTCTCGGTTTGGGATCTGCATTTTTTATTGCGAGCATTCTGTTATTCAGGCGTTCTATTAGCGTTAGTAAGTAAAAGATGTGAACAGTAATCAATAGCCTCAGCTTACTGATAGAGTGGATCATCGATAAATTGTAAGCTGCGCGGCTCATCATCACACCGCTTATGGTATAGTACTGCGCGCCAATTTCCCGAGCGTGTCAGTTGTATATGCTGCGGTATTTATTCACAAAAATTATGTAAGGTTGTTTGCTGCTTGGAAAACCTATTAGCCCCCATCAAAGCGTTTTTGAAATGCGACACCCCAGACGAGTGGGTCACCGCAGCCGTTAAAAAAGAAAATCTAGCGGTATTGCTGACGGATCACCTGATCTGTGAGTTAAAGGCAGCGCAAAGCGCGATGTTTTTAATTCGTCGTTATGCGGTAGATGCCGACAGTGCAAAAGCTTTATTGGCTTGGTTAAAGCCTTATGAGGATTTTGCTTATCGTCAAATTGGCGATTGGCAAGAGCTTGAAAAGTTAAAGTTAGATAAATCTATGCTGGTTAGAACAGGTAGTCGCTACGGCCAAGATTTAGTGGATAAAATGGTGATGCTCATTCGCGAAGAGTTGCACCATTTTTATCAAGTCCTCGAGATGATGAATCGCTACGATATCGAGTATGACAAAATTGAATCGAGTCGTTACGCAAAAGGGCTTTTACGTCATGTTAAAACCCACGAGCCTGATGCCCTCATCGACAAGCTAATTTGCGGTGCTTACATTGAAGCGCGCTCTTGTGAGCGTTTTGCTAAAATAGCGCCATTTTTAGACAAGCCTTTAGGCGATTTTTATATCTCTCTATTACGCTCTGAAGCGCGCCATTATCAAGATTATCTAACATTAGCCGAAGAAATAGCTGGTCATGATATTTCTGAAAGAGTGGCTTATTTTGGAAAAGTAGAAGCTGATTTAATTTCGTCTCCTGATGAAGACTTTAAGTTTCATAGTGGAATACCAGCAACTAGTGCTGGTTAAATGACCAGTCTCCAATTGAGCAGTTACTTATGGCATTATACTTAACTTATTAAGTTTTAAGGAATAAACATGGAAGTAGGAAAAGACAACAGATTGGAATTGCACTACTATTTCTCTGACGCATCTCATGACATTGATGCTTTATTAAGAAATAAGTGTGAATCAGAGTTACTAGCAATTGCGTATGAAGCCGCATCAGTTTTTGATATTAACTTAAGGTTAGTTGCTGAACCACCAGAAGAAGGTGGATTTAAAGAATTTTGGAAGGCATTGGGAGATAACTCTCAACAATTGCAAGTTTTGTTGGTTGCCATTGGTGTTGTAACGACTGTTTATTTCAATTACACACCAGAAGATGACCAACGTAAAAAAACATTAGAAGAGCTTCAAATTCAAGAACTAAAGTTGCGACTTAAGGATATGAAGGCAGCTTCTGAAGTTGAAAAGCTAGAAATAGCTGAGGCAATGGCGAACAAACTATCTAAAAACCTTAAAATCACCAAGAGAAAGTCTAACTTTTATTCTCTCTTAAGCAATTATCCAAAAGTTTCGTTTGTTAGTTTAAATGCTTTCTACCGTGAGCGGAGATTGAGAGACGAAGTAAAGCTCTCACGTTTAGACTTCCAAAAATTCATCCTAAGTTCGAACAAACTAAAAGTACAAGAAGTCGAATCTGCTGAAATTGAAATCATATCACCTGTGCTAAAAGACGGTAATTATAAGTGGAAAGGCGTTTATGAAGAGCAATCCATTAGTTTTAGCTTGACCGATAATAAGTTCAGAGATTCTATTTTTATTGATGGACTCAACTTTCATGCAGGCACAACGATTAGGTGTGTATTACAAATTCATAGGGAATTAGATGAAATAGGAGAGGTAAAAGTAAAAGGTTACTCTGTTCCAACTGTAATCGACGTGCTTGATGGGCCAACAGCTCACAGAACCAAACAAGGGACGGCATACCTTCATGCCAAAGGGATGAAAGATAAGCAAAGCGATCTTTTTACCTAATAAACATACCAAACCGAGATTCGAATAAATGGAAGTATATCTGAATCATACATCAAACAAGCAATCCAACTTATTCCTAAGAGCTTTTTGCGCAACATTAAGAAAAGAATTTGGTAAATGTGCTTGGAACTTTAGTCCTTACAAAGACGGTCAACGAAACTATGTTTGCTTTGGGGACGCAGATATTGGTATAGGCGAGTCAATAAAAGTAATAGTTAAATATAAGGTAAAAGGAGTTATTGAAAAGGTCGTTATCCAAGGAACTAAAATTGATGATTCTATCGCCAAGAGGCTTGCTTCAGTAATTGATAGTGCAAACAACGCCCAACCTGCGGATAAACATTCGCTAATAGCAAGGATTAATATTACTACAGTCTTTGATAATTCCGAACAAAAGCTGTTTTTTGAAAATATAGCAGGTGAGGGTTTTTCGATTCTATCAAATGATGAATATTCATATCTTTGCTTTGAGTTTTTGGCCTTTGATTATAATGATGCAATATTTGTTGGGTTGCCTAAAGCCAACTCAATTCGGGATTTTCTAGCTGTTTGCACTAACACTAAATTGTCATTACAGCCTTGCAAGGAATTACCAGCAAACGTAAAGCATGACTTTAGAGACAGAACTAAACTAGAAGAAGATTGGATTGATGGTGTGCCAATTCATGAAGGGACGATAAATATATCTGATAATCAGGCAAACTTTATAAGTAAAATCGTTGCTGGAACAGCAAATCATACGTATTTAAAAGCCTGTGCCCACTTTTATAATGCTCAACAAAGTTGGTCAATGAGTTCAATCAATGAGCATACATTAGAAGTAGCGACTGTATTGTATGTTTCAGCCTTGGAAGTTGCTGCCGAATTATATGCAAGTGAAACGAAGACATGTTCTAGTTGCGGTCAGGCTAAATATTCCATCAGGAGAAGAGTTTTAGATTTGGTTAAGCTCCACATGGGGGATGGTTCTAAGTATCTAATTGATGAATTCTATCAGATTCGTTCGAAATATTTGCATGCAGGTGTACCCTTGTCCCGTAACAACTACTCAGGCAGTGTAATTCCTCAACTAAACCCTGAATCTAATACAGGCTGTTATCCGGCTGTTTCTCAAATGCCATTGAACCTAATGGAGTATGTATCTTATATACTTCGAAAAGTTTTACTTGATAAAAGATAGTATCTATTAGTTGATAACTTCGCATCTGTGTAAAGGGTATTTATATTTCGTTTGTGCAATGTTTACTTTAGTGAGTTAAAGGCAGCGCAAAGTGCGATGTTTTTAATTCGTCGTTATGCGGTAGATGCCGACAGTGCAAAAGCTTTATTGGCCTGGTTAAAGCCTTATGAGGATTTTGCTTATCGTCAAATTGGCGATTGGCAAGAGCTTGAAAAGTTAAAGTTAGATAAATCTATGCTGGTTAAAACAGGTAGTCGCTACGGCCAAGATTTAGTGGATAAAATGGTGATGCTCATTCGCGAAGAGTTGCACCATTTTTATCAAGTGCTCGAGATGATGAATCGCTACGATATCGAGTATGACAAAATTGAATCGAGTCGTTACGCAAAAGGGCTTTTACGTCATGTTAAAACCCACGAGCCTGATGCCCTCATCGACAAGCTAATTTGCGGTGCTTACATTGAAGCGCGCTCTTGTGAACGTTTTGCCAAAATAGCGCCATTTTTAGACAAGCCCTTAGGCGATTTTTATATCTCGCTACTGCGCTCTGAAGCGCGCCATTATCAAGATTATCTGACATTAGCGACAGACATTGCGGGTAAGGATATATCACAGCGAATTGCATTTTTTGGGGAAGTGGAAGCGGATCTCATTGTGCAACCTGATACTGATTTTAAATTCCACAGCGGCGTACCTACGCGATAATGCTGACAATCACTGTTATCTGAACGACCGTGCCTGGGCGTGCAATTCATCCAAGTGGTGTATTTCGCAAAAAGACGGCCTTTCTTTTAAAGGGATATTTGCGACTGTTGCCGCTGTCGTTGCATCGATGTTTGATGGGTTGTACCAAATAGCACGAAGACCGGCTGCCAGTGCAGGGCGATTATCTTTGTCAAAGGTATCTCCCACCATCGTTACATCTTTAGGAGCGACACCTAGATTCTTTATTATTTCTAAATAAAACGCAGGTGTGCTTTTGTTCAAGCCAGTGTTGGCGAAACAAAAATAGCCTGAAATGTACTGCGCTAATTCGACGCGCTCAAATGCTTTCTTGATTTCATGTTCATCAGAGTCCGCTGCATTAGTGGCGATATAAATGGCACTATTTTTCGCTAATTGACTTAAGGCTGAAGTTGCACCGTCAATGCATTTGACCGTGGGCCAAAGATACATTTTGCCTAGCGCGTCAGGGAAATCTACCATAAGGGTGTCTCCCCAATCGAATAAATAAGTTGTACTCATTGTCTTACTCATAAAAGTGGGAGCTGCATGGCTATTAACGCTGCAGTTTGAAGGATACGACTGAAGTAAGACTAATTATTGTTGGCATTGATTGAAAGTTTTTTTGAATATCTGCTATCTAATGGGTAGCAAATTATTTATTGGAACCTTTATGAGCGTCTTGAATTTAGTCACAGGTGCACAGCGCACACTAGAAAAAACCTCCGTCTTTGAGGGCATTGCACCCTTGCTACTTCGTTTGTATTTAGCGCCGATCATGATCCAAGCTGGTTGGACAAAACTGGGTAGTTTTGACAATACCGTTGATTGGTTCGCCAGTCCAGATTACGGCCTAGGATTACCCGCCCCTGCGTTGTTGGCCTCATTAGCGATAGCAGCTGAACTGCTCGGCGGTATCTTCATTTTAGTAGGACTTGCCACCCGCTGGGCGTCTATTCCCTTAATGTTTACTATGCTTGTTGCTGCATTTTCTGTGCATTGGCCAAACGGCTGGCCAGCGATAGCTGATGCCTCTAGTTGGTTATCAGATGGTACGATCATGCTGAATGAAAATGTTATGAGCGCACCTGATAAGTTAGCCGCAGCTAAAAGCTTGTTGCAAGAGCATGGGAATTACAACTGGCTGACATCAAGTGGTAAGTTTGTGATCTTGAACAACGGCATTGAGTTTGCCATGACATATTTCTTTATGTTGTTGTCGTTGTTCTTCACAGGTGGTGGTAAATTCACCAGTGCGGATTACTTTCTACGTAAAAAATTTATGCCTCAATAGGGCGCAATTACTATAAAAATCAAGGCGCATTGGGCGCCTTTTTTATTGCTCCGAGTTGTGATAATCGCCATACTGACTGCCTACATTCTATTTTCCTTGAGGTATTTTTATTCTATGGACGCCTTAAACCTGCTGCTTAATCGTAGCTCTCATCCTAGATTACAAGCCCCTGCACCAGCAGGTGAAGCATTAACCAATATTATGCAAGCCGCACTTCGCGCCCCTGATCATGCGTGTTTAGCGCCATGGCGGTTTATTGTGTGTGAAAAATCGGGCCTAGCAAAGCTGGGTGATATTTTTGAACAAGCAGCAATTGATGCTGATATGACTGAGAAAGAGATAGAGCGAGCACCTCAATTACCTAAGCGTGCACCTATGGTGATCGTAGCGATTGCAAAATATGTGGAACATCCCAAAGTGCCTTGGGTTGAGCAAGTTGCTTCTGCCTCGTGTGCTGTGCACGCCATGCAAATGGCTGCAGTCGCGCAGGGGTTCAATGGAATCTGGCGTACAGGCAGTTATGCGCAAGATGAAAATGTTAAACAGGCGCTTGGGTGCGCTGAAAAAGATGAAATTGTCGGCTTTTTATACTTAGGAACACCGATGACGGATGCCTCATCTAAACCAAATCGCGATGTGGCAGACTTCTTTGAAGCGTGGAAATAGAGGGACTAAAGCGATAATAGCTGTCAGAGCACAAGCGGAAATATAATCAACTCAAAAATGCGGTTCTGGACGGTGAGCTATCGACCAGAGCCGCGTTATGCCGCGTTATCACGGTTTATTTATTCTTCATTATCGTCGTCTTGAATAACTTGCCGCGGTTTACGCTTCATTGGACGGCCGCCAACTTCCGTGCCTTGCATGGGTTTTACTCGGTCAGGCCCTTGATTATTCGCCCCAGAGCCCGCTTTACTATTATGCGCAGCCTTACCTGACGCTTTTTTAACAGGCGTTTTGGCTTTCTTAGGCGGGCGTAATCCTTTAAATTTCGCCTCTAGCCCTTCAATTTCACTAAAGCTGACCTCTTGTTGTAAGAAGCTTTTGATAGAAAGATAACTCGCCCAATCTTTTGGCCCAACAAATGATACCGCTTCACCTTTATTACCAGCGCGCCCAGTACGGCCCACTCGATGCACATATTCATCTGCGAGTTTGGGTAAATCGAAGTTCACAACTAAAGAAACATTAAGCAAATCTAACCCACGAGAGGCAATGTCTGTAGTCACCAATATGTGTTGTTGGCCGCGACCAAATTCACTCATGATGTTATTGCGCTGGCCTTGGCTTAAATCCCCACTCAAGGCGATGCTATACAAACCTTGTTCTTTTAATAGACTCGACAAGCGTTCGGTGTCGGCGCGGGTTGCAGTAAATACAATCACTTGACGATGATCTTTTTCGTTGATCATATGCGTTAGTAAGCGTTCTTTATGGGTCACATTGTCGGCTAGGAAAAAACGTTGCTGTATATCTTTATGCTCAGCGCTAGAAATACCAATGCTAATACGGTGAGGCGCTTTGAGCATCGATTGCGTGAGATAATGTAGCGCAGCGTTGTCTAATGTGGCGGAGAACATCATTGACTGACGTTTACGGTGATCCGCAGCCGCATTGATTTGTTTTAATTGCTCAGAAAAGCCTAAATCAAGCATACGATCGGCTTCATCCATTATGAGCATTTCAAGCCCATTCAAATACAGAGACTTACCCGCTAAGTGATCGGCAATACGGCCGGCAGTACCCACTACAAATTGCGGGTAATGGCGTAGGGCTTTCACCTGATCGTTAAAGTTCTCACCGCCAAGAATGAGCGCCGCTTTTAACTGATGTTTAGCAATCAACCATTTAAGCTGAAAAAAGACCTGTTTCGCCAGTTCCCGCGTCGGTGCAAGAATAAGTACACGAGGATCTTTACGGCTAAGAGGTTGTTTGGTCAACACTCTTTGCACTGCCGGTAACAGGAAAGCCAAGGTCTTACCTGAGCCTGTTTTTGACGAAGCAATCAAATCTTTACCCATAAGGGCATAAGGAATGGCTTGCGCTTGAATTTCAGTTGCTTCGGTAAAGCCTTTTATCTCTAAGGCCTTACCTAAGCGGTGGTCTAATGGTAGATCGCTAAATTGCAAAAAATAAATACTCTAAAAAGGGATTGGGCGCATTATACAATTGCCGCACATTTTATGGAGCTTTATTTTCTATTTTACGCACTTTACGCGTTATTACACGCGCATTTCCGGCACGTTATCACCGGCAATCAACTGACCAGCGGTTTTACTTTTAATTTCTTCAACGCTAACGCCCGGTGCGCGCTCTAGTAAATGAAATGCACCGTCTTTCACTTCAATCACCGCTAAATCGGTGATGATACGGTTTATGCAGTTCACGCCAGTTAAGGGCAAGGTGCATGCTTCAAGGAGTTTCGAATTACCATGTTTATCTGCATGGGTCATGGTCACAATAATATTCTTTGCACCGGCCACTAAGTCCATAGCACCGCCCATGCCCTTAATCAGCTTACCTGGGATCATCCATGAGGCAATGCTACCGCTTACGTCAACTTCAAATGCGCCCAATACGGTGACATCAACGTGGCCGCCGCGGATCATAGCAAAGCTTTCAGCTGAACTAAAAATCGATGCGCCTACGCCAGCGGTAACCGTTTCTTTACCGGCATTGATCATGTCCGCATCAACGTCTTCTTCTGTGGGGTAAGGCCCCATGCCAAGCAAGCCGTTTTCTGATTGCAACATAACTTGCATACCATCTGGTACGAAGTTAGCGGCAAGGGTAGGAATACCGATCCCTAAATTAATGTAATCACCGTCGTGAAATTCTTGTGCCACACGCATGGCGATTTGGTCTCTTGATAGTGCCATGATGCTCTCCTATTGCCCTAGTTCGTTATTGGTTTTTGCTAAAACTTTACGCTCAATGCGTTTCTCAAATTTCCCGACGATAACGCGATCAATATATATGCCTGGAGTTTGAATTTGGCTAGGCTCAAGTTCGCCAGGCTCAACTAATTCTTCCACTTCTAATACGGTAATTTTGCCCGCGGTGGCTGCCATAGGGTTGAAATTTTGTGCGGTGTGGCGATAAATGCAGTTGCCATAACGATCTGCTTTCCAGGCTTTAACAATGGCGAAGTCACCGACGATAGACTCTTCCATGATGTAAGGACGGCCGTTGAATTCTTTGACTTCTTTACCTTCACCTACAGGTGTACCGTATCCGGTTGCCGTATAAAAAGCAGGAATGCCGGCACCGCCAGCGCGCATTTTCTCTGCCAGCGTGCCTTGGGGAGTGAGCTCGACTTCAAGCTCGCCGTCTAGCAACTGGCGTTCAAATAAGGCGTTTTCTCCTACGTAAGACGAAATCATCTTTTTGATTTGTTTGTCTTCTAACAAAAGGCCTAGGCCAAAGCCATCAACACCACAGTTATTCGACACTATGGTAAGACCTTTGGTACCCATTTTTTTCATTTGACCAATTAGGCCTTCAGGGATCCCGCATAAGCCAAACCCGCCAGCAATGACGGTCATATTGTCCTCTAAACCTGCCATCGCTTCTGCGTAGCTGGCTACAATTTTATCAAAACCTGCCATGTTAATTCCTTGTTTACGTTTATTTAACATCAATATAAAGACTATCTTTTAATAGTAAAGTTGAATTAATATGCTTATTAATAAATAAAATTTATTAATAAGCTTCGAGTGACTCCCTCATGAATGTTTCGTATCGCCAACTACAAGCGTTTGTACAAGTGGCGCAATCGGCAACGTTTGCTGAAGCTGCGCAAAAGATGTTTCTTTCGCAGCCTGCGCTGTCTAGTGCCATCAAAAAAATGGAAGAGCAAGTGGGTGGGGCGCTGTTTTCACGCACCACACGTAAGGTACAACTCAGTCCTGAAGGCCAAGACTTCTTACCTGTAGCAATACGCTTGATGAATGACTGGCAAGATGCATTTGGCGACTTGCAGCAAGTGTTTTCAATGGGAAGAGGAAAGTTGTCTATCGCCGCGATGCCCTCGTTTGCTGTAGGGCATTTACCGGCGATTTTAGGAGCGTTTCAATCTCAGTTTCCTAACGTCAAGGTCGCCGTGGCGGATATTGTAATGGAGCAAGTCATCAATGCCGTTTCTGAGGAACGAGTGGCGCTGGGTTTTACCTTTGAAACCGAACAATTAGACGGCCTACTGTTTCATCCCATGTTCACCGACGAGTTTATTGCCGTGCTGCCAAAGTTACACCCGCTGAGTCAGCAAAGCAGCGTCACGTGGAATGCGTTAGCGCAATCTCCCTTTATTGCTATGAATAGAGGGTCCGCCATTCGCAGATGGGTCGACAACCATTACGAAGCGCTAGAGCTCAAGGTAAATATGGTGGCTGAGGCATCGCAATTAGCGACACTGGGGCAATTTGTAGAGCATGGTTTGGGGGTGTCTATTGTGCCTGGGCTATGCCAGCAGCAAATGCAGCGACTTGGATTGAGGTGCTTACCGATCAAAGGAGACAGATTGAGTAAGCAAGTGGGCATGATTAAAAAGGTGCAGGGCAATATGTCCGTTTCGGCGCAAGCCTTGTGGGACTGGGTGATAAAGCAACCATTAGCAGAGTGAACGTCGCTTAGGTATCAATAGGGTTAGCGGGACAGTATAAAAACGATTACCACTTTTTCTTTTCGGAAAATAGCTCGTCAAGCTCGTTGCGTTCAGACTCTTTTCGTTTACGCACATCTTCAGTGTTTGCACTGCGCAAACTGTCTTGAATCTGCTTAAGTTGTCGTTCGAGCTCTTGCTTACGCTGAATAATGTAATCGTCTGGCTGAGATTGGCTGTCTAACGCCGTAATCGCCTTTTCAATGCACTGGCGAGCAGAGCCGAGTTGCTGGGCTTGCATAGATGATTCGCCGCGGCGCATCAGCGTTTCTACGTTTGCTCTTAGCTGTAAGCGTTCCAAATATTTGTCTTCTACCATAAAGGCACTGCTGTCTACGCGGCCTTTGGTGTACTCAGAGCGCAGCAACCCGCGCATTTTTTTAACGCATTTGATGTAAGCGACCACTTGTTTATCGCTATTGGGCAGGTTGAAGCTATCCGTCGAAACAGGCTCTTGATTTGCTGACAGCTCTTTAAGCTTATTACTGGCACTTTCAATACGACTGCTGATGTCCATTACGCCAGGGTTTACTTGAGCGATAATTTTAAGGGCATTGACGATACGTTGCTGAAAAATAAACTTCAGTTGCTGACTAACGGTGATGTGCTCAGTGGCGAGTAAAATCTCTTCTGTTTCATCAATGACATTTTTTTGTTTTGCTACTTCTACGCGTTTCTCAGCCTCCACTTTGTTTCGGTGCTGTTGCACGGCATTGACAATAATCGCCATGACAATGAGAGATACGATGAGAACAATTATTATAGGGAAAATCATTTATTACTCTATTTTTCGCCACTAACCTGGTTATGCATACAACAATTATGCTAAACGGGAATTTTTAAGGTAAATACGCTACCGCCCAATTTGCCGCCATTGGCGAGCGAAATTGAGCCGCTACAGTCGTGCGCTTTATGCGCCTCTGCAATTAATCTAGCAAAAAATAAGCCAAGCCCTGTGCGGCCTTGGCTTATGTCATAATTTTGCATGGTCACTGTGTTGGCTTCTAACATGCTTTGAGGGTAACCTGGGCCATCGTCCTGTACTTCAAATATAAGGTGGTTATCGTCGCTGAACACTTTGAGCAATATATGCTGGTTACTGTAACGCATAGAATTGATCAGCATGTCATTGAGCAACAAGCAAATTAAATCAGCGTCGAAGTATCCCACTAAGTCGGGCTCTTGCTCAACGTTTAGGTTGATTTTTTTGTGATTTATATAACTTTCATTAGTAGCAAGGATTTCATCGACAACATCTTCAACGTAGTGCTCGTCAATATTCAGCGGCATATTATCCATGCCTGCTCGGTATAACGACAATAATTGCACTAACCCAGTATTTAAACGAGAAGCTTCGTAATGGGCAGAAGCAAAGTGCTCACCAACCTCGTTATCTTGGTTTTTAAGTGTCAGCCCAAGGTTTTCAATGGATTGGATCAGCAAAGACAAAGAATTTTTCATGTCGTGCACCGCTGAGGCCAATACTGTGGCAAAATCAATTTGTCCGTTGTCGTTGTTCATACTTCACCGTGAGCTGATAAATGACTAGAATACACTAGCATAAAAATAGAGTATCCTTTAATTTACAATGCGTTAGTGACAGGCCTTAAGCAAAAAAATTTTCATTTTTGTTAAAATCTTATGGAATTAATGGCCCGCTAGGTATATAAGAAATTAATATATATAGAACTCTGAATATAACTATCAAGGCATTGCCATGAAACTACAACAGCTTCGTTACATCGTTGAGGTGCTCAACAATAATTTAAATGTGTCGGCAACGGCCGAAAGCTTGTATACCTCTCAACCGGGGATCAGCAAGCAAGTACGTATGTTAGAGGACGAGCTAGGGGTGCAAATTTTTGGCCGTAGCGGAAAGCATTTAACCCATGTAACTGATGCCGGCCAAGACGTAATCAACATTTCACGAGAAATATTGGCCAAAGTTGAAAGTATCAAAGCGGTTTCCAGAGAGCACACTTTACCAGACCAAGGTAAACTGAATATTGCGACCACGCATACACAAGCACGCTACGCTTTGCCTGATGTTATTAAAGGGTTTATGAACAAATACCCTCGGGTATCGTTACATATGCACCAAGGAACGCCTTCGCAAATCAGTGATTTGGCCGCAAAAGGTGAAGCCGATTTTGCCATTGCGACCGAAGCTTTGCACTTGTACAACGATTTGGTGATGCTGCCTTGCTACCACTGGAACCGCAGTATCATAGTGAATCGCGACCATCCGCTGGCACAAACTACCTCTATTACTATTGAAGACATTGCTCAATATTCATTGGTGACCTATGTATTTGGCTTCACGGGTCGTTCAGAGTTAGATCAAGCCTTCAGTCGCGCAGGACTTGAGCCGAAAATCGTATTTACAGCAACCGATGCTGATGTCATTAAAACGTATGTGCGCTTAGGTGTCGGCATTGGTGTTATTGCTTCAATGGCGGTGGATGAAAAGCTGGACAGCGATTTGGTAAAAATAGATGCCAGCCATCTGTTTGAATACAGCACGACAAAAATTGGATTCCGTAAAGGATCGTTTTTACGCAGTTACATGTATGACTTCATTGAGCGTTTTGCACCGCATTTAACTAAGAGTGTGGTTGAAAAAGCCATGATGCAAAAAAATAACGATGAAGTGGAACGCATGTTTAAAGGCTTAACCTTACCCGTTAAGTAAAGGTGTAGTACTGCGCGAATGAGGTATGAACAGGGTATTGTTCACCTCAAAACGAAAAAAGAGGCAATGTATTGCCTCTTTTTTTGTGTCTGTAGCCAGGCTTCGCCTAGCAAAATACCTTAATACTCAATAGCGTATCAACATTCGATGATGTTAACGGCTAACCCGCCCCGGGCGGTTTCCTTATACTTTGATTTCATGTCATTACCCGTGTCCCACATGGTTTTAATGACTTTGTCGAGGGAGACTTTATGCTGGCCGCTACCACGCAGAGCAAGGCGTGATGCATTAATCGCTTTTATCGCACCCATCGCATTGCGTTCTATACACGGAACTTGCACTAAGCCACCTACAGGGTCACAGGTTAAGCCAAGATTATGTTCCATGCCTATTTCTGCTGCGTTTTCGACCGCATCCACTGAGCCACCGATAATTTCAGTTAATGCCCCTGCAGCCATTGAGCAAGCAACGCCAACTTCACCTTGGCAGCCCACTTCAGCCCCAGAGATTGAGGCATTTTTCTTATATAAAATACCGATAGCAGCAGCGGTGAGTAAATAACGACTCACAATATCTTCATCTACTGGGCGTACGAATTTATCAAAATAACACAGTACCGCAGGCAAAATACCGGCTGCGCCATTAGTAGGGGCGGTCACTACGCGCCCGCCAGCGGCATTTTCTTCATTGACCGCCAAAGCAAACAAATTCACCCAATCCATAGCGACCATGGGGTCGGCGTTTTTTTCACTTTGTAGGCGGCGATGTAGCCCTGGAGCTCTGCGGGTCACTTTTAATCCGCCGGGTAAAATGCCTTCGGTTTTAATACCGGTTTGAATACATGCGTGCATAACCTGCCATATGTGCCAAAGCTTGGCAGTAATATCGCTTTTGGGCTGAAATACTTGCTCGTTTCGGTACATTAACGAGCTAATAGAAAAACCGTTTTCCTTACACAAGCGCACTAACTCTTCTGCGCTAGAAAAAGCAAAAGGGACGGGTTTTTCTACCAACGTGAGGGCGGCGGTTTTTTGCGCTAAAAAGTCCTCGGCACGAATAATAAAACCGCCACCGATGGAATAATAAGATTGCGATGAAATGATTTCGCCTTTATGTAAGGCGTTAATGGTCATGCCATTGGCGTGATGGGGGAGTGTTTTACGTCGATGGAAGACGATGGCGTCTTTGGCAGCAAAGCGCACTGGATGTAATTGATCCAGCGTTAACCTTCTGCTTTTTTCAACTTCCGCTAGCATCTCATCAACAGCGGTAGCATCGATGGTTTCAGGTGCGTGGCCCAACAAGCCTAAGATCACTGCTTTACCCGTACCATGTCCTTTGCCCGTTTGTCCTAAGCTGCCGAATAGCTCAGCGCGCACTTCGTCCGTTTTATCAAACAAGTTTTGTGTTTTTAATTGCTGGCTAAACTCTTTTGCCGCTCGCATGGGTCCCACAGTGTGAGAGCTAGATGGGCCGATACCAACACTGAACATATCAAAAACACTGATCATAAAAACGCAAAACCTATTGAATTATAAAGACACTAATTGTGCAGGTTTGTGTGGGCATGAACAACTCAGCTTAGGGATATATTGCCTTTAGGCAATGTAAAGATATTGTTGCGACCCGTGAATAGCTGCGACCTGTGAATAGTTGCGAACGTGCAAATGAAGTAGACCTATTGCTGCTCTTCTACTGATCCACTTTTAACACTCGATTTTTACTGCTCGACTGAAAAGTCTTGGGCTACATGGTTTGATAACACACGAACGAACGCGGCGGTTGCTCCCCATATGACTTGTTCGTGCCATTTTATAAAATAAATGGGATGCTGGGCGGCGTTTTTACGCTTCACCCAATGGATAAAGTGATTATTTTTGTCCAGTAAGAACGACAGGGGGACTTCAAACACTGATTCTACTTCGTTGGTATCCAGTGTCATTTCTAATGGCATGCGCACAAAACCCACAAAAGGGATGACTTCATAGCGGCTCACGGTACGATAACGCGGCAGGCTGCCCACCACTTCTATACATTGCGGGTGTATACCGATTTCTTCATGGGTCTCTCTTAAAGCCGTACTTAAAAGGTTGTTGTCACTTGGTTCTTGCTTGCCGCCGGGGAAGCTTACTTGACCAGCGTGGTGCTTTAAGTGCCTAGAGCGTAATGTGAACAACATGCTAAGTTGGCCCTGTCTTTCAAGCATGGGCATTAATACTGCGGCAGGCTTACCGGCAGTAAGCAATGGATAGTCCAATTCAGGGTGGATAGTACGGGCATGATGAAAACGAGAGAGAAATTCATTTTTATTCATGTGCTTAGGCGTTCCCTTGCAATAATACGGGCAGTATTTTACACACTTTGTCTAAACTTTCTTGATATTCGTCTAGTGCGGTAGAATCTAGCACAATTCCGCCGCCTGCCCAGCAGTAAATATGTGAATTTTCGAGCAATATTGTACGAATGCATATGCTGGTGTCCATATCCCCATCAATACCTAGGTATCCAATGCTGCCACAATAAATATTACGTCTTTGGGGCTCTAACTCTTCAATGATTTCCATGGCGCGAATTTTAGGTGCTCCAGTGATAGAGCCACCGGGAAACGCGCCACGTAATAAAGACAGGGCGGTCTGTTGATCAGCGAGTTGACCTGTCACCGTGCTGACTAAATGATGCACTGCAGCAAAGCTCTCTATTTCAAATAGCGCAGGCACGTCCACTGAGTGCGGTTGGCAAGACTTGCTTAAGTCGTTGCGCAGTAAATCCACAATCATTAAGTTCTCTGCTCGGTCTTTACTTGAACCTCGAAGCGCCTGAATATTTTGCTCATCTATCGCTTGATCCGGCGAGCGTGGTCGGGTGCCTTTAATGGGTTTCGTTTGCACTTTTCCATGGTTGTCGACCGACAAAAAACGTTCAGGGGAAATACTAATGATCACTGCTTTAGGAATACGAATAAAGGCTGAAAACGGCGCTTTGTTGGCGTCCCGTAGTCGCAAATACGCCTGATACTCGTCACCTGAATAGGGGGCGTCAAATCGTTGAGCAAGGTTAACTTGATAACAATCGCCACTTTTTAGGTAAGCGTTAACCTGCGCGATTTTATGCACGTACTGACTTTTGTTCATATTGGACTGCCATTGTCCACTTAAGATGAATTTCTGAGTATCATCAGTGGGGCATGCTGCGTCAACATGGTTCAACAGGGCATTTATATGCGCTGCATCAGGCGCATTGTCATTGTGGTCAGTGGGAAAGTGGCACAGGTAAAATTGCTCAGTCCGGTTGTCTTTAACAACCGCCCAGTGATAAATCCCTACTGCCATATCAGGGGCAGAATATGGGTTTTCTGCCTGTTGGGGTAAGTCTTCGAATCGTCGTCCCAAATCATAACCAAAGTAGCCCATTGCGCCGGCTTTAAAAGGCAGTGCAGAGGTGCTGAGTGAAGCCGACTCCGCGCCCAAGTACTCTTCGAGCACAGCTTGCACTAACATCATGGGGTCTTCTTGACTGACACGATTGTTCTGGGGCGCGCCCGTGAAGGAAATGTGTGTGCTTTCACCGGTGGTGACGAGCGTGGCGAGTGGGCTTGCAACCATAACATCATACCGACCATCAATGTGGGCACTGTCGGCAGAGTCTAACAATATGGCCCATTCTTGGTCGGCGAAGTGCTGGAATAAACGGCTCATACTGTGATTTTTAGGTGCGTTTAATTCAGTGATGTTCAGGGTTGGCAAAGCTGGATTTCCATCTAGTCGAGCGTATTAAGTGTGATGATATTGGCCAAAAACAGTCATTGCGAGTTCTATAAGGCGATTTATCATGGAGCAATCTATCATCACAGGTTATCATATGCGCGACCTACGAACGACAATTGTCGAGCTCTTTGACATGACTTTGTCGAAACTTTGTGACACATCAAACAAGAGGCAACTATGGCTGTTATCCGTCAACAGGACTTTATCGATAGCATTGAAGATTCTTTGCAGTTTATTTCCTATTATCATCCGTTAGATTATATCAAGGCCGTTGAAAAAGCCTACAACAAGGAAGAAAGTCAGGCCGCAAAAGACGCTATGGCACAAATACTGATTAATTCACGTATGTCAGCCGAAGGTAAGCGTCCGTTATGTCAAGATACGGGCATAGTGACCTGTTTCGTTAAAATAGGTATGGGTGTGCAGTGGGATAAAACTGACCTGACGGTGCAGCAAATGGTTGATGAGGGAACGCGTCGCGCTTATAACAATAAAGAAAATCCGTTGCGTGCTTCTATTGTTTCAGATCCAGCGGGTGCGCGTAAAAATACCAGAGACAATACGCCAGCGGTTGTGCATATCGATACCGTACCAGGCGAAGGTATTGAAGTGATGATCGCGGCCAAAGGTGGCGGTTCAGAAAATAAATCTAAAATGGTGATGTTAAACCCCAATGACAGCATTGCAGATTGGGTGGTGAAAACCTTACCGACTATGGGGGCAGGGTGGTGTCCACCGGGCATGCTGGGTATAGGCATAGGTGGTACCGCTGAAAAATCAGCCGTTCTTGCCAAAGAAAGCTTGATGGATCCGGTTGATATCCAGGAGCTAATGGACAGAGGCGCACAAACGACCGAAGAAAAATTGCGTCTTGAAATCTTCAAAAAAGTGAATGATTTAGGGATAGGTGCACAAGGTTTAGGAGGGTTGACGACCGTGGTTGATATTAAAATTAAATCATTGCCAACCCATGCCGCTTCATTGCCAGTGACGATGATCCCTAACTGTGCAGCAACCCGCCATGCGCATTTCCATCTTGATGGTACTGGTGCAGCAGAATTTACACCGCCTGATTTAAACGATTGGCCTGAAGTGACGTGGGAAGTGAGTAAAGACACCCGCCGCGTTAATTTAGATGACGTCAAAAAAGAAGATATTCAAGAATGGAAAGTAGGCGAAACGGTATTGCTTTCTGGCAAGATGTTAACCGGACGCGATGCCGCTCACAAACGTATTCAAACCATGCTCGATAATGGAGAAGGCTTGCCAGACGGTGTGGATTTGACCGACCGCTTCATTTATTACGTGGGCCCAGTTGATGCAGTAGGTGACGAAGTTGTGGGACCTGCAGGCCCAACAACGGCTACCCGTATGGACAAATTCACTGATTTGATGCTTGAACAAACTGGCCTTATTGGCATGATTGGTAAAGCCGAACGTGGCCCAGCTACGGTTAGCAGTATTGCCAAGCACAAAGCGGTCTATTTGATGGCCGTGGGCGGTGCCGCTTACTTGGTGTCTAAAGCGATTAAGAAGTCACGTGTGGTGGCATTCGAGGATTTAGGGATGGAAGCCATCTATGAATTCGAAGTGAAAGACATGCCGGTTACTGTTGCAGTAGACAGCACTGGGGCCAATGCCCATGAAACTGGACCTGCCATTTGGAAGGTGAAGATTCAAGAAGCAAACGCCAAAGCTGAAGCTTGATTTAGCATGCTGATTTAGAATAGGCGCCGGGTTAATGGCGCCTTTTTTGTGCTACACCTTCCGACATCAAACTTCGATATTTTTATATCACGGTACTTACATCACGGTACTTTTATCAAGGTACACTTATCATGGTTTTTTTATCAAGGTACATGTATCACGATACTTTGATTACCAACTATTTATCTTCAGTTTTAGGATCTCTTTTACCCTATGAATTTTTTCCAGCACTTTTCCTTCGATGATCCCAATCTATTAATCTTACTTGGCTCCGTAGCCGTTTTGGGGATCCTTATCGGCTGGTTGTTAAACGCGGTATTCTCTGGTCGCCAGCAAGCTGAGCTAACATCCCAGTTAGAGCAACGTTTTCAACAGTCGCAAACCTATGTTCAGCAACAAGTCCTGGACTTAAAAGAAGCGCTGCAAGAATCAAACAGCGAGAATAAAAATTTACGGCAGTTGCAGTTAAATCAACAAAATGCGTTAGGGCAACTGAGCCAGCAAGTAGAGCGTATCCCCGTGCTTGAACAAGACAGCAAACGTTGGCAAGGGCATTATCAGCAAATTCAGCAACACGCGGCAGATTTACGTGAAGAACTGGCCGAAAAAACAGCGCGCTTTGAACAAGAAAAGCTTGCCAGCGATGAGAAGCTTGCGTTGCTTGAGTCATCAGAACAACGTTTGCAACAGCAGTTTGAGAACTTAGCGAATAAAATTTTCGAGCAGAAAAATAACGCATTCCAGCAGTCAAGCAAAGCCGGTCTCGATGCCTTGCTGAGTCCGCTGAAAGACCAAATTGAAGGGTTTAAAAAGCAAGTCAGTGACCAGTACGTGAAAGAGGGTCAAGAAAGAGCCTCACTTAAAACGGAAATCATGGGCTTAAAAGAGCTGAATCAGCAAATTACCCAAGATGCCGCTGCGCTCACTAAAGCCCTTAAGGGTGATAATAAGCAGCAAGGCAATTGGGGGGAAGTCGTATTAGAGCGGGTGTTAAAAGAGTCCGGCTTGCGGGAGGGGCACGAATTTGATACCCAAGTTGCCCTTAAAAATGACAGTGGTAAAAGTTATCAGCCTGATGTCGTGGTGCACTTGCCCAACGACAAAGACGTAGTGATTGATTCAAAAGTGTCTCTTGCCGCCTATGAGCGCTATTTTAACGAAGAACATGAAGAATCACGGCAGGTGTATTTAAATCAACATGTCGCATCTTTGCGTAATCATATCAAAGAGTTAGGTAATAAGGATTATCAAGACTTAAAAGGCTTAAGAACACTGGATTATGTGTTGATGTTTATTCCTGTCGAGCCCGCATTTTTACTCGCTGCTGAACATGCTCCTGAGCTGGTCAAACTCGCCTTTGATAATAATATTATGTTGGTCAGTCCAACGAATTTGCTGGTGGCGCTGCGCACTATCAACAATATTTGGCAGTACGAATATCAAAATCAAAACGCGCAGAAAATTGCGGCTAACGCAGGCAAATTGTATGACAAGTTTCATGGGTTCGTCAGTGACATGGAAAAAGTCGGCAAATCGATGGAATCTACACAGCGTAACTATGACGCCGCAATGAATAAGCTGACGACGGGTAAAGGCAACTTAATCCGCCAAGCAGAGCAATTTAAAGCCTTAGGAGTGCAATCGAACAAGAAACTTGATACGCGTTTATTGCAGGAGGATGACATTGTACTGCCTGATAACGATCACCCCGAAGACACAGATAACTTGCTGAGTAAGGCGCCGCGGCAAAATGATGAAAAATTATCATGACAGCCATCATAGATACTTTTATCGCGCCGCCATGTGATGAGGCGGTCACGGTTTTGTATCAAGATGAATACCTGTTAGCGGTAAATAAACCTAGTGGGTTACTGAGTTTATCGGGTAAAAACCCGTTGAATAAAGATTCAGTGCATTACCGAATTGTGCAGGAATTTCCTACTGCTTCGATGGCACATCGTCTGGACTTTGGCACGTCAGGTGTGCTGCTGCTGGCCCTTGATAAAAATAGCAATGCTCAGTTAACTAAGCAGTTTCAGGCACGAACCGTAAAGAAGCGTTACACGGCTGTGCTACTAGGAAAAATTGAGCAAACCGAGGGGAGGGTATCAGTGCCTATCGCGAAAGATCCGCCTAATTTCCCGCGACAAAAAATCTGCTATGACACGGGTAAAGAAGCTATAAGTCATTATCGTGTCATTGAGTATGTTGACAACCCGCTGCGCACTCGCGTTGAGTTCACCCCTGAAACGGGGCGCACTCATCAATTGCGGCTGCACAGCTTAGCGATGGGCCATCCCATTTTAGGGTGTGATTTATACGGCAATAGCCACAGTGTGCAAATGGCCTCCAGACTTTTGTTACATGCCTCTCATATCAAATTTACCCACCCTTACAGCGGAAAAAACATGGAAATAGAAGCGCCTATACCGTTTTAAACCGCTAGAGTGTTCTTTTCTATAGGATGCTACTAATGCTCAGCAGCCCTGTTCGTGCTCGCTGTAGTAAGGTTTTTTTACAGCCAAAAAATGTGAATGTATCCAATAAGTGTCAATTTCTTATATATCCCACTGATAAACCTGTTTATAATTTTTTTACCTAGTATGTGGTAAATAAAATCATCTCTCTTTGCGAACTTAGTTATCCGTTGGTGTGTTGCCATTAGGCGCATTCAATAGGAGCGTACTCGCACGGCAGATAGGTTTGAATACTTGCGAGTTGTATAGGTGATTTTTTAGTTCGAAGTTTTTTTATCTCACGGAGTGAAACATATGAAAAGCAAGTATTTAATGGGCGTTGCATTATTAATCAGTACGTTACCTGTGATGGCGAAACATCATCAACAAGAACAAAGCGAGTGGCAAACCATACCGGTGGCATCCGAAATGGACATTGTCGATGAGAATGGGCAGCCAAAAACGATTACTCCTTCTTGTGCATTCGATACAGTACCAAATCCACTTGACGGTACTCCACTGGACAATTCTTTCCGATTTTATTTTAAAGAGGGCAAGAGCAAAAACGTGTTGGTCTTTTTTAATGGCGGCGGGTCTTGTTGGAATGATGCGACCTGCGTAGCATCATTGGCACTGGACAACGTGCCAGATAATCGCCCAACCTATAATCCATCAGTACTGCAAGAAAACTCTCCCGTCGATGCGGGTGGGGTATTTGACGATGACAATAGACGAAACCCTTTTAAAGACTGGAGTAAAGTTTTTATTCCTTACTGTACCGGGGATTTACATGCCGGTTCAAGTGAAGTGGTTTATACCGATGTTGACGGAACTATCACCGGCTTTCCTGGCGCACCTATCACTGTCAAACACAGAGGCTATGATAATTTTCTAGCCGTTCAAGAATGGATGAAAAACCGTTTCAAGGAAAAAAAGAGGTACAGAAAAGCGATAAACAAGATGTTGGTTACGGGCTCTAGCGCTGGGGGCTATGGCGCGACTCTAAACTTCCCATATCTTCAGGCTGCTTTCCCGCGGGTTAAAATAGCGTTGTTGGCTGACGCCTCGGCATCTATCGTTTCTGAAGGGTTTGTTAACGATGTTTTTCATTCGGGCAGTCCTTGGAATTTCGAAAATACCTTACCTAGCATTTTTAGAAGTGGTCTGGGCACCTATACCGCGGCAGATTTAAACGTGGATTTATTTCAACGCTTATCATATCGCTATCCGCGTAATCGGTTCGCTCAGTACACGACTGAATTTGATGGGGTACAAGTGCTATTCAACAAAGTCATGGATCAAATCGATCAGGGCAATACCAATCCTTTCTCTTGGGCATTGCAACCAAGCGATTACTTGTACTTTGCCGAGTGGAATGCACGGATGACAGCTTCTTTCGACCAGTTAGCGGATACGACCCGCAACTATCAGTACTATATTGGTCAAGGCTCGATTCACACCATTATGACAGATGATTTTGCCACCGACGAGGTGCCGCATCCGTTTTACGATGAGCGAAGCGCTCGAGGTATTAGATTTACCACTTGGCTGAATTACTTTGTGAATGCCAGATGGTTTTACCCTATTAGCTTGGCCTATCAAGGCGATTAATTCCTTCATAGCGTTTCAGTGCTTTTAGAATTATGCACCATAGGTTATCCGTTGATCTATGGTGTTTTTAATTGGGGGGCCGATTCTGGCTCTGGTTCCGTGGCAAGTAAACGTTTGGTTATTGTTTGCATTATTTTTGCTTTAAAGATATCGCGGTAACTACTTGGCTTAACGTTATTGCTTCGAAAGTGTTTATAAAACTTTCATCAGAATGTCACTTAATGACCAGAACGCATATCGCGTTACATTAAATGCCTATTTTTCAGGGTTATTTCCGCCCAGTCGCTGTTTTTAATACGACCTTACCGCTATACTATGCGCCGCATTTAAAAGCGATAAAGAAAGCATTAGTTAAAATTTAAAGGAAAATAATGACTCCTATTACTAAATCATTTCAGTATGGTCAGCATACTGTCACGCTAGAAACGGGCGTAATCGCTCGTCAAGCAACCGCTGCTGTTATGGCAAGCATGGACGACACATCAGTGTTGGTTTCTGTTGTTGGTAAAAAAGACACCAAGCCAGGCCAAGACTTCTTCCCGTTGACGGTTAACTACCAAGAAAGAACGTACGCTGCGGGTAAAATCCCAGGTGGCTTCTTTAAGCGTGAAGGTCGCCCTTCTGAATACGAAACACTAACGTCTCGTTTGATTGACCGTCCAATTCGTCCATTATTCCCTGACGGGTTCATGAACGAAGTACAAATCATAGTGACGGTTGTTTCAGCTAACCCTGAAATTCCAACTGACATCATCTCGCTAATCGGTACGTCTGCCGCGCTTGCTATCTCAGGTATGCCTTTCAATGGTCCTGTTGGTGCTGCGCGTGTTGGTTACACTGATGGCCAATATGTACTTAATACACGTACTTCTGAGCTTGAAACTAGCCAACTAGACTTAGTGGTTGCCGGTACCAAAGGCGCAGTATTGATGGTTGAGTCAGAAGCTGAAGTATTGTCTGAAGACGTGATGCTAGGTGCCGTTATGTTCGGTCATGAGCAAATGCAAACCGTTGTTAATGCAGTGACTGAATTTGCTGCTGAAGTTAACACGCCTAAGTGGGATTGGGTTGCTGAGCCTGCTAACGTTACACTTAAAGACAAAATTAAAGCACTTGCTGAAGCTGAAATGACAGAGGCGTATCAAATCTCTGACAAGATGGCACGTAAAGACGCTATCGTTGCACTAACAGACAAAACTGTTGCTGCCATCGTTGAAGCGGATGCAGAGCAAGACGCTAAAGAAGTATCTGAGCTTTTACATGAGCTTGAAAGTGACGTAGTACGTTCACGTATTCTTGCTGGTCAACCACGTATCGATGGTCGCGACCCTGCAATGATCCGTGCACTTGACGTAGCAACGGGTATTTTGCCACGTACTCACGGTTCTGCTTTGTTCACTCGTGGTGAAACACAAGCTATCGTTGCCGCTACCCTTGGGACAGAGCGTGACGCACAGATGATTGACGGTCTAAACGGTAAAGTGGATAGCCGTTTCATGTTGCATTACAACTTCCCTCCTTACTGTGTAGGCGAGACAGGTTTTGTTGGTTCACCTAAGCGTCGCGAAATAGGCCACGGTCGTCTAGCAAAACGTGGTATTCAAGCGGTTATGCCGTCTGAAAAAGAATTCCCGTACGTAGTACGTGTGGTGTCTGAAATCACTGAATCAAACGGTTCGTCTTCTATGGCATCAGTTTGTGGTACCTCTTTGGCATTGATGGATGCGGGTGTTCCAATTAAAGCATCAGTAGCTGGTATTGCTATGGGTCTTGTGAAAAACGATGAAAACTTCGTTGTTCTTTCAGACATCTTGGGTGACGAAGATCACCTTGGTGACATGGACTTTAAAGTAGCCGGTACCACTGAAGGCATCACTGCGCTTCAAATGGATATCAAAATCGAAGGTATCACTCAAGAAATCATGCAAGTTGCTTTGAAACAAGCAAAAGAAGCGCGTTTGCATATTCTAGGTGTGATGGACCAAGCGATTTCTGGTCACCGTGATGAAATGTCTGAATTCGCTCCGCGTATTTACACATTGAAAATCGACCAAGATAAAATCCGTGACGTTATCGGTAAAGGCGGCGCAATGATCCGTTCTATTACTGAAGCATCTGACACTAACATCGAAATCGAAGATGATGGCACAATCAAAATCTTCGCTACCGAGCGTGCTAAAGCTGATATCGCTATCAGCAAAATTGAGCAAGTGACGGCTGATGTTGAAGCAGGCAAAACCTACGAAGGTAAAGTGACTCGTATTGTTGATTTTGGTGCGTTCGTTGAAATCTTACCGGGTAAAGAAGGTCTAGTACACATTTCACAAATCGCTCATGAGCGTGTGAATAAAGTGGCTGACCATCTTAGCGAAGGTCAAATCATCAACGTTAAAGTGATGGAAATTGATCGTCAAAACCGTGTTCGTTTGAGCATCAAAGAATTGCTAGAAAAGCCAGCAGCACCTGCTGAAGGCAACGAGTAATCGTTTAGCAATTTGGCGTTGTAGGTATCGCTAAGGTAGCTACTGCGCTGTGTAGATTTAAGAAGGGAGCCGTCGGCTCCCTTTTTTATTGCTTGGTGTAAAACATTATCAAAAAAAGCTGTATATCGAGGTTAGCGAATAACTTGTTCTAACGTGTGAGACTGGCCTGGTAGTACTTGTTGGCCTTGGGTCACAGCAGTTTCAACGCACAGCATTTTTTGAAAGCCATCATCTTCCATGTCTTGCATACTCGCTGACTTTTCAGCCCATGGGTTCCACACTACTATGCTGTCGTGACCGGTTGACGCGATGCCAGTCTGGTGCGCTCCTGAGCTTATCGATAATGTTTTAGGCGTGGCTAAATGCACTCTGTCAGTTTCCTGCTGAAATCGATAAGGGGTAGGGGTATCAAAACGTTTAAAGTCTTGTAGTTTGTCTAAATATTCACCTGTTAGCCCAGTCAATTCACAGTCATTAATATCATCTACATGAAAATAAGTGTGCAATGCGCCGGTATAAGTCAATGCGCTATTGCCGGTATTTTCGGTGACCAACTGAATACGAAGTTCAGCGCCCACGGTAACGATCATTGTTAATCGTGCTTGGCCGTCAAAGCCTAGGCCAGTCGTTGTAGTTGGTCTAAGGCTGATCTTGGTGCATTGTTCAGTGTCCTGGCAGTCAACGATGTGCCAGTTCTGATTGCGCACGTAACCATGAGAGCCTAACTCTGCGTTTGTGGCATGAGCGCCAAACCAAGGCCAACAAATAGGGATTCCACCACGTATAGGATGCTTGCCATCGAGCAATGCATTCTTGCTCAACCACAGGCGTTGCACTTTATCGTGCTTGGGAGTGAAACTGAGAATATGCGCACCAAACAATGAAATGGTCGCATGAGCATGCTCGTTATCAATAATAAGCATTTCGATGTCGTCTTGGGGAAGCAAAGAGGCGGTGTTACAAAGGTGCATGGAAGAGTCCTTGAGATCAAAAAAAGGCAGTCACCTAGTGTAGATGACTGCCTTTTCACAATAAAGATAAGTTAGCTTATTTGCTGATATGAGCAACCAAGTCCAATACTTTATTCGAGTAACCGATTTCGTTGTCGTACCAAGATACTAGTTTGACGAAGGTGTCGGTTAGTGCGATACCTGCGGTGGCATCAAAGATTGACGTACGTGTATCACCAATGAAATCTTGAGACACAACAGCGTCTTCTGTGTAACCCATAATGCCTTTCAGATCACCTTCAGATGCCGCTTTCATTACTTCGCAAATTTGCGCATAAGTTGCTGGTTTAGCTAGGTTGACGGTTAAATCTACCACAGAAACGTCAGCCGTCGGCACACGGAACGCCATACCCGTTAACTTACCGTTAAGCTCAGGAATAACCTTACCTACGGCTTTTGCTGCGCCAGTTGATGACGGGATGATGTTTTGAGACGCACCGCGTCCACCGCGCCAATCTTTGTGAGAAGGGCCATCAACGGTCTTCTGCGTCGCTGTCGTAGCGTGTACCGTTGTCATCAGGCCGTCAACAATACCGAAGTTATCATTTAATACTTTAGCCAGCGGCGCTAGACAGTTAGTTGTACATGATGCGTTTGAAACCACTTCTTGACCAGCGTATGTGTCGTGGTTAACACCCATAACGAACATAGGTGTATCATCTTTAGAAGGCGCCGAAAGAACCACTTTTTTAGCGCCAGCAGTGATGTGCTTACGCGCGGTTTCGTCGGTTAAGAACAAGCCTGTCGCTTCAACCACGACTTGCGCGTCAACGTCAGCCCATGCTAATGCAGCAGGGTCGCGCTCAGCCGTTACGCGGATGGTTTTACCGTTAACAACCAGTTGTCCGTCTTGTACTTCAACAGTGCCTTTGAACTGGCCGTGAGTTGAGTCGTACTTCAACATATACGCCATGTAATCTGCGTCTAATAAATCGTTGATACCGACTACTTCGATATCGCTGCGCTCACATGCTGCGCGAAAAACAAATCTACCTATACGGCCAAAACCGTTGATACCAATTTTAATAGTCATATATACATCCTCTAAGCGGGTCGTAAGTTCGAACTCTGACGAGTCGTAAATTCAAAATTGTGAAATATAATTACGAAATTATGGACTAAATGGATAAATAAGGCAAAATAATCCCTTAAAAATGTTATTTTGTTACAGTTTTATTTAATGCAAACGTATTCAACTTCGCCTGACGTTGGCTTTGATTGATAATGGTAGGCTGAACATAGTCCCCATTTATAGGAATTACATATTAATGACAGCTTCATTGATTGATCAGCTCGTAGAGCATCGCGGTATTGAGTCAAATTACACCGATGCGTGGGGTAAACCTGCCACCATCGAATCAACAGTGAAGAAGAAGCTGTTAGGCGTTATGGGATATAACGTTGATGATCAATCTGCTCTGGAAGAGCAAGTGAAGCAAGAAATGATCAAAGATTGGTTAACACCGCTCAATCCCGTTCATGTGCAACGCAGCAATGATTCGCTTTCCTTTTGTGTGCGCCTACCTATCGAGTTGGTGACCGATGAATATAGCGCGCAGCTAACATTGGAAAGCAGCGAAGTGATTGCCCATTCTTTCGAGCCCATCGACGGTGAACTGGTTAACGTGAATCATATTGATGAGATAGAGTTTCACGAATATTACATTACAATCGAGTGCAACTTGCCTTTGGGTTACCACAACCTATCACTAATAGTCGATGGCGAGTCGCTGAGCGAGATGCGCGTCATTATCGCGCCTCATGCATGCTATCAACCACAAACGTTATTAGACGGTAATAAAGTGTGGGGCTTGAGTGTGCAACTGTATTGTCTGCGCAGTGATGATAACTGGGGAGTGGGGGATTTTAGCGACTTGGCTTATTTGACCGCAGAGGCAGCGAAAACCGGCGCGGATTTTATCGGCTTAAACCCCATTCATTCATTGTATCCTGCCAACCCTAGCGCATGCAGCCCTTATGGGCCTTCGTCTCGTCGTTGGTTAAATTTTATTTACATTGATGTTGCTGCCGTTGACGGGTATGAGCAAGACAGCACCAAGGCTATTGTGAATGCTGCTGAGTTCCAAGGGGCTATACAGCAAGCACGTGGCAGTGAGTTAGTTGATTATCCCGTCGTGACCAAATTAAAACTTAGAGCATTAAGCACGGTGTTTGACTGGCAACGCCAGCAATATTTTACTAAGAACACGACTCAAAACCGCGCATTTAAAGCATTTGTCGAGCAAGGGGGTGAAAGCCTACAAACCATCGCTGTATATGATGCATTGCAAGAGGACTTAGCCTTAAAAGGCAAAGCTTCATGGGGATGGCCTGTCTTCCCTCCAGAGTACGCTGATTTTAACGCCCCAGCAGTGGCTAAATTTGCCAAAGCGAACGCTAAACGTGTGCAATTTTTCTTGTGGTTACAATGGCAGGCTGCCCAGCAATTTGAAAAAGCCAATAAAGTCGCCCAAGACCACAACATGCAGATTGGTTTATATCGTGATTTGGCTGTAGGTGTCAGTGAAGGCAGCGCAGAGATTTGGGGAAACAAAGCGTTGTACTGCACTGAGGCAAGTGTGGGAGCGCCACCAGATATTTTAGGACCGCTTGGACAGACATGGGGATTGCCACCTATGGATCCACACAAATTATACGAACAAGCGTATCAACCGATCATCGATTTGTTCAGTGCAAATATGCATGCTACCGGCGCTTTGCGTATCGATCACGTGATGGCACTTTTGCGGTTGTGGTGGGTGCCTAAAGGGGACAGCGCTAAGCAAGGAGGCTATGTTTATTATCCTGTGGATGACTTACTTGCGATCTTGGCACTAGAGAGCCATCGCAATCAATCTATGGTGATAGGAGAAGATTTAGGCACAGTGCCGGAGGAAATCCGTGAAAAGCTGGCGGATAATGGCGTTTATTCTTATCGCGTGTTCTTTTTCGAACAAGCCAAAGATGGCGGGTTTTATTCGCCTAGTCATTATCCAGTGCAATCAATGTCGACGTTAACCACGCACGATATGCCAACCTTAAATGGCTTTTGGCATTGCGACGATTTGGCGTTAGGCAAGGAACTAGGCTTGTATCCAACACAAGAGATCCTTGCAAGCTTGTACGAGAGCAGACATGATAACAAACAGTCTATTTTAGATACCTTGCATGGTCATCATTCTATTTCTGATGAAATCAGTGGAGATGTGAATCAAGTAGGTATGACCAAGGGACTTAATTTTGGTATGCAAACGCACATGGCTGGCGGTTCGAGCTCTCTGCTCAGTTTGCAGCTAGAAGATTGGTTAGAAATGGATAAACCCGTTAATATTCCGGGTACATTTAATGAATACCCGAATTGGCAACGTAAACTGACTCAAAGTTTACAACAGATTTTTAGCAACCCTGAGCTACAAGCGTTAGCTCATCGCTTGACAGAGGTAAGACGTCAAGCAAAGCAATAAATAACTCAGGCGGCCTGTATGTCAGGCCGCCAACACTGCAAGGCGGCACAATGCAATTAGAAAAACAGCTACAACACGCTCAATGTACCTTTCCTTTTTCTCATCTAGGTCTTCTCAAAACCGACAACGCTTTTACTATCACAGCCTGGGTACCAAACGCCACTGGTATTAAGGTGATTGATTTAGTGACGGAAAAAGCGATAGGCAGCCTCAAGAGGCAAGCCCAGAGTGATCTGTTTACGGCTGAGTTTACTAAAGGTAATCCCCCTGCAGTGTATGCATTTGAAGTTAAAAACGCGCAAGGCAGCTATCGCATCATCGACCCTTATCAGTTTCAAGAGCAAGCCTTTCACGCGGTGCATTTCGTTGATCATTTGCCAAAAAACATATATCAGCAATTAGGTGCGCAATTAATTGATTTAGACGTCGGTTTGAAAACTCCTATCCCCGCGACCCGATTTGCCGTGTTTGCGCCCAATGCCAGTGCAGTATCTGTTATTGGGGATTTCAATTATTGGGACGGCTCATGTTTGCCTATGCAAAAAACCGATTTTGGGTACTGGGTATTAGTTGTGCCGGGTGTTAAAGCCGGTGATAAATATAAGTATCAAATCAAAGATGCCCACGGTAATGAGCTGCCGCACAAGGCTGACCCAGTTGGCTTTTATGCTGAACAATACCCGTCCCATGCCTCGGTGGTATTTGATCACGAGCAATACCAGTGGCAAGACACGAAATGGCAACAACAAGTCAAAGGGGATAAATACACTCAAGCCATGAGTATCTATGAGGTGCACTTAGGCTCTTGGAAGCGCCCAGATAGCCAATCTGGCAAAACATATCTTAGTTACCACGAATTGGTCGATGAGCTTATTCCTTATGTAAAAGACATGGGGTACACCCATTTAGAGTTATTGCCTATTTCGGAGTTTCCATTTGATGGTTCTTGGGGATATCAGCCTGTAGGCTTGTTTGCACCTACTAGTCGCTTTGGTGGGCCAGATGACTTTAAGTATTTTGTTGATCAATGTCACCAAAATGGCATTGGCGTCATCATCGATTGGGTACCTGCCCACTTCCCTGAAGATGGCCATGGTTTGGCGCGCTTTGATGGCACTCATGTGTACGAATATGAAGATCCACGTAAGGGTTGGCACCCAGATTGGAACTCTTGTATCTATGATTTTGGCAAAGACACAGTGCGTCAATTTTTAGTGGCTAACGCTTTATTCTGGCTAGATAAATATCATGTTGATGGCCTTCGTGTTGATGCAGTGGCATCTATGCTTTATTTAGATTATTCCAGAGAAGCAGACGAATGGGTGCCTAATGTGGATGGCGGTAACCACAATTACGAAGCCATTAGCCTATTGCAATGGATGAATAAAGAAGTGTATTCCCATTACCCGAATGCGATGACCATTGCGGAGGAGTCTACTTCATTCGCCAAGGTATCTCGGCCGGTATTTGAAGGCGGATTAGGATTTGGCTTTAAGTGGAATATGGGCTGGATGCATGATTCGTTGCATTATATATCTAAAGATCCGTCTTATCGTAGATACCATCACGGGGAAATGACTTTTTCCATGGTGTATGCATATGACGAGAGTTTTGTATTGCCCATATCTCATGACGAAGTAGTGCATGGTAAAGGCTCGCTATTGCGAAAAATGCCAGGGGATGAATGGCAGCAAGCGGCGAATCTACGTTGCTACGCCGCCTTCATGTATGCGCACCCAGGCAAGAAACTTAATTTTATGGGTAATGAGATAGGGCAATCGGCAGAGTGGAACCACGACAGTTCTATTAACTGGCATCTTCTTGATTATGACAAACACAGTGGCATACAAGCGCTGTATCGAGATTTGAATACACTTTACGCTGAATACCCTGCATTACATGAATTAGACCATGATCCCGCGGGTTTTGAGTGGATTGAGCATGAAAATGCTGAGCAAAGCACCTTAGCCATGTTGCGACAATCAAAAGGGGGTAAGCAGCAAGTTTATGCTTTGAGTAATTTTACTCCCGTGCCGCGCACCAATTTTCGCTTAGGCGTTAAGGCCCCAGGGGAATACAGCATTTTGCTCAACACCGATGATAAACAATATTGGGGCAGTGGGCACAGCCAGAATAAAACCATCAAAGCGGATAAAACGCCGTGGAACAACCAAGCCTATTCTATTAGTGTTTCGTTACCCCCTTTGGCAACCGTGTTT
The DNA here is from genome assembly GCF_056173245.1 of Paraglaciecola sp. QJM3NY_14. Lineage (NCBI taxonomy): Bacteria > Pseudomonadati > Pseudomonadota > Gammaproteobacteria > Alteromonadales > Alteromonadaceae > Paraglaciecola > Paraglaciecola sp. QJM3NY_14. The sequence goes on from NZ_CM149664.1 coordinate 1,866,216, forward strand.
ATTTTGTATAAGGGACAGTAAGTAATGACAGTGTCAGATTTAAACGTGCAGCCAGGAAGCGCTACCTATTTAGGTGCCGTGCTCGACGAAAATGGTTGCAATTTTGCCGTGCATTGTCCGAACGCTGATCTGGTTCAGCTGTGTTTGTATAGCAGCGAAGATGAGGCAGAAATTGCGGTTATTGACGTGCCCGCTAAAACGGGCAAAGTCTGGCACTGCTATATTGAAGGTATCCAAGCGGGGCAGTTGTACGGCTACAGAACATCTGGGGGCAACAAAGAAGCCACTGGTTTTCGCTTTATGCCGGAAAAACTGTTAATCGATCCCTACGCTAAAAAGTTGAGTCGGCCGATGGTTTGGGATGCGAAGCTATACTCTGGCGACAGTCAGAAGATGGTTGCCAAGAGCGTGGTCGTTGCAAATTCAGCATGGCAAGACCGTCCAGCAAAGCCCAATACGCCTTTGGATCACACTGTGCTTTACGAGGCTCATGTAAAAGGTATGACGGCGCAGCACCCGAATATTCCATCCGAGCTAAAAGGGACGTATTTAGGCATGTGCCAGCCTAGCGTGATTAAGCATTTACAAGACTTGGGGATCAGTGCCGTTCAATTAATGCCAGTGGCGGCCTTCATGCCTGAGCCTTACATTACGAATAAAGGCCTAACCAATTATTGGGGCTACAACCCGATAAACTATTTCAGTCCGGAACCAAGATATGCTGTAAATGACGCTATTGGTGAATTTAAAACCATGGTGGATAGTTATCATGAGGCGGGCATCGAAATCATATTAGATGTGGTGTTCAATCATACGGCAGAAGGCGGTTTAGACGGCCCGGTCTTGTCTTTTAAAGGGTTTGATAACTCGTCTTTCTATTTATTTGAACGCAATGAATACGGGGCTATTGATTATACCAAGTTCGTAAATAATTCTGGCTGTGGTAACAGTGTCAACACGGCTTTTCCGTATGTCCTCAAAATGGTCATGGATGCATTACGCTACTGGGTACAGGAAATGGGAGTGGATGGATTCCGCTTTGATTTGGCTGCCAGCTTAGGTCGCGATCCTTATGAGTTTTCAGCCTTATCAGGTTTCTTTAGAACGATACGTCAAGATCCTGTGTTAATTGGCTGCAAGTTAATTGCTGAGCCTTGGGATATAGGGCATGGTGGATATCGTTTGGGGCAGTTCCCGTCTAACTGGCTTGAATGCAATGACAAATATAGAGATACCGTGCGCGCATTTTGGCGAGGAGATAAAGGCACCACCAGTGATTTTGCCACCCGTTTGCTAGGCTCAAGAGATGTATTTCCCAAAGAAAGCCGCTCTATTTTAACCTCTGTAAACAACGTGAGCTACCACGATGGTTTTACCTTGCATGATATGGTGAGTTATCAAGAACGCCATAATGAAGCAAATGGTGAGCAAAACCGTGATGGACACGGACATAATTTGTCCGCCAATTACGGCGTAGAAGGTCCAACGACAGATCCGAAAATCATTGCTATCCGCGAACGGCAGAAACGTAATTTGTTCACCACCTTGTTATTATCCCAAGGTATACCTCATGTATTGGGTGGGGATGAACTAAGTCGTACTCAACAAGGTAACAATAATGCCTATTGCCAAGATAACCCTATTAGTTGGCTTGATTGGAACTTAGACGCTACCCAGCAAAAGTTTTTATCCTTTTGCCAGCACGTAATTGATATTCGCAAGCAAAGCGTGCTGTTGCACCATTTGCAGCTTCAAGACGACAATTTTGACTTATCCCACAATGTGGCAAAAATTTATTGGTATCGCCCAGACGGAGCTCGTAAATTAGAAGATGATTGGCACGACCCTGATAATCAATGTTTTGCTGTAGAACTGCGCGGGGAAGAATATGCAACCGGTGAAACGACAGAACACTGGTTAATCGTGTTCAACGCCAGTGACCATGATGTTAAGTTCAACTGCCCAACTTACGAGGCTAATCAACGTTGGAAGTTGGTACTTGATACGCGTTATGCCCAGTTTAGTGAACAACCTGAAGTTGTGGTTCAAAATTGCTACAAACAAGCCAGTAATAGCATTTGTTTGTTCAACGCGATCTAGCATAACAGATGGCACAAAGCTGAGCGTTAGGCATTGAAAGCGGCAGGTTTTAGTTGGTAAACGATGAAAACCACGATGTCATCCCCATTATAATGCCTAACGTATAAACAGAGAATTGAGGTAAAACGATGAAATTATCTGAGCAAGAATGGCGTGAAAAACTCAGTGATGAAGAATTTAGGGTGACGCGCCAAAAAGGCACTGAACGCCCTTTCACTGGAGAGCTGTTAGATAACAACGCGCTCGGAGATTATGTATGTCGTTGCTGCGGTGAGAAGTTGTTTGACGCCCAAGACAAATTTGATGCGGGCTGTGGTTGGCCGTCGTTTTCGGCGCAAAGTGCTGATGGAAACGTCGAGTTTCAACAAGACAACAGCCATGGCATGCAGCGTATCGAGATCGTGTGTAAAAACTGTGATGCGCACTTAGGTCATGTCTTTAGCGATGGACCCGCCCCAACGGGACAACGGTTTTGTGTCAACTCTGTGTCTTTGGCCTTCAATAAAACGTAAAAATAACGACTTTTGCTCGTTCTGTTGCATAAAACATCCTCTAATTTGATAAAACTGAAAAAAAATAAATTTTTTTAGTGAAAGTTTTTTTCAGATGTTGGTTGTTTTTTGTACACATTGGCTCTTTGATATGTTCAAAGTGAAAATACACGGTCGTCAATTTCTTCTTTATATTGCTCTGCTTTGTCTTCGAGCGACGTTATGTCGCTTGAGGCCGGCAGGGCATTTCTAATGTCAGTCAAGCTGATATTTTCCACTTTGAACTCATGAGCTAAGTACGCCCATACGTAGGCCTCAGGGTAATTTTCTTGTTTTAGGTTAATGGTACTCAGGCTCACGAAGATATTGGTATCAATATCTTGCTCTTCCGTATAAAGCGCTAATGCCTTATATAAAGCGCCTTTGGCCTTCTCTAAATCAAATTTCACATAATAAGAGGCTAAGCCTAATTGCAGACTCGCGGTATTTAATTTGCCTTGTTTTTCAAGTGCTAAGAAGTGGGTTAACGCGTCTTGTTTACCAAAGCGCGACCAGTGATAAAGCAATAAATGTGGCTCTTTTGAATTACGCGTCTTGCGTACTAACCGATTCAACTCACGCTCCGCATTGACTGCGGCTTGCCTGCGCTTAGTTTGCTTTTCTACCTGAACGATATGTTCAATTTGTGCAGCTTTATTGATACACACTTTGTACTTTTCAAAGTCTTCAAGCAAGTAATAGTCAAGCAGTTCGCTAGGTGACTGCTGGTAAGCGTACCTATGCTTAATGATTCGGCTCTTCTCCGCTAAGCACCACCCATCAGGATTAAGGTCATCACAGAATTCAGAGTGCTCTTCACAAATTTTTGTGGCTGTCATAGGGAACAGCATGTCGCATCCCGAGAGGGCGAAAATAGAAAGTAGGATGCCAGTGATCCGCATAAATTCCCTTGTAGTTAAATTACCAATATATTGCCATTTTATACGACAAATTACTGAATTAAGTAAATTTTCAACAATTTGGCGCAAACAGTCCCTTTGATTAGAATAACGGCCCATTTTGCTTTATCCAAGCAATCTCGTCGCTTTTTATGAGCCAACTTACGTTTTTTGAGAGTTTTTAAAGATCATGAATCAACAATCTGAACAAGCATTAATGAGCAGTTGGCAAGAACGTCAAGAGTACGCAGAGCGTATGTTGCCGTTATTGGGAAATTTGTATCGCAATAAAGCCATTGAAATATCAATATATGGTCGCCCTATGTTAGGCGCATCTACCATTGATATTATTAAGGCGCATCGCACGGTTCGCCTAAAAGAAGGCACTAAACTGCGCCTACGAGAAAGCTGGCCCTTACTGGAGGAGTTAAGCAAATTACCTCTCGCGCCAGCACAGATTGATCTTGGAAAACTCGCCTACGCGTTTCATTTTAAGGATGAACACAAGGGTAAGAGCATTGAACAATATTTGCGCGAAGAACTGGCCGACATCCTAGATGTGGACGACAGTCACTCTGCACAAGATGTGGTGTTATATGGCTTTGGTCGTATAGGTCGTTTGTTAGCGCGCTTGCTCATAGAGCGCCAGGGCAAAACTAACAAGCTGCGTTTAAGAGCAATTGTGGTGCGAGGCGGTAAAGAAGGCGACCTAGAGAAACGGGCAAGCTTGTTACGCAGAGACTCAGTGCATGGACCGTTTAATGGCAGTATCACTGTGGATACCGAGCGTAATGCGATTAAAGCCAATGGCTCATACATTCAAGTCATCTATGCCAACTCGCCAAGTGAAGTCGATTACAGCCAGTACGGTATTGAAAACGCTATCGTGGTGGACAACACCGGTATGTGGCGTGACGAAGCAGGTCTTGGCCAGCATTTAACCTCAAAAGGTGTGAAAAAAGTGCTGTTAACAGCACCGGGTAAAGGCGCTATTAAAAATATCGTTTATGGCGTAAATCAAAACGATATTCAATCCCAAGATACGATTTTGTCAGCCGCTAGTTGTACTACCAACGCCATCACGCCTGTTTTAAAAGCGTTAGATGAAGAATATGGTATTAACGGTGGTCATGTTGAAACAGTGCATTCATTCACTAATGACCAAAACCTGATTGATAATTTCCACAAAGCGGATCGCCGTGGACGCAGTGCAGCGCTGAATATGGTGATCACAGAAACGGGTGCTGCAAGTGCCGTTGCCAAAGCCTATCCGCAGCTTGAAGGTAAGCTCACAGGCAGCTCAATACGCGTACCGACTCCAAATGTATCCTTAGCTATTTTGAATTTACACTTATCGAAGGAAACCGACAAAGCGCAAATAAATGAATTTTTGCGCGATGTTTCGTTATTTTCACCGTTACAAAACCAAGTGGATTACACCAGCTCGAAAGAGATAGTGTCGACTGATTTGGTCGGCTCTCGTGCTGCGTCTGTGGTTGATTCTCAAGCAACGATCGTGGCGGCTAATAGAGCCACCTTATACGTATGGTACGACAACGAATTTGGTTACAGCTGCCAAGTTCTGCGCGTTGTTCAGGATATGGCAGGTTTGCATTACCCAAGTTTGCCGAAGGCAAAATTGGCTGTTTAATGCCGAATGTAAAGTTCAATGCAAAGTGATTATTGAGCTAATACACATCGAGTTTCTGAGTGGGCGTGTTACTTTCTTGTTTAGGTAGCGCGCCTTTTTTGTTGGCTGAATGTTGTTGCTTAAATGCACAAATTTTCCTGATAACTCAAACTGCCTTTTCACACAGTAATGAAGGGGAGTATGCGGCTGTGTAAAATGTTGCAAATCTCCTATACAAAAAGCAGTGCATCCTTGGCTTTTTAGTCTGACAATATGCTAAATTGACCGCGGTTAAATTAGATGGACAGTAAATGTGAGAATTAGTAGCAATTTTGACAGTGGTAATATTCGCGTTATATCAGCACAGAACGAAAGCGACATTAAACTCGCTATCAACAAAGACAATCAGTCTGACTTTTATCAGTGGTTTCATTTCAAATTAGATACCCGCCCTTGGATATCCCATCGTCTCACCATTACCGATCTTGAACATTCAGCTTATCCTGAAGGCTGGAAGAACTACCAAGCCGTAGCGTCTTACGACAGACAAGAGTGGTTTCGAGTTGAAACTGAGTTTGACGGTGACAACCTCGTTATCGAACATACACCCGAACAAGGCCAAATGTACTTTGCGTATTTCGCGCCTTATGGTTATGAGCGCCATCTAGATTTATTAGCTTGGGCGCAAACCAACGCTTTATGTGAAGAGACATTTCTTGGTAATACCCTAGATGGACGAGACATGTCTATGTTAACCATAGGTGAGCCGGGTGAAGGTAAGAAAGCAATTTGGATCACAGCTCGTCAGCACCCTGGCGAAACGATGGCGCAGTGGCTAGTAGAAGGACTGCTGGAGCGCTTATTGGACGAAGACGATGGCCTTGCTCGCTTGTTGTTAGATAAAGCTGTTTTTTATGTTGTACCAAATATGAATCCTGATGGCGCAGCTCGTGGGCATTTACGTACCAATGCAAAAGGGGTAAATTTAAATCGTGAATGGGCCACGCCTAGCATGGAGAATAGCCCAGAAGTCTTTTTAGTGACTGAAAAAATGCAGCAAACTAGCGTTGATTTGTTTTTAGATATGCACGGTGATGAGGCTCTGCCTTATAACTTTGTAGCAGGTAGTGAAGGGAATCCTAACTACGATGGACGGATTGCTCAGTTAGAATCGTCATTTAAAAATGCACTACTCACGGCAACGCCTGAATTTCAAGATGTGTTCGGCTACGACAAAGATGAGCCAGGTAAAGCGAATATGACCGTTGCAACCAATGCAATCGCTCATGCGTTTTCTTGCTTGGCGTATACCTTAGAAATGCCTTTCAAAGACAACATAGAAATACCGGATACAGCCTATGGCTGGTCCCCAATTCGTTGTAAGCAACTGGGCCAAGATGTGCTTGTTGCCATACGCGCTGTGGTAGATGAATTGCGCTAGCAGTTCATCTACACGTTTTACCATTAGGCTTAACATTACAAAATAAAATAATAACGATTAAAAACAAAATAAAGTAAGGGGAACAGTGTGGAAGGCTTTCATGACTTATTGAAGATGCTAGATGGAATGCTTGGGGGCGCTTGGTGGTTTCCTTATGTGTTACTTGGAACAGGTTTATTTTTTACGATTTATTTAAAGTTTCCGCAAGTGCGCTTTTTCAAGCACGCTTGGCTGGTCGTAACAGGGAAATACGATAAAAAGGGCTCTGAGGGTGACACCACTCACTTTCGTGCATTAACGACGGCATTATCGGGAACCGTAGGCACGGGTAACATTGGCGGTGTGGCATTTGCTATTTTCTTGGGTGGACCAGCTGCGCTCTTTTGGATGTGGGCGACCGCGTTTTTCGGTATGACCACCAAGTTTGTCGAGGTGACGTTATCCCATAAATATAGGGTCAAAACTGCCGATGGAACCATGGCGGGTGGCCCCATGTATTACATGGACAGACGTCTTAATATGAAATGGTTGGCTGTTGCCTTCGCAATTGCAACCGTTATCAGCTCGTTCGGCACAGGTAACCTTCCTCAAAGTAACAACATAGCGGCCAGTATAGAGTCGACCTTTGGCTTCGACCCTTTAGTGGTAGGAAGTATACTAGGCATTTTGCTTGGCTTGGTTATTTTAGGTGGCATTACGCGCATTGCAGCGGTGACCTCTAAAATTGTGCCCCTTATGGCATTAATATACCTAGTGGGCGCCTTAGCTGTCATTTTTGCCAATCTAGAAAATATCGGCCCTGCGTTTGCCTCGGTCATTGGCGATGTGTTTACTGGTTCAGCGGCAACGGGCGGCTTTTTAGGCGCAACGATTGCTTATGCATTTAACCGAGGCGTTAACCGTGGTTTGTTCTCAAACGAGGCGGGTCAAGGTTCAGCACCCATTGCCCATGCCGCGGCTAAAACAGATGAGCCAGTATCAGAAGGCATGGTGTCTATTTTAGAGCCATTCATCGACACCATTATTATTTGTACGATCACCGGTTTGGTTATTCTGTCTTCAGGGGTGTGGAAAGAAAAACACCAAAACGTGTTTGACCGCAGTGACATGATGATTGTTGCGGGCGCTTATTCGGATACCGACGATAACGACAGACAAGCGCTTTACGCTTACATCAATGATCTTGATACCTCAACTGTGGCGCCTTATAACGGCGACATACAGATAGTAAACGGTAAATCAATTAGCACAGGTTATACCTTGCTCAACGCGCGCTCTGTCGCAGAAAACGTGAAATTTACCTTTGGTGAAGATGAAGATTTGTTTACCGGAAAACTCAAAGTGGTTGACGGTAACCTAATTAAAGACAATATCGTGGTCTCAGGTAAGTCTTTAATTCACTCGGCAAGTTTAACGGCGCTGGCGTTTACCAAAGGCTTTTTTGGTGAGTCAGGCAAATACATCGTTTCCATTGGTTTATTGCTGTTCGCGTTTTCAACCGCAATAGCTTGGTCATATTACGGCGACAGGGCAATGACTTATTTGTTAGGGCCGCGCTCAGTCATGCCTTATCGCGTAGTGTACGTGTTTGCGTTCGTTTGGGCCGCAGTATCAGATACCACTCTAGTGTGGACGTTGTCGGCAGTGGCTATTGTGGTGATGACATTGCCTAACTTATTAGGCATATTTTTGCTGCGCAAAGAAATGAAAGAATCAGTCAATGAATATTGGGATGATTTTAATAAAGAACACAAGTCCTAGTCACGGTATCCATAAATTAAGCGCGGCACTGTCCGCGCTTTCGTGATCTAGTGTCAAGGTGAAATTGTTAACCGTATTAGTAGTGGAGTAAAAAATGGCGTTAATTGATTGCCCATCGTGCAATAAGAAAATCTCTGACAAAACCGAAGAATGCAATCACTGCGGTTTCGCCATGGGGCATGCGAGCGATGAAGATATTGCCCGCAAACGCAATTTACAAAAGTACCTGAAATCACAAAAAATCCAAACCCAGTCAATGATAGCCATGCTGATGTTTGTCTCTGGGTTTGGATTTATGTATTGGGGTGGAGCTGCTCCAGGTGAAGTGCAATATAATATTGCTGTGGGTGTCGCGATTATCGGTTTTGTTTGGTACATCATCAATCGTGTGCGTCTCGTTTTTGTTAAGAAGTCTAATTAATGAACCCAGAAATGTTACTCAAATCGATGACCCCAGAGGTTTATCAAAAATTGTTGCAAGCGGTGGAAACCGGTAAGTGGCTTGATGGCAACCCGTTAACAGAAGGGCAACGAGAAACGACTATGCAAGCTGTTATGTTGTATCAAGCGAAAATCCTTAAGTCAGATCAACATATGACTGTTGGGGCTAACGGCGAAATAGTGCAAAAAAGCCGTCAGCAATTTAAGCAAGAGCTAAATGATAAAAACACCATAGCGCGGTTCACCGAAAATGATATTTAAAAAACTGTTTCGTCCTAAGCATCAAGATCCAAAACCTGCGGTGAGAGTAGTCGCTATTGACTCGTTGTCTCCAGACTTGCCAGAACAAAAGTCAATTCTGCATGAATTGGCGTTCAATGATGAAGATGTGAATGTGAGTTTAGCCGCGCTGACAAAGTTAAATAGCTTCGTGTTGTGGTACAAGATGGCAGAGATAGCCAAAAACGAACGTGTGCTCAAACGCGCTCAACAAGTCGTTGATAATACACTATTTGACGACGATGAGAGCCTATTGAGTAAAGCTCAGAAACGCGAATTTGCCTATGAGTGTAGAAACAGTAAATTGCTCGAGCGCTTGATTAAGCAGCCTTGGGTGCAGCAAGAGCCTAAATTGGTACTGCATATTTTGTCCGTACTGAATAAACCGCAACTGGCGTTACCTATTCTGTTATCCAGCGATGATGACGTTCTTCAAAGTGCGCTTCTTGCGTATGCAGACAGTCCTGCAAGCTTACAAAAAATAATCAAAAAAGCTTCTAGTGAAAGCATTAAGTCTCAGGCGCAAGATAAGTTAAATCAGTTAGCATTTGCCAAAGCCCAACCGATTGAAGTTGAAAAGGGGACGCGTCTCGTTTTGTCTCGCTTGTTAGCGTTAAAAGAGCAGCGTGATTACCGAAAGTTGGTGGATACTCGAACCAAACTAAATGACGAATACGTAATTTTTTCAGCACAATTCGATTGCTTATCACAAGAGAAACGCCAAGAATTTACGGCTAAATATACTGATTTAAACAGTAAGTTAGACATTCTAGATGCAGAATTAGCACCTGTTTATCAGGCGCAGCAGCGCAAACGAGATGTAATAGATGCCGTGCAGCATGCCACGGCAGATACGCAAGCGATGCTAGTGTGGTTGTCAGATATTTTATCAAGCGATGTATCAAGTGTTACGTTGGCACAAACGGAGCAAGCACAAACAGAAATTCAGAATCGTATGTCTCGTATTGACGCTTTGTTATTGGATGCCAATTCAGTGGGCATGCCCGTGCAAACGAAAGCGCTACAGGCTTTACTTGATGCCTTACAAAAACGCCAGCACACGTTCAATCATTTACCTGCATTTCAAGATGCCCTAAAACAAGCGGATTCGTTATTGACGGATTTTGCCCAGTTGGCCATCCCTTCTCAAGGGGATGATGTGCAAAGTGCTAAATCGATATTGCAGAGCACGACGCAGCAGTGGTTTGCGCTACGTGAAGCATATCAAGACAGTTGGCCTGGAGCGCTTGATCAAAGGTTTACGCAATTACAGAGTACGTGGCGCAGTGCAATCAAAACCCTTTCAGCAAGCATTACTCAAGATGTGAACCGTATCCGCAGTAAAGCTAAGGCCATTGATGTGCTTATCGAACAGGGAAAATACAAGGCGGCCATGGCTCTCTTTACCAAGGTCACTAAATGGTTTGAAGCGTTACCTGAACAAGAAAAAGCTCGCAATGAGCGCACACTCGAACAGGTCAGCGCTAAAATAGAGGAATTAAAGTCGTTGCAGGCCTACATCGCCTTGCCGCGAAAGCCCGCTTTGCTTGAAGAAGCAAAAGCGTTAGTTGATGCTAAATTGCCAGTATCATTGCGGGCAGAGCAGGTGAAAGAGCTGCGTCGACGTTGGAATAGTTTGGGTGTGTTGAATACACCTGACGATGATGTGCTCAATAAGCAGTTTGACGCGTTAATTGAACTTTCTTTTGCGCCTTGTCGCGAACACTTTGAAAAGCAACAGTTGCAGCGCGAAAATAACCTTGCGCAAAAACAGGCTCTGATCAACGAGATTGGCACATTAGCTGAGCATGGTTTATCCGCTGATGCGTTAGCAAAAGCGATTCAACAGGTGCAGCAGAAGTGGCAAAACGTCGGTGATGTTGATTTCACTGTTAAAACACAAGTGAACAATGCTTATCGTGAAGCCTTGGCGCCGTTGAAGAAACAAGTCGAAGTGTATTTCGATGAGAATACTGAGATGAAGCAAGCGCTTATCCTGCAAGCACAAGCATTGTCAGCGGTCGAAGATGTTAATGTCGCTATTGAGCAAGCCAAAGCATTACAAGAAAGGTGGAAACACGTAGGCCAGACCCAACGTAAAGTTGAAAATGCCTTGTGGGATCAATTTCGAAAAGCCAATGATGTGATTTTTGCTAAGCGCAAAGCGCACAATCAGCTACAGAAGCAGGAAATTAACGTGCAAGTAGCCGCCTCAGCTGACATATTGCAAAAATTGCAACAGGCGATTAATGAAGCGCAAACGTTTGATGAATTGGACGGCACTCACATTTTGCAAACTGAGCTAGAAGCGCAATTGGTAGCGATGCCTAAAGCGTCAGGCTCTGGTTTATTTCGTCGCTTATCCGGGCTTATTGATGAACGACAAACCAAATTGGAGGGGTTGCAACGCCAATCTAGAGCCCACAGTGTGAGCGCACTATTTGATATACTAAAGCGCTGGGAAACGCCTGCTTTGCCTGACGATATAAATTCATTGCCTAACCAATGGCAGCAGTCGTTTAAAGCTCTTGGGCAAAGTGACGTACCTCGTCTTAATCTAACCTTGATGCTAGAAATAGTATGCGATGTCCCTTCGCCGCAAGCTGACGAAGCGTTGCGTAAGGAAATACAGCTGCAATTGATGGCCGATAAACTGCAGCAAGGCCTTGAATATGACAAATCGTCATTACTGAAGTTATGGATACAACATGGTCCTGTCGCAAAACAAGAGCAGGTGTTGTTATCCCGTGCTCAACGATGCTTTGCTTAGTCAAGCGTTATCAACCGTTTACATCTGTTTCGCCTAGGAATGCCTGGGCGCTAACTAAAGATGACATAGTGGGTTACATTGAATACATCGAACACATCAAGCACAACTGTTTCTAGCATTCGCTTAAACAAATTTATTAGTGACTCAGGTTTCTGCTCTCGTCGCGAAGCAGATAAGTTGATAGACAGCCAACGCGTGACGATCAATGGCGTTATTCCTGAATTAGGCACTAAAGTGTTGCCTGGGGATGAAGTGCGCGTTGACGGAAACTTGATTAAAGCGAGTGCCGAGAATAAGTCTGACAGAGTGTATTTGGCATACCATAAACCTGTCGGGATTACGTGCACGACTGAGCGCCACGTCAAAGGGAATATTATCGATGCCATCGGTCATCCCGAGCGCATTTTTCCCATTGGCCGATTAGACAAACCTTCGGAAGGTTTAATTTTTTTGACTAGTGACGGTGACATAGTTAACAAAATTTTGCGCGCTGAAAATGCCCATGACAAAGAGTACATAGTGACGGTGGACCGACCGTTGACAGAGCGTTTTATTCACGCCATGGGAGCCGGAGTACCTATACTCGACACGGTGACTAAGCCCTGTACGGTAACAATGCAGAGTAAATTCGTATTTCGTATTATTTTAACCCAAGGGTTAAATAGGCAAATTCGCCGTATGTGCGAATACTTAGGTTACGGCGTAACCAGGTTAAAACGCAGCCGTATTATGTCAATTCGTTTAGCGGGGCTAAAGGTAGGGCAGTGGCGAAAGTTAACCCCTGATGAAATGCGTGAAATTAGTGACGCTGTTGAGGGCTCAACCAAAACAGCACTGAAAACCGATCAGAAAATAGCAGCTAACGTTACCGATAAAAATGCCCCAAAGACCGAGCCAACCCGCTCTTCCAAGCGCAGTAGTTATCGAGGGATCAAGTCCCAAGGGGGGGGGGGGAGGAAAAACACGGAAGTAGACGTCAAGCGACAAACAACACCGCACCGGCCACGCTGAGCCGAGGACGCAAACCTAAGGCGTAAGCTGACATTTACTGCGGACTTATGTCAATCATTCCAACTCCAATAAATTTCCGCTGAGGGGCTAATTATTTAATGGAATTGCTATAAGACACAAACACAATATAAGAAAAAGACGAGAGTGGTGACACTCTCGTCTTTTTTGTCTTTGGAAGTGGATTATTTGCGTTTTAAAACGGTTAACCCGTTGGATTGCTGAAAATGTTCGCTGACTTAAAAGTCATATGTGTACTTCAGTAGGATGAGCACGATGCTCGAGTAACAAACTGAAATAGGCAAACCAAATTTCACAAAGTGTTTCATCTTATAATTACTGGCACTAAAAACCAGTAAATTGGTTTGATACCCATAGGGCGATATAAAGCTAGCGCTGGCGGCAAAAGCGACCGCTAAGGCAAACGGCATTAAAGGTACGCCTAAACTCTCTACCAACCCATAAGCAAAGGGGAACATCAGTGCTGCAGCAGCGTTATTGGTAACTATCTCTGTTAACAACAAGGTTGCTAAATACACCATTACCAATGCCACAAATGGACTGGAGCTTGTCATGAAGGGCTCTAAATAGTGAGTGAGAGTGGTTATCACTCCTGCACTTTCTAACGCGTTAGCCAGGCTAAGGGCGCCGACAATCACGATAATGAGCTCTAACGGTAGGTGACGTTTAACTTCGTTGGTGGATGTAACGCCAGTGGCTACCAATATCGCTAGGAAAAACACTAAACCTGTGGCAAGTGAAATGATGGATGCGGCAGCAAGGGCGATAGTGACTAGAAAACCGCCTAAGGTTATCCACTCTTGTTTATCGAGGAGTTTTGTGGCGACTTTTTTCTCGGATAAAATAAAAAAGTTTTTGGTTAAGTTTTGGCGCTTGACGAAGTCAGGGCCTGTAGCCAAAAGCAAAAAATCACCTGCTTGGAGTTTAATTTCCCCTAACTTTCCTGATAGGGTTTCACCGTCTCGACGGATAGCCACAACAGCTGCATCAAATAATGCCCTAAAACCAACACTTTTCAGCGTTTTACCAATGATTTGTGCCCGATTAGAAATAATCACTTCGGTAAGGTTTTCACGTAGCAAACCATTTGATTCTGCAAAAAGGGTTAATCCCTTGATGTGACTTAAATTATCGACTTTATGGATATCCCCTGAAAAAATCAGTTTGTCGTTTTGTTGTATGACTAGCTCAGGGTTAACAGGACTGATAAGTTTACCGTTGCGTACCACTTCGATTAAAAAAAGCTCAGGTAAATTGCGTAAGTGGTTTTGCTCGACACTTTTACCAATTAATTCAGAATCTGCTTCTACTTTCGCGTCAATAAAATAACTATTGTACTTGCGGTTTTTGTTTTCGATTACGGGCAACAGTGGCGTTAACAAAAACATTAACACGCCACAGCTTAAGCCTGCGACCAAGCCATAGAGCGTAAAGTCCCAGAAGTTAAAACCTGCGTGACCATGCTCGCGCATGAAACTATCAACAATGAGGTTGGTGGAGGTACCTATAAGTGTCACTGTACCGCCTAAAATTGCTGCGTATGAAAGAGGGATAAGTAACTTAGAAGCAGGATGGTATTGATTTTGTTTAGTCGGACCAATCAAACTTGCTACCACGGCGGTGTTATTCAACAATGCTGAAGAAGCAAACGTTAGCCCAAATAAGCGCCAGTAACTGCGTTTGAAGCTCGCAACGATAAGCGTGCGGCCCAACCGTTTGACGAGGGACGTTTTATCTACTGCTGTGCTTACAATCAACAGCAGAATAAGGGTAATTAACCCTTGGTTTGTGAAGTTGGTAATGATGTTTGAAAGCGATAATTGCTGACTTAATATAAGTGCTAACAATGTACCCGCAAAAATTGAAGAAGGGCGCTTATTCGTGAGAATAAGCGCCGCTAATGTACCGGTAAATATTGCTAATACCAGAAGCTGGTTTATGTCCATATAGTATCGACGTTGCGCCTACAGCTTAGTGATGTCAGTGGCATTCCAATGTGGAAAATGCTTTCTAACCAAGGTATTAAATTCAAGTTCAAACTCAGAATATTCTGTTTTCGTACCTGAGTCTTGAATGGCATCAATCACCATACCTGCACCGACTGTGCTATTGGTTAATCGGTCAATAATAATGAACGCACCGGTTTCACGGTTTTTGGTGTATGGGTCACAGGCAACTGACTGCGTAAGCTTGATTTTCCCAACACCAATTTCATTCAAATTAAGCCTTACTGCCTCTTTGTGCTCCATGGTATTTACATCAATCTGGTGTTCGATGTCCGTTACGCTACCTGGTACAAACTTAGTAGCAAATTTGAAACCGTATTGTTTGTTTGGCATTAACGGTGTTTCGCCCATCCACACTAAATTGACTTCATAAGCACTGCTTTGTAAAGGCAAGTTGTCAGATTTGACAATCATGTCACCACGAGAGATATCGATTTCATCTTCAAGGGTGATGGTAGTGGTAAGCGGCGTATAAGCCACCTCTTGTTCGCCTTCAAAACCGACAATAGAGCGCACGGTAGATTGTTTGCCCGACGGAAGCGCGGTGATCTTATCGCCTTTTTTGATTTGGCCAGACACAACCGTGCCAGCAAAACCACGGAAGTTAAGATTAGGGCGGTTTACGTATTGCACGGGGAAACGGAAATCATCGATATTGGCGTCATTACCAATTTCAATATTTTCCAAGGTTTTCATTAACGTAGAGCCTTCAAACCAAGGAGTATTCTCGCTCTTATTAACCACATTATCGCCATCAAGGGCTGAGATAGGCACGAACTGAATATCAGGAATATCTAGTTGTTCAGAAAAGACCAAGTAGTCTTTCTTGATGTTCTCGTACACTTCTTCACTGAACTCCATTAAATCCATTTTGTTGATTGCCACGATGACGTGTTTGATGCCAAGCAATGAAACCAAAAATGAATGACGACGGGTTTGGGTTTTAACTCCCGCACGAGCATCTACCAATATGATGGCCAAATCACATGTTGATGCACCCGTTACCATGTTGCGGGTATATTGCTCATGTCCCGGCGTATCGGCGATGATAAACTTACGTTTATCCGTTGAGAAGTAACGATATGCCACATCAATGGTGATCCCTTGCTCACGCTCAGACGCTAGGCCATCTACCAACAAGGCTAAATCTACTTTGTCGCCAGTGGTACCAGACTTCTTACTGTCTTTGGTGATGGCGGCAAGCTGATCTTCGTAAATCATTTTCGAGTCGTGTAATAAACGACCAATTAGGGTGCTTTTACCATCATCTACGCTACCGCAGGTTAAAAAACGCAGCATGTCTTTTTGCTCATGCTGTTCGAGGTACGCCAGGATGTCAGATTGTAATAACGCGTTTTCACTATTCATGATCAGCAACTCACAAGGAAATAAGGGTTTAAAACGGATTCTTTTTGGTTGTAGCTAAGAGGTTTAGCGTGTTCATCGAACACATTGGCAGCACTTTCAATAATAGTGACTTTACCACCGGCGGCACGAACCACCGCATCAGCTGCACCTGTATCCCATTCAGACGTAGGGCCTAAGCGAGGGTATAAATGCGCTGCACCTTCAGCAACTAGGCATAATTTCAACGAACTGCCCATGGCCACAAGTTCAGGCTCTCCACCAAGTTTGGCAAGTAGCGCTTGAATGTCAGGACTTTGATGTGAGCGACTGCCTACCACGCGCCACTCTTCGTCGTCGCTCTTCATTTTAGGGGTAATCGCTGTACGGCTATCACCTTCTAGCTTATAAGCGCCTTGGCCCACAATACCGACATAGGTTTGCTTTAGTACGGGGGCAAAAACGACACCAAAGACGGGTTCACCGTTATCAATTAATGCAATGTTGACTGTAAACTCGCCATTCTTTTTTATAAACTCTTTTGTGCCATCAAGGGGGTCTACTAACCAATACTTATCCCATGTCTGGCGTTCAGACCAAGGTATGTTAGCGGATTCTTCTGACAAAATAGGTAGATCAGATACAGCTTGTAAGCCTTTCACAATGCAATTGTGGGCAGCTAAATCAGCTTCTGTTAAAGGGCTTTCGTCAGACTTTTCATATACCGCAAAATCACGCTGATATATATCCATTATTGCATCACCCGCTTGGTGTGCAATCTGAGTAATACTGTCTATCAATTTGGTATCGAGCATTAGTCAATCAATCCTTTTTGCTTTAATTGAGTGAACAGTTGTTCCGCAGATTCTTGGGCGCTTTGTCCGCTGAAATTAAGGGTGATTTCAGGAGATTCTGGCGCTTCATAGGGTGAGCTGATACCGGTAAAATCAGTAATTTCGCCAGAACGCGCTTTTTGATACAACCCTTTAGGATCGCGTTTTTCGCATTCCTCTAATGGCGTATCGACGAACACTTCAACAAATTCGTTTTGCTCAAGCAGTGAGCGGCAGTAATCACGTTCACTCTTAAACGGCGAGATAAATGCGGTGATGACAATCAAGCCTGAATCTACGAAGAGTTTGGATAACTCACTTATGCGGCGAATGTTTTCAACCCGATCTTTGTCGCTAAAGGTCAAATCACCATTGAGACCATGACGAACATTGTCGCCGTCAAGTAAGTAGGTGTGCTTGCCGTTATCGGCTAATTTTTTTTCTAACAAATTAGCGATGGTCGACTTGCCAGAACCGCTTAACCCAGTCAGCCAAACCACACACGGCTTTTGCCCTTTAGCGTCAGCGCGGCGACGTTTGTCAACCTCGTGCTGATGCCAAACAATGTTGTTTTCCATTAGAAATAACCTTCCATTTTTTTCTTCTCCATAGAGCCAGATGAATCATTATCAATGACTCGCCCTTGGCGCTCGGAGGTTTTAGTTAGTAGCATTTCTTGAATAACTTCAGGTAGTGTATTCGCAGTCGATTCAACGGCACCTGTTAATGGATAACAGCCTAACGTTCTAAAGCGTACTGAACGCATCTCTGGCGTTTCACCTTCTTCTAACGGCATGCGTTCGTCATCAACCATGATCAACAAACCGTCGCGCTCTACTACTGGGCGTGGCTTAGCAAGGTATAAAGAAGGAATTTCGATGTTTTCCATGTAGATGTATTGCCAGATATCTAACTCTGTCCAATTCGACATTGGAAATACACGAATGCTTTCGCCCTTGTTAATTTGTGAATTGTAGATATTCCATAATTCAGGACGTTGGTTTTTAGGATCCCAGCGGTGGTTTTCATCCCGGAAAGAGTACACGCGCTCTTTGGCACGTGACTTTTCTTCATCACGCCTTGCGCCGCCAAACGCAGCGTCGAATTTGTATTTGTTTAACGCCTGCTTAAGACCAACCGTTTTCATAATATCTGTATGCTTAGCACTGCCATGAATAAATGGGTTAATGTCCATATCCACGCCTTCTTGGTTAATATGAACCAACAAGTCTAAGTCGTGCTTGTCTGCCATTTGGTCACGAAAGGCAATCATTTCGTGGAATTTCCATGTGGTGTCTACATGCAGCAAAGGAAAGGGGATTTTACCAGGGGCAAAGGCTTTACGCGCTAGATGTAACAACACAGAAGAATCTTTACCTACTGAGTAAAGCATTACTGGGTTATCAAATTCAGCGGCTACTTCACGAAAAATGTGAATACTTTCCGCTTCAAGCTGTTTCAAATGTGTAACGTTTGGAATCGACGAAGTCATAGAGTTTCTCGTGCTAAGTTAATGGATATACTAAAATATTATATGCATAGAACGATATCATGAATTACGGCCGTCATGATATATTTTTTAAAAATATATCATGACAAAGTGACAATTGTTTGAATAGGGGATTACTTTAAAGCTTGGAGTCTTTCTTTTGCCCACAGTTGAGATTGTTGAAACATTGAAAATGCATCATCAAAATTAATGTCGAGATTTTCACACAGGCGATTGACATCACTCCATCGACCTTCCTCAAAAAATTCGCTCAGCATTAAGTATTTGGCCTGTTCGCCCTGACGTAGCACGATACTGTCTTTGATATTCTGAGATATAGGCAGTTTTTCCATAAGGTCTGCGATATCAGCATCCAACATGGCGTCAAGTAATGACAAAAGCCCAACCAAGAAAGCGGATGCCACGCCGTCGCGTTGATGGGAATATTCTGTGAGTAGTTCACAATAACGAGCCCGCGAAAGTGACATCACGGTAAGCTCAGCAGGCTTACCTTCACTGAATTGAGCAGTAAAAAGCAACGACACAAAACGCCTAAGCTCAGTTTGCCCCAACACCACAATAGCTTGTTTTATCGTCTCAATTTGTTTGGTGCGTTTAAAAATCGGCGATTGGGCATAACGCAGCAATTTAAAAGAGAGACTCACATCAGATTCAAACGCTTGAGTGATAATCTCAATTTTGGGGTCTTCTTTGGCCATTTCCCCCATCAATTTCGCGATCGACATTTGCGAAGGCGTTAGGGCTGTGTTTTTTATGATCTCTGGTTTACTGAAAAAGTAGCCTTGAAAATAACAACAGCCATACTCCAGTGCTTGTAAGTATTCTTGGTGGGTTTCAATCTTTTCTGCTAACAGTTTTATCTTGGGGAAGGGCTTTATTGCTTCTATTATCTTTAGAATTTGCTCATGTGAGGTATCTTGATAGTCAATTTTAATAATATCGATATAAGGAAAGAAATGCAGCCAGACTCCTTGGTGAACATAGTCATCAAGGGCAACGATATAGCCCTTTTCCTTTAGATCGATACACGCATTAAGTAGTTTTTTACCTGGTTTAACCGTTTCTAAAATCTCTACTACAATCTTCTCTTTAGGTAGCATCAAAGGATACCCTTCTAATAACGAATTGTGTGTAAAGTTTATGAACGCTAGCGTGTCAGGCAACAAGCTGTCTAACCCTAGATTAAATTGAAGCCCAGCGACCATTTTCGCTGTAGCTTCATCTTCATTTATATTTGGAAAGGTATTCTCCAAACTATCCCGAAATAACAATTCATAAGCAAACAGTGTTTTATCTGCATGTAATATCGGTTGCCTAGCGGCATAAAAGTTCATGTAAATTCCCTATTTAAACATTAAGAAGCATTGCCGCCGTTATTCACCGAGTCGTGCAGAGTCTTCTCTACTTTCTCAAATGTATTGATAATTGAACTATCACTTTGTTTTGACACTAGGCTGATTACAACAATAGTCAAGCTCGACAATATAAAGCCCGGTACTATTTCGTATAACCAAGCACTTAAGCTCTGGCCATCAATAGTAATTGGCAAATAAATCCATAATAACACTGTTACAGCGCCGACTAACATGCCACTTATGGCTGAGATGAGTGTCATTCGCTTCCAAAATAGGCTGAATAAAATCAAAGGCCCAAATGCTGCACCGAAACCGGCCCACGCATTACTGACCAATGACAATATGCTGCTATCTCTGTCGTACGCCAAGAAAATAGCGACCAAAGCAACAATGACCACGGATATACGGCCAACGATGATCAGTTCGTGTTGACTCGCATCTCGTCTGAAAAATGCTTGATAAAAGTCGCTCGTTAGAGAGCTCGATGTGACCAGTAATTGCGAGGAAATAGTGCTCATAATTGCAGCCAGAATTGCTGCAAGCAAGAAACCACCGATTAAAGGATGAAAGAGCAACTGAGATAAATAAATAAAGATTGTTTCCGCGTCATTCAATGGTGTGCCTTGTTTGGTCACATAAGCTAGCCCTAGTAGCCCCGTTGCTAATGCCCCTGTTATGGCTACTACCATCCACGATATGCCGATCGTCTGAGCGGTTTTAATGTCGTTTACGCTGCGAATGGCCATGAAGCGCACGATGATATGGGGTTGCCCAAAATACCCGAATCCCCAAGACAGCATGGATATGATGGCAATTGTCGATACAAGCTCACCATTTGAAGCATTGACGAACATATCCAAGTATTGACCATCAAGGGTACTTAAAGACTGGGTGACACCTTGCCAACCGTCTAAATCGACGAGCACCACCACTGGAACCAATACCAGCGCTACAAACATGATACATCCTTGCACGAAGTCAGTGATGCTCACGGCCATAAACCCTCCGAATAAGGTATATGCCACGACCACACCAGCGGTAATGTATAAACCCAATTCATAATTTAGACCGAATGATGTTTCAAACAATTTGCCGCCAGCAACGACACCGGATGAGGTATATAAGGTAAAAAACAGCACAATGACGATAGAGGAAACAATGCGCAAAACGCGGCTCTTGTCGTTGAACCGATTCTCAAAATAGTCTGGGATAGTAATCGCATTATTTGCCACTTCTGTGTATACCCGTAAACGGGGAGCTACCAGTACATAGTTAAAATAGGCGCCAATGGCGAGACCTATTGCTATCCAAGCACTTGACAAACCGGTCAAATACATTGCGCCGGGCAAGCCCATTAACATCCATCCGCTCATATCTGAAGCGCCAGCCGAAAGGGCAGTAACTTTTGGGCTAAGGTTTCGCCCCCCCAGCATATAACCTTCTACGTCAGTATTTGCCTGTTTGAAAGAATAAAGGCCAATAGCGAGCATGGCGAGAAAGTACAATCCTAATGATATAAAAGTGGCTGTTTCCATGGTGTCCTTCGATTAAGATGAGGAATGATTGAATTTTTGTTTACGCTGTTGCAAATTAGCGTTTACTTTTTTACACCATGCTATCAAGCAACCTAGGAATACACTAGTGTCGGCATTATATAAAACCCAAGTAATCTCTTTTAATCAGCTGGAGTTGAACGATTTATACGCAATTTTACAGTTGCGTCAGGACGTATTTATCATCGAACAACAAAGTATATACAGAGACATAGACGAGCAGGATAACGTCAGCACACACGTTTGCGTGTTTCACCAAGCTAGGTTAATTGCTTATGCAAGGGTACGTACAACAAAACAGCCAAATATCGCCAAGATTGAGCGGGTGGTGTGTTTGCCAGAACACAGGGGGCAGGGAGTCGGGAATAGATTAATTGAAGAGGCGATTGTGCAGATTCGTCTTGACCCTAAAGTCACAACGATCACGTTATCAGCCCAGACTGATGCGTCTGATTTCTATCTTAAATTTGGTTTTCATCCAGAGGGTAAGCCTTACGATGATGGCGGCATCGAGCACATTGATATGTTTTTATCGGTGGGCAGATAAGGGGAGCTTCAAAAGAGAGTCGAGAGGGACAAAAAAAGGAGCATAAGCTCCTTTTTCTCAAACATTGTCGTTTTCTATGTAGCGCGCTCTTCTTTACGCGCTACGCATTCTTAGGCAGAGAAGGTCATGCCTCTAGTCAATTTATCTTTGGTCTGCTCTACATCATGTACATTTTCACTGACGATCACTAAGCTGGTATCTTTCATATCCACTGCTTCGGCGGTTAGATAGCCATCGCTGACTCTGTCTTTTGCTTTGTAACCGTCTTTATGAGGCACAACAAACACAGTCACTTTGCCATTCTCGCCTTGCATGACTAAGTGCAGGCTTCTAACCCCTTCGAAGTCACAGTGGTTAGCGTAAAATACTTGCCCCATATCCTCATTTAAATGACCACCGTATTGGGCGAGCTTAGCGTTGACTTGTTGCAAGGTAAAATCTTCGTTCGCATCAAGCGCATGAGGACCTTCATGATATACATGAGCCAGTGATTGGGCTGACACATCAATGTAATTTTGTTGTTGCCACAGCGTGAAACTGACACCCACAACAAACGCTAAAGATGCCGCTAGCGCTAAATGCACCCGGGCACGCTTCTTATTGTGTTGGTGAGTTTGCATAGTTTGGCGCAAAATAAGTTTGTGTGCTAAATCGTCAGGCACATCGACTTTCATCGCCGCTTGTAAACTCGCATCGATCTTTTTTTGCTCAGACCAAAATTCGTGTTTTGCAGGGTCTTGTGCTGCCGCTTCTTTGACTCGTATGTCATCGCAATTCGGATCAGCATAAATGGTTCTGCGAAATTCTAAATCATCCATTTTTCCGTTCTCGATTGTCATTTGATTTCTCTAGCGCCTCTTTAATTTGGCTTCGCGCCCTAAATAGTCGGGTCATTACGGTATTCTTGTTTAAATCTAGTTGAGCTGCAATTTCATCTCCGCTGTATCCAAACATGATTTGCAACATTAATGGCTCTCTATACTCTTCAGTCAAAGACGCCATTATTTTCCGTAACTCTCGGTGCTCAATCTCAACTTCGTGAGTCAACTGATCGTCTGAGATAGACACATCATCGATATCAACCAAGTCGAACTGCTTACGTTCAAAGCGTCGGGCATTTTCCCGACGCAGTATCGTAATCAACCAAGATTTGGCGGCTTTTTCGTCCTTTAATGAATCCAATGATTTCCATGCACGCAGAAATGTCTCTTGGACTATGTCTTCTGCCACCGCTTTATCTTTCACCAGCCAGTATGCATAGCGGAATATATCACCATGCAATGCTTGGACTAGGGTTTCGTATCGTTTTTGTTTATCTAGCATGTCACTAGAGACCGAGGCTTTTTTAAATTGCTTTCGCAAATTCATTATTTATTTCCGCCTTTTATGTGTGATCTTATTATTCGTTAAAGCGGGGCATAGTGCAATTCGCCCTTAGTCGTGACAGAAAGACTGATTGCACATGCATTTTTACTGCGGAAGTTGCCCCATATTTGCAAATGAGGCATGAAAAATAGCGCTCTTAAGTCATCAAAGCTGTTACCTATTCATCAGCTAATAAAGTGGGGCTAATTTTTCGTTGCTGTGATGAGCGCTAGCTTGCTGTCGAATTAAGCTAAGTATTGAGACAATTTCTTCCTTGTTCCACTGTTTGTCCTCGGCGCCAAATTTAGATGCATATAATGTACTTATCGCATTATCTAACGAGGCGTTGCTAAATTCGTTTTGTAATGTATTGATTGATTTACCATTACTTCCCGTTAACGTATTTAGCCATAACGTTAATGCCTGAATAATTGCCTGCGTATCCTGTTTGCTGATGGCCGCTTGCAACGATTTCCACGCTTGCTTCTCAGAAGGATTCACCTTATTCGCTGCGCCATTATTGGCTCTACTAAACACGTTTGCTTTGGTTGTTAAGCGACGAACGTGCGCCGCCCAGCCAATAAGTGTGGTTACCCACAAGATTATTAATGTGCAGCTGAGCCAGAACCAGAGATTGGTTTTTTGGCTGACCCTTGAGGCTGATTGTTCAACGCTGTGTTGGCTGTCCTGCTGGGGGGCCTGTTCTGCAGTTTGCACAGTAGGGGGAAACTGTTCGTTTTTGCCAACAGCAGCAGGCGGAACGTTGGAGGCTGACGTATCATTAGCGCCTGCAACGACCGTGATGATGCGTTTGGGCAGCGTGGCGTATTCTACTTGTCCGCTGACAATATTAAACCAAGGAACGCTCACTTCATCTAGCGTGAATTCACCCGCTTGACTGGGAATGATCGCGATGGTTTCAGTGCGCTGGGCGATGAGCGTATTGTCTTTTTCAACAGTGGTGGTATTTGGTTGGTTAGGATAAACCTTCACGCCGCTGGGATATTGACTATTGATACTTGGCAGCTGCGCTTCATCAACACCTACAGCGGTAAGAGTCAAAGTGCGGGTGATTGGCTCACCGACCGTGAATTTGGATGCATCAGGTTGCCACTCTTCGTGTAGCTCAACATAATCACTCGGCAACCAGGTACCAGAATAATTAGCCGGAATGGGTTTCACGGTTATTTCTTGTGCTGGCCCCACACGATTAATGGTTTTACTGCGGCTGAAGAAACCAAAGCTTTGTTGCCTATCCTGAACTACTTCGCCTTCAAACATCGGGCCTTGGATGGTAAAGGTACCGCTCTTTTGTGGAATAACCGCAAAGGTGCGTTCAATCACCCGATAGCGTTTTCCATCGACGATGTCGTTGTATTCTGCATCTTTACCGATTTGTCGAATTTCTCCGTCGGCCAACGTAGGAGCCGATAAGCTACCTCGCTGCAGGTCTCTGGCAAGAAACAACTTTACGGTATAACGGATTTGTTGCTGTAGGTAGGTTTCATCTGTGTCTACTGACGTTGTGACATACACATCTCGACCTTCTGTACTTTGACGAGCCGATACCGGTAAAACCATCATATTAATGGGTGCTGAGCTTTTGCCTTCTATGGTAAATGCTGGAATGACAAAGCGCCCTGGCTTGCGTGGAATAAGAACGGTGGTCCAAATGGTGGTGCGGGTTGTGTCAAAGTTTATCATTTGGGTTTGCGAGCTAACAGAGGTTCTGCCTACGATAAAATCTGCGTTCAATGGGCTAGGATCGAATGCCTCGCGAGATGCATCGCCCGAGGCAACCACACTTAGGGTTATCGATTCATCAGCGAGTACGGGGTTTTTATCGACCGTGGCTGACAGCTCATCTATTTGCGCAAGAGCAAATGTGCTTAAGGCCCAGAGGAATAAACATGAACGAGATAAATAACGGATAAATAACTGCATTTTGCTACCAGTTCCTTTGTCGTTGAGTCGGTGTACGTTGTTGTCTTCGCTTTTGATTTTCTATCTGCATTTTTCGTTTTAATAAAAATGCTGGATCGTCAGGAACGCGGTTGAGCAATGTTTGCATGCGTTGCATTTGTTCTTTCTGTTCGTCAGTAAGCTCTTGTGGTGCTTGTGCGCCCATGGAAGCCGCCTGCTGCTGAGACGCATCTTGTTCCTCTGCTTGCTCATTTTCATCCATAGAGGCAGGTTGAGATGATTGCTCATCTTGGGACTGCTCTCGCTCCTCTTGTTGAGAAGACTGTGCACCGTCTTGCTGACTGTTGTTTTCGCTATCTTGCTCGTTAGGCTCAGGTTGTTCCTCAGAAGTGGATGGCTCGCTATCACCTTGTTGCGTGTCATTATTCGTTTGCGATTGCTGTGGGTTTTCCTGTGAAGATTGCTCAGGGCTGTTATCGGCATCTTGGCCCTCTTGTTGATCGCCAGATTGGTTGTTGTCACCTTGCTGGTTTTCGTCTTGCTGTTGTTGTTCAGCATTTTCCTGCTGTTCTTGATTTTGCTGGTCTTGTTGCTGGTCCTGTTGCTTTTGCTGTTCGAGCAATGCCTTGTTTGCTTTTGCATCCTCGTGAGCGGGATCAACCGCCAGTGCTTTGTCGTAGGCTTTAATGGCCTCATCAATTTCACCTAGCTGGGCAAGAGTATTTCCCTCGTTGTAACGGGCTTGCGCGCCACTTGCTGCGCGAAATGCATCAAGTGCAGCAGCGTAGTCTTGCGCTTTGTAGGCAGCTGTTCCTCGCCACATAGGGTCGTCAAAGTCTTTAGCTGCTTCTTCGTAATTCTCAGTTTTAAAGGCGTGTTGACCTTGCTGATCTGCGGTTTGCCACATGTCATCCCACCAAGTTGCACTGGCGGGCGGTGTATACCCGGGCAATAACATGAAAACTGCAAATATGCTTAGTAACCCGCGACGAAAGCCATACGCGGCTAGGGGTAATAACAGTATTAACAGATAAGGGCCCATCTCTTGCCACTTATCACCAAACTTGTCATCGGTTTCGCCAGGCTTGTCTTCTTGTGACGAGAGCACAGTTTGGTTTTTAAGGTAGTCGATATCGCTATCATCTGTGCGCATCGCAATATACCTGCCCCCCCCTTTGCGTGCGAGGGTTTGCAGGTTACTTGCCCGTAATCGAGGCACGACTACAGCGCCACTATTGTCTTTTAAAAAGTCACCATTAACCAGTTGAATAGGAGCTCCATCGGGTGTACCAATCGACAATATGGAAAGGCGATAAGGTGAATCCTCAAGCAATTTACTCACCTCAGCCACTTGCGTATTTTCAATGCCATCGGTTATCCAAAATATTTCACCTTGCTGGTAACCAGCATTGCGTAATAGCGCGATCGCTGATTCCAAGCCTAAAAACGGCTCGCTACCGGCAACGGGCATAATTTCGGGCGACAGGCTGGGGATCAAAGCGGTTAAATTCTGCCCATCAGAACTTAGCGGGCTAATAGTGAAGGCATCACCAGCATAGGCAACGAGGCCGGTTTCACCTTCGGCGATGGCCTTGACTAAATCAATAGCCTTGTACTTAGCACGAGTTAGACGGTTCGGCGTGACATCTGTTGCTCGCATTGACAATGACATATCTAGTACCACGACTTTTCCGCTGTTTAACTGATAAACCGGCTGAGGCAAGCGCTGCCACGTTGGTCCCGCGAGGGCTAAGCAGGCTAAGGTCCAAGCGACGACTAATACGTATAAAGGCGGTTTTGAAGATTTAACCCCATTATTTGCGACAAGGTGTTGGTACAGGTGTGAAGGTAAAACAGATTGCCACCCTGAGCGTTGTTGGTTCATGCGTTTCAACAGCGCAATGAGTAAAAACAAAGGAATAATGGCTAATAACCACAAAGGGCGCAAAAAATGAAAATCCGCTAGGGTAAAATCAAACATCAATTTGGCTCCTTTCTTTAGATGTTCTAGCGTTTTTAAGATTAAACAACCAGCTGGAAACAAGCGGTTTAAGGGCCAGTAATAAGGAAATAAGTAGCGCCAAGCCTAAGGGGTAGAAATAAAGTGCCTGCAGCGGGCGCATTTGTCGACTTTCTCTAGCGATGGGCTCTAATTCGTCTAGCTTGCTATAAATTTCCGTTAGGCTTTGGGCGTCTCTTGCACGAAAGTAGCGGCCCCCAGTGGATTCTGCAAGGGTGGTTAACATGCCTTCATCTAACTCTTGTGAGGGATTGACTTGGCGACTGCCAAAGATACTTTGTACTAACATTTGGTCGGAACCGACGCCTATTGTGTATAATGTGACGCCGTTGTTAATGGCTAATTCATTGGCTTGTTCCGGCGTAATGTTGCCCGCGGTATTTTGCCCGTCAGTTAACAGGATCAATACTTTGTTTGACTCTTCTTTGCTCTTGAAGCGCTTGATGGCTAAACCAATGGCATCCCCGATAGCGGTTTGTTCTCCTACCAAGCCAATGAGTGACTCGTTTAATAACTGTGACACTGTCTCACGATCGTAAGTCAAAGGTGCTTGCAAGTAGGCTGTGTCAGCAAAGAAAATAAGCCCTAATCGGTCACCTATGCGACGTTGAATGAAGTCATGTAATACTGACTTTATCATTTGCAAGCGATCGACTTGACGGCCGTTAACTTGCATATCGTCAATTTTCATACTGCCAGATAAATCAACCGCAATCATCAGGTCGCGGCCTTCTGCGGGAATACTAACGGGCTCGCCTAACCATTGAGGGCGGGCACTTGCACTTACTAGGGCAACCCAGCCTATGGTGGCAATTATCAAAAATGCCTTTCTACTTGTGGGTGGCTTAGAGACGTTTTGGATCCCTTGGGGCAGGTGAGGTACCCTCAAAGCAGCAGATTGCACTTGTGCCTTTGCGGGCAACAAGTAAACCAATATGGGTAACGGTAAAGCGAACCACATCCACCACCATGCAAACTCAAACATGTGCGGCTCCTGTTGAAGAAGACTCACTAACATCTTTTAATTTGGCGTACTTTAGCCATACGCCGACTTGGGCCTGAATAGCAGTAAATTGCGTACTGTCCGCGGTAGCTGGGCGGTAGAGTTGTGTTTGCAATGCTGAAAAGGCCGCGTTAAAGGAACCTTGTTGAGACGACGGCAACTGCTCACAGAGATAAGCTTGCCAGCGCTGAGAGTGCAAATTTGCATGTTGCTCACTCGGTAAATAATGCATGCAAGTACGCTTGAGCAAAGTATTCATACGAATTGGCCAATCAGATTGATTGCTTGTGATTGAAGCTAGTTCATTCAGTGCATGGCGTCGTGCGGCGTTATATTGTCGGTGTTTCACCCATGCGGTGATGAGCACAATGAGAACTAAAAGGATAATAAAGGCGACTAACCACCAACCATAGGCCGGCGGCCAAGGGCTTATTTGAGAGGGAATGTGGATGTCTTTTAATTGGTCTAACGGATTCATACGTCTGTTTCACTACTACGTTTTGCTAACTGTCGCTCTAGAGATTGTGCGCAACTTATCGGTACTACATTGGCTCGGCATTTTTTCAAACGCGTATTGATCGCGTTAAATCGCTGTTCGTGTTGACTTTGGTATTGCGTTGCGATGCGCTGTTCACCGATGAGTATTTGTTGCTCGTTTTGTCCATCAGTTAAGTTAAGCATTTGTTGGAATTTACTTTGGGGCAATGCGTGTTCAAAAGGATCGCTGATAGGATAAGCGGTTACCTCACAGTGCCGGCTTAACTGGGATATGTGCTGTTGAGCCGAATCCGTTAAGTTGGAAAAATCACTCAATATAAAGACCAAACTCCCCGGATGTGCTAAACGCCTAAGTCGGGCACACGCATCAGAGAAGGTCACTTGCTCTTCATCATGTTTAGAGGGCAGTGATTGGGGATGATGCAAATTGACCATACCATTCAATAAAGAAAGTACGGCTTTCTGCCTAGAAAACGGTTTAAATTCCTTGTGCTGTGTTTGGTTGTATACCAACCCGCCTATTCGATCCCCTCGTTTATGAGCCGCCCATGCGATTAATGCGGTTAAGTGTGCGACCTGTACAGATTTAAACAGTAATTGGGTACCAAAGTGCATTGAGCTTGATAAGTCCGCTAACACAAAAACAGGACGCTCTTTCTCTTCGCGGTATATTTTTGTGTGGGTTTTACCCGTGCGCGCAGTGACTCGCCAATCGATTGCTCGAATATCATCACCAGGCTGGTAATGACGAGCTTCATCAAACTCCATACCGCGGCCTTTCGTCTTCGCGAGGTAACCCCCGGCTAGCTTGGCTTGTGCGGGGCGTCCTAAGCTTAAATTCAACAGACTCGCTTTGGTGCGATAATAAAGCAGTTCTTTTATACTCAGATTAACGCCATCGCTATGATGGCTGGCCAGCCACTGAGGTATGTCCTGTATCGTTTGCATATCCAGTGTCCTTAAGGAACAGGGACAAGTTGCAATATGCTATCAAGCACTTGATTGCTGCTAACACCTTCCGCTTCTGCCTCGTAACTGAGTAACAATCGGTGGCGCAGTACATTATGAAATACCGCGTGAATGTTATCTGGTCCTACAAAATCTCTGCCCATTAACCAAGCGTGAGCCCGAGCGCATTTGTCTAGAGCAATCGTGGCTCTTGGGCTCGCACCAAATTCGATCCAACTCGCTAGTTGTTCGCTGTATTTTTGCGGTTGACGAGTGGCGATAATCAATTCTACTAAGTAGCGCTCTAAGGATTCATCTAAATGGATTTCCAGTACCGATTTGCGTGCCTTGAATATGTCTTCTTGCGTCAAGTTGGGTGGCATAACCGGGGCACTATTTAATGATTCATTGCGCGTGAGCTTTAACACCGCTAACTCTGTTTCTGCCCCAGGGTAATCAATTTCTAAATGCATTAAAAACCGGTCTAGTTGTGCTTCAGGTAAGGGGTAGGTGCCTTCCTGCTCAATAGGATTTTGAGTTGCCATCACTAAGAATAACGCAGGCAACGGATAGGTTTTGTTACCTACAGTAATTTGCCTTTCCGCCATTGCTTCTAGCAGCGCCGACTGCACCTTGGCGGGCGCGCGGTTTATTTCATCGGCAAGGACCAAATTATGAAAAAGTGGGCCTTTTTGAAAATCAAATTTGCCTGTTTCTGGTCGATATATATCTGTACCTGTTAAATCAGCGGGCAGTAAATCTGGGGTAAACTGAACACGGTGAAAGTCACCCTCAACACCGTTTGCCAATGAGTTAACGGCGCGGGTCTTTGCCAATCCGGGAGGACCTTCAACCAATAGATGGCCGTCAGCAAGTAACGCCACGAGAATATTTTGCGTCAAGGTTGTTTGACCAATAACTTGTGAGTCTAAATACGCTTGTAGTTGTGAGAATTGAACTGAAGGCATGCGTTCTTATTATTCCTTGGTTGATTGGCGTACAAAGGTGTACGGGAAAATAAACTGTATAACAGACAATGCTGTGTATATAGGGTTCCATTGGTGAAAAACAATGTTACAAATAACATATTTTCGATGAAAACCAATCCGATTTGACGGTATAAGCTATTGTATACATTGTTAAATAGCGTAACTAATGGGCATAACACCCTGACGCTGCCTTATTCAACGTCGCCTGACCGCATGGGGTGAAATGGCGCGTGTTATTCACCACCTTGAGGACTATTGTAAATGTACAAAATTGACGCAATATTACTTGGACTTTCAAAATTTCTATTCTCCCTGTACAATCGATTAAAATTACAGGTCAGACCACTTGGTTTTTGACTCAACATTAAGGGCAAATCATGACGGCAAAGCAAACAGTTACGACTCGAGATGGAGAGCGCATCGCTATCGTAGCGGGACTACGAACACCATTCGCTAAAATGGCGACGAATTTTCACGGCGTTCCTGCTGTTGATCTAGGCAAAATGGTAGTGAATGAGATGTTGGTTAAGCACAATGTGGACCCGCTACTTATCGAGCAATTGGTCTATGGTCAAGTCGTGCAGATGCCAGAAGCCCCTAATATCGCACGTGAAATAGTGCTTGGCACAGGCATGAGTGTGCATACCGACGCTTACAGCGTATCTAGGGCGTGTGCGACGAGCTTCCAGTCTACGGTGAATATTGCGGAATCGATGATGCTGGGCAATATCAGTGTCGGCATTGCCGGGGGCGCTGATTCTACGTCTGTGTCTCCCATTGGCGTTTCCAAAAACCTAGCACGGGCTTTGACAGATCTGCAAAAAACCAAAACCTTAGGCCAAAAATTCAATGTTCTTAAAAAGCTAGGTCTAAAAGATTTGTTACCGGTTCCACCTGCAGTTGCAGAGTATTCAACTGGGCTGTCCATGGGACAAACTGCTGAGCAAATGGCCAAGAGTCATAGTATTAGTCGGGCAGACCAAGATAAGCTCGCACACCGTTCGCATTCTTTAGCAGCGCAGAGCTGGAATGAAGGTAAATTAGCTGGCGAAGTGATGACCGCTTACCCTGCGCCGTACAAAAGCGCATTTGAAAAAGACAACAACATCCGCTTCGATTCAAAATTAGAAGGCTATGCCAAACTTCGCCCTGTGTTTGATAAAAAGCACGGTACTGTCACCGCGGCGAACGCTACCCCATTGACTGATGGTGCTTCAGCTGTGTTGATGATGACAGAAAGCCGTGCAAAAGCACTGGGTTATACCCCTCTTGGTTACATTAAGAGTTATGCGTTTGCCGCTATCGATGTGTGGGAAGATATGTTAATGGGGCCATCGTATGCCACGCCCATGGCGTTAGATAGGGCGGGTATGACATTAAACGACCTAACCTTAATTGAAAT
The DNA here is from genome assembly GCF_056173245.1 of Paraglaciecola sp. QJM3NY_14. Classification (NCBI taxonomy): domain Bacteria; kingdom Pseudomonadati; phylum Pseudomonadota; class Gammaproteobacteria; order Alteromonadales; family Alteromonadaceae; genus Paraglaciecola; species Paraglaciecola sp. QJM3NY_14. The sequence goes on from NZ_CM149664.1 coordinate 1,898,392, forward strand.
GCACGAAGCGTTTGCGGCGCAAACATTGGCGAACATCAAAATGTTTGCTAGTGATAAATTTGCCCAAGAAAAGCTCGGTCGTAGTAAAGCCACAGGCGAAATTGATATGGCTAAATTTAATGTTATGGGAAGTTCACTTGCCTATGGGCATCCATTTGCAGCGACGGGCACACGTATGATCACCCAAATGTTAAATGAATTAAATCGACGTGGAGGCGGCAGTGGATTACTCACCGCTTGCGCCGCTGGCGGTCTGGCCGCAGCAATGATCGTTGAAACAGAATAAGGGCGAAAAGATGACAACTGAAAATAGTACCCAACAACTTGCCCCTAGCGCGTTTACCTTAACCAAGCGTGATGATGGCATCGCGATTTTGAGTATGGATGTGCCAGGGGAAACCATGAATACGCTCAAAGTGGAGTTTGGTGAGCAAGTCGGTGACATGCTTGACCAAATTCAAAGTGATAGCGCTATTAAAGGCGTGGTAGTGATCAGTGGTAAAGATAACTCGTTTGTGGCCGGTGCTGATATCTCTATGCTCGCAGGATGTAAAAGTGCAGAAGAAGCTGAAGCGATTGGAAAAGGTGGACAAGCGGTATTCCAACGTATCGAGGATATGGCAGTGCCATTTGTCGCTGCGATCCACGGCCCTGCTCTGGGAGGCGGGCTTGAACTGGCGTTGGCCTGTCACATGCGAGTATGTAGTGACGACAATAAGACGCAGCTGGGCTTACCTGAAGTACAGCTTGGTCTTTTACCCGGTAGTGGTGGCACGCAAAGACTCCCGCGGTTAATTAGCGTTCAACAAGCAATGAAAATGATGCTCACAGGGGCCTCTGTACGAGCAAAACAAGCCAAAAAATACGGTATCGTTGACGATATGGTGCCGCGTTCTATTTTGCTTGAAGTCGCGATTGAAATGGCGAAAAAACCTAAACCGAATAGAAAACCAGTAAAGCTTGATGCAATGGGGCAGTTTCTTGAACGTACCCCTATGGGCCGAAAACTCATGTTTAAACAAGCTCGCAAACAAACTCAGGCTAAAACAATGGGGAATTATCCCTCACCTGAGCGCATTATTGATTGTATCGAAACGGGATTAGAGAAGGGAAAAGCCCAAGGTTTTGCTGTGGAAGCTAAGCATTTTGGTCATCTGGTTATGACGTCTGAATCAGCTGCTTTACGTAGTTTGTTTTTCGCGACCACCGAAATGAAAAAAGAAAATGGCGTGGAAGGAGTAGCGCCTAAAACACTGAAGAAAATCGGCGTGTTAGGCGGTGGGTTGATGGGCGGTGGCATTGCGTTTGTGACGGCAACCAAAGCTAAACTTCCGGCTCGAATCAAAGATATCCGCAGCGATGGCATCGCGCATGCGATGAAATATTCCTACGATATTTTGAACAAAAAAGTGAAGCGCAAGTTTATGCTGCACTCAGAAATGCAATCTCAGTTATCACGGCTAACAGGCTCTGTTGATTATGTTGGGTTTGATAACACCGATGTGGTGATTGAAGCGGTTTTCGAAGATTTAGCGTTGAAACAAAATATGGTTGCGGATGTGGAAGAGCATTGCTCAGAGCATACGATTTTTGCTTCGAATACATCTTCTATCCCCATAGGTCAAATTGCCGCTAAGGCGAAGCGCCCTGAAAATGTTATTGGTTTACATTATTTTTCACCGGTAGATAAGATGCCCTTGGCAGAAGTTATTGCGCATGAAGCCACCTCTGACCAAACAATATCCACTACGGTTGAGCTAGCGAAGAAGCAAGGTAAAACCCCGATCGTTGTAAAAGACGGCGCAGGTTTTTATGTTAATCGAATTTTAGCGCCATATATGAATGAATCTGCTGAAATTCTATTGGCTGGTGAGCCCATTGAGCAGTTAGATAAGGCGTTAGTCAAATTCGGTTTCCCTGTGGGACCCATCAAACTTTTAGATGAAGTTGGTATTGATGTTGGCACTAAAATAGGACCAATTTTGGTTGCTGAGTTCGGTGAGCGATTCCAGTCAGCGCCAGGTTTTGACAAATTATTGGCGGACGATCGAAAAGGTAAGAAGAACAAGCGTGGTTTTTATAACTATGAGGGTAAAAAGCCTGGCAAAGAAGTCGATGAAAGCGTTTATGATCTACTTGGCATTACGCCTAATAGCCGCTTGAGCGAGCATACTATTGCCGAACGTTGTGTGTTACTCATGCTCAATGAGGCCGCTATATGTCTTGACGAAGGTGTTGTGCGTAATCCTAGAGATGGTGACATAGGTGCGATATTTGGTATCGGCTTCCCACCATTCTTAGGCGGCCCGTTTAGATACATGGATACCTTAGGCATTAACCACGTTGTGGAACGATTAACGCATTATCAGCAGCAGTTCGGTGACAAGTTTGCGCCTGCTAAGCGCCTTTTAGACATGGCAGAAAGTAAGGATACGTTTTACCCGAAATAGTTAATGTGTATTTTAACTAGCCTTTGAAAGCCGAGCAGACCAGCTCGGTTTTTTTACGCCTTATTTTACAAAATGACCAATTAGTTAAATCGGAGTGTTCCGACTCGTCATACCAACCTTAAATTACGGGCATAAAAAAAGAGAGTTCCTCTCTCTTTTTTGACTGAATAAAATTTATTCAGTTAGATGTTTTCAAACTTAAAACCTGACAGAGCCTACTTTAATTGCTTTATTCTTTTCATTTGTAGTCACTGTTTTATTGGCTTCTGGTGCTTTAGCACTTTCAATTGATTGTGTTGCAACAGGAGCAGCGGTAGTAAGGGCTAGAGCAATTGCATAAGCTTTTAACATTGGATATTCCTCTTTATATTTTTATTATTGACGTTTCGCTGACTATTATTTGTCAGTCGAAAGTATTAATGCTTATTGTGTGCCAATGTGCTCAAGGTAGAATTAATACACGATGAAATTACATAGCGGGGAGGTGATCTATACGCGAGAAGCTGAAGATACTTTCAGAAACCGTATCGCAATATTTTGCGATAATTATATAGATCAAGATTCTTAATTTTTAACGAATAAGGAGATGATGAATCAAATAGAATTCTCCTCAAGCCATGTAGTATGGGGTTGTTAACGATAGCGTTTAAATTTTTTTTGCGATGAAAACTAGGCAGCGCTAGGGGCTTAAAAAAGCTAAGGGTGCCCTTAGCTACCTTGCAATAATTTGTTTAGCTGGTGATTTTCTTTCAGTAACCGTTCGAAGCGTGAGGAGCTCAGAGGCTTGCTATAAAGATAGCCTTGGAGCATTTCACATTCATAGCGACGTAATATTGACATCTGTTCTTCGAGCTCTACACCCTCGGCAACAACTTTGAGGCCAAGATTGTGCGCTATGGTGATAATAGCGGCAGTCATGTGCCGGTCAACGCTGCTGGTGGCAATGTCATCAATAAAGGCTTTGTCTATTTTAAGGGTGTTAAGCGGGAACCGTTTTAGATAGGCCAGAGAAGAGTAGCCTGTACCGAAGTCATCAAGGGCTAAATGTATGCCTCTTTCACGCAAACGAGTCATCATGCGCAGAGCATTGTCAGGGTCTTGCATCAAGGTGCCTTCGGTAATTTCACACTCTAGATGCAATGGCGAAAGATCTGCTTTTTGCAAAATGCTCTCAATTTTCTCATCTAAATCTGGTAATTCAAATTGTCGCGCTGATATATTAACCGCCACGCGACCGGTGAAAATCCCCGCTTTAACCCAACGTTTGGTGTCTTCACAAGCTTTTCGTAATACCACCTCACCAATATCGATGACTTGTCCAGTTTGCTCTGACAACGGGATGAACTGAGCTGGGCTTACAATGCCCTTCTCTGGATGTTCAAAGCGCACTAAGGCTTCCATACTAACCAATTTGCCGGTAGCGATGTCAATCTTAGGCTGATAATAGACGTTAAATAAATCTTCCTTTAAGCCGTGGCGTATCAAATTCTCTATTTGTAATTGGCGCACTGCATTTTGATTCATTTCACCGCTGAAAAATTGATATTTGTTACCGCCAGCGTTCTTGGCGAAATACATTGCGGTATCCGCATTTTTCAATAATTCCTGTGGTGAACTACCGTCTTCAGGATAAAACGCGATCCCAATACTGGCACCCAGCACAAATTCTTGATGATTGATTAAAAAAGGGCGGGCCAAGTCATCTAAAATGGATTGGGTGAAATGCGTCACACTGTGCACGTCAGTGTCTTTGTCGAGCAGTATACTAAATTCGTCGCCGCCAAGGCGGTAGCACGTTGCACTTTTACCGGCTAATTTCTGCAAACGCCGTGCTATTTGTTTAATCAATAAGTCGCCGGTTTGATGACCTAATGAGTCGTTAATTTTTTTAAAGTTGTCCATGTCTAAACATACCAACGCATGCTGGGTGCCACGGCGCACAATATTATTATGGCTCGCTTGAAAGAAAGAGCGGTTTGGTAGGTCGGTAAGGGGATCCGTATTGGCTAACTTAAGCAATTCTTTTTCGGTGCTTTTTCTAGGTGTAATATCAGAAAATACACCTACGTAATGGCTAATGCGTCCGTCTTCGTCATTAATAGCATCGATGTTCAATTCCATCTCATACTTCTCACCATTTATTCGTCTTGATTCGACCTCTCCGTTCCAATTGCCTTTTTGACGAAGGGATTTTTTTACTTCTTCGGTAAAAGCCCCAGGGTATTGATGGAAAGTGAGATAGCTTGCTAATGCTTGCTCTCGCGTTTCGCCAGTATATTTGCAATATGCCTTGTTGACAGAAATGTACCTAAAGCTGGTATCTGCGATAAATACGCCGTCTGAAATGGTTTCGATGGAGCGTTTGAAAAGCTTTAATTGCTCTTCAGCTTCTTTCAGGTGGCTAATATTTTTAAATGTACCTGTCATCCGAACAGGTTGATTATTGTTATCACGGCTAACAACCTTGCCACGGTCAAGCACCCACAACCATTCACCTTTAAAGGTGCTTGCTCGGTATGTGACTTCAAAATGCTCGGTTTTATCTTGTAGGTGCTCGTTCAGCGCATCCTGAACCCGCTTTAGATCGTTCTGGTGGATATTGGCTTGGTAGGCACTGTTAACGCGAATATCATCTTGAGGAAAGTCCATGATCCCCCACGTGTTCGAGCGGAACACTTGACCCTGATAAATATCCCAATCCCATAATTCGTCACCGCTGCTCCATAGTGTCAATTTTAGACGCTCTTCACTTTCGGTTATTGCCAAGCGCGCCACACGCTTAGAGCGATACTGTTTAACCACCGCTAATACGCTGAACAAAGCTAATACACAGTAAAAAATGAGAGCATTGCGATGTAACCATAGCGGTGGCTCGATGTTGACTGTCAACTTTCGGGAATTAGACCATGGGTCCATGTTGTGCCGACTTTGAACCTCAAATTGATATTGGCCAAAGTCTAAGTTTGTAAAAGTCGCTTCTCGTGTACGTTTATCTGCATCCAGCCATTTATTAGAATAACCACCTAACTTGTAACGATAAGAATACCCTTTAGCATCTAGCGGATTAAGTTGTCCAAAGGTTAAGCTAACGTGGTTTGAGCTGTTAGGAAGCGTTAGTTCTTCGGTGAGGAAAATAGGTTTCTGCAGCGGAGTCCCTATACTATGAACGTCGATTTTTCTATTGAATAATCCTAGGTGAGTAATGATTGGAGGAATTGAAATATTGCTATCAGCAAAGTTGCCGTTCGAGGGCTGTCTATTCTGAGTTATTTGGTCATGATCGAACAGGTTAAAACCTTGTGAGCCGCCAAATAAAATTTTCCTATCTGAAGTGACGAGTCCAGCGCCTTCATTAAAATCATTAAAGTTGAGTCTGTCAGGCGTTATTTGTTGGATAACCTGAGCAGATGAAACAGACACTTCTTCGATTCCGCCTGCCATGGTAGTTAACCAAATACTATCGTCTACTTTTAAAGCTTTAACGATTTGATTGTCAAGCAGACCTGAGTTGACATTAATTTTTTCGGTTATCTGGAAGGTCTGCTTATCTATAACAATAAGTCCAAACTCAAGAGACGCCAACCAAAACTGCTCGTCTGTTTCAACCACGGCGCTAAAATTGTTGCTGGTAAGTAGCGGATCGCTTGACAGCTGATCAAGTTTTTGCGTTTTCATGTCAAAGAGCAGGAGTTCATTGTTTCCCCTTAACCATAATCGCTCTTCACTATCGATAAATATTGGATCTAGCGACTTAAAAGCAGTATTGCCAAGTTGAATCGTATGTTCGCTAAAATCTTCTGTATCTACCCACCGTAAATTGTCACCTTGAGACTTTAACCATACCCTATTATTAGAATATAAGACTCTGTAATAAAAATTGCCTTTAGATAAAACTTTCAAAAATTTCAGTTCTTTATTTGGGCTCTTTTCATAGATATATATACCTCCACTGGTGGCTAACCAAATACGATTTTTTTGGTCGATAGTAAGGTCCCATATACTGTGTTTGAATCCTTCTAACCAAGTAGTGAATAACTCAGTTTCTAAGTCAAACTCTGATATGCCACCAGACTGGGATGCGAGCCAAATTTTCCCATGAAAATCTTGTTTAATTGACCAAACGACGTTGCCTGCAAGCGAATTTTCAACGGACGGATTTGCAATGTAATGTCGAAAAAGTGCTGAGTCTTGGTTATATCGATAGATCCCTGCTGTATGGGATCCTAACCATAGAGTGTCGTTGCTATCACGAAATGTGCTAAGTAAAAATATTCCTCTCTCGCTTTGTGGTGATAAGTTACTCAATCCACTCTCAAGTTCTATATGTTTGGTTGAGTCAAAGCCTTTGTTGACGATTGTTAAGCCAGCTGATGTACCGAGCCAGATATTTCCATCATTGCCTTGTTGGATGCTGCGTACTTCGTTTCCAAGAAGGCTTGGCGAGCTGTTCCCGTTGAAATGCAGTAGCTCTTGAGTTTCTTTATCCCACATATAGGCGCCAAGCTCGGTCGCAAACCAATAACTGTTTCCGAAATGCTTTACATCAAATAAATATTGAGCAGGAATAGTGATGTTAAGTGGGTTTTGAGCGTTTAAGTCATAGAGTGTATTTGACTCATTCTCTAGTAGATAAATGCCGTGTCCGTAGCTACCAATGATGCTAAAGGTATCTTCGGCAAGTATCGCTTTAATTTCTGCAGGCAGTCGTTCCGAGGATACCTCTACTGGGGTGAAATCATTTGTCTGTTTAGAATACGTGTAAAGAGTCGATTCGTTAGCGACTAGCAATTTTCCAGTATTGGTGAGACTTAGGGTATTTATAATATTGTTATTTAAACTGCTATTTTGTTGGTTATAACGAGTGAAATCATCCGATAAAGGATTGTAGCGCGCCAGACCGTTTTGCGTGCCGATCCACAGTGCCCCGTCCTGATCTATTAACATAGTTCTCATAAAATCATGAGGTAATGATTTAACGTCATTTGGGTTGTGTTGATAATTGACAAATTCATAGCCGTCGAAACGGCTCAAGCCGTTTGCAGTGGCAAACCACATAAAGCCGCGCTTATCTTCAATGATGTCGGTGATGGTATTTTGCGTTAAGCCGTCGGCTTTGGTGAGATTATCAAATGAAAATGTTTGAGCATGAGCGGCATTAATAAAGCCAAAAGTAGTGCTTACAAGCCACAGACACCAAAAGATGGATGGAATAGTTAAAGTACGCAATTAACACCTGTCAGCAGTTTTTCTGCTTTGTAATTATTAATATTTAGGAAACTATCCGTAGTACCCACGGCCTTAAATATGCCTAAAATATGGGGCCTTAACAAGTTTTAATCGTTACTTTTTAACGCTACAGCTAACTTTTACTAACAAGCAGTGAATTGTTCGGTCTATTAGAGAAATATTAACGCTTTATTCTACTAACGGCGTGCGTTTTTTAAACTCCGAGACATCGTTAACTGGAGTCGTCAAAAGCTCATCGGCCGATATTGAATGCTTAGGGTCGCTGTACAGTATTAATTCACCCGTGTTTTTACCGATGATGAGACCGTTTACAAAGTTCATAAGATCCGAAAACTCGATGCATTCTAATTCATTCGCCGTGTCTCTATTTTGAGAAAAACGATAGTCTTGATTGCCTAATGCAGACCACAAACGTTGACTCTTGATACTTAGATTTGCATCTCTTTGACATAATTGCTTCATCACGCCATGTTTTATGTCACGCCAATTTTTCTGATAAGACAATAGATCTACTGTTAACTTTTTCAAAAAGTCTCGGATGACGGTAATGAGGTATTGCGCCGAATATTTAGGTGATTGCACATAGAATGCTATGCCGGGATGTTGGTTGAACGGCACATAACCACTCCCCACTAAATAACCCAATTGCGCTTGCTGGCGGGCAAAGTTAAAAAAGACAGGTGACACTAATTGTTCTAATAATATCGTCAACAATGTGTCTCGGCGCCCGGTATTGGGAGATTGGTAATAAATGACCACAGCGGCATCCGGATGCTCACAGGGAAGGGCGTGAAGTAACGAATCTTGCTTTGATAAATCAAATACACTCCTCGATAGCTTTTTGTGCCCGCTATATAATGCGTGTTTTTGATGTAATTTATCCGAGAACCGGTGTACGTGATTGATATCCCAGTTTCCAAAAATGAGAGATTCCATATATCTATCATTTAGCAATTGGCCTTTTACGGTGTGGACATGTTCAAGTGTTGTGCTCTCCATGGCAGCGACCATACTCAGTGGTGTATGGGTATTTTGCTGCATGAAAGCCGAGAGTCTGGCGAATAATCGGTTGATGGGTTTATTCAGTAAGTTGTTGTGTAGGCTCTGACATTGTTGTTGTTTAATCTGCTCAAAGTGTTTTTCAAAGTCTTCAAAAGAGTGTAATTGATCTATTAGCTCCTGATTAAAGGTCAGTTGCTTGGCGCTAAAGCCACTGGTATGCAAAGAAAAACCACATTGGTGTGAATACAAATGATAATTAAGCCCTGCTACATTTGCTTGATAATAAGCTTGCTGGAAATGGTTATTGAGTAAGGCAATCCACAGTTTTCTAGATGCTGTCGCTTCAACCCCAGTGGTGGCTGCTTGGCAATCGAATGAGATATAGCAATCACCTCTTGGTAAACCAAATTGGGTATCTTGACCAAACCAGACATTGAAGTCCTCTGATGCAACTATGTTTTGGGGTACAGAATACTTCTTTTCAGCTTGAATCAATGTATGCTCGAGGCTCAGAAATTGATTTTCTTCAGGTAACATTAAGAGCGAACTGCAACTCTCATTTTGCAATTTCTTTAGCAATTGAGGGGGCAGGGGAGACACTGCGTAAGGGGTGTTGTACCACTGGCTTATTTGGTTCGTTTGAGCATCAGGGGAAACGACTTTAAAGCGCATATTTGACGGCGTAAAAAAGCCCAGTATTTCGTCCACAATTGAAGGGTCGGCCTTATCGAGTATGTATTCTGAGGCAATAAGGTGTTCACAAGGGTAGAGAAATATTGCGCTGGATAAGCTAACAGCTTCATCAATCGGTTTTATGGCATCAGCAAATTGCCAGATTTGTTCCAGCAACGCTTTCTTTTCATCAAAGAAGCGCAGTTTACTGTGCTGTCTAATATTCTCTAAGTATTGGAATAGCGTTTCTAACATGGAGTCAATGTTGGCTAACCCCAATTCTGTTAGTTGTAGGTTGACATTGAAGTCTCGAAAGTTACTGCCTTCGATACCACCACCGACACTAATATTGGTAGCGAATCCCTTTTCTTTAAAAAATCCAAGTAAGCCATTTGGGCCCTCATCAGCCAATAACTCGCTGATAATACTTAGCGGTTTAGTGCGATAATAATGGTGTACACATGGCAGTGCGAACGTGACGATAAGCCTGCGAGCCGATTTTAGGGGGGTAATATCAATTCTAATACCCAACTGCTCGGGCAGGTAAAGTGCTGGTAAAGGGGGTCGCTTAGACGGTTTTCTATTTTCCAGTTGTCCAAAATATTGCTCAATGAGCGCTAAACTCGTTTGATGACTAAATGGGCTGATGATGCACAATGCGATATTTTGAGAGACGTATTTATCTTGATGCAGTGTTTTTAGACGCTGCCGCACTTCTTGTAAATTAAGTTCACCCAAGGTGGCTGCATTACCGACAGAAAATTGACTAAAAGGGTGGTCCGGGTTAGCCGTTTCCTTGTGCACCTCATATAGCCTGCGCAAATCGTCGTGTATTTTTAATGAAAACTCAGCATCAATCGCGCCGATTTCTTTTTCAATTGCCCCTGTTTCAAATAAAGGCGCTGTCAATAACTGACTGAAATGATCAAGTGCAGATGAGAGATGTTCACCGGTTACCGAAAAGTAATAGTGACTATATTCTGAGCCGGTGGCAGCGTTTACCGAGCCGCCATGTAAAGAAAGAAAAGTATCAAACGCATCTATCGTTTTATATTTTTTGTTGCCTTGAAACAGCATATGTTCCAACAAATGGCTCAAGCCTAAGCAATCAACAGGATCACTAAAATGACCATTGCCAACAGTAGCCGCTACGTTGCACACTTCACTGCTTGGGTCTTCGACAAATATCACTCTCAAGCCGTTCTCAAACTGAGAAAAGTGATAGTGACGATTATCGAGGCGATGAGTAAGCAAAAGACTAGATCCTGTTTTCATATATTGCGCTGAAATAGCATAACGCAAAAAACACTCAACTCTCGGATTTTCAAACATTTATTTGCTATATTAAGCGTAACAAAGTTTGTTAACCATTCAGCAGTAATTTATGCATATTATTATCATGCGTCATGGCGAAGCCGAGACTGCTCAATATGAAGACAGTTCCCGTGAATTAACTAGGTTTGGCCTAGAGCAGGCCAAGGCTGCAGGGCAATGGTTATTAGACCGCTGTGAGCCGTCAGGGATCGAGATGAGCCTTGTTAGCCCTTTTATCCGAGCACGACAAACATTGGAAGCGGTCGGTGAAGAGATAACAGTCCATAGCCAAACTGTATCAAATGATATAACGCCTGACGGGAACATTTGGCTAACTCATGATTACATTGATTATTTACTCGAAGAGAATAGGGTGAAACATTCGCTATTAATTGTGAGCCATATGCCGTTTGTGAGTTATTTTTTAGACGAGGTAACAGGACAACAACATTCGTTATTTTTTGACACTTCGAGTATAGTTATGGTTGATTATCAACCAACCACACACTCAGGGACGGTGTTGGATATTTATCACCCATCTTGAAGTTAAGGGATAAACTTTCACTATAGATTTGAGTATGAGAACCGATAACTCGTTAGAGGGGTTACATTCATGCCAGGCAAAAATTTACCTGCCTACTTAAAGCAGGTACTTGAACATCATGTATCAAATGCACAACTGACTCATGACTCTGAGCTTCAGGGCATTTACGAGCGCCTGACAAACCTGAATACAAAAGTAGAGCTAGCAAAAGAAAAAATCCGTCAAAATAGACTGGCAAGAGATCCCCTTACCAAAATTTAAGGTTTCAATGGTGTTGGTATAATCTCGCTCAATCAGATCTATTATTATCTTGTGCTAAGTAGAATTGCGGCATTATTCGTACTGTTTTGACAACGTTATCTTTCATTTCGATAATTTCAAGAGGATAGCCAGCTAATCGTAAACTGATATTGGCTTCTGGAATATCTTCCAAATACTCTAAAATAATCCCATTAAGGGTTTTTGGTCCTTCGGTGGGAAAATGCCAATCCATCTCTTTGTTTAACTCTCGAACATTGGCGCTACCGTCAACCAGTACACTGCCATCCTGCTGAGTATCTGCTTCTTTGCTATGATCCGGCACCATGCTTGTGGTGAAGTCACCAATAATTTCTTCAAGGATATCTTCTAAGGTAACCAAACCTTGAATATCACCGTATTCGTCCACAACTAGACCAATGCGTTCTTTAACGGCTTGAAACTTGTACATTAATGTATGTAATGGTGTCGATTCAGGGGTGAAGTAGATTTCCCGGACTGCGCGCAAAAGGCTGGATTTGGTAAACTCGTCTTTGGACAGCAACCGCAAGGCATCACGCACATGAACAAAGCCAACTGCGTCATCAATGCTATCGCGATACAGTAAAACACGAGTGTGTTGCGAGTTTATCAACTGTTTTTGAATGTCTTTCCATTCATGATTGATATCTATGGCCACAATTTCATTGCGTGGGACCATAATATCTTCAGCGGTCACTTTCTCTAAGTCTAAAATGCCCACTAACATGTCTTGGTGCTTTTTGGGGATCATGGCGCCCGCTTCGTGTACTACGGTGCGCAGTTCTTCTCTGCTTAAACTACCGCTGCCACTGTCATCAGTACTGATGCGCAACAGCTTTAAAATAAAATTAGTTATTCCGTTTACTAAAAACACCAATGGGTAAAGTAACTTAAGCATAGGTAGAAGGAAAAAAGAGGCTGGAAAAGAGACTTTTTCTGGATAAAGTGCTGCAACCGTCTTAGGTGTGACCTCAGAAAAAATAAGGATAACCAGGGTGAGCACCACTGTCGCCATCGCTATACCGACATCTCCGTATAAACGTAACCCTAATACGGTTGCAACTGCCGATGCTGCAATATTGACGAGATTATTGCCAATAAGGATTAAACCGATCAAGCGATCAGGCCTTTCAAGAAGCTTTTGAACTCTCAGAGCACCTTTATTGCCTTCGTTACCCAAGTGTTTTAGTCGATATCGATTGATCGACATCATACTGGTTTCAGAGCTAGAAAAATAAGCGGAAAGTAATACTAAAATACCAAGTAGAATAAATAGACTACCTGTTGATATATCGTCCAACTAAGGGATCCCTAAAGGTTGTTAAAGCGAAACTTTAAGGGCAAATTCCCCACGTTTCAAGCAAGTTGGCTTATTTTACTATAGATATTGGCTAAAAACAGGATCAGCTTAGAATTATTTCTTTGACAAACCGACTACCAAAATAAGCCAGACTCAAAAGTATTGAGCCCAAAATAGTGGCGAAAATAATGGGTTTACCGCGCCAACCAAATTTGAAGTGTCCAAATAGCTCAACAGAAAACACCAACCAAGCCAATATCGACAAAATGGTCTTGTGAGCTTGTCCTTGGCCAAACATGTTTTCTAAGAATACAAACCCACTTATTAATGACAGTGTTAGAAGAATGGTACCAACGGTAAGCAATTTGAAGAGGATGCCTTCAACCATCATTAACGGGGGGAGGGAAGAGTGCAGGAGCGAGGCTTTTTTCTCTTTAAGGCGCATGTTGATATATGCCAACTGTAGCGCGTAGAGTAAGGCAATACCAAGGCAAGCATAAGCAAATAGCGCTAACCCTATGTGAATCATTAATTCAGGGCGCACGCCAATTTGCATAATGTGCGCATCGGGAATAAAGAGGTCAAGCAGAATTATGACACCAGTAAATGAATAGACCACAGGCAGTAAAATGGTATTTGGCATGGTAAAGGCGGCTATCAACATGGTCACACTAATCAACCATGCGACAAGTGAAGCAACATTGAGCATGCTTAAATTCTCGCCAAGGCTAACAAAAATATCGTTATTTAATAGCCAAGCATGCATGGCTATCGCTGCGATAGCTAATACATAAGACAGTTTTAGGTTGGGGCCTTTATGGTCAAAAAACTTCAATAAAATTACGCCAGCAGCGCCAGCATATAGGCAAAAACAAATTAAGCCTAACAACATGATCTAACCTCGATTTCCGTATTGATGTTGAGCGAATTCACGAACGAAGCCTGAAGGGCAAAAACGCGAACGATTAACGCTCTGAGACGACGGAGTATAACCATTATGCCCTTTCATACCTAGTGTTTAGCAATAATTCTCATTAACTTTATTTGTTGTACTGCTTTGGTTCTTATCTGGGAGGAATTTAGGTATCATAAGCACATCTAGAATTTAACTTGTATCAATTTGCTATGTTTGAAAATTTAACAGAACGCTTAGGCAAAACTCTCAAAGATATCAGCGGCCGTGGCCGATTAACTGATGACAACATCAAAGACACCCTGCGCGAAGTACGCATGGCGCTTCTTGAGGCCGATGTCGCCTTGCCAGTGGTAAAAAGCTTCATTGAGCAGGTGAAAGAGCGTGCTGTAGGCACCGAAGTTTCAAAAAGTTTAAATCCCGGCCAGGTATTCATCAAAATTGTACAAGCTGAGTTGGAATCTGTCATGGGGCAGGCCAATGAAGGCTTAGACCTTGCCGCGCAGCCGCCAGCAGTCGTACTCATGGCAGGTCTGCAAGGTGCGGGTAAAACCACCAGCGTGGGTAAACTAGCGCGCTATTTAACCGACCGTGAAAAGAAAAAAGTACTTGTGGTCAGTGCTGACGTGTATCGTCCTGCGGCCATCAAGCAGCTTGAAACCCTAGCGATTGAAGTCGGTGTAGAGTGTTTCCCGTCGACGATTGAACAAAAGCCGATTGATATTGTTAATGCAGCAGTTGATCACGCAAAGAAAAAATTCTTTGATGTGTTATTAGTCGATACTGCGGGGCGTTTACACATAGACGCAGAAATGATGGGAGAGATTAAAGACCTTCATCAAGCGATTAAACCGATAGAGACATTGTTCGTGGTGGACGCCATGACCGGGCAAGATGCCGCGAACACGGCCAAAGCGTTTAATGAAGCGTTGCCATTGACCGGTGTTATCTTGACGAAGACAGACGGTGATGCCCGCGGTGGTGCTGCATTATCTGTTCGCCATATCACTGGCAAGCCTATTAAATTCTTGGGTATGGGCGAAAAGATTGACGCCCTTGAACCTTTCCACCCTGAGCGTGTTGCTTCACGTATATTGGGTATGGGTGATGTACTGAGCCTGATTGAGGAAGTTGAGCGTAAAGTTGATAAAGATAAAGCCCAACGTCTTGCCAAGAAAGTACAGAAAGGCAAAGGTTTTGACTTACAAGACTTCAAAGAGCAGTTGGAACAAATGCGTAATATGGGCGGCATGATGTCCATGATGGATAAACTACCCGGTATGGGCAACATGACCGCTCAGGTGAAAGACAAGGCCAACGACAAGTCATTTAACCAAATGGAAGCGATCATTAATTCAATGACACCCCTTGAGCGTGCTAAGCCCGATACCATCAAAGGCTCACGCAAACGTCGAATTGCTATGGGGTCTGGTACTCAAATTCAAGACGTAAACCGCCTGTTGAAGCAGTTTACCCAAATGCAAAAGATGATGAAGAAAATGTCAGGCGGTGGCATGAAGAAAATGATGCGCAACATGAAAGGTATGATGCCCCCTGGTGGTCCTGGTGGAATGTTCCCACCACGTTAACTAGCGTTTTCATTGCAGCTTGCTGATACTGATAGCCCACATTGTTGGGCTATTTTTTTGCATTTTATAGCTCATTGACATGAGTCAGTATCTTTAGGGTAGACAGGAGATGAACGATGAAATGTGCTGAACAAGATTATATTGAGCTAGCTTGCTTATTTAACATGCCAATTTTGTTACGTTTGCGCGATGGTAGTGAGATTAAAGGGACGGCAAAAGACACAAGCTACAATAAGCAGAAACAAGAATGTATTGTGCTTCATTCAGCAGAAGGGGAATGCAGCATAGCGCTCAATTTAATTGCTTTGATGCAAGCTCAACATGCAAACCCACATTTTAGCGAAATCAGGTTTTCAAAGTCATTGGCCACTAAAAACAACGCCTAGTAAAAACGCTAACTCACAAGCCGCTATCAATTTTACGGCGTCTTAATATAGCTTTTACTCTAGCAACATTACCTTCGCCCTTGGCTTTTTTGTACGAAGGTGTAATCTATTATGCATAATAATAAAGTCACACTCAGGGTTAACCTCATCATATGAATGCCTCTATTTATGCGCGTTAAGCCAACTCAGCACACAAAATTAACGTCTGTTCTGTCTCCTTTGGACGCTCAGCATAGGGCAGCGCATCAGGGGAAGAACCTTTTATTTTTCAGTGGCGGTAGCGCATTGCGAAGTTTCTGTCAGCCACTGATAGAAGCAACGCATAATTCGGTGCACCTTGTAACACCGTTTGATTCAGGTGGCAGTTCAGCGACCATTCGTCGGCATTTTGCATTACCAGGCGTTGGAGATATTCGAAATCGTTTACTGGCCCTAAGTCACAATATTACGCCGGAACAAAACGTTGTAGTTCGCTTATTGGGTTATCGATTGTCCTGTATTGCAGCTCAGCACGTTCTTCGTGAACATCTTAAGTCGATGGCAGAAGGCCAAGATCCACTTGTACGTTCGCTAGAAATAGAGAAGCGCCAAATGTTCTGTCATAAAATGGCTAGGGTTTTGCAAAGTTTGCCTGATAATTTTGATTTAAACGGTGCCAGTATCGGTAATTTGTTGTTCATTGATACCCTGTGCGCAGGTGAAAATAGACTGCAATGTAGCATCGATTTCTTTCATCAAATGTTGGATATTCGTGGTGTAGTCAGGCCGATAGTCGAGTGTAACTTGCAAATAGCCGCAGAATTGCAGGACGGCAGTACGGTGATTGGTCAGCATTTATTAACGGCCAAAGAAACCCCTGTATTGCATAGCGCTATTACCAAACTTTTTTTGTGCGAGAGCGATGAAAACCCCGAGGCTGTCGATTGTTCTTTGTTAAGCGAAAATCGCCAATATATTGAGCAAGCCGATATGATTTGTTATCCACCTGGCAGCTTTTTTACCAGTATCGTGGCTAATTTATTGCCTGTCGGAGTAGGGGACGCTGTCAGCAGAAACCCAAATCCAAAGGTCTACATTCCCAATCTAGGTAATGATCCTGAACAGCTAGGTATGAGCTTAGAAGATTGTGTTTTGACTCTCATTAGCTATTTGCGCAAACACACAGAACAACCTCTTCCACCAGCCAAATATATCAGTACCATTTTACTCGATGTAAATGAGAAATATTACGCGGGTGGGATTCCTTTTGAGCGACTCCGTGAGCTAGGAATTAAAGTCGTACAGCGTGATTTAGTGACGATGCGCAGTGCGCCGTTTTACAACGATGAATTGCTGTTAAGAAGTTTATTAGATATCTGCAAAAATCACGTTTAAATTGATTATCTTCAGAACCACTTAAGCATGCAATTGTTTTATTCTTGCGACCAGGAAGTCCACTGCTGCTTTGACTTTTGGCACTAAATAGCGCTGTTTTTGGTACAAAAGATAAATACCGAAATCACTGCTCGAAGTGATGTTAATTTCGGGAGACAGGCTTAACTCTTGCAGGTCCCCGGAAACAAGATATTCCTTAAGCAGCCATTTGGGCGCCATCATCATGCCTTGCCCCGCTAGCACTTTCCCTAATAACCATTTTCCATTGTTTGAAACCGCCACCTGTGGGGCGGATACGTCTTGCCATTGGCCGTTTATTTCGCTGATCCAGCGCAATGGACCATTAGGGGTTCGATAATACAATCCTTTATGATGACAGAGATCCAATGGTGTATTTGGTGTGCCATATCGTTCTAAATAAGCCTTAGTGGCAACGGCAATAAATTGATTTTCCATTAATTTAATTGCAATCACGCGCTCATTGGGCGCATACCCGCCTCGTATAGCAATGTCTACCTCGTCTCGGGACAAAGCCGATAGTTCGTCGCTGAGGCGCACATCAAGAATAATTTGCGGATAACGCTGTGAAAATTCTTCTAATAATGGAAACAATATGGGCTCACCAAACTCAACCATGGCACTGATCCTAAGCTGCCCTGTAGGTACTGTTTGATAGCTACGCACCGTGTCATTACTTAACTCTAATTGACGCAATATATCGTTGACTTGATTGTAATAGGTTCGTCCTATTTCAGTTAATCTCACCACTCGCGTTGAGCGCTTAAGCAAGGTTGCACCTAACGAACGCTCTAAGTCAGCGACCCTTCGTGACAGAGATGACGGAGGGACATTGAAAGTCGTAGCAGCGTTGGTGAAGCTGCCGGTTTCAACTACTTTGCAAAAGTATCGAATCGCTCTGAGCTGATCCATAAATTATCTGTTTCGCTTTATTTCGCTCTATTGTTGCTATTAAGACAATAAAGATTGGCTTTTATAGGGAGTTATCTTAGCAAAATAAAGCCTAATATAATATTTATCGCTGAAATAGCAGTGAAAACACAAAAATACGATTGTTAGGAGAAATATAATGTCAACGTATACCGCTATAAACCTCATTCAACGCCCAGAGCCAGGCCCAATCCCCGCTTCAACTTTCGAAGTCGTTGAAAAACCGGTGCCTGCGCCAGGACCTGGTGAAATCTTGGTCAAACAAACCTACATGTCACTTGATCCTGCGATGATCGGTTGGATGAGTTCTGATACCAAAAGCTATATTCCACCCGTAGCACTTGGCGATGTCATGCGCTCTTCTGGTATAGGTGAAGTCGTAGAAAGTAATCATCCCGATTTTACAGCAGGGGATAAAGTCATGGGGATGACCGGCTGGACAGAGTACTTCGTCAGTACCGGCCAAGGCTTAAACAAATTACCCGCGGGCGTAGGCGAAGAACAAGCATTGTCAGTGTTTGCTTTACCCGGATTAACGGCCACTCAAGGCTTATTCGGAGTCGCTAAGCCAAAAGCGGGAGAAACTATTGTGGTTAGCGGCGCTGCGGGGTCAGTAGGCTCCATAGTAGGTCAACTTGCAAAGGCAGATGGGTTGACGGTTATCGGTGTTGCTGGTTCTGACGAAAAGTGCCAGTGGTTAGTTAATGAGCTAGGGTTTGATGGCGCGATTAACTATAAATCAGACGATATGAACGCCAAGCTAAATGAACTTGCGCCAAATGGTGTGGACATTTTCTTTGAAAATACCGGTGGCGCAATTCAGCAGCATATCTTTGAGCATATGAATGCCCATGGGCGCATAGCGGTATGCGGAATGATTTCAGATTATGCTACCTCACAGCCGAGCGCTGGACCTAACTGGATCCCGATTATTAAGAAGCGACTCACCATTCAAGGTTTTACAATGCCTGACCATTACGCTCAGGTACCTGAATTACTGGCGAAGTTAACGCCCTACGTGATGAAAGGGCAAATTAAATACCGTGCTCACGTACTTGAGGGGTTACCATCAGCAGTTGATGGGTTGAACATGCTGTTAAGTGGTGCCAACAATGGGAAATTAATGGTTAAGCTTTAACGACTGTTTCTACAAATGAATGACTCTTTTGATAACCGTTTCATAAATAGCATTCATTACTTTCTATGCTGGCTGGAAAGTTAATTTCCTGCCAGCTTATGAATTTTTATGTGTTCAAAGCGCAATCTTCACCGAGCTATTTAAATTGCCTGTTTTTGAAGCGTGATGTGACCAAAAAATGCGCTGTTATGTAATATGTCACGATTGAGGGGCCAGCCAGTTATACTGACTCAATCGCTCCCAGAACCATTGCGCGGCCTTGCCTGAGGTTGATTTTTCTCTGGCAAAATAAATAGGAATAGGCGGGCGAGGTAGTGATGTACCTTTTGCCACTAAGCTGCCATTGTCTAAAAATGGCTTTGCAATATGAATAGGTAGAAAACCCACGCCAATCCCGGCGGCCTGGGCTTGGGCTTTACTTTTCATGCTACTTACTCGAATCAACTGTTTATTATCGAACAACCCACTGGTACGTCCCGGCAAGGTGCGGGAACTATCGGCCACGACTATGTAAGGGTATTGGCGTATATGATGCCCTTCTATTAAACCAACAAAATCTGCCAACGGATGCTTAGCGCTCACAGCAAATACAAATTCTAACTCCCCAAGAAGCGCGACATCATATTGTCCCTTGGGTAGTTCGCCCGTAACGCCTAAAGCAATATCGGCACGATTTGTTTGAAGTGCATCCCAACCGCCACCAAGTGCTTCCTCAATCAAGGTGATGTCTACATGTTTATCCAGAGTGCAAAATTCCGCGATAAGCTTGAGTAATGGCGCTTCAGAGATGATTGTATCTTTTGAGATCACCAATTTTGATTCCCAGCCAGATTCTAATTGTTGAACCCGCTCTTCTAAATCGTCGGCGGCTCTTAATATTTCACTCCCCTCGCTAAGCACCAATTTGCCGGCCGGAGTTAGTATAGCCCGTTGCCCTTTGCGATCGAAAAGAGCAACTCCCAAATCCGCTTCAAGTTTACTGATGGTATAAGTTAAAGCTGAGGGCACTTTGAATAACGCGTCTGCAGCGGCAGCAAAGCTGCCCTTGCTATGAATGGCGTTTAGCACTCTAAGGGCTTCAAGGGTAACGGCGTGGCGCATTTTTTCTCCATAAACGAAAGTCACCACCCTAAGCAATCTTAGGGTGGTGTGGTTATAAATAGCACTTTATTGTTTCACTCTAAGTTGCGTTTAAGTAATTGATTAAGGCAAATCAAATAACAACGCAGTGACACTCTGTGTGCCTTTGTTAGCTAAAACCAAAGTGTCGAGTTCATTTATTTTCGCGCCATCACCTGGATTAAGTCGATGCTGGTTAATATCAAGCTGCCCGCTGACTTGGTGCACGTACGTATTGCGCGCTTTATCCAATTCGATGTTCAGGCTTGTCTCAGGAGCAAGCACCAATTGACTCAGTGTGGCATCTTGCTTAATCGCCAGCGTGCCATTTTTACCTGTTGGGGTGATAATGGGCGTAAGGCCTTGGCGTCTACCAAAGGCTTTTTGCTGGTAGCCAGGCGTCCCCCCCTGACGACTCGGCATGATCCAAATCTGTAAAAAGCGCAAGGACTCACTTTGTGATGCATTATACTCGCTGTGAGTCACTCCAGTACCGGCAGACATAAGCTGAAATTCACCTGGGGGCAAGTGCTTCACATTACCCATGCTGTCTTTGTGAGCAATAATGCCCTGAGTTACAAAGCTAATTATCTCCATATCTTTGTGACCATGGGTGCCAAACCCAGTACCCGGTTCGACTTTATCATCGTTGATCACACGTAATGCCGAATATCCCATGTGCTTCGGATCGTGATAGGAGCCAAATGAAAAAGTATGACGGCTATCGAGCCATCCAAAGTTGGCATGCCCCCGTGTTGCTGCTAAACGAATATCTATCATAGCTGTCACCTACCTAATGAATTTTATTTTATGCCACGAGCAGAAATTATTGAGTCTATCGATAATCTACCCGCTCCTGAGAATACCAAGGAGACAGACACAGCTAATAACGCCAGTGCATACTCATAACCATTGTTGGCCATAAACAAACCATTACTTATGTGTACACCAAAAATAGCCACCAACATGGTAAAAGCGAGAACTGCAGCAGCAGGGCGAGTCAATAAACCGAGCAATATCGCGATGCCACCGAAAAATTCTGCACTACCTGCTAAAAAGGCCAAAGTATAGCCGGGCTCTAGTCCGATGGAGGCCATCCATTGTCCGGTACCCTCTAAACCATATCCGCCGAACGCACCAAAAAGCTTCTGTGCGCCGTGAGCAATGAAGGTAATGCCAACGGGAATACGTAGCGACAATGCTGAGAAACCCGCTTGTGACGTTGTTAATTTTGCTAAAAATGTACTTTTCATGGTTTTCCCTCAATATATTTGATTCAAATTAATTCAACTTTTCAAGTTCTACACTGCTCGCTAACTCACAATCAATCTTAGTTAAAGTAAGCGATGCGTGTTGATGTGGCTAAAGTAACTCGACAGATAATGAAAGAAAATAAGAATATTTTGATGAGTTTGTTCAAAAAATTTGAATTTAAAGAAAGTTTGGCACAAACGGTCCTCACCGAGCACTTTGAAATTTAGAAAGACTCTTCGATTGGCATGATGTTACCGGCGAGCGAAATATCTGCTCAGCGGGATGGCGGGCAGCATCAGCTCGAGATTAGCAATCACTTGAATGCCACAGTGCTACCCGACTTTTAATTAAATATAATTAAATAAACGACTTTTAATTAAATAAAGAAGGGGGCGATGAGAAAATGATATTGCCAGCACCCTCAAAGCCGAGCAGGTCAATACCTGTTTAACCGTTTCGATCAGTCAGCAGTAAACAGGCATAACTTCTCTACCACGCCAACAGGTGTAAAAATCGGTAATTGGTACTTTACTCGAGGCAAGTATACCGAGTTATGGAACTGCAGCAGTACGACAAAAAAAGCATACGCTAGAACTCGTGCATACTTAGGGTGGGATCCGCACAAAGGGTAAATCGGACGCGCTATTATGCCCTGATTGCCACACAGTTTTTATTATCGCAGCGTGCAGCCTCTGCAAGTGGCAACATTCATCCAACCAAATGTCATTCTTAAAAACACAAGCGATAGTGGTTCAATACTCAGGTACACCATAGCCTGCGTTTTTCTATAAGAAGTCACCTAGGTTATTCGCCAAACGCTCCCGCGGCGCCGGGGAAAACAACCGGACTTTCTGTACCGTCTTGACTCACGCTGGCAACACCAAAAAAGTAGTTATCAATCACAACGTTCTCAAGGGTAAATGTATTCACATTGCCCACGAAACGACTGAATTGCCATTGTGGTGCATCTGTATAGCGCCAATAAATTTTATAACCTTTGAGTTGCGGGTTTTGCTCTTTACTCAGCGCCTGCCAGCTTAAGGTGGTGCTTGGTTTTACTGCCCCCGCAATTTTTACCTTAGCCGGCGGGGAGGGTGCCCATGCCATTCCTGCAAGTGATACAGCATTCAACGCTGTGAGTTTTGCGGCATAATCAAAGTTCACACCTTCGATGGTATCCCCGTAGTCAATGCCGTTTTCGCTGCGTATATCTTGGTGTTGACGGTTGTAATTTTCGTTGGTTTCCATAATGCGTACACCAGGGTAACCCAAATCGTTAAACGGGCGATGATGCCCTCCGCGCCCGAAGCGGTCTAGACGGTAAATGACCATGGTATCTAGGTTAGGAATGTAGCGGTCTGCCATCCAGTCGATGTAACGCGCTAAGTTGCGACTCGGAGAATCGACCTCACCACCAGTAAAGCGACGTGTTTTCGCTTCCTCCGGGGTTTCAGTTTGGCGAGTGCCTTCGGCAAATATACGGGCTGTGGTGTTATTAATAACGCCATTTATGCCTTCGATATTGCCAATCATATCGTTGTTGAGCACGGCTTTGATACGCCAACCGTCTTTTTGAGCCTGCTCAGCCAGTATCTTACCGCCAAATAAACCTTGTTCCTCCCCGGCTAATGCCGCGTAAACGATGCTGCCATTAAATTTATATTTTGATAACACTCGCGCGGCTTCTAATGTGCCCGCGACACCCGATGCATTGTCGTTAGCGCCAGGAGATATAGACGTACTATTCATGACATCTGATACGCGGGAGTCAATATCGCCTGACATCAACACGTAGCGGTCAGGATCGTGACTGCCGCGCTGTACGGCGATAACACTCACTACTTCCGTGGCGTTAGGAATGCGGGGTTCACCGCTGATGCTTTTAGATTGAAAATACACCTCTAAACAACCGCCGCACGCTTGCGATATTTGTTCGAATTCGCTTTTTATCCAGCGTCTAGCTGCGCCAATACCCTGGGTGTCTGATGCCGTATCAGATAAAGTATGGCGGGTGCCGAATCCTACTAGGGTTCTAATATCCTGTTCGATATGTTCTGCAGAAACTGCTTTTGCTATGTCGTGCAGGCGTTGTTGGTCCTGATAGCTTGGAGGGCTTTGTGCATAGCTGATAGCAGTGGTCAACGTCATTGCAAGTGTGATACCTGCAGAAAGAATGTGTGTCATGAGAGCCTCTTATTATTATGTTATCGAAATGTCGTCTGATGCATGTTACTGAAATTTGCTCGTCGAGGTATAGGTAATGCGACAAGCGCGCCAGTAATAAGGATGAATATCGTCTATAAAAACACAAAAGTGACATTTTTTTGAATCAATAATGTTATTGAATTTATTATTCTTGTTACATCACGTTACAATAGAGGGGGTAACGAGCAGGTTGAAAGACGGAGTCGCATGTTTGGTAAATATTGTTGTTTGTTGGGATGGTTGTGGATATTGCTTCATTCTTTGAAGGCGCTGGCGGTCCCAGATGTTTCACATGCAATATTAAAGTCCCCAGTTTTCTCTCAATTAACGACTGAAAATGGCTTGAGTCAAGACACGATCAACGTGATGCACACAGATGATCAAGGTTTCTTATGGCTAGGCACAGACACAGGATTGAACCGTTACGATGGTTATCAAGTCGACGTCGTCGAACCGAGTAACGTCGCCCTAGGCGCCAAAACGATAAATGACCTGATGCAAGATAGCCAAGGCAATTTATGGATCGCGACATTTAGCGCGGGTATTTTCAAGATCAACTTATCAAGCGGCGAAGCAAGGTTAATCGACAAGCGAAAATCCCAAGTCATAGCTGATTGGCAACAGAGTTTTAATGCCATCGCTGAAGATAACGGCGGCGCAGTTTGGCTCGCATCAGATGAGGAAATTCTGCGATACGAGCCGCACACAAATACCCTAAAAAGCATTTTTTCTATGGCCACGAATAAGATAGAAAAAGGCTATTATATCCGCACCTTGGTTTGGCATAACGATTTATTATTTTTTGGCACCAATGAGCGCTTGTTCGTATATTCCCCTCAGCTTAAGGAAAGCTTCGATTTAGGCTTTTTATTTGCAGAATTTAGCAATGAAGGGCAAAAAGATGTCAAGTCTCTTTTCGTAGATAAAAGTCGTGATACATTGATGATAGGGACGGTAAAGGGGTTATACAGTGTCTCTTTAGCGCAGATATCTGATTATGTTACCCAGGATATTGCCCCCGACCCACTCGCTACATTAATTGCAAGTCGCAACATTTGGCGTATTCGCACCTTGAATGATTCACTTTTTTACCTACCGACGGATCAGGGGGTTTTCACTTATGACGCCCAATCCGGACAAGCCCAGCATTTACTTTTACCCACAGACAGTAGGTTATTACTGTCACAAGACGTTGTTTACGATATTGCATTCGATGACAGTAGCAATTTATGGCTAGGCACCCGCTCAGATGGGGTTTTGCATTGGGTTAGTACTTCGCAATCCTTTCAAAATTTACTCAATCTCAACGGTGGGCGATTTGCTAAAACGTTGAGCGATAATAATATATGGGCCTTAATGCAAGTCGACCCGAGCGGGTACTGGATAGGCACCGACAATGGGCTAAACTACTATGATTTTGAAACGGCAACTGTTGAGACCTTTTTAGTTTCATCTAATGAGCTAGCACAATATTCAGAATCAAGTATTCATCAAATTTTACCAGCCGACCCTGGGTACTTATGGTTGCTTACTGGAGAGGGGGTACGCCGTTTTCATATTCAATCAAGAAAGCTCGAAACGATACAGGTCAAAAAAACAACCGATGAGCGCATTCTCAACGAATATATTCAAAGCGCTATCGCAACGAAAGGCGGCGATTTATTTTTCGTATATGAACAAGGTGTTTACTACTACAATCTGCAAACAAAGGACATCACTGCACTTAAAGAACTTAATGCACTTGCTACCACAAAGTTACTGCGAGGTATTATGCCTCCGCTTCCAGGCGCTCCTAATAGTCTTCTATTGAGTACCTTAGGTGGCATGTTTCAGTGGGACATCAACCTAAAGCAATTAACGCCTATTCATCAACTGGACAAGCAATTAAGTGCTAACTTATGGCCAGATAGCTGGGTTCTGGATAAGCAAAATATTTTGTGGGTTAGCTACCCAGGCTATGGCTTAGTCGGGCTTGATGGTGACACCTTCGAACAAAGGTATTTCTTTAATAAAGAGAATCTACTGCCGTCGAATAATATTTATAGCTTGCAATCAGATGGTGAAAACGCTATCTGGATAAGCTCTCATAACGGGTTACTTAAATTCGATCCCAAATTCATGACACTGCAACGCTACGGCCACGCTCACGGTTTAGCCAATGAAGAATTCAATCAGGGAGCCAATATAAAACTTGAAAATGGCAAACTGGTATTCGGTTCGCCCAAAGGCCTAGTAATGTTTACTCCTGGGACATTGCCAAACAGCCAGAAAACGTCGCAAAAGCCCAAAATTACCGGCATAAAGGTTTCAGCCTCGCCTTACTCATCGAAACTTATAGATTTAGCAGATAGTGAAGTACACATGGCTTACGATGATGTGGGGTTGCGAATTAGATTCTCAACGTTGGAATTTGCTAACTTACATAGCACACGGTATCAATATCGGCTTAGTGGGACACAAGACATAACCTATCCAAGTACACCCGATCCTCAGGTGTATTTTCCCAAACTTGATCCGGGATCATATGTTTTCAGTGTTTCTGCCATTGGTATGTCTGGCGGCAAGGAAAGTCCCAGTGCACAAATCAAAATAAAGGTAGATTATGCGCCTTGGAACTCACCTTTAGCCTATCTAAACTACGCCCTACTGATCGGCCTAATTGCTTATATTTTTTGGAAAATGCGCAGTTTGCAGGCTCAAAGGTTGCTAAGTGCGCATAAAGAAGCCGTCCAAAGTAAGGGCCGACTGACACTTGCTCTACAAGCAAGCAACAGTGACGTTTGGGAGTGGGATGAAAAGAGTGACACGGTCCAAGCCTCTCGCTTCCATGATGAGCTAGGTTACGAGAATAAGACTGGCGCAGTCTCACGAGAAGAGCACTTATCCCTTATTCATAATCGTGACAAAGAGATGTATTTAGCGCGCTGGCACAGCTTTTTAGAGCAAGAAGATCGTGTGTTTGATGTGACTTACAGAATGCGCTCCCACAACGGGCATTGGTTGTGGTTTCGTGATGTAGGCAA
The DNA here is from genome assembly GCF_056173245.1 of Paraglaciecola sp. QJM3NY_14. NCBI lineage: Bacteria > Pseudomonadati > Pseudomonadota > Gammaproteobacteria > Alteromonadales > Alteromonadaceae > Paraglaciecola > Paraglaciecola sp. QJM3NY_14. The sequence goes on from NZ_CM149664.1 coordinate 1,925,149, forward strand.
TGTGACAGGGGGTGTTGCTAGCGAGCACAACCAGCGCGTTGTAGGGACCTATACCAACATTACGGACAGCATTGCAGAGCAAGAAGATTTGCGTCTGTTTGGTGAAGCATACAAGCACACGCGCGACTGGGTGTTAGTGTGCAACCGTCACACAGTACCAATGGCCGCAAACCAAGCTTTTTGCAACACATTTAATATTGATGAGCAACAGGACATTGCCTCGCAACTCAAGCTTGTATATGACGATCAACAAGCCGGATTGCTAAGCTTCTGGAGCAAACTCGAAAGTTTAGAAGCAAGTGAAGATTGGCGCGGTGAAGACCAAATCATGTTACAAAATGAGGAAGTACGAGATGTATTGGTATACATCAAAGCCGTCGCCTGTATCAACGATGTCACGGATATTGATTCTTATCTGATTATTTTAAGTGATATCAGCGAACATAAGAAAGCTCAGCAAGCATTAATAAAACTGGCAAATTTTGATGCACTTACTGGTTTACCCAACAGAGCGCTATTGCTTGACCGTGTTGATCATGCGATTTATCAAGCTCAGCGTTCAGCAAGCACGTTAGGTTTGTTTTTTATTGATCTGGATAAATTCAAACAAGTAAACGACAGTCTGGGACATAACGCAGGGGATACACTGCTACAAGAAATTTCCGCCCGCTTACTTAATTTGTTACGCAAAGAGGACACCATTGCCAGATTGGGCGGCGACGAATTTGTGGTACTGATTGAAAATGTACATACCATTGATGACCTCACACACTTGGCTAGCCAAATTATTGAAATCATCGATACCCCGGTTCAGCTGGAAAACCATCTAGTGAGCGTATCTTCGAGTATTGGTATCGCGCTCTATCCCGATGATGCGCAAGATGCACAAGAGCTCTTGCAAAATGCGGATATTGCGATGTATCACGCGAAGGAAAATGGCCGCAGTCACTTTCAATTTTTCACTGCCAAAATGAACGTCCTCGCCCAGCAAAGGTTGGCGTTAGAAAGTGACCTCAAGTACGCCCATAGCCATCAACAGCTTGAAAATTATTATCAACCCATTATTGATATTAGCCGCAATAAAATTGCCGGCTTTGAGCTACTAATGCGCTGGTTTACCGACACTGGAAAAGTTTCTCCCGGGCGTTTTATCCCCGTAGCGGAAGAGCTTGGTTTAATTGAAAGTATGACGTTACAAGCCATGGAACGGGCGCTTCCTATGTTTAAGCATTGGCAAGCCAATGGATTCGATGGGTATTTATCCGTTAATTTATCGGCCCGTCACTTTGAGTCTCTTCAGTCTATAAAGGATGTGATCGCCTTTTTAGCATCGAACGCCTTACCGGTAGAGATGGTTAGATTTGAAATAACCGAAAGTGCGCTGATGAAAGATTATCACAAAGCAATTATCTATATGAAACACCTACGGGAAGCCGGCTTCAGTATTGCCCTAGATGACTTCGGTACTGGATATTCGTCTTTAAAATACCTTAAAGAATTTCCGTTAAGTGTGATTAAAGTAGATAAAAGTTTCGTCGATGACATAGGCATAAACAAGAATAACGAGGCTTTGATTGAGACCATCTTACGCATGGCACAAAGCCTTGATATGTATTGCGTGGCAGAAGGGATAGAAACTAAAGAGCAAGTAGCGTTTTTTAAAGAGCACGATTGCCAATTTCTGCAAGGGTTCTACTTTTCGAGACCTGTTGCCTTGGCTGATACCTTCGCATTAATAGATGAAACTTTGGTTTATTAACGGTGAATAGACACTTTTTAATACAACGCACTAGGGGGCGGAATGAGAGTGCTAGTTGCTAAAAGTTGCTAAGTGCCGCTTTGCAGAACCGTTATAAAGATGAACTCAACGACGCACCATAGTAGGTTATGCTAGCTTAGTCATTTTCAATCGCTAGCTGTACCAAAGGATGTGCGATCAACTTGCCTGTTATGCGAACATCTTCGCTAATAAACACAGAGGGCGGCGCCATCTCGTTTCCATCAATCTGATTCATCTGCCGGCCAATAAACACGTTACCAAAAACGACGGTATTACCGGTTAAACTTATATCTCCTTGCAGGGACTTAATGTGACCAAATACGGTTACGCCGTTTAACACTATGTTGCCATCGTTTGTGTTAATCGAACCCAACACAACGCTACTCTCGGGTAATTCAACATCTGTACGAACAGTGCGAATATCTGACATCATTTGCATAGGCAAGCTTCTTTTAACGTCGTTACCAATAAGGCTTAGGTTTTCAACCTCTGGTGTCGATAGGCTATCGTTACTGTAGGGTAAGTGGCGCATTAGCTTCTTCTTGGCTTCAGTCAGTGCAGATGGGCGACTTTCATATCGCATTTGCGCAATATTCTCAAAATAGAAAACTTCAACTTCTTTTTGACTGGTCAGTGCAATACTTGGACTAATAGCCAATATGACTGTAACTAGTATGATCGGTAAACTCATCGTAATCTCTCATCATTTGTTAGGCGTAATTCTCAATGAGCAATGCAAGGCAGATCCTGTGCCAAGTAATTAAATCGTTGTTAATAAAGAGTATTTTTAATTTTAAGTCATGTGGATTGAGACTTTAGTGCCGAGGGTAAGTCAAATTCGCTAACATTTAGCCAAAATGAGAATTCCCTAGATGCGCTATTTAACACATAAGAATCTGAATTTTAGGTGTATACATTAGGTATGACGTATTTTAATGCGGTGCACGTGTCTGTAATCATGACGCTAAATCTTTGGGGTAGCCGTATCCTTAAACCTATTTTCAGCTGTGTACTAGTAAGTGGCAGAAGTAAAGGACAGTTTGCTACTGGTTCTCTCTGTTATCTATCTGCGGCGCTATTGATATGCAGTATATTCAGTCATCGTCTTTATGCACAAGAACAGGACACCTGCTTTGTATTCCATGAACAGCAGAATGATACATCACTTTCCCTTACGCTAAATCAAATCAAAAGAGTGCCTGTTAAACAATTTACTAACCACCTATCAGTAGTGTGTCATGTCAAAGAACAAAGTGTATTAATTATCAACAACAATGCTATACGCAAAGCAAGTTTGCACATTGAGCATGAAGAGCAGCAGAAAATTGCCGCTAATAAACTGGTTTTTGTTTTACCCCAGGGGCAGTACAACGCAAGTTTAGTAATAGACGCCGAGCGGGACTTTAGCCTAACACTCGTTCGCAAAACTTGGCCAGATTACGCATTAGCGGGGCAACAACATAATTTGTTATTGGGCCTGTTTTATGGGCTGTGCATTACACTGGTTTTTTATTTGTATGTGATGGGGAGAAGCCTTAAAGATAAACGCTTCCACTTTTATTGCTACTACGTTCTCTGTGCGGGCATTTTTTTCCTGTTACAAGAAGGGAACATAAACCTATTCTTTGATGCAAACCTAACCAACAACATAAGGTTAAACCTTTTATTCGCTGGCTTAACGGTATTTACCGGTACGATTTTCGTTGTAACCTTATTGGGCTTACAGCGACGTTGGTCACGATTCACTCGCTATGTCGTGATGTATCCTGCTGTTTTCGTGTTAGGTGTCTCAATTGTGCTGTGTTTTTTACCTAGAGGGGAATGGTTTACATTACTTGCCATCATTATGGCAAGAACCACCATGGCCGTATTGATGTGTACGTTTGGATTAATTGCATATGCCTCCTACGTTCGAGTACACACCGCTCGCCTTGTACTGCTCGCTTCATTGATTGTGTGTTGTGCGATGGTTTTCCGGATATTTTTGGGTGATCAAAGTCCGTTTTTACAGCGTTATGGCCTGTTGTTTTCATTTGCCATTGAGAGTTTTCTTCTTGCTATCGCTACCTCAGAACGAATAAAGCGCATCAACCAAGAGAAGATTTTGGCTCAAGCCCAAGCCATGACGGATCCGCTATGTGAAATTTTTAATCGAAGAGGCTGGGAAGAAGCCGCAGAAAAAATCGTAAAGACCCACAACACGCAGCAGGGAATATTATGTTTGTTGTACATCGATTTAGATTACTTCAAAGAGATTAATGACAATTTTGGTCATAAAGCAGGAGACCAAGTACTGCGAATTATGGCTAAAATCATTCGTAAACAAATGCGAGATCAAGATGCAGTTGGCCGTCTAGGCGGTGATGAATTTGTCGCTCTTGCTCAATTTGAGGATGAACGTCAATCAGAAATATTAAGAGAACGTGTTACGAAACGCTTAAAGAATATTAATATCAGTACCGACAGTGCGCAGATCCGAGTCACCGCCAGTGTGGGGTGTGTGGTGTTCAGTGATAACGAAATAAGCGTTAGTGAAATGCTGCAAAAAGCAGATCAAGCGATGTATATGAGCAAAAGGGAGAATCAAGACAAGACCTGCTCTTGACTTGAACGCAAGATAATATACTGTTTTGCAAGAAATTTTGATACAAAGTGTGAGGTCTCTATGCTGTCTGTCGATCAGAAAAATGAATTTCGAGCCCAAGGGTATATCGTATTAAACCAGCTTTTTTCCACGGCAGAAATGGCCTCTTTAAAAAGTGAAGCTGAATCTATTGTTGAGTTGTTCGACCCTAATTCAACTCGTGCTGTTTTTTCTACCCAAGATCAGAGCAAATCAAGAGATGATTACTTCTTACAATCAGGCGATAAAATCCGCTGCTTTTTTGAAGAGGAAGCCTTCGACGAGAAAGGCGACTTGAAGCAAGCTAAGGCAGTAAGCATTAACAAAATTGGCCATGCCCTGCACACGCTAAACCCCGTATTTAAAGCATTCAGCCACGATCCTAGGATCAGACAATTAGCAAGAGATATAGGGTTATTCAAACCGCAAATTCATCAATCTATGTATATTTTTAAACAGCCGAGGATAGGAGGAGTGATCCGCTGGCATCAAGACGGCACCTATTTCCTAAGCGACCCCTTGTCCGTAGTGACATTTTGGTTTGCAGTGGAAGATGCCACAATTGAAAATGGCTGCTTACAAGTTAAGGCCGATGGCAGTGATACGCCTCTGCGCGAGCAATTTATGCGCTTTACCGATGACAGCACAGAATTAAAAGTGCTAGATAACACGCCTTGGCCAAAAGATGAAGATGCAAAACCTTTAGAGGTAAAGAAAGGTTCGCTAGTGGTATTTGATGGGTTACTGCCGCATTTTAGTGCGCCAAATCGCTCGGAGAAATCACGCCATGCTTTTACGCTGCACATGACGTGTGCTACCACAAAATATGACCCGCTAAATTGGTTACAAGCCTCGCCCTGTCTTCTGTAGTTCTTCTATTAACCGCGATAGAGGGTTTTGATTAGGTGGTAACCAAATTGAGTTTTGACTGGCCCATGTACGGTCAAAATCTCTTTTTTAAATACTACGCTGTCAAAGGCTTTAACCATAGTGCCTGGGCTGAACTCACCTAAATCACCCCCTTTTTTGCCTGATGGACACAGTGAATGCTTTTTAGCGAGTTGTTGGAAGTTCGCGCCTTTGTCTAATTGCGCTTTCAATTGTTGCGCTTCTTTTTCAGTTTTGACCAAGATATGGCATGCGCCTGCTTTCATGATAATTCACCTGTTTTGTTAACGTACCCACTGGCTTTTTACAGGACTCAAATGGACGCGTAATCTTGTAAACATTAATACTGTTATTGTGCCACGGGACTGATGTTAGCAGCAAAGGCAAATATCTATATTTAAAAACCATAAGGTAATTCCTATAGGTCTCGGATATTGTTTGTCACTCAGTTATCATAGTTGTTTTATGACAGCAGTACTCAGCTTAGTGAAAACAGAGCTTATGTTGATAATAAGTATGTTGATAATATGCGCGCCGGTCTTTTGAGGCTAATTTTCAGGGCGCAGTAAAACGAAACGACAATAGCTAGAGCGATTTGACGCTTAATTTGAATAGTAAGGAGATAAGGTGTTTGCGTTATCAGATAGAAGCTTAAAAGGGCAAGTGTCCGATGTTGAGTGGCAAACTCGCGTTGATCTAGCTGCATGTTACAGACTCGTTGCAGACGCTCGCTGGGGCGACCTTATTTATACCCATATTTCTGCGCGTGTTCCCGGTACAGATGAGTATTTGATTAATCCTTTTGGGTTAACATTTGAAGAAGTCACCGCCTCGAACCTAGTGAAAGTGGATTTAAAAGGCAATATCTTAGATGGTTCGCCGTATACTATTAATCCTGCTGGTTTTACCATTCATAGCGCTATTCATGAAGTGAGACATGATGCGCAATGCGTCATTCATTTGCATACCAAAGCGACGATCAGCGTTGCCAGCCTAAAAGATGGTTTGCAACCATGGAGCCAATACGCGATGTTCTCCTTGTCGTCCATGAGCTACCACGAATATGAAGGTCTGGCGGTTAATGCCGAGGAGAAAAGGCGCCTGCAAGATGATTTAGCTAACAACAACCATATGCTTTTACATAATCATGGCGGTTTGACATTAGGCCCAACGGTGGGGGATGCCTTTATGCGCTTTTATGATTTGCAGCGCGCATGTGAGATTCAGATGGATTTACTACAAGCAAATCAATCGGTTATTGAAATTCCACAGGCCATAGTCGATGGCATATATGCTCAAGCTAATGTGGTTCACAGTGGGCAAACCGGCGGCCAAAAAGCCTGGCCTGCCATGTTACGTAAAGCTTACAAGCTCGATCCGAGTTTTTGCGAATAACAAAATACACATTAAAGACAAGAATAATTACTTTCAGGAATAGAATTAATGAAAATTACCCGCGTTGAAATTTTTGATATCGAGTGCCCAAAACGCACAGTGTGGAACCCCGTTTTTATTCGTATTCATACAGATGAAGGGATAACAGGCGTAGGGGAGGCTGGTCTTGCATACGACTGGGGACACAGTGCTGCTGCGCATATGATTAAGGAAATTGCAGAAGCATTACTGATCGGTTTCAATCCGGTCAATACCGAACTGCTGTGGAGTAAAATGCTCAGAGAAGGTTTTTGGGGATTAGGTGGCGGCCCAGTGTTTTATGCGGCTATGAGCGCAATCGATACGGCATTATGGGACATTAAAGCCAGAGCGCTAAATGTACCTTTGTACCAATTATTGGGTGGAAAAACCAACGATAAACTTCGCACTTATGCTAGCCAATTACAATTCGATTGGGATAAAGAGGTTACCCGCTTGAACGACCCTGTTGATTACGGACGCGCAGCTGAGAAAGCCGTGGCTGAAGGCTATGACGCTGTTAAAGTTGACCCGATTGTTTACGATAAAAACGGGGCAGGGCACTTTGATCGCACCAAGTTATTTACTCAGCCAGAAATGCGCTTGTTCAGAGCGCGGTTGCAAGCCATCCGTGATGCGGTAGGTGACGACGTAGATATTATTTTTGAATGCCACAGTTTACCCGGTGTTGCCACGGCCATTCAGTTAGGTGAAATGGTCGAAGACATTGGTTGTTTGTATTATGAAGAGCCAGTTAACTACTTGAATTCTAAACTACACGATAAAGTCGCTAAGCGCGTGAATGTGCCCATTGCTGGTGGTGAGCGTTTATATAATCGTTGGGGGGTTAGACCGTATTTAGAAGATCAAAGCCTAGACGTATTGCAGCCCGACATTGGCTTATGCGGTGGTTTCACTGAAGCCAAAAAAGTCTGTGATTACGCTGATGTGTATGACGTACGCATTCAGGCCCATGTGTGTGGTGGCCCCGTGGCGACGGCGGCGAGCTTACATTTAGAGACTGCTATCCCTAACTTTTTGATTCACGAGCATCATACTTACGCCATTAAAGACTGGAATCGCGAATTGTGTATTCAAGACCCTCAGCCCGTTAATGGCTTTTTCGAAGTCAGTGAAACCCCAGGCATTGGTATCGATCTCAACGATGAGATTGTTTACCGCTCGCCGCATATGGAAGTGAAATAAATCTTGCAAGCATAATAACATGAGCACTGTGCCACCATTCGAGGGGCACAGTGCTGAGTGATTCAGTATTCTCGTTTTCAGCTTTACCGATCGTATCTTTTCTTGTTAGTGACATTATTTTTGTCCAATCCCATTTCATCCTGTTTATCTTTTTGACGTATTTTTGAGCACTATATTGATGCTCTAAAAAAGCGAAGTTCCAGTATTGCCCTACACTTATGCCTATTACTCCATGGCTTAACGCGTTGTAAATGTGTTCTTTTAGCCTTAGGAGCGGCGAGATAAGAAAGGAGGATTTATATGTTAAGACGTCAGTTTTTACATGCATTGGGGCTGAGCGCCGGAGCAGGTTTGGTGAGCATATCGTCTTTATTAAAAGCAGGACCAAATACAGTACCTAAGATAGCAAACACAAGTAGTTTTCCTGCACCGAGTGATTGGCAAGCCTTACGTAATTTGTTTCCATTGACTCGGGACTACATTCAGCTATCAACATTCTTGTTAGCGTCGCATCCCGCACCAGTTTCTCAAGCCATCGAAAAGCACAGACAAGCATTTGATGAGAACCCTTCGGATTACTGGCATGAGCACTTTCTCACTATTGACGGTGAAATAACCCAAGCCGCGGCTGATTATATGGGAGGAGAAGCTCGACACATCGCGTTAACCGACAGCACCACTATGGGGTTAGGCTTGATTTATAGTGGATTAAAATTGCAGCAAGGGGACGAAATTCTGCAAACCGTGCACGACCATTACTCCACTGATATGTCGTTGGTGCACCGGGCTAAACGCACTGGGGCCACGGTTAAGCGCATCGCTCTGTATGACGAGCCAGCGCAAGTCAACGTGGATCAGGTGTTAAAGCGATTGCGCAATGCTATTGGCAGGCAAACAAAAGTGGTTGCGGCTACGTGGGTGCATTCATCCACTGGTGTAAAGCTGCCTATTCGGGCTATGGCAGATACCATCATCAAGATTAATCAGCAGCGTAAAGGCGATCAACAGATACTGTTTTGCATTGATGGCGTTCACGGGTTTGGTATTGAGGATCAAGATATTAGCCAGTTAGGGTGTGACTTTTTCGTCGCTGGCACTCACAAATGGATATTTGGCCCAAGGGGCACAGGTGTTGTGTGGGGAAATGAACGGGCGTGGGATCAAAGCGAGCCGGTTATTCCTAGTTTCAGTGAGTCTTACAATGTTTGGCTAGGGTCAACGACGCAAGATAACGTGCCGATTGGCGATCATATGTCCCCTGGGGGTTTTCACTCATTCGAGCATCGCTGGGCTTTGCCAGAGGCATTCAAATTACACCTTCTGTTGGGCAAGGCGAACGTACAAGAGCGCATCCATCAACTTAATTCGCAAACCAAGAAAGGGTTAGCAGAAATGTCGCATGTGACATTGTATACACCCCATGACAGTGCGCTTTCATCTGGCCTAGTGTGTTTCGACGTGAAGGGACTTGCGCCGCAAGCCGTAGTAGAAAAGATGCATGCTAAAGGTATTATTATGAGCAGTACGCCTTATCGGAAAAGCTATGCGCGCTTCGCACCATCCTTGCTGAACAACGAACAGGAAATAGAATTGGCGCTGGCTGAAATTCGTGCACTGGCGTAGCGCTAGAAATAGAGCGGGTAAAGATCGCTAGAACCATTGCGGGCTAAAATCAAAAAAAAGGGGATGATATAAATATCATCCCCTTTTCGCTTCCCCTGCCTGCTTTACGCGGCGTCTGTGTGCGCTTCTTGTTCACCTTTGACGAGCTGTTGATTTGCATCAAGCAGTTCCATATCAAAGGTATACTCATCAACACGCACGGCTAATTGTCGCTTATTATTATAATCGATTACGCGAGCGTATTCGTTTGCGCTTAGTTCACCGTTTTCATGCAGCTTAGTCACTGCATTTTCAAAGGAAACAAACGGGACCACTGGATCCTTACGGAGTGCTTTTTGCACAACTTTAAGAATAGGCATGACATCGTGCTTTGCAGCAAATGCTTCTTGGTTGATGTGATTACCATCACCAGGAATAACCTTAACCAAGTGGGTTAAATCTGCCATGATCGAGCTTTGCGCCATAGTGGCATCAGAAAGCTGTCGTTTTAATTTGTCAGATATGGCCGGAACTGAGCGCGTATAAGTGTTAGTTAATACACGCATCAAACCACGAGTGGCTGTGTTCGGGAAGTTACTGACGAATTCATTCAAAGCCTGCTCACCCTGCAATAAACACCACTGAATGGCGTATTCGAAATAAGGCTTGGCTTCAACTCGGTTTGTTACCCGTTGCTCGTAAAAACGAACCACCGCCATGGAGGCATACAAGTAACTCATCACATCACCCAAACGTGCCGATAGCATTTCGGCTTTCTTCAAATCACCGCCAAGAACAAGTAGCGATAAATCAGCAAGAGGTGCTAGTTTGGCTGATAAAGCGTTCATGCGTTTTTCGTATGGCTTCACTTCAGGCAAGCTAGATTGCGCGCCGCGCGTAAAGGTTAAATAGCTTTTACTGAAGCTGCGCAACGAATTCTTAACACTGAAGCTGATGGTTTTACCCAACACTTTATTAAACTCTTTGTCTGCTGAGGCTTCATCGCTGTGAATAAGATCAACCATTTCTTTCATATGTGGATGACAGCGCATTGCGCCTTGACCAAATATCATTAAGCTTCTGGTTAAAATGTTTGCACCTTCAACCGTAATGGCAATGGGTTGCGCTGCATAACCATTCGCTAAGGTATTTTGCGGCCCTCGTTGAATCGCTTTACCGGCTTGGATATCCATCGCGGTGTTACACACATCACGACCTAATTCAGTCATGTGGTATTTAGCCATTGCCGTTACAACTGAAGGCTTAAGGCCTAAACCTAGGCCTTCTGTGGTCAATACACGCATGGCTTCTAAAACAAACGTTTTACCCGCTATATCAGCAAGTTTTTCCTGAATTCCTTCGAAACGCCCAATTGGCACGCCGAATTGTTCACGAACAAACGAATATTCTGCGGTAGACTTCAAAGCAGATTGTGCTGATGCCACGCCCATTGCTGGAAGTGAGATACCGCGTCCCGCACCCAAACAACTGACAAGCATTTGCCATCCACGACCAATGTTTTTCTGACCGCCAATAATGAAGTCCATTGGGATGAATACTTTGTTACCTCGCGTGGTGCCGTTATAGAAACGAATACCCATAGGATCGTGACGATTACCTAGCTCAACACCAGGGTGTGACTTAGGGATAAGCGCGCACGTGATACCCAGCTCCACTTTGTCACCCAATAAATGGTCGGGGTCGAATACTTTAAAGGCTAAGCCAAGTACCGTAGCGATAGGCGCAAGCGTAATGTAACGCTTATCCCAAGTCACCGATAAGCCAATTACTTCTTTGCCCTCGTACATTTCTTTGGTCACAATCCCTGTATCAGGAATAGCACCCGCATCTGAGCCTGCCTCAGGGCTGGTCAGTGCAAAACATGGAATGTCTTTACCTACAGCTAAATTGGGCAACCAGTGGTCTTGTTGCTCTGTAGTACCGTAATGCATTAGCAATTCGCCCGGTCCTAATGAGTTAGGCACCATGACGGTTACCGCAACCGCGCTGCTTTTTACTGCAATTGTCGCGACTATGGTTGAATTAGCATAAGGAGAAAACTCTAATCCACCAAATCTCTTGGGAATAATCAAAGCGAAAAACTTATTTGCTGATAAAAAGTCCAACAGATTCTGTGGTAAATGATGACCGTTTTGCAGTTCGTGATCATCTACCATTTCCAATAGCTCTTGTACTGGACCGTCTAAGAAAGCTTGCTCATCTGCGCTCAAAGTCGCTTTAGGAATGGCACGCAAGGCTTGCATATCAGGGGTACCACGATAGATGGATGATTCAATCCATACATCACCCGCGTCTAACGCTTCTTGCTCTGTTAAAGAAATTGCAGGTAATACTTTTTTAAGGTTTGTTCTAATACTCATGATGGTTACTCATCCGCTCATCTGACCAGTTGTAATTAATACTACGCAATTTCTAAAATAGATCAAATTTATCTTCAGGATATAGGTGCTTAGAACGCTCAGTGACATGTAAACTTTTTTACACAAAAGTTCCGTTTTAGCATACAAAGGACTAGTCAAATCAGTTGGATAAGGTTTGTTTTTGAAAATAGAAGTGATGATTAAACGTGGATAAAATAAAAAACGCCCTAGCTTTTGCTGGTAGGTAATTTACACGATGATACTACAGGGAACTGGCGGGTCACTTCTTGAATGTTATTTTTATTGATTGGTACTTACCAAAACTTTTGGCTTGATAGACAGCGAAATGCAAATGGGGCAGGGAGGAGAAGCCGGTATTGCCTGAATAACCAATAAGTTGTCCTCGTTTAATATCTTGTCCAAGGGTAGGCACTACACCATTTAGGCGCAAATGATAGTATTCACCTGTCGTGCCGTCATCGTGCAGTACAGTGATGAAATTAGCGTATCTGGCAAAACTCCTAGCGGCACCACCTCTGTCATGTTTTTGCTGTAAGTCGATCACCTGACCACCACGTGCCGCATGGATAGGCGTACCTATTGGCATTGCAAAATCCACAGCGTATCGCGATGCCCCTTGGTGGCTATAGCCGCCGTTAAATCCTTGCACGACCCTAAATGTCTGGCCCTTTCCATAAGGTAACGCATATTGGTAACTATCATCGTGTTGGGCGTCTTCGATACCTGGGGTCCAGTAAAAATCTTCTTTGCTGTGCAATGGGCGAGCGCTATCAATCGGCTGCAACGTCAAAATTTTAACGCGCTCTAAGGGTCCTAAAACCAATGTTTTGATGTATCGCTCTTTAGCTGCATTCTCGGTTTTAAGGTTTTGTGTTCTCACATCGAGCGTAGAGGTGATGGGGTAGGGCTTGTTGTTGCTTAACCAGTATTCTATTACCTCGTCGTGCTTAACCTTTTCAAAACATGCCCAATCATCTATGCAGTAGGCTTGGGTGACACGTGAGACACAAGATAAAAGTGCGATAACTAACCAATGTCTAACCATTTGGGTCCTCTTGGTGATTATTGACGTCTAATTGCGTCTATATGCAGACCCTAAAAGTAGGAATAAATTTCTTTTGTTAGAAAATATCACATGGAACACAGCACCTACCCACCAGACTAGTACCAGAGTCATCACGAGCGTGAATGTTTACTATATATCAACAATGTATTTCATTTAATGCGCGAGTTTTTTCCTCATACTTAGTTTATACATCTAAATAAATTCAGGTGAGTTGTCTTCTCCAGAGACTGGGTGCTAGCGTAAGCATGACCAAACTACAATCTAAAGGAGCCAATGATGGCCAAGGGTTTATTACAAATTGAAGTCGGTGAAGAGTTAGCGCCAAGCGCTTGGTTAAAAATAGATCAAGCGCGAATAAACTTATTCGCTGATGCCACAGGTGACCATCAATGGATACATATTGATCCTAAGCGCTGTGAAAAAGAAAGTCCGTTTAAAACTACTATTGCCCACGGTTATTTGAGTGTGACACTCATGCCTGAGTCCTTCTACCACATGGTTCAGCTCGATTCTGCCAGCCAAACTGTATTGAACTACGGGATAGATAAAATACGCTTTTTGGAGCCTGTGCGTGTCAACGATGAGATTCGCTTTGTCTCTTCTCTTGCTAGGAAAGAAAAGAAGCCGTTAGGCACTTTATTTAGCTTTGACACCCAGATAGAAATTAAAGGCAGAGACAAGCCCGCAGCAGTAGGCACTTTTTTAATGATGTTACTGGCTTAAACTTTAGTATGAGCAATCTTTTTACCTGTTAGATTGCTCTCCTTTTTTAGACTGGTCCGACCATGAGTTGAACGAATGTTTACATATAAGTAACATTGCGTTTACATCGAGCGAATCCCCCCCTACTATCATTGTGACGCGTTATTTTAGCGCCCGAGAATCAGTCACTTACTGGTTGGAATTAGAACTATTAGACAATATTGACGCGCGGTCTGAGTGGTTGGAAAGGTCCGTTGTTAACACGCTCGATTTGAATCTAATAATTACCTCGAGAACACACAATGAAGATAAATACACGAGTCAGTGCTTTAGCCGCGGCCATTTCCGCACAGTTTTTATTTGCTACGCCTACAGTATTAGCCCAAGAAGCTGATGTAGAGAAAAAAGAAGACATCGAAATGATCATGGTGACCGGTAGTTTCGTTCGCCGCAGTGAAAACTTTGAATCGCCGTCGCCATTGTCCGTCGTGGACAGCGTTGCAATTGACGCCCTTGGCGCGAAAAATATCGCTGATATTACCCAAACGCTAACCATTAACACTGGGGCTGAAAATAACCCCGACGCATTTACGCAAAATGCGACAGCCGGTACGTCAAATATTAACCTTCGTGGTCTAGGTGTGGCATCGACGTTGGTTTTGCTAAACAATAAACGTCAAGTGGTTAACGCCCAACCGACCAACAATGGATTAAATTTCGTTGATACTAGCTCACTCGTTCCTATGATTGCGATTGACCGTGTGGAGATCATTAAAGATGGTGCATCTGCTTTATATGGTTCGGATGCTGTGGCCGGGGTAGTTAACTTTATAACAAAACGCAATTATGACGGCGTGAAACTTAGCGCGGACTATCAAGACGGTGCGCACGGCAATAACAAAGAATATGTACTACAAGGGTTGTGGGGCACCAGTAGTGAGGATAGCAGCATTATCGCTGCGGTAAGTTACACCAATCGTTCCCCTTTATTTATAAAAGACCGTCGTTTGAGCCGCCCCCAAGATGACAGCAGTGCGTTAGGTAATCCAGGCTCGTACTTTATTGGTGCTACACCCTTTATTGACCCCTATGGGTGTGAAGAGTTTGGTGGTGCATCCAATGTGTTAGCGCCTCCTGGCACTGTGCCTGGCCTAGATGTAGGCCTTTGTATGTTTGATTTCGGTAAAGATTATTCATACGTACCAGATGAATCTCGTCTCAACGCTTATGTGAAAGCAGAATATGAATTGACGGACGAAATGAGTTGGACCACAGAAGTTAGCTTTGCGCGTAACCGTGCATCTCGTGGTGGCGCACCAAGTTTCCCAATTCTTACTGGGCCCGTTGTGCCTGCTGATCATCCTGAAAATCCATTTGGACAAGCTGTGACCTTTTTCGGCCGTGCTGAAGGTAACGGTAAAGCACCTGATTTCGCTAATACTGAATCCGATACATTTCGTTTTAACACTGCGCTGCAAGGTGAGCTAGAGCATGGTTTTTGGGAAGTCAGTTACACCAATGCTACCAACGACTTTTTCTTCAGTGTACCGGATGTGTTGAACACAGAGTTTAACTTAGCGTTGAACGGTTTGGGCGGTGGACAATGTAATCCGTTAACGGGTACTCCCGGGGAAGGGGATTGCGAATACTTCAATCCTTTCGCGACATCGTACACAACTGCACCCAACTCTCAGTACGTAATTGATTCATTTACGGGTCTTGAAACCATCGATTCAAAAGCTGATTTACAAGTATTTGAAGGCTTTATGTCATTCGATGTGTTTGATATGGATGGCGGAGCGGCAGGTCTCGCATTTGGTATGCAATACCGTGAAGAGTCATTGAGCCAAGATTACGATGCACTGGCTAATCAAGACAGCTTTACGTTTGTAATTGGTAACCCTGACTTTGACGGCTCATTAGATGTGTGGGCTGCGTTTGCTGAGATGGCACTACCGGTAACTGACGATCTAGATATTCAGCTTGCTGTGCGTTACGAAGATTACGGCGGCACCATTGGTGATACGATTGATCCTAAAGTGGCTTTTTCATATCGCGCCAGTGAACAATTGTCTTTACGAGGTTCAATATCAACATCGTTCAGAGCGCCAACGGTATTTTTAAGAAATGGTGGCGGGACCTCACTACAACAACTCGTTGACCCTCTTATCGGTGCAAATGCATTCGCTGCAGTGCGTACTGTAGGTAATGAAGACTTAAAACCTGAAGAATCTACCGCATACAACCTTGGTGTGTCATTTGAGCCGATTAGCGACTTTTCTATTGAAGTTGATTACTGGAACTTCGAGTTTGAGGATTTGATTATTCAAGAAAATCCGCAGGCTGTATTAAACTTAGACCCAAGCGATACTGAGCGTGTTGTTCGTGCAGGTGACCCACTAACCGGCCCGTTAACACAAGTTAACAATACTTATGTTAATGCAAGCTCTCTTGAAACCTCTGGTCTAGACTTTGTGACCAGTTATAAGATTGATACGGACGCTGGTATGTTTGTGCCGTCAATCAATGCTACTTACATTCTGGAATATGAACTAAACGACCCGCAAGCAGGTAAAGTCGATGGGGCAGGGCGCAGAAACTTTACAAATATAGGTACTTCTTCTCCTGAGCTACGTTTAAACCTTGGGCTAAATTGGTCCTCAGGTGCTCATTCTGCCAATATCTTTGCCCGTTATATTGACAGTTATGATGACGACCAAAACTGTGCTGATGGCAGCGTCAATACAGGTTCATGTGAAGGATTAGGAGGGTTTAAAGGAGTTGATAGCCAAGTGACCTACGATGTTCAGTACAACGTTAATTTGGGAGCTTTGTTCGATACCCAGAACAACTATGTATTGTCTGTGGGTGGTATCAACATCACAGATGAAGAGCCGCCACAGTTATTCACTAACAGTGGCTTTGATAGTAAGGTGCATGACCCAAGAGGGCGTCAAATATACGCGCGCTTCGCCGTCGAATTCTAAACTCAGTAATTTATATAAAAAACCTGCTTCGGCAGGTTTTTTTGTTTTACCGCTTTGTAAACTTAAGTGACCGAATGTCATCTAGGTAAATCATGCCTTTGCTTTCATTTTGATTGGCTAAGGGCATGATAGACAGTGTGAAACAAATCAATGAATCGCAAAAAGGAGGATTACATGGTAGATAAATTATCAGAAAGTGAAACGCAAACTAAGTTGATTGCGCTCAACCAAGGCTTGCCAGCAGAACAACACTGGCACATTAACGATGGTAAACTTGCCAAGAACTTCAAGTTTAAGAGCTTTATTCGTGCGTTCGGCTGGATGAGTCAAATCGCCATTTGGGCGGAAAAACTCAATCATCATCCTGAATGGTTCAATGTATATAATAAAGTGGAGGTTAAACTCACTACGCATGACGTTGATGGTTTAAGTGAATTGGATTTTAAACTGGCGTCTAAGATGGACCTTTTGCAGGTCTAGTTAGCTGTATAATTTGGCTTAGCGCATTGCGTAATCAGTGGTTTTGTACGAATTGCATACAATCTAATAAACCTTCTGGATTTATTTAAGTTTTATGCTTCACAAGACTTGCGCGTTTCGGTTAGCTATGTATAATACGCCCCACTCGAGACGCGACACGCAATGCATAGTGTCCTTATCGAAAAAGATTTCAAGCGCGGGATGGAGCAGTCTGGTAGCTCGTCGGGCTCATAACCCGAAGGTCGTAGGTTCAAATCCTGCTCCCGCAACCACTTTTTGAAACTTGGCATTCAGCCAATTTTCAGTGAGAATAGTGGACTAGGGTCCAGAAACAAAAAGCCCCGCTTGTACGGGGCTTTTTGTTATCCTTTTTATCCTGTTTTTAATTTATTCTGGGCTTATGGCCCTTTTTTCGTTTTTGGAGCGTGAGTTTTGTCACAACTAGAACAGAAATTAACTGAAATGTTGACCGCACCTGTTGAAGCGCTTGGCTTTGAAATGGTGGGGATTGAATTTGTTCGCGCTGGAAAACATTCAACCATGCGCGTTTACATTGATCACCCTGACGGTATTTCAGTCGATCATTGTGCAGAAGTGAGTCATCAAGTGAGTGCCGTACTTGATGTAGAAGATCCGATTAATACCGAATACAACTTAGAAGTGTCCTCGCCGGGCATGGAACGTCCCTTATTTAAGTTACAACATTATATCGAATCAGTGGGTGAAGTCGTCACATTACGATTAAAGATGCCAATGGGAGACAGACGTAACTTTAAAGGTAAGTTATTGTCCGAAGCCGATGGCATGTTAACCATAGAAGTGGACAACCAAGAATTTGTATTGGCCTTTGCCAATATTGAAAAAGGCAATGTTGTTCCAACGTTTGATTGAGTAGATGGCCATTAAGGCTTTTGCTAAAGAATAATCAGTGAGGCAATCATGAATAAAGAAATTTTGTTAGTGGCGGAAGCCGTTTCAAATGAAAAACAAGTTCCAAGAGAAAAAATCTTTGAAGCGTTAGAGTTTGCCATTGCAAGTGCTACTAAAAAGAAAACTGAAGGCGAAATTGAAGTACGCGTTGCTATTGACCGTATTACTGGCGACTTTGATACGTTCCGTCGTTGGATGGTTATCGCTGATGATCAAAAGCAAGAGAATCCTTTTGCAGAAATGACTATTTCTGCGGCTCAAATTGATGAGCCTGACATTCAACTAGGTGACTATGTTGAAGATCAAATCGAATCAATCAAATTTGACCGTATAACCACACAAACGGCTAAGCAAGTTATCGTACAAAAAGTACGTGAAGCTGAGCGCGCCCAAGTGATGGCTGAATACGAAGAGCGTGTGGGTGACTTAGTCACTGGTACCGTTAAAAAGGTCAATCGCGACAACATCATCATAGACTTGGGTAACAACGCGGAAGGCGTAATTTACCGTGACGATATGTTACCTCGTGAAACGTTCCGCCCAGGTGACCGAGTACGTGGATTATTGTACGTCATTCGCCCTGAAGCGCGCGGTGCTCAATTGTTTGTGAGCCGTACGCACCCAGACATGCTGGTTGAGTTGTTTAGATTGGAAGTGCCTGAAATCGCAGAAGAAACCTTAGAAATTAAGGCTGCTGCTCGCGATCCTGGTTCTCGCGCTAAAATCGCGGTTAAAACCAACGATAAACGTCTTGACCCAGTAGGTGCTTGCGTAGGTATGCGTGGTTCACGCGTACAAGCAGTCAGCAGCGAATTAAGTGGCGAGCGAGTAGACATCGTATTGTGGGATGACAATCCAGCACAATTCGTTATCAATGCAATGGCACCGGCTGAGGTTGCATCCATCGTTGTTGATGAAGATAACCACACCATGGATGTTGCGGTTGAATCTGACAATCTAGCTCAGGCGATTGGTCGTAGTGGTCAAAACGTCCGTTTAGCCGCTCAGCTTACTGGCTGGGAATTAAACGTGATGACGGTTGAAGACTTAAACAACAAACACGATGAAGAAAATTCAAAAGTGTTAGCTGTGTTCGTTAATGGTCTTGATATTGACGAAGAGTTTGCAGCGGTATTGGTTGATGAAGGTTTCTCTACGCTTGAAGAAATCGCTTATGTACCCATTAATGAGCTACTTGAAATAGACGGTCTTGATGAAGACATTGTTGATGATTTACGTAGCAGAGCGCGCGCAGCACTCACCACGCAAGCGTTAGCGAACGAAGAGACATTGGAAGC
Organism: Paraglaciecola sp. QJM3NY_14; assembly: GCF_056173245.1. Taxonomy (NCBI): domain Bacteria; kingdom Pseudomonadati; phylum Pseudomonadota; class Gammaproteobacteria; order Alteromonadales; family Alteromonadaceae; genus Paraglaciecola; species Paraglaciecola sp. QJM3NY_14. The sequence continues at coordinate 1,944,526 of NZ_CM149664.1, forward strand.
CTCTGAACCAAAAGAAGAGCTATTAAGTTTAGCCGGTATGGAACGCCATGTTGCCTACACATTGGCAAGTCGCGGCATTACCGATCTTGAAGCACTTGCGGAGCAAGGCGTAGATGAGATCAGCGATATTGAAGAACTAGACGAAGAAAAAGCGGGCCAGTTAATTATGGCTGCACGTAACATTGTCTGGTTTAACGAAGAATAGGGTCACCAAGAGGAATTACGAATATGGCAGAAGTATCCATTGAAAAACTCGCCGCCGATATCGGCACTTCGGTTGACCGCTTAGTTAAGCAGTTTAAAGATGCTGATATTGTTAAAGCGGCAAATGAAAACGTGACTGAAGATGAAAAACGTCAGCTGTTGGATTATTTAAGCAAACAACATGGCGGTACGGGCTCTGAAGCGCCTAAGCGAATGACATTACAACGCAAAACGACCAGTACTCTGAATATGGGTAAGTCGAAAGCGGTCACAGTTGAAGTACGTAAAAAGCGTACTTATGTTAAACGTACTGATGTGGAAGAAGCACGTTTGGCAGAAGAAGAAACAGCGCGCGCTCTAGCAGAGCAACAAGCGCAACTTGAAGCTGAAAAAGCGGCCGCAGAAGAAGCGAAAAAAGCTGCTGAAGAGAAAGCGAAGAAAGCCGCTGAATCTAAAGCGAAAGCGGAGGCTGAACGTCTTGCCCGTGCTGAAAAAGCGAAAAAAGAAGCAGAAGCGCGTCAAGCCGAAGAGTCAGCGTTAAGCCCTGAAGAAAAAGCAGAACAAGAGCGTGTTCGCACTGAAGCGGAAAATATCCGTAAGAAGCAAGAACAAGAGTCTCAACGTAAGCTTGAAGAAGATGCGAAAAAAGCCGCTGATGAAGCGCGCAAACTTGCTGAAGAAAACTCACGTCGCTGGAAAGAAGAAGAAGAGCGTCGTAAGAAGCAAGAAGCGGAAGAAGTACATGTGCACAGTAATCGCTACGCACAAGAAGCTGAAGATGCTGATGATATTAAAATCGAGCGTGGCGGACGTCGTCGTAAAAAGTCAAAACGCAATGCAGGTTCAGACCTTAAGCATGCGTTTAACAAGCCAGCGCAGCCAGTTGAGCGTATCGTTCGTCTAGGCGAAACGATCACGGTGAGTGACTTAGCTAGCAAGTTAGCCATTAAAGCGACTGAAGTCATCAAAGCGATGATGAAAATGGGCGAGATGGCGACCATTAACCAAGTTCTAGACCAAGAAACAGCGGTTCTCGTAGTGGAAGAAATGGGCCACAAATACGAATTAGTGAACGATAACGCCTTAGAAGACGAATTGTTGGCTGACAAAATATCGTCTGAGCTTGCGTCGCGTGCACCAGTTGTAACGATTATGGGTCACGTTGACCATGGTAAAACATCATTGCTAGATTACATTCGTCGCGCGAAAGTCGCTGCGGGTGAAGCAGGTGGTATTACTCAGCATATCGGTGCTTACAGTGTTGAAACTGACAACGGCCGAATTGCTTTCCTAGATACTCCAGGTCACGCCGCATTTACTGCTATGCGTGCACGTGGTGCCACAGCAACCGATATCGTTATTTTGGTTGTTGCAGCAGATGATGGTGTAATGCCACAAACAAAAGAAGCGGTTCAGCACTCCAAAGCAGCTGGTGTCCCTTTGATTGTTGCTGTTAACAAAATGGATAAAGAAAGCGCCGATCCAGATCGTGTTAAGACTGAATTGTCACAACTAGAAGTGATTTCAGAAGAGTGGGGCGGAGAACACCAGTTCGTTAACGTTTCTGCTAAAACAGGTGAAGGTATCGACGCGTTGCTTGAAGCGATTAGCCTACAAGCTGAATTACTAGACTTGAAAGCGCCGCCTACAGGCTCTGCTAAAGGTATTGTTATCGAGTCTCGCTTGGACAAAGGACGCGGCCCAGTGGCTTCTGTCTTGGTGCAAGAAGGTCAACTTAAGGCCGGCGATATCTTGCTGTGTGGTATTGAGTACGGTCGTGTACGCGCTATGCGTGATGAAAACGGTAAAGACGTTGCCATCGCAGGGCCTTCAACACCAGTAGAAGTACTAGGTTTGTCGGGTGTTCCCGTGGCTGGTGAAGACGCGCTAGTGGTACAAGATGAGCGTAAAGCGCGTGAAGTAGCGACTAAACGTAATGCTAAGCAGCGTGAAATTAAACTGGCTAAGCAGCAAAAAGCGAAACTTGAAAACATGTTCGCGAACATGGAAGCAGGTGATGTTAGCGAACTTAACATCGTGCTTAAAGCCGACGTTCAAGGCTCTGTTGAAGCAATCTCTGATTCATTGACCAAATTGTCTACTTCTGAAGTGAAAGTGAACATAGTAGGCAGTGGTGTTGGTGGTATTACTGAGACTGACGCCAGCTTAGCGGCTGCATCTAGTGCGATCGTGGTGGGTTTCAACGTACGTGCCGATGCAAGTGCAAGACGCGTGATTGAAGCCGAAGAAATCGATTTGCGCTACTACAGTGTTATCTATAGCTTGATTGATGAAGTCAAGATGGCGATGACCGGTATGCTAGCCCCTGAATTCAAACAAGAAATCATTGGTTTGGCTGAAGTACGTGACGTATTTAAATCACCTAAACTTGGTGCAATTGCCGGTTGTATGGTGGTTGAAGGTACGATTAAACGTAGCAACCCAATCCGCGTGTTACGTGAAAACGTCGTTATCTACGAAGGTGAGCTTGAATCACTAAGACGCTTCAAAGATGACGTACAAGAAGTACGTAACGGTGTTGAGTGTGGTATCGGCGTGAAGAACTACAACGACGTTAAAGTGGGCGACCAAATCGAAGTATTTGAAATCGTTCAAGTTGAGCGTGAACTATAATTCGCCAATATAAAATGTTAGCGCGTTATTAGTATTGAATTAAAACGGAGGCTTAGGCCTCCGTTTTGTCTTAACAAAAGCATCATTTAATGCTTTAGGAGATTAAAATGGCAAGAGAATTCTCTCGCACCGACCGCGTAGGTCAGCAAATCCATAAAGAGATCGCCAGTATTTTACAGAATGAGTTCAAGAATCGTGACCCGCGTTTGGGCATGGTGACTGTGTCCGCTGTTGAAGTATCTCGCGATTTAGCATACACAAAAATTTACGTGACCTTTTTTGAGAACGACGAAGAAGTCATGGACAACTACTTGTCGATCCTAGAAGAAAACAAAGGTTACATCCGCACTTTACTGGCGAATCGCATGCGTATGCGTGCTGTACCTGCGATCAAATTTGTTCGCGATGGTTCATTGAGTGAAGGTATTCGTATCAGCAATTTAGTGGATGAAACGCTAAACAAAGATAAAGAGCGCGCGCGCAATGCAGGCCGTTCTTTAGATGAAGACGAACAAGAGGATTAAGGCTTGGCTAGACGTCGTAAAGGTCGCGCAATAGACGGAATTTTGTTGTTAGACAAACCATTGGAAATTTCGTCAAATCAGGCGCTGCAAAAAGTGAAACGCGCATTTTTAGCCGCCAAGGCCGGTCATACTGGCGCACTGGATCCACTGGCTACCGGGATGTTGCCAGTGTGTTTAGGTGAAGCCACTAAGTTTTCCCAGTTTTTATTAGATGCCGATAAAACCTATATTGTTACGGCTAAGTTAGGCGTAAGAACAACGACGTCAGACGCTGATGGTGAGGTTGTTGATACCCGTCAAGTGAATGTGACTGAGCAGCAATTAATTGATGCATGCGAGACGTTTAAAGGGCCAATCAAACAAGTTCCGTCAATGTTCTCAGCGTTAAAGCATCAGGGCAAACCTCTGTACCACTATGCACGTCAAGGAATAGTCATCGAGCGAGAAGCGCGCGATATCACTATTTTCTCACTTAAGATCACTCGCTTTGAAGATGATGAAGTCGACATGGAAGTGCACTGCAGTAAAGGCACTTACATACGCTCTTTGGTTGATGATCTAGGACAGCTTTTAGGCTGCTGTGCCTATGTGAGTAAATTGCATCGTACTGCTGTCGCTGATTACCCGAGCGACAAAATGGTGACCTTTGAAATGCTTGAGTCTTTGCTCGAAAAAGCCCAAGCGGAGCAAATACCCCTAACGGATATTCTCGACCCATTGTTAATCCCCATGGACAGCGCCGTAAAAGCACTGCCTAGTGTTGAACTCACACCCGCTTCAAGAGACTCATTTCTGCATGGTCAGCCAGTGCCTTATGTTAGTGAGGCCACTATTGACCAGGGCACTCTGGTGCGCACATATTGCACTGAAGGAAACGTATTCTTGGGTGTGTCAGAGCTCGATAGCGATAACAAAGCCGCTCCTAAACGTGTTGTGGTGTTCACCGAGCAAGGTTAGTCGTATTTGCCCTTGCTAATTCGTTGGTAGTCACTATAATACGCGCTCCTTGGCATGGCTGAATTAGTGATCGGCCTGCTGTATTTTAGCTCTTATATTGGAGAAAGTTATGTCACTAACTACTCAAGAAACTGCAGCAATCATTGCTGATTATGGCGTAAAAGAAGGTGATACTGGTTCACCTGAAGTTCAAGTTGCATTGTTGACGTCTAACATCAACAAGCTTCAAGGCCACTTTGCTGACCATAAAAAAGATCACCACTCACGTCGTGGTTTATTACGCATGGTTAGCCAGCGTCGTAAACTTCTTGATTACCTTAAAGGTAAAAATGTTGAGCGTTATCAAGATCTAATCAAGCGTTTAGGCCTACGTCGTTAATTCGACAGCTTATTGCGTTTGAAAGAAAGCACCTTCGGGTGCTTTTTTCGTTTAAGGAGAAAATTTCGGTCAGATAATGATGTCGGTATTAGTATTGAAAACATTGCTCAAACGCTTTTAGCCTTTCAACCGCGGCTTTGTAAAAACGGCGAATCTATTTAGGTGGCTATGCCACTTTGTGCCAGTCGTTAACCGAGTAATGCCTGTTCGCGCTCTTTCTCTGTTAATACGTTGACGAAGGGAGTTCTGCGTCTAAGTTTGCGCATTTGAGGCGTGTCAGCAAGTACCCCTTCGATGAAGCTATCCGGGGTGTCATCAATACACTCCATCAAACAACTCCACACTAGGTAGCCACCGTGGCGTAATTGGCCATTGGCGTATCTTGATTCAATAGTGTCTATGACATGTTGACGAAGTTCAGGTTGTGCAATAAGTTTTTCAACCATAGCCTGATGCAACGCTAATATCTGCTTATCAATATTTTCATATTGCGCGCTATTACCTTTTCGAAGAGGATTTCGACGGGTATTTCGATGCGCCCGGTCGGCGCGAAGATGTGGTCTATTCATTATCTCAGTAGTGGTTGAAGCATGGTTTCTAAACCATTGACTTTTACTTCGTGCATTAGGGCCAGTTGTTGTCCAAGTTTACCCTCGGGAAAGCCTTTTTGGCTAAACCAAACGAGGTAAGGCTCGGGTAATTCCAGCAGCTTGCGACCGGCGTACTTACCAAAAGGCATGATTTGATTGATGGCATCAACGAGTTGTTGATGTTGCTGTTCAGGCATCTTTTGAGTTCACTTTTTGTTGTGTATTCCACAGATGGTAATACGGACCATTATTGGCTAAAAGCAGTGTATGACTACCTTGTTCTACCACGCGGCCATCTTGGATCACTATGATGCTGTCAGCATCGACTATGGTCGAGAGCCTATGGGCAATAACAATACTGGTATGCCCGATTGCAATCTCTCTAAATGCACTCAAAATCGCATGTTCAGATTGACTGTCCAGAGACGAAGTTGCTTCATCAAACAATAGGATCGGAGCACCTTTTAATATAGTGCGAGCAATGGCGACGCGCTGTTTTTCGCCCCCCGATAACTTAAGACCCCGCTCGCCTACTTTGGTGTCTTTCCCTAGGGGTAGGGCTTTGATGAATGCAGATAGATGTGCGTGGTCGATGGCTTGGTAAACCTCTTCATCACTCGCCAAAGGGTTACCGTAACGGATATTCTCAAAAATACTGTCATTAAATAACACTGTGTCTTGCGGCACTATACCGATGGCTTGCCGTAACGAGGCTTGTGTCAATTGGCTGACAGGCTGCTCATCAATATAAATTTCGCCGCTATTGGCATTATAAAAACGAAACAATAATTTAATAATGGTAGATTTACCGGCGCCGCTTGGGCCAACAATGGCTACTTTTTTACCCGCAGGTACGCGAAAGCTCACACCGTGCAAAATTTGTCTGTCAGGTCCGTAGCCGAAACTTACGTTTTCAAAACGTACATTGCCTTTGCTGACGACTAACGGTTTGGCATCTTGATTGTCGATCACTTTTGGAGATTTACTGAGTAAGGTAAAAAGATTCTCGATGTTTGCTAATGCTCCTCTTATCTCGCGATATACAAAACCAAGGAAGTTCAGAGGCATGAAAATTTGCATGGTAAAGGCGTTAACCAAAACAAAGTCACCAATGGTCATGGTGCCTTGTGCAACATAATATGCAGCAACGGCCATCATGCTGGTCATGGCAATAGCAATAATGGTGGCTTGACCGCCATTTAGGGCAAAAAGAGACAATCTGTTTTTGCGCCGTGCCGTTTCCCAGTCCGCTAAGGCAACATCGTAGCGCTTAGCCTCATAATCTTCGTTATTGAAATATTTAACTGTTTCGTAATTCAGTAGGCTATCAATCGCTCTGGTATTACTCAGCGAATCGGCTTGATTGACCGCTCGCACAAACTCGGTTCTCCAGTGCGTTGCTCTTACAGAGAAGCCAATGTAACCAATAACTGAGACCAAAATAATCGCCGCGAAGCTCCAACCATAGTTGTAAAAAAGCACACCGACAACAGCCAGTATTTCCAGCAGGGTAGGGACAATATTAAAGACTAAGAAGCGCATCAGAAAACTTATGCCACTGGTGCCACGCTCAATGTCGCGAGACAATCCCCCCGTTTGGCGATTTAAATGATAGTCGAGATCTAGTCTGTGCAGATGTTCAAATACTTGTAGGCTAATACGGCGCATAGCGCGTTCAGTCACACGTCCAAAAAGCGTGTCACGTATCTCCCCAAACAAGACATTGGCTAAGCGCAGCAGCCCATAGGCGGCAATGAGCGCAAAAGGAACAAGCACCAAGGCGTTTTCTGCATCTGGCGTGTTTAGAGTGTCAACGGCGTGTTTTAAGACAAAAGGCAGGCCGATACTGGCGATCTTTGCTGCGATAAGGCAGAGCATTGCGATGAAAACGCGGCGCTTGAATTCCAATAAATAAGGCCATAGTTGTTTTACTACGCGCCAATTAAAGGGGACATCGTCAATTTGTGTGTGTTGTTTAGAACGCATGAGTCTCGTTATTCAGTATGTGCTCAATCGGATTTTATTGAGCAGTTTCGACCATTGGACTTGGCGCGGTATAAATTTGTATCGGCACGGCTGATAGCATGGTCTAGATTGTCTTGAGGGTGCATTTGATATATCCCTAAGCTGACCGTGACGGTGAAACTATCTGAGCCTGCTTGATATTGCTGCTTAGAAACTTGAGCGCGTAGCTTTTCCGCTAACGTAAAGGCTTGCTCTTGTGTGGTTTCAGGCAAAAGAAACAAAAACTCTTCTCCGCCCCAGCGCGCAACGGTATCTTGTTTACGAAGTGCTTTGTCAAAAAGTTGACCAACTTGTGTGATGACACCGTCTCCCACATCGTGACCAAATTTGTCATTTACTCGCTTGAAATGGTCGATATCACACATCATAAGCGTCAAATTTTTATGGTGCCTTAACGTACGCTGGTGCTCGTATTCTAACTTCTCAAGCATGCCCCGACGATTTTGCAATCCTGAGAGTGGGTCTAAGCGCGCTTGCTTTTCAAATTCACGGCTTAACTCTTGAAGTGTTTTAAACGAACGCTGACGAGAATATTCATAGAACACGAATAGCAAGCTGACGGTAATAAACGAGTAGATAAGCCGTGAGCTAAACTCGTCACTGTATTGAGCCATTAAGAACAGGTTACCTGGATACTCCAATATCACAATAGCCACAAAAGCGAAGCAACCTAATTGGATTAAGCCCCGCTTCAAGCCACCAAAAAAGAGCACTACAGGTGGAACAATGTAAATCCACAGTGGGCCGGTATTCTTAACCCCACCAGTGACTATTAGGTAGAGCATCAGAAGCATTAATGCGCCTGTGACCAAATTAGCCGAAACTTTATAGCCATTTTTACTTTGAAAAAATTTGAGAATTAAGCGAGAAGTGAAAAATAAAGCACTTGCTACCAATAAAGTCACGCCTAGATAGAAGTCGTCATTTTTCGCCCCGGCACTACGGATCAGGGCACTTACCCCGAGCACCAATGTGATGAAATAACCAATCAAGCCAAATAAGTTGGTGACTTGAATTTGCTGACGCACCGCTGGCGTGTTGCTCTTATTCGTGCCGGTATTTAAATAGGCGCTAAATAAACGCTTTACGATAAACATACTTGTTCACTTTCCCTTTGTGTTACTCAAAATCGCTCACGATCTGGGAACTCAATTGCGATAATTGCTCTGCAAGTAGCGCCACGCTATGGCTGTACCCTTCCTGGGTTAGGGGCGAGGTAAAAGAAAAGCTGTTCGTTGATACACTTTTCCCGTTTTTACCCGCATCCGTCCGTCCATTCCCTGTTCGCCAAAACTGACCACTGCTAATGACCGTTCCCTGATCTGTCGGCATAAAATACTGAACACTCAAAATAAGATGCTCCTGACCCAAGTTTGCTTCAGGTGAATCATAAGCGACAAAACGTGTCGCTTCAGCATGCTGGTTTAACCACGCAAGCATCGTATCATGAATCCCATTTTGCAAACTTTCTGCCCAAAGATCTACGTCAGAATAATACAGCTTGTTGCCCTGAATTTGCATCACTAAATTAGGCCGTTTGAGATAGTCGGCAAGCTGTATTTTGTCCAATATAACGACCTTCTCAATCTCGGGATTGTTTATCGTGATCAACGGCGCGTCGCTGTTCAATAAATATATCTGTCTATTAGGGGCAGGGGATGAACTGCAGCCAGAAATCAATCCTATCATTAGAAAAATGCTAAACATCTTCATATTATTTTCGCTCTTGCTGAGTGTTATTATTGCTGATGCCGGGCTGTAAATAAGGCTTAGGCGCTTTATCAAAAATTAAACTATTAGGTGCTTGATTAAGCTCCAGAAGCAAAGGTTGTAGCTCCCTTAGCCTCTGCTGGAGTGTGTCTAACGTCTGGTTAATTTCATTATTGGTTTTGGAGCCTGCAGAGAAGCCTTTTGTTAACTCTGCGATCCCCGCCAAGGCATTTGCTAGTTTAACGCTAACTTGTTGTTCTTCCATCTGCTTCAACGTACCGGAAAAATCATCAGCGGTGCTGTTCATACTATTGGCGCTCGCGCTTATGTCGTCCATCATTTTGTTTGCAGCTTCGGATAACTGAACGAGATCCATGTCGTTAATGTTATCTAATATGGCCCCGACTTTTTCGGTGATTTGTGAGAATTCATTAGAGATACTGGGGATCACTGGATAGTCTTGAAATTTTTCCATTTCAACAGATGGCAGATTGGCATATTGTTCCAAGTTAACAAAGAGCGCTCCAGTGAGTAAATTACCTGTTTGTAATGACGCTCTAAAACCGTTTTCGACCCATGTAGTTATCTGTTGGTTAATAAATTTAATACCAATATCATCGTCCGTTTGCTCAACACGCCCAGGTTGAATGCCAATGACGACAGGAATCGCTACCCCAGCGTCTAACCACTTTTGTTGGTTAGCATTAGGTGGGTTAATATCCAATACTTTACCCACTTTAATGCCTCTATACTCAACGGGGGCACCCACGTGCAAGCCCCGTACAGTATCTTCCACTAAAATCACAAATTTGGCCGATTCTTTATAGCGCTCTTCAGCGGCTGAGTCGTAAGAGTCATGAATATTGAAATATGATCTTTCACTGACTCTATTGCCTTGTGGCATGCCTTCAGGCACGCCAAACGCAACCCCGTTTGTGATTAGTGTTTCGATACTGCTACTTTTCACTTTAAAACCGTTTGCGCCAATGTCCATCTCTACGCCACTGGTATTCCAAAACTTGGTATTCGTGGTAATTAACTTGTGATATGGCGCTTGTATAAACGTGTTGTAGTACACAACACGTTCTTCGAAGTTAAAATAGATACTTTCAAACTCTCCGACCTTTAACCCTTTATAAATAACAGGATCGCCTTCTTTAAAGGCGAATTCAGCGTCACTATTGAGCGTAACGTGCAGTCCAGGGGTGCCACTGGGCGTGATAGGTGGTGCTGAAAGTGCCACGAAATCGCGGCTTGATGGGCCTTCTAAATTGGTCGACATATTGATGTAAGTGCCCGACACTAAAGTATTTAAACCCGATATACCATTGAGTGATATGCGCGGGTTGACGGCCCAAAATTCGGTGCTCTCACGCAACAGCCCTTCAGAATGTGCTGACATTCGTGCGGTAACAAGTACTTTCTGTAAGTCTTCGGTCAATGCAATGGTTTTCACTTCACCGACATCGACGTTATGCATTTTTATTTTAGTTTTGCCGACCTCAAGACCAGATGCATTTTCGAACACAATATTAATGAGTGGCCCTTGGTTGCTCCATTGGTGATAGAACATCCAAGCTCCCATACAGATTGCGACAATCGGCACCAACCATATTTTAGATATACTCTTTACGTTTGTGACCTCAGCAGGTTCGCCGTTTTCTTGCATGATTAGTGATCGCTCCAAATTAACTTTGTATCGAATGACATTGCCGCGAGCATGGTCAAAATGACCACAGAGCAGAATGCGAGGGCGGCATAGCCAGGGTAAATACTCATGATATTTCCTAGTTGGATCAGGCTAACCAAAATCGCGACAACAAAGACATCGATCATTGACCAACGACCAATAAACTCAGTAAATCGATAACTGATCATACGGGTTTTTTTACGGCCTGCGAATTGGGTTTGCACACTGAAATTCAACCAACATAATATGCACAGTTTCGCCACTGGCACCACTATGCTGGCTATGAAAATGACGGCGGCTATCGGATATGAGCCCATTTTCCATAGCGTTATAACGCCCCCAAGAATAGTACTGGGCTCATCATCTCCTAAGATATCCGTATGCATGATTGGCAAGGTGTTCGCAGGTACGTAGAGTAAAATCGACGTCAATAGTAATGCCCACGTCGCTTGAATGCTGTGAGATGGGGAGTGCCGTTTATGTATTTTGGGTAACGCACATGATGTGGTGAGATACATTTGATGTTCGTCCATATACATCAATGTGTAGGTCATACAAATAGCAAATAACGCGTACGCATAGAAAGACAAGCCGATACCAATATCTGCCATAGACATTATTTTAACCAAGCTTACTAGCACAGCGACAAGAAAAATTTCCACCATGGTCCAAGCGCGAAGCGCAAAGATAATTTTGAGTAAAACGGCCGCATGTTGCGGTTTTTTACCAAACAGCACAGGGATTAGTAAATACAGTAAACAAAACAGTATGGTCAGCGGCAACACAAGAATAACGGCACTTTGCAAAATCGCTAAGGCCACATAATCATTGTCTGCGAGAGTTTCAATGCTACTGAAGATATTGATTGCATGGTATTGACCGTTTGCACTAAACGATAAAAAATTAAAACTTAGCGCAGCAACCATAAGGACTAAGGCCGCTAACGAGAATGCTACCAACTTTTGAACCATATTCTGGTAGTAGGTTGTGATAACATAATGGCATCTAGGACATTGAGCGCGCTGGCGATGTACAAGGGGAGGTACTTCAACCAAGTAGCCACATTCGTGACACTGAACTTGTTGACAAGCCGTTGTAATCTTTATCGATTCGTCCATACGTGACACATTTGATTTACAATATCTGTAGGTTACCAAAAAGCGCTCAAGTGTGGAAAGATAATCACGCATCCTAAGTATTTTTAGCCAATGCTAGAATCCAATCCTTTTAAATATTCACAATTTCACGGGTGTTATTCAGGTGTTTGACAAAAAAGTAAAAAAAACTATCACATCAGTCCTCTTCGTATGTTTGGGCAATATTTGTCGCTCGCCTACGGCAGAAGCGATATTTCGCCATAAAGCACTACATGCGGGCATGAGTATTGAAATAGATTCCGCCGGTACGCTTGGGGCACACATAGGTTCGCCACCGGACAAGCGTTCACGGGCTGTGGGCGAAGAGAGGGGCTATAGTTTTAAGAAAATAAAATGCCGTAAGGTAGACCTAAGTGATTTTGAACACTTCGATTACATTGTCGCCATGGACAAACAGAATCTACGGAACTTACTAGAAATATGCCCAGAGGAACATCAACACAAGATTGCTCTTATGATGAGTTTTTGTTCCTCACAAGAAGATGAAGTACCGGACCCCTACTACGGGGGCAAGCGCGGGTTTGAATACGTATTGGATTTAATTGAACAGGCATCGGATGGTCTGCTTGAACAGATCAAGCAGCGTTTTGCTTAGGGAAAAAGAAAGACGGTATTGGAGTAACTAACAATGCGTTTTTTGGTTTTGGAATTTAACAACGCATTTCCTTGTATTTTTGATTGTGAATGGCGGTGTTATCTGGGGAATCGCGCATCCATATGGCTTACTGAGATAACTTAACAGCGAATAATTGATTTTTATCGTCATTCTTTACCTTGAGCGTATTTCATCAAGGCCGAGATCAGGTATGATTAGGGGTCACATTTGTATGTTGCTTACCAACCGTTTGTGAACTAATTTTTCATTTCCTACTTTACTAATTTTTAAGGACACATTGTGAGCCAATGGCAACCTGATAGTTGGCGTCAAAAGCCAATTCTGCAACAACCTACTTACCATGATCAGCAACACCTAAAAGATGTAGAGCAAAAGCTTAAATCTTATCCGCCACTTGTTTTTGCCGCTGAAACGCGTCAGTTGTTTAAAGAGTTAGGCCAAGTTGCTGACGGTAAAGGCTTTTTGCTACAAGGTGGCGATTGTGCAGAGTCCTTTGATGAATTCAACGCACCGAAAATTCGCGATACATTCAAAGTTATTTTGCAAATGGCGATTGTGTTGACCTTCGCAGGCCGTTGTCCGGTGACAAAAGTTGCTCGCATGGCTGGGCAATATGCTAAGCCACGCTCCGGCGATTTTGAGACCATTGGTGATGTGTCTCTACCTAGTTATCGCGGCGATATCATCAACAACTTTGAGTTTACTGAAGCGGCACGTACGCCAGATCCTCAGCGCATGCTCGATGCGTATCATCAAAGCGCATCCACCTTAAACTTATTACGTGCGTTCGCTCAAGGCGGCTTGGCAGACTTACATCAAGTAAACCGCTGGAACATGGCGTTCGTTGAGAATAACCCTCTGAAAGAGCGTTACCAAGATGTGGCGCGTCGTATACAAGACTCGTTAGAGTTTATGGACGTGATGGGGATCAATACCAGCAATACGCCGACCTTGCACGAAACAAGTTTGTATACCTCTCACGAGGCCTTATTGCTTAACTATGAGCAAGCACTGACGCGCGTAGATACCTTAACTGACAAGTGGTACAACTGCTCAGCGCACATGTTGTGGATAGGTGAACGTACCCGTCAACTTGACCATGCACACATTGAGTTCTTCCGGGGTATTCATAACCCAATCGGGGTAAAAGTAGGACCGACCATGCAAGGCGATGAATTAATTAAGCTCATCGATGCGCTAAACCCAGAGAATACGTCTGGTCGTTTGACCTTAATTACTCGCATGGGAGCAGATAATCTCGAGCAAAACTTACCTGCGCTACTGCGCCGAGTGAAACAAGAAGGGCGAAATGTTGTGTGGAGCTCTGATCCTATGCACGGCAATACCTTCAAGGCATCAAGCGGTTACAAAACGCGTAACTTCGACGCTATTTTGCGTGAAATACAGCAGTTCTTCGCAGCACACCGTGCCGAGGGCACTCATGCCGGCGGAATTCATTTAGAAATGACTGGTCAGCATGTAACCGAATGCACTGGTGGCGCATATCAAATTGGTGATGATGACTTAGCACAAGCCTATAAAACCCAATGTGATCCGAGGTTGAATGCAGACCAAGTGCTAGAAATGGCGTTCTTGGTAGCTGACCATTTAAAAGTCGGGTAAGCAAATCGCATTGCACCCATAGCCAAATATGTGGTATTAATGAAAATAGTTTTCATTTGTATTAATTGTTTGGTGAGGGTGCGATGACACTTTGGGATGTCCCTGCAAAAAAATCTGCATTGATCAGTGGTTTAGACGCTTCTTTACTGCCAGCGGTAACAAACCGATTGTTAGAGATGGGCCTAACAGACGGTCAGTCAGTTCGTTGTTTGAGGCGCAGTCCTATGCGCGGACCACTTGTGGTTCAAATTGGCGACTGTGTTTATACCTTAGAGCAAAGTATTGCTGATAAGGTTGCTATCAGTAGCCTTTCTTAATTTTCTTATTTCGTTTTTACCCCGATTAAATTATTCATTTTCCAGGGATAAATACTCAAGAGTAACCTTTACTATATGGGCGTTAACCTAACGCTCGTTCAATCAAGTTGTGTCATGAAAAATATTATTTTAGTGGGTAAGCCCAACTCTGGGAAAAGTCTGTTGTTCAACCAATTAACTGGGTTACGTCAGAAAGTGGCTAATTTCCCAGGTGTAACCGTTGAGCTCAAAAGTGGTCAATTTGGTGAACATAGGTTAATTGATTTTCCAGGCGCTTACTCCCTAAGCACGCTTTCTCGAGATGAAGAAATCGCCGTGGAAAAAATCCACGAAGCCATGCACGACGCCAATACAGGCGTCATTGTGTGTAACCTTGACGCCACTCGATTAGAGCGAAGCTTGGTATTTGGGTTACAAGTGCGCGACCTAGCTAAACAGCATAATAAAGCGTTGGTGTTTGCCTTGAACATGATTGATGAGGTTGAGCGCTTTAGCCACAACGTTGATTGTGAGAGGTTAGCGCAAGACTTGGGTGCCCCTGTATTTCCTGTGTCGGCGAAAACGTTGAGTGGATTACATGAATTTAAATTAGCATTACAGGACGTGGTCGCTCGGCCCGAAAGCTTTGTGCCAACCAAAAGCGTAGGTGAAGGCGATACCGTGTTCAGTATCAGTCGTCAAATCGCCAAACATTACGGCATTCACGCTGATATCGTATTAAAACAGCAAAACACAATTGATAGCTTCCTACTTAATAGCGTGCTGGGGGGCGTAGCGTTTTTCGGTATAATGTTCTTGTTGTTTCAAAGTATATTTACTTGGGCTACGCCACTAATGGACGGCGTCGAAGAAATCATTGGCTGGTTAGCGGTTGCTGTTACTTCTGCAATTGGTCCTGGCCTTATCAACGATTTTCTGCAAGACGCCATTTTTGGTGGCTTAGGCTCATTTCTTGTTTTTGTGCCGCAAATAATGGTACTCACTTTTATTATCGGGTTATTAGAGGACAGTGGCTACCTTGCTCGCGCAGCGCTAATTTGCCATAAACCGTTGAGTTATTTTGGTTTATCAGGGCGTAGCTTCATACCGTATTTATCGGGTCACGCCTGCGCTATCCCTGCTATTATGGCGGCTCGCACCATTGAATCTCCTCGTAAGCGCTTGATCACCATGATGACCATTCCACTGATGTCTTGTTCAGCGCGCTTACCCGTGTACGCCTTGCTTATCGCGGTTCTGATTCCAGACACGACATACTTAGGTGGGCTTTTAAGCCTGCAGGGAACGGCATTTTTTGTACTCTACTTTCTTGGAATTGTCACCGCACTGTTAGTAAGCGTGCTATTGAACAAGTTTACCAACAAGGATACTGACAAAGCCGAAATGCCCTTTATATTGGAGTTGCCCAATTATCGTTTACCGCACTGGAAGCCACTTTTATTTCGGGTGGTCACCAGTGCGAAGCAATTTATTCGCAGGGCAGGGCCGGTCATTTTCATGGTGTCTGTGGTTATCTGGTGCTTAGGGTATTTCCCAAGTTCAGAGCATGCGTTAGAGGATTCTTATCTAGCCATGATAGGCCAGTGGATAGAGCCTATTTTTGCGCCTTTAGGCTTAGATTGGCGCTACGGCGTAGCCATTTTGGTCTCCTTCCTGGCAAGAGAAGTGTTCGTTGGGGCACTCGGGACCTTGTTCGGTATTGAAGGGGCCGATGAGAACATTGCTGGCCTTGCGACAAATATTCAAGCTGACGGCCTAACCTTAGGCGCAGGGCTCGGCTTACTGATATTCTATGTTATCGCCTTGCAATGCGTTGCCACGGTAGCAACCTTAAAAGGTGAAACGGGTAGCAAAAAAATTGCTTGGGGATTGTTCGCTGGCTATGGTTTGCTAGCCTATGCTTCGGCTTTTTTTGTTTCGCATATTTTTTAATTCAGCGTCAAAAATTTAGTAGCCTCAGGTGTATGAAATAGCGCCTGAGGCTACCGACTGAGAATGTAGCATCACTGCAACATTGCTGGCGTAATCTCAACAAACTCATCACAGGCGCTAACTAGAGCATTCGCGGTAAGCGCTGGCACGCCGTACACCTTCGTTTTTACCTCATGCTTCTTCTTCACTGCCTTGAGTAATAAGTCAAAATCTCCATCTCCTGAGAGCAACACGACTGTGTCTACTTGCTGTGCAGCATCCAATACATCAATGGTGATCCCCACATCCCAGTCGCCCTTTGCTGAGCCGTCACTGCGCTGAATAAAAGGCTTTAACTTAACGTTAAAGCCAATGTGCTTCAAAGCTGACTGGAACTTTTGTTGTTGGGAGTCATGACGTTCGGTGGCATAAGCATTAGCGATAACGATGTCGCCTTGCTCACTTAAATGCTGCCAAAACTGTCGATAGTTAAATTGTTTTTGGTAGGTGTCACGGGTGGTGTAATAAATGTTTTGCACATCAACGAATACTGCAATTCTAGCGGACATAATGAATTCTAATTGAGTAATAACCAATAGGGCATGATAGCACTAAATATTATTGAAATAGCTATTGCGTTTACACAATAAGTGCTGTAACGTGCGGCCTTGCTTATGAATCATCCTCCGCATTTATAAGCAAGGTTACCATTTCGGTAACGTTGTTAATGTCTTGTCTTACCTTGATCCAGTCAGCCAGCATTTAAAAAAACAAAAATATTAAGCTGAATTATTGAACGGCGAATAAGCGAGCATGTGCTTGCTGTTTATCACTCCTAGACTCATATAAAGTCGTAAAGTTATCGTCAAATCTATAGTGAAGCTTCGTTGAATTTCGCGCGTCAACATTATCGCGCTAATTGAAAGAGAGTTTTATTATGTCTTATTTGTACAACGGTTCTCAGATCCGTGTGATGCACCCAGTGCATTCAATTTCTGTAAACAAACAAAGCGTAGCATTTGCCGACAAGCAAGGTCGTCAAAACACTAAATTTGCTAATGCAAATGAAGCGAAGCAGTTTGTTAAATGGTTAGTTAATACCTAATCAACGTTTGCTTATACAGCTGTCTGTATAAGCTACTTGAATCCAAAAAAAAGCCTGAATCATGTTATATGATTCAGGCTTTTTTGTGGCTAGAGCGTCCCCCCAAACCGGAGGTTAAGCACCTAAGCTTTCTAAATAACTTTCATAGTTACCACGGAAATCAACAATTCCATTTGGTGTTATTTCAATGATGCGGGTAGCAACTGAAGATACAAACTCTCGGTCATGACTGACGAATATCAGCGTGCCCGCGTAGTTTTCTAACGCTAAGTTTAATGATTCAATCGATTCCATGTCCATGTGGTTGGTCGGCTCATCCATCACCAAAATATTAGGGCGCTGAAGCATCAATTTGCCAAACATCATACGGCCTTGTTCACCGCCGGATATGACTTTCACCGATTTGGTGATCTCATTTTGAGAGAAAAGCAAGCGACCTAATGTACCGCGCATGACTTGCTCGTCATCACCCTCTTGAGCCCACTGATACATCCATTCCATGAGCGTCATTTCTTTTTCGAACTCATGAGCATGATCTTGGGCGTAATAACCGATATTCGAGTTCTCGGACCATTTGACTTCGCCTGCTGTTAAATCAGTATCTCCGACTAAACACTTCAACAGGGTGGTTTTACCCAAACCATTTTCGCCGATAACTGCGATACGTTCGCCAACTTCAACCATCAAGTCTAAACCGTTGAACAACTCCTTTTCATAGGATTTCTTCAATCCCGTTAACTCTAATGCGTTACGGTGTAACTTCTTCGTTTGCTCGAAGCGAATGAAAGGGGTCTGACGACTTGAAGGTTTAATGTCATCCAGTTTGATCTTGTCTATCTGCTTAGCGCGAGACGTGGCTTGCTTAGACTTAGATGCATTCGCCGAGAAGCGGCTAACAAAGGTACGCAGTTCAGCGATCTGCGCTTTTTTCTTAGCGTTATCTGATACTAAGCGTTCTCTGGCTTGAGTAGAGGCGGTCATATACTCATCATAGTTACCAGGGAATAAGCGAATTTCGCCATAATCCAAATCGGCCATATGGGTGCACACACTGTTTAAAAAATGGCGATCGTGCGAGATGATGATCATGGAGCAATTACGCTCGTTTAGCACGCCTTCTAGCCAACGAATGGTGTTAATGTCCAAGTTGTTGGTAGGCTCATCAAGTAGCATGATATCTGGATCTGAAAAGATTACTTGAGCAAGCAGTACGCGAAGTTTCCAACCTGGTGCTATCTCACTCATAGGGCCATAGTGTTGTTCTACCGGAATACCCACACCGATTAATAACTCGCCGGCACGTGCTTCTGCGGTGTAGCCATCCATTTCAGCGAACTCTGATTCTAAATCGGCAACGCGAATACCGTCTTCTTCCGTCATTTCAGGGTTAGCATAAATAGCATCACGCTCTGCTTTGACTTTCCACAGTTCATTGTGTCCCATCACTACAGTATCAATAACACTGTACTCTTCGTATGCGAACTGGTCTTGCTTCAATTTACCGATACGCTCACCTGGGTCGGTGGAAACGTTCCCGGCAGATTGCTCTAAGTCTCCCCCAAGTATCTTCATAAAGGTTGATTTACCACAGCCATTTGCGCCGATTAAGCCGTAACGATTTCCGTTACCAAATTTAACTGATACATTTTCAAATAATGGCTTTTCGCCAAATTGCATAGTGATGTTTGCGGTCGTTAACAATGTTTTCTTCCGAGTAATTTAGGTGAATGTGTTGAAGGTGTTATTCCTCGCCACTAATCAATTACGCTAGCGATTTGTGCTTAAGCTGACAGATTAGAAAACAGCGCCCTGTGATTAAACGTTAACTTTAATTTGGCGCGACTGTTTGAGGAAAATAATTCGGCGCGTATTATGCCACAAGCATGTATGACTCGGCTAATTTTAGCCTGAATTACCGACAGTTTTATGACAAAGGTGATAGATGCAGACAACTTAAGTAGCTTGATATCTAAAGAAACAACTTACATCAGGGCGTTTATTTATGTGTTAAAAACGCATGCGGGCAAGTCTATGGGAAATTGGAACGTATGGCGGGGCAGTGAGCTGATATCGATTAATCTGTTCTTTTACATAAAGTAAAAATACAAACTAACCGATACTGCTGAGCTATCGTGAGCAGGCGTTACTCATCAAGGGGAGTATTAAAGTCTTCGGATAATTCAAAGTCACCTGTCACTTCGCTTACGCGATTATCGACAAAGTGTAGGGTTAATTCTTTACGGAAATCTTTACCACGCTTAGCCATCCCGCGCTTCATTTGATACAAGTAGTACCACGTATCATGATCAAACGAGTCCTCTACTACGGGCTTTCCTAACACGTACTCCACTTGCTCTTTAGTCATGTTAATGCGTAATTTACTAACATCACGCTCATCTAAAAAGTTACCTTGTGGTACATCAATTCGATAAATCCAATCAGCACAAGCAGACAACATCAATGAGGCGGCAATCACCGCCAATATATTTCTAAACTTCATTCTTATTTAATTTCTCAGCTATTAGGTAAATAAAGACCCTACAAGTACTTCGCTAAAGGTCCATAGGCGAAGCATCCTAACTCAGCCAAGACAGCCTAATCAATGCATAATTGTTAAGAATTACTGATTTGTAGTAACTCTTTGGCGTTGGCGAGGGCAGAATCCGTCAATTTGTCTCCAGCTAGTAGACGTGCCAACTCCTCAATTCGTTCATTTTCTTGTAAAGAAATCATATGAGTTTCTGTGGTTTTCTTGTCACTGAACTTGGTAACGAACATTTGGTTGTGCGCGCGTGCTGCCACTTGGGGTAAATGCGTTACGCAAATTACCTGACAGGTTTCACCTAATTTACGCAGTAAATGCCCCACCACTGAAGCGGTGGAACCACTAATACCGGTATCAACTTCGTCAAAAATCATGGTTGCTACCTGACTGTTATGAGAGCTGATCACTTGAATTGCAAGACCAATCCGCGACAACTCGCCACCAGAGACAACCTTTTCAATTTTATCAAGGGCTTGTCCTTTATTGGTCGACACTTTGAATTGAATATTGTCCAAACCATGCTTGCTAGGAGATGCACTGACCTGCGGCTCAACTTCAATTTTAAATATCGTGTCGCCCATATTCATTTTGTGAATCTGGCTTTCCACCTGCTTGGCTAATTTGCTTGCGGCTTTAGTACGCGACAAGCTAAGTTGTTCGCAGCTTTTGAAGTAAAGCTTTTCTAGGGCTGAGAGTTCGTCCTGCATGCTATCCAACATTTGGTCATCTTCAGAAAGCTGAGACAATTCTTGGGTCAATGTTTGGTGGTAGGTATATAACTCTTCCGCTTTAACGTGATGCTTTCTGGCTAAATCTAACGCTTGAGAGTAGCGCGCTTCAACCTGCTGCATTTTCATTGGGTCTATTTCTAACTGATCAGTGTAATCTCTAAGCTCTTGAGCAGCTTCATCAATTTGAATACTCGCTTCATTTAACAATGCTAAAATCGGAGAAAGGGTCGGGTCGTGATCCTGCAATTCCGTCAATCTATCAATACTATTTTGCACCGCAGATAGGGCATTAAAGTCATCGGCTTCATATAGTTGATAAAAACTCAACTGAGTCTGCTCCAGCAAGGCTTGACTATTACTGAGTCTTTTATGCTCACTTTCCAGTTCAGAAAACTCACCCTCGCCGATGGCAAATTCATCTAACTCAGAGACTTGATACGACAAAAGCTGAAAACGATCCGCACGCTGTTGCTGACCCGCCAATAACTCACGATAAATTTTCTGTTTATGTTGAAGGCTTTGGTAGTACTGGGCCACATTATTTAAAAGAGAAGGGTGCTCGGCAAAGTTGTCCAGCAATTCGCGCTGTGTATCGGCTTTTAGAATCTGTTGGTGGGCATGCTGACCATGAATACTTAACAAGTATTGCCCTAAACATTTCAGCTGGCCTAAGGGTACAGGTGTGCCATTCACGAAGGCTTTCGAGCGGCCTTCGCTAGAGATGACTCGTCTGATTAAGCAATCATTTCCATCGTCTAATTCGTGCTCTTTTAACCATTTTGCAGCAAGTGACAATTTACTCACATCAAAAGATGCACAGATTTCGGCCTTGTCAGCACCGCTGCGCACGAAACCCGCTTCGGCCCTATCGCCTAAACACAACCCTAATGCATCCACTGAAATGGACTTACCAGCGCCAGTTTCACCTGTGACCGCTGTCATACCTTGGGATAAATCGATGTCCAGAGATTTAACCACAGCAAAATTTCGAATTGAGAGATGAAGTAACATATATTTACCTGTTCAAATATACAGTAGCTGTAAATATATACATATTTTTGAGGCTGTCTAGTAGTTTGTAGGTTTTAGTGACAGTGTCATTTTTTACAATCGAATGTAATTGTTTAAAATCAATGAGTTAGGTGTTTGTGGGCGCTCGTTTTTTACGCAATTATAAAAATAAATTCTTTTACTTTATTTTGTAGGCTACTGGTGGTGCCTGATGTCGTCTTACTAATGTAAGAAGATGCTAGGTGGAGGTTATAAGCTTGTGTAATAAGTTTACGTAGGGAGGTAGTTTGTTTGAGCCACTTAATCGACGCTAAACTTTATCAAGATTGTCTAGGAAGGTGTGTCCGTCAATTAAATCAATTTCACTTAGGTTTTCTAATCGTTTTAGTCATTTCTTCGGCCTCTTTGCGCAAGTTCTTCCGTAGCAGCAAGTCTTTCCATTTCTGCAACATCGCAATGTAAATGATCTTCGCAGCGAAAGATAATTTTCTTTGTGATGCTGTTCGGTTTGTCCGGTGAAGAGGCAATGATCTCAGTTTTAATATCGACATGCTTTTTACTACATGCTGAGCATTCAGCATTATAGAAATCAATTTCGTATGTTTGCATTACTAGCTCCGTCGAAGTCTTTTCTGTGGAAATTGAGCCTTTATATGTGGCTATGGGGTGAGGTTGTTATTTAGCTGGATTTGAGGGGATATTGCCAAGACTTTATGGAAATATAGAGTTGAGAACAGACAACTAAATAGTCTTTCTCATTTGACTATGCTACCGTCATAATTGGCGTGATGAAAATCTCTAACTTATTAATTTAACTAAAATTAATTCCATTTCACGAATTATTTTAAGTAAATTTAAATCAATGTTTTATTACTTTAAATTATCAAAGAAAAGTGATGGACATCCATTATGTCCGTTAGCTTCGAAAATCGTAGAAGCAAATCCTTTCTGGCTCTTTAAGCCACCTATGCGGTGGTGATGGACATCCATTATGTCCGTTAGCTTCGAAAGACGTAGAAGCAAGTCCTCTATGGTTCTTTAAGCCACCGATTAGGTGGTGCTGGGATCCATTATTCCCAATGTCTACTAGTAAAGTATAAGTAAATCCTATGCGGTTCTTTAAACCACCGATTAGGTGGTGATGGGATCCATTATTCCCAATGTCTACTTGTAAAGTAGAAGTAGATCCTATGCGGTTCTTTAAACCACCGATTAGGTGGTGATGAACATCCATTGTGCTCATTATCTGATAACTCACAGCTCAAATCTGATGATCTAATTCTGTTACTTGCTTATCAAGATGTACTTACATTATAACTAAGTTATCTGTGTGCCAACGATTATTTTTGTTTTAAAACAATGGTTTATGTATGTCGCGCATATATTTATAGAGAGGGAAGTTAACTATCTGAAAAATTAAAAATAAATAACAAACCTCATTTTTCAGTTTAATAAAAATAATTTTCCCGCAAACTCTATGGGCTAAGTGTGTCACAAGGTAAATCAATATAGTCGGCTTATGTCTTTGTGGTTAATGTGTCTTTGGCTTCGGCGGAGCTAAAGATTAAAGGAAGACACAACATCAGGAAAAATCTAAATGTAATTATTATTTAAAAATGTAATATTAATTACACTTAAGCACATCAAACGGATTTTTGTAAATGAATACATTGCTAACGTGGCTTGGAAAAACAGACATTGATAAAGCTCACGAAAATCAAGAAGCAGCCCTTGCTACTATCGCACTTAATAACGATAAACCTTTTGATAAAATTGTGATCTTGGCGAGTGCTTGGGATTCTGAATGGGAAGGGTATCTAGGTTGGTTGAAAGCTAGGTTAGTGGCATCAAAAAGACCATACGCAGACGTTGCCATTCATAGAGCAAAAATTAAAACGCCTATCGATTATGAAACCATCCTTTCTGAGTCTAATATTTGGATCGACAAACTATCTAACGAAAGCAAAAAGTTAACCATTAGCTTGACCTCGGGCACACCCGCCATGATAGCCACGGCCGTTATCTTAGGTAAAGCCAGATCAAATGTTGAGTTCATTCAGTCTTCGGAAAAAGTCGGAATAATAAAACCAAACATCCCTGTAGATTTTGCGAAGGCATATGTCAAATCAGCTGCCAAAGGCATGGCGAATAAAGCGTTGAAAGATCCTAACGCGGCTAAAAGCCTCAGCGAAATTATCGCCAAATCGCCTGATATGCT
Source organism: Paraglaciecola sp. QJM3NY_14 (assembly GCF_056173245.1). NCBI lineage: Bacteria > Pseudomonadati > Pseudomonadota > Gammaproteobacteria > Alteromonadales > Alteromonadaceae > Paraglaciecola > Paraglaciecola sp. QJM3NY_14. Next base: position 1,968,473 of record NZ_CM149664.1, read on the forward strand.
CGATGTTATACGCAAAGCTAAAATTTTAGCGGGATCTGAGTTACCTGTATTGGTCTTGGGTGAAACCGGAACTGGTAAAGAAGTCATGTCCAATGCTATTCATATTGATAGCTTAAGGGCTGATAAGCCTTTTAAAGCCGTAAACTGTGGAGCGTTACCCCAATCGTTAGTTGACACAATATTGTTTGGGCATGAAAAAGGCGCATTTACCGGAGCAAACAAACAGCATAAAGGACTTTTTGAACAAGCAGATGGCGGGACATTATTCTTAGACGAAGTCGGAGAGTTGCCTGCGGAGGTGCAAGTCAAGTTACTTAGAGTTTTGCAAGAAGGCAGCATAACTCGTGTCGGCGGGAGTGAATCTATACATATTGATGTCAGAATTATAGCAGCAACCCACCGAGATCTTTTAAAGATGGTTGAAGCAAAGGATTTCAGAGAAGACCTTTTTTATCGTTTAGCAGTAGGTGTCATCCACATTCCTAGTTTACGAGAGCGAACTCAAGACATTCCACTATTAGTAGCAGAGTTAATGGCTGAAATTAATGCCGCTACTGCAACTCAACATTCCAATAAAAGTAAAAATGTTTCCGTAAAGGGAATGGAGTTTATTCTAAGTCAGCCTTGGCCGGGTAATATCCGTGAACTGTGGAATACATTGAATCGAGCCTCTCTATGGGGGAAAGACGGTGAAGTCACAGAAATAGATCTGAATGATGCGATAATAAATCGCTCTATAACTCATGAAATGTCTGACGTAACACTATCTTTTAATGATAAAGTCGACATTATCCAACTCACTGATCAATATCAAAAAAATTATGTTCACACTGCATTAAAAGCAAGCGGGAACGTTAAGAAACATGCCACGCAAATGTTAGGGTTGAAAGATCATCAAACCCTCAGCAATTGGATGAAGCGTTTGGATATCGATTCAGGAAAGTAACGACGGGCTATTAGTTGGTATTAAAGTTGCGAAGCCCCACTAAGTGAAAGGAGTACTTAGTCAGTGAAAAAATCAAATTTTGAATTCTTAAAAGGTGTTAATGATATTCTTTACCGTATTGCGCTTGCGGCTGAAAAGAATTTCCCTGACGATCCCAACACTACTCTTATTAAACTTCGTATATTTGGTGAAGCTTCAGCGAAAAACATCGCTAAACTACTCGATATTGAAATCCCGCCGACGCAACACGATTTAATTCGAGAGTTAGCAAAAGTCTCATGGGTTGATGACGCAATCATCAACGTATTTCATTCACTGCGTAAAGTGGGCAATCAAGCAGTTCATGATTATCATAATGATCTTGATGATGCTGAAATGGCACTTCGATTAGCGTATCGCTTAAGCGTCTGGTACTACCGTTTAGTTAAAAATGATGCTGATTTTGCAGCTCCTATTTTTGTATTACCATCCGGCCACCGTGAAGCCGAGTATCAGCTTGAAGTCACCGAACTAAAACAAGCCTTGCAGCAAGCATTAAACACCAATACACAAACTGACGCACAGCTTGAAACGAATAAAAATAAACTAATTGCCCTTAGTGGGTATATTTCTATTTTAGAAAGTAAGCAAGAAGAAACTCAAGCGCAAACAGCCGCAAGAGTGGATGCTCTTGAAGCCGAACTCAAACAAAAAGACCAAGAACTTGCTAAGAAAACTGACGCTGAGCGTGAAACCTATAAACAGGAAATCACCCAACGTGCAGCCGCTCGTCGTCTAGATTTATCTGAAAAAGAAACCCGTTTTATTATTGACCAACAGTTACGTGATGCAGGATGGGCTGCCGACACGAAAGCTTTAAATTATGCTAACGGGACGCGTCCGCAACTAGGTAAAAATCTAGCTATAGCAGAATGGCCCACCGACATAGATGAGACCGGTAAACCAGGCTTTGCAGATTACGTATTATTTGTTGGATTAAAACCAATGGGCGTAGTCGAAGCTAAAAAAATTAATATCGATGTATGTGCAAAGCTAACCGAATCACACCGTTATAGTATTTATTTCAACTACGAGCATTTGAATAGTGAGATTTTAAGTCAAGCGGTGAAAGATCCCATCAACCGCGAAAAAATTGAAGGGAAAATAGCTGAGCAGAGTAAAGGTTATTTAACCTCATGGCCTGAGACAACAAAGCTAGAGGCGCGTAGGTATAAAATCCCATTTGTATTTTCAGCAAATGGGCGTAACTATCAAAGGCAGATACTCACTAAAAGTGGTATCTGGTATCGGGACGTTCGTAAAGTCAGTAATGATGCTAAAGCATTACCCGCATGGCACACGCCTGGCGAGCTTAAGGCCAAGCTCGCCAGTGATAACAACGCAGCGCATCAATGGTTAGAAAACAACAAGCCAACCGATTTGGGCTTACGTTATTTTCAAGAAGAAGCGGTTACCGCCACCGAGCAAGCCATCAAAAGTGGCCAGCAAAATATTCTGCTAGCAATGGCAACAGGTACAGGTAAAACCCGAACGGCAATAGCATTAATGTACCGCTTAGTGCAGTCACGTCGCTTTAATCGTGTATTATTTTTGGTGGATCGCCGCTCACTAGGCGAGCAAGCACTTAATTCATTTGACGATACTCGTATTAACGACGTGCCTTTTAATACCATCTTCAACATCAAGGGGTTAACCGATAAATTTCCATCGGGGGCCACGAAAATACATGTGGCCACTATACAATCATTGGTTAAACGCACGCTACAAAGTGACGAGTTTATGCCAGTAGAGCGCTACGACTGTATTATTGTCGACGAAGCGCACCGTGGCTATATTCTTGATAAAGAACAAACCGATGGCGAAATGGAGTTTCGAGACCAATTAGATTACGTGTCTACCTATCGGCGTATTCTCGACCATTTTGATGCCGTTAAAATTGGTTTAACCGCCACACCAGCGTTACATACTACTAAGATATTCGGTTTACCTGTGTATCGTTATAGTTACCGTAAAGCCGTAATCGATGGTTATCTAACTGACCAAGAACCACCTATTAAAATAGTGACTAAGCTCAACCGAGATGGCATTTATTTAGATAAAGGCACCGAAGTTACGCGGCTTACTAATCAAGGTGAGTTAGTTGAAGATACCTTAGAAGATGAACAAGACTTCGACGTTGCTAATTTTAACCGTGATATTATTGCCCCCAGTTTTACCAAAGTAGTGGCTAAATCTTTGGCAAGTGCACTAAACCCAACAGAGCATCAAAAAACTTTAATTTTTTGTGTCAACAATACTCACGCCGATATGGTGGTTGAGGAATTACGTGCTGCTTGTAAGCTTGAGCATCCAGAATTAGAACACGACGCCATTATTAAAATCACCGGTACCAGCGACAAAGATCCTAAAAAAATTCAAAGTATGATCACTCGCTTCAAAAAAGAGCGACTCCCCAATATTGTGGTTACCGTAGACTTACTAACAACAGGTATCGACATACCCAGTATTTGCAACTTGGTGTTTTTGCGTAAGGTAAAAAGTCGTATTTTGTATGAGCAAATGAAAGGTCGCGCTACACGCTTATGTCCAGAAGTGGGCAAAAATAGCTTTAAAATCTATGATGCGGTTGACCTATACGACACCCTAGAATCGGTTGACACTATGCGTCCAGTAGTTGTGCACCCTAAGGTCGAACTCAAGACCTTGGTCAACGAGATCGCCGATCCACAAACCTATAAAACCCTAGAGGCAGATGGCCGCAGTTTTGCAGTGCATAGCCACGAACAACTGGTGGCCAAAGTACAACGTATTGTTACCCACGGCCTGTTTAACCGTGAAAAATCAACCGGTATAGAACGAAGTATTAAACGCCTCGACGAAACGCTAGAGCAAAGCGCAGGTTGTAATTTTGCCAGCCTTGCGCACACCCTAAAAATCCAAGGGCCAGAGCAAAGTGCTGTCATATTTAGCCAGTTGCCAAAACTGATTGAGAACCTCGAAGATCTTAAAAAACAAATTAATGAGCTACGCGGCGAGCCTATTTTTACCGACATCGACGATGAGTTGATAGAGATGAAGCAAGGTTTTGGCGAATATGACACACCACAAGATTTTCTTGAAGCTTTCGATAAACTAGTCGCCCAAAGCGAAAACAAAAAAGCCGCATTACGCACCGTTATAGCCAAACCTAAAGACTTAACTCGGAAAGCGCTATTAGAGTTGCAAGAATGGTTTGACGCCCAATCGTTCGACGAATCAACCCTACGTGTAGCATGGCAAAAAACCACTAACCAAGACATAGCTGCCCGTTTAATAGGCCATATTCGCCGTGCTGCATTAGGGGATGCACTGCTACCTTTTGACCAACGAGTAGATAACGCCCTACATAAAATTCAACAACAAAAAGACTGGAACCCAGAGCAAATAAGCTGGTTAGAACGCCTTGCCAACAGTTTAAAAGAACAAGTCGCCATCGACGATGACACCTTCAAAACCGGCAACTACAAACGCCGTGGTGGTAAACAAAAACTAGAAGCCATATTCGACGGAAAGCTTGAGCACATACTCGAACAATTTAATGATTTTATGTGGGAACAACCCGCATAAATATAATTTATAGATTAAACAAAACATAAGCCAAGATGATCGAAGCTTTAACAAAGTGGTCAAAATTTCAGGAGTATGAGCTTAGTAAACTATGTGATTACGACGGAAAATACAGACAATGCCGTTAAAGGTTAGAGCATGAAGGCGATGGGAAGAAGAATGAACAACAATGATTTAGTCGCCAAACTCTGGAAAATGTGTGACAACCTACGCGACGGTGGTGTGTCTTACCAAAACTACGTAAACGAACTCGCTTCACTGCTGTTCTTAAAAATGACCGAACAAACCGGCCAAGAAACCGAGTTACTGCCACAAGGCCAACGCTGGGAAGATTTAAAAGCCAAAATAGGGCTAGAGCAATTACAATTTTACCGTGAAATGCTAGTAAAACTGGGTAATGACGAACATGCCATAGTGCGTGCAATTTTTCAAAACGTAAATACCACTATTACCAACGCAGGCCAATTAACTGAGCTAGTCAGTACCATGGACGGACTCGATTGGTTCGAAACAGGTGTTGCAGGTAAGGTAGTTAAAAGCCGTGATGACTTTGGCGACATGTACGAAGGGCTATTACAAAAAAACGCCAACGAAACTAAATCGGGCGCAGGCCAATACTTCACCCCAAGGCCGCTTATTAGCACTATGGTGAAATTGCTAAAACCTCAACCTCGCGAGATAATCCAAGATCCCGCCGCAGGCACCGCGGGCTTTTTAATCGAAGCCGACAAATACATTAAAAGCCAAACCAACGACCTAGACGACTTAGACGACCTAGGCCAAGAATTTCAAATGAAAAGTGCCTTTGTAGGGCTAGAACTCGTGCCTGAAACCCGCCGCTTAGCTTTGATGAATTGCTTGTTGCACGACATCGAAGGTAAAGCTGATGTAGGCGGTGCTATACGTTTAGGTAACAGCCTAGGTAACGATGGTGAGAAATTGCCCAAAGCCAATGTGATTTTAACCAACCCACCTTTTGGCAGCGCCTCAAGCACAAACATTACCCGCACTTTTGTTTACCCAACATCAAACAAACAATTGTGTTTTATGCAGCATATCTACAACAGTTTAGAGCCAGGTGGCCGAGCGGCTGTAGTCATTCCCGATAACGTGTTATTCGAAGCCGGTGTAGGCACGCGCATTCGCATCGACTTTATGGACAAATGTAATCTGCACACTATTTTACGCCTACCCACAGGCATTTTTTACGCCGCGGGGGTAAAAACCAACGTGTTGTTTTTCCAAAAAGGCACACCACAAAACCCTAACCAAGACAAAGGCTGCACCACCCACACTTGGGTTTACGACTTACGTACCAATATGCAAACCTTCGGTAAACGCAGCCCCTTTACCAATAAATACTTAGAGAGTTTTGAACAAGCTTATGGTGATGATCCCAACGGCCAAAGCGTACGTGAAGAAGGCATTTACAATGTTTTAGGTTGCACAACCGAAGTGGATACAGAGGCAGAAGACAAACTAGAAAACGCCCGCTGGCGCAAGTTCTCCCGTGAGTTTATTAAAGAAAAGGGCGATAGCTTAGACATAAGCTGGCTTAAAGATAACTCAGTGACCGATGCCGCTAATTTACCCGCGCCAGAAGTGCTTGCAACCGAAGCCATGACCGAGCTGACCGAAGCCTTACGTGAAATGAACCAGTTGATGATTGACCTCGGTGCCAGCGATGAAGCCGAAGGTCAAGTGACCTTGTTGGCGGAAGAGTTTGGTTTGGAGAAGAAAGTTGTTGAGGGCGATGCAGTATGACAATGTCCCCAATCGGCTGGGCTAATGTCACAATAGGAGATATTGCAGACGTTTCTACTGGCAGCACTCCAAAACGAACTGAAGATAAATACTGGGATAGTGCTGATTTCCCTTGGTTAACAAGTGCTGTTACGGGTCACTCTATTTGTAAATTAGCGACTCAATTTGTAAGCTCGTTAGCGGTAAAAGAGTGTAGATTGAAAGTATTCCCAAAAGGTACATTATTACTAGCAATGTATGGTGAAGGAAAAACGAGGGGGCAAGTAACAGAAATAGCTATAGACGCTACTTGCAATCAAGCTTGCGCTGCTATCATTAGTAATTCAAAAATTGCGTTAAACGAATTCATCAAATACCGACTTTTGGAAAATTATCAGGCTACTCGTTTGGCAGCGGTCGGTGGAAATCAACCTAATTTGAATTTGAGTAAAGTTAAGTCTATTCCTGTACCCCTTGCACCTAAAAACGAACAAAAGCGTATTGTTGAAAAGCTCGATAGCTTGTTGGCGCAGGTAGACACCATTCAGCAACGCCTGAACAACTTACCCAACATCATCAAACGCTTCCGCCAGTCCGTCCTCGCCGCCGCCGTCTCCGGCAAACTCACCGAGCAATGGCGTGAGTTGAATAGTGTCAACGTTAATATTGATGAACTAAAGCTTAAAATTGTAAATGAAAGAAAAGAGCTTGGTTTTAAAACCCCACGAAATGTTGGAAATATAGATCTTGAATCTGTTCCTTTCGAAATACCTACCTCTTGGAGTTGGGAAATGATGGGGAACCTTAGCGTTAAAATAACTGATGGCGCTCATAATACACCTAAAGTATTTGACGAAGGTCATCCTTATTTAATGGCTAAAGACTTAACTAAAGGTAAACTTAATTTTAGTGAAAATAGATTCATTTCTGAAAAAGATCACCGTGAACTATACAACAAATGTAGGCCTGAAGTTGGTGATCTCTTAATTGTAAATATTGGTGCTGGTACAGGAAACAATGTTTCAGTAAATGTTAGCTTCGAGTTTAGTTTTAAAAATATCGCAATCATTAAAAAACCGAGTTTCATTGAAAGTAAATATTTGAAGTGGTATTTCGATTCACAAAAGCAGAGAATTTTTAATGAACAAACTCGAGGTGGAGCGCAGCCATTTTTAAGTCTCACTGTGTTGAATAATTTAGAGTTTGCACTACCTCCAATCGAAGAACAAACCGAAATCGTCCGACTAGTGGATCAGCATTTCGCCTTAGCCGACACTTTAGAAAAGCACCTAGCCAATGCCAAGCAGCGGGTAGATAACCTCACCCAATCTATTTTAGCCAAAGCCTTTAAAGGGGAGTTAGTACCACAAGACCCCAATGACGAACCCGCCGAACAACTACTAGCGCGCATAAAAGCTGCCCGAGAGGAAGCCTAGCAACTAGAAAAAGCTGCGAAGAAAGTTAAATCCAAATCAGCGAAGAGCTAACCATGGATTTGCGGTGAAAGCGATTGATAATGTTAAATTTGTTAACCATTAAAGAGAGACTTGATAGATGAGTAATATAGCCGAGTTTAAAAGTAATCGATTATTGCAACTTGAGTATTCATTGGCCACAGGAAGATCTATTGAAAGTTTAATGGAAAAAGCAGAGGCACTGCATGGCAATACGCAATTTAATACGTTTTTACAACAGACCCCAAGGCTCGATTGGTTAGATTACGATAAGTCCCTCAACGCTAATATTTCCGTGATTAGAACGGTGGCTAAGAGCTTGTCTGAGCTAGAACAAGGTGTATGTTATTCAATCACTGAAATAGTCGATGAGCTTAAAGGTAAACACGCTACCACTCGCTTAGATAAAATATTTCCAATGCTTGAATCTGATTTTTGGGGTGGTGTTACCAAAGGTGAATTGCTGCCTTTGTTAAAAGAGTTTACGTTCTGGCTAGATTACATAGACGAACTTGTTTTACCCGATGACCTTGATTCTGCTGACGCGTTACTAAAATTTTTACAACAACCGTTATTTAAACAGGTGACACGGTTAGGTGAGTTGACCGAATTAGTACCAGCGAACTGGGATTTAGATGCGAACGTTTTTCAAAATATACTTAAAGGCATTTCACACTCTGACAAAGAGTTTGTTCAGGAGTGGTTGTCTAGCGTGTCGTCCAGCCACCACTATAACGCTAAATCTCATCGTGAGTATAAATCCCTTTACACGTGGATGTTTTTATCAATATTAGTTGTACAAAACAACTATAAATTTAATTTGTGGGCGACAAAGAAACAGTGGCTAAAAATGGGGTATAAACTCAAACATGACGCTAAACCAGCTCCCGTTTTCCATTACTTTACTACCAACAATGACAATGACGTTGTTATTACCGACGAGCAAAAAGCGCCGGACACGGTTGGACGCAAAATCTCAATCGTTTATAACGCTGATGAAGTGGTTGGCTTTGGTGGTAAATGCTTTAGTGAGACAAAAGTTACTTCACTACCAATATTAGAACGACGGATTGACGAACTGGACGTTCGTGTAGAGCATCATAATGGCGACGCTTATTACCTCCCTCATGACGACGTAATATTTATGCCTGATAAAGGTTTGTTCAAAGAGAAAGATGCTACAAAAACCTACTACGCGACTTTATTGCATGAAATGGTGCACTGGACAGGGCATGAATCTCGTTGTAATCGAGAATTTGGCGACGGCAATAACGACCCCGCTTATGCTTTTGAAGAGCTAGTGGCTGAAATTGGCTCATCTTTTCTTTGTGCTAGGTTGGGCTTAATAAAACAGGTGCGAACGTCTTCTATTCGTTATATAGCGGGTTGGTTAAGTGATCTAAGCGATATGGGGTGGGACAAAACCATACAGGACGCCGGTATACTTGCTAATCGCGCCAGTAGCTTTATTTATGTCCCCAAGCGTGATGATTAATGAAGGCTAATTAATAAAAGTGATGATGTGAAAATGGATTTTAGCAATATTATTGAACGTATTATCACCCTTAATCATGCTTGGAAAGTAGCTAGGGATGATTTTGGGGCAAAACACTCTATTACTGAGTCCCTTAGACTGCAAAAGTCATCCTGGCAAGCAACACTATTGCGAGACTTTCCCAATACATGCTTTCTACGTAAGGATGAAGATAACGTTGAAGGCGAACCTCTTTTCAGCGTTCGATTAAACAAACCTACCTTAATAAATGGCGCTATGCGTCATGATGCTGAGCATATGCCCGAGCGCATTGCCAAAGATTTATTTCATGCAATTGAGCTAGAAAGCTTGATTCGTTAGGAGAGCAGTAGATATGGAGTCTTCTATGTTAAACCAAGATACTATTATGGGTATTGATGCCATCACATTTTTAATCATTTCCATTATAAGCATCATTTTTATAATGGCTTTAGCATCACAAGTTGGTTATGTCCTCAATGAAAGAAAGCGTCGAAAACCATTTGAGCAAATTAAACGCATCTTAAGTCAAAAAGACGTGATTGTTTTGGAAGAAGAGACTGCTGAGATGCAGCAGTGGTTAAGCCGATCATTACAATTTGACCCGATTGAACAACGTTTGGTCGCTGAAAAGGATGCAAGAGGCTTTAAAACACTCGTTCCTATTTATCAGTTATTGTGTAGTGAACCAAATATTAATGGTAAAGGTATTCCAGCGTTATTAACCAGTATAGGTGTGGCTGGAACATTTCTGGGTATTACCTTGGGCTTGTCTGACTTTAATTTTAATGATGTGGGTGAAAATTCAGCCTCTTTATTACAATCAGCAGTCGTTCTGCTAGAAGGAATGAAAACAGCCTTTTATACATCATTGGCAGGTATGGCGACGTCAGCCATTTTTATGATAGTTGTTCAAGTACATGAAAAATTTCAAATTAATCAAACTCGAAAATTAAATGAGCATTTAGCTAATTTACTTCATGAGGTATCACCAACATATTATCTGCAAAAATTAGTGGCTCAAACTGATAATCAAGATCAATCTAACGCCCAACAAGAATCAGCTCAAGCCATGCAAAATGTAAGTCAACAGCTTGCGACGTTTTTGAATCAGTTTGAAGAGCTTGGTAATAACTTCAACGGTGAAAAAATGGCTGGGCAAATCGCCGATGCGGTAGACCGCACGATGAAAGAATCAATTGCGCCCGTATTGATTGATTTTAAAGAAGAGCTTAAAGCAGTTAGAGAGTTTAAAGAAGATAATAGCGAAGCATTATTAACTCAATTAGTCGCCACTATAAAACAAGAACTAATAGTGCCTGTTACCAGCGAATTGAAGCATACGTCAGATGCTGTAAATACGAGCAATGAATTGTCTCGTCAGTTAAATGAAAACGTAGCGCTCGTGCTTAAGCAGGTGGGGGAGACGGTTGAAACTATCGATAACTTTAACCAAGAAACTATGCAAAAGCTGCAAGCTTTCGCTCAGTCACTCCGTGAGGTATTAGACGGCTTTAAAGCAGATACTGAAGGCACCATGACGCGCATTACTGGCGAAGTTCAGAATGTGTTAGATATTAGCGTAAAGGGGATGACGGCGCAGCGGGAAGCTTTTGATGTAAGCGCGCAGCGAGCAGCTACAGCGTTTGAAGGAATGGGGCAAAAGCTCGAAGACGCATTAGACAAAAGAGCGTTGAGTGAAAAAGCGTTGTTTACCGCTACTGAGCAACGCATTGAAACGCTACTTGAACAAACAAATACAAGTTTTGAAGAGCAAAATAGCGTGCTGAAACAAACAGGCATTGAGGCCAGTAGTTTGATGGAAAGCGCTCGCGTTGAGCTTGAACAAGGCTTGGGCAATATTGACGAAAAAGTGACGGGAATGTCCAGAACCGTTCAGAAAGAATTAGAGAGCTTCCGAGAACAATACCAAGATAATCTTACTCAGTTTTTCACTCAACAAAATAACTTACTTGAAGATACCTTAGGTAAGCAGCGGGATAACCTGGTGGAAGTGGTAGATAAATTTAAGCAAGTTTTCACTGAGGAATATCAAACTCGCCACAATTTACTGCAAGAGTTAACAGCACAGCATGAGCAGCTGCAAAGCTCAGCAACAACCATACAGAGATTAGCTAAAGCGATCGGGTTGACCGAAACCGCTACTATGTCTGAGTTGCAGGATATCGCTAATACAATCGGTAGACACGCTGGCGATCTTAAAAAAGAATACATCATGGCGAGTTCCGCTTTTAAAGAGATCACCGAAGGCTTACCCAAAGCAATGGAGCAATACTTTAAAGAGGCCAATCAAAGCACTGAGTTATTTTTTAGATCTTTCGATGATGCAGCTGGGCGGATCCACAATCGTTTAGCTCAAGCGGCGGATTTCTTAGTGGATGCAAAATTGCAAGACATGAGCTACGACAAAAGTGAGATTGCATAATGTTTTATCAACCTCAGACAAGAGCGCAAAGTAGCATAGATGATAGTGGCGCGTGGTTGTCTATCGGCGATTTAATGTCTGCGTTGTTGATGATATTTGCTCTTATGTTGATTAGCGCCTTGGTACAAATATCCGAGGTGGCTGAGAAAAGTCAAAACAATCGCGTCATGATTATCAAGGGTATTAACGATGCGTTATCTGCTGCCAATATAAGTGTAAGTGCTGATCCTGTGACAGGGGACATTTCAATACTGGATTCGGTGCTGTTTGAAAAGAACGATTATCAATTGAAGGGATCAGGCAAGGTGTTCCTTGATAAGTTTATTCCAATTTATAGCAGTGTGGTGTTTCAGACTCCTGAAACGGCCCAAGAGGTGGTTAGAATCGTACTAGAGGGACATTCGAGTATCGAAGGTGAGTTTAACCATAACATGCGGCTAAGTGTGCTAAGGGCCAATAGCGTATCCCAATATATTGATTCACAAGAGTTCTCTAATAAACAAAAATTCTTCCAAAAACTGCTGGTTTCTGGGCGTGGCTCGTTAGATTCACAAAGTTTAGTCGTGGATGAATCAGACCGAAAAGTCATGTTTAGATTTCAATTCAAAGGCCAAGAGTTTCAAAAAATTATCGGCCAGCGAGAATTAAAAAATGTCGACGAATAGTGGTATTGCTTTTGTTTCGCCAAAATTACCCCTGAGTAACCAGCTTAAGGACGTTAACGCCAGCCCTCACCTAGTCCATGTATTAGGGGAAAGACCTCTACCTTCTTATCCCCCCCTTAGACTGAGTCAAATCCTAAAAATGATTGAAAATGGCTCAGCTGAAGCGGTTACCATCATTGAGTGGTTGAGTGTCTTCAACGATGATTTTGATGTGTTAGGTTCAGAGCAGCAGAATAAGGCGTGTATTCTCCTCTGGAAAGCGATAGGTGAAAATCCGCGTGTAGCCGGTTTGGCTATGCACATGGCTGCTAATTCCATTTCTGACAAAGCTAAAAAGTTCCCAGCATGCTTAATTGATACCATGAGTATTGCCAAAGAGTTCTTAACGGGAAAAAATCAATTAAGAGTTAAGTGGCTTATTGGGCTAAATCAAAAAAACTATGCTCACTGTATAGAACTGTCAATCGCGGCAGGATGCTCACCTTTGAGATTCAGTACAACTCTTAATCTACCAGAGTTAGGTAAATTTCGGGAAGGTGTAATTGATGAATTTGTGCCTTACCTTGAGTCAAGTTTCTCCCCCGACTGCACAAAAGTATTTGAGCTTTGTCTCAAAGACATGACAGAGTTTGAGCAGATAGTCACCTACGATGCTTTAGTGCAGCTAAGTGACAATATTTTAAGTCATTTTGACGAAATTATTCAAAGACGATGTCTGCCCGATTCAAATGAAACGCTCTGGTATGAATTAAGTCAACTTTCAAGAAATAAGCTTAAACAACGTTTCCAACTAGGTGGCTATTTTGTACTTAAAGGCTTAATAGATAAGATCTGTCAAAAAGACAACATAAGCTATCTTGCCTTAAATGAAAAAGATGTCAGACAACTGAAAAGTAGAGCAGATTTTTGGTCAAACTATAGTGATAGTTTTAATCAAACTCGTATTTTAATACCAGCCGACACAGCAGAATTCATTGGTATAAAAGAAGGAACAACCTCTTCAGATATTATCGTTTTACCAAACCTAGCTCAGGAAGATACCGAAGTGTTTATTTTTGAATTGGGTACACAGATAGTGGTTGAAGTTTTGCGGGGGCCTGCCAGTGAAATAAGATTTTTTGACATGACATCGCGAAATCAAGCCAGGCTTTTGAAAGATAAACGGCTTACGTTAAGAAAAATAAGAACGATGGCTTGTGAGTCTATTTTCGACCATGTGAAGCTGTGGCAATACTTCTGTGAAAGAACTCTAAGAGAAAATTTCGGAATTCATCCGAATAAAAATACAACCATACTAAATGGTATGAGTAAAAAAAGAGGATCTTACGAAAGGGATGAAGGTCTAATAAGGCCAAGCGACTCTGATGTAACAGAAAGAGCTGAGCAACTTGAGTTATGGAATAACATTTTTTGGATTCGAGAAGCAAAAGTTAAAAACTTGCAGCCAGATGCTTTGCTTGCTAATGGGTGGAAAGAAATGCAACTTGCTGAACTAGCAAAACTGCAAGGTAAACTCGAAGAGTTCGAAACATTACTTGATAAGGCTGCAAACTATAAAAATTCAGCTGCAATGTGTCTTAAAGCTGTTTCGATATTTACTTCAAAACATCCAACATATAATCAATGGAAAGAAGCTGAGGAGTTAGTAGCCGCTGCCATCTATAGTGGATACGAGCCTGGTAAAACTTTAGTAGAAAAATACAATCTAAAAATTGAAAAGACAGCTTCTCATTTAAAACATGAGCAATTGTCTCGACGAAATAAAGTAGCTAAAAGTAAAGAAAAAATTCCAACAACAATTTTTAATAATATTAGTGAAGGATCTGAGAGACCTTACATCCAATTGAAGGTAGAGGAGCTGGAAATACTTGCTGATAACATTAGCGATAAAAATATGAAAGACGCATTAATTTGGGAGCTTTCATTTCGTCGAACTAATAAACGCAATACTGCACTTCTTAATCGATTAAAATTTACGTAACTAGAAATTGCAACTATTTTTATGTAATAAATATTTAAAATTAGTAATAAATATTTAAATTTGTATTGTTTTATTTTCTGTAAATATATGTAAATCAATGGCTTATGAGTTGGCATCCTTCCTGTAATAAATAATTATCTCTTAATTTATAGGAACCAACCCATGTCAAACAAAATCATTATCAATTCAACCGAGTCTATTACTTGTCCTCATTGCGAACAGTCGTTTGCACTGAAGGACGCCATTGCGCATCAACTTATTGAAAAGCATGAGAGCGACTATCAGTCGATGGTTCATAAAGAGCTGGCGTCAATGCGCGCATCTGCGTTAAAGGAGGCAGAAAAAGCAGCCGCCAAAGACTATCAAAAAACCATTGCAGAGCTGAGCGAGAAACTGACCCAGAGCAATGAATTCACTGAAACATTGAAGCTGCGTATCCAAGCTGAAAAGAAGAATGTTGAAGAGCAGGTGCGTGAATCGATGCAACTTGACGCCCAAACGCTCAAAGACTCCCTTGCCGCGAAGGATAAGCAGCTGGCGCAATTCCGCGAAGAAGAGCTTGAATTACGCAAACAAAAGCAAGCATTGGAAGAGCGGCAAAAAAATGCTGATGTTGAGCTTGCAAGAAAGCTGGATCAGGAAAAACTGACCATTAGTAACCAACTTTCAGACGACTTCAAACTTAAAGAAGCAGAGTGGCGCAAGAAAATCGATGATGCCTCAAAAGCCAATGATGATTTGAAACGCAAACTCGATCAAGGCTCGCAGCAGTTACAAGGTGAAGTGCTTGAACTTGAGCTTGAAACAGAGTTGGCGACTCTTTATCCGCTTGATGATATTGACCCGGTTAAAAAGGGGGCCAATGGTGCTGATGTTTTACACACTGTCCGTTTACGTTCAGGAAGTGCCTGCGGAAAAATCGTCTGGGAGACCAAGCGAGCAGCAAATTGGTCAAACGGGTGGGTAACGAAACTTAAAACTGATATGCAGCAGGTTAGCGGTGACATAGGCGTGCTGGTATCTACGGTTTTTCCTGCTGGCGTGAACGAGCCGTTTCTTGAACAAGATGGCATTTGGTTGGTGAAACCGAATTTTGTCAAAAGCGTATCGCAAGCATTGAGAACTGTATTGACCGAAACGCAGCGTCAGCGAGCTGTAAGTGCAGGTAAAAACGAGCAAATGGAAGCGTTCTACGACTACGTATGTAGTACGCAATTTGTACAGCGTATAAAAGCCGTGGTCGAACACCAGGAGCAAATGCGCCTGGAGCTGGAAAAGGAAAAATCAGCGATGCAGCGCATCTGGAAGAAGCGTGAAGGGCAAATTGGCGGTATCACTAATCAGATGATGTCAATTTGCGGGGAATTGCAGGGATTGTCGCATGGAAGCATGCCACTGCTTGATGAAATTTCACCATTGGATCAAGTGAGTTAGTGGCAAATCACCAAACGGCGAGTTTCGTGCCGTTTGGTTTCTCTAACCCCTTCAAATTCGTCCCTTGCTAACTCTAAGCACCTTTCATTAATTTCTTCTGGAGGTTTGTATGACTTTTAGTATCAACGATAGCTTTCTATCAAACGCGAGATTGATAGCTGTTTTAAAAGATGGCAGCAGTATGGTTTTCGCCAAAGGTAAATTCGATACTTGGTGTATCTACCAAGTTTGCGGTAGAAGGGCTAACGCGATAAAGGATGTAGACGTTTTCGCAATGTTGGCGAGATACACCAGTACCTCAGAACGATTCACTATGTACAACGATTTCCTGTATGTATTTGATATGGTGAAAAAAGTCGTAGATTATGATTTAGTGGATAGGATAAAATTTAGCTCAAAGAAATACAGCGACCCAGCGGAAACTGAGTACATTCTTATTTTTCTTTATGCAGGGATGATTGCAGAAGAAAATAAGAAAAACGCTATTTTAAAAAAGTTTATTAAGCGACTTGGAGTTCACCAAGTATTGATTGAAAAACTTGCCCCTGTGACAGCCGCAAATTATTCCAGAGGAAAAAAGTGGCAAGAACTTAGACAAGAATGTCAGGCGAGAGGATTTTACTCTTGTTTTAACCAAGCTCAATTGAGTGCATAAAAGGAAGTATGTGTTTATGACCCATTTATCCCCCAACCAATTTCTATCACAAATGTTTGCTAACCGTGGTTTAACCGCAGTCACTACGGAGCCACTATTTACTTATCAATTACAACAAAACGAATACCAAGATCTGAAACAAGTAGTCGTGACGTTCAGGCCTAAAATTAGAGTGAGTGAACAAAAGCATAAACAGTGGGCTGCATGTTTTGTTATGTGGTGTTCCGAATGGTATCGACGGGAATATCAAGCGAGTGATGGATGGTCTTGGGCTGCTATTTGGCAGGATTTAGGCTTTGAGTTGAACGCTCCAGAGATTAGAGAGTTGATCCCGATCGGGATGGAATCTTATTGGCGCAGACCAATCCGTTTTTACACTGAACGTCGGAACTTTCTGGGGTCTGTGTTTATTGAAGGCGGATTGCCTTTTCTACTAATAAGTTCAAAAGATAATAAATTTGGCGAGTTAATTAGAAAGGTGTTGGCTAATTATTATCAGGTCGACTTACTAGGAATTAAACTAGGTGGTTTAATCAATCGGTACGTAAACTCCTTACCTACCGTTTTCTCTGAAGATGAATCGATAGAGTTGATTTCAAGCCTCATCAGAAATTTGATGGGATTGGCCGACAAAATTGATGTCCAGTCGCAAAACGAACTGCCGTCTGACCAATTAGATAAAATAATTCCTAATTGGCGTAACCAGTTTCCAATTCCTTTGGATAATGCCACTGGAAAAGGCTTGCTCGATAATTGGCTGCGCGGTGCGTGGTCTGCTAGTTCGTCCATTAAAAAATTCCAAAAGAAACTATTTTGTAAACATTATTTTGACTTCAAATCCCTCACGTTTACTTCGGAGGTATCGCTACCTCAAAAACTTAACTTTAAGTTTGGTAAAGAAACCGTGAATTCGAGTCGCATGGATTTAGGATTAGATGAAGGCAGCGTTAGACGAGCAAACTTCGGTAGTGTTTATGCTCAGTTCGAAAACAAACACACGGTGATATCAACTAGGAAAAAAGGAGTTCGGGTGCCTCGCAGTAATGTGCATGCAAGGTTGTACGTGAGTGTTACTCAAGCAGGTATACGAATCGAAGAAACAGAAATACCTGATTCTTCAATCTCCTTGGGAGATGTGCCAATTGGGTTTGTTTCAAATGAGGATAAGTATGAATTCGTTGGGCAAGCAAGTTTCACAACTAAACATCCAACCATTTACCTCTTAACTCCATCAGAATACGCATTCGACATTATTACTGGTCAATGTACTAAGGTAGATGAATTGATCATTGAGGGTAGGTCCTATGCCTGGTACGAAACGACAGGGGATCTACGATTCTCCTTTGAAGATAGCCAGTATAGGATATGTACTAATTCATCTTCTAATACCAGTGGAATGCTACGCTTAGTTGGTAATGAAGTTATATGGCAAAGTAAGCCTTCGAGCGTGTACTTAGGTCTACCAGAGGTAGAAGCTATTGATGATAGCTCCGATATCAATTATGCCTTTACTAGTTATATCGATAATAAAGCAGTAAAAACGGCTAAAGAGTATGAGCTTTACGGTACTCATACCTTGTCTGTTAAGAACAGAAACAACGATACCCTCATTAGGCGAAAAATAGCGGTACTTCCCAGCGATTTAACTATTAGTTTTAGTTGTGAGAACAAAGCTGCGGAAATAACGGTATCAACTGAACGTCCTATTTCAGCGAGTTTGGTGGCTGAGGATGCAAATGTCACTTCAGAAAAGACGTCTATCAGTCGTCGATTTTTAATTGAGCCAAATGGTTTACCTCCCGCAAAAGTAACATTGCTCGTACAGGCGAACTTAGAGTGTGACCCGATTGAATTAACGCTTCCGTATCCAGCTTCAGGGATCTATGGCTATGACTCAGCTGGCCGCATCCTAGATAACGAGCTTACGATCAATCAACTCCTAGGATCGGAAGTTTTCCTTTATTCGCACAAAGCATATGTTGCTAAGTTTAAAGTAGAGTTTTTGTTGCTACCCATTAGCAAGAACTCACCATCATACTTATCTTATATTTCGGTAGCAGATAAGCCCCAAATACTGAGTTTATATAGTTTTAAGGAAAAAATTATTGAGCTGCTGTCTTTGTCAGATAACTTAGATGCACAGGTTCAAATTTCCATTTCAGATTCGTCGAATATGAAGAAATACATCGTAAGAAGATTTGCTTCAAATATCAAAATAGATCGAATGGATGATTTAATCTCTTTTGAACATGGGCAGCTTGAAAGCATTGAGCATTGTCCACTTGCGATGAGAATGGCTGAGCCTGAAAGAAAACCGATTCAATTACAGCCTAGGATGTTGGGTAGTGTGACGTTAGATAGGTTTGAAATTGCGAATGAAATGAAAAAAGAAGGACCTTGGTTAATAATCCCAAGTCAAAACGTTGATGTCGATTTTAGACCTACGTTTTATCCTACTAATATTGACGTTCTTATGAGCGACATTTCAAGTATTCAAACTGCCATCAAGGTTTACCATCCGGCGAGTGCTCCGAGTGTGATTACAGATTTTTTATATCGTATGACATCTGATATAGAACACCCTAGTTGGGGGTATTTTCGTAACCTCTGGGATAACTTTGGATATCTACCACTCTCCACATTTGAAGCATGGAAGGCGCTTGTTAAAACGCCAAGCGCTTTGACTATCGCCTTATTTAAGTTTGAGATGAATGAGGAATTCGTCCGCCGAATTGATGCTGAATTTCCCATCTTATGGGAGTTGATTTCATTAGAACATTGGATTTTCGCAAAAAATTGCTTTAGTGAATGGCTCATAAAGCTTGGTGCAGACGAAAAATTAATAAACGGTCAAATTACCAAAATGTTTGACCGGTTCAGTCGAGTAATACCAAGTTTTCCTACTCCAATAATTGAACATTTCAAAGGTCAAGATCTAGCACCGCGTTTACTACCTACGCAAGAAAAAATGCTTATTAATAGTTTATGGCTGCAAGATTTAATACGAGAACACTCTGAATCAGATTGGCCCATCAGCTTGAAATATGAGATTGAAAAAGCCGCCGACGAACTAGGGGGTATCAGAGATTTAATTGACTTTCCACACTTCAGGCAATCATCAGTTGTTCTGTATCCGGTTCTTGCGGCGGCCTTTGCTATAGGTAAATTACAGTTCGTAGATATATTTCGTAACGACAGCAATACAATACATGCTCTAAAAGAGTTAAGAGACTTCGATTCTACTTGGTTCTCCTCAATGTATAGCTTCTCTATAAGTTATTTTTCTTACCAAGATTAAAAGGATCTAAATATGAATTATTTTGCAGATTTAGTCGCTCAGTCATTGAGCCGAGCTAAAGAATCGACTTTAAGTGTGTTAGGGATAACCAATCCTGCACTGCGTAAACATCTTCAGGATCAAATGCAAAGCCCGTGTGGCGATGAAGGCTCATTTCTGGCATCTCCACTGTTTGAGCACACATTCGGGTGGACTCCGTCCTCATCAACTTTGAACACGTTAGTGACGGATAAATTGCTTTCTAAAAAAGTCGTGGATTCACTTGATAAAAAAACGGTAACAAATGCTACTGGTGTCGAAGTGAGCAACAAATATCAGTTCAAAGCTGAGTATTACCCTTACACCCATCAGTTGGAAAGCTGGAATACCCTGCTTTGCGAAGAAGTAAAATCTGTCGTTGTTACAAGTGGCACAGGATCAGGTAAAACTGAGTGTTTTATGGTGCCGGTATTAGAAGATTTATATAGAGAGCAGCAAATCAAACAGGAAAAACTAGAGGGCGTACGAGCTATTTTTTTATACCCTTTAAATGCGTTAATAAACTCCCAGCGCGAGCGATTACATGCATGGACACAAGACTTTGGTAGTGACATACGGTTTTGTTTATACAACGGTAATACCGAAGAAAAAGAAAACCGTATGCGGTCAAAACAAAGCTCAATACCTAATGAAATTCACTCTCGCGAATTAATGCGTAAAGAGCCAGCCCCGATTCTGGTGACAAACGGTACGATGTTGGAATACATGCTAATCAGAAATGTTGACGCACCTATCATTAGTAAATCGAAAGCAGAAAAATCGCTACGATGGATTATTCTGGATGAGGCTCATACATACGTTGGCTCCCAAGCTGCGGAACTCTCAATGCAACTGCGACGAGTTCTACAAGCGTTTGGTGTAGAAGCTAAGAATGTCAGGTTCGTCGCTACGTCTGCAACCATTGCGGATGACGATGGCGAAGGTCAACTTCAAAGTTTCCTTGCGGAATTAGCGGGAGTACCTGAGTCTCAAGTGATAGTGATTGGTGGAAAACGAGCTATCCCTTCACTTACTTTTGAAAATTCAGACAATATCTCATTTGCAGATATGTGCTCGATCCCAGCCGACATTCCCAAGAAGTCAGAGGATTTTGACCCAGAAGTATCTGTCGCAAGATTTAACGCTTTGTGTCAGTCAAAAACGGCTAAGACAATTAGAGATAAATTTGTCACGAGCGATAAACCGATAAAACTCACGGTATTAGTTGAATATCTTAATGCGACATTTCCAGAGCAAGCCTTTAATCAAACTACGGTTCTACAGTGGCTAGATCTTTTGACCGGTACAAAAAAGGATATAGGTTCGCAGGCATTTTTGAAGGTTAGAGCACACTTTTTTCAACGGATGCTCAATGGTCTATGGAGCTGTATTGATCCAAATTGTGAAACAAAGACCAGTTCAGTTCTTAATGGCCACTGGCCTTTTGGTAACGTATATGTAAGTCAAAGAAGTCGTTGTAATTGTGGTGCACCGGTTTGTGAGGTCGGCTTTTGCAATGACTGCAATGAACCACACCTATTAGCAATTGAAAAAAATGGTGTTATTGCACACAGAGAGGCAAATACATCAGACGAGTTTTCTTTGCTTGTCGATGACGATGAAAATAATGATATCTCTGCTAATGATGAAGGTAAAATACGGGAGGCTTCACCCGTAAAAAATGAAACACGCCATTCTTCTCCCATAACTTTACGCGCAGAGGCTAATGATAACGGAAGTTTTATTGGTGTAGGTATTAATAAAACTAACGGTAACATTGGAGGGTTGGATGAAAAGATAAAACTGTATCTATTTCAAAATTATGAAAATGAATGTGGTAAATGTGAATATAAGGGGTTTTCAGGACGTAAACCCATACGTAGAGCTATGCTTGGTGCTCCATTCTATGTAGCCAATGCAGTCCCTACGTTATTAGAGTTCTGTCCCGACCCCGCCGTTGATAAGGGGTCTAATTTAGGGCCCAACAGCTTACCTGGTAGAGGTCGAAAACTAATTACGTTTACTGACAGTCGTCAGGGTACAGCTAGAATGGCCGTGAGGATGCAACAAGAAGCTGAGCGTAGCAAACTAAGAGGTTTGGTGTTTGAAGTACTCAAAAAGAAACAGCTGGATGCCCGAGTAGAAAACAAAATATCACAAGAAGAGATAGAGGCATTAGAGTCTCAAGTGGAAAGACTGCTAAATGCAGGATTGAAGGATATAGCAAAGGAAAAGCAAGATGAAATTGACCAAGCAAATTTAAGTACGTCCATATTCACTCCGGCTGTTTTGTCATGGACTGATTTAGTGAAGTCTTTACAGCTTTCTAATGATATTAAAAATGGGATGTTGGATTACAACAAGTACGCGAACCCTGAAGTATTTGACACTTCGAGTGGCCCACAAAAATTAGCTGAAATGTTGCTAATGAGAGAATTTGCAAGACGTCCTAAACGCCAAAATAATTTAGAGACTCAAGGGATCGTGAAGCTAGGATACGTTGGTTTGGATAAGGTGACTGTCGCTCCACCCAATTGGGAGTCACATGGTTTGACCTTAGAAGACTGGCAAGATTTTCTTAAAGTAACATTAGATTTTTATGTTCGAGAAAACACGTATATTAAACTCGAAGATGACTGGCGCATATGGATAGGGTTTAAGTTTGCACCGAAAACTTTGATTAATCCAACTTCAGCAGAGGAAGATGAAAACCGCGTCAAAAAGTGGCCTCAAATAAAAACGACGAGTTTGAATCGGTTGGGTAAGCTGTTGGCGCTGGGCGCGAACTTGGAGGCTTCAAATAAGAGTGACAAAGATCAAATGAACGAGTGGCTCAGGTCTGCTTGGGCTGCTTTGACCACTCATCGAGTATTAGATAATGAAGGAAATCAATTTTATCTAAACAGAGAAAAAATAACATTTTCCTTTAGTGATAAGTTTTTTGTTTGCCCGGTCACCAACAAGCTTATTGATACTACATTTAAAGGGTTAACTCCTTATTTGCCTCGAAACTTCACACAGGGTGATTATACCTGCAAAGTAGTGAATATGCCCCCCATCTGGTCATTTGATATATCTCAAGAAGATTATAGAGATGGCTTAAATAAGATCAGAGCGATGGTTAGTGATGATAAAGATTTAGCTACACTACGAGTCGAAAATTTATGGACTGATATTAACGATAGGGCTATCGAAGGTGGCTACTATTACAGAACGGCAGAGCACTCGGCGCAGCAGTCAGCAGATCGTCTGAAATACTATGAGGACAGGTTTAAAGAAGGAAAGGTAAATGTTTTAAACTGCTCTACCACTATGGAAATGGGGGTTGATATAGGGGGCATTTCCGCTGTAGTAATGAATAATGTTCCGCCACACCCTGCTAATTATCTCCAAAGAGCGGGCCGGGCCGGTCGAAGTAACGAATCAAGAGCGATAGCTTATACTTTGTGCAAAAGTAATCCCCATGATAATGAAGTCTTTAACGACACAGCATGGCCATTCGTTACAAAAATTCCCGCCCCTCAAATCTCACTAGATTCCGCACGCCTCGTATCGCGCCACGTTAATTCCCTGCTTTTGTCGATTTATCTTCGAGAGGTTATAGGCGCTACAAATAAAGAAAAAACAAATTTAAATTTACAATGGTTTTTTGAAGTGGAAGGTGAAGGTTTATCTGTTTGTGAGCAGTTCAAAGCGTGGATGGATGCATCTTCTGATTACATTGACGATTCGATCAAGAGTCTAGTTCGAGGGACTGCATTAGCGGGTAATGAGGTACGGGGAATTATTAGTAGAACTAAACTGGCTATTGGGGCAATGCAAGAACGCTGGCTTACACAACTGGAGCAATTGAACGGCGCTTTAGATAGTGCAGAAAAAGATTCCCCATTTGAATATAGAATTAGCTTAGCGTTAAGTCGGCATCGTAATGAATATCTCCTTAAAGAGTTAGCAGCAAAAGCATTTTTGCCGGGATATGGTTTCCCTACTGATGTGGTGACATTAAATAACACAAACATCATTGATTTCAGAAGGGAAAAGGCCGGGAAAAAATCAAAAACTAAACTCAGAGAAGACAATATCTCTCAGCTAAGAGGCATGCCTTCTCGAAATCTTGCTATTGCAATTAGAGAATATGCGCCAGGGGCACAATTGGTCATCGATGGTAGAGTTTTCCGCTCTGCGGGTATCTCCTTAAATTGGCAGAAGATTGGTGTAAATTTTAAAGAGGCACAAAGACTTGATACCGCATGGAAGTGCGCTCACTGTGGTCAAACAGGACTGTATTCGTCAGGCGAAGTTTTAGACGAAGTTAAATGTTCTCGTTGCGAGCATAAAGTACCGCCATCGATGATCAAAAAATCTATACAACCAACAGGCTTTGTAACTGATTTTTTTGATGCGCCAGAAAATGATATATCCACTCAAAAGTATATTCCGGTCCAACCTGCCTGGTTATCGCTTAATGGTAAAGAATTCGCTTTACCGAACCCAAGTATTGGGTTTATGAGCTACGGGAATAACGCTACGTTATTTCAACACTCGTCTGGTGAATTTGGAACTGGCTATGCGGTATGTTTATCTTGTGGTAAGGCAGAATCGATGACGGTAGATGGTGAATTTCCGAAAGGTTTATCTCCTGACTCTGAACACAGGCCTATTACTACAACACCGAATTCCAAAGACTCGGATGGATATCAGCCTCCGTGTGATGGCAGTACTTCAGTTCACTCTAATATTCACATAGGTTGCTCTAGTTTAACCGATGCTTTTGAACTAACGCTTAAACACCCAGTTACAGGTCAATATATCGATGTGTCTGATCAAGGGGAGACAATCGGACTTACTTTGGCGGTTGCATTAAGGAATGTATTAGCTAATAAATTGGGTATTTCGACATCCGAAATAGGCTATGCAGTTAGACCTTCAAGAGTATTAAGTTCAAATCTTCCAGCAACGGTTATACAACTTTATGATGCCGTAAGTGGTGGCGCAGGGTTCGCAACTAGTGCTGCCAGATTTATCGATAGCCTTATATTGAAAGTAATAGACGATCTCAAGTGCGAAGCGAACTGTGAAGATGCATGTTCAAATTGCTTGTTAGATTCGAATACTCGCCATGATGCAAATCACTTAAATAGGCGTACGGCATTAGATTGGCTTGGTGCTGAATATGGTAAATTTGTGTCTCTAGCTCAGGAATTTAATTATCTAAAAGGCTCTGCATACTGTCACGAATCTATAAAAGAGGCGATATCACATCAGATAAACAAAGGGGCTAATTCGGTAAAAATATGGTTATCAGGTGATGTAAATGAATGGGATTTAAATTCTCGTCACGTGCATATGTTTGTGTATCAAATGCTTAAAGTGAACAATGTAGAATTAGCTTTTGTTGTACCAAGCATCAATCTAGGACAAGCAGAAAGGCGCTCACTTTTTCGCTATCAGGAGCTAGGAGTAGCTCTACTGAGTACTAATAACAAGCTGTCTAGTGGGAATATGGTAACTCTTATCAGTAACCAAAGCACGGAACTCGCTATAGCGAGTCAAACTGTGAGTCTAATTTCGCCAAATGCATCGTGGCTCGATAACAATAATGAAGATATGCTGGTGAAATCAGATGTTCCACAAGGATTTATTTTTACTCAGCTTGATACAAGCTCTTGGGGTGACACTGAAAAGGGAGGCGGAAAACGCATAGAATTTAGTTCAGAGCTAAATGGCGAAATTAGAACATTCGGCGATAGATTTTGGTCGCTTATTGGCGGTTCATTTCCTTCATTGAAAGATGATCTAGAAAGTAGCAGACTTAGCGAAATCAAATATACAGACAGATATTTGCAGTCTCCCTGGTACATTATTTTGTTTGGTGAGCTTATTAGAGCTTTGCCAAGATCATCAAACACTACGTTTGAACTTCAGACTTTATTTTCAAGCAAGCAATCAAAGGGCAAACTCATAAATCATGATTGGTCTGTTTCGGCTGATATGACTGATGTAATGAATTTATGGTTTGATAAAGGCATAAAGGTACCGTGCTTTGTGGATCTTCATGACGATAAAAAACACATATCTCACAGACGGGAATTGGTCCTGAAGTTTGAAAATGGAAGCGAGTACAGCGTAGGATTTGATCAAGGCGTAGGCTATTGGAGGCACAGACTGTCTCATAATAAACATTATTTTGATTTTTCTGATGTTAATAACCAATTAACGCAAATGTATGAAGCTTGGAATAGTGGAAGAGTCGAAAACGGATTTGATTGGAAAACGGTTCTATATCTTAACAAATTGTAATCTGGAGAAAGCTTTTAGAACGGGAGCCACGTTACTGCTAGGTCGTATTAAATTTAATAATATACGATCTAGCATTGATTCTGCGCTGTATGAAGGTTGAGACCTTCATTGTAGGGAAATGAAGCCACAAAATGCCGATGTTGACCGATTTAATCGAACCAGTCTATTACGTCAATTCTTTGCTGGTCATGAAAGAGACTAAACTCTGAATAAAGAGCGTTAACTGGCTATACGGTAAGCTCTCTATAACCTTTCAAAGGTATCACGCAGCTCACGAGCAAGCCGCTCTGGGACGACTTGCTCATCACTTTTTCGGCTTTCCACAATTGCTAATAGCTGTGAAATCCGTACTTTATTATGAATATGGCGTTGAGCAAGCGCGCTGATAACCATCAAAGGCAACGAGTTCCCTAGTGGTAAAAATGCCGTTGGGCTAAGTTCTTCAAAAAAGTGATTTGCAATGTATCGTCGCCAAGCTGGATAGTAGCTGTCAAATTGGGCAGCAAGGTCCACAGAAAGCACCAAGCTCAATACCCATGAATTGGGTCGTAATCGTAGTAACGTCTCTGCAAGCATGAATAGTTCAAGCGGCCAGTCTACAAAAAGCTCACTCTTTTCACTTTCATGAAGTTCAATGATCGAGAAATTAAAAATATCCTGCATTGGTGAGGAGGCTTCCCATTTATAATAGCCGTCAGCGTGAATGGATAGTAGGCAACGCTCTATCTCATCAAGTAGCGCATTATCATAATGCTTGTTGATCTCCGTTATCGTCATATTATCAAGAAACTCAGTCACAAGTGGAAAGTCTTCCTCCAAACGTTTCCAAGGACTATCACTCATCGCACGAAGCAATTTTTGTTCTCGAAGGTGGGCGTCACATATCATTAGATGCTCTTGCTTCAAAGGGGTTTGCTGGGCTACATAATATAAGGACCATACAATTATGGGATATTTAGAATAGTGAGACAAAAGACCTTCAACAGATGTCGTACCTGTACTCACCAACTCTGAAACTAAGTGAGCAGCTTCAACTTCCTCGCCCATGAAATCTGGCGCTTCAGGCATATTCGTAGGTGAAAACGAGCCGTTTTTCCAACCAGAGAGAAAAACGCCTTCGATGCATAATCCGCACATGTTAATATTCCTTGTAGGTTGTAGCGATTAGGTTAAATGACACACTTTATCTAAAGTATTAGATGTCCTAAAGTACGACGTGAGGCCAAGTCCAAGGTGTAACTCAATAAGTCTGTTAGGCCCTAACACGTGACATTGTGCGACTCACTTACGCAGAGTTACAGCACAGGCTGGAATAGGGAAAGATTAAACTTTATTCTTGAAAGAGAAACAGACCCGCAGTTTAAGGTATTATATACGAATAGTCCCCTCCAGTAGCCGCAGTTCACATGCGTATCCGTCAGGTATTTCCTGCCAAGAACAGTTAGCTTATTTATTAAACTAAATATTAAGTCACATTAAATAATAAACGTTAAAATATGTATATTTTACAATATGTTAGTTGGTATTTTTAGACTAACACAGAACTATGTTAAAGAACAAAAAATCTACATTTATTGCGTTTTGATGTTGGCATCACTAGCACTTTTCTCTGTAAGCTAATGACACTGAAAAGAGCAAACGAGGCGTTAAAAATGGCAAAATATCGCTACTCATCTGACCTGTTGTATTTGTTAAACCACAGTACTCAATCTCGTGAAACGAAAGCTAAAGCGAATAAATAGTCGCAGAGTTTCTGTGCTCTACGCTCAACGTAAGCCTTCCCCAAAGAGGGTAGTCACGTATGAGTACATTGCATCAGTCAAAAAAAGAGGTCAGCGAATTTATGAACGCAGATTGATATCTCAAAACAACTACAACAAGCGACAACTTAAAAAATATGTCAAAAAGTGCGAAGCGAGAGAACATTCAAGCTTTCACTACTTGCACTCTTTCAAACTCAAACCTGCTTCAGCGAGATATCGATGACAGACTCTAAGCAAAAACAGTCCGATTTAAGCGATGCAGCAGTGAATGCATTGTGTAAAATTTCAAGACTACGTTCATACGGATTATACGAGCTTAATCAAATCAACAAACTTTTGATTATCTTTATAAAAGAGCCAAGCGATTGTTATTTTTTGGAGGCGATTTTTCATAACTATATCGACGACATAATTGAAAATATTTTTTACGCTATCGCTGAAGATGAGCTGTCGACAGAGCAAGTGCGAGAAATTGAAGATTTTTTTTTGAAGGCTACTTTTATATATGACAAAGCTAAAACAGAGGTTTGTGACAAAATATACCGCAGGTGGATGATAACTAGAAGCATTGTCATTCGGTTGGTCAATCGACGGTACGGTGCGCTTAGCGATAAGTTCTTGGAGTGCCTCGATTTCGATTACTTTCGCGAATTAATATCCACAAACAGTATTCCTTATAGCGCGCTATCAGCGGATAGTCGAAGAAATGAGAAGCTCAATCTAGTTAGGATAAATGAACTCAAAGCTGTTGCTTTGATTAAACAATGTGTTTTAGAAAACAATGAAATAGGCTTCAGGCTAACTGACCGGGGACTCAGCTTACTTAAACGGTAGTGGTAAAACTTGATTTCATGGTTAAATTTCATACAAAAAGTTTGTTTTTTATGAAATTGCACTATAAGTAGTATGAGCAGCACTTAATCAAATGGAGTTATTAAGTGCTATCTACATTAAAGTGTAAGGGAGCAACGGAATGCGTAATAACTGGTCGATTGTTATTCATGAAGTCACTCAAACCACAGCTGCTATATGGTTTGGGACTTTAAAAAGTGACATGAGAAAGTATGAGTTATTCGAACTTCATGTTCACGAAACAAAATCTCTGGGCGCTGGCACAGACTCAAGTGCCCATATTACAACTATTGAAATAGATGGAAGAAAACTTAAGAAGCCTTTTAAAGGTTCTGGTCAACGGTTCTATGGCGTCGAATATCTTCAAGGGTTAAAGTCAGGTTGTTGTTATAAAGTTGAGCTTCATCGTCCAAGCCAAGACATTGGATTATCCAAGAAAATTGATAATAGGCAACTGTCATTTGGTACGTTTAGAACGTTGCCTGAAAAGCTCGTGGCCAAAGAAAATGGTAAGCCTTTAGTTGTTATGCTTGGCAGTTGTTTCTATCCTGATGACGACGATTTTGTGGTGGGCCAGGCATATGAATCTTTGTTGGCCTCTGGTAATGACCTCGAAAAGCCTGATATAAAGTTTTTGACAGGTGACCAAGTCTACTTAGATATTGGACTTGATTCGCTTTCTCCTGTGTATCAAGAAGTTCAGGAGCGTATTGCAGAAGATTATGCGTTGTCTTGGTTAAGATTACGCAGAATGTTGCGACATGGTGGTACATGGATGTTAGCCGACGATCATGAGTTCTGGAACAATTACCCCCACACTACCGGCAAAAATCCCTATTTATGGATGCTTCATGCAAATCGATCGATTAAGGAAATTTGGGAGAAAAGCGCTCTAGATGGCGTTAAAAATGTTCAACGAATTTTGCCCCTTCGGCAAATTGATATTAGTGATCAAATCTCTTTTTTACTTGCAGATACACGAACTGAGCGTACAGAATACAATAAGAGTAAGCCATCCGAAAATAGGTTTATGTCAGAAACAGATTTAACGAAATTGGAAGACTGTATAACGACGCTAACATGTCCTGGTGTTCTCGTTCTCAGTCAGCCGCTTATTGTTAAACCCGGCGGTGAGGTTGATAGAAACTTGGCCGATTATCACGAACAGTATTCAAGAGTGCTAGAAGCGTTATCAAAATGCGCCCACGATATGCTGGTACTTTCTGGGGATGTTCACTACGGACGAATATCAAATATAAGTCTCGGTAATAGTGGCCGTACTCTTCACGAAATAATTGCTTCACCCATGTCTAACCTTACCGGTATTGACGGTAGGTTTGCTGCTAGCAAATCAAAAAAAATAAAGACTTTTCCCCCAATCCAAAGTGAGGGAATACCAAAACAGGAAGTGAATTATCCTGAACACTTTTGGCGAGTGTCATCACAGCGTACAGGCGGTATTTTTGGGATAGGTGATTATACTAAAACGAAAGAGCATTTCTCTACCTTGGCTTTTTCCTTAAATGCTGATGGGCAAGTGATAGTTGACGTGAAGACGTGGTTGCTCAAAGAAAAAAGTAGGAGTGGCAAACCTAGAGAGCAGTTTAAAACGCCGAATGAGGTTTACTCTATTACACTGCAGTAGCTAAACGAAGAGCTGCGAGGTGATAAAAAAAGGGAGATTTATAATGTGCAAGGAAGAGAAAGTCGCTGTCATTGTCGGAGCAGTAGCTGCAATAGCACCACTGGCTGTTGAATTTGTTTCGCTAGACGCCGCTGAAATTACAAATCGTGTTGTAGACTCGAGCGAACACGCGATTGGATATTGTATAAAAGTCTTTGGGCTTATGTTCGTTGGCGGGTTTGTCGTTTGGATAAACAAAGAAAAGTTAATCTCTAAGGCTTTTCAGTTGGGGGTTATGGCCCCTGCAATTATTCTAGGCATGGTCACCACAAGTAGCTTAGAGAATGCAAAAGAAGAAATAGAAGTGCTTTCAGAGCAACTAGCTAATCAACCGGATGTTCGAGCGAATGTCATTCCCAACGGTGTTGGATATGTGTTACCGCCGGAACAAAGTGATAGAACATTTTTTTCACTTTCATTCTTCTCGCAAGCCCACGCAATTACTGAACTTGAATCAGAACCTGTTATAGGTAAACACAATACGCCGTCATTGATTCAAAGGCTTTGGTACGGCGCTACGGGTAAAATTAATAAGGGGTGGTTTGTCATCGTTGGGTCACATACGAACGATGCTAGTGCGACTGCTCAAGCCAATTCACTTATTGACAAAGGGTTTAATGCTAAGGTGTATGAGCCATTTGGTGTTAGCAAGTATTTTGGAGTGATGATCGCATCATATGTTTCGTTAGAAACCGCAAGAGAAATTAAAGAAGAAGCCATTGTTAAAGGTTTACCAGAGGATATCTACATTTGGAAATGGAAATCGTAGTTGCGTATTTATGCCTACTTAGTTGCATTTCAACTATTGCAAAAACTTAACGTAGCTGGGGTCTACAAGAATTTCGTTTATCGAGTGTGGCTTGTTGTTGGCGTAAATCTGAAACGTTAAAAATACGTCGACGCGAAAATTAATGAAGAGAACAAGAAATGGAAAAGAAAGCGATTCAACTACTGATCAGCAATATCAAACTAAATAAATTCGGACCGAATGATGACCATGAAGACATTATTTTGCTGAGGTTTGCGCTTGAACAGCCGTATGAGAATGTTGCAGTCGTAGAGAATGTCACGACTATCAGAACCAAAGACGCAATGAATAAGCTAAACGGTCAATGGAGTGAGGATTTTTCAAAATCGTTGATATTCAAGTCTGGATTAAGGGGGAAGGCCAAGCTCTCAATAGAAATTGTCTCAGTGGACAAAGATACTCCCGGAGAAAAAGCATTCAAAACTTTTTTCAAGTCGCTTCTTTCTGGAATCTTAGGTGTCTGGACGAAAGGCTTTGGAAGCGCTTATGTTGGAAGTATAACTTCAACCACTGGCACTTCGTTGACGGACATTATCGAGGAAGATGATGATGCAGATATCGTTGGAAAAGCAGAAGTGATAATTGATTCTGAGCGGTTAGATGATGTTTATGAGCTTCCATTAGTCGTCACAAAGCCTATCACTAAAAAAGTTACTCGACGAAATCCGAATTCAGGCTCTGCCATAAGACGTATCAGGGAAGAGGTAGTGGTTATTCCTGCTGGAGAAAACGGAATGATTGCCATAAAGCTAGATGACTTGAGTTAACTAGGCCAATTGTCGTTTGCAATGCGTTACCCAACCCAGCCCATTATACTTAGCGATTGTCGTGATCCGGGGTTGTTTTCACGTGATAATCGCAGGTGAGTAGATTTTGACTTGCCTCCAGACTTTGACTATCAAAATAAGTAATGAAACTACAGGAGTAAGTGTTATGGGCGTCCAGTGTAATCCTTTAATCACAATACACATACGTCACCTTCAGCCTTTGATCTTTGATAAATATGACATTTCTCCGTCAGACGCTGAATTGGCTATAAAATATTTGGCCGCTTTTTTTGATGTGAAAACTCATCAACCAAATAAACCGATTATACTTCCCCAGATAGCTGATTGGGCTTGGCACGAATTGATACTCGATACCAGAAAATATAGATTGCTTTGCCATCAAATATTTGGAAGATTTTTGTCACATATAAAGGAGAACTTAGCCTCATCTAAACGTGACCTAAGAGCGGAATTTGAACATTCATGCAAATTTTTGCAAGAAACCTACAATCTAAGCGTTGGTGACAACTCTGACGAGTGGAAAGAAAGTGGCTGGGGGAAACCAATGTACCGCCTTCGCGAACCAGTAGATAAAGTGGTTTGCAATCCTTGTAGAGCCTTTGAACTGTCTACTCTCAAAGAGGAACACTGGTTGTATCAAAAGGTTGAAAATTGGTTGCCTTTACGTTTAATGCAAAGGTTTGGCCTATCAGCCAGTGCAGCTCAGTTCGGTGTTTTAGAGCACATCACACATATGATAAACCTCAAAAAAATAGGCAACCGCGCGGAAGACATATCTTTACTTGGAGAGCTGGCATGGCAAGAACACATCCTCTGGACAGATCATTACACCGAGGATTGTAAAAATCTCTTTGGTTACTTCTTGCATCACCATTACAGACCCAATAAGAGGGTACAAGCGAGCCAAACTATTTACGAATAGCCAATGCTGGATTCACAGGAAAAAACTTGTATTTTTGGAGTACTTGCTATGGATAATTTATGGATAGTAGAGACCTTAAAAATAGCTTTGACGGTAGTAAGCTTTTTAGTAGCAGCAATTGCTATTTTACAAAATCAAGAGCGTTCTCGTCGCGAACTTGCGACAACACTAATATATAATTGGGCTAACCACCTTGATTGGCCTACTAGTCGTGCGATCGGTCTTCTAGCTGATTTAAAAAAGAGCGTTGTCGTGAGTATAGACAATCGTGAAGAGGCTGAGTTTCAAGTTGAGTTTTATGACGCTATTTTAAGTGTATTAACAGTTGAGTTTTTGCAACGAGATCTCCCGGCTAAACCTAAGCCTGGGGACATAACATTCTGTATTTCAGCAGAGCAAAGTGCTTTTATTAGATTTCTATGGGTGCGTTGGCTAAACCGCTTAGAAGGGACACTTACTGCATGGCAACAGGGTGCAGCATCAGAGAAAATCATGCAGAGTGAGTTTAAACCATTAGTAGAAGGTAGAAAGGCAGAATTAAAGGCCTTAGAAGATGTAAGATTTGGCTTGCCTGTTATAGAGAGTTTTTTTGACGAGCATTTGAGTAAAGAAAAGTTACCGCGTAAAAAAATTCTAGGCCTTTGGCCTTTACCCTAAAAAGTATTAACACCGGCTTAAGCCGACGCTTCTCTTGAAAGTAGCTTAATCCCCGATTTGGATAAAAGTATCGAACCTTAAATTGGGATACAAAGTAGGACTAGTCGATTTAACATAAAAGATTGGAAACGAATTATAGATCCGCTTAGTAATGGGGGGCCTATGGGAATGATTCCTAAGTGGTCTAGGTCCTCGAGCGTTTAATCAAAAAATCGCGTTGATGACACCACAAGTAAACTTCTCGCTGCTTGAGACAAAGCTTGTCTTATTTGACAATATTAGCGCCTCTTATTTGAATTCATTAGAATAAGGAATACGTTTACTCTTTGTTAACCTGTTTATCCCTATTAAAAAGTTAACGACCTTAATGAGGTATGCACAACAATTGGGTCAGATCACTAATACCCCCATCATCTAATGAGCGTAATGGTCAAATATTTTTGACCAGAGTTCAGCTAATAAGATTGAAATCAATTGTTATTATAAGCATATTCCTTTTTTGACTAACAATAAATGTGCTTCAAACCTAATTATTTTGCGTTGAAATATCTCTGAAGTAATTCAAATTTTATCAGTCACTTAGTATCGTTACATCTTAATTTACTTCTACATTATTTATTTTACCTAATATTAAATCCTTTAAAAACAATGATTTATTAGTTTTTCTGAATTGGCGTTCGAAAAAAGTTGAGCTAGTGTTATTTCTCATTTTTACTTTTTTAGAGTGACATCATGACATTAGCAAGACAAATCAACAAAGCGACAATCGCAAAAATCGCACGTAATAGCTATAGCCGTAAATCGAGTTCGATGCAGTACATGGAGTCCATGCTCGAAAGTGACATTTCATTGACGTTGGACTTCGATAAAAACGTTAAAAGCTACATTACGCAGCCGGATTCTTTTATTAATACCAGCAATGAGCACGGTTGGCGACGGTATACACCGGACATTTGTATTGAATATGCGGACGGAACACACGAATTTGTCGAAGTTAAACCAAAATGTAAAACACTATCTGACAAGTTTAAAGCTAAATTTGAGTTGCACTCTCGCATCGTTTTTGAGCGCACCGGGGTCAAACTTGTGTTGTTTACAGAGTCAAAAATTTCTCCAACGCGGCTAAATCAATATAGGCAACTTAAAGCCTATTGCAGGCTTCCACTGGTAAACAGTGTTAGCAATGCGGTCATTGATTATGTATCCAGCAAAGGTGAAGCAACATTGAAGACTACCGAGGAGATTTGCAGTCAATTTAACGTAGAGAGTTACTATCCGATGATAATGCTCTCACATCAGCAAATTCGCTGTGTGACTGACGATGTAATTACGAGAGAGTCCCTCGTGGAGGTGACTGTATGAATTACGGTAATTCTAAAAAAAAATCAATAATCGCTAAACAAACGCACGGGCTTTTTCAGGCAGGCATGTTAGTTAGATACAACGGTGAGCAATATAAAATTAGCACGGCGCATTCGGAGTACTTTGTTCTACTCCACTTAATAACGCATAAACCGCTGATGCTGATGGCAGAGCAGTGGCAGGAGGCTTATTACAGCGGCTTAATTTCTGTTGAAAAGCCTACCACTCAGATTGTCGTAAGTCCTATCACCGACGGTACTAAATTAGCAGAAGCTGAACGTATTCTGGCATATCTCAATGAACTTGACACTCGGTCTCATCCCGGCTCTGTCACGACACGTGAAAAAGTCATAAATTATATTAGTTCACGTATTGGTGATAAAAATCCTCCACACGAAATGCAGCTTTATCGTTGGAGCAAAAAATGGGAAAAAGTTGGTAAAAATATAAGTGCTTTTATAAATGTAAAACAAAGTCGAATCAAGCCTGTGACGGGAGCACAACTTGATTTTGCGATGTTCATCATTGATAAGTATTTTATGGTTAAATTTGCTGATAATCGCAGTGCGCTCTATCGACATTATGTCGCTGAATTTGAAAAAGAAGCAAATCAAAGCAAATTCGAACTGAGCGGTAAGCCTATGTCGAAAACGGCTCTTGATAATATACTCGACTCGCTTGATCCTTTTGAAGTAACCGCTGCACAAAAAGGACTAGCTGTCGCTCGAAATAAGTATCGAGATAGCAACGAAAAAATCGTGACAAATTTTCCCGGCGAGCGCGTCGAGATTGATGCAGTGCACCTCAATCTTGGTTTAGTAGATGAAGACACGGGAGAGTATAGTGGCAAAGTTATTCTTTTTTTAGCGATTGACGTTCATACAAGATATATTTTGGGTTACTCAATAGTGCATGGTTTAAATCCGGCTGAGTCTTCAGAAGGAGCAAAAAACTTACTTCAGCATATTGTCTCGCCCAAATTGAGAAATGGCAATTATATTAATGAGTGGGTTTGCGTGGGAGTGCCGTATTGCTTTCACGCAGATAATGGACCGGCGTTTATCGCTGAAAATACATTGCGAGTATGTGCAATGCTCAATGCTGATTTACACCGCTCCGAATCAAAAAAATCTCAACGTCGGCCTTTTATCGAACGCTTTAATCTAACTCTTCGCGAGCAATTGATGGTCAATATTCCTGGGTATCTGGGCAAACGACTTGATAGATATAACTTTGAAAAAACAGTTGAGCAGGCCGCTGTCGTTTCGCTGCAAACTTTCACGCGTTATCTAGAAGAGTACATCGTCGATTATTATCATCAAAACCCCCACTCGGGGCTAGATGGATTAACACCCGCGCAAATGATGTTGAAATGTGAAGGTACTTATTTCAAACGCCCAGCACCTGATTTAGCTGTGATTAATTCATTAGTAGGATCAACCTTCAAAAGAACAATTCAAGCCACACATGGTGTGCAAATTGAAAATATCTGCTATCACAGCACTCAGCTAAAAGAGCTTCGTTTTTCGATGATGAAAAATCGGAAGAAAGAAAAACAAGTTCAAGTTGAGGTTATTTTTAATCGCAATGATATTTCATCAGTCACAGTGCTTGTCCCTGGCGCATTGGAGTCGATTATCGTGCCCGCGAGGGATAAAACGATACAGCCCGGCACAAGGCTTGCGCAACATAAAGCAACTAAAGCAGCGGCTACAGAAGGTTTTGAAATCCAGCGCTATGAATCTATTGGGCCGAAGCATGACGCACACAGCAAATCCAGTAAAAATGCCTCAGCTCCACAATCGCGAGTTGTAGAGCATGAGGTATATAATACGCCAGAAGTATTAATCGAGGGCACGTCAAGATTGGCGACCGATGACACGGCTCGGACAGTCAGAGTAGAAGATGAAGTTGATAGATCACATGCGAACAGTCGCACTATAACCCGCAAGCGCTCGGGGTCTAGTTGAAATGGATATAGTCATTGATAAAAGAGCCGTGATTTTACAGCGAGACGAATTTTTGCAGCGAATTGTGTGGTATCCCCGATTTGAACGCGCATACAAAACTATCAAGCACATTCTTGAATATGGAGGAACGGTCGAAGAAGCGTTGATTCTTATGGGGCCCGTGGGGGCGGGTAAGAGTTTTTTACTCCAAAAAATTCACAGTAACTATCCGATCATCGATACACCTGAAATGACATCTAGACCGGTCTTGTATCTTAGAGTGCCGCCAGAAAATACGCTGGGTGGTATGTTGCTAAATCTGCTAGATGCGCTTGGCGACCCAATGCCAGCTAGTTGCAGTATTGGTTTAAGACGTCTGCGCTTGAAAAAGCAGATCGTGACGCAAGGTACTCGAATGATTTTACTTGATGAATCTCAGTCTATTGTTCCCAAGGACGGAGGGGACGATAAGAGTATGAATATTAAATTACTACGAGAATTAATGGACGATTTGAAAATCCCATTGGTGCTTACGGGCAAAAAAGATGTTCGCGCAATATTGGCTGCTGATGATGCACTCAGGTCACGGGTTCGCTGCACACTGAGCTTAGATTACTTCTCTTGTAAAAATATAGATGATGCTCTGGATTTTGCCGACTACATGGATGTATTACTGCAGGTGTTTCCGCGGCAACTGCATGGTTTTAATTTTGTTTTGGAAACTGATAATGGGGAAATTTCGCTGAGCCAAAATATAAATAACCTCGTGCGTTTGATGTTGGCTAGTGATGGCTGTCCTCGCTCAATTCGATATATTTTGAAGTCTGTTATCGAGACAACGACTGCAGAAACGGTGGTGACGACTGCGCATTTGGCAAGCGTATTTTATATGTCAGATAACTTGGCAAAACCGCTTAATTTTAATCCATTCGATGCACCGTTCGCAAAAGTAAAAAAAGAAGCAGAAAAGAGGGGGCTATATGACAGTGACGCATTCTGAACTACCTATCCGCCCTAGACCACAGGAAGATGAAATGTTGTTAGGTTACATCTTGCGAGTAGCGCATCAAAATGGGTATCACTCGGTTCAAGCCGTACGTCGTTTGTTTTCACTTAAAAGTACTGACTTGCATAGCATAAATAGCCATTTTCTGCGTTTTAAAGACTTATTGAGTGAGTTATCTGTTTTAGTGAGAGTTGATTATGAAGTATTAGAACTGAATTTTGAAAATGAAATGGGTGGCCTATACAACAGTGAGCGAGCGGTTCAAGATATATCGACGTTAGAGGTAAATGTCTGTCTAATCTGCATGCACGAACAGAAAGCAATGCATAAAGATTGGCGAATAGCGCATGTAACTCATTGTCATATTCATCAATGTGAACTCACTTCTAAGTGCCCAAATTGTGATGCTTTTCTAAATTGGAAACCATCGCTATATTCACATTGTGAAAGCTGCAAAATAGGGTGGGATGATGTTGTTGTTGAAAAAAAGGAAATACCAGATTATCTATTACAACACATGAAATTGGCAGCTCCTCAACGATACGTGTATTGGCACCATCTTTACAAAATGGCTGCGTTGGCGATGAGACTCTATGATGCGCAGCTGACACCATTTCGTACATTTCCACCCGATATAAAATGCTACCAAACGCTTTTCTCGTTTTGTTTAAGAATGCTGGAGGATATAGCCTTCAGGGAAGAGCAGCTTGCTAATCGGGTGAAACATTGGAAAGAGTCAGGTGAGTTGAAATTTTTATCCGACAACTTTTTTGCTGCGCTTAACTATCAATATCAACAGGGCAATCCCTTTACTATCAGTCAAACTAGTTCGTCAGATCCTCATCCTGATGTCCAACTTTTTCAGACAAAGAAAATTTGGAAAGCGAGGCGAATTTTAGCTAACGATGAATTGAGCAACAGCGGTCATCTAAATGTTGGGACGCTAGCGCGGTGTTTACAGCGTCCAATTTCTGATATCTCATCAATGGTTAAAAACGGGGTATTGCAGACATTCGAGCAATCAAATATGCCTCGAGATTATTGGTTTAACTTAATTGATGTAGATGCATTGTTTGGAACAATACACTCAAAAATCCAGCAGCGCGAATTAAGCGGTGAAACTTTTAATATTATTACGTTGGAGGAAGCGGTTCAGTTGGTCAGAAGAAATAATTGGGGATTGGCTGATATTATATCTCTGGTAATCGATGGGCGGTGCGAAGTTTTCGTCCGCAATAAAAAAGAACAATTTCATTTGTTTAATATCTGTATCAATCGCGAGCAATTAATATTGGCGTTGGATGAATTTTTTCAAAGAGATAAAAATTGCGTCAAACCCAGCAAAATAGAGACTTTCTTTTACGCAAATGAGATCCATAGAATACATTTGATTCGGTTGATAAATAAACAGTTCGTTGAGCCGGAGGATGGCGAAGTTTTGTCACCCAAGAAAATAGAGCGTTTTCTGGAGCGTTATATTGTACTTAATCGCTGGTGTAAATTACGGAAATTGCCCATTCCCAAGGCAATTGCAACCCTATCGAAGCAGCAGATTTTCCCCGTATTGCATTCTAAGTCAGGAAAAGGTTTTTACATATTCAAGCGAGACAGCAATGTTGAATCACTGTTATTCGACTGTTTAGCTGATAGTGCAAATAGCGGCATTACACACTAACGTTAAATAAACTTAAAAAATCGCAGAACAATTCAACTCCAAAATTTCGATAAAACCGAATTTTAAAAACTGACCGCTCCATACATTTCAGCAGTCAATACTTCAAAGGCAATTCTTGCCAATATTTCAAAATTTCCTATACTTACCAAAGCTCAATTTTACCCACCTGCGCTACATTTTCTTTCGAAATATCAACTCGATTGTTAGCGCGAGGTTCTTCTTTAGGTTAGTTACGCTGTTAACTGGAAATTTTAGTTTCGGTTACGGTATTTAAGTGTAAATTTGGCCACTGCCTAAATGTAAAAATCACCGTAACTCATTGATAAATAAAGACCTGCTAATTACACCTTTAGGTGCAACCTACAAGTTGACTAACATTTATTATGTTGATGCCACTAGTAAAGTTTACTTCCCCAGCCGAGTTTTGTGCGTAACACGTTGAAGTAATTGTAATCTTTGGGGTGAATTAAGGATAATTTGGCGGGGTTTTTACGGATAATGATTTCATCCCCCGGTAAAACGGCGAGCACGATATGGCTGTCGCAGCTAACTTGCAAATTGTCTTTATTTTCTGGTGATACTTTGATGCGCACCGTGCTATTTGCATCCACAACAATTGGGCGAGCGCTGAGGGTATGCGGGAACATGGGCACTAAGCTCAGGGCGTCTAGATTGGGGGTTAGAATGGGGCCGCCGCCTGATAACGAATAGGCCGTTGAGCCTGTAGGCGTTGCAACGATAAGGCCATCGGAGCGTTGACTAAACACGAAGTTTTCATCTAAGTAGACTTCAAACTCCATCATATGAGCGACTTTACCGTGATGCATTACTACTTCGTTTACGGCTGAATTAGTGCTTTGTAATTCTCCGCCTCGATACACTTCAAGTTCAAGTAAAAAGCGCTGCTCGATTTGGCATTCGCCCGCAAAGATGGAATCGAGCTGGCGTTCAAAGTCATCTGGGTTGATGTCGGTTAAAAAACCTAAGTTACCACGGTTAATGCCTACCACAGCTACATTGTGTTTGGCCAAAACACGAGCGGCGCCCAACATATTACCGTCACCACCAACCACTATGGCTAAATCAGCTTGAGTTCCTATGGTATTTAGATCGGCAATTTCAAATCCGTTACCTTTTAATTGCGAAGCACAACTTTGCTCTACAATCATTCGGCAGTCCTTTTGTTTAAGATAAACAATCAACGCTTGTAAGCTTAAATTCGCTCCTTGATGCCCTTGCTTGCCTATCAATCCGACGGTGTGAAAACCCATAACAACTCATTAAAATAACCGATTTGGGTTAGTATAATCATCCGTAGCGCGGAATGTCATACATTTTTATGTCTATGATTTCTCTAACAGTTCTAACGCTCAATTTGTGCGCGAACGGCAAAATGGGCGAGATACTAGGGCGGCATCTGCCATTTTATTTTAGGTTTAATCAAGTAAGGTGCTTGTTGAGGCTTTGTTTTATGTTGCTGTTCTCTTATAGTGCGTTTAATTCAACAAGTTATAAGATTATTCATGGGTCCAATAATGTTAGATGTCTCAGGTTACGAGTTAACACCTGAAGACAGAGAGTTGCTCGATCATCCTTTAGTGGGTGGCGTTATCCTTTTCAGTCGTAACTACTACGATCAAAAACAACTAAAAGAGCTCATTGCTCAAATTCGATTGGCTGCACGCAACAAGATATTAATTGGGGTGGATCATGAAGGCGGCCGGGTTCAGCGTTTTCGCGACGGATTCAGCGCTATTCCTGCAATGGGTGCTATTTACGCCCGTAGTGATGAGGATTTGAGCCAGGCACAGCAATACTGCAATACTTTTGGTTGGCTCATGGCGGCTGAATGCCTCGCATTTGATATCGACTTAAGTTTTGCGCCAGTGCTCGATTTAAACGGCGTATCGGATGTTATCGGTGATCGCTCTTTTCATACCCAGCCAGAACCCTTAATTCAACTTGCCAGTGAGTTTATTAAAGGCATGCACCGAGCAGGGATGAAAGCCACAGGTAAACATTTTCCTGGGCATGGTAATGTCAAAGAAGACTCGCATGTTGCGATGCCGGTAGATAATCGAAGTCTTGAACAAATCACTCAGCTAGATATGCAGATTTTTAGCCGCTTAAACGACACGGGCTTACTTGATGGGGTGATGCCAGCGCATGTGGTGTACTCACAAGTGGATGATATGCCAGCAGGTTTCTCTAAAGTCTGGTTACAAACCTACTTGCGCCAAAAAATGCAATTCGACGGTGTGGTATTTTCCGATGATTTGTCGATGCAGGGAGCCGCGTTTATTGGCGACTTTGCCGCCAGAGCAAATGCGGCATTAAACGCTGGCTGCGATATGGTGCTGGTATGTAATAACCCCGACGCTGCTGCGCAGGTCATCGATAGCTTACCCAGTGATTTACCCACAAATCCGCGTTTAGCAAAGCTTGCCAAAGCGCCCTGTGCTGACTTTAACGCTCTGGTTAAAACAGATGCTTACACAGCGGCCCAGCGGACCCTCGAAGCATATTACAATGAGTGTAGATGAGGAGTCGAGCCCGAGGGACAATGCCCGTATGTCCCTCTTGATGTATAAAACGGGGGCGATGATTCATAAATGCCTGCTTTAGGCGATGATTAGGATAGCGAATGTTATGCGATTAAACCGTCAGCACTTTATTTTAATAGGTCCTTTACTGGCGATACTGTTTTACGGATTTTTACGGTACTCACAGGTCGAATACTTACCGGCAGTGACTGCGGCTATTACTGCATTAACGGTTATTTGGTGGGTCAGTGAAGCCATTCCTATTCCCGCTACCTCTATCGTCCCTTTCGCTCTGTTACCCATGTTTGGTGTGCTTGATCATGGCATAGCGGCATCCGCGTTGGGCAGTCATGTTATTTTGCTACTGATGGGGGCTTTTATGTTATCAACCGCACTAGAGCGCAGCGGCGCCCATGAGCGTCTCGCTGTGTATATGGTGCGTTTGGTAGGCGTGAGTAGCGGCCGGCGATTAGTGATGGGGTTTGTATTGGCGACTGGGTTCCTAAGTATGTGGATATCCAATACGGCCACCGTACTGATCATTCTGCCCATGGCATTAGCTGTGCTGTCACACGTAGATAACCCAAAACTGAAAGTGGCGTTGATTTTAGGGATTGCATACTCTGCCAGTGTCGGCGGCTTAGGGACGCTCATCGGCACACCGCCCAACGTGATATTTGCCGGTATTTATCAAGAGCAAACAGGGCAAGAATTTGGCTTTTTGGCGTGGATGAAAGTAGGCGTTCCCGTTGTTATTGTTAGCCTTCCGATTATCGCCCTGTGGCTAACCCGCAATGTGACCCTAGAGCATGATATTGAATTGCCTACCTTGGGTGCTTGGCGAAAAGAAGAATCCCGTACCTTGTGGGTGTTTGGTTTAACGGCCTTAGCATGGATAACGCGCAATGAGCCTTTCGGCGGCTGGAGCGGTTGGTTTGATATTCCATACGCGGGTGACAGCACCATCGCATTGACCGCTGCAGTAGTGATGTTCATTGTGCCAAATGGGAAAGGCAGCAGATTGCTCGACTGGGAAACAGCAAAAAGGATCCCTTGGGGCATACTGCTGCTATTTGCAGGTGGTATTGCTTTGGCTAAGGGCTTTAGCGCCTCAGGGTTGAGCCAAATCTTAGGAGAGTGGCTACTTAGCTTGACGAATTTACCGCTGGTGATGGTTATTTTAGCTATTTGCTTAATCGTGACTTACCTAACGGAGATCACCAGTAACACAGCAACCGCGACTTTGCTGATGCCTATTCTCGCTGTTGCCGCGGTTTCTTCAGGTAACGACCCTGCTTTATTTATGATCCCCGCCGCTATGGCTGCTAGTTGTGCCTTTATGCTTCCCGTTGCGACTGCACCCAATGCAATTGCCTACGGTACTGGGGAGATCACCATAAAAGACATGGTCAAAGAAGGGGCTATTTTAAGCTTCTTGATCTCCAGCATAGTGGGGTTAATGTGTTATGCATTGCTGCGATGACACATGAGATATTCGCTCAGATTTAGGTCGTCGTTTATTAAAGCATTTACGCCAACCTTTATTTCACTAAGGTGCCCCTGCATAACAAATGAATAAAACCAAATAGCTGCATTTAAGTGCAGCTAAGGGGTAATTACACTCTACATTGGTGCATAAATACTCTTCATATACGCATTTTCATGAAATTTCCCGCCTTGCCCGAATGGCATCAATACTGCAAAAGCCTGCGTTTTAAAATGATAAAAAAGACAAGACAGGAGTAGTAATATGGGTAAGTTGTTGGGTGTCGCGTTAGGCTTAATGTTTACTGCTACAGCGCAAGGTGAAACCTTCGATTGGGGTGAGCTTAAACGCGAGCGTATCGAATTGAAATTACCCTTACTCACAGTTCAAGGTGAACAAGGTCTATTAGCGTGTGGTTACGTGGATGTAAACACATGTAATAAAACAGGTGAAGCGTGCGCAATTGTATCAGGGGTAAAAACCCATGAAGATATGCTGCAAAAACCAGTGTTATTGGTTTCAAAAGCCGCACGGGAATTAGGCGTTGAACCGGGTATGACAGGCACCCAAGCACTTGAATTAATGCGCTAGGGCAAATCTTTACGTCTACCTCTATCTCAGTTGTGGCTAAGTAGCGTTAACCAGCCACAGCTGACTCGATGTTAATGACCGAAGGTTGCTGGTATTTATTGTCAAGTAACTCGCCTCGCCAGCTATTATCAGCATGCAAGTTTGCGGCTGTTTCACGAATAAGCTCAAACACGGCAGCAACGGCGGGGTTTTTGTGCTGATGCTCGGCTAAGCGCAAATAAACCTCACGTTTTAGCTCTGGCTCCGTGATATTAATGGCTCGAATTTGATGACTCGCTTCTAAGTGGCACGTCGCTGATGAAGGGTAAATGGCTAAACCAAACCCCTGAGAAACATAATGCAAAGTGGTCATCAATTGTCCAAAGGCGTTACGTGTCTTTAATTTAATATTGTTTTTTCGGGCTTGCTCCTCAAGCAATTTAGGTAGGGCGTCCCGTCTGTCTGGCATAAAAAGTTCGTA
This sequence comes from Paraglaciecola sp. QJM3NY_14, assembly GCF_056173245.1. Lineage (NCBI taxonomy): Bacteria > Pseudomonadati > Pseudomonadota > Gammaproteobacteria > Alteromonadales > Alteromonadaceae > Paraglaciecola > Paraglaciecola sp. QJM3NY_14. The sequence goes on from NZ_CM149664.1 coordinate 2,013,078, forward strand.
ATCTTGTAACGACTCAAAAGGGATTGAGCCAAACAATGAAAGTTCACTGTAGCTGGGGTTTTTGGGCCGTGGTGAAATATACAAATACAAATTTTCGTTAATAAGAGGCAATGAACTAGCAGCATGTTTACGTAAATCTGAGTTGTAACACAGAGCAATATCAATTTGCTGTTCGGCGAACCAACTTTCGACCATATACGAAGGCCCAACTCTAAAGGCTAATTCTACATTAGGAAATCGGTGCTCTAGCTCTGTCTGTAACTGCACCGACAGCACATTACACAATGATTGACTAAGGCCAACGATCACCTTGCCTTTGCACTGGGTTTGCTGCCCAATTAAGTCTAATTTTGCGGTATTGATTTGGTTTAAAATGAGCCGAGCGTGCTCTTCAAATTGAGAGCCTGCATGAGTGAGTGACACACCACGAAAATTTCGCTCAAAGAGTTTTATTTTTAATTCATGTTCTAAGTTCGCCAGTTGCAAACTAATAGCAGGCTGTGCGACATCAAGCACTTTTGAGGCGCCCGATATACTGCCTTGCTCTACAGTGGCCAAAAAGTACTCTAGTTGTTTTGTATTCATTAGCTACCCAAATTTATACTTATTTTGCTCAAATAAACCGCTTGTTATGGAGGAATTAGCAAATTAAATGCCTAAATAGCATTTGCTCTTAGTTAGAGCGCTTGCTCGACAACCAAAAAACGACGTGCCCAGCGCAGACTAAATCGCGTATGCGCATACTTGTTTCATCTCGCCTTCCCTCAAAAAGCAATTTTAATGCCGTATAACTTATTCTTTTTTGTTTGAAAATCGTGCTGTAGGCCCCTTTAATTGACCGAATTCCTCCTTGAAAGCCTTATCATTAAAGGGTTATAAAAAAAATATGGGGCCGCACAATACTATTGTGCGTTCTGTCATTTGTTTCGTGTCGCTAGCATATAAACCTGATTTTCCAACCTCATCGAACGATAAATTAGGAAGTACGTTAGAACGATTATGCTAAATATTACGCGAAGACAATTTCTCAGTTATGTAGGGGCAGCGGGTGGTTCATCAGCATTACTTAAAACAAGTTTAGCTTTAGGTTTAATGCCTGATGATAGTTATTCAGGACCCGTTCAAATCAAGCCCGCAGCGAAAGGTGAACAGCCTACCGCACTCATCCTAGGCGCTGGTGTAGCAGGGTTGGCAACAGCCCTTGAGCTCGAAAAAGCCGGCATTCAATGTACAATTTTAGAGGCTTCTTTTAGGCCTGGGGGCCGTAACTTAACCGTTCGCAACGGTGACAAGATTGATGAAATGGGCAACACCCAAATTTGTCAATTTGATAAACAAGAAAATTTGTTTTTCAACTGTGGTCCTGCGCGAATTCCTGGTCACCATAGACGCTTGTTGCACTATTGCAGAGCATTGAATGTGCCATTACAGATCAAAGCCAATAGCAGCAAGATGGCATATTTTCATGATGATAATTCTTTAGACGGTAAACCAAAACGCATCATTGAATACCACACAGATGTACGCGGTTTAATGTCTGAATTGCTCTGGAAGTCAGCAGATTCGCATAATTTTGACCAAATGATGTCAGAAGAAGATGTGGCCACGTTAATGAAGTTTTCTCAGACCTATGGTGATTTAACCGAAAACGGTAAATACATAGGCAGTGAGCGCGCTGGCTCAACAACCGATCGCATGTTGGAGTTTCCGAAGCCTCATGCGCCTATCGAATTAAAAGCCATGCTCGACAGCCAATTTTGGTACGGCGGTTTATTGGGCGCTGAGCTGTATGACTGGTGTGAGCCGTTAATGGAACCAGTAGGTGGCATGGATGGCGTGATTAAAGGCTTCTTGCGTAATCTCAAAACCCAGCCTGTGCTCAATGCGCAAGTGAAGAAAATCTACAACCGTGATAACGGAGTTGAGGTCACTTACGAGCAAGGTGGCAAGTTACATACGGTGCAAGCAGACTACTGCTTTAACAATATTCCTGCTTATTTTATGGCAGGTATCGATAACAACTTCTCAGATACATACCAAGCAGGTTTAGACAGCGTTAAGCGTGGGCACTTGTTTAAAATTGCTTATCAAATGAGCGAGCGTTTTTGGGAGCGAGACGGTATTTACGGCGGTATCAGCTATACCACTGACCCTATTAACCAGCTGTGGTATCCGTCTCATGACATTCATGCGCAAAAAGGCATTTTGTTAGGTGCTTATACGTGGGATGCGAAAGTCAGTGGCGTGTTTGAAAAAATGACACCGCAAGAGCGACTCACCGCAGGGGCGTTGTCCGCTGAAAAAATCCACCCCGGCTGCAGCAAGTACATCGAAAACGGTATCAGTATTCCATGGGCTCGAATGAACCATCAAATGGGCTGTGGTATGCGCATGAGCCCTGAAAATTTTGATAAATATTATCACTTACTGCAAAAGCCCGAAGGTCGTCACTTCATGATCGGCGATCAAATCAGTCATCACAGTGGTTGGCAAGAAGGGGCACTTGCCTCAAGCGAGCAAGCCTTGCAACAGTTCAATCACCTTGTTAGTTCTCACTACCAAAGTGGAGGTGCCAGTCATGTCGCTTAAATCAACACTTTTTGCTTTATTGCTGGCGGGTAACGCCAGTGCATTGCATGCCTCTGAAGCTATTACGCCTGAAGGCCTCGAATATTGCACTGTCTGCCACGGTAGCCAACTAAAGGGGAATGCCAATATTCAAGCCCCAAGATTAGGTGGGTTATCAAAGTGGTATATCGAGCGCCAACTCAATAATTTCAAACAAGGCATTCGCGGAGCCCACACCAGTGATGTGACAGGCAGTGAAATGCAAGCCATGGCACGTCACTTAACGCCAAGTGATATCTCTGCCATTGCCAGTTGGATTGGTCAAACCCAATCGCCTAAGCCAGCAGCAACCCTTCATGGCGATATTGATGCAGGTAAAACCTTGTATCAAGCCTGCGCCGCTTGTCACGGAGTGGATGGTGGCGGTAATAAAGCCATAGGTGCGCCGCGCTTAAGTGGCATTAATGATTGGTATGTACTCACCCAAATCAATCATTTCCGTGAAGGTATTCGCGGTAATGACCAAAAAGACATTTACGGACAACAAATGAAAGCCGCTGTTTCGATGGTGCAATCAGATCCTGATGCGGTGAATCTCGCCGCCTATATCAGCCAACTTAAATAAACCAGGAGTTACCTTTACATGATCAAACGCATGAACAAACGCATTTTACTTACTGCTGCCGCCGCCGCTTTATTCAGTGCCAACAGCTTGGCAGAAGTGACGCGTCACGCCTTACCAAACAACAATCCGTTTCCCATTTCTCGCGCAGTGGAGGTCACGCCTGACACCACGTTAATTTTCCATGCGGGTATGACACCAGGCCCTGTGAATCCTGACGCTGAAAAGGGCAGCCGCGAATATTACGGCGATACCGAAACCCAAGCCTTGAGTGTGTTTAAACGTCTAGAAGGCTCGTTTAAAGACTTAGGCGTTGATTTTGGCGATGTCGTCAAGATGCAAGTGTTCATGGTCGGTGACCCAGCCATGGACGGAAAGATGGACTTTGGCGGTTTTATGAAAGCATACACCAAGTACTTCGGTACGAAGGACCAGCCAAACAAACCATCACGTTCGGCTTTTCAAATAGCAGGTTTGGCCGGTGGCCCGAACATGTTGATAGAAATTGAAGTGGTACTGGCCAAGCCAGAGTAAACGTCAATACGAGTCCTGCTCGGGAAGAGCAGGCTGTGCAATAACGGAAATGGCCAAGTTAATTAGCTCGCAAAGATTAAAAATAAAAAAGGTGAACACACATGCTCAAGCAAAATAAACTTAGCAAAGCAATAAAAACCGGGTTGATGACCTGCGCAATCAGTTCTGTGGCAGTTTCATCAGCAATGGCACAAGAAACACAGACGCCAGATGAGGCGGCTGCTACGTATGAGAAAGTGGTGATTACCGGCTCTCGCGGCGCTCCTCGCTCGCTAGCGGATTCGCCGGTACCAGTTGATGTACTTAGTGAAGACGATTTAGCAGCAGTGCCTTTTTCGGATACCAACGACATATTAAAAACATTGGTGCCGTCATATTCATTGCAACGCCAGCCCATATCGGACGGTGCATCTTTTATTCGCCCTGCCACCTTACGCGGTATGCCAACGGATAAAACCTTAGTCTTGGTAAACTCGAAACGCCGTCATCGCTCTGCACTTGTACAAATCGGTGGTTCTGGTACGCAAGGCCCTGATGTTGCTACTATTCCTGCCTCAGCCCTTAAAGGCGTTGAAGTATTGCGTGATGGTGCTGCAGCACAATATGGTTCTGATGCTATCGCAGGGGTTATCAACTTCGTTTTGAAAGACAATGATGAAGGGGGCTCATTCTCTGTTGAGGGTGGTCAATATTTTGAAGGCGATGGTGACCAAGTTACTATTACCGGTAACATTGGTTTCGCATTAGGTGACAACGGCTTCTTTAGTTTGTCAGGGGAGTATGCGGATTCGGACTCAACTGATCGCGGCGAGCAATATTGTGAAGATTGGTTCTGCGCTGATGCAAGCGATCCACGGGGCGCAGCAAACCCTTATTTAAGCGACCCTGATTTTGTTGCCGGTTTAGATAACGCCAATCTAGGCGGCGAAGACGTGGTACAGCCTTGGGGACAACCCAATACCTCCGCAACGCGGGTATTCTTTAATTCAGGGTATGAATTTAACGATGACATGAAGTTCTACGCTTTTGGTAATTACTCTGAAAGTGAAGGGGATGCGACGTTTTATTATCGTTACCCAGGTAATGGCACCATTGAAGATTTGCGCCAAGAAGATGGTTCTATTTATAACCCACTAGAGAAATTCCCAGGTGGTTTTACACCGCGCTTCTTTGGTGATATTACTGATTTCTCACTTGTTGGAGGCTTAGAAGGCGAGTTCGCAAATGGTATCACCTATGATTTCAGTGGTCGTTTTGGCTCTAACGAAATCCAGTACACTTTAAAAAACACTATTAACCCCTCTTTAGGAGCTGATTCACCTACGTCATTCCGCCCAGGTGACTTAACCAACGAAGAAACTCAGTTCTCTGCTGACTTTACTAAGTACCTTGATTTTGGCCTGTATTCCGATGTGTTATTGGCATTTGGTGCCACCTACATGGAAGAAAGCTACGAGCTCACCGGTGGGGAAGAAGAGTCATACTCAGCGGGCCCTTACGCCACATCTGATCCATGGGGATTCTGTGATGATGCAGGCGGCACGACAGCAGCAGGTTTAGCGGTCATCGGTGGTGGTTCTACCCTAGATTGTTCGAACAGTGATGATCCAGTTTATCAAGTCGTGGGTGTCGGCTCTAACGGTTTCCCTGGTTATTCTCCAGAATATTCAGGTAAATACGAGCGTGATATGCATGGTATTTATGCCGATTTAAGCAGTGACGTAAGTGAAGAGTTATTCCTACAAGCCGCTATGCGTTACGAAGATTACTCGGACTTCGGTTCTGAACTCGTCGGTAAGGTCGCGTTTAAGTACACCTTGAGTGACGACTTTAATATGCGCGGTTCAGTGGGTACGGGCTTTAGAGCGCCAACACCTGGTCAACAAGGTACTACCAACGTATCCACCCGTTTACCTGACGGCCTACCAGTAGCCACAGGTTTATTCCCTGCGTTAAGTGCAGTAGGCCAAGCCTTGGGTGCTGAAGCGCTGAAACCTGAGAAATCATTGAACTACAGCCTTGGTGTAACCGGCAATATTGATGACTTGAACGTGACTTTGGATTTCTATCGCATTGAGCTTGAAGATCGCTTCTATGCGGTATCGACCTTGGATGTATCCACGGATGAAACAGATGCAGATGCCTATGCTAACTTCTTGAAGCTAGAAGCGGCCGGTGTCGCAGGTGCAAACACCATTGGTGGTGTGAACTACTTCCAAAATGCGTTTGATACAGTGACCAACGGTATGGATTTCGTGATGACCTACACCATGGGTGACACGGTACTGAGTACGTCTGTTAACTATAACAAGACAGAAATTGACTCTGATGCCTCTGCGTTCTTAAACGCTGAAGATCAATTTGACTTAGAAAATGCCATTCCAGAGTGGCGCGGTGTTGCCTCAGCGAAACACAGTTTTGATGACCTTACGTTATTGGTACGTGCCAACGTCTACGGTTCATATACTAACGCTATTGATTCAGACGCAACGGTTAAGCAAGAATATGATCCAACCGTATTCTTCGACCTCGAAGCGAGCTATCAAATCAGCGAGAATGTAACGATTGCAGCCGGTGCACGTAACATCTTTGACGAATACCCAGACAGCGATGGCGTAACGGTTGACGGTAACTTTAGTCGTGATGAATGTTGTGGCGCAGTATACTGGTCAAGCAACATCGTTGATTGGCAGGGTGGTTACTACTACATGCGTTTGAATACTGTTTTCTAGGTATACCTATGCATAGCAGTTAACGAACGATCTTACTATTCGTTCATAAAAAAAGCGGCTCAAATGAGCCGCTTTTGTGTGTTTACGTTACAGCTTAATCAATGTCAGTTTCTTTTGGTGGCTCATAGCGGCGTATTTGCACCACCATGCCAAATAAAGGGTGATCAAAATAGTGTAACTGTTTAGAAATCACTCTACGTAACTGATCAAAGTGAAAGCTTTGTAAAAAGTTATTCGGTTGCACATCGGTATCACCGGGTAAGCGCAGGGTAATAGGCGCTCGGTAGTCTAGATTGCTGTCAATGTGCAAGTAGGGCGTGCGACCTAAATTTTCTAGGTACACCTTAAAGTCACCCTCTAACTGCCAAAGCGGTTTCTCTGAGACTTGAATGAAATCTTCTGCGTCGATACTGGCGTCAGCAGGAGCGTCCTGACTAAAATCAATGACCTTTGCAGGCTCTGGCGAAGCGAGCGCAGCATTAATTTGCGTAAATAAGGCCTGATTAGATAATCCTTTCTCCGTGTTATCTTCATTTTGCTGCGTGTTCATAAAACGTGGATCTAACACTTCGTTTAACGGCGTTTCTTCTTTGCGTTGACCATCTTGGTCATACGCTTGCGCGTAATTTTCACCGGCAATTAATCTAAACGGCTGGGCGTTGTCTTTGCCGAATACCACAGGCTGGCGCCATGTTAAATGCAAAATTGGGGTGAGATCTTTCTGCCAGCGGATATGTTCTTCAAGTTTTTCTAGCTGTTGAGCTGATTTAGGCAACAGGTATGGACTTTGACGATTAGGCCATTCCACGCCATCAATATTGCGGGGTATTCGCTCAGGTTGACTGACATCAATAGGCTTGTCATAAGGGCCTGCCAGTAACACGCGGTCTTGTTCGAACGCGCAAGGAAGCGATTGAGGAATTTGCCATTTAACCCAGGTTGGCTCCGTTAAAGTAGGACTCGTGCTAGGCGTAACTTGTGCGCCGCTTTGACTGACATTATCGCTACCACTGTAGACCCGGGTATCAATGGTGCTTGTTGAGTTATTTGCTACCGAGCTGCTTTGCGCGCCCCGTAGCTGATCAATCAAGGCCGTGGTTTCGTCTGCTGCCGGCTCATCTTGTACATCAAGATAAGAATAATCCGTTTCTGTAAATACCGTGTTTGCTAAGGTGAATTGGCGCTCATGTTGTTCTTTTTGATTTACTTCAACACTGGCATCACACGAAGGTAAGCCAGCACTCATGTAGGTCAGATCCGGCGTAATATAATCACTGATTAAATCGAATGCCGTTGGCGATGCAAATTCTGGTGCTTTATGGGCAAAGCTTTCAGCGATACTTTGTGCCGCAATATCTCGCTTAAACACAATCACTTCAACATCAAACCACCAGTCGTTAGCGTGCGCGGTATTGTGCAGGCCTAACGTGCAGCTTAAGGCGAGCAGTGTCATGCCAAGCTTTGGCTTTCGCGCTGTGGTAGGTTGGTTTTTGGTGTTAACAAAACTAAACATATTTGGCATTAAGCGGCTCTTAATTGCTGGCTAAACTCATTTAACATATCCAGGATAAGTTGCAGCCTATCGCTGGCGGATTGTGTTGGTACATTGAATTTCAATTTGTTGGCGCCTTCAAGTCGATAAATGCGCGGCTGTGATTGTATCAGTTTAATGATAAAGCTTGGGTCGATTTGGGTTTTATCTGAAAACTCAATCGCACCCCCTGCATTGTTGGCTTCAACCTTATTAATACCGACTTTCTTGGCCACTAATTTCATCTGGCTGATTTGCACTAAATTCTTAGCGGCATCAGGCAGTAAGCCAAAGCGGTCGATCAATTCAATTTGCACTTCATTGATTTGTCTCTCGTTTTTGCAGCTAGCGAGCTTTTTATACAAAGACAAACGGGTGTTCACATCACTGATGTAATCTTCTGGGAATAGTGCAGGCAAGCGCAATTCGATTTCCGTTTGATTAGCAAGGGCGGTGTCAAGTGACGGCTCTTTGCCATCTTTTAACGCTTCAACCGCTTGCTCTAACATTTCCATGTACAAGGTAAAGCCGACCGTGGTGATTTGACCGGTTTGGTCGTCTCCGAGCAATTCACCGGCACCGCGTATTTCTAGATCGTGAGTAGCAAGGGCAAAACCTGCGCCTAAATCTTCCAGCGAGGATATGGCATCCAGACGTTTTTTGGCGTCTTTGGTCATGCGTTTAGGGTGCGGCGTTAATAAATAGGCGTAAGCTTGGTGATGAGAACGACCCACACGGCCACGCAATTGGTGTAACTGAGCAAGGCCAAGATGATCCGCTCTGTCCATGATAATGGTATTCGCTGATGGCACATCGATACCGGTTTCAATGATGGTGGTACACACCAACACATTGTGTCGCTGGTGGTAGAAATCCCCCATGACCTTTTCAAGTTCCCGCTCGCGCATTTGGCCATGGCCTATGGCAATACGTGCTTCAGGCACCATTTCGGCAATTTCGTCAGCGGTACGCTCGATACTATCTACTTCGTTGTGCAGAAAGTACACCTGACCACCGCGCAGAATTTCCCGCATGATGGCTTCGCGGATAAGCTCTTTGCTACGTTGGTTTACAAAGGTCTTGATCGCTAAACGTTTGGCTGGCGGCGTCGCAATAATTGACAAGTCGCGCATGCCGGAAAGCGCCATGTTAAGCGTTCTCGGTATGGGCGTGGCGGTTAAGGTCAAAATGTCTACGTCTGAGCGCAGAGCTTTAAATTTCTCTTTTTGGCGTACGCCAAATCGGTGCTCTTCATCGATAATAACTAAGCCCAAGTCATCAAATTTCACATCACTTTGCAGCAGTTTATGGGTGCCCACTACAATATCCACTTTGCCATCGTCGAGTCCGGCCATGACACCTTTTTGGTCTTTGGCACTGCCAAAACGTGACATCACTTCTATCTTAAACGGCCAATCAGCGAATCTGTCTTTGAAGTTTTCATAATGTTGCTGGGCAAGCAAAGTGGTGGGGACCAAGATTGCCACTTGTTTACCTTGATTCGCTGCGATAAAGGCAGCGCGCATAGCGACTTCGGTTTTACCAAAGCCCACATCACCACACACGAGTCTGTCCATGGCGTTACTGCTACCCATGTCTTGAATAACAGCGTTGATGGCTTGTTGCTGATCTAAGGTTTCTTCAAAGGGGAAACTGTCGCTGAAAGCTTGGTATTCGTCCCAGGCAATTTTATAAGAGTAACCGGGCTTGGCTGCGCGCCTAGCGTATACGTCAAGTAATTGTGCGGCCACGTCTCGCACGCGCTCTGCGGCTTTTTGCTTGGCTTTGCTCCAGGTCTCGGTGCCTAGATTGTGCAAAGGGGCTTTTTCTAAATCACCACCGCTGTAGCGGCTAATTAAATGCAGCGCGGATACCGGCACATATAACTTGGCTTCTTTGGCGTATTCAATGGTGAGGTATTCTGTGGTGATCCCGCCAGCATCTAATGTTTGTAAGCCGAGGTAGCGACCCACGCCGTGATCTAAATGCACCACAGGCTGACCAATGGCCAGTTCAGCCAAATTGCGAATAACGGCGTTTTCGTCAGTGGCTTGGCGTTTGTCACGCAGACGGCGCTGACTGATCTTATGCCCGAGCAATTCGGTTTCGGTAATAAACGCCAGTTCTTTATTGTCTTCAAAGAGCACGAAACTGTGTTCGGCCAAGCCAATGGTAATACCTACTAGCTCTTTGCTTTTTTGAAATGCATCTAGGTGTTCAAACGCTTTGGGTTTGATGCCCGCTTTACCCAATAAATCGAGCAGGCTTTCACGGCGACCCTGAGATTCAGCGCTAAACAGCACTTTACTGCCGCTTTTTTGCCAATCAGCAACCCGCTGCTTAAGCGTTGCCCAGGGCACTTTGTTTTGTGATTTTATCGCGATATCACCAATCGTGCGGGTGTCGTAATTGGTGACGCCAGCTTTTTGCTCCTTGGCATCTTGCTCTATGGTGATCCGTGGCCACTGCTTTAACGCGCCGAAGAGTTCTTCATTGCGTAAAAATAAATCCGCGGGTGCCATCAGCGGGCGACTGAGGTTATAACGCAGTTGCTCGTAGCGCTCGTTAACATCAGTCCAGAAGAAGTCACAGGCCTTGGCTAAATCGCCGTGCATCATGAGCAAGGTGTCTGGGTGTAGATAATCAAACAGGGTGGCGCTTTGCTCAAAAAACAGCGGTAAGTAATATTCAATGCCGCCAGGCATCATGCCTTTACCGACTTGGTAATAGATAGACTCTTTAGAATTATTGGCGTCGAATTTTTCTAAGTACTGCTGGCGAAACAGTTTTATGCCGTCTTGATCAGTAGGAAACTCACGCGCCGGTAGCAGCTTAATTTCGTCAATTTTATCCCCTGAGCGCTGGCTGTCGGGGTCGAAATAACGAATGCTGTCGACGTCATTATCGAATAAGTCGATACGAAACGGCTGCTGACTGCCCATGGGGAATAAATCGATAATGCTACCGCGAATCGAAAATTCACTGTGGCCCATCACCTGATTGACATGTTGGTAGCCAGCGCGCTCTAACCCTAAACGGAACGCGTCTATGTCTAAGGTTTGATTGACCTTTAAAAACAACAAATACTTGCTGAGGTAATCTGTTGGTGCCATGCGCAGCATTAAGGTATTAACCGGCACGATGAAGACGCAGTTCTCCGCCTGAGTGAGGCGGTATAAGGTTTCTAAGCGCTGTGAAATGATATCTTGATGAGGGGAAAAGTTGTCGTAGGGCAGGGTTTCCCAATCGGGGAAAAGCTGCACCTGGACGTTTTTACCCTGTAAGAAAAAGCTGAGTTCTTTTTCTAATTTCATGGCGCTTGGGGTATCTGCCGTTACCAGCAAAATAGGGCCTTTGGTCTTGCCCGCAGCGTTGGCAATAGACATTGCCAAACTACTGCCGTGTAAATTGCCCCAGTGAATTGCATCTCGTTGGCCTTTGGCCAAGGTCGGATTAAAAATACTTGCTGTCATCTAAATTAGTCGTTCTTTTGTTGCTTGGCGCGTTTGCGTAATTGCGCCGTTTGAAGATGTAAACTGGCACGTACCAGAAGATCCTGATCTTCTTCACGAATGCAGTTATAAATAAGTGACACATGATACTGCTCGCCTGCCTGCTGGCACTCAATGACTTCGCCATAGCAAAAAATGGCGGAGGCCTCTTCCTTTAGAAACAGTTTTAGCTCGATAATTTGCTCAGGCTCGTAGGCTTCATCGCACTTAACGATAATGCCGCCACCGCCGAACTTTACTGACTCGTAAGCTAAGCTTGGGTCGTCTTGTTGCTGCAATACCAAGGACATTAACAAATCAATTTTGCGAGATTGCGCATTTAAAAAGTTGGCCAGCTCGACAGCATGTTCCCCCATGTTACGCAGTGGGCGTAACGCTTGGGCATCAATGGCGGTTGCTTCACTAGCCACTCGAAACGCGTAGGGCATGTGCTCCCCTAAGTCATCGACATCGGGCAAGGTAAAGCCAGCCGCAACGGCTTTAAAATTAACCCGTATGGCATGCTCTATGGTGAAAAATTCATTGAATTGTTGCTGTTTTTCTTCGAGGCTAATGCCGTGCATGTATTCTCCGAAAATGAGTATCGTTATTCACTGTGGCCCAAGGGTCTATCTTTATCGACCGGCTAACGGTTAATTTAGCATTTTACGCGGCAAACCCTAGTTTGGCTCATTGTAACCTTGTTTGCGCTATGACCAGAGCGTATTATTCAAAAAACGTTTTACTTTACCATGAGTTAAACGATTATGACTGTAGTCATTTATGCTGTGCGTTTTGTTAAATAAAGTCAGTTTACATAAACAGACTTTACCTAAACACAGTCTAATGAGGCACCGCGTGATGTAACCTGCACGCCGAATTATCCCTAACCCTTTGCTAAGAGTCCATTGCTAGCATGTTTCACTCTGTTTCTGCATTTATCGGTTTGCGCTATGCAAAATCGTCTAAAGGTAATCAATTTATCGCCTTTATTAACGCCTTCTCTGCGATTGGTATCGCCCTTGGTTTAATGTCTTTGATTACTGTGTTGTCTGTAATGAACGGATTCGAGGGAGATTTGAAAGATCGCATTCTTGGCATTGCGCCGCACATAGTGGTAGATACGCGGGGTGAAAACGAGCAGATCATTTCGAGCTTGTCACAATTACCGGGTGTAACCGCCACCAGTGACTTTATTGAGTCTGAAGGCGTGGTGCAGTCATCGCGCAGCTTAGAAGGGGTGATGATACAAGGCATTGAGCCCCAAACCACTCATGAGCACTCCATTATTGCCAAGAATATGTTGGTCGGGCAGATCGCAGATTTAACCCCGGGCAGTTATGGCATTCTCGTCGGTCGAGCATTATCAACGCGCCTAGGGTTGAGGGTGGGTGAGCAAACGCGCATTTTATCTGCACAGGGCAGTGTATTTGGGCCATTTGGGCAAATGCCGAGCCAGCGTTTATTCACTGTGGTAGGTGTGTTTGATGTGGGCTCAGAGCTTGATGCCAAAGTGATTCTAATGAACATCAATGACAGTGCTAAGCTGATGCGTAATAAGGTCAGCCGTATCGCTCAAACGCGGTTATTTTTGCAAGATCCGTTTGAATACAAGACGGTGGTCGACAAGGTCACTGAGCTTGGCCTTAAAAGCGACGACTGGCGTACGCGCCAAGGCCCGCTGTTTGATGCCGTTAAGATGGAAAAAAACATGATGGCCTTAATGCTGCTGCTCATTATCGCGGTGGCGGCCTTTAATATTGTGTCGGCGCTGGTGATGGTGGTGACTGAGAAAAAAGGCGATATTGCTATTCTACTGACCCAAGGCTTGTCGCGCGGGCGCATTATGCAGGTCTTTTTGGTTAATGGCTTATACAACGGTATCAAAGGAACGCTGTTTGGCGCAGCGGGCGGTTTATTACTTGTCAGCCAACTAAACAATTTGTTGAGCTTATTTAATGTGCCGATTATGGCGGCTACCGGCGGGGCAGGGTTGCCCATAGTCATGCATTGGCATCAGGTGGTGATGCTTATTCTGTTTTCCTTGCTGCTGTGCTTTGCTGCCAGTATTTATCCTGCTTATCGGGCGGTGAAGGTTAACCCAGCCAGTGCGCTTAAATATGAATAGTTTTATTGCCGAGTCAGGTCACTCGTCACAAATTTGCCATAATCGCCATCTCTTATCATAAGATTTCAGTGTATAATGAGCGATGATTTAAAATTAGCACGCTGATTTGTTAGCTTAAGCAGTCAGTGGCACTCCACGCTTTAAAGGGTTTTTCGATGGAAAAAACATTTATTACCGCTCAGCAATTACTAGAAGATTCATTTCGCTTAGCATCAAAAGTGTACGAAGATGGTTTTCGTCCGCATTTTATTATTGGCATCTGGCGCGGCGGTGCGCCAATTGGTATTGCGGTGCAAGAATACTTCGATTTTAAAAAAGTAGAGACAGACCACATTGCCGTGCGTACATCGTCTTATTACGGTATCGATCAACAATCAAAAACCATCAAAGTGCACGGTTTGCATTATTTGATTGAAAACGCCAATGCCGAAGATGACTTGCTTATTGTTGATGACGTGTTTGATTCAGGCCGCAGTGTTGATGCGCTGATTAAGCAAATTAAGAAGTTGTCTCGCGCGAATATGCCGAAAAACATTCGTATTGCTTGCCCTTACTATAAGCCGCAAAACAATAAAACGGACATAGTGCCAGACTACTTTGTACACGAAAGTGCCGAGTGGTTGGTATTCCCTCATGAGATTTCAGGCTTAACCCCAGACGAAATCATCAATGGCAAAACAGATTTAGCCAACGTACGCGACATATTGGTGTAATAACGCCGCGTTTGTCTGTGTAAAGAGGATTGAAAAAGGAGCCTAGTTGCTCCTTTTTTTTGTGATTTTTTAAGCTTTTTACAGGTATTGTTCAAGCCACTTTGACTCGCTTGCTAGCGCAAATGCAAAACCTTCGAATCAATAAAGCAAGCTTTCGCTAGGCAATTAAAAGGTAAACAACTCAACGCTATTGTCTTTTTTCCAGCGTTTTTTGGCCGCGATCTGCTCGAAACGTTTTTCTGATTTGTACTGCCAATGCTTGGTAGCAGCAATGAGGTTTTTGCTACTGTCTTTAATCCATTCACTTTTCGCCTCTTCTGAAACGAACATATACAGCTTACCTGCCTCAATGGTGTAAATTGAAGGGTCTGCGATGACGTCTTTTTCCATTACCAAAGAGTGGGCGCAAAGCGCGCCAAATTGCGGCAAGTACTGTGCAGGGTTATTAGCGAATTTCTGCTGATTAACTTCATTGGCGAATAAATAACGCTGACCCATATACACGGCTTGAAACGCATCGTTGCCCTGTTTAGCGCCGCTTAGATTAAAGTAGGTTGTGGGGTCAAACCCTTGTAGTGCTAATGTCGCTTGTTTTTCAACAGTGGCCCTGTCGACCGATTCGGCGAACGCGATATTCATTGTTAAAAAATAAAACCCAAAGAGTATCCCTGTGATTTTCATTAGTTTCTTGCCTAGCATGTGTGTATTCCTTTTTGAACTGCGCTTTATCTAACGCTTTATATAGCGTTCTATTCAGCTTTTTTTTGGAGCGTTTTTGTTACGAACCAGATATTTGTATAAGTAAAGACAAGGTCAGCGCCAATAATATTGCACGCCAATGGCAAATACTTCCGCTGGTGGCTTCTAAGGTTTAGCAACATGCCGTCAAACAGGTGGTAGCCTAAATGAAAATAGCGCTATATTAGGCCTTACCTCTGTTTGCTTTTACGCTAGGTTTACGATGAAAATAACGGCCTCACAAAATGCTTCTAAAATAACCTCAAAGACAGCGCCAGAACAGAAGCAAACACAGGAGCAAGAAAAACAACAAGGGCAAGAACAGATACCCAATCAAGAAAAAGCAAACAGCCAAATCTATACCCAAGCGCGTCAGTGGCTATTAGACTTCCCGGATACAGTCGAAGACTTTCCGTTTGGGCCTGAGGTAGCGGTTTTCAAAGTCAAAGGTAAAATGTTCGCTACGCTCTCTTTGGGCAAAGCGACTCCCCATGCTAATTCTCACACTACCAGTATTATCGGCGCGAAAGCGCAGGCCAGTGATGAGAGCACTAAGGGATGCAGTAAAGAGGGTTGTAAAGAATGCAGTAAGGAGGCCAGTAAAGTGTATTGGATGAACCTAAAGTGCGATCCTCACGAGGCAATTATGCTGCGAGACGTTTTTGGCGCAGTCATCCCCGGGTATCACATGAATAAACAACATTGGAATACCGTTATTTTGGATGGCAGCCTGCCAGCCGGCGAACTTCAACGAATGATAAAACACTCCTTTATGCTGGTGGTGAATAAGCTGCCGAAGAAAGCCCAGGTATCTATTCTGCTTCACCTATAGTTAGTGCCCAGCTTGAAAGCGCCTAGCTTGAATGTACCCAGCTTGAAAATGTCTAGCTGAAAATTTCGTTAGCGGTGGGGACTCACTTGATCCAGCTTTGCTCGGTGCGCCCCAACGAAACACTGATGTAGGTAAAAGCGCTGTCATATTCACGCTGTCGTATTCACGCTGGCATAGTCATTGCTGCTTACTTATTGAAGCACGTCTGTGCGCAACGGGTGTTCAGGCGATTTTCGCAATATTTTCTCAACAAAGGAGATAATGATGAATCAAGATCAAGCTGAAGGAAATTGGAAACAATTAAAAGGTAAAGCCCAGCAGAAGTGGGGCGATCTTACAGATGACGACGTAGACAAAATGAAAGGCAGCCGCACCGAACTGGTGGGCAAAATCCAAGAGAAGTACGGCAAGTCTAAGGAAGAAGCAGAGCGCGAGGTAGACGACTTCTTCGATAGTCATTAATCATCGGCCATTCGCACCATTAAAATTACCATTGAAAGCGCATGAAGAACTGTTTCTTCACGCGCTTTTTCTTTTTCACTCCCCCTTCTTTTTACGTTTACTGGTTTTCAATTCAATCCCCTCTGGCCGCATTGGGTGATGCATACCGGCATGGAATCATCGATGTCCAACACGTGAAAATCTTACAATGAGGTAATAAAATTATTCATGAAATCAATACCGAGTGGAGCGATTTTTGATAAACGAACCCAGGCTCAACCCCACGTTTTATATGCGTTTTTCAACTTATAACGTCCGTTGGCACGTTTGAAGCATTGGTTAAAGTCCACTCATTGTTAAAAGGAATAGTTATGTTACGTTGGGCTGTTATATTTTTAGTTATTGCACTGGTTGCTGCAGTGTTAGGATTCGGCGGAATTGCAGGCTCTGCAGCCGGTATCGCAAAAATCATTTTCTTCGTATTTTTAGTCCTACTGGTTATTTCAGTGGTGATGGGCAGAAGGAAAGTCTAGCTACCTTAATTCATGATCAGGCTGCCAATGTGCAGCCTTTTTTTTATTGATAGCGTACAGCCAGTTTTCAGCTAGCTTTTCGCTCCGCCTCAACGAACCAGTTTTATCATTCTTGTCCCAATCCGCTCAATCTCAACTTTACCCTTTCGCAGAAAACGCACTTTGTCACTGGGAGTACTAAATTTTGGCCTGTCGATACCTGTAAATTGATAGTTGTAAAAGAGGCTATAGCGCGCAAGCTAACAACCAAGATGAGGCCGCTATGCATGAGATGTCTGTGCCTAGAAAGGGATTGAACTAGCGCAGTGAACAGATAAATTTTAGAAAATTTTGAATACTGTTGACTATGAGTTTACTGTATATAAAGTCAGTACTGATACGTGGGCAAGGTCCTCTTATTTCGCTACCAAGATGCGCTATTTTGTATGATTTTAATTACGGTCAAATAAGTCCTGCTCAAGTTAAACTTTTGAGGTATTTTGATTGCTATTGAACCAGCGCAAGTGTCAATGGAAATAAACAATAAAATTGAAGAAAAGGCCGTTTATTTACCCAAATAAGCTGAGTCGCTCCCATATTCTGTAAAATGACCCAATCGCTCGTATTTGTTCTTATCACTTTATCCAGATCGTCAGTTTTCCTATATGTAGCATTATGATAGTTAGTTTGGTATTAATAGCAAAAGCAAAAGCAAAAGCAAAAGCAAAAGGATAAAAGTGAGCGATGCGTCGGCAGAAAAACGCGCTATATGAAATTGTTAGCTATCAGGGAGGAAATTGTGTGAATGAAGTAGATTATGCTAAACAAATGCTGGATAACCGAGAGCAAGGTATTTCAGTCCTCCATAGCCTGAGAAAAATGAAAGGAAGGCTTTTATTCCGCCTATTTATTTTGTTCATTTCCGTAGCTTTCTACTTCACACTAAATGACGCGCCCATTTTTCTTTTGATTGTTGGAGTGGTTATTGGAACTACTCTCCAAGATATTGGATGGCTACAATCAATTTCGAAAGCTTGGCCTTTTACAGCCAAAGTAATTAACTGGAATCAGGTAACGGAAATGGCGCGCAATGATAGCTAACAAGGGCATTATGCTGTTCGCAAGCTCACTGGGAATTTTACTCGCTGGCTTCGCCAAAGCGCCCCTAAAATCCCCATATGCAAAGCGTTATGTTCAAAAGGATAAGTTGTGCACAATCATCTGTTAATAGAGTTCGCTAAAAGAAAACCTTTTCAACAAACACCTGAAATGCCTGAGGGGAGTGAATTTGATCACACTAGAGGAATATGGATGTATGAAAATAAACCATTAGTGAGCCATTCGTCGAAGTTCGGAACACAGGCAACTAAAAAGTGTGATATGGAAACAGGTGAGGACCAGAAAGGAGAATGATTGGAACCTGCCTTATATTATCGAGTATCTACGACTTCTCAGTAGATCTGGTTATTCAAGAGCTAGAAAAAAAAAATACTGATTACTTACGAATCAACAAAGAGAATCTCCACAATTATGAAATAAGATTAAATCCTGTAACAAAAGAACTCCATATTGCAGGTGAAGGGATAAATAAAACAATAATAAATGTAAAGTCAATTTGGTTTCGACAAGCAGTATTTTTGAGAAATACTCCTGGCGATGCCTTAAGCCTTGAAGAGCAACTATCTAGATCACAATGGTCAGCCTTTTTAAGAGGTTTAATGGTTTTTGAAGATTCATATTGGATGAATTGGCCTGCAAGCACATATGCAGCAGAATCAAAACCTTATCAATTGATGATTGCATCAGAATTGGGATTTAAAGTTCCAGATACAGAGATTGGGAATAGCTTTAGAGATTCAAAAATATTAAGCAGAAAAGTTATAGTGAAATCCTTAGACACTGTATTACTTCGAGAAGGCGATGACTGTTTGTTTACTTACACATCTGATGTTGAACCATCGGAACTTACCAACGATCGAATTAGTAGCGCTCCCTTAACTGTACAGCAGTATATTACTGAAAAGACAGATATTCGGGTTACAATTATTGGTGATGACATTTTTTCAGTCAAAATAACATCTAACGGCGCTGGAATAGAAGATGACTGGAGGCTCACAGAAAGAGAGCTTATAGAATATACAGATATTAAATTGCCCATTGATTTGATTGAGAAATGTAGGAAATATATGAAGAGGCTAAGTCTAAATTTTGGAGCTATTGATTTTATTGAGAGCAATGGGAACTATTACTTCATTGAAATTAACCCTACAGGCGAATGGGGCTGGCTTTCTAATGAAATAAGAAAAATCGAAACATATATTGCAGACGCACTATCACAATGAAATTAATACAGTTTTTTAAACAGCTTCTAAGTACCCCTTTTCCATTTATTCATCTATATGGCTTAGAAAAAAGAAAGCTTGCTGAAGCTAGTGATTGCTTAGCTAAGGCTAATTCTTTCTTTTATAATCTAGATAGAGCGGTTGTCGAGAGTCGACTAAAAGAAGAGCACTTAAGATCAAAGCTTATCGATGATAAAACTTCAAAATTCAATCTTGGGTTAAGTTTATGCCTGACAATAATTGGAGTAGCGGCCACAACGGTTGCTAAATTATTACCTGATCACGAACTAAAACCACTAATAATAGCCTCTTTAAGCATTGCATCTTTATACATGCTTATTGGTGGTTTAGTTTCTTTATCTGCTTTTAAACTGATGCCTACATACGGATATGGAAGTTGGTTTGAATACCTGAAATCTGAAAATGAAAGGGTAGAAACAACTAAAGCCCTCATTGGTCAAGAAAAGGTCAACTTGATAAAACAAGTTCGTAATGAAGTTGCATACCAATGCCTAAGAAATGGTTTTGTTAGCCTTTTTATCGCACTAATAATTATAAGTTATACATCTGTACTTAATGCATACGCGACATCTCCAAAAGCAATGTCTTTAATCAGCTATTTAAAATGCTTGTTTAGTCAGTTGGTGAAATTTTGACATACAAGTTGCTTAAAAGGACAAAAAACAGTTGGTTTTTGCTCATTCTTCGCTTATTTTAGCCAACTATTTTTCGCCTCTTAGCAGGGCGCTGGGGGATCCCCTCATAGAATTGGTCTTCCTTCTTTGTGAACCCAGGTAATATATTGGGCGATAGCCCATGTCATTTGAGCTGAGTTCATCCTGTAATCTTTTGCCCTTTTCCTGACTTCTCTGCCTAGTCTAATGATAGATAACACGCGCCGATGACGGATGGTGTTAGCTTGAAATGCTCTTTCCCAGTTTTGCTTCACGGCGATGATACCGAGTAGCCGTAATAGCCATTCTGCGAGCATCGCTATCAGCAGTAATATGTCGAATCGTTTGGTACAGCGACTGTTGCTGTGACGCAGTCCCATGCCGTATTGAGGGCTTTTAATATCACGGAAAGTTTCTTCTATTTGCATTCGTCTTGCATAAAGGGAAACCAGCTGTTTTGAGTTAAGTTTATCGTTCTCGGGAAGGTTAGTGGCGAGTAGCCAAGGCTCTTTGCTACCCGCACGATAGCTTTGCTGGGCGGTGTGGTTTCGCCCTGCCTTTGAAGAGCGTTTATCCTTTCGATGTTTGGCCTTTGCTTTGTACAAATGCAGGTGTGCATGAAGCGGGCTTTTACGCCCTAATTGCCCACACCCAAGGTATTTGGCGCGAGAATTTGCACTGGGATAAAACGACTTATTACTTTGCCATGATGCTTGCCCATCCCGCTTAAATCCCACATCACCGCGCACTCGGCCTAGCCAGAACCATCCATGCTTTTCGACTTCACGAAACCAAGGGTTACGATAGCCTGCATCGGTCACAATCAACGGGCAACAACCCGACGGCAGAATACTCGCTAACTCGCATAAAAAGGGGTTATGACTGACAGGAGAGTTGTATTCACCGAATGAAAATACGCGCTCATAAAGCGTGACAGAGCGTCCTTGAACACTGACCGATGCACGTAAGGTTAAATGCCTGAGCTGCTCACGCACATCAGACCAATCCACAAGGACAACGGGCATGGGGTTAGCACCGCAAAGCAAGCGAGCGTGCCAACGATAGATGTCGAGCCGTTCATTATGTAGGTTGTTATTACCAAGCAGCCTGTCGATGCGTTTAATGTTGTGTTTCGGGGCCACGGATCCTGAGATATTTCGTCCCAATTCGGTCAACGACAGTTGCTGACCATCTAGCAAAGATTGGGTGGCAACCATCAAAGAGGAAAGACGTTTGGCATGTAGATTAGGGCATTGCTTTTTAAGCAAATCGTGTAAGATATGAATATCACGCATGGTGTTGTTATCTGGTTGGTTTTTGGCGAAATTTATAAGATCAAATGGCGCTATGCGTGTCTATATTATTGTTTCTGCTCATAATTATGAGGGGATTCGTTAGAGCAGGGCGTTATGAATCTCAGGGAGACCGCAAATGTTTGAAAATCTGAACATGGATACCAAAGATATAATAATGACATCTGCGGTTATTCTTGGTCCTATTTTAGCCGTTCAAGCTCAGAAAATTATTGAGAAGCTTCAAGAAACTAGAAAAAGAAGAATGGCCTTATTTAAAACGCTCATGTCTACAAGAGCTGAAAGACTTAATCGTGATCATGTCCAAGCTTTGAATATGATAGATATAGATTTTTATGGAAGGTTGCTTCCATTTATAAAGACTCGATATCAAACTAGAAAGGAACAGGCTGTGACACATGCTTGGAAAAGCTATAACAGCCATTTAAATCAAAAAGATGAATACGAAACACTTGATCAGTGGATTAAAAAAGGTGACGAATATTTTACAAATATGCTTTATGCAATAACGCAGGCATTAAACTACGACTATGACAAGGTCCAGTTGCAGCGTGATTGTTACCGCCCTATAGCGCATGGGAATGTAGAGAATACACAACTAGCCATTCTTAGTGGTTTAGATCAAGTTGTGAACAAAGGCCGCCCTCTGCCAATGTATGTGGTCAATTTTCCGCAGCAAGAGCAGGACGGCGAGCAAGATATTCATAACAAGTCAATGCAACCGTCCGCTGACGCGTCGGCTGATTGAAGCGTTGAATGTCCGCTCCTTGTCTTGAGCGGACTACTACAAATAAAGAACCATTATAACTAAAAATAGGGTTGTGCTTTTCAACAGGAATTACAGAGACACCCATGGTAACTAATTGAACTTCTAGAGAAGAAGTTAGCCTCAAAAAATCTTACTTGATTACTCGCTGCATATTAGAAGCTGAGGTTTTGAAACAGGGAAGGGCGTGTTATTAGAATTACTCTGGCTAAGTATCACAGCGCTTCACAAACAAAAAAGGCTCTTCATTTCTGAAGAGCCTTTTCATCGCGATGTTTGGTGGAGCTGGCGGGAGTTGAACCCGCGTCCAAAAAACGTTAACCGTCGGTACTACATGCTTATTCTGTCTTTTATTTAACTATTTCGAACTCCGGCAGACAGGATTTCTCATAGCGGGCCTAATACTGTTTCGCGGTTCACCCTTAGACAAGGTTCCCTCGCTATTCTGCTGGGATGACCTTCCGAACCTCTACTAGCAGAAAGAGTATGAGTGGAAGGGCTTAGCCGTTTATTAAGCGGCTAGAGCGTAGTTTTCGTCGTTTGCGACTATTTAAATGCGGCTTTTTAAGAGGCAAACCGCTCCTCTGCATGCACCTAAAGCCTCAAGAATCTTGTCGAATCCAAAATCAGCCCCAAATGTTGTTGGTTGCAAACTACCAACGCGGAGCATTGTACCATAGACGCGGGGGAAATCACTAATATGCGTAGCGAATGCAGCTAATAATTCGCTTTATTGCCCAGTTTGCTCAACGTTTGCGTAAAGTTTGTTCAGACAAACATTAGCCATCTGCCCAGCATTTGTTCAATAGAGTCATTCGGCTGTCTAGGCGGTCCGCTTTGCGTTGTATTTGCTCTAACAAAGCGGCTGTGCTTCTTGGCGTTTAGCGTTAAATCGCATAAGGATTAAGCCATGGCCAAAACCATCTTTTGTTGTGGCAGCAGAGGGTATTTCAGCTAATGGAAAACCAGGACGTTGAGCGTATCTCATCAGCTGTATTTGGCGCACGCTAGCTTTGGTGTATTTTCTGCTTTTCGTTTACCAAGTGGCTTAAAGGTAGAAAATCGCCTAGTCGAAGCTGCAACGAAAGAAAACCTTGGGATCATTGAACAGGTGCTGTCTTACAACTTACTCACCGGGTATCGTACTAACACCTTACTCACCCAGTATCGTAAATGGGCTGAAGTGGATTGGGCCTCATTTACTCAATCAGTGGCAAGATAACCCTGCTGTTACGAAGGCGTTATCCAAGGTGACATGGAAAGACAAACCCCGTCAGGATTGGCAGCCATAGCATTGGTGAACAGACAAATCGCAGAATAGGCGAGGGGAAACCCAAAGAGAAGTTACCACCGGTAATCAGCCTGATATTGGATCAAATTCGCGGCCAAGCTAACGAAGCGGTATGGCAAACGTTTTAGGGATGGGCTGGGTTAAAAAGGCGCTGTTGCGCCTTTTGTCGCGGTTTTTTTTTGCGGCTTTTGTGACAATGAATGTATATAGTTCACCGCATGGGGCATAAAGCCTAGACTTTATGCTTCATCATGCGTTCTTTGTCTCTCGCCCAATCTCGGTCTTTCACGGCATCACGTTTATCATGTTCGTGCTTACCTTTACCTAAGTAAATTTCGACTTTTACCCAGTTTTTCTTCCAGTACATGGCGGTGGCTAAAATTGAGTAGCCTTGGCGCTCGACTGAGCCTATCAGTTTGTCGAGCTCACGTTTGTTGAGTAAGAGTTTGCGCTGACGCAAAGGCTCACATACTACGTGGCTTGATGCTTGGTTAAGAGGTTGAATAGTACTACCCACTAAAAAGGCTTCGCCTTTGTGTAAGGTAACGTAGCTGTCAGACAAATTGACTTTGCCTGAACGAATGCTTTTAACTTCCCATCCTTGTAATTCAATGCCAGCTTCGATTTTATCTTGCAAGATATAGTCGTGCCGCGCCTTTTTATTCAATGCGATGGTGTTGTTAGTTGATTTTGACTTCTTTGATTTCATGGCGCCGTATTATAATGGTTGTCTAACGGGGTACAACAAAAATCACTGATATTGAAATAGATATCTGATTTTATGCTAGTATTTTGCGCCTATAAAAACCGACTGACCCATTTCAAGGGGAATTGATGCCTAATGTGACCCGCAGCGCTCTGGTAGCGTTTAGTGCTGAATCAATGTTTGATTTGATAAATGACGTGCAACGTTATCCAGAATTTTTACCTGGTTGTGCTCAGACAAAAGTAACCCATGCAGACGAACACAGCATGGAAGCCTCTTTGCTGATTTCAAAAGCGGGTATCAAACAATGGTTTAGTACGCGTAACGAGTTATCTCGCGGTGAGTATATTAGAATGAACTTGCTCGACGGGCCTTTCTCAGAACTGCGTGGCGGTTGGACCTTCAAGGCGCTTTCTGACAGCGCGTGTAAAATCGAATTAAATTTAGATTTTGCTTTTTCGAGTCGCTTAGTGGAAATGGCCTTTGGCCGTGTTTTTAATGCGATTGCAGCGAATATGGTGGTCGCTTTTACACAGCGAGCTAAAGAGATTTATACATGACTGACAAACAAATTAATCTAGAGGTAGCCTATGCGCTGCCTGATCGCCAAGCCTTGTTAGAAGTGGTGGTTGAAATGGGCCACACCGTTGAAGAGGCGATAAAGGCATCAGGTATACTGCAGCGCTTTGACGATATTGATCTGTCAAAAAGCAAAGTCGGTATTTGGAATCGTACCTGTAAGTTAAGCGATGTACCCCAAGATGGTGATCGAATCGAGATTTATCGCCCATTAATTGCCGACCCTAAAGAAGCGCGTCGCCGCCGAGCAGAAAAAGCCAAAGAGGAAGGGCGCGCCAATAAAGTCACTGGTGGGCGCGCATAGTCATCTTTACGCGCTAGGGCTTAAATGTAGTTAGCTAGCCTAAAACCTTAGCCCTAGTGCCTCACATAAAAACTTCTGTAAAGGCTGCGCTCGGCCATAACGGGTCGCGGCCAACTCACACACGTTACCTTCTAATAATTGCTTTTTATCCAGCGGACAAATAGCAATAAAATCTTTGCGCTTAATTTCTTCAATCATTGGGGATTCAGTGTCGTAGCCTTTCGGTGGACGGATCAGGGAATCGCCTGCCATATGGTAATACTCAGTAAACGGGGCGTGCTCGATAGCATCTTGATAGACCGAAGGTTTACGCTGAATATGCTCTCGAATAGCGCGCAGCGCATCGGGTTGCGGGTGCCATGTGCCCACAGCAAGGAAACATTCTTCACTGGCAATATGCATATAAAACCCAGGAGAGTGCACGTCTTTGCCTATTTCGTGGCGAAATTGTATGCCCACATTGGTTTTATAAGGGGACTTATCTTTTGAGAAGCGCACGTCTCGATATACCCGCATTAATGAGCCTCCCATTTTCTTGGGCGTGGCTTCATAATGGGGAGAAATCATCGGGATCCAGTTCTGCATCTCGGTAATAAATTCAAGCGCAGGCCCGCGCACTAAGTCTTCGTAACGCTGTTTATTCGCATTGAACCACTCCCTGTCGTTGTTTTTTTCTAGTTGCTGTAAAAACGTAAATAGGGATGGGTCGAAGTGGGTAAACATAAGCTGGCCTTATAGAATGTTTGCGACCAGCTTACTGATTGGTTATGGCAAATCAATAACAGTGGTTGTGACAATTGTTACAGATTCTTTTGTACGGTAAAAAATGTCAGCAGTGTATTTTTTTGGCGGTGTTGAGTGCCTCTTACCGTAACTCTTCCAGTACCTTTGAGTGCCTCATGGGTAACCGGTGCGTTATTTACTAGTACTTCTTGCGTTGCAGGCCTGTGGTAGCCAATATTTTCGCTGAAATTTCTTCAATAGAATAACGAGTACTATTTAGAAAAGGGATTTTTTCCTTGCGGTATAGGTTTTCAACTTCGCGCAATTCCATGCGGCACTGCTGCAGCGACGCATAACGGCTGTTGGCTCGGCGCTCAGAACGTATTTGATGCAGGCGCTGAGCTTCAATGGTTAAGCCAAACATTTTGTCTTTGTAACGTTTGAGGGCAGGGGGCATTTTTAAAATATCTCCCATGTCTTCTTCGGTGAAAGGGTAGTTTGCCGCCTTGATGCCGTATTGCAGCGCTAAATATAAGCTGGTGGGGGTTTTACCTGAGCGTGATACGCCAACCAAAATAATATCGGCTTCGTCATACTCTTGTAAATTTGATCCATCATCGTTCGCCAAGGCGTAGTTAACTGCTTCTATTCTGATGTCATAGGTTTTTTCATGAATGCTATGAGTGCGATGTTTTTCCGGTTTTGAAGGCACGCCCAAAACGATTTCCAATGGGGCAACAAATTGGTCGAGAAAATTGTAGTTAATGCCCACCGATTTAGAGATTATTTTGCGCACTTCGGTATTCACTATCGTGTAAAACACTAAAGGGCGCTGACCATCATCTTGAAAACTTTCAGATATTTTTTTAACAACTTGTTTCGCTTGTTCTTCAGTTTCAACAAAAGGAACCGTGATATGTTCGAACTCGATCGTGAATAATGACAGCAATGCATGGCCAAATACCTCCGAAGTTATCGCTGTTCCGTCTGAAATATAGTAAGCCGTTCGCATAACATTTCCTTAACAATGTAGTAATATAATTACATAAATAAATTAAATTTTACTTTCTTCTGAACTGCATTCTAAAATCCCTCACGTAAAAAGCTAGGCACTTGAGAAATATAATTTTTTTCGACGTTTAGCAGGCGTCATTTTGACTAACTATCTGGGGTTGTCATCGTTGGCAGCTTTTACAATTGAGTTCATCTTGGAGACGAATTAAATGCAAGAAAATGTGCTTTGGTATCAGCAATTGGGAATGGACGACGTGGGCGTTGTCGGTGGTAAAAATGCATCCCTTGGCGAAATGATTTCGAATCTTTCAAATGCTGGTGTACAAGTACCCGGTGGTTTTGCTACGACTGCGTCAGCGTTTAATCTTTTCTTAGAACAAAGTGGCCTTGAGGCCCGCATTCACGATTTGCTTGATACGTTGGACGTGAATGACATTCCTGCCTTGGGCGAAGCGGGTAAAACGATCCGCCAGTGGATCATCGACACCCCATTTTTGCCTGAACTAGAAGCAGACATTACATCTGCATTCAAAACCTTGCAGGGTGATGCAGGAGACGAAGCGTCATTTGCCGTACGTTCATCTGCAACGGCTGAAGACATGCCTGATGCTTCATTCGCCGGACAACAAGAAACATTTCTAAACGTAAAGGGCATTGATGCCGTGATGGTTGCCATCAAGCACGTTTATGCCTCTTTATTTAACGATCGTGCCATTTCTTATCGCGTGCACCAAGGTTATGACCACAAAGGCGTGGCATTATCTGCAGGTATTCAACGCATGGTACGCAGTGACTGCGCCGCGTCAGGCGTGATGTTCACCATTGACACTGAATCAGGTTTTGAAGATGTGGTATTTATCACCTCATCATACGGTTTGGGTGAAATGGTGGTGCAAGGTGCCGTTAACCCAGATGAATTTTATGTACACAAGCCTACATTAGACAAAGGCTTGCCAGCAGTGGTACGTCGTAATCTCGGCAGTAAATTAACCAAGATGATTTACTCTGATGATTTGAGCCATGGCAAGCAAGTGGAAATTGTTGATATCGACAAAGCCGACAGTGTGGTTTTCTCACTGACAGATGACGAAGTTCAAGAGTTAGCCAAACAAGCGCAAATCATCGAGAAACACTACAAACGCGCGATGGATATCGAATGGGCTAAAGACGGCATCGACGGTAAACTTTATATCGTACAAGCACGCCCAGAAACAGTTCGCAGCCGAGAAGACATTCAAGTGATTGAGCGCTTCCGCTTAAACGGTAAAGCGAGTGTTGTATGTGAAGGTCGCTCTATCGGTCATAAAATTGGTGCTGGCGTGGCAAAAGTGCTTGGCTCCATTGAAGAGATGGACAAAATCCAAGCCGGTGATGTGTTGGTAACTGATATGACCGACCCTGATTGGGAGCCCATCATGAAAAAAGCCTCCGCGATTGTCACCAATCGTGGCGGGCGCACTTGTCACGCAGCTATTATCGCTCGTGAGCTGGGTATTCCGGCTGTTGTCGGCTGTGGCAACGCCACAGACCTGATTAACAACGGTGACAATATTACCGTTTCATGTGCCGAAGGCGACACAGGCTTTATCTATGGTGACGTGCTCGATTTTGACGTGGTGACGTCTCGCATCGATTCTATGCCTGAAATCCCCCTTAAAGTGATGATGAACGTGGGTAACCCTGACAGAGCGTTCGATTTCGCTCGCTTGCCGAATGAAGGCGTTGGCCTTGCACGTTTAGAGTTCATCATCAACCGTATGATTGGTGTGCATCCAAAAGCCTTGCTTAACTTTGATGCCCAGCCGTCAGAGCTTAAAGAAGAAATCAGCGAAATGATCGCGGGTTACGCATCGCCAGTTGAGTTTTATATTGAGAAATTAGTAGAAGGGATCGCCACAATCGGTGCTGCTTTCTCACCTAAGAAAGTCATTGTGCGTATGTCTGACTTTAAATCCAACGAGTACTACAACTTGGTGGGCGGGTATCAGTACGAGCCAGATGAAGAAAACCCTATGTTGGGTTTCCGTGGTGCGAGCCGTTATATTTCTGAAAGCTTCCGTGACTGTTTCGCACTTGAATGTGAAGCCATTAAGCGGGTACGTAATAAAATGGGTTTGACGAATGTCGAGATCATGATCCCATTCGTGCGTACGCTTGAAGAAGGTCGCAGCGTTATCGAATTGCTTAAAGAGCAAGGTTTAGTGCAAGGTGAAAATGGTCTACGCGTCATTATGATGTGTGAATTACCGTCGAATGCATTATTGGCTGATCAGTTCTTGGATATCTTTGATGGTTTCTCAATTGGTTCAAACGATATGACCCAGTTAGCCCTTGGTCTTGACCGAGATTCAGGCGTGATTGCTCATTTGTTTGACGAGCGAGACCCTGCGGTTAAAGCGTTGCTCGCAATGGCGATTCAAGCAGCGAAAAAACGCGGTAAGTACGTGGGCATTTGTGGCCAAGGCCCATCGGATCATGAAGACTTAGCCGCATGGTTAGTTGAGCAAGGTATCGACAGCGTATCGTTAAATCCAGATACAGTCGTTGAAACCTGGTTGTACTTAGGGGAAAAGCACAAGAAGTAACAGGCGCTAAAATACACCGCTGAATAACAATAATAATAAAATCAGTGCCCTACAGGTAAAAAGGCTGTCATGAGACAGCCTTTTTTTTTGGAATTTTTATTAAAAAATATTGTGCTAATGCAGGGGAGAAAGGCTTAAAAAAAGATAACCAAGTCGACGAAAAGAAGCTTAATCCCGTAATTTTCGATTGAGCAATACGCGGTCAAGCTTGGCGGATGAGCGAGCCATACTCGTTTGGCAACGTTTTAGCCAAGTTCTGGCAACAGGTACGTCAACACTGAGCAACAATAAACCTGCTAATACGAGCAACATTGAGCCTGGGATGATAAACAGCACAATGCCTGCAATAACCAACAGTGCGCCTAACCCAATACGTAGATTTTTCATTTTGCATATATTCCTTTTTTCAGGGTTCACTTTTACGACACGAATAGGAAAGTTGCAACTGCATACTTGTTACCGAGTATGACGTAAGCAAGTAGCAGGCGTTACAAGAGTATGGGATAAGGGCACAATTTGCGCAAAAAATTGGGCTGTACGGAATAATTAACCTAGATAAAAACTAAATAATTCCTTTCGCGTATTAGATGTTAGAGGCGCTTAGGTTGTACAATGGCGCGCAATTGTTAAACCGTGAGAAAAAAGAACATTATGCCCCAGCACGAATTACCCGCTTTAGACGTTGAATCCGGCCCGCAATCCAATTATCACGCTTTTTTCTCGGCTTTGAGGCGCAGTGAATTTAGTGGCGACATAGAGTTTAGCTATGCCAGCCGTCTTGCCGTGGCGACCGATAATTCTATTTATCAAGCGTTGCCTCAAGGGGTGGTGCTACCCAAGTCAGTGGCTGATTTACAAGTAATTGGTGAGCTTGCTAGTCAATATAACGATGTTGCTTTTAGCGCGAGAGGCGGCGGTACGGGTACCAACGGGCAGTCTTTGACGTCAGGCGTTATTGTTGACGTGTCACGGTATATGAACAACATTCTTGAAATTAATCCGCAAGAACGCTGGGTAAAAGTACAAGCAGGTGTGGTGAAAGATCAGTTAAACGACGCGCTTCGCCCTTATGGTTTGTTTTTCGCGCCAGATTTATCGACCAGCAACCGTGCGACCATTGGCGGTATGATCAGCACTGACGCTTCAGGGCAGGGCTCATTGGTGTACGGTAAAACCAGCGATCACGTTTTAGGCTTAACCTCTGTATTGGCTGACGGCACATTGCTAGAGACCGCCCCAATGGACATGGAGCAGGCCAAGCAGGTTGCACAGCAACAGAACATTACGGGTAGGTTAGTTAAACAAATTTTGACAACCTGTGTGGACAAGCGCGAACAGATCTTAGCTAAATTTCCTCGTATGAACCGCTTCTTAACCGGTTACGATTTAGAGCATGCGTTAAATGACGATTTAACCAAAGTCGATATTAGTCGCGTTATCACTGGCTCTGAAGGCTCCTTGGTGTTTGTGGCAGAAGCCAAACTGAACGTCACTCCTATTTCTAAACACAAAGCCTTGGTGAATATTAAGTACGATTCTTTCGAGTCAGCGCTGCGCCATGCGCCGCATATGGTGGCGGCAAACGCAACATCTGTAGAAACAGTTGATAGCAACGTTTTAAACCTAGCGAAGCAAGATATCATTTGGCATCAAGTCAAAGAGCTCATTAATGAGGTGGAAAACAAGGAAGTGCTGGGCCTAAACATGGTCGAGTACAATGGTGATTCAGAAGAAGCGTT
This sequence comes from Paraglaciecola sp. QJM3NY_14, assembly GCF_056173245.1. Taxonomy (NCBI): domain Bacteria; kingdom Pseudomonadati; phylum Pseudomonadota; class Gammaproteobacteria; order Alteromonadales; family Alteromonadaceae; genus Paraglaciecola; species Paraglaciecola sp. QJM3NY_14. Next base: position 2,043,956 of record NZ_CM149664.1, read on the forward strand.
GCGAGAAAAAATCACCTTGCTGAGCGCTAAGTTAGATGCTGCGCTTGAAAGCAATGAAGGTGGCGTAATTGGTTATCAAATCACTTATGACAACGCCGATATTGGCAAAATTTATGCGATGCGTAAAAAATCTGTGGGGTTATTGGGTAAAACGAAGGGCCGTAAAAAGCCCTTGGCGTTTGTCGAAGATACAGGCGTACCGCCAGAGAATTTAGCTGATTTTATTATGGAGTTTCGGGCGTTACTTGATGCCCGTAATTTACATTACGGCATGTTTGGTCACGTTGATGCTGGGGTGTTACATGTGCGCCCAGCGCTGGATATGTGTGACCCTGAGCAAGAAGCGACAATCCCAGATATATCTAATGAGGTTTCGGCCTTGGTCGCTAAATATGGCGGATTATTATGGGGCGAACATGGCAAAGGCTATCGCAGTGAATATGCGCCGGCATTTTTCGGTGAAGAGTTATATGCAGAGCTACGAAAAATAAAAGCGGCGTTTGACCCTCACAACAAAATGAACCCAGGCAAAATCTGCACACCGATTGAAAGCAGTGCATCTTTAGTCAGTGTTGGTGGCGTGAAACGCGGTGAGTTTGACCGCCAGATACCTATTAGCGTGCGTGATGCATTTGAGCCAGCGATGAATTGTAACGGCAATGGTTTATGCTTCAATTATGACACCACATCCACTATGTGCCCATCGAGTAAAATCACTTCTGACCGTCGTCACAGCCCCAAAGGACGAGCAGGGGCAATGCGTGAATGGTTGCGTTTGTTAGCCAGTAATCAGGTAGACGTGAATGTCCTTGAATTACAAGGCAAGAGTCAGAACCTATTAAAGCGCTTGAATAACTCTATGGGAAAAGCCCAATCTAAGGACTTTTCCCATGAAGTGTTAGAAGTGATGGATGGCTGCTTAGCATGTAAGGCCTGTTCTAGCCAATGCCCTGTGAGCGTCGATGTACCCACGTTTCGAGCGCGTTTTTTGTCTATCTACTATCAACGTTATATGCGCCCCGCAAAAGATTATTTGGTGGGTAATATTGAAGCCATGGCGCCGCTGATGGCCAAAGCGCCAAAACTGGTAAATGCTTTTTTAAAACAAGCGTGGATGAACAAGCTTATTAAGAAAACGGTGGGTTATGTAGACACGCCGTTATTGTCTTCCCCGTCATTGAAAAAGCAACTCGCAGGACACGAAGCCAGTCATTTTAATTTAGGGACGTTGCAAGCCTTGAGCGCGAACGAGCGGGCCAAGAAAGTGTTGATTGTACAGGACCCGTTCACCAGCTTTTATGAAGCAGGTTTGCTGCATGATTTGGTTAAACTCGTTGAGTGCCTCGGATTCGAGCCTATTCTGTTGCCCTTTATGCCTAATGGTAAACCCCAACATGTGAAAGGTTTCTTGAAAGAATTTGCCGCGACGGCAAAAGACAGTGCAGACTTTTTAAACAAGCTAGCACCGCTGGGCATACCTATGGTGGGTGTCGACCCGTCATTAGTGCTGTGCTATCGAGATGAGTACAAAAAAGTGTTAGGTGATACCAGAGGCAACTTTGAGGTGAAGTTAGTTCACGAATGGTTAGCGACAATTACCTTGCCCGAGCAAGGCAACACGCCTGATACCGAGTATGCATTCTTCGGTCACTGTACAGAGAAAACGGCTCTGCCTGAAAGTGAGAAACATTGGCAGCAACTGTTCCAACGTATGGGCATGTCACTTACGCCGATTTCAGTGGGGTGCTGCGGCATGGCTGGTACGTTTGGTCATGAAGCAAGCCACCTAGAACAATCAAAAGGCATTTATGCTCTGAGCTGGGAAAAGGCTGTGGCGAAATTTAAGACTTCTCAAATCTTAGCCACTGGGTATTCATGTCGCAGCCAGGTTGCGCGTATAGAAGGTGAGAAACCTAAGCATCCATTGCAAGCGATGCTCGCGCACCTCTCTTAACACGCTTGTGCTAACGCGCACGCCTTAAAATGTGCGCACTAGACTGAATGTTTTAAAAAGGTTGTTTTAAATAGGCTCGATTAAAGAGACTTGGTAGCAGCTAAGTGCTAAAAATATGATGTTAAAAAAAAGCAGTGAATACTCAGTATTGACTGCTTTTTTTGTCAGCAAACACTTGTCGCGACCTGCTTGAAAGACTGCACGAAGCGCAAAAGCAGTACGACTTTAAAACACTAAGCTTTGGCCCAGACTGGGGATCACGGCTCTGATGTTTTTATCTTCCCATAATTTCTGCGCTAACGCTTCTTGGGCTTTAGGCTCACCATGCACTAACACAACTTTCGGGTTGTTCTCAAAATGGCTCACCCATTCTACGAGTTCATTTTGCCCTGCATGAGCTGAAAAGCCGCCCAGCGTTTCTATTTGTGCTTTGACCACGTAATCATCCCCAAACAATTTTAAATGCTGTAGGCCATCAACTAGCAACCTACCGAGGGTGCCATTTGCTTGGTATCCACAAAAGATAATGGCGTTGCGTGAATCCCAGATGCGCTGTTTGAAATGGTGGCGTATCCGTCCTCCGGTACACATGCCGCTGCCGGCAATAATTAGCGCCCCTTTTTTGATTTTATTGATCATCATGGACTCATCCGGTGCCACGGACAAAAACAAGCGCGGAATGAAGTCTTTTAATATGGAGTGTGCGTTAGGGCTAGCTTGTTCAATTTCGTCACTATCGAGCGCACTAAACCACTTGTCGTAAACGCGCGTCACTTCAATTGCCATGGGACTGTCGAGAATAACCTGCCAATTGTCTAACAAACCTTGTTGGTGTAATTGACCAAGGTAGAACAGTATTTCTTGGGTACGTCCTACTGCGAACGCAGGGATCATAATATTGCCGCCTCGGTTTTCGGTATCTTTTAAAATGGTTTTAAGCTCAGATACCGTATTATCGATAGACTTGTGATTGCGATCGCCGTAGGTGCTTTCCATTAATACAATATCAGCTTTGGTCAGTATGCTTGGGTCGTTCATTAATACGGCGCTTTTGTTGCCTAAATCCCCAGAGAAGACCAATTTTTTCTGCTCGCCTCTTTCTTCGAAGCTAAGTTCGATAATCGCTGAGCCAAGAATATGTCCAGCATCGTGAAAGCACGCTGTGGTTTGCTCTGCAAGCTTAAGCGCCTTGTTGTAGCTTTGTGACTCGCACTGAGCGATGACTTGCATGACATCTTCTTCTGAGTATTCAGGCTCAAGTAGAGGCTTACCTTTACGGGCTAGCCGGCGTTTTTCACGGGCTAGGTCACCCATGTAAATGCTGACCGAGTCTTGCAACATTACCACCAGTAAATCTGCCGTTTCTGAGGTGCAGTATATGGGACCGGTAAATCCATCATGGACGAGTTTGGGTAACATGCCGCTATGGTCGAGATGGGCATGGGATAACAGCACTGCGTCAATGGATGCAGGGTTGAACGGAAAGCCTTCGTCACCAATGCGATCAATTGAGTTCCCCCCTTGATGCATACCGCAATCGAGCAATATTTTACCGAAGCTTGCAGATTCAATTAGATGACACGAGCCAGTCACTTCCTGCGCTGCACCCCAAAAATAGATAATAGCCATGACAATCCTTTTTCAGTTCAATACGTTGGAACGTATTGAAAATAAAATGTAATTAAAACGTTATTTCAATGTAGCGCATTTTAGGCGGCAGACTTTGTTTCACATCAAGTTTGCGCTGCTTAAGTGCGTGACTTACCTCGGTGTTCTATCGAATAATACATCATCGCCATTTGCGGCCTTGCCACAGACGACAGACCAACGTCTTAATGCCGAGACCGATACTCTGTGGCATAGTCGATGTGAGTATATCTAAGGAGTGATTATGAAAACCGCCTTACCTAATAGGCCTGACTGGCAAGCGTTACTTAAGTCTGGCAATCGTATTTTTATTGGCTCAAATGCTGCCGTTCCTAACGCACTCATTGATGATTTAATCGCCAATAGCGGAGATTTAAAAGACATAGAGCTGGTGCAATTTAATGCATTGTCAGGCAGTCGTTGGGTTGACCCGCAGTTCAGTGATCTATTCAAAGTAAACGCCTTGTTTATTGGCGGCGAAAAAGTCCGTCAAGCGGTGGCTGAGGGGCGGGTCGATTACACGCCGTGTTTTTTATCTGAAGTCCCTTCACTGTTTGAGCAGGATATCTTGCCTTTAGATGCCGCCTTTATCATGGTCAGCCCGCCTGACAAATACGGTTATTGTTCGTTAGGTGTGGCCGTTGATGTGAATCTTGCGGCAGTTAAAAAAGCCAAGTACGTGATTGCTCAAATCAATACATCGATGCCACGTACCAGCGGCCATACGTTTATTCGAATTGACGACATAGCGGCATGCATCGAAGTGGAGCAAGCGCTCCCAGAGCTGCCTATTTACGAACCAGATAAAATCACAGAGCGTATCGGCCAATACGTTGCCATGTTGGTTGACGATGGCGCCACGCTGCAACTAGGAGTGGGGAAAATCCCCAATGCGGTGCTGTATTACTTGCAGAACCACAAAGACTTAGGCGTGCACAGTGAGTTAATTACAGACGGTATTATCGATTTGATTGCTAAGGGCGTGATCAACAACCGTAAAAAAACCTTTCACCCCGGTAAAACAGTGGCGAGTTTTTGTTTAGGCAGCAAAAAGCTATATGACTTTGTTGATAACAATCCCCACGTGGAGTTCTACCCCAGTGATTATCTGAACTCGCCGGCGAATATTGCGCGTAATCATAAAATGGTGGCGATAAACAGCGCACTGGAAGTGGACTTAACGGGCCAAGTGGTTGCCGATTCCATTGGTTATCAGTTTTATAGTGGCATTGGCGGGCAGGTGGATTTTATTCGTGGTGCTGCTATGTCGCCTGGAGGTAAACCGATTATTGCCATGCCCTCTACTGCAAAGGGAGGCACCATTTCGCGTATAGTGCCTTTTATCACAGAGGGAAGTGGGGTGGTGACGAGCCGCGGCCATGTGCATTATGTAGTCACCGAATTTGGTGTCGCATCTCTTAAGGGGCGAAGTATTCGAGAGCGAGCGCTGGAGCTAATTCGTGTAGCGCACCCTAAATTTCGTGAACAATTGTTGGCCAAAGTGCGTGAGCATTATTGGGTGCCGAACTATCAAAAGAATTATCCTCGAGATGTGCCTGAACTCGGTCCATTAGGGTTTAAGACGATGAAGATTGATAATCAATCGTTTGACCTACGGCCACTCAACCCAGCAGACGAACGTCGTCTGCAAGAGTTCTTCTATTCCCATACCAAAGAAACCCTGTTTTACCGTTATAACCATTACCCCACACAAATGACCCGTGAAAAGTCATGTAATTTGGTCAGTGTTGATCAGAGTCATGACTTAGCCTTGTGCATTGTTAGGCAGCAAGGTTCGGCGTCAGAAATTCAGGCCGTGGGGCGTTACTACTTGTGTGCTGACAATAAAAGCTGTGAAGCGGCATTTGTCACCCGAGAATCGTTTCACGGGAAGGGCATGGCTAAACAACTATTGGCAGAAATGATCCTTATTGCAAAGCAAAGGGGGTTAACAAGAATGTTAGCAGTGGTCAGGGCGGATAACCGCAATATGATTAGAGTTTTCGAAAGTGCGCATTTCGAGCGCCAACCTTCACAAGAGATGGGCGAAGTTAATCTAACCTTGAATTTGGACAAGTAATAATGAGTTTTGTTTTTATAAGCCACCCGGGTTGCGGTTTGCATGAGGCAGGCACAGATCACCCAGATAGCCCAGATCGATTACATGCGATTAACGATCAGCTTATTGCGTCAAGGCTCGATTTTATTATTGATAAACAACAGGCAATTCAGGCCACAAAAGAGCAGTTGTACTTAGCACACGACAAAGCCTATGTGGATCATGTCTTCGCCAGTGCCCCAAAAGAAGGCGTTATAGAGTTAGCACCCGACACCCAATTAGGGCAGCACAGTTTACACGCGGCGTTATATGCAGCTGGAGCGAATGTGATGGCCGTGGACTTAGTGATGCAAGACAAGGCCGAACAGGCGTTTTGCGCAGTGCGCCCGCCGGGTCACCACGCCGAGTATGCCAAAGCCATGGGCTTCTGCTTTTTTAATAATATTGCGGTAGCTGCGGCTTACGCTATGGCGCAATATGGTTTAGAGCGTGTTGCCATTATTGATTTTGACGTACACCACGGTAACGGTACTGAAGACATTTTTTTCAACGATAAACGCGTGCTGTTTTGCTCATCATTTGAGTCGCCTTTTTTCCCTTATAACATGGGGCCAGGGAATGAGCATATTTTAAACCTGCCTTTGCCCGCGGGGACTTATGGTGATGAATTTATGCAGGCCATTAGCGAGCAGTGGTTGCCTAAAATAGATGCCTTTGCTCCGCAACTTATCTTAATCTCTGCGGGTTTTGACAGCCACTATGAAGATGATATGGGGCACTTTAATTTGGTCGAAACGGACTTTTACTGGTTAACCGCAGAGCTTAAAAAACTGGCCGTTAAGCATTGCAATGCCAAGATGGTGTCTACCTTGGAGGGTGGCTATGTGTTGAATGCGCTAGGGCGCAGCGTAGCGGCGCATATAAAAGGGATGATGGATTGACTCAACGCTAGATCAAGACAGAGCCACCAGGCAGGGCGTTTATATGCGCATCACACTACCTAAATATTGTGTTTTGGGAGTAATCTCTCTTGACGCCGAGTGCCTGTTTAATCTGTGTTGATGCGGGTTATTTTTGCGCAAAAATGTGATTCAGCTCGCTGAAATTCACGGGTTTAGTGAAATGGTAATCAAAACCTGCTTCCTTGGCTTTGCGTACATCCTCGGCTTGACCGTATCCTGTAAGAGCAACCAACAGAGGCTTCAACTTTTTGGCAAGGATTTGCTGTGCAACTTCATAGCCATTCATATCGGGTAAACCTATGTCGAGTAAGACAACATCAGGTTCGATTTTTTCAATATCACTGAGTGCATCATGAGCGGTGTAAACGGCAGTCACTTTGTGCCCTTGCATCGCTAATAACTCTGATAGCGTATCCGCAGAATCTTTGTTGTCATCGACTATCAAAATTCGTTTCTCTGCTTTTAGGGCAAATGCGGCCTCGGCAGCCGTTTTTTTAGGGGCGGTTATTCTAGGCAAGGTTATGGTAAAGCATGAACCATGACCCAGACCTTGGCTACTCACCGAGATGGACCCGCCATGCATTTGCACTAAACGCTGAACGATATTTAGACCAATACCCAAGCCACCTTGGGAGCGATCTAACGTTTGCTGTACTTGGGCAAAAAGTTCAAACACTTTACCTTGCATCGAAGGGCAAATTCCGTAGCCATTGTCACTAATAATCACCTGCACAGTTTCAATGTCTGCCACACATTCAAGTGTAATGTGGCCACCTTCAGGTGTGTATTTAATGGCGTTGTTTAACACGTTGCTTAAAGATTGAACTAAGCGAGTGCTGTCGCCGTTAACATATAAATCTTGCGGGGTATCGACTACCTCAAGGGTATGTTTTTTGGTATCCAGCGCACTTTGCTGAGATTCTATGGTTAAATCGACGATATCAGAGAAGTTGGTAGGTTCAAGCTGCAAATTGATTAGGTTTTGACTGATACGAGACACATCCAGTAAGTCATCCATGAGGTGAGTCATGTGACGTACTTGGCGGGCCAGAATATCACCGATGTTTTTTAGCTTTGGATCCCGTTGCTCCATGTTGAGCAATATTTCGCTCACATTGCGAATAGGGGCTAATGGATTACGTAACTCGTGGGCTAGCATGGCGAGAAATTCGTCTTTAAGCTTGTCTTGTTCCTGCAGTGAGCGATTCGCCATAACGCGCTCGGTGACATTATTGCCCTCTACTAATATTCCGCTGACGTGACCGCTCGCGTTCATTATTGGCTGATAAATAAAGTCGATATAGATAGGGGCGCCATTGCCCACAACGAGGGGCATTTCAATACCGTGGTGGCTTTCACCGCTCTCAAAGACCTTGTCTAGTAGGTCGATAAACCCTTGAGCGTCGACCTCAGGAACAACGTCAATTACCTTTTCGCCTAGAAAATCTTGTTTGCCTAGTAGTTTGAAGTAGTTGAGATTGGCGTATTCAAAGCGATGCTCAGGCCCTTGCACAATGCACATAAAACTGGGAGCTTGGTCGAACAATGAACGCCAACGAGCTTCAGCCGTTTTCATGGCGTGCTCTGCTAACACCTGCTCGGTTGTCTCGTTACACACGACTAAAACACCACCGATGCCGTTTGCCGAATTTGGATCGTCAATTGGGCTGTAACTATAGGTCCAATACATTTCTTCACGCACACCATTACGTGTAATGAACAAACGTTGGTTCTCGTGCCAAGTGTGGCCCTTTCCAGTTAAAACCTGCTCCATTTGCGGGGCGATTTCAGGCCAGATTTCGGCCCAACAGTCTCGGCCTTGTTGGCCTAACGCACTGGGATGGCGTTCTGGGCCTAGCGTACTGGCATAAGCGTCATTGTAAAATTGAATAAGATGTTCACCCCACCAAATAAACATGGGATGGCCACTGGATAACAGCAGTCTTACGCTGGTTTTTAAAGATTGCGGCCAATCTTCGGGCTGTCCAATCGGGGAGGACTGCCAATCGTATGCGCGTATTCTAGCGCCCATTTCTCCGCCGCCGGCGATAAAATTTAAAGCGGATTTGGATTGAGGCGTATAAGTCATTTACGTTATTTCCTGCTTACAGTTATTGACGTTGTTATCCCCTTTCAACGCTTAACATACATTGTATTCATTACGTAATACACTCAAATGCTACCCACTCAACAGAGGTTTTTAATTTTGTGTAATAGCATATTATATAACTACCAAAAATAACCACTAAAATGTCGCTACAAACGAATAATCAACACGCTTTGGTTCGATGTCTCACGCTGTCTTAAGGATGTTTTGGGTAATGAGTGAGCTCGGTTCGTGCTTTTAAGCGAATGATTTATTTGTAAGATAGTTAGCAACTTCACGTTCTTATCTAGAAGAAGGTTATAAACATCAACCTAAGGCTTGGTCGTCAATGCTATTGTCACTACATACATTACAAAATAATGAGGTTAAGTACATGTCGTTCAATATATCAGTCTTTGTTAAAGGGATTATTGCAGGTTTCGTCGGCACATTGGTGCTAACGGGATTGATGATGGTGAAAAAGAACATGGGCGTGATGCCAGAGTTAGATCCGATTCATATGATGTCAACCATGGCAGCTGAGAAAATGGGCACACAGATTAGTCTTACTACTGGGTGGATAATGCATTTTGTGCTTGGCTCGGTTGCTTGGGGCGGGGCATTTGCTGTTTTTAACGGTATCCTTCCCGGAGGCTCTCAAGTAGCTAAAGGAATGACATTTGGTATCTTGGTATGGTTATTAATGATGATAGGTCCTATGCCTATGAGTGGTGCAGGTCTATTCGGGTTGAGCATGGGTATAATGGCGCCTGTCATGACCCTTATTTTGCACCTTGTGTTTGGCGCGGCAATGGGATTTACATTCGCTAAATTACTCGGAACCTCTGATTAATCTTACTGTAGGAAAAAGTAAACTGGCTTAATCGAAGAGGGAGAATCGGTTCAGTTCATTAACTAATATAAAAAGCCGGAGAGAGCAGATCCTTCCGGCTGATGTTATCGGAAAGTTTACTTGGCTTTCTTAAGTTGTTTTTTTAACTTCTTCACTTTGCTTTCTTGCTTAGCAATTTTAGCTTTGCGGTTTTTAATTTCTTTCTTAAGCGCTTTAGTATTTGATTTAGCCATTAGAATGTTCCTTTTTTATATACGAGAAAGGTGTCATGTAAGCAGTCGCTTCTTGATTTTATGTGTCGATCGAAGGGCGATTTTGCTCATTGATGAACTGACGGATAAATCTACGCACTTCACGGGCCGCACTGGTATCAAGCTCTTCACATAAGTTTACAAACTCAGCGCGCTCTTGATCATTAATGCGGACAATCAACTGACTATTTTTCTTCTTCGCCTTTTTAATGCTCAAAGGGTTGTCATCCGAATCGTGATTTATCAGCTTTTAATGTATAGCAAATGTATATACATTTATAGTTTTTTTTGGAAGTAAATTTACCTACTGGTTTTACCTACTACTAATGCCAGAGGACTTATGTTGCACTTACAATAATTTTTTGAAAATGTTTCGTGCTAGACGTCCTTTTTATCCAATGAAAGTGATTTACAATGCCATGCAAATATAGCCAATAACTGAGTGAATGATTGGAGAGTATGATGAAAGCCATCGGTTATAAAAACCCAAGTGAAATCGCGACTGCTGAGTCGTTGCAAGAATATACCCTCGACATGCCCGTCCCATCAGCGAGAGACTTGTTAATTGAAGTCAAAGCCGTGTCCGTTAACCCAGTGGATACAAAATTGCGCGGCAGAATTAACCCATCGCCAGATATAAAGGTATTAGGTTATGACGGTGTCGGTATTGTAAAAGCCGTGGGTGAGAACGTGACACTCTTTAATGTGGGCGACCGGGTTTTTTATGCAGGTGATATGTCACGTCAAGGCAGTAACGCTGAATTTCAACTTGTTGACGAACGTATTGTTGGCTTAGCACCCACCTCAATCTCCGATGCACAAGCTGCGGCCTTGCCGCTGACTGCGATAACTGCATGGGAATTGCTATTTGATCGTTTGCAACTCAACCGAGACAGCAAGCAAAGCTTGTTGACCATTGGCGCAGCAGGCGGTGTGGGATCGATCATGCTGCAGTTGGCGAAACAGCTGACGAGTGTGACCATCATTGCCACCGCATCTCGTGAAAATAGCGCAAATTGGGTACGTAAATTAGGTGCCGACCATGTGATAAATCATCATCAACCGTTGGCGGAACAGCTCACGGCGCTGGGTTTTGACACTGTCGATAACGTTGTTAGTTTGACCAATACCGACCAGCATTTTGAACAAATAGTTCAGTGCATTACCCCGCAAGGTAAGTTTGCTTTGATAGATGACCCCGCGTCATTAAATGTGGTGGCATTAAAACGTAAAAGTGTATCACTGCATTGGGAGTTCATGTTTACTCGCTCGTTGTTTGAAACAACTGATATGCAAACCCAGCACGACATACTAAATCAAATTGCTCTGTTGGTTGATAACGGTACTTTGATGACCACATTGGGTAGGGAGTTAGGCAAAATCAACGTTGAAAATTTAGTGAAAGCGCATCAATTGCTCGAGTCTCAAACGATGGTAGGTAAACTGGTGTTAGCGGGCTTCTAGAGGGACTGCCGGTTTTAGCTTTGCGACCAGCAAGGTTTTGATTCACCTCAAGTAACGCTTTTATTAATAACATCATTAATAACATCCAATGAAATTCGTTTGGCCTTAATAAGGTCTGGTACGCCATGAGTAAAAGTAAGCTACACATATCAATACATGTACGCTAACGCACTCATTTAAATACACTAATTTGAACACACTAATTTAAAAACACTCATTGAGAACTTATATGACATTAACGGTTAGTTCATTCCGCGAATTCCGCTCCACTATCACAGCGCTTACCTTGCTAAGCGTGGCAGCACTGAATTCACACGTTGCCTTGGCACAAAACCAAGCACCCACTGAGTCCCATGCCCAACAAGAAATCAGCCACGAGTTGGAAACATATGCATCGCTTGATGAAACGACTCCTCCTGGGAATATTGCCATTGGTCCAGATGGACGTAAATTCTTAAGTGTGCACGGTTTTTATGGTCAGCCGGTGAAGATTGTCGAACTATTTAATGATGGTTCGGTGAAACCTTACCCAAGCGAAGCGTGGGCATCTAAACCGGATGAGAACCAAATCGGTTTGTACGATGTGCTGGGTTTGAATGTGGATCAAAACGGCGTGTTGTGGATGCTAGATACATCATCAGATGACCACGCAGGTCGTCTAGTGGGCTGGAATACACGCTCAGAAACCCTTGAAAAAATTATTTATATTGCCAAGCCCATGATCACGCCGGGCTCTTTTTTGAATGATTTGGCGATAGACAACAAACACGGCAAAATATACCTTGCAGATACCGCGTCAGATAACCGCGCCGCCATGGTGATAGTCGATATCAAAACGGGGCAAGCCAGACGTGTTCTAGAAGGCAGTGAGTTTACTCAAGCCGAAGATGTGGACATGATAATAGAAGGCAGAGTGATTACCTTAGGTGGCCAGCCTGCAAGACTAGGCGTCAACCCGATCACTATTGATGTTGATTCTAATTGGCTGTATTTCGGTGCCATGTCAGGTACGTCTATCTATCGCGTGAAAACCGATGACTTAGTGGATTTAAGTCTTGATATGGATGCACTTGAAGACAAAATACAGCGTTACGGTGATAAATCATTGTCTGACGGTATTACCATTGATGGTGGTGGTAATGTGTATGTCACCTCTGTGACCCAAGGTGCCATTGAAGTAACGGATAGCGCAGGTAACAGCCGCACCTTGTATAAAGATCAGCGCATCGTTTGGCCCGATGGCTTTGCTTATGGACCGGATGATTATATCTACTTTACAGTTAATGAATTGCATCGCTCTGCTGTGCTAAACGGTGGTGAAAATGCCAGTAAAGGAGAGTTCAAGATCATGCGCTTTCCTGCATTAGTGAAAGGAAAAACAGGTCGCTAGGATTATTATTTTATTTGAATGTTAGCCAGTGCGGAACAAATAGCGCCATGCTCACTCTGACAGTGTGAACATGGCGCTTTTTTATTGCTCGCGCCTTTTATTTATGTGGTAAATACACCTAAGCGATTTATCTGTGTGGCGCGGGAATCTAGGTGTATCGCATATCGATTACCGCATATCAAATTGGGCTAGTCACTTACCGAATACCGCAATGCCCAGAACGACAGCATGGTTACGACAGCACGATAAGGAGAAAAATGTCCACTTTAAAAGAACAAACCGAGGCGCAAGTCGCGAAATCACGACAAGCCAAACCTGAATTTATGCAAGCAATGGATGAGTTAATGGCCAAAGCTCATGAGTTTGAGCAAGGCAGCGAGGCTATTGAAATCGGCCAACAAGCGCCAGCATTCACGTTGCCAAATGCCCAAGGTCAAGACGTGGCGTTATCCTATTTGCGCACGAAAGGCCCAGTAGTGGTCACGTTTTATCGCGGCGACTGGTGTCCTTATTGTAATTTACAGCTAAGAGCCCTTCAGTCGATATTGGGTGATATTCACGAATTAGGCGCTGAATTAGTCGCTATAAGCCCGCAAGTACCCGACGACAGCTTAAGTAAAAGTGAGATAAGTGAATTAGGGTTTCAGGTGTTATCAGATCAGGATGCCCGCGTAGCTGCGTCCTATGGTGTGGCCTGGGAAGTACCCGAGCTAATATTACAGCATATGCGTAAAGATCGCGGTTTAGACTTAGCGAGCATCAATAATGGTAATGGCAGCATGCTACCTATTCCTGCCACATTCGTATTAAATGCCGACGCTAAAGTGATTTGGCGCTTTGTGGATGTAGATTACCGCACCCGAGCAGAGCCAGCAGACATCATTGCGGCATTGAAGGCAAATCAAATTACCTAAGCCGATAATTTCCTAAATGACCCGTTGTTAAAACGCCAAGAGCCAGCACGGTGCGAACGAACAGTGGGTCTCGGCTTTCTGTTCTTTGAATAGCCAGTTAAGGCGTGTTCAACCTATTGACCTCGTTCGTTTTTCTCACTGTGCAACGAATGCTAATTCAGTAATCAATAGTGGTTTTATAAACAGTATTTTTGCTACACTTGGGCATCAATTTCCCGAGTGTAGTTAGCTATGTTGCATCTGGTTCAGTCTAATAAAATGGAAAGTCTCGCCGCTTATCTCATCGGGTGGTTAGGCGAGAGTAAAAGCAGCCTAGATGATATCTTTTCCCCCGACGTGGTGTTAGTGCAAAGCCCCGGTATGGCACAGTGGTTAAAAATAGAAATTGCCCAGGCACTGGGTATTTCTGCCAATATCGATTTCCCGTTACCCTCAAGCTATATCTGGCAATTATACAAAGGCCACGTAAACGATTTACCTGAGCAGTCTGCCTTTACTAAAGACAACATGACGTGGAAGCTCATGAGCATATTGCCTGAAATGAGTGATAGAACTGAATTTGCCAGCATTGCCCAGTATTTAGATGATCAACAGCCGCTTAAGCTTTATCAGTTATGCCAAAAAATAGCCGATATTTACGATCAATATTTGGTCTATCGCCCAGAGTGGATCCTGGCTTGGGAACAAGGCGAAAATAACGTAGCCGATACCGACGTGTCCGCCCAACCTTGGCAACCCATTTTATGGCGAGCTTTAGTTGAATATGCCAAAGAACTGGATGAGTCTCCTTATCATAGGGCGAATTTGCATACACGCTTAATGGCCGAGCTTGAGGACACTAAAAGCAGCAAAGATGAGCTGAAACCTTTGTTTGTGTTTGGCCTGTCAGCGATGCCTGTGCAACAACTTGAAATCTTCTCCGCGTTAGCGAAAAGTCGCGACGTGATCATCTTTTGGTTTAACCCCAGCGCCCATTACTGGGGCGATATAGTAGACAACAAACAAGTACTGCAAGCCAAATTGCAAAGCTTACTCGCCCAAGCAAGTGAAGATGCCCAAAGTGGCTTAAGCGGTATGGATGATTACCTATTGGTTGGCAACCCGTTGCTCGCCTCTTGGGGCAAGCAAGGGCGAGACTACCAAGACATGATCTTGGGCTTAGAGGTTGAATTGCATGATGCGTTTATCGAGCAAGAGCCCGAAAGCTTGCTTGAACATATGCAGCACGAAGTATTGGCGTTAACTCATCGCGGGGCGATAGAGCCACTACCCGCACAAGAGCTGCTAACAAACGGTGAAGAATACCCTAAGATACCTCTGGCTGAAGACGACATGACCTTGCAAGTACATGCGTGCCATTCAGCAGTACGTGAGCTCGAAGTCTTACATGACCAGCTATTGCACCTTTTTGCTGATCACCCTGAGCTACACCCGGGGGATGTGATTGTAATGATGCCGGACGTGGCAAGCTATGCACCGATCATTGATGGTGTATTTGGCGGCACAGACAAAGCGCTGCATATTCCTTATGCTATTTCCGATCGCAACGCCCAGCAAGAGTCGCCTCTACTCAATAGCTTTATTCAACTGATGTCGCTACATCAAAGCCGGATCGGTTTATCCGATGTACTGGCCTTGTGTGAAGTGCCAGCAGTACAGCGAAAATTTGATATTACCCCAGAGGAATTTGACTTATTAAGTGTATGGCTAGCTGATGCAGGTGTGCGTTGGGGCTGGGATGGCCAAGATAAAACACGCTGGGCATTGCCCAATGAGCCACAAAATACCTGGTTGTTTGGTTTACAACGTTTGTTGGCCGGCTATGCCATGGGCGGTGAAAGCATGTTTGATGATGCTCATGAGCCAATTGCACCTTATGAACACATCGAAGGCCAGCACGTTGTGGCTTTAGGTAAGTTTTATTTGTTCAGTCGCGAGCTTGGCAACGCGTTAGCCTTTTGCCAAAGTGCGGCCAGTTTGAATGCGAAAATCAAAGGTGCTCTGTCACTCATTGAACAGCTGTATTTGCCTGACGATGATGACCAAACGTATGTGCTACAACTGCGCCAATCACTGGAGCAAATGACAGTACACGAGCATCAATTCAGTGGTGAAATTGTGCATGATGTTTTCCTCGCTGAGCTAGAGCAAAGTTTATCCAGCAAAGGCGTAGGCCAGCGCTTTTTAGCCGGTTATGTGAATTTTTGTACCTTAATGCCCATGCGCAGTGTGCCGTTTAAAGTGGTGTGCTTGCTTGGTTTAAACGATGGTGATTACCCAAGGCAAGTGGTGCCGGTTGGTTTCGATTTAATGCGCATCGGCAAAGGGCGTAGGGGAGACCGCTCTCGCAGGCTAGATGACAGATACCTGTTTTTAGAGGCCATTTTATCTGCGCGTAAGCGACTGTATTTAAGTTTTCAGGGCTTTAGCGCTAAAGATAACTCGTCGCGTAGCCCATCAATTTTGCTTAGCGAGTTACTTGAGTACACACAACAAACCTTCTGCTTGGCAGGTGATGAGAGCTTAGAAACCAAAACATGCGCCGATAATTTAGCAAAGCATATTTATCATGAGCATGCATTGCAGCCATTTAATCCTGTGTATTTTGCGACTAAACGCGATGCCCACGAAGAGGAACCGTTGCCAAGCGCGATGGCTAGTTTTCAAACTCCTTGGCTGGCATTAGCGCAGCAGCTGACAGATGGCAGTGTGCACAGTGATAAAGAAGTGGATTTTTGTCCTGCGCCGTTATTTTCCTTGCCTGAGCTTGCTCAAGTGACAGAGGTCGAGTTAGACGAATTGTTGATATTCTTTAGCAATCCCGCGAAGGCGTTTTTCAGCCAGCGCTGGCAAACCCGTTTGACCCGTGTTTATGACGTTCAAAGTGACGATGAGCCGTTTGAGCTTGATGCGTTGTCGCGCTATGTGTTGAACGAGCGTTTTGTCACCACGCAGCAAGAGGATTGGACAACGCGTTTACGGGCAGAGGGTAAATTGCCCACAGGAAATATTGCCGACATAAGTTTGCAGCCCATTCGTAAACAATCCCGAGCGTTAATTGATGCGTTGGTGGCATTGATTGGCGGGCCGCTGGATGAGGTGCCGCCCACGCGAGCAGAAGTTAACTTTGAGTTGAGCTACTTGTTGGATATTTCACCCGTCCCGGCAAGTGAACTAAATGCCAACACGAACTCATCAACACAAAATTCGGTGTCAGCCACAAGTACTCAACGTATTCAGATAACCGGCTGGGTAGACAATCTATACGGTGGCAATTTGGTGCTATGGCGACCGGGCAAAGTCAAAGGCAATAACGTATTGCAACTATGGCTAACCTGGTTAGCCCTGTGTGCTAACGGCAGTGTGGCGAAACACCAACGCGCCTATTACATTGGCGTGGAGGATAAAGAGCCCTTTAGCATTGGTGCTGTCGATAAAGATGAAGCGAAAACCCAACTGGCGATATTCATACGTTATTGGCGATTAGGTCAGCTGCAGGTTTTACACTTTTATCCTAAAACCGCTTACGAATGGCTTAGTGTCGGTGATGAAGCAAAAGCACTGATGAAGGCGAAAAACGCTTTTTATGGCAGCTATTTCGCCAAAGGAGAAGGGGAGGAGCCGCATATTCGCCGGGTTTGCCCAGATCTAAACCAGCACTTCTGTGCATTCAGTGAAGTCAGCCATGCTTTATTTGACCCGCTGTTTGACGCATTGGGAGAGGCCTCATGATCCCGTTAAACACCAAAACCTTTCCGCTCACTGGGGCATCATTGATTGAGGCCAGTGCCGGTACCGGTAAAACCTATACCATAGTAAACTTGTATTTGCGCTTGTTGCTAGGGGACGAGTGCACACCCTTAAGCGTCGATAAAATTCTAGTCGTGACCTTTACTAACGCCGCGACGGCGGAACTAAAACAGCGCATTCGCCAGCGATTACAACGTGCTTATTTAGATTTTTATGCTGGGGTCAGCAGTGATGACTTCACTCAATATCTCATTGAGCGAAGTGACAATATTGAGCTCGACTGTCATCGACTGTTATTGGCCATTAAGCAAATGGATGATGCGGCTGTATTTACCATACACGGCTTCTGTCAGCGTATGCTGAGTTTGCATGCGTTTGAAAGCGGCGCAATGTATGAGCAGAGTCTCGTATTGGATGAGTCACAGTGGTTAAAACTGGCGGTTGAAGATTACTGGCGCGGGCATATTGTGCATCTACCGAGTCAGGTACTGAACGAGTTGCTGGATATATGGCACAGCCCCCAGGCGTTGCAATCGGCCTTGCGTTCGTTGCTGTATCGCCATGTGACTCCTTTGCAAACAGTGGATGTTAAGACGAGTCACGAAAGCGTTGATAAATACATTATAGCGCTGCAAGACACCAAGCGCTGGTGGCGAGAGAACGAGGTTGCTCAGCAAATTATCGATGCTGACCTCAAAGCGAATACCAAGCTTGGCAAAGCGGATTTTATTGCCAAAATGCAGGCTTTTTGCTTAAGCGATGACAGTCGTGCTGATTTTGATAAAGATTTATGGACCACCTTTAGCCCAGCAAAAGTACTCAGCGCGATGAAGAAAATGTCTAAGAGCTTAGCGCACTTAGACTTTTCCCGTTTTGAAACACTTGCTCATTTACAAAAGCAGTGCCACGACCAGCTCTTGTTAGCGTACAGTTTAGATGCACTTAAGCATATCAGTACTAACTTAGCCTCCAATAAGCAATGCCTACAGTTGCTCTCGCCAGATGACTTACTGAGTAGCTTGCATCGCGCTTTGTTAGCCCAAGTCGAGTCGAACAGTGGGCAGGTTATCGAGCCAGACAGCGAGCTAAGTCACCGTGATAAGCTCGACACCGCTCACCAGTCACTGGCTCAAGCGATACAACTTAGTTACCCAGCAGCATTGATTGATGAGTTTCAAGATACTGACCCAGTGCAGTTTGATATTTTCCGCATTATTTACACCCAGCAGTTTGGCGATGTTACGCCATGTTGGGTGGCGATTGGCGATCCTAAACAAGCGATTTACGCCTTTCGCGGGGCTGATATTCATACCTACATTGCAGCGAAAGAGTTGGTGGATACCTCGCGACAATTTACGCTGGGCACCAATTGGCGTTCCCAGCCGAGCTTAGTGGAGGCGGTTAATACACTCTTTACCCAAAGCGAAGCGGGTTTCTTATTTAAAGACAGCATTCCGTTTCAAGCGGTGGCAAGCGTTGAGCAACAAAGCGGTTTACAGGTTAATGGTCAAGCTCATAACAGCTTAACCTTTCATCACTTGACCAGTGATGATGGACTCCCGATTGGTTGGGGGGAGGCACAAAGTGCTCTTGCTCAACAGTGTGCGTTGAGTATTGCTCAGTTTATTCACCAAGGCGCCTCAGGTGAAGCCAAAATTAGGCAGCGCCCAGTGAGACCAGGGGATTGCTGCGTTTTAGTACGAGACAGAAACGAAGCGGACACCATCAAACAGGCCCTTGCTGCGCTGGGTGTCGATAGTATGTTTTTAGCGCGTAAAAGTGTGTTTGCGAGTCAAACCGCAGTGGATTTATTTGCGATTATTCAAGCGTTGGCAAATCCCAGTAATGACCGTTATTTACGGGGCGCAATCGCCAGTGAGTTATTTTGCTACGACGCCACCAGCTTAGATGCGCTATTCAGCGATGAATGGCAGTGGCAAAAGTTGGTAGAACAATTCGCTTATTGGCATCAGTTATGGCAGCGGCAAGGTTTAATGATGGCGCTGAATATTTTAATGCGCCATTTTAAAATCGCTGAGCGCCTTGTCGGCCAATATCATGATGGCCAGCGCCGCTTGACCGATCTGCGTCACTTAGTGGAGCTATTACAAGTACAAAGCCAGCTGATGTCAGGTGAAAGTCAGATTTTACATTGGTTTCAAGCGCATTTGGCCGAGCCAGATAATGATAACGAAGGCCAACAAATTCGCTTGGAAACTGAACAGAATTTGGTGCAAATCATCACCCAACATACCAGCAAAGGATTGGAATATCCCTTGGTATTTATACCTTTTGCCAGCCGCTGCCGAGAGATGAAAGAAGCGATTTATCACAATGAAAAAGACGGTTTAGTGATCGACTTTTTAGGCGCAGACGAGAACCTTGCTTTGGCCGATCACGAACGTCTCGCTGAAGACATACGTTTGTTGTATGTAGCGCTGACCCGCGCGGTACATTATTGCTTTATCGGCTTGTGGAATAACAGTCATCCACAGCGTAAGAAAGAGTCACAGTTGATGCAAACTGCGCTGGGCCGAGTACTGTTTAATCAAGGCACACAGGTGAGTGATGCTGTGATTACTCAGCGATTAGACGATTTAAGCCAGACGATTGATGTGGACTACCTCGGGTTTACCGCGCAAGACGCCGAGCGAAAAGCGACTGAGTTTAAACAGTTCTTACTGTCGCAAGATAGCAAAGAAAGTCTGCAAACTAACAGTAACGCCATGCTGCGCGCTGCGGTATTGCCTAAGCCTGTTACTCGGCGCTGGCGTTTAACCAGTTATTCAGCCATCAGTAGCCAGCAGCATCATGAATTCGTTGCCCCAGGTCAAGATGAGGGCGCAGATAAGTTGGATGTAATCAGTGCCTACGCTAGCGCCAATACACAGTCTAAAACTGAACCAGAGGCTGGTGAATATATTGCGCCGCAAATGGCGGCTGAAGCAACACAAGACAACCCAGGCGTTGAAGCACATAACGACAGCGAGCAGATGCTGTCAGACGATGAGACTGCCTTGCCACAAGCAAATGAGCCTAATCGTGTTCTCGATGATATACATGGTATTAACGATATTGATGAAGAAGGCGCAGAGCAAGAGGTGCTGGATCAGTTTACGTTTGTGAAGGGCGCCCAAGCGGGTTCATTTTTGCACGGCGTGCTTGAGTCTATCGATTTCACCAACCCGATTAATTTAATGGACGTGATCATCGAAAAAGGCACTTGGTATGGCATTGAACAAAAGTGGTTTGCTGTGGTTGATAAGTGGCTGCGCGATGTGCTGCAGACCAAGTTGACCGCCGTGTCCTCAAGTATCCAGCAAAGCGAAGAACATCTGAGTTTATCAGCGCTTGCTAAAAACCAAGTGCTGGTTGAAATGGAATTTTACCTGCCGCTTTTAGAGGTAAAAGCGCAGACGTTTAATCACATCCTTAATCAGCATATTCCACAGCGTCAACATCATTATCAATTTGAGCAACTCAACGGCATGTTAAAAGGCTTTATTGATTTAACGCTGCAGTACCAAGGCAAATTTTACGTGCTGGATTACAAATCGAACTATTTGGGTGCAGAATTTGCTGATTATCACGGTGAAGCCATGGCCAATGCCATGGAAGAGCATGATTACTATTTGCAAGCCATTCTCTATACCTTGGCGCTGCATCGTTGGCTTAAAAGTAAAAAATCGGATTATGCCTACGCTGATGACATAGGCGGTGCCTATTACACCTTCTTGCGTGGAATGCACAGTGAAAAGCCTGGAAATGGAGTATTTTATTTGATGCCAGCGCAAGCCTTGATAGAAGATTTAGATGCACTGTTTAATGGCGAATATCAGGTTAACAGTGAGCCTCAACTTGCATCGTCAACGGCAGCTAAAAACAGCAAGGATAGCGGCGATGATGCGCCCGCTGCGCAAGGACAGTTAGACTTATGGTAAGCAAATTGATGATAAAAAATGATGTATCAAGCCCACAGGGTCAGCAAACACAAGTTCAGGCATCACCGGAGCCGCCCACGACTGCCAGTATTCTACAAAGCTTGTTGAGTGTAGGTCGTATTCGCCCATTAGACGTGGCGTTTGCTGAATTTATTATGCTTCACGAGCGTGATAAATCGGCGGTAAACACTGCTGGCATTCACGTGCTGGGTTTACTCGCTGCTTATCTCAGCAGCCGATTGGGCGAGCAAGATAGCTGCCTCAATCTCGATGGATTTTATCAGCCATTTTTACCCTTTTATCGTTTCGATTCTGCGCCTGTGCTTATGTCTGTTTTAGAGGCATCTAGCTGCGTTTCGGTAGTTGAAGAGCAGCGCTCTAATCAAGCATCTGATGCTGTGGCCGGTTCAGATACCCGTTCTGATACAGGTAACAATACTTCATCGCATGATCGTTATTCTTCGGCCCAGCAGTTACCGGCCCAGCAGTTATCGGCCCAGCAGTTACACACTCATCAGGCGCAGGAGCATCAGTCTCAAAGTAAGCCTTTGATTTTACAGGGGCATGAACTTTACATGCAGCGTTATTGGCAGTACGAAGTGCAACTGGCAGAAAAAATAAACAGCATGACAGGGCGCACGAGTACCTTAGATATTGAACAGGGCAGAGCATTGCTAGGGCAATTGTTTGTTTCAGCACCCGATGATGTAGGTGATGAAAGAGACCTTAATGATGTAAACCGTCAAAGTGGTCATGGCCACGCCCAACGAGAGCCTGAAATAGATTGGCAAAAAGTGGCGGTGTGTCTTGCGGCGAGCCAAAGCGTGAGTGTGATCACCGGTGGACCAGGGACAGGGAAAACAACCACTGTGATCCGGTTGATGGCTCTTTTACAGGGCTTGGCGCGACATAAAGGCAAAAAACTGCAAATTAAACTGGCTGCGCCAACAGGAAAAGCCGCTGCGCGTTTGAGCCAGTCTATCAGTGCCGCCATGGACAAACTACCGGACGCCTTAAAGCCTGATTTACCTAGTCAGTGCAGCACTATTCATAGGTTATTGGGCAGTATCCCGAATAGCCCTTATTTTCGCTTTAACCAGCAACACCCCTTGCACGTCGATGTGCTGATAGTGGATGAAGCGTCCATGGTTGATTTACCCTTAATGAGTAAGCTATTTGCGGCTTTGCCTAGGCATGCAAAGATTGTTTTATTAGGTGATAAAGACCAACTCGCTTCGGTGGAGGCGGGCAGTGTGCTGTCTGATATCTGCTCTGCGGCATTGAATTTTTCGCCTACTGTCTACAATCAATCCCCGCCATACAGTGATCAAGCACTTGGTGTGGTAAAAGACCTGTGCCAGATTGAGTTAAACATCAATACCCTAAATAAGGCGCCGATTAGCAATAGCCTTGCCTTGCTGCACAAGAGTTATCGTTTCAGTGAAAAAAGTGGTATTGGCCGCTTAGCGCGGGCTATTAACATGGGGAGATTGGCGAATGCCAAAGCATTATTTTCAGATGATGTTTACCAAGATGTAGTATGGCAAACCAGTGATGATCCAAAAGCCTTGGTGAATAGACTGCTGCCGGATTACCAACGATATTTCGAGCGCGTAAGGCAGGTCTGCGCCCAAGGAACCCTTAGCACGCAGGGTATTGAGGTCTTTGCGTTATTACAGCAACAACAAGTCTTGTGCGCGCAAAAAGAGGCGAGTTGGGGCGTAAAACAAATGAATGTCTTGATTGAGTCTGAGCTGAATAAACACGGAGCCATTGAACTAGGTCGAGATTTCTATATTGGCCGGCCCGTTATGCTTAAGCAAAACGACCATAGTTTAGGCTTGTTTAATGGTGATATTGGTATTGCCATGCCTGACGAGGAAAACGAAGGTCTGATGAAAGTGTGGTTCGTTACTGAGCAAAACACCTTGCGTGGGGTGTTGCCCAGTCGGTTACCTCCCCATGATACGGTTTACGCCATGACGATACACAAAAGCCAAGGGTCTGAGTTTGATCATGTTTATTTGTGCTTGCCACGCATTGAAACGCGCTCTCAAGCGAGATTGCTCAGCCGAGAGCTGCTGTACACAGGCCTCACGCGGGCGAAGAAATCGTTTAACTTGTATAGTGACGAGCAGGCCTTGTCGATCAGTGTGGCAAGGCGTTGTCAGCGAGGGAGTGGGCTAGCTAAGCGTTTACTCCCGTAAGTGCCCCCGCAGCATATTGGCGCTGGTGGTTAAACTGGCAATGGTACCAATCACCCCCGCTAATGAAGCGGCGATGATGTACAGCGACTGACCAGAGGTAAGAGCGACAGCACCTATGACTAAGACCAACAGCAAGCCTAGCGGTACTCGATAGCTTTTCCATGTGCCTGCTTCTCCGTCATTCACTAACTGACTCATGGACTCTGGACTTTCGGCATGTAACACAAAATGCGCAAAGCTTTGATTGATAATAGCCACATGTCGGCGTTCAACTTTTATTAAGCCCGCTAACGCGAGGTGCTCTATCATTTCGCTATTTTTAGGGTTGATATATTGCCCTTTTGCAAGATTGTATAAAGCGAGTTTTTCAGCGTTGGAGCATAACTCCCACTTGTAGCGATACAATGCCCCTGCTTTTAACAATATGTAATTAATGGTGGCCCAGTATCGGGTACTGTAGAGCTTGCTAGGCGGTTGTTTTACGTTGTCGTATACCCGATGCAGGTTCTCTTTAGCGAACCAATTAAGTGCTCTGGAAAACGAGCTAAAACTGGGCCCTTTAAGAGGAAGCACCAGTTCATCAGTGGGCACAGCACGGGGCTCTGTTATAGCGAACAAGCAGGCTAAATCCCTGAACATGTCTATTTCGTCGTGTAGTACGTCTTGGTCGATTTGCTGAGTGATTTTCGCCGGTAAAATGACATTGAAATCCAGCAAACAGTCAGCCCAAGATAAATAATCGGCGTGGGCTAATTTGGCTGTATCGTTTACCTGACCTAGGGGATCTTTCATTTTGACTCGTTGCAAACTATAGAAACCAGCGTACAGGGTTAAGCTTTCAATTTTACCGAGCAGCACCAGTGATTTAAGCTCCATGAGTAAACCCAGTAGCTCATTCCTGAGTTTGGGGACTTCTAAACACACCTCAATATCCCACATTTCGATAGCGAACCCCGTCATTTCAGGGCCGATGTGCAGCACCATTTTCACATTGGGTAAATCGACTTTTTCTTGCTTAAAATGTTGCAAACATGGACTGTTTTGCAGTAATAAAGCAAAGCAGGCCAATGACTGTGCCCCTGTTGTCTCTTTGCCTTGGTTTTTTTGTTCCGTCTTCTGTTGTGTTTCTTGAAGTATTATATGTGGCTTAGACACTGCGCCTTCTTCTGTTAGCGGTGTTAAGTGAAGCAACGTGGTTAGATCAATACCGTTAGGCTTGGCTGAGTCTACCTTGAGCGTTAAATGCGGTGAAATTTGCTCACAGTCCTCATTGCGCATGGGTAAATTTAGGCCACGGATGTGCCGTAAAAAAAACGACGAGTAATACAATCTTTGCCACAACGTCACTCGATTAAAGTGAAGCCAAGCGATCAGCATCAGCGTAATCGCAATGACCCCTAATATCATTGCCCAAACGGGCATAGTGAGATCGTAATTCGCTAAACGATCATAAGCGCTTTTAATGGTTGCGCCACCTGTTGTAGCAACGTAGCCTTCGGTATATTGCGTTTCGTTGGATTTTCCTTCATCAATCTGCTCGTGAGGTTCGTTCATCTCAGGTGTGTGCGAAAAAGCAATAAAGGAGTCTAACCAAGGCCAATCTTGAGTCGCGCTCATCAAATCCAGCGCATTAGGGAAGTCGTTTGGGGTTACAGCAGTGGAGTAGTGTTCACACTGTTTCTTTAAACTGCGCATGTTTGTTTGCCGCGTCATTGGCTTGCTGGTCTCGCCGCTACCTTTCAATAAAGCCGCGGCTTTCATACGATGCTTGGTAATAGAATTTGGAAAACGCGTGAGACCTAAAGCGGCAATTTCTGCTCGCTCTCGATTCAGCTTGTTGCAATCTTGATATTGATAATAATGCGCTAAATTTTTCAACGGGATCGTCATGACGGACTTAAGGTATAGTGCTTGTACTAGAGCAAGAGCGCCTAACCCTAACGCTAAAAAGACAGCACCTTTTGTTCCCTTACCATGAATAGAGAAACTTTCTCCTGCGGATTCAAAAAGTAACTTGTACCCACGGTAACCAAAATAAAATATGACCAGTAGGGTACCAATGGCGATAAATGTCACCCAATATCCAGCACTCTCTTGCGGATAAATAGCGAGGTGGGTAAACGTGAAAAGGCAGTACATGATGCCAATGAGCGTGGAGCTTATATGCAGCATTTCTTTGGTATCAAAGGTGGCGGGTAAATTCACTACTTGCTTGAGTCTATCGGTATCGAATAGTCGGCCAAGCAACCAACTCGTGCATGTTAAGAACGTCACAAATACGGCAAAACTAATGCACAGAAACATAAACTGACTTGTCATCAGCGCATCTAGGCTGTCGTTGGGGTAAAACACCACCACCGCCCACTGATCAATCACACTGGGTCGTACAAAAAAGCGGCCTGCTTGGCCATGATAAAACCCGTCGATTACTTGGTTAACCGTTGAATTTTCAGCATCCGTATTGTCCAGTGCTGCGCGGATCCGTTGGCTGAGTACAGGGCTGTGATTACCTGAATAATAAAGGTTTTCCACTAAGGAGCGGCTAGCGTCACTGTGAAATAATACGTCACCGTTATCTCTGTCGACCACCATGAACGTCATGTCCATTGGGGCGGGTTTGGCTAGGCTAATACTGGGTAGTAATACATCGGCGGCAATCACATCGGCATAGCGTTTATTGCTGGGCTCGCTTTGGACGTTATACCCACTGGCGTGACTGTGAATGCCTGTATTGCTGCCATCGTGCAGCGGCATCGAGATGGTGGTGCCACGGGTCGCATTATTGACGTTGAGCAGGCGCTGAATGAAGACTTGGTTGTATCCATTAGATTGAAGAGTATCGTCATTTTTAGGGGGTAATCGCCAGCCTTTTTGATCGCGAATTTTTTTGAAATAGTCTCGGTTAGATAACTCAAATCCTGCAGGTAATACATTGTTTTCAACAAAGTAAAAGGACGGTGTCAAAATAAAGCCATCTTTGTTGAGCAGAAAAATATTGAGTATTTTTAGCGGGGGATTTGCTTGCGGTGATGAGGCAACGTATGTGTCTAGACTTTCATCGGGAAAGTGTTCCAGAGCTAAATTTTGTGCGAAAAAGTCGATGATCTGCGCGTCGTCTGGCAAGGTGTCATCATCGTTTAGATAGTCGAACAAGTTAGCCTTGTGGAGATCGCTTTCAATTGTAAGCTGTGTACCTTCGCAGGCGTAACGAATAAAGAATTGATTTTTTGCGTTGACGGCAGCGTTGGGTAAATTGCTGAAATTGGGCGGCGCTTTATTGCTTGCACCATGCTCGGCTTGAGCACGTTTAAGCCCATCTGGCGCAAGTTTGTGATGTTCAACGTTGAGGCACGGGTTATCTGTGATACTCAGTAACCCCTGATGAAAATTGTCTAATAAGTCGAGCTGAGTTTGTCGCTTATCACGTGCTCGCGTTTGGCCGTCATTTTTGTGTGTATCCGTGCTTTTTTGCAGGATTTGGTAAAAAGTACGGTATTGGGCGAGTTTGTTAAATACTTCGTAGACGTCGTGCTCCATTTCTTGGGCGATTGTTGAGCCATAATCCATGGCCCGCAGGTCTTTGTCGTAGCGTACAACGTACTTTTGTAAATAAGCCAAAAGCAAAGACAAAACCACGATAAAGAAAGCGTAACTGATGAGGTGGGTGAGATTACGAGTGGCAGGGGTGATCGAATGGGTAACCGGCAACAGAAACAAACGCACGAGGGCCAACATAAATAGCAGACTCACAATGCTGACGACCAATAATGACGCATTCCAACTGGTTGTGCTTTGTTGGATTAGTTTGGCTCTGGGCATTAGCCCAATGAGATACAGATGATTTAAGGTGTTGGTTTCACCCTCGTGCTCATACTGCAAAGGAATGTCTAGTGCGAAAGGGAAAGCAAATACGCGATATTTTCCATAAGACAGAGTGATATCGATATGGCTACTGTAACTTGGCAAAGGGACTTTGCCTTTAATATCAGCCTCTTCAGCCATGGACAACAAAGAGCGCGATTCTTGGCGTAAAAAGGCACGGTTAATGCTGGTTAAATCAACAATGGATATGGTTTTTTCATGACCCACCGAGGCGAGTACTTCTCCTTCTTTACTGGCAAATAGATATTGGCTAAAACCTGCTTGCGGGGTCGGCAGAATGTCCTCTACATCTAATGTTGCGCTAAACTTTTTTTGTAGTTTTGGTGCCGTTTCTGGAAGTTGTTCGCTATCTGTGCCAGTTGCAGATATGGCGTTGTCACTCACGTTTACGCTATCGCCCAAGGCGTTTGAGTCTGTAATTTTCCCTTGAGCTTGTATCCCTGATTCTATTTTAGTCGCTGGGGAGGCGTCGCTCGCATCAAACTCACTGTTGCTTGAAGGTGAGGCTTCTTCGAGGGCTTTCGCTTCTAGTGTACTTGCAGTGGCTGTTTCACTAACATCTTTAATGTGAATTTGCTGCGCCGATAATTGGTAAAGCAGCGTTGTTGCCGTTTCTCTGGTTAAGTTGTCGGATGTGCGTTGATAGCTCGGCATAAGGGAGCGTATCGAGGTTTCACTTTCGCTATAATCATGAGCGCGTTTAATTTTATCTAGATTTTCGTTTAGCGTATTGGATGCTTCGTACAGGATCCGGTACAGATTGTTGTTACTTGAGCCTTCTTCGATATTGCTGTAGTACAAATAGGTATATAACCCCGCCGCACAAAGCAGAATAATAAACAACAAAAATAGGCGTCTTTTTGGCGTTTTAGACGGGGATGGGGTATTCTGCGCCACCGATTTTTCCGACATTGACTTGCACCTCTTCCTTGTGTTGTTAAACAACAGGTCAAAACTAAGGAAAAATCAAGTTTTAGGCTTAAAATTTGCGCAAGTCTGCTACGTGCGCCACACTAAAATAGCGCGCACAGGTGCGTAGTAACTCATTACTTTCATTCAAAATTCAGGAACTCAACATGACGGAAATTTCAGCGGAAGAATTTATTGCCCTTAGCAAGTTATTACCAGAAGAGCGTTTTGATTACGCTATTACTCGTATGATTGAGCGTCAGCATTTGTGGGGATTATTCGGCGACAATGGCTGGTTAATGCTTAAAGCTGAAGATGATGCTTGTATACCCGTATGGCCTTACGCTGAATTTGCGCAAGCTTGGGTTAAAAATGACTTCCCAGATTGTGAGCCGAAGCAAATTGACTTTGCCCAGTGGCATCAGGTGTGGTTACCCGGTATGCAACAAAATGGTACCTTGGTGTTGGTGTTCCCATTGAGTGAAGATGAAGAAGGGATCATGCTTGAAGCCCAAGAAATGCTTGAATGTATTAATGAGGAACTGCAAACAGAATCCTAGTGACGTCTTCTCATTATGCTGAGGCTAGTGATGATGCGGGCCTAGGAGGTAACCACGCCCGCATCAACGTCTATATCGCCAATCGGCCAAACTACCAAGATTTATCTCTACTAAATACAATGCGCCCCTTTTGCACGGGGGACATTGAAGCGCTCAATCGACAGTGTGGTAATGGCTGGCGTAAAGTCTTTAATGTTTATGCGAAATTAGTGTTTGCTTGGCGAAGTGCGGATCCCGTATTAGATACATGTTTGCCCGGTGCGGGCTGTGCAAGCTGGCAAGTCTATAGGGATACAGTCTTGCTGCAAAAAGACAGTCAGACCGCTTTGCTTTTTAGCCCGCCCTTACCACAGCAAGACTTGCCTAATTACGGCAATGGCTGCGCTGATGATGCCATAACGGGCACAATTCATAATGCGTATCACATTATAATGGGCCGTACTTATGCAAAATCTTTAGTTCAGAGTGCAGGTTTGAACTTAACATGGCACGGTGAAGAGTTTGCTATTGATCAGAGTGCCCGCACAGTGGTTTGCCCATACTTTGATTATCGCCAGTTATCCAATATTAAAATTATCCGCTTAGTTGAATTGTTAAAATCGCTTAATCAATAGCCATTTGATTTCTACTTTTAGAAAAGCGCGCAGTTATTTTTTATTAGTGGGTGTAAATAGCCAAATTGACTTGATAAAGCCGCTGATATTAACAACAATTCGCAGCCTTTATTGATTATGTTTGAGCGTGTTATGTCTGAGTTGTTTTTACGTCAGCAATTTCCCATTTTTCACCAACAAAATGACGGATCGCCTTGGCTATATTTCGATAATGGTGCCACCACACAAAAGCCGCAGCCAGTTATTGATACCATAACTCGCTTTTACTCCCAGCAAAATGCGAATGTACACCGTGCTAGCCACCGAGTATCTGCTGACACCACAAACGCCTTTGAGCAAGTGCGTAAAGATGTCGCTGCATTGATCAATGCCAGCAGTGAAAAAGAAATCATTTGGACCAAGGGCACAACAGAAAGCATTAACTTATTGGCTAACGTATTGGCCAAGGGGCACGTGGAATCTGGTGATGAAATTGTGTTGTCAGCGCTGGAGCACCACGCGAACATTGTACCTTGGCAGCAAATCGCTAATGAACTGGGAC
This sequence comes from Paraglaciecola sp. QJM3NY_14, assembly GCF_056173245.1. Taxonomy (NCBI): domain Bacteria; kingdom Pseudomonadati; phylum Pseudomonadota; class Gammaproteobacteria; order Alteromonadales; family Alteromonadaceae; genus Paraglaciecola; species Paraglaciecola sp. QJM3NY_14. Next base: position 2,073,940 of record NZ_CM149664.1, read on the forward strand.
TGCACATAAAAGTGATCCCAGTGAATAAAGATGGTGTGTTGCAGTTAGCAAACATTAAAAGTTTAATCACCAATAAAACTGCTTTGGTAGCGGTTAGTCATGTCTCTAATGCGCTGGGAAATATAAACCCAATTTCGCACATTATCGCTCACGCCAAAAAGCATGGGGCATTAACGCTAATTGATGGTGCCCAGGCTATTGCTCATTTACCCATAGACGTGCAGGCGCTTGATTGTGATTTTTATGTTTTCAGTGGGCATAAGATGTTTGGCCCAACGGGAATTGGCGTTTTGTATGGCCGCCAAGTATTACTCGATGGTTTACCGCCGTACCAAACCGGTGGCGAAATGATTGAAAAGGTGAGTTTTTCAGGTACAACCTTTCAAGGATTACCGTTCAAATTTGAGGCCGGCACACCTAATATTGCTGGCGTGTTGGGTTTAGGGGCGGCCGTGTCTTTTTTAAAGACGCATCAATTGGTAATCCATGAACAAGAGCAAGCCCTGTATACCGCGTTAGTTAACGGCTTGCGAAGCATTTCAGGTATACGTTTATGGGGGGACCTTGAAAACAGCGTTTGCGTGCAATCATTCACTGTCGATGGGATCAACAACCAGGATCTTGGGCTATTGCTTAACGAGCATAATATCGCGGTTAGGGTAGGTCATCATTGTGCTATGCCATTGATGCAGGCGCTCTCAATTGATGGCACGGTGCGGGTTTCCTTGAGTGGCTACAATACCTTGCCAGAAATACATCATTTCATTGACGTGCTACAAGATATTGTAAGCTCGCTGCGCCCTGATTCTATAAACGCCAGCCAAGATTTAACGTCAGTAGCAGTGGTGAAAAACACTGCACCGCAAAATGAAGCATGGAATGACAAGGCGTTTGATTTTGACACTATGCCACTGGCGCTGAGCATACGACAGGCCAAGGGCTGGGATGAAACCTACCGGCAAATCATGCTCGCCGGTAAACAATTGCATAAATTGCTTCCTGAGGATCACACTGGGCAATACGAAGTGATGGGCTGTGAGAGCCAAGTGTGGCTGAAATGCGTTGTACGCGATGATCACCTTATTTTAGCTGCTCATTCGCCAAGTAAAATCGTACGCGGGTTATTGGCCATCATTTTTGAGCCATTAGCGCGTCTAACGGTGCGTCAAATAAAGCAATTTAGTCTGCATGATTATTTACACGCGCTGGGGCTAGGTAAGCATGTGAGTCAATCAAGAGGCAATGGCTTGCAAGCCGTGATTGAACAAATTCAACACCAGGTTCACTCACGTTAGTTGGGATGTATAAAAATGAGCTGATGTGGCTATTAGCGCGGAAAACGAATGCAAAGGATGAGCGTGAATTATCTTATCAAGGGTAGAATAGTCTTAAAGACAGGTGAACGGCAGTCTTTTATTAGCTCAAATAAAGCCATTTCTACGCTCGTGATGCTTGCTCCGCGTGCGCTTAATTTCTCTATCGCTAACGCTTTATTCTCTTGGGCTCTTGATGAGACAGCGTCGCTGACCACTTCTACGTGATAGCCTAAGTCCAGCATGCCAAGCACCGTCTGATAAACACATACATGTGCTTCTATGCCACAGACAAGCCAGTTGTCCTTTTGGCTATCGTGTAGTGTGTCTACAAACGTCTGTGTATCACATGCGTTAAAGGTGTGCTTAGTGATAAGGGGATGATGCGTAAGCTCTTCGGCTAACAGTGGAACTGTCGGACCTAATTTAAGTGGGGCTTGCTCTAGGCATATAATGGGGATAGCTAATATTTGGGCAGCGTTGATGAGCGTAAGTGTATTATGAAGCAGTGTTTCGCTTTGAAACACCTGATGGGCTAAGTTGCCTTGTATATCGATAACAACAAGGCCAGTATCGTTTGTTTGTAGCATCAGTTCGCCTGTTACTTTAGATGATAAGTACGGTAACCAAGGATGGGTGTGATAACAACGAATTTTGCACTACTGTGACTGCATGCTTGCTCTTTATTGGTGCAGCTGTCGGTGGTTTAAACTATACACTTCTGTTTAACATGTTGATTTATAAGCGCTTATTTTTTTATATATCAGGTGTGGTTATTGCTATGTCGCAGCCAGTATTTTATTTTGCCTTTGTTATTTATGCATTAGTGATTTTTCATTAATGGCCTATTCATTTGTTATTCGTTCATTCGGGAGTAATTCGTTGAAGTATTTAGTCTGTGCCTTGTGCCTATTAGTAAGTGTGTCAGTGATTGGGGCAGAGAAAAAGCCGATTGCTGTAAAAGTGTTTATAGCCGGCATGTTTGAAATCGGTGCAAATCAAGGGGATAAAGCGGGAGAATTTCAACATTGGTATGAGCGTTATTTTGCCGAGGCCCAACCAATCACGATCCCGGGGGCGTTGACGCCGGTATTTTGTAATAAAAATGGCGTGTGTGGGTCGGTGTTAGGCATGGGCAAAGTGGCGTCTTCATCCTCAATGCTCGCGATAGTTTTAAATAGCCAGTTTGATTTCTCTCATAGTTATTTCATGATCAGTGGCGTGGGCGGAATTCCTCCCTCGCAGGGCACCATCGCGGATGTTAATTGGGGCAGTTGGTTAATCGATTACGATTTGGGTCACCGCTGGATGCCAGAAGAAGGCGAGGCAGGAGCGCCTGTATTTATGCCCAGGAAAGGCTATGAAGATATTCGTCGCTATCAGCTTAACCCTGCGTTAGTCAATTTCGCGGTTTCTTTATCAAAAAATGCTCAGCTAAAAGACTCACCTTCGGCTCAGGCGTATCGTATGCGTTACCCAGAACCGCAAGCGCGACGTAAACCAGCAGTGACTGTGGGCACGCATATCGCCGGTGATACTTTCTTTCATGGCCCAGGTCTGTCAGCTGAAGCACAATACATGAGTGAGCTATATGGCGCAGATGACTACATGATCGCAGAAATGGAAGGAGTGGCGATTGCCCAAGTACTCGCGCGGACAGTGGGTACTGACAGAATGCTCAGTTTACGAGGTGCGGTGAATTTTGACCAAGGAAATCCTAATGAATCTACGTTAGCGCACCTTGACCCTGCACCGGGTGAAACCGCCGGAGGATTTGCCGAAACCGTGGAAAATATTGTCATAGTCGGTGGTAGTGTGGTTGATCACATCGTCACGCATTGGTCTGACTTTAAAGACGGTTACTCAGCAAAATAGTCTTATTTTTTTCACTTCAGCCCAAGTGTTATGTGAGTGTTGATAGTTGTCGGCACTCACCTAACCTTAATCCATAGGATCTGTCAGTGTAAAATCTCGGGGAGCCTGTTGGTCACACTTTTTGCATTCAAGGTCCATGTTCAGATGCTGCTCACGGCCTTGTTTTGTTATCACCCAAGGCCTGTTTGTCCACGGAGGATCGTGCCGTACATGTTGATGGTGACCACAGCCGAGTTTCGCTATCCAATGGTCTTCGTCATCTTTTACGTAACCAATAATTGGCTGCTTCATGATTGATTCTTCCTCTATATGCTACTGATGGCGCCCATGTAGCTTACCTCTTACGTTTACTTAAAATGAATAGTTGATCGTGTTTGTGGCAATAACAGTCAGTTTTGGTTGTAATGAAGAAAAACAATCATTTTTGGTTGTTATTTAACTTAACAATCTAATTTGGTTGTTTTAATTGCATGAACCGTCAGATTTATCGTAAACTGATTGCCTAATCGATAAAGGCTACGACCTGAGGTACACGTATGATCGCTGTTTTAACCGGAGACTTAGTAGACTCGACGGCCATGCCTGCGAAAGATTACCAGTGTGCGGTCAGTATCATGGATGATTATCTCGCCAAATGCCAAACACGATTTGCTGCAAAAGGCGAAATCTATCGTGGTGATAGTTTGCAGCTTATTTTCAAGCAGCCACAACATGCTATGCGCGCAGCAATTGAGCTTAAAAGCCTACTCTTTAGTACTGATGCAACTCAACGACCTTTGGGAATTACGCTGTCTGTAGGCTTGGGGGAGCAGCTTATTGACGGTAACAAACCCAGTGTTTCACAAGGTAGCGCATTTACTTTATCAGGTAGAGGGCTGGACAGTACACCTAGTGGGCACATTAGCTTACATCATGAGGGGGGCGCATTTTTTGATGCACTTGTGCTAGCAACGCAGTTTTTAGATAACGTGTTGTATTCGCACACGCAAAAACAAGCGAGAGTGCTTTTTCATTATTTAAGTATGGATTTTCCCACTCACACCCAGTTAGCTAATGCATTGTCAACCAGTCAACAGAACGTGACTAAGCATCTAGCGCGTATTAGCGCGGACTTGATTAAAGCCTATGTTGTTTTTTTTGAGGAAAAATTAAGCAAGGAAAGTGACTAATGGTATTATTTTTATTGATGATTGCAGCGCACATACTGGGTGATTTTTATATTCAGAAAGATAGCTGGGTAACCTGTCGAAATAATCATCATTTTGCCTCATGGGGGCTAGGTAAACATGTGCTGTCTCATGTTGTTCTGCTCACTACTGCCATATGGTTGGCCGGCTTCTTAACTGCACAAGGCTGGATAGCCAGTGTCGTGATAGGCTTTTCACATCTGCTTATCGATGTATGGAAGTCTTATCAACCAAACAAACTAAGCTACTTCTTATTAGACCAATTCTTTCATATCGTGATCATCGCTTTGGCTGCACTAGCGCTTAGTGGTATTGGCTTGGCCGAGATAAAAACACAGCTATATTTGCTCCTAAAAGTGAAATATGTAGCCATAACGTGTGCCTATGTGATTGCGTGTCGGCCGGTATCGATAGCCATAACAATCGCTTTGGATAATTACACCGTACAATTAGCGAATAAACAAACAGGTCTTGCATCTGCAGGGCGCTGGATCGGCTATATAGAAAGGTGCTTAATTATCTCGTTTGTGTTGATTGGCCAATTTTCGGGTGTAGGCTTTTTGCTAGCAGCCAAAACGATTTTTCGATTTGGCGACTTAACAAAAGAAAAAGACATGAAGCTAACTGAGTACATGATGCTGGGCACCTTATTAAGCTTCTCATGTGCGTTATTACTGGGTTGGTGGGTCAATAGACTCTGATACTTAAGTGGCTACACGGTCAGCGTGTTGTTACAACCATGATTAAATCGTCACAGCGAAGCTGAGAAGTTTACGCTCACCTTGTTCAATACGAGTAACGCTGTGTTCGTATTTATCCGGTCTGAAAAGATAAACCCGGCCGAACAAATTGATAATGCACTTTTGACAATGAAACACACCACCCACTTTGGGCTGTCTTAACACGATATTGAATTTGTAGTATTTACCCTTGGCAATTGGGTCAATATGAGCCATGACCTTATGTTGATTAGGGTAGGTGACTAAATAGGCTGAAAGGCGTTTAGAGCTAAACAATACCTTGTTGCGAACACGAGCGAGCACAATATCTCCGAGCTGACTTAATTAAAAATTGATTATAACACGGGGTAGTAATCGTTTTTTAATATCATTAATGCTTAGCTAGACCTATTCTGACTAATTCATTTTATGAACACGTACGCAATTTTTACCAGCGTGCTTAGCCTCATATAATGCGTCATCTGCGACTTTTACCATTCTCTCTAATGAACGTGCTTTCACGGCATAGGTAACGCCAAAGCTGGCTGAAATCGCTAAATCAGCTTCATCCTGAAGTGCAATCGGTTGAGCAGCAATTAGCGTGCAGGTGCGCTGGGCAATCGCTTTGGCTGTCTCAAGTTTCGTTGCGGGTAATAAAATAACAAACTCTTCGCCGCCCCAGCGGGCTATCGCATCGTGCTCACGTAATTCACTTTGCAGTAACACCGCAAATTCTACCAACACTTTATCGCCTACATTATGCCCGCGTGAATCATTAATACGTTTAAAATTGTCCACATCGACCATAATTAAACTGGCTTCTTGATTGGCTCTGACTATTTTGTCAAAACGCCATTGCACATATTCACGATTATGTAATTGAGTAAGAGGATCAAGCTGATGTTTTTTAGCCGACTCGCGCTCAAAAAAACGAATAATGACGTGAGCTGTCACAAAAACCACAAAAATAATCAACAAAACAAACGAGGTATGACTGGTGTATGCATCGGTGCTGGCGGTTTTACGTGATGATAGCGGAGTAAGAAGGTAAAGCTTCCAGTGCAAAGCCTTAAGGTCTATCTGTGCGATGAGGTTGATATAATCAGGGGTCTTAACGATGATATTATTCAAGCTTGGTAATAATTTTTGTTCTGCGGTCAATGCTTGAAACCAAGATAGCTGCTCAACTGACAGAATACGTTTCCCATCAGCCAATAGGTCAGGATCTGATGCCAGTACAACATCTTGCTTATTATCCACAAACACGAAATCGTAACCGAAAGCATCTTTGTAGCTATCAAATGCGTCCAAGAACGTTTTTAAGCGTTTACCCACCCCAATAAACCCGAGAAATGCACCCTGATCATTGAATACTTTCACGTCAAAATAAATGTGAATATCTTGTCTGTTACCTAACGCTGCTGCCACATTGTGAGTTTGTTCCTTAACGCGAAAATACCATTCAACTTCGCCTTCTTTTAAGTCTAATGTGCTGCCATTGGCGTTATATTGTTTGCGACTGTTTTCACTGGCAACAAAAAAGTCCATATTGTAGTCCATGGACATACGCTTGACTAAATCGAGAATCGCCTTGTCATCGATGATTTGAGCATTCATCAATCGGCGCAAGGTTTGGGTATTGGCAAGTATTTGTGCAGTGTGCAGCGGCTTAACCAACTCCTGCGTGACTAAATCAAAAGCTGGAGACATGGATTGCTGCTGTAGTCGGCTTTGTTCTTCTACCGAGTCGGACAACGTTAAGTAACCGCTAATCGCTACCGCAATCGCCATAACAAGCAACATAATGGGCACTTTGAACCCGATACTGAGTAAGTTACTACGCTGGGAAGTGCTCAACACAAAATTCCGATATGTTTAAAAACGGGTAATATTACTTAGTTTAGTGAATGAAATATATACCATTTTAGTGTTAGTTTTTGTATGAAAAATAATCGATAGTGTCATGTGAGATTGCATTATTTATCGCCCTCTGAATTATCAATTGAACGATTTTTGGCTTCAATCCATTGGGCCATATATTGGGTACTTTTATGATGATGGTGTTGCAACATGCTACCAGTGAAGTTCTTCAACCTATGTGCTGATAACGTGCACTTGGTTTCAATAATATGCGAAATCAAAGCCGGCCCAATGGTGCGTTTATCGAACTGAAGTAGTGCCTGTTCAATGTGCTGTTGGCACCTTAGCCATAGCCCTTCGTCTTGATACAAAGTCACCGCTTTTTGTGCGAACTCTTCCGCGATATTAGCAATGGCACCTGGCCATAATGCTTCATCACACATACCTTCAGCCCCGATGGATGTGGTTACGCTAGGCGTATTACACAGCATCGCTTCTGCCAATTTGCCCTTGATGCCGGCGCCAAACCTTAAGGGGGCTAAGCACACCTTGGCATTAGCCATCACCGCTTTAGCATCTTGTGCCCAACCTTTAATATAAAACCCTTGTTTCGGGTTATGTAGTTGGGTTGCTTTAGGGGGCGGATAAGCCCCGTAAATATGCAGCTCAGCAGTGGGTAACGCTTGTCGTATCAAGGGCCAAATTTCGGATTTTAGCCACAGTACGGCGTTCCAATTTGGCTCGTGGCGAAAATTACCAATGCTGACAAAGTGCTGGCGCTGCGAAAAAGACAGGGTGGGATATCGTTGCGTTATGTCTTCAATATCAAGCATAAACGGGCAGTGATATAGCAGGTTTACTGGCACACCAAAGGTATTTTGCAGCAGGGTATATTCAAAACTCGATATAATTAAACTGAGATCGCAGCGGTATATAGATGCGATTTCACGTAACGCCAAATCGCTTTTAAGATCGCTTTCAGTGATGTCTCTGCCTTGCTTGAATGCACGGTGACGAGCATCACGTAAACTGTGCATATCTTCCGTATCAAGTACGCGAAGTGCATTTGGGCAGTGCTTAGCAACACGCCAACCGAACTGTTCTTCCAACATAAAACGGTCGAACACCACGACATCTGGTGCTTGATTCAAAATAAAGTCATCAAAACTGCTGCAGTTAAGGGCAATGCTGTGTTCGCTTATACCAAACTCAGTGAGATTAATTTTATGCTCACCTTGAACCGCCGGACTCGCAAAACTAACAGACCAACCTTGCTGCATGAAAAGTGTCAGCAAGCTCATCATATGTTGGCCTGCAGCTGAAGAGTTAGGCTCTGGCCAAACATAGCCTATAACTAAAATATGTTGAATTGACATAAGGCTACTCAGGTTGTTTTGCCAATTGAACGCAATTACGTCCTGCTTTTTTGGCGGCATAGAGGGCAATATCTGCTTGTTTCATGATATCGCTAAATTGGCTGAACTGACTGCTTCGCTTTGCAACACCAAAGCTAGCAGTGATTTTAACCGTTTTTCCTTGACTATTTTTTGACGTAGAGCCTTTCCCTGCAGCGGCTTTAGGGCGTTTCTTTGGCCGAGGCTTATCCCGTAAGGCGATAGGGTAATCTGCGATCATTTGGCGTATTTGTTCTACAAAGGGCAACGCTTGTTGTGGTGATTTACGAGGGAAAATCAAAATGAATTCTTCGCCGCCAAAGCGAAACGCTTTTCCGCCACCGCCCACTTTGTTTAAGCGACTGGCGACTAATCTAAGGACTTCGTCGCCGACGTCATGGCCGTAGGTATCGTTAAATTTTTTGAAGTGGTCGATATCCGCCATCACCACCACATATTTTCGTCCCAGCGTATTGACGTATTGCATTAAGGCTCGTCGTGAAGGGATAGACGTAAGCTCATCCTTGAAAGCCATATTAAAGCTGTCTTTTAGCATGGCGTACAAAAAGCTGGTGGCTAAGACCAACGCCAATACATTGTGTAATTCAAACGTTGCATAAGCGGGCATCATTGCGATAAGCACCACCGCGAGAAGTAAAGCGCCATGGTTATTATCTGAGATCAAAATAAAACGCCCAAAGCATAATGCGAGGATAAATATCACGACTAACCACTCAAATGGCGAATACAAGGCGTTTAAACGTGGGTCAATGTGATTGGCGAACGTATAAATTGGACTTAGGCTATTTTGGGTAACCGCAGGAATGTACTCCAGCACCAAATAGCTGACGATGGCGACGACAAAAATCTTCGCCAAGGTGATAACCAAGTTGTAAGCAGAAAACCCACTGTCTTTAGCGCAACTCAAATAACCGAGTATGACCAAGAATATTAGCGGTAGATAGCGGTTAAACGCCGATGAAAGGGCTATTTCTCCATGGGTAAAAAACAGTAATATAGCCAGTAAAACGCAGACCCAAAACAATCTGCTACGACCAAATTGAAGCGCGATCACCGCTGAAATTGAAAGAGATAAATAACCAATCCAAGGCAGGGGAGAAAACCAGTCCAGTAATAAGGCAGGTTGTGCCTCAACAAAATAAACAACGAGTATTAATAGCGCTGCGTATACGAATAGGCGTTTAAAAATGTTGTACAAATAGGTCAAAGTGTTCGGCTCGAACTTGGCATAAAGGAGTATTGTATGAAATTTTTGTTTGTTCTATAAGTGTATGTGTTAATTTGCTGCAAATTAAATGAATATTATCAATCTGTTAAAAGGAGCCGTATGTCGTCTCACGTAGTTTTTGGAGCCGGATTAATAGGCAGTTACCTAGGCGCAAGTATGCATCATTTAGGGCTAAATGTAGCACTTGTTTGCCGTGCAGCTGTGAAGCGCAATTTAGCTGAGGGCGTTGTGCTAACGGATTATCAAGAGCATTATGCACAAGTAGAAAATCTCAATTTTCTCGATAGTGAAATTCTCGCAAAGCTCAAGCCTGAGCAAATATCCTGTGATTTTTTATGGTTGACCGTTAAATGCCATGGCGTTGAACGCGCTTTGCTCGAAATTGCGCCGCTAGTCAATAAAAACACGGTCATTTTGTGCTGCCAAAATGGCCTAGGCTCAGACAAACCAGTCAAGAATGCTTATCCACACAATACTGTACTTCGAGTGATGGTGCCGTTTAACGTCGTTGAGCTTGAAAAAGGCCATTTGCATCGCGGCTCAGAGGGCTACTTAACAATAGAGCAAGCGAATAGACCTGTTATTAGTGAGGATTTGCACGCTACGTTGGACAGCGAACTTCTGCCGGTCAGCATCACCAAAGACATGCAGTCATTGCTATGGGCCAAGTTACAATTGAATTTAGGCAATAGCATCAATGCCTTGGCAGACATCCCAGTGAAAAGCATGTTAGAGCAACGAGGCTATCGGATTGTCATTGCTGCTATGATGCAAGAGTTGTTGGCTGTCTCAAAAGAACTAGGACTTGAGTTACCAAAAGTCACTGCGCTACCCGCTAACCTTGTACCCCATGTCCTTAAGTTGCCCAACGTTTTGTTTAAGTTAGTGGCGAATAAAATGCTTGCCGTCGACCCTAACGTGCGTACATCTATGTGGTGGGACATGTCTCAAAATAAGCCAACAGAAATCCAGTATTTAAACGGAGCGGTAGTAGACGAGGGGGCAAGAGTGGGAGTACCCACCCCAGCAAACACACGTATTGTGGCGTTAGTCGAAGCGTTATCTGCGCCTAACAGCAAACATGAGCAAGGGGCTAAGCGAGTAAAAACCGCACTTACCCGCCCAGTGAGCGCATCCCAGTTACAACGGCTAATTCGCCAGCACTAACTCGCTAGCACTGACGAATTAGTGCTGATGGTCGTTGAGTAATTTGGGTTTCAGGTTGTCTACCCACATGGCGGTTGCACCGCATATGGCTACGGGCATAACTAAAAAGTTGACGATGGGGATCATCGAAAAAACGCTGACCCCAATTCCAAAGCTAAAACAGTTTCCACGGCTTTGATTTAGGGTACGTCGCATATCTTTAAACGATACTTTGTGATTATCAAATGGGTAATCACAATATTGGATTGCCATCATCCAAGCGGTGAACAAAAACCACAGCACTTGGCCGAAGACCGGCAAGATAAAAAACAACAACAAGAAACCCAATGCGCGGGGTATATAATAAGCGAGTTTTGAAAATTCGCGGCCTAATGTGCGGGGAATGTCTTTCACAACATCTAATACGCCTGTGTCGCCTAAGTCTTGTCCTGTCAGATGTTTCTCAACCTTTTCGGCTAGTAAACCGTTGAAGGGGGCTGCAATCCAGTTGGCAAGCGTGCCAAAGATAAGGGCGAAAACCAGCAAGATAGTGACAACAGCAAGAGGCCAGATAATATAACTCAAAGCCGATTTGAGCCAGCCTAGCCAATCGGGTATTAAATCAACGAGCCAAATAATAGCCCCGTCTATTTGCCCAAAAAGAGCGTACAGAGCCACTGAAAATAGGATCAAGTTTACTGCCAGCGGAATAAAAACGAAACGTTTTAAGCCTTTCGTTTGAATAAGGGAAAAGCCCTGTAAGAAGTAATTCAATGTGTTGCCTCTTTTGTATACTGTTTATCGGTTTGTCTATAGCTTAATTGTGCGTTTATCGTTGGTTCGCCAAAAAATGTCTAATACCTTGAATTAATTAGCAAATATTGTTGCTATCTTAGGGTATTATACTGGCGAACATGGTCGCGACAAAACGTCAATTGTTACATGGGGTGAGTTTTGCTACATTTCCACTGTTTCCCATAATAACGATAAAACCGGAATCCTCTTTTTATTCATGCGTTTAAAGAAAATAAAGCTCGCGGGGTTTAAGTCTTTTGTAGACCCTACCAGCATCCCCTTTGTTAATGATATGACCGCCATAGTCGGGCCGAACGGCTGCGGAAAATCCAATGTGATTGATGCTGTGCGCTGGGTATTAGGTGAGAGCTCTGCGAAAAACTTACGTGGCGATGCCATGATCGACGTTATTTTCAATGGCTCCACGGCAAGAAAACCGGTATCTCAATGTACCGTTGAGCTCGTGTTTGATAACACCTCTGGGCGTATTCAAAGGGAATTTTCCAGTTACAATGAGATCTCCGTTAAGCGCTTAGTCACCAAAGATGGCCAGTCGAGTTATTTTTTAAACAACAGTAAGTGTCGTCGCAGAGATGTCACCGATTTGTTCCTCGGCACAGGGCTTGGCCCGCGTAGTTACGCGATCATTGAACAGGGCACTATTTCAAGGCTGATCGAATCAAAACCCCAAGAGCTGCGAGTCTTTATTGAAGAAGCGGCAGGTATTTCCAAGTACAAAGAGCGTCGCAGAGAAACTGAAAACCGAATTCGCCACACCAAAGAAAACTTAGAGCGCCTAGAAGACGTCCGCGGTGAGTTAGGTGCGCAATTACAAAAATTGGAAAAACAAGCATCAGCTGCAAAGAAATATAAAGAACTAAAACAGCAGGAGCGACAATATCGAAATGAATTGGCGGCCATGCGTTGGTCTAACTTTAACGCCAAAATAGTTAGCCTAGAGCAACAAACGCAGCAGCAAGAGGCAGACCTAGAAGCCTTTATTGCCCGCCAACGAGGAGATGAAAAAGAAATAACAGTTTATCGTACACGCCAGCAAGAACTCAAACAGCAACTGCAAGATACACAACAAGCGTATTTTCGTCTTGGCACCGACATCACTCGCCTAGAACAAAACCAACTGCATAGTAAACAACGCATTGGCCAAATTAAGCAAGAATTGAGCACTCTAAATGAGGCAGTAAAAGACAGTGAGGTTGAGCTGCAGGCTAGTGTCACTCGGTTGGCTGAGTTAACCGACGTGATTGAACAACATGGGCCAGAACATGAATTAGCACAACAAGCACTAGAAGATGCTATTTGGCAATTGCAAAATACAGAAGAGCGCACCTCAGCCGAGCAAAATCAATGGCGAGAGCAAGAACAAACCTTTCAAAAATATAAGCAACAAGCGCAACGTTATCATAGCCAAATCCAATCAATTTTAGCCATGCAAATGCGCAGTGAAGAGCGCATAAGTGAAATTACCAGTGAGATCAATAGTCTAAAAACGGACGAGTTTGCAACGCAAATAGATGAGGCCAAAACGGCGCAACAACTCATCCAAGAGCAATATGATGAGGCGCAGTTACAATACCAGCTTCGAAACGAGGCTTTGCATCAAGCTCAGTTAGATTGGCGAAAATTCAGCGACGCACAAACAAAAGTACAGGGTGAATTGCAAACCATAGAGGCGCAAATAAAAGCTTTGCAAGGCGTACAAAATTTAGCAAGAGGTCATGAAGATTATCAACAATATTTACTGGAAAAGGGCATTGATAGCCAACCATGGCAGGCTGCGTTAATCGTAAACTCAGGATGGGAAAAGGCTGTCGAAGCAGTTACAGAACAGTGGAAAAATGCACTTATTGTGAATAACGTTGACGATATCAGCGTGTTTGAAGAAGCGCAGTGCCAAGGCATTGCCTTAGTCGTCAATAATAACAACGACCAAAGCGGCGATTTAGCGCCTAAAGAAGGGACTTTGGCAACCGTGCTCGGTAACAGTGTCATTCCCCAGTGGATGGCGGATATTCGTATCGCTCGTACCCGGCAAGAGGCTTTGGCTGCGCGTAACGCATTAACCAGCGAGCAAAGTATTGTCAGCGCAGATGGCTTATGGCTTGGTAAGGATTGGGCGCTCGATGGTTGCAGTGAAGATGCCGGCGGCAGTATACAGCGCGCTAACGCTATCGCCGCTCTTGAATCTGCGCTGCCGGCTATACAACAACAGTGCGAAGAAGCACAGGGCACTAACGAGCAAGCGCAAGAAAACGTTGAGCATTTAAGTACACTTAAAGAGCAAGCACAGGGCAATTTATCTCGTTGCAGTGAAGCACTAAGCGAGCATAAAAATCACCACCAATGGTTGGTTCAGCAACAGCAAACGAACGCTCAGCGCGTAACAAAGCTGCAAGCGGAACTTAAGCGCCAACAAGACATATTGCTTAAAGAGCAAGCCGAACTGAGCGAAACTACTGCGCAGACCGAAGAGTTGGCTGAAACACTGTTAGGGCTAGAAGAGCAGCAAAGCGATATAGAGCGGCAGCGTGAAGCGTTTAACAATCAACTTCGAGAGCAGCGCCATCAAGTTGATAATCTAAAAAATCAACAACATCAACACGCCTTAACCTTAAAAGGTCAACAAGCGGAAGTACAAAATGTACAGACCATTCAAGCGCGCGAGCGTGCTCAATTGCAAAATATGTTGTATAAAAAAGAACAGTTGAACAACGAGTTATCGCTATTGTCTACTCCACTCGATGAGCAAGCTGGGGCTCTACAGGCGATGTTAATAGAGCATAAGCAACTAGATGATAAGCAGCAAACGCTAAACACAGCCTTGGGTGAAATTGAGCACCAACTCGCGGTGATTGAAAAAGGTCAGCAAAGCATTAATGCGCAGATTCAACAGATGCAGCAAGATGTACAAACTAGCCAATTAGCGTGTGAAGGTTACCGCGTTCGTGCCAAAAGCGTTATCGAACAGCTCAGCGAAGCTAAAGTGCAGTTACAGCCTTTACTTGAGGCAATAGGCGAAAATAGCAACGAAAAGCGCTGGCAAGAATATTTAGAGCGCACCGTTGCTGCAGTCGCTAGGCTTGGGGCTGTTAACTTAGCTGCCGTTGAAGAATACGATATTCAAGCTCAGCGCAAACAACATTTAGATGAACAAAATCAAGATCTTGAATCCGCTCTAGACACGTTAGAGCAAGCAATACGTAAAATTGACAAAGAGACCAGAAGTCGCTTTAAAACGACTTTTGATCAAGTCAATAATGGCTTACAAACTTTGTTTCCTAAGGTCTTTGGGGGCGGCTCTGCCTACTTAGCCTTGACCGATGACGATTTACTGGAAACAGGGGTGAGTATTATGGCGCGACCACCGGGCAAGAAAAATAGCACAATTCATCTGCTTTCTGGTGGAGAAAAAGCGCTGACCGCTTTATCATTGGTTTTCGCAATTTTTCAACTGAATCCAGCACCTTTTTGTTTGTTGGATGAAGTCGATGCACCGTTGGATGATGCCAATGTGGGGCGTTTTTGTAAGCTGGTAAGCGAAATGTCTACCAGTGTGCAATTTATTTATATCACCCATAACAAAATTGCGATGGAAATGGCTAGTCACTTAACGGGGGTCACCATGGCTGAGCCGGGTGTATCACGTATGGTCGCTGTTGATGTGGAACAAGCTTTAGCTATCGCGCAAGCATAATAAAAAAGGGTATGAGTTAATTCGATGGAAGATGTATTACGCTGGACGTTATTTATAGTAGGTACCGTGGCAATTGCTGGGGTATTGATTCATGGCTTATGGGTATCTCGCAAGTCCTCGGGCAAGGCAAAATCGAAGGCGAAATTTGCAGCCGGACATCACCGCAGTATCAAGGATGACGGGGGATCTGAACCTCAGTTTTCACTGGATGATGACATCACCGGTGCCGAGGGTGACGCCCAAGGAGCGGGTAAATTTCAAAGTGACTTTGACGATCTCGGTGTGGGCCCAGTGCGTGTGGTCAGTCGTAACGCTAAAGCCCCTGATGTGCAAAGCAACACTCATCACGCTAAAGATGATTTAGGCGAAATTGCTGACGATACGTTGGCGAGTTATGCCGATGATGATTTGGCGTTTGACAGTGAAACTCAGCAAGCGAAAGCAGACGAAAAGGGGGCAAAAAATGATGAAAACGGCGTTGAAAACCCAGACTTAGCCCCTAAAACCGAAGCACCCACGTCAGAGCCAAAGACACCGGTTACGCCTGGCAAAGTGTATGCTTCGGTAGTAACGCAACCAAAGCCTGAATATACCCCACAAAATAATCACTACACCAGTGCCAGCACTAAGCAAGCGAGCGATATCCCTGAACCACCTACTTTTTTGCTGAAGGCCAATGATGCTGCTCAAGCGCAAACTTCTGCCGATTCGCCCGCCGTGAGCAGACAAAACCAGGAGCCGCAGCTTGATTCACAAGTAACACAAAAAGTCATGCATACGCGAAAAAATGAAGGTGCGAGTCGTAAGCGCAAAGAGCCCAAGTTCGCTGAGGATCAATTGAACATTGATTTTGACGAGCAGCAACAAAGCAACGACCATCATGTTGGCGAGCCGCAGAAAAGTGACATTGAGAAGAAAGCGCAAGAGCAGCCGCAAGAAGTGTTGGTATTAAATGTAAAAACAGCAGAAGACGCGCCCATTCAAGGTGCTACGTTGTTGCCTATGTTACTAACATTAGGCTTTAAATTTGGTGATCAGGATATTTTTCATCGCCATGTTAATGCCAACGGTAAAGGCCCCGTATTGTTTAGCTTGGCTAATATGTTCAAGCCCGGGGTGTTTGACATCGACAATTTAGAGAACTTTACCACGCAGGGGATCACGTTGTTTATGATCTTGCCCATTGAGGGTGACCCTCATCAAGTTTTTAATATGATGCACAATGCCACGCGTAAAATTGCCGATGAATTTAATGGCCAAATACTGGATGGCCGCCGCAGTATGTTAACCAAACAAGGGTTACAACAATACGTCGAACGCATCCGTGAATTTGAACGTAAGAGAATGATACACCGTTAATTTTGGGGAGCGCCTGCTCCCTGTTTTCTTTGAATATCTTGGAACATTATATGTCTAATGCTTTGTCGCCTGCTCAAAGGCTGACGCAAATTATTAACACCATCAACGAGTACAATTACCAATACTACGTGCAGGACAACCCATCCGTGCCTGATGCCGAATATGATCGCTTAATGCGTGAATTGCTGGACATTGAAAATAACCACCCTGATCTACGCAGCCCGGATTCTCCCTCGCAAAAAGTGGGCGGAGCAGCTCTTAGCGCGTTCGAACAGGTTGAGCACGAAGTACCCATGTTGTCTCTTGATAATGCGTTCGATGAAGATGACATGCAGGCATTTGAAAAGCGCATCAAAGACCGTTTAAAGATAAGCAGTGAAATTAGTTTTAGCTGCGAGCCTAAACTTGATGGCCTAGCGGTGAGTATTTTGTACGAAAACGGGCAGTTAGTGCGCGCTGCCACACGGGGCGATGGTCGAGTAGGTGAAAACATCACGACTAACGTACGTACCATTGCTAACGTGCCTTTGCGCTTGCGAGGAGAGAACTTTCCGAGCCGATTAGAAGTGCGCGGTGAAGTCATCATGACCCGAGCAGGCTTCGTTACTTTAAATGAAGCACAGATTAAAAAGGGTAAAAAACCGTTTGTTAACCCGAGAAATGCCGCTGCCGGGAGTTTGCGTCAGCTTGACCCGAAGATCACCTCAGCACGACCTTTGCTCTTTTACAGTTACTCGCTGGGCTTGGTTGAAAACGAACAACAACCTTTGGGCGAAACGCATTCATCGCGCTTAGCTCAGTTAAGCGAATGGGGCCTACCTTTGAGCAAAGAGCTTGAGGTGGCGCAGGGCGCAACACAGTGCTTAACCTACTTTCATAAGATTGGAGAGCTGAGAAGCCAGTTAAGCTATGACATAGACGGCGTAGTATTCAAAGTCGATAATATTGCCATGCAGCAAGAGCTGGGTTTTGTAGCTCGAGCGCCGCGCTGGGCGATAGCCCATAAGTTTCCTGCGCAAGAAGAGATGAGCATCTTGCTCGACGTTGAGTTTCAAGTCGGCAGAACCGGTGCAATTACGCCAGTAGCAAGGCTCGAACCGACGTTTGTTGGAGGCGTGACGGTTTCTAACGCTACGCTGCATAATCAAGATGAAATCAATCGTTTGGGTATCAAGATTGGTGACAGCGTCATTATTCGCCGAGCAGGAGATGTTATTCCGCAGATAGTCGCGATAGTGGCAGATAAGCGCCCAGATGACGCTAAAGACATTGTATTCCCTGAAAGTTGCCCGGTCTGTGATTCAGCGATTGAAAAACTAGAAGGCGAAGCCGTGGCTCGCTGCACGGGAGGCTTGTACTGCAAGGCTCAGCGTAAAGAAGCCATGAAGCATTTTGCATCACGCAAAGCGCTTGACGTGGATGGCCTCGGGGATAAATTAATTGAGCAATTAGTCGACGCTGAAATGGTTAAAAGCCCGGCTGATTTTTTTGCTCTGGATATCGCTCCTTTATCAAGTATGGAGCGAATGGGCGAAAAATCGGCGGTAAATTTAGTTAACGCCTTAGAAAAAAGCAAAAAAACCACATTAGCCAAATTCTTATATTCTTTAGGCATTCGTGAAGTGGGCGAGGCGACAGCGCAGAATTTAGCACAACACTTTTTAACGTTGGAGGCTATTGAGCAAGCAGATCTGGACGCGCTACAAGCAGTATCGGATGTCGGTGTTATTGTGGCTCAGCACGTGTTTAACTTTTTCAAGGAAGAGCACAACCTCGAAGTGATTAGTGCACTGTTAGAGGCCGGCGTACATTGGCCAAAAATCGAAAAGGTAGCATTAGATGAGTTGCCGCTTGCAGGGCAGGTATACGTGCTCACCGGGACGTTAAATGTGATGGACCGAAACTCGGCTAAAGCGAAGTTGCAAAGCTTGGGAGCAAAAGTATCGGGCAGTGTATCGGCTAAAACCGATTGCTTAGTGGCCGGTGAAAAGGCCGGCTCTAAGTTAACTAAAGCTCAGGATTTGGGGGTAAAGGTCATGAACGAAGATGACATGTTAGCCATGTTCGCCGACCTTGAGGGTTAAGGCATGGATACATCATTTATCTTCGATGCGTTAGCGACCTTAACCCGTTGGACAAGTCCATATTATACTGAAATTTCGATGACGATCGTGGCGACAGTATTGGTAATCTATGGGGATATACTGAATAAAAAAGTTAAACATATATTGTCGCCATACCACTTTATTATTCGCACATCTGTATTCGTGCTTATTTGTGCGTTTGGCTATGGGGCGTTGGTGATTTTTACCACGCCACACGTAAAATTAATCTTGATGATGATACCCAGTATGTATCGCGGATTGTGTATTGTGAGCCTATTTTTACTTCTGGGTTATTTAGCTGAGCACAGACGTTACATATAGTGCTGCCTGTGCCAGTCTCTTGAATTAAAGCCAGCCTACTAAGGCTGGTTTTTTTGCTTTATTAAGGTTGCTTCAATTTAGCTTGCTTGGCAGCGTATTTTGCTTGGCGAACCTGCCATGCTTTCACCACAGACCAGCGCCAGATGTAATTTAAACCAAGGAAGCCCGCTAAACCAAAAACGATTGAGCACACGCCACAGCCAAGTAAGAATGCCGGCCCTATGGTCTCTAGGCTTTGTACTACCCAATCCCAACTTAATTGGAAGTGAAACGCTTGCGTGTCAGTGCCTAGGATCGTTGCGCCGACTAAGTACGCCCCATAAAAAATTGGCGGCATAGTGAAAGGGTTGGTGATCCATACTGTGGCGACCGAAAGTGGCAGGTTGACCCTAAGGGGAATGGCTGCCCCGGCGGATAGCCACATCTGAAATGGCACCGGCCAGAATGCGAAAAAAAGACCTAGACCAAACGCGCCAGATGCTGAACGACGATTAAGATGCCAAAGATTTGGGTCGTGCAACAAGGAGCCGAATATCTTCAATGCTTTTTGCTTTTTAATTTTATGATGGTCCGGTAAAAAGCGTTTAATGAACTTTTTCAGCATGATTCCCTATAATGTGTTGAGAAGTGATCTACAGGATGTGCTTAGCACTATGGACGGAAGACTTTTCAGTTTTATTGCAGCAAGCATATCTGCGCTTTTCTGGTTGTCTCTGCCTGCGCTCGCCATTCTACCAATAATTCTAACGCTTGCCATACTGCTTTGGCGTTTACCTACGGGTAATTCAACCCTTTTGAGTATTAAATCTTTAAGTTGCAGCTTTCTACTCGGCATTTTTTGGATGGCAAGTGTAGGGCATTGGCAGCAAACTTGGCAACTACCATCAAGCGATTTTACCCAAGGTGTGTGGGTTAAAGGGCAGGTGAAAAGTTTAATCGATGACGAAAATAGCGCACGATTTAACCTCAAGATATCCAGTATTGATGACAGGACGTTAGCCAAGGATGTGTTAATCCGCCTCAGTTGGACGCAGCCAACATGGCGTTTAAAGCAAGGGCAGTTGGCTCAATTGTGGGTTAAGTTAAAGCCTCCTCATGGGCTGGCGAATCAAGGTGGTTTTCATTATCAGCAGTGGCTGTTTAGTCAAAGTGTTGTGGCGACGGGTTACGTAAAAACTAATGAAAACAATAATCTAGTTGGATCTGATAGTTCTGTTCGCCAGCGTCTGCTCGACGATATTATGGCTTTAAAGCTGGATACAACGCCCTGGATTGCAGCGCTTTCTTTGGGGCACAGAGGGCTACTGACACCTGATGATTGGTCTTTGGTACAACGGACTGGTATCGCCCATTTGATAGCAATATCTGGCCTACATTTGGCCCTTGTAGGCAGTATTTGTTATTTGCTTATCGCCAGTGTCTTACTTTTTTGTTACCGAGTGTTAATCAAGGGGCAAAACGCTAACTTCTATTTTATCAGCGTCTTCATCACGCTTATTACCACGCTAGGGTATGCCTATTTAGCAGGCTTCGGTTTACCAGCGCTACGGGCATGGCTTATGTTGGCGCTAACGGGCTTGCTTGTTTTTAGTTGCACCCATTGGGGGTTTAAACGAATTTTTTTGGTAGGAGTGAGCGCATTTATTGTACTTTTTCCTTTGAGTCTATTTGGTCAAAGCTTCTGGCTGAGTTTTGGAGCGGTCTCAATTATCGGCTTTGTATTTTGGCGCTGGCCGGTGCGCCATCAAGGATTTTCGATTAAAACCTGGTTTGCCAGTATGTGCCGTTTACAGCTGGCCCTAAGCCTCTTAATGCTGCCTTTGGTGGCGTGGCAGTTCTCATTTGTATCAGTCGTGGCGCCTGTCATCAATTTAGTGGCGGTTCCTATTGTAACACTCGTCATTGTGCCCATGTGTTTGCTAGGAGTGATAATGATGTTGCTATCCATACCGTACTGGAAACATGTATTTACCTTGGTTGATGTAGGGTTACAGTTTTTACTGGATAAACTTAGTCTAATGGAGAGTTGGTCCGGAGCCGCTTTTAGCATTCAAGCCATACCTGGGATTGTGTGGGTTTGCTTTACTATTGCAGCGCTAACTTTTTTGTTGCCAAGGGGGCTAATACCGCGCTTGCTAGCGCTGGTGCTTTGTATACCATTACTTACGTTTGGACTCACCCCTGCTAAACGCGACTGGCAAATCAATGTGCTGGACGTGGGGCAGGGCTTATCGGTTGTGGTGCTCAAAGCTGACAAAGCTTTGGTTTACGATGTAGGAGCGGCGTATCCCAGTGGGTTTAATATGGCCGATAGCGTGTTGTTGCCTTTTCTGAGAAGCAAAGGCTTGCGTGAAGTGAGTGCGCTCGTTGTGAGTCATTTTGATAATGACCACAGCGGCAGTTTGCTGGCGCTACGTCAGAAAATGGCGATAGAGGCCCTGTTCACCACACAAGACCTGTGTAGGCAAAATTGGCAGCTCACGTGGCAAGGGCTAAGCGTCGAGGCCTTGTGGCCAGACGACCCGAATTTGTATAACGATAACAATAGTTCTTGCGTACTGCGAATTAGCGACGGTGATTTTAGTCTGTTGTTAACTGGGGATATAGACGCCTCTGTAGAGGCAAAGTTAATAGCCCGTTACGGCACAGCTTTACGATCGGATGTGCTAATTGCCCCTCATCATGGCAGTAATACCTCTTCCTCTATGGCATTTATTGATACGGTAGAGCCCGACTTTGTTGTGTTCAGTCAAGGGTTCATGAATCGGTGGGGGTTTCCAAAAACGGCCGTGGTAGAGCGGTATCAACAAACAGATGCACAGCTGTATCGCACATCAAAGCATGGGCAGGTTCAAATAAGTATTAACGACAGTGGCGCTCAAGTGAGTACATTTCGCCAGAATATCTACCCATACTGGTATGCAAAGCAGACAATTGATTGAAAACTGAGCATTAAATAATTGATAGTTGGGGATTTTCACCTCAACAGTTACAATATCCCTGTGTAACCTTAACTAAGTCGAATTCTAACGCCTTCATGACTCATACTTTACCCACGCAAAATGTGTTCAAACGCTTCGCCGTTTACCTAAGAGACTTCAAGCTTGCCTTTGGTGTAGCGATTATTGGCATGGTCGGGTACTCCCTGATCGATGCTTATGTTATCTCCTTGCTGCAACCTATTATTGATGGCAATGGGGGCAAGTGGGATTACGATTATCTGCGCATAGCTGCTTATTTTGTTATCCCCGTTTTTATCGCCCGTGGCATATTTAATTTTATGGGTACCTATACTTTGTCTTGGATATCAAGCCAGGTGGTGATGAAGATGCGCGAGCAATTGTTTCATCAGTACATGCATTTGCCCGTTGAGTTTCACGATCATCATCCCTCTGGGCAGCTTATCTCAAAAGTTATTTACGATACCGAGCAAGTCGCGGGCGCAGCAGGTAAAGCGTTCTTAACCTTGGTCAGAGAAGGCGCGTTGGTCTTTGGCTTATTATTTTGGATGTTCTATCATTCTTGGCAGTTGTCGTTAGTCTTTATTTTGATTGGCCCGCTTGTGGCCATGATTGTATCTGTTGTGAGCAAGCGATTTCGTCTGGTGAGTAAAAATATTCAGCAAGCCATGGGTAACTTAACATCCTCTGCAGAGCAAATTATTAAAGGCCACAAAGTGGTATTGATGTTTGGCGGGCAAGATTTAGAAGCCTCGCGTTTCGCTAAAAAGAACAACAATAATCGTCAGCAGAATATGAAGCTGGTAATTGCGCAAATTCTCAGTGTGTCATCGATTCAAGTGATTGCCTCTGTTGCACTGGCCGTCGTGTTATACATCTCTAGTAAACCAAATTTCATCACTGATTTAACTCCTGGAACATTTGTAACCGTCGTGGTGGCTATGACCATGCTACTTAAACCGTTGAAACAGCTCACCACGGTAAACAGTGAGTTTCAAAAGGGCATGGCTGCATGTGTGAGTATCTTCTCAGTGCTAGACAATGCCATAGAAAAAGATACCGGCAGCAAAGTGCTAGACAAAGCCAAGGGCAAATTAGAGTTCAGAGACGTGACCTTCCATTACCCTAATAAGGAAGAGGCCGCGTTATCGGATATGTCATTCACGGTAGAGCCAGGGAAAACCTTTGCTCTGGTAGGGCGTTCAGGCAGTGGTAAATCAACCATATCGAGCCTATTAACTCGCTTTTATGATGCGCAGCAAGGGACTATCTTACTCGACGATGTGCCATTGCAAGATTTCAAACTGAAGGATTTACGTCGCCAGTTTGCGCTAGTGTCTCAGCACGTCACACTTTTTAACGATACGATTGCTAATAACATTGCTTACGGCTCAGAAGGGCGCGTTACCCCCGAGCAAGTGTTGGCTGCGGCAAAAACTGCCCACGCTTTAGAATTTATAGAGCAGTTACCCAACGGCATGGAAACACTCATCGGCGAAAATGGCTTGATGCTGTCTGGCGGACAACGTCAACGTTTGGCCATTGCCCGAGCTGTGCTGCTTGATGCACCTGTGCTTATTCTTGATGAGGCAACATCGGCGCTTGATACGGAGTCAGAGCGATTGATCCAGGATGCGCTCGAAACGCTGCAGCAAGATCGTACCAGCATTGTTGTGGCTCATCGCTTATCTACCATTGAAAGTGCCGATCAGATATTGGTTATTGAGAGAGGGCGTATTTTAGAGCAGGGGGATCATGCTTCGTTATTATCCGAGGACGGCGCGTATGCTCAGCTACATAAATTACAATTCGGCGACGGGCAAACTGACGCGTGAGATGGATAGAGCGTGTTTGGTATCAGCAACCCTGGTACAAATGGCCGAGCATTCTGTTATTAATGCCATTGACTGTGCTCTTCTGGCTGATATCTAAGGCCAGAAGATGGGCGTTTTTGACTGGCTTGAAAAGCTCAGTCAAGGTGTCTGCGCCAGTGATTATCGTGGGTAATATTAGCGTGGGGGGCAACGGTAAAACACCTCTTGTTGTGCATTTAGCCCAGTTTCTACAGGCAAATGGGTATCGGCCTGGGGTCCTTAGCAGAGGGTACGGCGGTAATAGCAGTGATTATCCTTGCGCGGTGACACGCAATAGTCAACCAAGCGAAGTTGGCGACGAACCCGTATTGATGCGCCAGCGCATTCATTGTCCTATGGTGGTTGATCCCCATCGCGGACGCGGCGCCCGGTGTTTAGTTGAAGAGCACGATTGTGACGTCATAATTTGTGATGACGGCTTGCAGCATTATGCGCTGCAACGAGATATTGAAATCGTGGTGATGGACGCCAAACGGCGTACCGGAAACCATTTTTTGCTGCCATCTGGGCCGCTGAGAGAATCTACCGCTCGCTTAGGGCAAGTAGACTTTGTTGTGGTCAATGGCCAAGACACACAAAGTGGTGAATGGCTAATGTCATTAGCGCCGAGTGAGTTGGTCAACCTGAATAACCCAACTTTGCACTTAGCGCTAAGTGAGTTGGATGCTCCGGTTATTGCAGCGGCCGGTATTGGTCACCCTGAACGATTTTATAAATTATTAGAGCGGCACAAGGTAAAGCTTAAAAGCTGTATGAGCTTTGTGGATCACCACGCGTTTCAAGCAAGTGATTTGCCTAAAGAGCGGGTGCTAATGACAGAGAAAGATGCGGTTAAATGCCGAGCATTCG
The DNA here is from genome assembly GCF_056173245.1 of Paraglaciecola sp. QJM3NY_14. Classification (NCBI taxonomy): domain Bacteria; kingdom Pseudomonadati; phylum Pseudomonadota; class Gammaproteobacteria; order Alteromonadales; family Alteromonadaceae; genus Paraglaciecola; species Paraglaciecola sp. QJM3NY_14. The sequence continues at coordinate 2,098,658 of NZ_CM149664.1, forward strand.
CCCACGATGATTGGTGGTATTTACCGGTGGATGCCAATCTTGATAGCGAGTTTGAACAACAATTATTAATGAAATTACGCAACGTAAAGTGAGATAAAAGATGGCGTTTGATAAAAAACTACTGGAAATCGTAGCCTGTCCTGTGTGCAAAGGTACGCTTATTTTAAACAAAGACAGCAATGGTAATGAACGCTTAGTATGTCGTTTCGATCGTTTAGCTTATCCAATCGAGCAAAATATCCCAGTCTTGCTTGAAACAGAAGCACTGGTGCTGTCAAGCGAAGAACTAGAAAAAATTAAATAGTAAGGTTGCCATATGAACTTCAACGTTATCATTCCTGCACGTTACGCCTCCACTCGATTTCCGGGCAAACCCCTAGTCGAAATCAATGGTAAGCCTATGGTGCAACATGTATATGATCGCGCTATTGAATCAGGTGCGTCAAATGTGATTGTAGCCACTGACGATGCCCGCATCGCCAAAGCGGTGAGTGATTTTGGGGGAAAATATTGCATGACTGGGGCTCATCATGAGTCTGGTACTGAGAGATTGGCTGAAGTGGTGGAAATGCAGGACATGCTGTCTCAGGAAATTGTGGTTAACGTTCAAGGTGATGAGCCGTTTATTCCTGCTGAGAACATTCAACAAGTGGCAGAAAACCTACATCATCATCAACAAGCCGAAATGGCCACTTTGGCGGTTAAAATAGTCGATGTAGAAGAAGCATTTAATCCTAATGCCGTCAAAGTCGTGTTAGACAAGCAAGGTTATGCCATGTATTTCACGCGGGCAACAATACCTTATGATCGGGCGCGCTTTTTGGATGAAGATATCATTGATGAAATCGGTGATTATTACCTGCGCCATGTGGGAATTTATGCCTATCGTGCGGGTTTTATAAAACAATATGTGAACATGTCACCGTCAGGATTAGAGCAAATCGAGTCATTAGAGCAATTGCGTGTGTTGTGGCACGGTGAGAAAATTCATGTTGATATCGCGCGTAAAACGCCGCCCGCAGGCATTGATACTCCTGAAGACTTGAAGCGTATTCTCGCCGACCCTTCCCTTAAATTTTAACGCACAAACACAGTATCGTGTGTTGGTGTATTTTATTCACAATGGTAGAGAGCCAAAATGCCCTTAAGCGCCCTTAAAAAAATAGAATTGGGCGTTTTCCCTACGCCCATTCATAAATTAGCCCGTTTATCAGCTCACCTTGGTGGCCCGCAGATTTATATCAAGCGAGATGACCTTACCGGTTTAGCGCTTGGGGGCAACAAAACCCGTAAACTCGAATACTTATTAGCTGATGGGCTAGCCAAAGGCTGTGATTGTATCGTTACTGCAGGTGCGGCTCAGTCAAATCATTGCAGGCAGACTGCCGCAGCAGCCGCTACCTTGGGGGTAGAATGCCATTTGGTCTTGGGCGGGCAGGCCCCAATTAGCGCGAACGGAAACCTACTTCTTGACCAGCTATTTGGAGCACGTATACATTGGGCTGGTCAGAAGCGCAAAGGTGAAGATATTCCTGATATTGTCAGCACTTTGCAAAAGCAAGGTAAGAGACCTTATGTTGTACCGTATGGGGGCTCTAATACCATAGGTTCAGCCGGGTTTATCGACGCCTTTAAAGAGCTACAACAGCAGTGTCACGCTAGTAGTCAAGTAATTGAATTTTCAGATATTGTCTTCGCGTCTAGCTCGGGAGCAACCCATTGCGGATTAGTGCTTGGAAAAGCGCTGTGTGATGCCGCCAGTAATATTATTGGAATTAATATTGATAAAGATGAGCAAGGCAAAGATACCTTTAAATCTCAGCTGCAAACGCTGATCGAGGATACCGCTCGAACATTCTCGATTGACTACGATGGTACCGTGGATGACGTGCAGTTAATCGATGATTATATCGGCCAAGGATATGGCGTGGTGGGCAATTTAGAGCGTGAAGCGATATCTTTGTGCGCCCAACTTGAAGGAATATTGTTAGACCCTGTATACACTGGGCGGGCGATGGGCGGTTTAATTGACATGATCCGTCAAGGTCGTTTTTCTTCAAACAGTAATGTGCTTTTTTGGCACACTGGTGGGGCGCCTGCTATCTTTGCATATGCCGATGCATTACAACCAAGTTGATTGATTTTTCAACGATTTTTTTGGTTAAACGTGACTTAAGGCAAGTTTATCCCCCAATTGCACGATTTCTGTGCAGTGGCGGGCATTTAATGCTGGATAAAATTTTTCTGAAACACTATGGTTTACCCCCTCCTTTAGTATAAGAGTATGGTGATGTTGTGAAAGCGTTGTTGGCGATAAACGTCTTGTTTTGGCTGTGTGCGTCTTACGCTTATGGGGATCATAGTGAAGAAGTAGAAAAATTCATTATTGCTGGGCAAGCAGCGACTTATGATTGTCCTAAAAGCAACATTACCCCAACCTTGAATAGTTACTTAGCCAACGATGATTTGGCCAAGGCGCAAAAAGATCGACTGAGTTTGATAAAGTCCCATTCATTGATTTGTGTCGGTCAATACAGTCAGGCACAAGATATTTTGGACGCCTTGCTTGAAGATGAAGCGGTTAATCAAAGCAGTGCTTTGTATGCCGGGGCAGTATATCAGGCCGGTTTCATTCTTGATGTACAGGAAAACCCCCAACGCTGTGACTATTATGCTGAAGCACAAGAGCTCGCTCGAGACCGATTCTCTGATATTTATTTGAGCGCACAATTAGGTTTAATTACTGTATGTAACCAACATAACACTGACATCTCGGTCAAGCTGGGTAAATTGTATGCGTTGCTAGAACAGTTTTTAGAAATTGGCGACGTGGCCGCTATCGCTCATATCCATAATAATATTGGGTTGCTTTACGGCAGCATAGGGCAGAACGAATTAGCCGCTGAACAATATTTAAAGTCTTACCACATGGGGCTTGAAGTTTATGAAACTAGCAACCAATTAGCGACGCTGATTAGCGCAATCAGTGCTAATATGGCCAGTGGAGATTTTGTCGCGGCGAAAGAAAACATCGAAACATTTAGAAAGGCAAATTTGGGCGTGAATACGCCGTTAACGAATACTTGGTTACACTACGCAGAGAGTCGCTATTACTTTCGAATAGAAGAGTATGAGAATTTGCGTAATAGCCTACTAAAGTTAAATTTCTACCTACCTAAAGTGAGTAGCAAAATCATTCATCGTAACGCGAAGTTATACGCGGTTGCCCTGTGTATCCACGATGACGATGCACAATGTGTGCAGAGCTTTTTAGCTGAACAAGAAGCATTAAGCAGCAGTGAGCATAAAAAATTCTTGGCAAAAAGAGACTACCTTTGGGTCATGACGCATGCGTATTTCTACACCGGTAATCTAATACAGGCGCAAAGAACCTTTAGGCACTACGCCGAGGTGAGTAATCAGCAAATATTGGATCAACAACACTCGGGACGCGTATTAGGTGTAGCGAACCTTCACGGACAAATCACCTCATTAGAAAGCGAACTGGAACAGCAAGAGGCGCAAAAATACCGCTCGATTGTGTTGTTGAGTTTAGCGTTTATTATGCTGTTAGCGGGTGTGTATTTCTTTGTGGTAAAACGCTACATAAAGCGAGTGAGTACTGATGCGTTGACCGGTTTGTTGAATGAAAGAGCGGTGATTGCACTCATGCGCCGTTTACCGACAGCACAAGATGGACGTACCAATGCGCTCGCGCTTATCGATATTAGTAATGCTCGAACGGTAAAACAAAAGTACGGCCATATTGCTGAAGAAAGAGCGCTGACTGCTGTTTCAGAATGCTTACATAAAGTGACAAGAGAAGAAGACATTGTCGGGCGGGTTGGCAGTGAGCAGTTTGTTGTTTGTTTACGCAGTATTAATGAGTCTTTGGCGCGGGAGTTCTTCGAGCGGGTACAAAACGGACTTGCGGACACCCAGTTTATTGCAACGGTAGGAGAAAAGGTGTCCATTGAGAGTCAAATGAGCGTGTACTTATCCGTCGAGGGACTGTCTGACATTGAAGATGTGCTGTCAGATATGCGTGATTCCTTTGTTGCCCCAAAGGAATAGCCCTATGGTAGACATGACACTTAGCCTTATGACTACGAAAACGCAGTTAAGCGAGTGTTTTTCGCTTATGCGTCAGCTTCGACCACATCTGAGTAAAGCGCAGTTTATTGAGCAAGTTAAGGTGCAAAAGGGCGAAGGATTCCAATTATTACAAGCCAAATGCAGCAATGGCGTCGCTGGTCTTGCTGGTTTTCGCATAAGCCAAAATCTTGCTTGGGGTAAGCATTTGTACATTGACGATTTAGTCACTGATGAAGATACGCGTTCCAAAGGTATTGGGTTTGCGATGCTTAACTGGTTAGAAGAGCACGCTAAAACAATGAACTGCGCGCAAATCCATCTTGACTCCGGTGTCCAGCGCTTTCAAGCCCACAAGTTTTACTTACGCTCAGGATTTGTTATCTCCAGCCATCACTTTGCTAAAACACTTTAACCTGTAAACGGTTCGATTTATGCGATTACTGTTACCCTTAAAATATTACGACGACGCTGGGCGTGTTAAGCCATCAAAATCTATTTTATGGTGTTTATTTTATATTTGTCGCCCTATGTGGGTGTTTGTCGCTTCATTGACATTTCGTCAAGATAGCGGGGCCTTATTAGCGCTGTTTTATCCGCACAATAGCTATTTCTATTCTAGTTTGTTGATTGCTTTGCCTGGATTTCTGGTTGTTTTGCTGATTAGTTTTCGCACAAAGTTATGGGACACCCGAGCACGTTTCTCCTTTCGTTTAATCAAGCCCTTTATTCTCTTTAGTTTGCTTGTTGATATCGGCTTTCACGTTTTTATCGCCGCTAAACAAAACTGGGGCTTTTCGTGGCTTATTGCGTTAACCCTATTGCTAGATTGTATTTATCTCTACTGGGTCAAAAAAAATCTGCATTTAACCTTGTTGACGCGTGACTGGATGAAGGCAGAAGAAGGAATGGGTCCTAAAGAGCAATCAAGATAATCGAGCTATTAGTATTCTCTCGCAGGTTGCGCTTCAATAAATACCTAGACAGAGAAAAGGTAAACCAACGAGAAACTTGATTTTATCACTTCTATTCCTTTTCTTCCTTTCATTTGAATGATTAAACTGCTTCGGCGGGGAGGGCGCCGAAGCAGTGTATTAACACATTACTGAACGTTATTGGCGACCGCTTGCTCGAAATAGTTTTTCACGCTGACCTGACTGTCATTGACTAGGCGTTGATAACAGATCCCTGCGAATGCGTAGGTGTTTCCAGCGTATTCCAGCACGACATAGGGTGCGCGTTTATCGGATTCATCGTACTTCCAAAATCCGCCGACTTTGTGGCGAAATAACTCGCCGACATAAGCCCCGTATATATTACAAATAGTGAATACGGCGTTATCTTCTAACGCTTGGGATTCATACTTGCCAAGCCAACTCAAAATAACATCATCTACTAAAGAAAGACTTTGTTCTGTTTCATCTAAGATGATGCCGAACTCTTGCTCGGTCGTTTCAATAGCATTTTGCGCGCTATCTATCATAAGTTGGGTGAGTTCTTCTTGGGTCATTTGCATCTTGGTCTCCAATATTGACGTTATTATTCTTTATACGAGTTAGTGTACGAGTCACTGAGCGAGCTATTGTAAAAGCTATTAAAGGTGCTTTGTTGAATCAGTGTTTGATAAAGCAAATGTGTGCCAGGCCCACAAGAGTCCGGTTTAGGTTTAACCACGTAACAAATCAGCGGGCGTAAGCTACTGCCTTTTATGGGCAAACGGTGAAGCGAATTCGAAGCAATTAAATCTTCGATGATAAAATCTGGTAGCCAGCAAAAGCCAATATTTTGCAACAATAAATCAATTGCCGTTTCAAAGGTGCTGACTGTCCAACGCTGTTCTGATTTTAACCAGCCTTGTTTTTCGCTTGGGGTGTTGGATGTATCTTTAATGACGAGTTGAAGGTGTTGCTGTAAGTCATTTAATTCGACGGGGCCATCTAGTGCTGCAAGTTGATGTTCGGGGTGACAAACGGGATGTAATGAACATTCCGCAATCGGCTCACCTAAAAAACCTCTGGGCATTAGTGGGGATATCACTATGTCAGCCCAGCCCTCGGTAATCGCTTCCTCTGTACCGGTTAATACTGTTTCGATAATGCGTAACCGGCTGCCTCGGCTTTCAGGATAAAATGTTTTCAATGCCGGATAAAGGAGCTTCTTTGGGTAGGCTAAGTCAACAGCAATGGTAATTTCGGGCTCCCAATCTTGGTTGATGTTCGCGGCTAATTCTTCTAAATCTTGCACGTTCTGCGTTAGATGGCGAGAGCGACGCAGCATGACTTCACCGGCTTCGGTGAGGAATGCTTTTCGCCCTTTAACCTCAAGCAGCTTTACATCAAGTTGGTCTTGAAGCTTAGCAACCGCATGATTCAAGGACGACTGGCTTTTATTTAAATGAGCCGCCGCGTGAGCATAACCACCGTGATCGACAACGGCTTGCAGTATTCGCCATTGCTCTAGAGTCGTTTTTGCACGATACATTAGGTTTCTATTTTATCGAAAGGATAGGGCTATGCTAGGGGCTGTTGCTTTCAAAAACAACTTAAGTTGATCTCAAATCTCTGATTTAGCGTAAATTACTCATTATTTACTCAACTGCAATCTTATGCGCTATCACTCTTTGTTACCGCTTTCTGCTTTACTTTCGATCGGTGTTTTTTCGTTACTCATCCATCTAGACATTGTTCCCTCTGGCATAACGATACTTGAAGAGCTCAAAGTCGCTTTTGCTGGATACTTATACGCGTTGATTCTGATTATTATTTTGGCTGAGTCGATAGTGTATGTGGGGTTCTATTTTCCTGGCCAGTTTTTCGCGGTGCTGCTCGTGGTGTTAGCCAAGCCGCAGTGGCAGGATATAGTGTATTTGACTTTGTGTATGGTCGTCGCGGCAACACTGGGGTCATGCATTAATTACTGTCTTGGACATCGACTCGCGAAACCCAATACTGAAAAAAAGAGCCCAGAAACAGACGGCGTATATCATGGCACTATTCAAGTACCTGATCACAGTAAGTCTGAAGCCACGTCGGGCGTCCAACATGAAGATGACAAAGCAACCGAAGGGCTTTCCATCAAATACTTATTGATTGCTATGATCCATATTAATTCGTTAGCTTTTTACATGTTCAAACAAGGTGAGCAAAATAGATCGTTCAACGTGGTTTGGTTTGCAGGCTTACTGAATTTACCTTATTACTTGCTATTGATTTTTGCCACATCTGTTCTCAGTGAGGAGGTACTGCAACTTGCTGAAAATACGATATTTTTACTATCCGCCATTTCAGTTTGGTTATTGATAAGTGGGTACCTTGACTATAAGAAATATAGAGCAAATATATAAAATTTTTGCGCGGTAGAAGGAGCGCTAGACGGTCTGACTCGCTTTATCTAGGATTTTTTTCATCACTCGGGCCGCTGCAACAAAGCCAAATGAAGCCGTGACTGCTACTGATGCACCAAAACCATTATTGCAGTCAAGTTTGACGCTGCCATCGGTTAAGTTTTTTGTTTGGCAAACGGAGCCATCCTCCTGAGGATAACGCAGCTGTTCGGTAGAGAAGACGCAATCGATGGCAAAACGCCGTTTTGAATTGGTAGTAAAACCGTATTCTTTTCGCAATACGTAGCGCAGCTTAGCGGCTAATGGGTCTTGAATGGTTTTAGCCAGGTCAGCTACCGCTATTTGCGTAGGATCAATTTGACCACCGGCTCCACCTATTGTGATGATAGGGATTTTATTGCGCTTGCAGTGAGCAATCATTGCGGCTTTCGCTTTTACGCTATCCGTGGCCTCGACTACGTAGTCCATATGTTTGTTAAGGAGTTCCTTGGCATTATCTGGGGTAACGAAATCCTCGATAACATCGACCTTACAGTCAGGATTAATTTGTAAAATACGCTCACGCATGGCATGGACTTTTGCCTCGCCAATAGTACTTTGCAAAGCGTGAATTTGCCGATTGGTGTTGGTAACGCAAATGTCATCCAGGTCGATTAACGTGATATGGCCTATGGCGCTGCGTGCTAACGCTTCTGCTACCCAAGAGCCGACACCACCAATGCCAACAATACATACATGGGATGCACGTAGAGTGTCTGTTTCATTTATGCCGTATAAACGCTGCGTGCCGCCGAAGCGTTGTGAAAATTGACTCATGCTATTGGACCCATGCTAATTGACAGAGAGTATAAAAACGTAATCGTACCTTAATATCTAATAGTTATTATATCAGGGTAAGGTACGCTTTTTGCAAGTAGTCAGCTTCGTTCTTAGCCCGATATTTTGATAATTGCTGAGTACAACGCTTAATAAACGTTAAAAAGCGTGGTTTTTTAAGCATATAAACGCCCACTACATTGAATTAATCGCGGGCTTTTAATAGTATTCCAGCACAAAATATTAGCCGTAAAATAGTAAAGATAATTAAAAAGGAAAGTGAAATGAAACCAGTCGTTTTAGCCGGTGGTAGCGGAAGCCGTTTATGGCCAAAATCTCGTGCGGCATTGCCTAAGCAGTTTTTACGCTTAACGTCGAATTTGACGATGTTGCAAGATACTGTTGCACGCTTAGAGGGGACTCAAGCAGAACAACCTATCGTCATTTGTAACGATTCTCATCGCTTTCTTGTCGCAGAGCAGTTACGCCAGCAAAACATAGAGCACGGTGGCATTTTATTAGAGCCTATGGGGCGCAACACCGCTCCTGCGATTGCGCTCGCTGCTTTACATGCCTCACTAAACGGTGAAGACCCAACCTTGTTGGTACTTGCTGCGGATCATTTAATCAATGATAACAAAGCGTTTCATAAAGCCATTGCCCAAGCCGAAGTGCTGGCAGAGCAGGGTAAGTTAGTCACATTCGGCATAGTGCCAGACAGCGCGCATACAGGTTACGGCTATATTCGTAGCGGTGCAAAAGTAGCGCAAGCTGAAGTGGGCTTTGATGTGGCTGAGTTTGTTGAGAAACCTGACTTGGCTACGGCGCAGCAATATGTAGACTCAGGGAACTATTTCTGGAACAGCGGTATGTTTTTATTCAAAGCGAGCCGTTATTTAGAAGAACTCGAAAAGTACGCCCCCGACATGTTGGATATCTGTAAACGTGCGATTGCGACAGAAGCCCCAGATTTAGAATTCGTGCGGGTTGATGCAGATATATTTGCTACATGCCCTGATGATTCTATCGATTACGCTGTAATGGAAAAGACTGATTCAGCCGCTGTTGTGCCATTAGATGCAGGTTGGAGCGATGTGGGCAGTTGGTCTTCCTTATGGGAAACAGCAAAAGAAAAAGATGAAAATCAAAACGTGATCATCGGTGATGCGATATTAGACGACGTTCACAACAGTTATATTAACGCTGAGCAGCGCCTTATTTCGGTGGTTGGCTTAGATGATGTCGTTGTGGTTGAGACCAAAGATGCGGTTTTGGTTGCCCACAAAGATAAAGTACAAAATATCAAAAATGTAGTGAACAAACTTAAAGCGGAAAAACGACCAGAGTTTGAATTTCACCGTGAAGTATTCCGTCCTTGGGGTAGCTACGACTCAATCGATAACGGTGAACGTTTTCAAGTGAAGCGTATTACGGTTAAACCGGGAGAAAAGCTTTCCGTGCAAATGCATCATCACAGAGCAGAGCACTGGATCGTAGTTGCAGGCACGGCCAAAGTCACCAACGGTGAAGAAACCTTACTGTTATGCGAAAACCAATCAACTTATATCCCGGTTGGCGTTATTCACGCATTAGAAAACCCAGGAAAAATTCCTTTAGAGCTTATTGAAGTGCAATCAGGTACTTACTTGGGCGAAGACGACATTGTGCGTTTTTCTGATCGCTATGGTCGCGTTGAGTCTAAATAAGAATAATGAGTGACAAGGATTTGATGAAATGAAGATTACCTGTTTTAAAGCCTACGACATTCGCGGCAAGCTGATTGAACAGTTGGACGAGCGCATTGCTTATCGTATAGGACGGGCGTTTGCTCAGCACTTTAGTGCGAAAACGGTAGTAGTGGGGGGGGACGTGCGTCTTACTTCCGAGCCATTGAAGCTCGCATTGTCTGCCGGCTTGATTGATGGCGGAGCCTCGGTCAGCGATTTAGGCATGACGGGCACCGAGGAAATTTATTTTGCCACCAAACATCTTGGTGTTGATGGCGGCGTAGAAGTGACAGCGAGTCACAACCCCATAGATTATAACGGAATGAAGCTTGTAAAAGAGGGCTCACGTCCAGTTAGCGGAGATACTGGGTTGTTCGCAGTACAAGCCTTAGCTGAAAGTTTCAGTGAAAGCGAAGTAGAGACTGGTCTTAAGCAATATTCAACAGCGTTTGTTACTGACGATGAATTCATTCAGGGAAAATGTAGTGTTGCGCCTGAAAAGTTACAAGCAAGTGGTCAATATAACGTCATCTCTATCATGGATGCTTATGTTGAACATATGCAAAGCTATGTAAACGTTAATAATTTCTCACCCCTTAAATTGGTGGTAAATGCGGGCAATGGGGCAGCAGGTAAAGCCTTGGATGCAATAGAATCTGCCTTTTTACAAAATGGTGTGCCCATCAAATTTATAAAAATTCATCACCAACCTGATGGACATTTTCCAAACGGTATACCTAATCCTTTGTTACCAGAGAGCCGCGCGGATACTGCAAATGCAGTTATCCAGAATAAGGCAAATATGGGAATAGCATGGGATGGTGACTTTGACCGTTGTTTTTTATTCGATGAAAAAGGTGAGTTCGTCGAAGGGTATTACATCGTTGGTTTGTTAGCGCAAGCCTTTTTAGAAAAAGACCCTGGGGCCAAAATTATTTATGATCCCCGGGTGTATTGGAATACCGAAGACATCGTGAAAAATGCAGGTGGTGTGCCGATTAAGAGTAAAACAGGCCACGCATTTATCAAAGAGCGTATGCGTGCAGACGATGCAGTATATGGCGGAGAGATGAGTGCTCATCACTATTTCCGTGATTTCGCTTACTGTGACTCAGGTATGATCCCTTGGTTATTGGTCGCTGAACTACTGTGTTTACAAAATAAACCTTTATCAGAAATGGTCGCCCAACGGATTGCTGCGTTCCCATCATCAGGTGAAATTAATTCTACGTTAGAAAATCCAGATGCATCTATCGCGAAAATTTTGCAGGCTTACGAAAGTAAAGCGACTGTAGTGGATTACACCGATGGCATTGGTTTAGAGTTTGATAAATGGCGTTTTAATCTGCGTAAGTCTAATACGGAACCCGTTGTAAGACTTAATGTGGAGTCACGAGGTGACATACCACTTATGCAAGCTAAAACAAAAGAGTTATTAGACATATTGAAATAGCATTAAAAATAATAGGCAGTGACGACGTTATTGCCTAAAGCCACATAAAAAAATAGCGCCAATTGGCGCTATTTTTTATTCAATTATCAACATTATTTGTCGATTTTGTTGTATTTACGTTGTGCTTCGCCAGTGTATAGTTGACGAGGACGGCCGATTTTCTGACCTGGCTGGCTTAACATTTCATGCCAGTGAGATACCCAACCTACCGTTCTTGCTAAAGCAAAAATACAGGTAAACATATTCGTTGGAATACCAATTGCCTTAAGAATAATGCCAGAGTAAAAATCTACGTTCGGGAACAATTTTTTCTCAGCGAAGTATGGGTCGCTAAGGGCAATACGCTCTAGCTCCATGGCAACATTCAACAACGGATCGTCAATGTTTAATTCAGCCAATACTTCGTGACAGCTTTCACGCATAACGGTTGCACGAGGGTCAAAGTTTTTGTAAACACGATGACCAAAGCCCATTAAGCGGAAAGGATCGTTCTTATCTTTCGCGCGGTCGATAAATTCAGGAATGCGATCCACTGAACCAATTTCTTGCAACATGTTCAAGCAAGCTTCGTTGGCACCACCGTGAGCAGGGCCCCATAATGATGCAACACCAGCGGCAATACATGCATAAGGATTAGCGCCAGATGAACCCGCTAAACGTACGGTAGACGTAGACGCGTTTTGCTCATGGTCTGCGTGCAATGTAAAGATTCTGTCTACTGCGCGAGCTACCACAGGGCTAATTTTGTAATCTTCAGCCGGTACAGAGAACATCATATTTAAGAAGTTTTCAGCGTATGACAAATCGTTACGTGGATAGACAAATGGTTGACCAATATTGTACTTGTAACACATGGCGACCAAAGTCGGCATTTTAGCGACTAAACGATACGCACTGCGTAGTCGTTGATCTGCGTCTGAAATGTCTAAATCATCGTGATAGAACGAAGCCATTGCGCCAACTGTACCGCACAACATCGCCATAGGGTGGGCATCACGGCGGAATCCACGGAAGAAGTTATTAACCTGATCGTGAACCAAGGTATGACGCGTGATGGTGTCTTTAAATTCGCGATACTCTTCAGTCGTTGGCGTCTTGTCATGTAACAACATGTAACATACTTCAATGTAGTCAGCGTCGCGTGCTAAATCTTCAATTGAGTAGCCGCGATGGAGCAAAATACCTTTCGCGCCGTCTATGTATGTGATTGACGACTCACATGAGCCTGTCGCCATAAAGCCCGGATCGAAAGTGAAATAACCGCTGGCTCCCAACGTACGTACATCGATTACATCATGCCCTGCAGTACCAGATAGAATCGGAAGTTCGACCTCTACATCACCTGCTTTCAAAGTGGCTTTATTGTCTGCCATGTATTGCTCTCCTCAGAAATGTTCTGTTTGCGATAAACCGCATTTTATGATGATTATCGGGAAAAATTGGCGCTATTTGTACTCAGGTTGACGCCATAAGTCAATTTAAAACCATTTTCGCTTAATAATTATTCACCCTTATTCTACCCTGAATATTCATTCTAATTATGCATATAATTTATGCTTGATTATAAACCGTTAATAACGAACAACAATTGTATTTATTGGCGTCGCTGGATATACTCGTGCCTGTCGTCTAGCTCTTGTTAACATGAATAATAAAAGCAACAACTTGTTTACAATGTGGTAACAATCTAGGCGGTAGGACACATGTATCTTTAAGCGATTGGTAAGGTGCAACACATTACCAAACAATGACTAGACAACCTACGGGTAAAACAGGCATCAAAACGTGAAAAAGCAGAGACCAGTTAATTTACAATTAAACACAATCAGTTTTCCCCCTGCAGCTATAACTTCTATCCTTCATCGCATTACCGGCGTCGCAATGTTTTTTGCGTTGTTGTTTGTGATCTGGGCTTGGGCGGAATCTGTATCTTCTCCAGACGGTTTTGCATTTGTGCAAGAGCAGATGTCGGGAGTTATCGGTAAAATAATCGCTATCGGTACCATTTCAGCGCTCACCTACCACATTCTTGGCGGTCTGCGCCATTTAGTGATGGACATGGGTTACTGGGAAGAACTTGAGTCAGGGAATATTAGTGCGAAAATCGTTATCGGTTTATGGATTGTTCTGACTGTCGTTGTAGGAGTTTTATTATGCTAACTAACCAAGCTAACTTTAAGCGTGACGGCGTTCAGGATTACGTTACTGTGCGTGCCACTGCCATCATCATGACTGCGTTTACTTTATACATGCTGTGGTTTTTCCTTAGCACCCCAACAGTGACCTATGAGATCTGGCACGAGTTGTTTTCTTCTTTAGGCATGAAAGTATTCACTTTTGCAGCGTTAGTGTCTGTGATGCTGCACATTAGAATTGGTTTTTGGCAAGTGCTAACCGATTACGTCAAATCAACAGCCCTTCGCGCTGTTGTGCAATTTTTTATTAACCTAGTGGCGTTTGTCTATGTTGCTGTAGGTTTATTTGTTTTGTGGGGTCTATAAATGAGTATTCCAGTTCACGAGTTCGATGCGGTAGTAATTGGTGCCGGTGGTGCAGGCATGCGCGCAGCATTGCAGATTTCTGAATCAGGAAAATCTTGCGCATTACTATCTAAAGTATTTCCAACACGTTCACACACAGTATCTGCCCAAGGTGGTATTACGGTAGCACTGGGTAACTCCCACGAAGATAACTGGGAATGGCACATGTACGACACCGTAAAAGGGTCAGACTATATTGGCGATCAAGATGCCATTGAATACATGTGTAAAACAGGCCCTGAAGCCATTATCGAAATGGAAAACATGGGTTTGCCTTTTTCCCGTTTCGAAAACGGTAAAATTTACCAACGTCCTTTCGGCGGTCAATCTCAGAACTTTGGTGGCGAACAGGGTGCACGCACTGCAGCCGCAGCTGACCGAACTGGCCATGCGCTTTTGCATTTGTTGTATCAACAAAACGTAAAAAACAAAACCAAAGTGTTCAGTGAATGGTATGCCCTTGATTTAGTTAAAAACCAAGATGGTGACGTTGTTGGATGTACCGCAATTGATATCGAAAGCGGTGAAGTGGTTTTCTTTAAATCAAAAGCGGTTGTGTTAGCAACCGGTGGAGCAGGGCGTATATTCGCTTCTACTACCAATGCCCACATTAACACGGGTGACGGTGTTGGTATGGCTATCCGCGCTGGTGTACCTATGCAAGACATGGAAATGTGGCAGTTCCATCCTACGGGTATCGCTGGTGCAGGAACACTGGTAACTGAAGGGTGTCGCGGTGAAGGCGGTTACCTACTTAACAAAGATGGCGAGCGCTTCATGGAGCGTTATGCGCCAAATGCAAAAGATTTGGCCGGTCGTGACGTTGTTGCCCGCTCGATGATGACTGAAATACGCGAAGGCCGTGGCTGTGAAGGCCCTTGGGGTACGCACCTCAAGTTAAAACTTGATCATCTAGGTAAAGACGTACTTGAGTCTCGTTTGCCTGGTATTCTTGAATTGTCACGTACGTTTGCCCACGTTGACCCTGTAAAAGAACCTATTCCAGTGATCCCTACCTGTCATTACATGATGGGGGGGATTCCAACCAACGTGAACGGTCAAGCGTTAAGCATTGATGCACAAGGCAACGAAAAGCCAATTCAAGGTTTATTCGCTTGTGGTGAAATTGCATGTGTATCTGTACACGGTGCAAACCGTCTTGGCGGTAACTCGTTACTTGATTTGGTGGTATTTGGTCGTGCGACTGGACTACACCTTGGTAAAGCTATCGACGAAATTGAAAGCCGCGAAGCGTCTTCAGATGACATCGACGCTGCACTCGTGCGCTTTAATCGCTGGGAAAACTCAGAATCTGGTAAAGGTGAAGACCCTGTACAGATTAAGAAAGACTTACAAAAATGCATGCAGCTTAACTTCTCGGTGTTCCGTGAAGGCGATGCAATGGCTGAAGGTCTTAAAGAGCTCGGCGAAATTCGTGAGCGTTTGAAATCAGCTCGTCTTGATGACAAGAGCAGCGATTTCAACACAGCGCGTATCGAGTGTCTTGAACTAGACAACTTGATGGAAACCGCATACAGCACAGCTGTAGCCGCTAATTTCCGTACAGAAAGCCGTGGCGCGCACAGTCGTTTCGATTTCCCTGACCGTGATGACGACAATTGGTTGTGTCACTCTGTTTACTTGCCTGAAGGTGACAAAATGTTAAAACGTGACGTAAACATGACACCTAAACTACGTGAAGCTTTCCCACCGAAAGCTAGAACTTACTAAGAGGAGTTAAGCATATGCAATTATCATTTTCTGTTTATCGCTATAACCCAGATGTAGACAATGCTCCTCGTATGCAAGACTACAAACTTGAGGTTGAAGAAGGTCAAGACATGATGGTGCTTGATGCACTTATCGCGTTGAAAGAACAAGATCCAACGTTGTCATTCCGTCGCTCATGCCGTGAAGGTGTTTGTGGCTCTGACGGTGTAAACATGAACGGTAAAAACGGTTTGGCGTGCATCACGCCTTTGTCTGCCCTTGGTAGCAAGAAAATAGTTGTTCGCCCTTTGCCTGGTTTACCTGTGGTACGTGACTTAGTCGTTGATATGACTCAGTTCTATACCCAGTACGAAAAAATCAAGCCGTTCTTGATTAACGACAACAATCAACCGCCAGCACGTGAGTTTTTACAATCACCTGAAGAGCGCGAGAAGTTAGATGGTTTGTACGAGTGTATCTTATGTGCTTGCTGTTCAACCTCTTGTCCTTCATTTTGGTGGAACCCTGACAAGTTCATCGGTCCTGCGGGCTTATTGCACGCTTACCGCTTCTTGGCTGATAGCCGTGATACCGCGACCGAACAACGCTTGGGCGATCTAGATGACGCATTTAGTGTGTTCCGTTGTCATGGGATTATGAACTGCGTTAGCGTTTGTCCGAAAGGGTTAAACCCGACCAAAGCAATCGGACACATCAAGTCCATGCTGTTACAGCGGGCTGTTTAGTTTTTAATTCTGTAAGTTATCTCTGCAGAATGATAATGTCTAAATAGCCATCCCAAATCGGGTGGCTATTTTTTTAGTTTACAAACTGTAAGTTAAGGTGAGCATCAGCAAACCTTTAAAAGGTCGTGTGCATCTGCACATTTAATTGTGAGTCTTAATAAAATTCAAGGGACAACAATGCAACAAAGCGTGATGAAAGCATGGTGGGATTCTTCTCACATGGCTGGTGGCAACGCTGCTTATGTAGAAGAACTATACGAAGCATATCTTGAAGACGCGAAAAGCGTATCTGACGAATGGCGTGCTATTTTCGACAAATTACCTAAGGTCGAAGGAGCTGAACTTGAGACTAAGCACAGTGAAATTCGTGACCAATTTCGAGCATTAGCTGCACTGGGTCCTGTTGCTCGAGCAGGGACTGTTTCTACTGGTACATCTCATGCCAGCGATGAGAAACAAGTTAAAGTTTTACAGCTTATTAATGCATACCGTTTTCGCGGTCACCAGCACGCAAATCTTGATCCATTAGAACTTTGGAAACAACCCAGAGTTCGCGACCTGGAATTGTCGCATCACTCGTTATCAGAAAAAGATTTCGACACTGTATATAATGTCGGCTCTTACGCCATAGGCCAAGACAGTATGAAATTAGGTGATTTGTTCAAGTCACTTAACCGTACTTATTGTGGTTCTATTGGTACTGAGTACATGCACATTACCGATACAGAACAAAAGCGCTGGTTACAAGATAGAATTGAATCTGTACAAGCTAAACCCGAAATTTCTCGAGATGAGAAGGTCGCCATTCTTAAAGGTCTAATTTCTGCTGATGGCATGGAGAAATACCTAGGGGCTAAATTCCCAGGGGCTAAACGTTTCTCTCTTGAAGGCGGTGATGCATTGGTGCCTATGCTCAAAGGCTTGATTAGTCATGCTGGCGAATGTGGCACGAAAGAAGTGGTTGTCGGTATGGCTCACCGAGGACGTATTAACGTTCTTGTTAACGTATTAGGCAAAAATCCGTCGGTTTTATTTGATGAATTCTCTGGTAAACACGACAACACTTTAGGTGCTGGCGATGTTAAATACCATGCTGGCTACTCGTCAGATTACGCTACCCCAGGCGGCAACGTGCATTTAGCACTTGCTTTCAACCCGTCTCACCTAGAAATTGTTAATCCAGTGGTTATCGGCTCGGTGCGCGCGCGCCTAGATCGCAGAAATTGTGAAGATGGCTCTGTGGTATTACCGATTACGATTCATGGTGATTCCGCTATTGCTGGTCAGGGTGTAGTGCAAGAAACATTTAACATGTCTCAAACACGTGGTTTCAAAGTGGGCGGTACGGTTCGCATCGTTATCAACAACCAAGTTGGTTTCACCACATCCAATACGGAAGATACGCGTTCAACTCAATACTGTACTGATATTGCTAAAATGGTACAGGCGCCTATCTTCCACGTAAATTCAGATGATCCTGAAGCCGTTATGTTTGTGACTAAGCTAGCCCTTGATTATCGTAATAAATTTAAACGAGACGTGGTAATTGATTTAGTCTGTTACCGCCGTCACGGACACAACGAAGCCGATGAGCCGAGTGCGACTCAGCCGTTGATGTACAAGAAGATTAAAAAGCATGCTGTTCCTCGTCAGCTTTATGCAGAGCAATTGCTAGCCGAAGGCTCTATTGAATCTCATGAAATAGACAAGCTAGTATCTGATTATCGCGCAGCACTTGATCACGGTGCTTGTGTGGTAGAAGAGTGGCGCCCAATGACTGAGCATTCAGTGGATTGGACTCCGTATCTTGGCCACGACTGGACTGCACCTTATGAGGGGCAAATCAGTGTAGAGAAGCTTAAAGATCTCGGCGATAAGTTATGTACTTATCCAGAAGACCACAAGTTACAATCTCGCGTAGCCAAGCTATATCAAGACCGTCGCGCTATGGTTGCTGGTGAAAAATTACTTGACTGGGGAATGGCCGAAAATCTAGCTTACGCCTCTATCGTTGACCGTGGCTCAAACATACGTATGACAGGTCAAGATTCTGGTCGTGGTACCTTCTTCCACCGTCATGCTGTATTGCATGGTCAAGGTGATGGCGAAGCGTATATGCCACTTGCGCATTTACACCCAGAACAGGGGACCATGGAAATATACGATTCTGTATTATCAGAAGCGGCTGTGCTGGCCTTTGAATTCGGGTATGCCACGGCAGAACCAGGTACACTGACCATTTGGGAAGCTCAATTTGGTGATTTCGCCAACGGTGCTCAGGTGGTTATTGACCAATTCCTAAGTTCAGGTGAAGCCAAATGGGGCCGACTATGTGGTCTTACTATGCTGCTTCCTCATGGTTACGAAGGTCAAGGCCCAGAGCATAGCTCGGCACGTTTAGAGCGTTTCTTACAAATGTGTGCTGACCATAACTGGCAGGTGTGCGTACCATCAACGCCAGCTCAGGTTTTCAACATGTTGCGTCGTCAGGCTATTCGCCCGATGCGTAAGCCACTCATTGTTATGTCACCTAAATCATTGTTACGTCATCCATTGGCCGTTTCTTCTCTTGAGGAGTTGTCGACTGGCGTATTCCAAAACGTGATTGATGAAATTGACGAAATGGATGCCTCGAAGGTGAAGCGCGTCGTTATGTGTTCAGGCAAAGTATATTATGACTTACTTGATCAGCGCCGTAAGAGTGAGCAGGATGATGTTGCTATTATTCGTATTGAGCAACTCTATCCGTTCCCGCACGCTGAAATTGAGCCTATCGTTAATAAGTTCAAACACGTTACTGATTGGGTTTGGTGTCAAGAAGAGCCACAAAACCAAGGTGCTTGGTATTGTAGTCAACACCACTTTTGGTCAGCTATTCCTAACGGCGCAAAATTAAGCTATGCCGGTCGTAACGCATCTGCGTCACCAGCGGTAGGGTATATTTCTGTTCACAACCAGCAACAAAAAGAGTTGGTTGATGATGCATTAACTATTAAATAAGGATCCAGTATGTCAATAGATATTAAAGTACCGGTATTGCCAGAATCTGTGGCCGATGCATCAATTGCCACTTGGCATGTGAAGGTAGGTGAACAGGTTACTCGCGATCAAAACTTGGTCGATATCGAAACCGATAAAGTGGTACTTGAAGTGGTTGCTCCTGCAGATGGCGTATTAAGCGACATCCTAGATGAAGAAGGTGCAACAGTACTAGGCGAGCAGATCATCGCAAAATTTGAAGAAGGGGCTGGCGCATCTCAAGCAAAAGAGCAAAGTGCACCAGCAGCAGAGAAAACATCCAGTAATAAAGGTGAGTCAGTGGAGATTAAAGTACCTGTTCTGCCCGAATCAGTGGCAGATGCAACCGTAGCAACATGGCATGTTCAACCAGGCGAATCGGTCTCTCGTGACCAAAACTTGGTAGATATTGAAACCGATAAAGTGGTTTTAGAAGTGGTTGCTCCAGCCGATGGCACCTTGAGTGACATTCTCGCTCAAGAAGGCGAAACGGTAATGGGTGAGCAAGTGATTGCTAATTTTGCTGCAGGCGCTGCGCCCGCTAAAGCTGAAGCCACTGCTGCCGCTAGTAGTGATACAGGCGGTTCAGACAATGACGCCTTAAGCCCTTCAGTACGCCGTCTATTAGCTGAAAAAGGCATTGATGCTGCGAGCATCAAAGGTACAGGTAAAGGCGGTCGTGTGACTAAAGAAGACGTTGAGAAATCATTGTCTGCGCCAGCTAAGAGTGCAGCACCAGCAAAAGCTGACGCACCGGCGACGCCTTCACTAGGCGGTGAGCGTTCTGAAAAACGTGTACCTATGACACGTCTTCGTAAGACAATCGCGAGTCGTTTGCTTGAAGCGAAAAACTCTACGGCTATGTTGACAACGTTCAACGAAGTTAATATGAAGCCTATCATGGAATTACGTAAGCAATATCAAGAGTCGTTCGAGAAACGTCACGGTATTCGTTTAGGTTTCATGTCTTTCTACGTCAAAGCAGTAACAGAAGCGCTTAAACGCTTCCCGGAAGTGAATGCGTCTCTTGACGGTGATGATATTTGTTACCATAACTACTTCGATGTATCGATTGCAGTGTCTACTCCTCGCGGTTTGGTTACACCTGTATTGCGCGATTGCGATACACTGGGTATGGCTGGTATCGAAGGTGGCATCAAAGCACTTGCACTTAAAGGGCGTGACGGTAAATTGTCAATGGCTGATATGCAAGGTGGTAACTTCACTATCACTAACGGTGGTGTGTTTGGATCATTGCTTTCAACCCCTATTATTAACCCACCACAGAGCGCTATCTTGGGAATGCATAAAATCCAAGATCGTCCTATGGCGGTGAATGGCAAAGTAGAAATTTTGCCTATGATGTATTTAGCACTTTCTTATGATCATAGAATCATCGACGGTAAAGAGTCTGTTGGTTTCTTAGTTACGATCAAGGAAATGTTAGAAGATCCAACGCGTCTGCTACTGGATGTTTAATAGGATCTAAGCGAGTAAATCATTGATTTACTCGTTTCTTGCCGTTGTTGTTTCTATAATATCGGCTAACAAAATCAAGCTGCCAAGCGCGGCTTTTTTCTTAAACAAAACGGATAGAAAACCATGAATTTGCATGAATATCAGGGTAAACAATTATTCGCTGAATACGGTTTACCTGTATCTGAAGGATATGCTGCGGAAACTCCGCAGGCGGCAGTTGAAGCTGCAGATCGTATTGGCGGTACTGAATGGGTTGTGAAATGTCAGGTTCACGCTGGTGGTCGCGGTAAAGCAGGTGGCGTTAAGCTTGTTAAAAACAAAGATGAAATCAAGGCATTTGCTCAAAAATGGCTTGGTCAAAATTTGGTGACTTATCAGACAGATGAAGCTGGGCAACCAGTAAGCAAAATCTTGGTTGAAAGCTGTACAGATATTGCTCAAGAATTGTACCTAGGTGCAGTTGTTGACCGTGCTTCTCGTCGCGTAGTTTTCATGGCATCTACCGAAGGTGGTGTTGAAATTGAGACCGTTGCTGAAGAAACACCTGAAAAAATTCTTAAGGCTGAGATCGATCCTCTAGTAGGCGCTCAACCTTACCAAGCTCGCGAAATCGCGTTTAAACTTGGTCTTAAAGGCGTTCAAATCAAACAGTTTACTCAAATCTTCATGGGTTTGGCTAAATTGTTCGAAGAAAAAGACATTGCACTAATCGAAGTAAACCCGCTTGTTATTAAAGACGACGGTAACCTTCATTGTCTTGACGCGAAAGTAGCGATGGACAGCAACGCTGCATATCGTCAGCCTAAGCTTCAAGAAATGCACGATCCTTCACAGGAAGATGCACGTGAAGCACAAGCGGCTAAGTGGGAACTTAACTACGTAGCACTTGATGGCAACATCGGTTGTATGGTTAATGGTGCAGGCCTAGCAATGGGCACTATGGACATCGTTAACTTGCACGGTGGCTCACCAGCTAACTTCCTAGATGTTGGCGGCGGTGCAACCAAAGAGCGTGTTGCTGAAGCATTCAAAATCATTCTTTCTGATTCAAATGTTGCAGCCGTTTTGGTTAACATTTTCGGTGGTATCGTGCGTTGTGACATGATCGCTGAAGGTATTATCGGTGCAGTTAAAGAAGTGGGTGTAACCATTCCTGTTGTTGTACGTTTAGAAGGTACAAACGCAGAGCTTGGCCGTGATGTATTGGCTAACTCAGGTTTAGATATCATCGCCGCTTCTAGCTTAACGGATGCTGCGAAACAAGTTGTTAAAGCTGCCGGAGGTGCTGCATGAGCGTACTAATCGACAAAAACACCAAGGTAATCTGTCAAGGTTTCACTGGTGGACAAGGTACTTTCCACTCAGAACAAGCTATCGAATACGGTACGCAAATGGTCGGTGGTGTTACGCCTGGTAAAGGCGGCACAACTCATCTTGGTTTGCCTGTTTTCAATACGGTACGTGAAGCGGTTCAAGAAACAGGCGCTACTGCGACTGTTATCTATGTACCAGCGCCTTTCTGTAAAGACTCTATCGTTGAAGCTGCAGATGCAGGTATCGAATTGATCGTTTGTATCACTGAAGGTATCCCTACGCTAGATATGCTTTACGTTAAAGAATACGTAAATCGTAAAGGCGTGCGTATGATCGGTCCTAACTGCCCAGGTGTTATCACCCCAGGTGAATGTAAGATTGGCATCATGCCTGGTCACATTCACAAGCCAGGTAAAGTCGGTATCGTTTCTCGCTCTGGTACGTTGACGTATGAAGCTGTTAAGCAAACAACAGATGAAGGTTTCGGCCAGTCTACGTGTGTTGGTATCGGTGGCGACCCTATCCCAGGCTCTAACTTCATTGACATCCTACAGATGTTCCAAGACGATCCTAAGACTGAAGCAATCGTAATGATTGGTGAAATCGGCGGAACGGCTGAAGAAGAAGCAGCTGCATTCATCAAAGCTAACATCTCTAAACCTGTTGTTTCTTACATTGCTGGTGTAACTGCTCCTGCTGGTAAGCGCATGGGTCATGCTGGTGCGATTATCTCTGGTGGTAAAGGTACTGCTGACGACAAATTTAAAGCACTTGAAGATGCAGGCGTTAAGACTGTTCGCTCACTTGCTGACATTGGTCAAGGTCTTCGCGAAATTACCGGTTGGTAAGCTTGCTTAGTATTATTAAAAACCCGCTTTTGTAGCGGGTTTTTTTATGACTAAAACGGCATGAATCTAGCACTTATACCAACCCCATTAAATAATTGGCCTCTCAGAATTCATCCAGCGGGTTTTGAACAAGGCGTCGGTGTGCAGTCATGGTTGTTCCCTTTCAAATACCGAGAACGTAGTGCAAAACGCGCTGGGGAATTCCCTACGGGCGAATTTTAAAAGGACCTACTCTGTGTTGCTCGAACTCGAAAGAGAACCACTATTACTTCATTCAAGCGCCTTGATTAAGTCCTTTAAATTTTCGCTGAGTGGTTAATTATTTAAAGGAATTGGTATTAAATATCTATTATTCGTGTGGCTTAAACTCGCTAGAATAGGATACTCAACAGCAGACTTACGCCAAGAATAATGTGTAAAAAGGAATTATCAATCGAGTGATGAACAAAACCATCAGACCGTTTCTTCTGCTAATGACTTCACTTTATGCTAACCCAGCACTTTATGTAGCCATCAGCAGTGGTTGCTACAATGAATGCCGAGAACTTTTTAGAGATATCTCTTTCAATAGCCCCCTTGTAGGGCTGGGTTATCTTATTGCTCCTATCATTTGCTTCGTACTATTCGCTGGTAAGGAGACTTCGGTCAAAAATACCGAGTCCGAAAATCTAAATAAGCATATAGGTAGACTCTTTGTCCCTGTGTTTAGCAATATGAATATAGCCCATAACGCGAGGTATATAGTGTTGTTTTGAAAGGAAGAACATCGCGAGGCGCTGCACATACTTAGACAGATACGTGCATGCAGCGCTTTTGAAAGCGTTAGCGGTCTATTTAGGCTTTGGGCTGAATGTTAATATTACTGCGAAACAGGTTTAGTTTATCAACACGACTTTTAATTTCTTCTAATTTTGGCCTGTTAGCACCATAAGGGCCAATTGAGCGCTTTTCGTCATATTCGGGCACAAAATTAACGTATACGCTACCCGTTGAGAACGTCTCAAGTTGATTAAACAGTTCTCTAACCCAGGCTTTACCTGCGTCGTCCCCATCAGCGGTTTGCCAACGCCCATGAATATTTACCGTGTACGCTGTTGAGCGATGGGGAAAGGCCATGGCATCAGGCACCACTCGAGATGCAGCGCCGCCTAGCTGAGCCGTAAAAATTTCACATTCATCTGATGGTAACTGTTCAGCTGCGTTGACTAACGTATCGATAAGCTCGTCAGTCATTTCGGTAAAGTCGCTAGATTTCCAATAATTTCGCGCACCTGGTGCAAGCAGTGGATCGAATGCTGCTTGCCATGCAGCATAAGGGACTGGGCCAACCGCATCTGCTAAAGGCTTTGCAATATTGCGAAGTGGGGCGAGTGCCTCTTCACCTTTTGCTATATCTCCCACGTATATCATCGGCAGAATAATGACGGGCTCACCGTGATGTTCGGGGGCTAGAAAGGGAAAGGGCGGTGCTTTGCGCATGACAGGCCAGCAACTTGCTTCATCCGGCATTGATTTGGCGATTTCGCGATATGTGCGTAGAATTGATTTCGCTTCGGTAAGAGGAAATACAACCGGGCCGCCAAATACCATCGGCCCAACAGGATGCAATTTCAATTCAAATTGTGTAACTACCCCAAAATTACCGCTGCCGCCACGTATAGCCCAAAATAGTTCGCTGTTTTCCTGCTCTGATACATGCAGAAAATCGCCCTGAGCATCAACTAGATCAACGCTAATAATATTATCAACGGTATGCCCAAAAGCTCGGCTTAACCAACCATATCCGCCACCCAACGCCAGACCTGCAATCCCCGTTGTTGAATTAATACCAGTCGGGACTGCCAGACCGAAGCGTTGAGTCTCGTGATCAATATCTCCCAAGCAAACGCCGCTTTGCACTCTTGCTATGCGCGCCGCAGGATCAACGGAGATGCCTTTCATACGGCTCATATCTATCGTTAGGCCGCCATCACATAACGCGCTGCCCGCAATATTGTGGCCACCGCCTTTCAATGAGATTAACAGTTCATTCTTTCGAGCGAATTGTATTGTTGTTACCACATCTGCGGTTCCACTGCAGCGGACGATAAGGGCGGGGCAGATGTCTATCATGCCGTTCCATAGTGCACGAGCCTCTGCGTAACCGGCAGTGTCAGGTAGTAACACCTCACCGCGAATAGAGGAAGTGTACTGTTCAAACTGTCGTGTATTTATATCCTTTTTTTGGCCATCAAGGCCCATAATATGAATGTTCATATTGTCACTCCTTTGGTTGATTTCTAACCAAGGGTAGGCGTTAGTAAAAATGCAGTCTAGTGAACATTTTGCACTAGGGGGTACAAGTTGTTTACTGGCTAGGGTGCTAAATACACGTTTAGGGCGTATGCTAAATTGACCTTTGACTGAGGAATACCACTGTGAATACAACCCCCTATGGGCAGTATTGCCCACTAGCAATGTCTGCAGCTTTTCTATGCAATAAATGGACATTATTGATCTTTAGAGAGTTACTGTTTGGTTCAACAAACTTTAATGACATAAGCCGAGGAGTGCCGCGAATGTCGCGCACATTGCTGTCGAACCGCTTGAAAGAGCTGGTCAATATTGGCTTGATAACACGCCAAGAAAAGCAGGCAACAGGACAAGTCGATTATGTGTTGACTGAATCAGGTAAAGCCCTTGAGTCAGTGGTTTTCTCGATGGCTAGCTGGGGGCAGGAGTGGTTAGAAACCGAGCCATCATTGGATAATATTGATGGTAGCTTCTTGATGTGGGACATTCGACGTAATGTGAGAATACATGAAGATTTGCCTAACCTTTTTATTGTCCATTTTTTGCTGACTGACATGCCTGAGAATAAAAGCGAGTATTGGTTGATATTCGAAAATGGGCAAGTGGATTTATGTTACGTGGACAGAGGGTTTAATGTAGATGTAAACATTGAAGTGGCTGCGCGCGAACTTACCAAAATTTGGATGGGCTGGGAGGATTTTTCCGCTGCAGTCAAAGACCACACATTGAAATTCAGAGGACCTAAAAAATACACCGAAATTGCCGAGTATTGGCTAGGTTGTAGCACGCTTGCGCATATCAAAAAACGCGAAAGGCACTTACTCGTGTCTGAGTAAGTGCTGGGTTCTATCTTACTCGCTAGAACTTAGATTATGAGTAACATTGCTATCACTAGGTGATACCCGCCATATTATATTGCCTACATCATCTGCCACTAATAAATTGCCGCTCTTATCAAACTCAACCCCGACAGGGCGGCCTCGGGCTTCATCTTCTTGGTTTAAAAATCCTGTCAAAATATCAATAGGTTTCCCCGCAGGTTGTTGATTTCTAAAAGGTACAAAAATGACTTTATAACCAGCTTTAGGTTCACGGTTCCAAGAGCCATGCTGGCCGATGAACATGCCTTCGCTTACATCGTTTAGTGCATGCCCACCTCGAGAGTACATTAACCCTAGCGATGCGGTGTGAGCGCCTAATGCATAATCGGGTTTAATGGCGCGCGCTACTAACTCAGGCTCTCGCTGCTCGACTCGGGTATCAATATTTTGCCCGTAGTAACTATAGGGCCAACCGTAAAACCCGTTTTCTTGAACTGACGTCATATAATCAGGCACTAAATCGTTACCCAACTCATCTCGCTCATTAACTGCTGTCCATAACGTATCCTCGACCCAAGTCATGCCTACGGGGTTGCGTAATCCAGAAGCGAAAACACGATGCTCACCTGTTGCAATGTCGATTTCCCAAATTGCGGCCCGGCCAATTTCGGCTTCAAATCCATTTTCTGCAATATTACTGTTGGAGCCAATAGAGGCATAAAGTTTAGTACCGTCCTTATTGGCGATAAGGTTTTTGGTCCAATGATGATTGAGTTCCCCCCCAGGCAGTTTTATTAACTCAGTGCCTGTGGCTGTGATCTCAGTTTGGCCTTGCTGATAAGGAAAACTCACCACGGCATCCGTATTGGCAACATACAAGGTATTGCCGATGAGTGTCATGCCAAAGGGAGAGTGAAGGTTTTGCAAAAATCGGGTTTTCGTTTCCGCCACGCCGTCCTTGTCAGCATCTCTTAATAAAGTGATACGATCAGCACTTGGAGTGCCCGCACCAGCCTTTGCCATAATTTTGCCGGCAATCCAGTCCTTAATCCCGCTATCGTCTTGGTCTTTCTGCGGCTTGTTACTCTCAGCCACCAAAACATCACCGTTTGGCAAAGTGTAAAGCCATCTTGGATGATCTAAATCCGTTGCGAAGCGATTCACTTGGATTGAATCCAAAGGGGTCGTAGGTTTCTCGCCCTCAGGCCAGCCTACAGCACTGGCAATGTTCACATTAGGGATAAGTGTGCTGTTAGGCTCAACCAAAGTGGGCTCTTCGCCAAAGGTCACAGCAGGGTCTATTTTAGAACTTTCGCTGCAACCGCTTAAGCCAGTGAGTGAAACGATCAGCGCTGTGCTCCCAATGGCAGGTATAAAGTGTTTAAAGTTAGATAAAGAGGGGCCAAAAAAAGTACGTAGAGGGTACATGAAATCTCCTGAAGTTCACTAAACCAGATGAATCTAGCGCCGTATAGTTGATGATATAGAATGGACACGATAGTACACATGAAGCAATTTTTTTGCCGCTTATTGTTAACGAAATAATTCATCGCAAACGTTTATGTTTTGCCGTCATTACGCCTGTATACGTTAATAGCGTGAATCTGCCTAACGAATTAAGTTAAGTAAAATTTGCATTTTGTATAGCCGTTTTACGCGCTGGAATGCTAAGGGGAAACTACCCTACTGGACGTTGAGGCGCACGTTAATCAGTGGTGAAAGAATGGGCGTAGCTTAGTTCAATTCGGCATCATCTCGGTACATGCTGTACTTTTGCACAAGTTCTTCAAATGCCTCAGATTCTTGTACTTCGAGTAACGCTTGGTTGAATCTATCTCTAAGCGGCTGGTTTGAGAAACCCACTCTGTAACGATTTGGCGCAAAAAGGTTATGCACAGTCACCGGGGTCAGTTGATGACTGGGCTCTAGCAGGGCCTGCAGGTGAGTAAAAATGTTTACGTCCATGATCACCACCGACACATTGCCATTTAACAGCATCGCGACTTGCTTCTGCTGGTCCGGCAGTTCAACGTAAAGAGGTGCTTTGTGGGCGGCAAGTGTAAACTCTTCGCCGAGATTCTTAGAAGCGGTTTGATAAGCTGACATGACATACTGTTGTAAATCTTTCGGCTGTTTTAACTTAATATCTCTGGCCTGTAGTGTCACCGCCACATTTTGGTATTCGATGTAAACATCACTTAAAGAAATACCGGATACATCCGCTTTTTCACTGACTGTTAGCGCAGCCTGAACGTTCTGGTTTTTTAACATGCTGAGGCTACGTCCATAGGGGACATAGATTGGTTTAAAGGTATAACCCATTTTAGTAAAAACGTGGCGAGCGAGATCAAGCTCAAACCCACTGTTATCCGCCGAGTTAACATAGGGTGGTTTTGACCAGCCCACGGCTACCTCGATAATGTTCGTTTTCGGTCCAGCCAACGCATTAACAGACAAAAGGAAGAAAACAAGCGTCATCCACCTTGTGTTTACTGTTAGAGCGCCTCGAAAATTCATTATCTACCTTTCGCGTTAATAAAGCCGATTTGTGGTGGGTTGTCTAAATCATATTGGTTGAACCTATTTTTAGAGCAATTTCACACAAAGTCATCTATTAATCCTGAAAACAGGGCAAAGTTATCCTAATTTACTAGGCTTTCGCCATATTTTGACTCTCTGCTAACAATTTCATACTGTGCAAACGAGCGTCTTGATCATGTATGGGAAAGGAAAAAATCACCTCATCTACCCTAGTGTTCTCAATGAATCGTGCTAATTGGGAATGTGCAGTCTCGGCAGAGCCAACAATGGCATACTGTAATGTGTGAGCAATCATTGACAGTTCCGCCGGGCTGCACACGGCAGTGATGTCATCAACTGGCCTTGCGAATGGCTTGTTCGCCCCTCGGCGCAAATTAGCAAATTGTTGTTGTAATGAGGTATATAAGTATTGTGCTTCTTCATCTGTGTCAGCAATAACAGCCATCACACCTGCCATCGTGTAAGGCTGATCTAATTGCGCTGACGGTTTGAATTGGCCGCGATATATATTCAATGCATCAAATAGTGCATCTGGTGCGAAATGGGACGCAAATGAATAAGGCAAACCAAATTGTGCTGCTAATTGGGCACTGTATAAACTCGAACCAAGTAACCACAGTGGCACGTGACTGTCACAACCTGGAATAGCGAGGATCGCTTGCTCAGCACTTGGTGTTCCTAAATAAGCTTGCAGCGCGCGAATATCATTAGGGTAGTCTTCCACACTAGCTTGCATATTACGTCTCAACGCTCTTGCTGTTGCCATGTCCGTGCCTGGTGCACGTCCCAAGCCTAAGTCAACCCTGTCAGGGAAAAGTGCAGCCAAGGTACCAAATTGTTCGGCAATGATAAGCGGGGAATGGTTAGGTAACATGACGCCACCGGATCCTATCCGAATCTTGCGGGTGGCAGCGCCGATGTGACCAAGCACCACCGAAGTAGCTGAACTGCCGACACCGCGCATACCATGATGCTCGGCTAACCAAACTCGGTTGTAACCCAATTGCTCTGCTTGCACCGCCATCTGACGACTGTTTTCGAGTGTCTGAGAAATGTTTTGCCCTTGCACAATGGGGGCTAAATCTAAAATTGAAAACGCAGTGGTACCTGTCATATTGCTTGTCCTAAAGGCCGGCTAATCAATGACAGGTGGGGATGTTATTAAACGAAAACAAGCGCCAGTTGTGAATTGTCACTATTTGATTTATCTATGCTTATCTATTCAGCGCCCACGATTAAATACGAAGAACAATCTTGCAAAGGTTGGATCACGCTTTGGTGCTCACCTTTAAACACAACCCCAGCGTGAGGTCCTTGTAGCGTCAACGTGTCACCTTGTCGAACCAATGCCGTGCCTTCTTTAATACCCAACACCGGCATCGCTGGGTTTAAAACACAAAACTCGGCTATTCGCTGGGCGCGTGTTTCACCGTTGTGGCCAGGCGGTTGATAATCGCTGTAATGAGGGTTAAGTTGAAAAGGTACTAAATTAAGCGCCTCAAACGAAGGGGGGTAGACTATTGGCATGTCATTGGTCGTGCGAATTGAATTCCCACAAATATTTGAGCCCGCGCTCCAGCCAACATAGGGCATACCGTTTTTCGCTCGTTCACGAATAGGGTTTATGAGGCCTTTTACATAAAGCTGGTTTAATAAATGAAATGTGTTGCCGCCTCCCACCATAACAGCATCGGCCTGAGCTATGGCAGTCACGGGGTCATCAAAAGACTCGATGCCAACAATATTGAGCTTTGGCAAAGCGGCTTGTACTTTTTGGGTGTAGTTCGGCCAATCAATGGTGACGCCAGCGTAGGGAATAAACACGATACGCTCACACCGAGCTAAATGCCGAGCAATCATTTGACTGGCATGGGTTAAATATTCTTCATCACCTGCACGTGAGCTGCTTAACATTAATAAATTCAAAAGTGTTCCTAGGTATGCGCGTTGAACCAAAATGATATCAATTCAACCAACAAATTTCAGGCAATAAAAAACCGGCTACTTGATGAAATACAACTATTTCTCAGGTGCCGGTTTTATTTAAGTTTCTACATTAAAAACGTTTTTTCACCGTAATTCCATAAGTGGCAGGCTCGGCCATATAGGCGTTTAACTTACCCTCTTGCAATGGTGTGTTGAAGTTGGTGCGGTTAATGTACTCTTCATCCAATATATTACGGCCCCACAAAATCACGTCCATATCGTATTCAGTGAAGTTCATGAACAAACGTAAGTTCAATATATTGTAGGAATCTTGGACCGCGTACGGATCGTTACTGCCATCTAGTATCACATCACCGGTGTAACTGTATTCACCTTGAATATAGGCATAAATGCTATCACTCAATTCAAAGTCTTTCTTGACACTTAACACCGCGTAGTTTTCAGGCTCGCCTCCAGGGCGGTCTCCCGAGCGGTCACAAAATCCATCAGTTGGATTAACACGACCTGGGTCGTCAATACCTGTATGCCATGAATAAGCCGTCCAGCAGTTGCCAGCTTCGAAGGTTTTATATTCAGCATTTACTAACGCATAACCGAAGTTCACTTCCACGGTGTCCATGGGGATCCACGTTGCTTCTAACTCCATGCCTGATATTTCATAGTCACCGGCGTTTTGTAAGTTGAAACCATTTCCTGTAAAGGTGTTCGCTTGAAAGTCATCAACCGTGGTGTAATGGGCAGCGGCATTTACCCGCAAATTTTGCTCGCGGAAATCTTTCTTGATCCCCACTTCAAAGGACTGAGACGTTTCGGCGTCAAAGATTGGGTTAAAGCTGGCCGCGATCCGATCGGTATTAGTACCGCCTGATTTATAGCCGTTACCGTATGAGGCATACAATAACGTGTCGGCGTTAGGTTGGTAGCTCAGTTTCAACGTACCACTGATTTGGTCGTCACTTAAACTTTCTTCAATATTGCTGCGCGGGCGAGTGGTATCTCCTAACAGTGGAAATGCCCAACCTGCTTCACTGAAACCTTGGAATGTGCCCAATGTGGCTTGGCCTTCTGCCGTGGTCAAATCAATTGCCCCCGCGGCAATACCGCCGGCAACGGTTAACGCCGATACTAAATCCACAGGAGTGTTGTCAGCCAAACCATTGATGCCTGGCCCGACTTCAGTGAAAACAGTGAGTAAGTCTTTTTTCTCTTTGGTGAAACGTAATCCTGCGGTTAGGGTGAATTCGTCAGTGAGTTTGTAATCAAATTGCCCAAAAATGGCATAGCTTTTATGTTCCTGCTCGGCCATGTGATCAAAGCCTGTACCAGCAGGAGCTGCAGCCGCTCTTGGGGCAATTAACCCTGCGGAGGCAAGGCCATCAATACCACCTAATAACGCGTCAAACGTGCCAGGAGCACCGGTTAACCCATCAACTGTTTGGCCCAACACGCTCAGCGCGAAGCCTTCGAATATGTTGTCAGTGTAAAGGCTATAGTTTAGGTCTAAGTCTTGAGTAAAATAATAAGCGCCTAAAATAAAGTTCAAATCTTCGCTGGTATAATCTAGGCGAAATTCCTGAGAAAAAGAGCTTTGCTCAGAGTCGTTCAAAGTACCAAATAAATCTGCGTCCGTGAAATCACTGTCAATATTGTCGTAGGAGTCAAACGCGCGTATCGCCGAAATTGATACAAAAGTGTAATTTTCGTCTAATTCCCAATCGAGTTCAGCAGAAAGCCCGCGGTCTTTCATGGTCGCTACAGGTAAAAATGAAACGGCTACTTCTCTATCAAAAAAGGCCTCTCCACCTTCAAAGCGTGTTCCGCCTAATTGGTCTATCGCCGCATCGGTGCCAAACTTTCCTGGAATTTCATTTGCTTGAAAGTTGCTTAGTTGCACTGGGGCGCCACAGCAAATTTCGTCTATTTCTGCATAGTCAGCAATCACACGAAGAGACACATCTTCGCTTGGGGTATACAGTGCTTGTAAGCGACCACCAAAACGATTTCTGTCATTGAGTACATCTTCGCCAAAATTTACATCATCTATGGTACCGTCACGATCACTTGAAAAACCTGTTACGCGAAAGGCTAAAACGTCTTCTATCGCGGATAGAGACACAGCACCCGACAAATTCACTAGTCCGTAATTACCCACCGTGGCTTCAACAAATCCATCTCCGCCGCCGTGGCTAGGGGCTACTGTGGATAACAAAATCGCACCGGAAGGAGTGTTTTTACCAAATAATGTACCTTGAGGGCCTCGCAGTACTTCTACAGCAGCGACATCAACTAAGTTGTTGATCATGGAATTTTGACGAGCGCGATAAACTCCATCAACGTATAGGCCAACCGAGGACTCCAAACCGAAGTTTTGCGAAGAGGTGCCAACACCACGAATGGAGAAACTAGAATTTGTCGCACTTTGGCTTTGAAAGGCCCCTAGACCGGGCACGTTTGTTTGCAAGTCATACATATCTTTGATAACCGCCTCTGCCATTGCTTCGCCGTTGAAAGCGGTAACAGAAACGGGGACTTCTTGCAGATTTTGCGCGCGTTTTTGCGCAGTGACGGTAATGGTCTCGAGCCCTTTGTCATCAGGAGCGACGTCTTGGGCGATAGAGAGCCCAGCGTTTAGCGCAAGTGCTAAACCAATAAATGAGGCGGCGGGGGTACGTTTTAAGCGATTAGGTAAAATGGGCATTTTATACTTCTCTCAATGTGTTAGCTCTGAGCCCTCACGGCTTATTATTCGAATTTTTGCTGTGAGGAGCGACGATATCCAACACATTGCCTGAGCAGCAACTAGTCAGATGAGCATAAGAGTGCAAGTTTTTCACACTAAAGTAAATAATACGTTAGTAAAATGTTAAAGGTGGATTTAAACCCCTCATATCAACCAGTCGGATTGTACGCCGCACCGTTGCTGCGATAGGGATTCAGCATAATGTAAATCAATACAAAACCATTAAAAGAATCAATTAAACTAATAATAGCTTTGTCTCTACTATCATTTCAGTTTCATATTGAGGTGGTTAAATGTCAGAGTTTTATATCGTGCGACACGGTCAGGCGTCTTTTGGTGCTGCCAATTACGACAAACTTAGCGAGTTAGGTCATCAGCAGTCAGTTTGGTTAGGTGAGTATTTCGCCCAACGGAATATGACGTTCGGTCAGCTTTGGTTAGGGGAGATGGTCCGTCATCAAGAAACGGCGGCCGGTATCTGTAAGGGTTTACGCACCGAAATTGAGACTTCGACACATACGGGGTTAAATGAGTTCGATTTTCAAAATATCGCAGCCGCTTATTTAGCCCAGCACCCAAATGATGCGGTGCAAAATGGCGCTCCTCCAGCAGAGTTTTATCGGTTGCTGAAAAAAGCCATGGGCGCTTGGTCTGCTGAGCAGCTCGACCCCAGTATGCTCAATGAAACCTGGGTGCAATTTCGCCAACGTGTATTTGATGTACTCGATGTATTAGGGCAAAAAAGTCACGATAAACCTGTCCTACTGGTGAGCTCGGGTGGGGCTATCTCTATGCTAATGAGCATTGTTCTTGAGCTTGAGGCGAAGCATGTTATCGAGCTGAACATGCAAGTGCGCAACGCCAGTTACAGTCATTTCTTTTTTAATCGCGACACCGTGCGGTTAAGCAGCTTCAATAATGTACCTCACCTTGATATACCCGAGCGTGTTGGTGCCGTCACGTTTAGTTAAATGGAATAAAATACTATGAATTTCGATTACTCAGAAAAAACACAAGATCTTATCGCCCGTTTAGAAGCCTTTATGGACGAGCACATTTACCCTAACGAAAAGCAATATCTTGCAGATGTTCAGGCTGCTTCTGCTAATCCAGAAACTCGCTGGAAAACCTTGCCTTTGATTGAAGAGTTAAAGGAAAAAGCCAAAGCAGCAGGCTTGTGGAATCTATTTTTACCCGAAGAGTATTTGCCCTATGGTGCCGGTTTAAACAACCTTGAGTACGCTCCTTTATGTGAAATCATGGGGCGTGTCATGTTCAGTTCAGAGGTATTCAACTGCAGCGCACCTGATACAGGCAATATGGAAGTGCTTGCCCGTTATGGCTCACAAGAAGATAAAAAACGCTGGTTAGAGCCTCTTCTTGAAGGCAAAGTGCGCTCTGGTTTTGCGATGACCGAGCCTGCAGTAGCCTCGTCTGATGCCACCAATATTGAAACATCCATTGTGCGTGACGGTGACGAGTACGTCATCAATGGACGAAAGTGGTATACCAGTGGTGCCATGAATGAAGACTGTAAAATTTTAGTGGTAATGGGTAAAACGGACCCCAATGCCGCCCGTCATGAACAACAGTCACAAGTATTGGTGCCTATCGATACGAAAGGTGTAACCGTCTTACGCCCGCTGAGCGCCATGGGATTCTATGATGAGCCGGTAGGTCACGCTGAAGTATTGTTCGAGGACGTACGCGTGCCTGCTTCCAGTTTATTGATGGGGGAAGGTAGAGGGTTTGAAATCGCGCAAGGTCGTTTGGGACCGGGCCGAATTCATCATTGCATGCGCTTGATTGGGTGTGCACAGCGTGCGCTTGATTTGGCCTGCGAGCGAGTAGAGTCGAGGGTTGCCTTTGGTCAGCCATTGAGCAAGCAACAATCGGTACGTGAAAGCATTGCTAAAATGCATTGCGAGATTGAACAAGCGAGGTTGCTAACGCTAAAAGCGGCTGACAAGATGGATCGTTATGGCAACAAGGTCGCACGAGATATCATCGCGGCGATTAAAATAGTCGCCCCTTCTATGGCGTGTAATGTGATTGATCAGTCAATACAGATGCACGGTGCAGCGGGTACCAGCCAAGACTTTATCTTGTCAGCTAGCTACGCGTACGCGCGCACAATTCGCTTAGCTGATGGCCCAGATCAAGTGCACATGATGCAGCTAGGACGCAATTTAATTAAAGATCACAACGCATAATTGGAGTGTGACCCATGAGTAAGCAGAGCGCTGTAGAGCAATTAGATGAAGCAAAATTAGCCACCTATTTAGCGCAACATATTGCCGGTTTTAGTGGTTCAGTAAAGGCCACTAAATTTGCAGGTGGGCAGTCAAACCCTACTTTTAAATTGCAAACTGCGAACGCAACCTATGTGTTACGTCGCCAACCGCCGGGTAAGTTGTTGAAATCGGCCCATGCGGTTGACCGTGAATATCGTGTTATTAAAGCATTGGAAAACACTGATGTCCCAGTGGCCAAGGTTTATCATCTTTGTGAAGACGTTGATGTTATTGGCAGTATGTTTTATGTCATGGAGTTTATGGACGGCAACGTCTATTGGGACAGTTCGTTACCTGAAATGGCCGATAAACAAACCCGCAGCACCATGTACCAGAATATGGTCACGGTCATGGCGACCATGCACAGTGTTAATGTGGATGAGGTCGGCCTTGGGGACTATGGAAAGCCGGGTAATTACTTTGAGCGCCAAATAAGTCGCTGGACCAAGCAATACCGTTTATCTGAAACCCACGAAATTCCTGAAATGGATCAACTCATAAGCTGGTTAGAAACAAACATTCCAGCTGATGATGGCAAAGTCTCGTTAGTACACGGTGATTATCGTATGGACAATTTGATGTTCGCCAAAGATTCAACAGACATTATTGCTGTGCTGGATTGGGAGTTATCGACTTTAGGTCATCCCTATGCCGATTTAGCTTACCAGTGTATGCAATTACGCCTACCAGATAACGTAGGTAAAGCGACCGGGCTGGGTGATGTCGACAGAGCCGCACTGGGTATTCCAAGTGAAGAGGAATACGTTGCACAATACTGCAAACTGGTAGGTATTGATGGGATAGAGAACTGGAATTTTTATTTGGCATTCAGCTTTTTCAGACTAGGGGCTATCGCCCAAGGCGTGGCTAAGCGAGCGGTTGATGGCAATGCGTCGAATAAACAAGCGCTGCAAGTAGGCAAGCTTGTGCAACCTTTAGCGCAATACGCCTTAAAAATTCTTAAGTAAATAACAGCTACATACGCCGCCGATTAAGCGGCGTTTTAACAGATAACGGAGTCAAACATGAAAGCCATCGTATGTAATGCTTTTGGTCCAGTAGAGGACTTGGAATACAAAGACGTACCCGACCCAAAAGCGGGTAAAGGCCAAGTCGTCGTCGACATTAAAGCCTGTGGAGTTAACTTTCCTGATGGGTTAATCGTACAAGGGCTATATCAAATGAAGCCTGAAGTGCCGTTTATACCGGGTAACGAAGTAGCAGGCGTGATCAGCGAAATCGGTGAAGGCGTTCCACATCTTAAAGTTGGCCAACGCGTCATCGCTTTGTGTATGTTAGGCGGTTACGCTGAAAAAGTTGCCTGTGCTGCGACACATGTCATGCCGCTGCCTGACGAAATCTCCTTTGATGAAGCGGCAGGTCTAGTAACAGCCCACGCTACAGCTCATCATGGCCTTAAGCAGCGAGCTAATATTCAGCCGGGTGAAACCTTGCTAGTCACAGGTGCTGCTGGTGGCACTGGGCTTGCTGCCGTGCAAATTGGTAAACAAATGGGCGCAAAAGTCATAGCAGTGTGCTCGACTCAAGAAAAGCTCGATATGGCCAAAGCCAATGGTGCTGACATTCTCATCAATTACAGTGAAGTTGATTTAAAGAGCGCAATTAAAGACGTCACCAATGGCAAAGGCGTCGATGTGGTATACGAATGTGTTGGCGGTGATACATTCCACGCCTGCTCACGCTCTATGGCTTGGAACGGACGCCTACTGGTTGTTGGTTTTGCAGGTGGTACTATTCCTGAATTTCCAGTGAATTTATCATTGGTGAAAGGTTATTCCGTTGTGGGCGTGTTTTGGGGTTCGTTTACTCAGCATCAACCTCAAGACTTCGCACAAAATATGAAAGAGTTATTAACCTGGTATGTGCAAGGCAAAGTGAAAGTGGTGGTAGATGAAGCATTACCTTTAGCACAAGCCAAAGATGCATTGAATAAAGTAATGGGCCGAGAAGTAAAAGGCAAAATGTCACTTAACCCTTAGTTTTCTGACTCTTGTCTCAGCTCTCGCTCTGACTGGATTCTGAAAACACTTGTTAAACAAAAAACGGGCCTCAAATGAGGCCCGTTTCGTTTTTGATGCGTGTTGAACAACAAAATTAATCATTGTCTTTTTACTTGCGTCAGTTCCAACACGTTGAGTAAATTGGTCGCCAACACGCTAAACAGTATCGCGTTATACAATAACTAGATGCGGTCGTTTAGAACAGCAACAATAGGTGAGGCGGTTAGGCCATTTTCTGATGCCCAGGCCACAACCGTTTTGCCGTCTTTTTCAGGAGAGCTTAAATCACTTTTAGGCATTTTTTTAACCATTAGGGTGCCGGTTTCAACCGCATCATTTAGCATCGCGGTGCGGATAAGGCTATTGCCTCCACAGCTAATGCCAGAGTAGTAATCTTGTAACTTAAGGCGATAATCAGACTGCACGCGTTTCATTTTTTTGCGTAACTCGCCTTTATCATCGGCTTTTACGATAGTGCATATATTTTGTAATGCTTCGGCTACGTCCGCTTGTGCAGGGGCAGCAAAGATAATAGAGGTAGCAGCGATAGCGATAGAAGTTTTAACAATTTTCAACATGGTCAATTCCTCGGTTCCATTTAATGGATTTTAAATATTGTTTGTTTCGTTGAGTTTATTAAACGCCATATAGTGTGATTAAAAAATCTACAAGGTGATACTAAGGTATAAGGCTCTATACCTTAGGCTAATACAAAACCCGTGCTAGGCGGTTAAAGGGTAGTCACACTTTGTTGCAGTTATAAGCTAGTCCCGAGCACGTGCAGCTGCTTTACTTATGCTCAGACATAGCGTTATTTAGTGTGATAGCTAACCAGTTCAACTCAAAGAAACGAAACAAGGAGATGGTCATGAACGTGATGTACAGGGTGTTACTATCTATTGCCGTCATTCTTGCTGCGTTACTGTGTTATTCCGCAGGGAGTATGACAGGAGTGGTGGCTTTTTTCGTGTTAGGCATTGTGCTAGAAGGGGTATTTTGGCTCGGCATTGGCAAAATTTTCAGACGAAAAGCGAGCTAATCAATGCCGTTTAGCTTTGTGTCCCGCTTGATGTCGAGTTCACGTGATTAGGATGACCTGCCATATTATTCGTTAGGGCATGGATTGGTTGCTGGCAGGGTCACAGGTCAGGGTTATAAATCAGGGTACTCGTCAACAGCCACTAACATATCTGTGATCAAGCGCCGTTCATCTTCAGTCAATTCTGGTCGCCATATATCAAATAGCAACACCACACGCTCGTCGTTGCTATGATTCCATGCTTCGTGCTCTATGCTGTCATCAAAAATAAGGGCCTTACCTTCCTCCCATTCTCGGGTTTGGTTTCCAACCCGTAAACCACCACAATCTTTCGGTACAATAATGGGCAAATGACATATCAACCGAGTGTTCAATAACCCATGGTGGGGTGGTATTTTAACACCTGCTTTTAGTTTGGAAAACAGCGCCACCGGGGTTTGCCCCGCGATGAAAGGTAAGGGAGCAGAATTAAGCGCTTGCGTAGTTATTGGGCACTGGCGAGTGATTGATTCGTCTAACTTACCATAATGCCATAAGTAGGCCGCTGACCAGTTTAAACTATCGACAATATCAAGATGTTTAACAAAATTTGGCTCATTGCTGCCGCTATCTAGATAGGGGGAAAACAGCTCTTTTCCTCCTAACATTACTTCTAGCTCTGCTTTTATTTCGGGTGTTTTTGCTTCCAACTCACCGAGCCAAGGGAACTCATCACGTTCAAAGAATGCTCTTTGAGGTAAACCTGGAAAGTAAAACCGTGTGGGTTGTTGCAGGAATATTTCTTTTTTACCAAAACTAATATCTAGCGCCTCATCGAAGCGACGACTTGTTTTACCCCGTTGATACCCCTTTTTTTGCAGCGCTTCGAGCAAGTAATCAGAATATTGATTATCATGCTTTTCACGAAGTGCTAAACCTCGTTGCAAACCGCGAACAATTTCATCGGGTAAGTTTTGCTGACCTTCTGTTAACTGCAACGCTCCTTCATAGAATGCTAGGGCGCTTCGCTCTTGCTGGTTATACGCCAGTTGGTCCGCCTTGAAAATTAATGCCTTGACGTTTTTCGGCTCTTTTGCCAACACGTTTTCGATCGCTGAAATAGACGCTACAAAATCTTCCAACTGAGAGCAGGCAAAGGCCAACCCAAACCACGCATGAGTGAGATTTGGTGCTTGGTTGCATAAGTGCTGAAAGCTATGTCTAGCTTGTTGTAATTGACCTTGTTGTAAAAGTGCGATGGCAGACTGCAGTTGCAGCGCATTAGAAGATGTGTCGCTCATGAGGTGTTCCTTATTATTATCGTGTTAAGCTACTTTCTTAGCGGCTAAAAAACAAGTTCCTGTTTTTGTTTTTAGCACCATCTACTGCCTCTGAGTGCTTCAAATTTGCCCATGAAGTGTCCACTAATTAATTAACTGGAAAATAAAAAGATGGCTTACGAAGACATTATTGAATTTTGGTTTGATGAACTTACGCCATCCCAGTGGTGGCAAAAAAGTGCTGCTTTTGATGCCGAACTAAAGGAACGATTTTCCGACGTGCATCAGCAAGGGATACAATGCGAGCTGAATCATTGGCGTAGCACAGCGCTAGGGCGCTTGGCGGAAATCATCGTGATAGATCAGTTCTCGCGAAATATTTACCGCGATACGCCTCGGGCATTTATGTATGACCCGCTAGCACTTGCATTAGCACAAGAAGCACTAGCCGTGAAAGCGGATGATGAACTGGGTGAGTCTCAGCGTAATTTTATGTACATGCCGTTTATGCACAGTGAATCCTTAACGATTCACCAGCAAGCACAGCCTTTGTTTGAAAACAAAGCAAGTCAACATACCTGTGATTTTGAATTAAAGCACATGGCGATTATTCAGCGATTTGGTCGTTATCCCCATAGGAACGATATTTTGCAGCGCAATTCGACTGAAGAAGAGCGCAAGTTCTTAACCCAAGCCAATTCACGTTTTTGAACAATTGATACTTCTAAAATCGTGAGCGGCTGTATTACTAATAGAATAAAAAAAGCAGGCACGAACGTGATATTCAAGCCTGCTTGTATTGCATCAGAACCTAAGCTCAATCAGCTATTATTTGCTCTTAGATGTGTCTTTATCTGTGCGATGCTCATCAAACCACCAAAGGATATAGCCGACCTTTGCCATTAAGTTACTTGGCCTAGCGTAAATTCCGTGTGATGCGCCCGGTATACGCACCATTGCTGATTCAACGCCCTGTAATTTCAACGCTTGATAATACTGCTCTGTTTCCGAAATCGGCGTGCGGTGATCTGACTCACCAGTGAGTAACATAGTGGGGGTGGTGACGTTGCCTACGTAACTGATAGGCGAGTGCTCCATGTATAAGTCTTGCGCTTCCCAAGGCTTTTTACCAAACCAATTCTTATAGAAAAACGGGTAAAAATCAGACGTTAATACAAAGCTGTACCAGTTTATTACCGGTTTAGCGACAACGGCTGCGGTAAATCGTTCGGTGTGACCTACTATCCACGCAGTCAAGGTACCGCCACCTGAGCCACCTGTCACAAATAAGTTTTTCTCATCGATTGCGCCTTGAGCAATTACGGCATCTACCGTGGACATCAAATCATCGTAATCCTGGCTTGGGTAGTTTTTATCGATAGTTTGCGCGAAGTCTTTGCCGTAGCTATCACTGCCTCGTGGGTTTGCGTATACCACTACATAACCTTGCGCTGCCATTAGCTGAATTTCAGTGGAAAAATGCGGCCCGTAATTGGCGACCGGCCCCCCGTGTATCTCTAAGATAAGCGGGTAGCGTTTGCCTTCTTTTTTGCCTTGTTCAAATCCCGGCGGGTAAGCAACCCATGCCTGAATAGGTAATTCGTCAAAAGACGACTTAAGGCTTATCGGTTTGATGCTTGCTATGTCTTTGTGGGCGAGGGCATCTTCATTTAATTGCGTGAGTAACGTGGCCTTGTCACCTTTTTTGATAGCAATGTCAGCTGGGCGCTGTGGGTTTGAGTAAGTGAACGCCACGGTGCCATTATTGGCTACATCAAACTCACCGCCCGAGTAAGGGCGCCCAAACGCCAAGCCGCCAACTTTATCAGCAACAATCTTTCGGTCACCTTGTAAGGGCTGGTAAGCCACATAGGTTTCGCCGCTATCGTCATAACTTAGGTACACGCCTTTGCTATCGCTCGCCCATTGTATACTGCCTACCGAGCGGTCGAACTCAGAGGTAAGGGAGCGACTCACGCCGCCATTAGCATCCATGATGTAAAGCTGAGTATTCTCGTAGTTGGTGTACTTTTCATCGTATCCCAAATAAGCAATCAATTTGCCGTCAGGAGAGACCAATGGGCTGTTATCTGGACCAATACGATCGGTTAGCTGCAGCATCCCGCCACTGGCTACATCCACCTTATATACGTTGTCATCGGTGAGCTCTAAATCACTGTCGGGGTGCCGATTTGCCGAGAAAACAATGGCTTTGCTATCGCTGCTCCAACTGATACTGCCCCCGTGGTTAAACTCACCTTGGGTGAGTTGCCGAGGGGTGCCGCCATCCGCTGAGAGTACAAAAATTTGGTTATTTCCTGCCGGGATATAACCCGCACCGTCTGCCCGATAAAATAAATCATCAATAAAAATAGCCGAGTCCGCCCACTTGGCACCCTCCGGTTTGCCTGACAAATTCACGGGAGATTTAGGCGTGCCTTTCACAAACTGACTAAAGGCAAGCATTTTACCGTCGGGTGACCAGCTAAGATTAGACGGAGAGCCCGTTAGATGGGTCATTTGACCCGTTTGCCCGGTATTTAGCCATTTGATGTGGATTTGCGCTGAGCCGCTTGCGGTCGAGATATAAGCTAACTTGCTTTCATCAGGTGACAAGGTAGGGCTGAAATCAGCATGTAAGCCATTGGTCACTGGAGTCAATACGTTATTTTTATCGACCTTCCAAATGTTGCCACGTTTTTTATCGTTTTGAATGTCCATGTAGTTACGCACGAAATAAACGGTTTCACCATCCTTGGTAATATCCAGGCCTGAGGCATATTCTAAGGTGAATACATCTTGCAGTTTGAGGGTATTTTCTGTGGCCTGAGCCGAGGCGTTACTGGCCGTTATGGCCAATGGGCCAACCAGCATCGCCAGCGCGATCGATTTTTTGATTAATTTCACTTAAATGTTCCCTGTTGTTTTTGTTTTATTGGTTTTTATTTTTGAATAAGTTAGCACAGTCATTAGTTATCAAGAATACCCAATGAGACAGACTGCAAATGATGTCGTTCAGTTGCAGCACTCCAAGGCCAGATACAACAATGTTTAGACATGTTGTCGTCATTTTATGGCGCCTGAACTAAAGCAAATAGTGTAAAATTAGCTTTATCAGCAGCGGCATATTTATACTCAACAGATGAAATCAGAACAAAGTACGACAATAGATGTCACCAACATACCGGTCAACGAAGACATAACATGCAGTACGTGCCGAGCGAATTGCTGCCGCCTTGAGGTGATGTTGATAACTGAAACAGGCGTGCCGGAGAAATATATCGCGCAGGACAAGTGGGGCGGGGAAGTCATGCTTCGTTTAGAAGACGGCTGGTGCGCAGCGGTCGACCGAGAAACCATGCTGTGCACCATATATGAGAACCGCCCGCTTATTTGCCGTGAGTTCGAGATGGGTGGCTTTGAATGTCTCGACGAACGTACATGACAAAATATCAAAAGCGCAAAGGCCATGAACTGGCGTTTTAGAGCGCTCACAGGCTTTGACCCTATGGTTATGAGCGCATTTGAATATATAAGGGTTAGTGGTTTGGCCGCTCGGGTAGGGCGGCCTTTAATTTTGCCTCACTCACGTTCAGGGCTTTGGCTACTTTGGCCAAATCAGCTTGGGGGCCGCCTGCATCGTCCATGGCTTGCATCAACTGCGCTTGCGTCACGCCAAGTTTTTCCGCTGCTTTATCAAATCCCGGGGGTGCTATATTACCGTCTCTACCCATATTTTGAGGGCGACCGCCACCGGGGGGCTCGTTACGGGTGATTTTAGTCCCTGCTGGTGGATGGGCGCCAACGCCTGCTCGGGCGGTAGTTGAGAAATTGTTCTTAGCCACCACGCCTTTTAAGCATTTAGGTAAATTTGGAAATGTATTGGTTGAATGGTAATGATAAGTGCTGA
The DNA here is from genome assembly GCF_056173245.1 of Paraglaciecola sp. QJM3NY_14. Lineage (NCBI taxonomy): Bacteria > Pseudomonadati > Pseudomonadota > Gammaproteobacteria > Alteromonadales > Alteromonadaceae > Paraglaciecola > Paraglaciecola sp. QJM3NY_14. The sequence continues at coordinate 2,142,608 of NZ_CM149664.1, forward strand.
TACCACTGTCGCCAATCAAGCCTGTGTGGCCATTGCATTGGTCTAAGTCTGTCGGCATAACATTATCGGCATCGACACTGCCATAAATGGGCACGCCATCAAAGGCATAACCGAAAAGCGCAGCTGGATCTTGGGTTAAGTTAGTGCACTTAGCGTCCACATGCTCATGTGCGTACACACTATCAATATCGCTGGACGTGCCGTGATAATGATACCAACCTCCAGGGTCAACATGGCCTGCACAGGTATCTAACGCAGGTAAATGGCCTGTGCGCTGCACACTGGGGGCATCTGAGAAAATCGGCACGCCAGCCACAGCAATACCCACTTTAGATACGACGCCTAAACGAGATGCTGTTTCAGCCATGACGGGCGAGGTCGGTATCAATAAAGTGATTTTAACGTCTTGGTCTTCTGATACCTGAATACATGCGTGATCGACAGTGGGCTTGGCGGTGGCATTATCCACAATATGCACCGTGCCATCGTCATCATAAAAAGTGTAGCCTTGCTCGTTTAGCATGCTGAGAAAGTCTTTATCTAAGCGATATAAGCCTGCCTTTGAGCCGTCCCAGTCCCAAATGCCGCCTTTATCTTCGAGGGTCTTAGGGCAAAATGGGCCTATTTCCACTTCATCTGGCAGGTATTTCACCACCAATTTTGCACATTGGGCGTCATCGCCATTTTCTAATGTGCATGCCACGATTTCTGGCTGCTTGGCCAATGCATTAAGACTGAACAGATTGATATTCACTTGGGATGCATCGGCTGTTGCACTTCGCACCGCAATCGATTTTTGAGTCGATGGTGTTTCATCGCTGCAGGCGGTGATTGCAAGAGGGGCGGCGAGCGCAATAAGCGCTGCGCTAAGTGTATTAATCATTCTAGCGGATAATGAGCATATATTACTGCGTCTTAATGTATGACAGCGGGTCATAGGGCACCTTGTGTAATGTGGTTGTATTAAACTCGATTGATATGAGTAGAGGTTAACCATGTCTGAATAGAGCAAACGTCGCTTAAATCAAACGTCGTTTAGACTAAACACCTATATGCGTGAATCAATCGCATTGATTGCTTGTTTAAGTATTCAGAGGGTCGACATTCGGTACGCGTATAATAACGCATTTGCCAAGCAAGCCTTAGCGTATAACCCCTGAATAATGCCTTGAAGTGTGCAGAACTAGTGCAAATGTGTGACGGGATTTAAATAGGGAGGTATTACACTCTTTATGTTATTACGCGTTCATACGCAGACTGTCGTGATAATAGCGAGAGCTTGAGAACTGAGCCTCTGCTTCTACATACACGTCATACTGCTGAGTTCGTCCGCAAGTGTTTGGGTATTTATCTCAGGCAGTGTTAGCCACAGTATTAAGCCACCTCTTAAAATACGGTGTCTTGTATGTCGATGGGCATCGAAAACTCTCGTCGTTTTCGCGCATTTTCGATGTGGCTGCACCCTACAGATAAATATCAGCTATTAAAGCCCTGCGAATTAAATATTGTGCTGTTTAAACCAAACAATGACGTGGTTGGCATCACAAGTGGTGAATGCATGGCGAAATTGAATGCCTCAAGTCGGGTACTGTTAACCCGTGGGGCGTGGAAGGGCGAGCCTATTATTCGCGCTGCGTTAAGTAATTGGGCCACGACAGATGAGGATGTAGCGCAAGTTATTAGCGCTTTGGATGCAGTAACTTAAAACTGGCGCTTTATAATCCAGTACTTTATAAACCAGCATTTACACAGACAAAGCAGTGACAAAAGCGCGCTATGTATATAACGCAGGGAATAAGCATAACGCGCTTTTGGGTTCATAAGCTGTAATTAAAATGCGTAACTGACGCTGAAGGTTGCCGTTCTGGGTAAAATGTAACGACCAATTGGCGCGCTAGGATTACGTGGGTCACCTTCTGTTAATGCATCTTCATCAGTGATATTTTGCACCGCTAACTCGAAGGTTAATCCAGAGTCACCTTGCACTATCAGACCGACGTCGTATTTTTCATATCCGTCTAAAACGACCGTGTTTTCGTTATTGGCAAATCTATCATCGACCATAGAAATGGTGCCATATAAGGTGGCAAAGAAGTCATCAAACTCAAAGTCATAGCTTGGCGTCAAGCGTACCTGCCAACCTGGTTGACGCTGTGCTTCATTACCTTTGTTAGTGGGGCTTTCAGTAATTTCAGTTTCTTGAATAGTCGAATTCAACGAGATAGAAAAACCGTTGTCTGCAAAGTAATTGGCGTCTATTTCAACACCATAAGCTTCGTTAGTCAGTGTTTGGACTGGAGCACCTGGTACTGCTTGAAAGCGGTCACCCTGTACTTCGTTGTAAAAGCCTGTGGCATAAACGGTGTAGTTCGCTTCAGCTAATTTATAACCTAGTTCTATTTGGGTCACGTCTGTGATCAAGTCTTCACCTGATGAAAAGCTATTAAAATTTTCTCGTAGGTCATCAAAGTAAGGCATTTTGCTGCCTTCGCTATACCGCAGAAAAACACCTTGTTCACGTTGGAACTGCCAATTCACCCCAGCGGTAAATGCCACGTCAGATTCATCATATTGAACCGCTTTGGTAATCATGCCGTCTAGGCCTTCATCTACAGTGTAATCAATGGTGTGGTTTTCATCACGCACCCCAACATCAGCGGTAAGGGTATCCGTTAATTTATATTCAAAAGCGGCGTAAATCGCTTTGGTTGTGCCATCCCCAGTGGCATTTAAATCGTAGTTCCAGTCGCAACTGTCTTGGTTATCGTTACAATCGATACCCGTCAGATTCTCACCACCGGGGCGAATAACATGATATGACTGATTGCCGATGCTCCACCAATCATCTGATGAAAAGTTGGCAACATATAATCCTAGAGACGCTTTATATTTATCCGTTTGTTTCGTAACAGCCACATCATTGGTAAAAGATTCGATATCTTTACGGACTACCCAGCGACCAATTTGCTGGACTAACGTATCGCCGTCATATACGTCACCTGTTACGGCGCCGGTGGCTGATACACCATTATCAGCCACGCTCGATAACAGTGTTGGGTTGCCATTAGGGACTAAGCCGAGGGTATCGGCATCACCAGATAAATGCGCGAAGCGATCAACAAATGTCCATCCTTCACCAAACTCTAGGTTTACACTTCCCCCTGTTACCGTGCCTTTGAAACCACGTCCTTCACTAAAATCGACTGATTCAGATGTGCCTTCTGGTCCATATTGAATCGTGGCTTTACGATTAAGTGTGCCAAGTTGGGTGTAGCTGTTATCAACGCCATCCACTAACGGGGTAGGTAAGTACCATGCACCGTGATCGTCAGTGGTGCGGGTGAAAAAGTTGATTTTACCGTTATCCAACACTTTAGTGATGTTGAGAGTGAACTGGTTGCCTTTTTCAGAGTTAAAGCCAGCATCACGAATGCCCGGGCTTTGCTGAACATAACCACCAAACATGAAGTAAAGATCTTCCGCTAATTTTCCAGAAACAACCGCATCAACACGTTGTAAGTCATAGTCTGAGGTGGAATATTTAATTGAGCCTTCAGTTTCATCAGACCCTTCTTTCAGCAAAAAGTTAGTGGTCAAACCGGGTTGGCCGCTGGATACTACAGAGGCTGGCCCACCGCGCAATGCATCAACGATGTCAATGGTTTCATCAATGCGAAACAGCGACGAATTTTCAAGGAAAGATAGTGTTGAAGGAGGAAAAATAGGCACGCCCTGAACTTGTAAGGTTAAAAACGGTGCATCGCCGCCGCCCGGAAATCCGCGAACGAATACATTAGCACCAGACACCCCACCTGAGCTCTCAGCCCAAACGCCAGGGATGGCTTTAAACAGGTCAGCTGTGCTTTTAGGGGCAAGTTTTTTAATGTCAGCCGCGCTGATAAGGGTTGTGGCGTAACTTGCTTCTACTTTGCGCACTGCAGTACCGCTGGCACTGCCCGTGACCACGATTTGCTCAATATAGATATTCTCATTTTTGTTACTTTGGTCATCTTCTTGTTGTGCCAATACCGTGCTTGGCAACACCAGTGCCATCGAAATGCTCAGAGCTAGAGAATTCAGTTTGTGTGTTGTTAAATTCATGTGCTTGACTGTCCTGTTGTTAGTGTGGTGTTAACGATATGTACAAATGCAAACGATTGCAATTGGTATTTTGCAATCGTTTGCATTTAATGTGGAATGTGTTGATTTCACAGGGAATTTGTTTGAGGCTTCTTGCTGGGGGAGGGTGTAGTATTGTTTAAAAACGATTACACTAGACTTAGCAGGCTTTACTGATAATACCAATTCGCATAAATAAGTGCCGCCTCAGAATGCGTCCAGCGGTTTTTGACAAGGCGTCGCTATGCAGTAATGGTTGTTCCCTTTCAAATAGTGAGAACGCAGAGTAAAAGCCGCTGAGGCATTTCTTTTAAACGCTCGCTGAGTGCTCACTTTTCAACGGGCAATGGTATAAGTAGCTAATTCAATAATCGCGTGCAATGAATCAATAAATTTGGGTAATAGATTGAAAAGTAACAAAAAATTGACCTTGAACGACTTGGCTGGTCTGGCTGGGGTGTCAGCATCTACAGTATCTCGCGCGTTGAGTGACAACCCTTTGATTAAAAAAGACACGCGGGTACGCATTCAAGCGTTAGCGGCGTCACGCAATTTTAGTATCAATACCGCCGCAAGTCGTTTACGCACCCAAAAAACCAAAGTAGTGGCGGTTATTCTTAACCTAATCGATCACACTGAGCAGAGTATCAGCGACCCGTTTTTATTGAAAATCGTGGGCGATCTAAACCAAGCCTTAAATACCAGAGGCTATGACTTATTGTTATCTAATTCGTTTATGGCCACAGACAATTGGGCCAACTATTTTATTAACAGTCAGCGTGCAGATGGTCTTATCGTTGTAGGCCAAGGCAAGAGTGATGAAAAAGTAAAGGAAGTGGCTGAATCTGGTGTACCTATGGTGGTATGGGGCGATCCAAAAACCGAGTCTAATTATCCCGCTGTCGGCAGTAATAATCATTTAGGCGGCGAGATCGCCACACAACATTTGATTACTGGTGGATGCAAAAATATCTTATTCTTGGGCGACCCTGAGCATATGGAGATGACTGGACGTTACCGGGGGTATCAAGATGCGCTTAAAGCGCACTCGATCACATTCGATGGGGCATTCACCGTCGCATGTGACATTACTAGCAGTGCAGCATATGCCAAAATCAGTGAACTTATTTTATCCAAAGGGCTGTTTTTCGACGGCATCGTCGCTTGTAGCGATATGGTTGCCTTAGGCGCAATGCGCGCATTGAAAGAACGTTACATTGGCATTCCTAGCGACGTTGCTATCGTTGGGTTTGATGACATTATGATGGCTGAATTGTCGTACCCTTCATTAACAACGATTAAACAAAATACCCAGCGTGCTGCACAAGTGATGGTCGACAAGCTAATTGCGCAGTTTGAAGGTAGAAAAGTCGACTCTTCTTTGATAGACATCGCACTAGTGGCGCGTCAATCAACGAAACATAACCTATAAATACTAATTCAACCTTTAATGTATTATTGAATGCAAACGATTGCATTGTGTTAACTTACAATTTACACTTCTACTCATTCTCTCAAAAGTAGACCTATCCTATGAATCGAATGCTGACCATTATTGCTATCTCACTGTGCTATTTCGTGTTTGCTGTTCTGCTCAACAGTGTGGGCACGGTGATCTTACAGTCGATCACCAGTTTTGATGTCAGCAAAACTGACGCTAGTACATTAGAAGGTTTTAAGGACTTGTCTATTGCCTTTGTATCGTTTTTTGTTGCGTCATTTATTCCCCGCATAGGATATCAAGTTGCACTTTGTTTGGGTTTAGTACTGGTCGCTGTGGTGTGTTTACTGACCCCGCTTTTTGCCGAGTTCTTTTTTATTAAGATACTGTTTGCCGTTATCGGTACCGCGTTCGCTTTGGTCAAAATATCTGTGTATTCATTGATAGGGCAGCTCAGTGACAATACAGAGAGTCACTCATCACTGATGAACACGGTAGAAGGTATTTTTATGGTCGGCGTGCTCTCTGGCTATTGGGTTTTCAGTGGGTTCATTAACGCTGATGATCCTGCTTCCCTTGAGTGGTTGAACGTGTATTACCTATTAGGTGGCTTGATTAGCTTAGCCGCCATATTTGTGTATTTCGCACCGATTGAGCGTGAACCTTTTAAGGCAAATCAAGACAGTGCATTAAGCGAGTTTGTTGACATGCTTAAGCTAACGTACCAACCATTGGTGCTCATTTTCGTTATTTCAGTATTCCTTTACGTATTGGTAGAGCAGGGAATTGGCTCGTGGCTACCCACGTTTAATCGCGAAGTGTTGGGCTTACCCGTAGACATCAGTATTCAATTGACCAGTATCTTTGCAGCCATGATTGCGCTTGGTCGTTTGTTGGCTGGTTTTTTGTTGCGATTTGTCCCTTGGTACGTATTTATTAATGCCTGTTTGGTCATGATGTTTCTAACCATACTGCTGACCTTACCCATGACACAAGTTGCTGAAAACCAAGTGGTCGCGGGCATTTTTGACGCACCGCTTGCAGCTTATTTACTGCCTGCAATTGGCTTATTTATGGCGCCGATTTATCCGCTTATTAACTCAGTGGTACTCAGTGCTTTACCCAATAAACAGCACGCAAAAATGACAGGGTTGATCGTTATTTTCTCGGCGTTAGGGGGAACGTTTGGCTCGATCCTTACGGGAGTCGTTTTCGACAAGTTTGGCGGACAACACGCCTTTTACATGTCACTTATTCCTATTATGATGATCATGCTGAGTTTGTATATTTTTAGAAAACTTTCCGTGAACAATCGTTCTGTGTCAGTTGAAGGAGCGTAGGACCATGAGTGACTCGATTTCATTTGACCACCCAAGCATTGTATTTTTTGAAAGTGAATTATTTAGACGCATTCAACTTGAAGCGCTTTTTAACGACAGCAAAACGATTTGCGACGCTACGCCACGTTCGAGTTGGAAAGAGGTTGTGGAACAATATGAGCGTCATAAATCTCTGGCGAATTTCTCTCTCGATGCATTTGTAGAGAGCCATTTTATCCTACCAGCAGATATTGAATTAAATGATTCGACAGCCAAGGTAACCCTAAAAGAATACATACAACAGCTATGGCCTAAGTTGATACGCCAGCCTGATCGTAAAGATACGATGAGCACATTATTAGCGCTGGATCACTCGTACATAGTACCAGGTGGCCGTTTTCGTGAAATATATTACTGGGATAGCTATTTTACCGCGCTAGGGTTAAACCAATCAGGTTATACCCACCTTATTAAAGATATGGTGTTGAACTTTATTGAATTGCAAGAACGGTTAGGCTGCATCCCTAATGGCAATCGTAGCTATTACTTTTCTCGCTCTCAACCGCCTGTGTTAGGAATGATGGTGGAGCTGTGTGTTAATCATGATAATGCACCAGACACTGAATTTGTTTTACGATGTATTGAAGGCATGGAGCAAGAGTATCGGTTCTGGATGCACAACGAAGACAAGCTCATTAATGGCGGCGCAGCTGCAGAGCGAGTGGTACGTATGCCGTGTGGCGCAATACTGAATCGATATTGGGATAACCTTGCCACTCCACGCACTGAGTCATATCTAGAAGACATTGAGTTAGCACGGGACTTGCCACAGGAGCAAAGAGCTGAATTCTATCGAAATATTCGTGCGGCGTGTGAATCTGGTTGGGATTTTAGCTCACGCTGGTTGGCGGACAGTCATGAACTTGCTTCAATAGAAACCACGGAAATTGTTCCCGTGGATTTAAATTGCTTGTTGTACCGTTTAGAACGTAACTTGGCCAAATACCATGGGCTGCTTAACCATCATGATCAAGCGGCACACTTCAATGTTCGAGCAGATGCACGCAAAGAAGCCATCGACCGTTATTTTTGGTCAGACCAAGAACAGTTTTACTTCGATTACCAGTTCATTAAACAACAGCCACTCAACGTACGCTCGCTAGCAGCAACATTGCCCTTATTTGTCGATATTACAAGTGCTCAGCAGGCAAGAAGCGTTAAGAGCACATTAATGTCGACATTTTTGCAAGAGGGGGGATTATTAACCACTTTGAATGCGACGAGTCAGCAATGGGATTCCCCCAATGGTTGGGCGCCATTGCACTGGTTTGCTGTTATCGGTTTACGCAATTATGGCTACAAGGAAGATGCGAGGAACGTTATGCAGCGCTGGTTAAAAACCGTAGACGCTCATTTTATCAAAAGCGGAAACATCATGGAAAAATACAATGTGCACTCACTTGATAGCTTAGCGGATGGCGGGGAGTACGAAGTACAGCAAGGGTTTGGTTGGACGAATGGCGTGACATTGGCGTTTTATGATTTGTTAATATAATCATGACTTGGCTTTATCGCTCAATGTAGATTGTATTTTCTGTTATAAAACCTTGGCTAAAACAAAAGCGACACGCCCTTAGACTGAGTGATCCAAGGGCGTGTCGAGGCATGTTGGGGTAAAAGGATTAGAAAGTCGCTTTCACACCGAGTTGAAAACGTCTTCCTGAGTATTGAATCTGAGTGACTCGTTCTCGCACATCGGCATATTCGACTATTTTTTCATTGGTCAGGTTGATGGCTTCAGCGCTGACAGTGAAGGTTTCGTTTATGTCGTATGAGGTGCTGAAATCAAATTGACCATAGTCTTGCACGTGTTGAGGCAAACCGTTACTTCCTATCACTGGGCCTGAGCGGTATTTCAGGTAATTGTCACGCCAGTTATATGCTAAGCGCGCTTGAAAGCCTTCCTGCTCATAAAAGCCGATAACGTTGTAAGCATTCTTTGAAAAGCCTTCTAAACCACTGCCCGCAGATAACACGTTTTCGCGTGCTATCTCGTCTTTCGCCGCTTCATCGTCTTTGCTGTCGGTGTAGGTGTAGTTAGCTTGAATACCGAAGCCACTTAGCCAACCGGGTAAATAATCAAAGTAGTGCAACGCAGCCACTTCAATACCGCTGACTTTGCCGCCGCTACGATTGGTTTGCTCTTCTGAGTATTCATAAAAGGTCCCCCAATTCTGATTCACGGCGACGTAACCCGTATCTTTTTGCACTGTCTTTTGCGATATGAACGTGCCTATGTCTTTGTAAAACAGGCCTGCTGAGTAGGCATCGCCGTTGTCGGCGTAATACTCTAACGACAAGTCATACTGAGTTGCTTCGTAGGGTTCTAAATACGGATTACCACTTTTCGTATTGTACTGATCAGCTCGAATACGCAAAGGGTAGGTGCTGTTTACGCCAGTATCTTCAAGGGCAGGGCGCGTGATAACTTTGGCCGCGGCACCTTTTATAAAAACGCCATTACCGAAATCAACGTTTAAATTGGCACTTGGCAGAAAGTGCGAATAGTCTTTTTCAACCGTTAACGCTTCAGGATCCGTATAAACAATTTCTACTATGACGCCTTCGTTTTGCTCGTAAACATCACTGATTGAGTCACGAAAGCGGCGATGACCCTCAGATGACGTTTTGGTTTTTACATAGCGTAAACCGACGTTGCCGCTGATCAAAATGTCTCGTACTTCACCCTCCAAATTGAGTTGGCTGTATAGAGCAAAGGTTTCTTCTGTGTTCGCAACAGACTCGGCGGGGGCTAAGTATTCTTGAGTCCAATTAGGCTCCTGACGAATATCTGCAATGGCTTCTTTGTAAGCGTTGAAATCATTTACTAGCACAAAATTACGCGGGAAGGTGCCGCTTTCATCTGCTAAGAAGTTAACGTTATTTGTACGAAATAAGCTGTCTTCTAAATCAATGTGTTGGCCACACGTGTTGTAGGGTAAAAGAGTGTTATCGAACAGGTATTGTTCTTCAGGTGTGGTTATTTCGGGCTGCACCCATAAATCCGTATTATAGCAGCCATGATTGATTTTAAAGACTTGCTGGGACTTTTCACGATCCGAATAGGCCACGCCCATATCAACTGATCTGATTGGCCCAGAATCTAGGGTATAACTCGCATCGAACTTGGCTTCAAAAATTTCATCTTCAAGCTCTTTGTGTTGAATGTCATTCCAGTGCGTGCGGATGGCCGCTGGGTTACCGTATTCAACAGACGTGTCGATGGACATAATATCGCCGTAGTTATCAACATTCAGGTAGTCATTAATGGTTAGGCCTTTGATCTGTCCATCAACGTAGTTGGGGTCAAAGATATCTAACGAATCGTCGTAATTAGGATTTACGGCATGCGCTACAAGTGTGTTGGCTTTGGGTGTTGCGGTGGATTTTGAATACGACAAATCGCTCACCAATTTCCAGCTGCTACGATAGAATTCACTATTTAATCCAAGGGCCAAGGTGTCGGAGTCTTGCCCACGCTCTTGCATAAGCACATCAATTGGTTTTTGATTTCGCTTGCCCTCAAGCAAGGTGTAATTTTCAGATACGACTACGTCACTCCAACCAGAACCCTGCAGCGGCACTTGAATACCGTTGCTACCAGCTTGCCGGCTCAAGTCCGTGTATAGAGCATCGAAGGTATGTGTGGTGTCTTCGTCGGGTTGCCATTGAAAGGTGACGTTTGCACTTGTGCGCTCACGCTCTTCAATATCCAGAGTAAAGGTGCCTCTACCAGGATACCAAATAGTGCCTTGGGTGATATCTTGGCCATTAATGTCTTTAGTGGGACCGGTGATCCAGGCTTGGTTGTCCGCTTGAAATGAGCCCCAATGGGTGGTACCTGCAGCATCGACTCTATTGGTGGTTTTTTGACGAGAAAATCCAAACAAAATGCCAAATTGATCATCAGCAAAGGTATTGCTAATAATGGCTGACACTCTATTACCGTACTCGTCAGCCAAGTCGTTGTAGCTAATATTTGCTGATGTGGCAGCATTAAAGCCCGTGCTATCTAAAGGTCGGGCCGTCGATATATTTACGTAGGCGCCTAAGCTTCCTTCGGCTATGTTGGCGCGCGATGCTTTAATCACGTCCGCGCCCGATATCAATTCTGAAGGTAACGCTTGAAAATCAAACTCTCGGCCTCTGTCTGTCGTGGCAATCGTTCGATTATTAATTTTCACGGCATTGAATTGTGGTCCCATGCCACGAACCGAAATTTTTGAACCCTCACCATTATTTCGCGAAATCATCACACCAGAAATCCGCTGTAAAGACTCGGCTACATTTTGATCTGGAAACTTACCAATATCTTCGGCCACTATACTGTCTTGTATCGAAGGGGCCGATTTCTTTAGGTCCATCGCTTCACTCAGACTACTTCTTATTCCTCTAACTTGAATGACTTCTGTTTCGTCAGTTTGTTGCGCATAGGTGTTGGCACTAATCAGTGCTGCAGAGACAGCGATGCCTAAAGGTAATAAACGAAAGTGTTTAACGATTGTCATGTTCCGATCCTTATGAGTTCACACTACATTTTTCTGTTGCAAGCGGTACTTGATGCAACAAGCACTAATGACAATGAATGCTTGTTGCAAATACTGCTCGGTTGTTAATGGTGTGTAATTTAGCAGGTTTATACATATTAACAAGTTAAACATAATATGTTTGAGTCAAATTCATTGCGTATACGATAAGGCGCGGTTTGGCACGATAAAGCTGGGTGGATGTTTGCTTTATGTTCTGGGCGCTGAGGATGGCGAGGACACAGGCTAAAAATGACTAATAGAAGAACCATGACAAGGTTCAAGTACAGCGCTAGCACGGAATATTTGTTTACGATTTTGTAGGCTAATTACTGGGATCGTTGGGTACTTTGGGTATGATATGTCTGAATAATAAAAGTCGGCTATAAAAAGCCGACTAAAGCACATTTACATCCAGAACATCAGGGAACAATATGATTCTTAAACACGCTTTTAAACCACTGCTTTTCGGTGCGTTGACGTGCATGAGTGCATTCGCACTTGCCGCGCCGCAGCCTAATTCAACACCTCTTACTGCTACGCCAAAATCTCTCACTGAAGCCGCCAACTGGCCAGCGGTTCAGTATGACAATGCAATCCCTACGATGCAAAGTGTGTTGGGTTACTCTGTAGGCCAGCGCATAACGTCGCATTCAGACATGCTGCGCTTTTTTGAAGCCCTGCAACAAGCAGCCCCTGAGCAGATAAAACTTTTCGAATACGGGGAAACATGGGAAGGGCGAAAGCTTATTTATGCAGCCATCGGTACTAAGCAGAACATCGCTAACTTGGCGCAATTCTCGACAGATATGCAGGCATTATCAGACCCGCGAGTTACCAATAAAAGTAAAGCCAAAAATCTAATGACCGCGTTACCCTCCTCAGTGTGGTTAGAGTACAGCGTGCATGGCAATGAAATAAGCAGTACCGATGCAGCAATGATGACGGCTTATCATTTGCTGGCGGGAAAAGGGGATGCAACGGTTGATAACATCATGCAAAACAGCATTGTATTTATCGACCCATTGCAAAACCCTGATGGTCGAAGTCGCTTTATCGCCAACTATTATTCTACTGTGGGCATGATGCACAGCAGCGACAGATTATCTGCTGAGCACAATGAACCTTGGCCCCGTGGTCGGGCAAACCATTATCTATTTGATATGAACCGCGATTGGCTTGCCATTACCCAACCTGAAACCAAAGGCCGTATTGCAAGTATGAACAAATATCGTCCATTGGTGGTCATTGATTTACACGAAATGGGTGGCGATGAAAGTTACTACTTTGCCCCATCAGCGCAACCAGTTAACCCACATATGACCAAAGCACAAATCGACAATATCAACTTGGTGGGGCGCAATAATGCTAAGCATTTTGATGCCAATGGCTTTGATTATTTTACCCGAGAAATCTTTGATGCCTTTTATCCTGGCTATGGCGATAGTTGGCCGACTTTTTATGGCGCTGCTGCATCGACCTACGAAGTAGCATCATCTAGGGGCGAAATTTTTCGCCGCATGGACGGTAATGACTTAAGTTACGAAGACACAGTATTACGACATTTTGTAGCGTCTATTTCCACTGCTGAAACCGTTGCTAACCATCGCAGCAAGTTACTGAATGATTACTACCAGTATCAGGTAGATGCGATCGATGCAGGTAAGTCTGATAAGAAAGAGCGTGTTTTCATTTTGCCCAACAAACGAGACCGCGCTGGCAACTTCAAACTGGCTAAATTAATGACCGAGCACGGCGTAGATGTTTACCAAACTACTGAAAAAGTGAAACTGTGTGGTGAAACCTATGCGCCAGGCAGCTATTACATCGACACGGCTCAACCCCGAGGGCGTTTTGTAAAAACTACGTTTACTCAGCAAGTCGACATGAGTAACGCGTTTATTAAAGAGCAAGAGCGTCGCCGAGAACGCAAGCTAGGTGATCAAATTTACGATGTAACAGGCTGGTCATTACCCCTAATGTATAACCTAGAGGTAAACACCTGCGGCAAAGGGGTATCAGGTGATCACCGCTTAGTGAAAATGACTGACACCCTTGAAGGAAAAGTAACAAACCCACATGCCACCGTGGCTTACATTGTACCTTGGGGTGATATGGCCGCAGGACGCTTTTTAACTGCTGCGTTACAGCAAAATGTCACCCTCAAAACCGCTGACCGTGCATTTACCTTAGACGATAAAAAACGCTATCCAGCGGGCAGCTTAATTATCGAAGTGGCCGCTAATGACAATGCTATTGCTGCAACGGTGCAAGATTTAGCCGCCCAAAGTGGTGCCATAGTCGATGGTGTGAATACTAGCTGGGTAACAGACGGCCCCAGTTTTGGTAGCAATGATACCCACCTTTTAAGCGCGCCAAAAATCGCCATGGCCTGGGATGACCCCACTTCATCGCTCAGCGCGGGTAACACCCGTTTCGTGATAGAGCAGCAATTTGGTTATCCGGTGAATGCCATTCGTACCTCGACATTGGCAAGCGCAGATTTACGTCATTATCAGGTTCTGATTTTACCGGCAGGGCGTTATCACAATGGCTTAGGTCAGGCTGGTGCACAGAATATAAAACAATGGGTTGAAGCGGGCGGGGTGCTAATTACCCTTGGCAGTGCAACGCGCTTTGCGGCTGAAGCCGACATTGGTTTACTGGATATCAAACGCGAGTTAGCCATAAAAGAGGAGGGCAGCGCGGACGAGTCTGATGATGAATCATCAACCGTAGCGGGTAAAGCCTATGTCAACCGCGAAGATTTGGTCAAAGACAGTGAAAACAATGAAGAGAGCCCTGATTTCGTTGCTGGGATCTTAGCCAATGTGGAAGTCGACCAAGAGCACTGGCTCACCGCAGGCGTTGCCCCCGAAGTGGTGGGGCTTGTTTATGGAAATGATATCTTCGCGCCGATTCGATTAGCTTCAGGGAAAAACCTTGCATGGTTTAAGAGTGAAAAAGACGTATTGGCCAGTGGTTATCTATGGCAAGAAAATAAAAAGCAATTGGCGTATAAGCCATTTCTTATTCATCAACCTAGCGGGAATGGAATGGTGATCGCGTTTACTCAAGAGCCAACCACTCGGGCGTATCTTGACGGGTTAAATGTGATGTTGATGAATGCTATTTTCAGCGCATCAGCTCACGCTTATGTGGCTAAATAGCTAAGCTGTTATTTAAGGTTTATTGGGGCTTTCAATTCAGGCCAATAAGCAGAACGCTATAATTATGGCGCTAATAGGAACGCCAAGTGGGGAAAACCACTTGGCGTTTTTTTGTTTAATACGGTGTTATTTTTTATAAACGTAATTTTGCATTAGCTTAGCCGCATAGACGTTCGTGCTGAGCAGTAACGGCCTACGACTCGGCTAAATGCTTAGCGTGAAAGCGCAAGTGATCTTCAATAAAGCTGCTGATGAAAAAGTAGCTATGATCATAACCGTTGTGGTATCGAAACTCAGCTGGGTAGTTTATCTCTTGTGCTATCGCCTCAAGCGGTTTGGCTAACTTTTGGCTTTGGTAAAAGTCATCCGCTAGGCCTTGATCAATCAACATGGGTAATTGTAAAAATTGGCCTTGCTGGCGCATTAGCTCACAGCTGTCGTATTGTTGCCATTCGCTTTTATCGTCACCTAAATAATGACTGAAGGCTTTTTGTCCCCACGGGCATTCCATCGGATTCACAATCGGTGAAAAGGCCGACACGGAACTAAAGCGTTTCACATTTGACAAGGCAATCATAAGCGCACCGTGGCCGCCCATTGAATGCCCTGCAATCGCTGCTTTAGGTTGTACTTTGAAGTGCTGCTGAATGAGGACGGGCAGTTCGTCGACGATGTAGTCGTACATGCGGTAATGCTCAGCCCAAGGGGCTTGGGTTGCATTCACATAAAATCCTGCCCCTAAACCTAAGTCATAGGCTTTGTCGTCAGCATCAGGTACATCATCACCTCGCGGGCTGGTGTCAGGTATGACAAGCATGATGCCCAGCTCACTGGCAACGCGCTGTGCACCGGCTTTGGTGACAAAGTTTTCATCTGTACAGGTGAGTCCGCTTAACCAATAGACTACAGGCAGCGGTTTGCTTAGTTCAGCGGCTGGAGGCAAATACACGCTAAGGTGCATTTCACAGTTCAGTACAGCGGATTGGTGGCTAAACCGCTTCTGCCAACCGCCAAAGCAACGGTTTGCTGACACTTCGATTATGCTCGAAGTGTCGCTTGAGGCAGCGCTCATTTGCTGTTGACCGCTCATTAATAATGCACCACTGAGCGGATGGATTTCCCTTCGTGCATTAAATCAAACGCCGTATTGATGTCTTCTAATGGCATAGTGTGGGTAATGAAGGTATCAAGCTCGAATTCGCCATCCATGTAGCGTTGTACATAATCAGGTAATTGGCTGCGACCTTTCACGCCACCAAATGCGGAACCGCGCCATACTCGACCGGTAACAAGTTGGAACGGTCGAGTAGAGATTTCTTGGCCCGCACCGGCCACACCAATGATCACCGATTCGCCCCAGCCTTTATGACAACATTCAAGTGCTGAGCGCATCACATTCACATTGCCGATGCACTCAAACGAGTAATCTACGCCGCCATCAGTCATATCCACAATGACTTCTTGAATGGATTTGTCAAAATCTTTTGGGTTCACCACATCGGTCGCGCCAAGTTGCTTAGCAATTTTAAATTTATCTTCGTTCACATCAATTGCGATGATACGACCCGCGTTGGCCATTTTCGCGCCAATTAGCACAGATAAACCGATGCCGCCTAAACCGAATACCGCTACCGTGTCGCCTTCTTGCACTTTGGCGGTGTTAGTGACCGCGCCCATACCCGTGGTGACGCCGCAACCAAGTAAACATACTTTTTCAAGAGGGGCTTCTTTTGGGATTTTCGCTAAGGCAATTTCAGGCACGACTGTGTGCTCCGCGAAGGTAGATGTGCCCATGTAATGATAAATAGGTTTGCCATTTTTTGAAAAACGTGTGGTGCCATCTGGCATTAAGCCTTTACCCTGTGTGGCACGTATTGCTTGGCATAGGTTAGTTTTTCCTGACAAGCAAAATTTACACTCGCCGCATTCTGGCGTGTATAACGGAATAACATGATCGCCCACTTCGACAGACGTCACGCCTTCGCCAATGGCTTCAACAATCCCGGCGCCCTCATGGCCTAAAATAGCAGGAAAGATGCCTTCCGGATCTTCGCCCGACAGGGTGTAGGCATCGGTATGACATACGCCAGTGGCGATGACTTTAATAAGTACTTCGCCTTTTTGTGGCGGCATCAAATCAACTTCTTCAATGGATAATGGTTCGCCGGCTGCCCAAGCAACCGCCGCACGAGTTTTAATGCTTTGCATAGTGTTGATCCTTTTTGCTGAAAACAGGTATTTTGAGAAATCATAACCAACCCCGATCAAATAGATGGGCGTTAGTTATATAAACGATTTTACTTGCACGCTCTTACTTGCACATTCCCATCAGGCGAATGCGTCTGGGCTCCCAAATAATATCGTCGATGGTATAACCATTGGGACACAGATCGCGTTTATCTAGGGTTTGCTTTAAATGCAGCACAGCTTTGTCTTCAAGCGCCAATTTGGTTTCATTATTTGGTTGCGGGTTTAAATTCGAGCCGATAGGGCGGTTGCTTTGCCCGCCAAGTCTTGCGTCTCTGCTGCCATCACGACCGCCACGTCTGCCGCCGCGTTCGCCTCTATTATCTGTGTCTTCTTCGGGTAAATTAAACCACGATAAACCAAAGGCAAATTGAGTCTCGCCGTCATCGCTTATTTGAGTACTGAAATGATCTGTGGTTTGTATGGGTTTCGGTTCATTGCCGGCACAGCCAAATAGGCTTGCCGTGAGCAAAATTAAGGGCCATTGATACAGGTTTTTGCGCTGTTTTTTCACTTAAACTTACTCACTTTCTATCGTTTGAGTGGTTAGTCTAAACGCTTAACAGGCAGCAGTGCAATACAAGAGATGGGCGGGGCTCATCACTGGCGTAAAGTGCCTTGGTGCATGGTTAAAATTGATACCAACTCGCACTGTTTTTATACAGCAGTAGGCTTTTTAATCTGTCATCTGGCTCTGCTTGGGCAAATTCATGCACTTCGACTGACGTTAAAAGTGCGCCATAAGTTTGCCACAAGTCTGCATAAGATTGGCTGAAGGTAGTTAGCGGAAAATTACTGGCAAGCATCACTCGGCGCTCACCCAGTATTTGCAAGCAGGCCATCATCACTGTTTGCATGTCTGCTTCAGTGTACGCACGATTCTGCATTTCCCAGCCAGAGAGCTTTATTGCCACATTTGGGTATTGCCCGAGTGCACGAAGGTTGTGTTGCCATCGGTCAAAGGCTTGCTGCCAGTTGTGGGTATTAGATCGAAGAGGCGGCCAACCTGCATGATTGATGATCACGCGTAAGGTTGGCGTATTATTAAGCACCTTGCATAGCACTTGTGTGGCTTGAGTATCCGACAATGAAAACTGCGCATCGAAACTCAAACCATGCTCAGCCAACAGGGCCAAGTTTTTTCGAAACACCGAGCTGCTTAGCAAGGCGTGAGCATCGTCATCAAGAATGTGCCTAACACCGACAAGTGACGGACGGCGTCGCAAATTAGCCAACACCTCGGGAAATTGCTCAGACGTTAGATCACCACCTGCCACACTCTTAAAGGCCAGGGTGCAGTGTTGTGCTAGCCAATCAAGTTCTCGCCACGGTTGGGCGTTGTCAAAACCCGCCTCAATGTGCACAAAACCAGCTAGATCCAACCCAGAATCTAGCTGCAGTTCAGCTTGATTAACGTCACGATGAATAGTGTGTTTATCTGGCCAGTGGGGGGGATTTTCGGGTTTTAACCAGCCGTATTGACCATCACTTAGGTTAAAAAGGTGCAGATGTGGGTCGATAATGTCCATATTGCTATTTGCTTTTTCCGTTTCTGCCTGCCGTTTATGTGTAACGCTGTAAAACGACTACTGGGCGGTATAACCGCCATCGATGACTTGCAAACTACCGGTGATAAAACCCGCCTGTTCACTTGCTAAAAAGTAACAAAGCTGCGCCACTTCGTTTGGCTGGCCTAGACGCCCGAGAGGTTGCAACGCGGCTTCTTCTGCGTGTACTTCGTCACCATCGCGCCCTGACTTTTCAAGGTAACTATCAATTGCTTTATGATACAGAGGGGTTTCTATTGTCCCTGGGCATACTGCATTCGCGCGAATATTGTATTTGGCATAATCCAGCGCGGTCGTTTTTGCCATTGATGCCAAAGCAGATTTGGTCAAGTTATATGCAAAAGAATTTTGCTTGGCAATTAGCGCTTGATCAGAGGCCATTAAAATAATGGAACCGCCACCATGCTTAACCATGCTTGGCAGTACGCCTTGAATGGCGGCGTAAGCCCCTTTGACATTAATCGCAAACATCTGGTCAAGCACGTCTTCACTGGTTTGCTCGATATTGGCGGACAGATGCACGCCAGCGTTAGACACCAAGCAGTCAATTTTTGAATGTTCACTGCGGATACTGGCAATAATACCTTTCACTTGTGTCACGTTTGATACATCGCATTGATGCCAATGAACAGCGACATCAGGCTGAGGTGGGGCCTGTAAATCTAAATTAAATACTCGGTAGCCTTTTTGGGCAAATAGCTGACAAATGGCAGCGCCTATCCCTAAGCTACCACCGGTGACAATACAAATGGGCTGTGTTGTGCTTGACATCCTATTACCTCTCACGCTTCATTATCTGTTTGCAAACCGCTCTTTATTTTACCCAACTATTTTACTCAACATCGGTTATTCGTCGTCGAATTCTTTGCCCATTTGCAATGTACGGGTAGCCAATTGCACTTCTTTTAAAAACGATACCAAGGCAACGATCAGGAGCAAAAGCGCGATAACGAATAAAATCACTACGGCTTTAGTCAAGTCCATCAGCAAAAACTCGCCGATAAACAAGCAACATACCACTGAACAGACAAAAAGCGCCGAAGCGGTACACATTCCGATAGAGCGGTTAATAATTTTAATCCGGCGCCACAGGTATTTAAGCTCGACTTGGGAAATTTTGAGTTTGTCAGGGTTTTTAAGAATGGCCACGCGGCGCTCAATTATGCGCGCTCTATCGACAATGCGTCCCAAGCGACCTGACATCACGTTTAAAAAGCCAGCGATGCCCGTCAGCATAAAGACTGGCGCAACGACGATTTGAATCACTTGAGCTAAATCAGAAATCGATGACTCCACGTTTAAGCACTCAAGTCACTGTTTACAGTACGCGAGGCCCATAGGTCGTACTCATCAGCGTGTTCAACTGTGGCGGTAATTATGTCGCCAGGTTTAAGCTCAACGTCACCATTTAAATAAACAAGGCCGTCGATTTCAGGGGCGTCAGCAAAACTGCGACCAATAGCGCCTTCTTCGTCTACTTCATCGATGAGCACTTGAATGGTTGAACCAATTCTACGCTGTAATTTCGCGCTGCTGATTTGTTGCTGTTTCTGCATAAAGCGCTCGAAACGCTCTTGTTTGACTTCTTCACTGACCGGGTCCGGCAAGTCGTTCGCTTTCGCGCCTTCAACATCTGAGTATTTAAAGCAGCCCACGCGCTCAAGCTGAGCGTCGTCTAAAAAGTCGAGCAGCATTTGGAAGTCTTCTTCGGTTTCACCTGGAAAGCCCACAATAAAGGTAGAGCGGATAACTAACTCTGGACACAGTTCGCGCCATTTCTTAATACGCTCCATCGTGCGCTCGGCGGCGGCGGGGCGCTTCATCAATTTAAGAATACGCGGGCTGGCATGCTGAAAGGGAATATCTAGGTAAGGCAACACTTTACCCGAGGCCATTAACGGCATGACTTTATCAACAGATGGATAGGGGTAAACGTAATGCAATCGTACCCACATGCCCATCTCACCGAGCTTTTCGCACAGCTCTGTCATGCCTGTTTTTACCGGCATACCATTCCAGAAGCCCATTTTATTTTTAACGTCTACGCCATAAGCGCTGGTGTCTTGTGAAATAACCAACAGCTCTTTGACCCCAGCGTTTTTTAAGCGCTGGGCTTCATCTAAAATCTCACCAATAGGGCGGCTAACCAAATCGCCGCGCATGGAAGGAATAATACAGAAGGTGCATCTGTGGTTACAGCCTTCAGATATTTTCAAATAAGCATAATGGCGCGGCGTCAGCTTAACGCCAATATCCGGCACTAAATTCATATACGGGTTATAACTTGGCTGAGGCAAATGCTCATGAACCTGATTTACCACTTCTTCATACGCATGAGGGCCGGTAATGGCCAATACGTTGGGATGCACCTCGCGTATTTCATCTTCTTTGATGCCTAAGCAACCGGTGACGATAACTTTGCCATTTTCAGCCAGTGCTTCGCCTATGGTATCCAGCGATTCTTGTACGGCGGTATCAATAAAACCACAGGTATTTACAATGACTAAATCCGCATCGTTATAGGTATTGACCACGTCATACCCTTCTGTGCGTAACTGAGTCAAGATACGCTCTGAATCCACTAGGTTTTTCGGGCAGCCGAGGCTGACAAAACCAATCCGCGAGCCGGTGGATAAAGTACTTGGCTTATCAGCTTCGATAGTTTTTATCGGTGTTTCTAAGGTCGTGGTTTGTTTTGGATTAAAGGTTTCAACAGTCATCAAATGCTCAAATAGTGTAATGGATCAATAAAGTCGTAGATCGAGGCGAACGCCAATTTGACGCGATTATAACGGAAATGGTTTGCGATGCACATGACAGTTGATTGTCTTTGATGGCTGAGATGCAAAGATAGCAATGTGTTTACTTTTATCAGCAAGGTGCTGAGTTCGAAGTGAATGCCTACGCTTGAGACGCGGGTATCCTTAACCTTATCGGTTGAACGTTCCCCCTAACAGTAATACAAAACATGACCGGACCACATTCGGCAAGACATCACATGCGTCACCGGCGAGGTGATGTGATACCTTGCCGATGACTCACGGTTGCACAGCGGGTTTTATTGTAGCAAATCCTCTTTTCGCTTGGGTGCGGGGCCGTCTTTACGCAGTATGAAAAACGCCGCGCTAAAGAAAAGGAACATCCACACCGGTGGCTCTGGTACATCGCTGGTATTATCACGTTGTAAATGAGCATATTGCATATCGTAGGTGAGTTCGTCAGCGATATACTCTAACGCTAGGGACCAACCATCAGAGCCTGCAATCCAGCGACCAAACCAGTTGTCGCTAAATGTCAGCATAGTTGTTGTTAAGTCGGTTATTACGTTGCCATCACCGTCTAAAATATCACCGGAGACATTTAAGAAGTTGAAATCAAAATTCATCACAGTGTCAAAATCGATGAAAGAATAGACAGTGAACGAGTGGTATAAATCTAACCAAGTTAGATTGCCTGTAATATCGATAGCGTCGTAACTTATGCCGCGCTCGGTACCCATAATTTCGAACACCCAGCTGGTATCCAGCGCACTCACGTTGCCATCAAAGGTCATTAAACCTGGGCTATTGCCTGGGCTGATATTTGTGCCTGATAACAAAACATCACCCGCAAACGTTCCTGCTCCCATTATTCCACCCGTGAGTGTTAGCAACTCGCTATGGGCAACAGCAATGAGCCCGTTGTTGATGACTGACCCATCTAAGGTGGCGCTGTCAGCAAAGGAAATAAGACTCCCTCTGGCATTATTGATAAGACCGTTATTTTCGAACTCAGCACCTTCTAGATTCGCAATAACTCCGCTATTAAACAGTATATCGTTTATCACAATACGCCCGCGATTCACCAGTTGGCCTATATTTTCAAATGTACTTTCAAAATAGTTACCGCTAGCGGTGCCCGCTACCGTATCGACCTGTTGGCTATTAATGCCGACTTCAATCAGCCCTGAGGCGTTATTTTCCATATATCCACGGTTGGTAAACACCGCATTATCAACCGTTGCCTGCTCGCCACCATCATCACTGAACAACGCTGACAGCAGGATATCGCCATTATTGATGAGTGACCCTTCGTTGATTATGGTGCCAGATTTAACGTCAAGCGTACCCGTATTGACCATTGTGCCTGAGGATAATAAAACGCCGTTGTTATCTGTCACAATCGAGCCATGGTTATCGATGTTAGCGCCTGAAGCGTTAATAAGGGCGCCGTCATTGTTAATGATGCTACCTGTTTGATTAGTGATGCTGCCTCTATTGTTTATCACCCCATAATTATTGATGGTGTCATTGTTAACCAGTGTTGCATCGATTGAAGTCACGTGACTCAATTCGACATTAAGGCCACTGAGTGTCTCGTTTAGCGCCATGATTTGTGCCGTCGATTGATGCACGCCTTGATACAAAGATACCAACGCGTAAGATGCTGAATTTTGGTTTACATTAACGTCATTCAAGGTAAAGCTTTTACCGTGACGGCCGTATCCGCCGCTGGTTTCTAGGAAGGCTTTGTCAATCCACAGCGCATATAGCGCATCTAAACCGATAATATCGCCACTGCCAAAATTGCCTCTGTCGCCGTAGGCGAAGTAATTAGATTTAAACAAACGTGCTTCATCTTGGGGATTTAACTGACCCGGATAAATGTTTTGCATCGCTTCCAAATCCAATACAGAGTTAAGGCCTAACCCTTCTGCATTGAGCATCATTAACATGGTCCATTCGAAGCGATTCTGATTATCACCGTGTTCGCCCTGGGCACCATTGATATTCTGCTCTAGGCCGGAATCTGCGTACAAACTGTAATGTTGTATACCAGTATTGTTATCCCCTAAAACGTAATTTATTGCA
This sequence comes from Paraglaciecola sp. QJM3NY_14, assembly GCF_056173245.1. Lineage (NCBI taxonomy): Bacteria > Pseudomonadati > Pseudomonadota > Gammaproteobacteria > Alteromonadales > Alteromonadaceae > Paraglaciecola > Paraglaciecola sp. QJM3NY_14. Next base: position 2,165,908 of record NZ_CM149664.1, read on the forward strand.
TTAACGCTGTCGTTTACATCGTTTCGATCACCGTAATAAATTTTATAACACTCAAGCATGTTGTTATGGCACGCATCTTTAGTTTCCTGGCGCAACTGACCTCTACTGGTGACCCAGTCGCGGATAGACTCGCGGTTGTCTTCCAATGTGCCTGCTTGTGGTCCGTAACCGTAGGCTTGATCAGACACCAAGTATTTCTCATAGAGGTGAATAGCAAACGCATTCGTGCTGGCATCGCTTACTTCTCCTTTAAAGCCATTGAGCGATTGGCGAGCACTTTCATTTTCGAATTTAGTCAGTAGCTTTGTTAACTGAATATCTTCTACTTCTAGCGCGCGGGACGTGTTGTTGAATAGCTGTGCATTGGCAATGACGCTGGCATTATCGTTGATCGTTGATGCCGCTTGATTTTCGATGCCGTTATTTAAAAAGCCGTGATTGTTCAGCGTGCTGTTGTTTTCAACATGGCCGTAGTTGTCAATTTGTGCGCCTTGCTCGTTGCTCAACTGGGCAGCACTATGCATCGTACCTACATTTGAAAGCAGTCCATGGTTGGTGATCTTCGGTTGTAATAGTGACTGGGCATTTCCTTGTTCATGATATATCTCGCCATAATTTGTCATGGTATCGTGATTGATAATGTGTCCGGTGTTATCTAAGTGGTCCATTACCACCAGCGTAGAAATATTGGCTAGTTTCACAGAACCTGTGCCGTTTTCTATCAGGCCTTTATTGATGATCCCGGTGCTATTTTGGCTTACCAACCGCCCAGTATTACTGAGGTAACCGTTATTGTTCAGTGCGCCCTCATTGTAAAAATGTGCGCCAACGTTATTGACCATTACAGCATTGTTATTAAAAGTGCCTTCGTTAACGAGTAAGGCGTCTTTGTTGTTTTCCCAAACGCCAAACCCGGCCGCTTTTAGAGTATCTACTTCACTTTGTACTGCCTGATAGGCTTGGTCTAGCGTACCGCCGTCTTTACGATAGTTATTTAAGGTGTGTGAGGTCGTTGCATAGGTCGCTTCGTTCGACCACGGATCGTCATGCCAATATAACTTGGCGTTACGATTGGCGTTAGCCGCTTTTTCCATTTGTTGATTGGTGTCTAGATAGCCTCCGTCCGCATTGTACTGCTGCTCAATGGATGTGCGAGAGGATTGCCATGCGACCATTGAATTGGCAATGTTGTCAGGGGAAACACTTGATGTCGTGCCGTTATTAATGGTGCTTCGAGCGCTGTTGAACACATACCCTGCATTCTCGACTAAACCTTGATTATTGATAACCGTCGTCGCTAAATTCGTCGTATTGTGGGTGCGAAGCTCTGCGCCGTGCTCAATGGATAGGGTACCAGTGTTGTTTAAAGACCCTTGGTTAGTGGATGATTTAACGACCAGCTCGCCCCCTTTATACACACCCACAGTACCATCGTTGGAGTATTGCTCAGATATTTGGTGATTGTTGATGAGCTCGAAGCTGCCGTACACATCAAAGTTAGCCCCCACTTTATTGGCGATTTTTCCTGTTGACCAGCTCGCTTCCGCGGTATTTTCTATTCGTCCATAATTGTTGATTTCACCCTGATTCTGCATATTGCCGTCAAACTTAAGCCAGCCGTTAGCACCAACAGAAATTTGCGCATCGCTTGTGTTTCGAAACACGTATTGTTGATTTTCAATACCGGCGTTGCTGTATATTTCCCCGTAAACGTTAAGTTGCCCTTGGTTAACAAGCCCTAACTCTGTGCGGTCTTCGGTTTCTTCAAAAATGTTGCGTACGCGATAGTTATTGTCCATGCCCATTTCAACACTTGCTTCAGCTTCAATGGTCATAGTGCGATTTGAATTGACGGTTAATTTACCGTCTTGCATGATTTGACCCGCTTGATACTGGTCAACGGTGTATTCTTGGTACAGTCTATTTTTGAGCGAGCTGTCTTGTATTTGGTTGTAGTAGCGCTCGCCTGCATCATATTTAATCAATTCATCTGCGGTTAGGTACTGATCGATGCGGTCGTCATCATAATAATATGCGTCGCTCGCGCCGCTATTGAAATCACCTTGACCTCTGCCTTGAAAGACTATTTCGCCAAAGCCATTGAACGAGAGGTTCTCACCTTGCAAGGTTTTTACGCCTGTTTCAACACCGTTGGCGTCTATGCTTGACCAGTGGTTAAGCGCGAAGGAATTATTGTATACGTCCACTTCAAATAACGATGCTTCTTCTTGGAATGACAACAAGGGGCCAATCGCTAGGGCGGTAAAATCATCAATATCGATTGAGGCAGATAGCAGCTCGCCTGATACTTGTGCTCCGATATCCAAATATGTGCGATTTTTAACCGTGGCGTTTAATGAAAACGCGGTACTGGCATTAACGGTTTTGTCTTGAGGTTGCTCACCATCACGCAGTATGTTTGAGTCAGCGAGTAGCGCGAAATCTGGCAGGCTGTCCCATGCACCATAGTAAGACGTTTGTTTACCGATGCGCCCGGCGACAAATATTTCATTATCGAACTGCATGTTGACCATCAGCTCTGGCGTCACGCTGATATCTTGAATTAAATCAACGGTGGGCCCAGCGTTGATGTCACCTATTGTGAGTTGAGCCGTTAATGGACCTTCTTCAAACGCAAGCGTGCCGCCACTGGTCAAGCCAAAGGCATAGCCGATGACTTCGTCTATATCCAAGCTGACATCAAGTAAATCGCCCCCAAGACTGGCGGAAAAGCTGCCGTTGTTAATACTGCCTTGTGCGTTTTCAGTAAAAGGGTTTGATAGATCAATAGAGATAGGACCGGTATCAATTTCCAGTAAATTTTTAACGGTGCTGGCTTTACCCTCACTGAGTCGTTTGTCCGCTTGCTCTTTGACTTTATTCGCCACATCTTCGGTAGTAATTTGATGATAAAAGGCATCCACGACGTTGGCATCACCCGAGATAAAGTCGACAATATCCTGAGCGGATACTTCATTTATATCAAGATTGAGGTACGCAAACTCGCCCTTGAAGGAGTCAATTCTTAGTAAGTCGATATCAAAATTAGTGGTGGTGCCGGGTATGACGTATTTCTCATCGATAAAGCAGTCTACTATGCACGCCTCAGCAAATAGGCTTAAATTGGTTTGAATATTTAACCCCGTTTTAAGCTCAAATCGCGGCGCATCTACTGAGAAGCTAGAGTTTTCTTCATGTAACCCAGAACGTGTATCGAGGGAAAATCTATCGGTCCCTAAGCCCTCAAATTGATAGCTGACAGTAGGGGTGTAATGAGCAGTGGCATCGAAGGTGCCAGGCTCAAGGTTAAGGTTCAAATAAGGTAACATATAGGCTTCAAGCTGCACGCCCGCTGCTGCGCCAAAATACGCACAGGCTCCTAGAAAACAACCGCCTTCAACTCTGCCTACACCTAAGCGGGCTCTGGGCGGTCTGCCAAACACAGAGTCCCACTCTTTGCTTGTTAACTCCCAGTCCACTTTGAAGCTGCTCGGGCCATCAGGCGCCCAAACGCTTTGGTCTGACACGCCAAAATTAAAGCTGCCCATTGACACATTTGAACGGGTATTCTCGTCGGTTTGCACACCAGCAAAGGACTGCTGACTTGCCAGTGCAATGGTGATAGCTAAAGCGACTTGGCTTAGTCTATTGGGGTGATGTAACGGCTGCATTGCCTGCGCGCTGGTAGGCTGGATTGCACTGATATCATTCGTTAGAGATCTTATGTGGACTGCTCGTGTATTCATAGTGGTAGTTCCTTGCTGCTATGGGCGCTCTAAATGGCGTTTTACTCAAAGTGTCAATTAATCAATTTTACTGGGTCATGTGCATTTGGTTATGGCGTTGCAAATTCGCTTTTGCTGCTTTTCGCGAGTTGAAATAATGTGCACAACCCATTCGATTAGGCTCAATGAATCAATCTTTTTCTAGTTCGATTTACTAAGGATTATCATAGGGTTAGAAAGCAAAATAGGTTTGAAGTATTGAGCCAATTAGTTGTACAAAATGGCCAATTGATAGACAGGGGGCTTGGTTAACCCCAATTCCATCGAATTTTCGCTTAGGGGCTAGTGATTTAATGCAGCGGATATCAGGCATTGCGCAATGCCGAAATAACAATTGAGAATTCTGTGTCCCCTTGATGGGCTTGTGGGATACCCCGCAGATTATGACTGACTGATGGTAGAGGGAGCTTTTCCGTAGAACTTTTTAAAAGTACGAGAGAAGTAAGACAAACTTTCGTATCCCGTACCGTAGGCAATTTCACTGACACTGAGTTTATTTTCATTCAATAGTTTGAGTGCGCTTTGCATGCGTACTTCTGTCATAAATTGAACAATCGTTTGCTGACACTCAGACTGGCATTTTCGGCTCAAAGAGCGTCGACTCATGGCTAACGACTCAGCGAGTTGATCGACGGTAAATTCTGGATCGGTTAAATGTTGAATGATGTTCGAACGCAGTTTATCGATAAAATTAGGACTGTCATTAGCCGGTAAATCGGCACTAGCAAATTCAGCTTCCAGCTTTTCACGAATTAATTTTCTGCCTCTTAATTGGGCGTCAACGCGAGCTACTAGCTCAGAGGTGTCAAACGGTTTAGTCAAGTAATCGTCCGCTCCACGTTGCAATCCTTCAACGGTATCGCGCTTGGCAGATTTTGCACTGAGAAGAATAACGGGGATGCTACGGGTGTGTTGGTTGCCCCTCAGGTGATGCATAAGCGTTAAGCCATCCATTTTAGGCATCATCACATCACAGATGATTACGTCAGGCAGGATTGATATCGCTTTAGCTAAGCCATCTTCACCATTTTCTGCCTGCGTAATACGATAATAGCCGGATAGGCGAAGCGCGATGAATTGCCGCAGTTCGGCATTATCATCTATCACTAATACTGTGGTGATATCGTGCTGCTCTGTATCGCTCCAGGTTTCATCTTTGATGAGTTTATCGGGTAAAACGTGAGTAACATTGGCTTCAGGTGGACAAGGTTCAGACGGGTAAGAAATCGACTCGGCTAATTGGGCTGATGAAAAATGTTGCTGACCGCGTTGCAGCCATAAGGTAAAACGGCAACCTTGACCCTTTTCGCTTTGTAACTCGACTGTGCCATGATGCAGCTCAATCAGCTCTTTAATTAGCGCTAACCCTATTCCTGTGCCGGGCTGAGTTATATGCTCTGATGACTCTCCTTGAAAATAACGTTCGAACACGTTGTTCTGTTGGGCGGGCTCGATGCCCGGGCCATTATCGCGCACCTCAATACCTACGTGTGTTTCGGTATTAATCAGCGTGATGTCTATTTCACTATCACGACCACTGTATTTCAGTGCGTTTGATAACAAATTTGTCATGCATTTATCGAGTTGGTCTAAGTCGAAATACAGACTAATAGGATCGGCAATATTGTGTAGTGAGATAGTTTGCTGCTGTTGCTTCGCTAATCCCTCGAATCTTGTCGTAACGCGATGCACGAGGTCAACGACATTGTATTGGGCTACGCGTAGGGGAAATTGGCCGATGTTCAAGCGGTTGATGTCCAAAATGTTGCCTACCAATTGCAGCATGTTTTTTGCGTTTCTAAGCGCGGTTTTAACGGGTAATGCCAAGCTGCTCTCAAGGGCGGGGTGGTCATTGAGCACATCTTGTAACGGCGCAATAGTCAGTGTGAGAGGTGTGCGAAATTCATGTGAAACATTGTTGAAAAAACGCTCTTTAAGCACTTGTTGTTGTTCAAGTTCTTGCACTTTATGACTGATTTCTAACGTTCTATCTGCAACAGTTTGTTCTAACAGGGCATTGTGCTCTCGTAGTTTCCCTGTGCGCCAGCGCTGAGTAAGCCAACCACTGAGGGCCAGTAATGTGAGGAGTATAAGCAGATACGCAAACCACGCGAGGGTGCTGAGATACCACACAGGTTTTACGGCAAAGGGAAGCTCGGTTTTGTACTCTCTTGCCCAGGCATCTTGTGCTTCAAGTTGAAATATAAAGTCGCCGCCGGGTAGCAGGGTAAAGTCTTTTTGGTGTTCATGGCTCCAATCGCTCCATGCATCGTGGCTGCTGCCTAACAGGCGGTGCCGGTAACGTGTAGGGCGTAAAATATGGCTATCACTAAGCGCAAAGTGCATGCGCACAGAGTTATTAGTTTGATCTAACTCAGGCATGTCATTTTCGCTGGCGATATTGCCATAAATAACAGCATTGTTATCGACATTACTGACTTGGTGAACATGAAGATTTGCACGCTGGGGTACAGTCTCAAAATGTTTGATGTTGGCTTTGTAGAGCTGCCCAGATTTTTGCGCAAACCACAGGGTGTTTTCATCTGTGGTTAAGAAATCGTTAAACCCAACGCTTGAAAACGGCTTGAACATGGCATCGAATACTTGCCATTGTCCGCTCTGGTCTTTTTTAATGTAGCCCGTGTGTTGGCCTATACGAAACCAGATCCTGTCATTTGCATCCTCATAGAGCCGAAATATGTCCTGTTGTTCTGTGGTGAATATTGCGGGGTAGTCATTAACGTATTGAAGGGCGGGAGTGCGGTTTGCTTGGTAGTCCATCATGCCGTTGCTGGTGCCCATAACCACCCCAGAAGATAACGTAAATGGCATAACGTTACCCGGCCCTAAGCCATCGGCCGCGTTAAATTTTTGTACACTCAAAGTATGTTGTGGATTCAACGAGAGCGAGGAGAACTGTGCGTTCTCGATTCGGTAAAGCTCTTGACTGGCGGTGCCTGCCCAAACAACGCCTTCATCTTCAATTGCGACAAACTCCAGTTCGTCTGCTGTGCCTTCGATAAAGGTACTATTCCAATTCCCTTGCGCGTGCTCGATATGAAACAACCCGTCATACGTGGAAACAAAAAGGGTTTGAGTAACAGGATCGACCTTAATAGAACGGGCCCAGCTGGAACGTAATATATTAGTCAATTCGCCTTGAGGATCGCCCAGCGCTCGCGCATAAACGCCGCCTTCACCGGCAAAGAGTAAGAAATCATGGTATTCGATGGCATCAAAATTGATATTTTTCGACTCAATGATTGGCTCAAACGCAGGGGGACTCGTTACAGATTGTGACGCGTTTAGCTGAAACAGACCGTCTCCTGCGGCAACTACATGCCCATTGATGTGACTGAACTTATCTATGATGGTGGAGTTATCACCAATAGGAAACTCACTGACTCGCTGAGGCGGCAGCATTTTGACCAGACCAGGAATACCGGATAACCAGATATTACCCTGGTGATCTTCAAGCGCTGAATACAGCGTGCTCATGTGGATGTGGTGTTCGCTTTGATAGCGCCTGACGAGTTCAAACGATTCATTTATGATTAAGAGGCCGTTGTACAAAGAGACGAGGTAGTAAAGACCGTCTCTGGCCTGAATAGCATTATAAAGATGGGTCTTTGGGGGCAACGCATGAGGTGCCAATACGCGCTGCAAAGCGTTGTTTCGCTCAACGAAAATACCGTGCTGTGCAGTAATGATTGTCATCTCATTTTGACGGTTGGTGAATATTTTACGTACGTAAGCGTCTTTAGGAAGAGCTAAAGGGGTTGAGGCGACTAAAAACGTGGTTGTGCTATCTGTACTGGTAATGCTGAGCTTGTGTATTGTGCTGCTGTCTTTCGTTTTATATACAAACCCCTTACCGACGGAAAATATGCGATGCTTACCGCCTATTGCGCCAGGGACGGTATGCATCTGTGTTCCATCCCAAAAGTAAACTTGCTTGTTACTGACATAGGCAACGCCTTCTTCACTGGCCGCCACGGACCAGATTTCACCAAACTGACGGGTTTCAGTAGGCCAGTCAGCTATCAAAGACCGAAAAATCAATTGCCCAGAATCATCGGGTTGATAAACCCCCAAATCATCGATTGTGCCCGCGTAAATATGGTTATTTTTCCAATGGGCTAACGCGCGCACACGTGTACTGTTCGGTGTGACATATTTACGCCACCGTTCACCATCAAATTGAGTGATGCCGGTACCTGAACCTACGTAAATAAACCCATTTTCACTTTGACTTAACCACCAGTTCTGATCACTACCATTGTGCTCTTGTAAGCCAAACACTTTGCTGATGGGTAAACCCACCTCACTATATTGTTGACCATGGACGCCATGCATAAGAAACATGCAACCACAGGTAAGGAAAACAACACGTTTGACCCAATTCATGAATATATAAAATCTTAAGTATCAAGTGGTTATGTGAAACGTAGACTATTGCATGCACACTTTTTAAGCAAATTCTCAGAGGTATTCAGCGCCTAGATTTTATGCTTCTTTGGTGATTTTACGGTCGCTAGAGGGCAGTGTGTCGGCTGAAACATGTAGTAAGGGTATGTGATCAATTTGTTAACAGTGGATCCTATCGCCTAACGCAGAATATAAAGAATATTTAGCCTATTTGAATCTCATCGTTAACGCCGACATTGTGCACGCGACGCAGGCCCTAAAAATAGCGACTAGATTAGCACTTGCGCTGGCTAACAATGACACGAAATAACAGAACAGTAGCCCAAAGCTCGCTTACGCGAGCCACCTTTACGTGGGGCGCGTGCGCGCATGAAAAACAAACCAAAACCAAACGCCACTAAGCGAAAACCATCCCCATGCTCCCAGCAATTAAACCGTAGAGTAGTAATACCAGCATGCTGCGTTTGAGAATGTAGCCCTCACTATTTTGTAGCGCGAGAATAGACGTCACTGCCACTATGTTGTTGATACAAACCATGTTCCCCATGGCGGCGCCTACCGATTGTAAAGCCAAAATCGTTGTGACATTCAACTGCAAATCGCTGGCAATGGTCTGCTGAATACCGGCAAATGTGAGGTTTGATATGGTGGCTGAACCCGAAAAGAAAGAGCCCAATGCACCAAGAAATGGGGCGAAGAACCCCCAGTACTGTCCACTAATGCCTGCTAAATGTTGACCAATTAAACTCACCGCAGAATATTCTTCAGTGAGCATCATCATGTTGACAAAGACTAAGGCGCCAAAAAGCGCAATCACTGGTTTTTTCATACTGTTTTTAGTGTGACTCACCACGTTTGCGAATGAGCCACTCTTAAACAACCACAGCGTTAAACAACCCATTAATACGAATGGTAAAATGGAGGGCACATACAAGGTGTTATGCTGCCAGTTTATGGGCGTTTGCAGTATGCGTTCGAGTTTAATAACCAGTGATGCACTGATACTGATGTCGCCTAAGGGCCCAGCGCTGCTGACCCATGCGGGTGATGTGAGTTGCAGTAAGCTCTTGATGCCCAGCTCAGGGATACGTGTCACGACCAATAGCAATATTGTTCCCCATAGCGCAAAACTGGCTTTTATCAGCGTGGGCATTGATACCTGTACCGATGCTTGCGCCGAAGGTTGGCGGTTATTTTGGCGTTGTTGTAGGCCAATATTATACTTGGCCAATAACAAGGTAAGTATTAGGCCGATAAAGCCGCCCACCAGAGAGGGAAACTCCACCGATATGTGGCTCAATATCAAATACGGTAGGGTGCAAGAGAAGGTCGATAACACAATAAATAGCCAGTTTTGCTTAAGCTGGTTTTTTTTCTCGACCACTAACGCCAGTGCCGCCGTGACGATAAAGGGGGCTGCAACCGTATTGATAGCCGCCGACTTCCAAGCAACATCTTGCAGTAACACAGGGGGGAGTTCGGTTAAGGCTAAGCCAAACCAAATAGGGGTCCCCACGGCGCCAAACGTAACTGGTATGGTATTGAAAATAAGACAGGCAATGGCGACCCTAAGGGCAGGGAAGCCCAATCCGACGAGTATTGGCGCGGCGATGGCCGCAGGAGTGCCAAACCCGCTTGCGCCTTCAATCAAAAAGGCAAAAGCCCAACCTACGACCATAAGCTGGGCGATTGCATTACTGCTGATGTGATTTAGCCAACTACGGATGATGCCTAACGCACCGGTAACCTCCATGCACCGAAACAGAAAAATTGCCCCGGCGATAATCATGATAGGGGTAAGCGCCAACAACAAACCGCTGATGACCGAGGCATTCACTAGCCGTAGCTCAAAATCAAATACAAACACAACTAACAGGTAGGCAATTAATGCACTCAAAGGCAATGCTTTGCTGGCCGCTACACTGTGTTTTTTCGTCATCAAGTAGATGAGAACTGCAACGGGTAAATACGCACTTATGAGTAACAGCATAGATGGCCTTTGAAACGAGTGATTCCCTTAACGGGTATTGTTATGGCGCTTTTGGCTTGATGTCAAAGACTATTGTGGCGGTGAATGAAAGCCGTCTTATGTACATCGTTAGCAGTGTTGAATTGGGTAAGTAAAGGCCCTGAAGTAAAATTTTCTTAGCTGGGTTGTTAGCAATCATACACTTAAAAGGGGATCACGGTTTTATTCGCGCCATTGCGCAATGACGTTATCAAATACGAAACAGGATTAATTATGAATAGGTACATCTATTGAACATCAGTTCTTGTATAATCTTTATTATGAAAACATCCATTGGTGACACTTTTCTTATTTAAACAGGCTTGTTTAATTGGATAAAGATTAACCTACCTTTGCTAGCGTACTGGCCTCTACAAGCCCAAACGCAACACCATACCTTTCTATTGAATGCCATATATGAATTTGGCTAATACGAGTAATTACCATGAAAAAAACCTTCGTTCTGTCTCATCCGAAAATCAAACTGCCAAGATTAGTTGAAGCAATTAAGTTTGAAGTAAAGAAATACCTTAGACGAGAGAGAAAAAAGTCACTTCCAGAGGGCGCTGATTACTGGGATTTTGACTGCCGTTTTGGCGTGGATGAGGCCAATGCACAAGTCATCCATCTTGGTTCGATTAACCAACATATTGATGAAGCCGAAAAAAACGAACTTGCCTCTTTTTACTTGGAAATTCTTGCCAAGCCCGGTGTTAAAAAATTAACTGAGTAAATGCCTATCTAGGGGGCATTCCCTTTGGTGTAAATCCCTAAGGCAATGCTCTACTGGCTTATCTGCAAACACAATACCATTTCTCTTGATTTCTTAAGGGCTTTATCCTGAGTTTTACAGTGTTTTTATAAAGCATTGTTGTGAACTTTTTTCAGCGAGTCATGTACTAAAACCACAAGTATTTTCTGATTCAAAGGAGAGTTAATCATCCCTCAAGACAAAGCCAGCCATATACTCAGCCGACCAGAGCACTGTATTGGGGTGCGTGGTGCGCGCGTACACAACCTAAAGAATGTGAGTCTTGATATACCACGTAACGCCTTGGTGGTGTTTACCGGCATTTCAGGCTCAGGTAAATCCTCGCTGGCATTTGGTACATTGTTTGCTGAATCTCAACGACGTTACCTAGACTCCGTTTCACCGTATGCACGAAGACTAATTGATCAGGTAGAAGAGCCTGATGTTGACGCTATTGATGGCTTGCCGCCCGCTGTTGCCCTGCAGCAGCAAAGAGGCACGCCTTCAGTGCGTTCTTCCGTTGGCAGTGTTACCACCATCTCAAATGGCCTACGGATGCTTTATTCCCGCGCGGGTGATTACCCCGTCGGTCAATCTATTTTATACGCTGACTCATTTTCGCCAAATACCGCCCAAGGCGCTTGCCCCAAATGCCATGGCATCGGGCGTGTTTTCGATGTGACCGAAGCACTATTGGTGCCTGACGACAGTAAAACCATACGAGACAAAGCGATTGCCGCGTGGCCTCCTGCATGGCAAGGGGCCAATTTAAGCCGAATTCTGGTCTCTCTTGGCTACGACATCGATACCCCATGGCGGGACTTGCCTAAAAAAGCCAGGCAGTGGATTTTATTCACCGATGAAACCCCCACAGTGCCAGTTTATCCTGAGTACAATTTAGCCCAGACTCAAGCCGCCATTGAAAATGGCGAAGCGCCCAGCTATATGGGCACGTTCACCAGCGCCCAGCGCTTTGTTTTACAGTCTTTTGCCACGACGCAAAGTCCGCGTACGAAAAAGCGCGTATCGCAGTTTATGCAGATTTCACAGTGCCCCGAGTGTGAAGGTAAGAAGCTTAAGCGGGCGTCATTATCGGTCACCTTTACGGGTTTGGATATTGGACAGTTATCGCAATTAACCTTAACGGACTTGGCCGAAAGATTACGGTCAACAGCGAGTACCAAACCCAGCGATGAATTACAGGACAGAGAAAAGATCATCGTGGCTCAGCGCTTGGCCAGTGATATTTTAGCGAGAGTTGAGGCTCTAACGCATCTTGGTCTTGGCTATTTATCACTGGAGCGAAGCACTACTACACTTTCGCCGGGGGAATTGCAGCGTTTGCGCCTGGCAACACAAATCCGCTCCCAGCTATTTGGTGTGGTTTATGTACTAGATGAGCCATCCGCTGGACTGCATCCAGCCGATAAAAAGGCGCTATTGGCGGCTCTTGATGAATTGATTACGGCGGGTAATTCCGTGTTTATGGTCGAGCATGATGTGAGTGTTATTCGCCATGCTAATTGGATAGTCGATGTAGGGCCGGATGCAGGGACGCATGGCGGCGACATTATTTATAACGGCCCAGTTGAAGGACTCGAAGGTAATTCACGCTCGCATACGGCTACGCATTTGTTCGAACAGTCAGTGGGTGAGGAGCATACACCACGCGAGGCAAAGGCGTGGTTAAAGCTTGCTTCAATCGAGCGAAATAATTTGCAAGGCATCGACGTGGCGTTTCCTTTAGGCGTGATGACAACAGTGACGGGGGTGTCTGGCTCGGGCAAATCAAGTTTAGTCAGTCAAGCATTGGTTGAGCTGGTGAATGAGGCCTTAGGCGTAAAGAAAACTGTTGATGTGCCAACTGATGAAGCCGATTTGCTAGAACAAGAAACCCAGACGAGCACAGGTGGGTATATTGTTGACGGCCTAGCGCATGTGAAACGCTTAATAACGGTGGATCAAAAGCCCATAGGCAGAACCCCGCGCTCCAATTTAGCGACTTACACTGGGTTATTCGATCACGTCCGTACCTTGTTTGCCAACACCGATGAGTCGAAAAAAAGACGTTACGACGCAGGTCGCTTTTCGTTCAATGTCACCAAAGGCCGCTGCAGTAATTGCGACGGGGTGGGGTTTGTGAGTGTTGAGTTGCTCTTCTTACCTAGTGTTTATTCACCTTGCCCGGTCTGCCAAGGTCGACGCTACAACGACAAAACCTTAGAAATTACGTATCGCGACAAAAACATTGCTGATGTGCTGGATTTGACGGTCGAGGCAGCCCACACATTTTTTGCGGGTCAGCCGCCCGTGCTTCGAGCATTAGATGCGTTACTCAAAGTAGGGCTGGGGTACTTACGCCTTGGCCAACCTGCCACGGAGCTATCAGGCGGTGAAGCTCAGCGTATCAAACTAGCCACTGAGCTACAGCGAGTACAAAAAGGTGACACGCTGTACGTCTTAGATGAGCCCACCACAGGCTTACATCCAAAAGATGTTGCTATGTTGATGTCGCAATTAAACGGACTGGTGGATGCCGGCAACACGGTGATCATGGTTGAGCACGATATGCGTGTCGCCAGTAGCAGTGATTGGGTCATTGATATTGGCCCAGAAGCCGGTGATAAGGGCGGGGCTGTGGTTGCCCAAGGCGAACCGAAACATGTCGCAATCAACAAGCAAAGTCGAACCGCGCCCTTTATGTTTGTCTAACGTTTCGGGCTTGTAGTACTGGTTAAACAAGTTGCTATCACAGGCTACGCGTTGCACCAGTACTGCTTTTTCCAGTGCCAAACACGGATGTTTACCTGCCTGTTCTTCTACCTATTGTTCCTCTTGTTCACCTATCTGAGTCCTTGTCTTCTATATCCGCCATATACAAAAGCTTCTCATGCCCCTGCTACGACTATGGGCTTTTTCTGCAGATAACCTGTCCTTTTTTCATCTACTACAACGTTTCCCTGTATCGTGTCATTTTAGGGTAAACCGTTATCATTAATAGTGGTTTTATTCTCTGTGGTACAGAGTTTATAAAGTTTCAATAATATTTTAATCTTCTACAGCTACGCAGTCAGGGAGTTTCTTGCATTGTTTGTTTTATTATATCAAGGAAACTGTTTTCATTTGAGGTGTTGTTATCTTGTTAATCACATGCTAATTTATTTACAAGTTTGAAGTGGGCAATTGCTGAAGTTGGTGTGAATGTAGAGACCTGGCAAAGATAAGCTCATAGAACAGACCGAATAACGAATACATAAGAATTGAATTCATGGAGAACGAAATGAGAGCCACAACAAAACACACCCTTCTAGCATCATCCATCGCTATGATTATCAGCACTGGTCAATTATGGGCCCAAGAAAGTCCGGCTGACACAGGTGCCAATGAAGATATCGAGCAAATTTCAGTGGTAGGCATACGTTCGAGTATTGCCAGCTCAGTGGCGCGCAAACAAGAATCCGGTCAGGTAGCAGACGTTATTTCAGCGGAAGATATTGGCAAATTTCCGGATTTAAATGTCGCTGAATCGTTGCAACGTATTCCAGGGATTCAAATATCCCGCTCTCGGGGTGAAGCATCCGGTGTGTCTATTCGTGGCTTAGACGAAGTCGCAACCTTATTAAACGGGCGAAACTATTTTGGCGGTGCCTCCGGTGTCAGTATTAACCGCTTTGCCAGCTTTGAAGATATTCCCGCAGAATTGGTTGGCTCCGTGGTGGTATATAAATCAGTTTCAGCTGACATATTAGAGGGCGGCATTGGGGGAGTGGTCGATATTGAGCGCACCGATGCTTTAAGTTTAAGCGGTCCTACAATAGCCGGTAGTGTGAAAGAGCACTATGGTGATTTATCCAAAGAATGGTCACCACGAGGTTCTTTAGTGGCTGGGAATATCTGGGATTACGGCAACAATGGCGGTGAAATAGGGGTTATCTTTGGTGTTTCTTATTTAGAGCGAGAATATCGTGAAGACCTAGTGCGTAACTCTAGTGCCACGTCCATCGTAGGTGATTTTGCAGGTGGCACTGCGCCTGATGGTGCCAAAACCAGTGCTTCTCTTAACTCATCCCCAGCATGGGGGGATAGAGAGCGTACGGTTTACTCCTTAGGCATTGATGTCTCTCTAAACAGCGATACCAAATTCTATTTTGACTCTGGTTACACCGATTATTCCACAACGCAGTTGCGCCAAGAGTTTGTGTGGGGATTTGATGGTGCAAATACGGTTGACGCTGATTTTTCTAATATAGATGAAAACAACGTTTACCCTAAGTCGGTTACCTTGAGCGACATGAACTTTGATGTTCTGAGCATGATTGATGACAGGTACACCACGACATACGATTTAGCGCTGGGCTTTGAAACAGTTGCTGGGCCGTGGAGTATCGAAGGGGAGGTGAGTTACGTTGATACCGACAACGACACCAACTTCCACAATACCCGTATTCGTGACAGCTGGGACGCCTTGCCTGTTACGATAAATAACAGCGGGATACCAAATCAGCCACCCTCGGTGGACTTTGGTACTTTTGACGTAACAGATGAGGGTAATTTCGATATCGTTCAATGGCGTCATGAAAGCCGCCAGTTACAAGCAGATGAATCTGCGGCCAAGCTGGATATTGATTACGCATTTGACGAAGGAATGGTACGTTCCATCGAAGCGGGTTTGCGCTTCGCCAGTTTAGGCACCACTAAAAATATTCAAAACAATCATATATTTGATGCCTCGGGCGCGACCTATGGCAGTGACGACCCGCTTAATTTAGTCGAGCCCAGTGCGTGGGACGATTTTATGGACGAGTATGACGGTGGCAATTTCCCCAATGATTATGTTGGCGTTAATCCTAATTACTTGTTGTCTCGCAACGATGAAATTCGTGAATTTTATGGCTTCACAGGGCAATCAGAAACTGAAAACCCCAGAGATTCATTTGAATATGAAGAAGATGTAACCGCCCTATATATAAAAGCCAACCTTGAAACCGAAGTGGGAGGGTATTTCATAAGTGGCGATATCGGCGGGCGTTACGTGCAAACCGATACGACAGCGGATTATTTTTTTGATACCGGAAATGCGGACGAAAGTGGAGCGCCTATTTACCAAGGCACAAAAAGTGAAAAGAATTACAGTGAATTCTTGCCCTCGTTCAATTTGAAAGTTGAATTGAACGATGAGCTGCTGCTTCGCTTAGCGGGTTCGAAAACATTTTCGCGCCCTCATTTTGGTGATTTGGCCCCGTCGTTAAACCTCAACTTTGAGCAAGGTCGCGGCACCGGTGGTAACCCAGATTTAGACCCATTCACCGCAACCAATTTAGATTTAAGCCTTGAGTACTACTTTGCCAGTGGCGGTATGGCGTCATCTGCTATTTTCTACAAAGACATTGACGGCTTCTTACAAACCTCTGAAAGCCAAGAAACCATTGGTGGCAATGACTTTGTTATCTTGCGTAAAAGCAATGGCGGTTCTGGCACAGTGCGTGGTTTAGAGCTTGCTTACCAACAGTTCTTTGATTTTTTACCTGCACCATTTGATGGTTTAGGCGTACAGGCGAATTACACCTACGTGGACTCAGATGTGCCCTCGCCGAATCCATTACTGCCTAATATTTCACTAGAGGGCCTATCAGACAACAGTTACAACTTGGTCGCCATTTACGAAGATGATTTAGTTTCAGGCCGTTTGTCATATAACTACCGTTCAGACTTTTTAGTGACCACAGAAGTCGCCCAAGAAGGATTTGGGCAACTCGATTTATCGCTGGCCTACAACGTTTCTGAGAGCTTCCGATTCACTTTGGATGCTTTAAACCTGCTCAGACGCGACCATTTCGAATATCGTGCAGGGGATAAGTATGATCCATATCATTGGATCGCCACTGAAAGACAAGTGTTGGTCGGTGTGTCGTATACCTTCTAATCCACCTAGCTGTATGGCAAACCGCTGGGCTGACCTTAGAAGTCGTTTTTAAGCGATGGATGCCTCAGCAACCCATGAGTCAGCAATAGCTAAGTGTGTTGGATGTATCCTTCGCGTAAGAAAAAGAACAGGGGCTTAGCGGTATGCTTGCTCTGTTGTTTTATTCTCCTTTGCTCGGCGTTAACACAGCGGGTAGTGGATGTGTTACGCAAATCAGTAGGGTTGTTTATCGTGAAATGCATTAAAGCGCAGATTCTGTGCATCATTACCTTGGTGCTTTGTACAGCAAACGCTGCTGCACAAAGCGAGCAAAGTAAGAATAACCTAGTTAACAGGCCAAATGTGGTAATGATTGTGGCAGATGATCACGGGTTAGATGCCATAGGGGCATACGGCAATAACGTGATCCAAACCCCAAATATCGATGCGCTGGCAAGAGAGGGCGCTCGGTTTGTGAATGCGTTTGCCACTGTGTCAAGTTGTAGCCCTAGTCGCTCAGTTATGTTAACCGGTCAACATAATCATACTAATGGGATGTATGGCTTGCAGCATAAGCAGCACCATTTCAGTAGTTTTGATGACGTGCAATCATTGCCGGTCATGCTCAGTGAAAACGGCTATCGAACAGCCAGAATAGGTAAATATCACTTAGGGCCAAACAGCGTATTTAAATTTGATGACGTGTTATCAGAAGGCGCAGCCAATGATATGACCTCAATCGCACGCAGCCCAGTTGAAATGGCTCAAAAAAGCGAAGCATTTATCCGTCGCGACAGCGCACCGTTCTTTTTGTATTTTGCCAGTGACGACCCACATCGAGGTTACCCGTTTGAGACCTATCCCGAGCCAAATCGATTTGGTAACCGTGAACAGAGTTACCCAGGCATCGAAGAGGTCGTGTATCAGCCTGATGACGTGTTGGTGCCGCCGTACTTACCCGACACACCCGCTGCACGAAAAGAAATAGCCCAATACTATCAGGCTATCTCTCGCCTTGACCAAGGTGTAGGCAAGCTGGTTGAAATACTCAAAGCACAGGGTAAATACGACAACACGTTAATTTTGTATTTGTCGGATAATGGCATTGCCTTTCCTGGTGCGAAAACCAACTTGTACGATGCAGGTATTCATCTGCCGTTAATTGTCAAAGCGCCAGCGCAGAAAAATAGCGCTGTTTCCTGTGCAAAAAACATTCAAAACTGTACCCGTCACCATCAGTTGGTCTCTTGGCTTGATTTAACCCCGACTATTTTAGAATACGCAAACGTTAAACCAATGCCGACCACTGTTCAGGGCAAATCATTCAAAGCAATTTTAGAAAACGAACAGCCTAAAGGCTGGGACCATGTATATGCCTCTCACACCATGCACGAAGTGATGATGTATTACCCCATGCGCATGGTGAGAACCAAGCAATATAAGTTGATTTGGAATATTGCCCATGAGCTAAGTTACCCCTTTGCTGCGGACTTGCAGCAGTCCTTAATCTGGCAAGATGTGCGTCGCCGCGGAAACACTCAATATGCGGGTCGCCAGATCGAGGACTTTTTACATCGCCCTGAGTTTGAGTTGTTTGATATGCAAAACGACCCTCAAGAGCAGCATAATCTCGCTGATTTACCCCAGTTCAGTCGTGTAAAACATGAACTCATATACCAGCTTAAAATATTTCAACAAGAGACTCAGGATCCTTGGATCGCTAAATGGCACTACCAGTAAAGTCGTTGGTTAATTGCTGTAAAAGTTTAAGAGATCAAGAGCTCAAGGATTCATTCACTATTTAGGAGCAAATTCAAAATGATGTTTAACAGAACAACAATGTCACACTATTTACCCTTGATCATGGGCGTTACTGCCTTATCAGCTGTGGCCTCAGCGTGCGCAGCAGAACAACCTTTACTGAAACAGCAGGCATCGCAAAAGCCCAATGTAGTTATTTTTTACGTAGATGATTTAGGTTATGGGGATATTTCTCCAAATGGTGCGATAGGGGTAGACACGCCTAATCTAGATGCGCTAGCGAGCAAAGGCGTTAATTTTACTGACGCCCACAGCACTGCATCAACGTGCACGCCTTCGCGCTATTCCCTGCTCACCGGTGAACACGGATTTCGGCAAAACGCCGCTATTTTACCTGGCGATGCCCCCGCACTAATTCGACCGGGCAAAGCGACTTTGCCAAGCATGTTGCAAAAAGCCGGTTACACCACGGGGGTGATAGGAAAATGGCATCTAGGTTTAGGCGAAGGCTCAGTTGATTGGAACCAAGACGTTAAACCAGGGCCATTAGAAATTGGGTTTGATTACAGCTTTTTGTTGCCAGCAACCGGCGACAGGGTACCCACTGTGTATTTAGAAGGTCATGAAGTGGTCAACTTAGAAAGCAGTGACCCTATTGAAGTCAGTTACGATCACAAAGTAGGAGATAGGCCTACCGGCGTTGACAACCCAGAGTTGCTGCGCATGAAAGCAGACCTACAGCACAGCCAAACGATCGTGAATGGGATAAGCCGCATCGGCAGCATGAGTGGTGGAGAAAAGGCCTTGTGGGTAGATGAAGAGTTTCCCGACGTGTTTTCGCAAAAAGCGGTCGAATTTATTGAAAGAAGTAAGAAAGACCCGTTCTTCTTGTTCTTCTCGTTTCAAGATATACACGTGCCACGGTTACCTAACGAACGTTTCAAAGGTAAAAGTACCATGGGGCCAAGAGGTGATGCAATTGCACAAATGGATTGGGTTGTCGGCAGAGTTATGCAAGCGCTAACCACTCAAGGTGTAGCCGATAACACCTTAGTGATATTTACCAGTGATAACGGACCGGTATTAGACGATGGCTACGATGATATGGCCGCCGAAATGCTAGGCGAACATTTGCCCGCTGGGCCTTTTCGCGGCGGTAAATACAGTGTCTTTGAAGGAGGGACGCGCGTCCCTATGATTGTATATTGGCCGGGTAACACCGCTCATACACGTAGCAGCGCGCTTATCTCTCAAGTCGATATTTATGCTTCACTGGCAGGTTTAGTAAAGCAGCCTTTGGCAAAAAAAGAAGCCATTGACAGCCTTGATGTAATGCATGCATTTTTAGGCAAAACCAACAATGCGCGCACCTACTTATTAGAAGAAGCCGTCGGGACGTTAGGTTTGCGTAAGCATAATTGGAAATACATCAAAGCAATCAGTAAAGAAAAAGGGTTACCAAATTGGCTCGGTAATAAAGACATAGAAATGGGCTTTGCGTTAACGCCACAGCTATTTGACCTGACGGATGATGTTGGTGAGCAAACGAACCGTGCCGAGGATTATCCAGCGCTAGTGAACGCCATGGAGCAAAAGATCCAACAACTTATCGAAAAAGGCTTCAGATATAGCAAATAACAACTAACAAGTAGGGAACGGTCGTTATAGGCACTTTTTAATACATTGCATAAAGTGCTAAGTCATCTTTTGCTTAAGCCTTTATATAGGATTTTACATCGGCCTTCCTATAACTCGTTACGTTTTCAGGCACGTAAAAAGGATCGGTTGTCGGTTCTTTTTGCGGGCCTTTTTAAAAGTGCATCATAGTCTTGATAAAGGGCTAACCACAGAGTTACCGCCGCGCTGTAAAATGTGGGTGTATATTTGCGTAGTGCGTAAATCACTGTGACCTAGCTGGTCTTGCACAGTGCGAATATCAGCGCCGGATTGTAAAAGATGGGTCGCACAAATTTGTCTGGAATTAAATTTGAACATCAGAAGGATGGCCCGTAGGGAGAAATGCAAGGACGCATTTTTTAAAAGAGTGGCGTAACGTATGGGGGGTAACGGTTTTAGGGATGTTGGCTTTTTTAGCGGCATGTCGTATTGCTTTTTGCACCGTAGACCCATCAATATGATGACGTCTTAATGATTGGTCTTCAGGATCTGTCGATAATTGACGAGAAGCAAATATATATTGCCATTGTAACGAGCGGCTGGCGTTCTTAAACTTAAGCCTTAGACGATGAGGTAGATAAACGCCACTGTATTCTGGGTTTAGCTGATCTGCATCCGGATATTGTCTTACGACAGTGATCTGTTGTTGCAAAGTAGGTACAAGCTCATCGGCTAATGTAACAACCCGATGTTTACCGCCTTTACCATTCCAAACCCGTATGGATTTGAAATCAAAATCTATATCTTGGACTCTCAATCTCACACATTCCATCAAACGCAAGCCACTTGCATATAAAATTGATACCGCTAACTTCTGTTGAGCATTTACAACTGCGAGTAAATTCCTCACTTCATCAGTAGTGAGAACGATTGGCAGTTTTTGTTGGCGAGTACTTTTAATAAAACTAAGTTTAAAATTTAGCGGTTGACGAATTATATCGCGATATAGAAATACCAAGGCATTTAACGCTGATTTTTGGGTTGATGCAGCCACATCTAACTCTAAAACTAAATGTGAAAGGAAGGCTTCTACCTCTTTATCGTGCATTAAATTAGGGTGTTTTTTCTGATGAAAATGAATATAGCTACTGATCCACTTAAGATAAGCTTCAATAGAGCGTTTTGAATAACGTAATTGGTACATTTCATCCTTTATCATATTCAAGAACATTGATTTAGGCATAAGATAACTCTCCTTAAATAACTGTATATTTGCACAGTTGTAGTGAATAATCCGTATAACAGCAAGATTTAGGAATTTTTCCGTGTTTCCACAGGTAAAAAACATAAATCTGGAAAAAATTTAACCTGTACAATGAGTTAGTGGCTGTGGTAGAAATGAATTATGTAGAAAGCCGGAAAGGTTCCGTGTTTAATACGCGGATGCAATCACGGAACCTTTCCGGCTATTAATATTGTTAGGTGCTAATGGAGTAGTAAAATTAAATCGCTAAATCCTATATTAATAACTCTTTTATTTTTAACCGCTGTAGGAATTGTTGTTGGCGGTAAAGTAGGTATTAATCTTAATGTACAAAAAATTGAGAATATAGATAGTAATCCTATCTATATAGAGTTGTCGGATAAAGTTAAATCCGGAGATTTGGAAGTAAACGAAAAATTAGGCTTAATTCTTGTGCAAGGTATGAAGGATGCTCATGTAGATGCGGGGAATTATCTTGTGAGTATTTTTGATGTTTTCATTTATATAGGTATATTTTTAATTACTCTTGCCTCAACTTTAGCCTTTGTTACATGGCGTTTATATATCAAAGGTTTTAGTAATCGCACCTAACAATCCAAGTCAGCGGGTATTTTACTCGCTGAACAACGCTCATAAAATCCCCTGCTTGGGGCGTTAGAGGTTTTATCGTGGCAGATTTACGTCATATTCTCGAAGATATAGATTTATCTGCTGTTGTTGTTCTTAATGATAAAATAAACGAATGTAATTTTTTCTATAACCTTTTGAGTAATGAATGTAATAGAGACAAATTTCGTTGGTTATTAGGGGCATTTCTTAATTCATGTTATGGGTATTTAGAAGACAAAGCCGCTTACTTTCATTATGCTAATTGTGATCCTGACTCAGGTGAACCCATAGAGGATTGGCAGTCACTAGAAACGTTACAAAAATACGTTAAAGTTTTTAAAACTCGTGGAAAATCAGGTTTTGTGAAGACATCTGGTTTATCAGAGTTAACTAAAATGCTATATCAATTCCGTAATACAAGTACTCATGACGGAGGGGTTGGCATAATGGAAACAGGTAATAACTTACCTCATGATTTTCAAATAGGCGTTCATAAGAGTAAAGGTGTTCCCGCATTAAATTTTTGTAAAGATATACTGCTGTTTTTTACTGTATTAGAAAAAGAGTTGGATTAGGTTAATGTGCAATAAACCTCTAACAAGTCACTCAAAAGGACAAAAAACAGTTGGTTTTTGCTCCTGCGTCGCCAATTGTAACCAGCTATTTTGTTGCCTCTGATTAGGGCGTTATACACCCTCAGGGAGATTGTTATTTTAGGACGTGCAATTCGAAGCCAAATGAACTTAAAGCCGTATTTCTATAAAAAATCGGCGAAGGTTGGTACGTATGGTTCGATCATAGGTTTTTTTCTTACCTATCTAGTCTTTTTTAAATATTTAGATTTTGTTGGGATTGATATAAACGAACCATTGAAAAATAGTGACTCTGTATCAAATCTGCAATTGTTAGCGCTCGCCATTTTTTTACTAGTATTCTTTCTCTATACATCTTGCTCACTTTTAGCTGCACTTTACTTTAGGCGCTCGTATCTTAAAAAACATATTAGTCGTCACGAGTATTTGAATATCGTATTTAAAAGTACTTATCCAGATCATTGGCAAAAAGGTAAACAAACGGGTGTATAACAAAAACATCATGGTGGGAATTTTACTCGCTGGCCTTCGGCCAAAAACACTCGTAAAATCCCCATATATTAAGCGTTATGTATCTTTTGGGAATTTTGTGTGACTGAACAAGAAATTAAAGAACAATTCAAAAAAATTAATCGCAATTCAATTCTTCTCAGAGTTATTGGTGGAATATTGTTGCTGCCTTTAACTATTATATTTTTCTCTGGCACAGACAGCGTTATCGGAATTAGCCGCTCTAACGCAAACTTACTATTCATGGTCGCTATGATAGCAAATGTTGTTTATTTAACTAAGTTCTGGAAATGTCCTGCGTGTGGTAAAAAATTAGGTGCTGGGTTAAGCGTAAAAAAATGTGAAAGTTGTAATGTTCAACTTAAGTAACGCAATACATAACAAAAACATCATGGTGGGAATTTTACTCGCTGAAAAAGCGCTCCTAAAATCCCCATATGTTAAGCGTTGGGTACCAAACCTGAAATGAAAGATGTTTTAATCGCAGTAAAAGGAATCGGCCTCTGCGGATTAGCTTTTTTGTTAATTAGCTATTGGTCTGTTCTAGATGAATTTAACGCTACTTTTAATGGTGAGTTGGTTTCAGCACAGGTTGGTGACTTTATACATACAAATGAGCAAATAGGGGCGAAAAGTCGAGGTCCTATCGTATACGTATATCATTCAAGTAATTTTAGTATGCAGGTTAAATCCCTTACTTCTCTGCAAAAAGGTAAGCATATAAATTGTTTCAAGTACTCTAGTATTTGTTTTAACTCTGAATCCGGTAACTCTCTCGATTTTAAGAGGGATAGTAGGAAAAGTGGGCTAGTACTTGGGCCTATTATGCTTTTATTAGCGTTAGTTATTTGGCTTTTTCGTTACAAGCTCGCGGCACTAAATGAGGCTACAGAAAATGGTACCTAACAAACCAAGTCAGCGGGAATTTTACTCGCTGAAAAACACTCATAAAATACCCTGCTTGGGGCGTTAGGTTGCTATGAAGAAATTTTTTATTCTTTTGGTCCCAGTAGTTTTTTTGTTGACCTATTGCCAAAAGAATATTGGAGGCGTCACAGCCTCTGAACTCGATAAAGACCTAAGTAACTTACTTCAGTCTGGAGACCCACTAGAAAAAATAAAAAGCTCACTCGATAAGCTCTACATTGGGTATCACTATGATAGTGACTTCGGACGATTTGAGGCGTCGCTTAAAGACAATAATTATAATTGCGTACGTTACTTTCTTT
This sequence comes from Paraglaciecola sp. QJM3NY_14, assembly GCF_056173245.1. Lineage (NCBI taxonomy): Bacteria > Pseudomonadati > Pseudomonadota > Gammaproteobacteria > Alteromonadales > Alteromonadaceae > Paraglaciecola > Paraglaciecola sp. QJM3NY_14. Next base: position 2,190,365 of record NZ_CM149664.1, read on the forward strand.
ATGATTGTGCAGTATTAATATACGTCTATACAGACCATGAACAAAGATATACGGGGCATGAAGTTGAAGTTATCTACTCTGGGTTATAGCTCGCAACCTAACAAGAGACTATGGCGTCAATAGCTAATTTGTAGCCTTTGGCGCTTCCCACATGACCCCGTCTCTGAGCATTGAATTTAAGATAACAACCATCTTTCTAATGCACGCAATAATAGCCACTTTCTTAGGCTTCCCTGCTGCGATTAATCGTTGATATGTTTTCTTAAATACGGGGTTACTTTGTATCGCTGACATCATCGCCATGTACAAAACGGTTCTGACTTGATGTCTGCCACCTTGGATTTTCCGCAACCCTTTATAGCGCCCACTTTCTCGATTCATGGGAGCCACACCGACTAACGCAGAGGCTTGTTTGTTGGTCATGTAACCTAACTCTGGCAGGTTACTGATGATGGAAGCGGAGGCTATTTTTCCTATTCCTTTCATGCTCTGTAGGATGCAATTCTTCGCTTGATGAATTACATAGACACCCATCTTTAGAATCTTATAAAAAGACTCTTGCTCAGAGGGGTGAATGCCGCAAAAAAGTGTGAAAACGCGGGGTACACTGTCTGGCTTGTTTTTCGGTGAGGTTGTCAGCCACTATGTTGTGGAATAACACAAACCGGTTACCTGTTTTGATTATCGAATTTGGCGTCTAATTCCTTACACTGGTGGGATGAATAAATCATAATAAAAATTGAAACTAAAATGGCGAACAATAAAACCCTCTTACATTTTTCAATAGCCGTGTGTTTAGCTTTATCAGGTTGTAACCGTGAACAAACATCTGAATCATCAAACTCTACCAGCGAAGCTAAAGGGGAGGTGAATAACGCGGTGAATAACCGTACTTTGGACGTAAAAGCCTCTGCAGTAGACGAGGATGAACGTGAGTGGGTGTCGCTTTTTAACGGTAAAGACTTGCAAGGCTGGCACACCTTTGTGAGTTACCAACCTGAAGACAGCAATTATCAAGATCCTGACAACTTGCCTGTTCGCGGTATCAACAATGATCCTAAAAATGTGTTTAGCGTGCAAGAGGGGCTGCTACGTATTTCAGGAGAAGAGTGGGGCGGTATCAGCACTATCAAAGAATACGAGAATTTTCACCTTAAATTTGACGTGAAATGGGGCGATAAGAAATGGCCGCCCAGAGAAAACTTACCCCGTGATAGCGGTGTATTGTATTTTGCGGTAGGAGAGGCTGGCGCATCGATGAATCACTGGATGCGTAGCCACGAAATGCAAATTCAAGTAGGCGATAGCGGTGATTATCATAGTCTTGATGGTGTTTTAATTGATACTCATTGCGGCGATGCAAATGACGGAGACTGGCATTTCTACCGCTACGATCCGGATATGCCACTGTGTAAAGACATCGCTAACCGTGTATTGAAGTTAGGCGAGTTTGAGAATTCGATCGGCCAGTGGGACTCCATGGAAGTTATTGCAGATGACACTATGGTTATTCATAAAATTAACGGCCACGAGGTGTTTCGTGGTTATCAGTCAAGGCAAGTGATTGATGGGGAACACGTGCCGCTCACAAAAGGAAGAATTGAATTTCAATCAGAGGGAGCAGAAGTCTTTTATCGTGATATTCGCATAAAGCAAAACCCTTAAGCTATTGCATCAAAGCAAGGTCGGCTGCGGTTAAAATCGCAAATTTAGTTTATCAATAAATACCGCTACGTTGATAGCTAAGCAGCATTATTTATCGTCGCTGAGCTTAAAGTTAACTAAGTTTCAGCGATTTGGCGCTTATCGCTTTGTGCTATTTCGATTGAATGCTCTAGTTGTCGGTTATGCAGTGTCAGCGTTTAGCTCAAAAGCGCGCATCCAGTCTTAACTCAGCGCCATCAGTGTCAAGTGCTGTGCCGCATGCCCTAATCATCATCCGAACGCTAAGTCTCAACACTTAATCTTGAACGCTAAATACTTAACAAAACGCAGTGCTATTTTGCGCTGACATCACCTTCAAGCCAGTCGTCTGTTCTAAAGGGCACCGCAGGTAAGTTTTCATTATTTGTAAGGTTGGCAATAGGGTTATTGGCCCAGGCGTAACGCACTGCAACGGGCTTGTTAATCTCTGGGTGAGAAACAATGACAGCTGAGCCTTCAATGTGCGCAAGCGCCTTACGAAATACTTTGTTAGCGCCGGCAATAATAAAGCCTTTTAATGGGGTATTGTCAGTCGTACTCAGTCTTTCAGCGTTGTTAAATTCAAGCTCAACTTTGCCTTGTTTAGCACTTAACCCGACAAAGTCGGGGCCACTTGTCACTAGGCTATGCCCGTATATCTTAAATGCGGCTTGGCGCCACAAACGCTCTGCGACTTGGCGTTTTTGCTTGGGGTGTAAATCGTCAGCACTGCCAACGTCTATCGACACTGCCATCCCGGTATTGGGTATGGATAAGGTTTGTCGCTGGGCATCTCGCAGGTAAGCCCATTTGCTATCAGGCTGCAATTCACTTGGTGGAAGATAAGCGGATATTTGTACGAAAAAGAATGGCAATTCAGGAGCTTGAGCTCGCTCACGCCAGTTAACTATTAAGTTGCTAAAAAGGGTGTGGTAATACTCGTGCTTGTTGATGTTGCTTTCACCTTGATACCACATCACGCCTTGGGTGGTAAAAGGCAGTAATGGGTAGATCATCGCATTGTACACAAAGCCTGGGGTAAAGCTGTAATTGGTCACTTTAGGCATCGGAGCTTCGATGCTGTTATTGCACCGCCAATGTGAAGAGAGGTCGATTTTAGAGCCGTCTATGTCTAAAAATATTTGCCCTTTTTTACCGACAATCACTCGATTATCCCAGTCGCTATTAACACGCAGCGTGATAATGTTTGTGCCTTGTCGCAACAATGCTGTGGGTATAGCGTGAACTGACTCATGGGTCTTCCAGTCTTCGCTCGCTAAGTGTTGGCCGTTAATAAAAATAAAAGCGTTCTGCACGATATCGCCGAAACTTAACGTGATGGGAGAGTCGGGTAGATTAGTCAACGTGAACTCTTTGCGTAGCCAAACGAAATGATGCAATGGCGTTTTGTTGGGCAATTCTATGTTTTGCCAATGGCTATCGTCATAATTTAATCCGTTAGCTTCTTGTCGCTTTGCCCCTTCGAGATCGTTTATCCGTTGCCATTTTTTTACGTTCTTCGCTTTGTTATCAGCAAGTATTTTGGGCCAGTTGTGCTGTGCTTTAACCTTAGCACTCTTTTCGGCATACCCTGGCGTGGCAGCGACAACGTCCAAATCAATCCAAGATTCAGCCGGTGTGCCGCCCCAATTGCTCTCGATAATGCCCACAGCAACATCTTCTTGCTGTTGTAGTTTTCGAGCAAAAAACCAGGCAACCGCGGAAAAATAACCAACGGTGTGGGGCGAAGCGACCTGCCAATGGCTATCAGGTAAGTGCCGCTGTTTAGTGGCAGCAACTGTATCGGGTATATCGAAGAAGCGAATGAGAGGTCGATTGGCCGTAATGATTTCTTGTTGATTGCCAACAACATCTCCTTTTAACTTCCACTCCATGTTGGATTGTCCGCTGGCTATCCATACTTCGCCGTAATACACATCATCTAGGGTTTTTGATTCATCAGCTTCAACTGTTAGCGTAAAAGGCCCGGCTTTTTCGTGCGCTGGCAACACGATTTCCCAATCACCATTGCGATCCGATTGGGTAAGGTAGTGTTGCCCCAATAAACTAACTGTGATTTTTTGGGCTGCAGGTGCTTCGCCCCAAATTCGAACGGGTTTTTCTCGCTGCAATACCATATGGTCTGAGAATAACGGCGATATTGTCAATGCATTGACCTTGCTATTCATGCCTAGATAAAAAAGAAGTCCTAAAAGAATAAGGTGTCTCATTGCCGCTCCGTTATGACGTGAATAGACTCACTGTTGAACTTCTTGGTGTGATATTGCTGTTTTACGGCGAAATAGGCGCCGTTCATTTATGATATTTGCTTCTAAAAATAAAGCGACTAGCGCTAAATCGGATACTTACATGGCATGGTGATTAAGTGAGAGAAATTCATCTTCACTGAATTGACGTTTGAACGTGAATGCACTTGGCGATTCACCGTTATCGCGCAAAAGAGTAAGCTTGCTGATAGCTTCATCAAGGCTGGGCGCATATCCTTGTGGGATCCACCACAACACATAGGTGTCGACGTCACTGTGTTGAAACCACTCTTTTTTACGGCGCATAAAATCTCTGTGATGTGTCTTAAACATAAAAGCCTTTAAGGCATCAATTGATTCCCACACTGACATATTCACAATCATGTTCGGATCATCAAAAGCAGGGATGTGCGTGGCATCTCCGCTGTCATCTTGTAAGCGCCAAATAAAACCTGCGCTTGCCTCTGCTATGGCATTAATAGGCGCTAAATTATTCACAAAATCAGCCATTTCAGGTGCGTCAATTGGGTATTAAAGTGGTGGCAATATTTAATTGGGCTAACGGCATCAGGGTTCCTAGTGAGTAATCGACGTCAAGTTTGTCAGTAACATCAAGTTTTTAGTTTTAAATTCTTGGGTTAGATAGGCTCAATGCCTGCACCTATGACAATCGCCCATTCATTCACATGCCAGTTTTTAACTAGCCCGTGGCGCACATAAGGGTCATTTTTTGCAAACTCTTCGGCGACGTTAGGTGAGGGACCTTCGAATACCAAAGCCGCGCCTAACGTAGGTTCGGTGAGTGCGCCGCCTAAACGCAGCTCACCCCGTTCGCAGGCTGCTTGGGCCAGCTTCAAGTGCTCATCTCGGTACGCTTCACGCCTTTTTAGATAGTCAGGCTCAACATCGTACGTCAGCAGATAATACATCTCGTTCCCTATCCTTTTTATAAATTCGCAGTGTACATCTTAAAGTAGATTTCAACGTACACAGCATAGTTATGAGAAATAGTAGCAAGGAAATAAAGCAGAGTGTGCAAGCAGGTGTCAGTCATTATATAAATAAGGTTAATAGTGAAATGTGCAGATAAAACGTAGCTGCTGTTTACTGGCATTAAAGCGTCGTATGATGCTATCGAGTTGCCAAAAAAAGACCAGCTAGGCTGGTCTTGATTTTTTTGACACTTTCGTTAGCGCTATTTTTAACAGCATAGGAATAACGAGTAGGTCGGTCGCGGACTATTTAGGAAGTTTAAAAGTCCAGACGCTGCCACCTTGGTTAAAGTGTTTAACGCGCTGTGCTACATCACCACCCCAAAGTGGAACGGCGCCCCCCCAGCCAGATAACACTGAAATGTACTGTTCTCCGTCCATTTCCCACGTAACGGGTGAGCCAACTATGCCTGAGCCGGTATTGAACTTGTATTTTATTTCTCCCGTTTTAGCATCAAACGCGAGTAAATAACCTTCAGGGTTACCCATAAACACTAAGTTACCTGCGGTGGCTAAAACGCCTCCCCATAATGGCGCGTAGTTTTGGTAGCGCCACACTTCTTTGCCTGTTTTAGGGTCGATTGCTTTTAATACGCCTATATATCCCTCGTTGATGGGTTTAATAGTAAAACCAGCACCTAGGTAAGCAGCGCCCTTTTTATAGGCGGTAGGTTCATTCCATATGTCCATTTCCCACTCGTTGGATGGTACATAAAACAATTCGGTGTCCTTGCTGTAGGCCATAGGCATCCAGTTTTTAGCACCCAAGAAAGCAGGTGCAGACACCACGGATGTGCCTTGCGTGCCGTCTTTTGACTCCGATGGATCGCCAGGGCGGTTGCTATCCACGAAGATAGGGCGCCCATTTTTGTCTAATCCGGAAGCCCATGTGATTTTATCAGCAAACGGGAAGCCTCGAATGTAATCACCGTTCTCACGATTCAAAACATAGAAGAAGCCGTTTCTATCCGCAGAGCCTGCCGCTTTAATGGTTTTGCCATTTTCTTTGTAATCAAAAGAAATCAGTTCATTTACGCCATCAAAATCCCAACCATCGTGCGGAGTCGATTGAAAGTGCCACACTATTTTACCTGTGTCTGGGTCAATGGCTAAACGAGACGAAGAAAATAAATTGTCACCCGGGCGAAGGTGAGAGTTCCACGGGGCAGGGTTACCTGTGCCGAAGAAGAGTAAATCTACATCAGGATCATAAGTGCCGCCTAACCAAGGCGCAGCGCCACCGGATTTCCATAAATCGCCAGGCCACGTTTGGCCGGGCTTACCACCCGATATGCCGTTCTCGGTTTTCTTTCCATCTTTCCATATGTAACCCATATGGCCTTCAACGGTAGGGCGCTCCCACACGAGTTGGCCATTGACTGCATCGTAAGCACGCACTTTACCGACTACGCCAAATTCACCGCCGGCTACACCAGTAATGATCTTGCCTTTAACGATAATAGGGGCTGCGGTGATAGAGTAACCGGCTTTATAATCTTCGACTTTTTTCTTCCAAACCACTTTACCTGTGTCTTTATTCAAAGCGACTAATTTGGCGTCTAACGTACCGAAAATAACGAGCTCACCATACAGGGCTACACCGCGATTGATCACATCGCAACAGGGCATAATACCGTCAGGCAAACGGGCATCGTATTGCCAAAGTTCGTCACCCGTGTTGGCGTCAATGGCATAAACCCGAGAATACGAACCCGTGACGTACATAACGCCATCTTTAATTAAAGGTTGTGACTCTTGCCCTCGCTGCTTTTCGCCACCTAATGAAAATGCCCAAACGGGACGTATCTCTTGCACCGTGTCGCCGTTAATTTTTGACAGGGGGCTGTAGCGTTGACCTTTAAGGCCCATGCCATACGACACCACATCATCTGTGGTCGCTTGGTCATTTAAAATATCTTTGTCTGTAACGTTTGCGGATACCGCAGGGGACAGTGCAATGGATATGAGCACTGATAATGACAATACTGCTTTCATACCTTTATTGTTCATCGTTATTTCCTCATGAAATTTTAGTTTTTTGCGTGTTTGAATTCAGGGTCTAATTAAGGTCATTGCTGTCTATTTCATATCGTTAAAACGGAACCTTTATTAGGGTAGATGCATAGTATTCTGTGCGTTTAATTGGCTCTATGACTCAGGCGTAGGATATTTATTCATCACTTAGTAGGAGAGCTTAAGGCGTACGTTCAGGGAGAATAATATTCAGGGATTTCATATGTAATCTGGTAATCCTCAAATATCTTTCTCATGGTGCCGTCTTTCGTCATTTGCTCAACAATATCGCCTATGGCATAACCCAACTGGCGATAATCCGCCTTGACGGCCATGCCGATGTCCCACTTTTGTTTGCCAATATTCGGGAAACCGTTTTGTGCCAAAGGATAGCGCTGGTCATTTAAATGGCTTTGGTAGTAACTGATTTGACTGCGCATGCCCATCACTGCATCCACTTCTTTTGCTTGCATTGCTTGTATCGCCAAAGGGATGGTGACAAATTGCTTGCTTCTGTCGCGCATGCGGCCAGCAAAGGCTGACATCAAATAAAACTGAGGGATAGAATCGTTTTCAACGCCTATATCGTGGTATTGGAAAACCGCAATTGTTGGCACAGACTCAATCGCTGATTGGTCAAACATTATCTGCCAAGATTCCACGTGGTAAGGCGCAAACATATGCACTTGGCCGTTCACCAATTCACCTATGTCATCGCGTTTCAAGCTGTATTTTTTATCGTAGGGGACCCGCAGCATTAGGTCTGCCACGGTGCGATCGAGGAAATGCCCCTTCCAGATATTATTACGTAGGTCATCTTCCACGGACTCATCCGCAGTGGCCCATTTTAACTTGAGCTTTACGCCTAGTTGCTGGGCAATATGCTTGGCTATTTCCACATCAATGCCCAGATCTTGGCCGTTTTGTTGAAACGAAAAAGGCACGAAATCGCGATAAACCGCTACCGTGATAAAGTCGGTTTGTATGATGTCATCGAAAGGGCGGGCCAGACTTGTTTGGCAGATAAACAGCGCGTAAGCCGCCCATATAACCCGATGTAAGGTTTTACTGGGTGTCACTGACAGACTCTAACCAGCTGCGAATGGCCCACAATGCTTCTTGATTGAGGTGTTCGGTCATCTTAGGCATGTAAACAGCACCGTTTCGGACAGCCCCATTTTGCACGCGATATACGTACCATTCGTCGCCATCGTAGTCAGGGGCTAGCATGCGTAAATCCGGTGCTATACCACCAGAGACACCGCCTAAGCCATGACATCGCGCACAGTTCTGATTGTAAGCTGATGAGCCAACTCGCAAAATTTCGTCCCGGTCGTGACCTTCTACGTCACGGTACGGATTTGTGTCAGACCATTCTTCGCCTAACTCGGGTATGGTTGAGGTATCAACACTCTGCGGCGTCACAGAGCCATGTGCAGCCAAACCAAAAGAACAAGTCGTTATGGCTGCTATAAAAATGCTGCGGCTTAATGTATGTCTAATCATCACCGTTTATCCTCTTTGTATGTAACTGGTTAGTCATTTAATCAACGAGGGTCAGCTTACCCATCTACGGGGCATTCACACATTGCACTTTAGCTAGATTAAATCTCATCCTTTAGGATGATTTTTAACAAAGTTTCTCAGTGAAAATGCACTTAACTCTTTAAATTCAGATGGTTAGCGGATGTGGCCTAGAATTTCCAACAGGGGTGTTCTTCTATATGCTGATGTTAAAAGTCGTTTTAGCATGAACTGTAGTGTGCAAAGTAGTGTGAAATTTAGCGTAAGGAGAAGAGCGGACTATGAACACGCAAACAAGCCGTTTAAAGAAGCAGAAAATAAGCGTTATTAACCGTCTCACTTGGGTTTTGTCTACGGTTTGTATTTTGCTATGGAATGGCCATTCGGTCGCTAAAAATGTTCCCCTTAGCTATGAGGTGAATTATTTGAAGCTATTGAACGCGCCCGTGGCAACGTTCAGCAATATCAATCTGTTACCTGAAAACAGTGGTTTGCCTGGCGCGCAGTTAGCGGTGGCTGATGCTAACTCAACAGGTAAATTCATTGGTCAATCTTTCACATTATCTCAGTTTGAGTTGCACGCTCCTCAAGAAGTGCTCAAGCGTATTGATCAGCAGTTTAAAAAGGGTGTGTTTGTATTTCTTGTCAGTGCTGACAGCGGTGTGTTTGAAACCATAGACAAATGGGCGAAAAATAAACCTGTGTTGGTGTTTAATGTCAGTGAGCCGGCGGATGATATGCGCCACACCTTGTGTTTGTCATCTGTGTTACACACAGTCCCAAGTTACCGAATGAAGTCAGACGCATTGGCACAATGGCTTGTGGCAAAACGGTTATCTAAAATATTGTTGATCAAAGGCAAGGGAGTGGCCGATGAGCATATAGCATATGCGTTTTCTCTTGCAGCGAAACGTTTTGGATTAAACATTATCGAACAAAAAGTGTGGGACTTTAACACTGACTTGCGCCGCAGTACTCAGCAAGAAATTCCGCTATTTACCCAAACCTCGCGCCCCTATGATGTGGTCTTTGTCGCTGATGCTCATAAGGACTTCGCCGAATTCATTCCTTACAACACATATTTGCCAAGGCCAGTTATCGGTTCAGCCGGGCTAGAAGCACTGGCATGGCATCGAGTGATAGAGCAGTGGGGGGCGGCGCAATTGCAAAGTCGTTTTCGCAAAATGGCGGCAAGAGACATGAATGAATTAGATTTCAGTGCTTATTTGGCAGTGCGAAGTGTCGCTCAAGCGGCCCAGCAAACAGGTTCAGGTAAACCGGCAGAGTTGATTGATTATATTCATTCTGATGACTTTGAATTGGCTGCATATAAAGGGCGTAAGCTCAGCTTTCGTTCATGGAATGGTCAGTTAAGAATGCCTTTGGCGTTGGTGCAACCCAACGCTTTTGTGTCTGAATCGCCCCAAGCGGGCATGCTACATCCCACAAACGAACTTGATACCTTGGGTTTTGATGCACGCGAAATGCGCTGCGAATGAGCCGCCAATATCACCAGAGGTCACATATGAAAAAGAACGTTTTGAATATATCGCTAATGCTGGGGATGTTGCTTGGCTGCAATGTAATCACTTTGGTACACGCCCAAGAACTCGCTTACGTTTCCAATGAAAAGGACAACACGATTTCGGTCATCAATCTTGCACAGCACAAAGTGCTGCGAGAGTTTGACGTTGGTCAACGACCCAGAGGGTTGGTACTGAGCCATGATGGCACTATTGCTTATCTGTGTGCCAGTGATTCTGACAGTATTCAGATCATTGATTTAGTTAATGAAACCGTTATAGGAGACTTACCGTCAGGAGAAGACCCCGAAACCATTGCGCTGCACCCTAATGGCAAAATCATTTATACCTCGAACGAAGATGATGCCCTGCTCACGGTAATTGATATAGCATCGAGACAAGTGATTACACAAATCGATGTGGGTGTAGAGCCCGAGGGGCTAGCTGTCAGCCCCGACGGTAAACTGGTTGTGGTTACCTCGGAAACAACCAATATGGTGCACTGGATAGACACAGAAACCTACGAAAACATCGATAATTCATTAGTCGGCGCACGCCCCAGATCGGCAAAGTTTTCACAAGATGGCAAGCAGCTCTGGGTTAGCTCTGAAATTGGTGGCACCTTGAGCGTGTTTGACGTTAATACCCGTCAGGTTATTCATGAATTTACCTTCGCTATTTCAGGGGTGCATAGGGACAAAGTACAGCCAGTAGGAGTGGAGTTGAGCGGTGACGGAAAAACAGCATTCGTTGCACTGGGCCCAGCCAATCATGTGGCGGTCATTGATGTGCCTAGCATGAATATCGAAGAATATTTACTGGTAGGCAGACGGGTTTGGCAACTGGCGTTTAATCAAGACCAAAGCAAGCTGTTAACCACCAATGGTGTTAGCGGGGATGTGTCGGTAATCGATATTGCAAAGCGTAAGGTCACGCATTCTATCAAAGTAGGGCGTTACCCATGGGGCGTAGTTGTGCGTGGTGCGCAATGAACAAGCCATCAGACGCGAAGCTTAACCCGGTTGGGCAAAAAATTTCGAACAACAACCAACCCAGTCATAAAATAACCCACTCCAGTATCGAGGTGCGAAATTTGTCATACCGCTATGGCAAAAAGCGCGTGCTTGATTGCGTAAATTTAACCCTACCACAGGGTATCAATATTCTGCTTGGACCAAACGGTGCGGGTAAAAGTACCTTATTTTCTTTGCTTACCGGTTTAAAGTCTGCCCCGGGAGCTAACGCAAGCGCCAACAAACGCCTTGCAGACGATGAGGCCAATAGTGACATCAAAGTATGTGGTTTGAGCCTGCAAAGCGCCCGCAAAGACATCATGCGCTCAATGGGAGTGGTGTTTCAACAAAGCACATTGGACCTAGATTTAACCGTTCAACAAAACTTGTTGTACCACGCATCGCTGCACGGTATTTCATCGGCGAATGCTCTGAGTAATATTGGTGACATACTGTTGGGATTATCCCTCAATGATAAGCTGGCTGTGAAAGTCAGAGCCTTGAATGGGGGCCATCGCCGGCGGGTAGAAATAGCCCGAGCCCTGTTACATCAGCCTAAGGTGCTATTACTTGATGAACCTACCGTAGGGCTTGATATAGAGAGCCGCGCGCTGATCATCAAATACGTGCGCACCTTAACCCAGCAACAAGGCCTTTGTGTGTTGTGGGCGACGCACTTGATGGATGAAGTCAGTGCACAAGACAGCTTGGTTGTGCTTAATAGTGGGCAAGTTAAAGCGCAAGGGGTTACCCGAGATTTATGTGCCCAATTCGATGTCGATGATGTGCCTCAGCTTTACCGTACGTTAACCGCCAGCATGGAGGCACTATGAACCCTGCAACGTACTTATACTGCATGAATGGCATTGTTAAGCGAGAGGTATTGCGCTTCTTACAACAAAGGACCCGCTTATTGAGCGTATTGGTGCGACCATTGTTGTGGCTGGTCGTGTTTGCGGCTGGGTTTCGATCTGCGCTGGGGATCTCAATAATGGAACCTTACAGTACCTACATCACCTATCAGCAATATATTACGCCCGGGCTTGGCGGCATGATCATCTTGTTTCATTGCATGCAAAGCTCGTTGTCTATGGTGTATGACCGAGAGATGGGCAGTATGAAAGTCTTACTTATGAGCCCAATGCCTCGGCCCTTTTTGCTTTTTAGTAAGCTCGTGGCCGGTGCTATTTTGTCGACCTTTCAAGTGCTTATATTTTTGTTCATCACCCGATTAGTGGGAGTCGATATTGAATTTACCGGATATTTATATGCTGTACCTGCTATTTTCTTGATAGCGTTTTTCCTCAGCGCGCTGGGATTAATGCTCGCGAATCTTATTACTCAGCTAGAGAACTTTGCAGGCGTGATGAACTTTGTCATTTTCCCGATGTTTTTCTTGTCCAGTGCACTGTATCCCTTATGGAAAATGCAAGAAGCAAGCGCCGTGTTGTTTTGGATCTGCCAGTTTAACCCCTTTACGCACTGTGTCGAGTTATTGCGATTTGCGCTGTACGGGCAAGTTAATGAACTTGCTTTTACCGTGGTTTTTAGCAGCGCCTTGGTGACTTGCGTTATTGCCCTAGTGACGTTTCGAGGTCGTGGATAATGTCTCCCTGCTTTACAAGCAGTAATGTGCGCTGACTTTGGCAGGAATGGCCTCCTACTTTAGAAGGAGGCTTAAGAATGACTTTTAGTTAACGTTATGAAATATATAGATTATTTTGGTTCTTTCTTTTCTTGGCGTAAGTTGTAGCAAAGGCATCTATCCGTTAATTTCCTTGTTGAAGTGATAACTAACGCAATGGAATTGATGATGAGATATGTAGTCGCAGTCGGTGTAATGTTAAGTTTTGAGGGCATGGCAAGTGAAATCGCCAGTCTTGAAACAATCAGTGTGTTTGGCCAAAATCCTCTTTTTAGTGAACACAACACCACCAGTATCATTGGCAGTATACAAACCATTAGCACAGAGGAGTTAGCGCAAAGCAATGCGCTCTCGCTGTCGCAACACATGAAAAATCGCTTAAACAGTGTGCATATCAACGATGTACAGAACAATCCTTTTCAACCTGACGTGCAGTACCGCGGATTTACGGCGTCGCCTTTGCTTGGGTTACCACAAGGTATTTCTTTATACCTCAACGGTATTCGATTTAACGAACCATTTGGCGATACCGTCAACTGGGATCTTATTCCTTTTGCTGCCCTTGATAGCGTCGCGTTGTACTCGGGCTCGAACCCTAGTTTTGGGCAAAATACCTTAGGCGGTGCATTAGACATGCGGGTCAAAAATGGTTTCACCTTCGCGCGCAATGAACTGGACCTACAAATAGCCAGCTTCGGTCAACGCCAAGCGACGGTGCAAAGCGGCGGAAACAATGGCCGTTGGGGCTATTATGTGGCAATTAACCGTTTGAGCGAAGACGGCTGGCGGGACTTTTCAAGCAGTGATTTGAAGCAGGTGCTAGGCACACTAACCTACCAAGGGGATATTCATCACCTTGAGTTATTCGCCGCGGCTAATGACAACGCCCTGACCGGCAATGGCGCTGTGCCCGAGGGATTACAAGTCGCCCAGGGGTATGACGCTATTTACACCTACCCAGATAAAACTGAAAACGATCACCGCATGTTTGCGCTTAGTAGCGAGTCAGCGTTAGGTAATGGTTTTACAATGCAAGCAAACAGCTATTACAGACGCAACAATATTGACACTACTAACGGTGATGACAGCGACTACGAAGAATGTGAGTTTAATAATGTTGTTACCTTGTGTGAGGAAGAAGATGACGACGTTGAGCGTGTCGAATTTGTGGGTTATGCCCCAGAGGTAAGCTTCAGTGACATTTCTGATTTGGACGCTGACGATATAGACGGCACGTTGAACCAAAGCGCTACTGAAAACAAAAGTTATGGCTTAGCTTTGCAGCTTATGCACAGTAAAAAAACTCAGCATGCAGAGCATGAGTGGGTCATTGGTGGCGGAATCGATCAAGCTGATATCGATTTTATCAGTGATACCGAGTTTGGTATTTTGCATAACAGCACACCAGAGGATGACCGTTCAGTATCACCCACAGGATTTTTTGATAGTGAGTCCCAAGTGAGACTAGGGGTAAAAACTTACGAGCACTACCTCTACTCAGGTTACTCAGTGCGCTTTGATGAGCGCTGGTTACTCAGTGTCTCTGGGCGCTATAACGACAGTAAAATATCGATGCACGACAGGATAGATGTTGGTGACGGCTCATTAAACGGCGAGCACCATTTCAATCGTTTCAACCCAGCGTTAGGCGTTCAGTATTCTGTTTCCCAAAAATGGGATATATCACTGAGTTACAGCGAGTCGTCACGTATGCCAAGCCCAGCAGAGCTAAGTTGTGCCGATGAAGATGACCCGTGTAAATTACCCAATGGTTTTGTGGCCGATCCGCCATTGAATAAAGTCGTTGCGAAAACCATTGAGGCGTCAGTTGATTATCACACTGATGCTAATACGCTAACGGCCACTTTGTATCGCACCAAAAGCGTGGATGACATTATTTTTCAACAAGCGGGTGTGACGCAGTCTGAGGGCTACTTTATCAATGTTGATAAAACCAATCGCCAAGGGGCAGAACTGTCTTTCTTGCATCAGCGAGAAAACCTTAGCTTTGGTGCCAATTACAGCTACTTAGACGCTACTTTTGAATCAGAATTTGTCACATTTAGTCCGAATAATCCCTTAGGAGGAGGTCGTCAAGTGGAAGCTGGAGACACGATCCCTGGCCAGCCTCAGCATCAAGTGAAAATGCACACCGATTGGGCACTGAACGAAGCACTGAGTGTAGGCGCCGAGTGGTTGTTCTCATCGTCATCGTATTACCGCGGGGATGAAGCAAATGAGAATAAAAAAATATCGTCTTACGCGATTGCCAATGTGTATGCCAAGTATCAAGTAAGTGAGTCTGTGCAGCTTTCAGCGCGGATCGATAACGCCTTTGACCGCCAATACCATACCTTTGGTACCTATGGTGAGCCAGACGAGGTGTTAGAGGATGTATACCCTGAAATTGATGAGGCTTTTTTTGTTGGCCCAGGCAGTCCAAGACGAGTAACGGCCAATGTGCAGGTACAGTTTTAATGACTAAGCATGCTGACATTCATCGAAAATGCCGTCTTTCTGCCTTAATTGACGAGAGTAGTCATACTAAAGGAGGAAAGAATAAAAACCAGGTGAGCAATAGCATAAAACATACATTATCGAATACTTTGAGAACTGTGATGTTTCGAGAGTCAGTTAAAAAAAGAATCCCCGTTTTTCAGCTTTCCATGCTGGCTGTTACCAGCTTGGTTGCAGCGAGTATCGCCGAAGCCAAAGCTGCCGAGGCAAATACTGCCAAAGCCAGTATGTTCAAAGAAGACCTGTCTGAGTCACAGGTTACAACGACTGATATACCTGATGTCATTGTTGTGACAGGCACGCGTCAAGCGGAAAACCTATTAACACTGACTGGTAATTTGGCGCGCATCAATCGCCAAGATATTCAAACAGTAAGCTCGGTTTATCCAAGCGATCTACTTAATCGCGCGAGTGGAGTGTATGTACAAGCCAATAATGGCATGGAGTCTTTGCCTTCTTTGCGCTCTCCCGTACTAACCGGACCGGGTGCAGGGGGGGCTTTTTTAATTCTAGAAGATGGCATTGCAACACGTGCAGCAGGTTTTGCAAATAACAATGGCTTATCAGAGCTTAACTTAGCACAAGCACAAGAAGTGGATATCGTACGTGGCCCAGCAAGCGCGATTTATGGGTCAAATGCGGTTCACGGTGTGGTGAATGTGATTAATCAAGCGGTACGTGACGGCGGGGACGTATCTTTGTTACTTGGGCCAAACGAGCACTATCAAGTGCAAGGTACTCTGGGCAATGATTTTGGTGCACACGGTTTAAGCATTAATACGCAATTAATAGACAATGGCGGCTACCAAGACGACAGTGATTTCACGTCAGCCAAAGTGGGGCTGCGTCATGAATACCGTGATGAGCTCAACGCGATAACGACCAGTGTTGCGGGCTTCTTACTTGACCAAAATACCGCGGGTTTTATTGCCTCTGGCGACAATGGGGAAGGTTGCTTTGAATCTACTTACGCAGATGACCGCTTGTTTAAAGACACCCAAGCAATGGAAAAAAACTGCGAAGACGACGCCTACCGAAAATGGTCATCAATGCGTGTTGCGAGTAAGTGGCAACGTACTTTGTCTGATGACAGATATTTTGTGCTTACGCCTTACGTTCGAACGAATGATATGGAGTTTCGCCAGCATTACTTACCCTCTGAAGCGATAGAAGAAAATAGCCACTCCAGTTTTGGATTGACCAGTAGTTATCATTGGCAATTTGACCCGCGTCTCGCCCTTGTTATGGGGGCTGATGCAGAGTGGACTTCAGGCGAGCTCACTGAAACCCAACAAAAGGCCAGTACCTTTAGCTTTGGTAAAGCGCGCCAGCAAGGTGTGCATTACGACTATGAGGTTGATGTGTTGACGTTGGCTCCTTATGTTCAAGCCGACTGGCAATACAGTCACGCGTTGAGAATGTCTGCCAGTGTGCGTTTTGATAGTACCCATTACGATTACAAAAACCGGCTTGCTGATGGAACCACACAGGCTGACGGCAGCCCATGTGTTAATGGTAACAATGAGCCTGTGGCATGTTTGTATCAACGCCCAGCTGACAGCAAAGATGATTTCGATAACGTCAGCAGCAAGATAGGGTTTAATTATTTGATGAATGAGAGCGTCGCGCTTTTTGCTGATTGGTCTCAGGGATTCAGAGCGCCGCAGACGACCGACTTGTACCGAATTCAAAACCAGCAAGTAGCAGGACAAATTGAATCAGAAGAAATTCGGAGCCAAGAGGTTGGGGTAAGAGGCTTAGCACTTAATATGAACTTTGAGCTGGTGGCTTTTTATATGACTAAAGATCACTTCTTCTTCAGAGATGATGATGGCCTGAATGTGACTGATGCTGAAACGTCTCACAAAGGCGTGGAAGTGGGGCTTGATTATCCAATACTTAGCAATGTATCTATTGCGGTTAATTACACCTACGCGATTCACCAATACGAATCAGAACATGCCAGTAGCGGTGTACTGAAAGGGAACGACATTGATACGGCTCCACGTCAGTTGGGCAATGTGCGTCTCGCTTGGCAGCCCACTAAAGACTCATCGTTGGAGCTCGAATGGGCGCACGTGGGTCGTTACTACCTAGATCCATCGAATGAACATGAATACCAAGGGCACAATTTGTTGCAACTTCGTGGTCAATTTTCGCTGACTGATAAAGTGCGTCTTTTGGCGCGACTAGAGAATGTACTAGACGAGCGATATGCCAGTCGCGCAGATTATGCGTTTGGCTCTTATCGCTACTTTGGAGGCCAACCCAGAGCGATTCATTTGGGCATTGAAGCCAGATTTTAATGCTTGAATTACATGTCAGCTATTAAAAAGCGGGTACAGATTTAAACAAGTCTAGTCAGCAATTGGGGCGATTAAGCGTAAGAGGAGTAGTCAATGTTCAAGGGCGCAGAAATACGACGTTTACTGATATTTAGCGTGGTTGTGATCGTGATGGCTATGAGTATGAAAGCCTTTGCACAGACGACGCCGAACGTGCGCCTGGGGGTGTTGAAATACGGCACGGTTAATTGGGAAGTGGATGTAATTAAACACCACAAGCTGGATAAAAAATACGGATTCACGTTAGACGTATTATCTTTGGGCAGTAAAAATGCTTCAGCAGTGGCTTTGCAAAGTAATGCAGTGGACATCATTCTAACTGATTGGCTATGGGTAAATCGCCAACGCGCTAACAATAAAGACATTACACTTTTCCCCACTTCTATTGCTACCGGGGGCTTGTATGTTCCAAAAGATTCATCTGCTAAGGATGTTCGCGATTTAGCGAATAAAAAAGTCGGTATTGCTGGTGGCGAGGTGGATAAAAACTGGTTGTTACTGCAGGCATATGCAAAAGCTCAATATGGATTTGATATAAAAAACAAAACCGCGCCGAGTTTTATGTCTCCTGTTCTACTTAACGTCCTTATGCTCAGAGGCGAGCTTGATGCGGGGATCAACTTTTGGCACTACGGTGCACGCTTAAAAGCCAAAGGGTATCGACTATTGGTCACGGTGCCAGAAATATTACACGCCCTTCACATTGAAAACGATGTGCCTCTGCTGGGCTGGGCATTCAAAAAACCTTGGGCTGATCAGCATGCGAAGAGCATCAAAGGTTTCTTGCGAGCATCATTGGCCGCAAAGCAAATTCTTTACTCATCAGATGATGAATGGGCGCGAATTCGCCATTTAACTAAGGCTGAAAATGATGAGGTGTTTACGGGGTTACAAACCGAATATCGAAGGGGCTTATTGCATCGGTTTGGTCCTGAGGAATTAATGGCAACGAAAGACATATTTACTGTGTTGGCGGAGCAAGGTGGACACAACTTGGTAGGCAATGCCACATCCCTTGATGAGCATACGTTCTATGCGTTTGACCAGCGTTTATTGACCTGGAACCCTGTGGTTGAAGATGAAAGCGCTCAATGACATTCCTTCTCGTCGCGCAAACCTGCCTGCTATTGTTGCCTGCTTGTCCTCAATGTCATTTTTGAGCCAGGCTACGCGTCGCTGGTTGTTTATCCGTATAGGGACATTCTTGCTCGTTGGGGCGACCTGGGAAGCGGCTGCGTGGTTTGTGGCCAGCCCTGATTTCCCTAGCTGCATTGGGGTGCTCAGCAGCATTCATTTTCATCTCACCCAAGGAGATATGCTTTTAAATCTATGGGTCACGCTCAAGCGTGTGGCCATCAGTTTTGTTATTTCAATGCTCATTGGTGTCGTCATAGGCGTGCTGATGGGAACGTATTCAAAGCTCAATCGATTGACTGATACGGCGTTGATCATCGCTTTAAATGTACCTGCTTTGGTAACCATTTTGCTGTGTTATATTTGGTTCGGTTTGGTGGAAAGTGCTGCGATTGCCGCGGTGGTGCTAAACAAAATCCCTACGGTTGTGGTGATGATCCGCGAAGGCGCGCGGGTCGTGGATCACGATTTGCTGGCTGTGGCTAAAATCTATCGATTGTCACCCAGGCGTACCTTTTTCAAGGTGTTTTTGCCGCAATTGTATCCGTTTATCATGGCATCAGCTCGCTCTGGGCTGTCATTGATCTGGAAAATTGTCCTCGTTGTTGAGTTACTTGGGCGCAGTGACGGAGTGGGCTTTGCGCTAAATACCCAATTTCAGTTCTTTGATATCACTGGTATTTTGGCTTACACATGTGCCTTTATCAGCATCATACTGTGTATTGAAGCCGTTGTTTTTCGTCCACTTGATAGGTTAATCGCTCGGGGAAGTGTGCATGGCTGAACTTACCGTTCGCATCGAAAATAAACAGTACATACAAGGCACGAATGTACTCGATAATATCGAATTTGATTTAGGGGCAGGGGAGTTCGTTGCTATCATTGGCCCTTCGGGCTGCGGTAAAACAACCTTGCTCAATTTAATAAGTGGCCTCGAACCAAGCGAGGCGGGCAATATTGTATTTGATGGCGAGCCTTTGAACGAACAAATGTGTCCTCCAATTGGATACATCTTTCAACAACCCAGATTAATGCCTTGGTTAACGGTTGAGCAAAACTTGAGGTTAGTACAGCCAAACAGCCACCCGGACACTATCGATGAATTACTGTCGAGTGTTGGGCTAGAAGGCAAACAAAACTGCTACCCTCGCACGTTGTCTGGAGGTATGCAGCGCAGAGTCAGTATCGCCCGTGCTTTTCTTATTAACCCCAAGTTGTTGCTACTCGATGAGCCGTTTAATTCACTTGATGCCCCTACGGCAGCTCGTCTGCGTTTATTGCTTATTAAATTTTGTCAGCGGCAAGGGTGCAGTGTGATTTTTGTGACGCACGATTTGCAAGAGGCAGTGTACTTAGCCGATCGAATTCTATTCTTGAGTCAGTCGCCGAGTCGTATCGTACATCAAGAATCCGTTGCTCTAACGCGTCCGCGCACAGAATCTGGCGTTGCTGAACTTAGCTGGCAAGCCGCTTTATTAGCAAAATACCCGAGCTTGCTTGCAGGCAGTGTTATTTGATGTGCGCTGACTAGCAAAATGATGAAGTCATCAGAATGACAATACAACTTAATAGAGAAGCTAATAGAGAAGCTAATAGGGAAGTTAATAGCGAAGCTAATAGGGAAGTTAATAGCGAAGCTGTGACCGACGTTATTAAAAATAGACCTCGTCTTTGGGTATCAGAAACACGGCAAAGCTTGAGTCAAGAATTGCATAACCGGCCCAGTGTCCAAATGGCGACTTGTTCCACTGTTAGCCACATTGCTGTGCGAATTAACCAAGACCAGAGAGAGAAAGAGTTTCAGCAACTATGCACCTTGTGTGCACATTATAATGCGCCACCTCCAGAGTCGGATGCGTGTTGCTATTATCAGCATTTTACGGGTTTCGAGATCCGCTGGGAACGACACTTAGAATTCTCCAGTTACACCTTTATCAGAAAGGGCGTCAGTGAGGCATTATTTGACAGTTTTGCTATTGAATTTGTGCCCCAGCAATGGTTTGACTCACTAGTGGGTGAGCTTGTTAGTGCGGTTAACTTGGTATTGAGTGATGAGCCCTTCAGCGATACATCACTCTTTCAAGCGTTTGAAAACTATCAAGTGTTCGGTAGCACGGTAGCCAGTGGGCGAGCCAACGTGTTCACCTCCTTTCGAGTTCACAGCGATGGTTTTTCCCGGGTTTATATTCAGTCATCGGCATTGAATACCTATCAAGCAGGTCGCTTAGTGCAGCGTTTGCTGGAAATTGAAACATATCAAATGATGGCGCTGTTAAGTTTGCCCATTGCTAAAGCGTTGTCTGCTGATGTAGCACAAATAGAGCAGCGCTTAGTGGGAATAAATCAAAGTATGGCGAGCACTAAGGATGCTGATGATGGAGAAATGCTCAGCGCTTTATCGCATTTAGCCAATCAAACAGAGCAAATACTGGCTGATATTAGCTATCGATTTAGTGCCACGGATGCCTACTACGAACTTGTGTGCTCACGCGTTACTCAGCTCAAAGAGCAAGAGCTAAACCACAAAGAACGCTTAAGTGAGTTTGTCACTCGAAGGCTTGGCCCTGGTGTTAAAACGTGTCAGGCGTTAACGCGCCGATTAGACGCGTTAACCTGTCGCATCGAACGGGCAAGTGGTTTACTGCGAACACGTGTTGATTTATCGATTGAACAACAGAACCAAAAATTGCTCGCTGCGATCAATCGAAGGGGGGAAGTGCAGTTACGCTTGCAACAAATAGTGGAAGGTGTGTCTATTGTGGCGATTGTGTATTACTCCATGAGTCTGCTGGATTACGTACTAAATGCGCTCGCATCGGTTGATTTAGCGCTGGATAAAACCTTAGTGAAGGGCATTTCTGTTCCTGTACTTCTACTTTCTACTTGGCTAGCGATGCGCTTGCTCTTACGGGCTATCAAAAAACACACTCACTGACTTATTTATTCGATTTTGCTCGGCCACTACTGACGGTTGTGTTTGCAAAATGCGTCCCTCCTTAAGTACTAGTTCTTTTTCGTCATACTAAATAACGCGTGATTTCGTTATCTCGTTCAATTCTTTACCCAGTCTGGTGTTTATATGATCCCGTTGAACGATAACAAAAAACGGGAAACACAATCATGAACACATTAACGAAATTTGGCCTCTTGTCAGTGGCGATCGCTTCTTCTTTCAGTGCTGCGGCTAAAATAGACATATACGAAAACGACGGTTTGAGCTTCAGCGCTGACGGCTTGGTCAATGCTTTCTATTCCAATAGTTCAATTGAAACCACCGATGCAGGCGGGGTCGGTACTGACAGAGATCAATCTCGAGTACGTATGGGGTTTTTACCGAATAATGTAGGCTTTAACTTTTCAAATCAGTTATCAGACATGAAGATTGAAATGCGCTCTTCTTTTTGGGTGTCCATAAACGATTCTGATAATAATCGAGACGCCTCTCCCGCTGATTTAGGGACCGGCTCGTTGATTGACGTTCGCCAATTTTATGCAACAGTCAAAGCCGATTGGGGGGAAGTGCTTATCGGTAAAGACTTCGGTCTGTTTAACCGCGCCAATATTTTAAACGATGAATTGCTCTTGGGCTTTGGCCAAACCTCTGACTTTTTTGGTCTAGTCGATGGCGGTAACGTGACATTCGGTAACATTAGTACTGGCTATACGTATCCTTTCCCTAAGGCGCAGATCACTTATAGGTCGCCTGAATTCAATGGTTTCAAAATTGCGGTGGGCCTGATGGACCCTAACAAAGTGTCATCTGATTCTTCTGAAGACTTACCGCGTTTTGAGGCCGAATTAATGTACAACTCCACCTTTGACAGTGGCTCATTTATGGCGTGGTTAAGTGGTGTTAGCCAATCCAGTGAAGTTGATGGAATAGAACAAGATCAATCAGGCGTGGGCTATGGTGCGAAAGTAAAGTTTGCGGGCTTGGCACTGAGTGCGTCGGGGTATAGCGCTAAAGGCTTAGGGCATGTTGCAGGGCTAGATCAGTTGGTTGGCCCTGAGGTGATCGAGACTGACGGTATGTTATTTCAAGCGTCTTATACCCTGCACGACCATAGATTTGTGGTCACCCACGGCAGAACTGAAGTGGAAAACACTGACAGTGTATTGGATGCCGAACATACCAATACGGGTTTGGCTTATTTCAATACGCTGTGCCCGGGACTCACCGCCGTTTTCGAATACAACCACACTGAAGCAGACGTAACGAATTCTTTAGCAGGGGAGGACAATGACACGGTTTCTGTTGGTGCCGTGGTGACATTTTAAGCTGAATGAAAAGCAACAAACACAGGAGTTAGCATAATGCAAAGCGTAAAATTAATGGTGCTGTATCCACAACCAAAAGACAAAGTACAGTTTGAGGGGGACTATGTTTTGCATTTAGCCATGCTTCATCAGGCATTACACATTCCTAAAACGGACGAGCTACCTTACACAGTGACTAAGTTTACTGCTGTCGGGGATGAAATACCCAAGTACTATCAGATGTTTAGTATGCTGTTTAGCTCGATAAATGCATTGCAAAAAACACTGGCAAGCGAAGAAATGCAAAGGGTGGCAAACGATGCTGTTCGCATATCATCTGGGGGAACGCCGAGTATTTTAATTGGAGTTGATGATTAATCGGAAAGTTTTATTACCTGATGCAGTAAAACACCCCGTTTTACTGCATTTTTGTGTTAAAAAACTGTTAATTTCGGGTGGGTTAGAAGCGCTAAATAAGGTAGAATATTTTATTTAAAACATAGTGTTAAGCATCATGTATAAAATTCTAGTTGCTGATGATCACCCTTTATTTCGTGAAGCGATAATCAATACGATCAGTTCTGCGTTTCCTGGCTCTACTACCTACGAAACAGAAGACATTGAATCAACGCTTGAGTTAGTCAAAAGCAATGACGAAATAGACCTGATCTTGCTCGATTTGAACATGCCCGGCATGACGGGGCTTAACGGTTTACTGGATGTTCGCAATGAATGCCCCACCACGCCAGTGGTTATTGTTTCGGCTGAAACTGAAAAGCAAAAGATATTGCAGACCCTTTCCTATGGTGCTGTTGGCTTCATTGCTAAGTCTTCCTCAAAGCAGGTGATTGGCGAGGCTATTCAGAGTGTGTTTGCTGGAAATGTGTATTTACCGCCTAATATTATGCGCAGTCAGGCTGTTGCTAATCAGACCAATGAATGTGAAATTCCTCCCGAAAAAATATCACTCTTGACTCGCCGTGAACTCATTGTGCTAAAACATTTAACGAAAGGTGAGGCCAATAAACAGATTGCTTATAATCTGCATATTTCAGAGACGACCATTAAATCTCATGTGTCATCTATCCTTAAAAAGTTGGGCGCTACAAACCGTGTGAAAGTGGTGGTGGGTTGCGGCGATATCGACTTTAATCAATATTTAAAACGCTAAGCTTTACGCAACAAATAGAGCATGGATGTTTTCAGTTTCATGGGTTTTACCGGTTTATTAAGCAACAATATTTTGCTGTTCTTGATTTCGCTTTTGAGTGACTGGCTATAGTTGGCTGTGATCATAATAGTCGGGAGGGCGCTTCGCCGAGTTTGATTAATATGGTGTGCCACATCTACGCCCAGTTCACCATCGTTTAAGTGGTAATCGACCATTAGAATATCCACCTCATCGTGAGCAATATTTACCTTTTCCTTTAACGCCTCTAAGCTCACCGCGGTAACCGTATGACAGCCCCAACCTGAGAGTAAATGCGACATTCCTTCGCAAACACTGATGTCGTTATCGACTAACCAAATTCGGCAATGTGAAAAGTCTGTTGGGCTAACGAACGTCTGTACGTTGGCCAAGTGTTTTGGCAGCTCCTGCTTCGCAGATATGGGTACGGTAACGGAAAACACAGAACCTTTGCCCAACTCAGAATTGACGGTGATTTTATGGCCTAACACATGAGCAATTTTATCGACTATGGCCAGCCCTAAGCCTAGGCCATTGCCAAAGGCGCTTTGCGATGATTTTAAGCGTTTAAATTCTTTAAAAATTTCGGTGAGTTGATCTTGTGCAATGCCGGAGCCGGTATCCCATATTTCTATTGCCACGTGATCTCCCCTGCGTTTACACCCTAGCAATACCTTACCTTGAGCGGCATATCGAAACGCGTTCGACATAAAATTACGTAGAATGCGTGCAAGTAATACGCTGTCGCTATACACCATGATGTTTGATGGCACATAGCGCAATTCGATATTGTATTGGCCGGTGGCTTGCCGGTATTCATTGGCTAAGTTATCCAGTAGCTCTGAGAGTTTAAATATTCCTTTATCTGCTTTGACTACGCCGGCATCTAGCTTGGAGATGTCTATTAGCGTACTGATCAAATTTTCTAAATCATCTAGGGAATTGGTTAATGAGTTGACCAGCGGGAGGGACTCCGCATTAACGAGCGTTTCGCCTAATGAGCTGGTGAAAAGTTGGGCTGCGTTAAGCGGCTGCAGTAAGTCATGACTGACTGCGGCAAGAAACTTTGTTTTTGAAATGTTGGCAAACTCAGCTTCACGTTTAGCCGTGGTGAGGTTGACCTGTGCAAGCCTGCGCTCTTCTGCCTCAATAATGAGTTCATCATTGAGGCTTTTGAGCTGGGACGTGCGCTCAGCCACACGAATTTCAAGCTGGTCGTGGGCTTTTTGCAAGGCGACAGCGTTGCGTCTACGTTCTGTTACGTCTCTGACTAAGACAAAAAATCCTTGTACATTACCGTCACTACTGCGATTAGGTACGTAGGACTTTAACAAATACCGAGATTCACCAGCGTGATTTTTTTCCGCTATCTCAAAGCTGACACTCTCCCCTTTTAGGGCACGTTCAATATAGGGACGAAGCTGGCGATAATCAGAATCTACCCGACTATCTTTGATTGATTCACCATCTAAACTGCCTTGGGGCCAACCGTACCAATCCACATAGACTTGGTTGGTAAATTGAAATTTTAAATCGCTGCCAATATACGCGATCATGGCGGGTACGTTATCTGTGATGAGTCGTAGCCAACGTTCGCTTTTCTCCAGAGATTCCGCATAGCGATGTCGCACTGTGATATCCGTATAGGTTTTGATTAATTTACCGTTGAGTAATCTGTGGTCGCGTATTTCTAATACGGTGCCGTTTGAGAGGGTTTGTACATAGTAACCGTCTTTATTTCGAGGTCGTTCGCCAAGTTCCAATTCGGTTAAATTGGTTAAATGCTGAAAGTAAGGCATGGAGCGCAATTGATTAGGGGAGAGCTGACTCATTTGCACAAACCGGTTATTCCATACCTCAATCTGGTTGGCGCTACTGATCATGACAACCCCTTGGGATAAGTTGTCTATTAGGCCTTGTAGCAACATGGACTTTTGGATCATGCCTTGTTCGTAGCGGGCGGTTTCGGCTACCTTAACTTCTGTGATGTCAGTGTACAACATCACCCAACCACCTTCGCTTGTGCGCCGCTCGTTGAGTTGAAACCAACGTCCATCGGCTAATTGATACACAGGACTGCTTTGTTCGCCACCTGGGCTTGCACGCCTGATCATACCGCTGGATTTTGCTCTATCTTTCAAATCGTTGAAGTTAGCACCTTCTTGAATGGCCAACCCTGTTTTACCCCAGAACGTGGCAAAGTTAGAATTTTGCAGCAGTATCAAACCGTCACTATCGAGCAGTACGAAGGCTTCAGAGATACTCTCTATGGCATCGATAAAACGCTGTTTAAAGATATTCGCATCTTCATTGGCTTGCTTTAATGCGCGATGACTATGCTCAACCTCGGCCAAGGTTTCATTTAAAATTTGGGTCTTTTCTCTGACTTGTTCGGCTAAATGTACAGAATGTTCAAACGCCGCGTAGGGCGCATATTGATTACCGCCGCCTTGTTCAACTCTAGATATGAGTGCATCGTTAATTTTTTTAAGCTTCGTGTTTTCAGCCCTTAACTGGGCCAACTCTTGCTGCAGGTCTTGCCCACTCATTCGTTACCCCCGGCAATGAAAACGCCGGTGAACGTTTGATTTAAATGCGTGCCATCAATATGTTCTCCATAGGTGTTGAAACCACGTATGTTGTATCTCTGTTGCAATTCCTTAGCTTGCTTGAGTTGCTGGCGCTGCTCTATTTCGAGGCGGCGTAAGAAGCAATCGCAAGTCAATACCAATTCAGGCTCCCCATATTGGGAGGTCATGCGGCTCAACTCGCTGCTAAGGGATGCGAAAATATCATCCATCACCACAGTGCTCAGCACAATACCTACATCTACAGCGCAGTAGAAGGTCAGGCTCAAATCAGCTTCATTCACTTTTTGAATAGAACGAATATAGTATTGTCCTCCGACTTTAACTGCCAAGGGGTACAGAGCAAATAACTCTGGGCTAAGCTCACCTACGGTGACATTTAATAACCTTGCATACTCGAGTGCGGCAGGTTCAGCATTTAACTCAAACACAGTACGACTGTCAGCATCCGCTGCGGTGACGACGACTTTACTTGTGGGGTGTTTGATATGGTTACAACTGAAGACTTCAAAAGCACATGTGGTATTTACCATCAAAACGATAGCCGCGTTTTCGTAGAAGGACCCTTGGTAAAACACATGCGTTGTGGCTAAATGTATGTCGTCTCCCGCAGAGCCGCCAAAATGAGGTATGCCGCCTGACGCAGAATTAAGAGTCACCAAGAATTGCTCCTCGTCGGCGGATAAACCATCGAGTAACGTCAATAAAAATGAATGATTTTTGATCGTAGTAAGTTTTTTGACATAGCAATTTTCGGTTAGCTTGTTAATGGTTTCCTGAGCATCTATTAACGTGAAGTTCTCCATTGATTCGACGATTTGCGCGCTAATAGCAAAATGAGAAGCACTAAAGCCAATGGCGATAATGGAGTGCTGTTCGTAGCCATTAGGGGTAATTTCACCGGCGGTGGTGCAACCGACTAAATCAACACCGTCAAAAGCGGACGCCATATTGGATGCTAAGCGCTGTAATGAATACACAGATGAGCAATAGAAAAGTACAAACGTAATATGTGGGGCTGATAGTTGTTGACGTAATTCTTGGGCAGCAATCGCTGGGTCAATGGAGCGGGTGATGGCTGTTATTGTTTTTATATTGGACATTTTTAAAGCCTTTATTTTTTGTTGTGAGCCGAAATCTAGCGTCACGTTGCGACTGCTTTTTGACTGATCATACTGCTCTTTAACTCATCATATAGTGCAAAATACGTTTACCAAAGCAGATGAGTAGGGTAAAAGCCTAGCTTTAGCTTATGTTGCAATCACACTGATATTGCACACGTTGTGCACCAACTAGGCTGATTTTCTGCTCAGCGTTATTTTACTTCTCGTACTCTTATTGATTTTTTATTGTATTTGTCCACCACACATAGTCGCGGACTCTCAATGGTAACAAGACACTCAAGGCATTGAATACACTCATTATAATCAATGTTACCAGTGGGTTTTATGGCGTCGATCGCACATTTTTTATTGCGACAAAGCTGACAAGGGCTACCACATTCTTTGCGGCGCGTTAGCCACTTAAACAACGGGTAACGTCCTAGTACTGCTAAGCCAGCACCTAATGGGCATAAATAGCGACAGTACACTTTGTGAATCTTTAAACTCAAAGCCAGCAATATCAGAGCATAAAGAACGAAAGGCCAGTAGCGCACGAAATTCAATGTAATTGATGTTTTAAATGGCTCAATTTCGGCTAGCTTTTCTGCCAATGTCAGGGAATAGAATGAACATGCCACTAGCCCGAGAAGCACTAAGTATTTTATCTTTTGGGCAAACTTGTGATGTTTCGGTGAAATTTTTAGTTGGCGAATACGCAGCCTCATTGCCAGCATGCCCATAAATTCTTGCAGTGCGCCAAAAGGGCATAGCCAGCCGCAAAACACCCCCCGACCCCATAAAAATAGGGTTACAAACACAAACACCCATAAGATAAAAATAACCGGGTCGAGCAGGAAAACCGTAATATTAAAGTCGCTTCCTAGGGCAAGGAGTAGGGTGTATATATTCACCACGGAGAGTTGGCCTTGGGCGTAGAAACCGACAAAAAATAATACAAATATTAAACTGGCAAAACGCAGTCGATGTACTTTGGTTTGGCTTTTCGCTAGGGAGTGTTGCGTGACGAACACCCATAAAACGAACAGTAGATAGAGCAGGGTGAGACCAATTTGCACTGGGCGATCTAGCCATATTTTCTGCCATAATGGACGCTGACTGACTTGACTTAAAGCATCAGGTGTTTCTTCAAACAAGTCTGGGTTTGGCGTGATCGTAAAAGGAAATGCATGCTCTTGTTGATTCAAGAATGACGAGTGATAGCTTACTGATAAGTTCAAATTGAATGGTTGGCTTATATCAAACCCAGATTGAGATTTAATGCGGAACACACGCTGATCATCAAACTTTGGTAACTGCATAGCAAAGCTTGGTGGGTAGAAGCTGTAAAAATCTATATCTCGAACGTCTACCGGAAACCCACCTTGCTCAGCGTTTAACCGGCTCGAGGTTGTTTGGGGAATAAACTCTTCACTGATAAAGGAGTATTGTCCCTTATTGAATAGCATTAACGCGTGCTCGCCGGGCGACAGCTCTTCTATAAGTCGCTTATATTCTTGGTCGCCCAACAGGTTTCTGCCAATCATAGGGATGTTGACGAACGCCACATAGATATCAATAAAGTCATCGTGGCCATCCGCTAAGCGTTTCACTTTCTGCGCTAACTTGGGCGAAATGTTCATTGCCTCTTTGGTGCTTACCACCCAATGATGGATATACTTTTTTTCGAGCAGTTGTTTAAAGGTCAATGAATGATAGAAATCTTTCTTAATCTGATGAGGATGCGCCGCTAAGAATCCGTCAAGTTTTTGCCTAGCGACTTTAAGCGCCGATGCGATGATGGTGTCATTGATAACAAGCACGGAAATTGTCGCTCGGGTTACGCCATCAAAGTAGGTATTATCAGCTGAGTGTTGTTCACGGCTATTGATGATGAAACGTTCTTTGATTGAGTGCCCAGGGTATTGTGCGATAAAACTGAACATGGCTTCTTCGCCTAGGCCATGCAAAAAAATCGGTTCATTATGATTAAGGACCTTAATACCAGTGATGATACCTTTGGTATCCAAACCGATGAGAAGGTTGATTGTTTGCCCCGAAAAACCAATGAATTGTGTGAAATCGTCAGATTCAAAGGTATAGCCAAGTAACTCGTTCAATTGGTATACAGGCGTAACAGCAACATCCTCAAGGGGGGCCTCGATCCGGGTTGCGCTTGGAAATATATGTGCGATGTTCGCCGGAACAGTATCGGCGTGACTGACCAATGAAAAAAGGGTCAACAATGTGCCAATAATCAAGGCTAGGTAATTCAGTTGGTAAGATAAACGCATGTTGGATCAGCGAATAAATGTACATACCGCCTGCGGACAGAATCAGGCGGCATGTACTTCTTCAGCTTAGAAGAAACCTAGTGGAGCAGTGTCATAACTCACCAACAAGTTCTTGGTTTGTTGATAATGATCTAACATCATTTTGTGCGTTTCGCGGCCTATGCCAGATTTTTTGTATCCACCAAAAGCTGCGTGAGCAGGGTACAGGTGATAACAATTGGTCCATACGCGACCTGATTCTATTGCCCGCCCCATCTTGTGCGCTAAATTAGCGTCTCGGGTCCAAACGCCTGCACCTAAACCGTAAGCGGTGTCATTAGCGATAGCGACCGCTTCTTCTGGCGTTTTGAACGTAGTGACTGAAATAACAGGCCCAAAAATTTCTTCTTGGAAAACACGCATTGAGTTGTCGCCTTTGAGGATAGTAGGCTGAATGTAGTACCCATCATCAATTGCCGGTGCAGATTCTTCAGAGAACCCTCCAGTTAACACTGAAGCGCCTTCTTCACGGCCAATGTCAATGTAACCCATAATTTTATCGAACTGAATTTTCGATACCTGAGCACCTACCATAGTGCTGTCATCAAGAGGATTGCCACGAATGATTTTTTTCGTTTTTTCTAGAACACGCTCCATAAACTCATCGAAGATATCTTCTTGCACTAAGGCACGTGAAGGGCACGTACAGACTTCCCCTTGGTTGAAGAAACCCAAAGCAAAACCTTCAGCGCATTTATCGAGGTAATCATCTTCAAAGTTGGTAATGTCTTTGAAGAAAATATTCGGGGATTTACCACCAAGTTCTACCGTAGAGGGAATGAGATTTTCAGCTGCACATTTTAAAATGTGGCCGCCTACCGCAGTTGAACCAGTAAAAGCAATTTTTGCAATGCGTGTACTTGTTGCTAAAGCTTCACCGGCTTCTTTGCCGAAACCGTTAACGATATTAAGCACGCCCGCAGGTAGGATATCCGCAATCAATTCGGCCAACACAAGGATACTTGCAGGTGTTTGCTCAGCAGGTTTAAGCACGATGCAATTACCTGCTGCGAGTGCTGGCGCTAATTTCCATGCTGCCATTAAAATTGGGAAGTTCCATGGGATAATTTGCCCTACAACGCCCATTGGCTCATGAAAGTGATAGGCAACTGTGTTGTCATCAATTTGCGAGAGTGTACCTTCTTGGGCTCTTATGCAGCCAGCGTAATACCGGAAGTGGTCGACGGCTAATGGAATATCTGCGCCCATGGTCTCTCTGATGGGTTTACCATTGTCCCAAGTTTCTGCAACAGCGAGTTTGGTCAGGTTTTCTTCCAAGCGGTCCGCTATTTTTAAAAGGATATTTGAGCGCTCTTGCACTGAGGTTTTACCCCATGCATCTTTTGCGGCATGAGCTGCATCAATCGCCAATTCAATATCTTCTGCACTAGAGCGAGGGATCTCACAAAATTCTTCGCCAGTAACAGGGGTTAGATTATTAAAGTAAACACCTTTAACTGGCGCTACCCATTCACCGCCGATAAAGTTTTCATACTTAGCTTTAAAATTGATTACAGCATCAGCGCTGCCTGGGTTTGCATAGATCATAATGTACCTCGTATCATTGACTGGAAAATTCAGCGTATGTTTGGTTCAAAGGATTTACCCTTAAGGGATGAAGCCAATGTGCTAGTTCGGGTACTAGAATAGGCGGCAAGCGTTGCTCAGCACCATGCTTCCTTTGCACAAAAAAACTCATACTTTAGAAGTAGGATATAGGTCTATAGCGGGATACAGCGGGTTTAGAAGGAAGACTTCGGTTGTTAATAGCTAAGTAGTAGGGATAAAAAAGCCCTCAGTGTGAAGAGGGCCGGTTTCTATGAACTAATGATGGTACAGCGCTTTAAGCGAAAGCTTGCTCAAGGGATTGGTTACCATTAAACAACTCGTACGTGCTGTTGTTTACATTTTGGTTGCCTAGCACGAATACCAACGCTTCGGCGACGTCTTCTCGGGTGATGATCATCTTTTCTTTACTGTCGGGTTTAGCCGTTTGGAAACCGCCTTTGGCATCTTCATCTTTTAAACTACCCGGACGTAAAACAGTGTAATTGAGACCGCTATTTATCAAATGCTCGTCGGCCATGTGCTTGGCGACTAAATAGGGCTTCATTTTATCTGAGCCTTGCGCTGGGTCATCGGCGCCGATAGAGCTGATCATAACGAATTGAGACACATTTGCTGCTTTAGCATAATCTACCGCCTTGCACGCAGACCATAAATCGATAAGCATGGTTTTATCCGCGCCGGTACTACCGCCAGAACCCGCTGCGAATATGACTCTATCGCAACCTTTAAATGCATGACTAAAATCTTGTTCTAAATCACCTTCCACTACTTCTAAGTTCTCGCTCTTGATATCGCTCAATTTAGACTTGTCTCTTACTAGCCCAACAACCGTTGCGCCATCGTCAAGTAGCTTCTGTGTGGTCATTTTGCCGATCTGTCCGCTTGCACCTATTATTAGTGTCTTGCTCATTTTATTTCTCCTAAAGTCTAGTATTCCTCGCGTAAATAAACCGCTTATGATGGCGGTGTTGGTTTAATAAGGCTGAGCATATCTTTGCTCATGGCCTAATAACACTGGGGTCTTATTTATTGATTTCAATGAATAAGAGGTTATTAGCATTCGTACGACGATCTATGCGATAAAGACCATAGGGAGGGAATAAGAAAAACAATTCGCACGCAAAATGTACATGTTGTACGTAAGTTCAGCGAATGATAGCCAATAAAAGCAATTAAATGTGAAATGACGCGTGGAGTGCTTGTTTTTTAAAACGCAGCCCCAAGGTCTATTACTAGCAACAAGAAGACGTACAGTAAGAAATACAGTACAACAAAGAAGTAACGTTAATCCAAAAGGAAAACCTATGAAAATAAATCTTTCAGGTCACCATGTAGAATTAAGCGATACCGTAAAAGAACATGTAAACGAAAAATTTTCTAAGCTAGCCAGCCATTTTCCAACTTTAATCGCCCTTGATATCATTATTTCCAAAGAGCATGGCGAGTTCGATGTAGAAATCAGCACCCAATATGAGGGCTCACGTATTTCGGCCTCAGCAGAGAATCCGGTTATGTATCCTGCTATTTCTAAGGCAGCCAAAAAGCTAGATGCTGCGCTCAAGCACCGCAAAGGTCAGTTGAAAGGGGATTTACACAAAAAACCTGAATGCACCACCCCTGATATCGCCCATGAAATTATTCAAGAGATGGATTTGCGTTAAAATACATCATCTTTCTTCTTAGATTACCTAGCCGCTCTTTGAAGCGGCTTTTTTATGGAAAACGCTAAGGGTGAAGGGGGGACGAGAAAATACCACCCTAGACAGCTAACATAACCTTTATTACTATGCGCGGCTGCAAAGTCGCTCTTTGCAGAATGCGCCGCACGCCACCATAGCCTAATTATATAATGTGAGAACACAGTGTTGATCAGCGAACTTCAATTTCAATTTAGTGACGCCCAAGTGGCCAACCGATTTCTTAATGAGTTGACGCATTGGACGTCATCATCGGGCAATGTGGCTGTTAAAGCCAAACTGTCCAAAGGTTCTGATACCGTGAGTGTTAAATACCAATTCGACGGTAAAGGGTTTGATTACACCTGCTCTGAACTTGACGATTTGGCCAATCAGTATGGCGGGGAAGAGGTTTAAAAAGCGGCTTTAAAGTGAGTGTGAGAAGCGAGAAGTCATAAAAGAAAAGATTAAACGCCCAAGCATAAAGCACATGGGCGTGATTCAATGAAAACGTATAATAGTCGTTATGAGACTGACACACTGGGATGAAACGTCGTGACAACTTCAGCGATTTGTTCGCGAAGCCACATATGCGCGTGATCATGATCCGCACTCACATGCCAGTACAAAAAGTATTCTACTGGAGCCAATTCAAAAGGTAATTCGTATATTGAGCAATCATAATGCTTAGCAAGATGATATGGCACACATGCGATTAAATCGGTCTTTACAATCACCGCAGGCACGGTCAAAAAGTGTTGGCCACGCATTACCACGCGCCGTTTTAAATTGAGTTTGTCCAGCGCAACATCAATTGGACCCGCACCCGTGCGGCGCTGAGAAATATTGATGTGTCCAAGCTGTAAGAAAGTGTCTAAATTTAACCCTTGGCTTAGTGCTGGGTGATTGCGCCGTGCGATGACAACAAACCTATCTTCTGCAATTTTCTGTTTACACAAATGTGGATCAACAAATGCCGAGGAGGCATCCGCGTAAAAATCTAAACTACCACTTGCCATCGCAGACACAATATTGCTGCGCGAAATATCGTAATTGGTGAGTGTTATGTTTGGCGCTACGTTCTGCAGCTGAGCGGTGAGCCTCGGCATAATACTCGCTTCGAGTAAGTCTCTGGCAGCGAAGTTGTAGCTTATTTCTGCTGTAGCGGGATCGAATGTATGACTTTCCTGCACACTTTTACGCAATAAGCCCAGCGCTTCGCGAGCGGGACCGATGATATTCTGCGCCGCTGGAGTCGGCGTCATGCTGTGGCCTGTGCGCACAAACAGCGGGTCGTTCAACATTTCTCGTAGGCGTGCGAGTGAGTTACTGACCGCTGGTTGTGTGATACACAATACGTCTGCCGCTTTCGTCAAACTACCCGCGGTATATATCGCATCGAATACGGCAAAAAGATTAAGATCTATTCTATTTAAATTCATAGTATTTTCACTTTACGCTCTAATTAGGCTTAGGGTAGCCTAAATAATCCATCATTTGAGGTAATGTTGGATTATACAGAACATTCATTAAATTAATAGAATGAGAATGACGCTTGGATGTAAGAAATTGTAATAAAGTGCTTTAATTCAAGCATATAGCTGAAAATAGAGGGCTTTTGTTACTGACTGGTATAAAAAAGCCACCCAAGTAGGTGGCTTATATTGAAGGGGACAGATTTAGTAGTTTGCATTACCCGGTGTACGTGGGAAAGCAATTACGTCTCGAACGTTTTGCATGCCAGTGACATAAGCAACTAACCGTTCGAAACCGAGACCAAAACCAGAGTGGGGCACTGTGCCATAGCGACGTAGGTCACGGTACCAACTGTAATCTTCCTGATCTAATCCCATTTCAGCTAAGCGACGGTCGAATACGTCAAGGCGTTCTTCACGTTGTGAACCACCAATGATCTCTCCGATCCCAGGGGCGAGTACATCCATAGCGGCAACAGTTTTATTGTCGTCGTTAATACGCATATAAAACGCTTTTATGTCTTTTGGATAGTTCTGCATGATAATTGGCGCGCCTACATGCTCTTCTGCCAAATAACGCTCGTGCTCTGACGACAAGTCAACGCCCCAAGAAACTGGGAACTCGAACTTCTTGCCACAATTTTGCAAAATCTCAATGGCGTCGGTGTAGTCCATGCGCACGAAGTCTTGCTCGATGACTTTTTCTAACCGCGTTATCGCATCCTTGTTGATCCGCTGCGCGAAGAAGGCCATGTCATCAGCGCGTTCAGCCAGTACTGCTTTAAACACATATTTAAGCAAATCTTCAGACAATTGAGCGATATCGCTCAGATCGGCAAACGCCACTTCAGGCTCAATCATCCAAAATTCAGCTAAGTGACGGCTGGTGTTTGAATTTTCTGCACGAAACGTTGGACCAAACGTATAGATTTTTGACATCGCTGTCGCGTATGTCTCACCGTTTAATTGCCCTGATACCGTTAGGAAGGTTTCTTTCCCAAAAAAGTCTTGGCTGAAATCAACTTGACCTTGTTCGGTTGTTGGTACATTCATCATGTCTAGAGTAGACACGCGAAACATTTCGCCTGCGCCTTCGGTATCGCTGGCGGTTAAGATAGGTGTGCTCACCCAGCAATAGCCGTTTTCATGGAAAAAGCGATGAATTGCTTGAGACAAACAGTTTCTTACACGGGTCACTGCGCCAATCACGTTTGTTCTTGGGCGCAAATGAGCGTGCTCGCGAAGGTATTCTAAACTATGGCGCTTCGGGGCCATAGGGTAGGTATCTGGGTTTTCTACCCAGCCAACGATTTCAATCTCATCGGCTTCTATTTCAAGCGATTGGCCTTGGCCTTGCGATTCCTTAAGCACGCCAGTGGCGATGATGGAGCAGCTAGTGGTTAACCGTTGAATGTCGGCATAATTATTCAGGGTATTCAGGGCGATGACCTGAATAGGGTCAAAGCAACTTCCGTCATGCAAAGCAACGAAGGATAAACCAGCTTTCGAGTCACGGCGGGTTCTCACCCAACCTTTTACGGTGACCTGCTGACCTACTGAATATTTACCGGCAAAAATATCTGCCACTGGGGCTTGCGCCATGTTTTCTCTCCAAACCACTTTGGGTATTTAGTAAAATTTAGCAATGCTAAATTATGTCATTCTTTTAGGGGGAAGTGCCATGATAACGCTGTATATTCGGTTAAAATAGCTAATCTTCGGTACATAACGATCCAATTTGTGTGAAATTTAGGCGCTGATGGCTATTATTTTACGTCTGTTTGTTGGCTAATTTCACAAGGTGTGTAATCTTACTCAGGTGGCGCTTAGACTCAAGAAAAATCGGATGCGAGCAGACAATGGAAATAGACAAGCAAAGTTGGCAAGGCGAAAACCGTCGTAAAACACGGGTAGAGAACGATAAATTATTTCAAACCATGGTTGGGGTGAATGTTGTGGGCTGGGTGGTCTTCCTGGCTGCCTTAATCGTGTTTCATTATGCCCGCCCGGAATTCGTGACAGGTGTGCAAGATTTTTGGGGGGTCACTGGCCGCGAACAATGGTCGTCTTCTTTAAGTACCTATTTAGTCGCTTTGCTATTTGCCTGCGTAGCGTTGAGTTTGACGGTTTTACTAATGAAGCGTAAGCGAACTAGAAGAAAGAACGACAATTTCGGTATCAATGGATTGGTATTGTTGTTGGTCGCGTCTTTAAGCCTTGCGGCGTTATTTTTCGAATTTAATTAATGTGTAGTGCCCATTTATGTATTGGGCGAGTTTTATTTACCGTAAAATTGATACGCCTCATTTTACGTTCAATATTCCCTCAAAATCAGTTTGATAGCCCTCACTTTGATGGCTATATTGTAGTGGTCTTGCATACGAAAGTGCATTAGGGACAAGTCACACAAAAAGGAATTTTTAGAGGAACTAATAATGTCTAATAATAAAACACTTGTATCACTTCTATTTGCCGTCGCTGTTCTTGCCATCGTTATAACTGCTTTTTTGCCTTTGGCGAATATCCCACAACAGACCTCTGGTGCCTTATTTTTTATGGCCGCAATTTTATTGTTTAAAGTTGCCGGTGCTATTTCAGCGGGTATCTTGGTGATGCTCTTTGTCAGTGATAGACCGTGGCGCAAGCTGCGTCATATTGACGACATCAACTTTGCCCAAGGCAATCAACAAAATGAGGGAAAACGACAGCCGTTTAATCATGCCTATAACGGCCATTCGCCAAAATAACGCGCTGCTCCATAGATCATTCGTAAAAGCGCGTTAGCACATTGGCGGCGATAAAAAGGCGCTAAAACATTAGCGCCAAAATCGGGATGGTGATAGAAGGTTTTCGGCTCACCGATATCTGCGTATCGTCATGAGCATTCACGTTACTCCTGAGCAAATAAGTCAGTACTGAAATAACGCTCTGCGGTATCCGCTAAGATAGTCACAATATTTTTGCCCGTAAGCTCTGCTCGCTGAGCGACTTGAACAGCCGCGTATGCCGCTGCGCCGGATGAAATACCCACCGGTAAACTCTCTACGCGAGCAAGTTCCCTCGCATAAGCAATAGCGTCTTCGTTACTCACGGTCATGATTTCATCTAACAAACTGACATCTAATACGTCAGGCACGTGCCCTGAACTTAGTCCTTGAATTTTGTGCACACCGCCACGACCCTCACTCAACACAGGGCAAGATGCCGGCTCTACCGCAATGATTTTTATTTTAGGGTTACGAATTTTAAGTGCTTTGGCGATACCAGTGATGGTGCCGCCTGTGCCGACGCCAGCGATCAGCACGTCAACTTCTCCATTGGTGTCGCGCCAAATTTCCTGTGCGGTACTGTTAAAATGCATATCAGGATTCGCTTGGTTGCCAAACTGATCAAGCATCACAGCGCCTTGTGTTTCTGCTACCAAGGCTTTTGCCTTATCGATAGCGCCCTTAGTGCCTAAGTCTTTTGGTGTGGTGACCACTTTCGCGCCATAGTGCTTAATCAGTTTTTGACGTTCAATCGACATATGCTCAGGGATCACTATGGTCAAAGGAATGCCTTTCATGGCACATATCCATGCGCAGGCAACGCCGTTGTTGCCTGAGGTTGCTTCAATAATCTGAGTAGTTTCATCAAATGAATCTGAAAGCATGAGTGCATTGATCATGGCCAGTGCAGGGCGGTCTTTAATTGAACCTGCAGGATTAAAGTATTCCACTTTAGCGAGTATTTCACCAAGCGTATTGTACTTCTTGCCCAAACGACTCAAGCGTACCAGAGGGGTATTACCAATGGTTTGAGTGATATCTTCATAAATACGCCCTCTGGTGAAGGTTGCTGAAGCGTTTTTAGGGTCAGCTGGTAGATTGTGGTTGTCATCATGCGTGTTGTTTACAGCAATTGATAGGGCTTCGGTCGACATGCTTGGTATTCCATTGATTGAAGAAAAATCTACTAAATACTATGCCATGAGCGCGAAGGAATAAATTTCTAACAATTGCGTTTGTTTGACTATTTTTGTAAATTAATTCCTATAATTTTGGTAATTGTGGAAATAATTTTTATGGATAGGCTAGATAAAGAAATTTTAAGGCTATTGCAAGATGATGCCACCCTATCTGTTAACGATATTGCTGAGCGCATCGGTTTGAGTACAACGCCTTGTTGGCGGCGTATTCAAAACCTAGAAAAACAGGGGGTGATTAAGAAACGTGTGGCCTTATTAGATGCAGACAAATTAAACCTAGGAATGACCGTCTTTGTGCAAGTCAAAGCTGGGCAACATGATATTAATTGGTTGAGCCGATTTGCTGAGTACGCCGCCGGAATGGAAGAAATTGTTGAATTTTACCGTATGAGTGGCGAGTACGACTATATGCTAAAAGTGGTGGTCGCTGATATGAAGGCCTTCGATGTGTTTTATAAAAAACTGGTAGGGGGCGTTGAGTTGTCGGATGTCACATCCAGTTTTGCCATGGAACAAATTAAGTACACCACGGCTCTAGCAATTCAATAGTATTTAAAACCTTACGAAAAATAGTGTAATGTTGCTGACGAGTACCTCCAAAGCGTGATAATTTATTCAAATACTTACTCGTTAAGAGTAAATATTTATTTGAGGCAACACTCCCCGTTCAACACACAATAATAATAGCGCACTGGCGCATATATAAGGTTCTATATGGAATGGTATTCTATCCTGCCGCCGATTATCGCAATCGTGGTGGTTTTTTGGCGCAAAGAAGTCATCTTGGCATTGATTCTCGCCATTTTCTCAGCTGAAGCATTGCTGGCCTATCGAAACGGTAGTGAGTTTTTATTCAACGGCATTATTGGCTCGATTGAGCGAGTCATTGAAATAGCGAGTTCCGCTGGTAATACACGCATTCTCATATTCAGTGTGTTAATTGGTGCTTTGCTAGCCTACATTCGCAACTCGGGTGGGGTAACCGCTACAGTTGAAATGTTGATCAATAAAGGCGTGGCTAAAAGTAAGCGGCAAGTGGGTTTGTTGACCATGTTTACTGGCATAGTGGTGTTTATTGAGTCCAACTTGAGTGTATTAGCGTCGGGCATTTTATCTCGCGGATTATACGATAAATTTAAAATGAGTCGCGCACGGTTAGCGTATGTTATCGACAGTACCAGCGCACCTGTTTGTATCTTAATTTTACTTAATGGCTGGGGGGCGTTCGTCCTTGGTTTACTAAGTAATTACGAATTAGAAGAGTCTCCAGTCTCCATTTTATGGGGCACTATTCCGTTTAATTTCTACGCTATTATTGCGTTACTTATCGTCACCTACACTATCGTCACAGACAAAGTACACGGGCCCTTGCGCGAAGCCGAGCGCGAGATGCAGCAGAATAACGATGTCAGTTTGCCCATCCCCCCTAGTAAAGCGCGTTTCATGCTTGTTCCTCTGGGTACCATGATATTCGGTATGATTGGCTTTATGTTGTGGACGGGGGATGGAGATATTGCCGCAGGAAGTGGTAGCAAATCTGTGCTGTATGCAACTGTGCTGGCGTGTATGGTCGCGTATTTATTATTAATAAGCGCGAAAAAATACACCCATAAAGAGTTAGTAGACGAAGGGTTCAAAGGGATGGGTGAAATTTTACCACTAGTCACTATTGTGCTGTTTTCACTGACGTTAGGCGGCAGCCTCAAAGAACTGGGAACAGGTATTTTTGTCGCTAATCTAGTGGGTGATTATTTGCCACTGTCGTTGATAGTCCCTGTGTTGTTTTTAGCGGGAGGGATCATGTCTTTCACCACGGGAACAAGTTGGGGTACTTTCGCCATTCTTATTCCTATTGGTGTGCCACTGATTCAAACCTTAGGTTTACCCCCTTCGCTAGTACTTGCCGCAATTTTAGGCGGCGGGGTATTCGGCGATCACTGTTCGCCGATATCTGACACCACAGCCGTATCGTCGATTGCATCAGGGTGTGATTTGCTCACGCACGTTCGCACGCAAATGCCCTACGCCTTATTTGGCGGTGCCTTGGCATTTATTGCGTACTTTATTGCCAGCTTGATCATGCTATAAGCGTTATTGCTCGTGCATCACTTTTGTGCTTTTGTTGATAACAAAAATTACGCTGACAAAAGTGATGTACTGAACGTTTTAAACAGTCACTATTAGGAAGTCTGATGAAATTTTCACTCGTGTTATTTTCAATTTGTATGCTCAGCGCTTGTGGTGCTCAGCAAGAGCAGGGCGCAGCAAAAACACAAAGCCAGCATGACGCCTCAGCTGCGCAGCAGCAAAAAGCGGCAGTCGCTATGCCCGATGCCTTTAGTGCGGACGTGGCAAAGCAGATCATGCAAGAAGGTGGAAACGCGGTTGATGCCGCAATAGCTGCACAATTTGTGCTTGCGGTCACATTACCTGAAGCAGGCAACATTGGCGGTGGTGGTTTCATGCTGGTGTACAAAGACAAGGAGTCTGACTTTATCGACTATCGCGAGCAAGCGCCACTTGCTGCCCATCGTGATATGTACCTTGATGCACAGGGTAATGTGGTGCCATATCAATCAGTGATTGGCATTTTATCATCAGGCGTACCCGGCACAGTGGCGGGCATGTGGCTAGCCCATGAAAAGTACGGTACATTGCCGTGGAAAGACCTAGTCGACCCTGCTGTTAAATTAGCGAAGGATGGCTTCGTCATGCCCGAAAAACTCGCTGGTTACATTGGCCGTTATAGCAAGCGGTTAAAAGACAAAGGCTTTGAGGTCAATTTTGATGATTATTTCGCGTCTGCCAAAACAGGGGAAGTGTTTAAACAAGCTGAGCTTGGTGCAACGTTAGCGCTTATTCGCGATCAAGGACGTGATGGTTTCTATAAGGGTAAAACAGCAAAAATCATCGCTGATTTTATGGCTAACCATAAAGGCCTGATCACAGAACAAGATTTAGCAGAGTATGAAGCTAAAGCTCGCCAACCTATCAGTGCAAAATGGCGTGAATACGATGTGCTCACCTCACCACCACCGAGCTCAGGCGGTATCGCGATAATTCAGTGGTTAACCATGTATGACCAGCTCACCAAGGGCAAAGACAAGCTCGAGCATAATTCTGCGCCCTACATACATTTATTAGCAGAGGCAGGTAAACGCGTGTTTGCCGATAGAGCTGAGTATTTAGGGGACCCAGATTTTGTTCAAGTGCCGGTATCTGAGCTAATTGACCCAGATTACATTGCTAAGCGCGGCGCTGATATCAGCTTGGACAGCATCTCAGTCACTGAGTTAATCAAGCCCGGTTTGAAAGAAAGCGAAGAAACCACGCATTTTTCGATTGTGGATAAATGGGGCAATGCAGTGTCAAACACCACCACGATCAACTTGGGGTTTGGCAGTGGTGTGGTGGTAGAAGGCGCAGGCTTTTTATTAAACGATGAAATGGATGACTTCAGTGCTAAGCCAGGGGTAGCAAATGTGTTTGGTGCAGTTGGCGGCGAAGCAAACGAAATTCATCCTAAAAAGCGCATGCTCTCTTCAATGACCCCCACCATCGTACTCAAAGACGGTGAGGTGAGTGTAGTGACGGGCTCACCCGGTGGCACCACGATTATTAGCTCGGTTTATACGTCTATTTTGAACGCGCTAGAGTTTAATATGAGCGCCCAAGACACCGTGGATGCACCGCGTTTTCATCACCAATTATTGCCTAAAGATGTTATTCGCCACCATGATGGGATTGCACCAGAAGTGATTACATCATTAGAAGATATGGGCTACACCATGGAAGCTCGCCGGTTTGGTGATTTACACACGATCATCAATCGTGGTGGGGAGCTACAAGCCGGCTCTGAGTCCCATGGTAGAGGCAAATCAATGGTGTTCGAGTAGGGCACCGTTTTTTTTGCGTTGAATAATGTTGTCTGTTTAGACAAGATACATGCACTATTAACTGGAAGCGTTATCAGTCCCATAAGGGCTGCTTACGCTTTGCGTAAAGAAGGGATGTGCCGTTAACGAGAGCGAGTCTTTTGTCACTTTCAAAATACTGCCTTGATCGTACCAATCGCCTAGGACGATGCGCTTGGCTGGTTGGCCGTTGACAGTGAGTTCGTGAATGGCTGGGCGATGAGTATGACCATGTATTAAGCGTTGTACATTATAGCGCGCCATAGTGTCGATCACTTCTTGCTCCGTCACATCCATGATGTCATTGGTGAGCTGCTTTTGGTTTTCTTTACTGGCTGCTCGGCCGTTATCAGCAATTTTTTGTCGTGTTTTCAAGGGTAAGCACAATACTAACCTTGGCCACCACCAACCACGGGCTTTTTTACGGAATTTTTGATAGGCCACGTCTTTCGTGCACAGTTCATCACCATGGGTGATCAAGGTGGGTGTGCCGTATAAATCAATCACCACTTGTTCTGGCAATAAGGTAAAGCCAGCTTGTTTCGCGAAGCGTTCGCGGATCAAGAAATCGCGATTGCCAT
Source organism: Paraglaciecola sp. QJM3NY_14 (assembly GCF_056173245.1). Lineage (NCBI taxonomy): Bacteria > Pseudomonadati > Pseudomonadota > Gammaproteobacteria > Alteromonadales > Alteromonadaceae > Paraglaciecola > Paraglaciecola sp. QJM3NY_14. The sequence goes on from NZ_CM149664.1 coordinate 2,233,670, forward strand.
GAATAAAAAAGACCTCCACTCCAGCCTCTGCCACCTGTTTGAACGCGCTGGCGACCTGCTGATTGAATGGGGTTTGATTGTCATCGCCAATCCAGGCTTCGAACAAATCGCCTAACACATAAAGTGCATCTGCTTGTCGTGCGTCGTGCGCAAGAAACTGAAATAAACAATGGCTAATATCTTCGCGCTCAGCAGATAGATGTAAATCGGCAATAAAGTAGGTAAAAGACATGGGGGAGACTCGATAAAAGGCCTGTTCAGAATAAACAGGCCTCGAAAAATAGATTATTCGCTAACTTCAACTTTCTGAATAACCACATCTTCTACAGGCACATCTTGGTGATAACCAGAGTTGCCCGTTTTAACGTCTTTGATCTTGTTGACCACGTCCATGCCGTCGGTCACTTTAGCAAACACGCAGTAACCCCAACCATCGCCAGATTCGCTGCGGAAGTTCAAGAAGCTGTTGTTAGCCACGTTGATGAAAAACTGTGAGCTAGCAGAGTGCGGCTCATTTGTACGTGCCATAGCCAATGTGCCTACTTCGTTGGCAAGGCCATTGTTAGCTTCATTTTTAATGGTCGCTTTAGTTGCTTTTTGCTCCATGCCCGGCTCGAAACCACCGCCTTGTACCATGAAACCATCGATAACACGGTGAAAGATTGTGTTGTCGTAAAACCCTTCTTTGGCATAACTCAAAAAGTTAGCAACTGTCTCAGGCGCTTTGTCTGCGAAAAGCTCTATGTTAATGACGCCGTAGTTAGTATGAATTGTGACCATTTTAATGCCCTCAGGTGAATCATAAAAAATAAAAGTTCGCCATTCTAACGTAAAGCGACGCGCTTTTTAAGCAGTTGATTCATATTGATTAATGCGAGGGGAGTGACACAGTGATAGAATCGGCGCTCTGGGCACCTTTGCTCACCTTTTTACGTTACTGAACTTTTATTTATAGGAAAACGGTTAATGCTACACATATACAATACCCTGACTCGACAAAAAGAGCTCTTTACACCTTTACATGAATCAAAGGTGGGGTTGTACGTGTGCGGTATTACAGTGTATGACCTGTCGCACATGGGGCACGCACGCACGTACTTGAGTTTTGATTTAATGGTGCGCTACTTACGCCACAAAGGCTATGACGTGAATTATGTGCGAAACATCACGGATATTGATGACAAAATCATTCAACGTGCGAATGAAAATGGCGAAACGACCAGTGAGTTAACTGAGCGCACCATCGCCATGATGCATGAAGATTTCGCCGCGATAGGCTTACTTGAGCCAGACATTGAACCCCGCGTGACGACCCACATGCCTGAAATTATCGCGATTATCGAGCGCCTCATTCAGCGCGGCCACGCTTATCAGGCTAAATCAGGAGATGTGTTGTTTGATGTGAGCAGCTATGCGGATTACGGCAAACTAAGTAAACAAGACCTAGACCAACTGAACATGGGCTCGCGGGTTGATGTTGACAGCGACAAAGACGACCCAATGGATTTCGTTTTATGGAAAACCGTAAAACCTGGTGAGCCAAGCTGGCAATCCCCATGGGGAGACGGGCGCCCTGGCTGGCATATTGAGTGTTCAGCCATGAATCAAAAACATTTGGGTGAGCATTTCGATATTCACGGCGGTGGCTCTGATTTGATTTTCCCTCATCATGAAAATGAAGTGGCGCAATCATGCTGCGCTTATGACACCCCGTATGTAAATTACTGGGTGCATGCGGGTATGGTGCAAGTCGACAGTGAGAAAATGTCTAAATCGTTAGGCAACTTCTTCACATTAAGGGATGTGTTACAGCAACATGATGCTGAAACATTGCGTTATTTCTTGATGTCAGCTCACTATCGAAGTCAATTGAGTTATTCACAAAGTAATATTACCCAAGCGCGCAGTGCACTTGAGCGCTTGTATACGTCTCTTAGGGACGTAAAAGCAAATACCCAAGTCGATATGCACAGTGCTGATTACCTCACTCGCTTTGATAAAGCCATGGATGATGACTTCAACACACCTGAGGCCATGGCAGTGTTGTTCGACGTAGCCAAAGAGCTCAACCGAGCCAAAGCTGAAGGGCAAGAAGGGCATGAGCGAGCCAGTGATTTGGCCGGCGTGCTGATTAATTTAGGCAAGGTGCTAGGCATTTTACAACGCAGCCCAAGTGAATATTTGCAAGGCGAGCAGCAAGATGATGATGAAGTGGCAGAAATCGAAGGGTTAATCAAAGCGCGTAACGATGCCCGTGCCGCCAAAGACTGGGCCGCAGCCGATGCCGCGCGAGATGGCTTAAATGCCCTGAATATTATTCTTGAAGATGGACCCAGCGGCACAACGTGGCGCAAGGGTTAGTCTTTTTCGGGTTTTAAAAGAGACATTCAAGGCCAGCTGATTAGCTGGCCTTTTTATTGCGACGGCTTTAGTCAGCCTCCTCCTTGGCGAGTGGCTGCGCAAGAATGTAAAACAAGAATGCAAAACAAGAATATCCCAACGAGCCACCATAAAGTTCAGACCAAAGCTCGCGCTTCTCGCCTCAATAAAAAATGCCATTAAATACAAATGTGGGTAGGAGTTTGTTGCTGTGTTTATATACAAGTTGGTTGCTTATTCCAGTAAACAGCAGGATCACGGAATTTTTCCATGTTTCCACAACCAAAAAACATAAAGATGGAAAAATTTTAACCTGTACAACAAGTTACAGTGTATGCTAACAAAGACAGATGGAGAAAGGCGGAAAACTTCCGTGTTTAATATGCGGATGCAATCACGGAACTTTTCAGGCTATTAATATTGTTATAAATCATTAAGGAGATTTGGTGCGTAATTTTATAATAGGGATATTAATTATTCTGATTTCAGGATGTAATGCGACTGAGAGACGAGGTGCCACACAGGCACCAGAGAACGTATTAATTCCTATTCCATTTCAAGCTCCAGCAGACCAGATTTCATATAACGCTTATATTCCTGAATGTACGAAAAGCTGTAATGTGAAATTAATGATGGATATTAGAGAAACCTCAAGTTCATTTAATTATTTTCCTTTTGTTGCTTTTGCAATTCAAGATGAAAAGCAAGAGCTTTCTGCTCGAGTACAAGTGGAGTATGCTCCGAGTAAAGGCATATTTGAATATTCCATCGTAACTCGTCACAAAGATGTTGTTGTCGATAAAAAATTACTATCAGAGCATAGGTTACCCGATATGTTCCAATTTTCGGTACAGTGGACGAACGATCGTTTTACTGTAACACCATATATCAAAGAGGTTGGTGATGGTTGGTTCAGGCACGTACCATCTAAAATTACATTAATAACCAATCTGCAATTTACGCCTTATTCTTATGCGTATTTAGCTTCTGGCTCTCAAGGGCGATTCATATTATTTTCGGGAGAGCAAAATATATTAAGTTTAAATAAACAATCAGTTAATGTTAAACCTATTAAGAAAAATGATTTATAACAAACAAATTAGGGCTGACGCGCAAACAGCGCGCGCCGCCTATTCGAAACGCTGGGGGATCCCCTCATAGAATTGGTCTTCCTTCTTTGTGAACCCAGGTAATATATTGGGCGATAGCCCATGTCATTTGAGCTGAGTTCATCCTGTAATCTTTTGCCCTTTTCCTGACTTCTCTGCCTAGCCTAATAATGGATAACACGCGCCGATGACGGATGGTGTTTGCTTGAAATGCTCTTTCCCAGTTTTGCTTCACGGCGATGATACCGAGTAGCCGTAATAGCCATTCTGCGAGCATCGCTATCAGCAGTAATATGTCGAATCGTTTGGTACAGCGACTGTTGCTGTGGCGCAGTCCCATTCCGTATTGAGGGCTTTTAATATCGCGGAAGGTTTCTTCTATTTGCATCCGTCTTGCATAAAGGGAAACCAGCTGTTTTGAGTTAAGTTTATCGTTCTCGGGAAGATTAGTGGCGAGTAGCCAAGGCTCTTTGCTACCCGCACGATAGCTTTGCTGGGCGGTGTGGTTTCGCCCTGCCTTTGAAGAACGGTTGTCCTTTCGATGTTTGGCCTTTGCTTTGTACAAATGCAGGTGTGCATGAAGCGGGCTTTTACGCCCTAATTGCCCACACCCAAGGTATTTGGCCCGAGAATTTGCACTGGGATAAAACGACTTATTACTTTGCCATGATGCTTGCCCATCACGCTTAAATCCCACATCACCGCGCACTCGGCCTAGCCAGAACCATCCATGCTTTTCGACTTCACGAAACCAAGGGTTACGATAGCCTGCATCGGTCACAATCAACGGGCAACAACCCGACGGCAGGATACTCGCCAACTCCCGTAAAAACGGATTATGACTAACAGGTGAATTGTATTCACCGAATGAAAATACGCGCTCATAAAGCGTGACAGAGCGCCCCTGAACACTGACCGATGCACGTAAGGTTAAATGCCTGAGCTGCTCACGCACATCAGACCAATCCACAAGGACAACGGGCATGGGGTTAGCACCGCAAAGCAAGCGAGCGTGCCAACGATAGATGTCGAGCCGTTCATTATGTAGGTTGTTATTACCAAGCAGCCTGTCGATGCGTTTAATGTTGTGTTTCGGGGCCACTGATCCTGAGATATTTCGTCCCAATTCGGTCAACGACAGTTGCTGACCATCTAGCAAAGATTGGGTGGCAACCATCAAAGAGGAAAGACGTTTGGCATGTAGATTAGGGCATTGCTTTTTAAGCAAATCGTGTAAGATATGAATATCACGCATGGTGTTGTTATCTGGTTGGTTTTTGGCGAAATTTATTAGATCAAATGGCGCTATGCGTGTCTATATTATTGTTTCTGCTCATAATTATGAGGGGATTCGTTAGTTCGAAACGTTATATGTACATTGGGGTTTTAAATGTCATTAATTTCTAAACTGGGCAAAGGCCTTAAAGGCGCAATGAACGCTGTTAATTCTGATGAGTATCAAATTAATGGTGTAAAGGCTAAATGTATTCACTGCGGTCATAGTCATTTCGAATTGGGAAGTGCTCAATTAAATACTGCTGGTATGACTTTTCTCAATTTAGATTGGGCAAATGACAGTGCATCATTGTTATCATGTAAGGGTTGTAGCTTCATAATGTGGTTTGCAGCAGAACCAAAGAAATTAATTTAACAAAGTACATATAACAAGTGAATAATGTCGTTCGTAAACTCACTGGGACAAATACTCGCTGGCCTTCGGCCAAAGCGCTCGCATTCGCCCCAGATTCAAAGCGTTATAGGCTACCGAGGTTTAGGTGAAATACATTATTCTTTTTTTATTAATTTCTTTAATTAGCTTTCAGCCAAATCTATTGAGGAAAAGCAATATCAAATTGATACACTTGAAAAACAAGAAGTTGTGTTAAATGAGATCGTATTTCTATATCAACTGTGGAAAATCAGAAAAATCGCTTTTAACGAAAGTAGTTTTGAGACAATAAAAAAAATCGACGAAATTATCTTACTAACCATTAGTGATGATTTAATTTATCAACGAGAATTAAATAAAGAGCTCGCAGTTCAAGTAATCGAATTTCTTCAAAGTGCCAAGTATTATAAATTTACTTGGTCTGCTAGCTCTCACGAAAAATTGGTTAACGCATTAAAAGGCGTTGAAAGGTAGCATATAACAATCGCATTAAATTGACGCCTAACAGTTGGCTGGGACAATTAAATAGACACCCATCGTAATTTCCAGGTAACAATACTTAAATAGACAGCCATCTTAAGAACCGTGTAAAAAACTCTCCTGCTTAGAACGGAAAATACCCCTCAACAGGCGTCAAAGTACTTTTGGTCTAAATCGTTGGGGATTATTACTGGAAAAGTGAGCGTAGAGGAAGGAAACTGCGCGTAAGGTCAATTTTTAGGCAAAGTAGTAGGCTACAGGGTTTGCAGGGGATGTAACATTCGAAATTGATTAGTTGCAGTCGTTTTAAGCGCGCCTTAACAACTCTCTCGCTTTGGTCATTCCTCGCAAACGTTGATGATGGGTATGGCGTTTAAATGCATTCATCATTTGCTCCGCACCGGCTGCGTAGCAGAAGTGTTTTTCGAACTCAGTGGTTAAGGTTAACCATTGAGCAGCATCTAAGTCTAATCTTTGTAGAATAGGGCTGTGAGTGTTATCAATATGACCGGCCTTATCATCTCGAATGCATCGGCCTGTCGTGTCGACCAATTCACAATAGTCTTTGAGCGAATATGCGATACCTCTGGGCATATTTTCACGAGGATTACCTACAAACGGCATTAAAGCACTCGGTTGTGGTTGTTGGTTTTTAATGGCGTGAATGCGCTTTTTGATACTGGTGTGTTTTGACGTTTCGGGTGTTTTTGCCATTTTTGCACGAATAGGATTTAAATCCACATAGGCCATACACGCTAGAAGGGCACTCTCATCTAACAGGGCTTGTGATTTAAATCGACCCTCCCACTAATTTATCAGGAGTAAATTAGAACAGCTTTAGCTGGCCCGCAGGGAGAGCGCCAAGGATGGCGGCGAATAAAAACGACCGGTGCAACCATCCTCTTTGTTAGCTTCGCGAGCAATATATTCATTCAAGTCACGCATTAATCAACTCATGTCGTAAAGGCGTTTTCGGTAGGTTTCAACGGTCTCATCAAAAGTGATTAGCTCGCCTTGGCTTAGCGCATCGCCATTCATAAATTTCTGAGTCAGCAATGTACCTCTGTGCAGCTTGTGATAACGCCTCAACACTTCATCGTTAGCCCAATGAGCAGCCATCGTTTTATCCACACATAGCACCACGTGCGTCTACTTTAGGCATCCTGCCTTACGCCCTTCGGGCCAGCTAAAGCTGTTGTAAAATGTTCCCGACATTTTTACTGATTATTCATAACCGCATAAGCATAAATACGGTAGCCGCTATCTATGGCGAATACCGTAGATAAAAACAATAAACGCTCCTCTACCCAAGCTCGACGATGCTCGTAACTCTGGCCAGAGTATTTATCAACAGCGCGGCTGCCGTACCACACAAGAAAGAACGCCGTACACACCGGGAAACGCAATGACAAATTTATCGGGAATAAAATTTGAACAGCTTTAGCTGGCTTCGAAGAAGTGAACGACATGGATGTTGTGAATAAAATAAGGGGTATCGACTAAACTAATTTGGCTTTTTCGAGGTTGAGGCATAATCCATCTACTGACAGAATGAAACACAAATTAAGTCTAGTTCAGCCCTGAAAATTGACCATTTTTATCATGGGTGTCTTTATATTTTTTTTTATATTTTTTATATTTTCTTTATATTTTCATGCAAAGTGGTGGCAGTTTTGAATTTAATTCATACAAAAAGCTCAATCAGAAAATCACTCGCTGGCCCTCGGCCAAAGCACTTCGTGTTTTCTGTTTAACTAAGCGTTATATTACCAAAGAGGGTTAGAGTTTCATTTTCATTAATGCGCAATGTCATAGAGGAATAACATTATGGAAGATTTAGGATTTATATTTGGGATCATAGGCATGTCAATGGGTATGTCAGCGTTTACTTTTGCCATCATAACAATGAAAAAGGTGGACAAACTTGAGAGTAAACTTAAAGAGCTTGATGTTTTAAGCTCGGATTTTAAGTCTAGTTAATAATCTATTCCCTATTTGTGTTACACCAATACAACAAGTAACTCAAATGGGGCTGCTAAGAGTTTGCTCTGTTTCGCTTCACATTTTAGCAAGCTATTACTCATCGTTTAGCAAAGCACTGGCGATCCCCTCACAGAATAGATCTCCCTTTTTTGTGAACCCAAGTAATAGTGATGCTGTTAAAGAAAGTAGGGCCCATGCAATTTGGGCCAGCCTTACATTCTGTCATCGGTTGCTTGTTGCATTTTGTTCGTTTCCCGACTTCTCTGCCTAATCTTATGATTGATAATACGCGCCGGTGTTGAGTCCGATTGGCTTGAAATGCACGCTCGCCATTTTTTAGCAACACTTACGCATTCACTCATAAAGTGCCACTTACACATTCACTCATAAAATGAAGCTTACTTGGACATGCAGAATAAAAAGGCCGCACTGTTTCTCTCTGGTTTTATGACGGAATTATCACAAATAAGCGTTATGGTACTTTTGAACTGGCTGGTGTAATGAGCCCTTCTAGGGAGCAATAGGCGTGAAATAAAAGGCGTAACTAAGTCAGCGGAAGTCATGTATCGATGAAAGATAGTATTGAGCATCCCGTTCTGTTCATTTGAATATTAACTATCCGAAGAGAAGAGTATTAATGAAGCGATTTTTATTATCGGTTGGGCTGGGCGTAATGTTTTCAGCAACCACGTTAGTGCATGCACAGGCACCCAAGCAGATACAAGCGCAAGAACAAAGCGTTCAAGGCGTTGATCACGTCGGGCTAGCGGTGAGTGACTTGCAGGCATCAGAGCGATTTTTTACCCAGTATGCAGGGTTTCATGTACTGAGCCGTGATGAAAAGTACCCATCTGTGTTTCTATCAAATAACAGTGTTGTTATTACGTTGTGGCGCGTGACTGACCCTAGTGCGGCTGTGGCATTTGATCGCAAAAATAATGTTGGGTTGCATCACTTGGCACTTAGAGTCAGCAGTGAGGCAACCTTGAATGCGCTGCATGACACTTTCTTGCAAGACAAGCAGGTAAAGATAGAGTTTGCGCCTGAGCAAGCGGGTAATGGGCCGAACAAGCATATGATGGTGTATGAGCCTAGCGGCAATCGGATTGAGTTTATGTATCGAGCGGCAGCGCGCTAGTTCGCAGGGCGCTTTTTTGCCCGGGCACTCTCTTGGCCAAGCCCTTTATTAGCTAAGCACTTTCCTAGCTAGGCATCCGATAACGGTCCTTTAGGGTTGCAGGGGCTTGGCTAAAGGGGCATTTAGCAAAAGGAAAGATTGGTTAAACAAGAAAGGCTGGCTAATGAAAAAGAGGGGCAAATACCTTGACCCAAGAGAACTCGGGTCAAGAGAAACCAAAAGAGCTAGCTTCTCTTGATTAAGTAAACCACTCGCACTTAGGTGCGAGTGACATCCACTTTGATTTTAAGCTTCTGGCCTGGTTGTAGGTATTTTTGGGTACTTATTTGATTCCATGCGACCAAGTCTGACACATTGACCTTAAATTTTTGCGCGATTCTGGCCAATGAGTCACCGCCGCGCACAGTGTAGGTGAGGGTGCGTATTACCGCATCACTGTGTTTTTTGCTGTCCTTGCCTTTTAGCCATACCACTAGCTCTTTACCTGGGCGCAACATGTCTGTAGGGGCCATACCATTCCACTTGGCTAAGCTGCGCATGTTGACTTTATATTTACGACTGATGTCCCACATGGTGTCGCCATTTTTGACTCTGTGCTTGACCTGATACGTCCCGCTTTTGTGCTTAGACTGCGTATCCGCTAAGCGCTGCTCTTGAGAGAGTGAATAAAAGTCCAGTGATTTTAATGCCACAGGTATAACCAAGTATTCCCCAGCGCGGATCACATTGCCTTTTAACTCATTTACTTGGCTAATTATGTCTGTGGTGGTGTGATATTTGTGCGCTAGTTTCAACAGACTGTCGCCGCTCTTAATTTTGTGGCGAACCCAGTTTAAACGCTCTTTGGTTTCGGTTGCCGCAATAGCGTCGCTAAAGGTATCTGCTTTATCCACTGGCACAAGTAGCTTAAACGGCCCTTCGGGGTCGGTAGCCCAGCGATTATAACCTGGGTTTAAGGCATGCAGCTCTTCAACCGTAAGACCTGCCATATCAGCAGCAAGGGCCAAATCAATTTGCGAGCCGACATCGACTTCTTCAGTCACTTTGATATTTTCGATAACAGGCCATTTGAACGCATAAGTTTCTGCGTTTCTAAGTATGTCTGCCAAGGCCAATAATTTGGGGACGTAAGCGCGGGTCTCTCTGGGCAAATCTAGGGCCCAGTATTCTGTGCTTTTACCCGCTTTTTTATTCTTTTTAATGGCGCGCATAACACGGCCTTCACCGCTGTTGTAAGCTGCAAGGGCGTGTAGCCAGTTGCCGTCGAACATTTCATTCAAGTACTTCAAGTAAGCGATTGCGCCATCAGTTGACGCCATGACATCACGGCGTCCGTCATACCACCATGTTTGCTTCATGCCAAAACGTTTGCCCGTTGCCGGTACGAATTGCCACATACCCGCAGCGCGGCCATGTGAATAGGCGAAAGGGTCAAAGGCGCTTTCTACTATGGGTAAAAGCGCTAGTTCCATAGGCATATTTTCACTTTCAAGGCGCTCTACAATCAGGTACAAAAATGGCTTAGCGCGCTTTGCAACACGTTGCATGTAGCTAGGGTGTTTTAGGTACCAGTTGCGTTGACTAGCAATGCGTTTGTTGTCTTCAAAGTCCAAAGCGAGGTGTTGACCCACGTATTGCCATACGTCGACTGCAGCAACGTCTTGCGGGATGGGCTCTGGTTCAATTGTGACCTCGACCTCTTCTTCTGGGTGGGTGACAGGTATAATACCTTCATCCGCCGCTTCACAGTCGAATGCCTGATCAGCTAACTCACCGGATTGTCCACATGTCGTGGCAATTTCTTGCGCTATTTCGTGCTCTTGGTCTATCTGTTCAGCTATGTCTGAATGAGGCTCCATCATCTGACAGGCCGGTAAAATAGACACTAGCGATAGGCATAGTAGGGTATGTAAGCGCACTAGGCGTTCCTTTTATGTTTATTCTGTTTTAAAAATTATCTTTCCATGCACGAAGCGCAGTAAACACTGATTCAGGTGTTGCGAGTGTTCTACCGGCGTAATGCTCAGCATGTTGTATGACTTCCTTGCTACTCGCGCGCAAAAACGGATTAATCGCTTTTTGCTGGCCTATTGTTGAGGGCAAGGTAGGTTTTAAATCAACCCTTTGAGATTCTGCCCAACCTTTATAGTTCAATAGTGCTTCATTATTTGGTTCAGCAGCTTGAGCAAATTTAATATTGGCTAAGGTATATTCGTGTGTACAGTACACTTTCGTGTCGTCAGCCAAAGCCGTTAGTTGCCCTAAAGATTGATACATCTGCTGTGGCGTTCCTTCGAACAGTCTGCCACAACCAGCAGAAAAGAGCGTATCACCACAGAATAATCCGCATGAACCTACATACGCAATATGATCAAGCGTATGGCCGGGCACTTCTAGTACCTTAAATTCAACATCTAGTGATGGTAGTTGAACGGTGTCGCCAGCCTGTAAGCGCTGAGTAATCGATTGGATTTGTGGGTTTTGTGGGCCATAAACGTTGACGTTTTCGAAGGCTTGTAGCAAGTCATTTACACCACCTGTGTGGTCGCTATGATGATGGGTGATCAGTATGTCTGTTAACGTTAAATTGTTGCGGCTGCAGAATTTAATGACGGGTTTAGCGTCACCTGGGTCAACCACTGTGCAGGTTTCACCGTTGATTAGGCACCAAATATAATTATCCTCGAATGCTTTAATTGGTCTTATTTTCAGGGATGACATAATAATCTCCAGTGACAACAATAATGAAACAGGTGTAAAGTAATCCGACATTATACATATTCAAAATCCATGTGCATGTACTAGTCTGCAATATGTTGACTACTAAATGTGTAATATGTTGCTACATTTTCGGTAAAAATAGGTTTGTATTGTATTGATGAAGCCAGCGTTACTTGACAAAAAACCACGTTACCCCCGCTCATGGTCGACGCTACCCAATGGGGCAGAGCGTAAAGCCATTGTAGAAAGCGAACTCGATATCATCACTCAACAGTTTTTTGGTTACCACTTGGTTAAGGTGGGTAATTTAAGCAGTGAGTTAACTTTAAGTAAGTGCTCAATTAAGCATTGTGTCAACATGGTTGCAAAAGAGCATGAGTCGGCTGGCATGCGCTCGTTGTCTCGCGACATGGCGTTAAAAGAAAGCAGTGTAGACGGGTTTGTATTAGCCCATGAATTGGACTTTGCCCAAGACCCTCATCAAATTTTACGGGAAGTAGACAGAGCCATTATGCCTGATGGCGATTTGGTGATTGTGGGCTTTAACCCGCTCAGCTTAACTGGCTTGCGAAAGTTAGTCTGGTTTAACCGCCAGAGTATTTTGCAAGAAGCGCGTTTTTTTAGCGTCCCGCGTATTAAAGACTGGTTGCATTTATTGGGGTTTGAAGTGACTCAAGTTACTTACCGGCCGTACTCAAAATTTTTTATCACTAAACCGAATAATATCATCACCCGTTGGTGCAAGCGGTTTTTACCTCAGTTGGCTAGCATGTACGTTATCGTCGCGAAAAAGCGCACGGTGCCTTTGTCGCCCATCAAGCCTAAATGGCAGCTTAAGCCAAAATTCAGTGCGGTAGGGGCGAGTATTCGTGCAGGTAATGTTAACAGTGAAAAGCCGCAAAGCTGACATCAGCGAGCAGGTGTTGCACACATAAAAAAGCCCACTTAGGAGTTGTCCTAAGCGGGCTTATTGGCTATTTAGTTAATTGGCTGAAGGAAGGTGTTACTTCACTTTCATGCCAGGTTGTGCGCCTTCGTGTGGCTCCATGATCCACAAGTCTTTGCCGCCAGGACCTGCTGCTAGCACCATGCCTTCAGACATGCCAAACCGCATTTTACGCGGCGCTAGGTTTGCCACCATAACCGTTAACTTACCCACCAAATCTTCTGGTTGGTAAGCAGATTTAATGCCTGCGAATACTTGGCGGGTCTCACCGCCTAAATCAAGCTCTAAACGCAATAACTTGTCCGCTTTTTCGACGTGCTCAGCGACCACTATTTTAGCAATACGCAGGTCTATTTTAGCGAAGTCATCAAACTCGATGGTGTCACTGATAGGGTCTTTCGCCAACGGGCTGTTTGGGTCTAGCGTTACCGTCGGTGCTAGGTTTTCTTTTGAGTCATCCACCATGGCGTTCACCTTGTCCATATCTACTCGTTGCATTAATGCTTTGAATTTATTGATTTCATGGCCAGTTAGTACACTTTGGGCGCTGCTCCAGCTTAAGTCATCGTTCAAGAAGGCTTCGGCTTGCTCGGCTAACTTGGGCACAACGGGTTTTAAATACACCATTAACAGGCGGAACAAGTTTATACCCAATGAACATACATCGTGAGTGAAGGCTTGTTTGCTTTCATCTTTGATGGTGACCCAAGGGGCGTTGGCATCAATGAACTGATTAGCTTTGTCCGCTAGTGCCATAATTTCGCGAATGGCTTTGTGATATTGGCGCTCTTCAAATGCTTGGGCGATGCTCGCTTGTGCATGTTGAAATTCAGCTACTAACGCAGGCTCAAGCACGTTGTCTGACAGCTTGCCGTCGAAACGCTTGGTGATAAAGCTGGCACAACGACTGGCGATGTTAACGACTTTTCCTACTAAGTCTGAATTGACTTTCTGTGCGAAATCTTCAAAGTTAAGGTCGATATCTGTCACGTTCGCGCCCAGTTTAGAGGCGAAGTAATAACGCAGATACTCGGGGTTTAAATGTTCTAAATAAGTCCGGCCCTTAATAAAAGTACCTTTAGACTTAGACATTTTGGCACCGTTAACGGTGACAAAACCGTGCACGTTAACGCCCGTAGGCTTTCTGAAACCGGCGCCTTCAAGCATGGCTGGCCAGAATAGACAGTGAAAATAGGTAATGTCTTTACCGATAAAATGGTATAGCTCAGCGTCAGAGTCAGCGCCCCAGTATTCATCGAAGTTAATGCCGCTGCGGTCACACAAGTTTTTAAAGCTCGCCATGTAACCGACGGGTGCATCAACCCATACATAAAAGAATTTGTTGGGTGCACCGGGAATTTCAAACCCGAAGTAAGGTGCGTCGCGACTGATATCCCACTGTTGTAGGCCTTTTTCAAACCATTCTTCAAGCTTGTTGCTGATTTCGCTTTGCAAGGCATCGCTTTTCAGCCAGTTTTGCAGCATGTCTGAAAATTGCGGTAAGTCGAAGAAGAAATGCTCTGAGTCTTTTAAAACCGGCGTCGCGCCTGAAACCACTGAGCGTGGGTTCTTCATTTCTGTGGGGTCGTAAGTCGCACCGCAGTTATCACAGCTATCGCCGTTTTGATCTTCAGCACCACAGCTAGGGCAAGTGCCTTTTACAAAGCGATCCGGCAAAAACATGTTCTTTTCAGGGTCAAACAACTGGCTGATAGTGCGCTTTGAAATATATCCCGCATCGTTTAAGCGGTTGTAAATCAGTTCAGACAGCTCTTTGTTTTCGTCACTGTGGGTAACGTGGTAGTTGTCATATTCTACGAAGAAGTCGAGCAAATCTTGATGATGCTCTTCACGGGTACGCGCCACCATTTCCTCTGGCGTAATACCTAGCTCTTGGGCTTTGAGCATAACGGGCGTACCATGTGCATCGTCGGCACATACACTGTATATTTCGTGGCCACACATTCGTTGAAAACGCGTCCAGATATCCGTTTGGATATGCTCTAAAAGGTGACCCAAGTGAATGGAGCCATTTGCATAGGGAAGGGCGCTGGTAACAAGAATTTTACGTGGTTGTGACGACATGTTTATTTCGGTTTCTTCGTTTAATTAAAAAGGCCGCAAATGGTATCGAAAATAAGCCGCCATTGCATTAGCTAATAGCTACCTAGGGCCAAAATCATCGTTATTAAGTAGGAGTGTCATGTTATTTAGCCGGTCAACACCAGAGCAAAAACGTCAGTCATTGGTTTCAAAGCAACTCGCGGCGCAATTCGAACTCACTGATAAGCACGTCGGTACATGGGTGACGGTCTCCGGTGAAGATGTTCTCATCACTTTACCTTTTGCTGCCGCAGCACTTCATGATGTGCTAGTAGCGCGTATTAAAAAAGTAGCGGACGAGCAAAAGCTACCTATAAAGAACATAGTCATCGAAACAGACATTCAAGCATCGCCCACGAAAGTAGCTAAAGTCCCTAACATTAAAAACATTATTGCCGTTGCTTCAGGTAAAGGCGGGGTGGGTAAGTCGACCACCAGTGTGAACATCGCCTATGCATTGATGGCACAAGGGGCAAAAGTGGGGTTATTAGATGCTGACATTTATGGCCCTTCAATCCCAATCATGTTGGGAAATACCGATTCAACGCCTGCCTCTCGAGATGATAAAACCATAATACCCTTTGCGGCCCACGGCTTGGTTGCAAGCTCTATTGGTTATTTTGTGCCAGCTGAGAACGCGACAGTGTGGCGAGGGCCGATGGCCAGTAAAGCCCTTCAACAATTATTGCGTGAAACCGACTGGTCAGCGTTAGATTACTTAATTGTTGATATGCCGCCGGGCACGGGGGACATTCAATTAACGCTCGCTCAACAAATGCCAGTCAGTGCTGCGGTGATCGTGACCACCCCACAAGATTTAGCGATAGCAGATGCCAGTAAAGGCATTGCGATGTTTAATAAGGTCGATGTGCCGGTGCTGGGCTTAATTGAAAACATGAGCTTGTACATTTGCCCCAAGTGCGGTCATCAAGAGCATATCTTTGCTCAAGACGGCGGAGTGGAATTGGCCAAGCGTAATAAGGTGCCTTTACTCGGTCAATTACCATTAAACATTAAAATTCGTCAACATACCGATGAAGGTACGCCTTTGTTGGTGGCAGAGCCAAACGACCCCCTAAGCCACACCTACCTAAAATGTGCAGCAGCTGTTTCAAAACAGCTTTATATGAATGGTTTGATGGACTTGCGCATACAAAATATTTAAAAACGTTGAACATAGCCTCTTAGCTACGCATAATTGCGCGGCTAAGCGGCTGTCATCTTTTATGATTGGCCAAATACCCAAAACCTATTTACTGAGTTAAACATTATGCGTTTGTGCGACAAAGACATTCTGACCCATCTTCAAGAAGGCAAGATATCGATTACCCCTGAGCCTGATTATGCTGAGATCAGTGGCGTAACCGTCGACATTCGATTAGGCAACAAATTTCGTGTGTTCACTGAGCACCAAGCGCCATACATTGATTTAAGCGGCCCTAAGGCGCAGGTTCAAGAAGCACTAAACACTGTGATGAGTGATGAAATCAGCGTTGGGCAGGACAAGTCATTCTATTTACACCCAGGTGAGTTAGCGCTCGCAGTGACACTAGAGTCAGTGACCTTGCCCGGCAATATTGTTGGTTGGTTAGATGGTCGCTCGTCACTGGCGCGGTTGGGGCTGATGGTGCATGTTACGGCGCATCGCATTGATCCCGGTTGGTCAGGCAACATAGTGCTAGAGTTTTTCAACAGCGGTAAATTGCCCTTGGCCTTAAAGCCAGGCATGAAAATAGGTGCGCTGAGCTTTGAAGTGATGTCAGATTTTGCAGAAAAGCCCTATAACGCGCGTGTTGATGCCAAATACAAAAACCAAGAAGGCGCTATTGCCAGCCGCATTAGTGGCGATGACAAAACAAGCACTCAGTAAAGGCTTTGTTATTTAACATTGCATGTGCCTATTAAATTGCACGCGCCTATTAAAACGGTTGGGAATGACACGCCAACCGTTTTGCTTCCATTTTATGCTACTGCTGTTCACTTAAAGCCCGTACCGCACCGGGGCTAACACCAAGTACCCGCTTGAACGCTTTTGAAAATGACGACTCATTTTCGTAGCCACTAGCAAGCGCCGCATGCAAGGTCGTCACGTTTTCATCGGCTAACATCCTGTAGGCTAGGCCTAAACGCCACTGCGTAACATATTCCATCGGGGATTGGTGCAGCACAGACTTGAATAATTCGTTAAAACCCGCTCGCGACATAAAGCACTGCTGGGCGAGCATTTCCACGGTCCATTTTTTGTCAGGCTCCCTGTGAATAGCTGCCATAGCGGCTCCCAGTTTTGGGTGAGCCGTGGCCGCAAGCACGCCATTGTCCGCTGGCAAATGTTCCCGAAAAATGATGGCTAGAATCGCCTCGGCTATGCGCCCCATAATTAGAGCTGAGCCTTTAGTAGGCTGCTTTGATTCATCTAGCAGGGCATCAAGTAAGTAGTTTAACCCCGACGCACTGGTGCTGACTGTTTGGTGTTTTATGATGATAACGCTGGGTAAATGGTTTGTAACACTAGCGACAAGCGGATGGTGATGGCTGAAATAACCACAGACTAACCCGGTAGCACTGGGATGGATGCCACTTGCATAGTTCTGAGAAGCCGCGGTATTGACCACTGCCGACGATCCTAAATCGCCACTGATGACGTGCTCGCTATCGCGGGGGAACAACACGACATCGCCCTGTACCAATTCGATAACGGTGTTTTGCTTTTGGTCGCATTCGCTGTGTTTATCACCTACATGTTCACTCTCACGTTTAACGCTAGGCAAGGTCAAAAAACACGTGCCGTGGCTGACAACATGAAAGTTCATGTAATGTGTGCCCGAGGTATTGATGGCCCAACTGCCACAGTATTGCCCGTTGTGGAAGACGTTTGCAGAGACTTTAAAGGTCGCGAATAACTGATTTAATACATCCATAGACGTTGTGACATAACCTCTGGTTTTATAGACATAGTGGCAATACTCACCACTGTTTACACTATTCCTCGTTGACTGCTTCAATTTTTGAACATCTAAACCGAGGACATAAAAATGAAAAAACTATTTACCCTTAAATCACTCTTTACTGCTGTTGCCATTACGGTATCAAGCTTCAGTTTCGCCGGCGTTGATACCCAAACCGATAGCAACGACGTTATTTTAGCCGGTCATGACGCCGTTGCTTACTTTACGCAAAACAAACCTGTGCTAGGTAAAGCGGAATATACTGCTGTGCATAATGATGCCATTTATCGTTTTAGCAGTGCTGCGAACCGAGATGCATTTAATGGCAACCCAGATAAATATGCTCCTGCATATGGCGGTTTCTGTGCCTTTGGTGCTACCTTCGGTAAAAAATTCGACATCGACGGCAAAGCTTTTGAAATCGTTGATGGCACCTTGTATGTAAACAAAAACCCTGACGTGTACAAAGCGTGGAAAGAAGACATTCCTAAGCATTTGGGTGAAGCCAACGAACAATGGCCAAGCATTGAGTTCACGCCGAGTAACGAGCTTTAATCTTATCGACTAGTATGGGCTCTCGCTAAGGATGCCCTTACTAGCGGCGCACTCATTCGCTATGCCATGGTTCGTAAAGCATGATTCGCAAAGCATGGCTAGTGCGTCTTTACTGCCAATGAGTGAATGAGTAAGCGCAGCACAAAAACATAACCCCACACGTTGGGGTTTGTTCGTTACTTTGTCGGGTAGTGTCACATCAGACCGGAGCGACATTGGTATTCATTCACTTTGATTGACCTTAAAGCCGCACACTGTTGAGTGAATACAGTATCGTTGGAAATCAGTTTTATTATGTGCGATACGAAGACGGGTAGGGTGCTAAGGCTTGGGCAAGTGATTAATCGAGACACACTGCGCGCAACGTCAGGCGCCAGAGACGTTCGAGCTGGTAGAACGCCAGAATATGCACAATGGCAAATGAAAGTGACGGATAAAAAAGAGTGAAGAACGTGACAGAAAAACGGTCAAACCGATCGAATAAGCTGCAGTTTGAACAACAAATAAGCGAACGAACAAGGTAAAGCATATTTCTCATTGCAAAAACGCCAGATTTCCGTATTATGCGCGTCTTCGGTCGGTGTGTAGCGCAGCTTGGTAGCGCACTGTCATGGGGTGTCAGGGGTCGGAGGTTCAAATCCTCTCACACCGACCAATCTATTCCTTATTTTATCAATGATCCACCCCGTTCATTGAATGCTCCTCTAAACTCGCGTCCCATAATCGTCCCATAATTGTCACAATATACAGTTCTTGTTGCTTGGCTTTTAGTTACGTATTTTTGTTGAACAGAACGACATTGTTTCTCTCTGTCAATATTGAGTTGTTAACTGACTTGAAGTGATAAATTTCTCTAGGCTTGAAACTAGTTATTCCTGAGGTTTACTAAACAGGACTTAACTATGAGACAAAAGACAAGTCAGCGTGATCTGCAAATCACTTTTATTCATCAATTTAAGAGAGCAACAAGAACAGAATGGCATGATAAATTTCGTGTGTGCTGGTACTTCAATCAAGAAACACTCGATTATATCTATGAGCATAAAGACGAAAAATTTGTCACGAATGGGTTTGTACTCTCAAGCGCGCTCTATCAGCAACTCCCTGAAGAGTTCAGGAAGAAGTATTTCGAGCCTCATGAAAGGTGTTTACTTTTCATAATCTTTGAGCTTGAGATTGTTGATTTTATCAACTCAGATAAAGTTAGTGATACTGAGTTTGAAAATGTGTTCGGGGTAACGAAGACTCGTTATTTTTCTGATGAAGCGATTAATGAATGGACTGATCAGATCGATTTACTCTAGGGCTGCTTTGCAGCCCTTTTTCTTAGAATTATAGTAGTAGGCGGGTGTTTTATATACTTAATATATATGCAGGCACGATACTATGATCTAATGACTACTTAACTGATCTTCCCCTAGCTTCGTAGGCAATTAACTTGCCTGTGAATATGTATTTTCATATTCATCTAGGGATAGATCTAAAAATAAGTAATAGGCTAGGTGGTAATATAGTGCACAACCTATTCCTAGATAAAAAATGAACTCTTTGAGACGCGGCAACCTTCAAGCCCTTCGAGACAAGGGGCAGCTTTGGGCGGATTAGAAATAAGTGCAGAACCATACTAAGCTTATATTAGCGTCACTATGTAATCCCCCCATAAAGTTGATAAAAAGGAATTTTTCAAATGGTGTTTTTAATAATAAAAGGGTTGCTTTTTATATTTTTATCTTCACTGATACTATTTCTAATTTATCACGTGATCACCGTCAGTTACGCTCTTTATCCTCATGCTAATCTTGAAAGTTACTATTTAACTCCTCCCCAGACACGTCCATTTAGGTCGCTCGAAAACGATCTTAAAAAACCTAATCTAGTCAAAAAAGCTAAAAAAACATGGAAAGTCTCGTTTACTGGCTTAGATGCGGTTTCTCGCAGGAAAAGCCTTCTACCATTTGACTCGTATGAAGAAAAAATTATCAAAAATTTAGTACCAAGTTTTCTAGAAATTGATCACTACTTAAGGTTTGCGGAATTATCACGGTCACCTACTCGAATAACAGAAGTAATCTCACCGAAATATCAAAGCTCTAAGGACTATAGAAAAATATATAAGGGACTGAAGAATAAATATGACAAAAAAAGGAGCTTAGAAGAACTTATAACAATAATGGAGGAGGATTTTAATTTGATTAAGGCTGAGCGAACCAATTTGTGGGGTGAGGTAGTACAAGAACTACCTTACACTCGAAAACTAAATGACTTTATGCCTAATTGGTATAATCACACTTTGGCTAGTAATCTTAGATTATATTATCAGCCTACTATACGTTATGTGCTAGGTGAGAAACCTTTTGAGTACAGCACAAGTTCAATAAGTCTTGAACAAGAGGAAATATTACCGAGGTTAAAAAAATACACTATTAAGATTAATGCTAATGACTTTAAATGGGAATATATTAAAAAACGTTTTTTCTACATGTGCGGAAAAGATATTAGATGTCAACCCTCTTCATTTCCCCAATTAGTAGTAGTGTTTACAACTACAAATGCACAGTGGTCAAGAATCCTCGTGAATGAGATTGAAATTAACCATTTTCCGGTTGAAATGGAGACTAGAGATAAAATGGTTTTCATGTGGCCTGAACAACAGACTGATGTGATTACGTTTCTAGTAAAAGGAGAGCCCCCTAGCGACATTTTATACTATAATAGTTCTACACGTGTAGGACTTTCATTTGGTATTGTGTTTCCTGAATTAGGCGTAATCTTTCCTGTTTCTGGCAGTAAATGGATCGATAGGTTTAAGATAGAGTGGTCGTTTTTCGAAAGGGTTGAAAAAGCCCTGAAGCCAACCGCTGAGAATTTGATAGCCCTATCAATCATCTTTTCTGCTCTGCTATTGTGGAGCTACATTGGTTATCTCCTTTTTACGAAAAGAACGTTTAAACTCAAAAGGCTCTTAATGAGGCGCTTTGAACCAAGATAATTATATTTGGTGAATGCTCCGATTACCTATCATATTTTTTTCGTCCCTATATTCTTACCAAGTGGTTGTCGTGGTGCGTTCCAAGTTGATTTAGGCCTACGAGAATAGCGTTTTATTCGGAATACGCTATGTCAGCGTATCGCATATTGGCCTGGCCCGTATTACTGAATAACTTTGCCTCATCACTCAGAATGAATGCTCGTTAGTACTCTTTCTGATTTCTTCCTTTAAGCGCCGCTATTGATGAACAACAACCGCTAGTGAACTCCGCCGATGAATTAATGGGTAGAAAAGCAGTTATTTTTTTGAGACATGGCAGGGGTTATTGGAACGATGCGCAAGGGAATTTAGAACGACGTGTTGCATGTAGATTGGGGCATAAATTTTTAAGCAAATCGTGTAAGATATGAATATCACGCATGGTGTTGTTATCTGGTTGATTTTTGGCGAAATCTTCTTTCTCGATAAAAGACATTTAATAGCACCATGCGTGTCTATATTATTGTTTCCGCTTAATATTGTGAGGGGATTCATTAGACGCGGGCGTTATAACTTTGATCGGACTTTGAGATGGATCTAAAAAAACAGTATGAATTGCTGATGAGAAACGAGTTAAAAGTTTTCGGATGTAATAAGCAGTTCACTGATGAGCAACTTAAGAAAATGGATAGAAGAGATAATTATTCTAAGAATAGTAATGACTATGAGCTGTCCCTTCTATCTAATTTATTCTACTCAGTTGTTCATCGACTATTCAAAAAAAAGCCAAGACAAGTATTTAAATATCAGGGATTCGATGACAAAGGAAACTCAGCTGGAATCCAAAACCTAGAGCTAAAAATTGCAAGTGGAGAGTCCTTAGTCCCTCACCTCAGTAGATATATATTCGATATTGATCAAGAAAAAAAAAACGACCCAATGTTAAATGAGTGGTCTATCTACCATTTTCATATTCCTCCATTGGATGGGGATGGCTCGTTTGTCACCAGAAGCAAGGATTTGCTGTTTGCATTAGTTACAGATGAACAGTTCATATTTATAGATGTTCAGCCTCATAGGGATAGCACAGGCACCTATGAGCCTTGGGTTGATGTTGGGATCATCGAAAAGATTGAAGAACATTATCCTGATCTACTAGAGCAGTATTATGTTGGAGATGGAAGTACACCGCTTACACCTGAACAACGAAAGAACTTAAGATCTAGAAATGCTAATACCAACATTATTACAACTAATGGCAAAGAGTATCTTATTCCTGGCTGCGGAACTGTTACAGCCGGACTTCCCGTAAACTCTATTATTAAAGGTGACGTTGCTAACGCATTTATAGAAAGCCTTTGTGGGGATTCTTTTTTGAGGCTTGCTTTCGATGCAAACTTCAATTTAGTGATAGAGAGCTAATTGTTATAATAAGGCGCTGCTACGGAAAATTTACTTGCTGGTGCTCATGAATCTCCGCAGAGCGCAGCGTTATATTTCATAGGGATTGTAAGGATGACGACAATAATTCTCTTAGTAATAGCGATAGTTAGGGGGACATTAAATCTCTGGCAAATTAGCAAAAAACCACAAAAGCTAATTATGGTATCTGACAGACAAAAGCCGTGCTTAGACATGCTTGTTGGTATCGACCATGAGTTACCTATTTTTTGCCCCGAAATATTTCAAGGTCACACCTTAGTGTCTCTCTCCTTATATGGGAGCAGAAAATTCACTCAAGAGTTTTCAGGTTGCTTTTATGATAGCCACTCGGATAACATCGATTACTCTAAGATTCCAGAAATGGTGCAGTTTCTAACCTCCACAGGTAGCGAAAGCACTTACTTTTACAAGCCTATTGGTGAAAACAGCCTAGTGGTTTATGGTTTGAGTAAGTGAAATATAACAAGATTATCCATACAAAAACATCATGGTGGGACTTTTTACTCGCTGAAAAAGTGCTCCTAAAATTCCCATATATTAAGCATTAGATTTTTTTGGAAAGTATGAATGTACAAATATATTTCGAATGAGTTGCCACAATTCTTCGAAAATGGGATGTTAAGGTTTACTCAACCAGGACACTTTAATGACCCATTCGAACTTCTACCTCGTTATGTCGACTT
The DNA here is from genome assembly GCF_056173245.1 of Paraglaciecola sp. QJM3NY_14. Taxonomy (NCBI): domain Bacteria; kingdom Pseudomonadati; phylum Pseudomonadota; class Gammaproteobacteria; order Alteromonadales; family Alteromonadaceae; genus Paraglaciecola; species Paraglaciecola sp. QJM3NY_14. The sequence goes on from NZ_CM149664.1 coordinate 2,256,792, forward strand.
TATGGGCACAAATACTAAACAGTATGTACTTGACAATATCGAAGTTTGGGAAAAAGAAAAGCGCCAAACTGAACCGTGGTATAAGAATTTAATCCCAATATCAGTAAAGACGTTTGCGATAAGGCTTCTTCTAAGTAGCAAAAATAAATACGTGAATAAAGTAGTAAATGAATTTGATACAATGGGTCTAAGTGTCGCAAATGGGCAATATAGAGACATAATTGATCAATCTAATGGAATTCTTTGCTTATCCGAAACAGAAGATAATCTCTTGATGTGGTCGCACTATGGGAATAGTCATAAAGGTTATGTCATAGAGTTTGACACATCACACGAATTTTTCAATCAAGCAATTCCCAACGAAAAAACTGGCGGAGTGCTCGACTATGCAGGTAGACCTTTAAAGGTTACCTATACCAAGCAGAGAAAAACAATATCGTTTTGGCAAAAGTCTATGTCAGAGGTCTTTCTAACTAAAGGAAATGACTGGGAGTACGAAGAAGAATATCGAATGATATTACCTCTTGAGTATTCTACTGAAGTAGTAAATGAAAATATTCATCTATTCAAAATACCATTTCATGCTGTAAAAAGCATATTATTCGGCGCTAAATGTGAGGATGAATTTATCCAGAATAGCATTGAAAAAATCCATCATTGGGGTCTTAAACATCAAGACTTTGAACTATTTCAGTTCAAGTTATCTGATAAAGATTTCGAGCTTGTACGAGAGAAAATCTAATTGGGTAGCCGGAGGTTTCTAACCTCCAGCCCCCACAACACTCTGCATGCGGCTCCGCACAGGGCGTTTCACTTAGGATAGTGAAGCGCAACCCAACCATCACATAACGAATAAAGCCCTTCGGATTTTAAGTAATCAAGTGACAAAGCCTGATTAATCCCAGGGGATTTCGCACTGCGCCATGGTCCTTTGCTGATGATGCCACAGGCAACTGCTGCTTAAATGCCTTCAACGTCTCCGGGTGCCATTTAATGCGACCTCCCTTGAAGGTGAATCCAAGAAATTTGCTTTCACTAGTTTTAACTACGTGACTTTTGGTCGTGTTAACGACCAATTTCAAGCTGTGACTCAGATATCTGCTGATACTACCAAGGACACGTTTACCCGCACGGGGACTGTTGACCAATAAGGTAAAGTCATCCGCTTAACGAGCAAACTTGTGACCTCGCTTCTCAAGCTCTTTGTCCAAAGGATCAAGCATGATGTTTGCCAGTAGCGTCGATAATGGCTCGCCTTGTGGAACACCTTCTCGACTTTTACTATAGAGCTCGTTTTCGATAGCCCCAGCTCGCAAGTATCGTTTAATCAATTTAAGCAGACGCTTATCCTTCACTTTATAGCCAAGGTAGGTCATTAGTAAATCGTGCTCACCGCGGTCAAAGAACTTAGACAGATCGACATCAACGCTAAAACGGCGTCCTGATTTAATGATCCCTTGTACCTGTTTCACTGCTTGTTGCCCATTTCGATGTGGCCTAAACCCTTACGATGGGTGTTTGGCTACTATGCCACCTGCTGATTTCTGCTTAATCATCAACAACGTTACTCCTGTTGACGCTGTAGGTTTTTATCTCCTCTGCTCGTTTGAGTCTATGACATTCAAAAGCCAAGACACTTATATACCAAATTCTTATTGGTTAATTACCGATCGCTTGTTAAGCAGATCTCCGGAGGGCCGTTCCCACCCAGATAAGGGCATGAACTGTCTCTGCACTGCTGCATCAGCTCGCAGATTTGCGTCCGGCTTCCTCCAGACCAAACCTCGCGGTTTGGGCCTTGCCATTCGCTAGTAGTTAACGTTTAATAACAGTGAGTTAAGTAAACGGTGATCTTCCTACAGAGGACTTTCACCTCATTAGTTCATGTCCATGCTGGGCGTAATCTAGGTGAGGACTGCGGCGCACCTGATTTAGGCGTTAGGTGCCAAGAGTGAATATGGAAATACCACAATATTTGGAAACACTGAGACAAACGTATCTGGAAAACCCATCAGATTATTCTTTGCCAAATGAAAGTACTGTTCTGGTTGGCGGTAATAGCTACAATCAGAACATTTGGCAAGATCAATTTTCTGATTCAGCCTTAGTAATATTTGAACTTTCATCTAATGGACTACTCGTCTCAAAACATTTTTTTGTAGGCGTTACATATAGTACAAAAGGTTCAAAGGAACTTCTGTCCAATGAACAACTTTGGAAAATTGGAATTCCGTAATATGAGAACCTACAAAAAGATCATGGCGGGAATTTTACTCGCTGAAAAAGCGCTCCTAGAATCCCCATATGTCAAACGTATCCTTTCAAATTGGAGATAAAAAGTAAATGATAGGCCCAACTAAAATTGGTCGGATATTCAATGCAAAAATCTCTGATTATACTAGCCAGTATTTTTTTAAAACACATACCCACTTAGAGGCCTATGTAAAAAGAATTTTGCTAATCGCGCTTAGATTGAAAGGTGTACAGTACGAAAGTAGTGTTAAAATAGTCGAAAGTACATATATAAATACGTCTAGTTTAATAGACAAAGTCCTGATGCTTTTAGATACGACCAACAGAAAACAAGTTGATGTTCTAGCTGACTTAAAAAAAGAATATCTAGAGTTTTTTATTTGCAAAGATTTGGTTTTAACCTTTTCTTCTGTTTACAGAAATAGATTAGCTCATGGAACGATATCTGAGCTAAAAGATCTTGAATTAGTTAAACTTCTTTGCATCTCAAACGTTGCATTTTTTAAATCATTTGAACAATTATTAATGGATAAGTATTCTCATTCGGCACTCGAGAAACCGGGTTTATGGGGGGCAAAAAGGGGAAGGCATGAAGCAATTGAAGTTACTATTAAGCACTTAAAACTAGGTAGTATAGTAAAAGAACCAAAATCAAAATCAGATGTTCACACTCTTCTTAAGTCAACTTCATATGGTAGTGCGCTATAATAAGTAAATTCAACGGACGCATAAATACACGGCTGCTTTACGCGTCAATGTCCGCTTTAGGGTGACAGTCCAATTAAAATCTGAATGTCCCCAACGACTGCAATTGGCACAAACTTCTCATACAAATTTGAACCACGTATGTCCGCTATCTCATTTAAACCAGCAATAGTTGTGAATGTCATCGACAGTCTCTCGAGCGCTCTCATAGTCGACTATCAAGCTTGATCTAAATCCAATTAAAAAACTTGAGATTGAGTTAGGACTAATTCATCTCAATTCTGTTCTAATAGATTTAAGATATTGATATGGCTGGTTATGTTTCCGATACGAGCTAGCTGATTTTGATCTCATAGTCATTGCTATTCCAGCACTTGCGCACCCAGCTATCAGTGGGCTGACGCCTAAAGCACTAGACGCACCAATTCCCCCCAATGTAAAGCTTGCGATACTGCCAAAATCGAGAGCAATTAAACTACGAAATGAAGTAATAGTCTTTCTAATTCCTAGCCCGCTCATTGACTTGTCGAGATCCCTTAATGCGTTCTCAAGTCTAACTATCTCTGCATTTTTGGCCCTAACAATGTCACCAGAAGAGGCAATTTTAAGGTAAACGTCATTGAAATGCGCCCTAAATGCGAATAGTTCATCACTATGCTTCTCTTTAAATTCTAAAATATCGTTTAAAGGTATGCCATTATGAGGCACTGGAATCATATTGAATAGTTCGAGTTCAACGGAAGGTAAATGATGCCTTAAATCAAGCTTCGGGTTGTTATTGGGTTCAAGCATAGTCCAAACCCCCGGCTCATTTTTTTCATGCATATCAAAGGTTTGTTCAATAGAGTTATATGTCATAATCTCAGCTAAGGAACATATCTCCCCAGGGCCAGCGGAGCCGAAAGTATGATCAATTCTTGTTCGTTGCAAAACACCTACAGATTCCAAATATTGTAAACTTAATTGGATGGGATGATCATGCATAGTGAGGCCCGTAAGTGGAAAATCTAGTTTATCCCAATAAAGTAAGAACTTTCTCAATTCAAATTCAGACAATCGTACCAATGAGTTGCATCCCTTTAATCCCCTTACCATCGTCTCGAATGAGTCGCCAATAACAATCCCTCTTTTTTGCATAAATAAAACTCCGTCTTAAGTTAATCAATTTCTGGGCGCACAATCATTTATCTACGAGTAGAGATAATTGGACGTAATTTAACATGGACTTTATACATATTTGAAAACGATATAAATCACAATGTTCTATGAAAGATACCACTATAAGGTTTAACCCTATATTTAAATTACTCAGGGTGTAGTGGCATAGTTAATTTGGCCACCTAATGCGGTTATTATTGATTTCATAGCAGCTTTAGGTGCCAAGATTAAGAAGAGAACACGTAAGTCATTCAGTCCTGAATTTAGACTAGAAACGGCTCAGTTAGTGGTTGATTAAAATTACACCCAAGAAGAAACGGCCGAGGCGTTGGGTGTTGGTAAATCGACTATCAGTAAGTGGGTTAGGCAAGTCCCCTAAAGCCATGTCGATGATGCCGGAACAGCTTGAAATACAGGAATTGAAAAAGCGCATTGAACGGATAGAGCTGGAGAAAGGGATTTTAAAAAAAGGCTACGGATCTGTTGATGTCCGACTCTCTGAACAGCTTTCGTTAGTCGAGAAACTCCATCAGAGCCAGCCTAAGCGTTATACTGTTACCTTGTTGTGTAAGGTATTTGACGTACATCGCAGTACCTATAAATACTGGCTAGCCAGAAGTAATGAAGTTTGCTCTGAGTGTGTTCGTTTACTCAGCGATATCAAGCAGATACACAATGAGAGTAACGGCTCTGCGGGAGCCAGAATCATTGCCGAGGTTGTGACGCAGCGCGACTCATGAAACAACTTGAGTTGCCAAATTCCGCAACATGCTTACAAAAAGACGACAAATGAGCATGTAGAGATACCCAAGTTACTGAATAGACAATTTGCCACCACCGAGCCTAATCAAGTGTGGTGTGGCGACCTGACCTATATTTGGACTGGCAATCGCTGGGCTTATTCAGCCGTTGTGATGGATTTATTTTCTAGAAAACCCGTGGGCTGAGCGATTTAGATATCCCCTGATAGTACATTGACCATGCAAGCTTTAACCCTGGCCTATGATCGCATAGGAAAGCGTAAAAACGTCATGTTTCATAGTCACCAAGGTAGCCATTATACGAGCAGGATGTTTAGACAATTAATTTGGCGTTACCAACTGACTCAAAGCATGAGTCACCGAGGAAATTGTTGGGACAACAGTCCAAAGGAGCGGTTTTTTAGAAGTTTATAAACGGGGTGGATACCCAGTACAGGTTGCAGGAGTTTTACCGACGCGGAGAGTCATATAACGGATTATATTGTTGGCTATTAGAGCCAGATTCGGCCACATAAGTACAATGCTGGCTTAAGCCCAAACGAGTCAGAGAAAAGATTCTGGCTTTACTTTAAAACTGTGGTCAATATTACGAGAACACTACACTCTTCTCATATTTCAAACAGGAAAATATTTTTAGAGGATTGATGCAGCATTACAGTTTTCACCTTTATTGATTTGAGTGAACGACCGCTCCTTGTCTTCAGCAGACCGTCAAACGAACTATGCTGAATGACCGCTTTTCGCTCGAACCGGCCTGTATACTGATGTAATGTAGCAAGGCAGACGAGTAATTTTCAAGACCTTCAATTGTTGCCTCAGCGTGATAAAAGCGCTTGTGAGTGCCGGAAGGAATGGTTCTGAGGTGTAAAAAGCGCTGAATACGCTATATTTGCTAAACGGCAGTGACGGAAAGGTCGATGATAAGTCAGTAAAGTTAATCATAGACACTGAGCACTTAAAACAAGAGGCTTTATTGGAGTGATAACGTTGTATGTGATTTGTAGAATTTCTTTACTGTTTGTGGGTGCTGTAGTGGGTACAGCGCACGTGTCCTATCGCAAACATATGACTCAGAAAAAAATGTCTAAATCCATTACATGACAAACGGCTCGTCTAAACTTTAAATCAACGGCAATGTGAGTCAAATGAGGCGACGTTAAAGATGTCCGTTCATTGGAGATTGTCAGATTTAATGAAGCTTTATTTACACAAAAGTTACTGGGTAATGAAAAGGATCCAACCCTTACTATTCACGCCACTTCATATAATGTTAAATCTAAAACTCAATCTTTCGCTATACGAAAGGGCCTTGAAATGGGGTGATGTTGGCTGGGTTTATCTATTTCTATTGCCTCTAAGTCGTTTCTTATCGCTGCAGCCAACAAATGTGTAAAGCTATCGACATTCTGATTATCTGAGTCGAGCCAACTATCTACTGTAGCGTCTTGAGGCAGCATTAACGGGCTGGCTTTAGTGTGTATATCTGCAAATTTAAGGTGGGGCGGTAAGGTAATAACAGAGCAACCGATGGTGACTTCCCCCGTTTCCTTATTCACGTATTCTTTGCACAATCCACCAAAGGCAATTGCCCCATTGACTGCGACTAAGTCGTGATAGTGCTTGGGTATCTTCTTTCTTCCATGTTGTTCAAATTCTGTTTCACCAAACCCTCTTGCTGGAAAAATGCAACGGGACGTTCTAAAAGGACGATAGCCCGCCTAACGAGGTACATTGAGCTTATCGTATCGTGAATTAAAACTGGTGTACTTAGGCGGTTTAAGGCCTGCTGTAGTGGATTCGAGCAATAACCACCAAACGGCTTTTTGCATCACTCGTCTTCCTTCAACCTCTCTAATGATTTGCACTTCACTCGCTGCCCTTACAAATCGATTGGGGATGATAGGCGTAAGATTTAAGTTAATACCTAATGAGATGCACAGCCCTCTTACAAACTCATCATCCGTTACGTTTAGTCTTCCACACATATTTCACCTAAAAAAGTATAACGAGGTTAATTTTAAATAGATTGATACTGTATATAATAACAGTATATGTTGAAATTTATTCCTATTAAAGCGTCTGCGGGTATCGTTGGTTTCGAGTCACCTGCGGCAGAATACACACAACTTAGCCTAGATTTAGACCAGCTACTGATTGACCACCCCTCAGCAACCTACATTGGTGTTGCCCAGGGCGAGTCGATGAAAGGTGATGGTATTTTTTCAGGTGACTTGTTGATTGTAGACCGCGCTCAGGAAATTAAAGACCAAGACGTGGTGGTGGCTAACCTCAACGGTGTATTCGTGTGCAAGAAAATCGATAAAGTGCAGCGCTGTTTACTGTCTTCCAGTAAGCGATTTCCACCATATTTTTTGCAAGAAGGTGACGACTTTCAGATAGAGGGGGTGGTGACGCGCTCTATTCGCTTACATCGACCCTTTAAGAAGCAACTCTGATGTTCGCCTTGTGTGATGCCAACAGCATGTATGCCAGTTGCGAGAAGGTCTTTGACCCCAGAATTCGCAATAAGCCTGTGGTGGTACTGACAAACAACGACGGCTGTATCTGTGCGGCTTGTGGCATTGCTAAGCGCTTAGGTGTGGGTAAGAAGTTCGTGCCGTACTTTCAGGTCAAGAAAGAGCTTGAGGCAGCAGGAGTCGTTATTCGCTCTAGCAACTACGAACTCTATGCTGATTTAAGTCAGCGGATGATGGATACCTGCGCACGTTTCGCCCCTGATATCAATGTGTACTCTATCGATGAGTGTTTTTTGTACTACGGAAAAGAAGCAGCGCCGCCTCAAGAGGGCTGGGCAACGCTCGCCAGTCGAATTAGAAAAACCGTTTGGCGCGAGGTTAGGCTGCCCATTTGCGTGGGTATCGGCCCAACGCCCACATTAGCCAAGGTGGCGAACCATGCAGCTAAAAAAGTAGAAGGCTTTAAAGGCGTGGCGGTACTCGACACTCAAGCAACCCGTAAATACGTGTTATCAAAAATGGAGGTAACGGAAGTGTGGGGCATTGGTAAACGATTAGGTTTGCGACTAAACGCATTAGGAATTGATACCGCATGGCAGCTAGCTAATCGAGACCCGTCGCAAATTCGCAAGGAGTTTTCAATAATTGTCGAAAATACGGTGCGAGAGTTAAACGGTGAGGTACGTCATACTTGGGATAGTGTGCGTGCTGCTAAAAAAGAGATATACAGCACGAGAAGCTTTGGTAATCGGATTACAGAATTCAACGAGCTACGCAGTGCGTTAGCTAGCCATGCTGAGACGGTCGCGATAAAGCTGCGCAAGCAAAAGAGTCTGACCGCAAGCATGACGCTATTTGCGACGAGTTCTCCCCATGATACAGAAGGGTATTTTCGCCGCTCACACTTTCATCGCTTCACTGTGCCGACTAACGACACTCGCAACATCGTTAAAGTGATTGAAAGCGCCATGATGCAGCTTTATCAATCAGGTGTTCGTTATTACAAATGCGGTGTGGGGCTATTGGACTTGCACGATGAGGGGCTGTTTCAATACGACTTATTCAGCCCACCAAATGACAACGCTAAGCTCATGTCTTGTATGGATAATATTAACGCTAAATACGGACGTTCCACAGTTCAAATGGCCGCCAAAGGCTTCGAGCAAAAGTTCGCTATGCGACGAGAGTTCCTTTCCCCTCAATACACCACCAAGTGGAGTGATATCCCTAAAATCATTTGTTAGAGAAGAGACTCAAACCATTAAGCATAAAGGTTTAGTCTTTTTATTCATTGCCAGGTGATGATTTTCTAGGATAGCGAATAACCAACATGGTGCCGACAATTAGTATCGCCAGTGGGACAAGTAAAATAAGGTCTTCGTACATGAGATGCTCCTAATCGGTGAGGGCTGTTACCAATTTTTTTTTACTAACAATATTGGTCAATCCCCATCAAAAATTCAATGTGTTTAAAAGAAGCGTAGTCAGATGAGCAAGGTTCGACGAATATCAGGAAATGAATTACCAATTTCTAGTTGGCCCTGTGATAATGACAAATTGCCGCTGAGAGGTAAGTCTACAGCGTGATGAATGAAGCTTTTATGAGAACAATATGAAAACTAACACTATTTTGACCAGCTCCGCGCTAGCTGTACTTTTTAGCTTGAGCGCATGTGGTCAGTCTGACATTGCAGCTCAAGCATCCCCAATGGTAAAACAGTCAACTTCTGGTATATGCCACGATAAAACGAGTTCATCTTATCATCGTACGAAAAATTTCGTGGCGTTCGATTCTGTCACCGCATCAAGCGACTTTAAACCGTCAAAAAGGGGCTAAAGGACTTGATGAGTGGCTTCCACCTAACCATCCATACCGATGTGAATATATAAAACGTTTTAACCGCGTGATGACAAAGTATGCATTGGTATTCATACCATCTGAGCAGCGTATCGTTGACAGAATGGTCAAGGCTTGTAGTCAGAGTGATTGATATCTCCAACGAAACGTACTGATATTTGTTGATTTAGGGAACAACCTATCATCTGAAACAGCTTTACTTGTTGATGCTTTTTTATCCAATAATATGCAGTTTTTACAATTATATATTTCAGATATAAAAGCATTTAAAGCGAACTTTACTTGGGTTGCTGTTAACCTCAAGTCTTCATGTACCGACTCGGTTGAGTATGCTCCCAATAACATTTTTTACGTTACCTCGACTGCATGAGGTAAATATGTGTCAGCCAACGCAGTCAATGCATTGGTAATAACTGAGTTAGTCTTGCTTTCCTTGCTTTAATACGGATTAAAACTAATCTGAATGGGTGTAAACTCAAAATGGATATTTAAGTTTTATGATTAATTCAGTTGAAGAATTTGAAGCACGTTTTGGTGAGATTAAAGTAAAAACAATCTTCGCAAGTGAAGATGCACGGATGAAGCGATACAACGCAAGATTCGACGAATACGCTCGGAATTCTAAGCACTTTACAGAGATTCTTGAACAGAGTATCAAAAGCGCATTGGATTCAGAGTCAGAAGGCTCGGTCGCTTGGCCTTTTCGCGAGCTATTAGACAAAGTTAGATATATTAATCAAATGACTTCATTTCGGTTATTAAGTAACGCATCAACAATCAGTCAACTTTTATCGTTAACGCGCCAAAATATCTTGTTGTCATTCCACCAAGGCTTTATTGCTGACATAAATGCTAACACTGAGGCTGTTAATGGGGCGTTGGAAAATTACCTCAATAAAAAAGCAATTGAAAAAGTTACCAATAAAAACCAGTCCAAAGAAGCACTGTTACGTGGCAAAGCCCTTTTTGGCATAACGATAGAGGTCCTGGACGAATCTGAAATACTGTCAAGTGTGCATGAAAATTTGCTTGTACAATTTATTGAGTTACACATACAAGAAGTTGAAAATAGCGACCTATTGACCAGAACTAAGCATATGTTGATTGAGGCACAAACGCGGTTAAATGAAGCAACAACTCCTTTAAACCTTATGGGGGAGTTGGTTGAAATGGTGGCGAGTGTTCCTATGATTAAGCCAATTTTACATTTGGCTAAAGCATATCTAGAAAATAGAGAGAAACACCCATTGCATTCGGTAGAGCCAACAAAAAATAGTTACGAGCAAGGCATAATGTTCCTAAATTCTGAATTAGAAACAATCGAAAATAGAATGAATGCAAACTTGGAATTTATCAACAAAGCTCATCAAACTGTGAAAGAAGTAGTTGAACAAGGCTATCTTTCCATTTAAATACTAACCATTACATGACTCCCATTAACATCCGATGAACGCGATCACATACCAACGACCTTGTCAGGCTTTTGTAAGTCAAATTGGGTTGCTCTATGATTCATGTCCGGAAGGTTTGTTAAGTTGATTACACTTGAATTCTAAGGTACTTCGGTCAGGAAAATTTGGTATTACATCAACATGCCAATAGCGGTCGTTAAGGCTCTAGGATATTAATGACAGCTCTGTACGTAAAGCGGAAGTTGGCACTAGAAAAATTGACTGACGTCAATGAGCGATCAGGAGTCCCTCGACTGATTCTACCCTTCTGCATTCAGTAAAATAGCTGACTAAAATATTTTTGATTATTTAGGCGTAACCCCTGTTTGGATATACAAGTTAAAGGGCTTTCCCATATATTCAGGAAAACGACCCAATCGCTCGTTTTTGTTCTTATCATTTTATCCAGATCGCCAGTTTTCCTTTATGTAGCAATATGATAGTTAGTTTGGTATTAATAGCGGAAGTATCAAAGTGAGGATGCGTCGGCAGAAAAACGCGCTATATTAAATTGTTAGTTTTCTTTGAACAAACGGAGGTTGTTTTGGAGTTAGAAAAATTTTTAGTTGAAAACAATATTAAAAAAGATGACTGGTTAGCGGCTGATTTAGATTTAGACCTTCTTGTTGAGATAAAAAAAGATTACGAAGACCAGATGGGTAATCTGAACGAAGCGGCCGAGTTGATAGCGAAAATTCTTCAGAAAAGTGAAGAAGTACACTCCGTAAGATGGAGAGTGAAAGAGCCAAGCCATGTTTTAGAAAAAATAGTAAGGAAACGCGCTAGTGGCGCAGAAAAATATAAGAGCATCTCAATATCGAACTATACAGATCTAATTACTGATCTTGTAGGTGTTAGGGTATTACACCTTTTCAAGCACGACTGGTTAAATATCCATCATTACATCACAAGAATTTGGGAACCTGTCGAGGAAGTGATTGCTTATATTCGAGAGGGAGATGAAGGGCCGGTAGTTACTAGTTATTCGAAAAATGATTGTCGAGCAGAGGCACATCCAGCTGGTTATCGCTCTATACATTATGTAATCGCCACTCAACCTACTATTAGAAAGATATTTTCAGAGATACAGGTTCGGACAATATTTGAAGAAGGTTGGAGCGAGATAGACCATAAAATTCGATATCCTAATTTTTCAGATAATGAGCTAGTTGCATATTTTTTAACGATCTTTAATAGAATGGCAGGCAGTGCTGACGAAATGGGTACTTTTGTAAAGCAGTTATCAGCCGAAATTGCGCTTCATGATACAAACCGCATCGATGCGCAAAAAAAAATGGAAGAACACTTATCGAAAATTGAAGATCTCGCAGACGAACTTAACGAGGAAAAGGAACAAAATAAAAGTAACTCAAATCACCTCGAAGAGTTGAAGGATGAAATAAGAGAATTACGCGTAAGAAACAAATCAGCGAGTTATTTGAGTCAATTTAACGCAATTGAATTGGGTGCAATAGACAGTTCAAACAATATTGCAGCAACACTTGCCAATTTTGACGCTCAGAGGATTCTTTCAAGCGATGTAATGGAAAGTTACAACAATATACTCTCGGATCAAACGGCAAGTTCAATCCTTAGCAGCTTTAAAGAACACCAAACAATTCCCGCTAGTTTGCTAGAGGGAGTACAGAAAATTAGCAAGCTTAGTAGCAGTAGTGACGACGAAAACTAACAAACGCACTAACACTCGCTGCGCTCGCTAGGGACAAAAACACTTAGGCTCCCTGCGCTTCGCTTGGTATTGTAGCCTACGTGTTTTTGCCCGTTATGCGGGCCGTTGAATGTCCGCTCTTTGTCTAGAGCGGACTACTATCACAGTTTCGCCAATGACCGCTTTTCGCTCATTGCAGAACTTGAGTTATCTTATCGCCAGCGACCGCCGCTTCACATACGAAGCTGCCTAACAGCGAGCACTGATGGGCATCAATAGACAAATAGCTGACGTTTAAACTTGCTCACCGCTGCTCCAGGTCTGTGCACAAGTACAGATCGCCGTTTCCTAATTGCTCATATAGCGCGTTCATCGTCCTGCTGACGCTGACTTATAGTCATTAAGTTCTCTTAAAAATATCTTTTAATATTTCACAAAATGTAATACATACCTATCTTATTGTCAGGTTTGCTTGACTACTTAGTGTGTCACATGTAATGCTAGCCTTACACTATGTCAATATATTGTGACAAAATTACAATATGTTGAGAGAATAAGGTAACTTCAGGAGAGCTAAATATGAGTAATGAATTAGGTAAAAAGGAACAGAAGTTTTTGGTCAAATTTATGTTGCATATTGCAATGTTTTTAGCGGTTTTAGCGTTATCAGTGGTATTGAATGAGACCAATGATTTGTCTATATACAGCACGGGATTCCTTGCAATGTCACCTGTGATTCCGGTGATATTTTTATTACAGCTTGTAGTAAATCATTATCGGTCATTGGATGAATACATCCAGAGGGTAATGGGTGAAAGTTTGCTTTGGGCTGTAGGGGTTGTTGGTTGTGCGGCAATGGCTTATGGTTTGCTCTCAGAAATGGTTGAAGTGCCGACTATTAGTCCAGCATTTATGTTGCCAGCAATCGCAGTTATCTTTGGTGTAGCGCAGTCTATTAAACTAGCGAGCGATATCCATGAAGAATAGGTTGCGGGTACTTCGTGCAGAAAATAGATGGTCTCAAGCAGCTCTTGCTGAAAAGTTAGGAGTGTCACGTCAAGCCGTGAATGCCATAGAAACAGGAAAACATGATCCTTCTTTAACTCTTGCTTTTGCTCTTGCAGAGACTTTTGGAAAAAGCATTGAAGAAATATTTTGTCCTAAAGAGCAAAACAACTAGAAAATATGTGTTTTCTTTGTGCTTTGTCTAATACTTATTGCTACGCTACGGCAACTAAGCATCTTTTAGAGCAATTCTACCATAATTATGTGAACTACCCATAGCCTCCAGAGCGGGGCTTGATTTTATTTCGTCCGCTCTACGTACACAGCAGCGGTTGAAATTTTTAAAACCAAACGACCGCTAATGGCACGAACAAGCCATCGACCGATCGTAAAGTTTGAGCGAGAAGTAGCACTTCAAATAATCTCTAATTCTTTAGACTGGTATGAATTATTGGTTGATAATTTTACGGATATTTCTACTTAAAACTTCTCTGACTTTATGGGGGGATTACGGACCCGTTATGGGTACTTTAAGATTTGTCTACTCCGAAGTTGAGGGAGGGGTAAAGCACTTGAGTTTTGTCAATACGAAAGAAAGCCAGCTTATCGCTGGCTTAGGTTTTTTTTTACCGAATATCTACGTCATATTTAGCGAAAAATTCTGCAATTGATACACCAAAAAATTTGATGAATAGTTCCAACGACCCTTTATCGTTATGGTAAAGCTCAACCTTACTCCTGAACATCTTAATCTCTTGGTATTGCTCGGGAAAAACTATGTTTGACCCGAGTGGATTAGAGCTTTCGCACGTATGAACTAGACTCGGTGACAGCAATATATACTCAGTATTCAGAGTACTATTACGATTAACTATAATTCGCTCTACCATGTCATCGGACTCAAATAACGTAAACGTCTCATCAGATTCGGTATCACTGATTTTCATTTTTCTTCTCCTGCGATTAGACCTCACAGGTAAGTAGTAATTCGGCAGGGAAAAATTTAACGTTTATCATTCAACAAGTGCCGAAATCATTAATATCTCTTCTTAATCTTGGTCGTCGATGAATCCTTTTAATACGACAACGTAGAGCTGCTTGTGAAACTATTTTCATGTTGAAGTTGAGCGTGTTTTGCATGAAAACTGGTATTTTGCGGCACGTCAGCCTATGTAATGATAAGCAGAGCCACAGATTTTCTTTCTCTATGCTGTCTATTCCTATGGTTGAAACAGTGGATAATATTGAAAGTACGGTAAACCTCACCTGTGCTTTTGCCTGGTTCGCTGCATACGGAGGTGTATGTGGTAGGTAATTGATATAGATCAATGAGATTTGTGTCAGTTAACGAAGCTACAGGGCATAAGAGAAGGGAGCCATTAGGCTCCCTCGAGGACATAATTAAAACTTAATCAAGTAGGCCGCACACTTTCCCAGCTTCTTTGAAGCCATCAAGTCTGATCTCAATTATTCTGTCACCAGTATCTTTTGCCAGTGCCTCAAGTTCTGTGAGTTGACGTAAATAGTCACTCTTTTTTATAAGCTCTATATTGCTCTTGCTAAGTTGCCTATTACTATTAAACATGAGCTCGTAAATCGTATGACATTCCGATGCTTTGAACTTTATGCTGTTAGATAGTAGGTGTTGTTGTGCTTCTGAAAATTGCTGAGAATCGCGAGCGAAGATTTTTGCGTGTGTTTTCTCGATCTGTGTTAGAAACCTCTGGCGATGACTATACATATAAATATGCCTGTATAGCCCATTTTTATTTTCGAATTCCTCTAAGTATTTTGACAGGATTTTTCTTCTTAATTCTCCGTTAGCTTTATTCTTAGCATTAGATGTTTCCATCTCTATGCCAATCCATTCGCCAGAGGCTGAATCAACAACTAGAGCGTCAACCAACCTAGGATCATTAGCTCTGTCTTCCAGTTGTATCGCTAAGTCACGCTCGGTAGCGAAACCACTAATTTTTTTTGCTTTAAGGAGGCCAAGGACAACTATTTGGACAGAAAGATCGTGTATGAGGTTTCGCTCATTAACGCGGCTAACGTCCGAACGAAGGTGTAACTCTCGGTTTAATAAAAACTCAGCTTCCCTTATTCCATGGGCTGTCAGCATAATGAAGTTCTTATCCGTGTTTGAGAACGTGGGATGTACGTTGATAAGTTGTTTTTTCTTCATGCGATTAATTAGTTTATTCACGCCTTCGCGACTGAGGCTTAATTGTCTTTGAATAACTGTTTTACTGGTAACACCAAATGCACCAGTTATTGCGATTACGGCATTTTCTCTTAATAGTCCCAATGTTCCTGGATCGTTTACATTTGTTATGTTCAGGTGCACAAGCGATGTGGATATAGCTCTATTTATATAATTCATACTTTCTCCTTGGTTAGAATTCAAAAGTAGATAGGCGCAAGAAGAGCAGAATTTTTGAGGGCATAGCAGTTTGCTATGCATACTGCTATGGCTTCGCCACACTTAGCGCCCTGCTAAGTGAATCTGTATTTTGTGACAAAATACAGACCAACTTCGTTGCAGGAAATGTTCTGCAAGCCAGAGCTAACGCGACTCGTCGCTGCTCAGGCACTCGCCACTTCGTGACTTCGACAGAACGTTTCCTAGGAGTCAGCTACCGCTGATTAACCCATATTTCCCCTCTTTACTGCTCGGGGGAAGCATCGCGGCCAAGGCACCGCTCGCAGTACTCTCACCTCTGGTGCTCGGGTTGCAAGTAGTGGCTGCGCCACATACTCACAAGTTTGCTAAAGCAAACGAAAATATGGGTTAATCTGCGATGCTGACTCCTGCTTCGCGATTAATAGTGTTTCACACAATCAATCACTACGCCGTTATTGTTGAGCGTTGCTCAAGCTGTTTTACAAACTCGTACCGAGCTTGTTGTTAAGCTTCCTTGAAGACTAAGTCGTTCAATTCTATTGAATTGTTCAATCTACAGAAATTAAATTCGTATTGGACTTAAGTATTAGAAAAGCGTAAAACTAACAATCTTAGCACTTTGCTGTAGCTCGGAAGGAACCGGAAATGAATGATTCAATTATCGTAAACAAAATCATTAGTAGCATCGAATTAAAGTTGGACATTATTCCGACCTTTTCGCTTGCTGCGCAGCAAAATTCTTATGCGGTGCTGAAATCCATCCGAATTAGTTACCCAAAAAGTGAAGAGCAAGAACTCCCTTGTTTCAGCTCACTTCAGCTAAAGTTAGCTGGAATAAGTGATTGGCTAAGTTCAGAAACTTGGCATTTAGACAGGCTCGAGCCTGGTCAGTCAATTAATCTAAAAATAAAAGAATTAATATTTCCGTTCGATAAGTTGTTCGGTATTACCGAAGAAGTAAGCCATCTACTAAATTTTTCATTGCTTGATGATGAGAATCAAATACTTGTAGAGCACCAATCAAAAATTAACGTATTACCCGCTAATTATTGGGGCGGTGAACAAAGACAACCCGCCTTGCTAGCAGCATTTGTTAAACCAAATGGTATCTATGTAGAATCTATTGTCAGAAAGGTGGCACTTGCTTTAGAGAAGGGCGGGTATGGCCGTTCAGTAGATGGCTATCAATCGAATACTCGAGATAAACCATACTTGATGCTTGCAGCATTGTGGAATGTTATTTTTCAAGAGAAGCTAGCGTATGTGAGTCCTCCCCAAGGATTTGCGAATCAGGGGCAGCGAATAAGGCTTGCAGCAGATATCAGTCAGTCCAGAATGGTGGCATGTTTGGATTCGTCGCTGCTTTTTGCAGGCTGCATTGAGGCTATGGGTTTAAATCCAGTTGTAGCCGTCACTAAAGGTCATGCTTTTGCCGGAGCGTGGCTTATAGATGAAAAGCTGCCAATCCTGACTAACGACGATCCACAAGATATTCGTAAACGTGTTGATAATAGAGATCTGGTACTGTTTGAAACGACGTTAGTAACGAACGATTCTCCTGTTACTTTCGAGCAATCAAAAGATCATGCAAGAGAACTGCTAGCGGAAGATCGCGAATCTGAGTTCGTTATGGTTATTGATGTTGCGCAGGCGAGAGCACAATCGATAAAGCCTCTATCTACGGTTGAAGAAAAAAAGGAAGAAAAGACACCGACTGAAGAAGGTATTTCACTCGAGTTACCAGTAGTTCCACCATTACCTCCCGTACGAAGAGAGGAGCAGATTTTAGAAGATAACCCTGAAACTAGAATAGAAACATGGTCCCGAAAACTACTTGATCTATCCAAGAAGAATAGCTTGCTCAATTTCAGTGATAGGGCTGTCGCAATTAAACTTTATTGCCCAAATATCGCTGAAATGGAAGATATGTTAGCTGATGGTACTAAGTTTAAGTTTCAATCTGCGCAGGAAAGCCCCTACTTTGACGCCACTCGAGACAGTGAAATGTTTAGATTGCAGACGGGATCTGATGTTCATCGAGAATATGCATTACATCAAATCCAAAACAAAGTGCTTATCGCTAACCAACCAGCTAAAAAACTAGAAAAAAACTCGGTTGAGCTTTTCAGGAAAGCAAAGAATGATCTTGAAGAGGGGGGCTCAAATACACTATTCCTCGCGTTAGGTTTTTTAAGGTGGAAAGAAAACCCTGAGGATTCTCGTAGCTACAAAGCGCCTATACTTCTCATCCCTGTGAAACTTACCAGGCGTAGTGCAAGAGCTCCTGTTTATGTAGAGCAATTCCAAGATGAGGAGCCAATATTCAATCTTACACTTATTGAGTTTTTGCAATCGGAACATGATATTAATTTAAGCGAGTTTAAGGAAGAACTTCCTGAAGATGACAGCGGGGTCGATGTTCCATATATATGGCAGCGTCTGAGAGAAGCAGTTAAAGAGCAGGTGGGCTTTGAATTGGTCGAGGAATTGGTCCTAGGGTCATTTTCCTTTGCCAAGTATCTAATGTGGAAAGACCTCAGAGACAGATTGGAAGACTTAAAGAAAAACTCTTTCGTGAAACATTTGGTAGATAACCCACGAGAACCTTATCCACAGAAAAGTACGTTTATAGAGCGGGAGGACATAGACGAAAAACTTGATCCTGCGACAATTTACACACCGTTAAATTGCGATAGCTCACAACTAGTTGCAGTAGATGCATCTGCTCGTGCTCAAGATTTTGTTTTAGAAGGCCCTCCTGGGACAGGTAAGTCCGAAACAATTGCCAATATCATTGCACACAACATCGGCCTTGGTAGAAAGGTACTTTTTGTTGCAGAGAAAATGGCAGCGCTAAACGTCGTTTACCGACGCCTGAAAAAAGTAGATTTAGACCATTTATGCTTAGAGCTTCATAGTAATAAAACAAATAAGAGAGCAGTACTAGATCAACTAAACAAAGCATGGCAAAAGCGTGAGGGTCTAGACCCTAAAACATGGTTAACGAATGTTACTGAGCTGAAAGAAAAGAAAGCTCAGCTAAATAATTATGTACGTGCTTTGCATGAAAGGTCCATTTTCGGTCTTTCCGCAAGAGATGCAATTTCAACAATCGCGTCAAAAGGCGAATTATCAAAAGTAAGTCTCGATTGGCAACCTGATATTGCTACCTCTCCAATCTCGTCAGAGGTAGAGCTAGATAAAATCAAAGAATTAGTTCGACAGTTAGCTTTATCATTTTCTGATGTAAGCAGTTTAAAGTTAGATGTATTTGAGATTGTCACTGCTGAGAATTGGTCAAATACTTGGCAGAGTAAACTACTCACCGCAATAGTTGACTGGCAAGAAAGCTTCAGTAATGTAGAAGATACTTTTGCTTTAATTACTTCCTATTTTTCTTTAGATACAAAAGAAAGAACTACGAATAATCTAGCGGCTATTGGACGTATCAATCAGCTTATCAACCTATCCTGCAAACAAGATATAGCTTTTGCTGTAGATAAAGGTGCGAAGGAGCGTCTAGAAGTTATTAGAGAACTTGCAATCTTAAAAGAAGAATTTGATAAAGAGTTAGAAGAGTTATCACACGGTATAACAAGTAATAACGTTTCTAAAATACCAGTTAAACAGTGGGATAAACTTGCTCAGGAAGCCAATGCAAGCTGGTTTAAGGCATTTTTCAGAAAGCGCCGAATTAACATTGAAGCAAAAGCGCTCGGTTTGTCAAAAATCGAAGATATGAAAGTTATTGAAAGGATAGCCAATTGTCAAAAATTGAAGACGAGCATAGAAATTAAACTGAATAAAATTGAGCAATATTCTATCTGGACTGATTGGACTTCAACTCCTGAAAGATTAGTTAGATTCGCTAATGTTGGAGATGAAGTCCGTGGATGTGTTTCAGAATTAGTCAGTTTATCTGATGATCCGACAGAGATTCTAATCCCAATTAAAAAATGGTTAATAGATGGTCGTGAATTTTTAGAGGAATCAAAAGTCAGGTCTGCCGCAACTCATTATGATGATGCATTGAAAAAATTTAATGATTCGAATAAAGAACTTCATAGTTTGGGAATACTAATCTCTGAGGATATCGAATTATCTGTTGTTGCTGATAATCTTAATGAAATAACTTCATATTCAGCAAAATTGAAGAGTTGGTGTGAGTGGCAAAATGCAAAACAAAAATCGAAGTCCCTCTATCTCGATACACTCAGTCACGCGCTTGAATCGGGTACTGTTCATCCGGAAGAGTTGGACGAGCAGTTTAGGGTTGCATTCTGTTATTGGCTTGCGCCAATACTTATTGATGCAAATGATGAGCTTCGTGAATTCAAAGCTTCGACACATGAGCAGACGATTGAAGTTTTCAAAGAGCTAGACGAACGCGTTGCGAAAATTACTAGTGAATATATTGTTGCATTAGTTTCTGAATCAAAACCTGTTCAAGGAGCTAGTGACAACCCTAAACAATTTGGTGTTCTCGCAAAAGAGTTGCAGAAAAAGACAAGACACATTCCAATAAGATCTCTTATTAATCAATTAGGTGACTCATTATTAGACCTTTGTCCATGTTTAATGATGTCACCACTATCTGTTGCGCAGTTTTTACCATCTGACTTTAAAGGGTTTGATTTGGTTGTTTTTGATGAAGCTTCGCAAATGACAACTTGGGACTCAGTGGGGGCAATAGCGAGAGGAAATAACGTAATAATTGTCGGCGATCCAAAACAAATGCCTCCAACTAACTTTTTCTCAGCTGGAGGTAGTTCAGATGATCCTGATGAAGAAGATTTAGAGTCTATTTTAGATCAAGCCCTTGCCGCCAGATTACCGCTTAAGCGATTAATGGGTCACTACCGTAGTAAACATGAAACTCTCATAGCATTTTCTAACAGCAAGTACTATGAGAATTCGCTTGTTACATACCCCTCCTCAGAAACAAAAGAGTCTGCGGTATCCCTACACCGTGTAGATGGCATTTACGCAAAAGGTAAAGGCCGGAATAATGCTGTAGAGGCAAAAGCAGTTGTGGCTGAGATTGTTAGACGGCTTCTTGATAAAAATGAGTGTGAAAAATCAATTGGCGTAGTCACTCTAAATTCCGACCAACAAAGGACTATTGAAGATCTTCTTGATGATGCTAGAAGACAAAACCCCTCCATTGAACAATATTTCCAAGAGGGGGTGGATAAGGAGCCGGTTTTTGTTAAAAACTTGGAATCAGTGCAAGGAGATGAGAGAGACATAATTATGCTTAGTTTAGCTTATGGGCCGACAGAACCAGGTGCTAAAACAATGAGTATGAATTTTGGACCTCTTAATAAGAGTGGTGGAGAACGGCGTTTAAACGTTGCTATCACACGTGCTACAACTGAGGTAGTTGTATTTAGTAGTTTCGATGCGTCAATGATCGATCTTAGTCGTACAAACTCTGTAGCGGTTGAGCACCTTAAGCACTTTTTGGAATTTGCAGACAAGGGCCCAATTGCTTTAGCTGAGATCGCATTAGCTGACCATGGAATTGATCAGTTCGACAGTGACTTTGAAGAGGCAGTAGCGAAAGCGTTACGGGACAAAGGATGGAAAATTCAGACTCAAGTTGGTGTAAGTAAGTTCAGAGTAGACTTAGGAATACTACATCCTGATAAGCCTGGAAAATATATTGCAGGGGTTGAGTGTGATGGGGCAACATATCATGGCTCTCCCGCAGCCCGAGATAGAGATAGAGTGAGACAAATAATTCTCGAAAGTTTGGGATGGAATATTGTCAGGCTGTGGTCGACAGATTTTTTTGTGGATTCTGAATCTGCCATTCAGAAAGTTGATGCAAAACTTAAAGAAATACTTGAAGCGGAAAGAGAATTGACAACACTGCCAGAAGCAGAAGCAGAAGCAGAAGCAGAAGCAGAAGCAGAAGCAGAAGCAGAAGCAGAAGCAGAAGCAGAAGCATCTATTTTAGCTAAGGCTCCAATTATCCACTCCGATTTTAATGAAGAAGAGCTAGGCGAAGGAGTTTCGCAAATATTAGATTCAGCAGACTACTTTAGGCCTCAATATATTGAAAAACTGACACAATTAGTAAAAGAGATTCTGTCTGAACGTCCAGGTATCACTTTGTACTCTTTGTCTTTCGAATTGGCTAACTTGCATGGCCTATCAAGAACGAGCAAAAAACAAATAGATTATATTCGTCAAATCGTTGAAAAGTTTGCTGGTATAAATGAGAACAAAGGGTATTCACCAACACTTTGGATTTCACCAAGTGATAAATTGGATCTAATCGAATGGCGCGGTCTTGATGCATTCGGTTACGAGAGAAAATGGAGTGAGTTAGCTTTTGAAGAAGCACTTGGCTTAGCGCAATTTGCCATGAACAAAAATTCAACGACTCCGGTAGATGTTATGTGCGATGAACTGCGATTGAAGCGACGTCATGAAACTACGCTTACACAATTCAATGAGTGGATAGATCAACTCAATCAACGAGAACAACTTAGCATTTAAAGACCAGAATGAAATAGGAATTAGTTGACCACTACAAAATGACCGGTTGATATTTTGTGTTCTTATGTACAAAAAAGAAGAGCACCCTAAGGTGCTCTAGTCATATTCGATTTTTAGTCAAAAATTCGCCTTTTGGCGATATCACACAATAGTCCTAGTAAATAAGTTGCAATGATAACTAACCAGCCTTGCATACCTAAGAATGGGTAAGAAGGATGAACCTCGAAATCGGTGATTAGTTGGATTACGAAAACGGCGAACAAAATATCACCAATAATTATGCAACAGCGCGTGATCCCTAATAAGATCATCTTTATACATTGTCGATTTGAGTTCATGTTTCTCCTTTTTAAATTTAATGACCTCAAACTTAATTAGGGACAGAGAAGGGGAGAAAGAGCAGTTTTGACATATCATTATTGTAGAGTTGAGATAGAGAAGCTCTGGTGCACTAAGAAGTATTCGGGACAGAGCTCTTACTAGACATTCGATGAATTGTTTAATTAATGCACATGTCAGTAGCAAGTTTGGGGGATAATTAGTCATATCAAGTAGTATTGAATGATGAAGGTAATGAGTAGACCGTTACAATTCGCGAAATATTAATCATTAGTACTTATCTGAAATGAAGCCTCAGTTGGCTTTCATAATACCGTTTAAACTACTATCGCATACCTCGCTAAAACTCGGGTTTACAATATTGTGGTGCAGTAGCAAATTTCTTAATTACTCAGTTGATACTAAATTTACTCATCGTATTGAATATCTCTTTCTCTGTATGCATTCAATCCTTGGAGGGGGGGATTACAGTGCCTTCTAAATAAGTTGTTCGGCGTTTCTGTTTTAGTGAACGGAGTTTTGAATTCTCAGCATAGCTTTGTGATGGAAAAAGGGGAATTTCAGAGAATGTAGTACATATTAGCTTCATGAGAGTATGAACAGAGTTGCAATTTCATTGTTGCTGACTATGCAGTCAATGAAATTGAAAATGCCATGAATTTCCTTATATTTCAAGTGGGTAAATAGAATTTTAAGGGGATATTATGACTATATTAAGCAGAGTGCTATTCGGCCATTGTGATGCTGATGTAAAGGTGCCTACAACTGCAGAAAAAGCAGATGATGTGCAACGGTACATACAAAACTTAGATTTTACCATTGTCAACAATAGTGGTGTTGATGATTTTGTTACTTGTTGTCACATTGCCTCTGAACATCTATTTGATTCATCCGTTGCTAAAGATGCCTGCAGTCGCCCGAGTCTGCTTGCAACCTTGGAGATTAAGGCCTCTCAATATTGTTCGGTTACGATTTCTTTAGTGAAGATTTCACATAAAACACTTCAATTTCGGGTGAATAAATTTCGCTATAAAAAATCACGATATTTTTAAAAGTATGCATAATCCCAATTATCGGAAAATTTAATTTTTTTTATATCATGCCTTTAGTTTAACAACCAAGGTAACTTGTTTTATGAAAAAAATCCGTGTCGCTAAATATATCAACGAATACCTGTCAGATGATCCTGTGTCGTCGCAAACAATCATCAATTGGATCAAAAATGGTGAATTGAAAGGCGCTAAACGAGGGGGGATCTGGCTTGTGTACGTTGATGAGTTTAACGAATCGATGACTTATGAATCCCCAAAGGACGCTTGTCTTAGTTTGTTGATGGGGGCTAACTAATGGTTAAAAAACAAATGGGACGTAAACGCAAAATTAACAACGCCGAACTTCCGCTAGGCCTTTACTCTCGTATGGTGCGAGGAAAGCTACGTTTTTACTATCGGAACTCAGCTGGTAAAGATACTTATTTTCCGGAAAATTGTCCGCTCAGTGCAATTAAGGAATCTGTTATCGAGTTCAACGAAAAAAATAGAAGCAGTGGTGAGCGTATAAAGTCACGAGTGGATAAGTATAACGTTCGAATAGTTAACGTATGGTCTGAGATTAAACGCAATCTTGATGAGGAAAATGAAGGTAAAGCGAAAAGTACATTGGAAACATTCGAGAATGACTGCAAACGATTTATTGAGTTTTTTGGTAATTACTTAACAAAGGAAGTTACCTTGGAAGAGGTCAATGAGTATCTGCAAACATATCATAGTGATGCATCTTTCAATGTGCGCAACAGAAAGATTCGATTCCTACAAGCGGTATTTTCTGAGTTTACTGATATGAGTTACATGTCGCGGAATTGTGCCAATGATAAAAAAATCAAAAAGAAGTTGAAAAAAGCGAAAGTCAAAGCTCCAGTTAGGATTTCTAGGTATGCTTTGATGATGATGCTGAATAAAGCAGAGCCTTTTATGAAAACGGCAATCAAGTTGTCATTACAGACTTGTCATGCAGTAAATGAAATAGTTAATCTCAAATATTCCGATTGCCACTATTTCTCAGAGCCTAAGGTCTATTGTGCTGATACTGATACATACTTTGACGCGGATGAAACTACATCACCAGATTTGCTCGTTCACGGCATGATCTGGATTTCGAGAGAGAAAAACCAACATAGTGCAGCATCGAACGTAGAAATTCCAATTACAAATGAAATGATGGGAACTATTCAGTCGTCAGTAGGAGACTTGGGAGAGACATTTATAAAAGGTGTTGAGCCAAGTTGCCCATACATCATCCATAAAAAAAAGCGCTACCACAATATTAATAATTCAAATGAATTCGAGCACCCGTGGCAGCTCAAGTCGGACTACTTAAGTAAACAGTTTTCGAAACTACGGGATTTGATGGATTTTTACCTTGATATTGAAGATCGAAAGCAACGCCCTGGATTTCACGGAATTCGCTCGCTAGCTATTTTTCTGCACGATAAGCAATCCAAAGACGAAAAATCTACAATGAACAGAGCGGCACACTCCGATTTAAGGATGACTAACCGCTACAAGGAAGGCCATGAAAAATTCAAACGAGTACCTCCATCCACCGTCACACTCTAATAATGAAAACCGCCGATTTAAGGCGGTTTTTTTATGCATGAAGTACAGTGAATGCTCGTCCCAAAATACAGTAGTAAGTTTTTAATAAGTTATTGTTTTTGCGGAATTAATTACTTTTGGGGTTTTTAGGTCTTTTGAGATGGATTTTGAGTTAAGTCGGATATTTAAGTTTATGATTTTAAAGGATATATTCCAATTTTTAGGCTCTCAGACCCCAAAAATGGGGTGTCAGGGGTCGTAGGTTCAAATCCTATCACACCGACCAATTCAACTGCCCTCAAATTCCTATACCAAGAATTCCTACTCTATCAAATATCTCTGAACCTATGACATGAGCGCGAAGCGATCACAGTCGTGTTTTTAGCTGTTTACTTAATAGAAGGCCGGGAACAATTTTGAACGTGCGCAGCACGGCCCGCAGGGCGAAGCACAGGATGTGCGGAGTAAATCCTATCACACCGACCAATCTATCTCTTATTTTTCAATGATTTACCCCATTCATTGAATGCATCCCTAAATTAGCGTCCCATAATTGTCACAATATACAGTTCTTGTATCTTGGTTTTCAGTTGCATATTTTGTTCACCAAAATGACATCGTGACTCTGGGTCTTAATTTGGATTGTTATCGAATTTGAAGTGATAAATTTCTCTAGGCTTGAAACTAGTTATTCCTGAGGTTTACTAAACAGGACTTAACTATGAGCAACAAAACAAGTCAGCGTGATCTGCAAATCACTTTTATTCATCAATTTAAAAGAGCAACAAGCCCCCACATCGCCCATTGATGCGCGAATGCCATATCCTTTTAGTAACGTTCTAAAATGCTTGCTCGTATATCAATTACATAGACACCTATCAATTACATAGACACCCAATTACATAGACACCCATCTTTAGAATCGTATCAAAAACTCTTCTGCTTAGAAGGGGGGATACCCCTCAACAAGCGTTAAAATACTTTGGAGTTTAATGATTGGGGATTTTTACTGGAAAAGTGAGCGAAGAGGAAGGAAACGGCGCGTAAGGTCAATTTTCGGGCAAGGGATTAGGCTACAAGATATGCATGATATGTAATGTTCGAAATTGATTTATGCGCGCCTTAACAACTCTCTCGCTTTGGTCATTCCCCGCAGCCGTTGATGATGAGTGTGGCGCTTGAATGCATTCATCATTTGCTCCGCACCTGCTGCGTAGCAGAAGTGTTTTTCAAACTCGGTCGTTAATGTTAACCATTGAGCAGCATCTAAGCCTAATCTTTGTAGAATAGGGCTGTGAGTGTTATCAATATGACCGGCCTTATCATCACGAATGCATCGGCCTGTCGTGTCTACCAATTCACAATAGTCTTTGAGTGAGTAAGCGATACCTCGAGGGATATTTTCACGAGGATTTCCGACAAAGGGCAGTAAAACACTGGGTTGTGACTGTTGGTTTTTAGCGGCATGAATGCGCTTTTTGATACTGGTGTGCTTTGACGTTTCAGGTGTTTCTGCTATTTTTGCGCGAATGGGGTTTAAATCTACATAGGCCATGCACGCTAGCACCGCACTTTCATCGAGTAGTGCTTGTGATTTAAATCGACCCTCCCACTAATTTATCAGGAGTAAATTAGAACAGCTATAGCTGGCCCGCAGGGAGAGCGCCAAGGATGGCGGCGAATAAAAACGCCCAGTGCAGCCATCCTCTTTATTGGCTTCACGAGCAATGTACTCATTCAAGTCACGCATAAACCAGCTTATGTCGTATAAACGTTGTCGATAGGTTTCAACGGTTTCATCAAAGGTGATTAGCTCGCCTTGGCTTAGCGCATCGCCATTCATAAATTTCTGAGTCAGCAATGTACCTCTGTGCAGCTTGTGATAACGTCTCAACACTTCATCGTTAGCCCAATGAGCAGCCATAGTTTTATCCACACAAAGCACCACATGATTCTACTTCAGGCATTCTGCCTTGCGCCCTTCGGGCAAGCTAAAGCTGTTGTAAAATGCTCCCTACATTTTACTGATTATTAATGACGGCATAGGCGCAAATACGTTAGCCGCGCTATAGATGGCAAACACCGTTGATAAAAACAACATACGCTCTTCTACCCAACCTCGGTGATACTTGTAACTCTGGCCAAAAAAATATCAACAGCGCGGCTGCCGTACCACACAAGAAAGAACGCCGAACACAGCGAGAAACACAATGACAAATTTATCGGGAATAAAATTTGAACAGCTTTAGCTGGCTTCGAAGAAGTGAACGACATGGATGTTGTGAATAAAATAGGGTGGTTCGATTAAATTAATTTGGTTTTATGAGGTTGACGCATAATACATCTATCTGACAAATATGAGACACAAAATACGTTTGGTTTGGGGTGAAAAATCAACCATTTTGAGGGTATTGTTATAACTAAATGAAACCATTCAATGTGGCCATCTGTATAATCGTGGATCCCGCTCCAACCTCCGGCTCCAGCGACAACAACACAATAAGTAATAAGCAAATTATCCACAAATGGATAGGTAACGTTGGAGAGTTGACGGATGTCAGATAATTGGTCTACGAGTGCTGCGAAGGGCTCGTTATACATGCTTTACTCACTAGAAAATATGAAATTACGACAAAGCTTGATCGTTAAATAACTCATTGAAGATTCGAACTTGTCATAAATTTTAACGAAATCCCCCCGGATAGCTTGCGCACATCAGATTGAAATTTGATATTTAGACGACGTAATATAGAGTTACATTATGTCGAGGGGTTCTGGAACGACGAAATTTACACCTGTACTTACGAGTTAATTGAGATTTAAATTCAATCATGAACAAGGACGCCAAATGAGAAGCGAGAAAGTATACACGATAGAAGAGATAATCAGTGCTTCAAAACAACGACTTGAGTATAAAGCAACTGGTGATATATCTAAAAGACTGTCCTTTCACACTAAGATGAATACACATTTGGAGTATGAGGACATTCCTAAAATTGAGCGAGTCATTGGATACATAGAAAAAAAGTACCACGTGAAATTAAAAATTGTTGGTGGTGGGTATGGTTGCACGAAAATAAATTTTAAGGTTGAAAACAACAGCGAGGCTTTAGATCTTGCAAAAAAGTTACTTAAGGATGAGGAATTTATTCTTTTAGCAAAAGATATTGATCTGGATGTCATTGTTGTTCCTGATGAAAATCTGACTTTCAAAGTCTTTGATTTGGTTGAAAAAAAGGTTAAACCAGAGGAAGACTCTGATGGGGGAAGAGTGTCAGCTGATGGCACAATACAGAAAACAGGGAATGAATAATGTTAAAATGGAGTTCTCAGAACGGTTTAGCAAACAATAGGATGGTTAAAACTTCTGGTATCTGGTTTGTGTTGGTACCAGTCATTGCAAAGATATTGTCGAGCTTCGACGGCTCTATCTCGATAGAGCTATATGACAAGAAATATGAACTATTGCTTTCATTACCATTCAGTTGGCAAGCATTGTTTTTTGCTGCATTTTTCTTTATGAATGCCAGCATAATTTACCAAGTATGTTGTAAGGAAATAGTTAAAAAATACGTTTCTTATTCTCAATTTAAAGAAGAGGGAAATTCCAGACTTCAAATTAACCAACATTTAAAAAGTGTTGTTTGGGATAACGGTAATGGAAGAATATTGGAAGAGTATAAAGATGTGTTAAACGTCTATTTGAAAAGTTACACATCTATTTTATTAGAAAATCTGAATAACAGTGTAGATTACCTAAATGCACTTGACGACTTATCTTACGCCAAAGGGTTGGACAGCAATGCTTTTTATTTTGTATACAACACTGCCGATAAAAGTAGTCAAAAATTTATTAAAGTATCAATAGCATTTTACAGCTTAGGGTTCTGCTGCTTGATAGTAATTGTGGTTTTGAATGTTTTGTTTGTTTCAAAGACATTTTGACTTTCTTTAATTTAATTACCTTTAAGGCTGGTAGTGAATTTCAACCAATTCTAACGTTACAAAATTACTAAGAAATATAGGGGCGGTCGCAATTTATATTCTTATATACATTAGTCAATTGTGGCTAATATTGTCTTTATAGGAATAGATGCTTTAGGGAGATTGTAATAAGTTACTTCTGCTTGAAATGTGGGCATTGATCAACCTTATTTTCCCGTAATGATACTGTTGGTGTAAGGTAATTATCTTCTAAATATTTATCTTGCAATAAATAGGGAAATGCTTCGAAATTTAATCGTACGAAAATTTACTGTACTTAATTTAACTTTGAAGGGTATATTTTAAAAGGAATAATTATGAAGAGATTATCATACATGCTATTTATTTTTATACTTTTTTCTGTTGCATCATATTCAAATGAGGAACTTAATTCTTTTGGTAATTTAATATCATCATTTCTCTATTTATTAGCAAATATATACATATTTAAAATTTTGTATTCAAAAGTATTTGAATCGAAACAAACATTACTTGGTTTTAGCCTGTATCTTGTAGTTCCAATTATATTGAGTGCAATATATGCATTTTATTTTGATGACGATATCGGATATATGTTAAGTGGCGCTAATAGTACATTATGGACTTTCATGTTTTTTTTATTAGCGATCCACCTTTATAAAAATAAAGAGAAAATCAATCTTTTTAAAGAGCAAGAGGAATCAATAGATGGTTTAGAGCTTGCTATTTCTTTATTAAGACGACGAGCAAATGAATTGAAGCAAACAGCAGCAATGTTTTTAGCGCTGGTTATGGTCTTACTTGTTACAGCTGGACTGACGATTGTATATGCTAGTGTCATTACGGATGTAGATAAAGAATCAGCGAATAGTATTGAGAATGCGATAAAAAATACTAAAGATAGCTTTGAAAACCTACAATCTGCTAAGAAAGACCTTGCTGATTTTGATGATAGTGCTAAATTGCCACCAACCAAGAGTAGTCGAAATCAACAGAGCAGGTCAGATTTAATTGACGTAGTTGAGCGGCGAGTGTCTTTATATAATTTTTATAGCGAAAAAGAATCAAGATTACTGACTGAATATCAGAGTTCAGCTGAGCTTAACGCGTTCGAAGACAAACAATTTCTCTCCATATTGACTATTAGGTTTGGAGTAACAATCATTATTCTTTTCTTTGTCCAAGTTTTGGTTAATTTATATAGGTACAATATCCGTCTCGCAGGTTATTACGATGGTAAAGCAGATGCTTTAATCTTGTCAAAAGATGATTTTAATAATTTTGAAATGATTTCAAAAAATTTGTCACCAGACGAGTTGAATTTTGGCAGTGCACCTAACACTCCATTAGAAAAGATAATTGACATGGCGGCAAAAATTGGCGGAGGTAGTAAAAATAATTAGAATGCTAAAGCGCGAACTCAACTCCGAAGTGCACCACTCGCTAAACTAAGCTGCGCGGCGTAGTTCATTGAAGACAACTAAGGGCTGTCTGTACCCAAGACATTTTCTTGGCCTCAGGTTAAGTGCACGTTGCGCGTCAGCGACCTGTTCGTTTGTAACGGTCCTTACTAACGAAGACAGCCATCTTTAGAATCGTATAAAAACTCTCCTGCTTAGAACGGAAAATATGCCTGAACAAGCGTTAAAGTAATTTTGAGTTTAGTGACTGGGGATTTTCACTGGAAATGTGAGCGTTGAGGATGGAAACGACGTACAAGGTCAATTTTTAGGCAAAGGTCAACGCTACATGAGATGCATTAGATGTGTTAGTTGTAATGTTTTATGCGCGTTTTAAAACGCTTTCGCTTTCGATAGGTTTCAACGGTTTCATCAAAGGTGATTAGCTCTCCTTGGCTCAGCGTATCGCCGTTCATGCTTTTCTGAGTCAGCAATGTGCCTCTGTGCAGCTTGTGGTAGCGCCTCAACACTTCATCGTTACCCCAATTATCAGCCAACGCTTTATCCACACGTAGCACTACATGCGTCTACTTCAGGCATCCTGCCTTACGCCCTTCGGGCCAGCTAAAGCTGTTGTAAAATGTTCCCGACATTTTTACTGATTATTCATGACCGCATTGGCACAAATGCGGTAGCCGCGATGTGGATGCCAATACAGTAGAGAAAAACGATTAGCGCTCTTCTACTCAGCCTCGGGGATGCGCGTAAGTTTTTTCAGAATATTCATCGACCCATAAAAATCAAGTGTATTTGAGCCCCGTAAATCACTCAGTTTTAAGATGAGCATTATCACTAATTGTTAAATACATATGAAATTTTGCTAATTGTTGACAATTTATTGTTAATAAATATATCATTTTGTCGTGAAAAAAATTAACCCGTTTATTAACCCAAAAATAACGGGTTAATGAATGGGTAATGTATCGCTAGTCTGCGGCCATTGGTAATAGCTTGTTCGAATTACTATGAAAAAATAATGGCAACATGGATATTTTATTACGACACAACATTTAAGCCTTCTTACTCAGTGTTGATTTTTGTTGAGTACTCAACGCTATATTTTACGTTGCTACAACGCAAAATGATAAACGCGACATTTGGTAAGTTATCGAAATAAGAAATGGTAAGGTAAAATTTATAATGATAAAAAAATACAATAATAAATGGTCTCTACAAAAAGTCGCTGTAACGCTTTTGCTTACAACGACTTCCAACAGTTTTAACATTGTTCATGCAGCGGAAAATAAAGTTTCTGTTGATGTTAATTTAGACACTAAACATCGTATAGGTAATATTGAGCGCTTTAACCGTGAAAAATTCATCTCATTGCATTCGGCCCCAACAGAAAATGAATGGGATCATGATAACAAAGGTAACAACGCCAAATCAGATCTAATTGGTAGCTTTATTAATGGTTATGATGTGTATTTTGGCCGTGATACGGGATACATGAAAAATCAATTATTTGCTCAAAAGCAAGATGGTAATCGTTTAGGCTTTATTGATGAATCTGTTTTAACTACGAAGGGCAATGCCGCGATTAACTCGTTTGAAAACAGTAACGCTACTCGGTTTGTTAACGCCAGACGCTTTAAAAATAGATCTAAAGATATGGTTGTTGGTGGGCAAGTACATCCTTATTATCCTGACGGAACTAATATTGGTAATAGTAATTGGTCATTCTCACAAAAAAACACTGACCAAGAGCCTATTGGTACCGCCACAGGCCATTACATGGGGCAGTTTCTACAAAAATATTTTGCGCAAACGAACACAGCTACAGGTGCGCCTAAACCTGCTTATTTGGAAGTTGTAAATGAACCTTTGTATGATCTAAATATTGCACCTAAAGACGGACGAGATAAGGCACCTATAGCTGATATCTTCAAATACCATAAAAGTGTCGCGCAAGAAATTCGTAAAACTAATAATCAAACATTAAACAAAAATATTAAGGTTGCAGGCTATACCGTTGCCTTTCCTAACTATGATTGGGATAATTTTGAACGCTGGGAAAGCAATGACAAATTTTTCATTGATACGGCAGGTGCCGATATGGACGTATTTTCTATTCATCTGTATGACTTTCCAACTCACCCTCGAGGAGAGGAATATCGACGAGGCAGTAATGTCGAAGCAACACTCGATATGCTAGAGCAATATTCAAATATTAAATTCGGTCGTACTAAACCATTATTAATTTCAGAATATGGTGCATCTGTACATGCTTTGCGAAACAAACCATGGTCACAGGTAAGAGATGCTGAAAAGTTACGCGGTTATAATGCACTATTAACGCATTTTCTAGAACGTCCTGACGTATAGCTAAAGCAATTCCTTTTATTCCCGTGAAAGCTGAATGGGGTCGTCATGGCGACACCGGCTATCCTTATGAAAATAGATTAATGAGACAACAATTTGAAAAAGCAGGGCAAACAGGAACCGATTGGATCTACACTGACTTAGTAAAGTTCTTCGAATTGTGGTCTGAGGTTAAAGGTATACATGTAGACAGTTGGGCATCTGATCTTGATATCATGGTCGATGCATATGTACAGAATAATAAAGCACATATCATAATGACGAGTTTAGAGTTTCAAGATACTGATGTTGCATTAAAAGCACTTGGGATCGATGGAAATACGATCAAATCAGTCCAAGTAAAAACCTTGTCTTATGATAATAACAACCATGCAAAATTGGCTACTAAAACAATGTCATCGGTACCTGAAAGCGTTTCTTTGCCGAAAGAAAGTACCCAAATCATGACAATTACTTACCACAATAAAATTAACATTGATAAGGTGAATCAACAGAACAAATATTATGCCACTACCTATAAGCAGCCTATAAAAGCGAACGTGGATATGTATTTTAATATCAAAGATGTGGAGGTAGGAGCACAAGGCGAAGCCGTTTTACGTTTAGGTATTGGTCGAGAACACGGTAAATCGCTCACACCGACAGTAAACGTGAATAACGTACCAGTTGAAGTGCCTACTGACTTCAGAGGGTATGACCAGAAACAAGGTAAAACTCGTAACGGACGCGCAAGTTTCTTTGGCGTCATTGAAATACCTGTGTCACATGATCTACTACAAGGCAGCAATTGGATACGTATCAACTTTGATGAAGCCGGCGGATTTGTAACAAGCGCAGCTTTGCAGGTTGTTAACAGTAGTGACGAGATTACGCGATCACTTTAAAAAATCAAAGGACGCGAACCTGACACAACACATTTGGTCTAGATTTATAGTTTGTTGCTCATTGAGCTAATGACTATGTCTAGACCGCTTCGAGTGGATTATAAAATGTGCTTTATCATGTAATGAATTGTGAAAGAGAGTGTGAAAATAGCTTTTGAGTGATAACGACGTTAAGCCTTTTCTATACTGCATAGCGTAGGCATCGTTTCGATTCAATATTGAAGCGGAGTCACATTTTTTAATCAAAAAACACATGGAAAAATATACACATACCCCATGCACAATAATGAGTTCCCCATGGCTCAATGCTTTGCCTCTTATAAATTTTTGAGTCAACAAGGTATCCTTGCGTAATTTGTCATAACACTTCAACACTTCGTTAACGGCTCAGTTAACTGCCAACGCATTATCAACACAAAGTGCCACAAGAGTCTGCTTCAAGCATCCTGCCATACACCCTTAGGGCCAGCTAAAGCTGTTGTAAAATGCTCCTGACATTTTTACTGATTATTCATAACCGCACAGGCACAAATACGGTAGCCGCGCTATCGATGGTAAACACCGTTGATAAAAACAACATACGCTCTTCTACCCAACCACGGCGATGCTCGTGACTTTGACCAGAATATTTATTAATGCCGGATAAATATGACTGGCGAACGCAGCGAGAAACACAATGACAAATTTATCGGGAAAAATTTGAGCAGCTTTAGCTGGCTTCGAAGAAGTGAACGACATGGATGTTGTGAATAAAATAAGGCGTGTCGATTAAACTAATTTGGCTTTTTCGAGGTTGAGGCATTATCCATCTACCTGACAAAAATGAGACGCAAATCTAGTCTAGTTTAGCCCTGAAAATTGACCATTTTTATCATGGGTGTCATTATAACGAGCTTGTATTTAAAAAAGGATTTTCATGCTCATAAAATTACTAGGTCAGTTTCTTATTCTCGTGTGTATTAGCCATTTTTGTTTTGCAGAACAAACAAGTTTTGTATCACAAAAAATTAATAAGCATATTGGGAAATATGTTGAGGAAGAAGATTTTAAAGGGGTCGTATTAGTTGCTAAAGAAGGGAAGGTGATCTTTAAATCTGCATATGGAAATGCTGATGAAAATAATAGTATACCCAACACAGTGGATCACAAGTTCTTGATAGGTTCATTAACAAAATCATTTACCGCTGTTACCGTGATGAAATTAGTTGATAAAGGTAAATTGAATTTAACCGCCCCGATATCTACCTACATACCGAATTTACGTAAAAATATTGGCCAAGACTTAACGTTACACCTGTTACTAAAGCATCAGTCAGGTCTTCCTCAGCATTTAGAAAGACTAGCGAGTTTTGAAGATAAAGATGTTTCTTCAGACGAGATATTGGCCATTATCAATACTGCGAGTTTGGCCTTTGTGCCTGGAACACAATATCAATATTCAAATTTAAATTATCACCTAGCCGCCATTGCAATAGAGAACGTGACGGGCAAGACGTATGCTCAAGTTCTTCAAGATGAGATTTTTTCTCCCTTGAAAATGGGCAGCTCAGGCGTTGAACGTTTGAATAATGTCCCTGTTAATAGAGCAAATGGTTACCGCAAAGGATTTTTGGGTACCAACAGGGCAGAAAACATTGTGTCTTATGCGTTGGGCTCTGGAGATATTTATTCTACAGTGGATGATTTACTCACTTGGGAACAATCACTATACAACAACCAACTTTTATCAGAAAAGAGCCAAAGGTTGTTGTTTGCCGGTGAGAACAATGATTTTGGAGATTATGGCTATGGGTTTAGGGTGCAGCAATATCAAAGAGCCGCTGGCAAAAATAATGGTACCTTAACAAGACATGGCGGGTCGATGGATGGCTTTTTAACAAATTTACACCGTTATACAGATGACAAGCTTACTGTTATTATCTTAGCGAATATCCGTAACTTTCCTATCAGGAATTTAACCTTCGAGATTAAGGAAATCGCAATGGGCCTTGCCGTTGGTGATCGTAACCGAGCGGAATTTGAGTGAATTTTGATAACTAGCTTAAAAGGACATAACAGCAGTTTATTGGGCCTTTAGCACTCAAGTTAGCTGCTTTGGTTCGTGCAAGGATCCTGCTTTTAAAAAGAGAAGTGAGCACAGTCAATCAATGTTTTAATTAATTAGCCAGCGCAGCTTAAATGAGTCAGTGGTGCACCTCAAAGTTACGTTCGCGCCGTGTATTAAAAGTGACTTCGATGCACTAAAAATGACGAAGAAACGATTAGTTGTTTCGATAGGAAAG
Source organism: Paraglaciecola sp. QJM3NY_14 (assembly GCF_056173245.1). NCBI lineage: Bacteria > Pseudomonadati > Pseudomonadota > Gammaproteobacteria > Alteromonadales > Alteromonadaceae > Paraglaciecola > Paraglaciecola sp. QJM3NY_14. The sequence continues at coordinate 2,292,884 of NZ_CM149664.1, forward strand.
GGGAGCAAACTGCAAATAGAATTGAAGTTGTTGCAGGTTCAGCTTTCGCTTAGGCGATAATGGTTTTAACGACAGCGCTAGTAATCTATCATTGCTAGTTTTTCCTCAAGCTTACAATGCCGCATTGGTAAATCGTTACTTCCATCATGCTATATGCACTTATCCTAAGCTTATTCTAAGTTGATTCACCCAGTTTAGCGCTGAATTAAACGCACATTAGATTTCGCGCATAAGGAAATACCGAATGAGAAAAGTCGTTATGTTTTCTAAGACCAAAAAATGGTGGCATGAAAGCCCTGATCTAACGTTGTTAAATACCCAGATTAGTGAGATGGAAAAAGAGGGGTGGGTTATTGTGTCTGTTTCAGCAAACACAAATTTTTTAGGATTTATCTCTTCATACACAATTTTAATAGAGTCGCCTGATTGACCGCTCTCAACAAAGTATAAATAACGCATCCGCTTTAATTCATCTGCCTAGATGCTGATGATTGCTCCGGTGCTTGAACACATTCATCATTTGCTGTGTACCTGATGCGCATTTTTGTAGGGCTATATGCTGGCCATCCACATTTTAGTATCTCTGAGTACCGAATTTACGTTAACCTTCCTCATAACGAACGTACTAATAGCCGCTGTTTACAGACATCAGCAGTGCTTCACTTAGTGATGGATAAATTCATAGTGGGGAGTAAACGATATGAATGTTAAAGATATTGGATTTAACTCTGAATACGCAGAAGAGGCGTTTACCTTTGATGAAATAAACGAGCTGAACGGTGATACTTTACTGGATTTTGGCGCGCCTTGGTGCGGCCATTGTCAGGCAGCACGACCAGCCATAGAAAAAGTCGTTTCAGAACACGCTGGACTGCGGCATGTAAAAATCTATGATGGAAAGGGTAAACCTCTGGGTCGTGCATTTAAGGTAAAAATGTGGCCGACTTTGATACTGCTGCGCGCAGGGAATGAAGTTGCTCGACTTGTTAGACCGTTAGGGCCAGATGAAGTTCGCCAACTGGTTTCGTAGATCGGTTAGCGACTAATAACCCGCTAATAACATTCGTTACACAACTACAAAGGGAGGTTTTGGATTGAAATACGCGTTTTTTGCCTTGGTTATTTTCATCGGCTTGAGAGCGCATGCCGCTGAGCACTATATAGCGCTGGAAAAGCCAGAGGTTGAATTAATCACCGACCGCTTTTTTAGTCAGGCGCTGGACTTCAACTCGTTAGCTGAAACCAAAATGGTTAATTTGACCTATTGGGGAAGCACACCCCAAGCTGAAATTAATTATAACGCTAGTAGCTTACTTGTGCGTGGAAAAGAAAATGAGTTGCAGCGAGTGCATTTGCAGTTTGGGCAAAAAGTTAAAACCATCGTTTTCAACATGCAGGCTCAGCCCGCCGAATATAATCAAGAATATACCCAAATGCATGAGGGCAAAGTTAGCATTGAAACGCCTGAAGTTTACGAGCTTAACAATATTATCCTTGCGCTAGCTGATAAATTTCATTCAGCGAATTACAAAATGTATTCGCAAGGAAAGTACTATTCGGATGTACTGGCGTGGTTTTCTCCTTATCGTCATCACCCGATTTTTAGCGCTATCATAGGAGTGGATTATTACTCGTTAGTTGAAAACGGCCCAGCATATTCTTTTGATGGGGATAAAATAGCGCGTTCGACTGTATACCAGGGTTTTAGGGCGGCTGATGCTATCAAAGACAATAAGGCTTTATTAGAGGATTTTGCGAGAAAGAGTGACTTTAGGAAGTTCTACCAACGACACCGTGGATATTACTCACAATTGAGTAAGGTATTCGAGCTAGGCGCTCAGCCAAAAACGATTTGGCAATGGTTAGAATCTCACTTTCCGGCGAGATATCAAAGCTATCGAATCTTTTTTTCACCATTGGGGCCTGGCAATAATAGCTCTCGCATGTTTGATGACAATGATTTTAAAGAATCAATTATGTTTGTCAGTGCGCCTAATCGCTATGAGAGTGAGCACGAAGCATCTGCTATTCAGTCAATAAAGTTCACACGCTCATTTTTTACCGAAATAGATCATACCTATGTTAATCCAATCTCCGATCGGTATATCGACGATATTAACGCTGCTTTTATAGATTTAGCACCTTGGTACAAAGGTGGGGGATATAACAAACCTTATCTAGTATTTAATGAGTACATGACGTGGTCGATATTTTCTCTGTACGCGAGGGAGCATTATTCAGCTGATGATTACGCTTTTATAAAAAACTACATCGAACACTTCATGGTTGAAAAAAGAGGGTTTTATAAGTTCAAAGGTTTCAACGAAGAATTTATTCGGCTGTATGTCAACAGACCCATCGACGATAAAATCACTGATCTCTATCCCAAGATGATAAGTTGGATAACAGATAACGATGACCATTAGTGCCCAAAAAAATTCGAGTTCAAGTTCCATTTTTCGGCATGACACTGGGCGACTAGAGCAAACCGCTTTGACTAGATAAAGCACATGCTAACGGTTTGCTGAAATATTTAACCGATTTATCATGACTAATCAACTCGCTGCTTTATATATCGCTTTGGCGATTCCCCTAGAATATTTTTGAACATAGTAATAAAGGCACTGACAGAGCTGTAACCTAAGTATTCAGACACTCTTTGTACGGTCATGTTGGTCATCAGTTTTTGCACGGCAATGATCACGTGTATTTGAGCTCGCCAGTGGCCGAAGGTCATGCCTGTTTCGCGCTTTATTAGTCGTGCTAGCGTTCGTTCAGACATAGCGAAGTAGCTCGCCCATTGGGGAAGCGTTTTTCTGTCATCGGGATAAGACAAAAGCTGCTGAGCTAGCTTAGCCACCGTGGGGTGACTGGGTAAAGGTAAATTCATAGGTTGTTGGGGGGATTCACTGACGACGTCTATCAGAACCTGAGCTAATCTGTTTGTCGGGCTAAAGTGTGGGTAATGCTGATCTTGCTTGGCAAAATGACAAATCAGTTCTTTTGCCAATACGCTTAACGCGAATGTACAGGTTTTGTCAGGCATGCGCAGTTCGCCAGGTTGAATAAACACGTGGCACAGCTCAGCATGATCAGATGCGCGATTACTGTGAAGAGTGTGAGGAGGTATCCAAATTGCGCTCTGGGTTGGTACCATCCACATTTTCCCCTGTACTTCACAGGTGACATGCCCGTGCAGCGCGAGTATCAATTGCCCCTTCGAATGGGTGTGCAGCGGCAATTCATGACTGCTACTCACCTTCTCAATACGCGCGACCACGGGCTGGGGCATCACCTCAAATTGCTGCAAATCATCCCACTGTAAAAAATTCAATAAACTCATTTGTCAGTATTTAGCTATATGTTGTCTCTATTTGTAAATTATAAGGGCTGACGACCTTTTATAATACCCACAGTATTACAACGCCATGCCAGGTTTGCGCCTTAGTTGAAAATAGGCGATGAAGATAGTGGCTGGGAATGTGACGACTATCGATGCAAATCAGATTGACGTTGGTGTAAGCCGCGCCTGTTTCACTCATTCAACGCTTGGCAAGAGCGCAATAAATCAAAGAGAGCAAAAGTGGGAACTATAAGCGGGTTAGGGCGGTTAATCCCCAATAAAATCGCGACATCTTCTGCTGTGTTGATCGCAGGCATTCTTTTGGTCGCGGCAAACTTGCGCGCGCCCATTACCGGTATCGCCCCCATTCTTGAGCAGATCATTCACACTTTCACATTGAGTAGTACACAAGCCGGAATGTTAACCACTTTACCGCTCATTGCATTCGCGGTCGCCTCGCCAATGGCTGCGTCACTCGCCCGAAAAATAGGCATTGAAAGCGCTGTCTTCATCGCACTTATCTTTATAGCCGCAGGTATAGCCTTGAGGTTAATCGATTCGGTATGGATGCTTTATATTGCCACAGCGGTGATAGGCGTAGGGATCGCCATAGGCAATGTGTTATTACCAAGTTTAATTAAGCGTGACTTCCCAGCAATGGTCGCGATGATGACCTCTTGCTACGTATTGGCAATGGGCATTTTCTCTGGCGGTTTTTCCGCCCTAGTGACACCCCTTGCCAGTATGAAATGGCTTCAGTGGCAAGGTGCGTTAGGGGTATTCGGCCTCGTTACTTTGGTCAGCATTGTGCTGTGGCTGCCGAGGTTAAAAACGAGAACGATGCCGGATGCTGCTTTAACGAACCCGACTGAGCAAACTAACGCTGGCTCTGCTGGCATTGACTCGGCTGACAGCGAACAGGCTAATGGCGCTGTGGCTAATGGCGCTGCGGCCAATAGAGTGCCGCCTCATACAGCAAAACCAAGCAGGGTATGGCATTTTTCGCTGGCGTGGCAGGTGACGATTTACCTTGGTCTTAATTCCTTTATGACCTACGTATTGATTGGTTGGCTACCCAATATATTGGTTGAAGCGGGGTATTCTCAGGTCTACGCGGGCGTGCTTCACGGTTGGTTGCAGTTTGCATCGGCTGTTCCCGGTTTTGTACTCATACCTATTTTGGCGCGATTGAAAGACCAGCGTGTACCGGCTGTAGTCATATCCCTGTTAGGGGCAATTAGCTTGCTAGGCTTGTTGTATGCTCCCCAGTTTGCATTTTTGTGGACCGTGCTTGTGGGCTTTAGCTCGGGGGGATGTTTCATTTTGGGGCTGTCATTTATTAGCTTTCGCAGCCAGAACGCGCTTCAGGCCGCATCATTATCTGGCATGGCTCAGGCTTTTGGTTACTGCTTAGCCGCTGTTGGGCCGATGTTGGCTGGCTATCTTTATTCGTCTTTGGGCAATTGGTCTGGCAGTTTATGGATGTGCGCATTAGCCAGTGCATGCTGCGCGCTTGTCGGTTTAGGTTGCGGGCGAAATAGAGTACTGCCACACTTTTAATACAAAGCTGGGAAGGGGCACGCCAGCAAGGCTGGGCCTAAAGACTTTACAGTGAGGCCTTGTAACATTTACTGCCATCATTCGTTTTACGCCGTTACTGCTGTGCACCGGCTATTCAGATTTTTTCAATACACATTTTATTACGTTTGCTCTAGCGCATTAACGGCGCAGCCTCGCGGCCTTCTATTAAATTACACACTCGTGCAAAATCCTTCTTGGCGTTGCATTTGCTCCCTTGGTCTTCGACTCCACATCCATTCATTTTAGGAGAGAGATTATGTCAAACACAGTTAAAACGATTAACCCAACTACCGAAGAGCAGCTAAAAGAATACACGCTGCTATCTACCGATGAAGCGATTAAAGCTGTCGATAATGCGGATGAGGCATTCCAACAGTGGAAGCTCACCAGCAGCGAAGAACGTGCAACACTGCTAAACAAAATGGCTGATGTGATTGACGCCAATAAAGACGAGCTTGTTACCCTAATGATAGATGAAATGGGTAAAGTAAAAGAGCAGGGCTATCAAGAGGTCGAATTGTGCGCCTCAATTTGCCGCTACAGCGCAGAACAAGGGCCGGAAATACTCGCCGATGAAGAGCGCGAGTACGAGCAAGGCAAAGCGATTGTTAGTTATCGCCCAATCGGGGTGGTGCTAGGCATTCAGCCATGGAATTTCCCGTTATATCAAGTCATCCGCTACAGCGCATCTAATTTGATGGCAGGTAACGTCACTGTACTGAAGCATGCTGCTAACGTCTTTGGCATGGCGGTTAAAATACAAGAGATGTACGAAGAAGCCGGTTTCCCTAAAGATGTCTACCAATCCTTATTGATTGATGGCGAAGCAGCAAGCGAGTTGATTAAACACCCGAAAGTACGTGGTGTGTCTTTCACTGGCAGTGATGGCGTCGGTAAAAAGGTTGGCGCGTCTGCTGCTGAAAACGTGAAGATTTCGGTACTAGAACTGGGCAGCAATGACGCCTACGTGGTGTTAGATGATGCAGATATCAAAGTGGCCGTTGAGGCGTGTGTAATGGGCCGTGTTATCAATAACGGTGAAACGTGTGTATCGGCTAAACGTTTTATTGTGACACAGAAAAACTACGACGCGTTCAAAGAAGCATTCGTTGATGCTATGAAAAACATCAAAATGGATGACCCCAACCTTGAAGGCACTGACATTGGCCCCATGGCACGGGAAGACTTGCGTGACAAGTTACATGACCAAGTGACAGAATCAATCAAAGCGGGCGCGACGTGTTTAACCGGCGGTGAAGTACCAGATCGTAAAGGTTATTTCTACCCAGCCACTGTGCTTGAGAACGTTGAGCCAGGCTCACCCGCATATGATGATGAGTTGTTCGGCCCGGTCGCATCATTGATCAAAGCCAAAGACGATGAAGACGCGATGCGTATCGCTAATGACTCGCGCTATGGTTTGGGGGGCGGTATCTTTAGCCAGGACGAAGACAAAGCCATTCAGCTCGCTCGTGATGTGTTCGATACGGGCATGATCAATATCAATGGTTACGGCTTAGCGCACCCAAATCTGCCATTTGGCGGGGTAAAAGACAGCGGGTACGGTCGTGAACACGGTGGCTTTGGTATCAAAGAATTTGTTAATGTTAAAGCCATCATGGTGACCCAATAAACCGCTTTTTCGATGAGAGCGTATGATAATCAAAACGACGTTGATATGCACTCACTGATGACAAAGGGATTTAAAGCGATGATAGAAGGAATTTAAGGGGTTTAACAAGCGCAATATGAAGCGCAATATAAAAAGGCAGCCAGATTATTCTGGCTGCCTTTTTAGTTTCTGCTCGCCAATAGGGTATGTATTCAAGCGCGAGCCGCCTTAAAAGTAAGCAGTCGCTCCTTGCAGATACTGATTGAACGCGCCCTGATTGGCTTGTTTCAACTTGGCACACTGCTTTGACTCATCTTGCGCTACGTCATAGCTACGGGCCATACCATCGTATTTGTCCATGTGCTTTTGATAAAAGCGCTGGGCTAAATCAATGTTGTGGTCGCTACAACTAGATGACACATATTCAGGCATACGCGCCACATGATAGGCCGGCATTTTCGCAGTCACTTGTTCCATGTTTTCATCTAACCATTGATACAATACATCCTGATCTTCTCTGGCTTGACTGGCCGTTGCAATAAACCCGAGTACATTGGCAGGGCTAACGGCATCATTTAATGCCATATCAAGTACTTTACGCACAGTCACTGCCTCAGGGAATAACATGCCAAAGCGGATTGCGCTCTGGGTGTTAGCATCATTAGTGGCTAAATACGCCGCTTGATACTTGTCAAACCAGCGCTTGTCGCCATTAATCGCGAGGCTGCGCATAGCATTTGCGGCAATCGCTCGGCCAGTACTGGTGCTGTCATGCAGAAATTTTTCGGTGATGCGTTTGCTCTGTGCAATGACGTTGTCATTTTGAGTGTAGCGGCTAAGAAGGCCAAACACAGCATTACGCAGTCGACTCTGATCGTTGCTATCATTTTTGCCCTCGACGGTGCCCAAACGCGCAAACCAATGGCCCAATTTACTGTTTAAGAAATTAGCAAAAAGGGTTTTGTTGTCGTTATCGACTAAATAGGTGAGGTCGTTCAATGACGCTACCACAGAGCGTGCAACAACAGGATCTTTGTCCGTCGCTAGGGCATCAAGTACTGCCATATGTTGGTCTAAAGTGATTTTGTCAGCGTTGAGCAAAGCATCTGAGTTATACAGCAGCGATTTTTTCTCTCTGGCATTCAGCGCTTGCGTGTCTTCAAGTAGCGCATGCAATTGCGATGCAGGGATCTGCCAACGCATATAACCCATGGCATTATCGTTAGGGTAAATCCACTGGGCTGCGGCTAACTCAGGTAGATTCGTGTTGGCCTTATCTAAAAACAAGCGTGTGCGAACGATTTTGTCGTTTTTCTTGTACGTGATTGTAAGGGGCACTATCCAGGTCTGTGGGGTTACCTCGGCACCGGCTAAATGGTAACGGCTTTGGCTGATATCGCCGTTTTTAGCAAAGCTAACAAGAGGGTAAGCGGGTTGTTCTAAATACGTTTTCATTAACGCAGGCACATCAAAATCTGCGACAGTCGAGAGTACTTCCCACAAGTCATCTGCTTGGGCATTACCCCAGGCATGTTTTTTCATGTAGCTTTGCACGCCTTTTTGAAACGGGGCTTCGCCCACTAACGCTTCGATCGTTTGTAGCACCGACTCGCCCTTGCTGTAATTTAGGCCTAGGCCGTCCATAACGTCGGTTTGGCTGCGTACCTCTTTTTTTACTGCACGTGTTGTCGGGCTCGCATCGGCTGCAAATGCACCTTCTTGCACCAGTTGTGCTTGGGTATTTTGCTCTGGGTAAAGCGCCATGGTTATCTTGCTTTCCATCCAAGATGCAAACGCTTCGTTTAACCATAAATCATCCCACCACGCCATGGTGACTAAATTGCCGTACCACATGTGCGCAAGCTCATGGGCGATCGTTTTCGTTGGCCCGCTCTGTTCCGTTAAGCGCGGCTCATCGTCAAGCAGTAATAAGCTACTGCGATAGGTGACTAAGCCGGCGTTTTCCATTGCGCCGTGGGTAAAATTAGGCACGGCGATAAAATCGAGTTTTTCATAGGGGTAGGGTGTGCCGAAGTAATCTTCTAAGGCATCCAAAATTTTCGGTGTTTGCGCCACCGCGAATTTTGTACGGTGGGCTTGGCCTTTGGGGGTGTAAATCCTACCGGGCACGGATAATCCCGTGATTTCAGCTGAATCCATTTCGCCTACGGCAAAGGCGACCAAATAGCTCGGCATGGGTTTGGTCTTTTTAAATACGACGGTTTGCCACCCGTCAGCTTGGGTTCTTGATTCCACTGGGGTATTGGAAATCACCGTGTTGACCACAGGCGAAGTGATTGTCATTTTGTACGGAATTTTATAACTTGGCTCGTCAAACCCTGGAAATGCACGGCGAGCGTGCATGTCTTCAAACTGGGTGAAAATGTAGTTTTTGCCCTCAAACGCGGATAAATACATACCGTCTGAGGTGGTATTTACCTTGCCGGTAAATTGCATATGCAACTGATAGGTTTTGGCGGGCAATACGTCTGGCGCCTTACCGAGCTGTATATCATAGGATTGGCTTTCGACCGACAACGGGATATGCCGCGCGCCGTCAATTATCTCGGCTTTATGCACGTCTAAATCACGTTGATAAAAGCGCACTTCATCGGTGGCCTTCTCTATTGTCACTGTGATGGTGGTTTCACCGCTAAAGGTCGCTTGGTTTGGATCGATCTTCAACATAATTTGTTGAAAGCTAGGTGTTACGTTATTGCCTAGGCGATAGGCCTCTTTATCGTCGTGCCCTTCGCTGGCAAACGCCTGTGTCATTAAAAACATGCTAAAGGCGGCTAGGCATCGTTGCATCAAACTCATAGTAAATCCCTGTTATTAATTGTTTTTAACTAAATGCAATGGCTTAGTGTGTTAAGCGCTTTGACTGCATTTGTTTGACGCGCAGATTAGGTGAAAACAGCAAAAATGCAACTAACAAAAAGTTAATACTTGTTTCGAAGAATAAGACGATGAGAACAGATGAGGAAAGCAAAAAGGCTCATTGCTGAGCCTTTTTGCGTGATGGTGACATTGAATTTCCAAAATAGATTAGAAAATTAACCCGCTTCAGGAAACTCATAATCTTCGAAGGATTTACGCAGTGCCAGCTTGTTCAATTTACCTGTGGCAGTGTGGGGCAGTTCATCTACAAATACCACATCATCAGGCAAAGACCATTTATGCAATTTGTCGGTTAGGAAACTCAATATTTCAGCACTTGTGGCCTGTGAATCTGGGTTTCGCACGGCAATCAATAACGGGCGTTCTGTCCACTTAGGATGATAACGACCAATGGCCGCAGCTTCTGCGATAGCGGGATGGCCAACGGCTGCATTTTCAATATCGATAGAGCTTACCCATTCGCCGCCAGATTTAATCACGTCTTTGGTGCGATCGGTAATTTGCATATACCCATCGGCATTAATTGTTGCTACGTCACCGGTATCAAACCAGCCTTTATCATCTACCGGGCAGCCTTCTTCGCCCGGTGTTTGCGACATGCCGTAATAGCCACTTATCACCCATGGGCCTCGAACTTTTAAGGCGCCAAACGCGACACCATCCCAAGGTAATTCTTTATTGTCTTCATCGACGATACGCATTTCGATACCAAATACACCGCGGCCCTGTAGGGTTTGTAAGTCAGTGATTTGCTCATCTGTGTAGTCTTCCATACCGGGTTGTAAACCAAAGAACGTTCCCAGAGGGCTTGTCTCTGTCATACCCCAACCCTGATACACCATAGTGTCATGGTTGTCTTTGAAACGCTCAATGATGGCGCGAGGACAAGCCGCGCCGCCTACCGTTACTCGGCTAAGAGAAGGTATTTTTTTACCACTTTTATCTAAATAGGTCAGTAGAGCCAACCATATAGTGGGTACACCAGAACTAAACGTGACTTTCTCAGTTTCAATCAGGTCGTGGAGTGTCTCGCCATCACCCATTTTAGGACCAGGCATCACCAATTTAGCACCAGTCATAATGGTAGCGTAGGGCAAACCCCAGGCATTGACGTGAAACATGGGGACCACTGGTAACACGGTTTCTCGACCTGATGCATTAGTTACATCAGGTAGCGCCCCAGCATAAGCGTGCAGTAATGTTGAACGATGGCTGTACACCACGCCTTTAGGGTTACCTGTGGTGCCTGATGTGTAACACATCCCGCTGGCGGTGTTTTCATCAAACTCAGGCCATGTAAAATCACTAGACTGGTCAGCAATGAGTTCTTCATAGCAAAACACATTTTCAAGCGTGGTATCAGGCATATTGGCTTTACTGGTCAACACGATAAACGCTTCTACTTTGGGCAGATGAGGGGCAAGGGCCTCGACTAATGGCATGACCAACACGTCAACAAAAATGAATCTGTCTTCTGCGTGATTAATGATGTAGTTAACCTGCTCTGGAAACAATTTAGGGTTGATGGTGTGGCACACCATACCACTGCCTGACACGGCATAATAAAGCTCCAAGTGGCGGTAGTCGTTCCATGCCAGCGTGCCGATGCGATCTCCAAACTTAGCACCCAATGACGCAAGCGCGTTGGCTAACTTACGGGTACGCGTCGCTAAATCTTTGTAGGTATAACGGTGGCGAGGATTGTCTGAGGTAACAGAGACGATTTCACGCTTTGGATAGTTCCTCTCAGCGTGTTTTAAAATGTTTGAAATCATCAACTGTGAGTTCATCATTAGAGCTTGCATTTACGGTTCCTTATTCACATCAAAGGGCAATTAGATTGCCCCTTTTAATACATTAGTTAATAGCTAGTTTTTCGTTACTACCAAGCAGTCACACCACCATCAAGGGCGATAGATTGACCTGTCATGTAGGTGTTGCCGGGTGAAAGCACTAATAGCATGGCGTTAACAATTTCTTGGGGCGTAGCAAGGCGCTTCATCGGGCAACCTACTGCTAATTGATTAATGCCTTCTTGCGATATTTCACCGTCAATATTCAATATATTGGTTGGAGTATAGAAAGGACATATTGAGTTTGCGCGGATACCTTTGCGTGCATATTCAATCGCCGCCGTTTTGGTTAACCCGATAACCGCGTGTTTTGCTGCTGAGTAAGCAGCGCCTTTCGGTGCACCACCCAGACCAGCAAGTGAACTCACGTTTAGAATATGACCGCTACCTTGTTTAAGCATGACTTCAATTTGGTACTTCATGCCGAACATAACGCCTTTGACGTTCACGTCCATTTGTTTGTCCATGGTCGCTTCATCAAGGGTGTGCATAGGTGCCATGCTGTGAGCGATGCCTGCGTTGTTGACGCCAATGTCCACTCGACCAAATTTGTCCATCGCGCTGTCAACCATGGCTTTGCAATCAGCTTCTTTTGATACATCGCAATGCTGGGCGACAATGCTATCTGCAAATTCACTCAGGCCTTCAACTGTTTCGGCTAAACCTTTTGGGTCGATATCGCTGATCACCAACTTACAACCACGCTCAGCTAACCCTTTTGACAATAAACGACCGAAGCCACTGCCTGCACCCGTAATTAATGCCACTTGACCGCTAAAATCTAATAATGAATCCATGTTGATACTCGCTTTTAATCTGTTGAAATGGGGTTGTCGTTAATAAATTGCAGTAATACTTTCGCTAACTGCTGTGGTTGATCTTCTTGCAAAAAATGCCCGCCCTGCGTGATCGTGGTGTGAGACTGACCTTGAGTGCCAGGGATCAGTTTTTGCATTATTTTATCGCCGCCAGCGGTAACCGGGTCGCTATCGCTGAACGCCGTGATAAAAGGCTTGTTAAATTGCTGTAGAACTTGCCACGCTTTGCGATTGTTCTGCGTTTGTGGGTCGTCTGTTGTCGCAGGCACCAATAAAGGGAATTGGCGCACGCCTGCTTTGTGCTCTTCAGTAGGAAAGGGCGCATCGTAAGCGTTTAGTACGTCAGTGGATAACGCTGTCACTGTGGCGCCTTTTATAATCCCTGCAACCGGAAATTCAGGTACTTCTTGTGAAAAAGCGCGCCACTTCATAAAGGCTTCACCTGGGGGATGATCGCCGGTGGGTAGCATAGTGTTTGCTGCTAATACACGTGCAAACAACTCTTGGTGCTCAGCCACTAAACGCAACCCGAGCAAGCCGCCCCAATCTTGGCAGACTAATGTGACTTGCTTTAAATTAAGTTGTGTAAGGATGTTACGGATCCAATCGAGATGCCGCTGGTAGGTATAGTCGCAGCGCTGGGTGGGTTTATCAGAACGTCCAAAACCAATTAAGTCAGGTGCAATGACCCGATAGCCTTTATCGGCAATGGGTTTGATCATATCTCTGTATAAATAACTCCACGATGGTTCACCATGAAGCATTAAGACCACTTCACCTTCTTTGCTACCTTCATCTAGGTAGTGCATGCGTAAGTTGCCGCCTTCAAAATCGTCTACTTCTATATACTGAGGCGCGAACGAGTAACCCGACAAACCTTCGAAACAGTCGTCTGAGGTGCGTAAATATTGCATTAATGACTTCCTAACGTTGTGCAAATAACGGTGTGTAAGTGCTTTGTTAATTTTGTAAACGGAGTATTAGAAAATCATTTGGCTCATCAAAAGTCAACTCGCCTAAATTAATGCAGAAGTATGAATTTAATGAATAATATGTGTCAGTTGAATTTTTCTACGTTATTACCTCTAATTATTAATCAATATAAAACCAATAAATTTGGATGATTCAACTCCCTGACCTAGTATTCATTTACTAATTTATCTGGTAAGAGGTGTTTATGAGTCAAGCAGTGATAGCTGAAGTACAAGGAAATGTCGCGGTTTTGTATATGCAGAGCCCACCGGTCAATGCGTTATCTAAGTCAGTTCGTGTTGGCTTAATTGAAAACATTAACCAAGCGCTGGACAACGATCAGGTCGAAGCAATTGTAATCTCATCTAAGTTAGCATTGTTCTCTGGCGGTGCTGATATCAGTGAATTTTCTGGCGGTAATTTAGAGCCGCATCTACCTACCGTTTTAGATGTTATCGAAAATGCAAGTAAGCCAGTTATTGCCGTACTCAATGGCCCTGCTTTTGGTGGTGGTCTAGAAGTGGCGCTTTCATGTCATTATCGCGTTACGTTTGCCAGTAACAAGGTTGGCTTGCCAGAAGTGAATTTAGGTATATTACCAGGCGCGGGCGGTACTCAGCGCCTTCCTCGTTTGGCAGGCGTGGCAAAAGCACTCGATATGATAGTGTCGGGACGCCCAGAAAAAGCCAGCAAGTTAGCAGGTGTATTTGACTTAATAGTTGAAGACCCAACAAATTTACTCAGTGAAGCAATGGCATTTGTCCAAAAGGTGGTTGCTGAGGGCGCGAAAGTGCGCAAAACCTCTGATGTGGCTATTGATAAAGCTAGCGCGCCTGATGAGCTATTTGCTCAATATCGTCAAGGCCTTAAAAAGCAAGCTCGCGGATTTTTTGCCCCTGAGCGTTGTATCCAAGCTGTTGAAGCATCTGTTTCGTTGCCATTTGAGCAAGGCTTGGTGCGCGAAAGTGAATTGTTCATGGAATGCATGGGCTCGAAAGAAGCTCGCGCACAGCAGCACTTTTTCTTTGCAGAGCGCGCGGCTGCTCACGTGAGCGATTACGACAAATCTACACCCACTCGTGATATTAAAAAGGTCGGCATTATTGGCGCAGGCACCATGGGCGGCGGTATCGCTATGAACTTCGCCAATGCTGGTATACCGGTCATCATGCTTGAACTTAAGCAAGAAGCATTGGACAAGGGCCTTGCGCTTATTCGTAAGAACTACGAAAACTCCGCTAAGAAAGGCAAGCTTACCCAACAAGCTGTTGAAGATCGCATGGCGTTATTGCAAGGTTCAACTGAATACGAAGCACTAAGCGACGTAGATTTAGTTATTGAAGCCGTGTTCGAAAAGATGTCAGTCAAAAAAGAAGTATTCGGTGCACTGGATAAAGTATGTAAGAAAGGCGCCATACTCGCTTCAAACACCTCTACTTTAGATGTCAACGAAATTGCGGCGTCTACATCACGTCCTGAAGATGTGATTGGTTTGCACTTCTTTAGCCCAGCTAACGTGATGAAACTGCTTGAAGTCGTCAAAGCTGAAAAAACCTCTGCAGACGTTATCAAAACCTGTATGCAGATGGCGAAGAAAATTAATAAAGTCGCTGTGCTGGTTGGTGTTTGTTTCGGCTTTGTGGGTAACCGCATGATCGAACCGTACGGCCGTGAAGCCGCTCGCTTAATGCTTGAAGGGGCTACGCCGCAGCAAATCGACAAAGTGATTTACGATTTTGGTTTGCCTATGGGCCCATTCACCATGGGAGACATGGCAGGTTTAGACATCGGTTTTTACGTACGCGAATCACGACGTGAATTTATTGCCCATGATCCGAGTTACTGTGTGGTATCTGACCGCTTAGTGAAACAAGGTCGTGTGGGTCTTAAATCTGGTCGCGGTGCTTATATGTATGAGCCGGGTAACAGAATGCCGATCCCTGACCCTGAAGTGGTTGAAATGGCAAAAGAAGAGGCCGCACGTTTAGGTATCGCCCAACGTGACATCTCAGACCAAGAAATTTTAGAGCGCATTATCTTCCCTTTGATTAACGAAGGTGCATTGATTCTGGAAGAAGGTATTGCCGCTAAATCAAGCGATATCGATGTTATTTATGTTTATGGTTACGGCTTCCCGGTTTACCGCGGGGGTCCTATGCAATACGCAGATGAAATCGGCTTGAAAAAAGTTTATGACGCGATGTGTAAATATCGCGATGAATTAGGTGAGTACGGCGGCCACTGGTTTGAACCAGCTCCGTTGTTGAAACAACTGGCTGAGCAAGGCAAACGCTTTGCAGATTTCAAACAGTAACACCTACTTAACCGATTAAATAGAGAGAAAAATGATGAAAGAAGCAGTCATAGTATCAACCGCAAGAACTCCAATTGGCCGTGCTTATAAAGGTGCGTTTAATAATCTTGAAGCGCCAAGCATGGGCGGTCACGCTATTCGCGAAGCAGTGAAAAAATCTGGTATCGACCCTGCCTCAGTAGATGATGTGATCATGGGTAGTGCATTAACTCAAGGTAGCGGCGGCATGAACATCGGTCGTTTAGCCGGTCTTGCTGGTGGATTACCTACATCGGTATCAGGTATGACCCTGGACCGTCAATGTAGCTCGGGCATGTACGCTATCGCAACTGCGGCTAAGCACATCATCACGGACAACGTACCTGTGATGGTAGCCGGTGGTCTTGACCAAATTAGTTTGGTTCAAAACAAATACATGAATACTCATCGCATGGTTGATCCAGCGTTGGCTAAAATGCATAAAAACATTTACATGCCTATGCTGCAGACCGCTGAAGTGGTTGCTGCACGTTATGGTATCGACCGCGATGCGATGGATGAGTATGCACTACAAAGCCAAATGCGCACCGCAGCAGGTCAAGCCGCTGGTAAATTTGACGATGAAATCGTGCCAGTGACAGCCACTAAAGTGATTGTTGATCGCGAAACAAAAGAAGAAAGTTTTCAAGAAGTAACGTTAAGTAAAGATGAAGGTAATCGCGCAGATACCACGCTTGAAGGTCTCAAAAGCCTTAAGCCGGTTATCGAAGGCGGCGTGATCACGGCGGGTAATGCCAGTCAGTTGTCTGACGGTGCATCAGCCAGTGTACTAATGGATTCTAAGTTAGCCGAGCAACAAAACTTAACGCCACTAGGTGCTTATCGCGGTATCGCGGTAGCCGGTTGTGAACCAGATGAAATGGGCATTGGTCCAGTATTCGCTATTCCAAAGTTGCTTAAGCAACATGGCCTAACGATGAACGATATTGGTTTATGGGAGCTTAACGAAGCGTTCGCTGTTCAGGTAATGTACTGCCGTGACAAGTTGGGTATTCCAGACGAATTGCTTAACGTTAACGGTGGCGCCATTTCAATCGGTCACCCTTACGGTATGAGTGGTGCACGTATGGTCGGTCACGCACTTATCGAAGGTAAGCGCCGTGGTGCGAAATACGTGGTATGTACCATGTGTGTCGGCGGCGGCATGGGTGCGGCAGGTTTGTTCGAAGTTTATTAAATTTTAGGCGTCCTTAGGGGCGCCAAAATGCAAAAGAGGTTACAAAAATGGAAGGTTATAAAGCGCCGCAGAAAGATGCGTTGTTCGTGATGAACGAACTACTTGGCTTTGAAAAGCACTATGCAGATCTTGGCTTTGAAGATGCATCACCCGATATGGTTGAAGCGATTTTCTCTGAAGCCGCCAAGTTCAGCGAAAACGTATTGGCTCCGCTCAATGCGGTAGGTGATGACGAAGGCTGTACCTGGGAAAACTCAGTGGTGACCACACCTACAGGTTTTAAAGAAGCTTACCAGCAATATGTTGAGGGCGGTTGGCCGTCAATGACACATCCTGCTGAATTTGGTGGTCAAGAATTACCGTATTCACTTTCATCTGCGTTAGGCGAGTGGCTCTCTGGTGCAAACCATTCATGGGCCATGTACCCAGGTTTAAGCCAAGGTTGTATGGCGACACTTGAAGCACACGGTACGCCAGAGCAACAGAAGATGTTTTTGCACAAATTAGTCGCAGGTACATGGACGGGCACTATGTGTTTGACCGAACCTCATTGTGGCTCTGACCTTGGTATGCTTAAAACGAAGGCCGTCAAAAACGATGATGGTAGCTACAACTTAACCGGCACTAAGATTTTTATCTCAGCCGGTGAGCATGATATGTCTGAAAATATTGTGCATATTGTTATCGCGCGCTTACCTGATGCGCCTGAAGGCACGAAAGGGATTTCTTTGTTCGTTGTACCTAAATTCAATGTGAGTCCAGACGGTGAAAACGTAGATCGTAACGCCGTTACGTGTGGTTCAATTGAGCACAAAATGGGTATCAAAGGTTCTGCCACTTGTGTGATTAACTTTGATGGCGCAAAAGGTTATTTAGTGGGCACAGAAAACCGCGGTTTGAACTGCATGTTTACCTTCATGAACTCGGCACGTATCGGCACCGGCCTTGAAGGTTTGGCATCTAGCGAAACGGCGTTTCAAGGTGCCTTAGCTTACGCGAAAGACCGTTTGCAGTTTCGTTCAATGAAAGGTGTGCAGAACCCAGATGGGCCTGCAGATCCAATCATAGTGCACCCTGATGTACGCCGTATGTTATTAACCCAAAAAGCCTTTGCTGAAGGCAACCGTGCACTGGCGATTTATGCCATGAAGTTGGTTGATATTACCCTATACAGTAAAGATGAAGCCGCTAAACAAGTAAGCGAAGCTAAACTCGCTTTCTTAACGCCGATTGTGAAAGCCTTCTTAACTGAAACGGCACAAGAATCAACTAGTTACGGTATGCAAGTTTTCGGTGGACACGGTTTCATCAAAGAGTGGGGCATGGAGCAGTTGGCCCGTGATACGCGTATTTGTACTATGTATGAAGGCACTACGGGTATTCAAGCGATCGATTTGCTGGCGCGTAAAGTGGTTGGCTCAAACGGTAAATTGCTTGAAGTGTTCACTCAAGAAGTACGTGATTTCTGTGTCAGCATCCGTGACAAAGGCCAATTCAACGCATGGTCAAACGCGATTGAAGTGCATTTAGATGAGTGGAAGCAAATCACGGTCGATATTACTAAACGTGCAGCTAAAAACCCTGACGAATTAGGCGCTGCTTCGGTTGATTACTTAATGTACTCTGGTTACGTGACGGTAGGTTATTTCTGGCTGAAAATGGCCGTATTAGCCCAAGAAAAACTTGATGCAGGTGCAGATAACGCTGATTTTTACCAAGCGAAGTTACATACGGCTAAGTTTTACTTCGACCGTTTGTTAACCCGTACGCGCTCGCTTGTATCAGCAATCGAAACCGGATCTGACAGCTTAATGAGCATGCCAGTTGATCAATTCGATCTAGGTGCATAACACTTCACTTATTCATTAGAATAAGCAAAGGCGAACCTTTTCATGTGAAAGCGTTCGCCTTTTTTATTAAAGGGACAGACGATGCCTATTAGTCATCATTACGCGGATATAAACGGCGTGTCATTGCATTACGTCGAAGCGGCGTGTCACAGCGATAACCCCAATCCCGAAACCATTGTTTTCCTGCATGGGTTCCCTGAATACTGGGGCACGTGGCAGGCACAAATCGAGTATTTTCGTGAGCAATATCACGTCATTGTGCCTGACTTGATGGGCTACAACTTAAGCGATAAACCAAGTCAATTAGCTGCCTATACGGTGCCGAACCTTATTGCTTTGTACGCCAAATTTGTGGAAAAAGTAAGCCAAGATAATCCAGTGCACTTGGTCGCCCATGATTGGGGCGGGGCTGTAGCATGGCCATTGGCCGCGTTTCACCCGCAACTTTTCAATAAGTTGATTATTTTAAATGCGGCGCACCCAAGCACGTTTACCCGAGAAATGGCGAGCAACTCACAACAGAGACAAAAAAGCGCTTATATTCATCAGCTTGTCGCTGACAATGGTGTCGAGTTTGTGAAGAGTGACGGTTTTTCGATGTTAAGAAGTATGTTGTTTGAGGGAATGCATGAGACTCAGTTTAGTGAGCGTCAAAAAGCTGAGTACATACGTGCGTGGAAGCAACCTGGCGCCGTTAACGGAATGCTGCAGTATTATCGCGCCATGCCTCAATTACCTCCGGTAGAAGCTGCAGAGATAGTTATTAATGACGTAAAACAGACGTCTGAAAGCGAGCCCAACGGGTTCAAGATCCCCAATATTCGAATTGAGATGCCGACATTGATTTTGTGGGGGGAGCAAGATGAAGCGTTTGTCACAGACGTTTTACAAGGAATTGAGGCCTACGTACCGGATTGTGAAATTGTGCGTTTTAGCGATGCAACTCACTGGCTACATCATGAGAAACCTGACGAGGTAAACTCTGCGATTAAGCGCTTTCTTACAGCCTAGAAAGCTTGATGATATCCGACACGAACTTACCTTAAGGGGGAAAGTTTGGCGCGGTATTTTTAACGCGTTAGCTATCGTAAAAAATAGCTCGCGCGTGCCATATTATTGCTTGGCTCCATCATCATGAGCGATCACCTGATTACGGCCATTTTCTTTGGCATAATATAAACGTCTATCTGCTTTATTTAGCAGTTGGTTTAAATCCTCCCCGTCAGCACCGTAAGTAGACAATCCAGCACTTAGGGTAATTTTGATGTCACATTTAGTGGTTGAGAAAGGCGTACTCATTAGCTTTTTACGCAATTCATCAACTTGTGTAAAACCTTTTTCTATGGGGGGCGCTACCATTATTAGGGCGAACTCTTCGCCACCGAACCTGGCTAATAGGTCAGTTTTACGAGTATTTTTGCGTAAAAATGACGCCACATGGCGAAGCGCATCATCACCTACTAAATGTCCGTGGACATCATTAATGGTTTTAAATAAATCCAAATCAAACAACACAACGGTTAGAGGCGTATTGTGGCGAGTGGCTAGGGCGCTAAGTTGTTGAAACCCTTCATTGAGCTTCATGCGATTCGCAAGCCCGGTGAGTGGATCTGTGCCGGCAAGCGATAATAGACGCCCTTCATTCTCTTCTCTTGTCCGTTCATAGAGATGGGCGAATGCCATCATTAAAAGAGAACTCAATATCACGTTGGTGGATATAGCGACATTGAGTGACAACAAGTGGTCTTCGCGAATAAATCGCCAGTGATAGGCAAAAATACCACAAATAATGAAAGTCGTTGAAAACCAAAACCCTCTGACTCGGCCCATCAAAAGGTATGAAATAACGGGTATGGTTAATATCCATACGAAAATAGATTCAGATGATTGGGGCAGTGACAGCCCATAAATCATAATGATAAAAAACGGCACCACATAAATGGTAACCCAGCGCTGAAAGTGCTTGGTGTTCTGGATCCTAAACCAAAGCCAAAGTGAAAATACCCCATAGGATAATTCAATAGACGCAGAGACCATAAACCTCGATAAAAATTGATTATCGAGAAAATAACCCCACCGAGAAAGGTCACTATAAGCAACACGACCATGATATCTCTGCGATACTTATAGTTCTGTACTAACTGACCCGTCATTTTGTATCTCGCACAACACTTCCACTACAGGCTAGGGTAAATGAAAGTAAAAAAATGTTGGTGTTCCGACCGATAGGCGAATACACGTTCCTAAATAGACGCGGGTAGTCTACTCGAAATTGTGTTTAACATTATCACTAATGGGCAAGTTATCAATTGATTAGAGTTAATTATCACCAACTTGCGTAAATTATCGGTTGAGAAGGAATAGTTTATTGGTATTGATGTGAGGACTTTTCAGAGATATAAAAAAACGGCCTCAAAAGAGGCCGGTTTTAAGGGAGTCAGGTAGCGCTACCTGACTTACCATGTTGAAACTTTTATAAGTGTAGTGATTAGATACGGTCGTTCAATACCGCAACAATAGGCGACCCTGTTAAACCGTTTTCTGTGGCCCAAGCCACCACTGTTTTACCGTCTTGCTCTGGTGAACTTAAATCGCTCTTTGGCATCTTTTTTACCATCAGTGTGCCAGTCTCTACGGCATCATTTAGCATAGCTGTGCGTATTAAGCTGTTACCGCCGCAGCTGATGCCTGAATAGTAATCTTGTAATTTAAGACGGTAGTCAGACTGAACGCGTTTCATTTTTTTACGCAGTTCGCCTTTATCATCTGCTTTAACGATAGTGCAGATATTTTGCAATGCTTCTGCAACGTCAGCTTGAGCAGGCGCAGCGAAGATAATAGAAGTAGTAGCAATAGCGATAGAAGCTTTAACAATTTTCAACATGGTCAGTTCCTCGGTGTTTATGTATTTGGTATCTCGTTTCGATGGAGTGATTTAACCCGATCTAATCTGATTAAAAAATCTACAAGTTGATACTTTGGTATTAGGTTCAATACCTTTGGCTAATACGTGCAGAATGAATCGCTAAGATACGAACGCATCAATTAGCGTGTATGAAGAATGTTGAAAAGAAGGGCTTATGAGAAATGAGCGACGATGAAAAGCGACAAGCATAACGTTGTTTATGCTTGTCTTCTGAATTATAGCAATGTCACTGTTACATCAGGCGAATTAGATACTTAAATCAAGTAGGTTGTAATCTTTGAGCTTATCTAAGGTATTGGTTTGCCAACTGAAATCTACTTTGCTGTGGGCAAGTGGCTGATACTGGTAAGCGGTTTCATCTGGGTATCGTGCTTTTCGCGCCTCAATGGCGTAGCCCAGAGCATGGGAGCGCTGCTCAATTAGTTTTTCGTCATACACCACGGCTTCACTGTGAATACCCGCGCCTTTTACATCCAGCACAGACGAGCGCTTATGAAAGCCAAAGTTGATAGTAATACGTGGTTCGAACCCAGTATTAGCAAATGAACCGTGAACCAGTTGACGATTACAGATAACCACGTCGCCTGGGTTACAAATAATCGGTAGTGCATCTGGAATGCGTTCGCTGCCGGCCTCTTTGACCAACTGCTTTATGTCTTTTCTACCTTCTTTGTGTGAGCCAGGGACCACCCACACACCATTGACCGCTGTGCTGCCGTAAGCTTGTGCCATGAAATTAAAACCATGAATTTGTGAATCAAACTCAGGGTTGTCCCAATGGGTATCCCCATCTTGATGCCAAGAGACCGCTGCCCCTAAGCCCGGCTACTTGATAAATAAACATTCATGAAACGGCGCAAAGTCTCGCCCGTTAATCGCTTCCGCTACTTTTAATAATTCAGGATGAGCATACACGCGCAAGCAAGCAGGGGAGAACTGCAATGATCCTAGCAATACAAAAGGTGATTCTTTTGGGGCGTCACTGGCTGCGGTCGGCTCGAACAATTTCACTTGATGACGGCCGTTTGCGATGGGAGTTCCCCCTAAAGGATCCCCCAGTGGTTTAGCCCAAAGGAGATTAGGGGCTTTGCAATCTACGCCTAGTGCGGGCTCACCTTTTGCATTCACCGTTGCACCATTTTCAGTGGCAAATCGTTGCTTCAACTGAGCCAAATCTTGCTCTATATCTGCAAGTTCACGCGCACTTAACACATTTTCGAAGATATAAAACCCATATGTGTCGTACGCCTCTAAAATCTTCTTGTCTAACTGGCCCTGTTGATTAAATAGCAAAGGTCCGCGATTCGACAGAGCAACCGCTTTGGCTTGTCCGTCTAGTAGGTATTGTCGCATTGCGTCAGCATTGTCGCCATAGTGAGTCGCGCAGGCGTCGATAGACGCGCTGATATCTTTCATCATACCGTGTTCCTCTTTTGTAAATATTTCGTTAACACAATCATTCTTAATCTTTTGTAAATTTTATTCAACATAAAATTTAATGCATGTTAAAGTTTACGTTTTGAAAAAATACGAGAAAATTATATGAAGCCAGCTAGGGCACAGGGTGGGGTGGCAACACGCACAGCCAACAAACTGAAACGCAAGCAGACAATTCTGGATACCGCACGCAGTATTATCGCCAGTGGTGGGTTTTCTTCTTTTACGTTGGCTGAGTTGGCCAGCTCAGCCAACGTGACCGTGCCGACCATTCATAATTTGATTGGTAACAAGGCTGAAGTACTAAAACACCTTGTGGTGGATATGGTAGAGCGCACCGAACTTGTGCTGTCTTCAGATACGTTTAAAGATCCGATTTCTACAGTTGAATCGTTTACCGATAACTTAATGTCACTCTATCGAGATGATGAAGCCTTTTATAAAGCTGCCTTTGTGGTCGGTGAGCAAGAGTCATTATTTGAACATGGGCATGCGGCAGGTATTTTCAAGAAATCCTTAAAACTGGCTTATCATGTATGCGTGGACGCCAAAGAGCACGGCTTTTTAAATGGTGAGGTGGATACTGATTTACTCGCCGATCGTTTATTCGCCAACCAACGTATCGCTCGTTACGACTGGATGCATGGCTATATTGACCTTGCAGAATACCGCAAGCAGATGATTTGCGGCATGTTGTTAACGTTTGCTGCCGACGCCACCGTCACTTATCGCCCTGTGCTGTTAGCGAAAATCAACAGCGTATTTGCCCAAGGGTAAATCGATTTTATTGAGTACAAAATGGGGTTATCTTCTTTTGAACACCTATGCAGAGTGGGCGTAAATAAATTCACTCTGCGTAGCCCAAATGCAAAAGACTGTTATGTGGTTTTTATGGTGGTCTGTCATTCAAGCACCTTGATTAAGCCCTTTTAAATTTTTGCTAAGCGGTTAATTATTTGCTGGTGTTGGTATTATACTAGCGTTAGATGAAAGGATCAGATGCCGCTAAATAGTCGATATGAAAAAGAGTAAGCAAGTGTGGTTGTTTTTTTATTGATGTTTTTACCACTAAACTTGGTGGCCGAGTCCTATACGTCTCACTGTCGCAATCATCCCCCGGAACTATTTTTTGATGATGGTAAATGCCTCGGCGTCATCCCTGAACTAGTAGACGACATATTTCGCGAGCTCGGTCATGAAATAACGTGGTTAGAAGCACCGTGGGGGCGCTCATACCGAGAGGCTAAAAAAGGCACCGTCGATATATTGATTCGGCATTCTATGAATCCCTCCAGAGAGCCTTTTCTACGTGCTATTCCCTATGGATATAATATTAGAAATCTAGCGTTTTATATGTCGCCTACCTTATCTGCTGACATCTCCTCTTATGCCGATTTAGCCAAGCTTAATGTAGGAGCCGTTAGAGGGGCATACTATTCGCCCCACTTTTCTAACCTTGACCCACTTGCTATGACCTTGGTTGGTCAGAGTGAGCAATTATTAGCCATGTTGGAACGTGGCAGAATAGATGTAATGGTCACCTCCGAGACTCAATGGGAAGGCCTATTTAAAGGTCGTTTTAAAAAGGCGGCCTTAGTGGATAGCTTCGAGAATGTTTATTGCATAAGCATTGCTAAAAACGCCAAAGCCAATGCCATTTATGATGATGTAGCAAGGACCATGTTGGAATACCGAAAAAGCGGTAAAATAAACCGTTATTTCGAAAAATACGGGATAACGCCGCCATTACAAAATTTTGATTAAATGAAGCGTGTTTTGATTAGGTCAAATCAAATAGAACTAATCTCAAACATATCAAGTATGTTGAGCAAACTTAAGGGGGAGAAGTGGGACTGATTTTAGGGCCATTGGTGATATTCTGGTTAGCTATCACTATGTTTGTATTGGATATCGGTTATGTGCTTTTAGATGATTTAACTAGTGATAGTGATATTGCCTTAGTGTGCCTAATGGCTATTCTATGCTTTGTTTCTTACGTCTATTGGGGATTCGCACGATTCAAAAGGTGCGACGAACTCGCATGGCATGATATCCCACTTTTTTTCACTGCCAATAAGCTTAGTCTCATTGCTTTTGTTAGCGCATTAGGTGTTCATTGGCTGGGCGTGAATCAATGGATGAACGAGTTTCTATCATTCTTGCCCGTTATCATCATGTTTACCCTCTCATTTGGTGCGCTCTTTGGTACATTTTGGGCTCCTAGATTTATGAAGTATCGCGGTATTCAGCAGATCCATTAACTTTCAAGCAATCAGCAAAAGACTCTGATGCCATTAGCTGGTGCACCGTTGAATTAATATAAGGCTTAGCCATAGAATGGACGACCCCATAATGCGTTTTACCCGAGACTTAGTCGCCCAATTGGACTTACGCAGTCCCGCGACATCGAAAAATCACGCACAAGGGCCTGATGTCAATAAAATCAAACTCATCATTCATGCTGGCACGCCAAAAACAGGCACTACGAGTATTCAAACCTACCTAAGTAAGAAACAGCGTAAATTAAGAGGTAATGGAATTTTGTACCCGCATAACTTAGCGGCATCAAATAATCCCGGTGCACCTGCTCATCAATGGTTTGAGAAAAATCTAGTGACCACGCACGTGGAAAATTTTGTGGCCAACATGAGCAATGTCATCTCACAAATAAAAGATGATACCCATACCATTATTCTGTCATCAGAGGGGATCTATAACTACTGGTGGGATTTCCCAGATGCTTCAAAAACGTTATTGGGGGAGCTTGCCACGCTATTTGATGTGCAAGTGTGGGTATGGTTTCGCGAGCCTGTCGCATTTATCGAAAGTTATTACAAGCAATGTATTCGTAATCCTCAGGTGGCCAGTAACCCTTGTTATGGTAAAAATTTATCATTCGCTGAAATGTTAGACGTTAAGTGGTTTTCGCAACATCTTGATTACCGAGGTTTTGTAAATGAGTGCAAAACGATTTTCGGACAAAACAGTGTGTCGGCCTTTGAATATAACAATGATGTGGTTCAGCAAGTCAGTCAGCTGTTGGGCTTGGCAACCGCACATGACAACCCCACGCCTAGGCAGAATAATAGCTTAAATAATGCGTCAATCAGCTTGTTACGGGCACTCAATCAATACGATGTAAAAGCCAAAGACAAGGAACGTTTGATGCCTCTTTTGAAGGAAATTAACGGCATAATGGACAGCTATGTAAAGCCCAAGGACATGCGCGACAATTTGATTGACGAAGTGGTCAGGAAACGTGTTCTAGCGCTGGCATCGCCGGTCCATTTCTAACGGTGGCTACCTACTTTCGGTCTTTAAATTTCATAGTGAAGAAAAATAACAAAAAGTAGCAACCAAACGCGAACCAGTAAGGTAAAGCACCATCAATCGAGTACAAGTACGTGCCTAATAACGGCCCTACAGTAAATCCTAAAGGTGGACAGGCACCTGCTACGCCAGCAACGGCTCCTTGCTCGTCAGATGATACCGCAACTGATGCTCCCGCCATAAACCCAGGCCCAGCTAGGCCCATGCCTAAGCCAAGAATACACATGGCTAACATATACATGCTTTGGGTGTCCGTTGTCGCCATAATCGCAAATGCAATCATCATCATAGGCATGGATATGCGCAGCAGCACGAAAGGGCGTACAGATAATCGAGGGATAACCAGTAATTGGACAACCAGCGCCGCAGCGGCTGATAACATGAGGCTTATCCCCACGATTTTTGCGGTTTGTGTGCCATCAAGTCCAAGTACATCTTGAAAACGAAAGGCGATAGTTTGTTGCACTATGGCAAAGCCCATGAACAACATAACCCCAGCTATCACGAGGGGAAATATACGCGGGTCAGTGTATTTTAATTTCTGTGGCTTTCTAACATGCTCTGGTCTAGGCAAAATGGGTAGGGCGTAAACGGCCAATATGGCGGCTGCCAGCGTTAATAATACTGAGAAATACAAAGGAGTAATCAAGCTGATACTTGCCAACAAACCACCTATGGCGGGGCCTAATATTGATCCAATATTGGTTGCGGCGCCTATAGCTCCCATGCCTTTGATACGATCTTGTACTGTCGTTATGTCTGCCATGTAAGCGTTAGCAGAGGGAGAAACTGCTGCCATCACCACCGCATTGGCTACTCGTGTTGTGATCAAAAGCGCGAGGGCAATAAGGGGGATCAGGTAACCCAGCAGGGCGGCTTGAAATACACCCGCGAATAAAATGGTACCTGCTGAATAGCCAAACAAACCAATCAGCAGGACTTTTCTTCTGCCCCACATGTCACTGGCACGTCCCCACAAAGGACTGACCAAAAATATGGTTAACGAAGAACAAGAAATAATGGCTCCGATTTGCACTTCCACTAAACCGATTTCACGCCCAAGGGGAGCGAGTATGGCAAACAGCACGGTTTGGGCAAATCCCATGGCGCCTGCAGCTAACAATAAGGTGCGTTTGGCTAACGCATTCGCTGCACGTGGATGGTTTACATCACTGGCTTGATCATTGTTTGATTGGGTCATAAAAGGGTAATTTGAACACTGTATTTAAAGCGCTTTACACATTGGAAAATGTAAAGCGCTGATAATGTTACGACAAAGTCGCTAACTTACACTAAGGTCGTTAGCGCTTCACCTGAATACTGTTCTAGTTCTTCAAGTTTTCCGTTGCGAATTTTATTGGTCCAGTTTGCGTCTTGCAGTAACGCACGACCCACGGCAATTAAATCAAACTCGCCCTTGTCCATACGCTCGATCAAATCATCGATAGAACGTGTATTCGAACCTTGACCTGCAAAGGCACTGAAAAAGTCTTCATTCAAGCCCACAGAGCCAACGGATATAGTGGGTTTACCGGTGAGCTTTTTAGTCCAGCCAGCAAGGTTCAAATCGCTGCCTTCAAATTCATTTTCCCAGTAACGGCGCTGAGAGCAGTGGAATATATCCACACCTGCATCACTTAAGGGCGCTAAGAACTCTTCAAGTAACTGCGGCGTTTCAGCCAGCCTTGCGCTGTAATCTTGTTGTTTCCATTGTGAGTAACGTAATACGATGGGGAAGTCAGGTGAGGTAGCTGCGCGTATTGCTTTGACAATTTCTACCGCTAAACGAGAGCGATTAGCCATGCTACCACCCCATTCGTCGGTACGTTGGTTAGTGCCTTCCCAGAAGAATTGATCAATCAAATATCCGTGAGCACCGTGAATTTCAATGCCATCAAAACCAATTCGCTGAGCATCCGCAGCTGCAGTCGCAAAGCCGTTAATAACCGTTTCAATTTGTGCTTGGGTCATTGGCTCAGCACCTTGTTTACCTGGCTTGAACAGTCCAGAAGGGCCGACGCTAGGTAATTCAGGAAACGGCGCTTTTTGCGCTACGCGCGCCATGCCTACGTGCCACAATTGAGGCATGATTTTACCCCCGGCACCGTGTACTGCATCAACGGTTTTTTTCCATCCTGCAAGAGCAGCATCCCCATGAAACTGAGGAATACGATCACTCATGGTTGCCACAGGATCGTTTATGGTCGTGCCTTCGGTGATAATTAAGCCTGTTCCACCTTGTGCGCGGCGGCGATAATAATCGGCGACGTCTGAAGTAGGTACTCCACCAGGAGAAAACTCACGGGTCATTGGGGCCATTACTACGCGGTTATCTAGCGATAAGCCTTTGTGGGTAAAGGGGGCGAATAATGCGTCTACTTTGTTACTCATAGTGTTGTCCTTGATAATGTTTATTTTCGTTAGTTTTGTCTAATTTGAAACTCTAATTCGAAACTCTAATTTGAAATTTTCATTCGAATCCCTAAATTGAAACTGATAAAGCGGGTGCAACGCTAACTGAACGCACTAGGGACTCAATCATGACTGTTGCAAGCTGCGCTATATCTCGTTGTTCACCCAACATGTGCGATAAGTGCAACGATATCAAGCCGTGGACTCCGGCCCAAACTACATAACATATATCTGTTGGGTCACCTTTTAAGATCCCAGCGCTTACCGCTGACTTCACCACTTGGCGCATCGGCGCGCTACTACGTAAAATCTCACGTTCAAGAGCTGCATATTTGCTTAAGTCAGGCTGAGCTACGCTATACATGACGCGATAGGAATCTGGAAATTGCAATGCAAAATCAAAATAGGCATGACAAAGTGCGCTCAGCTGCTTATCTTGGGTTGGCTCTTGGGCTAAAGCATGTTCGAGGGTGTCGGCAATCCGTGCGAACTCACGCTGGCGCAGCGCTGCAAGGATATCAGCCTTGTTTTTAAAATAACGATAGGGCGTAGTGCGACTGCAACGTAAATCAGCGGCTAATCCGCGCAATGAAATACCCTCTACGCCACTTTTAGCAAATGAAACCAAGGCGAGATCGCACATTCGATTGCGAAAACACTGTATCTCTTCATCCGTTAACACTTTAGGCATTGAGGCTCTTTAGCGCTTCTGGCACATACATTTTTTGCATACACTTGGGTTTACTATTTGGGTGTTTGAAGCCCATAATATATTTTATATTGACACTGTCAATTTAAAATAAAGCACCCATAAGCCAGTCTCGATATAAGTGGACTACCATGGGTTTTTTATTATTAACTGCTCTTCAATTTGACAGTGATAATTGCGCAGTACTCAAGGAATGCTAATTATTTGGGTAAGATAGTTAATCCTTGATGCGCATCCGTACTTGAATTTGAATAGTTGGTTTCACTTTTAAAGTGATAGCGATAGTGAGTCGAGTAGATACAGTGGAATAATTATAAGTATTGACGGCGGGTTTGGGCGTAATCATTTTGCTTATCTGGGTTTGGGGAGCTTCTTCAGCTAAATAGAGCACTTAACCAAAGTGCATCATAGAAAGTCGTTAAGCAATGCAACCAACTGGTCTATCGCCGAAGCCTCAATCGGTTGTCGTAATTATTGTCGCAAGGCAAGTTCAGCTGTATCAGCTATCGTCCTGGTTTGATCAACTTGAGGGAGCCTTGATAGTAGAGCGGGTAGTAAGACGCTAACTGAGCTTTACTATTTTCAGTCTGTTGCGCCTCTAACCTGTAAGAAGATAAATAAATATTGTAAGAAGATAGATAAACGCTCAAAGAAAAACCCGCTTAAAAGCGGGTTTTAATAATATTTTCGCAATTGCTGTAAATATTCGTTACTCAGTGTCTTCTGGTTTATCTGTTGCCTTTTCTTCCGCTTTCTTCACGCGTATTTTATTTGCACCTAACGTATGGCCGTTCAGATTAATAGTAGCGGCTTTTGCATCGCCTGCTTTTGGCATTTCAACAAAGCCAAAGCCTTTTGAGCTTTGCGTTGCGGGATCAATCACAATAGTGCATGACTGAACAACACCATAACCTTCAAAGAGGGTGCGAAGCTCGTCTTGCGTGGTGGCTCGGTCTAAATTGCGGATCAATAATTTCATGGTAACGCCCTTATAAAAAATAATGGGCTAATGATAACAGCGTTTGCTGTGTATCAATACGGGTTAATGCTAGTGGCTGGTGATCCTTGATGTGGTTTTTTACATCCTTGTTATCTAGCTTCACTCCGAATTTGCATGAGGTCATTGAAAAAGACTTCACTTTTTTTGTTCTAGGATAAAATATTTTTGAACCTCTATCCTTGGTAATGCTCGTCCGAATTGTTTCCTATCGCCCTCGTTAACGTGTCGCTAAAAGCGGTTAACGTTAAATTTTTAGCACTTCTAAATTTCACAAAGTTAAGTGGTTAATATGATTTTTATGGAATTATATTAACAATTTTCAGTATTTTTGGTGAATTTACAGGTTTTTATAATTAAGGCGGTTTTAGCTTAAATGTGTCAATCGTGCTTTTATTCGAGTCAGCAATATATGTGTTTTTGGGTAAAATAAATACCTTTGGCGTGGGGCTAGTAATTCTAAATTTGTTGTCCTATTATCCGCACTCGCTCTCGGGGCGCCTTTTTTGGCTGAGATGTAGTAATACAAACCCGTAGAACCTGATCCGACTAGTATCGGCGTAGGAATGAGCAGCACATCCTCACAAGGGATGTTTGTTTTCGTTTTCCGCGCGCCTGTATTTTTTTAAGGAAAACAAAATGAACACTGTCCTTTCTTCCAGTGAAGCGGTTGCTAACGCACCGGCTAGTGCCTCCTCTGAAAGTCAAAAAATTACACGCACCCCCCTTCCAGTCAGTAAAAAAGTGTATGTTGCATCGCCTAACGATCCTAGCGTTCGTGTGCCAATGCGCGAAATCAGTTTAACCGACGGAACCGCCGTCACTTTGTACGATACCTCAGGTCCCTATACCGATGAAACCGTAGACATAGACGTCAACAAAGGCATTGCTGATGTGCGAGGTGAGTGGGTATTGTCTCGAAACGACACTGAACAATATCAAGGTCGTGAGGTACAACCCCAAGACAACGGACACTTCGATCAAGAACGCGCGTTTCAATATTACAATGATGCTTTGCAGCGCACGCCAAGACGTGCCTTACCTGGTAAAAATGTCAGCCAAATGCATTATGCCCGCAAAGGTATTATCACCAAAGAAATGGAGTACATTGCCGTTCGCGAAAACCAAGCTCGGGAAGCCATAAGCAATGAGTTCACTACGGATGAGCGCAATAAGCGACTAAAAGGCAATTCTTTGGGAGCCAATTTGCAGCCCATTACACCAGAGTTTGTGCGCAAAGAAGTGGCTGAAGGCAGAGCGATTATCCCAGCCAATATTAACCATACAGAACTCGAACCCATGATAATCGGGCGCAACTTTCTGGTTAAAATCAATGGCAACATTGGCAACTCAGCACTGCGTTCTTCGATTGAAGAAGAAGTCGAAAAGTTGGTGTGGTCAATTCGTTGGGGCGGTGACACCATTATGGACTTGTCAACGGGCAAGAATATTCACTCTACTCGTGACTATATCGTTAGAAACTCTCCCGTTCCCGTGGGCACCGTGCCTATTTACCAAGCGTTAGAAAAGGTCAAGGGTGTCGCTGAAGACCTGACCTGGGAAGTGTTTCGCGATACCTTGATTGAGCAAGCCGAGCAGGGCGTAGATTATTTCACCATTCATGCTGGGGTGCGGTTGCATCATATTCCTATGACGGTGGACCGCGTTACAGGCATCGTCTCCCGTGGTGGTTCTATCATGGCAAAATGGTGCATTGCTCACCATCAAGAAAACTTTTTATACACCCATTTTGAAGACATTTGTCACATCATGAAAGCATATGACGTGAGCTTTTCCCTCGGTGATGGCTTGCGTCCAGGCTCATTAGCGGATGCTAACGATGAAGCGCAATTTGCCGAGCTGATTACGCTTGGTGAGCTGACTAAAATTGCCTGGAAACACGATGTACAAACTATGATCGAAGGCCCAGGTCATGTGCCTATGCATATGATTAAAGAAAATATGGATATGCAACTTGAACATTGTCATGAAGCACCATTTTATACGCTTGGCCCGCTGACTACCGACATCGCCCCTGGTTACGATCATATTACGAGTGGAATAGGGGCTGCGATCATTGGTTGGTATGGTTGTGCAATGCTGTGCTACGTAACCCCCAAAGAGCATTTAGGCTTGCCGAACAAAGATGATGTTAAGCAAGGGATCATGGCCTATAAAATTGCCGCTCACGCAGCGGATATTGCTAAAGGTCACCCAGGCGCTCGCTACCGCGACGATTTACTGTCTAAGGCGCGTTTTGAGTTTCGTTGGGTCGATCAGTTTAATTTAGGCCTAGACCCTGATACTGCCCGCGCATTTCATGACGAAACCTTGCCTAAAGACGCAGCGAAGGTCGCCCATTTTTGCTCCATGTGTGGGCCTAAATTCTGCTCTATGAAAATCTCTCAAGAGGTGCGCGAATATTCAGCGGATTTGAAAAACACTGACATTGAAGCCGGTATGGCGCAAAAATCCGCTGAGTTTACCGCCGCAGGTGCACAGATATACGTCGCTCAGACGGAGTAACGCTGTGGCTGTGCAAAGTGAACACAAAATGCGCATTGCCATTGTGGGTGCAGGCATTATGGGGCGAATGATGGCGTGGCAATTATTACAACGCCAAGCGGATATTTCGCTCACTATATTTGATAAAGATCCCATCGAAAGTGGCAGTGCTGCAGCGTATACAGCAGCAGGTATGTTAGCACCGTATAGCGAGCTTGAAAGTGCAGAGCTGGCTGTGTTTTCTATGGGGATGGCGTCTTTAACGCGCTGGCCGGATGTTATTAACAGCCTAAATTTGCACTTGGCTAAACCACTCACGTTGTTCGCTCAGGGCACGTTAGTGGTGGCGCACCGCGAAGATAAAGCCGATTTTCAGCAGTTTTCCCGCCAGTTAATGGGTAAGTTGCCGGATTTCGCGCAAGATGAAGAGTTTTCACACATGCAGTTATTAACCCAAGCAGCGCTTCATCATTATGCTCCGCAATTAGCAAAACACTTTGAGGGCGGACTTTATCTCCCGAACGAAGCATGGGTTGATACCGCTGAGGTGATGACAGGTCTTGCATCCTACCTTGAGCAATCGGCTGTGACGTGGCAGTCAAACTCGCAGGTGCTCAGGGTTGATAACGAACAGCGAAGCAATAATGGCAATAGCGCAGCGGTAGTCTTGCCTGAGGGGAAACAGGTATTTGATTATGTGATTGACTGCCGCGGACTTGGCGCAAAGCAAGTCCCACTTGCTGATACCCAAAGGCGGACTAAGTTCAACTACAACGCCACTGAACAGAAAACGTTCGGGCAGCAAATACCTGAGTTACGCGGGGTGCGAGGTGAAGTCATTACCTTATATGCGCCAGAGGTAGAGCTTAAGCACGCAGTGCGACTGATGCATCCGAGATACAAGTTGTATATTGCACCGCGGCACAACCATCATTTTGTGATTGGTGCGAGTCAAATCGAAAGCGAAGATACTGGCCCAATCACAGTGCGCTCGACGCTTGAACTGCTGTCTGCAGCGTATTCCATTGACGTGGGTTTTGGTGAAGCAAAGATTGTACAAACTGCGACGAATTGTCGCCCAGCATACCCAGATAACCTACCTAAAATACATTTTAACCAGCGGGTTATAGGCATCAATGGTCTATTTCGTCACGGTTACTTGTTAGCGCCCATACTCGCTGAGCAAGCGTGCGACAGGTTGTTCAATAGCGATTTCAAATCAACATTTGAGAACTTAATTCAGGAAGTAGCATGTTAACTATTTATTTTAACGGCGAGCCGTTCAAGGTAACGCAACAGTCATTGCCTGACGTCCTTCGAGAACTCAATGCACCTGCTATGTGTGCGGTCGCGGTTAATGGACAGTTTGTGCCTAAAAATGAGCATGAGACTGTGATACTGCAAGAGCAGGATGCTCTTGATGCGTTCACACCTATGCAGGGCGGCTAGCATGAGTTGGAAACTTGCGGGTGAAGTACTCAGCAGTCGCTTTTTAGTTGGCTCTTCTTTATACCCATCCCCACACATTATGCAGCGCGCTATTCAAGCGTCGGGCGCTCAAGTGATCACCGTTTCATTGCGCCGCCAGTCTCCTAGTCAGAAAGGCGGCGAGAGCTTTTGGCAACATATAAAAAGCTTGAATTGCCATATACTGCCCAATACGGCTGGTTGCTATAGCGCAAAAGACGCTGTTCACACTGCCAATATGGCGCGAGAGGTGTTTAACACCCACTGGATAAAACTTGAAGTGTTGGGTGATGAATATAACTTACAACCCGACCCATTCGCATTGCTTGAAGCTACCAAAGAGCTTATCGCGCAGGGCTTTGAAGTTTTTCCCTATGCCACTGATGATTTGGTTTTAGCCGAACGATTGGTCGATGCTGGCTGCAATATAGTGATGCCGTGGGGAGCGCCAATTGGCACGGGACGGGGATTGATGAACCCGTATGCACTCAAAATCCTCAGAGCGCGTTTACCGGATACCACCTTGATTATTGACGCAGGACTTGGCGCACCTTCTCATGCTGTGCAAGCAATGGAGTTAGGTTTTGACGGAGTATTACTCAACACGGCTGTGGCTGAGGCGCAAAATCCTATATTAATGGCCCAAGCTTTTCGAGACGGTATTGTCGCAGGGCGAAGTGGTTTTGAGGCAGGTGTTATTCAACAACGGGACTTAGCGAAACCCAGTACGCCCGTGCTAGGTACCCCATTTTGGCACCAAGACAAAAATGAGCGAGGTGGCTGAGCATGATAAACCATGATGCAATAGTCAGCGATCCCCAGTCGTTAAATAACGGTATAAAGCCGTCGGTTTTGACCTTTTCTGGCAGCGACAGCGCAGGTCTAGCCGGCATGCAAATGGATGTAAAAGTCCAGCATGCGTTAGCTGTACATTGCACCAGC
The DNA here is from genome assembly GCF_056173245.1 of Paraglaciecola sp. QJM3NY_14. Taxonomy (NCBI): domain Bacteria; kingdom Pseudomonadati; phylum Pseudomonadota; class Gammaproteobacteria; order Alteromonadales; family Alteromonadaceae; genus Paraglaciecola; species Paraglaciecola sp. QJM3NY_14. The sequence goes on from NZ_CM149664.1 coordinate 2,328,069, forward strand.
GTGTTAACAGCCGTGACAGCACAAAATAACCAGCAGGTTTTTGCGGTTAACGCTGTCGATAGCGCTATGTTTCGCGCACAAATTGAGGCCGTATCGGTCTTTCGTCCTAAGGCAATTAAAACAGGATTCGTTGCCAGCGAAGCACAAGCGCAACAAATCATTGCGGTTCGTCAAAGGTTAAAAATCCCGTTAATTTGTGACCCCGTTGGCGCCGCAACAAGTGGCGCTGAATTACACGGTAAGCAAAACACCGACAGCCATAGACATATAAATAGGCTGCTACTTGCTCACTGTAGTTTGCTCACCCCTAATATTCCTGAGACACAATCGCTTGTTGGGTTTGATATCGAAACTGCCAAGGATTTAAGAAGGGCTGCTAGAGCTTTGGTTGAAATTGGGGCTAAGGCGGTGCTAATCAAAGGCGGGCACTGGCAGTATGCTGATCATAAGGGTCTAGATTTTTTTTACAGCCCAGAAGAGCAGTTTTGGCTGCAAAATGAACCGGTAGACACACCTCATACACGGGGCACCGGCTGTGCGCTCGCCTCAGCAATAGCCAGCGCGATCGCCCTAGGTTACTGCTTAAAAGACGCTATTGTCATAGGGAAAATGGCCATTACCCAGGGCCTACAGGATGCAAAAGGCCTACTCGCCAAAAGCGTGCGTTATCAAGACGTGCGTTATCAAGACACCCATGATAAACAACGTTATCAAGACACCCATGATAAGCAGATTAAGGAACTCGCTTCTTTCGACACGCCTGAGTTAACAAGTGAGCAGAGTCTTCGACAGCAACAGAGCCAGCTGAATTATCAAGACACCCATGATAAGCAGATTAAGGAACTCGCTTCTTTCGACACGCCTGAGTTAACGAGTGAGCAGAGTCTTCGACGGCAACAGAGCCGGCTGAATTATCAAGACACCCATAATAGGCAGATTAAGGAAATCGCTTCTTTCGACGCGTCTGAGTTAACAAGTGAGCAAAGTCTCCGACAGCAACAGAGCCAGCTGAATTATCAAGACACCCATAACAAAGGTGGCGTCGAAATCCTTTGTTTTCCTGCCACTCAGCGCAGTTTACCCGGTCTGTATATTGAGTCTTTGATGGGGAGGAGCGAACTTAGCTCTCTCGTATTACAGAAACAAGGGAACCCATTTCCCAGTATTGGCGACGAATCACTGGGCTTATATCCCGTTGTTAATCGCGCACACTGGCTCGATACCTTGTTGCCACTTGGGGTGATTACCATTCAACTTAGAATAAAAGATTTAACTGGGCAGCCACTTGAAGAGGAAATCAAACGCGCGGTTGAAATAGCAAAGCGCTTCCGGTGTCGTTTGTTTATCAATGATTATTGGCAACTGGCTATCAAGCACGGGGCCTACGGCGTGCACTTAGGCCAAGAGGATTTAGTCGCTTCCGTTCAAAATGAGTCGAACCCAATTAAGCAATTGTTAGAAGCGGGAATGCGTTTAGGGATTAGTACCCATTGTCATTATGAAGTTGCACGCGCCCATGCGCTGAAACCTTCTTATATTGCATATGGACCGGTTTTCGCCACACAAAGCAAAGACATGCCGTGGGTCCCGCAAGGGTTAGCAGGGTTAGCGTACTGGCAAAAATTATTAGATTACCCTGTGGTTGCCATTGGGGGGATTGATTTTGAGCGAGCAAACGCGATCCACGGGCTTGGTGTATCGGGTATTGCTATGATTAGCTATATTACTCAAGCCGAGAACCCTATTAAAGTGACAAAATCGTTATTGAGAGCGCTGGCATTATGAGCTTGTTTAGCGCGGGTGAGTGGCGGCAATACCAACGCCATATACAATTAGATGCGGTGGGGGTTGATGGGCAATTTCGCCTTAAAAATGCCAAAGTGCTGGTTGTTGGTGCTGGCGGACTAGGGTGCCCCGTGGCGATGTACTTAGGTGCTGCAGGGGTCGGGAATATCACCATCATTGACGGTGACAGCATTTCTCAAACGAATTTGCATCGCCAAGTTTTGTTTGCCTACACAGACGTGGGTAAACCTAAAGCGCATGTTGCTGCAATCCGTATTCGTGAGAATAACCCTTTTATCACTGTGACAGCGCTGGATGAGCAGCTTAGCGAGTCGAATATTGATATCTTGGTAGCGCAAGCAGATATTGTGCTTGATTGTACCGACAACTTTGCGACACGCTTACAGATCAACGATACCTGCCGAGCGCATGATAAACCTTGGATTTATGCCAGTGTACTTGGGCTAGAAGGGCAAGTAGCCTTGTTCACACCTAGCTGCGCTTGCTTCAGGTGTATCTTTCCCGATATCCCGGCTGACGTCGCGGATTGCAATTCAGCGGGTGTATTGGGTAGCGTTGTCGGTGCAGTGGGGCTGCTGCAAGCCAATACCTGCTTGGGCTATCTTTTAGATTTACAGGATGAAAGCCAGGGCAAGTTACATTTCTTTTCAGGTACCAGTAATCAGGTTCGCAGTATTGCATTGCAGCAGAATAAGCTGTGTACTTGCGCGAGTCCGTCACAGGTACAACGTCGCCAACCTCTTAAAACTGCTGACCCGATTGAATCTAAAGAGCTTGAGCAAGAACCTGGGCTACACATCACTGATGACACTCAGTCGCAAATTCGGTCGCAAATTCGGTCGCAAATTCGGTCGCAAATTGAACTGAGCCCCGAGCAATTTGTTAAACAGCTCGGGCGCCTAGAGGGCGCTCCTGAAAGTTGCCTTAACAGTGCCCGTAAAAGTGAGGTGATAGACATCGGTTTAATTGATGTGCGAAGCATAGACGAGCATCGAGGCTTTAATATCGGTGGCCAATGCCTGCCCTTGAGTGATGACTTTGCTGATCGGGTTGGCACAAAACTCTCACATAAAACTCAGCCTATTTTACTCTATTGCCAGTCAGGCAAACGTAGCTACAAAGCGGCCTTACGTCTTCAAGCGAAGGGATATGGGCGGGTGTATAGCTTAAAGGGCGGTTTAGGCGAGTTACTTAGTCACTCTCAATTCGTAAAATGGTTTTAAATGTTGTTCAGTTTGAAGCGGTGACAGTATTGCATGACACTTGCAGTCAGCATTTTTGGCTTAGCAACTTGGTACTCAATCTCTTTACCGCCTTGCTAAATAAGGACACAGCGACAAAACTCATGACTCACCCACATCAGCAAAAAGAGGATACACAATGAGCAATCCAGTAGGATGGTTTGAGATATATGTAGATGACATGCCACGCGCACAAGCATTTTATCAAACGGTATTAGCGGTTGAACTGGAATCGTTAAGCGATCCTACAGACGGCAATGCGCAGATGTTAGTGTTTCCATCAGACATGGAGAATTACGGTGCCTCTGGGGCGTTGGTGAAAATGGACGGCTTTAGCGCTGGCGGTAACGGCACGCTTGTGTATTTTGCGTGTGAAGACTGCGCCATCCAAGAGAGCCGAGTCGAGGCTGCAGGTGGCAAGGTTGAACGGGCAAAAATGTGGTTAGGGGAACATGGGTTTTGCGCCTTAGTAACCGACACCGAAGGCAATATGTTTGGCCTGCATTCTCAGCAGTAACGCTCAACAGCAACTCGTTTTTAACGGCGCATGCTAAAGGCTGCGCTTTCTGATTGGCTTATAATGCAGTTGTACGCTTTTCTAGTGCTTAGTGCTTAACGTTTAATACACGCCTTTGGTCATACACTTTGCATTCCGCTTGGGTCTCAATTCAGCAAAGCTACCTCCGATAAAGACAGTTCTTAATATGTGTTTGGCAAGAAAGGGGCAATAGTAGCGACGCCAGCTAAGCAAGCGCATCATCCATGCTTGAATTTTGCGCATACTCTCTCTATCAATAGCAGCCTCTTAGTTCGCATTCTCGCAATACTTTTTGTGCTCAACGCCCTGTTGCTGTGTGCCTTAAATATTTGCAATAAATTTTCGTTGGCACTGCTTTCGCTGGCACCGCACTCCTTTACACGAGATTGGGTAAGGCTCTTAAAATGGTGCTGGCTGTTTTGCGTAACGTTGAAGGCGGGAGCTAATTTTTGTTGGCCTATGAACGCATAAAGCTAACATTGAAAATTGTACAAGATTAGATAGCAGAACAAATCTAGTCAGTTTGGATAGTTAACATAAACTTTTCATGCCCTAATAGCTTCTTGATTGTAACGTCAATTAAAACATTAGGTTACGTAGTTTTTGCCGTATCGTATCAAAAGTGTACTGTTAAAATTATGTTGTATATTTTTACTGAATACGTATGCAAGACATTGAGCATTCACCATGTGTAACTGTAATATCGCGGCAACTAGAACAAAGCTGTAACATTTGACTACAAGTTGTTAACCGATACCTAGGTTTCCATTTGAGTCTCGAACCGGGATACACACACATGAAAAATTTTAAACCTAATTTAATCAAGGCCGCGCTAATCACTAGCGGTTTTGCGTTTGGTATAACACCCGCAGCATTTGCTCAAGAAGCAGCTGCAGATGCCCCAGGGGATGACACAGAAGTTATTCAAGTCACGGGTATTCGTGGGTCTCTTATCCGTGCCCAAGCAGTAAAAATGGAAAACACCTCGATTGTTGAAGCCATTTCAGCTGAGGATATTGGTAAATTACCAGACTCGTCTATCGCTGAGTCGTTAGCGCGTTTGCCTGGTATGTCAGGTGAAAGGGTAGGCGGTCGTACTTCAGGTATCTCTGTTCGTGGATTTAAAGAAGACTTTACTGGTACCTCACTTAATGGTCGCGAGTTAATCGGCATTGGTGATAACCGAGGTGTAGAATACGATTTATACCCTTCAGAAATCATGACCGGAGCCACAATTTATAAGACCGCAGAGGCCGGCCTTATGGTGCAAGGCATTGGGGGTACGGTTGATTTACAAACTGTTCGCCCATTACAGGCTCAAGAAACCTTAACCATTAATGGTAACTATGAATTATCGGGCCGAGACTCTGACAACCCCGAGTTTGACAACACCGGCCATCGCTTATCTTTGTCATTTGTTGAAAAGTTTGCCGACGACACCATTGGCTTGGCCGTTGCACTCGCCAGCACAGAATCGCCAAACAACCAGCGTAAATATGGAGTGTGGGGATATAACACTAATGATGAAGGTCAAGTAACGCCATCTGGCCTAGATAGCCAAGCTATCAGCACCGTTCTTGAGCGAGACACTATCTCTGCTGTGTTGCAATTCCAGCCAACAGAAAACCTAGACATAGTGATTGATGCACTTGATATAAGCTACTCAGATTCTGGTGTTATTCGCGGCTTTATTGAACCTTTCTCTGCTGGCAGTATTTCAGGCACAGGTACCGAGACTACAGGTACTCAAGTTGGTGTTAACCCGGTCCTACGAACTGATCCATCTCAGAAGGACGGTGATTTACAGGTATTTGGTTTAAATGTTCAATACCATTTGAATGACAGTTGGTCAGTAGAAGTTGACGTAGCGAATAGTGAGTCTACGAAGCGTGATTTACGCGGAGAGTCATACGCAGGCTTAGCGCGCTCTGGCGCACTAGATTCTTCAGGGTTAGGCACGCGTGATTTTGTGATGAGTCAAGATGGGATCACCTTTACTGACTCTTCTGGTTTAGATGCATTCTCTGATCCAAGTGCTTTGCAACTGACAGGCCCACAAGAGTGGGGTGGTGGTTTAGCTAATTTAGCGGATCAGTTTACTAGCACTGAATTAACCGCCAATGGAGCTCCTTATAGTTACTTGAATGCCCAGGACGGGTTTTTGAATTATGCTGATTTCAGCGAAGAGTTGACCACCTATAAGTTTGAAGTGGTGGGATTGTTGGATGGTGATATCTTTACTCAAGTAACAGCGGGTGTTAATTACAGTGACAGATATAAAGACAAAGAAAATAAAGGTTTCTTTGCTACATCGTCATCATACCCAGCCTCTACTGCTATTCCTCAAGCGTATTTATACAATGGTTTAGCCGATTTAACCTGGGCGGGCATGGGATATGTTGTTGCATATGACGGTTTTGCACCATACAACGATGGCGAATATACCTTAAATGATGCGGGCTTATTAGAGCCGGATCGTTTAGGCGATACCTATGTTGTAGAAGAAGAAGTCACCACTTTGTATGCAAAAGTCGATTTCAATACTGAACTGGGTGATTTTCCTGTTATGGGTAACATCGGTGTTCAGTATGTACAAACAGATCAATCCTCTTCTGGTTTTACAGGTGTGGTTGGGTCAAATTTTGCCGTGTGTGATGCAAATAACGATCAGCAAATAGATGACGACTGCCGAACATCTGTTAGCTCAGACTATAGCCATGTTTTGCCAAGTCTGAACGTCAGTGTAGAAGTGGCAGACAACAAGTTTGTGCGTTTCGCTGCGAATAAGACGATCAGCCGTGCACGAATTGACCAAATGAAGGCCTCTGGTTTTGTGAAGTTCGACCAAAACATCGATTTGTTGTCTATACCGAACACGCAAGCTGCAGTGGACGAATATGGCTCACCTTGGTCTAAATTTGCCGGTAATCCATTGCTGAAACCGTTGGAAGCGAATAATTTTGACTTGTCATTTGAAAACTATTTTGAAGATGAAGGCTATGTTTCAGCCGCGGTCTTCTATAAAGATTTAGTCAATTGGACAAGAGACGGCGACCTAGACATCAATTTCAGAAATGATGTAACTAACGACGGTGCCGATTACTTCATCCCAGGGTTCCACGACCGCGTCGCTGTTGAAGATGGTCTATACGGGCCAGCAAACACGCCTTATTCAGCAGGAGATGTCATTACCCCCCCTGACTTTGGCACCTTTTCCTACTTTGAAGATGGCTTAACGGGTGATGTTAAAGGGCTAGAGCTAACAGCGAACGTGCCATTAAATATGCTTGCTGACGCACTTGAAGGCTTTGGTATTGCTGCTTCAGCTACGTTAATTGATGCGGAGCTAGAGGACGGTACTGCCATTCCAGGGCAATCGGATCGTACTTATTCATTGACCGCTTATTACGCAATGGGTGGCTTTGAGATTCGCCTTGCTGGCACCGACCGTTCTGAATTCAGCACATATCAACGTGGTGGCTCGAACAAGGTTGAAACGGCAACACGTAACGGCGTTACCTTGTTAGATGCACAAATCAGTTACGACTTTGAAGATTCAGACATTGATTATTTGCAAGGTTTACGCGTTTCGTTACAAGGAACGAATTTGACCGACGTCGATGAGGAGACGCTAGACAGCGATGGTATCGTGACAACTCGTCGTCAATTTGGCCCTTCATATATGATGAACTTTAATTATTCGTTTTACTAACCTCTATTGAGTTTATAAGTGCAAGGCCCCTTAGCGACACCGCTAAAGGGCCTTTTTGGTTTTTGCGACGTTCAACAAGGTAAAGAATGTAGGTATGATGTAATTCATGATCAGTGACTTATGTGTGAGTCAAAGATCTTAAGTTACAAATTCCCTGTTTAATTTAGTAAGGCGTAGTATGTCTCAACCATTTAATATTGTTATCCTTGGCGGCGGCTCAGCAGGTTGGATGGCGGCTAATTTATTTGCTCACAAGTGGGCTGACAAGTTGGTAGATAAGTCCTTAACAATAACCTTGGTTGAATCACCAGATATCGGTATTGTCGGGGTTGGTGAGGGTTCAACCCCCACACTGAAACGTTTTTTTAGCATGCTTGGTATTGGGGATAGCGATTGGATGCCTCAGTGCAACGCCACGTACAAAATGAATATCGCCTTTGAGAATTTCAGCCCTGCATCGGGTAACACGCGATACAGCCATCCGTTTATATCGCAAATAGACACCTTCACCCAACGGGCATTTATGGTGAACGCTCGTACTCGTCGCCTTGGGCTTGATACGCACACAAACCCTGGCGATTTTTTATTAAATGGCGTACTCGCTAAGCAGAACAAAGGCCCACACACACCGGCTAATTTTCCGTTTAGTATAGAATACGGTTATCACTTTGATTCCCACTTGTTAGGTGCCTTTCTACAGCAACATGCTATCGGTCTCGGCGTGGATCACGTTCAAGCAAATGTAGAAAGCATCAAGCAACATCCTAATGGTGATATCGCGGCGCTGCACTGTAAAGAAGGCATTGAGATAAGCGGTGATTTGTTTGTAGATTGCAGCGGCTTTTCCAGCGTACTGATGCAAAAGACCTTAGGCGTCAAATTTAACAGTTACAAAGACAATCTATTCAACGACTCTGCGGTTGTGGTGCCAACGCCTATAAGCGAACATATTCCGGTTGAGACGACATCCACGGCCTTATCAGCAGGCTGGTGCTGGAAGATCCCCCTAACGAATCGATTCGGTAACGGTTATGTCTATAGTTCCGATTTTGTCAGTAAACACGACGCTGAACGAGAGTTGAAGAACCATCTGCAACTAAATGAAAATACTGAATGTCGTCATTTATCCATGAAGGTGGGGGCCTTGGAGAAACAATGGCACAACAACTGTCTAGGTATTGGGCTGTCAGCAGGCTTTATCGAGCCCCTTGAAGCAACCGCTTTACACCTTACGCAGATATCCATCGAGCAATTCATATTAGAATTCGAAGAGGGCGACTTTTCTAATCGTTTGCAAGGGCAGTACAACGCCAAAATGCAATTTAGAACGGAGCGCACGCGGGATTATATTGTGGCGCACTACAAGCTCAATACCCGCAACGACAGTGAGTATTGGCGAGCGAACCGCAATAATATGCACCTGTCTGAATCACTGTTGCAGATATTGGACGTTTGGTATAAACGTGGGGATTTAGAAGCAGAGATCACGCGCCAAGACCTTTCTACGCACTTTAACGCCGTATCATGGAATTGCTTGTTAGCAGGGTATGGCGCATTTCCGGCACTGGCCGCAAAACAGCCTGGCACAGGCGATTTGTACAAAGAACAACACATCGAAACGTTCCTACAAGGGTGCGCATTAAACTTCACCAGTCACGCTGGTCAGTTGTTTTAGGTTTTGCTCTCACCGCTTCGGTCTTTCAATCAAAAACAGTCTTTGTTCATGTGCGGTTGACATGGACTGCCAATAACACCCATTGTATTTTAAAGGCTGTTTAAGTTGCCCTTTGGCACATCGACACATCGGCACATCGGCACATCTTCACATCGTCACCATATTTTTGTTTACAAAATATTGTGCTTGTAGCCGTTTTTCGGTCTTATCATTGTTCTTTGCGTTAAATACCCCTCTGTCGCCTTTTGCGAGTAAATAGCATCTAACGTTCGCGATATCATGCCTATCTTACAGGAAGTGTACCGCAGAGGTTTCATTTTCGTTGTGCATCCAAATCTTTGATGTTAATAAGTTGTTGAATACGTATGCAGTGCGTTGTGTTGCTTATTAGCTCGGCGTTAACATCTTTGGCTGGGAACAACAAGGTGTACTTCGTTTCAAAAGTTAACACTTATCTTGCGTTGATAAATGACCAAGAAGGTGTGAAACGGACGTTCGCCATACGTAATGGGACACACGCATGAAAAGATTTACACCGAATTTGGTTACCGCGGCGTTGCTGGCAAGTGGCACTGCGTTTATCGCAAGTTCAGCAGTAGCACAGCAATCGGTAGATGAACCAATCACAGCAGGAACCGTCAGTGAAAATGACGAACAAAAACAAGGCCAGGAACTCGAGCGCATAGAGGTCAGAGGCTTTGCCACCAGTTTGATCCAGTCACTTAACCAAAAACGTTTCAGTGATACAGTATCCGAGCAAATTTCAGCAGATGACTTGGGCGGCTTGCCCGATGTGTCCATGGCAGATGCATTGACTCGATTACCCGGTATTTCAGCCGTAAGAACAGGAGGGCAAGCAGCAGAAATCAACATTCGTGGTATGTCGGGGGATTTTGTATTCTCGACCCTCAACGGCCGGGAGCAAGTGTCTACTAGTGGCTCGCGCTCTATAGAATTTGACCAATATCCTTCAGAGCTAATTTCATCGGCTGCAGTGTATAAATCCCCTAAAGCATCGCTGATTGAAGGCGGTGTGGCCGGTAGTGTGGAGCTGCAAACTGCCAGCCCGTTAAGTAACGATCAGCAACATACTTTTAATGTTAATGCCCGAGGCATGTTTAACGACAGAGCCGGCGAAGTGTCTGATGCAGAAGAGTTTGGCCATCGCCTGAGTGTGTCTTACCAAGGTAAGTATCTAGACGATACCTTAGGGGTAGCCCTTGGCTACGCACGCTTATTTCAGCCAAGTGTGTCAACCCAATTCGTTGGCCTTGCCTACAACGCCACTAAAGATGTGGATAATGATGGTGACGAAGAGTTTCTAGGCGAGGGCTTTGAGTTACAACACAAAGGCGGCGAAGAAACTCGCGACGGTTATATGGGCGCGATTGAGTGGACGCCTGTTGATACCTTTACCCTAAAAGCGGATGCGTTTTTCTCAAAATTTGACTCTGAAGAATTCGCCCGTGGGTTTCGGGTCAAGCTAGGCGGTGCATCTGCTGCCGTAGCCAACCCTGTGCTCAATGGTAACGCTGTAATAGGGGGTACGTTTAATCGCACATCACAAAGCTTTACCCGTGTGGAGTTGGTCAACGATGACAACCAAGACTATGACCAAGTGTCCAGCTATGGCATTAACGCCGATTGGCAAGCGACAGACAACTTAACCTTGGCATTTGATGTGTCACAGTCAGTTGCTAAGAGTGACTTTAGAAATGGTTTGTTATGGGCCCTAGTGGGGGAAGATGCCAATGCTGAGCTACCCGTTTTTGATAACGACATCTCCATTAGTTACCTGTTGCACGGTTTAGATTTACCCGATGTCGGCTTTAGCCAAGCCGAGGCCTTCACTGATTTAGATAGGGTAATGGTCACAAAATACGGTATTTACCCTTACGAAAACGAAGATGAGCTGAACGCTTATCGCTTTGATTTGACCTACGAAATAGACGACAACGCTTTTTTCTCTTCAGTTGAATTTGGTGCGCGTTACTCTGATCGTGAATACAGCAACGACCGTTCAGTATTCGAATATGGCAGCGACTCTAGCTTTTCGGCCAGTCAACCGCCGCTGCGCTTAACGGACGATATGGTGGATGTGGTCGATTGGGAAGGTGACTTTGGTTATTTGCCTAGCTATCTTTCTATCGACTTAAATTCAGCGCTCAATGCGTGGTTCCCCTCTGGCATACCGCAGCCAGTTAAAACGTGGGGGGCAGGTAGCCCAGGGGTGATAAACGGACCGGGCGAGGGGCCTAACACCAGCTGGACCATGCTTGAAAGCGGTAAAGTGTTTGAAAAGGTCACCGCTGCATACATCATGGCAAACATAGATACTGAGCTGTTTGGCTTGCCCGTTACCGGAAACGTGGGTGTGCGTATGGTGGAAACCGAGCAATCATCTACAGTACTGCAAGACGTGTCTGAAGACATCATTGACCCAGATACAGGTGAAGTCATTGATACCCGAGGTAACCCAGCCAACGGTGCTCAATTTATTACGGATGATGCGGGCTTGGTGAATGACTTTTATCGCCCAGCACTGCTGACTGATAAATACCGAGATTACCTACCTTCAATCAACCTGAACTTCAAGCTGACTGACAGTGAACAGCTGCGCTTTGCGGCGGCGAAAGTGCTTGGCCGAGCGCCGATTAATCGTTTGTTTGCCAACGCCACTTTGCGGGTGGAAGACGTACAAGCGTTTCGCGACCAAGACACAGGCGAGATTGTTTTATCTAAACCGACGGCAGTTATCTCTGGCAGTGCCACGAACAGCCCGTATCTTCGCCCGTTCTATGCTGATCAATACGATATCTCTTACGAGAAGTACTTTGAAGATACTGATGGTGCCTTCATCGCGGCGTTATTTTACAAAGACATTAAGTCGTTCATCAATACCTTTAAAGAAGACCCGTTTGATTTCACCGGTAACGGATTCACCATCCCGGCAGACATTACCGTACTGGTGACAGATGAAGAGGGCGAGCCGTTATTTAATGACGATGGTTCACGCTTATCGGTGCAAGTACCCACTGAAAATGGTGGCTATGAAACCGCCGTGAATAACGACAAAGGCGGCTATATCCACGGCGCTGAGTTGTCATATACGCAAATCTATTCATTTCTTCCTGACATGTGGTCGGGCTTGGGCATGAGTGCCAGCTATTCCTACACAGAAAGTGAAATTCAAACCCAAACCACATTAGGCGGTGCATCGGTAGAGCAAACCTTGCCGGGTTTATCTGAAAACGTCGTCGCGGCCACGGTGTTCTGGGAATACGAAGATTTCGAAACTCGATTAAGTGTGCGCTGGCGTGATGCGTTTGTGTCAAAGCAGGTGGCGGTGAATGAACAAGTGGTTAATTTCGATTCAGAAACCGTGATTGATTATCAGGCGTCATACAACATCAACGAGAATCTCGGCATGTTGTTTCAAGTGAATAACCTGACCGACGAGCCAACCAAAAGTTATTTCGGCAGTGAAGCGCAAACGGGGACCATTCAGTACTTTGGTCGCCAGATATTTCTGGGCGTGACGTACTCGCTTTAATTGCTAACGCATTTTCATTTATGCATGACTAAATTCATTGCGCCAGCGTTGCGTGATGATTGTTATTTGATAAAAATTTTATGGAGTATAAACGTATGTTTACTCGCACCAATAGTCTGCCTTTGTTGGCAATTTCAATTAGTTTACTTAGCCTCAATGGCTGTGGTGGTTCAGGCTCCGAGCCCGGCACCACATTATTAACCTGTAGCATTCCTAATGTACCGGACGCGTCTGGCACCAGTTGTGTGGCGCCAGAGCCGATTAGCTGTGCGCCACCCACCGTGCCTGACGCCTTAAACGAGTCTTGCGTGGTAGGGGCTGACCCTACAGCACCTGCGCCTATGGCAAGCCCCGCGATGGATCAAGCCGTATTGTATTTTAACTTAGCCGCTAAAGGCGCTGACAACAGCCAAAATGATGAAACCTACACTGGCTATCGGCTGCATACTTGGAATAACGATACGTGTGACGCCTACGCCGATGCTGACACCGATTGGGCGAATGGCCGCGAACACACAGGCATCGACCCCAATTATGGTGCGTACTGGGTACTTGAATTAAAACCGGATTACGCTGGTACACTGGGTGCGTGCGGTAATTTCATTATTCACGTAGGCACTGATGACGCTGGCAAAGAGCTTGGTGGCGGTGACTTTACAATGCCTTTATCACAAGACGATCCCGAGTTTGCCAGAATGAACTTTACCTTCACTGACGTGGCTTCTATTTTCGAATTCCCGATTGTGTCGTTAGGGCCTCAACCGGTGAAAATTGATGGTGCGGCTGCCCATTGGATAGATGGCAATACGTTACTGTGGGATATAGACCCTACCGCTGTTAGCCAAGTGAAATTACATTATTCAGCCAATGCAGACTTAAGCGTTGACGTGGACACAGGTTTAAGCGGCACGGCAATCGAACTTGAAGAAATCGAACTCACCGACGCGCAAAAAGCCCGCGTACCTCATTTGGCCAATATGCAGGCATTTGCAGGCGACTGGAGCACGGATGAGGCAAAAGAGGTGCTTAAAACCCAAGCGGTGTTGGCCTCGTATGATGCCGAAGGCGTGCTTAATGGCGCGACCCAAATTCAGTTAGCTAACGCCATAGATGCGCTGTACACCCAGGGCGAAAATGATGCTGATGAAGCCCGCTTGGGGGCGGTTTATGCCGACGGGGGGATTCAAGTTAACCTATGGGCACCGACTGCTCAGTCAGTGAGTTTGAAACTGTTTAATGATGCAAAAGCAGAAACGGCCAGCTACCCCATGGCGCTTGATAGCAATAGTGGTATATGGCGCTATGAGGGCGGTGCAGAGCTTGACCGTCAATTGTATCGTTTCGAGGTAACAGCCTATCATCCAGTGACTATGTTGCTCGAAACCATGCTCACAACGGACCCTTATTCGTTAAGCTTATCCACCAATAGCCGCTTCTCGCAGTTTGTAAATTTAAATGACGAAGACCTCAAACCAGAGGGGTGGGAGACCCACGAGATCCCTACCATCTCCAACCCTGAAGATGCCGTGATCTACGAAGGGCATATTCGGGATTTCAGCGTGCGTGATGAAAGCACCAGTGCACAACATCGCGGTAAATATTTGGCGTTCACCGAACAGGGCAGTGTGCCCAATCAGCATTTAGCGAAATTAGTTGAAAACGGTTTGACTCATTTTCATGTGTTGCCAGCAAACGATATGGCAACGGTTGAAGAAGATGAAAGCCAAAGTGTTGACTTGACCAGTACCGTAGCGGATTTATGCCGCCTAAATCGCCAAGCGACCGTGTGCGATGAAGAAAACGCAGACGCGACCCTGCAATCTGTGTTTGATAGTTATGACGCTATCGCTGAGCCACAAAAAGCCCAAGCACTCACCGAGCAAATGCGCGGCGATGATAGGTTTAACTGGGGCTACGATCCTTATCACTTCAATGTGCCAGAAGGGAGCTATGCCACTGACGCGGATGGTGTAACACGCATAAAAGAGATGCGTGCGATGAATCAATCATTACATGAAATGGGCATGCGAGTAGCGCTAGATGTGGTGTACAACCATACCAATGCGTCTGGCTTAAATGGCAAGTCGGTATTGGATAAAGTCGTGCCGGGCTATTATCACAGATATGACACCGTTACCGGTGGCATCGTGCGCGAAACGTGCTGTGACGACACCGAGCCTCGCAATCGCATGATGGAAAAGTTCATGCAAGACTCGTTGGTGATGTGGGCCACGCAGTACAAGTTCGACTCATTCCGTTTTGACATTATGAGTCAAGCCACCAAAGACACCATGCTGCGCTTAGAATCCGCTGTTAAAGCGGTGGATGAAGACAACTATTTCTATGGTGAAGGTTGGATAAAAGAAGACCGAGGCTACGAGCAAGCTACGCAGATTAATATGGCAGGCACACAAATTGGCACCTACAACGACCGCATTCGCGAAGCTGTGCGCCAAGGCCAAATATTCAGTACCGAGCCAAGCGATAGCGCATTAGCCGCCCAAGATAAAGTTAAAATGAGCCTAGCAGGCACGTTAACTGACTATATTTTGGAAGATTACAAAGGCGCAGCGTCAGCCACCAGTAATCTAGGTGGCTACGCAACTGACCCAGCTGACATCATCAACTACGTGTCAAAGCATGATAATGAAACCTTGTGGGATCAATTGCAGTACACCTTACCCAACGATATGACCTTGGCCGAGCGGGTACGGGCGCAGAATATTGCGGCGACCCTTCCTTTGATGTCTCAAGGTATTCCGTTCTTTCAATTAGGCGGTGATTTCTTGCGCTCTAAATCGATGGATCGCAACACCTATGATGCCGGCGATTGGTTTAACTATGTAGATTTCACTATGAACAGTAATAACTGGCTGGTGGGGCTACCGTTAGCTCAAGATAACGAAGGTCGCTGGGCAGAAATGGCTAATTTCATCTACAGCCCTGAGCGCGCCGCCAGCATGACCGAAATCGAGTTTGCATCTAATGTGTTTAATGAGTTGCTTAAAATACGTAGCTCATCAGCGTTATTCCGCTTAACCACAGCTGAAGATATTATCGACCGTATTGGCTTTCATAACATCGGCGCCCGTCAAACCCAAGGTTTGATTGTGATGAGCATTGATGATGGCATAGCGGCTGACAACGCCGGGGAAGGTGAAAACCAAACACAACGAGCTGACATTGACCCAATGGCTGATGCGTTAGTGGTTATCGTAAACAGTAGCAGCGAACAGCAAACCCATGGCGTGCCTACCGCACAAGGCTTTGAGTTACATTCAGTGTTAATGAACTCGGTTGATAGCCAAGTGCGAGGAGCAAGCTTTGCCCAAGGTGAAGGGGATAACGAAGGCAAGGGCATGTTCACTGTACCTGCATTGACCACAGCCGTATTTGTTAAACCACAAATGGGCGCGCAAGATGTGGGCTTATCGGCTTATGCAACATCAGGTGCACCAGATGTTGTCCCGTATGGCAGCACATCTGTGTTCGTGCGCGGTGCGATGAATGGCTGGGGTGAAGTAGATGAAATGGCATATCAAGGCGATGGTGTTTACGTCGCAGCAATATCCATTGAGCCTGGTGATTATGAGTTCAAAGTGGCTTCAGCTGATTGGTCAACCGTGGATTTTGGTGCCAATAACGGCGATGAATCTGTGGTGCTTGGTACTGATAAAACCCTAACCGCTGGCGGCACAAATTTACAGTTATCCCTAAGCCAAGCACGCGTGCTTAAATTTACCTTAGATGCCAGTGATAAATCAGCACCGGTATTAACGGTGGATAACGAAGAGCCGTTTTTTGGGACGACCGTGTTTGTGCGCGGCTCACTCAATGGCTGGGGTGAAGATGACCCGATGGATTATGCGATTGGCGGGCAGTACAGCAGAACCATCGAAGTAACAGCAGGTTCGTACGAGTTTAAAGTGGCTTCTGCAGACTGGTCAACGGTCGACTTCGGCTCAGCAGATGCTGATGTAAATGTGACGGTAGGCCAAAGCAAGGCGCTCGCGCCAGGCGGATCGAACATGACGGTGACCTTCGACTATGATGGTCAATACACCTTTGTATTCGATGCCAGTGATAAAGCCGCACCGACCTTGAGCATATTTGACGCCGAAATGTTTGGTCAAAACACGGTCTTTATTCGCGGTGGGATGAATGGCTGGGGGGAAGTTGATGCGCTGGTATTCAACGCTGACGGTAGCTACACCGTTGATATTGCAATTGACGCCGGCAGTTACGAATTCAAAATTGCCACGGGCGATTGGTCAACGATAGATTTGGGCGGGGTAGGGGATGACACCCAAGTCATTGTTGGCCAGGCTAAGCAATTGACTTACGCCGGTGCTAATTTAATGATTGATATACCCACTACGGCTACTTATCGTTTTAGCGTTGTCGGGCCTGACCCATCAGCGCCAACAGTCTCGGTGACGCAGTTGTAGCTATGTCGTGGTAACTTTACAGCTTTAACTAAGTTGTGTGACCCAAGCAATAAAGCTTTAGCTAAACGAAAATAAGCAAAGCTTTATCAAATCAAAAACGCGATATGCATTATCGCGTTTTTTGTTTTTAGGCAGAGTGATAATTGTTCCGTGGCGTTGGTATTAACAGTATTTATTAGAGCAACGGCAGCAAAGTACGTAAAGCGGAAGTTGGCACTAGAAAAATTGACTGACGTCAATGAGCGATCAGGAGCCCCTCGACTGATTCTAACCTTCTGCATTCAGTAAAATAGCTGACTAAAATATTTTTGATTATTTAGGCGAAAACCCCTGTTTGGATATACAAGTTAAAGAGCTTTCCCATATATTCAGGAAAACGACCCAGTCGCTCGTTTTTGTTCTTATCATTTTATCTAGATCGCCAGTTTTCCTTTATGTAGCAATATGATAGTTAGTTTGGTATTAATAGCTGAAGTATAAAAGTGAGCGATGCGTCGGCAGAAAAACGCGCAAATCGCGCTATATTAAATTGTTCTCTTGGAATTGGGAAGAGGTAAACCTAGATATTATAGTCCATATAGAACATTTTGCTGTATAAATAAACAGTATATTTGGCGCTGTTTTAAGGACAATAAAATCTAGCAAGGAGACTTGACGGGACTATACTGTTCTTCAACCCTTAAGCTTAGTTATGAGGCTGTTGAAATACGCGTTAATTTCCATACAGACCTCTAACTAAGCTTAAGGTAATGAACTCCCTCTCAAGTACCATTTTTAC
The DNA here is from genome assembly GCF_056173245.1 of Paraglaciecola sp. QJM3NY_14. NCBI lineage: Bacteria > Pseudomonadati > Pseudomonadota > Gammaproteobacteria > Alteromonadales > Alteromonadaceae > Paraglaciecola > Paraglaciecola sp. QJM3NY_14. Next base: position 2,345,820 of record NZ_CM149664.1, read on the forward strand.
GAATTTCCCAATCTTCGCAGCCAAAACGACTAAGGTCTGTCTGCCAGAGAACAAGTCAATAAATACGATTCCACTTGTTTGTCATTTTCTATTGCAAACAACACAATAAAACCGCCAAACTAGCTACACGTATTATTGAAGCGTTAGGTATACACATGAGTCTTCTACCAATGGCTGATGCAGTGTCCGATGAAAAGGACGTGAAGCAAGCTAAAAGGATTATTGCTGAAAAGCAATTAGTTGGTGCTGCCAACAACACAAAATGGAATGAACTCATCTCGGAAATGCGAGAACTACCCAATCCACCTTGCTACCGAACTAAGGTAGTTAATGACTACATATCAGGTTGGGATAGCGAATGGTATTATCATTTACCGTTCCCACTACTTTGCGTTGAGTGGATTGATATTGAATTAACCGATAATGTCTTATCTATAGTGAGTAGTATTGGATTTGAATTCGAAAAAACTGAATCAACAATCAGGATTTGGGGTTACTTTCCAAAGTGTTACGAGAGCTTTGGTGAAAAGTATACCTAACAAGAATTTCAAGCAGGACAAAATACAGTTGGCTTTTTGTTCACTACGTTCACCTATTTTAGCCAACTATATTTTGCCTCTTAAATGGGCGCTGGGGGATCCCCTCATAGAATTGGTCTTCCTTCTTTGTAAACCCAGGTAATATATTGGGCGATAGCCCATGTCATTTGAGCTGAGTTCATCCTGTAATCTTTTGCCCTTTTCCTGACTTCTCTGCCTAGCCTAATGATAGATAACACGCGCCGATGACGGATGGTGTTAGCTTGAAATGCTCTTTCCCAATTTTGTTTTTGAGCAATGATACCGAGTAACCGTAATAGCCATTCTGCGAGCATCGCTATCAGCAGTAATATGTCGAATCGTTTGGTACAGCGACTGTTGCTGTGGCGCAGTCCCATTCCGTATTGAGGGCTTTTAATATCGCGGAAGGTTTCTTCTATTTGCATCCGTCTTGCGTAAAGAGAAACCAGTTGTTTTGAGTTAAGTTTATCGTTCTCGGGAAGGTTAGTGGCGAGTAGCCAAGGCTCTTTGCTACCGGCACGATAGCTTTGCTGGGCGGTGTGGTTTCGACCTGCCTTTGAAGAGCGGTTGTCCTTTCGATGTTTGGCCTTTGCTTTGTACAAATGCAGGTGTGCATGAAGCGGGCTTTTACGCCCTAATTGCCCACACCCAAGGTATTTGGCCCGAGAATTTGCACTGGGATAAAACGACTTATTACTTTGCCATGATGCTTGCCCATCCCGCTTAAATCCCACATCACCGCGCACTCGGCCTAGCCAGAACCATCCATGCTTTTCGACTTCACGAAACCAAGGGTTACGATAGCCTGCATCGGTCACAATCAACGGGCAACAACCCGACGGCAGGATACTCGCCAACTCCCGTAAAAACGGATTATGACTAACAGGTGAATTGTATTCACCGAATGAAAATACGCGCTCATAAAGCGTGACAGAGCGCCCCTGAACACTGACCGATGCACGTAAGGTTAAATGCCTGAGCTGCTCACGCACATCAGACCAATCCACAAGAACAACCGGCATGGGGTTAGCACCGCAAAGTAGCTTTGCGTGCCAACGGTAGATGTCGAGCCGTTCATTATGTAGGTTGTTATTACCAAGCAGCCTGTCGATGCGTTTAATGTTGTGTTTCGGGGCCACTGATCCTGAGATATTTCGTCCCAATTCGGTCAACGACAGTTGCTGACCATCTAGCAAAGATTGGGTGGCAACCATCAAAGAGGAAAGACGTTTGGCATGTAGATTAGGGCATTGCTTTTTAAGCAAATCGTGTAAGATATGAATATCACGCATGGTGTTGTTATCTGGTTGGTTTTTGGCGAAATTTATTAGATCAAATGGCGCTATGCGTGTCTATATTATTGTTTCTGCTCATAATTATGAGGGGATTCATTAGAACGAGGCGTTAGCTTTAAAAATGAGGTAAGAATGAAATTTTCAAGAATACTAGGTATTTTCTTGTGTATGGCATCAATCAATGCGTACGCAGACAAAGAGATAGACAAGCTTACGTTACCTATTATGGATTCGATCCACGAGGGAGAGGTAAGTAATATATTTTCAATGGCATTTCCTGAAGGAAGTCCAAGCAGAAGATACTTCTCCGACTCAGATATAGCCCAGTACGACAATCAATTTGAAAATAGTTTCAAAGCCTTGGGGAAATCTAGTGGGTACTTTGAGTATCTCCACTCTGATATTCCAGATGTATTGGTGTTGAAATACTATGTGGTCAAATTCGACGTTGAGCCCGCTATTGTGAAGCTCGTCCTATACAAGCAAGACAAAGATTGGCGCATTAATTCAATACAAGTTGATGATGAGTTGGATGATTACCTTGAAGAGTCGGCCAAATATAGACTTGGAGCATTAGGTCTTCCCGATGTTCGCGAAGAAATTAAAGCTAACAAGTAAAGCCAGCCTCGCTCCTTCGAGGCTGGACTCGCTGCGCTCGCCGCTGCTTTAGGCGTTAGGGTTACTCGGGTATGCTGCTCCAGATAGGGATTATCATTTGTGCTTTAGTTGTAGGATTTATTGAGTCTTATTTTTACATGGGCTTCGCTGCACGATTAGCTAGAGATAAAAAGGAAATCGGTATTGCAAATTTTCGTTTAACTGAAGCACACGAGGCATTCACAAAAGGAAATAGTTACACTAAGCACATTCTTGAAAATGAGCGGTCAAAGTTTAAATGGTGTCGTCGGTTACGTATCTCACTTTTTATTGTCTTTGTGACATCAATATTCTTTGTAAGCAATTAACTAAGTGTAACCCTAACAAACTGTTTAAAGTGGACAAAATTACGTTGGCTTGGTTTCGCTCCGCTTCACATTTTAGCCAACATAATTTTGCCAATTAACAGGGCGTTCTCTAGCTTGTGCGTTTCATTGCAACTTTGTAGACTTTTCCTTTGTCGCGCTTTCCTACTGAAATCACAGTGACGGTAATGATAGAGTCATTTACTTCGTAAACTAGGCGATAACCAGCTTGTCTCAATTTAATTTTATAAAGTTCATTGGCACCTGATAATTTAGCACTTTGGATATGTGGTTTTTCTAAAACTTCACCTAGTTTCTTTTTAAACTGCTGCTGTACGGTTGAACCAAGCTTCTTCCATTCCTTCAGGGCTGTTTTTTTAAATTCTAACTCATAGGTCATTTATACTAACCTTTATGCTCTCTTCACTTTTTCTAGATTCAGCAATACTCAATAGCTCAAGATCTTCCATGTGATCCATCATAAATTCATAAGTATCTGCTGGTATGCAATAAAAAGCAGGCTCATTTCTATTTAAAACAGCAATTGCTTCACCGTCTGCGCTCATAGCAACTTTCATTGGGTTAGCTTTTAATTCACTAATGCTTGCTGCGGCTTCAGTTAATATTCTAGTAGTCATACGCTTCTCAGTACTTTAAAGTGGTCTTTATTTAGGTCTTAGTATAACCCTCGAAACATAACAAGGCAATTAAACGGACAAAAGATACTTACATAGACACCCATCTTTAGAATCGTATTAAAAAGCACACCTGCTCAGAGTGGGGAAATCCCCCTCAATGAGCGTCAAAGTACTTTTGGGTTTAGTGATTAAGAATTTTTCTGGAATATTGCGCCTATAGGAAGGAAACTGCGCGCAAGGTCAATTTTCGGGCAAGGGAGTAGGCTACAGGGTATGCATGATATGTAGTGTTCGAAATTGATTTAGGCGCGCCTTAACAACTCTCTCGCTTTGGTCATTCCTCGCAGCCGTTGATGGTGGGTATGGCGCTTAAACGCATTCATCATTTGCTCCGCACCGGCTGCGTAGCAGAAGTGTTTTTCAAACTCGGTCGTTAATGTTAGCCATTGAGCAGCATCTAAGCCTAATCTTTGTAGGATAGGGCTATGAGTGTTTTCGATATGACCGGCCTTATCATCACGAATGCATCGGCCTGTCGTGTCTATCAATTCACAATAGTCTTTGAGTGAGTAAGCGATACCTTTGGGCATTTCTTCAAAGGTCATTCCTCGTGATATCTGTATTTCATGTCGAAAGCTTCGCTCTTTCTCTGTCTTTATCGCGATGTAACCCATTATTGATGGGGCGTAAGCTTTAAACAACGTCTCAATGTAGGCGCGTGTTCAGCTACTTGTCAGGAGAGTGGTTGTAGCGCTGATATTGGCTCTCATGTTGGCGCTGAATGTGCTACTGCTTCAAGCGAACGTAGTTTATGTGTAAACACGTTAGGCGTGAATACATTGGCCGAAGGAGTACAGAACCATGATAGTGACGAGTTTCGAGTACGAAAAATGGCAAAACGAATATGCTGCAAGAGCAAATGATGTGGATAAAGCAACTCGCGGTGATAATGCCAATCAGCAAACGGCTTCCGGCAGTGGGCAAGCATTTGCCGCTGAATTGACAGTTCAACAATCACATCAGCAATCACATCAGCGAGATAGCATCACCGAATCTAATCACGTAAATGCCCCACAGCAAGGCGAACCAACGTTAGGCGATGAAGCCTTTGAGTACCTGTTAGCGAACAGACTAGGAGTAGATAAACGTACCCTCGATGAGCTCAAGGCTGAGCTTGAAGCGTTAGCGTCAGAGCGCGACAACCTGATAGAAAAAGAATCACTGAACGAAGCGCAACAACAAAGGCTTGAAGTGATAAATGAGCGTATTGATGCGTTAACACAGCTCATGCAAGACTTGGTGGAGCAAGCAAGTGAACGAACCGCCGAGCATGAAGCACAACAGGCGTTGTTGCCAGGCTTTGCACAAAGCAATCAAAATGAGACTAAGCGATCATTTGGGATATGATGATATGTGTCGCGGGAAATAGAAGAACATTGCGTTGCTGTGCATATAAAACACACGAGCAACGCTCGGTCATCTTTATGAGATGCCGTTGTTCAATATCGTTGTTAGATACCGTAAATTGCGTCAACCAATGGGCCAACTTTTACATCACTAGCGATGTTTTGGCCGTTTAAAAACGCTTCGATGGCGGTTTTGTCTTCTTCGGTAGCATTCCCGTAACGATCAGCAGAGGTAACGAACCCTTCCAATGTTTCGCTTTCATCATTCAGCGTAATGTAAAGGTTTTGCGCAATAACAACATCAGCAAATGTGTTGAAGAACGCTTCGTATTCGTCTTCTGATACTTCAGCCAAATTACAGCTAAATTCAAAGCCAAGAATGGCCCATTCGTCTAAATGAAGTTTCTTACGAATACGTCTGTTTCTCGTTGTTTTCTCTGTCATGGTATACCTGTAAAATATGTGCGAAATAAATGGCGCTAACATTTGCTCACGCATGTAAAACGTGAAGGCTAAACGTTGGTTACGCCGTTAACGCGCGCATACTAACAGCTTTTGCGCCGCTTTATTGAAACTAACAAAAAAATATAGAAAGAAAACTAGGCAATCAATCACATAAAGAAAAACGACAGTAACGAAAGAATCGTAACAGCCCATACCTGATCGGGTATAATACATTCACTTGGCGCTTTTCACGTGTCAATTGCCCCCTTTAGCTTGATGTTTGACGACATCATTTTGGCCGTTAAACAGAAAATCGTAATCAATAGACATAACACTTAGACATATAGAAAAATGAAACATGAATAGAAAGAAAAAGCTCACTCAAATCCACAAAAAACGTGTGAAGGCCGTTGCCGCCAAAAACAGTGGTAAAAAGAAATCAGGCTATGTGTCTAAGGCCGAGCGCGCAAAACTCGAAGCCGCTGCACAAGCCGAAGAGCAGGAGCAAACCGAATAACGGCTTTTACAAGCTTGTATGTTACACCATCCAATATTCAGTTCATTCAACTGCTCGCTTTGAGCCAGTTAATGGGGGTTTACCAAAACAAGGAACGTTTATATGCACAGCACTATCCTGGCATTATGCCTTTCAATCTTACTCTTGTTTACAGCCAATGCTGTGCAAGCAGTTACCGCAGAACAAGCGTTCGTCAGTCAAAAAAGTGATGTGCAAGTCAAGAGCATGGGGACTGTGACCAGAGTTTTAAGAGACGATAATAAGGGGTCACGTCATCAAAAATTCATTTTAAAGCTGGTCTCAGGGCAAACCATCTTGATAGCCCATAACATCGACCTAGCGCCGCGAATTGTTGGTATCGCCAAAGGCGATACAGTACAGTTTTATGGTGAATATGAATGGAGCAGTAAGGGCGGCGTAGTGCACTGGACTCACCACGACCCTCAGAATCGTCACGTACCGGGTTGGTTAAAACACAAAGGCAGAGTTTACCAGTGAACAATTTGCTAGGCTTTTGCTTCTAAAAGGGCATCAAAGCAAGGCTCCGATAGATAGCTTTACAATACCGCTTAGACACCCAGACTCGAAAACTGCTTTATATAGCAAAGGTACAAAACGAAAAATCCATTGCGCTAGCAGAGCTAATCAAAGGAATTACCTAGTGCTTGGTTAATCCCTGAAACTGCTTTGTCGGCTGCGTATAACGCGCCCTCTAAATAGCCCGCATCCTGTTGGGCAAACTCGCTACCAGCGAGATGCAATTTAAGCGTTTTTAGTTCGTCTTCTAATCCTCGATGATTGAAATCTGGGTGTTTCGATGGCTCATTAATGTCTGGCTCCGTAGCGCAAAACGGATCAACCGCCCAATCTTTCACGTAGCAATCAGTAGCGCTATACGCGTCATCACCATAAAAAAACGCGAGTTGATCGAGGCAGGCTTGTTTTAACTGATTTTCAGTCAGCTGATTTCGCTGCGATACGGGAATACCAATAAATCCGAATATTCCGAAACTGTTATTTTCACTGGCGCTGGCATCGTGCATTTCAACCATAGGGCCAACTTGGCTAAATGCTTGGCCAGAAAGGCCTTTGTCACGCCAAAACGGCTGAGGGTAGGTGGCCACAAATTTAGCCTGTGCACTCATCCATGTTTGCACCGTGCTTAAGCGTTGGTTTAGTAGAGGCGAGCCCCACACGTTTGACGCCAAATCACGCTGTATAATACGCGGAGGTAACGCGAGCACTAGATGCTCTGCACTGTAATCAAAACGTTGAAGTGCTTGAGATGGATGTTCGCTAGCTTGGATTTTGATAGATGTATGCGCTAGAGTGCTATCTTTGGGTACTTGGTTCGTGCCAGCAACGTGACCTGATACAGTCCAAAGTCCGTTTTCTTCGTCCCGCATTATATTGCTAACACAGTGCTCTAGTTTGATTTTGTCCTGAGAATTTACCCGAACTGTTTTATCTTTCGAGCTCTTCGGGTCAATGCTCGCATGTAGTTTTTGGATCAACTGAGTCATACCGCCTTCAACTCGAAACAACTGCATCGCTCCCGCACCGCTAATTTGTCTGGCCTTCGTTGTATTCGGTGCTTGATAAAGCACGTCACCCGCGGTGTATTGTTCAAACAACTTAACATCCAACTTTGCGGCTAGGGACTGCATTTTTTGCTGATGAGGGAAAATCCACGTCGGGCCCATATCGTGACTATTTTCAAGTTTATCGGCAACGTGAGCAGTAAACTCAGCGAGTTTGCGCGTAGCATATGCCGCCGGTACAGAGCTGATGCGCCCACCGAGTAGGCTTTTAGCTTCAAGTAAAACATAGGGAATGTGCAAAGCCTCAAGCCTTGCCGCAGAATATAAACCCGCTAAACCGCCGCCAATAATAATAACTTTTGTTTGTTTCACACGCGAACCTCTGATACTTGAATATCGTTACTATAGCAGTCTTTGTATGGTGTATCTATCGGTAGGTAGTTTTTGATTTTTGTAATGTTCCACTTGATACAAAGCACACTTTTATTAGCGATATAGTGATAGTGTTTTTGCGATTTTAATAGCCTGTTGAGCTGACGCTTTTTGTAAGGATTTAGATGCTGGAATGAAGCGGAATTCTTACCAACGTGAATTATCACAGCAGAAAAATTTAAACTTTTACAACGAATCAATGAGGATACTAAACGTTCTAAATACACCCATACTCAAAATGCGACCATATAGAGTTTCACGCATGATGAATACAATGAGACGACAAGTTTCAACTTAGATCATTTACATCGGTGTTTATGAAAGATACGTGTAAAAATACTTGAATTCATGAGTTTGCTAGCAGGCAAAGCGCTCATAGGGCTGCCATATACAAAGTGTTTTGAGTTCAGGCAAGCAATACGAAAGATGATAAAATAGTACATCGTGGACGTTGGATAGAAACTTATGGTAAATAACCCAAAGAATAATAATACAAAAATCATTAGTCAGGTTGGGCAGTATATTTATGACCATAGCGACCAGACTATCAGCTTGGCAGATTTGGCCCAGTATACAGGCTTTTCAAAGTACCATTTCAACCGAATATTTTTTGCGGCAACGGGTTACCAGTTAGGTGAGTTTATTCAGCGACACAAACTGGAAAAAGCGTTGCACATAATCAAACAGGGAAACCACAATATTATTGATGTCGCTCTTAGCGTTGGTTATGAATCTCCTTCATCTTTCTCTAGGGCATTTAAGAGAAATTTTTCTATTACGCCGAGTGATGTCGTTCAGGGAAATCTTCCGATCAATGCTCGCGCTGGCAGCTTAATACCTAAAAAGCGACTCACTGGGAACAAAATAGAACCTGTTTGGAAAACGTTACCTGAGAAGACGGTTTACGGTTTCTACGGCAAAGGTTTTACTGGGCAGTCTTTCTCGACGATCGCTACAACATTATACGGTCGATTAGCCGCTATTGCCGAGCCATTAAATTATGCCGAGTTGCAGCCTATTGGAGTGTCGGTTGATAACCCGTGGGCGGGTGAACAAACGCAAAGCCGTTTTTTTGCTGGCTTTGTAGAAGGTCTTTCCCATTGCCAAGAAAAACTGGACGTTTTTGAATGGCAGGCTGGTCTATGGGCCTGTTTCACGCATATCGGCCCACATGATTGTATGTGGCAAACTATTTCTCAAATTTACGCACAGTGGGTGCTACCTAATAGTATCAAGCTAAAAGACCAGCAAATTGTGCAGTGCTATCTTAACAACCCTTTGAAAACCAAGCCTGAAGTACTCAAAACAGCGTTATATTTTGCGGTAGAAGATTTAGCAATCGAGGACATGGCGATGAAAGAATAAAGCCAACGTTCTACCTAAAATGGCGTATCTTGTACAAAACGCACTTTCTGCACAGCTCGGTCTCAACAGCGGATGTATCTTGGCGCAATAGAATACTAAAGGGAAATACACCAAGAATGATGAAACTTAGAATAACGAAGCTTTGCTTTACCGCAATTACCTTGCTTGCTCTTTTTAATAGTGGTCACGTTTTATCGGAGACTTCAATTGAACTAAAGACCGCAGAAGTCGACTTTATAAACGAGAAAGTCAATAGACCCACTAAAATCAAGTTTTGGTATCAAGGTGGTGCAAAACAGTGTGAGGCAACAATTTGCTTATCACCAAAGCAAAACCCTCAGCGGGTTGCAGTTATCTCCCATGGTGCCTTTGGCTCTCCTCGTGAAATGAACTGGCTTGGCTATGCTTTAGCCTCCCAAGGGTGGCTTGTTGCTGGGGTAGCGCATTTCGGCGAGTCTTGGGTTTACGGGCCTGAGAACATAGATCCGAGTTCAGCCATGCGATTCTGGCAACGCCCGCAAGACGTGAGCTTTGCAATCGATAGTTTATCTCAAAAGGGACTATTTGATGCTTTTATAAAAACAGATAAAGTCATTATGTTTGGCCATTCTTCAGGCGGGTTTACGTCATTAGCATTGGCTGGTGCTCATCTCAAAGCAGGCAAGTCGGAAGCCTATTGTGGATCAGAAATCGCTAGAGAAGATAAAGGCTGTAATTATGCTCAGCAGACTGAGCGTAAACCCGTTAGTAGAGAAATGTTAAATGAAATTGGCTTGCTACAAAAGCAGATGTTAGATAAGCGTGTTGCAGGTGTTATTGCGTTAGATCCGGCCATGGGGCACGCGGCTAGTGAGCAAAGCCTACATAACATAAAGGTGCCTACCTTGATAATAGGTTCTGTTGAAAATGACTTTTTGCCTTATGCGATACATTCAAAATATTATGCAGAGCATATTGAAGATGCAAATTTAATCGGCCTTGAACAGGGGGCAGGTCATTTTGTGTACCTTGATCAATGTGACTATGACAGGAAAGTAAAAGGGGTTCCTTTGTGTGAAGACCTAGACGGGGTTGATCGCAAGGCAATACATAAAAAAATACTGAAGCACGTATTCGGTTTTATCTATAGAAATGGTTTCTAGCTAGAAATCCGTTATCTTGTTTTGCTCCAATAAATAACAAAGGTACTTGTAATAAATAAACTGGGACCAGAAGTTTTAAATCAAGTCATTTCATGTACTTATAAGAAGTCTATTATCACTACCATGGGTGTCTTGATAAAAGGGCCTATGAGCAAGTATACGTAAGCAGCTGTTAACACTAAGTAAAAAAGGGAGCACGATGACATATGGAGCAAAAGCACACAGAGCAAAAGTACATTTCCGGTATGGGCAAAGCGTCAGTGGTACCAAAAGAAATAAAGGGGTGGAATTGGGGCGCCTTTTTACTGAATTGGATATGGGGTATTGGGAATAGTACCTTCATTGCTTTGCTGATGTTTGTGCCACTGGTGAATGTTGTGATGATGTTTGTTTTAGGGGCTAAAGGAAATGAGTGGGCTTGGCAGAACCGCACTTGGCGTGATGTAGCACATTTCAAATCCGTCCAAAAAAAGTGGCGTAATGCGGGTCTTACTCTGGTGTTTGTTGTCTTCCCGCTAATGTTTGTCGCGGTGATGAGCATGATGAAAGGGGAGGCGTACGATTTGTCGGTACAAGCCGTCAAAACGCACCCTGGGGTTATCGCCTTGGTGGGTGAAAACCCTGAGCCTGGTTTTTTTGTGTTGGGTGAAATCACCTATTCAGGTGAAGGTGGTAAAGCAAATTTGAATTACACCATTAGCGGTGATAAATCCGCAGCCGAAGTTTATGTTTATGCCACTGACGTGGCAGATAAATGGGTACTGCGAGAGGTTGCGGTGATTAATAAGGAGCACGGCGAAATAATTTTTGCTGTGTCTGCGCAATAGTCAGGGGAAATGAACTTGGCAAGTTTTGAACGAGGATTGACTTGCGCAGGGGGAAGCCATTTTTTGTGTTGCAACTTAGCGTAAAACGCACTGTGAATATCAAATAGGCAGTGAACAAATGGTGTTCTTCACTGCCGTTATCTGCCGTGATATAGCGTGAATAGAATGAGCGACTGCGGCTAAGCCTATATTTTGCGTTCAGATGAATCGAATTACCATGAAATATAACGCTACCTCAGGCACATTGGTTACTCTACCTTATGAGTTTCTTTATAAAGCATATTGATCATTGCCATGGTCTTAAAATGATGAGTTTTTAGCGCATGATGCGCTTCGGCGGTTTTTGCATGTAATTGCCGTTCATGTTGATGCACTGATATTTCTTTACGATCAGCCTCTTCAAATACGTTACTGCTTGAGTCTTGCTCCGCTGCTTTCATGATTCTTTCGTGTTTATCATCACTTTTTGCATGTTCTTGAATCGCATTCACATGTTGAGACAGGGTGCTTGACTGTTGTTCAAGAACTCTCTCAATATCTTTAAGTTTGGTTATTGCTTGCTCATGTTCTTTTTTCCAGAATGCGACTTCATCTAACCATAAAGCATGCTCGGAAGCCCATAAATTGTGTTCTTGATGAGCCGCTTTATGGTTTTCTGTTACGGCATCTTGTGCTGTATTTTTTAGGGTAGTGGTGAATTCCAATAACTCTGTGGTACTCGCATTAGCAATACTCTGTAATTTGCTCCAAGCTGAGCTATTTACATAAGCGAGATCGAACTTGATTTGGTCCTTGTAAGCCTCACTTACGCCCTCAACAACGTCACCCCATAATCGCAAATGATCTTTTAATTCTTTGCTGGCCAATTGAATTTTTTCTTTGCTGATTTGTGCTGTCTCGCCTAGCTTTTCCTCTGCTGCGTGAAAAGCCTGCTGCAACGTTTTACCTTCTTTGACCACAAATTCCTCTACACTATCCACCATCGCGTGATAGCTCTCTTGTAACTCGCTTAACCGTTTGTTCGCGCTCATAGTCAGCTCCCTTTTAATCAAAAGTTTTAACCTACTTTAATCATGGGATAGCACGCCGTCATACGCTATTCGGCATTGTACGTAGCGTATTGCGGTAATTACCTAAGCCGGTTTTATGAGTTGACTGTGAATAAGACTGGCCGCTGACCCTTAGTCTGTCTGTTAACAACCCAACTGTTCGGTAATGATGTTTGCGGTGTCGGTTAGGTGGTTGATTAAACGGTCTTGTTCAAGTTGTTTACCGAGTTTGCTGTGTAGTGAAGAGACCGCTAATGATGCGATAACTTTTCCTTGGGGCTGGCCTATTAAGGTTGCGACATCGGTTACCCCGTCAATCAAGATGTTTGATTGCACATAAACACCATCTGCTTCGATGCGTGCTAGTTCTACTTGTAAGTCCTGCTGTTGTTTTTTGCTTAAGCTAGCAAAGTCAGGGTCGTGTTCGAGTAACATTTTTCTTACTGAGGGGTTACTGTTAGCCAGCAGTACCTTACCCGCTGTAGAAGTAAGAGTTGAGAATAATGATCCTTCGGTAATATTCAGAAACACAGGGCTGTGGCTGCGCGCTTGGATAATTACCATGGTTTGGCTTTGATACAGCATACATAGATAACATGACTGGCCAATTTTAACCGCAAGATCTTCCATGTAAGGCAGGGCGCATTGACGCATTTGGTCAATCGGCGAAATACTGCGAGATAAATTATACAGTTTGAATGAGATTCGATATCGCCCTGATAAATCATCTCGCAATAAATAACCTCTGGCCTCTAAGCCCACCAACACACGAAATATTTCATTTGGGCTGCGCCCTAAGCCATGGGCTATTTCGCTTTGGGAGCGGGGTAATTCTTGGCTGGCTAAATATTCCAGTATGTCTAAGCCCTTATCTAGGGCAGGTACCGCGTATTTGGTTGTAGGCTTGTCACTCAATGAATATTGCTCCGTGATTTTTCAGGTCTGATTTTACCTATCGATAGGCGCAAAGCCTAGCATGATATTGATACACAACAATAAATTAACATTCATATTTAAATATTATATTTTTATATGAATTTTAACTTGCGTTTATGCTGTTTCTATTTCAATATTGTTAACAATTTACGGTTGAGCTGAATAACAAGAGGACAACATTATGAGTAACATCACTTTAACTGAGCAACAAATTGCTGACTTTCATCGCGATGGTTACGTTATCGCTCGCGGCTACTACAGCCCTGAGGAAATAGATCGTTTACAAGAAAAAGCATTTAACGATGATTCGTTAAATGATCGAGCATGGCACAAGAAAGACGCGGGAGGCGCGGTAAGTAAAGTGTGCTTGTGGCAAGAAACCGGTAACGACTTATACAGTATGTTTTCACGTAGTCGCCGTTTATCTGATGTGTGTGAAACCCTTATCGGTGAGCCGATTTATCACACCAGCACTAAGATCATGATGAAAGAGCCCTTTGTAGGTGGAGCGTGGGAATGGCATCAAGATTTTGGTTATTGGCACCGTGACAACTATATGCTTTACCCAAAAGCGATCAGCTGCATGGTGGCGATTAACCGCGCAACGGTTGAAAACGGCTGCTTACAAGTATTAAAAGGCTCACATCATTTAGGCCGTTTAGATCACAATAAAACCGGCGACCAAAAAGGGGCTGCCCTCGACTTTGTTGAGGAAGCAATGAAATTTCACGAGTTAGTGAATGTAGAGCTTGAACCTGGTGATGTATTGTTTTTCCATTGTAATTTGTTGCACAAGTCAAATCAGAACCGTGCAGCGGAGCCTCGTTGGTCGATGATCTGCGCTTATAACGCCATCAGTAACCAATCTTTTGCAGAAAATGAAGCTAAATTCTATCCGTTTAGCCCTGTCGCTGATGACGCTATTATCAATTGGCAAGAAACTGAAGAAGCTAAGGCCTCTTAAATGCCGGTTATAGATTCTCAGAAATTTAATCACGAAAGCCCCCAAGGCGATAAGTTGCAATCAGGTTGGGTGTTGCCTAAATCTAAGCGTGACCCACATGGAATGATAGTGGGGCAAGGGCAGTTTAGGTATCGAGTTAATGCCTATTGGGGGCGACTTGATAATAGCCAAACACCGGTTGAGAACTGCCACGCTCTTGATATCGATGCTAAAGGGAGAGTGGTGATGATAACTGACGACCCGCGCAATAATATCGTGATTTACAATCGCGATGGCAAACTGCTCGATACCTTCAGCACACATATGCCAGGCGGCCACAGCATCAAAATAGTCAATGAGAATGGTGAGGACTTTATGTATCTCGTTGATAGCGGGTGGGTGAAAAACCGCTTATGGGATGGCCATTCTACTGAAGCATGGGATTCGCCGTATAATCGCGTTGTTGCCCAATCTGGTTTTATCGCGAAATTGGATATGGCTGGGCGACTCATATTCAGTATTGGTCATCCTCAAACCTACGGCGTTTATCGACCCGACCAACCTTTTAGGCCGACGGATATTGCTATTAGTGATAATGGCGATTTATACGTTACTGATGGCTATGGCTCTGACTACTTACTTCAGTACGATAACCAAGGGTGTTTTATTCGCCGTTGGGGCGGCCACGATAATATCGATGCAAACTACAATCTATCGAATACCCATGGTATAGGCATAGACAAACGTACAAACACACCTGAGTTGATTGTTAGCTCCAGAGGGGCACAATGCTTAAAGCGCTTCACCCTAAGTGGTGAGTATTTAGGCACTATTGATGCGAATGGTGCCTATATTGGCGGCCCCATATTTAAGGGCGAGCATTTCTACGCGCCGGTATGTTGGTCACATATTGATGGTAAAAACCAAGACGATTCGGGCTTTATCAGCGTGTTTGATAAAGACAACCGCGTGGTAGCGAATATTGGCGGCACTGCACCTGAGTATATCAACGATGTGTTACAGCCGATGCAAACCACCTGGGATGTGTTTAACCATTGTCACGGCTTGTGCGTGGATGATGACAGCAACCTTTACGTGGGCCAATGGAATGCGAATCAGAGTTACCCCATGAAGCTAGAGCGCCTGTAAACATGTGGCTGGTGCTTAAACCAAGCTAATCGATTTACCATGAAAGACCCGCTCTTGCGGGTTTAATGTTCTAAGCGAAAATGTAGCTTTTGGGCTATCAACCTCAGTGGGCTAAGGCCATCGAGTGCTGCCTAGGGCAGGGTAATAGCTCAAGATGCTTAGGTATTAACACAGATTGCTACCTCGTGAGCTTAGGTTGTTTGTCCTGCCTTAAGCTGTACTCCTGTTTCCGCGATATTGTTACATCAACAGGGATTACGTTACCTGTTGGCGCGCTCTATCATCGTTTCTAAGTGAGCCCCTGAGCTCATGACTAAATGGCATACTTGCAACACGCCTTTGTTGTGGCAGGCTTGCAAAGCTTCGCCGGTTAATCCGTTGAGTTTTTTTATATTTACCGCGTATAAGTCGTTAAGCGTAATGTCACCATTTTTGAGCGTTACGTTTAGTTCAACTGCTTCGAGTAACTCGTGAGCCACTAGTGTGGCTATGACACTTCGGGTCTGTTCGCTGGCACTGAGCAAATGAGAAAATAGCGTTTGATAATGCAATAACGTCGCTGTTGGCGAGCCATCGCCGTTATAGAGTGGCTCGCCCTTAGTCGCAGAGAACTGCGCACTGCTTGGGTCTATGGCTAAGTGCCCAGAGGTAGGCTTATTGCCCTGTCCCCCGACATTGTGAGCTGCGCTGCTTTGGGGAGCTGGTACATGCAACTGAAAAGGGCGGCGCTGAATGTCTAGTGGCACATAGCGAGACACCCACTTGCCACCGTTTAAAAACAGGTTTTGGCCAGATTCAAATCCAAGTAATGCCGCTAATTGAAACTCGCCACTGCGTGCAGATTTATAAAAAAACAGTGGATATTCGTGTACGAGAAATGCTAACTCAGACACCATCACCGTGCTTAGGTTAACCGCGAAGCTTGAGTCGAGGTATTCACCACGAATAACGTTAAGTTTGCTGTGCGCTTCAGAGGTAAGGAGTTGTAGTTGTGCCATCGTTTTGTCTCTTTTGGTTATCTATTAAACTGACTGATGCATTATTTAAATTAGAATTTTTGCAAGCCGAACTGGTGTATCTTGTTGATCAACGCGCGATTGCTTATCGCTTTGTTTGATAGCTGAGCGGTAAAACTTTGAATCGATGACAAGAGTTGTTCGCTGGCCTCAAGTATTCGTGGGTCTGGTGTACAAAGAAGCTTCGTTTTGAAACCCGCTCCGTACAGAACAAACTGATAACTGGCTGCTTGAAACACTTCATCCCTGGCCGGAAAATCGGCAAAATCCGGCACTTTGTGGCGCCACATGAGCAATAGTTTTTTGAGTGAGGCCGGAATTGAGAGCTCGGCTCTGTTGTCTTGCCAAAAAGCGGAGGTACGCTTGCTCAGCACATAATGTAGTTTTAAAAAATCAATGATACGTTGCCAGCGATAGGTGAACGTTTGATTAAACCGCTCGGCTACTATATCCATACTTTGGCGCGTCACAGGTAATTGTTCGGCTAACATATTGGCTGACATCTCAACCAGTACAATAGCTGACGCCTCCAAAGGCTCAATAAAACCTGCAGATAAACCAATGGCCACGCAGTTATTCTTCCAAAACTGCTGTTTATAACCTGGGGTGAAGCGGATATGTTTGAAGGTAAGTGAGTCGGTATCCTCATGTCGTCGCCGTATGTACTGCAATAACGTGTCTTTGGCGCTTTCATTGTTGGTGTAACGGTCACTGTAGACATAACCAACACCACGACGATTAGGTAAACCTATATCCCATATCCAGCCGTTGTCTTGGGCGGTTGATAAGGTAAATGATTCAATTGGGTCTTGGTCAGTCGCGTAAGGCACGTGCGTTGCGATGGCATTGTTGGCAAATAGTACATCTTCAACAGACGTATTTTGTACGCCTAAAGTTTGCCCTAACAGCAGGGCACTGAACCCTGTGCAGTCGATAAATAAATCACCAGTGAGATGTGACAAGGCGCCATTATTTGTCGGTATTGCTTCTGTTTCTGTTTCTGCCTCAACCACCTGCAAGCCCGAAATGTCGCCGTTGCTTTCTTGAATGACATGTTTGACCTTGGCGAATATGTGCTTAACCTGCAAATGATTAACGCAATGCTGACGTAATAATGTGGCGAATAGACCTGCGTCTAAATGGTAACCGTAATTGGCAAATCCGCTGTATTCAGCGATTGTGATCAACTTTGGCGCTAAATGCTGATTTGCCAGTGCACTTTGCAGGCAATAAGCGTGACTAAAGGGAACGTGCTTGTTGGTGTACAACCAATGCTGGGCTTGCGCCCCTTGGTTTGCCTGCTCTGGCACATCAAAAGGGTGATCGTACTGGCTAGCGATTTCATTCTCCCAATGCATAAAACGCGAGCCCTGTTTAAATGACACATTGCACTGGCGAATAAAATCCGTTTCCGATATGCCTATTGTGTGTAACGAGCTGCGAAGCGTGGGCCAACTGCCTTCACCTACACCTATGGTTGGCATGTCGGGGGATTCACATAAGGTGATAGTCAGTTCATCGTTGTTAATTCGCGAAGACAAACGGGCAGCGAGTAAACCCGCAGTAAGCCAACCTGCAGTGCCACCACCAACAATCACAACATGTTTTATCAGGTTACTCTGTTGCACTCATTTTCGCCTTTTGAACGTTTGTTTGCTTAGCATTAAATCGCCGAATATCGGCCCATTATTTCCAATCACTGGCAGTAAATAAAAAGCCCCATGAAAAATATTCATAGGGCTTTAATAGAGCGTACTAAGGTCATCTATTCGGCGTTAAGGAATAGCGATTAAACGTACGTTATCAATATAGTACTGGGCGTTTGTTTCCGTGAGCATCACGTTCAATGTCATGGTTTCTTGTGACCAATCAATCGCTGCGCTGCGGCCAAACTCTTCAGTAATGATAATGTCTGAGGTTTTACTGTCAGCTCCCTCAGTTGTACCGCTACCATTGGCGGCGATAGTTTCTGTGCCATTAGACAGGTTGATTTGGTACAGAACAACCGTACTCTCGCCCGCAGTATATAGAGTGTCGTGGTTTATTAGCTGCGCATCCAATACCACGGCGTAACGGCCACCAGCGTTAATTGCTCCAGCTTTGATGGGTAGGCTAATCGTCACGCCATCTATGGTACCTGTGGTATCAACGAATAATTTTTGCATGCCCTCGACGTCGCGTATTTCAACGGTCCCGCCGTCGCTGATAATGGTTTCAGCGTTTTCAAACAGACCGACATCATCGGTCAACATGTCATGCACAGCAGTATCAAAATGCCCATATTTGACCATATTAAGATCGTCAATATTGTGTTTACCACCGGCGTAAGAGTCATCGTACTTGAGCAAACCAAAGTGCACGGGAAGCGTTTCATAACCGTCCCAGTTACCATGTTCGCCAGTATTAATTAACTGCACATGTTCCATCCAAACATTTAGGGATTGATCGAAATATCGGCTACCCATCCAGAATCTATTATTCAGATCAGACCCTTCGTTCGGTGTCGTAAATAGTGGTACATATGGGTTGCCATTCGCTCCGTTAGAGGCTTCATTGTTTAGCCAATACGACATAGCGTATTTTTGATTGTCTTCTAAAGAAGTGACGATGTTATGTACTTCAAAATGGCAAAAACTACCTTGCATGAACAGCCCATAGTCACCGGTTTTCGCCGCATCACTGCGGATCTCTTTAACAGGACAGCCCCAGTTGGCGAATCCCCATACGAAGCCTGCTGGGTTGACCGATTTATCGAGTGGTCCTACAAATGTAGGATCTTCAAAATCGGCGTTAAACCCAGATGCCGCTACTAGGTTTGTTTCTTCTCCATTTATAGTAACGACTAAACTTCTCTCTCCATCAGCGGTATTACCGGCATCATCTGCTACCTTAAATAGGAATGAAAGGGCGATGCTTTGGCCGTTAGCGACATCATTAAAGTGGGCGTGAGGATCAACGTGAAGCATATTTCCGTCAAGCTCAACGCCGTAGGGTAACTCTGCTTCGCCATCGAGGGTTAGATCAGTTATGACAATTTCATCGCCCTCGCGTTCTAATGTTTCTTGAGTTAAATCATATATTTGAACGGCATCCGTTTCATTGGAACTCGCTTCTAAAAAGTAATTTAAGATAAGTGGAGCGCCAGGAATGTCTTGTACACCCAATATATTAATCATTAAATTGCGATCAATCTCAAAGCGGTGATCTTTGACTTTATAGGTATAACTGAACGTAACTTTTTCACCATCTGGTATTTGTGATTCAACCGCACTTACATCAAGCTCTAACTGGCTATCTTCATTGATAGTAAACGGGATGCTGTATGGATTATTGGGATCTGCGATGACATCAAATGCGGTTAATGGTTCTTCATCGCCATCCACAACATCTTTGAGCAAATCTACGACCGCCGTACCTGTATCACGCGTAAAGTTACCCGCAAGATCACCTTCTGCCACTGGCGCTACATCTTCGCCGGTAATAGTAATAGTGGCTGAACGAGCTGTGGTATTACTGCCATCAGTAATGTCGTAAGTGAGTGTCATTGTTAAAGACTCACCCGTGTCTAATGTGGGTGCGACAGCTTCTGGGCGTATGCCTAAATATAAGCCGTCTATCTCAAAGCCTGTCATGTCCGTTAGGTTTGAGCTGATGTTTGTGATGCGCAGGATATCGCCGTCCATGTCGGTGGCCACACCCGTACCACTATTTTCACCGGCAGGTGTACCTAGCAGAAAAAGACGTTTGAACGGATCTTTCTCTGAATAGGTCAGTGAAATATCGCCGCCATGGGAAGGTGAGTTACTTGAAACTGTGGGCGCTGAACTACCGCCACTGCTACCACCGCAGGCCGTAATGACCGAGCAGGCGACGCTAGCTAACAAAAATTTAGATGCTTGAGTTGATTTCATAATTTTATACCGTTGCTGTGAGTCAGGTGCGCTTCGTCACACACCTCACTTATGCCAATCTTAATAAGTCATTTTAAAACGTAACGTTCACACCTAAGCGATAAGTCGTGCCGACTTTATAACGTGTGTATGTGCGCGAACGTGTCGCGTCTCCGTCTAACGGGTTACCTTCTTCAAAGGCAACGAATTGATAGCCCACATCGTTGTCAGCGAAAATGCGGTCTACTTCTAATTCTCGGCTGGTGTAGTAGGTTCTAAATTCATCATCGAGCAAGTTGATGGCTTGCAATGAAAAGGTAACGTTATCGTTTAGTTTGTAAGATGCTGACAAGTCGAGGTTACCGCGACCTTCGTTCCAAATAGAGCCTTGGTTCCATGTACGCCCTTGTAAACCCGTGTTGTAATCAGTACCCACAAGTGAGTCACTGGTACCTCGGTAGGCTAAGCGGATTTGGTGGCCGTCTTGCTCCCAAAATAGGGTCGCGTTGTAGCTGTGCTCAGGTGTATCGGCCACAGGGAATGACGGTAAGGTTTTGCTTGGGTCAATGCTGGAACGGTCTGGATCATATTGACTGTCTTGATAGGTATAGTTAGCCGACACCCCTAAGCCAGATAAAAAGCCAGGTAAAAAGTCGTAGGTTTGTACATAGCCTAATTCCACACCGGTAATTTGAGCACCTTTACCGTTGATGATTTTGCTGACGCTGTATTGAGCACACAGATCACGCAAATCGTTACTGAAGCGGGTAGGGTCCGAAGGCCACCAACCGTAATCAGCTGTTGCGCGAAGCGGCATACAACCGGTTAATCCATTATCATCTGTTCCATCGTCTTCGGCGAGCAAAATGATTTCGCTGCCACTAACTGGGGTGTCAACGTTACGTACATCTTTTAGATAAGTAACTGCATTTTCAACCGTGGTAAAATTTGACATATCCTTATGGAATACTGCCACACTGAGCATAGAGCTTTCGTTAAAGTACCACTCAAATGATACGTCTAAATTGTTGGACTCTAACGGTTCAAGCTGGGTGTTGAACAATGAAACTTTACTACCGGTGTTCGGATTACCTGAGCCCCAATAACCGTTTTCGTTTAATTGAAAACCTGGGCGTAGCTGGTCTATTTCAGGACGGGTCATCGTTTTAGAAACCGAGAAACGGCCGACCATTTCATCAGAAATAGCGTAGTTTAAATTTAGACTTGGCAACCAATTTGTATAGGTGTGGCTGTCGCTAGAGCGAAATGATTGAAGCTCTCTGTTTCGAATCGATGACGACGAAAATTGATTGGCATTTACGGTTGGAATTGGGGTCGTCCCATCGTACGCAATGGTGCCATCCCAGCCATTATTGCGGGTGGTCGATACGTCAGCGTAGCGCCACATATTTAACCAAGTGATCGGGTCTGCTGGCTCGGGTAAGCTTGGGTCCTGCTGAAATGCAGACCACTGGGCAAATAGAGGGTCATGACAAGGACCCTGATCCGCAATGCGAGTCCAACCAGAGGGATCAGGACCACTGCTGGTATCCCAACCTTGACCATCAACCCGTTGGTATTTTTGCTCATAACCTAGCGGTTGATTCGGATCTGCGAAAACAGGTGAACGGCACTCAGGCAGGCTTGTATCTCGTAAGTCACGTAACATAACGCGGTCATATTCTCGCTCAAGTGTCTCAGTAAACTGCCAGAAGTCAGCGCCTGAATAGCCCTCTGCTGCGATGTCAGTTTTCACGTAGCGCATACCGATATTACCGGTCAAACGACCATCAAATAATTCAAAATTGGTTTTAAAGTAATAGGCTTGCGTATCGATATCTGTGATCCGTGATTCGGAGTCATTGGGCGTTCTTACGGTGTTTTCATCGTCTAACAGCAAGCTAACGGCGTAGGCTGGGTCTACTGGCGTCCAACCGGTTGTGGCTTCGTTGCGGTCGTAACCCAATGACTGCATGAAGTCGCTGGGTACGACACCGTCACGCGCTATCAAATTAGCGCGAATGTCTAATAACGCGCCGCCTGGAATAGCCACGGGGTTACCAAATTCGTCCTCGACGACCTCTGTGGCTGTGACTGAGTTAAATTGGTATTTTTGATTATCCACGTCCTTCGTACGTTTGGTAACTTTAGCGCCAAACTCGAACGAGGTAATGCCATAATCATCAAAGTCATATTCAAAATCGACTTGGCCATTTGCCAACTCATCGCTCACTGTTACGTCATTTTCACTTAAGAAGCTCAAATGCTGTGCGTTAATATCTGCGGGGTTGTAGCCCGTGAATACAGTATTATCTTCATATCCGGGGACAAATAAGCCAGTTTCCGGATCTGTTTGACTGACAATTTGCTCGCCAAGATCAGCAAATGAACTGCCAAATACCATGCTACACGTTCCGCTAGTGCAGTCATAACCAACAGGTTCGATATCTCGGCCTGCATCATAGAGTTTAATCGCGGGCACCTGGGGGAAATTTTGCATCGCTGCAAATGCACTGGGTAAGCTTTCCGATTCACTTTTGGAATAACCAAATTGGCTTGAGACACGAAGAGAGTCGGTTAATTCACGTTTGTACGTTAATGAGATGCTGCCATTTTTTTGATCATTACCGCCTTGTGAGGATTGTAAGTCCCCTGCACCGAAACGATTCAATTCGCGTAGCATGGTATTGTTCTGTGTATCGACTACATACCAATCTGTTTGTGGATCGGTGAAGGACGCAGCAGGACGTTGACTGCCCAGCGGCTCAATGCCCTCGACAAAATTTTGATTGCCCGTAGCTCGACTGATTACGGCGTCTTGACGTGTTGCATATTCTTGCTGCGAGTAAGTAATATCAAGATTCAATTCAGAAACATCGTCTGGTAGAAATTGCAGCCCTAGGGTTATGCCCTGACGTTCGGTGCTATTTTGATGCAGTTCGTAACGCGTGGCCGTAGGGCGTATCGCCTTGACGCCAGAGATGGCATTTCCGTCCATGTCGCTTGCTGATGCGATAATGGTAGAAGCTGCGAATCTGTCTATTCGGTATTGGTCGCGCCGAATACTTGAAGTTTGATCATAGGCTGAAAAGGCAACACCAAAGGTATCATCGAAAAATTTTTCAGTGAGGGTAAACTGTACTTTATGATCGTTCTCTTCAGAGAAATCATTGTATCTGCCCTGTGCAGTGAAGGAACGCACGCCTTTCTTTTGATCAAGAGGCTTGAGTGTTATGAGGTTAATATTGGCCCCCAGAGATCCTTCGTCTTGGTCGGCACTTGATGTTTTCACCACTTCAAGCTTTGACAATATGTCTGCAGAGAAGGAGCTTAAATCAACCGCTTGACTGAAGTCTGTTGAGGTGAGTTGCTGACCATTAATAGTAATATTATTTTGGTTAGCAGTGGCACCACGCACGGTGACTTGAGTACCTTCGCCATCACGCGTAACCAATGAAACGCCCGTTACGCGGCTTAATGCATCTGCTACGTTTTGGTCGGTCGACTTACCAATGTCTTCGGCATTAATTGTGTCGACTAAGTTCTGAGAGAAGCGCTTATCATTGATTGATTTTTTGAGGCTACTCTTCAAACCTGTAATTTCAATCACTTCAATGTCGCTTGTTTCGCTAGATTTCGCTTCAGGTGAATTCTGCGCGTTTTGTTCTTCCTGCGTTTGGCCAAATGCGTTAGATGCCATAAAAAGCGCAATTGAGATAGCGCTTAATTTAAAGGGTGTGGTGAATGCTTTAGACATAGTTAATTGTTCCCGGTAATTATAAATGTCGTTAATCGCCATGGCTTGGTTAGCGTGCATCACTAAACCAACCAGACTTACTTCAAGTGCTTATGTCTAATTTCATATGAACATTTTATTACACTTAAAATGTAAAGCATATGTAAACATTTGGCTTGGTTGTTGTCAAAGGTTTTTTGTTAACAATTAACTGTGGGGAGGTGGTTATTCATAATGATTGTATGAGTGCATTTAAATCAAGATAATCAATGGCTTACGCGTTATTAAAAGCGTATATTTTTAGAGGGGGTAGGTTAACAAAACGAGATGCATTGTAATTTTAATGGTTCTTTTATAACTGACTAGTTACTTTAAATAGTCATTTATGCCAAAAAATTAACGCCTGCCAGTGCAAAATGTTACACGCAGATGTCGGAAGAGTAGAAATAAATTTTTGTTAAAAATCAGTCAACATTCATGTTTGAATTAAACACGAGGCGTTCACACCATACTAGTTAAAAGAATAGATATATCAGGTCAAACGCACAGCACAAAAGCGCTAGCCTGGTACTCGCTGTATCATCAGGCTACTTAATTATTTTCCCACTAGAAAAACAGCATATGCAAGCAGTACAGACTAGATTTTAAACGTCCCGTTTAACGCGACGAATCATTTGTGTGATTTGCGGTTATGAAGAGCTGCTATGGCGAGCGATATTCAGACAGTGAATGAGCCTTTAGGAGCGCGGCAAACCTAAGAACCCTGGTTAATAAAAAGGGCGTGGTGATAGCGCGATGCCATGCACCCAATTCAAGGGCTGAATACCCACGTCGAAATGGGTAATTTAAAAAAAGCCCTTCAAGCCTACTTTGTAAAACACTTAATAACGAGCAGTACAGGGAAACTAGCTTCTAGTCTTTATTCTATCGTTCAAACGCGTCTTTTAAGCGGCGTACTTACGCCAAAAACTGATGTCCTTTGGGCAATTGTTGCGGGCTGCACGCTCACAACGCATAGATGCAATGACTTCAAACGGGTCAAGGGAAAGCATCTCGGCTATCTCTACAGCAAGTTTGTCATCGATTGAGCCGGTTTGATTACGATAACGACTTACCGCAGACCGAGACACACCGAGTTTTTTAGCCACAGTGTTATCAGAGCGAAGCCTATATTTGTGCCGTAACATATCGATTAGCTGCATGCTTTTATACATGGTGTCTTCCTTCTACTGTCGTTATTAAACCCTTATGTGGGTATCTATCTGCGAGTACCCATTTTCAATTTAATACCTAATGGGTGCTCGGGTTTACTGCTATATCTCAGTTTATTAGTTACTGTTTTGAAACGTGCCAGCGTCTAATACTTGTTTCTTTAGACGATAACGACAAATGTAATTCCAATTCCAACTGCTATCGTATTTATGGCATAAACCCCAATACAAGCCCGGGGGAGGGATGTCTTCTATGTTGCTTGGCCGGTATAAACCAATCGCTTCTGGCGCCCCTTTGATATGGGCTTTGATATCAAAATTAATACCGTCAGGGGCAAACTGAATGGTGTTTTTCTCGGGACCGTCAGTGGTCAATAAGCTTGCAACGCCACCTTGGTAATTCCACACCACCACTTCATGGCCGCTGTTGCTGATCGGGTTGTATTCTGATTTGTGATAAGGCCCTAAAATGTCGTCGGCGATGGCGACCCCATGCTTGATTTCGCGCCCACCAAAGTTCATTTCTTCGCCCATGGTCTCGCCTTTGTAATACAGGTGGAACTTGCCATTAAACACCAGTAAACATGGGTCATGCACTTTATGGCTATCAAAGCTGCCTTTTGAATGCACGTGGAAACGGTTGTCTTCATCACCGCGCCATTCGCCGTCCAAGGAAGGACTCAAAATCGGTGCGTTGGATTTTGTCCAAGGGCCAAAAGGGGAGTCGGCATGGGCAATGGCGATTTGCTCTATTTGTCGATTGGTATAAGGATATTGCACGGTTTGATAGACCAAATAGTATTTACCATTATGGGCGAGTACTTCGGGGGTAAATACGGCACGATCATCAAACGCACCAGGTGTACCACGGGTGATAGCAGGGCCTTGCTCTTGCCACGTTTCGCCGTCACTTGAGGTGGCGTGCCAAACTTCGGTTAAATCCCATGGAAACACTTTATCTTCTGGGTTAGTACTACCAAAGCCCACGGTTTCGCCAGTGCCTTTGGTGTACCAACAATGATAAACACCATCGACTGAAATGACCGACGTGGGGTCGCGGCGAATTACCCCTTCTTCAAATGCAAAGTCACCCTTTAATGGGCTGGTTTCAAATTCGATCATCCAGTCAGCATTTTTACTGTCATAGCCTCGCTCGATAGCGCGCTTGGTGGCAAGGCTTTGTTTTTGCTTAGCCTGAGTCATGTTATTTCCTCTTAAGATCTGTTAGATGCGATACCAATTCAAGCAACGGTGTGATTGGCTAAACGTTGACGAAATGCATCGAAAATAGTGTGCTCAACTATGGCGCCCTGATGTTGCACCACTAGCCCCGCTGCTGCGGATGCGTGTTCAATAGATAATTTCATAGGTTTATCAGCCATGCGGCAGGCCAAATATACACCTGCAAAAGAGTCTCCGGCTGCGGTGGTATCCAGCTGTCTGTCCGCAGGGGTAAAAGGCACATGGCAAACGGCTTGGCCACAATCGAAAGCGAAAACACCCTCTTTGCCTGCTTTGACGACCAGCTCCTGAACCTCGTACTGCTTACAGTAATCCACAATCTCAGAGACAGATGAATGTCCTAATAGGTCATGATGATCCTCGGTGCCTGGTAGTACTATGTCACTGACTGTGTATGCTGCTTCAAGCCATCGGATAGCATGCGCTTTGTTCGCCCACATCTTTGGACGGTAGTTAGGGTCAAAGGCCACTTTACTGCCTTTAGCTTTAAGACGGGTGATTAAATTGATTAACTTGTCTTTATCTTCATCGGATAAAATGCCTAGGGATATTCCACTGAAATAAACCAAATCAAAATGTGGCCAGTGGGACTCACAGTCGCTTTGTTCAATGAGGGACATGAGTTGGGTGGCCGCTGACTCCTTGCGCCAATAATCGAAGTGGCGCTCTCCACTGTCGTCGTTCTTAATCGCGTATATACCCACGTTATGATCATCAGAGGTAAGAGCAAACTCATCACTGATACCATGCTGTTGCCAGTGCGCTGTCATCAAGGTGCTAAAGCTGTCTTGGCCGATGCCTGATAGAAAGTAACAGTCTAACTCGTTGTGCCAACGCTTGGCATAAACCAAAGAGTTATAGGTATCACCGGCAAAAGAGTGTTGTAGTTTATTTTGAGCGGTAACACTCAGCTCGACCATGCATTCGCCGATCGCAATAAATATAGGGTTGCGCATCTTAGGCCACGCTCGCTTTATCTTTTGTGCTGTCTAAATCGAGTTCAATTTCTTCAATCGTCTTATTCTTGGTTTCAGGCATGATCTTAAACAAGATAACGAAACCTATAGCACCACTGATAGCGTAAAATAAGAAGATATCACTAGCCCCCATATGGCTTAACTGCCATGGGAAAAACTGCTGTACTAAATAACTCACAATACTAGCAAGCAATGCAAACATGGGAATGGCGGTTCCACGAATAGCGATTGGGAATATCTCTGAAAAAAGCACCCACATCACCGGCCCAATTGAGAAATGAAAAGCCGCTATATAACCCATGACGCCAAGTAAGATCATGTTTGCGTTTACATTAGTCGCCATTTGCATCAGCTGGCCTTCATGGCGTCTAAATTCTTCGATACCAATAACCGACTGCAGCATATTCTTAAATTCAATATCAGATGAAAACGCAGTGGACACCATATTCTGCATGCTGGCTAAGCCATGCTCAGTGGCAAAAGCGTTAATCTGCTCAGGGGTAAGGATATAAGTGGCCTGACTGAAAGCGTAGTGACACATAAATAGGCTAATAGTGCCCGCTGCAAGGCCGTAAATCACCAGTGGACGGCGGCCTAATCTATCGACTAACAACACTGCTGCTATGGTGAACAACACACTGACCAAACCGACGATAAGTGCTTGGAAAAAGGCAGCATTGGTGCCCAAACCGACTTGCTCAAAGACCGTCGGGGCATAAAACATGATCGCGTTAATTCCGGTAATTTGTTGCACCACCCCCATGGTTAAACCGATTAATGCGGCTTTACGCATTTTGCTGCCAAACATGGCTTTTATGGCTTCAGCGGTGGATAAAGCGTGTTTATCGCCTAAATCGACGCTGTGCTGAATTTGAACCAGTTCTTTTTCGACCTCTTCGTTATTCAAAAACTGATGTAGTACACGCTTTGCTTCATCCAAACGATTGTTCATGACCAACCAACGAGGGCTTCTTGGGATCGTAATAAGTAGGAATAGCCATACGATGGCTGGGATAATCTCAATGCCGAGCATCCACCGCCAAGTATGGGTATTGATACCAAGAGACATGACCCAGTCGGCCTCTAATTGCGACACCTTTAATATCATGTAATTGGCAAAATAAGCGGCTGAGAGACCGATAACGATATTTATCTGGATCATGGCCACCAATTTACCGCGTAGTTTTGGCGGTGCAATTTCGCCAATATACATAGCCGCTACTGACAGCGATGTAAACGCAAGCCCGCCAACAAATCGAGCCGTAACCAACATCTCAAAGGAAATAGCTCCAACAGACGCTACCGCAGACAATATGTATAAAACAGAAATAATGAGCAGGGCTTGGCGGCGACCATATTTGTCACAAATATAGCCAGTAATGAGTAACGCAAATAAAACACCGAAACCAGGTGCACTGACCACAGCCCCAATTTGCAAGTCAGAGAGGGCAAACTCGGCGGAAATAAAGCGCACAGTGCCTGAGATAAGCGCGGCATCTAAACCAAAAATGAATCCTCCGAATGCCACTACGATTGCGCAAAAGAATACATGCCTAACTTGATTATTCATTGGTGTTCCTATTTAGCTTGGATGACGTCTATTAACTTAGGGGGACCTTTGTTAACAAAGTTACGTAAATCGTCGATGAATTATGCTAACGCATATATTGATAATTGTTAACAATTAATTATCGCTGTAATGTCTCAGGTAAGTCAACATACTTTTACAATTTAGTTATTTAATAACACAATACGTAAAAGCGTTTGATTCTAATAATAAGAATATTAGTAGGCTTAGCCTTTGATTTAAGGCTATTAAATTTTTCAAAGACGAGAGTGCATATTGATAAAATTGACAGAGACATCATACGTTACTTTAGATTTTAACCTCAACACAATAGTCAAATATGGTGTTTCGCACGACTCGCATTAATGTTGTTTACTCGCACTATTTAATTAATTGTTAACAATTTACATGTTGAGCGTGCCGTGTATAATCCCAAAATGTAAATTTTGTTAATACTTCTCAAGAGGGATAATTATGAACGCCAGTAAAAAGCTTTTGTTTGTTGCGATTGTAACAGCGCTAACTGGATGCAGTGCGAGTGAAACGAGTGACGAGGTTAGTCACTCCTCAGCCGCAGAGGTGCAACCAGTTGATCACATTGAGCAACAGGTAAAAACACTTAAAACATTGTTTACTGCCAAAGATAGTGACTCCCTCAAGCAGGTTAAATACACAAATGCCAGCGGCAGCGTGGTTGGTACAGCAGGCGATTCTCTCAAAGTGCTCTTTCATGGGAAAGAGAATATCAACAGTGCTGTTGAGTTTATTCCTGATGTTGCTTGGGATTGGAGCGATTTAGACGATTTTAATATCGCTTTTGACATCGGTAATGAAGGAGAGCACTCAGTTCAGTTATTCCTAAATATATCTGATACCAATGGCGATACGTATACCCGTTCAGTCAGTGTGCCTGTTGGGCCACAAAGTACTTATTATGCAAAAATGGCGGGGCACGATCTCGCCAAATCAATCAGTGACGATAAAAACGAATTTAATTTTACCTCGGGCTTACGCTCTAATCCAGATACGTGGTATTCAGACGACAAGCAGTTTATCTCTTTGTGGGGTAAAAAAAATCTTAAACTCAGTGGTATAAGCAAGATTTCGTTAAGCGTACAAAACAATTTATTCGATAAACAAATCACTATAAACGATATTCGATTACGCCAAAATCCGCCTATGGATACGCACTACCTCACGGGTGTGGTTGATCAATTCGGGCAAAATGCAAAGCGCGAATTCGACGGGAAAGTGCACTCGTTAGAAGAGTTATACAGCGCAAGAGATAAAGAGTTGAAAACCTTAGACGGAAAATGGAATGCGCCGCGCTCAAAGTGGGGCGGTTGGCTGAACGGACCTAAGCTGGAAGGCACGGGCAACTTTCGAACAGCTAAATATCAAGGTCTATGGAGCTTAGTTGACCCCGACGGTTACCTGTATTTTGCCACTGGTGTCGATATCATTCGCTTGGCTAACTCGTCTACAATGACCGGTTATGATTTTCCGCCGGAGGTGTTAGTTAAAGCAGATAACGCTGATGTGACGCCATCTGATTCTCAGGGCCTTAATCGCGTTGCTGACAGTGCCGTGCCATCACGTTTTGTAGCATCTGAACTCAGAAAAGATCTGTTCACTTGGTTGCCAAGTTACGAGGAACCTATGGGGCAGCACTATGGTTACCGTACTGGGGTTCATTCAGGGCCACTAAAACAAGGCGAAACCTATAGTTTTTATGCAGCCAATTTAGATCGTAAATACAGTGAAATGACACCTGATTACATGCAAAAGTGGCACGATGTGACCCTAGATAGAATGCGTAATTGGGGGTTCACATCCTTAGGTAATTGGACAGATCCTGCATTTTACGACAACCAGAAAGTACCGTTTTTTGCTAACGGCTGGATCATCGGTGACTATAAAACCGTCTCTAGTGGCGATGACTTCTGGGGCAACATGCCGGATGTGTTCGACCCTACATTCAAAGAGCGTGCGTTGCATACTGTCAGCGTCATCGCACAAGAAGTGAAAAACACCCCTTGGTGTGTGGGTGTATTTATCGATAACGAGAAAAGTTTTGGCCGTAGTGAAACGCCTCAGTCGCGCTACGGCATCGTGTTCAATACCCTAAAACGCGATGGTAGTGAAGTGCCGACTAAGGCGGCGTTTACGACAATGCTTAAAGATAAATATGCCAGCATCGAGGCATTAAATGCCGCTTGGGGTAAAGATATTTCCTCTTGGTCTGAGTTTAATAAAGGCATTGATTCACTGCTAGCGACTGATGAAACGCACGCCGAACAGCAATTAGCTGATTACAGCGATATGCTGTATGCCTATGCCGAAAAATACTTTTCAACAGTTGATGCTGCTATGCAAACCTATTTGCCTAATCATCTCTATTTAGGGTCTCGCTTCGCGGATTGGGGCATGCCTATGGAGGTGGCAAAAGCGGCCACTCAGTACGTGGATGTGATGAGTTACAACGTATACAAAGAAGGCTTACATCCAAAGGGCTGGGGATTTCTAAAAGAGTTTGACATGCCATCAATTGTGGGCGAGTTCCACATCGGAGCTACTGACAGCGGTTTGTTTCACCCAGGCTTAGTACATGCTGCTAATCAGCAAGACAGAGCTGATATGTACCAAGATTATATGAGAACGATTATTGACAATCCGTACTTTATTGGTGCGCATTGGTTCCAATACATGGACTCGCCAATTACTGGTAGAGCCTTTGACGGCGAAAACTACAACGTAGGCTTTGTTAACGTGACTGACACCCCTTATGCGCCTATGGTCAATGCTGCCAAAGACCTACACAAAGGCATGTACGAACGTCGTTTTACATCTAACTAATAACCCTTTAAAGAGCGCGCAGCTCCTTGGCTGCGCGCTTTAAGGCAAGTATCGATTATAATCATACTTTCGGGTTTCACCCTGTCTAATCATTTTAACGTCACAGTTTAGGTGTTGGTAGCTGTCGTTATTGCAACTACAGCAACTACTGCGCACTGTTTCTGCCGTCCCTAGTTGAAATCAAAGCATCATTTCGATGCTTAGCACCGGTTAATAGTATACCTATGTATATTTTCCTAGATAAAAATATCGCCAAAATGTAGATATAATATAAGTTTACTGTGTGAGCGCGTCAATCATGAGCCTAATCGCCGCGTAACTATTCAAGGAACATCCGTTAATCAAAATGAATTTGCCCAACTCGACAAAGCCAAGTGCGCAAAGTGGATTTACTTTGATTGAGCTAATCATCGTCATCGTTATCTTGGGGACATTAGCCGTCACAGCTGCACCAAAGTTTCTCGATTTAAACGGTGATGCGAAAATTGCTGTGCTTGAATCTGTAGGGGGCGCAATGTTGTCTGCTAGCAAGTTGGTATATGCTAAATCAGCGATTCGAGGGCAGAATAGTTTGCAGCTTAGCAATATTGATATTGACGGTGACGGTTCTTCGGACATCGAAACACGATATGGATACCCAAGTGGCTCTCGAAATAGCGGAATTTCTGCGGCAATGAGCAGCAATTTTGAGAAAGATTGGATATGGTCAACAGATTATCGACGGACTAAATTATACCTTACTTTTGCGTCGCTCACCCACACGTCAGGTGCCTATGTAAACCAAGTACCGATAGTTGCCACCAATTGTTATTTGATCTATTACCGTGCAGAAAACTTGGGGGAAACCCCTAGCATAGAATACACGACTTCAGGTTGTTAACTCGGCTTAAGATGCCACTCATGCCAGACTATTATCGTAGAAAAAGACTCCTTTGAGATGATGGGCATGTACGTGATAATAAGTAATAGCTATTTCACCCTTGCAACTACTGTCCTCAGAGGGTCTATTGTCGCTAAACTATCTTTTTTAGATGATTTTCAGTAGGCTAGCGTCGCTTTTTTGCAGTACCGCTTCCCATTACTTTATCTCTTTATCAGGTTTCTCATTTTGCACACACTGAATCAGCTTAAAACCGGCCAACTTATTGGCACATCAAAACTCACTCTATCTGACAACCTCACGGAATTTCCTTTAGAGATTTTAACCCTCGCTGATACCTTGGAAGTACTTGATTTATCAAATAATAGATTGCGCCATCTACCCAATGAGTTTGCCCAATTAAAAAACCTTAAAATTCTATTTGCCTCTAACAACCAGTTTGAAGTTCTACCAGACGTATTGGGACAGTGCGAAAACCTTGAAATGGTCGGTTTCAAAGCCAACAAAATCAAGCGTGTGCCTGAGAACGCTTTACCCATAAAGTTGCGCTGGCTGATTTTAACCGATAATCAGATACAGAGACTGCCAAACTCGTTGGGTGAGCGACCTAGAATGCAAAAGTTAGCCCTTGCGGGTAATAAACTCACGTCATTACCTGAGAATATGAGCCAATTGCACAATCTTGAGTTGTTGCGAATTTCGGCGAATGATTTAGCGCAATGCCCAGACCAGCTATTAGATTTGCCCAGATTGGCTTGGTTTGCTTTTGCGGGTAATCCATTTTCCGCAGCGGATTTGCATATTGAAACAGTGCCTCATGTACCCTCTACGAGCTACCAATTGCATGATGTGCTAGGGCAGGGAGCATCTGGCGTAATATCAAAAGCGACTTGGCGTAAAGCACAACGTGACTTGCCCGCAGAGGTGGCGGTTAAAGTGTTCAAAGGCCAAGTCACCAGTGATGGCTACCCGAAAGATGAGCTACAGGTCTGCCTGAAAGTGGGTCAACATCGCAATATAGTCAAGCCGCTGGCACAGGTGACAGAGCCTGACTACTTGGCGTTGGTGATGGCGTTAATCCCAGAGCATTTCCGTAATTTAGGCTTGCCACCATCGTTAGACAGTTGCACTCGAGATACCTTCCCTGAAGGGTTTACATTGTCGTCTCAGCACGTTGAGAAAATCATTTCTCAGATGCAAGATGTGTATGAGCATTTGCATATAAACCAAGTTTGCCACGGCGATTTATACGCCCATAACACCTTATTTGATGATGAGGGAAATATCATATTCGGTGATTTCGGCGCCGCGAGCATGTACCACATGTTAAGCGAGCCACAACAAAAGAAAATCAAGCAAATTGAAGCTCGAGCATTAGAGCACTTTATAGAAGACATCCAAAGTTTGAACGTGGGCTAGCGTTTGTCGCTCGTCTGATAGGTGAATTAGTCTTTTTTCTCTACCGTGATGGTAATGTTCTTCGATGAGCCTGCGTACCATTTTTGTACATAGACTGAGCCTAACACCGGGGCTTTGCCTTCTTCTGGCACTTCCTTATAACGAACGCTGTTTTTAGTTTCTTTTTCTAGGGTGAAGGTAAGGGTAACGGCTGACATTTTTTAACTCTTTTTATATGAATGGTCGATATGATTGCGTATCTGCAAGAGTAACGCAATCTGAGATTTTGAGACTGTCTTTGGCCGCTAACTTTGTGTCGTACAACACACATTAGATTCACAATTGATTAACATTATCGATTAATACAATCTGTTTTTCCGTCTGCAATAAATTTACGTTGACTCCTATAGTCATTAAGCAAAGTGACTAATCTAAAGGACATCAGCATGTTACCTAGAGTAAATAAACGTTCAAATTGCATTGCTAAAAAACCCTCAAATCGCCTTATTAGCGCCGTATCTTTGGCAATAGCCTCATTGTGCATCAGCCAGAGTGCCTTAGCCGATGGTATGCCTAAGACCAATACATTTTGGTGGCCAGAGCAACTGAACTTGCAGCCGCTTAGGCAGAATGATGCGAAATCGAACCCCTTGGGCGGAGACTTTAATTATGCAGACGCATTTAAAACGTTAAATTTAGCGACTGTGAAAAGCGATATTAAAGCACTGTTAACCTCATCCCAAGATTGGTGGCCAGCAGACTATGGCCATTACGGACCGTTCTTTGTGCGAATGGCGTGGCACAGTACTGGTACCTATCGCATGTCAGATGGACGCGGGGGCGGGGCAGGTGGCCAGCAGCGGTTCGAGCCACTCAATAGCTGGCCGGACAATGTGAGTCTTGATAAAGCAAGGCGTTTGCTGTGGCCAATTAAGCAAAAATACGGTCGCAGTTTGTCCTGGGCTGATTTGATGGTGCTTACCGGAAATGTAGCGATGGAGTCTATGGGCTTTACTATTTATGGATTCGCCGGCGGTCGAGAAGACGACTTCGAACCAGATTTGGTTTACTGGGGGCCGGAAAAAGAATGGTTAGGGGGGAATGAGCGTTATTCTGGTGAGCGAAAATTAGAGGAGCCTCTGGCAGCGGTGCAAATGGGTCTAATTTACGTTAATCCTGAGGGGCCAAATGGTAATCACGACCCTATTTCAGCGGCTGCCGATATTCGTGATGTGTTTGCACGTATGGCCATGAATGACGAAGAAACGGTGGCACTAATCGCTGGGGGTCACACGTTTGGGAAAGCCCACGGTGCGCACAAACCAGATGAATGCTTAGATCCTGCTCCAGCCGGAGCAACGATTGAAGAGCAAGGTTTAGGCTGGAAAAATAAGTGCGGAAAAGGCAATGCAGAAGACACCATTACTAGCGGCTTGGAAGGGGCCTGGTCTGTCAGCCCAACTCAATGGACCATGCAATATTTAGATAATTTATTTGGATTTGAATGGGTTAAAACCCAAAGCCCCGCGGGAGCGACTCAGTGGATCCCTAAAGATAATGCGGGTGCGAATTTGGTGCCTGATGCACATGTCAAATCCAAGCGCCATGCGCCCATTATGTTTACGACCGATTTAGCGCTGAAAGAGGATCCTCAGTACAGAAAAATCGCTGAACGCTTTCATGCCAATCCGAAGGGGTTTGAGTTAGCGTTTTCAAAAGCATGGTTTAAATTAACCCATCGAGATATGGGCCCTCGCGCGCGTTACGTAGGTGATGAGTCGCCAACGGACGACTTCTTATGGCAAGACCCTATTCCTAGCGTGGACAATTCGCTAATTAATAAACGTGACATCCAACACCTAAAGACGAAATTACTTGATGGCGATGTTACGCCTGCTCAATTAGTCAAAACGGCATGGGCGGCAGCAGCCAGTTTCAGAGCGACAGATATGCGCGGTGGTGTTAACGGCGCTCGTATTCAACTCGCGCCACAAAAAAACTGGGAAGTGAACAATCCGGACGAATTGAACACGGTTTTAACGTTCCTTAACAAGGTGAAAAAAGACTTCAATGACGGGCAAAGCGGTAATAAACAAGTATCGTTAGCGGATTTAATTGTACTTGGCGGCGCAGCGGCCATTGAACACGCCGCGAGTAAAAATGACTTCGACGTTGAAGTGCCCTTTATACCGGGGCGCAGCGATGCAACCCAGGCTCAAACAGAAGTGGAATCTTTCGCGGTACTAGAGCCAAAAGCGGATGGGTTTAGAAACTACTACGCTCAGGTAAATACCTTATCACCGGTTGAGATGTTAGTGGACAAAGCGAATACCCTAGATTTATCCGTTCCCGAAATGAGTGTGTTAGTGGCAGGTTTGAGAGTGATGAATACCAATGCCGATGGCAGTGATAGGGGCGTACTGACAGATAATCCCGGAATTTTAAACAACGACTTTTTTGTTAATTTACTCGATATGTCAACGCGCTGGGAAAAGGCGAAAGACCAACAGGATCTCTATCTCGGAATTGATCGCAAAAGCAACAAACAACGTTGGTCCGCCTCTTCAGTGGACTTGATATTTGGCTCTAATTCAGAGCTAAGAGCGGTTGCTGAAGTGTATGCATCCGATGATGCTCACCAACAATTTGTGGATGATTTTGTTAACGCGTGGACTAAAGTCATGACCTTAGATCGCTTTGATTTGCAGTAGATATTGTTGCAACAGTAAGGGAAATCGCCTAAGGCAAACACAGTGTTTGACTTAGGCTTTCAGAGTGTTAAAAACGTTTACCTACCGTTAGAGAAAATGTTCTAGGTAAGACTACCCGTGCATTAAATGTAGTCGTTTGGCCGGCCAGTGTCTCCCCCGCTCTCGGATCGCCCTCTGATAACCCTTCCGAATTATTAAGGTTTTTAACGTCAGCGCGAAGGTAATATCCATCCTCGTTTTCCAGAGATAAGCCGATATTAAGCATACCATACATGGGTAACTCAGCTGTATTTGCATCATCTGCGTACCGTTTTCCACTCCATGAATAACTAGCGTGTACAGTCGCCATACCCCAAGAGAAATCCTCAAAGTCATAGCTAGTCGTTAGTTGTCCAAAATGTTTAGGTACGCGAACAGGAAGGTTGCCATTTATATTAACTGACCCGGTATTTCCATTTAGATCAATAAATTCTGCGTCCGGCGTATCGACAAATTCAGGTGATTGATACGTCCCAGAAAGCCCGATCCTCCAGCCTTCTGTCAATTGTAAATTGAATTCAGCTTCTAAGCCTATCGTTTCTGTGTTTCTAAAGGCTTGACGTTGAACTACTTGCCCATTTTCGATTGTAGGAACATTAAAAAACAAATCATCGGCAGAAGCGAAGTATCCGGTAACAAAAGCGGCTATATCGCCTTCGTTGTATTTAACGCCAATTTCGGCCATCACCGTTGAAGCGGGTTTGGTTTCACGTCGCTCTGAGCGATTAAACGCGTCAATTTCCTGTTGACTAGTGAGATCGGTGATCGCCATATACTTATCGACATCAGGCATTCGAAAGCCATCTGCGTAACGGGTAAATACAGCAAAATCATCATTAACTTTATAGTTTGCTGCTACAGTCCATGCTAACTCGTTGTATTCAACATCAAAATTGCGAAATGTACCATTTCCAAAAGGAAGTAAAATATCGCCATTAACGATATCGGTATCGCTTGCAAAACTACTTATCTGATAGTTGGCGCCATTCTCTGCTTCACCGTCAGCTTTTAACATTTCATAACGAGCACCTGCATTCAGAGTTAAGTCTTCGATTTCGTATTCGAAATCAGCATAGGGCGCGACTATTTTTTCACTGTATACGATATTGGCGAACCCGTGGGAACCGGCTTGCACCCCATGATAAGTGCCACTTGCGATATCATTTCCTTGTTGGTCGATAAAAGCGATATCAAGACGCTGTGGGAGTGGCTCGACAGATTGAAGGGTATTAATTCGATAGTCTGTTACTTGGCCATTAACATTAGAAACAAATAAACCAAATGTCGAATATAGCGTCCCTTGCGAAAAGTCTTCGTATATATGACTCAGTTTACTTTCATTTTGTAGGTTATCTCCCTCGAAACGACGATGCCAAAAGCCAGCGTTAATACCGAAGCCATTGGTGTTGAATGAGTCAGAGTTACCATTATTTGCTAGTTCAAAACCTGTACCTGCATCACGAATTTGATAGTTCAGTACACCATTACTGACAGCACCTGCAAGGGCGTCAGAGTTAGCGTCATATATCGCTTGCGCTTTTGTGGAAAGCAGTTCGGCGTTTCCCACATTGATGATCCCTGTGAATGTCGTTAGCATATCTGTGTATCTAATTTGGTTGCTGAAAGTCCATTCGTCATTGAGCTCAACTTCGGTGGTATTACCAATATAAGTTACATCTGCATAGTTACCATCGGCAACGTCCAAATCTAGATCACCGCTGGGTGTGTTTGCTAATCTGAGTATACGTGCACCCGCTGAGTTACCTGTGGTTCCATCTCTAATATCCATCCCTCCTGGAATCGTTTGAGCATCCGAAGTTGACCCAGTAAGAGGTTGAGGAATAAAGAAGAAAGATTTGTCGTCTTGTTTATTAAATTCGAAACGAGTGAAGCCGTCACCGTCAGCAAAAAAGTGCTTTATGTTAGCGTTTAGCTCGCCCCCTTGATTTGCTGTATAACCGGGGTCACGTGCCGAATCATCCTGTCTATACCAACCTCCAATGGCGTAAACAGTTTGCTCGTCGAGTGAACCACTTATCCATGCTTGGGCACCAAGTCTGTTATTGCTATTTGTTTCAAAGAACACGTCACCTTGAGTGTCATCTTCACCTTCTCTGGAAATGAAGTTAATAAAACCAGCAGGGGCACTGCCGACAAATATTGAAGAAGCTCCGCCTCTAATGGCTTCAACATTTCCTACAAAACTTGATAGGCGCGTAAAGCGGTCGTTTTGACTGAACAATACGTCTTGATTGTAGAAGACGGTCATGCCATCACGCATTAAAGCAGTAAATTCAGTTTGTGTGGATAGTGGAAACCCTCTAGGTGCGACGTTATTACCTGTTTCTCCACCTGTATCTTCTGCATGAAAACCAGGAATACTGCGGACTAACTCACCAACACTGTGGGGAGCTAGACGTTCCAATTTCTGTTCATCAAATGTAGTCATGGCATTGGTTGATTCGATTTTTTCTTTTGGGCGAGAGCTTCCGGTAACAATGATTTGCTCAAATCCTAGATTATCATTGTCTGCTTTGGGCTGTTCATTGGTTTGAGCATTTGCGGGTTGAGATAAAGCTGTGGCAACTGATGCATAAAGAATCGCTGATTTATATGTCTTGTTCATTGTGTTTGTCTCTTTTAAGTCCGTTGAGTGTGCTTGCGAAGCTTCATTAGCCCCTTCATTTCTAACTGAATGTATTGGTTGTAATAAAACTGTTAAATAAATGTAGGGCAGATAAATTAATAAATCAACTAATGTTATTAATTATTTGATGAAAATGACTTTATTCAGCGTTAAAACAGGAAAATAGAATTTAAAAATCAAGGCTGCGCAAGAACGAAGCCTTAACTATTAATCAAGATGAGGTGGGATTACTTACTGAAAATATGCTGGCTATCATGGGAAAAATGGACCAGAAGCGGCAGGTTTGCACTACCTATAGATTGGGCTTTTGGGCCGATCGAGCCACTGACTACCTTGGTCGGAGAAAGTCCACGGGTATCTGCGCGCGCGATTTTCTCTCTCGTTATTTGCACTATATTCTCTCTGACTGTGGCAGGTATTGCACCGTCAATTATAACAGCCTCGAAATCGAACACCGCCAAAGAGCAAAGTGCAGCATAGGCTAAGCCATCAGTCACTTGCTCGGTCCAATGTTCTAGTGGTGTGCCGAGCTCTCCCCAATGATCGGTGGAGCGCCAAAGAACACTGCTGTCAATGTCAGCATCTCGTAACATTTTCTCTAGAATAAACAGAGAAGATTGCATGATGAGCTGTTTAGAAACTAACTTTCCACTTTCATTAATACTGGGTTGAGGTAAAGAACCGATTGCTCCTGCATTACCTGTTTTCCCGGTAAATAATGAACCATTTATGACTATGCCACCCCCGATAAATGTTCCAACAAAAATGTACAAAAAATCGCTAAAGTGATTGATGTTGCCAAAGCTCAACTCCGCGGAGCAGGCTGCGGTGTCGTCGTTGCATACATAGATTGGGAGGTTGATTATGCTGCCTATTTTTAGTGAGAAATCAAAGCTCTTCCATTCGTCTAGCACTTCTTTTGGTGCCCCGGCTTCTTCGGCCCAACTCCAGATCTCATACGGCATGGCTACGCCTATACCTGTGATCCTGTGAGCATGATCGGCCTCTAAACTTAAGGTCAATACTTCGACCCCTTTTTTTATAAACAGCAGTAATTGACTGACTGTAGGGTAAGCACAGTTTTCGTGAAGCGTACCCTTTACATTACCTGTCATATCGACAAGCGTTAGATCAAAACTACGTCGTCCGACTTTCAGTCCAATACCAAATGCACCGTCAGGGTTTAGTGAAAAAGGAACAATAGGTTGGCCGACCTTGCCGCGTTTAGGGGCTTTGCGTACTACTAACTCTTCGGCTTCTAAACTTTTAATAATAACTGTGACCGCTTGAGCAGATAAGCCAAGTTGTTGTGCTATTTCTGACTTAGAAGCACTCCCTTTATGGCGTATGTAAGATAAAATCTTACGCTCATTATGCAATCTAAGGCCTGACTGGCTGCGTCCTTTACTAAATTCTTTTTTATTATTAGCTGTTTTAATTTTTGGCTCCTAATGTAGTTATTTCAAATGCACAGCTTATATTTTGTTCAAAAACACGGACCTATTTACTGCGTTCATTTTTATTGAACAATCATACCGCTTATTCAAGTTCTTCTGAATGTATATGTCAATTAGTAAAAAATACATTAATAATAAAAGTTGATTTATTGACATGATAAAAAATTGTTGCTTAAATGTGTTAACTAAACGTTAAATATTTATGTGTGAAAATGAAAAATAAAGCTCGCTTGGTTTCCAAAGAAATGCTCGTTCCTTTTATCCTTTTGACCTTGTGTTTTGCTGCGTGGGGAACGGCAGCGAATATGACTGACCCGTTGGTCAAAGTATTTAGCAAAATATTTACTATGACCTCACTTCAATCCGCGCTTGTGCAATTCAGTTACTATGGAGCGTACTTTTGCTTGGCGATTCCAGCGGCTTTTATCAACAAACGTTTTTCGTATAAAACAGGGGTGTTGACAGGATTAGGTTGCGCTGCAGCTGGCGCTTTTTTATTTTACCCAGCGAGTCAAACTATGACATACGGTTTTTTCCTAACCGCGCTATTTGTGCTTGCTGGAGGACTATCGATTTTAGAGACGTCCGCCAACCCTTACGTTATGGGAATGGGATGTGAAGAAAGTGCGACGCGGAGGTTGAACTTTGCTCAATCATTTAATCCTGTTGGCACCAGTTTTGGTGTTTTTTTAGCCGCTACATTGATTCTTCCTCAACTTAATCAAGCTACCCCTGAAGAGCGAATGGCTATGAGTGCGAGTGAGCTGACCTCAGTCGTGAGTGCTGAACTATCTGCTGTAATGACACCTTATGTGGGTTTTGCATGTGTCTTAGTGCTCATTTGGCTAGCGGTGGCGTTAACAAAAACACCCACTCGCTGTGAGAGATCCCCTGAGCAGAAGAACATTGATTTTCGAGGGACTATGAGACGTCTATTTAGAAATAGGCACTACCGTTTCGGCGTGATCGCTCAATTTTTTAACGTAGCTGCACAAACTTGTGTTTGGACCTTTACGATTCAATATGTAATGGAAGCGAAGAGCACTGATGAGGTGGGGGGTGGTCAAATACTGCAATACAGTATGTTGTTATTTTTAGTTTCACGTTTTTTTATGACCTGGTTAATGGGCAGGGTGAGGCCTGCGAAGCTATTGACTATTATGGCATCGCTAGCCTCTTTTTTGTGCTTATACATGATACTTAGCCCCGACGAGTCGGGAGTTTGGGCTTTAGTCGGAATATCAGGATGTCTATCGTTAATGTTCCCTACTATTTATGCCATAGCGCTGCATGGCTTAGGTGATGATGCCAAGTTTGGTGCAGCAGGGTTGGTTATGGCTATTTTAGGCGGTGCTGTCATGCCTTTGGCACAAGCGGCAATCATAGATAGTGTTAGTACTTCATTTTCTTACATAGTGCCGAGCTTATGTTTTCTTGTTGTGACTGGTTACGCAATTTTTGACCTAAGAGTTAAATTAAGAACATTCGATAAATCAACTATTCAATTTAATACTCATTCAAATAATGCTAAACCGTCTGCACATTAGAGTGGTGGTGTTACCTCACTAGGGTGGAAGTTTTGGTCGTTGATAATGTAAGCTGACCAAACTATATGTGATAAATTCAGCCTGAGGAGGTACCTATCTCTACAGGCCTTTTAAGCTTACCTAGTGTTAGTTAGTATGACTAACGCGCAGTCCAGCCGCCGTCTATAACGATGGTCTGCCCAGTAATATTACGCGCGCTGTTGTCCATTAAAAAAGCAGCGCTGCTGGCCAGCTCATCAATATCAATGAAGGACTTTTTCGGCATGGGTTCGAGCATGATTTTATTGATAACATCTTCTTCGCTCATACCATGTTCTTTGGCTTGGGCCGCTATTTGTTTCTCCACTAAAGGTGTTTTGACATAAGCGGGGCAAAGTGTGTTGATTGTGACATCACAATCACCCGTTTCCAGTGCCAGTGTTTTCGAAAAGCCAAGCAACCCATGTTTTGCCGCTACATATGCCGATTTATAAGGGGAGGCAATAAGGGAATGTACAGATCCAATATTAATAATTCGGCCGTAGTTTTTACTGCGCATGGTGGGCAATAACGCTTGCGTCAACATGGCGGGCGCCACCAGCATGATATTGATTAATTGTTGCCATTTATCCCCAGGGAATTCTTCCAGTTTGGCAACATGTTGAATACCTGCGTTGTTAATCAAAACATCTACCGTGTCAGGAGCAAGGTTAGCGCTAAGGTTATTGATATGATCTTGATTTGTGACGTCAAGTAAAAGGGCGCGTGCGCTGATCCCCTGTGCCCCTAGTTCTGCGACGGCATTTTCAGCCGCATCCATATTCATGTCTGCGATAACGATTTTATGGCCGTTGCTGCCCAATTGTTGGGCTATCCCTAAACCAATCCCGCTAGCGCCGCCTGTGATCAGAATCGTTCTGTGTTTCATAGCGTATGAGTTGTTCATTTTGTCGTCTCTTTTTTGGCTAATGCATGAATCATGTTTTTAACGGCTTTTATTTGTTGACCTTGGTTGTTGGCATAATCGTCTCCCGTGTATCCCCACCAATCCCAGCAACCTTGGGGATTTAACGGCATTATCATGGA
Organism: Paraglaciecola sp. QJM3NY_14; assembly: GCF_056173245.1. Taxonomy (NCBI): domain Bacteria; kingdom Pseudomonadati; phylum Pseudomonadota; class Gammaproteobacteria; order Alteromonadales; family Alteromonadaceae; genus Paraglaciecola; species Paraglaciecola sp. QJM3NY_14. The sequence goes on from NZ_CM149664.1 coordinate 2,389,265, forward strand.
GCTTTTAGTTTGCGGGTAAAGCACCAACATATGATTGGTATCTGCCCAGTTATTGAGGCCAGTTTGCGTCGCGTAGTCGTCACCTACGGCAGCTGTATTTTGGTTACAACCATGAAAGCTCACATGTACGGTGCAGGCTTCGCCTTGTTCGCACGCTTGTGGAACGTACACATACCCCGTATCAGCAAGCGTTGAAGCGGATTCACCGCCAAGTAAATGTTGGTCTATTTGCATCAACTTACCTTGGGGATGCGCACTGCGAGGGCTCAGTTCAGGGGACATAAAATTAAGCATTTCGCCCGCTGCATCGTAATCGCAGTTGCCGATAAAGGGGGCGCTTGATACATCGCATGTTGTGCCTGAATTAAGCGTAGGGAATAAATGCGCAAAGGGTTTGTCATTAACATAGTGAATGTTTTCAGGCGTCACCCACTGCTGATACTGTTCAAAAAGCGCATCGTTTACTTGCCCAAGTACCTTGGTATCAAGCGTACCGCTTAATAACCAAACCTTGTGTTGCTGTAAATGGCTTAAGTCGGGCAGTTTGCCTTGCTCCTGCCATTTTTGCGTTTGGGCATTGAGGGCAGCTAAGTCCAGCGGAGTTTTGATTTGATTAACGCACTGACTAAGGGCAGTTTGTATGCTGTTTTGAGCACAATAGTATGGCCCAGCGGCGATGATACCCACACCAGAGACCCAGTCTGAATGAGCGAGTTCGAACTGGGTAGCCATAAAGCCTCCACTTGATAATCCAGATAAAGTGATTTTATTTAGATCTAAATTGAAGCGTTTCTCGTCTTTTGTAGCTGCCTCTGGTTGCGCGTTTTGTTCAGGTAGCGCGATGGCTGAGGCACTTAATATTCCACTAAGTGACAGGGTTAGAACGGCGCTAACGGCCTTTGTAAGGAAACAACAGCGAGAACTGCGTTTACTTAACTGGGTAAATTCCGATAATGAGAAAGTCATAATAATCCTTTTTTGTTCTTATAAATCTATTGTTTGTCAGCTAAGAATGCGCTGATGTCTGACGCCGCTTGTTCGATACCTACTACACCATTGAGATGGCCTAGGTCCCCAGTTAACTCACGGTAAGAGGTATTTTTATGGAGTTGCTCTAAGGAATTTGCCGCGTCTTTGGCTAAATAGGGCATCAACAACAAGTCATTGAATGATGGCAGAAAGAGCGTTTTTGCTTTGACTGAGGATAGCGCTTGTTTCATGTCACCTGAATGGCCTGCCATATAAAGCTGTGAGGCCCGCACTAAATACAATAGATGGTTAGCATCCATCAATTTAGCTCGGCTTTGAGCTCGTTCTTTTAACCACTTAACAATACTATGCTGCTGGCGAATGTCGTTTAACGGCGCTTCTTCAAGGGCAAAGTAACCTATGCCTTTACCGGTTTGATTAAAAAAAGTCGGTGTAAGTGCGTCTTGGGTAATGAACATTAACGCAGCAATTAACCCTTGGGTTGGCGGTGTACTATCGTAGTAATCGCCGTTTTTCCAGTTGGCGTCCAGTTGAATGGGTATTGCCCATTTTTCTAGCAAGGCGGTGGTCCATGCATCACTTTGACCTGATCCTATCACTGAGATCATTCTAGGCACCCATTCAGGATAAGCCGTCGCCCAATCTAACGCTTGCATAGACCCCATTGAACCACCAACCACCGCATGTAGCTTGGTTACGCCTAACGATTCAAGCAATAATTTTTGCACGTTTACGAAGTCACGAATAGTCACCACAGGAAACGTTAGCCCGTAGTGTTTTCCAGTATCTGGGTTAATAGACGCAGGCCCAGTGGTAATCACATTGGGGTCGTAAGCATTTAAGTTTGCGAGTGTATCAACACTTAAAACAAAGTATTTGTCGGTATCAATTGCTTTACCTGGGCCTATTATGGCGTTCCAATATCCCGGCGTTGCGTCATCCGGATGATATTTACCTGCTGCATGTGAAGTCGCACTAAAGTAATGGGTGATCAGCACCACATTGTCTTTTGCTTGATTCAATGTACCGTAGCTTTCCCAACCGACGTGTACCTGCTTGATGGTTTTACCGCCGAAGGTTTCGAACCTTTCTATTTCAAAGCGCTTTTTCTCGACTAATTCGACCGATGCTGCGCACGCCTGCGCGCACATGATTAGGCTAAAAGTGGCCAAAAGCCCTTTTTTAAACACCTGGGTTAAGAACATAAAATGCACTCTCTCGTAAATAATTTGCACGCTAAAATAGGTTAAACAAGGCGATAGCCAACACAAGACCACATAATGGCACCACAACCGTTAGTGCGCCGACTGACCAATATGACCGCTGGTGAGTCTCATTACAAATTGCCCGGATTAATGTCACTACATAACCATTGTGTGGCAGAGAATCTAACGCACCTGATGAAATAGATACAACCCGATGTAGCTCTTCAGGGTTCACACCTTGGTCGATGTAATGCGGCGCGAGTAAGGGCAGGGCGATAACTTGCCCGCCTGAGGCCGAGCCTGTTAAGCCGGCTATAACACTGATGGCAATTGCTGCGCCAATTAACTCATTTCCCGGTATATGGGTCATGACTTCTACGGCGACCTGAAACGCCTCGGTAGCTTTAGCGATACTGCCAAACCCCACCACCGCTGCGGTGTTACCAATGGCGACCAAAGCACCTGTAGTGCCAGCGGTGATGGCATTTTGCATATTCATAAAGTAACGGTAGTTGATGATCATCAGGGTGAGCACACCGCCACCCAGCGCAATGATCAAGGCTAAATGACCTAGGCTATCGTGGAGCAAAAAGGAAAGTACGAGCACCACTAACAGTGGAATTAACCCAGTTATGGGGCTAGGAAGCGCCCGGTCTGTGATATGAGGATCTTGTTCCCAGTGTTCGAATTTTTCGCCATTCGCTAATGCTTTGTTGATCATCCGGCGCATCCACCAGAAACCAAACACCGCCATGAAAACCGCCACTGCTAAGCTTACTTCCCACGCGGCAAAAGGTGAGGTACCCAAGTATTTAATGGGGATCCAATTTTGAATTTCTGGGGAGCCAGCGGATGTCATGGTAAAGGTGACTGAACCAAATGCCAATGCAGCGGGAATGAAGCGTCTAGGCAAGTTGGCATCTTTGAATAAGCTCAACGCCATAGGATAAACCGAAAACGCCACAACAAAGAGGCTAACCCCGCCGTAGGTCAAAATAGCGCAGGCGAGCACTACCGCCGCAACCGCTTGGCTGCGGCCCAATCTTGCTATGATGAAGCGTGCTACTGCGTCGGCAGCGCCTGTGTCTTCCATGAATTTACCAAACAAGGAGCCAAGCAAAAACATGAAAAACCAAGAAGCAATAAATCCAGAGAAACCCTGCATATAGCTACTGACAAAATTAACATCGCCGATAAAAATCGGGATACCACTGGTAAGTGCGACAATAAGTGCGCACAAGGGGGCGGCGATAAACAAGTTCATGCCACGAATAGTGAGCACTATTAGCAGCAACAACCCGCCTATCAAACCAATTAAACTGAGCATATTATCTTCCTTTAAATGAATACTTGTGACCGCAAGCAAACACGTAAAGTGATGGTGCAAGTGTGTCTTAGCCCAATGAAATTGCCCATAGTACTATGGTACTAAGGACGACCTGGCAAAACTCGATTAAGGTATTTACGACCGCAGCAAGCAGACAATGAAAAAAACGAAATACTGCAATCAAGGACACACTATGAATAAACAACGATTCACCCAATCCCTTATCGCTGGCGCTGTTGCATCAGTGTTGTGTTACCAACCAGCGTTAATGGCTCAAGAAGCAGATAACGCCACTCAGGCTGAGAAAAAAGGGCTCGAGCGTATTGAAGTCACAGCGCGTAAAACCGTAGAAAGCCTGCAGGAAGTGCCTATTTCTGTTACATCTCTTGGCGCCGTTGAGTTAGATGAAAAGGGAATTTCGGTTATCACTGAAATCCAGCAATTCTCACCCAATACCACTTTGCAAAATAGCCGCGGCACCAATTCGACGCTCACTGCGTTTATTCGTGGTGTGGGCCAACAAGATCCACTTTGGGGTTACGAACCAGGCGTGGGTATCTACATTGATGATGTTTACGTGGCGAGGCCTCAAGGCGCTGTATTAGATTTACTCGATGTTGAACGTATTGAAGTACTCCGCGGCCCACAAGGCACGCTATATGGTAAAAATACCATAGGCGGCGCGATAAAATACGTGACGAAGCCCATGAGCGGCGACCCCACCTTGAACATTCAAGGCACCGTAGGCAGCTATTCACAGCGTGATATCAAGCTTACAGGACAGTTTCCCGTCATCGAAGACAAGCTTTATGTCGGTTTTGGGATCGCAGATTTAACTCGCGACGGGTATGGTGAATACCTTGAATCGGCTCTTGAAGGGCAAGACTTAGAAAACTATAACAAAGACTTAACCGCGGCTCGGGTGACGGTGGAATTTACTCCATCAGATGATTTATTTTTTCGCTTCGCGTGGGATAAAACCGAAGATGACTCTAATGCCAAAGGCGGTTATCGCTTATTGCCAAGTCGTTTGACTGATGCCCCCGTACCCAATAGCGTATTTGATTCTTACACCAGTTTACCCACTGAAAACAATGTTGAGCTCGAAGGGTATAGCTTAACGGCCAATTGGGATGTAAATGATGATATCAGCTTAAAATACATAGGCGCACATCGTGAAAGTTACTCGCCAACCAATATTGATTTTGATAATACAGCCATAGATATTTTTGATGTACCCGCCATTTATGAAGATGAAAACGACACTCACGAACTGCAATTAGCATACTCCGGTGATGGGTTTAACGCCGTGGGCGGTATTTATTATTATGACGGTGAATCGTGTGGTCAATTTGAAGCCATACTGGGCTTTCTTGGTCGCGCCGCATTCGGCGTGCCTGGTTTAACCCGCGAAGTGTCTGGCTGTAACAACAGCGAAAGTATTGCCGCGTACGTGCAGTCATCTATTGATGTAACCGAGCAACTGTCATTGACCCTTGGCGCACGTTATACCGATGAAGAAAAGCAAGCCACCGTTCGCAATGGTCTAATTTTCGACAACGTATACCCAGAGTCGAACTGGATCCCAGGTTACGTGCGCCCAGAAGGTGAAATAGTGCCACAAGTTTTGGGCAGCGATTCTGACGGTGACGGTATTTTGGATGCTCCAGCAAAAGAAAGCTGGTCACGCTTTACACCCCGCGTAGGTATTGAATATCAAGTGGATAATGATTTGATGTTTTTTGCCAGTTATTCACAAGGCTTTAAATCCGGTACTTACAATCCAAGAGCGACCATCAACGAGCCAGCGGTCGACCCAGAAGTAGTGGATTCGTTTGAGCTTGGCATGAAAAGCGACTGGAACGATAATTTACGGGCAAATGTTACTTTATTCGCTTTAGAGCATAACGACCGCCAGTACATCTCAGTGTTGCCCGTTACGTCACCTGAAGACTTACAACAAATCTTGGGTAATGTGGGTAAATCTAAAGCCAAAGGGGTTGAAGCTGAAATTACTTATGCCGCTACCGATGAGCTAACCTTTGATGTGTCACTAGGGTACATCGATGCTGAATTTGAAGAGGTATTCCAAGAGACACTGGAAGGGCGAGTCGATGTAGCCGATACCTTTGCTATCTCGAACACTCCTGAGTACACAGCCAATTTCGCTGCTAACTACCTACTTAGCACAGACATGGGCGATTTTGTTTTTAATGCTAACTACTACTACCGTGATGACTATACGATTACGGAAACGTCAAACAGTTTGATCACCCAAGACGGATACGGTTTAGTCAACTTAAGCGTGTCGTGGCAAAGTGAGGACGGCAACTGGTATGGCGGCATTCATGCTAAAAACCTGACCGATGAGGAATACGTAGTGGGTGGCTATCAGTTTGTGGTAGAAAACCCTGATGATCCTACAGGTTATACAGCCGGCACAGGTGGTGATAATACGTTAATTGGTTATTACGGCGACCCACGCACGGTCAGCTTAACGGTTGGCTATCGCTTTTAGTCGCAAAACCAAAAAGGGCGCGGGTGAACGTTCATTTTCACCGCGCCTGATTTCAAATAGACACGCGCACGATAAAAATAAGCATAAGGCGTGAAATGGTAATGACGTTTGGCAGTGAAAACTGCCTTTTTTCGTCTAGGCAACTTACCGTACTGCTCAGCAAACCACTACAAACCCACTTATTAACTGTAAATTTGGTGTAATTAATAAGGACAAGTGATAAATTTATTAAAAATCAGGTAGCTAGCGTCGAGACGTTATCCTACCCAGTGACAAATAAGCCTCCTTATTGATAACCGAGTACCTATAATGCACGCTAAAGCCATCGTTGCTGACGACCATCCCTTGTTTCGTAGCGCCATGAAACAGGCCATTCAAGGTGTATTGGGGAACGATATTCTTGAGTCTGCTTCCTATCAACAAACTATCGACTTATTAAAGCTACACAGCGACGTAGAGCTGATCTTTTTGGATTTGAACATGCCGGGCAATGACGGTCTAACAGGCTTGACTATGATCCGAAGTCATTTCCCTGATGTGTTGGTGGCGATTGTATCCGGTGATGAAAGCCCGAGTATGATCCGAAAAGCCATGGATTTTGGCGCCTGTGGTTATATCCCTAAATCAACACCGTTACCGGTAATAGCAGATGCTGTGCGCGAGTTGTTAGAAGGCGAGCAATGGTTACCTAATGAATTAGTAGAGCAGGTTCAAAAAATAGAAGACAGCCAAGAACAGGCTTTCGCGGGCAAACTTGCTCAATTGACTCCTCATCAACTAAAAGTTTTACAGCTTATGGCTGATGGCCTTTTGAACAAGCAAATTGCTTATGAATTAGGTGTCAGTGAATCGACTATTAAGCAGCATGTGTCTGCGGTGTTGCATAAGCTTGGCTTTAATAACCGTACCCAAGCAGGCGTGCTATTCAAACAAATGCTACAGGTCGAATAAGCTAAAGCGGTAGCGTAAAAAAGCCGGTAATGTTACCGGCCTTCTGCACATAATGTGGCATGCCATTGTTTGGCTTTAACCTGGTAGCTTAGATTCATCATTGCTGTTCTCAGCAGTGATTTCTGCTTTAGCAATCGCTTTTTCTATCGGCTTTTCTGGGTTCACTAAACTGACAATCTTCCAATCTGATTTAGGCTTAACGTTGTTTGATGTGGTGAACATATGCACATGATTATGTGTATCTAAGGCACACAATTTAATGGCTCGCTCGTTGTACTGCTCTTTGTAGTCTTCGTAGGTAAAAGAATCCGTTAAACGGGTCGTTTTAATTAACGACCCTTTTGCTACCAAGCCAGCCAGCTTGCCATACGTCGCATCATCACTGAATAAACCAAGCTTCTTGACGTAGGACTCTGACACCTGATGACTCGGGCGCTGCTGCTGTTCGTTATTGTTCAAACCAAGTACTGTGCCTTTGCCCATTTCGTGCTCAAAATGGTAGGTCACCATGGGGTTTAATTGACGATAGGGTGACATCACCAATACTTTGCCAAACATCGACAAATCAAGCGTACGCGCGGCATGTTCTGACATTGGGTTACCAAAGTAGGTGGGGATGTTCTCCATACGAGCTAAACGCATATTATTCCAGTTGGTATCCGTGATGCGTACTTGTACATCATGGCTCATCAATTCTTTAGCGAATAAACGGCTAAACAAACCACCCCCGAAGATTAAAAAACCGTGCGGGGCAGGGGCGCGCATATTGAGCTTTTTCGCCACTGTGACTGAGGTAAGACTCTGTAGCACAACCGTGGTGATGATCACCAAAAATACCATAGGCACCAGTAATTCAGCCTGTTCGTACTCTAAGACTTCTAGCTTTAATGAAAACAAAGCAGATACCGCTGCTGCAACTATGCCTCGCGGTGCTATCCAGCTAAGCAGCGCGATTTCGCGCCAGTTTAAACCAGTCCCTAACGAAGACAGAATGACACCCACGGGACGTGCGACAAACATGATAGCAACAAGCACTAAAATGGAGCCCCAACCAACACTTAACACAGAGTGCAAATCAATACGCGAAGCGAGCAGAATAAACAGGCCCGAAATGAGCAGTACGCTTAAGGTTTCTTTGAATTCTAGAATGTCTTCCACATCGACGTTTTTCATATTCGCCAGCCACATACCGATAATGGTTACGGTCAACAACCCTGATTCGTGGGCAATAACATTCGAGCCAGCGAACGCGCCTAACATCAACGTCAGTACTGCGGTGTTTTGTAAGTAGTGGGGGATCCAGCTATTACGCAGGGCCAAGCCGAGTAAATATCCTGTTGCAGCGCCAATACCTAAGCCGACGCCTAACGTTAACCCAAATGCGTACAAGGTGTGACTCAGCGCATCTTGGGTAGAGATAATATATTCGAACACAAGCACGGCCAATAACGCACCGATAGGATCGATGACAATGCCTTCCCAGCGTAAGATGTTGGCGACCTTACTGCTTGGGCGCACGGTACGCAGCATAGGGACAATCACCGTTGGACCGGTTACGGTTACAATCGCGCCAAACAAAAAGGCCAACTGCCATGAAACGCCTAACGCATAATGCGCAACGGGGGCAGTAACAAGCCAGGTGACTAACGTGCCCACGGTGCAAAGGTTACGCACCATAGAGCCATGACCCGCCAAATCACCAAAGCGCAGTGTTAACGAGCCCTCAAATAGAATGATGGCCACAGACAAGGACACAATAGGAAAGAGTAAATCACCGAATAGCGCATCGGCGTTGATTACGCCATACACAGGACCGACTAAAATCCCCACGACTAACAAGGGCAAAATGGCAGGTAATTTAATCCGATAAGCAAAATACTGACAAGCGATAGAAATAAGGCCTACCGCCACTAGAGGAATGATTGGGTCGCTCACGTGAGATCCTTGTAGAACGAATAAACATAATTACTTAGATCAGACCACAGGTCACTCGCTAAAAGCAATAATACCTTTGATTGTTTGAATCAGTGCTAGCGTCAAATTAGTCATATGCCGATGTGACATGTTCGGTTTTGCAGCACTACCCAATCCTGAACCATTTAATTTAATTGTTTAGATATAAGTGGCACTTAAAAACGTCACGTGCTTATTGTCGGAGCTGCGTCATTGGGTTGATATTAAATCGTTATGTTACAGTCTAGATAAAGGGCTGACGACAGAGTTACCCACACGTTGCAATATGTGCGTATATATCTGCGTGGTGCGCAAATCACTTTGGCCGAGCTGGTCTTGCACAGTGCGAATATCAGCGCCTGATTGTAAAAGATGGGTCGCACAAATTTGTCTGGAATTAAATTTGAACATCCGAAGGATGGCCCGTAGGGAAAAATGCAAGGACACATTTTTTAAATGCGTGGCGAAGCGTGTGCGGGGTAACGATTTTAGGGATATTGGCTTTTTTAGCGGCATGTCGTATTTCTTTTTGCACCGTAGACCCATCAATATGATGACGCCTTAATGATTGATTTTCGGGATCAATCGATAGTTGACGCGAAGCAAACACATATTGCCATGGTAACGAGCGATTGGCGTTCTTAAACTTAAGCCTTAGACGATGAGGTAGATAAACGCCATCGTATTCTGGGTTTAACAAGTCTGCATCCAGATATTGTTTTACGACAGTGATCTGTTGTTGCAAACTAGGTATAAGCTCATCGGCTAATGTAACAATCCGATGTTTGCCACCTTTACCATTCCAAACCCGTATGGATTTGAAATCAAAATCTATATCTATATCTATATCTTGGACTCTCAATCTCACACATTCCATTAAACGCAAGCCACTTGCATATAAAATTGATACCGCTAGTTTCTGTTGAGCACTTACAACTGCGAGTAAATTCCTCACTTCATCAGTAGTGAGAACGATTGGCAGTTTTTGTTGGCGAGTACTTTTAATAAAATTAAGTTTAAAATTTAATGGTTGACGAATTATATCGCGATATAGAAATACCAAGGCATTTAATGCTGATTTTTGGGTTGATGCAGCCACATCTAACGCTAAAACTAAATGTGAAAGGAAGGCTTCTACTTCTTTATCATGCATTAAATTAAGACAATTACATAGACACCCATCTTTAGAATCGTATTAAAAAGCACACCTGCTCAGAGTGGGGAATTCCCCCTCAATGAGCATCAAAGTACTTTTGGGTTTAGTGATTAAGAATTTTTCTGGAATATTGCGCCTATAGGAAGGAAACTGCGCGCAAGGTCAATTTTCGGGCAAGGGAGTAGGCTACAGGGTATCATAATATGTAGTGTTCGAAATTGATTTAGGCGCGCTTTAACAACTCTCTCGCTTTGGTCATTCCTCGCAGCCGTTGATGATGGGTGTGGCGCTTGAATGCATTCATCATTTGCTCCGCACCTGCTGCGTAGCAGAAGTGTTTTTAAACTCGGTGGTTAACGTTAGCTACTGTGCTCCTGCATCGCTAAAGCATAAAGCACTATTTTTTAGCCAGCAGTTGTTTAATCAGCCTTTTCAAAGCGAGGGGCTTAAGCGGTTTTGGTAAATAATGCATTTGCTCATCTATCGCTTGTTGCCTAATTTGCTCATCTTGGCGCGCAGAGTTAAGAATACTGGGAATGTGTAAGCCATCTTCGCCAATAAATACTTGCCTGATAGCGCGGGCCACATCTATACCGGTTTCACCATGGTCAAGTTGGTAATCGAGTATCATTAAGTCTATCGGCTGATTGAGTAATTGCAGCGCAGTTTTAGTGTCTTTGGCTGCAATCACGGTTGCGCCCCAATCAACTAATAACCGTTGTAGCGCGTCCAAGATCTGAGGCTCGTTATCAACAATCAGTACACGTTTGTTATGTAGCGGCAGGTTAACATCATTGCTTCCACGGGCTGCTGTTTTTGGGGAGTTAATTTGTTTATTCCCCATTGGTACGGCGATATCAAATGACGTACCTTTGCCCAGCGTTGAGTGTAACGTTACAGGGTGATTAAGTAGGGCACTGATACGCTCGACTATGGTTAAACCTAAGCCTAAACCTTGAGCACTAGGGTTGCTGTCTAACTGATGAAACTCTAAAAATATTTCTTGCTGTTTGTCTTCGGCTATCCCGGCACCAGTATCCATAACACATATTCTAGCCTGACCATTTTGCCTTTTTACGCCCAGTAATATACGCCCAGAATCGGTATATCGGATAGCATTTGATAATAGGTTTTGTATTATTCTTCTTAGCAACTTAGGGTCGGAGATTACCCATAAATTAGTGCGCACATAAGTTACGCGTAACTTTTTTTGTTCCGCAAGCACTGAAAATTCATTGAGCATGGGGCGTAAAATACTGTCTAACGGAAAGGTTTGTACATGTGGCGTCAACGCCCCTGATTCTAGACGCGTCATGTCGAGTAACATTGACAGTAAAGACTCAGCATTACTCAGTGAATCGACCAGATTGGAGCTCATCTCTGCCATTTCTCCTGGGGGCGATTTCTGTTTAAGCATGGCGGCAAACAAGGAAGCCGCATTGAAGGGCTGCATGAGATCATGACCCGCAGCGGCTAAGAACTTGGTTTTGCTCTCGTTAGCACTTTCCGCATCACGGCGTGCTTTCTCAAGATCAATATTGGCAATTTGTAGCTGCTCGGTGCGTTCTTGGACCCTGGATTCTAAGCTCGTTTTAGCCTGCTCAAGTTGCTGCTGAATATTGATGTATTCTGTAATGTCACTGTAGGTGGTAACAAAGCCTCCGCCGGGTAACGGGCGACCATTTAATTCAATGACCTGACCATTCTCTTGATGACGAACATATTTATAGGCGCTGCCTGATTGCATAAAGGCAACGCGCTTTTTAATCTCCATTTCTATATTGCTTTGCCCCGTGTCGGCGTTATGACCAAATAGTCCTCTTTTGGCATTAAATTCTAGCAATTGATAAATGGACATACCCACTTGTACAAAACCTCTGGGGTAGTTAAACAGTTCAACATAGCGCTGATTCCATGCGAGCAAATTCAGTTCCCGGTCAAGCACGACTATGCCTTGTTGAATATTCTCCACTGACGATTGGAGTAATTCATGGTTAAACTGAAAGGTTTGGCTAGCTTCTTCAACCAACTCTACGAGCTCTGACAGCTCAACATCCCGCTTCTCACCGATGGCAGAAAGCAAAATACGCGCACTGGCACTGCCTACTTGCCCCGCAAGTTCGCTTTCAATCGTAGATAACAGCTTGGGGCTAGCGTAGCCCGCAAGTTGTACTGGAGTCAGTTTATCCAGTAATGCTTGGTGACGCTCAGCCCCCCATACTCTCTCTGTAATGGTTAATAGGTTTGATACTTTTACCGCGTGACCAAAAGGTTGGGTATTGTGAGTAATGGCATCGTGTACCATGTTCTGGCTGCGCATACCTTGGATAAAAGACACCAAGAAAAAACACACAATATTGACCCCTAAACTGAATACAAATCCTTGTGCAAGTTGAATGTCTGAGGGAGCATCGTTGAAATAATAGCTTGCGGTAATACTGGGCCACAGTAACCAATACGCCCAACACAGGAAGCCACTGGCCAGAGCCAGCTGCGCGGCTAATCTGGTGCCCCTTTTCCAATATAAACCGAGTAATAAAATAGGAAATGTTTGCGACAACAGTGCTATCGCGATAACTCCACTTTGCACCAACGATGCCGATTGACTGATATTAACGTGATAAAAATAAGCCACTCCTAATACGACTAACACAGTGGCGCGTCGAATGAGTAAGATACTACTGGGTTTTAAGCGGTGTCGCTGTTGGGTGCGTAATTGCAAGGTTAACCACAATGGGGTGGCGATGTTATTGGATATCATGACACCCATAGCAAGGGTGGCCACTATGATCATGCTGGTCGCCGCTGCGAGCCCACCAATGAAGGCAATAATGGTGACCCATGCATTTCCTGACGCCACCGGTAAGGCAAGAGCGTAAGTGTCTGTGCTGACACTGCCTTCAGGAAAGAGCATGTGCCCAGCTAGGGCAATGGGTAGCACGAATAATGTCATCCCTAATAAATACAAAGGGAACAGCCAACGGGCAGTGGTGATTTCTTTGTCACCGTTGTTTTCGATAAAATTGATATGAAATTGCCGGGGCAAGCAGAACATCGAACAAACCCCAAGCAGCATTTGACTGGCGTAGACCCACATTCCTGAATCTGCGTTGATGGTTTCGCTCGCGCGTTGGTGTAACTGTGCTTTTCCTAACAAGTCAAATACACCGTCATATAAACTGTAACAAACGAACAGACCTACAATCACTAAACCTGCCAGTTTCACAACAGATTCGAACGCCACTGTAAACATCAAACCTGGATGTTTATCGGTGAGATTGAGGGAGCGAGTACCGAACAATACTGCGAAAATCGCCATTAATACTGCTACATAGAAACCTACGCCGTCAGGCCAGAGATTATCCGCTCCTGTTACCACGCGAATACCACCGGTTACGGCGTCTAATTGCAACGCGATATAAGGTACAACCCCAATAAAACACAGAAGCGTGACAAGAGCCGCCAAGAAGTGAGACTTGTCGTAACGCAAACTAAGAAAATCAGCGAGGGAGCTTATATTATGCTGGTGACATACATTGGCCACGCGTCGAAGGATAGGGTGAGCAAATAGGAAAACACAAATCACCCCCATATAAGTAGGAATAAAAGCCCACCCATAATGCGCGGCTTGAGTGGTGGTACCGAAAAATGCCCAAGACGTACAATGAACCCCAAGCGCCAGGCTATAGATATACGGATGTTGCTGATGGGCTTTTGCACGTTTATCGCCCCAGAAGGCCAATAGAAACAATATCAGTAAGTAGCCAACCACGATGGCCATCAAGGACAAGACACTAAACATAGGGATTCGCATTTATTATTATATCAACACTCTATCTCGAACATCGTTGATGTAAAAGAGCGTATTTTTATTGATCAGGCGCAATCTTTAGACACAATTTTTTTAAAACATCGAAAAAAGACCCTTGAAGAGCCTTAAAGCAACCCCATTAATAGCTGCAATCGAATTTAGCTTTAATGTGATATTTAAGAACGGAGTGAAAAATGAGTAACGAAGAGCAAGCTCAAAAAGATGACGCCCAGCCGGTCAATGAAGCCGCTATCGACGCCACTGCAGAACAAGCAGATGCAGAGGTTGAAGAGTTAAGCGCTGAGCAAGCACGTATTCTTGAGCTTGAAGCAGCATTAGCCGCATCGGAAGCCACGTTAGCTGCACAAAAGGACTCAGTTATGCGTGCCATTGCCGATGCCGACAACGTACGTAAACGTGCTGAAGGCGAAGTCGATAAAGCACGTAAATTTGCCCTTGAAAAGTTCGCATCAGAGCTTTTACCCGTTGCAGACAACTTAGAGCGTGCACTGCAGGTGGCAGATAAAGAAAACGAAGCGATTAAACCTGTGATTGAAGGCGTGGACATTACCCTTAAATCATTTGTGAGCAGCATCGAAAAATTCGGAATGAAAGTTATCGATCCACAGGGAGAAACTTTTAATCCAGAACAGCATCAGGCTATGTCGATGCAAGAAAACGCAGAATTGCCTGCTAATACAGTGATGGCAGTGATGCAAAAAGGTTACGAATTAAATGGTCGTCTTTTACGTCCAGCAATGGTGATGGTATCCCGTGCCCCTGAAGGCGGCGTTGATACCCAAGCTTAATTCGTGGGCTTTGACTAAAAAATACGAAAAATATTCACAAAAATGGGGAATTTTTTCAATTAGCTAATTGAAAACTGACGAAATAACCCCACAAAGTGTACAGGCATTATTAAACAAATTTGGAGAAAAACTAATGGGTAGAATCATTGGAATCGACTTAGGTACAACTAACTCTTGTGTTGCTGTACTTGATGGTGAAAAAGCAAAAGTAATCGAAAACGCTGAAGGCGATCGCACAACTCCCTCAATCATCGCTTACAGCCAAGACGGTGAGACATTGGTGGGTCAACCTGCAAAACGTCAGGCTATCACCAACCCTAAAAATACCTTATTCGCGATTAAGCGTCTTATCGGTCGCCGTTTTGAAGATAAAGAAGTACAGCGTGATATCGACATCATGCCTTTCGATATCATCAAAGCAGATAATGGTGATGCTTGGGTTCAAGCAAAAGACGAGAAATTAGCACCACCGCAAATCTCTGCTGAAGTTTTGAAAAAAATGAAAAAGACAGCTGAAGATTACCTTGGTGAAGAAGTAACAGCAGCGGTTATTACTGTTCCTGCATACTTCAACGATTCACAGCGTCAGGCAACTAAAGATGCAGGCCGTATCGCTGGTCTTGAAGTAAAACGTATTATTAACGAGCCAACAGCCGCGGCACTTGCATACGGCATGGACAAGAAAAAAGGCGACAGCGTTGTTGCAGTATACGATTTAGGTGGTGGTACGTTCGATATCTCTATCATTGAAATCGATGAAGCTGACGGCGAGCATACTTTTGAAGTACTTGCCACCAATGGTGATACACACTTAGGTGGTGAAGATTTCGATAACCAAGTTATCAACTACTTGGTAGAAGAGTTCAAGAAAGATTCAGGTATGGATTTACGTAAAGATCCATTAGCGATGCAACGTCTTAAAGAAGCTGGCGAGAAAGCGAAGATTGAATTGTCTTCTGCACAACAAACTGAAGTGAACTTGCCGTACATTACTGCTGATGCGTCTGGTCCTAAGCACTTAACCATCAAGCTTACTCGTGCAAAACTTGAGTCACTTGTTGAAAAAATGGTTAAAGCAACCCTTGAGCCACTAAAACAAGCGCTTGCGGATGCTGACTTATCAGTAGGTGATATCAACGATATCATCTTGGTCGGTGGTCAAACGCGTATGCCTTTAGTACAGAAATACGTCACTGAATTCTTTGGTAAAGAACCAAGAAAAGACGTTAACCCTGACGAAGCAGTTGCGGTAGGTGCAGCCATTCAAGGCGGCGTATTGTCTGGTGATGTTAAAGACGTATTGTTACTTGACGTAACACCTCTATCACTAGGTATTGAAACAATGGGCGGTGTAATGACAGCCTTGATCGAGAAGAACACAACTGTACCGACTAAGAAGTCTCAAACCTTCTCTACAGCTGAAGACAACCAGTCAGCAGTTACAGTACATGTACTTCAAGGTGAGCGTAAGCAAGCTGCTGGCAACAAATCTCTTGGTCAATTCAACCTTGAAGGCATTCGCCCAGCACAGCGCGGCGCGCCACAAATTGAAGTCACCTTCGACATCGATGCTGATGGTATCTTGCACGTATCTGCCAAAGATAAAGACACCAACAAAGAGCAGAAAATCACTATCAAGGCTTCTTCTGGCTTGAGTGATGACGAAGTCGAAAAAATGGTACAGGACGCGGAAGCGAACAAAGAAGCGGACAAGCAGTTCGAAGAAATGGTTCAAGCACGTAACCAAGCTGACGGCCTAATTCACGGTACGCGTAAGCAAGTGGAAGAAGCTGGTGATGCTTTGTCTGATGAAGATAAAGCAGAAATCGAAGCTGCAGTTGTTGCTCTTGAAGAAGCAGTAAAAGCAGGTGAGAAAGAAGCTATTGAGTCTAAAACTCAAGAGTTGATCCAAGCTTCTGCGAAGTTGATGGAAGTGGCGCAAGCACAGCAGGCAGCTGCCGGTGCTGAAGGCCAACCAGAAGACGCTTCTGCTAAGCAAGACGACGACGTTGTTGATGCCGAGTTCGAAGAAGTAAAAGACGACAAAAAGTAATTTTGTTGACTACATCAGTCCGAGCGTCTTAACGACGTTAGGGCAAGCTCGGGCGCATGGAGTTAATTCATAGCGCCCGCGTTTGTTTCATAACCTCATGTGTTTTGGCTATCACCAAACTCGCGACAAGGTATGAAATTGCAATAGAAGAATAGGTAGTCAGCGTTGTGGGCTACAAATATCAGGATAAACAAGCTATATGTCGAAGCGAGATTATTATGAAGTGCTGGGTGTCGAGAAGTCGGCTTCCGAGCGCGATATAAAAAAGGCTTACAAGCGCCTTGCGATGAAATACCACCCGGATAGAACTCAGGGTGACAAAGCCATGGAAGAGAAATTCAAAGAAGTGCAAGAGGCTTATGAAATTCTCACCGACTCGCAGAAACGTGCGGCGTACGACCAATATGGTCATGCGGGCGTTGATCCGAATCGTGGACATGGTGGCGGTCATGGTGCAGGTGATTTTGGCGACATTTTCGGCGATGTATTTGGCGATATATTCGGTGGTGGTCGCGGTGGCGGTCGTCAGTCGCGCGCTGCTCGTGGTTCCGATTTACGATACAACCTTGAGCTGAGCCTAGAAGAAGCTGTTCGCGGGAAAAGTGTTGAAATTCGCGTACCTACTTTGGCTGAATGCGATACTTGTGATGGTTCTGGTGCCAAAAAAGGTTCAAGTGCGAAGACGTGTACCACGTGTCATGGACAAGGCCAAGTGCAAATGCGTCAAGGCTTTTTTGCTGTACAGCAAGCGTGCCCAACCTGTGGTGGTAAAGGTAAAATCATCACTGATCCGTGTGATGTATGTCACGGCCAAGGACGAGTTGAGAAAACCAAAACCTTGTCTGTAAAAGTGCCAGCAGGGGTAGATACCGGCGACCGTATACGTCTTTCTAATGAAGGTGAAGCGGGTGAAAACGGTGCTCCAGCAGGCGACTTATACGTTCAAGTCCATGTTAAGCAGCATAAGATCTTCGAGCGTGACGGTAACAACCTGTACTGTGAAGTACCGCTTAGTTTCACTCGCGCTGCTATCGGTGGGGAAATTGAAGTCCCAACCCTTGAAGGCAAAGTTAAATTGAAGGTCACGCCAGAAACACAAACCGGTAAAATGTTCCGTTTGCGTAACAAGGGTGTGAAATCTGTACGCAGTGGCAGCGTCGGTGATTTGATCTGTAAAGTGGTTATTGAAACCCCGGTAAACTTAAATAGCCGTCAGAAAGAATTGCTTGAAGAGCTCGAAGAATCTATGGGTAAAGGTAAAGAAACCGCTAAGAACCGCCCGAAAGAGAGTGGCTTCTTTGACGGTGTTAAAAAATTCTTTGATGACTTAACTAACTAGCCACAGTAGCCATACTGCAGTTTAAACCGCTAGTCATTGTTGAAAGCCGCTGTAAAGCGGCTTTTTTATACCTGCTTGCCCAATGTGTGAACGCGATAAACACTAATGACTGTAAATTTGCATGTATTCAGCTTTGGTTTTTGGTAGCCTAAGTGAGTTGGCACTTTGCATTAATTTTCAGTATTTCAATGACCTAGGATACGAAAATGATGCAGAGTAAAAACAGTTATTCACATATTGTTGTATCAGGCAGGTTTATTGCTTCTACTGAATTGAAAGACGTAGCTTTAGTTTTATAGATAATCAATATATCTATAGGGAATGAATAAACCAAAACACCAAACAGGCGAGGGACTATGAAAAAATTATTAGTAAGTGCAATAGCCAGTACCATGTTACTAACCGCTGGAGCGTCAGCGCAAGAAGCCAGCTCTGAAAAACAAGCCAAAAGTGCGGCCCAATTTCGCCAAGCATTGTTGCAGCTCGTGCGCAGTAATGTAGGTGCTTTAGGCGCTATGGCGAAGGGCGCTATCCCTATGGATACGCAAACTATAGAGACGAACGCCACCCGCTTAGAGCAATTGTCTTTGATGATGGACGACTATTTTGCCTTAGATACGTCTAGTTTTGATATTGAAACAGAAGCGTTACCGAAAATTTGGCAAGACCGCGCAGATTTTGCTACTAAGGTAGACGCATTAACTGACGCTTCTCAAGGCCTAAAAACGGCTGCCATGAAGGGCGATGAGAGTGCATATAAAGCGGCTATCGGCAGTGTGTTAAAGAGTTGTAAAGGATGTCACGACAGCTACAAAGCTGAATAAAATAAAGATGTATTTTGACTAGAAGGCGCTGCGGCGCCTTTTCTGTTTTTTACGAGTAAATTTTTAGGAGCGCAAAAGGTAGCGATATAGTAACAGTTTTGGGTCTTTCGCCTTGAGTTACCCCTTTACAATAGGCAGTTAATTGAACAATTTTGATAAATATACCGTTAATCCTAAAAATATCCCTAATTTTCTTTATATTTGAACTTGATCCAGTTAACTTGAGCGCCATATCGAGCCCTTAGGTATTATTTTCATTATTTATTGGTGCATAACACGTGACATTAAGTAAAACAGACCTTTACCAAGAGGTCGCTCAGCAAGCGCAGGCCTTGATGGCCGGTGAAAAAGATTTAATTGCGAATTTGGCTAATTTGAGCGCGCTGATGTATATGCGTTTACCTGAGCTTAATTGGGCCGGTTTTTATTTACTCAAAGACAATGAATTGGTGTTAGGTCCGTTTCAAGGTAAGCCTGCCTGCATCCGGATACCAATGGGACGCGGTGTGTGCGGTAAAGCTGCTGAAACGGGGTTATCTCAGTGCATTCATGATGTGCATGCTTTTGACGGGCATATAGCATGTGACGCTGACTCTAACGCAGAAGCGGTGCTGCCTGTATATCAAAAGGGACAATTGCTTGGCGTGATGGATCTTGATAGCCCTCACACGGGGCGATTCGACCAAGATGACATGACCGGTCTACAAAACTTGGTCAACATATTGCAGGATGCAATTGCATGAAAAATTCTATCGATATTCATGTGGCACTCGCCACCCTAGACGATATGGAGTTTTGGGAGGATAATGCCGAAGAAGCGATGGACCGTTTCAACTCGTTGTTGCATATGCTGTACGACAATGCAGATGAAGATATAGAGACCGTCAGTTTAGAAAATATGATCCAATATATTTGGGAAAACTGGCGTAACGACAGTCATTTACTTGACATAGACGATGATGATTTATTTGATTGGGTTGACCAACTATTGTCAACTTGGGATGATGAGCATCAAGAACCCCGCTAACTACACACAACTAGAATATTTAATGGATAATCCTCAAAAGTTTTCAAACAGTAAAGAAGTCATCAATTTTTTAAGTGAGTCGTTTCCTGCATGCTTTAGCGTGACAGGGGATGCGAAGCCGCTAAAAATTGGCATTTTCCAAGATTTAGCTCAGCGCCTTGAAGAAGAAGAGCGTGTAAGTAAGACATTGCTTCGCTCCTCTCTTAGACACTATACAAATAGCTGGCGTTATTTGCATAGTGTGAAAGAAGGTGCTTTTCGCGTTGACCTTGACGGTCAGCAGGCTGCTCCTATTGAAAAAGAGCATGCAGACCACGCCCAAGCACAGCTTGAAGAAAGCAAAGCGAAAGTAGCAGAAAAGCGCAAAGCGCAGAATGCTGCCAAGCCTGGTGCAAAGAAAAGTTACAAATCCAAGACAGTTCCTGCATTTAAATCCTCGCCCAAGGGAACTAATCAGGATAATGTGAAGCCAAAAGCTAAGTTACCACCCCCAGAGAAGCTATCAGCTGAGCAATTAGTCGCGGGAACTTCCGTTACCGTAAAAATAGGTAAATCGCCTATGCCTGCTACAATTACTGATGTCAGTAAAGATGGTGTTCAAGTACAGCTTGATACAGGTATGGTGGTAAAGGTTCAAGTAGATAACTTGAGGTTGGCCCGTTCTAAGAGGTAGTTTAATGATCAATTCAATTCGCGTTACCGCTGTATCAGCACTTTTTGCATTTAGCTCGGTGGCCCTTGCGGTCACGCACGCAGAAAGTGTCGAAGAAATTCCTGTTCTTAAGCAGGAATCGCAACATGCAGTGTCGGTTAAACGCATTTCATCTAATTTTTTGCGTTCGCACTACAAGCCGATCACATTGGATGATGCCCTGTCAGAGAAAGTATTCGATCGTTACATGCGTTCTCTTGATATCAACCGTAACGTGTTTTTGAATGCTGATGTTGAAAAATTCAAAGCAGAGCAAGATCATTTTGATGAAGCCATTGAGATGGGCGACTTAGATATCGCCTATCAAATTTATCAACTGAATATGCAGCGCCGTATTGAACGATATGAGTATGCATTGACCTTACTTGATAAAGAATTCGATTTTGAAAAGAAGGGTGACACCTTCACTTTCGATAGAGAAGAAGCTGCTTGGCCAAAAAACACCGCTGAATTAGATGAGCTGTGGCGCGAGCGCGTGAAGTATGACGCCTTGAACCTAAAGTTAGCCGATAAAGAATGGCCAAAGATCCAAGAGTTGTTAACTAAGCGTTATGAGCGGGCTATTAAACGCTTAAAGCAAACGACCAGTGAAGATGTGTTTCAAACCTTGATGAATTCGTTTGCGCGCAGCATCGAAGCGCATACCAGTTATTTGTCACCGCGTAATGCAGAGCGTTTCCAAATGGAAATGAATTTGTCATTTGAAGGCATTGGTGCGGTATTGCTAAGTGAAGACGATTTCACCGTTATCCGCAGTGTTGTGCCTGGTGGTCCAGCAGATCTATCGAAAAAAATTAAGCCAGAAGATAAAATTGTCGGCGTCGCTCAAGATGACGAAGACTTTGTTGATGTTATCGGTTGGCGCTTAGATGAAGTAGTTGAACTGATCAAAGGGCCAAAGGGAAGTGTGGTTCGTCTTCAAATAGAGAAAGGCGATTCAGAAAGCACGGTTCCTGAAGTGGTGAGTTTAACCAGAGATAAAATTAAGCTAGAAGACAGAGCCGCTAAGTCTGAAGTGTATGTGCCTGAAACAGGCCCGCATAAAGGCGAAAAACTCGGTGTTATCACTATTCCCTCTTTCTACAACAAACTGAGCGTTGATGTTCGTAAAGAACTTGAAAGCTTAAAAGAGCAGAACGTCGAAGGCGTGATTGTTGATTTGCGCGGTAATGGCGGAGGCTCCTTAACTGAGGCTACGTTGTTGACCGGTTTGTTTATCGACAAAGGACCTGTGGTACAAATTCGTGACGGCGCAGGGCGCATACGTGTTGAACAAGATGTTGATGGTAAAACCTATTATGATGGTCCGCTCACCGTATTGGTCGATAGGTACAGTGCGTCTGCCTCTGAAATTTTCGCAGCGGCGATGCAAGACTACAGCCGCGCTTTGATTTTAGGTGAACAAACGTTCGGTAAAGGCACTGTGCAACAGCATCGTGGCTTAGGGCGTATTTATGATTTATATGAAAACCCCTTAGGCAGTGTGCAATTTACCATTGCAAAGTTTTACCGCATTGATGGCGGTAGTACGCAGCATCAAGGTGTGGTGCCTGACGTATTATTTCCCTCGGCGATTGATCCTAAAGATTGGGGTGAAAGCCAAGAAGAAAACGCATTACCATGGGACAGCATTAAACGCGCAACATACTCTACGTTTGGCGATACATCGCAAGCGGCTAAACAACTGAGTGAATTGCATGAAAAACGCGTGAAAGCAGATCCTGAGTTTGCTTATATTTTCGAAGATATCGCTCAGTATAAAAGCAAAGAAGATGATAAAACCCTTTCTTTGGTAGAGTCAGAGCGTATCAAAGAGCGTGAAGAGCGTGACGCAAAACGTCTAAAACGCGCCAATGAGCGTCTTGCTCGTCAAGGTTTAGAGCCGGTAAAAAGTTTAGATGATTTACCTGAGGACCAACCTGAGATTGACCCTTTCTTAGATGAAGCGGCAAACATTACTTATGATTTGCTGGGCACAGGCAAGTACGCCATTCACGCACAATAAGTGTAAAACGATATCGAGGGGCTAGTAAATCTAGCCCCTTTTTTGTTTGTGTTGCTTTTCTAATAGCATGGTACCAACCAAACCGATAAACTAACGGCAAATAAAATAACAATATCAGCTTGGTAGGTAGATGTTCTGATTTGCCACTTCTGATAGAAATAATAAACCTCATAAAAACTACAATAATGATAAAGGTGATTGATGAGTGCACGCGGAGAATTTTCGTCTCGTATAGGTTTTGTTCTAGCAGCGGCAGGGTCAGCTGTTGGTTTAGGTAATATTTGGGGGTTTCCGACTCAAGTTGCCAGTAACGGCGGTGCAGCGTTTGTACTCGTATACATTTTACTGGCGTTTGTGTTGGCTTATCCGGTCCTGATGGCCGAGCTTATTATTGGTCGTGCAACGCGCGCCAATATGGTGGACGCTCTAGGCAAAATATCAAACAGCAATATTGGCCGTGCAACGGGAGTATGGGGCTTTGTTACGGTTTCTATGATCCTCGCCTTTTATGCCATTGTTGCTGGTTGGATGATCAGTTATTTCTTCGAGTCCTTCACGCAAATTATTGGCCTAGACGAAGCGTCTCAATGGCTTACTGGCTCATCTACTGCCCGTAGTTTAATTTTTTGTGGTTTGTTTATTGCGTTAACCGCTTCTATTGTCGTCGGCGGTGTGAGCGATGGTATCGAGCGCTGGTCAGTAAGATTAATGCCCACCTTGATTTTGATTATCTTACTGTTAATCGGCTATGTAGCCACCTTGGACGGGGCGATGGAGGGCTGGAAGGCCTATTTAGTGCCAGATTTTAGTGCCATTTTAAATGCTGAATTGCTTATTAGTGCCATGGGGCAAGCATTCTTTTCTATGTCTCTGGGTGTGGGCACCATGCTAGTTTACGGCTCTTATGTGAGCAAAAATGAAAACTTACCTGTGCTTGGTGCATCCGTCGCGTTAGTCGATATTGGTGTTGCGATTTTGGCTGGCATGTTGATTATCCCTGCAATGTACGTAGCCCTAAATAATGGCGTACAAATATTTGCTGAAAATGGCGAGCTTATCGCCGGTGATAGTCTTATTTTCACCGTGTTGCCAGCACTCTTTAATACTATGGGCGTGGTAGGTTACTTTGTCGCTTTCGCTTTTTTTGCATTAATGGTCATAGCTGCATTAACGTCGTCCATTTCGATGCTCGAAGTGCCCGTTGCATATGTCGTTGAAAGTAAAGGACTCGCCCGCAAAAAAGCGGTTTGGCTGCTTGGCACCATTATTTTCATTATGAGCAGTACAATTATTTTCAATTTTGGTGCGCTATTTGGGCTGGTGATATCTGTTACCACTGAGTATAGCCAACCACTGCTTGGATTAGCGCTAAGTATTTTTGTCGGCTGGGTATGGAAGCGAGATCAGATCCTAGCCGAAATAAAGCATGGTAATGAACAAGCTGAGCATAGCTTTTTCTGGAAAATTTGGCCTTGGTATCTGAAGTTCGTGTGTCCGGTTATCATCCTTTTTATGTTCATCCGTTCACTTAATATTTTGGATTTCTAATGATGGAAAATACAACAATAAAACAAAAGAAAGAGCCTAGTTTATTAGATGCCCTTATTCCATTAGTGGTTCTAGTGACATTATTGAGTACATCGGTGTTTTTGTTTTCTGATAACTCATCGTTTGGCCCGAATCAGATTGCCTTACTTTTTTCTATGGGTGTCGCAGCTGTTATTGGTTTAAAAAACGGCTACACTTGGACGGAAATTGAGCAAGGCATCGTAAAAGGGATTTCATTGTCCCTTGGGGCGATACTGATCCTATTAGCTGTGGGGGCACTCATTGGGACGTGGATGTTGTCAGGCACAGTACCTACACTTATTTATTTTGGTTTAGAACTGTTAAATCCTTCATTCTTTTATGCTGCAACTTGCTTGATATGTGCCATTGTCGCCATGAGTATCGGCAGTTCTTGGACAACAGCTGCAACCGTTGGTGTTGCTCTGATGGGCGTAGCGTCAGGAATGGGGATGTCTGATGCGGTAACCGCAGGTGCGGTTATATCGGGTGCCTATTTTGGGGATAAGATATCGCCGTTGTCGGAGACCACCAACCTTGCGCCAGCTGTCGCTGGAACTGAACTATTCGAGCATATCCGCTACATGCTGTGGACGACCGTGCCGAGTTTTGTCATAGCCTTAATTCTGTTTACGATAATTGGATTTTCTGGCGCTGAGTCAGACACATCGAGCAACATCGAACAAATGCAAACCTTGCTTGCTCAAGAGTTTAATATTAGCTGGATGATGCTAGTGCCTTTAGTCGTTCTATTGACCTTAGCCATTAAAAAAATGCCAGCTTTTCCAGCGGTCGCCATTGGTGCTCTGTTGGGCGGTTTGTGGGCAGTGATATTTCAACCTGATGTAATACAGAGCATGTTAGATGAAAGCCAACAGGGCGTTTTGGGTGTAGCGTCTGTGGTATGGACTTCGTTATTCGATGGCGTTGCATTTACCACAGCCGATGAAAATCTAAATGCGCTACTTAGTCGCGGTGGTATGTCAAGCATGCTAAATACCATTTGGCTAATTATCTGCGCTATGAGTTTTGGTGCGGTGCTCGAGCGTACTGGATTATTAAAAGCGGTCGTTGCGCTGTTTTTACGTGGTGCCAAATCTGCTGGCAGTATGATTAGTCGTACTATTTTGACCTGTATCGGCACCAATGTAATCACTGCTGATCAGTATATTTCTATTGTGATGCCAGGTCGTATGTATAAAGAAGAATATGCTAAACGTGGTTTACATCAGTTAAATTTATCTCGCAGTCTGGAGGATGGCGGCACAATTACCTCCCCACTCATACCTTGGAATACCTGTGGTGCCTATATGCAAGGCGTGTTGCTTGTGCATCCTTTTGATTATTTCATGTATACGTTCTTTAATTTGATTAACCCAGTATTGGCAGTTATTTACGCCTATCTTGGGGTGAAAATATTGCGTATTCCCATTCCTGAAGTAGCGGTTGAAGTTGGCGACGAACAAGTGCCAGTGCATCAAGCTACCCAGACAAAAATCTAATAGCAGACTAAGTGATGCCGTTTGGTGGGGTGGGGCAAAAGCTTTGTGCTCAAGCATCAAACGGTATATTAGGCTCCTAGCTCATATTAAGAGGATACTATGACGGTTTCATCTCCTATTGCTAAAAAACGCAGTGATTATCAACAGCCCGATTTTTTGATTAGCCACGTCGATATGGTTTTTCACCTCGACATTCAAAAAACACGGGTAATTACTACCTGCCAATTCAGCCGAAATGGCAAGCACAATCGCCCGTTAGTGTTAGACGGTGAAAGTATCACTCTGATTAAAGTCGTCCTTAACGACAGCCTAGTTAGCGATTACGACGTGAATAGTGAACAGCTCACAATCCCCACTACGGAAGATGAATTCACCCTGTGCGTGGAAACCGCCATTAACCCTGAGGAAAATAAAACCCTGGAAGGGCTGTATTTTTCTGCCGGAGCATATTGCACTCAGTGTGAGGCTGAAGGTTTTCGAAAAATAACCTATTTTCTAGACCGCCCAGACGTGTTGGCAAAATATGATGTCACCATTTATGCCGATAAGGCGCGTTACCCACATTTGCTTTCAAACGGTAATCAAATTGATCAAGGCCAACTTGAAGACGGTCGCCATTGGGTAAAATGGCAAGATCCTTTCAATAAACCCAGTTATTTATTTGCCTTGGTCGCGGGTGATTTCGACTTGCTGACCGACAATTTTATAACCCAAAGCGGGCGTAGTGTTGCGTTAGAGTTGTACGTCGATAAAGGCGCACTGAATAAAGGTCATCACGCATTAGCATCTCTAAAAAAAGCCATGGCGTGGGATGAGCAGGTGTTTGGCTTAGAATACGATCTGGATATCTACATGGTGGTCGCCGTGGACTTCTTCAACATGGGCGCTATGGAAAACAAAGGCCTGAACGTGTTCAACAGCAAATTTGTGCTGGCTGATGCAGAGTCCGCTACTGATGATGATTTTTTCAATATTGAAGCCGTCATCGGGCATGAGTATTTTCATAACTGGACAGGCAACCGCGTTACTTGTCGAGATTGGTTCCAGTTAAGTCTAAAAGAAGGCTTAACGGTATTTCGTGATCAGCAGTTCAGTGCTGATATGTCGTCACCCGTGTTCAACCGCATTAAGAATGTACAGATAATTCGTGAACATCAGTTTGCAGAAGATGCCAGTGCTATGGCCCATCCTATACGTCCAGAAGAAGTTATCGAAATGAACAACTTCTATACGGTAACGGTGTACGACAAGGGCGCTGAAGTGATCCGCATGATGCACACCCTTCTCGGGGCGGATGGCTTCAGAAAAGGCATGGATCTTTACTTTGCTCGTTTTGATGGTCAAGCGGTCACTTGCGATGATTTTGTTCAGGCCATGCAAGATGCAACTGGCGTTAATTTAAGCCAGTTTACGCTTTGGTATAGTCAATCCGGCACCCCTAAGGTGATAGTGAGCGATGAGTTTGACGATAAAACAGGTCGTTATACGATAACCTTTAGTCAAACGACGCCGCCTACGGCAGATCAAAAAACCAAGCAAGCGCTGCACATTCCATTTCGGTTCGAGTTATTGGACGAGCAGGGGGGTGTCATCAGCGATGACTCCGTACCTGAACTAAAAGCTAAGATGATTCAATTGACACAAGATGTGCATTCAGTCTCGGTTAATGGTTTGAAAGCCAAGCCGACACCGTCTTTGTTGCATAATTTTAGTGCGCCAGTGAAAGTGGATTATGCGTACACCCATCAGCAACTAAGCAATATAATTTTGTATTCGGGTGATGAATTTGCCCGTTGGGATGCGAGTCAAAGCTTGTACAGTCGTTGCATCCACAATTTAGCCACTGCACCCGACAGCCCCGATAATGCGTTATTCGACAGTATGCTTGAATCCATCGGCGGCGTATTTGCATTAGCTGATGCTAAACCAGCTTTGGCTGCAGCGATGATGAGTATCCCGAGCTTTGAAACTCTGAGCCAGCAAGTGGACGAAATTCAAGTGGAAGCTCTATATCATGCCCAGCGCAGCGTTCGCCATTTAATTGCGACCGCGTTATCTGACAAATGGCTTGCCTTGTATAATAAACAGGCTGTTGGCGCGTACCAGTATAAAGCGGACGATGTCGATAAGCGGCGTCTTCGTAATGTGAGTTTGAGTTATCTAGTACAGGGTGATGCCCCTAATGCAAGTGAATTGCTTCACGCGCAATTTACTCAGGCGGACAACATGACGGATAGCCTAGGGGCACTGAAAGCAGCTCAATATGGCAATCTTGAACAGTTTGATCAGTTAATGGTTAAGTTTGAAGAGCGCTGGCGTCATGATCCCCTTGTGCTTGATAAATGGTTTGCGTTGCATGCCAATATGGAACGTAGCGATATACTCGCGCGTTTACCCTTATTGCTCAGCCACGAAAAGTTCAGCTTAGACAACCCCAACAGAGTGCGTTCGGTATTGGGGAGCTTTGCTTTTTATAATGTGCTGGGTTTCCATGCTATCGACGGCAGCGGTTACAAGTTTCTAGCGGATTATCTATTGAAGCTTAATAGCGTAAATCCGCAAGTTGCTGCGCGCATCATTACGCCATTAACTCAATGGCAAAAATTTGATCCTAAACGACAAGAGTTAATGCGTTATCAATTAGCTCGGATCGCAGATTGTAAAGAGCTGAGTAAAGATTTAATCGAAAAAGTCAGCAAGAGCCTTAACTACACAACAGACTAATGCAAACTCTATACTTTCGACTAGCGCTCAGTTATGAGCGCTGTGAACCCCTGTATTTAACCAGTACACAAAACGTAATTGTGCTTGCCGACAATGGGAAAAGAGTGCAATTACCGGCTAAAAATTTACGTCCTTTCATACAACATAATGGCATTCACGGCCGATTTCGCTTAATTATCACTGACACTAATAAGATAAGTAGCTTAGAAAAAATAGTCTAATCGGTTTGTTTTTTATACAATGAATACTGCAACACATTGAAAACATACAGGATATACGACTAAATACTGGTACGATTAGTACTTGCTATCGAGGCTATTTGGTGTAATCATTTTGTTAAATTTGAGTGGTTTAATTGAATGTCATGTTAGTACCTAGTGCTAACTAATAGGGAGGTATGGATGAGTCGTGAATTCTTCGGGTTTAAAAAGTCGCCTATAGCGTTAGGTGTGATGGGGCTTATGGGCGCAGCAATGATGCCAGCGCAAGCCGCCAGTTGGAGTGATGGCGATTGGTCAGTTACCTTTGACTCGAACTTTTCTTTGGGTACCAGCATACGTGTTGAAGAGCGCGATTTCTCACGCGTGGGTAATAGTAACGGTGTACAGTTTGATTGGACAGGTTATAACCCTGCTACCAATCCTATTTACAGCTCAGCTGACGTGTGGGCATTAGGTACAGGTGGTTACTCGACAAATGGTGACTTAAGCACCCTGAACTACGAAAAAGGAAATCCATTTTCGACGCTGTTCAAAGGCGTGCATGAACTTGATATCCAATACAAAAACATGGGCGTTTTCATGCGTGGAATGTATTTCTACGACTTTGAAATGAAAGATAGTTCGCGGGATTGGCAGAATCCGATTACAGGTAAAACACAAGACCCTTGTGCTTCGTCTACCGCTAATGATGAACTATGTTCAGATGTACGTTTGTTAGACGCCTACTTCTATTCTGATTTCTATATCGGTGATATGCCGGTCACATTCCGAGTGGGTGACCAAGTGGTGAGCTGGGGTGAAAGTACGTTCATTCAGCATGGTATTAACTCAACCAACCCTGTGGATGTCTCTCGTGCTCAAGCACCAGGTGCTGAGCTTAAAGAAGTCTTTATTCCAGTGGGGATGGTATTCGCTCAGTTCGGTTTGACCGAAAATTTAAGCTTGTCTATGTACTACCAGTACCAATGGGAGCGAAGCCGATTACCACAAGCAGGTAGTTACTTCGCAACCAATGACTTTGCTGGCGAAGGCGGTCAAGCGCAGAATATCCAGTTAGGTTTTAGTGGTAACCCTGATATTGATTTGGATTTCTTGTTATCAAGTTTGAACGGGCTTGGAGATTTACTACGAAGTGGTGCTGATGCAGCTCAAATAGGTCAGGCCTATTTAGCTTATCCAACTAAAGTGGCTGTGCGTGGTTATAGTGATTCTGCTCATGAAGATGCAGACGACCAAGGTCAGTACGGGATAAAAATTGGTTACTATGCAGAAGACTTGAACGAAACTGAGTTCAATTTCTATATGCTTAACTACCACAGCCAACGCCCATTAATCTCTGGGTTAACGTCTGATTTTACTTCTGCAAGTATTGCCGCTGATCTTGGTATGTTGGCCACAACTGAAATCACTAAAGACAATGTAACAGACCTTAAAGCTTTCACGAAAACAGGGTTTGTTTATCCTGAAGACTTGAAACTGTATGGCTTTAGTTTTAACACCAATGTAGGTACAACAGCTCTTGCGGGGGAAATAGCTTATCGTGTAGATGAACCTTTGCAACTTGATGACGTTGAATTGTTGTATGCTGCGATGCCACAGCAATTAGCAATTGCAGGTTTACGTCCTGATTTAGCGGGTATTTCTCAACTAGACGGATATCAAGGATTTACAACGGGGCCTGGGGAAACGGCAACGGGATACATTGAGTCTGATACATTGCAAATGCAAGTCACAGCAACACATATTTTTGGCCCTGCTTTGGGTACGGATAATTTAGTGGTGTTGGGCGAAGTTGGGTATGTCAGCATTCAAGACTTCCCGGATCCAAATGTTATTCGACTAAATGGTCCTGGTTCTGTGCGTACGCCTTCGCTTGAGCCAACCGCGGATGGTAACACCCGAGAAGGTTTGCATATTGGTCTGTCTGATGGCCCAGAAACAAACCCATTCCCAACGTCGAGTGCTTGGGGCTACCGCTTACTGGCTAATGCGTCATTCAACAACGTTTTCGCTGGTATTAATCTGCAAGCACGTGGCACCTTTGCACATGATGTAAATGGTATTACACCTGATCCATTATTCTTATTTATCGAAGATAGAAAATCAGCTAGCGCGTCATTAACGTTTGATTATTTAAGCAAATGGTCAGCAACGGCTTCTTATAACACGTTCTGGGGCGGTCAAGGCACCACCAACCAGCTGTCGGATCGTGATTATGTCTCTTTTAACATCAAGTATTCTATCTAGGAGCTATATTATGATTAGAAAATTTGCTCTCGTAGCGTCTGCAATGGCGTTAACATTTAATTCTGGCTTGATTCAAGCCAAGGTATCTGAAACTGAAGCCGCTAAACTAGGCGCTGAATTGTCGCCAGTTGGTGCTGTTGTAGCGGGCAACGCTGACGGCAGTATTCCTGCGTGGACCGGTGGTATTACCGAAGTTCCAGCGGGTTATAAAGAAGGTGATTTTCACCCTGACCCATATGCTGATGATAAAGTGTTGTTTACTATTACCGCTAAAAATTACCAAGAATACTCAGCGTTTTTAAGTGATGGTCAAAAAGAACTGTTCAAGGCATATCCTGACACATATAAGATGCCGGTTTATGAAAGCCGTCGTTCAGCGTCTTTACCTCAGTTTGTGTATGATGAAACGGCTAAAAATGCGGTCATGGCCGAATTAATCCAAGGTGGCAACGGCGTCAAAAATGCAGCAATTGGTATTCCATTTCCTATTCCGCAAAATGGGGTAGAAGCAATATGGAACCATATTTTGCGCTATCGCGGTGAAACGGTAAAACGCTTTGGTGGTCAGGCTGCGCCGACTGCATCTGGCGATTACAACGTGATCGGTTTTGACGAAGAGTTGATTCAAAAATACTCGGCAAAAGACGCGACACGCGAGAAACTGCTCGAAGAAAACGTCATTTCGAAATTTAAGCAAAGTGTTACGTCTCCTGCGCGTTTAGCCGGTACTGCTTTATTGGTACATGAAACCATGGACCAAATTCGTGAACCGCGTCAAGCATGGACATACAACACAGGTCAACGCCGTGTTCGTCGTGCTCCTAACGTTGCATATGATGCCCCAGGTACGGCGTCAGATGGCTTAAGAACATCCGATGACTTTGATATGTTCAATGGTGCCCCAGATCGTTACAACTGGGAGTTGAAAGGTAAGCAAGAATTGTACGTTGCTTATAATAATTACCACCTACACAGTGATAAAGTGAAGTACGAAGACATTCTTAAACCAGGTCATATCAATCCAGATTTAACACGCTTTGAGAAACATCGCGTCTGGGTTGTGGAAGCGACACTTAAACCTGAGTTTCGTCATATTTATCAAAAACGCGTGTTCTTTATTGATGAAGACAGCTGGCAGATCCAAGTTGCTGACATGTACGATAATCGTAACGAGTTGTATCGTGTAGGCATATCTCATGGTATTAACTATTATGAAGTTCCTACTCAGTGGTCGACATTAGATGTTTATCATGACTTGAACTCTCGTCGTTATCTCGCTTTAGGATTAGATAATGAAGAGAAAATGTATGAATTTAATGTAGATTTAAAAGATCGCGAATTTACCCCTGAGGCCATGCGCCGAGCCGGTAGACGCTAATCGAGAAAGAACGGTTGGCCATTGCCAACCGTTTTCATTTTTATGGAACTCAATTACTATGAAATTATCCCTTGCAAGTGCAGTGATTGCCGTTTTACTTGCGCCTTCAGCGTCTATCCAAGCCGCTCAGAGTAGTTTTCAAGCCCCTCTCGTTGACCAGTCTTTATTACTTGATATCGCCCACAGCGGTGACCAACTTATTGCCGTAGGTGAACGCGGACACATTATTCGTTCAAATGATGGTCGGGCATGGCAACAGATGGATGTACCGTCAACATCGACTTTGACTGGCGTTTATTTTGTTGGCCAACAAGGCTGGGCAGTCGGTCATGACTTCATCATTTTACATACTCAAAACAATGGCCTCGATTGGGAAATACAACATTTCGCTCCAGAACAAGAACGCCCATTGTTGGACGTTGTCTTTTTCAATGAAAATGAGGGCATTGCGATTGGCGCCTATGGCGCGTTTTTGCGGACTGAAGATGGCGGTAAATCATGGCGTAATGAATTACACGCCGAATTTGTGAATCAAGCTGACCAAGAGTATCTAAATGAATTACGCCTTGAAGATAAAGCGTTTTACCAGGAAGAACTCGCCGCCATTTTACCTCACTTAAACAGTGTTTCTGTTTCTGGCAATGAGGTTTATTTAGCTGGTGAAGCAGGCCTGCTAGCGATGAGTTCAGACAAAGGCCAAACGTGGAAAAGAATGGATATTGACTATCATGGCTCCTTTTTTAACATCGCCAAAACCGAGTCTGGCGATCTGATTGCCACAGGTCTACGCGGAAATGTATTTAGTTACAACAGTGAATTGCAAAACTGGCAAGCTGTTGACTCAGGTAGCAAGGCATCCATGAACGGTATTGTTTCTGTGGACGAGTCTCGTACGGTATTGCTTGGCAATAACGGCGCTGTGGTGACTATGCAGGGCGACGATGTTGACTATAAGCAACAAAGCGATGGCCAAGCGCTTATCAATGGTGTGTTGTTCAACAATCAAATTATCGCAGTGTCGGTCGACGGCATTAAACATTTGCAGCAAGCACGGTAGTCGTTCATGAGTAATATTATAAAATTTTTAGAATCCTTGATTTTCAAAAACCGTATCGCCGTTCTGTTGCTCTTTTTGGTAGCGACTATTTTTCTCGGATACCAATCGTCACAACTCCGTCTAGATGCGGGCTTTACCAAGAATATCCCCCTTAATCATGAGTACATGCAAAACTACATGAAGCATGTCAATGATTTTGGTGGTGCGAATAGTATTTTGGTCTCTGTTTGTGACAAAGACGGTGACATCTTTAATCAAAACTTTTTTGATACGTTGAAAGACGTACACGATCAGTTATTTTTCATTAATGGTGTTGACCGCTCTTTGGTTAAATCACTCTTTTCATCCTCAACGCGATTTACTGAGATTGTAGAGGGTGGTTTTGCAGGTGGTCCGGTTATCCCTGCTGATTTCAATTCTTCTGAGCAACGTGGCTTAGATAAAGTGTCATCCAATATTGAAAAAGCAGGTATTGTCGGCAGTTTGGTGTCTGATGATTATCAGTGTGCCATGGTCAACGCAAAATTATTGGATTTGGATCCAGAAACGGGTGAGAAGCTTGACACTCTGGCCTTAGCGGATGAGCTCGAAACTCAGCTTCGTGGTCAGTTTGAAACCGACGATATCTCTATACATATTATTGGCTTTGCAAAGATGATTGGTGATGTGGCCAATGGTGCTAAAGACGTATTGGTGTTTTTTGCCATCGCTATTGCGATTACCGCAGTGCTCGTTTATTTCTTCTGTAAATCGCTGATGTTGACCGTATTACCACTGCTGTGTTCAATCATTGCGGTGATTTGGCAGATGGGGTTGCTCACGTTACTGGGTTTTGGTCTTGACCCCATGTCGATATTAGTGCCTTTCCTCGTTTTTGCGATTGGGATTAGTCATGGTGTACAAATGATCAATTCTGTCGGTAAAGAGGTCACTAAAGGCAGTTCCTCGTTTGATGCCGCTAAGCTGGCCTTTACCACCTTGTTAATACCTGGTGGCGTGGCGCTACTGTCCGACACGATTGGCTTTATGACATTATTGGTTATTGATATTGGTATCATTCGCGAGCTTGCTATCACGGCAAGTATGGGTGTGGCGGTAATCATTTTAACGAACCTATTGTTGCTGCCTGTGCTGATGTCTTTCGTTAAATTTAGCGAAAAATATAAGCAAAAATTTGCAGGTAAGGAAAATCGCGCAGATAAGTTTTGGGATGGGATAGCAGCATGCTCTAGCCCGAAAGTGGCGATTGTTATACTCGTTGTCACCGCAGTCTTATTTGGTTCCGGTTGGATGCAAGCCCAAAAAATGAAAATTGGTGATTTGCACGCTGGTGCGCCTGCGCTTCATGCATCGTCTCGTTACAATCAAGACACGTTTTTGATTACTGACAAATATGAAATCAGCACTGATTACATGTCGATTCTGGTCGAAGCGACCAAAGATGCTTGTACTTCATATGACGTGATGAATTCAATTGACGAACTACAATGGCGCATGAGCAATATCGAGGGGGTGCAATCTGCAGTTAGCTTAGCCTCGGTGGCTAAAATTATTAATGCGGGCTACAACGAAGGAAACGCGAAATGGCGCGTACTTCCGCGCAATCAACAGACTTTAGTTCAGGATATCGCGCGGGTTGATACCTCATCTGGTTTGTTAAATGGTGATTGTTCTGTGATGCCGATTATTCTGTTTATGGAAGATCACAAAGCAGAAACCATTAATCGTGTGGTTGATGCGGTAAAAGCCTATCGTGTTGATTTTGAGACGCCTGAATTGCAATTTAAATTAGCCTCTGGGCCAATTGGGGTTATGGCCGCTCAAAATGAAGCGGTTGAAGCATCTCAAGATCCTATGATGTTATACGTGTTCGGGGCCGTTATTCTATTATGCTTGCTGAGCTTTAAGTCTTTACGTGCAACACTTGCGGTGGTTATTCCTTTGTATGTGGTATCGGTTTTAGCCCAGGCGTTAATGACGTATTTGCAGATTGGTTTAACGGTTTCTACATTGCCGGTTATTGCGCTAGGCGTGGGTATCGGTGTTGATTATGGTATTTATATCTTATCGACTATGAATGCGAAATTAAAAGCGGGTATGGCTGTGCGTCAAGCGTACTTTGAAGCACTTAAAGAGCGGGGCAGTGCCGTATTGTTTACTGGTGCAACCTTAGCCGTTGGCGTAAGTACTTGGGTATTCTCATCACTTAAATTCCAAATGGATATGGGAATTTTACTCACGTTCATGTTTATCGTGAATATGATGGGGGCAATTATTGTATTACCCGCGTTAGCCAGTGTGTTTTGGCGCAAACAAAAATAATTCCGCATAATTATTTAAAAATTTGCATAAAAAAGGCCGTAAGGCCTTTTTTTATGTTCGAAATTCAAATAACTATATTAGTTGTAAATACGGCGTAAATTTAGGGCTTTTCAAGGCCGAAAATTTTAGCGAGAATAGCGTTATAAAGGCTAAAAACTGTATATATCTCAGTCTATTGTCTAGTCTCATTAATTGTCGTCGATAGAACTAACACTGTAACAATTTGTTAATGCATCGATTAAATACCACTGTTACTTCCATAAAAGTAAGGAATAGGTAAATTCATGACGGTTGCAACACACCAGCATTCAGTTTTGTTAGAAAACGTAGTCAAACTCATTGAGAAGAAAGTCGATAAATCCCAAGTTGACCTTGTAAAAAATTTCTCGCGTATTTTGTTCAACAATATTTCCCCAGAAGACCTTGATAATCGCAATGACAGCGATCTTTACGGTGCAACATTGAGTCTGTGGAATAAGTTTTTAAACTTTGATGCCAGTAAGCAAATTATTCGTGTCTTCAACCCTGAAGTTGGTAAGCATGGATGGCAGTCCACCCATACTATCGTTGAAATTCTGGTTCAGGACATGCCGTTTTTAGTAGACTCAGTGCGTATGGCGCTTAACAGAATGGGTGTTACCGCTCATTTGTTGTTGCACAGCCCAATCACATTACAACGTGATGAGGAGCATAAGTTTAGTGGTTTCGTTGATGGCAAAAAGACAGTAAAAGATGCAAAAAAGGAAACAATTTTCTTAATTGAGGTAGACCGTCAGACAACCAAGAAAGCTCTAGACGCCCTCGCTACAGAGTTAATGTCTGTGGTGAATGAAGTCTTCTTGGCGGTGCAAGATTGGAATGCAATGAGTGATAAGCTCAATGCGATTATTGAAGCGTTTCCGACTAGCCCGTCGCCGGCATCAGAAGAACAGAAAGAGCAAACCATAAAATTTCTAACATGGTTAAATGATCATAATTTCACCATCATGGGATATCGCTCATACAGTGCGAAAGCGGTTAAAGGAGACTACCGTTGGTTAGCCGATAACGAATCGAGTTTAGGGTTGATGAAAAACTCAGCCAGTGAGCGCGAGCGAGTGTTATCTAATATTCCAGCTTCAGCTCGAGAAGAAGCGTTAAGTAATCACCCGTTACTGTTGACTAAAACGAACAGTCGCTCCCGTGTGCATCGCCCAGCGTATATGGATTACATCGGTATAAAACGCTTCGATGCTCAAGGAAATGTTGTAGGAGAAGACCGCTTCATTGGCCTTTATTCCGCTTCATTTTATAACAGTAGCGCTACGCAAGTACCTGTACTACAAAATAAAATTGATAACATCTGTCAAAAGTCCGGTTTTGAAAAAGACTCTCATGGTCATAAAGCATTCTTAAACATTATTGAAACCTATCCCCGAGATGAGCTATTGCAGGGCAGCGAAGATGAGTTAGCACAAATAGCCTTGGGTATTTTCCAAATGCAGGAAAGGGGGATTTCGCGTTTGTTTGTGCGTAAAGATGTGTTCGGGCGTTTTATTTCTTGTATGGTTTATGTGCCAAGAGAGCGTTACAACACCCAATTGCGAAAAGACACCCAAGTTTTGCTGCAAAAGTCATTTAACAGCCAAGAAGAAGTGGAGTTTACCACTTACTTCTCAGAATCTGTGTATGCCAGAACGCAATATATCGTTAGAGTGAAAGACAACAATTCGGAATATAATGTGAAGGAAATTGAAAAGAACATCATTGAGCTCACAAAAAGTTGGAACGATAAGTTAACCGCCACCATTCGTTCTACCTACGGTGAAGCCGCAGGCAAAGTGCTTGAACAAAAGTACGACGATGCGTTTCCCCCAAGTTACAAAGAGCATAATGTTCCTAGTGCCGCGTTAGTTGATTTAGAAAAAATCGAGTTACTCAGTGCTGAGCACACTTTGGACATGTTGTTCTATCGTCCACAAGAAGAGACAAACGACAGCGAAGTCGTCAAGTTAAAGCTATTTCACAAGAATGAACCAATACATTTATCCGCTGTATTACCCATGCTGGAAAACTTTGGTCTGCGAGTAATTGATGAAAGTCCTTATCGGGTGAAATCCAGTGACGGGGAAGTAAACTGGATCATGGAATTTTCCATGTTGCACAGTACCAGTAATCGCATGGACTTAGAGCGTGCTCAAACACTTTTCCAAAATGCCTTTGCTAAGGTTTGGTCGAATGAATTAGAAGATGACGCGTTTAACCGTTTAGTGTTAGGGGCTGGCTTGCCTGGTAGAAACGTGACTATTCTGCGTGCGTATGCCAAATACATGCGTCAAATTGGCAGTTCATTTAGTAAAGACTATATCGCTAACACCTTGGCTCATTACCCAGATATTGCCAAAATTTTGGTGTCTTTGTTTAACCAACGTTATAACCCCAAAGTGCGTCGTTCTAATAAACGCGAAGAAACTTTATTGAACGAGGTGAAAAAGCACTTAGATAATGTTTCGAATCTGGATGATGATCGTATTATTCGTCGTTACTTGGATTTGATCTTGGCCACAACACGCACCAACTTTTATCAAAGTGATGACCAAGGCAATGAAAAATCTTACGCCTCATTTAAAATGTTGCCTGAGCTCATCCCTGATATGCCGCTACCTCGTCCGAAATTTGAGATATTTGTATATTCACCGCGTATAGAAGGTGTACACCTTCGTGGCGGAAAAGTCGCGCGTGGTGGGTTGCGTTGGTCTGATAGACAAGAAGATTTCCGTACTGAAATATTAGGTTTAGTTAAAGCGCAGCAAGTTAAAAATACCGTGATTGTTCCTGTGGGCGCTAAAGGGGGTTTTGTATGTAAAAATCTGCCGCTAAATCAAGGTCGCGAAGCGTTTCAAAAAGAAGGCCAAGCCTGTTACAAAATTTTCATCCGTAGCTTGTTAGATATAACCGATAACATCGTCGATGGTAATATTGTTCATCCTAAAGAAGTTGTGCGCTTAGATGAAGACGATGCCTATTTGGTTGTTGCTGCAGATAAAGGGACCGCGACATTCTCAGATATTGCCAACGGGATCTCAGAAGAATTTAATTTTTGGTTGGGTGATGCGTTTGCATCCGGTGGCAGTATTGGCTACGACC
Organism: Paraglaciecola sp. QJM3NY_14; assembly: GCF_056173245.1. NCBI lineage: Bacteria > Pseudomonadati > Pseudomonadota > Gammaproteobacteria > Alteromonadales > Alteromonadaceae > Paraglaciecola > Paraglaciecola sp. QJM3NY_14. The sequence goes on from NZ_CM149664.1 coordinate 2,428,088, forward strand.
ATAAGAAAATGGGCATCACCGCGCGCGGTGGATGGGAGTCTGTTAAACGTCATTTCCGAGAAATGGATATTGATTGTCAAACCACAGATTTCACCTGTGTCGCCGTTGGTGATATGGCGGGTGATGTATTTGGTAATGGCATGTTGTTGTCAGAGCACACTAAATTAATATGTGCATTCAACCATTTACACATCTTCTTTGACCCCGACCCTGATATTAAAACCAGTTATGCAGAGCGTAAGCGTTTGTTCGAAAACCCATCCTTGGGATGGGATGATTATGATAAGTCGCTGATCTCGACAGGTGGCGATGTATTTAGCCGCGCATCTAAATCTATCAAGCTAACAGCTGAAATGAAAAAATGGTTAGGGACCAAACAACAAACCATGACCCCTAACGAGCTTATTCATAACGTATTGCAGATGGAAGTCGACTTGCTGTGGAACGGCGGCATTGGTACATACGTAAAAAGCAGTAAAGAGAGTCACTCACAAGTTGGCGATAGAGCCAATGATGATACCCGCGTTAACGGCGCTCAGGTGAGAGCGAAAATCATAGGGGAAGGCGGTAATCTTGGTTTGACCCAACTTGGGCGAATCGAATTTGCCCGCAACGGTGGTCGCGTTAATACTGACTTCATTGACAATGTAGGCGGTGTAGATTGTTCTGATAACGAAGTTAATATCAAGATCTTACTCAATGCTCTGGTTAGTGCAGGGGACCTAACCCTGAAACAACGCAATAACTTGTTGTTTGAAATGACGGACGATGTGGGCGAATTGGTGATCCAAGATTGCTATCGTCAAACTGAGTCTATTTCCATTACTCAATTAAGCGGCGGTAGTCAGTTAAAAGAGCAACTTCGCTTTATCCATAACTTAGAAAAAGAAGGCAATCTAAATCGTGAGATTGAATTCATTCCCACTGATGATGAAATATCCGATCGCTTAGCCGCGTCTCAAGGTTTGACCCGTCCTGAGCTTTCAGTATTGATTGCCTATGGAAAAATGATGTTGAAAGAACGATTCAACATACCTGAGATCACTGAGAACCCTTATCATCAAAAATTGTTGATAGGCGCCTTTCCTGAAGTCTTGCAAAAACGTTATGCGGCTCAAATGGAACAACATCCATTGCGTAGAGAAATTATCGCCACCAAGTTGACCAATAACTTGATCAATGACATGGGAATGAATTTCGTTTTTCGTATGCAAGAAGAAACGGGCGCCACGATAGATGAAATTGCCAATGCCTATTGTGTTGTTAAAGGCATCTTTGGCATGGAATCGTTATGGGAAGACGTGGAAGCGTTAGATAACAAAATTAGTGCCAATACTCAGCTGTCGATGCTTGAAAGTATGCGCCGTACTTTGCGCAGAGCATCTCGTTGGTATTTACGCCACGGCGTGAAATCCATGAGTATTCAAGATGCCATCGACAGTTACAAGTCGACGTTTGCTGACTTGTTTAAAAATCTAAAAGACTATTTGGTTGAAGACGAATACAGTGAACTTGAAGAAAACTGTACACGATTGACCAAGGAAGGTGTACCTAAAGATATCGCTTACAAAGTATCAAGCTTAAGTAATTTGTTCCCATGTTTAGATTTGGCACAAATTGCTAAAGCAGAAGGTCGCAGTATTAAATTGGTGGCCAATTTATATTTCAAATTAGGTTCGCGTTTAGAATTGCATTGGTTCTTGGAACAGATAAACCATCAAACAGTGTCGAATCATTGGCAAGCATTGGCTAGAGCATCTTATCGTGAAGAACTTGACTGGCAACAACGTGCGTTGGCAACAGTTTTGCTAAATGGTGCACTTGAATGTGATGATGCAGAAATTATTTTAGGTACATGGATGGAACATAATCAGGCTCTATTAGAGCGCTGGTATAGTATGATGTCGGAATTCAAAACCAGTAGTACTCATGAATTTGCGAAATTTTCGGTCGCATTACGTGAATTAATGTTGCTTAGCATTAACGCTAACGCTTAATATTAAACGTACGGTCTATAATGCCCTGGTGATAACCGGGGCTTTTTTTTGTCTAAGGAAAACACACACCATGTATGCCATTTTACAGAAATTTCTTTTCACCCAAGACGCTGAGTGGAGCCATGATTTCACGATCAACTGGCTCAAGCGGACTCAACATAATTTTTTGAACGTGGCTTACAAACAACATATTGCTGACAAGCCTGTGGAATTTCTTGGCATAACGTTCAAGAACCCAGTTGGTTTAGCTGCAGGGCTAGATAAAAACGCAGAGTGCATTGATGCATTTGCCGCAATGGGATTTGGTTTTATAGAAGTAGGAACGGTCACGCCAAAGGCGCAAGCAGGTAATGACAAGCCAAGAATGTTTAGATTGCCAGCGGGACAGGCGATCATTAATCGTATGGGCTTTAACAACAAAGGGGTTGATTATTTAGTTGAGCAAGTGAAGAAAGCTAAATACAAGGGTGTCCTTGGGATCAATATAGGCAAAAACAAAACCACGCCTGAAGATGAAGCGCTAAATGATTATTTGATCTGCTTACGCAAAGTGTACGCCCATGCGAGTTACGTCACCGTTAACATCTCATCTCCGAACACACCAGGCTTACGAAACTTGCAATACGGGGACGCTTTAACCCAATTATTGGAAGGTTTAAAAGAAGAGCAGGCCAAGCTAGAAGTAAAACACAATAAGCGTGTGCCTATTCTTATTAAGATCGCTCCCGATCTAGAGGGTTCTGAATTAGATTCTATGGTTGATTCATTTTTAACCGTCGGGATCGATGGCGTGATCGCAACGAACACCACGCTCGATCGAGATAGGGTAAAGGGTCAAGAACACGCCGAGGAAGCTGGCGGTCTAAGTGGGTCAGTACTTACTGACAAAAGTCAGCGGATCGTTAGCTCATTATGCGCTAAGCTCGCTGGTAACGTGCCTGTGATAGGCGTTGGGGGAATTGATTCACCACATGCAGCCAAGGCGCGGATCGAAGCGGGATCACCTTTAATTCAAGTGTATTCTGCGCTGATCTACCAGGGGCCAAAATTAATAAAAGAGATCGTGGACTCGTTATAATGATCAAGGTGTGATCGCCTTTCTTTATCACAAATAGATATGACGAAAGTGCATGATTTCTAAGTCATTTATGCTAGTTTCTTATTAGGATTTAATAATAATAGGCTAGGGGATCATGTTACTTCCGAACACGAATTGGTTTTGGTATACACATGAAAATGAATTGCGTCTTGACTTAGGTGACACACTGACCTTTGTTGCGCCCTTTGCATTAAAAAACTTAGTCAATCTTCCCAGCGATAAACAATTGTTCAGTTTAGAAGACACTGAGCATTACGTGGCACTAGCTGAAAGCCTAGACAATAGTGGACTCGAGTTATCAGACGGTGAGTTGGTTCAAATACTATTGAATGCGACTGCAGCCCTTAAGTTTCATAAACCAATAGGGATGAAAAGCTGGTTGTATAAAACACAAAGCACCAGTGGTGTACATTATCAATTGGCCTTGCTTGAGCCTACTGATACTGCATACCCTGAGTTAGGCCAAGTCATTGTGATTGAGCAAGATGGTGCCTGTGCCACGTGTATGTTGATATCAAACGAATTTGCAGTAAATAGCAGCAAAAAGTTCTCTAAGTTTGAAATGATTAAGGTAATGAATGACCGTCTTATCCCGTGCTTAGTGGATATTCCTGTATACAAACGCGCTTAGCCTCATATCACTGTAAATCCCTCACAACGCTTCTGTTTCATCTCTTCAAGAACAAATTGATTTTTACGTATTTAGCCATGCGACATGCATTTATTTGCCGTATAATCGCGCCCGAAGAATTAACTGAGTTGGTATATGTTTGAATTTTTAGTCACCACGTCCAAAGGGCTCGATGAGCTGCTTGCCCAAGAAATAACGAAGTTGTGTCCACAACTGTCTGTAAAAACCAAACCTGGCCAAGTGCTGTTCACCGGTGAGATCGAACAAGCATATAAAATTTGCTTGTGGTCACGCCTTGCGAACAGGGTGATGTTGAAATTAGCCGATGGCCATGTAGATAGCGCGGATGATGTATATCAAATTACTAGCAGCGTAAACTGGACATCGCACTTCAGCGTGAATAGTACATTTGTCGTTGATTTCGTCGGCGCGAGTCATTGCATTAACAATAGCCAGTTCGGGGCGTTGAAAATTAAAGATGCGGTGGTAGACCAATTTAATGAATTATTTGAGTCGCGGCCCTCAGTGAGCAAAATAGAGCCCGATATTCGTATTCAAGGGCGTATGTGGAGCGACAAGTTGACTGTGTATTTAGACTTGTCAGGTTCAAGTTTACACCAACGCCATTACCGTACCAAAACTGGTTTGGCTCCTGTTAAAGAGCATATCGCGTGCGCTATGTTGGTTCGCAGCGGATGGGCCAATGATCAGCAAGCGCCATTAGTTGACCCTATGTGCGGTGCGGGCACTATTGCTATTGAAGCGGCGTTAATGGCAGCCAATATTGCCCCTGCACTTAAGCGTGAACGATGGGGTTTTACCCGTTGGTTACAGCATGATGCGACGTTGTGGCAGTCATTATTAGACGACGCAAACGCTCAAATTATTACCCCTAACTGTGTGATTAACGCCAGTGACATTGACCATGGTGTTGTGTCGATAGCGAAAGAAAATGCGGATGCAGCAGGGGTTTTCTCTGGGATAAAATTTAACACCATAGATGCCTGCAAAGTTATTCCACCTAAAGGACACACCACGGGTTACATTGTGAGTAACCCTCCTTATGGCGAGCGCTTGAGCGAAATAACAGCACTGTTACCGTTATTTCAGGCGTGGGGAACAAGTCTTAAAGAGCATTTTAAAGGTTGGAACTTATCTCTATTAACGTCTAATCGAGATTTGTTACGCAGCATGAAGATGTTTGCTCACAAAGAATACAAGTTAATGAATGGCAAACTTGAATGTCAGTTAGTCAATTTCGCTTTGGATGAAAAAAACTGTATTACCCGTGAAACGAGTCTGAGTAATAATGATTTCGCGAATCGTTTGAATAAGAACATCAAACGTTTGAGCAAATGGCTCAAAAGTGAGAATACAAATTGTTACCGTATTTATGATGCTGATTTGCCAGAATACAACGTCGCTATTGACCGCTATGGTGATTGGTTGGTCGTACAAGAGTATGCTGCACCAAAAAACGTACCTGAAGCCAAGGCGAAACGCCGGTTGCATGAAGTGATTGTGGCATTGCCGCAAGTCGTTGATGTACCAGCTGAACAAATTGTCATGAAGGTAAGAGCGCAGCAAAAAGGTAAGAGTCAGTACGAAAAGGTATCGCAAAAACAAAAAATGCTGGAAGTGTTTGAAAATGGTGCCAAATTCAAGCTGAATCTGACCGATTACCTTGATACCGGTTTGTTTTTAGATCACCGAGTAACACGTCAACTTGTGCAGCAACGGGTTAAAGACAAGGACGTTCTAAATTTGTTTGCCTACACAGGCAGCGTTTCCGTGCATGCAGCGTTGGGTAAGGCAAAGTCAGTTACCACGGTAGATATGTCAAATACCTATGTGGATTGGGCGAAAGAAAACTTTGCTTTAAATAAGCTAAAAGGCCCTTATGAATTTATTCAAGCTGACTGTTTAACCTGGCTTGAGCGCCACAACAATCAATATGATTTTATCTTTATAGATCCACCGTCGTTTTCTAACTCAAAGCGTATGGATACGACGTGGGATGTACAACGTGACCACGTCACGCTTTTACGTAACGCGGTTAAATGCTTGCGCCCAGGTGGAGAGATTATGTTTTCAAATAACCTGCGCCAGTTCAAGTTAGATGAAGAGGGCGTAAGTCAATTAGGCTTAACGATTCAAGATATAACCCAAAAAACACTGCCGGAAGATTTTAAGCGTAACCCTAAAATTCATGGCTGCTGGGTATTAACACTTAATGCGTAGGCCTGATATATATTTTTACACAGGCAAGAATTGTTGCCTGTGTGATGACGCACAATTGATATTAAATCGAGCTGCGCCAGATGTAGATTGCGTCAAACTTGACGTCAGAGAATCTACCGAGCTGTACCATTTATATGGCGCACGGATCCCAGTACTGAAACGCCAAGATTCAGAGCAAGAGCTCGGTTGGCCTTTCGACGAACAACAATTAAGAGAGTTTTTGTCTTGAGTTTATTACAACTTAAAAATGCCAGTATTATCTTCGGTCACCCACCTTTATTAAGTGGTGTCGAACTTGTCATTCAACCTGGTGAAAGAGTCTGTTTAGTAGGCCGTAATGGTTGCGGTAAGTCTACTTTGCTTAAAATTATTGCCGGTGAGCTAAAACTTGATGATGGCCAGCGCTTAGTTGGCAACCAAGTTAAAATTTCGCGTCTACCGCAAGATCCACCGCAAAGTGTAGAGTGCAGCTTATTTGATTATGTCGCTGAAGGCATGGCTGAGGTAGGGGAGCTACTTAAAGCCTACTTCCACCAGACGCATGTTATTGCAACAGATTACAGTGAAGCGCAAATGGACAAGTTGGAAAAGCTTCAGCAGCAATTAGACCATCACAACGCCTGGCAGTTTGAACAAAAAATCATGCAGGTGTTAACCCAGTTAAAGCTAGACCCTGATCAGCAGTTATCTTCATTATCTGGTGGCTGGCGTCGTAAGGCTGCACTTGCTCGTGCCTTAGCGAATCAACCCGACATTTTATTATTGGATGAACCAACCAACCACCTTGATATTAGTATGATCAAGTGGTTAGAGAACACCGTACTGGATTACCAAGGTGCGGTTGTGTTTGTCAGCCATGACAGAGCGTTTATTCGCAATGTTGCCACCCGTATTGTTGATTTAGACCGTGGTCAGTTGGTCAGTTATCCAGGTAATTATCAAGAATACTTAGATAAAAAAGCCCACGATTTGGAAGTCGAAGAAACCCAGAATGCATTATTCGATAAGAAGTTAAGCCAAGAAGAAGCATGGATCCGCCAAGGTGTGAAAGCGCGCCGTACTCGCAATGAAGGGCGCGTTCGTGCACTGAAGGCTCTGCGCAATGAGCGTAGCGAGAGGCGGGATGTTCAAGGCAGAGCGGTTGTTACCTTAGGGCAAGGGCAAAATTCAGGCAAAATTATATTCGAAGCAGAGAACCTCAGTTATAAAATTGAGGATAAGAATATTGTCGACCATCTAGATTTTACCGTGTTTCGTGGTGACAAAATTGCACTTATTGGCCCCAATGGTTGTGGTAAAAGTACGCTTATAAAATTGCTGCTTGAGCAACTAAAACCTTCGTCAGGCACAGTCCGCTGTGGCACTAAAATAGATTTGGCTTATTTCGATCAGCATCGTTCACAGCTAGACGTATCACTAAAAGTGATTGATGCCATTGCTGATGGTAAGCGTGAAGTTGATATAAACGGTAACAGCAAGCATGTTATTAGCTATTTGCAAGATTACTTGTTTACACCTGAAAGAGTTAATGTACCCGTCAGTTCTTTATCTGGGGGAGAAAAAAACCGCTTGTTACTCGCTAAGCTCATGTTAAAGCCGAACAATCTATTGATACTCGATGAACCCACCAATGACTTGGACGTGGAAACACTGGAGTTACTTGAAGACATCTTAGGCAACTACAAAGGCACGCTTATTTTGGTGAGCCACGATAGAGAGTTCGTTGACAATGTAGTGACCTCTAGTTTGTTTTTCGAAGGTGAGGGCAAGATCAAAGAGTTTGTTGGTGGTTATGCCGATATTTATCAATGGTATGCCGCCAATGCGGTCGCTAAAAAAGGAAATAAGGCTGAAACTTCTAAGCAAAGTGAGAGTCCTAAAACCAAGCCGAAAACCGTTCCTAGTAAAAAGCTATCGTATAAGCAGCAATTAGAACTCGAAAAATTACCGGTTTCTATCGATAAACTAGAGCGAGAGATAACGCAGTTACAGTCGCTCATTAGCGATGGAGATTTTTTCAAGCAAGATAACGATTCTACATCTAAAACATTGGCACAACTTGCTGATGCTGAAAGTAGCCTCAGTGAGGCATACGCTAGATGGGACGAACTTGAAGCATTAACTGAATAAAACTAAATATAAAAGAAATCAGGATTTTAAATGAATAAAACAAGACTGGCAGTATTCACACTTTCTGCATTGACGATGTCCATGGCAAACGCTGCTCAATATACAGTGGTTGAGCTAGAAGCGAATGATAAAGGTGTGAATGTCTTTCCAACGGATATAAACGCCAGCGGGCAAATCGCTGTCAATGTTTCTACACCTTATAATCCGCTGATTGATGAAACGTTGATTGATTTTGACTCTCAATTGCTGATTGATAACCTAACCGATATCGAAGCGGCTAAAGTGGGTAACTATAACGACGCAGATTACATACTTTTATATGCCTTAATTACCGATAACCGTGAAGGGTTGACGACGCAACAAATTGCTAGTCGACATGCTTATCTAGAATCTGATGGTAGTGATATGTTTATTCCTGGCTTTGATGTCCTAGATACAGATAGCAACGAATATACCTTCAGTAATGATATAACGGTGCGTGGTTTAAATGATGTAGGCACAACAGTCGGCAGTAGTTTTGATGTTTTTTACCCCCTTGATTACACATTAGAAGATGGCACCGAGTTAACTTATGTTGTTAATGATTTCTATACCAGAGCATATGCCACAGTAAACAACACCACTGTTGAACTACCGCCAATTGACGATACCGCTGGGGGGTTGAGTGTTGCTTATGATGTAAATAACAATAACCAAGTCGCAGGTTATAGCACTTCGTTGTTAAATTCGACCTCTTTGCAAACGTCTGTGGACAACTGCAACGATGATGACATACGTGCTGATGAGCCGGTTGAAGTGTGCCTAAGGCGTATCAACCTAGCTACCTCAACAAATGGTGAGAAAGCTCTAGAGTTCAGCTTTCAGCGCCGCGCTACTATTTGGCAGTTAGATAATCAAGGTCAAATCATCAGCACCAAAGAGCTTGGTTTGTTGTATACCCCAGAGGAAGATGACACTAATAGTTATGAAAGTAAGGCTTTGGCTATTAACGACAATGGAGTAGCAGTCGGTGAATCCCAGGATGAGTATAGGGACAGCGGTTTTATACGAACATTTGCCGCGGTTTTTGAAGGCGATACCGTTAAAGGTATTACGGATGATGAAGATTTTACCTCAAGCACGGCCACAGACATCAACAATAATGGTTTAGTGGTTGGCTCCGGTGTTAAGCAAGTGAATGGTATATCACGCAGTAAATTTTTTGTGCATGATATCAACACCGATGAAACCATTTTTCCAGAAGACTTCTTCTTAGGCTCCTCAAGCTTTGCTACCGCAATTAATAACTCAGGTATTGTTGTGGGTCGAGGTGAGGTGGAAACGGGGGTATCAGCACGTAGAAGCAACGCATTTCGTTATGATACGAATACATCAGAGTTCGTTAACATGAACGATTTAATTCAATGTAACTCACCATACACTTTGGTGAATGCAACGGGCATTAATGATAATGGTGTGGTGACAGCATCAGCTTTAACGCGTGTACCTTCCAAAAATATTTTGGGGGAGACATTACTAGACAGCAATGGTGACGAAGTTATAGTTGATAAAGTCATCAGTGTTCGCCTTGAGCCAATAATGGGTGGGACCGTTGAAGATTGTGATGTGACTGAGCCAGGAGAAGACCCTAGTGACGGTAATGATTCAGACCGTAAAGGTGCAGGTTTTGGTGTGCTATCACTTTTCGGTTTAATGGTTGTGGCAATCCGCAGACGTTTTAAAGCGTAGAGAAAAATACACCTCTGTGAAGCCCGCATCTAGCGGGCTTTTTTATGCCTATATGACATTACTATTACAAAAAATCATAAGCAGTACCTTTGCTATTCTAAATAGGTTTAATGAAAATATTCAATAAAATTCAATTGGTTACCTATTAATAGGTATTAAGATCAACAAACATTATTGAACCAAAAAGGCAGTTCAACTATCTCTATACACGTGCTTATTTAAAGCACGATTTTAGATAGCTACGTAAAAAGGAAACTCGATTAAATGAAGAGACAAAAGAGAGACAAACTTTCCAGAGCGCATTCAAAAGGGTACCACGCTGGTATATCCGGCAAATCTAAAGAAATATGTCCATTTCAAGCTTCAGAAGCTCGTTCAGAATGGTTAGGAGGGTGGCGCGAAGCGATGGGAGACCGAAGCTTTGGCCTTAAACTCTAGTTAATTTTAGCCCCTAACGGGGCTTTATCATTTTAACGAGGCAATAAAAAAGCGCGTTATATAAACGCGCAATTTAGAGGCACAGGATTAGTTCACCAGAATGAGATTAGAAATTGCTGGTATCTTGGAACAAACCTACTTTTAGATCTTTCGCTTGATAGATAACGCGTCCATCTACAGACACTTCACCATCACCGATACCCATAAATAATTTGCGTTTAATGACACGCTTCATATCGATTTTATAGGTTACTTTCTTAGCGGTTGGCAGAATTTGACCAGAGAACTTTACTTCACCCACACCTAGCGCACGGCCTTTGCCCGGTCCGCCGCACCAACCTAAAAAGAAACCAACTAATTGCCACATAGCGTCCAAGCCTAGACATCCAGGCATAACAGGATCGCCAGGGAAGTGACAGTCAAAGAACCATAGATCTGGCGTAATATCTAATTCAGCAATAATGACCCCTTTTCCGTGCTCTCCGTCTTCTTCAGATATTTTGACGATACGATCCATCATTAACATGTTAGGGGCGGGTAGTTGGCTATTGCCTGGGCCAAATAACTCACCTCGACTACAGGCCAATAATTCTTCTTTTGTAAAACTGTCTTGGTTGATTGTCATAGTATTCCGAGTTTAATATTTGAAAGGACGTAATTTAGCGAACAGTTGTACGCTAAACAACTCTGAACAGTGAATTATTTTACATCTTTGTCATAGTAAAGGATGATAACCACGAAATTATCCTCCTTTTAATAGTGAAAAATGACACCCAAATGAAAAACCCTAAAATGGTTGCCAACGCAGAAAAGCAACGCAGATTCAGAGAAAGACAGAAAGAACAGGGAAAACAGCAAGTTCGCGGCTATGTTTCCCCCCAAGGCATGGAAAGCTATAAAGAATTATCTGCTAAGACTGGATGGTCTGATAGTGAGCTGTTATCCAATGCGTTACGCATAACCTATGCAGCCTACAAGTGTGGGCAAATAAAGCTCTTAAATGAGTGGCTCAAAGATAACGATAAGTAATCCCGCTATACCGTGTAAATAACCTCTGTAAGAATTCTCGTTTTGCTGCTCGAGTCTGCTTTAGGTGCCTTTTACTTATTTTTATTCCTGGAGTGTGGCTCGCCGGTCAAACGAGCAAAGAATTGTGGTGTAAGAAATCAAATAGATAAGCATTTTAGTGATTGGCCCGTCATGATTAGAGACTCAATGCCAAGAGTGCTCTGATTATGGAGCACACTTTTGTACGCTGTTCGTATACCACTGCCAGTAAATAATTAACCACTGGACCATTATTTATTGGCATTGATATTAGGTGTGTTAAAGGCAACACTTTTTATATTTCTTACCACTGCCACACAAACATAGATCGTTGCGTTGTGGCTTATATAAACCACCATCTTCGAACAAGGTACCATTGTCGTAGCGCCACAGATTGTTTTCCCGATAGAAAGTCGAGCGTTCGTGCAATTTATATTTCGTATCGTTTACTTGATAGTAGGCGACAAATTCAACTTGCCCGCTGAGATCATCTTTACGGGTCTGCGTGTTCAGCACATCAAGTCGTAACCACTGCGTTTCATTTCCGCCTCGCTGCAGGTCTTCAAGTGTCAACGATTCACGCTGATTGACAGTGTAAGTATCTAATACGTATTGGTAGTTGCTGGTTGCGTATGCACTGTAACGCGAACGCATGAGTTGTTCAGGTGTATCAGGAGAGCTCAAACCTTGTAGGTAAGGTTCGCAGCACTGCTCATAGCGAAGACCGCTATGACAAAAACACAGGTGTAAATTCATTAATCTAAATTATCAGCCTCTAGTGAGCTGATCCCTCTAACGCGTTATTTTCAATATGAGCTGATCATACACGGTTAGAGACTAAAAATAGCGCATGACCTTAACTTATAAAAATTCTAGCCAGCGCAAGCGAATCACTATAGGTGTATCGGCTTGCATGATTATCTTGCTCCAATCGTTACCCAGTTACACGAAACAACAAACGAGCTCAGCTATTCAGCCAAGGTCCTCTTACAACGTCGCCGTGGGCATGGGTCATGACGTTTACTAGATTAACATTGTGTAGAACACAAAGCTGGCTAAGGCGAGCCTGACTCATCTCATCTAGCACTACATGCTCAACGAATATATTGGCACATTGGCCGCAAGTAATTAATTTTTCTAGCCACATGACTAATTGCTCAGGGCTAGGCATGTTGAGTTTAATGCAATGCTCATCCGCTTGCTTGAATGCAATTTTATCTGCAATAAGATAAGACCACTTCGCCTTATCTGCACTATTGTGTATGGCTTGTAACCGTTGCTGGTTGAAAACCGAAACGCTATCGAAGTGACTGGATTTAGAGACTGATATTGCGTGTACGCTCGCCATGTGTTTATACCTGTTTGTTTATACAGTGGTTGAGGTAACAATAGTACTGTATAAAAATACATGCAAGTTATTTCTTTCTAATTTGGTTGCTTTTTATTCGCTTTCTAAACCACCGCTTAAGCTTATCTTGTCTGTAGGCCAGTAAAAAAGCGGTCAATACCATATAAATTGTAGGCTCTAATATGGCTGACTTAACGGACCATAAAAAATGTATCGATACTAGAATCGCTGCTAAATACACCCAGTTATGCAGACCTTGCCAGTGTTTACCTAATCTTCGCTGTGCTTTTTTAGTGGATGTGAGTGCTAACGCTAGCAGAATAAGCCAACCAGCAAAGCCTAGGGTGATGTATGGGCGCTTCACTATTTCACTTACCAGTAGGGGCCAGTCAAGTTGTAAGTCGAACAACACGTAACTAGCGATATGGGCTAGCGCATAGGTGAAGCTGTATAACCCGAGAAGTCTACGAACATGCATTAATGGACCTTGTTTTAAAAAACGCGCTAAAGGGGTCACTAGCAATGAAAGCAGCAGTAATTTAAATGCACCTAAGCCAGTAAAATGCAGTAATGCGCTGACAGGATCCGCCCCTAATTCATCATTAAAGGCATGAAAAAAGGTTAATAATAATGGAACGAGCGCGCTCGAATGAATAATCAACTTTAACCAGGGCAGGTGTGCAGGTTTAAGTTTAAAAAAATGTAGTTGCGCCATTAAAAATGCTTTCTTAGATCCATGCCTTGATATAAAGCAGCGACTTCTTCGTAGCCATTAAACATCTTAGTATCAATTCTATTTCTGGAGAATAGACCAGCACCGCTAATGCGTCTCTCGCTGGCTTGGCTCCAACGGGGATGATCAACATTAGGGTTAACATTTGCGTAAAAGCCGTACTCGTTAGCTGCTAACCGGTTCCAGCTTGTAGGCGGGCGCTTATCCGTTAGACGGATCCGGGTAATAGATTTAATACTTTTGAAGCCGTATTTCCATGGTACGACTAATCTAATTGGCGCGCCATTTTGGGCTGGCAGTGTTTTGCCGTAAAGACCTACCGAGAGTATGGTGAGGGGGTGCATCGCTTCGTCTATCCGTAAACCCTCAATATAGGGGTAGTCTATTCCTCCTCCAGTAAAACGACTCCTTTGGCCAGGCATTTGTTTAGGATCGTATAAGGTCTCAAATGCGACGTATTTTGCTGAGCTCAAGGGTTTGGCCTTTTTTATCAAAGAAGCCAGAGAGAAACCAACCCAAGGCACGACCATTGACCATGCTTCTACGCAGCGTAAACGGTATATCCGTTCTTCTAACGGAAAACGCTTAAATAAATCATCATAATCTAACGTAAAGGGCGTTTCGGCCAACCCTTCAATACTCAAGCGCCAAGGATTAACCTTAAACTGCTGCGCATTTTCTACGGGGTCAGACTTACTGGTACCAAATTCGTAAAAATTATTGTGAGAAATGATTTTTTCTTCAGGCGTTAACGCGGTACTGGTTTTTTTAGGGGAGGCCGAAAAGCTAAGTTTTTCAGTTTTGAACGTTTCAGCATCGTCACCACCGAAAAAGCTCGCACGAGCGGGTGTGCTGGTAAGCAGCGCTGAAGCGCCCATAAAGCCCATAGATTTAATAATGTCGCGTCTTTGGTTGTATACGCTTTCGTCTGTTATCTGGTTTTCACGGATAACACTTGCTTTCGGGGTTTTGATTAACATATCGGCCTTAATTCAACATAAACCATACTGATTACTACTTAAGACAATGAATTAAGACCAAAAATTTCAATTGTTTTTATCTAGGTGTTAAATTCCAATACTATCCGCACTCGCCCCGCTCTTAGGAATAAACAAGTTGGCATAGAGTCGAGAGGCAAATTCATCTGTCATACCGGCTATATAATCGCTGATTATGCGCATGCCGTTATCGCGACTTTGTGCTTTCAACCAGCGCTGACGTGTGTTCTCCGGTAGCAATCGTTCGGGATCTGAGGCGAACGCTTCAAATAAACCCATCACCACTTGTTGACCCTTATATTCAAGCATCTGTATCTCAGGTTTACGTATCACTTGCCTGAACACGAATTGTTTAAAAATAGCCAAAGCTTGCTCGTATTCAGTTAAAAAAACTGCGTTGTACTTTAACAGGTCATTTTGATAGGCAGGGTCGGTGAGGGTGATATCAATGTGCGTGATGAAACTATTGACCAATGCACCGATAGCGTCTTTACGTTCATGGTGGTGTTGGCTGAACAGTTTTTTGGCTAGCATTGAAATATGTCCCGCCAACCAAGTGTCACTTAATGCCTCAATTGGCTCTACGATCTGGGCTTCAAATTGCTGTAAATTAACAATACCCATGACTATGGCATCTTCTAAATCATGAATGCCATAAGCGATATCATCGGCGAGCTCCATAATTGAGCAATCGAAGGATTTATATTTGGTTTTATGATGTCTCTGTTCAGATGGGCTGCTGAGTATCTGGCCGAACAACGACTGATCCTCTTGTGAAAGCGGCGCCACCAACCAATCGAACATACTTTTATCACACTCGTATAATCCCTTGGGTGGCACCCAGTCTGCTGCTTTTACATTACGATGTGACCGTGCTCTCTCAGTGTCTGAAGGTGTAATATTAGCCAACGCGGGAATAAAATTAGGGTACTTAACCAGCCCAAGCAGTGTTCGCCGACTTAGGTTCATCCCATTTTCAGGCGTGTAGGGTTCAAGTTGTGTCACTATCCGAAATGTTTGGCCATTGCCTTCAAAACCGCCGTGGTCGCGCATCATGTAATGCAAAGCAACTTCACCCCCGTGACCAAAAGGAGGATGTCCGATGTCATGCGCCAAGCACAGCGCTTCAATCAACGTATCGTTTAACCCTAAGGTTTCGGTTAACTGAGGGTGTTTCTGGCGAAGTTGCGCTGCTATTCCTTGGCCAATTTGTGACGCTTCTAACGAATGAGTGAGGCGAGTACGGTAAAAATCGCTCATGCCTACACCCAATACCTGTGTTTTTGCTTGAAGACGCCTAAATGCGGCGGAGTGAAGAATTCGGGCTTTGTCGCGTTGAAAAGGTGAACGGTGATCACCGTCGCGTAGAACATGCTGCGAAAAATGGCGGGCTGACCACATCGTGTTTAGTTGCGTTATTTCTTGCGTTACTTTTTGGGTAGTGTGTTGCGCCTTTCGCTGCATCTAGCTGTTCACCTTATCAATTATGGAGTAACACTTATTCCTTTACCGGTCGCTGCCCAATATAACCCACCATATATGTGCTGTAAAAACGCATTATCTTGATAGGTAATGGGTTTGTGCCCCAAGGCGGTATAAAAAGCACGTCCACCAGCATACTCGTGGTACCAGGCAATAGGATGAAGTGTGCCCATACCCTTGCCAATGTTATCTCCCCACTTAGCTTCGGGATTAAATGTTCTCTCATCCACCGTAAGTAAGTACGTTAAATCATTAACTGTTGCGGGGCCAAACTCGTACCATTCATCCGTCCACAACACCGAGTTCGGAAAATATTCGAGCCCGGGAAAGTTTCTTGTTTCGACGTTAAGTTGGGCACTTTGAATTTCTGGATGGATCTTAAATACGTGGCCCACAAGTTTAGTGTACCAAGGCCAATCTTTTTCGGTATCAGTGGCACTGTGGATCCCCACAAACCCCTTTCCTGATGCAATGAACCGTTGTAGTGCTGCTTCTTGTTGGGTATTTAAAATGTCACCGGTGGTGAGAAGAAAAACGATCGCATCGTATTTCTGAAGATTTTCATCATGAATTAAGCTTGCATCTTTTTGCCAATCAACCCCAAAGTGATGCTTTTCTCCTAATTGCTCTATGGCTTGAACCGCCCCATTAATCGATTTGTGATGCCAGCCAGCTGTTTTAGTAAATAGCAGTACGTTAAATTGTGTCGAATAGGCGAGCGAGGAATAGGTAATAACAATGCTGGCGGCAAATAAGTGGGTTACGGTTTTAATCAATATTTTACAGAGACGACGCATACATACTGTCCATTTTTTAAAGTGACCAAACATATTAATCGCCAATGTTTGTTAGGGTATTCAGTTAATTGGTTTTCGGCCTCTGTTATTTGTTTTTTCAGGTTTGATTCACTTATTGAGCGACGTTTAGCTAACGCGTCGCTTATATGGCCATTCTTGGTTTACAACTCATGCTCTTTTTGGGTGATTTCATCCAAACTCAAACTAAAGCTTGGCACATAAGCTCGCATAAAATAGTCCACCTCTTCTGAGTGGTAATCTTTTAGAATTTTGTCTAAGCGTTTTTTAGCCAATACAAATTCTTGGTTACCGGCTGAAAGTTCTTCTAGTGTTTTTAGATACGCACAGATTACATCGGCGGCTTTAATGATGAATGCTTCGCTTTCGTCTTGACCCTCATGCTGAATAAGCGCTGCATAATCTTCTTTAAAGTCTGCAGGTGCCATATCAATCAATTTTTGCTCAGCAATTTTTTCAATCTTCTTGTATTCAGTTTGAATGGCCGGATTGTAATACTTTACCGGGGTAGGTAAGTCGCCCGTAAGAACCTCCGATACATCGTGAAACATTGCTTGAGTGGCAATTTTGTATGGGTTAACACTGCCATTAAAATACTTGTTGCGGATTAACGCTAACGAATGCGCCACCATGGCCACTTGTAAGCTGTGCTCTTGCACATTTTCAGTACGCACGTTACGCATCAACGGCCAGCGGTTAATGAGTTTCATGCGGGCTAAATGGGCGAAAAAATGGCTTTTTTGTGGGGTACTCATAATAAAGGGTCTGCCTGACGATAGTGTTTAAAGAAATTGGCGATACGCTCGATGGCAGGGCGCAGCACATCAACGTGGGGTAAGAAGACTAAACGGAAATAACAGCCATGGATTAAATTAAAGGCGTTGCCATGCACAAGCAGTACTTTTTCGCTGCGCAATAAGTCCATGATCATTTGTTCATCACTGGTGATATTAAACTTCTGAGCATCCACCTTAACAAAGCAGTACATAGCCCCCATAGGTGCCACGCATTCGAGGCCGTCTACTTGGTTTAGCATCGAAGTAGCAAGGTCTCGCTGCTGCTTTAAGCGCCCGCCATCAACAATTAAATCATTAATGCTTTGATACCCACCCAGTGCCGTTTGTATCGCATGTTGACTTGGAACATTGGCGCACATGCGCATTGAAGACAACATATTTAAGCCATCAATATAATTGCTGGCTAACGCTTTATGCCCGCTTACTACTAACCAACCAGCGCGAAAACCGGCTACTCTGTAGTTTTTGGACAGGCCACCTAAGGTGATAAAGAAAATATCGTCTGCCAGCGCAGCTATACACTGGTGCTTAGCTTGGTCGTACAAAATTTTGTCGTAAATTTCATCACTGAAGACCATTAAGCCGTGCTCACGCGCCACTTCGATCACCTGTAAAAGCAATGCTTTACTGTAAACCGCCCCTGTCGGGTTATTGGGGTTGATCAACACAATTGCTTTGGTGTTCTCGGTGATCTTACTCTTTATATCTTCTATATCAGGCTGCCAATCAGCATTTTCGTCACAGCGATAGTGCACAGGCTTACCTGATGACAGGCTGACCGAAGCCGTCCACAACGGATAGTCAGGACTAGGGAGAAGTACTTCGTCGCCATTATCTAATAACGCCTGCATCGCCATGACAATAAGCTCGCTCACACCGTTACCAATGTAGATATCATTAACTGAGATGTTTTTAATGCGTTGTTGCTGGTAGTACTGCATCACCGCAACCCTAGCAGGGTAAATCCCCTTTGAATCAGAGTAACCTTGGGATTTAGGTAAATGATGGATAACATCTTTTAAAATGTCATCGGGAGCTTCAAAGCCAAAAGGTGCCGGATTGCCAATATTTAACTTCAAAATACGGTGACCTTCGTCTTCCATTTTTTGTGCTTGCTCTAGAATGGGACCACGAATGTCATAACAAACATTATCGAGCTTTTTAGATTTATTGAAAGTGCGCATGAATTACGTTAGCTAACGGTAGGTGGCTCCAAGAGTAATACAGCGCACTAGGGGATGTTAAGCATAAATGTATGTTCTGTGCGTTTATTTCGTCATAGGAGATACATGAAATTTTAAAGCTAATGGAAGAGGAGGTTAATTTTGCGACTAAACCTGTAACAGGCGATACAACACAACCAATATACAATCAATATGTTGCAATTAATCGACAAATGTTATGAGTTAGATCTTTTTACCTGACAAGTCCCGTATATAGGATTAGTCTAAAAGAGCTGTAAAACAAAACAGACGATAAATTTCTTTATTTTGTTTGGAGTACCTCACTATGTCACAGTCTTTTAAAGACGCCCCGCAAAATGCGATTACAGATAGTCGTATTGCCCGCGTTATACCATGCCGCCAATTGTCGATATCTGATCCCATCACGTGGCTTAAGCTCGCATTTCAAGATGCCATGCGAGCACCCATATTAACGTTAATTTTTGGTGTTTTCTTTGCCGCAATTCCATGGTTTATCACATATTTAGTCAAACTAACGGGTTGGCATTTAGTGATTATGCCGGCAATCGTGTGTTTTATGTTGATTGGTCCCTTTCTGGCCGCCGGTCTTTATGACATTTCCTGGGAGCTTGAGAAGGGGCATAAGCCTTCGTTGTGGCACAGTATTAAAGCAGTTAAACGCAACGCCGTGAACGAATGGGGATTGGGCATTTTATTAATGGTGTTAATGATCTTCTGGTTACGTGTTGCATCGTTGATCCATGCACTTTACCCGCCTTATTTGGATGAAAACTACGCGAATCTATTTCCATTTCTTGCATTAGGAGGAGTGATCGGAGCGGGCTTTACTTTGCTGGTGTTCTTTTTAAGCGCTTTTACTCAGCCTATTTTAATGGAGCGCAAAGTCGATTTGGCCACTGCGGTACTAACAAGTATGAACGCAGTGTGGAGCAATAAAATTCCCATGTTATTTTGGGCCAGTATTATTTTTGTAAGCGTTTTGATTGGTTTCGCCACACAGTTCTTTGGTTTTATCATTCTTATGCCCTTGATTGGCTACGCCACGTGGCACGGCTATATCGACTGCATTGAAGTTAAACGCAAACGCCTTTATGCCTAAATGGCTTACAGGCAAATGCAATAAGAGCTGCAAAAGGTAACTAATCCAGTTTTAGCAGAATGCGTCGCCTCTATCTATGTAGTAAGGGTAGAAAGAGGCATCGATCTTTGCATAGGATGTTTATCTACGTCTTACACGTTTTTGTGTGCCTTCTATTTCCTTGAACCAATTCCAATACGTAATTTTCCCTGAGCGGCAAATTGTGTATTGGAGCCTTTATTCATCTCGACGTCTTATTTCTTAACCGCCAATCAACTTTGACGGTCATAGTAGCGTTGCTATTTAAATAAGCGGATAAACATCATGTTTCGGCGTATTAATTAGAATGCTTATTCCTTCTTTTGTTAATTTCCCTTGGAATTTGGAAACGAATCATCCTAGCAATTGCACTAGCATTAACACTCAAATAACAATTTATAAACATCATCAATTTTGGCGGTGTTGGTTATATAAGAGGGTTTATGGTGGACGAAAGAAATCATCTCTCGGATGTGGGGATCAGTCACAAGGTTAATGTTATTGATAAAGGCACGGTTGATATCCCTATGCTGCAAATATTGCGGCCAGATGGCAGTGTGCACAGTGACGCAGACATGCCTGAAATTCATAAAGAGGCAGCGTTAAAGATTTTCAGAACTATGCACTATATACGCGTTCTGGATGAGCGAATGGTCGGGGCTCAGCGCCAAGGTCGTATCAGTTTTTATCTAGCGTGCAGCGGCGAAGAAGCATCTACCATAGGGAGTGCAGCAGCCCTGAGTGATAGCGATATGATAATGTCGCAATATCGTGAGCAAGGCGCATTAGCCTATCGAGGTTATCGTACTGAACAATTCATGAATCAGATGTTTAGTAATAAACTTGACCCTAACAAAGGTCGCCAGATGCCGATTCACTACGGTGATAAAGCCCTTAACTTTATGACCATATCATCACCATTAGGTACGCAAATTCCCCAAGCAGCAGGTTATGCCTATGGCCAAAAAATGGCAGGAAATGAAGCCTTAACCATTTGTTATTTTGGCGAGGGCGCCGCTTCTGAAGGGGATTTTCACGCCGGCCTGAACATGGCTTCGGTGTTAAATTGCCCCGTAATCTTCTTTTGCCGAAATAATGGCTACGCGATTTCGACACCGGCCAATGAGCAATTCAGCGGCGATGGTATTGCGTCTCGCGGATTAGGTTATGGCATCAAAACGATTCGAGTCGATGGTAATGATGTACTTGCCGTATACCTCGCAACACAAAAAGCCAGGGAAATAGCCCTTAAAGAGCATTGCCCAGTATTAATTGAGGCCATGACGTACAGATTGGCGGCGCACTCTACGTCAGACGATCCAACGGGTTATCGTTCAAAAGAAGAAGAACAAAAATGGCGCGAGAAAGACCCAGTTCAACGCTTCGAAAACTGGATGAAAAGCAAAGATTGGATCGACGAAGAGCAACACAAGCAATTTGTTGAACAAACTCGTCAAGACGTGCTCGCTGCAATGAAAAAAGCGGAGCAAGTCGATATTTGTGACATTGATGATTTGATTAACGATGTGTATGACGCCCCCCCTTGGCATTTAAAGGAGCAATTGAGCCAATTGAAACAACACATCAGTTTGTACCCAGAAGCGTATCCGAAAACAGCTGGGAGGATCCGCCATGACTAAAATGAACATGTTACAGGCGATCAATAATGCCTTGATTACGGCCATGTCTGATGATGAAAAAGTCATGGTATTTGGTGAGGACGTAGGTCACTTCGGTGGTGTATTTAGAGCGACCAGTAATTTACAGCACCAATTTGGTAAAGGTCGCTGTTTTAATACACCGTTAACTGAACAGGGGATTATAGGCTTTGCTAATGGCCTGGCATCGCAAGGCTCTGTGCCGGTGGCTGAAATTCAATTCGGTGATTATATCTTCCCTGCGTTTGATCAAATTGTGAATGAAACTGCCAAATTTCGCTATCGCTCTGGTGGTCAGTTCACCTGCGGCACCCTGACTATTCGTACTCCATATGGCGGTGGTATTGCTGGTGGCTTATATCACTCACAATCTCCAGAAGCTTTTTTTGCTCACATACCCGGCATGAAAATCATTATCCCGCGTAATCCATATCAAGCTAAAGGCTTGCTGTTGGCGTCTATTCGTGACGATAACCCTGTTTTGTTCATGGAGCCTAAGCGGTTATACCGCGCGTCTGTAGGGGACGTACCTGAGGACGATTATGAGCTACCTTTAGGCAAAGCCGAGGTGGTTAAAAAAGGTGAGCATATTACCTTACTGGCCTGGGGGGCTCAGGTTGAGGTCATCGAAAAAGCAGCTGAAATGGCCGAAAACGATGGCATTTCGTGTGAAATTATCGATTTGCGCAGTATTTTGCCTTGGGATGCCCAAACGGTGAGCGAGTCAGTGAAAAAGACCGGGCGATTACTTATCAACCATGAAGCACCGCAAACGGGCGGGTTTGCCAGTGAAATATCCGCTACCGTACAAGAGCGTTGCTTCTTGTATTTAGAGTCACCGATAACCCGAGTGTGTGGATTAGACACGCCATATCCGCTGGCACATGAAAAAGAATACATGCCGGATCATCTTAAAACTTACGAAGCCATTAAGCGCTGCGTGAATTTTTAATCAACCATATCGAGGAAAAATGAAATGAAAGACTTTATTTTGCCAGATATTGGTGAAGGGATCGTAGAGTGTGAATTGTTAGAATGGCTCGTCTGTGAAGGCGATAGCATAGTAGAAGATCAGCCCGTCGCTGAGGTCATGACAGACAAAGCCACAGTGCAAATTCCCGCTATGTACAGTGGCACGGTAAAGAAACTCTACTATCAAGCCGGTGAAATAGCTCAGGTCCACAAACCTTTGTTTGCCATGGATATTGAAGGGCACGAAAGTAGCCCATCCATCGATTTACACGACACTACAGATAAATGCGCTACCGATTATGCTAACGACAATGACCCCAGTAAAAAAACCAGTAACGTTAATCAACAAAATAACAAAAATGGCCAGGCGACAGCGTTTGAAGCAGCTCCAGATGGTCCCTTAGAAACTTTTATTTTACCAGATATTGGAGAGGGAATTGTAGAGTGCGAACTCGTCAAGTGGCTGGTGAGCGAAGGTGAAGACGTAATTGAAGATCAGCCCGTGGTGGAAGTCATGACCGACAAGGCATTGGTGGAAATTCCGGCTAAGCACAGTGGTACGATTGTTAGCCTGTGTTACCAGCAAGGTGATATCGCTAACGTTCATTCAGCACTTTTTACCATGCGTGTGGCTGGAGTTGACGACAAAGCGCTGCCGCCATTGGCAAGCGCTACGCCAATGACATCAACAACTGAGATAACACAGACGTCAACCCCATTGGCTGACGTCCAAGCGAAGCAGGATACTTCGTCTAAGATGTCAAAGGTAAATCACAAAGTTCTAGCTAGCCCAGCGGTTCGTCGTGTGGCCCGAGAGCAAGACATTGATTTATCTAACGTGCAAGGGTCAGGAGAAAAAGGACGTATTTTGAAATGCGATTTAACGAAGCAGCCATCGAAGGCTAGTGTTGTTAGCGCACAAACGCAAAGTGATTCTGTAGGCGTCATCCAGAGTAAAGTACAAGGTGGAACGCGAGTAGAGCGTATTAGCGGGATAAAGGCCGCGATGGCTAGGCAGATGAAGCACAGTGTGTCGACTATTCCGCATTTCACAGTCAGTGAAGAGATCCAAATGGATGCTTTAATTGCCCTTCGCAGTCAATTGAAAGATGACTTTAGTGAACAGGGTGTAAAATTAAGTTTTATGCCGTTTTTCATCAAAGCCTTATCATTGGCATTGAAAGCCTATCCTGTGATCAACAGTCAAGTTAACGATGACTGTACACAGCTAACTTATTTCAACGAGCACAATATTGGATTTGCGGTGGACGGAAAACTCGGTTTGATGGTACCTAACATCAAAGGCGTGCAAGATATGTCGATATTCGATATTGCCAAGCGTGCTTCTGAGTTGATTGACCAGGCAAGAGAAGGGTGTTTAAAAACGGCTGATATCTCTGGTGGTACTATTAGTATTTCAAATATCGGTGTACTGGGTGGCACCGTCGCAACCCCGGTGATCAATCATCCTGAAGCCGCGATTGTGGCCTTAGGGAAAATTCAGCGCTTGCCGCGCTTTGATGAAAACGATCAGGTGCGAGCTGTGAACATCATGCATGTAAGTTGGTCAGGTGATCATCGCATTATCGATGGCGCCACTATGGTCAGGTTTAATAACCTATGGAAGTCGTATATTGAACAACCAATAAAAATGCTAGGCACACTGCGTTAGCGTGTACATCAGCGAAGTAAGATACTGAGAATATGGCCAAACCCAAGCCCGCTACATGCGGGTTTGTTTTTGCTTAACGTCAATGACAAGGTAAACTAGGCCCTATTGGCTATCACGCCAAAACTATCACGCCAAAAAAAGTATCGAGTTATCAAGGAGTCAATCAGTTGTTTAGTTATCGCCACGGCTACCATGCAGGTAATCACGCAGATGTGTTGAAACATATTTGCCAGATGTTGATCATCGACAAGTTAAAACAAAAAGACAAAGGGTTCACTTATATTGACACCCACAGTGGCGCGGGCTTGTACGACTTGTCCTCTGAACAATCTTTAAAGACCAATGAGTTTCAGCAAGGTATTTCACGGTTAGCTGATTATTCGGGGGCTGAACCAACGGTTTTGGCATATCAAGCGCTTACCAGTCGTTATTTAAAGCATCAGCAATATCCTGGATCACCTGAAATTGCCCGTATGTTAATGCGAGATCAAGACCAGCTGCACCTGATGGAGTGGAATAATCAAGAGGTGATTAATTTGAAGCGCCAAATAAAAGGCACGCATATTTCAGTTCATCACAGAGATGGCTACGAAGGTTTGATTGCGTTGACGCCTCCAAAGCTAAAGCGCGGTCTCGTGCTGACAGATCCGTCATACGAAACACCTGAAGATTATCAATTAGTGGTTGACGCTATCAGTAAGGCCTATAAACGTTGGCCGACTGCTATTTATGCTATTTGGTATCCTTTGCTATCGAAACGCGATGAAGACCAAAATGATGGTTTTGAACGGGCCACGACTAAGCATAAGAAAAGTCAAAAAATGCTCGACGATCTTACTCAGCAAGGCTTTAAGAATGTACTGCAAGTCGAGCTGGCGGTTCAAAACCCTGATACATTTGCCGGGATGTATGGCTCAGGTATGGCGATCATCAATGCGCCGTGGCAGTTAGACGTGCAAATTCGTGATTGCTTGGGCGAACTAACACCTGTTATGGCTCAACACAAACACGCTTCATTTGTGGTTAACTGGCTGGTGGAAGAGGCCTAAGGCCCTCGCAGTCTCAAGGAATCTATGGTTGCCCAAACAGATCTTAAACACTTTTACATCCCTGATGAACAGTCTATCTATTTGTTGTCCCACAAGGACGCGAAAAAGCTAAAAGATTGGTTCAAGCTGTGTACTGAACAGCTAACACGATTGGGATATCAACACATAGAGCTTATCGGTAAAGGCGCGTTTGGTTTTGCCTTTGCGGGTAGGCCAACGCATGATCCGTCAAAGCATTATGTGTTTAAGTTCTCCCGGGCCAACTTACCTCAGCACGTTCAAGATCGCCTCGAAGAAGAAGCGTATATGCTGGGTCATGTTGCCCACGCTCACGTTCCGAGCTTAGTCACTTTCCAGCGTATCAAAAAGCAATCTATCTTGGTAATGCAACGAGCCCAAGGTAAAGATCTGGAAAAAGTGTCACTAGAATACGGGCCATTATCCCCAAGGCTGGTAGTAAAAATTGCCGTGCAGTTAGCTGATATTCTGCAAACATTGCGCACCTTTAGCCAAAATGGACACCCAAAGCCGATAGTACATGGGGACATAAAACCGTCTAACATTGTGTTTGACCCTAAGACCGAAGAAGTGGGTTTAATCGATTGGGGCTCATCTGTTTTTGCTCAACTAGATGCCCAGGGCAATTATTTGGCAAATAATGTGATGGACCTTATGTCCAGTGATATGCAGCAGACCAATGCTAGGTTAGGGGATGTATACTTCATCGGACCCGAACAACTGAGCGGTAATTTATCATCCCCACGATTTGATGAACAAGGTTTGGCAAGTACCTTATACGCGTTGGCGTCTGGTCAATCTAGTCGTTTTGGGGCACAAGTTATCAGGCCGAACGCGTTGGGATTACCTAAAATGCTGGCTGAAATATTAACCGCCATGCTCAGTGATGATAAGCAAAAGCGCGCTCAGGGCGGTGATTATTTACTCAACAATATTCAGTATTTAAAAAATCTGGTGTTTAGTCCGCAGGATCCTCCACAATCGACAGCCATGATCCCAGGTTGGAGTCATCAAAAATCTCGAGAGATAGACACGGTCGTATACAGCTCAAGAAAGTCATTTTTGCGCGCCGAAGCATACCAAAGCACTGAAGAATTGCGTTATCTCAACGACGAACAATTTGAACGCTATTATAAGAATTACTTACAAGGGATGGGTGAAACTGAAAAAGCCTTTATTTCAGAGGTCAGTCGCTTAGGTAAATACCCAGTAGTGGGCGGTTTAGCCGTGCGCTGGACTCCGCAAGGAGTGTATATCGACTCCAGCTTAAACATTTACGACCCACAGCTAAAAAGCGCCTTTGATGCCACGGTGAATAACATTGTGACATTAGCGCGCTCTATTCATCGGGTAGGGGTATTTAAAAGTTGCATGTTCAACGCACGTGATACCTTACATATTGAACGGGATGATGAGAACACGCCCTTTGTCCCAGAGACCAACATGCGTATAGCTTATGAGCTTAACAACATATCAGTGCAAGAAGATGAAAGTCGCATGCATTCCTATTTCGAAGATGGGGCTGATCCTGATGAGCTGCTAACTTTGCCCGATGAGTTAATGAGTATTATTCACCAGCTAAACGCAATTCATCACACTGGTTGTATCATTTTCGAGGCCTTGCCGACCCACCTTAAAATTCACAGTTATTACACCTTGCTTGATCACACATCAGAAGTTGAATTTGCTCATTTACTGAGTGAAATTATTGCCTTAGTACCGACCATTGAAGGGATCGGCATGTCAGGTTTTATGAAGCTACCCTACAAAGATACGCGTTTTTTCGAGCATCAAGCCCATTTACCTGATAAATTTTATCCACGAAACCCTTACATTGACCGAGCAGCAGGCTCGTGAGTTTGTTAACACAACACACATTATGCATACCTTTGAGAGATTATGAGCGATATTAAATTAGTAGATTTACTCACCCTAGAAAAAATAGAAGACGGGTTATTTCGCGGACAAAGCTGGGATCTTGGCTTTCGCGCTTTATTTGGCGGCCAAGTGATGGGACAAGCTATAGCAGCGGCGCAATTAACCTTGCCAGAGGGGCGAGTTGCGCATTCATTTCATGCCTATTTTTTGTTACCAGGGGATGCTAAAAAACCAGTGGTGTTTGATGTGCAAACCGTACGTGACGGGCGCAGTTTTTCGACTCGTCGGGTA
The DNA here is from genome assembly GCF_056173245.1 of Paraglaciecola sp. QJM3NY_14. Taxonomy (NCBI): domain Bacteria; kingdom Pseudomonadati; phylum Pseudomonadota; class Gammaproteobacteria; order Alteromonadales; family Alteromonadaceae; genus Paraglaciecola; species Paraglaciecola sp. QJM3NY_14. The sequence goes on from NZ_CM149664.1 coordinate 2,455,432, forward strand.
AAAGCTATTCAAAATGGTCGCAGTATTTTTTATATGACAGCGTCTTTTCAGCAACCGGAGCAAGGATTAGAGCACCAGTTTGCCCAAATGCCAGATGTACCCATGCCAGAAGATTTGCCCAGAGACACCACATTCGATGATAAGGAATTGGGAAAGTTATCAACACGCATGCGCGAAGCCATTGCCTATCATAAACCCTTAGATATGCGCTCTGTTCAGCAAATTGATCCGGTGAATCCAGGTGTGCATGAGCCAAAACGCTATATTTGGATGAAAGCGGAGGAGGCGTTGCTTGGTAATGTTCATTTGAACCAAGCGATGCTGTCATATGCGTCAGATTATCATTTTCTGTCTACTGCCATTCAGCCCCACGGTGTGTCCGTTCGAGATAAAAATCTAATTATGGCGACAATCGACCATGCGGTGTGGTTTCACCATCCATTCGATTTTGATGATTGGGTTTTATATTGCGCTGAAAGCCCGTTTAGCGGCGGTGCACGTGGTTTAGTGCGTGGTCAATTCTTTAATCGTCAAGGTAAGCTAGTTGCGTCAAGTATGCAAGAAGGCTTAATGCGCAAAATTTAATCTAAGGAGGAGTCATGTTGTATTCACTAGGAAAGGACACCGTTAGCGTTGGTAAAGATGTTTTTATCGCGCCCGGTAGTCATGTTATGGGTAAAGTGGTTTTAGCAGACAATGCCAGTGTTTGGTTTAATGCTGTTCTTCGTGGCGATTGTGACGTTATTTCGATTGGTGAGGGCAGTAATGTGCAAGACGGCAGTGTGCTGCATACCGATTTTGGTGTGCCTCTGACCGTTGGTAAGGGCGTTACCATTGGTCACAAAGTTATGTTGCATGGTTGCGAAGTAGGTGACTACACGCTCGTAGGTATCAATAGCGTGATTTTAAACGGCGCTAAAATTGGCAAGCACTGTGTGATTGGTGCCAATAGTCTAGTCACAGAGAATATGGTGATACCCGATGGTTCATTAGTGATGGGCTCGCCAGCCAAAGTCGTAAAGAGTATTCCTGATCCTCAGAAAAAGATGCTTGAAGCGTCTGGTCAACATTATGTTGAGAATGCTAAGCGTTTTTTGGCAGACCTAAAAGTACAAGAGCAGGAGTAGCAGACAAAAAAATGCTCGGATCGTAAGGACAGATCCGAGCAGAGGGTATGGCTCATATAGAGCCTTGCGCTAACTATATCCAATGTACTTATAGAGTGTAGAAGAGTTACTGGAATTTACTATTTTATTGCCATTTAACTTATGTACGAGCAAATAAATCTCTCAATGAAGCGCTAATTCACTACCAGTGTGGATTGACACACCTTCAGCGCTAAAGTGATTTTCATGTTTTTTCGAAAGTATATTCACTGAACGAAACTCTACCTGATAATCTATTCATGCTGTTTATGTCGATTATCCACCTCTTGTTGCGAACTTATTTATAGGTAACATGGCCTTATACCAACTTATATAAGGCTAAGGATAATCATGACAGCGCAATTCAATACTTTTATTCCACCTGTTAGGACATTAATGGGCCCAGGGCCATCAGATGTCGATCCTCGTATTTTAAACGCACTTTCTCGTCCGACACTTGGGCACCTAGACCCAGCGTTTATTCAGTTGATGGACGAAGTTAAATCATTACTGCAATTTGCATTCAAAACCGACAATCAATTGACAATGCCCGTGTCTGCGCCCGGATCAGCAGGTATGGAGTCCGTCTTTGTAAACTTGCTTGAGCCAGGAGATAAAGTCATTGTGTGCCAAAATGGCGTGTTCGGTGGCCGTATGCAGCAAAATGTTCTGCGCTGCGGCGCGACAGCTGTAATGGTTCAGGATACATGGGGTAAGCAAACCGATTTACACAAGGTCGAAGATGCCCTTAAGGCAAATCCTGATGCAAAAGCTGTGGCATTCGTTCACGCAGAAACCTCCACCGGTGTGCGTAACGATGCCAAGGCAATTTGTGAGCTTGCCAAGCGATACGATTGCTTAACCATAGTCGATGCAGTGACCTCATTGGGCGGCATTGAGCTGGACGTTGATGGTTGGAATATTGATGCTATTTATTCAGGAACTCAAAAGTGTCTGTCATGTGTACCTGGCCTATCACCTGTTTCATTCAGCCCGACTGCCGTAGAAGTGATCAAAAATCGCAAGACCCCCGTGCAAAGTTGGTTTTTGGATATGGATTTGGTGATGGGGTACTGGGGCAAGGGCGGCAAACGCGCGTATCATCACACAGCACCAGTAAATAGTTTATATGCCTTGCATGAATCGTTACGCATTTTACATAACGAAGGGCTTGAGAAGGCGTGGAAACGCCACGCAGACATGCATCAAGCATTAAAGACAGGCCTTGAAGGCATTGGCCTGGAGTTTGTTGTTGATGAAGCCTATCGTTTACCGCAGCTCAACATGGTGAGCATTCCAAGCGGCGTGGACGATGCACAAGTCCGCGGCCAATTGCTAAATGAATTTGGCTTAGAGATTGGTGCCGGGCTAGGGGAGTTGGCTGGAAAAGTATGGCGTATCGGCCTGATGGGATATGGTAGCAACAAGAAAAACGTTGATTACTGCGTGAGTGCACTCACACGCGTGCTTAAGCGCTAATTAATAAAATTGCAGACCCAGATAAATGGGTCTGCTTACTTCACTATAAATTTCAAATTCCATTCTATACAACAGTTAAGCGACTGTTATACAATCGATTTTCGTGTTATCCCTATCTAATCAAGTATATGTATAAATGAAAAATAAATTATCTGTGGTTATTATTTGTAAAAACGAAGAGCGAATTATAAAGCGCTGTTTAGAGTCAGTAACATGGGCAGATGAAATTGTAATCGTTGATTCTGGTAGTACAGATAAAACAATCGACATTGTGTCAGAGTACACCGATAAGATATTTGTTAATACTGATTGGCAAGGATTTGGGTACCAAAAAAAATTAGCAGTGAGCAAAGCCACTAATGATTGGATTTTGTCCCTTGACTCAGATGAGGTGGTGAGCGAAGAATTAAAAGCTGAGTTGTTATCGCACTTAGATTCACTAGACAATGAAAAAGTTTATCGCATCAATCGTTTGACCCATTTTTGTGGGAAATTTATCTATCACAGCGGGTGGTATCCAAGCCGCATCGTACGCTTATTTAACAAAAAGTATTATACTTTTAATGATAAAATTGTACATGAAACGGTATCTTGCAAATCCGCAGAGAAAGTGAACATTGACGGTAAACTTTACCATTACACTTTTGACTCGCTAGAGGAGTATATAGATAAACGGAATAGATACGCTAAGGCATGGGCTAAAGGCAAGTATGAGCAGGGCAAAAAGGTAAGTGTACTTTCTATTATCTCTCACTCTCTTTTTGCTTTCATACGTCATTATGTAATTCAGTTAGGGTTCTTGGACGGTTACCATGGATATTTAATCGCTAAGATCCAAATGCAATACACATTCAATAAATACAATTTTTTAAAGTTTAAATATCTAACTAACAGTTAACTCAATTCCAAACTAAAACCTGGTTGCTAGTCTCAGCAACCAAGTTTGATATGGTATGGCAAAATCTACCGCGCTTTAAAGGTTCTTCCCTCCGGCTGTTTGCCTACAACTTAATATAAAGTAGTTACTGTTTTATCAGCCAAAATTCAATCAAGCACCTTCCAAACATAATATATTCTCGAACAGTAGATAGATAGCAAGCGCTGACTACCATTTAAAGTCATGCTAGTAGTGGGTTTAAGAATATACCCTTAATTTATTTTTTTGAGGCTTCCTGTTTAATTAATTGATTAATGCTGCATGTATACTTGATTAGTCAAAGATTTGTCATCCATTGTTCTTTGTTATAAAGTATTCGTCTAGGGGTACTCAACGAGTACTTTTTCAATTGGAGAAAACGGCATGGAACAACTTCCTTCCTCTTTAGCGTTACTATTCTCATTGTCGGGAACGGTTGGGAAATTAAGTAAAAAAGCAGACCGTGCGCTTGGTGTACACGGCATTAGTTTGAGTGAATTTATGGTGCTGCATCATTTACATTATGCTCAGAATCAAGTGATGAGTCGCACCGAGCTTGCTGATGCTGTCAACCTCACCGCGTCTGGGGTGACACGCCTATTGATACCGATGGAGAAGATCCATCTCGTTGAAAAAGAAAAAAACAATCGAGATGCACGGGTCAGTTTAGTTAAACTGACTTTCACAGGGCGTGACATATACAAGTACGCATTTCTCAGTTGTAAAAATACGTTTGATGAAGCCGTTAAAGATATCAGCCCTAAGCAGCTATCAACCGTACTAGACGTGTTGAAAAAACTTTCTTAAGCAAAAGCGCATCTGTTCGCCAATTTTTGCAAAGATACATTGAATGACAATGGGATAAGAGAAAGGACGTACATGAGTATCAGTTTATTAAACGTTAGCGCCGAGTTTTCATCAACGTTTGGGTTGCATGAAATCAATTGGTCCATTGAAAAAGGTCAACATTGGGTGCTCGTAGGCCATAACGGTGCGGGAAAGTCCGCCTTAGCCGCACTTCTTGCAGGCTATGGGGAGCTGCAAGACGGAGCGCTAACTTCAGATTTCAAACGTATCGAGCTCGTGTCCTATGAAAGCCAACAAGCGTTGATTGAAAAAGAACGAGAAAAAGACTCTGCTGATATTTTAGATGTCATAGCGGTTCCCACCAAGGTGCATGAACTACTGTGTGCCGCTGATGGAAGTGGGTGTACCAGCTTGCAGTCACCATTGTGTCTTAGGCTGATTGAACTGTTTAAGTTTAGCGGCCTTTTATCAAGAGATTTCGTGGCGTTGTCGACTGGAGAAACGCGAAAACTATTGCTTATTAAAGCACTATTGGCCAAACCAGATTTGCTTATTTTGGATGAACCTTTTGATGGTTTAGACGCTGATATGCAGCTCAGATTACGTCAGTTATTAGATGAGCTTTCAGTGGATATTACCCTAGTTTTTGTCCTCAATCGTTGGTCGGAAATTCCTCAATTTGTCTCTCATTACGCACTGGTTTCCCGGGGGGAATTACAGGCGACTATCTCAGCGAAAGATACATCAGCCGTTGGGGATTTATCGCGCTTATTGTCCCTTCAGCAGTCTAATTTTGTGCTTCCTGAAGCTGATTCCAATGTTACGCGTAACTATTTCGTGCCAGGAGATACAGTAGTCTCCCTTAATAAAGTCGCCATCAATTATCCACAAGGAGCTATAATCGAAGATTTGTCTTGGCAGATAAAATTGGGGCAACATTGGCAATTAAGTGGCCCTAATGGCTCGGGTAAAACCTGTCTTTTGCAGCTTATTTCTGGCGATCATCCTCAATGTTATATAAACGATATTTTTGTGTTCGGCTTTAAACGTGGAAGTGGTGAAAGTATCTGGGACATTAAGAAGCACATAGGGTTTCTTTCCAATGCGTTTCACCTTTCATACAGAGTAAATTGCAGCTTGGTGCATGTGGTGCTTTCTGGGTTTTATGACAGTATCGGTTTGTATCAACAGCCGACGAAAAAACAAATACAGTTAGCGCAACAATGGTTAGGCGTGATTGGCTTAGCCGATCACGAAGCCACGCCTTTTCAGCAATTATCATTTGGCGATCAGCGGTTAGCTCTCATTGTAAGGGCTATGGTCAAACACCCACCTTTGTTGATTTTAGATGAGCCGTGTAATGGTCTTGACGAAATCAATCGTCAACGTATTCTCGCGGTCATTGAAACTATCGCTAAGTCTACTAGTACATCGGTTATTTACGTCAATCATCACAGTGATGACGTGATTGATGGTATCACTAACCACATTTTACTGGATGGCGATTCTCCTGACTGTGAAGTTCGTTATGCCTGCAGTGATGCATAACTAAAGATCTGACCCTAGGAGTTTATACCAATCCGCATTAATAAATGCCCCTCAGAATGCGTCCAGCGTTTTTGATTGAGGCGTTACTATGTAGTAATGGTTGTTCCCTTTCAAATAGTGAAAACGCAGAGCAGAAGTCGCTGGATAAAGCGCGAATGAACAAAAGAGATAAAGAAAAATGAGCAATATTGAGATCAGAGATGTCAGCGAACAAGATTTTGAGCGAATTGTCGAACTTAACCTTGCTGAAGTGGCACATACCAGCACCATGAGCATTGAAGACGTAGCGCGTTTGCATGCCATATCAGCCTACCACCGAGTCATAATGTTTGACGATATCATTGCTGGTTTTTTACTCGCTATGGGGCCTAAGAGCCCTTACATAAATGACAATTATGCATGGTTTAAAGTGTATTATCCTAGCTGTATGTACATCGATCGCATTGTGCTTGATGCCAAATACCAAGGTAAGCAACTGGGACAACTATTATATCAAGATCTATTTTCATGGACTCAAGAACAAAACGTTATCCATGTCGTGTGCGAATATAATGTGATGCCACCGAATCTGCCATCAGCCAAATTTCATCAACGATTAGGTTTCAAAGAAGTGGGTTTTCAATGGTTGCCTCTTAATAAGAGCAGCACGGCGACATTAACGACTGATGATGAGATTAATGTCAATACACATAAAAAAGTCTCTATGCAATGCTGTGACTTGTCCCGCTGTTGAGGTACCTTGCTCATCGGTATGGGATTACTTTACCTAGCGACACATAAAGAAGGCGTAAGCGCGTTTTAACACTACTGCTTACAGGTATGTCAAACACCTGCAATGGCGCGATAAAATCGCAATAAAAAAGCAGAATAAAGAGAAAAATAAGAAGGGCTATAAATGCAAAATATTGTGGATAGCATTTACCAAGAGATGCGTAGTCGCACGGATCGCGGCAAAGTCGCTAATTATATACCGCAACTAGCCTGTGTTGATCCCAACCAATTCGCGCTGACAGTGGTCACTCAAGAAGGTGAGGTGTTTAGTGCTGGTTGTGCACAGACTTTGTTTTCTATTCAAAGTATTTCCAAAGTGTTTACCCTAACGATGGCATTAGGCAAACTCGGCGATGCTTTATGGGCACAAGTAGGAAGAGAGCCCTCTGGTGACCCATTCAACTCCATTGTTCAGCTTGAGCATGAAGGCGGGATCCCGCGAAACCCATTTATTAACGCCGGGGCCATTGCGGTCGCTGATGCTATTATGGGCCACAATGAACCTAAAGAAACCTTAGCTGAAATCCTGCATTTTGTGCGTTTTGTGGCAAATGATGACAGTATCTCAATTGATGAGAAGGTCGCTCAATCAGAAATGATGACGGGCAGCAGAAATGCCTCTCTAGCGCATTTTATGGCGTCTTTTGAGCGCTTAGAAAACCCAGTAGACAAGGTACTGGGCACCTATTTTCATCACTGTTCGATATCCATGACCACAGAACAATTGGCCAGAGCTGGCATGTTTTTAGTGTCAAACGGCACTAATCACTGCACGGGTATGCGTGTTGTACCTGAGCATCGTGCCAGGCGCATTAATTCATTAATGTTGATGTGTGGTCATTACGATGGTTCAGGGGAGTTTGCTTATCGAGTAGGCTTACCGGGTAAAAGTGGAGTAGGCGGTGGTATTTTGGCCATTGCCCCTGGCAAAGCGTCTATCGCAGTGTGGTCCCCTGGGTTAGACAAGATTGGTAACAGTAAATTAGGTACTGAAGCGTTGGAAATGCTAGTACAAGAAACTGGTTGGTCCATTTTTGGCCACTAAGACACTACCTTTTCTAAAAATAGTATATAAAATAAGGAGATACGGCTTTAGGTAGCACTCTAGCTATAACCTGCTTTTTTATTGTGCCTCGTTAGGAAAACTGCATGTCAACCCATCGTCATTTTTATCAGCCTCATCAAGGGCACGCATTAAAACATGATCCGTTTAATGCGATTGTCGCGCCGCGTCCTATTGGGTGGATTTCTACTAAAGCATCTTCGGGGGAATTAAACCTCGCTCCTTACAGCTTTTTTAATGCGTTCAACTATCATCCACCTATCATCGGTTTTGCCAGTATCGGTTATAAAGACACCGTTAAAAATATCGAACAAAGTGGCGAGTTCTGCTGGAACCTAGTGACGGAATCGCTTGCTCAAGCGATGAATCAGACCAGCGCAACCCTGCCAAGCCATGAGAGTGAATTTGACTTCGCTGGCTTGGCATTAGGTAAATCACATGTGATTGATGTACCTCACGTCGCGGCGAGCCCATCTGTTTTGGAGTGCCGAAAAAGTCAAATCATTCAGTTGACTGGTGCCGATGGGAAGTTGGTCGATACATGGATGGTAATGGGTGAAGTAGTCGGTGTACATATTGATACAGCATTCATTGTTGATGGCGTTTATAACACAGCATTAGCAAAGCCCGTATTACGAGGCGGTGGAGCCGGGGATTATTTTAAAATCGATCCCGCACAGAAATTTACCTTATCTAGGCCATAATAAAGAAGCTAATGAAATACTTGATATAGAGGAAATATGGAAATTATCAGAAGTAAAAAATTTACCGCATCACTTCCTTGGGGATCAATGAAAATAGCTAACATGAACGGGATAACCACTAAGCTGCATTGGGCAAACGAACCCTATCGCTGGCACGTTAATGAAGGTGAGGAAGTGTTTGCCGTACTTGATGGTATGGTTGAAATGCAATACATGAAGGACGGGGTGGTGCACACCAGTTTGCTCAATCAAGGTGATATTTTTTATGCCAATGAGGGAACCGAGCATGTCGCCAGCCCGGTGGGAGAAGCACGTATTTTAGTGGTGGAAACTGAAGGCAGTATTTAAGGTTTGTGCAATAAAATGCAAGCTAAGCCCAAGTCGAGGCGACGACTCGGGCGGCTTGCTTATGCATAATTTTGTAAGAATGCAAACATGACTTTCAGTGCGATTTCTATATCTGGAACCTCTATCGCTTCGCCAGGATGATGACTTAATCCTTTTTCACAGCGCATAAACAGCATAGCAACGGGGCATACATCAGCCATAGCCATGGTGTCATGCCCAGCACCAGATGCGAGCGTAAAAGGTAGAACCTCGCTGGTTTTACACGCATCTAACAATTGTTGCTGCAAATTCTCGTCACATTTTACCGCTGGCGCTTGGTGCGTTGGCGCGATATCCATTTTTACACGTCTTTTCTGGGCGATAAGGTTTAATTCATCAATGATGAGTTTTAAGGTTTCATCCCTTAGGGCGTCATCAATACTGCGTATGTCTAAACTAAAAGTGGTCGCGCCTGATATAACATTAACCGCACCTGACAAACATTTTAGATGACCCACAGTCGCTACTATGCCTTTTTCTGTGGCCAAACGCTCAATGGCTAAAATCATTTCACTCGCTGCAGCAAGTGCATCTTGGCGCATGGGCATGGGGACTGTCCCCGCGTGACCTGCTAAGCCTTTTAGGGTGATAGCAAAACGTTTTGCTCCAGCAATGCCATTGACCACACCAACGGCTAAATCGTTGTCTTCAAGTACTGGGCCTTGTTCGATATGAAACTCGAAAAAGTCGCTGACATTAGATTGGCTGCGGGATGCGTTGTGTACTTCGGCAATATCAAGCCCAGCATCGAGAAACGCTTGGGTCAACGACACACCATTTTCATCAGTCAAATCGTTCCATTTTTCTTGCCACGTACCGGCGACCGCACAGCTACCTAATAAGGTTGCTCCAAATCGTGTGCCTTCTTCGTCACCAAACCCCACTAATTCTAGATGAAAAGGTAACTTGATATGATGATCATGTAGATAATGAATTAAGCTCAATGGCGCCAATACACCTAAGATCCCATCGTATTTACCGCTATTGGGCACGGTATCTAAGTGGCTACCTATGACTAACGTTTTGGCATCAGGATGACTACTTGGATAACGCCCCCATTGATTGGCGGCTGCATCTTGCCAGGTTTCCATGCCTGCTTGTTCCATCCATAAAGCCACCTGACGGTTAGCTTGTAAATGCTCAGGCGTTAGGTACTGCCGGTCAATACAATCTGGGTCTTGACTAATATGGGCGAGCACATCACAGCGCTCGTATGTCTGAATAGCGTAGGGGGCTAATGTGGTCATTAACCTTTCCCGCTGTACACAGAGAACGCGCTATCAATGGCTTGGCCAGCCTGTAATGTGTGGCCGGCTCTGCGCAGTAGGGTTTCAAGGGATTGCAACGTATGCAATACCGTGTCCTGACGAGCGTTATAACCCATGGTGCCGATACGCCAAATTTTACCGTGTAGCGGCCCAAAGCTCGTGCCGATCTCTATATTAAAATCGTGCAGTAATTGATGACGAATTTGTTCACCATCGACACCCTGTGGAATATAGACCCCGACCACGTTGTTCATCTTGTGACGCAAGTCCCCAAAAGGTTTTAGGTTCATCCCTTGAATACCAGCCAGCATGGCATTTCCGTGTAATTCATGACGGGCGATGGACGCTTCAACGCCTTCTTCTAACAAATTTATCGCGCATTCGCGGGCACAATAAAGCATGGACGTTGCTTCGGTGTGATGGTTTAAGCGCTCTTCTCCCCAGTAATCAAGGATCATGGGAATATCAAAGTAGTTCGAACGAATGCGGCTACCATTGCCGGCATTATGATGATCGGCTTTTATGCCGGCCTCAACATGCTGTCGTCCGCGGACTAATTCGACGTAACGTTCGCTTAGTGTAATTGGCGCACTTCCACTGGGGCCGCCTAAACATTTTTGTAAACCAACGGACACTGCATCTAATTGCCACTTATCGGTTTCAAAGGGGTTGCCGCCTATGGAGGCTGTGGCGTCTGAGTAAAAAATGACATCATGGCGACGGCAAATTTCACCTATGTGCTCAAGCGGCTGCAACATGGTAGTAGAGGTGTCACCTTGCACTAAAGCGAGGACTTTAGGCTGAACACGCTTAATTGCCTCTTCAATTTGCTCAGGCTCGAATATTTCGCCCCATGTGGCTTCAATGCAGTGCACATCTGCGCCTGCTCGTTCGGCAATTTCTTTAAGTAAATGCCCGAAACGACCAAAAATGGGTACCAGAACTTTATCTCCTGGTTCGATGCATGACACCAAAACAGCTTCAATTCCAGCTCTTGAGGTACCGTCAATCAATAGTGTTGCCTTATTTTTGGTCATAAACACATCACGATATAAACTCATGACTTCGTTCATATAACCGGTCATAACTGGGTCGTACTGACCGATCAGTTGCGTAGACATGGCACTCAACACCCGGGGATAACAGTTTATTGGTCCAGGGCCCATTAGCAGGCGAGGAGGGGGAGTAAGGTGTTTCACTATGCGTTGCGCTCCAAGGTAAACATTAAAAGATAAAATTAAAAATGGGTTTTACTCACACCGTTATATAAATAACTGTGCAAGCATGCGTGTGCCGGTAATGAGTAACACCACGGCGAAGATTTTTTTCAACATATTGGCATCAAGTTTAGAGGCGATACCTGCACCGATAGGCGCGCAAATAACGGTTAACGGCACAATGCAAGCGAAGCCTACAAGATTGATGTAACCGAAAGTGCCAAGTGGTGCATCTTGCGGTGTTTGGCCGAAAATCAGTAAGTAAAGTGCAGCAGGAAACGAGATGATCAGGCCAATCGCAGCGGCCGTGCCCACGGCCTTGTGGGCAGGATAATTAAAAGCGGTTAAAATCGGCACGGATAACGTACCGCCACCGATGCCCACCATTGAACTGAAAAAACCGATACAACCTGCAATAATAGATTGACCTATACGGCCAGGTAAGCTATTCGCTAGCGCTGATTTCCCTGTTCTAAACAACATGTTAAGGGCAGATAGCGTCGCTACGATCCCAAATAAGGTTGTTAGGTATCGGCCATCTACTTTGGTCACAAGCCAACTGCCAATCAGTACGCCAACTAAAATCAATAACCCCCATTGCTTGAGTAAGTCTGCATCAACATTGCCTTTTTTGCGGTGTGAGCGAATCGAGCTGATCGAGGTCGGAATAATGGTTGCTAAAGAGGTGCCTGTTGCAATATACATGGCACTTTCTGGGCTGACACCGAAGGACTGGAACAAGAAAAACAACACGGGTACGATCACTATTCCGCCGCCCACACCAAGCAATCCTGCCAGTAAACCTGCGAAAATGCCTGTGCCGATCAATGCGGCGATTGTTGGCAGGTTGTTTAACACTAATTCCATCATTTTATTATTCGTCTCTATAAAGTTGTAAAGTATGTTTTCAGTTATGCGTGTAGCGCGATTACTCTAAAGTGTGTGCTGCAAATGCGTTTCCGTCACTGCGAGGGTCGGTGGCAGCTGTTACCGTATTGTCAGGTCGTTTAACAACCGCGCCAGCGTGACCCATTAATTCATTACATGAATCAACCAGCGCAATATCATGACCTTTAGCTATGAGTTCGTTTTGAATAGTCTTTGCTAAGTCTTGCTCAATTTTCAAATTGTGACTCTCATCACCCCAAGTTCTGCCAAGTAACCAGCGACCTAAGCGAATAGATTCAGGCAACGACTTTTGCTGATAAATATAGCGCGCGAACAAGGCGGCTTGTGTTTGAGGTTGGCCTTCGCCGCCCATGGTGCCATAGCTTAAGCGTCGACCGTCTTTCAGCTCAGCAAAGGCAGGGTTTAAGGTATGAAATGGTTTCATGCCTGGGGCCAGTTCTTGTAAGTTATCAGGGGTTAACGAGAATGATGTGCCACGGTTATTCCACACAATCCCGGTTTGTGGCGAGACAACACCACTACCAAATTCCCAGTAAATACTTTGGATGTAACTAACCATACGGCCTTCACCATCACATGCCCCCATCCATATTGTGTCTCCGGGTTTCGCTTGATGTGGCCAAGGTAACGCGTGTTCAAGTGTGATGTCAGCCAGCATACTATCTAGTGATTCTGCCGATAGCAGGCTTTGCAAATCGACGTTTAAGCGACTAGCATCACCGACAAATTGATTGCGCTTGATAAAGGCTTGCTTTGTGCACTCCACTAACAAATGCACAAACTCGGCTTCTGTTGTGGCCAAGTGTTGTACTTTATCGAATAAGGCCAGTATTAATAACGAAGCAACGCCTTGAGTAGGGGCCGGTAAGTTGTATAAGGTACCTACAGATGTGGTTACCGAGAGCGGCTCAACAATTTTAGCTTCGTAAGCGTTAATATCTTCAAGGGTGATAGGGGAGCCGGCTGCGTGCAAATCTTCTGCTAACGCCTGGGCTATTTCGCCTTGGTAAAAATCCTGCAATCCATTTTCTGCTAATTTGTTCAAGGTTTTTGCGATGGTTGGCAGTTTTAGGATCTTACCTTTTTTCAAACTCTTACCTTTGATCAAAAATTGTTCAAAATGAGGGATTGTTGATAAGTCCTCAAATGTTTTTTCACTGGCGTCTTGCAAACTTTGTGTGACTTCGATACCCCATTCAGCTTGGCCTATCGCTGGCGCGAGTAGTTCACTCAGCGGCAGAGGTGTTTGCCATGTTTTACTGATCTCCAATGCTTTATGCCAACCTGCGACAGCGCCTGCCATGGTCAACGCGGCTTTAGAACCTCTTGAAGGAATAGCAGATTGCCCAGCGTAATAACTAAGAGTAGCGTTTTTACACGCCGTACCGCTGGCATCAATCGCTATGGGGGCTTTTCCGGGCTCACTGATTAACCAAAAGCCGTCACCGCCCATGCTGTTCATGTGTGGGTAGACCACTGAAATAGACGCAGCAGCAGCCACCATGGCTTCTATGGCGGTACCACCATGTTGCAAGACATTTTGTCCAACTTGACTCGCTGCGTAATGTGGCGCTGTAAATGCGACAGGTTTTGATGTGTTACTCATTGTTATTCATTCTCTAAAAGCATGCGTGCGATTTCGATTAACTGTTTGTCATGATTTTTTTGGCCAATTAATGAAAATCCAATAGGCGCCTGCGGGTTAATGGCTAGCGGAATATGTAACTGAGGTAGACCACATAGACCTGCAATGCAGGTAAGGTTCATCAGGGTATTCCGATAGGTGGCTAATTGTTCACTCGGCGTATTTATTAGTGGCGCGGCGCCGGGCGTTGTTGGTAAAAATATCACATCGCATTGACTAAATAGATGTTGGATGTGAGAAATAAATTGTTTTTGTTTTTTCTTTGCATTTTGCTGCTGATCTTCAGTGATAGTGGCACACCATTCGAATCGCTCTTGTATATCAGAAGCAAAGGTAGGTTTTTGCTCTGTTATCCACTGCCCATGGGTTTCCCAGATTTCATAGCCTTGCAAGATACGAAAGGTTCCGCTGGCCTGTGTTAATAAATCCGAAGATAAACCGGAGGATAAAGTGCACTGGCGCTTAACCATTCTATTGTACGCAGTACCCAGTGTGTCAGAGTATTCACATTGGGCGGCTAACTCTTCAGCGAAGCCGATTTTAGCGTCTTTCACTGGGCAAGGTGTTTGGTCGTCGTCCTTGTTAAGCAATACCTGCGCGACCTTATCTAAGGTCGATAAATCCCGGGTTATCCAACCCACAGTATCAAAACTAGGTGCAAGGCTGACCATATGCTCACAGCTAACACGCCCATGCGTGGGGCGCAAACCAAACAAGCCGTTATAGCTAGCCGGTACACGTATTGAGCCACCGGTATCAGTGCCCAAACCTACTTGTGCGCTGCCTTCGCGCACAGCCACTGCCGATCCACTTGATGAGCCTCCGGGCAGTCTATCTGGTGCGGATATATTAAATGGCGTTCCGTAATGAATATTCTGGCCATTTAAGCTATACGCCAATTCGTCGGTGATGGTTTTACCGACCAGAGATGCACCGGCATGTAAAAGAGCGTTAACTGCAGGTGACGTTTGCTGCGGTGCAGGGTGGCTCGCTAACCAATCAGGATTCCCAGCGGTGGTGGGTAATCCCTTTATATGAAATAAGTCTTTAACCGCTAACGACACACCGTTGAGGGATGCATCGCTGCTTTGCTTGTCTTGGTCTGATTTTTGGCCGGGTTCTTGGTTTAGTTGTAATACGTATGGTGTCTGACTGATAAAATGCGATGCAGCGTTACTCATATAAACTTAGAAAGTTGACCAAATGGTCCTATATGAAACAAATGTTTCATCAAATAGTCAAGAGAAACATGTGTAATATTTACTATATCGGGATCATTATGCGCTGCATATAAAATAACCGCGATAAATCAGCGGCTAAAGAGCAATGAACTGAAACGTGAGCGAGCCACAAGGCTTGAAACGAAATAGGCATAAATCATCGTTTATTAGGTTGAGATCATACTGAGTGGGCGCTGCTCTTAGCGAAGAGGGCTACTCACAATAGATGGGATCACCGCGCAGGCGCTACTGTGGATTGCGCCACTTGAGGAAGGCCTCATTAAACCTGCGCGGTTTCGTCGATACGTTAATTAAGTCATCGATTTAGGATCGAGTAATTTTTCTAGTTCCTCCCGAGGAATGTGTGTCATTTGTGCGGCAACATCTATGACTGGGCGTTTTTCCTCATACGCCGCTTTGGCAATCAATGCGCCTTTCTCATAACCCACTCTATTGTTTAATGCTGTAACTAATATGGGGTTCATGCTGATTGATTCGGCCATACGATCACTGTTGGCCCTCATAGTGACAATCGCTTTATGGGTGAGGGCGTTAATGCCGTTACTTAAGATGGAAATGCTGGTTAACAAGTTGTACCCAACAAGAGGTAGCATGGTATTTAGTTGAAAATTACCTGACTGGCCTGCAATCGTGATGCTTTGGTGATACCCCATGACTTGTGCGCACACCATAGCCAAAGCTTCAGGTATCACGGGGTTCACCTTCCCCGGCATGATGCTACTTCCTGCTTGCAGTTTATCTAGCGCTATTTCCCCAAGTCCAGTCAGTGGGCCGCTGTTCATCCACCTGAGGTCATTGCATATCTTCATTAAGCTTACTGCCAGCGTATTGAGATGTCCGCTGACTTCAACCGCTGTGTCTTGACTGCTGATGGCAGAAAAATAATTATCCACTGGCATAAAACGCAGGCCAGTTAATTGACTTAAATGGCGACACGCAGTGGCGGCGAAATCCCGGTGGGTATTGATCCCAGTGCCGACGGCTGTGCCCCCTAATGCCAATGCGGAAATACGCGGTAATACTTCAATTAGACGGCTAATTGATTGTTGAATTTGCTTGCTCCAACCACTCAATTCTTGGCCCAGCGTAATTGGCATAGCATCCATTAAATGAGTGCGACCTGTTTTCACCGTATCTCGATACAAAATGCTTTTGGCATCAATGGCTGATTGTAAACTTTGCAATCCAGGTATTAAGTGCTGGCTTAGGGCTAATGTTGCGCTTACATGAATAGCGCTAGGGATAACATCGTTTGAACTTTGCCCCATGTTAACATGATCGTTAGGGTGTACATGCCTGCCAAGTTTTCGTTCGGCTAAGGTCGCAATAACTTCGTTGGCGTTCATATTGGTGCTGGTGCCAGATCCTGTTTGATACACATCAACCATAAATGCGTTATCGTGATCGCCTTGTGCAACCTCCATAGCAGCGCGCTGTATGTCGATGGCTATTTCACTGTCTAACCCAGCTACTTCAGCATTGGCATACGCCGCGCTTGCTTTTAGTAAGGCTAACGCATGAATGAACTCCCTTGGCATGGGCGTGCCGCTTATTTTGAAATTATCTAACGCGAGGGAAGTTTGCTCTTTATATAGCGTTTCGGGTGCTTGAGAGTCGCCAGATAAGGTCTCAGATGATGAACTTAGTGAAGTTAGATGTTCTGGAGATGAATCAGCGTTCTTGTCACGTGGGCTATGCATAGGTGTTCCTTACAGTACTGTAGGGGAATAAAAATTATCTACAGTATACCTTGGTGTGAATAGATGGTTTTCAAGGGAGCAACTGCTTATTTACTCATTGTCAGCCTTAAAGCCAAGCCATCATGCAGCCCACCACGTAGTCTTTAGCGCTTTTCTAGCTCGTCTAACTCTTCATACAAAGAAGAGATTTCACTGATGCGACGATCAGCGGTTTTATCAAGCAAGGTGAAAACTTGATTGCAGATAATTGATATCACACTCATGGGCGCTGCATAGCTATCTAAGGCTTGCTCTTGCCCGAGTTGACAGATTATCAATTGCTTGACTTGATCAGCATAAATTTGCCCCGAGGGATCGGCTAATAAGGCCACGTTGTGGTGTTGAATTTTATCCAGTAAGGGTTTAAATATTTTAGGACGGCGGCGAAAGCCAACCAGAATAACCAATTCGTCTTCACTTATATCTCGTAATTCTTCACTTAAAGTTTGCCCTGGTTGGGGTAATAAGCGCACTTTGCTGCGGATCTGCAGCAATTGCTGCCTAAAATGCAGTGCAACTGGGTAGCTATTGCGAAAACCAATGAGGGTAATTCGAGACGCCTGGCAAATAGATTGGATCAGGCCATTTAACTGAGTCTGATCAAGATTGCTCCACGTCTGCTCTATGCGCTGGATCTCCCGATTAAGGGCTCCACCTTGATCGGACTCCATATACATGGGGTAACCATTGGCGCGAAACGTGTTCAGCTCTTGTTTGGCGTCATGATGTGAGTCATAGCCTAATTGGCGAAAAAAACGGCTCACCGTGGCTTTAGACGTTTGTGTCTTTTCGGCGATTTGCGCCACAGAACAACTGAGAACATCTAACGGGGTATGCTGTAAATGATCGGCAATTAATCGGGCATTTGGAGAAAGGCCTTGATACTGCTGTTCAATGCGCTCAATGAAGGGTATTTTTGCCAAAATGTCGTGTTCATTATAATAAGTGGCTGTATAGCTTATACCAATTTGTTGTTATAAAGGAACCATTGCTCCACTCAGTTGCTCTTTGCAGCTTGAAGAATTCGCCCGGTAATTTGATCGATACCCTATAAATGACCATTAGAATTTTTGGTGTATTTGACGGCAATTGTAACCCTAGGTCGATTAAACCTAGCTACCCTAACCACGCGATGATAGCGCTTAGAAAGCCATAAGGTTAAAATAGGCCATTGCATTCATTTAGATACACCTAATAGAGAGCGTTCCTAGTGTTTGAAAGAGGATCTCAATTTAGCCCTACGATGGCAGCTGAGGGTTGGCCAAAAATCGTTATTTTAACAGGGGCAGGCATTTCAGCGGAATCAGGTTTAAAGACGTTCCGCGATAATAACGGATTATGGGAAGAGCATTCAGTACAGGATGTTGCAACGCCAGAAGCCTTTGTTCGAAACCCTGAATTGGTCTATCGATTTTACAACCAGCGCAGAGCGCAATTGCAAAGTGACAATGTAAAGCCGAATGCAGCACATATTGCACTTGCTCAATTAGAATCTGTATTACCTGGTCAAGTATTGGTGATTACCCAAAACGTTGATGACTTGCATGAGCGGGCAGGAAGTAAAAATGTATTGCACATGCACGGTGAGTTATTATCTGCTCGCTGCTGCCATAGTCAACGCCGCTTTTCGATGAAAAACCAGTTTGATGGCAACAGCCGATGTAAATGTTGTACACCAAGCCAAAATATTAGACCGGATATTGTCTGGTTTGGTGAAATGCCCTTTTATATGCAGGAGATAGAGCGTTCAGTGCAAGAGGCCGACGTGTTTATATCCATCGGTACGTCAGGCAACATTTATCCTGCAGCGGGTTTAGTGCAAATAGCGAATGAATATGGAGCACATACTGTTGAGCTTAATTTAGCGCCAAGTGAGGGGAACAATAATTTTTTAGAGGCGTACTACGGTTTAGCCAGTGATGTCGTACCTAACTACATAAAAAAATATATTAAGGGTAATTAAATGGAGCTGAGTCTTTATTGGGGCGAGTTCTTAACAATCGCCGGGGTACACTTGTTGGCAGTGGCAAGTCCAGGTCCAGACTTCGCAATTGTGCTAAAGCACAGCATCAGTTATGGTCGGCGCATCGCGATGATCACCAGTGTAGGGGTCGGCACTGCGATACTCTTGCATGTGACTTACTCTTTGCTGGGTATTGGTCTGCTGCTTAAAACGAACCCTTTGGTATACACCATATTTAGTTATTTAGCAGCGGCTTATCTAGTCTATATCGCGATAGGCGCACTTAAAAGTAAGGCGCCAGATAACACTGCACCGGTGTCGGCCAACGTGACACAAAGCACCATCAGTGACAAAAAAGCATTTGCTGTGGGATTTTTAACGAACGGATTGAACCCCAAGGCAACCTTGTTCTTTTTATCGGTATTTGCTGTGGCTGTATCAGCCGAAACGCCAAGTAGTATCAAATTGGTCTATGGATTGTATCTCGCAGTAGCAACAGGCGTATGGTTTTGCTTCTTGTCATATTTACTTGGCACGCGAAAAGTCCGTGCTTTTATTCGCCAATATAGCCATTGGTTTGACCGCATCATGGGGGGAGTTCTTTTGCTGCTGGCAGCAAAATTAGTCATGACGTAAGCTAGAAGAGCGCGCGTTGGCGTTCGTCGTTGACGCGTCTATCTTCGCAACTTTTCTGCATTTCAGATAAAATAATTAAGTCGTAAGAGCAAAAGGTAATTTGGTGGAAAAAAACAATAAAAACACACTGGGCGGTGACATTAATCAATCGTTGTCTGGCGATACGCAGCTTGATCTCAATGCATGCGTTAAAGAAGGCTGGTTACTGTCAAAACGTCACTTTTATCGTATTTTGCAAGGGGCATTATTCACCTTAGGCATGATCCTGCTGTTGCTGATGTTGATAGGTCGATTCGTCAGCATTGAAGAATTACAAAACCCGTCGGTGTCCCTCAGTTTCGGCCTAAACTTGCTTTTTACACTCATTACCACGCCGCTTATCACTGCGCTAATGATGATGGGGATTGGCCATAGCGTTGGCCTACAAGTGGCCTTTATGAGCTTGGTAAAGCGAATGGCGGGGTCGGCTATGTTGATTTTCTGTGCTTTGATGCTAGGTGCTCTAGTCAATTTGGGATTGGGCTTATATATTTTGCCTGGGATATATCTGGCTATGTCCACCGGATTTACCCTAATTCTTTTAGTTGAAAAGAAATACCGACCCAGCCAAGCCATATTGGTATCAATGCGAGTGTTTAATCGCTATTGGTTGTCGTTGAGCCAGTTTTATATTGTCTCTTTTGTCCTCTTTATTGCAGGCCTGTTTACCTTTGGTATTGCGCTTGTTTGGATTGTGCCTTGGTACCTTCATACTAAAGGCGTGTTGTACCGTACTTTGTTTGGTGTTGAAGTCAGTGGCCAACCTTCGGATAAAACAGACAATAAAGACTCGGTTTTTTATGCATAACACCCATAAAACATATCAAAAATTTCGATATTTTGCAGTCGCATGTGGCCTGTTCGCCATTATGTATATTGCCGATGATTATTTTAAAAACCAATTGCCTGATACTGCACTGCAACTCAGTGACGATGAGATGCGTATTTTAATTGATGATATTGGCCGGCAGTCTCAAGCTTCCCCTCATTCCCTTGAGGCCAAAAAAATCCCAAACTTCAAAAAATATGATGACGTCATTGAAAAGAAGCGTGCATTTTTCGCCTATTTATTACCTGAAATACAACATCAAAATACGGTAACATTGATTAAGCGCCGCGCGGTCAAAAGCATCGCCCAACAACTTGAAGCCCATCATACTTTAAGCCCCTTTACTGTTAAATTGCTGAAAAATATGCGCCGCGAGTACAAGATTGACAAGGGTTTGACAGATCTTCAAGCGACAGCAGTGTTGCTGCATCGGGTAGATATGATCCCCCCTGAGCTGGTGCTCATTCAAGCGGCTAACGAATCAGGATGGGGCACATCTCGCTTCGCCAGAAAGGGCTATAACTTCTTTGGCTTGTGGTGTTTTAAAAAAGGTTGCGGTTTTGTTCCTAAGCGCAGAAATGAAGGCACTGTGCACGAAGTGGCAAAATTTAAAGACTTATCCCACGCAGTTAAAACCTATATCAGAAACCTAAACCGACATTATGCTTATAAGGAACTACGGGATATTCGCGCTGACCTTCGCGCTCAAGATAAAACAATTACCGCTAGCGCGTTAGTGCATGGCTTGCAAAGCTATTCAGAGCGCGGCCAAGATTATATCGATGAATTATTAAGCATGATGAGAGTCAATAAAGAGTACATGAATTTATGAAAAAGTGGTTATTAGCCGCTTGGGTCATACCAAGCTGCTTCGCAGTAGCGCAACAACAAAGTCACAATCAATCATCAATCGCGAAAACGCCTACATTAAATGTTGAGTACAGCAGTTTTTACAGTCATGTGCGCAAATTGGATGACAAAGATACCAGTGCTCTACAATTTGCGTTTGGCTTCAAGCACGTGCAGAGCAAAGCGCTTTGTCATATTACTCAGGCGTATATTCACACTCAAAAGCAGGATATTCCACTCACGGTTACAAACGAACAACGCTTTACTGTACCTAGTGAAAAAGCCTTGAATATGGCGAAAGCCCAAGTCGCGTTAACGTTGACTGAGCCTGCGAATCAATGTGATATGTCAGTGCAGCTTGAAACCAAGCCAGAGTGGCTAAAAAGGCAATATACTGCAGACGAATTAGCAACCCTGTTCACTCAATACCAAACTTTCTTTGATGACATGGGCAGTTTTCTGTCGTTTCTGATGCCCTCTGTCGATGGGCTAGTCGTGCACTTCTCTGACCTTTCCCTCAACAAAACGCTTGCGGACGGTGCTGTAATCGAACATGGCAGTTTGCACCTTTCTAAGGACTGGTTGAACGAGAAACACAGCTTGGAATTACCGGTTTCACCGTTACGCATAACCGCTAAGACCACTAAGTAAGCTGGTTTTTATATTAAATGTCTGTTTTATAAAGGCTAGTGAAGATGCTAGCCTTATAAGCGGATAATCTGTGATGCTATGAAACAAAAAAGTATACAATCGACACCATGCTAGGCAAAAAAGCTAACATATTTAGTCATAAATCAGATGCCAAATTGCTTCAGGTAAACGCGTTAACGCAACCACTGTAAACGGCTCATTAGTAGTGTGTTGTCTGAACTAATCTAAGCGTAATTGATAGCGAATTTGATCAGCAATACGCTTTACACTGTTTCGACCTTCTTCAATTAGTTCTCCCGCCCGGTAGAACTCCATCATGCCGAAATCACGTAGTTGTGGCTCTATCAGAATATCAGGGGGATTACCGGCTAAACGTGAACGGGTGACACGTGCTTGTAATATATCTAAAGAGCCAGCCATAACACCTATCATGCTGGGGGGATGGTTTTTAGCCGCCCGGGGGCGAGCTGCTTCACTGTGAAGCTCCACATCATCTTGATCATCAGGTTTGCTGTCTTCATCAATGTCTTTGCTGTCTTTGTCTTTCTTATCGCTTTTGAACCATTTTGACAGTGAGTTTTGACTTTTACTGAACATGTCTGAGATTTTTTGTTGATTACGCTCACGTTCTTTTTCGTTGTTATCCATAGCTTGTGGCCGAAAATCAGCACTGAGGTTAACGGCAAAAACAATATCTGCACCTAAGTGACGACATAAGTTTACGGGGACCGGGTTAACCACACCACCGTCAACTAGCCAGCGGTCGTTGAAGGTTGTAGGGGGGAATAAGCCTGGAATAGCACAAGATGCGCGCACCGCATCAACCACAGAGCCAGTTAAAAAATTGATTTCTCGGCCGCTGTATAAATCGGTTGCGACACAAGCAAACGGTTTACATAGCTCTTCAAACGTTTCTTCACTGAAGTTATCTTGCAATGCTTTGAAAACTTTCAAACCACTGACTAAACCGCCGCGGTACAAGCCGACACCCATTAATGCAAACACTTGCCATTCGGTTAAACTGCGAACCCACTCTTCTAATGGGTCTAGTTTGTTCGACGAATAGGCTGCGCCAACGTAAGCACCAATTGAGCAACCGGCAACGACATCAATTTTTATCCCCAGCTCTTCAAGCGCTTGGATCACACCTATGTGTGCCCAGCCACGAGCGGCTCCACTGCCGAGGGCTATTCCTATCTTCAATGTGTGGCTCCTAATCTATTCGTGTAATGGGGACTGCCAAGGTATCCACTTTTGTTACGGGCGTTAATTCAAGGGGATCAAACGCGGTATCGCCTTCAATGCTTGTGCTGTTGCTGTGGTCAAGATCATTGAAATCAAACGCACTAGGGTCTGCTAGATGTGACGGCACGACATTCTGCAGCGCCTTAAACATGGTTTCAATACGACCAGGAAATTGCGTATTCCATTGCGCTAACATTAGTTTGACTTGCTTACGTTGTAAGTTTTCTTGAGAGCCGCATAGGTTACAGGGGATAATAGGGAAGCCTGATAAAATCGAATAATCCGCAATATCTTGTTCAGCACAATAGGCAAGGGGGCGGATCACCACATTGCGGCCATCATCACTGGTTAACTTGGGTGGCATAGATTTTAAACGTCCATTATGAAACATGTTCAAGAACAATGTTTCGAGCATATCATCCCGGTGGTGACCCAAAGCGATTTTTGTGACGCCCATTTTAATCGCGTTGGAATACAAAATTCCGCGACGCAAACGTGAGCAAAGCGAGCAGGTCGTTTTTCCTTCAGGTACCTTATCTACGACGATTGAGTACGTATCTTCTTCGATAATGGCGAAGTCTACGCCTAGGCTCTTAAGATAATTTGGTAAAACGTGCTCGGGAAAGCCAGGTTGTTTCTGATCTAGGTTTACAGCAATAATCGAAAAGCTAATCGGGGCAGCCTTTTGCATATGTAACAACATGTCGAGCATGGTGTAACTGTCTTTACCTCCTGATAAGCACAGCATGACTTTGTCGCCTTCTTCAATCATATTAAAATCAGCGATGGCTTGACCGGTTTTACGACGAAGTTTTGTTGTGAGTTTTTTTAGGCGCTTGTTGTGTTGGTCTGTCGCATCAGTGTGTGATGAGGTGAGGTGCTTACTTGGCGCGGTGTCAGGTTTGGTACTAGAAACATGGTTCATGGATTAGGCAACTGTTGGATAATAAAAAGAAAATACCAAAGGATTATAGCGAAGTTATTGGTTTAATTTAAGCGACATTCACTTGCTAAAGCACAAAGGTGCTTGTCGTATCCTCGAATTTTTGAGCACTTTTTCTGAAGAGGTCAAATCGTTTTGGTCGATTTCGAAAATCTCAGTTTCATTGAGTTTGAGCGAAACACGCTTAAATTGACCATTTTTACCGAAAGTGCCCTCAAGCGCTATGTGCTAACAGCCGATGACCTAGATAAAACACGCTGGACCCCAAGTACAAAGGGTATTCTAATGTAATACTAAGCAACCTTCGCGGCGGTCTAAAGAAGTGGACTATCACTCATTATTCTTTTCAAGAGCAGTCCACCGGGGACTCGTAACCGTCAGGTTTGATGGCCAGTACGTCACAATTTAGCTTATCAATGACATGTTCAGCAGTATTGCCGATCAATACCCCTGAAATACCTTGACGCCCAACAGTGCCAAGGATCACAAGCTCAGTATCAATTTTTTCAGCAAGGGCAGGGATAACGTCTTCTGGTAATCCTTCTTCAATATGACTACATATTTCAGGAATGGCGTGTTTTTGAGCGTGTCGCGTCATGGCACCTTGATGATGGTCTTTGACTGAATCACTGTACACTTGTGGGTCAAACTCAGGAATTTCGATGGCAATGTTAACTGGCGTGCCGGGATACGCATTGACTAAATGCACTTCTGCTGAGAGTAACCCAGCAAACGCTTTGGCAGTGCGTGTTACGCAATCGTTGAGGGCGGTATGGTCGTCATCTTCAACACCCACGCTAACAGCCGCAAGTACTTTGCCCCCTGTGGGCCAATCATGATCTTTAACCAATAAAACCGGCACAGGGCTTTTTCGCATAATATGCCAATCTGTGGGGGTAAAAATAACCGCTTTGAGGGTGTCATTGAGTTGCGTGCCTTTCACGATCAGGTCGTAGTCATGTTTGATAACACGGCAAATAATGCTTTCCCACGCGCGATTATGCCACTCTACATTCAGATCAATTTTAATTCCGTGTTGTTTCTCAATGGGCGCTACCATTTCAGCGAGCCAAGCGCTTTTGTCTTCAATCACAGCGAAACGCATATTTTCGCGTTCGTCAGTGGACAACATAGTGGTCATTTCGTATGACAAGTCATAAATGGGTAAAAACGCAGTGATTTTGGCGCGGGTTATTTGTGCGATTTCGATGGCACGCAAAAGCGATTTTTGCTCTTCGTCTTCAGGATCGATAACTGCGAGTATTTTTTGATATTTCATCATTATTCTCCGTCGCTGATGTGACACTTTGAGTGTATGAGAGTAACGTTATAATTGCCATTTAAGTTACTATTTTACTGATTTAACGCAAGTTATTTTGATAAAAGGCGATGCGCTAGTTAGAAACGGTAAGTGAAAACGAGTATGGTCATCGGCGTCAACAGATTAGGCATAAGCTTGCCAGAGCATATATAGCCCGAACACCAGCAAGCATATTGCAACCACTTGACGGGTTTTAGGGGCCGCTAAAATCTGTTTAATCGATTCTACGCCCGCCGCCATAACCACTAAAGCCGGTAATGTGCCCAAACCAAAGAACAGCATGACTAAAGCGCCATTTATAAAGCTACCACTGGCTAAACTCCAAGTTAGTGTCGAGTAGACTAAGCCGCAGGGAAGCCAGCCCCAAATAATGCCATAGGGCAGCGCATAAAGCGGGTTTTTAAAAGGTAGTAATGCTTTAGAAAGTGGACGAATGTGAACCCAAAGTTTTGCGCCAACTCTTTCTACATAATGTAAACCCCGCCACCAGTTTCCCACATAACATGCCATTGCAATTAGAAATAAGGCACTGATGGTGTGTAGCAGTGGTATGGCTTTTAATATTTCAGCTCGCTCAACAATACTGCCTAAATAGCCGGTCAGAGCACCTAAAGCGGTATAACTGGCGATACGACCTACATTATAGGTTAATACATAAGGCCACTGTTTTGCCCCTTTTGGCACCGCAAAGCTGAAGGCGCTGACAACGCCGCCACACATACCAAAGCAATGCACACTGCCCGCTAATCCGATTAAAAAGGCTGAAGCAATACTAAGGCTGTTCATTGCCACTCTGGGTTTTTTCGCCTTGGGAGCGGTTCTTATGCTCAGTGGCGGCGAGCGGTTGGCTCGACTGGTTTTTTTGGGTTGATTCGGGTTTTATGTCATCGTCAAAAAGTATGCTGTAGCCATGGCGCTCTAGATCTTCAAACTGGTTACTTTTGACCGCCCAGAAAAAAATCCCGATGGCCAGAGCAACAATAATAATAGCGAGCGGGATTAAGATATAAATGATACTCATGAAGAAGCCTTAGGTGTTTATTTAAGTAACCGCACGGAATTAACCACAACAATAATGGAGCTAAGGGACATACCAATGACTGCCATCCAAGGCGTTAGAGCCCCACTTACTGCTAAGGGAAGTACCAACACATTGTACCCTAAGGCCCAAGCCATATTTTGTCTGATTTTTTGCTTGCAGCGCTGGGCCACAATGAATACATCGGGCAGCTTACCTAACGCATTTTTAAGCAAAATAATATCTGCCGATGATTTTGCTAAATCAGCTCCGGCACCTAAGGTGACAGCTACATCAGCTTGGGCCAATACGGGGGCATCGTTTATACCGTCCCCAATCATCAACACGCTATGCTCGTTTGCTTGTAATTTTTGAACGTAAGCTAGTTTATCCTGTGGCGTTTGTTGAGCCAGCCAATTAGAAATGCCGATATCTGATGCGATTTGACTTACATTTTTTTGATTGTCGCCGCTTAATAACGTGATGTCCTTGCGGCTCATTCGCAATAGCATGTCAGGTACATCAGGTCTAAGTGTGTCGCTTAGCTCAAATCCGCAAACTAGCTCACCGTCGATATGCATAATCACACTGCTAGTTTTTAATGCCGGATCGTTAGGGCGTTCATGACTATGCGCTGCACTTATTTCGACTTGTTGGTGATTAACTATCGCACTTACACCTTCACCCAGGGTAAAGCTGAACGCCTTTACATCAGAGAAAACCGGATATGCTTCAAACGCTTTAGCAATAGGGTGCTCAGAATATTGCTCTACACTGTGAGCGTACATAAGAAGTGTTTCATCATCGAATGATGAAATATTATGTATGGCCGCCAATGACACTTCGCCTTCGGTTAAGGTGCCGGTTTTATCTAATACAATATGATCTACCTGCGTCAGTTGTTCTAGGACATCGGAGCGCTTCAACAGCACCCCTTGTTTGTTCAAATTTGCCATCGCAAATGATAACGCCGAGGGCGTTGCTAGGCCTAGCGCACAGGGGCAGGTAGCGATAAGTACCGAAATAGCAATCCAAAATGCATCAGGATCACCTTGTAACCACCAATAAATAAAACTGCCAGATGCAAAAAACAGTACTGCGACAACGAAGTACTGGGAGAATTGGTCTGCCATGGCGGCAATTCTTGGTTTGTTGGCCATGGCTTGCTCTTGCAAACGGGCAATTTGATTGACTAAAGCGTATTTAAATTGTGAGGTGACTTTTAAGGTCAAAGTACCGCTTTTGTTGATAGTGCCGCCGTATGCCGCATCGCCAACAGTTTTATTGACTGGGTAGAATTCTCCCGTCAGCAGTGATTCATCAACCTGTGCATGCCCGCTTAGCACAGTGCCATCGATAGGCACGGTTTCGCCAGCCTTAACTAAAATAACATCGTCGAGCTGCAGTGATTTTGCAAGCGTTGGCTGAATTTCGTTTTCTACCATCAAATTTGCAGTGAGGGGAATATATTGCAGCATATTAGCCGAAATTTGTGCTGCTTTGTGCCGCGCCTGATGCTCAATAAAACGGCTCACGAGTAACAGGAAGATAAACATACAAACGGACTCAAAATACACCTGCCCCTGTTCGAATACTGTCGCCCAAACGCCAGAAAAATAGGTGGCGAGGAGCGCTATTGACACGGGGACATCCATGTTCACGCTTTTGGCCCTGAGGGCTTTAAAGGCACTTTGATAAAACCCCGCACCCGAATAGAACACCACTGGTGTGCTCAACACCAGACTGATCCAATTGAAAAATGAGCTAGTTTCCCTCTCTAAATCACCAAATAAATCAAAATACACGCCTATTGCAAGCATCATAACTTGCATTGTCATCAAGCCAGCGAGCCCAATACGTTTCAATTGTGCTTTGTGAGATTGTTGAAATAGGGCCTCGTGCTGTTCTTGTTGAAAGGGGCTAGGGTGATAACCAATACGTTCAATGGATGCCATGATCTGGCTCAAGCTTAACGCGTCAGAATACCAACTGACTAATGCGCGGTTCGCCGTAACGTTAACAGAGACTTGCTTAATGCCGCTGACTTTTGATAATTGCTTTTCAATTAACCAACCACATGCAGCACAGCTGATCCCACTCAAGCTAAGTTGAATTTCGCTAATATCACCTTGATGAACAACAAAATCTTGTTGAATACTCTGTTCGTCGAATATGGATAATTGGTCGAGCGTGTCTTGAATATTATCACTGGCTTTTACCCCAGGCTCGGTACGAAATCGGTAATAATCGTCTAAGCCATTCTCTACGATGGCTCGAGCGACCGCTTGGCAGCCTGGGCAACACATTTGCCGCTCTTGGC
This sequence comes from Paraglaciecola sp. QJM3NY_14, assembly GCF_056173245.1. Classification (NCBI taxonomy): domain Bacteria; kingdom Pseudomonadati; phylum Pseudomonadota; class Gammaproteobacteria; order Alteromonadales; family Alteromonadaceae; genus Paraglaciecola; species Paraglaciecola sp. QJM3NY_14. The sequence continues at coordinate 2,484,085 of NZ_CM149664.1, forward strand.
CTAAAACGGAGACGTTATATTTATCGCCATCTACCGCAGGTAGGCCGCAGTGGTAACAAGATACGCTGTCAGTCATTAGGGATTAAAAGCTATGCTGTCGTCACTTGGAAAAGAAAGTGTCTGTTGAATCTTCCATACTTGATCGTATGGCATCAATGCTACCTGCCATTTACCGGTCAAGTCATTTTCAGCACTGCCACGATAGATGCCTTGAGCATCGCGAAACAAATCAATGGTTTGATCTTTAGGGGCCTGCGTGACGTGATAAAAGGCTAAGCGCAAAGCTGCACCGGTTTGGGGAGCACCGCTGATAAAACGTACACTGACATCTTTTTCAGTGATATTGAGTTCAGTTTGAATGTTAAGGGCTTTTGCGGCTTGAATTTTCTCAAGGCTAATATTGATTGCTTTACCTTGTTTATAGTAATCATCGACTACCATGGCGTCTTGTCCGTCAAACGCGAAACGCAGCATATTAAAGCTTAGAATCATGGAGCACACTGGAATGGTAATAAGAAACCATGGCCAGAATTGTTTATACCATTTTTTGTTATCTGTAATGGACGGCTCAGAAGTAGGGGACATAACAACCTTAAATAAATGATGTATATAAAAAAGCCTCGCACAAGCGAGGCTTATTCTAACCGAAAACGGTGCTATTTATCTTGCGATAAACTGTAAACATATGCTGCAACCAAGTGAATTTTCTCATCTCCCAAGGTTTTCTTGAATGATGGCATTACACCGTTACGACCATAGGTTAAGGTTTCCGTTACCGCTTTGTGGCTGCCGCCATATAACCAAATATTATCGGTTAAGTTCGGCGCGCCAAGTGCTTGATTACCTTTACCGTCAGGACCATGACACGCTGAACAGATAGCAAAACGAACTTTACCTTTTTCAGCTAAGTCTGGGTCAACCTGACGTCCGCTTAGGCTCAATGCATACGCAGCAACTTCTTCAATGCCTTTTTCACCCATAGATGCTAGCTGTGCAGGCATCGCTGCTTGGCGGCCCAAGGTCAAGGTTTCAATAATTTTGGCAGGCGTGCCGCCATATAACCAATCGTGATCCGTTAGGTTAGGGAAACCGCGCTGACCGCGAGCATCAGAACCGTGGCACTGTGAACAGTTTTGGCTAAACAAGCGCTGACCCACTTTTAACGCTTCAGGATCCTTCGCTAATGTTTCGATAGGTTGCTTTGCATACGCATCAAAAATAGGTGCGAAACGCTCTTCGGCAAAATCTAATTCGCGGTCGTATTGAACGATGTCGCCATTTTCTTTTGCATCAATGCGAGCTTGTTCAGACTCCGCCAGTGAACGTATATCTTGGTTAGAACTCTTCCAACCTAGCACACCTTCAAAACTACCTAGCCCAGGGTAAAGTATGAAGTACAAGAAGCCCCAAACGATGGTGGCGTAAAACATAATTGTCCACCAGCGAGGTAACTGATTGTTGATTTCGATGATGCCATCAAATTCATGATGCATATCTTCACCTTCAGCAACGCCGGTTTTATTGCTTAAACACCACCGCAATAACAAAAAACATCCAATAATTGTTCCCAGTGTAATAACTGTGATCCAAATGCTCCAAAAGCTACTCATGTGTGCCTGACTCCCGCTTTTCTTTTTTGTCCTCATCAGCAAAAATCAAATTGGCGGCTTCGTCGAAGCCGGCCTTAGAACGTTTGCTGTAGGCCCAAATAACAATACCTATAAATACAACGAATACGATTAGGGTAAATATGGTTCCTGTAATTGCGTAATCCATATTACTTCAACGCAGTTCCAAGAGACTGTAGGTATGCAACCAACGCATCAATCTCATATTTACCTTCAACCGCAGCTTTCGCCCCTGCAATATCTTCGTCGGTGTAAGGCACACCAAAGTCACGAAATACAGCAAGTTTTTTCGCAGTTAAATCGCCCGAAAGCTGATTTTCAAATAACCACGGAAAACCAGGCATATTCGATTCAGGTACCACATCACGTGGGTTTCTTAAATGAACACGGTGCCATTCATCACTGTAGCGACCACCCACACGGGCCAAATCAGGACCTGTGCGCTTTGAGCCCCACAGGAATGGGTGTTCCCAAACTGACTCACCAGCAACAGAGTAGTGGCCGTAGCGTTCAGTTTCAGCTCGAAAAGGACGGATCATCTGGCTATGACAACCAACACACCCTTCTCGAATGTAAATGTCACGACCTTCCATTTCTAGGGCAGTGTACGGCTCAAGACCATCCACTGGTTTCATTGTTTGTTGTTGAAACATTAACGGGGTGATTTCAACCATGGCACCAAAACTGATGGCGACCAAAATTAAGATTGTTAATAAACCAACGTTCTTTTCTACTATCTCGTGTGCATTCTTCATCTATGCGACTCCTACGCTGGTTGAACTTCGGCGTCTGAACGAGCAGTCTCGTCTTCAGACTTAGAACGGATGGTCATGTAGCAGTTGTAAGCCATAATCAGCATACCAACGACAACAAAGACACCGCCTAGGAAGCGTACAAAGTAGAAAGGTTTAGACGCTTCAAGCGCTTCAACAAAGCTATAGGTAAGTGTGCCATCAGCATTCACCGCGCGCCACATTAGACCTTGTAGAACACCTGACATCCACATCGCTACTATGTATAACACCACGCCAATTGTCGCTAACCAGAAGTGAACGTTGATAAGGTAGATGCTGTGCATTTTGGGTTTATTAAATAGCACAGGAATAAGGTGGTAAATAGAGCCGATAGACACCATCGCTACCCAACCTAATGCACCTGAGTGAACATGTCCTATAGTCCAGTCAGTATAGTGAGACAGTGCATTAACCGTTTTGATTGCCATCATCGGGCCTTCAAACGTAGACATCCCGTAGAATGACAATGAAACCACTAAGAAGCGCAAAATGGGATCGGTGCGCAGTTTATGCCAAGCGCCTGATAGGGTCATAATACCGTTTATCATGCCGCCCCATGAAGGAACGAACAGGATGATGGACATCACCATACCGACAGATTGGGTCCAATCTGGCAAGGCAGTGTAATGAAGGTGATGAGGACCAGCCCAAATGTAAAGTGAAATCAAGGCCCAGAAGTGAACAACTGACAAACGGTAAGAGTACACCGGACGTCCAGCTTGCTTAGGTACGAAGTAGTACATCATCCCTAAGAATCCGGCTGTTAAGAAGAAACCAACAGCGTTGTGTCCATACCACCACTGCATGATGGCATCTACCGCACCAGCATACATTGAATAAGATTTAAACAACGAAACGGGCACGGCCATACTGTTACCAATGTGAAGTACAAGCACGGTAAGGATAAATGCACCGAAGAACCAGTTGGCTACATATATATGAGAAACCTTTCGGATAATCATCGTTCCGAAAAAGTTAATCATGTATGCGGACCACACTAAGGCGATAAGGATATCGATAGGCCACTCTAATTCAGCGTATTCTTTGGTTGAGGTCAAACCCATAGGTAAGGTGACTACCGCCGAAAGAATAACCGCTTGCCATCCCCAAAAAGTGAATGCCGCGAGCTTGTCACTGAATATACGTACCTGAGAGGTACGTTGAACCACATAAAATGAGGTTGCCATCAATGCACACCCACCAAACGCGAAAATAACGGCATTGGTGTGTAAAGGCCTTAAACGTGAAAACGTTAACCATGGTGTGTCAAAATTAAGGGCTGGCCAATATAACTGGGCCGCAATAAACACGCCTAACGACATGCCAATAATGCCCCAGACGACCGTCATAACTGCAAACTGACGAACAACTTTGTAGTTGTAGTCAGGGTGTACTTGAATCGCTTCACTCATTTTAATGAATCTTCCACTTCAATAAGGATGTATGTGTGTCTCGTGTGTGTTCTAGCGCATGTTCGTTTTGTGTATAAGTACATCATTTAAGGTAAGCAATACCCATACACAAAATTAGCATGCTAAAAACCCGCGTATAATAATCAAAATGAGCCCAAAAAGATAGGCTCAAACACACTTGTAAGCCGTGTTTCTATATTGCAAACTTGATACAAATCAAGTTATTAAAATAGCAGCTCGTGAATCGTATAATTATCACTCGTTTTTGGCCATTTGCATTAATTTTACTCATCATTTGTATTGTTTACGTTAATTCAGTCGTTAATGTGAGTGCGCAAAAGGGAGCCCAGTGTCAGTTAAGCGGCACAAACAAGTGCCAGATAGATCTAAATGGCGTGCGATTTTCTGGGCGTTTTTTACAAAATGCTGAAGTTGAAGAGGAACTGAGCATAGAATTGGTCTACCCAAGTCAATACGATTTACAGCAGAGTTACGTGCAAGGTGTGAATATGTATATGGGCCAGACTGCATTGTTGAATAGCAGTGTTTCGACCGTAGACAATAAAACTATCTCAGAGAATCTGTTGTTTCTAGGGGCATGCAGTGAACGAGATATGCGCTGGCAACTAGTGTTACTTTTTGTCAATCCAGCTACAGAGGATGAGAAACGAGTGTTCTTTAACTTTGAAACACATTATTGAGTGGCTATTGAAAATGTCGAAGGTTAGTCATTGGGCGGTTCAAGCACGATGATAATGTTAAGTGTAAAGTAAGCAACCGAGAACTCGTTGTACACGTCAGACTCAAAAAAAATGCCTAGACAGGGGCTGACTAGGCATTGATGACAGAAATAATTTGCTGCTGTAGTTTACATCTGAGACTGCAAGTAATTAGACAGACCAATACGTTTAATTAAACCAAGTTGTTGCTCTAGCCAATGGGCATGATCCATTTCCGTGTCATCGAGTAAAACCATTAACATGTCCCGAGTGACATAATCTCGTTCAGTTTCTGCCAGAGCGATGACTTCTTTTAGTTTGTCACCCACTGCATATTCTACGCGCAAATCACTTTCCAGCATCGAAGGAACATCAGTACCAATCACCAAACCGTCACGATCAACCATGTTCGGCGTGCCTTCAAGAAACAACATACGCTCTATCAACTTAGTTGCATGACCTTTTTCATCATCAAACTCATGATTGATACGTTCATACAATTTGTTTAAGCCCCAGTCTAAGTACATTTGTGAATGTACAAAGTACTGATCCATCGCAGCTAATTCGTAAGCGAGTAGGGCATTAAGGCCTGAAATAACGTTACTTTTACCTTTCATTAGTCTTCCCCTTCAGTCACTTGAGCTTGAAGATAGTTTTGCAAGCCCATGTGTTGTATTTGATATTCTTGCGTCTCAATCCAATCTAGATGATCTTCTTCGTACTCTAGAATATCTTCTAATAGTTCGCGGGACACATAGTCCTGCTCCTGCTCACATAAACTAATGGCGTCTTTGAGCACAGGTATCTGATGTTTTTGAAACGTTGCATCGCATTGCAACATTTCTTCGGTGTCTTCACCGATCAACAACTTGCCTAACATTTGCAAGTTGGGTAAGCCTTGTAAGAATAATACGCGCTCGATGATTGCATCCGCTTGTTTCATATCCTTAATAGACTTCTTATAGCATTTTTTATCTAGCGCATTTAAGCCCCAGTTTTTATACATTCGAGCATGCAGAAAATACTGGTTAATTGACGTAAGCTCGCCAGTTAACACATCGTTTAATGCAGAAACAACTTTTTTGCTGCGCAACATAATTTCACCTATTGAATAGTGTGATAAGGTGCAAAGCAGCCCTATCTGTAACCGAATGCGCGGAGTATAGAATACTATTGCGAGTAAATCAAAAAAACCTTTTATTTCATATAGATAGATAATAGAAATGAGAATAATTGATGATTGTATCTTGATTCTTAACTGCGCAGAAAACGTGGCTAAAATGATACAGTCGACACTCCGTTCTGTGTCGTTAATCAGCAAGTATAATAGCAGTGGTGTCGTAAGACAGCATAGTCGGGTATAAAATCACACAACGCCATATTTACTTGCCTTAATGAGTAACTTGCTGATGAGTGCAGAAATTTACATTAAATGTGTGACTTTTTAGCGTCGCACTTCGTCCAATATATAATACATCGCCTCTAGCGCTTATCTGGAAAGTGTTACACGTTCCTAGTTGGGATCTGTTCGGGTGATAAAGTGTACATCTGCACGTAGGAGAAAATACATGAGTGATGATGAATATAAAGCACTTGAGCGTCAGCTTGCTAAAGGTGCATTGACCAATCAAGTGCTTCCAGAGCCTGAGGCCATGGCAGCGAAAGTGGTGAAGCACGATAAATCAAAAGAACTCGTGCGCTTAGGCGTGCATGGTGTTTTCTCTATGTTGTTAACGCTCTTTGCCCCACTGATGATGAGCCACAGTAAAAAACTATTAAAGAAAAAGGTTAAACCTCAATGAAAGAGAATATTAGTATTTGGTTTGAAGCGGTGTCGGGCTCCCTTGCTGCGCTGCTAGAAGAAATCGCCGCATTCATCCCTTCGTTATTTGCAGCACTCGTCATACTGCTTGTGGGCTATTTTATATCACGGGTTTTGCGCTTCGCAGTGTTTGCAGTACTGAATAAAGTGGGCCTAGACAAATTAGCGAAGGCCACTGGTATAGATCAGCAGTTGGCCAAGTTTGGTAAAGACGTGTCTGTATCTAGCACACTCGCCATGTTGGTATTTTGGATTACTTTTTTGGTCTTTATCGTAACCGCCGCAGATTCGTTAGGCTTATCACAATTGGGCGAAACGATGGATCAGTTCCTACGTTTTATTCCTAAAATCATTGCTGCCACGTTAATCCTGCTTTTTGGACTTGCCGCTGCCAACTTAATTAAAAACGCTATTTTCAATGCCGCCAAAGCCGCAGAGTTTGATTTCGCTCGGCCGTTGTCAAAAGCGGCATATGGATTGGTCGCTATTTTAACCTTGTCTTTGACTATCAATCAGCTTGATATTGACACTGTGTTACTGGATACGATCATCGCCATTGCTCTGGCGACGCTAGGGGTTGGTACTGCTATCTCGTTAGGTTTAGGAAGCCGTGAAGCCTCGCAGAACATTATTTACTCATTATATATATCCGACACGGTCAAAGTTGGAGATACCGTCACGACAAAGGACGGTATTAAGGGCAACGTGGTAGAGATTACGGCTGTGGTCACCATTATTCGTACATCGGACGAAAGCCTAAAAGTAATTGATAACAAAGTGTTTTTGGACGGACTGACCATACATTAAGCCTGATGTAGCGGTTAATTAATGTGCATGACTTAACGGATGTTCAACTAGTAAAACGTACTTTGCAGCGCCGCGGCGATGCATCGATGGCCTTTGCTAAGCTGTATGGACGATACCAAGGGAAAATCGCCGCTTATATTGCAGCGAAGGTTCTGTACAACTCGTCCTTAGTAGACGATGTACTGCAAGACACCTTCATGACTGCATGGCACAAGCTAGAGCAACTCAAAGAGCATGATAAGTTTTTTCCTTGGGTGGTTACCATTGCGCGTAACACCGCTATGGATGTATTACGTGAAAAAAAGCGCGTAGACGATATCAGTCATCTGTTAAATCAAGAAGAGTCCGAAACCGAGGAAGAGCTCGACCTTGGAGCAACTGAACAAATGCTCGCAAGCTTGGAGCCCCTAGACCGGGAAATAGTGGTCATGAAAGCGATACTAGAGTGCTCATTTGACGAAATAAGCTTGCAGTTAGGTTTAGCGTTAAGTGCCAGTAAGATGCGCTATTATCGCGCACTCGACAAAGTGAAAAGCGATTTATCCCAGCAGTGACATCTGCCTTCATAAGACCCGTCACCATTAAGCAAAATCATAATATTATGAACATTGATTAATAATTTTCGCTGTTTATAACTCGCTCCATTAATGACTTCCTCCAGTAATAACCCCTCTGTTCATAAACCTCTGCATTTACATTGAATTTGTGACTTTTTGGTTACAACCAGCGTCTATTTCTCAAAGCAGGTTAACAGCAAGGGTATATAGAAACCTTTGCGCGACGTTAACGCGCAATATTGACTAGTACAGGAGTGATTCAATGAATTTATTCAAAGGCCATTTTAAACGCAACACTTACATAGTGTTGGTCGTCCTATTTGCCATATTTGTGTTGCAAAATATGCAGTTAGATTATGTCTCTTTTCTCTTTTGGGATTTTGCGATGCCGCGATTACTTTTAATTTTAAGCACGCTGCTTGTCGGCATTATTATAGGGGCCCTCGTTCCATTTAGAAAATTACTGCCCCAGAAAAAATAAACGGCAATTCAGTGACTTTTTTGAATAGGCAGCGTCTATTCAGCAACTATCTCGCTAATGCAGCCTTAGCAGTGTTGGCGACGTTAAAAAATAAAAATATAAACACTTAATGGAGAAATAATAATGAAAAAACACACGCTAGCAGTAGCCATTTCTTGTGCCTTGATTGGCGCAACTGCTCACGCTCAATCATCATCTGAAAAAGAGATTTGGGGCGGCGTATTTGGTGAGTATTACTCAGTTTATCCTGACAAATTTGAGCCTAACACTGACTATGACAGTGGGTTAGGCTGGGGCGGCGAAATTGGAATTAAACTAAATCCAGATTGGGGTTTTCGTTTTGAAGTGGCTAAGTTAGACATAGATGCCGACACAGGTAATGGCAACATAACCGGTGAGCGTATCGGTGTAGATGCGATGTACTTCATCAATCAGAGCAACTATTACATTTTTGGTGGTCTGAAAAACCAGCGCTTTGACGAAAGCTACCGTATGGCTGATCTAGGTTTAGGTGCCCATTGGCAGTTGAACGACAAATGGAAAGTGATCACCGAACTTGCAGGGTACTATGACTTTGGTCAAGGTAACCCTGAGTACAGCGCCAAACTTGGTTTAGCGTATAGTTTTGGTAAAACCGGTGGTAAGCGAGTCAGTAAAGATTCAGATAACGATGGTGTCATTGACCAACGCGATTTATGCCCGAATACACCTTATGGAACAAGCGTTGATGTTGATGGTTGCCCGATGACAGCGGTTGATAGCGACAATGATGGTGTAATCGATGCCAAAGATGCGTGTGCTAACACGCCAATGAACGACAAAGTAGATGACAAAGGTTGCAGTATTTTCACTGAAGAGTCTAAAACAATGTCGCTAAAAATTATGTTCGACAATAATTCAAGTAAGTTGAAGAATATTGATAGTGCTAGCGTGCAAGAGTTTGTTGATTTTATGCGCCGTTACGGAACAACCAACGCTGTAATAGAAGGTTACGCTTCAGCGCCAGGCACGGATGCATACAATATGAAATTGTCAGTTGAGCGAGCACAAAATGTTCGTCAATATCTAGTCGCTCAGTACAACATTGCTGGCTCGCGCTTAGAAGCAGTCGGCTACGGTGAAACGAAATTATTGGACTCGGCCAATACCCGAGAAGCGCACCAGAAAAACCGTCGTATAGAAGCTTATGTCACAGCAACGGTTAAGATTGCAGTATCAAAATAAAACACGTTAGTCTTTTGCTGTGCAATGCATTAACTAATTAGCACTGTAAAAGCAGTCGTGATATCGATATTTATGCTAAAGGCACTCTAATGAGTGCCTTTTTTATGACATACTATTTGCAGAACAAGCCTTATCAATATGCTTGAGCATTAACATTGCGAACTGTATAAAACGATAACTCTACACAGGTATTTATTGTGCAAATCTTTTTAACCTATTCATTTTCCTGCGCTTTAGCGTTAATTCCATGCATAAGCACGGCGCAGCAGCTTGCTTCTGGTGAAAAATCGTTGGAGCAATGTATGCTCAAGCAAATGGAATTATCTGCCGATGAAATAACGCTCGGGGAGATACGAGCAATCTGCTCACAAGACAGTGCCAACCGTGTGCAAAAACGAGATCGCCTCGAACATAGAGCGTCACTCAATCCATTTGCGCTCTTACCTCACAAACCGAATTACTTATTACCCGTTACTTTTGCGAATATCAGCAAGCGGCCCTACGAGGGCGATCCTAAAGCTGAAAAATACCAAGACACAGAAGCAAAATTTCAAATCTCTTTGAAATATTTAGCGGTTGAAGATTTAATGTGGGATGGACTTGATGTACAAGTTGCCTTTACGGTCGCTAGCTATTGGCAAGCTTACAATGGGGAGATATCGGCACCATTTCGAGAAACAAATTACGAGCCTGAAATTATTTTTAACTATAGCCGTCCATGGACTTTACTCGGGTTACCGATAGAGCAAACTTTCGTATCGCTAAACCATCAATCTAATGGTCAAACAGGCGAGTTATCCAGAAGTTGGAATCGTATTATTGGTGGTGTTGTTTTTGCGCAGAATGCGAATGTCACTTGGGGTTTACGAACATGGTGGCGAATACCAGAAGAAGATAAGCAGTCTTTTGATGATCCAGACGGAGACGACAACCCTTATATCGAGCGCTACATGGGGTATGGTGAAATTGGCGGAGTATGGAGTATATCTGACAATCACACCTTAGAACTCTTGTTGAGAAATAACTTTAGAAGTGATAATCGCGGCGCAGTGCAACTGGGCTGGACCTTTCCAATCACTCGTCATCTCAGAGGGTATGTGGAGTACTTCAATGGGTACGGAGAAAGCTTAATCTATTACAATCAACATACTCAACGCTTGGGTCTTGGGGTTAAACTTACCAACTGGTTATAAGTGAAATCGGTAAGTGGCTCTGCGTGATAAAGTGGACGGTTAGCATAAATTCTAACCATGCTAACGCATTTTGTCCTCACTAGCTTAATGTACAACGCGTAGAGCTAATTTAATCACGTTGTTCAATTCATGATACATAACGGGTTTCACCAAGTGATAGCTCATGCCAGCTTCCTTTGTTTTTAGTTTGTCTTCTTCGTAGGCATTGCCGGTAAGCGCTACAATTTCAGTATCCACACCTTGGGCTTTAATGCATTTTGTTGTTTCAATACCACTCATATCAGGCAGGTTAATATCCATTAAGATTAAGTTGAAAGGTACCGTTGTTGCTAAATGAAGAGCCGCTGCACCAGTCGTTGCCACTTCGACTGTGTGTCCGTTTCGCTCGAGCATTGTTTTAACGACCTCTGCATTAATTGGCTCGTCCTCCACAAGAAGTACGCTAGCAGGCTCAAAGGCTTCTGTTTTTAAAGAGCTTTTGTCAGACAGCACTCTGATTGAGTCAATAAATCGATTTTTATCCATTGGTTTTGCGAAACCTTGCCACATATGTTCGGTATTAAATCGATCATGACGAATGGACTCAGGCGAAGCTGATATGAAGATAAAGGGCGGGGCACTGGTACCAAACATCGCATGGATAGTTTCCGCTAATTCATAGCCGTTATACCCAGGCATATGAATATCAATAATTAACCCTGCATAATCTAAAATTTCGTCTTTCATAAGCAAGAATTGGGTAGCGGAGTCAAACAAATCTACCGTGAAACCATCTTCTTGCAGTATATGTGAAATGTGTAAACGGCTAGTTTCTAGATCATCAATTACGGCGAACTTCGCTTTAGGATTAAGGTTCAGTGGCGTATTTGACCCGACACACTTTTCACTTCGCCCAAGTGGTACAGAAAGTGTAAACGTGCTGCCTCTTCCCAAAGTACTGCTTAACGCAAGATCCCCGCCCATTCCTTGTGCAAATTCTTTCGCAATGGTTAATCCCAACCCCGCACCGCTCATCGCAATGTTTTTTGTTTTGTCGACTTGGAAAAATTTATTAAAAATTTGATCTTGCTTGTCTTGCTCTATGCCAACGCCAGTATCATTTATAAAAACGTCCAGCATGTAATGCTTGTTAACGATACTGAGTTTAACGTTGACTGAAATTCCACCGTTTACCGTAAATTTTACTGCATTATCTAGCAGGCTCTTTAATGCTTGAGTGAGCCTAAGTGGGTCTCCTATAGCGAATTGAGGAAGGGCGGAAGCCGCATTGTAGGAAAAGGTTAAGCCTTTCGTTTCAGCACTAGAAGCAGTCGGGGCGATAACTGAATCTAATACGGTCAGCAGTTCAAAATCAATGTTGTCAAAGGTTAGTACTTTTGCTTCGATGCGTGATATGTCTAATAACTCATCCACGAGGGACAAAAGTTGATTGCCCGCTTTTTGCGCTTTTTGAATGTAAGCTTTTTGATTATCTAGATCTGTTTCTTGGCTGGCTAGCTCAAGCATGCCAAACATGCCACTAATAGGAGAGCGTAGTTTGTGGCTCATATTTGACAGAAATTGATTCTTTGTTTGTTGGTCCAAACCGGCATCTCGCTTTACTCGATATGCGCGCTTGGTATTAAGAGAAAATCGATTTATCAGTTTAAAAAGCATTTGTTCGATAGGATAGATTAGGGCCACGATCGTTATTGCAAAGACAATCAAACTGATAATGCTAGCAAGAATGCTAACGTTAACCATATGTCGACGGGCTTGTTTTTCATTTTCAGTAAATTGTGCTTCTGCCTGATCTAAATGATCTACTAGCGGATTATACTTGTTGGATTCAATGGCTTGGTTGTTTCGGGTTTCGATCAATCCTGATGTAATAATCTGTTCAACATAAGCAAAAAATGCTTTTGACAAGCTATCGATGTTAGCTGAGTTAGAAAAATACAGATCATGAACGGAGTGATTACCTCCTTGAAAGACATTCCGTGGTAAGTCAGCAATTAAAAAGTAACTGTGATTATCACTAAATTGCTTCATCAAAACGATACTCTGACGTCTCAAAACGCGCTTTTCTTTAATGGCGAGCGGCTGTTCAAAACGATATAAATTTAGCGTGATGTCACGAACAAGCAATGACTGCTGAGAGGATAATTGAACAAACTCACTCGCTTTAGCTCTATCTTGTGCGCTGGAATAAGCATACAACCAAGGCAGACAAAGTAATATCAAGCTCACGACTGCGTAAATGACATAGCAACGCCTAATCTTTTGTTTAACAATGTGTTCAATATTCAAAATATGTCATCCAAGTGCGTTAGTAGTTGGGTTGTCGAGCTGATTACCGCTCAGTCAGTGCTAATAACTGAGCTGCACGTGACGGGGCTGAATAAGTAATCCAATCACTGTTTCGGGGGCCAGGGAGGCGCCTAAAAAATTAAAATTAGCCAGCGTGATATCAGGAAAATGCTCCACAATGGTTTGCTCAATCATCTCCACTACTTTGGAAGATTGACTTACCAGTTCGCTCCTCGCTAGCGCATTGTCGAATAACAGGCCGTTTAAAATTAGCTGTCTATTGATTGGATCAAACACAATATTGCCGGTTAATTTAAACGGAATATTAATGCTCTCACCATGGCGCTGAGCAAGCATCGAAAACTCAACGGTCACGTGTTGTTCTAAAACGTTTAATACTAATTTTGGGGCAAAAAATGCGGCTTTAATGCCATTAAAATCCAATGCAAATGGGAACTGCTGGTTAAGTTGATGGCTGATCTGCCTGATTGAAACACGATGCTTACCGTGATCATCTGCTGATGCAGGGAAACTCAAAACAATTAAAGCGACACACACTGTTATTAAGCTCTGCATAACATTACCTACTTCTATCTACTTATGTTCAGAGTAATCTTTTACGCAAAATAGTCACTTGTACTTTAGGCGTATGTTTCACGCTTTGGGTTAAGAACACCTACGTAGTACATATTCAAGCATTAACGGTCTGCGCATTAAATTGCAGTAAATGAATGGTAAATAAACTTCACCAGGTATAACATTGAACAGACGATTTGTTCAGCATTTGGCATTAAAACGTTGTTTTTATATAGGTAGAATGCTACCGGGCAGGGGAATGTGTCGTGTCGTTTTACTTTAAGATGAAGAGGCGCATACTGTTGGCTGCTTATTCTGCCATGTGTTTATTGCTCATTAAAGGAGGTTAAATCATGGTTTATGCCGCATCGAGATATGTTAGTCAGTTAACGAAAGATACGCTTGCATTGGTGCTTGCCGGTGGCAAGGGCACGCGGTTAAAAGAGTTAACTGAGCATCAGTCAAAACCCGCATTGCATTTCGGGGGCAAATTCCGTGTCATAGATTTCACTTTGTCAAATTGTGTTAACTCAGGCATTCGGCAAATTGGTATTGCCACCCAATATAAATCGCACTCACTATTACGTCATTTGTCACAAGGCTGGAGCCACCTTAATCGTGACATGGGTGAATTCGTAGAATTGTTGCCAGCTAGTCAGCAATGTTCATCGCGTTGGTACCAAGGCACTGCAGACGCCTTGTTTCAAAATATCGAATTCATCAAAGAGCAGTCCCCCAAATATGTATTGGTGCTTGCGGGTGATCATATCTACAAGATGGATTATGCAGACATGTTAGCTCAGCATGTGCAAAGCGGTGCGGACGTTACAATAGGGGGGATTGAAGTACCTGTCCATGAGGCGGCGAATGCTTTTGGTGTGATGCAAATAAATAAGTCAGGGCGTGTTGTGTCTTTTGATGAAAAGCCTGACTCGCCGTCGCCTTTGCCCGAGGATCCCGCCTTGGCATTGGCGTCAATGGGTATATATGTGTTTAATACTGAATTTCTGCTCAACGAATTACAAAAAGATGCTCATTCCTTAACCTCGGAGCATGGCTTTGGTAATGATATCGTTCCTCAATGTATTGCCGATTACGAAGTGCATGCGTTTCGCTTCGCTGACTCTCTTTACGGACTCAAACCTTATTGGAAAGATGTTGGTACATTGGATGCTTTCTGGCAGGCAAATATCGATTTAATTGAGGTGACACCGAAATTAGATATTTATGATGATTCGTGGCCTATCTGGACTTATCAAAAACAATCCCCCCCAGCAAAATTTGTGTTTAACAATGACAATCGACGAGGTAGTGCAACTGACTCAATGGTCTCGGGCGGTTGTGTTATCTCGGGGGCGACTATTGACCGCTCTTTGCTTTTTGTAGATGTGCGTGTTCATTCCTACAGCAAAATAACAGAGTCAGTCATCTTGCCCAACGTAGAGATTGGCCGTGATGTGAATATTCATCGCGCCATTATTGCTGCTAATTGCAGTGTTCCTAGTGGGATGAACATTGGGTTTGATCACGATGAAGATCAAGCGCGTGGCTTTAGGGTAAGTCCGAATGGCATTGTATTGGTTACCCAGAACATGCTTGAAAACCTGCGGGAACAAGCGCCCTGGGAGCATGCGATTCAACGTTATTCACAGCCTAAACACCTTCATTCTTAAGTGGTCATTTTATGGTCTATAGAAGGCCGAAAGTTGGGCGTGTAACACCTTATAAAATCGAACCATGCGGGTTTAAAAGAGTCGTCGCTTAAGTCTATAGGTATAAACCGAAACCGATTACGCACAACACCGCATATCGAATAGCTGAGCAGGTGGTTATTATAATAAACACTACCTGCTTAGCCAGAACGTTTATAAGGAATTCACTATGACCCAGTCTCATTCTATACAAGGCCCAACGTGTGAACATTGCGCTCTATCAAGAAACTGTACAGAAAAAGCGGAACAACTAGCAAATAAATCAAATAATCCGGTTTTGACCCACAAAATTTACCATAAGGGTG
The DNA here is from genome assembly GCF_056173245.1 of Paraglaciecola sp. QJM3NY_14. Lineage (NCBI taxonomy): Bacteria > Pseudomonadati > Pseudomonadota > Gammaproteobacteria > Alteromonadales > Alteromonadaceae > Paraglaciecola > Paraglaciecola sp. QJM3NY_14. Next base: position 2,499,604 of record NZ_CM149664.1, read on the forward strand.
ACAAACTGTTTTGTGCTGGTGATGCGTTCAACGCTTTATATATTGTGCGCTCTGGCTCAGCTAAAGCGAGTATTTCATCTATGGATGCTGAAGAGCAAATCGTTGACTTCTGCTTTCCGGGCGATTTAGTAGGTACTGATGGCTTTGCACAACTGCAACACGCGCAAACGGTCACATTTTTAGAAACTAGCAGTGTGTGCTATATCAGTCTGCATTCAGTGAATGCTTTGCTGGCGAATTCCGAGCAGGGTCGTCAACAGCTTTTGGGTAATATGAGCCGAAGCTTACTGATGCAACAACAACTAACCATGAGCTATCACTGTATGACATCTGCACAGCGCGTGGCAGGATTTTTACTAGATCTCTCGGCTCGACTCGCTAAAAGAGGGCTGTCTAGCAACCAGCTAACGTTAAGTATGACACGTATCGATATTGCTAATTACCTTGGCATGGCAATCGAAACCATTAGTCGTTTGCTTACGACGATGCAACAACAAGGCCTAATTCAAGTTCAAAGACGCCAAGTTACCTTGTTGGATATACCTCAATTACAAGTATTGAGTCGTTTTGAAGTAGAAGAAAACGATTCACTATTTATGCAATCCAATACGGCGTTATTACATGCGAATTCGTATACTTCGCAAGCCATGATCCAGTAATACCCAAAACCATCAATGACTCACTAAGGACGTTGGGTTGAGCTAAACAGATCATTTTCAATGAATTTAAGGCTAGATATGGCTAAAACGTTATTAGAAATAGTTGAAGAAATTAAACAGCATATCCCACATTTTGATTGCGATACGGCTGCAGCTAATCGAGCGAAAGACAATGGTCTACTGATTGATGTTCGTGAGCCATCAGAGCATGAAACAGAAAGTGTCACAGGGGCAATAAATATTCCTCGTGGCATATTAGAAATGAAAATGCTCACCTTAGAGCCGAATAGATCCCGGCCTATATATTTACATTGTGCCAGTGCGGTGCGCGCAGCACTGAGTGCGGAGCAATTGCACCGAGTAGGATATACCCATCTCTATGTAGTGACTGGAGAATTAAAAAATATCATTCAGGCCCATGCTTGATCATTCGAGGAATAGGCGTTTAGTCCAGTATTAAGTCTCGACTTGTGTTGGGCGTCAAGTCCGGGGTGCCGAAGCAAATTCCCATCGCGATAGCGGTTTGAAGTGTTAAGTCATCAGCGGGTACATTACGCGTCTTGTTTGCCACGCTCTCAAGTGCGACGTGGGAAAGTCTATTGCCTTTTTGGATCACAGCGCGGTTGAATTGTTTACTTTCCACTAATTTGGCGGCATAACTGCCCAAATTAGTGGCAAATACTCTATCGAAAGATGTAGGGGAGCCGCCACGCTGAATATGGCCTAAGGTGGTTGCTCGTATCTCTGCATCCATAAACTCGCCTAATTGCACCTTCAATTGTTCTCCGATCCCCCCTAATCGGGAAGGCTCAGGACTATCCGCAATATTTTCTCTTACGCTTACTTGGCCATTGACTGGCCTTGCTCCCTCTGCAACCACCACGATAGAAAAGTGATGGGAGCCCATACGTTCAGTGCACGCTTTGGCAACACGTTGTATATCGTAAGGATATTCAGGTATAAGAATGCTATCTGCCCCCCCGGCAACTCCTGCATGCAGGGCTATCCAACCGGCGTTACGTCCCATTGTTTCAACAATCATGATCCGCTTATGAGATTGTCCTGTGGTGCGTAAACGGTCAATAGCATCGGTAACAATACTAACCGCTGTGTCAAAACCAAATGTTCGCTCAGTACACATCAAGTCGTTATCTATGGTTTTAGGGACGCCAACGACATTGATGCCTAATTTACTCAGCTCATAGCCAATACTTAACGTACCTTCTCCGCCTATGATAACCAGAGCATCTAATTGCAGTAGATCGTAATAGGCTTTCACCTCACCAGAGCAGTCTTTGCCTTTATAGTTAAAGGGATCTGCACGGTTACAGGTACCGATTATCGTACCGCCTAACGCAAAGATTCCACTGCAATCTTGATAGCTTATGGATCGACTACGACGCTCAATAAACCCTAAAAATCCATCTTCAATGCCTACGATTTCAGCGTTTGATGTCAGCATAAGTGTTTTCGCGACACTACGTATCGCCGCGTTTAGACCAGGACAGTCGCCACCGCCGGTCAATATTCCAACGCGCAGGTTATTGTGGGTTAGTAACGCCATTAACGACGGCTCCGTTGTGTTCAAACTGATCGATATTATCTAAGGTGACCTGTGCAATTTTTGTCATTGCTTCTTTGGTGAAAAAAGCTTGATGACAAGTCACGAGTACATTTGGAAAGGTAGTCAAGCGCGAAAACACGTCATCTTGAATGACGCTGTCTGATAAGTCTTCAAAAAAGAGTGCTTCTTCTTCCTCGTAAACGTCTAATCCTAATAATCCGATTTTGCCTGCTTTAAGCACTTTAATCGCCGCCTTAGTATCAATTAACTTACCACGGCTCGTGTTGATAATCGTTACGTTAGGTTTCATTTTTGTTAATGCTGCTTCATCAATCAAATGATGAGTCGAATCATTAAGGGGGCAGTGCAGTGAAATAATATCACTTCGTTGAAACAGTGTTTCTAGCGACACGTACTCAACGCCGTCATCGATACATAAGTCATTTTTTTGCACATCATAGGCGATAACACGACAGCCAAAGCCAAGCATTATTTTGCTGAAAATTTGGCCAATCTTGCCTGTGCCAATAACGCCTACCGTTTTGCCATGAATGTCGTAACCCATTAAATTATTGAGTGAAAAGTCACCTTCTCGTACGCGGTTATAGGCTCTATGAACCCGCCGGTTAAGGGTCATCAGTAAGGCGACAGCATGTTCAGCAATGGCGTAAGGTGAGTATGCTGGTACGCGAACCACGCTTAAACCTAGCTGTTCTGCAGATACTAAATCAACATGGTTAAAGCCCGCAGAGCGAAGTGCTATTAATTGAATGCCTTTGTTTTTTAACGCGCTAAGCACCTCGGCATTTAGGCAATCGTTAATGAAGGCACACACTGCTACTTCGTCGGTTATCAAGTTTACCGTCTGAGCATTTAAATGCGGTTCAAAATAGCGAATGTCGTGATGATGCTCTTTGTTTTCTTGCGTAAAATATTCTCGGTCGTAGGCTTTGGTATTATAAAAAGCAATTTTCATCAATTTGTTCCTTAAGCGTGATACCCGTTAGCAAAAAAATATTGTACTCATTGTCTGTTCGGACAAATTGATAGTGAGCAATTTTCTCATTTCTTTACTCGTCCTTTTTATTATAATTTTTTTTAAGATTTATCTATATAATATTTAGATTAACTTACTCAAATAGAGCACCGACAATATGAATTGCTTGTCGCTTTTAGCGTATCTTGTAGTGATTTTTATTCAGTTAACGTGATATTTTTTATAAGCCACTGCCGTGTTATTTTGTTCCCAAGTTTAGGAATGGATTTTGCTTAATGATTACTATTGAAAAAGCAAAACTGATGTTTTTTATTCACTAGAAAGGAGTTTACTTTTGAATCAACCCACTACATTCCTGACTAACGACTCGTTAGCGAATGCAAAAATTTTAGTGGTGGACGATCAACCTATTAATATTCAGGTGATCAACCAGATACTGGGGGATAGCTACCAATTAAACTTCGCTAAAACGGGCCAAGAAGCGTTAGATATTTGCTTACGTGACGCACCGGATCTAATCCTGATGGACGTTATTATGCCGAATTTAGATGGCCTTACCACCTGTAGAATTATTAAGAACGATCCTGAAATAAGTGACATTCCTATTGTATTTATTACCTCATTGCAGCGCTCAGAAGAAGAAAACGCGTGCTGGCAAGCCGGTGGCATTGATTATATAACCAAGCCGGTGAATCCGTTGCCGTTGAAAAACCGTGTTAAGGCGCACCTCACATTAAAATTTCAAGCTGATGTTCTTAAGAAGCTAGCCTATCTGGATGGCCTAACTGGGGTGTACAACCGGCGCTATTTGGATGAGTACTTGGCGAATCAGGTAGCGCAAGCAAAACGGATTAATCAGCCAATTTCTTTACTCATGGTCGACGTTGATCTGTTCAAGCAGTACAACGACGAATACGGCCATCTGGTGGCCGACGACCAGTTGAAACTTGTGGCCTTAACGGTAAGGAGCAGTTTGAACCGCCCAACTGATATTGCGGCAAGATATGGTGGTGAGGAATTCACGTGCGTGTTACCTAACACAGACGAACGCGGCGCAAAGCATGTTGCTAAAAAAATTCAACAGGCTGTTGACCAACTTAAAATCTCTCATCGGCTCTCACCGCATCAAATTTTGACGGTCAGTATAGGGGTATCTACTATCTTGCCAGACCAAGATTATTCAAGTGATCTTATTTCTATAGCAGATAAAAACCTCTATAAAGCCAAACACACAGGGCGTAACAAGGTCATATAAGGCTTCACCATTTCACTGCTGTTCATTCTCGTTTGTTGTCTCAAGCATTCTGGCCCGTTAAGTCAAGCACACTCGTACTGTCTTACCTTCGAGGGGCTCAGTGCATTTGGCTTCCAGCATAGATCTGGTTGTCGTCTAACACTTTGTACTTGACCTGTGAGTAGCACATAGGTTTAACATGCACTCACTCGCTCAAAGTCAGCCTACGCAGAGGAGCACAATATGTTGGTCAAGCAATTAGCAGATCTTGTCGGTGTAACATCCGACACAGTGCGCTATTACACTCGGGTGAAACTACTAAACCCTGCTATTAGTGACACGAATGGCTATCACTCATATGGCGCTAGCGATTTACGCCGCTTGCGTTTTATTTTAAGTGCAAGGCAATTGGGATTTTCGGTAAAAGACATACACAGCATTATCAGCGAATCGGAGCTGGGCAATTGTCCGTGCCCGTTAACAAGAAAGCTCATTACCCAACGACTAGCTGAAACTGAGGTGCTGTTTAACGAAACGTTAGCGCTGCGTAATCGCATGCAATCAGCAGTAGCACAATGGAACCAGGCACCAGATGGTGCCAGTGCAGAACAGGTGTGTAGTTTGATTGAATCGTTTGTCGACCCCATAGCGACGGAGGCCCAAAATGAGCAGTAAAAGCAAAGTAAAAACACAATCCTTTATGATTGAGGGAGCAAGCTGCGCAAGTTGTGTGAGTAAGATTGAGAAAGCGTTATTAAGTGTAGAGGGAGTGACCGGTGTAGAAATGAATTTTGCACAACGAACCGTCACGATTGACGGCGATGCAAACAGTCATGCATTAATCCATTCTGTGACGGATATTGGTTATAACGCCACACCGATGAATTCGGGGTCAGAGCAGGATGCATTAGCTGAAAAAGCCCAAGCCGATGAAGCGCATTACAACAAATTGATGCGCAATATGGTAATTGCTTTGGGCCTAGGTATCCCTTTAATGCTGTATGGCTTATTTATTGGCGATATGAGTGTTAACACGTTTAATCAGCGCATCGGATGGGCGATTGTAGGGCTTGTTACGTTAAGCGTAATGATAGGCACAGGAAAACACTTTTATATTGGTGCTTGGCAGTCCTTCAAACATCACTCAGCAAATATGGATACCTTGATAGCACTTGGGACGGGCACTGCTTGGGCTTACTCTATGTTGGTCATACTAGTACCCAACCTGTTACCTGAAATGGCGAGACACGTCTACTTTGAAGCATCAGCAATGATCATAGGGCTTATTAATCTCGGGCTAGCGTTTGAAGTCAAGGCAAGAGGGCGCACATCTGAGGCGATTAAAAGACTGATTGGCTTGCAACCCAATACCGCACGAGTGGTGAGAAATGGGGAAGAGGAAGACGTTGACATAGCACAAGTTCAACTTAACGATATCGTGCGCGTGCGACCCGGTGAAAAAATCCCTGTGGACGGCGAACTGACAGATGGGCAAAGCACAGTGGATGAATCGATGTTAACCGGTGAGCCCATGCCGATTAGCAAGACTGTGGGTGACAAGGTGGTTGCCGGCAGTATTAATAAGACCGGGAGTATGTTGTTTAGTGCGACCCATGTGGGCAAAGACACCACTCTATCTCATATTATTAATATGGTTAAAAAGGCGCAAAATTCGAAGCCGTCAATAGGGCGCTTAGCGGACGTGATTTCTGGTTACTTTGTACCAATTGTCATGATTTTGGCAGTGATATCAGGTTTGGCCTGGCTCAACTTTGGGCCCCAGCCAGCCATTGCCTATGCCATAACGGCTATGACTACCGTGCTGATTATTGCTTGTCCTTGTGCGCTCGGCTTAGCGACACCTATGTCTGTTATGGTAGGAATTGGTAAAGCGGCCGAGGCTGGGGTGCTGATCAGGAATGGCGAGGCATTACAAAGCGCCTCAAAAATCACCACTATGCTGCTGGACAAAACAGGAACAATTACCCAAGGCCAGCCCGAAGTAACCGAAATATCAACGTTTGAACAACGTCAAGAGTCTTGTGTCATGGCGTTAGTAGCCAGTTTAGAGAGTCAATCTGAGCACCCCTTAGCCCAAGCAATTGTGGGGTATGCGAAACAGCGCGATTACCCGCTTAATGCAGTCACCAAGTTTGACGCGATAACCGGTAAAGGGGTGACAGGCTACCTAAACGGTGAGCATTTGTTATTTGGTAATGAAGCACTAATGCATCAATTTGGGATAGACGTTAGCGTTGCTGTTGAACAAGCAGGGACGCTAGCAAATGATGCTAAAACGCCTATGTATTTTGCGGTCGACCAAAAACTGAGTGCTTTGATCGCGGTATCAGACCCGATTAAAAGCGATTCTTTAGCTGCCATAAAACGGTTGCAAAACAAAGGTATTCACCTTGTCATGCTCACCGGTGATAACGAGGCTACAGCGAAAGCAGTAGCACAACGAGTGGGCATTGATGATTACATCGCCCAGATTATGCCCCAAGACAAGGTGGAGGAAGTAATCAAGCGTCAAAAACACGGAGAAGTTGTTGGTATGACAGGGGATGGCATCAATGATGCCCCGGCACTTGCGCAAGCTGATGTGGGGTTTGCGATAGGGACAGGCACAGATGTCGCGATTGAAAGTGCAGATGTGACGTTAATGCGCGGTTCCCTGCATGGTTTGGCTGATGCGTTGGCAATAAGTCAAGCCACCATTACCAATATAAAACAAAATCTGGTCGGCGCGTTTATGTATAACATTGCTGGAATTCCTATTGCCGCCGGCGTGTTATTTCCATTTTTTGGCATTTTACTTAATCCTGTTGTCGCAGGCGCGGCCATGGCATTGTCGTCGTTAACCGTGGTGAGTAACGCAAATCGATTACGTTTTTTTTAAAGCTAATAAATCAGCTTAGAGCGTATTTCCTTAAGACATGTTTGGAGTTAACAGATGTTGTTCATAAACCTACTAGGTGCACTGCTTATCGTGGCTATCGTGTGGTGGTTTTGGCTTTATACGCCTAAGCGTGCGCAATCTACCAGTAACCAAATTAAGATTTTAGTCAATAATGGGGTTTACCAACCTAGCAATATAACGGTGAGCGCGGGTACGAAGATAACGTTGGATTTTGACCGTCAGGATCCTGCACCTTGCGCTGAAACAGTGATTTTCCCCCAATTGGACTTAAGCTTGGCGTTAAAAACGGGACAAAGTAACCGTATTGAGCTACCTGCGCTAAGTGAAGGCCAATACGACTTTCACTGCCAGATGCAAATGTATAAGGGAAAGCTCATCGCAGAGTGATGATTGAGGGCGAGTTAGAGTTACGTGTAATTATTTCATCTTCATGGTGGCATTTACTTTCCTAATGCCCTTAAGTATATGTTTCCATCTACGAACTTAGCGCTCTTTGCCTTGAATCCTTTGGGATAGGGGCGCTTTGTTGATGACAATAAGGCTGGCATATCCATTGCTATTACATTGACAAGACAACTTGTTTTAACAAATGCACGTGATAACGGATAGCAAAAATACGTTACACCACTGATATAGCCAGCAAGGAGAGTCACAATGAAAACATTCCAAGACAGATACAACCTACACGCAGACATTGAGTCTATCGAAAATTATATTGATGGTACGTTTCGAAAGCTAAACAGAACGTCTCGCTCTTTGCATAAACCTTTACAGGTCAACAGGTATAAGTCTAAGTGGAATGATGAAGACCAACCTCATCGCTTCTCGCACTAATAGTGCAAGATTAGCTTCACCCATGCCGATTTAGTAACACCTCACCTTTAAAAAGCGCCTATATCGATGGGTATTGCTCAGTTGACTATACTGATATAGGCGTTGATTAAACAACTTCACCGTTCGCGATACGCCAAATTAAGCTTTGATAACTTCTGCGTATCAAGCCTCTCCTTTTACAGCACATTCAAAATTAGTTAACCCTCATGCTACCACGTTATGTTTGTTGGCCTCATTTGCTATGGAGCATGTTCCGACAGTTGTCTCACTTGCGCTTGCTGGCTACGTTCGTTTTATTCGGACTTGGCTTGACATGGATCAAGCTTCTTTTTCTCAAATCGACTTTAATTATATTGTGGGATTAGTGTTAATAAATCCATATGCGGAATGAAAATGTCACCTTTGACATTAATATAATGAGGAGAAAACAATGCTCGGTTATCAAAAGATATTGGTTGCGTTAGATATTAACAGTCCTGGAAACTTAGTGATGAGCAAAGCGCTCGCAGTGGCTGATTCACCCTCGAAGCTGAATCTGATATATGTCACGTTTGCACAAACGTATTTCGAACCCTATGGTATTGCGTTTGAAAATGACGAACTAATAAATCTGCAAGCACAATCTGAACGCAGACTAGAAGAAATTGCCGTGACATCAGGGATACCGAAAGAGAACACGCACGTTGCGGTGGGCTCTCCTGCTGATGAAATACACCGATATGCAGAGCGCATCGAAGCTGACTTAATTGTTATCGGTACGCATGGCCAAAGTGGGCTAAAACTGCTGTTAGGATCCACCGCCAACGGTGTACTGCATGGGGTAAAATGTGATGTTTTGGCGGTAAAAGTGTAGGGTACTGAACTCAAAAATAGAGCGTAGCGCCATGTTAGAATGGGCACAGCTAAACGTGGCGAGACGTGCTACAAGCTTGGCTCGTGCTATTAAGTACTATTAAGTGTATTGAGAAGTGTATTAAGTCATTAGGAATGAAGGATAGTTTATAGCGCTATATGTTTTGAATGACGCAAAACTTAATGCGGCTTTGCGCCATTTATTATCTGTTGTACATCATGCACCAATACATGCTCTATAAAGGGTTTTTCAATAAAATCAGCAGCGCTAGCTCGCATAGCTCTTACCGCAGTGGGTATGTCACTGGAACTTGCCATAACAATAGTCGGTAAATGAAAACCACGTTTGACGAGCGTTTCTAGTAGCTCTATGCCACTGTCTTTTTTATCCTCGAGATGCGCTTCAATGATCATGCCGATTGCGTCATCACTGATTTGCTGACGCATAAAACTTTCAGCACTGGCAAAACATTGAATCGTTACATCCAGGGGGGAAAGTAATTTTGAAAGCGCCGCCCAAGCATCCTTCTGGTGATCTACCAAATAGATGATTGGATGGTGATTTTTGGTTACAAGAGTACTAATCATAGAGATATTCGACGCACGATTAAAGATATACTAAGTAAAGATATATTCCACGCCAAAAAAGATGTTGCGCTAGATCAAATTACCGCCACATTAGGTGATCTGAATTAAAGATATGAATTGTAGATGATGAGTATTGATTACTCTTTAGCCACCACCAGGGTAACAAGTTCAGCTAAAGACCTTACCTGCATTTTGTCCATAACATTTGCACGGTGGATCTCAACCGTGCGTTGACTTAAATTTAGCTCACTGGCTATCACTTTATTTGCTTGACCGGCAATCACCCTATGCATCACTTCAGTTTCTCGCTCAGTAAGAGATTGGCATCTTTTTTCTACCTCTAATGCGTGTAGAGTACGCTGTTGGTTGTCTCGGTTGACCTGTAAAGCGTGCTGTATGCAGTCGAGCAGAACCTGTTCACGAAATGGCTTCTGAATAAACTCTATCGCGCCTTTTTTCATCGCTTCGACAGCCATTGGTACATCGCCATGTCCGGTAATAAATATGATGGGTAAGGGGCACTTAAGCGCTTCTAAGCGCTGTTGGCATTCCATTCCACTCATGCCAGGCATGCGGATATCCAAAACAATGCAGCCACTTAGCATACTAATATCGTCTGATGAAAAGCTGTTTAAGAATACTTGTGCGTTAGCATAAATGGCGTTGTGCACACCAACGGAATCCAACAACATACTGAGAGAGTCAAGTACTGCCTCGTCATCATCAATAATATGTACGATTTGTTCTGTTTCAAACGACGTGCTTTTATTCTTCATTGTTGGTTACTTCATCGGTTTTGTGATTAACGATAGGTTTAGCGGGCAGGGTAAACGAAAAAACACTTCCTTGAGGGCTACCAGGGCTATGCTTTAGTTCACCTCCGTGCGACTGTATGATGGACTGACAAATAGGCAGCCCCATGCCCATACCAGACGTTTTAGTAGTGAAAAAAGGGTGAAAGAGTCGCGCCCTATTTTCTTCTGTTATGCCATAGCCAGTATCGCAAATAGACACTTCCAGATATTGTTCGTTTATCCATTTTGTGTGGATCATTACAGGCGCCGAGGGTTGATCTTCCATAGCGTCAATCGCGTTACGAATAAGGTTAAAGAGGACTTGTTGTAACTGTACTTGATCTATGAGCAAGCACGGGGCGGGAGCGTTACATAACGTTAGTTTTATGCCATGATCGAGTAGGCGAGTATCAACTTTCGCCAAATCAATAGTGTCTTGAATAAGGTCATTAAAGTTAATGTATTCTCTTTCTGTATTGCGCTTTTTGACAAATTCTCGTAGGCGCCGAATAACTTCACCGGCTCTTAGGGCTTGGTTACTGATTTTTTCTAGTGTATCAGTTAATTTTTGTTTTTGAGATGCATTGGCTAAGCTGTTTTCGCGCTGCAATAAATTCTTGCACGCTTGGGCATAACTACTTACGGCTGATAAGGGTTGATTGATTTCATGGGCAATCCCTGCAGCCATTTCTCCCATAGTGCTAAGCCGGGTTACGTGAGCTAATCTTTCTCGATTAGCAATAGCATCAGAGCGCGCTTGCACTTGATCGGAAATATCACGAATAATACCAACAAACTGTTTATGGCTTGACTCTTTTACTTCGCCAACAGAAAGCTCGATAGGAAATATCTCACCGTCTTTCTTGCACGCCTTTACCTCACGCCCAATACCAATAATCCGTGCTTGATTGGTTCTCATATAGTTGTCTAAATATTGGTCATGCTCTTTACGATAGGGTTCAGGCATTAGCATCTTAATATTTTGGCCAATTACCTCATGCACTGAGTAGCCAAACATTCTTTGGGCTGCTGCATTAAACAATTCAATCGTGCCGGTATGGTCGATAATGATCATTGCATCGACAGCCGCGTTAAGTAATGCGTTTAATTTGGCGAGGGCATCCGCTTCATCCTGATCAGGGGGAGGTCGCTTATTTATGCTGTCCACAGTGCTCCAGGGCAATCATGTTAAGCCTAATGCTTAGGTTATATCTCGCTGCCAAATATTATTCGACAATCATTAGCTCTAGATTTTAAAATACCCAAAATTATTATCTTAGGAAAGGTAAACTTCTTTTTATCTGCGTATTTTGGGCGTTTATAGACAGGTAAGAGTCCAGCGACTGGGCTTTTCAAAGGGATCATAAGTAATGAACGTGAAGCGTGTTTTACTAATAGAAGGTTGCGTAAACTTATTTATATGTTGCGTTAAGTTAGTCGTAGGGATCAGCGCTAATTCAGCCGCTGTCATTGCTGATGCGGTACATTCTTTTACGGATGTGGTGAATAACATCATGGCTTGGATGGCGACCAATATTGCTAATTCGCCTGCCGATAAGGACCACCAATATGGTCATCAGAAATTTGAACAGTTAGCAGTGTTTGGTCTTGCTTCTTTGTTGAGTATCGTCGCATTTGAAATGTTAATTAATGCATACAACCGCTTCGGTCAGGCGGTGGAGCAGAACTACTTAGGGCTTATCGTGCTGACCGGTACGCTTGTTGTTAACATCTTGCTGACGATATGGCAGAGGTACTGGGCAAAAAAGTTAGCGTCAGACTTGTTACAGGCTGACGCTAGCCATACCTTAAGTGACGTATTAACCACAATTGTAGTAATAGTCGGCTGGCAACTTGCTGCGCGCGGTTACTATTGGCTAGATACTGCTTTTGCTATTCTGGTGTCTTTACTCATTTTTTATTTGGCCTTCAAACTTTTTCAGCGCGCTATCCCAATATTGGTCGATTATAGCGATGTAGACCCTGGCGCTGTTTCAGCTGAAATTAATCGCTTGGATAGCGTCGACTCAGTTATTCGCGTGCGCTCAAGAAAAGTACCGAATGGACGGGTGGCGGATCTTGTCGTCACAGTTGACCCAGAACTCAGCACGGCAGATTCACATCTCATCGCTGATGAAATTGAACGGGTATTAGCCAAAAAATTTAATATTCAAGATGTGTTAGTACACATAGAGCCAAGACACAGCGTAACTGATTATGAAACTTGATGCTTGATAGCTAATTTTTGCCCTGTAGACTGATTATGTTTCTAAGAATCGCGCGAGTTGCCGTTGCAGGGCATGGTTTTCATATTCGAGTGCTTCTCGTTGCTTCAAAAGCTCAATCACCATCGCCACACCTACCCAGTCAATTTCTAACTGTCGGTTAAGACGAATCGCTTTTTTTAACCAATGCACAGTGGAAGTGTCAAACTTCCAGTCTTGAATTGTATTTCCCTCTACAGGCCGAGCAATGCCAAATTCCACCACTTCTATTACCATAGTCTGGTCAATGTCATCACTTTTACATAGCTCTTCAATGGAAACGCTGAGTATTGAATCGTTCATATTGCTAACTCCATTCTTTTCTGGGATCGAAAGCACTTGTTTTAGCAAGTTCATTCCATAGGGTTAACGTTCGTTCGTCAGGTTCAGGCGGATTAACAATTTTGAGCACGGCAAAAAGATCGCCGTTGCCGGATTTACGTTTCAAACCTTTTCCTTTAATTCGTAATTTTTGACCTGTTTGGCTGTTAGGTTGCACGGTCATTTTGACTTTGCCGTCCAGTGTAGGAATAGTGATTTCTGTACCCAATATTGCTTCCCATGGGGCAAGTGGCAGCGTAATCGTCAAGTCATGACCTTGCACATCGAAAAGTGGGTGGGGGACCAAACGAATATGTAAATACAAATCGCCGTTTTCACCGCCTTGACTACCTTTACCACCTTGCCCTTTAAGACGTATGCGCTGGCCATCTACTACCCCTTGCGGTATTTTTACTTTCAGGGTTTTCTTTTTCTTGACCAATTGAGCGTTAACCACTTCAGATTGCATAAACTCAACAGTTTTTGCAGATGAATGCAGGGTATCTTCTAAAAATATAGGCACTTCAAGCTCAGCATCTTGCCCCGTCATTGGATAATCAGCCCGAGTGTACCCTTGACTAAATGGGTCGTTGTGAGGCTGCTGGCGAGAACGACGAGCTGAAAATACAGAATTGAAAAAATCTGAAAAGTCCTCACTATTGCCATCCCAATGGGTATTTTGTGAGCCACTTTGCCAACCTGGCGGAGGCGTAAAGCCTTGCTTTTGTCCCGCGCCATATTTGCGAAGCTCATCATATTCTGCACGTTTTTCAGTATCCTTGAGGACTTCGTATGCTTCAGCAACTTCTTTAAACTTTTCTTCGGCATCGTCTGCGGCATTCATATCAGGATGGAATTCAAGCGCAAGTTTACGGTACGCTCTTTTAATCTCTTTAAGCTCGGCGTCTTTGGCAACACCAAGGATGGCATAGTAATCTTTAAATTCCATTATCTATCTCGCGGTAATCATGCCTGAGGTGCGCGATGTGCACGAACTTTAGGCATACAAGTATTGCGATATATACTAATAATGTCTGATGAAAAGCGCGGCTCTACCGCGTTTAACCTTGTATTGTTTAGTATGAATTTTCTGTGTTACAGCTTCTTAGGGCACTTGATATTGTAGGTAATTAGTATATTGAATCGGTTTAACTTTATATTTTGGTTGTAAAAAAGCCACCACGTCTATCATCTCTGTAACCGTCATAACGTCGTTAAATACGGTCATTTTTGACTGACCATTTTCATCAACGACAGGCACTAACGCGCGCGAGCGCGGCGCAAGCTCATGTGAGGGATTAATGATCGAAGTCACAAGCTGAGCATAAGTTTTCACTTTGGCTGATGTGCCACCAAGTGGGATCGGATCAGCAAATACTTTGCCCAAGGCCGCATCGTCATAACCGTCAAGGGTGTGACACGCCAAACACTGGTACTTGTTAAATACTAGTTCTCCGTTTTCTACACTCCCTTTAGGTAGACTAAAGCCCTTAGGTGAATCAGCTCCTTTTCCGCACCCAGCTATAAACATCACCAGAGTGATTAAACTGATAAACAATAAATTTTTCATGTTAGCACCTTTTAAAATCAGCGATTAATGTTGCTCTTACGCATAAAAAATAACCAAGCCGGGCATAAAAAGGAAGTACCTATCTAAATCCTTATTGATGCTGATCAAGATTGCTGAAAATTGTGTTGGTGTAAGCGTCGTTGGCGTTATTTTCACTGGTGTTAGCCGCTCTGTGAAAAATAATTGTAACGAGTTCGCCGCTATCTTTTGCCATTACAGACAGATTGTTGACTTGCCTTACTGGTTAATTGATCGGCGTCAAATTCTCTGTTTCTTTATCAATTAACGTAGATAGGAATAAACTGGCAAGAGATTGAATCATTTTTAATCTCTTACATAAATCAATGAAGAGAGTGAGTGATTAAAAATGAAAGATACTATGCAAAGCACAGGGCATGCAGATAGCGCTGCATCAACTATCAATCCGTCTCATGTGCCTGGCGAGTTGTGCCATCATATTTTGGATGGTAAAAAAGATTACCATTAGGCCTATCAATCTAAAAGATAAGGCATTAGAGGCAGATTTCGTTAAAAATCTATCTGCTCAGACCAAACATTATCGCTTCTTAGGCGGCATTAACACATTATCTGAGTCTATGTTAAAAACCTTGTGTACCATCGATGGTGAAGATTCGATGGCATTTATCGCCACAGAGCACGATCCTATTACTGGGACTGAAAAAGAAATTGGTGAGAGCCGTTATGCCTATACGGGCGATGAAGACGCACATGAGATTGCAATAACCATCAGTGATGCTTGGCAACACAAAGGCTTGGGTAAACTATTGACCGAACATTTAATTGACTATGCAAAAGTACATAATATCGGCTCTTTATACGCCATCGAATTGGCAGATAACCAAGATATGCGGGCGTTAGCGCGCGAACTGAACATGAGTGAAAAGCGAGATCGAGATGATGCCCATCAAGTTATTTACTCATTGACCCTATAAAGTTCAATGTTATCAGCCTTTATGTCCCTTTAATCGTTAGCCTTGTTGTTATCGATTAAAGGGGTTCTAAAGGGGGCTGTGGTTTTTATCGCGACAATTGGGCGCAGGGGGGAGCTTAGCAGTGCCTTTATTTAATATCGGATTTGCATGTGCAGTGATGCCGATATTCTTTCATAGTATATACAAAATTAAATTAAGCTCAGATTTGCAAACGGTCTGGACTGCCATCCCCACACCTTCGGGTAAATGGCAATACCAATATGGGTACTAAACTAGGGTTGAATGATCAGCACATCGGTTTTCAGCAAGGTCAAAACGCTTTCTGCTGTGTTGCCTAACACTTTCGCTTTAAGGCCCTTGCGGCCAACACTGCCCATAATGACCAAGGCCGCTCCCACATCTGATGCAACACTGGGTACCACTTTGTCGGCGTAACCTACTTTAATATGTATGTTTTCTTCTAGGATACCTTGGCTGCCAAACATAGCCTGTATTTTGGGTATGTATTTCTTTTTAGCCTCTTTTAACGATTTACGCTTATCGATGATGCCTAAATCTTTGAGAACAGGTGACAAGGCGAGACTAAAACATACATGTATTGGCATATTGTTCGCGTTGGCTAGCACTTTCCCCGCATCGATCACTTTTTGATTAAGTGCTTGCTTGGTCTTTTTAGTCGAAGCCATGTCAAGAGTGAGCATGATCGATTGCTTTTTGCGCCATTTCTTTTCAGCCACTAAGAGCAATGGCACATCACCGCTGCGTAATAGTTGCCAGTCAGTAGGTACATAAAACGCGTGTTCGCTGCGATGCCCAGTTTTGATAATTAAATCATATTGGTGAGTTGAGCAATGTTTAGTGACCCAAGCGGCAATGTCTTTACTCCACACCATTTCGTCCGTTGTTGATACTGGTAATGACGATTCAGACACGGTTTCATCTAACCACGCTTGGCTGGCTTGGACGATCTTTTGCTTAGCAGTATCGATGTCACTTTTAGACATGCTTTCATCTAGCACGGACAAGCGTTCGTAACAAAAACCGGCTACATGAATTGATGCATTAAACTGTTTAGCCATCAAAGTTGCATGGGCTAAGGCTTGTTGCGAAGAATCCTTACGATCGGCGATAACTAAAATACGCTTAACATTCACTGGGGAACTCCTTGGTTGTAAAGGCAACTTACAATTGCTTTAGTAACTGCTCTATTATCATACTATTTTAATTTTTATACCAAAATATTGTGCTAAAACAAGTTTTTAAACGAAGGTTACAACTAAATGATTGGCTGAACAGCATACGCATTTCGGATGTGAATTCACGCGGAAAACCACATAAACGAAGAGACAATATAACGCCCCTATGACCGAAATTACGCGCCAGATGATGACGTCAGGAAAAAAAATCGCTTTCTACTAAAATATAGAAGGGTAATAAAAACACTCTCATTGAAGCAAAAAAAGACTGCCGTCCCACTGGTCTTATTATACTAAAGTATATAGTCTGTACGTCCTGAATGTTTGGTATTTCGCCAATGTTGTAAGACTCAGGGCTAACTAAGGATTATTAATGGCGCAGGCGATTCCTCCTCTTCGTAGTCAATTTAAATTTCATAAGCATGTACTACCAATAACGTTAGTGGCTATTTTGCTCCTATTGGCCAGCGCAGTGGCGGTTTTCGAATTTCAACTAAGCCAGTCTGTTACAGATGAGTTAAAGAGCACTCTGTCTGCAGCGGGGGATCAAATCAATGCACAGGCTCAAGAGGACATCGAAAATTATCGACAAGATTTACGCTTTCTGCACGCGACTCCACCAGTCAGTGGGTTACCCAGAGCATTGGAACACAACGGTGTAGACCCGCTCGACAACACTACATCTGCCCAATGGCGTCAACGCTTGGAAATGATCTTTTCTGCTTTTTTAACCAGTAACCCTGAGTACGATCAAATAAGGGTGATAAGCGCTGATAAGTCCGCCATGGAGTTAGTGAGGGTTGATAGGGTGGCCGGTAATCTTGAAGTAGTGTCACCAGAGCAATTGCAAAGTAAACGGGCCAGTGAGTACGCCCAAAAGAGCGCAGCTTTGTCAGAAGGTGAAATTTACATGTCGCGCATTTCGCTTAACAAAGAGTATGGCAAACTGGATTATCCATATCGACCTATGTTGCGATTATCGCTGCCGATATTCGACGACAGTGGCAAACGCTTTGGTTTCCTTATTGTTAACATTAATACCTTGCCGCTGTTTAACTCATTGAGCAATACGTTGGACTCGCCAAACTTTCTAACGTTAACTGACAGTGATGGATTTTTTCTTATCACTCCCGATGAACAATATCAGTACAGTCGCGACCTCTCGCCGGAATTTAACTGGAACTCAGTATTTAGTGTTACAGAAAACATCTCACATCGATTTGCACAAATCCGCTATCGCAATAAAGAAGGTGATGTTTTTTACGTATTAGATCAGAAAGTGACGCTCAATGACGATGTGGATGGTGGCTTTCTTCAAGCTAAGTTGATTGCACCAGCGCGTTTCGTTCACGCCATAGAAACGACCAGAAGAACCACGGTTTATACTTTTTTATTCAGCGCGACAATTGTTATGTTGATTGTGCTCGCTTTTTTTAATCGCAGTGCAAACAAAAGCAAACAGCTAGCAGATGCTCGCGCCGAGTCAGCTGCGATCGTCAGCGCCTCTAAAGATGCGATTATCAGTGTTGATCTGACGGGTAGGGTAAAGAGTTGGAACAATGCGGCCCAGGGGTTACTTAGCTTAAGTGCTGTAGATGTGATTGGCAAAACCTTGATGGAACTTCGGGTATTTGATGACATTGAATTGAGCGATATATTTGAGCGGCTGTCGAATAAACACCGCCAATTGAATACTGAAACGCAAATTGAATCACAAGAAAATTCACCAATATTTTTAGCGCTTTCATTTTCTCCTATTGCGAATAGCGAAGACCGGATCGAAGGCATCGCTATTATTGCCCGGGATGTAACTCAAGAGCGCATTGCAGATGAAAAAATAAAACAGGCTAACGCTGAACTTGAGGAAAAAGTCGCCCTTCGCACAGTAGAATTGCAAAAAGCCAGCGGCATCAAAAGTGCGTTTATTTCCAACATTAGCCATGAAATGCGAACGCCCCTCAATGGGATCATAGGCACATTAAACTTGGTTAAACGTGAGCACTTATCTGAAAACCAGCAGCGATATATTGAGATGACGGAAGTCAGTGTCAATACGTTATCGACGCTGGTAAATGACGTTCTAGACCTGTCAAAAATTGAAGCGGGCAAGTTAGATTTAGATATCAAGCCTTTCAATCCAGTGAATTTAATTGAGAGTCTGTGCGGCAGTATGGCGGTCAAGGCTCAAGAAAAAGGCCTAGAATTTATCATTGATGTGTCAGCCCTAAATTACCAGTCAATGGTTAGCGATCCTCATCGTTTTTCACAGATTCTGACTAATTTAGTCAACAACGCGATTAAATTTACTGAAACGGGATACATAAAAGTATCCGCTCATACTGAACTTGTGAAGGACAAGGTACATTTGCATTGCGCTATCGCCGATTCAGGAGAAGGAATCGCTAAAGAAAACCAGGACAAACTTTTCAGCGCTTTTTCGCAAGCAGACAGTAGCGTTGCCTCGAAGCATGGGGGCACGGGGTTAGGATTATCTATTTGCCGGCAATTAGTCACTTTATTAAAAGGTGAGGTTAATTTTACGTCACAGAAAAACCAAGGAAGCGTATTTTATTTTTCTATCAGCGCAGATGCCAATTTGTGTCAATTATCACCACCTTCCACTTGCTTAGCGAATACCAGCACGGCGGTGTTTATTGAGCATAAAGCGCTATATCAAAGCACTTGCCAGATGATCGAGGCCTTGGGTGGAGCGATAATCCCTGCTGAGAGTTTCGATAAAATGTTTACTGCTGAGATGCCTAGCACTTGGTCAGAGCCGCTAGTAGATTATATTGTGATTGACCAGCAACATCCTGACTTAATGGCGCTGGATGATAAGTGGTTAGAATGTATCGCCATAGATGATGGAAGCGCTAAAGTGGTTTTACTTAAACGTGACGGTGAGCCCACCGCGTGGTTGAAAAATATCAAGCCAACCGTGCTGACTAAACCAATTTTGCGTACTGAATTTCTGCAAAAAGTGACACGGTTAAATACCAATTCTTCGAGTGTTGAGGCTGCAAATGTAAACCGCCCCCCAGAGATTAACGGCCAGATTGAAAACCCTCCCGGTGATTTTGAGAAAATAAAAGGGGCTCGGGTACTGGTGGTGGATGACAACGAAATAAATGTTGAAGTGGCCAAAGGCGTGCTGTCGAGATTGCCTGTGACCTTACTTCAAGCGACAAATGGCAAAGAAGCCTTACAACAACTGATATTGGCCGAGCGCAGGAATGAAGTCATTCACTGCGTACTAATGGATTGCCAAATGCCCATCATGAATGGATATGAGGCCAGTCAGCGTATTCGGAAAGGCGAAGTAGGGGAGCTGTATAAAAATATTCCTATTATTGCCATGACAGCTAACGCAATGTTAGGCGAGCGAAATAAGTGCTTAAGTGCAGGCATGGATGACTACTTAACAAAACCCGTCAACGAAGACATTATGCAAGAAAAAGTCACTAAGTGGACATTGTCGGTTTATCAGGCACCTCAACGTTAATTTCTATTAGGCTGTTTGTTTTCGATAATAGCGCGTTTTAATCTTGGGGCGCGCAGTACAAAGTATACAAGGTATTAATGATCGCTTTTACTTCATCACTGGCCAAAGAATAATAGATCGTTTGGGCGTCACGTCTGGTCACCACTAATTTTTCGCGTCTCAACGCCGCCAAGTGCTGAGATAAACTAGATTGGGGGATCGCCACTTGTTGATTTAACGAGGAAACTGACATTTCACCGTTATTCAATAAGCACAACAACATTAACCTATGCTGATTAGCCATTGCCTTTAAGAGCGCTGCGGCTTTATCTGCGTTGTCGCGCATATCTTCAAGTGTCATATGGGTTATCCTAATTTTTTGCTCATTTTAGAGGCGCTAATCATACCAACTACCATAGAAAGTATGAAAGCATATATACCCATATCGCCACTGGTTATGTTGGTTAATACAGGCCCTGGGCAAATTCCGGATATTCCCCAGCCGATACCAAACAGCAATGCACCGAAGATCAGCGGTTTATCTATGTCAGTTTTTGTTGGCAGATGAAGTGAGCTACCAAGTACCGTTCTATTTTTGGGTTTAACGAATGCCCAATACAAAGGCATGTACACGGATATTCCACCCATCATCACAAAGGCGAGGGTTGGCTCCCATGCACCAAATACATCAAGAAAGCCAATGACACGAGCAGGGTCAACCATAGTTGAAATTGTTAAACCGGCGCCAAATAAAATCCCCGACAACAAAGCAACTAGATTATACGTCGAAGTAGAAACCTGTGATGTAACCGCATTGTTACGCGCATTAGTCACTTGCATTATGCACCTCCAAACAGGTGTTTAATCATTGCAACTGTGATAATGGCGGAAACCATAAACACACAGGTTGCGGTAATTGAGCGACCAGATAATCGACTAATACCGCATATACCATGGCCGCTGGTGCAGCCTGAACCCAGGTTAGTACCAAAACCCACTAACAAACCGCCAATTACCATCAATGATAAATTGATGACATTGTTGCTACTCGCACTAAAAGCATTGGGAAAGGTATCAGGCAATGAAAAGCCAAACACACTGGTGATCAATGGCGCAATCACTAACCCAAGAATGAAGAACCAACGCCATTTGTTGCTCTCGCTATTATTATTTTTACCGCCATCATTGTGACTAAAAATAGCGCCGAAGGTGATACCGGAAATACCGGCAATTCTGCCATTAAACAGCATCAGCGCAAAAGCACCTAAGCCGATTAAACCGCCGCCTAAAAAGGCCTGTAGAATCAAATTAGTGTTCATATCTAGATAAACCAGGTTATAAATATCGTTATTCGTAAATATACGATATTAAATGGGCAATTTAAAGTGGTAGTTATTGCAAAGGTATATTGTTGCGTGAATATAAAGGCGGTAATCCAGTAATACGTCGTTTAGCGCCTCGATGTCTCATATCATTGCGCAAACCGATTTACGTCATATCTGCTGATGGCTCATACCAAGAATTGGTCGCTATGCATGAGGGTTTAGATTCATTTTAGAAATGTGATTTTCATAAGAAGCTGCTTCTACGGGAATTGATAATTTCGCGTGTTAGTAAAGATGACAAGATTTTTAAGAGTATTACTTGAATCACACAAATTTGGGGGATATTCCACAAGGCCGAAAAAGCAGGCGCTAACGATTATTTGAATGATGCACAGACTGCTCGTAGATATTACGCAAGCGGATAGGTAATAAATGGTGCTGTGCAAAGTCGACACTGTAATTTGCATCATAGGCCAAACATCAGCACAAATGAAAATGTTATGTAATGGGATAGCTGGTTACGCCGGTAAACGTGAAAGCGTGCAAGACGGGCTCAGATTATCAAAATGATGAATCTGCAGTGAGCCCAAATGCTCGCACAGATAATAACACCAATATTCGTATAATGTATATTATGTTAAATTAACTATATTAAGCGGTAAACAAGCTGGTACTCAACAGCGAGCGAAATGCGTGCCCTTCGAAAATAGAATTTTTAATCTTATTATAAGTTGTTCGGTTTACTCCCCAGCATACTCATGGCATCAGACTTATTCACTAAAGACAGCTGTTCACTATAAACAGACCAATGTATTTCGCGTACTTGCGCACTCACACCACAAGCATAACTTAGCGTATCAAAGTGATCTTAGCTGACGCTGATTGTCGTATACAGTCGCTATGAAAAATGCACTATCACACGGTGCGCTTTAATAGAGGCAATATGAACTTGGATAAACACAACTCAATGTCACCAGAGATATCACGCATTATCGAGATGGCCTGGGAAGACCGCACACCGTTTGAGGCTATTCATCGGGAGTATGGTTTCAGTGAATCACAAACCATTAAGCTGATGCGCGCTAACTTACATCACAAGGCATTTAAAAACTGGCGAGCCCGTGTCGCGGGACGTAAAACTAAACATCAGAAAATACGCAATCCGTTAGTGACCCGCGGTTATTGTATGTCCCAATACAAAGTACGCTCTGGGAAATAACAGTAGCGTTACTGAGTACTTTTTTGAGTTAAATGTTGCAACTCAGCCTGTAAGCTCGCTGCAGATACTTCGCCAAAGTGGCTGGAAATCATTTCGCCACTTGCATCGTAAAATAAGGTCATGGGTAAGCCATGAGCCCCCATCATTGTGGCGATATCTCCTTTAGTGTCGAGTAAGACATAATTAAAATGTAAATCGATCTCTGCTAGAAACTCGGTGACCACATTCGCGGGCTCTCTTTGATTTAACATAATAAACTTGACGCTTGGGAAACGTTGTTCAGCGCTATAAAGCACCGGCATTTCGCGTCTACAAGGTCCACACCAAGAAGCCCAAAGATTAATCACTGTTATATTTTGATTCGAGACGTGTTGCAAATTAACTGAAGCGCCCTGTGGTGTATTGAAGGCTAAATTAGGAAGTGCTGATTGTTCATTGCCTGCGTTGATAACTCCTTGAATACTGGTAAATAGCAGGACCGTTGTCGCTGCACCCGCTATGAGTATTTTTCGTTGCTGCGGGTGCCGGTGTATTTGTAACAACAGGATGAGAAGACCTGCAATGAAGCTGGAAAACATATCAAAACCACGGTCACGTATATCTAACACTTGCCATAGCGAGTCGTAACTATCGAAAAACTTAATGACAAATACAATCCTGCCTACCACCAAACTGTAAATGACAATGCTGACCAGGGAGTCTCCAACGGAAATACTTTGTTTTCTGCCTAAAATAGCCACCACTAACAGCCCTACCATGAGGCTAACCAGTAGAATAATAGGTGATACAGGAAGCGCGAAAGAACCGAATGTGATTGATGACAAAAGTGGGCCCTTACTGTTTGTGATAATACATTGAGAGAAATTAGCTAAAACACAGGTATAGCGCCAATTGGCATTCTAAATTGACTGACTGCTGTGGATTACACTTGAATATCGGTAAATTGTATCACTCTTCTCGACTTTATCTCCATGTCAGCGGCAACCCACAGGATGAATTCTGAGACGGCAATGAATGATTGCAATGGTATTACACCCATATAATTAGCGTTATACGGGTATGAAGATCGATAGTATGCCCTTTGTATCTATCGTTTTATTGAAGCCAAATTTTAAGTGTGATTAATTTATTCAAATCACATAAACGGATAGGCTATTTATTGCACTACACACCAGATGCCTAGTTGGAGCGCAGCGTAAATAAACTATTGTTAATGCTTAATACGCTTGCAGAACGCATCAAGAGAAATGTTGAATAATGTGATGATAAAACTAAGATAAATTTGAAGTTATTAGATGAATAGGCTTGCTGAAATCGCGATCCGAATGGGATACATCACTCAATATTAAATGAGTTAAGAGCAACATGTACCCTGCCCTTAACTCATTATATTGGTTGACGTTAGTTAGGAACTAAACGTTAGTTAAACACTATACGTCGTAAGTGGTTGAGGCTGTATCGCCACCACGACCAGTCCAATTGGTGTGGAAAAACTCACCTCTTGGCTTGTCAGTGCGCTCATACGTGTGGGCACCGAAATAGTCGCGTTGGGCTTGCAACAAATTCGCTGGAAGGCGCGCAGTTCTAAACCCATCAAAATAGGTTAATGCTGAGCTTAAGCAAGGAATGGCAATACCATTCATTACTGCAGTGCCAACCACATTCCTCCACCCTGCTTGAGCAGATTCCACGGTGTCTTTGAAATAAGGCGTTAGCAATAAATTTTCTAGCTTTGGATCGGTATCATAAGCTTCTTTTATCTTGCCTAAAAACGCTGAACGGATAATACAACCGCCACGCCACATTAGCGCGATTCCGCCATAGTTAAGCTCCCAGCCGAACTCTTTTGCAGCTTCTTGCATTAGCATATAACCTTGCGCATAGGATACGATTTTAGCAGCAAGCACTGCTTGGCGAAGGTTTTCGATAAAGGCTTCTTTATCTCCTGTGAAGTTAACCTCAGGTCCAGTCACAACCTTGGATGCTTCTACACGCTGCTCTTTTTTTGCAGAAATACAACGAGCAAATACAGAATCAGCGATTAACGTCAATGGTACGCCCAAATCCAGTGCGGTCACCCCAGTCCATTTACCCGTACCCTTTTGCCCTGCTGTATCGAGGATTTTTTCAACCAGAGGTTCGCCGTCTTCATCTTTGAAGGCAAAGATGTCTTTGGTGATGTCGATAAGGTAGCTGTCTAATTCGGTGGTATTCCAATGCGCAAAGACTTTTTGGATCTCATCAGAGTTTAAGCCAAGTACTACTTTCATTAATTGGTAGGCTTCGCAGATGAGTTGCATGTCACCGTATTCGATACCGTTGTGCACCATTTTTACAAAATGACCCGCGCCAGCATCGCCGACCCAATCACAGCAAGGAACAACTTCGTTACCATCTTCATCAGCCACTTTAGCTGAGATAGCTTGGAAAATATCCTTAACTAATGGCCACGCTTTTTTTGAGCCGCCAGGCATAATAGAAGGACCCTTTAAAGCCCCCTCTTCGCCACCAGACACACCCGTACCGATATACAATAAGCCTTTGCTCTCTAAATACTCAGTTCTGCGATTTGAATCTGGGAAGTGTGTATTGCCACCGTCAATGATGATGTCGCCTTCGTCCAGAAAAGGAATAAGCTGTTCGATGAAATCATCTACAGCTTGGCCTGCTTTGACCATCAGCATCACTTTACGTGGAGTGGCAAGAGATTCCACTAAGGATTGTACGCTGTCTGCACCGCGGATATTTTTACCTTTAGCGCGCCCGCCAATAAATTTTTCAACCTTTGAATAACTTCTGTTATAGGCAGTTACAGTGAAACCTTTTGATTCCATATTAAGGATCAAATTCTCACCCATTACGGCTAAACCGACTAAACCGATGTCCGACTTGCTTTTCATTTCACATTCCTTAATAACGTGTACTGAGTAAAAAAACGCATACCATTATTGCTAAAACAAGGCATGGCTATTAAATCTGATTGGCTTATAAACACTGCATGATTACTGGGGGCAAAAGCGCAATTTATCAAGGTCAACTTTAGCTCTGTGCCCAATCAGTTCAGTGTTTCGATGAGTAACCGCGTAATTTGAATAATCTCTCATCACCGAACGACGTTTTATTCGACAACTTGGTGACGACCAACCCGCCGTGATCAACATTACTATAAGAAGGTTTCAGGTTATCTTACTAGGCTACGATTGAAGAGTATGACATTTACTGCTGTTAAGACGCCAGTTACAAGAGCGAAAAAATTGTTTTAACGTTAAATTTAGCCCGTAATTAATCACGCCAAGCATGATTTCGCCGCTAATTTTGTATCAAGCCCTATTAACTGTATCAATATACAGTTAATATGCCGTAATTCGTAAACATTGCTTACTGTTAATTCATGTCAATTATATTTATGCCGCTATTTCCTCATGCTGAACAACTGGACGTGGGGGTTGCTTATATTAACCAACAAGTGATGGACTTTGACCTATCAATAAAGGACGCCGCCTACAGTTACGAGTTAGCCATTGAGTATTTGAGTGAGAACCGTTTTAACGCTAACAACTTTAAGTCGATCCGTAGTGAACTAAATCTTTTATTTAACTGGGCGTGGCGGGTGAAACAGCTCTCTATTGCTGAAATAGACAGAGTGCAATTACGTAAGTTTGTGGACTTTTGTAATCAACCGCCATCAGAACTCATCACACATGCATCATACCCGTTCTTTGTCGCGCACAAGCAAGACGGTACAATTGAGCCTAATCCCAAATGGCGGCCGTTCGTATTACGAGACGCAACACGCTATGTGCGAAAAACATCCACCTTAAAAGCACAGCTGTCTCTATTAAGCGGGTTCTTTTTATTTTTAAGTGACATGGAATACTGTGATAAGAATCCTGCGGCTGTGTTGTTGCGCAGGCTAAACGTAAATAATACGCACGTTATCGAGTCTTCTGATGATGAAAAAGCGTTGAGTGAATTACAATGGCGGAGTGTCTGGCAGCAGGTTAATCATCTTGCGGATACTCAACCAGAAAAACACCAACGCACCCGCCTACTCTTCGCCATGTTGTACTTACTCTATCCGAGGGTCTCTGAAATAGCCGCTAGGCCTGGCTATACGCCTATGATGAGCAGCTTTATACGCCACAGAAGCGGGCATTGGGTGTTTAAAATTCCACGTAGTAAAGGTGGCAAAAGCCGTATGATCCCCTGCCCTGATGAGTTAATTCAATGCTTGAGTCACTATCGACGTTATATAGGGCTCAGTGATTTGCCTTTACCTAATGAACAAGTTCCCTTGTTTGTGCGTCACAAAGCCGGTACTCACGGGCGCGAAACAGGTATTTTAACCGCACAGCTAGGTATCGAATCTATACGTAGTATTGTGCGCTTCGTGTTTGATACTACAGCAGATAACTTAGAGGAAACAGCACCTCAAGAAGCTCATGAGCTTAGACAATTTAGCGTTCATTCGTTACGCCATACAGGAATTACCACCTCCATTACTGCGGGGACGCCGCTACAAGTGGTGATGAAAAACGCGGGGCATGCTGACTTATCCACGCTTTCAATTTACATCTCTACGGATATTCAACAACAAGCTGAGGCAACAGTGCCGCGTAAATTATAAAAGCAATTTTTACTCTCACGGGCGTACTTTTTTAAAGAGTAAGCCCAAGAAAGCTTGGGCTTTTAAATATAGCGCTTGTTTTTAAGCCAGCCTCGTTTATTCATCTAGTGCGTAAGCGATGACATAATCCCCTGGAGGCGTTTCCATAAAATGATGCCCCGCAGCGACGATAACCAAGTAACTTTTACCATTTTCTCGGTACATCATTGGGTTCGCTTGACCGCCAGCGGGTAACTCGTCTTGCCACACTGTTTGCCCGGTATTGATGTCAATAGCGCGGATAAGGTTATCCGTCGCTGCCGCTATGAATATCAAACCGCTTTTAGTCACAACGCTGCCACCATTGTTCGGCGTGCCTATGGTTATTGGTAATCCTGATGCAATACCGAAGGGACCATTGTTGCGAGCGGTTCCCAGAGGACGATCCCATAAGGTTTTTCCATTTTCTAGGTTAATAGCTCGTATCCCACCGTAGGGTGGTTGTTTGCACAGTAGTCCAGTCAAAGGCAAACGCCACCCTGCATTCACATCAACTGCGTAGGGGGTTCCTTGCTGAGGGTCTCCAGCACCTTCGGCTCCTCCATCATCATGATCCATTTCGTCTCTCGGTTTCCACCCTTTTTCATTGGCTTCCTCACGCGAAACGAGTCGGTTGTAGTTTGGCATATCATTGTAATTTGCAATCAACACACCTCTTTGCGGGTCGATGGCAACACTTCCCCAGTCTGATCCGCCGTTATATCCTGGGTATTCAATCCAATGCTGTTCTGTGGTTGGTGGCGTGTAGATACCATGATAACTAGCGGTTTGAAATTGAATACGGCATGCCAGTTGATCGAACATAGTGACCCCCCACATGTCTTTAGCGGTGAGATCTGGCTTACGTAGAGTATGAAATGTTGAAAATGGCTGCGTGTCAGATCGCAACTCCGGTACCACTCCCCCGGTAGGTACTGTGCGCTCCTCAACACCCGTTAGCACTTCGCCGGTTTCACGATTGAGTATGTAAATGTCCCCTTGTTTGCTCGTTAGCACTAATGCTGGAACCTGACCATTATTGGTAGGGTAATCAATTAAGCTAACTTGTGAGCCTAAGTCGTAGTCCCAAACGTCTTTGTGTACGGTTTGAAATGACCACGCTGGTTTACCGGTATTTACGTCCATGGCAACAAGGGATGTGGCATATTTTAGTTCTGCTTTAGTGCGCGAACTACTCCAGTAATCGGCAGATGAATTACCCATGGGTAAATACGCTAACCCTAAATCGTTATCACCTGTAGCTGAGGTCCACATATTGGGTGTGCCTCGTGTATATGTTTCTCCTGCAGGGGGTAACTTATCAATATTAGGTTTGACCATGTCCCACGCCCAACGAAGTTCTCCGGTTTGTACGTCAAATCCTTTGATCACGCCTGATGGTGCGTAACGTTTTTGTCCATCTAGAACTTGGTGCCCAGTGATGATCACACCTTTAACAATCACTGGAACACCCGTAATAGCAACAAAGCCACTGGGGGTTTTGCCCGTATGTTCCTTGATATCAACTTCACCTTTATTCCCGAAGCTAGAACAGGGTTTACCTGTTTGCGCATCTACTTCTATGATCCTCCCGTCTAACGTGCCACTAATGATCCTTTCGCGACACGCTAGTGAGCCGTCTGTAATGGCGTTCGTACTGTTTTCGTTTCGTTTTTCAATATGTACTTCCTCAGTGAGAGGTACTTTATAATAAGCTACACCTCGGCATGCTGCAGTATAGGGTATGTCTTCGTCAGCTACTTTGGGATCATAGCGCCATATCTCTTTGCCATTCTGTGCATTCAAGGCGATTAATTTATTCCTAGCGGTACACAAGTAAAGTTTGTCATCAATTTTAATAGGTGTCGTTTCAGCGCCGTAGCGTTTAGAGGGGATGTCTTTTGTCCTGTATTGCCATGCTTTTTTTAAAGATGTGACGTTTTCAGGTGTTATATCGGTCACAGGTGAATACCTACTGGCATGGTTATCTCGACCATACACGGGCCAGTCATCAGCACTAATATCGTTTATGCCGTTTTGGTTGCCAAGCTTGACCAAGCTACTTCCTGCTTGAGGAGCCGTGGCATTGTGAGTCCAGCCTGTGGGTACGAAAGCCATACTAAACGCGCCAACAAAAATTACCGCGAATGCCCCTGCAAGAGAAAGGCTCGCGCGTTTCGAAAACCCCAGACTAGGCAGTAACAACGCGAGAACAAAACAAAGGACTACAGGCACGCCCATACGAGGAACCCATCGCCAATAATCTGTGCCTGACTCCCAAATAGTCCACCCTAGCGTGCCGAAAAAAAGCAGAGCAAAAACCCACAAGCCTAATCGTTGCTTAAAGTAGAGTAAGGAACTACTTAATATTAAAGTTCCGCCTGCGATAGCGTAGTAATAAGAGCCGTTTTCGGCGACTAACCAAACGCCACCTATTGCTAAATAGAGTCCGATGAGAAAGCTAACCACTGAAAACATCCGCAGCGGCCAATTAGATATGCGTCGGTTTGTAGAAGAAGACATTTAGCGTTTTCCTTTTTGAGATAATTAGAAGAGTGACTGAATGTCGAAAACTGACGTGCGACATTGTAGCAAGACAGCACAAATTGCTTATTTTATGACTTCAATCAAGGCAGATGGTGCAAAGCATGCACCACACTTGATGAGCCAGAAATTGGGAGGTACAGGGAAAAAGTACCCGCCTGAAATGTAATAATTTCAACGCGGGGGTAATAATTACCAATAAAATTTAGATTAGAGACTTGTAGAGCACATCTTTATGCAAATGCACCAGCTTTAGCACATTTAATGGTCATTATCGTTTCGCCTCGAAGATCAACACTTGGTATTCACCAATATTCAGCTGAGTGGCGTTATCCTCACCATGCTCAAAATGAAATTCATTCGGTTCATGATAACCATTTTGCCAATTGAACAGACATTGCCATTTGGCATTATCAAAATGGCTTAATTTGTAATTATCAAAGCGCTGATTCTTAAAGTTTATAATCACCAGCAAAGGCTCGGCTCCTTCTTTTCGTTCACCGCGCTGATACGCCAGTACTTTGTTCTGGTGGTCCATATGAGTGATATTAAGATGTACACTTTGCAATGACGGATGCTCTTTACGCAAGGCTATTAGTCTTGTATACGCCTTATGAAGTTGCGGGAATTGTTGTTTACGAGACCAATCGATGGGATCTTTGTCATCAAACCATAAATCTTCAAGCAACTCTTGGCCTTGAAACAACATAGGGGTGCCAGGGGCCGTGAGTGTTAGAGCAGCACCAATAGCAGAGCGCTGGCGTGCAAAATAGTCTTTATCAACATTACCGGGGGCTATTTCT
Organism: Paraglaciecola sp. QJM3NY_14; assembly: GCF_056173245.1. NCBI lineage: Bacteria > Pseudomonadati > Pseudomonadota > Gammaproteobacteria > Alteromonadales > Alteromonadaceae > Paraglaciecola > Paraglaciecola sp. QJM3NY_14. The sequence goes on from NZ_CM149664.1 coordinate 2,530,367, forward strand.
TCCGCCAACCGTGCGCTGCCATTAGCCACTTCATCATGAGATTCAACATACACCACACGACTTAATGGATCACCAGAGTATTGCCTGGTTAATGCTTTTTCGACCAAATTTAGATCTCGGCTATCATCTTCAGGTTGTGTTAGTACATCTCTTATTGGATGAACAAAGTCTGCATCCCATTGCGCGGTATATCCTAACCCACCATGTTCAGTTTTATCTGTGACAAAATCGTTTCCATGTAGGTCCTCTGCGACAACGATTTTCCCGGGGTGACGACGTTGAATTTCGCTATTTAACCAACGAATTAAATCGTATGCTTCTTCAATTGCATCGTCCGGATCCTCAGAGCCACTGACTGAGCGCATGTAGGGGATCATGTCCATGCGCAATCCATCAAGACGGAACTCTTCCAGCCACATCATTGCGTTATCGTATATGTACTGGCGTACTTCTGGTCGGCCATAATCGGGTCTTGTGTCACCCCATGGAGTATCACTGCGCCAATCGTTATAAAAGTAGATCCCACCTTTGTTATTTTCAGACCATCCATCAAATTGCCATAAATGAAGGTCGCTTGGTCCAAAATGGTTGTAGACCACATCAAGCACAACAGCGATGCCTCTGGCGTGAGCCTCGCGTACTAGATCTTTTAAACCATCAGGCCCGCCGTAAGCTTCCTCCACCGCGAATGGGTATGCTGGGTTGTAACCCCAACTGAAGTCACCCGCAAATTCATTTACCGGCATGACTTCAATACAGTTAATGCCTAGCTTTGCGAGGTAGTCTAATTTTTCGATGGTGCTTTTAAAGGTACCAGGCTCATTTGGTTCGCCGGTTTCACCGATAGCTTTGCAGTTAAACGTTCCTATGTGGAGTTCATAAATAACAAGAGCGCTTCTTTCTGGCATTTGAAAAGGGGTTTCGGGCCACTGGTAATCGTCATCATAAACGACTGATGCGCCCACACTGTTCGTTAGTAATCGCGCTCTAGGGTCGTTGCGTTTGAGCACATCACCAGATTGCGTGGTAATACTAAATTGGTATTTTTGATGATTCTTTAATTGGGGAATTTGACCAATCCATACACCATCATTTTCAAGCGTAAGAGCAACGCCCTTCTCACTCCAATCATCAAACTCACCGCGGATGGCTACGGCTTTGGCGTTGGGCGCCCATAGCGCGACTTCATAGCCTTTATCTGATTTGAATAATCCCATGGATGCAATGCGTTCTTTTGACATAAAAGGTCTCGATAAAGGAAATAGAAGAACTGTGCACTAAGCGGAATACGCGCCAACTTGGTGGATTTTTAGTTTGTGAAATAGATTTGCGGTCGGCTTATTGATTTTGTTGGTCTTATTTAACCGTTTTTTGTTCAAACATAAAACTTATAGCAAATCTCTTAAACGGCTAATACCGCATTCAGTTGAGTAAAATTTTCACTGAAAGAGTAATTTTGTCGTCTATCAATCCCTTATATAGACCCAAACAATTTGTTAATTGCTCCACAAAATACGCTGGACAGCGTTAATTTGCGATGAGTCGAGCCGCGTGCTTATCACTACGTTTAGAGGTATGAGTTTTGCAGCGCTCTTACCACTGAAAGCACATCCAACTTGCTGTGAGAAGATGAATAATTTAAAAGGAAATCGAAATGAGCCAAGAAATCAGAGGTAAAGTAAGTGCCATTTATGGTGACGAGATGGCTGCTAAAAATGCAGCATCAGCAGTGATGCAGTCAACAGGCCTGTTACATGATGAAGTGAGTATCGTGGCACCGCATGATCCACATTTTGGTGAGAAATTAGAGAACGACGACAAGAAAGTCGGACTGTTTATGCTAAAAGCCCATATGGGGTTAGCCCTCATGGGTGTGGTGTTAGGCGTTTTCTGCGGTTTACTATTAGGGTTTTATGGGCCCGCTTACACCCAAACCAGCCCAGTATTGACTGTTATTGCATTAGCCATCTTAGGCTTTTTTGTAGGCCTGATGATCGCTGGGTTGGCTTCGCTAAGACCAGATCAGGACGCAGTCGTTAATCAAACTCGTGATGCGACCTCAGCCGGAAAATGGGTTGTGGTGGTGAACAGCCCTTCTCATGAAAAAACCGAAAAAGGCTATAACGTTCTGAGTACCTCAGCTGAGTCAATATCAACGAGTTTGTAATACCGCTCCAGTAAATAACTGGCCACTCAACGCCGTGATTTATCACAATGGGTATGAACGCAGCCCAGACCGGACATCAAGGGAATATTTTTAAGTACGGCTAGAATATCCGATTGATCTAACGATGCCGCGCATTATGCGGCATGACTAAATCAAATAAACAACCAATCACTAGATGGTTCTGGGGATATTAAATAAGGTATAAAAGTTTTCAGTGGTGGCTTTGGCCAGCTCATCCACGGAAACCCCTTTTAGCTTAGCAATGAACTCCCCTACTTCTCGTACGTAACCGGGTTGGTTCTGCTTACCTCGATAGGGAACAGGCGCGAGCCAAGGGGAGTCTGTTTCAATCAGTAGGTTTTCCAGTGGAATTTTCTTAACCACGTCTTGTAATTCTTGGGCACTCTTGAAGGTGACAATCCCTGAAATAGAAATGTAAAACCCTAATTCTATAGCCGCTTGAGCCATTTCCCAGTCTTCTGTAAAGCAGTGCAACACACCGCGTGTGTGAGGCGCTTTGTATTCTTTCAATAAGGAAATGGTGTCTTGGCGCGCATCTCGTGTATGAATGATCAAAGGCTTATTCAATTCGTTGGCTACTTTTATGTGATCGACAAAAGATGTTAACTGCACTTCTTTTGTATCTGCACTGTAAAAATAATCCAAGCCTGTTTCACCTATCGCGACGATATTCTCGGACTTGGCCATTGTGAGTAACTCTTCATAAGTGCAAGCCTCATCTTGGTGAAGTGGGTGTACACCACAGGATGCTGAAACGTTATTGAAGGGTTTAATGGATTGCATCATAGCTGGAAAGTCATTGACGGACACGCAAACACACAGGAAATGCTCGACACCGCGCTGCTGTGCAAAATGGATGACTTCCGCTAATTCTTCTGGGCTTTTATCTAATCGGTCTAAGTGACAATGTGAATCTACAAACAAAGAATATTCCTACTTTAAATCGTTAATCTAGTATCAAGCAAAGTATCAAGCAAAATAGGTTTTCAGGCCTTTAATGCCATCGACTGTAATATGTTGACGAGCACCAGGGTTTTATTAACGCCTGGGTTACGTAATTGCTCGTTAGCGTTGACGCATCGCGCGTGCATCTGCCATAAGTGTTCGGTGTTGGGCTGGCCAGTTTTAAGTTGGTTTACAAGCCATACCTGTAACCACTTTACAATTGTTATGGCTTCGTCTTGCCATTTCGTTGCCAGCGCGGCTGGGTCCGCCGTACCCACCTTCAAATAACCTAGATTTTCAACTAGTTCTTGATAATTGACTTTGGACGGTGTTTTTAAGTGCTCAATCAGTACTAAAGGAGACGTACCGTATAAACGCAACAAAGCGTCATCAACATTTGCATAACCTTCCTTATTCAACCAATCAATACACTCTTGTTGAGTGGGACTTAATAACGCTACCTTTTCGCAGCGGCTCAAAATGGTCGGTAGTAAGCGCTCAGGGTGACTGCTTAATAAGAGCAAGAAGGTGTTGTTTGTAGGCTCTTCTAGGGTTTTTAATAATGCGTTGGCACTAGACTCTGTCATAGTGTGTGCGTCATGAATAAGCAGCACTTTAGCGCCTGACAGTTGAGCCGAGCCTGAAAGCTTTTTAATTGCGTCGCGAATAGCATCGACACCAATTTGCTTGTCAGAACGAATTTCGTATAAATCTGGATGATTTCCAGCCGCTGACAATAAGCACGACTGGCAGTGACCACAAGGACCTAAGTTATCTTGCGAGAGAGCAGGTTTATTCGCACACAGTAAAAACCGCCCTAGCTGTTGTGCAAATTCCGTTTTACCTATGCCTTTTTCACCTTTTAGCAATAACGCATGATGCAACGACAACGTCGCCGCGCGCTGGGACAATTGCTGTAAAGAAGCGTGTAACCAAGAATACACTTTACACCGCCAAAAACTGTTGCATGGCGTGTTGAATATCGTGGTGCACTTGCTCGATTGACTGCATTGTATCGATGACAACACAGTTCTCATCTTGCTCAGCCAAGCTGAGATAACGTGCACGGGTACGCTCAAAAAAGGATATATCAAGCTGTTCTATGCGATCCAACTCACCACGGCCTCGTGCACGTGCTAAGCCTATACTTGGTTCAACATCTAAGTATAAGGTGAAGTCAGGCACGAACCCCTTCAAGGTAATATCACGCAGAGGTTGAATCAATGTTTGGGGTATTTCACGCCCTCCGCCTTGATAGGCTTGAGATGACATATCATGTCGATCGCCCAGCACCCAAGATCCTGACGTTAATGCAGGGTGAATAACATTGTGCAGCAGCTGAGCGCGGGCTGCATACATGAGTAACAATTCAGCTTCTGTGGTTACCGTTTCGTTTGGCCAATCTTTTTTTACACATTCACGAATGGCCTCAGCCATAGCCGTTCCACCTGGCTCACGAGTGCAGGTTAAACTATGCCCAGCTTGCTCTATGCAGGATTTCACGATACTGATAGCGGTGCTTTTGCCCGCACCTTCTAATCCTTCAATGACAATAAATTTACCTGGGTGTATCAAACTTCATTTCCTTTACGCTCACTGTGCGTGTTTGTAGGGTGTTCTTAAGTAGCCTGCGTTAACCAAATTAACGATTTAATTGGTACTGCCGTACGGCGCGATTATGTTCTTGTAACGTTTCTGAAAAGTGATGACTGCCATCCCCTTTAGACACAAAATACAGCTCGTCAGTGGCTAACGGGTTGAGGGCTGCATTTATCGCTAGCTTACTGGGCATGGCGATGGGGGTTGGTGTTAAACCTTTAATCACGTAGGTATTATAAGGCGTTGCTTGTCTTAAGTCTTTACGCCTGATATTACCGTCGAAATCTTCAATGCCATAAATAACAGTCGGATCGGTTTGTAAACGCATATTTAACCGCAGGCGATTAACAAATACGCCTGCTATACGACTTCGCTCTTCGCCTAATGCGGTTTCTTTTTCAATAATGGACGCCATAATAAGCGCTTCGTAAGGCGTTGCATAAGGCACATTCTGGTCGCGATGTTGCCATTGCAGTGCGAGTTCCTTTTGCATTGCGCTGTATGCCCATTTTACGATGGTAAATGCACTGGTGCCTGCCACAAAATGATAGGTGTCCGGCATCAGCCATCCCTCTAGAGATTGGCCTTCAATGTCGTGGCTAAAGCTTTTTGCATTTTCGCTAAAGTCATCACCCACCTTAACGTAGGGATGACTCGTAAGCTGCTTTTCCCAATCTTGCCACCTAAGGCCTTCTACCAATGTAAGGGCGAATTGCTTCTCCTTACCACTGGCAATAAGTTGGAAAACATCGATACCGTTCATGCCTGGCTCGATTTCGTAAGTGCCTGCTTTGACATTAGCGATCTCCGGCATTACTTTGAGCATCACTTTAAGACCGAGGGTGTCATCAATCAGTGATTGTTCTTTCAGCTGCTTTAAAATGCTGTTAGAGAATTGCCCTTTCTTGACAGTAAGTAAAAGTGGCTCATTAAGCGTTAATGGTCTTTCTGCTTGTTGCTTTAGATAATGCAAGCCTGTCATTAACGTAACAATCACTAGAGTCACCAATAACGAGGACACTTTGATTACGTTGATTTTCAAATCTTCGTTCCTTGTTCTTTAATACTAATAATTCATTACTCCGTTTTGTAAATCGCGTGTTTTCTCATTTAAATAATATGCCCTGTGACCATCACTAAACTCAATTGCTGATACCGGGACAATGCCCATCAGGCTATTGCACACGAAAACCTCTGAGGCAGATTGTATGCTATTGAGTCCTTCTCTACACTGATGGATGGGTACTTGATTAGCCAATAAGTATGCCATTACTTGGTTACGCATAACGCCTTCGACGCCACTAAAATTAAGCGAAGGTGTATGCCAAGCATTTTCGCAATACCAAAATATGTTTCCCACCGAGGTTTCAACAATCACATCATCAGTATCGAGAACCAAGCAATCATGAAAGGCATCATTAGCTAATTCATGCTTTATCAATACTTGCTCTAAGCGGTTTAAATGTTTCAAACCCGCAAGCAATGGCTGCTTGGCCAAGGTAATACTGCTGACATTAAGTTCGATACCCTTTTGCTGCCAGTCTTGGTAGTGAGCAGGAAATGGATGTTGACTAACGATGTAAACAGGGGTATTCGCCCCCTCAGGGCTATAACCACGTCCACCGGAGCCTCGTGAAATTAACACTTTCAACACACCAAGCGTTTTTTGTTCTGCCAGAGCTGAGACATGTAGCGCTAACTCATCCCAATTTATCGAAGAAATTAACAAACGTTCACAGGTTGATTGTAAGCGTGTTAGGTGTGCATCCCAGTACTCGACCTTTCCGTCTCTAACTAACATGGTGGTGAAGCACCCATCGCCATATTGGGTCGCTCTATCTGTGATAGCGAGTTGTGTCGCGGATGAACCATTTACAATCATATGTGAGTCTTTGAAAAAATCATGTCTTAGAATAAAGAGAGTAATCTGATGCAAAAAAGCCTGTAATAGCAATGATATTACAGGCTTCGTTTAGATACTATTCGTGCGTGATAAATTACACTTTTTTAAATAGCAACGAACCGTTAGTACCGCCAAAACCAAATGAATTACACAAGCCGTACTCCATTTTGATTGAGCGGGCTTCGTGTGCAACAAAGTCTAGATCGCACCCTTCACCTGGATTATCTAAATTAATAGTCGGTGGGGCTACTTGGTCTTTCAACGCTAAGATAGTGAAGATAGCCTCAACTGCACCAGCGGCACCTAATAAATGGCCGGTCATGGATTTTGTTGAACTAACAAGTACCTTCTTGGCGCTGTCCTGAAAAATAGTCTTTACTGCAGCAACTTCCGCCACATCACCCGCCGGTGTAGATGTACCATGAGCGTTGATATAGCCTACTTGATGCGCATTCACTGAGGCGTCATTGAGTGCATTGTGCATTGCAGCGGCTGCACCTTCACCATTTTCAGGCGGTGATGTCATGTGATGAGCATCGCCACTCATGCCGAAACCAACAAGCTCTGCATAAATTTTTGCGCCGCGAGCTTTAGCTGACTCATACTCTTCTAGCATAACGACACCGGCACCCTCGCCCATAACAAAGCCGTCCCGGTCTTTGTCCCACGGACGGCTGGCTATTTGCGGGTTATCGTTGCGAGTTGATAACGCTCTAGCAGCCGCAAAGCCACCTAAGCCCAATGGGCAAATAGACGCTTCCGCACCGCCAGCTAACATCGCATCAGCATCGCCGTAAGCAATGGTACGTGCAGCTATCCCCATATTATGGACACCTGTGGTACAGGCAGTCACAATATTTAAATTAGGGCCTTTTAAACCTTCCATGATGGACAGGAAGCCTGAAATCATATTGGTGATAGTAGCAGGAACGAAAAAGGGCGAGATACGCTTAGGCCCAGAGTTAACTAATTTAGTATGATTTTTTTCAATCAAACTTAAACCGCCAATACCTGACCCTATGGCTACGCCAACTCGAGAAGCATTCTTTTCAGTAATGGCTAAACCTGAGTCCACTAAGGCTTGCTTTCCAGCTGCAATACCAAACTGGATAAACTTGTCCATTTTCTTGGTTTCTTTCTTGGCGATGTAATCTTCAACGTTGAAGTCTTTCACTTCCCCTGCGAAATGCGTGGTGTATTCAGATGCATCAAAAACCGTGATAGGGCCTATGCCACTTTTACCGCCGACGATATTCTGCCACGTGGAAGCATAATCATTGCCCACAGGAGAGAGTACGCCAAGACCGGTTACTACAACCCGACGTTTAGCCACTTTGGCCTCCGAACGTAATATAAATTTGGTGTGTTAGATAAGAGAAACGGCTCAGAAAGAGCCGTTTTTAAAAACTGTTTACGCGTCTTTGTGAGCGTTAACGTAGTCAATAGCAGATTGAACTGTTGTAATTTTTTCTGCTTCTTCATCAGGAATTTCAGTATCAAATTCCTCTTCTAAAGCCATAACCAATTCAACTGTGTCTAGAGAATCCGCACCTAAATCATCAACAAACGAGGCTTCTGATTTTACTTCTTCTTCTTTAACACCAAGTTGTTCAATAATGATTTTTTTAACGCGTTCTTCGATGTCACTCATAATTCTAGTTTTCCCTTAAAAGTCGCTAGATATAAATTTCGAGTAGTGTATTCACCAACCCATCGCCTTGCAAGCAAGACATTGAAGTTTTTTACTGGTCGAACCACTAAAAACTATATAATAATCAACAAAAAATTAACAGGCAAGCAATGTTTTAATAACCTAGGTTATTAAATAAACATACTACCCCATATACATTCCACCGTTTACATGCAAGGTTTCCCCTGTTATGTATGCGGCGCTATTACTAGCTAAAAAGCCAACCGCTGAGGCAACTTCTTGAACAGAGCCTAAACGATTTGCTGGAATATCTTTAAAAATGGCCTCACGTTGGTCGTCGTTCAGTGCCTTAGTCATATCAGTATCAATGAAACCTGGAGCAACTACATTGACTGTAATTCCACGAGAAGCGACTTCACGTGCCATTGATTTAGTAAAACCTATGACGCCAGCTTTAGCTGCAGCATAGTTTGCTTGACCTGCATTACCTGAACTGCCTACAACAGAACCAATATTGATGATTCTACCACAACGTTTTTTCATCATGCCACGTAAAACTGCTTTAGACATGTTAAACACGGATGTGAGGTTGGTATTAATGATATCTTGCCATTCTTCATCTTTCATTCGCATGAGCAGGTTATCCCGGGTGATACCGGCATTATTGACCAAAATATCGATCACACCAAATTGTTCTGCGATGTCAGCTAACAAGCGAGTCATCGATTCTGGCTCTGATACGTTGAGTACCATGCCTTTGCCATTGTCCGCCAAATATTCACTGATAGCGCTGGCGCCAGCTTCAGATGTAGCTGTACCAATGACCCTCGCTCCATCATTTACTAATTGTTCAGCGATCGCTTTACCGATACCGCGACTAGCGCCCGTTACAAGTGCTATTTTTCCGTCTAATCCAGACATATATATTCTCTATATTATTGAATTGTTGATACTGTTTCAGCGTTGTTTACCGCATCACAGCTCAATGATTTATCTATGCGTTTTATCAAGCCAGTTAACACCTTACCAGGGCCAATTTCATGAATCTGGCTTACACCCAAAGCGGACAGCTTTTGAATGGTTTCAGTCCAACGCACTGGGCTATATAACTGGCGCAAAAGTGCAGATTTGATATCTTCTACATTAGATTCAATAGCGACATCAACATTGTTTACCACCCCTATAGAAGGGGTTGTAAACTCAATAGTTTCAAATAGCTCAGCAAGTTTATCTGCAGCGGGTTTCATCAAAGCACAGTGAGAAGGCACACTTACTGCTAGAGGTAGAGCGCGTTTAGCGCCCGCTTCTTTGCACAGCTCAGCTGATTTTTCAGCAGCTTCTGCATTGCCTGCAATAACGACTTGGCCTGGTGAATTAAAGTTTACTGCAGATACGATTTGCTGTGTTTCGTTTTGCGCTTGTTCGCATGCTTGAATGACTTTCGCATCATCAAGACCAATGATCGCATACATCGCTCCTACCCCTTCAGGGACAGCCTGCTGCATAAACTGGCCGCGCGCTTCTACTAATTTGACGCCATCTTCAAATGATAGAACACCAGCACACACAAGGGCTGAGTATTCTCCCAAGCTATGACCTGCAAGATAGTGCGGTAAATTAGCGCTTTGTGCTTTTAAAACTTGGAATATAGCGAAACTAGCAGCTAACAACGCAGGCTGTGTCACCTGCGTTTGTCCTAATGTTTGCCCACTGTCGTTTTGCACTACGTCCCAAAGGTCGTAACCTAAGACCTTGCTTGCCCGGCTAAATGTTTCTTCTACTAGCGGATGATGAGCCGCTAAGTCTTTCAACATGCCCACTGTTTGTGAACCCTGACCTGGGAACACCCACGCGCGTTTTGACATAAAACTTCCTTTCATTTGATCACTAAAATAATCGTTACCACCACATTAATGATGCTGGTCTTTAATATCGCACTAAAGCAGATGCCCAGGCGAAACCACCACCAAAGGCTTCTAATAGGAGGTTTTGCCCTCTCTTGATACGCCCATCTCGAATTGCTTCATCTAACGCCGTTGGCACCGTCGCCGCTGACGTATTACCGTAGCGCTCAAGTGTTATAACCACTTGATCAAGCGACATATCTAATTTTTTCGCCGTGGCTTTAATTATTCGGAAGTTAGCCTGATGAGGAACGAGCCAATCTAAATCAGATTTCTGCATATTATTGGCGGCTAAGGTTTCTTCAACGATTTCACTTAACTTTGTCACAGCAACGCGGAATACTTCATTGCCTTTCATAGAGCCCCAGTTTTCGTGGATGGATGATTCATCCCCACGAGTTGGATTACCAATGGCCAATAAATCACCGTATGACCCTGCAGCATGGATATGAGTGGATAATATGCCAGGCTCTTCGCTCGCTTCGATAATTGTTGCACCTGCAGCGTCACCAAATAAAATTACCATAGTGCGGTCTTCTGGGCTGATCATGCGACTTAGGCAATCAGTTCCTACGACCAAAATGCGTTTTGCCATGCCTGATTTAATGTACTGATCAGCCACGCTTAATGCATAGCAATAACCTGCGCAAGCAGCCGCTACGTCAAATGCAGGAATGCCATCGACGTCTAACGCTTTTTGGATCTCACAGGCTGTACTGGGTAGAGAGTAACGTCCGCTGGTTGTGGCACATACAATCATGTCTAATGACCTGGCGTCTATGCCAGCTGCTTCCAGTGCTTTTTTACTTGCCTCAAAGCCCATAGTGGCAGCGGTTTCATGCTCCCCGATAATGCGGCGTTCTTTGATACCAGTGCGATCTGTTATCCATTCGTCTGACGTATCCACCATGAGGGATAAGTCGGCGTTCGTGCGCACGTCGCTTGGATAATAACTACCAGTACCAATTATTCTAGAATTCATTTATTACGATCGCTCCATCAAGAGGTTTTCAATCTTATCTTTAATTTTTGTGGGAACTTGCCTTTCGGCTTCTTGAACCGCTTCGCGGATCGCATACAAAAAAGCCTCATCCGAGGCATTTCCGTGGCTTTTGACCACAATTCCGCGCAATCCTATCAGACTCGCACCGTTATACTGGTCGGGGTTCACTCGCAAATAAAGACGACGTAATAGGGGCATGGCCAGTTTTGCCATGATTTTACTCAATATATTTCGTTTAACATCACGCTTTACTTGCTCTATCAATAACTTAACCAGTCCTTCGCAGGATTTTAAAGCGATGTTTCCTGAGAAGCCGTCGGTGACAATGACATCGGCAATATCGTTAAATATATCGTCACCTTCAACGAACCCAATATAGTTTAAGTGGTCGCTGGCGGCTAATAATTGACTTGCCTCTTTGATATTCGCAGGGCCTTTGATTTGCTCCTCTCCCACGTTTAAAATAGCTACTCTCGGGCGTTCAATTCCTGCAATTTGCTCAGCTAATACAGACCCCATCACAGCATTTTGTAGCAATGTTTGTGCGTCGCTTTGTACCGTCGCGCCTAAATCCAAAAGATAGACTTTACGACCTTTAGCAGTGGGTAAGCTTGATACCAAAGCAGGACGGTTAACACCAGAGAGAGTTTTCAGTTGAGAGCATGCCATTGCCAGCAAAGCGCCTGTATTACCCGCACTTACACATGCATCCGCTTGCTCATTGTGAACGTGCTTAATAGCACAGGCCATTGACGAGTCTTTTTTATGACGAAGCGCTTTAACAGGGTTGTCATCCATCAAAACCTGTTGGTTGCAATGAACTATTGAATATCGATTGGATAAGGAAGAGGAGTGCTGGTTTAACCAAGATGTAATAACATCTTCGTCTCCGCAAAAAATTAAATTTAGGTGGGGGAATTCATTCAGTGCTTTTAAAGCTGCAGATAGAATAATATGGGGGCCGTTGTCGCCCCCCATAATATCTAACGCTAAGGTTAGATGACGCAAAGCTATCTCAAATTATAATGAGAGAACTTTTTTGCCTTTGTAGTAACCATCAGCTGTAACGTGATGACGAACGTGCGTCTCACCTGATGTTGAATCTACAGACATAGTCGCAGTTCCCAACGCATCATGCGAACGACGCATGCCACGCTTAGAACGAGTTTTACGATTCTTTTGTACTGCCATTAGTTTGCTCCTAGTCTCGCTTAAGTTCTTTCAAAACCGCGAACGGGTTTGGACGTTCATCGACCGGTTCAATTTTTCCGAACGTCATGTCCTCTGCTTTTATGTCACAATCCTCCTCTGCATGAAGGGCGACAATTGGCAAAGAGATGATCATTTCGTCTTCAAAAATTTGAAGTAAATTGACTTCTCCGTGGTCATTGACCTCTACCGGGTCGTAAATATCCGGTAACTCATCGGCCTTTTCATCATCAAGTCCCTGCACAGGACTGAAACAAAACGACACGTCTAAAGGATGAGTAAAAACACCATTACATCTTTGACAGACAAGTGATGTTTCACAACGAATTTGACCTTCGAAGTATGAAAGACCCTGCTCGTCTTTTAAAAACTTCACTTCGATATCAACTTCGTCGTCTACGCCAGCAACTGTACTTAGCAATCTCGGCATATCAGCCGTTAACATTACCCCCTGATATTCAGAGCGTTTTGTTGCACTTTTGATTGGGTCGAGTTGTTTAGGTAATTTTACTTTCTGCATAGCGCGCGCATCATAAAGGCTGAAAAGGGTTTAGTCAAAGAAAATATAATCTTAAGTCCTATGTAAATTAAGCAATTTATGCTTTTATGTCGGCCGTCAATAATAATACAGGTCGTCAAATTGATGAAACTAATTCTTGCTTCAACCTCCCCATATCGAAAAAATATTCTTGAAAAGCTGTGTATCCCCTTTTCATGTGCCTCACCCAGCGTGGATGAAACGCCGATGAATAATGAGTCTGCCAACACTTTAGTGGCGCGATTAGCAGCAGAAAAGGCAATATCTGTAGGGGTAACTCAAAAGGGGCTTATTATAGGCTCTGATCAAGTCGCTTGTGTTGACGGTGCTATTCTCGGTAAACCTGGTAATAAGCTCAAGGCATTTGACCAGCTTACACAGCTAAGCGGAAAAACTGTTACTTTTTTTACCGGGTTGTCCTTACTTGATAGTAAAACACAGCGTCAGGAAACGATTATTGAAACGTTTGATGTAATATTTAAATCACTTAGTGCTAAACAAATTAGTCGATATCTTGAACTTGAAGAGCCGTATGATTGTGCTGGTAGCTTTAAAAGCGAAGGTTTGGGAATAGCGTTATTTTCATCATTAGACGGTCGCGACCCTAATACCCTTATTGGTCTTCCTCTAATTGCACTAGTGGCGATGCTAAAAAAGTTTGAAATTGATGTATTTGAGCATATGCAGTAGATGAAACATCGTTCAACTATGTTATTGAGCGACGTTTCTCAAATACCAAATGGATATCTGTTTACCTAAAGATTATCGAGCATATTAGATAATTGCTTGCGCCAGTGGACAGTTTGGACACCTGAATCCTGTTCTGCCGCGGTTTTGTCGATAACAGAAAATGCGGGCCGTTTAGCCGGCGTCGGGTACTGGGCCGCATAGATTGGCTGCACTGGGATCGCTTTATGCAACAGTCCCTTTTCTAGTCCTAGCTCTTGGATAGCGATAGCAAAGTCATACCAACTGGCCACGCCTGCATCTGTCCAATGGTACATGCCTTTAATATCAGGCTTGTCGACCACCGCCCAAAGCCAATCAGCTAGCCCAGCAGCGTAAGTGGGTGTACCAATTTGGTCTGAGACAATACCTAGCTGGGGTTTCTCTTGCATTAACCGCAGCATGGTTTTAACGAAGTTATTACCATGGCTAGAATATACCCAGGCCGTTCGCACAATAATCGCATCAGGCAGCATGCTTTGAATCGCTAACTCACCTGCTAATTTTGACGCGCCATACACTCCAAGCGGGTTAGGTCTATCAGATACGATATAAGGTGAACACTTAGTCCCATCAAAAACAAAATCAGTTGATATGTGTAACAACCTTGCACCGACTTCTTTACAGCCGTTAGCGATATTCTTAGCACCTTCTTCATTTACTAAGAAGGCGGTGGCTTCATCTGTCTCCGCTTTATCCACTGCGGTATAAGCTGCGCAATTAATAACCACGTTAGGTTGAATAGATGCAAAAATTTCAGCAACTTTTTTAGCATCAGTTATATCGAGCTCTGCGCTATCAAAAGCGAACACCTCAACAGTAGGTTCGGGAGCGCGGTTACAAAGCTCCCACCCTAGTTGACCTTTTTTTCCAGTGATAAGTACTTTCACAATATTTCCGTATCTAAATTTAGATTAAATGTGCATCAGCGCACTGTTAAGCAAATTTTGGGGCATCGCTGAATAAACAACCCACTTTATCTTTTTCCGATAATGCTGGCGTTTCTCCGTTCACTAATGGCCACTGGATGCTAAGGGCAGGATCATTCCATAAAATAGACACTTCAGATTGTGGGTGATAATAATCACTGCATTTGTATACAAACTCAGCTGTTTCGCTGGTGACGTAAAAACCATGGGCAAAACCCGCTGGGACCCAAAGTTGTTTATTATTCTGCGCTGACAATTCGATGCCATATGATTGACCAAAGGTGGAAGAAGATTGGCGTAAATCTACGACCACATCATATACACTGCCTTGGGTAACCCGTACTAACTTACCTTGGGTGTGCTCTAACTGATAATGTAAGCCGCGTAATATACCTTGGCGGGATTTACTGTGGTTATCTTGTACCAGTGCTCTCACACCTGTTGCTTCGGTAAATAAGTCCGCGCGGAAGGTCTCCATAAAGAAACCTCGCTCATCGCCAAATACTTTTGGCTCGAATATGAGAACGTCATTGAGTGGTGTTTGGGTGATTTGCATATTATAAACTCAGAAAATTAATTGGGATTACTCGTAACCATTTGCGACTTTGAGCAAATATTGGCCGTAACCTGTTTTGGCCAAACTGTTGCCTTGTTCCGTCAACTGCGCTTTGTCTATCCATTTATTGCGATAGGCAATTTCTTCTAAACACGCCACTTTCAAGCCTTGGCGGTGCTCAACGGTTTGTACGAACTGCCCAGCGTCAAGGAGCGAGTCGTGGGTACCTGTATCAAGCCAAGCGAAACCACGACCCAATAACGACACGTGTAAATCCCCTCTTTCAAGGTACGCTAAATTCACATCGGTGATTTCCAATTCACCACGCACAGACGGTTTGATATTTTTTGCAATTTGGATGACATCATTGTCATAAAAATACAAACCTGTTACTGCATATTGTGATTTTGGCGCTAGGGGCTTCTCTTCAATACTGATGGCTTTTTTATCTTTATCAAATTCAACCACACCAAAGCGTTCTGGGTCAGTGACGTGATAACCAAATACGGTGGCCCCTTTTGTCACTTGGGTGGCGTCTTTCAACTTATCAGAGAAATGCTGACCATAAAAAATGTTATCCCCCAATACTAAACTGACATTCGCATCTCCGATAAAATCCTCTGCAATAATAAATGCTTGAGCAAGGCCATCTGGACTCGGCTGCACGGCATATTCGATTTCAACTCCATAGCGACTGCCATCTCCTAACAAACGTTGAAAGTTTGCTTTATCTTCGGGAGTGGTGATGATCATTACTTCCCGAATACCTGCGAGCATTAATACCGAAAGAGGATAGTAAATCATTGGCTTGTCATAAATAGGCAGTAGCTGCTTTGATGTCCCTTGCGTAATGGGATGTAAGCGGGAGCCTGAGCCCCCAGCCAAAATGATACCTTTATATTTAGGAATGTGATTAGCCATGTTTACTCCCCTTCGCCTAAACGGCCTAGTTTATACTTCCCTGATAACACTCGCTGCCACCATGATTCATTGGAAAGATACCATTGCACCGTCTTTCGCATACCTGATACGAAGTCTTCTTCTGGTTTCCACCCTAACGCTTTTTGAATATGACTCGCATCGATGGCATAACGAGCATCGTGCCCTGGCCGGTCTTTCACAAATGTAATTAAATCAGCGTAGGCTGAAATATCTGCTGCTCTTTGTTGCGGGGCTAACTCATCAAGCAACGCACAAATAGTACGTACTACATCTAAATTACGCTTTTCATTATGGCCGCCTATATTGAACGTCTCTCCTACTCTCCCAGATTTAACCACTAGACATAACGCACGGGCGTGATCTTCAACAAACAACCAGTCACGAATTTGACTGCCATCACCATATACAGGTAGAGGTTTACCGGCCAGCGCATTTAGAATGACATGTGGGACTAACTTTTCCGGAAAATGATAAGGGCCGTAATTATTAGAGCAATTTGTGATTACCGTCGGTAAACCATAAGTGCGCTGCCAGCTTCTGACCAAATGATCTGAACTCGCTTTACTTGCCGAATAAGGAGAGCTGGGTGCATAGGGGGTGTTTTCTGTAAATAAAGGCAATTCACCGCCTCCAGAGACTTCGTCCGGGTGAGGTAAGTCTCCATAGACTTCATCGGTAGAAATATGATGAAAAATAAACTGCCCTTTGCGCTCTTCTGGCAAATCCTGCCAATACGCGCGAGCGGCGTCTAATAGTGTATAAGTGCCGACCACATTGGTTTGAATAAAGGCACCCGGCCCATCAATAGAGCGGTCAACGTGTGATTCGGCTGCTAAATGCATCACCGCATCAGGTTGGTGTATATTGAATACACGTTTAATTTCTGCTGCATCACAAATATCTACTTGCTCAAAACGATATCTGTCGCTGTGTAATTCTTGGGGAATGGACTCTGTGTTTCCTGCGTACGTCAATACATCAACATTAATCACACTGTCTTGCGTGTTGGCTAATAGATGCCTGACGACAGCACTGCCGATAAAGCCGGCTCCACCGGTAACGAGTATTTTCATGTAAAACTAAACCCTTTTTTTAATTCTAAAATAGACATCTTGTCTTTGTTTTTAACTACGTATTTCCAACACGCTTAACGCTCTGTTTAATTGCTTATCGAGTGGGGCTTGAAAGCTGACTCTGTCTTCAGTCTTAGGGTGAATAAACGCTAAGGAGTACGCATGCAAGAATAAACGCTTCAACCCTTTTTGATTCATCAGCCCAGTAAACTCTGCATCACCATATTTGTCATCGCAAGCAATGGGATGACCTGCATGCAAGCAATGCACACGTATTTGGTGGGTACGGCCTGTAATAGGTGTGGCTTCAACAAGTGTGGCGCCTACAAATCTATCGAGCACTCGAAAACGTGTTTCAGACGGTTTACCTTCAGTATCTACCGACACTAAACGTTCACCCGATTTAAGAATGTTTTTTAACAATGGTGCATTGACTTTATAACGATTTTCGGGCCACTCACCTACTACTAATGCTTGATAGCGCTTATCCATTTTTTTATCACGAAGTTGCTCATGCAAGTTTTTAAGTGCTGAGCGTTTCTTAGCAATCACTAAACAACCTGATGTGTCTCGGTCTAAACGATGAACTAATTCTAAGAATCGCGCTTGAGGGCGCAATGCACGAAGCGCTTCAATCACCCCGAAGCTCAAACCACTGCCTCCATGCACTGCCATTCCTGACGGTTTGTTTAACACGATAAGTAAATCATCTTCGAACAAAATATGAGACTCAAGGGAAGCCACTTTGTCCAATTTAGTGGAAGGCGCCTCATTGGGCTCAGACACACGTATGGGCGGAATGCGTAATTGGTCATGGGCTTGAAGCTTATATTCAGGCTTAACGCGCTTTTTATTAACCCTAATTTCGCCCTTACGCACGATGCGATAAATAAGGCTCTTAGGTACCCCTTTGAGTAAGGTACGTAAAAAATTATCGATGCGCTGACCCTCTAGGTCGGGCTCGATATCGATAAACTGGACTTTCTGAAATGTAGTATCTGTGATCATTAGAGTATTATAACTGGAAGCCCCCCATGTATGACCAGCACTTTATTCGCTTGCCAGCGTTTAGATTTTAATGTGATAATGCACCAGTCTTGCTATAGGCACACGCCGAACAAGACAAACAGATGTAATAATCCGTTCTGGTAGCAGTGCGATACAAATAAGTCGTTAAATACTGCCCTATCAATCGCGAAGTGAGTAACTTTTCGTGGATTAGATAAAACAGAACCAAGACATCAGCGATGATAAATAACTATTTGATCGCGGCCGATGTAAAGAATGTAATTGAATTGACAACATACTGGGTTTGTTATGCCCATTTTTTTCAACGCATAACCACCGAGTATTAACCGTTTTAAGAAACGAATTTATATAAGTCAGGAAATGCCGAAACTGACACCCAAATGGGAAGTATTTAATACATATATGCGTTAAATAACGCATAAGGTACTTAGGCAGAAACTTAAAATTAGTTAGATACAGCCGCGAGGCTGCATGACAGAAAATTGTCGAAACTCAACGCATGTCTTTCATCCGTGGCGATCGGTACACCACCGAGTCAATAAGAATGAAAAGAATGTTAATCAATGCAACGCAGCAAGAAGAATTGCGTGTTGCCCTCGTCGATGGTCAAAAGCTTTACGATTTAGACATTGAAAGCCCTGGTCACGAACAGAAAAAAGCCAATATATATAAAGGTACAATTACCCGCGTAGAGCCTAGTCTAGAAGCAGCTTTCGTGGATTACGGCGCAGAGCGTCACGGGTTCCTACCTCTTAAAGAAATCGCCCGCACCTATTTTCCTCAAGGTTATAAATTTGAAGGCCGTCCGAATATTAAAGACGTCATCAAAGAAGGCCAGGAAGTTATTATTCAAATCGATAAAGAAGAGCGCGGCCAGAAAGGCGCTGCGTTAACCACTTTTATCAGTTTGGCAGGTAGCTACCTAGTATTGATGCCTAATAACCCAAGAGCCGGTGGTATCTCTCGTCGCATCGAAGGTGATGAACGTACGGATCTTAAACAAGCCCTAAGCAACCTTACGTTACCTGATGGAATGGGTTTAATTGTTCGTACCGCTGGTGTTGGTAAATCAGCTGAAGAATTACAATGGGATTTGAGTGTTTTATTAACCCATTGGACCGCTATTTCTGAAGCGGCGGATTCTCGCCCTGCTCCTTTCCTAATTCACCAAGAAAGCAATGTTATTGTACGCGCAATTCGCGACTACCTGCGTCGTGATATTGGCGAAATACTGATTGATAAAACCAGTATTTACGAGCAAGCCATGAAGCACATCGAGTTGGTTCGCCCTGATTTCGCGAATCGTGTGAAGCTATATCGTGGTGATGTGCCTTTATTCAGCCATTATCAAATTGAAAGCCAAATTGAATCTGCTTTTCAGCGTGAAGTGCGCTTGCCATCAGGTGGCTCAATCGTAATTGACCCAACCGAAGCCCTTACCTCAATTGATATTAACTCTGCCCGCGCTACCAAAGGCAGTGATATCGAAGAGACTGCATTTAATACCAACCTTGAAGCCGCTGATGAAATTGCCCGTCAGTTACGTTTGCGTGATTTAGGTGGTTTGGTGGTCATTGACTTTATTGACATGACGCCTGTACGTCACCAACGTGAAGTGGAAAACCGCATGAAAGACGCGGTAAGACACGACCGTGCTCGAGTGCAATTGGGTCGCATTTCTCGTTTCGGTTTACTTGAAATGTCACGTCAACGCTTACGCCCATCACTAGGGGACTCTGCCCACAATGTGTGCCCACGTTGTAGTGGTCACGGTACCGTGCGTGGGACTGAATCGTTAGCATTATCAGTACTGCGTATCATGGAAGAGGAAAGCATTAAGGACAACACAGGGCAAATCGAAGCCCAGTTACCTGTTAATGTGGCCACTTACCTGTTGAATGAAAAACGTGGCGCGGTTGCTGGCGTTGAAAAACGTCATAAAGTGCAATTGGTCATTATTCCAAATCCGAACATGGAAACCCCTCACTACAACGTTGCTCGTCGTCGCCCTGATGATGCTATTCATGACATGAGCTATAACGTTGAGTTAATGAAAAACGAAGATACCGAAGCAGATAAAGCCGTAACGGCCACACCTGTTAAGGAACAACCTATGCTACAGAGCTTCGTCTCGCCTGCTAAGGCTGCAGCTGTTCAACCTGAAACACCCAAAAAGGCTGATGTTGAAAGCGTGTCGTTGCTCTCAAAAATTGCTAGTTGGTTGAAGTCGTTATTCGCGCCAGCGCCACAACCTGAGCCAGAGCCTGAAGTTAAACCTCAGCGTAAGCCGCAACAACGTCGCAATAGAAACAATCCTCGCCGCAGTAAGCAAGGTGATAATCGCGATGACAACCGCTCTTCAAGCAAGGACGACAATCGTTCAGACAACCGCGATGGCAATGAAAAGCCGAATAATCGTAAGCCTCGTCGCAATGATACTCGTAAACCTCGAAATGATAACAAGTCGCCAAAAGAGGCAACTAACACCACCACTGAGCAAAAGAAAGATCAAAAGCCAGCCGCTCCTCAAAAAGAAGTAAAAGAGCACAAGGTTGCTGAGCGTCGTAAACGTCGTGATAACAGACGTAGCGTGCGTGTAGATGATAGTAAAGAGCAAACAGCTAAGGCTAACACTCACACTAACAATGCTGATATCGCTGCGACCAACAATCATAACGCTCAAGCTGCCGTTGAAGTCGACAGCAAAGTTGCCGCAGTCATTGAGCAAACCGCTACACAGGACACTCCTGCTACCGCGGAAACTCAGGCTCCTGTTGCCGTATCTGCACAAGATATTGAATCACCGAAAAAGTCTAAGATGAAGGCGGAAGAGAAGCGCGCTCAAGAGTCTTCTCACGAGACCCACGAAGACCCAGCTAAACCAGAGTCAATGGATAACACCGGTAACGATAAAGGTGAAAACTCGACTCAGCGTACACGCAGTCGTCGTTCACCTCGTCACATTCGTGCTGCAGGCCAAAAGCGTCGTAAAGATGAGGAAGCTCAGGCAACACAGGTGACCGATAACGAGCAAAGCGCTAAACAAGATGAGTTACAATTTGATGCACCACAGGCTGAAGCAGCGCCAGTGCAAACTGAACAAGCCATCAAAGAAAATGCTGTGCCTGTAACGGACACAGTTTCTGAGGTTGCTATCAGTGCTGATGTGACTCAACAAGCACCGGCTCAAGGCGACTTGTTAACTCAACCAGAGGACACTATTTCCAAAGGTGAAGAAGTCGCTGAAGCGCCTGAGGTCACGGCAGTTCAATCTATTGATGAGCAACCTGTCATCGCAAACGATACTAGCGTGGAAAGTAACGCACCTGTTGAATACGCAAAGGTTGAAACTGCAGCACCCGAAGTAGACGCGGTTGCAATTGTCCATGAAGCAGATGAAGTCATTGTGAAAACGACACCGTCAGCTCCAGAAAAGCGTGAAGAGAAATCTAAACCTACGAATAAGCCAAAAGCGAAAAAAGCGGTGGCAAAATCAACTCAGGTTAGCGCTAGCGATACTAAGGCACGTGCTTCACACCCAATGGCTACGCCAGCCAGTGTTGAGCATGAGTTCAACACGTTAAACATTGGTTCGCTAAGTGATGATGCACGACCGTCTGTAAATGCTTCTGGAAGATCAGCTGCTATGGTGGCTGCATCAACTCGTTCCGGGGCACCGGCTACGAGACCCGCATCACAAGACTAAAATTGTCAGACGCGTAAGCGTTCAATAGTGTCAATATAAAACCGCTGTCAGCATAGCTAACAGCGGTTTTTTTATATTCTCGATTGCTAATCACGGGATATACTGTATCCTCCCGCCCTCTCTATAATGCTTGAAAAAGCAGCATAGAATTTGATAATTAATTCACGACCAGCGAGTAAAATATGAGTTTTGCCGATTTAGGCTTATCCCCCGCAATTTTGTCTGCCGTTACAGCGAAAGGCTACACAGACCCATCTCCAATTCAAGCACAAGCGATACCTGCCATATTAGAAGGCAAGGACATCATGGCAGCAGCACAAACCGGTACAGGTAAAACAGCGGGCTTTACTCTGCCTTTACTCGAATTGCTGAATCGTGGAACACATGCACGTGGAAACCAAGCTCGTGCATTAGTGTTAACTCCTACGCGTGAACTTGCAGCGCAAGTCGCTGCCAGTGTGGTTGACTATGGCAAGGATCTTCCATTGCGCTCAGCTGTTGTGTTTGGTGGTGTTGGCATCAACCCACAGATGATCAAGTTGCGCAAAGGCGTCGATATTCTAGTCGCCACACCGGGGCGCTTGCTTGACCTGTATAACCAGAATGCGGTTAGATTTGACGATTTAGAAATTTTGGTGCTGGATGAAGCGGACCGTATGCTAGATATGGGCTTTATTCACGACATCAAAAAAGTGCTAAAGCTGCTACCAACGAAACGTCAAAACTTACTTTTTTCAGCCACCTTTTCAGATGATATACGTGCATTAGCGAAAGGGCTTGTGAATAACCCGGTCGAAGTATCTGTTTCCCCGCCTAATACAACAGTAGAAGCCGTGGAACAGTTTGTGTGCCCCGTTGATAAGAATCAAAAGACACCCGCTTTGATTCGCATGATTAAAGACAATGATTGGCAACAAGTGTTGGTATTTAGCCGCACCAAACATGGTGCGAATCGGATCGCCAAGCAACTTGAAGCGCGTGGAATCACCTCAGCCGCTATTCACGGTAACAAAAGTCAAGGCGCACGCACAAAAGCGCTGGCCGAGTTTAAAAGCGGTAAAGTGCGTGCATTAGTGGCGACCGATATTGCCGCTCGTGGTCTAGATATCAGTCAATTACCCCAGGTAGTCAACTATGACCTACCCAATGTAGCAGAAGATTACGTTCACCGTATCGGTCGCACAGGCCGTGCTGGTGCAAGTGGACAAGCTATTTCACTTGTCACTGCGGATGAGTTTTCCTTGCTGGCTGATATTGAACGTTTTACTAAGCAAATCATTCCACGCAAGGGGATTGAAGGGTTTGAGCCTGTTCATGCATTACCTGAATCAAGATTAGATTCGCGCCCTATTAAACCTAAAAAGCCTCGAGTTCAGCACCGAGATGGTCAACGTTCTGGTGATAATGCTCGTGGGCACCACTCTGGTAACCGCCGGGGTAATGGGCCTAAAAATGCCAGCCCTCGCCGCTCAGCGTCTTAATCGTTAAATAGAGTATCCATCCTCTGCGTTTTATCGTGTTTCGGGTAAAGCGCAGAAATTTTTCTTAGATTAATATATGCATTTTTTGTTACTGTACTAGCCTTGATTTGCTTCTTGCTAGGCTGTTCTCAGTGGGTAAACTGTTTTCTCAAAAGCGCTACGCTGTTCCGCTCCTTTCTTTTGTTATATTGTTCATCATTGTCGCTACAACGTATTTTTTCAGAAACGCAATTAGCATCTTTTTCATAGAGCACTACGCTCGTGAGCAACACATCACTGTGAACTGCCTATCGTTTGATATTGATAGCCAATTGAATATCGAATTGAAAGAGTTGTGCTTACAAGCTCCGGGGATAAAAGCTAAAATCGAGGACGCGCTATTCTCGTACCAAGAAAATACACTTTATACTTCAACGCTGATTGTTCATCACATTTCGAGTAAAAGCGCTGATAAACCTTCATCTACTATCGCACCCATAGACATAACCAGCTGGAAACTACCAGTTAACTTCCCCAAAGTAACCATTGATGAAGTTACGATTAACAGCGATGTATTAAAAGAGTCACTGACCTTTAGCCTTATTCAACCAACACCCGATTCTTTGAAATTCGAAGGTGATATTCATGCAACGCTTTATTTGACAACAACTGATGATGAAAGTGAGCAAAGCGCTATTACGGCGGATATCAAATGGGTGCTATCTGAAGTCATCGGTCTCGTTAGCCTTAATGAAACGCAACTGACGGATCTCAAGCCTTTGCTAAATCAAACTTCTTTTATGAATACTCAGATCAGTACTCATCTCAGATTTGACGGTAACCAGCTTTCCTCAAAACATAGTCTTAATACCTCTTTTCATTACAATCATAATTCGTGTTCAATACAGTCTGAAATCGATGGGCTTGTGGTTGCTGATATTTCACTGTTAACCCAACAACTCAGTTTAGATATTTCTGCTTTAGACAACCGTATTGTATTCGGTGACGACTGTCTGGCATTGTTGCCTCAGGTGCCGATTAAGTTACCTAACGTGTTTTCACTCACATCATCAACACCTATGTTAGTCACACTCAATGATGCAGTGGTTCCTTCCTTGTCACTCACTGATGAAAACAAAGCATTAGCGCTAACGCTAATTGATACAGGCATTTCGTTTCCAAATGAAAAATCGCCGATTCATATTGAAAGTAGGCTTACCCTAAAAGGGCAACTGAATTTAAACAAACACGTAAAACCGAGTGAAAATTTAGCCAAGCAATCACCTCTGCCACCAATAACGCTATCTCATAGTGCGTACGTAGAAGTAAATGACCGAGATTGGTCATTAAGTCAAATTGATGGAGTCATTGAGGCCCAAAATTTTTCACAGGCAGGTTTTACCAATAATACGTTTTCGATGAGCGCCAGTGGATCTGTATCTTCCCGAAGAGGAATTGCATTGCAATTAACAGCAGATGCAAATGGTTTACGTTATTTGAGTCCAGAGGAGGCGAGCATCCCTATCACGATAAAATCAGTTCAGGCCGCCCTCACCCTATCCGGGGAAACTATAAACAATGTTTCTGTGATGTCTGATGTCACCTCGTCGCAAATCAAACGAGATGCTGTATTGGTAAACAAACTAACGAATCATCTAACCGGTAATGTATCTGATTTTAATCGTCTTGACTTTAGCGGTGACTCGATACTCAGTGGCATTGCTATTAATGTATCTGCGAAGCAGTATCTAACTTTTTCGAGCATTGATGTACGACATGACATTACAGCACAGCGCAGCTCTAGCACATTAATTAGCCAGCATGATGTGTCAATAGAAAAGTCTTTGCAGTTTAAACTCGGCCAATCTGGACAGCAGCTTAACCTAATGATGCGCCAGCAATCCATAGACAGCTTGCAAGCAGTCGCTAGCCGGTTTTTGCCGGAGCTCATACTGCAAGATGGTACATTGGATATTGATGCTCAGATGAAGTCAGATGGTCAAGATTTACAAGCATCTATTGAGCTTGTTAACGCAGAGATAAAATACGCAGACTTCAGTGCCAGCGGTATTTCAACTCACAGTAACCTATATTCTGATTCAGCGGGTCTTCAGCTTGATGACGCTAGGTTAACTATACTCAATGCGAATACTGGGGTACCTATCAGTAATATTGCTTTGGACTACTCCATCAAAAACAACAGTCTTAAAGTCGACAAAGCGACGGGTAACGTATTAGGTGGTAACTTCATATTAGGCGGTTTCTGGTTAGACAAGCGCAACCAAAACGCTCAGCTCACCATGAACAATATTGACTTAGCCGAAATTGTTGAATTACAGCAACAAAGTGGTATTGATGTGACTGGCTCTGTTAGTGGGATATTGCCTTTGACGTTAGAAGACGGCAAAGTGAATATCGATAACGGCCTATTAAAGAGTGACAGTGCTGGTGCCCTTAAAATTGATGGCAACCCCGCATTTGATTCCATTGCTCAACAACAAACCGAGTTGCTTTATTTAAAAGATCTAGAGTTTGAAAAACTAAGTAGTAAAGTGAAGTTGAATTCCGATGGATTATTGTTTTTGGATTTCTCTATATTAGGAAAAAATCCAACGCAACAACAAGCAGTTAATTTTAATTACCACCACGAGGAAAATATTCTAACCTTGATGCGTTCCTTAAGATTGACTGATTCGGTACAGAATCAAATTGAACATAACATTAAAAAAGGTGGTGAAGAGTGAAAATGTATTGGCTTATGGCGGCCTTGTTACCGTTGAGCGCTTGTACTCATAAAGTGCAAGTAGAAACGAAAGAACCCATTACTATCAACATTAATGTAAAGATAGATCATGAAATACGTGTGAAAGTTGATAAAGAGTTAGATGACTTATTCAGCGATGACAGTGAATTATTTTAAGGAGTGAACATGAAAATGAACCTATTACCTACATTGCTAGCAGCATCGTCCTTACTATTCGCCAGTATGAGCTTTGCAATAGAATTGGATGACGCTAAAGCACAAGGTTTGGTTGGCGAGCAAACAGACGGTTATCTTGGCGCAGTAGTCAGTAAGCCTGACGTAATTTCTTTGATCAAAGAAGTAAACGACAAACGAAAGCAAAAGTATGCGCAATTAGCCACTAAGAATAACCTTACTCTTGAGCAAGTTGAAAAGTTAGCTGCGAAGAAAGCCTATGAAAAAACCGACACTGGGCATTTCGTGTTGGTTAACGGTGCATGGGTTAAAAAGCCGTAGAAAGTAAATGTCATTGATTCAGCATAAAAAGCCGCCAGTGTATTCGTTACACTGGCGGCTTCATTTCTATTTACGGGCAACACGCTTTTAAATAGCTTAGGCTAAGTACCCTCCGTCCACTGTGACTGTTGTACCTGTCGTGTATGAAGATGCATCAGATACCAGATACAATACGGTTCCAGCCATTTCGTCAGGCTGAGCAACCCGTCCTAATGGGATCGTCATCAAAGCTTGTTTAAGAATTTTGTCATTGGATGTCAAAGCCGATGCGAATTTCGTTTCGGTTAAACCAGGCAGTAATGCGTTCACTCGAATGTTTAGCGAGCCGCACTCTTTTGCAAATGCCTTAGTCATGCTGATCACCGCAGCTTTCGTTACAGAATAAATTCCCTGCATATTGCCTGGAGAAATACCGTTGATCGATGCTGTGTTGAGGATAACCCCGCCACCCTGCTCTTTCATCATGTTTCCGGCGGCGATAGACATAAAGAAATAGCCTCTAATGTTCACATCTACCGTCTTTTCATAAGCCGCCAAGTCAGTATCTAATATATGACCGAAATATGGATTAGCTGCAGCGTTATTTACTAATATATCCAATTGCCCGAAGTCTTTCTTGATAGCGTCAAACGTGGCGTCTATCTGCGCCATTTCACCTACATGACATGCCATCGCAGTAGCTTTACCACCTGAATCGCGAATGCTTTTAGCAACCGCTTCACAACCGTCTAACTTGCGGCTTGATACAATCACATGTGCGCCGTAAGTGGCCAGTAATCTAGCAATAGACTCACCGATACCCCGGCTTGCACCGGTTACCAGGGCAATTTTGCCAGTTAGATCAAATAATTCTGTTTTCATTTATTGTCCTTTAATATTAATAACACGTTACGCAGTCATACCACCGTCGAGTACTACGGTATGGCCGGTCATAAAACTTGACTCTGCTGTACATAACCAAGCAATCGCGCCAGCCACCTCTTGTGGCTCTCCAAGGCGTTTCATTGGATTAGCCTTGACGAGTGCTTTTTGCCCACGTTCATCTAATTTAGACAAAACATTTTCCACCATAGGGGTGCGTATGAAGCTGGGGCAGACAGCATTAAAACGTATATTGTGCCGGGCATATTCCACCGCTGCTGACTTGGTTAAACCCACCACTGCATGTTTCGCTGCGCTATAGGCCGATAGCGTGGGAGCGGCACGAATACCTGCCACAGATGAGATATTGATCACATGGCCACCGCCATTTTGCATCATATGAGCCAATGCCTGTTTCATGCAAAACCACACACCATTCACATTCACCGCGATGTTTTTATGAAAGGTAGCATCGTCTATTTCCAGCATAAATTTAGGATCATGATCAATGCCAGCATTGTTTATCAACACATCGATATTACCTAATTCATCAATGGCTGAATCAAAAAGTGCCGCAACGGATGCACTTTCGCTGACATCTACTTTAACAAAACGCGCTTGACCGCCTTCATCACAGATGCGTTGAACCAGAGCATTGCCATCGACGTCGTTTAGATCTCCCAGTGTGATACTGGCCCCTCGTTTACTCAGTAACAAAGCAGACTCGGCCCCAATTCCTGAGGCCCCACCTGTAATTAATATATGCTTTCCAGCAACACTGTTGTCACTCATTAGCTGTATTCCACCTTATACTCAAATTCGTTTGTACCTCTGGGGTTTTTAACAAGCGCAATTCAGAAAGAGGGATAGATAATTGGATCCGCGCTTTGCCAATTAAAGCGCTCTTATTCCATATTAAACGCTGCTACCTATCCCTAATTAATATAATTTAAAACCAAGTTTCTTGCATCGCACTGCAGCTGTCACTCATGCTGCTTAACACTTTAAAATCCCGGTCCGTCAATGGTAATTCCCAATCAAGGAAATACTTCGCAGCTTGTAATTTTCCGCGATAAAATGCTTCATCATCCTGTGATACCGCATTTTTATTAAGTGCTTCTTCTGACGTAATTGCCTGCCTGATCCACATCCAACTGACAACTACTTGGCCAAATATGGTTAAGAAGCAACTCGCATTGGCTAGCAGTGCATTTTGGTTTTCACCTGCTAACTCCGCGCCTATGACAGGAATAAGCTTTTGCAGTTTTAATAAGTAAGGTTGAAGCTCAGCGATAAGCTGTTTGCTCACTGGGTGTTGAGCTTTAGCGAAGTCTTCGCCCATGACTTTTTGTAATTGCACTAAACCAGCGCCATCTGCCTGCCACAATTTACGTGTCATCAGATCTAACGCTTGAATACCGTTCGTCCCCTCATGAATCGGATTTAAACGGTTATCGCGCCAGCACTGCTCTACTGGATATTCTCTGGTATAGCCTGAGCCGCCCAGAATTTGAATTGCTAAATCATTAGCTTTCGGGCCGAATTCGCTGGGCCATGCTTTCACCACAGGGGTTAACAGATCAAGCAGCTCAGCTGTCCTCTGTTTCGCCTCTGGTGTTTCTGCTATATGCAGTTCGTCAACTAGTCTGGAAGCATAAAAACACAATGACATAGCACCTTCGACATATGACTTTTGCGCTAATAGCATGCGCTTTACATCACCATGTTTAATGATAGTGGCTGGTTTGTCGGTCGGTTTGCTGTTTGGCGCAACACGCCCCTGTGTTCTTTCTTTAGCGTAGCCCAACGAGTAACGATAGCCTGAATACCCAAGCATAGCGGCACCAAAACCAACACCAATTCGCGCTTCGTTCATCATCAAGAACATATACTTAAGGCCTTGATGCGCTTCGCCTACTAAGTAGCCGTGGCAATCGTCTTTTTCGCCGAACGATAAGACGGTAGAAGTAGTGCCTCGATACCCCATCTTATGAATAAGTCCTGCCAGTGAGACATCATTACGCTGTGCTGGCTCGCCGTTTTCATCGAGGCGAAATTTTGGCACCACAAAAAGTGAAATACCCTTAACACCCGCAGGCGCGCCTTGAATTTTTGCTAGTACCAAATGCACAATGTTGTCAGATAATTCATGATCACCCGCCGAAATGAACATCTTACTGCCCTTAATACGATACGTACCATCATCAGCCGGCTTTGCATTTGTGGTTATATCAGCAAGAGAAGAACCGGCATGTGGCTCAGTTAACGCCATAGTCCCAGTAAACTCACCTGTGAGCATACGCGGCATAAACTTATCTTTAATACTCTGCTCAGCAAAGTTCTTGATCACGTTGGCTGCGGCAACTGTCAAGAATGAGTAAGATGTGCTGGAGGGGTTCGACGCGGTAAAGTAACTTGAACACGCCATCATAATAGTTTCAGGCAGTTGCATACCGCCATCATCAAAATCGAAACGGCCGGCAATTAACCCTGAGTCTGCGTAGGCATCGAACGCCTCCTTTACTTCAGGGATCATGTGAACTTTCTCACCATCAAAGGTCGGCTCATTGAGGTCAGCCTTTCGATTATGTGGTGCAAACTTTTCCCGTGCGATTTTCTCCGCGGTGTCCATGACTGCATCGAACGTATCTTTGTTGTGTTCACTGAATCGCTCTTTATCACACAAGGACTCTGTATCGAGCAACTCGTACAATTGAAATGCTAGTTCTTTACGACTGACTAATTCTTCACTCATTTACCCACACCTTCTCTGATTAACTTGCCGCTTACGCCAAACATATAAGTATCTGTTGATATGTTTCGACTCTTATAAAGACAACATTCTTTTAACGGTGCTTAGCTTCGCAGATAAAAGTCAGGCGATTAATTGTCATATATGACATAATAATGGTCGTATATGACAGATATAACGCTCCGTGATACGCGCTAAAAACACGGGTTTATAGAGAGGACGAATTAGTGTACAAAGTGACTATTTTGGGATTCGATCAAGCCTACGCTAGTGCCATCACTGGGGTGCTAGATATATTTGGTTTAGCAGGTATTACTTGGCAGCGGATGCAGGGATTACCCATTAAACCGCTGTTTGATGTTCAAATAGCCTCGTTATGCCAAAGGCAGGTTAAATGTATTAATCAGCTTGAATTGAATGCCCATGTGTCAATAGAAAGCGTAGACAAAACGGATCTCCTCCTTATTCCTACCATCGGTGGTGACCCCATTGATGTCCTTAAAAATAATGTTGAACTCTTAGCCCATATAAGAAAACACCACGCTTTAGGAGCAGATATTGCGAGTAACTGCAGTGGCGCTTTTTTTTTAGCTCAGGCGGGAATACTTGACAAGCGTATGGCAACAACACATTGGGGCTACGCAGACTTATTTAGGCAGCTATATCCCAACGTTAATTTGCAAATCGATAGAATGATCACAGAGCAAGACAACATTTTTTGTTCAGGCGGAGGAATGGCGTGGTTTGATTTAGCACTCTTATTGATCGAGCGTTACGCTGGCCATGATATCGCGACCACAACAGCCAAGGCACACGTTATCGATTTATCTCGTGGGGACCAATCTGCTTACGCTTCTTTGCGCACTAAGAAATACCATCAGGATGCGGAAATTCTCGCTGTACAACAGTGGCTTGAGGAGCATTTCGCGCAAAAAATTGTGGTAGACACCTTGTGCGAAAAAGTAAATTTAACATCTCGTACTTTTGTTCGCCGCTTTAAGCGCGCAACGGAACAATCACCCCTAGCCTACCTGCAAGGTGTGAGAGTTGAAGCAGCGAAAAAGCATCTAGAAGCATCTGCTCATAGCGTAGAGCGCATTGTGAATCTCGTGGGTTACGATGATTTGAGCTCATTCACCCGACTTTTCAAAAAACACACTGGTTTGTCTCCCAGCCAATACGGGAAGAAATTTAGACGTTGAGCCTGTACGTTTACCAGCTGATAACTATCAGGGTATATTTCACATCATAAAGCTTAGAAACGGTGAATTAGCTAACGTAAATCATATTGTGCACAGTTTATGCTTAGTAAAAGCTATTGAACTGAGTATTAATCACAATATCTAGCTGATTTGCCAAATAATACGCTGTTAAACTAAAGAAAATCATGCGCATCAGATAGTTACAAGAATGGTGCTGAATTTTTGCCCTTATGTCGTCAATGGATAAAATAAGAAAAACAAATGATATGCATCAATTTAGGGCAAGTTATGTGCGCTAAAATAGAGATGTATATTTAAAATGCGAGTTTTAGTCTCTAGGAAGGATTGTCATAACGAGCCATTTGACGATGATAGTGGCTTAGGATGCGCTATTAAATAACATGCTATTCCGCTGCGGTAATAATGCGCGATGATGAAGTTCAATAGTTTAGTCGAACACAATAAGAGTTTAAGAATTTTAGGTTTATTTCGTAGTTTTATTACAAATAATTATAAAATTACGGCCAATTGGTGTATAAATGCACAAAATCTGTTCTTTAATTACGTTTGAGAGGAAATTATGGCTTTTAAGAAACAATATTTAAAATCGAAACCCGTTTGTAAGGTCACATTTAAAATCAGCAAGGAAGAGGCTAAAGCAGCAGATTCTGTCAGTATCGTGGGTGACTTCAATGATTGGGATAAGAAAGCTACTGTTATGAAGAAGCTTAAGAATGGTAGTTTCTCTGCAGCCATGGACTTACCCGTTGAGAAAGAATATCAGTTTCGTTACTTGTTAGACGGTAAAGCGTATGAGAATGACTGGCAGGCTGATGCTTATGCCATGTCTCCGATGTCTAATGAAGAAAACTCGGTTATCAAGCTTTAAAATGGATTGGGTGCTCTGCATTTTGAATGATTTGCAGAGCCCCCAATTTTAAAGACTTAATCGAGTGTTGTAAAAGATACGCCTGGGTAGGTTGTACCACTCCATTCTACGTCTTGCTGATTAAAGTTCAGCACAAGGGTTGTTTCACCACGTCGACTCAATCTCATGCCTTTAGGCAATGTGAAGGTTTCAATACCTACTTCACCTAATGCCGACTTGAAAATACTCTTTATTAAAGCCCCTGATAAAGCGCCAATAACGCTCACATTATCTTTTTTGGTCACCGCAGCAAGTCCTGCCATGGGACCGTTTACATACGTGTGTGTGGCATCCGCATCGGTTAATTCATAGCTCTCACACCAAAGTTTTGCAAAAAATTCCGTACTCGTTTCCCTCTGTTCAATTGATTGGGAAAGCGTTGGGCGCAATGAATCAAAATTTGCTAATTTGATACCTACCAAATCTTCTATTAATTGAAATTGTCCTTTTTCTGCTACTCGGCCTGTATCATTACGAAATGCGGTGCGAGGCCCAAAAATAATAGGGCAATTTTTAGCACTTTGGCTCAAATAAGACGCTATTTCTGATGTCATGATAGTCAGCGCAGGCGCAACAACTAAAGCATACTCCTTGTCCGCAAGTTGTTCAGGATGAATAATGTCTACGTCTACCCCTAACTCACGAAGTGCGCTGTAAAACATCATAAACTGATGCCAATAGTTTAGATCTTTATTGTGGGGTTGAAGGTTGTAAGCCCACAGGCTGTTGTAATCATGAAGCACAGCAACTCGAGCGTTCACTTTCTCCAGTGCAAACTGAGCAGTATCGAAGTCGTTAACTTCTTGGTACCCCCGGTCAGCCCGCCCATCTTGTTGTAATAAACCTGAATGCATAATTTCTTGTGCCATATGGCTTGCGCGCCATCTAAAATAGGTCACTGAACTCGCACCATGGACCCAGGCTTGGGCTGTCCAAAGCTGCACTGCCCCTTTAGCCGGCAACGGATTATACTGCGCCCAGTTGGCATGACCGCACTGTTGCTCCATTACCCAGAAATCCTTGCCGCCTTTAATTCCGCGATATAGATCATGATTAAAGCTCACTAGATCAGGGTGACCGGTCCGAGCAAACTCCGACTTTGTTTGTTCAGTTTCCCACGTGGCAAAAAATTCTAACATGCCGATCGGGTAACTATCCCAAGCGACAAAATCCAAATTTTTGGCGACTTTGTATAAATCGAACTCTTGAGCGAAAATGACAAAATTGTGAGTCAAAAAGCGATGAGGAGAAAGTGCTCTAAGTACATCGATTTGAACTTGTTGAAATTCTTCAATCATATCAGAGCAAAAGCGCTGATAATCCAACGCTTGTGACGGGTTTGGTTGACGTACAGCAGTCAAATTAGGCGGACAAATCTGTTGCCATTGTGAGTAGTCTTGGCTCCAAAATGCACAACCCCATGCCTCATTCAATGCATCTAAGGTTTCATATCGAGCTTTAAGCCATTTTGGGAAACGCTCAGCACTCGCACCACCGTAAGATACAGCTGTCCCTTCGTGGCCAAGTTCATTGTCAGTTTGCCAACCAATCACATCAGTGTGCTGACCATAACGCTGAGCCATAAGGGTTGTAATACGTTTACATTCTTGGCGATAAATATCGCTGGCATGGTCATAATGGCGACGAGAGCCAAACTTCATGGTTTGGCCTTGCGCATCAACAGCTAGCATTTCCGGATACTTTTGAACTAACCATGCAGGGGGAGTTGCAGTTGGCGTGCACATAACAATTTTTAGGCCCTGTGAAACATAAGTCTCAATCGCATCATCAAGCCATTGCCAATCAAATATGCCATCGCTAGGTTCAATTTTAGCCCACGAAAACTCTGCTAGACGTACATATTGCAAGCCCATAGCCTTTTGTTGTTCTGCATGGGTTTTCCATTCACTAGCCGGAACGTGCTCCGGATAGTCGCACACTCCTAGTGCAAGAACGTTGTTTGATGTTGCGACCATAGTGACGCCTCCATAATTTTATTTGTATGATAAATATGATGTGAGGAAATTAAACACTTATCGTACTCAACGCAAAGAATTTTTTGTCTTGTACCTTTGTTCGATGATTAATTAACCTAACGCCTAAATGCTTGCTCATGTTTAGAGTGAACTCAGGTATTCAGGATAATGAATGTAAGTAAGCGAGCTTATTGCTATTTAATAAGCATGACCTTTAGTGGTCATTCTACGAAGGACTGCAAAGCAGTAATGTAACGAAGACATCCACGAACAGCAGATAAAAAAATGCCGCTTATATAAAGCGGCATTCGAATGATAAAGGGTATTGCTTACAACGCTGCTTCTAGTTCAGGAAGAACGTCAAACAAATCTCCGACTAAACCGTAATCAGCCACCTGGAATATTGGTGCTTCTTCGTCTTTATTAATAGCAACGATGACTTTAGAGTCTTTCATACCGGCTAAATGCTGGATTGCACCGGATATGCCAACAGCGATATAAAGCTGGGGTGCGACAATTTTACCCGTTTGACCAACTTGCATATCGTTTGGCACAAACCCAGCATCAACCGCAGCTCGTGACGCGCCCATAGCTGCACCAAGCTTATCTGCTATGCCATCAAGCAATTTGAAGTTATCACCGTTTTGCATACCACGCCCGCCCGAGATAACAACGTCAGCAGCTGTGAGCTCTGGACGCTCAGATTTGGTTAATTCAGCACTAACAAATGAAGAAATGCTTGATGACTTCACTAAGTCTATAGCTTCTATCGGTGCAGAATTCTCCGTAGCATTTGCATCAAATGTTGAAGTACGCACTGTTAGCACTTTTATGTTATCACTTGATTGCACTGTCGCGATCGCATTACCCGCATAGATAGGACGTACAAACGTATCACTACTTTGTACACCAATAACATCTGATAATTGTGCTACGTCGAGTAAGGCGGCAACACGAGGCATAAAGTTTTTGCCCGTTGTGGTCGCGGCACAAACAATGTGGCTGTAGTCTTTACCCATTTCGGCAACCAAGTCAGCGACATTTTCTGCTAGTTGATGCTCATAGGCGGCGTTGTCTGCTAGTAGTACTTTGCTGATGCCATCTACTTCACTTGCTTGATTAGCCACATCAGCACAGTTAGACCCAACAACCAAAAGATGGAGTTCATCTCCCATCTTGCTCGCAGCATTGGCAAGTTTGAGTGTTTCAGACTTCAACTGGCTGTTGTCGTGCTCAGCATAAATAAGAATTGCCATTAGATCACCTTCGCTTCGTTTTTCAATTTATCAACCAATTCAGCTACATCAGCTACTTTCACGCCACCAGAACGTTGTGCAGGTGGCTCCACTTTGAGCACCTTCACACTCGAGCTTAATTCAACGCCGAAATCAGCGGCTACTTTTACTTCAAGGGGTTTACGCTTGGCTTTCATAATATTAGGCAAAGACGCGTAGCGCGGTTCATTTAAGCGCAAATCAGTGGTAACAACCGCCGGTAAGTTAAGCTCTACCGTCTGTAGACCGCCGTCAATTTCGCGGGTTACTTTCACCTTACCTGCATCGATATTCACTTCTGATGCAAACGTGCCCTGAGGCATACCAGTAAGCGCTGCTAACATCTGACCTGTTTGGTTATTATCTGAGTCAATAGACTGCTTACCTAGAATAACTAAGTCAGGGGCCTCTTCTTCAACCACCTTCTTAAGTAGTTTTGCTATTTGCAATGAATCCAAAGACTCGTTGGTATCAATTTGCAGACCGCGATCGGCACCGAGCGCAAGAGCGGTTCTAATTTGTTCTTGGCAAGACTTATCACCGATGGAAACAACCACTATTTCAGTTGCAACACCTTTTTCTTTCAGTCTGACTGCTTCTTCAACCGCGATTTCACAG
Organism: Paraglaciecola sp. QJM3NY_14; assembly: GCF_056173245.1. NCBI lineage: Bacteria > Pseudomonadati > Pseudomonadota > Gammaproteobacteria > Alteromonadales > Alteromonadaceae > Paraglaciecola > Paraglaciecola sp. QJM3NY_14. The sequence goes on from NZ_CM149664.1 coordinate 2,566,598, forward strand.
AATGGGTTGATGGACATTTTGGCGTTGGTTAAATCAACTGCACTGTGATCGGCTTTAACTCGCACTTTCACGTTGTAATCGATTGCGCGTTTTACCGGCACTAATATTTTCATTTTCACCTCATTTGACAGGCGTTTAAGCAACAAAAATGTAATTAACATTACATTTACGGAATACATTCAATTTACGTTCTGTTGACGTACACGTCAACCCGCCCCTTTGTCGAACAAATGATCTAAAGCAATATATCCCCCTTTTGAAAGACAATGAGGATGATTTAGCCAACACTTAGATTGTAAAATAGGCAGTTGAAAGATTGGTTTTGAAGTAAAAGGGTTTCTATGGCATTCAGTATTTGTAGTCTGTGGCCCGAGCCGTAAGGCCGCATAAACGTGGCTTATAGAAAATATATATACAAATAAGTTGCGCTTTGTCGGCGCTATACGTAAAACATCTGCCAACTAAATTGTAAAATTTGTGTGACGAGTAAACACAAACGCATTTTTTTAATTAATACATATTTATAAAGAAGGAGATACTGGTGGAACGAGAATCGATGGAGTTTGATGTTGTGATAGTCGGTGCTGGTCCAGCTGGGCTCTCTACCGCATGTAAATTGATGCAATTGGCACAGGAAAAAGACCAAGAACTTATGGTCTGTGTTGTTGAAAAAGGCTCTGAAGTGGGCGCGCACATATTATCTGGTGCAGTATTTGAAACACGTGCCATGGATGAATTGTTCCCAGATTGGCAATCAATGGGGGCGCCTATTACGACCCCAGTCAAAGAAGATCATATTTATTATTTACGCAGCGAAGAAAAGGCCACTAAATTACCCAATATCATGACGCCGAAAACCATGCACAACGAAGGCAATTATATTGTCAGTATGGGTAATGTCACTCGCTGGTTAGCTGAGCAAGCAGAGTCCCTTGGCGTTGAAGTGTTTCCGGGATTCGCAGCAGCAGAAGTTATCTACAATGATGATGGCAGTGTTGGTGGGGTGCTAACCGGTGATATGGGCATAGGGCATAATGGTGAGCATAAAGATGGTTATATGCCTGGTATGGAACTTCGTGCCAAATACACAGTGTTCGCAGAAGGCTGCCGTGGTCATCTAGGCAAAGAACTCATCGCGAAATTTGAACTGGATAAAGGTAAGTCCCCACAGCATTATGCTATTGGTTTTAAAGAAATTTGGGATATTGAACCAAGTAAGCATCAAGAAGGCTTAGTTGTTCACAGTGCGGGTTGGCCGTTAACCGAAGCGTCAGGCGGTTCTTATTTATATCATGCTGAAAATAACCAAGTATTTGTCGGATTAATCGTTGACCTCAACTATAGCAATACGCACTTGAGCCCGTTCGATGAATTCCAGCGAATGAAACACCACCCCGTATTTAAACAATACTTAGAAGGTGGCAAACGCGTGAGCTATGGCGCAAGGGCCATTGCCAAGGGCGGGTATAATTCATTACCTAAAATGTCCTTGCCTGGTGCCTTACTGGTAGGTTGCGATGCGGGTACATTGAATTTTGCAAAGATTAAAGGTAATCACACGGCCATGAAATCCGGCATGTTGGCTGCTGAAACATTGATTAATGCATTAGGACCTGAAGACGCTGGCCGTAAGGATTTAGTCGATTACAGTAAGCGGTTCGAGGACTCTTGGGTCTACGATGAGCTATTCAGGTCGCGTAATTTTGGTGCTGCGCTACATAAATTTGGCACGTTTGGCGGCGGTGCTTATAACACCCTCGAGCAGAATATCTTTAATGGCAACATGTTCTTTAATTTGTCTGATAACGAGAAAGATCATGAACAACTTAAGCAGGCCAAAGACTGCCAGAAAATAGATTATCCAAAATATGACAGTGTGCTGAGTTTCGATAAGTTGTCCTCTGTATTTTTGTCAAACACCAATCATGAAGAGGATCAACCCTGTCATCTTAAATTAAAGGATAATGCTGTTCCAATTACGGTGAATTTACCTTTGTATGATGAACCCGCTCAGCGTTACTGCCCGGCCGGGGTATATGAAATCATAGATAATGAGCAAGGTGAAAAAGCATTGCAGATTAATGCCCAGAACTGCGTACATTGTAAAACCTGCGATATAAAAGACCCTACACAGAATATCCAATGGGTAGTACCAGAGGGTGCAGGCGGTCCTAATTACCCAAATATGTAATTAGTTTTAATGAATCTAAAAGGCGAATTTTATTTCGCCTTTTTTTCTTTTCAATTTTAAAACATTCGAATATTTAAGTTTTAAAACTATGAAAAATCATAAATTCCGATAAACTTATTGCTAACTATCACGTAAAAATATATGTTCAAACAAAATATACATTTAAATAAGAAGGGTAATTATGAGTGATTTTATTAGCATTTTGACTCATGGACGTCGATTACAAGGAGCGGTAAAGGAATTATCGGTAGAAGAATTAGAAACAGTCGCAGATAAACTCAATTCGATTATTGATAACCGTAAAGCGAAAGAATTAGAGCAGCAAGAAGCGGCCAAAGAGAAAAACGAAAAGCTAAATGAGATCCTAGCGCAATTAGAAGCAGCAGGACTTGATGTCAACGATTTACAAAAAGCTGAACCCGCGAAAAAATCAACTAAAGTGGGCAAAAAACGTCCAGTAAAATATATTTTAAAAGACAGCGCAGGTAATGAGCATAAATGGACTGGTATTGGTCGTATGCCTAAAGTTTTCAAAGCTGAACTTGATAACGGTAAATCACTAGATTCTTATCTAATAGACTAAGTGAATGAGTGGTCATTGAATTATGGCCGCTCTCCCCTCTTCTCTTCGCAGTACCACTAACCTTATTGATTAATAGGGGTCATTATTTCTATTTTAAATATTAACCACAGAATCGACCACGGTGAAAAAAATCAGCCTTGGTTATTATTAATACATGGTCTATTCGGCAGTTTAGATAACCTCGCTATGTTGCGCCGTAAATTAAGCCAAGATTTCAATATTCTATCTATTGATTTGCCGGATCATGGAAAGTCAGAGCACTCTGCGCAGTTTAGTTTTACTGGTTACGCGGATTCTATTATTGCTCTTTTAGCTCAGTTAAACATTTCACGTGTAAATGCAGTGGGCCACTCTTTAGGTGGAAAAGTCGCTATGCAAATGGCGCTGACTTATCCAGAAATTATTTCGACACTTACGGTGCTTGACATAGCACCAGTAGCGTATGAGCCAAGACACAGTAACGTTTTTAAATCTTTACTAAATGTAAAGCTTGAGAGCATTCAAGACCGCAAAGACGCTGATAAAATGATGAGCAAATTTGTCAATGAGGCTTCTGTTAGGCAGTTTTTATTAAAAAGCTTATACCAAGATACCAAAACACACTTTTGGCATTGGCGCTTTAATTTACCTCTATTGCATAGAGACTATTCATTGTTATCACAAGCGATTAGCAGTGACAGTCAATACACCAAACCCGTTTTATTTCTTAAAGGTGAACTGTCTGATTACTTAGTCGCAGAATACACCAAACAAACAACGGATTTATTCCCCAAAAGCCGCGTTAAAGTCGTTTCAGGGACTGGTCATTGGTTGCACGCTGAAAAACCGGCAGAGTGTGCGGATCACATACTCACATTTTTACGAAATTAGTTTTTTTCAAGACTGCCTCAATATGCTAAAGTAGCGCCGCAATGAAATGTAGCGAGTTCCCATGTTAAGCGAAAATTATGAACAAATTGAAGCCATCGCCTTAGATTTGGCATTGGTTGGTTTATTCTTACTCATGGGCTTTGCGGTACATGATGTTTTGAAGAAGAATAACGTACCTATGATAGGTAGAGTTGTTGTTTATTTAGTCTTGTTTTTAGGTGCCGCAGGCTTTTTGTTTAAGGGCGTGGTGCAATTTTTCTGGCAAGCGAATTAATGGCTCTGGTGAATGACCAGACATGTATAACTAGATTTTGAGGTATTCAATACGATGGCGAGCGTAGGCCTATTTTTTGGTAGTGACACAGGTAACACTGAACATATTGCCAAGATGATTCAAAAAGAATTGGGCAAAGGCCTAATCGACGTACACGATATTGCCAAAAGCAGTAAAGAGGATATTGCCGAGTTTGATTTACTCATGTTTGGTATTCCTACTTGGTATTACGGCGAAGCGCAATGTGATTGGGATGACTTCTTCCCAGAGTTAGAAGAAATCGATTTCGCCGATAAACTGGTCGCGATTTTTGGTTGTGGCGACCAAGAGGATTACGCTGAGTACTTCTTAGACGCTATGGGTATGGTCAGGGATATCGTTGAAGCTAAAGGCGCTATTTTGATTGGTCAGTGGCCTAGCGAGGGATACGATTTTGAAGCATCAAAAGGCATGGCTGATGATGACCACTTTGTCGGCCTTGGTATTGATGAAGATAGACAACCTGAATTGACCGAAAGCCGAGTAAAGGCTTGGTGCAAACAAATACACGAAGAAATGTGTTTAGCTGAACTGCAATAAATTCGGCAGTAACACCCTTCGTTATGAAAGGAGCGTGAGCTCCTTTTTTATGATTAAAGAGAAATCAAAACGTATTTTGGGGTCGGTTTTGAATATTAAATTAAGTAAAACGCCCTTTAATTGAACTGTTGAATTCGTAAGCGATGATATGACTGGATAACCGACGCTATAATCGGTACAGTTTATGATTACGTTGTTTACATCAAATGCTAAGTTGGATCTATGGACCAAAATAAAGAACTCAAAAAAGCGGGATTAAAAGTCACATTACCTCGTTTAAAAATCCTCGAAATACTACAAGATCCGAACAATCAACATATCAGTGCTGAAGATGTTTACAAGATCCTCATCGAACAAGACGAAGAAATCGGTTTGGCCACGGTATATCGTGTTTTAAACCAATTTGATGATGCTGGCATTCTAAACCGTCACCATTTTGAAGGCGGTAAATCTGTTTTTGAAATCAGTCATAAGAAACACCATGACCACCTCGTATGTTTAAATTGCGGTAAGGTCATTGAGTTCGAAGATGAAGTAATTGAAAAGCGTCAAGAAGAAGTTGCTAAACGCCACAACATGACGCTTATTCATCACAGCCTTTATCTGTACGGTGAGTGTCAAGATGACTGTGGCAACGACGAGTAAATAGTCTTTGCACAATATACCCGTTGAGACGCTAATCTAATATAGATGCGTACAACAATAGCCAAGATAGATATCACCCAAAATGTATATTCTATCTTGGCTTTTTATCCCCCAGCTTTTCCTTTATTCATTTTCTCCACTGCTAACACATCACATCACGTCTATACATATTTGCTTTTCAACGTGATGGTTTGAGTTGTGCTGGCGAGCAAGTATCTAACCCTGGTACGAAAACAACATTAGCCATGTTGTACCCCACCCTTTGAGATTAAATGAAGCACTGTGTCTGGTGATAAATTCACAGCTTTATCATAAAATTGTATATTTTCCCCTGCGCCTCATCATACTCAAAGACAACAAAACCACAAAAGCAAAGCCAACTAACATTAACGCCACATTATTTGCGGCGTCCATTTGATTGGTTTCAATTAAATCGTAAAGCAGGATAGATAAAACACGCGTTTCACTTTCTATATTGCCGCCAATAAGCAGTACCACACCAAATTCACCCACCGTATGGGCGAACGCTAAAATACAACCTGTGGTAATACCATGTTTGCTTAAAGGTAAAATGATACGCCTGAATGTGCTGGTTTTACTCGCTCCTAAGGTATGACTGGCGTCTAAGAGGTCGCGATCCACTTTTAAAAATGCGTCTCGTATTGGTTGCACCATAAATGGCAAACTATACAAAATAGAGCCTAAGAGTAAGCCGTAAAAAGAGAAAACCAACGTTGTGTCGAATGCCGTGACCCACGCGCCTCCTAAAAGATGCTGTGGAGAAAACAACACAAGAAGATAAAAACCTAGCACAGTAGGTGGCAAAATTAACGGTAAAGTCACGCATGCTTCAATAACGGGTTTTACGGGATTATTCGATTGGCTTAACCACCACCCCAAAGGAATTGAAATAACCAGTAGCACCAAGGTCGTTGCACTCGCGAGTTTCAACGTTAGCAACGTGGCGAGCCATATCTCACTGCTTACAAAATTACTGAGCATCAGGCTTTACTCCCGAATCAGTTTGCATCTCACTACTCTGATAACCCCTTTTTGCTATAAGCCCTTGCCCTTTTGTACCGAGAATATATTGGTACAGTGCGAGGGTCTCTTTTGTTTGTTGTTCCGTGCGCCCCAGTTGTTTGATAATGACCATTTGTTGGTTTATCGGTGAGTAAAGGTGACGGGGCAGTAACCAGTACTCTTCGGTGGCACTTATAATACTCAATACTTGACTGAGCGCGACAAATCCAGCTTGAGCGGCCCCTGTTTGTATATAATGTGCCGTTTGGGAAACGTTATTCCCCATCACGATATTGGGCCTCAACTGATCATACTTTTCGAGCTTTTTTAACGCTTGCTCAGCGGCTAAACCAAAAGGTGCAAGCTTAGGGTTCGCAATAGCAAGCTTACCCGTCAACGTATCCAGTGAGCTAGGGGCAACATTTGTTTGGCCCTTGATCCATAATACAAGCTGGCCTAACGCATAATTTTTGCGTGTATTGTTTTCCACTAACGATTTTTGTTCAAGTCGCCTCGGGCGTTCGCTATCAGCGGATAAAAATAAGTCGAAGGGCGCGCCTCTTTCTATTTGGGCGTATAAAACCCCAGTGGAAGCGCTTGAAATACTGACTTTTATGCTTGGATGTTCTAACGTAAATTGTTCAATGAGCAACGCTAGGGTCGGCTTAAAATTCGCTGCAACCGCTACTTTTACATCTGCAACTGTGCTCATACTCATACATGCTGTCATTATAAACAAGAATACGCAGCTGAGCTTACTCATCGCTAGTCCATCGCTGACGGGCTGCGGTATCACTGATATTTGCCTGAACCCACTTTTCCCCTAACGCTGTTGATTCTTTTTTCCAAAAGGGAGCCTCTGTTTTCAAATAATCCATTATGAATTGCGCAGCTTCAAAGGCATCTTTACGATGCATCGATGTCACACCCACAAAAACAATCTGGTCTCCCTGAGCCAAATGCCCCACGCGGTGAATAAGTATGATTTTACCGAGACCCCAACGAGCGCGAGCCTGCGACACAATCTGCTGCAAACTGATTTGGGTCATAGCCGGATAGTGCTCTAAAAACAAGTCCCCCACTGCCAGCCCTTGATTAAAATCTCGCACTAACCCACTAAAGGTCACGATAGCGCCATTGCTGAGACTGTCTTGTCTGAGGGCGTCGTAAAGTACACCATGATCGAAATCTTCTGTTTGAACCGCTATGATATCACTCACTTTCTATCCTCCCGTTACGGGCGGAAAAAACGCGACTTCATCCCCATCAACCAGTGACGTGTTTTCATTGCAAATTACCTGGTTAACAGCAACCAGAGTGGCATCAGCGGATAGATACTCGCCCCAGTGAGGGTGATGTAACACCAAAGTCTGCTTCAGGTTAGCGACATCCCCCACCGACTCGGCAACTTCTGTTGAGCCAGTTTGCACTTGATCTTTCAATTGACCGAAAAAGAGAACCTTGATCATGACGTTGCAACCTCTTTTCGTTGCCAATGACCGCTTTTGCCCCCTTGCTTTTCGAGCACTTTAATTCCGTCGATGGTCATTGATGGGTCCACCGCTTTACACATATCAAATAAGGTCAACGCGGCGACAGAAACCGCGGTAAGAGCTTCCATCTCTACCCCTGTTTGTCCCGCTAGTTTGCACATAGCCGTAATTTCGATGCCACTGTTATCTTCAAGGTTTGTAAAGTCTATTTGCACTTTGGTTAGCATCAGCGGATGGCACAATGGAATCAAATCACTGCACTTTTTAGCGCCCTGAATACCTGCGATACGCGCAACAGCAAAGACGTCTCCTTTGGCGTGTTGCTTGTTGTTAATGAGAGACAATGTTTGTGGCGACATCAATACTCTGCCTTGAGCATAAGCAACGCGCTGCGTAACTGACTTATCGGTGACATCCACCATGTTCGCTTCGCCTTGCTGATTAACGTGGGACAACATTTTATCTTGTGCCATCCGTTACCCCCGAGTTTCACAAGGTGTTGCATTAACGTCTTTCAAATGCACGATGAAATTACAAGGCCTGTGAGTTGAGTTGAGTTGTTGCTGCAATATGCCTGTCCACGCGGTTCGACATGCACCAGTGGAGCCAGGCATACAAAATATTGCAGTACCATTGGCCATGCCTGCTAAAGCGCGGGATTGCACTGTAGAGGTACCAATCTCCGTATAGGATATGTACCTAAACAGTTCACCAAACCCTTCAATTTCCTTATCAAATAATACCGATAAGGCTTCTGGTGTAGTATCCCTAGCCGTAAAGCCAGTGCCGCCCGTCACCAGTACTACTTGTACATCAGTTGAGGCGATCCAGTTAGATACCCTCGCTCTGAGCTGATACTTATCATCTTTTACAATACGCTTATCTACTAACCGATGTCCGTCGGCTTCTAATGCACTCACTAAGTAAGCACCGGATGTATCCGTATCTTCATCTCGCGTATCTGACACAGTCAGTACCGCAATATTGAGTGAGATAACATCTGAATTGTTCGTGTGTCCCATAAATATCCTAGATTTTTGGAGTACGTTTTGAGCAACGTACAAAATTGTTTAGAAGCGAATAGTCCGCAACGTTTACTGCACCGCTGGTTATCGTTAAGCACTGAGTCAAGGTATTTAGCCCGAAGTAAAGCTTTGATTTAATTCAAGCCATTGCTCTGGCGAGTTAATATTATCAAACTCGTTTGGATGAATATCATTAGGAATAGCTATTGCGTTGGCGTGATTTTTTTCAAACATATTAAATAAAGACAATGATTTACCTTCGCGCAATACACATTCTAAAGATGTAAATAAGTCAGTTTTATATGGGATGTAAACAGGTAAATTAAACCCTGTGAAATGCACGATCACGTCGCTTTGCGTGCCCTCAGATACCAATGCCTTCAATGTGTTTGGAGTGACATTTGGCATGTCTACCGGCAACACTAATAGTCCCATGGCCTGCTGCACATCATCACCACTACGTTCGGTAACTTGCCCAGGGTGTCGCTCAGCGAGATAGCTCATCCCAGCGTGGACCCCCGCTAAAGGGCCACAATCTGGATATATATCATGGATCTGCTCGGGCTCTTTGCCACTCACTAATACTGTCCCTACTCCGGCATGGGTTAATAGATCTTGTGCATGACTGAGTAAGGTTTGATTTTTGTCTTTAAGCCGAAGCAGGCTTTTATCTTGCCCCATGCGCGATGACAAACCGCCCGCGAGCACCAAGCCAATGACACTCATGCTGTTGTCATCAGGCGATATCGACGTTGATGAGCTTTCGCCAACATCAATCGTCATGTTGACTTGATTAACGTACATGAAATAAGCGGATCAAGTGTTAGCCGCCCAGCATTGCAAGGTGCTTAGTGGCGCCAGTATAACCATCATGAAGGAAGTGAGTGGATTTTTTATCTCCTAGGAGTGTCCTTAACTCTTCTTGTAAACGCTGGGTATCATCGTCAGTAATATACTCTCGTATATCAAGGCCCTGTTCACTGAACAAACACAGGTGCAGTTTACCCAAGGCTGAAATTCTAAGACGGTTACAGCTCGCGCAGAAGTCTTTGCTATAGGGCATAATAAGACCAATACGCCCCTTAAAGTCAGGGTGAGCAAACTCTTGCGCTGGCCCCGCGGCTTTATCGCGAATAATTTGCTGCCATCCCTCACTGATAAGTTGCTCTTTAATGGGCAAACCAGAGGCGTGGTTCTTATCAAAAAACAATTGATTATCACCGGTTTGCATTAATTCTATAAAGCGCAACGTAATTGGGGTTGTTTTGATCCACTTTAAGAACGCGGATAACTCATGCTGGTTAAAGTGGCGCATCAAAACAGCATTGACTTTCACTGTCACCCCAAGCTCTACGGCTCTATCAATTCCGCGTAGAATAACATCAAGTTTATCGTGGCCAGTGATAGACGCGAACATACGGGGGTCCAAGCTGTCAATACTGACATTCATTTGCGTCAGGCCAGCTTCTACCCAGCTGTCGATATGATCAGGTAATTTATAACCATTCGTCGTGATCGCGACCTGCTTGATGCCCTGGGTATTTGCGCAGGCACGAATAGCGTCTGGCAAATCTTTTCGTAGCGAAGGCTCGCCACCCGTTATACGAATTTTGCTGGTGCCTAGTTTCGCAAAGGCACCTGCAATGCGTTTAATTTCAATCAGAGACAAGAAATCCCTGTCGGTATCGCACTGATACCCATCAGGTAGACAGTACTCACAACTAAAATTACACACATCAGTAATGGACAGCCGCAGGTAATGAAACCGGCGACCAAATTTATCTTGCAACATATTCACTAACACCTTTCCAAATTGAAGTTGCCGGGCCTTATCGCCTTGGCACTTACGGGGAGGCTGTTTGATTTCTCTCACAACCCTGGCGAATGACACATTCTTGCGAACGCACTTCGCGGCCAACATACCTTGTCTTCTGATTTAGGTATGAAGGCTCGGAGTTAAACCACCTGTATATCTACTTTATTAATTTCGACCCACTATTTTTACCACACTTAGGGCGCTTAAAGCTATTAGCGCTGAGTTTAACCAGCCTAATAGTTGTGTACAAATATGTATGTGACACTCATCACCCCGGCGCAAAGACGAAGTCTGTTTAGCGCGTGCGTTTTTTAGCCTTATATCCATACCTCACTATATTAACGCAATAGATACTCACTGCGCTTTTCACATCATAAAATTCATGCCCCTTAGCCCAGAAATAGCAGCCAAGCATACTCATTGATAGTGATTGGCATGTATGTTGATTGCTTGGATGTGTCATAGCATATTGAATATGGTTAATGAGCAGCAACATTGGTGCATAACAAGGGAGAGAACGTAAATATGTTAACCGAATTTACTGATAAACATCAGTTAAGTAAGGACTTTTTACACGATGCAAGAAAATGGTACATACCGCTTGCTGAAAACATCGCCAAGCACCAATCTGGTGCATGCGCGCCCTATTTTTTAGGCATCAATGGATGCCAAGGGTCTGGTAAATCAACATTATCCGAGTTTCTAGCCAGTTACCTTACACAGGAGCATGGTTTAAAAGTGGTTGTCATGTCACTTGACGACTTTTATTTGGATCAATCCCAGCGCAATGCTATTGCCGTCAAGGTGCACCCATTATTCAAAACACGCGGTGTGCCAGGCACACACAATATAGCATTAGCGTCGCAGGTACTTTCATCGCTACACAGCGGCGCTGCCACATCAATCCCTCGGTTTAATAAAGCCGATGACAATCCCGCTCCGGTTAGTCAATGGCAACAGATAGACGAACAGGTAGATGTGGTTATTTTTGAAGGTTGGTGCTGGGGCGTTGAAGCTCAGAATGAGGCACAACTTATCGCTCCCATCAATGCCCTTGAAGACGAACAAGATGAGACGGGTGTGTGGCGTCGATTCGTTAATAAACAATTGGCGCGAAACTACGTACCACTTTATGGGAACATGGATTATTGGGTGATGCTTAAGGCACCTTCTTTTGAGAGCGTCTATGCGTGGCGATTGGAACAAGAGCACAAATTACGTGCCTCCCTTTCGACCGCAGATTCTAGTACTGGAAGCAAAGTAATGAGCGATGAGCAAGTGTTAGCCTTCATACAATATTATCAACGCCTAACTGAACATGGTTTATCAACGCTGCCACAAAAATGTGACCTCGTGTTCAGTTTAAATTCAGCGCGCAGAATCACTGCACTTACACGAAGAGGTGTTCATGCTTAAACAGTTACTCGTATTTACCGATATGGATGGCACATTGTTGGATCATAACACTTATAGTTATGCGCCAGCACTGAACATGCTGGATATCCTTAGAAGCAAACACATTCCAGTCATCCCTACCACAAGCAAAACCAAAGCAGAGTTAGACTCTCTTATGGCAGAGCTAAAACTTAATGGTCCACTTATCGTAGAAAATGGCGCTGCGGTTTTTATCCCTCAGCATTTAATGAAGACACAGCCCGAAGGTACAAAGAGCAAAGAAGGCTTTTGGGTCAAAGAATTTGCTCAACCTCGCTCGCATTGGCTGGCATTAATTGCCAGTGTTGAAAGTGACTTTTCAGGCGAGTTTTTGCAGTTTTCTACCATGGGCGAGCAACAAATCATAGAGCACACCGGACTTAGCCCTAAAAATGCAAAGCTGGCCAACACCCGTATGTATAGTGAGCCCGTTAAATGGCTCGGGTCGCCAGATAGAAAGCGCGAGTTTGTCACTCAGTTGCAGCAACTGGGTGCTACCGTGTTACAAGGCGGTCGCTTTCTTGGTGTGTCAGGGCTATGCGATAAAGGAATTGCCTTGCAATGGTTAGTCACAGCATTCCAACGTCATATTGGGCACAGTGCAACTTTGAGTGTCGCGTTAGGCGATAGCAACAATGATGTGGCTATGCTGGAAGCCAGTAACATTGCGGTACGTATTAAATCACCCACCCATTCGTTTCCACCACTTGAGAGAACAACAGGTGTCTACGATAGTACATTAGAAGGACCTTCAGGCTGGACTGAGTGTTTATCTAAAATTCTGATCAATGAAAGTTAGTATAAAGCTCAACTTTTATTAATTTACTTATTATTTTTATCCTAGAACCAAAGGAATCATCATGGCTGACTTTTATCAAAACGGCATTGTTACCACATTACATAACTTATCTGAAAGACCCGTTGAAGATTTAGAAAAAGAACTAGTGAGTTTTGCTAGGAGGCGTCCGATGGCGCTCATATTACCTTCATTGTTTTCTGAGCTAGAAGGAGAGGCGTTACCGCATATTGTTTCAGAGATTTCTAAAGTCCCCTACCTTTCTCAAGTCGTTATCGGCTTAGACCGAGCAGATAAAGAACAATATAAGCATGCACTGGGCTTTTTCGACAAACTTGGACAGAACCACCGTATCTTGTGGAATGACGGACCTCGTCTCAAAGCGTTGGACGAAGAGTTAGCTCAAATGGGCCTTGCGCCAAAAGAGTTAGGAAAGGGCCGTAATGTTTGGTACTGCATGGGTTACATTCTTGCCACAGGCACGGCTGAATCAGTCGCGCTACATGATTGCGATATATTAACCTATGACAGAAGCCTGCTAGCGCGATTGATTTATCCAGTAGCGAATCCACAATTTAACTATGAGTTTTGTAAAGGCTATTACGCTCGTGTTGCTAACGGCAAAATTAATGGTCGTGTATCACGATTGCTCGTCACCCCCATGCTCAGAGCGTTAAAGCGTGTGATTGGCAACACCGATTATCTCGATTTTATGGACAGTTTCCGCTACCCCCTAGCCGGTGAATTCTCCTTCAGACGCGACGTTTTGAATGATATTCGTATTCCTAGCGATTGGGGTCTTGAGATTGGTGTGTTATCAGAAATGCACAGAAACTATTCAAGCAATCGCTTGTGCCAAGCAGATATTGCCAAAACATATGATCATAAGCATCAAGATCTTTCAGCTGACAATGACGCAGGTGGTTTGTCGAAAATGTCTATCGACATTACCAAGGCCATGTTTAGAAAGCTAGCGACCCAGGGTGAAACGTTCAACATGGAAACGTTCCGTTCTATCAAAGCGACGTATTACCGAATCGCTTTAGATTTCGTCGAAACCTACCATAACGATGCCATCATGAATGGTTTATCACTGGATATTCACAACGAAGAAAAAGCGGTTGAATTGTTCGCTCAGAACATTATGAAAGCAGGCGAAAGCTTTTTAGATAATCCAATGGAAACCCCTTTCATCCCTAGTTGGAACCGTGTGGTAAGTGCCATGCCTAATGTATTGGAGCGCTTAAAAGACGCTGTTGAACAAGATTATAACGAGTGTAAAGAATCCCTTTAGAACAACAATAAAGAATGGTGAAGCAATGCAAAGTACTTATGACCAATTAACCGAGTTAGTCGAACATCATTTGGCCGTTATTTACAACGAGGTTGAGCTGAGTGTTACCTACCAAACATTCGCTCAAGATCTGTTGACTACGATGGGGTTTCAAAAGGACGTAGCAATAACACCTCCTTTACGTCACCACAATAATTGGACGCAAGAAGATGCCGTGCTGATCACCTATGGCGATTCAATTGAATCGCCTGGGGAGAAGCCATTAACGACCCTTTACACCTTTCTAAATGAAAGTTGTGCGAAGAACTTAAACAGCGTGCATATATTACCGTTTTTTCCTTACAGTTCAGACGATGGCTTTTCTGTGATCGACTATTCTAGTGTGAACGAAGCATTAGGCGATTGGGAAGACATCAAACGGATCGCGACAGACTTTAGGTTAATGTCAGATGTGGTAATTAACCATTGTTCTTCGCGAAGCGCTTGGTTTGATAACTTCATTAAGGGTGAAGGACCAGGCAGCGACTTCTTCTACACGGCAAGTCCAGATGAAGACCTATCAAATGTGGTCAGGCCTCGTACGTCTCCTCTATTACGTGAGACTGAAACAGCAAAAGGTATCGAGCATGTTTGGTGCACATTCAGTCACGATCAAGTTGATTTTGATTTTCGTAATCCCAAAGTGTTAGAAACTTTCGTTTCAATCATTCGTCAATATTTGGATAATGGCGTCAGGCTGTTCAGGCTGGATGCCGTGGCTTTTTTATGGAAAAAACTTGGCACACCTTGTATCAACTTAGAACAAACCCATGAAGTGGTAAGATTACTGCGCACACTTATTGAACATGCGCAGCCAGATGTGATTATTATCACAGAAACGAATATACCAAATAGAGAAAACTTAGCTTACCTTGGCAATGCCAATGAAGCTCATGCGATCTACAATTTCTCTTTGCCCCCATTGTTGGTAAATACTCTCATTACGGGTGATTGTCATTACCTGAAGTCATGGTTAATGAGCATGCCCCCAGCGCAAAACGGCACTACCTATTTTAATTTTATTGCATCCCATGATGGAATTGGTCTACGCCCAGCTGAAGGCTTATTAGAAGACGAGGAGCTCACGGTACTCGTAAACACTATGCAGAATTTTGGCGGCAGAATTTCGTGGCGTGCTTCTGAAAATGGGCAGCAAAAAGCGTATGAAATTAATATTGCATTATATGACGCTCTTCAGGGTACAACGAAGGGAACGGATAAATGGGGCTTCCAGCGTTTTATGTGCGCCCATGCGATTATGCTTGGTTTAGAAGGGATACCTGGGATCTATATTCACAGTTTATTGGCCACAGGTAATGATTATGAACGGGTTAAAAATACCAGTCATAACCGCGCTATAAACCGTCACAAGTGGCAATATACTGAATTACAGAAGCAATTAGCATCGCCCTACTCCCAACACCAACGCGTGTTGAAGGCCATGGGTGAGCTACTCACCATACGCCGCCAGCAGGTGGCATTTCACCCCAACGCTACACAATTTACCTTGCAGTTAGGAAGCAAAGTATTTGGTTTCTGGCGTCAGAGTATCGATAGAAGACAAAGCATATTTTGTATCAGTAATATTTGTGATGAGATACAAGAAATACACTTAAGTGATATTAACCTAGTAGGTACCGACGAGTGGATAGACTTAATGACGCAGCAACCCATTTATGCTGCAGACAGTTTCATTGAACTAGCACCATATCAAACGATGTGGATCAGCAACTTACCTAAACGTTAAATAGCCAAATCCTTCTTATCTTTGGCGACAAAATAAATGAGACAATGCGCACAAAATGTTTCTTTATTTTGTTGCTTTTTCGCTACGCGTAACCAATTTAACTCCATTTAAATAATTGATATTTAACAATTTTTGTTTCAACCCGGAATTTGTGTAACTGTTTTAGCACTATAACATTAAATTATCAACGTCCGCTTTGTATCTAGGCCGCTCTCCCCCTTATAACTCATTGAAAATTATGCACTATTCTTAGTTGGCATGAAGCGTGTAACCGTTTAGCTGAGTTTAGGAGCGAGTTCGGCATATATATAAATGCTTCTACCCGATCTGAACCGCCGAGCAAGTCCGCTCTTTAAATTTGTCAGACCGGATTCAATAGAATCAGGTATAGCTACGAAAACCTAGCTAAATGTTTAGCCATAAGGAATCGATAAGATGAAAAAGTTAATTGTTATTACTAGCCTACTTTTCGCCTCAAACTGTGTATTGGCACAAGACGATATAATGGACGCGTTAGACACGGATAATGACGGTCGCATTAGCCTAGAAGAAGCCTCCTCAGATGCGGCCCTGTCTTCGGTTTTTACCGAGTTAGATGTGAACAAAGATGGTTACCTTAGCGCCAGTGAGTTAGAGAACTAAACCCTTATTGCCTTGGTCGCAAGATTGTAGCCTATTTAAATCAGCGTAACGTTAAAACAGTCCTAGCGCCTTACAAAGTAAACGACATTCTTAAATAACGAGGAGAAACGAATGAAAAAAATTATTATAGCGGGTGTTCTCGCCCTAACGTCAGTAGGCGCATTTGGCGCAACGGATATTTTTGCTGCTTTAGATGTAAACGAAGACAATATGTTAAGTGCAAAAGAAGCCAGTATTGATACTACTTTGGCCACTATATTCAACGAATTAGATAGCAACAAGGATGGATTTGTCTCTAAAGAGGAGTTCAGTGTGCTTCAACAGCAATAATTCTTATCGACGTTGTAATCGATAGAATGAGGTTAGAGGCTGTTTATTGTCTCTAACCTTCCATTTCATAGTCTATATTTTCAAACAATCGATGATAAATCTGTGGCCTACCTCCCAAGCAGTTCATCACGAGACGTGCACCACACCTCTTTTAAAACATTTAACATCGCGCTAAGTAAGCAACCTTGTAGCGAGATAGATTAATTCCAACTAACAACCAATTTACCCATGGTGTCATTTCGTTCGAGGCGTTCGTGCGTCAATGCAATATCTTTTACGTTATATTGGGTGTCGATAACAGGTCTTAAAGCACCATTGTCAAAATCAGCCAAAAACCTGTGACAAAAGTCATGTATTAAAACGCTTTTGTATTCGTCGCTCCGGCTTCGCAGCGTAGAGCCTGTGATGGTGGCGCGTTTCGCAAGCATCAGGGCCATGTCTACTTTGTCGGCATAGCGACCGGCCAACATAGCTAAGTACACTATCGTTCCATCAGCGTTGAGGATTTTTAAGTTTCGATTCAAATAATCCCCTGCAACAAAATCAATAATAACGTCGACTCCGCCTTGCTCGAAACATTCAGCAAAATTTTGAGTTTTGTAATTTATCAGTCGATCGGCGCCATACTTTTCGCATACCGCAAGTTTTTTCTCAGTTGATGCGGTAACACTGACATGACAACCATCCGCTTTTGCTAATTGAATCGCGGCAAGACCCACAGCACTCGCTCCAGCATGTATAAGAACCCGCTGCCCAGTTTTTAATCCGCCCACTTGAAACAAACTTTGGTATGCCGTTAAGAAAACCTCGGCGATACCAGCGGCACTCGGCATATCCACGTTTTTAGGCTTAGGCATTAAGTGTTCAGAATTGACCGCCACATATTGGGCATAACCGCCGCCAGCCACAAGCGCAAAGACTTCATCGCCTATTTGCCAACGGGAAGACTCGTTATCAGCAGACATACCAAGACTTACAATTTCCCCTGATACCTCAAGACCAAGAATTGGACTTTCCCCTCTTGGTGCTGGGTATTTACCTTGGCGCTGTAATGTATCAGCGCGGTTAATACCAAAGCTGTGTACCTTTACTAACACTTGCCCCTGTTTGAGGGTAGGTTTTGTAGTATCATTAACAAAAAGCGTGTCCGTTGCCGTTCCTTCTTCATAATCGATAAATTGCATGAATTCTCCATTGAATTTTTTGTTTAATTTGTACCATTGATAATGTGATTTTGCGCCACGCTCATCTACTTTCAATTTGTATGCTGGAAACCACCACACTATGTCATCACGCGTTACACTTCACCCCGGTCGAGAAAAGTCTTTATTACGTCGTCACCCTTGGATATTTGCCAGTGCAATTGAGAGCACTAAAGGCCGAATGAATCTCGGCGATACCGTCGATGTTTATAGTCACGAAGACGTATGGCTAGGCCGCGGAGCCTACTCACCACATTCTCAGATACAAGTTAGAATATGGACGTTTACGCAAAATGAAAGTGTCGACAACGGTTTTTTTCAACGTCGTATCGCTAGAGCCCAACAATCCAGAGAAGAGCTAATTGAGCGACATGGTTTAACCGGATATCGTTTGATTGCCGCAGAATCAGATGGCCTACCAGGGGTGACCATCGATGTTTATGCCAATGTTATCGTCTGCCAACTACTCTCAGCAGGGGCTGATAAACATAGAGAAAAAATAGTATGGGCGCTAAAAGCACAATTTCCTGAGCATGGCATATATGAGCGAAGTGATGTAGCAGTGCGCAAAAAAGAGGGATTAGAAGAAATCACCCAAGTGCTTGCTGGCGACATACCGGATGAAGTCATCATTGAAGAAAATGGTGTAAAAATCATCGTCAATGTGAAACAAGGTCATAAAACGGGTTTCTATTTAGATCAGCGCGATAACCGCGCTATTGCCGCTCAATATGCCAAAGATCGTGACGTATTAAACTGCTTTTGCTACACAGGCACATTCGGTAGTTATGCACTTGCTGCCGGTGCGCGTAGCGTTACTAGCTTAGATGTATCTGACCTTGCCCTTGAAACGGCTAAACGCAACGTGGATATTAACCAGCTAGATAGTTCAAAATCTGAGTTTATTAATCATGATGTATTTCAAGCATTACGTGATTACAAAACACAGTCTAAACAGTTTTCTCAAATTATACTCGACCCACCTAAATTCGTAGACTCTAAGGCTTCGCTAAATAGAGCCTGTCGTGGATACAAAGATATCAACATGCTGGCAATGCAGATCATGGCCCCTGGCGGCATTCTTGCCACATTTAGCTGTTCAGGTTTAATGCCCTTCGATTTGTTTCAAAAAGTCGTAGCGGATGCTGCATTAGATGCTGGCCGAGAAGTACAAATAATCCAGCGCTTATCACAAGCGCCTGATCATCCCGTCTCAACAAACTACCCTGAGGGGTTTTACTTGAAGGGATTAATTTGCAAAGTGCTGTGAGGTACTATTGTGAGGCGTCATAGAAATACTTAACAAGCGCTACTTTTAAAATTAGCGCTTGTTTATTTTTCTACGCTTTGCTCAGCGTCCTACCCCTTTAAAACTGAGATTAGCAGCCCGTTATGTCTAAGGCTAATTCATCTCAGTAATTTCGACGCCAATTACGCATGTACTGTCTTCATTGCACTCAGAGCGCACCACGCGAGCTTTGGCTGACAAGGAAGGGATTTGGCTGTTTGTTGATTCAATATAAACGTCAACAGCGGTACCGATTTCTACGGATTGCTCTTCCACCTCAAATGACATGCCTGTAGCACTTATATCCTTACATACTGCGTGCAACGTACGACTCGACTCATCGTCGTTAACCACAATCTCGCAAGCTGAATTGACCATCATGCGAAAAAAATTACGTTTGTCGTTGTAGCCTAACATCAAAAATTCCGTCCTAGTTTATTGCCTACTCTGTGTTTATAGGGTGCGGATTAAGCAATGTCAACGGACTTTTCTTAATCCACTCAGTTAAATCTAAAGATCGCCCCTAAATGAGCTAATTAGCGTCTAATTGGCTGATAATCCGTTTGGTTGATATCGGCATAGCTGTGCCTAATTGCTGGGCAAAGAATGACACTCTAAGCTCTTCTATCATCCAGCGAACTTCTTTTAATTCATCAGGTATAGGTACGCCGGCAGGGATTTTCTGCAACCGCTTTGTATACTCACCGTGCACTTTTTCTACGTTCAATTGATGCAAGCGGTCTTTTGTTGGGTCGATAGGTAGTTTTTCGATTCGTCTGGCGATCCCTTCAATGTAGCGTTGCCAATCGCTCAAACGTCGAGCACCGATATCACTTACAAACCCGTTGAATACTAGGCTGTCTAAATGCTGCTTTATATCCCCATAAGCATTGATCATCGCCATCGGCACATTACCCTTCATTTTCTTCTTGATTTGGTGCGCTTTGGTTAGGCCGGTTTCAACTTTCTGGGCGATGGTTAACACGCTATCATTTATTTCGCTGCGAACATGCTCGCTACAGGCGTGAAAGGCTTCTGGCGTGCGAATGTCACCGTGAAGGTCACGGTAGCTTTCTATCAGCTCGTCTGTTGCGGCCGCGATGACATCATCAATCAGGGCAGCAACCTTCCCGAATGGGTTAAAGTACAAACCGAGCTTAGCTTTATTAGGCAGTTTTTCATGCAGATATTTAATAGGAGATGGAATCGATAACAAAGTTAACTGTCGTAATCCTAGCTGATGCGCTTCGAGTGCCATATGCGGCTTATCAAACAGTTTTATCGCTACTACATTTTTTTCAGACACCAATGCGGGGTACGCTTTTACATTAAAACCACTTTGCTTACTGACATATTCGGTGGGTAACTGCTCAAAATCCCACTGGGTTATGCCTGACCTTTCTAAACCAGGTTTCGCCATTTTACTCAGGCTCTGCTTAACTTTTCCCTGTAACTGGTGCTGTAACGCTTGCAGATCCCTACCTTGTTGCACGACCTTGTTATTATCGTCTAGCACTTTAAAATTAAACCGCAGATGAGAAGGTAGGCTATCTACCTGCCATTCTTCTAATTCAACTTCTACGCCAGTCATGCGCTTTAACTTTTGGCTGATTGCACTGAGAAAAGCGATAGGTTGGCCTTTCTTATCTATCGCAGAGATATCGGACAAACAAGCATCCGCGTAGTTAGGTGCGGGTACAAAGTTTCGTCGAAGACGTTTTGGTAATGATTTAATAAGAGTGACGATAAGCTCGTGACGTAGCCCAGGCACTAACCAATCAAACCCCACAACAGACAACTGGTTTAATAGGGAAAGCGGCACCAATAAATTGACACCATCATCTATATCCGTGGGGTTGAAGTGGTAATCTAGACGCAGAGTTAAATTGCCTTGCTGCCACGTTTCAGGGAAATCATATGCATGTGACTTTGTCGGTGAGTTCTTAAGCAGCATTTGCTTTGAATAGGTTAGCAAGTCGGGATGGGTGTTTTTAGTTTTGCCCCACCATTTCTTAAAACTGGCCTCGCTGCATACATGTGTAGGAATAAGCTGAGCATAAAAATCAACCAACGCCTCTTCATCCACCAACAAGTCGCGGCGGCGTGTCTTATCCTCTAACCCTTTAATTTCATCCACTTCTAACTGGTTTTCAGTTAAAAAATCGTCATTTAACTTAGTATCTTGATTAACCAAGGCCTCTCGTATGAATATTTCACGACTGATAACTGGGTCTATTTGGCTGTAAACAACGCGACGTTTAGAAACTAAAGGTAAGCCGTACAAAGTCACACTTTCAAACGCTTGGACAACTCCTTGCTTCTTCGACCAATGTGGCTCACTGTAATTACGTTTAATTAAATGAGGCGCTAGTGACTCCAGCCATTGAGGTTCAATTTTTGCGCCCATTCGACCAAATAGTCGGGATGTATCCACAAGCTCAGCAACCATCACCCATTTAGGACTCGCTTTGGCAATTCCTGACCCAGGAAATAACATGAACTTGCCGTTACGTGCGCCAAGGTATTCCTTGTCTTTATCTTTATTGCCGATATGAGATAGCAATCCAGCAGCCATCGCTTGGTGAATAGCTTGATAATCCGCATCTGCCTGGCTGATACTAAACCCGAGCTCTGCGATAGATTTTTTCAACTGGCTTACAATGTCTTGCCACTCTCGCATACGTAAATAGTTAATGAAGTTTTGCTTGCACCACTTGCGTAATTGATTGTTGGTCAGTTCGACTTGTTTTGCTTTAAATTCTAACCAAAGCGTTAATAAGGCTAAAAAGTCAGACTCTTTATTGGCAAATGCTTGGTGTTTCTCATCAGCCGCTTGCCGTTTATCTTGTGGGCGCTCTCGCGGGTCTTGAATGCTTAAACCAGCAGTAATAATAGATACGTCTCGCATACTATTGAGTTTTTCTGCTTCGACAATCATCCGGGCATAGCGAGGATCAATGGGTAAACGCGCCATTTGCCGGCCGATGGTGGTTAAGTTTAGACGCCCTGTATTTTTCTCGACTCCACCAAGCTCTTCGAGCAGATTAAAACCATCATTGATACTGCGTGAGTCTGGCATCTGCACAAAGGGGAACTCGTCAATTTTGCCAAGGCCTAGCGCCATCATCTGTAAGATGACAGAGGCTAAATTCGTTCTTAGTATTTCAGGATCTGTAAACTCATTGCGATTGTTATAGTCATCTTCACTGTACAAACGAATACAGATACCATCTGATACGCGACCACAACGCCCTGCCCTTTGATTGGCGGAAGCTTGAGAAATCGGCTCAATTGGTAATCGCTGTACTTTACTGCGCACACTGTACCGTGAGATACGTGCCGTACCTGGGTCAATAACGTATTTAATCCCAGGCACAGTTAATGATGTTTCAGCGACGTTGGTGGCAAGCACGATGCGTCGACCCGAGTGAGATTGAAATATCTTGTTTTGTTCTGCTGCAGACAGCCTAGCGTAAAGTGGCACGACTTCAGTGTGCCGGAATTGTTGACGTGTCAGTGCATCTGCCATGTCGCGAATGTCTCTCTCACCACTTAGAAAGACTAAAATGTCTCCTTGGCTATGGTTACCCAGTTCATTCACTGCATCAATTATCGCTTCCGCTTGGTCCCTGTCGTTCTCACCGTCGTCATCTAGTAATGGTCTGTAACGCATTTCGACTGGGAAAGTTCGGCCGCTCACTTGAATAATCGGAGCATCATCAAAATGCTTTGAAAAGCGCTCAGGGTCGATCGTCGCTGAGGTGATGATCAACTTTAAATCCGGTCTTTTAGGCAGTAGTTGTTTCAGTATACCGAGGATAAAATCAATATTGAGACTTCGCTCATGCGCCTCATCAATAATAATGGTGTCATATTGATTTAAAAATCTATCTTGTTGAATTTCGGCGAGCAAAATACCGTCTGTCATTAACTTTACATAGGTACGATCACTCACTTGATCTGAGAAACGAATTTTAAACCCAACTTCATTTCCTAGTTCGCTATGTAGCTCTTCTGCTATGCGGTTAGCGACGCTTCTAGCGGCGAGTCTTCGTGGCTGAGTATGGCCGATTAAACCACTTACACCTCGCCCTAACTCTAAACAAATTTTCGGAATTTGAGTTGTTTTACCCGAGCCCGTTTCACCTGCAATAATCACCACTTGATTATCGCGGATCGCATCTGAAATTTTCTGTTTTTGTTCAGTAACGGGTAAGTCTGGGTATTCTACCTTTGGAAGGTTAGCTTGCCTTTGCTCTTTTAATAACACCGACCTATCGATATCTTTACTCAACTTAGCGAGGGCTTCGTTTTTCTTTTTGTTATCGAATCGTTGAATCTGTTTAAAGCGGCGTTGAAAACGAAACCGATCCGACGCCATACACACTGACGTCAGTTCGTTTAATTGGGAATAAGTTAACGGAGCGCTTTGCGTTTCTGATAAATGTGAAGACAATAAAATTTGCTCATACTAGGGACAACCACAATGGGTGTTGATCCTAGAAGAATGAGAATTTAAATACTAGTACCGATTGGGTAAAACCCTAAAAAAGCCTAACCGGCTATACGGTATCCATCTCTTAGCTGCATATCTATTGCGTTCAAAAGTTGAGAGCGATTGATTGTTCCTAATAAATAACCGTCATCGTCGACGATTGGGTAAACCTTAGGTTTAGCGACTAACATTTTCTGCGCTTGTTCAATCACAGAGACGTAAGGACGAATTGAGATAACCTCCGTTTGCATAATGTCTTTTACCCGACAAACTTGCTCTCGGTAATAACTTGATTCGATCATTCTTACCAAACAGTCTTGCTCCGATAGGAAACCAACGACTTTATTCTTTTCGTCAACAACCGGACCACCCGTTTGGCCACTTTGTAGTAAACGTTCGACGGCTTCGGCTACAGACATTTCTAGGGAAAAGGTAACAGGGCGACAATTCATATAATCGCTAACTCGTAATGATTGCATAAATACTCCAAAGGTGAGCTACCATTTGAACAACAAATTGTTAACACACTTAGAGTTAAGCACAAATTGTCGGTTTTAATAGGCTTTATAGGTAGTACTTTAGTTTGTGCGAGATAAATAAATACAATGTTCAATTAAATTACATAGTTATGAACAAAAAACGGGGTTTAATTTGAGTTTGCAACGTAATTCTGTTGAGATCCCCTGAGAATCAAAACGATAAGGAATACTGTGTCTACACCATCGATATATTGGCACGATTACGAAACATGGGGCGTTAATCCTCAAAAAGATCCTGCATGTCAGTTTGCTGGTATTCGAACCGACTTGGATCTGAACATCATTTCCCAGCCGTTGATGATTTTCAACCAAATTCCAAATGATTATTTACCTAACCCACAGGCATGTTTGATCACAGGTATAACACCACAACATAGCTTGCGTGACGGCATGGTAGAGCCCGACTTTATCCAAAAGATACATCAAGAATTTTCGGCGCCTGAAACCTGTGTTGCTGGCTACAATAATATCCGTTTCGATGACGAAGTGACACGATACACTCTGTATCGAAACTTTTACGACCCTTACGGCCGCGAATGGCGCAATGGTAATAGTCGTTGGGATATTATCGATGTTGTTAGAGCCTGTTACGCACTTCGACCTGAGGGTATAGAGTGGCCATTAAAAGACGATGGTTCTCCTAGTTTTAAATTAGAAGATTTAAGCAAAGCGAATAACATTGAGCATGCTGCAGCCCATGATGCCATGTCGGATGTACACGCCACGATTGGTATGGCAAAACTCGTCAAAACGGCGCAGCCAAAATTATACGATTATTTGTTTAATTTACGGTTTAAGAAAAACGTTATTGCCCTTTTCGATATCAATGCACATACCCCTTTGGTACATATATCTTCAAAGCTACCAGCCATAAACGGGTGTTGTACGTGGATAGCCCCTGTTGCTCAACATCCTACTAATAAAAATGCTTTTATAGTGGTAAATCTAGCGTTGGACATTCAGCCTTTAATTGATTTGTCGGTGGACGAGATTATTGAAAAGCTCTACACCCCATCCAATATGCTTGAAGAAGGTGAACAACGTTTACCAATCAAATTAATTCATGTTAACAAAAGCCCTGTAATTGCTCCGGCTAAAACGTTAGATGAATCTAACGCTGCTAGACTCGGTATTGACCGAGAAGCGTGCCTAAGCAATCTAAAAGTACTCAAACAACACCCTGAGTTGGTTGCTAAACTGATTGCGGTTCACAGCGCGACTAGAGATAACAAAGAACAGGACGCTGATCATGCTCTTTATAGCGGCGCATTCTTTAGTCCAAAAGATCGGGCTTTAATGGATCAAGTGTTACACAGTAGCCCTGAACAATTGGCCGACCTTACACTCCCCTTTGAAGATCCTAGATTAGGCAATCTACTGTTTTATTATAAAGCTCGAAATTTCCCCACATCGTTGAATGAGCAAGAACTGCAACGCTGGCAAAACCACCGTAAGTTCCGCTTGTTGGATGATACGTCACCGTCCAGTATTACGATGACGGATTACGTACAAACCTTAGAGTTACTCAGCGAACAGTATCAATCTAATAACGACAAATTAGCCATACTTAAAGCGTTATATACATACGCTGAACAACTTTAAGCAAGCTATTAATCACTGTATATTTCTAAATAATCATGCATTGTGGATTATGACCGATAATAAACACAGTGATGTCGACTTTATCTAAGTATTTGAGATTGTGGGTTGTAATGATGAAGTGTTTCAATATTTATAATGTAGGTGATTAAAATGGATGGAATAACCCTAACGGTTGATGAAACAAATACGCACCTTAGTGCGCACATTAACCCACAAGAGTTGAACGGTAAAATTGATTTTAAAAGCGTGTTGCAGGTTATCAAGAAAAGTGAATACGCCGAGTTTTATTTGAATGATGACGCTATCCACACGTTATTATCCGATACGCAAAAAGCAATTAAAACAGAAGCCAGCGCAACGCTCGTGGAGCGCGTAGGCGAACGGCAAGATAACGAGATTAAATGTAAGGTTGAAGAAGGCCAATTAAGCGCTAGTATGACGATCACAAAAGGCTACGGTGCACCTCTCTTAACCTTAACTGACTTAGTCGCACTTACAAACAAAAGTAATATCGTACGCGGGTTGAGCACTAAACGTCTGCAGGCATTGCATCAATCTTATCTATCCTCAGCCTCGGGAGAATCTGTCAGTGCGACAATCGCCAAAGGTTTGCCGCCTAAAACAGGCCGTTCATCAAAGCTAAAACCGCTAGTACAAAATGCATTAGATCGCATATTGCGTCCTCAATCATCTCATCACGGTCGTGTTGATATGCGCAATTTAGGCGACATTATATGTGTAAAAGTCGGCACAGAATTATTGCGCAGAATGCCTCCCTCTGATGGTCGTTCAGGTTATACCGTTACGGGTGAAACTATCCGCCCTAAAGCGGGGGAATGGATAACATTCAGGCCTGGTGATGGCACTATGATAAGCGATAAGGACGAGAATCTACTTATCGCAGAAATTTCAGGCATGCCTAAATTTAAAGATCAAAAGATGTGGGTAGACGATACCTATATCTGTAAAGGCGTTAACGTCGGTACAGGCAATGTTAACTATGACGGCGCAGTCTTGGTCAATGGCGATATCACAGAAAAAATGGAAATTATTGCAACCGGCGATGTAACCGTTAACGGTTTTGTTGAGTCTGCCACTATTCGTGCTGGTGGCGATATCATAATTACCGAAGGCGCAATGGGCAAAGTGAATGATGCTGGAACCGAGTACAGTACCACGTTACGCGCAAAAGGCAGTATTCATATTCAACATGGTCAAGGGCTGGATATAAAATGTGACGGTGGTATAACCATTGGTCGTCAATTAGCATTTAGTAAAGTCGTGTGTCGACAGGAAATGTTTGTTGGTCCGATTGATAAACCTAATGGAAATTTATTTGCGTGCTCTATCTTCAGTCAAAACCGAGTTCAAGCAGGTACGTTTGGCGCTGTTTCTGGTAGTAATCTAACGTTAGATTTCAGCGATGGCTTTAATTCACTTTTAGCGCGTAAAGACTCGCTGGACGAATTGGTTAGGCAAATTCGCCAAAACTGTAGTCGTCACGAAGATCGCATGAAGCTTATCCACAGCAAATTTATTCCTGATGACCTGCGGGACAAAGTCAGTGCAGCTCAAGAATTATTCGATAACGAACACCAGTTAATGCAATGGCTTGAACGTAAGGCAGTGGAGCTTGCAGCAAATAAAGACGACTACCAGCAACGGATCATGGTATCGGCAAATAAACGTATTTACCCAGGTGTTGTCGTTAAGCTAAACAACCGTACTTGGCGAGCAGACAGAGAGTATGGAAAAGCGAATGTAAGTTTTCATGGCCACCAGTGGCATTGTGAAGCGGTCACTACTTAACGAGCGATGAGTTATGCCAGTTCCACCTAGTGCGATTAACAAAAAACGGCGCTATACGCGCCGTTTTTTGATGATTTTATGACTAAAACACGTTATTAGGACTGCTTCTTGGCATTTTCGATAGAACGCTTAATAGATTCAACCTGAGCTTCACATTCACGTTTATTTTCACCTAACATATCCGCGCACTTTTGGCCCTCTCTAGGTTTTGCTTTGACTACGCCTGAAAAGATGGCAGAAGCTGCACATCCAGGTGCCCCATCACATGTATCCGGTGCAGGAGCATGATAGCCATAGGGATACGAACAAGCGGTTAACCCGCTAATGGTCAAAAGTATCAATAGAGTTCTTATTTTCATAACGATTCCTTGTATTTTATTAGGTTTCTTAACCTTTCGGTCGCTGGTGTTCGTTAAGAGTGGTAACCATAAAAAGACTTAACTAACGATAAAAAATAATACGACATCATATGGCGTTGAAACTTATCAATGGCTTTTCAAACGAGTAAGTAAACTCGAAGTATCAAACCGACTCCCGCCCTGGCGTTGCACGTCAGCATAAAACTGGTCAACTAGCGCTGTCAGCGGCAGTGTGCTTCCGTTTTTTCTAGACTCATCAAGAGCAATCCCTAAATCCTTACGCATCCAATCTACTGCGAAACCAAAGTCGTACTCGCCCGCTAACATGGTTTTTGAGCGATTATCCATCTGCCATGATTGAGCTGCTCCCTGAGAGATAACATCGATGACCGACTCACAATCGAGCCCGGCATTTTGACCAAAGTGGAGCGCTTCAGCTAACCCTTGTACCACACCAGCGATACAAATTTGATTCATCATTTTTGCAAGTTGACCACTGCCTATTGAACCGAGTAATCGACTGAACTTAGCATAGGATGCAATGATAGGCTCCACTTGAGTAAAACTCGATTCGTCACCACCTAGCATGATTGTTAATTGCCCGTTTTCAGCCCCAGCTTGCCCGCCAGAAACGGGGGCATCTAAAAATGCTACCCCTTGGTGTGCCGATAATGTTGCAATTTCACGCGCCACATCTGCTGAAGCCGTTGTATGATCTACGATAATAGCCCCCTCTTTTGCGGTTGCTAAAATCCCTGTTTCTCCACAAACTACCGAACGCAAATCATCGTCATTACCAACACATATAAATATGATGTCAGCGTCTTTCGCCGCTTTTGCTGGGGTACTTTGTGATAGACCATCAAAACGCGCTAACCACTCCTGTGCTTTTGATTGAGTACGATTGTATACCGTGACTTTATAACCGGCTTTGGCAAGATGTCCAGCCATTGGAAAGCCCATTACACCGAGTCCAATAAACGCTATTTTTGTTGTCATAATGATGCTTTAAATCCTTGATAGTTTTCGTAAAAATGCCACTATATTACATCGCTTTGAAAACCGGAATTAAACCGTGAATAACATTTACCAATTTGCTGCCAAACACAACAACGGCCATGCCCTTTCAATGGATATATATCACGGTAAGGTGCTCTTGATTGTGAATACAGCAAGTAAGTGTGGATTTACGCCGCAATATGATGGATTGCAATCATTGCAGGAAACCTATGCCACGCAAGGGTTCGAGGTGCTGGGCTTTCCGTGTGATCAATTTGGGCATCAAGAGCCAGGTAATGATGAGGAAATTGAACAATTTTGTACAACTCAGTTTTCTGTTTCTTTTCCGCTATTTGCCAAGGTTGAAGTGAATGGCATTAATGCACACCCCTTATTCATGTACTTAAAGAAACATGCCCCAGGTATTTTCGGATCGACCCGCATCAAATGGAATTTCACCAAATTCTTAGTCGATTCACACGGTAACGTGGTTAAGCGCTATTCGCCTAAAACCAAGCCGGAACAGATTAAAAAGGACATTGAAGCGCTATTAAGCGCATAACAGTAACTTACTCTTCAGGCGTCTCTGCGCATAAGAATGTGGAAGTATTTGCCTAACCACATATAAGGCTCTTTATCACCGAATGCCATCTCGGCTTCTTTGAGTTGTTCATAGTGACTTTGTTGCATTGTGGGGTCTTTTAAGTAGTCGTGAAAGCAGCGGATCCCCCCCGTAGATATAATCGAAATGGGTTGTTTCTGCAAAAAATCAATCACAACTCTGGGTTGAAGCGGTTTGTTCGGACTCAGGCGTACCCGATTCCTCACCTTCATGCCTTGTTTAACGTAATCAAAATTTCCATAGAGTAAGTTGCCAAGCATTTGCGCATCTTTGTTAAAGAACGTTAGCGAGAAATAGCCGCCAATTTTCGTCATCGAAATTAGTTTTCGAACATTAACATAAGGATCATTTAACCATTCGAGTACAGCATGGCAAATGACTAAATCATATTCACAATCAGGTAAGCCTAATATATCGCTATGGATCACTGAAAGCGCGCTAGACTCACTGCATTTTTGCTTAGCGATGGCTAGTGCCTCATTTGAAATGTCACTCAAGGTTACATTCACCCCCGACTGAAGCAGTACCCGTGACATTTCACCTGTGCCACCACCGGCGTCAAGGGCGGTACTTAATGTTGAAAAATCAATATTTTTGCGTAAATGATATTGAAGTAACTCGTGGCGCAAGCGCCCTTTGCTTGTTCCATAAATGTTCTTTTCAAACTTATCTGCAATTGCATCAAAATTTTGATCACGCTTTTCGCTGTGCATCCGTATTCTCGTTAAAATGTGGTCAATCTATTAGGTGCTAAGCGGGATTGGGTATATCAATAAACTCTGCGTTCAGTTGTGTTTTGGCGTCGAGATACTCAGCTATCGCCTTTGCGCCATAGCGCTCTGTGGCATGGTGCCCAGCGGCATAAAAATGAATACTCATTTCTCTGGCGCTATGGATAGTTTGCTCAGAGACTTCTCCGGTAATAAATGCATCAATGCCCGCACTTGCTACCGCTTCAATGTACCCTTGCCCACCGCCCGTGCACCAGGCAACACTATTAATCAGGTCAGAGTCAGCACCTTCATGTAGCGGTACGCGCCCTAATATACTGACCAACTTGTCGGATAAGGCTCGCGCCGACATAGCGGGTTCGAGCCGTCCCTGCATAACGATCCCCTCTGGAGACTCAGACGGTAACGGACTGATTTGTGCCATATTCAGCAGTTTTCCTAGTTGAGCGTTGTTGCCCAATACGTCGTGTATATCGAGAGGTAAGTGGTAGGCATATAGGTTGATATCGTTCTTAATTAACGCTGCTATGCGCTTTTTCTTCATCCCACAGATATTTGCCGCTTCACCTTTCCAAAAGAAACCATGATGTACAAAAATCGCATCGGCATTTAATTGTATTGCTTTATCAATGAGTGCTTGTGAAGCAGTCACACCACACACTACTTTTTGAATCTGCGTTTTGCCTTCGACTTGTAATCCGTTTGGACAAAAATCTTGCACTCTTTCGGGCTTTAAAAGTTCATTTAAGTAGCTAAGTAACGCCACATTAGTCATGCTCATAAATCACAAACCTATACAAAATTGCGTTCGACTATGACAGCACTCAATGACTTAGTGAGTCACTGAGTGCTGTACGAATGTGGCGCATTATAGGGTAATTTCCCCAAAGAAACAGTAACCGTAACGGACTTGAAATACGAAATAATAACAAATACACAGATCACTTTAAGGCGGCTAAAAAGCCTTTAAATTGTTCTTTTGTACGCATAACAGATGCTTTATGCTCAACAATAGGTAATGCATAGCCTATCCGTTGGACGTCACAGTGTTTACTGGGTTCATGTATTTGCTTAGGACTTAAATGTTCAAGTTCAGGCAACCACGTTTTAATAAACTCCCCTTTGGGGTCAAATCGTTCGCTTTGGGTAGTAGGGTTGAAAATTCTAAAGTACGGCGCTGCATCAGTGCCAACCGATGCACTCCACTGCCAGCCACCATTATTCGAAGCATAATCACCGTCAATCAACTGACTCATGAAATAGTCTTCAGCCCACTTCCAAGGTAATAAAAGGTGCTTACAATAAAAACTCGCCACTATCATACGTAAACGATTATGCATCCAACCGGTTTCTCGCAACGCGATCATTGCTGCATCGACAATCGGATAACCTGTCTTGCCTGCTTTCCATACGTCGAAATGGTGTTGGTTACTTTCCCATTTAAAGTGTTGATAATGCTTTTGAAAAGGTAACCCACGGCTGACATGGGGGAAGTGATACATTACATAGCGATAGAAATCGCGCCAAGCAATTTCTTTTATCCAAGTGTAAGCGCCATGTTCTGGTGACAGAGCATCATCGCCGTACTCTTGTAATACATGAAATAGACACTGCGCTGGACTCAGGGCCCCGATAGACAGGTATGGTGAAATTTTACTGGTACCGTCTACCGACGGAATATCCCTATTTTTTGGGTATACTGGGGAAAATTCGATGATAAATGCATTGAGTTTTTTGGTTATTTTAGCCGCGGTGGTTGGCCAATTGGTCGAAAATTCCTTACTGATTTCTATCTCATTTGTTTTTAATAATGAATCGATTTGGATGCTGTCGTTTGCTGATTGGCTCAGGCCAGTATCACTGGCTTTATGATTATCTGGTACACCGGGTAATTGCTGTAAGGTCGTGTCTAACCAACGCTTAAAATAGGGCGTGAAAACTTTATACGGCTCATTTTTAAGGTTCATTATTTCAGTGGGTTTCACTAAACAAGTGTCGTGAAACATGGCGAGGGGGATATCAATCTTTTTAAGAATATTCTTAACAGCCAAGTCACGCTGGCGTTCATCCCATTCATATTCAGCGTTGCAATAAACATGAGTGACGCCATTTTTGGTGCAAATATCCTTGAGGCGATCGGGGATCGCTTGGTAAAGACTCCCCTCAATAACCTGCAATTCTATGTTACGTTCGGCCAACTCTTTATGCAGATTTACTAAACGCTGATATATGAGGGCTACCTTGTGGCTGGACAGATTATAAGTGTCCCATTGCTCCTTGGTGGTAAAGTAAACCGCCGTCACATTATCGTGATTATCAACTGCATAATCTATCGCGCTATTCCACTTACTTCTTAAATCAGTTCTTAACCAAACTAGTGCACTCACGTCCGTCCCTTTCTAATCCAAATTAAACGATTTCTCTAACGGACATACGAAACTTGATCAAAACACGATCACTTCAAATAGCAGAATTCTATTATCGTATAGTACCTACTATATTTTCCATCACATCATAAAAACGATTTGAGTGAAATATGCTCGTAAAAAATGCAAAAAAAAACCTTGTTACGGATTATCGTAACAAGGCTTTTTATAAGCTACTGTATGTTTAGAAGTTATACTTTGCTTTTACGTAGTAGAAACCGCCATTGTAATCGAAAGGTCCACTTTCATAATATTGACCACCTACTGCCGCAAACGAGCTAGCTGGAAGCTCCTGAGCATCATTATCGAACAAGTTGCTAGCACCTGCTGATAAGGTAATTTGGTCGGTTACAAAGTAGCTTACTTCTGCGTCAACCGTTGCGCTGCTGCCGGCGTCCTCATTCCAGCCACCTGGTTCAGCATCATCAGCGTGAACGGCGAAGTACTCTCCAAAATAATTAACGCGAATAAAGGCACTAACTGTATCCCAGCTTTGCGATACAGTGAATGTCGCTCTATGGTGAGGAATTCCTTCTTCAAGTAATTTTACTTTGCCTACGCTCGTTGTATCAGGATTGAATTTTTCGACTTCAGTTTCATTCCAGTTGTACGCTAACGAGAACTTGGTATCACCAGATTCGAAGATTGGATGCGTGTAGTTAGCCACTAAATCCAAACCTTGGGTTTTAGTATCAAAGTCATTAGCGAAATACGTAACAGCAGAAATAAGCTCAGGATTTTGAACACCTAGTGTTCTTAGTTCTTCGTAGTCATCTGGATTTACGTCAATTTTACTAGACTGGGCTATACGATCTTCAACGGTAATGCTGTATAAGTCAGCACTCATGAAGAAGTCCCCACTTTGATAAACCGCACCAATTGCGTAACTTTGAGAGTCTTCAGGAGACAACTCTTTACCGCCGTAAAATGCTGACAATGTATCAGTCGGTGGCGCCAAGAAGCTTTGAATCAAATCACCACCAACGATAGACGTTTGTGTATTAACCACATTCGCTTGCCCTACAGTAGGAGCTCTAAACCCAGTGCTGGTTGATGCACGCAAAGAAAGCTCATCAGTGACGGAATACTGGGCCGTCAACTTATAGTTAGTGGTATCGCCAAAGGTCGTAAAGTCCTCGTAACGAACCGCAGCACCGAGCAATAAGTCTTCGGTAATATACGCTTCTACGTCAATATAGGCCGCTACACTGCGACGAGTATTAGTGCCTTGTGCTTCAGGGCCGAACCCTTTAAAACCATGAGAGCCAATGTTGAACCCTTGTGATGCATAATCACCAGCTTTCCAAGAGGCCTCTTCACCCGCAACAATTTCAAATGACTCTTCACGCCATTCAAGACCACCTGCTAAGTTAAGTGAATCAATGCTGTCAACGTCAATTTGCTTAGATAAATCTAAATTGAACATTTTCTCCAACTGGATATATTTACCCGTATCGAACTCAGTTGGGGTATCAAGACCTAGCGAAGGATTAAGGGTATTTGTTAAGTTAAACGATGATTCACTGCGACCAACAGAACCACTCAAATCGAAGAACGCGCCAGATAAGAAACCACTTTTCAATTCGCCTTCAACACCAATAACCAAAGAGGTATCAGTGATGTTTCCGCCGAACGCGGGTGTATAACCACCAGGGAAAATTTGATTCATTGAGAAGCAATTAGGATCGGCAGCCATCTGTTGATAGGCAGCGGTATCTAACACATTTCCGTCAACAACCGTTCCGTCAGCTAGCGTCACTTTAGGAATAGCAACTGTTGCACAAGTGCGTTCTGCCCCTGCGGCCTCAGCCACATCGCCTACTAATAGCGTTTCGCCTTCATCATTTGAATAGACTTGACCACGGTTGTGGGGGTTTCGGTAGTAAAAGCCGCCGACAATATCACGCTCAGAATAGTTACCGAACATGTAGAATTTCTTGTCATCGCCAAGATCAAGCCCTACGTTACCAAAGAGGCTGATGTCGTCGTTGATCTCAGGGTTACCCCAAATTTGTGCAGGATCACCAACAGCAGTATTACCTTGAGCAATTAGATTAGCCGCATCGGGGCGCTGTACACTGCGACTGGTTGCGTCGGCGTTTTTAAGCTGAAAACTCAGGTTAGCGTAACCATCTTTAGTGAACGGTAAACCAACATTACCTTCTACAGTGGTTGTTGCGCCGTCACCTTCGTAGTACTCACCGCGTTTAACCGATAGAGAGCCGCCGTCAGCGTCATCTTTTAAAACAAAGTTCATTACACCTGCTATCGCATCAGAGCCATATTGAGCAGCTGCGCCGTCGCGTAGTACTTCGACCTGTTTTAACGCTGAACTAGGGATAACTGAAATATCTGGGCCTTGAGCTCCATCATTAATGCCACCACCTTGGAATGCAATAACAGACGCACGATGGCGCCGCTTACCGTTAACTAATACGAGAGTACTGTCTGAAGACAAACCACGTAGGTTAACAGGACGAATAAGGGTTGCGGCATCAGAAATAGGCTGTGCGCGAGCAGTAAACGACGGAACCGTACTTACTAACATATCAAGCATGTCAGTAGAGGCTGACTTACCGAGCTCATCGCCGCCGATGATATCGATAGGCACTGGAGAATCTGCAACTGAACGTGGTGCTGAGCGGCTCCCTACCACCGCAATTTTTTCTACCTCCGCACTATCGTCTTTTACTTGTTGAGCATAGACAGGGCTTATTGCGGTAACCGCAACAGCTGTCGATGTAGCAATAACGTAGCGAATACTTTTCGTTAATTTGTTTAATGACGTGTTCATTTTATTTCCAACTTTATTTGTTTTTTTAATTATGCACGCCCCTGTTTTATTATTATTTTTCAGTGTGAACTGATAGGCGCTGCACGGTTAATAACTCAGTAGAAACTGTCCGGTTTGCATTGAATTACATATTATTTATAACGATAAAAAGTTGAACTTACAAACAGATTAAATGGTCCAATAGTGTTAGTCGTCACTAACAGTGATTTACACTCTAAAATTTTATTTCACAGCGCAATCAAGCAGATTTTTTTGATTTTTGCGATATATTCTATAGATAAAAATTGCACAATGATTTTTCTTAAACAAAAAAATACCGGCATTAAACCGGTATTTTTAAGCAAAAATTAATCATAAGTCTAATTGCCTATTTGGCAATAACTTGGGTCTTACTCAATACCTTAATCAACGATTGCACCACGCCTTTGGTGACTGATATGCCAAATTTTTCAGCTAGATTCTTTTTGACCGAATATTTCACTGAATAAATTTTCTTAACGTTGTTCGCGTCAAGCAAAAAGTCATCAGATGTTTGTATGGTATCAACCAATCCAAGATCTAACGCTTTACTGCCGTACCAATATTCACCCGTAGCGACAGTATCAATCGCCAGCGCAGGTCTGTGCTCTTGCACAAAGCCTTTGAACATTTGATGCACGTCTTCTAATTCATCACGGAATTTTTCACGTCCTTCATCACTGTTTTCGCCAAACATGGTCAACGTACGTTTGAATTGCCCGGCTGTGTGTTGCTCAAACTCAATATCGTTTTTCTTTAATAATTTATTAAAGTTAGGAATTTGGGCAATAACCCCAATAGAGCCAATAATGGCGAATTTTGCGGCTAATACGTTATCTGCAACACAGGCCATCATATAACCACCACTTGCCGCCACTTTATCAACAGCAACAGTTAACGGTATATCTTTGTCTTTTAGGCGTTGTAATTGCGATGCTGCAAGACCATAGCCATGCACAACCCCGCCACCGCTTTCAAGTCGAACGAGCACTTCATCTTTAGGCTTCGCAATGCAAATGATGGCGGTTACTTCTTCCCTTAAGTTATCGACTTCATGGGCATCCATCGAGCCGTTAAAGTCAATCACATAAAGATTACCCTTTTCATCATTGTCGCCTTTGTTTTTTGCCTCTTTTTTAGCGGCTTTGTCCGCTTTTTTCTGCTCTTTGTTTTTCTTCTTTAACTCGTCTTTGCTGCAAATGAGATGATTAACATTGTCTTTAATGTCATCTAAGCGCTCTGAAATTGAGTCAATTTCAAGGTTTCCCTTGGGTTGCTTCTGTTTACTGATCAACCCTACTACGCCTCCAACGACTAACAATATAGCGATTACTATGGTCACTGCTTTGGCTATAAATAAGCCGTATTCGTACAAAAATTCCAATTCTGTTTACTCCTTAATAACTGACTTAAGCGATATTGGGACTAAATCGCAAAAAAAAAGCTAGGCGAGGCCTAGCTTTTGTCTTTCAGGGGAAATTTAGTTCGCCACAACAGACTCATCTGAAATAACAATATCTTTTCCTTCTGAATCGAAGTATTTGGCTGCTTGATTCTGCATCTCTACCGTTGCAGCAACACTCGGGGTTGGCACAAACAAAGATTGGTGCGCCCCAGCCGAGAAATACACAACGCCATTTTGCGTAGTATCACTCTGTTTTGTGGCCGACACTTGCTCTAAGCCCATCACTTTAGATAAGGGAATACCGCCGGATAATGGCAATGAGGTAACAACAGGGTTAACCTGATCTGTCAACGCCGTTGTGCCATCATCATTCACTCCACCACCGACAACAAGTTGCATTAGCGTTGGTGTATTGCCCGCCATTTGTTGAGCATAATTAATGGGGTCACCTGCATCTAATATTGTCTGCGCCGCGAATACAAACTGACTGAAAGTAGCATCAATCTCTGCTTTAGGTGCATCTTCTAATGCACCATAAAATGCGGTAAAGGCAGGGCGAATAGCCGCTTCTGCGGTAAGTCCGTTGGCCGCCGCATATTGGCCTAAAAAGGCGGCAAAGTCTTCTGATGAAGCGGCTAATAAAGAGCCTTTAATCAGTGGCCCAAAGTCAGGTGACTCAAATAAGAAATTTGCCACGCCGCCTGATGGCACGTTTAACACGGCGGTGTCTACATTATACATATCGCTAAAGGGAGCAAAATCCCCCTCGAACGGCGTATTAGCGTTAGCGAGTGTGTTCATACCAGAGATAGAGCCTAAGCTTTGAGAGATGAAATGAACTTTAGATGTATCAACATCCACTATCCCTGAAGCATCATTTATGGCATTCAACGCCAGGCGCAAACCTAGGGTATCAGTCGCGCTTTGACGTAAATTATCACGAGCAGTAATTAAACTTGCAAGGTTCATGTAATCCGTAGGCGAATTGGTAGACGCATTTACGTTCGTTCCATCGGCTAAGGTAAAACCGCGAGCTCCGTGTAATGGGTGATCAATAGCTACCGTTGCAAAGCCCGCAAGAGAGAACGCGGCTGCGACGACCAACGCATTTTCTTTTTGACCAGTAATACCGTGCTGAACGATAATGACTGGCCAGCCAGCTTCAGGTTTCGTCGGTACATCAATTGCGCCCCCCGTTGCCGCCGATAGCATGGCAATCACTGACTCATCAGGTACGGTAAACTGCACGCCTAACGTTTCAGTACCCGCTTCGTTGAATGGTGTTGACTCGTCATCATCATTCGTTCCCTGCGCCATAGGCAAAGGATTAAACTTGGTCAAATTGCGTGGGTCGTCGATACCTAAAGACGATAAATCTAAATCCCGCAACTGCCCTTGAGATGCGACTTGGCACAGCTCATCATTTGGCCCGACAGCCCCAGCTTGGATTAATGAGCCCACTGTTTCAGCGCCCATTAGTTGCATCGTAGCGCCACTGGTACACATTGCGCGCCACCAGTCGCCTAACGGATTGGTGGTGCTCAAATAATAAGGTAATTTTACCTCACCTTCGATGCGAGTAGCTGCACAGAAAGGACCGGCTGTTTCAAACGTTTGCGTAGCCACCTCGTTTAAAGCAGAGCTGGTGTCCATGATATTCGTTACAAGGCCGGCACAGGTATTTAAACCCACAGCCGTTAGTTGTGCTAACTCGGCTTCAGATAGCAATGCTGGAGCCAAGACGTCAAATGCTTTTGTAATACCCTCAGCCGATACATTTAGTTGAGGTAAGTAGTCTCGAGCAACGGTTGCTGCCGTTGCAACGTTACCGCCTGTCGCTGCCATCGTCGCGCCAAACGCAGTGGCATAACCGGCAATTTGCAGTTTTTTAACAGAATCCATCACGGTGCCAGCAGAGACCGTAGAAAAATATGCTGCATAAGAAATCGTTTCACGCTCTATACCAGAGGGGATCACCACATCCACCAAACTATTAACTAATGTTTGTAATTGCAGCTGCTCTTCGGTGGCAAGGGGTAAGGTATTAATATCTTGACGTGCGAGCTCCCACGAACTTGAGCCTTTAACGCTCTTTCCATCGGTATCAAGCAAAGCATCAGTTACCACCAACATATGGCCTTGGCTAGATGCCAACGGCTTAAGAGGTATAACGGCAATTGAGCCTGAACCTTCATTGGTGTAGGAAGCGACAAAGTCGACCCCATACACTAGTTCTTCACCTAGTTCACAGGGTACACCTGGTGCTGCGGCTACTGCGGCTATGGCCTGACACGTTGCCGAGGTGCCTTCTAGGGCTTGGGTGGCTTTAAATAGCTTGATGGACGCGCCATTTACACTGCTTGCGTCAATATCAAGTCCAGTAGGTAGGGTTACTCTGATTGAAAATGGATTTTGTGTTGACCATCCATCTAGCGCGCTTAGTGCGTGTTCTGGGTTGCCGCCATCAAATACGGCATCGCCTTCGGTATTTAATGTAAAGTCGAAAAAGTTACCACTTGGTAACATTAACAAATCGTTGGGCAAATTAAGATCGCTGTTTGCAGGGTCAAATACTACCCGAGCGAATGGTTTTTCGACGGGGGTATTGGTCTCTATATCTGCTACGGAGTCTCCATTACAGCCTGTAAGTCCCAGCACAGCTGCGATACTCGCACTAAGCAAAAGTTTATTCATTGTATTTCCCTACCTCTTTATTATTCAATTGGCTTTGCATGTTCTCGGAATCAATTAGACCTATGCACATTTATTATCAGTATAAATAACACGTTAGACCAGTTACTCCCTGACCCATCTTATGTAGTTTGATATTGATTTGCAAAGGTTTGTTAATCACTTGTAACGTAAAACAATCTCGTCTTCCAAGACTAATTCGGTAGGATATTTTCACATCTAAATGATAAAATCAGCAAAATTTACTTGAATTAGACATATATGCTCGATTTTCAACCAATATCTGGTTTATTAGCCTCAAAAACCATTCTCGTTACGGGTGCTGGCGACGGCATAGGTAAAGAAGCAGCCCTACAATTCGCAAAGTACGGCGCTACCGTTATTCTGTTGGGCAGAACAGTGAGTAAGCTCGAAGCGGTATACGATAAAATAGTCGATAATGGAGGCCCTGAGCCGGCTATTATTCCTTTGGACTTACAGGGTGCAACGGCGCAACATTATCGCGATATGGCTAACACCATTGATGCTCAGTTTCCTAGCCTAGACGGCGTATTACATAATGCTAGCCTGCTAGGGCATTTAGAGCCTTTGCAGCAGATAAGCGAAGAAGACTGGAATAAAGTCATGCAGGTGAATGTGAATAGCCAATTTTTTATGACACAAGCTCTAATCCCAGTTTTAAAAAAATCAGACAAAGCTTCGATTGTTTTTACCACCTCAAGTGTGGGGCTCAAAGGCCGTGCTTACTGGGGCAGCTATGCAATTTCTAAATTTGCGACCCAAGGGATGATGGAAGTCATTGCGGATGAAAATGAGAACACATCAATACGCGCCAATTGCATTAATCCCGGTGGA
This sequence comes from Paraglaciecola sp. QJM3NY_14, assembly GCF_056173245.1. NCBI lineage: Bacteria > Pseudomonadati > Pseudomonadota > Gammaproteobacteria > Alteromonadales > Alteromonadaceae > Paraglaciecola > Paraglaciecola sp. QJM3NY_14. The sequence goes on from NZ_CM149664.1 coordinate 2,607,214, forward strand.
ACACGCACCAATATGCGTGCTCAGGCCTTTCCTGGTGAAGATCCTGAAACCTTGAAAACGCCGGCGGACATCATGCCACTGTACTTGTATTTAATGAGTGACGAAAGCAGGCACGAGACAGGTCAAACCTTTCATGCGCAGCCTAAATAGCTAACTTTATTGTCCTCGAACTATCTCAGCAATCATAAAGAAAGCCCCTGTTAATCATCATTAACAGGGGCTTTTCTATTTCGCTCGGATAAAAGCGTCTGGCTTGGCTAATTAGTCCCCTATTTTAGCCCATGTGTCTCGCAAACCGACGGTGCGATTAAAGACCAACTTACTTGTTGTACTGTCTTTATCGAAACAAAAATAACCAGTACGCTCAAACTGAAATGCTTGAATATTTGCTTCATCAATATCAACTTTGGCCAGGCTGGGTTCAACCCAACCTTGTTTGACTGTTAATGATTCAGGATTAATACACGCCACAAAATCGTCTTCGGCTGCTGGGTTAGGCACAGTAAAAAGACTGTCATACAGGCGAATTTCAGCGGCAACCGCATGAGCAGCTGACACCCAGTGGATAACCCCTTTTACTTTGCGGCCATCTGCAGGATCTTTTCCTAACGTGTCACCATCGTATTCACAAAATATGGTGGTCACGTTCCCCTGCTCGTCTTTTTCAACACGCTGCGCTTTGATGACATAGGCATTACGTAAACGCACTTCTTTACCTAGTACCAAGCGTTTAAATTTCTTATTGGCTTCTTCTCTGAAGTCTTCAGCTTCAATATAAATTTCCCGTGCGAAGGGCACTTCACGACTGCCCAATTCAGGGCGGTTGGGATGATTGGGCGCCGCAAGTAATTCAACACCATCTTGTGGATAGTTTTCTATCACTATTTTAACTGGCTCGAGCACGGCCATAGCGCGCGGAGCATTTTCATTCAGTTCGTCCCGCAGAGGCGCCTCTAACATGCTCATTTCAACCATGTTATCCATTTTGGTCACGCCAATACGTTTACAAAATTCACGAATCGAAGCAGCAGTAAAGCCTCGGCGACGAAGACCCGCAATGGTAGGCATACGCGGGTCATCCCAACCACTCACAAATTCTTCATCCACTAATTGGATGAGCTTGCGCTTACTAAGCACTGTGTATTCAAGGTTGAGCCGAGAAAATTCATATTGGCGCGGTACCACATCAATAGTGACGTTTTCTAACACCCAGTCATACAATCGACGGTTGTCTTGAAATTCCAACGTGCACAATGAATGGGTTATGCCTTCAATCGCATCAGAAATACAATGGGTAAAATCGTACATAGGATATATGCACCACTTATCGCCAGTCTGATGGTGATGCGCAAACTTAACGCGATACAACGCTGGGTCGCGCATACACATGAACGGCGATGACATATCGATTTTAGCCCGCAGCAAACACTCGCCTTCTTTATATTCTCCGTTGCGCATTTTCGCAAACTGAGCAATATTTTCCTCGATTGACGTATCACGATAAGGGCTATTGGTACCTGGAGTTGTCAAAGTACCACGCATTTCTCGTACTTGTTCTTGGTTCGAAAAGTCCACATAGGCTAAGCCTTTCTCTATTAGCTCAACGGCATAGGCGTGCAGTTGATCAAAATAGTTAGACGAGTATCGTGCTTCGCCCTGCCATTCAAAACCTAGCCAGGTTACGTCATTTTTAATCGCATTAACGTAATCAATGTCTTCTTTATCAGGGTTGGTGTCATCAAACCGTAAGTTGCACTGACCTTGGTAATCCTGCGCAATGCCAAAGTTTAAGCAGATAGACTTAGCATGACCTATATGCAAATAACCATTTGGCTCAGGTGGAAAACGCGTATGAATCTGCTTATGCAAACCTGATTGCAGATCTTTATCGATGATTTGACGAATGAAATTGGTCGGACGACTCTCGGTCTCGGCCATTAATACTTACCCCTAACACTTATACGTAGAAAACAGCGGATATTATACCAGTATTCAGCCCCCGAAAAGTCCTTTTATTGCCAATTTTAACGATCTATCCGTCTGATCACTTTCGACCTTTGGGCTTTTTAAATACTGCAAATCAGTTACTTAAGTTTCCGTAGCTTTAATTGAGGCAAACGTAACATCTTTTGATAAAATGAGGGATTTCAATGGCAGGCTAGTGTATAAACCTTAATAACAAAGGGTCTATCGTACTAATTTTGTAGAATAAGGTTTGAAGTAATGAAAGCAAAAGCAACATCGTTTGATATCGCTCATCAAGCTGGTGTATCGCAGTCGACCGTTTCCCGTGCTCTTCGTGATAGTCCATTGGTCAATAAAGAAACCCGTGAAAAAGTGCAAGCTATAGCCCTAGAGCTTAATTATAAAGTCGATAAAAATGCCAGTAACTTGAGGCGCCAACACAGTAAAACCCTAGCGCTTTTATTGTTTGAAGACCCAACCTCTGATAACTCGCTGATAAACCCATTTTTTTTATCTATGCTTGGCAGCATCACACGCGCATCGGCAAAAGCTGGTTATGATTTACTTATTTCATTTCAAAATCTTAGTGATGATTGGCATGCGGAATATGAAGATTCTAATAAAGCTGATGGCATCATCTTACTAGGCTACGGTGACTACACCGAATACCGCACGAAGCTGAGCCAATTAGAGGCACAAAACACACACTTTGTACGCTGGGGAGCATTAGACGATGAACACCCCGGTGTGTCCATTGGTTGTGATAATTTTCAAGGTGGCTTTGATGTGACTCAACATTTGCTCGGCTTGGGTCGTCATCAATTCGCGTTTATCGGCGGAGCAGACACCCGCGCCCCTGAATTTTTTGCGCGCTACCAAGGTTATCACAAGGCGCTGACACTGGCAGACGTTGCTCAAAGCGCAGTGCAACAAGACGCTATTTCGACTGAAGATTCAGGGTACAGTGCGACACTTGCACTACTCAAACAGCATCCTGATATCGACGCGATTGTATGTGCTAGCGATCTTATTGCGATTGGGGTGTTAAGGGCATTAAGAGATAGCAATATACCTATCCCTCACCAAATCGCCGTCGTAGGTTTTGACAATGTCCCTGTGGCCGGTTTTGCGACACCTGCCTTGACTACCGTCAAGCAAGACACCATTTTAGCGGGCGAGATATTAGTCGACAGCTTACTTAAATTAATCGAAGGTGAAAAAGTTGAGCATTACTTAATGCCCGTTGACTTAGTTATTCGCCAGTCAAGCGGCGCCTAGCAAACCATAGTTGCCAGCGCCGTTGAAATGGCTGCTAATACGGATCATTTAAACGCCATTAATCGCGTTAATTCGGCGTTAAGGGACTCGTTCATGACTTTTGCGTCTCTGACCCACACATGAACACTGTGACCTGGTACCTCAGCGACTAACGATTCTCCTTGCTCGATAACTTGCGTACCTTGCTTAAAGCGCATTTCAGTCCAGGTGCCTGCATCCAAATACTTAGAAATAGTAAAAAGATGTGTCTCATCGCTCTTGTTCAACAATATAAGCGCCGTTTGAGCGATATCACCTTTTTGTATAACCCGATAAAACGCTGCGAAATCGTCTTTGAACTCAAGGTTGACCTGCAAACCATTTTGTAGCGCAGGCGTGCTTTTGCGCACATTAGCAATTCCAGTGAGGGCATTGTGGATTGGATGGGTTTTGGCTAAATCAATGTTGGCTTGGCCAAGGTAATTACGGTTACCTTGATGCTCCGCCTTACCACGCATAAAACCAATTTCAGACCCTTGATAAACGACTGGGATCCCGCGACTGGTAAACAACCAATTATTCGCGTCAATAAAACCCGTATCGCTGCCGTTCATTCTAGGCATATCGTGATTGTCGTAAAATGTGGTTAACTCGTAGGGATTCGCATAGGGCCCATGAGTCAAATGCAGATAAGGCAACAAGTCGGAAAAATCACTACTTGATGATTCAAAAACATCTGTAATGGCTTTTTGGCCCGGAAAGTCTAAAACACTTATCCCGCCGTTTTTAGGCAAGGTATGTTGAGCTATAAAGTTGGCATTGTAATCATAACTTTCAGCAAACATAAAAAAATCAGGGTGCAATGCCCTAACCCGCGCAGCCATTTCCTGCCAAAAGTGATGTGGCACGTGTTTTATGGTGTCGATCCTAAATGCATCTGCCCCCTGCTCTATCCAATATAAATAGGCGTTGATTAAGTAGTCGCGTAATTGTGCATTATCTTCATTCAGGTTAGATAGCTGCATAATATCCGGTTCGGTGTGATAAAACTGATGCAAAGGATTATTTGGGTCGAGCTTCTCAGGCAGTACGTTGTGATGATCCGCCACAAGCTGATCGTTTTCATCATACAGTTTACCAAATTTTTCCTGCTCAACCGGCATGGTAAAAGAAGGTGAGCCATGATTGGCGACCACATCAAACACCGTTTTCAAACCGTGTTGTTCACGCATAATGCTGGTGTATTTTTTATAATCAAGATCGCTAGAAGGATAATGTTCGTCGATTTTATAAAAATTTGAGGCCCAATAGCCGTGGTAAGCGGATTTACCACCGTCCTTAAATGCGCCTTCGAAGCCTATGGCTTCGCCGCCTGAAAATTGCTGGTCAGGGTTATCCACTACAGGCGTTAACCAAACTGCGGTAAACCCCATATCGCTGATATATCGTCCGTTATCAAGCACACCGCGTAAGTCCCCCCCCAAATAACCCACATTAGCTGTTTCACCGTTTTCACCGTATAAGGGCAAATTGAAACTAGGCAGATTACCACCTTGTTCAGGGTAGTTATTTGCCTTATCGCCATCAACAAATCTGTCTGTCATAACAAAGTACACCGCTTCTTTTACAAACGGATTATCGGTGCCATAAAACTGCTGTGTTGTGCTGTTAGCTGACTCTGTGACCTGACTGTTATTGGTAGGAGCACAACCAGCCATAGCAAGCACAACTGATATGGTAAGTGTACGCATGCAATATTGCGCAGTATTGGATGAAGACGGACTTAAAATTTTCATAAATAAAATGGTCTCGTATTGCTTATTGAGGAATTTTCACACGTAACGTCATCACGCCCGCTATCAACATGCTACAACCGCCTATCACAAGCGCGAATATAGGCTGATTATCGAACACCTTAGTGATCAAAAAACCTAAGATACTGGCAGCAAGGATTTGAGGAATAACAATAAAGAAATTAAAAATTCCCATGTATACACCAATTTTGTTGCTGGGTAACACGTTGGCTAAGATGGCGTAAGGTACTGAAAGAATCGACGCCCAAGCAAATCCGACACCGACCATTGCTAAGACAAGCCAAGCTGGGTCGCGAATAAACCAAAAGGAAATAAAGCCAATCCCCCCCAACGATAGATTGATTAAATGTGCATATTGCAAATTGAGTTTACGAACGACAAAAGGAATGACGATGGCAGCGAAAATAGACACGGCATTATAGGTCGCCATCAGGATTGACACCCAATCGGCACCTTCATTGTACGCAATTGAGCTGGTATCTCGACTGGCATAATGGTGAGATGTGACGGCTGAATTGGTATAAATCCACATCGCGAACAAAGGAAACCATGAGAAAAACTGCACTACTGCCAACTGACGCATGGCTTGGGGCATAGCAAATAGATCGCCAAGGACTTGCGCGAAACCATTTTTGGTGCGTTTTTGGTGCACCATAGAGGCCCCAACTAACTGACAGATGCCAAAAACAATCAGCCCGCCGGCCAAAATATATAAATTTTTATCAAGTTGGTCGATGTTGAGGTAAATCAGTACAAGTAAGGCTAGCCCAATAACGCAAAAAAAACTGCCTCCTTTAACGTACTGCCCTGCTGTTCTAGTGTGCGTAATAGTGAGAGATTGTTTGTCTTTCTCCGCTTGAGCAGCATCAAACGCAGCTAATTGCTCCGGGGAGTACTCTTTTGTTGAAATGACCGTCCATAGAACCGCAAACAGGAAGATACTGCCGCCAGCATAAAACGAGAATTTAACAGAATCGGCAACGGTGCCAGGTGCAGCAATATTCGAAACATCAAACCAGTTCGTCATCATCCAAGGCAAAGCAGACGCCACCACCGCACCAACACCAATAAAGAAGGTTTGCATGGCATAGCCGCTAGCACGTTGTTTAGGGGGCAACATATCACCCACGAACGCACGAAACGGTTCCATTGAAACATTAATTGAGGCGTCCATGATCCACAGCATACCTGCAGCAAACCACAAAGTAGGTGAATTTGGCATTATGAACAACGCACCACTTGCGGCAATAGCGCCCCAAAGAAAATACGGTCGTCTTCTGCCTAAACGATTCCAAGTATTGTCACTCAAATAGCCAATAATCGGCTGAACCACTAAGCCAGTAATAGGCGCGGCTACCCACAAGACCGCCAAATTACTGTAATCAGCACCAAGGGACTCAAATATTCGACTGACATTAGAATTTTGCAAGGCAAAACCAAATTGAATACCGAGGAAGCCAAAGCACATGTTCCAAATCTGCCAAAAGCTTAATTGTGGTTTAGTTTGCTGCATGAAGGGGTCTCTTATTTATTATTGTGTATCGACAAAGTGCTTACATTAGCTACAGCTACCGATGAAATTGATTGCTGTAGCATCTTGTACATTAACATCAGGTAGCCACGAATTTGGCGTAGTGAGGTATGTAAACAAGCACGTCAATTATATGATGAGTTAGATTATCCTTTGTAACAATATCTAAACAAGTGCTTGCATACGTATTCAGATAACAACAGGTACTGATGCAGGATTCTGAAACGTTAGTTTTGCAACGTTAATACAAGAGGGGGTTAGATGATAATGCACGGACTTGGGGAGTCATGTACCTAACCAAGGACCGAATAAGCATTGTTCTTGGCTCTGTTTAATGTTAACTCAAAGTACTATTTTGTAACCCGCTTGTTTTTTAGCAAGATACATTTTCTGGTCCGCTAAATGGATCAACTGTTTAACACTGACAAATTCCGATGCTCCTGTTTCAGCGATCCCCATACTAAACGAATAAGTCGGGTAACGGGATTGAAAAGTAGCGATCAGTTTTTCACATACTTTCTGCGCTTCAAGTGCATTACACTCCAGTAACACGACACAAAACTCATCACCACCGTAACGGCATGCTATGTCCGTTTGACGCACGCACTGGCGCAGTGTTTGACCTATTTCTTTAAGCACTTCATCTCCTTTTAAGTGCCCTTCGGTGTCATTTATACGCTTAAAGTGGTCAACATCAAAATACACTAACGACAACTTTGTGTGCCGACGCTTCGCTAATGCGAGCTCTTTATCAAGCATTTCTTGCATCGCACTGATGTTATATATTTTAGTCAGCGGGTCCAATCGCACCTGCTCCATCAAATCTTTTGTGCGCTGGGCAATTCTAGCTTCAATATTTTTGCGTAATTCGTTGTGTTCTTTTCGCAGTTCCTCGATATCAGCGTGTAAATGTGCCACGTTAATGTCAACACACAACTCAAGGTCGAACTGCAGTAATTGGCGCATGGCCAAGCTAATTGGCTCTTTTATAGAACTCAAAGCCGGTATCTTCTCAATATGTTGGAGTAATACATGGCGCAAAGTATCGATAAACTGAATGAAGGTTAACGCTGGTACACCAATATTTTTGTAATGTACAATTAACGCGATACGGTTACTGATGTACTGCTCGTCATACTCATTATTGACCAATAACTCCTTGATATAGGCCTTAAGAAGATATCGCAAATCTGTAGAGAGATTGAACTCATCAGTCTGCAAGGCCACATCTGCCATCTCTGGGTGTGACGCATAGATCTCATCAATAATCGCAGGAAGTTGTTTTTCAAGAGGGGAAAGGCATTGATTCAATGCCTTAAGATTAATATTGGGTTGATTGACTAAAGCGGACAAACGCTCCACGGTTAAACTTGATCGAATGCGCAAAGCGTCAAACAACGCAGTGTCACTTTTCCTATTCTGAGGCACCATTACAAACCCTTTATTATGATTATTATTTTTAGGTTATTTATTGTTGTCACGCCATAGCGCATTCATTGTTCTGGGTTTAAATATTAACCTAACCAAGAACTTACCAGCCTCTTATGCTTGTGCTTCGCAGCAACTGATGTAGTAACACTATAAAAGTATATCGACTAACTGAGTATGCTACTAAAGTATAATCTAGAAGAAAAAGAGCGAAACTACGCTCCTTGAATCTCACCTGCGTGGTTAATAGCAGGCAATTGTTTTTGCTGTAATAGCCCACTGCGTAAGCTTTGCGGAACAGCCTTTTTGATAAACGTAGTCGCATCAACGCAAACATAGGTAATTTGTGCATTGGCGATTGCTCTACCACTACTTTGATGCACTAGGTTTACTTCGCAGGTAAAAGACGTATTCCCGACCTTCATGACACTCACAGAGGCTGCAATAACGTCATCAAAGCGCGCTGAAGATTGCCAACTAATATTGAGGTTTACCACTTGGGTTTCGTACCCTTGGCTTAATAGATTGTCGAAACCACCATAAAATGCTCGAAAAAATTCGGTCATTGTGATGTCAACATAGTCTGCGTAGCGTGCATTAAATACTACGCTTTGTGCATCACACTCACCGTAACGGACGCGAAAATAGTAGTTAAATTCCATATCTTTTGATCTCACTTGTTTGGGGTTACTTGGCATATGCACAAATTTTTATCTTACGTGCTTCAAGAAAGGACCACGAATTAAAACAATGAGTAACTAACTATTTAGCTGATTGATTGGAATGTCATTTGCGTTAACTTGATGCTCAAAAAAGAGTGTCAATAGCTACGCGTAACCGTGGAATCCCTTAATAAGCGAAGAGTTAATCTTTACGCGCCATAATTATTAAATGAGATGAAGTGCTCTTTTCTACCTTTTCTCCACCTTTATCTAAAGCAGTGTTCAAGTCATCATTTTTTAAATTACTGAGTTTTTCACTTGGATCACTTGAATTAACCGCAACACGCCATTCATCTTTGATGATAGGGTCTTCTTCATCGGTGCTGTGCTCCCATGGATAACGCTTCACGGCAGGTTTAGGGTCTAATCTGTGCCAAAGTAGTCCTGCAAAAGCACCGGCTAATCCACCAAATAAATGATATTCGAACGAGATGTCAGGCTCACGGGGAAAGATGCTCATGGTCATTCCGCCATACATAAAAAATGCGATCATCATAATAGCGACCGACGATTTATCACGACGTAAAATCCCAACCACTAAAAGATAAAAAAATATGCCGTGGGTCACCCCGCTTGCGCCTAAATGATAAGCATCACGCGCGAAGAACCATACACCAACTCCTGACAGCAACCACACGCTGATAAGCACCCGAGTGCGTGTTTTAGGGTATCCATAAAAAAGCGCCGTGAGTAACACTAACAAGGGTAGGCTGTTGCTAAAAATATGTTCCAACGAACCGTGAATGAGGGGCGCTGTGATGATCCCAAGGCTTCCGTTAAGTGTCTGGGGATAAACTGCAAACATGTGCATATCAATCGAGAATAGTATTTCAGCTGATTTTATACACCATAGAGTCAATACAAATGCAGTACTGGCTAAAATGCTATTGGACAAGCGCTTTGAAAAGTTCATCGTTTTAATGTGTGGTATAAAACTAAAATTAAAAGGCTCGCCCAAACTTATATTATGAATTATTTGTGTGAACAGCTTTCTCTACGGCATATAAAAATACACTGAAAGCACGTGTAATGGTGCTTGCTATTAATCAATTCACGCCAATTGTCTGTTTCCTCTTTACCCTACCCGCACAGTCTCGCTATAGTGAGCGGCTAGTTAATTAATGCGGGTAACGAGTAATTTCATGACGAAAATGTACGGTATCAAGAACTGTGACACGATAAAAAAAGCACGTAAATGGCTAACTGCGAACGAAATAGAATACACATTTCATGATTATAGAGTAGACGGTATCGAGCTAAAATGGCTTGAAGAAGTTGAAGCCATCGTTGGCTGGGAAACCCTACTAAACAAACGCGGTACAACGTTTAGACAATTGACTGACGAACAGAAAGAGAACCTAAATCGAGAAACCGCTTTAGCGTTAATGCATGAAGCACCGGCCATGATAAAGCGTCCATTACTTATTCATCAAGATCATCACGTAGTCGGATTTAAAGACGCCCAATACCTAGAGATATTCAAATGAGTTGTGAAGTACTTGCGTTAACAGAAGAATTAATCAATCGACAGTCAGTCACACCTGAAGATGCCGGTTGTCAGCAATTAATGGCTGAGTATCTGGCCCCGTTAGGATTTGATATTGAATCTATGGTGTTTGACGATACAACCAACATGTGGGCCCGAAAAGGCACAGGCGGACCCGTATTTTGTTTTGCTGGGCACACAGATGTTGTGCCCAGCGGCCCTGCTGAAAAGTGGACATTTCCACCCTTTACCGCCACCCAGCATGAAGGTCAGTTGTACGGCCGTGGTGCTGCGGACATGAAGGGCAGCCTAGCGGCGATGCTTGTTGCCACTAAAGCGTTTGTGACCAAGCATCCTGAACATTCAGGTTCGATCGCATTTTTAATTACCAGCGACGAAGAGGGTCCATTTATTAATGGCACTACTCGCGTAATTGATACCCTAGAAGCTCGCAATGAAAAAATGACATGGTGCCTCGTTGGCGAGCCTTCCAGTACTACGCTGATTGGTGATGTCGTTAAAAATGGTCGCCGGGGTTCACTCACCGGTGATATCACAGTGAAAGGCGTGCAGGGTCACGTTGCATACCCTCACTTAGCTAAAAATCCAATTCACTTGTCGGCACCCGCTTTTGCTGAGTTAGCGCAAACCCATTGGGACAGTGGAAATGCCTCCTTCCCTCCTACTAGCTTTCAAGTCTCTAACATCAATTCAGGCACAGGCGCCGGTAATGTTATCCCTGGTGACTTATCGGCATGTTTTAACTTTCGCTTTTCAACAGAAGTCACCGACAAGCAACTTATTGAGCGCGTAACGACGATACTCGATAAATACGATTTCGAATACCACATCGACTGGACATTCAATGGGCAACCTTTCTTGACCGATTCTGGAAAATTAGTTGAAGCCACACAAAGCGCCATAAAAGACGTAACGGGCCGGGAAACAGAACTTTCTACGGCCGGCGGCACATCCGATGGGCGCTTTATCGCTCCAACTGGTGCGCAAGTTATTGAATTGGGGCCCATCAACGCAACTATTCATAAAATTGATGAAAATGTGAATATTAACGATCTTGCACAACTTGCGAAAATATATGAAGGGATTTTGCAAAGGCTATTGGCTTGATAAATGTTGAGCATGCCTTAGGTCTTGATGCCTCACATTTGTGTGAGGCACAAGATGGCCATCGCCTTGAAGTTAACACTTTCTCTGCCTTTAGCGCCATGCAGCGAAGTGCAGCAAAAGACAACATTTACATCAATATCGCCAGCGGTTATCGCGACTTTGCCCGGCAAAAATTGATTTGGGACAATAAATGGCGGGGATTACGCCCCCTGTATTCCAAGACCGGTGAACCATTAGATGCAACCACACTGACCTCTGAACAAAAGCTACACGCCATACTCACTTGGTCAGCATTGCCAGGGGCAAGCCGTCATCATTGGGGCACCGATCTCGATGTATATGACAAGTACGCCATGGCTCAAGCCGGTCAAACGTTACAACTTATCCCGCAAGAATACAGCGAGGGTGGTCCCTGTTCAGCACTGAATAAATGGTTAGTAATGCATGCGGCTGATTTTGATTTTTACATGCCATATCAGAATTTTACCGGTGGGGTCTCCGTGGAGCCTTGGCATTTAAGTTACCGTCCTGTGGCTGAAAACATGCTTAGCTTGCTGACATTACAAACTCTTCAAGCACTGCTCGATAAACAGGATATCCAAGGTAAAGCTGAGGTGTTAAATCGATTGCCGATGATCTATCACAGGTACATACTAAACAAAGGAATATCAGATCGTGAGCATCAGGAGGTTAAATGAATATTTGGATAGTCGTTGCCATCATTGTGGTCGTATTGGGTTTTATCATTGGCAATATATTGCTATTACAACAAAGTGCAAATGAGAAACTGCCTAAACCAACGAAAGACAATAATAAAAATTTTGATGACGAAGACGATAATTGGGGTAAAAAATAATAGCCTAAGTACGTCAATCACATTGCGCCTTAAGCAACTTCCAACACAAGTTGCTTAAGAACACAGAACTAAAGGTCGCTGCAGCTTACCGCCGTGCCGCTGATGCTGACCATCAACATACTACCGCCCTTGCCTACCACTTCGTAATCAATATCAATGCCTACCACAGCATTAGCGCCCATAGAGCGCGCCTCAGCTTCAAGCTCACGAAATCCTATTTGTCGAGCGTTTGTTAGTTCATCTTCATAAGCACCGGAGCGCCCACCAACAACATCACGAATGGCGGCGAATATATCGCGAAACACATTGGCCCCCATCACAGCTTCCCCTACAACTATTCCGCAATAACGTTCGATTTTTTTGCCTTCAATACTGGGGGTAGTAGTCATAATCATTATATTGTCCCTTGTTAATCCATTTGGCCTATTGAACGTTAGCAAAATTTTTTCTATTAACGTACTGAAATTACGTTCGTATTTGTAACAAATACAATCTTATTGAGGTGCACCTATCAATCGAGCGTAGTGGGGATTACGGTTAAAATCGCACGCTGGCCAATTGCCACGTTTGCGTTAGGGAAAACAACCGCTTCACCGTCAAACTCAGCGCGGTATTCATTGCCTGTTTCATGCGCCAATAAGGTGCCCTTGGGAAAGTCACTAAAGTTCGGTAAATCGTCTGAAAAGTCCAACTCAAAGTCTTCCGCATGCTTATTGATCACCTGATTTACTTGGTAAATCAACACATCTTGATCATTAAACGATTTCAGGTTCAATGGTTGACCGCAAATAAAGCGTTTCAAGGTGTCGTTAACCTGGGTGAAACGAGACATATCATTTTGACCGAACGCTTGTACCTTCCCTAGTTCCACCGTAAAGGCATGGGCCCCAAATTGACGACTGGAATAATAGCTGAAAGTGGTTGTAGGGCTACCAGAGAGTAGAAAGGTATCGATGCCGCAAGCAAGCAAGAAACTAATTTGCTCTTTGTCGTGCTTCTCGCCATGTAAAAAGGGATACACAGCAAACTTTTCATTTTTCGATGGGCGGATAGCCGTATGGAGATCGTAATGATAGCGCGACTCCTCACCGTGCCCTGATCCGTAAAACTCAGCGACCGCCTCTTCTATTTCTTTCGCGCGAGCACATTCGTAGCTGTTTTGATCGACCGACTCACTTGCATGAGCATGACTGAACAAGCGATTTAGGTTTTCATCTACAAAGCGTGTGGCTCTATCCATTGCTGGCAAGTTGCCAAAAATGAACAATATCCGATGAGCAACACGTATTTTACCCGTCAAAATATCTATGACATATTGGTCGCATATTTCAATAGGGGCTGTCTCATTGCCGTGGATCCCGCTCGATAGCACAATGGCTTTGTCACTCTTTATTTTGGGTGAAAATGAAATAATACCAGGGGAGATAATACTGACCTGCGTGTGCTCATAAAGTGTGAAAGAAATAGGGTTTTGTACTAATTCGCCAGAGCGACGCGATAGCGTTAAAAACTGTCCCTGCTGTTGTAAATGACTAATGAGTTTATGCGTATTAACAGTTTGCATACGTTACCTTTGCGCTTTAATTTTGACTGGCCGACAATGATGTTTACAGTGTAAAAAATATTTTTTTGGCGTCCAAAGAAGAGTGTTATCTGGAATGCCAATGGCTAGGCACTATCAAGACGACTTAACCGTGCATGGGAATCTCCTACGATGAAGTCTTGTTGAGTTAATCCGATAAATTCTTGCAATGGCACTGCCCGTGAAAATAGAAAGCCCTGCCCCTCAGCTACACCTATTTCACGCAGCACATGTAGCTGGTGAATATTTTCGATACCCTCTGCGACTAATTCGCAATTGGCTGCGGTTGCGATCAATTTAGAGGCTTCTATTACTGCACGATTAATAGGATTTTCAGCTAATTCCATCACAAACGTTTTATCGACTTTTATAGTATCAAGTTCAATATTACGCATATACGCTAAATTCGAATAGCCCTTACCAAAATCATCAATCGCAACAGATACCCCCAGCGCTCGTATACGCGTCAACTGAGAGGTTACAACAAACGAATTTGATAACGCCACGTCTTCCGTTAGCTCAATCTCAATCTGACTTAAGTTAACCGCGTATATTAGCGCAAAGTCAGCAAGCTGGTCGACAAAGTTTGGATCGTACAACTGGGTTGGTGACATATTGACCGAAAGCTTTAGATGTATATTGGCCTTACTCAGTTCTTTTGCCCCTTTAAAGGCGGCTTCCAAAACCCAGTAGCCCATCTCGTTCATCATATTGTATGACTCAGCAGCTTCAATTAACGCGCCGGGAAACAGCACACCATCCAGCGGATGATTCCAGCGTAACAAGCATTCAGCGCCAACAATTTGTAATGTGCGCAGGTTCACCTTAGGTTGGAAATATATCTCAAGTTCATCTCTTGACAATGCGCGTTTCAAATCAGCTTTTAATGTTATCGAACGGCTATTATTTGGCTTATCGATAAGGCTCATATAACAAAAATTATCGTAGCGATTTTGTTTAGCTTGCTTTAGTGCTGCTTCAACTCGGGTAAAGAATTGACTAGCCGCGATGGCGGATTCTTCGTTAGAAACCGCACCCACGTTAAAATCAGCAATAAATGAATGATCACCTACCCCAATTGGGGTTTTAAAATGTTCAATTAGGTGAATATAAAAGCGTTGAAGTTGGACTTGGCTGAATTTACCTGGAATGACTAAACCGAAGATATCGCCACTGATACGCCCTAAGTGAGCACCATGGCCATCAAACAAATAGCAAATTCTATTGGCAATGTTGAGCAACAACTCGTCACCTAATTCATAACCAAAGCTGCTACTGACATCTGAAAAACGTACCACATCAATCAAAAGCATCGAATGATGAGGATGACTTTTTAGCATATCGTCTATTTGTCTTAAGAAGACGTGACGATTCGGTATTGTTCGCAATGAATCATGAACAGGCTTCATGCAAATAGATAAACCCCAAATACTTCTGACACTGTGTGTCTATTTTGATTAGGAAAAACAAGGCGCTAAGCATAGTTAGCGCCTTGCATATAGGGTAATAGTCTACAGGAAAATGGCTGGGGTGAAAGCCATTAGGCTGCTAAAATTACAATGCATAAATACTACTCAACTTTGCAAGGATCAAGCTTCCAAATGCGCTCAACATAGTCTTTGATTGAGCGGTCAGAAGTAAATTTCCCCATGTGCGCCGTATTGAGTATCGCCATTTTGGCCCATCTTTGTGGCTCTTTGTACGCTTTATCAGCAAGTGATTGTGCTTCGCAGTAGGACGTAAAATCAGCCAGTACCTTATAGTGATCTCCCCCTTCCAACATACTGCGTTTTAATGAAGAAAGCGCTCCGGGCTTACCTGGCGTAAAGTAATCGCTGTCTAACCAATCAAGTACTGCTTTTAACTCGCGATTATTATCATAATAATCAAATGGGTTATAGCCCTTCTTATCTAACGCTTCTACTTCGGCTACTGTCAGGCCAAAGATGAATATATTTTCATCTCCGACTTCTTCGGCTATTTCAATGTTTGCCCCGTCTAACGTCCCCACCGTGAGAGCACCATTTAAGGACAGTTTCATGTTGCCTGTACCAGAAGCTTCTTTACCTGCGGTGGATATCTGTTCCGAAATATCTGCGGCAGGGATCATCTTCTCAGCCAAACTCACGCGGTAGTTAGGCAAAAATACCACTTTCAATTTGTGATTAACCCGTGCGTCATTGTTGATTTTTTCTGCCACTTTATTAATAGCGAAGATGATGTCTTTAGCAAGCTTGTAACCAGGAGCTGCTTTGGCACCGAACAAGAAAACGCGAGGATGCATGTCATAGTCAGGGTTCTCTAATAGACGACGATACAACGCCATGATATACAGAAGGTTTAAATGTTGACGCTTATACTCGTGAAGACGTTTAATCTGTACATCAAATATCGCATCTGGGTTAATCTCAATACCTGTCAACGCCAACACTTCGTTCGCCAGTTGCACTTTATTATCACGCTTGATTTTCATGAACTGCTTTTGAAACTTAGCGTCATCGGCAAATTCGGCTAAACCTTTCAGTTTATCTAAATTTAAGGGCCAATCCTGACCAATCTTACCGTCAATTAACTGTGACAATGCAGGATTACACGCCTTCAACCAACGACGCGGTGTGATGCCGTTTGTCACATTGGTGAGTTTACCTGGCCACATATGATTAAATTCAGGGAATAAATCTTTCTTAACCAGCTCCGAATGGATTTCTGCTACCCCGTTAACGGCGAAAGAGCCAATGACTGACAAATTCCCCATGCGTACCATTTTGTCTGGCCCCTCTTCGATAATAGACAGTTTACGCTTGATCTCATTATTACCTGGCCAAACCGCTTCCACTTCTTCCATGAAGCGACGGTTAATTTCATAAATAATTTCCAAATGGCGAGGCAATATCCTTTCAAACATACGAGCAGGCCACTTTTCTAATGCTTCAGGCAACAAGGTATGGTTGGTGTAGGCAAACGTTTTACTACAGATACTCCATGCATAGTCCCAATCAAGTTCAGCACGGTCGATTAATATTCTCATCAACTCTGGGATAGCAACAGCAGGATGGGTATCGTTTAATTGGATAACCACTTGATCAGAGAAACGGCTCCAGTCATCCCCATGGGCCCGTTTATATCTGCGGATAATGTCTTTTAGGGAGCATGCGCTAAAAAAGTACTGTTGGATAAGACGTAAATCTTTGCCCGCTTGGGTTTCGTCATTTGGATAAAGCACTTTTGAAATGGTTTCCGCTTGGACGTTTTCTGTTTGAGCATCCACGTAACCTCCGGCATTAAAAACATCCCAGTTGAAGTAATCTGAGGATTGGCTTTGCCATAAGCGCAAAACGTTTACGGTTTTGCCACCGTACCCCACCACTGGAATATCCCAAGGTAAACCTTTAACAATATGACCAGGATGCCACTCTTTATTAATGCGCCCATTCTCACCGTATTTAGTTTCTACGTAGCCAAATAATGGAATATCTTGTATCGATTCAGGTCGGCAAATCTCCCACGGATTGCCATAGTCTCGCCAACTGTCAGGGCGTTCAATCTGTTCACCATTTTGGATCTCTTGACGAAATAGCCCGTGCTCATAATGTAAGCCGTATCCCACAGCTGGTAAGTCTAATGTTGCCAGTGAATCGATAAAACAAGCAGCCAGGCGACCTAGACCACCATTACCCAATGCCATATCGGGCTCTTCTTCCATAATATCGGTTAAATTCACGCCTAATTCATTTAGCGCTTTTTCAGTCTGTTCGAACAACCCCAGATTGTGTAAGTTGTTAGACGTCAAACGACCCATTAAGAACTCTGCCGAAAAGTAATGTACGGCACGGGTATCATTTAGATAATGCGATTTTTGGGTTTTACGCAGTCCTTCTAAAACGTGTTCTTGCACAGAGGCACAAGTCGCCTTCCACCAAGCGTGATTGTTTGCTTTGTTTTCATCTGTACCTAAAGAACAGTGTAAGTGTTTTACAATCGATGCCTTCAATTCAGCTTTATTCATCATCGTTTTGCTTGATGAGGCAACCTTCTTGGTTGCTCGTTTGGTGGTTTTGGTGGTCATTTCTCTACCTCAGTGGTATTTGTTAAAATTCAGTTAACATCCTAAGGACATAAACCGTAATTAAATTACAAAAATAAACTGAGAGTAGTTTTAGCAGGAATACTCAAATAAATCTGTTAAAAAAAGGTTAACAAAATAAAAAAGGCGGTTGAATACGTATTCAACCGCCTTAACTTAAAATTAATCACTACATTAAATACACTTTATTTTTACATAAATATCACAAGTGATTACGGAAATGAAAAAATGTCGCTACTTCACGCTTTCGAATATACGCGCCACCAGATTTTGTGCTTCTTTGATCAAAAGCTGTAAATGTTTTTCACCATTAAAGCTTTCTGCGTAAATTTTATAAATTTCTTCGGTGCCTGAAGGTCGTGCAGCAAACCAACCATTTTCAGTCGCCACTTTCACCCCGCCGATCGCGGCGTTATTCCCTGATGCATGAGTTTGAATGGACACAATTGGTTCACCAGCTAATTCAGTGGACGTAATTGCGTTTTTGTCCGCTTTGCTTAACGCCTGTTTCTGTGCGTGAGTCGCAGCAACATCAATACGCGTATATAAAGGTGCGCCGAATTTTTTGGTGAAAGCTTGGTAATGTTCACTTGGGTCTTTGCCCGTAACAGCAAGAATTTCTGCAGCCAATAAACATAAAATGATGCCGTCTTTGTCGGTTGCCCATGGCTTACCATTGCGACGCAAAAAGATACCGCCGGCACTTTCCTCGCCAGCAAAACCAATTTCACTTTTCAGCAGACCTTGAACAAACCACTTAAACCCGACCGGCATTTCTGCCACGGTGAGATTGGCATCATGAGCGACGCGGTCAATCATACTGCTTGAAACCAAGGTCTTACCGACCTTTAGTCCTGTGGGCCAATCCGGACGATGAGCATAAAGATACTCAATGGCAACCGCCAGATAATGATTAGGATTCATCAAGCCATTGGTTTTTGTCACTATACCGTGACGATCGAAATCGGGATCATTACCAAACGCTAAATCAAAACGATCTTTAAGATCAATTAAGCCAGCCATTGCATAAGGTGAGGAGCAGTCCATACGTATCTTGCCATCTTTATCTCTGCGCATAAAACCAAATTGATGATCGACTTTTCGATTTACCACTTCGATGCTCAAATCGTATCGTTTAGCAATCTTATCCCAGTAATGTAAACCTGCACCGCCTAGAGGATCTGTACCCAGAGTTAACCCTGCTTGTGCAATGGCTTTCATATCGATGACTTGATCTAACTGCTCGATATAGTTATCAGAGAAATCAACTTCTTCGACTAGGCCGGTGTCATAAGCTGCCTGATAAGACATGCGCTTCACATCCAGAAGATCGTTATGGATGAGTTCATTAGCGCGGGCTTGAATTTGATTGGTCACATCACTGTCAGCAGGGCCACCATGAGGAGGGTTATATTTGAATCCCCCATCTTCGGGTGGGTTATGGGAAGGTGTAATGACCACACCGTCACTTAAACCGGACTCTTTGCCCTCATTATAATCAAGAATTGCATGGCTTATCACGGGCGTTGGCGTATAGCCTCGGTCTTGCTGAACAACAAGCTTGACCCCGTTTGCTGCGAGTACTTCTATGGCAGTGGTAAAAGCAGCTTCAGAAAGCGCATGTGTATCCATCCCCACATACATGGGACCTGTAATACTATTGGCTTGTCGATATTCTGCTAATGCCTGACTAATCGCTGCAATGTGAGTATCAGTGAAGGTGTTTTTAAACGCACTTCCGCGATGCCCTGATGTACCAAAAGTAACACCTTGACTGACGTCACTTTTATCAGGTTTATTGTTGTAATAGGCACTAATTAAATGCGCAACGTTTACAAGTTGCGCTTGTGACGCTGGTTTACCTGCTTCTGAGTGAATAGCCATGTAGATCCTTTAGTTAGTCTTCATATAATTCCGGGGCAAATAATGCGGCAAGACGTTGTCCATCGTTCGCGTTGTAGCCTAATACTTCTGCTACTTCCTTAATTAATGACGCTTTCTTAGCCGTGTTATTGTTGGTCATAACCCAAAACGTAGATTCACCGATCTGTTTTGGGTTTGTCACACTACTGGCTTGCAACAACGTCTCTTTGTCTTTAGCAAAGTACACGCGATTTCTGCCACTGAGTGTGAGCACTTCATCGAACTGAGCACCATGCATGCTCTCAAGTACCGATAAAATCTTTAAGAATCGCTCAACCATTTTCGGATATTCACTTAATTCGTCAGTGGTTATCTGACTAAAAACATCACCTGCTGGTTTTTTCGTTGTTGCGCTTGGTTTTCCAGCGACAACCGTTTTCACTACTGTGTTTTCTGGCATAACCAAACGACGCAGAATATCTGAGGCCGTCTCACCAATGTGTTGTGTCTGAGACGCTATGTATGCGTACAAATCATCTTCTATTTCAATGTTCTTCATTTATGGTCACTACTGTCTATGTTCTGTTCATTATTATACTGATCGCTTACACCTTCGCACGGTTTAATTTATATTAACGAATATATAATCGCTTTGCGCACTACTTATAAGCTTTTGTTTTTTATTGCTTTAATGTTACTAAGTGAAAAATTCTAACGGCCTATTATGTGTTTAATCGCATGTGCACAGTTACCTCTTCACGATCATGATAAAGGTGTTTAACTTTCAGATCATACGGCCCTGCGCGATGTTGATCAATACACTGATCGATGATTTGCAATGCTTCTTTAACGGATTCATAACGCTTTTTCATCGGCAATTTGAGATTAAATACGGTTTCTTGGCAACGCTTAGTGGCTATCCAAGTGGCCATTAGTTTCGCCACACGCTGAGGTTGCTCAATCATGTCACACACCAACCAATACACATTGTTTTTTCTTGGCTGAAATTTGAAACCATCTTCTGGGCAATAGCGTACCTGCCCTGTCGCCATAAGTGCATCGTCCATGGCGCCGTTGTCCACTGCTTCAACAAACATGCCGCGTTTCACCAGTTGGTAAGTCCAGCCGCCTGGACAGGCACCTAAATCAACGGCATGTAAGCCACCCGATAAACGTTTTGCCTGTTCTTTTTTGGGAATAAATAATTGAAATGCTTCGTCCAGTTTCAATGTGGAGCGACTAGGCGCTTCATTGGGAAACTTCAAGCGTAAAATGCCCAACGGATAGGGCGAGTTATTAGCTGGATAAGAATAACCCACAATAGCGGTGGTGCTGTCTTCAAAATACACATGACAGACAGGCAGATTACTGCGCTCCAGCGGCGTTAAAATGCGTTTTCCCCTGAGCGCTTGGCGCAGCGGCACACTTATTTTTCGGCAAAATTTTGAAATCTCGCGCCCTTGTGTGCTGTCTGCATGTTCAACGCGTAATTCGCCACATTCAGGAAATTCAATACAACCATTTAGAATTGGGCCGATCCTATCACTGGTATCGAGTTGCTCACATCGTTCGCTAAACGCAAAGAGCTGACGGGCGAATATTAATGTAGTTAAAGGTAATGTTTTAGCTAATTTGTCTGCGTCCTCTGCTTGGTAGCAATGAAACAATACCAAGCCGCTATTTGTTTTTAGCTCTGGGTAGCCGTACACATTAAGCTCAGCACATTTTTCAACCACTTCATTGGCTAAGTCTTTCTCAAAGCCGGTACGACAATATAATGCTAATCCTGTCATTATCTATTTTAACCCTTTAACTGCTGCATAAATGAATAACGCCCACGCGATGATAAAGCACAGCCCCCCTAACGGCGTGACTGGTCCAAACCATTTAATCCCTGTGATGGCCAATAAATATAAACTACCACTGAATAACACTATGCCTGCGCTCATAAAACCCGCTGACCACACTAGCTGCGGACTCGGCATCAACTGAGCCGTAAGTACCAATAAAATAAGCCCTAGGCTATGGTACATTTGATACTGAACTCCCGTTTGAAAGACCCCTATCAGGCTCTCAGACAGTTGGTTTTTCAATCCGTGGGAGGCGAATGCCCCCAGTATAACCGCAAGCATCGCACTCGCGGTGCCTACGATGAGATAAATCTTCATTTTGTGTTCCTTTCATTCTCGACGAGGTCATATTGCACCGGTTTGTGATACATTTCTTTGGTGATAACCCAGTATATTTGTTGTTGAACTTATCCGAGATCTCATTCACTGGTTACAAGCTGGCGAATAAATTCAACACTAGCGTCGACGCCAGCAATAATATGCGCCTCTTCGGTATAACCTGAGCGTTTGCGTGGTTTTAAACTGTGATCGCCATCAGGCAAAAAATACGTTCTAATGGTGCTAGGCAAATCATAGCTTGCCACTTCTTCTTGGGTGCCAAATGTATCGCGACTTCCCTGTACCACTAAAAGTGGCTTGTTTAATATTGCTAAGTGCTCTGTTCTTAGTTTGTCCAACTTACCTGGCGGATGAAATGGGTAACCAAAACATATCCCTCCCATGGCATCTGATTCATCCAACAACATGGTCGCCACTCGTCCTCCCATTGACTTGCCGCCAATAAAAAGCGGTAAGCTAGCGTCTAACTCGGCGATAATATGGCCAAAGTAAGCCTGAAGCTTAGGCATTCTATCTGGCGGCTGTCTGCGGTTTAACGCACCTGCTTTTTGCATATACTCGAAATCGAATCGCGTTACCGTGACGCCCCGCTGAGCGAACAATTCAGCAACTCGCACCATAAACGCACTGTGCATACCAGCCCCTGCACCATGAGCAAGTATTAAATGCGCAATCGGATCCTGTGCTTTATTGGTTAAAATCATCATCTTCCTGTTCGTCTTCTACTTGGCTTTGCAGCCACTGTAAGAATGCGACTATCTTGCCTAGCTCAGCTTGTGACTGGTGGCATACCGCATAATACGCATTGGTGGCGATGAGTCTTTCATCAAAAGGACACACTAATCGACCTGATTCAATCTCAGGCCGTGCTAAAACACTATGCCCTAATGCAATACCTTGCCCCAATGCGGCGGCTTGTAGCACCAACATGGAGTGACTGAATATGGCCCCTTGGTTTACATTAATACCTGGGATGCGAAAGTGCTTAATCCAGTTTTTCCACGCTTCTCTTGATGAGTCATGTAGCAATAGGTGGTGTTTCAAATCTTCTAATTTTTCAAGCGGCTTTTGGCCTTGAAATAAAAGCGGTGAACACACAGGGGTTAAATATTCAGTGTGAAGTTTCTGGGCGTATACATTCGGCCACTTGCCACGACCATAGTAAATGGCGACATCCACATCGTCTGTTAAAAAACCCTCATCAAAATCCACCGCTTTGATCCTAATATCGATATCAGGGTTGGATTGGCTAAATTGATTCAGACGCGGAACAAGCCACTGAATAGCGAAACTTGGTGGCAGAGCAACCGTGATCGCGCCTTTTTCTCCTCGAGCGAGTAGCCGCTGAGTCGCCTCATGTAGTGCCTGAAAAATATCTTTGAGATCTAAGTAATAGCTCTGACCTTCCTCAGTGAGTAACAAAGAGCGGTTTTTACGCATGAAGAGTTTCATCGATAGAAACTCTTCAAGGGATTTAATCTGATGACTGACCGCCGCTTGTGTCACAAAGAGTTCATCAGCAGCGCGGGTAAAGCTCAAATGACGCGCTGCGGCTTCGAAGGCTTTTAGAGCGTTAAGTGGGGGCAATCTGCGGTTCATAACATCAACAAGAATAAGATTTGAGCAAAGTTTACCATCATTAGTTTTTCTAATCCATCGCCATACTTATTGTCGTTTTTATAAACAACCTAAATTGTATATTATTCGAACCGTCAAAGGTAAAAGCCCTTTTAAAACAAGGGTTAACATAATGCGTATTTATTTAACAATTAGGTAAATATGTTTACATTAAACATTAATATACTTTAGGTGATAATGATGAAAAATCGTAAAAATATAATTTTAAGCAGTTTATTTGCATTAGTATTCAGTCAGCAATCTTTCGCTCAAGAATTTGATCTAACGTCTATGTACGTAACAGAGCAAATCGAAGCTAACTTACAATCCATGTTAGCGGATATGAGTAACAACGACAGTTCACCGGCATTACAGGTTATCCTTGCTGGCCTTGAAAAAAGTCTCAGCCATAGCCAACAAGACGTTGCTCTTACAAATGACAAACGTGGCGGAAATGCGCCGCAAACAGCTACATTGTCCGAATAGTAAAGCGTTATCCATTTAAAGCATTAACGCATTTTTATCTAGACGTTCTGGGCACACAGGTTACTCTGTGTGCCCAAAACCTCTCAGCTATATTGTATTGTGTCAGTCTTATGCTATGTCAGAATAACGTTATGCAGGTCTTAGTTTGCGCTGGTGTCTAACGGTGCGAAACCTTTCACCAACTCATCTAACGCTAACATTTGCTGTAAATACGGTTCCAGTTTGTCTAATGACAACGCGCATGGACCATCACATTTCGCTTCATTTGGGTTCGGGTGTGCTTCTATAAACAACCCTGCTAATCCTAACGCCATACCACTTCTTGCCAACTGTGCTGCTTGTGCACGTCGACCATCAGCGGAATCCGTTCTGCCCCCTGGCTTTTGCAATGCGTGTGTGGCATCAAAAATGACAGGAGCATACTGCTTCATTTCATCCATACCTAGCATATCAACAACTAGGTTGTTGTAACCGAAACTAGAGCCTCGTTCGCACAAAATTATTTTGTCATTTCCGGCTTCCATAAATTTAGTAATGATGTGGCGCATTTCATGTGGGGCTAAAAACTGTGGCTTTTTCACGTTGATGATGGCATTCGTTTTAGCCATAGCCACAACCAAGTCTGTTTGACGCGCTAAGAATGCGGGTAGTTGAATAACGTCAACCACCTCAGCGACAGGTGCGGCCTGAGCAGGTTCATGTACATCGGTAATTAATGGCACATCAAAGCTCGCTTTGATTTCTGCAAAAATTTCTAATCCCTTATCCATACCCGGCCCACGATATGAATTCACCGATGAACGATTGGCTTTATCAAATGAGGCTTTGAAAACGTATGGGATCCCGAGTTTGCTGGTAATTTCTTTGTAGTGTTCAGCAATACGCATGGCCATATCTCGGGATTCTAAAACATTCATACCGCCAAACAGTACGAAAGGTTTGTCGTTAGCAACCTGAATGTCACCAACAGCAATATTGTGTAAATTGTTCATGAACTACGCCTTTGAAATATTCTAGGGCGCAAGAATAGCAAGGCTGTATGCGCTTGGATAGAGTGCGAGTAAGGAGAACGAAGCCTAATTGATGTTGATACAAGTAGAATTCTTATTGCTGCGAACAGCGTCATTGGCTAAGGCTAAATGAATAATTATGCACTGATATATCAGCTTTATTTGTTCGCCGGTGACCGGTAAAGCACTCAGTACGTAGCAATTCGTTTACAAGGCCTTAAATTCTGCAGAATTTTGTGTCATTCCAACAGGATAAAACTAGCCTAGCGTCACAATAACCCGTAAAATACGCGGTTCGATTTTGCTCCAATTTTTCGACTAACCTCTATAGGTTGTTCCCAATTAAGAGCATTAACAGATTGCATTGCTTTTCTATGAGCAAAGATTTCACATCAAAGGTAAGTACACGGCGTTATGACTAAAAAACTTTTTATTAAAACTTGGGGCTGTCAGATGAACGAGTATGACTCGCAGAAGATGGCTGATTTATTGGATTCGACCCATGGATATCAAGTTGCTGACACCGCGGAAGAAGCCGACATCATTCTACTCAATACGTGTTCTATCCGCGAAAAAGCCCAAGAGAAAGTGTTTCATCAATTGGGACGCTGGAAAAACCTAAAACAAGATAAGCCTGAATTGATCATTGGTGTTGGTGGCTGCGTGGCATCGCAAGAAGGTCAGGTGATTCGTCAGCGTGCGCCATTTGTAGATTTAGTATTTGGTCCGCAAACGCTGCACCGTTTGCCAGAAATGATAAATCAGATCAAAGGTGGTAGCTCCTCCGTTATTGATATTAGCTTCCCTGAGATAGAAAAGTTTGACCGCTTGCCAGAACCCAAAGCGGAAGGCCCGACTGCCTTTGTTTCTATTATGGAAGGTTGCTCAAAATATTGTACTTTCTGCGTGGTACCTTATACCCGGGGCGAAGAAGTCAGTCGTCCAGTCGATGATGTATTACTTGAAGTCGCACAGCTAGCAGAACAAGGTGTACGTGAAGTCAATTTGTTAGGCCAAAACGTGAATGCGTTTCGTGGCCCACATCATGATGGCGCGATTTGTACCTTTGCTGAGTTACTAGAAATGGTTGCTTCAATCGATGGTATTGACCGTATTCGTTACACCACATCACATCCCGTTGAGTTCACTGACGATATCATTGATGCTTACGCGACCATCCCTGAATTAGTTGATCATTTACACCTGCCGGTACAGTCAGGCTCAGATCGTGTCTTGAATTTAATGAAGCGAGGCCATACTGCAATAGAGTACAAGTCGAAAATTCGTAAGCTTAGGAAGATTCGTCCCAACTTAAGTATGTCATCAGACTTTATCATAGGATTCCCAGGTGAAACTGACGCTGATTTTGAAGCGACAATGGATTTGATTCAAGCGATGGATTTCGATTTGAGCTTTAGCTTTATTTACAGTGCGCGTCCGGGTACGCCGGCAGCAGATTTACCCGACGATGTATCTGAAACAACGAAAAAAGAGCGTTTACAGCTATTGCAAAATCGCATCACCCAGCAAGCATTGCGCATTGCTCGGAATATGATTGACAGCGAACAACGAGTATTAGTAGAAGGCCCATCTAAAAAGAATCCGATGGAGCTTTCTGGGCGTACTGAAAACAACCGAGTGGTTAACTTTGAAGGCACTCCGGATATGATTGGCGGCTTTGTAGATGTAAAAATCACAGATGTGTTTGCCAACTCATTGCGCGGAGATGTTCTACGCAAAGAAGCCGACATGAATTTACGTATCAATGTGGCGCCTCAGGCCATATTGGCCAAGCAAACAAATAAAACCGACGCCTTAGGCGTCGCTCAGTTTGTGCCAGCACATTGATAAACATTAAATAACCGAGAGATACCGATTGAGCAAACTTACCAGTAATGAAATCGTGTTAGAGCCATCTGACTTAAAACGTTTGGCCAGTTTATGTGGACCGTTTGATGACAATATTAAACAAATTGAACGCCGCCTAGGGGTAGAAATTACTTATCGCAGTAATGAATTTAAAGTGACAGGCCAACCACTACAATCCAGTGGTGCGGCCCAGTTACTTAAGTTGTTGTATATTGAAACTCAGCCTGTGCGCGGCGAAATCCCTGATTTAGAATCTGATCAGGTTCACCTCGCGATCCAAGAGGCTAAATGTCTCGAGCGCGCAGAAGCAGGCCATTACGGCAAAGAAGTACATATCAAAACCAAACGGGGTGTGATTAAACCGCGCAATCCAAACCAGTCGAAATACGTATCTGATATCTTAACCCACGATATCAGCTTTGGTATTGGACCTGCCGGTACCGGTAAAACCTATCTCGCGGTTGCCGCAGCAGTCGATGCTTTAGAGCGTCAAGAGATCCGCCGTATTCTGCTCACTCGCCCTGCGGTGGAAGCCGGCGAAAAGCTAGGCTTCTTACCTGGTGATTTATCCCAAAAAGTCGACCCTTACCTGCGCCCGCTTTATGATGCCTTGTTTGAAATGCTTGGTTTTGAAAAAGTCGAAAAATTGATTGAACGTAATGTTATTGAGGTAGCCCCCTTAGCTTATATGCGTGGGCGCACACTTAACGATGCTTTCATTATTCTAGATGAGAGCCAAAACACGACCGTAGAACAAATGAAGATGTTTTTAACGCGTATTGGTTTTAATTCTAAAGCGGTGATCACGGGGGACATTACTCAAGTCGATTTACCACGAGGAACGCGCTCAGGTCTTCGCCACGCCATCGAAGTATTAAAGGACGTTAACGATATTTCATTTAACTTCTTTAACGCCAACGATGTAGTGCGCCACCCTGTGGTTGCCCGAATCGTTATGGCCTACGAAGACTACGAAACACAGCAAGAACGTATTCGTCTTCAAAAGAAAGCAGAACATACTCAGCAACAAAGCGACAATTCATGAGTGCAATTGTTGATCTGCAAGTTGCCAGTGATGCTGCCAATTTACCCAGCGCTGATGACTTTCAGCGCTGGTTGAATGCGGTTCTTGCACATCAACAACTGTCGGAGCATGAACTTACCGTGCGGATCGTTGAGACACAAGAAAGCCAAGAACTGAATCTTACCTACAGAGGGAAAGACAAACCGACTAATGTGTTATCTTTTCCTTTTGAAGCGCCACCGGGTTTAAGCTTAAACCTATTGGGTGATTTAGTCGTTTGCGCCGATGTTGTAGCGCACGAAGCCGACGAACAACATAAAAAATTACACCATCATTGGGCGCATATGATCGTTCACGGAGCCTTGCATTTATTGGGCTTTGACCACATTAACGATGATGAAGCAAAAGAGATGGAAGCGTTAGAGGTTGATATACTTAAACAGTTTTCGATTGACGACCCTTACCAAGATCAATGATGATAGCCACTCAAACCATAATTTAACGAGATCATGAGCGAAGATAACCCCCCCTCTACTAGCGGTTCTGCCAACAAAGGTTGGTTGGATAAAATAGTCCAATCATTCACGGGAGAACCGAAAAGCAAAGACGAACTCTTCTCTGTCATCACTGATGCAGAACAACGAGAAGTCATCAATCAAGAAACTCGCGAGATGATCGAAGGCGTCATGGAAGTCAGTGAGATGCGTGTTAGAGAGATCATGATCCCTCGTGCTCAAATGACCACTATTGATATTACCGAGACTGTAGATAAATTTTTACCGATCATGCTAGATTCAGCGCACTCCCGTTTTCCTGTCATCAGCGAAGACAAAGATCATATTGAAGGGATCATCCTCGCTAAAGATTTACTAAAATACGCATTTCTTCCGGGCAAAGAGTTTGAGCTCAAGCAGGTACTTCGCCCCGCAGTGATCGTGCCTGAAAGTAAACGGGTTGATGTGCTACTGAAAGAGTTCCAACAAAAGCGCTTTCATATGGCCATTGTAGTGGATGAATACGGCGGTGTTTCAGGTTTAGTGACTATCGAGGATATTCTCGAGCTGATCGTCGGTGAAATTGAAGATGAACATGACGCTGAAGAAACCAATACCGATAATATACGTGCCTTAAACAAACACACTTATTCAGTCAAAGCGCTTACAGAATTAGAAGATTTCAACGAGTTCTTTAAAACTGATTTTGACGAAGAAGAGGCCGATACCATAGGTGGGATTGTGCTAAAAGCGTTTGGTCATATGCCCATGCGCGACGAGAAAGTCAGCATCAATGGTTTCGTTTTTACGGTTACCAACTCTGACTCCAGACGCCTTATTCAATTAAAGGTTACCCTTCCCCACAGCGAAGATTAGGTGCCATAACGCGCATGCTATATATTTTATCATTATTACTTGGAGCGAGCTTAACCCTAAGCTACGCTCCTTTTTCGTATTGGGCAGTGATGCCCATCGCCCTCACGGCATACTTATGTGTCTTATACAAAGCCCGTCCAGAGCAAGCAACCAAATTAGGCTTTAGTTTTGGTTTAGGCTGGTTTGGCGTAGGTATCAGTTGGGTACATGTGAGCATCGCCGATTTCGGTGGCTTGCCTCTGGTAGGCTCAATCGGTTTAATGGTATTACTGTGCAGTTATTTAGCCCTGTACCCTATGCTTTTTAGCAAATTAGCAAAGCGTTATTTTACGCCAGCAGTATGGGGCCTTGCGCTGCCTTTCGTTTGGTTGCTGTGTGAATGGGCAAGAGGCATATTTTTAACTGGTTTTCCGTGGCTTTCCATAGGCTATAGCCAAGTATCAAGTCCTTTGGCAGGTTGGATCCCTGTAATAGGCGAGTTTGGTGTTACCGCTTTACTCATGGCGCTTTGCGCTGCATCTGCTGTGTGGTTTATGAATAAGCGTTACATGGCGCCTGTCGTGTTGGCGATGTTCGTGTACCTCAGTGGCTGGACGTTGAACCAATATAATTGGGTCTCCTCTGTTGATAAGCCAGTTAAAATAGCCATGGTGCAAGGTAACATAGCCCAAGATATACGTTGGGCACCAGAGCAAGACTGGCCTACTATGCAGAAATATCTTGAGCTAACAGAAGCGCATTGGGACAACCAAGTCATTATTTGGCCTGAAGCTGCGATACCGCAACTTGAGCCGATAGCGGTGGATTACCTGATGCAACTCGATCAAGAGGCCGCAGAGCATCGCGTAGGTTTGCTTACTGGCATCGTTAACTACAATTTTGAAACACGTCAAGCGTACAACAGCATTATTGGTGTCGGCCTCAAGGAGGCTACGGATAGCGACGGGCATTATCATTATCCTCAATCTAATCGGTTCGATAAACACCACCTATTACCCATAGGTGAATTCATTCCGATGGAAGATTGGTTGCGAGGCTTAGCGCCCATATTTGATCTACCCATGTCGTCATTCACCCGTGGCGATTACCAACAAGCGAATTTAATGGCCAATGGCTATCATTTTGCGCCTGCACTGTGTTTTGAAATCGCGTTTCCCGGGCAAATCCGACAAAATCTGTACGCCGATACTGACTTTATTATTACTGTCAGTAACGATGCATGGTTCGGTCATTCCCATGGCCCTGCGCAACATTTAGAAATTGCACAGGTCCGTGCAAAAGAATTCGGCCTGCCAGTACTACGTTCAACGAACAACGGTATTACTGCGTTTATCAACGCAAACGGCGAGGTACAAAGCCGATTACCTCAGTTCGAGACCGGCGTGTTAAATGATGAAGTACAAAAAGTCACTGGGACCACACCCTATCGTTATTTTGGTGACCTTGGGGCATGGCTGTTGAGTGTGTTTGGGCTTTTGATCGCCATTCGATTTAATCACACGGCTTAGTGAAGCGCTCAACTTATACTAAATTATTTCGACACGCAGCGCGTTTTATTAACGCGCTTTCGTTGGGCCACTTTCGGCCGGATGCCAAATTAACCACCTCCAACTCACCTAACGACCTACCCTAACCAATTTCTAACTTTTGCTAATGGGGTGAGTACAATGGCATTTCCTACTAGTACTAATACAAATCCAAATACCGTGTTAGCGTGCCATACGAAACCTTCGAAAACAGTACTCAAGAGCACAGCCACAATTGGAAATAAAACGATGGAATAACTGGCTTTTTCAGGACCAATGTCACGCAATAATAAAAAGTAGCACGCAAAGGCAATCACTGTGCCAAATAACGAGAGATAAAGCAGTGAGATAACGTAGCTAAGTTCCATAGAAAAAGTAAATTGAGCATCACTGAGCAACACCACACAAACGAGTGCCACCGCACCGTACAGCATTCCCCATGCGTTACCTTGCATAACACCGACCTGATGGGATGAATTGCGCACACTGGCCATGTTACCCAATGATGCTAAAAAGGTGCCGCCAAGTGCAAGGCCCAACCCAAGCATGGCATCACTGGTAAAATCGAGGTCTTTTATGTCAGGCCAAAATAATGCTCCTAACCCAGCGACGCCAAGCAAGGCTCCAATATATATACGATTAGCGATGCGACGGCCAAAGAACAGACGCGTATTAATAATATTCATCAGAAGCAGGGTTGAAAATGCAATAGAAGCCATGGCTGAGGTGAGGTAATTTTGCGCCCAATATAAGATTAAATAATTCAGACCAAAATTGCACAAGGCCAGCACCATAAAAAAGCCATGATCTGTCTTTGAAAACCGCATATTCATACCTTTAAACACGCAGTAGCACCACATAACAAAAGCGGCGATAGCGAAGCGATAGGCTAAAGACACCTGTGCTGGCACATCCCCAAGCTGAAACTCAATCGCCAACCAAGTCGAGCCCCAAATAAGCACGGTCAAAACATACAACATAACGCTTTTCAAAGTAGCGAGTCCTCAAATGGTGTCAGAAAATAGCTGCGCGGAAGGTAACACAGTCAACAGGATTGTATATGATAACGTAACAGAGATAAGGGTCTGTCGATTTTTGCGGTGCTGCGCCAAACACTTGGCGCAATCCAGTTCCTTTCGAGTAAAAACCCTCGACATTTGATATCGAGAACGTCAGCTTTGTTAACAATATGCTGTATTAGCCCGTTAAAGGGTAAATTAAACATCCTAAAATAGACGTTCTGGTAAATATACCTACCGTAAGTGCTTTTTTGCTGTAAATCTTTGTGACATAAAAGCCAATATTCTGCGACTAAATTTACATAACTTTCTACTATTATTACTAAACTAAAAGTAAATTATTCAATCTAACTTTTCACTACTAGCAATTTTTCATTATAAATCAAAGGTTAATATAGACTTCTGATAGATCACTAATGCCGATTTAGTTGGTTTGATTATTGCTTAACAACGTTAAATGCATTTTTTGCTACTTTGAACCATTAACGGATAAAAGTATCAGTGCAGCAATAAGGAGCAACGGATGTTGACGACGCTAACAGATAAAAAAACTGCAGCCATACTCGCCAAGGATGGCTTTGAACAATGTGAATTAATTGAAACCCGTGACGCCCTTATTGAGGCTGGGGTTGATGTGCACATTGTCTCCCTTGAGCCTGGGACTATAATAGGCTGGAACGGCAGCAAATGGGGTATAGAAGTGGATGTAGATAAAGTCGTGTCAAAAGTGTCAGCTGATGATTATGACGCACTCATTTTACCCGGCGGATTATTTAACCCAGACGCGCTGTTGCAAGACAGAGACGCAGTAGATTTTGTAAAGGCATTCTTTGTGGATGCTAAGCTCAAGCCTGTGGTTGCCATCAATCAAGGTACGTGGATGTTGCTTGAAGCAGACGTTTTGAGAAACAGACTCGTTGCTTCATTTCCAACTGTTCTCAATCGCTTGCGAAACGCTGGTGCGAAGGTCGTTGACCGGGACCTCGTGGTCGATCAAGGTTTATATACCAGCCGAAGCTCCCACAATCTGGCTGCGCTGAACCAACAAGTTATTCAGCAGCTCACTAAGCCACGCGTTCACTAGTGTCATAACCTTGTGGATGCTATTGAGCTAGATTCAATTTGTATGACTTTATCAACTTATCATTAAACGAAAAAAGCGTGCAGTAAGCACGCTTTTTCATTATTTTTGACAATAAATTTGTAAATGATGTCAAGCATCACTCAAAGGAGCAGTCTTAAACTAGACGTACTCTACCTCAATGATTTCAAATTCAATCGCACCCTTGGGCGTTTGAATGGTGACCACATCGTCTAACTGCTTACCGATTAGACCTCGGGCGATGGGCGAACTGACTGAAATAAGGTTATTTTTAATGTCAGCTTCATCATCACCCACAATCTTATAAGTAATTTCTTCATCACTTTGTAGATTTAATATAGTAACTGTCGTGCCAAATATAACCTTCCCAGTGTTGGTCATTTTGGTTACATCGATAATTTGTACGTTGGATAACTTACCTTCGATATCTTGAATACGCCCTTCACAGAAGCTTTGCTGCTCACGCGCTGCATGGTATTCAGCGTTTTCTTTTAAATCTCCGTGTTCACGGGCTTCCGCAATCGATTTAATAATTTCTGGACGTTTTACTGACTTTAAATGTTGTAGCTCTTCACGCAACATTTCTGCGCCTTTAGCCGTCATAGGATATTGAGTCATTGATCAATAGCTCGCTTTATTTTTGATTGTTGTTCTACATGGATAATAAATAAGTGCTGAGCGTAATAAATCAACGCCCAGCACCGAATTAATAAACGATTAAACTAAACGTTTATGTAATTCTTGTACTGAATGCACTCTGGCACGGTCGTCAGCTTTATTTGCATTAACCGTGGCAAACGCCGCATTCATAGTGGTGGTATAAGGAATTTTATTTAGCAGCGCTTCACGACGAATATACACAGAATCATCGATTGCTTGACGTCCTTCGGTGGTATTGATGATATAACAATATTCACCGTTTTTAATCGCATCTACAATATTAGGGCGACCTTCGGATAGCTTGTTCACAATAGAGCAAGGCACATCGGCTTTATTCAGCACTTCAGCCGTTCCGCGCGTTGCTTCAAGATTAAATCCTTTTGCGACCATGGCTCGGCCTAATTCGATAATACGATTTTTATCGTTAAGACGAACAGAAAGCAATGCTTTCCCTCCTGCTGGGATGGGCTCGCCAGCACCTAAATTTGCTTTAGCGTAAGCTTCCACGAAGGTATCACCTACTCCCATCACTTCGCCGGTAGAGCGCATTTCAGGGCCAAGTAAGGGGTCTACGCCTTGAAACTTAGCAAAAGGCAACACCACTTCTTTAACGCTATAAAACGGAGGAATGACTTCTTTGCTCAGACCTTGCGAAGCAAGAGACTGACCAGCCATAGCGCGAGCACCAATTTTGGCAATGGCCAAACCTGTCGCTTTAGACACAAACGGCACAGTACGAGCAGCACGAGGGTTTACTTCAATTAAGTATACCTCCCCGTCTTTGACCGCGAATTGCGTGTTCATCAAACCGACCACACCTAATTCTAATGCCATGGCTTTAACTTGCTCGCGCATGACGTTTTGAATGTCCTCGCTCAGCGAATAAGGAGGAAGCGAACATGCTGAGTCACCTGAGTGAACACCTGCTTGTTCAATGTGCTCCATAATACCGCCAATCATGACTTCTTTACCGTCACAGATAGCGTCTACATCCACTTCAATTGCGTCATCTAAGAAACGGTCGAGTAATACAGGTGAGTCATTAGAGACTTTAACCGCATTGTTTAAGTAACGTTTCAAATCTTTTAGGTCATACACGATTTCCATCGCGCGTCCACCAAGTACATATGAAGGGCGAACAACCAATGGGAAACCAATTTTCTCAGCCGCTAGCAAAGCTTCTTCAAGATTGCTTACCGTCGCATTCGCCGGTTGCTTGAGGTTTAACTTGTTGACCATTTTCTGGAAACGCTCACGATCTTCCGCTTTATCAATAGCGTCAGGTGAAGTACCAATGATGGGTACCCCTGCAGCTTCTAAATCACGCGCTAACTTAAGGGGGGTTTGACCACCGTATTGAACAATAACGCCAACGGGCTTCTCGATACGGACAATTTCCAGCACGTCTTCTAAGGTCACTGATTCGAAGTACAAACGGTCTGATGTATCGTAATCAGTGGAAACCGTTTCAGGGTTACAGTTAACCATGATAGTTTCGTAGCCATCTTCACGCATTGCCAAAGCAGCGTGAACACAACAATAATCAAACTCAATTCCTTGACCAATGCGGTTAGGCCCGCCACCAATAACCATAATTTTATCTTTATCAGTGGGATTTGCTTCGCATTCTTCATCGTACGTTGAGTACATATATGCAGTGCTAGAGGCAAACTCAGCCGCACAGGTATCAACGCGTTTGTAGACAGGGTGAATATCAAAGCCACGACGTATCTCTCGCACATCACCTTGGTCGACACCGGTCAAATCAGCGATACGCGCATCAGAGAACCCTTTACGCTTCAATCGGTTCATCAATGTGGCATCAATACCAGATAAACCAATGTTCGCGACGTTTTGTTCTTCTTTAACCAGATCTTCAATTTGCACTAAGTACCAACGATCAACATTCGTTAGGGCAAATATCTCTTCGATGTCCATGCCCATTCGCATCGCATCTGCTATGTACCAAATGCGCTCTGCTCCTGGCTCGCGAAGTTCACGAATGATGGTCGCTTTGTTCTCTGGATCGGTATAATCGATAATAGAATCAAAGCCATTAACGCCAACTTCTAGTCCGCGTAATGCTTTTTGCAATGATTCTTGTTGGTTGCGGCCAATTGACATCACCTCACCTACTGACTTCATTTGAGTCGTTAGGCGGTCATTGGCACCAGCAAATTTTTCGAAGTTAAAACGCGGAATTTTAGTGACAACATAATCGATGGCCGGCTCAAACGACGCAGGTGTTAAACCACCTGTAATATCGTTGGCAAGTTCATCCAAGGTATAACCAATGGCTAGCTTTGCCGCTACTTTTGCAATCGGGAAGCCCGTCGCTTTAGATGCCAAAGCAGATGAGCGAGAAACGCGCGGGTTCATTTCGATAATAACTAAACGACCAGTTTGGGGGTCAACACCAAACTGAACATTTGAGCCTCCCGTTTCAACACCAATCTCACGCAATACTGCCATAGCGGCATTACGCATAATTTGAAATTCTTTATCGGTAAGCGTTTGGGCTGGCGCAACGGTAATCGAATCACCGGTATGAACACCCATAGCGTCAAAGTTTTCGATAGTACACACGATAATGCAGTTGTCTGCTTTATCCCGTACTACTTCCATTTCATACTCTTTCCAACCAATCAATGATTCATCAATCAACAGTTCAGACGTTGGTGACAAATCAAGACCACGACGACAGATTTCTTCAAACTCTTCGACGTTATAAGCAATACCGCCACCGCTGCCACCCATGGTGAAAGATGGGCGAATAATACAGGGGAAACCGATACGAGTTGAAACATCGAACGCTTCATCTAGGCTATGCGCAATTTCTGCACGGGGGCATTCAAGGCCAATTGATTTCATCGCCTTATCAAAACGTTCGCGATCTTCGGCTTTATCAATGGCATCTGCAGTGGCGCCAATCATTTCAACGCCGAATTCAGTCAGCACGCCGTGCTTATCTAAATCTAACGCACAGTTAAGTGCGGTTTGTCCGCCCATGGTTGGCAAAATGGCATCAGGGCGTTCTTTTTCAATAATTTTTCTAACCACTTCCCAATGGATAGGCTCGATGTAAGTGGCATCGGCCATTTCAGGGTCGGTCATTATAGTTGCAGGGTTAGAGTTAACTAAAATAACTCGATAACCTTCTTCACGCAGTGCTTTACACGCCTGCGCACCTGAATAGTCGAATTCACAGGCCTGGCCGATGACGATCGGTCCAGCACCAATAATTAAGATACTTTTTATGTCGGTACGTTTTGGCATTGTGCTTGTTACTCTAAATTTGGGGCTTAAGGGTCGTCTTAGCGTGTTGCTTGCATCAATTCAATGAAGTGATCAAACAAAGGTGCCGCGTCATGAGGGCCGGGGCTCGCTTCAGGGTGTCCCTGGAAGCTAAACGCGGGCTTATCATTACGGTGTATACCTTGTAATGACTGGTCAAACAATGACACATGGGTAACATCTAAATTGTCCGGCATCGATTGTTCATCAACAGCAAAACCGTGATTTTGGCTGGTGATCATGACGCGCTGACCAAGTATGTCTTTCACTGGGTGGTTAGCACCGTGATGACCGAATTTCATTTTTACAGTTTTTGCACCACTGGCTAGCGCCAATAATTGATGCCCTAAACAGATACCAAATATAGGCAAGTTTTTATCGAGCAAGGTCTTAATCGCTTCGATCGCGTATACGCAAGGCTCAGGATCACCAGGGCCGTTGGATAAAAACACGCCATCTGGGTTTAACGCCAGTACATCTTCTGCTGTGGTTTTAGCAGGTACCACCGTTAATCGGCAGCCTCTGTCTACTAACATACGTAAAATGTTGTGTTTGGCACCAAAATCGTAGGCTACGACGTGAAACGGCAAATCAGTTTGCTTTTTGTTAAAGCCTTGGCCAAGCGTCCATGAACCGTCAGTCCAACTGTAGACTTCGTCAGTGGTGACTTCTTTGGCAAGATCCAAACCTTTCAAACCAGAGAACGCTTTCGCCTTCTCAAGGGCCAATTCTTTATCAAGCGCGATCTCAGAGCTTGAATCGACTGCGATGATGCAGCCATTTTGCGCGCCTTTATCACGTAAAATACGCGTTAAACGGCGAGTGTCGATATCTGCGATACCAAGAATGTTATTTACGCGAAGGTATTCAGACAACGATTGTTCACTACGAAAATTACTCGCTAGCAGCGGTAAATCTCTAATAATGAGGCCTTTGGCCCACACTTTTGTTGATTCACAATCTTCGCTATTGGTACCGGTGTTACCAATATGGGGATAGGTTAAAGTTACGATTTGTTCTGCGTAAGAGGGATCAGTAAGAATTTCCTGATAACCTGTCATTGAGGTGTTAAACACCACTTCACCAACAGACATACCAGTCGCTCCGATAGCCGTGCCATTGAAAACAGACCCATCTTCTAGCACTAAAAGGGCGGAATTAGCCAAGTCAACCTCCGAATATAGTTAACCTAAGGTGTTTACACGGGCAATGTGCAAAAACCTATAAAAAACGGGCTGTAACTAGTTGAATTACATCCCGCTTTACCGTATTTGCAGCTATTAATTCCATGGATTTACTAAAAACCCACTAAAATTTGGCAAATTCGCAATAATATACATGAAAGCCTGATTAAGGTCTATTCCCAATTAGAAAAACAGTTAAAATAGTGCTTTCAGCCACATTTACTGCATTAAGGGTTAAAACCCTAAGTTATGCTCACTTGATATGGGACGTATTAGGCAAGCCCCAATACATCTTGCATATCATAGAGCCCTGGGGATTTATTCTTAAGCCAAACAGCGGCTTTAACAGCACCATTAGCAAAGGTCAGGCGGCTTGAGGCTTTATGGGTTAATTCGATTCGCTCACCAATATCTGCAAACAGTGCGGTGTGTTCACCCACTATATCCCCTGCCCTGACGGTAGCGAAGCCAATCGTTTGTTGGTCACGCTCGCCCGTGTCACCTTCACGGCCATATACAGCACAGGTAGATAGGTCACGGCCAAGCTCATCAGCGATAACTTCACCTATTGCCACGGCAGTACCAGACGGCGCATCTTTTTTAAACCTGTGATGGCCTTCTATAATCTCGATGTCTGCCGTACCCCCCATAACACGCGCAGTTTGGCGGGCTAAGTTAAGTAATAGGTTGACCCCGATACTGTAATTAGCAGCAAAAACGATAGGAATATGCTGGCTCGCCCGTTGCAGAGCGTCTTTTTGCTGTTGGTTTAAACCTGTCGTGCCGATGACGACTGGCTTTTTTTGTTGGACACACAGGGCTAAATTAGCTTCGAGCGCATCAGGGAGGGTGAAATCGATGACAATGTCAATTTGCGAAAAGTCAGCGGAATTGGCGTCAGTGACAGTGAGTCCACGCTGGCCTATGCCCGCTAGTTCCCCAACATCAACACCCATCATAGAGGAGCTTGCTCTGACAAATGCCGCGTTTAATGTTGCATTTTGCGATTGATCTATCGCTTCAATTAATACGCGACCCATTCGGCCGTTGGCCCCAAATATTGCAATTTTATTCATGCTGCTTGTACGTCATAGGAATCTGTGGCGATATTGTGCCTGATTTACATCAGGCTTTCAGCCATACAAGCAGGTCAATCTATCATTTCTTATAATTGAATGAGATGAGTTGACTTAACTTCTTCCATTACGACGTAGGTGTGAGTTTGCGTCACGCCTTTTATAGAGGCTAATTTTGAACCCAAAAATTTACAGTACTCATCCATGTTTTCAATACGGATTTTAATCAGGTAATCAAACTGTCCTGCGACCATCGCGCATTCAACAATTTCATCAATTTCACTGACTTGTTGATTAAATTCTTTTACTGACTCTGTACTGGTACTAGCAAGTGAAAGCTGTACATAGGCCGTCAAATTAGCCTTTAACTTTTTAGGGTTTAAATGTGCAACGTATTTTTCGATATAGCCGTTTTTCTCTAAACGACGAACACGCTCTAAGCACGGTGTGGGGCTTAAATGTATTTGGTTGGCTAATTCTACGTTAGATATACGACACTCTCTTTGCAGTATATCGAGTATTTTAAGATCAGTGCGGTCTAAGGTGTCTTGGCCTTTTTTCATTGTATTTGCCTTGTAGTAACACGATTTTATCGTTTTTAGTTTTGTTCATGCTAATCATAGACAGAATTAGTGTCAGGTAAATTACCCAAAAGGCTTAATTTAAGCAGCATTAACACTAATCATCCAGTGATAAGTGCTGCTTAAATCAACAACAACGAATAATATCAACCTCAAGTTTACTCTTTAAGGTTTAGCAGCATCGCATTACCACCTGTGGCTACGACGTTATCCGTCTTGGTTTTTTCTGTGGCAAAACGCAGCAAACTATAATCAGCAGACATACTTCCCACAAACGGGATGATTGCCCCCTTTCTGGCACCCAAAGCGCTAATGAGTCCTGGGGCGTTACTTCCTGCCACGCCTGCTATACCGTCGCTTAATAACAATGCCATTAACGCTTGTTGTGAATCAATACATTGCACGTTTGCCATCGGCACAAAACTTTCTAACGCTTTGTACACCGAGCTGGCGCTGGCTGGCGTTTGCGCTAAATGAATAAGCACAATACTATTTCCTGCTAACAACGCTCCCATTGCTTGCAGTAAATTGGTTACTTCATCACCTTGTTTCAGCACGACTAAAAATACACCGCGGCCGTGAAGTGATAGCTCATTCGTTTCACCTGTTGGCCCTGGTAACGTTATGGCCTCGCCAAAATTGTGCCGCGCTTGGGCAAACATTCGCGAAGCTTGCTTTAGGCTATCCGCTGGCATTGCTGAAAATGCCGGTAGATGTTGCGCACCCGCGAAAGCATTCTCAATGAACTTAATGCGCTGGGTGATGGGCACATTTTGCCAAGTACTTTGCTCAGCTTTGGCCACGCGCAAACTCATTTGGGTATCTCTGCTAAGGGTAGACGTCTCTGATATTTCGCTAGGTAGTTGATCGATAACAGGCTCCGCAGCCCATAAATTAGTAAAACGTAATAAGTAGTGCGGACCTCCGGCTTTGAAACCAGTACCTGATAGACCATGACCACCAAACGGGTTTACCCCAACGACCGCCCCGACCATGTTTCGATTGATGTAGGTATTCCCAACATGTGTTTCAGCGTACACCTTATCGGCGAACTCTTTAAGGCGACTATGCACTCCCAGCGTTAAGCCATAACCTGTATCGTTTATGTCTTTAAGAACGCGGTCTAACTCTTTCGCGTTATAGCGAACAATATGTAAGATAGGTCCAAAGACTTCGCGTTCTAGTACATTGATATTTTCAATTTCAAACACCTTAGGACAAATATAAAAGCCTTTAACGTCTTTTGGTGCCTTTGCCTTGGCAACAAATTTGGCTTCTTTGGTCATTTTTTCACAATGTGCTTGCAATGTATTTAATGCGTTTGCATCGATGACTGGCCCAAGATCTGTACTTAGTTTCCAGGGTTGATCTATTTGTAAGGTAGCAAGTGCACCTTTTAACATGTCAATCAAGTTATCGGCGATATCATTTTGTACATACAATACACGCAGCGCAGAACAACGTTGCCCAGCACTTAAGAACGCAGATTGAATGACATCATCAACGACCTGCTCGGGTAGCGCTGTTGAGTCCACTAACATGACATTTTGTCCGCCCGTTTCAGCTATAAAAGGCGGCAAGGTAGTACCACGTTTAATCAACTCCTTTTGAATACTCTGTGCCGTTGCGGTAGACCCAGTAAATGCGACCCCTGCAACCCTTTCATCAGCCATTAGTACTGGACCAAGTTCGCGTCCAGAGCCCGTCAGTAAGTGCAATACATCTGTGGGCACCCCTGCATCGTGCATCAGTTTAATAGCTTGAGTCGCAATCAATGGCGACTGTTCCGCCGGTTTGGCCACGACTGTATTACCTGCCACTAACGCCGCTGCAATTTGACCAACAAAAATAGCTAACGGGAAGTTCCAAGGGCTAATGCACACGAAAACGCCCTGACCTTGTTTTAACTTGGGTTGGGTTGGGCTATCGGATACCAGATGGCGCACTTGTAACGCGTAGTAGCGACAGAAATCAACAGCTTCTCGTACTTCTGATATACCATCGTTTAAGGTACGACCCGCTTCAAAACTGATGAGTGCGGTTAGCTCTTCTGTTTGTGCTTCCAATAAATCAGCAACCTTTTCCATGATTTGTGCACGCTGATTTACTGGCGTTGCTTGCCAAGCTGGTTGCGCTGCAGACGCCGCATTCATCGCAATGTCTACATCTTTTGCAGAAGCATCGGTGCAGTACCCTATCAGGCTGTCAGTAGCGGCTGGCGAATACAAAGGGTAAGCTTTGTCGGTGTTCATCACGCCGTTGATGATCGGTCCTGCCTGCCATTTTTTTTCAGAAAAAGCAGTTACTTGATGGGCAACCGTAGCAAATGCCAGAGGATCGTCTAAATCGATACCCCGGGAGTTATCACGCTTTTCACCGAAGGCGTTAAATATGTCCTGAGCCAGAGGGATTTGGCTATTGCGGCTTCCCTGAGCCTTGCCGATTGTTGTTTCAACACTCTGCACCAGATTCGAGGCGGCAATTTTACCATCCAAGAATTGATTAACAAATGAACCATTGGCGCCGTTCTCAAGTAATCGACGCACTAAGTAAGGGAGTAGGTCTCTGTGAACACCCACTGGCGCATAGACTCTTAGAGGTAACTCACGCCCGGTGGTTTCTCTAATTTGGCCGTAAAGTAAGTCACCCATGCCGTGCAGGCGCTGGAACTCAAAACTATTGGTGTCGTCTCCCGCCATTTCCATTATGAGCGCAACAGTATAAGCATTGTGTGTTGCAAATTGAGGGTAGATACAATCTCGGTTATCGAGCAATTTGCCAGCACAAACTTGATAACTCAAATCTGTGTGTACTTTCCGAGTAAAGACCGGAAATTCACTCAACCCCATTTCTTGTGCATGTTTAATTTCTGCATCCCAATATGCGCCTTTAACTAAGCGCACCATTAATGTACGTTCACTGGCTTTCGCTAACTCGACCAGCCAGTCCACTACAAAAAGTGCACGTTTCTGATAGGCTTGCAGCACAAAACCCAATCCGTTCCAATTGGCTAATTCCGGCGCAAACGCCAGTGCTTGAAATACATCGAGTTCAATGTCCAAGCGAGCTGCTTCTTCTGCATCAATGGTAAAACCAATATTGAATTTTTTGGC
Source organism: Paraglaciecola sp. QJM3NY_14 (assembly GCF_056173245.1). Taxonomy (NCBI): domain Bacteria; kingdom Pseudomonadati; phylum Pseudomonadota; class Gammaproteobacteria; order Alteromonadales; family Alteromonadaceae; genus Paraglaciecola; species Paraglaciecola sp. QJM3NY_14. The sequence continues at coordinate 2,650,050 of NZ_CM149664.1, forward strand.
TTCAAGCGCCAAAGACAAAACGCTTGGCAGTAATTCATCGATCACTAAATGATGATGACTGAATTCATAACGTGGGTGCAACGCACTGAGTTTTACCGATATCCCGTCCGCTAAATTAACATCGCTCTCATCGTTACTTTGCCCAATGGAGCGGATAGCTGATAAATAAGCATCATAATATTTATTGGCATCTTTGTAGGTTCTGGCCCCTTCCCCTAACATATCAAATGAGAAGCGAGTGCCTTCAACATTGCCTTTTCTACCACGCTTTGCCGCTTCTTTAATATCTCGGCCCAATACGTATTGCTGCCCCATAAATTTCATGGCCTGCAACGTCGCACCGCGCACAACAGGCTCACCTACTCGTTGAATAAGCTTACGGAACCAGTTGCTTGGCTCATCATTGCTGCCCTGCTCATTACTCTGGCCTTTACTCTGTTCTTTGCCTAGTATTTTACTGGTAAGCGATAAGCCTACGCTTGCAGCATTCACTAGTAACTCTTCAGAGTTACCTATGTGCTCACCCCACTGGCCAAGATGAATTTTTTCAGCGATAAGACGGTCAACAGTATAGCTATCAGGTACCCGCAATAGTGCTTCAGCTAAACACATCAACACGACACCTTCATGGCTCGATAAACTGTATTCTTGTAGGAAGGCATCAAATAACCCCTGCTTGTCGGGATTCGCTCTGCACTGCTCTACAAATGATAACGCCGTTGCATGTACGTTATTGCGCGCCTCTTGACTCAATGGATTAGTCTTGAGCATATATTCAACACTATCCCCCTCATTGAGGTAGGTATTAGTGCGAATAGTCTGGCGTATTGATGGTAAATTTGCCTGCAACATAGGAAATCTCAGTCGTGTTAATAAGGTGATAAATTGGCTGCAGCAGTCACTCTTTGGTTTATGTGCTGAACCTTGTTGTTTAAACCCAGTTAATGTAATAAAAAGGTCATAGTAGTTTTGCGCGCATTTTATGCTTGAAAATAGAGAATATGCTACTTTATTTTCCTTAAAATCAGCCAAATAACAGCGTAAAAAGGGAATTTAGCGGATTAATAAACTGGTAAGAGGTGTTCACCATGGTGAAACTGACTAATTGTCGCTCAACTGTGAGGTCATTTACTCCTAGCGACACAGGCAATAAGGACAAAAACTAGACCACCACCATGACAAATACACAATTCCTCTTGAGTTGTGCTTTATCGTTAGTAACAATATTCTGTATATTCCTTTTTTTAGTATTCATTATTCGAGCCAAAATATGACACATCACAAAACATTGGTCTGGGATCTCCCCTTACGCATTTTTCATTGGGCCCTCGTACTGCTGATTTTTGCGCAGTGGCTAACGGCTGAAGTATTAGATGGCTACATGGATCTGCATGCTAAATTTGGTTACGGTTTATTAGGCTTGGTAATATTTCGAATAATTTGGGGATTTGCTGGGCCAAAGCATGCCCGGTTTAGTTCTTTTTTACGTGGCCCTAGCGCCATTTTACACTACACAAGTACACTTTTTAGCCGCCACCCATCAACGTACACGGGGCATAATCCACTCGGCGCCCTAATGGTGCCCGCTATTTTGATTGTGGTCGGCGCTCAGGCATTAAGCGGTCTGTTCGTTACCGATGATGTGTTATTTACAGGGCCTTATTACTCAAGCGTATCTGATGAGACGCAGGGTATCATGCAGTGGCTGCATCACACCCTGTTCGATGTATTATTGGTGATTATTGGTTTACACATTAGTGCTATTTTAAGTTACGAATTATTGCTTAAGAAGCCCTTGATTGGTGCGATGCTTCATGGGCATAAAAATGTGCAATCGAAAAGCGGGATTAATCATTCAAGACTGATATTAGCTTTAGTGCTGGCGATGGTTATTTGTGCCTTCGTATATTGGTTGGTCGTTATTGCTCCGCCCGAAGTAGAACTTGATTATTACTATTGAAAATTGACTTTTCACGAAATCAATTAAGTAGATAAACGAATACAGCATCCATGGGTAAGCTGTATTCGCTAACCTCTTTTTCCTAAACCATTTAAAATTAATCCTGCACGGTATAGCTAATCAAGCACGTTTTTGATAACAATATTAAGCTCTCATTTTACTATTAGGCATTTAAGCGCCTCACTTTACTCAACCAATTCGAATGTCACGTTTACCTGCGCAGCGGTGTTGATTTGGCCTGGTAGTGAATCACTTGATTTGCTCATCATCATCACTTCACGACCTCTAGGCATGGGTGAATAGCCGCTATTTTCGCTGATTGATATAACCTTACCTAGTTTGGCGCCCAAGGTTTCTGCCATACGAGAGGCCCGTAATTTTGCGTCCTTCAGTGCCAATTCTAACGCCGCTAAATACTGCGGCTGTGGATCTTCGACAACATAATTGAAGCCATCGATACGGCTCGCTCCCGTCGCCAATACCGCATCAATCACTTGGTCATACAGGGCAATATCGCGCAAGGTGAAGTTAATTTCTCTTGAGAGCTTGAAGCCTTTTTGAATGCGTTGGTTATTACTGTGTTCGTACCAAGGATTAAGCTGAACACGCATTGATTGCACGTCTTTTTTGTCAACACCAAAAGCCAACACACTGCTGATAATGGTTTGGGTTTTGTCTGCGACTACACTGTTTAGATTTTGAACCCGCTCTCCTTGCTCCTCTACATAAACACTGAACTGGAACAGGTCTGGCACACTTGCCACATTCGCTTGGCCACTAACGCTGATTTGATGCACCTTGTCCTCAGCACTGGCGGCGCTGATTGGACTAAAACTTAATGCGGCGCTTGACGCCAACAGAGTAACAATAGCAAACACGTTTTTCATATTATTTCCTTTACATGGCGATGGTCACAATCGCTAAATTTGAATGATAGAATTATCTACTTGGGTGAATGAATACTCACTGAATAAATTGCTTACCTTTGCTTAACAGAAGGTGCTAGCGACTAGCGCGGGTTCTTATATGATTATCTAACAACAGGTAATCTTTCATCTGCACCCCACTCACTCCATGAACCGTCATAAACTTGTATATTTTGATACCCGGCCTCATTAGCGGCCAAGGCTAAAACACAGGCTGTTACCCCAGAACCACAACTGAACATTAACTTGTCATTCTCACGAACACCTAATGCATCGAATTTAGTCCGCAGTCGTTGGGTGCTTAACAATTGTGCATTCTCAATGCAGTCACTAAAAGGTAAATTCAACCCATTTGGCATATGGCCGCTGCGAAGGTGAGGTCTCGGCTCTGCTACCTTTGCATAAAACCTATCCGCTGAACGGGCGTCTATGACATGACAGTCAGGTGCATCAAGTGCTGCTAATACACCGCTGGCATCGATCATAAGCTCAGCATGAAATTGACTAATAAAGTCTCCCTCTTGCTTCGCTTGCGACAACGTTTCGGCACATTTGAATCCCGCTTTTTGCCATTCAGGAAAACCACCATTTAACACATAGACCAGCTTGTGGCCCATGCACGTAAACATCCACCACACGCGTGGTGCGCTGAACACCCCCTGATTATCATAAACAATCACAATACTGTCTTTATTCACCCCAAGTTTTCGCACTTCTTGCTGAAATACCTCAGAACTGGGCATAGTGTGAGGAAGTGAGCTAGATGGGTCGCAAATCTGATGTTCAAAATCAAATACTTGAGCTTTAGGGATATAACCAGCAGGCATGGGTTCTGGCTCGCCTGTGGTGATCACGTTCATCGTACTCATGAAAACCATTATGTTCGCATCATCCAAATGCGCATGTAACCATTGTGGGCTGACAAGGGCTGAACTGTTTTGCACTGTGTTCTCCATTATAAATGTCGAGTCAATAAATCAAGAGTATTCTGGGTATCTGTTCACTGTTACGTGTTGAGCAAATATTCACATTATCAACCACTATACATGATCGTTTTAGCCGATGCGGATTAGCTCACTTCATCAATTTGTAATCACGATAATGTTTACCATTCAATGAGTAAGCGTGTATTTGATTGATGTGTGATGCAAATGTGTGTATCAAAATAGAGGTAAATTGCACCATTAAAGTGCAACCTTGCTTAAAATGTGCATCCTACAATACCTAACGGATATTTATTCCTTCAATTACAACACGTTAATGAGATATTCCAGACTGACCATTTGGTCAAATAATTGCAATGGACTCAGCCATCTTGACTAAACTTTATCAGTCAACAGCAACGGACACTCTTATGAACATCGTACAACAAATTCGTCGTTACATTTATAAACACCACCTCAATCTGCACAACAATTCGAACCCGACACTCCAAAACAATCGATATTCTTATCGTTACATGAATCACTATTTACAACTTCTCGTTTTCTTTGGTTGTACTTTGCTCCCCTTAAGCACAAAGGCAGGCACGCCAATGACCCCCAAACCGCATTGGTTTGAGTCATTTAAGCAACGGGCTGATAACACAGCCTTATATAACTTTTTATATGCGCTACCAAAAGGAGGTGACCTTCATCACCACCTTGGCGGTTCGGGCTTCAGCCATTGGTGGTACAACCTTGCTACTGATGAAAAAAACAATGGTGGATATCGCTATTACACTAAGGTGTTTATCAAACAATGTCATGGCTATGGCAGCAATGAATTTGGCGGAAATCCGCAATTATTGTTATTCAAGACGATTCAACACAGCCACTATGCAGCGCTGAGTGATTGCGAGAAAAGTGAATATCGCGAACTCACCGCGTTGTCAAACGAGCAAAAATCCGCATGGATGAATAGCATTAGATTAGACAAGCCGTTTGAAGGACGGGCTGAATTTTTTGAAAAGCATTGGACTCGCCTGGGCGATCTGAATCGCAATCCAATCATCATGGCAGAATTATTGGTTAAAAATATGCAGTCTTTTGCACGAGAAGGGTTGCGTTATATTGAAGCGCAAACCAATGCTAAAGGCGGCATTAAACCAGATGGCTCTCACTATTCGCCGGACGAGGTAGTCGATATATTCCGTCAACGGTTAGCCCAAAATGATGCCATCTCCACGGGTGTCACCGCTCGATTGCAATATGCGCTATTGCGCTTTTTACCCAACGCCGAACAAGAGCTCGAATGGATGTATCGCTTTGTTGATAGGCACAAAGACATCTACGTGGGTATTAATATGGTTGGCCGCGAAGACAACGATAAGGGTTATCCATTACGGTTTTTATCCACCTTACGAAAATTACGCCAGCGCATCCCGAATATACCGCTGGCTATCCATGCAGGTGAGGTAGATGAACCCAATTTTCATGTTAGGGACACCTTATTATTAGGCGCGAATCGAATTGGGCATGGTGTTAACTTAATCGACGATCCTGGCACCATGTTATTGATGCGTAACGACCGCTATTTAGTAGAGATTAACCTTGTTAGTAATTTACTGCTTGAATACGTCGATGAATATCATCAACACCCCTTCCCTGAATACCTGCGCACCGGGATCCCAGTAGCGTTATCAACCGACGACCGCGGTATGTGGGATTCAAATATGACAGACGAGTACTTTGTTGCCGTTAAAGAGTTTAATTTATCCTGGCAAGAGCTGACTGGTTTAGCCGAAAACTCACTCAAGCATGGTTTTGTTGACGAGCAAACTAAACGCGCGCTGCTGGCTGATTATCATTCCCGTATCAACGCATTTGAACGGGCGTTTTTAGACCAAGGGGCTAACAGTTTTAGTCAAACACCTGACCGTTACGGCAAATTTATCTGTCGGCAATACAGACTTTGCCAACCACAAAATAACTGAACCCCGAAAAACTTGTTACCCATAACAGATTAAAATAGGCCAACATATGCAGACTACTCGCCCCAAAAACGGTGAAATTTTATATTCTTTAACAGATGTCCCTTCTGTTGGTCATAGCACCACTGCTGCGCTTCAGCATATTATGGCTTGCTTTATTGGCATCATTACCCCCACATTGATCATCGGCTCTGTGCTTGGCTTACAGGCTGAAATACCTTATCTGATCAGTATGGCGCTGATGACATCCGGCGTATCCACCTTTATTCAAGCTAAAAAATTTGGGCCTGTCGGCTGCGGGCTTATCGCTGTGCAGGGAACGAGTTTTACTTTCATCAGCGCGCTGTTAGTCGCCGGTACTGCAATAAAAAGTCGTGGTGGGTCGAATGAAGAAATTATGGCTCTGATGTTTGGTTTATGTTTTTTTGGTGCCTTTGTTGAAATTGTATTAAGTCAATTTATTCAGCATTTAAAAGCAGTGATTACCCCGCTCACTACAGGGATCGTGATCACCACTATCGGTATCACCTTAATTAAAGTTGGCATGACCGATTTATCCGGCGGGTTCAATGCACCGGATTTTGGCGCGCCGCATAATCTCATCTTAGGCCTGAGCGTACTTATTACCGTGATTGCCCTTAATGCATCTAAATATCCGCTGTTGCGCTTAAGCGCAATATTCATTGGCATGTTAGTAGGCTGCATCATTGCTTGGTATCAGGGGATCCTGTCATTCAATAATATGCTGTCATCCCCTTTAATTAGTATACCTGAGCCGTTTAAATACGGTGTCACCTTTGACTGGGAACTGTTTATTCCGATCGCACTGGTGTACTTCCTAAGTGCAATTGAAACCTCGGGAGACTTAACCGCCAACAGCCTTTTTTGTAAGGAGCCAATTAAAGGGCCGATTTACCTCAAACGCATAAAAGGTGGAATTTTAGCGGACGGCGTTAATTCTATGTTGGCAGCCATGTTTAATAGCTTTCCCAATACCACATTCGGGCAAAACAATGCGGTAATACAAATGACGGGTGTCGCCAGTCGTCATGTTGGATTTTACATCGCTGGCTTTCTGGTATTACTTGGCTTATTTCCAGTTGTTGGCAGTGTCTTGCAGCTTATGCCTAAACCTGTGCTTGGCGGCGCGACGCTTGTTATGTTTGCCACTATTGCGGTTGCGGGCGTAAAAATACTGACCAGCGAGCCTATAGATAGACGAAAAAGCCTCATTATCGCAACGTCTCTAGGATTAGGTTTAGGTGTCATGATGGTACCTGAGACACTCGCCCAATTACCGCAATTAGCCAACAACATACTTTCATCTTCGGTGACCACTGCCGGTTTCTGCGCGATTATCATGAGCATTGCTATACCCGAGCCAAAAGCTGGTGAGCTGGAAGCAGATAATGTTGAGTCACAAGACCCGTCACTAGCGCCTCGATTCAATCACCCAGCAGTCACAGTGTTAGCTGATGAATCGCCAATCAACGAGTCTGAGCGGCAATGAGCAGCAACGAGAACAGCAACAAGTGAACGAATTTACCATTTCATAAGATTAAACACGTTCATTAACACCACCTATTTTTTACATAGCTACAAAAGTAATACCCATTAGTATGCATTTTTTGAGGGACGCACGTTATGCAAGCAAGCACATCACCGACGTTATGGCTTAAATCTCCAGAAGCGGTATTCACCGCCAACAACCAAAATGCTGGCAACGGCTTATTGATCCAAGGTAGCCGTATTATTGAATTAGTAAAAAGCGGCGAAACACCAAAGTTACACTTCGATGCTATAGAAAGCTGCACCGGTAAAGTGATCATGCCAGGCATGATCAACACCCATCACCATTTCTATCAAACCCTGACGCGTTGTGTGCCTGGGGCGCTCAATAAACCACTGTTTCCTTGGTTAACATTTTTATACAAAGTATGGAAAAACCTAGACGAAGAGATGCTATACAGTGCAACTAAATTAGCAGGGCTTGAGTTAATGAAGTCTGGCTGCACAACCATTGGAGATCATCATTATGTGTTCCCAAAACGACTCACTCATGCCATTGACGTTCAGGTTCAAGCGTTAGCAGAGTTAAGTTGTCGAGGTATTCTGACGCGAGGCTCCATGAGCTTAGGCCAAAGCAGTGGGGGGTTACCTCCAGATTCTGTTATACAAAATGAAGACATTATTCTCAAAGACTCCCAGCGCGTGATTGACGCCTATCACCAATCCGCTAACAAGCATGCCAGCCCGATGTTGCAAATTGCGCTGGCGCCCTGTTCGCCATTTTCTGTTTCTCAAGAATTGATGAAACAAACCGCCCTTTTAGCCAAGCAAAATGATGTATTGCTTCATACTCACTTAGCCGAGACCGAAGACGAAAATGCATTTTGCCAGCGCATCTACGGTGCACGCCCATTAGATTATTTAGAACAATGCGGCTGGTTAACCGACAGAACATGGCTAGCCCATGGCATTCACTTCACTCCAGACGAAATTGTCCATTTAGGCAATGCGAAAGTCGGTATTGCCCACTGCCCTTCTTCAAACATGCTGTTGGCGTCAGGCATATGCCCTACGTTGGATTTAATGAAAGCAGGTTGCCGAGTGGGTTTAGGAGTAGACGGCTCAGCATCAAATGACTGTTCGAACATGATACAAGAAGTTCGCCAATCCCTGTTACAACAAAGGTTACGTTATGGCGCTGTCGATATCACGGCTGAATATGCCTTAGGGCTCGCAACGAAAGGTTCAGCCTCTTTGCTTCATCGACATGACATTGGTGAGATCCACATAGGCAAACAAGCAGATTTAGCCATTTTTGACTTAAGCGAACTACGTTTCTCTGGAGCCGGAGACCCAATCGCGGCCATAGTGACGTGCGGTGCACATCAAGTTGATAAACTGATGCTGGCAGGTAAATGGGTTATAGAAGAGGGTCAACACTACTCAATTGACGAACAAGAACTGCAAATCGAGCATACAAAACTCGCCAAAAAGCTGCAATCTGCAGTGAATTAAACTAAGTCTGCAGGTATCGTGAATTTATTTAACCAATAGGTTCACGCGCCACATGGTCGTGTTACGGTGCAAATAAGTCATTTTCGAGCCATTTTGGTGCAACTAATAATGCTGCGCTACTATTTTGTGTCACCCTCATCGTGTTTGGTCTAATAAAAAATAAAATATATCATAAATATCAATACCTTACTTATTAGACTAATTACCTGACCATTTGGACAAGTCTTTGGCACCCTTCATGCTATTAGTCCGTGTAGCAACACCATAATTTCAAACTATACACACATCCATAAGAATAAAAGTGAGAGGAATACAGATGAACCATCCCTTATTTAAAAGCTCAACCTTGAGCAAAGCTGTTTTGTTAGTATTAGCCATGTCGCTAACTCCCACCATATCGGCTCAAGAATCGGCAACTCAGGAAACCGCCGATGTAGAGCGAATTGAAGTAACGGGATCACTAGGTAGTCTACCTGGTCAAGGCGTAGAAGCCGTTTTCGGCTTCGGTAAGTCAATTTTGGAGACGCCCCGTTCAGCATCCACCATCAGTGATGAAATGCTAGAGCGCTTTGCCGTCACCGACATAGACGATTTAGTTGCCTTCTCGCCTGGTACGTTTACTCAATCATTTTTTGGTGTCGCAGGCTCACTTGACGTGCGTGGTACGCCAGGCGAAACGTATTTTCGCGGCGTTAAGCGCTTAGACAACCCAGGTAACTATCCGACTCCTATTGGTGCATCAAGCCGCATTGATATTGTGCGTGGCCCTGCATCTCCAATTTATGGCCCAGCCAAAATCGGTGGCTACTTAAACTTTAATCCCAAGTCAGCACGCGCCAGTGGTGGCCAGTATCTTGAAGAAAATGAAGGCGCTTTTTCCTATACCTTAGGGTCATGGGATAAAAGTGTCATGACCGCAGAAATCGGCGGCCCTGCTACATTGGGCGGCAAAGAAGCAGGTTTCTATTTGTACGGCGAGGTTGAAAATTCAGGTAGCTATTATGAAAACTCAGGTACCGACCAAACCGTGCTACAAGGCTCATTCAATATCGATGTAACGGATAACCTTCGTTTCGAATTCGGCGGTATGTACCACGATTACGACGGTAACCAAGTGGCTGGTTGGAACCGCTTAACGCAAGATCTAATCGATAACGGCACCTATATCACAGGTACAGCGAAAAACATCGACACAGATGGTAGCGGTGCAATTTCTCATGAAGAATATGGCGCAGTGAACTTAGCAGGTAATGGTTTCTTTTACGCCGTGCCTTCTTTGTTCACAGATGCAGATGCTACTGATCTAATGCAATTAGAAAATGTGGGTACGACCACATTGGGCCGCAATCAAGTATTGGTCGCAGCTGATGATGTCTTGCAAAACACGGTACAAACCTTGTATTTCGATGCGATTTACTACAGCGATAACGGCTGGGAAATCAAAAATCAATTCTTCTATGAAGACTATGAAAACTTAAACGAGAACGCCTATGGTTTCGCGCAGTTTCACAACAGCTCAGTCGTTGAGAACAAACTTATCTTCTCTACTGAATACGAAAGCAACTCGTTGCTAGCACAATTTCAAGTATCACCGTCGATTCGTCACACCAACTTTTTACACGGTGATGATTTCACCTATGAGTTCTTCAACCGTCGCGATTTAACCATGGAATCCACAGCGCTTGATAGACGTGAAATGGCGACTCGTATCAACGACAATTACGATAACTACGATAAGGGCAATTATACCGATTATGGTATCGCTGCCATGACAGACCTAACATGGGACTGGGGTTTGAATATTGTATTAGGTCTGCGTTACGACACCATCGACATAGAAACAACAAGTCGCGGTGATTTATTGCTCGAAAAAGGTGACATTCTGTCAACCAGTGAAACGGTTGACGGTACGTCATGGAATACCAGTATTTCATATAAAACCGAGTTTGGCTTGATCCCTTATGTGACACTGGCTGAGCAAGCAACCTTAGTGGCCGGTCAAGGTGCGGAAATTGGCTACGGTCAGTTAATCGATGATGAAGGCAATAGCTACAACGGCGCATTTGATACATCTGAACTCACTGAGTTTGGTGTAAAAGGTTCATTCTTAGACGATTCGTTATATTTCGCCTTGTCTGTATATGAACAAGAGCGTTCTGATTTTAACGCACAAGCAATTGTGACCAACGCTACCACGCAAAACAAAGGTACCGAATTTGAACTACGTTGGGTAGTGAACGACCAACTAGTAGTCGGGGCCGGTTATACCAAAATGAAGGTGTATAACTTAACCGCGTACAACGACGGCAACGGTGGTTCATTGTTCGGTTTCTTAGGTGCTGAAGATTTAACCAGCTTAACTGACCCATCATTGGTGTTTGGTGGTAACCCAGTCGGTTTAACACTGATCCCTGAAGGTGCAAGTAAAGAATCAGCCAGAAAAGCCGGTATCCCTGAAAACATCTACACGTTAAACGCCACTTATGACTTCTTAAACGGTTATGCGGCGAGTGCCAGCATTGTGCGAGCTGATGAGACTTACTCTAGCTTCTCACAATCTGTGAAACTACCTTCGTACACCTTGGTGAATGCAGGTGTGACATACACCACAGATACTTGGTCAGCCAGCTTGAACATCAAAAACTTAACGGATGAAGAGTACTATCGTGCTAACTTCCCTGATTTGTTTGGTGCACAAATTGTGTTGCCTGAGCTACCACGTCACTATCAAGCGTCGGTATCTTATAAGTTCTAATCACCATTCATGTTTATAGGTGATTTATTCCAACAGACAGGTATGCTATTTAGCATGCCTGTTTTTTTATATACGGTTACATTATGCTAAAAACGTTTTCCAAATCTGCGCTTTGTCTCTCCAGTATCCTTTTTTTAAACCTTGCGTTAACTGCATGTCAAAGCACGACGCTATCATCAACTACATCGCCAACAAGCGCTGCAACCACGTCGCAAGCCGCCACTGAAATCACCCAACCTCTAGAAATTAAAGTCGTTGTGGTCACCATGTTTGAAATTGGCGAAGACGATGACGACAAGCCCGGCGAATTCCAAATGTGGAAAGAAGGCCAAAATCTAGATACCCGCTATGCATTTCCTATGTCACATCACGATATTTACGTGAATAAAGACACCGGCGTTATGGGCATAGTCACGGGTATGGGCACAGCAAAGGCAGCTGCGGCTATCATGGCCTTAGGGTTAGATCCTCGCTTTGATTTAACGCACGCCTATTGGTTAGTCGCTGGCATAGCCGGGGTTGACCCGCAAGATGCCTCAATCGGCTCAGCTGTGTGGGCCAATTGGTTGATTGATGGCGACTTAGCGCATGAAATTGACGCCCGTGAAATTCCTAAAGACTGGAAAAGCGGTTATTTTCCCTTATTTAGCGTAGAGCCTATCAGCGCAGAGCCAACAACGCCGAGCGATGAAAAGGTGCAAGCCATGAATGGTGAGGCTTATCAGCTTAACACTCAGCTAACCAAATGGGCCTATGAGTTAAGTAAAGATACTGCACTAAGCGACTACCCTGCCATGTACGAATTACGTGAAAAATACCTCAATTACCCCAATGCCCGTAAGCGTCCGTTTGTATTAATTGGCGACCACATGGCGGCAGCTACTTTCTGGCATGGAAAATTACTAAATGAATGGGCCAATGATTGGTCAGCCTATTGGAGTAACGGCCAAGCTAACTTTGTGACCTCAGGCATGGAAGACACCGGCAGTTATCAATCGATGATCTATTTGGATAACGCGCAAAAAGCTGACAAGTCGCGTTTTATGGTATTGCGCGCTGCTAGCAACTATTCAATGCAGCCCGACAGTCTAACCGCCGCAAACAACCTTGCCATGGAAAGCGGAGAGAATGGCTATGCTGGAATGCAATCAGCCCTTGAATCTGCCTACAGTGTCGGCAGTGTAGTGGTGAATGATATCATCGCTAATTGGGATATTTACAAAGATGCCCTGCCCTATGAGGCGTCAAAAGTGGCCCCAGATGAAGATACATTAAACGAGATGTTAACCCCGACCACTGAGCCAGTGGATGCCAAACTCAGCGCAGAAGAGCTAATAAAATCGCTTAATCTAACGGGTCATGTGGAAGGCGGCTTTTATCGTCAAACATTCAAAGCGGATCACCGCCCCATGTTAAGCACAGAGCATGGGGAACGCGTCAATATGACATCTATCTACTATTTGCTCAGTGCGAAATCGCCCATCGGTCACTTTCACATGAACCGCTCGGATATTATGCATTACTTCCACGTGGGTGACCCCATTACCTATTATTTGCTCAATCAAGACGGCAGCCTTGAAACTCATATACTCGGCCCTGATCCAACCCAAGGTCATGAGATGCAAATGGTGGTAAAAGGCGGTACGTGGAAAGCATCAAAAATATCCACGACCGGTGATTATGGTTATGGGCTTATTGGCGAAGCCGTCGCGCCGGGTTTTGAATATCAAGACATGCAGTTAGCTGAACAAGCAGAACTTGTCAGCACCTTCCCGCAACACAGCGATTTGATTAAAACCTTAACGCGCTAAGCGGCTCGCCAGTCGCGCTATCATGCAAACGATTTGGCCTAGTTTTCACTGGGCCTTATTATGTTCATTTGCGCTTATTCTCGCCTACTTCCTCTTATTTACACCCACCATTTTTATTGCAACTTATTCTGTGAAGCCTTGTCTCTAATATTACTGTGATAAAGACGGTTATTACCATTAAACACAGAACTCTTAGATTAAAGAATTTTTAGATTAAACCGACTCTACTGCCCGGCATTGCTAAGTAGACAAACCATAGCTTGTTTTATGCCACGAACTGCAAAAGGAACATCTTATGCCCCAGTTTTATCTATCACGTGTTACACAAAGACGTGTTGCTATGCTCATCGCTGGTGTCGCGATGAGCACATTGTTCACGGCCAGCACACATGCCCAACAAATGGGCAGCCCACTTGATTTTGTTAATTCGCAATTAGCTGAACAAATGAAAAATCAGGTACGCGCCATGAGCGACCCTGAGTTAGTAAAGGCGCGAGCACAATTACAAAGAAAGTACTACGAAGCACTTATTGAGGCTGGTTTTAGCAAAGAAGAAGCGATGAAAATTATTATTGCGGCGGCACAAGGAGATGCTAACTAATACCTTTCTACTCGTATAAATACGGTAAACATAAAAAAAGGGCCTGCTTTTAGCAGGCCCTTTTTGCGCATTATTCTCACTGAGTGTTATAACTTAGAAAGTGTACTGCACGGCAACACTGGCGTAATCAACATCGCTGTCGAAGCTGTCGATTTCTGACAAAATGCCGATTTCATCACGTTCAAACTCTAAGTCAAAGCGTGTGTATTCTAAGCGCACATCCCAACCTTCTGACACAGCGAAAGATGCACCCACGCCATAAAACAAGTCATCACCGTCTGTGCTGTCATTCACACCGGCTGCGTTGATGTCAGCGTCCCACCATAACTGTCCGCCTTTAGCGTACACGGTGATATATTCGTTGACTGGCAAACCCGCTTTTAAGCCAAGTGTATAGCCGTCAACTTCGGTGTTGAACGTATCGTTACCGTACTCGCCGAAATCAATGTAACCACCTTCAATCGATACGTATTGGTTAAACTGTGTGCCGATATACACATTGGCTGCGTTATCGTCACGATCAAAGTCTTCATCTCCATCCACATCTACTAAACCATAACCGGCACCTACATAAATACCGTGGTGATCAACACCATCATTCGTCGCAGCAAAGGAAGCACCTGAAGTCATAAGTAAAGAGGTCGCTGCTAGTGTCGTAAGGGTAAATTTTTTCATAGTTTATCTCCGTATTGCTTAATCAAGAGTGTTGGTTACAAAGCAAAGCTATTCACGTTGCTGAACTAGGCTTAAACAAGTGTTATGCCAAACCAATCCTAAGAATATAAATTCGCTAAAATACAATAACTTAACCTTTTACCGCCATATATTAGATAGGCCTTTCACAGCGTTCGCTTGTGAACAAACTGCTTGAGTGCTTGCAACTTTTACTGGCCAAAAAACAACCCGTTCGCTCGCGGTGTTCCGGTGTTTTTCATCTAACCGACAGCATCGATTTGCGCATACTTTGGCTCGTGACGAATAAGTGGGGGTTTACGCCAAACTATCGTTTGTTTGACCTAACCTAAAAAATTAGAAGTCGAGAAAAATCAGATAACACACTGATTTAATTGTAATAAAAGTTAATTTTTTACATGGCACAACTTCTGCTGTGTTAAGAAGAAAACAGACCAAAGCGCTACAAAGTTTACTTAACGCGTCACCACATGGTCTTTACACACATATTTAGCATCATAAAAATAACGATATAGGGGAATAAAATGACGATTAAAACGATACCGTTTATCAGTTTTAACGCACTCACGATACTTACATTACTTATGAGCACTGCACTGCTTTCGGCTTGTGGCGGCGCAGATGCCACCAGCACTGAGCCCGAACAAGCATTGGTCATCTCAGTGCCCGTAGAAGCAGGCGCACTGCATATCGGCGAGATTTCCTCTAATTACACCACCACAGCGGTACTTGAAGCCAAAGAAGAAGCCTACGTAGTCGCCCGCGCTTCGGGCATCATCGAACACATTTACGTAGAAGAAGGTGATTACGTCACCAAAGGTCAAGTACTTGCGCAGTTAGAGCCAGAGCGTTATCGCTTAAACCTCGCACGGGCAAAAGCGGATTTAATTGGCATCGAAAAAGAGTTGGCAAAAATAGACAAGGTGTATAACCAAAAGCTAGTGAGCGACGACACCTACGATAAAATTAGCGCCCAATACGCATCCACTAAGGCGACGTTATCGCTGGCGCAGTTAGACTTAAAAGAAGCCACTATCGTTGCGCCTATTTCTGGTTATATTGCCGCACGTAACGCCAAAGTGGGTAATTTAACCGAATCATTTCAACGTGCTCAAATGTTCCATATCGTCGAACAAAACGAATTACATGGCGTTGTCTACTTACCTGAAAAAGAACTGTCTCGGGTGCATAAAAATCAAGCGGCAAAATTAACCTTAAGTGCATTGCAAGACAGTACGGTCACTGCCTATGTTGAGCGCATCAGCCCAGTCATTGATGCCGCCACTGGCACGTTTAAAGTGACGCTTCGTGTACCAAATGATAAAAAATTGCTTAAAGCCGGTATGTTCGCCCATGTCAGTTTGAATTACGACACCCACCAGCACGCTACTCTTATGCCTCGTAAAGCCATGCTCAGCATTGATAATAAAGTCAATGTGTTTGTGGTAAATCACGGCCTTGCCCACAAACAAGAAATTCAAGTGGGTTATCAAGAGGGTGACTATGTAGAGATACTCAGTGGCTTGAAAGGCAACGAGCATGTGGTGATTACCGGTCATCAAAATTTGAAAGACCAAGCACCTGTAGAAGTGGTTAATGCCGATTCACTTATGCTACAGGCACATTCACCTGTTGAAGAGCCAGTTTCTAGCACTCAAAAGTCCATTGAATTTAACGGTGACGACGCGGGCGAAGCCGCAGATACAGACCCAACAGCCTCAAACGCCGATCACACTCGCTAAGTAAGGACACCTAGCATGAATATTGTTGATATAGCAGTTAAGCGCCCGGTCGCGGTGTGGATGTTCACCTTTGCCATTGTGTTATTTGGCATGGTGTCGCTGTCACGCTTACCCATTAACCTATTACCTGAATTATCCTACCCTACCCTGACTATTCGTACCGATTATGTGGGGGCAGCACCTGGCGAAATCGAACAGCTTGTCTCTAAGCCTATTGAGGAAACCATTGGCGTTGTTAAAGGCGTGCGTAAGGTCACGTCTTCATCTACCTCTGGGCAGTCCGATGTGCTACTGGAGTTTGAATGGGGCACTGACATGGACATGGCAAGTCTAGAGGTACGTGAAAAGCTCGATACCTTAATTTTACCTTTAGACGTTGAAAAGCCTGTGTTGCTGCGTTTCAACCCAAGTTTAGATCCCGTCATGCGCCTCGGTTTCGGTATTGGCAGCATCAGTAATACCGGAAAAAACGTTGACGTCACTCAAAGCGCCGCCCTTGATGTAACTAGCATGAAACGACTGCGGGAGTACGCAGAGCAACAAATTAAGCGTAAGTTAGAATCCATCAGCGGTGTAGCGTCGATCAAACTAGGCGGCGGCTTAGAAAGCGAAATTCACGTATTGGTTGATCAACAAAAGGCCAGTCAATTAGCCATCCCCATGAGCGACATCATCAAACGCTTAAAAGAAGAAAACGTTAATGCTGCAGGTGGGCGTGTCGACGATGGCTCTCAAGCTTACACCGTACGCACCCTTAATCAGTTCACTAGCATACAAGATATGCAAAATGTGTTTGTTGCTCGACGTGACAACAAAAATATCCGCTTAGGTGATATTGCTGTTATTCAAGATGCTTATAAAGAGCGGGATTCAATTACACGGTTCGACGGGTTAGAAGGTGTCGAAATTGCCATTTACAAAGAGGGGGATGCTAATACAGTACAAGTTGCGCAAAATGTAAATGCAGAACTGCGTCAACTAGAAAGCGCATTACCGGCTAACTACAAAATACAGCTGATTTACGACCAGTCAGTATTCATTGCTAATGCCATCGACGATGTAAAATCTGCAGGCATAATAGGCGGCGTGCTGGCGATGGTGGTGTTGTATTTATTTCTACGTAATGTTTGGCCCACCCTCATCATTTCTCTTTCTATTCCTGTGTCTATCATTGCCACGTTCAACCTTATGTATGGCAACAACATCAGCTTGAACATCATGAGTTTGGGCGGTATTGCGTTGGCCATCGGCCTATTGGTCGATAACGCCATTGTCGTGCTTGAAAACATAGAGCGGCACAAGCAAACACAAAGCGATGTTAAACAGGCGGCAGCACAAGGAACGAAACAGGTATCCATGGCGATCATCGCCTCTACCCTTACCACCATGGCGGTATTCTTTCCTTTGGTATTTGTTAAAGGTATCGCCGGTCAATTGTTTGCCGATCAAGCCCTGACCGTTACCTTTGCGTTAGGAGCCTCTTTGCTTGTTGCCTTAACCGTTATTCCTATGTTGGCGGCACGAGCGCGCTCGAAACCCGCTCATGGCGACACGTCCCTAGGTGTAACGGACAACGCTAACACGCATCAGCAAACACCACGCCCGTTAACAAACCCCTTTTATGACACCATTGACTTGTCTGGTGCAGGCTTTGACTCTGACTTTGACCCTAGCCTTAATAACAGCTCTGGTGGTCAGGCTGGTGTTAAAAGTGGCGGCGAACCAAGTGTCACTAAACGGATCTTCGCCACTCTCGCGCTGCCTTTTGTGTGGTTATCCCGTGGGGTGTTTCATTACCTACCCCTTATTTTATCTACAGCAGTACTCATCGTTTTTAGAGCGTTAGCTAAGCTAATGGGCTTTATTTTCAAACCGCTGCTATGGCTATTTGATAAAGGCCTCAACTTCGTGTCTTTTTACTATGCACGCTTACTAAAACTTGCACTGCGGGCACCCGCGTTGCTGCTGGTTGGCATAGTGGCAATGGCCGCCAGCTCATTAATGTTTATTCCGCGGCTCGGTATGGAGCTCATCCCGAGTATGTCTCAGGGGGAATTCTACGTTGAAGTCACGTTACCAAGCGGCACATTGCTCAGCCATACCGATAATACCTTATCCGCATTGTCCGCCTTTACCGAGGCGCAGGACGGCGTAAAACGCACTTATTCATTGGCCGGCACTGGCAGTTTAATGAACGCGTCATCCAACCAGGGCGGCGAAAACTGGGGCAAATTAAATGTTGTGATGCAAAGCAATGCAACAAGTGAGCAACTAAAAAGCCTACAACAGAAAATGCGAGACTACTTACTAAGACAAGCTGGGGTGCAGGCAGAGTTTGGCCAACCTGAATTGTTTAGCTTTGCAGCTCCGTTATCTATCGATTTAGTTGGCTACAACCTCACTAGCTTGGCTAAATACAGCGCAATCTTAGTAGACGCCCTACAACAAGACTCGCGTTTTAGCGATGTCACCAGCTCCCTGCAGCGAGGCACACCAGAGCTTAAAATCACCTTTGATCACGCAAAACTTGCTCAACTAGGCTTAAGTGCACCCCAAGTATCCACACTGATAAACGCCAAAGTCGGTGGTGAAGTGGCAAGCCAGTTCAATTTAGATGATCGCAAAATTGATATTCTGGTGCGCAGCCTCATCACGCAGCGTGATTCAATTGAGGATATAGGGCGCATTATAGTGAATCCTGGGGCACAGCGAGCCATTGCTTTAAATGCCGTAGCGGATTTGAGCATGTCTATTGGACCAAGTGAAATTACCCGCATCGGGCAAGAACGCGTCGCGGTGATATCTGCCAATCTCGCCTATGGTGATTTAGCCCAAGCTGTTGAGATGGCTAATCAACATATTAAAGACATGAACTTACCGTATTCGCTGCAAGCACGAGTGGCCGGGCAAAGCGAAGAGATGAAAACCAGTTTCGCGTCTTTGAAGTTTGCTCTGGCACTGGCTGTCTTCTTAGTGTATTTGGTCATGGCATCTCAATTCGAGTCGCTGTTGCATCCACTATTGATATTGCTCACTGTGCCGCTGGCATGTGCAGGCTCCATATTCGGCTTGTTTATCACTCAAACGAACATCAGCGTGGTGGTGTTTATTGGTCTTATCATGTTGGCAGGTATTGTGGTGAATAATGCGATTGTGCTTATTGACCGCATTAATCAGTTGAGGACAGAGGGCGTAATAAAGACACAGGCCATTATCGAGGCCGCCCACAATCGACTTCGTCCTATATTGATGACAACCTTAACCACTTCCCTAGGGTTACTGCCGATGGCGCTTGGGCTTGGCGAAGGTGCTGAGATGCGCATTCCTATGGCAGTCACCGTGATATTTGGCTTGCTGTTCGCAACGCTGCTCACCTTGTTCTTTATTCCGTGTTTATATGCCCTGTTTGATCGCAAATCAGATGCATTAATGGCGCAAAATGCGCAACCGACGAGCATGACAAACAAGGCGCTAGGTTATGAATAAGCCCGACATGCAACAGAATCAACAAGAGCAAGCCAAATTCGCCGCTGCAGGCGCCAGCTTAGCGGCCTTTGCTATGCGACGCCCCGTGACAATAGGAATGTTGTTCTTGTCCATGTTATTATTTGGCATCTTGGCCTCGCAACTATTACCGCTGGAGAAATTCCCCAGTATTGATATCCCTGAAATAGCCATTCGAATTCCTTATGAAAATGCCACACCGGCTGAAATAGAGAAAATGATCACTCGCCCAGTGGAAGAAGTACTGGCCACCATGTCAGGCATCAAGCGCTTACGTTCGAAGTCAACCGAAGACGCGGCTGAAATACAGCTACAATTTGCCTGGGACGAAAACCTCAAAGCCAAGGGCATTGAAGCCAGAGAAAAGATAGACGCCATTCGCAATGACTTACCTGCAGATGTAGAGCGAATTTTGGTTTATCAATTCAATACCAGTGATTTACCTATTTTCCAGTTGAGGGTATCCAGTGAGCGTGACTTGTCAGATGCCTATGACTTACTTGAGCGCAACCTTAAAATACCCATTGAACGAGTTGCAGGTGTGTCAAAAGTTGAGTTATACGGCGTGCTTAAAAAACAGATCGCTATTCGTATAGATACCCAAAAACAAGCAAGTTTGGGTATTACCAATACGCAACTGCTCAGTGCGCTGCGCCAAGCAAACTTTGCTATGACCACAGGCTCTTTTTACGACCTAGAACAAAAGATAACCATCAATCCACAGGGCGAATTTAGCAAAATAGAAGACATTAACGCGTTGATCATCAAAAAGGGCGTACTGTTAAGTGACATCGCCCGAATCGGTTATGAAAGCCCTAAGCGCACAGAGGGCAGACATTTAGATAGAACCTACGCCGTTGGCTTTAATATCTATAGGGAGTCAAACAGTAACTTGGTCGCGGTGTCCGATGCAGTCATGAAAGTCATTAACCACGCCGATGAGAGTCCTGCCTTTACAGGCATCACACTTTTCGTGATGGATGATGAAGCTGCCAGTGTGACCGAGTCCTTGGGCGATTTACTCAATGCAGGCTTACTCGGTGCACTGCTATCCGTTATGGTGCTGTATACGTTTCTACGAAACTTAACCACAACATTAATCGTTGTTTTATCTGTGCCCTTTTCTATTTGCATCACGTTAGGGTGTATGTACTTTATGGGGTACACCATCAACATACTGTCCATGATGGGTTTGATGCTTGCGGTGGGCATGTTAGTGGATAACGCCGTGGTAGTCACCGAGAGTATTCAACAAGAACGCAATCATTATTCTAACCCAATTGACGCCACAAAAGCTGGTGTGGGTAAAGTCAGCTTGGCGGTGATTGCAGGGACGACCACCACAGCAATAGTATTTTTACCTAACATAATTGGCGTTAAAGTGAATCTCACCATCTTTCTTGAGCATGTGGCCATTGCTATTTGTATTTCATTGTTTGCGTCTTTGCTTATCGCTCAAACCTTGATCCCCCTGCTTACTAGCCGATTATCCAGTGGCCTATCGAGTAAAACCGTGAATGCAACTGCTCAAGCACCTGGCATGGGTAAACTCGCCAAACAATACCAACGCGTCCTTAGCTGGTCTCTAACGCACCGTGGCCTAACGTGTGTTATTGCTCTACTGATACTCGTCAGCACGGCTATTCCTATGCAGTTTGTCACTGGGGATGATGATGACGACAACAACAGTCGGTTATGGCTTAACTATGACATACAAGGCAATTACAGTTTAGCTGAGGTCGAAAAGTCAGTCGACAAAATGGAAGCTTACTTGTACGCCAATCAAGATGCGTTTCAAATTGAGCAGGTCTACACCTATTTTACAGCGGGTGAAGCGACGTCAGCGCTGACCCTAAAAAATGATATGCTAATCTCCAAAGGCGAACTAAAAGAGCGGATCCTCAAAGATATGCCTAAGTTTGCCCGCGCTCGTCCATCCTTTAAGTGGGAAGAAGATAATGGCGGTGGTCTGCAGCTAACCTTATTAGGTGACTCTTCTGCATCCTTAAGTGACGTCGCTGAACGTGTATTACCAGCAATTAAGCGAATTGATGGCCTGACTGACGTGGGAATTGAGGGCAATAATCAGAAATTCGAACTGCAAGTGATTGTCGATCGAAACAAAGCTTATCGTTATGGGTTATCCGCCAGTGATGTTGCCAACACTATTGCCAGTGGTTTACGCGGTACTAACCTTCGTACCTTTAGAGACGCTGAAAGTGGTGAGATTGGGATACGTATGCTGTTCGATGAAGCACTGCAGGAGTCTATTACAGAACTCAAAAACCTCACCATTTCTCGCATTGGTCAGCGAACCATTACGCTAGATATGGTCAGCGAAACCAAAATCGTACCGCGCTTAGCAGAAATCCGCCGTAGTTACCGTCAAACCTCCTTGACTATAGGTGCCAATATGGAAGAGGACGTTACGCTGCAGCAAGCCAAAGAGCGGATCGAAAACGTGATGCAGTACCTCACCCTACCCGATGGCTATAGTTGGACCTTTGATGGCAGTATCGATAGACAAAACCAGAATGAAGCTGTCATGCAAACTAACATGTTATTGGCCATTTGCATGATTTATATCGTAATGGCTGCACTGTTTGAATCACTACTGTTACCCACCGCAGTCATCACCTCATTATTATTCTCACTGACCGGTGTGTTTTGGGCGTTGTTTGTCACAGGCACCGCTATGTCGGTCATGAGCATGATAGGCATGCTGATATTGATGGGAATTGTGGTGAATAACGGCATTGTGCTGGTCGACCGGATCAATCAGTTGATTGGTCAGGGTATAGCAATCAATGCCGCTGTCATTGAAGCATGTTTAACCCGGGTGAGACCTATTTTGATGACAGTTGCGACGACTATTGTTGGCTTAGTGCCATTGGCTGTGGGCAATACCTCTATTGGCGGTGATGGCCCGGCCTATTCCCCTATGGCAATAGCGATCATTGGTGGCTTAACCTTTTCTACCGCGACCAGCTTGGTGCTCGTTCCTCTGGCGTATGTATTACTGCTGCGCATGCGAGCGAAAACCGCACACTTAATAGAGACCTCGAAACAATGGGCGAATAAAGTCGTTAAGATTTAGCGTGGCGATGAAGCCTTTGAATTGTCATACATAAATTGAGAATTCAAAGGCTTTGGTTTAGGCTATCGAAAATTTTTCCAGTCGAGTTGCTATGATCACCCATCAGCCAAACCCTACCTATTTACCAAGCGAAGCCCGCTACCAAAATATGCCCTACAAACGTTGTGGTAAAAGCGGTATTCAACTACCCCGTTTATCCTTAGGTTTATGGCAAAATTTTGGCGAAGTCGATACATACAGCAATGCTCAAGCGATGGTACACAAAGCGTTTGATTTGGGGATCAATCATTTTGATTTAGCCAACAATTATGGCCCTCCCTACGGCTCTGCTGAATCGACCTTTGGCAAGATAATGACAAAGAGCTTAGCGCCGTATCGCGACGAGTTACTGATATCCAGTAAAGCCGGTTACGACATGTGGCCAGGCCCGTTTGGCATTGGTGGCTCACGCAAGTATTTGCTTGCAAGCTGTGACCAAAGCTTAAAGCGCACAGGACTTGAATACTTTGACGTGTTTTATTCCCATCGCTTTGACCCGGACACGCCGCTGGAAGAAACGATGCAAGCCTTAGATTATATCGTGCGCTCGGGACGTGCTTTGTATGTGGGCATTTCAAATTACAGCGCCGAGCAAACTCTACAGGCTATCGCTATTCTTAATGATTTAGGCACGCCATTGTTGGTGCATCAGCCCCGCTATAATATGTTTGACCGTTGGATTGAAGAGGGTTTGACCGATGTGCTTGCGGACAACGGCGTTGGCTCAGTGGTGTTTTCCCCATTAGCCCAGGGCTTTCTAACCAATAAGTATCTTAGGGGTATCCCTGAAGGTTCACGCGCTTCACGCACTGAGCAAATCCATCTGAGCGCTGACCATATCACTCAAGACAAAATAGCAAAGGTGCAAAAGCTCAACAAAGTAGCCATTGAGCGCAATCAGAGTTTAGCGCAGCTTGCATTGGCTTGGGTACTTCAACCCCAGGCTGTGACCTCTGCAATTATCGGCGCTAGCCGAGTGGAACAAATTGAAGACTGCGTAGCCGCTTTGAACAACCTACAATTTAGCCCAGAACAACTTGCCAACATTAACCAGATATTGGCGGGTTAATGGGAATATCGACAGAAATGCAAAATAATATTGATACTGATAGCAAAAACCAAGGCACCGCTGATGGTCAAACTGCAGACGGCAGCGAAGTTAAAAAGGACAGCGTCGCCCTGTGCATTATTAATCCTAAAAGCCCACAAAATATGGGCAGTATTCTGCGTGCAGCCGGATGTTATGGCGCTGATACCATCTACTACACAGGGGAACGTTACGCGCGCGCTCGAGCGTTCAATACCGATACTAAAAATGTCGGTTTAAACATTCCAGTTGAACAGATCACCACACCTGAGCCAGCGCCCGGCATAGCCATGGTGGCTGTCGAATTAGTAGAGGGCGCTACGCCCTTACCTCACTTTAGTCACCCTAAACATGCATACTATGTATTTGGTCCAGAAGATGGCTCTATTGAACAAAGCGTTTTAGATAGATGCCAACATGTGGTGTATGTACCGACTAAAGGCTGCATGAACTTAGCAGCGACGGTGAACGTATTACTTTATGACCGTCTCGCCAAATCGAACAACACCCAATACGGTGACCAAGTGATTGTTGCGAGTCGAGACACCAATAATAGGACCAGTGTGCTAAATAAAGCACAATCACAGGATCAGTAAGCGCCGACAATTAGCGTATTTTATGTGCACAACAGTGGTGATGGTTTACGCACAGCGGGTGTCGGACACCGCGTGTCGGTCACCGCGTATCTCGCTCTTTTCACGCATTAAGCTGGCGATTACGTGGCGTTATACATAGTGAAGGCATATTAGACAGATATTTATTTTAAAGGCGCGCACAGGTTACGCGTAACATAAAGTAGTGTATTTAAGAATAAGTTAACCGTAATAATTTCATTTTCTAGGATGAACACGTGAACAAAACTACATATTTATTTAGCAGCCTAGTACTGAGCATACTCTTTGTGCTCACCGCTTGTTCTGAACAATCAGAGGTTAAGCACGAAGTCATTCGGCCCATTGCCTGGGCAAAGGTAAAAACGCATGACTTGACCCAAGTGCGCAGATTAGCCGGTGCCACTGCCGCAATTGAAAAAGCGTCACTGAGCTTTTTGGTTGGCGGTAAAGTCGATGGTGTATCGGTTAATCTAGGCCAGAAAATCACTAAGGGTCAAGTGCTAGCCACACTCGACCAACGCAGTTTTAATCTTAACTATCAATCCGCTCAAGCGAAATATGCCCAAGCTAGCTCCGCATTGAACGAAGCTGAAAATGAGTATCAGCGCTATAAAGAACTTGTTGAACAAGGGTTGGTATCAAAGTCTGGTTTTGACAACGCAGAAGCAGCGTATAAATCAGCCCTAAGTAACGTTGAAGTCGCTAAAAGTCAGCTTGAACTAGCCACCAAAGACCGACAAGACAGTACCCTTCAAGCACCCTACGATGGCGTTATTACTAAACGTATGATCGAGCCATCACAGCAAATTTCTCCGGGACAAAGCGTATTTGAAGTTGAAGGTCACGGCGGTCTTGAGGTTCATGTGTCAGTACCTGAGAGTTTAATTCAACAATTATCCAACGGTATGATTGTTCCTGTGCGTTTCCCTGCTGCGCCAAATGTTGAACTAACGGGTGTTATCACCGAAGTGGGTACTCGAGCTGAAACCGCAAATGCATTCCCTATCACTATGGTCTTAAACGGCAGTTCACCGCAACTGCGCGCTGGAATGACGGCTGAAGTAGACATCACTTATATCAATGAGACATATGAAAACGCCTTGTCCCAAGTAGGAGATGGTCAAAGCACTGAGGGCCAATCTGCCGATGACCAAAGTGCTAAAGGCAAGAACCTTGGCGGTCAGATGAATGGCGCAAATGTAACGGCGAAAGAAACCATGATCATTCCTGTGTCTGCGTTAGGTGCGGGCTTGAATCAAACTAAGTACGTATTTGTTTATGACGACGCTACGCAAACCGTGTCAAAACGAGACGTAGTGGCCAGCAACATTTTGGGTAATGAGGTCTTTATCGCAAAGGGCCTCAAAGCGCAGGAAATTATCGCTATCGCGGGCGTGTCCTTTCTGCGAGATGGTCAGAAAGTGACCTTGCTCGATGCCAATGTAAAACGCTTCAACTAACGGCTGAGCACTATGAATCTTACGGAATTTTCTTTTAAACATCAGAAATTGGTACTGATGATCGTTGCTATTTTACTTATCAATGGCGTCATCTCCTACTTCACCCTGCCTGCACGTGAAGATCCAAGCATCACTATTCGTGAAGCAATTGTGAGTACTGCGTACCCTGGTATGTCGCCTGATCGTGTCGAGCTATTGATCACCAAAACACTAGAGGAAGAAATCCGCAAAATACCCGAAGTGGAAAAACTACGCTCGTCTTCCTCTACCGGTTTATCCGTTATTCACGTAGAAATATACGACCGTTACTTTAACTTAGATGCAATATGGCAAGACGTGCGCAATAAGGTGGCGCAAGCACAAGCCTCACTTCCAGAAGGAACCAGCGCTCCTTATGTGAATGATGAGTTTGGCGATGTATCAGTACTGACATTGGCACTCACCGCAGATGGTTTTGACTTAAGTAAGATGTTCGACATTTCAAAGCACACCCGGGATACCTTGTATGCGGTAAAAGGTACGAAAAAAATTGAATTACTAGGGGTACAAGATGAGCGCATTTATTTAGAAACGTCTAACGCGAAACTCTCTCAGCTAGGCATTTCTCCCAATGCATTAATGAGCGCACTTCAAACCCAGAATATCATTAGTTCGGGCGGACAAATCGACACAGGCTTATTGTCTTTTATCATTGAGCCTACGGGCAACTTTAGCAGTCTAGAAGACTTAGCCGAAACGTACATAACCATTCCAGGGACCCAAGAGTCAATTGCGCTTAGCGATATTGCCACACTTAATCGAGGCTACGTTGACCCGCCAGATGACTTAGCCTACTTCAATGGCGAGCAAGCCATTGTTTTCGCCATTTCTATGTTGCCTGAATACAATATATTGGAGTATGCCCCTCGCCTCAAAGCCGCCATTGAACAACTTGAAAGTTCTCTGCCTGTTGGATATCAGCTGCATATCGCCACGTACCAAGCCGAGCAAGTGGAAAAAACCGTTCAAGGTGTGTCTATGAACGTACTACAAACGCTCATTATCGTGTTGATTGTGGTGGTGCTCTTTTTAGGCATGCGCACTGGTCTAATCGTTGGCACGATAGTGCCATTTGTCATGCTCTCGACTTTAACTATTATGCAAGTTTTTGACATTCGTTTAGAGCGCATGAGTCTGGCCACGCTCATCATCGCCTTAGGTTTGCTGGTGGATAATGGCATCGTTATCGCTGAGGATTTTAAGCGACGTTTAGAACATGGCGAAGAGCGTTTCAAGGCCATGACCCAAGGCGGTAAAGAACTTGCGGTACCTTTACTCAGTTCATCCGCCACGACTATTTTGTTCTTCTTACCCCTGATGCTCGCTGAGCACGTTGCCGGAGAGTACACGCGTTCGGTATCCTTGGTTATCTTGATCACTTTATTGACCAGCTGGGTGTTGGCGCTATGCGTTACACCACTGTTGTGTTACCACTTTATCAAAGTGGATGAGCCTCAGGGTGGCGCTGATGCACTGGCTTCAAAGAAAGTTACAGGCCGTTACGAATCGTTCTTGCACGTGATCCTGCGCTATAAATTGCTCTTTATGGGCACGCTGTTCGCACTATTAATCGCGTCGGTATTCGCCATGAAAGTGATACCAAAACAGTTTTTTCCTGAATCTGATCGCAACCAATTGATCGTTAACATCGATTTACCCAGCGGCACATCTGAGCGGCAAACTAACACCCAAATGCGCAACATTATGGATTGGCTTGATAATGATTCAGGTTATGACTTTATTGAAAGCCATTCTGCTTATGTTGGTTTCAGCGGGCCACGCTTTGTATTGTCTCTGAGTCCTGAGGATCCCGCCGAGAATAAAGCCTTTATGGTGCTTAATATCAAACCAGATAACGACATCGCCGCATTAGCTATTAAGCTTGATGAAGATCTCGAAAACCATTTCGTCAACATCTCTGTGCGGGCTAAAAAGATGTTCTTGGGCCCGTCTGACTCAAAAACGATTAAAATCCAAGTTAAAGGCCCGGACAAAGACGTCATTTATCAAAAAGCTCAAGAGGTCATGGACCTGCTCTATGATGTGCCAGATACCCGGGACATCCGCAATGACTGGGAAAGTATGATCGCTAAGATTGAAGTGCGGGTTGACCAGCAACGTGCCCGCCGCGCATCAGTTACTTCACAAGACATCGCCAATTCTTTGCAAGCGTATTTCTCTGGTGCATCGGTCACAGAGTTTCGAGAAGAAGATGACATCATCCCTATCATGTTCAGGGCCAGTGACGCCGAGAGGCACAACCTAGACCGTTTACGCTCATTGAATGTGTTCTCTCAAGCCACGGGCAAGGCTATCCCGCTGTTTCAGGTAGCTGAGTTTTCACCGGTAAACCAATACTCGATTATTCAGCGCGAAGACATGTTTACCACTGTCAGTGTTGAGGCCAGAAATAGCCGTATGGCTGCAGAAGATTTAAAAGCAATAATCGATGCAGATATTCAAAAATTAGCCGCTGAGCTGCCGCTAAATCATCACATCGAATACGACGGTGTGATCGTGCAATCACAAGAAGCGCAACAGGCGCTTAGCGCAAGCATGCCAATGGTATTAGGCTTGATTCTGATTTTGTTAGTGGCGCAATTTAACTCATTTAGGCGTGCAGGCATTATTGTATTAACCATGCCTCTGTCCTTTATCGGAGCGGTACTGGGCTTAAGCGTTATGTTTGCACCGTTTGGTTTTATGGTGACCTTGGGCTTGTACAGCTTAGCGGGGATTATCATCAATAACGCAATTGTGTTGATTGATAGAATTGATATTGAGCGACGTGACGGTGCGTCTGATTACGATGCCATAGTGAACGCCTGTATTACTCGGGTCCGGCCTATTGCGATGACCACCATTACTACCGTGGCGGGCCTACTGCCATTGATACTCAGCCACGACCCACTTTTTTATGGCATGGCGTGTGTGATTGCTTTTGGTCTCGCTGTGGGCACGGTGCTGACGTTAGGCGCGGTACCTGTGTTGTACGCTGGATTTTTCAGGGTCTCCCGGGAAGAGTCGGCCAGCGCCGATTAAACAGGTCCCTCGTAGGTATAAAAGTAAAGGGAATGCTTAATGTGAACAAAAAAACCGGCTCACGTACCAGAATAACGTGAGCCGGTCTTTTTATATCTAGCAATTATTCTGGTGGGCTTTCAAGCGCAGCAATGGTCACTGGCACGCCGTTAAGCACTGCATTGCCAGACAATTCATCGAGGCACATTTCATCGGTCAAATCGTTGACACTTACGCCACTGTTTTGCTCAGCTAACGACCAGCTACTACCCGCTTTATTGTGACCCCAGCCATGAGGGATAGAAATCACGCCAGGCATGATCTTTTCAGTTAGCTCAGCGGCAATTTCCACTTGGCCTACCCTAGATGTAACAGTAATAAACTGCCCATCTTTAATATTAAAGCGCGCTGCATCATCTGGATGTATTTGCGCACTGCAACGGGGGTTTTGGCCTTTTTGATTGCTCTTCACGCCTTTCATCATTCTTGGGCTGTTATGTAACCAAGAGTTATTTGATTTCAAGTGACGGCGACCAATCAAATCTAACGTAACTGCTGAACGAGCGTTCAAGGGAGACAAATCACTGAAAAAATGGTGCTCAACTCTAGGCAAATCAGCCATGAAGTAATCAAATGCCATGCTGATTTTTTTGTCTGTGTGATAAATAGCCCCGGGTAACTCAGGTTGTAAAGGGCCTAAGTCGATGCCGTGAGGCTGATCGCGCAAGGTTTGAATACTAATATCGTGCTCGCCATTGGCGTAACGACCGGATTTGAGCATGTCGTCCACCACCCCAGTAGGCTCTTTATCCCACAATTTGGCATAATGCTCAGTGGCTTTACCATTTAGGTGATCGATGCGCTCTGCTAGGCCAAGGTATATTTGCCAATCTGTTTTGGTATCCGCTGGTTGGCTAAATAATGCAGGTGAAAATTTCGCACTGTTACGCACCGCGAAATTATGAAATACCACGTCGTAATGATCCCGCTCTAGAGCGGTGACGGGTGGCAAAATAATATCCGCGTGGCGACTGGTTTCGGTAATGTAGAAATCTACCGCCGCCACAAACTCTAGTTGCTCAAAGGCCTTATCTAGCTGTTTGCCATTTGATGTGGTGAGTACCGGGTTGCCCCCACCTATCACCATGGCTTTAATTTGCCCATCCCCTGGGGTGGTGATTTCTTCTGACAATGCAGCGACAGGATACTCACCCGCAAAGGCTGGCAACTTACGTACACGCGAGCTGTACTTACCCATGGTGCCACGCCCAGAGTGAGGTAAGGTATCTGCCGCAGGTTGGGTGAACATCATGCCGCCTCGGCGGTTGAAGTTACCGGAAAGCATGTTGAACAACATAATAAGGTACTGGGTCAATGTGCCAAAGACTTGCACACTCGCGCCCATTCTGCCGTAACAAAAAGCCGACTTTGCTGCGCAAAACTCGCTCACCATTGTCTCTATTTCTTCGCTGCTTATCCCTACTCTCTTTGCCACTCGCTCTGGTGAGTACGGTTTTACATATGCTTCAACTTGCAGTAAATCCGGAGCGTGCTCTAGTAGCTCTCCTGCATCCACTAAGCCTTTGGCAAATAACGTATGTAACATGGCTAACATCAGCAATACATCACTACCTGGTTTAATAAAGTGATGGTCGCAGCTTATATCTGCCGTTTCTGATTTTTTAGGATCGATCACCACCACCTTGCCGCCACGTTTTTGGATCGCTTTCAAGCGACGTTTAATGTGCGGCACTGTCATGATACTGCCGTTTGAAGCTAGAGGATTACCACCTATGATCATGAAATAATCGGTGTGATCAATGTCACCAATTGGAATTTGCAGCTGATGCCCAAACATCTGTCGACTCACAATATGATGAGGCAATTGATCAACAGAGGTCGCGGAATAGCGATTATGGGTGTTCAAGGCGCGATAGAAATACGGACCAAATAAGATGCTGCCCATATTGTGGGCATTTGGGTTACCTAGGTAGACCCCAACTGCATCTTTACCGTGCTTATGTTGAATGCCATGTAATTTTTCGGCGACCGTATCTAGTGCTTCTTCCCAGCCAATAGGTTCAAAGCCTGAGGCTGTTTTACGCATAGGTTGGCGTAAACGTTGTGGATCGTCGTATAAATCTTTAAGGGCAGCCGCTTTTGGGCATACGTGACCTTCGCTAAAGGGGTTCTTTTTGTCCCCAGCAATGGAGATAATTTCACGTTCCACTGTGGTCACTTCAATGCCACACATGGCTTCGCATAGGGTACAGGTTGAAAAGTGTTTTTGCGGCTGTGCTTGCATCACAACGTTATCCTTTAATTTACGTAAACAGAACGTTATAGATTTAACATCTTATACACAAGCATCATCGAAATTTATTAATCAGTCCTTCAGGCCTTGCTGTATGAGGTTCTCATCTAAACTCGGGGCCGAGTCCTTTGAGCATACTTAACAGTAATTT
The DNA here is from genome assembly GCF_056173245.1 of Paraglaciecola sp. QJM3NY_14. NCBI lineage: Bacteria > Pseudomonadati > Pseudomonadota > Gammaproteobacteria > Alteromonadales > Alteromonadaceae > Paraglaciecola > Paraglaciecola sp. QJM3NY_14. The sequence goes on from NZ_CM149664.1 coordinate 2,681,799, forward strand.
GTGTTTCTTCAGATCAACAGGTTTATGAATTATCTCGCTACTCGCGGGGTATTGCTCTAAACAATTATGATTAACGAAGTTACGGCTAGGGCGGATCGGCCGATGGGTTAAACCGCCTGCACAATTAGGGCATACATTTGACAATATCTGTTCAACACACACTGCACAAAAGGTGCATTCGAATGAACATATCATGGCATCTTTGGCATCAGGTGGTAATGCTTTGTTGCAGTGCTCGCACGTAGGACGTAGGGCTAACATAATGTTTATTCTCATCCTTTTTTCAAAATGTAAGTAATTGTTATCAAGTTGTATAGACACTCAGGCGCAATTAATTTACCCTTGTGAAACAAGACGTTAAAAGGCTTGGGTCAAGGTGTAAATGTACTCGTCTATGACGAATGTCTCAAGGAACATAATTGAATATAACCGATACAAGTGCACAGGATACCGTGCTCGAAAAACCTTCTTCTAAGAAAAGCCTATGGGTTGTCGTCGCTGTTCTGTTTCTGTGCGCAGCGCTTATTTATGTATTTTGGAGTACGGTACGTAACTGGTCGTCTGCGGATACCAGTCTGTCGATGCGAAATGTGCGGGTAGCCACAGTGACCGTAAAAGACTTTGTACGAGATTTATCCGTCCAAGGTCGTGTTGTTGCCGCCGTTAGCCCTCGTCTTTATAGCCCAGCGCAAGGCACGATCACCTTTGAAGTTGATGCCGGTGACAAAGTAACGAAAGGCCAATTATTGGCAACTATTGAAAGTCCAGAATTAACTAATCAGCTCAAGCAAGAAGAATCTAGCTTACAACGTAATAAGCTGGAATTAGACAGACAACGGATCCAAGGCAAAAAACTCGCCCTAGAGAAACAAAAAGCCGCGGATTTGGCTAAGGTTGCCACCGTAGCAGCAGAGCGTGAAAAGCGCCGCGCCGATAATGCCTATGCCACCCATGCCATAAGTCAAATTGATTTTGAAAAAGCCCAAGACGATTTAAAAAATGCGCAGTTGGTGCTCAAGCATGCATTGCAAGACGCCAGCTTAGATCAAGAAAGCCTCGACTTTGAGTTAAAAACCCAGCAGTTATTGGTACAACGCCAAGCGTTACAGGTATCAGAAACTAAGCGCCAAGTTGATCAGCTTCAAGTGCGCTCTCCTGTGGATGGCATCGTTGGCAACCTTGCGGTGCAACAGAAAAATCAGGTTAGTAAGAATCAACCGATTTTAAGTGTGGTGGATTTATCCGAATTTGAATTAGACGTTGATATCCCCGAGAGTTACGCAGACGACTTAGCAATCGGTATGGATGCACAAGTCAGTTTAAACTCTCAACAATACGCCGCTGTTTTAGTGACTATTTCCCCCGAAATTGAGAATAACCAAGTTGCCGGGCGTGTGCGTTTCGCCAAAGAAAACCATCAAGGCGAAGCCCTAAAGCAACCAGAAGGCCTAAGGCAGAATCAGCGACTGAGCACAAGAATACTCATGGAAAACAAGTCATCTGTGTTAACCCTACCCCGTGGTCAATTTTTACAAAGTGACAATGGTCGCTTTGCCTATGTCATTAAAGACAATATGGCATTACGCCAGCCTATTACGATAGGTGCGCGCAGCTTAAGTGAAGTGGAAATACTGGCCGGTTTGACCGAGGGTGACCAGGTTATTATCTCATCAACCGACGCCCTTGATGGAGCTGAGTCAGTGCTGTTAGCACGCTAGATTCACCAGTTCGTTAACACCACTGTCTTTATGCGATAAACAACAATAACCACAAGGTGAAGTATGTTAGCAATGAATAATATTGGTAAGGTCTTTACTACTGATGTAGTGCAAACCCATGCACTCAAAGATTTTACTTTACAGGTCAACGAAGGGGATTTTCTGGCCGTAACCGGTACCTCAGGCTCAGGTAAAACCACATTCTTAAACGTGGCAGGTTTGCTAGAAACGTTCGATAGCGGCGAATACACTCTTGATGGGCAAGATATTCAGGGCTTGACCGACCGCCAGCGCAGTCAATTACGCAATGAAAAGATAGGCTTTATTTTTCAAAGCTTTAATCTAATTCCCGATTTAAATTTATTTGATAATGTAGACGTGCCTCTGCGCTACCGTGGCTTTAATACTGCCCAGCGTAAGGAGCGAATATTGAATAGCTTAGAGCGAGTTGGCTTAGGCAAGCGTTTAAAACATTTCCCTGCTCAGTTATCAGGTGGTCAGCAACAGCGAGTCGCTATCGCTCGGGCGCTAGCAGGCTCACCACGATTTTTACTGGCCGATGAGCCAACAGGTAACCTAGATAGTGAGATGGCAAAAAGTGTGATGGCGTTGCTACAAGAAATCAACCAAAGTGGCACCACTATTATCATGGTCACTCACGACCAAAGTTTAGCCCAGCAGGCTCAGCGACAAATAGTGGTGCGCGATGGCCGTGTGTGTGACTCAAGTACATCAAGCACTTCGCCCCAAGCAGACAGCGTTCAACGTGTTTAGCTATTACTGCCGCTTGGCAATAAACAGTATTTTTCGCTCTAAAGTACATAGCGCGTTAACCATGCTAACCATCGCCTTGGGGATCGCAGCTTGCACTATTACACTAACGCTTGTTACTAGTATGTCAGCAAACCCAATAGCCCATAAAAGTGCACAATTATTTCGCGTTCAACTGGATAGCTGGGATCCGAATCAAGCCGCTGTGGCGCCCAACCTTCCCCCCGAACTTGTGACCTGGACAGATGCCAATAATATCGTACAGGCAAAATACGCTAAGCGGCAAAGCGCCAGTGCTATTACTTGGGGTATGGTGAACCCTGCAAAGCAAGGTTTAACACCTTTTTTGGCGGTGATGCGCGTGACCAGTAAAGACTTTTTCCCTATGTTCGATGTGCCGTTTATTTACGGTGCGGGGTGGGATGAAAGTGCCGAGCACAATAATGATTACGTGGTTGTACTGAGTAAAGAGACTAACCAACGGGTGTTTGATGGCGCTAACTCCGTGGGGCAAACCTTGACCATGCTTGGTGCCACCTTTACGGTTGTTGGCGTTTTAGACGACTGGCATCTTTCACCGAAATTTTACGACATGTCTTACGGTGCATTTAGCGACCCTGAAGAGATGTATCTCCCGCTGGGTTTAAAAGCGGAATTCGAATTGCCCCACGGCGGCATAACCAGTTGTTGGAAGGCAGTGGAAAGTGAGCGCTACGATGCATTTTTGAATTCGGAATGCGTCAATTTTCAACTTTGGGTGGAGCTTGATGATCCTAACGAGCTGCCCAAATTCAGTCTCTTTTTGACAAACTACGTCGAACAACAAAAGTCTCTGGGCCGCTTTCCGCGCCCGATTAACAATCGCTTGTTAAACGTAGAGCAGTGGCTCGATTACAAACAAGTGGTTAAACAAGATGTGCAAGTCATGTTTTGGCTGTCATTAATGTTTTTGCTGGTTTGCCTAATCAATGCCGCAAGTTTACTCAGTGCAAAGCTACATGCCAAGCACAGTGAAATAGGCCTGCGCCGAGCCCTTGGCGCTAATTTTGGCCAAATTGTTATGCAGTATTCACTAGAAATTGTATTAATAGGTTTTTGTGGCGGCGTATTGGGTATCTTTTTAGCAGTAGTTGGCTTGCAAGGTGTTGCTGCACTTTATGCCGGATACGGCCATTTAGTTCACTTGAATATCACCATCGCCAGCGGTGTAATTGCATTAGCAGTGTTAGGCACTATCGTAGCCGGCCTTGTGCCCGTGTACACAGCGTGCAGGCCGATGCCCGCCATGCAAATCAAGCAATAAGCAGATCATGTAGATGAACGTATTTCTTAATGTAGGTCCAATCTTTCGCGCCTTAACCCGGCAGCGTTTCAGCGCTATATTAGTTGTCTTTCAAATAGCAATTACCATGGCCATCATCACCAATGGTTTAGCAATAACTTGGGATCGTTTCAGTCATATTGAACGCCATACTGGTATTGATGAACAGCACACCTTCTTTTTGACCAGCTCTGGTTTTACGCGAGACTTTAACCCTAGAGCGACAATTGAAAATGACTTGAGGCTCATTCGCGCCACAGATGGTGTGATTGACGCAGTGCAGACCAATTCGTTTCCTCTGTCTGATAGCGGTAACTGGTATGAATTACAAACCAGCACCGATAAAGACGCTGCGCTCATCCCTGCAGCTAGTTACAAGTTTGATGAGCATGGTATTAACACCTTTGCTTTAACGCTAGTGGCCGGCGAAAATTTCAATGAGCAAGATACCCTATGGCTTAACGAGGCGGACAGTAAATGGCCAAGTCACGTATTGATCAGTAAAGCCACAGCGACGGCATTATTCGGTGAGTCAGATTGGCAAAGTGCGGTAGGCGAAACAATATATGTCAATCAAAGCACGGCTATTGTGGTCAAAGGCATAGTCGAACAATTGCATGCGCCTTGGGTCGAATGGCAGCACGTTGAAAATAGCATTATCTCCCCTGCCCGAGTGACCCATAACTCAGCACGCTATGTGATCCGTACCCATGCCAATAGATTAGATGATCTGATGCAAAGCCTGTCAGCAATACTCGCTAAAGAAAACACTCAGCGCGTCATACGTAAAATAAAGAGTATTCAACAAGCTAAAAACGAAATTTATGCCGCAGACATTGCGACTGTGAGCATTCTATTAGTCGTGATTATTGTATTAGCATTTGTGACCGCCATGGGGGTAGCAGGCTTGGCCAGTTTTAATATTGATAAGCGTCGCCAGCAAATTGGTATACGCAGAGCCCTGGGGGCAAGTAAACGACAAATTTTGCAGCATTTTATGCTTGAGAATGCATTGCTTTGCGCTATTGGCGCTGCTCTTGGCGTTGTACTCACCTTGGTGTTAAACATCTTTCTTGTTTCACAGTACGCACTTATCCCCTTGCCTATTTTCTATTTACCGATAGGCATATTTATCATCTTTGTGATCAGTCAATTAGCGGTGATTAGACCCGCAGTGCGCGCAATGAGCGTATCACCCGCCATGGCGACCAGAAGTATATAATTTATTGGCTGATCAATGGATATTACTCAACACGGATAAAGCACCAATGCCGTTTGATACATCATTTGCTGGCGCAGGCCTGCACGCTGCTGCTGCATAACCGACAACAAATGTTGCCATTGTTGTGGGCAGTGCAGCGATAAATTTGCTAGAAATTTGAGTTGTACATCTGGGTAATGTTGTTTAACTAAATGTGATGTTAGCCAATCTATTTTTGGCATTAAAAGATGGGAATATTGGCCCGATAGCGCAATACGCAAACCCGCTAAATCGAAATCGCCAAAATAAATCCTTGGGCAACGGGGACGCGCGTGTCGCCATTGTTCGAGCAACGCCTTAGTACCGCTGCTGTGTTCACTGTCACCACGGTAAATAACCAAAAGCTTAGCTAGTTCTTGCGTCACCTGCCCTTTAAAGCGATGCCAATCATTAAAACTATCGCGGTTTTCGATGACCAGAAGGTTGTCGAAATCCGCTAAATTCACCCTAGCTAAATCCAGTTCTACATTAACCTGCTCACACGGGTAAAACTGCTGATTAAACGCGTTGAGTGTTTGCATGTCATTTGATAACAAAGGCGCTTGATTAGAAAGCGCACACAGCACTAACGATTGCGTGGGTTTTATTCGTCCTTGCTTTTCATCAGTGCTTTTTAAGGCTGCACTTTGATGTGTATCCTCGCTAAAATCAGCAAAAATATCCTCACCCACACTCAACAAATAATTGTCGCGTATGGCCTCAATGCCATGACGAGTAAAACGGAAGTGCTTTTGCTTATTTAACCATTGCCCAGGCTGAATAAATTCTTGCTCGCACCAGGCCATAATATGGCTGACTGTGGCTATTTTGCTGGTGCGGGTCTGCTCATCATGCAATAAAGCAAAGTACTGTTCTTTGAGCAGCAGCTTGGCCTTAGGCATCAATGCGTCAGTCATAAATGCTAGCTCGCGGCCTGAAAATCACCGAAGAAACGCATGCCTAATTTAACATCTTGGATAATGTGCAGGTGGTTAAACGGACTCTTGCGCGCGCTGTCTTTTTCCAGCATGAAGCTTTGCTTATTTTGTTGCGGTAGGCCTTCGTATTCAGCCACAATCTGAAACAGCCACATTTCAGGCTCCCACGAAAGCTCATTCTCGGCGAGGTAATCGACCCCGCTGATCGCCGTGCTGCTCTCAATGACATGCAAGAAGAAATCTTCAACATCTTTGGCCAACTGCTTTTGCTCTGTGGCCACCAAATCTTGTACTGACGTGGCAAAGCCTTGAGTTTGCTTTTCTGAATGCGACTCAGGCACTAGATCTCGTGGGATAGCTCGTGCAATTTCAGCCAGTGCATAACTGTCTTGTGGCTTATCAAGGGCAACAAATGCTTGCGCAATGATACCGTGCGCTTGATTGATCACAGCGGGTACTTGACTGCGGTTTGGGTAATCCCCGACTTTGAAATTTGGGTGTTGACGTAAAAACGCACTCATTCGATTGACCAACAAAGCGCGCTCTTGTTGATGACGGAAACGCGCCATTAACAACACCAAACGTTTTTGTACTTCCAGCAAAGAGCCCGAATGCTCGGATATACGCGCTTGTAGCTGACTCACGAGGAGTTTTCGTAGGCCGCCGTCACTGCCAGCAAGTTGAATTAAATCATCAAAGCTAATGATTTTGAATCCATCGAGAATACGTCTTAATTGACGCTGCGCTAGTTCAATTTCAAGAATTTTATCATCTAGACTGCTGACAAAACCAAACTCGGTATTAAGCCTATGCCAGAGGCTTTCAATGGCATCGCCAAACTGCCCAGTCATGTCATGTACCCGCTCAGTCAGCAGTTGCATATGATGCTCACTTGCTGCGTAGTCGCCTTTTTGCCTAGCGGCTTGCAACGACTGCACTCGGGTATGAATTAAGTCTAAATGTTCGCCCACATCAGAGTTGATCTGGCGTTTGCGCTCATCTTGGGTTAACCCAGCGATGAGCTCATTAACATTAGGGCGTAAACTCAGGGGTTGCTGCTCATCTGGGCGCCATAAAATACGCCCATTGATTAATTTTTCAAGCGCCTGTTGGCTAAAGCTGCTTTCATCCACATGGCCTTGCAAATAACCTTGCATAAGGGCTTCTGCATGTTTGCCAATCAGCTCTAGGCGCTCTTTGCCCAGTTGAAATAACGGATTGCTCTGGGCATTACTTTTGCCTTCGTTGATGTTGCTCAAAACATGGCCTCTTGCTCAGGGGCATCTTCGTCAATGGGCACATTTTCTTCGTCTTTTATAAAGCGCACTAATTCGATAAGTTGCTCGACTTTACCGGTCACAATATAAAACAAGCGGTCTTTATGGGGCTGATAGATGTAGCCCAATTCTTTGATGCGCTTAAACACTTGCTTGATCTGCATATCAGCTTTGTCACTGGTGGACTTAAAAAGCTTGTCGTTAGATAACTGCCCTAACCGCTGAATAAGGGATTGGTTATCTACCACTTTTGATTCAAAGTCTTGCAATTTGATGGTGTCACCTGCACTAAGAGCACCATCGCGACCCATGGCTTCTTGCACCAATTGCATCCATTCGAGCATGGGTAACAATGATTGCACCGTCGCATTGAATTGTTGACTGAGTTGCTGCCGCGCTTGTTGATTAAGATCGCAATAGGCTAAGAAGTACACGGCGCCGTCTTCACTTTTTGCCACGCGGCGATTGAGAGGGCGCAAAAAATGATTCAGATCTTCAACCAGTTGTTCGTTTTGCAGTTTATGAAAACTGTGCTCGTCAGTCACCGCACAAATAAACTCGCCTTCAAGTAAACGCTCGAGTAATGGGCCATTTTCTATCATGCTGTCACCTGTGGTTTTTCGTTATCTGCTGTGTGGTTAGCATTGCTGCTGGATAGGCTATTTTGTTGCAAGCGTTCAGCAATACGACTGAGCTTAGGCTCTATCTTCTCAAGGCGTTGGCGCTGCTTATCGATTAAGTATCTGTGTTTAAACAGCATCAATACATCAGACTCAGGGTTAGGAAACGCCCCTAAAATATTGATGTAATTGGTATCACAGGCAGCGAACAGCTTTTCAACGTTGTGATAGGCAAGCGTACCAATTTCATCGATAGGCCAATGGATATCAATATTCGCTTGGTTTCTTAGCAAACGCGTAAAAGCCAGTAAGAACTTACACAAAATCAAATACGCCATACCGTGACTGGATGACTCCAGTAATTGCCTGTCATTTTTGATCACCAAATCTGAGCCGCCTTCATTTAGGTGCAGCTCTAATCGCAGCAAAGACTCAATGCTGTAATTGGCATCGTTTGGCAGCACTTCAACCACATCCGCTAAAGTATCTAAGTAGGTTTCACTGGGCAAAAAGGCATCGGATTTATTCCAGCTATCATACTGCTCGGCAAAGCGTTTAAGAGGAGTCCAGAAATTCAGTTCATCCACGGTGGAGATAATTTTTACCTCTGAGCGGGCAATCCCATCTAGGGTCAAATCATCTGATACTTCGTCGGTGAGGCGTTTACTCTGCAGTGAGATCTTACGGTTAATATCGCTAAACACAGTAAAGAATTTATTTAGATCCCCGCCTATGGTTTCACCCTGCTCAACGATTTGTCGCTGACGAGAAGCTAAAATACTCAACAAACGCTGCAAAATAGGTAGGCGGTCACGCACGTTGGCATCTTCATCAAGCACGCTAAACGCTTGTAGCATGGTATCTAAAAAGTCTTTGCCGGCATCTTTGCCGAGATTCGCTTCAAACTCTGACAAAGCCTCTTTAAGTTTTTTCTCACCGCGGCTGCGACTCTCAAGCGCCTCGGTACAGCGACTAATACGCTCGGCTTGATCGCCTAAATTAATATCGCTTTCATCATTCGCTTTAAATGAAAAGGCAATATTGGCTAATTGGCGCACCATAGGTTCAATTTCGGTGATCAATGCACTGCAGGCCGATAAGCGTTTTTCAATCGCTGACAAGGCTTGGCTTAACTCAGTGCGTTTGTTTTGGTATTGACGTTGCAGCGTACTTTGTTGCTGAGTTAGTTGCTGTGCAGATGCTTTAAGCTCGGCTTCTTGCTCAAGTAACATTGGGCGTTGTTTCAGCCAATCTGACTGCATAAATGCTTTATATTCGTTTAGCTCTTCGCGGCGACTGGTTACCGTTTGAATTAAGCTTTTTAGGCTTTCGGTTTTCTGTTTGAGTGCCTTGAGGGTATTTGGGTCGATATCTTTGTTAGCAAGCTCTTGGTTAAATGCCTCTTCAAGCTGTTTAATTTGCTCACGATTTTGCTGACGTTTTTGCTCAACTTGCTTTTCTAATTCATCTATTTGCTCATCAAGCACAGCCACTTCATCCTGCCAACCAGATTTAAATTCAAGCAGCTGCTCGTCGTAATCGGATTTAAGCAAGGCAATGGCGTCAGCTTTTTGCTCAAGTATTTGCTTTTTCTCTTGAAGTAACGTGTCTAGGGCCGCTTGTGCTTGTTGACGACGTTTTTGTAGCGCTATTTTGAGCTCGTCTGAGTAACGCTGCTTAGCGCTTTGGGCGTAACTGACTTCTTGCTCAGCTTGCTCAAAGGCACGATTGCGCTCTGCGACTACTTCGCGCTGCATTTCAGCTTCTTGATGCAATTGATCAAGCTCTGCTTCAGCGCTTTTTTGTTCTTTTTCGGCTGCTAATAAGTGTTTTGTTGCTTGCTCAAGCGCCACGCGCAATGCGGTTTCATCTTGGGCATAAGCGGGGGCATCAATCACTGAGGTATCTAATTGCACACCCAATAAATGTTGTTCGTCTGAGGTCTCTACTAACTTAGGGGAAAGATCTTTTCGCTCAAGCAAAGGCTCAACAATCAATTTCCCTATGGATTGCTCCCAACCGGGTTTATTGTCTCGTAAAAATTGACGCAGGCTGTCTTGCTCAGGGGAAAGCTGCTTATGCAATTGTTGTAGATGATCTTTACTTTGGCGGGTAGCAAGACGGGCTCTGTGCAGCGTTTTGTCAGCTTCATCACGTTTGTGCTGGTACTGCTGATGCAAAGCTTCAGCTTGTTTTTTAGCACCAGAGCTTTGTTGCCATGCTCGCTGGGCGAGCTCTAAACGTTTATCGGCCAGCGCCCCATTTTCCATTTCTTCATCGGTGGCAGAAGCATGCTTCGCTTGGTGCTCTTGGCGCACAATACTGCGCTCAACGTCCATCAGCTGTTGTTCAAACTCTGACCCTTGCTGCTCTTTACGCTGCTCGAATTGGCTGCGCAGAGCGCTTTCTTTTTCATGATGGGTTTGACGAACAGTTTCTTTTTGCTGCCTGATGACCTTCACGCTTGCCTGATTTTTACGAGATAGGCGCTCTAATGACTCAGATAATTTAAATTTCTGCTGCTCAAGTTGGCTTTGCAGATCTTTGTGTTGCTCTATGAGTAAGTTGTATTGCTCTAACGTTTGCTCGTATTCTTCCCGCGTTAGGGGTAATGCATCCATGTCTTTTTGCAGCTGTTCTATATCTGAGTCTTGGTACTTTTCGTACTGCTGCTGCAGGTGATCTAAACGAGAGGATTTGGCGGATAATTGCTCGTTGGTTTCACTGAGCCGGCTGTTCAGTTCGCCTTCTGCTTGCTCGAAGATATCTTTTTCAGCGCGTTGCTGGGTTTTATAGCTGTTCTTCTGTTCCTGCCCATCGGCTTTTTCTGTGGTTAGGTGCTGTAAGTCTTGTTCCAGTAACGGCTTCAGTAATAACAATTGCTGTTCAATGACATTGAGCTGCTCTGTTTGCTCCTGAATTTTTTCGTAATCACCCTGCATGCTTTGCAAACGCATGGTTTGGCGCATTTGGGTGATCCACTCACGGGCTTTGGTGTTTTTTACTGTCGTGGTGGGTTGTACTAAACCATCTTCTTCGAAAATGGCAGCCAGCATAGTACGCAGAGTATCCATCTTGCCTTCTTTAGCATGTACCGCACTGACTAGCTTTTCCATGTGGCGTATACGATGCGCACTAGACACCAAGCTGTATCGGCTTGCCAGTTGTCTTAACTTGGTGTTTTCACGCCCTGTTCCACCCACACTGGCATCGTTTTGAATAATGCCGCGAAACTCACTGGTGGCTTGAATTTTATGAGAGAAGTCTATTTGTAGTTGCCTGAGCTGCTTGATCCATTGATCTGGCAGCATCGCTTGTGCTTCGCCGTTTTCCATTTCAACAAGAATCTGCTCGCTGTTATAAGGCGCATCGATAAGACGATACTGCACCCCATCACTGCCTTTGCGCGTTAACACCACCTGACATTCTTGACCGTCTTCGCGCTGATATTCGTAAATTAAATAGCTATTGGCGTGGGGCAAATAGAATTCATCGAATTTTTTACGGGTCTTGGGCACCACTTTACTGGGCAGCTCGCCATAAAAAACGGGGATCAGGCGTTGCAAAGTGGTTTTACCCGATGCATTGGTGCCACAGATGTTACTGTGACCAGATACGTCAAGTTCAACAAAACCAGGAAGGTGACAATTAATTAGAATGATGCGGTGTAACCCAGGCATAGACGTCCTTTACTCAGGGGTAGAAAACATAAGCCAAATACATTGGCTAACTTCGTAACCCTAAATTTTACCTAGATTTATGCCGCTTGAATACCTTGAATATGAGTGGATTAACAAAGCTTAGTGATTAACGGATAGGGTTATAGACAGTGCGGATAAAAATTCGCGTTCTAACATGTGCGCTTATCTGTGCAAATATCGACTGCTTTAATGTGTCAAAGCACGCTAGGTGTGAACCGTTAGCGTTTAGTTCATCTCAAGCTTGCAGTTCCTATGACCTTTCACGAGGGAAAAGACCGATCCCGAGGCGAATTTGTTTTGGCTTTTACTTATTGAAATAGTAAGAATTAATTCTGAAATATCGGTTGGTTGCGGAGCAGGATTTCAACCTACGACCTTTCGCGGATACGAAGAGCTAGCCCAGAGGCGAATTAGCTTTTGATTTTGGAAATATAAGAATTAACTCTGAAGTATCTGTTGGTTGCGGGAGCAGGATTTGAACCTACGACCTTTCGCGGATACGAAGAGCGAGCCCAGAGGCGAATTAGCTTTTGATTTTGGAAATATAAGAAATAAACTGAAGTATCGGTTGGTTGCGGGAGTAGGATTTGAACCTACAACCTTTCGCGGATACGAAGAGCTAGCCCAGAGGCGAATTAGCTTTTGATTTTGGAAATATAAGAAATAAAACTGAAGTATCGGTTGGTTGCGGGAGCAGGATTTGAACCTACGACCTTTCGCGGATACGAAGAGCGAGTCCGAGGGCAAATTAGCTTTTGATTTTGGAAATATAAGAAATAAAACTGAAGTATCGGTTGGTTGCGGGAGCAGGATTTGAACCTACGACCTTTCGTGACTATGAAGAGCGAGTCCGAGGGCGATTTTTCTTTTCGCTTTTGATCTTAGATGAGATTGTACGAGTCAACACTGAAGTATCGGTTGGTTGCGGGAGCAGGATTTGAACCTACGACCTTCGGGTTATGAGCCCGACGAGCTACCAGACTGCTCCATCCCGCGTCCGATGTGGTGCAATATATAGAGACGTTCAGCGCAATACAAGAGAAGTTTTACTTATTAATACTGACTGCTGGTTTATCCCGCAGTTCGTGCTTATTTTAAGCGTTTAGCAGAAAATAACTCCGTTGATAAAGACCACGCCTGCTGCTACTAAAAGTTAATCATTACCAAAGAGCTCTCACACCTATCACCCACATCAATTTAAAACACCTTTCAATCAACTCTTATACTGTTTATACCCAAATTTCAGTGAGGATCGCAGATAAGGTATTTGATGTGTTTAACGATATGCCTTTATATCGATTAGTTTGGAATGTGAATTACGTTCTAACAACTCCAGGGGTCTACACAATTTCCCCCCAAGGTTTTGTTGTTTGTGTAAGCAGGATTTGAAACATTGGGCTTTCGCGGATACAAAGAACGAACCCAAGGGCGATTTAATTTTGGCTTTTAACTTTTTGAAATAGTAAGAATTAATTCTGAAGTATCGGTTGGTTGCGGGATCAGGATTTGAACCTAAGACCTTTCGCGGATACGAAGAGCGAGCCCGAGGGCGATTTTGCTTTGGGAAATACAAGAAATAATTCTGAAGTATCGGTTGGTTGCGGGAGCAGGATTTGAACCTAAGACCTTCGCGGATACGAAGAGCGAGCCCGAGGGCGAATGTGCTTTTTTTTGACTTTTTTGAGAATAAATCTAGAGGTATCGGTTGGTTGCGGGAGCAGGATGTGATCATACGACCTTTCGCGGGTACGAAGAGCGAGCCCGAGGGCGAATGTGCTTTTTTTAATTTTTTTGAGAATAAATCTAGAGGTATCGGTTGGTTGCGGGAGCAGGATTTGAACCTACGACCTTTCGCGGGTACGAAGGGCGAGCCCGAGGGCGAATATGCTTTTTTTAACTTTTTTGAGAATAAATCTAGAGGTATCGGTTGGTTGCGGGAGCAGGATGTGATCATACGACCTTTCGCGGGTACGAAGAGCGAGCCCGAGGGCGAATGTGCTTTTCTTAATTTTTTTGAGAATAAATCTAGAGGTATCGGTTGGTTGCGGGAGCAGGATTTGAACCTACGACCTTCGGGTTATGAGCCCGACGAGCTACCAGACTGCTCCATCCCGCGTCCGATGTGGCGCACTTTATATATCTTGATTGGCTATTGCAAGTACAATCAACAACGATCTGTTTAAATGGTCACTAATCATACAAACGGAACATTTTTTAAAGCAATATATAAATTCAGACGGTTCGTATACATTTTTTGAATGCTTTCTTGTGCCAGTCGCGCCTATTAAAAATAGCCCATGAAGTTACGTACTTAATTTCTGTAGAGATACAACAATTACTCGTGTGCTCATATGCTGTACTAGATGCGATTACAACTCATTACAAAATTTTCATTTTGTTACAAATTACTTTTTTAATCGAGCGTTTTATTTACCATCACCTCTATAAAATGTGAATGATAATCAGTAACATAGTCGAAAATTCAGTGTTGTAACCAAGTACTACGTATAGTTGGTCAGGATTTATATGTCTTTCATCGCTCGCCTTAAGTTACAACTTAAAGATTATTTCTATCTACAAGATGACTATTCCCCCTTAGCCAGAGTCGAAGCTTGGCGCATAAGCTCGCTCCGCATCATGCTCGTTTCGATTTTACTCTTGTGTTCTGTGTTTGTAATTCAAAGCGCCTGGCAAAGTGTGACAGAAAGAATAGCCTATGTTATTCCCATGTCCCTTACCTTTTATATTGCATTGACCGCTATGCTTTTCATCTCCCGCCGTCACTATTACTTGAGTTCTTGTGGTTTGATTGGCTTAATAGTGTTGGCAGCAATCAGTTTCAACGCCACCCAGAACAATCAAACCTTATCTATGCTCGGCCCTGTCGTCATGTACTCTACGCCATTTGTTGCTTTTATTTTATTAGGCTGGAAGGCGGGATTGTTTTGTATTTTTCTAAACTTTTTACCACTGTATATTTTAATAAACCAGATTTCATTAGCAGATTATTTCACCCCTTTTCCAGTACTAAAACATGCTAATTATTACTTGCATGTCATCTTGTTCGTTTTTACCAATATTTGTATTCCGTTGGCCATCGCTCGAGCGAGTATCGCAGCAAAGCGAGGTAACCAATTTAACATTGAGCGTAATCAAATACTCACTAGCCAAAACCAGTTATATCACGCTCTTTTTGTTGATGCTCAGACGGCGAAAATCATCGTTGATAACAAAAGAAATATTATTGAAGCCAACGACGCTGCTATCTCTCTTTTGCGCAACAATTTGCCTAAACAGTTTATCGGGGAACGAGTCGACAGCATTTTTCCGGAATTATCAGAACAAAATGACAAACTAGTTGTTAATCGTACTTTAGGCGCAAAAATGAAAGTACTCGAATTGAGTGCTCAGTCGATAAACGATGAGTTACACACCTTGATAACGATTCAAGATGTAAGTGCTAAAGCATTACTTCACAAGACTTTGGCGGTGCAAACCCAAGCAAGACAACGCCAGAAGCTATATGACGAGAACATTGGCTTGCCGAACCGACAATGGTTAGAAAATAAACTTTCAGCCAATGCGGCGCAATTCAATACTGTCATTTCGTTATGTGCGATTAGAATAAACAATGCTCACTTTATTGAACAAAAATACGGTTTCTTATATTTGCCAAAAGTGCTTAAAAGACTATCAACGATATTAAGTGAACAAATAGGTGATCGTAGTTGTATTGCAGTTCTTGATAAACATAGTTTAGGTTTCGCGATTTCCATTCTGGATGATGCAATCATCAAAAGTGCAATGCAGCAAGTGGTTTCAACACTCCCTAGAAGTATAGTGTTTGATGAAATCACCATACACGTTGATTGTAAGGCTGGTGTAGCTACTCATCAAATAGACGAAGATGTAAGCCAGTTAATCAATAACGCGCTGCATGCGGTGACAGATAATGACGCGGTGATAAACTATTATGAAACTGGCAGCCAACAGCGTTTCATTGAACATCAGGAAATCAGTATTTTACTTAATGAAGCGCTATCGAACGACGAATTATACGTGGATTACCAGCCTAAAGTGCGCGGCGATGGCACCATCATTGGTATGGAAGCGCTGCTGAGGTGGAATTCCCCCATCATTGGTGGCGTATCCCCAGGGGTATTTATTCCTATCGCTGAGCAGTCTGGTTTAGTGTTGAGACTCACCCGTTGGTTAGTCAACCACGTATGCATGCAGATAAGGCAATGGGAAGACGAAGGGCTGGATATTGTGCCTGTTGCGATTAATATTTCGGGCCCCGACCTAGATCAGCCTGATTTTAAAAAGTACCTAATTAATTGTGTAGTTGAACAGAACATCAAACCTCACTTCATCGAGCTTGAATTGACTGAGTCGGCCAAAACCCGAAATATCCCCGACGCCATAGCCACAGTGCAGTATTTAGCAAGCTTTGGATTCTGTATCACCTTAGATGACTTTGGTGTGGGCTACTCTGGTTTATCTAAATTAACCAACTTCCCAGTACAAAGAGTAAAAATAGACCGCCAGTTTATTACTAATATTCAAAGTGATGCTAAAAATGCGCAAGTTGTCGAAGCTATTGTGGCTATGTGTAAGGTGTTTAAGATTGATGTGTTAGCTGAAGGCGTTGAAGACCTACGAGAAGTAGACTGCCTATTAGAAATGGGGTGTAAAAGTTTTCAAGGTTTCGCATTCGCCCGACCAATGAGCAGACAGAGCATCGCAAAATTGATAGATAAGACGCAAATGCCAAACGTAAAGCTGCCATTACAACGTAAAAATATGATTAACAATTAATCCTCTGCCTTAAAAGGCAGCCTTGTTGAGGCAATTACATTTAGTGAAAGCTGACCTGCCCAATTCAGAATAATTAAAATAAGTTCATTCGTGCCACTTACTCAAATTTTTGCTTAATATCCAGTACGCTGGTCCAACTGTGATTAAATCATTCCTATCGAACAGCGTTCAATGCTCATAGGAATGATTACAGGAACAATTAACCGAATGTTAGACCCATTGCAGCGAGTGCTTTAGAACGCATTGATATGGATTGTGCCTCCTGCTCTACCCTTTCCACTTGTTCAAGATTATGTTTAGAGGCATCACTGATATTAGTAATGTTCGAACTGATACTGGCTGCGGTTGAACTTTGCTCGTCAGCGGCTATGCTCATTTGACTAGCTGATTGTGCGATATCACTCACATCGTCATATACTTTGTTCACCAAATCTTGAGTTTGTCTTGTTTCTTCAACGCAAGACTCTGCCGCGTTCTTCCCTTCATCTAACGTCTGTGACCACGTTAATAAAGTGCTTTGTATTTCTGAGACCGATGTCTGAATTTGAGTCGTCGCATTATGCGTTCTGCTAGACAAAGCACGCACCTCATCTGCTACAACTGAAAACCCTCTTCCGTGCTCCCCTGCTCTAGCTGCTTCTATGGCGGCATTTAAGGCAAGCAAATTAGTTTGGTCGGCAATCCCTTGAATCTCTTGCATAACATCATTAATGCGATCAGCTTCTTCTGCTAACGATGCCGCAGAGCCAGCAGATTTAGCCACATCAGTGGCTAAATCGCCAACTTTGTTCATGGTGTTTGACATAGCATCTGTTGCTTGGCGGCAATCTTGGTGAACACTGGTCACTTTTTCTGATGTGTGGCTAATATTACGAGTCACTTCATTGATGGATGCCACCATTTCCTCAACCGCAGTGGCGACTTGAGTTAATTCATATGCTTCATCTTCTACGCTTTTCTTCGTTCTCATCACGGCTTGCTGTAAAAACTTTACACCCGCATCTAAGGATGAAGTGCTATCAACCACTCGTCCGAGTATGGTGCTCACTTTCCCTTCTTGCATTTTCAATGCAAAAATACTAACCCCTGCGATCCCATCTGATGCGAAAATGGCACGGGAGACACTGTCATATTGAGCTCGTAGAGATTTTGCGTGGCGCCGCACATAAAGCAACTCCCCCTTAAAAATGACATAAGGTAGAGGAAAAAGGAACAGAGCAAAAAATGGAGACACAAAGGTTAATGCAATGAACACTGTTGCTAAAAAACTATAGAGCATGTCTTTGGCGCTCCATTTATCATCGAACCAACCAAATGCATTGCCCCCTTTATTCAATTTGGCATACAGTTGCTGCGCTTTCTTTTTGTAAGACCCGATAAGGTGGGTTCTTACGGACTGGTATCCCTTGAGTTCACCTTCTTCAAAAACAGGCGTAACGAACGCATCGACCCAATAATATCCACCTCCTTTGCACCGGTTTTTTACCGCTCCTCTCCATGCTTGTTTTGCCTTGAGTTTTCCCCACATGTCAGCAAATGCCGCTTTGGGCATGTCTGGATGTCTAACTATGTTGTGGTGTTGACCAATCAACTCTTCGCGAGAAAAACCTGAAACGTGACAAAAGTGGTCATTCACATATTGAATAATGCCGTTAGTGTCAGTCGTTGATACTAATTCTTCCCCAATTGCTACAGATACTTCACGCTCAATACTATCGTTCTGCACTTTACTCATGTTAGCTCCTTGCTGTAGCGTCTAGTGATAATCAGTGCCTAAGGATTGATAGGAATTCATACACTCACACTCATTTCTTTGTTTCTATCTGCATTTATAGTGGGTATCGACAAGCGACTCAAAAACTATACTAAAGTCTATGTTATTTTAAAGGTTATCAATAGGAAAGATGTCTAAATGGAAAATGAAGTGACGTTTCGTTAAGTCATTAAAAACAAAAATTTAATCATATTAAAAGTCAGTACAAATATTACTAAAACATTTAACCGGTCATTTACTGACGTAGTGGTTTATTCGTCTTGCCAGCGGTGCTTAATTTCTAAAATTTCAGGCAAGCAACCTTTAAATAAGGCAACAAGAGCGGGATCAAAATGCTTACCACTTTGTGCATGAATGAAATCCACTGCCTCTTGTACGGGCCACGCATCTTTGTAAGGTCGTTTGCTTGTGAGTGCATCGAACACATCAGCTATGGCGACGATACGGCCTTCTAGAGGAATATCTTCTCCCTTTAACCCATTCGGATAGCCTGTGCCATCCCATTTCTCATGATGTGTTAGTGATACCGTTTTCGCTAGCGCAATCAGATCTGAGTCTGAATCACCCAGTATTTCAGCACCGATTTCCGGGTGCGTTTTCATAATGGTGAACTCTTCATCGGTTAATTTTCCCGGCTTGAGCATGATGCTATCCGGAATGCCGATTTTACCTATGTCATGCATGGGCGCTGCGTGCAGTAAATTGTCGGCAGCGGTTTCGGTCAAACCATAGGCCAACGCCATAATTTTAGAATAATGACTCATGCGCAAAATGTGGGTGCCTGTTTCATTATCTTTGTATTCTGACGCCCTACCCAAACGTTGGATCACTTGTAAACGGGTTCGCCTTAACTCATCAGCTTGTACTAAAGATAAATGCGTACGTACTCGCGCCTTAACAACCGCTGGTGAAACCGGCTTAGTGATGTAATCAACTGCACCGACTTCGAATCCTTTGGCTTCATCAACTTCGTCATTTAGCGCAGTAACGAACATGACCGGAATCGCTCTTGTCTGTCGGTTATCTTTGAGACTTTTACACACTTCGAACCCTGTCATACCGGGCATCATGACGTCTAATAGAATTAAATCGGGTAAATCCCGCTCTACCAAGCGCAGCGCTTCTTCACCACTTTTAGCAAACGATAATCGGTATAGATCGCCAAGGATCCTCTTTAGTACTCTTAGGTTAGCCGGCTCATCATCGACGATAAGTACTTTTTGCTTGGTATTATGCTCACTTAACATGGTGTAAATTCATTCTCTTAATTCTTTGGACGTTTGTTACGACAGACTCGACATACTCAGCTGTTGTAATTGATGAACAGCTTGTTCAAATTCAAAATCATCTAATGCGTTTTGTATGCTTTTGCATCTATCCAATATAGTCTTATTTGCACCGTCAACCAGTGCTTGTGCTGTCTCTTCGTCGTATTCATTGTTTTGCGCTGAAGTTATAAGCGTTTCAATAATATCGACAAGCTCTTTTTTACTGAGTCTTTCATGGTTGTCTAGCTGAGAGTCTGTATCCGCTCCAACTTGCTGGGTGGCCAGGTAGCTATTTATTGCACCGAAGGCGCTATCGATATCTTTAAACACACTACCAAGATCTTGTGTGTTTTTTATCATTGCGCAGCGCTCTGCATCACTGATTAAATCGCTCAGCTGGGTTAGCGCTAGATTGCCGCTCAGCCCTTTAAAAGTATGCAGCTTGGTTTGTATTTCCTGCCAATTAGGAACCACTTGTATGCCCCCTAGTTCAACAATATTACTTTGGTTGTTTTCCATGAACGCTCTAACTTCTTTGAGCCAAACGCTCTTATCACCCCACAAACTGATCCCCTGGCGTTCATTTATTACATGTGAATCGTTAGAATTGACCTTATTAGGTTCTTCAATTTCACAGCTTAAATCGACTCCCAAAGCTTGGGCAATTTCTACATTTAAAAGCTCTATATCAACGGGCTTATTGGCAAATCCATCCATCCCTGCGTCTAAAGCAGCTTGTTTGTCCTCGGCTAATACGCTGGCGGTAAGGGCAATGATCGGCAAATAGGGCAAACTTTCAGTCTGCTCTTGTTTACGCCGCTCTTTTGCAGATGTGAGGCCATCCATGATGGGCATCTGAATATCCATCAATACAAGGTCAACCTTTTCGCTACGCATCCTAAGCAGTGCCTGTTTACCATCGCGAGCCGTCACAACCGTATGTCCTTGACGCTTCATTAACAGTGACAGCAGGTCGATATTTTGTTGAATATCATCAACAATCAACATAGTTAAAGGGGGTAAAGTACAGCGCTGATAAATCACGTCCATTGACTCATCAGATTTAGGCGGCGCGAGAGGCAAAGAAAACGAGAAACAGCTTCCTTTGCCAAACTCACTGGCTGCCGTTATTTTACCGCCCATGAGTTCAACAAGTTGTTTGCTGATCGTCGTTCCAAGGCCAGTGCCTCCAAAACGCCTACTCATACTGGCATCGGCTTGTCCAAAGGCATCAAATACCAAGGCTAGCTGCTCTGGCGTCATCCCTATACCAGTATCACTTACCGAGAAGTCAATACAGCCACTCGGTTTTACGCCTATGTTGATATCAATTCCGCCCTCTAAGGTAAACTTAATTGCGTTGCCAACTATATTGGTCAGAACCTGGCGGATCCTGTCCGGAGCGCCGTGAAATTGATTCTCCACGGTTGGATCAATATTGACATTCAGATACAAATTTTTGTTGCTTGCACCAAGCCAAAGCGTTGAAACAACCGAGTCAACTTCTTCTATTAATGAGAAGTCGCGCATCTCTAAATCAAATTTCCCTTTGTCTAGTTTGGCGCTGTCTAAAATGTCGTTCAAGAGGTGCAGCAAGGACTTTGCAGATTTATTTATTGTAGTAAGGTGCTTTTTCTGGTCAGGCTCAATTGCATCATCTAACAAGATGTCACTGAAACCTATGATCGCATTCATCGGGGTACGGATCTCGTGGCTCATATTGGCTAAAAAAGCAGCCCTCGCAGAAGCAGCTTGTTCAGCTTTGTCCTTGGCTAAGAGTAGTGATTGTTCCATTTCCTTACGTTCGGTGATATCCATGATAAAGCCATCTAGCCATCGTTGCCCTGACTCCTCGTCATCAACATGTGTACCATAACCAAGCAACCAACGAATATCGCCCTTTGCATTGTATATACGGTATTCCAGTTGAAATTCCCCATGGGGAAGTACTTTTTGCGTAATATCCGCAATATCGTCTGGGTGAACATGTTCATAAAAATGGCGCTTGGGATCAGGCGAGATGTAATCTTCCGCTGGATAACCTGTTATTGATTCAACCGCGTCACTGATAAACACCATGGGCCAGTTTTCCATATTCTTGCAGCGATAAGCAATACCTGGAATATTGCTGATCAAAGAGCGAAATTGTGCTTCGCGTTCGCGCAGTGCTCGCTCCATTTCGATGCGATACCGCAAGTCGGACATAAATGCCACGAAATGACTTTCTTTATTTAACCGAACATGACCTATTGCTAAACGTATCGGGATCAAACTGCCATCGAAGTGCTTAATAAGAGCGTCTCTTCCTCGACCTAAAGCATGGCCATTGTCCTGAGTACGATCGATAAGGTACTGATTAAATTCGTTGATATTCTCCTTTCTTATTAACACGCGCACATCTTGTCCAATGATGTCGTCAGAACGACAACCGACTAACTGGCAGAATGCGTCATTGGCGCTGTCTACAATGCCGTTACTGTCAAACCCTAACACCCCATCCACTGACGTGTTTATGGTTGCACGCAACCGTGCTTCATTTATTCGTGCTTTCTCAGTCAACTCTTTATATTTAAGCACCATGTTTGAGGCCAGTACGAGCACGATAATCCCAATGGTAATAAGCGCCACAGTGAAGCCTAAATATTGAGAAATGTACGCGCTTTGACTTGAAAATTCGAAACCTGGGGGGCGAACAAATCGTGCGGCTGCCATGCCTATATAATGCATGCCTGAGATAGCTAACCCCATAACGATTGCGGAAATGACGTTACGGTAAACTTTACCGTAACGCATAGTATCCATGAAGGTCAGCCCGAAGCGGATCCATAGCGAGAGCATTGAAAATACCACGGCAAAAACTATAGAGAGCGCGAACGTACCCAGGTCGTAACGCAGTTTTGGTGCCATTTCCATCGCACTCATGCCTACATAGTGCATAGTACCGATACCTGCCCCCATCAGAATGCCGCTTACCAGCAAACGATTCACAGAAACTGTTTTACGGGTGATGGTCGTCAGCGCAACCCAAGACGCTAAAATACTTGGTAGAGTTGAGGTAGCCGTGAGGCCAGCACTGTAGGCAATAGGTGTGCACAAAGAAAACGCCAACATACCGACGAAGTGCATCGCCCAAACTCCCCCGCCTAAGGCTACACTGGCTACGAGGGACAAGATCCTTCTTTTAATAACATTTTCCATGTAAGCACTTTGAGATGCGACGAGCATTGCCATGAATGACGCAAAAATCGCCAAACAGACTGATACAATAACCAACATCAGGTCAAATTCGCCTACGATCAGTAAATTGTCGTCTACGGGCGCAAACATTGTTTTTACAGCTTCATACATAAATATCGGACAGATAAAAAGGACAGAATAGATGCTTAAGGTATCGACTTTTAACCCAGTAACACCAGCTTTAATTTTGATAATGGTATGAAAAACCATATCTTTACACAATGGCAGTGAGAAAGATGATAAAATTTCCCACTTTCTAGATGAAAAGTATTTAAAATCTGCTGCTTAGAAATTTACCATGATCCGTAAATGAGGCAGGCTTATTTTATTTCCCAGATTACCGGAACACTATGCAACATTTCGAATACCAACAAAACAAACACAAACTTCAGATACTCAAACGGCTTTACATTCCTTTGGCATTGCTGTCATTAGCAGGTTTTTACATCGCCTGGACGTTAACGCAGTTTTCATCACAAGAACTTTGGCTCATTGCACGCAGTGCGTTGGTGGTGTTAGGTCCAATTGGACTACTTGTCATTGCACTGTTCACCTTTCATTATTGGATAAACCAGTGGCGCCAAACCGACTTTCCTTCGTTAACAATTGAGGATACACATTTATGTTTAAAAGACGGTGACGTTCACGAGATAGTGTATTTCGATAAGATGCACAGCATACGCTTAGTAAAGTCTGGCTCTACCCGTGAGGCGATCCAAATTATATTGCACAGTGGGCAAAGCATATTGATCCACAGTAACTTCCCTATCGAGCCAATTAAAACGCTGCTTAATGACCTACTTGATTGCAAGCTATAAGCTGTTAACCCTGCCTTAACCTTAAACGTCATAAACTATCGGTGTATTTTACTCATCACATCAATATGTTTTTGTGAGTAAGCCAGTCAATTGAGGTCGTTTGTTAAACGATCACCCTCGAATAATCCCGAGGGTTGGCTGTGCTAACATTCGTAAAACTTTGTTTAATGTGTCACAAAAGAGCCACCAACATGATTAATGTATTACTGGTTGAAGATGACATCGATTTAGCCAGCACCGTTGTCGACTACTTTGAACTTGAGTCTATGCAATGTGACCATGCCAGCAATGGGCTCATGGGTTTACATTTGATTGAACGCCAATCATATCAAGTCATCATCTTGGACATCAATATGCCCAAGATGGATGGTATTACCTTGTGTAAACGCATGCGCGAATTAGGTATTGATACTCCCGTACTCATGCTAACCGCTAGGGATACGCTGAATAATAAGTTAGAAGGGTTTCAAGCTGGTAGCGATGATTATTTGGTTAAACCATTTGCGATGCAGGAGCTGATAGCTCGCATTCAAGTACTTGGGCGTAGACGTAGCGGTGAAGTAAAGCGCTTATCGGTGGGCGACCTTAATTTTGATTTAACCCAGCGTATTGCTTCATTCAAGCAACACCCTCTCAAACTCTCCCCCACTGCGCTTAAAATTCTCGAGGTCCTCATGCGTGCCAGCCCGCAAACCGTTACTCGGCAAAAGATTATTCAAAGCGTTTGGGGGGACGATCAACCAGACAGCAATAGCTTAAAAGTCCACATTTATCACTTGCGTAAACAGCTCGATGCTTATGAAGCATCGATTACGTTAGATACTGTCGCCAGTGTCGGCTTTGCAATAAAAAAGAAAGCATAATGAAAAACGCGATGAAGATCCGCCCAAGCTTAAAACTGTATTTTTTTATCACTATGGTGTTACTCGGGTCCGTCATGACAATCGGTCTATCGATGCTTACCGTCAATTATTTTATCGATGGGTTGGACCGCGGATTAAATGGCGTTATGCGCGAATTGGTTATGACCACAGATGTACAGGATGGCCAACCTGCGAATTTCGCAGACTTTCAGATTGCGAGTCGTTGGCAGGATACTCCCGCTATAATTCAGCAGCGTTTTGATTCTCCCCCCATAGAGGAAAACGAACTATTAAAATCGAAAGACCAAAAATCGTTCTTTTCCTTACCCAATAATCTGTATTTTATCGCTATGATCCGCAATCAAGCTGGCGAACCGCGCTACATTTCTAAAATTATGTTGGATAAATTTAAACCTCAGCATAAAGCTAAGCCACTACTGTCAAGGTTTTACTGGATCATTATCACAGCAGTCTTAGTCATTACTATGTTTGCATGCTTGCTCATAATTCTGATGCGCAAAGTGGCTAAACCAGTGGAGTCACTTAGAGATTGGGCAAAAGCACTAAACCATGAAAACGTGCAGCTTCCCCCGCCCGATTTTACTTATAACGAACTTAACACCCTCGCCATTATCATCCAAAGTAGCCTTAATTCAGTCAATGAAAGTTTAGCCAGGGAGAAGACTTTTTTAAGTTACGCCAGTCATGAATTGCGCACGCCCATTTCTGTTATTCGCAGTAATGTTGATTTATTGCGGCGACTATGTGGCCAGACCCAGATGACAGAGAAACAACAGATAACCTTGGCACGTATCGAGCGTGCAGGCCTGACCATGAGTGACTTAACCGATACCCTATTATGGTTGAGCCACAATGATGAACAACCCGTGCCAATGGAGCGGGTTCAACTCGACGAAAAAGTGCAGCAGTTGTCATCTGAGTTGGTATATCTGTTAAATAGCAAGGAAGTAGATGTAAACGTCCAAGTGGAGAAATTTGCGTTTAATACCGCCCAGACGGCCTGTCACATTGTGTTGAGCAATCTAATTCGAAACGCCTACCAGCACACGCAGCAAGGTACTGTTGATGTAATTCAAAAAGGGAGTAGCGTCATTATTATCAATACCGCTGCACAAGACGAGAACACGGAAAACATACCGAATCTAGGAAAATCGACTAATTCTCTGGGTTATGGACTGGGTTTACAATTAAGCGAAAAAATCATCCATAGACACGGTTGGCAATATGAGGTGACCGATCAACCAGGTTGTTACCAGGTCAAAGTCGATTTTCAAGCTGCCAAGTAGGAGAAATTTGTATTTCTAGGTCATACTAAAGATCATGTTTACATGGGGTTACCGTTTAAGTAACTTAAAGGTGTGATGTATAGGAGTACAAATTGAAAGCCGCGCCGAGACCTTCAAACGATAAACAACGCGTTAGCGCTTTACATGAGCTAAACATATTGGACACAGTGGCCGAGGAGCGTTTTGACCGCATCACCCGCTTAGCTGCTCATTCTTTTGGTTGTCAGTTCGCGTCAATTTCATTTATTGATGAAGACCGTCAATGGTATAAATCTGTGGTTAATTTTCCAGCCACTGACTTAGACCGAAATATCTCCTTTTGCGCGCATACCATTACTCAGGATAAAGCACTGGTCGTCAAAGACGCTCAC
The DNA here is from genome assembly GCF_056173245.1 of Paraglaciecola sp. QJM3NY_14. NCBI lineage: Bacteria > Pseudomonadati > Pseudomonadota > Gammaproteobacteria > Alteromonadales > Alteromonadaceae > Paraglaciecola > Paraglaciecola sp. QJM3NY_14. The sequence goes on from NZ_CM149664.1 coordinate 2,707,841, forward strand.
CTTAATGTATGTTTTAAAGACCACCCATACGTCATCAGTAACCCATTCTTACGCTTTTATGCAGGAATAAAAATCACCATGGATGGTTACCACGTGGGCTCTTTATGTGTCTTTGATACACAGCCCAAGTCATTTACTTGCTCTGATGAATTGATACTACAAGATTTAGCCAATATGGTTGAAAGTGAGCTGCAAAAAGAACAACTGACTCATGCAGCACAAACGTTACGGCAATATCAGAACAAATTAGACGAAACCCAAAAGCTCACTCGCGTTAGAAACACTATTTTAGAAAAAATTGTTCACTCTGTATCCCTTACATCCGTGCTACATGAGATCGTCAAATCGGTAGAGCTTGAATATCTGAACCAAAAATGCAGTATTTTGTTGCTCAAAGATAAAAAGTTGTTATGTGGAGCCGCACCTTCTTTGCCCAGTTTTTATAATGACGCGATCAATGGTATAGATATTGGCATAGGACAAGGCTCATGCGGAACAACCGCCTTTACTGGGGTGCGCACCGTGGTCGAAGATATCAGTAGCCATCCTTACTGGTCTGCATGGACAGAACTCGCTGAAAAAGCTGAACTCGGCGCCTGTTGGTCTGAGCCGGTCAAAGCATCTGACGGCACGGTATTGGGCACTTTCGCCATTTATCACGCTTATCCTGCCGCGCCCAGCAAGGAAGAAATACAACGAATTGAACAATTTGCTTACATTACAAGCATCGCAATAGAACGCCAGAACACCAGCGATTTGATATGGCACCAAGCCAATTTTGATGAGCTAACGCAGCTACCTAATCGCAATATTATGGGGGAGCATTTAAAACAAGCCCTAAATGTGGCGAAGCGTAACCAAACTCAAGTTGCTGTGATGTTCTTGGATCTTGACAATTTTAAAGACATCAATGATACGCTTGGGCATAGCGTAGGAGATGACCTGCTCGTTGATTGCGCCCAGCGCATCAAAGACTGTATTCGTCATAAGGATATAGTAGCCAGGTTAGGTGGCGATGAATTTGTTGTCATCATAAATGATATTGTAGATTTCAGCGGCCTTGAAAAAACCGCGCAAAAAATACTCAAAGGCCTATCTAGGCCTTACCATTTACAGAGTGAAATTGTGCATACTAGTGCGAGCATAGGCATCACTATTTATCCTGACGACGCTGATGATGTGTCTAGCTTATTAAAAAATGCTGATCAAGCAATGTATGGTGCGAAAGCAATAGGTAAGAACAACTATCACTATTACACCAAAAACATGCGAGACGCCGCTGTGAAACGAATGGCGCTAATAACAGATTTGCGTCATGCTATTGATAACGATGAATTTTTCATTGTTTATCAGCCTATCATCAATTTACTGGATCAGAGCATCACTAAAGCAGAAGCGCTAATAAGATGGCGACATCCTATTCGCGGACTTGTGGGGCCTGATGACTTTATTCCCGTTGCTGAAGAAACGGGCTTAATCTTAGATATCAGTGATTGGGTCTTTGAACAGGTATGTCGAGATGTATGTCAATGGCGCCAAGCACTGTGCCCAACATTGCAAATCAGTATTAATACTTCCCCCGTGCATTACACTGACCCCGAGCATTGTATTACCCTGTGGCTAGAAAAAATGTTGATAAATCGCACACCACCACAAGCCGTGCTCTTGGAAATCACCGAAAGCCTGCTGATGGACGCGAACAAAAGTATTTCCACTAAACTGTTTCAATTCAGGCAAGCCGGAGTTGATATCGCATTAGATGATTTTGGCACAGGGTATTCGTCAATTTCTTACTTAAAACGATACCCCACCGACTTTCTTAAGATAGATAAATCGTTTGTTCATTCCATGACAGAGGTCAGTAACGACAAAGTACTGTGTGAAGCCATTATCGTTATGGCCAAGAAATTAGGCATAAAGGTCGTTGCTGAAGGCATAGAAACGCAAGAGCAATATCATATTTTGCAGAAAATGGGGTGTGATTATGGCCAAGGTTATTTATTCGCTAAACCCCTTGAGCACCAAGCTTTTAATGCGTTATTGCAGCAGCATAAATCAACCTAAAATTGCGTCGTCCCATCCAAGCCCCCTGAGCCGTGTTTGTATATCCCATCGCTACTGGATAGCGTGCGCTATTTGTTGATAGAATCAACTAAACCAGCTTATAGGCGTCATATTAATGCATTCGCACTTCATAGAGCATATCTTTGCTATTTCAGAACGTTATCGAGTCACGATCAGGGCCGCCATAGATGCGAACGAGTTAGGCATAGGTGCTATGCACGTAAGAAGCTTGACGGTAATAGCAGAAACGCCAGACTGTACTGCAAATCATATCGTTACTCGACTGAGCCGTGACAAGGCACAAGTTGCAAGATTAGTAAAAGAACTACTTGCAGCCGACTTGATAAATAAAGACGCTCATCCGGAAGATAAGCGCAGCCAAATTTTAACGTTGAGTAGCGCTGGCAAAACATTGATGACACAACTCAAAGCTGCGAAAAAAACAATACAGTCACAAATGACCCAAGGGTTAAGTCCTCAAGAAATCGACCTTTTTGACACTATTGCTCATAAAATAGCCGACAATTTAGTACGTGAAGATACACTCTAGCGCGGAGCACCTACTGCCCCAGCGCTGCCATTGCTTCGTCTGTATATCGCTGTCCAAATACTTGGCAGCGTTCAATTTTAAGATTGATGTCTACCCATTGTTGCTGGCTAATGATTAATTCTGCGGCTGAAGCGTTTTCGACAATTCTTGAGGGGTTTCGTGTACCAGGTATAGACACATAATGTGGGCTTTGCTCAGCTATCCACGCTAAGGCTAATTGCGCCGGCGTACAATTTAACGACTGTGCAATATGATGTATCGCATCCACAAGAGCCAAATTATTGGCGAAGTTTTGTTCTGAAAAACGAGGATTCGTTAGGCGCCAGTCACCCGCCTCCAAGTCATCACGTGACGTGATGGCTCCAGTTAGAAAACCGCGGCCTAACGGGCTGTATGCGACTAATCCTATTCCAAGCTCATCACAAGTTGGTAAGATGTTCGTTTCAATGTCTCGGCTCCATAATGAATATTCGCTCTGCAATGCGCTGATAGGATGCACAGCATGAGCACGCTTTAGCGTATCACTGCCCGCCTCTGATAACCCCAGAAACCTCACTTTTCCTTGAGTAACCAAATCAGACATCGCACCGACGGTATCTTCGATCGGGACGTTAGGATCCATACGGTGCTGGTAGTACAAATCAATACAATCTGTACCCAATCGTTTTAAGCTTGCTTCACAAGCCTGTTTCACATAGTTAGGATGGCCATTAAACCCTAGAAAGCCGCCCGTATCATCGCGCATAATGCCAAACTTAGTGGCTAATGTGATCTTGCTTCGCGCGCCTTTGTGCTGTTTAAAGAACGTTCCAATAAGTTGCTCATTCGTTTTTGGGCCGTAAATATCGGATGTATCCCAGAAAGAGACTCCACTGTTGACGGCTTGCTCTAAAGTTGCAAATGAACGCTCGCGATCTTGGGTGCCGTAAAAATCTGACATTCCCATACACCCTAAACCGATACTGGACACCGTTAACCCTTGTTGACCTAATTGCCGCTTGTGCATTGCGCTGACTCCTTCAAAATAAATATGTAATGGGCAGATACAATAATAGCGGTGCCAGATATTTTTATGATTGGGTGATCCTCGAAAAACATTGCCTAATCCTACAATCTAGTACAAAGCCTCTTTTTCATTTTCGCGTAGGTGGCATACTAAATCACAATCAACAAGCTAAAACCTAGGTGTCGGTTATGACAGAGTTAATTAAAAAAGTATTTGAACTGGCGCCACATGAGGGAGACTTTAATACTAGCGTTCCACATTTAAGCCTATTTCGTAGAGACACGCCAACGATGAGCCCTATGCCTGTCATATACCAACCTAGTATATACATGGTGTTACTTGGCTCTAAAGCGGCCTACCTCGGCAAAGAACGCTATCAATACGATCCCATGCATTACTTAGTCAGTTGCGTGCCTTTGCCGCTGGAGGGGCAAATATTACAAGCCAGCGAGCAACGTCCCTATCTCGCCGCACGCATTAGCCTTGAAACCCACATGATCAATGAGTTATTGATGCAGATGCCAGATGAACCAGAAGCCCCCGTCACAGCAATCGACAGACAGAGTAACGACGGTACGTCATATAGGGGAATTTATGTCAGTAAAATGAACACTGACATTCAACACACCTTATCGAGGTTACTAGGTTGTGCCCACTCAACGACAAAAGCGCATGTACTAGGTCAACTCGCACTTAAAGAGTTAATTTACCACATACTGAACGCAGAACACGGCTCATTGCTACGGGCGTTTGCATGCCAAGACAGACAGCAATATCACATAGCAAATGTACTGCAATTTATTAATCGTCACTATGCCTCGAGCATGGATATTGCAACACTGGCCAGTAAAGCCAATATGAGTGAATCGTCGTTTTATCATCACTTCAAAGCAGCGACAAATACTTCACCCATTCAATACATCAAAATGGTGCGCTTACATGCTGCTAAACGAAAAATGATGTTTGAACAGCACAATGCCACCTCCGCTGCCTTTGAAGTTGGCTATACCAGCGCGTCTCAATTTAGTCGTGAATACCGTCGGCTTTTTTCAGTTCCTCCAGCACAAGACGCACGCACTGCTTCTAAGGTATGATGGAATGTCACTCTTGTTAGGATCCCTATGCGTACGTCAACGTTTTCCCTTTTGTTTCGCTTTATTTTCCTGTTGTCCTTTATCACAAGTGCATTTAGTTATGCAGACGATGAGTTAATACCCAGCATTGAAGAAATTCAACAACGTTTAAAAACTGCCTCAGATGCAGCACAGATTTCTGAACAACAAAAAGTCGAAATTGAAACCTCGTACCAGCAAGCGATTGAAAACATCCGTGCAACACAACAATTTGAACAGCAAAGCGAAAAGTACAAGCAAGCCATTAAAGATGCGCCAAAAACACTAACGAACATTAAGCAAGCCCACATTAACTTTACTCCGCCCACATTACCCAATAAGCCTCTTTCACTTCAAACCTTGGTTACTTTGTCAACAGATACCGAGGGTGAGGTCACCAGTGGTCGAGCAAAGGTATCTGAATTAAAAGCGGCACTAGATGATGAGCGGCGTTTACTGCTGCGCCAAATCATCAGTGATACACAAACTGCAATCGATACTACCAATGCTAATTTAGGGGCCGATGAAAGTGCTAACCCTAGCCAATTGGCGACAAGCGTAGCACAAGCCACCCAGCGTAAAATGCTGCAAGCCAAGATAGATTCACTGAAGCAGCGCCTCGCTTATCGTCCGGATCACCTCGCCATTCTTGACGCAGAAATCTCGTTTGAACAAAAAAAACTGAGCGCTCACCTTGAGTTACTTGACGCATTGACCAGATTACAAAATCAATTGGATGAGAAAGAAAATGCCTCTATGTTGGCTCAGCTTGAAGCAACTACTGCCTCTTTAATCAGCGCGCCAAGCACACTACAGGACATAGCCAAGCAAAATGAAGCATTAGCGAAAAAAGCCGCATCATTAACGGAACAACAAGACGCCACGAGTCAAAAGCTTAACGAGATCCAAACGCAAATAAATGAACTGAATAACAAATTTTCCTCCTTAAACAGACTCCTTGAGCTTGAGGTGTACGAATCCTCAGCAATATTTGGTAATGCGCTGCGACAAGAATGGGAATTAGCTTCACGCTTCGTTAATGGTGACGAGTGGATCAAGAAAACGGAGGGCTCATTGGTGGAGAATCGCGTTGCCATGTTCAGCATTAATCAACGCCGGGCACCCTTTGATACCTTGGAAATTAACGCGTTAATGAATCAAATCGGACAAGATAATGCCCGCTGGAAAGACGAGGTTAAAAGCTTAGTTGACCAGCGCAGAGAGTTAATATCTCAGCTAGGTTCAATTTATACCCAACACGTTGATGTGTTATCCGTGTTGCTCGATAAATTGCGCTATTTAAACGAACGCACCGAAACCTATAGCGACTTACTTGAAAGCAACTTATTTTGGATACCTAGCGCCACTCCGTTTGATTTAGGAACGATTGCGGCTGCGGGCACGTCTGCCAGTTGGCTCTTTCGTGCTGAGCACTGGCAAAATGTTTCTCAGGCAATCAATGCAAACTTACAACACAATCAAATCGGCGTAGTAAGTATATTCGTCGCCTTGATTCTTACCCTCTTGTTCAGAAAGCGTATTAAACAACGTCTCACACAAATAGCCCCATTAGTTGGTAAGGTACAAACTGATGCCTTTCAATATACCCTACTGGGGTTAGCCATTACCTTTGGGTTATCTTTGCCGCCTGCGCTATTACTCTTCGCAGCCGCATTACTTTGCGATGCACAATCAGGCTTCGCCAATAGCCTGAGTAATGCTTTTTTTGTCGGTGGATTAGTGATGCTCTACTTGGAATTTATGCTGCAAATTGTGCGTAAAAATGGACTGGGGGAAATCCACTTCAAATGGAGTGAATCGAATCTGGCTTTGCTACGTAAAAATAATCGTTTATTGATTATTGTTTTTATCCCTGTCGTCATCATTATGACCCTGTTGAACAATCAAGCCAGCGTGGAGATCCGGGAAGACTTAGGACAATTTGCGTTGATTATATTGAGCTTTTCCTTAGCTATTGCGGGCACCAGGGTTACGCGTAACGCCTACCAGCGTTACCGCACCTCACAGCACAGCGCTAAGCGTTTTTCCTACTTTTTGTATTCGTTGTTAATACTAGTCCCCGTATTCTTGATCATACTGTCGGCTATTGGCTATCAATACAGCGCTCAGCGCATCCTCGCTTTGCTACTCGAATCTGCGTGGTTGTGTACCCTCGCCCTGCTTTGCTACTACACGGCAGAGCGCGCGGTTTCGGTTAATGCACGACGTATCGCACTTGAAAAAATACGCAGTAAACGGGCAGCCTCGATTGTCGCCAATGCGCAACAAGAAGCCGCTGAACAATCCGGTGAAGGCGTACCCGAAATCATCGATACCCAAGAACTCGACAGACATACAATAACGGCTCAAACCAAAGCCGTTATCCGCCTAATTATTTGGTTGATGCTGCTAGCCGCTTTATCTATGGTCTGGCAAGACATATCACCCATCGCCTATTCGTTAGACGATATCGTCATGTGGGAAATTAGCAGCGACGACCCAAATTCCCCAGCACAACGCATCACGCTATGGAGCTGCTTGTTAAGCTTGGCCATTCTTGTTATCAGTTTTGTCGGTGTTCGAAACTTACCAGGTTTATTAGAAATGACTATCTTGGGGAGGTTAAATTTGTCCCCCGGCACGAGTTACGCTATTACCACTATGCTCAAATACAGCATAGTGATCATCGGGATTATTGTATCGGTGAATATACTTGGAGCCCAGTGGTCTAAACTACAATGGCTTATTGCTGCGCTGGGCGTGGGTTTGGGTTTTGGTTTGCAAGAAATTGTGGCTAATTTTGTATCCGGTATTGTTATCTTATTTGAGCGCCCTATACGCTTAGGCGATACCATCACTATTGCCGGTCACAGCGGCACCGTAACGCGGATCCGTATCCGTGCGACCACCGTCAGTGACTGGGACAGAAAAGAGCTTATCATCCCTAATAAAACCTTTATTACCCAAGATTTTATTAACTGGACATTATCAGACCCTGTCACCCGTATCGTAATACCTGTGGGTGTTGCCTATGGCAGTGACACTGATAAAGTCGTATCGTTACTCCTTCAAGTTGCGACTGATAGTCACAATGTATTTGACGATCCCGCTCCCGCCGCTTTGTTTTTAGCATTCGGGGCGAGCAGCCTAGATTTTGAGTTGCGTGTTTTTGCCCGTGCCGTTGTCGACAGAGCCATGGTGACCCATGAGTTACACATGCACATTGAAAAAGCGTTTAAACAGGCGGGTATTGAGATTGCGTATCCCCAACAAGATGTTCATTTAAACGTGTCAGATGCCATCGATGTGAATGTGCATTCTGACAAACCCGCTATGCCCTAGCACGCTATTTGATTAAATGTCTTAATGTAAGAATCGCGCTGTCAAACCCGAGCTTTGAAACCCAAACTGTAAAACAGGCCCTTAGCCTATTTCGCTCAAGATTGGTTAATCGCTTCACTGAAAATAACTCTAGGTGAATAACATTGCTGCTTTTAACGAGCATACGAATACAGGTAGAATGCCGCCCTAAGTTGCAGTTTAATTTAAGGTATTCATGCTCTTGCAAAAATCAGTAGCCCCTTTCGCGACGCTTTCTCTTGTACTACAAAGTTCCTTCGTCGTTGCGCAACAATCACCTGTTGAAGTCATCGTTGTTAGCGGCTCCCATCAAAACACTGACATAATGGCACTTAGCAGCAATGTTAATCTTATTGGCGAGCAAGAGATTGAGCGAGTCAATGCTGCCCTTGCCAGCGATATACTCAATCGAGCCAGCGGCGTATACGTGCAAGCTAACAATGGTGTTGAAAACTTGCCTTCCCTACGCTCGCCTATTCTCACAGGCCCGGGCGCTGGGGGGGCTTTTCTATTTATGCAAGATGGCGTGGCGACACGTGCTGCTGGGTTTGCCAATAACAATGGTTTAGCCGAGTTAAATTTGGCCCAAGCGGATGGCATCGAAGTTATCCAAGGCCCAAATAGCGCAGTATATGGTTCTAACGCAGTGCACGGTGTTATCAATGTATTGAGTCTCACGCCGAGCAATGGCGCAGACGTAGGCATCACATTTGGCCCTAATGATAGAGTTCAGTTTAACGGTGCATTGGGTCACATTGACGATAAAGGACCTGCAACCCAAGGCATCGGCCTGAATATGCAGGTTGTTGACGATGGCGGTTATCAAAACGACAGCGGTTTTACCTCGAGTAAATTAGGCTTACGTCATGATTATCAGCGAGACCAACTGACTATCCAAAGCTCACTGTCTGGTTTTGATCTTGACCAAGACACTGCAGGTTTTATCGCCTCTGGTGATAACGGTGAGGGTTGCTTTAGCTCTAACGTCGCGCCCGATAAATTATATAAAGATCGCTCAGCAATGGAGAAAAACTGTGATCCCGATGCGTATCGGCAATGGTCTTCCATTCGAGGCGCAACGCATATTGCTTATCAAGTTAACAACGATGAATTGATTAACGTTACACCGTATTTTCGAAGTAACAGTATGGAATTTCGCCAGCACTACCTCCCCTCACGCGCTATCGAAGAAAACAGTCACTTTAGCCTGGGTGTCAATTCTGATTACCAATGGCAAGTAAACCAATCCGTCTCCCTTGTGGTTGGCATCGATATAGACTGGACGCAAGGTGAACTGACCGAAACCCAAGAGCAAACAGACCGCTTTAGTTTCGGAAAAGCAAGACAACAAGGTGTGCATTTTGACTATGAGGTCGATTCATCGACCCTTGCACCATATATCCAAGTCAATTGGCAATATAACGAGGCGCTTGTCTTTACCACCAATGTTAGATTTGATAGCACAGAATATGACTATGATAATTTAATCGCGAATGGCACAACCAAGGCGGATGGCACATCTTGTATCAACAATGACGGTCAAGCTGTGAGTTGCTTGTATCAACGCCCAGAAGATCGCACTGACCGTTTCAATAACACCAGTGCCAAAATAGGCGCTAATTACCGTGTAAGTGATAATATCTCTTTGTTTGCGAATTGGTCTAACGGGTTTCGAGCGCCTCAAACGACGGATTTATATCGGCTCCAAAACCAACAAACCATAGGCACTATTGATTCCGAAGAAATTAACAGTATTGAAGCTGGCATAAGAGGTGCCTATCAAGTGTTAACGTTCCAAGGGGTCATATACCGAATGCAGAAGGATAACTTTTTCTTTCGTGATGACGATGGTTTAAATGTAACTAATGGCGAAACAAACCATAGCGGTGTTGAACTAACAGTTAGCATAAACGTTTTAGATAACTTACGTTTTTTGGCCAACTATGCGTACGCAAAGCATGAGTATGACTTTGATCGTTTAAGCAGTGGCGTTGTAAATGGCAACGAAATCGATACTGCCCCTCGTCAACAAGGCAACGCCCGCTTAGAATGGCAGCCCACGAATGCCACATCCCTAGCGTTAGAGTGGCAACACATTGGCAGTTACTTTCTTGATCCAGCAAATGAACATGAATATGCCGGACACGACTTGTTCAATATACGGGCCCAATGGCAAATCAATAAGCAGGTACGCCTTAATGCCAAGCTTGAAAATGTCTTCGATGAAGAATATGCCAGCCGAGCGGATTACGCGTTTGGCTCCTACCGGTATTTCGGTGGACAGCCTCGCGCGATATATTTAGGCGCAAATTACGCTTTTTAGTCGTTAAAGACATCAGATGGGCCAACGCCATTGAGCAGTATTGTTTTGCTTTAGTAAAATTTAAAGCGGGCTCTGCTGCTTCTGGCGATTAAATTTATCTGCATCCACACCTTTCTTCCAATAGCCAGTAGCGAATAGATTCATGCGCTCATAACCTAAGTCATCCAACAATATGCCTTTTATTGTTCGCACGCTACGCGCTTCTAAGCCGAAAAATACCTGAGTGTTGTCACAGGGCATTATTTTAGCGACCCTTTCAACGTGTTGTTCGAGTGTATGGCTTGATTCATCTTCGATATGCCACTCTATATTGAGGTGCACCCCCGCATCCATGGCGATCACATCAGCGCGTGTGGGTACAGTAATAATCGATTTTAAGTTTGCCTGTTTCGGTATGTATCTAGCAAAACCATTAACTGCGTTTATAGAGGTTAGATCACCAATAAGTAAGTAGTTGTCTTCATTGTAGTTGCTTAACTTAGGGGCTCCAGGGCCGGCAATTGCTGCGAAGTCCCCTACTTTGGCCGCACTAGCCCAATTCGTCGCTGGACCTGCGTGTCGATTGACTACAAAATCAATGGTTAACGCTAACGATCCTGCATCAAAGCTGCGAATGGTATAAGAGCGCTTAAATGCTGGTTTGGGTGCATCAAAAGCGAGTTCAGGAAATTGTTCCCCCGGATGAGGTACCAGTACCTTTACATGAGCACCTTCTTTTCCTTGGGGGAAACCAGCCAGTTGTTCTGAACTAAATACGATCCGACGTAAATGTGGCGACAATGATTCTACGCGTGTAACGCTAACTAAACGTGCTTTGGGTTTCATCTCAGCTCCTCAAGTGGTTGACAATATCAACTATATACTGATTACAATGATAGTCAATCATTAAATGAGAATTATTACTATTTACTACTTTGGAAGGGTAATCATAAACAAAACGCCTGATCGTAATGATCTAGGCGCTCTATTCTTTTGCTGAGTGTACTTTTACAAAAATATACGCCGATTATGCCACCGCAGCTGGTGGTACCATCTTACCGCCTGTGCCGATTTGCGCTGGTGGCACCATTTTCCCACCGGTTCCTATGAGGCTAAACGCGCTATTTGATAAATCAGCGACAGTAAAGCTAGGAGGTACCATCTTACCGCCTGTACCGATTTGCGCTGGTGGCACCATTTTCCCACCGGTTCCTATGAGGCTAAACGCGCTATTTGATAAATCGGCGACAGTAAAGCTAGGAGGTACCATCTTACCGCCTGTACCGATTTGCGCTGGTGGCACCATTTTCCCACCGGTTCCTATTAGGCTATACGCGCTATTTGATAAATCGGCGACAGTAAAGCTAGGAGGTACCATCTTTCCGCCTGTACCGATTTGCGCTGGTGGTACCATTTTCCCACCGGTTCCTATTAGGCTAGACGCGCTATTTGATAAATCAGCGACAGTAAAGCTAGGAGGTACCATCTTACCGCCTGTGCCGATTTGCGCTGGTGGCACCATTTTCCCACCGGTTCCTATCAAGCTTGGTGGAACCATTTTCCCACCCGTACCTATCGCAGATGCTGAGCTAGAGGCAAAAATAGATAAAACAACAGTGGCAGTAAGAGTGAATTTTTTCATGACTTAGATCCTATTAATATTTTCAGCGGAGAAATTTCCACCAAAATGATTATCAAGGATCTATATCGGCAATGTCACATATAAGGTTAAAATATGAACATATACACAGTATGTTGGGAAGAGACGAGTTTAGGCTTTAAACCAATTTTTCGATATTAGTATGTAACCTTGGATGAGGACCAAAAGGGCAGAATAAGTAGTTAGCCCGTGGAATATGTAGGGTGCGGCGTAGTAAACAAAGGTACTTGGAAGGTCAAAGACACGACGTAAAACGTACTCGACTAATATAAATTGGTGCAATAGTATGTAAAAGAAAACCAGTTGGTATAGGGTGTGATCCAGATCCAGCGAGCTATATTGCTTAGGAAAGTACTTCGCCATAATAAACACACGTGCAAAGAGGAAATGCCTAACCCACAGGTTTATCGTTAGCAACAGAACGTACCAAAAGATCATTGCTGCTTCTTGGGAAGTCAAATACCAATAAGCCTCAGCCCCAAGACATAGCACAACCACAATCGCTGTCGGCCATCGAAGACTATCTTCACTAACTTTATACAAGGTCCAACAGGTCACTAGATACGTAGCCAGTTTTAAAGAGACCTGGAATTTTTCGCTGATAACAAGAGGATAAAGTAATTCTGAAGACAAATTAGCGGCTGCAGAAATAATAATAATGCTGACAAGGTTAATGTCGCGAATAAATAACACGGCAACAAACCCTAATAGGGCTAGGTAAATTTTTTCGAACAGTAATCCATCACCGTAAGTGAGAAATCCGGCACATACAAAAAGAACCGAACCAAAGATTTTTGGGAGACGGGAAGAGCCTACAAACACAGGGACTTAGAATCTATCCGTGATAAATTTAAAGTAGCCTACGATTTGATTGACGAAATTGTTACGGGTTTCTTCTTTGGCCTTACTACGGCATACAGACCACCACTTTTTCACAACCTCAATTTGCAATGTTCGCAAAGATTCTGGCTTATTATTCTCTATCGCTGAAACCGTTTCACGACTCAACCCCAAGCGCAGCGCTAAATCACCTTGAGTATAACCCGCCTCTTTTCTGAGGTTTCTTAATATGACCGGCAGTTCACTGCTGTGTAAATCCATGATTAGTTTGCCTAAAAAAGCGGTTAATTAATTCGACTGTTAATGGTAACTATTTTACGACACCTAAGTAAAGAAAAATCCCCCATAACCACTAGAACATATATAGAAGCGTATTGAGAGGCTTATGCAAATTGCTTATAATTCAATCAACATAAAGACTAATTGACTTTTATTAATAAGTCACTTTGTTAATCAGTAGCCAGCGTATCGTCCACCTCAACGCTATTAGAGATACTTTTTTTAACTAATAATCGAGCGGTTTCGTGTTCAGCATGCACAAATGCGCATATCCCCATTCCCATTAGTGCCCTTTTCTCTTCTTGGCTATTAATTTTCACAATCACCTTAGCCTGAGGATGAAAGTTCAAGACGGCTTGGCAAATAATTTTCTTTTTGACTAAATTCGTCACGGTTAAAATAACACTTGCTGATTCTTCTATTTTCAATGATTCCAGAACGGGTCGTTTGTCTAAGTGTCCAAAGTAAGCCATGTAGCCCCGTTCTCGAGCAAGTAGTACATGTTGTAAATTATCGGAAATAATGATGAAACGTATGCCCTTCGCTTTAAGCTCCTTTGCCACAATACGTCCGACAATGGCAAAGCCACAAATGACGGTGTGCTGCTGTTCATTGATGGGGGTGATTTTATCTGACTCGAAGAATTCAACCACGAAAAATGAAGCTAACTTATAGATATTGTTGACCATAAAAGGCGTGACTATCATCGACAGCACGGTCACGAGAATAAGGAAGCTACCTAACTCGTTAGAAATTATATTTTCTGACAACGCCAGCGAAAATATCGCAAATGAAAATTCGCCTATTTGGCACAAAGCGATGGCAGTTTTAACTGCATCACTTTTATTTGACTTGCGGCGTATTAGCGCAAAAATAAATAGCGCTTTTGTCAGCATAGCTAATGCTAAAACACCCAGTACCATGAAGAACTCGTGATAAAAATAAGCGATATCTATTTTCGTGCCGATGGAAAAGAAAAACGCACCAAGCAAAATGTCTTTATAGGAAGCGATGTCTGACTCAACTTTGACATGAAAATTGGTTTCCGCGATGATCATACCGGCTATGAATGCACCTAATGAGTAAGTAAATCCCATTTCATGGGCAAGCAATGAGGCACCGATCACAATGGTCAGCACAGAGCCCAAAAATAGCTCTTCCAGTTTAGCATTTGTGGAAAAATGCAGCAGCCATTCAATAATCTTCTTGCCCAGCGTAAACATGAACACAATCACCAAGGTGGCTGACAGTAAGGTATTCAAAAGCACGTCACCTACAGACAGCTCGCTATTTGCTAAGAAGCTTATTAATAGCAGTATGGGGATCACGGCTAAATCTTGAAAAATCAGGATCGCCACCGATTTTTCACCATAAGGGGTCACAACGTCTTTTGATTTTTTCAGGTAACTTAAAACAATGGCTGTCGATGACAAACTAAACGCCAATGCAATAATCACCGACGCCGTAATTGTTTGTGAAAATAGATAGTAAGCGATAGCAAAAATGAGCAACGCACTACCCACGACTTGTACGAACCCATTGATAAACACCAGTTCCTTCATTTTTTTAAGCTTATTAAATGAAAGCTCTAAACCAATGGTGAACATTAAAAAGACAATACCAAATTCGCCTATCAGATCGAGAGAGTGCAACTTTTCGCTATCATCGAAATGGAAAATATTGCTAATAATGGTCCCTGTCATGATGTAGCCGATAATATGTGACACAGAAAGCTTCTTCAGCACTATGTTCAAGACAGTTGCAATGGCCAACGAAATAAAAATTATCAGTAAAACAGAATCCATGTATCTCAATCCAAATTCAATCTCAGCACAACGCTACATTGCACTAACAAACTTATAACAAAAAGGAACTTAAACAGTTATATTTTGCATTTATAGGAATAAGTAGAATATACCCGGCCTTTTAATATGTCTATTTGTATAAAATTGAAGATTAATCAAATCTGAGGGAATGCCCATGACAGTTTTCACAATGCCACTATAATTTGGGCTCAGGAACTCGCTTGTTCTATCGTGCTAGAAGATTTAATTCACTAAGTAGATTCGGCTTTGTAATGCTAACCCGTGCCTAACGTGGAGTAATAGCAATTTAAAACAAAACGATAAAGACATAAACATGAAAGCCGTTAAACAACTATTCATTGCACTTGATGCTGTTTCTTTACACATAAAAATTGACCTGAATAACGCTTTCCGTATTCACTTCGGACGTGTCAAATTCGAATCTATCCCAAGTAGTAAATCTTTAGCTTTTGCACTATTTTGTACATTGACGTTCATCGGCTGCTCATCAAATACCGCCGAAGCCCCATTAGCGCGTCATGCCTCATATGCTCAAACCAATCTATCGCCAACGTCAATGAACCCTCAGAGCATGCACTGAATATTGAGAACAACATTTTTGCTGGGCAAATCGCACCTAAGCTATCAGGTATAGGAGAGCATGGTTTTTATCCATCTACCGGCAATAAAGATGCATACGTATTTTTTAACCAAGCCATAGCCCTTACATATGGATTTAACCACTTAGAAGCACACCGCTCGTTTAAACAAGTCGCAGCGCTAGATCCAAGAAGCGCTATCGCTTTTTGGGGCCAAGCATTAGTCTTAGGCCCAAGTATTAATGGAGCATTGGAGCCAAGTGCAGTGCAGCCCGCTCATGAAGCCATAACTCAGGCACTTGCGTTAATTGAGTGCGCTTCTCCTAAAGAAGCTGCGCTTATTCATGCACTCAGGCAAAGATACTCCCTAGACGAGTCTCTATCTGATCGTAATCGTCTAGATGCAAACTATGCAGATGCTATGCGAGCACTGGTCATGGAATATCCGGATGATGCCAACCTTCGCACCCTATTGGCTGAAGCACTCGTGGTTATTCATAGCTGGGATTACTGGAAAAACGATGGTCGACCTAAAGAATCGACCGATGAAATATTAGCGATGTTAGAAGGCGGACTAAAGCTCAGCCCATCTCATGCAGGGCTAAATCATTATTACATTCACGCTGTAGAAGCTTCAAAACAACCTGAGCGGGGGCTCGCCAGTGCAAAAATACTTGAAACGGCAGTGCCTGGTGCGGGTCATCTGGTGCATATGCCTTCACATATTTATATTCGTACTGGTCGCTATCAACAGGGGGGACTGAGTAACGAACACGCCATTTTGGTCGATAATAACTACATCACACAATGCCGCCAACAAGGGGTATATCCATTAGCTTACGTACCACATAATCGGCATTTTTTATGGTCGATGGCTAGTATGCAAGGCAATAGTCAAAAAGCAATCAAAGCGGCTGAGCACATGGCGGCGCATATAGACACGCGTCTAATGACGCAAGAAGGTCTTGGAACCCTCCAGCATTATTGGGTACCACCTAGGTATGCTTATGTACGTTTCGGTAAATGGGAAAAAATCATGAACATTCCCAAACCTGCGGCAAAACTCTTATATCCGCTAGCGGTGTGGCATTACGCCCAGGGTAGCGCACTTAGCTCTAATGGACATATCTTGCAAGCGAGAACCCACCTACAACACTTGAAACAACGAGCGAAGAACAAAAACCTCAAAGATATAACAGTCTGGCAAATAAATGATGCCTACAGTGTCATTAATATTGCTGCGCTAGTGCTTGAAGGCGAAATAGAAACCAAGGCCAAGAATTATTCCGCTGCCATTGACGCGCTTACAAAAGCCAGCGCGCTTGAAGACTCACTTAACTATAATGAGCCTTCCGATTGGCACGCCCCTGTACGCCAGTCACTTGGAGCCGCACTACTTGCAGCCGGTGAATCGATAAAGGCCCAACACGTCTACCAAGCCGATTTACACGTATTTCCAGAGAATGGTTGGTCCCTTTATGGCTTACATCAGGCACTACTGGCTCAAGGGCTATCAACGGAGGCCAGCAAAGTTAACAAGCGATTTTTAAAAGCGTGGCAGCACGCTGATTTTGAGCTTAATGGTTCAGTAGTGCATTGAACAATGCCATTGAAGTATCAAATAGAATTTAAAGAATGCGGCACGTTTGCTTTCAATTAACATAGTGATTAAAACATGTGGACGTTATCAGTAAT
This sequence comes from Paraglaciecola sp. QJM3NY_14, assembly GCF_056173245.1. Taxonomy (NCBI): domain Bacteria; kingdom Pseudomonadati; phylum Pseudomonadota; class Gammaproteobacteria; order Alteromonadales; family Alteromonadaceae; genus Paraglaciecola; species Paraglaciecola sp. QJM3NY_14. The sequence continues at coordinate 2,725,113 of NZ_CM149664.1, forward strand.
CTTATATTGTGAGTCGCTAATTAAGGCCGTATCATTGCGCCACAAATCAGCCAACTAGAGCTCACCATGACAGATACCCACATCGACTCAGCCGATTTTATGGCGCAAATTAAAAACACCCAAGAGTTATGGGCGTTACAAGATAAAACCAGTGACGGCTGGGTAATATTAGATTCGATTAATTTTGAAGACACGGACGTGATGCCACTATGGTCAAATGCGCAGCTCGCCAAAGAGCATTGTGTAGATGAATGGGAAGACTATATCCCCAAGGCTATTTCAGTATCAGATTGGCTGGAATTTTGGGTTGAAGATTTAGCCGAAGATAATGTTGTTATTGGTATCGAGTGGCGCGACGGTGGTGAATATTTAGAAGTAGAACTGGCAGACTTCAGTCAGATGCTCGCAGAAGTTGAAAAATTCTAAACATTTCGGTAAACAGAGGATTGAGGTTTGGTTTGTCATTTAATTCCTGTGGACCTACACCAGGTGTAAGTGACCTTATTTAATATACGGAGCCAAACTTTACTAGTATCGTCTCATTGAGGTCAATACCGTTTTTCAAAATTTCCGCTCTTTGAACCTCTACTTCGGCAATAGCTCCCGTTTGCAAGAACACAGGCGGATTTCTTGGTTACCCCACCCCTAAAGGCGTGCCCGCGGCAATATAATCACCTGGCTTTCACGTCATGCACTCGCTAATGAGTACAAGTGTGGATACCACGTCGAAAACCATGTCGTTGGTATTTGCTTGTTGCATCTCTTGACCATTTACGCGCATTTCAATATCCAGCCCTTTTTACACCTAGCGACAACCGATCTGGTGTGAGCAGATAGAGCCTAACGTTAAACAATGACTTTAACTAAGATGCCCATGACCTGCACTGTAGCAAAGATAAGCGCCCATGACATGTCAGACTAAAAAATTTGGCTTAAACACCAAGCAAACATAAATGCCAAGCTACCGAGTAAGGTCTCCATTACCGTCCATGTTTTCAAGGTGGTTTTTTCATCCATATTTAACAGTCTACTGACCAACCAAAAGCCAGAGTCATTAAAGTGAGACAACACCGTCGCGCCACCCGCAATAGCGATAACCAAGCAACACAAATCTATCGCAGACAAACCCGGCGTAACGGCAACCATTGGCGTTAATAGCGCAGCCGTAGTGGTCAGTGCAACTGTCGCTGAGCCCTGGGCCACGCGTAAACTGGCAGAGATAATAAAACCCGCTACGATAATCGGCATACCAGTATCGGCTAGTAAGCCTGCTAAAGCATCGCCAATCCCACTGGCTCTAAGCACACCACCAAACATGCCGCCAGCGCCTGTCACTAAAATCACCCCGCAAATAGGCGCTAAAGAGTCCCCGCACCACTGCTCAATTTTTCCCATGCCATAGCGACGGCTAAAAAGTGCAATGCTGACTAATAATGTAATAAGTAGCGCTACCGGTGTTTTGCCCAATAAACGCAACGTATGCACAAATGCACTTTCACCTTGGATAACATTCGCAGCAATCAACGTATTAAGGCCAGTATCCATAAAAATTAAGCACACGGGCAAGAGTAAAATCAGTATCACGCTAGAAAAGCTGGGCAATTCGCCACTGGTTAAATCCCTCGATGACTGTTCGTCTTGATTGAATAGCGAATGCAAAGGAATATCAAAACGTTTACCCGCATATTGACCGTATAGGTAAGCGCCCAGATACCAAGTAGGAATAGCAATAGCTAACCCCACCATCAACAGCAAACTAATATTCGCACCTAAGAATTCTGCTGCTGCAACAGGCCCTGGGTGCGGTGGTACGAAAGCATGCATCACGGCAAATGCGCCAGCTGCCGGCAAGGCATAGGTTAATACCGAGCCATTGAATCGCCGGGCTACGCTGAAGATAATGGGCATCATCACTATTAACCCAGCGTCAAAAAAGATTGGAAACCCAAAGCACAACGAAGCGACACCCAGTGCTAAAGGCGCTTTGTCTTCACCAAAACGATTGACTAAGTTGTCAGCCAATACTTGCGCCCCGCCCGAAACTTCGAGCAACTTGCCTATCATAGCGCCTAAGCCTACCAGTAATGCCACCGATGCGAGCGTACCACCGAAGCTGCTCATCAAAGTTGGCACCACTTCCATGATGCTGATCCCAGCGGCTAATGCAGTCACTAGACTCACAAGCGACAGAGCGATAAAAGCATGCAAACGAACACGCACAATTAGAAATAACAACGCTAGCACAGCGCCAAGTGCTAGCGTTAATAAGTACCAGGGTTCATGTGTAAAAGGCTGATTAAGCATATTGAATGTTCAATTTGTTGTAAGTTAACAACAAATTAACACTATCAAAGGGGAGATTCACCTTCTAATGATGAATAAAATTCAAAAAGACTATAAGGGTGAGCACGACTATTACTAGCCCAGTGTTCGCCCTTAGTAGATTAAATCTTCGGCTGGAATGCACCTGGCACACTTGAGAGCAAAATCAAAAGCGATACCTCGTTTTACTTTGTTTTTGTATTTATACTCTAGGATTATTTTTGAGCCGCAACTACCGATATTTCGACTAATAATTCAGGTCTTGCCATAGAGGCTTGAACGCACGCCCTTGCTGGTGCATGCCCATCTGGCACCCAGGCGTCCCACACGGTGTTCATCGCAGCGAAATCTGTCATATCCTTAATATAGATAGTAGCTGACAAAATATGCTCACGATCAGAGTCAGCACTCAACAAAAGCGCATCCACTTTGTCCAACATGGTTTGAGTTTGCTCTTCGATACCTTTATTGGCATCGGCTGCCACTTGGCCGCAGAGGTAGACCGTTCCCTGATGAATAACCACTCGACTCATACGTTGTTTAATTTCTTTACGCTCGATTGTTGCCACAATAGCCCCTGTGATTTTTAAGATTAACGAAAACAAAGGCCGAGATAATAGCAACAACTAAGTGATGAATGTATGTTTTTGCCTGCTAATGCTCTGTATCTTGCGAATGTCACCCATACGAGTTGGGTAACATGTTTTTTTGCATCTTAGTTTTTATTACATCTTAATTTTCATTACACAATGTAAGCTCAACATCGTACTTACCATTCATTAACTCAGTGACAAAAGCGCTCGCTTGGGTCATGTCAGCGAGGACATAAACGTGATGTTTAGCGCGAGTAAGCGCTACATAAAATAAGCGTCTTTCTTCTGCGTACGTAAACGTTTCTTGTTTGGGTAAAAGTGCCTCTACCACAGGTGAAGTGACTTTATCTGCCGGAAAGCCATGCTTGCCTGCAGTCATGCCGGTGATAATGGCGTAGTCCGCTTCCTTTCCCTTCGCTGCGTGAAACGACAAGCAACTTATAAGTAGCTTAGTGTATCGCTTATTGAGCGCTTCCAGACCTTCTCTATCCGGTAGTTGAAACCAAAAACGCGCTAGAATGTAGACTGTAGGCTTTGAGCGCTGCCGCAGTGTATTCTTCTTGCTGCTCTGTGTTGGTCCAATTTTTTCGGTCTTCCCGCGCTTATTATGTTGCTCAGATATTTCATCCACTTTGCCTGCTAAAGTAGCTAACGCTTGGTGCAGTAACTTTTCAGTATTTGATGACTGAGTCTCGCTGTTCAATCGAGTATCACTGTATAGAACCCTTATTCTTGGGTCCGCTACTTTAACGAGAGAGCGAATATTCTTGGTTATCTGCGCCGGATTTCGACTGATAAATTGAGTGGCCACATCACCAATTCTATTATTGAAACGAAACGTCTGGTCTAAAACATTTTCACTGCTGTGGCCGAAGTACTGGGTAAACTGCGTAGTCAAGCTCACATCTGCGCCACTAAATCGATATATGGCTTGCCAATCATCGCCAACACAAAATATAGACGCCGATTGACTTTGTTTGCGCGGTAACACCTCACGGCTTGAAGGCACACTCTCATTTTTTCTTGGTAACGCGCTAACAGAACGCGTGCTGTCTCTTAGTGATCGCACTAAACGAGCTCTAGGCTCTGAGATATCCTGAAACTCATCCACCATTATGTATCGCCATGGTGCTGTAAAATGCCCTTTTTCCACATACGTTATCGCTTTGCTGATCATATCTTCAAAATCAATGTAAGCGTGCTGGCTCAAATGCTTCTGGTAATGCTGAAATATAGGCCGCAGCAAAGTAAAAGCAATTTGTGCTTGCTTAGAATCAATTGCTTTGTCCTTTGAGGTAATATCTGCCAGCACAGCTTTTACACTGAACTTACTAGAAATAGCTGATTTGTATAAGCCGATTAACTGACAAAACAAGATTGCAAGTTCGCTCAAATAATTAGATTTTTGTAACGTGTTCAGCATCTTTTCATTTGATAAAGGAACGTTACTGACTTGTAATTTATTGTCAGAACGTTTTAGTACGCTGTTCAATTTTCCGTTAACGTATTGATAATAAAATAGTTCAATACATCTTGAACCATGATAGCTATACAGTTGTCGTTTATTTTCCATCATTGCTTGATAACGATTGTTATCGGTATAACTGGGTGTATTATCCTCATCATCTAGCACGTAATATTCGATATACACATCAGCGTGTGGTAAATAAAAATCTGCTCTGTTCCCACCCATATGCTTATTTTCAACGTCAAAAGCATATTTAGCTTGGTAACGATATTCAATGCCATTTCGATACAACCAGTTAGCAATGTGCAGGTGTCCGAAACAATTTACCGGCTCCCCTTTCAACGTACGCACATTGTTTTCATTCAAATAACGGGAGTAATCAGATAAAGCGTCAAAATCGAACGGACTCATTGATTGATAGTAATAGTTGCTTAAGTATTCAATCACTTGTTTTTGATAGGATACATTTTGCAGCTGATTTTCTAGGCTTGCCAATACCCATTGATTTTTCTTTTGCTCGTCATTCACCCATGGGGATAAGGTCGGCTTTTTACCTTCGACGCTGGTAATAATGTATAGTCCCAAGCTGTGAAAGGTGCTGGCTTTGATGCTTTGTCCGTCTAGCTTGTGCTTAATGCGCTCGTCTATTTCAGTGGCGGCTTTTTGACCGTAAGCCAGTAGTAAAATATCGTCTGGTTTCGCTTGACCGCTCGTTAGCAAGTAGCCTGCTCGGCCGACCATTACACTGGTTTTTCCGGTCCCTGCTCCAGCAAGTAGTAGATTATTGTCATCATCTATAATACAGGCACGACGTTGTTTGTCTGTTAAAGGGTTTGACTCAACTCGCTGAAAAAAATCTGCATGCAAATGAAGTTGTTTTTGAATGTAGCCTTCTCGTATTGCCGCAATATCCGCTTGCTCCCAATGATGCATTGCCTTTAACTTTGTAACAGCCTCTTTTACGGTACTGTCCAAAGGAGCATTCTGCGCCCAAGTGTGCCATCGTGGATACTCAAGCGCTACGCGCTGCTTAATGGCGATGACGTGTGAATGCCTGAGATACCTTGCTTGCGTCGCATTTTCTATGTTATTCACCAACTGCAATAATCTGCTTTGGTGGTAATTCCCCCACTCAGCCTGAATCTGACCTGCTTGAAATTGGCTACTACGGTATCCCAAAAAATGCAGTTCATGAGCCAATGCGTTTACCTGGAATATCATCGTAGCGCCAAGCCAGCGCCACTCAAAGACAGGTGGAATATCAAAATGTTGCCAAGATAAAAAGGTGACAGATTTCTTTCCACCGCTGCCTATATGGTTAGCACCCAAAAGTGATTTTAATTCTTTTGATAGTCTGGCACCTTCTGGAAAATACACACCGGACTCATCGAATTTAAGATCTACCTGTAGCGGGGAAAAAATTCGACCAAACCAGCTTAGGCTAATGAATCGTGCTTCTTCGGGGTTTGGGTCACGTGCTGATGGGGGCGTTATTGCATAATGTGGAGGATTGTCCGCACTTGGCGGTAAGGAATTCGAATGCAAGGAAACCTACTTGTTAATGAGTTAACTGAAAAAGAAAAAAGAAAATAACAAACTGGAAAAACAGTACGGGAGGCACAGTAGTACTTACTTTTTGTATGAATGGCACGTAAACAGCACAGACGTAAAGGCTAAATAAAAACAAAGTTAGAATAAACCAAAATATCGCCGCCATCTCATCACCGGATTTGGCTCTAAAAGGCGGCGTTGCTCAGCTGATGTTACTCTTTTAGTAGGTTCTTTTCACCCAGCCTACCAAATACCAACTGTCTGCTGCATTTTTGGATTTACGGATAGCGCTGATTTCTTGCAGATTTTTTAAGCTGCTTTCTAACTCATCTTCCATCAGAGCGCTGCGCTCATAACGGATCAAGTGAGAGTTAATTTTAGTCAACAAATCTTTACCGCTGATCGTATTAGTCCTGCGGGCTCTGACAAACCACATACACCAGATCACCATGGCGTCGTTTTCACTGATGGTCACCTCTTGCAAATCACTTATCAGGCGCAGCAGCTCAATGAAGGCGTAAATCCCCAGCCATGGCTCCTGCTTGTGCTGAAATCCACTGGGTTGGCTTCTCTCAATATGCTCAATCAACGTACTGATACTAAGCTTTATATTGCCGGGTTTAATCGCGTCTGCCGTTTGTTGATTAGTGCCGATGTTTGGATCTGTTTCATCGTTTGAGATGGGCTTTTTAGGGGCTCTAACTGAAATTGCAGGATTAAGGGTGGTATTGATAAGCTCTTCGGTAGAATCTGCCTCAATCCCCACCTTCAGCAGTGACGAGCGCAATACTTGATTCACTTCTTGCTTTTTACTATTAGCCACATCGATATCAGGTTCCATTTATGTACCTCCATTTTCATTATTATTTATGCACAAACTGAGGTACTTACTAACCTGACGTGTTCTTTTTAAGGCGTTGAGCCCTCAATTATCAGGACTACCATACGCTGCTTATATCTGCACATGCCGACAATAAATATTGTTTGTATGTAAGCTTCATCAGTTTGTTTAGGCTTATTCATAATCTCATACCATCTGCTTGTTGCCCGGTACGGTAAATTTGAATGCCTTAGCGCTTTAAATGCATCGCTATGCTACCACATAAACGCTCGAATATCTCGCTGTTAACCTATTACGCAACGTATCCAACGTGCAATTACCGGTGATAAACAGTGCATATCGTGACTTATGGCAGCAGAACGACAGGTAGATGCGTTTTTCACCCGCTGACTCGCTATCTTGAGCTATGCAGTGGCCTGTATACTCGCGTTGTTATTTAAATAGAAAGCACCCTTTAATAAGTTCTGTACTTTAAATAGATACTGCTTTTTAGATACGTGCAGCGCTTAGAATGCCAGCCAATTGTGTCGTTGCTCAACCAGCGTTTAAGTTTGAAAATGTACCTGAACTTGACCTTGAACTTGAGCTTGAACTTGAACTTGAACTTGAACTTGAATTTAACGACGAGACCATTGATAAAACTTGTGAGCATAAACGTGGCGACATAAAACATTGAACCGCTTTTTGCTCGGCACTGCCCACGCTTCCTTTGCAAATGCTACATAGGCAGTAAGAAAAAATTTACCTTCTAATTGCCCATTTCCCCGTGTTAACACGAGGGTATTGTATACCTCTAGCCTCAATCACCCCTTGGGGCACGGGTTCTTTATCCATCTTTACAATACCTTTGCAGATAATTCGACATTGGCATAATAGTTGATTTCTAGAAGAGTCGTTAAAGCGCGAATATCCGCTCGCAGGGACACTGAAATGTCTACCACAGTTCATTCATTCAACACCTAAAATGGAGAGAAATATGTTTTTTGAATCTTGGAGTGAAATAACGCGCATTGTCACTACTACCTTGATTATTTATCCCTTTTTGATCTTAGCGACACATTTAGTAGGGAAACGCTCATTTGCTAAAATGAACAACTTTGATTGGATAATCACCGTAGCAGCAGGCTCCATCTTAGGCTCTGCTATCTTGTTGAAAGACGTGGTCATTGCTGAAGTATTGGTCGCGGTTAGCCTACTTTTCCTTTTACAGTATTTACTTACCTGGGCCAGCGCCCATTTTTCGACTTTCGACAAAGTGGTAAAAACCTCGCCGCAACTCGTATTTTTCGACGGTGAGTATATAGAGCATGCGATGAAAGATGCACGCCTGACCCGCATTGAAGTAGAGGCAGGTGTTCGAAAAGCCGGTTTCGGTGATTCAAGCCGAGTCATGGCAGTGGTGTTTGAGGCTGACGGCGAGTTAAGTATCGTTCCGAAAAGTGAAATTCATGATCAACTTATTATGAAGTTACGCAGTGACGCCAGCTAATACCTATTGGCCAATCATTACAACCTCAGGGGTAAACGCCTTGTCCATTGCCCTTAACAACCTCAGGTATTGAAGATGACTGATGACTACTTTCATGTCCTCAACCTAATTGGTGTCGCTTTTTTTGCTGTATCAGGCACGCTGCTCGGCTACGAAAAAAAAGTGGGTGGCTTTGGCGTGGTCGTGGTGGCAAGTGTGACCGCATTAGGTGGTGGCTCTCTTCGCGACTTATTGCTGAATGAGCCGGTATTTTGGGTCGCCGATCCAGACTATTTGTACTCAACCTATGCTGCAATCTTCATATCAGTCGCATTTATTCGCTACCTGCCCCATGTTTCGAACTATTACTTCTTGCTTCTGGATGCCGTGGGCATGGCCATTTTTAATATAGTCGGTATTGAGAAATCTTTAATTGGCGGAACGGGTATGCTCATCGCCATAACCATGGGCACCACTACAGGTATTTTTGGTGGGCTGATCCGTGATGTAATTTGCAGGGAGGTCCCGTCAGTTATGCGGGGGGAACTGTACGCCTCTGCATGTGTATCGGGCGGTTTAGTCTATGCTGTGCTTTTCTCTTTTGGCGCGCCGTACATATGGTGTATTTTGGGCTCGTTATTTGCCACTGTCTTCTTGCGAATGGGGGCACTTCACTGGAACTGGCGGCCAAAAATATTCAAGAAACGCCATTATAAAGACTAACTTGCCATAAACTCATAGTAACAGAGCATTGAAGCGACTTAGCACGTCGCCCAACTGCGCATCAGGTTATGGTACACGCCAGTTAAGCGTTTTACTTCAGCATCGTTACTGCCCAGCTCAACTGTAAGTGCTTGAATAGATTGGTCCAAATCAAACAACATACTGCGCTGATCGTTACTGCGCACTAGACTTTCAATCCAAAAGAACGAGGCTGTTCTGCGCCCTTTTGTCACCGGATTAACTTGATGAAGGCTATTAGCAGGATACAGAATCACGCTACCCGCATTGAGCTTAATTTGCTGCAAACCAAACTGGGTTTCGATACTGAGTTCGCCGCCATCGTAGGTTTTTGGCTCTGATAAAAACAACGTGGCAGATAAATCTGTGCGTAGCATCTGATGACTATTTGGAATAGGCATCACAGATGCATCTACGTGTAACCCGTAATGCTCGCCGCCTTGGTAGCGATTAAATTTAGGAGGATAAATTTTATTCGGCAGTGCAGAAGACATAAACAACGCATTTCCCGATAATTTACGAATGACCGTATTTCGAAGTTCGATAGCCAATGCACTGCCATCGTCAAGTTGTTGATTATATTTTACTTTTGAAGCCTGACTACCCGCGGTGTGTTTACCATCTAGCCACTGGCCTTTATCTAATGCTTGGGTGAATTGGGTAACTTCTTTTTTAGACAGTAGGTCTTCAATAACGGTTAACATGGGCCTCTCTTTCGTTTATGTGTTTTTGCATTTTTTTACTTTGCTCGTAAGGTTTTTACGTCGTTATCGTCTTCGCTACACTTTCGCGCGAAATACAAAATCAGCCAGCTGATTAACGTTAATAAATGCAATCTAGGGTAATATCACTGATGGTTTCACATCCGGTTAATGCCATTGCAAGCTCTAACTCTTGCTGAAGTAAGGTCAGACTATGGGCAACTCCCAGTGCTCCTGCAACAGCCAGGCCATTTAGTACGGGGCGGCCAATTAATACACCGTTAGCACCTAGGGCTATGGCTTTAAAAATATCGGTACCTCGGCGAATGCCACTGTCTAACAGTATGGGAAATGCCTCACCTACTGCGCTTCGTACTGGCGGTAACAAATCAATGCTCGGGGCAAGGCCGTCTAGCGTGCGCCCGCCGTGGTTCGAAACCACAATACCCGCGCAACCACTTTCGACCGCTAACAAAGCATCCTGTGGATGGCTAATGCCCTTTATCCAAACAGGTAAGTGCGTATTGGTGCGCAGCCATTGAATGTCGTCCCAATCGGGCGCATCAGCCATCAAGCCGTTGAGTAACACACTTTGTCCAGGCGATAATGACTGTGCCTTTGAGGTGGGATAATTCACCAAATTTGCTGCCATCACACTGGGGGGTAATGAAAAACCAGCTCTTTGTTGGCGATTACGAAGGCCACTTACAGGAGCATCTACGGTGACCACTATGGAGGTATAACCTGCTTTCTCTGCTCGTCTTACCAAGTCAAGTGTATGCTCTGGATCCGGCTGCATGTAAAGCTGGAACCATTTACCTGTATGTTGCGCAGCGCTGATCTGTTCAAGTGGAAAGGTCGACAAGGTGCTGGTTAGCATCCCCATGTTAACCGCGTTAGCCGCTTCCACTGTGGCTAGTTCACCCTGTGGGTGCAACAAGCTTTGATACGCTAAAGGGGCAATCAACATTGGCCAACTAAACCGGTCTTTGCCCAAGGTAATTTCCGTGGTGCCTTTGGTAAATTTACGCAACACGCGTTTATTCATGCCGATAGCATCAAATGCAGTCCTATTCCGATTCAGGGTAATGTCGTCCCCTGCTCCGCCAGCAATATACTCATAAATACCGTGAGGCATATAGTCTTTCGCTAAACGTTCATAATCACTGATAGCAATCACATCGGCTGGAATTTGACTTAGTTTAGGTAACACGTAATGATCTTTTTTCATGGCTAAATCTTAACCCAAAACAAAAAAGGGAGCACGTTGTAAACCAACCTACTCCCTTGATTAAATTACACAAATTGTAATAAAACGTTTTTAGCTAAAATTAAAACTCGTACGTTAACGTTAGCTTGGCGTTTCGTGCTGCACCAATATAGGTAAATGCACCACTACGGTATGCTGCTAAGTAGTAATCTTTATCTGTCACGTTAGCAACGTTAAGACGAAGATTTAGCTGCTCACTGAAGGCATAGGTCGCGAATACATCGAACGAGGTGTAGCTAGGCACTTTATACGAGTAATCATCGATACCAGTGTTATAACCAGCTGCAGAGTCAGGCTGACCTGCGTACATCTCGCTTGAGTAGGTCATAGTGCCACCGAACGAGAAAGCATCGCTTGCTTGATAACGTAACTGCCAAAACGCACTGTTATCAGCAAAATTACTCAACGTGAGGCCTACACTGTCGGTGTCGAATGACTCAAGCACTTCGGCATCCATAAACGTCACACCAAACTGAGTGCTTAAGTCTTCGGTAATATTGCCTACCACTGAGAATTCAGCACCTTTAACGCGGTTTTTGCCCGTGTTTAGCGTACCGATACTGGCGTAGTCATCGTCACCGATGCTTTCCATTACGTCGTCTTTGGTGATTTGGAAAATAGCAGCGGTTAGCAACAACTTATCGTTATATACGTTCCATTTCGTGCCTAATTCGAAGTTTTCGGTGTCTTCCGGTTTACTGTCTGTTACTTGTTGAGGGTCGCCACAGATACCGCCGTAACCACAGTTGCCACCTAAGTCAGACTCGCCACCGTTGATGTTGCTTGATGTGCTGTAGGTCAAGTAAACATTAGCATCTTCGTTGATGTTGTATACCACGCCAACATGACCATTCCAAAGCGTGTCAGAATAGTCGTAAGCCGTAGCAACACCTCGACTGGTCACGACATTGTCGTAGTCGAAGCTATCAGCACGTACGCCAGCAAATACTGACCAAAACTCGTTAATATCAACCGTGTCCATGATTGAGACTGATACAGTATCAATAGAGTAATCAGAGTCTTGTGCACCCTTTTCAATGCTGCGACCCATAACACTGTTGATGTTATCAATATAGTTACCGTTTGCATCTACGATACAGAAACCAGCTGATGCACCACCGCGACCAGATGTCACACAGTTGGTATCACCAGTATTAGTCACATTATAAACGCCATTATCTACATCAAGAGCACTGTACTCTGCGCTCACTACAAAATTATGCTTTAAACCGCCAAGATCACGGGTTAAATATACGTTTAGCTGATCCGCGAAGTAATCCACCTCTTGCCAACCTTGGTGTGTGCTAAGGCTAACGGTTGCTGCGCTTGGTGCGTCTGGATCGCTAGCGTCACGGTTGGTGCCGCGGGCGCCTGTCGTCACATAACCGTTATCGGTCGTCCCGTAACGCATTAAGTTTTCAACACGCGTATCACTGTCTATTTCGTATTGCGCGCGCAAGGTAAAGGTATTAATTTCGGACTCAAGAAAGTCTTGTCCATCTTGAGAGTAAACAGGCAAATCCGCCACTGGCTTACCGCCGCCCGCAACAATATAAGTACCCAAGTCAGGGGTATCTTCTGCTTTTAAGTAGTAGTAATCAGCGGTAAGTTTTAACTTATCTGTTGCTTTGTAATCAACAGAAAGCGCAAGACCATTTCGTTCTTGATCGGCAGGGCCACGATCTGGAATTTCTTTATACGAATGCAAAATATTGGCGCGTACTGCTAGGTCGTCATTGATGCGTTTGTTGCTATCAAGGGCGATACGGCGGTAATCGTCTGTGCCTAAACCTGCTTCGAGCTTAGAGAAGTCATATTCCGTGCTCGCTTGCTTAGTAATGCTGTTAACCGCACCACCTGTTGAACCACGACCAGCAAACGTAGAGCTTGGGCCTTTCGTGATTTCAACTTGCTCTGTTGCAAAACTTTCACGGGTTGTCATGCCTGGATCACGTAAACCATCAACAAACACGTCACTGCGCGCTTCATGGCCGCGGATAATGTAACGATCACCAAACGCATTTCCGTTTTCACCTGTACCTAGGGTAATACCAGGTTGTGCCGCGAGGATGTCTTTTAAGTCAGTTCTTCCAGATTCTTGAATTTGGGTTTGCGTCAGTACGCTGATGGTTTGCGGTGTATCGGCCAGCTCTTTTACATGGCGTGAGTCGCCTGAAACTTGGGCTTTGTAGGGAGCACCCGCTTGTGCGTAAGGGTTGGTATCAACGGTACGCTCTTCAATTTGCATGGTGTCCAATACAATGGGTTCGTCTTCTTGAGCCATAGCAAACGGACTCATTAACATGCCGGGAACGCTTAATGCTAACAAGGTTTTATTAGTGTTAACCTTAGGTGAGCGAAGGCTCAATGGCGCTATTTGACACGTCTTTTTTCTACTCATGGGTAACTAATCCTTAAATGCTGAGTTGGTGATTAATGAATATTCAATGGGGATCACGAGCGTGATCTTTTCTCGTTTAATTGAATCGGGTACAAGTGGCAAAGGGTTGGCCTTTTGCAACATATCAAGCGCAGCCTTGTCCAGTTCAGCTGAGCCTGAGCTTTTTTTGATGCTAGAGGCCAATACATAGCCATCGTGATCGATGGTGAATTGCAACTGCACCACGCCTTCAATTTTTTGCTTCTTCAATTCTCTTGGGTAGGTTTTATACTTGCGCAAATGCGCCTGCAACTGCGCGAAGAAGTCATTCGCATTCCCAGCTCGGCCACCGGAGCGTGCTGAGCTAGCACTGCCGGTACCACGATTTGTGGCTTTTTGTGCAGTCGGTGCTGGTGCATTTTGCTGTGCTACTTCGGTAGTCGTCTTGGGCACGTCTTGCTGCTTTGTCTCGGTCTTTGTTACCTGGGTTTTGTTTACTGGCGATTCAGGAGCCTCATCTTTAGGTTCGACTATTTTTTGCACCGCATTTTCAGCTGAAACTTGCTCGATTACAGGTACGTCAATGCGATCCAATATTGGCTCAGGGTCGGTTTTCTCAATGACTGGCTCTACTTTAGGCTCAATGATGGACTGCGGCTTTTCTACTAGTTCTGGCTCAACTGTCGGCTCTGGTTCAGGCAACGGTTCAGGCTCTGGCTCTTGAGGAGCCTCAAGGGTTTCTTCTAATTGTTCAGACTCAACAAGCTGTTGATCTTGATACGCTCCGAGCATCCCTAAACCGACTTCAATACCGTCTTGTCCTTCTCCCATAGCACTGCCCTGTACTTCTTCGGGGGTAATTGAAAGGGCAGCAAATACGCTGGCGTGCAATGCGGCGGCTACAGCGATCGCTACCAACCACTGGCGTTTATGCCCGCTAGTATGAAAACTCGGCGAAAGTAAACCAATGATGCCTTGTGATTGATTGGCCATGCGCTGTTGTTCAGTGTTTTGTTGTGTAGCAGCACGCATCAACTTGCCTCTGTCGTTAGGGTGAATAAGTTGATGGTGCTAAACCCTGCAGCGCGTAACATATCTAGCACTTTGTCTAAATCTTGGTACGTCACTTGTTTGTCGGCGCGCACAGCAATATTGGCTGGGTGCTCCTGTAATAGTGTGCTCAATGCTTCTGGTAATTCGTTAACGCTGACAACCTCATTATTGAGATGGATCTCATTGTCTTTTGATAGTTGTAGGGTTATTGGTTGTGCGATAGCCGGTTTGGTTTGGCTATTGTCTGGCAAGGTTAATCCTGCATCCTGAATCTGCTCGATTTTCCCTGCAATCATAAAGAAGATAAGTAACAGAAAAACGATGTTAATCAATGGGATCAGATTGTCGTCACTGTTCGCTTTACGTTTTGAGCCCTGTGCTTGATTAAATAAGCTCATTGTTGCCCCGCTATCGCGTTAGCCTGAGGACGAGACTTACCCAAAGTAACTTGCGTAAAACCCAATACCTTCATGCGTGAAAGCGCATCAACAATGACTTGTACTTGCGTATCAGCTGCTGGCTGTAACACCGTTGGCAAATTTGTTTCAAACGCATTTGACAGGGCTGAATCTGTCAGCGTTGCGCTGTTGCCAACTGACAGTTGTGCATCGGATAACTGCCCGTCCGGACTTAAACGTAATAGTTGTGGTTTGCTGTCAGACAACACACTGGCCGCCAAACTCGATTGCATTTCCACAGTACTGAACTTAGTGAAGGACGAGGTCAGCATAAAGAACATCAGAAGAATAAATACCACATCGATTAATGCAGTCAGACTGATACTTTGTTTTCGGCGTTGCGGCAGTAGCAGGCTAGACATAGTAACTACTCAGCGCCTTGATGACTTGTGGGTTGCTGCTTAGTCGGCGATGGCTTTGAGCTAGACGCGTTTTTATTGTTCATTGCAGAGCTGTTAGCACTCGCGTAGATGGTGAACACGCGCTGGAGGTCATTTTGAATGGCTTGTGCCTCAACTTCCGCTTTACGTTCGAAGTAGCTATTAAGCATGGAAACGGGAATAGCCACAGCTAAACCAACCGCTGTGGTAAGAAGTGCTTGCCAGATCCCACCAGATAACACGGCAGGATTAACCTGAGCCCCGGCAGATTCCATAGCTTTAAATGCTTCTATCATGCCGATAACCGTACCAAAAAGCCCCATTAGGGGGGCTAACGTGGCGATAACTTCTAATACACGTAGGTAACTATTGAGCTGTGCGATGGCGAGTTGTGCTTGGCGATAAATTTCATCTTTGATGTCGTCTAATGCCAACGAGGATTTATCGATTAACTGCACCGTACTGCTAATGAGTGCTACGCGATAATTACGCTGACCATTCACTAGCAACAATGCTTGAGCGTGTTTACCTTGTTGTAAAAAACCGAATGCTTGTTCAATTGCATCAGCGGGTTTTGGGCGCGTGCTATAAAATTGCCATGCTTTAAATACACCGACACTTAACGCAACCACGGATAGGCTGATCAAAAGCCACACCACTACTCCACCATTTACAAGCAAATCAATCACAGCAACATCCTAATAACAATCTAAATGAGAACGATTATCAATTTACAACGTTATAGGATTTGTGACAACTGTTTATTGAACTAAATCTAACGATAATTGTCGATTTTTCTTATTTTGGTTATAAAGAATTCAATAAAAGCAGCATGCAAGTTATACACAGGCTCAAATTGACAGGGATAACCAATGTCAAACTAGCAACCAGCAGAGATTTATAAATAAATGATATTGACTTGTATTTAGAGTGTCAGGAGTGAATGTCTCTCAAAAAACAATGCTAAAAAGCCGAATGTTTTGCATTTGCGTATAAAAACGCAAGGGTGGAGGCACAGTTCATGCCTAATGACACACCAATGAACGCCTGATTTGCAAAGGATCTGTAGCGTCAATCAACACAAAGAAGAGGTACTTATACTGAGAAAAATACACAGGCATAGACACATGCTTAGAGAATAAAATGTCCGCTTTATCTTTTGCTCTTACCCTAACATTATTTGTTTTTCAGCAGATCTTGTAATGCTTTGGGTAATCGACCGCGTAGCTGATAAGTCAGTTTTTGTTCGTGCTTTTGCCAAAGGATCCCCAGATAAACAATACTCGCGCCGAATAATGTGAGCATAATAGGAAAAAGCCAGCTGTCTTTAAACACGTCATAAGCTAAGTATCCTAGATAACCACAGACCCCCAGTGCACCAAAGATAACCAAGACCCTACGTACCAACACAATGCCAAACCCCATCATAAGAAGATTGATACAGCAATAGGCTAACTTAGACAACTCGCTTTGAGAATGCTGCATAGACAAACCACACCAAAAAGCAATGGTGCCAAACAGGTACAACCAAAACGCATAATCCAGTGAATTGCGGGAGCGAATATCGACCCAAAATGCTAGGCCTAAAATGAGAAGGCCCATATACATAGAAACCACTGCACGTAATTCGAACTCGGGATAATCTGCGGTTAACATAACCGCGAGATCCATCGATAAGTACCACAGCGTGAGTGCAATGGGCATCAGCAAGAATGGATAGCGATAAATTCTCGCTAATACTGCTCCTACGGCTAATGTAGCCAACTCCATATACAGCCAGTGCCAATGAACGTAGCGATGATAATCACGGTAGTTGTCTTCACTCGGCCATACCCCCAATAGGTGCTGCAATCCAAAAACGGCTAACGGTGTTAAGCATATGACAAAGGTGGCACATATGCCTGCCACAGCAGGTAAGCCTTTCTTTGCCGAACGGTTGGCTAACATTATTCCTGCTATAGCGTATACCACACACAGCGTAACAATGCCCCACCCCCCAAATGACTCCCAGCCTAACGTCATAAAAAGTGTCATTGCGCCGATAGCGACAAGACCACCGAAGTAATAAAGCAGATGGGTGAAATCAAACTTTGCAGTGGTACTCGGTAAACCGTCAACGAACAGACTTAAGCGCTCAGCCTGTTCACGACTTAGGATACCCTCTTGCACCGCTTGTGCTAGCTGGCTCTGACTAATATCCATATGACTTTC
This sequence comes from Paraglaciecola sp. QJM3NY_14, assembly GCF_056173245.1. NCBI lineage: Bacteria > Pseudomonadati > Pseudomonadota > Gammaproteobacteria > Alteromonadales > Alteromonadaceae > Paraglaciecola > Paraglaciecola sp. QJM3NY_14. Next base: position 2,742,550 of record NZ_CM149664.1, read on the forward strand.
TCCCTTTTAACGGTGACTTATGCAATGGCGTCTTGGCTCTTTTGCTGACTCACATCATCAAGCAATAGTAATAGCGAGCGATAAGGAATTCCGCTGTGCTGACTTAGCCCTATCTCGCACGTGCGACTATTACTGTAGCCTGCAGTGCAACTAGCTGGTATTTGATCCTTCAAATGGCGCAACGCGCTGGCATTTAGCTCAGGAACAAACATCCCTTTGTCCCCCGCAAAACCACAACATTCAATGCCCTGGGGCTCTATCACTGTTTCACTGCAGGTTCTTGCCAACGCCTGCAAATACGGTGCAAGGCCCATTTTACGGCTGCTACAGGTAACATGCAGCGCGACCGGCTCGACTTGCGCGGTAATCTTCAAATCGGCGATAACGTGCTTCACCATAAACTCGCTAGTCTCGAAAATTTGTAACCCTATTACATCTTTCAGTTCTTGGATTTGTTGCTTGCAAGGGCTCGTGTCAAACACAATGGGTATTTTTCCATCGCTGCTAATATCCCTTAATTGCTCAGCTAATTGTTCGCCCTTTTGCTGGGCCAAATCAGGGAAACCTTTACTGCTAAACGGCATACCACAACACAATTCATCAAGCTTTTCAGGCAACATGACCTGATAACCTGCCTTGCTGAAAATAGAGCGGGCGGCATCATATGTAGAGCGTTTCTCATTGTCTGAAGCAGCGGCCCCCATGTTGCGACTGGCGCAGCTCGCAAAATAGATGACTTTCTTGGTTTTAAGTGCACCGTCAATGGTTATTTTTTTCCCTTTACTGGGCCACTGACTTTGCCACAAAGGCAGATTTTTCGTAGATAATCGGTGCATTTTCGCACCTATCTTGTTAGTTAAAGGATCTCCTAGCAGTTTGGTGGCACTGCTTGAGAGCGCAAAACCAACTCCCGCAGATTTACTCACCAGCGAGAAGTGTTCTGCACTGAACTTAGCGATTATTTCGCCGACGTTTGTTTGTTTTTCGCTGCGTAACTGCCTAATTAAATCACCTGTATTGATTCCCACGGGGCATCGCTGGGCACACAGCCCAGTCGCTGCACAGGTATCTATGCCCATATACTGGAAGTCTGTCTCTAACTGTTGCAGCTCTTGGGTTTCACTGTCGCTTACACTCTCTGCTTCGCGCAATTGTTGTATACGCCGCCAAATCGCAATGCGCTGTCTTGGGGTATAACTCAACGCTTGAGATGGGCACACAGCCTCGCAAAAACCACACTCGATACATTTATCGACTATTTCATCTGCTTTTGGCAGGAGTTTAAGGTTTTTGATGTGACTTTGGGCGTCCTCATTGAGTATCACCCCTGGATTCAAAATTCCCAGTGGGTCAATAATCTCTTTGAGTCTTTTCATCACACTGTAGGCTTCATTCCCCCACTCTAACTCAACAAAGGGGGCCATGTTTCTGCCCGTGCCATGCTCTGCTTTAAGTGAGCCCTTAAATTCCACCGCTACAAGCTGAGCGACTGCTTGCATAAAATCATCGTAGCGCTGTATTTCACTCTGATCATCAAATGCTTGGGTGAATACAAAATGTAAGTTTCCCGCAAGCGCGTGACCAAATATGATTGCCTCTGAGTATCCGTACTGATCAAATAATTGATGTAAACGCTGGATCCCCTCGGCCATATTTTCGATAGGAAAACACACATCTTCAATAATTACAGTTGTGCCCGCTTGACGCACCGCACCTACTGCGGGAAACGTACCTTTTCGAATCGCCCACAATTGCTGGTTGAGTACAAGATCACGACTGAACGCAATAGATTGCACTGGCGCATAGGGGACTATACAGCGCTCGATATTAGCGCAATTTTCCGCCAACGCTTCTTGGCTGTCGGCACTGGTTTCAATGAGCAGCGCAGTGTAACCATCATAAGGCGTACAAAATGCATCAGGCAGCCCTGGTTGGCCCTTCACTGAATTAAGCGCGCGCTGATCCATCAGCTCCACTGCATCTACGTTTTGCTTTTCAAGCGACTTGACTAAAGCGCAGGCATGTTGAGCACTGGCAAATAAATACAGACCACTGGCTTTGTGTTCATGCTCTACAACGGTTTGGTAAGTAATGTCGGCGATAAAACCAAGCGTTCCCTCAGAGCCAATCATTAAATGCATCAGCACGTCCAGCGGCTCCTGATAATCGATTAATGCATTGAGAGCATAACCACAGGTATTTTTAAGGCGGTATTTATGGGTAATTAACTCGCGTAATCTTTCGTTCCCTTGGCACATTTGGGCCAGCATTTTAACCTCGTTCAGTAACGATGAGTGCGCCTCGCGAAACTGCATCTCACTGCCAGCATCACTGGTATCGACCACACTGCCGTCAGCTAAAACTATGGTCATGTCCTTTACAGTGTAATAACTATTGTGCGCTACACCGCAGCACATACCAGAGGCATTATTGGCTGCGATCCCCCCAATTTTACAGCTATTGATAGAGGCTGGGTCGGGCCCGATTTTACGACCGTAACGTGCCAGTATCCGATTAGCATCGGCACCAATGATGCCAGGTTGCAGCTTGATTCGAAGACCGTCATCGAAGATCTCATGTTGGCGCCAGTCGTCAGTTAACGTAATGAGCACTGAATCAGATACCCCCTGCCCTGACAAACTCGTACCTGCTGCTCGAAATGTAACAGCCACCTCAAATTGATGACTCAGGGCAAGTACTGATTGTACCTGTCGAAGGTCTGATAGTTTTAGGACGAGCTGAGGAATGAGTTGATAAAAACTCGCGTCTACTCCGAGTGCTCTGCGCCGGCTAATATCTTGAATAATCGCCTCAGGAGGTAATAGGGTTTCAATTTCACGCAGGTATTTGACAGGCAACGGCGTCATTTTATTGTCCTAATAAATCTAGTAAAGGATTGAGTTGGGAAGAAAATGGCATTTATGAGCAAAGAACAATAATGCCCAAAACATGCTAACTCGAATAAGAAGGGAAAGAATCGCATCTTGTGGGTAAGGCATCAAGTACAAACCATAACAGCTTTTATGCAATTAATTTTATCCAGGGTACTACCCATTTGACAATCACGATTACCGCTAAAGAAGGTTATATCTCACGATTGACTACTCAGGATGTCCAAGCTAATCCTAAGCACTGGCCTTTCACAGTGTAAACGCCTCTATTAGCTTCATGTCTAAGATTAGCACCTCATCAACAGATGAACGCTTTTGTGAAATATACTCCTTGGACAAAGTGGTTGGTATCAGCGCTTGGCGGCATTGAAGCACTGACTGTTTAAGTATGAAGGTTTGTTGAAAAGGTCGCTAATTCTTGTTTTGACGTGTTGAGCGCCAGAGCAACTGACATGATAAATCAGGCAATTGATCTGTAATTTCGGAAAATCTGTATGCTTTCAACATATACAACATCAATACTCACTATAGGTAACGAAGCATGTAGGTTGTTCAATATTGCCCAGAGCCTCTTAAAAGTAAGTGTCGAATAGTGATAAAAATGATAACAAGGTAAAAATAATGTAAATTAATACTATTAATCAGTCAGTTATAAGACCTATAAAATATCTTTTAATACCAGTAGCCTAGGCTTAAAACATTTTTGATTGGTCATTTCTGGTGCCCTCTAAGCTGACCAGAAAACGTTTTGACCGCGCTTTATGATAAAACATTATCAAATTATGAAATTCACTATGTTTTATTACATGGCCACTTTCAAAGATTCACTAAAAGTGTTTAAAATAGTACACAAGGCGAGCTTGATGTTACGCCAGTATTTTTCGCCTTAAAGGATGATGACTTGGCTCTTGCATGTCAGGTCAATTCGAATCGCACATACCGTTTTATCGCCACAGCAAACTGAAGGGTTAGTTAATGAATACACACAAATTGTCCGCAGAGTTAGCCAAGTTTGGCATTACCGATGCCACTGAAATTCTACATAACCCCTCTTATGACGTATTGTTTGAGGAAACGACACACCATAGCCTTGAAGGCTATGAAAAAGGAGTCGTGACCGAATTAGGTGCCGTCAACGTGAACACAGGCAAATTCACCGGCCGCTCCCCTAAAGACAAATACATAGTGCGCGATGATGTTACCAAGGACACCGTTTGGTGGTCTGATCAAGGTAAAAACGATAATAAACCGATTTCTCCCGCCGTGTGGGACGACCTCAAAAGCACAGTGACAAAACAACTCAGCGGCAAACGCCTGTTTGTGGTTGATACTTACTGCGGCGCAAATGAAGATACCCGCTTAAAAGTACGCTTTATTACAGAGGTCGCATGGCAAGCTCACTTCGTCAAAAACATGTTCATACGCCCAACTGATGAAGAATTGATTAACTACGATCCAGATTTTGTGGTGATGAATGGCGCGAAAACCAATAACCCAAATTGGCAAGAGCACGGAATTAACTCTGAAAATTTCGTGGCATTTAATCTAACCGAAAAAGTACAACTGATTGGTGGCACTTGGTATGGCGGTGAGATGAAGAAAGGCATGTTCTCAATGATGAACTACTTGCTCCCCCTTAGAAACATTGCCTCTATGCATTGCAGTGCAAATGTAGGAAAAGACGGCGATGTTGCAATCTTCTTCGGTCTGTCCGGTACCGGAAAGACCACTTTATCGACGGATCCAAATCGAGAATTAATCGGCGATGACGAGCACGGTTGGGATGACAATGGCGTGTTTAATTTTGAAGGCGGCTGCTACGCCAAAACCATCAATTTAAGTAAAGAAAACGAACCTGATATCTATAATGCGATTCGCCGAGATGCTTTGCTTGAAAACGTGACTGTTGATGCCGATGGTAAAATCGACTTTGACGACAACAGCAAGACTGAAAATACCCGAGTATCTTATCCTATTCACCATATCGACAATATTGTGAAGCCCGTCTCGCGCGCAGGCCACGCAAACAAGGTCATTTTCTTAACGGCCGATGCATTTGGTGTGCTTCCTGCGGTATCAAAATTGACGCCTGAACAAGCCCAATACTATTTCTTATCTGGCTTCACCGCTAAATTAGCGGGCACTGAGCGTGGTATCACTGAGCCTACACCGACGTTTTCTAGTTGCTTCGGCGCAGCGTTTTTAAGCCTTCATCCTACGCAATATGCTAATGTGCTTAAAAATCGTATGCAGGCTGCTGATGCGCAGGCTTACTTAGTCAATACAGGTTGGAATGGCACCGGCAAGCGCATCTCGATTAAAGCGACTAGAGCCATTATCGACGCAATTTTAGACGGCTCTTTAGATGATGCTGCCACGACCACCCTACCTATTTTCAATCTACAGATACCGCAAAAATTAGGTGAGCTAGACACAGACATTCTTGACCCGCGTAAAACCTATGAAAATGAAAGTCAATGGACCGATAAGGCAACAAGCTTAGCGGAATTGTTTATTGATAATTTTGATAAGTTCACGGATACCGATAATGGTAGAGTGCTGGTTGCGGCCGGGCCCAGCCTGTTTAGCCATGCTAAAAGCGCGTAGAACACGCTAACCTTATTTACTGAATATTGTTAACATAAGCAGGTACACCTAAGTGTATCTGCTTAGCTCCTCTTCCACTTTCTAATTCCGATCCTCGTCAGCATTACGATTCATCGCTTACTTCATCGCTAAATACTGTGCTTTGACGATATTGCTGCTTTTTAATCTTTGAATTTGTGTTATCGATCATAACGACATCACAATAAAGTGATGCAGCCTACCTACAGAGGTGCATATGTCTTATATCGATGGTTTTGTTGTTGCCGTGCCAAGCGCAAATAAAGAAGAATACAAAGCGTACGCCAAACAGTGCATTAGAATTTTCAGAGAAGAATACGGCGCATTAAGCTGCACAGAATGTTGGGGCGAGGACGTGCCTGAAGGTGAAGTGACTTCTTTTCCTCAGGCCGTACAAGCAAAAGCAGATGAAACCGTGGTGTTTTCGTGGATCACCTGGCCGTCAAAAGAAGTCAGGGACCAAGGCATGCAAAAATGCATGAATGACCCACGCTTTGACCCTGCTGCCGCCCCCATGCCATTTGATGGAAAACGCATAATCTATGGTGGTTTTGAAGTACTTGTAGATGAGTAATTAAGCCACAGTATTGCCCCTTAGTTTTAAGCAGTAAACGCTGAGCAAATGATGCATGCCTTTAAGCACATCTCGAGCAGCAGCTGGGAAGAATGGCTCGAGTTATAGGTTTGTTCGAGCCCGTCTCAAGTTACTTTAAATATACGCCCTCTCGAAATAACCTTGCCTACATTTTCTGTTGTCGCCATTCAATATCTTTCATTAAATTCCTTCAGAAGAAATAGGGGTAGCAAAAAGTAGGAAGAGTTGGTCAGACACATTAGTTTTAACAAATGAATAAAGTTATACCTATTATTGATCTAGCTCACATTCAACTTGGTTTTATTTGGCAATATATTTACCTTTAAAGATGCAGAATATACATTTTATTTTTTAAGACATGAGTTATGACATGAATTTAATCGAACTTATTGGTCAGTCCTCTTTTACAGAAATTGCAGTGCTTTTAGTGCTGGCTGCTTCATTGGGTTTTGTCGGCTTACTGTTGCGACAACCTCTCATTGTTAGTTTTATTGCTGTCGGTTTAATTGCCGGGCCTTCAGTGCTCGATATCGTGCATTCTAAAGATCAAATCACTCTTTTGTCTGAACTAGGCATAGCGATCTTGCTCTTCCTTGTTGGGATTAAGCTAGATGTAAAGTTAATTAAGTCTATTGGTGGGGTTTCGGTTTTAACGGGGCTAGGCCAAGTTATTTTCACGTCACTGATTGGTTATTTGATCGGTTTATGGCTTGGACTTGGTTACATTACTAGCCTTTATGTCGCCGTTGCGCTTACATTTTCTTCTACCATTATTATCGTAAAGCTTTTATCTGATAAACGAGAAATAGAATCCTTACACGGTCAAATTGCTTTAGGTTTTTTGATTGTGCAAGATTTGGTAGTGGTAGTCGCGATGATAGTGTTAGCGACTATTGGTATTGGCTCTAGTGGGCATGGTGATGCAAATAACTCTTCAGTTTGGCACGTTGCTATATCAGGATTGAGTTTACTGGGTTTTGTGATTGTATTTGTACGCTACATTGCGAATCCTTTAACGGAAAAACTCGCTAAAGCGCCTGAATTATTAGTTATTTATGCCATTGCACAAGCAGCATTGTTTGCAGCCATAGGAGATATAGTCGGTTTGGGCATGGAAGTCGGGGGATTATTGGCCGGCGTGGCATTAGCGTCAACACCTTATCGGGAAAGTATCGCAGCAAGACTCGCTCCTTTACGTGATTTTTTACTGTTGTTTTTTTTCATTGCTCTAGGGGCCACATTAGACTTATCAAAGCTTGGCACTCATTTACCGGCAGCTATTATTTTCTCACTGTTTGTTTTGTTTGGTAATCCACTTATTGTCATGTCGATTATGGGGCTGATGGGATATGGCAAAAGAACGGGTTTCCTAGCCGGCTTAACGGTTGCTCAGATTAGTGAGTTTTCGTTAATCTTTATCGCCATGGGCATAGGGTTAGGCCATGTACCGCAGGACATTTTAGGTTTAGTGACGCTGGTGGGTATTATCACTATTGGAGTTTCAACCTATATGATTACTTATTCACACCAACTCTATTCTTTTTTTGCTCCGTTGTTAGGTAAGTTCGAGCGCTCGGGTATACCTCGAGAGGCCTCTACCGATGAGAACTCAGGCAACCAATATCCAGTTATCATCTTTGGTTTAGGAAGACTGGGAACGGCTATTTCAATGCAACTCAAAAATGAGGGGATTAAAGTCTTAGGTATCGACTTTAATCCGGCGGCGATTAAACATTGGCATCAATTGGGGTTGGATTGTAATTTCGGGGACGCAACAGACGCCGAATTTATCATTGAACTGCCTCTCAAACATGCACAATGGATTGTGTCGACTATTCCTCATCTCCACACTGGCTTATCCTCTGAAGATAATCGAAAAACGGTTATTCAGTTAACACGTTCAGCGGGCTACACAGGGAAGTTAGCCGTTATTTCACAAGGTCGTGCCGAAACCGAAGAATTAAACTTACTCGGTGTTGAATTGGTGCTCGAGCCTTTTCAAGATACTGCAGACCGAGCCGTTCGCATACTTTATGAAGGTCTTGATATTAACGCCACTCAACAAGAAAAGGGATAATATGAAAAGGTTCAACAAATTCTTATATGTATTAAATAACGACTGTCTAAAACCCCCACCTTCATTATTACGCACTATTGCGCTAGCAAAAAATAATCAGGTCGACCTGACGGTGCTCCTTGTACTCCCTACCCTTTCAATTCCGAATTCGTTTAACACGGAAGGACTGAACCCGATAGAAATTGAACAGGTTATCTTCACTGAACAAGAGCAAAAGTTAAAGCAGTTGGTAACCTGTCTCGATGCAGACGTAAACATAAACGTGCAGCTAAAAGTTGGCAAAAGATACCTTGAAATTGTGCGTCTAGTGCTAGCTGACAAATATGACATGCTCATAAAAGAAGTGGACAAAGCAAACTGGCTCGACCATTTTATCGGTAGTGACGACATGCAGTTATTACGCAATTGTCCTTGCCCTATCTGGCTCATGAAGAAAGACGAAAAGCCCCGTTATAAAAATATTTTAGCTACCGTCGATTTTGATTCTGAAGATGTCAATACTTGCAACGATGAACTGAATCATATGATTATGAGTCTTTGCAGCTCTATCGCCGTGGCTGAATTTTCGAGAATACATGTGGCCACTGTTTACAATGCAACTCATGCAGGCTTTGTCAGCTTATGGGCCGATAACCCAGAGAAAATTGAAGAAGAAATGCTAGAGTCAGAGTTTCGTAACAGTCGTTATAAAATGGATTTACTGTTTGACAACGTAAAGCAAGAAATCGGAATAGACTCTTTTAACTTTTTGTCATTGATCCCTCATATCGTTAAAGGGACCGCGGGTGAAGAGCTCCCAAAAATAGCCAAAAAGATAGATGCGGACTTAGTCGTTATGGGAACGGTTGCCCGCACCGGAATTGCTGGATTGCTAATTGGCAACACCGCAGAGACCATTTTCAATCAGCTAAACAGTTCGGTATTGGCAATCAAGCCTCAAGGATTTGTTTCTCCTATAAAATCAACGACGTAATGCACGTGAATCGTGTGTTTCCCAGCATTCTTAGTGAATTAATAATTGGCTAAATATAATCCGCTGACAAAGAGATAGAATTAATTTGGATACCAAAACGGTCAACAACAGGCTGCTAGCTGCTGCCTTTGAGGCAAATAAGCTTAATCAAATATCGCCAATAGCGACAAAAAAAATTGCCCCATATCAAATTAGATTTGCATGCTCTTGATACCATAAATTCACACACTCTTCTTTCCAATACAGCTGAATTTCCTAAATACACGAGGCCACCATGCAAAAAACTGACACGGATATTGCACAATCTACATGGCACAGTACCTCGGCTGAGCAAACGCTTAAAAGCGTAGAAAGCTCGACTAACGGATTAACACAAGCTGATGCTGAAGCTCGTTTGTTAACTCATGGTGCTAACCGTTTGCCACAAGCTGACCGCAGCAACCCGTTCGTACGTTTTTTAATGCACTTTCATAATATTTTGATTTACGTGTTAATCGGTTCTGCAGTGATCACCGCTGTGCTTGGGCATTGGATTGATATGAGCGTTATTTTAGCGGTGGTTATTGCGAATGCTGTGATTGGCTTTATTCAAGAAGGCAAAGCAGAACAAGCGATGAACGCCATAAGGCAGATGCTAGCGCCTCGAGCCAACGTGATCCGTGACGCAGAGCGCACCAACGTTGATGGAGTAGATTTAGTTCTTGGTGACATAGTGTTACTTGAAGCTGGCGATAAAGTGCCTGCCGACCTCAGAATGCTCTCCGCTTATGGTTTAACAATTCAAGAAGCGATTTTGACTGGTGAATCAATGCCAGTCGAAAAGCAAAGTAAGGTCGTTGAAATCGGTGCGTCACTCGGTGATCGCACTTGCATGGCTTATTCAGGAACACTAGTCAGTACGGGTCAAGGCAAGGGTGTAGTGGTCGGTACAGGAAAAGACACAGAAATAGGTCGTATTAGCGGCTTGTTGTCGAAAGTAGAAACGTTAACCACGCCTCTAGTTGAGCAAATGGCGGTGTTTGCCAAGTGGTTGACTATTATGATCCTTGCCGTTGCCTCCGTGTTACTGGTGTTTGGGTATTTTGTTGAACACCATGACTTTACTGAAATGTTTTTAGCAGTAGTGGGGCTATCGGTAGCAGCAATTCCAGAAGGTTTACCGGCGGTTCTAACCATAACGTTAGCCATTGGTGTTAAAGCCATGGCTCAACGAAATGCCATTGTGCGTCATCTACCCGCGATTGAAACCTTGGGTTCAGTATCCGTTATTTGTTCTGACAAAACAGGCACATTAACTCGCAACGAAATGATGGTGGCTTCAGTACTCACGCAGCAACACTTACTCACCTTAGGAGGCAATGGCTATGAACCTAAAGGTAAGTTGACCCTAGAAACTAAAGCCGTGGCTATTACTGATTTTATACCTGATGAATTGGCGCAAGCTGCCGCGCTATGTAATGACGCCGCTCTGCGAGAGCAAGACGGAAACTGGCTAGTAGAAGGAGATCCTATGGAGGGCGCGTTACTCGCTTTTAGCGTAAAAATGGCCCTCAACCTAAAAGAAATTAACGCCACCTGGACCCGAACAGACGCCATACCGTTTGATGCTAAACATCGATTTATGGCTACGCTGAATCACAATCATGAGCAACAAGCCTGCATATTTGTAAAAGGTGCCCCAGAACAAATTTTGGCCATGTGTACACATCAAAAAGGCTTAAACGACAAATCAGAGCCAATAGATATAGCCTACTGGAACAACCAAGCTGAGACTATCGCTGGACTTGGCCAACGTGTATTAGCGTTTGCCATCAAAACAGTGACACCATCACACACCGTTTTAGAGCATGCTGATGTCACAGGCACGTTAACACTGATTGGTATGTTAGGCATGATAGATCCTCCTCGTACAGAAGCGATTAGCGCAGTTGCACAATGTTTCGAAGCCGGTATTCGCGTTAAGATGATAACTGGTGACCATAGCAAAACTGCAGCAGCTATCGGTAAGCAAATTGGCTTACAAATTACCGATAAAGTACTAACTGGTGTGGAACTTGATGATATGGACGAGAGCGCGATACGGAATGCTGTTCTTGGATGCGATATTTTTGCCCGCACCAGCCCAGAGCACAAACTACGATTAGTAATGGCGCTGCAATCTCATGGTATGACAGTAGCGATGACCGGAGATGGCGTGAATGACGCTCCCGCGTTAAAACGAGCCGATGCGGGGATTGCGATGGGCCAAAAAGGCAGTGAAGCTGCTAAAGAAGCTGCAGAGTTAGTGCTGGCCGACGACAACTTTGCATCTATCGTATCTGCAGTGCGCGAAGGACGAACCGTCTACGACAACCTCAAAAAAGTCATCAGTTGGACACTACCCACTAATGCGGGTGAAGCCATGACTATCATTGTCGCATTGTTAATGGGCATGACGTTGCCTATTACCCCTATTCAAATCCTCTGGGTCAACTTAATTACGGCAATAACACTTGGCATTGCATTAGCATTCGAACCGAGCGAAGAAAGCACGATGCGCCGCCCTCCTCGAGGGCGTAACGAACCTCTGTTGTCTAGAGAAATGATCTGGTATGTGATCTTAGTTTCTGTTTTATTCCTATGCGGTGTGTTTGGTATTCATATGTACGCCGTTGATCGCGGCTATTCTCTAGAACTAGCTCGAAGCATGGCTTTGAATACCTTAGTTGTAATGGAAATTTTTCAATTGTTTTTCATTCGCAATATCTACTCTACATCATTAACTTGGCAGGCTGTATGCGGTACTAAGGTAGTCTGGTTAGTTGTATCAATTATTACTGTGGCGCAATTTGCCATAACCTATTTTCCCCCTTTGCAAATCGTATTTGCTACAGAAGCGATCCCTTTATTCGATGGTTTACTGATCATAGGTGTAGGTATCGCCCTGTTCGTTATTCTTGAAATAGAAAAACAGATGAGGCTTTCGATGCAGCGAATTAAAGCTACCTGAGGCCTAATGAATATAAAACAGGCAGTGCTATATCTGTTCGTATCTTGTTTGAGCCACGGTTCGTTAGCAACAAGGCACCACACAAGTAAATTCACGAGCTGAATAGCTTCTTAAGCATTGCCATTGTTGCTGCACCAAAACCTCGTTCGACTTACTTTTCGATGAATGCTTGCTCAATAACATAATGCCCTTGGGAGCGTGAATTCGCTTTACTGAATCCCTTGGCGTCTAAGATAGCGGCTAAATCTTTTAACATGGCATCGTTGCCGCACAACATAAACCGATCATTTTCAGGGTCGATGTTGGGTAGGCTTAAGTCATCGGTCAATTTGTTTGACAGTAACAAATCGGTTATCCGTCCTTGATGAGGACACATTCCATCAGCCCTTTTCAAACTGTTGTATTGGTAGTCTTCTCGTGTCACTGTTGGGTAATACAGTAGTTTTTCTTGCACTATATCCCCAAAGAATGGATTGTTCGGTAGCGATACCTCTATCTCTTGCTGGTACGCCAACTCAGATGCCCAGCGCACACCATGAACCAATATCACTTTATCGTATTGATCGTAGATATTGGGGTCTTGAATGATACTCATAAATGGTGCTAAGCCCGTGCCAGTGCTCAGCAGATATAAATTTTTACCCGGCTGAAGATAACCCGCTACTAACGTACCTGTTGCGCGAGTCGTCAACATGACTTCATCGCCCTCTTTGATTTTTTGTAACTCTGACGTCAGCGCACCATCTGGTACTTTAATACTGAAAAATTCCAGCTCGTCGGCGTAATTAGCACTGGCAATACTGTAAGCTCTCATTAAAGGTTTACCCGCAAGCTCCAACCCGATCATGACGAACTGACCGCTTTCAAAGGTGAAAGATTTCTGTCTGGTGGTTTTAAAACTAAATAGCGTGTCATTCCAATGATGAACAAAAGTCACACATTCTTTAATCACATTGCGCATTCTTAAATTTCCTCCTCAAATAACTTCCAGTAGTATCCCACAACCACCTCAATAGTAATAATTCTTATTTGCATTTATTTGTAACGATAAATGTAAACAGCACTGCAAACAGTAAGCACTTTGCACCATAATCGCGCCCTAGCACTTGCTTGATGGGAATCACTTGTTAAATTAGACACCAAAAACTTAAACGTTTAAGTTCTTGGTGTTATAGGCTATCGTTAATAAAATGACAGAGTAAAAAGCTGTTAAGTCTTAGACGTGTTATGCATCACGCACCGTGGCGCAAACATTGCTGGAGTTTTGGTTATCTACAATTGCACATAATAGCAATGCAAGGTCAGCCTTAACCTATTGTTCACTGTTAGCAAATCAAGTTAGATGATATAAGCATTCACAACTTGTTATTACTCATTTTCTGCGTGGGTATCTTACTTGGGTATTACAGGCAAGGTACGCTGCGCAATTTAGGAAGCCTATTGAATCGCTTCCTACGAATTAATTAGGATTTTGTATGCACAACTTAGAATTGAACACCCAATTAGATGCTTATTATCAGCAAATAAAGTCAGTTATTTTAGACAAACAACATCCTGTCAGTGGCCTATTACCAGCGAGTACCGCCATTACGGTCCACGGGAATTACCAAGATGCGTGGGTGAGAGACAATGTTTACAGTATTTTAGCCGTTTGGGGTTTAGCCCTCGCCTACCGCAAAGTCGATAGCGACGATGGCAGAGGCTATGAATTGCAGCAACGTACCGTGAAGTTGATGCGTGGCTTGCTACGCTCCATGATGGCCCAATCCGAAAAAATAGAAGTCTTCAAGAAAACCCGCAATCCTATTGATGCTTTGCATGCCAAATACGACACCATCACAGGTGATAGCGTGGTAGGTGATGCAGAATGGGGCCACTTACAAATTGATGCGACCTCAGTGTTTCTGCTAACACTGACGCAAATGATTGCTTCTGGACTCGATGTTATCTGGTCAGACGAAGAAGTGTGCTTTATTCAAAATTTGGTGTATTACATCGAGCGTGCCTATCGCACACCAGACTTCGGTATTTGGGAGCGTGGCGCTAAAAGTAATAGTGGTAGCGTGGAATTAAACGCCAGTTCGCTTGGCATGGCAAAGGCAGCGCTTGAAGCGCTCTCCGGTTTTAATCTTTATGGCGCGAAAGGCTCATTGAGCTCAGTAATTCACGTTATTCCAGACAACATCGCTCAGTCGAACATTACCTTGAGCGCTATGCTCCCCAGAGAATCTAATACCAAAGAAATTGATGCGGCATTGCTCAGTGTCATTGGTTTCCCGGCGTTTGCCGTACCCGATAAAACCCTGTCAGATCGCGTCAGAACTGAAATCGTGACTAAACTTGAAGGCCGCTACGGCTTGAAAAGATTTTTACGTGATGGCCATCAAACCGTGCTTGAAGATGAAGGGCGTCTGCATTACGAAGATAAAGAGTTAAAGCAATTTGAAAACATTGAATCTGAGTGGCCGTTGTTCTACGCCTATCTTTATTTAGATGCTATTTTCACCGACAATAAACCACAAATTAAGCATTATCGAGACAGATTAGATAATGTACTGGTTGAACAAAACGGCTTTCAATTGCTGCCTGAATTATACTTTGTGCCCGCTGAATCAATTGATGCAGAGCGCGCAAAGCCACAATCACAAAATCGATTACCGAATGAGAACGTGCCATTAGTTTGGGCCCAAAGTTTATTTTTACTCGGTACCATGCTCGAAGATGGTTTGCTTAGGCCGGGTGACTTAGACCCCTTGGGGCGCCGTCACGGGAAACCGAAAATGCAGCCTGTTGTTCAGCTGATTTTTTTAGCAGAAGATGAGCTATTACAACAAGAGTTGGCCGCGCACGGTGTTGCTACAGAAACCTTAAGCGATATTGCACCGGTAAAGGTTTATCGGCCAGAGGATATCGCTGCGGTACATGGCCAAGTCGGCAGATGTGACAGTTTAGGGTTAACGGGTCGTATCCCTAGAATGCTAAAAAGCTTAACCACCAGCCGCGTTTATATGTTCAACAAGCAGCGCGCCGTGTGTTTAACCCCCTCTTTCATGCAACACGAGTACTTTTTAAGTTACGACATTGATTTTCTTGTGCGCCGCTTTAAGAGTGAGTTGAGCTATTTGCACTCAAATTGGACCGAAGTTGGGCGCCCGACTGTCACGGTATTATTAACGCATAACTTGTTGGATGGTGATCGCAGTTCGTTTTTTGAATTAATGGCGCAGATTGCCACAGGCGAAGTAGATGATATACCGGTTAAGCATGGCGCTATGGCGCAGCTCACCCCTACATCTGCAGTGGAACGAGTGGAGCAATTAAATGATTTAGTGCTGCCATCAGAGCCCCTACGAGATTTGTTCAGTCATTCTTGCGCCCTGTCGCTATCAGGCAATCATTTGGCGCTCACATCAGACCAAGAGCGAGAGATTGACTCACTCACTGATGCAAATGAGTTGCATGCTCGTCTTGAACACTCTAATAATTTGTATCAGCAAATTGCTCTTCTTGCCGCTATGAGCAAGATTTTATCGCTTGATAGCACCATTACCTATCACGGCCAACACCACACTGTTAGGTCGTTAATCGAAGAAATTTACTTGCAAGCAGGTCGGTTGCGTCTGTGGTCTGTGCTGCGTCACGCTTCAGGCTTGTTGGGCAAACTAGATGGTGACTTGGGCTTAGCCGTGAGCGCGTTACTTGTCGCCCAGAAGTTTATTCAAGTGGGCCGTGCTTACAGTGATGAGTCACTTATTTCTAAACCCTTACAAGACGACGAGCTGCTAGCCAAAATCAATCAATTTTGCCGAGAAGATGTGCGCGACCAAGTATTAACGCAAGAAGTGTTATTGTCCCTTGGCATGTTGGTGAAGTCTCGCCCTAAACTATTCAGCGAATTGTTAACGGTGCGCGTAAGTTACCTGATTGTACTGCTCACGAGTCAGATATCTCGGGAACATAACAAAACCCCTGATGAGGCGTATGAGCACATCATGAACTTGGCGCCTTCTGAAATTCAGGATCAGATCGAGGCGGTGCTCGAGGAATACCAAAACCTAGCTGACTTGCCGATTAAACTCGAAGAGCTTCATGCTGAATGTGTCTCGGGCAAATTGGATTGGGATCAAGACTCAGGCTTTGAAGAACTCGCTGAGCCAACTGAGGGCTGGTATGTATGGCGCCAACATCAAGGCGTAATAGACAGACGCCCCGCGGGTTTCATCCCGCAAGTTTGGAGCATATTTAAGCACACCACTGGGTTAGTTATTGGTAACAAAATGGACAAGCGTAACCGGGTTGCCAGTGATATGGTTCTCAGTGACATGACCCAAGGCGAAGCCGCATTTGCGCTGTTGATAGAGCAGATGTTAAACAACATTCAAGCGCCAGAGTATCGCCAGCTTACGGTGGAAACCATGAGCGCTCTCGGTCGCTTCTTTGAACAAAACCCAAGTTTACAGATTGATGAAGCGCTGATAGTTGATGTAACCATCGGCCATGCTGTGCACCTAGCCTACAGCGAAGTTCACCCCGAACGAATGGATAATTACGCAGAGCATAAAGGCCAAGCCTGGGATAGCTTTTATCATCGCTCTCCCATGGAAACCACCCTATTTATCGTCTCTGCGCTGCGCAAGTTGTTAACGTTACGCTCAGCAAGTGAAGGGTTAGCGAGTGAAGAGTTAGCGAGTGATGAAATAAAGAACATCGAAGCAGCAGATAGCCAACTAACCAGTGATAAAACTGCCAGCGGTGCATCACCTGCAGAAGCACAAGAGTAGGCTCAAGAGTAACCTCGAGAGTAGCCTCAACAGCCATAATTTCAGACGTTCTCAATTTTTTATAGTAAAGGTACTAGGTTTACATCAAATCTAGTGCCTTTTTCGTCAGTAGGCGAAATCGTTCACAACTGCTGCACGTGATCTTGTCAACAAACCATTTAGGCATGTTACACCGCGTTGGTTCATTACATCAGTTCTGCAGGATTGTTTAGGGAGGTATGTTCACAATAAAAAGCAAGGCGATAAAACACAAGTTCATGTGTTTATGGGGACACTGGCGATAGTATTCCTAGTAAATCAATCTGATATGGGTAAACTGCTCGGGTTTTAATTTGCCAACTTGGATGCGCATTCATGCCAGATTTAGCTCTTCTCGCGGTATTTATTCCCACTTTCTTTTTCGTTTCTATTACACCTGGTATGTGTATGACATTGGCCATGACCTTGGGAATGAGCGTGGGCGTTCGCCGCACAATGTGGATGATGATAGGTGAAGTCGTTGGTGTTGCCCTTGTCGCTATTGCCGCCGTCATCGGTGTGGCCAGTGTGATGCTCAACTACCCAAGTGTTTTTAACGTATTCAAATGGGTGGGCGGCGCATATTTAGCTTACTTGGGGCTCAAGATGTGTTTTGCTCATAATAAAGTCACCACAGATCATAACCCTACTTTTACCTCTCGCGGGAAGCTTGCGTCACAAGGCTTTATTACCGCCATTGCTAATCCCAAAGGTTGGGCGTTTATGGTGACCCTTTTACCGCCCTTTATTAGCGTAACCCAATCCCTTACTGGTCAACTTGTTGTGCTGGTGAGCTTGATCATGCTTAGTGAGTTTTTGTGTATGCTTATTTACGCCACCGGCGGCAAAAGCGTGCGCTTATTTTTAAATCGCGGCAATAACATCCGCTGGATGAACGCCATCGCTGGTAGCTTGCTAATTGGCGTCGGCGCCTGGTTAGCCTTTATTTAGGTTGGCCTCTAATTAGATAAGCCATTATTAGCGCTTCATCAAACGTGCGATGCGCAGCGCATTGCGAAGCCCAAGTATTAGCGAAGCCCACGTATCAATGAAGCCCAGGTATCACTTTTCTACTAGCCCATGGTCAACCGCATAACAGATAAGCTCAGCCAAGGACTCAATATTTAATTTGCTCTTCATATTGCGCCTATGCGCCTCAACGGTTCTAAAACTGATATTAAGAATGCGCGCGATTTCTTTACTCGATTTACCTTGGGCAACATGGGTTAAAATGAGCTGCTCCCGGGTAGTGAGCTTTTGACTGGTGTCTTTGATTGGCTTATCAATCAGCATTTTTGCAATTGAACTGCTGAAGTGGGTTTGTCCCTTAGCGACGGCCTTAATTGCGTAATACACCTCTTCCGATGTCGTGTCTTTTAAAATATAGCCAGATGCGCCCGCTTGAATCGAACTTGTCACAAACTCGGGGCTATCGTGCATGCTAAATATCAACACTTTGGTGTCATCGAGACTGTCAGTGATAATTTCAGTGGCATCGATGCCGTTCATAGAGGGCATACTGATGTCCATTAAGATCACATCAGGTTTTAAATCGAGCGCCTTTTCCAGTGCATCTTTGCCATCATGGGTCATGCCGACTATTTCAATGTCATCATAAAACGACAAACAGGCGCTAAGTCCCCCTTGTACCATAGGGTGGTCATCTACCAGCAATAGTCGTATCGGTTGCTCACTGTGTGTTTCGGTCATACTGATGGGCCTTGTGTAGCTGTGTGAGTATTAGCGTAGCTAGCTTTTGGAATTCGTGCAGTAACCTGTGTTCCGCCGTTTGACGAGCGTACGTTGAATTCCCCTAGATGATATTCTACGCGCTCGGCCAAATTTCGTAATCCTATCCCATAGTCATCAGGTTTATCTGTGTTGTGGGCATCAAAACCGCATCCATTATCGCTGATCGTCAACGTTAGCCACTTGTCTTTGATAGTCATCTCGATATTTACTTCGCTGGCGTGTGCGTGCTTTTGCACGTTAATTAAGGATTCTTGCACCACACGATATAAAGTCGTACTGATCCCATTTTGCACTAACTTTCGTACTGCTGGCTTAGTCACATTCACTGCGATCCCTGTTTGTTCACTAAATTCGGTGGCTAATGCGTCCATTGCGGCAGACAAACCCAACTCGTCTAATATTCTGGGGTGCAAATGATGGGATATTCGGCGTATTTCACTGATAGCATCTTGCAGATTACTTTGGGCGTGCTCCAACGGTTGAGGCTTATCGACCTTGGCTCTTTTCAGCCATAAACCTGTCGCTTCTAATGAGTACTTAATAGAAACCAACACTTGCACAATACCATCGTGTAATTCTCGCGATATGTGCCGACGCTCTTCCTCCTGCATGTTGATGATCTTAAGTCCCAATTCACTGATTTTTTGATCGGTCTTTTTCTTTTGACTCAAATTTAGAATCAGCCCCAGCAGAAATATAAGAAATATGGACGACATGGCCACGAGCAATATGATCTGCTTAGTTTTATTAATGTGCTGGTCAATTTCTCGCTGCAGTTTATTCAGTTGACTGTTTACGTCATCTAAGTACACACCCGTACCAATCATCCAATTCCATTTCTCAAGAAACACTGAGTAACCCATTTTTTCAGACATTTCATCCGCAGAAGGTTTTCGCCAAGGCTAACGGTGGAATCCCCCACCTGCCTTGGCGTTAGCCAGCAGAATTTGTATCGTCTTATCACCGTTTTCCCCTTCAAGCTCCCACCAATTTTTACCGACTCTGTAGGGCTCCTTAGGGTGCACCACGCCATTGCCATCACCGTCATAAACGAAAAAGTAGCCGTCGTTACCGCTGTAGGTCATATCGTGAATGATCTCGGTAACGCGGGCTTTCGCTTCATCGTCATCTATGGCACTGTTTTCATAAGCGTCTGACATGGCTGAGACAGCAAGTAAGGTGTAGTTTTTCAGCTCTTGATGCTTTTGTTCAATAAGAAAGTTTTCCAGGGTATCAACACTTTGATTGGAGAGGTCTCGGTATTCATCTGTCACTAAGAAGTACGTCAAGATAGACGTCAATACTACCTGCAGCACTGCAATAAACAGCAGTCTTAAGGGTAAAGTCATATTAATTGCGCCTTGAAGCCGAGCAAATTCAGCGTGTTAAATTATTGTGAACGTTAAAGTAGGATTATTTCAGTCTTTCCGCTTGGGCGCCAACCTACTTCTACCTAGGTAAAACTACCTAGTACAAATGGGTGTTCATACGAATAGTTACACACTCACAAACATTTAACATTCCTCTAACAGTTTTTCACTTGGCGTTAGCAAATCGCCGATGTGACCTTTGAACATTTATGAGGAATTCCCATGAAAACAACACATTTATTACTCACATTAGCACTGGCTCTAGGCCTCAACGCGCCAACCAGTGCCGCGGATGGCAAAAAGTATCGCTGGCGCCTAGCGGAAACTTGGGGCCCTAACTTCCCCATATTCGGTGATGCTAGCAAAAACATGGCAAAAATGGTCAAGGAGATGTCTGACGGGCGTCTAACCATTCGCATCGATTCAGCCAACAAACATAAATCAGCGCTAGGCATTTTCGATTTTGTAAAAAGCGGCCAATACCAAATGGGTCACTCGGCATCTTATTATTGGAAGGGCAAAGACTTTAACACCATGTTTTTTACCACAGTGCCGTTCGGTATGACCGCCCCTGAGCAATATGCCTGGTTCTATTATGGTGGCGGTATGGAGTTGATGAAAGAAACATATGATCAATACGGTATATTGTCGTTTCCTGGCGGTAACACTGGCGTGCAAATGGGTGGTTGGTTCAGAAAAGAAATTAACACTGTTGAGGATTTAAAAGGACTTAAGATGCGTATTCCTGGTTTCGCCGGTGAAGTACTGGCTAAGCTTGGAGCAAGTCCGACGAACATCCCGTCTGCCGAGCTTTACACAGCATTAGAGCGTAACACCATTGATGCCTTAGAATGGGTTGGCCCGTCTCTTGATTTACGTATGGGCTTTCACAAAATAGCGCCTTACTACTACACCGGCTGGCAAGAGCCTGCAACAGAGTTGCAGTTTATGGTTAATCAAAAAGCCTATGATTCCCTACCCGCTGATTTACAGAAAATCTTGACTGTGGCCATGAAAACCGCCGCTTACGATATGTATTCTCAGTCTACCCATGAAAATGGCGAGAACTTAAAAGCCCTACAAACCGAGTACCCCAATGTAAAAATCCGCACGTTCCCGCAACCAGTGATGAATGCCATTCGTGACGCGAATGACGAGCTATTGGCAGAGTTTGCAGCAAAAGATAAAGAAACAGCCAAAATCTTGAAGTCCATCAAGACTTACCAAGCGCAGGTACGCGCCTGGACTCAGTTCGCCGACCAAGCCTACCTAGAAGGCTTCGAGTCAAACGAGTAACAAAAAGGCTTGAAGACTCAGTTTAATGTGAGTCTTCAAGCCATTCCCTGTCCTTTTACTTACTTTTAATTTTAGGCTGGCTGCCTGTCACGGTTTGTTCCATAGGTGACGGCACATAGGCCCTGTGTCAGAGATTTATTATGAATACAGTCGTTAAGTTACTAGGCAAATTTATAGATGGCGTTGGCCATTTATGCAGTGTGCTGATGATGTTAATGATTTTGAACGTGTTTTATGACGTCATCATGCGTTACTTCTTCAATGAAGTCAGTATTGGTATGCAAGAGCTAGAATGGCACTTGTTTGCAGCCATGTTTATGTTCGGCATTGGTTATACCTTAAAAGCCGACGGCCACGTGCGCGTCGATGTATTTTACGACAACTTTAGCCCTCGAGTGAAAGCCTATATCAACTTATTCGGGGCCTTGCTGTTTGTGCTGCCCGTCACCCTGTTGATCCTTTATTACAGCTTGGACTACACCCTTGAAGCCTACGAAATGGGCGAAGGCAGTGCCGATCCAGGTGGCTTGCCCCATCGCTTTATTATTCGCGGTGTTATCCCCGTTTCATCGGTATTTCTTATTTTGTGCGCTCTGTACGTAATGCTCGAACAAATACAACGCCTCACAGGCACGTACATCCCTTCCACAGATCATAAGGACGCCATCTAATGACAGGTTTAGTTTTATTTGGCATTGCCCTGCTGTGCTTATTCATGGGGTATTCCGTGGCGTTTACCTTCGCTGGGGTATCCGTACTGATTGGTGTGATTGTGCTCGGCGCAGACCTATTCGCTTTTATGCCCTATCGCATCATGAGTATCATGGAAAACACCACCATGATGGCCATTCCTATGTTTGTTTTTATGGGCATAGTGCTGCAAAAAACCGGCCTTGCAGAGCGCCTACTCGAGTCGTCAGCCAAGTTATTCGGCGGTATATCGGGGGGCGTTGCCGTTTCTACTATTATCGTCGGCGCGTTATTAGCAGCCTCTACCGGTGTCGTTGGCGCAAGCGTCGTTGCCATGGGCGTGATCTCCTTGCCCGTCATGCTTAAAAATAATTATCACCAACCGACCGCAGCTGGTGTAATATGCGCCGCCGGTACGCTCGGGCAGATCATACCACCGTCTATTATCTTGATTATTTTAGGCGATGTAATGGGCGTTCCCGTTGGCGATTTGTTTCGCGCTGCCGTTATTCCAGGCGTATTACTGATAGTGGTGTATACCCTGTACATCCTAATTTTAGGAAAAGTTAAACCTGAGTTTTGCCCGCCGATTGACGTCACAGAAGATAAGCGAACCATCATTGTACAAGCCATTAAAGATATCTTTCCGCCACTACTGCTTATTGTTACCGTGCTGGGTTCGATTTTCACTGGTATTGCGACCCCCACGGAGTCATCAGCTATTGGCGCTGTGGGTGCATTAGTGTTGTCAGCTATGTATGGGCGCTTTTCATTCAAAGGTGTACATGAAATATCAGGCGAAACGGTAAAAGTCACCGCCATGATCTTCGCTGTGCTCGTCGGTGCTACGGCGTTTTCAATGGTGTTTAGCTACTCTGGTAGCGAATATCTTGTGGAGGACTTCTTCTTAGACTTACCAGGAGACAAATGGACCTTCATCATACTGGCCATGCTGACCATTTTACTCCTTGGCTTCTTTATCGATTTTATTGAAATTTCGTTCCTGATTGTTCCCATTCTGACGCCAGTTGCCATGGTGCTGGATATCGATTTAATTTGGTTCGCCATCTTAATTTCAATGAATCTGCAAACCTCATTTTTAACGCCACCCTTTGGCTTTAGTTTGTTCTATTTAAAAGGCGTGGCACCTAAATCTCTTAAAACCACCACCATCTATAAAGGCGTAGTGCCCTTTATTTTGATGCAAGTCTTGGTCTTGCTGCTGGTCGTTTTATTTCCTGAACACCTTATATTGCAATAACACACATAGGACACACACATGAAAAAATCTATGCTCGCGTTAGCCATGCTATCCCCCCTTGTAGCCAGCCAATCTGCACAAGCAGAAGTCACCGCTTATGGCCGAGTGCTATATGACATCGTTAAAGACGACACCTCTGATGACCTTTACTTCGGCCGCCACGAGTTCGCTGAATCTACCATAGGTGTTAAAGGCTCTGTTGAATACAATGAACTGACTTTCGGGGCGCAAGTGGAAATTGGCCTAGATGAAGGGGTATCTAATATCCTGCATGACGGCACCAACTCACGCAATCGTATTCAAGAAATATGGGTACAAGGTAAGTTTGGTAAAGTGAAAATGGGGACAGGCGCGAGTATTACTTGGATCGTTTCTGATGTGGATCAATCAGGCACTTGGTGGTCAGACCCACTAGGCATGAGCCAACGCTTTGGCTCAACTCGCCGCGGCCCGGTCGGTGAAAGCCAAACGCCATTCGTTCAAACGCAGTCCATTTTCAGCGAGCGTATCGTGTACGAATCTCCAACGTTTTTAGACGGTGCTAAATTCTACGCCCAATACGGCGAAGACAGCAGTTACGAAATGGCGATTAAATACGCCGCCAACGGTTGGCGCGTTAATGCATGGTCTACTGATTTCGGCGATGCAGACAACGATGACGACCCGCAAGCAAACATTGATGGTAATAGTACTGCTGGTTTTCTCGGAGCTGAAAGCGGTTACGGTATTCTCGCCGGCTACCTTCATGATTCAGGCGTTAACTTCAGCGCAACTTATGGCGTAGCTGACCAAGTGGACGGTGGCGACCGCGATTTTTTAAACTGGAAATTGGGTTATACCCAAGGCAAGCACGCGGTTAGTTACAGCATGGGTAATTATGCCTCAGAAGACGCCGCGGGTATTGAGGGACCTGACCATACTAGAACTACCGTCGCTTATCATTTTTCTCCTGTGGGCGGTGTCAGTTTCTGGGTGCAAGCGACCAAAGGTGATACTGACGAAGAAGAAAGCTTCAACGCATTTGCACTTGGTGGCATGGTGCGCTTTTAGTAATATTCGCTGTATCTGCATAGCAAAAAGTCCGGCTTCAGTTACACATTCCGCGTTAATGTTGCCGAACTTTTTGCGTTTCCCATTAGGTAAGGATTTTAATATGTGTACACTTTCCAAGACTGCATTAGGCATGACATTCGCTGGGTTAATGGCTGTCAGTACCGCTCCTCTCGCCCAAGAAGAGCTCGAAGGACCAGGCGTATTCTCTGGAGAAAAGGGCGAATTCTCTTTAAGCAAAATGTTCTCTGGCAAAGAAGCTCCCACACAAGACCAAGTGCAAGCCCAAGCAAAAGCAAAAGAGCAGAATAATAACTCAACCGTTACTGTCGCGGATGCTAAGCCAACAGCGTTAGGAGCAACCGCACGAAAAGACGAGTTTTCTCAGTTTAAAGCGTACAAAGTAGCAAAAACTAACAACAGCCCAGCCTACCAAGAATTTTTGCTGTGGCTCGAATTTCAAGACTACAAAAACAATAAAAGCGACTGATTAGTCGCTTTTATTTTGAACCAAATGAGCGGTTCATTATTTACATGACGCTGAAACGTTAGGCGCTATTGTGGGATAACTCCGCACGCGACACGCTCGCCGCCGCCACCTAGTGCTTTGGGTGAATCAGAATAATTGTCGCCACCCGCGTGGATCATGATTGCACGGCCTTCTATGTCATCCAATTCTAACTCTGGGGCGAATACTGGTTGGGTAGCGTTACCTTTTTCATCAACAACCAAAGTCGGTAAATCCCCTTCGTGGCCTTCTTCTGACCAAGGCACGCTGTGCTTATCGGTATCTTCTGGGTCATAGTGTCCTCCGGCTGCACCGCCTAACACTTTTTTGCCGTCTTTCATCGACGCAGAACAGTCGCCGTTTTGATGAATGTGAAAACCATGAACACCCGGTGTTAAACCACTTAAGTTAGGTGTAAACACCACGCCATCATCATCATAATCCTTAACCATCACGTTGCCGATGCTTTCACCGGTTTTCAGGTTATTCATCACTACTTTTTTGCCCTCTTCATGATGGGCGGCAATGCTTGTTGCGCTAAGAGCCAAAGAGATCGATCCCACTAGTGCTGGTAATAAAAACTTCTTCATAACGTCCTCCAAATTTTGCGATTAAAATTACCGCTGTCACTGAGTCGCCGAGATGCGGTAATCGGTGTTCGACTCAAAAAAGGGAGCATAAAATACACCAATGCGACATATACTTGCATAGACTCCTTCAAGCCGTCTATTGCAAGGGTAATAGCACTCCCCCGCTACTTAGTCGTCTAGTTGCTAAGCCCGCTTAAGATCGAATAAAAGCGTTTATTTACACAGATAGATGAATATTTTACATAGCTTTGACAATGCGTTAGCCGTGTCTCAGCCCAGATAAACAACTATTACTTTTATGTTGCGTCAATATATGCAAAATTTGCCTCGGCTAGCATTAACTTACATATTTAGAAATTTAGTATTTCATTGTAAGTATTATCCATATAGAAAGGGGAACACATGAGTCTTGAGCACGGAAATCATTTAATCACAATTGAAGATAATGTAATTGTAATTGAGCTCGCAGGAAGCTTTAACGAATTCGGTGCCAAAGCACTTACTGACGATATAAGAAAAGCAATTAAGCAGTTTGAAGGAGCCCCATTCTGTATATTGATAAACGACTTTGCCTTGGAAGGGATAACGCCAGAAGGCTACAAAGAAATTGATGAGTACAACGCGTGGCTCAATACTCAAAATATGATTGCCAAAGCGGTCGTGGTCAAAATTGACATATTATCCAAAATGGAGGAATCGCGTATTCCCGCGAAAGCCCAGCAAAATATTAAATCGTTTAAAAATATACCTGACGCTTTACTTTGGCTAAAGATGCAAACAGAACGCGCCGCCACATAACAGGTGGCGTTCTGCTGATTGTGGCCCTTCACTTATGACGTTTACCTGTCTGCAAGGCAACAAACTCAATAGGATTCCACCGCCTTGATTTTAAACCCAGATAGCCAACATAAATGCCCTATAAGTAATGACTGAGTATTAAACAGAGGTACAGGATGGAACTCCCACATGGACATTATTCAATCGTGCTTGATGAGCACATCGTCACGATTTCCCTCACTGATAATTTCAATCAGGCCAGCGAACAAGCCTTGGTTGTTCCATCCGGTGCCGTTCGAAAAATCAACGACCCGCGAATTCTCGCAAAGGCGGATCATAACGCTCGCAGCTATAGCAACGAGCCTGATGCATTTGTTTGGTTAAAGAAAGAGGCCACCATAAGCGACAAACCAGAAAATTAGTTTCTAATCCCCCCTTAACAACATGGAGAGACTCTTGAGTATCAAAAATACTGCCCAAAACTACGGTTTTCTAACATCACTTTATGAAACATGACCGAACCTTGAAGAAAATGACAAGGGGTCAGTAGTTCTGAGTAGGCTTTCACAAAAAACAGAGCATCTTTTGCAAGATGCTCTGTTGTAATGTTAAATGAAATCAGGCGTTATGTACTTGATTTAATTAATTACGCTTTGTCGTCACGTTTCTTATGATGACGTTTGGCACGCTTCTCACTGATCTCATTAAATTTTTCAAGCTGTTCAGCGGTTAATATTTGCTGCACTTTGACCCGCATATCGGCCATTTTCAACACTCTTGCTTTTGCACGTTCCGCACTTAAATCGGCGAGTTGATTAAGCTCTTGCTCATAACTGCCGTCGCTGGGATCAAGCGCCGCTAGTTGCGCTTTAAGCGACGTTTGTGTGCCCTTTGCTGGGCGGTTCGCTTTCATTTCTTCTTTCAACGCTTTAAGTTGATCTTTTTGCTCATCGCTTAAGTCGAGCACGCGTGCCATTTTATGAATGGGTAAGAAGCCTTGGCCTCTGTGACCGTCAGAATGCTTTGCACCCGCAAAAGCCGTTGTTGCAATACATGCACTTAATAAAACGCCAGTAATTAATTTTTTCATCTTAATATTCCTACTTAGTTTGGGTCATTAAAATAAATGACGTGGGTAAAAGGTTTATCTAATCAACGGGGCTCAGTATGCACATTACGTTCGATAAGTAGGGTTAAGCTAGTGTAAAGTTCAGTAAAGTTGATCCTAGATGAATGTAAAGCGGGTAATCTCTGCCTATGAAAAATGAAAAGTACAAAATCCTATTAGTAGACGACGATGAAACTCTTTGTTCTTTGCTGAGCGAGTTTTTGCAAGAAGAAGGCTTTGAGGTTGAAACGCTGCATTCAGGTAATGCCGCCACAGAGCGCTTATTGCAAAGTGATGAATTCGACACGGTAGTGCTCGATATAATGATGCCTGGCATGTCCGGACTTGACGTATTACGTAGCGTGCGCGCTAAACGCCAAGTTCCTATATTAATGCTAACGGGACGTGGCGACGACATTGACAGAATTGTGGGTCTTGAAATGGGCGCCGATGACTATTTAGGTAAACCCTGTAACCCAAGAGAACTCAGTGCACGGATTAAGGCCATCATTCGTCGCACCGAAAACTCCCTTGGCAACGGCGCAGCGGGCAAAACGATTGTGCATACTCTGTTACATGGCATAGAGCTCGATACTGGCACACGTACCGCGGTTGTGAATAACACCACCCTGCCATTAACCAGCGCGGAATTTAATGCGTTAAGTTTATTGATGGAGCGCGCTGGGCAAACCATTACCAAGCAAGACATGACGCAAGAAGTGCTAAACCGCCCACTTGAAGCTTATGATCGCGCCATGGACGTACACATTAGCCGAATTCGACAAAAACTATCCTCACAGGGGATAAACGATGTGATCAAGTCAATTCGCGGCGTCGGTTATCAGATGTTAACCGAGCAACAGCCAACCCAAAGCGACGACTAAGCATGGCAAGATTTAGCACTTTGTTAGCATCTGCGTATCACAAGATAGGCTTCAAACGCTTGTTCTGGCGTGTTTTTATTTGGTTTTGGTTATCCAGCTTGTTGGTGATGTTTGCCACCAGCTTTGTGATCATCAGTAAATACTCTTCAGAAGACTACACCAAACGCTACAGCAATGACGTGCTCACCCAAGCGGAGCGGATCGTATGGCGCTATGAGCAGACGTTGATTCCACATGCAAACCGGTCGATAAAATTAAAAAATTGGATCGATAAAAAAGAGAACCGCCGGGGTCATCTGATGTCGATGCTGATAATGGATGACACTAACCAGCGTATTTATCATTACCGCTTTAACAAAGTAAAACCTGAAAACCGCCTCGAATACTCGGTGTTAGGTCCCTCGGGGCGAAGCTACCTAGTTTTCAGCAAAAAACCGCAAGCGCCTAGAATATACACGCAACTAATGTATCGGTTCCAATCGCTGCAGTTCGTTTTCATTTTTTTTGCATCGGCATTGGTCAGTGCGTTGCTCAGCTGGAGTATAACGCGACCATTAAATTATCTCGGTTCGTTTAGTCGTCACTACGCCAACAAGCAAGAAGTTGCCCCGCTGCCGCGTGCATTGCTCACCCGAGGCGATGAGGTGGCTGACTTAGCCCAAGACATCGAATTTATGATCAATAAAACTCATGCCGCAGCCACTGCTCAGCAACAATTACTGCATGATGTATCCCATGAATTGCGTGCTCCACTGGCCCGCTTGCAAGTATCGGCTGCACTTATCGAACAGAAAAGCCCAGACAGTCGTCACGTTAAACAAATACACAATGATTGTTTGCGCATTGATCAACTTATTCAGCAGATCCTCGATTACTCTAAACTTGAACAGGGTAACCCAGCTCAGGAGCCTTGTAATATTAACGCTTTGTGCGAGCGAGTGATTAAAAACATGGCCGTTACCTATCCTAATATTCCAGTCACATTCAAAGCGGATAACAAGGCACAGTTAAATGGCTACCCAGAAGCATTATTGCAAGCATTCGACAACATCATTGGTAATGCCTGTAAATATTCATATGACGGGCAATCAGTAGACATTAGCGTACACAACAGAGAAAACAGTATCGTCGTCAGCGTACGGGATCATGGCCCTGGCGTGGATGAAAGTGAAATGGCTAAATTACTGCAACCCTTTTATCGCGCTGGCAATAAAATGCACACCAATGGGTTTGGTTTAGGGCTGAGTATCGCACTTAAGGCCATCAACAAACATCAAGGCGAACTTCGTATGTCAACACCCGGCGGTGGCGGATTGCTTGTTGAAATAATACTGCCTCAAGATACACTCGCTTAGCATATTGGGGCTCTTGCCATATATGATCAGAGCCCTCCCCTCAATATCGATATTGCGCAATATTGTGCGCGGCTGCTAAGCGAACTCTTTGATGATAGACGCTGACAAAGGCGCGCTATTATCCGTCAGTTTATTTTTATCTACCTGTTCCATGGCGTTAATAAGTTTTGTGCCCAAGACATAAGCTTTGGCATTATTGACGGCATCTACGGCTAACAACTCATTCCCTTTAAAATACCAAACCGAGAAACTATCAGGTTTATCTAACTCTTTGCGCATGACAACATCATCGTAACCTTGTGATAAGCCCACCATTTGCAACTTAACATTATATTGATCCGACCAAAACCAAGGCACAGGCTGAGTTTTGAATGCTTTATGGCAGATAGCAGCAGCGGCCACTTTCCCTTGGTCTAACGCATTTTGCACTGATTCAAGTCGCAACCATCGTTGGTAATGCGGGTTAAACTGGGCGCAACAATCACCGATAGCAAATATATCCTGTGCACTGGTTTGATTAGCTTCATTAACCACTATGCCATTGTTGATCTCCAAATTGGCTTTATCCGCTAAAGCAGTGTTCACTCGCACACCCACGCCCACTATGATGATATCCGCAGGGTATTCGCTACCATCACTGCACACAACGCTATTCTCATTTGCGTTTGTTTTTATCTCACTAACATTTTTACCATTATGTACCTCTACGCCATGCTGGCGATGCAAGGCATAAAAGTAGTCAGACATCAAAGGTGCAGTCACCCTCGCCAATAACCGAGGCTCTCTCTCAAGCACTGTTACTACCGCGCCAGATTTTCGTAACGAAGCGGCAGTTTCGAGTCCCACATAACCTCCGCCTATCACAACAACACGTTTTTGCTCACTTTGTTTAAACGCGGTAGCAATGGCATGTGCATCATCTGCGGTTCGAATAGTGTAAAGGTGCTTAGCAGAGTCAATCCCAGGGATGGGTGGAATGAGCGGGCTTGCCCCAGTGGCTAATACCAGCTGGGTATACGGATGGCGCGTACCATCATCAAGCAAAACCTGTTTGTTCTTACTTTCAACATCCACCACGCTCACCCCTAGCATCAAGCTAATGTCTGCTTTTTGATAACCTTGTTCAGGTTTTAGCAATTGGCCTGCAGGTTCATCTGCAATCAGGTGTGTTTTTGATAAAGGCGGCCTGTGATATGGCAGATTACAGTCTGCATCAATCAAGGTAATACTCCCCTCGTAACCCTCTTTACGTAGGGCAAACGCTAGGTTAACACCGCCATGACTCGCACCGACTACGATGCATCTTTGTTTTGAAATCGTTGTGCTTGTCATGACTAAGTCACCTTTTATGCTCATTTGTATTCTATGCCGATACATATTCGTGGATACTTTACTTGGGTGCAAAGTAGGTTGTTGCTGGTTAGCCTGCTACGGTCAACACTAAACCATCTAGCGCTGGCGTAATGTCAATTTGACAACACAAACGGCTGTATTCATTAGCATCATCGTCAAGCTCTAGCATGTCTTTTTCAATCTCACTGGCTTCGCCCACTAACGCAAACTGCTCCTGTGCCACATGCACGTGGCAGGTTGCGCAAGAGCACACGCCTCCGCAGTCCCCATCAATACCTGTAACGTTGTTTTCTACTGCTAGAGCCATCACTGAACCGGACTCGCCCTCGACCACAACAGGAATATTGCCTTGTGTCATAAATGTAATTTTTGCCATTTTCTAACCTTCTTTATTTTTCGCTTTCATGCGTGACAATCGTGCACGCGGATCGCTGGTAAAGTGAACTACCCACATGATGAGTAACGCGGAAATTTATCGAGGATGAATATTAACGTGCAGTTGATGAAACCCCACTTTACGTTCGAATTCGCCCAAATTTTCTATGTTTTCTTCGAAATCAATAATGTCAATTGAGCCCACTTTAGCCATCAAGGTTTCAATCAATACCCGCATAATTTGCCTAGCATGTGTGGCCCCTAAACAGTTGTGATGACTGAAACCAAAACTCACATGCGGGTTTAACTTTCTATCTAAGATGACGTCATTTGGCGATTCGAAAACACTTTCGTCGCGATTGGCCGATGCCCAGCAAAGGGACACGCGAGAATCAGCTTTAATCGCATGTTCACATACTTGAGTGTCTTGCGTGGCCACGCGGCCCATCTGGGTGAGCGGCGTGAAATAACGAATAAGTTCTTCAATCGCACGGCCAATAATTTCGGGCTCATTACGTAATCTATCCAATGATTCAGGGTGCTGCGCAAAGTAGCTGACCGTATTTGTCACGGCGTTGATAACGGTGTCTCGCCCGCCCGCAAAGGTGAGTATCATGATCCCTTTGATTTCTTCGTGTGTTAGCTTTTTGCCCTCAACCTCTGCCGCTAACAATACACTGTACAAATCGCCCTCTGGATTGGGGGATGAGGCCTTTATTTTTTCATCAATGTAATCATATAGTACGGCCGCTTTGTCGCCATCTAGGGGGTCATCTTCACTGCGAAACACATGCGTACCCCAGCCAATCCATGTATCTGCTTCACCGGCGTCGGTATTAAGTAATAAGGTAAGCGCACGCGATTGCAGGCATAGTGCAAAGTCTTCTACCACGTCAATGCTATCGGCCTTTAATACGTCATCCACCAAGGCATTCACTTGCTGAGCCAAGGTTTCTTGGTACTGCGCCTTTAAGGGGCGTTTAAACCAAGGGTCAAGCAAGGAACGAAATGCGCCGTGTAACGGCGGGTCCACTTCAAAAGGTATTTGCCGAGTGTCACGAATGTTCACTTCAGAGGGAATAACGATGCGACCTGGGGCTGCACCAGATTGAAAGGTCTTCCAATTGTGCGCTGTCTTACGCACATCTTTGAGGCGTAAAATCATAGTCACAGGATCATCTTGATCGTTCATATGCGCACACCCACTTGACACGCGAGCGTCTTTAAACGGATCAGAAGATTGGTAATTTTTCATAATAAGCCCCATGCAGTCTTGATGTTGATAACAACTGTTTAACAACTTGAGGACTATCTTAAGAGCGTAAAAGAAAGATAAATACCTAGATACTCACTAAAAATATCAAATTTCGACCTTGATTAAGGGCTGATGAGCGAAAAATAGGCGTTTATACCTAAAAAATAACATATTCGTATACAAAGGCCGATGAGAGAATAGTGTTTTCTAGGCTGTTTCTGCGATCAACATTCTGCGATTTATATCGCTTCGGTACTGATAAGGCGTTACGCCGTAATACTTTTTAAAATGAGCAATGAAGTGGGATGGGCTGGAAAATTCCATCTCGTAACTTATTTGAGTGACAGAGTATTTGCTTTGACTGAGCATTCGAGCCCCATGATAGAGCTTGTGTTGCAAAATATAATTGGCGTAAGTGTGACGAAAGACACTTTTGAATAAACGAGAAAAATGAGAAGTCGATAAGTGACATTTTTCAGCAGCCTCCCCCACCGACAAATTAACATACTTATCGTGTTTAAATAGATTAATCACCGGCAGCAAACGCGAAAATCCGTGAGATTGTTTTAGGGTATGCTCGCTATTTTGCGTCACCGCTTGCGCTTGATCCGCAATCCACAAAAGTAGTAACGACAGTAACGTAAGGCTCTTCTCACTGCGAGGTTGCTGTTCGAAACACTCCACCAGCCACCTGGTTTGTTGCTGAACGATCAACGTATTCTTGCTGTCCATTCTTAGGTGCATGCCGCGGTTAAACATTGGCTTGATAGATTGAAATTGCGGCAAATCAAGCACTTCAGGTAAGAACTGAATCAGGTACCAAGACTTAGCCTTAGGGCCTATTTCATAGTTATGCACTTCTAGCGCGGGTGTTAGCACTATGTCGCTATTGTGTAATGTAGAGTCTCCTTGGCTTGAAAAGTAGCTGCCCTGAATATCCTCAAAAATAATCAGTTCATGTACTTCATGAAAGTGCATCAAACATGAATACGGCTCTTCTTCTTGATAACTTACTTTTTGTATATCGAATAAATATTCTTTGGCTATACACAAAGGCTCACAATAGACATTTTGTTGTTTCACCGGAACCTCATTGTTAACAGTCAATCACTATCAATGTAAATCAGTCTACCCTCATTTGTGATACTTTGTCACCGGAATGTGACATAAATTGGCGCGGGTTCATGCTCTAATTTTGATACTTTTACAGAATAGAAAAACGTTGAGAGATCACCTTATGCAACACGTCGAACGCCAATCTAAAGCTATTGTGTCAAATGGCAGGGGCCAATACGAATTGGTCACTCTGCGGGTGTCGGCTCCAGGCCGAGGTGAAGTGCGAGTCAAAATACAGGCCTCTGGTTTATGCCACACCGATTGGGACTCCATTCAGAATTGGGATAAAACCTTTGTTGTTGGGCATGAAGGTGCAGGTGTCATAGACGCTGTTGGTGAGGACGTCACCGGATTGAACGTAGGCGATAAAGTAATACTTAATTGGTCAATCCCCTGTGGGCACTGTTTTGCTTGTCAGCAAGGAAATGTACACATTTGTGAAAATAACTCGCCCGTGTGCGGCAATGGCCTTTGCGGACATGCTCACGCTAGCGCGACAACGCAATCGGGTACGGCAATCGAGCGTTCGTTTCATTTAGGAACGTTAAGTGAATACACGGTCGTCAAAGCAGCGGCGATAGTTAAATTCGAGCATGACATCCCCTTTTCATCAGCCTCTATTGTGGGCTGTGGCGTTATGACAGGCTATGGCTCGGTCGTTAATGCAGCGCAAGTGAAAGCCGGTAGTACGGTCTGCGTCATTGGCTGTGGCGGGGTCGGTTTAAACGTGATTCAAGCGGCACGTATATCTGGCGCGCGAAAAATCATCGCAATTGACATCAACCAGGAACGACTTGAGCAAGCGAAAGCATTTGGCGCCACCCACGGACTTATCTCTATTCAAAACGATCTGGATTTTGCCCAAATGAGTGCATTGGTGAAAGAACTCACGCAAGGACGAGGAGCTGATTATGCGTTTGAATGTACGGCAATTCCCGCGTTAGGCTCGGCCCCTTTGGCACTTATTCGAAATGCGGGCACAGCGGTACAAGTTAGCGGTATCGAGCAGCGCATTGATTTTAACTGTGAGTTATTCGAGTGGGACAAAATTTACATGAACCCCTTATATGGTAAATGTAACCCACAAACGGACTTTCCAGCTTTATTGGACTTATATTCAAATGGCCAGCTCAAGCTCGATGAACTCGTGACAAAAACCTATTCACTG
The DNA here is from genome assembly GCF_056173245.1 of Paraglaciecola sp. QJM3NY_14. NCBI lineage: Bacteria > Pseudomonadati > Pseudomonadota > Gammaproteobacteria > Alteromonadales > Alteromonadaceae > Paraglaciecola > Paraglaciecola sp. QJM3NY_14. The sequence goes on from NZ_CM149664.1 coordinate 2,777,407, forward strand.
GAAAACGTGGCTGATGGCTTTGACGATATGCTCAACGGGCGTATCGCTAAAGGCGTTATCATATTTGATTAATCAGGAGACACCCTTGAGCATTAAACGACTAGAAGTATCGGCTCCTGAATATAGCCCAGCAAAGACACAATTCGTGACCATCCACTCTAGCTATTTAGATGCGCGCCACGACATCAGCTTGTATAACGCATACTCTACTAAGCCCGATATTCCGGTCATACTGTTTTTGCACGGTGTCTATGGCAACCACTGGGTTTGGATGAATCTAGGTGGCATACATCAGGTTTATGACGCTTTGCAAAATCAAGGGTTAGAAGAGTTCTTGCTGGTGATGCCATCGGATGGGGGCTTAAAAGATGGCTCTGCTTATCTGCCCCTTGGACAAACAGGTGATTATGAGAAGTGGATAATCGACGATGTCATTCAGGCGGTTAAACAAGTCAAAGCCCCCTATGTCACAGACAAAAGCCGTTGGTATATTAGTGGCTTATCCATGGGCGGATACGGCGCTTTGCGTTTGGGGGTAAAATATCCTGAGCAATTTAGTGCAATATCCGCGCACTCATCTATCACCCGAATTGAAGACATGGCGCAGTTTGTTAATACCCCTTTATCCTTTTATGATTGCGCCAATGCCAACGAAACAAACATATTATATTGGGCGGGAAAAAACGCCGCAGCTCTGCCCCCTATTCGTTTCGACTGCGGCACTGATGACCCTCTGCTTGCATCTAATCAGTGGTTAAATCGCCAATTTCTTGCCTTTGGCATCGACCACATGTACCAAGAGTATCCTGGGGCACATCAATGGTCATATTGGCATGAGCATGTGGCAAAAAGCTTTACATGGTTTTCAAACATCGAAAAGAGCCATAAAAAGCGATAAAAAGCAGCGTAGTGAGTTGTTTTTATCGCACTGAGAATGTAAATGATTTTGACAGCATTCACATTTGCTAATTAGCTCGCTCTCCTGCTAATAAGATTACCGCTTCCAGTACTACAAATCATGTAGAAACCGGTCAGATCTTGGCAGGTAGTAATTGTCATAGTCCAAAGACATCACGACCTGTTTCGCCCTGCCGATAATTTCATCACGTGGTATTAAACCTATCACGCGGGAGTCAGCACTGTTATCGCGGTTATCCCCCATAGCCAAATAGTAATTTGAGGGAATATCTACCGCGCGGAAGTTTGCTAACGCAGAGCCGTTATTTGCGACACGGATACGGTGTTGAATGCCCAGCAGATCCTCCGTGACCTCAGTGAAATCATCTATGTTGGCTAAATCTGCATAACCAATTTGTTGTCCGTTAATAAACAGCACGTTATCCATTAATGCGACGGTATCCCCGGGCACCCCTACCACACGTTTGACCAGTCTTTTTTCTGATACTGCAGAGTCGAATACAATAATGTCACCGCGCATCGGATCAGCTAACTTGTACAAAGAGTGATGAACGAAAGGGGTACTCACGTCATAGGCTAATTTATTCACGAGGATCCGGTCACCCTCGACTATGGTCGGTAACATAGAGCCTGTCGGCACTTCGTTCCAATCGGCCACAGCACTTCTAAACACGCACATCAAAGCAATGAACAACACCATCGCTCTGTTGTCTTTATACAGTTTAGTTAATTTTGTCATCATCTTAAGCCCTTGTTTATTCGAGCATTGTTTATCTGTGCAGACATGCTGCTATCGGCTGCGTGTTACCATCGCTATGCAAGTACTTAATATTGCAGCTAAGCGCCAATAATATCGTGTTCATTTGTTACCAATAATGTACGAAGCGCAAAGTGCGTTAACATTGGACTCATGATCTCCCTTGATGTTTGAATGAAAAATGAGCGTTTAATGCTACCTATGACTTTTTACCCATGTAATACTTGAATACTATTTATGCTGCTTACCTCATTTGCGCAAGTGTAAAGCGTAAGTTTTTGCTTAGCACGATATACACGGAGTTCACTTTGGATTGGAGGAAACCAATAGCACGACGAAATGCTGTTTTTTTATGTGCACTGCTATGCCATGGCAATGTCATAGCTCAAGTCGGCGTTAACCCGTTTCAAGTAGACCACATTCCTACTTATACAGAAATCAATCCGCTTAAACGTGCTATTGAGCTTGCCCGTAAGCAAGGCGAAATGAACAAAGCCGAAGCACTCACCGAGCAGTTTCAGCTGCTAGCGGTTAGCAAAAACGACGCCTTAGCACTCGCTGATGTGTATTTTGAACAAGCAAGGAATACCATGGAGCGCAATCATTATGCGCCTGCACATGACTTGCTCAAAAAAGCCATTAATGTGTATCAAGAACAAGGCGATCAGGCCGGACTCGCTAAGGCATATCGGCAGCGCGGATTAACCTATCGCTACCAATCTAACTATCCTCAGGCTTTAGAATACATCTATTCAGCTATGCAAATCAGTCAGCAGCAAAATGATACTTCTGCCGTTGCTTCTACCTACAATAGTATAGGGCTTGTGCTGGAGAAGATGGGACTGCTAGAAGGTGCAGCCCAAGCACATCAAAGTGCATTAGAAATGCATCATGCGTTGGATGATAAAAATGGTATCGCAAGCGCCCTGTACAACCTTGGTGACCTTCGACGCCTGATGGGAGACGACAAACTCGCTCTGACTTATTTTCAAGACGCTCTCAAAATAGATTTAGCCTCTGAGGAAAAGAAGTACATTGCTTACAGCCACAATAAAGTCGGCTTCCAGTTCATTCAACTCGCCGATTATGAGCAAGCTAGATATCACTTAACAGAAGCTTTGACGCTCTTTCAACAGATTCAAGCGCCAAGAGACACAGATTGGGCAATATTGTCCATGGCTACCTTAGAAATGAACTTGGGTAACTTACCCCTTTCTCGTACCATGTTAAACGGTGTTATCGAGCGAGCAATTGACAAGCGGTATAAGAGCTTATTGGTTGACGCTTATCGCACATCTGCGCAATTAGCCCTACTTGATGAAGATACTGAATTGGCATTGCAGCACATTGATGCGGGTGTGACACAAGCCAAAAAGAATAATGAATCCCATGACGAAGCGCTGCTAGAAGCGTTACGGGTAAAAGCGTATCTGCAGGAAGATGCCCTCAGGCAAGCCTTAGATGCTTTGCTTTATCAAAAAAAGTTAGACGATGAAATACTCAACACCACTCGAATCAAAACTATAGCGACACTGCAATCTCAAACAGAGTTCGTACGCCGTGCCCAACAAATTAAATTATTGGAAAAAGAACAGGCGTTAACTCAAGTCACATTGAAGCAAGCGCAATGGAGCAGAAACGTTTGGCTAGCGTCGATTGTCGTCAGTGCCATTTTATTTGCCCTTGTTTACGGTCGTATTTCCCAGCGCAGATTAAACAAGCGACTTAGCGAAGAAGTGGCACTTCGCACACTTGAATTGAGCCAGAAAAATGTCGAGTTACAAGCCGCCTATCGGGAAATGGAAGCCATTAGCCTAACCGACAAGCTTACTGGCATTAACAACCGGCGCTTTTTAGAGAATCACATAGAAACAGATTTAGAAAAAAGCCAACGAATTTATGATGATTGGCGAGATGGTAAAACACCCACACCTCACCAAGGGGATATTGTCGTTTTCATGATTGATATGGATCACTTCAAGCGTGTGAACGATGAACACGGTCATCATGTTGGTGACGAAGTGTTACGGCAACTTACAAAGCGCCTAGCGCGCGTGTTTAGGCAGTCAGATTATCTAGTGCGCTGGGGCGGTGAAGAGTTTGTTGGGATCGCGCGTTTTATAGATCGTAGTGACGCGCCCCTGTTGGCTCAGCGCTTACTTGATGAAGTCAGCGCTAGTCCATTTCGTCTTTCAGATAAAGCACTGTCTCACTACACCTGTTCTATCGGTTATGTGTGTTATCCGCCGATTTTAGAACACAGCCAGCAAACGGATTGGAAAACCTTGATCGCCCTAGCCGACGGATGCTTATATCAAGCCAAAAAAAGCGGACGTAACGCCTGGGTGGGCATTGAAAAAGTTCACCAACCGACAATGGACCTTATTGAGCTGTGTACGCAATATTTTGATGACTCGGCTCCTACTAACAAGATAACCGTGTTGACCTCGCAAAAATCCCACTAAGCGAATAATTTATCACAGTGATGATCATGTAACATTTCTATTGACTCGTACGTCTTCAATCCCCATGTTAATTTTTTGCACCCAATTGATTTATCATCTCTTCGAGCAACGATTTTGTGCGTCGTTTTCGAAGAAACCACGACAGGATCAACAAAAATGAATAAAACCAAACAACTATTTACCCACATTTCGTCACAAGGCGAACTCAATATCACGCTAAAAGAGGTCGACGTACCTAAGCCAAAGCCCCATGAGATAGTGGTGCAAATGCACGCAGCGCCCATCAATCCCTCTGATATGTGGCCCATGTTTGGCCCGGCGGATCTATCAAAAGCAACACTAAGTGATGACAAAACAACTTACAGCGCCCCTGTTCACCCAGGTATGTTGCCGCGCATTAAATCACGATTAGACCAAACCTTGCCTATTGGCAATGAAGGAGCAGGTGTGGTTGTGGCTGCTGGCGATAGCGAAAAGGCGCAATCTTTATTAGGCAAGACAGTCGCAGTGCTAACGGGCGCTTGTTATACCCAATATTGCTGCGTTCCTATTCAGGCGTGTATTGTTCATCATGACGATACCACGCCTTTGGCTGCGGCTTCGTCATTTGTTAACCCATTGACGGCACTTGGCATGGTTGAAACGATGCGCATGGAAGGCCATAAGGCATTAGTGCATACCGCTGCTGCATCAAGCTTAGGCATAATGCTGAATAAAATTTGCCTAAAAGAAGGTGTACAACTGGTAAATATTGTACGCAAACAAGAACAAGTAGATTTACTAACAAAGCTAGGGGCTAAATACGTTGTTAATTCTACTAGTGAGACGTTTAAAAAGGATTTGTACAAAGCAATAGAGGCCACCGGTGCAACGCTTGCATTTGATGCAATTGGCGGCGGTGAACTGGCAAGTGACATTTTAGCCGCGATGGAAGCGGTGGGTAGCAAAGATGCAACGGGCTTCAATACTTATGGCTCGCTTGATAACAAGCAAGTGTACATATACGGTGGCCTTGATTTCTCCCCTACCACACTCAATCGCGCATTTGGCATGACGTGGAGTGTCGGCGGCTGGTTATTGATGCGCTTCCTAGGCAAGTTAGATGCCACTAAGGTAGCCGAATTACATCAACGCGTGGCAGATGAAATTAATACCACATTCGCCATAGAATCAAGTGTAGAGCTTAGCTTTGAAGAAGCCTTAGACCCGCAAACAGTTGTTAAATATTTTGCTAAATCAACTGGCGGTAAGTACATATTGAACCCTAATAAGGGTTAATTATTTGCCTGACGTTTCACTGAGGGGGTAACCCTCAGTGAACTACTTACTGTTTACACTCACGCAGTCCTGCGTAGCATCGCCAAATCCAGCGCTTTTCGTCATCAATATTCTCACCTCGTGTTATGTTTAATGCTTATCGTTATATTGATAATAAAGTCGCGTTATGGAAAACTTTCAAAATCTTATTGAAAGTTAGGGTAGCCTTTGAAAAATCTGCATGATTTAAGAATATTTTGTGAAACCGCACAGCAAGGCAGCCTGTCAGCTTGCGCTAGGAAGATGGATTTGTCTCCTGCTGTGGTTAGCGCTTCGTTGAAACGTTTGGAAGGCGACCTGGGTGTTCTATTATTTATTCGGTCTACTCGAAATCTGCGGTTAACCCAGAAAGGCGAACAATTTTTACGCCATTGCATTGATGCACTCAGTATTTTAGATGAAGCCACCACGCAAATGCACAGCGAGGATACGGAGTTAAGCGGGGTTATTCAGCTTTCAGCCCCTTCAGATTTGGGCCGAAATTTACTACTGCCATGGCTTGATGAGTTCATGACGCTACATCAAAAATTGGAAATACGACTGCAGTTATCAGACAGCCCCGCGGACTTATATAGTCAACCAGTCGATTTAGCCTTGCGTTACGGCAAACCAAAAGACTCCGGCTTTATCGCCATTCCGGTTGCTGCTAACAATGTTCCGGTATTGTGCGCTTCACCCAGTTATATTGAACAATTCGGCTCGCCCAACACGTTGCAAGAACTCACTCAACACAATTGTTTATGTCACGGACATAATGATACTTTGCATTCTCGCTGGGTATTCAAGAAAGACAACAAAAACACCAGCATTGATGTAACCGGTAATCGGCAGTGTAAAGATGGCGACATCACCCGTAAATGGGCCATTGCTGGAAAAGGTATTGCTAGGAAGTCTCAATTGGATATCGTGCAAGACCTAATACAAGGGCGATTGATTGAGCTTGATGTAGATGGTTGGCAAGGAGAAACATTTCCTCTTAATCTAATTTGTGCTGAAAGGCGGTTACTCAGCCCAACCGTGAACGCATTTAAAATCCATCTACAACAAAAGGTCGCTGCGCTGCTTACCCAACTCTAACGCAGCAAACTGTCATCGAGCGCCTAGCACTGCTATATAGGCCTTAGTGTCACATTTGCTATAGAAGTAATTGGTTGGTATTTAACCGGTAGCCTACCCCTTTGACCGTGAGGATCCACCTTGGGTTATCCGGGTCCACTTCGACTTTTTTGCGCAGTAAATGCATGTACTGATATAAATCCGACTTGTTTGCGCGCCGTGTATCTGGCCATAGTTTCTCAATAATTTTTTCGGTGCTGCAAACATGGTCATGCACTTGCGCTAACAAGGTAAACAATTTGAACTCTTTGCTGGTTAGCATTACGTCCTTGCCCTGACAAAATACCGTTCTGCAGTTGTGATTTATGACAAAAGGACCAACCACATATTGCTCTTCTTCATCAAGTATTGTGCTATTGAGTATCATTGGTTGCAGATTACTTTGTACGGAACCAAATATCGCAGGAATACCGCGTCTATCAATAGCATTTCGCCGTTCACTATTGCGCCTTTCTTCCCTTTGATGGCTCTCATTAGCAATCACCTGACTGAGGTATCTGTCTAGACGGCCGCTTAAATCGGTTTCATCAAAATAGTTCACCCAGGACAAGTGATGATTGAATCCTGCATCACTTTTGCTGTAAATAGCACAAATGGGGATCTTTGACTGAGTATGAATTTGCTGCAATATTTTAAGATGCGAAGCCATTAGTTCTGCCGATACCGCTCGCAAATCAATCAATACCACCTTACATACATGATTGACGCTTTCAATATTGATTGGATACGTCGGTGAAACAGAGCGAAAAGAAAAATTATTGGCAATGCTGATACCCGTGAGTAAACCGATTAAAAAGCTGTCGTTTGATATCACCAGCACGCCTTGCTGTGCTTGAGTAAGCGTCATGATCTCATCCTTTAGTTGTCTTAACCAGATGGACTCTACTCACAAGACAGCCTAAATTTGAGTAAATAAAACAGAATCCTATTCTGAAATGTCTGATTAATTCACGTAACCCTAAGAAGATAGCAATAACCGAACCACTTAAATTAACATTAAGTAATACTGACACTTAATCTATACACTAATTATATTAATGTCTGTCATCAACCATTCATGTAAAAAAAACCGACATGAGAGTGTGCAGATGTTTTTAATTATTCAGTGCCAACATCCGCATTCATTAAAAAAATACGTTCATTCATTGTGTATATATTAATTAAAGAAGATTTTGTGATTTTCAAATTCCATTAAATAAACCTACCCCATATCGCCCAGAAAAAAGAGAATTTACTTTACCCTAATTTTAAAAGAACCAAGCTAATACTGGTCCTTAACGCTATTTTTGAGGTTAATTTAATATGTATTTAATGGAATTTTTAGTTTCCATTTAACTACAGTTGATGCGGGAGATTAAGAACAAGATAAATGTTCAATTTCCTTTTTCATAATTTGAATATTAAGGCGTTGCTATTTTCAGTGTGACGATCAGTGAATGGTAACCAATCGTTTTTTAATGGAGCATAAAAGATGAAATCATTTAATAAAAGTTTATTAGCAGCAAGCATGGCTGTCATACTCGGTTCAGCAACCAGTGTATGGGCAAATCCTACCAATACCGCAAACGAAGTTGCTGATTCGCAAACAGCGACAGCCAGTGCTGATAGCACCGGAGACTCTTCCGCTGCGGCAAATGAGAACTCTACCGCCAATACCGACAACAGCACTGACTCTTCTGACAACAGCGACGCAAGTTCTGCCTCTGGGTCTGAAGTTGCCGCAAATAATGGCAGCATGGCCGCAACTGATAATAGTGACAATTCAGACAATTCCGATGCGTCTGATAACAGTGATAACTCAGACAATAGTGATAACTCTGATGGCAGTTCTGCTTCAGGGTCTGAAGTTGCCGCAAATAATGGCAGCATGGCCGCAACTGATAATAGCGACAATTCAGACAATTCCGATGCGTCTGATAACAGTGATAACTCAGACTATAGCGATAACTCTGATGGCAGCTCTGCTTCAGGATCAGAAGTTGCAGCAAATAATGGCAGCATGGCCACAACTGACAACAGCGATAACAGCGATAACTCTGATATGAGTGACAATTCAGACAACTCTGATAACAGTGATAAATCCGACGGAAGTTACGCATCATCCACTGAATCTGCCGCCAACAATGGAAGTACGGCTATGAGTGATCGTTCTGACAACTCAGACAACTCAAATAACAGCGACAACTCTGACAATTCTGATAGCAGCAATAATTCTGATAACAGTGATAAAAGCGATGGTAGCTACGCTTCAGCCACCGACTCTGCGGCAAATAACGGCAGTATGGCGATGACAGACCGCTCTGATAACTCAGATAATAGCGACAACTCTGATAACTCAGATAATAGCGACAACTCTGACAATTCAGATAGCTCAAGCTCAGACAGCAGTGACAACAGTTATGCTATGGGCACTGAGGCGACTGCAAACAACGGCAGCACCGCCATGAGTGACCGCTCTGATAATTCAGACAGCAGCAATAACTCTGATAACTCTGATAATAGCGATAACAGCAACAATAGCGACAACAGCTATGCATCAGCATCAGACGCAGCAGCCAATGGCGGCAGTACCGCTAGCTCTGACCGTTCAGACAACAGCATGGCAAGTGCCAGTGCGATGGGCTCTGCAGCCGCTAATGGCGCAAGTACCGCCTCGGTAGACAACAGTGATAATAGCGACAACAGCATGGCGCGCGCCAACGCGATGGGTGCCGCGTCAGCTAATGGTGGCAGTACAGCCACCACGGACAATAGTGACAACTCAGATAATTCGGATAATTCAGACAACAGCAACAATTCTGACAACTCTGATAACGCTGACAACAGCTATGCTAATTCGTCCATGGGAGGCGCATCGGCTAATGGCGGTAGTACAGCCAATGTTGATAACTCTGACAATTCTAACAACTCAGATAATTCAGATAACAGCAACAATAGCGATAATAGCTACGCTAATGCAGCCGAAGGTGGCGCCTCTGCTAATGGTGGCAGCACAGCCACCGTAGACAACAGTGACAGCAGTGATAATAGTGATAACAGTGACAATAGTTATGCCAGTGCCGCCGAAGGTGGCGCCTCTGCCAATGGTGGTAGCACAGCCTCTGTTGATAATAGTGACAACAGCGATAACAGTGATAACAGCGACAGTAGCTCGGCTTGGTCCGAAGGCTGGGGAACGTCTGCGGCGAATAACGGCGGAGTGGCCACCACGACTTACAGTGTCAATGATTCATACTTAACTGGCACAGTAACAGGCAACTACGTCACGTACAGCTTTGATAATCAGTCAACTATCGCTAGTAATAATAGTATGTCTGATACGTTCAATGGAACCGCGGGTATCAACCAAAACGTGCAGAACCTAGGGCACAATGCCTTAGCTCAGCAACAAGTATCTTTCCAAGGGAATGTCAATGTGAACCCACAATAACCTCCTTATTGTAGGCTTCATTTCAAGGATAAATAAGTTACTGGCGGCAGCGCCAGTAACTTATTAATAAGGATACTAGCCATGAAGATATTATCGAGAGTTACCTGCGTACCATCTTTGTTACCGTTATTTTTATTTGTGTCTTTTTGTGTAACTGCACAACCAAATATAGATGAAATGCCACCCGTGTTGCTCGAAGATTTAGAGCAAGAACGTGGTATGGGTGGTGTGGTGGATGTGACCAACAACAGCCACTTAGAGGCTGTACTGACCAACAATCACAATTCAAATAGTGTGACCGGAAATAACACAATTGATCGCGGCTCGTTCAATGAAGCGGCCGGCGTTTTTTCTATTATTCAAAATACCGGTAACAACGTCATTATTCAGGACTCTACCATTATCACAGTGACCATTGCCCCTAATTAACGGATGAATAGGTGTACACATGAGACTTTTACTTTGTTTGTTACTGTTATTGACCACTTCCCCCGCTTGGGGCGGCCTAGTCGATTTTAACGGCCAATTTTCAATTAAAGTTTCCAGTATTGCCGAGCTACGCTTTAAAACCATTTACAAACAACAATATGACTTCAGCTGCGGCTCGGCTACGTTAGCAAGCTTATTATCGTTTCATTACGACGACCAAGTGAATGAATTAAGCGTGTTTAAAGACATGTTCGCACATGGCAACAAAGAAAAAATTAAGCATCAAGGGTTCTCTCTACTCGATATGAAACACTATCTGACTCGTCGGGGCTATAACGCAAATGGTTTCAAAATCACCCTCGAACAACTAGCCAGTGCGCAGCTTCCTGCCATCACGATTATTAATAACAACGGTTACATGCACTTCGTGATCATCAAAGGCAGTAATGACTCCGAGGTGCTAGTGGGTGATCCAGCAGTAGGTATTAAGTCGATAAAAATCGATGCTTTTCAACAGATGTGGGGAGACCGAATTGTGTTTGTAATACAAGACCGAAAGGATATAGCCGTTAATCATTACAAGAACGATCAACAAAACGATCATCTCGTTAGGGCAAACTTAGGGTTGGCCATCGACCATGCCAGCCTAGGGCTATTTAACGTATTGCAGCCCTCCAGCGTCGACTTTTAAGTGAAGGACTCATTTATGAATATGCCAGCAGCCGTTCGCACCTTAACCACTCGCATTAGCGCTATTAGCGTACTTTTAATGGCAACCTGCACCTACAGTACTCACGCCCTTTCTGCTAACAAATTGACTGAGCATACTCAGTGGGAGCCCGTTGCAGAAAGTGCGTTGGCAGAGTTGCGCGCTGGGTTTGTGCTGGGTAATGGCGTGGTGGTAGATTTAAATTTTCAAAAAAGCATATTCAGAAACGGCGAACTAGTCAGTCATTCCTATTTTCAAACCCCGCAAGACTTTGCTTTACTAAGTAAAGACCAATTTTCTTTGCAATCCATTTTGCCTACCAATTCATTAAATACCGTTTTACAGAACACATTAGATAACCAAACGTTATCCGCAATAACCAATATCGATATCACAATAAAAAACTTGGAGCATGCAAAACAGGCCTTTTCCCAAGACCAATTATATAACACGTATTTTAACGCCATAGCGCACCAGTAGCACCTAAGTCATAAGTGGATTCAAAGGATAAGGATGTAGCCTAGTGATGTATTAATAAGCCATATATCAATCGGCAGTTTGCCAGAACACGATGCGGCCAAAACTCATTATATTTAACTGGTAATTGCGTGAGTACTTGAACGTTAATGACTAAAGCGTCACCGGCAGTCTGAAGTTCAAACGTGTATCTTGCGCATCATCTGTCACACCGATCGCCAATGACAGACTGACGTTTGTTGAGGGCGAATATCGAAACGAGTAGCCTATAATTAACTGGCCAATATCGAGTTGGCTCCCGTCTATTTTTATATCGTTGATCTTTGATTTCAACACATGCTTATGAGAATAACTCAGACTCATGGATGCCCGTTCATTCAACGACACCCCAAGGCCGAAGCTGATCCCCGCGCTGTCACCTGGGTCAACATTACCCACCTCCTCTTCTGTGTCCATGTTGTATCCATAACTTAAATTTCCAAAAAATACGCCGGGATCAGTCGCATAAATAGCAGTAACACTAGGTTGAATACTCACATACCCCGAGCCTGTTGGCAGCTCTGTGGGAAATACCGCGCCAGGGGTCGATTGCATAAATTCAACGTCAAATGGGCTGGTACCCGTAGGAATAGTCGCTACAAGGTTTGCGACAAAAATGGGGCCTCCATCTTTTGGGTTATTGAGTTGATAACGGGTCGACACTTCAATATCCCCTAGCCCATGGCCGTCAGCGTTAAAGATCTCATCTTCACTTACCCCGACACTGACAGGGCGTGACCGCTGGCTATCACTTCGTGCGAGATAAGGCACTTTCAAATCGACTTCCCAGCGCTCGGTGATCCCATAACGGGCTGAAATACTGCCAATAAAGCTGTGTCGTTTAATTTCGCGCAGATCAATAAGCCCCACAACTAATGCTGGTATGAAAGAAAAAGCATCTAAGAAAACCCGATTGTTATCTGTATATGAATAGCCAAAAGAAGGCTCTAAGACGAATGTGCCTTTACCGGATAACACACCGCTAAAGGTATCTCCTAATTCAGGAATGGCGCTGGCGTCAATCACATTTGACGACTTAGGCGGAGCTTGTCCAACGGGCTTGTTTTGCGCCACGTTAGAGGTTGTTGATTGCGTTGGTTTAGTCTGCTTAGGTTTCGATGTTGATGTATTAGTACCAGCTACATTGTGTGATGTATTTTTATTCGCGCTTTCTTTTGAGTTTTCATCCGACCCCGTTGCCTGATTATTCGCCATAAGGGCATTCACCATGCGCGTCAGTGCTTCTATTTTTTCACCTTGCTTGGCTAATAAAACGCGCTGCCGTTCGAGTTCGGCCTCGTATTGATTGACGGATGTATCGTCGCCCTGAATATTCTGTGCAGCATAACTCATTGACGATGAACTTAGCCAAAAAGTCAGCGCAACTTTTGATAATTTGAAAGAAAAGAGGGGGGGTATCTGATTTACTACGTTTTCCATAACTAATCCTTTATTCGTTTACGAAAACATTTAAACTTTTACAACGTATAAATTAATTTATCCTGCATTAAAAATAGTGAATGAGTGAATAAAACTCAAATTTTAATCTATAAAACTGCATTCTAGTTATTAAATAAAAAGACTTAACCCCTAAAATGATAAGTGTAAAAAAACACCCGACACTAGTGATTAATATTGGGTGTTATGAGTTTTAATGTAGGTAAATAAAATAGCGTTTTATTAGTCTCTTAAAAATTGGCTTTAAATACCTTTTGAAATTTAACATTCAGTAGCGATTAAAAGAAATGGTAGCTCATTTACAATTTAATCGTACGCTGCGTATTCAATGTTTCCGAGGTAATACCTTGATCGCCCGTAGGCGCACCTAAAATAGCACCTATGGGTGCCGCCGGCGGTCCGCTAAAATCACTCGCCCCCTGTCTTGCTCCCTACCCCATAGGAGCTGTAAACAACGGTATTATCAGACCACTCGTATTTCACACTGACATTGTCGTTTAGAAAAACTATCAACATTCTGGATGGCTGGCGTGGTCTTTATGACGTTCGCATACGGCGCTATCGCGTTAAGTGGCTACGTTAAATACAAAAAATAACACCACCCTATTTCTGGATGGGACACACTTCGTAAAAAGGGCGCCATATTGCTATGGCGCCCCTTTTGATTGTAAATGCTTTAACCGATTACATGGCGCCTTTACCTAACGCTAACTCAATGGTGGTTTTGTATTCACGCAACTGTTTAGCAAGTTGCTTTTTATTGCGATTAAAACGCACCGTGGGAACCGGAATGGAAATCGCAATATTGCGCCCATAAGGGTCTTCAATCGCCACGCCAATTGCGCACACCCCTTCACAGTGTTCCTCTTTATCAAACGCTACACCATTCTTACGAATACTGGCGATTTCAGTGAGCAACTGTTCAGTGCTAGTGATGGTTGAATGGGTCAAGGCTTTAATAGGATGAGCGTCAACAAAAGCGATAACTTCTTCGTCACTCATGGTGGCAAGCATCGCCTTGCCATTGGCGCAGCTGTAGATCGAAAAGGCATGCCCTACCGCAGAGACCGCGCGTAATTGGTGGGTATCAGTGGTGACCTGATCAATAAAGATCATGTTTTCAGCGTCTTGCACAGATAAATCCACTGTCTCCCCTACTTCATCTGACAAGTTCTTCATGTGAGGTATGAGTACTCTGTCAATATCTGCTTTCGCCGCAGAGCCCAAAGACACGAGCCCCGGCCCTAAGCGCACGCGAGAGGTAGGACTTGCTGCAATTAAAAAACCTTCAGAAGCCAGTGAGTTAACGATACGCTGCACGGTTGAACGCGCAAGTTTGACGTTCTTGGCGATAGCACTAAGACTCAACCCTTCAGGGTGCCCCTCAAGCGTTCGCAAGATGTTAGCAGCACGAGAGATCACTTGTATCCTTTGGCGCGAGTTAGGTTCATTTTCCATATGGTCACCTCGTATTAGTAATATGAAAACACATACCTAAAATGTATCACGATACAATACACCTCAACCAGTTTTTATTGGTACTAAATGCACGTTATCAACCTAAGTCAAAGTAGACCGCACCACTACCTAACTATTTCTGACGGTTATCCACGCTCATTTGACCAGTACCCCGTGCGGCCAATATCAGCAATCCCGCCATAATGGCCATATTTTTTACAAAGTTCTGCGTTTCATGTGCAATATTGCCGCCTTCGGGTAAGTTCCAAAAATTATGCATAAATAGACTAATAATCAGCGTTAAGCCGGCTAATAAAAATGCCGCAAATCGGCCTTTAAAACCGATAATAATCGCCAGCCCAGCGGTTAATTGTATGACAATGGTAAGCAGTAAAAGCGGCGTCACAAGCGGAACGTTATGATGCTCCATGTACTGACTCATGGCGTCAAAACTTACTATTTTTTGTAGGCCTGGCGCTATGAAATATAAGCCAAGTAGTAACCTACCCACTAGCAGACACGCGGTTTCAAACATATTCATACGATTTCCTTATTGTTATTATTAAAGGCCACTGAGGCGCTGTTGCAAACACACTGATAATACAGCATGCGAAGGCGGATAAACTAGGAAGGGCTGCTCTTTACTGAGCATTTTTTATCGAGCCATAAGCTATGCAAAAAAAGCAGATGCTTGCGATTCTAGCAGCTCAATATTAAAAGCACTTAACCTCGTATAAATGCTTCATTGTCCCTAAAGTAAAAGCGATGGGTATGATAAACTTGCCGCTCTTTCACCCCAATGCTAAATCGATCTACACGACACACTATCGCAATGACATCTAATCAACCCTCTTGCTTTACGACGTTTTCTGCTGCTGTTTCCGCAGATATTTTGTCCTCTACGTTACCTGAAAAGTTTACGTTTCCATTTTACTACCAGCCTCACGCGTTGTGTCAGCTTGCAGCAAAAGAGCTGCAACAGCATATACTGACGCAAACAGACTGGTATCATAATTTCGGTTTAACTGACGACCCTGCATTGATTATTGGCAAAATGTTCGGAGTATTGTTGGTCAAAAACAGTGACGGCAAGCTGGGCTATTTAAGTGCTTTTTCCGGCAAGTTAGCTGAGCAAAATCACTTACCCAAGTTTGTACCTCCTGTGTTTGATATGCTGGCAAGCGATAGTTTTTTTCATGATGAGCAGCACATGATCAAGCAGATAACAGCCGAGCTTGATGTTATTTTGCAAGACTCTGCATACCAGCTTGCCAAAGACAACTTTGCCCATACCCAATCGAATTGCCTTGCTGAAATTGAACAAAAGCGTTTACGCGTCGTTGCGAATCGCGCTAAACGAAAAGCGCTACGAGATAATGCCACTGCTGAGCCAGAAAACGCTGAGCTTGAGTCGCTGTTTAAGTCCTTAGCAGCCCAAAGCATTGAAGAAAAGCTTGAATTTACCCAACACAAAAAAGATCTATTGAGCACGATAGCCTCGGCTAAAGACTCCCTCGATAAATTTGAACGACAAATACAATCCCTAAAGAAACGACGTAAAACACTTTCAGCACAGCTACAGCAGCGTCTTTTCGAGCAGTACCAATTTTTAAATGCGCTTGGGGATAACAAATCGTTGGCCGCAATATTCAGTGACACCGTTATGCGCACGCCTCCTGCTGGTGCGGGTGAATGTGCCGCCCCGAAACTGCTGCATTATGCTTATAGCCATAATTTAACGCCTGTTGCCATGGCAGAGTTTTGGTGGGGGGCTTCGCCTAAATCACAAGTGCGCAAACACAAGCAGTTTTACCCTGCATGTATTGGAAAATGCCAACCCATTTTGAATCACATGCTTGAGGGGTTAACAGTAGAAGAAAATCAGCTATTGAAAAACGCAGCTGACGGCGAGCAAATAGAGATCATTTACCAAGATGATGAAATGCTTATCATCAATAAACCGGCCCAGTTGTTATCTGTACCGGGTAAGCATATCAGTGATTCTGTTTATACCCGCATCAAAGCAATGCTGCCCCATGCCACAGGCTCATTAATAGTGCATCGCTTGGATATGTCCACATCAGGTTTGATGGTCATTGCGTTAAGTACTGCTGCCCACAAGGTGCTGCAAAAACAGTTTATCAGCCGGCAAGTCAGCAAACGCTATATGGCCCTTATTGATGGCATTGTAACTGATGAAAACGGCGTTATTACTTTGCCGCTAGCAGGTGATTTTTATGACAGGCCCAGACAGTGCGTATGTGAAAAAACCGGCAAACCAGCCCATACCACTTGGCAAGTGATTGAACGGCGCCACAAAACACAGCAAACCAAGGTATATCTGCACCCCAGAACAGGACGAACACACCAATTACGTGTTCATTGCGCCCACGAGCGCGGGTTAAACATGCCGATTGTAGGGGACGATTTGTATGGCACTCAAGCCCGTCGGTTACATTTACATGCCCAGTATTTGGGCTTGTTTCACCCGGTATCCAATCAATGGCTTGAGTTTAGCTGCAACCCTGATTTTTAAATTACCCCAGATCGGTATTTGCTAAAAGTCGATTATTTATAGCTTGAGCAGTGAAAGTCATCACTGCAATGAGTATTATACCCATTCTTCTCGCTACTATCGGTGTATATGGCTTCTCTATTTCCTTCTTTATCAAAACTGCCACTGACTACGGTAGCGCTTATTGTAGTCTGTGCAGGCTCATTTATTGGTCCTTTGGGCATGGCGTCTGTCAATATTGCGATCCCGGATCTTGCCGCTGAGCTTCAAGCCAACGCCAAAATGGTCAGTTGGCTGCCCACTATCTTTTTACTCGCGAATGTCGCGTTGATGCTGCCTTTTGGCAAGCTGGCGGATAATTACGGGCGCAAGCGCATTTATAGCTATGGTCTGGTGCTTAATGTTATTTCGTCCACCATGTGCGCTTTGGCATTTAATATTGAATGGTTATTGTTTTGGCGATTCATGCAAGGCGCAGCCGCGGCGATGATATTCGGTACCGGTGTGGCCATTTTGACCTCGGTTACCCCAGCAGAAAGACGCGGATTCGCGCTAGGGATAGCGGCAGCCTGCGTATACATAGGATTAACTGTCGCCCCAGCGGTTGGCGGCTGGCTCACAGAGTTATGGGGGTGGCGTTCAGTATTTTTATTTCAAGTGCCTTTAGTCGTTATGTTGCTGGTACTCATCAAAATGCGTATGCATGGGGAATGGAAAAACGAACGTAAAGCGAAATTTGATTGGCGAGGCTCGGGGATTTTCATTATTGCTGCCACATGTCTCGTTTTTGGGTTAAGCCAATTACCCTCCGTCTTGGGCTTTTTATTGCTGGGTATAGCATTGATTTTTATGGTCTGGTTCGTGGTTCATCAGTCAAAACGGGATCAACCGCTGATACGGGTACAGATGTTTAAGGAAAGCCGAGTATTCTCTATGTCTTTGGCCACGTCACTATTGATGTATGCCAGTAACTATCCCCTAACCTTCTTGCTCAGCTTGTATCTGCAATATGTGAAAGGATTTAGCCCGTCTGAATCTGGGCAAATTATCTTATTGCAGGCAATGGCCATGGCATTTTTAGCGCCACTGTCGGGTAAACTATCAGATAAGGTTCAGCCCAGATTACTCGCGACCACAGGTTGCGCTATTGTGGCGTGTGGCTTCTTTATTTTAAGTCGAATGGATATTGATACCCAAGCTTGGTATATCGGCAGCTCATTGCTGCTTGTTGGTATTGGTTTTGGTTTGTTCTCTACCCCTAATAACAACGCCATT
Source organism: Paraglaciecola sp. QJM3NY_14 (assembly GCF_056173245.1). Taxonomy (NCBI): domain Bacteria; kingdom Pseudomonadati; phylum Pseudomonadota; class Gammaproteobacteria; order Alteromonadales; family Alteromonadaceae; genus Paraglaciecola; species Paraglaciecola sp. QJM3NY_14. Next base: position 2,795,770 of record NZ_CM149664.1, read on the forward strand.
ATGGGCGCTGTGCACAGTACCGAGTTGGGCGTGGCGTCGGCATCATTAAATTTAGCGAGGACCATAGGTAACCTTGTTGGCATGAGCATGGTGAATTTGTTGGTGCATCATTACATTGGCGATGCGCAAATCGTGCCGCAGCAGTACCCAGCTCTATTACAGACGGTGCTTGTCGCGTTAAATATATCGTTCGGGTGTGTGGTTATCGCTTGCATCATTTCCGGCTTTCGTGGGCGAGAAGCAAAACCTGACACCCTTACCACAGTAAACGACAAAGATGAACCGGCCCCCTAGTTGAGTTATGCCAACACAAAAAAAGAGTTGCTCTAGGAGCAACTCTTTTTTTAAATATTGCCCTTAACCAAGGCCACGCTTTGTTCTACATTTATGACGCTTATTTACTCGTTCGTTTTGCCTTAGGTTTTGCTTTTGGCTTTGTCTTAGTAGCGCTTTTATCCATACGAATGACGGTCTGCGATGCCTTGTTAGTACGGCTGTTTTTACTGTGTTTACGCACCGTTTTAAGTAAAGATTCGCGGCTACTAAATGCAAAGTCAGGGCGTGAAATACGTTTAATTTTGCCGTTAATTAAACGCTCTATCCTCTCTACTGTGCGCTCTTCTTCACGGCTCACAAATGAAATAGCATTGCCCTGCTGCCCAGCGCGGCCTGTACGCCCAATACGGTGCACGTAATCTTCTGGTAAGTAAGGTAAGTTGTAATTCACTACATAATCAAGGCCTTGAATATCTAGGCCGCGGGCCGCCACTTCCGTTGCAATAAGCACCTGTAATTTGGCTGATTTAAAATCTGCGATTGCACGGCGGCGCGCGCCCTGGCTTTTATCAGCATGGCAAACTGCAGCATCAATTTTACTGGTTTTAAGAGCGGCCATCAGTTTATCCGCTTGCTCTTTAGTACTGGTAAAGACCAATACCTGATACCAGTTTTGCTCAGCTAATAACGTCTTGAACAAACGAATTTTGTCTTCTTCAGACACAGGATACATCACATGCTGCACGGTATCCGCAGCACTGTTTAATTGCGTGGCGCGAATCTCTTGGTGATTTTTAAGCAGCTTATGAGCAAGCTCGTTCACGGTAGGGGAAATGGTCGCTGAAAATAACAATGTTTGATGAGCAGAGGTGATTTGCGCCAGCATTTGGCGTACATCGGCGATAAAGCCCATGTCCAACATACGGTCGGCTTCATCGAGGACCACAAATTCAACGTTAGCCAATTCGACATTTTTCAACGTCATGTGCTCCAATAATCGCCCAGGAGTCGAAATAACAATGTCCACACCAGCTTTTAATTTACTGGCTTGGCCGCCTAATTTTACGCCGCCATAAAAAGCCGTGACTGAGATGTCAGTGAATTTCGCGTAGTTCGCAATATTGGTTGCTAGTTGTTCGGCAAGCTCTCGGGTCGGCGTTAAAATAAGCGCTCTGGGTGTACCCGGTGTCGTCTTTTTAGGCTTGTTTAACATTTGCTGTAAAATAGGCACAGCAAACGCAGCTGTTTTACCCGTACCTGTTTGCGCACTGGCTAACACGTCACGACCGCGGCGAGCAACCACAATGGCTTGCTGCTGGATTGGGGTCATTTTTTTATAGCCGCAAGCATCAATGGCTTGTTGCAATTCTGGCGCTAAATCTAATGATGAAAAGTTCATGCTAATTTCTCTTTCTGGCAGACAAAAACATAGACGCAACTTGTTTACATGCTATCTGTGTAAATAGTTGCCATGACGTTATTTATCATATCGTAACGTCTGAATGTTGAATTTGCGTGATGGGTTAAAAAACGATGGCGAAATATACAGGAAATTCTGTTTCGATTCACAACTATATCAACCAATACAGCACTTAATGAACCTAATCGGGCTATAACTGAAAATTACACGTCAAAAATGAAACAAAACACCCGCCACTTTCGCCAACAAAATGGCATCGAGCAGACCCCCTTGCTTGATTAAATATCTATTCATCAGTCTCACTCCTCCTGTTACGAATAAAATTTGGATCCCATCACATCTTGGACCGCACATCACAAAGTAAACATAAAATAGGCTTTCCAGGCACTGATGAAAAAAGTCATTGTCCTTATTGGTCAACACGTTAATACACATTTGCACTTTCGCCCAAACGAACGATGTTTCTGTATTGAGTTACGCTCATCGATTCTTAGTGGAACGTCCAAGACGTACATTGTTACAAGGCGCTTACTTCTTTTAGAGCCCTAAGATGGCGGGGGAATAACGCGTTTAGCAATAGCCAGTAGCTTCTGCCGCATCCAACTATTCAGTGGGTCGTGCACCGCTTGCTTATGCCAGTACATGTGTACAGGCAAAATGGGTACCTCGAACGGCAAAGGAACGACCTCAACGGGCATTTGTTGTTTTAGTAATCGCGCATAGGCGTTGGGCATGGTGAGCAACATGTCACAGCGACTGATGACACTGGTTGCAGCAAAGTAATGTTCACATTTTAAAGCAAACTTGCGCGCAACAGCATGTTTAGCCAGTGCCATATCTACGGTATTGACCGCAGAGTCTTTTAAGGTCACTAACGCATGCTCAGCCTTAATGTAATTAGCCAAGCTCATATCAGATAATATGGGGTGGCCTTTGCGGCAAATTAACGAAAAATGTTCATCACAAATCAATGTGTGCTGAATATCATCACTGGTTGGTGTAAGCACATCGATTACGATGTCGAGAGCTTGGCTTTCAAGAGCAGCCTCCATGTCTAGGCGGCTCACTTGGCGGCTGTGCACTGTAATATTTGGAGTGTTAGCCATCAGATCAGTGGCCAATTCAGGAAAGAATATAGACTCAAGGATATCCCTAAAACCAAACTTCATTTCGCGCTGATATTGATGGACGTCAAAGTCGCCAATGTCGTGCAAAGTGGACTCTAGCTCTGCCACCGAGCTAAGTACCCTGGGCATAATCGTTTGGCACAGTTGAGTGGCGATCATTTTGCGTCCGTGTCGCACGAATAGCGGATCCTGATATTTATCTCTGAGCCTTGAAAGTGCATGACTCACCGCGGGTTGACTGAGATGGAGTCGTTTACCTGCTCCAGTAATTGAGCCTTCTTGGTAAACCGCGACAAGAATAAGAAATAAATTTAAATCAATTTTACTATGCAACATATTCATACTTTGGAATAAAATAACATCATTCGTATTTATTCTATTAGTTATTAGACTGGTGTCAAATCATCCAAATTGGAGTAAGACGTGAGCAACAAGATTCAACAAGATGCGAAACACATGGCTATTGGCGCAGGTAAATTTAAAATTCCGATGCCGCCCTCGTTTAGTGATAAATTTGAACAACGTGAATACGAAAAACAACGCTTAGCCGCGGGTTTTAGAGCGTTTGCGCTACATCATTTTGATGAAGGTTTAGCTGGCCATATTACCCTGCGCGACTGCATAGAGCCTGATACGTTTTGGGTCAACCCTCTAGGTATTCATTTTTCGATGATTAAAGCTTCAGATTTAGTGCGTATTGATCATCTAGGAAACATTATTGATGGTGAACATGCCGTCAATAATGCTGCGTTTGCAATACATTCTCGTCTCCATATGGCTCGGCCTGATGTGAATGCGGTTGCTCACGCGCACACTAAGTATGGCAGAGCATTTTCTTCATTAGGCCAACCTCTGCTGCCAATTTCTCAAGACGCGTGCATGTTCTTTGAAAATCACGGTATTTTTGCCACGTTCACAGGTGTAGTGGCTGAAAAAGAGGAAGGCGATATGATTGCAGAATCGCTAGGCGAGCACAGCGCGGTTATTTTACAAAATCATGGTCTTATCACAGTGGGCTCATCGGTTGATGCAGCTGTGGCAAACTTTATTTTGATGGATAGCTGTTGTCAAAGCCAGTTACTGGCACAAGCTGCGGGGCCATTGACCTTAATAAATCCAGATATTGCCCGTAAGACCAAAGCAGCCAACGGCTCTGAGCTCGTGACCTGGGGCAATTTCCAGCCTTTACATTCGATGTTGTTAGCGCAAGACGCCAGTTTCCTAGAGTAGGCATTACGCCCAAACCTAGCCTATCGAGATGAACAACGCTGTTGCGCCTTGTTCATCTATTGGCGTTATCAGCCTTGTTGACGCAAGTAATCTAATGCGCCTATTACTGCAGCGACTTGGGCCAGAATGCACTCTTCCGGCGTAGCCGTTTCGCTATCAGGATAGACCTCAGTGGTTGTAGTGTAGCGTGCATTAGAAAACCCAGCACATAAGCCTAAATCTTTCAATGCATAGTTAATGACGCCGTGTTGCGTCATAGGTGCACCGATCAATTTACCTTCGCTATCAGGCAACGCGATATGCGTGACTTGCTCAACACTTTTCACCACCGCACGTTGAAATGCATCTTGCGGATTTTGGGTATCGCCGACGGTGTAAAAGCCATCAGGAATTTGCCATATATCTTGCACAACTCCGTCTCTTGCACCAAGGGCTGGTCTAAACTCGCTGTTATCCGTATCAGTCGTCTCATGTAAATCAATATGAGCGTGGATCGTTAGGCCGAGATTGCTCACATACGCCATGATTTGAGCCGCTTCTGGTGACATGCTTTGGGGTACAAATGAGCGATTTGGATCTATCGCCATTGGGTTCCAACGATTGATAGTTTCGTATCCCCACGGGCTGATACAGGGAGCGATGATAAGGTTAAAGTCCGTTAAATAATCAATCCCGTGACGCATAGCAAAACGCAATGCCCCTTGAACACCACTTGTCTCATAACCGTGCACTCCACCGGTGACTAATACAGTTGGTTTATTGAGGTCGAATTCTTTGCTGGTAATAGCATAGAGTGCGTAAGGGCCGCTTTCGTAATCCAGCGTGCCGTATTGCTCCACATTAAATTGAGAGCGAAGGCTGTCGATATGAACAACCACTTCATTTTGATAGCTTCGCTTAATGGTTTGTTGCGTTAACCATTGGTCTTTTTCAGGTTGTGTCCAAGGAATACCAGGTCTACCGATGTGATATGTGAGCTCTTGATTCATGAATTACCTTACAGATTTTTATCTAAACACGGTCCGTGACAATGCGTAGTATCATAAAGTATTTGCTGAGCAGTGTCAGAGAGAGACCAAATTATTCAAATTTAAATCAATACTCTATTGTCAGCTTATCTTGACTGTGAGGAATGGAACCTTGACGTGCTAAAAAGTCGTCGATGTTACTCAGTTGAGTAACATCGCATACGATAGGGAATGTTTATACAGGCTATACGGAAGGCTCTCGGGTAAAGCATCGACGCCTTGCTAAAGTACGTTGATTTTCCTGGCTAAGCAGCATGTCTATACCCTCTTTTTTCATAGGTGTTTTTTCGCAGCGGGTTAGTTCGCCATCCGCGACCAAGGATAAATATCGACTGCAACACACACGCAAAAAGGAAGTAAAGTTACTCAAATCTAACTCTGCTTCTTGTGATTCAAAATAAAGCTTAGTGATGAGCTGATTAACCGACATATCATCACGAAAGGCAATTTCGGCTAACACATCCCAAAAGAAATTTTCTAATCGAATTGAGGTCACAACACCTTCTATGCGCAATGACTTAGTTCTACTCAACCATTGTTCTGATTCTGCCTCAATGAACAACTGACACATACTAAAGCTCCTTTTAGAATGTCCTGACATACTTTAACGATAAATGAGTGTGTTCCAACTTGGAACCACGTACGAAGTTAATCATGAAGCACACCGGATAGGGTAACAAAACTATACTACAAAGTGCTTGGCTCTGCTTTTACCGCCGCAGTAAACCCATTTCGTGACGCAATTGACGTAAATAGTGATGCATGAAATCAGTTCTAATCCGCCCTTCTCTTTTCGCTTCCTCGGTGTGAAGCATTTCCTCTATCCTGAGCAATTTTTGAAAAAAATGATCAAGAGTAAACTGTGAATCATCGACATCTCTATACAAAGCAAAAGGATCATCAGGTTCGTATAAATCGCGCTGTATCGAGGTACCCACTTGCAAACATCTTGCAACACCTATCGCTCCAATGGCGTCTAGTCTGTCAGCGTCTTGCACCGCGCAAGCTTCTAAGCTTTTAGGTGCGACATTAGCACTGTAACTATGTGCAACAATAGCGTGATGAATATGGTCAAAATGCGTTTTTGGGTAGCCAATTTCGGATAAGAAGGTCACCGCTTTATCCGCCGCTAAGCGTGAGCTTGACGCTCTCTCAGGATGATCCTTTGGCAAAGTCACACAATCATGTAACCACACCGCGGGCATAACAACCCACTCGTCAGCCTTTTCCGCTTCACATAACTGTTTCGCATTTAGAACAACCCGCTTAACGTGTTGAAAATCATGGGCGGCGTCGGTGTCCATTTCTACTTTTATGAACTCAGCCATTTTGACCACGAATAGGTCCATTTTAGTCCACCTAATAACTCGTGCGTTACATCATCAAAGGTTGTATATTTTTCAATCACCTATTTTTAATAAGGTTATCGAATTACTTGAAGAATTAGGCACTATAATTGGTACGAAAACGAGCAGTTCGAATTACAAACAGTACATTATTCGGAATATTTACTAAACGCTAGCCTAAAAGCGGGTGTCATTTTCACACGGTATTCCGTCATCATCACCGTCCATTCTTGTATCTGGACAATGCTGTAAAAAATATTCAGCTTCAGCGCGAGATGTCATTTGTCCGCAATATTGGCGACCATCACAACGAAAATTCATTATCATGGGTGCCGGTTTTCTTGCTGGTGACGCTGATACTTTGGGTATTTGGTTAGCCCGCATTTCCACGGGAGATTGTCGCGTAGGTTTTTGCGCTTGTTGTGATTGCGAAGTATTCGATTGTGCTTCTGGCTCCCCAATATATTGAAGAGCGGCAAACAGCACAGCCGCTAAAATGATTAATTTTCCCATTTTCGAATTCTTTATCTATGCCCTAGCTTAGGGCAACAATATAACAACATTTGCCATCCAAACCAGCGTCGATAGGTATTTAAAGGCGTACATAGCTATTTTTTCTATGACCTATGCTGCTTAGTTTAATCTCGCAGTGTCCCAAGCGGGTTAATCTGTAACATCTTGTTCTGTTTATATTCTTTATGCCTTTGGGAATACCGTTCCAATAGGCTTGCCAGCCATACCCTGTACTTATCAGACTTTAGTGTTTCATTTACATCAATTAGTAAGCCGGTATGAGGTGATTTTTTTGAAAAGGAAAAGTACAGGTCGCCTTTCAGCAATCCATTAGGTGAGTCGACAATTTCACTATTAAGATCATACAGATTCAGCAAGTGTCGTCCAGATTGACGACCAAGTATCACTGCGTCAATTCTGTTAAGTTTCAACATCGATAGCAATGCTTGATGATTTTTGACGCGAATGACGTGGCTATTGTTAGCTAAATAATCATCTAGCTCATTGCCTAGGCTTACACCACGGACTAAGCCTATTAATTTGCCTTTAAGCGTTTCTAGGCCGTTAAAGTCAAAGTAATTGTCTTTATTGACAAACATAGCATTTTCATTCATTGCCATTGGCTCAGAGGAAAACACTGAATATTCTTCACGATGTGAATTTTTGAAAGAACAGATATTAAGATCAACCTCTCCTTTCTCTATCATTTGTTGGCAACGCTTCCATGGGCCTACGTAAGTAAGGTCAACATCGTATCCGAGTGCACCAAAAAGTTCAGTTGCGACCCGAGCACATACACCGACAATCTTATCGTCCTCAAGCCAATTCCATGGCGCATAATCGTGATGTCCACAGGCTGTCAATATAGGCTTGTGCTCAGCGCTCGAAACCTGAAACATCATTAAGCTTGCTATTAACCACACTACTAATCTGTAATTCAAATACTCAGCCTATATCAAATTAATCGCCTACAACGTCTCATTGTAGATTTCAGCGTGATTGAAAATAACGCAGTATGACGTAAAGCACCAATTTAAATGATGCGTAATAGTGATGCAACCAACTGATTTGAATAATAAAAGATAAAATTATCACTATGTATATAGCCACCATGCGATGGCTACCAGCGTGTTATTTGAAGATTAAAACACCTGAACTGAAGTATCTGCGTCCCATCCAAATTTCACCTCAAGCGTGTTGGTTTCACTGTCCCAACGGGTCCCACGGTTTGCGTTTAAAAACGTCGTTTTGTCTTTAATCTGTGGTAATTGTTTGTCACCCACCAGCACTTGATTAATATCTTGCGGCCAATTATGGATCCAAAGTGACACCATCCTGCTTCCCGGCATGCCTTTGAATTCTCCTGTGCGTTTAAGTTCAAACACTAAAGAATCGGGTTTGCTCTCGTCACCTTGACGCTTGGCTGTGAACGTCAGCGTTTCAAATGCCTTATTGCGAATAGCGTGAGGGTTTTTACCGTCATCGTTGTACATAACGGACGTGGACGTTAACGCGCTTTTATCCGCGTAATAATGTAAGTCGAGTGTTTTGGTTGAATAATCATCTGTACTCAGCACGGGTAACGTCATAGGGATAATAGCCCCACCTCTAGCCAAGACAGGCAGCAACTTAATGTCAGTAGGTATGGTTATCGTTTGATCACCCTCATAGCGCTCGTCACTCCAAAAATTGAACCAAGCTCCTTTGGGTAAGGTGATGCTGACCTCGTTCTGATTTGCTTGAGTGATAGGTTTAACCAATAACGCATCTCCCCAAAAATATTGATCCTTTACGTCGATGAGCGATAAGTCATTTTCGTTTTCAAAAAACATCGGACGCATCAAGGGCATACCGGTCAAACTGTTCTCAAATGCCAAAGAGTAATTGTACGGCATCATGGCGTAACGCAACTCTACATAGGTACGAAGAATATCCTTGGTTTTGCCTTTATGAAACACCGGTTCTGGGGCAATATTGTCTTGTGCGTGGGGTCTAAAAACAGGTTGAAAAATACCGTATTGCAACCAGCGAATATACATTTGCGGATCGAACACGTCGCCTCCTGCAAATCCGCCTAAATCAGAGTGAGTGTACCCCAAGCCTAGCAAGCCCATTTGCAGTGATAATTCAACTTGCGGTTTCAAGCCATCCCAAGAGCGACTCACATCACCTGTCCATGGGATCATGCCGTAACGCTGCGAGCCAACAAATCCAGAGCGCATCATAATGAAAGGCCTAGTATTAGGCGCTAGTGATACTTGATGTTGATAAACTTGTTCTGCCCACTTATGCCCATAGGCGTTATGCACTTCGTCACCAGTTGCAGAGGTTCCATTGAGGTTATGCAGAGCATCTGCTGGGTGCACCTCTGGCTCACCTAAATCTCCCCACCAACCCGCTACACCCTGTTTGTACAAAGCTGTGTAGGTTTGGTTAAACCAATCACGGGCGTCGTTATCGAACACATCAATTAGACCGGTATTGCCAAAGTAAAAATCGAATTGATAAGGATGACCTTCAGGATCTTTTACCAAGGCATTGTGCGTGACTGCCTCTTGCCAGTTTTTAGATGAAGACAGAATAAAAGGCTCAGTTATCACGACTGTTTTTACACCTTCTTTACGCAGATCACTGATCATCTTGACTGGCGTAGGAAAGGTTTTTTCGTCCCAACTCAAATTACCCATATGGCCTTTGATATCCGCTCCGAACCAATATAGGTCAAGCACGAGTGCATCCAACGGAAATCCGGATTCTTGGTATTGTTTTACCGTATCTCGCACTTCTTGCTCACTACGATAGCCAAAGCGCGAGGCGAAACTGCCTAATGCCCATCTAGGCGGTAAAGGCTGCTTCCCCGTCACAGTGACGAAATTTTTAATTAACGATGGGTAGGTTTTTCCTGCAACGACAATGTAACTGGTACGTCCACCTATCGCTTCAAAGCGCATTTCATCGCTATTGCTAGCACCTAAATCCATTTCCCCGCGGGCAGAGTTGTCGAATATCAACACGTATTTATTGCTCGACATAACAGCGGATAAACCGAAATACATCTGATTTGACTCAGTGGTGTAGCCGTAATGCGCTTTGTTATAAAGAGGAAAGCGCTGACCGCGACGATCCATCCCCACTATGCGCTCCCCCCCACCAAGTAACTTTTCATTTTCTTGCAAATCGAAACTAAAACCTCGCTTGTCAGCGTCAATGAACAAGCCTTGTTGCTCAGCTAACAGTAGTTTGTCATCACGAAAATAGCGGATCCGCAGGGGCGATTTATCTATTTGTGCACGAATACCAGGTGCGCTTAGCGTAAGGCGTGATGCATCATCTGATATCGTCAATTCTGTTTGCTTTGCGACCCCATCGATCGCAAATGATGGGAGTTGTTTAATGCCTTTGGGTTGATAAAAGACTTCAAGAGAATCACTGGCCAGTGCCGTAATGCTAAGTTTCCCTTCATCAGTTTGAATATGCAGTACTTGGCCATTCAATTCGTGTGATTGATACTCACTACTTGCCGCCGTAAATGCCAATAAAATCAGGCTAAGTCCAAATAACCGCATCATTATTTTTCGTCCAGTTGAAATGTGTATTGTTATCATAAGTAGGTGCGAATTCTCTTTAATGTGCTCATTGCTAATGCATTGCAGCAATAACATGTATCTTCAATATAGGTGTCGGTTAGGCAACTCCCAATTGATAACAAGCCTAATGTATCTCAAACAGCCATTCAATCGCATCGGTAAATGAATCACCCCAAAGTTGTTCATTGTGTTGCCCACCAGCGATGGATACGAATTGCATGTTTTCACGAGGGTGCCCCAGCTCTTTAATCAATCGCTGCATTTTGTCTGTATCAGCAATCATCCCGTCCCCCTCATTACTGCCGTATAACACGTATAGACGAGCGGAATCTTTGCTTCTATGTAGCCTGGTATCACTGAACACATCTTGCGAATACCAATAGGAGGGAGAAAAAATAGCGGCTTTGCCGAACACATCTGGGTAATTGTGTATGGCGTAGTGGGTGATTAAGCCGCCCATTGAGCTGCCCATCATCGCGGTGTTTTTTACATCGGCTTTAGTGCGATAGTTGTTGTCGATATAAGGTTTCACTACATCCACAATCAACTGCATATATGCTTTTCCTTGTGCTTCCCCAAAGCGTTTATTGGTCCATGGACTAAGCTCATTCATCCGAAAATCACCGCCGTTATCGATGGCAACAACGATAAATTTTCGTCCCGATGTTTTAGCCAGCGCGTTTAGACTTTCATCCACCCCCCATTCTTCAGCGTAAGCCGTGGCATTATCAAACAGGTTCTGGCCGTCATGCATGTAAATAACAGGGTATGACTGAGTTTCATGCTCATAATTCGGCGGTAGATAAAGGCGAACAGTTCTTTGGCGATCCAGTTCAGGTATTAAAAACGGATAAGGTAATACAGATACATTCGACGCGGCCGACGTCGGGCGCTGAATAACTTCGCCGCAACCAGATAGTACGAATAACGTGAACACCATACCCATCACTAAAAACAACAGACGACTCAAACTCGCTATCCAATTCCGCATTTATCCTGCCTTTACAATGTCGTTATCAAAAATTCTACCTGCGTGTTTTACTTCACGAGGTTCAGTACCACAGATTGTAACGATCCTAGCGTCATTGATATACGACCTTTTTGATTTTCCACGTTAATATTCATTTTTTGCTCACTGAGTAAATCGAACATCGTATATTCGCCGTCAGGTAGCCCCCATTGAGAAATTAAGTTTTCGGGGATCACTAATTCGAACTGTTTACCCCCTTGACTAAAGTTACTGACTACCACTATTTTTTGCTCGTCATTGAAGCGGCTAAATGCGTAAATAGACTCGCTGTAAGTTACTTCATTATTATCGCTGTTCTGATTAAGATTAACTGAATGCAAGTCCGCATAGTGCCCCGCCATCGCGCTTTGGCTTGCTGAGATACGTAACACCCGGCGATAGTAATCCCGGAGGGCTTTTTCGCTTGGGGCTAACATCGCACCGTCGAATTTTCCTTGGTTCATCCAGCGTTGATGCGCTGGAACGCCAGCATAATCAAAAATGGTGGTGCGAGAGGCTGAACCAAAGCCCATATTTTCACTGCCATCTTCCCCCACTTCTTGGCCAAAATAAATGAGTGTCGGCGCGCGGCTTATTAAGGCTGATACGATTAATGCCGGCTTTCCTAATTCACTGCTGCCAGCAAACTGAGGGCTAGCGATGCGCTGCTCATCATGATTTTCCAAAAAGTGCAGCATATGCATTTCTATATCCGCTACTTCTGAATGCGCTTTTGTAATAACAGAAGCGGGTAATTGACCTTGCATGACCCCTTTTAAACTGTCGTAAAAGCCGACTTTATCGTATAAGAAGTCCATTTTTCCCAGAGTAATATACTCTCGATACTTAGTCGGATCGTACACTTCAGCCAGTAAAAATGCCTCCGGATTGGTGTGTTTAATGTGCGAATTTAGGTAACTCCAAAACGCCACTGGCACCATTTCCGCCATATCATATCGAAACCCATCTACACCTTTTGCCAACCAGTACTGGGTAATATCACGAAATTTAATCCATGAGTCCGGCACACTCTTATTTGCCCAGAACACCACATGTTCATCGGCCGTTTTGTCGGCATATTGCGCGGGTAGCATAGCGAAATCATAGTTTCCATCAGGCTTAACGCCGTAATTCACTTTCACTGTTTCATACCAATCATTGGCATCAGGTTGTGCTTTGCGTGAACCATTGCCCGTCCACTTTGCGGGTGATTCTTTAAATTCCCCGTCAGCTGACGGGTGGGTTTCCCCGCCTAAAGGTTGATATCCTTGAGGGGCTTTTGGCACCATGAAATCTTGCCCAACGACATAATAAAAGTTGTTATCTCGCGCATATTCAAGACTTACATCATCCTTTTCACCGAAATCACTCATACCATCAGGTTTTGCCAGCGATTGATAATTTCTTGCCACGTGGTTAGGCACAATATCAATGATGACTTTCATGCCGTTTTTATGCGTGCGCTTTATCAGTGCCTCGAATTCTGCCAACCGGTTTGCTGGGTCATCTGCCAAATCTGGGTTAACCGTGTAATAATCCTTCACAGCATATGGCGAGCCCGCTCTGCCTTTAACCACATCGGGATCGTCATTTGAAATACCGTACTCGCTATAATCGGTGATCACATCGTGATGGGGTACGCCCGTATACCAAATATGACTGACACCAAGTTCTTTTATGCCTTGCAGGGCTTCATCGGTAAAATCACTGAATTTCCCAACGCCGTTTTCTTCAATGGTGCCCCATGGTTTATTGGTGGTATTGGTATTGCCAAATAACCGGGTAAACACTTGGTACACCACTGGCTTCACGTGCTCGTGCGTCATGTTCGCCACTGCGACGTCCCCCTTATCTTGAACGTTTTCATCTCGCTTACCCGACTCATGCGAACAGGCAAATAAACTACTAGTAAGCACTACAAGAGGCACACTCCACGCGCGAGTAAAAGAATATGAGAGCATGTATGACAACGGTAAACGCATAAAGATAGTGTCCAATACAGATAAATTAACAAATTAGTCACAAATCATACCTGCCATCCCTTACCCCGCATAGCGCCCTACATACGTATTCATCTCCATAGCAATGAAACAATCACGGTCAAGAAGCCTGTATGAGACAACCCTTCAAGTAAAGCACCAATCATTTTGTTAACAATTAATTACACTTTGTTAACCAAATAATATAATCTATTGCCCCCAACTAACCCAATTTACGTGTCGATTCAGTTTTAAGCGAGTTAGTTGAGCCTGTAAAACCACCACATACATAATAGGAACGCACTATGATAAAAGTCATTCCGTGGTTGCTTGTAACGTCGAGTTTGGTCGCGATACCAACATACATACACGCAACGACAGAGGTAGTTGTTAATTTGAATGTCAAACATTCAGTTGAAGGTAAATCTGAATTTGAGCGCAAAAACCATATAAAACTGCATTCCACGCTAAACGATAATGATTGGCAGGGTGAAGAAGACAAACTTAAGTATATGATGGAAGAGTTAGACGTTTATTTTGGTCGAGATAACGGTGGCACCGTTTGGAATTTTAACCAAGCCATTGAGGACCCAGCCAACATAGGTTATGCAGATCCGCAGAATATCATCGCTCGCGGTAAAGCTCAGCGCGAAACCAATTGGGGACAAAACAAGTCTGCTTTACATCAATACGATGGCCGAGGAGACTTGATGATAGGCGGCCAACCCAGAGCGCATTATCTAGGTAACACTTCACCTTGTTGCGGTGGAAGCGCTTGGCAAGCAAAAGGTGGCGACGCGGTAGGTGATTTCCTTGGACAATATGTTAACGAGTTTTTTCGTTCTGCGGGTGATCCCGTGACAAAGGGACACCTAGCGCCCGTTTACTTTGAGGTGCTTAACGAACCTCTTTATCAGGTAACGGATGCGCCACATGAACTCGGATTAGAGCAGCCCATCCCGCCAATCGATATTTTTACCTTTCATAACGACGTTGCCGATGCTTTTCGACAACACAACACCCATATAAAAATTGGTGGCTTTACGGTGGCATTCCCTATATTTGAGCAAAGAGAGTTTGCTCGCTGGGAAGAAAGAATGAAGCTATTTATTGATACCAGTGGCAGCCATATGGATGTGTATTCAACCCATTTTTATGATCTTGAAGACGACAATCGTTTTAAAGGTAGTCGACTCGAAGCAACATTAGACATGATAGATCAATATTCGCTACTCGCTTTAGGTGAAACCAAACCTCACGTTATTTCAGAATATGGCGGCCGAAATAGACCCATGGAAAATGCGCCTTGGTCTGCATTACGCGATTGGTGGTTTCTTAAAACCGCTAGCCCCATGTTAATGCAATTTCTCAGTCGTCCCGATTCCGTCTTAACCTCTATTCCCTTTGTCCCCATCAAAGCGTTGTGGGGCACGGCAGCAGACGGTACGCCCTACAATTGGCGATTACTTCGTCAACAAAAGGAAGCACCGAATGAAACCGGTGAAGACTGGGTATTTACTGAAATGGTCAAATTTTATCAGCTATGGTCCGATGTAAAAGGCACTCGCGTTGATACCTTTTCCACTAACAGTGATTTCCTTATTGATAGCTACGTACAAAATGACAAAGCATATGTGCTGATCAGTAATCTTACTGAACAAGCTGAAAAAATTGTTGTGCACAAGTACGGCGCGCCTGCGTCAAGTCAGCCCACAACACGCACTAAGCATCTGTATCTCAAAGGCGCAGCCCCCGCGCTTGATGAAACAAGTCATGCGTCAGATATCCAAGAAGTCACGATTGCTGCTGAAGCGACTATGGTAATCGAATACGATTACCCTTCAGACATCGTCATCAACGAAACATCACAAGAGAAAAAGTATTTTGCCACTGAATATTTAAAACCCATTTCAGCCAATCAAATCAGTCGCTTTAATATTAATTCGGTTGCTACAAGCGCGCTTGGTGAAGGCATATTGCGCGTTGTTGTTGGGCGCAAGTTAGGCAAGTCTCTCGCACCAACTATCGCTGTTAATGGAGAAACCTTAACAGCTTCAGCACAAATTTCTGGGGATATTCAGAACACCCGAGGCGACTTTTTTGGTGTTATCGAATTTCCTGTCCCCATTGACCTTTTGCGCACTAATAACGAAATAGATGTGACCTTTGGCGATGATGGGGGACATATTGCCAGCGTGAACCTTAAAGTGTTTAGCTTCACATCAGATGTCCGCCCCAGTGCTGGCCCTGTAAAGGGGATCACTATTGAGCCCACATCGGCTGTGGTCGCGGTGGGAAGCACACTACAACTAAACCCCACTATCACCCCGTACTTTGCCACCAACCAAAATTATTTTTTGCAATCCAGTGCGCCCGAGGTGGCTACTGTAACGCAAACAGGTTTGGTGAGTGCCTTAATGCAGGGGGAAGCGAGGATCACTGCAACCACTGAAGAGGGCAGCTTTATTGCTCAGGTAGACATCGAGGTTGAGTTGCCCTCCCCTACGTCGATCACATTCGATGATCAAAGCATGTACGCAAGTACGGTATATACCGCAGGTGAGGCTATGCACGTCACCACTGAGTATGATGCTGGTACGGGCCATACTGTGACGGCAGCACTTGGCGGGGTCGAATACAGACTGCGTCATTTAACCGCTAGTTTTGGCTTAATATCTGATGTTGCTATTGTGCAAGATGGTCACGCGGTCAATACTCAACGTGGTACATCTAGCGTCGAATTAGCCCTACCCGCCAATTTACAAGCCAGTGCAGACCTCCCTGATGGCGAGTTCTATTTTTTATTTGTTAGGGTGGTCTCTAGTAACGGGGAAACTCAATCAACAAGTGCTTTCCCGGTTAGTGTTGAAGCAGGCAATATTGACACAAGCCCGTCGTTAACACTGGATGATGCGCGTAAATATCGCGATACAATCTACAAAACAGACCAACAACTTACTGTAACAGCACATTATCAGGCGGGCGATGGAAATACAGTGACGAGTGAGCAAGGCGGCGTGCGCTTTTACCTACGTGAACTGGACGCAAATTTTGGCCTCATCAATGACATCATTATCGAAGATGCCTCAGCAATCGGTCAACAAGTAGGTGCTGCCACCGCTACCTTTTCACTAGCAGACTTAACGCCCAGCGCAGCCTTACCTGCTGGACATTTTTACTATTTGTTTGCTGTTTTTAATAGCACCAACGGCGATAAATATAACATTCCTGGTGTGTTTCCCATTCGTATCGAGCAAGAGGTGAGTGAGCTTTCCTTGACATTTAGCGAGCCGAATTTATATCGCACTAAAGACTACGAAGTGGGCGGTTCATTAGCGGTTTCAGTCGATTTTGATATGGGTACAGGCAACGCTGTCAGTGATGAGCTAGGCGGTATACGTTTCTTTTTACGCCATCTAAGAGAAGACTACTCTATGGTTAAAGACATCATACTCGAAGATGCCAATGCAATTGGTCAGCAATCGGGCTCAGCCAGCGTCACGTTTTCCCTTGCCAATATAGCGGCAAGTGATGCACTACCCGCCAATGATTTTTACTTTCTTTATGTACTCGTCAAGTCGACTGACGGCGCCACCCAAGACCTCGCTGTGCAACGTATCAACATCGTCAGCCCTGCGTTGGTCGGCGATTACGACCTAGATGGCGACGTGGATATCAACGACATACAAAGCTTAATCGTTGCGATTCAAATGCGGCAATCTATCGACCTGACTTTTGATATGAATAGCGATGGTACGGTTAACCTACTCGACACACGACTACTCATGAACGCATGCACCCGAACCCGCTGTGCACCCTAGCCAAACAAAATAAGAATAAGGAATATATCTCATGAAAAAATTACTGTTAATTTTAGCACTGTGTTTTAGCCTACCCAGCCAAGCGAACTTGCTTACCCTAGATGTCAGTTCGCCTGAATTAAACATAGGCGAGGCGCTTTCGGTCACCGTATCCGCTACAAATTTTGATCCATTCAGTACTCTGGGCTTTGAAATAGAATTTGACACTGATCTATTTGCTTTCGCTCCTAATTCGGTGGGCGGTGACTTAGCAAATACTGGAGCATTTATTTTTGAGGTCAGCGCACAAACGTATGGTGTTGCGATGTCTTTTATCGACTTTGAGGATTTTACGCAGCCAAACTTTAGTGCACTCACGTTTAATTTGACCGCTATTGCCTCTGGCTCCACTGACTTTACCTTAGCCAATATCCAATCCTTTATGCCCATTGACAGTGCGGCTCTAAACGCGTCAGCGCAAGTTAACTCAGTACCCGCAGCAGGCACGTTCAGCATTTTTCTTTTTACTTCATTTTGCCTCGCGCTGCGTCACCGCACTCGGGCCCGGTTAACTAGCTAAAAGGGACTAAAAAAGAGCCATAAAACACTACCACCTCGTATCAGGCGAACATCCGCACGTGTTCGCCCTGATGCGCACATTCTCCCCTGTCGGTAACGAGCAAATGGCAGCGTTATCGCACCACATTTAACTGCAGATATGACAGCAATTCCTACGTTATTTTATATCTTAACCAAGGTAGTATGATAATATCGCTCGCGTTTATACGCCCTTCCCCCTTTTCACAACTTGACTAAAAAATCGACATCGAAATCCCGTCACGTTAACTGAGTATCACATGCCCGATTACCCACGGTTACCCCATGAGCTGGAACGCTTAAGTGCGTTAAAAAACTTGAATATCATTGACACCGAGCAAGACCAATTACTTGATGCCATTACCCTTGAGGCAAGAAATCATTTTAATAGTAAATCTTGTTTAATCAGCTTAATTACTGAAGACCGTCAGTGGTTTAAATCAAAACAAGGCTTGGACGTAACAGAAACACCACGAAAAATTTCATTTTGTACATACGCCATTGCCGAGGAAGAATACTTGATCATTCCAGACTCCCTTGCTGATGAGCGTTTTAAAAATAATCCTTTGGTAACAGGCGCTCCATTTATTCGCGCATACGCTGGTAGTATTTTACATACAGGTGAAGGTTACGAAGTGGGTACATTTTGTCTGTTGTTTGATAAGCCTCGTGTGTTCACTGACGAAGATATCAGCGTTTTACGACGCTTCGGCGCCGCGGCAGAAAAAGTACTAATTGAAGGTTATAGCGTTCGATAATGTTCTTTAAGCGCGAGCTCTGACTACCTATTTTATGTGATCACAGGTTGTCTGTTTAGTACTTCAAATGATCCCTGCTATTGCTTTTTTTCAACGCCATTAAGCACTAGCACTTAATTTTTGGTATATCTCGCCACTGCGTCGTGTACTGAGGGGACAAAAACGCCCGCTTCATAGAAAAACGTTGCTCAAAGCCTTTGGCCGCCATTTGCACGGTTGAACGTCCGTAGCGCGAGTTAATATTGTCCATACATGCCATCAACCTTGAGTTGTCATTCGACGGGTTGAATAAATCATATTGATATAAATCCTGCTCATGTAAGTCCATCAACCCGACACCACATTTGTAATAATGTACACCTGGTTGAAAAAGCTGAGACATTGCACTGTCAACCGCATGAAGTATATTACGCGTGTCATTTGTGGGCACAGTGAAGCGATGAAAGAAAGAGCGCCGCACATACCCGCCATTATCATGGGGAGAATTAGTGGCAAAAAGCGTCATACTGCTGGTCACGCTTTTTTGTTTACGCAGTTTCACACTTACAGTTTCAGCATGACCAGCAAGCGCCGCTCGCAATTCATCATAATCAGTCACGCGACTGCCAAAACTGCGCGTACTGTATATTTCTTTCTTGGCCGCTCTTACGGTTTCCCAGCAGTGACGAATCTCGCCATTTAGCTCTCGCACCGTGTTTTCCACAATAATCGAAAACGCCTTTCTGATGTGCGACGGGTCACGGTTTGCAAGCTCCCACGCTGTGTGGATCCCCAGCGCATTCAATTTAACTCCTAAACGTTTTCCTATGCCCCACACGTCAGTCACAGCCAGTTGCTTCAGCACATGCTTACGCGCATCTTCATTGTCCAGCACTGCCACGCCGATAAAGCCACTCACATTTTTAGCCGCGTGATTGGCCACTTTAGCCAATGTAGGCGTCGGCCCTATGCCAACACAGATAGGCAACCTCACTTCCCGCCACACGGTTTTTCGAATACTGCTAGCATGATTACTCCAACCGTCTTGGGGCGCAGTTGCGTCTTTACCATAATATAAAAAGCATTCATCGATAGAGTACACATTGATGTCAGGGGCAAAGCGCGCGCATGTATCCATCATGCGTTGACTCAGGTCGGCATAAAGCTCGTAATTACTTGAGCGAATAACGGCACCTGCCGCTTCTAGCTCTTTTTTGACCTGAAAATAAGGTACGAACTTCTTCCCGACACCCATTCGTTTGGCAATGCCACACGCTGCACAAATACAGCCATCGTTGTTGGTCAACACCACCACTGGCTTATTGCGAATACTTGGATCAAACACTTTTTCGCAACTCGCGTACATGCTGTTGGCATCACATAGAGCGAACATTAGATTGGCTTTTTAAAAGGTCGATGCAGGCGGATCGAGCGTGTCACCACACCCTCTATTTGGAAATCATCGCCTTCTTGTAAAAAATAGGGGGGAAATCGATTACTGGATGACAGTAGACAACGCTGCACTTTATCAATCTTTTTACACACAAATACACCATTGAGGTTGGCGACCACCACGTCTCGATCTTTAATATCTTGGGCACGGTCGACAATCAGTAAGTCGCCGGAAAAAATACCGTCTCCGGTCATCGACTCCCCCTGTGCGATACCGATATAGGTCGCAGATGGATGGTCAATCAAGAGTTGGTCTAAATCTAGGCTTAGCTGGGTATATTCTGTTGCAGGGGATTCGAACCCAACAATACCGGCAGAGGCTTTAATAGGAATAAATTTCAACATATACTGTTA
The DNA here is from genome assembly GCF_056173245.1 of Paraglaciecola sp. QJM3NY_14. NCBI lineage: Bacteria > Pseudomonadati > Pseudomonadota > Gammaproteobacteria > Alteromonadales > Alteromonadaceae > Paraglaciecola > Paraglaciecola sp. QJM3NY_14. The sequence continues at coordinate 2,816,225 of NZ_CM149664.1, forward strand.
TTATATACAGTATATGTCGAATTCAAATAACTTTAATTAATTTTTAGGGTGCAATTAGGATGCAACATGTGTGGAAGGCTTAATGTGATAGACAATGAGTTCGTTCAAGGCTTATGCGTCACCCTAGGTATCGATTTAACGATGACGCCGTTAGCGCCCAATCGGTTTATTCGCGCTGCAAGCGACGCGTAAATCATCCGCGAGCTTGAGGGTCAGCGTTTGTTTCAAAAAGCAACGTGGTGGCTGTTACTTGAACCGAGAGACACCGGCTTCAAACCCTCCAAATTTACCAGTTTTAATCCCCGCTACGATAAGCTAAATATACCCCGAACAGCTGGGTACCAACCTTTTAGGACGGCCCGTTGCATCATCGTTGCCAAAGGGTTTGGAGAAACTGAATTCGAACAGCGAGGTAATAAAAACATACCTAAGCACTACATGACGTTATTGCGCACAAAGGCGCTATCGCGTTTGGGGGCTTATACAAAAATATATCAACAAACAAAGCGCTGAGGTCAGCCTTGGCTGTTCAATTGTCACCCTGGCCTCACACCCTAAACTGGCGAATATTCACAGCACGTCAAGTCCCTTGATGCTGCCGCAGGAGGATACCTTAGATGCTTGGTTAGATACCCATTATCAGCAGATAGACAGCAAGTAGACAATTTCAACCACCTACTGCCCCCTAGAATAAGGCAAGACTAGTTTGCCACTGAGATAAATACGCCGAGCTTATACCAAGCTATTGGGTCGCCTAGCGTGATCCAGCGTGACATAATGTAATTTGTAACCCCTGTCATCTGGCGTTGAATGTCAACGGGACTTGGTTCTATCGGCCAACGTTAAGCAGAGTGGAGAAACCCTACATTATGACCATCGTCATTTCTGATAAGTATCCTAAAATCGCCAGAGCGCAGTTCAGCGCTATTCGAAGTGAAATACGGGATATTGCTAAGGTGCATAACTTAGGTAAAGTGGAAGAGTCGCTAAAATGGGGCGAGCCAAGTTTTTCAGTAAAAGGTGGCAGCCCTATCCGCATCGATTGGAAAGACAAAACACCAGAGCTCTTCAACGTTTATTTTCACTGCCAAACTCGGCTAATAGACACATTCAAAGAGGTGTATCCAAACAGTTTTACTTATCAGGGCAATCGCGCACTTAGTCTTCCTTTAACCAAAAGCATTTATGACACCCCATTAAACCAGTGCTTGTTAATCGCGATGACCTATCACAAGGTAAAACACTTACCACTACTGGGCGCGCAACCTACTTAAGCAGCGGGCGTTCTGCTATTCCTCAAACTCAACGCGCCATACTTACCCGTTACCAAGAAAGCTCACGGACCAGCACACGCAGGCAAGCGTTATACTGTGTGTTTTTTCTCGTTCACCATGATCAGTAGCTCAGCAGCAGCTTGAGCATCACATAAGGCTCGGTGATGATTATCAAGAGACAATCCGTATTCTTTGCTTAATTTACCCAACGAATAAGATGGTGAGCCAGGAAAATACTTACGCATTTCGCGCACTGTGCATAGCTTGGGCATAGAGAACGCTCTTTCTAATCGCCCGTATTCCAACTTAAAAAAGCCATAGTCGAAATTCACGTTGTGAGCCACAAAAATACAGTCTTGCATAAACGCCTCTAAATCATCTATAACTTCGCAAAAAAGTGGCGCGTCTTCGACCATATCATTACTGATCCCCGTCAAACGGGTAATAAAATGCGGCACCCGTCTTTCAGGGTTGATAAGGCTACTCCAGCTGTCGACCACCCTGGAGTCAATCACTTTAACCGCGCCGATTTCAGTAATGCGATGCCCCGGCTTGCATCCTCCTGTCGTTTCAACGTCAACCACGACATAGGGTTGTTGGGGGTTGTAACGCCACTCTACTTGACACACCCCGACGTTAAACCCGGCATTTTGCAATGCGTCGATACTCACCAGCTGATTGGCGCGAAGTTGATCCCCCGGCGCTTTCACCTCTTCAAAGCGCAGTTGCTGATTTTCAATCACCATTAAATCTGGGTAACCATCTTTTAACCCTTGGTAGTTTTTCGCCATTGCTCTTAAGTGGTCCGCTACCCATTGCCCGTTTACATGTCGTAAGAATACGCCAATGATCTCAAGCATCTTGGGGTGCCAACGAAATATACCATTAGGCTGGCCATAGTATCGACTTGCAACTTGCGTTAGGTATGCCATGGCATGGCTGGATACGCTGTTTATCTGGTGCTTGTGTTGGGGCTGGGGCTGGGGTTGAGATTGACATTGAGTGAACAGCACTAAGCGCGCTTCCACCTGAGCACCTAACTCATCGTACAGACAGTTTTCTTTTATCAGGCGTGGTCTGCGGTCAAACTCTGAGCCCGTTGCGCGCTCGGCCTCGTTAAACAATTCATGCCAAAACGTTAAACCAAATAGTGCCCTGAATAAGCGATTTTCGGTTCTATAGGCGAAAATATTTGCGGGCAATTGGGCTGGGGTTTGATCAAGAGATTCAGCCTGAAGCGCGCATTGCTGTTTACCCCCATGCGCAGCATTATCCACGCATAGATTTTGCCCCTCGTAGTAGCGTTTTACGCCTAATTCCACGCGATCTTTGTACACTTCATCAATGTAAAGTTTGTGACTGTGCTCACGTAAACGCTGGGTACGCACGCTTAACTTTGCTTGATTGAACTTACGTTGGTAAAAGTCAAACGCGAACAAACTTAGTTCGTCGTCTTTCGGTGCATCAAGTATCGCTTCAAGGGCCAACTTGGCGCGCTCTTTATCAAATTTATAGGTTTCCCTGATCAAGCGCTCTTGTGCTTTTTGGTGTGAAGATAAACGCCAAAATGCCAGCGCTTGTGTTTTAGCGTTCTCACTATCAATGGCTAGTAGGGCGCAGCCCAGCTCGTACCAAAAGTGTGCAGCATATTCATTGGCTGTAATCCCTACGGGCGTTTGTTGTAATTCTTGCTGTTGCGCAAATTCAGTCAGTCCTTCGGGGCACAGAGATCCCAAACGCTGTTTTTGCTGAGCAAAATAGAAGGCACTTTGGGCTTCTTCAATACCATCAAAGCGAGGGCCTTGCTGCTTAGATTTATTGCGCGTTTTGAGGACGCCCAAGTCCCGCATGGAGAACTTGTCTAGCGCGCTGTTGAGATTGCCAAAAAATAAAAACAGTAAGTATTGCCACTCATCAACGAATGTTTTTACTTTGAAATCGTCGCATAAGGTATGTTGGGTGATTGCCTCAGCGCTAAGCGTACGGGCTAGCGTTAATAAAACGGCTTTGGCAGCACTTTTTTTAAACGTTACCTGTTGCGAGCTTAATAATTCGATCAATTGCGCCTTGTTCAGCGTATCGAGAAAGGGACTGACATCGCTGGTAACAACCGAACGTAACACGCCACAGTCAGTGAGTATCGCTAGCTCCCGTTGGCAGTCTTCAATTTCCCCGTAGGTTAAGGTACTGCAGGCGATGAACAGGCCTTTTCGATTTACCACGCGCACAAACATGCATTGGGTGTTGTGCGCTAATTGCTCAAAGCGCTGAATAAAATCGTGATGTGCTGGCAATAATAATGCCGCGCAATGGGTCTGCGTATAAGCGAGGAACTCGTTAAAATGATCAAGGTAGTATTTCTCAGGCAATATTAGACCTGATTTCACGGGGCTTTGCATATAGGTTACGTTCTACTGAGGTATACGGGTTCTGGCACTGGCAGTCTTATCGTTCATGTAGAGTGATACTGTCAATCAATAAACAAAAGTCACCCTCTTGGCGATCGCTAATCAAAAAGCCCAGCTGTTTCACATCTAACCAATTCAGTGGTGGGGCCTCAAGCACTTTTTTGCCGCGCAACGTTGCCTTAAACTCACTCAATTTAAAGCGGAACGTTTGCCATTCATTCGCTTCAGTGGTGAACCCGACACCATAAGATGGCGCGCCTTTTTCAATACCTGCTTTCAATCGAAACTGATAGCGCTTGCCATCACCCATAACTCGAATCGACACCTGAGTTTCGTGAGGCACGTTTGATACAAATACTCGCCGATTTACGGAGGCAAAACCACCATTGTTCTCAAGTGAAACATGCCCGCTGAACACAGCGAGTTTGTCAACATGGGATAACTGTGACTTTGATACGCCACCCATTACGCCATCGTTTACCGATTGCCAACAGTCATTTTCATTAATTTTAAAAAGATTCATCGGTGACGCGCTCACTTTCTATTATCTATTGCTTATCGCCTATTTCAACAGGCCAATATTTTCATACAGTGGTTTATACAGTATTTTAACCAGCTTTACTGTTTTGACGCAAGTTGTGAATGCATATTTGCTAATCGGAAACTATGCGCAGCTGTGAGAGTTAGCGTTTATACGCTGAAGCGGCTTATAGGTTCATCATCGTATTTATAGTGCATTGCTGCTCTTTGCAGGATGGGTCAAGTACCCGAGTATTCGCTCGTTCATTGATTCATTCTTTTTGCCAGTACCAGCGCTGCAGATTGACCACGTGTTGCAACGCCCATACGCAGCGAGTATTCTACGTTTAACGATTCCAAAAAATAAGATTTTTCATGAAAATCAAAGCCATGAGTTTGTCCATTGCGATGTACTGCGTCATCGCCTTCGCAGCGCAAAATGACCAAATAATAGCACCGAGCGAAGACCAAGTGACCGATCGTTTTGCCGAACTTGCCCTTGAATGTGTGCACAAAGAATACCCCAACATCATAAAGCACATGATGACGAGCAAAGACGACGTCAAAACGCCCAAAGCGTTGTACCCTGCTTTTTACGGGTGTTTCGATTGGCATTCATCTGTACATGGCCATTGGTTGCTGACACGTATTGCCAGTCAGTACCCAGACTCAGCGCATTATCAGGATATAATGACAAGTTTGAGTCAAAGCTTTAGCCAAGCCAATATTCAGGGTGAGCTGGCTTATTTTAATCGTGAAGGCACAGGCACCAGTTTTGAGCGCCCTTATGGCTTGGCGTGGTTCTTACAGCTAACCACTGAATTACGTGAGTGGGACGACCCGCAAGCGAAAAAATGGCTAGCAACGCTTGGGCCACTGGAAGATAAAATCGTCGCGAACGTCAGCGACTGGCTACCCAAATTGTCATTTCCGATCCGTGTGGGCGAGCACAGCCAAACCGCGTTTGCCTTTGGTCTAATGTTAGACTGGAGTGAAACAGCGAACAATAGCGCCTTTAATCAACTGCTTAAAAGCACCGTAAGCCGTTTATACGCCAATGATGTTAATTGCCCATTAGCATATGAACCATCGGGCCAAGATTTCTTATCACCCTGCATTGCGGAGGCCGATTTAATGCGCCGCATTTTACCGCCCAGCGAATATGCGACTTGGTTAACATCATTTTTGCCGTCGATCCCCAAAAATGGAGACAGCCACTGGATGAGCGTAGCCACTGTCACAGATAAAAGTGACGGTAAACTCGCCCATCTGGATGGCCTAAACCTGAGCCGAGCGTGGATGCTAGAGGGAATTGCATCGGCGCTGCCAGCAGACGATAAACGAGTAGCCGCTATCCAAAGTGCAGCTCAGAAGCATCATCAAGCCGGCATAAATTCGGTGATCCACGATATGCACTATATGGGCAGTCACTGGTTGGGCAGCTTTGCGACGTACCTAACGACCGAGCGAGGGTTGCGTTAAATTACAGCGTTTTGTGCCTCGAAAGTGCAATTGTATATCACACTCACTTGGCGCCTATATATATAAAATTAGATGAAATAAAAGCGCAGTCAGTAGTAATACACTTTTATGAAGCTGACTGCTGTTACTCGATGGATAACGGGGTGCTTATTCCTCTACTTTCACCCATTGCTGATTATGTTTTTCCACTTCAAAACGCGCCCATGTGTGAAACTCGCGGCGTAAACACATATGTGTCTCATAACCACCATCACCAGCTAACACTTTGTATATTACCTTGTCTTTACTGGCATGAGTGTTTGCCGGTGCTGCATCAACGACCTGGCGAATACTCCACAATCGGCCCAATTTGCCATTACTGTATATACGCCCCGCGATAATACGGGATGGATGCGTGGTATTTTTTTCAGCATGCTTTTTGGCTAACTCCAATAAGTCCGTCAAGCCATCTGGGGTGATATCCACGTATGAATCTAACTCTTGCATAGCAGCGGCAAAATCTTCTTGGGTTAATTCATGCTCCCGCTCGGCCGATGGGGTACTAGCGCCTCTTTTTAGCTTGTGAGAAAGGTGCACCGGATAACGTCGCCAATCAAATAAACCATTAAACGCCAATGTAATAAGCATAATGACGATTAGGTTCAGCCCCAATGGCAACCATAAAAAATCATACCCCAAGGCGTTGATGTCTGCCCCGCCAACCACGATTGTAAGCGCAGTTGCTCCGCCAGGGGGATGAATGCAACGTAAGTAATACATAGCTCCTATTGCGCCGCCCACAGCAAAAGCGGCAACCCAAGACCCATGCCCTAGAAACTTTACGCTGGTTATCGCCAGCACAGCTGAAATGAGGTGCCCACCGATAACAGCCCACGGCTGCGAAAGCGCCCCGTGAGGCACAGCAAATAGCAAGACGGCGCTTGCCCCCATCGAAGCGATGATCATAATACTACTATGCATTGTTAACAGTTGTGCTTGCACTACAAAATGCATGACCCACATTATCCCAGCGATCCCTAAAGTACCCCCTAAGGCGGATATGATTTTTTCATTGTGACTGGTGGTATTAGCAGAAATGCCAAGTAGATGTCTAAGCTCGTAAAAAAAAGAATGTAGGCGCATTAAAAAATAGAATATTTAAATTTGAGCGGGGGATCTTAGTAAAAAACACGCTCTAAAGGCAAGACATTCGCTATACCTGCTGAGTGTAAGTTAGCTGTTTAAGATCTGTATTTGTTACGCTCATGCTTTTAAAGCGGCAATTAACAGAATATATCACTGCCCCTGTGGCAAATAACCGCCGCCTACGAATTGCCTAATGAGATACAATAAGTTGCAGTCTGACAACGCATTAATCCTCCTCTTCACTTAACCCCAATGTTTTTTTCACCTGCTCAAACAAGCCATCTGACTCCCCGCGAGAGGCTAAAGAGAGCCCCGCATCCGATAAATAAAAACTGTCCAGTGAAAACAAGTAATCTCGGCTTTGTGTTAAGTACGTGACTACGTCGTCTTCATGCACGTCGGCTTCTTGTAGTTGTTTTGCATATTCCTGAGACTGTCCAAGTTCGTAAAATTCTGACAACGAATTTAAATCATCTAGCTTACTTTGCAGCCTGGGGTTTCTATCGAGGTATTGTTGGAGCTGAGCGAGGCCTTTGTGTTCAGGGTCATGTTCGCTGCTAACGACCCATGCCCCCTCTTCTTGGGTGAGCTTAACATCAAAAGTAAGACCTAAACTTTTCGCTGTATCTGTGAGATCTTCAGTGACCCCGCGCATGTTGAAGCTAAGCATGTTATCTAGCGTTTGTAGATTAATGCCGTTCTCACCTGATTTTAAACGCGCTAACGCGTCATCAATGTTTCCGTTTGCTAAATTACTTTGCACATCAGACAATCCAGCAGAAATATTATTTTTCTGGGCATCTACCACACCTTGTAATGCGGCATCTGCGTCACTAGCGTTGTTAAGGTAGTCAAACAAAGTGGTCTTTGATTGTTGGATTTGCATTGCGTTGATTCCTAGATTTGCCCAAATAAAACAAAGTGGTATTTTACCGTTAGCACGCCGTGATAAATTGGCAGAGCTGCTAACGCTTATACGCATACCTAATACTGAAAATAGTGCAAACCTTGAGCCAATTGTGACAGAGACAACGTCCTTAGTCTTGAATCAGCCACACCCTGCTCATTGATACTGCAAGACGCCCTCAACACTGTGTTTAATACAAGCTCCTTATCTCAGCGAAGTATCTTTACACTTAGCGCGCGTATGTGGCTATTCGCAAGCATCTTCCTTCATGCTAAAGTTGGATAAACACCTGTTTCCCTTCACTTTTCAAAAAGGAATTCACATGAATTATTTTGTCGGCTCCTACGCCACCTCCCCTGCGTGGGAACAGTGGGACGCTGAAGCTGAACACGCTTATTTTACTAAGCTAAAGGCTCTTAAAAATGTGCAAGGTTTAGAGCACCCCTTCACCGGCTCGTTACATCCCCATGATGACGATTGGTTTATCGCTAACGTGAGTCCTGATTGGCAATTTGTATTTACCTGCGTGCCGGGCATCATGGGTGCATTGGGTAAAAACCCACACTTTGGCATCGCATCAGATGATAAAGCTGGTCGCCAAGACGCCCTCGCCTTTATGCAAAGAGCCTGCGATGCCATTGGCAAGTTAAATAAAGGCCTTGGCCGCAAGGCTGTTAAAGCCATTGAAATACAAACGGCTCCAGATCGAAGCAAAGCTGAGGGCTCGGCGAAATCTTTGCAGGCTTCATTAGAAACCATGCTCAGCTGGGATTGGCACGGCGCCGATATTGTCATTGAACACTGCGACGCACTTGTACCTGAGCACGACCACGCTAAAGGCTTCTTGTCACTTGACGATGAAATAGCGGTCATAAATGAACTTAATGCAGCAAACAATGCCAACCTAGGGCTACTCATCAACTGGGGGCGTTCAGCCATTGAAAGCATGAGCACTGAAGGCGTGTTAGCGCATATTGAACACGTTAAGGCTCACGATTTGCTCAAAGGCTTGATGTTCTCCGGTGTTACAGACCAAGATTCACCTTATGGCATTTGGAAAGACACGCACATGCCTGCAGCGAAAAACTCAACTGTTGATTTTGGCGCTGAGCATTCATTGTTGACAGAAGAAGAAATCCATCGCTCATTAGCGGCCTGTGGAGAGGCATTAACCCATGACTCGATTGTCGGTATAAAACTCGGTATTCGCCCCAAAGACGCGCCGCTTGAGCCTCGCGTGGGCTATAACCAATCTGCGTTGGCGATGATTGATAGATTTTTCAAGTAAGCAGTTTAATTGATTATGTTTCAGCTCAGCTAGCTATTACGTTTAGCCGTTTTCGATAGACGGCTGTAAACTGTGCACTTATAGGGTTTAGCCAACACACTCTTAACGTCAAAGGTGGCTCATGGAAGAAATAAAAGTAACTTGGGTTCAAGCAGCGCGCATTTGGTGGAGCTGGGCTTGGCGTTTTTTGATTTGGACGGTACCCACCGCTGTATTTTTCGGTTTTACTATCGGCTTCGCGCTGGCCTTTCTTGGCTTATCTATCGAGCCTTTTACCCCTTATATTCAAGGGTTCGGAGCCGCTCTTGGAATCTTTTTTGGTATTTTCGCCATGAAAAACATTATGGGTAAGCAATTTAATGGCTTTAAAATTATGCTGGTAAAAACCCGTGACGAGAAAGACTTCTAGACTGGTACTATCATAGGAAGTAATTAGTAACTGCAAAGTAAAACCAGCGACGGACTCCCTGCGCAGCACTTTACATAACGTCACCTCAAATACCGTAAAGTGAAGTACCGTCACCTTAACTAAGTTGCTGTGGCGCAGACATGCCACACATTCATCAAAAAGCGCTATCCACAGATAGCACTATTTGGCATTCCCCCAGTTACCAACTCAAATCATCTGGAATTTCGTAGTCGGCGTACCAGTCTTCATCTTCACTGTTCTTGGCTTTTTCTTCTGGCAGAATATCGGCGCGATACAGTACGTAACTTTCATCTCGTTCAGCAATTTTATCTGCCACCGGCATAGGAATAAGTTCATACACGTCATTGAGTTTAACGATCGCAAGCTGGCCTTGAGTAATTTGGGTATGGATGTTTTTATCAACATAAATACGCTTTATTACATTATTATCACTGAAGTTACATGCAATATCGCCCACTTTACGCGATTGTTTGTTGACGTTAATCATCTGCACAATTTGTGCTTGAACCGCTTTTTTCTCTGCTTCAGCTTTGGCCTTTTGGTTCAACTCTCTATCACGGGCTTTCTTTTGCTCGGCGGCTTTTTCAGCGGCAATTTTACTTTCGTTGGTTTGTTGAACATTGTGATTCTTTTTCTCTTTTGCTTGTTTGTGCTTTTGCTGGCGCACTTGCTTCGCTTTTTTCTTGTCAGCGAGGCCTGCTTGTAAAAGTTGTTCTTGGAGTGACAATGCCATACTCGTGCCTATTGGTTTTGTAGAATGCATAAAGCCGGCAAGATAAGTTACCGGCTTTTTATTATGGGTAATCAATACTTTATTATAAGTAATGAGGACTGGGTTTCAAAAGCGCTATTTTGCTTTTTTACGCTTATCTTCTACCGTCCATTTGTTATCTGTGTACCAAGCGGACCAGCCAGTGGCTTTGCCCTCTTCGTTTTCACTCATAACATATTGTTGCTTGGTTTTACGACTGTAGCGCACGAGCGTGTCGTTACCGTCAGGATCTTTAGCCGGCGCATCCGCCAAATAATAAAACTTAGGTGAAATGCGATCCCTAAAGCGCGCTAATTCAGCCACAAGCGGCGCGCGAGTTTCCCGTGATTTAGGGAAATTATGCGCTGCCATGAATATACCCGAGGCACCGTCACGCAATACAAAATGCGCATCTGATTTAGTACACTCTAATTCAGGCAAATCCACTGGGTCTTCTTTAGGCGGCGCAGCTTCACCGTTTCGCAGTAACTTACGGGTGTTCTTACATTCTTCGTTAGTGCAACCAAAGTACTTTCCGAAGCGGCCGTTTTTAAGCTCCATGTTTGAACCACATTTGTCGCACTCGATAATGGGGCCGTCATAACCTTTTATTTTGAACGTGCCTTCTTCAACTTCGATACCAGGGCACGTAGGCGTATTACCACACACATGCAGTTTACGAGTTTCATCCACCAAGTAGCTGTCCATGGCGGTAGCACAAATCGGACAACGTCGTTTCGCTCTCAGTAACTCAGTCTCAAGCTCTTCTTCGTCATCTACCTTGATAACTTCGTCACCAGAGGTGAGGTTCATGGTTCCAGTGCAGCGCTCTTTCGGTGGTAAGTTATAACCAGAGCAACCTAAAAACACACCGGTACTGGCGGTACGCACGTTCATTGGGCGACCACATTTGGGGCAGGCAATATCTGTTGGTACCGCTTGGTTTAAGCGCATACCGCCGTCTTCGGGATCTTTTTCCGCTAGGTGCAGCTTCTGTTCAAAATCACCGTAAAAATCATTGAGTACGTCTTTCCACGAGACTTTGCCGTTGGCAATTTCATCTAGCTCTTGTTCCATCTTGGCGGTGAAATCAAAACTCAGCAGATTATCAAAATTCTCCAGCAAGCGATCGTTGACTATTTCACCCATTTTTTCAGCATAGAAACGCTTACTCTCAAGCCGCACATAACCGCGATCTTGGATGGTAGAAATGATACTAGCGTAGGTTGATGGGCGACCAATACCGCGTTTTTCCAGTTCTTTTACCAAGGATGCTTCATTAAAACGAGCCACAGGTTTAGTAAAATGCTGCTTCGGATCAAGTTGTTTAAGATTAAGACTTTCGCCTTCTTTTACATCCGGCAACAAGAAGTCTTCTTCGCCTTTTTTACGCTGAGGGTTTTGTACTTTAGTCCAACCGTCGAACTTCAACACGCGACCTTTTGCGGTCAACTCATAACCATTAGCTGATACGCGAATGGTGCTCGCATCGTATTTTGCAGGTGTCATTTGACAAGCAACAAACTGACGCCAAATAAGCTCGTATAAGCGCTGCGCGTCACGTTCCATTTCAGATAAAGACTCTGATTTAAGCAGCACATTTGACGGGCGGATAGCCTCGTGAGCTTCTTGAGCACCTTCTTTGCTACCGTACTTTAGGGCATTTTCTGGTAAGTATTTATCACCAAAATTCTCGCCGATGTAATCACGACAGGCATCGACCGCTTCTTTGCTCAAATTGGTTGAGTCGGTACGCATATACGTGATGTGACCCGCTTCATACAAGCGTTGAGCCATCATCATGGTCTTCTTTACACCAAAGCCTAAGCGCGTGCTGGCGGCTTGTTGCAAAGTTGAGGTTATAAAAGGTGCTGATGGACGAGATTGAGTCGGTTTTGAATCACGACTCACAACCTTGTAATCAGCCCCTTCTAAATCGGATAATGCCGCATCTGTTTGCGCTTTATTGACCGGCTTAAATGCTTTGTCATTGTATTTAGCAACTTGCATACGCAGGTCACTTTGTTTTGCCGTGACTAGGTCCGCGTGCACGTCCCAAAACTCTTCGGGTACAAAGGCTTTAATTTCACGTTCACGCTCAACGACAAGACGTACAGCAACAGATTGAACACGACCAGCGGATAAGCCTCGAGCGACCTTTTTCCATAATAATGGCGACACCATGAAGCCCACAATACGGTCGAGGAATCGACGAGCTTGCTGTGCATTAACCCGCTCAACGTTGACTTTCCCAGGTTCAGAGAAGGCTTCTTGAATGGCGTTTTTGGTGATTTCGTTAAACACCACACGCTGATAATCTTTTGAGGGATCATCGATCAATTCTTGTAGATGCCAAGCGATGGCTTCCCCTTCTCTATCCAAATCCGTTGCGAGATAGATAGTGTCAGCATTTTTGGCTAACTTTTTAAGTTCGTTAACGACTTTTTCTTTACCGTTAAGGACCTCGTAATGGGCTTCCCAATCGTTTTTCGGATCGACGCCCATACGATCAACTAATTTGCGATATTCATGCTCGCGTAAATACGATTCACGCTTTTTTTCCGATAATAATTTTAGCTCTTTTGCCGGTTTTTTAGGCGGAACTTTGCCTAAAGCTTTCGTTGGAAGGTCTCGAACGTGGCCTACACTAGATTTAACAATAAAATCTTTTCCGAGATATTTATTAATTGTTTTCGCCTTTGCCGGTGATTCGACAATGACCAGAGACTTTGCCATATAATTAGTCTTAACCTTTGTATTTATTAGGGTTTTTAGATGAACCGTAGAAGAATTGTTCGTTCACCTCTATAAAATGCTTTTTAACATATATCGACAAAGTGAATAGAAAACAAGTTCTTCTTCATACTTATCCGATAATCGTCATACGTAAGCACGATTCACTGTTCATAAATTAATCACCTCGATTGGCAGCGACTTTAAAACCAGTATAATGCCGACCATGACACACCTAGATGAAGATGGAATGGTCATTTTCAAGGTCAACTTTTTCGCTTTTAGTTTAGCGAATACTGATGCGCACATGAGGATAGAATGAAGCAGTTTGAAGTGAATTTTGATGGACTCGTTGGACCAACCCACAACTATGCTGGTTTATCATACGGTAACGTTGCCTCGCTAAATAATGCGAGTGCACAGAGTAGCCCTAAACAAGCCGCTAAGCAGGGCTTGAAGAAAATGAAAGCCCTAGCTGACCTTGGTATGATTCAGGGCGTGTTGGCTCCTCAGGCGCGTCCTGACGTGGATGCGTTACGTCGTTTAGGCTTTTCCGGCTCTGACGCCAATGTTTTGCAGCAAGCTGCTAAGCAAGCCCCTGCTATATTTCAAGCCTGTTGTTCAGCATCTAGCATGTGGACAGCCAACGCCGCTACGGTTTCACCTAGTGCGGATACCGCCGATGGTAAGGTCCATTTTACTCCTGCGAATCTGACCAATAAATATCACCGCTCCTTGGAGCCCCAAGTCACTGGCAATATTCTCAAAGCCACATTTGCTAATCAGCAGTATTTCAGTCACCACAATCATTTGCCCGACAATGAGCATTTTGGTGATGAGGGCGCAGCAAACCATACGCGCTTGTGTCGTGAGTACGGCGAAAGGGGTGTCGAGTTATTCGTATATGGGCGTTATGCCTTTGATAAAAGCAAACCAGCACCGGTGAAATTCCCTGCTCGTCAAACATTTGAAGCCAGTCAAGCCGTTGCCCGCTTACATGGACTAAGTGACGACAACGTCGTGTTTATTCAGCAAAACCCAGATTTAATCGACCAAGGTGTTTTTCATAATGACGTGATTTCTGTGGGGAACCAAAATGTGCTCTTCTATCACGAGCAGGCTTTTCTGGATACGGATAAAGCATTCGCTGAAATCAAGCAAAAATACGGTGCGGGCGATTTACACTTTATCAAGGTAATGACAGAGCAAGTAAGTTTACAAGATGCCATAAAAAGCTACTTGTTTAATACCCAACTGGTGACACTGGCGAACGGCGAGATGGCGATCATCGCCCCTACCGATTGCGAAGAGAATCCTGCGGTTTCAGCTTATCTAAATGAGCTGGTTAGCCTAAATACGCCGATAAAACACATTCGCTACTACGATGTAAAACAAAGCATGCGAAACGGCGGTGGGCCTGCCTGTCTGAGGTTACGCGTAGCCATGAACGAGACTGAATTGGCCGCAGTAAATCAAAGCACTATGATGAATGATGCCCAGTTCGAACGCTTAAATAATTGGGTTGATAAACATTACCGTGACCGTCTATCGGTAGATGATTTGCGTGATGTCGCCTTGCTCAATGAGTCTCGTACAGCCCTTGACGAACTCACCCAGTTATTGAAACTCGGGTCGGTTTATCCGTTCCAAAAAGTCTAAAGCGTTGTCTTATTTTTTGGGAATTTAAAGCTGTTTAGGTTGTTTAAATCCATTAAAGAGAGCATAAAAAAAGCCCTATATCACGGTTGTGATATAGGGCTTTCTAGTTTGAAATGTTCTGTTTATAAAATGTCGTTGCAGTTGGCTGACTCACCATAAGGATTTGCGGGAGGTGCTGACGCTGAGTCTGTTAAATCGTCCGCTGCTACGCCTAAGCCATAATCATGTTGCTCAGATGACTCGCTGCCTTGAGATTCACCGTTAGCGGTAATGGATACGGTTGTCCATGCTCCAAACGCTTTTGGGTAACTAAGGGTAAATACTACCTGGCCATTTTCATCTGTCGTCCCCTGAGATTGAACTGCTACAACGTTGCCAGGTGTTAATTGTTCATCAGCGTTTATATCTTCACCTTCGTCAAGAATACCATTTCCGTTAACATCTTCGTTATCACACACCGCCGTAACATTTTTATTCCAAATGTTAGTAGTGGTATTAAACGTCCAGAATCCTTTCTCATACGTTCCCCCTTGTTTGAAAGACTTCGGCGGCGCTGAAAAGGTAATGTTGGCATTTTCCACCGGGTTAGAATCAGGGTCGGTTACAAACGCTGAGAACTCTTTTGTGTATGATGATTCAGTGGGCGATTGAATGGTATTGCCCGTACCAAAGACGATATCGAACGGCTTGTCACCCACCGTTAACAAAGTGAAGGCCGACACGCTTTGGGTATCATCTACTGTGCCGTACACCTTCACCCCTTCAAATGTGCTTAATGCATTTGAGGTATACACCGTTTTCGCAATGCCGCTTCTATCCGTTGTGGCTTGATTCGGTGAAATTTGCCCACCGCTCACATCATCCAGTAAAAAATTAATGGTTTTGCCTTTGACCAAATTGCCTCGAGCATCGCGCACCACTGCGCTAATGGTACTAATTTCACCTGTGGGGCCGATAGAGTCAGGTGTGGCATCCACTATGATGTTATCCGCTACCGTCGCAGCGAATTCTATTTGAGTGCGCGCCGTCACTTGATTGCCGTCACTGTCCGTGCCCGTCGCTGAAACCGTTGCAAACCCCGCATTATCAGATGAGATAGAGAAACTCACTAAGCCATCACTATCAGTATTTTTAGTACGCGTGGCTATGGCCCCTCTTGAGGTGGTCAACGTTACTTGAGCACCCGATACCGCAATGTTGTTTGATAACCACGTTAACCCAAGGGACTGAGCATCGTTCAGGTTAACTTCTTCAGTAGGCACACTGGTGAAACTAAAGTTATCCGCTTGAACCGCCAAGGTGAATTCACTCTCATCGTTTAGGGCACTGGCCGAAATCGTTTCAATTCCAGATGTATTGCCTGTATAAGTAACAGTGACTTGACCATTGGTGCCTGTCGTCGGTGTGGTGGTGCTTAACAGCCCGTTAGCAGCCGATAAGTTAACCTGCTGATTGGCTATACCATTGCCATCTGAGTCAAGTAAGCTAATGGTTAAATCAACGGGGTCGTTCAATATGACTGAACTTGGACCATCAATATTCACCGTGGTGCCTATAACAGATATCAATAAAGTCTGGCTCAATGTGCCACTTGTGGCTGTCACTTGAATATCACGATTCTGACGGTTATTTTGCGTCGTCAATGACGCCGTTGCTTGGCCATCATTGCCCGTTGTGCCCTGCGTAATCAGTAACGCCGCGTCAGCATCAGCTGAGAACACCACATCAACTCCTTCCATCAAAACGTTTTGCGCATTTTTAAGCAGTGCGATTAGCTCTATGCTGTCGGTGCCGCTTGAAGGCAATTGTACTGCACCTGCAAATAAGTCGAGCGAGCTGGGCTGCTCATTCACTTGTGTAGTGCCTTGTGAGGTAAAGGTTGTGCTAGCTGACTCTCCGCCAGTGAGGGTTGCTATAACCTCTCCAGAGCCTGAGCTCCCCCCCACCAATAAGGTTATGCTGGCCTCACCTGTTGTGCCGGTTGAAGCAGTACCTGAGTCATTATTAAAATCAGCTAAGCCTTCTGGGCTGAAGGTAAAGGTGACAAGCTTATCTGTCGCGATAGCCCCTGTATTGTCGGTTACCCGAGCAGTTAGCGTTAGCGGGGTATACGCACTTAGTTGCGAAGCAGTTTGCTGGTTTGAATCTGTTAAGGTCAAGGCAATTGAGTAGGTAGTGGTGTCGCTTGGGTTATCACCTGAGTTAGGTGTCTCGCCCCGGGTGATTGAATCAGAGCCGCCTCCCCCACAGGCAAATAAAGTAAACAATATAAGGCTGCTTAAAAGCAATCTTGTGCGTTGATACATACAAATAGTCCTTTGTTTTTAACAGTTAACCAATGCGGTGTGTCACACATATGAACATTTTAATTGTTCAGCTTATTGGGCAAACTTGCTAACCTATGGGCAATAATAATAAATTCAGGAAAATCATGAGCCAATCCCTCCCCTCCAACCCCGAAAAATTCAGTTTAACAGCCAGAATATTTTTCGGCATGCTGGCCGGTATCGTTATCGGTGGCCTTCTCCAGCAACTGTTTGATGATAGCGGAGATTTTTCGTTTAGTGTATTTGGGTTAGAGGTTTCTACGTATGGACTTTTAGTCGATGGTATATTTAATGTTGTCGGGCAAATTTTTATCGCCAGCCTCAAAATGCTTGTCGTGCCCTTGGTGTTTGTTTCATTGGTTTGCGGTACCGCAAGTTTGTCGGATCCCAGTAAACTAGGGCGTTTAGGCGGCAAGTCTATTCTGCTTTATATCGGCACAACCGCCATTGCCATTTCTCTAGCGGTTGGTTTTGCACTTTTGGTCTCCCCAGGTGAATCGATTAGCATGACCACGGACGCTGCCTATCAAGCAAAAGAGGCCCCGAGTCTTGGTCAAGTCATTATCAATATGATGCCTTCAAACCCAGTCAGCGCGATGGCCGAAGGTAATATGCTACAAATCATCGTGTTTTCGGTGTTATTCGGCGTGGCTATGTCGATGGCGGGGGAAGCAGGTAAACGTTTAACGTCTATGTTTGAAGATCTTAGCGAAGTGGTGATGAAACTGGTCACTATATTAATGAACCTAGCGCCATACGGCGTATTTGTTTTAATGGCCAAACTTTTCGCCACCATCGGTTTTGATACCATTGCCGGTTTGCTTAAATACTTCTTACTAGTGATGTTCGTACTAATGGTGCATGCGTTTGTGTCATACCCCATTATTTTGAAGCTTTTAAGTGGACTCAGTCCAATCATCTTACTGCGAAAGATGCGTGACGCAGCCATTTTCGCTTTTAGTACCTCAAGCAGCGGCGCGACCTTACCGGTTACGCTAGAAACGGCAACCAACAAACTTGGCGTTAAGCCTTCTGTTGCATCTTTCACCATTCCTCTTGGCGCGACAATAAACATGGATGGCACCGCGATTATGCAAGGCGTGGCGACGGTGTTCATCGCACAGGTTTATGGTATCGATTTATCCCTAGGCGATTACATGATGGTGATAGTGACCGCAACACTAGCATCCGTTGGAACAGCGGGTGTGCCTGGTGTTGGTTTGATCATGCTGGCCATGGTGCTACAACAAGTCAATTTGCCGGTTGAAGGCATTGCTTTAATTATCGGCGTTGATCGCCTACTCGATATGACACGCACCTCGGTTAACGTGACAGGTGACTGTATGGTGGCCTGCATCGTCGCCAAAAGTGAGGGAGAATTTGATATTGACAGATACAAGGATCCTGACGCAGGTAAAGAGGAAGAAACATTGCATTCGCCAAAAGCGAGTTAGCCGTTGCTCATCATGAGCGGCCGCTAACAATGCGAGCCATAGAATGATAAAAGGCAGTGCATTAAAAACGCACTGCCTTTTTTATGGTTAAGTTTTAAGGTTAAGCTATCTACCCTTCTAATGCCCCAAAACAGTGGCGGGGTTAACCCTAGCTGCCTTGCGCGCAGGATAAAGGGTTGCCAGCAAGGTCAATGCGATAGCGATGAAGCCGGTAATATAGACCTCATGCCATTTCAAGGCAGACGGTAAGAAGTTGATAAAGTAAATATCCCCGGATAAAAACTGAAAACCTGTTAGACGTTCAATACCTTGGGCGACCGAAGATAAATTTAACGCCATTAAAACGCCGCAAACCAAACCAATTACAGTGCCTATTAGGCCATTTATGAGGCCCTGGAGCATAAAAATCAGAATAATACTGCGGTCGGTTGTGCCCATTGTTTTGAGCATGGCAATTTCAGATTGCTTCTCGTTTACCGCCATCACTAACGTCGACACAATATTAAAACACGCCACACCTATCACAAGTATCAACGTGATATACACCACCACACGCACCAATTGAATATCTTGGTATAAGTGACCTTGGGTCCGAGTCCAATCAGACATGAAGACTTCATGGGGGAAACCATAACCGATCTCACGGGTAATCATGGGGGCGGCGAATGGGTCGTGATAGCGAAAACGCAGACCTTGCACGCCATGAGTGACCCCTAGGGTTACTGAGGCCAATGGCAAATGCATATAGCCAATGTGATTATCTAACTCACCGCCAATTTTAACTTCACCGACCACGGTTAACCAAAGTGTTTTAGGAGCCCGAATGGACAAGTCATCACTTAACTGAGGTAGCAGCAGTTTCACTTTATCGCCTAACGAAATACCCAGTTTAGCCATCGCTCCAGCCCCCAGCATTACGCCCTGCTGATTGGCGCTAAACACCTGCCATTGCTCGGCTGGTACACTGCTAAGCATGCCGTCATTTTCTGCGTACTTAGTATCGATGCCCACTAACTCAATGGCTTTCATTTTTTTGCCTTTCTGCAACATGCCCGTGGCCTTTGTGTAGGGCTGAACAGACTCAATGCGCGGGTCTGACTGTAAGGCTGTTACTTCTTTTTGCCAATCGGAAATACCCTGACTACTGACGGCATACAGTTCACCATGTGGAATGATTGATAAAAGTCGGTCTTTAAGTTCTCGTTCAAAGCCATTCATAACAGATAGCAACAAAATCAGTACGAAACAGCCTAAGGCTATGCCAAATGTTGACGAAGCAGAAATAAACGAAATGTAGCCATTTTGCTGCTTACTGCTGCGAAATCGCCACGCCAATTGAAAAATTAAATTCATCTAATTTCTACTTTTAATCGAGTTGTGGGCTAAGTTGCCCATTGACTAAACGCAGAGAACGGTCGAGGCGTTTCGCTAACTGAATATCATGGGTGACCACGATAAAACTTGTTTGGCTGATGTCACGCAATTCATTCAACAACTGATAGATCCCTTCACCGGTTTTGGTGTCCAAGTTACCCGTTGGCTCGTCGGCCAACACTAATTTTGGCTGATTAACCAATGCTCTGGCGATCGCCACGCGTTGTCGCTCTCCGCCAGATAACATACTTGGCCTGTGTGTTAAGCGGTGGGCTAAACCGACCTTTTCAAGCATATTCTGTGCATGGTGCATCGCTTCTTCGCGTTTTTCATTGGCAATCAAGCGAGGCATAGCCACATTTTCCAGCGCACTAAATTCAGGTAATAAATGATGAGCTTGATAGACAAAGCCGAGTGATTGATTACGAAATTTCGCCTGTTCGGCACTTGTGAAGGAAAAGATATCCTGTTGTTCAAAAAGTACGGTGCCCGATGTGGGCTGATCCAATGCCCCAAGTAAGTGTAATAAAGTACTTTTTCCTGAGCCTGAACTGCCAATAATGGCGAGCTGTTCAGATGTATTCACGCTTAGATTTACATTATTTAGTATCTGAACACTTTCTTTACCATCGTCATACTGTTTAGATAAATGGTCACATTTCAGCAGTTCATGCATATATTCGTTCTTACCTTTGATGTCAGTCTTTAGCTGTCGTTTATGATTTTGTTTGTGATGTTTTATGCAAAGCCGCGCGTTCACGGCGACGCCACATCAACCTCGCTAATTTTTTCATACTCACGTTTTTATCGTTTTCATCGACGATTTCCACTCCCAATAAGGACTCCGTGAGATCTTCGTCCGTTAAGATACCTTCTAGTCCGCCATATTCGTCCACCACTAATAGCATATTAGCGCGCCTGGTATGTAATGGATGCAAAGCTGCTGACAGTGGCATACTGCTTAACAGCGTGACCATATCCTTGCGATATACGCTCAGTGGGTTCTTTTCATTTTTGCGGATCATGGCTAGCAAAATGTCTTTTTTTAATACGTAACCCGTTATTTTCTCTGGTTCTGATTGCTCATAAATTGGAATACGGGAAAATTCAATTGTTCCATGTTTATGATAAAACGCTTCGACCGTCATGTTTTCTGGAACAGAAAAAATAACCGTACGGTGGGTCATGGCACTTTTTATTTTGAGTTCATCAAGGGCCAACAAGTTCTGTAATATATTCGCCTCTTGCTTTGCTATTTGCCCTTCTTGATAGGATTCATCCGTTAACACCGCCAATTCGGCTTTACTCAGTCCTTTTAAGGGCGAGTCATCGCTAAACCCTGCCGTCAGCTTGTTCGCCAGCAGTACAAACGGGTAGAGGCACAAGATTAGGTACTTAAGAAAATACGCTGTGGCAGGGGCTAGCTTTCGCCAGTAGGTGGCGCCCATTGTTTTTGGGATGATTTCTGAAAAGACCAGAATGAACAAGGTTAAAATAGCAGAGATAACGCCCATGTACACTTCGCCAAAGACGGCAACCGCTTGGGCTCCAGCCCCCGCAGCCCCCATGGTGTGGGCCACTGTGTTCAAAGTAAGAATTGCTGCCAGAGGGTTATTAATATTTTGAACTTGCTGGCGTAGGAGTTCTCCACTTTTGTGTTTTTGCTTCTCAAGCACAGATATATAAGCAGAGGACACACTCAATATCACGGCTTCTGCAATTGAGCATATAAAAGATACTCCCAAAGCCAAAACAATATAAAACATCAGTAAGATCAAACTAACCCACCTATTCGTCAATCGTTCGTGCAAAAATATAACATCAACACGGTAAAATTCAGAACAAGCAGTTTACCTTAAGCATACGATAATGACATGAATTTCAGCCACATAGCTAAGCATCACACAAGATAAGTTGTTTCAAATATTTGCCAAGAATCGGCGAAGATAACGTAGAATAAAACTGGGATAAAAAAAGAAGAAAAATTAATGGCGGAACGGACGAGACTCGAACTCGCGACCCCCGGCGTGACAGGCCGGTATTCTAACCAACTGAACTACCGCTCCCCATATAATTTTTGTTGTTTTGAAATTGGCGGAACGGACGAGACTCGAACTCGCGACCCCCGGCGTGACAGGCCGGTATTCTAACCAACTGAACTACCGCTCCGCTGTTTCAAAACCGAAAATATTAAAAGAAATTGGCGGAACGGACGAGACTCGAACTCGCGACCCCCGGCGTGACAGGCCGGTATTCTAACCAACTGAACTACCGCTCCAGTTTCTTTAATACTTTCAACGAGTTAAGAAGTTAATCTAGGACCTTCCCCTCAACCGCGGCGCAGATAATACGGTTAACCCCGTATCGAGTCAACTGCTTTTTCTGGATTTTATCGCTTAATTTCAATATTTTCGTTTGTTTGCCTACGCAGTGAGCAATTTGACCAAAATGCATTCAACATTAGGCTTTTTTCTTAGGGCTATCTTTCTTCGAGGCTTCCTTTTGCTTCTTATCGGCTTTATCACTTTCCCCTTGAGCATCGTCTTTTTTACGTGCAAAGGGCAATTTAAGCCGTGAAAACCATCCTGGTTTACTCTCGCTCGCGTCACTTTGTTCTGTGTTCTGGTTTAAAACCTCGCTAACCGTGAGCGGTTTTTCTCTGGTAACAAACCAAATTAGCGCCCCCCCCACAATTAATAGAAATACATTGATACCGACTATCAACATGATCAAGGTCGATGTTTCCATTTCGGGCTCAGCGTCGAGCTGAGGTTGTGCCATCAATAGCTCACCTTGTTCATCAGTGACTTGAGTGCCCTCCCCTGTTGCCGTTTCATCTATCACAGGCTCTACAAAAGGCTCTTCTGTTAAGAAACTAAATTCGGGCACATCCAGAATAAGGTCACGGCCATCTATGGTCTTACCAAATGCAGTTAACTTCACGCGATAAACACCATATTCATAATTGACGATCAGGTACTCACGTATATCCGGTGACTCGTCAGTAATGGAAAAGTTTTGAATATCGCCATTTGGAAATTTGACTTTACCGTCAATCAACAGGGATGACATATCGATATGTTCCCGGTCTGCATCGACCATCAGCTTGTGGTATCCACCTCCCCCGCCATTTTGCTCAACCGTAATATGAATGGGATTGGGATATAGCATCACCGGCTCGCCCACTTGCTCTCGTGAGAACATTGGCGTGCTTACCATAAAAGTAGGGATCCACTCACCAGCAGCCACTGACAAATTAAACTGTCCAGTGAATGTGCCATCCAGCGGAATTTCGTCCATCCCCTGGCCATTGTCTTCAAATGTTGCAATAGTTTGCGAGTCAGCACCAAAATTATTACTGTCTGGATTGTTTGTGCTGAAGAATTGCATGTTGAGCGTAACGACGTCTCTAAACTCGGTGTAATTGATGGGCTCGCCACCATTGGTGAGATAAGCGGTTTGCTTGAGAATCTCGCCAGAGAAGATAACACTGGGTAACGGCTGTGCATGAAGCGATAGCTCACTAATCACCATCACTCGGCTACCCGGCTCAATTTCGCCTATCGCTTGCCAAGGGCCTGGCATCGGTTTTTTAATACTGACCATGTCATAGGTTGCAGTATCGAACCAAAAAATATCTTCGCCATCAGCTTGAGACTGATAGATTTTACTGCCATCGGGCTTTACTAATACAACAGGTAAACTACCGTATTCGCGAAAAAAGACCATGGTAATTTCATCCACCTCGAAATCAATTCGAAAACGGTTTTGTAAAAGCTCAATACTATTTTGAAAGTCATTACCTAAAGACGTAAGTGGATTGGATGGGGCCTGTTCTGCTTGAGGCGTTTGTGCGCTAACAAAAGCAGGTAATATAAGCGCACTAAATAACAGACATTTTAACATAGCATCCCAAATGTGTTGAAAATTGGCGCTTATTCACGCCACAAACAAGAACCGCCTTCTTTATTAACCAGATCTAAACGCTTCTCGTGCTCTACTAATTCATCGGCTGTGGCGCGTAAAACCTTTAACTGATTTAACTGAGGATCAAGCCTTCGAATGCGTTCAACCTGACTGCCACCATCGGAGTTCGACTTACCAGACAAATTAAGATCCGTTTGCCCGCCAGTCATCATAAGATAAACGTCAGCGAGTATCTCGGAATCCAATAATGCGCCGTGCAATTCTCGATGGGAGTTGTCTATACCGTAGCGTTTACACAAAGCATCTAGATTGTTTTTCTGACCTGGGTGAATTTGCCGCGCCATTTCGAGTGTATCTAACACGGTACACATATCACTGGTTTTTTTGCCCGCCATCGCAGCAACACGAGCAAACTCGTGATCCATAAAGCCCACATCAAACGGCGCATTATGAATAACGAGCTGAGCGCCACTGATGAACTTTACAAAATCAGCAGCAACATCTGCAAAAAGCGGTTTGTCTAACAGATACTCGTTAGTAATACCGTGAACTTCTATCGCTTCTTGTTCAATGAGTCTTTGGGGATTAACGTACACATGAAACGTGTTACCTGTTAAGCGGCGATTTAATAACTCCACACAGCCTATTTCAATGATTCTATGACCTTGCCTAGGATCGATACCGGTCGTTTCTGTATCAAGTACGATTTGTCTCATGTTTTCTCTATTTGTTTCGGGCTGACGTTAAGTGTTGATTACATTATACTGCGAAAAATTTTAAATGATTGATAAGTGAAATGAAACACATAGAAATTTATACTGACGGTTCTTGCCTGGGTAATCCAGGGCCAGGTGGTTATGGTGCGGTGCTATTATTCAATCAGCACAGTAAGGAATTAAGCCAGGGCTTTGTTCACACCACGAATAATCGAATGGAGCTGCTGGCCACGATTGAAGCGTTAGCTAGCCTAACAGAGACGTGTAAAGTTGATTTAACCACCGACAGTCAATATGTAAAAAACGGCATCAATCAATGGATAAAGAATTGGCGCAAGAATGGTTGGCGTACTTCAGATAAAAAACCGGTTAAGAACGTTGATTTATGGAAACGCTTGGATGAGCAAGTTGGTCGACATGACGTTAAATGGCATTGGGTAAAAGGCCATTCGGGGCACCCCATGAACGAACGATGCGACGTGTTAGCACGAGATGCGGCGTCAGGTAAGAATTTATTACCCGATGAAGGGTTTCAAGGATAAGCGGTACGCAGCTAGTTCTGTGCAAAGGAGCCAATGACTGGCTCCTTCTAAGGCACTACTTGTCACTCCACACCGCATACTCATTACCGCAAGGGTCGCAGAAATGAAAGCGATGCCCGCCAGGAAAACTAAATACATCTTGTACTATCTTTCCTCCATGCGCTTTTATTTCGGCCTGAGTCGCTGCTAAATCTTCGCTATAAAGTACAACTAAAACACTACCATTGTCGGTTGATACACATTTCTGCGCACTAAACATACCACCGTCAATGCCTGCACCGGTGAAGGCCGTGTATTCTTGACCATAGTCAGTAAACTCCCAGCCAAATACCGCAGTGAAAAAAGCCTTTGTGACACGTATATCTTTCACAGGAATTTCGATGTAGTTAATTTTATGGTGTATTGACATCATTCGTCTCCAATGGTTGATTGGCAGATGCGCCCACCTAATGATTATACGATTTTTTTCACAGATTCAAGCGTAAATGAAAAATGTAAAATTCGTTAAAATGTCGCTAACGGTAATATCTCTGCAGTAAAAATCAGCAAAAGTTACATTAATTTACACTTGTAGATTCTAACGAGTAAAGATTTTCGTTAGGATGCATTATTGTTTTTATGTAAGTGAACCAAATTTTATATGTCAACCGATAAAAGTTGGACCAAGGCGCTATTTGGCGGCATCTGGTCAGTACTCAATTTTAGCCGTAAGTTATTCTTTAATATTATCTTTCTCGTTATTGCCATAGGCATAATCTCGTTATTTTTTAGGGACAACGGGCAAATAGGTGTGAAACAAGATTCAGCATTAGTGCTGAATCTCAAGGGTGACATCGTTATTCAGAAGCACGCCATTGATCCTTTCGAAGCGTTTATGCAAGAAGCTTTAGGTCAAGCAAACGAAAAACCTGAGGTTTTGTTACAAGATATATTGCTCACGTTGGATAACGCTAAGCAAGACAGACGAATTAAAGCACTCGTACTCGACTTGCACGAACTCAGCGGCGCAGGTCTTGACAAGCTTGAACAGGTTGCACAAGCGATAGACGATTTTAAACTCAGTGAAAAACCCGTTTACGCCATCGGTGACTACTACACTCAAGAGCAATATTACATTGCCAGTCATGCTGACCACGTTTACATGAACCCCATGGGATGGATGTTATTTGAAGGGTATGGTCGTTTCGGCATGTATTACAAATCAGCCCTTGAGAAAATCAAAGCAACCACTCACGTATTCAAAGTCGGTACTTACAAGTCAGCGGTTGAACCCCTGCTTCGCGACGACATGTCACAACCCGCTAAAGAAGCCAACAAGGCATGGTTAAACGGTATGTGGTCACAATACAAAAACAGCGTTGCTGAAGCCAGAGGGCTGTCTACCGATAACTTCGATGAAAAAGTAGACGAGTTTATGGTTAAGTTTGAAGACGCAAATGGCGATTTCGCCCAGTATGCCTTAGACAACGGCTGGGTAGACGGTTTAAAAACACGAGAACAAGTACTGCAAGAGCTTGTGTCGGTCGTGGGCAAAGATGAAGACGCCAAACTCGGTTATACCAATATCACCTTTAAACATTACTTACACATTGTTAACCCACCCCTTCCCCATTTAAATACAGGTATTGATAAAGTCGGCGTCGTGGTTGCTAAAGGAACGATTTTAAACGGCGAGCAAAAACCCGGTACCGTTGGGGGAGATAGCACCGCAGAATTACTACGCAAAGCGCGTTTAGACGACAGTATAAAATCGGTAGTTTTATATGTGGATTCACCTGGGGGTAGCGCATTTGCTTCTGAGATCATTCGACAAGAAATTGAAAACCTCAAGGCAGCGGGTAAACCAGTAGTTGCACTCATGAGTACCTATGCTGCATCAGGTGGCTATTGGATTTCAGCCAGTGCCGATGAGATTTGGGCTGCACCGAGTACGATAACCGGCTCAATCGGTATATTCGGTATGTTCGTTAGTTTTGAAAACACACTGGATTACCTTGGAGTGCATACCGATGGTGTGGGTACAACTGACTTCGCAGGCATGGGGATTACTCGCGGTATTGACCCGAAAATGGGTCAAGTATTGCAGCGCAGTATTGAGCATGGCTACGATCAATTTATATCTTTGGTGGCTGAGGAACGTCACATGAGCAAGGAATCTGTGGACAACATAGCGCAAGGTCGTGTGTGGATTGGTGAGACCGCTTTGAAATTAAACTTGGTCGACCACCTCGGCTATATTGATGACGCAGTCTCTGCGGCGGCCGCCCGCGCTAATTTATCAGAGTATGACGTCACCTATGTAGAGCGCTCTTTAAATAGCAGTGAGTTATTTTGGAAAGAGTTATTCTCAAATGCCTCTGTTGTGTTAGCGAGGACCCAGTTTGCTCAAAGTGACAGTAAGCTAATGAGCCTGATCAACAAAGTAACAGCCGATTTCGATAATGTGGCAAAACTTAATGATCCTCGGGGCGTTTACGCTTTTTGCCTAACCTGCGATATTTAGTAAATCTTTTAGCCGCGTCAATGTGTTATTTTTATTGAATAATACATTGGCCTGCTAATTATTCCTCAAACCATTCTACTTCATAAGTGCACACTAAGCGCCCGATAATGAACACGGCTTCCATCCCCACTACCTCACTTAATCAGATAGACATGCAAAGCAATGTTGTAGAACGCGTGCGTATTTGCATGAAGCAAGCAAATACGCAACTGCAAAGCAACCTAGCTATGCCTAAGATACACTTTAACCAAAGAGGTAGAATAGCCGGTTGTGCACGCTTGCAATCGAACGAGTTGCGTTTTAATCCGGTTCTTTTGACAGACAATTACACTACATTCATCAACGAGGTAGTGCCCCATGAAGTCGCACATTTAGTGGTATTTAACCTCTATGGGCGAGTGAAGCCACACGGCAAAGAGTGGCGAGGGATAATGCAACAAATATTTGGGTTAACAGGCCATACCTACCATCAAATGGATGTGACTAAAGTGAGCGGAAAGCGATTTCCCTATCGATGCGCATGTGGTGAAGTTCAGCTCAGCATAAGACGGCACAACAAAGTTAAACGGCAGCAGCAACAGTATATTTGCCGCCAGTGTCATAGCGTGTTGATTTGCGCAGAAACAAAAAACGATTAGAACCAGCGCTGAGTAAAGGCCTTATCGAGATCGTCAAATGCAGTTTTGAGTAAAACAGCAAGCTCTTTGTATTTCGGACGAGATTTAGCCCCCCCAACTTTACAACCTTGCTGTTGCATCTTCTGATGGATATCGCGATACCAACTCGAGGTCGTAGGGGGAAGCCATTGATTAGCCCGATGGCCTAACCACAACAGTCCTTGTACAGGGATAGATAAAAAGAAAATACCCATGGCCACAGCATTGGGCAAGGTCTCTACCCCAGTAATTGAATAAGCAGATGCGACAGTTAGTACTGCCAAAGGTGGCATGGTTTTAATGGCGAATTTAGTGGCGGAAATAACCCGACATTCAGGAAACAGTGGATACAGTTCCTTTTTAATTGGCCAAGTTTGCATATATTGCTGGCCATCTTTAAATAAAGTAAATACGGTTTGTGCCATGATAACCTACTTAATAAAATTACATGCCCAGTTCAGAGTTACTCAGAATATTAGCGAAAAGATCACTGTTTAGAAAGTTATCCTTAGGATTAGTTCGGCCTAAATAACAATGAAATATTACTTATAGTTAATTTTTCATACCATAAAGATTGAAAGTTACCTGTATAGACGCATTTCTATGCGTAATAAAAAGAGAACCGCTTTACCTCATTGGCGCTATTGCATAAAATCGCCCACAAAATTACTTTGGAGACATTCATGTCTGAATCAAGACACGTAAAATTACTTATTTTAGGCTCGGGTCCTGCGGGTTACTCGGCTGCTGTTTATGCGGCGCGCGCAAACTTAAACCCTGTACTGTTAACTGGCATTCAGCAAGGTGGGCAATTAACCACGACAACTGAAGTAGAGAACTGGCCCGGCGATGCTGAAGGACTAACAGGTCCTGATTTAATGGTTCGTATGCAGCAGCACGCTGAAAAATTCGATACTGAAATCATTTTTGATCACATCAATAAAACAGATCTGACAAAACGCCCGTTCACCTTAGTGGGTGATGCAGGTACCTACACTTGTGATTCACTGATTATTTGCACTGGGGCGTCCGCAAAATATTTAGGAATGGAATCAGAAACAGCATTTATGGGTAAAGGTGTTTCGGCCTGTGCTACTTGTGATGGTTTCTTTTATCGTAACCAAAAAGTTGCTGTGATTGGCGGCGGTAACACAGCCGTTGAAGAAGCGCTTTATTTATCTAATATCGCATCAGAAGTGCATGTTATTCATAGACGTGACACCTTTAGAAGCGAAAAGATACTATCTCAACGCTTATTAGATAAAGCAGAGAACGGCAACGTAACCCTACACTTGAATAGCACGCTTGATGAAGTGCTTGGCGACCAAATGGGCGTCACGGGTGTGCGCATCAAGTCGACCACCTCTGATGAAAGTAAAGAGCTAGATGTAATGGGGCTGTTTGTTGCTATTGGTCATCAACCGAATACGGGGATATTTGAAGGCCAATTGGAGATGAAAGACGGGTATATCAAAGTGAACAGTGGCACCGCCGGGAATGCAACACAAACCAGTGTTGAGGGTGTATTTGCTGCAGGTGATGTAAGTGACCATGTATATCGCCAAGCCATTACATCAGCAGGCACAGGATGTATGGCAGCACTAGATGCTGAGAAATTCTTAGACGCCCTATAAACGTTCTACAGATAAGGCCTCACATGAGGCCTTTTACTTCACTGAGTCAGTATGATTGAACTGTTTCAATTAGATAAATCCTTGCATTTCCCCCCGCCAGCTCACGCGTTAACTGATCCTCCCGGCCTGCTCGCTTTTGGCGGTGATTTGTCGGTAAACCGCTTATTACATGCTTATCAGCAAGGTATATTTCCTTGGTTCAGTGCCAATGAACCAATTTTATGGTGGTCACCAGACCCGCGAGGCATTTTGCTTTTAGATAATTTTAGCGTGTCGAAGAGCTTAAGGAAATTTATTCGAAAAACATCATTGCGCGTCACAGTCAATCGGCGCTTTGATGAAGTCATATATGCATGCGCCAAAGTAAAACGGCAATCTTCGGGAACTTGGATCACGGATGACATGATCAATGCCTACATAGAATTGCATCGCTGCGGTGGCGCGCACTCAATTGAAGTATGGGATGATGAAGAACTCGTTGGCGGCTTATATGGTGTTACCCCCGGTAATGTATTTTGCGGTGAATCAATGTTTCACTATGCGACGAATGCGTCCAAGCTTGCTATGTTTTACTTAGTGGAACTTTTACGCCTAAACGGCTGTGAGTTTATTGATTGTCAGTTACAGAATGATCATTTGGCTAGCCTAGGATGCATCGAAATGCCAAGGGCTGAGTTTTTAAACAGGCTCAAAGAAGCAGTGAAACACCCAATGGATCAATCGTTGTGGCTTCCTAGAGAATTAACGCAACCATAATGAAATTTGGAATTAGTCAGAGTTTTCCTTGCAGTTACTTGCCTGATGAGCAGGAAACACTGCTCGTGTACGCAGAGGAAACAGAGCACAACACCTATTATGAAATGCTAATGGCCGCTGGTTTTCGCCGAAGTGGTGCTCAGGTTTATCGCCCCCATTGTGGCGTCTGCACTGCTTGTCAGGCTATTCGCGTGCCAGTAGCTGACTTCGCACCATCCAAAGGCCAAAAGCGTATCCTCAAACGTAACAGCGATATAACGGTCGTACTCAGTGAGCAAGACAAAGCCCACTATTACTCCTTATATGAGAAATACATCAATACGCGGCACCAAGACGGCAGCATGTACCCTGCCACGCCAGAGCAATACGCAAGCTTTGCCCATGGTGATTGGTTAGACCCACTTTACATTGAGTTACACTTGTCAGGTGAATTGGTCGGCATTGCTGTAACTGACGCATTGGAAAACGCACTTTCGGCAGTGTACACGTTTTTCGAACCTTCTTTAGCTGAGCGCTCGTTAGGTACGTTTGCGGTATTGCAGCAAATTTCGATAGCCAAGCGGTTAAACAAACAACATTTATATTTAGGCTATCAAATCGATAACTGTCAGAAGATGCAGTATAAGCGCAATTTTTTGCCCCACGAGCGCTTTATTGAGCAAAAATGGCAGCTAATTTCAAAAAAAGACTGGTAAAGCTTTACACGGCCGTCGTTATTGGGCAAAATCTGCGCGGCATTTTTGAGACTTATTATTTACAGAGGTAACAGAGCTACATGGCGAAAGAAGATTGTATTGAAATGGAAGGTACAGTGTTGGATACCCTTCCAAATACTATGTTTCGTGTCGAATTAGAAAACGGTCACGTTGTTACTGCACATATTTCAGGAAAGATGCGTAAGAACTATATCCGCATCTTAACAGGCGACAAAGTAACATGTGAA
This sequence comes from Paraglaciecola sp. QJM3NY_14, assembly GCF_056173245.1. NCBI lineage: Bacteria > Pseudomonadati > Pseudomonadota > Gammaproteobacteria > Alteromonadales > Alteromonadaceae > Paraglaciecola > Paraglaciecola sp. QJM3NY_14. The sequence continues at coordinate 2,847,633 of NZ_CM149664.1, forward strand.
ATGACGCCATATGATTTATCTAAAGGGCGTATTATTTACCGCGCTCGTTAGAATACAGTAAAAGAAAAGGCCCAATGTTGCTAAAACATTGGGCCTTTTTCTATGTCTGTAATTTAGTGGTGAGGGCCGTTTGGCCCTCACACTTACCTGCTCAGCTCTCTAGGCTTCAGATTTCTCTTCTTTCAACGCTTTGAAAGTGAAAACCAGTTTCTTGTTCTTCAACGAAATCTTGACGCTTCCACCCTGGCTAAGTTCACCAAACAGCAATTCACTGGCAAGCTCTTTCTTGACCTGCTGTTGAATAACACGAGACATAGGGCGCGCGCCCATGTTTCTATCATACCCTTCTTGCGCTAACCACTGCCTTGCTTCGTTTGTTACTTCCAAAGATACACCTTGGTTATCCAACTGAACTTGCAGCTCAATAATAAACTTATCAACGACTTGCAATATCACGTCTTGCTCCAAGTGATTGAACCACACAATCGCGTCTAAACGGTTCCTAAACTCGGGGGTAAACACTTTATTGATTTCAGACATTGCATCATGGCTATGATCTTGTTGCTTGAAACCAATCGATTTACGAATAGTTTCCTGGACCCCAGCATTCGTGGTCATCACCAAAATAACATTGCGGAAGTCCACCTTACGGCCATTGTTGTCTGTCAGTGTTCCGTGGTCCATTACCTGCAATAGGATGTTAAACACGTCTGAATGGGCTTTTTCAATTTCATCCAGCAGCACCACAGAATGAGGGTGCTTAATCACAGCATCCGTCAGTAACCCGCCTTGATCAAAGCCTACATACCCTGGGGGCGCACCAATTAAACGGCTCACTGCGTGACGTTCCATGTATTCAGACATATCAAAGCGTAATAACTCAACGCCCATAATATTTGAAAGCTGTTGGGTAATTTCCGTTTTACCAACCCCCGTTGGGCCAGCAAACAAAAAGCTACCAATTGGCTTGGTTTCTGCACCGAGGCCTGCTCGAGACAAACGGATAGCGTCAGTCAATGTATCGATTGCTTGATCTTGACCAAACACCACCAATTTTAAATCTCTATCAAGATTTTTCAGCGATTCTTTGTCACTGGATGACACAGACTTTTCAGGGATACGTGCAATTTTTGAGATGATGTGCTCAATATCCGTCACACCAATGGTTTTCTTGCGTTTCGAGGGCGGCAATAGGCGCTGACTTGCCCCGGCCTCATCCATTACGTCAATTGCTTTATCTGGCAAGTGGCGTTCATTGATATATTTCGCTGACAACTCTGCCGCGGCGCGAATCGCTTTCTGCGTGAAGCGCACACTGTGATGCTCCTCATACCGAGACTTAAGGCCCATCAATATTTTTGTGGTATCAGCCACTGACGGTTCGATAACATCCACTTTCTGGAAGCGACGTGCTAATGCACGATCTTTCTCAAAAATACCTTGGTACTCTTGATACGTGGTCGAGCCCATACAGCGCAGCTCTCCGCTACTTAATTTGGGCTTTAATAGGTTTGATGCATCCATGACTCCGCCAGATGCTGCACCCGCGCCAATGATGGTGTGAATTTCGTCAATAAACAAAATTGCATCGGGATCCTTAGCTAACTCTTTCAATATCCCTTTAAGGCGCTTCTCGAAGTCACCACGGTATTTAGTGCCCGCTAAGAGGGTACCCATGTCCAGAGAGTAAATTACGGCGTTAGCGATGACGTCAGGCACATCATTGTGAACAATTCTAAAGGCTAAGCCTTCCGCAATCGCTGTTTTACCTACCCCTGCTTCACCGACCAATAAAGGATTGTTCTTTCGGCGACGACAGAGTATTTGAATACTGCGCTCCACCTCAAAGTCACGCCCAATCAGAGGATCAATTTTTCCCTCTTTGGCGAGCTCATTTAGATTCGTGGAATACTGATCTAGCATAGACGAACCAGATTCTTGACCTGCGCCCTCTTCGTCCTGCTCAATAGAATGCGGTGTCTCTTCATCATTCTTGGACACGCCGTGGGAGATAAAGTTAACCACATCAAGGCGAGTAACATCGGCTTTTTTCAGAATATATACTGCCTGCGATTCCTGCTCGCTAAAAATAGCAACCAGAACGTTGGCTCCTGTCACTTCTTCTTTACCCGAAGATTGAACGTGAAATACCGCACGTTGCAATACGCGCTGAAAACCCAAAGTGGGCTGAGTCTCGCGTTCGTTATTTGCGTCCTCAAGTAATAGTGGCGTAGTGTCTTTTACAAAATCGGTTAACTCTTTTTTGATAATATCGACATTTGCACCACACGCCTGTAGTGCTTCGGTTGCAGAGCCATTATCAAGCAAAGCCAACAGAAGGTGCTCGACTGTCATGAACTCGTGTCTATGCTCTCGAGCAAAGATAAACGCTTCATTCAACGTTTGTTCTAATTCTTTATTTAACATTTTTAGACCCTCTTACTGCGCTAAACCTGTTCCATAGTGCACATCAACGGGTGTTGATGCTTCTTGGCATACTGGGTGACTTGCATTACTTTTGTTTCGGCAATCTCGGCGGTGTAAACCCCGCATACTGCTCGACCTCGATAGTGCACGGTCAACATAATTTGATGGGCTTTTTCTGAGTCCAAGTTGAAAAACCTAACCAATACTTCGATCACGAAATCCATCGGTGTGTAATCATCGTTATTCAGCAAAACTTTATACATGGGTGGTGGCGCTAACTTTTGCTTAACCGTGTCTAGCTGCTTTTCACGCTCTATGTTTATTGTGTTGTCTTTGCTCATAATAAGAAGAATAGTGCCCTTAGTGCAAATTTTGCAGTTTTATTAACATTCGTTTATTTATCAATTTACCCTTGACAAAAACAGGTTAAAAAATCTACATTTTCTAGTGCGACATCTGTTATTTTAACATTTTCGCCTTTCCCATGGTTCATTGTGGGGATAAATATGCGTCAGTTCAAGGGATTAAAAGGAAGCAGAAGTATGGCTGTTGGCAAAGTAAAATGGTTTAACAACGCAAAAGGGTTTGGTTTTATCGTTCCAGAAGATGGTGGTGATGATATTTTTGCTCATTACTCAACTATCCAAATGGAAGGTTACCGCTCGTTGAAAGCCGGGCAAGAAGTTAAGTATGATGTGCAGCAAGGGCCTAAGGGTCTACACGCTGAAAACATCGACTTTAACGGTGAGCCCGAACAATAAAAGATTGGTCATAAAAAAAGCAGACCTGAAGGTCTGCTTTTTTATGCTTAATTAAAAATTTTTATTTATAATCTTTTAGAATGGTGTTCAATGTTGCACTTGGGCACATTGCTTGAGTCAGCAATGCATCATCTGGGTAGTAATACCCACCAATGTTTTCTGGCGAACCTTGAGTTGCATCAATCTCAGCAACAATTTTAGCTTCGTTGCTGCTAAGCGCTTTGAACAATGGCGCAAATTTAGCCGCTAATGACGCATCTTCAGCTTGCGTCGACAACGCTTCAGCCCAATACATCGCAAGATAGAAATGACTGCCTCGGTTATCAAGTTGCCCTGCTTTACGCTGAGGTGATTTACCTTCGTTTAGCAATTTCTCGGTCGCGGCATCTAATGCTTTAGCCAATACTTTCGCTTTCGCATTGTCATTTTTGATTGCCAAATCTTCAATTGATACAGCAATTGCTAAAAACTCACCGAGTGAATCCCAACGTAGGTGACCTTCTTCAACAAACTGCTGAACGTGCTTAGGAGCACTACCGCCAGCGCCTGTTTCAAACAAACCACCACCGGCCATCAAAGGTACGATAGACAACATTTTTGCACTGGTACCCAATTCAAGAATAGGGAACAAATCTGTTAGGTAGTCGCGTAAAACGTTACCAGTTACAGAAATCGTGTCTAATCCACGAAGGGCGCGTTCCATTGAATAACGAATAGCACGCACAGGCGCCATTATCTCAATGTGCAAGCCTTCTGTATCGTGATCTTTTAAGTAGGTATTCACTTTTTCGATTAGCTGAGCATCATGAGCACGCTCATCATCTAACCAAAAAATTGCCGGGTCGCCAGATTGGCGCGCGCGGTTAACTGCTAGTTTAACCCAATCTTGGATAGGCGCGTCTTTCGCCTGACACATACGCCAAATATCGCCCTCTTCTACGTCATGCTCAATCAACACATTTTCGTCTTGATCAATAACACGTACTTTACCAGCACCTGTCATTTCAAATGTTTTGTCGTGAGAGCCGTATTCTTCCGCTTTTTGCGCCATCAAACCAACGTTTGAGACAGACCCCATAGTGGTGGGATCAAATGCACCGTGGGTTTTACAGAAGTTGATCATCTCTTGATAGATAGTCGCGTAAGTGCTTTCTGGGATAACCGCTTTAGTATCATGCAGTTTTCCATCAGGACCCCACATTTGCCCAGAAGAACGGATCATTGCTGGCATTGAAGCATCAACGATTACGTCACTTGGTACGTGAAGGTTAGAAATACCTTTATCTGAGTTAACCATCGCAATAGGAGGACGGTCAGCGTAGCAGGCATTAATATCTTTTTGAATTTCAGCGCGCTGAGACTCGGGTAAAGTGGCTATCTTGTCATAAACACTGCCCAAACCATTGTTAGCATCAACACCTAATTCTTCAAATAACGCAGCGTGCTTTTCAAATAATTTCTTGTAAAACACTTTAACACAGTGACCGAATACAATCGGGTGAGACACCTTCATCATGGTCGCTTTAACATGCAATGAGAAAAGAATACCGGTTTGCTTTGCATCTTCAATTTGTTCTTCGAAGAAATCACAAAGGGCTTTCTTGCTCATAAACATGCCATCAATCACTTCGCCAGCAAGCAAATCAACTCGTGGCTTCAATACGTTTACTTGACCGTTATTGTCAGTGAATTCGATGCGCACATGACCGGCGTTTTTCACCGTTACAGACTTTTCACCTGAGTAAAAATCACCGCCGCGCATGTGGGCAACATGAGTTTGTGACGCTTGGCTCCACGCTCCCATTGAATGTGGATTTTTGCGTGCATAGCTTTTTACTGCTTTAGGGGCACGGCGGTCAGAGTTACCTTCACGAAGCACTGGGTTTACGGCACTGCCTAATACTTTAGAGTAACGCGCTTCGATGTCTTTTTCTTCATCAGTCGCTGGGTCTTCGGGGTAAGCCGGTACATTGAACCCTTTATCGTTCAATTCTTTTATAGCAGCTTTAAGTTGTGGCTTAGAAGCACTGATATTAGGTAACTTAATGATATTCGTTGCTGCGTCTTGTGTGAGCTCGCCCAACTCTGCTAGGGCATCAGGTACTTTCTGCTCGTCACTCAAATAATCAGCAAAATTGGCCAAAATACGTGCTGCTAATGATATATCGCTAAGTTCGATTTCAATGTCAGCAGATGAAGCGAACGACTCAACTATTGGTAGCAATGAGTATGTTGCCAGCGCGGGAGCTTCATCAGTTTTCGTATAGATAATCTTTGACTTCTGAGTTGTCATTATATACCTCAAATGTTGCGGTAGAGAGCTACCGGATTAGTGTAGACTGATATAAAGCACATTGGCTGCTGCTAAATAGCGGTCATTTAGTAAATTTATCAGGAATTAACACATCCGATCCTGACATCAGGTAAAGTGAGATTGAAAATTTCGCCCGAAGATAATAAACAATTCGTGCCAGAGTGCAAAATAACTCAGCTGTTTTATTCATAATAAGTTACAAGAAATGAACATTGATCAATATAAAAAGCCAAAAACGCCCGCCAGCCGTACAAAAATTGTACTTTTTAATAAACCCTTTAATGTCTTAACCCAATTTACCGATGCCACTGGCAGACAGACCCTGAAGGATTTTATCCCTATTCCTGATATTTATGCATCCGGACGTTTAGATAAAGACAGCGAAGGTCTACTTGTACTCACTAATGACGGTAAACTACAAAGCAAACTTACCGACCCTAAAAAGAAAACGTCAAAAACCTATTGGGTTCAAGTGGAAGGGATCCCACAAGAACGACAGTTACAAGCGTTGCGTGACGGAGTAGAACTGAAAGATGGTTTAACTCGCCCTGCTAAGGTTGAATCAATGCCTGAACCCGCCTTATGGCCTCGCACACCGCCAGTGCGTTTTCGGCAGTCCATTCCTACCAGTTGGCTATCTATCACCATTAGCGAAGGTAAAAACCGCCAAGTTAGACGCATGACTGCCCATATCGGCTTCCCTACCCTTAGACTAGTTCGCTATCGAATCGGAAATTGGACGTTAGACGGCATCGATACCGGTCAATATGTGGAACTCGATTAGCATCACCCGTACAACATAATGTCACATATTATGCTTACAATGCAGATGATCTATGCGCGGTTATTTGCTAGAATTCGCCACCATTTTTACTGAGACTTTACTATTTATCATGCCTTATATTCATTCTCTTAGTGCTACCGAGTTAGCCAGTAATAGCCAGAAAAAGGTTATTGTTGGTATGTCAGGTGGTGTCGATTCTTCTGTTTCAGCCTATATCTTGCTGCAGCAAGGCTATCAAGTTGAAGGCCTTTTCATGAAGAATTGGGAAGAAGACGACAATGATGAATATTGCGCAGCGGCTGACGATCTAAAAGACGCTCAAGCAGTTGCAGATAAGCTCGGCATAGTATTGCATCAAATTAACTTTGCGGCAGAGTACTGGGACAACGTGTTTGAATATTTCCTTGAGGAATACAAATCAGGACGCACGCCGAACCCAGATATCATGTGCAACAAAGAAATTAAGTTCAAAGCGTTTCTTGAATTCGCCGCAGAAGAACTTGAAGCCGATTACATCGCGACTGGACATTATGTGCGCCGCCGTGAAGTGGATGGCCATTGGCAAATGCTTCGCGGTATGGATGATAACAAAGACCAAAGCTACTTTTTGTATACCTTAGGCGAACAGCATGTTGGTCAGACGTTATTCCCAATTGGTGATATAGAAAAACCACAAGTACGCGAAATTGCTCAAGAACAAGAGCTTATCACCCACGATAAAAAAGACAGCACCGGCATTTGCTTTATTGGTGAGCGTAAGTTCACTGATTTTCTATCCCAGTACCTCCCTGCGCAGCCCGGCGTTATCGAAACGCCAGAAGGCCAAGAAATTGGCCAGCATCAGGGGCTGATGTATCACACCTTGGGTCAACGCAAAGGCCTAATGATAGGTGGTATGAAAGAGTTCGGTGACGATCCATGGTACGTGGTTGACAAAGACATGGCACGTAACGTTTTGATTGTTGGACAAGGTGCAGACCACCCTCGCCTTTACTCCAACGGTTTAATCGCCAATCAATTGCACTGGGTCGACCGAACGGGACCTGCCTCGCCAATGAAATGCAGTGTTAAGACACGTTATCGCCAGGAAGACATTGCCTGCACACTAACACCAGAATCTGACGGCAACGTGCGGGTTATGTTCGATGAGCCACAAAAAGCAGTGACTCCTGGGCAATCGGCCGTGTTTTACTTAAATGAAGTCTGCTTAGGTGGCGGGATAATAGAGAGCTATATTCGTTAATGCAAAACTCGAACAAGAAGAATTTAAACACCAGCGAAATAGAAAGAAGTCTGGCATTAGCAGGTGTATGCCAAGCGGCAGCATTAGTTAAACAAGTGTCTAAGCATGGAACGTGCGACGAGCAGGCATTCAAAGCGAGCATTGAAAGCATCATCATCACCGAACCAGATAATACTGAACAGGTGTATGGCCAAATCGGCAATTTAAAAATCGGATTTGACATGCTGCGTGCGCAACTAGGGAATAGCGCGACCCCAAAAGACACAGAAATTACTCGCTATATCGCTAATTTGCTGAGTATTGAGCGCAAGTTAGCCCGCTCAGCTAAGCGGATGAATGAATTGGGCGACAGAATTAATCATATAAAACGCCAACAACTTCACTTAGATTTGTTTGAAGGGCAAATGCTGTCTAATTTGGCCAGTATATACAGTGATGTTGTTAGCCCTGTTACCGCGAAAATTCAAGTATCTGGCGACCCAGAGCTGCTCAAGCAAAGTGATAATCAACATAAGGTGCGAGCTCTGTTATTAGCAGGTCTGCGCTCCGCTGTATTGTGGCGACAGCTCGGCGGTAAACGCCGACAAGTATTATTCAACCGGCAGCGCATTTTAGAGTGCGCTGAACAAGCATTAGCGCAAATTAACCAATCACGTTAGGAGCACACATTTCATGCAGTTATCCGCATTAACCGCCGTATCCCCCATTGACGGGCGTTACGCTGAAAAAACAGCAGAGTTACGCAGTATATTCAGTGAGTTCGGTTTACTAAAGTATCGGGTACAAGTTGAAGTTCGCTGGTTACAAAAGTTAGCGTCAACTGCATCTATCGAGCAAGTACCAGCCTTTAGCGCAGAGGCAAATACATTACTCGATAACATAGTGGCCACGTTTGATGAAAGCCACGCAGGGCGTATCAAAGAAATTGAGCGCACCACGAACCATGATGTTAAAGCGGTTGAATACTTTCTAAAAGAACAAGTAGCGGATAACGCAGAGCTGAATGCAGTAAATGAATTCATTCACTTTGCGTGTACCTCAGAAGACATCAACAATATGTCACACGCACTGATGCTTAAAGAAGCGCGCGATAGCATTATCTTGCCCTACAGTGACAAATTAATTAGCGAGCTTAAACGCCTTGCCAAGGAATATCAGAATATTCCGATGATGGCACGTACCCACGGTCAACCCGCTTCACCCACTACTATGGGCAAAGAAATGGCCAACGTTGCGTATCGTCTAGAGCGCCAGCGTAACCAAATTGCCAATGTCGCGGTGCTCGGTAAAGTAAACGGCGCCGTAGGTAACTATAACGCGCATTTATCCGCGTACCCTAGTCTTGATTGGGCGCAGTTTGCAGAAGAGTTCGTGGCTAGCTTAGGCGTGACATTGAACCCTTTCACCACGCAAATTGAACCCCATGATTATATCGCTGAATTATTCGATGCCATTGCACGTTTCAACACCATATTGATTGATTTTAACCGTGATGTTTGGGGTTATATTGCATTAGGTCACTTTAAGCAAAGAACCATCGCGGGGGAAATTGGCTCTTCCACTATGCCCCATAAAGTGAATCCTATCGATTTTGAAAACTCAGAAGGTAATTTGGGCTTAGCCAACGCTTTGTTTGGTCACTTAGCCACTAAACTTCCTGTATCTCGCTGGCAGCGCGATCTAACTGACTCAACGGTGCTAAGAAACTTAGGTGTTGGTGTGGGTTATGCCATCATTGCCTACCAAGCCACCCTGAAAGGGATCAGCAAGCTACAAGTGAATGAGCAGAGTTTACTGGATGAATTAGACAACAACTGGGAATTACTCGCAGAGCCGATTCAAACCGTTATGCGTCGTTATGGCATTGAAAAGCCATATGAAAAACTCAAAGAATTAACCCGTGGCAAGAAAGTAAATCAGCAAATCATGGCTGAGTTTATCGATGGACTCGAATTGCCAGACGAAGCGAAAACGCAGCTCAAAGCACTGACGCCTTCCAATTACATCGGCCAAGCTGTTGAGCTTGTAAACCAGATTTAAGATGCAGATTATTAGAGGGGAAATCATTCCCCTCTTTCGTGTCTTATCGCACTGCTAGGCCCCCTGAACGCCCAAATTTACACCCCACCTTTTTAGCCTATACTCAATTCCTCATGGTCAAACGGAAGACCCTATGGTCACTCAATTATTGCACGCATGGATTTGGTGTGGCATTCCTCAAAATACAACGGCTGATATTAACCCAACGCGGATAAGCAATATCATCAGCCTAATGGTGATATTTGTACTTTTGTTGCAAGTGCCCATTATTGTTTATTATTGGCACTTCGGTGGCGGATATAAAATAACCTTAGTCGTAAGTCATGGTGCGCTTTTTTGTCTCGTTCCCCTTCTGAATCGTACGGGCTTGCAACGCGAGGCAAAATTCATCTTGGTTGGTCTATTTATCAGCTACATCGCGTGGTCAAGTGTTATCTGGCAAGCTAATGTGAACGTACATTACTATTTACTGTTGGGCGTGTTCATTTGCCCTTTTATCTTTAACGCCCAAACTATCGCCATGTGGATATGTATCGAGTCTCACGTCGTTGTTTTTCTTTTGATTGATGGATATTACATTTGGCAGGTTAACCCGCAATATTTATCTGAATACCATCAGGTCGCCAGTTTTTCCAGTGCCGTTTTTCTTGCCTTATCCTGCACCTTAGCCAGTATGCATGTTGGACGAAATATGACGCGAACTCAGCAAAAGCTTTTCATGGCCAATCAACGCTCAGAGGCACTACTGCTTAATATTTTGCCGCGCCCCATCGCCCAGCGCTTAAAAACCGTACAAGGTAAAATCGCTGACCAATATGATCACGTTTCAATATGCTTTCTCGATCTCGAAAATTTCAGCTTGCTCGTAAAAACGCTTAAGGCCCAAGCGTTGGTCGACTTACTCGACGACGTTTTTAGTCAATTCGATCGATTAAGTGAACATTATGGATTGGAAAAAATAAAGACCATTGGCGATGGCTACATGGCAGCAGCTGGTGTGCCTGACATCAACAACGCCCATGCGGTGCAATGTTGCGCTTATGCGTTAGCGGTAAAAGACGCCTTTAGCGCACTACAACATAAATATCACTTAACCACTGGGCTACGTATTGGTATTGGCTCAGGGGAAGTCGTAGCAGGCGTTATTGGTCGCAGCAAATTCTGTTACGATTTGTGGGGTGAAGCTGTTACCCTAGCGGCCAGAATGGAAAGCCACGGTCGAACCGACCAGATTCAAGTGACCCAGTCTACCTACGAAATGGCCAAGCATAAATATTGTTTCGAGCCACGAGGTGAAGTCAAGATCAAAGGATTGGGGCAAATTAAAACCTATTGGCTGCTTGGGGAAATTGAATAATCCCTTTTCCATTCATCCTATTTTCAGCGCACTGTAACGTTATAAGGCACAAGGGTTTTCCACACGATGTACGTATTTGATAACTTTGATCCAACACTATTTTTAGACTCTCACTGGCAAAAACGCCCAGTCGTGTTTAAAGGGGCATTTTCGCAATTTGTAGACCCTCTTGATGAAAATGAGCTCGCGGGCTTAGCCCAAGACCCAAGGATAGATTCGCGAATAGTGTCATCTGAAAATGCCAACTGGCACGTTCAACACGGGCCAATCAGTGACTTCGAACATGCCTGCCAAGGTAGCTGGAGTCTGTTAGTACAAAGTGTTGATCAACATGTTGATGAAGCTGATGCCCTTATTCGCATGTTCAATTTTATCCCCTATTGGCGCTTAGACGATCTGATGGTGAGCTTTTCCAATACCGGGGCCGGCGTAGGTCCTCATTTGGACCAATACGATGTATTTATTATTCAAGGTAAAGGCAGCAGGCGCTGGCAAGCGGGTAAACGAGGCGAGTATTCAACTTACCACCCCCATCCAGATCTCAGTCAAATACAGGGGTTTACCCCCATCATAGATGAGGTACTGCATTCGGGAGATATGCTATATATACCGGCAGGTTGCCCGCATAATGGTGTCGCATTAGAAGACTGCATGAATTATTCAGTAGGCTTTCGCGCCCCAACACAACAAGATTTACTCTCATCACTAGCGGATTACAGTATTGATTTAGGCTTATTTAAAAAACGCTACCAAGACAAAGGATTAACCCCAAGATCTGATCCCAGTGAATTAGCCGAAGAGGAAATCCGCAGTTTTCGAAACATGCTGCATGACGCTATCGACTCACCTGATTTCACGCGTTGGCTGACTTCTCACTTCAGTGATACTCAACTAAATCAGGGTTACGATGAGCAACACAACCCAGATTATTCTTTACAAGAGATACTAGTATTATTCCAGCAGCAAACAGTGTTTGAGCGTCAACCTGGCATACGCCCTATTTACTTAGCGCAATCGGAAGAGAACACATCATTGGAGTTCTTTATTGAAGGCCAAGCATTTTTTGCTCCACCGGAGCATGCTCAAGCAGTGCGAGCATTTCTTCAGTCGCCTTCGTGGCAATTTGATTTGCACAGTGATAAAGGCACCGCTGTCACGATCAATCACTTTTGGGTACAGCTTATCAGCGAATTGGTTAACGCTGGCGCCTGGTTACCTCAAGAAGAAATGTTTTAGCGCTCAAGTATCTCAGTAGCGCTGAACAGTAAAATAACTACGCGCCATTGCAGTGCACGCTATAGTATTACTCTCGGTGTTTCTGTGCTCGGTCACTTTCAATACTCGGTAACTTTGCGCACGGCAACGGCTATCAATCTTCTTGCAAGTCGCTTATGTCCTCAATTAAATCTTCGATTTCATTGAGGGCCTTTTTCTTTTGTTTTGGGCTTAGCGATTGGCCTAATGCCTCAAGCATCGAAGCGTACACTTGATTGTTATGGGCTGATATAGCCATCAGTTCGTCACTTTGGTATTGCTCTGGGTGGGACAAAAGCGCTAAAAAGCGCGACGTAAAGTCTTCTTCATGGCGCGAGTTGAGTAACATATCGTAGGCAGCCTGCTGGATACGTTGACGATAATCCATCCATAAATCAAAGCTACTTTTAAAGTCATCAGCGTAATTCACCACTATCTCTTTTTGTGCTTTGCTTAGCTTTCCTATGAACTCTTTAACGTTATCCTGAGTATCTTCAGTGTTCTTTTCTAATCGTTCGTCAAATGTGCGATCCGCGCGTTTTTCAATGCGCTCTTCATTTTGCTTCTGTATTTGGGCAAACAAATCGTTGACTTGTTCATCGGTTAATTTTGGGGCTAAATTAACCAGTTCAGGACTAACATGATCTCTAAAGCGTACCCAATGCTGTTTGCCTTCTTCAAAATGATTCAACCACTGGGCCTTGCTAACATGCCCCGCAGAAACCTGTTGATAAACCTTTTGTAGGTGGGCTTTATACTCGCTAAGTTCGTCTTGACGATGCCAGTGCATCCATTGTTCAACGTGGTTATCTAAAAGTGATTTCTGACTTTTATCCAGCTCAACATAGTCGTCTATGTACCAATACATCAGCCAATCTATATTGTTATAAGCGAACTTTGAGCTACACCCTGTAAGTAGCATACCAAGGGTAAAAACGACTAAAATTAATTTATTCATGTCTGTCTCAATCACGCAGGTGAACTAATACCCGAATATAACCATTTAGCCACTCGAAGTCGTGACAATTTCGCCTACTCACTCTACTCTGATTGTTACTAAATATTAGCTATTAATCATATTCTTAACGTTATCTCTGTGGCTTCGGCTGACCTTTAACTCGGTACCATTGGATAAAATCAAGTGGTATTCGCCACTGATATGACTGACGAGTTTTTGCACATATTTGATATTCACTATCGCTGAGCGATGCACTCTTACGAATATGCGCGGATCCAACTCTTCTTCTAACTCTTTCATGGTACGGCGCATAATATGTGTTTGCTCTAGCGCATGTACACACATGTAATCGCCAGCGGCATCTATCCATTGAATTTCAGCGACGGCGACACGCGTTACTTCTGTGCCATCTTTAATCGCTAACACATCACCGTATTGCGTGGTATTGAGCGCTTCACCACTGGCTAATCGGCGTAAAATATCCTCGCAATCGTCCCCAGTAAAATCAGCCACTACTTTGGCCAGCGTTTGCTTATGATCTGACTCACTGTGCAACATCACGTGACTGATGACTTTATCTACCGCTGCACGCAAACGTTTCTCATCAACGGGTTTGAGCACATAATCTAGCGCATGCGCATCAAATGCCTTTATTGCATATGTGTCATAAGCGGTCACAAAGATAATCATGGGTACAGGCTGGTTAAGCTCACGCAACTTGTTGATCACTTGAAAGCCGTTTAAGCCTGGCATTTGAATATCGAGGAAAATGAGGTCTGGGCGTAACTGCGGAATGAGGGTCACCGCTTCAAGTCCGTTTTTACACTGGGCAACGAGATTAATTTCTTCGAACTGACCCAAGCGCATCGCTAAGCCTTTGCGTGCTAGAGGCTCGTCGTCGATAACAATAGTGTTAATTTTCATGCACTGCTTCTTGTGTCTCAAATGGGATACGAATAAACACTTTTATACCAGAAGGCTGGCTATTAGAAATACTAAAAGAGAAATCATTTTTGTATAACGAGTCCAAACGCTCTTGAATATTTTGCAGACCCACGCCATTTTCGCGATACATTTGGCCTTCTTCAATGTCCGCCCCTGGCCCATTATCGGTCACTTCTAGCATCAGATCTCGGCCAAATACTTTAGCTGAAATCGCAATACAGCCACCCTCTTCTAATTTTGAAATAGCATATTTAATTGAGTTTTCGATTAATGGCTGCAAAATCAAGCTAGGCACTAATGCTTCATTTGCACTGGGTTGAATGTCCCAAATAACAGTCAAACGGTCTTCAAAGCGCACTTTTTCGATGGCTAAATAAAGGGTTAATGCCTCAATTTCTTGGCGCAATGGCACTTTTTTTATAGGGTCTTTATCTAGGGAATAGCGCAAAAAGTCGCTGAGGCGAGTTACCATAGACTCAGCGGTTTTGTTGTCTTTCATTAAAATCAGTGTCGAAATGGCGTTTAAGGTATTAAACAAAAAATGCGGATTAAGCTGGTAACGTAACATCTTGATGTGTGCTTGATGCGCCATGGTGGATGCTCTGAGGCTATTTTGTTTTTCTTTAAGCAACATTTGGTAGTTTTTAATACCAAAATAGAGCCCAGTCCAGCAGCCAATCATGATTAAGGAATTCACCGTATTGGTAAAATACATGTACCATTCTTCAGGACGATATCCCTTTTTATATATTTCCCAATAGTTGATGTTTTTCACTAATGCCCACATTAGCGCAATCGTATACACGCTAACGAACACCACCATCAACATTTTCAACGGGCTGAGCTTCATAGCGCGGGCGTAAATGTAACGCAAAGGAATGGTCAATAACCAACCCGCATAGGCATTTAAGATAATCACGAACAGCCAAATACTGCGCATATCGTGCAGGAATGAACCTATATAATAAATTACCGCGAAACCACACCACCCAAGCGTGTGTAACGTCCAAAACATTCGTTCACGGGTGTCAAATAACGCCTGCCACTTCATTTAAGAAACACCATTAGAATCCAATCAAATCACGATTATACGGGAAAGAAGAAGCAAGTGCTGACGGTTGGGCGTGCGCCCTTCCCCGTTTATCGCATCTTGAGAGCTATTATGGCTTAAAACGGGGATGAGGTGTTTAGTACGCGATATTCATGCGTTTAAGCCAATGTACCCACCACCAAGCAGGCCCTACGAGTAAAAACTGTACATCCTTGAAAAAGGACGGGCTTTTACCTTCGATTTTGTGACCTACAAACTGCAGGATCCACATCACCACAAAGATAGCCAAACAGACAATCCATACTTCGTATATTGAGCTTTCAATCAGCATAATCCCGTATAAAGACACGACGCTCAATAGGGTCATAGCGGCCCCAATTGGGCCTGATAATCGAAAGTAGTACACCAACATTGGAATGACCGCAATGTGCGCCCACGTCACATCGAAGTGCATCAACAATTCAGGGCGAGGAATAGACCACAGTAGCCCCAGCGTAACAAAGTAAATTGCCGGCACGGCAATCGCATGAATTAAGATATTGAGCTTATTGGTATGGCTGTGACCATACTCGTTCAACAGAATTTCTATACGGCGCATGTACACTCTCGCTCTATTTTTAACAATAATTTAACAGTTGGTTTGAGGATACCGAAAACCTAATGTCTCGTCTATCCGCCTTTTTGCTAAGGCTATTCGGTATTGATTAACAGTTGGCTCAGCAGCTTGGCCACGTCATTTTCATCATCGCAAAATTGGATCCCGAAATAATGCCGAGTATCATCCTCTTTCTTATTTCGCACATGACCGGACAAACTGATGTCATCCCCCTCTGAATTTGGTATCAGTAACTCAAGTTCCTGATCCACAGTTGGCTTTACCCCTTTTGCGTCGCGCCCAATACTGATCATACAACCCTGATTCGAAATATCGCGCACCAAACAAGGTACAATGTGGCTGCGCTCTTGGCTATCAATTAACAACGCAGCGATGCGCGTTTGGGCTCGCTGTTCAGCGCGTAAACCGTGACTTTGAATACTTTCAGGGAATGAGGTAAATACCAACTTAGATGGCCGGGTGATCACTATGATTATTTTGACTTTGAATGCGACTATCTCTCCCGTTTCATCTTCTAAAATGCAGCGCACAATCATAGTATTATTCATGTAAATTGCGCCACCAAGACCTGCCCACTTGTTCTCATCAGGGAATCGGAAGATCAGATTTCGGCTCCCATCTATGCCCACGAATTCCGTTTTTACTCGTCTTTTTAATGTTGGCGAGTGAATTTGCAAGTCTACAATCATGCCCGGTCGCATCGATCGCAGCTTAAATAAATCATCACTTGATAGCCCGCTATTGTGTGGCAAAGGTCAAATATCCTGTAGTATCAAAAACAAAGTAAACTGTACTTTGTCCATTTAACGTAAAATTTACTTTAATATAAAGTGTTTTCGTAAAGATTCATCCTCAAATTGAATTTATTCAATGCGAATCGACTTCAGTCATCTCCATGTTTTTTAAGGTTTTAGTTCATGCTTCAACATTCTGCTGATATCCACTACACCCTCAACGTTTCTTCTCTTGCCGGGCATGTGCTAGACGTCTCATTACAGATTAATATGCCCTCAAGTGATGGTCATGAACTGACGTTACCCGCTTGGATACCCGGCAGTTACATGATCAGAGATTTCGCGAAAAATATCGTTGAAATATCCGCTCAAGACGCCCAAGGTCAGGCATTATCGATACATAAACTAGATAAACAAACTTGGAAGCTGCCAGCAAACTCTGGCCCAATAACGGTAAATTACAGTGTTTACGCGTTTGATTTATCGGTACGCAGTGCTTACGTATTTGACGATTTTGCCTTTTTTAACGGCACAAGTACTTTTTTAGCGATCAAAGAGCACCGTGAAGCACCTGTGCTAGTGACCCTAATCAGGCCTGAACAGGCCCAATGTCAGCATTGGCGCGTGGCAACTACCTTGCCCCTTGCTAAAGCCACCGAGCATCACGATTTCGGGGACTACTGCGCTGACAATTACAACGACTTGATAGACCATCCCATTTTAATGGGAAATTACGATATCGTGCCTTTTGACGTTGTTACCCCAGTAGCCAGCACCTCTTCACAACAAAGCGCTGAACATACCTGTCACTTTGAGTTAATTCTGGCCGGCGGACATCGCAGCGATACCCAGCGCATGGCTGCAGACTTGCGTAAACTCTGCGCCCATCATTTCGCCTTATTCGGCGATACGCCGCCCGTTGAGCGCTATCTGTTTATCACCATGCTAACAGGCAAAGATTTTGGCGGCCTTGAGCATATGTCTTCTACAGCACTGCTTTACAGCAGAGATGATTTGCCCAGTACCGCCCAAGCAGATCACATGCCTGATGGTTATCGGACTTTTTTGAGTTTATGCAGCCACGAATTTCTGCATACTTGGCATGTAAAACGTACCAAACCCGCTGCGCTGCAGGCCAGCACCCTCAGTCATGAAGCGTATACTCCCCAACTATGGATTTACGAAGGCTTCACCAGTTACTACGACGATTTAAGCCTTACCCGCAGTCATGTGACGAACAATGAAAGCTATTTAGAAGTATTAGGCCAAACGCTTACGCGTTTAGAGCGAAATGCGGGTCGCTTTAAACAAACCGTTACAGCCTCAAGCTTTGACGCCTGGACCAAGTTCTATCAACAAGATGCTAGCGCCATCAACAACATTGTCAGTTATTATGTCAAAGGGGCTGTTATCGCGCTGTGTCTTGATTTGCACATACGCGCGGCAAGTCAACACACTAAAAGCTTAGACGATGTCATGCGTTACTTATGGCAGCACCATGGCAAAATGGATATAGGCACGCCGGATGACATTATTCAACATATCGTACTCAACGAAATGGGTTTACCACTCGCTGCGTTTCTGCAAGATGCATTGCACACAATCAAAGAGCTCCCGGTCAGCGACCTATTGCATGACGTTGGGGTGACATTGCACAAGCGCCCACGTATTGATGCCAGCGATGCGGGTGGAAAGCCTGCTCCTCGGGTCCAAAGGACTCAATTTGGCGCAGCCTTTAAAGCTGCAGATACCGGGGTATTAGTGACCCAAGTTAGCGAAAATACGCCAGCCTATAACGCTGGACTACAAGTGGGCGATCAGCTGATCAGTTTTGATGACTGGCAAGTGTCCGCTGCAAACTTACTGACAATTTATAATCAATATGCTGCCAAAAGTAACGTGACGGTAACGGCTCTGCGCCACCAACGGCTTAAACAACTTGACCTCACCGTAGAAAGTGCCTCGCTAGACACGATTTACTTGACCATATCGGATGTGCAAAAGTTGAAAAACTGGCTGCCTGTAAGCAAATAAACGCTTCCCTCATGGTGATGCTCCCCGTAAAGAGAACAGCAAAATCACCAAGAGGGGTAGTTAATCCTGGCCCTTGCACCATTTTTGTACATTTGACTGCTTTGCCGGCAAAATTGGTGCAGGTATCACTGCTTTATCCCAGCCGTACTTTATAATTCTCTTTTAAATGAAGGTCATAGCCAAATATATCTCGGGCATGAACTTTGCTGTATACGTTAGCGCATTGTAAATTTGCTATTTATTCAAATAATAAAAAGGACACGTCCATTGCAAACACAACCACTCGATATACAGCAATTCATTTCGGATATGCCAAAAGCAGAGCTGCACGTACACCTTGAGGGCACTCTGGAGCCTGAACTAAGTTTTGCCTTAGCAGTAAAAAACCGTATTCCGTTGGAATTTGACACCCCAGAGCAACTCATCGCCGCGTATGATTTTCACGACCTGCCTTCATTTTTAAAAATTTACTACGCGGGCATGAATGTACTGATAAAAGAAGAAGATTTTTATCAGCTTACCTGGGACTACTTGACCAAAGCAGCCAGCGAAAATATCGTCTACGCAGAGCTATTTTTTGATCCCCAAGCGCATACATGCCGTGGGGTAAGTTTTGAAACCATCATTACCGGCATTCATAAAGCGCAGTTAGATGCAGAGCAAAAGCTTGGCATTAGAAGTCAACTGATTATGTGCTTTTTGCGCGAGCTTAGCGCTGAGTCAGCAATGGAGCACCTTAAACTTGCTATGCCCTATCTACCATGGTTAGTGGGCGTGGGGCTAGATTCTAATGAGCGCGATAACCCACCCGCTAAGTTTGCCGAAGTGTTCGAATATGCCAAAGCGTTGGATCTAAAGTTAACGATGCATTGCGACGTCAATCAGCACAACACTCTGGTGCACATTAAGCAGTGCTTGGACGACATTCAGGTTGACCGTATCGACCACGGGGTAAATGCCCTACAAGATCCCGCTTTGCTAGAAAAGATTAAGCACAAGCAACTGGGCTTAACCGTATGTCCTATTTCCAACCGATTCGTGGTGCAATCATTAACCTCTAATGAGGTTCGTCAAATGCTTGAACATGAATTACTGGTTACCATCAATTCTGATGATCCTGCATATTTTCGCGCCTACCTAAATGAAAACTTTATCGAGCTACAAAAAGAAGGGCAATTTAGCGCACAAGAGATGGTTACTTTAGTAGAAAATGCCTTCAAAGTTTCATGGTTAAAAGACACTGAAATCAGTCAATATCTTTATCAGGTAAGCCAGTATGTAAAACAAGCTGAATACCAAGCGGCTTAAGCGATTTCTCGCTAATTTAACGCCAATTTAGCGCTTATTTAGCGCTGTTAACCATAGAGCTTATTGTGGGTGACGCTAATGGTCATTAGCCTTATTTTCAAGAAGCTAAACGGATGTATAACTGATAACCGCGAACGTTTATCAATGGTTGTGATACACATTTTGATTGTTATCCCCGCGCTGTGAAGCGCACTATAAGGGGATAACTTCAAATGAACCGTTAAGGACCAACCATGATAAAGGCCTATGCTGCACACGAGCCAAAAGGCGAACTAACCCCCTACGAATACGACCCGGGCGAACTAAAACCGAACGAAGTCGAACTTGACGTTATGTATTGCGGCGTGTGCCATAGTGATTTGAGCGTCATTGATAACGAATGGGGGATCAGTAAATACCCAGCAGTAGGCGGTCATGAAGTAGTGGGGAGAATTCGCCAAATCGGCGATGCGGTAAAAGGCTTGAAAGTCGGCCAAGTTGCAGGCTTAGGCTGGCATGCTGGCTATTGCACTCATTGTCACCAATGCGACACTGGGGATCACAATTTATGCGCCAAAGCACGACCGACGATCGTTGGTCATCACGGCGGATTTGCCGACAAAGTTCGTGCCCAAGAAACCGCTGTGGTGGTTATTCCTGATGGAATCGATCTCGCATCAGCTGGCCCTCTATTTTGTGGCGGCATAACGGTTTTTAACCCCCTAAGCGAGTTCAATATCAAACCCACGGATAAGGTGGCGGTCATCGGTATCGGCGGTTTGGGGCACCTTGCCTTGCAGTTCTTAAACGCGTGGGGCTGTGAAGTCACCGCATTTACCTCAAGTGAATCCAAGCAAAAAGAAGCGCTGTCATTAGGCGCTCACCGCGTTATCAATTCCCGAGACAAAACCGACATCAAACAAGCCGCAGGGGAATTCGACCTTATTATTTCAACCGTGGCAGTCACACTGGATTGGGAAGCATATATAAGCACCCTAGCCCCTCGAGGACGACTGCATTTCGTTGGCGCCATTACCGAGCCGTTAAACATCAGCGTGTTCTCGTTAATGTCGCAACAGCGCAGCGTGTCAAGCTCACCAGTTGGCAGCCCAGCAACCATCGCAAAAATGCTTGAATTCGCTAAGCTGCATGACATTAAGCCCGTTATCGAAACCTACTCTTTCGATGAGATAAATCAGGCACTCGAGCACCTGCGTACAGGGGATGTGAAATACCGCATTGTTTTGAAGCGCTAAGCGTTTGATGCTATAGCATCGCGCCCTTAGGCTATCTGCCCAAGGGCGCAATGTGAATCCCTTCGATACTAAATCAGCCCCGAGGTGGTGAAGTTTCAAGGTCCTGTTTGCGCCACAAGAAATACACGACCGGCACCACCAGTAAACTCAATATCAAAGCACTTGCCATGCCACCCACCATTGGGGCAGCAATTCTACTCATCACCTCAGAGCCGGTGCCACTCGCATACATCACAGGGAGCAAACCTATCACTATCGTTGCCACTGTCATCATGACAGGGCGCACTCTTAATCCCGCTCCGTGGATAACACTCTCTCGTAGATCCGTTAAGGTTATGTGCTTGGCATCGCGAGCCGCATTTATTTGCAATTGCGCATATGCCTGATTCAGATACACCAACATGATGACGCCTATTTCAACCGCCACCCCCGCCAGCGCGATAAAACCGACGCCAACCGCCACAGACAGATTGTACTGCGCTAAATACAGTAGCCACACACCACCTATCATCGCCAGTGGTAACGTACCTAAGATGATGGCAACCTCGGCAAAGCGCTTGAAATTCAGATATAACAACAAAATGATGATCGCCAACGTCAGCGGTACGACATACGTGAGCTTGTCTTTTGCACGCTCAATGTATTCGTATTGACCGGCCCACGTGACGCTGTAGCCAGCAGGTAAGTCTAGCTTCTGTGCAAGTAATGCCTGACCATTTTCCACGTAGTGGCTGACATCGATATCTTGAATGTCGATAAATATCCAGCCATTAAGACGAGCATTCTCACTTTTGATTGCCCCTGGACCATCGTCAAGATAAACCCGAGCCACCTCACCTAAGGTTATATGCTGCCCATCTGCTGTCACAATGGGTAGCAAACTAATTTGCTCTGGTGAATCTCGATAGGCCTCTGGGTAGCGAACATTGATAGGATAACGCGCTAAACCTTCTACCGACTCACCCACATTAACGCCGCCTATCGCCATTGATACATCTTGTTGAATAGCGCGAATGCTCAAGCCATATCGGGCAGCGGCTTCTCTGTCTATATCAAGCTTGATATAACGCCCTCCCACTGCACGCTCGGCATATACCGATGCTGAGCCTTGCATAGGCGTTAATAACCGCTCGATGTCTTGCCCTATTCGTTGAATGACGTCTATGTTCTCACCCGCAACTTTGATGCCCACAGGGGTCTTTATACCGGTCGCTAGCATATCTATGCGAGTTTTAATCGGCATCACCCAAGCGTTAGTGATCCCGGGAAGCTGCAATGCGTCATCCAGAGCGTGGCGAATATCGTCTTTTGTCATGCCTTCGCGCCATTCGCTTTTAGGTTTGAACTGAATGAATGTTTCAATCATGGTCAACGGCGCAGGGTCAGTGGCGGTGTCTGCGCGGCCTATTTTACCAAACACGTTTTTTACCTCTGGTACGGTGCGTATAAGTTTGTCAGTTTGTTGTAATATTTCTCGCGCTTTGCCGATAGAAATACCGGTATACGTGCTGGGCATATACATCAAATCCCCTTCATCCAGAGGCGGCATAAATTCAGAGCCAATGTGTTTAAGCGGATAAAAACCAACCACTGTAATCATACCCGCTGCCACTAAGGTTGTTTTTGGATAGCCCAAAACGGTTTTTAGTGCGGGCATATACAAGGCGACCAAGCCGCGATTAATCGGGTTTCTGTGCTCACTTATGACTTTTCCTCGTATGACATACCCCATCAGCACAGGCACCACACTGATGGCTAAGCCGGCCGAGGCTGCCATCGCGTAGGTTTTGGTAAATGCCAACGGTGCAAACATTCGCCCTTCTTGTGCTTCAAGCATGAAAACCGGTAAAAAGCTGACGGTGATAATTAACAGGCTAAAAAACAATGCGGGCCCGACCTCAGAGGCAGACTTGGCCACAATATCCCACCGATTGGCGTCTGTCAGTGGTGTGTCTTGCATATGTTTATGCATGTTCTCAATCATCACTATCGCCCCATCGGTCATCGCCCCTATAGCGATAGCAATTCCTCCAAGAGACATAATGTTGGCGTTAATGCCCTGCCAATACATGATCACAAACGCCACGAGTATCCCCAGGGGTAAACTGACAATGGCCACTAAAGATGAGCGAACATGAAACAAAAACAATGCGCACACTAGCCCCACAATCAACAACTCTTCTAGCAGCTTGGACCATAAATGCGTGACAGCGCTGTTGATCAACTCTGAGCGGTCGTATACCGGCACCACCTCTACACCAGCAGGTAGGCCTTGCTTAAGCACCTCCAGTTTTGCTTTAAAGGCTTCAATGGTCTTTTGCGCATTTTCGCCAAAACGCATAACGGCGATACCGCCAACGACTTCCCCTTCACCGTTTAGCTCGGCAATGCCTCGGCGCATCTGAGGGCCTAGTGCAATACTCGCCACATCGCGCAACAACACAGGTACTCCCTGCTTGTTAACACCAAGTGGAATGCGAGCAAGATCGTCACGTTGTTGCACATAACCATTAATTGAAACCAAATACTCAGCTTCGGCCATCTCAACCACTGACGCCCCCACTTCCTGATTGCCTTGCTGTATCGCGGTTTGTATTAAGCTTAACGGAATATTGTAAGCACGCAGTTTATTCGGGTCGACCACCACCTGATACTGCTTAATCATGCCGCCAATAGCAGCGACCTCGGAAATACCCGGTACGGTTTGCAATTCGAATTTTAAAAACCAATCCTGTAATGCCCGCAGCTCGCTTAAATCATGTTGCCCGCTTTCGTCCTTAAGGGCATATATATACACCCAGCCCACGCCTGTAGCATCAGGGCCCAATTGCGGTTTGGCTTGCGACGGCAAATTGGGGCTCACCTGAGACAAATATTCCAGCACCCGCGTTCGGGCCCAATATGGGTCGGTATCGTCACTAAAAATAACGTATACGTAAGAGTCGCCAAAAAATGAAAAACCACGAACGGTTGTTGCTCCAGGCACAGACAACATGGCCGTGGTGAGCGGATACGTTACTTGGTCTTCCACTACTTGTGGAGTTTGACCGGGATAGCTGGTTTTAATAATGACCTGCACGTCAGATAAATCAGGGATCGCATCCACAGGCGTATGCTTGAGACTAAAAAGCCCCATGCCAACCATCATCCCTGTTAACAGCAGCACTAATAGCCGATTGTTTACGGACCAACGAATCACATGCACAATCATGGTGTTTCCTCATCGACGAATGAGAGCTTAGTGATCACAAAGTCACCGTCACGTATTTCGAAGGTAAATTGAATCGCCTTGGTTTCTTGCAGCCTATTAACTTGGGCGTGTTCAAGCTCACTACCCAGCACAAAGTTCATCGTGGTTGGCCCGCGATTCCATTTTTCAATCCCGGCGCGACTGATATTTACCTGCCTAGTAGACACATCAACGCTATTAATGACACCGCGAACGCTTGCTCGCTGAATATTTGGCTTGTTCGCATCAAAGTGGGTATCCATATCAGGCATGTCTTGCGTATCAGCCATGCTTTGCATGTTTGGCGCACCATTGGGCTCATAACGCTTAAAATCTGACGAAATACTGCTCTGTGAATCCAATAAAAACTGCGCCGAAACTACCACCTCGTCTCCCGCTTGAATGCCACTTAGTATTTCGATGAAGTCCCTGTTCATGCGCCCAAGCTTGACCTGTATAGATTTAAAATAACCATCTCCTAAAGCGAGTACCACGCGATCCTGAACACCCGTTCGAATAACGGCGCTACGCGGCACAAGTACCACGGGCAGGCTTGAGTTTGCCTTGATCGTAATATTTGCGAACATATTTGGCTTTAGCAGGCGATCGGGATTTTCGAAACGAAGACGCACACGTAAAGCCCGGGTTGTTTCATCTAACGACGGATAAATATAATCCAATTTTCCTTGCCATCGTCGCCCTGGTAAGTACCCCACGCTCATCGTCACCCCAAGCCCTTCTTCGAGCAAGTCAACTTGTTGCTCGAAGACTTCAGCCTCTACCCAGACCTCATCCAAACTGGCAATCGACATCAAGGTTGTACCCGGCTCTACATAAAACCCGTGGCGTATTTTAAGGTGTTCCAGCACCCCAGATTGAGGCGCGTAAAACGTCACGCTTTGCATTACTTCATTGCTACTATCAAGTTGGACTAATGCTTCTTGTGGCATGTGTAATGACTGCAACCGTAAACGCGCTGCTTTTATCAAAGCGTGGCTCTTACCTTTTTTCGCTAGTAAATACTCTTCCTGAGCACTGACCAACTGAGGTGAATAGATGCCATATACTTTTTGCCCTTTGGTAACAGCTTCACCTGCGGTGCTGACATACAAGGCATCAACCCAACCCTCAACTCTTGGGTGCATATGCACAATTTTGTCTTCGTTATAGCCCACGTATCCCACTGTTTGAATAGTGTTTTCAAGGGGGGCACTGCGCGCAAAGTCTGTACGTACACCTAAATTGTTCACCACATTGGGTGACACTTTTACCCGTCCTGCCTGCTCACTTTGCGAAGTGCCACTGCCATCATCGCCAGCACCATAAAACGGAATAAGATCCATGCCCATGGGGGATTTACCCGGTTCATCACGGCGGAAATTTGCATCCATTGGCGCCACCCAATACAAAGGCGTTTTTTTAGGTTGCGTTTGGGCGGAATCACCTGAGTGACTCATACCCGTATTCGATGCTTGCTCGTTAAACTGTGTGTAAATAACAAGGGCAATAACTGCACCGGCAACAAACGAAATGGTGACACTGAAAAAGGGTTTCATGGGCGATTTTCCTGATCATGCGAAGACAGCAGTGACTGCCCAGGTAGAAAATAGTTAATTTTAGCGCGCACTTTTTGCTGCTTTACCACTAATGCAAGACGTTCAAACTCCGCCTCGTTAGCTGTGATCAATACCTCTGATGCCAGTGCTAAACTGCCGTAGTCGTGACTTAAATTCGCCACGCTAACCTCTTTTTGCTCAGCAATATTCGGCAGAATAACCCCCTCGTAATGCGCTACACGCTTTTGGTATTGGCGGTATTGCACCGCTAAGTCATTTAATTGCCCCACCATTTCACGCATAACCAAGCGATACTCTGTTCGCATCGCTTCTTTTTGATGATGTGCAGCAGCCAAAGCATTATCTTGTTTAGCACGAGAAAAAAGCGGCATGTCCATGCTCACACTTACTGACCAGAAGTCAGCGCGACGTTGATTGAAGGCGTCATCTTGACGATAGGCGTAACCTAGATTTACCCCCCACAGCGGAGCATATTGTGCTGCTGCTAACTTAACGTCCCCTTCGCTAGCGCTAATAGATTGCTGCGCGGCTTTAGCTCGGGGATGCTGCGATACGACCGCCTGTAATGTGTTCAGCGTCGCTTGTGCGTTTATGGGTTCGTGTACAACGAAGCTAGGCACTGCAGAAAATAATGGCAGGTGCTGATGTGCCGCCTCATCTAAATGACAGGCTTGTAATTGCAAAGACGGCGGCACTTCGTCATGGGCAATTGTGGGGTTGTTATCATCATATCCATCTTCCCGAGCTAACCATTGGCACAACTTGGCTTGTGTTGAACGTTTGCTGCTATTGATTTCAACAATTCTGTCGTCCACTTTGGCCAAGGTGAGTTGCGCCATCAGCACATCATTTTGGGTGGCTCTGTTACGGCGACTGGCAAACGTGGTCGCGTAATTCGCTTTACTAATATCAATCAGTTGCTGCAATGTCTCTCGCAACTGCAAAGCCAGTGCAATCTCTTGATTTGCTTGGTATAAGTCTAACCACATCAGCGTCACGGTTAATGCGACTTGCTTCAAACGATCGTCACGCAGAAAAGGTTGAACAGCAGCAAGTTGTTGGTAACGCTGGCGGCTAATACGGCGACTTTGACCACGGGTGAACGATTGCTTCACCCCCACCTTAAACTGGGTCATGGGCTCTTGATCTAGCGCAAAGCCGTCGCTAGGTACGTTCAATAAACCAAATGACAGTTCAGGATTAGGTAAAGAATCACTGGCCAGCCCTTGAGCACGCAACGCGTATTCTTTTTGTTGGCTACCGTCTAACCATGGGTCTTGCTGCTGGGCTTGTAAAATGGCTTGGGATAAAGACATTCCCCAACTCATTGATGATGCAAATACTAGGGGTAACAGCAAGCAAGCTGTAAGCAGCACTTTGTTTTTGACTTGACCCAATACCTTGATACGTAGAGGGTGCACTAAAATAGTCAACGTCATGATGTGTCTCGACAAACATTTTTAAGCGATGCGATCTGAGCGCTTTATTCTGCGCATTATATTCTGCGCTCTTACACGGTAAGAGGTGCATAGCACAGGGCGCATAGTCAGTTTCACATCGCTTGCGTTATTTCGAAGAGAAAGAGTGAGTCATTCACCTCGCTTTCTCGATTAAAACAATATTTGGGCAAATTTAAGCCCAATTAGATTGTGTTAACCGCTTATGGGAGGGCGTTTTGCTCTAGATTGGAAGGGGTTCGCGGTAGAGAACAAAACACTGATGATTTTGTCGTCTGAGCGAAAGAAAATCATATCAGTAGTAGAGGCAATTATCACCCCTGCACCGCAAGCACTTTCGGGACAATGGCAAGAATCGGCAGTGTCTTCGTCGCAGCACGCCATTTGCATATCACTGGCCTGAGCCTGGTGGTCGCTGGCGATACCTGACTTAGCGAGCGTGTGCGACGCCTGCATCAAACACGGCGCATCGTCATCACTTTGGGCGGTATTTAGCGTTTGATTTTGAGTATGCGAGCGCGGCATGGAAGCATCATCAGCGCCCATTTGCATGCTGATACATGTCATTCCATTCACCCCAAAAGATTGCATGGCAAGCAGCAATACGATCAACAGGTAAGATGTAAATTTATGACTCATGAAATGCAAATACTCATCTTGTGCACTAAAAATTCGGCGTCGATATGCCAAGTAACCTTAGTTTATCCTTTAATTACGGTAACTTGCACGACAAATTTGCAGGCGTATTGTTAATGGTTGTGTTGGCGCTTATTAATTCGTCAGCACCATAGCGACAACAAATTGTCGGCGCATTAAGCTTGCTACGCGCCGTCATATTCAATACCGCCGCGTTTAGCGCTGCTGTATTACAGTCTATTGCTTTTGACTCTGTCGCTTTCTACTCTTCACCTCTCGGCTCAACTGCTCTAGGCAGTGACGGCAATACCTTACGTGCCAAAGCCACCCAAAACGGACTGGCAAATAAACTCAGGGCTATCACTGCCACGGTCACATGGTAACCATAATCACTGATAAGCTTTGATTGGCGGCCAAGCGTAGCCAATATAAAGCTGAACTCCCCAACTTGAGCAAGCATCGCCGCAGCATAAAGGCTTTTTGTCCAACTGACGTGCAATAAGCGCAGTGTGAAAGTCGCTATCAAGGTATTACCCACCAGCACCATGAGCAGCAATGAGATTAATAAGGTGCTGTTTTGCACGATAAACTGCACGTTTAGCAACATGCCGATAGACATAAAAAATAACGCAATAAACACCACATGAAAGGCTTGTAAGCTGCTTCTGATCCACATCGAATCTTTCATTTTCGCCACCAGCATGCCGCCAACAAAGGCACCTAGTGCAGTCGATAAATGCATCAACCCAGACAACAAGGCTAAGCCAAAACAACATAAAAGCGCGCCAAAAACTTGAAGTTCGTGGTTCACCTTAAGCTTATTCAACCACGTGAATTCAATGTATTCTTGATTCAGCAACCAACGTACTAGTAACAACACACCTATGCCCGCCCCAACCTGCATGGCGATCACATCGGACTGCACCCCGGTTTCATCCATCATGCCAATCACAATGACCATGGGGATCACAGCCAAATCTTGCACCAGTAACACGCCTAACACATGCTGACCTTGCTCACTATGCAACTCGTTGCTGTCTTGCATCAATTTAAGCACCACAGCCGTACTACTCAAACTCAGCACAAAGCCCAATAACACGATACGCTGCAGCGACCAATCAAGCAGACTACCGACCAAGTATACGCATGCCACACACAGAACAATTTGTAATCCTGTGCTGCCAATAGACACCCGCCAACTACGCCGTAACTTATCAGGGCTCACCTCCATACCGATGAAAAAAAGCAGCAGTATGACGCCGAACGAGCCCATGGTCTCAATCACATTAATGTCGTTAATTAGGCCTAAACATTGGGGGCCAACAATCAGCCCCGTCACAATATAGGCCAAAACAAGAGGGAGCTTGAAATACCTAAAGGCAAGTGAAAGAAATAGTCCAATCAAAGTGGTTCCCACCACTGCGGGTAGAATAGGGTCAAAATGCATAGTGCTCAATTTACAAGTTTTTTCATCTACTAAAAAGACAGCGGCTAGGCCAAAGGTTCCCGTTTGACAAGCTTTGTCACACTTTTGAGTAGTCGCACAAACGCCGTGCTGACTGTTCGTACTTAGCAGTGTTAGCGCTATCCGATAGGCAGCTATGTGGTGTAAATCGACAAGGTTGCATCTTGTTTTGTTGGTAGGCTGCTCAGAGACAGCCTCAGGGCTTTGATAATTGATGTACTTTATCGACGCATTTTTTTGACTTACTTTATTGGCGTACGCTATTGGCGCACTCTATTGGCACTCTTTGTTTGGCGCACTTCGTTGAATGAAGTATGAAAAATGTTCCCTATCAGGTGTAGTTGGTACTCAAAGACAACCAAAAGATTCAAGGCTTTTTGCACATCATTTAGCGCTGTCATCGGCTGGAAACCTTTATTCTAGGACGCTAAGCCCCAAATGCTAAATCCGGTATTTTCCTTGCTACTTTGAATCTAGAAGTGAGTTGCTGCTGTTGACGTTAGCACCGCATAAATTGAATTACAGAGAACTAAACGTCTGAAAGACAGAGGATTGCGGATTGCGGATTGCGAATGGAAAATCAAAAATCGAAACTCGCGCATTATAAACACGACAAAGAGTGCAAAAAGTAAACGGGAGGTAAAATGGCTGGTGGTTGGGCAAAAGACGGTGCAGTACAAGACCAGATAGACGCGAGCGTTGAAGAAGCGGTAGCCCGCGCAAAGAGTCAGATGTTGAAAGGCGAAAGTGCTGAATTCTGTGAAGAATGTGATGAACCTATTCCTGAGCGCAGACGCGTCGCATTACCCGGGGTTCAGTTGTGTATCAATTGCCAAACAGAGATAGAAAAGCACGCAAGTGTTACCTCCTCTATTAATCGCCGCGGCAGTAAAGACAGCCAATTAAGATGATCCGCAGCGCTCCCCATCATAGCTTTGCTGCCTGACATCGAATTGACGATTGGCTTATCAAGCTCGCCACCTGAAATCACAATGCTTGACTCTGAGGTTTGATATATATGGTCTTTAAAGCTATCTGAGCCAACTGGTGTAAACCAAATTGGGTAAAGTGAATGATGTAAACCGAATTGCTTAATGCAGATGATTTACACCGAATATGCAAAACAAACGCGTTTAAGCCAGAGAAACCAAACACAGCTCTTATAGCCACGTAAGGCTAATCCCCCAGTCTACATCGTATGGCAGCATGGGCGTTTTTATCCCTTGCCATTTTAACGTCAATTTTTACTGCTAGCATGGCTGCTGGTAAGATGGCTGTCCTAATGAACATGGTTTTTTATCGCGACATATCGCATGTGAAATACAGCTTGTTGAAAATAGCGCGCGAAATACAGGGCGTAATAAGGTCAATACATGAATAACAAAAATGGCTTAAGCCAGCTGCAAGAGTCCACTTTCAGCAAAATATTTACACTACTCGCTTTGAAATTAGGCTGCGCAACAATCCTGGCAATGATGGCCAGCAATACATTTTCAGCTAGTTTTAATTGCCAAAATGCGGCCCAAACTGACGAAAAAATAGTATGCGGAAGTACAGAGCTGTCAACGTTAGATGAACAACTTAGCAAACGGTACAAAGTCGCCATCGCTAACAATCAAGCTCAGCCGACAAAGAAACTTGAAATTCAGCGCAGCCAAACCCATTGGCTTTCACAACGCAAGGCGTGTCATTTCAGTTTTGATTGTATAAAGCGAGTTTACCGAAAAAGGATCAATTCACTCATCGCATTGTCTCGCACCGAGAGTGCTTTTTCTTGGGGTGGTAACTATCGCCAAACACCAAGTACCAGCGCAACGCGTTTAGGCTCAGCAAGAGAGCGACAACCTATCAAAGTGCTATCACAAACTGATGTCATGCTTAATGGCTACCCTTGGTTTCAAATTGAAATCGACGGGCAAAAAGCCTATCAATGGGGCGGGATCATCTGCGATCCCCTCTTCCCAAATACAACCTTTTGTGAATAAGCTGGTTTTCTTACCGCATCACAAATAGGGGCCTGTAACAATAAAGCGCATACTGATTTTAGCCATTAAATTATTGTTCTACTTCAAACGGCGGTCTTGGGCGCTCGTCCACCATCAGTTTAAACACATCAGGGCGCGAGTAATGCCCTGCAGGGTCTAAATCGTAACGCGCCTTAATGATGTCATCTAAGTCGATTTCAGCGCTGATCAAGCCTTCTTCGTTATACAATGGCCCAGCGAGTATTTCGCCCATTGGCGATACGATCATGCTGCCACCACGAATTAATGGCTTGTCCGCTGGCCATGCCTGATCGAGCATTTCGCCCTGCTTAGGTGGCCCTTGATATTGGCAGGCGCTGACCAGAAAGTTCCGTCCTTCGTAGGCAATGTGGCGCATACTTGCCTGCCAAATATCTCGGTCGTCCACGGTAGGTGCGCACCAAATATCCATACCCTTGGCGTACATAGTGCTGCGAAGCAATGGCATGTAGTTTTCCCAGCAAATGGCAGCCCCCACTCGCCCTGCCGAGGTATCCACAATAGGGATCGTCGAGCCGTCGCCCTGGCCCCATATTAGGCGCTCGCTAGCGGTTGGCATGAGTTTTCGATGCTTAAGCACCTCCCCCGCCTGAGTGATGAATAACGCGGTGCAATATAAAGTACTGCCGCCCCGTTCAATAATGCCAATCACCACAGCAGTATTACATTCACGCGCTAATTCGATTAAGGCTTGCACCTCAGGGCCATCTATTTCAACCGCTTGCTTAAAATAAGCCATATACTGTTCGCGCCCTTGTTCGGTGCGATAACCCACACGCGTGCCAAAATCAGAGCCTTTTGGGTAACCCCCTAAAAGGGCTTCAGGCATCACCAATACATCACACTGGCTATTAATAATGGCGTCTTTAAAGCCCAATATCCGCTTTAGCGTGTCGCTCGTGCCTAAGGCAGATGAGCCAAGTTGTAATGCTGCAATCGTTTTAGTGTTCATTAATATGTGTGCTTCCCAATATTCCCAAGTCGTAACGTGAATGTGCCGCATTTTTCAACGTGCTGTCAATATGCCTATTCATGCTTAGCAGTTATCCCCTCACTTGCACTGGTGTGCTGTGGGCCTTACTCTAAGATAAAAAATAAAAAGGCCTAACCATGACAGCACAAACAGTAACACCTGAAACAGAAAACCACGCTGGAACACAGGAACAGAGCGCTTCTGCTTTTCCGAATTTACTCAGCCCATTGGACTTAGGTTTCACCACATTAAAAAACCGCACGCTGATGGGCTCAATGCACTTGGGCTTAGAGGAAGAAAAAGGGGGTTTTGATAAGTTAGCCGCTTTTTATGCAGAACGTGCCAGAGGCGGTGTCGGCTTAATCGTTACCGGCGGCATAAGCCCTAACATTGCTGGATGGGTAGCCCCGTTTGCTGGGCGCATGAGCAGTTTGCGCCACGCCAAAAAACATAAAGTCATTACAGATGCGGTGCATCAAGAAGGAGGCAAAATTTGCATGCAGATTTTGCACTCAGGTCGCTACGGTTACCATCCGTTTAATGTCTCTGCGTCAGCAATTAAAGCGCCTATTGCGCCATTTAAACCCAAGGCACTCACCTCACGTGCAGTTAAACGCACCATTGCCGATTATGTGGCCTGTGCAAGTTACGCCCAAGTCGCCGGGTACGATGGTGTGGAAATAATGGGCTCTGAAGGCTACCTGATAAACCAGTTCTTCTGCGAGCGTACCAATCAACGGGATGATGAATGGGGCGGTAGCGTAGAAAACAGAGCCCGCCTAGCCGTTGAAATAGTCACCCAAACACGGCAAAAAGTCGGTAGCGATTTTATCATCATCTATCGCTTATCCATGCTGGACTTAGTAGAGGGCGGAGCACCATGGAGCGAGGTGGTTTACCTAGCTAAAGCCATTGAACAAGCTGGTGCAACGCTTATCAACACAGGGATTGGCTGGCATGAAGCGCGAGTACCTACCATAGTTACGTCCGTTCCCCGGGCAGCATTTAGCTGGATTACGCAAAAGATGAAAGCTGAGGTTTCGCTTCCGCTCATCACCACCAACCGCATTAATACTCCTCAGATCGGCGAAAAAATATTAGCTGAGGGCCAAGCCGATATGGTGTCGATGGCGCGCCCCTTCTTGGCAGACTCACAGTTTGTCGCCAAGGCCATGCGCGACGAATCAGACCAAATCAATACCTGTATTGCCTGCAATCAAGCCTGTTTGGATCATGCCTTTGCCCAAAAGCGAGCCAGTTGCTTAGTCAACCCACAAGCGTGTTATGAAACTGAACTTATTTTCAAAACAGTCTCAGTCCCAAAAAAACTGGCGGTCATTGGAGCAGGCCCTGCAGGTTTGGCGTTTGCAACCTATGCTGCACAGCGCGGCCATGATGTGCACTTATATGATCAAGCATCTGAAATTGGAGGGCAATTTAATTACGCCAAGCAAATCCCAGGCAAAGAAGAGTTTTACGAAACCTTGCGCTATTACGCCCGCATGATTGAGGTATACGGAGTGACCTTACATCTAAGAACCGTGGTAAATGCAGGGCTGCTGGCTGAGCAGAAATTTGACGAAATAGTCATGGCGACCGGCATTAAGCCTAGGCATTGGGATATTGAAGGCAGTGACCACGAAAAAGTCATGAGCTACATAGAGGTGCTAAGAGATCACAAACCGGTCGGGCGAAGAGTAGCCATTATAGGTGCCGGTGGCATTGGTTTTGATGTGGCTGAATTTCTAGTAGAAGACGAAGCCCTGACCACCCACCTTGATAAGTGGTTAGCGCATTGGGGAATAGACAAAACCATGACTCACCCAGGAGGGTTGACAGCACCTCAACTATCAGAAGTAAACCGGGAGGTGTACTTGCTGCAACGCAAATCGAGCAAAGTTGGTGCGGGACTGGGTAAAACATCCGGCTGGGTGCACCGTGCATCACTCGCCCACCACAATGTGCAAATGATCAACTCAGTTGAATACGTCAAAGTGGATGATGCGGGGCTGCATATTAATATTCAAGGTAAGCCACGCGTATTAGACGTAGACCATGTCATTGTTTGTGCTGGTCAAGAGCCACTAAGAGAACTTCACAACGGCTTACTATCCCTAAGTGTACCTGTGCATATTATTGGCGGCGCTGATGTTGCAGCAGAATTAGATGCCAAGCGGGCAATCAGGCAAGGTGCTGAGCTGGCAGCTAAAATTTAGCGCCTTTAGCACACGCTAGTACTCTTAGAAATGGCAATAAAAAAACCGCTAACGGATGAGCCATAGCGGTTTTGTTTTATCTTTTAGTAAACGCCTCATGGCAGTGTAAAGATGATTGATTGGCAATCAATAATCGCATTGGCGCTGATTGATATGCTTTGCCCTATCAGCAAAGTGTGCACTGAGCAAATCGCTTAACGCCTCACGTGCGGCGTTGGCTTGCGCCACTTCTTCGTCGGTTACCGTCTTTGCTATACGCGTGTAGTGATAACCATAAAAATTCACACCGGCACTTTTAAGGGCATTAGCCATGTTGTCAATATTGTGCTGCTTGTCATCCACAAATACCACTGAGGAATACTCATGACCTGTGCGTGCCAGTAAATCAAGCAACATTACGCCTTTATTCATGCCTTGGACCATAAATACGCCGTCCACATAGCTCACATTTGCAGTACGCCCACCGAGGGTATAGTCATAATGCAAGCCAACATCAGGTGAAGTTAAAGACTTATCGCTAAAGTCCAGTTGGTTGCGCGCTAACTCACGCATGGTGCCCGCACGATAGGCTCCAGAGCGTGCGGTTAAAATAACCACGTCGTTGCTCACACCGTTCACCAATGTCGCCATATCAGCTTGCGTAGGTTTGTTCACCGCTATTTCAAACACCATGCCTAAGGTATCGAACAAACAATTCACTTTTTCGCTGTCTTGGGTAGCAATGACTTTACCGCTAGGACTAATGGCTCGGCCTCGTTGCCAGTCATACCATTTATCACTTCCAAAAAACTCCGTCGCGGTCAGCAGGGTGTCGTCTATATCAAATACCAGCAACGTAGATTGTGCGTCTAAGGCATTAGCCTTATTAACGGCATCTTGTAGGTCATTTGATGAGTAGACCACATTAATGATCTGTCCGTGCTCTATGCTTGTCGCGGTAGCACTTTGCACGGTAGAGGCTTGCGTATTGCCATTACTGCTTAGGCCTGAGGCGCAGCCTCCTAAAAGCAGTGAAACGCTGAGCCCAAACATACCGGCATACATCAATGATTTACGCTGCAGGCGCGTTACATTGGCCTGATTTACACTAAGGTTTTTAAGCATTATTATTTTATCGTTCTATGCAAAATAGGCGAAGATAATACAACACTTACCGTATATCGTGTAGCCACAATTCCGCGTTAAAGTAGTGAAACCAACTTATTAACTCGTTATTTAACAGTATATGTGGCTAGGCTTCTGCACACCCCCTATCAAATTCACATGTTAATGAATAACAGAAAAGTTCAACTTTAATTTGTAAATGATAATAATTAGCATTAACATCCATACACTTTTTCATGACCCTAAATGGATATTCAATGCGGTACACCTGTTTAACACCTATCAGCTATTTATCAATCCTCAGCGTTTTAGTTAGCACAGCACTTCAGGCTCAAAGTAACACGCAAAACGATAACCCAACTATCGAGCGTATGATAGTGACGGGTAGCCGTATTATGGAGAGTATTGATGAAGTGCCTGCATCAATCGTGATCATCACCCAGCAACAAATTCAAGATCAGTTAAAAGTAACCAGTGAGTTACAGTCGCTACTATCAACACTTGTTCCAGGTCTAGCACCATCAACTGGCACGTCTAGTAATTCAAGCCAAACACTACGAGGCCGCGCCCCTTTGATCATGATTGACGGCGTGCCTCAGTCCACACCATTACGTAACGGTTCATTGGGAGTACGCAGTTTAGATGCTAGCACTATTGAGCGTATCGAAGTCATTAAAGGGGCAACTTCGGTATATGGTAACGGCGCTGCTGGGGGGATTATTAACTACATCACTAAAAAAGCCGCCAGTGATAAAGCGATGGCCGGTCACGTCACCATTTCTTCACGTTTTAGTGCGGTAAAACTCGAAGACACCTTAGGTAGTCGGGTGGATGCGGGCATGAATGGGCAGCTAAATAAATTTAGCTATGTACTTAATGCAAGCTATGAAGAAAGCGGCGTTCAACGGGATGCACAAGGCGATATTCTCGGTCTAACTTATGGGCTATCGGATACTAATTCGCAAAATTATTTTACTAAATTTGGTTATCAGTTTGATGACGAGAAGACGCTACGCCTGACCTACAATTATTTTAAGTCAAAGCAAGATACTGACTTAATTAATGTGGTTGGCAATATCAATTCAGGCGATAAAACGTATGCTATTGAATCCCCCGACGGCTCGTCTATCGTCGGTGAACCTCAAGGCCCAGAAAACCACAATGTCATGCTGAAGTACTCAGATGACGAGATATTTAGTCAAACCCAATTAGTGGTCGATGCATACACCCAGCGGATTGAAAATGTTTTCTTCTTTTCGACAAATCTAGCCAACCCAGAACAAGGATTTGATGGAGGCCAATCCATTATAGAGTCTGAGAAAAAAGGCCTACGGGCCACATTTAACAGCCAGTTTACCTTGCAGGACATTGATACCACGTTAATTTACGGCATCGACGCATTAAACGATGTTACCTCACAGCCATTAGTCGACGGCCGTGTATGGGTGCCTGAAATGGATATGGAAAACATCGCTGGGTTCGTGCAAGGCAAATGGATTGTAAATGATGACATTATTATCAAAGCCGGCGTTCGTCATGAAAACATTGATTTAAAAGTGGCTGATTTTAGCACCCTTCGCTTGTGCCGCACGGCCGACCAATGCTCAGTCGCCTTTGACGTCGTCGGTGATACCCTCAATTACAAAGCCACTACCTACAATGCAGCCATTCGCTATAACTTAAGTGATGCATTTAGACCCTTTATCAGTTATTCGCAGGGCGCAGACATCTCAGATACCGGCCGCCTGCTGCGCACTGCAACCGTCACTGACATCGCCCTTATTCGTACCCAAGCCTCAATTATTGATAACTACGAACTCGGTTTTACGTCTGAAATCGACGCCCTACGCGTCGAGTTTTCCGCCTATCGCAGTACGTCAGAGTTAGGCACGACAAATTCTTATGATGCTGAGACCGGGGTATATTTACCCGTTCGTGCCCCACAAGAAATATATGGCTACGAAGCGTTGGCCACTTATAAAGTGCAGTCCAATTTAGACCTGTCAGCGACTTACTCTTGGGTTGAAGGTAAAAATACTGAATTAGATGTGTATTTAGGAGGTAAAGATATTGGTGCTCCAAAAGGCACCTTTAATGTAAATTGGCAACCCGTTGATGGTGCTCGCTTGGCACTAAATTACTTATACGTAGGTTCACGAAAACGCTTTGGTCAAGTTGATGGCGAATATATTGGCGATCAGGGGCCTGTTGATAGTTACCAGTTGATCAATATTAACGGCAGTTATGATTTAGGTAATCAATGGCAAGTATTTATGGGCATTGAAAATCTGTTGAACAATGATTACTACCCTGCTCGCTCACAAGTCTATACCTACGACGGATATAACCACAAAGGCTTAGGAATGACCGTTAACCTTGGCGCGACTTACCAATTTTAACGCACCCCATGGTCGCGCCCATTGCATCACGTAACCTGATGCAATGGGCAACACATGTGCAGCTAGCATTCATACTTTGAAGGACTAATTTGAAAACCTGGTTAAGACGAGTACACCTTATACTGGCGTTAGTCAGCGCTATTTTTATCGTTAACTTAAGCGTGACAGGTGCATTTTTAGTCTTTGCTAAAGATATTCAGGCGTGGCTAAACCCTCAGTATTGGTCTGTACAGCCCATTCAAATCGCCGATGTACTGCCCATCCCATTACCTGTTAGCCAACTAGCCGAACAGGTCTATCAAACGACTCAATCACCGATCGTTTTTATTGAACAAGACAAATCTCCTTTTAGGGCGTGGCAAGTTCGCCTCGCTGATAAAAGTTATGTGAGCATTAACCAATACAACGCCAATGTCCTGTTACATTACCAATATGATGAAACGTTTTATGGCTTTACCATGGCCTGGCACCGATGGTTACTATACACCGCAGATGATGCTCGGCCATTTGCCTTATTACCCCCTATTGCGACATTAATTTTGTGTTCCGAACTGCTACTTGGCTTTTACTTGTGGGTTCGCCCCAAGAACCGCTTAAAACGCCTTAACGTGAAATGGAAAGCGAAAAACAAAATCCGCTTCATGCAATTACACAATGTGTTGGGGGTTTATAGTTTGCTCCCTCTGTTTTTAATTGGATTCAGTGGCCTCGCTTTTTACTTTAAAAATGAAACTCAGGCAATCGTAGAAACATTGACATTTTCGTCAGTTCAAACCCCGCGACCAATGAAAGTACTGAGCGATAATCGAACCTTTTCTCAGCGAAACTTGTGGAATAAGTCAAGCAATGAGCAATATCAACTTGATGCAGCGGTTAAATCTGCTCAGGCTGAACTGCCGGGTGGCTGGCTGTATCGTGTGTATTTACCACAAACGCGAAATGCCCCACTGAAACTTCGAATACGTATGCCAAATGAAAGTCATGCATATAGCTACAGTTGGTCAAATGTCTCGACGGGGCAAGCTATCGAGAGCTTTGATGCAAGTGATACCTCTTTAGCAACTCGGGTATGGAACTTTAAATACGCCTTTCACATTGGCGACTTTATTGCCCTACCGATCAAATTTATGTGGTTAATATTGAGCCTGCTACCGCTATTTTTTGTGGGCTCAGGCATTTATTTGTATTTTACTCGACGCAGAGCAAAGAAAGGCAAATTAACGACTCAAAGGAATAAACGCACCAGGGCTATCAATGGTGCGACTCGGTAACAATTATACCAAGCATGAATAATTTTCTTCCCTCTCTTAAATTTGTTTCCCACTGATCTGTATATGGTATTGGCTTTAAAGAGCAACGCATCCTTTGCACACCGCTTGTGAATTGAGGTTCAGCAGCAGACGTCTGATTTTATCTCGTCTGGTACAGTCCATGCTTTATTAGTTTCAACGTTAAGTATCTTTACTCAAAGTGGGGCACAGATGTTCTTCATGAGCATTATAAGGTGTCGCCACTGCTAATAGGAGAACACAATGTCTAACGATATTCGCGAAAAAATGTGGAAAGCCATGGCTGATAGCCCCATCGTCATGCTTGGCCTTACGGATTCAGATGCTCATCAAGAGCCCATGCACGCCCAATTAGATAAAGACGCCGATAGTGCTTTTTGGTTCTATACCACCAAAACCAATCGTAGTGCTGCAGGTGGCAGTGCCATGGCACAGTTCGTCAGTAAAGATCACAAGGTATTTGCCTGTATATCAGGTACTTTGGTAGAAGAAACCGATCCTAAGATCATCGATAAGTATTGGTCTAAGCAGGTTGCTGCATGGTACAAAGACGGTAAAGACGACCCCAGCCTTAAAATGCTGCGTTTTGAGTTAAATGAAGCTGAGGTGTGGCACGCTGATCCTGACTTCAAAGCGATGGTCAACTTAACGTTTGGTGGCAAAGTGCAACCAGAAAAAATGGGCGATCACGAAAAAGTATCGTTGTAGAGAGAGCCTCGTTTAGGAGATGCGCCAGTATAA
This sequence comes from Paraglaciecola sp. QJM3NY_14, assembly GCF_056173245.1. Classification (NCBI taxonomy): domain Bacteria; kingdom Pseudomonadati; phylum Pseudomonadota; class Gammaproteobacteria; order Alteromonadales; family Alteromonadaceae; genus Paraglaciecola; species Paraglaciecola sp. QJM3NY_14. The sequence continues at coordinate 2,887,804 of NZ_CM149664.1, forward strand.
AATAAGTCGCATCTACGGCGTTTATCTAACACGCGTATGCATTTACAAGCCAGCATGAAAGTGCTGGCTTTTTTATATGCCCTATTATCACTTTTGCAAGCTTCTCACACTATTTTTAAATAGTGTCGAATCATACAGCTGCTTTTGGTCGCTACACTTTCTTAGCAATAGTTAGAAAGGAAAGTAACGAATAAAGGCTGCCGTTCACTGCTTAATTCAAATTAAATTTCGCCAAATTTAAACCTTTCTCCCCTTCCCTTCGACTTACCCAATGATTAAGGCAAAAAACAGGGATAAGCATGAACACGCCAAACACTGGGCGCGCAAAAAATGATGGTATTTCAGATACCAGCGCTCAAGACACAATAATTCAAAAAAAGAAGTCATCTAATGCACGGTGGATAGCGGTGTTGAGCGTTATCTGCGTACTCATTCTATATTGGGCGGTTGCCCCAGCAGTAAACAGTTGGCAATCATCCGACACCAGTATTTCCGCCAAACGCATTCACCTAGGCAAAGTTGTTAGGGGTGATTTAGTGCGTGATTTATCCGTTCAGGGGCGGGTTGTGGCAGCAGTTAGCCCGCGTTTGTATAGCCCAGCACAAGGCTCGATAAACCTATTGGTAGATGCAGGGGATTCTGTCACCAAGGGGCAAGTTGTCGCCAGTGTCGATAGTCCAGAATTAACTAATGAGTTACAACAAGAGGAATCAAGCCTACAAAAGCTCAAAATGGAGCTTGACCGCCAGCGAATTCAAGCTAAAAAGCAAGCACTGGAAAATCAAAAAGCGGTGGACTTAGCCAATGTTGCCCTTGTCGCGGCTGGCCGTGAAAAGCGCCGAGCAGATAAAGCCTTTGGCACCCAATCTATTAGCCAAATAGATTTCGAAAAGGCCCAAGATGAACTCGAAAATGCCAAGCTTGTGTTTCAACACGCCAAGCAAGATGCCGCTTTGAGCAAAGAGAGTTTGGCGTTTGAAGTACAATCAAAACAGCTATTAGTAAAGCGCCAAGCGTTGTTAGTCAGCGACTTGGCTAGGAAAGTCGACACACTTGACGTGCGCTCACCTGTTAGCGGCATTGTAGGCAATTTAGCGGCCCAGCAAAAAAATCAGGTAGCAAAGAATCAAGCGATTTTAAGTGTGGTTGACTTATCTGAGTTCGAACTCGAAGTGGATATTCCAGAAAGTTACGCCGATGACCTAGCGATAAACATGTCAGCGATTGTCAATATCAACGGTGATGAGCACCTTGCCACATTAGTCACTATTTCCCCAGAAATCGAAAATAACCAAGTTACCGGAAGGGTCCGCTTTGCCAATAAAGACGCTCAAGGCAATGATTTAATTCAACCCCAGGGCTTACGCCAAAATCAACGCTTAACCACGCGTATTCTGATGGACAAACGTCCTAATGTATTGATGCTATCTCGCGGTCAATTTTTAGAAAGTGGCTCAGGACGTATTGCCTATGTCGTGGAAGGTAACTTAGCCAAACGTACCAATATTGTCACTGGCGTACGCAGTTTATCCAATGTCGAAGTATTGTCGGGTCTGACCGCTGATCAACAGGTAATCATATCAAGCACTGAACAATTCAATGATGCGCAAACCGTGCTCATTACTCAGTGAAGCAGGACACAAAAATAACGCTGCTAAGCGCGACCAAATAGAGAACATCCAGATAAACAAAGCGCCAATAAAAATTTAAACACCTTAAACACACGAATTTATAAAAAAGATAACACGAAAGCTCATTTAAAAAGACATAAACAAACACCCACTAATACGCGGTAAAAACGTTTACACATACAGGGAACAACATCATGCTGACCATGACTGACATCAAGAAAATTTATCGTACTGACTCAATTGAAACCCACGCGCTACGTGATTTCAACTTACAAGTAAATGAAGGCGACTTCGTTGCTGTGACCGGCCCTTCAGGCTCGGGTAAAACCACCTTTTTAAATATCGCAGGGCTGCTTGAGACGTTCGAAGAGGGCCGCTTTGAACTAGATGGCGTTGATATCAGTCACCAAAACGATGCCGCTCGAAGTCGCCTGCGCAATCAAAAGATTGGTTTTATTTTTCAAAGTTTTAACCTCATCCCTGACCTGAACTTATTTGATAACGTTGATGTGCCCCTGCGCTACCGTGGGTTTAATCGCCAAGAGCGAAAAAAACGTATCGAAAATAGCCTTGAGATGGTCGGCTTAGCCAAGCGCATGAAACACCTTCCAGCTCAACTATCAGGTGGACAACAACAACGCGTTGCAATCGCGCGAGCGCTGGCCGGCGAGCCACGATTTTTACTCGCTGATGAACCCACAGGGAATCTTGATAGCAACATGGCCCAGAGCGTTATGTCATTACTCAAAGACATCAATGCCAATGGAACCACCATCATTATGGTCACCCATGATGCGGGTTTGGCAACGCAAGCAACGCGCAACATACATGTGCGTGACGGCAAGGTCAGTGAAATGAATGAGTCCGTTGTCACCAAAGTCGACATGCCAAATCTGGCGACCACGGATACCGGCCCTGCTGTTGCTTTGGTTAAATAAGGACGTCCCATGTTTAACTATTACCTAAAACTTGCCTTTAACAGTTTCAAACGTAATCCGATACTCACAGGGTTAATGATTGCGGCTATCGCCCTTGGCATCGGTGCAAGCATGACCACAGTCACAGTCAATTACTTGATGTCTGGGGATCCTATCCCTGAAAAAAGCAGCCAGTTATTTCATGTACAAGTCGACAGCTGGGACCCCAATACTGGCTTTAACGATGAGCCAAACACCCCGCCTAATCAACTGACCTGGACAGAAGCCACTAACCTTATGACGGCGAAGAAAGCTTTTCGGCAAACCGCCATGGCCAAATCAGGGGCCATCATTCAGCCAGATAATCCGGACATAAATCCGTTCGAGGCCTCGATCCGCTTAGCCTTTAATGACTTTTTCCCTATGTTTAACGTGCCCTTTAAATATGGAAACAGCTGGGACCAACAAGCCGACGAAGACCGCCAACTGGTTGTCGTGTTGAGTAAAGAGACGAATGACAAGGTGTTTAGCGGAGAAAACTCCGTGGGTAAAAGCATCATCATCTTTGGCAAATCGTTTCGCGTTATCGGCGTACTCGATGCTTGGCAACCCTTGCCAAAATTTTATGACGTTAACAACGGCGCATTTGACGATCCCGAAGATCTATTTATGCCCTTCTATCTAAAGCAAGAACTTGAGCTGCCAAATTGGGGCAATACCAACTGCTGGAAATCCCCTGAAGGGGAAGGCTTTCAGGCATTTTTACAATCAGAATGCATTAACTTTCAAATGTGGGTAGAGCTCGAAACCGAGCAAGATAAACAAGCGTATCTGACATTTCTGAACAATTACGTGAATGACCAAAAGAAGCTTGGCCGCTTCCCTCGCCCCCTAAACAATCAATTACTCAATGTGATGCAGTGGATGGACGACCAGGAAGTCGTGGCTGATGACGCTCAAATTATGATGTGGCTGTCTTTCATGTTTTTAATTGTGTGCTTGCTCAATACCATAGGCTTGCAACTGGCTAAGTTCAGCGCGAAATCTGCTGAAATTGGCCTGCGCCGAGCGGTGGGCGCGACCAAACAAGATTTATTTTTACAGTATACAGTTGAGACCGGCGCGGTTGGTTTAGCGGGTGGAGCAATGGGCTTATTACTTGCCCTGCTCGGCTTGGTGGGCATTCGCCACCTTTACGGCGATGAGCTTAATGATTTAGCCACATTAGACAGCACCATGATTGTTACTGCACTACTGTTGTCGTTATTTGCCAGTGTTTGTGCTGGCCTTTACCCAACGTGGCGCGCATGCAACATAGCCCCTGCTAGTCAGCTTAAAAGTCAATAAGGATTGAATGATGAATACACTAAAAGAGCGGTCTTTTTTCGCTGAAAACTGGGAAGTGGGCCCGATATTAAGAGCATTGCTGCGAAACAAAGTCGGCGCCATACTGATTGCTTTGCAAATCGCCTTTACCATGACCATAGTCGTTAACGCTATCTATATTATTCATGAGCGCAGCGAACAAATGAAGCGCCCTAGTGGTATCGATGAAGCCAACAGTTTTTATCTTTCAAGCGTTGGCTTTACCCATGACTTCAACACGTTAGTGACGATCAAAGAAGACTTAAACTTAATTAGATCTCTTGAAGGCGTGGTGGATGCCATTCAAATCAACGCCATTCCAATGAGCAACAGTGGTTGGTCAATGGGATTACAAACCCAGCCTGGAGCCGAGTTTGATGGCACGGGCAGCGCTGTCTATATGGTCGACGAACACGCTTTAAACACCTTGGATGTGGCGTTGGTGGCTGGTGAAAACTTCAGCCCAACCGACATTCAAACGCGTGTTGCGAGTCAAAACCACTGGCCAGATAAAGTGATCATCACACTTGCTATGGCGAATCGTTTATTCCCGGATGATGGCTTAGGGGCACTGGGTAAGACAGTGTACATTAACGATATCGAACCCATGATAATCACCGGCATTATCGACAAATTGCAAGCGCCTTGGGTGGGCTGGGACAACGTCGATAATGTGATACTGACCCCAGAAATTCGCGATGCTGAAACGAGCCGTTATTTCATTCGAACCAAACCCGGCCAACGTGATCGCATTATGACCGAAGTAGAAAGCCTACTAGCGAAAAGTAACACGGGTCGTATTGTGCGAGATATGCGTAGCATTGACGAAACGCGAGTTCGCGCCTATCGCGACAACAGTGCGATGATCCGAATTTTGGTAACGGTTATGGTGGTCTTGGTCATTGTCACTGGCCTTGGCATTGTGGGGCTAGCAAGCTTTAGCGTGAATCAACGTAAAAAACAGATAGGCACACGTCGAGCCTTAGGCGCCAGTCAGCAAGCGATTGTTCGCTACTTTATGTTAGAAAACTTGCTAATAAGTACTGTGGGTGTGGTCTTGGGCGCAATGTTAACCATAGGGCTGAATATCGTGCTGGTAGACGTTTTCAGCCTAAACCCAATGACTTGGTATTACATCCCTCTAGGCATGCTAGCGCTTTGGGTTGTGGGGCAATTAGCCGTATATGGCCCAGCTAAAAAGGCAGCAAACATTCCCCCGGCGCTAGCCACGAGAAACGCATAGCCTATGAATAGCACTTCAACCTCGTCATGTTAAAGATGACGATGTCGCATTGATAAATTGATCACATTTGTCAGCCAAGATGGATTATTGTCTTGGCGTTAACACCCACCTTACGCAATAATATAGTACCTCGATGACAGCTTTTAGCTGCCTCTTAGTCATCAGTCGCAACCCTGTTGCATATAGGTAACGAATGCGTCAATCCGCTACTCACTACATCGCCCTTGATGGCAATATTCTTGTTACCGAAATTACCGGAACCATAGATAAGGTCATGTATCGCAAAATGTTTAAGGAAGTCAGAGAGCAAATAACACCTCTTTGCGGGGCTCCTTGGGGTAACATTATTTTGGCCGAAAAATGGGAACTAAGCGCTTTAGAAATAGATGACACTTTGATAGAGATTGAAAGTTGGGCCAGAACGCATAATCGATCTCATTTAGCTTTTGTTGTTGGTGAAGAGCTCGCCCAAATTAAACGTTTTACTCTCGAAAAATATCTTGGCAATAATCTGAAAAAAGACACGGTGGCTATCTTTTCGAGCACATCATTAGCATTAGCTTGGCTATCCCAGAGTGGATTTTTATTGACCTCAAGAAACAGTGATATTGGTTAGGTAATGCTTGAAGAATTGAAATTATTTCGCTAATCTCCCCTGCGTCTTAGGGGAGTAGCCCGCTCGTTCATTCGAGTGAGACTGTCAACATACTTGAGCCCTCATGGCTTATGGCAGTTTCGTATTAACATTCACATTTGTTGATATCGGCAAGACCTAAGGCAAATAGCGCCCCATTGCGGGAGGCGACTATTTGCCTTTGGTTTAGTATCCCGCTTGAGTATCTTCAAATGGACGCCTTATTTACCTCAACGCTGACCGTTACCCTTGCCGAAATGGGCGACAAAACTCAGCTTTTATCTTTACTTCTCGTGACTCGCTTGCAAAAGCCGTGGCAAATCATCGCCGGCATTTTAATCGCTACTTTGCTTAACCATGGCATTTCCGCATGGTTTGGGAGCTGGATAAGCCAGTTCCTGAACAGTGATATGGGTCAAACCATCATCAACGCCAGCTTTATCATAGTGGGGTTGTGGTTGCTTATTCCCGATAAAGACGATGCGCCAAATACAAGCTTGGATAAATATGGCGCGTTTGTGGTGTCGTTGGTGCTGTTTTTCATCGCTGAAATCGGTGATAAAACCCAAATCGCTACGGTACTGTTAGCCGCGCAGTACCAGTCCTTTGTATGGGTAACCATGGGAACAACACTCGGCATGTTATTGGCAAATGTACCAGTGGTATTTGCAGGTAACTACATCATGCAGCGCATTCCATTCTCCCTGACCCGTGTGCTTGCAGCGGTAGTATTTATTGCGATAGGTGTGTACGGATTTTTTTGAGATGCTCGTGTTGTTTTATTAAAACTAATTTCATTCACTAATGAGCCCCTTGGCAAAAAATTAATGGACCCCATTTGATTGAATCAGCTACTGCTCTTAAAGCATTGCAAGAAGGGGTGAAATGTTTTGTTATCATTATTGGCTCTCTTTTAGCGGCATTAATGCTTATAATGCGCCTATTGGTTCAATCGGTTAAATGAAAGAGTTAAGTACAAGAAATGAAGTTTATTATTAAGTTTATCCGCGAAGCCTTGGGTCGATTGATCATTTTAATTGATTTAATCACCCGCCCTCGCAAACAGAAACGCAGTCCTGAAGCACAAGCTAAAGTAGAAGCCGAGTTAAGCAATTATGCGTTGTATCAGTTTTACGCCTGCCCGTTTTGCATCAAAACGCGCCGAGCGTTACACAAACTGAATTTACCTATGCAAAAGCGTAACGCTAAAGAAGGCTCAGAGCACAGAGCAGCCTTACTACAAGGCGGCGGTGCCGTAAAAGTGCCTTGCCTGCGTATTCAAAAAGACGGCCAAGACACCTGGATGTACGAGTCATCTGAAATCATTAATTATTTACAGCAAAAATTTGCCTAAACAATTAAAGGCTAAAAGAAGAAGCTGCTTAGTCAACTAGGCGCTCTTTCGCAGTAATACGATAAAATGCTTTAAAGTGCGGTGCTTGGCTGAATTAGCTAAGCACCTTTTTTGCAGCCCTAGAATATCGCCAATGTTTTACAGCCCATCCTTAATTCCTTTTATGTCAGTTCCTCACATCTACTCTTGTTTACAAATACAACAGCCATCAGTAAAGTAATGGTAAGTTTTACTCCCTTCACTTCTAATTAATGGGATAAACAAATGCTGAATGTCATGACGGCTCATGATACTGGCCCAAGCCCGTCACTTGATGCGATAACTGGTCAACACGTTCACGTCATTTTGCTACACAACCATAAAACTATGACCCACATGGGTGCTAGCATACAAGGAGGTTTAATGAACAATATCAATACGGCGCAAATTGCTATTTTTTTGCTCGTTCTATTCGCACTAATACTTCAATATTGGTTAATGAAAACGAAGAAATTTACTCCCGTGACATATTCCTCCAAACGAAGGCTAGGGATCGCAATCGCCGTTTCTACTCCTGTTTTTTTATCGAGCTATTTCTTATCAAGCTTCCCAATATTTATTTATGGCATTGCCTTTGGTATTTTCTGTTATACAAAGAAATCTTGGCAAACATGGAAAAAATAATAGAAACGCCAAACCGCTGGCGTGTTAATCAGTACTCAATGAATCAATCGATTATAAGTCTGTGTAGTCGTTTTTTGAGAATATATGCATATAAATTCAGAGACAGCTATCTTGGAATCAGCCCAAATGCCTAAGGGCCAAAAAGGGTGAAAATGCAAAGGAATAATTTACTTGTTAGCGCTGGGTACTTGAGCTTTTTTGCAGCACTACTTCACGTTAGTTGCATTTATGGAGGCCCAGACTGGTATCGTTTCTTTGGTGCTGGTGAGCACATGGCCCAAATGGCTGCTAATGGAGACTCATACCCAACCATTGTGACACTGGTTATCGCGACAGTCTTATCTGTTTGGGGGCTTTATGCTTTATCTGGTGCAGGGTTAATCTTTAAATTGCCCTTTATCAAGACGTGTTTAGTCGCCATTAGCGTTATTTACTTGGTGCGTGGGGACGCTGGTTTGGTCGTTCCTTTTTTTACCACGAATCCCGTTATTCACCAAAATTCAATGATGTTTTGGATGGTAAGTTCCATTGTATGCTGCATCTACGGTACATTTTATTTATTAGGTACAATGCGGTTATGGCGACAGGATCCATAGCTGACGATAACTGTTTCGCAAGTCAGTTATCAGAACAAATATATTTCACTACAGTAAATTTGAGGTTAACGGCTCTTAGGTCTTTCACAACCCTGTTTTTCAAATCAAGCTAGAAGCAATGCAAAAATCCCTTAGCCAATGAAAACGGCACAAAGACATTAAAAATGTCGTGCCATCCCTGAGATAAAAATGCCATCAATCAGACAGGTAATATTCTACTGTTGACACCACTCGCAGCTTTTTAATGTGGGGGTTGTTTCTATCTCTCGCGGTAATGCTAAATTGCCCTTGTGAGGCACGTTTTATTTTACCAAGCACACTGTTTGAATCTTTAGCGAACTTTTCGGCGACTTCTCTGGCTTTTTTGGTGGCTTCTTCGATCATCGAAGGTTTAACATCATTTAGACGTGTGAAAATATATTCGACGTTGGCTTGATAGTTATTTTGATTAAGTACTATGCCTTTTTTGCCCAGCTCAGTTAGCTTCCCCATGACCTCGCGCACCAAACTGATGTTGCCAGAATAGACAGTCACTGTTTGCACAGCGGTGAACCTAAAGGTGGGCGTGGCATTACCGCCGTATTGCTGGGCCGATTTATCGGTAATGGCCGCCGCGGATACGCTGATGTCAGTCTGAGGGATGTGATGTTGACGTAGAAAGTCTGAAATGAGACCGGTGTTGGTTTCAATCGATGCATAAAGTGCGTCAAGTGAGTTATCCGCTACCGTGTATTGAATTGGCCAAATGACAATGTCTGCGGGGTATTCCTGTTCAGATAAGCCTTTTACTGTGACACTGCGCTCGAATTGGCGGTACTCGATTACCGCACTGCTTATCTGAAAACCCAGTACAACCAACCCGGCACACAAAAACGTGCCTAATATAAAAGCTGCGCCTCTACTCTGGGTACTCACGTCCTGGGTATTCTTCATCGGAACTTAAAAATGGCGTTGTTTATTAAGGTTCTCGAATACGACTATCAGTAACGTCGCAAAGGGTCCCACAAACAAAGATACGATAAACCAAATAAGACCATTACGGCCTTTGCCTTGTGCTAAACCGGCGTTAATCAGTGCGAGGGTAAACCAGCCAACAAAATAAGAGCTTGTATTGGCGATGGATTCAAATTCCGACATATATATCCTTGAAATTAATAAAAATAGCGTGCGAAATGGCGTTCGTACCCTAGCTTATCAAAGCTAATTCAATCGCGCTGCTTTTTTACGACTTTAGGATAATATGATGAAAAAAAAGCAAGTAGGACGCCGCTAAACATTTAACGACGCACGTACTTGCTTCTGGCTTGCTTCTGGCTTGCTTGTGGTTTATTTAGGTATTGAACACTTAGCGTAAAAACGAGGTCCGTTCAAAACCGTCAAATAGTGATACTAGAATCGCGTTTAGAATGCAGCACTTGCCCAAACCCACAACTTATCAGTATCTTGACGGCCACTGTCCCCTGAATAAGCAGCGTATTTGATACCCGTGGCATAGCCGCCTTCAAATTTACGCACATAACTGAAATCAATCTCACTGCCTAAATCATCAACCGTGCTTGAGTCCTTATCGGCACTGAAATCATGATAAATCACAGACCATCCACCACCTGCCAATTTGCCGGATGCAGAAACACTCACATCCACTAGCCCTTCAGCTGGGGTACTCAAGAAGGTGTCAGCCCATCCATTGAATTTGTGCAGAGTAGCAAGTGGCGTCGAAAAGCCATATGCGCCATCGTCAGAGCCCAATGACTCGTAACCAAGTTTTAAGGTCACTGCCGACAGTTTCACCCCTGCTTCTAGCATCAAGTAATCAGCGTCAAAATCAGTGGTGGCGGTTTCGCTACTCTGGGTGGCATATTCAATGCCGTACAACACTGAAGTATCCGCTATTTTTGTGCCGCCATTAAAGCTAAAACCATAGGTATCCAGTGAATTGTCAATGTCGTTATCAACTTCTAACAAGTAGCTGTAACCCACTAATTTGCCTAATGCGGTGTTGTACCCAACATTGAAGAGATGATCTTTGCTGTCTAAATCAGCGTCTTGGCCAAAGATACGATTACGTTGGCTTAAATAAGCGTAGTTTAAGGTTAAATCTTTATTGGCTACGTATTTTACGCTCACCCCGTCGAACGTTTGCCAATCTTGACGCCACCCTACATGCCCCACAAACCTGTGATTGTCCATGGTGATAATTTGACGACCAAACTTTGCCGTGACACCGGCGTTTTGGTATTGCACGTAGCCTTGATCAAGCTCTGTATGCTCTGGATCTGCGATAACCGAATATTGCCCAGGATTATAGCCACTTGGGCCCACCGTGTAGTCGCCCTGCCCCAATACAATGCGTGTGTCTTCAACTTCAATTTTGGCTGAAAAACCCTTGTAGCTATCAGTGGTATAATTAAGCATAGTGCGCAAGGTTAATGCACTGGCATCGTTAGTATCTTGATCAACATCTTCGTAGCGCAATCGCAGGTTAACCGCTGCAGTGCCTTCTTTTAAGGCGCTGGTAATGCTGCTTTGCTCTGCTGCATGTGCCTGTCCCATGGTCGCCCCAGCACATACCAACCCAACCATTAGCGCAAGTGCAGATTTCTTTTTGTTAAGTTTTACGATGTGCGTGCTCATGTATATCCCTTAATATTGTGTGATGTAAAATGTGTTTGTGCCCGTTACGTCGAGCTTATATTTGATTTTTTAGTCGCACAGAGCCTTTCGCCAGCCTAAGCGGCTAGGTTCATTCTGTTCAGCGTTTATGTCTGTTTATCCACTTGTTCTACTTACATCAATGGCAGATAACCCGTATCGCCATTAGCCTGTATTAGGCGACATTCGCGCTTTTATCTTTGTTATTGACCTGTGATTTTTTGCGGTGAGCAGCTACCGATTCGACCTTGCGCTGCTTCTCATATAAGAAGGTCAGTACTTCGTGACGATAGTGGTTGTACTGAGGGTTGTCTGCCAGTGCCAAACGGTCTCTAGGACGAGCAAGCTCAATCTCCAAAATTTCGCCTATGGTGGCTGACGGCCCGTTAGTCATCATCACGATGCGGTCTGACAAAAGCACCGCTTCGTCAACATCATGGGTGATCATCACCACTGTGTTACCTAGGTCGGCGTGAATTTCCATGATGGAGTCTTGCAAATGCGCCCGAGTCAACGCGTCTAGCGCACCGAATGGCTCATCCATCAATAGCACTTTAGGCTCCATGGCTAGCGCTCTGGCAATACCGACGCGTTGCTTCATACCACCGGATATTTCAGCAGGCAGTTTGTCTACCGCATGACTCATGTGTACCAGCTCTAAATTGTGCTCAACCCAGTCGCGCATTTCTGCTTTACTGCGACCTTTACTGGTTTGCTTGACCGCTAGTTCAACATTTTTATACGCCGTTAGCCAAGGCAACAAGGAATGGTTTTGAAACACAACAGCGCGCTCAGGTCCCGGCTCATTTACCTCGTGACTGTCTAAGATTACCCCGCCTTTGGTGGCTTTGTGTAAGCCAGCAATGATGTTGAGTACTGTCGATTTACCGCACCCTGAATGACCAATTAGGGATATAAACTCACCTTTATTGATACGCAAGTTCACATCAGTTAACGCCGTAAACGGCCCTTTTGGGGTAGGAAAATCAATGCCTACTTGTGTTAGTTCTAAATGATGTTTATGCGTCATTATTGTCTGCCTTATCGTTGCCGATTTGTTTAAAAGTAGGTTTAGCTCGCTGATAGAGCAGTGGCGATATTGCCAAGGCTTGTTAACGCAGCACCGCCCCTTTGTCCCAGCTCACTTGTTTCTGCAGCAGCAACATTAGTCTGTCTAACGCAAAACCAATTAAGCCGATCGTTAATACCGCGACCATGATCCTAGCCAATGACTCTGAGCTACCATTTTGAAACTCGTCCCATACGAATTTGCCTAACCCTGGGTTTTGCGCGAGCATTTCTGCAGCGATAAGCACCATCCAACCTATGCCTAACGACAACCGTAAACCGGTAAAAATCATTGGAATTGATGATGGCATCACAATTTTCATTACATGTGAAAAAGGTCCCAATCGGAGCACCTTGCTCACGTTGATCAAATCACTGTCAATACTTGATACCCCAACAGCGGTATTGATCAAAGTGGGCCACAAGCAGCACAAAGACACAGTGACCGCTGATGTAATAAACGATTTCGAAAACATCGGGTCATCGCTTACATACACCGCACTAACCACCATAGTGACCAATGGTAACCACGCTAAAGGTGACACAGGTTTGAGCAGTTGGATCAACGGGTTAATGGCCGCATAAGAGGCTTTACTTAAGCCGCATAATATCCCCAGTGGTACCGCTATAACCGAGGCGATCAAGAAGCCAACCGTGACTGTGTATAGGCTGGTCCATATTTGATCAAAGAAAGTCGGAGCACCGGTAAATGCACGAATAGTCGGACTGTAGCTGGGATCTTTGGCGACCCGTGCGGCATTGCGCTGCTCTTGGCGCTCATAAAATGCGTTGGCTTTACTTCGCTGTTCCCCATGCTCTTCAATCAACACTTGAGCCTGAGTTAACACATCGCTTGGACCTGGGAACTTCCCCAGTGATGTATCAATGTTTTTGGCAAGCACAGCCCACAAGCCGAGAAATATTAAGATCCCCAGTAGTGGCAATGCTGCATTTCTTAGCCAGGATGAAACCAAGCTGATATTGACGCTTTTCACGGGTGTTAATATAAGCGATGCCGTTTGTGCTTTAGACATAATATGTTCCTCTAAGCCGAGGTCGAGCCATGCCCAACCTCTTTGGCTGCGATTAAATTTTGCTGTCGCCTTTTAAGCCAATCTCGAACTTTTCAAGATAAGCATTAGGCTGACTGCCGTCATAAACGATATTGTCGATAAAGTGTGTTTGTGGCTTTTTGAAGCCTGATTCGCTGGCAAATTCGGGAAAATCCGCTACGCTTGCTTTCCCCTCAGCTATCAATGACTTCGCCGCTTGAGCATAAATATCAGGGCGATACACTTGCTTAGCGATGTTTTTGTACCAATCATCAGATTTTTGCTCACTGATTTGGCCCCAACGACGCATTTGGGTTAAGTACCAAATAGCATCACTGTAATAGGGATAGGTGGCATTGTGGCGAAAGAACACGTTGAAATCTGGCACTGAACGCTTATCGCCTTTTTCATATTCAAAGGTGCCGGTCATACTGTTGCCAATCACCTCTGCATCAGCCCCTACATACTGGCTTTTCGCTAGAATTTGTACCGCTTCAGGACGGTTAGCATTGTCTTTCTCATCTAACCATATAGCCGCGCGGATCATCGCTTTTACCACACGAATATGGGTATTTGGGTTTGCTTCTGCCCATGCTTTGTTTACCCCGAACACTTTTTCAGGGTTGTCTTTCCAAATTTCGTAATCGGTAACCACCGGCACGCCTATGCCTTTGAACACCGCCTGCTGGTTCCACGGCTCACCTACGCAGTAACCATAAATAGTGCCAGCTTCCATGGTGGACGGCATTTGTGGTGGTGGAGTAACCGATAATTGAGCATCGGCATTAATCAGGCCTTTCACGTCATTATTCGGCCCATAATATCCTGGATGTATACCGCCTGCGGCTAACCAATAACGCAGCTCATAGTTGTGAGTGGACACGGGGAATACCATGCCCATTTTGAATGCTTTACCTTGTTTTTTGTAACTATCAACAACCGGTTTAAGGGCATCGGCTTTAATAGGATGGACTGGTTTGCCGTTCTCCTTGGGAATATTTGGCTTCATCTGCTGCCAAATATCATTCGAAACCGTAATGGCATTTCCGTTTAAGTCCATGCTGAAGGCGGTAATGATGTCCGCCTTTGTGCCATACCCTATGGTTGCCCCTAATGGTTGCCCCGCTAGCATATGCGCCCCATCTAATTGACCGTCAATGACGCGGTCGAGTAGCACTTTCCAGTTTGCTTGTGCTTCCAATGTGACATACAAGCCTTCATCTTCGAAGTAGCCTTTCTCATAAGCTATTGCCAACGGCGCCATGTCGGTAAGTTTAATGAAGCCGAATTTTAGTTCTTCTTTTTCTGGCCATCCTAACTCTTGTGCCGCCACACCCTGCCCAAATAACGTTGTTGTGCACACTGCTGAAATCATTGCAAAACGAAGCGATTTCACGGTATGTACAAGCGAGTTTAACAATCTGTTATTAACCATTTCCTACTCCGTATCAGTTCAAAAATTTTCCAAAAAAAAACCCACAACCATCCAAAATTTGGATGCTTGTGGGCTACTTTGCCGGTTGTAGTTCCGCCGTCATGGCAAACCTACAAATATGTTTCATGCTGCGCTGTATGCTCTATAAATACATGCGTTTTAAACACATGCTTTATGAATGCAATTATGCATGCACGTTAAGTGCACTTCCCATATGCCTATTTTTATTGTTTTATTGCAAATACCTCTTAGCATCAACAATGCCAACTTAAAATAACAATTAAAAACAATGACTTAACCATGAGGTAGTGTTAGGAGCTGTTTTAACTAAAACCATATAGGTGCAATTTTGCACGCCATTTGCACACTCTTTGCACACCTAAATCGCTAACAAGCTGCTAAAAAAAACCTGATAGATGCTCTGATTACGGCACTGAAGCAGCTGCTAAAGATGCGTTAAAAAGGGGAAGATAATTAAAGTAAGCTCAAAAGATACAGGATAATAACCAGCTGAATAATGCACAGCCCTTTATACACTACTAACGGGTTACGCTTGATAAGAGGTTGTTTGTTTGCAGCGGATACTAGCGCCTGATTGGGTTGGGAGAGATCCACTAAAAACTCAGAAAACGCATCATAACGAAACAGCGGATTTGGCTGCAGCGCTTTGCGTAACGTTAAGTCTAACCACTGAGGTAAATCACCTCGAAAGGTCTGTAATGGCTGGTAATCCCATTCATCGAAGGAACGGGGGATGTAATCTTGATAGCGAAACGCTTTAAACGGCAAGTGCCCTGTTAGCATTTCATACACCACCACGGCCACAGAAAACATATCGCACTTGTAATCACTGTTTTGCGTAAGCAAATACTCAGGTGCAATGTAGTGAACCGAGCCCAAGGCTATATTTTCAAGGGGCAGTGAATTGGTTTCTGCCAAAGCATTCACCAGCACAGTACCAAAATCAATCAGTTTGACTTCGCCGTTACCGTCCACCATCACATTCTCAGGCTTCACGTCTCTGTGCACCATGTCTCTGCGCTGCAGCACACGCAACGCAAGCACCAATGGGCGAATAATAGTGCGCACCTGCTCAATAGACGGAGCGGGGTTGTCGTGCATCCACTGGCGTAATGTTTGCCCCTCTATGTATTCACAAACATGATACATAAACTTCGCGTCATTTGGTCGCTTATGAATACGCATAATATTTGGATGAGCGATGTGTTGGCCTATCCACTCTTCACGCAGAAATCCACTGAGATAAACAGGATCATCAACAAAGTGTTGTGAGGGCGTTTTTAAGCCGTAGGTTTTGCCGTCTGATTCGTTTACGACTTTGTACAAGCTACTGCGCGTACCATTAAACACCGTTTGTACCACGCGATAGCCTTCAAGCTTCATGCCCACGTCAAGCGCTGGCGGCATGGCCAAATGCATAATTTGTCGATAATGCTCATCTAAACTGGCATTGGGCAGCTCAGTCACTTTGACCAACAGACACGTTAGGTTGTCGTCACTGCCTGAGGCGATGGCTGCGTTAACAACATTTTTAGCCCGCTGCTCTAAGGAAGTATCCGTGGCTGTCATGAGAGCAATCAGTGTTTTGCTGTTTAAAAATTCATGCACCCCGTCAGACGTTAAAACGAAAATATCATCCTTGACGAGTTCGACTGTACGAAAATCAACGTCTAAATGCGCCTCTATCCCCACCGCCCGAGTCAATACATTATTGCGCCCTTGTCGTGATACGTGATCTGTGGTGAGTTGCTCAAAATCATTATTTTGTATGCGACAAATGCGCGTGTCACCTGAATGTAAAATAAACCCCGTCGTCGATTTGAATATCATACTGCTGAAGGTAGTCACCATCTGGCTGTGACCACCGTGCTCGTAATCGTGCTGACCATAGCACCAGCGGTTGAGGCCTTGTAATACTTTGCCGGAAGCGTGTTTTACCGTCCAGGTTTGGGGAGTTTGGTAGTAATCTTGAATAAAATTGGTAACGCAGGTGATGGCTGCCTCTTTAGCACGTGTACAAACACTAACACCATCGGCGATTGCGGCCACGCCGCCTTTAGAGGTTAAATCAGGCTCTTTGGGTAAGTAAGCGGCAAAGGCGTCTTGATTTTCTGCCTTTACCCCTTCACTGGAAAAACCGCCAAATTCTAATTTAAGTTTTTCCAAGGCTCTTTTCTCATATAAACAGACTGAACGCTACGTTACCTTATGTAACGTTGATAAGCTCGACACTACCATCTTCGCGCACTTCCGTCATCGCTCCTTGTGGCTCTTTCATAAACAACAATGCCACAAACCCAAGCACAGCGGTGCACCCAATGACCACAAAGAAAGTGGACGTATCAACCACAGAGTAAACCGTTAAATAAACAACTGCTCCGACATTCCCGTAGGCTCCTGTCATACCGGCAATTTGCCCCGTTAAACGACGTTTTATCAAAGGAACCACGGCAAAGACCGCCCCTTCCCCTGACTGGACAAAGAAAGAACACGCCATAACCGCAACCACCGCCAACCAAATCGGCCATGTGGCATCAATCAAGCTCAAGCAAAAGTAACCCGCTGCTAATCCCGCGGTTAAAATAAGTAGGGTTTTTCTGCGCCCGAAGCGGTCCGAAATCAGGCCTCCACCAGGACGCGACATTAAATTCATGAATGCATACATACCCGCCAATAAACCCGCCGTCGCCATACTGAGCTCAAAGGTCTCGGCGAAAAATGCCGGTAGCATAGAGACCACCGCTAGTTCAGAGCCAAACGTGGCGAAATACAGAATGTTCAATACCGCCACTTGCCTAAAAGAATAACGATGTACCTCGGCAACCGGGGTAGTAAATAAGTCTTTATTGACCTTGTAGGTAAGATACGCGTCGTAAACATACAATGCACTTAGACCCAGATATATTGCTAACGCAACACCTTCACCTAATAGCGATACGCCTTGCGGTGAAAGCTTCCAGTTAAGTAGCGCTAAGGCCAGATACATAGGTGTTTTCATCACCAGCAGCAAGTAAAAGTCACCTACGCTTGTGACTTCCATTCCGCCTAAGTTTTTAGGGCGGAAATAAGTAGAACCTTTCGGGGTATCTGTGGTGTTTTTATAGTAAACAAAGCTGAACAATAAACTCATCAGCCCAGTAATGCCTACTGCATAGCGCCAGCCATCTTCGCCACCAAACAAAATAGCTATAGTGGGCAAGGTAAAAGCAGCAGCCGCTGAACCGAAATTGCCCCAACCTCCGTAAACGCCTTCGGCCGTGCCAAGCTCTTTGGGTGGGAACCATTCACTCACCATGCGAATTCCCACAACAAAGCCTGCACCAATACAGCCTAATGCAAAACGCGCGATAAGCAGTTGGGTAAAGCTATCAGCCAGAGCAAACATAAAACAGGGTATTGAGCATATTGCCATTAATGCAGAGTAAACAATTCGCGGCCCGAACTTATCGGTTAGCGCGCCGATAATCACGCGCGCAGGGATCGTCAACGCAACGTTGATAATGAGCAGGGTTTTCCATTCGCTGAGAGTCAGGCCTACACCATCGACAATAGCGCCTTTTAGGGGCGCCATATTGAACCACACCATAAATGTGATAAAAAAGGCTATCCAGGATAGATGTAGGGTTTTCATTTTGCCGGTGAAAGACAGCAAATTAAATTTCTCAACGCTCATGATGAATTCTCATAGAAAATTTACTCAAAAAAAAACCCGCAAAGACTCCAGGACACGGAAAGTCATTGCGGGCTACATTGCCTTACTTAGAAATTACAACGAGGTAATTCTGTCAGTATGTGTTTCGTTTTTAACGTTATTATTAACACAAGTGCATTCAACAATAATATTTGCACCTATGGTGCCAACATTATAAAAACTATTAATTACAATAAGTTAAGTGTTTTTAGACGAATTTGAAACGCGTTTAATAGAAACTGTGGGGTGATATTGGTGCATCTTGCACTGTAATCGTGCTTTGCGCTTGCTTTGCTCTTTCTTTAGATAGCCTCCCACCATCCTACTCGTTGTGAACATGTTATACGCTATGCACGCAACAATAACTTGCTTGGTAAGTATCCACATTATTTTCTGTGAATACCCCCTTGAGAGATGCGTTGAGAGGAGCTTTGCGATACGCTTTAATAAGCGTGCTTTTTGAATAAATCTTTGAAAACGTTGCCGAGCATGAAAAACCGCATTCCTTTGCGTTAGATAAGGTTATAAATGTGAGGCCACTTTGCTAAGCCAATGGGCCTTTTGCTCGTCATCCAAGAAGCTTGCTTTAAAGCTATTCTCGGCCAACGTTTTGACCTGTTCATGAGTCATGGGCAAATCGGCCGCTAATGCGTGGTAGTTATCGTTTAAGTAACCACCGAAGTAACTTGGATCGTCAGCATTAACCGTGACCAACAAACCTGCATCTAATAGGGTAAGAATATTGTGGTCCGCCATTTTATCAAATACGCATAACTTGATATTGGACAAAGGGCATACGGTTAACGGCATTTGCCTATTGGCCAGATGTGCCATTAGCTGAGTATCTTCAACACTGCGCACACCATGATCCACACGGTGCACATCTAACTCGTTTAACGCACTCCAAATATATTCGGCGGGCCCTTCTTCACCGGCATGCGCCACACGCATCAAACCCAGAGATTTCGATTTGGCAAAAACGCGAGCAAATTTCTCTGGCGGATTACCCAGCTCAGAGCTGTCTAGGCCAACCGCTGCAATCATAGGTAAGTAAGGCACGGCAGCATCGAGGGTTTCAAACGCACTGTCTTCACTTAAGTGGCGTAAGAACGACATGATCAAGAGACTAGATTGCCCCCATTCTTTTTCTGCCTGTTCCATCGCGCGTTTGAAGCCTGGCATGAATACGTCAAAACCGACGCCGCGCTCAGTATGGGTTTGTGGGTCGAACATCATTTCAACATGCACTACGTTGTCTTCTTTACACTTACACAGGTAATCCCACATTAAGCGGTAAAAATCGTCTTCATCTTGCAGCACTGACGCCCCCAAATAATACAAATCGAGAAAACTCTGTAGATTATCGAAATTGTAGGCGCTGCGTACATCATCGATCGTTGCGTACGGCAGTGCGACGTTATGCTTTGCTGCCAAAGACATCATTAATTCAGGCTCAAGTGTGCCCTCTATATGCAAATGCAATTCAGCTTTGGGAAGTGAATTTATTAGTTCTGCAATGGGTGTAGCTTGCGTGGGCATTTTTTATTCCTCTTATCATTATTATGGATGTACACAACGGCCCATTCATATTTTTATTGCTTTTGGTTGTTCTTGTTAGTTTCTGCTGCGTTACAAGGTGATAGTGTATTGTCTGTTATTTTAGTCCTGCGTTAGCGGATTAATATGGGTTATGTGTCTTGTGATGCACTGCTGTGCATGCATTCAGCGCGTTGTTAAACCTGTTTATCTATTGCGCGCTTAGTCAGTCACTACACTCGCTGTCGATTGCGCTCTTGAGCAACCAAACGTGTCATCTACTGCACTTTTCATCGAGTAAACGAGTTAGCTATTGCACTAGAAAAAGGCATATAACGCACCTAAAATGAGCAGTCGTTGGCAATAACCTAAGCTAAATACGTATTTTACCTCAAGAAAACACCCTTGCCGCTATTATTTTCCCGTTGTTAACGGTTCAAGAAAGCGCTTCTTAGTGACTTTGTGTATCATTGTTCAGCATAAACCACACCAAAGCTAGACTAAATGGTCAGGTTTTTGCTTCACGGGGTTACTTTAACCCTTTCATCATTGGCCCTGTGCGGCTAGTAAGAGAACCCAATGAGAAGCATCCATGTTTAACGCAGTATTCGAAAAGCTTTTTAAGCTGCAAGCCAACGGCACCAATATTAAAACTGAATTTATCGCCGGCCTAACCACTTTTGCGGCTATGTCTTATGTATTGGTGGTTAACCCGAGCATTCTATCCGCTGGCGGTATGCCGGTTGTCGGCTTAATAACCGTCACAGCACTTGCCGCTTGCTTGGGCACCTTGCTAATGGCTTTTATGACCAACTACCCCATCGCCATGGCGCCCGGAATGGGCTTGAATGCATTCTTTGCCTTTACAATATGTTTAACTAGGGACATTCATTGGGAAGCAGCTCTGGGTATTGTGTTTTGGAACGGTATTCTGTTTTTGCTGTTGTCGGTGACTGGGGTGCGAACCAAAATTGCCGATGCCATCCCCGCTGCGCTCAAAATAGGGGTGCAATGTGGTATTGGTCTATTCATCGCTTTTATTGGCTTAAAAAACGCCGGCATTGTCGTTGACCACCCTGCCACGTTCTTGACGATTGGCGATCTATCAGAGCCTGCCACTATGCTCGCGGTGGCCGGCATTTTGCTAACCATTGTACTTTTTATTAAAAAGGTCACTGGGGCAATATTAATTTCTGTATTGGTGCTGACCTTGATTGGCGCATTTATACCCACTGCAGACGGTTACCTTACTCAGCACACTGACTCATTTATTGGCATGCCCGATAGCATAAGCTCTACGTTTTTCGCCATGGATCTCATGTATCCCATAGAAAACATCGCAACCACGTGGGACCTTATCTTCGCCCTGCTGTTCGTGAACATGTTTGACACTATCGGTACTCTAATTGGCGTTTCACGCCGGGCTAACTTGTTAGACAAAGATGGGCGTTTACCCAAAATAGGCCCTGCGATGACCGCCGATGCAACCGCAAGTGTGGTCGGTGCTGCCCTTGGTACATCCCCCGTGACATCCTATGTGGAATCTGCTGCGGGGGTATCTTCTGGTGGCCGCACTGGCCTTACCGGTGTGTTCGTAGCGTTATGTTTCATGCTTGCCTTGTTCTTTACCCCTTTGATGAAAGTGATCCCGCTTATGGCGACCACGCCGGCGCTGATCATGGTGGGTATCTTAATGATGGACTCTTTCAGGCAGTTAGACTTTGATGATTTAACGGCGCTTGCCACAGCCACTGTTGCGCTATTGGTTATGCCACTGACGTTCAGTATCAGCGAAGGCATAGCCATGGGCTTTATCACTTATGTGGGTATCATGGTCGGCACAGGCAAGTACAAACAGGTCACATGGATAACCTATGCCATGGCTGCGGTGTTTATTCTGCGTTACGTCCTAGATTTGAAATAACGAATTAGTGTAGGCATCTGAGCCCGACCCCCACAAAAAAACGCGTAGAGGGCTTGCCTACTACGCGTTTTTTTATGGCTTGAGCGCAGCAATATATCACTGCTTGTTACCTTCTACTGGCTACTTGTTACTTGTTACTTGTTACTTGTTACTTGTAGGGAAAGTTATCTTTCCAATGTTGCGCTATTTCTTGTCTAGTGCACAGCCATACTTGGTCATGACTTTGTACGTATTCGATAAAGCGTTGCAGCGCAGCCATACGCGCAGGTCTACCTATGATCCTGCAATGCAAACCAATCGACAGCATTTTAGGCGCGTAATTGCCCTCTTCGTATAGCACGTCAAACGCATCTTTAAGATATTGAAAGAACTGCTCACCACTATTGAACCCTTGTGCACTGGCAAAACGCATGTCGTTGGTATCTAGCGTGTAAGGCACAATCAACAAAGGTTTTGGATAGTTGGTGTCGTAATAAGGAAGATCGTCCGCGTAAGAGTCGGCGCAATATAACAGATCATCACGCTCTGAGATGAGCTTTAAGGTATTCGGACTGGTTCTGCCTGTGTACCAACCCACAGGTTTTGAACCAGTAATGGCTTGATGAAGCTGCATAGAGGCATCAATCATTTTACGCTCTTGGGCTTCAGGCATATCTTGATAGTGGATCCAGCGCATCCCATGGCTAGCAATCTCCCATTTGGCGTCTTTCATTGCAGCGACCGCTTCTGGGTTTCGTTGCAACGCCATCGTGACACCAAATACAGTGATCGGCACATTTAAGCGTTCAAACAAGCGGTGTAATCGCCAAAAACCTGCACGGCTACCGTATTCGTACATGGACTCCATGCTCAGGTGTCTGTCTTTGTATGCCTGTGCGCCAATAATCTCAGAAAGAAAAACTTCAGATGCTTCATCACCATGAAGTACACAGTTTTCTCCACCTTCTTCATAATTGAGTACAAACTGTAGCGCGATCTTTGCCTTACCGGGCCAGTTTGGGTTGGGCGGAGTATCGCCATAACCGATTAAATCTCGTGGATATGCGTGGTTCATTGTCTATCTCTTGTCATTTATATTCGTTCGGTACTGTTAGGCCGCAGCCTTGCAAAATGAGCTTAATTAAACTCTTAGTGGCGTTTGCGAATTCGCTTTGATCCATCTCGTGCCCCATTAGTTCAGTGATCTGAGCAGAAAAATCAGCATAGTGCTGACTGCTCGCCCAAATATTGAACAACAAATAATGAGGATCAATGTCTGGTAATTTTCCTAACTCGATCCATTGGCGTATTACTGCCACTCGAGAATTCATCCAATTGGAATGTTGGTCTTTAAAAAAGCTGCTCAAGTTTGGTGCACCGTTGATGATTTCCAGTGCAAAGATTTTCGATGCATCAGGCCGAGAACGAGAGATTTCCATCTTGTCTGCTATATACGCAGCCAACACTTGAGCAGGATCATCTTGCGCTTTAGCGTTGTCGAAACTGCTGTTCCACAAACTTAGAATTTCTTGTAGCAGCGCAAGATACAAACCGTCTTTGGATTTGAAATAGTATAAAATATTAGTCTTTGGCAATTCCGCTCTATCCGCTATATTCTGCACTCTGGTTCCTTTAAACCCATGAATTGCAAACTCTTTTTCAGCTGCGGTTAAAATTTTTGCGCGATTAATTGCGCCAATGCTGTCATCTTTTTTTGATAATGAGTCACTCATCTAATCCGTTACTATCCTTTTCAAAGGGCTCATATTGAAGAGCCTTACATGCCCCATTAACATTGAGTTAACATCCTACCTAAAAATCTCTTGATTGCCTATATTCACGGTTAATTCTCGACAAATTAGCGACTTAGGCATTATTCAAGCAAGTCATAAACATAAAATGTCGCTAGGCACTAAGCACTCATAATACCAAGAATCGAAAAGTATTTAGCAAAAACCTGACCAACTGGTCTGGTTTTTGTATTTAATCAAGCTATTATACCCATCATTATAAGTAGTTTTATGACTGAGCCACGCGGAGACCACCATGATCAGCTTTTTACTTAACGACAAAGCTGTGCACATAGATGCCACACAAGCTGACACCACTTTACTGAATTATTTAAGAGATGAACGTAATCTGTGCGGCACCAAAGAGGGTTGTGCCTCAGGAGACTGCGGCGCGTGCACCGTCGTGGTGGCAAAAGCGAATGAGCAAGGCTCAGCACTTGAATACCAAGCTTTGAATAGCTGTGTTACGTTTTTATCTGCGGTGCAAGGTAAGCAACTTTTAACCGTTGAACATTTGGCCGATGGTGAAACGTTGCACCCAGTGCAAGCAGCAATGGTAGATGCCCATGGCTCTCAATGTGGATTTTGTACCCCTGGTTTTGTAATGTCGATGTTCGCCCTTTATCAACAAGGCAGCGCACCCAACCGGGAGCAAGTGAATGTAGCATTAGGCGGCAACTTATGCCGCTGTACTGGGTATCGCCCTATCATTGATGCCGCTTTAGCTTCATGCACTGGCACGCCACAAGACAAATTCAGCCAACAGCAAGCCGCTACAATAGCCCAGTTAAACTCGCTGCCTAAAAGTGAGGCTGGCTTAGATACCTTATTTATGCCGACTAACAGAAATGAGCTTGCTGCGACGATTAAAGCAGAACCTACCGCACGCTTTTTTGCGGGCAGTACGGATATCGCATTAGAAGTCACTCAGCAGTTAAAGTCATTGCCGACACTTATCAGCTTGACGCAAGTGAAAGAACTCCAAGTTGTTGAAGCAACTAGCAGCGGTTTAAAAATTGGTGCAGCGGTCCCCTTCAGTAAGATGGAAGCTTTACTTGTTAAACATTTCCCATCATTGCACGAACTACTCGACAGGTTTGCCTCAACACCTATCCGTAATCAAGCCACTTTAGGCGGCAACGTTGCGAACGCCTCCCCCATCGGTGATATGCCCCCAGCGCTATTGGCGCTAAATGCGGTGATCAAGGTAGATAATGGTACAACTCGTCGAGACATCGCTATCAGCGATTTTTTCACGGGTTATCGCCAAACGTTGTTGCAAAGTGATGAATGGATTGAAGCGATTTTCATCCCTTACCTTGAGCCGAGCGCCCAAGTGCGCGCGTATAAAATTTCTAAGCGCCAAGAAGATGATATCTCAGCTGTGTGTGCCGTGTTTAATTTGACGCTGGACGAGAACAACAACGTAACACAACTAAAATCTGGTTTTGGCGGCGTAGCAGCCACACCAGCATCAGTTGATGCGTTAAGCGATGCCATAAAAGGCAAAGATTGGTCTAAAAACAGTACCTTTGAGTTAGGCAAAAAAGTACTGAGTGAATCGTTTACGCCCCTTGATGACGTGCGCGCCAGCGCTGAGTATCGTCAAACCTTGTTAGTCAATCTGTTTAAGCGCTTTTGGTTACAAACGAATCAACACAGCCAGCAAATTGAAACACGGGTGCACGCATATGAATAACCTTTGCTGTGTTACTTGTGGCCACATGTCATTTGCACCTCGTGTGCTTTTTTGTCTTCTTAGCTTTTTCCATTCACTAATACAGCGAGGTTACGACCATGCGTAAACTTATTGAACAGCCGTTTACCAGTAACCCCCAAGGGAAAGTAGGCAAGTCTCATCCCCACGAAAGTGCCATTCGCCAAGTCAGCGGCCAAGCCCGTTATGTGGATGATATGCCCCAGCCTTCGAATTTGCAGTACGCGGCCGTGGGCACCAGCCCCGAAGCCTCAGGTACATTAAATTCTATCGATTTGACAGCGGTTTGGGCAAGCCCAGGCGTAACTGATGTGATTACTGTGGATGATGTACCAGGTCATGTGGATATCGCCCCAGTATTTGATGGCGACCCTATTTTTGCCCAAGGTAACGTATTATTTAACGGTCAGGCCTTATTCGCGGTATTAGCCGACAGCGTGCAACATGCGCGTCAAGCCGCTCTGAGAGCCAAGGTTGATATTACGCCATTAGCTCCTTGCCTAACGGTTGAAGCTGCGAAACAACAGAGTAATTTTGTGCGCCCAGCGCATTTTATGCAACAAGGTGATTTTGACACGGCCATTGGCCAAAGCGAACTAAACGCGCAAGGACATATAAGCATAGGCGGTCAAGAGCACATGTATCTTGAAGGCCAAGTGTCTATGGCGATAAACGATGAGGAAGACCGCGTATTGGTTTACACATCGAGCCAGCACCCCAGTGAAGTTCAAAAACTCATCGCAGAAGTATTAGGCTGTAAATTGCACAAAGTCGTGGTGGATATGCGCCGCATGGGCGGTGGTTTTGGCGGTAAAGAAACCCAAGCAGCACAATGGGCGTGTATAGCTGCCCTGCTTGCCAAACGTAACCAGTGCGCTGTAAAACTTCGCTTACCGCGCATGCAAGATATGATTGCCACGGGTAAACGTCATCCATTTGAAAACAGCTATCAAGTGGGATTTAACTCAGAAGGCTTAATTAACGCGGCTGATATAGATATAAACGGTAACTGCGGGCACTCACCTGACTTATCAGATGCCATTGTCGACAGGGCGATGTTCCATTGCGATAACGGTTATTATCTTGAAAACGTCAATGTGGCGGGCCATCGCTGCCGTACCAATCAGGTGTCACACACAGCCTATCGCGGTTTTGGTGGCCCACAAGGTATGATAGTTGCTGAAGCCATGATGGACGCTGTTGCTCGAAAAGTAGGAAAAGATCCGCTAACGGTACGTAAGTTAAACCTATATGGCGACAAAGATCGAAATCTCACACCTTATGGTATGACGGTTGAACACAACCTGTTGGGCGATTTGATTGCACGATTAGAAACCTCTTCTAATTATTGGGCCCGCAGAGAGGCCATCACTCAGTTTAATAAAAGCAGTCCCATTGTTAAAAAAGGCCTGGCGCTGACGCCCGTAAAATTTGGCATCTCCTTTACTGCTAAGCATTTGAATCAAGCTGGGGCACTGCTGCATGTGTACACGGACGGCAGCATGCAGATTAATCACGGCGGCACAGAAATGGGTCAAGGCTTACATACTAAAATTGGTCAGATTGTAGCCAATGAGTTTGGCATTTCTTTGCATGATGTAGAAGTCACCGCTACGCGTACTGATAAAGTGCCGAATACCTCGCCCACGGCAGCATCAAGTGGCACCGATCTTAACGGAAAAGCAGCACAAAATGCGTGTATCAGCGTCAAACAGCGCTTAGCAGAATTCTATGCACAAACCATTGACGATTCGGAACTTACCGCAGATAAAGTGACTTTCGCCGACAATCGCGTCACGTTAGGCCAACATAGCGTGGAGTTCGTGCAATTAGTACAAGACGCTTATATTGGCCGCATATCGTTATCATCAACGGGCTTCTATAAAACCCCTAAAATCCATTATGACCGCAGCACAGGTAATGGCCGCCCATTCTTTTACTTTGCTTATGGTGCGTCGGTATCCGAAGTCTCCATCGACACCTTAACGGGCGAGTACAAAGTAGAGCGTGTCGATATTCTGCATGATGTGGGCCGCAGCTTAAACCCAGCCATTGATATAGGGCAGATAGAGGGTGGCTTTATACAAGGCATGGGCTGGCTCACTACCGAAGATTTAAAGTGGGATGATAAAGGTCGCTTGATCAGCAACAACCCGGCGACCTACAAGATACCTGCCATTGGCGACACCCCCGACGTGTTTAATGTGGACCTATATCCAAGGGACAATGACGAAGACAGTATTTATCACTCTAAAGCGGTGGGTGAACCGCCCTTTATGTTGGCGAATTCAGTTTGGTGTGCCATTAAAGATGCGATTTCAAGCTTAACAGACTACAAAATTGATCCTCAGTTACCCGCCCCTGCCACGCCAGAAGCCGTGCTGAAATGTATTATGTCTATAGATGCTGACCCCACGTCTAGCGAGCCTAGTTAAGATGAATACCAATAAATGGTTTGACGCATTGCATCAATGCCAAGCGCAAGGCAAAGCCTACGTATTGGTAACAGTCCTTGGCGCTGCGGGCTCGACTCCTCGCGGCAACGGCACCAAAATGATCGTGACCGGGGATGAAACTTTCGACACGATAGGCGGCGGGCACTTAGAATTTGCCGCTACGGAACAAGCCAGAGGTCTACTCGCGAATAACGAGCAAACACAGCACATTGAGCACTATCCGCTTTCCAGTAAATTGGGGCAATGCTGCGGCGGTGCGGTCAACGTATTGTTTGAAGTGATGATAGAACAATGCCAAACCGTGCAAATTTACGGCGCGGGTCATGTGGCCCATGCATTAATTCCGTTACTAGCGCAGTTGCCTCTGCAAATACAATGGATTGATCAACGTGAAGCATTATTTCCCAAGAGCAGCGCGGGACAAAGACACCCGAATTACGATTTTGCCAATTTAGATATCATAGTGAGCGATGAGCCAACTGAGCATATCGCTCGGGCACCTGCCAATAGTTGGTTGGTGGTTATGACCCACAATCATCAATTAGATTACGAATTGGTTGAGCTGGCGCTTAAACGCCCTGACCTGCCTTATATTGGTATGATAGGCTCTAACACCAAAGCGAAACGATTTGTCACGCGTATCGCCGCGCGCATGCCTGATGTAACTCAGCCCGAGCGCTTGGTCAGCCCAATTGGGGTATTAGACATTCCAGGTAAACGCCCCATTGAAGTGGCGGTGTCTATTGCGGGTCAAATCATACAACGCCTAAACAATGATGCACTTGAGCAACAATCCAGTGAGGGCGCGAGTACGCAAGAAAACCAACTTAACACCAACCAAGCGCTTAAAATGCGACAAAAGCAAGTGAACGCGTGGCGCGCCTCTAAGAAATTAAAAGACTCATTATGACCTTAACTGAATTGAATAACCTCACTGCGAGTGAGGCTGAAACGTTTTTTGCTCAAACTTGCGCAGCGCAGCGCTGGGTAACGAAAATGCAAGAGCAACGGCCTTATGCCAATGCGCCGAGTCTGCTGCAAAAAGCGCAAGCAAGTTGGCAAGACATGAATAAAGAGGATGTTCTGCAAGCATTTGACGCCCATCCCATGATTGGGGATATCAGCAGCTTGCGTGAGAAATATGCCAGTACCAAGGCCATGGCAAGCAATGAGCAAGATGGGGCTGCGCAAGCGGATGAGGCAACCCTACTGGCTTTGCAAAAACTGAACTTAGCCTATAAAGAAAAGCACGGGTTTATTTTTATCATTTGCGCCAGCGGCTTGAGCGCGAAAACCATGCTTCAGGAAATCGAACAGCGTATCCATAATACTACTGCCACCGAAATCGATATTGCCAGTGGTGAACAAATTAAAATTACCATGCTACGTATACTAAAGGGTCTTTCAGATGAATAAAGCACCGTCACTTTCTAGCCATGTGCTAGACACCACCTTAGGCAAGCCTGCGGCTAATATGCAATTAATACTAACAACACCAGAAGGCAATATTGCGCATGTGCAAACTGACCCAGATGGCCGTTGTAATCAGTGGGGTGAGTTAACGATTTCAGCAGGACAATACCAACTTAGATTTCTCACTGGTGAGTACTTGTCAGCGGCCCACGGCAGTGCGTTTTACCCTTTCGTAGATGTGCATTTTGAAATAACCGCCGACGGTGGTCATTATCATATACCGTTGCTCATCTCTCCATTTGGCTTTAGCAGTTACCGCGGTAGCTAACGGGATCTATTTTTAAATGACGACACATCTATACCTTGCCTCTATTTTACATTTTCCACAGAAGACGGCGCAGCCGAAAGTAGACTTCAGCTATATCAAGGACGGCGCTTTGGTCACTCAAAATGGCAAGATCCTAGCCACAGGCCAGGCTAATGATCTTTTGAGCCAGTACCCTGAAGCGGTTTCTCACGATTATCGTGGCCAGATCATCATGCCGGGATTTATCGACAGCCACTTGCATTTCCCGCAGACAGAAATGTTGGCGAGTTTCGGTGAGCAGTTGCTCGATTGGCTGGATAATTACACCTTCCCCACTGAGAAGAAATTTGCGAACCCAGAGTATGCAGCCAAAATAGCAGATATATTTTTACGCCAGCTTTATCGCAACGGTACCACCAGCGCCATGGTCTATTCTTCGGTGCATCAATGTGCTGCAGATGCACTTTTTAAAGCGGCTAAGCAACACAAAATGTTAATGATCGCGGGTAAGGTATGCATGGACAGGCACTGCCCATCATGGCTACAAGACACGCCAGAAACCGCCCAAAAAGAAAGCGCTGAGTTAATTGAGCGTTGGCACGGCAAAGACCGCTTATATTATGCGATCACCCCGCGTTTCGCGCCCACCAGTAGCCATGAACAACTGCATGCATTGGGCGAGTTGGCACAGCAATATCCAGATGTGTACATTCAGAGCCATTTGAACGAAAACCTGAATGAGATCGACTGGGTTAATTCACTCTTTCCTGACTATAACGGTTATTTAGACGTATATGACAAGTTCAATATGCTGCGCCCTAAAGCCATGTTTGGTCACTGTATTCACATGCAAGAGCATGAATGGCAACGCATGAGCGATAGTGGCGCCAGTATTGCTTTTTGCCCTACATCGAACTTGTTTTTAGGCAGTGGTTTGTTCGATTTAAAAACGGCGGAAAAATACGATATCCCAGTGGCCCTCGCCACGGATGTTGGTGCAGGAACCACTTTTAGTATGCTGCGTACGTTGGGCGAAGCCTATAAAGTAGGGCAATTACGCTCCGAGCAGTTACCACCATTACATGGGCTGTATCTGATGACCCAGGGCGCCGCTGTTGCACAAGGTTTAGAGCAAAGTATTGGCAACCTAAATGCTGGGACAGATGCAGATTTCGTCATAGTTGACCCGTATTTTGACGAGCTCACCAGTTTGCGCTGTGAACAACAAAACGAGATCCAAGACATTATATTTGCGTTGAGTATGCTTGCTGATGACAGAGCCATCACGGCCACTTATATCGCCGGCGAGCCGGTTTACCGAGCAAACACATAACTTACTATAAGAATAAGAATTACAAACAAGGAACATCATAATGGCATGGTTTGAATGGTCATCTTTATTTATCCGCTGGTTTCACGTGATTGCGGGTGTCGCTTGGATAGGCGCTTCTTTTTACTTTATTTGGCTTGATAACAATCTACGTACACCGCCAAAGTGGAAACAAGACAAAGGCATAAAAGGTGATTTATGGGCAGTACACGGAGGTGGCTTTTACGAAGTGGCCAAATATCAACGTGGGCCAGAGAAGATGCCAGAAACCCTACACTGGTTTAAATGGGAAGCCTACACCACTTGGCTAAGTGGCTTCTTGCTGTTGAGCTTAATTTACTACCACGGTGCGTCTATTTATTTGATCGACCCTGCTGTGATGGACCTAACCCCAAGAGAAGCCATTATTCGTGGTTTGGGCTTAATATTTGGCGGACTCTTTATTTATGAAGGTGCTTGTCGCAGCGCACTTGGCCGTTACCCTGCTCTATTCGGTGTGTTCTTACTGTTACTGCTTGGCGCGGTAAGCTATTTAGCCACACATTGGTTTAGTGGGCGCGGCGCGTTTATGCATGTTGGCGCTTTGATTGGCACAATAATGGCTGGCAATGTGTTCTTTAAAATCATGCCCGCCCAGCGCTTAATGGTCGATGCAGTCACCAACAACAAGGAGATTAACCCTGCTTGGGGATTAGCGGCCAAACTGCGCTCAGTACACAACAACTACCTGACCCTGCCATTGCTGTTTATTATGATCAGCAACCACTACCCTATGACCTTCCAACACCCTCAGGCATGGGCTGTGCTTATGGCTATTGGTATAGTCTCTGCGTGGATACGTCATTACTTTAACCTAAAGCACGTAGGCATTTCGCGCCCATCAGTGCTCATCACGGGCGCAATAGGTATGTTACTAATTGCCGGTTGGGTCTCTTACCCTCGAGCGCATATTGATGACACGAAAGCGCTTGAAACCGCCAATATCAACGCGTCTGCACCAGTTCAACTTAGCGCGACTGAACAACACGCGTTTGACGTTATTCAAACCCATTGTGCGAATTGTCACTCCGCTAAACCGACGGATGAATTGTTCGTTGTTGCGCCACTGGGATTAATGCTCGATTCGTGGCAACAAATTCAGGCAAGAGCACCGCTGATATACCAGCGTGCCGTTGTCAGTAAAGATATGCCATTAATGAATAAAACCGGTATGACAGAACAAGACAGAGAAGCCATTCGTAAATGGTTTGAGCAATAAACTGCTTATTAGGAATTCTTTTCAAAAACGGTATACGTAATAAAAATGGCCTAAAATGTCTTATAGGCCATTTTTATATCGCTTACATCTCAAATACGCTTAGCACTGTCAGTCACGCCTTGCCTGCGTCACCACTGTTCGTCGTCTGCGATCGACAGTGTTAGCCTAACGTCAAATAACCACCAGCGCACGGCAGTGGGCGAGTCTAATAAGTTTGCGTTTATTCAACGCCGCCCACACCAAGTTGGCGTTTTTGCATATAGTTGGCCAATTGCATATCGCCTAAATCAGCGCTTTGACTTAGGGCCTTGAATACACCTTGTTGATCAGCCTCCTTACGCTGCTGCCCGAGTTTTTCCTTGGCATCGATATGTTCGATAACGACTTTGAAGCCAACTACGCCTCGGCGCAATTTAGCCTGATAATCCGCAGGCATTCTCACCTCATTGTCGAGTAAACTTGGCTCATACTTTGCCACCAAAGCATCCATCGCCTGCTCCGTTTCTTCATCGCTGATTAGACTTGCTTGGCCCTTACAATGAACCGCGGCGTAATTCCACGTGGGCACCCCAGGCCCTTCTGCATACCATGTAGGAGATACATATGCATGGGGGCCACTAAAAATCACCAATGCTTTCTCTTGTGTTAATTGATGAATATGAGGATTGGCTCTAGCGATATGGCCATAGAGTATCCCGCACTCCCCTTCATTTTGATGATAAATAAACGGGATATGCGTAGCATCAAGTGACTCAGACACTAAAATACCAAAGCTATTTTCACTGATAAACCGGTTAATTTCCTGGTTCTCTTGAATACGTAAATTGGGGGGGACAAACATAGATTAACGCCTTTTATTTTTGTGTGTTGAGCAACTTGCGGTTTTCGATTTTCGCCAGCACATTCTCATTTCAGCTTTCGTACTCTTCATTCGCTATTTGCCATTGTGGACAAAGCGCTCAGAACAGCCTAACACCGAAAAAGGTACATTCAGATGACAGTGAAGTAAAAATACAGCTTTAAACTAAAAACGAAAAAACGCTCTATAAAGAGCGTTTTAATGACTATTTTGCTGATGCACTGCGCTGTCATGTCAATCCATGGATGCTGCACGTTCCGCCCAGTACCCATGTTTACACCGCACTGTTTTTTACAACCTCATTAATCCAGTCTTAAACTCGCAGCAGAGTACAAATTTTGTTACCGGTAGGATCTCGAAGATAGGCTAAATGCATTTGATTTTCGCCTTCGCCGCGCACACCAGGCGGATCTTCACAGGCCACACCACCGTTGGCTATGCCTGCTGCATGCCATGCTTCAGCTTGTTCTGTGCTTTCAACCTTAAAGCCGAGCGTTGAACCATTACCGTGACATGCAGGTTCGCCATCAATTGGCTTGGTTAGGGCAAATACGCCACTTTTATCAAAGTAAAAACAACGGCCTTTTTCATCCATTACGCCGGGCTTGTAACCCAAAACTTGCATGGTCGCATCGTAGAATTTTTTTGATGCTTCCATATCATTAACACCTATCATCACGTGACTAAACATACCTATACTCCTTAAATTGCCTTGTGGCCCAAATGAGGTTAACCCGATAAACCTGAGCCTTTTACGCCAATCTAACTGGCAAAACAGGATAGATAAATCACAGTGAACCTTAATGTATTATCTGTTAACTCAATAACTTACCAGTACGACAAAACATGAGCAATAAGTTTAGTATTTTCACTTTAGTGATCCCGAGGCTGTGCGGTGTGAATAACATTTTTTAACCATCTGCATGCAGTAAAAACACTGAAAACATATCGTCTTTCGCTAACCATTGTTTTTCGAATTGCCACCCCGCCATTCTGGCCAAATGAATAAACTCATCAGGGCGATATTTGTAAGAGTTTTCAGTATGTATGGTTTCGCCCTGGTGAAACGAAATCTGCTGGTCACGAATATGTACAACGTGTTCACACTGACTGACTAGATGCATTTCAATTCGACCTAGGTGCGGGTTGGATAGTGAATAGTGCTCAAAAGCATCGGGGTTAAAATCGCTGCCAGTAATCTGGTTTACATGACGCAAAATATTACGATTAAACTTTGCAGTAACACCTGCGGAGTCGTTGTATGCTTGATGTAACTGCTGCGGTGACTTTTTGGTGTCAACGCCAATTAGCAGCATTGCGCTGTCCCCTAAAGAACGGCGAAGTCGCTGTAAAAACTGCAGCGCAAATTCGCGATTAAAATTACCAATCGTCGATCCAGGGAAAAAGCCGAGTTTGGAAAAGTCGCTTTGATTCTCTAATGATATAGGCTGGGTAAAATCAGCAAAAATCGGCGATACATTAATATCTGGGTAATCAGCAGCCAACGAATCAGCCGCGCACTGCAGGTGATCCTGAGCGATATCAATAGGCACCACTGAGCGGATCATATTCACGCTTTGTAGCAATATCCTAATTTTGGTTAAGCTACCGGCTCCAAATTCAATCAATTCTATTGGTTGAGTAATCAACTCAGACAAGTCCTTGGCGATATTAGGCAACATCGCCATTTCAGTGCGATAAGGATAGTACTCAGGTAAATCGCAGATTTGATCAAATAACTTTGACCCCAGGCTGTCATAAAAAAACTTTGATGAAATTGATTTTTGCTCTGCTAATAAACCTAACGTTATTTCTGCAGTAACGTCTTCAACTAGCCTATCTTGCTCAGATGATGATTCTTTTAACGCAGTTTGATGAGCTGCATCAATCTGGCGGGCGACGGGGGGAAAGGCCATTTTAATAATCCTTAGCTAAACGCAGGCCCATGAACTGCCAACGTTGATGAGGGTAAAAGAAAGTTCGATAGGTAGCGCGCATTTGCTCAATGGGCGTGACACAAGAGCCACCTCGCAAGACATATTGCCCTGACATAAATTTACCATTGTATTCGCCTACTGCCCCCTCAGGCACTTTGTACCCAGGGTATGGCGTATATGGGCTGCGTGTCCACTCCCAAACATCGCCGTGTAATTGCATATCATCGGGACTACCGGGTGCAGTAGGCGTAAAAACGCGACGTTCAGAGAAGTTACCCGCAATGGGCTGCATCCGTGCTGCTAACTCCCATTCGTATTCACTAGGCAGGCGGCACCCTCTCCACTGAGCATAGGCGTCCGCTTCGTAATAGCTGATATGACAAACCGGCGCCGTTAAATCCAAAGGCACAAGACCATTTAAGGTGAATTGAAACCATTGATCTTCTTGCTTTCGCCAGTATAGCGGATGCTGCCATTGTTGCTGCTGCGCTGTCGCCCAGCCATCGGCTAACCACAACACTGGGTTTTGGTATCCGCCTGCGTGAATAAAGGCTAACCAGTCACCATTCGTCACTAAGCCTTTGGCTAATGAAAATGCAGCTACATAGGCTTTATGTTTTGGGCCTTCGCAATCAAAATAAAATTCAGTTTGTGGATCAACACCGAATTCATGTAGCCCAGCCTCGAAGGTGATGAAGTGCTCAGATAATGACAACTCAGCCGACGCTCGCTCTGGTTGAGCGTTAAGGGCGAAAGCAGCAGGGTAAAGAGGGTTCAGTGAAAGGGCATGCAAAATATCAGTTAACAATAATTCTTGGTGCTGCATCTCGTGGTTCATGCCCAGCTCTATAAGCGAAAGTAACTCAGCATCGCTGTTTTG
Organism: Paraglaciecola sp. QJM3NY_14; assembly: GCF_056173245.1. Lineage (NCBI taxonomy): Bacteria > Pseudomonadati > Pseudomonadota > Gammaproteobacteria > Alteromonadales > Alteromonadaceae > Paraglaciecola > Paraglaciecola sp. QJM3NY_14. The sequence goes on from NZ_CM149664.1 coordinate 2,923,512, forward strand.
GGTTAGTAACTGTTCGATGGCGGCATCAACCTGCTGACGATACGCGTATACCTCTTCTATCGAAGGGCGACTGATCATCCCCCTTTGAGCACGGGGGTAACGCTCGCCTTTTTGCTCGTAATAGGAATTAAACAAATAATTAAATTGCGGTTGAGGAGATTGATAACGCGCAATAAAAGCATGCAGAATAAACTGTTCGAAAAACCAGGTCGTATGCGCTAAGTGCCACTTGGTAGGGCTGGCATCTGGCATAGACTGCAGCTGCATGTCCTCACTGGTTAGTGACTTGGCCAAATCGAGACTGTACTGGCGACGAGCATGAAAGCGAGTAATCAGTGGAATGTTTGATAAATCTAAAATGTGCGATGCAACCGTCATATCATATGCTTTCTTATGGTCTATTTTACTGAGCCAGTATTATCTGACTTCATGAAAATTTCATTAAACTCGATGAAAAAGAGCAAAGCCGCTACGCCTAGCCACTAACGGAGGCTAGAAAATAGTCTTGCCAGGATTGGTGCGCCCTACCGCAAGCCTGCTGATAGTGACTTTCGTTTTCTAGCGCTCCTATCGCAATACCTTGGTAAATTCCCGCAATCACGGTACCAATGAAATCCCCTAGTTCAGCCACGCGGTCTGCTTGGTATTCTTCAAAGGTCAATGGGACATAGTGAAGGTTAAGGTCAAATGCTTTGTTTAGATGCTCAACTAGTTGCTGCTGGGTTAACAATTCACCATGTAAATTATAGGTATGGCCATTATGCTTATCTTCAGTCAGCATTTTTGCATACGCGTATGCTAACTCCCCCCGACATGTATACGCACAGCGCCCTTTCCCAGCGCAATTGGTCACCTTTCCAGCCTTTTTATAGCTTGCGATGTATTCAATATCTGGCTCAATATAGATACCGTTTCTCCCAATGACCCACTCTAAACCGCTGGATTTTACGTCTTCTTCTGTTTGCCTATTACTTTGAATGACGGGTGAGAAAGCGGTGCCTTGCTGCGCTCCTTGCACACTGGTATAGACGATTTTGCAAACACCGCTGTTTTTAGCTGCATTAATAACGTTGCGATGTTGCACGATTCGTTTGTCGGGCGCATCCATCCCAGAGACTAACAATAAGGTGTCGACACCCATTAATGAGCGTTCCAACTCAGGTAACTTATTGTAATCACCAGGGCGCACTTCAACCCCAAGGGCGCTGGCCTTTTCCGGCGTTCTAGCTAAAGCGACTACATTTGCTGCACCAACTTGTTTGACAAGGGTATTGACGATCGCCCAGCCCGATTGGCCACTCGCCGCTGTTACCGCAATCTTCATATTCACCACCTGATGATAGAGCTGTACGTTATTGAGTGAATAGCGTGAAAAATATCTCAATTAACATAACAGTTGGGGAAGATAAAAAAAAGACAAGGAAGTATGGAAGATTATGCTATGAATATGCTTTTATGAACGATTGAGCTTTGGATGCAATAAAGCGTTAAAAGTGAATGAAGTTGCTTAGGGTGGATTAAAATAATCGTGTAAGTTAAGACCAATGAGTAACATACCGAGCCCGGCCACCTGAGTATAAAAAGACAGTTTTGCCACACGCCAATAAAGCACGATGAACACCAAGCATACAGGTTGAATAAATAAACACGCGAGTCCCCAAAACGTACTCTGGTTGAACGCTTCAAGTAGTAGTAACACCGCCCCAACAATAAATATTAGTAAGCCAACTAGGGTAATAATCATTGTAATCATGTTGTTTATCTAACCGAGTCAAATGGTAAATTGCGGGCGGTATTAGCTTATAGCTGCGCCGTGATAAGGGCGCTTTTCTTCGCAAATAGTCTGCTACGCACGCGAAACGATCAAGTTCGCCGACCAGTGTAGTGCTCTGAAGCCCGTAGCGTATGAAAAGTGCGTAGCGTATGAAAAGCACGTCGCCTATGAAAACGTAGCGTTAGAAAAGGCGACACATTGCCACAGACACCGCACAGTATTTTCTCATATGCGCATTATTATCTTCGCCACGTCTATAAGGGTGTTGTCTACCGCGGCTTTTCCTCGCGCGACGGAAGTACAGCGAACGATTAAGCGTAAAAAGCTTCAACCGTTCCTTTTAAGGTTATCAATAGCGGTTGGCCGCGGCGATCTAACGCTTTAGGTGAAGGAATTTTTACCCAACCTTCGCTGATACAGTACTCTTCTACGTTGGTGCGCTCTTTACCATTCAAGCGAATTCCAATGTTGTGCTCAAACACTTCTTCCACATAGTAGCGGCTACGAGGGTTGCTTGAAAGATGATCGGGTAACGGTGGTAAGGTAGTGGTGTCGTTCATAAAAATGACCTAGATTCTAAAAAAGTGCGCCATTGTAGACAATATGCCCGGTGCACTCAATAACTGTGTCAAATCGGTATAAAACGACCTTTCACAGCTTGTTTGCTAGGCCTTAACGAGTGCGCAAAAAACTACCGTAAAGAGATGCGTTAGCAGCACCTACTATTTTCTGCGACTTCGTTTGGCTCCCCCTGCACTACCTTTGTGCTGTTTTCGTGAACTCGAAGTATGCGGGTCAGCTTCGAAATTCCCATACAGTTCATCATCTTCATCATCAATGTTTAACTTGGCTGCAGGGAGTTTGCCCTTCACATGTTTCGTATTTTCCATATTCCTTGAGGTGGGTTTTTCAGCGCTGTTAACGCGTGTGTTGGCTTTGTTGGCTGACCATGACTTTGTCACTTGGTCTTTTGGCGCAAAACCAACCAAAGTAGAAGGCTTTAGATGCTGATCTAAATAGCGCTCAAGGGATTGAAGCTGCGAGATCTCATCTGGGCTGAAAAGAGAAATCGCCGTCCCTGTATTTCCTGCTCGTCCTGTTCGCCCAATACGATGCACGTAATCCTCAGGTACGTACGGCAGGTCATAATTAACAACGCAGGGTAACTGGCTAACATCAATGCCCCTAGCTGCGATATCGGTGGCAACCAAAACCTGTATTTCACCGGCCTTAAAGGCATTTAAGGCTTGGGTACGTGCATGTTGTGTTCGGTTGGCGTGAATAGATGCAGCAGCAATACCAGCATCTTCAAGTTCAGTCACTAGTGCGTCAGCCGTTCGCTTAGTGCGGATAAACACTAGTGTTTGCGACCATCTGTGCTCTCGAATAAGGTGGATAAGCGCGGCGCTTTTTCGCGCCTGCTCTATCGGGTGGAATGTTTGCGCAACCAAATCCACCGTACTATTGACTGCGCTGACTTCAATCGTCTTTGGAGCATTTAGCATTTCCCTCGCGAAGCGTTTAATTTCCTTTGAAAAGGTCGCTGAAAACAACAGCGTTTGGCGCTTAACTGGCAACAGCGATTGAATGCGCTTTACGTCGTCAATAAAGCCTAAATCCAGCATACGATCAGCTTCATCCAGCACGAATATCTCTAGATTTTCAAAGTGCACAGCCCGCTGTTCATACAAATCAAGTAAACGGCCAGGGGTTGCGATCAGCACGTCTACGCCCTCTTGCAATTGCGCTATTTGCGGCTCGATTCTAACGCCGCCGTAAACCGCAAAGCTGCGAATATTCAACTGAGTACTGTAAATTTCAACACTTATGGCTACTTGCGCTGCTAATTCCCGAGTTGGGGTAACAATCAAGCTTCGCACACCCTGTACTTTGATGCTTTGTTTCGCGGCTAAACGTTGCAACAAGGGCAAGGTAAACGCCGCCGTTTTCCCTGTACCGGTTTGGGCTATGGCTAACAGGTCATGCTGGGCTAATACAAGGGGTATCGCTTCACGTTGAATATCTGTGGCGACCGAGTAACCTTGTGTAGCAATGGCGTGAATGAGCTCATCACGCAAGCCTAATGCCTCAAATGACATAAATTGGGATCCCTTAGGTTAAATATAAATCAGTAACAGAAGATAAATAGCGGATGAAACACCGACGAAAAACGGAGGCTAAACCGACAACAAGTGCGGTGATTATTCTAACTTGGCTATCTAATAGGCGCGCCAACGCCAATCTAGCCGAGCCGCGCTTAACTAAGCCTACACGTTAGATTTTACACGCATCGTAAGCCGCTTTGCTATTCGAGGATTGCCTAACAACGAAATCATGTTGAAAGGTGAGCATTACGGGCTGGCGTTCGGTATTAGTCTGAGTTGGTACCCATACCCATTTTTCAATGGCAATCGTTGCCTGCTCATCAAATACCCCTTTTGGGAAAGATTTAACGATGGTAGGCGCGACCGCCCGGCCATTTGCATCAATAAGCAAAGAAAACTCAACGCAACCTGATAATTTCTGTTGTTTTGCCAGCGTTGGATACACAGGCGTGACTTTACGATAAGCAAACCAATATTCATCTACTGCAGCTTTATCTGCCGTTAAATCCAAGGGAGCCAAGGCACTCTTGTCTGGCACGCTGGTGCAAGCACTGACGAGCAGCGCCCCAGAGATAACCAACAGTAATTTATTCATAAACGCTCCAAGCAATGACAACATTAAGATACCAGAAAATGCGGAAGGGGTTAGCACGAATTGAATTACGCGCTAGGAGAACCAGAAAAGCCATGGAAACACGCATAGCGTTTATGTTCGCAGCAGGTTAATACGTATTTATTAAGGTTATCAAAGTACTACTAGGAACGTTCCACGAACTAAACGTGTTTATTTTTTACACAATTAGCATTGACCCACAGCGAACGACTAAGGTAAAACTATAACGCACTTCGCGTACCGGATTCGGATGTTCTTGCAGTGATAAGGATCATGGTTTCATACCGCTTACTATGCAGGGAGCATAAGAGCAATGAAAAACACATCAGTTTTACTGAGCCAAACGTCACTAAATAAACGCTATTCTCGCCTTTCTTCTTTACGTTATTTACGCCTATTCCTGCTATTAATGCCATCGTATTTTTCATCTACTTTGGCGCTCTCAAGCACATGTGACACGCAGTTATTAAAGAGAGCGGATTCTGGGTCTAATGGCTACAGGGACAGAAGTGGCATTTGCGAAGGGCTTTACGAGTCCCCGGTGTCCGCAGATTTTGAGCTTGTTTCGATGCTTAACGCCCCTCTGATAGAGCATTTTTCTAAGGACGACGTCATCCAGATAATGCAGCCGAACCTGACGCAACAAATGAGCACATCGTCAATCAGCATAAGAGGGTTAGCGTTAAAGCCGCGCTTGTATTACCGCATGGATACGACCTTCGGTGCTAGCGCTACCATTTCATGGCCGGTAAACGAGGTGCTGAGCACAATTAAACTCGACGCTCAGGAATTAGGGATTTATGGCTGGCAAGAAACCGATAAAGGAATGGTCTATATACCTGTGGATGCCAAAATCGCAAACTCACCCGCCAAAACAGCCGCAGCGTTTGATACTCAAGTTATTGTAAGAGCGGGCGTGCCGATTAAAAAAATTGCCTGGCGACTTCTGGGTGAGGGTGTTTCTGACGAGTACGTAAATGAATCAAAAAGCTACGCTGTCGGTGCCCCAATCCCTATTTTAATTACATGGCCATCGACACTTCCTCAAATTATTAAGCTGGAAGTAGCAGCAAAACCAATGACAAGCAATGAATGGATTATACAAATATTCAATATCGCATTGCCGCGCCCAGCGCTCTAGTCTATCAATCATTAAAACGATAAATACGCTCAGCTACAGATCGTTTCAAAGGGTCGCAATGTTTAAACTAGTAAAAAGTGTAAAACAGCTATTTAAGTCATCCAGCTTCAATCGCCGCCGAGAACGTAGGAAGCAACTTAGCAAGGCTAGCGAGCGTATAAAAGAGAAAGAGAAAGCATTACTCGAAAGTGTGACTCTGCGTTTGGGTAAGGATCCGTCGGCACCTGTGTCTGAAACGTTACGCCAACTAGACAACCTTTCAACCGTGCTAGAACTGCAAAGAAGTATAAAAATGGGCGCATATGGCATGGTGGTCATTGTTACTATTGGGATATTAGCCATTGCGGCATTTATACCGGGCTTACCTACACCTGGTCATATTAAAGTGCAATCGACATCAGTTGAAATCACGTTGTCAAAAGACTTCGACTGGTCAGGTACGCTAAGGACAATGGATAAGAATCCTATTTTGTTGTCGCAGTTCACGCAAATCGACTCCCCGCAAAGACCAGAACTTACCCAGCCCCTAGACTCTGATGTCTTGCAGATTACTTCACTGAGCACCGCCTCACTTGAATCTTTATTCATGCCCGCAGGTACAAAGCTATGGATCGAATGGGATGAACAGGAACGTGTTCTGATATTTATTATGACCCCCAGTTCTCCCGCGGTCTCTGATGAGTTAGTCGTGCGTGCAGAATTCAAACATGCAGGAGAAACACGGTTCGTGATGGGTGATAAAGCGCCATTGGTGAGACAACCACTGACCTGCCCTATGGAAGATAACTGTATATTGCCCCGCAGAACATTAGTCAGCGCACCACTAGGGCAAACCCCACGCATTCGACTGCATACCCGTGATTTAGTGAGTCTTGCGGGCCTAGAGGCGAGTCAGTTTTCTTTTTCAAAATATACCCTTGAAGACTCAAAAAGAAATGGGGGACGCTGTACTGCGACATCGGGCGAATATCAGTTAAGGGGCAGTCATGCTGCATCAAACCTACATAAGGGAGAATGTATTCATGTCAAAAGTATTGAGGGAGCGATGGGGATAGAAATGCCAATGCAAGAGAGCGTTTCCGATCCCCAACGTTTACAAATTTGGTATCAAGGAATGGTCAAATCGTTGCGAGTGGGAAGCCAAGCGTTTACGCAGGAGCAAACCCCGAAATTACTCGCTTATCTCATAGGCATACCTGCGGTGAGCATCATTGGGTCGATTTTGGGTGTACTACTGGCAACAGGTTTTGCCGTAATAAGGGTTAAACAATGAAAAAGATAATAAAATGGATAGCGCTCGTACTCGTATTGAATGCGGCGGCATCACATGCGGATATAACGTTACGAGAAAGAGCTCAATCGTTACGCCATAATGTCGTATCTGTTAACGCCAAAATGACAAATACTAACCAACAAGGCTTTGCATGGGTCATAGGTGAACGAGACGAATACCTTTATTTGGTGACAGCGAACCATGTCATAGAGGGCGCAAATCCAGGAGACAAATTAAAGGCATTAACGGTGCGCTTTTTCAGGGATGGAAACACGGTACACACTGCTCAAGTCGTTGCTGGGGACTCAAAAGGGCTCGACTTAGCGGTGTTGAAAATTGCCATGCCGCGTCGCGCCCCTTGGCTATACGCTGCGGCTGATATCACTGCTATTAGCCCGCAAAGTAAGGTCACTTATATTGGTAAAGCAGCTGATTGGCACGTGGGAGAGCAATTTGGCCAAATTGAACGTGTTAATACATCCGCCAATAGCCTCTACGATGTATCTGCCGTAGGGCTTGAATTGGACGTCGGTACCTCTGGAGCACCATTAATAGGTAAACGTGGCATCATTGGCTTAATAGCGACCCATTCATCACACCAAACCGGTGTCATTTCACTCGCTAAAATTAAAGAAGTTGTGACCAGTCGCAGCCTTCCTTGGGGGTTACTTCCATCAATCGATGCCCCTTACACGCTTGACGGAATATGGGCTGCAAGGGCACCAAATATTCCGGATAATATCCGCCTTACCTTCACTTCTTCCGACGATACGACGCATTACGACTACACAGTGGAATTTCCTACTAGCCCGCGAAGTAATATTGGTGTTGCCGTGGTTGACGGCGACGAGGTCAGATTATGGCAATCAATACCATCTGCAAAAACCTCTCACGGAACATTCAAAATACATGGCCCGAATGACGGTGACGTGACCGAAGGTATAGTGATGGATGGATTTATTGCCGATGGCGATGTTGGGCCTACACAAGTGCGAATGGTCAAACAAAAGAGCGGAAGTGATGACAATAGAGCTGTCGCATGGATGAAAGCAAACCCAAGTGATTTCAACCGTATGTTCAGCCAATACCTACCGGCCATAAATGCGCAAAAAAATGGTGCTGATGATGACGAAGCGTTCTCGGCGCTGGGGAAAGATGAACAGCTCACAGTAATGGGAGGAATGGCGCAAGGCATGATGTTAAGAGCAGGGTTAATGAGACTCGCTGAGCTGGGCTTAACCAACATTAAGCTCGCTATTGATGGTCAATGCTATTCTGCCTCGGGGGCGTTAACGTCCACTTCTGAGCAACAGCAAGTTGATACCTTGCTTAAATCGCTGGCAGAGGATGCTAACCAGGAATTTGGTAAGCGCTATGAGCCCTGTAACCTAACGCAAGTTACCAGCGCGAAAGAAACTGAGGTAAGCTCAGGAGAATTTGATTTTAGCGCCGAATTAGCTCAGCCTAAAAGAATACTCTCGGGATTAGCGCCAGATGCAACCCTCAGTATTCGAGGGGACTGTTTGCTTTTGGAAGGTAAACTCCCCTCACCCATGCACAAAATGATGCTAGCAAATATGTTAAAAGACTTAGCGGAAACATTAAGCGCCAAATCAAAAAAAACGCTTAATCCCTGTGACCAAACGACCAGTTAGCGAAAGTTGAACCGATGCAATTTTTGTATAAAACAAATAATAAGAAGAATAAAATGAATAAAAAACCTTGGTTAATCTCGCCTTTCATATCGATGTTCGCCTTGATAAGCAGCACTACTTTGGCTAAAGAGGCACCGTTGGTTTCCATACCTACCCACGATGCCTTTTTTACCAGTATTGCCCAATATTGTGGCAAGGCCTTTGGGGGTAAGGTAGCGGTTGATAATCAGCCAAGTTCAGCGTTTGATGCCAAATTAGTGATGTTTGTTCGCAAGTGCACGCCATCTGAATTACACATTCCGTTTTATGTTGGCGACAATGCGTCACGTACCTGGATCATAAAAAAAACCGGCAGTGGTCTTAGTCTAAAGCACGACCATCGCCATAAAGACGGCACTGATGATCCAGTAACCATGTATGGAGGGCATACACGTGATGCTGGTTATAAACAGATTCAATCCTTCCCTGCGGATGAATATTCTAAAATGCTATTCGCTGAGCAAGGTTTAGCGCAATCTATCACCAACACATGGCAAATCTTTATTTATCCGAATGTCTTTTCATATCGATTAATCCGTGAAGGCAGAGAGTTTAGAGTGGATTTTGATTTAACCAAGCCAATCCCTCAGCCCGATGCACCTTGGGGTTATTAAGCAACAGCGTTTACTTCGTTAATACCTGACCAGTAGTGCTCGTTCCCAGTGTGTTCTGGTGGCTGCTGACTCGCTTGGTGCAAGACTGTGAGTCACAGCGATTTCTTTATCGTAATTCGAGAGTTGATTTTTAATTGTGCTAGCAGTGGCTAACCCCTTTAAAGGGGAAACCTCGGACATTTTAAGCGGCTTGGCTCGGCGCAGTGCAAGCTGCGGCATTTTGCAGGCAGTCACCCATGGAGGTTAATGATTGGTTGATTGAATGACTGCCCATTGCGTATTGGCACAGGTTACGCATCTATATTAATTATTTACCTAAATCCATGAATACAGAGTCCAACCATTGGGCCTGCAGTTATGATTGGTACCGCTACGGTGTTAACCCCCTTTTTAATAACACAGCCGGGCATGGGTGCTGGTATTGCCACATCTCGCACACCAAATCCTAATTTAGCCAGAGCCAAAGTCATAGTGTTATCAATCAATCTTTCACTCTTTGGCCTTAGTTTGGATTTACCAGGTGTGGCAGCGCACCATTTTTATGTGCTGTAATTGATTAATGGCATACGCGATAGCAGGTAACAGAGAGTACATTACTCAATTACGAACTTCACCCGCGTGGTTATTTAGCAGGGACAGATTTGTCAGCCACACAGAAGTGCCGTGGTGCGATGAGCTTACGGCTATTCTTAACTCGACAAACGCTGCCAAATATCGCTCTGAACAAGGATATAAACACATGAAGCTATTACAATTAAACACCTATTTGGTGCACGTTAAGATAGTGGGGTTGGTCGCTATTGTTATCTCATTAGTGGCATGGTCGACGGACCTCACCGGCATGGTCTACGTTTGCCCTTATTGCCGAGCACAACGCACCGTGATCGGTATTTTAGGACTTATATTAGTATCCCCCGCCACCGGCCATTGGATAACTAAATTCATTGGCTTGGTGATTGGCTTTTTTGGCGCAAGCGTTGCAGCGAGCCAACATTTTATGGGCTGGAAGAAAATATCAGCAGGAACATTCGAGTTTAAAGAAAACATCGTGATTGACCCGTTCTTATTATCAGGCTGCGCATTGTTTGGCATTATCGGCCTGACTTACTTACTGTTATTTTTAGGCGAAGCCAAAACAAAAGAGTATTAAGTAGGTATAGGTTGTTTGAGTGGGTATGCATTAACGTAATTAAATCAATTTTCACGCTATATCTTCATATACTCCCCGCTAAAGCATATGAAGATATTTATGCTCGCTATCTATTTCGACAGCGAAAAACACTGCACGACACACAGCGTGATAAAGATTTTGTCGTGCTGTCCTGGTGTCAGGGAGAGTCAACGAGCTTATTTGAATTTAGGAAGAACAACTATAGTGCGACACGCCACCGGCATCAAAAAACGCCTGAGGTTTTAAGCTGTAGTACTTATTTTCAATCTCGCTCGACTGCTCATCAAAGGGCTGCGTTAAAACCTGTTGCAACTCACGAACAAGTTCGAAGTCACCTTTTCCCGCTTGCTGGTAAGCTGGCACAACTAACCATTCTCGCCAAGTATATTTAGGATTAACTTGCTGCATCATTTGCGCAGCTTTTTGAATGTCCTGATCAACCTTTACGACACTTAGCCAAGTTTGCAGCCACAAAGCCCATTGCTCAGACAACTCGCCTGTTGGCGCGTTGTAGAAGCTTTTGCTTAAACCTGCAATATCATCTGGGATTTTGGACAGTTCACGAAAGAAAATGGTGTAGTCGACAGAGGTTTGTACCATTAACGTGATCAGTTGATTAAACAGCTGAGCGTCAAAAGATGCCAAGCCAAGTTTTGATGCCCACATTGTTTCCATTTTTGCTTGCATGACTGAAGCGAACCCAAGGTTTATCTGATTCAATTCCTCAAGCGCTTCGGGCGCTTCCGAGAGCAGAGGTTGTAAGGCTTTACAAAACATGTCGAAATTTGTTTCTGCTGCCGCCCCTTGGTTGAAGAACGAAAAGTGTTGTCCCCCGCCCGTCCATGGTTGGTAATAAGGATCAAAAAGCTCAATAAAACCAAATGGACCGTAATCGAGCGTATAACCACCACAAGCACAGTTGTCACTGTTAAAGTTGCCTTGGCAGTAACCCACGCGTAGCCAGTGGCTAATCAACGTGGTTAATCGGTCACGGAATGCGAGGGCTAATTGTACGACCTTCTGTGAAATGACGAGTTCGTGATCAATCTCATTTTGATATTCGCGCGTAATCAAATGCAACACGATCATCTCTAGCTCTTTTAGCGCGTTGGGATGTTGATTAACGCGAGCGCGACGAGCAAAGAGTTCAAGTTGACCCACTCTTAAAAACGAAGGGGCGACACGCGTTGAAATCGCCACAGGGTTAGATACGTTCATATCTGGGTTTGTGGCATAAGAGCCTTCAGAATACCAAGGACGTCTCACCTGTTCTGATTGCGACACAAACAAACATAAGGATCGAGAGGTTGGCACACCCAATCCATGCATATGCTCTTGAACTAAAAACTCCCTGACACTTGAGCGCAACACGGCTCTGCCATCTCCGCCACGACAGTAAGGTGTGGGGCCCCCACCTTTTAACTGCATCTCCCAACGCTTTTTGTTGATCACAGCTTCAAGCACAGAAACCGCTCGGCCATCGCCGTAACCATTGCCCGTTCCAAATGGGCATTGTTGAACATATTCGGTACCGTAAATAGACAGCGCGTAACCTGTGGCCCACCCAACTCGGCGCATAGGGGATGGAACATTCGATATATCGCCGGTAAATAAACTAGCAAAATCCTCTGTGTGCACTAGGTTGTCATCAAACCCTAATTCAGCAAAGAATGTTTCGCTATGGGCAACGTATATCGGGTTAGCAATAGGTGTCGGTTTAACGGGCACATAATGCCCAGAAAACACTTGTCTTGGTGCGTAATCATCGCCCGTTACGGTGGCATCGGGATCACAGTTAAGCGTATTAAGTAAGGAGTAATCACTTAAAGACGCCAAATCTTCAAGTGTGTATACACTTTTAGGCACATCAGCGATAGGTTGGTTAGCCATGGAATTCAAACGCCCTTTTGATATCAGATTGATGGAGAACAGTATATTCAAACTGCACAGGAGCTGCACTGCAATAACTGTTTTATGCATTTAACACTTTCATCTTGGCAACGTTAAGCGAAGCAGCAGCTGAGCTTTACTGTGCACTTTGCAGCATCGGGTGACTCCAATTTATACTTTTTGGAAATGCGCAAATCTAGTTGATTTGAGTCCAGTGCGCTGTAAACAACACACGAGTGCAGCGCTTTGACTTTTGGCGATGCTTGCGAGCCTGTGAATGATGTTTTGTGGCGACTCTAATACGCCCACATCTAGCCAGATTTTTACCCTGAGACCTTACAGGCCTGGTAATGTGTTTGTATCTTTAGGCCTATAAAAAAGAGCCGTTGTTAGAGCAACAGCTCCTGTCGTTAAATACTAAAACACGTAGCCAATATTAAGGCTGATACGGCAATGATGATTGATGCAAAATAATGCGTACCTTGCCATCGTCACATACTTTGAATACAAAGCTCTTGTTCACAAAAATATGACTGTCGTCTTCACCGATAAAATGCACGTTACATTGCACAATGGCTAAATCACTGTGCAGAATAAAATCCTCTTTACTGAACCAAACTTTTACCCATGGCTTAAGCTTGAATCCTTTATCATCGGGGAACTCACTATTTCCGCCTACAAAATAAGAAAGTGCACCTTCTTTCGTGGGACGAAATGTCTGTTGACCAAACGTAAGTGTTGGTTTAAACAACACATGGCCATTATCGTAATCGTAACTTTCAGATAGTACCTGCAGAGAAAACGCTTGAACGTCGCCTCCTTCAGAATGAACTTTGCCAACTTTTACTACGTTGTCGCACCACGTTTGTAGCGCTGTATGTACCATTTCTTTAGTAAACATAATGTACACTTTCTCCTGTAAGGACGTTGTCTTCTGGGGACTTAATACTTAGGGTAAACCTTCGGACAACCTCAATGGCTAGAATAACCGCTTATTCATACTTTATTTCAATAACCTTGCATGTGTAAAACATCCATCGTTACTTAGCAAAGCGCTTATTCACTGTAAAATCTCACTATGTGATAATATCACAACTACAGACTAACTATTTTTCAAAGTATATCAACGGCAATTGGAGATAGCTTTTATCTATCAATGCTCAGTATAGACATTGATTATCGAATCACAGATGTATAAAGGACGAGAGTACTAAAACAAATTAATCGCAGTTATTTTACCTTTTTACCGTCGTGCCTTGATCACTCATTACTGCCGATCAGAGAAGGGATTATCCTAGGCAGCCATTATCTTTTTGACCTGAAAAAAGATCTGAAAAGTCGTCAATTGAGTCACTCAATGAATTTTGGCAAACGTTCATAAGCAATACCCTCCTAAGCGAATAAGATGACATCCATCATTAACGCAGTAATGTGGTGTCATAAATGCTTGGGCTAAAAAACGACGATGTCGGCGTGTTTTTGGCTCCAATTTTTGTTTGTTATATTTTTGCCTGATAAGCAGTAAATGTGACTTGCCCTTCGGTTCTGATCAATAGCTGGGCTTCTTCAGGTCTATCCCAAGAAACCTGATAAAATAATGCAATAAACGCTTCAACATCTAAATAATCTATAGCGGCAATAAAAATGTCACAACTCATAGGCTTATTCCCCCCAGAGTGCTCGGCCACACAATTAAACCGGGAACCTTGGTATCGGTTATATAAGTAGTCATTTAATATATCGACACTTCCGTAATCGCTATTCATCCAAGCGCCGTCGTGTATAGAGGTAGTTAATATTACATTAGTGATGCAAGTCATCGTATTACCAAATAACAATATTAATCTCCGGAAAGTCTCCGTGACTGCATCCACGTATTAAGCACGAAATTCACCCGCCTTCCCCCATATTTCGTTTTAACTCGTTGTACAGGCTAAATTTTTTCTATTTTATATTGTTCACTTTTGGAAACACAGAAAAATGCCTAGAGCTCGCTGTTATCCGAAAATAAACCCAAACTTGTATGCATTAACATTTATGGATGAGGCGCAACGGCTAAGTTGGTGTTTGAAAATAGAGTAAAGGATGAGATGCTCAAACGTCGCTACGCTAAACGAAGAATCGAAAGCAATACAAAATGGATTAATAGCTTTATTCACTTTCATCACAAGATTTTTTGGAAATTGATGCACGATACAGAAAGAGGCGTATTTTGTCGTATTTGGTATTTGGTATTTGAACTAGACTAGATGCCACATCGCGAAAATCGTGGTTTAAATCAGACCATTATCGATTTCTGAAACAAAATAATGTATTTGGATAGGTACGAAAATATAAATGGTGCCCGGGGCCGGACTTGAACCGGCACGTCCTTACGAACGAGGGATTTTAAATCCCTTGTGTCTACCAATTTCACCACCCGGGCATCGGGGGGATACTTGTTAATGAAAACAAGCTGGTATTGCTAAAGCGTATATGGAGGCGGAACCCGGAGTCGAACCGAGATCCACGGATTTGCAATCCGCTGCATAGCCATTCTGCCATTCCGCCACATTTGGAGCTAGAAACGAAATTCGTATCAAGCTACCAGTAGTAAAACCTTTCTACTACTTGCTACTTTAATTTGGAGCGGGAAACGAGATTCGAACTCGCGACCCCAACCTTGGCAAGGTTGTGCTCTACCACTGAGCTATTCCCGCACCTGCTTTAAAAAGCTAACTGGTTAAGTAACGGTGACTTGTTTACTTATCGAGTTGTGTGCTGCTCTCTAAATCTGGGCTGCATTCTACATTCACTATCAAGACTGTCAACAACAAAAATAACATTTTATGACTGACTGCTTGATTTTTGACTAATGCGCTTTTTTTTCCACCAATTTAACGCAAATAAGCCTATTTCTTCTCTGATTTTGATAGTGAAGGCCATGCTGCAAGTGTGTAAGAAATCATCGACCAGAAAGATAAAACCGCCGCGAAGTACAATAATATGTAACCTAGGGTGACCCAATAAATGGGAATTCCCATAAAATACTGCAATTCCGAGAGTAAACCTATCAGGGCTAACATTTGTGCCATCGTTTTCGCTTTACCCATAAACGAAACTTTGACGGTATCTTGCATCCCTTTTTGGCCCATCCATTCGCGTAGTGCTGAAATATATATTTCTCGGGCTAATAGTAAAATCGCTGGAATGGTTATCCAGATGGTGGCGTAGGTGTGGGTAATTAACACGAGGGCCGTTGCGACAATGAGCTTGTCAGCCACTGGATCTAAAAACGCACCAAATGCAGTAGACTGTTGCAATTTACGGGCTAAGTAGCCGTCAAACCAATCGGTGATGGCTGCGAACCAAAAAACAAATGCAGCGGCTTGATGCGCCCACTGCCAATCAAGAAAATACACAGCGACAAAAATCGGTATCAGTAAAACCCGGAGCACTGTGATGATATTAGGGATAGTCCACATGGAGCGGTGAGTCCTCGTTATTGATTCGGTAGGCTGCCCTACCTGCTGCGTGTTAACCACGCGCTGTTATTAATTGTGGATATGGTCATAAATCGTATCCGCTAGTTCTGCGCTGATCCCTGGCACATTGGCGATTTCACTGCGACTGGCTTGCAAGATCCCCTGCAAACCGCCCATATATTTCAACAAACTTTGACGACGCTTTGCCCCCACGCCTGGAATGGATTCCAACTTCGAGGTCTTTTTGTCCTTTTGACGCCGCGCTCTGTGCCCGGTAATCGCAAATCGATGAGACTCGTCACGAATATGCTGAATAAGATGCAGCGCGATGGAGTCACCAGATAACGGGATAGTAGCATGGTTGCCAGCCAAAATAAGCGTTTCCAATCCTGCCTTACGGCTACTGCCTTTCGCGACACCTATCAGTAAAGGTTTCTTCTCGTGTTTCCAATCTTCAAAGTAGTCCTCAGCTTGGGTCAATTGACCTTTACCGCCATCGATGAATAGGATATCCGGTATTTTACTGTCGTCTTTTACATCGCGATATCGCCTTGCTAACGCTTGCGCCATAGCGGCATAGTCATCCCCTGGGGTAATGCCTTCAATATTAAAACGGCGATAATCTGCTTTAAACGGCCCCTCACGATTGAATACCACGCATGAGGCCACCGTTAACTGACCCGAAGTGTGACTGATATCAAAACACTCCATGCGCTGAATGGGTTGCTCAAACTCAAGTATTTTTTCTAATTCGGTGTAGCGTGCAAATACCGATTTTTGCTGGCCCTGCTTCGCAATCAATGCATTTTCGGCATTGGTATTGGCTAAATCTAAATAGCGGCGCTTTTCATCTCTGGCACCGCGATAAAACTGAATACGACGCCCTGCTTCTTTGGTCAATAACTCTTCTATTGCGCCCTGTTCGTTTAATTCCAGTGGCGTAACAATTTGCTTAGGGATAACTTTGTTGCCTGCTAAGTAAAACTGTAGGATAAAAGACTGAAACACTTCCTCGTCAGTAGCCTCAGCAGGCACTTTGGGGTAGAAGCTTTTGCTGCCTAACAGTTTATTGTCGCGAATAAACAGGCCTTGAATACTGGCAATGCCATTACGGTAAGCAAAACCAAACACGTCCATTTCTTCTTGGTTA
This sequence comes from Paraglaciecola sp. QJM3NY_14, assembly GCF_056173245.1. Classification (NCBI taxonomy): domain Bacteria; kingdom Pseudomonadati; phylum Pseudomonadota; class Gammaproteobacteria; order Alteromonadales; family Alteromonadaceae; genus Paraglaciecola; species Paraglaciecola sp. QJM3NY_14. The sequence goes on from NZ_CM149664.1 coordinate 2,940,401, forward strand.
CCACTGACCCACTGTTGCTCTTGCACTTTATTTAGCGCACTAATCTGATCGCGATAGCGCGCTGCAGCTTCAAAGCGCAAATCCGTGCTTGCGCGCTCCATATGCAGCACCAAAGAGTCAATTACCTGCTTGTTCTTACCTTTAAGAAACATGCGCGCTAAATCTACTTGCGCTTGGTAGTCCTCATCACTCACTAGCCCTTCAACACATGGTCCGGCGCAACGTTGCAGTTGATATTGTAAGCAGGGTCTTGAACGCGCCCGATAATAGCTGTCTTCGCATTGGCGAATAGGAAAAATTCGCTGCATTGTGCGCAAACTTTCGCGCACGGCCCAAGCACTTGGATACGGACCAAAGTACTCACCTTTGCGCTTTTTAGGGCCACGATGATTGGCTAAGCGGGGATGTTGGTGGTCTGATAAAAAGATAAACGGATAAGACTTGTCATCACGCAGCAGCACGTTATAGCGGGGCTTATATTTCTTGATTAAATTGTTCTCAAGAATGAAAGCTTCCGCTTCACTGTGCACGACAGTGACATCCATGTGTGCAATTTGCTTCACCAAAGACTGAGTCTTGATGCTATCAACTTGGCTACGAAAATAGCTAGATACGCGATTTTTGAGATTTTTAGCTTTCCCCACGTAAATCACATCCTGCTTGTGATTGTACATGCGGTAAACGCCCGGTTGGTTAGTGAGATCCTTGAGAAACGCTTTAGAATCAAACTCGATAGTGTCACTCATGAATTACAAATTTTCTGAATTAATCAACTTATGGCGCAGTGCCAAATGAGTCAGCTCAACATCCGTACTGACATTGAGCTTTTCAAACATACGATAACGATGGGTGTTCACTGTTTTCGCACTGATATTTAAAAACTTGGCAATGTCTGGGACTTTTGAACCCTTGGTCAGCATAAGCGTGATCTCTAATTCGCGCTCTGACAGAGACTCAAACGGGTTGCCGTCACTGAAATCTAGCGCACCTATTGCAATTTGCTGGGCGATATCAGGGGAAACGTACTTTTGCCCAGCGGCTACTTTACGAATAGCCAACTCCATCTCTTTAGGATCTGAGTCTTTCGTTAAATAACCAAATGCTCCCATACGCATCACTTTCGCAGGAATGGGGTTTTCTTTGTGAACCGATAACACGATAACACGTGTATTTTCACTAAAACGCAAGATTTGCTTGGTCGCTTCCAATCCACCAATGCCAGGCATACTCATATCCATTAATACCAAATCGGGTGCATTTTTACGGCAGAATTTGACTGCCTCTTCACCCGTTGTAGCTTCTCCAACTACGACAAAACCTTGTACATCTTCCAAAATACGTCTTATACCGGTTCTGACCAACTCATGGTCATCAACCAACAATATTTTTATCAAACAAGTGCTCCTAGAGGAGTGTTATTTTTCTCGATTAAGGCGTTCAATATCACACAAATTAGAAAATATTTCAGCCCTCAATTACCTTGTATTCACTCACAAGACGTGTTTATTTTATAAAACTGTGTGAATTTTGTACTTATCGGTAAAAGTGTGTGCTTAATCGGTTCCAACCTAGAATGGTATCTTTCAAACCCTGCCCCGTATTTCTTGCCAAACAGGTGGCGACAGAGCATCGAATAATCCATCGGTTTTCACAATCAGGGACCTTAGCGGGCGCTGTAGGTGTGCCCCCGCACCGGCATTTACTTGGCATATCTGCTATGTCGGCAAGGCGATTAGCCAAACTGCCTACTTCGTTTTTGTGTTTCATATATTAACTAAACTGATATTACCGTTAGGCAAAGAGCATAAAGTAAATAACCCTACAAAGTCACGGTTATATTTTGTCAAGCGTACTAATTTATCTATTTACGTAAACTTTTTGCTCATTTTCACAACCTAACAAACCCCAAATTGCTTAAAATGCAAGCTAAGTTGCCACTCATCCTGTTCTAAGTATTGGATAAATTTGCTATTAATCTTGCATCTTCAATTTGAATATTGCAGTTAAGGCATATTAGTTAAATATTGAATTTTGTTTGTGGGCCTATAACTAGGCTTATGCTTTATGATGACTCATATCGGCTATTTACGACTATTCCATCACCGATGATGGTGTACCCAAGATCTGCGCCGACGCATACGAATAAGCCTTTCACGCTCTCGGACGCTTCTCCCTCTAACCCAACGAAGTTTATTTAGCTTATGGGACCGCGCGCATCATAGCGCCGAGCTGTATAGGGCTATTAGTGTTTTGGTCAGCCAACTACAATGTTAGTTTGTACCTTTAAGCAAGCGTCATATTGCTTGGAGGTATCGCTGTTACTCTGGCTCATATGGTTAAGCGAGGGTCACTGGGTGCTCTTCGGTTGCGCGGAATGAAATAACGAAGACTTACACCATTGCACTTTAATATGTGCGCACTCATTAATTCACATTAGAATTAACGAATATGAGTGGGGGTTTGATTATCTATCACTGAGACAAAGCCCGAAGCGTAACCCAGACATTTGTTCGAACAGCGTGGATTTTCACCCTCACTACCGACTCGGCGAAAACAGAAAAGCCTACGGATACAGTTTTTGATTAACTATCTAGTGACATTAAAACAGTGCGAGGAGTGTACTCAAGCACTTCCCTGTGCCTGACGCTACGCGCGCCTGTGGCGGCAATGAATGTTCCAGACATTCGTTCGAACCGCGGGGGTTCTCACCCTCATTATCGACACAGCGAAAACAGAAAAGCCTACAGATACAGTTTTTGATTTAACTATCTAGTGACATTGAAAACAGAGCGAGGGATGTACTCAGGCACTTCCCTGTGCCTGACGCTACGCGCGCCTGCGGCGGTAATGAATGTTCCAGACATTCGTTCGAACCGCGGAGGTTCTCACCCTCATTACCGACACAGCAAAAACAAAAAAGCCCCAACGAACAACGTTGAGGCTTTTTTGTTTTTATGGCGGATAGCGAGGGATTCGAACCCCCGGTAGGTTTGACCCTACGTCTGATTTCAAGTCAGGTGCATTAAACCGAGCTCTGCCAGCTATCCAATTCTTTTTGTGTAAACAGATTCATCTCTAGTGATTTGCATCTATTTACTTCACAATATGGCGGAGAGGGAGGGATTCGAACCCCCGGTAGGTTTGACCCTACGTCTGATTTCAAGTCAGGTGCATTAAACCGAGCTCTGCCACCTCTCCGAATTGAGGAGCCGAATATTAATGACGTTTTACGTGCTTGTAAAGCCTTAATTAGTCAAAACTTACTGACCGACCACAAATTAGGCACACTGACCATTTTTACATCAAGTTACTAATATTTCGCATAATAGTCGCCCCTAGCACTTGAATAATTGAACAAAACCCCATACAAAGGCATCATAGATATATTATCTGTTTTCACTACATCACTTTACCTATTGGAGGTAACAAATGGAACATCGTACTACGTATAGCAATACTGCTCAGGGTTCTGCCCTGCAAACTAACAAGGTCTTGCGCAATACGTACCTACTATTGGCAATGACTCTGACATTTAGCGCAGTGTGTGCTGGTATAGCTGCTGCAATGAATATCGGCCCAGGTGCTGCGTTAGGTATGAACCTTGCCGCATTGGTTATGATTTTCTTTTTAAATAAAGCGTCACAAAGTTCAATGGGCATTTTATTCGTATTTGCCTTTACCGGTTTATTAGGTGGCTCTTTGGGTTACACCCTAAATTACTATGCTGGCTTCCAAAATGGTCCTGAAATGATTATGCAGGCCTTTGGCGCAACCGCGTTAGTGTTCTTTGGTTTATCCGGTTATGTTCTAACAACGAAGAAAGACTTCTCTTTCATGGGTGGTTTTTTAATCGTCGGCTTAATCGTGGCGGTTGTTGCATCTCTAGCTAACCTGTTTTTCCAAATCCCTGCGCTTAGCTTGGCCGTCAGTGCTGCTATCGTGTTTATTATGTCTGGCTTCATCTTGTTTGATACTAGCCGTATCATCAACGGTGGCGAAACCAACTATATTCGCGCGACAGTTTCAATGTACTTGAATATATATAACTTGTTCACATCGATCCTTCACCTACTGGGTGCTTTCGGTGGCGATGATTAATCGTTAATGTGTTGCAAAAACACCCCGCTTAGTCGGGGTGTTTTTATTTGTACTAAACTCAGGTGATTTTCAATTATGGCAAGCTTTTGTTTATTGGTTACCCACGCTCCGTTTGAGCAACAACATGCATTTACTGCTTATCGCTTTGCGTGCAGTGTGCTGGCTCTAGGACACGAAATAAAAGGCGTTTTCTTTTATCAAGCGGGCGTTCAGAATGCCAATGGCTATCAGGCGGGTCATAGTGATGAATTTAACGTGCATCAAGCGTGGATAGAGTTAGGTTCACAACATCGCATACCGTTAAATGTATGCGTCACCGCGGCTAACCGCCGAGGCGTCATTAACGCGCAAGATGCCAAAGATAACGACCAGCACGGGTTTAACCTAACCGAGCCTTTTATCGAAGTAGGTTTGGGTGATTTAGTTGAGCTATGCCAAGTCAGTGATAAGGTGATACAGTTTTGATTATGAAAACCTTAGGTATCATTAATAGTACCGCACCTTATGGTCTGTCTAACGGACAGGAAAGCTTAGACTTAGCGTTGGCCTCGGCCAATTTTGGACAAGAAGTGACGCTATTTTTTGTAGGTGATGGCGTATTTCAATTGCTCAAATCCCAACAACCATCTCCTGAACAAGGTAGGCATTACAGCAAGACGTTTCCCGCTCTCACATTCTACGATATTGACGACATTTATGTTTGTCAGCAAAGTCTCAGCGAAAGGAAACTAGAGGTGTCAGACTTGTGTATAGAAGTTACCGCCCTGCCCCCAGAAGAGCTAAATCAGCAGCTAGCTCAGCTTGACCAATTGATGAGATTTTAAATGACACTGCATATTGTTAGCACCAGTCCTTTTAGCAGCACTGTATTTGAAAGTGTTTTTAAACGTTGCAATAACGGTGACGGGATCATGTTGATACAAGATGGCGCATACGCATTGAACCATGTGGATGTCAGTCATCAATTAAGAGAACTGAGCCTATCATTAGGCATTACCTGCTTTGTCCTAGAAGATGATGTCGTCGCCAGAGCAAATCATCTAAAATCTACAGGTACAAACTCTAAATTAATAAAATCTATCAGCATGGAAGGTTTTGTCGCACTAACGCTTGACTACAAAACAACGATCAGTTGGTAAATAATAATGTTGATTTACACCATCTTTAACCAGAGGTGAAGTAAGTCGCCCGAGATTATAGATATTAAGAGGTTTCAGTGCACGTGAGCGGTTATATAGAATACAAAGAGCAACAGATCCCAATAGACAAACAAGGCTATTTATTAAATATGGACGACTGGCAACCAGATTTAGCACCCCTTTTAGCCGAAGACGAGAACATAGAGTTAACCGATGCCCATTGGGAAGTAGTCAACTTCGTGCGCGATTTTTATTTAGAGTACAACACCAGCCCAGCGATGCGTGCCTTAGTCAAAGCCATGAAGGTAAAATTTGGTGAAGAAAAAGCCAACAGCCGTTATTTATTTAGGTTATTTAAAAAAGGTCCTGCTAAACAAGCCACAAAAATAGCCGGCCTGCCCAAACCCGCGAAATGTTTGTAGTTTAAAGCATATTAAATCATAAAAAAGCGCGGCCACTTATCTACAAAGTGGCCGCGCTTTTTTGTATCAGTAACGCCAAAGCGCTATCACGCTATTTAACGGCACCAATCACAGTTACACCATTCATATAAGGCTGAAGCACTTCAGGAATGGTAATGCTGCCATCGGCTTGCTGGTAGTTTTCCAAAATGGCCACTAGCGTGCGTCCTACTGCCAACCCTGAACCATTTAACGTATGTAGCAACTCGGTTTTATTCGTTTGCGGGTCGCGGTAACGTGCTTGCATACGACGCGCTTGGAAATCAAGCATATTTGAGCAAGACGAAATTTCACGATAGGTATCTTGTGCGGGTAACCACACTTCTAAATCGAATGTTTTGCATGCACCAAAGCCCATATCGCCGGTACACAACAGCATCTTACGGTAGGGCAATTCAAGCAACTGAAGTACTTTTTCAGCGTGGCCAGTTAATTCGTCTAGAGCTTCGAATGATTTGTCCGCTTCGACCAATTGCACCATCTCCACTTTATCGAATTGATGCTGACGAATAAGACCACGAGTATCACGACCATATGACCCCGCTTCACTTCTAAAGCAAGGAGTATGCGCCGTCATTTTAATCGGTAATTCATTGGCTGCAAAAATACAGTCACGTGCAATATTGGTTAACGGCACTTCTGACGTGGGTATCAAGGACAAGCCTTGACCTTCTTCGGTTGCGGGTTTGGTGTGAAAAGCATCCCCTACAAACTTAGGAAATTGACCTGTACCTAACATGCTTTCTTCGTTCACTAAATACGGCACGTACATTTCTTGATAACCATGCTGCTCTGTGTGTAAATCAAGCATGAACTGAGCAATGGCTCGGTTTAAACGCGCTATTTGGCCACGCATCACCACAAAACGAGAGCCGGTTAACTTAGTGGCGGTTTCAAAATCTAAACCGTTGGCGACACCAGCACCTAAATCAACGTGATCTTTGATTTCAAAATCAAACTCCCGAGGCGTGCCCCAACGAGACACTTCTACATTCTCGTCTTCGTCTTTGCCTTCTGGCACACTGTCGTCAGGCAAATTGGGGATATTCAAAGTCAGCGCCTGAATTTCATCTAGCAAGCCTGTCAGTTCGGCTTTGGCCGCATTAAGCTCATCACCAAGTTGGCCGACTTGTGCAAGCAAGGGCTCAATATCTTGACCTGATGCTTTCGCTTTACCGATAGACTTGGAGCGTACATTGCGTTCATTTTGTAGTTCTTGAGTGCGCATCTGTAAAGATTTGCGCTTTTCCTCTAGTGCTGTGAACTGAGCAACATCAAGGGTGTAACCTCGTTTTTCGAGTTTTTGCGCCGCAATGTTTATATCGTTACGTAAATACTTAGCATCTAACATCTTGTTTGACTTAACCTTTAACTAGTTGTGTACCCAACCATGCTGCAAATAAACAGCAGGTGACATTAATAAATATATTGAGCGCCCCTTTCAGCCACATACCTTGTTGCAACAGCATGAGGCTATCTACTGAAAACGTTGAGAACGTAGTAAGAGCGCCTAAAAAACCGATACCAATGGCTGTGCGCCAAACGACGATTTCAAGATGCCCCTGTTCAATGAGCGTATAAAGCAGTCCTAAACTGAACGACCCTACAATATTGACCAGAAGTGTACCAAAAGGAAATCCTTTGCCAAACCATTGCAACATCAAACTGGAAAGAAAAAAGCGTAAACAGGCACCTGTTGCGCCCCCTAGCGCAATATATGTGTATATAGCAAAACTATGCTGCATTTACTTGTACCTTTTATGAGCGCTCTTGTTATTTAAATCAGTCAGAAAATCTAATTTCGCCTTGAGCTTTATCTCAAGCCCTCTCTCATTAGGCACATAGTATTGTGTATCTTGCATTTCGGGTGGTAAATAGCTTTCCCCCGCAGCAAAGGCATTTGGCTCATCATGGGCATAGCGATAGCCATCACCGAACCCCATTTCTTTCATTAACTTAGTGGGAGCATTACGTAAGTGGCTAGGCACTTCGTAATCCGGCAATGATTTAGCATCCCGCATCGCTTGCTTGAATGCCGTATAAACCGCATTACTCTTGGCAGCACTTGCACAATACAAGGTAGCCTGCGCTATGGCTCGTTCGCCTTCTGCAGGGCCAATGCGTTGGAAAATATCCCACGCATTGAGGCAGACTTCCATCGCTCGGGGATCGGCATTACCGATATCCTCAGTAGCAATGGCCAATAAACGCCGTGCCACATAAAGCGGATCACACCCAGCATTTAACATACGCGCATACCAATACAAAGCACCATCAGGAGATGAGCCACGCACAGATTTGTGAAAGGCAGAGATTAAATCGTAAAACTGGTCCCCGCCTTTGTCATATTGAGCGACCTTTTCGCCTACCGCTTCTTTAATGGCTTCAAGCGTGATTTTTCCTTCAGTGGAGAAGTCAGCAGCCAACTCAATATAATTCAATAGACGCCTTGCGTCACCGCCTGCAAGCTCGGTTAAAAGCGCAATACCCTTGTCTTCTATTTGCAGAGCTAACTGCCCCAACCCACGGGACTCGTCAGTTAACGCTCGCTTAGCAATATCTGTCAGATCGCTCTCAGTCAGTGATTTAAGCACATACACCCGGGCACGAGATAATAAAGCACCGTTTAATTCGAAAGATGGGTTTTCTGTGGTGGCGCCAATAAACGTAATCGTGCCGTCTTCAATAAAAGGCAAAAACGCATCTTGCTGACTCTTGTTAAACCTGTGTACTTCGTCAACAAATAAAATGGTGCGCTTGGCCTGGTTAAGCGCATTTTGTTTTGCTTGTTCAATAGCACTGCGAATATCTTTTACGCCGGAAGTAACTGCGGAGATCCGCTCGATATGCGCATCGCAATGCATAGCAATAATTTCAGCTAATGTGGTTTTACCTGTACCAGGCGGCCCCCAGAGGATCATCGAATGGCAGTGGCCACGCTCAATGGCGCTGCGCAGGGGTTTGCCTACACCAACAATGTGTTGCTGGCCGAAATATTCGGCAATATTCTGCGGGCGCATGCGTGCAGCTAGTGGTGCGAAGCTTGGGTCGTCTTGATAGCTAAAATCGAATCCTTGATTCATCAGTTACGTTGGTCGTCCAAGTCGTAGCCTTCAGGCAGACTAAAGGTAAAGACCTCATCACTGACCGTTTTATTTTGCTGAATATCATTGAAATACAAGTCGCTAATTTGCTGCTGGCTGTCTTGCATGCTCATCGACGTTAACTGTGCCCCATCAAACACCAACACGAGTGAGTGTACTGCAGAATCAGGTTTTTTCGCATCAATACGAAAAGTATCATTGGTATGAGAAACACTGAAATTCTCCCAAGCGTCACTGTTCGGCTGAGTGAGCAAAATAAGGGGATTATTGGCCACTGCTTGGTCTTGACTGATGGCAGTAACTTGCTCCACAAAAGGGTCCACATTCCATAGAGTACTGCCATCGGCAATGAGAATATTTTCATTGGGCGGGTTGAGCTCCCAATATAGTTTGTTGGGTTGTTTTAGCTTTATCACCCCAGTTGCTTCTTGCAGTACTTCGTGATTCGCGTCAGTCACTTTTTGGGTAAACGAGGCGCTAAAGTTATGTAGGGTTTGCAATCGCGCTTTCAGTTTATCTTCATCGGTTTGCTGGGCATTTACGCTAAAAATAGCCCCTAACATTAGCAATAAAGTCCCTGATAACTTCGCCACGTAACCGATATATTTAACACTGTTCATATTTTGCTGAATACCTATCATAAATTAATCTCTTGGTGGTGGAGGTGCCAACACTTCTCTATTACCATTGTGCCCTGGTGGCGTTACGACACCACTTTGTTCCATTTGTTCGACCAAGCGTGCTGCACGATTGTAACCAATTCTAAATTTACGCTGCACACTTGATACTGACGCGCGGCGTGACTCAGTGACGAAAGACACGGCTTCATCGTAAAACACATCAAACTCTTGATCGCCGCCTTCTGGTTGCTCACCGGGCAGTAATACCTCAGCTGTGGTGTCACCGTTGAGAATCTCATCAATGTATTGCGGTGCACCGCGGCTTTTCCAATCGGCTACTACAGCATGTACTTCTGGGTCATCAACAAACGCGCCGTGGACCCGTGTCGGCACGCCAGTGCCTGGTGGCAAGTACAGCATGTCGCCCATTCCCAATAAGGTTTCAGCGCCTTGTTGGTCTAAAATGGTCCGTGAATCTATTTTTGATGACACCTGAAACGCAATACGGGTAGGAATATTGGCTTTTATCAAACCAGTGATAACGTCAACTGACGGACGCTGTGTGGCGAGTACCAAATGAATACCAGCCGCTCTGGCTTTTTGGGCTATACGGGCAATAAGCTCTTCGACTTTTTTGCCAACGATCATCATCATGTCAGCAAATTCGTCGACCACGACCACGATAGCCGGCAGTTTTTCCAAATCAGGCGCTTCCGTTAACATGCTCTCTTCTGATTTCCACAAGGGATCTTTTATCGGTTGGCCTGCTTCAATCGCATCTTTGACTTTCTGGTTGAAGCCTTTGAGATTACGTACCCCCAGGGCTGACATTAAACGGTAGCGACGCTCCATTTCCCCAACACACCAGCGCAGTGCGTTGGCCGCTTCTTTCATGTCGGTTACCACTTCAGCGAGCAAATGCGGTATGCCTTCATAAACAGACAATTCAAGCATTTTCGGGTCAATCATGATCATACGCACGTCTTCTGGCGTTGATTTATACAACAGGCTCAAAATCATGACGTTAACCCCAACAGACTTACCTGAGCCAGTGGTACCTGCCACTAATAAATGTGGCATTTTGGCTAAATCAACAATTACAGGTTGGCCTGATATATCTGCTCCTAACACCATGGTTAAATCGGACTCGGCTTTTTGAAACGCGTCACAGCTAATCACTTCGCTCAAGCGCACCATGTCGCGCTTTTTATTGGGCAACTCTAAACCTATTACCGATTTACCTGGAATGACTTCCACCACGCGCACCGAAATAGCAGACATCGCACGGGCCAAATCTTTTGAAAGACCGGTAATCTTACTGACTTTGACACCTGGCGCTAAGTCCATCTCAAAACGGGTGATAACAGGCCCAGGATACACACCTACCACTTGTGCATCGATGTTAAAGTCTTTTAGTTTTTCCTCGAGTAAGCGAGAGACCATTTCAAGCTCTTCAGGGGTAATCGGATTTTTAATTTTGTCTGCTCGTTGCAGTAAATCAAATGACGGCATTGGCTCAGGAGGTTTACTGTCGGCAATCGCTTTAGCTGCCGCTTGCGCCTCAAGATTGGCTTTAACGTCATCAGAAACATAAACGCCATTATGCGCCTTATCCTTGGGCTGCTCAGCAGGTGCTTCTGGCTCATCCTGCATTTCATCAATATCGTCTTGCGATTTCTTTTTACGACCAAAGCCTATCTTGTCGCGCAACTCGCTGATTGAAATTGGGCTCGATTCCTCTTTTTTCGGTTCGGGCTCGAACAACACCTCATCGGGAATACTAAAACTCGGTTCAGGCTCATCATGACTAAAAGGCGTCACACTTGGCTCTACACGCTGGTGATCGGGTGTATAAGGCGGTGGAACTGAAGTATTCAGCTTGTCATCAGTGCTTGCTTGCTCGTCCTTACTATCGCGATTAAAACCGAGTCGTAGCATGGGAGCTTCTTGGATTTTCTGTGGCAGAGACCAAGCACCTGTTGCAAACGCGACGGCCAACGCACCGGTTTTATCGACAACGGTTAACCATGAAATTCCAGTTAAAAACGTAAAGCCAGTGCAAAACAAGCTAAGTAAAATAAGAACCGTACCGGCGAAATTGAGATAAGGAACAAGCGATGCGCTAATCACATCTCCTAACATCCCTCCTGCCGAGAAATAGAATAAGTCATTAAAGTTAAGGCTGGCTATTCCCGCTGCACCAACAAGGGCCAATAATAGTCCTAAAATTCGCAGTCCAATCGTTAAATAGTCAAACTCAGAAATACGCTTACGTTGCTGGAACATAAACCAACCGGCGAATGCCGCTGTGAAGGGGAAGATATAAGCAATGTAGCCGAACATAAAAAATAAAATATCAGCTAACCAAGCGCCAATCGCGCCAACCCAATTGTGAATGTCACCTTGCAAACCAGCTTGGCTCCAGCTTGGGTCGGCTGGATGAAAAGAAGCCAATGCGAGGAGTAAGAAAAAAGCAAATGCGCAACTGAGCATCATGCCTACTTCCATAATCCGTTGGATACCTGTGAGTCTTGCCATAGCGTTTTCTTTCAACTTAGGGTTACTGCGTAAAATTAGCTGTATAAGATACCAGTGCTTTGGTCAAAATCCTAGACAACGGCGTGCTTATGCCCAGTATTTGAGCAATCTGCGGTTAAACAGTTCAGCGTTGATTAATTTTCACCATGGTGGTGTCTTTGACTTCTTCCATTACAACGTAAGTTCGAGATTCATTCACTCCTGGTAATCTAAGTAGGGTGTCACCAAGCAACTTACGATAGGTCGACATGTCCGCCACTCGCGCTTTAAGTAAAAAATCAAAATCACCAGAGACTAAATGACACTCTTGGATGTCTTCATGCTGTTTTACCGCAGTAGAAAATAGCTCAAATATATCAGGCGACGTTTTGGTCAACGTAATTTCCACGAAGACTAACATCGCCGCACCGAGTTTTTGTGGGTCGACTCGCGCATGATAGCCTAGAATATAGCCTTGACTCTCAAGACGTTTAACTCTTTCTAAACAAGGGCTTGCACTTAAACCGACCTTATTGGCTAAATCGATATTTGATAAACGGCCGTTCTTTTGCAGCTCACTTAAAATATTACGATCGATTCTATCGAGGTGTTTAGGTGTTTTTATTAACATAGATAATACTGCATTTAATGGCTTTCTCCCTATTTTATACTTAAAGCATTAAATCTTCAGAATAATTTTCTTCGAACCTTCACTTATACTTCGCTCATTATGCAATACCGCATTCAATCGCCCTCGGGTTCAACCTTCAAAGGAAAATTTATGCTAATTGGTGTACCAAAAGAAATTAAAAACCACGAATATCGCGTAGGTCTTACGCCTGCTGCAGTTAAAGAGTTTGTTGTTCATGGACATCAAGTACTAATTGAAGATAATGCGGGTACCGCTATTGGCTTTACCAATGAAGAGTTTATTGCTGCCGGTGCTGAAATAGTGCCTGATGCAGCAACCGTTTTTGCCAAAGCTGAGATGATTGTAAAGGTTAAAGAGCCGCAAGAAAATGAATGCAAAATGCTGCGCAAAGGCCAAACCTTGTATACCTATTTGCACCTTGCCCCCGATCCTAAACAGACCGAGCTACTAATTGAATCTGGCGCAACCTGCATTGCCTATGAAACAGTAACTGATAACCGCAACGCCCTGCCCCTTCTTGCACCAATGAGTGAAGTTGCTGGTCGTATGGCGGTACAAGCTGGCGCGCACTATCTTGAAAAAGCACAAGGTGGTAGTGGTACATTGTTGGGTGGTGTGCCAGGGGTAGCTCCGGGTAAAGTGCTAATTATCGGTGGCGGTGTTGTGGGCACCAATTCAGCTAAGATGGCGTTGGGCCTTGGTGCTGATGTCACCATTTTGGATCGCTCTTTACCGCGTTTACGTGAGTTAGATGATATTTTTGATGGCCGTGTTAAAACTGTTTTTTCAACAGTTGATGCTATTGAGCATTATTCGTCAAAAGCTGACTTAGTGGTGGGTGCAGTACTCATTCCTGGCGCTGCAGCACCTAAACTATTGACCGCAGAACATGTTAAAAACATGAAAGAGGGCTCAGTAGTGGTTGATGTCGCTATTGATCAAGGTGGTTGTTTTGAAACCTCAAAAGCGACGACACATCAAGATCCGGTTTATATCGTAGATGGTGTTGTTCACTATTGCGTAGCAAACATGCCTGGCGGTGTTGCGCGTACATCCACTATGGCACTGAACAATGCAACGCTACCTTTCGGTTTAGCTTTGGCTAACAAAGGGCCTAAGCAGGCTATGTTAGATGATGCTCATTTGCTTAACGGCTTGAATGTGCATGAAGGTAAAGTTACGTACAAAGCGGTAGTTGATGCACTCGGAAAATCTTTAGGGTTGACCTACACCGATCCTAAAACGGCACTGAGTGCCTAAACATCAATGGATGTAGATTAAATAAAAAAGGCACTCGAGAGTGCCTTTTTTATGCGTTTAGAAATTTAACGTAAATGTCTAAATTTTAAATATTAGCTCAAGCGATAGATGCATTAATAGCGTCAAGCGCAGCGACTGGATCCTTCGCTTGCGTAATAGGACGGCCAATAACCATGTAATCCACCCCAACTTGCATAGCCTCTTGCGGTGTCATAATACGTTTCTGATCACCAACGTCACTCCCTTGGGGACGAATACCGGGCGTCACCAACATAAATTCCTTACCCAAAGTCTCTTTTAACATTGCAGCTTCTTGTGCCGAGCATACCACTCCGTCAAGTCCTGCATGTTTGGTTAGGGATGCAAGCGTTAACACGTGCTCCATGAGCGATGATTGAATACCAATTTGTAACAGCTGACGCTTATCCATGCTGGTAAGCACTGTTACTGCGATAAGATGAGGCTTGTCTTGACCGAACTGAGCTAAGCCTTCACGAGCACGAATCATCATATCTTCGCCACCAGAAGCATGTACGTTCACCATCCATACGCCTAAATCTGCGGCGGCGATGCACGCTTTGGCAACGGTATTTGGAATATCGTGGAATTTGAGATCGAGGAATACATCGAACTCCTTCGCCACCAAAGTGCGAACAAACTCAGGACCGAAATACGTGAACATTTCTTTACCGACTTTTAGACGACACTGAGATGGGTCAATCCTATCTACAAAATCAAGTGCGTCTTTCTTTACATCAAAATCAAGTGCGATAACCACTTTTGGATCTTGCATTAACGTTTATTCTCCGTCTAAGCCTTTAATCGGTTTAACCTGGCCCCATTTTTTACAGGATGGGCACAACCAATGTATTTGCCCGCCCGAAAAGCCACAGCTGTGACAGCGATATTTAGGTCGCTGCTTAATCTGCTCTTCAACAAGCTCTTTTAATAGCACAAGGCTATTCATGGACTCATCAGGGGCTTGTTGTTCAATATACAACCCCATAAGCGTTTTAAAGCCTTTCATGGTGGGATGTTTACGCAGTTGATCAAGCAAAACATCAGCCGCTTCTTTTGTTAAACCCTGCCGTGCCATTAATTTCACTTTGGCTAGATAGGAAGTGGCACATTGCTGCCAATATTCGTTAAGGATATTTTCTAGCTGCTCAAGATCGCCCAGTGCTTCAGCGCTTTGTTCTATCAGCGGCACCGCCTCACTCAACCAAGATATATCACGCAAAGGCACTTGTTGTAAGTACTCGATGGCGGTCTGATATTGCTCTTGGCTAATCGCTATTTGCCCTAGCATTAGCCATGGGCGAACGGTATTTTGGTCAGCCATAATGGCTTTTTGCAAGGTTTTCTCGGCTAGATTAAGTTCATTTTTACGTACATAAATAGCCGCTTGCTCACAATAAAAATGCGAGATGCGAATGCATAGCTCGTCACTATCGCCATGATTTTCCATCATATTCTCAGCCAGCTCTATCCCTCTGCCCCATTCTTTGGTGGCTTGATAGATATCGAAAAGCTGCTGTTGTGCATCTAGAAAATGTTTGTCTGAATTCAATAGCTGCAGAAAAGCGTTCTCAGCACGCTCTAAAAATCCTGCAAGCACATAGTCCTTGCCCAATTCTTTGAGGGCAGATTCGCGCTGTGCAGGGGAAATTTGTTCTTTACTGACAAGGTTTTGATGAACGCGGATTGCTCTGTCTAACTCGCCTCGGTGTCTGAAAAATTTGCCCATGGCAATATGGGTTTCAACCGTATCACTGTCGAGGTTGATCATTTTTATGAGAGTATCGACGGCCTTATCAGGCTCATCAGATAAGAGGAAATTTAAGCCTTTATAGTAATGCTTAGATAAAATACTAGATTGCTTACGCTGTGCTTGACGTACGCTATTGCGCCCCATCACCCAGCCATATCCGGCGGCTACAGGTAATAGCAGAAAAAGCAGTTCAAGCATAATTAAAGGGAGTCTACACGATTAGATTTTTTAAGTTGGCGTTCTAAACTTGCTACTCGCCACTTTAATCGTAAAACATAAAGTGAGAATAGAATTACGCAGAGTAGCACACCACATAAGAACACAATCAGCATAAGTAATGACACACGGATGTCGCTCTGCGCTACAAGATAATTTACTGTGACACTATGGGTATTTTGAGAACCAATAAAGCCGCCTATTAACAGCAAGACTAATACAGCAATAAGAGATAGTAATCCCTTCAACTTCATACTTATTTGCCTCCTAGTGGGCATTTGGATCTGAACTCTTTTTTATAAACATACTTTACTCATTTCTGAATTAAGTATTCGAAACAGCTACCACTACGGCCAATAACGAGATGTGTTTATAAACGTCATTTATAATTTACTACACTCTAACAAAAACGGCACCCCAATTGGAGTGCCGTTTTAATGATTTAGAGATAAATCAAGCAATTAAATCTTCGTTGACCCTTTCTCGTAACTCTTTACCAGGTTTGAAGTGGGGAACGTGTTTACCGTCTAACTCCACTGTCTCACCTGTTTTCGGGTTACGTCCTACGCGAGGCGCGCGGTAATGCAAAGAGAAACTTCCAAATCCACGGATTTCGATGCGTTCACCTTTCTGTAAGGTTTGCGCCATTTGCTCTAGCATTTCCTTGATAGCCAACTCAACGTCTCTTGAAGGTACGTGACGGGCTTTATCCGCTAGTCTTTCGATAAGTTCTGACTTTGTCATTAAAACTCTCCTTCAATATATAAGTACGTTGTGAAAATTTATCGGTGCGTATAATACGCACCTTGATTGATTAATCTTCGCTCTTCGCCGCTTTAAAGGCTTCAGCAAATGCGTTAGCAAAACCAACTTCTTCTTGTTGGTTAACTTTGTCAAGTGCTTCTTTCTCGTCTGCTTGGTCTTTTGCTTTAACAGACAAGTTAACGATGCGGTTCTTACGGTCAACGCCCATGAACTTAGCTTCGATTTCGTCGCCTACAGATGCTACTTCAGATGCATCTTCAACACGTTCGCGAGCTAAATCAGTTGCGCGGATGTAACCTTCAACTTCTTCTGCAAGTTTAACAGTTACGCCTTTGGCGTCAACTTCAGTCACAGTACCAACAACGATAGTACCTTTCTTGGTATCCGTCAGGTATTGGTTAAACGGATCTTCTTCAATCTGTTTAACACCTAGAGAGATACGCTCACGCTCTGGGTCAACTTGTAGAACAACAGCAGAGATTTCGTCGCCTTTCTTGTATTCACGAACAGCGTCTTCGCCAGTCTTGTTCCAAGAAATGTCAGACAAATGTACTAAGCCGTCAATGCCGCCGTCGAGACCGATAAAGATACCGAAGTCAGTAATAGACTTGATCTTACCACTAACTTTATCGCCTTTGCTCTGTGCCTTAGCAAACTCTTCCCATGGGTTAGGTTTACATTGCTTAAGGCCAAGAGAAATACGACGACGCTCTTCGTCAATTTCAAGAACCATAACTTCAACAGTGTCACCCAAGTTAACCACTTTAGATGGGTGAATGTTTTTGTTAGTCCAATCCATTTCAGATACGTGAACTAGACCTTCAACGCCGTCTTCGATTTCAACGAAACAACCGTAGTCAGTTAGGTTAGTGACTGCACCGCTCAATTTAGAACCTTCAGGGTAACGCTCTGCAATTTCTTGCCAAGGATCGTTGCCCATTTGTTTCATACCTAATGAAACACGAGATTTTTCTTTGTCGAACTTAAGTACTTTAACGTTGATTTCATCACCAACATTAACGATTTCACTTGGGTGCTTAACGCGTTTCCAAGCCATATCAGTAATGTGTAGAAGACCATCAACACCACCAAGATCAACGAACGCGCCGTAATCAGTAAGGTTCTTAACGATACCTTTAACTTCATGGCCTTCTTCAAGGTTAGCAAGAAGTTGATCACGTTCTGCGCTGCTTTCTGCTTCGATAACCGCACGACGTGAAACAACCACGTTGTTACGCTTAGCATCAAGCTTGATAACTTTGAATTCCAGTTCTTTACCTTCAAGATGAGTCGTGTCGCGTACTGGGCGTACGTCAACCAATGAACCAGGTAAGAATGCACGAACTGTATTCACTTCAACCGTAAAGCCACCTTTGACCTTACCATTGATAACACCTTTAATCGTTTCTTTGTCATCGTAAGCTTTTTCTAGCTCAACCCAGGCTTCGTGACGTTTTGCTTTTTCGCGAGACAAGATTGTTTCACCGAAACCGTCTTCAATTGCGTCTAGAGCAACGTCAACTTGGTCTCCGATTTCAACATCTAGTGTACCGTCAGCATTACGGAATTGTTCAGCTGGGATCGCGCTTTCAGATTTCAAACCTGCGTCTACAAGTACGATGTCTTTGTCGATAGATACGATAGTACCTTTAACAATTGCACCTGGACGGGTTTCGATTTCTTTTAAGCTTTCTTCAAATAGTTGAGCAAAATTTTCAGTCATAGTTAAGTTATTTGTTTCATTTTGACATCCACACTGCAATCCGGCTAACGTGGGGTTGTTATTCATTGCCAACTTCATCCTGATGTTGGGCAGTTTACAAGTGATATAATGCTAGCTCTTAAATCAGATTTCGATTTTAGAACTAGCAAATTCAGTAATTTTATCAATTACTTGCGTTATTGTTAATTCAGTAGAATCAACAATAAGCGCGTCTTTTGCTGGTACTAAAGGCGCTACACTGCGATTTGAGTCGCGCTCGTCACGAGCCTCTATGTCAGCCAAAAGGCGCAATATGCTAACATTATGACCAGCCTCTTTCAACTGATTAAATCTACGGCTAGCACGCTCTTGGGCGCTCGCCGTAAGAAATATCTTTACATCTGCCTCAGGGAATACAATGGTACCCATGTCACGTCCATCGGCGACAAGACCTGGCGCTTCTTTAAATGCTCGCTGGCGACGCAGTAACGCCTCACGAATACTTGGTAGTGACGCCACTTTGGAGGCCACTGCCCCGACCTCTTCTGTACGAATGTCATCACTGACATCTTCACCTTCTAAAATCACCTTACAGCCATGCTCTGCTGGCTCAAAGTTAACATCCAAGCCTGAAGCCAGTGGCAATAGGCCTGCTTCGTCATTAGGATCAATTTGATGATGGATAGAGGCGATAGCCAAAACACGATAGATCGCGCCGCTGTCGAGGAAATGCCAACCTAAACGATTGGCTAATAAGGTACTCACGGTGCCCTTACCAGCTCCACTTGGGCCGTCTACTGTGATGACGGGAAATAATTGCATGCTCTCTCCTGAGCTAATGAAAATCGCGCGCAATTATACCCGTTGAATTTATATAAGCAATGTAAGCAAGTTTACAATCTTGTGACCACTGTAAACACGAGCTCATGTTCACAGCGGTCACTAATTTAGGCGCTTATTTGCTTTAGGCGAGTGAAGTAATCAGGGAAGGTTTTAGCCGTACAGTCAGGATCGTTAATCGTCACAGGTGTATCGCTCAATGCCACAAGTGAAAAACACATGGCTACGCGGTGATCATCGTAAGTATCGATATCAGTTTGAATCAACGTGTTCGGAGGCGTAATAGTGATGTAATCTTGACCTTCGATAACCTCTGCACCCACTTTACGTAATTCACACGCCATAGCGGCTAATCTGTCTGTTTCTTTGACGCGCCAATTATAAATATTACGAATTGACGTGGTGCCTTTGGCAAATAATGCGGTCGTTGCGATGGTCATTGCTGCATCAGGGATGTGGTTCATGTCCATATCGACCGCAATCAAAGGTGCACCTGTGACTTCAATATAGTCATCACCCCATGTGATTTTCGCGCCCATTTTTTCGAGCACATCGGCGAAACGAATATCCCCTTGAATACTCTTCTTTCCTACGCCGGTAACACGCACCGTGCCGCCTTTAATGGCACCCGCGGCTAAAAAGTAAGATGCAGATGAGGCATCACCTTCAACCAAAAAATCGCCAGCAGCTTGGTACTGTTGGTTACCTTTGACAGTGAAGCTTTGGTAGTTGTTGTTTTCAACGGTTATACCAAATTGCGCCATGGTATTAAGCGTAATATCTATATAAGGTTTCGATACCAACTCTCCGACAATATTGATAACGCTGTCATGTTCAAATAATGGCGCAGCCATGAGTAGCGCGGTTAAAAACTGACTAGAAACCGTGCCTTCCACACTAATATTGCCGCCTTTTAACGCCATACCCTTCATTTTTAATGGTGGATAGCCTTCATTTTTCAAATAGGTAATCTGAGCACCGGCTTGGCGTAGTGAATCAACTAAGGCGCCAATTGGGCGCTCTTCCATCCGGGGTTCCCCCGTTAATTCAAACTCACCTATGGAGGTGGCTAATACAGCACATAAAGGACGCATGGCGGTGCCTGCATTGCCTAAAAATAATGTCTCTAGATTATCCACACTAAAACCACGACCTAAGCCCTGCACCCAACACTCGGTTTTATCGTCAGATAAGCGGTATTTTACACCCAGTTGAGTCAATGCTTTTAGCATGTGCCGAATGTCCTCACTGTCGAGTAAATTAGTGAGATGCGTTTCACCATTTGCTACTGCGCCAAGCAATAAAGCACGATTAGACAAACTTTTAGAGCCAGGCACGTTAACTGTGCCTGAAATCGCCGAAATGGGATTGAGTAACAATGGAGCTGAACGACTCATATTAACCATTCCTCTTAGCAAATTCTTGCATGAAGTTAACCAAGGCTTGCACACCTTCGATTGGCATGGCGTTGTAGATACTAGCGCGCATACCACCAACAATACGATGACCTTTTAAAGCTTTTAGCCCAGCATTTTCAGCTTCAGCTAAAAACTGCTTATCTAGTTCTGCATTTTTCAAATGAAACGTGACATTCATGCGAGAGCGATATTCAGGGGCAACATTGTTGCTATAAAAACCTAGGTCATCAATACATGAGTAAAGTAGATCTGATTTAGCTTTGTTGCGTTCAGCCATCGCTGCTACGCCGCCCTGCTCTTTCAACCACTTGAAAACCAAGCCTGCTAAATACCAAGCAAACGTTGGTGGCGTGTTATACATAGAATCATGTTTAGCGATAACCGTGTAATCGAAGATCGCAGGGGTAATCGAGCGTGCCTTGTCCAACAAGTCGTCGCGAACTATTACAACGGATAAACCTGAAGGCCCAATATTTTTTTGGGCTCCGGCGTAGATCACGCCAAATTTACTCACGTCGATAGGTTGCGACAAAATATTCGATGACATATCTGCCACAAGGGGTATGTCTCCTGTTTCTGGGATCCAGTTGATTTCAACTCCATCTACCGTCTCATTGGGGCAATAGTGAATATAAGCGGCATCAGGATTTTGATTCCAAGTCTCTTGGGCAGGCATCACCACTAGGCCGTCTTCATTAGTCGTAGTAGCGGCAATATTCACGTTAATGTATTTTTGCGCTTCATCAACGGCGCTTTTTGACCAAGAGCCACTCACTATATAGTCAGCGCTGTCACCTTCTTGTGACAAGTTAAGAGGCACTGCAGAGAACTGACCACGGCCACCACCGTGAGTAAACAACACTTTGTAGTTATCAGGGATACTCAATAAGTCTCTCAAGTCTTGCTCGGCGGTTTCAGCAAGGGCGATAAACTCTTTACTACGGTGACTCATTTCCATCACCGAACAACCTTGGTTCTGCCAGTTGATGAATTCATTTTGGGCTTGCTGCATCACAGCTTCGGGTAACATGGCCGGACCGGCACAAAAATTATAAACCTTGGTCATTCTTTAATTTCCGATACAAAAAGAGCGGCTAAGCCGCTCGTTTTAATAAACTATAGGATGATAAAGTAAGCGTGCAGCCTACCTTTTCATCTACGGGCTTTACTCTTCGTTTTGAGGATCTTCATCCGTGGTGTTATCCACGTCTGATGCTGCGGCTTCGACTGTCTCGTCACCTTCAGCTAACGCCTCTAGTTCTTCTTCTAACTCTTCAACTTCATCGATGCGCTGCAGACCTACAACATGTTCGTCCTCTCCAGTGCGTATTAAGCGTACGCCCTGAGTATTACGACCCACGGTAGAGACTTCACCGACGCGAGTACGCACTAAAGTACCTTGGTCACTGATCAGCATGATTTCATCGCTATCATTGACCTGTACAGCACCGACTACCTTACCGTTACGCTCTGAAACCTTAATGGATACCACACCTTGCGTGGCACGGCTCTTCGCTGGGTAATCTTCGACAGGGGTACGTTTACCGAAACCATTTTCGGTGGCGGTTAAAATCGCGCCATCACCTTGAGGTACAATCAACGACACCACTTTTTGGCCATCTTGTAAGCGTATGCCACGAACACCTGTTGCTGTGCGCCCCATTGGACGTAGTGCTAGGATTTCTTCGCCAGTTTCAGGATCAATTTTAACTGCCCCTGTTTCTGAATCACGCGCTTTCTCATTAAAGCGAACGACTTTACCCGCATCCGAGAACAACATGATATCACTGCTACCGTCGGTAATATCAACACCGATTAGCTCATCACCGTCGTTCAAGTTGACCGCGATAATACCGTTCGCACGTGGGCGTGAGTACTGGACCAAGGCCGTTTTCTTCACTGTACCATTAGCCGTAGCCATTAAGACGTACTTACCTTCTTCAAATTCTTGAATAGGCAAAATCGCAGTGATACGTTCATTTGCTTCCAACGGTAAAATATTCACAATTGGACGACCGCGTGCATTACGACTTGCTAATGGCAATTGATATACTTTTAGCCAATACAACCGGCCGCGAGTAGAGAAGCACAAAATGTGGTCATGGGTATTGGCCACCAGTAACTTCTCGATGAAATCTTCTTCTTTCATCTTGGTCGCTGATTTACCTTTACCACCACGGCGCTGCGACTCGTAATCGTTTAGCTTTTGATACTTTACGTAACCTTCACGAGATAGTGTCACCACAACCTCTTCACGTTCAATCAAGTCTTCAATATCGATATCGTGAGATGCGGCAGTGATTTCAGTGCGGCGCTCATCACCGAATTCATCACGAATTTTTTCAAGCTCTTCACGTATGACTTCCATCAAGCGCTCAGGGCTACCTAATATATGCAGTAATTCTGCAATCAGGTCTAATAACTCTTTGTACTCAGAAAGAATTTTTTCGTGCTCAAGACCCGTTAATTTATTCAAACGTAGGTCAAGAATTGCTTGCGCTTGCTGCTCTGTTAGATAGTACAAACCATCACGAATACCAAACTCAGGCTCTAACCAATCAGGACGAGCTGCGTCATTACCGGCACGCTCTAACATGTCAGACACATCACCTAATGCCCAACCTTGAGCCGTCAATGATATTTTGGCATCAGACGGGCTTTTAGACGCTTTAATCAGTGCGATTATCGGGTCTATATTAGCCAAAGCAATCGCTAAACCTTCAAGAATATGGGCACGCTCACGGGCTTTCTTCAGTTCGAAAACTGTACGGCGCGTGACCACTTCGCGGCGGTGTAAAACGAAAGCTTGCAGTATCTCAAGTAAATTGAACACTTTAGGCTGAGTTTTATCCAGTGCCACCATGTTGATCCCAAACACGGTTTGCATCTGTGTTTGTGAATATAAGTGGTTCAGTAAGACTTCACCTGACTCGTTACGTTTTACTTCAACTACAATACGCATGCCGTCTTTATCAGACTCATCACGTAGGGCTGAAATACCTTCAATTTTCTTTTCTTTTACCAGCTCGGCTATCTTTTCAATTAGGCGCGCTTTGTTGACCTGATAAGGAATTTCGTGAACGACTATGGTTTCTTTACCATTGTCTTCGCGCTCAATCTCTGCGCGGGCGCGCATGTATATTTTTCCACGCCCCGTACGGTACGCTTCTTCAATACCCTTACGACCACTTATAAAGGCAGCGGTCGGGAAATCTGGGCCTGGGATATATTCCATCAATTCTTCAATGGAAAGCTCAGGCTTATCGATTAACGCGATACACCCGTTCACAACTTCGGTTAAGTTGTGAGGAGGAATGTTAGTCGCCATACCAACAGCAATACCTGAAGAACCATTGATTAATAGGTTGGGTACTTTAGTGGGCAGTACGTCAGGGATGAATTCGGTGCCGTCGTAATTCGGAACGAAGTCGACGGTTTCTTTTTCTAAATCCGCTAATAATTCATGGGAAATTTTCGCCATACGGATTTCGGTGTAACGCATTGCAGCGGCTGAATCACCATCAACAGAACCGAAGTTACCTTGACCATCTACCAGCATGTAACGTAAAGAAAACGGCTGAGCCATACGTACGATGGTATCGTAAACAGCCGAGTCTCCATGTGGGTGGTACTTACCGATAACATCACCGACAACACGTGCCGATTTTTTATAGGGTTTGTTAAAATCGTTTTTCAGCTCGTTCATAGCGAACAAAACCCGGCGATGCACGGGCTTCAAGCCATCTCTTACATCAGGCAGCGCCCTGCCTACAATTACGCTCATGGCGTAATCAAGATAAGAATTTTTAAGTTCTTCTTCAATATTAATAGGAAGAATTTCTTGGGCGTGATCAGTCATATACAGCCTTGTCCCTAGTCATTATTATTAGAAATAGAATTAGACATAAAATTTACAATCCGCGTCAGTGCATTTGAGCTAGGCCTCAAAATAACAGTCAACGATTAACTCTGGAATTTCGTATTATCGAGCCTTGGGATTCTAACACTGACCGTAAAAAATAAATAGATAGGATCCGCTCATATAGTAGCCAAAGACGCTAAAAAACCGCATATATTGCGCTAGCCAGCTTTAATACATGCTGGCTATAATAGCGAAATTCAAATTTTTGGACCGCAATATGAACTCAGCTCAAAATGTTGACCATCAAGAAATACAGAAATTTGCCGATTTGGCATCTCGTTGGTGGGACCTAAACGGGGAGTTTAAACCCTTACATACCATCAACCCACTTAGAACCGATTATATCGTGCAGCGCACTCAAGGGCTTGAAGGCAAGAAAGTGATTGATGTGGGTTGCGGTGGCGGTATTTTAGCGGAAAGTATGGCGCGCGCGGGTGCTGAGGTATCCGGCATTGATATGGGCGAAGCCCCGCTTGAAGTAGCAAGATTACATAGCCTTGAATCACAATTAAGCATTGACTATCAGCTGTCAACAGCGGAAGAGTTCGCTGATGCCCATCCTGGGCAATTCGATGTGGTGACTTGTATGGAAATGCTCGAACATGTGCCTGACCCGTCATCTGTAGTTGAGGCTTGTAGCAGACTGGTTAAACCTGGCGGCACGGTATTTTTCTCGACCCTAAACCGTAATATCAAATCATATTTGATGGCGATAATTGGCGCAGAGCACATTCTCAAATTAGTGCCAAAAGAAACCCACAATCATGACAAGTTTATTAAACCCTCGGAATTATTAAACTGGGTAGACAATACACCTTTAATGGCGAAACATATGACAGGCCTACATGTAAACCCCATTACTCAACAGTTTTATTTATCTGACAAAAACGTTGACGTGAATTACATCGTACATTGTCAGCATGGCGGTGATGCATAACATGCTAAATAAGCCCAAAGGTGTATTGTTCGATTTAGACGGTACGTTATTAGACACTGCACGAGATTTAGGCAATGCCCTAAACTGGGTTTTACACCAACATAAAATGCCCTCATGCGCGTTCAGCGTATATCGTAATATTGCTTCTGATGGCTCTCAAGGATTACTCGAAATAGGCTTTGGCGATAGGCTCGCGGATTTTGACGTCGAAGCACTTAGGGCCCTTTTTCTTGAAAGATATGAACAAGAGATATGTGTAGATACCGTGTCGTTTGATGGCATTAGAGAGCTACTTGCACGTTTAGATAAGGATAATATCCCTTGGGGCATTGTGACCAATAAACCACAATGGCTCACCGAGCTTTTGTTACCTCATTTTGACGAGTTTGCCCAGTGCCAAGTGGTCATCAGTGGCGACACGTTAGAAAAACGTAAACCCCACCCTTTGCCCCTGATACACGCTGCAAACGCGATGAACATTAATCCTGCAGAGTGTTGGTACATCGGTGATGCTAAACGTGACATAGATGCCGCAAAAGCTGCGAACATGTTTAGTGTGGTGGCAAACTATGGATACATAGGCCCAGAGCATAGATCAGACAGCTGGAATGCGGATCTGTACATTGATCAACCACAGGCAATCCTCGCCCACCTATAACACCAAACACGACATGTAGTGGTTTTGTAAACACCTAGACACTATATATCGTGAAATTATAACAACTGATTTTTTCGATTAAAAAAGTTTATAAAAAAATAATTCCTAAAAATGATCTTGCATTCCCTATACATGCAAAGAGAATGGCCTTGTTAGGTGAGTCGTTACTAACATAAATTTTCTGTTGATTTGAACGTCTACAAAAGCACCAGATGTGGGGTTGCAAAGGCACTAAAACCTCATTATCTTGTGTTTTATCGACAGGATGGTCGTTGTAAAAAAGATCCGCAACTTTCCCTCTTCGTCAAGCATAATTTC
This sequence comes from Paraglaciecola sp. QJM3NY_14, assembly GCF_056173245.1. Taxonomy (NCBI): domain Bacteria; kingdom Pseudomonadati; phylum Pseudomonadota; class Gammaproteobacteria; order Alteromonadales; family Alteromonadaceae; genus Paraglaciecola; species Paraglaciecola sp. QJM3NY_14. Next base: position 2,966,799 of record NZ_CM149664.1, read on the forward strand.
CACAGAAATGGTGAAATTCACCGTTTCTATATTTTGTAAAAACTATAATCAAAACGGCGTATACATGAATAACAAACTCTTCGTTACCAAGCGAACTGGCGAGCGCGAAAGCATTGACCTCGAAAAAATCCACAAAGTTATTACTTGGGCAGCTAAAGGCCTTAATAATGTTTCTGTATCTCAGGTGGAAATTAAAGCGCATATTCAGTTCTACGACGGTATCAAGACAGAAGATATTCATGAGACGCTGATCCGCTCAGCGGCCGATCTTATTTCAACAGACGCGCCAGATTATCAATACTTAGCAGCACGTTTGGCTATCTTCCATTTACGTAAGAAAGCTTATGGGCAGTTTGAGCCCCCAGCGCTTTTCGCCCATGTTACCAACATGGTCGAGATGCAAAAATATGATCAACATTTGTTGAGTGATTACAGCGAAGCTGAATTTCAAGAAATGGATGATTATATTGACCACTGGCGTGATATGGACTTTAGCTACGCCGCAGTCAAGCAGCTAGAAGGTAAATACCTTGTTCAAAACCGGGTAACCGGCGAAATTTACGAGAGTGCCCAATTTCTATATATCTTGGTAGCAGCATGTTTGTTTGCTGATTACCCGAAAGATTCGCGCATGGAATACATCAAGCGCTTCTATGATGCGACGTCGAAATTCAAAATCTCACTGCCTACGCCAATTATGGCCGGCGTGCGTACACCTACAAGGCAGTTCAGCTCATGTGTATTGATTGAAGCTGGCGATAGCCTTGATTCAATTAACGCGACAGCCAGTGCCATTGTTAAGTACGTGAGCCAGCGCGCCGGTATCGGTGTCAACGCAGGGCGCATACGTGCTCTTGGTAGCCCTATTCGCGGCGGAGAAGCATTCCATACGGGTTGTATTCCATTCTACAAGTATTTCCAAACTGCCGTTAAAAGTTGTTCACAAGGCGGCGTTCGCGGCGGTGCAGCAACACTTTTCTACCCACTTTGGCATATGGAAGTGGAATCACTTCTAGTATTGAAAAATAACCGTGGTGTAGAAGAAAACCGCGTTCGTCATTTGGATTACGGCGTGCAATTTAATAAGTTGATGTATCAACGCTTGATTAAAGATCAGCACATTAGCTTGTTTAGCCCATCTGACGTACCTGGTTTGTACGATGCGTTCTTTGCTGACCAACCTAAATTTGAAGAGCTATACGTTAAGTACGAGCAAGATGACAGCATCCGCAAGACCCAAATCAAAGCAGTAGAGTTGTTTAGCTTGTTCATGCAAGAGCGTGCTAGTACCGGCCGTATCTATCTTCAGAACGTGGATCACTGCAACACGCACAGTCCTTTCGACCCGAAAGTTGCACCTATCCGTCAAAGCAACCTGTGTCTTGAAATCGCTCTACCGACTAAACCCCTTGAGCACGTTAATGACGAAAACGGCGAAATTGCCCTTTGTACATTATCAGCGTTTAACCTAGGTGCCATTGAAAGCTTAGAAGACTTCGCAGAAATGGCTGACCTCGCCGTACGGGCGCTTGACAACCTACTCGATTATCAAGATTACCCCGTACCCGCAGCGTACAATGCCACTATGGGGCGTCGTACATTGGGTATAGGTGTAATCAATTTTGCCTACTACCTTGCTAAGAACGGCGTTAAATACTCAGATGGCAGTGCCAACGGCCTCATTCACCGAACATTTGAAGCCATGCAATATCACTTGATGCGTGCCTCTTGTAACCTAGCAAAAGAGAAAGGCGCATGTCCTAAGTTTGATGAGACCACCTACTCTCAAGGGATCATGCCAATTGATACCTACAAGAAAGACTTAGACAAAATTTGTAACGAGCCACTGCATTGTGACTGGGACAGTCTACGTGCTGACATCAAGCAATACGGTCTACGTAACAGTACCTTGTCTGCCTTGATGCCGTCTGAAACATCATCACAGATTTCAAATGCCACCAATGGCATTGAGCCACCACGCGGCCACATCAGTGTTAAATCCAGTAAAGATGGAGTGTTGAAGCAGGTGGTGCCTGAGTACGAATTGTTGAAAGACAAGTACGAATTGTTGTGGGACTTACCGTCTAACGATGGTTACTTACAGTTAACCGGTATTATGCAAAAGTTTGTTGATCAAACAATTTCAGCTAACACCAGTTACGACCCGAACAAATACGACGGTGGCAAAGTCCCCATGAAGTTATTGTTGAAAGACTTGCTTACCGCTTATCAGCTAGGCGTAAAAACTTTGTACTACCACAACACTCGTGATGGCGCAGCAGATACATCACAGCAAGAGCTGAAATCAACCCAGTTCGTTCCACAAGAAGCAGTCGTTGAAGAAGACGACGATTGTGCTGGCGGTGCGTGTAAAATTTAATCTTTCTGAGCCCTTTAGCGTATCCCTAAAGGGCGAATTCAACTCAAAATGGTCTGCTAACATTCATGAAATACACAACGTTTAATCAAATCAATAATGACCCTTTGCAGGAACCTATGTTTTTTGGCAATCCGGTCAACGTTGCCCGTTATGATCAACAAAAACACAGCATTTTCGAAAAACTTATCGAGAAGCAAATCAGTTTTTTCTGGCGCCCCGAAGAAGTAGATGTCAGTAAAGACAGAGTTGACTTTCAAAAGCTGAGTGAATCAGAAAAGCATATTTTTATTTCGAATTTGAAATATCAAACCTTATTAGACTCTATTCAAGGCCGTAGCCCAAATATTGCTTTTTTACCGATTATTTCTATTCCTGAGTTAGAAACATGGACTGAAACATGGTCGTTTTTTGAAACCATTCATTCACGTTCCTACACCCATATTTTGCGTAACTTGTTTGGGGACCCAAGCAGTATTTTCTCTGATATCGTTGAAAATGAGCAAATCAAGAAGCGCGCTGCTGATATTTCTAAATACTATGACGATTTGATTTTTTACACCCAACTTTGGCAAACCCTTGGTGAAGGTACGCACACCATCAATGGTGAAGAACATGTTGTGACTATGCGTACGCTGAAGATAAAACTATTCTTATGCATGAATTCAGTCAATGCCTTGGAAGCGATTCGTTTTTACGTGTCGTTTGCGTGTACGTTTGCGTTTGCTGAGCGTGAATTAATGGAAGGTAATTCTAAAATTATTCGCCTGATTTCACGTGATGAAAACCTACACTTGACCTCGACGCAGCATATTTTGAACTTGTGGGCCAAAGGCAAAGACGACCCTGAAATGGCTGAAATCGCCCTTGAGTATAAAGAGGAAGCGACAAATATCTTCCTTGATGCAGTTAATCAAGAGAAAGAATGGGCTGAGTACTTATTTCAGAACGGCTCGATGATTGGCCTAAATAAAGATATTTTATGCCAATACGTGGAGTTTATTGCGAACCACAGAATGTCAGCAATTGGCTTAGGTCAGCCATTTGACATTAAAAATAACCCCTTGCCTTGGATGAATAATTATTTGAATTCAGACAACGTACAGGTCGCTCCGCAAGAATCCGAGATCAGCTCCTATCTTGTCGGCCAAATCGACTCTGAAGTCGGCAGCAACGACTTCGACGAGTTCGAGCTATAGTGTGCAAAAAAGTCACGGTTGTTGAACACGACGACCCCGACGCTCCCTGTGAGCAAACGATTTCGTTTGCTCACAACAATCTCCTCGACTGTTTGCTCACCCATAATGTTCCTAAGGAATACCACTGCAAAGAGGGATTTTGCGGCGCATGTAGAACACAGTTAATCGAAGGTGAGGTAGAATACCTACTTGATCCTCTTGCTTTCATCGATGACGGCGAAATACTGCCTTGTTGCTGTAAACCCTTGGGCCACATAAAAATTAAAGCGTAATCCAACCTCCAGTAAACACGCAGCGTCAATCGATTGGAATTAGCTAACAAGAAGTTAGCGGTTTTAAAACCCAAAAAAGCCAGCAAAATAGCTGGCTTATATGAGTCTCACCTTTCAAACGAGATATGAGTTTAGTCAATAAGCTGGTACTTTTCCCGTAAAACACTGATCACTTCTTCTTTAGGGTTATCACTGAGCACAATTTTTTGGCCGGTGATTTTCTCCGCTATTTGTGTATAAGTCTTTGATATGTCCATTAACACCTGTACTGGTAAGGCATTGTTTCGTGCTAATGCCTCGCGTTCGTCCATGCGCTCTTTATTAAGCAATATATCAGGATCAGGGAAGTAATTGAGCAGCAACTGCCTGAATCCCTCTTTTGAGTTCTCGACAATATTGCCTTGATCGTATTGCTTGGCGTCCCATATACGAGATGAATCTGGGGTTCCCACTTCATCCATATAAATTAATTTATCGTTTCCGTCTACGTCTTTTACATAACCAAATTCGAACTTTGTATCTACGAAAATTTGATCGATTTTGTTAAGCGCATGACTTATGACCCCGAAGCCTTCAGTGAGTAATTTTTCGTACAAAGCAATGTCATCAGCAGAGTTAAAGTTAAATGCAGCACAGTGTTGCGCTATATCACTACGAGACACATTGACATCGTCTGCTTCTGGCACCCCCTCAATGCCTTTAAGAACACCTTTGGTAGAAGGAGTAATCAATATATTGGCTAACTTGCTGTCTCTTGATAACCCTTCCTCAAGACGGATACCGCAAAACTCGCGTTCGCCTTTTTCGTACGCACGCCACATGGAGCCCGTAATATATTGACGGCAAATCGCCTCAATCATGATTGGACGAGCTTTCTGAACAATCCATACCAGTGGGTGAGGAATGTCTAATATATGACTATCAGCCAGCCCCTGCTCCTTAAATAAGCCAAACCAATGGTTTGAAATAGCATTTAAAGCTGCGCCTTTGCCAGGTACACCTTGCATACCTTCTTCACCACGCCAAATGCAATCAAACGCTGAAATACGATCGCTTATTAACATGATGGCTAATGGCGTATCTTTCGGTACCGGGTAATTATGCTCTTCAATAAGACGTCGGCTATCCTGTTCTGTTAACCAATATACAGAACGAACTTTGCCACTGTGCACAGGTAAATCAGTACGAATAGGAAGGTTGTCATTAACAGCAAGCACTTTATCAGCGAAGCTCATACTAGATTGTCCTCAAAATGGGTTGCCTAAAAACGAAAAAGCACCCTTGCGGTGCTCTTTCAATCGATACGAATTACATTAAATGTCTAAATTATCGTCAGCCATTACTCGGGCAAACACATCATACAGACCAGATAACTTATCTTTAGTAAATGGCGTGCTCTCGTTATCAAGCACAGTTAACGAGGTATACTCACCCGCGTCTTCCACTCTAAAACGATACTCTTGCTTTTCAAGCGGTAAAGCATTTTCGTCGTTAGACCAAACTGAATCCCACCAACCACTCTCGGTACCGTTGTACTTAACAAACAATAAACCATTAGATTTGTCGTAATCTTTCACGTCAAAACCAAGTTTACGCAACACCAATAGCACGCGCGGCCATGCTGTGTCGTAGTTACTGTCAATAATAAACGCAGGTGCATCTTCGCCATCTTGGCCAATTGTAATTTGCATACCACGGCGAATTTCCCGTAGGCGCTTAGCATCAGCCACTCGAATTTGGTATTCGTAGTGACCAATCACTTTATTCAAGATGTCGACTTCTTTAGCGCGGGAATCTACATCAGATTTTTCAGCAACAACCGCTTCCCCCTGACGCTCTTTATAATCCACTAGGTGCGCGTTCAATGTCGCCGTACGTCCGTGAGGTTTCATTTCTAAATCAAATTCAAAGCGTTGGCTGGTGTCACGCTCAACAGATGACCAGCTATACCAATGATCATCTAAAATCTCTTTGGCCACGACCCAATCGGTAACGAGGCGCTGTTTGTCTTTATCGAACGATTCAATGCCAATGCCCTGCTCTTCTAGATAACTCAGCAGAGAGTTCCAAATAGTGGTGTCTAGCGGTTGACTATCGTCGACTTGGTCGAAAAACACCTTAGCATCTTTACTGCCATCATCAACATGAGACCCAGTGACTAAAGGCAACACCAACGCGGGTGAAACGACCTTGAGCTTTTTGCCAATAAAATTGCGCGGCGCATCAGCATCCAAAGCAGGAAGCTTATAAGCCTGACTAAAATTAGGACGGTCAACATCGGCTGGTACTTGAATATCATGACCTGGCTGTTGCTTGGTATATTCAAAATTACCGCTGGCGATTTGTCGCTCTTCTAATGAACTACACGCGCTTAAAACACTAACCGCGATAGCTGTGCCAATGAAAAACTTAGTTGTCATGCAATCTCCTTAAGATAATACGCCCGAATTGCGCATGACTTGTTCGATATGATTTTGGCTATCAAGTTCCGATTCAATTAACGGTAAACGCAAAAATGCAGATTGAATGAGCCCCATTTTGTATAAAGCCCACTTAGGCAATACTGGATTTGGTTCAATAAATAGAGCGCTGTGAAGCTCGGCTATTTGCTGATCGATTTCTTTGGCTTTGGAGTAATCACCGGCAAGCGCCGCTTCACACATCTGAGACATTTGCTTAGGTACAACATTCGCCGTCACTGAAATAACGCCGTGCCCCCCTGCGGTTAAAAACTCACATCCTGTGGCATCGTCGCCACTTAAGAATACAAAGTCTTTATCTACTAAAGGTTGCATTTGTTTTAAACGGGCAATATCACCGGTGGCATCTTTAAGGCCAACAATTTTAGGGTGTGTTGCAAGTTCCGCCACTGTGTCAGGCAGCATATCTGCCACCGTACGCCCAGGTACGTTGTACAACAAAACCGGCAAATCAGTCGCATCTGCAACCGCGTTGAAGTGCGCCACCATGCCTTTTTGTTGCGGCTTGTTGTAATAAGGCACAACACTGAGGAAACCATCAATCCCAGTACCAGCCATTTGCTCGCTTAAAAATATCGCTTCAGCGGTAGAGTTGGCTCCACTTCCAGCGATTACCGGTATCTTCTTATCAGCGAACTCGACCATGCGCTTGACCACTTCAATGTGCTCATCAAAGGGTAACGTGGCAGACTCGCCCGTGGTGCCTACAGCAATTAAGCCATGACTGCCATTAGCAATATGAAAATCAACCAACTTCTTTAACGACGGATAATCTATCTCGCCTGATTGGTACATGGGGGTGATTAATGCAACGTAACTACCAGTAAACATGCCTACTCCAGAAAAAATTCGCGCCTAATGGTAAAGAGCCTGTGGGGTAAAAACAAGTAATGAATGCGCAGAATGCAAAACCAATCTTGAAACTGGAAATACTAGGGGTAATTCAGGTATGTTAGTAGTGTCAAAATTCACGAAGTAAGCTTAATACGTTAATGAAACAACAATTAATCATCACCATTCTAGGTGCCAACAAAGTCACCATGCTCAGCACAATCACTGATGTGGTTAGTGAGACTAATTGCAACATTCTGGATAGTCGGCAAGCGGTTTACGGTCAGGATTTTTCACTTACCATGATTGTAGAAGGCACCCAGAGCGCTATTGCACGTGTTGAGGTAGCTATACCTCTCGCTTGTCAGCAGCTTGATTTGCTATCCATGATGAAACGAACCAAACGCCATGCTAAACAAAATCTAGAGCACCTTGCAGACGTGACCTTCTCAGGTGTTGATGCTGTAGGTGTCATTAAAGAAGTGACGCAATTTTTCTCCACGTTTTGCGTGACCGTCAGTGCTCTGCGTTTAAAGACACTGCAAACATCCCCAGATGAACCAGATGAAGTGAAATGCAAAATGGTCGTCAGTATGCCTCACGATATTGACATAGCGGATTTCGAGAAGAAGTTTGAAGTGTTACTGCAACATCTAGATTTACACGGCGCTATTAAGCAAAATCACTGAATTTTTCATTCATCACATTTCCACAATTTTTTTACATCCATATTAAGGACGTTTTTATGAATAGACTGACAGCGGGTGCACCAGCACCTAAATTCTCTTTGCCCAATGAGCACGGCGAAACCGTGAACCTATCGGACTTTAGCGGTAAAAAGGTATTGGTGTATTTCTACCCCAAAGCCATGACGCCAGGGTGCACTGTACAAGCTCAAAATCTTCGTGATAATAAAAGTGAACTAGATAAGCTAAATGTAGTTGTGCTTGGCGTCAGCCCAGACGCGGTCAAGCGCCTGCCTAAATTCATTGAAAAAGAGCAGCTTAATTTCAGCCTGTTGTCTGATGAAGATCATGCTGTGGCGGAGGCCTTTGGCGTTTGGGGCTTAAAGAAGTTTATGGGCAAGGAATATGACGGTATTCACCGCATCAGCTTTCTAATTAACGAACAAGGCGTGATTGAACACGTGTTTGATAAGTTTAAAACCAAAGACCACCATCAGGTCGTACTTGATTATTTAAATCAATAAGATAACACCGTGATGCTTGCTTACCCTGAAGCCATATTCAGGACAGGCAAGCATCGTCCAAAAGCTTAAATAGCGGGAGGAAGCTCCTGCAAAGGCCCTTTCCAAGCATTAATCACCGCTTTTACCAACGTCGCCAGTGGGATGGCAAAAAACACGCCCCAGAAGCCCCACAAACCGCCAAAAAATAACACTGCGATAATGATGTACACCGGATGTAAGCTTACCGCTTCAGAAAATAGCACCGGCACAAGCACGTTTCCATCGAGTGCCTGAATCACCCCATAAGCAATCATTAACCACCAAAAATCCGGTGTTATTCCCCACTGAAATAAGGCCACTACCGCCACAGGAATTGTCACCACGGCAGCACCGATATAAGGTATCAATACTGAAAAGCCCACCAACACGCCAAGCAGCAAGGCATAGCGTAAATCCATCAAGGCGAAGGTTACGGCTGATATCGTGCCCACTATAATAATTTCGATGACTTTACCGCGAATGTAGTTGGCAATTTGGGTATTCATCTCGCTACCTACTTGCTTTATAAGACGGCGCTGAGACGGTAAAAGCGGCGACAAATTGTCTAGCAACTGATCTTTGTCCTTGAGCATGAAAAACACCATTAATGGCACCAACACAAGGTAAATCAACAAAGACGCTAAACTCCCAAGGGAACTAACAGAAGCTGAAAGAAGTTGTTCCCCCAAACTAACAATACGTTCATTCACGCCATCAAGCATGTCTTGCACATCCCCCAAATGCACAAAATCGGGGTACTGCTCAGGTAACTGCAATAACCATACTTGTGCGTGCCCCCAGATTTGCGGCATTTCGCGAATGAGATTAATGCTTTGCTGTGATACCACAGGCACAATGCCGATAAAGGTCAAAATACATAATGTCAAAAAGCCAAAGATAACCACACTACAAGCAAAGCCTCTACGCATACCTGAGCGCGACAACTGACTTACAGGCCAATCCAATAAATAGGCAATGACAGCGGCTACTAATACTGGCATTAAAATGGTGCCTAACAATGCCAACAGCAAAGACACAGCAATTAGCATTATCAGCAACATAACGGAATCAGGATCAGAGAATTTGCGCTTATACCATCTTTCGAACACACTTATCATATAACTGTTATACCTCTTAAAAACGCGGTTAAAATTGCTTTGACCCGATGTAGATCACATCATAAAAACGCTATTCGTTAAATGTGTGCCGTGCAAAAATCGATTAGCGCAGCATAATATAGTGTGCCACTAAAGAAAGATAAGATTTTAGCAAAGTAGTAGTGGCTTTTTTGGCCCTCTGTATTAAATAACGTTTGGGGGGGTGTCGCTTAGTACCAATAAAACACTTGAAGTTAGAGCCATTCAACGCAATATTAACGGTTATCATCAGTTTTTCGGAACTAAATCAGGCTATTGCCTTTCTTATTAACGAAGTTGTAATTGATTAAATAGGTGAAATGATTAAAACATCCCCAATTTGCAAAAAAGCATTGCTTAGTTTGGCTGTATCGCTTGGTATTATGACGAGCGCTACCGGCTTTGCTGCTAACCAAAAGAATGCTTTGCCCGAAATAGGCGTCGTTGCTTCAAGTGCCATAAGCTTGGACAAAGAGATGCAAATTGGTGATGTGTTGATGCGTCAACTGCGAGGTCAGGCCCCTATTATTAATGACCCTCTCCTTGATGAATATATTCAAGATTTGGGTAACCGCTTGGTTGCCCAAGCCGATAATGTTAAATTTCCGTTTGAGTTTTTCCTACTCAATAACGCCGATATTAACGCGTTTGCTTTTTTCGGCGGTCACGTAGGTGTGCACACAGGTTTGATTTTTAATGCGCGAAACGAGAGTGAACTAGCCTCAGTACTCGCCCACGAGGTCAGCCACGTTACCCAGCGGCACATCGCCAGAAGTATCGCCGCACAACAAAAATCGTCACCTTTACAGTTAGCGTCGGCCTTAGGAGGTATTTTACTTGCTTTAGCTAACCCAGAAGCGGGTATTGCCGCCATTAGCGCGGGCTCAGCTGCATCGGCACAGTCCTCAATCAATTACACTCGCCAAAACGAGAAAGAAGCGGATAGCATAGGTATTCGTATACTCGCACAAGCGGGCTTCGACCCAAACGCTGCCGGCGAGTTTTTCGGTACATTAGTGGAAAAATACCGCTTAAAATCTAAACCACCTGCTTTTTTGTTAACTCACCCCTTGCCTGAATCTAGAGTTGCAGACGCCCGTACACGTGCTGCAAGTTATCGCACAGCAAGAGTGGCCCCAAGCTTGAGCTTCCATCTTGCCAAGAGCCGTATTTTAGCGCGGTACTACGCAACACCCGAATACAACGTCAGTTATTTTGAAACCAGTTTAGAGCGTGGTAGCTATACGTTTAAAACCGCGTCTGAGTATGGCCTAGCCTTGGCTTACTTAGCAGATAAACAGTACGATAAAGCCCGTGATCTCATCGATGGTTTGCTAAAGGATGATCCACGTAATTTGTTTTATCTCGATACCTATACAGACATTGCACTTGAGACTGGGCGTGTCCAGGACGCCATCGACAAACTCACGACCCAAGCAGTGTTAACACCCCGCAATCGCGTGATCACACTGAATTTAGCCAATGCGTTGGTTAAAAATAAGCAATATGATCGTGCGGTACGCATATTAAAAGATTACTTATTGGTCGAACCTGACAATATGCTCGCCCATCAAATATTGTCTGACGCTTATGCAGAAAGTCAGAACAAGTTGGAGATGCATCAGACCAAAGCTGAAGTCTACGCACTGGCAGCGTCCTATCCTCGCGCCATAGATGAACTACACAGTGCGTATAATTACGCAGGTGCGCAAAACATTGAAAAGCAAAGAATACGCGCCCGAATCGAGCAGTTTCGTGAGTTTCAAACGCGTTTAGAGAGTCTTTAATATTTCGATAGCGCTGTGCAAGGACGCAGCGCTCTGTTCACCTAATAACTGTTTTTTAACTTTTCCGTCAGGTCCAATAATAAAAGTTGCGGGCAAGCTGTTTGGTTTTGTCATTGGCAGCGGCTGCTCAATGCCGGCAATAACCGGGAATTCGATCGCAAATTTTTGTTTTAGCTCGACTAACTCTTGTGGAGTGACATCATCGAAACTAATCGCAAACAATGGAGTGTCACCTTCATTTTGTTGATGAAATTTGTTGAGCTCGGGCATTTCTCGTAAACAGGGGGCGCACCAAAGTGCGAAGTAATTGACTACCACCCACTTTCCTTCGTAGTCACGCCATTGGTGTGAAAGGCCATCATCTGTCGTAAAATCAGTTCTAACCAAAGAATAGCCGTACATTCCCGCCAACAACCCGGCAATAATAAGCAGCGAAAATAGAAATTTACGTAACATTGTACAGCCTTCCCTTTTACCAATGAGAGCGAAACGATAGAATAACGATATTCATTGCAGATAACAGTAGAATTTACCATGTCGAAGCTGACCATACTACACAACCCACGTTGTTCAAAGAGCCGCCAAACGCTTCAATTATTAATTGATAATGGCCAGCAACCTAAGGTTATCGAATACCTTAAAAATCCGCCGAGCGTAGAAGAACTACAGGCTATTTTGTTGATGCTAGGTATGTCAGATCCTCGCTCCCTAATGCGTAAAAAAGAACCTGAATACAAAGCGCTAAACATAGACAGTGACAATATATCACCTGACGAACTGCTCACGGTTATGCACGTTACCCCCAAGCTTATTGAGCGCCCAATTGTGATAAAAGGTGCGTTAGATGACCGAGAAAGCTTAGCCGCAATCGGCCGCCCGCCAGAGAATGTGCTTAAGCTACTATGAGCAAGCATATTCTCGTTTTATATTACAGCCGACACGGCGCCACCAAAGCGATGGCAAACCGAATTGCCCAAGGTGTAGAATCAAAGGGGATGCAAGCGAAGATTCGTACTGTACCTGAAATCTCTAACGGAATTGATTTCAGCCAAGCCAGCGTGCCAGATGATGGTGACCTATTTGTACAAAAAGATGACTTGAAGACGTGTGCAGGATTAGCGTTAGGCAGCCCTACCCGTTTTGGTAACATGGCCTCTGCGTTAAAATACTTTATCGATAGTACCAGCAGTCAATGGTTGTCCGGTGCGCTGGTCGATAAACCGGCGACTGTATTCACCTCAACAGGAAGTATGCACGGCGGGCAAGAGAGTACGTTGCTCAGTATGATGCTACCGCTACTACATCACGGCATGGTCATTGTAGGGTTACCTTATACTCACCCTGAACTACATAGTACCACCACAGGCGGCAGTCCTTATGGTGCAACCCATTATGCCCATGGCGATAAAGGCAACAAACTCAGTGATGATGAACGCGCACTGTGTTTTGCTCAAGGTCAGCGCTTGGCGGTTATCGCACACAAGTTAACATCTCAATAGTTATTAAAACCAGGACACCACATGACCTTAAACACCCAATTCTACAAACGCCTTGCTTTAGGCAGTTACTTTTTGTTAATTGCTTGGCTGATCGTTTGGCACTTCTTTCTCACCATAGATAAAAACACGTCAACACTGTTTACCTTATTGCTGTGGATTATCCCTATTCTGTTGCCGATACGTGGATTGCTCGCTGGCAAACCATACACATATGCATGGACTAATTTTATCGTCATGTATTATTTATTGCATGGTTTGACCGCTGTATACGCCGTAGAGGGTGAACAGATCTACGCTGCTATAGAGATATTATTGTGCGTTGGTTTGTTTACTGGCTGTAGCTTTTACGCTCGATTACGTGGAAGAGAGCTCGGCACCGGCATTAGAAAATTAAAAGAAGAATTACTGGAAGAAAAAGAAGCATTTGAAGCGCGCAAAAACAATCGTTAATTGAGATTAAGCGCCTCTTTTACAAATGGGATGGTCAGCTTTCTTTGCTGTTGTAAAGACAGCTGATCTAATTTATCTAATGTATTCATCAGCGATGGCATATCGCGCTGCCAATGATTCACCAGATACATAGCGACTTTCTCTGGCATTACCAAACCTCTTTGCCTCGCCCGCGTTAAAAGCGCCACACATCGCCCCTCATCACTTAAACTGGCTAGCGTGAAACTCACCCCCCAAGCTAAACGAGATGCTAAGTCCGCTAGTTGCAGGTTTAAAGACGTGGGCCCACCGTTAGCGCACACGACAACATGACTGCGCCCTAGCTCTTTGACTCTATTTAACAAATCAAATACCGCTATTTGCCATGTTTGTGAATCTTGAAGTGCATCTGCGTCGTCTAAACAAATGAGTTGGCTGTGCTCGAGGCCGTCAAGCACTTCAGGGGAGTATTGCTGTTTATCTTTAAAACTAAGATACACCGCACTGACATTCGCCGATTGAGCTTTGTGACATAAAGAGTAAAGAAGATGACTTTTACCTACACCGTGATCGCCACTGACAAACGTTAGCCAAGGTTGATTTTTGGTATTCAACGTTCTGTTGAGCAAGCTTTTGAGCCGGTGAACCAAGTGCAAGTTTTCGCCAACAATAAAACTATCAAATGTTTCTGTATCGCGTAAATTCACGGCTAAAGACAATTGCTTGCTCATTATAGTTTCCAGAAATACTCCAACTTTTGCTTATCCAGCTCGAAGCGATTCACAGGAGAAATTCGGTTATCTAAGCTCATTGCATCTATGAGGTTGTCTACCTCGCCTAACAAGCTTAGTTCGAACTTCGCCACTTGGCCGTTTTGACTCACTAAACTGGCTGAACTTACGACACTTAGACTATTAAAAAACGTTAATATTTCTCCGTATTGTCTAAGGCTACTTAAGTTCTTTATGGTGACTATGGTCCGCATAGCAGCTGGATCGAAACGGCTAAAATCAATTGCGTATTTGTTCGCTAGGTTGTCAGCCATACCTTCGATAACCGCACTGACCACCTGCTCTTGATCTGCTCCTGAAACAGTTCCAACGCTTGTACTTCCCGCTTCCAGTAACGTCCAATCGGCTCGCCAAGCAACATCAACACCTTGAGCACTGCCTTGCTCATCATTTTCTTCAGCATCGTTGTTTTCTAATTGGTAGATCCTGGCTGAAAGGACATTTTCCACGCCGTAACGCTTGCTTGCCTGAGCGAGTTGATGCACAAAGCCGCCCCATACATCATAGATACTGATATTTTGCATATCATCTAAATCTAATAATGGTTGAACAATCTCGACCCCTCTGCGTTTTGCCACCTTTTGCGCAGCAACAAACAATTCTTGATGACCGCCTTCAGAGACCAACTCACGACGACCGTTAGGCTCCTTAATCGCCAACCATAATATGGTTTCTGGGCGGAGCTTATCCCAAATTCGATAACCTGAATCACGTAATTGCTTATCTACTTTTTCCTGATCAAAGTTAACCGCAAGATACAAATGCTCAGGAGTTTGCTCAAACCGATAAGTGCGTAAGTAACGTTTCGCTTGCTTAAGCTGTTGCTTGATTTGAGGGTCATTCAACAAAGTCGAATTACCACTGACCTTCACAAATACATCTTGTAGACCATCGCGTATGGCCGCATCCTGCGTGGCCGTTGATTGGTCTGCAACCTCAACTTGCGCATTGTACAATCCTTCAATGACACCCGCATTAGCACTCGCTAAACAACATAATGTCAGACAAAAAATAAGCTGCAATCGAGCTACAATAGCGACGCCTTTGAACATTTATCAACTTCACTCCAGAGTAGAAAGGCCCTATTGTCATTGATTTAAGTAGAAATTTCATCATTTGTTTCACCCTAGTTAATTTCCCCTTGGGCAAAATTGAGTAGATTATCTGTACCTTTTGCCATTCTGAACTGATAAAATCTGCGCTCATTTTTGGACCCTCACCCTCAAATAGGTAATTACGTGACCGATAATAAACCCTCCTTAAGCTATAAAGACGCAGGTGTCGACATCGATGCGGGCAATGAACTTGTCGAAAGAATCAAATCTGTAAGCAAGAAAACACATCGCCCTGAAGTCAGAGGAGGTTTAGGTGGTTTTGGCGCGCTTTGCTCACTTCCAACTAAATATAAAGAGCCGCTACTCGTTTCAGGCACCGATGGCGTAGGTACTAAACTACGTTTAGCCATGGATTTAGAGCAACATGATGGCATCGGAATCGACCTAGTCGCAATGTGCGTCAATGATTTAATCGTTCAAGGTGCTGAGCCGTTATTTTTCTTAGACTATTACGCTACTGGCAAGCTTGATGTTGATACCGCAGCCAAAGTTGTCACAGGTATAGGCAAGGGCTGCGAATTATCGGGTTGCGCATTAATCGGTGGCGAAACCGCTGAAATGCCAGGTATGTATCACGGTAACGATTATGACGTTGCAGGTTTCTGTGTCGGCGTTGTAGAAGCTGCCGACGTAATTGATGGAAGCCGTGTAAAAGCAGGAAATGTGTTAATCGCGCTGGGCTCTTCTGGCCCACACTCTAACGGTTACTCCTTGGTGCGTAAGATACTCGAAGTATCAGGTTGTGAGGCCAGTGAAGTATTTGATGGTAAGCCATTATCAGAGCATTTGCTCGAACCTACGCGCATTTATGTAAAGTCAGTCCTTCATTTATTGGAGAGTGTACAGGTGAATGCAATTACCCATATCACTGGTGGTGGTTTTTGGGAAAACATTCCTCGTGTATTGCCTCAAGGCACAAAAGCCGTTATCGACGAAAGTAGCTGGCAGTGGCCAAGTATATTCAACTGGCTGCAAGAAAATGGCAATGTAACCACACACGAAATGTACCGTACTTTTAACTGTGGCGTAGGTTTGATGATAGCGCTTGAAGCGGACAAAGCCGACGAAGCGATCGCGATCCTAAAAAGCCAAGGCGAAAATGTATGGCAAATTGGCCATATTGAAGACAGCAGTGATAACAATCAGGTTGAGATCAAATAGTGACAGTCAATACCGATATCACAAAAATCGTAGTGCTGATTTCCGGTAACGGGTCAAACTTACAAGCCTTGATTGATGATATAGCCGAGCAAAAGATAACGGCGCAAATTGTTGCCGTTATTTCCAACAAAGCCGATGCCTACGGTTTAGAGCGCGCGTCTCAGGCGAATATCCCTCATCATGTTGTAAGTCACAAAGATTACGCAACACGTGATGAATACGATGCCCAATTACACAGCACTATTGCAAGTTTTTCGCCTGATCTGGTTGTATTAGCCGGATTCATGCGCATATTAACTCCTTGGTTTGTTGAGCAATTTACGGGTAAGATGTTAAACATTCATCCATCTTTATTGCCAAAATATAAAGGTTTAGACACGCATCAACGAGCCATAGATGCTAAAGATGAAGAACACGGCGCTTCGGTACACTTTGTTACCCCCGAGCTAGACGGCGGACCGGTTGTATTGCAATCCAAAGTGCCTGTTTTTGCCGATGAAAATGCCTCACAACTTGCCGCAAGGGTGCAAGAACAAGAGCGCCAAATGTATCCATTAGTTGTCCGTTGGTTCTGCCAAAAAAGACTGCTAATGCTTAATAATAAGGCTTATTTAGATGGAAACGAGATACCAATCACGGGTTACGCAGCTGATTAGCAAACGTTGGCTAGTGGGCCTTTTATGCATAATAGGATCCGTGGCTCAAGCTACTGCTCTACCCACGTTTGATGCCGAGTACACCGCATTTCGTTACGGTAAAAAGTTAGGTTATGCCTTGCTCAGCGTTGAAAACGTAGATGATGAAACCTATCGCATGGAATATCACTCGAAGGTTTCCTTGTTCTTCTTATCTGATAAGCGTACTGAAATAAGTGATTTTGCTTTTGTTGACGATAAAATAGTGCCGAAAAATTATCGGTATAGTCGTACAGGCACTGGCAGCAATAAAAGTATCAAAGTTGTTTTCGATGCAGGCAAAGAAAAGATATTTATCGATAAAGAGCCTGGAATTGACTGGCAAGATCAGTTTGACAACCAGCTTTATCGGTTGGATTTGCAACAGAAGCTTGCTCAAGGTCAGAAGGAGTTTAGTTACCAAGTAATTAACTATCGCGGTCAAGAGCGGGATTACCATTTAAAAGTCATGGGGACTGAGCAGCTAACGTTGCCTTACGGTATGCTCGAAGGTATAAAAGTTGAAATTGTTCGTCATAACTCAACACGAGAGACCTTCGCATGGTTTTCACCTCAGCTAAATTACCAGCTCGTACGCTTGCAACAGTTCAAAGACGATAAAGAACAAGGTGATATTCAATTAAAGACCTTTACCGCCACTCAATAGTAAAATAAAAATACAGTGACTCATTTGAGTCACTGTTGCCGTTCAATCATCCCCTGCCCTTGTTATCCATTACCCTGCTAGATAATCAACCATCAACTAAAACATTAACCAAATAGTGACAATTGGCGTAAGCTAAGACTTGATATTGTGTTGGCAAAATACTACTCTGACACTCTGGTCTGACCTCTACATCTGGAGTCTTTATGCAAACGTTATTATGGACACTTATTATTATCGCCACCCTTGGTGCGGCGAGCTACTTTAGAATGAAACTGATGAATGCCACTATCGCAGTGGCGGTTGCTATGTTGCTTGGCAGCATATTTGGCCCTGTGGGCGGAATCGCTTGGCTGGTATTTTTAATCATCGCGATTCCACTGAACGTGGACTCTTTACGTAAGAAATATCTTACAGCTCCGATTTTAGATACCTACAAAAAAATTATGCCTGAGATGTCAAGCACCGAGCGCGATGCCATTGACGCCGGGACAGTGTGGTGGGACGGTGAAATTTTCAGCGGCAACCCGAATTGGCAAGCGTTACATAGTATCCCGCAAGCACGCTTGACTGCAGAAGAACGCGAGTTTTTAGATGGTCCAGTTGCGCAAGTATGCGAAATGGTCAGTGATTGGGATATTACTCATAAAGACACAGACTTGACGCCTGAAGTATGGCAATTTCTCAAAGATAATAAGTTCTTTGCGATGATCATCAAAAAGCAATACGGTGGCCTTGAGTTCTCAGCCTATGCGCAATCCCGTGTGTTACAGAAATTGTCGGGCGTCAGTGCGGTATTATCTACCACCGTTGGTGTACCAAACTCCTTAGGTCCAGGTGAATTACTTCAGCACTATGGAACCAAAGAACAACAGGACCATTACTTGCCTCGCCTTGCAACAGGTGAAGAAATTCCCTGTTTCGCGTTAACAGGCCCAGAGGCAGGTTCAGATGCTGGCTCGCTGCCTGACAGCGGTATTGTGTGCAAAGGCGAGTGGGAAGGCAAAGAAGTCATTGGCCTGCGCTTAACATTTGATAAGCGATACATCACCCTTGCACCAGTCGCCACGGTTATCGGTCTTGCATTTAAAATGTATGACCCTGAAGGACTGGTAGGCGACAAAAAAGATATTGGTATTACCTGCGCCCTACTACCACGCGATACCAAGGGGATGGAAATCGGTAATCGTCATTTCCCTCTTAACGTTCCATTTCAAAATGGTCCCATCCGCGGAAACGATATATTCGTCCCGCTTGATTACATCATTGGCGGCGTAGAAATGGCCGGTCAAGGCTGGCGTATGCTGGTTGAATGTTTATCCGTCGGTCGTTGTATTACGCTACCTTCAGCATCGGCAGGAGGGGCGAAAAGTATCGCTCTGGCTACAGGGGCCTACGCGCGTATACGCCGTCAATTTAAAATGCCTGTCGGTAAGATGGAAGGCGTAGAAGAAATGCTAGCCAGTATTGGCGGTAACGCTTATTTGATGGATGCCGTCACTAGCTTGACGACTAAAGCCGTAGATTTAGGTGAGAAACCGTCAGTTGTATCAGCGATTTGTAAATACCACTTAACCGAAAAAATGCGCCAGTTAGTTAATGACGCTATGGACGTGCATGGTGGTAAAGGCGTCATGCTTGGGCCAAATAATTATTTGGGTCGAGGTTATCAAGGTGCGCCTATCGCCATCACGGTAGAAGGTGCCAATATTCTTACTCGTAATATGATGATATATGGCCAAGGCGCTATGCGTAGTCACCCTTTCGTGCTTAAAGAGCTTTATGCGGCAAGTCATGAGGACAAAGAACAAGGCTTGAACGAGTTTGACGATGCGGTATTTGGCCACATCGGCTTCGCCATCAGTAACACATTCAGAAGTATTTGGTTCTCTCTCACAGGGGCACGCCTGGCGGGTGCACCTTTCGATGATGAAACTGCTGGCTACTATCGTTCATTGCAACGCTACAGCAGCAACTTGGCCTTGTTGTCTGATGTTTCTATGGCCGTGCTCGGCGGTGAACTGAAACGCCGTGAACGTATATCAGCCCGTTTAGGTGATGTGTTAAGCCATATCTATTTAGCCTCTGCAGTACTGAAACGCTATGATGACCAAGGCCGTTTGAAGGAAGATTTGCCTTTAGTACATTGGGCCATGCAAGACACCTTGTTCAAGCTAGAAACAGCCCTAATCGAATTGTTCGAGAACTTCCCATCGGCAGTTTTGGGCGGGATGTTAAAAGGAATCATCATGCCGTTCGGCCGTTCATACCGTCGTCCTTCGGATAAAATAGAACATAAAATTGCCGCTATTTTACAAAGCCATAATCCCTCACGAACCCGTTTGGGCGAAGGGCAACATTTCGGTGGGAAAGATTGCTTGATGGGTGATTTAGAACAGACACTGAAAGATGTGCTTGCAAGTGAGCCCGTGTTCGACAAAGTGTGTAAGGCAGCCAAAGAGCGTTACCCTTTCACTGGTCTTGACGTTATTGCACAAAAAGGACTAGAACTAGGCGTAATCACTGAACAAGAAGCTGAATTACTTACCCGCACGGAAGCAGGCCGCTTACGTACAATCAATGTAGATGATTTTGACCCGAAAGAGTTGATCGCCAATACACAGGCCGCCAAGCCTAAACGTCGTACAACTAAGTCTTCAGAGGCCGCTTAGTGCTCATCGCTTTAGGATGACAACCCGCTAATGAAACAAAACCGCTTCAATTGAAGCGGTTTTTTTATAGGTGGAATTTACTTAGAAATAACCTCTACCTCTATTAATCAAATGAGTAACAGCTAGGGCATGAATTTCAGATATAAAAAATCCGCTACCTAGCATGCTAGGTAGCGGAGTAATTATTAAAACCGACTCCGTATTACTCAGTCGGTTTTGTATTCTCTACGCGGCTTTTGAGCTTTTGACCAGGTCGAAATGTGACTACGCGTCTCGCCTTAATAGGGATATCTTCACCCGTTTTAGGGTTGCGCCCTGGTCGTTCACTCTTTTGTCGTAAATCAAAGTTACCAAAACCAGATAGCTTAACTTGCTCACCTGATTCCAATGCCTCACGGACCTCTTCGAAAAATGCTTCAACAAGATCTTTGGCATCTCTCTTGTTCATGCCCAACTTTTCAAATAAATGTTCCGCCATTTCGGCTTTGGTTAACGCCATATCCGTCAATCCCTCAATGTAGCCCCAAATTGCTCTGACAGTTTAGTCAGAATACCATCGACCACGGCTTGAATTTCAGCTTCTTCAAGCGTTCTTGCCATGTCTTGTAAAGTCAATGAAATAGCCAAACTCTTAAACCCTGGCTCGATGCCTTTACCTCGATAGATGTCGAACAAGTTTAGGCCAACTAGTTGATTTGCGCCAAATTTTTGGATGCAATCTAAAATTTCACCAACGACTTTATCATCGTCTACAACGATTGCAATGTCACGTCGATTTGCAGGAAATTTCGATATTTCTTTCGCTTCAGGTAACTTTTTCTCTCCAAAAGCGGCAATTTCCAGCTCAAATACGAAAACTCGACCATTTAACCCCAGTAATTTCTCGAATTTAGGATGTACGGCACCCATCACGCCAATAAAAACATCATCACGGTAAATTGCGGCGCTTTGTCCTGGATGAAGCGCACTATGCTGTGTCGCTTCGAAACGGAATACGTCAATAGGAGCAATAAGGCTGAGCAAAGCTTCAACATCCGCTTTAGCATCGAAAAAGTCTACCGCTTTATCTGCTCGATCCCAATTGGCCTCGTGTAAATTGCCTGCTATTACACCGGAGAAAACTGTCTCTTGACGCACGCCCATCTTTTCAGATGCATCAGGAATAAAACGTAAACCTGACTCAAACAAGCGAACCCGTGCTTGTTGGCGCTTTTGGTTATAAGAAACGGCTTGCAGCAATCCTGTCCAGGCGCTTACTCGCATGGCTGACATATCAGCAGAGATTGGGTGCGGTAATACGATAGCGTCACTTTCAGGGTATAATTTACTCTGTACTTTAGGATCAACGAACGAGTACGTAATAGCTTCTTGGTAATCGCGGTTGGTCAGCGTCAGTTTGAGTTCGTTCACATCAAGCGCTTGCTCTTTTCGACCTGACATTCTTAACTCTGCGCTAGGCGCCACATTAGGAATGTTGTTATAACCGTAGACCCGCGCGATCTCTTCTATCAAGTCTTCCTCAATCGCGATATCAAAACGATAAGCAGGCACTTTCACTTGCCATTGCCCGTTCGACTCATCGGCGTCTAGCCCTAAGCGCATCAAAATATCACCGACTACGCTTGCTTCGATTTCAATACCCAACACACGCGTTAAACGTGCAGCGCGGAGCACGACATCTTTAACTGGCGGGATGTATTGCTCGTCAATCGCTTCTACGATAGGCCCCGCTTCACCACCTACTATTTCAAGCAGTAAAGCGGTTGCACGCTCCATTGCTTGGCGCTGCATTTGAGGATCGACACCGCGCTCATAACGATGTGATGCGTCCGTATGTAACCCATACTGGCGCGCTTTACCCATGATCGCGTCTGGTGCGAAAAACGCACTTTCTAAAAATATATTTTGACTATTAGAGGTAACACCAGAATCGAGTCCACCGAATATACCTGCCATAGCAAGCGCCTTATCCTGATCCGCAATGACCAAGGTGTTATCTTTTAACGTAACCTTAGTTTCATCTAATAATACCAACTCTTCATCTTGTTTCGCCATCCGCACAACGATGTCACCAGACAATATGTCGTTATCGAATGCATGCATTGGGTGGCCTAGCTCTAACAGTACAAAGTTAGTTACATCCACCACAGCATCAATACTACGCACACCACTGCGACGGAGCTTTTCTTGCAGCCACAAAGGTGATGGAGCACTTACATCAATACCTTTAATAACGCGTCCTAAATAACGTGGGCACGCTTGTGGTGCTGCAAGTGAAATACCCCTAGTATCAGCAATACTCGCTGCCGTTTCTGGGTAAATAGGCATATCCACATTACTTTGATTCAACACGCCCACTTCACGTGCTAGGCCGCGCATGCCCAAGCAATCTGCACGATTCGGTGTTAAATCAACTTCAATCGTGACATCATTCAAATCAAGATATTCGCGAATATCCTGACCTATAGGTGCGTCCGCTGGTAATTCAACAATGCCATCATGGTCATCTGAAATACCAAGCTCTGAAAAGCTACACAACATGCCGAATGAAGGCTGACCACGTAATTTCGCTTTCTTAATTTTAAAGTTACCAGGTAATACTGCGCCGACTTTCGCCACAGCAACTTTTAAACCCTGACGACAGTTCGGCGCACCGCATACGATATCGATTAACTCGTCATCGCCAACATTAATTTTTGTTACTTGCAGCTTATCTGCATCTGGATGTTGGCCGCATTCAACCACTTCACCCACGACTACGCCACTGAACTCACCAGCGACAGACTCAACACCGTCTACTTCAAGGCCAGCCATAGTAATTTGATCTGCAAGCTGCTGTGTAGAGATATCAGGGTTTACCCATTCTCTTAGCCACTTTTCACTGAATTTCATACTTTCTCGCCCTTACTTAAACTGCTTTAAAAAACGAAGATCGTTTTCGAAAAATGCACGTAAATCATTCACGCCATAACGCAACATGGTGAGGCGTTCCACCCCCATGCCGAAGGCAAAGCCAGTGTAGACTTCAGGGTCAATATTCACAGCGCGCAATACATTTGGGTGCACCATGCCGCAACCGAGTACTTCTAACCACTTACCATTTTTACCCATCACATCCACTTCTGCCGAAGGCTCGGTAAACGGGAAATAAGAAGGACGAAAACGCACTTGTAAGTCCGCTTCGAAGAAGTTGTTCAAGAAATCATGAAGAATGCCTTTTAGCTGAGTAAAGCTCACATTCTTGTCTACCATCAAGCCTTCAACTTGATGGAACATAGGCGTATGCGTTTGATCGTAATCGTTACGATAAACTCTCCCTGGTGAAATGATACGCAATGGCGGTTGCTCGGCTTCCATGGTACGAATTTGTACACCTGATGTCTGCGTTCTTAACATCACATCAGGGTTGAAATAGAAAGTATCATGATCGGCACGCGCTGGATGATTGGCTGGAATGTTCAACGCATCAAAGTTGTGAAAACCATCTTCAATTTCAGGGCCGGTTTTAACACTAAAGCCTAACTCAGCAAAAAAGCTTTCAATACGATTAATGGTTCGCGTGACTGGATGCAGCCCACCCATTTCTGTCGAACGGCCAGGCAGAGATACATCGATTGATTCAGCAGCAAGCTTGCTGTTCATCTCTTGCTCACGAAGCAGTTCTCCGCGCTGATGAATAAGTTGCTGAATTTGCTGTTTAGCCTGGTTTATTTTTTGACCGGCTGCAGGGCGCTCTTCGTTAGACAGTTTTCCTAAGCCTTTGAGTAGCTCAGTCATACGGCCTTTTTTACCCATGAAGTCTACGCGAACCGCATCAAGCGTGCTGGCATCTTGGGCGACGTTGATTTGCGTTTCTGCCTCTTTGATTATGGCATCAAGATCCATAGTTTCCTCGAATTGGATTAAATATTGAGTCACTGACCATAGATCTAAAAGCATGGCTGGACATGTAAAAAGAACCCGCAATTCTACACGAAAGCAACTGTGTCAGGCTAGATGCAATTACCGGAAAGTACGGATATTAAACGCTTTTTCATTGATTATTGTAAACAAGGAAAGTTATTACACGCAGGATCGTGAAGGTAAGTTTGATTAAACAGAGATTAAATTCCAAACAAAAAAAAACGGCGAGCATCCGGCTCGCCGTTCTTCGAAAGAACTTAAACTTAATTGTTAATTAATTAAGCTAATGCACCTTTAGCGGCATCTACTAATGCGCTAAATGCGTTTTTGTCATGTACTGCGATGTCAGCCAAAATCTTACGATCGATTTCAACAGACGCCTTCTTAAGACCGTTAATGAAACGGCTGTAAGACATACCATTTTGACGCGCCGCAGCATTGATACGAGCAATCCACAATTGACGGAATTGACGTTTCTTTTGACGACGGTCACGGTAAGCGTATTGACCAGCTTTTGTTACTGCTTGAACAGCAACGCGATAAACTCGACTACGAGCTCCGTAATAACCTTTGGCTTGCTTTAGTACCTTTTTGTGACGGGCACGTGCAACAACACCACGTTTTACTCTTGCCATATTCTAAATCCTCTCTTAAACGTAAGGTAACATGCGTTGAATCAACGCTGTGTCAGCTACATGGGCCAATTTCTTGCCACGAAGGTGACGTTTACGCTTAGAGCTCTTTTTAGTCAAAATATGACGCAAGTGAGACTGCTTGCTTTTGAAACGACCTGAAGCGGTTTTTCTAAAACGCTTGGCGGCTCCACGGTTTGTTTTCATTTTAGGCATTGCTAAAACTCCGCATTGTTAATGACTAAACTGCTTTGCAGAAACAGTAAGTCGTAGTTACATAGTGTGTAATAAGGTGAGCTAGGGTGCAGTTCCCTGACTACTTGTAGACCTTAATTACTTCTTAATTGGGGCGAGCACCATGATCATCTGACGACCTTCAACCCGGTTAGGGAAGGATTCGCAGTTGGCAATGTCTTCTAAATCAACTTTAACGCGATTAAGTAGATCAATACCGATATCTTGATGAGCCATTTCACGGCCGCGGAAGCGGATCGTTACTTTAGCCTTATCACCACCTTCTAGAAAGCGACGCAGGTTGCGCAGTTTTACCTGGTAATCGCCTTCATCAGTGCCAGGGCGAAATTTAATCTCCTTGACCTGAATTTGCTTTTGTTTCTTCTTTTGCTCTTTCTGAGCTTTACTCTTTTCGAAGATGAATTTTCCGTAATCCATTACCTTACATACAGGCGGTTCTGCATTAGGGCTAATTTCAACCAAATCTAAATTAGATTGCTCAGCCGTCTCGAGAGCTTCAGTGATTGATACAACGCCAATCTGCTCCCCATCCTTTCCAACCAAACGAACTTCATTTACTGTAATTTCTTCGTTAATACGAGCTTTGCCCGAATCTTTAGCCTTAATGTTAGCGCCTTTAATATGTTATTCCTCCACGAAATTTACTGAATTTGTTTGCTTTTGATCTGTTCACAAGCCAATTCAATGAAAGCATCGACCGACATCTTACCAAGATCATCGCCTTTGCGTGAACGTACTGCTATTTCGCCAGCTTCAATTTCTTTATCACCAACGACAAGCAAATACGGGACACGCCTAAGCGTGTGCTCGCGGATTTTAAAGCCTATCTTCTCATTTCTCAAGTCTGACTTGGCTCTAATTCCAATTTCTTTTAGTTTTTTCACTACTTTTTGCGCATATTCGCTCTGATTATCAGTAATATTCATCACAACTGCTTGAGTAGGGGCTAACCAAAGTGGGAAGAAGCCTGAATACTCTTCAATCAAAATTCCAATAAAACGCTCAAGTGAACCTAAAATTGCACGGTGGATCATAACCGGCACTTTACGTTCGCCATCTTCAGCAACATAAGTTGAACCTAAACGACCAGGCATTGAGAAGTCCAACTGGACTGTGCCACACTGCCACGCTCTACCCAGGCAATCGTGCAATGTGAATTCTATCTTGGGACCATAGAATGCGCCCTCGCCTGGCAAATATTGGAAATCAATCCCCTTTGACGTGAGTGCTTCTGCCAGTTCTTTTTCTGCTTTGTCCCATACTTCATCACTGCCCACTCGTTTTTCAGGACGAGTAGAGAGTTTTACAGAGATGTTCTCGAAACCGAATATTTTGTAGATTTCATAAACTGAATCAATACATCCACCTACTTCTGCCAATATTTGGTCATCGGTACAGAATATATGTGCATCATCTTGGGTAAAACCACGCACACGCATCAAGCCATGTAACGCACCAGATGGCTCGTTACGGTGACAACAGCCAAACTCGGCCATGCGCAACGGCAAATCACGATATGATTTAAGACCTTGATTAAAGATTTGTACGTGGCCTGGGCAGTTCATCGGCTTAACCGCATATTCACGCTTTTCTGATGTGGTAGTGAACATGTTTTCAGCGTACTTATCCCAGTGACCTGATTTCTCCCATAAAGAGCGGTCCATCATCAAAGGGGCTTTGACTTCATCGTATTCGTATTCACGTAATTTGCTGCGCACGAATTTCTCAAGCTCTGTGTATATGCTCCAACCATCGTTGTGCCAAAACACCATGCCAGGCGCTTCTTCTTGCCAATGGAATAAGTCCAGCGCTTTACCAATTTTGCGGTGATCGCGCTTTTCAGCTTCTTCTAAACGATTCAAGTAAGCTTTAAGTTGTTTTTTATCAGCCCAAGCGGTGCCGTAAATTCGTTGCAACATTTTATTGTCGCTATCGCCACGCCAATAGGCACCTGCCACTTTCATTAATTTAAAGTGCTGGCAAAAACGCATGTTAGGTACGTGTGGCCCGCGGCACATGTCCACGTACTCTTCGTGATGATACAAACCAGGCGTAGCATCTTTTGGAATGTTCTCGTCTAGGATCTGCAGTTTATACTCTTCACCGCGTGCTTCAAATGTGTCTCTGGCTTCTTGCCAGCTAACGACTTTCTTAACCACATCGTAATTGGTTTTCGCCAATTCAAGCATGCGCTTTTCTAGCTTGACGAGATCTTCGTCGTTAAGAGAATGCTCCATATCAATGTCATAATAAAAGCCATTGTCAATCGTAGGACCAATTGCCATTTTGACGTCAGGCCATAATTGCTTGATTGCATGACCGATTAAATGCGCGCATGAGTGACGAATAATTTCTAAGCCATCTTCGTCTTTTGCAGTAATTATTTGCAACTGTGCGTCTTGCTCTATCAGGTCACAGGCATCGACACGAACGCCGTCTACTTTTCCAGCTATGGTGGCTTTGGCTAAACCAGGGCCAATATCATTTGCCACGTCTAGTACTGAAACTGCGTTATCGAATTGGCGTTGACTGCCGTCGGGAAGTGTAATTATGGGCATAATAATCCTTGTGCAGTGGTGACACCTACCAAGCGCCACATGCAAAATCTGAGTTGCGATTACATCGCGATAAAAAATAAAAAAACACCTCTAATAGGTGTTTTGTCTGCTGTTCTGTTACGATCAAAACAGAATCGGGATTATAACGAAATTTGTTCAAACTATGCAATCGTCTTTCAGGCACTCTCTATTGGTAATATTTCTAAGTGCGAGCTTTTCTGAAGTCGGTCTTGCTCACGACCTGCTAGCTCAGCCTATTCTAGATTGGGAGCTTGCCACTACAAGCAACAATGTGGCCATTTACCAACAAGACACTGACAATGGCCACATTAAGGTGCACGGTATAGTGCATGTTCATAATAGGCCTGAAGCATTTGTAGAATTGTTGGAACAAACACAGCTAGCGCCGAAGTGGATAGCCCATAATCAAGCCGTCCACCTACTCGAGGCAAACGATAATGTTCGCTTAGTACACAGCAAATTCGACGCACCTTGGCCCATCAGGGACAGGGACATGGTGACTCAATCCATTACCTATGTTGAACAAGGTAATGTGTATATCGATATTGTCGATGCGAGTGAGAAATATCCAGAATTAGAGAATTTTGTGCGGATAAAAGGCGTAAGTGGTCGTTGGATACTCAATGCGCACGCCAATCGTTTCACCTATATTGAGTATCAGGGACAAGCCAATCCCGGTGGCAATATTCCAATCTGGTTAGCCAATCGTACTTTAATATCCTCCATTCGTGAAACGTTTGAAAATATCGTACAACAGCTAGATAATCCCTCTTTAGTAGCACAAGATTAACCGTCAAGCTAAATCAACAGGTGCCATTCCTGTATTTTACATGTGTAATACACCCAGCGATAAGAATATTAACGGTTAAAGTAAACCTGAGATTGAGCCCCAATAATTACAGCCACCATGGAGCATTATGTCGACCAAAGTTGCCTTTATTACCGGTAGTGCCAAGCGTATAGGTGCATCTACCGCCACCTATCTACATAACAAAGGGTTTAACATTGTGCTGCATTGCCATCACTCTGTATCCGAAGCCGAAACCTTACTAGTCAATCTTAACAGTCAAAGGGAACATTCCGCGCGTTTAGTGGTTGCCAACCTGTGCGAAATCGACAACTTAGGTTTACTAGCAAAGCAAGTGGTTGGCGCTTTTGGGCGCTTAGATGTGCTAGTCAATAATGCGTCTTCGTTTTACCCTACGCCCGTGGGTGATATCACGCAAAACCACTGGCATGATTTATTTGGCAGTAATGTACAAGCGCCATTGTTTTTAGCACAGCATCTAGCTGGAAATTTGACCGTTAATAAAGGAGTCATTATTAACATGGTTGATATTCATGCCGATAGGCCACTTCAACAGCACACTGTTTATAGCATGGCAAAGTCAGCACTGGTCACTATGACCAAGTCATTGGCCATTGAGTTAGCACCGGACATACGCGTTAACGCTGTTGCCCCTGGCGCAATTCTATGGCCCGAACAAGCGCTATCTGATGCTGACAAAAAACAGGTGTTGCAACAGATCCCTGCTAAAACCTTAGGCACACCAGAAGATATTGCTCAGACTATCCATTATTTATGTGAAGCCAAATATGTGACAGGCCAGATCATTGCCGTGGATGGTGGGCGCAGTGTCGTGTCGAGCCATAAAGTTTGACCTAAAAAGATGACTTGGTGTCAGGCTACTCACTTCATGCTTAACCGGCTCACAATAGTATTGGCCCTGACCATAGCGACGGTAGGATGCGGGCGAAACGACATCAGTCATACGATGAACCAATACCAAGAGCGGATAGCCAATGTATTAGACGCCCCGTTCAATGCCCCAATACCAATCAAAGCTTCAGCCTCGCTGGTCTACCCTAGCAAACGATTATTGGTAAATGTAATCAACCCACCTCAGTTGGACGTAAAGCAATTTTTTGCCTTAAAGAAATGTGACCTGAGTGTATTGATAGCCCAGCGAAACACCCCGTTAGGGCGTATACAACCACCCTCAGTACGCTACCTTTATGAGCGTGAAGTGGTTGAGTCGTTGTCACGCTGTAAGCTACTGATGCCAGAGTACAGCGCATTACTCGATGACTGGCTGGAGCATAAACTCACTGCCCTGCCATTGGTATGGGCAAATCTTATACAAATCAGTGATGAAACCATTAATGCCTTTAGTAATAACAGTGATTTTTTTAACTCAGTAAGCTCCACCGAGCTACATACAACAAAAAGTGCTTTATCGTATTTACTCGACGCAAATAGCCAACTAAGCTCAGCGCCAAATAGCCAAGAATTGGAGCGCTATTTGTCCCAACTCTCAAAGTCGCACTTACCGGCCAAAACATGGCGAACCCAATCGGTAATAAGAGAAGAATTAAATAGCACCACATTATGGTTACAAAAGCAGGACCTGTTTGAACAATGCAAGGATGGCCAACCAAGTCAGAAAATGAAGTATCTTAAAAACGTGTTTACCTTATTTTTTATCGAGAAAATTCAACCTATTGGCAGTGAACTAAACCGCGTGCATTATACGCTTTCACCGCTCTATCAAAAATTAAGTACAGAACCGAATTTAGCCCCGTCATTTCGCCAGTTTATCAACGCCCAAGGTGACGAGGGTTTTAACGCATATCAACTGGCGATGAAACACCATGTGGAATTTTGGCAAACAATTTTTAAGCATTGTGGCATTTCACCTCGCGTAAACTAACACCAAATGGCAGAAATGGGTGACGTGTCATCTGGGTAATGTGTCGCCACTTGTGCTTGCAGCAGTTCTGCACATGCCAATGCATCGGTTAACGCATTATGCTGTCGATAATAAGGCAAACGATAGCGAGAGCGACAATCAGTGAGTCGAATGGACGGCGTTTTCTGCCCTAACAAACTGCGCAGAAATGTACGTTTGATGGTGCGGGAAAAGCGCGCTTCTAAAGCCATTGTATCGATACACGGGAAAACAATTTCCTCACCGATATAATGCTTTAACGCTGAATTTAAAAAACGGACTTCAATATCTTTGTGATGAGCCACCACCACTTTTCCCTGCAAGTGCTGCAATAGCTCATCCAGAACTCTGTTGAATGACGGTGCATCAGCCACATCGGAGTGGGTAATACCGTGGATCACCACCGACTTAGTTTTTAATTCAGTATCGGGTTTGATTATCCAGTGCTGCGCCTCTTGGCAACGTATGCGCTTCACTGTCATTGCCACCAAACCAATACTGACAATACTATCCGTTTTGGGATTTAAACCTGTGGTTTCAAAATCTAGTGCGACCAAAGGGGCCTCTGCGATAGGGGTATCTGCACTTATTGTCCCATGGGCGTAATACTGTTTAAGCGCAGGATACTTTGCTTGTTTATGGCGTTTAGCAAACTCACCAGTCCAATTAAACCCTTTGCCGACAGGTTTATTATTTGGCGTATCCTGAAGCGCTTTTTTATCTAAATAAAACATCCAATGACCTTTTGCATTACAAGTGACGACCAGGTTGATACCGATACTTCATGTATTTTTGCGCATCGCTGAGAATTTGAAACGCGTCTCGCAGGTTTTTACGTTCAAAATCGGACAAATACTCTGGCTCAATGTCATTATCAGGGACACGTTTCATTTCCAAATCAAATGCTTGATGGCGAATGCGTACCATAGCAATAAACTCAAGTGCGTCACGTAAGTCGACTCCGCGGCCTGGGGGCAGAATTTTGGCATCAATCACACCATTGAGCCGTGAAAAGCTGTTACGCCCCTCAGCCCCGACCGACAAAGCATGCACCCGGATTAAGTCGGCAATGGGGGCTGTCCCCCTGCGCTTCATATTAATAGAGTTGGTTTGCCGCCCATCCGTTTCCATCACAAAGTCTTTAAAGAACCCTAAAGGCGGCGTACGCAGCAATGCGTTTCGCGCCATACATGCTAGAAAGCGGGAATTTTTAAAGGCTTTCTTACGAATGAGTCTATTTAGCGCGTCAGCCCATACTTTTTTCCCCCACACCCCATCTAAATCGAAAAATATTGCACTATGTAAAAGTGTTTCGGGTGTTGGCTTATCTATCCACTGGGTAAAATATTGCTCCCATATTTTTAATGGTTGACGCCATTTTTTGTTAGTTGCCATAATCCCGCCTTTGCAATAGGTATACCCACAGCGGTCTAAGCCGTCACACACAAAGTTGGCTAAATCATTAAAGTAAGCGTCATGCAATTTGGGCTCAAAGCGGTTATCGAGCACCAAGGCATTGTCTTGGTCTGTTACTATGAGCTGTTCGTCACGGGCCATAGAGCCAAGGGCGAGAAAACAATAAGGTATCGGCGGCGGGCCGAACTCTTCTTCCGCTAACTCCAGTAGGCGCTGCTTAAAACTGCGGCCGATAACCGCCATCGCACTGCCAATCATCTGCGAGTTAGCATCTTCATCTACCATGCGTGAAAAGCATGTTTGCACTTCATCCTTAAGCGCTGCGAGTTCATCAACGTTTTGCGCATTGAAAATACTTTTGACCACAAACAAACTGTTTTGTGATTCGTAACGCAGTATGTCTTGATGGCTTATTAAGCCAATGGGTTTCGATTTTCTGAGTACAGGTAAGTGCGTCACCTTGTGTTTTAACATCAGCATCATGGCTTCAAACACGTATTGGTTGCTTTGCACTATGGTGAGTTGCGTCGTCATGATGTCCGTCACCGGAGTGGATAAATCAAGTCCGTTAGCCACAAGTCGGCTTCGAATATCCACATCAGTAACGATCCCAATGACCGGCTCGTCATCTGAACTTGTATTATCGTTTAGGTACTCATTTGAAATGAGCAGAGAGGAGACCCCCTCTTCGGTCATGCGTAGTGCAGCATCTTGCACACTGGTATGCGGTGGCAAGATCAGCGGCAATTGCTCAATGAGCTTTTCCACCTTTACCGTTAACAACGCATTATTGTCTTTTTTATCTGGGCTGGATTCACGTAATCGGCTGCGATCTTCAACTTCTACGAAGTCAGCGAACTGCTCATCGTTGTCGAATAGATTATTAAATGTATCAGCGTCTATGAGGTAAACCAAGGTATCTTCAAGGGCAACGACAGGAAAACGCACCGGGCGGTTGCGCATTAGGGCCAATTCGCCAAAAAAGTTTCCTTCACCTAAACGGTTGTATAACTCGCCGTCACGACGGAACACCTCAACAGCACCGCTTCTGATCACAAACCAATGCGTGTTGTCTTGGCCAAAGGTGAGAATGGGTGAGCCTGCTTTGTAATAGGCGATTTCTACCCCAGACGCCACATGAGATAACTCAGGCGCCGCTAAGTCAGAAAACGGTTTATGTCGTTGCAAGAAGTCGGTAACTTCAACTTGTTCAGTGGCCATAGAGCAGCAATTCCTGTTGGAAATAGGCAATGAATAACAACTAACTGAGGCAGATTATACCGGTTAGTTGTATCGTGTAAAAACAACAAATCCAGCCTGATAGCTGGATTTGTATAATCAGATAAGCGACTTATCTTGGTTCAGACATCAAGCCTTTGACCATAGAGAATGCCGCAATGAGCAACACAATGGTGAACGGAAATCCCGTGGATACCGCCATCGCTTGAAGTGCAATGAGTCCGCCACCAAGTATCAGTGAAACAGCGACTAAACCTTCAAACACACACCAAAATACGCGCTGAGGTGTCGGCGCCTCTACCTTGCCACCAGCCGAGATAACATCAATCACCAAAGAGCCAGAGTCGGATGATGTCACAAAAAACACGATGACTAACACAATGGCCACAAACGAGGTGATATTGGCTAAAGGAAGCCCCTCCAGTACAGCAAACAATTGTAACGGTAGGTCAGCGTTTACCGCCGCTTGATAACCATCAACAACAACCTGCTGAATAGCAGTTCCGCCGAACACTGTCATCCAAAATACACAGGCAACTGATGGCACAAGCAGTACTGAAATAATGAACTCGCGAACCGTACGGCCTCGAGAAACCCGTGCAATAAACATCCCCACGAAAGGACTCCAGGAAATCCACCACGCCCAGTAAAAGGCAGTCCATCCCGTTGCGAAACCCGTATCCTCACGCCCTACTGGATTCGCCAATTCAGGTAAGTAACGAATATAAGATACCAAGTTGTCAAAAAAGCCCGTCAGGATGGCTATTGTCGGCCCAACAACAAGCACAAAGATAACCAGCAGCACCGCTAAGATCATATTGATTTCTGACAGTTTTTTCACGCCGGCATCAAGGCCTGCTACCACTGAAAACAATGCAAGTCCCGTTATGCCTAGTACCAACAATATTTCAGTGGTTTCACCTAAAGGTAAACCAAAAACCGAATGTAGGCCTGATGCGGCTTGAGATGCCCCTAGCCCCAATGATGTCGCTAAACCAAACAAGGTTGCCAAAATCGCTAAAATATCAATGATATGCCCAGGCCATCCCCATACTCTCTCGCCTAAAATAGGATAGAAGACCGAGCGAATGGTCAGCGGCAATCCCTTATTAAAAGAGAATAATGCCAAGCCTAATGCCATGATGGCGTAAATCGCCCATGGGTGGAGTGCCCAGTGATAAATCGTGGCAGCCATCGCCAGTTTTTGTGCTGCAACCGCGTCGCCGGCTGCACCTCCTAGCGGAGCGTAATCGGTCCGAACGCCATTCTCTAGCGTCGGTCCAGCAAAAGCAGTCCCGAAATGCCCCAATGGCTCACTAACGCCGTAATACATCAAACCAATGCCCATGCCTGCAGCAAACAGCATGGAGAACCAACCTAAGTAACTGTAATCAGGTTTCGCTTCGGTGCCGCCCAAACGGACTCGCCCTAAAGGCGAAATAACCAAGACCAAACATAGAATGACGAATATATTCGCCGCCCCCATGAAGAAGCCATCTAAATTACCCGTTAGCCAATTTCGAATGTTACCGAAAAAGGGTTCGGCTTCCGCTTGAAATAATAATGTCAGCGCCACGAATGCGATAATCATTACCCCTGACACTGCAAAGACGCGGTTGTGGATGTCTAATCCAAATGGACCAACACTGACCACGATATTGTCTTGTCCCACTTGATAATCAGTATCAATGGGGTTGACCTGTCCGTCCGGTATCATCGGATCTTTATTCTCTTTCATCGAAATGTCCTTTTTATTAACCTGTGTTTCAAAATATTTTGGAGTATGTGTAACTTATTAATATGCTTAAAATTTAATGCGTTTATCATCGTATTGATAAAAATAAACATAAACATAAACACCATCGCGCAATTATCTGTTAGATGAAATTATCTATTAGAAATAGTAGCCAATATTGATATTAAAGCGTTGCTCCGTTTCATCGGTATCACCCGCAGCGCTGCCCCCCACAAAAGGCTGATTCTTTGCGTGCACCAAATCGAAATAGGTAAATAACCCACCTGCCGCCACTGACATGCCCAACACATTCATCATGGTATCTTCGCTGTTGTCAGACTTGTCGTATACCAAACCAAAATTGTTGTAGAACTGCAGATCAGTTACAGGTCCGAAATCAACAGCCATGTCATAGGCAATGTTGAGTGTGGTTGATTTAGCATCAGCAGCAATTGAATCATAAAACGAATACGCGCCAACGGCTAAGCGGTCAGCCTCACCAATATCATAGTCGTATTGACTGTGTTGAAATTGTAAATGCCAATTTCTGTATTGACTGCTGGTATGAAACGCCCACGCCTGATAATCCCCAGCGCGATTTTCACCGTTATGAATACCGCCTTGTAACGCAGACACACCGACCTCAGTTTTCACCTCCCCGGTGGTAAAATGATAAGCAAAGCGACCTGCTAAGGTATTGTATTCCCCTAATCCTTCGGTCGGTTCATCGTAGATGCCATCACCTTGTGCTCGAATACCAACAATATCATATGAATAGCGGTCTGATCGATTGTCTACGTAGCCATCAACTCCGCCGAGCTCATCATTTTTAAAGAACCCCACATCTAGCTGCCAATTGTCAGCTACACTACGTTTAAAAACCACGCCCAAATCAAAATCATCCTCTAAACCCAAGTAATAGTTAGTGCTAAAGAAATAGTTCTGCGAATTATAAGCCTGATTACCAAATGGCACTTGAGTAATACCAGCTTGTACTTGCCAGTTCTCGCTGAATTGATAACCAGCATAGGCATATTTAACAGCTGTCATATAATCAAAAAAGCGAATTTCACCATTTAAAGTGACCCCCCCGACTTCGCCACTCATGTTGATGCGGAAAATATCAAAATCGAAGTCGCCACCTCGGTTCTTATTACCGTCATCATAAGAGGTATAACTGTAATTCGTTCGAATGGCACCGCCAAAGGTGATCCCATCGGTCGATTCAGGCTCTTCACGTTCGGTTTCAGCAGTGTTTGTTTCGACTTTCTTATCTTGCTGGGCTAAATCAACTGATTGAGTAGATTTTGCGTTGGATGATAGAGAGGGATTTGCCGCAGTATTAGTGGGCTTATTTTGGTTTTCCAGCTGTTCTAAGCGAGCTTGCAACGCTGAAATTTGTGCTTTTAGTGTCGCCAGTTCTTGTTCACTAACTTCTACAGCCGATGTGCTGAAAGAGCTCGCTATTGCACCTGATAATAGGGCTGGTCCGATACACTGTGTGAGTTTCATATTATGTCCTTTCACTATAAAAATAAATATATGTTCCTCTTTGCTAATTTTATTTTCGACGACAATTAAGCGCTGATGACCTTGTAAAGGCTGGTAATTACGAGTTCTAAGCCCTATTGCGGGTCACGCCAGAGCGGCCCAACTTTGGTCTTACCCATAACCAAGCACACGGGTTCTTTGCTTTTGTCATTTCTTATTATCGAGTGAGAGCCGCCTGCGCGGCATTTCTCTTTGTATCACTGGTCTCGCACTTTTATCGTTATTGGCCACACTACGCAGTGACCCTTAGCGATATTTACTAAACGCGAAATCCCTTTTGGCTATTCTCCTACGCCCCATTGCTTCACTGCTAGATTCCAAATAGTAGGCTTCAAGCACGAAGCTTTAAGTACTGGGCTTTTGAGAATTTTGTAATTAAAAGCTGTGCGCCATGCATTGAACGAGCAAGATATACACCACATGCTTTTGTGCTTAAATCGACCAAGGAAAATACATTGAGTTAGATCTATTAATTGAAAAAAACATGAAGTAACAAATGAGACCCCGGAAAAAATAACACTTAGTAGCAATTTAAACAGTATGATGAAAGTAGCATATCTACTTCATCCTTTTCACAGACCATATCAAAATTTCAAGTGAAATTGAAATTAAACCCTTTTAAAACAAGACTATATTCAGGTTCTCTATATTGCGTCTTATGAGGATGTGAATTTTGTTATGAACTAATGAAAGGCTATAGTGCTAATTGTAACAATAATGAAAACGTTAATACTGGAGAAATAAATTAATTAGAGCACAAATTAATATTACGAAATTAATGGCTAACAAAGTGCAGTAACCCATACAGAAAGGGCTATAACAAAATCTTACTCGGTAATAATGAAACGCGATTGTAAAATATACAAAGAAGAGAGATATAAAAACTGGAACATAAAGAAGTGGTGCGTCCGAGATGACTCGAACATCCGACCCCTACCATGTCAAGGTGGAAAACACCCCAATCAATTACAATCCACAATTACTATAAAAAACAAGATAATCGCCGAAAAGCCTTTTAAATAGGCTAAACCAGCTTAACCAAACCTCAGTCAGTTGTTGTTGATTGTTTCTCTTTGCTGCTCCATAATGTTCCCATTCTGTTCCCATTTTCAAAAAAGGTACCATTTTGGCTAAGACCGGCGATACCTCTATCACGAAAACTCAGGCTGTAAACTTTGCCCGTGACGCTACCAACATGGCTGAATTATCTTGCAACAAGATCAAAGGCTTTCATTTAGTAAAAACCCAAAAAGGCGCTACTTGGCGATTACGCTACACTGATTTTTCCGGCAAGCGGAGGAAACTAAGTTTAGGCAAACTCGTTGACGGTACCAGTGACAGAATGAAGGCTGTTGATTTAGCGCTCGAGTACAGAGGCGATTTATCAAAAGGGAAAGACCCCGTAGCAGAAATTACAAAGTTAAAAAACAAGTTTAAAACCGATTCCGAATTAAGGGAAAGTCGCTTACTTAGAACTTACCTAGAAGGGCCGTACAAGAAACACCAGGCAAAAAAGAAAGACGGAGGCCGTCATACTTTGGATTTAATCAGCCGATCCTTTTCTGATTTACTCGATACGCCGATGGATGCAATAACTAAAAAAGACCTTACAGATTGGCAAGATGGGTACCGTGTTGGTAATGATGGAAAAATAAGAGCTCACTCTACAACTGTGCGTTCGTTTTCTGCTCTCAGGACGCTGCTTAGACACGCTGTACAGCATGGCGCGATAGACTTAGACCCTACTACAAATTTTAAGCTATCTAGCGAGGCTGACGAAGATAAAGCAAAACGATTAAATGGTGACGCGCTTGTTAAAAGACGTATGTTAACCGCCGAAGAATTAACTGGTATCAGCCAGGGTATCGCTTTGTATAAGGCTGATTTAATCAGTAAGCGTGAGAACTCTAGAAAGCATGGCCAAGCAAGCTTGCCCTCTCTCGAGCATCTAGCTCACCCACACTGGTTTTTTCCCTTCTTCCGATTAGCAGCTTATACAGGAATGCGCCCTGGTGATCTCTATTCATTGAATTGGCAAGAATTGAACCTAACGTTCAGTCGATTGGTAAAAGTACCTAATAAAACGAGGCACCACGGAAACCCGAGTAAATTAGATTTACCACTTGATCAGAATATCACTGAAGTCATGGATAGCTGGCACAAGCAGCAGGGAAGCCCCGTAAACGGTCTTGTTTTCCCCTCCCCCGTTAACGGTAAAAAAATGGATAAAAAAGCCCACATAAGACACTGGAAAGCTGTTTTACAATTTGGAGGAATAACCTCTGATATCGATTTCTATTCCTTACGACATCATTACATCAGTAAACTCGTCGCTAATAGCGTTCCCCTGTTCACAGTCGCAAGATTAGCCGGCCATAAATCTACAAAGATGATAGAAGAACACTATGGTCATTTGGCGCCACACGCAGCAGCAGAGGCGCTTTCTTTAATCTCTGGCGATTTTGCAAATGACAATAATCAAAAATTTGATAAGGCGAAATTATAATGATGGATCTTTTAGATCAAAAAAACCTCTATTCTGTTTTATCAAGTGATGGGTGGGCAGACGGTGAACTCGTAATCAATATGAACGACCAATGTCTAAACAAAATAAATGCTCTGGGATTTAACTGGGATAAAAAATATGAAAGGTCTGAGTTTGACGTGATTTTTGATAAGTTAGAAGTCAAAGAAAGAGTAAACCTCTATTACACAATGAATTTGAAAAAAGCATGTGAGCGAGCTATTGGAATGCGGATTCTAGCGAGCCAAAAAGTAGAAATTTCCAAAGAAGGAGCTTTTGCAGGCGGTGCTGATAGTACAGCAATCGTCATTCACGCTCTATTACGCACTTTCGATAATCATGCAGATATGACGGCGGAAGAAAACTATAGATTGCTGAACAGCCACAAACAAAGCGATAGAGCCTTAGGTTCTATGCGTCATGCTAAGGAAATTGTGATGCAACAAGCTCCAGATTTAATGGAGAGAGTCCATACAGACGGTTGCAACCCATCTTTTAATGAGGTTGCTGAATACCTTCAAAGTTTACTGTTGAACAAATTTAAACCTGATGATACTCCAGAATTAGCAACTCTCAGGGATTGGGTGCGACAATGTAAACCTGAAGGCCACAACCCTAGAATAGGCAAGAAACCAAAAGGGTACAAGTCAATATTTGACGCCTAATAGGTCGCTCACCGGCTAATACCCTATTAGCCGTAATCCTCAATTTTTATCAACAACAAAAAACGTTGTAATCACCTCAACATCAATAAGCACATAATCAATAGGTGATTACATGAAACAGCAAAACCAAAATACTTTTACATACGACGAAAGACTTCAGTCATTTAAAAAGCGCCATAACTTACAGGAAGTAAACACCAGTAAAGAAGCTGCTTTTGCACTACGAGTATCTGATTTCACAATGAGGCTATCCCGTTCGACAGGGATGTTACTTGGAACTAATGCCCCAAAGCATTCTAAATATGGACGCGCAGTCAGATACCACGCAGGTGACTTGATGAATTGGTTTGAACAGAATGAAAACCAAGATAGCGAGGCAGCATAATGAAAAAAGCCGCTATCCAAAAATTGAATAACGACTCCCATCTAGTCACTGACGAGTCTAAAGCAAAACGCCCCCCGTTCAAGCTTGAGGAAACCTTACTTTGTTTCTTTAAGTTTGGTGCCGCCGGACTAATACAGCCTGAAGCATATAATGAATATAGGGAGTCGTGCTTACATACTTCAGTAAGCAAGTTACAGAACGAATATGGAATTCATATATTTAGAAAACCAGACGAGCCTTACAGCAAATATAGACGCCCTTTTACTCGCTATTGGCTTGCCGATTCCGAGCAAGCAAGAAAGGCAGTGAATCTGCTTAATCATTGCCGCGCTAAACGAGGTTTAACGCCTCTATCAAACCTAAACACTTATCCTTTCCAAACAATCGCAGCATAGCCCTTCGGGGCTGCTTTAGGGCTACGCTATGGCAAAACCACAACCATTTGCAGGCATACCGAACAGGGTTATTGATCATCCTGATTTCAATAAATTGTCTGGCAATGAAATACGTTTGCTACTCTGGTTTGCGTATCAATATAAAGGCAAAAATAACGGGAAGTTGTGCGCAGTTTGGTCGCAAGTAAAACACCGCGGGTTTAAATCTCAAACGACACTTAGCAACGCCATAAAGGGGCTGAGGCAAAAAGGGTTTATTGAATTAAGTAAAGGTAACGCACTCACTCAAAACGGCAGGACGCCAAACTATTATGCCATTACGTGGGAAATGGTAAATGACATACCAGGCTTTCAAATGGATTTAAAGCCAACTAAAACCGCACTGAGGACGTTTATTGATGTTATCGATAAACATAAACCTTAAATTTTCCATACTCCAGTTTATGGAGGATAAAGGCTGTTTGTACTCCAGTTTATGGAGTATGCGAAACTTTTATACTCCACTTTCTGGAGGATGCGAAAAAAACCAAACTCAGTAAATACAATAACTTACCGATTTATCAACCAATCTCGCATACTCCAGTTTCTGGAGACCTTAATAGTTAGCCATACATACAGTTTATTTAAACTGATTCAGTCTTTAAAAAAGCAATTCTTAGAGGCTATTTATAATCGAGCACATTTAACAGGCTGAATTACCCGAAAAAGGGTAAGCGGTTACCCTAAAAGGGGTATTTGAGTTTTAAACTTTTACCTCACGGCATGTGCTCACAGGCCAATCAGTCATTACTATTCAATAGTGATTCAGATTAAAACCGTTAGCTAAACCGAAAGAAAAACCGATTCAAAGTCACGCACAGCATGAGGTACAGGCTAGAGCTAAACCGATAAACAAACCGATGTCTAAACCGTTAGCCCCTGAAAGATAGTTACCTAATCAGGCAACTAAAGTTGTCTAATCGGTTAACTTTATCCACTAAGGAATTAAACAAGTAGCTATGCAAGCCTTGTAATTACTGAGTACTAGCAAAATGCTATCCACCGACCAATTTCAAATAACAGTCGTTTTTGACTAAAAACTAGTCGTTTTTGACTGTTTTGCCTAGTTTGGTCCAGCAAGCATCTTTGACCCACTCTGAAAAAGGCTGATCACTTCGAACGGCATCAATTTTTTCTATTAATTCGTTCTCAAACCGCATGTTCTTTTTTGTAGAGGTAGTTCGTTTATCTGACCTTGGAGAATTATTTTTATTTTCTTCTTGCATTGTGGTGCGCACCCATATTATATTCATACCAACTGGTGCGCACCATGTTACAACAAATTTATGAACTTACCTAACCTTAATACTGGAGCAAATACCTATGAATAACAGAACAAACGCCATCAATGATTACAGCAACACGATTTCTAATAATGTAACGAAAGCCTACGCAATTTCTGTAGTGCTGCAGGCAGCAATAGAGCAAAAGGATCCTCCTGGTCAAGAAATTTTATCGAACGCGACATGGGCGTTAATTGATTTATTAGGGGAAGCTGATCAAGCAAGTGAACGCATCTTAGAAATAGAGCACGGCCACAAGCGCGGCGAGAAACCTCAAACTACTGACGCGTCAACCACGCGTGAAAGTGGCGTGAAAGCCGCGTGAAGGTAGTAATAAACCTCAAGTCGAATTATCAGCTTTGAATTAAACCTAATGCTTATTGGAGCAGAAATATTATGAACACTAATACTTACTCAGTTAATCAGAACAGCCTACAAGATGCTTTTATCAACTTAAATCAAGTTTCAGCAATGCTCAGTATGCTTGCGCAGAACGGCGAAGGTGAAACAGGATTCAGTTCACATGATGATGCAATTCAGGTTATCTACAGTTGCCGCCAGATGATCAACGACACTAAGCTAAACCTAGAAAGTAACGCCGCAGCAAACACATCAGGTCACGCAGCTATGGACGAACTGCCAAGCTCGGGAATGTAGTTAAAACAAGCAAGTCACATACAGGGGCCGCATTCATGGCCCCTACTCTATCCCAAGTGAACAACAAACCGAACAACCAATCGAACAGCCGAAAGCCGCAATAACACTGGCCTGATTAGGTAGTGGCGAACAGCCGATCGAACAGCAAACCGAACAGCTAAAATCGTAAT
Source organism: Paraglaciecola sp. QJM3NY_14 (assembly GCF_056173245.1). Taxonomy (NCBI): domain Bacteria; kingdom Pseudomonadati; phylum Pseudomonadota; class Gammaproteobacteria; order Alteromonadales; family Alteromonadaceae; genus Paraglaciecola; species Paraglaciecola sp. QJM3NY_14. Next base: position 3,009,271 of record NZ_CM149664.1, read on the forward strand.
TAAAATCGAAAGCGCCTCAATCACTTCAAGGCCTAGGCTGCTAATGGAAATCGATACAAAAATCGCTAGATAAGTGACCGACAAACCGACCGGTGAAACAGTATAAAAAATTGAATGGCCCCAGAAATAGAAGCGCATAAAAAGTCACTATCAAACTTAAAGACAATCAGAAATTTCGCATTGATTAGAATTAATTTACCCCATCAACAAAAGTAAACATTCCACTACGTTTCACCAATTCTTAACCGGTGAGACTATGTGAATACATTAATTGCATTCATTAAGCTCATGAATTTGACAGAAACAAAATTCACTAAATCGGAAGTACTAGAAAACTCCTACGTATCAAGTGCTCAATTCAATAACTGGGTGATTAGAGGGTTAGTACCTCGATTAGAGCTTGGCTTTAAATTAGAGAGTTTAACCCGGGCTAAATACTCACTCTTAGTAATTGCCTATTGCCGAGTACTTGCTTATCACACGGGACCTCGTAAAGGCGAATACGTAAAGATATTAAAGCAAGTGTTTAAGCAAATAGCTCAGACTGGTGAGTTTAATCCAAATTTTGTAATAGCCATTGATGGCTTCGGAAGAGGTAAAGATTGCGGAGCATTTGAAAACTCTGAAATTGCAAAAAAGCTGTTCTCTCGTCAATGCGCGATCGTTCCAGTAGGTAAAATTTTAACTAACTATATTGAGGCTCTTTAATATGAGTAACCCCAGTGAATTAAACGCGTTTACAGGCGTGAACAAATTGTACATCGATGATGACATTGGTAAGGACGGTATCACCGCTAAAAAATTCAAGGACGAGTTAAACAAACAGCGTGGAGCCATCGAAATTCATATCAATTCTGCTGGCGGTGTCGTCACGGAGGGAATAGCAATATACAACTCCTTAAAAGCTTACACAGGCAAGAAGACCGTCATTATCGATTCTCTTGCCGCATCAATGGCCTCTGTAATAGCAATGGCCGGAGACGTCGTTCAAATGCCAAGCAATGGCTTAATGATGATCCATAACCCTTGGGGCGCATCTTCAGGCCAAGCCAAAGAACATCGCAAAACGGCTGACTTATTGGACGTAATGAAAGAGGCAATGCTAGCAGCTTACACGTTAAAAACCGGTTTGGATGAAATCCAGTTATCAGAATTGATGGACGATGAAACTTGGATGAATGGCGAAGACTGTTTGAAATTAGGCTTCATCGATACGCTTACTGATTCAGTCAACGAAAGCAAGATAACAGCGCAGTTTCACCAAGTTTGCATTGCCAGAACGCAAGAGATACAGCGCAGTGAACAAGCAATCAGCGCGGATGTAAGAGAAACAGCTGCCAAAATTTGTCACCACAGAAAGATGCCACAACCGGCCAACCTTTTAAAATCACAAAACGATAAACCTACTCATTATAGCGAGATCAAGCATGTCTAATATCGAAACACTTTATTCAAAAGAATTTAAAGGTAATGAAGCTAATTTCACCTTTAAGGCCAAATCTAAAAAACTTCACCTCATAGTTGAAGAACGCGAAAACGTATCTTCAATAAGTATTTCTCTTAAAGGTAAGAAAAGAGATGTTAGCGTGTTCCACATCCACTCTCAAAACAATACAGTTTGCGAAATTCCAACATTCAAAGATGAAACATACTGTGTGGTTTTCAACTCAGCAGGTCAATTAGGGCGAGACGCTAATGGTAAGCAGTTCGAGAGGTCATCGAACGCTACGATCTCAGCCATTTGGGAGGCGTAATAATGACTAATATTGTCTCCCTACAAGCCAAGGCACACCAGTTCTTAGCAGAGAAATATAAAGGCCAAACTGTTCAGCCCTTTGCCAGCCTAATCAACCCATTGTTGGCACAATCAGGTATTCAGTTGAATTACAACGAGCCTAAAGAAAGACGCGAAGCGCTCAAAGCATTTTTAAATCATATGGATTTTAAAACAATTCTTGTTGATACGTTGAACAACTTATTGATTGATAAATGGTCAGCGACAAGCGAAACATGGCGCATTTGGGTAAACAATTACGGATTAACCGACTTTAAACCGACTCAGGTAACAGCGGTCAGCGTTGTGCCAAAGCCCGAGATAGTCCCACCAGGAGCAGAATATCAATTCACTGAATTACATGGTGAACAGACAAGTGCAAAACTTGATACGTACGGAAATTTAATCAACATTGAACGCCAGACAATATTCAGTGACGACATATCGGCTATTAACTCATTTTTGGGCGGAGTGGCAGCAGCTTATGATCGCCAGATTGGCAACAAAGTGTATGAGTTCTTAATTGAAAACCCAGTTTCATTTAATGGTAAAGAGATTTTTCACGCAGACCACAACAACATTATTACAGCTACATCTGATTTCACAGCCAACCTAGGCGCAGCATTAGAGTTAATGTGCGGTCAGAAAGTCCACATCAGCGGAAACTCTCAAGAAGCGGTAAGGATCCAACCTAAGTACATAATTGTTCCACCAAGCAAGGCCATCACCGCCGCAAAGATAGTAGGTGAATATAACCAAGCAGTTATTGAACAACAAAAGCTTGTAGTGATTGTGGAAAGTAGACTCATTGGTTTCGATGGGTGGTTTGTTGCTTGTGATAACCCGTTCGCCAGCATCGCCCTATTCACGCTTAGAGAGCGCACCATACCGGAGATATTCACTAGCTCGTTGATCACCAACGATGGGCTCCAGGTAAAACACAGAATGGATTATGACGTTGCCCCCACCGATTACCGTGGGCTAGTAAGAGTCAGCTAAGTTTATGAGCTCACCTTACCAGCTGTGCTTTTCTTAAGTCAGCAAGGATTTGGTAGTCACTTGTCTGGCCCCGGTTGGAAGCGCACTGGTAAGCGTGGGTTTATTTTAATAAGTTTATGGGCTCACCCTACTGTTTGTTTAGGTGTATTTAGTCGATGACGGTTCTTGCCCCTCCTTCTTGAGCTGTCATCAATAACGTCTATCTATACATGTCGACTAAATAAATAATTTGTGTGAGCCCTCCCAATTCTAAAAAGATTTGAGAAAAGTTGATCATCATAGGCTTAACCTCTTAATGAGCTTATAAATTAACGGGTCCTTCTGAGCGTTGGCGGTACGGGTACGCAGCTGCGCAATAAACGCAGTGTGCGAGCATTTTCAAACTCAACTTTTTGTTTATTATGGATAGTCATCAAACTGGCCGCAAAAGCAGTACTGGCATACATTCTAGGCTGCTCACCACAGATGCTCAGAAGTAAAGTTCAGATCAGTGGGCCTTTACTTCTGATGGGTCGGCATTAATACAAAAAAAATCAATTAACCCTGAAGTACAAGAGTTCGTTGGATGGCTTTCAAGCTTTGTTATATCGAACCAAATACACAAGACAGAACTAAACTTGGCTTATTGTGAACATTGGGAAATGAGTAAAGAAGATGCGCCACTAAGCTTGCTTAAAGCAGCAGCTATACTTGGAAGAAAAACAGACCTAGGTAAATTGAAATTAGCTTAACTCTGGTACTAACAGTCAGGACTCTATAGTTATATTCACGCCTAAAGATTTACCATGATTACCGCCAGTTACATTCTTTATATACGCATAAACCTCTTTACCTTTCTGTATTTCCTCAGAAAGGCGAGAGGATATTTCAGTAGATATATATCCAATGTGATAGCGCTTACTTGAAATTAAACCATTTATGGTAACCCAAACTCCAATAGCGTCTGAATCATACTTGTTCAGTGGTTCGGGAATTAGTTCGAGTTCCATCTCTTCTTTACAAAACTTACCGATTATTTTTTGACGGTCTGTTCCATCCGGAGCTTTGTGCTTAACGCCTACTAGCTTTGTATGAAATATGCCCATATCCGTTGCCTGTTAAGTAATGTTCATTTTAAAACAAAGAATTTTGTTAGCAATGTGATATTCAATTGAATAAGCTTTAAAGAGCATCGCCTCCAAAATTATCCCAAGCCTTTGTAAAACCTTCAGCGCTAAAAAAGATGGTTAGATCATAAAACTCAAATTTTACGACTTTTTTCTTTTGAAACTCTCTTATTAGAAAATTGTCACCCGCTGCGCTTAAAGCTGATAAATATATGTTTGTTCCATTACACAGTTGCATGAACCTAACGTTCTGGCCATTAGCTTTTAAAGTTGATATGTCGTTAGTTTTATTAATATCGGAACAATCTATAGGAAGCCCTATATAAACTCTCTGTTTCGAGTCATTACCGAGGCCAATATAAGCGGAGTAAATATCAACCCAATCTTTATCATCTATATCTACTTTGAATCCGACTAGGCTTAATTTACCATCGGTATCATCAAAATTAAGATATTTCATAGCTTGATACGCTGGGTATTGATCTGCAGCACTAACTAAATCCGGATCTGTAAAGTCAAAAGTCATACCTGCATTACTTTGAAATGTTACAAATGCTAATAGCGCTAAAATATTTTTCACAGTCAAAACTCCCCTGTATAAAATGCATATCCCTTTATACGCCAATATTAACAACAGCTTAGACAAAACGTCCAGTATTAGGATAAAGTTATTAGTAAGACCGAACACGGCTATTCAGAAAATCTAAAGTTCCCGAAAGGTTCCCTTCATTCTAAAAATTATTTTTTGTTAGTGTTTACTATCGGCTGAGTGCCTTAAGAAGTGGTGCGTCCGAGATGACTCGAACATCCGACCCCTACCATGTCAAGGTAGTGCTCTAACCAACTGAGCTACGGACGCACTGTGTAGAGATTGCCTGAGGAATCCCTCGAAGCGGCGCGTATAATAACGATGCTATTGATTGACTGCAAGCGGTTTTTCATCGTAAATGATCATATGCTGAATTTATAGACAAATAAGATAACAGCGGTGCTATCAGCCTATGCTTTTCATCAATTCCAGATGCGTAGTGAATTAAAATGTTACACCAGCAAGTCGAAATTCCAACTTGTTTAAGGCGATAACCAGCCAGAAGATGTAACAGGTATATTACAACTTTGTTCAGCAATATCATCCCAGTTTCGGTAAGCTAGCTACATATTTTTGATTACGCTTTAACTTTGATTATGTTAGATATTTACGCAGGAAAGTCAGCCTTAGCGCTGATCGAAAAAGAAGGGTTTCAACAAAGTATTTTCAGTTCTTTTTTGGGCGCTAGCGGCGGTCCTAAGTGGTTCAGTTTATTTGGCTTAGATAAATACCTATTCGGTGAGTTCTTTGCTAATCGGACTGACCCTTTGAACCTAATCGGTTCATCGGCAGGTGCTTTTCGTGCAGCTTGCTTTGCACAAAAGGATCCCGTTGCCGCTATTACTCGTTTAGCAAAATATTACTCTGAAACGTCCTATGAAGATGATGTCACCCCGCTAGCGATCAGTAACAGTGCTCGTGCGCTGCTTGATAGAGTTTTCAATGAGCACGGTGCTCAAGAAATCATAGAGAACCCCATATTCAAAGCACATTTCTTAGTAGCTAAATCAAATGGATTGGTTGCCTCTGAGCGTAAGCCACTACAAATTGCTGGTCTGGTTAAAAGTTATGCTTTAAATAGAATGAATCGGCGTCTACTGACTAAACAGTATGAACGTTTTGTTTTCCAAAATGCTAACAGTACACTGAGTATTGAAGACGAAAGTGGTTTTCTGACTCATAAAGTGCCCTTAACTCAAGCCAACATTAAAGAATCATTATTAGCGTCTGGCTCAATCCCCATGGTGATGTTAGGTATTAGGAATATTCCCGGTGCCCCAAACGGTATGTACAGGGACGGCGGTATTATCGACTACCATTTCGATATATCACTAAAAAATTCCCCTAAGTTAACCTTATATCCGCATTTCAATGCTCAACCTAAAGCGGGTTGGTTCGATAAATCTCTTAAACGCAGGGTCAGCGCCCTAAATTATGATAAAACGGTGATGTTAGTGCCATCTAATGCATTTATCGCTTCTTTACCGTTTGGCAAGATCCCTGACAGAGAAGATTTCACCAAAATGCCGACCCAAGACCGTATCGAATACTGGCAACAGGTATTACGTCAAACAGAGGCACTGGCAGACAGTTTCAGTGAATTTACTAAACAACAGGATTTTTCACGTATCAAATTGATAAGCTAACTATTTGGTAAAATCGCGATCGACCCCGATCGCAGCCAGTATGATTAACATTTAAACGATTAAAACTAATCAAAAAAGTGGTATTAACTATTGCAAGTTATCAACATAGATGCTCTACAATTAAAACTGTGCGTTTTACAACCAACTTGAAAATTGTTAGTCATATCAAGCGATTAACGCATAATATCAAAGAACTCAACAAGGTTATCCACAGATTCAGTGGATAACACCGGTATAATTCACAGTTAATGTGAATAACAGACCACAAATTTGTGAATAAGCAACAAATAAAATGATCGACTGTTTGGCCATGCGATCAGCAAACGAACGATCAATGCCGAATATATAGCCATGGTCCAACCAGAAGTCACCTGTCACTGACTTTTATGCTCTTGACGATATCCAATGCAATAATAATCAATTAGAAATACTTGCGTTGTTCGCCAAAGGCCGCAAAATAGACGCCATTATCAGTTGTAAATGGACTCTTCATGCCTAAACAGACGTTAGCCCTTCACCCAGCACGTTTTTGTATCCACAGCTTAGATCACGACTCCCCCATACCCAGTGAAGTTCTCCAGTCCCCTATCTTCTTTATCAGTAAAACTGAAGATGAGTTAAGCGTAGTGGTGCCGGATGAGGTAAAAGTGCAAAGTGAAGCCAGTGACGCTAATTGGCGAGCGTTAGAGGTGTTAGGCCCGCTTAGTTTGTCTATGGTAGGGATAATGGCACAGTTAGGCTCGGTATTCGCTAAAGTGAATGTGAGCATTTTTGTGGTATCAACCTTCGATACGGATTACTTCTTGATAAAACACAATGATTTAAAAGCCGCCGTTGATGCTTTGCGCGCCGATGGCTACAAAGTCACAGAGTAAGGCGTTGTTTAAATCCATCGTTGCACCATCGCCCCCAAAAACGTTTAAAAAAGCCTTGCCGGTACAATCCCCTTTGTCAGGTAAGATATCGCCGATTGTAAATGCTCCCAACGCGCTTTTTAGTCAAGGGATGCACGGTGACGGAGTGGCGATAGAGCCTTCTGGTTATCAACTGTTTGCACCTTACACTGGTATTGTGACCGCTTTACCTGAAACCGCTCATTGCATAACCTTAGTTGCTAACAATGGCCTGCGTTTATATATTCAATTGGGTATGAACAGCCACACCATGATGGGTGAAGGCTTCAAACGTATCGCTAAGGTGGGACAACAATATGCAGCTGGTGATGTATTGTTAGAATTTGATTTGATTAAAATGCGCAGACGACTTGATAGCACTCTGTCAGCATTTACAGTGCAAAACCCGCAAAAACTATCAGCTATTCAAGGCCATTACTATCAGGCCATAGCAACACAAGATGTTGCTATGACCTTATACATTTAATCTAATGTTAAACCGAGTACACTTTACTTACGGGTAAAGCGCGAATGCGCTTACCAGAAGCCTGATAAATCGCATTGGTTACCGAAGCGGCCACAGGCGGCACGCCAGGCTCACCCACGCCACCTGGCGCGGCGTCTGACTGAATAATGTGGGTCACAATTTTTGGACTCTGGTGCATACGAAGTACAGTATAATCATGGTAATTAGACTGCTCAATTGCGCCTTCTTTTATCGTAACTTCCCCCATTAAGGCAATTGATAAACCAAATATCATTGCCCCTTCTTGCTGTGATTTTACTCGGTCAGGGTTAATCACCCTCCCCGCATCAATAACAGAATGCATTTCAAGCACGGAGACTTTGTCGTTTGCTACTTTCACTTTAGTGGCCACCGCCACATAAGATACAAAGCTACGATGAACACTTATTCCCCAGCCTTCATTGTCGGCTGTAGGGTTATTCGCCCCCGACTTCGCCATCAGTTCGTTTAACACATTCTTCAAGCGCTTCGTTTCGATAGGAAAATTATCGTAAGACTCACCATAATTCTCATATTCAAACCCTTGGGTTTTCGGATCAACTATTCGATCATCCCCGATGAGGTTTAGCCACATCTGATGCGGGCTAATCGAAGATTTTGCCGCTAGTTCATCCACAAACGAGCCAATCGCAAAGCCGTGTTGAATATTACTCACTGAACGTATCCAACCAATACGCACATGGGCCGGCGCTTTATGAGTTTCACAAGACAAGTTTTCGATAGCAAAAGGAAGATCACCAAAACCAAGGGATAATTCCCCCGTTTGCGGCTCGTCAGTGGTGCCGGTAAATGTCCAACTAATACTTGGAAACGCAGTACGTTGAACCCAACTAGTGACTTTACCGGCCTCATCTAGCCCAGCTTGGAAATGTTGGGCACTGATCGCATGATAATAGCCATGGCGAATATCATCTTCACGGCTCCACACCACTTTTACTGGCTTACCGGTTTTCTGCGCCAATACCGCTGCTTCTACTGAAAAATCAGGTTTAGATTTACGTCCAAAGCCTCCGCCCAACAAAGTAACGTTCACTTTCACCTTACTCTTATCAATCCCTAGGGCACCGGCAACATTCTGCTGGGTGGATTGCGGCGTTTGGGTACATGCCCACACTTCACAGTGGCCATCTTTAAACACTGCGGTGGCCGCAGGTGGCTCCATGGGGGCATGCACCAAATAAGGCACAGTGTAAGTTGCTTCAAGTTTCGTTTCTGCCGTATCAAATGCTTGATACGCATCACCCACACTTCGAATTGACTTGCCCTTGGTGACTATGCGCTTCTCAAGTTCAGCTAAATAAGCATCTGAATCGTGACTTTGGTTATCGCCTAAATCCCAGGTGACATTCATCGCCTTGCGACCTTGTAGTGCTGACCAAGTATTACTGGCCAATACCGCAACGCCATTCAAATTCTTAAACAATACTGGAAAACTTTGCTCGGGCATTTCAATCACGTCAACCACATTTGCCACGCCGCGCGACGCTTCTTTATCGAATGTTTTTACCGTCCCACCGACAACTGGGCAACGCTCAATGCTCGCGTAAAGCATGCCGTCCAATTGCACATCCTGACCAAACACCGTGTCTCCGGTCAGTACTTTAGGTAAGTCAACTGATGTCACTGGCTTGCCAATCAATGTAAAGTCTTTTGGCGATTTGAACGTTAAATCTTTTATCTCTGGAACGCTTTGCTGGCTTGCCATCTGTGCTAACTCACCAAAGCTCAACGACTTGCCTGAGCTTTTATGCACTACAGCACCGTTTTCGGCGAAAACGTCACTAACAGGAATGCCCCATGTCTGAGCTGCAGCATTTTCAAGCATGGTTCTGGCGGTCGCGCCCATTTCGCGCATCGTGGTATAAAAGCGGCGAATTGAGCGAGAGCCATCGGTGTTTTGGCTGCCGTATGCTTCGTCACCGAGTCCTTGCACCACATTCACTTTTGACCAATCAGCGCATAACTCATCAGCGACTATCTGTGGAATCCCCGTGCGCACACCTTGTCCCATTTCGCTACGATGACAAACGATGTTGACGGTGCCGTCATTATCAATGCTGACAAACAAGTTCAACGTATTTGCAGTATTTTCAACATTTGATGAAGCCCAAGCGGGCGTTATGCTAGGCAGCAGCGTGCCCAAAACCAGAGCACCGCCAGCAACACTGGTATAGCGTAAGAAGTCTCGGCGACTGACTGATTTTATGTCATTACGAGCGCTCATGCCTGACCTCCAACTTCTTTAGCTAAAGTGTAATCGAAAGCAGTTTGCTTATTTTTAGCAGCGGTTTTAATGGCGGCTTTAATGCGTGGGTACGTACCACAGCGGCAAATATTTCCCTGCATATAGGTATCGATCGTTTCATCATCTGGATTTGGGTGTTCCTCTAACAACGCCACAGCACTCATGATTTGCCCCGACTGACAATACCCACATTGAGGTACATTGTGCTCAAGCCAAGCTTGTTGAACCGGGTGTTCGCCGGTCGCTGACAAGCCTTCAATTGTGCTAATGTCTTTATCAGCGATAGCAGATAATGGCATGACGCATGACCGTATAGGTTGACCATCAAGGTGTACCGTACATGCACCGCACTGGGCCATGCCACAGCCAAATTTGGTGCCCGTCATGCCTAACACGTCACGCAACGCCCATAATAAAGGCATATTTGGGTCGGCGTCGATTTCTACTGGTTTAGTGTTTAGGTTAAAACGAATCATTTAATGCTCCATTTAGGTGATTATCTTTTGCTAATGAGCGCTGTTGTTCGCTAGCGTTTCTTGCCAGTGAGCAAGGTCAATTTGTGTATCTATGTCATGCTGTGCATCAGCCATGTCTATTGCCAACACATCATATTGGTGTTGCTGCAGTATTTTACGTGCCCCAGCGTCGGCGTTTAATGCCATTAGTTGCGCGAAGTAACGGCGAGGAAAAACAACCGGCGCACCCAGTACACCCTTATATCTAGCGGCAATGATCTTTTCGGGCGAAGCAATACAATGATGCAACATTGTGGCTATATGCTCACGCGTTAAAGCGACCTGATCAGCTAAAGTCACCAATAAATGGGATGACTCGCGGTTTACTTTTTGCACGCCAAACGCCAGTGTCGCTCCCATTCCTTTTTGCCAATGATTAAATATATGGGATGTTGCATAAGCAGGTACCACTGAAACAATATCTGCGGCGTTAGCCCCTAAAACGACATTCAATTCAGTCAACTTTTCAAGCAAAGTCCCGTTGGATGTCAGATTATCAAGGGTATGATGCAACATGGGCTTGCCATTCACATCAGCCAATTGCTTGATGCCATTAAAGCGCTTACTTTGCCCAGCGGCCAACATGAGCGCCGCTATTGAAGGCGCTTTACCATGAGTTTCGTTCATTGAGGAAGCGTTTATTAAGGAAGCGTTCATTGAGGAAGAATACCGCTGATCGATAACCCATTTTGCTGCTCAATAAAGGCGTGGGCCTCAGATAGCATAGATAAAGCAATGGATTCAGGTAGCTCTCCGCCTAGGCGTAAGCCAACCGGATTAGCCAAGGGTTTAACGAGCTGTTCGCGGGTGGTGGGGATCAAATCAAGCACCCTATCAGTCCGATGAATCGGACCAAGCATACCCACATACTTTGCACTGCTTTTCTGCACTAGTGCTAACGATTGGGCATCTAATTTAATATTGTGGGTCATAATGATGGCCATATCGATTTGCTGTAACCATCGACTTTGCTCAAGCGACTCAATGGCCTCGCGCACCACGTTGACACTGTTATCGAAATGGCCGTTTCTTGCGTAACTGGTGCGTGGGTCGACCAAGGTGACTTGCCATCCAAGTTGCGTCGCTATAGCCACCACTGGGCGAGCGTCTACACCGCCACCAAATACGGCTAAATGAGGCGCGGGTTTGAGGTATTGTTTGAAAACCCCCTGCTGCGTTTCAGTCTTCCGGTCGGTGTCAGCCTTTTTTAAAGCCCCTTCAATTGACTTTGCTTGTTCTGGCGCAGCTTCCTCTGGCGTAACTTGCTTTGACGTGAGTTGCTTTGACGTGAGTTGCTTTGACGTGAGTTGCTCTAACGTATTAAGCGGGGCTTGCTCGTTAATGACTTGGCAATATTCAGCAGTTTGATTGTTTTCTAATAGTGCGTACAACGAATCAAGCTGCAAATACTGATTCGCCTCATCCACTGGTTGCAACAATATGCGCACCATACCACCACAGCCAATGCCCAGTTTCCACGCCAGGTCTTCTTCTTCTCGCATATCATATTCGACGATACGATTGCGCCCAGAATCCCAACAACGACGCGCTTGTAACATAATATCGGATTCTAAACAGCCGCCACTTAGCAAGCCAAAATATTGCCCTAAATCGTTGATCATCATCATCGCACCGGCTTTTCGATAGGAAGAGCCGTCAGTTTCTATGATGGTGGCTAACACCCACTTTTGCGTATCTTTATTGCTAAGCCACAGCTTTAACAATTGATTTAATCTATTTGCCACTTAACTACTCGTTGTCAGTTGATTTATTTGATGTCGATTTAACCGATGATTGCTCGGGTACGGTATGAGGATGCACAAACTCCACTCGCTCGTTGCGTAAGTCGATCACTAGCGTTTCAGAAATTTTGTCTTGGATTGCTTGGCGGTTAGGATCCCAGTAAATTTGTAAAAATCCCAAGAGCCCTGTCGCGATCCCTGCGCCATAACCACCATAGCGGCCAAAGCTTTCCCATAAATTCAAACTACTACCATCCAGCTTAATGACCTGAATACCCAGCACACGTTTACCTGGCGTTTGACCGTGCCACCAAGCAGTGAAAATACTAAAATAAAAGGCCGCCCAGCCAAACCCAAGGCCAAGATCGGCAGCTATTCCTTGTACCCAAGCTAAAAGACTCGGTGGCGATGAGCCCTGTGCACGTGGGCCCTCTATTTCGCTCAAGGTGTCAAAAAAAGATTGGGCGTTTTCTTTTTGTTCAGCGCTTTGGCCAGCTTTTTTACTTTCATCGTTAGTATCAAGGTTATCAGGGAGAGCCTCACCTTCAGTACGTGCTTTAACGGCGTTTTCAAAGTCAATATTGTTCACCTCACTTTGATCAATTTCGCTTTGTTTTGTATCGCTTTGCGAAAGGTCGCTTTTGCTATACATGCGCTCATACGTTTGTGTCATGGCAACCTCTAGCTGGCTTTTTTGCTGAGGAGATAAATCGTCACTGACTGCATCGCGATACCCACTAAATAGATTTTCAGCAACCTTTTTATCTATGGGCATAGTCGCTAAATCCGTCGCGAGTTTTTCACCTACAGTCGTCCAGCAAACTAACGGCTCAATGCACTTACCGTATTCGATGTCTTTAGCCACGCTTTTGGTTTCAAATAGATATTTCGCGGTTAATCCTATCAAAGCTAAATTTTCGACCTTGTCCAACTCTACATCGCCGAGTACATCGTCTTCGGTTAATTCTGAGCGTATTTTTTTATTTTCGTCTGGGGTTTCTATTACTTCCTGCACGAACTCAATACTTTGTGCAGCAATTAAAAACAGTAATATGGCCGTGACAAATCGCAGCGAAATTCGCGCGACATTAAAGCGTTTTTTCTTCTTTAAGCGATTTCCCGCACGAAAAAAGGTCACAGCGGCAATAAGTGCCAGCAAAATGTTACTTGCCTGACTTAATAAGCCAATAAGTGCGGCATCTATCAGCAGTGCAAACGCGCGTTTGATAGGGCGCGCTAGGGGCGTACCGAAAAGGGACTTAGAAACATGAAACGCATAGGGCGTGACCATATTGCGTGTTTCTTTTTGGGTTAAATGAGCGGGATTTACGGGCGCGTCTTGTGTAGCTGATTGTGTTGGTTCGCTCACGCGCCCACCTTTTTTATTTCTTGTGTAGCGCTTTTATTGCCTCCCCTAAGCCGTCGATCGTCAAGGGATACATGCGCTGTTCCATAATGTCCTGCATGATACCGATAGAGGCATAGTAATTCCAATATTGTTGAGGCTGCGGATTTAACCAAATACCATGTTTGAAATGCTCCAAAATACGTTGCATCCAAAGGGCACCAGGCTCTTCGTTCCAGTGCTCTACACTGCCACCAGGATAGGTAATTTCGTAAGGGCCCATGGTGGCATCACCGACGAAAATCACTTTGTAGTCAGCGCCATATTTGTGAATAACATCAAACACTGACATGGTTTCCTTGCCCCGGCGTTTGTTGTCTTTCCACACGCCCTCGTACACGCAGTTATGAAAATAGAAATACTCTAAATACTTAAATTCCGTGTGCGCCGCCGAGAATAACTCTTCACACTCTTTAATGTGGGCGTCCATTGAGCCCCCCACGTCAAAAAACATCAACACCTTGATGGCATTGCGCCGGATAGGCATCATTTGAATATCAAGCAAGCCTGCGTTTTTAGCTGTGCCCTCTATGGTGTGAGGCATATCTAGCTCTTCGCTGGTGCCACTTCTGGCAAATTTACGTAGCTTACGCAAGGCAACCTTTATGTTCCTAGTGCCCAGTTCAACATTGCCTGCTAAGTCTTTGAACTCACGCTTATCCCAAACCTTGGCTGCCGAAAAATTACGATTTTTGTCTTGCCCTATCCGCACACCTTCAGGATTGTAGCCATTTGCCCCAAAAGGTGATGTGCCACCAGTGCCAATCCATTTATTGCCACCTTGATGGCGTTTCTCTTGTTCAGCAAGGCGTTCTTTTAGGGTTTTCATCAACTCGTCTAAGCCACCAAGGGCTTTGATTTTAGCCTTTTCTTCTTCACTAAAATGACGCTCAATTTCTTTACGTAACCATTCTTCTGGAATGTCTTTGCCGAATAAGTCGATTTGCTGCACACCTTCAAAGTAATCTGCGAAGGCTTTATCGAATTTGTCATATTGGCTTTCATCTTTGACTAAACACAAGCGGGCCAAATAATAAAATGCTTCAATATCGGCAAACACCACGCCAGCTTGTAAAGCACGCAATAAGTCCATGAGTTCACTTAAGCTGGTTTTGAGCTTGTACTCTCTTAGCTTAAAAAAGAAATCAACCAACATTAGCGGCGCGCCATAAATACCAGTTTTTCAAAAAGATGAATATCTTGCTCATTTTTAAGCAATGCACCGTAAAGAGGAGGGATGAACTTTTTGCTGTCTTTGTCTTTTAGGGCCTCAGGAGAAATATCTTCTGCCACGAGTAGTTTCAACCAATCGATCAACTCAGAGGTAGATGGCTTTTTCTTTAAACCCGGAATATCACGTAAGTTAAAAAATGACTCTAGCGCTTGGCTCAGCAGGTCTTTTTTGATGTCAGGGAAGTGAACATCCACCATGCGGCGCATTTCTTCTTGATCTGGAAACTGAATGTAATGAAAGAAACAACGACGCAAAAATGCATCAGGCAGTTCTTTTTCATTATTAGAGGTAATGATCACGATCGGGCGTTGCGCCGCTTTTATCGTTTCGCGTGTCTCGTAAACAAAGAACTCCATCTTATCCAGTTCTTGCAGTAAATCGTTGGGAAACTCGATATCGGCTTTATCAATCTCATCAATCAGTAGTACGGGTCGGTTGGTGTTTTCAAAGGCGTGCCACAGCTTGCCTTTAACGATGTAATTTTTAATGTCGTGTACTTTGTCATCACCGAGTTGAGAATCACGCAATCGGGACACGGCATCATATTCGTATAATCCCTGTTGTGCTTTAGTGGTCGACTTGATATGCCATTGAATCAACTCAGTGCCTAAACTTGCCGCGAGCTCCTCTGCTAGCATGGTTTTGCCTGTTCCTGGTTCTCCCTTAATCAATAATGGGCGCTCTAATGTGATCGCCGCATTCACTGCCAGTTTTAGCTCATCGCTAGCAATATAGTTACTCGTTCCATTAAAAGACATCAATACCTCGGTTTATTCGTTGGGTTAATTGACCACTGCTTTTAGAAGCAGTAAAGCCATAGATACATTATTTATTAGGGGAATTACGCCCGATTTGAACTGCCTACAAAGACGAGTGTCATTACTTACGCAACTTTATTTATGCAATAGTTAAGCGTGAGCGCAGGTCAATTACCAATGAATAATGCTTAGAGTTAACTATTTCCATAAGATATAGCTAAAAAGCACTTTGAATTTGGTCACTTCGCCTTAATCTAAGTAACTTGGCCCTAGGTGTTAGCAAAACCTAAGGCGCGACACAGTTTAAAATTCTCAGACAGAAAGTGCCATTAACGAATAAGTATAAACTTATGTCAGCTTAACGACAGACGTAACAAATTAGGCACTACCCAGACCCCAGAAAGGAAAATTTATGCAAGTTTATGACGACAATTCCCTCGCTATCGGTAAAACCCCGCTGGTTAAATTAAACCGTGTTACTGGTGGTAACGTCTATGCAAAAATCGAATCCCGCAATCCGAGCTTCAGCGTAAAATGTCGCATTGGCGCCAACATGATTTGGGACGCTGAAAAACGCGGAATATTAACCAAAGACAAAGAATTGATTGAAGCAACCAGTGGTAATACTGGGATCGCATTGGCATTTGTAGCGGCTGCTCGTGGCTACAAAATTACCTTAACCATGCCAAGCTCTATGAGCCTTGAACGTCGTAAGTTGCTAAAAGCACTGGGGGCGAATCTCGTACTAACCGAAGCTGCTAAAGGCATGAAAGGTGCAATTGCTGCTACTGAAGAGCTTATTGCGTCAGCGCCGGGCAAGTATGTACCGTTACAACAGTTTGAAAACCCAGCGAACCCCGAAATTCATGAAAAAACCACAGGCCCAGAGATTTGGAACGACACTGACGGAAAAATCGATATCTTCGTAGCAGGTGTTGGCACAGGCGGTACCATTACGGGTGTAAGCCGTTACCTTAAAAATACCCAAGGTAAAGCCATTACCTCTGTTGCGGTTGAGCCAACTGATTCTCCCGTTATCACCCAAGCGAAAGCTGGTGAGCCATTAACTCCAGGCCCGCATAAAATTCAAGGCATTGGCGCGGGTTTTATTCCTGGCAACCTTGACTTGGATATTATCGACGCCGTTGAGCAGGTAACCAACGAAGAAAGTATGGAGATGGCGCATCGATTGATGAAAGAGGAAGGTATTTTAGTGGGGATTTCCTCAGGCGCCGCAGTCGCAGCGGCCAAACGCTGGGCAGAAAAACCAGAAAACGCCGACAAAGTTATCGTTGTATTACTCGCAAGCGCCGCTGAGCGTTACTTGAGTAGCCCACTTTTCGCGGGCGAATTTGGTGATACCGAAGAAGTACAATAGGCTCAAGCTATACTGCGTAAACTCAGCGCTTAGAAGAAAGTAAAAGGGAGGCATTTTTGCCTCCCTTTTACTTTCTAGATATCGCAGGTACACTCAACATTGTTATTTTCAACATGTAGAACATTTATGCATTTATCACGTTCATTCTCTTTCATCGCCCTGCTACTCAGCTTTTTTGCACTTAGCGCCTGTGACGACACCACTAAAACGGGGGCTGGTAAATACGGCATGATGGACACCAATATACCCGAATACGCTGCAGTGCAGTTTTTCAGCCATATCTATGAGGATGACAATATAGATGGCGCGCTTGATTTTGCTAGCCCTAAACTGGCTCGATTAATGAAGTCTTATCGTATTAATCGCAACGTTCAGCGCCACGTACTCAATATGGCATACGACAAAGTTGAAATTAAGCCCAACGCAACCAATGCAGGGCGCAACGAGTTTGCAAAAGAAGCCAGCGTAGCCTTGTTCTTTGAAGGCACACTTAATGGTGAGATTGTTAAAGATTTGCGCACGGTAAAACTTGTTCGCATCAAAAAAGCATGGAAGGTAGACGAAGTCAGTGTCGAATGATGTGCATGTGCTTGCACCGATTCTCCTGCTTTGCTTACTGCTGAGCCATTTAATCGGTAAGTGACTTCTATCATCGACAATTTACTCAGATGTATAAAATATGCTTGAGTCTATTTCGTTGCAGCAAGGGCGTAAACTTGTATTGCACGCCCAAGGCCTGCCAAGTAAAAGCCGCTCTGGCGATCCGCTAACCCATTCTTTACATGCCCTAGAAGCCCTGGGGTATGTACAAATTGATACCATTAGCGCTGTTGTGCGCGCCCACCATCATACGTTATGGAATCGAAATCCCCGTTACCATTGTGACCATCTAACACAACTGATTGCCAACAAGCAGGCATTCGAGTATTGGTCCCATGCGGCTGCGTACCTTCCTATGAAAGATTACCGCTACAGCTTGCTGCGCAAAAATGCGCTGGCAAACGGTACGCTTGATCATTGGTATCCCAGAAATCCTAAATTAATGGCTCAAGTGCTCAGGCGCATTCACGCTGAAGGGCCTTTGATGGCTAAAGATTTCGAGAGTCCAAGTACGGCGTTCAAATCAAAGCCAAAAGACTGGGAGAGCAAACCTGCCAAACAAGCGTTAGAGTACTTGTTTATGCAAGGGGATTTGATGATAAAAGAGCGGGTTAATTTTCATAAAGTATATGAGTTAACCGAACGGGTTTTACCCAGCGATGTGGATGTACATCCCCCCAGCGAACAAGACTATTGGCGTTTTTTGATAACCCGATTTTTACGCGCAAACGGGCTAGGACAAGCGAGCGAAATAGCCTATTTGCGCAAGCATACCAAGACGGGAATAAAACAAACTATAAATACCATGTTAGAAGCGGGCGAACTCATTGAGCTTGATGTAGCAGGTCTCCGCTATTATGCGTTGCACAGCCAGCTAGACGCCCTTAATACCCCTATAAAACGCAGTCAGCTGCACATCTTGTCGCCGTTTGATAATTTGCTTATTCAACGTAAGCGTATGCAAACCCTGTTTACATTCGACTACTTATTAGAATGCTATGTACCTGCCCACAAGAGGCAGTTTGGTTATTTTTCTCTACCTATTTTATGGGACACCAGGCTCGTTGCCAGAATGGATTGTAAAGTCGATCGAAAAGGCAAGGTCTTGCACATTCATCATTTAGTGCTTGAAGCGAGTTTACGTAAGCTCGATGCGTTTCATCAGGCGCTGAATAAAAGCTTGAGAGCATTTATGGCATTTAATCACTGCCAAACCTATCTCTTGCATAAGACTACCCATTTATCCTAACCTTGCATTGACCGCCCAGTAGATAATGAGCACAAAATGAAAACTAACTTTAGAAAAAACATTCGATTTGTAGTGCTAAAAGAATTGGCGCGAGCATTAGACGCACGGCGTAAAGGCAACTATTTACAGGAATTCGCCCATCTGGAACATGCTCATGTGCTGGGTCAGAATTCAACGTATTGGCATACTAAAGTTCATTGTTTGATGTTTGCTTGGGCAAAACGCCAAGCAGATAAAAAAGAATGTATTGGGCAGTTATTGCGCATCGCAGGTGCCGTGGGTAAAACGGCAGTGGGCGCCCTGCCCCAAGGCAACACTGGGGGGAGTAATATCAGCCCTTTTAAATCACTTCCATTACAGGAACGTCACGCAAGAGCAATCGCGCGTGCCCAGGCGCCTCGTTAACGACACGCTAGTTCACTGATAATGACATTATTGCTTGCGATGAGATTTCTCTAACTGGTTATGCTCAATAAATTTAAAAATATCACGCCAACTTAAGATCCCGATGGGCTTGTTATTTATATTGACGATAGGTAAGCAAGAAATTGAGTATCGATTGAAGGCTTTAATCGCCTCCAGCAAGCCACTTTTTGGAGATAAACAAACAGGGTCGCGAGTCATGATCTGATGAGCAGGCTTTTTCAAATAAGCTAAGTCTTTACTTGTCTCTGATGCCGTACCGACAGCAGGGCTGATGGCTTTAAGTAAATCGCGATCTGAAATAATGCCAACTAACTGGCCATTGTCTACTACCAACAAATGATGAAATCGATGATGTTCAAAAAGTACCCTTACGTGAGCTAACGTATCGTCCATATTGATACTCACCACTTCTACTGACATTAACTTGTCTACTTGCATGCTCCGGGTTCCCTATTTATGAGTATTGGCATTCTTTGTAACGGGTGATAGTCATCATAAGCCTCACACTGTCGGTGTAAGCCACTGCTTGAGCGGAAAGTTTTCATTATTTGCCAAGATGATCATCGCTATTTAGGATACGCCAATTAAAATGGGCTTGACAATATTTGCGCTGTCGTCCCCTAATTTGCTAGACATGTGAAACAAGATAGGGCTAGAGCCGTTCTGGTTTTATTGAAGTACTGCGAAGAATTATTTAATGCGACAGCAAACGAATTAGTCAAAGACGTCGACCTACCATGACTTGCTTAGCGCTTGTGAGTAAGATGTCGCACTTGTGCCGAACGAAAATGCCTATTTACTTAAACCCCAGTTGAGAGTCCTTGATGTTACGACTACCCTACGCTTTGCCCCACTCCCTTGGGCCAATCATAATTTGTGTCATCGCGACCATGCTTTTTATCGCTGAGCCTTCCAGTAGCACCTGGTTAGCATTCGACCGTGAGTCCATAAACCAAGGTCAATGGTGGCGGGCACTAACGGGTAACTTTTTACACACCAATTTTAATCACCTCCTGCTCAATCTGGCGGCCGTGGTTTTGCTCTGGTCACTCCACGGTCAGTATTATCACACCGCTCATTACTTGCTAATGTTGGGGTTGTTTTCGCTCGGCGTCAGTGCGGGGATTTATTATTTTGAACCAGAAATGCAATGGTATGTCGGGCTATCAGGCATTTTACACGGTGTTTTTGTGTGGGGCGCCTATCAGGATATCAAGTACGGCGTCACTAGCGGCTGGATCTTAATGGTCGGAGTATGGGCAAAAATAGCAAACGAACAAATCGCAGGCCCAAGTGGGAGCATCGCCGAGCTTATTGATGCAAACGTAGCCATTGATGCACATTTATTTGGGGCTTTTTGTGGTCTCTTAGTCATTATTTGTTCACTTATCAAACAGCAAAAAAACGGCTAAGCTTGTGGTTTCATTCGCAGTGCCCATTAAAGTATTGCACTAGGAAATAGCATAAGGAACGTACATGAGCCAAGCGATAAACCTAACGGGACATTGCCTATGCAAGGCAATAAAAATAGCAGTAAGTGATGTCAAACCTCATATGGAAGCCTGTCACTGTTCGTCATGTCGTGCTTGGGGCGGCGGCCCGCTGTTGGGCATTGATTGCGGCACACACGTCACGCTAACCTCTGAGGATGACGTTAGCGTGTTTGACTCATCCGAATGGGCACAACGCGGGTTTTGCCGCCACTGCGGTAGCCACCTTTTTTACCGCTTAAAAGAAAACCAACAATACATCATGCCAGTGGGCTTATTCGACATACCAGAGGGAGTCAAAGTTGAGTTTCATTGCCAAATTTTCAGTGATGAAAAGCCCAACTATTACGACTTTGCGAATCAAACTAAAATGATGACGGGTGAAGAAGTGTTTGCCGCGTTTGCACCGAAAGAGTAGCTGTTTTATGGCCTAAAAAATACCGCTAAGCTGTGAGTCGAGCTTGGTGCTTATTTTTCGATAAAAAGCCCACTGAACATATGTTCAACGGGCTTTCTCACAACTGAATTTATAAGCGGGTTACTTGTCAGCGCGGCTGACAAATTTATGCTCGCTGGTGCTAATCTTAATGCGCTCACCACTTGAGATATACTCAGGCACTTGCACCGTTAAGCCTGTGCTTAGCGTAGCAGGCTTGGTCCGAGCACTGGCTGAGGCACCTTTAATGGAAGGGTCAGTCTCGGTGATCACCAACTCTACATTGGGTGGAAGCTCTATGCCCACAGCAGAGCCGTTCACTATCATCACTTGCAACCCTGTAGTGTCTTCGGCAATGAATAATAACTCTTCTTCAATGGTTTCTTTATTGATGTTGTAAGGCGTGTAATCTTCCGAATTTATGAACACGTACTCATCGCCATCAATATAAGAGAAAGTCACCGGTTGGCGCACAAAATCAGCGGTTTTGATCATTTCATCGGCTTTAAAGCTCTCGTCTGCTTTTGCGCCAGTGGTTACTTCGTACAAACGCATACGGTAAAGGCTCGCGCCGGCGCGGCCGCTTGGGGTTAATTTATTGATATCTTTAACCACATAGACTTTGTCGTTATGTTCAATGGCGGCGTTCTTTTTTACTTCACTGGCTTTTGGCATGTTTTTTCTCTGACGTTTAGTTCTGCTAATGGGCTCTGATAATCGGTTTTACTGTTCGACACAGGCAAACCATCAAATAAATTTGGCATCGAAATTACCAGAAAGCCCGTGTAAGGCAAGCAGATTATCAGTCTGCCTAAAAGTAAAAAGCCCAGACAGTCGTGCTGGGCTTTGAGATAACCACTCTAGGTAAAGGCGTAAGCTACAGTGTTACAACGTCGTTTCAAACAACTTGTAGATGCGGCGATATTCGTCAAGCCATGAGCTAGGTTGCACGAAACCATGTGATTCCACGGGATAAATCGCTGTTTCAAAATCTTGTTTTTCAAGTTCGATTAAACGTTGTACCAGACGCACCGTGTCTTGAAAAAACACATTTGAGTCCACCATAGGCGCATTGATCAGCAATGGCTTTTCTAAGCCTTCTGCGAAGTACAGCGGTGAGCTGCGCTCATAGGCAATAGGGTCCACGTTTGGCATGTTCAATATGTTTGAGGTGTAACCATGATTATAATGAGCCCAGTCAGTGACTGGACGAAGGGCGGCACCAGATTGAAACAAGTCTGGCTGAGTAAAGAGCGCCATAAAAGTCATAAACCCACCGTAAGAGCCCCCATATGTGCCGATGCGTTCACGATCCACATTAGCGTTTTCTACTAACCAATTAATGCCATCGCGTAGATCATCAATCTCTGGTTTACCCATATGGCGATAAATCGCTGTACGCCAGTCTCGCCCATAGCCTGCTGAGGCGCGATAGTCCATGTCCATTACCACATAGCCTTGTTGGGCCAACATGTTATGGAACATAAATTCACGAAAATAACCTGACCAACCTAAGTGCGAATTCTGCAAGTATCCTGCCCCATGGTTAAAAATCACTGCTCGGCGTTTTTCGCCCTCGTTATTCGCATTTCCTGCCGGTTGATACACCCGTGAAAAGATTGGCTGAGTAGTATGGCTGGATTTGACCGGCACAATATCCGGTGCCGCAAATCCCATGGCCAAAAACGCTTGGCTTATGGTGTGCGTCAAACGCGTTATTGGTGCGCCAGGTGCGGCGTTTTGAACGTACAGTTCAGGCGGCATTGTCAGCGTTGAATGAGTCAGTAAAAGTTTGCTTTCATCAGGGCTGAGTTGGTAATCAGTCATGCCATTTAAGTCAGTCAAGGCTTCGATTTTCCCGCTACCTATGTCAACACGGTAGATTTCATAAATGCCTGGGTGCTTCTGATTGGCTTTGTAATAAAGATACTCGTCGTTTTTTGTGAGGGTCAGGTCATTGACTTCGAAACGCCCTGAGGTCAATGCTGTTGCGTTTGCGTTTAGTGGCTTGACATACAAATGCGCATAGCCCGACTTTTCAGACAGATAATACAATTGTTCAGTATGGTGCAGCCACCCGAAGCTATTAAAGCGATAGTTAATCCATGCCTCATCGTGTAAACGCTCTTGATTAACTAAGCTATGCTTCTTCAAATCGACAGTCGCAAGCCACCGGTCTTTGTTGTCCCACGCTTCAACCATAATGGCGACCTGTTCGCCACTTTCATGCCATTGAATAGCGCCTTGGGTCCACGACCAATCACTCATCAGTACAATATCACGTGGCAAGCGGTTGCTTTGATAGCGTTTGCCTGCAGCGTTCGCATTCTCCTTTTTAACCTCAGCTAGCACGTCTTCGTTGTAGCCAGGCAAGTTTTGGTAGCTCAGGGCATGTTTTTTGTGATTTGTTAAGTCTAGTAACCACAGTTGATGATTAACGGGTTTGGCATCTGCAACACGTTGGCGAACTTCTTTGCGCTCAATGCGCCCGTCTTCACCGATGTAAGCAGGCATCAAGTCATTGTCGCTACGTGTTTTTTGCGTAGCCGTCGTCGCTAACAATGCCCATTTCCCATTGGGGGACACGCTAGCCGACACGAGTTCATCCCCGTCGCTGAAATAAAAAGCCTCTGGTGCCAAGGTGCTGTTGTGCTTTGCAAGTGCAGCTTGCTGCGCAAACTTAGCTTGTCGCTCGCTGCGCTTTTTAGCCACATAATCAATTAACGCAATTTGCTGCTCGGCGATGTAATCAGCTGGTTTTTCGTTGGCGATTGGGGCTTCGCTGAACTGCCAAGTGGCTAGCTTTTGCGAGAACCCATTGCTGGGATCTAAGCTGATCAAGTTGTTGCCTCGCTGGTAAGCAAGGCGCCCATCGTTTAAAAATTGGATCTGCCGTGGGCCATCTCCGTCTTGGGTTAATTGGCGGACCTGATGTTGCTCGCTGCCGCTGAGGGATTTAATAAAAATATTGCCCTCAAATACCCAAGCAGAATAGGTGCCTTGTGGATTAGTAACACGATCGCCATCGCTAACCTTGTGCAATTGTGCTAATTCAACTTTTTTCGCGTCATCGGGACTCGTACCTTGCGACAAAGTGCTGCCCTGAACCCGCCACAAGTGCGTCACTGGTGAGCCTTGCTCTTTACGGGTATAAAAAACCGATTGGCTGTCATCCCCCCAATAGCTGCTTAATGGTTGCCTGCCTATCCAATCTGGGTCAGCCATAATCTGTTCAAGGCTAAGAGTATTGTCACCCGTAATACTGTGTTTACTCGCAATCGTACTTGGCGACGGCTCGGTCAACGCTCTGTTAGCGATGGGGGCTTGAGCATCATTTTTATTACTGATTGGCTGTGTATCTGTCGTGTAGGTGGCACTGCAAGCGAACACGCTGGTAGAAATTAATACCACCAGCAGTGTTTTAGAAAATTTATACATTATTGTTTTTCCTGCGAATTTTTTTAATTTTTTTGAATAACAATTTACTTTAAACGCAAAATCAATCAAATTAAACTGCTATACAGACACACTTACAAAATAGTCAGCGCTATAATAGACATGATAATAAGTAAACCAAACGTACTAGATATGCTGACTATGTAGAAAACACTCGAGGTCTCCATGAAGAAGTTACTTGCTATTACCTGCCTAATGTTCTTTTGTAACATGGCTTACAGTGCACAATGCCCTGATTTATTAAAGTTTGTTAAGCGTAAACTCAACTCCCAAGACACGGTCAATCTGTGTGAAACCTATGCAGGCAAAACGGTACTCTTCGTTAACACCGCGAGTTACTGTGGTTTTACCCCGCAATTTAAGGGCTTAGAGGCGCTATACAGTAAATACAAAGATCAAGGTTTGGTGGTTTTGGGCTTTCCGTCACATGATTTCAATCAAGAAGACAAAGATGAAAGCAAAACAGCTGAGCTTTGCGAGCTCACATACGGTGTCGAATTTCCTATGTTCGAAGCCATGCCTGTGCGCGGGCGTGATGCTGACCAACTCTATCGTATGCTGGCGAAGAAGTCCGGCACGACCGTTAAGTGGAACTTCTATAAATACTTGATGGATAAAAACGGCAATTTGGTCAACGCTTACGCCTCGTCAACCAAGCCGACAGATCCAGCATTTATTGAAACCATTGAAAACACCTTAAAACGATAAACACCCTTTACTACATGTTAAAAAGCCCGATTTACTCGGGCTTTTTTAGCTATTAAACGTTTAAACGGTTGCAGGTAGCAGCGTTGTCAGACTTTCTCGGGCTTGTTGCCATGATGTTTGCGCATACTCTTCTCCCATATTCAGTCCTTCAAGATAAACAAAGTTCACATCTGTTATCCCCATAAGACCAAAGACAAGTTTTAAGTAAGGCGTCTGCGTATCGTTATCAGTGCCTTGATAAATACCGCCCCGCGCAGCGAAGATATACACTGTTTTGCCTTGTAGATGACCTTTAGGGCCTTCTGAGGTGTAACTAAACGTACGCCCTGCTCTTGCGACTCGGTCAATCCACGCTTTAAACGTAGACGGAATGGTAAAGTTGTACATGGGCATGCCCACCACTATGACGTCGCTGCGCTCTAACTGTGCCAATAAGTCGTTTGAATAAGCAGCAAGAGCAGCTTGATCATTGGTCATATTGTCGCTGAGCATGCTCCACGTTTGCATCTCTTGAGCGCTTAAATGCGGCAGATTCAAGGTGTTTAAATCAACCTTTTCCACCTTGATACTTTCAGTTTGCTGTAGTTGTGTCACAAACTCACTCGTCAATTGACTTGAGTTGCCGTTCTCGCCTTGTAAGCTGGCATTTAGCACTAATACGTTTTTCATTTAAAACTCCCATTGCTGACTGATTTGAATGCAGTATATGGTTATTTAAGCGAATGAAAATTGCATTATTTAGCGAATTTAGTTCTATTTATTAGAACTTACTAACCTGAGCGGCGATAAAACTGCACGCCTTGATCTTCAATCAGCAAACGCATTTTTTGGTAAATATCAGGCCTAAAGACCTTAGCGACCAAGTCAAGCGGTATTGTCACATGTGGCGGTATTTGCCCAGCACTGACCATATGCTTTATTAACCACTCTCCGCGCACCAACTCAGGCTGGTTAATGCAACCATTATTGCTTACAGAAAATTGATTGTAAGAAGGAATGCTGCGCGGCGGCAGCGACTTGTGCGTTAAACAACTACCGAGCAATGACGGTGCTATTACATCAAGTTCAGCATTTAAGTATTCTTGTCGGCAAAGTAATCTAGCGGCTTCAAAACGATTGGGCACAGATTCGAGCCAAGCACAGGCTTGCTTAAGGGCTGCACATAACGCTAATACCGTATTAGGATGTTTTTTGTTGAAACTATCTAGCAGGCCCAATACCTTCTCAGGTGAGTCTTGCCAGATATCGAACGACGTTAGCGCCGTCATGCCGATGCCTGCGCGAACCGCTTTGGCGTTCCATGGGCCGCCGACACAAAAGCCATCAATATCACCGTTTTTCAAACATTCAACCATGCTGACAGGTGGCACAACTAACATTTCAACGTCGTCTAAACTTACTTTTGCCGCTTTAAGCCAATCTCTTAGCTGGTAGTAATGACAGCTATATGGAAAAACCGTAGCGAATTTCAGTTTAGATAACCCCTGACGCTTACGTTTCTCGACCACGTGTTGTAATAAGTAGCCTGCCATCGGTAGCGTGACATTGGTTAGATCATTTTCTTTGAGTATTTCTTGCAACAAACTTTCTGAAAGGGTGATGGCATTGCCATTTAAACTGAGTACTAAAGGCGTGATCACATTTGCTGGCGGCGCCCCAAGCCCTAATGCGCTGGCAATTGGCATAGGCGCCAGCATTTGTGCCGCGTCTAACACACCTGCATGGAGCTTGTCCCTGAGAGTGGCCCATGAGTTTTGTTTTTGCAACGTTACGCTAAGGCCCCATTGTTCGAAAAAGCCTAGCTCTTTGGCGACAACAAGGGGCGCGGAATCGGTGAGCGGGATAAACCCAAGCGTAATATTTGGTTGTTCTGGTTTAATCATTTTCATTACCTTTTTCAAATGAGCGCAGCATGGAAACGATTGTCTTGGCTACATCTTCGAGCTTCTGGCCTGTGTCCATAGCGGTTTTGCGCATACTATGGAATGCCTGCTCTTCACTCATTTTATTTGTCTTCATCAATAAACGTTTTGCTAAATCGATGCTTTTGCGCGATTCAAGTTGATGCTTGGTATCGTTCAATTCATCTTTAAGTTTGTGAAAGGCTTTAAACCGAGCCACTGCGGCATCCAAAATCGGTTTAACACGCTCGGGATCTATGTCTCCAACCACGTAGGCACTCACGCCAGACTGCAC
The DNA here is from genome assembly GCF_056173245.1 of Paraglaciecola sp. QJM3NY_14. Lineage (NCBI taxonomy): Bacteria > Pseudomonadati > Pseudomonadota > Gammaproteobacteria > Alteromonadales > Alteromonadaceae > Paraglaciecola > Paraglaciecola sp. QJM3NY_14. The sequence continues at coordinate 3,036,642 of NZ_CM149664.1, forward strand.
CGATAGATTAATCGTTTCTGTGTCTTGCTGTGATGAAAACATCACCACAGGTTTAGGGTTATAGTGAGAAATTGTGTGTAAGCTTTCTAACATATCGCGATTCGGAGACTCGATATCAATCACTATGATGTCAGGCTGAATTTCGTCTACCTGCTTCAAAAGCCCAGCCTGAGAACAGGCCAGATGGCTGACCTTGTAACGGGAGTTTCCAAGCGCCGTCACGATGGACTCAGCGCGCTGAACATTCTCATCTATCAACAAGATGTTCAGCTGCTCGTGATGCGATATTCGCGTTTGGCTTTTTGCTGTAGATATCAACGGAGATTCCTGAATGAGTTACATGCTGACCTAAGTCAATAACTGTGTGCAAAGCTTGCGCCAAGATAAAAAATCAATACTATCAATTAGTTAGATGATGAATTTTGATCTAAAATGAGATTGCACGTACGAAAATGGGCAGGCGCACCATCAAAGTGCAATGGCTTGCACAAAAAATGAACGAGCAATAAATTACTCGAAGTCTTTCCTGTCACTACTGAAGTAATGTAGGTTGCACTAGGGCTAAGTGCCTCGACGTACAAGGCACTTTCAAATGTATGGCAAAACGTGCTGCCCAGAGCATTTCTGAGCCTATCGCTAATGGGATCATGCAGAGTAAATTGCGCATGTAAATGAATAGGATGATGGTGGATGTGAGGGCATCGAATCAGCTCTTATCCCTCACTTGTTCATTTCGAGCGGCACATAAGCTCAGTGCGCTTTATGTGTCCCCGCAGTTTGATAACTAGCCGTGTCATTTTTAACAGGCAGGGTAAACGACCACTTTTTGTTACGCCCTTGCCAGCATTGCTCCGCGCGATGTTTAGCATCTTCAAGACTGAGATTCTCAGTGAGTATCAACATTAAGCTCAAGCTACCCAAAATAGCTTGAGTGCCATATGCATTGTCATTGCTGCCTTGCCACACCTCTACTAACTGTTTCACGTCCAGTGTTTTCGGCTTAGTCACCCACTGAGACAAAAATGCCGGAACCTCTACGGTGGTTTCTCGTCCAGATTGACAAAGATGTAAGGTTACCTCGCGCTCAGGGTTGTACTCCACTTCCCCTCCTTCACCGCGAAAACACATGATGCTGGTTAGAACAGTCGGATTTTGCTCATACACTAGCTTGGCACAGTGACTATGCTTAATGTCTACCCCTCGGTGAAAGACGCCTTGAAGGCTACAGGGGGCTTGACTGGCATTTAACATACGAGCAAGCGTATTAGCACATGAACGCAGCCCAAACTGGCCGCGTAATTGGATCATGTCATCGAGCTTGGGATTTATATCGGCTAAGTCCATATAACTAAAACCCAATGCTTCAAGTTGCTCACCCGCATGAACAGCATTTCTGGCCGGCTCAATCCCTAGCTGGGGTAATACATCTTTCAAATATAACCGGTTTGAATCTGGCTCATGGGTACCGTGTAAAAACACTTTTTTACCTTGCTGGCCTAGGGCAATGACCGCTAGCAAAAACCAAGGTAAGTGTCGGCGCTTCCCCGCATAGCAACCTAAATCAATATCAATCGGCAGGGCCGCTATCTGTCGGTCATTCACTTCACGAAAGGCTTGAATGAAACCGGCCAATTCTTCTGCAGTTTCTTCACGTACCCGCAGTAGCATCAAAAAAGCGCCTTTTTGCTCAGGCGTGATCTCATCATTGATCAGCATTTTCATGGCTTGGTACGCTTGCGCCTGACTTAGGGTGCCACCAGCGCGTTGGCCGCGGCCAATAATACGAATAAACTCTTTAAATTCTGTGGGATGTTGCGTGCTGCTGTTTGTTCTCATGGATGTAAAAATGCCTACAGGCTCGTTATGCCTTTATCAATGCGACGCGTCAATGTCTGCTAATGGTGTTTCAAGTGGATTGTACAATCAGCGCTGAGGCTTTGCTTTCAGGGCTAATCAAAGGCTCACTGCCATGTACTTTACACTCCAAGCACCATTAACGTTATAAAGACTGTGCAAGCGCATCGTTAATTTCATTATGTGTTTGGCATTGTAAACCGTCTTGTTGGTGATAAGAAACGACTCTTTGACGCTTACTGACCACTTCACCCACGATGATAAGCGCAGGCCCAGTAAATTGGCGACATACTAAGCGCTGTGCGATGTTTTTTACCTGCCCTATGCACACCTGCTGCTGAGCACTGGTGGCTTTATCGATTATCGCCACTGGCAAATCAACAGGTAAACCATGTGACTGCAGCTGCTGCATAATCGATTCAACCCGTCGCAATCCCATATAAAATACCAGGGTTTCAGCGTTTTTACCTTTGGCATCTGGCATAGCGCCATTAACCAAGCTTTGCCAATCTGGCTGTAACGCAGGATCTTTTAAATGCGCAGTAATAAAGCGCACTGACTGAGCGCAATCCCTGTGGGTTAACGGTATTCCCGCGTAAGCAGACGCGCCAGATGCCGCGGTAATGCCAGGTACTATGCTAAATGGGATCTGATGCTTGGTCAGTAAGTCACATTCTTCAGCCGCTCTAGCAAATATGGCAGGGTCACCGCCTTTTAAGCGCGCAATGGTTTTACCCTCTTTAGCCACACTAACTAACAGTTCGCTTATCTGTGTTTGGGTCATGCTATGTTCGCCGCACTTTTTACCCACAAAACGACGCTCTACCTGTGCTGGGATCATGTCTAGAATATCCGGATTGACCAGCCAGTCGTACATAACCACATCAACACTTTGCAGTAGTCGATAGGCCTTAACCGTCAGTAATTCTGCATCACCAGGGCCAGAGCCAATAAGGTGAACATGCCCTACACCATGTTGGGCATTAGCCTTATTTGCGCTGTCATTTAGGTTTTTAAGCCCAGTGCGTAACCCTGCATTTAGTCCTTTAAGCGCATCCAATGAGCGCGCTTGTGGTGAGTTCAGATTGATTTTAAAAAGTTGAGCCACAAATTGACTCAATGCCTGTGGCAAAAGACTATTTACATGTGAAATAACGCTGGTTGGCGTGTTCATAATTGGGTCTCCACAGCGATACGTTCACCGCTAAATGTCATCTGGTTTTGTTGGGTATTCTCTGAGGGCGAAGCGCCATTCACTGTGGCTAAAACAGGCGTGTAGCGGGCGCTATTTGCATTGTCATGCTCGTATTCGTGAGCATTGATCAACTGTTGTAACTCGCTTTTACACGACCCGCAGTTTGTACCGCATTTTAGCGTCTCGCCTAATTCATCAACGCTGTTACAGCCTCTGGCTATTGCTTCATTGATCGGGTTGATGCCCACTTTAAAGCAGCTACAAATTAAACGTCCTTGGTTAAATTGCTCGTCTGGCTCGCCACGCAGCAAGGCGGTTGTTTGCTCTACGCTCAAGCTGTCAGCTGCGAGTAAAGCACTTAGCCATGGCGCGTTATCCTCTAGGGTATGTACGTCACTAAATGCAGCAAACTGTAATTTATCACCCATTAATGCGTAAGCGCTTTGCTGAGTATCGCCTTTACGCGCAGCCCAAATATACTTATTGCTGATACTTGTCTGAATAAACTCTTTTAAATCAAAGGCCAGACTGTCGTTTTCAACCCGCGGCGAAGGAATTCGACCGTGAGCAAACGTCAGCATCTCACCGCCCTCTATCTTGGTTAGGCGCCAATAATCAAATGTCGAGCACAGCTTGCTTATTACGGCTTGGCGTTGCTCATGGCTGCCCTGAAGGTGCTGCGTAATAAAGATGTGACCATGATGGAAAAACTCGACTTTTAGCGCGTTAATCGCAGCGTGTTTTAATTCAGGTTGGCCAGAAATAGGGTCGTTGGCGTCTGTGTATAAATGGCTGATATTCGCGGCCGAATGGTTTTGCTCGCTCCAGTGAATGGGTGCGAAAAACTCACCGTTACGCTGACCTTCATCTATTTTGACCGGTAACATCACTTGACTAAGACTGGTGCTGACTCGTGAGGATAAGGCCAACAAATCGCCTTCTTTTACCTGTAATTTAGAAGCATCAACACTGTTTAGTGCCACGCTAGCATGGGCCACGTGGCTGGTTAGATCGGCACTGGCACCTGTGCGCGTCATGGTGTGCCACTGATCGCGAACCCGCCCGCTGTTAAGCACAAACGGAAATTCGGTTGTGGTGGTTTGTTCAGGGGCTTTAGCCTCAATAGCAATGAACTGGGCTTTTTGACTCGCGGTGAAAAAGCGACCATCGGTAAACATGCGCTTTACCCCATCAGGGTTGGCTTTATTCACCGGCCATTGAATGGGAACAAGGTTGTCGTACTGTTTTTGCGTTAGCCCGCATAAACCAGATAAATCAAGATCTCGGCTTCCGTTATTCTGCTCTGCCGTTAAGCCGCAATACTCGTCGAAAATTTCACTCGGGTCTGTGTAATTAAAACCGTTGCTGAAACCCATTTTTTTCGCCACGTCACAGATAATCTGCCAATCATGACGTGCTTCCCCTGTGGGCGGTAAAAAACCCCGCTGGCGGGAAATTCTGCGTTCTGAGTTAGTAACCGTACCGTTTTTCTCTGACCAACCTGTAGCAGGCAATACCACGTCAGCCATAGCGATGGTGTCATTGTTAGCCACGCAATCTGAAACCACCACCATTTCACATTTGTTTAAAGCGGCTTTAATTTTATGCCTATTGGGCATGCTCACCATAGGGTTCGTTGCCATTACCCAAACGGCTTTAATCTTGCCTTGCTCGATGGCATCAAACATATCCACCGCTTTTAAGCCAATATTAGGCACGATGGTGGGTGACTGCCAGTAGTTTTGCACTAGCGCTCGATGCTGTGCATTACCAATATCCATGTGACACGCCAACATATTGGCAAGCCCACCCACTTCACGACCGCCCATCGCGTTTGGCTGGCCCGTGATGGAAAACGGTCCGCAACCTTCACGACCTATTTTGCCCGTGGCAAGATGGCAATTGATAATCGCATTGGCTTTATCAACACCGCTGCTAGATTGGTTTACACCCATTGAATAAAAGCTGATTGCTGACTCACTGCCAGCAAAGAGCTGATAAAACTGTTCAATCAAGGTTTGATTAACATCACAATACTCGGCAACAGCCTTAAGAGTCCAACTTTCACAGGCGGTAATGGTGGCATCGAATCCCTCGGTGAAAGCGGCAATGTAATCTGAATTGAGGTGTTTATGTTGCTCAAGATAGTGAACTAGGCCATTGAATAACGCTACATCGGTGCCTGGTTTAATGGGTAAGTGTAAGTCTGCGGCCTCACAACTTGCGGTGCGCCGCGGATCAATGAACACCAAACGCATATTCGGGTTGAGCTTTTTCGCCCGCTCAATACGTTGAAACAATACTGGATGTGTCCAAGCGGCATTTGAGCCCACAAGCACCAATAATTCTGTTTGCTCTAAATCTTCATAGCTACAAGGTACGGTATCAGCACCAAACGCACGTTTGTAGGCAGCCACTGCAGATGACATGCACAAACGTGAGTTGGTATCTATGTTGCCGCTACCGATATAGCCCTTCATTAATTTGTTGGCGACGTAATAATCTTCGGTCAATAGTTGCCCTGACACGTAAAATGCGACTGAGTCTGGTCCGTGCTCCTCAATAAGGCTGGCAAATTTGTTGGCTACGGTGCTGATAGCAGCATCCCATGGAGCCCTCTGGCCATTAACCATAGGAGTCATGAGTCGACCTTGCTTAACGTTGGTTTGGGCCAACTTACTGCCTTTAACGCATAAGCGCCCAAAGTTAGCTGGGTGGCTAGCCGTGCCCTGAACGCTAACAAGTTGTTCGCTGTCACCCTCGACGTTACTGGTAACGTCTACACCACACCCTACTCCGCAATAAGGGCAAGTTGTGGTGCTTAGCTTTGAACACGCTCCTTGAACTGAGGACTGAGAAGCGCTTGTTGGGTTTATCATGTAGTGGGGCCTTTTGAAAAATTAACTTATAGGCTGCATCAAGGTGGCATTACGCCACCGCTAGCTGCACCTTGTCGCCCTCAACACGCACGTCATAGACACTGACTTTACGCGCTTCATCGTCTAGGCATTCACCGCTTGTTAAACAGTAACGCTGTTTGTATAAAGGCGAAATAATCACGGTTTTATCTGCCACCGAACCAATCAAACCTCGATACAACACATTTGCTTTACCAATAGGATCCCAGTTACTGATGGCATAAAAGTGTACTTCGCCTTTCTCTCGTACTTTAAAAATGGCCACTTGTTGCTCTTTCACTAACGCACACACGCCTGAGTTATCAACCAAATCATTAAGGTGACAAATATCTGTCCAATTTTGTTCTGTGCTCATAACTGACTCCTTACGCCAACTCAACAACATCGATAATTTGCTCTGTGCCTTTGCCGGATTTAGCAAGGGTCTCTAGTTCCGCTTCCGTAGCGGGTCGAATTTGCGCACGCTCTTGTACAAACACGACATTTTTATCGCTCTCTTCGCTGTTGACGAATTGACGGAAACGTTTGCGTGAAGACTCATCTTCAATGGCTGTTTTCCACTCACATTGGTAAGTATCTTTGATGTGTTGCATTTGTTTCTCGAGCTCTTCGCCTAAGCCTAGGGAGTCGTTGATCACCACATCTTGTAAATACGCTAACCCGCCTTCTAGATTCTCTAACCATACTGAGGTGCGCTGTAAACGATCCGCAGTTGCCACGTAAAACATCAACACGCGGTCAATATATTTAACTAAGGTGGCGTCATCTAAATCAGTGGCAAACAAATCCGCATGGCGAGGTTTCATTCCACCATTACCACATACGTATAGGTTCCAGCCGTTTTCAGTAGCAATAACCCCTATGTCCTTACTCTGGGCTTCTGCGCACTCGCGAGTACAACCTGACACACCGAATTTTATTTTGTGCGGCGCACGTAGACCTTTATAACGGTTCTCCAGATCGATAGCCTGACCCACAGAATCTTGCACACCGAAACGACACCAAGTACTGCCTACACAAGACTTAACGGTACGCAGTGATTTCGCATAGGCATGACCGGTTTCAAAACCGGCAGCAATAAGGGCTTCCCAAATAGGCGGAAGTTGTTCAACTCGCGCGCCGAACAAATCGATACGTTGGCCACCTGTGACCTTGGTATACAAGTTGTATTTTTTCGCAACTTGACCCAATACAATCAGTTTATCAGGGGTAATTTCACCGCCGGCAATACGTGGCACGACCGAGTAGGTCCCGTTTTTCTGCATATTGCCTAAATAAGTATCATTGGTGTCTTGCAAGGCTACGTGAGGCTTTTCTAACACGAAGTCATTCCACACCGAGGCCATAATTGAGCCCACAGCAGGCTTACAAATTTCACAGCCTAAACCGTGACCGTGTTTTTCAATCAACTCGTCAAAGCTTTGAATTTTGCCGACTTTAACCATGTGATAAAGCTCTTGGCGCGAATAAGCAAAATGCTCACAGATGTCTTTTTTCACTTCTACGCCGCGTTTGCCCAATTCACTGTCGACCACGGTTTTCAGTAACGCCGAACACCCACCGCAACCAGTGCTGGCTTTAGTGCATGATTTAACACTGGCTAAATCGCAGGCTCCGCCATCAAAAGCAGCAATAATGTCGCCTTTTGATACGTTGTGACATGAGCAAATGGTCGCCGTTTCAGGCAGCGCGTCTGCGCCTAAGCCACCTGCTGGCGCATCACCTGAGGCAGGTAAAATCAAGCTTTCAGGGTGTTCAGGTAAATCGATGCCATTTAACGCATATTGTAGAAGCGTGTCGTAGTCACTGGTGTCTCCGACCAAAACGGCGCCAAGCAGCACACTTTGCTCATGGTTAACCACCATTTTTTTATACACGCCATCAGGCTGATTTTCATAAATGTAGGTTTGCGCACCAGGTATGCGAGCATGTGCATCACCAATAGAGCCCACTTCAACGCCCATCAGCTTGAGCTTGGTGCTCATATCTGCGCCTAAAAATTCTACATCGCCACCTGTTATATGACTCGCTGCAGCGCGCGCCATGGTGTAGCCTGGGGCAACTAAGCCAAAAATAAAGTTATTCCATAGGGCACATTCGCCAATAGCATAAATATCTGGCTCCGACGTTAAACAGTGATTATCAACCACGATACCGCCGCGTTCACCGATTTTAATCTCATATTGGCGTGCTAGGGTATCCTGTGGCCGGATACCTGCTGAGAACAGGATCATGTCGGTCTCTAAAAAATCCCCATCGGCAAAACACATGCGATAACGACTTGTTTGACCCGCTTCAATACGCTGTGTGGCTTTTTGGGTGTGAACTTGCACGCCTAGGGCTTCAATCTTGTCTTTTAATAGACGACCGCCGCCTGTGTCGACTTGAACCGCCATTAATTGCGGAGCAAACTCCACAACGTGAGTTTCAAGACCAGCCTCTCGCAATGCGTTCGCCGCTTCTAAACCCAATAAGCCGCCCCCCACAACCACACCGGTTTTGCTCACTTTAGCTGAAGCGCTGATATCCTCTAAATCTTCAATGGTGCGGTACACCAAGCAATGAGGTTGATCGTTCCCCTCAATTGGTGGCACAAACGGATAAGAGCCAGTGGCCATGATGAGTTTGTCGTAAGCGAAAACCTGGCCGGATTTGGTTTTAACAAACTTACCTAGCTTGTCAATATCGACCACTGCGGCATCAAGGTGAAAATCAACACCTAATGCTTCATAGTGTGCTGGCGTGGTTAACGCGAGATCGTCCGCTGTCTTGCCTGAGAAATATTCCGACAAATGCACTCGGTCGTAAGCGAGTCTTGGCTCAGCTGATAACACAGTGACTTTATAAGTAATAGAAGGGTCGGTTTTGCCGTGGTTAGTGATTTGCTCAACAAAATGGTGGCCCACCATTCCGTTTCCTACCACGACTATATTGACTGTATTTGCTGACATGTTGGTCCCCTGAACGAAGTGTTTACTCAACTAATTTTGCCCATAAAAAAAGCCCACGCGACTGAGTGCTAACAGTCTGAGTGGGCTTCTTTGCCTGTTCCATGCTTGGCGCTAATTGCCGGCACAGTACATAAATGTATTTATCGCGAACGGTATTCGCTATCTAAAACGAGTTCAGTTAAATTAATGCAGGATCATTGCCAAGTATTAATTCCTTATAATTCATATGGTTATAATTCACGATTTGGGATTTGCATTTTATGGCGCTTAATTTTGGTGCAAAGTACCTAAAATGGAGCAAACACCATGGGCTGCTTTACGTTAAGTTGTGTACAGAACACCGCGACTCTCGGATTAGATCATTCCCGCGAATTGCTGTTAAGTATCGATGGATTGCACATTGTTTGCCCAAACAGCCGTAAACAGCGGATTTTTGGTTCCTTTGTCTGCTTAAAAGCGGCACACTGAGCGATTAACAAATAGGTTATTTGTACTCATTAAGCGCTTTTTTGACTCAGTAAGCCCGACGAGTCCTAAGAAGCCGATTATTTATCTCGTAAAGGAAGACTATTGAACATGTCATTATTTCGCTCGGCTTTTTACTCAGTTTCTGTACCACTCATTGCGGCCATCTCGATGTTCACCACCACGGTGGACGCCGCTTCAGTATGGAAGGTCACCTCTGGCGACAACAGCTTATATATTGGCGGCACTATTCATATCTTGGCCCCAGAAGATTACCCCTTACCCAGTGAATATGAAACGGCCTATCAAGACGCTTCCACCCTAGTGTTTGAAACAGATATGACGGCGGTAAAAAGCGTTGAGTTTCAGCAAAAAATGTTAGGTATGATGACTTACACTGATGGCCGATCACTCAAAGACGACTTATCACAAAAAAGTTACCAAAAACTCGAAACGCATTTAGCCCAGCGGGGTATACCGATTGCGCAAATGGCGGCAATGAAGCCGAGCCTTATTAGCATTACCCTGAGTATTATCGAACTGCAAAGCCTAGGCTTTACTAGTGAAGGCGTTGACCAATTTTACTCTGACAAAGGCACTCACGCGGGTAAAACCATTCAATGGCTTGAAACCCCAGATGAACAATTGAGTTTTCTCGCCAATTTGGGTGGTGACGATAACGACGCACTGATTGAATACACCTTGCGAGACATTAAGAAAATGCCCGTTTTAATAGGCGACATGCGCACCAGTTGGCGCGAGGGCGATATGCAAAAAATGGCGGACATCAGTATCGTGCCTTTTAAACAAGACTATGCACAAATTTACCAAGATTTGATTGTCACCAGAAACGCTAATTGGATGCCACATATAGAAGACATGCTAAAAACATCGAACGTAGAATTTATTATGGTCGGTGCCATGCACCTTGCGGGCGATGACAGCGTATTAAAGCAGTTAAAAGCGCAGGGCTACCGCGTAGAAAAATTATAGCGAAGCAGAAAACGGCCATTATTTATCAGGACACTATGCCCTCTATTACGCCCCCGACACTAACCAAAGCGCTCGCCTTGCGTTACGCGAGGCAAATTTTATTGCCAGCTATCGACCTTGATGGCCAAGAAGCCCTCATGGGTTCCAAGGTATTGATTATTGGTGTAGGCGGTTTAGGCTGCGCTGCTGCGCAATACGTTGTTAGTTCTGGTATTGGCGAAATCACCTTGGTGGATGATGACAAGGTTGAGCTGTCTAATTTACATCGCCAAGTTCTTCATCATGAACAAGACGTGGGCGTTAAAAAAGTCGATTCAGCGAAGACGAGTTTACTGGCCAATAATAGCCTGTGCGTTATCAACACCATTGATGAGCGCCTTGATGATAATGCGCTTAGCCAACACGTCAGCCAACATAATGTGGTACTCGATTGCACTGACAACTTAGCCACTCGCCAGCAAATTAATAAACTGTGTTTCACTCAGAAGGTGCCCCTTATAAGCGGCGCTGCAATTCGCTTTGAAGGTCAAGTGAGCACCTACCTGATGGATAACCACAGTCCTTGTTACCAGTGCTTAAGTCAGGTTTTTCCAGAGCAGCAACTCAGCTGCATGGAAGCTGGCGTGATACCTCCGTTAGTAGGCGTTATAGGCAGCATGCAGGCATTAGAGGCGATTAAATATCTAACAGGGGCTGGCGAACTTCTCAATGGTATTTTGCAACTGTTTGATGCTAAATCTTCGCAGTTTCAACGCTTTTCTATCCCTAAAAACCCGCAATGTAGCATTTGTTCTAAAACGGGCTAATACAGCTCAATACACACAACAGCATTATATATTCATATACATAGCTGCTTGCAGTTTTATTTTATGTTTGGCCTTTCGTTACGTGGCCCTTGTCAGTAATATTGGTCGGCTAAGAAATTCCTCGAATAAGTAGTCTTTTATGATGATAACCAGTTGCGACACTCCGGGTTTGTTACCTTTATCACAGGCGCTAGATGCGATGCGCAGCGTTATTTCAGCCGTGACAGAGCATGAACAATGCGACTTAATGCAGGCTCGAGGACGTATTTTAGCCGAGGACGTTATTTCTCAGGTAAATGTTCCCCCTAGCGACAACTCCGCCATGGACGGTTATGCCATGATAGCTGCAGACTTGCAGCAACAAGACACCCTAGAATTAGTCGGCACTGCCTTCGCAGGTATCCCTTATGAAGGCACTGTGAATCCAGGTCAATGCGTGCGCATTATGACCGGCGCCATTATGCCAAGCGGGGCCGATGCCGTAGTGATGCAAGAAAATACCGCTGCGCTTGATGACACCCCCCAACGCATTCAGTTCATGCAATCGCCTAAAGCCGGTAACAGTGTGCGAAAGGCAGGAGAAGATATTAGCCGAGGTGCGGTGGTACTCAACGCTGGCACACGCTTAACTCCCGCGCATTTATCTCTGTTGGCTTCTGTGGGAATTGCCACTGCGTCCGTAGTTCGTAAACTTAAGGTGGGCTTAATTGCCACCGGTGATGAATTGGTATCACCTGGCAATACACTCAATAGCGGGCAAATTTACGAAAGCAATCGTTATGCCCTGCACGGGATGCTAGAGGAGTTTGGCGCGCATGTGATTGATTTTGGCATAGTAGAAGACAAACCTGAAAGCCTACAACGCACCTTTGCAGAGGCTGACACGCGCTGTGACATTGTGCTTTCTTGTGGCGGCGTGTCCGTCGGTGATGCTGATTATGTGAAAGACGTTTTGCAAAGTATAGGCAGTGTTAATTTTTGGAAAGTGGCTATCAAGCCAGGCAAACCCTTCGCGTTTGGTCAATTAAGCAAAGCGTGGTTTTGCGGCCTTCCAGGCAACCCTGTTTCATCTTACGTTACCTTCGAGCAATTGGTGAAGCCGGTGCTTGAAACGCTAAGCGGGCAAACGCCGAGCATGGCTATGTTATTAAATGCCACCGCAGACTGTGATATACGCAAAGTCCCTGGGCGCGCTGATTATCAGCGAGGTATATACCGTTCGGGCGAAAACGGCCAATTGTTCGTCAGCCCCAATGGCAAACAAGGCTCAGGCGTAATGAGCAGTATCGCTCATGCTAATTGTTACATCGTGCTGGCGCAAGATGCTGGCAGTATAGAACAAGGCAGCACTGTACTTATTCAACCCTTTACCTCATTGGCTTATTAAGTGACCCTAAAAATCGAATTCAAAGCCCTTGCCCATTTGGCTTGGCCCTTATTAATTGCCCAAGTAACCCAAACATTAATGGGCGTATCTGACACCATTATGGCGGGGCGCTTTTCCGCTACCGATATGGCCGCTGTGGCCATAGGTTTTAGCTTTACTATGCCTATGCTCGTATTTATTCAAGGCCTAACGTTAGCACTGCCGCCCATTATTTCGCGCTTTAACGGAGCAAAACAACTAGATAAAGTCGCCAATGCCAGTTATCAAGTGATGTGGCTAGCACTGTTTTTTGCCCTACTGTCCTTGGCGCTCAGCACCTTTCTGGATTTTTTCTTTTCGCTAATTGAAATGGAAGCAGACCTTCGCGTGATCACTATCGATTATGTGCGATATGTACTCTACTCCATGCCGGCTTTTGCGTTATACCAAGTGTTACGCAATGTGTGTGAGGGCCTGTCTATCACCAAACCGAGCATGATCATTATGATTATTGGTTTGCTGGTGAATATCCCTGCCAATTACGTGTTTATTTACGGCAAACTCGGCCTACCCGCTTTTGGCGGTGCAGGCTGTGGTATTGCGACTGGCTTGGTGTTTTTGGCCATGATGTTTGCCACGTGGGTGTACACCCTCAATTCTAAAAAGTTACAACAATATGCGCTTTACACGCGTATTTTTGCTCCCAACGTTAAAGACATGTGGGCTAGCCTCAAATTAGGTTTACCCATTGCCTTGACTATTTTATTTGAGGTCACACTTTTTACTGTCGTCGCAATCTTACTGGCGCCTTTCGGCTCTACGATTGTCGCAGCGCATCAGGTGGCTCTGAATTTCTCATCGTTGATGTTTATGATCCCATTAAGTTTAGGTATGGCGACCAGTATCCGAGTGAGTCATCTACTGGGTGAAAACAATCCATCACAAGCTAAGATGGCTACCCGCGCAGCACTATTAATGGGGTTAACCTCTGCCACACTGACTGCCACTATGACCTATTTGGCCCGGGTTCATATTGGTGAGCTTTACAGTAACAACGCTGAAGTCATAAACATGGCGGCAGGCCTTATGTTACTGGCAGCCCTATTTCAGTTTTCAGATGCCATACAAGTGGTTTCAGCTACTGCGTTGCGCGGTTACAAAGACACCGCAGCCATGTTCTATCTTAGTTTTATTTCCTACTGGGTAATCGGCATGACGATAGGCTGCGTATTAGCCCTCACTGATTGGATAGTCCCGCGCATGGCCGCAGCAGGATTCTGGATAGGCTTTATTTGCGGGTTAACCTCAGCGGCAATTTTGCTGGGCCTTAGGTTGCGCCACGTGCAGCGCCGCCAAGAAAACATGCCTGTTGAAATAAGCATTTAACCCGTTCTACAGCCACCTATTGTTACTCACTTTAGGTGGCTGTGATGATAAGGAAATACAATACCCGCTATCGTGAATAGTTCCCCATTGCATCGAATTGGCTTAACGATTATTGTTTAAATAATCGCCCATCCACTAAGCCCCGTCATGAAAAACCTCTTTAGTCTGTTCATACTTACCTGCGTTTTCAGCTCAGGCGCACTCGCTTTTGATAAAGCCAAGTTAGATAAAGACATAGAAAGCCTAGATACCCATGACAAGGCCATGTTCAGTGTGGCTATGGTGCAAAATGGCCAACCTATTTATCAAAAATCCATTGGCTATGTAGATATCGAAACTAAGCAAGCCGCCAATAAGAACACTCAGTATCGTATTGGCTCTATCACGAAAGTATTCACATCCACAATGATTTTTCAGCTTATTGATGAAGGTAAGCTTGCATTAGATACCAAGCTCGCAACCTTCTACCCGCAAATCAAGAACGCCGAATTGATCAGCATGTCCATGCTACTTAACCATAGAAGCGGTATTCATAATTTCACCGATACCCCTAATTACGAGCAATACATGACTAAAGCTAAAACCAAAGCTGAAATGGTAAGCTTGATTGGATCTTTAGACAGCGATTTTACACCAGACAGCGCGGCCAGTTATTCAAACAGCGGCTACGTACTACTGGGGTTTATCATTGAGGGCATCACAAATGATAGCTACGAAAATCAGTTACATAAGCGAATTACCGCTAAAGTAAACCTGAACAGAACGACATTTGGCGGACCCGTTAAGACGTCAGATAATCAAGCTCACTCTTATAAACATGCAACAAGCGAATGGGTCGCACATTCAGAAACTGACATGAGTATTCCATATGGGGCCGGCGCTATTATCTCTACTTCGACTGAAGTGGGGATATTTATCGAAAATCTGATGACTGGCAAGCTTACCTCAGCAAACTCACTGGCGAAAATGAAAGAGCTTAATCAAGGTTATGGGCGCGGACTGTTTACATTTCCGTTTCATGAAAGAATCGCTTACGGACACACAGGAGGAATTGACGGATTTACCTCTCACACTGGCTACATTAGTGGCGATGAGGTTGTTTTTACCTTGACCTCTAACGGTATGAACATGTCAATGAACGATATCAGCATTGCCATTTTAAGCACCTACTATGATATGCCGTTTGATTTACCTGACTTTGATCAAAAAGCCATTACCTTAACCGAAAGAGAATTAAGCCAATACCAAGGTGTGTTTTCGTCAAAACAAATAGCGCTTTACATTACCCTCAAAACCGATGGGGCTATTCTGACAGCGCAAGCCACCGGTCAGAAAGTATTAAACCTAACGTCCTATTCCAGCACTGATTTTCGTTTCGATCCGGCGGGAATAAAAATACAATTTGCCACTCAAGGGGAAAAGGTTGATTACACCACCTTTGCGCTCAAACAAGGGGGCGGTAAGTACACGTTTATCCGCGAGTGATGCCCTAACAACGAAAGGGAAACTCAGAGAAGAGCAGTACTAATCATTAATTTTGGCGAGCTTGAGATAAGTAATGTTCTCGGCGAATGGTCGCAAATTCATCATCCTTAATCGCTTTTCGCACGGCGGCTTCAACCAAGTGTTTATGCTTAAATAACGGCGAATTTTGGCTGATGGTTACATAATAATTATTCACTTCAATGGGTTGATACTGGGCTAAAACAATATCATTTTGTAGGCCCATATCATTGATCCGTGGTAACGCACTTTCTTGAAAGTGGATAAAGGTATCAATTCTGCCTTTCTTTAACAGTTCTATCTTTTGTAAAAGCGTCGATACGGGAACCATTACCAAGTCTGTTTCTTGGTTAAATCTCTCAAAATATTTTGCATTTCGAGTCACGCCAATATTCAGCTTTCTCAAATCTGTAAAACTCAGTAGCTGGTTTTCATCACTTTTGCGAACAAAAAAAGTGTGTCTCAGGGTTTCATAACTTGGTTTGATATAAACGACTTCGTCTTGCTCACCATCCACACGCCGTAACCCGACTAACAGATCTAAATTTCCTTCCCGTAATTCTCTTATTCTTCTGGCAAAAGGCATGGGAATGATTTCAATTTCCATGTTCATATGTTTAGCAATATTTTTAAGATATTTGACTTGTAACCCGTTGATGAACTCCTTAGACACCGAGCTTTGAATGACATATTGCCCATAGGAAATCGCGGGAAATAATCCAAAAATCAAAATGAAAACTAAGATAAAAAAACGCATGTCTGAACCAGATAAAACAGATAATGAATCGTCATTATCACCCAGCATGGGGTTTAAGCCAATAGCCACATACTACCTTTACGCGCTCTGACATCGGATTTCAATTAGCCGCAGAGGCAATAATCCTGTACGGAGGTATCAAGCACGGTGAATGAGTAAAGGCGTGGCCATCCATCTTTGGATTTGTAGACAGCGAAACGTTGCACTGACTACAAACTGCTCGTTCAAAACGGTTTATAGACTTTAAAAAACCTAAAACGAGCAAAGCATATTCTAACTCGAGCTTATTTAGATACAGCTCAATCAGATAATCTTATCCCATTGAGCTGTCACATTCTGAGCACTTTTGTTAATGCCTAAAACTGCTAAGCAGTGCCGGAATACCCGGTAACATTCCCACCATCGCCATGACGCTGGTCAATATAATGAACATTACCAATGGGATGATCCAACGACTCATGTGTGTTAGTTCTGCGCTTCGCTCTTTGCAGCCGATTAGGCCTAAGTTATCCAGCAGCATGGTTAATGACCAGCCAAATGCGGGGTTCACCAGTGATGACGCAAACACCACTATCGCCGCAGATTGTGTGGTTTTGCCTTCTCTGGTCATTTCCATACCTGCTTCAAGCAACGGAATAAACACCCCTACAATCAACGCCACACACAATACGGGTTGCCAAATAGCGAGATCCATTGGATACCCCCACACACCAGCAATGACACAAAACAGCGCGGTTAAAATAGCACCGGCAGGTATCGGGCGCTTGGCAATGGCCGCCGGCACAATGTAGGTGCCCCAAGACGAGGTGAAATTGGCACCGCCAAAAATAGAGCCAAAGGTTTGCCTTACCGATGCGCTCAGCATGGTGTCATCAATATTCATTTGTACTTTTTCGGTTCGCTGCGGATAACTAATTTTTTGAAATACTTGATGACCTAAAAAGTCTGGTGACCACATAGCGACCGCCAGAATAGCAAACGGCAATACCACCATAAAACTTTCTACGGTTGGCATGCCAAGCATCCAGCCGGTATTTTCGCCCCACCAGTACATGGGGTTCATATTGGGTAAACCGGGTGCAGTGTGGAATTCAAAAGGTGCACCTAGCAAGAAAGCAACAACACCGCCCATAAGGCAGCTTAGTGGTACTGCCAGCCAGCGCTTTTTAAAGTGCTCTAATAAGGCATACAACAAAATGGTCGCAAGAATAACGATAAAGGCAATGTGCGTCATTTGGATGCTTTCTGCCCAAGCAAACAGTTTCTTCACTTGGGAAATAGTGCCTATAAAGCCTAAATACAGTAATAGCCCGCCGCACACACCTTTGCTGGTAAGCCTTGCGAGTAAACTACCGCCCTTGCTAAATGCCAATATCAAACCAAAGGCCCCGATTAACAAGCCAAACGCCATAGGATGACCACCTGCAGCCACCACAATGGGGATCAAAGGAATAAGTGGCCCGTGGGTGCCTGCGAGATTGGCGGTGGGTAGAATAAACCCAGAGAACAACACAATAAAAACCGAGACGATGAGTAGCTCGTAACGAACATTCTCAAGCACAAAAGCATCACTTAACCCTAGGGTACCTGCAAAGGTAGCGGCAATAGCACTGACCATAACCACCTTGCCAATTGTTCCGGCCAGTGCCGGTATCGTATCTTCTATCTCGAAACGATAATCCCTAAAAGGTAAGTTTGCTCGCCAGCGTTTAGGCTGCATAATTTGCAGTTCATGTTCGAGGTATTCATCTCTAGTGTTGAACTCTGAGCTGGGTCTGTGCAGATCTTCGTAACTGCCTGAGGGAGAAATCTGCTCTGTTGTCTCAGATGGTGCAGAGCCCGCATCGTCGTGTGTTCTGGTATTCATGTGTCTCCTAAAAGCGAGTGAATTGCTGAAAATAAAAATCGCTTTCGTTTAAAGCAAAATTGAACAGAAGCGAAGAATAAATCAAATACCGACGGCTAGCGCATAAGCAAAAGGTCTTATAGAGTAAGTAGAATTTTGCTAGGGAGATAACGTGGAGAGGATTTATGGGTGAATACAGCTTTTTGATCAGTATAGGAATAGTATTTATGCTCGGTACCATGAGTCCTGGCCCTAGTTTTATATTGGTCGCAACAACCGCGGTCAGCAAATCAAAAATGCAAGGATTTGGTGTGACGCTAGGCCTCGCCATAGGTGCCGCTATTTTCGCGCTTTTAGCGATATTTGGCTTGTACGCTATTTTACAGGCAGTGCCATCTATGTATGTTGCTTTAAAAGCGCTTGGGGGAGCGTATTTACTATACCTTGCTTATAAGATGTGGAAACACGCTAGTGAACCAATGAAGGTGGTAGCACATGAGGAAGCAAACACAAAAAATTTTTTAAAAGCGGTGCTATTGGGGTTAACAACCCAGTTGAGTAACCCGAAAACAGCCATCATCATTGGTAGCATTTTTGCCGCTCTCTTGCCAAATGAAATCCCAGTATACGGTGAGGCACTACTGTGCTTACTCGCGTTCACTGGGGATGTTGCTTGGTACTCCTTGGTCGTACTCTTGCTGTCGACGAAGAGAGCTCAACATACTTACTTACTTACGATTCAAGCAACACATAGACAGATTAGCAGGCGGATTATTGGGGCTATTAGGCATTAAACTCGTCATTGATTAACGTTTCCAGAAAATCATAAAAGTCCATAAAACGAAGAGCAACATGCAAGCTGAGTAACCGAATAAACACGTCCCCCTAAAGCAAGGCTTACTTGCTATCGTTCTGCACTTTTTTTGCTTTTATCGATTCTGCTATCGCCTTAAATTCATAGGTTGGGTAGATATCCGTGTCAAAAATGCCCCATGCTGATTTTTCAATGGCAAGGTTAAGGGTACGTAAATCTTTTGGGTGAATGTTAACCGTAATCACCTGCCCTAATCCCATCATCACATACCAAGATTCAACCTCTATGCCTTTAGGTGGAAACGACTGCCAGAAACGATTTTCATCCATTTTCTGTTGTAATTCAGCCAAGCTCTTGTCTTGCTGATGTTTCAGTACCACAGTCACAAGGATTTTATCGCTGTCGATGGTATAGTCTTCATTCGCAGATGCCGTTAAAAACACGCCGTAAAAACAAAAAACGGCCATGAGTACAGACCTCAGATATTTTTTCATAGAGCAACCTTGTGAGTAACGTGAGATGGCAACTTGTTATGTTGCCAGTGATATGGGGAATTCGGATTTGCTTAGCCAAATGCCTTTATCCTACTTAAGTATATGACAACAATAAGTAAAGATTCCTCTAATATTAAGCTTTTATATCAGTATGAAGTGATCAATCAACTTGAACCAAGAAAGGCTAGAAGCCAAACAAATTGACTCCAACACTAGCCTACTAAGGCCCGTGGCCTATTTTTTTGGTTTTCTTTATGCTGTTCTGACTGTGGCGCATTTCTTCTTATTAGAAGAGCCTTTTAAGTGGATTTTGTTCTTAGCTGCGCTAGCCACAGCCGTAATTAATACCGCCGTTGGTTTTCGAGCGAATGATATCGATCCCCCGCGTAAAGAAGTTGTCCTTTTACTGCTTATATTTTTAGCCAGTGCAAATAGCTTTTTGCATCTTTGGTTGTCTCAAGCGCCCGAACAAACCACCAATATATTCGTTACCATCATTGCCTCTGGTATCGTTTTGTCGCATCGAGCTCTGTGGTGCAGCGCAGTGCTGTTTAATTGGATTGGGTGGATAGTCATCAGTAACGTTTTACAAATGGCACTCATTCAACATTTTTTCTTTGCGATGGCCATGAGTACCTTACTCAGTTGGTTTGCCCATTTGGCTCGGAAAAACTTGGTAGAAAAACAACAAGAGCTTGAACGGGAACGCGATATCGCCCTTAAGCACGAAAAAGAAGCCAAAGCTGCCACAGAAGCCAAAAGTGCCTTTTTGGCCAATATGAGTCATGAAATTCGCACGCCCATGAACGGTGTTATCGGCATGATCGAATTGGTGTCGCAAACCAAGCTCGAAAAAGTGCAGCAAGATTACATAGCAACAGCAAAGCGCAGCGCTGACTCCCTTATGGTGATCATTAACGATATTCTCGATTTTTCTAAAATAGAGGTGGGTGAGCTTACCATCGAGTTAGTGGAATTTGATGTTGAGCAATTTTTTGCAGAATTGGTTCACGACCAACAATTTCAAGCGAGTGAAAAAGGACTAAAACTGTCGCTTATAAAAGAAGAATTACAACACACCAAAGTGGTTGGTGATCCCTATCGTATTAGGCAAATTGTCAATAACCTATTGTCTAATGCGATCAAGTTTACCCAGTCAGGCCATATACAAGTGCGTTATAGCTTGACGAGTTCAAGTGACAACTTGGAGTTGCACTGCGCTGTGACAGACACAGGCATAGGCGTGAGTAATGAGGCTTTGCCTTATCTCTTTGATTCATTCTCTCAAGCTGATACATCAACAACGAGAAAGTTTGGTGGTACCGGGCTTGGTTTATCAATTACAAAACAGCTTTGCAATTTGATGGGCGGAGACATAAAAGTGCAGAGTCAGTTAGGTAAAGGCTCAACCTTCGAATTCTCTGTCAAACTTGCTTTTTCACAATGTTCAAACACCGAGCTAGAAAAGCCTAGCGCAGCCGTAACATTTCCAAACGTGCAAGTTTTGTTGGTTGAAGACAATTTTATTAATCAAGAGGTTATGTTGGCAATTCTGCAAGGGTTAGCAGTAAGAGTGTACATCGCCAATGATGGGCTTGAGGCAATCTCCACCTTGAGTCGTTGCCAAAAAACACGGTTCGATCTCATTCTTATGGATTGCCAAATGCCAAACCTTGATGGTTACGAAACCACTAAACGCATTCGCGCGGGTGAAGCGGGCGACATCTTTAAAGACATTCCCATCGCTGCGCTAACGGCGAACGTGCTAAATAGCGAACGGTTAAAATGCTTCGAGTCAGGAATGAACGAGTATTTGACTAAGCCTGTTGATTTTGACGCATTAAAATCGATTTTGTATAAATACCAACACGCTAATCTCGAACAGTAATACAAAATTATCTGTCGAGGTTAGCGCCGCAAGATTGCTAAAAACGCACTCGATTAGCAATGGCTGAAAGCGCGAAGCGCGCTAATCAGCCCATCTTTTTGTAGTGGTTACTAGGCTTGTTTTTTCCAGTCCAGCAAGGTCTGAATATGCCCAGTAGATGCAGCAATTAAATAACACGCTTGTAAATAGCCCTTCATTTTGAAGTCTTCTAGTGTTTGCCCCTTTAATTCAGCGAGTTTCGCTTCATTAATATTATACAGGCCGTCAAAGCGCTTTTGCTGACCATCTTTTAGGGTAATACTCAGTTGCAACTCTTCAATCAAGTCCAGCTCGAGCAACGCATTGATAAAGACCTCAGTACGGTTGTTTCCTGACATCAATTGACCCAACAAATCAACCATTTGGGTCAGATAAGCACTGGCGTTACCTTGCTCATCAAATAAACGCTCACCTTGCTCAATGTTTACCCTGGGGCTATCCATATCCACTGTGAGTACGGTATTCTCGCTAGTTGGCTTGGCGCCGTTTTCTGTCACCCCCACCAAAAATGGCTGGCGTCTCAAATGAATAGGCACATAATGCGTGCGCCATTCATTATTTTGCAAAAATAAGTTTTCACCCGCTTCGAATCCCGTCAACACATTTAGACCAAACTGCCCCGTGTTATTGTCTTTCAAAAAACAAATAGGATACGCAAGGGCAAGTGCCCTCACCTCATCGGCTATCACTGGAATAAAGTGTACATTCTCGCCGAACTCGGCGCCCCTCTGGGTTTTTATTAGGGTTTTACTATGCTGTTTAAAATCGATTAGTACTGGCTGGGCCACTGCCGCCTCCTTGTTATGCTTGTTTGCTGACTATCCGGGAGTCATGTCGAGTTGAAAAAGTTTACACTTTTTGTAATCCATACTGATAAATTTTATTTATTAACGCGCGGTTACTCGGTAACGTTTTAAGCATTTGCTGAATTTGTTGCGTGTTTTTTTTGCGAAAATTAGTGGCTCTTTGTTTGTATGAGTCTGACATACCCAATGGGTTCGGCTGCGTATTAAACCCCATGCCGTAAAGCACGTACTGATAGCTGGCCGCGGGGAACACCTCTACCGCATGTTCAAAATCATTATGCCAAGGCGGTTGATATTGCCACAGAGTCAATTGGTCTTGCAGGCTTTGAGGAATGCTTGCTGGGTCGCGATTATCTATCCAAAAAGAAGAGTCATCGCGTTTACTCAGCATATAATGCAGTTTCAAAAAATCGATAATACGTTCCCATCGGTATAAGAACGTGCTGTTGAAGCGCTTGGCAACGATTTCCATCGCATCCCGTGTCGTAGGGAATTGGTCAGCAATCATTGACGCTGATATCTCAACGAGTAACAAAGATGATGCTTCTAAGGGCTCAAGAAACCCTGCGGATAACCCAATGGCAACGCAGTTCTGGTGCCAGAATTTTTCTCTGTGCCCGGGATTTAGCGGGATTTTACGAATATCAGCTTCGTTTACATGGCCACCCGTTTGGGCGATATAGTTGAGCAGCTCTTCACTCGCTTGCGCCTCATTGGTATGAGCGCTGGAATAAACATGCCCTACCCCGCGCCTGTTTTGCAAACCAATATCCCACACCCAACCGGCTCGTTGCCCGGTAGATATCGTATGCGATGCAATAGGTGCATCTTCACTCTCATAAGGCACGTGTACCGCCAAAGCTTGATCCACAAACAATACATCCTTGCAGGACTTAAAACCAACCTTAAAATGCTCTTTAAGCAGCAGTGATTTAAAGCCAGTGCAATCGATAAACAAATCCCCCTCGATATCGCCATTATCGGTTGTAGACACACTGACTATATCATTATTTTCAGCGGCGTTAATCCTTGTTACGTTATCCAGAACATGGCGCACGTTTAGTTTTTCAGTGCAATGTTGTTGCAAGAAGGCTGAAAAACGTCCCGCATCTAAATGATAAGCATAATTAATAATGGACGTGTATTCAGCGGTCGCAATTGATTTTGGGGCGAGCCCTAATTCACATACCGCCTCTTGCGGGCTGACCGCTTGCGAGAAAGACTGTTCGAACGGGCGCTCCATCCAATGACGAGCAAGGTTAGTGCTGTCAAAGTCTTGGGGTAACACAAGTGGATGATAATAAAAATCATCTTCGGCTCCTGTGACCCACTTGGCAAATTTAGCCCCTTGCTTGAACGATACATTGCACTGGCGAATAAAGTCGGTCTCTCTAACACCCATCGCCTTTAGTGTGCGACGCATAGTCGGCCAAGTTCCCTCGCCCACACCTATGGGTTTCACATCCGGTGATTCCACTAAGGTAATGCTAAAACCATCAGCGTATTCGCTTTGAAGTTTGGCGGCTATTGTGCCAGCGGTTATCCATCCTGCGGTGCCACCGCCTACAATCACGACCGATTTTATTGCCTGTGCCATATGACTCTCCAGAGGGCTTATTCTCTTGCTAAGCTAAAAGGTAGTAAAACACTTTGCAGGTGATAAAAGCCATGCTTTTCACCGATAATAAAAAGCCGCCCATAAAGGCGGCTCGATTTAATGCTTATAGCGTCAGCTCAGCATTCACGTGCATGTTTACCTGAATGCTCTGTAGTGGCGCCCCTACCATTTACCACTAATACCAAAGCTGAAACGTGGGCCATATTGTTCAGCAGAAATCAGTTGCTCTTGGAAGCGGCCGTGACGACGAACCGTTTCATCCGTCAGGTTTAAACCATCAACATAAACAGTAAAGGTTTCGTTTATCTCGTAGTTTATACTTAAATCCCACTGACCATACGCTTCAGTGAACGTTGGCTCAGTACCAAGAGACAATAAGAAATCATCGCGCCAGTTATAGGCGACCCGCACTTGAAGCTTCTCATTTTCATAGAAGCCGACCAAGTTACCTGAATCACTTAAGCCAGTTAATGCAATCGTTTGGTCAAAGTCATATGGGTCAAATGACTCATCGCTGTCCACCAAGGTGTAGTTGGCCACGGCACCAAATCCGGTGTCAGAGAACATATACTGGGCGTTCAACTCCCATCCATCAACCTCACGATTTTGCAGATTGTCTGGTGTGGCCACATCAAATATCACGATAGAATCAGATGCTTGGCTTAAACACGCTGGGTTTGGCGTATCAGATGAATCTGGGCAGCCAGGACGTGGATTGATACTTGGGTCTCGCAATGGATTGCCATTTACATCGTTAATTGCGCGCTGCTCAACACCTGCGCCGATGAAGTTTTCTACGAATTTTTTAAAGTAACCCACAGAGGCATAACTGCCGTCATCGTCATACCATTCAACAGAAAAATCGAAGTTATCTGAGGTGATTGGCAGCAGATTAGGGTTACCTTGTGATGCGTTAAAGGGGCCTTCTGGTCTAGCATCAATGTTGGTTGACGGGAACATCGCACTTATTCCAGCGCGGGCCAGCGTGCGACTGTATGAGAAGCGGGTTTTCACTTCTCCCGTTAGCTCCATACTAAAATCAAGATTAGGTAGTATACGCGTGTAGTTACCATCCAGCTCTTGGGCAGTTGCTGTAGTATCAAATACGGGGCGCAACTCTTCTGCGTGGCGATAATTCAAGGCAACAATACCTGGCTGCACTGAATAAGCACTTACGTCAGTGTCTTCATAGCGTACCCCTACATTTAAATCGATAGGTAAATCGTTAAACTCCGTTCTGAAATCAAATGACACATACAAGGCGGTGGTTTTTTCATTCACCCCATTCGTCGTCACGTCAGGCGCACGAAATAGACCTTGGTCTCTAACAATATCGACAAAGGTATTTGCGCTGAATTGCGGAATGTATGGAAACAACGCATTTGCACCAGAGAATTGGTCGGCAAAACCACCTAAGGGTTCAAACGTAAGTCCAAGATCATCAAGAGGAATATCAACAAATGAGAAACGCTCAGAAAGATAAGTATCGACTTGATAATCAGTGTGCATAACGCCGAAATTAATCGCTGCTAGTGCGCCATCTTCGATGTTTTCCCAGTTGCCGTTTATCTGATATTGCTTTATGTTATTTTCCATCTCGTAACCACGCAGTTGGTACAAGTCAGACACTATGTTGTCAGGGTTATACGCGCCACCAGCTAGGCCGGAATCATCAACAACTATAGAGGGGATTTCTCCGCTAAAGTTTGCCCCAATCAAAGCAACCGAGCCCGATGGGTTTTTCAAGTTAGCCAATGTTTCCGCTGTTTGTCCATCAGGGTTCGAATGAGATGTTGAATCGTGGGCATCAAACGTGAGGTTTAGCGATTCCGTTGCTTGCCACTTTAGATTAAAACCAACCGAGTCATTTTCTTTTTTCTCATAACGTTCCCACGCCCAAAAATTGAGTTCGTCATTGACATTGGTAATATCAACTAAGGTTCCATTCTCATCAGTAGTTCCTGCTGGATTATCGAACCAGAACGCTTGTTTGTTTGTGGAGCTGGTTTCTTCGAAGCGTGACATGGTGTAATCCAAGGTTGCTTCAATGTCTTCGTTAGGAGCGAACTGCAACACCAACTGTGCGTTTTGGCGCTCACGCTCGGTGTCAAAGCGCTCTATTTCAGGTGTCCAGGGTACCCAATACGCTCCCGTCGGATTATTACTTGTGTTAATGGCACTGGCGTCAACGCCGTTTGGATTTGCACGATTACGTACCCAGCCTGATGATGTACCAACACGGTCACGACCGCTGTCACGCTCTGAATGAGATGCCGACAATAAAACGCCAAACTTACCATCAGCAAAGGTTTGACTGATCATGCCAGAGATTTCTGGGGTAATGCTACTACCTGTGTCTACACTGGAATCATGGACTCCTTTGACACTTGCAAAGGCTTTGAAACCGTCGTAATCGAAGGGTTTTGCAGTACTAATATCGATGGTTGCACCAATGCCACCCGAGGCCACATTAGCTTTACCCGTTTTAAACACAGAGACACCTGAAACACTCTCTGAGGCAATTTCTCGAAAGTTAAAGCTTCTTGAAACACCGTCCGATTGCAATGCAGAAGAATTTGGCATTTGACGACCATTCAAAGTCACTAGGTTAAAGTTAGGCCCAAAACCACGCACAGTCACCTTGTTACCTTCGTTGTTGGCGCGATCAATCGACACACCACTGATACGCTGTAATGACTCGGCCAAATTGGTGTCTGGTAACTTACCAATGTCTTCTGCTGAAATAGCGTCTACTACACCTGATGATTCTTGCTTGATCGATGCAGATTTACTTAGCGCACTTCTAATACCAGTCACATTAATGACTTCAAGGTCGGCGTCTTCGGCTGCTGTGGACTCCTGCTGTGCATAAACGTTAGTGGATGACACTAACATCGCCATGCATATGGCATTCAGTTTAAATTTTGCGTTACTCATTTCGTGCACCTCAAAAAACATTGGAAATTCAGAATGAATCAGTTCTGGTCATGTTTACATCATAACCAAACCAATATTGTCATCAACAATATTGTTAACAATTCACAAACAATAATAAAAATTGTAGTAACAAGTCAATCTAAATCAACATTATTTTTACAAATTAACAGGAGAGCGATTACCCGTTAAGTGAAGGAGCACATGCCAAGCGGAGTCATTTATTACACGCTTTAAAATACATTTAGATTGGCTTGCTAACACTAACCCGCTGAAATTATTCGTTATAAAATTGCGATAACCGAATCAGCTGTTACAGCAACCTAGTAACTTTGAATTTCTAGCGAGGGGTTAACAGCACGATTGTTAAAACGAGAAAGTGAATATTAAGTGGTTGTTCTATGATCAATTGTCACGTGTTAACGCTGAAGAGAAAGAGCAAGAGAAAGAGAAAGAGAAATTAAAAGACAGGGATTAAAAAGGAAGAAATCAAAAAAGCCGCTTCAAAGAGCGGCTTGTAATTTAGCACCCATCTCACTTACGTGAGACGGCTAATCTCACTATTTTATATTCTTGCGAATACTGGAAATAGCGAGTTTCAAATCATTTTTACGTAGCGCATCAACAATATGGCGATGCTCGTCCACCAATGTTTGCGAGTTACGAATACGTTGATAGTTCATACGCATTCGTAGCACAACTGGGTACCATAAATTGGTTAAGTCTTCACCACCGGCCAATCCGACAAAATACTTGTGAAACTCGATATCGGTTTTGGTTAGCTCAGTAAATTCTTCTTTGTCAAAGTGTTCTTGCATCTTATCGATGATGGCATCCATACGGGCCAAATCCGCTTCAGATATATTGTTTTCCAATTGCTTTACTGCATGCTCTTCAATCTTACGACGAATTTCAATACTCAGTTTTTGTAACTCAGGCGTCAGCGGGCTGCTAACCGACGACCCTACATTGTCCTTGCTGACTAACAAGCCTTCTTTAGTCAATTTAATTAATACGTCTCTGATCGGACCGCGAGACGTACCAAAACGTTCAGCCAATTGTTGTTCATTCAACTTTGTGTTCGGCTCTAATTCGCCAGAGATAATATCTGAGCGCAATACATCAGCGATTTGCTCTCTGACGGAAAGAATTTTATTAGATTTCATAAGGTAAGCTTCCCAAAAAGCGGCATTATATTATGTACTATATACTAAACGAAAAAGTCTTCGTGTGATAAATATTTTTAGTTAACAATGCTCATATGTATAGCATGATCAATTAGGTTTGCAATTAATTGTTAACAATGTACAATTAATTCACGGTCAATTTACATAGTCAGGATTTCCATGAGTGTCATTACCAAACTAGACACACCTGCCATGAACAGTTCACAAATTCAGTCAGTCAATGTTGAGTTATTCAACGTGCCCCTTGACGAAGTGTTGAACGATGCTAAGCACGGCGATCATACCCACTTTGAGCTGATCCTATGCACCATTACTTGTACCGATGGTACTCAAGGCGTGGGGTATACCTACACAGGTGGTAAAGGTGGACGCGCTATATACTCACTGCTCAATGACGAACTAAAGCCTTTCTTGATGGGTAAAGATGCTAGCTGCATCAATCATTTATGGGAAGAAATGCAATATCACTTGCACTATGTTGGTCGTGGCGGTTTAGTCAGTTTCGCCATATCCGCAGTCGATATCGCCCTGTGGGACATTCATTGCAAGGTTCTGAATCAACCCTTGTGGAAAGTAGCTGGGGGCTGCAGTGACCGCGTAAACTGTTATGCAGGAGGCATTGACCTTAATTTTTCCACTGAAAAATTGCTTGGCAATATCCAAGGCTACTTAGACTGCGGCTTTGAAGCGGTCAAAATAAAAGTGGGCAAAGAAGATTATCGCGAAGACGTGGCCCGCGTGGCGGCAGTGCGCAACCTGATTGGTCCTGACGCGATATTTATGGTGGATGCAAATTATTCACTTACAGTCAATAAAGCCATTAAGTTTGCTCAGGCGATAGAGCAGTATGATATCACCTGGTTTGAAGAACCGACCATTCCTGATGATTTTGCCGGTTTTGCTCACATTGCCAGCAAAATCAATATTCCGTTGGCCATGGGCGAAAACCTGCACACTGTTTACGAATTCAACCAAGCGATAAGCCAAGCCAAACTTGGGTTCTTACAACCTGATGCATCGAATATTGGCGGTATCACTGGTTGGCTAACGGTTGCCCAGATGGGCTACGCGAACAACTTACCTATTTGCAGTCATGGCATGCACGAATTACATGTATCTCTTATGGCATCTCAGCCAAATGCAGGTTACTTGGAAGTACACTCGTTTCCCATTGACCGATATACCACTCATCCTCTGAAACTTGAAAATGGCAAAGCCGTTGCGCCCAGTACACCCGGTGTAGGCGTCGAGTTCAAGACAGAGTTACTTCTTCCCTATTTAGTTAAACATTCTTAGGAGGCGCGTATGTTCGCTGCTCAATATATTGGTAATAAATCATTCAACGTAGTTGAAGGTCACGCTATTGCACCACAAGCCGGTGAAGTTCGCCTAGATGTTGGCTATGTGGGCATTTGTGGCACCGACATGCATATTTACCATGGCGTGATGGACCAGCGTGTGTCTATTCCACAAACCATAGGTCACGAAATTTCAGGGGTCGTGGCGCAAATCGGTGAAGGCGTAGAAGGCTTTACGGTTGGTGAAAAAGTCGTGGTTCGCCCACTGGACTGGTGCGGTGAATGCCCTACCTGCGAAGCAGGTTTAACGCACATTTGTCAAAATCTCAAATTCATGGGTATCGACACCCCTGGTGCTTTTCAATCAAGTTGGACGGTAAAAGCCCGTACTTTGCATAAATTGCCGGCCGGTGTGGATTTGAAACAAGGTGCATTGGTCGAGCCTCTTTCTGTGGCCTGCCATGACGTGCGCCGTTCTCGCTTAAAAGCCGGTGAAAAAGCGGTTATCCTCGGCGGTGGCCCTATCGGTCAATTGGTAGCTGCGGTCGCTAAAAGCGTTGGCGCTGAGGTATTGGTGTCTGAGCCAAACGACAGTCGCCGCGAATTTGCCGACGAGCTTGGTGTGAAGTCTGTTAATCCTATGGATACCGACTTAGCGGCCTACGTCGACGAATGGACAGGGACAAAAGGTGCTGATGTAGTATTTGAAGTATCGGGCGTGTTACCCGCCATTCAATCGATGACCCAAATTGCTGGACGTCGTGGCCGCATAGTGATGGTGGCGATTCATTCCACTGCACCACCAATTGATTTGTTCCAGTTCTTCTGGAAAGAGCTTGAACTATTAGGTGCCCGCGTTTATGAAGCCGCTGATTTTGATTGGGCAATTGAATTAATCGCCAGTGGTCAAATAGACTTAAAACCTTTCATCAGCTCTGTGAGTCCGCTGGCAGATATCGGCAGTGCATTCGCCAATATGGACGGCAATCCGCAGGGCATGAAAGCCCTGGTTGAATGTAACGCTGAGCAATAAAAAATAGGGCAGAAAGGAAAATTAATATGTTAGAAAAATTCAGTTTAGAAGGTAAAGTTGCTCTAGTAACGGGTTGTAAGCGCGGCATAGGTAAAGGGATCGCGCTAGGGCTGGCCGAAGCAGGCGCGGATATCATTGGCGTTTCAGCAAGCTTAGCGCTTGAAGGTTCAGACGTTGAAAACGAAGTGAAAGCACTGGGTCGTAATTTCAAAGGTTATCAATGTGACTTTTCAGACCGTGATGCGTTGTACGCTTTTATTAAAGAAGTTAAAGCTGATTTTCCTAAAATCGATATTTTGGTGAATAACGCAGGCACTATTTTGCGTGCTCCCGCAGCGGAACATGGCGATGATTTATGGGATAAAGTGATTGACGTAAACTTAAACTCTCAGTTCATTCTTAGCCGAGAAATTGGCAAAGAGATGGTGGCCCGCCAGTCGGGAAAAATCATTTTCACTGCATCATTACTCACCTTTCAAGGCGGCATCACGGTACCGGGCTACGCGGCAAGTAAAGGCGCTATTGGTCAATTGGTGATGGCACTGTCAAACGAATGGGCAGGCAAAGGCGTGAATGTTAACGCTATTGCCCCGGGTTATATTGATACTGACAATACACAAGCATTGCGCGAAGATAGCGAGCGCTCGGCGGCAATTTTAGGCCGAATTCCGCAAGGTCGCTGGGGCAACCCTGACGACTTTAAAGGGCCTGCGGTATTTTTAGCTTCTGACGCTGCCAGTTACGTCAATGGCGCTATTTTATTGGTCGATGGCGGCTGGATGGGGAGATAATCTCAATGACTGTTCAAGATTTACACTTTAAAAACAAGGTTAATTTCATTGGAGGGCAATATGTGCCCTCTAACGAATCCGATACGATTGACATACTTAGCCCGTCAACTGGCAAAGTCATAGGCGAAATACCGGCAGGTTGTAAAGCGGATGCTGAAAATGCCCTAGAGGTGGCTCAGGCCGCGCAAAAAGCATGGGCCAAATTAACCGCTCGTACACGCCAGAATATGCTGCGTACCTTCGCTAACAAAATTCGTGAGAATAAACACATTCTTGCCCCTATGCTCGTCGCTGAGCAAGGAAAATTGTTATCAGTAGCCGAAATGGAAGTGGACGTAACCGCTACGTTTATCGACTACGCATGTGACAATGCCCTGACCATAGAAGGCGACATTTTGCCTTCAGATAATCAGGACGAAAAAATATACATTCATAAGGTACCAAGAGGCGTGGTTGTGGGCATTACCGCCTGGAATTTCCCTCTGGCATTAGCCGGTCGAAAAATTGGCCCTGCGCTTATTACCGGTAATACCATGGTGTTAAAGCCTACCCAAGAAACGCCACTTGCAACGACAGAGCTTGGGCGTATTGCCAAAGAAGCAGGCCTTCCCGATGGCGTATTAAACGTCATAAATGGCACGGGCTCAGTGGTCGGGCAAACCTTATGTGAAAGCCCCATCACTAAAATGATCACCATGACAGGCTCCACTGTCGCGGGTAAACAAATTTATAAAACCAGCGCAGAGTATATGACCCCTGTCATGCTTGAGCTAGGTGGTAAAGCGCCGATGGTCGTCATGGATGATGCCGATCTTGATAAGGCGGCAGAAGATGCACTTTGGGGGCGTTTTGCCAACTGCGGACAGGTATGCACTTGTGTAGAGCGCTTATATGTTCATGCAGGTGTTTACGATGAGTTTATGGCTAAATTCTTACCTTTGGTGAAAGGGTTGAAAGTCGGGGATCCTATGGATGCAGATTCACAAATGGGCCCTAAGTGTAACCAGCGTGAAATAGATAATATCGACCACATAGTGCATGAAGCCATCAAGCAAGGTGCAACGGTTGCCACTGGCGGTAGAACGGCAACAGTTGAAGGCTTCGAAGGCGGCTGTTGGTATGAGCCCACCGTTTTAGTGGATGTTAAACAAGACAACATAGTGGTGCACGAAGAAACCTTCGGCCCCATTCTACCTATTGTTAAAGTCAGTAGTATGGAACAAGCTATCGAGTTTTGTAACGACAGCATCTATGGTTTAAGCGCTTACGTACACACCCAAAGCTTTGCCAATATTAATCAAGCTATCAGTGATTTAGAAGTCGGTGAAGTGTATATCAACCGCGGAATGGGTGAGCAGCATCAGGGCTTCCACAACGGCTGGAAACAAAGCGGTTTTGGCGGTGAAGACGGTAAGTTTGGCCTTGAGCAATACCTGGAAAAGAAAACCGTTTATATCAATGAGGCTTAGTTCTTTATTGGATTCTATATCGCAACAACGCTCACTGATAGTCTAAATAAGCTCAGGCAAGTTTAGACGAAAATAATAATAATGTGCCGACGCAGTGCAAGTCAGTAAGTGATGTGCCCTACAACCCAAAAGGGTAAACTTAGCAATAGGTTTACCCTTTTTTATGACCTTTCTACTGTGAAACACATACCTATAAAGTCGCTTCCTGGGTAACGCTCTTTAGCTATTGTCAGTCAGGCTTTTTTACCCCCAGCAATGATAAATTAATGCGTGCTTTCACGGCTATGGGGCTTTCTGCGCGTGGCACTCGCGCGATCAAGGGTGCATTAAGTAAGCGCGCCAGACTGTGAATGTTCTCTTCCAAAAATGGCATTTCTGGCTCAAGCATATTAGCGACCCAACCAGCAACATTAAGACCGTCCTGCTCTATTGATTGTGCTGTTAACAACGCGTGATTAATACAGCCTAACCGCATACCAACAACTAAGATCACTGGCAGTTTTTGGCTAATGGCAAAGTCAGATAAAAACTGTTCTTGGCCTTGACTATTTTGACCAAGGGGTAAACGCCAACCGCCCGCGCCTTCTACCAAAAGCATATCGCTTTTTTTCTCTATTAAGGCTACGTAGCCTTCGGTTATGGTATCTAACTCAATGGGAGCCCCCTGGCCTTTAGTCATTAACTTTTCACAGGCTAAGTGCGGCGCGATAGGCTCTGCAAACGCAATAGGATTTACTTCATCGTAGCTAAGTGGGGTATTACTGGCTTGTTGTAACGCCAGTGCATCTTCATTTCTAAGGCCCGCCTGGGTCACGTCGCAACCAGCGGATACGGGTTTATATGCCGCTGTTGATAAGCCAGCGTCATGACATGCTGCTAGTAACGCGCAGCTAACAAAGGTTTTGCCCACTTCAGTGTCAGTGCCTGTCACGAAAAAAGCGTGTTGCTTACTTTCTTTTAAGGGCCTCTGATCTGAGGGCGCTTGCTCCGCAGGCGTATACTCTGAAGAGCCTTGTTGTAAGGCATTTTTGCTGATGCTTTGCTGATGACTTTTAAGGTGGCGTTGATTAGTACTGGGGGAGTCTAGCGACATGGCGCTTTCCTTAACAATTCGATGATAACAGTGATAATAAAGATGACGATGCCAGCTTAAGATCAGCTCATTGCTTGCTAACTGGCTTTACCAGCCTTAAGAAGCACACATTGTACGTCAAGGGTAACCCTTGATTACGGCCAAATGTGCTTTGATAGTAGAGCTCAAGTGCATGTAGCGTGTTACGGCTAATGGCTTTTTGTTGCATGTTGCTAGTAACGACATTAGCGCCAATGTTTTTTATTGACCCAAGTAACTCGCGCACATCTTTATGCCATGTAACGTAACCTTTCTGCTGCGTGGTCACCTGTAATCCAGCGGCTTTTGCCGCACTTGACCATGTTTCGGCTGACGCAAATTGATTGATTTTGCGCTGACTATCAACGTGCTGCCAACATGTATCTAGCTCGTGCATGGAGCCTTGACACATGATGGCCAGCACGCCACTTGCCCCAGGGGCTAATACGCGGTTAATTTCAGTACATACTTGGGTACTGTTTTTACACCACTGCAGCGCCATGGATGAGAACACACCACTTGCGGCACTATCCCCCAAGGGCAAATGTTCCGCGTCACCTTGAAGCCAACTAATATTATTGTTAGGAGCGCCCTCAACGGTTTGCTCTCTTGCGTGCTTTAGCATCCCTAGGGCAAGGTCCATAGCGAAAATATGTGATGTGTGCTGCGTATTAAGACGTGCTAATTCACGTGTTACCCGCCCGGTGCCGCAGCCAATATCAATAATGCGTTTAGGCAATATTTGACTGTGCTCGTCACACCTTTCAAAGAACAATTCCAAGGCATCATCGGCGATATCGATTTGTACTTGCGCTGCAGCATCGTAACGCGTTGCTGCACGGCTAAACTGTTTGGCAATACGAGACTTGAGTTGCTGTTCATGATTAATATTGGTGTTAGCAATATTATTTTCAACGCTTTCTATTCGCGCAGAATTTGCCACAGGGCGAATCTTAGCGGCTGAATGCTTAGCAGAAACATTTACCTTATCAGCCACATATAAAGCGGCATTACTTGTCATCAGGTAATTCATCCATCACAAGCGCTAAGCCATCCACTAAGGCTTGAATGTCTCTTTTATGGTGAGAAGCACTCAAGGTAATGCGCAAGCGGTCCGTTCCTTTTGGCACAGTCGGCGTGCGAATAGCGCTGATCCACAATCCCATTTCCCGCAGCCGTTGACTGATAACTAACGTGCGTTTCGGGCAACCAATAATAATAGGCTGAATAGCGGTGATGGATGATGTCAATGGGATCCCAGCAGCAGTGGCAAGCTTGCGAAATTCGTCAATATTTTGTTGCAGCAAGCTTCGCTGATCACTTTGTTGAATCGCTTGCAAACTCGCCAAGGTGGCAACGGCTTGCGCTGGCGGCATAGCGGTACTGTAAATATAATGCTTAGCAAAATTACTTAAATAATCTATCAAATCTTGGCTACCGGCGATAAATGCCCCTGAGGTACCCACCGCTTTTCCAAATGTAGCCATCAACACTGGTACCTGATGTTGGCTCAAACCCGCTTGTTCAACACAGCCCATGCCGGTTTCACCTAACACGCCGAAACCGTGAGCATCATCAACCATAAGCCAGGCGTTATGCTGCGCACTGATACCCGCCAACGCGTGAAGCGGTGCTTGATCGCCATCCATGCTGAACACACCTTCGGTTACCAGCAATACATCTTGCTCTTTGCCTGACTTTTGCGCGTCGCTAGCGCGTATCTTACTCAGCTGAGCCTGTAGATGTGTGCAATCATTGTGCACAAATCGGCGCAAAGTAGCATTGCTGCCCATCGCCCCATCAAGCAAAGAGGCATGCATTAACTTATCTGCCAGTATGTATCCCTCCCCGCTATCTTGAGGAACAGAAGACTGGGCTTTGACCTGAAACAGAGCCTGACATACAGCCTGATTCGCTCCAAAGCCAGAATTGAATAACATGACTGCTTCACGATTTAGGCTATGGGCTAAATTGTCTTGCAACGCTTGATGAGCTCGGGTGTGGCCAGTGACCAAAGGCGATGCACCACTGCCACCGCCAAATTGGCCAATACCATCTACCCAGCCCTGCATCACAGCAGTTGATTGGCGCATACCGAGGTAATCATTGCTGGAGAAGTTTAAATAGTGCTGACCGCCCACCTCGATTAGCGCACCCATAGAGGAATCTAACGTGGTGACTTGGCGAAATAAGTTGTCTTTACGCCGCGCGGCGAGCGCGGCTTGAATAAAATCAAATGCCATTAAATGTTTACTGTTTCTGGTTTTTTCTGGGTAGCATCATAGAACATTTCAGGTGCTTGAGGTGCTTCATTGGTTTGAATTTCATCTAGCAAGGCCGCTTGATGGGCTTCATCAGAATACTCGCGGGTTTGCTTGGCATTGATGCCCAACTTTTTGAATAGCATCACGTCTTCATGCGTCTCAGGGTTTGATGTAGTCAATAACTTGCAACCATAGAAAATCGAATTAGCACCAGCCATAAAGCACATGGCCTGCATTTGCTCATTCATGGCTTCACGCCCAGCAGATAAGCGCACATATGATTTAGGCATCATGATACGGGCAACGGCGATAGTACGAATAAACTCAAAATAATCTAAGTCTTCTACGTTTTCCATTGGGGTACCTTTGACCTTCACTAACATGTTAATGGGCACACTTTCAGGTTGATGTTCTAAATTAGCGAGCTGCATCAATAAACCCGATCGGTCTGAGCCCGTTTCACCCATACCAACGATACCGCCTGAACACACATTCATGCCTGCTTCACGCACCGCATCTAAAGTATTTAAACGGTCCTGATAAGTACGTGTGGTAATGATATCACCATAGAATTCTGGCGATGTGTCCAGATTATGGTTGTAATAATCAAGGCCAGCTTGTTGCAATGCAATGGCTTGCTCGCGCGTCAACATGCCAAGGGTCATGCAGGTTTCCAGGCCAAGCTTTTTGACTTCACGTACCATGTCGGTCACATAAGGCATATCGCGCTCTTTGGGGTTTCGCCAAGCGGCACCCATGCAAAAACGCGTTGAACCAGCCGCCTTTGCCTCGCGAGCCCGCTGAATGACTTTTTCAATTTCCATTAAACGCTCTTTTTCAAGACCGGTATCATAGCGGGCACTTTGCGGGCAATATTTGCAATCTTCTGGGCAAGCGCCCGTTTTGATCGACAGTAAAGTACTGACCTGTACGTAGTTCGGGTCGAAATGCGCCCTATGTACGCACTGAGCTTTAAACAATAAATCGTTAAATGGCATGGCGAATAAGGCGTTCACTTCTGCTAACGTCCAATCGTGGCGTACTTCACTGGCGCCACAGCTACTAGTTGCGTCGACATTGACTGACATACTTGGTCCTTTACTTCATAATAATTCGCGCTTAGTCTAAGTCCGCTTAGCACATTGTCAACTTAAATTCTTTTTCAAACTTTACAAGCGAGTGTTTTTTGAGCAATTCAATACAGGCAAATCTTGCCTTTGACCAACAACATATTTGGCACCCGTATACATCAGCTATCGATCCATTACCTTGCTATCAAGTGTCCGGTGCACAAGGCGTATATATTCATTTGGCCACTGGCGAAACGCTCGTTGATGGTTGTTCATCTTGGTGGACGGCCATTCATGGCTACAATCGTCCAGAATTAAACGCTGCGGCTAAAACGCAAATTGATAACTTCTCTCATGTCATGTTTGGCGGCTTAACGCATCAACCTGCAATTGATGTGTGCAGAAAATTAATCGATATGACTCCCACCGGCTTGGAGCGCGTTTTCCTGGCGGACTCTGGCTCGGTATCCGTCGAAGTTGCCATGAAAATGGCATTGCAATACTGGGCGTGTCAAGGCAGTCCAAATAAGCACAAGTTTATTACCCCGCGCAATGGGTATCATGGTGACACGTTCGCAGCTATGTCAGTATGCGATCCCGTTAACGGCATGCACTCTTTATTCACCGAAGCTCTGGCCCAACAGATTTTTGCCCCCGCGCCACAAACGCGTTTTGCGCAAACCTGGAACGAAGATGACATCGCGCCACTGGAAGAGCTGATCCAGCAACACCACAATGAGCTTGCTGCGCTGGTTATTGAACCTGTGGTGCAAAATGCGGGCGGTATGCGTATTTATCACCCTGAATATTTAAAACGTGCTCGTCAATTATGTGATGACTATGGTCTGTTACTTATTTGCGATGAAATTGCCACTGGCTTTGGCCGCACGGGCAAACTGTTTGCCTGTGAACATGCTGATATTAGCCCAGATATTATGTGTGTCGGTAAAGCGCTGACCGGTGGCTATGTGACGCTTGCCGCCACAATATGCACAGAAGATGTGGCACAAGGCATTTGCCAAGGCAGCCCTGGGGTATTCATGCATGGACCCACCTACATGGGTAACCCTTTAGCATGCGCCATCGCAAATGCCAGTTTAGATATTCTTGCCACCGGTGCTTGGCAGCAGCAGGTACAAAACATTGAGCAACAATTAAAACAAGAGTTAGCAAAATGTGCTGAGCTTGAAGGCGTGGCTGATGTGAGGGTACTAGGCGCAATTGGTGTCGTTCAGTGCAAATCTGCTGTTGATGTGGCCTCGTTACAGCGAAAATTCGTTAAAGCGGGTGTGTGGATCCGTCCTTTCGGTAAGCTAGTTTACATCATGCCGCCTTATGTTATTCAACCAAACGAGTTGCGCCAGTTAACACAGGCAATTTATGACGTGCTGAGCTAAGTGGAATTGGCTTAATAGACGTTGGCTCAATAAGACCGCAGCACGTGTCAGTGCATCACAGGTGGCGTCGTGTTCATGTGTTTAACTTGCTGAGCCAATAACGTCGCAGCTGGGTCCTTGGGACATTGGCGAATGAAATATTGATAATCAATGATAGCCAGTTGCGGGCAGGCCAATTCGTGCAGCAATACGCCCCTATCTCTGCGCTCATAAGGGTTATTGGGGCACAAGGCAATCAACAGCTCAATACTTCGCAATGCTTCTTCGTAGCGTTTTGCGTTGATTAAAGACGCTTTAAGTTGATTTAACATGTGAACGACCACTTCATCACAACTTGCTGTTTCAAGCGCCTCTTTGGGCATGGTTTCGTCGTCAATTTCCTCAATGACCTCAAAATACATTTGCTCTAGTATTTCTTGGCTGAGAACACGCCCATCGTTCGGGTCAATGAATAAGCTGGTGCAGGCCACAGGGGAGTCAGAATATGCCTCTCTATTACCCTGCTGGGATGACATTAGGCCGTTTTGCAGAGTTGCTTCTACCTCTGGTGGAGAAATATCACAGCGCAGTAAAAAATGCCCAGGGAAATTAACACATGCCACCTTAAAACCCAGATGTTGTGCCACGCTACTAAAAACGATCCCTAATGTAACAGGTGTACCACTGCGATAATCGAGAACCTGGTGCAGCACACTTTGGCGCTCTACTTCACCTGGGCTTATGTCACCCCTTAAACGTGAGCCGCTAAAGGCTAAATCTCGATAAAAGAACTGAATTAAACGCTCAAATGCGGCCTGATCAGGCTGTGATATATGAGCCATAACCTTGGCTTGTTTGGCCCATCGTTCCACTTTTCGCAAGCATGTGCAGATGTCTTTTTTAGCACCCACAATATGCTGGCTTGCAATAAGTCCTGCGCGCGCCAGCTGGTTATTTTGAATGGCTTGCTTTATCAACTGCACTGAAAAATATACCTCATCCGTAATCTATATATTTTATCGGAAGATGAAGCGTATTCTTGATAAGAAATTTTGTGGAATGTTGTGAACTCGGTTCGACAAAAAAGCGCAGTACTGCCTGCACAGATCAGGCTGCAAGTATCTAATACCATTCCACATTAATCAGTGAGCACTCAGCGAGAGCATAAAAGGACTTAAACAAGGCGCATGACTGAATGAATAGTTGCTCTCTTTCGACGTCATGTAATGCAGTGTAAGCCCTATTAAAACGCACCTCAGAATGCGGATTGATATAACAGTGTTAAGCGAACAAAATTGGTTGCTTACTGATCGCGACCAATGCGGTGAAGGCTATCCAGCTTAACGCCCCCACTAAACCAACGACACGCATAAAATTGGTACGTGCCATCTTTAATGCTAACGCCACCATAAATACGTACATCAACAAACCCACAAACTTTTCAGTGACCCATGGGGTGACAAATGGGTATTGGCTAATCATGACACACAAAGTCGCAGCACTTAGGATCAGTAAGGTATCAACAATATGTGGGGTAATTTTCACCCATTTTTTTTGCAACATACTTGAGCTGGTCATGGTCCAAAAAAAGCGTATAACAAATAACAAAACACTCAGCGCTATGCAGGTTAAGTGAATGTGTTTGACTGCTGTGTACATGGGTTGGTCCTTATGATGTTAATCGTATTTTACGTTAATTACCTAAATTAGAATCGGGCTAGGTAACCAAGAATCGGGGCGCATATTAACGCACAGCCCCCTGACTGACACCCTCAATTTGATGAATATTTTCACTTAACAAGGCCACCAAATTTGGGTCAAACTGCTCTCCTGCCAATGCTTGTACGCGTTCCAGCGCTTTTTCAACTGACCATGCTGCTGTTTCTTGTGCAGGACAGCGCATGACGCTGTAGGCAATGGCGATAGATGCCACGCGTGAATACAAGTGAATATTATCCCCTTTCAAACCATTGGGATAACCTTGTCCATTCCAATATTCATGATGCTCTTTAGCAATCGTGGCGGCTATTTTGATCAACGGCTTGTTTGACCCTTTTAATAGCCGATAGCCAAAGTTAGTGTGCTTATCGATTGAGTCAACATCGTCTTGTGTGAGTTGCTCTAATTTGAATAACGCATGGGTAGACCCGCACAAGTTGCCCACATCGTGAAGGGGCACCGCCGAGGTTAATAGTTTTAGCTGCGATTTGTCTAAATTTAGCGCTTTCCCTAGTACCTTACATACATCAACGATGCGTTGCGTGTAGTCAAGACTGATTGCCCCATCTTCAGTAACTTGTCCTAAACGCTCGATAATTTCCCGTTGGGTGTCTTCGATGTCCTTGGTCAACATGATGTTGTCAAAAGCGATTTGCACATTTTGCGAGAAAATTTCTACTAGTTTTTTCTGGGAATCAGTTAACTTTTTTGGCAATCCGGACAAGTAAAGTAAAGAGCCGGAACCTCGTTTACTCTCACAATACGCTACCAGATACTCGTCTTCGTAAACCAAAGATTTGTTGTTCAGTGCTGCGCGACACGCTTCTAAATGCTCCCCTGATAACACCGACGACAATGACTTTCCCGCCGCCCTCTTGTATTCACCCTGTCCAGTAAACACATAAAGCTGCTCTAAGGAGTTTAAACGTGATGTCTCTGAGGACTTAGGTCCCGCGACGGCACAGGTTAAGTAAGCTGCATCTTTGCTGCCCCCGAGTAAAGATGAGAGTTGCTGTACGATGCCCTCAATGAAGTGCTCGACGGAATGAGTTTGGAATAGGTTAGCAGATGCTGAGATAATTTTTTCTAAGCCAATGCGATTCTCATTGATTGCCACTATGTCACGATAAGACCGCAGTGCTGCAATAACCACAGTGAACAGCTTTTGCGCAGTTAATTCGGTTTTAGACTTATAGTCATTGATATCATAATTGATAATCACATCACGCTCTGGGGCTTGACCTGGTTGGCCTGTGCGTAAAATGATCCTGATGAAATGGTTATTCGCTTCATTGCGAATAAAGTCAGCAATTCTTAAACCTGCGTCATCGGTTTCCATCACCACATCTAATAAAACGACGGCAATGTCTGGTTCACTTAACAATATTTCACGGGCTTGAACACCATTGTATGCACTCAGAAACTCTAAATTTTTATTTTGAAACTCAAAATCACTCAATGCCAGTTTTGTTACCGCATGAATTTCTGGCTCGTCGTCAACAATGAGGATTTTCCATGTGCCTTGGTACTGAACTGTGTCTTCATCGGTATCGTCTGCAAATAACAACTCGTCGTTCATTCTACCCTTCCCTTCGCTTGCGCAATTATCATTCTGATTTCGTTGTACAACTATATGCATGTCTAAAATAGTACGCTTTTCAAACAGTTGCAATCCTGCAGCATACTAAGCGCTGACTAAACACCCAAGCGTAATACGAGGTAGGTCGTTTAAATCGTTAACAGAATGAACCTGCTCGAAGCCATTGTTTACTAGCAGTGCTTGTACCCCTTGCGCTTGCTGATATCCATGCTCAAAAGCAAGCCAACCGCCGCTAGGCAAAAACGTTATCGCTTTACTAATGATAATGCGAATATCGTCTAAGCCATCTTTGCCTGATGTGAGTGCGCTGGCGGGCTCGAAACGCACGTCACCTTGTTGCAAGTAAACGCTGTCATCTTCCACATAAGGCGGATTGCTGACGATCAAAGAGAACACGTTATGCTGATTGTTTTGCTGGGAGTCTCGCTGATCTAGTTGTGTCTGTTCTAGCGCACTAAACCAATCGCTTTGCATAAAACGGACTTGTGGCAACGAATTTAACTCGGCATTTTGCTTAGCAAGTGCCACCGCATCAGCACTTTTATCGATGCCCAGTACTTGCCAATTGGGTTTCTCACTGGCCAGCGCAAGGGCGATTGCTCCTGTACCCGTGCCAAGATCAAGCACATGAGCATCTTCAGCGATAGGAAGATTAAGCACAGTTTCAACCAATAATTCGGTTTCAGGGCGGGGGATCAATGTCGCGGGGGAAACACGTAAACGCAGGCTCCAAAAATCACGATACCCCAACAGATAAGCGATGGGGTAACCTGTTTTGCGTTTTGCCACTAGTTGCTGATAGGTGCGCAATTGCACCTCATCTAAAAGCTTTTCTGGCCACGTCATCAAGTACGCTGTTTCACATTGTAAAACATGGCACATGAGCAAACGGCTATCCAAAGCAGCACTATCGCTGTCAACGAATTGCGCCTTTGCCAGTGCTAATTGCTCGGCGATACTGTGGCCACTAAGAGCACGTTGCAGGGTGCTCATTGAATTTAGCCTTCGTCAGATAATGACGCTAACAAATCAGCTTGGTGCTCTTGACGAATAGGTTCAAGCACCGCGTCTAAATCACCCGCCACAACGTCATCTAGACGATATAAGGTCAAATTAATACGGTGATCAGTCACTCGCCCTTGAGGGAAATTGTAAGTTCGAATACGCTCGGAGCGATCGCCACTTGCTACCAAATTGCGCCTGGTCGAGGTTTCTTCCGCTTGACGCTTTTCTTCTTCAAGTTTGTTTAAACGTGATTGCAATACCGCCATGGCTTTGGCGCGGTTTTTATGTTGTGAGCGCTCATCCTGACATTCCACCACAATACCGGATGGTACGTGAGTAATACGAATAGCGGAGTCAGTTTTGTTGACGTGCTGACCACCGGCACCCGAGGCACGAAACGTATCAATTTTAAGGTCAGCTTTATTCACCTCAATCGCTTCGGATTCTGGTACTTCAGGCATAACCACCACAGTACACGCCGAAGTATGAATTCGCCCTTGCGATTCAGTTTCAGGCACACGCTGAACGCGGTGACCACCGGATTCAAACTTAAGCACCCCATAGGCGCCGTCACCAATAATATTTGCAATCACTTCTTTGTAACCGCCATGGTCGCCTTCATTCATGGTAACCACTTCGACTTTCCAGCGACGTGCTTCAGCGTAACGGCTGTACATGCGAAACAAATCCCCAGCAAAAATCGCCGCTTCATCACCGCCTGCACCTGCGCGTATTTCAATGAAGCAATTGCTTTCATCGTTAGGATCTTTAGGCAGCAACAGTATCTGCAATTCATCTTCATACTGTTCAATGGCCTGCTTAGACGATTTATATTCTTCTTGGGCCATTTCACGCATTTCAGGATCACTTTCTTGCATCATTTCTTGCGCAGATTCAAAATCTCCCTGAGCACCTTGATAGTCTGCAAAACATTTAACCACGCCCTCGAGTTGCGAGTATTCCTTGGTCAATGCGCGGTATTTATCTTGATCGGCAATAATTTCAGGCTGACTAACTAATGCCTGTACCTCTTCAAAGCGCTCCGTCAATGACTCTAATTTACGCTGAACTGATTCTTTCATGTTATTCCTGCTAATCACCTTTGATTCGCTGTGTACTTGTTGGTCTCAACCCAATGGCTTGAACCTGGCAATAGTACCGAGCAACATAGGTGTAAATGAAGTTACTTAGATGAGTCGTTTGCGCGAGCTAACCCTAGCGCATCCTGTAATAGACTCATATTTTTATTATCTTGCTGCATAGCAGCTTTTTTTAATGCTTTGGTCGGCGCATGTATTAACGAGTTCGTTAACTTATTCGCTAACTCTTTGATAACTTGCTCCGCTTCCTTGCCGTCTGCTAACTGATTTAATGCTTTGGCAATCAACGTATCTCGTTGACTCTCACTTTGCTGGCGAAAATCACGCAATACGTCAATAGATGATTGTCCTTGGCGCCATAGCATGTATTGCTGAGCTTGTTCTTCAATCATCTGCTGAGCTTGCAAAGCAGCATGCTGGCGCG
This sequence comes from Paraglaciecola sp. QJM3NY_14, assembly GCF_056173245.1. Classification (NCBI taxonomy): domain Bacteria; kingdom Pseudomonadati; phylum Pseudomonadota; class Gammaproteobacteria; order Alteromonadales; family Alteromonadaceae; genus Paraglaciecola; species Paraglaciecola sp. QJM3NY_14. Next base: position 3,080,722 of record NZ_CM149664.1, read on the forward strand.
ACTCAATGTTCTTTTCGACAATTTGCTGTAAATCATCCACGGTATATAGGTAGGCATCATCGAGCTCACCCACTTCGGCTTCGATATCCCTGGGTACGGCTAAATCAACCAAGAACATAGGCTTGTGGCGTCTGTCTTTTAACGCTCGCTCCACTAACCCTTTGCCGAGTATAGGCAACTGACTGGCCGTAGAGCTGATCACAATATCGGCGTCCTTTAAATGCGCTGGAATTTGCGTCAAGGTTAGGGTTGTTGCTCCCAGCGGCTGAGCAATGGCTTCGGCGCGTGCCAATGTTCTGTTGGCTACGCTGAGTTTTTTAACCCCTTGCTCATGCATATGCTTAGCAACCAGCTCTATAGTTTCACCCGCACCGATGAGCAACACATTACTTTTCTTTAATGAAGAGAATATATGTTTGGCTAATTGTACCGAGGCATAAGCCACTGATACAGCATTAGAACCAATTTCCGTTTCGCTGCGCACCCGCTTGGCCACTGAAAAAGTCTGCTGGAACAGGCGTTCAAAATCACTTTTAATAACGCCAGAGTCTTTAGCACTGACAAAGGCCTGCTTGACCTGCCCTAAAATTTGCGGCTCACCTAGTATTAAGGAGTCTAAGCCGCAGGCTACACGCATAATGTGTTTTATGGCATCTTCTTGATGATATATATAACTATTAAGGCCTAGTTCGTCCGCTTTGGCTTGATGAAATTCAGCGAGCCATGTTGTGAGCGCGTCTGCGGTGAGGTTTTCCGCTTGCGCGTATATCTCTGTCCGATTGCAGGTAGAGACAATCACAGATTCATCAGCACCTGTTAAGTGTGCTAAAGATTTTAAGGCTTCGACCATAGCGTCCGGCGAGAAAGCGACTTTTTCTCGCAATTCTACTGGCGCAGTTTTATGGTTTATCCCAAAGGCAATTAAGGTCATGCGGAATACAGCTTTTTCATTAAACGGTGTTAAGGCCAGATCAGGGCGGCATTGTACGCAAAAGGTAAAACTATTGAAAGCACCCTGCTATGTATGTTCCTATAGCCTCCTTTCATTTTCTAAGTATGGTGCCTGTGAGCGTGCGTTCAACAATACATTTCGCATTACTTATTCTTATTACGATTTTACTCAACGCGTGTGCGACGCCTCCACCCCAAAATATTCAGGTTAATAGTCAAGAACATCAAGCTAAGTTAAGTCAGATAAAGCACTGGAAATTAAAAGGTCGTATGGCCTTTAAAGGTAGCGATGAAAAGTTCAGTGCGAATGTAAATTGGCAACAAATCGACGATAGCTACCATCTTACTCTCAATACTATGTTGGGCATTAATATTCTGACTATGCAGGGAGACAAAGAGTCTGCTGAGCTCAGTACAGACGATGAGCAGTATCAAGATACGGATGCCAGCCATTTAATATGGCGAATCACCGGGTGGCAAATCCCGGTGTCGCAATTTCCATTTTGGATCAAAGGCCAAGCTCAGCCCACTGACAAGGTCATTTATGCGCAAAGTGGCGTAATCGAGCAGCTAATCCCTGTTTGTGACAGCTGTGCGGGTTGGCTGATCACTTACCAAGACTACCACCAAGTGGATGAAGTCTGGCTGCCTCACAATATAGAGCTCAACAATTCCGCTCTTGGGAACCAAATTTTAATCAGAGTAAATCAATGGACCAAACAATAGATTGGTGGCCAAGCCCCGCCAAATTGAACCTGTTTTTACACATCAATGGCCGTTACCCCAACGGCTATCATCAATTGCAAAGCCTATTTCAACTATTGGATAAAGGCGATGAATTGGCTTTTACGGTCACGCCCCGTGCTGAGATTACATTGCTCACGCCGATAGACGGGGTAGCAAATGAAGACAACCTTATCGTTAAGGCGGCACGTTTATTACAAACACATACGGGCTGCTCCGAAGGTTGCGACATCCAATTACGTAAAGTGTTGCCCATGGGGGGGGGAATTGGTGGAGGCTCATCTAATGCGGCGACCACATTAATTGCCCTTAACTATTTATGGAAATGTAATCTAAGCCTGACAGAATTGGCGGAATTAGGCTTAGCGTTAGGTGCAGATGTACCGGTTTTTGTCATGGGCAATACCGCTTTTGCTCAGGGTGTTGGCGAGCAGCTAACGCCTGTAAATATTGCGCAGAAGCACTACCTGGTTGTGTTTCCTGAATGTCACGTGTCTACCGCTGAGGTATTTAACGCCCATGATTTGCCCAGAAATACACCACTTATTTCTTGGCAAGAGTATGATTTTGACCAAACACATAACGACTGCCAGCAATTAGTCTGTAATCGCTTTGAGAATGTTGCAAATACATTACGCTGGTTGTTAGAATACGCGCCGTCTCGAATGACAGGCACAGGTGCTTGTTTATTTGCGGTCTTTACCAGTAACCAAGAAGCAGAAAATGTACTTGCTAATTTACCATCAGGTTGCTCAGGTTTTGTCGCCAAAGGAGTCGATGTGTCTCCCGTGCACGACAAATTAGCGCACCTAGGTAGCATTAGCTAGCGCAAGTAAAACGCGTCATTACGCGGCGAAAGGTTATATTAATACAGAGTATTTTTGGGATATCGCCAAGTGGTAAGGCAACGGGTTTTGATCCCGTCATTCGTTGGTTCGAATCCAGCTATCCCAGCCATTTTCACTTTTACGCACTGAGGAATTTAACGTGCCAGACATGAAGCTTTTCGCTGGAAACGCAGTACCTGAACTTGCACAGAAAGTAGCCGACAGGCTGTATACCAAACTTGGCCACGCCAGTGTTGGGCGCTTTAGCGATGGGGAGATCAGCGTAGAAGTACATGAAAATGTGCGCGGCTCAGACGTCTTTATTATCCAATCGACTTGTGCACCTACCAATGACAACTTAATGGAATTGATTGTCATGATTGATGCATTTCGTCGTGCTTCGGCAGGCCGTATTACCGCTGTTATTCCTTACTTTGGTTATGCTCGTCAAGACCGTCGTGTACGTTCTGCCCGTGTACCAATTACTGCCAAGGTCGTTGCCGATTTCTTGTCAAACGTTGGGGTTGACCGCGTATTGACTATTGACTTACACGCAGAGCAAATTCAAGGCTTCTTCGATGTGCCTGTTGATAACGCCTTCGGTACACCGATTTTGTTAGATGACATGCGTCGTCGTAACATTGAAAACCCAGTGGTTGTGTCTCCAGATATTGGCGGTGTTGTGCGTGCTCGTGCGGTAGCAAAACTGCTAAACGATACCGACCTTGCCATTATCGACAAACGTCGCCCTAAAGCGAACGTTGCTCAAGTTATGCACATCATAGGTGATGTACAAGATCGTGACTGCATTATAGTTGATGACATGATTGATACTGGTGGCACTTTAGCCAAAGCGGCAGAAGCCTTAAAGGCCCACGGAGCTAAGAATGTTTTCGCTTATGCTACCCACGCTATTTTCTCGGGCAACGCGGCACAAAACCTGCGCGACTCTGTAATTGATGAAATTATCATCACTGACAGTATCCCCCTTAGCCCAGAAATAAAAGCCCTTGATAAAGTGAAGCAATTAACCTTATCAAACATGCTTGCTGAGGCCATTCGCCGCGTGAGCAACGAAGAATCAATCTCGGCGATGTTTGAATACTAACGTGTGCTGAGTGAGAATCTATTGAGCCGCTTTTACAGCGGCTTTTTTGTGCTCATTTTCTACCTCTTTATTAACCATTTATAGCCAACCAACTGGGTTTGGTACATAACTTGCGCCACCACGATACCTTAAACTGTTGGTGGAATAACGATGCAAGAAGTTTGGCAGTTTATCCCTTACCCGTGGCTGGTTGTTGGCGGGTTAGTGGCTATCAGTGTAATCACCATGTACTTAGTAAAACGCTTCGTATTGGTGCAATTACAAAGAATAAAGCGCAGTGAAGGCCGACATGTCACTAGCGTGCTGCTCGACTCTTTGAGTAAACCGCTGAATATATTTATTCTTGTCATCAATCTTTACCTCCTGCAATACCTGCTACTTAAATACGAATTAATATCCGATCAGTTTTATAAACAAGTCGATGTCACGGCGCAAATAGGCATTATCATCGCATTGCTGGTATTTGCAGAACGATTTTGCAATCAACTTTTGGTCAGTTACGCTGATACGTCAGAGGCCTTACGCAACAGCCAGAGTATTATTCGAGGTACTAGCAAAATACTCATTATCGGGATTGGCAGTTTAGTCATTTTAGGCACCCTAGGAATTTCTATTACGCCTATTGTGGCATCTTTGGGTATTACCTCTCTTGCCGTGGCACTCGCCCTGCAACCCACCTTGGAAAACTTTTTTTCTGGCGTACAACTGGTTATCGATAAACCCATACGGGTGGGCGATTTTGTTGAGTTGGATTCTGGCGAGCAAGGCTTTGTCGAAAAAATTGGTTGGCGCTCTACTTGGATTAAGATGCTACCGAACAATATTGTGGTCATGCCCAACAGCATGCTGTCACAGTCAAAGGTGATCAATTATTACTACCCTGAAAAAGAGTTGTCTGTACCGGTCGATGTGGGAGTGCATTACGATTCAGACTTAGAGCACGTAGAGCGTGTGGTCTTAGAGGTCGCAAGGGAAATATTGCACTCTCATAAATGGGGCATAGATGACTATGATACGTTTGTGGTTTTTCACACCTTTGATAGTTCAAGTATAAATTTTACTGTGATGCTGCGGGCTGAAGAGTATTTTAACCGCTTTTTTATTAAATCAGCTTTTATAGAAGCGTTACATAAACGTTTTCGTCAAGAAGGAATTGTGATCCCCTATCCCATTCGGGCAATCAATACACAACAAGAGCAGTCCCAGGAGGTGAATACTTCGCGCTGATGCACATCGGAATCCCCGCCCCCTATTGTTGTTTTGGCTCCTGAACGGATGCGTTGCATGCTGGCCCGCTTTAGATAGACAACAACGGAGATCTTTCTTGTTAACTTACTATGTCAGTGGTAACATTCGCCGCCCTTTTTATAGGGCTGCAAATTATCTTGTTTTGATAACGGGTTAATTTAGCGAACATAGTAGATTTTGGTCGCAGAAATCTACACTTTATTACTTACTTATTGGAGTTATCTCATGTCTGAAGGAATTTTCACTCTAGACGCAGAAGTCCGTACTGATTTAGGGAAAGGTGCGAGCCGCCGCCTACGTCACGAAGACAAAGTACCAGCTGTATTATACGGCCTTGGTAAAGAAGCCGTTTCTTTAACTTTGTCACATAACAAAGTTTTCCAAGCGCAAGAATTCGAAGCTTTTTACTCTCACGTTCTTACCTTGAATGTTGACGGTAAAAAAGTTGAAGCCGTTATTAAAGACATGCAACGTCACCCATTCAAGCCTCGTGTAACTCACTTGGACTTTTTACGTGTTGATGCGAAGCAAGCTCTTCAAACAAACGTACCTTTACACTTCGTAAACGAAGATAAAGCAGAATCTATTAAAACTCATGGTGGCCACGCTGAGCACCACATGGTTGACGTAGAAATTAGCTGTTTGCCAGCGGACTTGCCTGAGTTCATCGAAGTTGACGTGACTAACGTTGAACTTGGTCAGACTCTTCACTTGTCAGACATCGCTCTTCCTGAAGGCGTAACGTCTGTTGAACTTGCTAAAGGCGAAGATCACGATCTAGCTGTTGTAACCGTTAAAACTGCTAAAGGCCCAAGCGTAGAATCTGAAGAAGATGATGCCGAAGGTGAAGAAGCTGCTGCGGAATAAGTTGTTTGTCTAACATACAACTTATTGTAGGCCTGGGTAATCCAGGCCTCGAATACAAATACACCCGCCACAATGCCGGTACTTGGTTAGTTGAAAACCTTGCCCGGATGCACAATTGTACTCTGAGTTTACAAAGTAAGTTTTTTGGTTATACCGGTCGTGTGACGATAGGTGGCCAAGATATACGTTTGCTCATTCCCACCACTTATATGAATAAAAGTGGTCAAGCGGTTGCGGCATTAGCCGGATTTTATCGCATTCCCCCTGAATCCATTTTAGTGGCCTATGATGAACTCGATTTGCCCCCTGGCATCGCCAAATTTAAATTGGGCGGCAGTTCAAGCCAAAATGGTATTCGCGATATTGTATCAAGCTTGGGAAATAACAAAGATTTTTATCGTTTGCGTGTAGGCATTGGCCACCCTGGTCATAAAGGCAAGGTGTCAGGCTATGTATTAGGCAAAGCCCCCGCGAAGGAACAAGAACAAATGGATGCCGCAATAGATGAGGGCGTCCGCTGTATTGAAATACTAATAAAAGATGATATGAAAAAGGCCATGAACAGGCTGCATTCATTCAAAGCAGAATAAGCACATCAGTTAATACTGATATTAAAGATAAAGAGGATCTAAAAATGGGTTTTAAATGCGGCATAGTGGGATTACCAAACGTAGGTAAATCAACGCTCTTCAATGCTTTGACCAAAGCCGGTATCGAAGCCGCAAACTTTCCGTTTTGTACGATTGAGCCGAACACGGGCGTAGTACCTGTTCCTGATCCTCGTTTAGACAAGCTAGCTGCTATCGTTAACCCAAAACGTATCTTACCTACCACGATGGAGTTTGTGGATATCGCGGGATTGGTCGAAGGCGCATCTAAAGGCGAAGGCCTTGGTAACAAATTCTTAGCAAATATCCGTGAAACTGATGCGATTGGTCATGTTGTTCGTTGTTTTGATAACGACAACATAGTTCACGTTGCAGGTAAAATTAACCCCCAAGACGATATCGATATTATCAATACTGAATTGGCGCTAGCAGATTTAGAAACCACAGAGAAAGCCCTTTTACGCGTCGCTAAACGTGCCAAAGGTGGTGATGGCGATGCCAAGTTCGAACTTAAAGTACTTGAGAAAATTAAGCCGCATTTAGACGAAGGCGAGTTGTTGCGCTCCGTTGAACTTGAAAAAGAAGAACTAAAAGCCATTAGCTACATGAACTTCTTAACGCTTAAGCCAACCATGTATATTGCCAACGTGAACGAAGATGGTTTTGAAAATAACCCATACCTGGATAAAGTACGCAGCATCGCCGAAGGCGAAAACGCTGTTGTTGTTGCAGTCTGCGCGGAAATGGAAGCAGAAATTGGTGAGTTAGAAGACGACGAACGTGCTGAGTTCATGGCTGAAATGGGCCTTGAAGAACCAGGGCTAAACCGTGTTATTCGAAGTGGCTACAGCCTTCTTAACTTAAACACCTACTTTACTGCTGGTGTACAAGAAGTGCGCGCATGGACTTTCCCAATTGGTTCTACCGCGCCGCAAACGGCTGGTATCATTCATACCGATTTTGAGAAAGGCTTTATTCGCGCCGAAGTCATTGGTTACGACAACTTTGTTGAATTCAATGGTGAGCAAGGTGCCAAAGACGCAGGTAAATGGCGCTTAGAAGGTAAAGAATACATTGTTAAAGATGGCGATGTTATCCACTTCCGTTTCAACGTATAGCTATTTTTAAGATCCGCTAGCGTATCTCCCCCCTTTTTTAAAAGAAACAGAGCTTTTTAGCTCTGTTTTTTTATGCCTAAAACGTGGTCTGTTATGTGCTGGGTAATTCACACCAGCGTTCATCGACTAAAGCATTAAGGAAAAACACCTAATGTACACTAGTATCACGTTAACTCACTATTATATTAACTCGCCCACTGCATCTTAGCTGTGTGTTGCTGTGCTAAATTCGGGCTTAAAAATTAACTAAGCCACTTCAACTTAAGGTATTTTTATTATGCGCTTTTGGCCTTTCATGCTGCTTTATTGCTTTTTGAATATGGCCGGCCCTCATGCCAAAACGAATGAGACCCTAAACATTAGCTTATTAGTGGCCAGTAAAGGCCAGCGAGCGGCATACCATCAATTAGCAGAAGCATTTGAACAGCAGCATCAAAATCTACGGATTGTGTTTACGGTGCAAAACGACAAACAGTACAAAGCATCGATAGAGAAGTGGCTAACCCAAAAAAATGGATTTGATGTCGTATATTGGCAAGCGGGAGAACGTATGGATCAGTTTGCCTCCCAAGGTTTATTAGAGCCGTTGGACGATTTGTGGCAGAAGAATAACTGGCTCACACACTTCCCTCAAAGGATAACGAGAACAGTGCAACAAGGTGATAGTTTATATGCAGCGCCTTTCGCTTTTTACCAATGGAGTATCTATTACAAAAAATCACTCTTTTCCCGTCTAGCGATAGAGCCACCTAAAACTTGGAGTGAATTTCTAGTTGTTTGCGCAGCCCTAAAATCAAATGGTGTTACGCCTATCGTGGTCGGTGGGAAAGAAAAATGGCCAGTGGCGGCATGGTTTGACTACCTGAACTTACGTATCAACGGCCTCGCCTTTCATCAACAATTAATGGCTGGAAAAATAGACTACACCGAGCCAAGGGTAAAATCGGTTTTTAGCGCTTTGAAGCAACTTATCGATTTAGGTTATTTTTTATCGGGTAGCCAAGCAAAAAATTGGCAGGATGCTATGCCATATGTATATAGAGATCTGGCAGGTATGACGTTATTAGGCAGTTTTGTGGAGCAACAGTTTGTTGAGCAATTTCGTGACGATATCGGTTTTTTCCGTTTTCCACAAATAGACAGTAAATTACCGTTATTCGAAGAAACACCCATTGAGGTGTTTATGATCCCTAAAAATGCGCAAAACAAACCGGCTGCACGATTGTTCATGTCCTTTATTGGCCGTGCAGATATCCAAGAAACGCTCAGTAAAAATTTGGGCTATCTGTCCCCGCATCTGCAAGCAACACGGACCCACAATTACCATTCAAACCAGGAGCCTTACATATTCGCTGATAACCAGGATATCACCCAATTCTACGACCGTGACACCACGAAAAATATGTCTGTCGATGGTATGCAGCTCATGTCAGATTTTATTGATAACCCAGATGTTTCCCTGATCACGCGCAAACTGGAACAGGTTCGCTTAAGATCCTTTCCGCAATCTGATATAAAATAGCGTTGTTAGTCTTTGTAGTGTATTTTTATCGCGGCCTGTGTACCGTTTTGGTAATGGCGAATGTTAGTGCTGCTAGGGTTAAATGATTAAGCATTTAGCTCCGCATATAGACCCCTAATGCTCATCAACAGTGAATTTACTATGCACATATCACTTACAATCAGCTAAAAATTGACTAGAAACAGAAGCCGAATGAAACCTATATTTGATATACAGCCGTCTTTAGGCACCACGAAAATCCCTTTAGATGCCCCCAGAGAGCAAGTACTAAATACCCTAAATCAGCCTTTCAAATCCATCAATAAGTATCCTGAACGCAAACTAGCAAGTGACGCTTTTTACCGTAACGATTTGCATGTATCTTACCAGGGTGATCCAGCGGCAGTTGAATCCATCGAATTTGCTTACAGTGAACTATACGATGTCACCTTATTAGGCGAGTCTATTCTGAGCTTGCCGGTGAAGAGTGCATTAACAAAAATCGAAGCACTCACAGGGCACCCGCCAGTCACACATGATAACGGCTACACCTATGAAATTCCTGAGCTTGGATTATGGCTGTGGCGTGAATCAAACGATAACTTTGACGAAAACGGCTTTTACTTTTTTACTATTGGCATTAAAGCCGTCCGCTAATATCACTTAACAGGCTATGCACGTTGCGCTAACGCAAATTGAATAGAGTCTAACTTCTTGGTGGAAGGTTGATGGGAGTTTAGGGTTTGTGTGTAGCGCAAAAAATAACGGCCACACCGTTAGCAATTCCTTGTGGTGCCTCTCTGTTCCGGTGATTGCCTGCACCTACCTTTGAATTCCCGGCTGAACTGATATGCACTCACATCGCCCACTTTGGTAGCAATATCATCAATAGTGGTATTCAGCCCTAAGTGATTGAATAAGTATTCTATTGCATGAGCAATTTCGTTTGCTGCCCCAAAAGCACGCCTGCTTAAAGACCCCTATTCTCCCCTTAACACAGCGCAGTAAAGCTCTCGAAGACGGCTTTCATCAAGGATTGCTGTATCGGTTGGGTTTCCCGTTAACTGCATCAATCGCAATAAGGCTTCGCTGACGTTGTCATCCCATTGAGCCAATACTAATCCTTGCTGCTGTGAGCCACTTTCAGACGTTTTAATTGCGTAACTGGTACTTTGCATCTCAATCGTTAATTCCGCCATTACTTTTGAATCTAATAGGATGTAGGGGGCTTAAAATAAACGTCTTTCGTAATAATAAATGCGCACTAAACAGGCACTCATTGCCAACAGCTTTTTACGGCGGCTAGCGTGCTTGTATCGGCAGGAATGAAAATGATACTGCGGGATCCTTCCAAACCTGCCCCATCTAAAGTTGCCAGAGCTTAGCTTGCGCAATCAAGAGCAAATTTACAAAAAAGGTTCAGATAGAAGGTTCTTGTAAAATCTCAAGTAAAAGAACACTGAAACATCCACACCTCTTTCACATAAAATACTGATTCAGCATCTGCCAAACGTTTTTTTAGCAAAAAGATACCTCTAAATTAACTAAGACAAGAAAAGTCGATTAAAAATTTTATTTAGTTTTCTCAAAAAGACGCCGTTAATGTCAGGAATTGTGTGGTTTTAGCGGCTCAATTTCTATAAAAACAAATCTATTAAACCAGAGTAAACACAAAAACAGACTCATATTGCCAATTTTTTACTCACAAATAGATTAAATTCACACCAGCTGTTTATTATGCGAGCAATCAAACATTTTGCTTTAAAAAAACGGTTGACGACTAAAAGCCTAATCAGCATAATACGCGCCTCTTCTGAGAGGGAGAGAAGGAATGGCTACATAGCTCAGTTGGTTAGAGCACATCACTCATAATGATGGGGTCGCAGGTTCGAATCCCGCTGTAGCCACCATTTCCTGTTTGACTATGTTTATAATAGAGAAACAGGGAAAAAATGTGCGGGAGTGGTGGAATTGGTAGACACGCTGGATTTAGGTTCCAGTGCTTCACGGCGTGAGAGTTCGAGTCTCTCCTTCCGCACCATGTTTGGGATATCGCCAAGTGGTAAGGCAACGGGTTTTGATCCCGTCATTCGTTGGTTCGAATCCAGCTATCCCAGCCATTTTTTCAATAAATAGATTGTTGATATCTGTTTTATTGGGATATCGCCAAGTGGTAAGGCAACGGGTTTTGATCCCGTCATTCGTTGGTTCGAATCCAGCTATCCCAGCCATATTTAGTGATTAATATCACCTGTATATGCTTAAAAAGCCAGACTAATGTCTGGCTTTTTTCGTTTGGGCGACAAATTTATTTTAATTAAGCTTTTCCAGCCTTTTTCCTTGCCTTTTTACTGCCCTTTTCCCGTTTGAACCTAGACACACCCGGCTTTACGCGGCACACTTTATTCCAATCATCATATAATTAAAAATTACGGAACGTCTTTTGATTTCTGAACTTGTCAGTTTTATCAACAATATATTATGGGGTGATGGTCAGGTATTGATTTACCTGCTTATCATTGCGGGAGTTTGGTTTACCTTTAAACTAAATTTTATTCAGTTACGCCACTTTACGCACATGTTCGGTGTCATGAAAGGCAGTAACAAAAGTGACAAAGCAGGGATCAGTTCTTTTCAAGCGCTGTGTACCAGTTTATCCGCTCGGGTGGGTACAGGTAACTTAGCAGGTGTCGCAGTAGCGATTTCATTAGGCGGAGCTGGCGCTGTATTTTGGATGTGGGTTATTGCTCTACTTGGAATGGCAACCGGCTTTGCCGAAAGTGTTTTAGGCCAACTCTATAAAGTACGTGATGATAACGGCGAATATCGTGGTGGGCCCGCTTATTATATTCAACAAGGATTAAACAAACGTTGGTTAGCTATTACCTTCGCACTCTTTTTGTTTCTTGGTTATGGCTTTATCTTCAGTGCCGTGCAAGCCAACACGATTACTGACGCGCTAAATTTCGCTTACGATATCCCTACCCTGCACTCAGGGTTAGTCATCATCGGATTAGCGGCACTTATCGTAGTGGGCGGGCTTCGTGCTATTGCTCGTTTCGCTGAGTGGGTTGTTCCTTTTATGGCAGTGGGCTACGTAGCGGTCACCTTATTCGTGACCATTATGAACATCGACATGCTCCCTGGAATGCTGATGGACATCATCAAGTCAGCCTTTGGCTTGCAAGAAGCCGGTGCGGGTGCACTGGGCGCTGCCTTTAAAAATGGTGTACAGCGGGGGCTTTATTCAAATGAAGCGGGCTCAGGTAGTGTGCCCCATGCAGCGGCTAGTGCCACTCCGAACCCGAATCATCCGGTTTCACAAGGTTATGTGCAAATGCTTGGGGTGTTTATCGACACCATGATTTTGTGTACCTGTACTGCGTTTGTAATATTGCTTGCGGGCGGTTCATCAAGCGACCAGATGGAAGGGATCCGTTTAACCCAAAATGCCATGAGTAGCCATTTAGGCGGTGGCGGTACAGAATTTGTTGCAGCCGCGATCAGCTTGTTTGCTTTTACGTCTGTGGTGGCAAACTATGCGTACGGTGAAAGTAACCTGCATATGTTCAAGCTCGATAATAAACTTGGCAGAGCGTGTTATACCACAGGTTATTTGGCGATGATTTTGTGGGGCTCTATGGCCGCTTTACCAGAAGTTTGGGCTGCCGCGGATATGGCACTGGGCTTGATGACGGTGATTAACATTATTGCTATCGTCATGCTTACCCCAACGATAGTGGCAATTAGTAAAGACTATTTTGACAAGCACAAAAATGGAAAAAGTATGGAATATCGCACCGGTGATTGTGAAATTCAAGGCGAGAGCGAAAAAGGTATTTGGGACAAAAGCGAGTAGACTTATTCACTTGCAAGGCGACTGATTTGTTTGTTTCCTTCTCAAGTAAATTACCAGTAAAAAGCCGCTGTGACGTTACGTCCAGCGGCTTTTTACTGTCCCGTTTACTGGTCTAGCGTGCTTACAAGACTAGTTCGATGTTTCAGAAATTAGTCTAGCAACAATTAATCCCAAGGCACGTTGTTGCTTTTCATCTGTGAGCTTTCCTTGATTATCGAACGCTGTCATTCCACCACCGATTGCCAATTGCTCAGGGATCACCATCACTTGGATATTGCCAAGTAGCATTCGAAGTGGCACTAAACCACGTAGCCCTCCAAGCGCGCCAGGGGAAGTAGACGCAAGTGCAGCCACTTTATCGGTAAAGGCTGACAACGGCCGTTCCTTCTCAACATGGGGGCGTGAGATCCAATCAATGCTGTTTTTAAGTAATGCAGAGAAAGAGCTGTTGTATTCAGGTGACGCAATAAACACCCCTGAATGCTCAATAAACAGCTGTTTCAATTTAATTGCATTTTCAGGCAAACCATTGGTGGCTTCATCGTCACCATCGTAAATCGGCATGGGGGAGTCTTTTAAGTCGATAAATGTCGCATCAGCGCCCTGCTCTAACGCCAATTCATACGCGACTTTGGCCAATTTTTTATTGAGTGAATCCTTGCGAGCACTGCCCGCTAAAAAGAGTATTTTCGAAGCCATAATTTTTCCGTTTAGTGATCCCGTAGCGAGTATTAAAAGTCAGTTAGCGGTAAAGTGCATGATGAGCTGGATAACGACCATCACAACTAATAATGGCAATATCCAACGGCTCATTTTTGACATTTGCTCGTTGGATATTCTAAAGCTTGAACGTTCAAGCAAAGGTACAACGATTAATAAGGCGATGAACAAGACGCCCAAAATAATTAAAACTGTCAATTAATGTTTCTCCTCATGCAGTTAAAAACGATTGATGCGCTTAACTAGCTAGCTTCATCGCTATTAACTTTCATTTGTAGTGGCCTTCATACCAAGAGCGTTAACCCGCACCATTACTGGCAATCCAGCGTTTAACATCACTTCTAACTACAGACATGGGGCGGGCACCGGGTAAAAGCAACAGATCATGAAAACGTTTCAAATCGAATTCACTTCCCAGCTCTCGCTCAGCCATTTGGCGCAACTCAACAAACTGCAGCATGCCGAGTTTGTAACCAAGGGCTTGGCCCGGTAGCGCCATATAACGCTCAACTTCTGCGATCACATCCGTCATGCCCGTGCCTGTGGTTTCATGGAAGTATTCAATTGCTTGTTCACGCGTCCACTTTTTACGGTGCAGCCCAGTATCCACGACTAAGCGCACCGCACGATATAGCTCTGCTTGTAAGCGCCCTAAATCACCAAAGGGATCATTTTCATACATGCCCATTTCTTTGGCGACTAACTCAGAATAAAGCGCCCAACCTTCCACATACGCATTAAAAGGCGCGTTTTGTCTAAGTAGACCAATATCTTGCTGTGCCATGTTAAGGGCAATCTGAAAATGATGCCCAGGTACAGCTTCATGGTAGGTCAGGGTTTTTAGCGAGAAGCTGGGGACAGCTGACATGTCTCGCAGGTTAATCCAAAAAATCCCCGGGCGCTCGCCATCTAATGACGGCTGGGAATAATAGCCACCAGCTTCCCCTGCTTCGGTGACTTTAGGAATACGCTTGACCTCAACCTTCTGCGTCGGCAAAGCGCCATAATACATATCAGTTTTAGCCATTATTTCGGCTATTTGTCCGTTAAGATCGTTTAATAGCTGCGCACGCCCTTCGTCACTGTCTTGATATAAAAATTCAGGTTGCTCAGCCAGCAAAACCATACGCTCACCAACAGAACCCTCGTCGTAACCCTGGGCACGCAAAATAGTGTCCATTTCAGTGCTGATCCGCGCGACTTCATCTAACCCTAACTGGTGAATGTCATCCGGTGTGATGCTTGAATCACCTAAATACCGCACCTCGTGCAGATACATAGCGTCGCCATTAGGCTGCGCCCAAATTCCATCCCCTTGAGGCGCGTTCGCTTGGGTCGCTAATAAAGTGTCTTTCACGGTTTGATAAGCAGGGTAAACCACATTAGTTAATGCCTCTTGTGCCTGCTTAATCAAAGCGGTTTGTTCATCTTGGCTCAGGGGCGTTTGTGCAAGTTTTTTGGCGAACGAGGTCACTAAGGCATGTTCAGCAACCGGGCTGCCTAAAAAGTTCTCAAAATACGCTAAGGTTTTTGGATAGAGCTTTTTCGGTAATTGCACACCGTTTAATTTATCCGTTTTATATTTTTCAACCACACCGGCAACGAGAAAATCGAAGTGTTGTAATCGCGCGATATAATCCTGTGCTTCTTCAAAATTCAATACAGGCTGCTGCACTTGCATCACTTTAGGAACATCGATTAACGGACCTGAAAGCTGGTTAATAATATAGGGTAAATGCCCGGCCCATGTGTCAATGTAACCGCCGTGAAATTCAGAGAAGCCAGCGTAATAGCGTAAAATGTCAGTCACTATTTGTTGATGTCGCTTTTCATCTTGAGCGAAACCCTTGTTATCAACTTTCGCCACCGCCATGGCTGCCGTATTCATATCGTCTTGCAGCTTGCGCATGCCCATGGCAGAAAAATCGGTAAAACGCCTGTTGTAACCCGCTCCCGCTAAGGATTCTGGTACACCTATCGCGGTGGATAATAGCGGCTCATAACGCAAAAACTGCTTAGTGTACTGCTCCACTAAGGTTTGCAGCTGCGCTTGATTAAGCTGGGTATTGACCACGTTTTGTGCTTGCTGTGCATTCGGCGCTTGCAAAGCACTAGCACCTTGGTCATGGGAAGTAGAACAAGCACTCACTACCGCGCTCAGTGCGAAGGGTATCAGTAGACGTTTTATCATTATTATTCTCCTAAAATGGTGTTCAGTTTTTTCTGATGAAAAGCAATGTGCCAGCTTAATCTAACCCCATGGCATATTTCATGACTTGCTGTTTAACTACGCCGCCATTATTAGCCAGTTTCAAAGCGATATTACGCGCTGCTTTGACTAACGGGTTGCGCTGTTTAAATGTGCTGTATATTGCATCCATAGCACTCATCATGAGTAAATTATCATTGCGCCTCTTGCTTTCATACGCCGTGATATTTTCCGCTGAGGGGTTATCCCCATCGATGCAATCAAGTAACGCAGCCACATCTTTAAAACCAAGGTTGACCCCTTGACCAGCCAGCGGATTAATAGCATGAGCCGCATCACCCACCAGCACGACCCGGTGCTTAACGTATTGATTCGCGTGCATTCGCATCAAAGGAAAACGGGCTGTTTTTAGCACATCAAAATCCACTAACTCATTTGGAAACGCTTTTTTAATTTCCTGCTTGAGTGCAGTTTTGGATAATGCTTTTAAGCGATTGATGTTGTCACTGGTGTTGTACCACACCAGTGACGCAAACTGCCCATACATGGGCAAAAAGGCCACAGGTCCAGTTGGTATGAATTGTTGCCAAGTGATGTCTTGCTGGGCAGCATGGGTGATAATTTGAATAGCAAACGCCTGCTGGCGATATTGCCATCCTTTGGTACCAATATTCGCTGCCGTGCGCACGCGAGAATGCAGACCATCAGCCCCAATTAACCATTTACAGGTCAATTGACTCTGGTCAGCAAAATGCACTTCGGGGAACCCATGAGTGACGAGCTTAGTAATCTCACTTTGGGTAAACCAATTCACATTTTCGCTCTGCGACAACGCTGCGTGCAGGCCAAGCTGTAAAATACGATTTTCAATGATGTAGCCAAGACGCTCTGCTTGAATATCAGCGCTATCGAAATCAGTGCGCCCTGAGGAGTTCTCCCACACTGACAAACGCCGATAAGTGCACGTACGCATGTTTTCAATATGTTGCCACGCCCCTAAAGACGCAAGTAACGCTTGTGAGGTGACACTGATGGCTGACACGCGCATATCAGGCTCGTCAGTTGCCTCGAACGGTTTTGGCATATTGGTTTCAATTAACGCCACAGAGAATCCCTTTTGCGCTAAGCCCAATGCCGTTGCTGCGCCGACCATACCGCCGCCTACTATACAAAAATCAAACACCTAAGCTTCTCTTATCATTGGTTTTTTCCAATGCGTTTATGATAAATAACTAACTCGAATTATGCCTCTAGATTAACACACATCCTACTGTTAGCGGCGATATCTGGGCAGCGCAAATTCTAGTATCCACGGCAAAACTCATACTAAAGGATAAGATCACATAACTAACTTTGCACAAATACGTGTAATTTATACACTGTAAAAGAGGTTAATTATTTATCCTTTTGATAAAATTGAGATAAAACATATATTGCATTACCACCAGCCAGCACCTTATGTAACGGACACTAAAGGTAGATAGATCATGAATTATTCTGACAAACGTGTATTGATTGTGGACGACCAACGCCCCTTTCTCACACTCCTGCGCGGTGTGGTGAACAACATGGGGGCGCAATCTGTTGTAGCCGTTCAAAACGCCGACTCGGCGCTTGCTGCATGTAAAAAAGAGAAATTCGATTTTATCATTTGTGATCTACATTTGGGGGCGGGCAAAAAGAATGGTTATCAGTTTTTAGAAGAAGCCAGACAAAAAAATCTGGTTAAACCAGAAACCGTGTTCGCAGTAGTCAGCGCAGACTCTGACCGTCCGGTTGTATTTAGCAGTGTCGAGCACCAACCTGATGACTATTTGATTAAACCTTTTTCCCAAGCCCAGTTAAATTTGCGCCTGTCAAAGGCCTACCATAAACGTATCGCACTGCGCTCGGTTTATGATGCCATGCAAAAAAATAATACGCCCGATGCCATAGCGGCCTGTCGCAAGCTGATCATGTCTGGAACGCGCTACGCTAAAACATGTTGCCGCCTATTGGCTGAACTTTACTGGAAAGCCGGGGAATATTCTCAGGCGAAACACATGCTGACGCCACTGTTGGCGCAAAAACCCCAGCCTTGGGTAAGCATCGCGCTAGCAAAAACAGATATGTACCTAACCAATTACGATGCCGCTATTGCCCTTGCGCAGGATGTATCCTTACGCAATCCCATGCTTTTTGAAGCCCAAGATATTTTGGCCCAATGTTACTTGTTGCAGCATGACTACCCTAGCGCTTTAATCGCCATCGAACGTGCCATTGAGATTGCGCCTTACTCAGTGGAGCGACAACTGACTGCATGTAAAATTGCTCGACAAAATCAACATTATGAAATGGTTAAGCTACGTAGTTTGGATGTATGGGAGCTGTCTAAAAAATCAATTCACCGGGATATCTCTCATCTTTGCTCATATTTTCGCAGTATTTTAGATGCCGCAGAACACTGTGACGACAAACATCTGCGTAGCCGTTACCAGCACGAAATGATGACGGCGATTGCCCGCTACCGTCACGACGATGCCCTAGCCAGAATTGATGAAGACTTTGATTACAATATCTACGAGAATATTCTCACTGCGCGGATCAACTACTTAGATGGGCGTTTACTCGAAGCAAAACGTACCTTGAGCGAATGTCAGCAGCAAATTGCAGTGCGCTTTGAAAAATACCCTAGCGCCTTTGCGCCTGATTCCATAAAAGTGATGCTGGATTTAGGTGAATATGACGATGCCGAACGGTTGAGCAAAACCCTAGCGAAAAGTGGTAAACAGCTGGATGAAGGGACCTTGTATGCGCTGAAAAGCAGTGTCGAACAATCAGCGCAGCGTAGACGCGATTACCTAAATTTTAATAAACAAGGCATAGAGCATTATAACTGCGGGCGATATCAAGAGGCCCATAATGCGTTTACTCAAGCTCAAAAAGTGGCCCCGGTTAATACGGGTGTGGCCCTGAATATTTTGCAATGCAATTTAAAACTCATCGCGCAAATGAAGAAGCCCGAAACCCGTGCCATCAATGCACTAAAACAGATGTATCGGCATTTGAAAAATATGGTTATGCTTGAGTCACACCAACAAAAATTTGAATCACTTAAAAGTGATCTCGGGAAATACGTAGAGGTAGCATGAAAAAAATAATCCTCCTTGTTAACACCACACTCGTACTCGGCCTTTCAGGCTGCGCAAACAAACAGAAACCCTGTGAAGATATTCTCGAAGTAAAACGCCAAGAGCAACAATGCAATGAATGGCGCAAGACCATGAATAACAAACAGTACCCACAACAGGCTATCACGGCTAAAAAGCGCTACGAAGAAGCCTGCGTCAATTTACGCTACTACCGAGACGGTTATGACACCATCTGCAAGGGCAACGATAAAGCCATAGGCGAAAAAAAAGACCGGCCGTGACGGGTCTTGCGACTAGCTCAACAAAGTATTACCTCTGGCTTAGTTAACCTTCTCTTTCGGCTAAGAACACATACAGCCGTTTTAGCGCGTTGAATAAATACACATTTACAAATCCACATCATTTTAATGGTTTAACTTTGCCATCGCATAGGTGTTTTTTCCTGTTCGCTTAACCTCGTACATGGCCGCATCAGCCATATCCAGAAGCCCTTTTCGTTTATCTCCATGAAGTGGAGCACAGGCAATGCCTATGCTTGCTCCTATACTGACATTTATTCCGTTTCTTATTTCTATAGGCTTTGCGAGTGCTACAAGTAGTGCATCTGCTGTTATGCATAGCGCTTTATCCGTCGGCCCAATGTTTTGCATTACCACAACAAATTCATCCCCCCCAAGCCGGCCAACCATATCGCAGGAACGCCTTACAGCATCTTGCATTCGTTGAGCGCAGGCGATCAATACATTGTCCCCAGCTTCATGACCATATTTATCATTAATTTGTTTAAATCCGTCTAAATCGATACCCAATATACTAAGGGGAGTACTTTCCTGTGTACTTTCCATTAGAAAACGTTCGATTAACTCGTAACTAGCAGCACGATTTTTAAGCCCAGTGAGAGCGTCGTGTTCTGCTTTGAACAGCACTGCTGTCTCAGCGCGTTTACGCTCAGTGATATCGTATATAACGCCCTCTGTTATTTGACTCGCTACATTGTCTTTGCGCCACGCGGCTTGATGAACTGAAATAAGGCAGTGCACCCAACGCCTTCCCCCACTGCGAGGAATGAGTTCAAGATCTTTCGAAACCGTTTCTCCGGTTTCAGTCGCTTCTTTTGCATCGCTTGCAGTTCTTCAGCATGGTGAAAAACCTGCTTAACAAAATCCTCATTCTGCAATTCCAATAATCTAAAAAGCGGCACACCAATGACCTTTGCTAACGTTGGATTGCTATTTACCAGTTTACCGTTTCCGTCTAATACAAAAATGCCCGCGCTGCTTGAATCAAAAATTTGACGATATTGCGTTTCTAACGCTTCAACATCAGCTCTAAGCTCCCTTTCTCGTTCAAGCGCTTGCGCATTTGAATCTAGCAATGCGTTTGCGCTGCTCATTAACATACCCACTTCATCGCGCTTATGAAGAGTAGGAATATCTAGGCGCTCATGTGTACCAGGACGCATAGCACGTAACGATATGGCAAGTTGGGTGATTGGCCGAGATATTAAAAACGTCACTACAGCGTAAAGCAACAACGCGAGCACTGATGCTTGAATTATCATCATCACCGTTAACGTCATTGCCTCTTTTTTTGACGCGGCAGCGATATGTGCGGGTTGTGCAAAAATCCGTATTGCGCCAATACGCTCCTCAGCGTCAAAGGGTGAATAAAGTGCCCTCTCGATGTAGGGTGATCTGGCTGCCAGCGAATCGATGTTAGCGGCAGATTCAACCTCAGCGGATTGCAGCAAAATTTGATCATTATTGGAGTAGACTTCCACACGGGCAACAAGAGAATTTCGGGCCAATCCTTTAACGACCTCTTCGAGTAGCACAAGGTCTGACGCGTAAGCGCCTATAGCAACGGTTTTTTCAACCGCTTGCGTCAAATCATTCAAACTCGCCAGACTCGTCTCAATCGCTTTTTGCTGCCCTAGATAGTAAGCCGCAACACTTGCACCTATGGAGAATACACTGGCCCCTAAAACGATAACCAATAGCAGGCGCATTTGAAAACCAGTGAAGCGAATACTGCGCGTGATTTTGCTCAAGAAAGCTCCTTGAGTATGAGCAATACACGAAGGTTTTCATCTTTGGGTACGGATGTTAACCACCCTATCGCACTGGGATTACGCTTAATGATATCTATCATGGCACGTTCATTCGGCAAGGGTTGCGGCGGCATGTTTTGCCCAGAAAACATTAAGCGCGACCAATAACTGTTGACTTGCGCCATGCTCAAACCGGTTAGCGCTCGGTAAAAAGCACCGGAAACAGGCTTGCTTCTGGGCAAGTCAAATACCAATGCGAACTCTCCATTTGCAAAGGCACGACTACGGCCCATAAATAGGTTGACCGCTTCTTTCTGGCTTAATGACTGCTGTTGATTACTTGAATGCGCCACAATATAAAAATCTGCTCTGGCATGAGTGCATATAAGTAATGCGATGCCAAACATGCAATATTGAACAACGCTTCTAAAAGACATCATCAAAATATAAAATCAAGCAAGACAGTGGTTACATTTGCATTCCCTGACGCCATAGTGGCATTAGCCCACAACCTTCCTCCGTAATGATCAATTTGAATATGATCCCACTGTATTTTTAACGCCATGTTAGAATGAAAATCCCAACGCGCGCCAACCGAGTAACTTTGTTGGTTTGCACCAGATTTATTGATTGCAAACTCTGCTGCAGAACCTAATCGTTGTATTTTCTGAGCTTCAGACTTACCTAACACAGCTGTCAATGCGGACGACCACTCTGGTGTAAAGTTAGGCAAATTTGGGCTTGAGATTAAACTAACGCCGGCAAACAGGGTCACCGCATCGAAGCGTTTACCCGCACCCGCACCCGCATATCCACTTGTCATATGTGCAGAGGGGTGACCCGTCACCTTGGTCACTTCGAATGTCCACAACCAGTCACTTACCTCGTAATGTGCGGAAAGTGTGTAATAAACGACGTGGGCGTTTGAGCTATCAAGCCTTGCTTGTAATTGCCGTGCTTGTTCTGCTACCTCGGGTATTTCAATGGCACTGATACTTTCTAAACCCGTTATTATAGGTTTCAACACAGTGGGATTGTCTGACAAGCCAGAATACGCCACCCCAGCTCTTAATGTTAACTCACTTGTTTCTCTGGTTGTGGTGATACCCACAACGGGTTTTACTGCAACACGCGCGTTTTCAGACAAATCGCCACTACGAGACTTTCCCCCATAGGCTTTAAAGCGCCATAGGCTTTAAAGCGCCATAGGCTGTCATCAAATTGCAGCGTTTTGCTGATGTCCGCGCCATCTAGTGTATGGGGCAACGACGCATAAAAGTCCACGGGCGGTCGGGCAAAATGATAGGCAAAACCCACGTTGCGGTAATTTGCTAACAAAAAAGCGTCTATGTTTAACCGTCCAATGCGAAAGGTTAGATCTGTTTGAGGTCGATAAGCTGCAAATGCCCATTCGATGCTGTCGCTCAAAGGGGCGTACGAAGAACGACGAGTGGCAACTAACTGACCGACTAACTCAAATTGCACAGAAGGTGCGTAGTTCATTTGAACACCTAACCGTGAGTCGGTGTCTGCTCGCGTTCCACCATCATTTTGGGGCTGAGAAATTGCGCGCCGATACCCCCACCCGTCAGGCCCACTGCTGTGGGTCAAGCCAAGTGTGCCAAAGCCGCTTATTCTAACGGATGATTCTGGCAGCTCAGGTACGCCTGACTGCGCCGATACGCAGTTAATGCCCCCACACGAAACCAGCAAAATGAACGCGCTATAGGCGACAATCTTTGAGCGAGACCAACAAAACATTAATGCACTCTCTTTGAAAATACGGCGCGCAATTTTGTGGTAGTAGGATATTGAAAATGTTCGTGTTGTTTATAAGTAAAACGTTTCATTTAACCATCCCTAATGAAAAGCATCTAGTCAAAACGAAACCGTCATTCAAACCTAGTAAAAATGGCGGTATTTTCGTTACATGACGCGAAAAAAACATTAAACAGACGAAACTAACGATAACAATGTACACATCAATTTATGTAAATAAATATTCACACACGATTTTTCTGCCAAAGCAGATATATAGAGATAAGAGATGAGGAGAATAAGAGTCCCCAAATATCATCCATATTAATGAGGCTGTTTTTACCCAGACTTAACAACTATCTATTTTATAACCAAAAAATCAAATGTCCGCAAAGCCTATTTTTTATTGCCTTGGTACATTTCGTGTTTTGTATATGAAATCGTAAGGAACCTAGCGGTGAAGACCACCGCTAGGTTAGGTGAATATACATGAAAGGTCATTTTAAAATAACATCAACGAAAACGGCTAAATGCATACACGTTTTGCTGATTAAAGCCTACTGATTAAAACTGGCTTTTATCTACCTCTTTTAACCAAATCGGGTTCGAATAAGCTTTGTGCCCTTGCATATCTTCGACCACTAAGGCGGCCCAGCCCGATACCTTAGGCAGGTTAAAGGTAATCGACGCACTATCACCACTGAGTGCCTGGTGCTTGATTACTCTGCTGCTGTGTTTGCCTGGGCTTTCATTTTGAATTTGGGCAGAACGACTAGACTCGCTCACGCCACCAATCAACTGTATAGACTTAAGGCCGTTGACTGCAACCAGATCCACTGTAAGCAATTGAGGTTGGTCTTTAGCCAGTTTAACCATGTCACCAAACATCACATTTTGCGGGTAAATGATCGGGCCGAATGACACATAAGAACGTCCATTTTTCATGGCTTGAGCGAACGCATGTGCATCGGGTTTGCTGGCCGTGTAAACGAACATGCGATTTAAGCCGCTGGTTTGATTCCATACATCGTGAGTGTCTGATCCTGCGGTATAGTAGTAAGGCAATCCCTGTGACCAAAGCTGATGGGCTTTCTCAATTGTTGGCGCGTTATCAACTCCAGCGTTTAACTCGAACAAATCAAGACTAGGGTTGAAACCACCTGGAGCAGTGTTTTTATTCAAGCTGCTTAGGTAACCATAGGGAATATACGGGTGGTTTGATGCGATTACCGTGGCGCCCATGCGGCGCATATCTTTGATCAGGGTGTGAATATCATCCACCCCTGGGTCGACCGATAACTGTGCCCCGCTATCAATTGGGAATGCATTAAAATGCCCCCACGACGGTGACACCTCAATTGACGGAACAAAAGGCACACCGCGCTTATCTGCCAGCGCTTGTATTTCAGCATTGTTTTTGGTCGAATCATGATCGCTCACAAACAACACATTTAATCCCGCAGCTAATTGCGAGCGCACCAAATACTCAGGGGAAGTTGAGCCTTCGAGCACGTTAGCATGGTGATGTAAGTCCCCTGCGTACCAACCATGCTGTGTCGAGTACGTACTGATGGTAATAGCACTGGTAATATTTGTAGTCTCATTAGCTTTGACTTTGGCGTTCATTAATTCAGGGTTTGCGTTGAAACCACCACCAGCAGAGATACTCAGTTGGTATTCACCGGGGGCCAGTGGAAATGTCGCTTGGCCTTTACTATCAAGTTCAGTGAAAAACGTGCGCGCACCTAAAAACTCAATCAATGGCTGATTGCCTTTTTCAATTTTAATTTTCGCATCAAGGGGCGCGTTGGTGTTGGCATCGGTTACCTGAACACTGACCTTACCGGGGGCGAGAAGATCATTGAACGACAATGTTTGGGTTTGCTTTTCAGTTATTTCAATATCATGAATTTTGCTCGCAGAATAGCCTTTGCCGGTGGCATAGACTTGGTATTGCCCAACGGGTAAATCAAATTGATACTGGCCATTTTGGCCTAACCCCCACATATAGGGTACATCGTCTTTGGTCACGACAATGGCAGGTTGTGTGAGCAAGTTTCCGCTTTGAGTGCGTACTTCTCCTGAAAGCGTGCCCGCTTTCGCGTTTTTACGGGTAATTTCAGCCCGAACCACTGGGGCTAAATCGCCGCTGGCCAAGACTTGGTAATCACCTGTGAACGTCACAGTTTGACCTTTTTGCAAACTATGCTGGGTATATAAATCTCTTGATTGGTGTTTGGTTTCGCTCAGGTAAGGAGCGTGTAAGGCAACTGCCCAATCGGCAGCATAGCCCACAAAGCGATCAGCAATAAAATTCGCAGCCTGCTCCTTTTTATCATCCGATTTATGTTCTGGTACCGCAAACTTGTATCCCCCATCGGGCCATAAGGTAAACCCTGAACGCATGTCTGGGATCGCTTCACCTTGATTGGTCATAGTGGTTTGTACATGAATAAAGTCAGAGCCTGAAAGCAAACTATAGGTAGTGCTTATTTCAACCTGCCCAAAATCTCGGGTAATGTTAACGATGGCTTCATCAGGGCTGTCTTTTATCACATCAAGGGTTTGATATGTGTTGGGCCAGCTTGACCAATCATTCGGTATGAAATCCGCAAATGCTACGCGGTCAAGGCTCAGCGCTCCATCGGCTTCAACGTTTGCAATATCAACAATACAACCTCGCGCTACGCCCCAAGGCGGTGCTGATCCCATGGCTAATGAAAATGCGAGTTTGTCGTTTTTAATGGTGATGTCGCTGTCTGAGGTCGCGTTGCCATGGGGAATAACGGTTTTGCCTTTTATGATACTGACAGTGGCATAGCTTGAAAATGACAAGGTAAGGCCTGTCAATAGGATCCCGAGACTGGCAAATAAAGAAGAGCGAGAAAAGAGTTTCATGGTTATCTACCTGTGGCAGGCTTAACGCTCTGCCTGTTCTGATTAAATTAGGTTTATCACATCTGCGCGAAATAAGAATCTAAACGCGTTTTATGTCAGTTTTTGCAGCGCGCATAATAACAAAATGGCCGTATTCATGAGCAATCGTACTGACAAACACGATCACGAACGCAAGTACAAGTACAAAAAAGGCCACAAACAGAGAGTCTGAATGTGGCCTCGTAGGGTCAGTAATTTTACATTACGAATCTAACGTTAAATGATGCGATACGTGGTGCACCAATCCAACCGGCATTTGGCGCGATTGAACCTAAGTACTCTTCGTCAAATACGTTGTTTACGGTAAAGCTAAGCTCTACGCTCTCGATGCTGCCACCGATATCGTAAGCTGTTTTACCTACATACAAATCGCTCACTACATAAGAGTCGACTTCTTGAGTGTTGACTTGGTCTAAGAAACGCTCACCTACATATTTGGTGCTAAAACCAGCGTAGAAGTCATTCTTGGCGTAATCGAAACTGATAACCGCCATATCTTCTGGGCTACCGATAACTGTTTTGCCACGAACGTCAATAACTACATTAGTGGCGCTTACTTCTAGACCAGTATAGGTCGATTTATTCTTAGTGTATGAAACATACACACCGAAGTTCTCGTTAAACTTATAATCGATTGATGCTTCGATACCATCAGATTCAATACCACCTTCATTGAGGAAGCCACCCGCATCAGATTCTAAGAAATCAATACCGTTGACGTCTTCGTTGCTGATGAAGGTGATACGGTTTTCAAACTTGATGTTGTAATAGGTCAAGCTTGCGTTAAAGCCAGGCGTTGAATAACGTAAACCAAAATCAATGTTATCAGCTGTTTCTGGCTCAAGTGTGCTCACATCAGCGTCATCACGCTCTAATACTGAATCTTTTACTGCGGCAAAGTTCTCAGCATAACCACCGAATACTTCTAGGCCGTCTAGCGGCAATGGCGCAACAAAACCAGCTGAAATTAGTACATCTGAATCAGATGAGACATCCAAGTCGTTCTCTGGTACAAACTGGTCATCTTTAGATACATCGACCTTGAATTGCTTTGCTCCTAAACGGAATTTAGCGAAGCCAGCATCAAGTTCGTCTTCAATGTAATACATCAACGTTTCAACTGGGAATTCACGATCGTACTGCACCCAATAAGGAGTTTCGTCATAGCGGGGGCTCGTGGCTGCATCTATGGTTTTGTGCCAATCACGATACTCGTCACGTTGGTAATCTTCATACCAAAATCCGCCGCGTAACACGTTGTCCATATCAGAAATACTGGTATTCCAGGTAAAGTCACCGTTTACGCCGTAACGTTTTTTATCATAATGGGTATGACGGTTTGAGCTAACTGGAATAGCGCCTTGCTCGTAACAACCTGGGTCGATTTCTGCACCACCACCGCCGTAAGGGAAGCCAATTGAGCTTTCACAACCAGCGATTGGCGATAACGTTTCGCCAGCGCGATTAGTAAAATAAATCAAACTTTGTGATACACCACCATAGGCAGTGGTCGATGAATCTAGCTCAGAATTTGGATTACCTACGCCGTCATCAGTGACATTAGCAATGTAATATGGGATCCATTTTCCTGCGCCTTCATTCTCGTGGTAATAGACGTTAGTACTAAAATCAACTTCCCCTACCGCGAAGTCAGCTTTTAAGTAGGTGAAAAAGTTCTCGCGCTCAGTTACCCAACCTTCACGAAACACTTGGTCTTGGTATGGCACGCCAGACCAATCTTCAGTCAAGCCATCCCATTCAGCGTTTTGCTCGTATTGAGCTAAACCGTAAACTCGTTGATAAGTGTATTCTTCTGCATCGTCGTAACTAACATAAGCGGTAAGATCCACTTCACCAATGGTGCTGATAATTTTACCTTCAGCGTGATCACGTTTGTTGGTGATTGAACCGTCCATGTAGTCATCATTTTGCTGGCTTGATAGTGACATCCACGCGAACGTGTCTTGTGCTATTTCGCCGGTATCGTAACGAACGTAAAATTTTCTCGCATTATGTTCTGCAAGTGTTGTGCTAACCGTTAATTGCTCATCTAACGCAGGTAGAATGGTGGTGAAATCCATTGTCCCGCCAAGCGCTTCGTTTGAGCGCGAGCTGATATCAGCAGTACCTTGAGATACTTCTACACCACGCAAGTTTTCGGTATCGATATAACGACTGGCTTTGGTACCACCGCCGTAGTTCGAGTTACCATTTGATATGCCGTCAACCGTCATACCAATTTGCTGTGATTCAAGGTTCAATTGAAAACCACGAATTGAAATACTGGTAGACCATTCATCAGAGCCAAACGGGTCACCTTCAGTCACTAATACGCCTGGCAAGTTATCGACTAAGGCCAGCACGCTAGTCATGGGTGTTTGCTGCTTTTTCATTTCTTCAGAAGCGGCACTGTTTGCGTACGACACGTTACGTCCCGTTACTACGATAGACTCAAAGTCTTCTTCTTGTTGTTTTTTTGCACTGGCTTGTGCGTCTGCTTCTTGAGCAAAAGCTGGCAATGACGTCATAGACATAGCTGACAGCACAGACAAAGCAATAAGGCTTTGCTTCTTTGGCACATAAGTATTCATAAAAAGTCCTGTTTTGTGTGTTGTGTTTATATTGTGTGAATTGATGGCAAATTCCTTAGTTACTAATTCTTGGTGTTAATATTTCAAACTTTTAATCTACTGAATCTATTTTAGTGAAATCAATTTCGTTATCTTTTGGTGAACTGTCGATGTTTTTGACTGTTTTAGGTTTGCTATAAGCGATGAAAATTGCACAGCTAAAGAACAAACCGATCACCAGCGCTCCAACCCATTGAATTTGCAGAAACTCTAATTTGAACAGTAAGGTCAACAACGACAATGTGACCACGTTTAAGGCGATGTAACCGAGCTTACCCAAACGCTTGACCGTCATATTTAAATTGTCGGTATACAAGCGGATCAGCGAATCGAGTGAATTGATCACAAACACTATGCCCACAAAAGCCATGGCGAAGTTCTTCAGCCCAGCGGTAGGAATGCCCGCTTCATGGTATTGATATATAACGCTGAACCACACCGCGATAGGAATAGACGGGAAAATCAACATGGCGCCAAGTACTTGATACGTTTTTAAGCCGCCGACAAAACGAGAGGTAAACTGACCAATCATGATGCTCCACGCAAACCACCAGAATAAATAAAATTCGTGGTACTTGTTCAGGGGCAATACAAAATCTTCTAGGTTGCCAAAATAGCTGCCTATCAGCTCTAGGTTACTCACAAATGCGGCAACGTGGCTGTCACTGCCTAAGAAGGCCCCCGCCCACATAAAAGCGATCAAGGCGATAAACAGCCAGGTAGTAGAAATACTCAATATGCGTACATATTTGATGTCAGTACTGGAATAAACCGCAAAGCAAATAGCGGCAAATACAATAAAATAGAAGCTAGGGACAATTGATTCGCCATCACCGATGGCCGGTAGGTACCAAGGCAAATTAGATAACAACAAAAACGCAGTAAAGGCACAGGTGCCAATGATCACCATATTGTTAATCAGTTTAACCAGCGGGATCTCGAAAAACTTAACCTTGGGCTCGACCACACAGAAGTAAAAACAAGTAAGAAAGTAAAAGCCCCAAATCAGAAACCCCCAATAACCAAATTCAATGGCCATTGGGTTGGTAAAGGCGTATTCGGGGTTGGCCTTTAGGTTTGCATAGCCACCAAACTCGGTCAGCGGGAACATGATCAAGCCAACGTCTAGGCCTGAGGTAAATAGAATAGCGATAAAAGTGAAAAGCCTGACCGGCGTAACACCGACACAAACGACATTTCCCCATTTGAGCAAAATAACCACAATGGCCAATAGGGTGAAAATGATCCCAGCGTTAAGCCATAAGGTCATTTGAGCCTCCCCAAAATAAGCGATAAAACTTCATCTTTCTTCCTGTTTTTTGACTCGCGTTACGCAGCAAACATACCTCTTACTGCGTGTCAGGTGGCCAGATTAAATCGTTGCGTTACGTTGCACAGTTTGCCAATTGCTTGAAGTCGCAACCGTTACCTGCGCTTGACTAAGTGCAGGTGTGCCCAAAATCATGTCTGCGGCCTTTTCTGCCACCATAATGGTGGGGGCATTCAAGTTGCCGTTAGGCACAGTGGGGAAAATGGACGAATCGACCACTCTAAGCCCTTGAATACCGTGCACCTGAGTGCTGGAATTCACCACAGCCATGGCGTCTTCACCCATACGGCAAGAACACGACGGATGGTATGCACTCTCAGTTGCTTGGCGCACGAACGCGTCTATTTCTTCGTCAGTTTGGATGTGCTTACCCGGCTGAATTTCATCATCACGGTAATCATCAAACGCGCTTTGCTCGATAATTTCACGCGTTAAGCGCACGCAGGCGCGAAAGCCTTCAATGTCATCTTGGTGCTGCAAATAATTGAACTGAATTTTTGGTGCTTCAGTCGGATCAGCAGATTTAATCGTGACTGCTCCACGACTTTTGGGTTTGTTATGGCCCACATGCACTTGAAAACCATGCCCATCAAACGCGCTTCGCCCGTCATAACGCATAGCTGCCGGTAAAAAGTGGTATTGAATATCTGGCCACTCAACGCCGGGTTTTGAGCGAATAAACGCACACGACTCAAAGTGATTGGTGGCGCCTAAACCTTTGCGGGTAAATAACCAGCGAGCACCAATCAAGCCTTTAGAAATAAGGCCAAGTTTGCCATTTAACGTGATGGGCTGCTTGCACTTATATTGGAAATAAAACTCCAAATGATCTTGCAGGTTTTGCCCTACGCCAGGTAAATGATGTTTCACCTCAACCCCCGCGGCGGTGAGTGTGTCACTGTCACCGATCCCGGAAAGTTGTAACAGGTGAGGAGAGCCAATGGAGCCTGCGCTTAACACCACCTCTTTCGAAGCTTTAGCCGAGGTTTTGTTGCCGTTAATGCTGTACTCAACTCCAACGGCCTTTTTGCCGTCAAGCAGCACTTTTTCAGCAAGTGCACCTGTGACTATGGTTAAGTTCTTGCGAGACTTAACCGGGTCAAGGTATTCGCGACTTGTAGAGCTGCGCACACCGTCTTTTACAGTCATGTGCATGGGGCCAAACCCCTCTTGCTGTGCCGCATTGTAATCATCGGTGGCCGCGTAACCCGCTTGCTTACCAGCCTCGATAAACGCGGTGTAGAGGGGGTTCGCCATTTCATTGCCATTATTGACGCCAAGAGGGCCTTTATCACCACGGTAGGCATCTTTACCTAAGTAAAACGTTTCTGCTTTTTGAAAGTAAGGTAAACAAGACTGATAATCCCATCCCTGTGCCCCGTGCTCTTGCCACTCGTCAAAGTCTTTGGCATGGCCTCGTACGTATACCATGCCGTTGATAGACGACGAACCGCCTAACACCTTGCCCCTAGGGCAATGCATTTTTCGATTGTCTAAATAAGGTTCAGCTTCGGTGTGAAACTGCCAAGCGAGTTTTTCAGTGTTCATCGGAATGGACAGCGCAGTGGGCATCTTGATAAAGATGTTTTTATCGCTGCCGCCGGTTTCCAATAACAACACTTGATTGTTGGCATCTTCAGATAAGCGATTGGCCAATACACACCCTGCAGAGCCTGCGCCCACTATTATGTAGTCGTAAGTTTGCTCAGCCATCAAAATGGGCTCTCTATGTCGGTTATACCCACATAAACGGATTTAGTTTGGGTGTAATGATCGAGTGTTTCGATGCCGTTCTCACGGCCGATACCCGATTGTTTATAACCACCCACCGGCATTTCTGCCGGAGAATTACCGTAGCTGTTGATCCAGCAAATACCCGCTTGTAATTTGTGAATAACGCGGTGAGCGCGCTTGATGTCTTTAGTGAATACCCCCGCGGCCAAGCCTAAGTGCGTATCGTTCGCACGGCGTATAACATCAGCTTCATCATCAAACACCAACACACTCATCACTGGGCCAAATATTTCTTCTTTGACTATGGTCATGTCGTCGGTGCAATCGGTGAACACCGTAGGTGCCACAAAATAACCGTTCGGTGCTGATGCAGGGCTAAGCGTTGTTCCGCCCGTTAATACGGTCGCGCCCTCTTCAATGCCCTTGTTGATATAGCTCATGACTAAGTCTTGGTGATTTTTAGAAATCAACGCGCCCAAATTAACGTTTGGATCAAGCGGGTCACCAGCAATAATGTTCTGCTCAGTGCGGGTTTTAAGCTCGTCTATAAATGCCTGATACACAGACTTGTGGACATAAACCCGGGTACAATTGGTGCACACTTCACCTTGGGTGTAGAAGTTACCAAGCATTGCGGCGCTCACCGCTTGTGACACGTCGGCATCTTCAAACACGAGTAACGGGGATTTACCGCCTAATTCCATGGTCACATCTTTTAGTGAGCCAGCTGCACTGGCAACGACTTTTTTGCCTGTGCCTACTTCACCGGTGAAAGACACCTTCTCGATGTCTGGGCTTTGGGTCAGCCATTGGCCTACTTCTGCAGCGCCTTGCACCACATTGAACACACCGGCTGGTACACCCGCTTCGAAGAAAATCTCTGCTAATTTAATCGCGCCTAATGGGGTTTCCTCAGACGGTTTGAAAATAAGTGCATTACCCGCAGCAAGCGCTGGGCCCGACTTCCAACAGGCGATCTGCAGAGGGTAGTTCCATGCGCCTATACCAGCACAAATGCCAAGAGGCTCTTTGCGGGTGTAATAAAAATCATCACCTATCGATTGTTGCTGACCAACTTGAGCTGGGGCTAACCCAGCAAAGTATTCGATAACATCAGCACCCGTTTGTACGTCCACGCACTCGGCCTCTTGCCACGGTTTGCCGGTATCTAGCACTTCAATTTTTGCTAAGGCGTCATTACGCTCACGCAGTAATGACACAGCTTTCAATAAAATCCGACTACGTTCAATGGGCGTCATAGCTGACCAAAGTGCAAAGCCTTCTTTAGCACTGTTGATTGCCGCCTGTTGAACGGAATCATCTGCTACTTCAACGCGATAAATCACGTCGTCAGTTGCTGGGTTTTTAACAGCAAATGTTTCGCCAGATTGGTTAGCGAGGAATTGGCCATGAATGAAATTTTGGTAAACAGGTGTTGTCACGTTAGGATCCATATTGTTTGATAAGCGAGCGCACGTAGCCTTTTGCCAGTCGCTCACAGTGTTCAAATTCATCTTTGTCAGACTTGCTTAGTACCGCTCTTAACCACAAGCCGTCTATCATTGCCGCGCTTAATTCAGCGGCAGCTCTTGCGTCTTCAGCGTTCATTAACTGTTTAAATGAACACGCTAAATTACTGCACAGTCTTTTGCTGTTTACGTTCTGCAAGCGATGCAACTCAATGTCGTGCATGGATTGCGCCCAAAAGCTCAACCAAGTCTTGGTTGCATTACTTTGTTGTTGAAGCCGTGAAAAGTTAGCTTCAACGATTAACATCAGCCTTTGCTCTGAGGTGGTATCTGCCTTCAGCCCACCTAATAACGTTTGTTTTAAGTTAGATAACAAATAACGCACGGTCGCTTCGATAAGGCCCTGCTTCCCACCAAAATAGTGGCTAATGATGCCCGACGATAAACCTGCCTTTTTACTGATGCTATTGATGGTAGTCGCACGTAAACCAAGCTCAGCCACCGACTCTATCGTGGCGTCAATTAGTTGTTGTCGACGTACTGGCTGCATTCCAACTTTAGGCATAGTGTGCAAAGACTTTTGTTAATTGAACGTTCAATAAAAATAAATTTTAGGGTAATAGGTTTGATAATTCAACGTTGACAAACTGTAAACTGGCCAGATAAATGCGTAGAGCTAAATCTAATTCGTTGGCACGCCGCGTAATTAAAGAGCAAACAAAAAGAATAAAAATAATCACATTTTTTTAATTAAAATCTTTAAAAGGGCTTTAAAACGAGCATATTGCGTAAATGTAATCTCATAAACGCGTTTATTAGGGTCGTCATAAAACTGTCATATTTAGTAGAGCACTAACGATTTAACGAGTGAAAACACCTCATCGAAGTCAGCATGGCGATACCGAAAATGCCGACCGCTAACTGCGTCTTGTTTCTACTTCATTGCACGGTTATTAAGCGACAGTCTTAAGCGCGAGTCATAAGCGACAGTCTTACGCGAGTATTGCGCACGCACTAGCAATGCTTCGTGCTATCTGCTTGATGTCTATTGCCTCCCAACAAACACCGCGTGATTGAGCCAAGCTAGCCATATCCAAATTGCCTTAGGCGCGCTACTATTGACGTCTTAGCATTCATCCACGAAGGATAAAAAACGTTTATGAATCAACACGTACTTGTGCTCAATTGCGGTAGTTCTTCGATTAAATTCGCCATTATCGATGCCGAAACAGGCGCGGCTCCTTTGCAAGGAATTGCTGAAAACCTCGGGGCACATAACGCCCAATTACGCTATAGCTTCGATGAGCACAAAACCACCGTCGCACTCACTGACAATGCCAACCACAAACAGGCCCTGACCAGTATCGGCCAAGTGTTAACGCAATATGACGCCTTACAATCAAGCATTATTGCGATTGGACATCGCGTGGTACACGGGGGGGAACGTTTTGAGCAATCGTGTTTAATCGATTCATCAGTCAAAGAAGGCATTCGCGATTTAGCGAAAATGGCGCCACTGCATAACCTGGCGCATGTGGCGGGTATTGAAAGTGCCCAAGACGCGTTTCCAGATTTGCCCCAAGTCGCGGTTTTTGATACTGCGTATTTTCAAACACTTCCCAAGCACGCCTATCTATACGCCCTGCCCTATAGCCTTTACGAGCAGCATGGTATTCGTAAATACGGCTTTCATGGCTCCAGCCATCATTTTGTGTCACATGAAGCCGCCAGATTACTGAATAAAGATATTACCCAATGTAATCTGATCACTGCCCATTTGGGCAACGGCTGCAGTATTACAGCGATAAAACAAGGTAAGGCGATCGATACCAGCATGGGGTTCACCCCACTTGAAGGCCTAGTCATGGGGACTCGATGTGGTGACATTGATCCCAGCGTGGCGACCTATCTGATTGAGTCATTAGATTACAGCGCCGCTCAGGTAAGTGCGCTGATGAATAAGCAATCGGGCCTTCAAGGCATTTCACAGTTGAGCAATGACTGTCGAGCATTAGAGGAGCAACAAGCATTAGGCAACGAGAACGCCAAACTTGCCCTCGATATGTTTGTGCATCGCTTAGTAAAATATATCGGCTCATATTTGGCGCTTGTTGGCCCCTTAGATGCCTTAGTGTTCACTGGCGGCATCGGTGAAAACTCCAGTTATATTCGCCAGCAAACCATAGCGCAACTTGCCCATATGGGCTTTAGCTTAGATGAAACGTTAAACACTGAAACACGATTTGGCCGCTCAGGACGCATTAGCAACGCAACCTCTAAGCCTGTTTTTGCCATCGCCACCAACGAAGAGTGGGTTATTGCTAAAGACACCATTCATTGCGCCTTTAACGCCTAAGGAGACACCATGGCACGTAGAATAATGTTAATCCCTGTTGGTAGCAGCGCCGGACTCACCAGCGTTTCATTGGGTATGGTTAGAGCCATGCAGCAGCAAGGGTTAAAAGTGAATTTTTTCAAACCGATGGGCCAACCGCGCCATGGCGACGATGAACCAGAGAAGTCGACAACGATTATCACTCAGCTAGGCCCAACAAAACCCGCAACCCCCTTCACCTCGGCGTATGTTGAGGACATGATCAGCAATGACAAGATGGACGTCTTTTTAGAAGAAATTATCGCCTTATATGAAACACACTATGCAGACGAAGACATTGGTATTATCGAGGGATTAGTGTCTACCCCAAGTCATCCTTATGCAGTGCGCCTAAACCGCGAAATTTGTAACGCACTTGACGCCAAAATTGTGTTGGTGAGTTCCCCTAGCAACCTCACCATGAACCAACTCAATGATAAATTAGAGATAGTGGCAGATAATTACGGTGGTCACAGAAGTAAAAAAGTGCTCGGGTGTATCTTCAATAAAATCAATGCTCCATTGGATGATCGAGGCCATTTAAGCACTGAACTACTGGAAAATCATGACGAGAGCAAAACCGCCGATATAATCAAACGACTTGAAAATCTGCCCATTTTTAACAAAACGTTTGCCCTTCTTGGGTGCATAAGTTGGAGCTTCGATTTAATTGCACCTCGGGTGGATGATTTAAGAAAACACCTGAATGCAAAGTTACTCAACGAAGGCGATTATAAACACCGCAGATTACGCAGCGTGAACCTATGTGCCCGTGAGATCCACAATATGGTGTGGGTATTAAAACCCGGCGCATTGCTTGTTATTTCAGGCGATAGAAACGACATGTTTGTGATGGCCTGCCTAGCGGCTCAAAACGGCACCAAAATCGGGGCTATTTTGCTAACCGGCGGGTATGAACCTGACCCAAGAGTAATGGCATTGTGCTCTCAAGCCATGGAAACCGGCTTACCTGTGATGCTGGTAGATGACAACACGTGGCAAACATCACTAAATTTACACTTCTACAACTTAGAAGTGCCGGTTGACGATGAGCAACGCATTAACCGCGTGATGGATCACGCCGCCAGTTGTATTGATCCCCATTGGATAAACTCACTAAGCGCTGGCGCGTCAAAAGCTCTGCGGCTATCGCCCCCTGCATTTCGCTTTAAACTCACCCAGCTAGCCAAAGCCGCTAACAAAACCATAGTGCTCCCTGAAGGTGATGAGCCGCGTACCATAAAAGCCGCGGCAATTTGTGCCGAGCGCGGCATTGCTAATTGCGTATTGTTAGGCGACAAAGTAGAAATCTTAAGAGTGGCCGAGCAGCAAGGCGTTGTGCTGCCAGATTCAGTCACCATACAACAACCACAGGATATACAGGCACATTACATCGCCCCGCTGGTTGAGCTGCGCAAGCACAAAGGGTTAACCGATGTGGTAGCGCAAGAGCAACTGCTCGATAACGTCGTACTTGGTACCATGATGTTAAAGCAAGGTGATGTTGATGGCTTAGTGTCTGGCGCGGTGCATACCACAGCCAATACCATACGCCCTGCCCTGCAGTTAATTAAAACCGCACCTGGGGCGTCTTTGGTGTCGTCCATCTTCTTTATGCTGCTGCCGGAACAAGTACTGGTATACGGTGACTGTGCAATTAATCCAGACCCAACTGCCGAGCAACTAGCGGATATCGCCATACAATCTGCTGACTCAGCCGCTGCGTTTGGTATTGAGCCCAAAGTCGCCATGATCAGTTACAGCACGGGCACATCAGGCACTGGGGTTGATGTAGACAAGGTTAAAAAAGCCACGGAACTGGCACAACAAAAAAGACCTGACTTGTTGATTGACGGACCGTTGCAATACGATGCCGCTGTGATGGAAAGTGTTGCCAATAAAAAAGCACCGAATTCAAAAGTAGCCGGCCAAGCTACCGTATTTGTGTTCCCGGATCTCAATACAGGCAATACAACCTACAAGGCCGTACAGCGCAGTGCTAACTTAGTCAGCATTGGCCCTATGCTGCAAGGTATGGGTAAGCCAGTGAACGACTTAAGCCGCGGGGCGCTGGTGGACGATATCGTATATACGATAGCGCTAACAGCGATTCAAGCGACGCAACTAAATAGCTAAGGTGTAACTCCTAAATGTTTGAATGCCCGTTCTATCGAGCAATAAATACGGTCAATGGTAAATACCACAAGGTATGAACATTGTCCGGGGCTCGATTGTCCGGGGCTCGATTGTCCGGGGCTCGATTGTCCGGGTCTCGAACGACCGGATCACTGATGGCACGTCGCGATTTAGTGCAAATTATTGACCGCACACTTTAACGGCAAAACAAATCCACTAGGCGTTGTTGCTCCAAATCGATGGCATGTTGCTTGGTTATTTCAGAAAATGGTGTCAGTACAGGCTGATTATTGCAAATACCCGCCATCTGGTTACTTTCCCCTTGAATAAGGGCATTTACTGCCACCACGCCTAGCCTTATGCCTAACATTCTGTCTGCTGCTGTAGGGTTGCCTCCTCTTTGAATGTGGCCCAGTTTGCACACACGTAAATCTATTGCGTCGTTCACTTTACGTATCTGCTGTGACACACGGTCGATGCTCAACTCGTTGCCTTCTGACAACACCACTATAAAGGCATCTTCACTTTCGTAACCCTGAATTTTATCTAGCAGGTACGCCATATCCTGCGGGCTTTCTGGGATTAGGATCGAGTCAGCCCCTGATGTTAAGCCTGAAAACACCCCTATATAGCCTGAATCTCTGCCCATGACTTCAATTACAAACATTCTGTTATGAGACTCTGCGGTATCCCGTATATTATCAATACAGTTCATCGCCGTATTGACCGCAGAATCGAACCCCAAGGTAAAGTCAGTGCCTACCGTGTCATTATCTATGGTGCCCGGGACACCGATACAGGGAATGTCACTTATCTGTGACAACAGCGAAATACCACGAAAAGTGCCATCTCCGCCAATCGCGATGAGCCCGTCGATTTTATTATCGTGGATATTCTGTAACGCCACTTCTCGCCCTTCACTCGTTCTAAAGCGCTCGCTTCGCGCGGTTTTAAGCACGGTACCGCCCAGATGCATCGTTTTTTGTAACTGGTTAGTCTTCAGCTCCACGAAATCGTTATCAATCAGCCCTTCAAACCCTTTGCGTATCCCGCTGACTTTAATGCCATTGGCGCTAGCCGCTTTTACCACTGCATACAAAGCGGCATTCATACCAGGGGCATCGCCGCCTGAGGTAAATAAGCCAATATGCTTGATATCTTTTGTCATAAATCGTCATCCAAATCGTTGAAGAAATCTATACTGGTATTACTCAAGCACCTGCTTACTGAGTATGTCCATTGCTGTATTGCACTGATAAATATGAGGGCTAGCAGTTTTTAATTCATATGCAGCAATCTGCGCGGCGGTCATTTTTTCAATGTGCATAATAATGGCGCGCAACGAATTACCGTGAGCGCAAACCAACACATTCTTGCCTTGCTGTAGAGCCGGAACAATATGCGATTGAAAGTAAGCGATCGCGCGAGTGGCGGTCATCGCGAGGCTTTCGCCATTGGGCGGTGCGACATTATAACTTCGCCGCCAAGTATGAACCTGTTCATCACCGAACAACTGCCGCGCCTTGTCTTTGTTCAGCCCCTGTAGGTCGCCGTAATAGCGCTCATTCAGTTGCTGTGAAACGTAAATTCTCAGCTCAATTTCCTCAGCAGGAGACGCTTCAAAATGCTCATACCACTGACTACCAGCATCATGAATACGCACGTATTGGTGACATTGGCGATTATGCCGAAGTATCTCATATAGGGTATCTTGCGCCCGCAGTAGCTCAGAGGTAAATGCTAAATCAAAGCGCTGCTGGGCTAACATTTGTGCGGCTCGCTGCGCTTCTTTTACCCCTGACTGGCTAAGCGAAACATCCACCCATCCGGTAAACCGATTTTGCTGATTCCAAATGGATTGCCCATGGCGTACCAAGGTTAATAACGACATTTTCGCGGCCTTTCATCAATGTACCTATCATTGATTATGCCGCGCTACTCCCTTAAAAATAATCAGGGTTTATACCTATATTCGCCAATTTTGCTTGCAGCCCCATGTTCAACGCTCTCTTGCGTAACAGGCACTTTTTGTGATGCAGACGGCCCTTGTGATGAAGACGACTCTATGCCCATTTATCTCCAAGGCAGCTATTTTGGTGGGCTATTTTTTCGCGAGCTGTTCTTTCGCGGCGAATACTATGCCGTGCGGGCTGTAGGTGTGCCCGTCAAACTGACGGCTTTCAGCCACGAGTTACATGTTGCACTACGTATAAGCCACGCGTTTGTAGGTGGAATTACGCATAAAAATAACCTTAAGTAAGGCGTAAAATATCGGTGATTTAAGGTGCCTCCACTGACATTTTGTTGAGTTAACTCGTGCCTCTGAAAAACACAAAATATAGCCTTTACAAAATGGACGTCGCTCGCCCGAGTCAACTAACACTTTGATCCCAACACGCCTATCAACCCAGCCACGGCTATCGGTATTGATCGGGTGTGGAACAGATCTAATTACGCAGTAAATTGAGTTGCAAAACACAAACGTGAGATGAGTCAGCAATACATTATTTCGTAAAGTTTCATGAAATGCATCGGCTCAGCTAACGCAGTTCAACTCGACTTGCTGCTACATTCTACTCTTCAGCAAAAGGTAAATTTTATGAAAGATTCAACACGTTATGTTCGCTGGTTTAAAGAGCTCGGTATTGCTGATGTGGCTCTTGTTGGCGGCAAAAACGCCTCTCTAGGGGAAATGTACCAAAACCTGACAGCAAAAGGTGTGCGCGTACCGAACGGGTTTGCCGTTACCGCTGAGGCTTACAATTATGTGCTTGAATCTAATAACGCATGGCCCAAATTACATGCCGCGCTGGATGGGCTCAATCCAGATAACATCAAAGACTTACAAGCCGGCGGAAAGAAAGCCCGTGAGATAGTGATGAACTGCGTGCTGCCAGATGATCTCAAAGCAGCCATCCTAAGCGGATACGCTGAACTCAAACAAGAATACGGTAACGATATTTCACTGGCTGTGCGTTCATCTGCGACCGCTGAGGACTCTCCAGAAGCCTCCTTCGCTGGTCAAAATGACAGTTACCTGAACATAAGCAATGACGAAGCATTACTGGATGCTTATCAACGTTGCTTAGCATCAAACTTCACTGACCGCTCTATTCACTATAAGCACGATAACAATTTTGATGTGTACACCGTGTTTTTATCTGTGGTCGTGATGAAAATGGTACGCAGTGATATCGGTGCCAGTGGCGTGATGTTTTCATTAGACACTGAAACATCTTTCAAAGATGTGGTTTTTATCAACGGTGCCCTTGGCTTAGGCGAGAGCATTGTGCAAGGCACAATTGAACCCGATAGTTTCTATGTACATAAGCCCACTTTTAATCTTGGGCATCGCACTGTACTCAAGCGCCGCTTAGGTAAAAAAGAATTAAAGATGATATTCACCGACAGTCTCAATACTGACAATATCGCGGTGGAATATACCAACAATATTGAAACCAGCGACGACGAACGAAAACATTACTGTATTTCGGACGCAGACGTCATGGTATTAGCTGACTACGCGATTAAGATTGAAAACCATTACTCAGGCGACGCAGGCCATTACAAACCGATGGATATGGAGTGGGCGAAAGACGGCATCGACGGTGAGCTCTATATTGTTCAGGCGCGTCCTGAAACCGTTTCATCGCAGAAAAACGGTGCGCTTCTAGAGATTTATCATCTAAAAGAAACCGCGAATGTTGTTGCACGCGGACAAGCCGTAGGCACACGCATTGGCGCGGGTAAGGTTCGGGTTATCAATGACGTAGCCTTACTGAGTGACTTTCAGCCCGGTGAGGTATTGGTCGCCGATACCACCACCCCTGATTGGGAGCCGGTGATGAAAATAGCATCCGCAATTGTAACAAACCGAGGCGGTCGTACTTGTCACGCCGCCATTGTTGCGCGCGAGTTGGGCATTCCCGCCATTGTCGGTACCAATAACGCCACTGAACTTCTCACCGATGAACGCCCTGTGACGGTTAGCTGCGCCGAAGGAGAATTTGGTAATATCTATGAAGGTATTTTGAATTTCGACATCGAAAAAACAGACCTTAGCCAATTGGCGCACCCTAACACCGAAATCATGATGAATTTGGGCAACCCTGACCGAGCATTTAGTCTGGCCTCTTTACCGGTCGACGGCATAGGGTTAGCGCGCATGGAGTTTATCATTAACGAATACATCAAAGTGCATCCTATGGCGCTGCAACATCCCGACCAAACCGATGACGACACCCGCCAAAAAATAAATGAATTGTGCGCAGCTTATGAAAGCCCCCAAGATTTCTTTGTAAAAGCCTTGTCTGAAGGTGTTGCCTCAATTGCAGCAGCGGTGTATCCCAAACCTTGCGTTGTTCGTATGAGTGATTTTAAAAGCAACGAATACGCAACATTATTGGGGGGCACGTTTTTCGAACCTGAAGAGGACAACCCAATGATTGGTTTTCGCGGCGCGTCTCGCTATACCCACCCTGCTTACGCCGATGGTTTCGCGTTAGAGTGCCAGGCCATGAAGCGAGTAAGAGATGAAATGGGCATGACCAACGTTAAACTAATGATCCCCTTTTGTCGTCGTGTACAAGAAGGCGAAAAGGTAATAAAAGCGATGGCTGAAAATGGCCTGACGCGTGGTAAAAACGGCTTACAAGTGTATGTGATGTGCGAAATCCCCAACAATGTCATTCAAATTGATGCGTTCGCGCAAC
Source organism: Paraglaciecola sp. QJM3NY_14 (assembly GCF_056173245.1). Lineage (NCBI taxonomy): Bacteria > Pseudomonadati > Pseudomonadota > Gammaproteobacteria > Alteromonadales > Alteromonadaceae > Paraglaciecola > Paraglaciecola sp. QJM3NY_14. Next base: position 3,122,743 of record NZ_CM149664.1, read on the forward strand.
TGTTCGATGGTTTCTCAATTGGATCGAACGACTTGACCCAATTAACGCTAGGTGTGGATCGTGATTCGCAAATCGTTGCTTTTGATTTCGACGAGCGCGATCCTGGCGTAAAAGAAATGCTTCGTTTATCAATAGAAGGCGCCAAACGTAACGGTCGCCACTCAGGTATTTGTGGGCAAGCTCCGTCTGACTATCCCGAAATAGCCGAATATCTCGTGGAACTAGGCATTGACGCCATGAGCCTAAATCCAGATACGGTATTGGCCACCACAAGGCGCGTTTTAGACGTTGAAAAGCGCTTAATACGACCGGCTAAATCAGCATGAAAGTAGACTACGTCATAACGTAAAGAGCAAGGAAGAAAATGTGCGCAGTAGTCAAACAAGACTACTGCCACTTCACGTTAGTGTTATTCATTATTGAGCATTCAATAGACGTAAAACCCAAGAAATGATCTTCGAATCCCACCACATGATAAATACCAACACATCGACGCCATTTTAATCAACTTTGGATAGAAAATTGATTGCTATCAAGCCGATTAATGTCAGTTAATCAATAATCACCTTTGATAATCAGATGAAGATAATGCGTGTTTAATTCATCGGAATATATCGTAAATAGCATGCAGCGTATGCAACCCAAATCAGCTTATGAATATTCGAGAATTCGGCCATGTTTGAAAAATACAATTGGCGCACCAGACGTGAAATTTATATGGGAATATGGAGCTTTGGTCTTGGTATTGTTGGTGCCATTGGGGCACTTGGGTTTATTTGGTTACTGCAAGTGTGCAGCGAATTTTTTATCGTGGGCATAGGTGAGTTCGATGAAACTCAACCCCTGACCTTTCCGTTTTTAATGCCGTTGTACTGGGTACCTGTGGTGACCACTTTAGGTGGATTAATATCCGGGGTTATCGTTTATCGACTTGCACCTGAAGCGGAGGGACATGGTACCGATGCCTATATCGAAGCCTTCCATCAACATGATGGCGCCATACGCAGCAGAGTCCCTTGGGTAAAAGCGTTAGCGAGCGCAATCACTATTGGCTCAGGAGGCTCTGCTGGACGAGAAGGCCCCACAGCGCAGATTTGTGCGGGGATCGCCGCCATCCTTGCAGATCGTTTTGGACTAGCAAATGCAGATCGTCGCTTATTAACAGTGGTTGCCACAGCTGCCGGACTTTCAGCGATATTCAAAAGCCCACTTGGGTCAGCTCTATTCGCGGTTAAGGTTCTTTATTCTGGGTTTTCAATGGAGACCCGTGCTTTATATTTTGCCATACTCGCTTCAGCCACGGCGTACACCATTATGGGGTTTGTTGTCGGTTGGTCGCCTATTTTTAATATCCAGGCGGCCTTATCACTGACACATCCGATGGAGCTAAGCTGGTATGTTGGCTTAGGAATAGCCAGCGGCATTATCGCAAGTATTATTCCAACGATATTTTATACAATTCGCGACCTTTTTCGCCTAATCAACATACCTCATTTTATTAAACCTGCGATTGGCGGGTTACTGCTTGGCTTAATTGCCATGTGGATACCGCAAATTCTCGGCGGTGGATATCAGTGGATTGAACTGGCAATCAATCATCAACTGTCACTCACAGTGTTACTTGTTCTACTTTTACTAAAACCCCTAGCGATGGCCTTAACCATAGGCTCTGGAGGATCGGGAGGTATATTTGCACCAACATTATTCATTGGCGCTATGTTGGGTGCAGTATTCGCTGAATTAGCCGGTGCGGTAGACTCTTTTTCCCCGAGCTACGCAAGTTGTGTGATTATCGGTATGTTAGCGCTGTTCGGTGCTGCTGCGCGCACGCCACTGGCGAGTTTAGTTATGATTATGGAAATGACGGGGGAATATGGTCTGGTCGCGCCAGCAGCCGTGACAGTGGTAATAAGTGCATTGGTGCAGCGAACCTTAACAGGTTCACTTAAGTACCCCACACTGTACGAATCCCAAGTGGCATTGTCTATTGACAGTCCGACGATCCGCAGAGAATACATCGGCCAAATGGTCGCATTAGCGGATCCTAAGGGGCTGAATCTGCCACCTACGCTTTTGGTCGACGAATCCATTCGTCATCTCAGTAACGGTCAAACTATCTCATTTCCTGACGGACGAGTGATGCGTGCCTACAGTATAACTAACACCACCAGCAAAGACGGTTTACTCGCCTTGGCGCAACAAAATCACGTTTTGTTGCTCAGTATCATTCGCAATGGCGTCAGCATGATCCCGGGAGATGGTGTCAGTCCAGCAGAAGGGGACCTTGTTATTGTTGTCGGCTTGCAAGCAAGCCTACCTGCGTCGTTAACGTCAGGCGAAGAAGCTGTGTAATATATATGTGACGCGGGATTACTCCCGCATCACATGTTACGCTTCTGTGGATATCAAGATGCCTTGGCTAAGGCGAGAGCGGTATCTAACATCCGGTTAGAAAATCCCCATTCGTTATCATACCAAGCACACACCTTAACCAGTTTTCCGTCTATCACATTGGTTAAGCTCGCATCAAAAATGGAAGACGCTGAATTATGGTTGAAATCAGTAGATACCAGTAATTCATCATAATATTCAAGTACCCCTTTTAGCGCCCCATTACTTGCCGTGCGCATAATAGAGTGAATTTCGTCAATAGTGGTAGCACGACTCGCGATAAACGTTAAATCCACCATGGATACATTAATGACAGGAACGCGAACCGCGAAGCCTTTGAGTTTGCCATCTAATGCGGGTAGCACAAGGCCCACTGCCGTGGCAGCTCCGGTTTTAGTGGGGATCATCGACATCGTTGCAGAGCGCGCCCGACGAATATCCTTGTGATATACATCGGTGAGCACTTGATCATTTGTGTAGGCGTGGATGGTGGTCATCGTGCCGCTTTCTATGCCAATCGCCTCGTGCAGTGGCTTTACTAATGGTGCTAAGCAATTGGTGGTGCATGATGCGTTCGATACGATTGTATGCTCAGCCAACAGCGTGTCGTCGTTAACGCCAAATACGATTGTTGCATCAATGCTGTCTCTTGCCGGAGCGGCCAAGAGCACTTTCTTTGCACCCGCATCAATGTGCATTTGTGCCGTTTCTCTGGTGCGAAATAAGCCAGTGCATTCTAAAACGATGTCTACATTCAACTCGCTCCAGGGTAATTTCGATGGATCTCGCTCTTTAAACACTCGCACCTCGTCATTGCCGATAATGATGTTATCACCATCAACACGTACCTCTGTTTGAAAGGTTCCGTGCGCTGTATCATGTTTTAGCAATAGCGCATTGGTGCTTGCATCACCTAGGTCGTTTATCGCTACGATGCGCAGTTCATCTGCTCGTTCAGATTCATAAAGAGCTCGCGTGACCATGCGCCCTATACGTCCGAAACCATTTATCGCAATATTGATAGCCATTTATATCCCCCTTAATAGAATTCAATTCATGAAACACCCATCTGTGAGAATTAAAAAAATTCCCAGCGTTATTGATGCATCACTACCATTACATTGAGCAAATATTCGATATTGATGGGCATCAATAATGGGATGTTTGTTGAGCAAAAAGTTAAAAACACACACTCATGACAGCCCATTGTTAGCAAAATTTGCTAGGGCAAATGAGGCGCTTGTGCCCGTTAGGTAGTGAGACGTGAGAGGTGAAAAGTGAAAAGTGAAAAGTAATAACTGAAAATCTCCACTGTCGACCAAACAATGTAAATTGCGGCATACCACTAATTAACCCACATGGAATTGCGGAAAACCCTTATATAGCGAACGATCTTTTGTCGCTAACATAAAGGTCTATTGATACCGCTACTTCGATTGCTAGCATGGTTAATAGATATCCTCGATATATAGGTACCGACCTCTTTTGGGCCCATCAGTATCACTGCTAGATGGGCTCCTTTTTACGTGTCATCTTGCCGAATTTTCACGCAATATTAAGCGCTAATTTTCAGCAAAGCCAAACAGCGTAACTTTAATTAGTGGGTTGAATATTAGGCCATGACCCCAAACATCTACTGTATACAGGGTTTCCACTTGCGCTATCTATATGTGCTTTGTGAGCAGACTGTATACATTAGCAATGTAAATCACACCATACAGAGGAAGCTTTATGACTGACTACAACGATCAAAGTAACTTACAACAACGACCTGAATTGGCGACTCAAGCTATTAAAACAGCGATCGCTAACGGCGACGAAGTACGACTTAAAGCATTACTGACCAACGAGCTATTTGATGAGTTGGAGAAAAAGCACTTTATTGAATTGGCAAAAGAGAACGGAAACACCAATATTGTAAAATTACTCGAAGGAACGCCAGCAACCCCTTAGTCTGAAAGCTAACGGCCTATACGTTAAGCGCTAACAATTACAACGTGACGTTACGCTTGACGTTAAGTTTGTTATAGATTGCTGCGACATCCGTGCATCTTCAATTCTGCGCCCTGCACCGGCACAGTGACTCTAACGATATGCCAACCAGGCCTCATCTGAGCGGGTGTCGGTTATCAGTGTCTTCCACCTGACTTAAAAGGTTTCTTTGAGCAGGTTTAACATGTCATCCACCGACAGCTTAGTCGCGGCTTCATTTCCTTCTAATAAGGTATCCGCTAAGTCGCGTTTATGCTGATGCAGGGAGACGATCTTCTCCTCTATGGTGTTCCGAGTAACTAAGCGGTAGACAGTGACTGGGCGCAGTTGCCCTATTCGATGGGCGCGATCCGAAGCTTGTTCTTCTACTGCTGGGTTCCACCATGGGTCCATGTGTATAACGTAATCCGCAGCGGTTAAGTTTAAGCCTGAGCCACCCGCTTTTAAGCTAATCAAGAAGATATCCCCCTCCCCGCGCTGAAAAGCATTAACGCTAGCGTGTCGCTGCTTTTGCGGTGTCGAGCCATCTAAGTATTGGTAACTAAATCCTTTGGCTTCAATGTGCTGCTTGATCAATTGTAAATGCCCAACAAACTGGCTAAAAATAAGCGCTTTATGATTATTCAGCTTGAGCTCTTCTAATAACTCATCAAGTGCTGCAAGTTTGGCACTGGGTATTGTCGTTTCCGCCATGACCAATTTGGGGTTGCAGCAGGCTTGGCGTAATTTTACGAGCTCTGCGAGCATTCTAATGCGCTGCTCACCTGCGTTAGCTTGTTGACCGCTTTGGCTAATATTGTCGATGGCATTGAGTCTAAGCGCTTCATAAAAATCGCGCTCCTGAGCGCTCATTTCAACACGAATATTAATCTCAGTGCGGGATGGCAACTCCGTTAACACTTGGTTCTTCATGCGCCGTAATATAAACGGCTGTATCAATACTTTAAGGGCTTGACTGGCCTTACGCGCTGCCAACGGGTCTTCATGGGCATTTTCGATAGGCACTGAAAAGCGCTGACCAAAGCGCTTAATGTTACCAAGCAAGCCTGGGTTGATAAAACGAAATAGGCTCCACAGTTCAGTCAGGTTGTTTTCAATCGGCGTGCCTGTTGTAATCATCTTAAAATCACTTTTCAGTGCACAAGCCGCTTTTGTGCGCTTAGCCAGCGGGTTTTTCAAGGCTTGGGCTTCATCTGCCACTATGCTGTGCCAATGCACACCTTTGAGTATTTCGCTTTCTCTTTGCAGTAATCCATAACTGATGATCACGCAGTCGAACGGACCTAAGTCGTTCAACAGTATTCCGCGTTGTAGCGTGTTAGTCGAGTCAGCGAATAACTTTATATTCAAGGTTGGAGCAAATTTAAGCGCCTCTTGTTGCCAGTTAAAACACACAGATGTGGGGGCAATCACCAAGCTTGGCCCATTGCTGGCCCGAGACAATAAAATGGCCAAAGCTTGTAAGGTTTTCCCTAACCCCATGTCATCGGCTAAGCAAGCCCCTGCCCCCCAATGAGCAAGGCGTGACGCCCAATCAAAGCCAACCAGTTGATAATCACGTAATTGCGCTTGAAAGGTCGAGGGGATCAGCGGCGAAATCTCGCTCGCTTGGTGCATTTTTTCGGTTTGCTGCTCCCACGCATGAATGGTTTTCATGCGCATACCTGTGGTGGCTTCTTCCATTTGCAAACTGGCTAATGGGTGAAATTTTCCGTCATCAGTAACTTGATTCATTAACTCAAGTTTATGCCGCAAATCGTCAGACAAGGCGAGTATTTGTTCCTCACCAAGCTCGATAAATCGTCCATGGCTGGTTTTAACCAGTTCAAGCAGCTTTCTTAATTCAATGACCTGTTCATTGTCTATTTGTAAGTCACCGGTAATATCAAACCATTCATTCTTTTGACTGACCGCCAGCTGCAAGTGCTCACTGTCTAGGGTTTTCGACAAGGTCACTTTTTTACCTTTCGGCCAGCGCAGCACTAAATCAAAGGTGTCTCGCTTGTGGGCTATTTCTAACTGTTCAAGTGCACTCAGGGCCGCTTGCAAATCATCTAACAGTAGAACGTTGTCCGGCATATCCAAAAACACTGGGCAGGCTTGGTCTAGCTCATCGAGTAAGGTTTCTTCTCGCTGCAAATCACGTTGTGTCGCCATGCGTTTGCCGTCTAAATCGGTGGTCAAACTGGCATTGCCCACACCAGGTTTGAACGCCGGTCCATTCTCTCCAAATGGCATTACGACGCAGGTAAAGGTCAAGCCGTTTTGATTTGGCTGAATATTGACCACCAAATTAGGATCGCACTCAAAGGCTTCTAATCCGGTGTCCAGCTCAGCAATATCAGATTGAATATTCAAAAAAGGAGCAATCGCAGAAATCCCTTCAAGGGCTTTTTGTTTGGCGCTAATGGGTATAAGCAAACCGGATTCGCCAATGATGTCGGCCACTTTTAGATGCGATGTTGAGAACACGGTCAGCTGATATTGATTATCCGAAACCGCCTTTAGATTGTAGGCGGGCTGATCGTCGTCTTCGCGAATGTCATCGGGTAAATCAGCAATGCTCAAACAGAGTTGTTCGCCTAACGCGCTAACCAATAATTCTGGTTCGCGTTGGGTGATGTCAATCTTTTGGTTTACATCGTCCGCTTTGTATAAGTTGTCTATGCCAACGGCGGCTTGCAGCGCAGGTAACCCTTGCAGCATATAGTCAACTTTTGAGTAGTAGCCCCAACTTTGATATGCATCAATGGCATGGCAAAGCTTTTTGTCACTTTCGGTTAAATAGTCAAATTTATGGGGTTCTTCTTTGAGGCGTTTTAGCGAGACCACTCGCCCTTTGCTCCAGCCTGACTTATTCAACTTCTGCTCTCGCGCCGTTAAACTGTGGGCATAGGTCTGTTCAAATTCCCAAATTAAGCGCACCGGCTTGATGACCACCTCTTTAGCGGGTGTGTCATTTTTAGGTGCATTTGGGTTAAGGGCAATCAGTTTATCAAGGGCTAAATCCCATTGTGATTTAGTCACGACCAAACGGGTAAAATCCACTAGATTTCCTGCTAATTCTGCCGAGGATGCGAGCGTCGAAGATGGCGCGGACTCAGCTTTCTCGTGATTGAAGCTGGTGGCAAATTGCGCGCATATTTGCGCGAAAAGCGGGTAATCAAGTTGCATAAAATGCCCTTGATATTTCAACGCTAACGTTGCCAATGCTGGATCTTGGCTTTGATTACACCAAACCTGCCCTAAGAAATAATTGAAGTAACACAGCTGATGGGCGAAGAAGTCTAATTCATCGTCAATGCTGTTGTAACCAATATTGATATCGTATTTTAGCCCCGCAGAAAGGCACATAATGGGCTTAACAACGCCTTGGCCTATATAATAAAAGTCGCTGTTAACTTTACGATCGCTTTCTTCATATTCCACTTGTTGCAGTGCACTGCTAAACGCACTCACATCATCTTGATTCGCCTTCACCATTAACGCCAATTTATAGAAGTAACCTGGCAGCTCATTCAAGTATTGTTTTTTGCGCTTCGTTAACTTGTTTTTTGCCAGCATGGCTTGTTCGAAATAACCAATAGCAAGCTCATTCTGCCCTGTTAAAAAACAATAAGTGCCTCGCAGCTGCAACCCATAGCTGCTTTTGTCTTGTGGATTTTGAATACGTAAAAAGTCATCAAAGCGCAGCTGATATAAATACTGCTCCGCTAATAGATGATGACACTCGCTATTGTAACTCGGCTCTGTGGTATCTGGTGCAGCTGCGCAAACTTGCTCTAATAATTGAATGGGGTACGCACAGCTTTGCCCTTCTATTTGAAACGTTCTAAGAAGCGTCGCGAATGCTTGGTATTGAACCGCGCTGGAAAGCTGTAAAAAAGATTTTAAATCAAAGGGTAAGAAAAGAACCTCGAGCAATACCTTGTTCTTTGTATGCTCAATAATTTGGGGGTTCTTATGAAAATCTAACGCAGCTTCAAAGTCATCCATTTGATGCAAATAATACAAATCACGGATCACTCTAGCGCTATCAGCTTCTTTGTTCTGCCAACTATAACTGTTTATGACTGGCACTACTTGCTCGCCAGTCATGATGATTTCGAGTAATCTTTGCCCTGGTTCAAGGTCTGCGGCGACAGGCAATTGGTCGATTTTTTTCACTAAAAAATTGCCCAACAGCGGATTAAGTTGCAAGCCTTCTCGGTTGTTTATTAACAACGATTCAGAGGTGAGTTGTTCTTTTTTCTCAGAGGTAAGTGCGTATTGTTTTTTGGGTAACGCCAGTAAGCCTCGACCAATCAGTAAATCAATGACCAAGGCTAATTTCAGCGCCCCAATGGGCTTATGAATGACGGATAAAATGAATAGCGTCGCTTGCTCAGCTTCACTCAGCGTTAAAAATTTCTGATATAACGCTTCGATTTGATGATGTGATTGGGGATGAATTAAAGCAGCAAGCTTCATAGTCAATTGATTCTTAATAACGATTCTTTTTCAGTGGCGTGAAGTTATCAAAATCATTGCCGCTAAACAATTGCTATGAGTCAGCTTCAAGTGCCCCCAGCCGATCCAATGCTTCGTTGTTTAGCCTAGACTGGCTATCGCTACTCGCGCTAGCCAAACCCATAACGCTTGCTATTTTGATTGCCAAAGCTAATCAACAGTTACCGAGATTTTAAGCCGTGCGTTTTTCTTTGCTCATACATCAAACATTCAAAAATACGCTCAAGCCCTGCGAACGTTTAATCGAGTTTAACGGCTAAATAGTGAACACCTGCGTTTGATGATTGTGCCAAAAAGTAAATGTCGTAATATTTAAAATACTGCTGGCCATCTTTGCTAACCGGCTCGGCATCTTTTGGTAGCGAGTCATACGCCTTACCCAATTCATATCCTGTGTTATTAGCGGTCGACTGCTGATATTCCAGCGAATTTGCCACAACTGAGTTATCTTCAGTGACGTATTCGTCCCCCAAGTAAGCAGGCTCGTCAATCACTCGGTAAGCGCCATTATCAAACACATAATAAATGCCTTGAGCAAAATAGTAAGCACTGCCCCTCATAACAATACGCTCGTACCCTGCAGGCAGATGATTGACTCTGAGCCCAACGGGCGGACGCACCACCTTATAACCTTGCTTGACGTGGCGATAATATAGGCCATCGTGAAAAACAAACGACACACCACCAAAGCGCAAAGCAATGCTGTTTACTGGTGCTTTACGCACTAACGCGCCGGTTTTATACACCACCCGTTTTTTTACTATTGGCTTGTGAACCGACGGTGCATGTACAACGTTCTTTTGTATGACCGTTTTATACTCGGGGGAGTGGTGAACAACACTCTTTTTCACCAGCACTTTTTTATCAACGACGTTTTTATTAACGACTTTTTTGTCAGTGACCTTCTTCACGACCACATCGCCATTATGCCGCTCATTCTTATACTGTGCCTGACTTAGAGGAGATACAGCACTTAAGCTAATAACCAAGGGCAACAACCATTTTATATTCATAGTGATTCCTTAATAACGATTTTCGTTATGGGTGATATTAGGCCGCAAAACTGAATATAAACTGACTGCAATGCCCTATACCTGCTACTTTACGTAAACTTTGTAGTTCTTAACGTTTCTTAACTTTCCCGCCCTTTTTTTATTTAACGTCAATAAGGGTAGCCCTTCACAACAGCAACTTTTTACAACGGCGAATTCACAACAGCAACTTTCTACTGCAGCGAAAATATTCAACGTGGGCAAGGTGAATGTCGATGTGCGTGCACTTCTTCTTAAAATATAAAGTCACGTCTTTCAAATATAAGCCAGACCGTTACTCGCGTTTGCATTGCCGCTTTTATGGATTGCACATTGGGTTTTCGTCACCGCGCAATTAGCATCAATCACAAGATATAATTACTTTTTTGCAACAAGTTAATTTACTCTACAGATAAATGGCCATAAATAAGGTGCTCACATGCAGTTAAACGTAAACGGTACATCCCACGACGTGGACGTGGATGATGAAATGCCCCTGCTGTGGGTGTTACGTGATGAACTGAATATCACAGGCCCCAAGTTTGGCTGCGGTATTGCGATGTGCGGTGCCTGCACTGTGCATATTAACGGCCAACCCGCGCGCTCATGCTCTATGCCCGTAGGTCAAGTATCTGGCCTTGTGACCACCATTGAAGGCTTAGGGACGCCGGACGCTATGCATGAAGTACAAGCAGCGTGGGTTGAACACCAAGTCGCCCAATGCGGATATTGCCAACCCGGGCAAATTATGTCGGCGGCGGCGTTATTGCAAATGAACACGAATCCTGATGATGAAGCCATTGATCGCGCCATGTCAGCCAATTTATGTCGTTGTGGCACCTACCCGAGAATTCGCGCTGCGGTGAAAACCGCCGCACAAAATATTCGGGAGAAAAACGCATGAGCACACTCGGTAAAATTACCCGCCGCAGCTTTGTGATTGGCTCTGCCGCCATTGCGGGCGGCGTGCTTTTTGGCGTGTACAAATATAAACAGCCTTACCCTAATCCGCTTAAAAAAAGACTTGCCCCAGGCAATACCGCCCTGACACCTTACGTACTCATTAATGCAACCGGCGTCACCATTATTGTTCCACGAGCTGAAATGGGCCAAGGGGTCAAAACCACCCTTGCAGCATTAGTCGCAGAAGAGTTGGATATAAACGTAGAAAACATCACCATTGAACACGGTGTTCCGTCACATGCCTATTACAACGCTGCGGTATTGGAAGAAGGCGTGCCTATTCCTTCCCAAGATAACAGCGCCATGGCGAAAATGGCGCGTAATTTTATGCATGTACCGGCTAAGCTTTTCGGGGTGCAAGTCACAGGTGGCTCATCATCTACCGTGGATGCATTTGAGAAAATGCGTATGGCCGGTGCCACCGCCAGAGAGGCCCTGCTATTAGCCGCCAGTGCCAAGTTAAATGTGCCGAAAAACGCCTTAAGCACAGACAACGGCGAAGTGATTACACAAGACGGTAAGCGTCTTTCGTACACCGAATTAGCCAGCTTAGCTGCGAGCGTAGAATTACCTGATGACGTAAAGCTAAAACCACAGAGCCAGTGGAAGCAAATAGGCAAGTCCATTTCAAGAGTGGATATGGTCGAAAAGTGCACCGGTACTGCCACCTTTGGTATCGACGTGCTGCAAGATGAAATGCTTTACGCTACCGTTAAAGTTAACCCTAATTTGGGTGCGAAATGCAATTCGTATACGGCGAATAATGCCGCGAGCATGAAAGGTGTTAAGGCAATTTTACCCCTTGCAGATGTGGGCGTTGCAGTGGTTGCTACCAATACTTGGTATGCGTTTAAAGCCGCAGAAAAAATCGAGTTTGACTGGGCCAAAACGGACTATGGGCAAACCACAGAGGATTTATTCGCCTCTGCTATCGCTGCTTTCACTGAGGAGCATCACGACAGCGAAACGCGCAATGATGGTGATGTTGAAGCCGTCATTGGCCAAGCGGGAGACGCCACCGTGCATCGTGAGTACCGCGCGCCATTGTTAGCCCACGCCACCATGGAGCCCATGAATGCCACGGCATTGATGAAAAATGGCGAGCTAGATGTATGGGTCGGTACTCAAATGGCCACATATGCGCTGTCCGAAGCGTCACGGGTGTCGGGCATAGACCCAGAAAACATTCGTATTCACACCACCTATTTAGGCGGCGGCTTTGGCCGGCGGCTCGAAATGGACTTTATTATTTACGCGGTCATGGTCGCCAAACAGCTTGAAGGCACCCCAGTGAAAGTGACTTGGACCCGAGAAGAAGACATGACCCACGACAGTTACCGACCTTTCGCTGTAGCGCGCTTTGAAGGCATTACCAAAGGCAAAAGTGTCAGTGCTTTAGATGTAAAAATATCCTCTCCTTCGGTGATGGAGTCACAAATGGGTCGCCTTGGCGTGTCGATACCCGGGCCAGATAGCACCATAGTACAGGCCCTATGGGATCAAGCCTACATGATAGAGAACTACCGCGTGACGGGTTATCGCGTCCCTATGGGTATGCCTGTCAGCTCTTGGCGCTCTGTGGGCGCTTCACAAAACGGCTTTTTTAATGAATCAATGATGGACGAGCTGGCCATTGAAGCGCATGCGGATCCTATTGAGATGCGCTTGGGTCTTATCACCCATCAACCGACCCGAGATGTGCTTGAAACCGTCGCCAAAATGGCAAATTGGGGACGTGACCTTCCAGAAAACCATGGCTTAGGCGTGGCACTTGTGACCTCGTTTGGGGTGCCAGTGGCTGAAATTATAGAGGTGGTCAATACACCAAGGGGGATCAAAATACTCAATGTGTACGTGGCAGCCGATGTGGGCATTGCCATTGATCCAGTGAATATCGAGGCACAATTAATCTCAGCGGTTAATTTTGGTTTAGCTGGGGCCATGATGGGCGAAATTACCTTATTAGACGGTAAAGTACAGCAGACTAACTTTCACAATTATGATGCTATTCGCATGCATCAAGCGCCCGCTATACATAGTAAAATACTCGAAAATGGTGAGCGTATTCGCGGCATCGGCGAACCAGGCACCCCACCAGCAGCACCCGCTCTTGCTAATGCCATTTATGCGGCAACGGGTCTTCGCCTACGCGAAATGCCATTTAATAAGCAAATACAGTTTGTTTAGGAGCACCATCATGCAAATGAAATCAATCATGCTAAAAACCGTTGCTCTTATTCTATTGCCTATGCTGTCGTTTGTTTTTAACGCCTCAGCTCAAGTTAACAGCCTTGAGCAGGTAGACAGCCCTGAGCCACTAAAGGCCCAAGTGGCCAGCCAAGCCTGGAATAAGATCTACGAAGTATTCTCACATCCGCGCTGCGCCAATTGTCACGTGCCAGATGACAATCTACCCCGTTGGTCTGGTCCAAATTACGGCAAAACTAGCGTGCATGGCATGCATATCTCTGGTGGGCAGAGCCGCATCGGCGTTGAGACCGTGATGTGCAGCACCTGTCATGCGCACACAAATTCAGATGAGCCACATGGCCCGCCGGGCGCCCCCGTATGGATGCTTGCTCCAGTAGAAATGCTCTGGTGGCAGCAAAGCTCAAAACAAATTTGCGAACAAATTAAAGATCCCGCTCGTAATGGGGGGCGCACCCTAGAAGAAGTCGCCCATCATATTGAAGAAGATGAACTAGTCCATTGGGGCTGGAACCCAGGTATTGGCCGAGAGCCCGCCCCTTATTCGGCCCGAGAAACGGCAGCCTTTGTAAACGTATGGGCAGACGCTGGCGCCCCCTGCCCCGAATAACATAGATTTTTTAAAGGTAAAAAACGGGTACCCAGCATAATATTGCCTTGATACCCGTTTACCCGTTGCTGAGTCTTAATTTGTCTCAGTTAAAACCGAGCGCGCACACCCAGGCTAACTGAACGACCAGGGAGAGGTATTTCATCTTTTACGTAAGATGAGTGCACTCGTCCCTCTTCATTCGTTAAATTGCTGCCTTTTAAGTAGAACGTCATATCAAGATCATCAAGCGCTAGATAGTAATTCGCTGCAGCTGACCACATGGTGTAGCCGTCTGTGTCCGTTTCATACGCAGCAATTTTATTTTGTTTACTATTGCGCACCACTTCGACTTCGCCGTGCCAATTGCCTTGCTCATAATGCAGCGAGCTACCGACCCGCAGCGGCGGTATTCGCGGCACGTTGCCCCCTTCATCCAACTCTGCACGGGTATAATCACTGAAGACTTCCCAGCGCAGCGCTTCAGTCATATGCACATCAACCTGGGCTTCAAAGCCATACAATTTGGCGTCTTGTTGCTCAAAGTTGATAACAGATAATCCATCCGTTTCCTCTTCATATTCGCCGTTTAATGCCACATTCGCAGCATAATTTTCTGCGGTGATTAGTTCACCACCGGCATACACTAAGCCAGTACTTTGCTCGAATATATAGTCGCCTACTTGGTTGTAAAATACGCTTGCGGTGGCGTTCCATGTGTCGTTTTGGTAACGGTATGTCACATCTATATTGTTAGATTCTTCTTTGTTTAGACTGCTAGGTGCCTGATTAACACTGTAAACACCGTTTTGCTCATCGATGTTAAAACCGCCCCCAATTTCATAGGTTTGCGAGCCCACATGAGGGCCGTATGAAAACATTTCAGAGGCTGAAGGCGCCCGCTGGGAATAGGCATAATTGAACGCTAAAGAGTGATGCTCATTTAGGCTCCACACTACACCGGCTGAGCCTGAGAACGAGGTGTAATCTTTATCGTTAAAACCGATGCTATTGTCTGAATCTAGCTGATCATAAAAACTGTTATCGACCTCATGGTTTAAGGTTTCAACTCTTGCCCCTAATTGCCAGAGCAACGGCCCTGATTCGTGCTCTTCCATGACAAATGCGGCGATTGAATTGGTCTTGGTGGGGGGCGAAAAGGCTTCTTCACCCAGGGCTGAGGCATCACTGTAGTTATAATGAGCGCCCATAACCCCCTTCCAGCCAGCCACTTCTTGATGATCCGCCCATAAGCGCGATTCCACCGATTTATTTTTAAAGGTGGTGCCTACTTCTTCACCTTCAAATTCCGTGTGCTGGTAATCAGTGAAGCCATTTTGAAAATGTACCGCCTCAAAGAAACCATCAAGGTTTTTCCAATCAACAACAGCCTGGTAGCGGTCCTGTTTCAATTTAATGTAAACGTCTTCTTCTACGGGCAAGCCGTATTCTGAATCCATGCGACCGTAAGACAATGCAACGCGCGTATCATCGGTGATCCAACCACCCCCTAGGTTAAAACCGTGAGCACTGACGGAGGAATTATCTAATTCGCCGCTACCACCTTCATCATCCACATTGCCAGGCACAGGAATTTTATAATCGTCGGTGTCGCGATTGTAGCCGTCAACATGAAACACAAAATCCCCAGTTCCCATGTTCAAATCAGTAGATACCGTTTTCGCATCTGCAACATTGTCGTATTGGGCGAATACCTCACCGGTTAGTCCTTCTTGGCGCTGGGCTGGCAAGCGATTATCTACCACGTTAACCACACCACCAATGGCACCACTGCCATAAAGTAAGGTTGCAGGACCGCGTAACACCTCAATTTGGCTGGCCGTTGAGGTTTCAGTGGCAACTTGGTGGTCAGGCCCTACTCGGGAGGCGTCGGATGCGTCCAAACCGTTTTGCACTACCTTAATACGAGGGCCATCTAGGCCACGAATAATTGGGCTACTTGCCACCGGCCCGTAGTACGAACTATGCACACCCGGCACATTACTTAACGTGTCACCTAAGGTAGCGGCCTGATTTTGGTCTAATTCTTCGCCACTTAAAATAGACACTGGCGTACTGGATTGCAGTACCGTCTTGCTGATGGGTGATGCAGTAATAAGTAGCGTTTCTAAGTCCGCTTCATCTTTATGTAAGTTCTTTTCTTGGGCGTGCGCCATTGACGTTAACGCAGCTAATACTGCGATTAACACGGTTGAGTGTTTCGTTTTCATTGGTTTTCTCTTGAGAGCATGAATACACACCGGTTTTCGAAATGAAAATCGGCCAATTAAGTAAATATGAGTAAGCTAATAGTCTGAGGGGGGATCGCGATTACCAGCCGCTTTACTAAACGGCAAAATAATTTGTGCGATTATTACCTTAGTCGTATCTCCTGCAAGAGAAACGTCAAATAAGGGAGGTGAGAAAAACGCTAACGGATAGTCATAATCATCAAATGCGACACAAACTGAACAATGATTGTCAGCTTTCGCTAAATGAGAGGTCTCGTGCCATTCAAAGACGATATTCGAGGCAAACGAAAACAACAGCAAAAACACGACGCTATATTTCAGCATCATAGGTTTGATTGGGGTTCGAGGAGATGAATAATGTGACATATGTTATAACGTATCATTTATCATTTTAGGGGTCGAGCGAACATCCACTTAATACGTGCTTTGTTACAAAGTCTGCTCGTTACTTGCGAAAATATTAGCCACCTAACGCATAACGGCTAGATTTTATCGGTCTTAGGTGTTCACGAAGCATTCACCGAAACGATGAACGGTTAGACAATGAGAACGTCGGTTTCTTGTGCACAAGCAGCACACCAAGCGGTAGTCTATGAGCACAGCGCCTCTGTCTTTAACATTGCCTCTGTTGAAATACTGACGCGGTCTTTTGCAGAACGGGCGAAATCTTAGCTAAGTTAGCTTCGTAACTCCGTTGTGAACTGAGTCGCTGCCCAATACAGGGCACCTTTTACTGGTGCCCTACACATCGTCTCATTTGAACTTACTTAGCGGCAATAGCGGCAATTTATGAACGTTTACGGCTAGCTGCAACGCCCGCAAAGCCAAGCATTAACACAAATAAGCTACTTGGCGCAGAGACAGGCACTTCATCCAGCGTTACGCTTAGGTTGTAAGCATAATTTGTGAAGGTATCAAAGAACCCTTCGTTTCCGCCAACCGCTAAGGTGTATGAGCCAGCGGTTAAAGCGATATCGGTTAAGCTACCCCCTAGACCCGGCACAAAAGGGTTATTACCCGCGATGAAATGTAAGTCACCAAATAGATCAGTAAAATCGCCACCCTTTGAAAAAGGGATGGCAAAATCATTGACTACACTGCCTTGATAAACACTCAGACCTAAGTTGATTAACGCTGAGCTTGTTATTGATAGAAGGGAATCTTTGCTGACGTCAAAAGTGACGAAGTCTAGTGCATCCCCGAACGTATCTTCATTAAGCCAGCCACTGCCACCAATCAGTGAATCCGACACGTTCCCATCGTTTGGTAGAGCAATAATGGATGCCGAAGCCAGTGTGCTTGTGCATAAAGCCACTGTCATCAGAAGTAGAGTAAAATAGCGTTTCATAGTGTAATTCCTTAAATAGACCCTGCATCTGGCACCAATGAATAGATATGCATTCGTGCCAACGGCGCTGATGATGACCACCAACGCCTACAGATAAAAAGCATTGAAATTGAGAATTGGTGTAAGTCAGCTAGCCCCTACAGTGCGCCGTTTTCCCAAGGGCCCGTAATAGCAAACGTGACGCCTGGAGACTGCACATTGGCGAACAACCAGCGGCCATGGAAACACGCCCCTGCCCATTCGCGGCTGGTGAAGCTGCGACGAGCGCTCCCGTCAACTGACTCCCCCACCGAGTCCCAAAAATTAGCTTGAGTGCCAGGATAAATGCTGTCGATAGAGGCTAAGTCACCTTCGTCTAACGCAATGTTATTCTCAGCAAATGGAAAGATGTCACCCGATTTAGTTAATCCCACAAGGCGCTTAGGATTAGAGCCGCCGTCTTCACATAACAGCATGTTGCCACGTGGGCTGATAGCGATGTTATCTGGACCATCAACTTGGGTGAGCGCGTCTTGAGATTCAAACAATATGGTGACTGTCTCCTTGCGCGGGTCATAGCAGAACACCTGACCAAGATTAGCTGCGCCACCCGAGGTAGAAACGAAATAAATTTTACCGTCGTCGTACCAGCAACCTTCTCCGCGCTCTATGATGGCGGCGTTAAATGCTTGGTCGAAACAACGTTCACTCATGGCATCTGGATCTGGCACTTCTTGCCACGTCACGTCCCACACCGTGCCTTCGACTAAACCACCGCGTAAGTCAACCCGTGGTTGATCGTTTACAACCATCGCATACAGTTTACCGCCTGATTTTAAATCTCCCCACTGACCCGCTGGTTCAAACTTATAAAAAGCAGACGAACCTGCATCTTCCGTTTCATAAACAAAACCTGTGGCTGGGTCAACTGCTGCTGCCTCATGAGAAAAACGCCCCATTTCACGGATAGGTTGTCCATCTGAGATACCAAACCCTGGGACTTCGAAAACGTAACCATGGTTAACGCCCTGAGGACCTGCGTTCCAGGCATGAAAAGTCTCTTCGCATGACATCCACGTGCCCCAAGGTGTAACACCACCAGCACAATTGCGTATCGTTCCACCTAGGCTGTTATAAGAAGATAAAAACTCACCCTTTAGTACATCAAACATGATGGTTGAGGTACCGCCATTTTGTGCTTCATTATAGACACCGCGATTCCCTCTGGGAGATGATGGAAAGCCTTCTCCTTCGGAGCATTCGTGGTTCCGTACCAGTGCGATAACATTACCTTTTACAGCAGCTACGCCCATTCCGTCATGATCCGTTGGAGTGGGTAATCGATCGGCTTGAACTTGACCTGTCCATCCGTATGAGGTGTATTCAAACCCTTCTGGCAGTGATAACAACATTAGGCCTGTCGCTTTATCAGCAGTAGGAAACAACGGGCCGTAAGCGCTGCTAAACGGCAAAGATGCCGCTTGTGATTTACTGGATAACGCCATAAATGCCGTACTGGCCGCAGCCACTGAGCCGCCTTTTAATACTTGCCTACGGCTAAATGCCGGTTCGATTTTCCCTTCGCTTACTGGTCCTAAATCTTGGTCTAACATGGTATCTCCTAAGGATTAATTTTTATTTATTCAAAGGTTCAACAGCGCGTTGACGACAACCCCGCAAGCACTAAATTAGCGATATTAGATTACAATTTGTTAGCGTTTTTCTTACGATTTAAGGATGCTTTTATGGCGTATTTGTGTCGAATTTATGGCGTAAAAATGACACACACCCAGTCGTTAAATAGACGGACCCATTTGTTTTTGCTGTAGGTGCTTTTTGTCTGACTCACTGCGCTTTATCAATACAATTGACAGCTCGTATAACAGCAAAATTGGCACTCCTAATACAATTTGAGAAATCAAATCTGGTGGGGTAATCAAAGCGGCGATAAAGAAAACTAATACTATGGCATGTTTGCGATACGTTTTAAGCATGTCGGCGTCTACCACCCCCGCTTTGGCGAGCACCAACAACAGCACAGGCAATTCGAAACATAGGCCAAAGGCGAGGATCAATCGGATCACTAGGGCTAGGTACTCGCTCATTTTTGCTTCCAGCTCGACGCTGATCCCATCCTCTTGGCCTAGTGATTCAAAACTAATAAAAAACTCCCACGCTAATGGCATGACCAGATAAAAAGCCAGTGCCGCGCCGCCTATAAATAGAATGGGCGTGGCAATAAAAAGCGGTGAAAGGGCTTTTTGCTCCTGTTGATACATACCGGGGGCAATAAACTTCCAAACTTGAATTAGGGTGATGGGCAAGGTGCAAAACGTTGCGCTAAAAAATGCCAGTTTAAGGTATGTAAAAAACGCTTCGTGCAAGCCGGTGTAAATCATTCGCCGACCGCTGTCGGGGCCAAAGATCTGCAGTAAAGGTTGTTGTAGAAATTGGTATATTTGCTCAGCAAAAAAATACGATCCACCAAACATCAGAGCAAAAAATCCAAAGCAGTACAGTAAGCGACGTCTAAGTTCGATAAGGTGTGTTAGCAGCGGGGCTTTATTGGCATCCATTGCACTACTCATGCTTGTTCCTTTTTGTTTTGCGTAGCAGATTTTATAGTTTGCACCTTCGCCGCACTAATAATATCTGTTCCTCCAAGCTCGCTGTCTTGCTGCTGTTTGGCTTGCGCTGCTACTTTGGCAGCGTGATGAGCTTGCCGCCTTACACGGTGATCCTCAGCAGACATCGAGCCAGGGGTGAAATCATCTGGCAGGTGCTGAATTTCTTCAGGAAGGTACTCTCTCCAATGATCGCTCTGTTGCCCTTGGCTGATATTGATTTCGTTTTCCAACTGCTTAACGCTGCCCTTAACATCGTTGAGCATGCGTTTAGATTTATTCATCACGTGACTCATCATGCTAAACAGCTTGGGCAAGTCCTTTGGACCGATAACAATCAACGCCAAAGCAGCAACAAAGCTCAGCTCTAACCAACTTAGATCGAACATTTTTTCGCTCCGGTAAACAAGGTAGACAGTACTTTCAAGGTAAAAGGCAGTGCTTCACAAAGTAGGAGACTTTTTCTCTAGGGTTTCGCCTGACGTTTTTTCAACGCCCTGCTCGTCCTGACTTTCGTCTTCGCTTATTCCACGTTTAAAACTCTTGATCCCTTGGGCTAAGTCGCCCATTAGGGCTGGAATACGGCCCCGCCCAAATAGCAAAATAAACAACAAGGCCACCAATACCAACTGCCAAACACTTAAGCTCATGCTTGTATTCCTTAAAATAAGTTTAACGTTACAGGCTAAAAAGAATGGCGCCGAAATATGACCTAGGGGTGACAAAAATATGAACTTAACATGTCTATCGAGTGGAAGCGGCTTTGGGGCTGCTATCTATTGAATACCGATTTTCCATAGGTTTACTTTTTCTTAAATGTTCCGCAAACCATCTGTGATACGATCGGTGTATCTAGAGCAGTGCGCCTCATCTTTGTTTTTTATCGGCGCTATTTAAAAAGGTAAGTACATGAAAGTTATCATCGCCCTCGTTGTTTTAGTCGCTGTTGGGGTAACCCTATGGCTTTCCAATCAAGGGCAAACTGAAAATCCAGTGTCTCAAACAGAAACACTACCGGTTATCTCGCGTCAGCAAATTTTAACCGCTACTGATTTAGTTGATGGGGTCAAAAATGCCCTGCAAGAACAGGACGAAGAGGCGATTTCCCAGTGGTTAGACAGAGCCCTAGCAGTAGCAAAAGAAGCGGATATGTCACAAGAAGACATTAACTATATTGCCTCTGATATGGCCAAAGACTTCGTTGTTTTTCAAGCCCAGCGCAGTATGTTTAATGATGCCGTAGAGCAAGCTTATTATGAGTTATCTACCATCGATGCGATTAAAGCTGCTTACCCCCAAGCCGAAGATTTATTCGCCAGCGCCGATAAATTAATCATTGAAAGAGATAAACTCATCGAAAAAATCGCCACAGAATTAGCTGGCGGGGATACCCCAAGCGACGCTGAAGTGCGAACCGCTCGTCAGCAATGGCTAATGCGTTACGCACATCAATAACTGCGCCGCAAGTTAATCTAAAAAGCATCGCAACTGAGTTTGAACAGAGCGTTGCGGATAAAAACACGATTCAAAGATTTAAGAGGATGAACTTGAATGCCAAATTTTGTTATCGAATACAGTGCGCCGTTAGAACAACAAATTAATGAAGACACGCTGATGGACAGCGTCTTTGAAGGGGCTAAAAATAGCGGTCACTTTCCGCCAGAGGCGATAAAACTCAGAATAGAAAAACGCAGTGGCTTTCGTTTACACGACAAGCAAAAGGACTTTTTACATATTTCGGCGCATATTCTAAGCGGAAGAAACGACGAGCAAAAGAGTGAAATCTCTAACGCTGTGTTAGCTGAACTTAAAAAGCTAACCTTGAACAGTGTATTTGTATCGGTAGAGGTAGTTGATATACACCGGGCCAGTTTTGCAGATTTTGCGTTCTGAGAATAAGTGTAATGACGCCCCTTTAAACGAGCGCTTGGTACAGTTTTTGGTCTCATCCTAGCGAATCATGCCCTCCTCGCCTTGATTAAAAATAGCCGCTATTAGTTAAATTTAGCGGCTATTTTGTATAGCCCAAGTTACTACCAGGTGATTGGACGTAGCTTAATTCAAGTAGCTATTGTCCTTTAACCAAGCATTAGCAACGCGGTCTATGTCCTCCCCTTCTCTGCTGACCTGATAATCAAGCTGGGCAACGTTGTCATTTGAGACCCGTAACTCATCTAAACGCCCATTGCTCGCCTAAACGCCCGTAGCGCGCCTAAACCCGACAGCATAAAAACCAAATGTTACGCCATTCTTAAACAAATGGTCAGTAAAGGGTTGGTATCTCCTAGCGTATTCGATTGAGGCGCACTTGGTTTAATTTTCATTGAGTGTTTTACGTCACTTAGTGTCTACTCGAACACGGGCTGATTGCCCGTTCTAGTTTATGAATCAGAGCGATTGATTCTTTCAATTATCGCAACACCACGGCCTTGTTTAGAATTGCGTTATCAAGTTTCTAGCGCAACTATCACAAAAAAACATAAGAGGTCACCATGAAATCCCTAGCTTCAACCAACGCCATTAACCTAAACAAGTCTGCGCAGCCTAAGCTCGCGCTGATTGCTGAAGGTGGCGGGCAGCGAGGGATATTCACCGCAGGTGTACTCGATGCATGGTTAGAAGAAGGCTACGACCCTTTTGATATGTTTTTTGGCACCTCGGCTGGCTCGCAAAACTTGACCAGCTACTTGGCCCGGCAAAAAGGCTATGCCAAACGATTGATTCGGGGGTTATCACGGCACAAACGCTTTTTTCATTTAGGCAGAGGTTTAGTGGGTAAACACATAGTGGATTTGGACTGGTATTTTGACAAAACCACCGAGGCCAATCGCGCCATTGATTTCACCACAGCAAAACGCAGCTTGGGCGATCGTGAGTTATACATTACCGCGACCAATGCTCGGGATCGTAACCCGTACTTCTTAAGCCCAACAGGCGAAAGCCAGCAATGGCGCGAGTTGCTAAAAGCCTCTAGCGCGTTACCGTTTTTGTACAAGCGTGGGGTGAAACTCACGCCTTGGCTAGGTGCTACTGCAGCGAATGAGTCAGACGCGACAGCAGCCAAAGAGCCAGGCGCAGTCGAGGCGCAAGCAGACTTTTACCTAGATGGCGGTTTAGCGGCGCCATTACCCGTGATAGAAGCCTACAACCGAGGTGCGCGTAAAATCGTGGTTATCCGCACGGCCGACGCGCAGTTTCAAGCACAATCAGCCTGGGTACACAAACTGAGAACCTTAGTCTGTGCGTCAGGCTACTGCCCAAAAACCATTGATTACTTGGTGCAGCACGAACAAGCTTATCAGCAGGAATTAGCGTTTATTGCCAACCCACCAGCTGACGTGGAAATCGTGCAAATTTTTGCCGGTGAAAGGCTTCACAGTAAATTGCTTGGCAGTACAGATATGGATCTTAAGCACGATCATAAAATCGGTGTTGCCGCAGGCAAAGCCTTCTTGCAAGGGCAATATGCTTTTGAAAGCGCTGAACTAGAAAGAGCCCAGCCAGAAAGTGCTCAGCTAGAAAGTGCCCAGCTAGAGAATGCTGAGCTAGATGGCATCGACCAAGCAGCTCTTTATGACACCCTTGGTAATGTCGCGTTCGAAGCTCGTCACCAAGAGCGCCCACCTGAAAAGAGCGAACTTAGAAACAAAGCACCTGAAGCGGTAGTAGTTGAAGAGATAGCGCTTAAAGCAATTGCAGGTGAAGACGTAGCAATTGAAGACGCTGAATACGATGCACTGACGCTTGACGCACTCGTAGCGAGCCAACAAGCGACCATGCCCCAGCGCTTATCGGCCTAATCATCGCTCATATCTGAGAAGCCAACGGGTAAGGTCATTCAACGCGTCAACGAATGACCTTGCAGGTTTTATAGATTCAAAGACAAACCTGTAATCTGTAGTGGCTCATATCTGATCTGACAGTTTTGGTGAATAGGTTTGGAGTTCATCTGACGGACAGCTATGAACGAAAAGCGGTCATTGGCGAAACTTCGATAGTAGTCCGCTCAAGACAAAAAGCGGACATTCAACGCCAAGCTCACCGGCGCATATTGCGGGGAGCGTTTGTGTAAAATGGAGCACCGCGACATACACAAACGAGCGTAGCAATATGCGTCCGGTGCAGATTTTTGTTAGGCTGCCATGCGTACCTACGTGCAACTAGACCACATGTAAATGACCTATTCTTCATCGATATTTTCTTTCTGCAGGGCAACTGCAGACGCTACGCCAATTAATAGAGCAAATACGGCGAACCCGAGTACAGCCTCAAATGAAGCAATTACTTCGGCTGGAGTATTTGCAGGAACGAGATTGCCATAACCCAATGTTGTAAATGTTACGACGCTGAAATATATGTGCTCCCATAGCCCAGAAATTGGCTGATTATCGTGACTTTCTACCACCCCAAAAATCATATATAGGCAGGCAAATAGGAAAATATAGACAAGCATCATAAAAAAGATTGTTATTATGAACCCCGCAAACCCAATCGTACGATCCCGAACCATCACAAGAAGGTTAGCCAGTGGTGCCAAAGGGCTACTTCGAAATAACAAAGTCGGGACCACCAGAATCCAAATAGTAAATATCCAAGGGCTTATTAGTGCAGTAAAGATAAGACTTGTATTGAAAACATTAAACCAAACTAAAAATTTATTCTGGTTTCTCGTATCTTTCGCAATCCACTCAAACAACAAAGTGAATACTTTAAACTTTATAAGCCACACTACACCTTTTTCGATTTTTTTCTGAAAATCTGACATGTATTCCTTAGCCGATAAAAATGTTTCTGTGATTGTTGAGCCTAACGCCTGAATAATGTGTGAGCTTAGTTTGGCAATTTTATTGCGCTGTTTGCAACTAAAAATGACAAACTAAGGCGAATCACGATTCATTCTCTTGTTAGGTACCCGTTGGCTTCTCACTAAAGTTAAAAGAAACCTCATAGCCATTTCCACTGCAATAATCGCCGTACTCTACGATTAAAACAGCATCCTTTAAAATGGTTCTGTGGTAAAACAAACCTGTTAGCCAATTTTCTTCATCATCAGCCTTTTCAAGATCTGGGAAGAATAGTAAATCAGGGTTATTTATATCCCCCACAAGAACCATGGAGCCTTTATATTCGAGGTTTCTGAATTCGGACTCCACCGAAAATACATACTGAACACCATCGGGTACTTTATATATTGAAAGGACTTCTTCTGAATTTATACGGCCATCAACTTTCGGATTGCAGATTACTGTTGTAGCTATTACTTCACATGATAACAACGCAAAAGCTATAATTGTGATGAGACTCTTCATCAGGGTACCTAACGCCTCAATAAAATGTGAAGCCAGTTTGGCAGTTTTATTGCGTTGTTTGCAATAGAAAATGCCAAGCGGGCGGGGTCGTTTTCATTGACTTGTTCTGTGGCAGCCTGACATTAGTCGTTTTGGCTGCGGAGATTGGAAAATTCGAAAAAATAGTACTTGCAAGAGAGAGCAGATCCTTAAGCTTAACTTGTGGTCTGATTGGAAATAACGCCGATTTCAACAGCCACTAAGTTAAGCTTAAGGGATTGAAATACAGTGTAGTCCCGTCAAGTTTCTCTGCTAGATTTTATTGTCCTTAAAACCGGCTTAATTATACTGATTATTTATACAGCAAAACCCTCTGTAAGGACTATACTATCTAGGTTTCCTTCTTTCCAATTCCACCAGAACAATTTAATATAGCGCGATTTGCGCGTTTTTCTGCCGACGCATCGCTCACTTTTATACTTCAGCTATTAATACCAAACTAACTATCATATTGCTACATAAAGGAAAACTGGCGATCTGGATAAAATGATAAGAACAAAAACGAGCGATTGGGTCGTTTTCCTGAATATATGGGAAAGCCCTTTAACTTGTATATTCAAACAGGGGTTTACGCCTAAATAATCAAAAATATTTTAGTCAGCTATTTGACTGAATGCAGAAGGGTAGAATCAGTCGAGGGACTCCTGATCGCTCATTGACGTCAGTCAATTTTTCTAGCGCTAACTTCCGCTTTACGTACAGAGCTGTCATTAATATTTTAGGTCTATAACGACCGCTATTGGCACATATGAGACTGTCAGATTTGATTGAGTCTTGTAAATCAGAGCTGGCAGATTCTGTTTAGACTTATTCATGTAATCAATAGAGTCAGTGACAGATTTACTCTGACTCCTGTTTACCTCACCCGTTTATACGAAAACTTTTCCTCTGTGGTGTTGCCGCTGTCTTCAATGGCCACATAAATATTCATTTCATTGCCGCTAACACGCTCAAGGGTTAAGCCGTGGAAGTACACCTTGTTTTTCGTCACTTTGACTAACGCAAAATCCACTGTCTTGTCTTTCTCTTCCCAACCGGTTAAGTCTTTGTTGAAGTGTTTTAATTTGAATATGAGTGTGTCATTGACCTCTGATAGGGTTTCAATTTCGTAGAACTGTACTTGGCCTTCAACCACCAGCTTGAATGCGCCCATCATGCTGCCACCAAGAGGGGGCGACCATATCTCTTCAATAAGCCCACCAAAGGCTTCACCACGCCAGTGGCCTGCCAGCCAATTCACCGCACTAAGATCTGCGCGAGGTGATTGCTGCTTATCATCTAAGAACATCAGATTCGGGAATTTGCCTTGTGCTATTCCATTAAAGCAAACCAGCATAAGCAAACAAAGCAGACTTTTCTTTATCATTTTTTATCCCTTGTATAGTGCGTATTTACATCAAATTTCGCTTTCGGCAAAAGTATAGTCTTTCTACTTTGGAATGGGTTTTGTTGTTTTTCGCGGCTCAAAACGCCGAAATTATTAACATGGCTGTCCTGTTAATACTGTTTTGGCGACAGAGTCGCTGCTTTTGATTTACACGCGACTCAAACTTTCCGGATAGAAGTAACGGTTTGTCAGATGACCAGACATGGACGTCTGGACAAGGCGTGTTGCTTTACAGGGATGTTTCCTCACGCCGCTCTGACATTAAAGCCGTTACTTTTGGCGGTGGAGAAAGTTTGTTGGAGCAAAAGACTTTTTGGTTACTTTGTCGTCTTTTGAAAAAGTGACTGGCTGACCATGGATGGTCTGTCATACCCAGCATGGATGCTGGTGCACGAAGTGCATAAACAGCGTAGCTGTGCTCAGTGAGCGAGGCTCATAAGTGCACGCAGTGCATAACGTGAGCGAAGCGTATAAGTGCACGCAGTGCATAACGTGTGCGCAGCACATAAGTACGCAAAGCGTATGCTCTGATAGCCGAAGGCGATAAATAAGCGAAGCCCATAAAGTGTGAATTCCCATTTCATCAGGTAGAATGCCGTCACTTCGATTATTAATTCTTTTTGGGTAGTTTCTCGATGCAAATTAATCGTGTACTTCTAACGGCTGTGGGCAGTGTATTACTCGCTATGGTGACTATTCAGTCTGGTGCGTCTTTAGCCAAGCAGCTTTTCCCTATCGTTGGCCCAGAAGGCACCACGGCACTGCGTTTAGGATTTGCTGCTGCGGTACTTTGGTTAGTATTTCGTCCATGGCGAGCACTCCCTCAGGGGCGAGATTGGCGCAGCATTATTGTTTACGGCCTGTGCTTAGGCGGTATGAATATTCTGTTCTACTTGGCGATTGAACGTATTCCCTTAGGGATTGCAGTTGCCCTTGAATTCACCGGCCCGCTGGCTGTGGCTTTGTTTTCATCTAAACGAAAAAGTGACCTATTGTGGGTCGCTTGCGCCATAGCGGGGATCGTACTGCTAATGCCTGATTTATCCAGCGCACAGGGCCTCGACCTTACCGGCGCACTGATGGCATTAGGTGCTGGTGCATGCTGGGCAGGTTATATTTTATTTGGCACCCGTACAGGGAAACAAGCCTCTGGTGGCATCACTGTCGCTTTAGGCATGACGGTGGCAGCCATTGTGCTGGTCCCCGTTGGCGCGGTGACCCAAGGCTTAGCCTTATTTAGCTGGGAAGTACTGCCTCTAGGATTATTGGTGGGAGTGTTATCTAGCGCCCTACCCTACTCTTTGGAAATGGTCGCTCTTAGAAATATGCCGACACAAGCGTTTAGCGTACTCATGAGTTTAGAGCCCGCCATTGCGGCCTTGGCGGGCTTGGCTATTTTGGGCGAGCACTTGAGCCTGTTGCAATGGGCTGCCATTGCCTTGGTGATTGTAGCGTCAATCGGCAGTAGCTTTACCCCTAAAAAAGCGGTCGATATGGGCGTGTAGTCGTTGCGCGAAAAGACAAGGCTGTAGCGCGCTCAGGGCGATTGCCCGCTCAAGGCTGTTACTCTCTTGGCGCAGCTCACTGGCTATGCAAAACTAACACGACAACCGGCATTCACTTTGATTCGGCATTCACTTTAATAATAATGGCAGCTGACTAACCCAGGTTTTTAAGCCTAGTCACCACTTCTTGTGGCTAAGTTTGCGGCGACAGGTTAATCGGTTAACTTCGAGATAATCCATTTTTGCAGTGGCTCGTCATTGTATCTGGGATGCCAAGCAGCAATAACATCGAATGGCTCGGGGCAATGCTCAAGTTCAATTTCGACTAAATCTAGGCCTTTAATTGCTCTGGAGGGCAAAAAGGCGATGGAGTCTGTGGTGTTCAAATACATGGGCACAATAGAAAAGCACGGGGCTGACACCACCACATTGCGTTTCAAACCAAACCCTTTAAACCAGTCATCAATTGAGCCTTTAAAGTTTGGCCGTGAAGGTGACGCAATAATACTTGGGTAGCTTGCCACCTCAGCCAGCGATGGGCTTTGCGTCGCGATAGAAGCATGGCGAGATGCCACACAAACATGGTGCTCTTCAAACAAGTTGATGATGGGGTAGCTATCAGGGATATAATCAGGAAAAGCAATCGCCAAGTTCACTTTACCGCTTTGCATTAAGTCATGAAGTGTGTCGATTTCAAAATCGCGAACGATGATTTTCAAATGTGGCGACTCAACTCTAAGTTTTGCAATTAAACTAGGCAATACAACCTGTTGCGCATAATCCGTGGCGGAAATAACATACTCACCACTGATGGTTTTTGGGTTAAACACTTTTGGCGATAACAGTGCCTGAAAACCGTTCAATAGTTTATCGATATCAACGGAAAGTTGTTCCGCCAGTGGTGTAGGAATAAAGCCGTTGGTTTTTCGCAGAAACAACCTGTCGTCGAACACATCGCGTAGCTTCTTTAACTGTTCGCTTACCGCTTGCTGGGTTAAGCCCAGTTGACTGGCCGCTTTTGACGCATTTTTCTCGCGTATCAGCGCCTGAAAAATCCTGAGTTGTTTAATATCTAACCTGTCTATTTTGCTCATATTATTCCTCGGCCAAGCAGTTCGCGTTTTATCCAAATACCGGTAGCATGCTAACACTTAACCAATTTATCCTGTATCACTAACAAAAAAACGTTGTTTCTACTTGTTGTGAATAGTCACTAATATCCTGCCATCAAATGACTAAACACAACCGGAGAGACAAATGAAAACAGTAATTTTAATTGGTGCATTGGGCAAAATGGGGCAAGCAGCATTAACCGGGCTTGGTAAACACAACGTTATCACTGCTGGGCGCTCTGGCGACGTTGACCACATAGTGGATATCACCAGCGAAGCGTCCATTCGTGAGCTGTATGAAAAAGTAGGTCACTTTGATGCAGTTGTGAACACTGTTGGTGTGTGTGAGTACGCAACCTTCGGTGAGATGACAGAAGCACAGTGGATGACCACAGTGATGAGCAAAATGATGGGCCAAATCAACCTAGTTCGCATTGGGCAAGAGTACATCGCTGACAGCGGCTCGTTCACCCTAATCAGCGGCATCTTAAATAAAAAGCCCATCCCCTTTGCGATTGCCGATGCCACTACCAGCGGCGCCATTGATACCTTTGCTAAAATCGTATCACTGGAAATGCCACGAAACACCCGTATCAACGTGGTCAACCCAACGGTACTCACAGAAGCATGGGACGTTTACGGTGAAATGATGCCAGGCTTTCAGCCTGTACCAAGCGAATTGGTCGGCAAAGCGTTCGAACGCTCAGTAGACGGCTTCATCACAGGCGAAGTCATCGTCGTCGACGCCTAGCGCTTTAGCTGTCCAGAACGTACAAAGGATGTCGATATCTGCAAAGAGCGCCGAGAACGTAAAGAGAATTACCGGGCATTCAACGCACTTTTAGAGTGTGTTGAATGCCTGTATGCAAATGAGCTTTAACATAAGATGTGGTTAGCATTCTGGCTCACCATTGCAGGCGTAATGAAGACAGCGAAGAATGCTTACCACCATTCTCATTCGCAAATCGCAAATCGCATTTAGAATATAAAATTTATATTAACCACGTATATACCAATATCCTGGTTTTCTATGATTATGCATTATGGCAACAATATTAATTTGATGATTTTCAATAATCTTGTAAACAATAGAATATGGGAAACGGCTTAAACAAAACGACGATGAGTTTGCCCCATCTTTGACCACGCGGCAGGTAACGATTGAATTGACGCTATTGATTCTTCTATTTCGTGAACAAACTCGTGACCTAGTCCAAGAGATTGCTCCTGATACCAATCAAATGATGCTTTTACTTCAACTGCGACATCAGGATGAAAAATAACAGAGAACGTCGACTAAATAAGATCCTGTTTGATATCCCTCCAAGAGATACCTTCTACCTTCCCAGACTCTAATTCAGCACTTCGCGCTTCTACAAGCTTTAACCACTGGATTTCAACATCATCTTCGGCAGTTGAATCCATAGCGGTTAAAAGACAATGGGCAGCAAGTGCTTTCTCTTTTGTACTTAATTGCTCGATGTTTTCAAGCATGATTTTAAGCGCACCGGACATATTTGAGTCTCCAATAAATTCCGGTCCATAATACCATCAAAACGAAAGGAAATAAGATGCAAGTTTTCAAGCTGATTGATAGCTATCTCATCATTAAACATGATCGCTCGGTGAGACCATTGTTTGAGAGTAACTCAAATTCATATAAACCACAGCCCTATTACAAAATCACCGCAGCAAACAAGTCATTAGGGTTATTTCCGCTGGCCTATGTGATAATTTTTAGCGGCTTACCTGATAAATTGACAAGATAAAGTGCCATGACTCCCCTGTTAATGTGCGTGCTTTCGTATAGAATCCCCGTCGTATTTTTACTTGTATGAATAAAAACGTGTTAAGCCGTTTAGCCTCAACCTGTATCTGACAACGCCTTCCCTTTCCTCGGTAAAATGACAAAAAATGATGAATGATAAAATAGTAGTAACCCACAGCGGCAATTTTCATGCTGACGATGTATTCAGTGTCGCGGCCCTTAAAAGCGTTTTCCCTACGTTTACCCTCATTCGCACCCGTGATAAAGACACTATCGCCAAGGCAGATGTGGTAATTGATGTAGGCGGCGAACACAATGCAGCAACAGACCGCTTTGACCACCACCAACGTGGCGGCGCCGGTGAGCGCGACAATGGCGTGCCCTACTCGTCATTTGGTTTGATTTGGCAGAAATATGGCCTCACCATATGTGGCGATAATCAAGAGCTCGCCAACGCGATTGACGCCGGTCTGGTGTCTACCATTGACGCCATCGACTGTGGCCATGTTAAAGGAGTCGCTGAAGGCATTAGCCTTAGCCAAACCATTTCAATGTTCAACCCAACGTGGCAAGAAGAAGGTGATTTTGACGCCGGCTTTAACGAAGCGGTTGATTTCGCAGCGCGCATATTAGCGCGCGCAATAGCAGCGGCCAGCGGTGGGATAAACGCAAAAGCCATCGTCGCCGAAGCAATAAAAAATGCACAAGATCCAAGAGTGATCGTGCTAGAAAAATACACCCCATGGAAGAAAACAGTTCACACCCTATCAGAGCAAGCATTGTATATGGTCTACCCGTCACAATCAGGGCAATGGATGATTCAAACCGTCCCCGTAGAGCCCGGCTCATTCGAAGACAGAAAATCCCTACCCAAACCATGGGCAGGCTTATCAGATGCAGAGCTACAAACAGAAACAGGCATAAAAGACGCCATGTTCTGTCACAACGGCTTATTCATAGCCGGCACCGCATCCTTCGAAAGCACAATGAAAATGGCCGAACTAGCCCTACAAGACTAAAGCCCCAAAGGGGCAACGCATACAACAGTTGCCTTGCTTACCATCTATTTCAACTTTGGCTGCCGACGCAGAAGCGCAGCCAAGGCTACCCCACCAAGTAAGTAACCCTCACAATCAGTTAGTTTTCATGAGTGTCTTCGTAATTTGTTCTAAACAGCCAAAACATTAATATGAATAAAAACAACCATATATCAGGCTAGCCACAGCCAAAATGTATTGTATTTACCATGGGTGTCTTTATAACTACCCCCTTTGTTATATAACCCCCCCTGATTACCACGTATAAAAACCGCTGACTTCGCAATGCCCCTTTTTTGTTTTATTTTTGAACAGTATTGTTTCTTCAGCTTGCGAGAGAATATGCCCGTCAATACCAATGATCAAAAAACACTACTCACCGATATAGAAGTCGTGCAAAGAATTTTCGCACATATCGACAACGGCACAACCGATCAAGGCAAGCAAAGCTGGCGGGAGCCCACAGCTAATTACCGCTCGAAAGCGCGACTTGAAGCAGAGCTTGGTATTTTGCAAAGTCGGAGCATCGTTTTTTGCCCTTCAAGCGCACTCGCCAAAATGGGGGACTATGTTGCCCGTGACACAGCCACCGTGCCTTTGATTGCTGTACGCGGATTGGACGGCGTTATTCGTGCCTTTAGAAATGCCTGCCGTCACCGAGGCGTTAAACTCGCTGATGGCCAAGGCTGTGCTCGTGCATTGGTTTGCCCCTATCATGGTTGGGCATACAATCTTAACGGGAGCCTGCTAAGTATTCCCCATGAAGATGGGTTTCCAGATGTTGATAAAGCAACACGTGGACTTGTCGAGGTGGCCTGTATTGAGAGCAATGGCTTGGTATTTATTAACCAAAACCCGCAAGCAAATATAGAGCAAGATATAGCGCCTATTCCTCACCTTATTCCTGAGCATTACCGTTTATTAAATTCAACCCGTCAGATAGTCAAAGCGAATTGGAAGCTTTATCTAGAAAGCTCTCTTGAGGGTTACCATATTCGCCAAACACACAAAAGCACGTTTTTCCCCGTGCAATACGACAACCTCACGGTGATCGAAGCCTTTGGGGAGAATAGCCGCGTAACATTTCCCTACAAAGCAATAGAGGGGTTAAGGCATAACAAGGCATCTGACATCTCAGTTGATGGGCGACTTACCTACGTTTATCACCTGTTTCCCAATGTGGTTATTTCAACCTTTCCAGGATGTATGCAAGTCAATGTGCTTGAGCCTATTGATGAGGCAACAACAGAGCAACATACCTACCTTATCAGCGCGATTGGCGAGCACGACACCCCAAGGCTTGATGCTGTTAATGAAGGTCAAGAGTTCGCTGCTAAAGGTGCGGTTGAAGATTTACAGATAGTGCTATCCGCTCAAAAGGGACTGGCAAGCGAAGCAAATGAATTTTTAGAATTTGGCTTATTTGAGAGCGCGATTGTGCGCCTGCATACCCACCTTGCAAAAGAATTTGAGCGAAAGCAAAAGGCTAAACGTAGGTGATTAATTGGAAACGCCACTGGCTATCAAGTAAACCTAGCAGATTGGTATTTCACGCCGCACCTATTGAATAAATAAACAGGGGCTAACATGCCTAACAACGAACCCTATATCCCCCACAATACGCCCTCCGCCGAGTTGCGATCCCAAGGACGTGCTGTAAAACCTAAAGATGCCGCCACCCTGATTATTGTGCGCCGGGACAGTACTCACCCCCAAATTCTGATGGGTAAGCGCTCAGCTGAGCATAAATTCATGCCGAATAAGTTCGTGTTCCCTGGGGGTAAGATTGAAGCGGCAGACAGTCGTATTCGCCCGCCTAACGACCTTCAACCCAGCGTACTGCAACGTTTAATGAAAGGATGCTCTGAGTCACGTGCTAGAGGGCTTGCACTGGCGGCTATTCGTGAAACGTTCGAGGAAACCGGATTACTCCTTGGCGAAACTGATAGCTTACCCATAAGAACCCGCTCACCCCAGTGGCAGGCGTTTTTACAACATGGTGTTAATCCACGCCTTGATACCCTGAGTTTCATAGCAAGAGCCATCACGCCGCCCTATCGAAATCGCCGCTTCGATACGCGATTCTTTATGGTTGACGCAGATATTATCCAAGGGGATGTACACGAAACGCCCCAAGGGTCTGGTGAATTGCTCGCCATGCACTGGGTATCACTGGTCGACGCCGAAAAGCTCGAATTACCTATTATCACCCGAATGATACTTAAAGAAGTAGCACAACGCTTAACCAGCGGCCAAGCGTCTGAAGCCGAAGGCCCATTTATATACTTTCGCAACGGCAAACCCGTGATAGATAAAATATAAAACGCAAAAACTGGCAGGAACTATCACGGCTGTTTTGATGATTATGGCGTGAGCGCAACACATGCTTTGGCGACAAAGTCGCTGCTTTTTATTTTCACGCGACTCAAACTTTCCCGTTTAAAGTAACGGTTTGTCAGATGGCCAGACAGGGACGTCTGGTCAAGGCGTGTTGCTTTACAGGGATGTTTCCTCACGCCGCTCTGACATTAAAGCCGTTACTTTTGGCGGTTAAGAAAGTTTGTTGGAGCAAAAGACTTTTTGGTTACTTTGTCGTCTTTTGAAAAAGTGACTGGCTGACCATGGATGGTCTGTCATATCCAGCATGGATGCTGTGCACGAAGTGCGTAAAGTGTGCGCAGCACATAAGTACGCGAAGCGTATGCCCTAGTAGCCGAAGGCTATAAATAAGCACCGCGCATGCTTAGCACAAGCAGTGTGTAGACAGCGAAGCTGTAATCTGTGCACGAAGTGCATAAATAACTTAACTCCCTCCTATCACCATACTTTGCACACCACTGACAAACGGCAACACCTTATCATTCAAAAACACCGCTCCGTCTTCTGTATGCAACCAATACAAACCGCCTAGATTTAACACCACAGTAAACCAAAAGACGTTTTTAAACTCCGCCTTACTCGATTTATGTCGCAAGCGATTTTGTGCTAACAAGGCGCCTGGCCAGCCACCTAAAAAAGCAAACAAATGTAACGTGCTCTCTTTTGTGCGCCAACGACCATTCTGCGCAGCTGACTTATCAAGCGCATAGGCAACAAATGCAATCATGCTCATGACAAGGTACACACCACCAATAACCAGAGGTAGTGCCCCCATCAAAATAGATACAACTAAGGCAATCGAAAACAGCACTAAGAATACATTCACGGTGGTATTGTTATTTGTTCTACGCTTATTTGCTTTGTTGGGATTAGCAGACTTTATACTGGCTTGCCTAGTGCTAGCCCCGTTTAATCCCCGAGCAAACTGAATATTCTCAGCTTTACAGCGATTGTGAGACTCGCGCACCAACTCATAGGTGATGACGTCCCCATCGACCGGCCGCCGAGAACGTGGCGTAAACGCTTTGATATGCACAAACGCCCGCTCACCGCCCCCATTTGGCTCAACAAAACCAAAGCCCTTGTCATCATTCCAATTAAACACCTTTCCCTGAAACCGCATAATCCCTCTTACATTCTACAAACAACATTTTGAACAACACTGAAAACTCAAAAGTCAAATAAATTTACCCAAGCTAGCCATAAATAACCAGCAAAAAATCAAAGAATGACCAACAAGTCAGTTGGCTAAGCAAACACCCTAGATAAAACAGCCAGCCAATGTTTATTACGGCTGCTCTGATAACTCGTCCTGCTAACACTTGTTCTTGATAATTCTTAGCGTCTTGCCACAATTGTTGCAAGACGCTACAATTAAACCATACAAATGAGGAAATGATGATGGCAACTGCGAGTATTAGATTGGACCAAGAGCTAGTAGAAAAAGCCAGCATAATGGCTAAAGCACTTAACCGCACAACACCAAAGCAAATAGAGCACTGGGCGAAAATTGGTGAGATGATGGAAGACAATCCTGAACTGCCATACGAGTTTGTAAAACAGGCCATTATTGCAAAAGCTGAGAAAGAAGCAGGAAAATTAGAGACCTACGATTTTGGCTAAAATCACAAAAGTTTTACAAACATCCAGTTTTAATAAGGCTGCGAAGAAACTCAGAAAAAATCAAAAAGCCGATCTTGACGACGCAGTCCGAGCTTTAATGGAGAATCCTCTGTTAGGAGAGCAGAAAAAGGGAGACCTTTCATTTATGCGCGTATACAAATTTAAGATGGCAAAACAACTCACCCTTCTCGGCTACAGTTATCAAGATGAAGCCGTTGTACTTGAGCTACTCACATTCGGCACCCACGAAAACTTCTACCGCGATGCCAAAAAACTCTTTTGAGTGATGACTTCCCGCACAACAGCCGAGCAGGCACGTCACAGCGGGTAACAGAAACAATTGCCTAGCAAAAAAGCTGCTGCTTCAGATTTTACGCGTTTCAAACTTTCCGGTTTAAAGTAACTGATTTTTAGGTGACGAGACAAACATCCGGACAACAATTATCATGGGTGTCTGGATAATTCGTCCTGCTAATTTAAATTCTATTATTACCAATGGATGTCTTTGTAATTTGCAGTCCTGCTAACTCCTACTAACTCCCTAACCATGGGTGTCCTGCTAATTAGTCATCCAAACAGTTTGAGATGAAAGATCATTAGTTACTTTTACACCTAAAGATGAAAAGACTTCTTTTTCGGCTTTTGTCCACATCGGTTCCGAATCGATTAACGTTCCATCCATGTCAAAAATTGCAGCTTGCATCATACTGATTCCATTTAACGCTTAACATATGGGGATTTTAGGAGCGCTTTTTCAGCGAGTAAAATTCCCACCATGATGCACTTGTTAGATAATTTTAACTGCATGACTTGCTGATACCCTTTTGTGCTTTTTCTGTGAGCCACTGATAGTGGTGCGCCTGCGGATAATCAGGGTAATAGCTTAATGAATATGCTTTTTTATGGTTAAACAGTTCGCGCCAGACAACAACACTTATTTTACAGTTAGTGCGGTAAGGCACTCCTTTTGGTAAACGTGCTTCTACAGTTTGACCGTCTGCCTCTATTTTCACGTTGGTATCCATAGGGCTAACAAATGGATGCTTAATAGATAGAGTTTTACCATCGATATAATCATACCGCCCGAGTACATAAATGTAAGACAATGCGCCCCCGAGAGCTACAATTAACGCGAAGCCAGGTAAGTTCGTTTGCTGGCTGTTCTTGAATTTCTTTCTAGGATAAAGCCACCAAAAAATAAAACCACCAGCTGCACCCATTAGGCTAAAACCACTAATAGATTGAAGGCTGTATACCAACGGCACATGGGACTTGGTAAATAATAATATTCCAGGAACAGCACACAATGAGCCACCCAGAATAAAATACGACCAACCGGATATGTTCGCTTTATTGAAAAGGGCAAACAAAGGAATACCTACAAGAGCAGCGCAAGCGTAAGCGACCGGTGCCCCGAACATAAAAACGAACAGGCCTGCTGGTAGTGAAAATACGCTAACAATCGCTATCGGTATTGCAGGGGCAATAGCAAATGCTTTAGCGATTTCTTTCTTATCATCAGTCCAGTACATAGTTGGTTTTCATCTAACGCCGTTTTAAGCGGCAAATTGCAGTTGGCTAAAATAAGTGAGGCACGAACAAAAAGCCAACTGTAATTTGTCCGACTTGAAAACCCTTTTTAGGTTTTGCATAACTCTCTATTCATGTTTATGCCTTTTTGCCCTAACTCTGCAATTTTAGCTTTATCAAGAGTTTTGATATTCTTAATTTGCGAAATACTATTCTTACCTGAGATAACACCCGTTTTTGTTGGACACTCAGACCAATTTAATGAATTCACAAATGAGTATTTTTTCTCATTTTCTGGTGTGAATATATGCTTTGAAGTACATTCGTAACCGTTAACTGGATGAATTAAACCAAATGCTAAAAATATAGGCTTACCTGATTTTACTTTAACAGTCCCTGGATTTCCTAATGGTGAGTTTGTCGAAATTTTAATATCCCCAAGATAACCAAATTTAACTTGTCCTGCTTTTTCTGGAGAGCAAAGTTCGTAAATAATTGCTGTATGTGGATGTGGCGCAAGTCCAAAACCATCTGTTTTTAGTTCAGTTTCTAGATGTAGGTATGCAATTGAACCGCTTTTGGGCTCTTGGTATTTGCTAGATTGACCTGAAAATGTAGCTCCGTATTCCGTACTTGCACATCCAACTATACCAATACAGGTAAGGATGATTATAAATACTCTCATTTAAACTCCTTTGCTCGACGCAAAACCTAACAATATTAATAGTCGGAAAATTTCCGCATTTAATCACGGAAGTTTTTCACCTTTCTACATCTGTCTTTTTTAGCATACAGGGTAACTTACTGTACAGATTAAATTTTTTCCATATATTGACCTTGATCTTGTAGAAATACGGAAAACTTCCAAGACCTTGCTCTTTACCGGAATGACAGAGGGGAGTGTATATAAAAACATCCATACAATTGATTACATCTAAGTGAGCAAAGCGAATGCTTTGGCGACAAAGTCGCTGCTTTTTATTTTCACGCGACTCAAACTTTCACGCTCAAAGTAACGGATTGTCAGATGGCCAGACAGGGATGTCTGGACAAGGCGTGTTGCTTTACAGGGATGTTTCCTCACGCCGTTCTGACATTAAAGCCGTTACTTTTGGCGGTTAAGAAAGTTTGTTGGAGCAAAAGACTTTTTGGTTACTTTGTCGTCTTTTGAAAAAGTGACTGGCTGACCATGGATGGTCTGTCATATCCAGCATGGATGCTGGTGCACGAAGTGCATAACCTGGGCGTAGCCCATAAAAAGCACGCAAGGTGCATAACGTTTACCTAATAAAAGCTAGAATGGCGCAAAATCATCCAATGGTCCCGTTGGCACTGCCCAGCGCAGCTTCGCATCGACTGCAACACGATCAGCGCCTTGCATCGGTATTCTGCCGTAGTCACCATACAACCAAAGAACGAAGTTGGTGCGCTCACCACTGGTGATAGGTTGTGCGGCATGCACCACATTGCCACGGTGGATCATCGCACTACCCGGCTTAAACGCCAAGCCAATCATTTTGCCTGTACTGGGATCGTAGAAGTCCACATTTGAACCGGTGAACGGCTCATCAGGTAGATTCAAATTGATGTTCAAGGTGACCGCTGAGGCGTCTGTATGCGGGCGAATCGATGTATCTGTATTTGGTTTGTAATGAATCGAAAAACCAAACGTTTGGGTATCGTAACCCACTATTTCAGGGAACAACAAACGAGCTATGGGGCGCATGTATCTGTCTAGCATTTCACGATAAAACACTTGAAAGCTTGGCGCAGCCAAATACCCTTCAGAGCGGCTGTCTAACATCGCACCGCGTCGATTCAATACAATGCCGTACGGTGGGCGAAGGGGAATGTGTGCTTCCCACACTTGCTCAAGATAGGCACGTAAATCCGCCAATCGCTGTGGGTCGAAAAACTGGAATTTGAATACATCTGGTGCCACTTCTTGCATCAAGTCTTGTACTGCTAATTCTTTACTTGGGTCGGCCCATGCTTGCTCTACGGCGTCTCGCAAACGGCTATCGAGCAAGGAGCTGTCAAGTGTTGCCAGCGTGTCGCTGTTGCTCTCTTCCCACTCTTTCCATGCATCGCTCAGTAAGTTGTAGTGGTTGGTCCAAAACTGCTGGACTGAAGGAGTGCGATGCAACATGGCTTCACGGGAAGGTAAATCTAAGTTGCGTGCTTGATTTAGTTGGTTTAGTTGATTGGTTTGCATAATAAATCATCCTGTTATGTTGCACGATCTTATATCTGCAACCGAGGCGCACAATTTATTACAACTACTTTCATGGATAAATACGCTACCAAAGGAAACAAAATCAATTAATTCTATATAATCACCTGCTAACGACTGAGCCACGCTATGCACAATCACCGCCGCAGCACCACGTTACGCCTTCCCAGTAATAAGTCGCGATGATAAGTCGCAGTGACGAAAAATTGCCGATTATGAATATGAAGATTGGGGAAAGGTCAAAAAGTCAGGCATACTTATTTTACGCAGCGTTCATACTCGCTATTTCTCAGGCTGCCCCTAAGCATTGCCAAAAAAGCAGCCAATAGCCAAGTAACAACCTAGTCAACCTCAGAATATGAACATCGCAAGTCATAAAGGAGACCAAGATATCAGTGAATAATATTAAGCTGACCCAAGACGAAAACTTGTCCATACGAGTCGGTTATCAGCTTTTGCCCAGTGATCACCAAAGACTCGACCTGTATTTTTCATTGCCTGATGAAATGGGTATCAGCGCAAAAACCTTGACCGAGGAACAGTACTTTCACCACAGCATTCAAAACCACAGTGCCTATTATTCTGACCAACTGCATGTGCCATTGGTGCGCAGCCGATACATTAGTCAAAAGAAAGGCGAACAAAGTGATTATCGCTTAAACCTCAATTTATATTCTTATCAAATTCGTACCGCCCTTGATACTGACATCAAGCAAACGCTTAAGCTTAAAGACAGCAAAGAGTTTTACCCCCAAGCGATAGAGCTTGCTGAGCAAACCTCTGGCCTGCTTAAAAAATTAAGGCGCTATACACCGTCTGATGAAAAGCTTAGGGCGTATTTTGAAAATGCTGATAATTACCTGAGCTGGCAAGTGGAGCAGTCGTTTTTAAAGCTGCTATCAAGGGCGCCCAAAAGCGCAGAATACTCCAGTGAAAGAAACTTTCTGTTCGGTTTATGCCGCCGAGAAAATGAATATCGAGAAGAAAACCAGTACAACTCGCAAACCACCCTCGGTGACCCGAATCGCATTACCAATAAAATGCGCTTGTTACAGCGTTTAATAGAATACGGAGTGGTATTTCAAAAGAAAACCAAGAACCTCAACAGCTATTTAAACCGCATCGTCAAAGGTACCGTAACCGCGATCATTATGGCGTTTGTGATGGTATTAGTGTTAAACGCGCGAACCAATTTTACCGAGGTAACCATTGCATTGGTGGGTATGTTAGGAGTGATTTACGGCTTACGGGAAATATTCAAAGAAGACATTACGCGTATTATTTGGCGGCGTATTCAAAAAGGTTTGCCAAAATGGCGGATCTTATACAGCCACAGTGTGAATAAGAGCAAGGTTGCCAATCAAACCATTTGGCTTGAATACATTCGCAATAAAGATTTGCCGCCTCAAGTAGACAAACTGTTTCAAACACGTCGCCAGCAAAACAAACAAGCGGCGCAATTGCTGCATTTTCGTAGCGAAACCAAGGTCTTCGCGAAAAGCTTTTTACCGGGCTATGATGAGGTGCGCCAGCAAATTTATTTCAATTTAACCCCCTTTATTCGGTTTCTAAGAAAGGGCGAAGGTCGCCTTTATTCTTTAGAAAACAACAAAATCACTAAGCAAGCAGTGGAAAGACGTTATCAAATTAATGTGGTGCTAATGCACACGGATAAAGACAAGAAGCAACAAACCCAGCGCTTTAAGATCACCTTGAATCGCTCGAACATCATTAATATTGAGGCGTTAGAAGTTCGCAAAAGTGAGTGAACTCACCTGACGTTAACGACTGCCGACAAACGAAGTTAATCGTGGGCGCATAAATTTACGCCCACGGACTGCCTAGCTGAAAAGGTTCATTGCCAGTGCGTCGGCAAAGTTACATGTGCTCGCTGATAGAGCCTGTAACCTTGTTGGCATCAAATATTTCAATCCAATAACCGTCAGGATCTTTTATAAAAGCGAGCCCTTTCATTGCACCATCATTGGGGCGTTTTTGAAAAGGTACGTTCAACGCTTCAAAACGCTGACAGGCTCCGTCGAGGTCGGGTACGTGAAAACCGATATGACCGAAGCCTTTTGGCTCACTGTTACCATTGTGATATTGGGTATTCTCAGGTGTATCATCCCAATTATGAGTCAGTTCAAGCATGGCTGGACGACCAAAAGTTTGCACTGTTCGCGCGTTGTCATCATTACTCACGTCAGAAAAGTCATCGCCTGCACTTAAAAAGTACAAGCTAAACTTCATTTCTGGGAAATCGAGGCGCTTTAATAGCGTCATGCCCATTACCCGGGTGTAAAAATCTAACGAGCGCTTTGGATCAGCAATGCGCAGCATCGTCTGGTTAAACACGTAACCAAGGGTGGTGGGATCTCTTTGTTCACACAGGCCGTCGGCCTT
Organism: Paraglaciecola sp. QJM3NY_14; assembly: GCF_056173245.1. Classification (NCBI taxonomy): domain Bacteria; kingdom Pseudomonadati; phylum Pseudomonadota; class Gammaproteobacteria; order Alteromonadales; family Alteromonadaceae; genus Paraglaciecola; species Paraglaciecola sp. QJM3NY_14. The sequence continues at coordinate 3,164,954 of NZ_CM149664.1, forward strand.
ATCAAAATGACGACTCATAAAGTTAGCTCCTCATAATATCTAAAATTCATACTCACTCAGTGGGGGCAAAATAGATAATTAACAATGGATTAGTGTAAAAACGATGGTAAACGCTAACATGCTAGACAAACTTACACATACCGTTTCCCAGTAATGTATTTGGTCTGCTTACGTAGCCATATCGTTCATAAAATGGCTCTTTACCCTTGGCTGCCAATAAGCCAATAGTGGCGCCCTGCGCAGCTGCACTTTGCAGATACTCTTCGATGTTCAGCATAATTTGGTGACCTACCCCTTGGCCTTGATGGGTCGGTGTCACTATTACATCTTGAATATAAAAATACATTGCGCCGTCGCCCACGACGCGTCCCATGGCGAGTAATGCGTGTGATTGACGGATACACACACAGTACAAGGTATTTTCAAGGCTTTTTTGGGCGATATTAATATTGATTTCTCCCCACCCTGCTTGCTTACGCAGAGCGATAAACTCCGCAAAGGTTGGGCTTGCTTCTATCACTTGATACCGTTTCACTTATGCTCCTTGCATGCGTTTAGCCTTTAGCGGTGATGGATACATCTCATGCTAGCCACATCATTTTCAATATTATTTTGAAAATGTTTCGTCACCACCCCAGTTTTTCTTCGAACTGCGTTGCCATAAAGTATCGCCATTGGTGCTTGAGAACAAAATTTAAATGTTCGTTCAGCCAGATGACATGTGTGTAACGTCTGTCATCATTTTCAAAATGAAATATTACATGTATCGATTTTTAAACCCTAATAGGAGAACAAATTATGTCAGTACCTAAGCAAATGAACGCCATCGGTTTCACTCAATCATTACCTATTGAAGAACAAAATAGCCTATTTAAATTTACCATGCCTATCCCGACTTTGGGCGAAAACGATATGTTGGTGCGTGTTGTCGCCACATCCATTAACCCTGCTGATGCAAAAAACCGGGCGCTTTCCGCGATTGATACCCCTCACCCACAACCGGTTATTTTAGGTTATGACGCGGTGGGCATCGTTGAAGCACTTGGCAAAAATGCCACAGGTTTCAGCGTGGGCGATAAAGTGTATTACGCTGGGGACGTGACCCGTGCAGGCTCAAATTCTGAATATCAAGCTGTTGATCATCGAATCGTTGCCCATGCACCAACCAGCCAATCAGATGCTCAAGCTGCGGTAATGCCACTCGTTTCACTGACTGCGTATGAGGCGTTATTCGATCGCCTTCGTGTGTCCAAGACGCAGAAGAAAACGTTGTTGATTATTGGCGGTGCCGGTGGCGTGGGATCAATTGCTATTCAACTTGCTAAGCAGCTGACGAACTTGACGGTTATCGCAACTGCTTCTCGCCCTGAAACCGAAAAATGGGTTCGCAGTATGGGCGCAGATTATGTGGTTAATCACAGAAACCTACTGGACTCTACTCGTGAAAGTGGTTTTCAACATGTTGATTATATCTTCAATGTTGCCGATACGCAGGGCCACTGGGATGCCATGGTAGAGTTAATCGCGCCTCAAGGAATGATAAGTTCAATCGTTGAGGTCGATAGTAAAGTAGATATCTCACCTTTAGCAGCAAAATCGGCAGGGTTTGTTTGGGAGCTGATGTTTACCCGCTCTATGTTCAACACCAGTGACATAGTACGTCAACAAGATATTCTGGCTGAAATAGCGCAATTACTTGACCAAGGCAGTATCAAAAGTACGTTAACTCAAACCTTCAATGGTTTTAATGTTGACACCTTTAAAGAAGCCCATAGCGTGATCGAAAGTGGTAAATCTATTGGCAAAACAGCTGTCATTTATTAGGGACTTAAGATTTAGAATTCTGTCAATTTAACAGCACTCTTTTTAGCAGCACTCTTTTTAACAGTACTCTTTTTAACAGTACTCTTTTTAGCAGTACTCTTATAGTGCCAGCTGCTACAAGCAGGCCGATAGAATCGTCAGCGACAGGTGTAGTACCCTTTAGTGTAAAACTAACCATGCTTCTCAGCCCGCTTCACGCGGGCTTTTTTATAACTCAACGTTGCAAAGCAATGCATAAGCAAAAAATCAATTGCAATTAAATAGACGATCGGTCTAATATATTTAGGTAGCAAACTGATTTCCCCCAAGTGGTAGCTTAATACGCAGATGAATGTGCAAACAACAAAACCAAGACGCGGCCGGCCGCCCAAAGTCGCTCGTGACAATTACGACACGAAAGCAGAGCTTCTGCGTGTTGGCTTAGAGCACCTGACCGAATTTGGCTTCGCCTCGTCAGGCATTGATACCATGCTGAAAAAAGCCGGTGTGCCTAAAGGCTCTTTTTATCATTACTTCGCCAGCAAAGAAGCCTACGGTGAAAGCCTGATTGCGCATTACGATAGCTACTTTTCACGTAAGCTAGATATGCACCTGCTTAACGAACAACATGCCCCTTTGTCGCGAATCGCAAATTTTGTGAATGACGCGGCTATTGGCATGGCGCGTCACGGCTTTAAGCGCGGCTGCTTGGTGGGCAACTTAGGCCAGGAAGTGGACGCCTTACCCGTTAACTTTCGAGCACAACTGACAAATGTTTTTCTGAATTGGCAGCGCAAGATTGAAGCTTGCCTCATTCAAGCAAAGGCTAATGGCGACATAAATCAAAGCGCGGACTGCGGCGCACTGGCTGAGTATTTTTGGATCAGTTGGGAGGGTGCAGTCAGCCGAGCGAAGTTGGTACAAAGCGACAAGCCCCTATTACTTTTTTTGCAGTATTTTTTACAGGCTCTGCCCAAATAAGCACTTGGGCTTTTTTTTAGATATTAATAGACGATCGGTCTAAATTGGAGAAATGACATGAATGATGCGACTACTACCCAAAACAGTACAGAAGCAAGAGCAGAAAACACCTTTAGCGGTATTTTAATCAACAAAGACGAGCAAGGTTATCGCGCGGCTTTGCAGCAGATTGAACATAGTGTGTTACCCGAAGGTGACGTGACAATAAACGTGCTGTACAGCACGCTGAATTATAAAGACGGACTGGCGATTACCGGTAAAAGCCCTGTGGTACGCCAGTTTCCTCTAGTGCCAGGGATTGATCTGGTCGGCGTAGTTGAGCACAGCGACAGTGCAGATTTTAAAGTAGGCGATGTAGTCATTAATAACGGCTTTGGCGTAGGTGAAAAGCACAGCGGCGGCTTAGCGCAAAAAGCCCGCATGAAAAGCGAATGGCTCATCCCCTTGCCCGCTAATATCAGCCCTAAACAAGCCATGATCATAGGCACCGCAGGTTACACCGCCATGCTGTGTGTGCTTGCGCTTGAGAAAAACGGAGTTACCCCCGAAAAAGGCGAAGTTCTGGTCACTGGAGCGAACGGCGGAGTGGGCAGTTTTGCCATCTCGATACTGGCAAAACTGGGCTATACCGTGGTGGCTTCAACCGGCCGATTGGATGAAAGCCCTTATTTGAAAGCACTAGGGGCAAATGAGGTTATTCACCGTGATACGCTATCTAGTCAAGGCAAACCACTGGCCAAAGAACGCTGGGCTGGGGTCATTGATTCTGTAGGCAGCCACACATTAGCCAATGCTTGCGCCAGCACAAAATACGGCGGTACCGTTGCCGCTTGTGGTTTAGCCCAAGGCATGGACTTTCCAGCCAGTGTGGCACCGTTTATTTTGCGTGGTGTGACCCTTGCAGGTATCGACAGTGTTATGCGCCCCATTGAAGACAGAAAGGAAGCATGGCAGCGCTTAAGCGACATTTTAGAGCCGAGTGTATTTGATGATATCGCTCAAGAAATCAACTTAGAACAAGTGGTAGACGCTGCAACTAAGTTACTCGATGGTGAAATTCGCGGTCGAGTGGTAGTTAACGTGCAAGGGGAATAGTGGATCCTAATCGGTAAAAATGCATAAAAAAACGATGCAAAGTTGCATCGTTTTTCTATGTCAGAGCAAACTACATTAGGTTTTACGTTTACGGTTGCGTAATCCCAGCCCTAACCCGAGAGCCATAAACGCTAGCCCCATTGGTGCAGGCACGTCTACAGGCTTTTCCCCACCGGCAGTCGCTGACCCAAACGTTATGTCATCGTAACCCGTTTGATTTACGGTTCCGCCAAAATCAACTGACATTGCAGTGCCCGCAAACGAAGCGCCAACGGCTGTCCAATTACAGAACTCCCCGTTTGGATCTCCCGAGCAATTATCCGTATGCTGAGCTGATAAATTCAAGGTTGCTAACAAATTTCCAGTCGCATTTAATCCATCATACACAAATACAGACGCTGCCGTGGATGAGGTGTAAAAGAACGAAAAGCCCGTATCAAAACCCGGAACGTAATTCAGTATGGCAGTCCCTGTAAGAAAGAACATGATAGTGTCTGATGACGGTTCATTAGCGAAATTTCCCGTCCCTCCGGCGTCAGCATCAATGAGTCCTAAGGTATTGGTTCCAAATGCGATATCATAATCGACACCGGAGTTACCTAGACTGTCAGTTCCTCCATCGTAAAAATCATTGATATTAGCTCCGCCACCCACACCTTCGAAATCAAGAACAATAACCTCAGCAGTGGCGATTTGTGATGCGGCTAATAAAGCTGCTCCGGAAAGGGCAAGCTTGAGCCGATTAAACGATTTATTTTGCATACATTTCATCCTTTTTTAGTATTTTTTTGTAAGTTGCCACAATCCGTATAGCGTAGAAAGAATGCCTAGGCATCAGCTTACATGCAATTATAAAACCAGAAATAAAAACACTACTTATCAATAAGATAGAATGTATTTTATTGCGCGAGATGCTGATATGTTTATTTTTTCGACAGTCATTTCGGGCTTATGTCTTAAACGTTTATTGATGTTCGAGTTTAGGCAGGTAGGTTTTTTACACCAATCAAGAAGTTTGGTTGGAGAAATAAAAACACCCGACGTTATCGGGCGTTTTCTAATTGCGGTTACACAGAGATACCTAACGCTAGATGAAGTGACTTGTTCAATCGGCCAAGCGGTTTTGGTACATAGTGGATGTCACCTCTTTGACCGCTTGGATCATATGCGGATATGGGATATCCGTTACTGTTACAAAGCCGATATTGGCGTTTTCGCCGTCAAATGCGCGCCCCGATATGGGCTCATCTATGTATTGAAACCAATGGGCCCCGACCATATACGGCTTGTCTAACACGCTTTGCATGTAATCTTTGTACATTCGGGCTCTGTCTTGCTGGTTTGCGCTGTGCACAATACCCGGGTTGTACATGCCTGAATCTGTCGTGCTGCCAATATGAAACTCACCAATCACTACGGGCAAGTCGACGTCTTCAAGGAACTTCCAATAGTCTTCTTGCACCCCTTCCTCATAAATATTGAAGCTCAGTACGTCAGAGTATTTCAATGAGGCAGTAATGATTTCATCAGGCATGCCCCAGTTGGCCATGCGCGCGCCCATGTACAAGTGCTCTGGCAGCGCCGCTTCTAAGGTATTGTGTACCACTTTAAAGTACTGCTCGCCGAGCATCTCGAGCATTTTTGACAAATCAGCAATTTGGGCATCGGTGTGCGTGCTGACGCTGGCGTCATCTTCAAACATTTGCCAACTATCGAAGTGTGATGACCATGCGGAATTTAATGCATCGATCGTCTGGTATTTTTGCTGCAAATGGGCTGCAAAGGCCGTTTTTGCAGGGCTCTTCTCAATATTTTTTGATAGTGCATCAAGGATCACGCCATAGCGTTGTGACACTGTGCCTTCGCGCTCTCCCCAGCTCTTCTCATTATCAATAAAAATACCCGCACACCAAGGTGACGCTTGAATATTTTCGGCGATAGCATCGATAGTGACCTTTGCTCGCTGTGCAAATACGGGATCAAAAGGATCTGGCATCAAGCCCCAATGATTAGTGTGACCCGACAGTGTTTGGTAATCGCCGATGATCCAACCATTGGCGAAATAAGGCACTTGCTCTGATTGATAAAACGCTGGGTCTACCCAGTTACCAAAAGAGGTAAACCCCCAGTCATGCATACGCTGTGCGGTGACGTCATGCCATTTTTTTACGTAGGAAGGCTCGCTGCCTTGATTTTCGCCTTCTTTTTCACCTTCACCTGCGCGTAGGTCGTCATCACCGTATCTGCGTTCTAAATTAGCGCGGTAAAAGCTGTAGGTCTCGCCGTAGGGAATAGGCCCTTTGTGGGTAGAGCGGCGATAGCTATAGTGCTCAGATAGCTCATCATCATAGCTTGGTAACCACTGAAACATATCGTTGCGCGCCTTTGAAATGACATAGCGTTTTTCTTTTGCGCTGTCAGGAACAGATACAATTCCCATGGAATCTTCCGGGGTAATTTCATCACTGGTGCGCACGCGAATACTCGGTTGGTCGTAGTCTATTCCGGTCAACGTACTCATGTTTGCCATACGCACGTTCGCTGGCCCGTGTGAGAAAAACAGATAGCCATCAGGGTCGACCATCCACCACTTACCATCGACCTTTTCCGTTCTAAAAAAGCCGGTTGCTTCACGTTTTGGGGCTTTGGTGTAACCACCAAAACGAGAGCGATCTGGCATACCCGATGATTTGGCTAGCTTGGCCAGTTCTTCATCGGCTTGTTGTTTTAGTTGGGCATCTGAATGCACATCTAAAGGGGTGCTTTGTTTGGCGTTTTGCCCGTATTTATCGATTAATCCGACCGATACGTTCGGGTCGTGAGCTGGATTGGCGCGCAGACGCACATCATCCAAAATCACAGATTTGTTTTCCAATATTCCAATAGTGAAGAAATTAAGCGCGGTGAGTTGGCTATAGTCTTGCTCTGCTTTGCGCCAAGAACGCCACACCATTAAGTCGTCTTGGGTTTGCCAATGAGGCACATCTCCCCACATGCCGCTGTCGGTTTTTGCTTCAATACCATCGAGGGGAAAATACACAGTGCCTTTGTAATTCGGAGCCAGAGAAATTGAGTGACTCTGGATTTGTCCGTTTATATTTTCCAAAGACAAGTACAAATGAACTGAATCTGGGCTGGTGTTTTGCACATCAAAGGCAATGTTGTAGTTTTCGTACTCCCTAAGATCCCAAGGCTTCGGTGGCTCTACGCGCAACGTGGAAATATTACCGGTTTTTGCAAACTCCACCGCTAATTGCTTGTTAATTAAGCTCTCGCTGCTGGTGATCTGCGCGAATGAGGTATCACTTTGCTGCAGCCAGTTAAGTTGCTCTTGGTTATCAAAGTCAATCAGTGAGACGATTTTATGCTCGTTGGTAAACGCGTCCTCTGCAGTGCCTAGTGGGCTACCGTTTCCAGCAAGGTCTTGTGGAACACCCTGAGCCTGAGCAATTTCATGTTGATCATGACTACAGCCGATTAGGGTAATAGCTAGCGCAATCGCGCTTGCCCTAAAGGCGACCTTTGTAATGAATTGTGGGTATTTCATGTTGTTGTTTCCGTTATTAAATAGGGTGCTCAACTTTGGGTATGTGCGGATACACAAGGCTGAGCAGAGCCTAAGGTTTTAAACTAAAACTAAGTAATTGATGGTGCGCAGTGACAAAAACACGAGTTTGATCTGCGTTGAAGGCTAAATTGGCCGAAATACTTGGCATGTGCACTTTTGCCAGCAACGTACCTTGGGGATCAAACAGCCAAATACCGCTAGGCCCAGTGGCGAACACAATTCCACTGCGGTGTACTTTGAGGCCATCAGGTAAACCATGGCTGGCATCTGATTGCACCGGTGATTGGTGAAACAATTTCCTGTTATGCACCCCGCCCTCATCATCTATTGAATACGCGTACCAAGCCGGTTTTTTAGGGTTAGAGGCTGCCACATACAGGGTTTTCTCATCTGGCGCCAAGGCAATGCCATTAGGGTAAACCAGTGTTTTGTCTAGCAGAGTCAACTCACCTTTCGGGCTAAGGGCGTATACCCCTTGAAAGTCCAGCTCTTTAGCCGGATCGTCCAATTGCTTAGGCAAACCATAGGGAGGATCGGTGAAATACAGCGTGCCCTGCACGCCGCCTTTACTGTTGTCCTTTGTACCGCCCTCTGTGCTGTGTTTCGTGCTGAGTTTCATGCTGTCTTTAGTGCTTCTCTGCGCTTTAAAGACACCGTCATTTGGGCTGTTGAGCACTTGACCTTGATAGTGACGCGTCAGAATAATGAAGTCATCAGCAGGAAACGTCTGTTGGCGCTCCTGTGGCTTCTGGGCCTTTGCTGGCTGCTTTAGGTTATGTGACTTTGCTCGCGGCGCTGCTTGCTCAGCACCTGAGGCAATTAAAGAGCCTCGCCACTTAGCTATTTGACGCGAGCGAGATTGCATAAGGACCAATTCATTTTGCGCGTTGATAAGCAAACCATTTGAAAAACCACTGTGGGAGATAAATTCACTTACCCCCTGCCCATTTTTGTAGCGATAAACCTTGTGAGTGGGAATATCTGAAAACAAAAGCGCTTGGTCTTCTTCCCACCACACTGGCCCTTCTACCCATTCAAAACCTGTGGCTAGGGTGTTTATCTTGGCGCTTGTATCTAGAATACTCAGTACTGACGGGTCGAATATTTCATAGGCTCCCATGCGTATCGGCGCACTCTGTGAGGCATTGTGTGCCTTATTTTCAAAGGTATTGTGTGCATTTTTGTTGCTGACCAAGCTGCGTTCAGTGTTATTAACAAGGGACTTCGACGCTGAGCAACCACATAGAGTCATCATCATGGCCGTGCTGAGCGCCAGCGCCTGTACTTTATGGTTACTTAGGCTGTGCATCGCCAAAACGCCTCGTGTAAATATTTGCGTTAACCGCTTTGGCGGCATCAACTAATGGCTGGTATGGCGTATCGGTGACACTCACAAACCCAACGTTATAGTTTTCACCGTCGTAAGCCCTGCCCGTTAAGGGCGAGTCAATATATTGAAACCAATGCGCCCCGACAAAATACGGGTTATCAATGACACTATTGATATATTCTTGGTATTTTTTGCCTCTATCCGCCTGAGAAGCGCTGTGGATAAGGCCTGGGTTGAGTAGCCCTGAGTCCAATGCGCCATTGTGGAACTCGCCGATAATACTCGGCTTGTCGATTTTTGCTAAGAAGCCCCAAGCTTGGTCGGTTATGGCTTCTTTATAGTAGTTGTAGCTAACCACGTCAGCGTATTTTGCCGCGGCGTTGCGAATTTCGTCCGTCATGCCCCAATCTGCAAAACGCGCTCCCATGTACATGTGATTTGGCATGGCTTGCTCTACAGCATCGTGCACTACCGCAAAGTATTTCTCGGCGTACAGGCTGAGCATGGCTGATAAGTCTTCGATAATAGGGTCGTTAAACCTGGTCAGTGTTATGCCAGTGGCCACATCATCCCAAGTACGAATTTGCGTATTCCATTTGCCGTTTAGCTCGGCAATGTCTGAGTACTTGTTCTTTAAATACGTGACGAATTGCGCTTTGGTTGGGCTGTCTTTGGCATCAACTTCAAGGGTGTGAATAACAATGCCATACTGGCCTTCAATCGAGCCCTCTTGTCCCCAACTTTTTTCATTGTCGATAAACACCCCCACACACCAAGGGTTGTTTTGTACTTCTTGGGCAATCTTGTTGGCAGTCACCATTGCCCGTTGTTTAAAAACGGGATCGAATGGGTCCGGCAATGGACTCCAGTAGTCATTACCGCTACTCACGGTTTTGTAATCACCGATTATCCAACCATTGGCGAAATACGGAATACGATTAAGCTGATAAAAGCTCGGGTCAATCCAGTTACCAAAGGAGGTAAATCCCCAATCGAGCATTCTGTCCACTGTGGTATCGCGCCACTTAGGCATGAACTCCTTGGGGTCGTTACTGGCGTATTTGCGCGCTAGGTTAGCGCTATAAAAGCTGTACGTTTCACCTTTATCTACTACCCCAGTGTGCACTTCTCGTCGATAGCCAAAATGTTCGGCTAATGGCTCATCAACGCTAGGCAACCATGTGAACATATTTGCACGTAGTTCTGAGGTCACATGACGACTTGGCCACGCTGCTTTTGGTGCCCTGTTTAAACCAATGGAATCTTCTGGGGTAAAGTCGCCCTGGGCGCGCTGCTTAATAAACTGACTGTCAAAGTCATACCCAGTAATGGTAGAGGTATTAGACATACGCACGTTGGCGATACCGTTTGAGAAAAACAGGTACCCTTGTGGGTCAACTAAGGTCCATTTCCCTTGGTATTTTTCGGTTCGAAAATACCCTGTTGCTGCGAGCTTTGGCCCATCAGCCCAGCCATTGAATTTCGATCGCCCTTTTGGTACGTCGTGGGTGAACGCATTTTGCTCTTTGGCATTGAGAGCCCTCAGCTGTTCCACCGTATCAATTTTATTGGTGAACTCAAGTTTATCGTTTTGACCGAACTCGTCGACTAAACCCACAAGATAGTTTTGATCTATTTTCTGCGGTTTGATAAGACGTGGGTTATCCACAATCAAGTGTTTGTCTTCTGGCACGCCTCGAACATCGAATTCGATACTTTTTACTTGGCTCAAATCAATTTTCTTAGTGCCATAGCGCCAAATCATTGGGGTAAATTCAGTTTGCCAATTATTAGGATTAGAGCGAATACCGGTTTCAATAGACAGGGCTGGGTCGTTTAGCGCCATAAAATAAGTATCTTGGGAGTGGCCAGGTACAGCAAAGCTACGATTATGGGATTGCCCTGTGGCGTCTTTGACTGACACATACAGATGGGTTGAAGATTGGCTGGGATTCTCGATTTCGATTGCAAAGGCGAATTGACCTTCGTGGCTCCAATCCCAAGGCGAATCAGGAATAAAACTAAAGCCTGCGCTTTTATGCTCTTTGGCGTGTAAATCGATAGCCAGTTTTTGTTCACCATCAACATCAACCACGTGCATATCCGCCGCGGTGAGTGTTACGTCTTGCATGTCAGTCACCCCTGCAAAATCCCAAGGCAACACATTTTGTTGTGTTTGTTTGGTTGCGGCATCGCTTGGCGTTGCCACACTGTTATTTGTAACTTGGTTGTTATTGCAGCCTGCAAGTGCGGTGACTGCCAGAGCGATAGCACTAAGGATAAAGCCTGCGCTTTTTGGCGATGTATTCATTGTGCTGCCTCAAGTGGGTAATTTTCTAAAGTTGCGACTATGGCGCGTACCTTTGCGGTAAGTGCATGCGCCTCTTTTTCATTCTTAACGGGCGATGCCAGTGCACCACCTATGCCTATTCCCGCAGCGCCGCTTTGCATCCAGGTCTCAAAGTTATGCTCATTAATGCCCCCTACAGGAAAGAAAATCGTGTCTAAGAAGGGTCCCTTGGCCAAATCTTTCAAATATCCGGGACCCATTGCCCCCGCAGGAAATAGTTTGACGATATCCGCCTTGGCTTGCGTGGCATTCACCACATCAGTGGGCGTTAACGCGCCCATGACCACAGGCACATTTAGTTTATGGGCGCGTTGCACCACATCAATACTGGTATTAGGCGTGACCAAGAACTGCGCCCCCGCTTTTATGGCTTGATCCACAAGAGCGACATCGGTGATGGTCCCTGCCCCTACCAACATATTCGGGTAACGCGCCCGAGCTTGGGTAATCGCGTTTTGGTACCCTGGCGTATTGCTGGTTATTTCGACTGCCCCCACACCCGCATCATGCATACAGGCGATAATTGGGGGAATATCCATAGGGTCTTTAACACGGATGATGACCACGAGCTTTCCTGTAATAAGTCGTTGGCGGATATCTTCTCGGATAATGGAATTTAATTGGCTTTCGTGGGGACTCGACATGTTCGTTCTCACTTACGTTAATTGTATTTACTACGCGCGTTTCTGGCTTATTCCGCGCTTATAAAGCGTACTTTGCTAAATTGGACACATAATCTAGGTATCAGCGAATAATGTGACCCGACATATTGCCATTAGCCACAGTCATAATTTCAGCTTCACTTAACCAGTTTTGATCCCCATAACAGGTATGTGCCAGGGCAAATGCGGCGTTAGCAAACTGTACAGTTTTGTCTGTTTCCCAGTGTTGTTGTACGCCATGGAGTATGCCTGCAGCGAATGCGTCCCCCGTACCTAACCGGTCGAGAATATCCACTGTGATATCTGTTGAAGCAGTCACATCAGCGCCACGTAGGTAAAAGCCGCGCAGAGCGTTTTGATTAGCGCTGTGATGAATACGTTGGGTAATGGCGGCATCGACGCCGAATTGATCAAACAGGTAAACTCCGATCTCATGGGCACCTGCTACACTGTCGTTTGATTTGGGCACGAAATCGAATACATCTTGCATCACGCCCGCATTACCAAAAGCCAATGTGCTATGGGTGAGAATTTGACTAAAGTAGTCTCTCGCTAGGCTGCTGTCTTGCCATAAGCTACGGCGATAATTCAAATCAAAACTCACCGTTAAGCCCATTTTTCTTGCAATGGTCGCGGCTTTTATACTTTCTACAGCGCACTGCTTTGATAGCGCAGGTAAAATACCACTTAGGTGAAAATGGGTTTGGTCACTGAAAATGGCTGACCAATCAAATTCGTTATGGTTTATCTGCGATATGGCAGAATAGGCTCTGTCGTAAACCACTCTTGAAGGTCTAATTGAACTGCCTAATTCAATAAAATAAGTGCCGATACGTTCGCCACCGCGCAAGGTATGTTTAGTGCCAATACCATACTGGCGCAGCGAGGCTATTGCATGATCGGCTAATGCGTTATTAGGCAATTTCGTCACAAATTCACACTGGTTGCCTAATCGGGCCAACGAGCTGGCCACGTTACTTTCCGCACCAGCGAAATCAACGTTAAGCTCTTTGGCGACGATAAGTTGCTGTTGCGGCTGGGAAGGAGTAAGTCGCAGCATGAGTTCTCCAAAAAAAACCAAGCTCATTGTGCTCCTCCTGATGAGGTGGATTGTGGGCTTACTTCTTGCGCAGCAGGCAATATTTCATCGTTCTCATCTGTATTTGGTACTTGAATTTGCTCGACTTTACCCACTAAGAAGATGTAGGAGCACAAGCCAATCAAGGCGAGACATGCGACCAATACCAAGGCCGGCCTGAAGTCACCGTCTTTGGCTAGGTACCCTATCGCAATAGGAACAGTGACAGCAGACAAGCCGCCGATAAAGTTAAAGCAACCGCCCACTAGGCCAACCATATGTTTCGGCGCGATGAGCGAGACAAACACCCAATTAATGGATGCCAAGCCGTTACCAAAAAACGTGACCGACAAGAAGAACGTGACCCACTGGGTGCTCTCAACGTAGTTGGCAAAAATAACCGAACTGGATAGCAGTAAGCCTAGGATAATTGGGGTTTTGCGGGCGACCTCGTTCGATACGCCTTTTCGCACTAACCAATCAGATACAAAACCCGAAAGCAGAACGCCACAAAAAGCCGCTAAAAATGGGATCGATGCCACAAAGCCAGTGTTTAATTCACTTAACCCGCGATACTCAGCCAAATAGGTCGGAAACCAAGTTAAAAAGAAAATGAGCGTGCCCCCTAAGCAGAACTGACCTATATAGATGCCCCATAGTTTGCGACTGGAAAAAGCGATTTTAAGGTTGCTCCAGCTTGCTGATGCCTGTGCTTGTGATTTGACTGGAGCCTTAGCTACTTGCGCCTGAGTATGCGCTTTTATTGCCTCTTGGCTGTTGATGTTTTCTTCGTCATCGTGCTCTGGCGCAGGATCCCGGTACAGTAAATACCACACGCCAGCCCATAAAATACCTATACCACCGGAGATAAAAAACAAGCCTCGCCAGCCAAACCACTGTTGAATAATGGCAAGTACCGGCATTAAGAACGCCAAACCTATAAATTGGCCTGAGGTATAGACGGCAATCGCCCCTGCTCTTTCTTGCTCAGCAAACCACTGCGTCACTATTTTATTGTTCGCGGGATAAGAAGGTGCTTCAAAAAAGCCAATCGCCATTCGACAACCAACAATAGCTGCAAAGCTACTTAGCAAACCTTGTACTATGGTTGCCGCTGACCAAGCGACTAAAATCACCGGATACAAAATACGAATACGCACAGAATCGACTAACATGCCGCCGGGAATTTGCATGATGGAGTACGTCCACGCGAATGCTGAGAAGATGATCCCCATTTGCACCTTGGTGAGTTCTAAATCGTCAGAGATCGCTTGGGCGGCAACGGATATATTAGTGCGATCCATATAGTTGATCACCACACTTAAGAAAATCAGCGCTAATACGCCAAATTTGCTTTTGCTCTTTCTGGAAGCTGCATTGCTTTTCATCTGTTGTATCGTTGTCATTTTATCTACTCGCTTACCAGTTGGTGTATGAGCCGTCAGGCTTGATTAAACGCGGTGGCTCCCAGAATTTGAATGCATCTTTAGGAATAGCCGACTCGTTCACATCAATGCCCAAACCTGGGCGATCGCAGACCTCAAACGTATTACTTGATACTTTAGGGCGATGGCTAAAAATCTCGTCGTACATGTCTAGCTCCCCGTCGTAAGGGGCAATTTCGAGCCAATTTAGATTGGCCAGTGCAGCGCAATAATGCACGGATGCGGCAGTACATATAGGACTTAGGGGGTTGTGCGGCATCATATCTATGTAGCGGGTTTCGCACATAGCGGCGATTTTCATGGCTTCACTAAAGCCCCCCGCATTGCAAATATCGATACGCGCAAAGTTGGTCAAGGCGGAGTCCACATAAGGTGCAAAGTCCCATTTGCTCGAGAACTCTTCACCGATGGCGAAGGGAACATCTACCAAGGCCCGTAAATTTTGATAGCTGATTAAAGATTGGTCTCGAATAGGCTCTTCGATGAAATCCAACGTACCTGTGGGCATACGTTGACAAAATGACGCGGTTTCAGCCACGGTTAACCTGTGGTGATAATCAATACCTAATACGGTTTCATTGCCCAACACCTCACGGGCTTTACTCAACCAAGTTGCCGCTTTGGCGATAGATTTACGTGCATCGAAAACCTCGGTTTTACCCGCTGAGCCATGCTCCCCTGTGGTAGCACGAATAGCCTGCCAGCCTTGAGCCTTAAGCTGGCTAACGTGCTCAATAAATTCATCGCCAAAGTCCAACGTAGAGGTGACAAATAACGGTATTCGCTGACGTTGTTTGCCCCCTAGCAATTGATAAACAGGTACATTAAGGTACTTTCCGCAAACGTCATGTAAAGCAATATCGATAGCCGATATTGCCGCCGCTAACACTCTGCCCCCTTCAAAATACTGGCTACGGTACATCTCTTGCCACAAGGCATTTATATTCAGAGCAGATTGGCCAATCAAGAAATGTTTAAAGTGTTCTATCGCACCGATGACGGCTTGTTCGCGCCCTGATAAACCGGATTCTCCCCAGCCATAAATACCTTGATCGGTTTCAACTTTCACTAAACAAACATTGCGAAAGCCCAGCCAAAAACCGTAAGTTTTAATATTGGTAATTTTCATGCTGATAACTCGCTTAGCTGCTCGGTGATCACGCTTGACCAATACTCGCCCCCACTGATCACATGCTTGGTTAAGGCACGCACGGCTGATTCATCGTCTCGTGCGTTGAGTAAATATAAAATATGATCGTGCTCTTTTAACGTGGCGTTAAAGCGCTCTTGGCAGACAGGTAAATCACCATGCAAGGCTTGTAAAATAAGCTTTTTGTTCTTCCATAAACGCAGTGCACTGGCGTTATAGTGATGACGATACATCTCCCAATGAAATGCAGTATCAAGATCACGCAGGCCCGCTGAGTCTGTAACAGCAAGCGTTTTAAGCTGGGCTTGTATCTCTGCTAATCGAGTTAGGCTTTCCTGTGAACAATGGTTGGCATACCAAGACAAAAAATACGGTTCTAGCAATTGCAATATTTCAAACACTTCACGCATGGTGGCGTATTCAAATGCTGCCACTCTGGCGCCACTGTTTTTCTGAGACGTGACAAACCCCTCTCCTTCAAGCTGCTTAAGTGCCTCGCGCACAGGGTTTATGCTGGTGTTGTAACAACTTGCTAGCTGCGTGGTGACTAATCGGTCGCCACTGACGAGTTTTCCCATGGCTATGTCAGCCAATATTCGATTGTAAATACTCTGTTCACCTTGCAATAAAATGCGCATACCAAGGTTTAATTCAGGTGCTTGTTCGTTCATGGAAAATCCAAATTACACATAAAATTCAGGAAAAGTGGTTGCGAATATCTCTAACTCACTTTTCTTTATCGTGATTACACATTCTACAAATTTCGCCATATTGTCAACAATTAACTTTAAATTTATTAACAATAACAGTACAGAGGAAGAAGGAAAGTAAATCAATCTGCATGGTAGATAAGACGGTTCATGCAGGGATGGGAAACACTAATAGTCCGTTTTAAAAGGATTAATTAATGGAATAGGCGCACTAGGGTCTGATAAGATAAGGGCCGTTTTAGTGATATGAATAATTGACTTCTTATGAAAATAATTTCTTTTAACATCAATGGTATACGTGCCCGCCTTCATCAACTTCAGGCATTAATCGACAAACACCAGCCTGATATTATCGGCTTACAAGAAATCAAAGTGCACAACGATATGTTTCCAGTAGCAGACGTAGAAGCGATGGGCTACAACGTCTATTTTCACGGTCAGAAAGCCCACTACGGTGTGGCGATGCTTTGCAAAAAAGAGCCGACAGATGTGCAATATGGCTTTCCCACTGATGATGAAGATGCTCAGCGTCGTATGATCATGGTCAGCTACCCTATGCCTAACGGTGAAACGGTGCGCGTGCTAAACGGTTACTTTCCCCAAGGTGAAAACCGTTCACACGAAACCAAATTTCCTGCCAAGCGCAAGTACTACGAAGATTTATCAACTTATTTAAATACTCATCACACGCCTGACGACAACGTCATCGTGATGGGCGATGTGAATATTTCCCACACAGATCTAGACATTGGTATCGGCGAGCCAAATCGCAAGCGTTGGTTGCAAACCGGCAAATGCAGCTTCTTACCGGAAGAGCGCGTGTGGTTGAATGATTTAATTGACTGGGGCTTTACTGACGGCTTTCGTACTTTAAACCCAGAAACAAATGAGCACTTCAGCTGGTTTGATTATCGTTCTAAAGGCTTTTTAGACAATCGGGGGTTACGTATTGACCTTATTCTTGCCACCAAGAAATTACACGAATCCCTAACAGATGCGGGGATAGATTATGAATTACGTGGTATCGAGAAGCCGTCTGATCATGCGCCAATTTGGGCTGAGTTCAAAGCTTAGGTGAGGAATAAAGAGTGCTAGATTATACCACCAATATCCAGTACCTCGCATGGGTGGGATATGCAGTCTGTTTAATGGCCGTTGTGCGTTTTTTGCCTTTGAGCAGTTTAGTTAAAGACAAGAAGATCCAGCACTTGGTTTTCGGTTGTGCCGCCAGTGTATTTTTTCTGTGGATATTTCAAACGGGTATCTATCCTGGCCTTCAGGTGCATTTTTTATGGTTGACCGCATTGATGTTAGTGCTTGGTTTTCGTTGGGCAGTGGTCAGTTCGTTTTTAGCCTTGCTCGGCGTTACCCTAGTCGGCGAAGAAAGCTGGCGCATGTTTGGGGTAAATGGCCTGCTTGGCGTACTTGCTCCGTTAGGCATGAGTTATTTGATTTATAGCTTTGTGTTCCACAAATTATCCCGTCATGTGTTCGTGTACATTTTTCTATGTGCATTCTTACCGGGCGCATTAATGATGGCATTTAAAATGTACTTATTAGGCGGGTATTTTTATCTCGATGGGCAATATGATTGGCACACCATTCATGATAATTACTTAGTACTGATTTGGCTGCTCTTGTTTCCTGAGGGGATGTTAAACGGTATGACAATGACCCTAATGGTTATTTACAAACCCCATTGGGCCTATACATTTTACGAAAAATTCTATATTCATAATAAATAGCCCTCTGCCTCAGTAAGTTACTTTTGGGCAACACAGAGTCAGATAAAAAAGCGCCACTACATAATAATGCAGTGGCGCTTTTTTTAGGAACGTAAATTTTAACTAAAGCGTTATTTTTACTGCCCTAAACGCTCTACCATGGCTTTGCCAACAGCACCGGCTGATGCTGGGTTTTGCCCCGTGATCACGCGGTCTTGCTTAACCACGTATTCACCCCATGGAGCGATTTTGGCATACTGCCCAGCGCGTCTTGTTAGCGCCTCTTCCAGCAAGAAAGGGATTTTATTGATGGTGTCATACTCAACTTCTTCTTCACGGGTGAAGCCTGTAACCATGATGTCTTCTATTAGGTATTTGCCGTTAGATAATTTAATCGGCAGTAACCCTGCTGGGCCGTGACAGACTGCGCCTACAACTGCACCCGCTTCAAAGATAGAGGCGGTTAACTTAGCCACATTTTCATCATCTGCTAAATCAGAGAGCAGACCGAAGCCACCAGGATAGAATACCGCGTCGTAATCAGCTGGGTTTACGTCACTGGCTTTTTTGGTATTGCTTAACTTGTTAGCTAAATCTTCGCTTTTGAACACGTCGCTGTTAATTTTGTCATCTTCCATGTCTACACCGTATACAGGGGCTTCACCGCCTTTAATCGACACTAAATCATAGCGATATCCGGCTTCAAGAAAGGCATGTAATGCATGGGTTAGCTCAGGAGAAAACGTGCCGTTAGCTTCATCAGTGGTTCCTAGCGTGGCATGGTTAGTCAAAATAATAAGTACATTTTTCATTGGTAACTCCTAGCGTTGAAATAAATCAGTTTTTACGATGAACAGAGTGTAGCCCTTTGGCATATGTTTGATAATCCCGATAATTGACAAATCATTATTGCAAATATGCAATAATGATTTATTTACAATGTATCTTTGTCAGGGTTATATGAATATAAGCTTCAATGGGATCATCGAATTTGTAGCTGTGGCTGAAACCCACGGTTTTTCAGCCGCCGCACGCAAGTTGGGCGTGAATGTGTCACACATCAGTCGCAAAGTGGCGGCCTTAGAAAAAGAGCTTGGGGTAAGTTTACTGGCACGTAGTACTCGAACGGTGCGCTTGACTGATGCCGGTCAAGCGTATTTTGCTCGTTGCCAAGAATTGGTGTATGGCTTACAGGAAGCCAACGAAACCGTATTAGACAAACAGGTTGAGTTAAGTGGTGTGTTGAAAGTCTCTGCGGCGGGCGAATTCGCGGAGCAACACATTGCCCCGTTACTGATTGAATTTGGCCAATTGCACCCTAAACTCACCATTGAAATGGATTTTAATTCGCAGATGGTCAATTTTGTTGATGACGCATTTGATTTCTCCATTCGCTATGGTCCCATGAAAGACTCTAGCTTAATTGCCCGTAAACTGACCAATCGCTCATTAGTGGCAGCCGCCAGTAAGCACTATCTCGAGGTTAACGGCACACCCGCGCACCCCAATGGACTGACTTCGCATCAATGCTTGATGACCAATAATTCAACCTGGTTTTTCGACAATCAGGGTAAACCACTTGAAGTAAAACTAGATGCAAGATGGCGCTCTAACAGCGTGCGCAGTGTGGTACTCGCATGTGAAAGAGGCTTGGGCATCGCTTACCTGCCACGCTCAAGTTTTGGTGATGCACTGAAACGTGGCTCGGTGGTTCCTATATTAGCGCCCTTCTGGAATCGCGAAATAGCCACTTGGATTGTGTACGCAAACCGGAATTTTTTGCCTGCAAAGGCACGTCTTGCGATCAACTTCTTACTTGAAAAATTCGAGCACTGGCAAGAATAATCCCTCTTGGAAGTGCATAACGCGCTAAGAGAACATTCCATAAGAGCACTCCATGAGAAAACTCTACGAGGAACATTCCAAGAGGGATTTATACCCACATTAAGCTGTAGCAGCTCATATCTGATCTGACAGTTTTGGTGAATAGGTTTGGACTTCATCTGACGGACAGCTATGAGCGATTAGCAGTAATTGGTTTCGTTGTCTTTGAACGACGGTTGAGACAGAGAGCGGACATTCAACGCTTTGAATATGGGGGTTTTAGGAGCGCCTTAACAGCGAGTAAAATTCCCACCATGGTGTTTTTGTTAGCTTTAAGCTGCACACTGAACCCTTTGTAGCAAGCCTTCCTTAGTTAATAGTTGGCTACCATTACGCGAATTAATTAATAGCTCTTTATCATTGATTTTCCACGACGTTTTAGGTGCCCCAACTAAACCAAATAGCTTTATTAAGTTGGGTTTTCCATCCTCAAACGAGACTAAATATATACTGCCTGAATCGGAATACATGTGAGCTAAACCGCTTGTAATCACATAACCGAAGTCAAATTTATAGATATCTTCAACGTTAATTTCTGCAACCTTGATAGCCTTATTATTTTTATTAACAAAAATAAGCTCGCCACCAAATTCCCCTCTATTTGAACCAGCCAGAATGCCGTTAGGTATCTGGTATTGAATATACGGAACTATTTTCTGCTTTAATATGTAATGCGTATTATCTGTACCAAAGTTCCGCTCAATAGAAGAAAATTTATATAAAGACACCCATGATAAAAATGGTCAATTTTCAGAAAATTTATATAAAGACACCCATGATAAAAATGGTCAATTTTCAGGGCTGAACTAGACTTGATGTGTGTTTCATTTTTGTCAGGTCTATGGATTATGCCTCAACCTCGAAAAAGCCAAATTAGTTTAATCGATACGCCCTATTACCATTGTGTATCCCGCTGTGTGCGGCGTTCTTTCTTGTGTGGAATAGATAAATACTCTGGTCAGAGTTACGAGCACCGCCGTGGTTGGGTAGAAGAGCGTTTGTTGTTTTTATCTTCTGTATTCGCCATAGATATTTGTGCCTATGCGGTCATGAATAATCACACGCATGTGGTGCTATGTGTGGATAAAACAATGGCTGCTCATTGGGCTAACGATGAAGTGTTGAGACGTTATCACAAACTGCACAGAGGCACTTTGCTGACTCAGAAGTTTATGAATGGCGATACGCTGAGCCAAAGCGAGCTAATCACCTTTGATGAGACCGTTGAAACCTATCGGCAACGTTTGTACGACATAAGCTGGTTTATGCGTGACTTAAATGAGTATATTGCTCGTGAAGCCAATAAAGAAGACGGCTGCACTGGTCGTTTCTGGGAGGGTCGATTTAAATCACAAGCCCTGTTAGATGAAAGTGCGGTGCTAGCGTGCATGGCCTATGTAGATTTAAACCCCATTCGCGCAAAAATAGCAGAAACACCTGAAACGTCAAAGCACACCAGTATCAAAAAGCGCATTCATGCCGCTAAAAACCAACAGTCACAACCCAGTGTTTTACTGCCCTTTGTCGGAAATCCTCGTGAAAATATCCCTCGAGGTATCGCTTACTCACTCAAAGACTATTGTGAATTGGTAGACACGACAGGCCGATGCATTCGTGATGATAAGGCCGGTCATATTGATAACACTCACAGCCCTATTCTACAAAGATTAGGCTTAGATGCTGCTCAATGGCTAACCTTAACCACGGAGTTCGAAAAATACTTCTGCTACGCTGCAGGCGCGGAGCAAATGATGAATGCATTCAAGCGCCATACCCATCATCAACGTCTGCGAGGAATGACCAAAGCGAGAGAGTTGTTAAGGCGCGCCTGAAACATCACAACTGACACATCTAATGTATCTCTTGTAGCATTGACGCTTGCCTAAAAATTGACCTTGCGCGCCATTTCCTTCCTCAACGCTCACTTTTCCAGTAAAAATCCCCAATCATTCAAATGAAAAGTACTTTAATGCTTGTTGAGGGGTATTCCCCCCTTCTAAGCAGAAGAGTTTTTGATACGATTCTAAAGATGGGTGTCTTTGTTAATGTTTGGGTGTCTTTGTTAATGTTTGTTAATGTGTTCTGAGAGAACATTCCAAGAGGGATTCATACCCACATTAAGCTCTAGCAGCTCATATCTGTTCTGACAGTTTTGGTGAATAGGTTTGGACTTCATCTGACGGTCAGCTATGAGCGATTAGGAGTAATTGGTTTCGTTGTCTTTGAACGACGGCTTGAGACAAAGAGCAGACGATCATTGATGAAACATCAGGCCACCGATTTGTGCCGGAAACGGACTGTCTCTTGTATAGCTGACGAAAGCTCAAGTCAGCAAATGTTAGAATGAATCACCCTGCTACCTATAGATCATCTAAGTTGTCAATATCAGGTAATATACGAGTTATCCTCGTTGATTTACCGTGCTGCTTGTCAATATAGCGATGTGATTCCAATCGCGTAAGATGCTCTCTGACTAGGGAGCGATTAATCTGTAGTTCTTTTGCCAAATCGCGCTCTGACGGTATTGTATCTCCGACATCAACTTGCAAATCTATAAGATGTTTGATGATCGTAACTAATGCAGGGTACTTTTCCATTGCCAAAAGTAAATCATTGTCGATTTCTACTTGCTTTATTTCTGCTACTGTATTTGGATCAACATCGCTGCCAAGTCGCTTTTCAGCTTCAGTAACAAAATGTCCAGGCCGGTACATAAGAAAGTTCGCTTCTGTTGCGAGATGAAACTCGGCTATTAACTCAGGCCTAGCTCCGAAGGTTATGTCATGCTCTTTTAACCACCAGTCTTCCTTTTGATCATCCGTTATAAAAATAACGTCACGCTTTTTACCTTTTGCCATATCTAATGTTTGTTGCCATAAAATTAAGTCACCATAGATCCTCATCTTCCCTGCAACATCACTTAAACCACCCTTTTTTATGTCCTTGTATCCGGGAGGCACAGAGCTTTTATAGCGAGCTTCACCGCGTTTAAAGAGTTCATTGAGTTCTGCTTCGCTAAACTGATTTCCGACATTATCTCTGAATATCTCAGCAAGCTTGTCTTTTATAGGATCATCATGGTAGCGTGACTTATAATTTCTCTCGCCCTCTGCTAATTCATCTGTAATTTCTGCAAATAGCTTTTCAAGACTTTCTTTCGTTTTTTCTCGTAGAAATGGATGTTCATTTTTATTATCGAACTTTCCTTTAAGTTCTCTCAATACCGAGTGAGTATCGGTATAGGCCTTCACCTGACTATGAATAACACCTGCACGGCCTTTTAAATATTCAGATGCGACCTGATGTGGCAACCAAATTCTGTTTTCGCTTTTTAGCTTAATTAAGATTTTTATTACATCATTTCGTGTGGTTTCAGAATAGCGATACAGATTCTGAAGCGTATTGGTGTCAAAAACAAATATTGCTTTTGACCAGATATTTTCCACAAGAGCATCTGAGAGCTTAAAATAGCCGGGAAACAATGCATCCATACTTTGTGACATATTTAGGTCTAACCTTTTTCTAATAGAAATTAATGGTAATACACTTTTCCTCTATTAACTACAGCTCTCGATTGGGCTTGCTTATAATCATTATTTCGCAGTTTCAACAGTTATTAAGAGGATATCGCTATAATTTGGGTCCTTAGATTTGAGTGTTTGCATAAGCAGCTATTAAAGTTGCAATGAGCCAACTCCCGCTTTACGTACAGAGCTGGCAGATTGTGTTAAGACTTATTCAATTAATGCTGGCACCCGCGTTAGCCGGTGCCAGCATTGATTTGACCACTGTTAGTATGCGCCAGCCGAGTAGGTTAATTCGTAGCTGTGACTGTAGATCTCTAAGATATTGCCGAACGGGTCTTCCATGTAGATCATGCGATAAGGCTTCTCACCTGGGTAATAATAACGTGGTTTTTCCATGCGCTTTTTACCACCTGCTGCGACAATGGCTTCTGCTAACTCTTCAAGATTTGGATCTTGAACGCAGAAATGGAACACGCCGGTTTTCCAATATTCAAAGTTGTCTGCTGGATCTTGTTGATTCGCAAACTCAAAGATTTCAACGCCGATTCTGTCACCCGTGGACAAATGCGCGATTTTAAATTTCTTCCAATTAGCACCGAATACATCAGTACACATTTCACCTATCGGACTGTCATCTTCAACGATAACAGTGGGTTTCATAATTAAGTACCAACCAAGAACCTGGGTGTAAAACGCTACTGCTTTTTCAACATCTGGCACCGAAATACCAATGTGAGAGAAGGTACGTGGATATGGGGTCGTCATAGTATTACTCCTAGGAGATGATGTTAATTCAATCCGGCGCGAAGCAATAATGCTTACTCGCCGCGTTTTAATTGATGGCTTATCAATCAAGTGACGCTACTGTACTCCCCATGTTAAAGTATGAAAAATTATGATTTAAAATTAAAATAAGTACATTTTGTAATGATAAATCCTGTTTGGTTAAAGACCTTTTGTACTCTTGCGGATATTGGGCACTTCACAAAAACGGCAGAGACGTTATTTATGACGCAGTCAGGGGTAAGCCAACAAATTAGAAAACTGGAAGAACAATTGGCCACTGCACTGCTGATCCGCGAGGGCAAGTCATTTACGTTAACGGATGCAGGCATGCGACTGCATGCGGATGGGCTTAAATTATTGCAAGCGGCGGTGCTACTTGAACAAAACGTGAAGCAAGACGAACCCTTTGTTGGACAAGTGCGTATTGCGACACCTGGCAGTGTGGGTTTAACCGTTTACCCTTTTTTATTAGATATTCAGGCTCTACATCCCGCCCTGCACATCAGCCACGCTTTCTCACCGAATAAAAGCATCGAGCGGGATATAGGGCTACGCCTATTTGATTTGGGTGTGATGACACAACCGAGCACCTCAGTTGACGTAATCACCGAAGCAATAGCCCAAGAAGCACTGGTTTTAGTCACCTCAAATGAGATAGAAACCCTCACCTGGCAGACACTGCGGCGCATAGGCTATATTGGCCATCCCGACGGCCATCAACATTGCCAAGCACTGTTACAAGCCAATTTTAGCCAGTTCGAGCACCCGTCTCAATTTCAAGAGAAGGGCTTTTCAAACCAAATTAGTTTAATACTCGAACCTGTCAGCCGCGGGTTTGGCTTCAGCGTGTTACCCCTGCATGCTGCACGGGCTTTTCACGCTCAAGAACGTATACGTATTCACAACCTTAAAATCCCCGTGAACGAGACATTATACTTATGCCGTCATACTCATGTTGTGCAAAGTAAACGGGCGCGCTTTATCGCACAGCAAATAAAGTTATTGCTTAAGCCTAAGCAACAAATAACGCCTGATGTATAGCAAAAAACATAATCGTCAGAATGCTCGCCTAGCGGCATCATGTTCAAATTAACAAATTAATAACAGGAACCGTTATGTTAAGAAAGTTCATGCTAAGAGGGCGTTTGAGGAACGAATTGATACTCAAGTTAAACCTGCTGAAACCTAATATGCTAACGATAAAACCTTGCTTGTTGGCACTCGCATTAGCGGCGACATCTACTGTAAGCCAGGTAGCTACAGCCGTGAGCTCAAATGACTCAGCCTTGAGCCTTAAAAATGAGGCAGTGGATCATAAAAACGAGGCTGTGAGCCAAACAAAAAGTCTGAAAGCCCATTTCAGTAAGCAGTTTTTAATGGGCAGTGCTATTAACGCACAGCAAGCTAAACGCACCGAACAAGACACTGATGCCTTAATCATCACCCAATTTAATACGATTACCCCTGAAAACGAATTAAAGTGGGAGCGCATTCATCCTAAGCCTGATGCTTATGACTTCTCTCTGTCCGATGAGTACGTAGATTTCGGCTTAGCCAATAATATGTTCATCATAGGGCACACGTTGGTTTGGCACAGCCAAACACCGGATTGGGTATTTGAAGACGCACAAGGTGAGCCGGTAACGAGAGAGGTGTTGTTAGCTCGCATGAAAGAGCACATTCACACCGTTGTGAGTCGCTACAAAGGCAAAATCAAAGGCTGGGATGTGGTCAATGAAGCGCTCAATGAAGATGGTAGCCTGCGGGATTCTAAGTGGCGGCAGATTATTGGCGATGACTTCATTGAAAAAGCCTTTACCTATACCCACGCTGCAGACCTAGATGCTAAATTGTATTACAACGATTGCAACTTATATAAACCAGAAAAAAGTGCCGGTGCAGCAAAACTAATCAAGTCATTACAAGACAAAGGGATCCCTGTTCACAGTGTCGGCTTACAAGGCCACTACTCGTTAACGCACCCTGCCTTAAATGAACTAGACGATGCATTAACGCTGTTTGCTTCCTTGGGAATTGAATCCATGATCACCGAGTTAGATGTATCCGTATTACCCTTTCCCAGTGAAGCTGAACAAGGGGCAGATATCAGCCAAGATTTAGCCTTAAACAAAGCCTTAAACCCCTACCCTGATGGGTTACCAGAAGCGCAGCAGGACGCATTAAGTGCTCGATACAAGGAGATATTTTCGGTATTTCTAACGCACCAAGACACGCTAACACGCGTTACGTTTTGGGGCGTGAATGATGCCAACAGTTGGCGTAACAACTGGCCAATGCGCGGGCGCACCGATTACCCGTTACTGTTTGATCGAAAGAATCAGCCTAAGCTTGTCTATCACACGTTAATGACTGCACCTCTTCCCTAACAGTCTGTTTCTAAGTGCAATGCAGCAACCTATTTTGCGCTTAATAGCTTACATTATTGATATAATTTATCGGCTGGGCACTGGATATACGCGATGCAGTGCCGTGACTCCCTAAATAAATTTCTCAAGCATGGCGTAGAGGTTTTCTTGGTCAACAGGCTTAGATAGGTATTCGCTCATGCCACTGGCAAAGCACTTATCACGCTCTTCTGATAATGCATTCGCGGTCAGCGCGATAATAGGAATAGTCGCAACATGAGACGAAAATTGCCTAATATGCTGGGTAGTTTGATATCCATCCATATTAGGCATCTGGCAATCCATCAAAATTAACGTGTATGGGTTCTCACTACTTAGTTCGTCTTCGAGTATGGCTAGCGCTTCAAGCCCATCATTAACGATGTCATAGGTTATTTGTCGCTGTTTAAGCATTTCACCAATCACCACTTGATTGATTTCATTGTCTTCAACTACCAATACATGTAGACCGCTTAGATCCCTACTTTGAGATACAGCCAGTTCGGGCTCAGCAGGATGCGCACTTTTGGCCATAATACCCACTTCAATTTGCGCCGAGAACACACTCCCTTCGTTCAGTACGCTTTTAACGCTGACATCCCCTGACATCAATTGGCAAAGCTTGCGTGTAATTGATAAGCCCAATCCTGTGCCACCGAATTTGCGCGTGGTAGACACATCGGCTTGGCTAAAAGGTGAAAATAATAGCGCTTGTTGCTCTTGTGTCATGCCTACCCCGGAGTCTTTTACAAAAATGGTCAATGTAGCCTTGCCTTTTTGCAGTAGCGTCAACTCTGTCGCAATGTTCACCTGCCCTTGATGGGTAAACTTAAGCGCATTTGACAGCAAATTAGCACAAATTTGCCGCAGCCTCGTAGGGTCGGTAATGATACTGGCGCCCTGGGTGTTTTCGAGTTGCTTAACCAATTGTATGGATTTTTCTTTTGCGTGTGGATTAAAGATATCAACACAATTATTGAGAACCTGATTCAGGTCGATAGGGACGGTTTCCAGTGCCAACTTACCAGAGTCAATTTTGGTAAAATCTAAGATGTCATTGATGATCCCTAGCAATGACGTGGCGCTGTCTTTGGCTAAGCCCAAAAACCGTCGTTGTTCATTATCCAAAGAAGAGGCGTCTAATATTTGCAACATGCCCAATACCCCGTTAATGGGCGTACGAATTTCATGACTCATGTTGGCTAAAAATAAACTGCGAGCTTCAAGCGCCAATGACAGTTCCTTGTGCCTGTGCTCCAGCTGTTCACGTGAATTGACTTGCTCAGTGATATCTTGAAACGCACCCACCAGCCGGACACATTTCCCCCCGTCTAATTCGGCTTTGCCCTTGACCGCCGCCCATTTGGGCGTCCCTTTTTGAGTGACAATTTCAAACTCACCAGAGAAATTGCCGCCGTGATCCATCAAGCGTCTGACGCATTGAGTAATACGGGTTTGATTCTCTCCTTCTTTGTAGAAATTTAATCCGTTGACTAAATCCGGTACAAAATCTTGATCGACCTCATGAATATCTTTCATCACCGAGGACCAATAAAGCTTCCCGTCAACAAGATCTAGCTCCCACGCCCCTACACCTGCAACTTGACCCATTTGTTCCAATATATCTTGCTGGCGCGCCATTAATTTTTGCTGTTCTTTTAACAACGCTAATTTCTCATGGCGGGCTATTTCGTTGCCAACCCAATGCGAAAGCAGTTCGATAAAACTTAGTTCTTCAGTGCTAAAAGGCTGATTGCGTGGGGCACTCGCTGAAAAATTTATCGTGCCGAAGCGTTTACCTTCAACCACAATTGGCGCACCGATATAACTTTCTAGCCCCAAATTAAGGTAGCAAGGATGCTGAGCAATATGACTTTGACCTGCGTGATAAAAAGACAGAGCTTGATTTGTGGCTAAAGTGTGTACGCAGTAAGTATCACCTAAGTCGAATGTGGTGCCACTAAGTAAATCATTTGCAGGTGAAATAGCGTAGGAGACAGTGTAAAGCTCGTCTTCAATGTGGCTAATAATGCCCATTTCTAACTGAAAGTAATCAACGCCTAATTGCAAAAGTGCAACCATTTTTTGCGAGTATGACAAGGCACTATCTGATGTTATTTCATACAGTTTTTGTAAGTTCTGCAACGCAATTTCTCTCAGTTATTAAGTGCACTTTTTCAATCCCTAAAACAACATCCTTGATGCAAAGGCACGTGTGATGTGACTATATCCTGTCACTCATCATTCGCAAAGTTGAGCCTTCGCTAAAACCCTCTTCTCGCCTCTATTTCATTCGCTTATTTTTGCCGATTATTCATCCTGTAGCAGCCAATTAACCTAGTTCAACTGTCTTTCACAGTGTAAATGCGTTAAATCACCTTCATTATTCGTTACGAGCCTTTATCTTGTGCAGTACTAACAAAGATACTCAAACACCTCAGGCGTAATCGTTTAGCAGCAAAAGATAATCATCAAGTAAAAGCGGTTTTGCGAGAAAGTAACCTTGAACATAATTGCATGAGACTGAACGCAAGTAATCTAACTGCCCTTGGGTCTCGACCCCTTCCCCTACCGTGACTAAATTATAGGACTGGGCGATTGACATGATCGCGTTCACCATAGGCAAGTGTGAAGCGTGCTCGCTGTCGATATCAGCCACGAAAGTACGGTCTATTTTCAAGCAATCTACTGGGTAGGCCAATAGTTGATTAAACCCCGTGTAGCCTGTTCCAAAGTCATCTAAGGCTAAATTAACCCCTAATTTTTTAAGCTCTTTTAATATGCTTAAACTCGTCTCACCGGCTTCAATTAAGCTAGTTTCGGTGATTTCCAACTCAATATACTCAGAGTGTATTTGGTATTTATGCATGAGCTTTTTTAACTGCTTCGGAAAGCTGCTGTTGAGTAGCTCAATGGCTGAAATATTAATGCAAAAGACTGGGCACGAACGACCAGGTGTCAGAAAATGCATTTGCATAGCGGCGAAGCTAGTCTCTACCACCCATAAATCAATGTTTTGGATGATGCCAAATTCTTCCGCAATAGGAATAAAAACATCCGGAGTAACCCCTTGCATGGCGTCTGACTCACAGCGAATAAGCACCTCAACGCGTCTAGGTTTTAAATCGGAACAACTGAATATGGGCATAAACCTGAGTGAGAAATCTTGGTTTATCAGTGCATTTTTTAAATTTTCAGCAATGGATTTTTTTAGATAGATCGCAGAAGCGAGGCTATCATCAAACACCTTGAATCGCCCTTTTCCTTGCTCTTTTGCACAGCGCATCGCAGAGTCTGCTTGAGACAGTAGCGCTTTAAAAGATGCTTTTTTATCACTGGAATACGCTAGACCAAGACTAATACCAACCTTAACCTCGCAGCCGCTAACGGGGATTGGGTCAATCAATTGCTGACCGATTCTACGACTGACTTGTATCGCTTTTTCTTTGTCACAATCAGTAATTGTCAGAACAAATTCATCACCCGCTAACCTAGCGAACGAGTAGCGCCCCTCAAAGTTCATTTCGCTTATGATCAGCTTAACCTTTTGGCAAATTGCTACCAGAAGTTCGTCGCCAATGGGGTGGCCGTAGGTATCGTTTATCTTTTTAAAGTCGTCAACGTCAAAATAAAATAAGCTTATCGTATGGTGCTCAACGATATGTTTGAACTCTTTTCGGACTTTTAAAATCATTCCTCGCCGGTTCAACAAACCGGTGAGCGGATCGGTACTCGATATTTTTTTGAGATTATTTTTCTGCCTGATGGTCAGCAGTACTATGACCATAAAGAGTAAGAGTAAAATCAATCTAAGCAGCTCAGGCTCTGTTATCGCTTCCCCTGACATGCTCAAACTGTGCACCGTTAATACGTAGTCACCGAGTTCCTTCGCTTCATCAATGACCAGCTCAATAGAAACGATGTTTGAGATATCGACATGAGATTGCTCATACCCTATACCTCTTTCTCTTTTCCACCACTGGGCAACGAACAGCGCTTTGCTAGGTACATTTAAGGTGGTGCTTTCGTCCCCCAGTTCAAATTCGATGGTGTTAAATTTATCGCTAATATCAATGTGTGGTAATGAATAAGCAGGGCTATTGTTTCTTAAATAAAGTTTAATGTTTTCTTTGCCTGAAGGGCTTTTTAATGTGGCGACTATTTCAACAGATTGATAGTTTGAAAGATCGAGCCCTTGAGAAAAATGATTTCTCGGGCTGTAGTTAAGTTTTAATAAACAAAGGGAGTAAGCACTGATATCAGAAAGTTCGCAGGCGATGGCGATTGAATGATCGCCAGTATGCAACTCGCTGCGCATGCCGCCTTCATGTTGATGCTCCATAGCCACCAGGGTGTCTGGGGAAAGTAAATCGAGTGAAACATCCATTAACCCCAAGCGGTGGGCAGTTAACGCCAGTAACGAACACATTACAAAAGCAATGATGGCCTGAGATTTAAAGTCTCGAAAAACGCCTAGAGTCATATTTTATTATTCAATTAATCATTAAAAGTAACATCACACACAACATATGTGTGAGATTTCTGCCATGTATACCACCCAAATTGGGCGCAGAGTCCTTGGCATTCCAAAGATGCTAAACGAGCAACAACCAAGCTCGGGATAAAAGCATCCCCCCTGTTATCGTTCGCTTAGAATCGCTCGCTTAAACCTTTAGGTTTAGCCTCGCTCACCAACCAGCATATTGTTTTATGCCGTGCAAAAATAAACCCTATGCTGAATCTCAGAAATGAGCAATGAGTAACCGTCGACCTTGCACTATAAATCGAGCAAATTAAAATTCCTCACGGTAAGCAAACAGCCCCTGACTGCCCCCAGTATGAATAAATAGCTGGTGACTATTTGCCCCAATCTCACCTGTGGCGCACAAGTCCATAAAGCCAGCCATTGCCTTGCCCGTATAGACGGGATCTAATAACACGCCTTCTAGTTCGGCGCAGCGCTTGACGGCCGTTACCATTGATGGCGTAGTCATACCGTAACCTTCGCCAAAATAGTTGCCATTGGCAACCACTTTGCCTTTCGCCCGATTGGGATCAATGTCTAAAAAAGTGAGCGTTTCTCTGAGTAACTGTTCCACTAACTGTTCTTGCGCTTCCTTCGAGCGACTCACCGCTACACCCAGTACCGAGATGTCTGAGTTAGCAGCAATCAGCCCTGCGAGCAAGCCTGCTTGGGTACCTGCACTGCCCGTCGCGAGCACAATTTGGTCGATGTGAAGATCATCATCTGCCAATTGTTGTAATATTTCTTTGGCGCAGCGCACATAGCCTAAACTGCCCATCACATTCGACCCGCCCATGGGAATAAAATACGGCTTGCGCCCCTGAATTTTTAGCTTTGCAAGCAGCGCACTGGTATACGCTTCAACCTCTTGTTCTAGGCTTAAACGATGAATATTGGCGCCCAGTAGAGTGTCCAATAACACATTTCCGTTTTGATAATAATCCGCTTTAGGCGTGCCCTTAACATCTTCAAGCACAAGCTCGCACCCTAAGCCAAATTTAGCGGCCGCAGCGGCAGTTTGCCGCGCATGATTTGATTGCAAGCCTCCCACCGTCACCAAAGTGTCGGCCCCGTGTTGCAGAGCATCGGCGATTAAATACTCTAGTTTGCGGGTTTTATTGCCGCCACCAGCCAGTCCGGTGCAATCATCGCGTTTGATATACACCTTGCATCCCACTTTTTCAGATAACCTGGGTAAACTCTCAAGAGGTGTTGGATTGTGGGAGATTGTTACCCGTGGAATAAGTGCAAAGTTTATCATCGTGAACCCACTAAATTCGAAAAGAAAATCAACGTTACAACTTTTTCGGTCCTGTGTTAACACCACTGCAATTTTTCATTATATATTGTGGTTGTCGATTGTTCGCCTTCACACTTGCCAGGTAAACGAGTCACGCTATGCAACCCAACCGATACACTCACGTTTCTAGGTAACCAAGGATTTAAATGAAGTTATTTCGCAAGCAGTACAGTCAACCCG
Source organism: Paraglaciecola sp. QJM3NY_14 (assembly GCF_056173245.1). Taxonomy (NCBI): domain Bacteria; kingdom Pseudomonadati; phylum Pseudomonadota; class Gammaproteobacteria; order Alteromonadales; family Alteromonadaceae; genus Paraglaciecola; species Paraglaciecola sp. QJM3NY_14. Next base: position 3,197,457 of record NZ_CM149664.1, read on the forward strand.
GAACGCAGCCTGGTGTTATTCATGATAATAAAAAAGGTCAGTTAACGCTCAATGTGTTTGATTTTGATGCCAGCGACTGTGTTGAGAAAAAAAATGTGACGGCAGAACAATGTGCGTCGTACTTGGGGAATAACAATGAGACCTGGGTGCATGTTCAAGGTGATCCTGATAAAGCCACTTTCTCCCAATTGGCGAAAGATTTCGGCATCCACGAACTCTTCATCGAAGATGTGTCGAATCTCGGACAAAGGCCAAAAATTGATATTCAGGAAGATCAAATTTTCATTATTCTCACCCTGCCAGTAACAAGCGAAAAAGGCGTTAGCCTGCAGCAAATCAGCATATTTTTGAAGAACAATACGGTTATTTCATTTTGCGGGGGGCAATTCAATCCATTTACCGCCATCAGTAATCGGTTAACACTGCCCACCTCTGGGTTGCGTAAGCGCCACATTGATTTTCTGTTTTATAGTTTAATCGATACGGTTATCGATTGGGGATTTCCCGTTTTAGAACAATACGCCGATCGTATCGATGCCACCGAGGAACTACTCCTTGAAAATCATGACAAAGACATTTTGCAAAAAATTCATCTGTTACGCCGTGAGGTACTGCTGTTAAGAAGACAAATTTGGCCTCACCGAGAAATGCTCAATACCCTACTTCGCGACGACACATCAGACTTAATTAAAGCTGACACTAAGCTATTTTTGCGCGATTGTTATGACCACAGTATTTCTATTCTTGAATTGACTGAAACCTACCACGAAATGGCTAATGGTCTTATGGAACTCTACATGAGCGTGGTCAGTTTAAAGCTCAATGATGTAATGAGAGTACTAACGATCATCGCCACCTTGTTTATTCCCCCCACTTTCGTAGCAGGTATTTATGGCATGAATTTCAGTCATGATGCAGGCCCGCTCAATATGCCCGAGCTATACTCCCCTTACGGTTACCTTGGCGCATGGGCGGTAATGATTTTCATGATTGTGGGCATGCTTTTATTTTTCAAAAAACACAAATGGATTTAATCGTAAGGCTTAGTGTGGCAAAGCGACGGACTGACTCTTTTTCGCTGTAGTCTAATTTTGATACTCAACATAACGTTCTCTGTCGAAAAAGAGAAATCACATTGTTTTCAATCCTAAAGTTGACACGAGTCAATATGCGTTTCTGAGCCTCTTGCATAATAGCGACAAGGTGAGATCCATAAGTTGACTTAATTCATGTCGAATGTAAGCACATCGGTTACTGCGCAATATCAACTCAATCCCGCCCAGAACACAGGCCTTGTGGCCGCTGTACGGGGAAGTATCGTTGAGCTGATATTCGAACAGCATGTACCGCCAATTCACAACGTTATTTATGCCCAAAACAAACATGTGGTGTTGGAAGTTGTCGCCCAATTATCAGCACAAAAAATTCGCACCATTGCTTTAACGGCTACCCAAGGTTTGGCGCGGGGTATGCCTGTAGAAGATTCAGGCGGCCCTCTAAAAGTGCCAGTTGGCCCTTCCACTTTATCTCGTATGTTCAATGTGTTTGGCGCCCCTATTGACGGTCATACCTATCAACACGATGGCAAGTGGCGCAGTGTTCACCAAGCTCCCCCTGCCCTGACTAAGATATCCAGTCAATTACAGATATTTGAAACCGGCATTAAAATTGTCGATGTGTTGTGTCCACTTGAGCGAGGTGGTAAAGCGGGTTTATTTGGCGGTGCGGGTGTAGGTAAAACCGTGCTATTAAGCGAAATGATCCACAACATGGTTAGTCATCAACAAGGCGTGAGTATTTTTTGTGGTATCGGCGAGCGATGCCGCGAGGGAGAAGAGCTGTACCGCGAGATGAAAGAAGCTGGCGTGCTCGACAATATGGTCATGCTATTTGGCCAAATGAACGAACCGCCAGGCAGTCGTTTTCGCATAGGTCACGCTGCGCTTACCATGGCTGAGTATTTTCGCGATGACGAGAAAAAAGATGTTCTGCTGCTGATAGACAATATCTTTCGCTTTATTCAAGCGGGCTCAGAAGTATCCGGCTTAATGGGACAAATGCCATCCCGCATGGGTTATCAGCCCACGTTAGGCACTGAATTGGCGGGATTAGAAGAACGTATTGCCAACACTGAAGATGGCGCTGTCACTTCTATACAAGCTGTTTATGTCCCCGCTGACGACTTTACGGACCCTGCCGCAGTGCACACCTTTTCTCACCTATCAGCAACCTTAGTGCTATCACGTAAACGCGCCAGTGAAGGGTTTTATCCAGCGGTGGATCCGCTGCAATCCAGTTCGAAGCTAGCCACGCCCACGGTCGTCGGCCAAAGACACTACGACGTGGCCCGACAAGTGAAACAAATTCTGGCTCAGTACAATGAACTAAAAGACATTATTGCCATGTTAGGTCTTGAGCAACTCTCGAAAAAAGACCGCGACGTTGTGTCAAGAGCAAGGCGATTAGAGCGCTTTTTTACCCAGCCCTTTTTTACTACTGAGCAATTTACCAGTATGAAAGGCAAGTTTGTCTCCCTTGAACAAGCACTTACTGGTTGTGAGCGTATTTTACAAGGTGAGTTCGACGATTATCCAGAAAGCGCGTTGTACATGATTGGCGAAATAGATGAAGCCATCAAACCCAAACAAAGCGCCACTGAGAAAAACAGCTCAATGAACAGCGACCTCAAGCCCAGTAACTCTGAAAGCAACAGTCCTGGGCCGAAAAACTCTGAACCAGACAACGCTATACCTAGCAGCGCTAAACCCAATGTCTCCCAACCCAACACTTTTAAGCAAGATGCGCAAAACGAGTCACTGGAGGAGCCCCAAAATGGACGTTAACATTCTACTGCCCTATCAGGTGTTCGCCACGCTTGGCGATGTAACAAATTTGGTGATAGAAACGCCCTCTGGCAGCCATGGCATTCTTCCTCAACGCTTAGACTGTATTAGCCCATTAGTCCCCGGCATTTTGACTTATCAACAAGGTGCCCAGCAGTCTCAGTTTATTGCCATAGACCAAGGCATAATGGTTAAGACGGGTGCCCAAGTGATGATTTCGGTGCGCCGCGCCATTCGGGGCAGTTCGTTACAAAAATTACAACAAGCCGTCAAGCAAGAATTTCTAGCGCTGGATCAAGAACAACAAGCGCTGCGCAGTGTCTTGGCGAAACTAGAAAGCGGCTTTTTGAAACAGTTTTCAGCATTGTCGAAGCACTAAATCGATGAAAAGCCATTCCGCTAAACCACAGCCTAACGAAAACAAGCACAGCGCAAACAACGATGTACCCCATCTAACCAAACAGGTTGATGCAAAAGTGGCGTTAAAGCTAAAAGCAAAACGTCAAAAAAATGCGGGCGTTTGGTTTGGCCTAGGAATGATGGGCACCATAGGCTGGTCGATAGCCATCCCTACGCTGATTGGCGTTGGAATAGGCATATGGTTGGATAAGCAATATGCCGATCCGCGTTCATGGACACTTGCATTACTGCTCGCTGGATTGGCGCTGGGGTGTTTCACTGCGTGGGCGTGGATCAGCAAAGAATACGCGGCCATGCACGAGGACGCGACTATGCATCAGAACGCGGCTATGCAAAAACACGATAACAAGGAAAATGATCAACATGATGTCTAATTTCACACCCCAGTTAGCGGATTTACTGACCCCTTTGTTAATCGGCCTGCTATTAGGGTGCGGTTTCTTTTATGCGCTCTGGTTCACCGTCCAAAAGGGCTTACAGTCAACCCTTCCCGCAGCATGGTTTTTAGGGGGTATTTTAGCGCGAATGGCAACCGCCGTAGCGGTTTTTTATTGGGTCTCGGCAAACGATATGTGGCGTTTAATCGCCTGCTTACTTGGATTTGTTATCGGCCGCTTACTGATGACGAAATGGTTAACACGCTTTCAAAATTCACACAACGAAAAACGAGAATTGCCCCATGCACATTAGCCCTGATGAAATCATTTATTGGCAGTATGGTTTCGTTAAAATCAGCGCCACAATACTCTTTACATGGGTCGTCATGGTCGTGTTGGTAAGCGCCTCTTACCTAATTACGCGTAATCTTAAAAAAGGCCTGCATCGCTCTCGTTGGCAAAACGGGCTAGAAATGTTGGTGCTAACTATCCAACAACAGATAACGGACGCAGGCTTAACAAAGCCTAGAGTTTACATGGGGTTTCTAGGAACGTTATTTCTGTTTATTGCCATGAGTAATCTACTGACGATGGTTCCTGGCTTCGAGCCTCCCACGGGGTCATTGTCTACCACCATAGCGCTGGCAACGTGCGTATTTGTGTCCGTGCCGTATTACGGCATTAAAAATAGAGGCGTAAAGCGTTACTTATTATCCTACACACAACCTACCCCGTTCATGCTGCCCTTTAATATCATAGGGGAGTTATCACGAACGCTCGCCTTAGCGGTGCGATTGTTTGGAAATATGATGAGCGGCGCAATGATCTTGGCCATATTACTGGTTATTTCACCGTTCATATTCCCGGTGATCATGTCAGTACTTGGGTTACTCACTGGCATGGTACAAGCCTATATATTCTTCGTTCTTGCATCTGTCTATATAGGGGCTGCAAGTGTGGTAAATAACCAGCAGTCTCTTACTTTACGTTCGCCTAAATCTAACCCAACAAAGGAAAAATAATGGATAGCCTAACTTTGATTGCTATTTGCTCCATCATCACTGCAGGCCTGACGATTGGCATTGGCGTATTAGGGCCTTCTTTGGCAGAGGGATCCGCTGTGGCCAGCGCACTGAAAGCGTTAGCGCAACAACCTGATGCCTCATCAACAATCACCCGCACCTTGTTTGTGGGCCTAGCCATGATTGAATCTACAGCCATTTATTGTTTTGTAGTTTCCATGATCCTGTTATTCAGTAATCCCTTCTGGAATTACTTTATTAGCCAGAATGGAAGGTAAAGCATGCCAATCGACTGGTTTACGGTCATCGCCCAAGGGATCAATTTCTTACTATTGCTATGGTTGCTAAAACGCTTCTTGTATCACCCCATCATCGATGGCTTAGACGCCAGAGAAAAGAAGATTGCCGGTATTTTAGCGGATGCTGATAACTGCAAATCACAAGCAGAAAACTTGCGCACTGAGTATGAAAGTAAACTTGCGCACATTGAGCAGGAACGCACGCAACTAGTCGGTGAGGCTAAAAATGAAGCGCAAATGGCTTCACAAAGCCTGCTTGATAACGCACGACATAATGCCGAACAAATAGTGAAGAAACGGGTCGCCGCCCTGCGTTTAGAAATGGCCGAGCTTAAGCAAGATGTATTGCAACAGAATATTCATGAAGTGTATGCCATCAGTCGCAAAGTGTTAACCGAGCTAGCGGACGGCGACTTACAAACGAAGATGATAGATAAACTTGTTCAGCGCCTTAACACCCTAGATGATGATCAGCATGCTGCGCTTACCCGAGCACTGGCCAATAATGGCAATCAAATTGTGGTGCGCAGCGCTCAACCACTCGCTGAGGCGCAAAAAAAACAATTGCTCGCATGCTTACAAGAATACTTGCCCTCTTTTAAAAAAGACGCGTCACAAAACAACAGTGTGAATGCAGCGCCATCAAATCCCGCCCCTTCAATAAAGCTGTCAGAAAGTATCGTACCTAGGTTAATTAACGGTATTGAGCTTACCATGGGGGGTTGGAAACTCGCCTGGAGCACTGACAACTACTTAGCTGAGCTACAAGAGGACGTTGAGGCAGAGTTTATCCCTTTCACAGAAACGCCGTTAGGCCTAACTGAAAACGAGGGAACTGACAATCCCGAGGCTAATCCCCCCCACGCTGAGGCTAAAATCCCCCATGCCTAAGTTTGAGCTCGCATACCAAAGCGCCAGTAACAAGACTCGGCTGAAAACAGTAATAAGAAGGAACGGCAATGACTCCCAGCGTTGATAACAACCTGAAACAAGGTTACCAGTACCTTTTTGAGCACCTTGAGCAGAGCCGTCAGCGAGCACAGCCCAACCTTGTGTTGCAAGAAATCGGGACGGTGAAAAGTGTTTCTGCTGGCATTGCCATCGTGCATGGCTTACCCAGCGCAGGCTTTGAAGAATTATTGCGCTTTCCTGGGGATATTTACGGCATTGCATTTAACATTGATGAACATGACATTGGCGTCATCATGCTGGGGGATTACAGTCAGCTTAACGCTGGGGATGAAGTTAAGCGCACAGGACGTGTGGTAGACATACCTGTTGGGGCTGATTTAATAGGCCGAGTCATTGATCCCCTTGGTCGTACGCTTGACGGTAAGGGCAACCTGACCTGCACGCAACGCATGGCAATAGAACGCCCAGCCCCTGAGATAATGACGCGCTCCCCAGTCACTGAGCCGCTGCAAACCGGCCTCAAGGTATTAGACGCGCTCATACCGATTGGTAAAGGCCAACGCGAGCTCATTATGGGCGACCGACAAACCGGTAAAACATCGATCGCAATAGATGCCATTCTCAATCAAAAAGACAAAAACGTGGTGTGCGTCTATTGCGCCATAGGACAAAAGTCAGCGTCGGTGGCCAAAATACTGGCCACCTTAAAGCGCCATAATGCGTTTGAATACACAGTGGTAATGGTCACTGAGGGCAATGATCCCCCCGGGCTTGATTATATCGCCCCCTATGCGGCAACCAGTATTGGTGAATATTTCATGGAGCAAGGCAGAGATGTGCTGATTGTGTATGATGATTTAACTCAGCACGCGCGCTCTTATCGAGAGCTATCCTTGTTACTGCGCAGGCCTCCGGGCCGAGAAGCCTTCCCTGGGGATATATTTTATCTGCACTCACGCTTACTTGAGCGCTCAACGCACTTGAATGAGGCGCACGGAGGTGGGTCGATGACCGCATTACCCATCATTGAAACTGAAGAGCAAAATATGTCGGCTTACATACCGACCAACCTGATTTCGATTACCGATGGCCAGATATATTTATCGCCCGCTCTTTTTTCGCTTGGCATCTTACCAGCTGTCGATGTGGGCAAATCTGTGTCTCGGGTGGGTGGCAAAGCGCAGCGTTCGGCATTTAGAAAAGTCTCTGGGGCATTAAAATTAGCATACGCACAGTTTGAAGAGCTTGAAACCTTTGCCCGCTTCGGGGCGCGTCTAGATGCTAATAGCTTACAGACAATCGAGCACGGACAGCGTATTCGCTCATGTCTTAAGCAAGCTGAGTCAAGCCCACTGTCGGTGGCAGCTCAAATTGTAATATTACTGGCACTGACAAATGACCTGTTTGATGCAATCGATTTAGCGGCTATGGACAGCGCTCAATCCGCTGCCATTGATGGCCTAACTAGCCTGCCCCTGCCTATTATTGAAAAATTAGAACAGGCTGAAAGCATAGAAGAGCAAGATCAACACATCATTCTCGACATGTTATCCCAAGCACTTAAACCTTTTGCCCAAGGCACTTTGCGCAGTGGTGACAAAATTCAGCCTACGGTTAATGAAGCCGATGGGTGAGTCAAGCAGCGTCATACAGCATAAACTGCACAGCGCAAACGATTTAAAATCGGTCGTGCGCACCATGAAGGCCATGGCAGCGGTCAATATCACTCAATACGAAAACGCTGTGCATGCTTTAGATGATTATTATCATACGGTACAACTGGGCTTAATGGGGTATTTCCATCATATCGACTTACCCGCTCAAACACCGAGCGTTAAGATAACCCCATCAAGCAAAGAGCGTGGCAAGACTGGGATTATCGTCATTGGCTCTGATCAAGGACTCGTAGGTCAATTTAATGATGTGCTGTTGGCATTTATGACCGAGAAAATCGCAACGCTTGCTAACGATAAACTAATATGGGCGGTGGGAGAGCGAATGTACTCCTACCTAGAAGACAGCCAGCATACGGTGCAAAAACCCCTTGTTTTGCCTAACACCATAGGTACTGTCACGTCATTGGTGACAGAATTGTTGCAGGAAATCCACAGGCATCAGCAAACAAATCAACTAGAGGAGGTCTATCTATTTTTCAATCACAGCGCTCAAAACGCGCAATATGAGCCGACTTGCCAACGCGTATTACCACTAGATAAACAATGGCAGCAGCAAATTAACACTCAAGTATGGCCGACCAAGTGCATCCCAGAACTATTAACTGCCCCTCAAAAAAGTTTTAGCGCACTGATTGGAGAATATCTTTTTACATCTCTTTTTAGGGCCGCTACACAATCACTGGCCAGTGAGAATGCCAGCAGACTGACCTCTATGCAGCGAGCCGAAAAAAACATAGATGAATTGCAAACCTTACTATTGCGGCAATTTCATCGCCATCGTCAAGGTGCCATTGATGAAGAGTTATCAGATTTGGTCAGTGGGTTCGAAGCGCTGGGAAATGCTAATTAATCCGTAATCAAATCTGATAAGTGTAAACAACTAACCTGTTTTCAGGTTAGCGCGCAGACCCAACTGCCTTATAAAAATTAAACAACTTTCCTTTGACCTGCATCAATAGCTGATTTCGTTGAGCGCGCATACTTATTTGTATGAAAAAGTAGAAATGACATCACGTTTTGCGTGAATAATTTTATCACGCGTAGCGCATTTTCACTCGTCGAACTCACCACTTTAAAAGGCCGAATCAATGCAACCAACTGATCACATCAACACCTATCAAAAGCTACAAGATCTCAGTGCCAAACTAATTTCTGAAATCCCTGAAACCATGGCGGGTTTCGGTGAACTCCACGTAAATGCTGTCGCCAAAGGCGCTTTGGACAATAAAACCAAAGAGCTTATTGCACTGAGTATTGCGATATCTGTACGCTGCAATGGGTGTATCGCTTTTCACGTGCATGACGCACTAAAAGCCGGTGCAAATAGACAAGAAATTGTAGAGACCATAGGAGTAGCAATATTAATGGGTGGAGGACCGTCTATGGTGTATGGTTGCGAAGCACTAGAAGCCTTAGATCAATTCGAGCTAAATCAAGACTTACCTTTGTAAACAAAACACCAGGGCTATTCATCTTTACAGGGTATTTTTAGTGCAGTTTGTGATTTTGAGCAAAGTGGATAATCGCGATGCCTGAGGCTCTACATCAAAGCGTGCATGCGAATATAAGTGCCCGAAGGCGTTTTGCGGATCATGCCTATATTGAAGAAATATGCTTTCTATTTCAGCGCTATGTTGTGGCTTTTTGCCAGCGCTTTGTGGATTCATTTGGTCTCAGTAGCTGCTGCGCATTAATACAGTCCCCTATAGATTGAATTTCACACGTCACAGATAAATAGCCTCTGGTTATCAGTATGTCTGACAACGGCCTAAGAGCAAACTTATTAGCTTATCTTATTGTTTTTTATAACACTAACGGTTAATTTCAGCTATGTTATCCATTGGTTTATTGCACTTTAAGAGAACGCCACCATGCATTATACGGTGACCTAATATGACGATTAAATTCCAAGATCGTACCTTAGAAGATAAAATTCTTCTGGCTATTACAGGCTCAGCTTCACTGGTACTCTCTCCTTTTCTCTTGTTGAGCCTTATGGCTGGAGACATCGCTAATAGTTTGGTAGATGTAGTGGCCGTAGGTGGCATATTTGCCATTTTTTTAGGGGTTTGGTTCACTAGCAGAATCAAACTGTTGAGCGGGATATTCGCCTTTGTTGCCCAAGTCACCATTCTAATAGGGATACACGTTAAGGGCGCAGGGTTAATTTATTGGGTTTTCCCGATCATTATTGCCAGCTTTTACCTCTTACCGACCCTAATCGCTAGCCTGTTTAACTTGGTTTTAATTACCATCGCGTGTTTTTTAACGTTTCAACAATTCGATAGCTTCACACTCCCCCGCATCATTGCATCCTTTGTGGTAACGAATATATTTTCGCTAATATTTTCAGTTTTTATGCAAAATAAAAATCGACAATTATCAAACAAAGACAAAATAAACCAAATTCACAATAACATTCTCGAGTTAATCGCCAGTTCCAGTAAGTTATCTAAAATACTACCGGCAATTATTAATGGCATCGAAAATGAAATCCCTAATGCGTTATGCAGCGTGCTACTCGTCGATCGAAAAGGCAGGCGGTTATTGGTTGGCGCAGCGCCAAGCCTACCGGACTATTACAATCAGGCTATTGACGGCCTATCAATTGGCCACGGTATTGGCGCGTGGGCTGAAGCGGCGTTCTCCTCAAAGCGTGTGGTTGTAACAGATATTGCTAGTCATCCGGGCTGGGTGGATTGGACCGAGTTGACCCAAAAAGCCCATTTGGCTTCTTGTTGGTCTGAACCCATTATTGGCAACAACGGAAAAGTTTTAGGTAGCTTCGTTATCTATTTTCAAAAACAATACTCGCCAAAAAATGACGAACTCAAACTGATAGAGCAATTTGTCAATCTTACTCGCATCGCCATTGAGCGAGAAAAAGCGGATAAATTAATATGGCAACAAGCCAACTACGACAGCTTGACGTATCTACCTAATCGAAACCTACTTTACGAACACCTCGCAAGCGCGATGACTCAAGCTAATCGAGAGAAAAAACGGCTTGCTGTTGCCATGTTAGATCTTGATAAATTCAAAGCGGTCAATGACACACTAGGTCACGCTGCTGGGGACATCGTACTGGTAGAGTGTTCGAAACGTATAAAAGGGTGTATTCGCAAAAGTGATATCGCAGCGAGACTCGGCGGAGATGAATTTATCATCGTCCTGCGAGATGCCATCTCCCCAGAGGATATTGCGGCCCTGGGGCGCAAATTATCAGATGCACTGGCCAAGCCGTATTTTATCCAAGATGAAAGCGTTTACTGTACCGCGAGTATTGGTATTGCGTTTTATCCAAATGATGCTGCTGACATGGATACACTGCTTAAAAACGCCGACCAAGCTATGTATAAAGCAAAAGCAAAGGGGCGCAACAGCGTCCATTACTTCGCTAACCAGTCAATCCTAAGTACTGAGGAAGTTGACGCGCCTTAAAACACGCATTAAACCTCATTAGAGCTGCTTTACCGATTGCCTTTCTACCAGCACTGGACGGTATTTGTGCTCATCTATGGCGTAATCTTGCTCGCTATCACCATTTCCCTTGCTTAGTGAAAGTGCCAGCTCCGTCGCCTTCATGGCCATTTCTTCGATAGGATTGTGGATTGTCGTCAGCTTAGGCTTTATGCACTGGGCCAAGATCAAATTGTTAAAACCAACCACTGACACATCATCAGGCACTGTCATGCCATGAGCCTTCAACATTGAAACCGCCCCCACCGCAATGGCATCGTTGTAGGCTAAAATAGCGCTAAACTCTACCCCTCGTGCGAGTAAGTTTTGCACTGCGACTTCACCGCCTTCGTAGGTAGCCGCGCCTTGCGCTAACATTTCGATTTCGTAGGTGACTGGATATTTGGCTAACTGGGCTTTCATGCCCTCAATGCGAAGTCGGGTGTTATTTTGAATACCATCCACGCCAATAATCGCTATTTTTTTATGGCCTTTATCTACGATATGGTCTGCCATCAACGCGCCGCCTAACTTGTCATCTAGCCAGATGCAGCGATTTTCAATCTCTTTGATATGCCGATTGAGTAACACTAACCCTGGTACTTTACGGGCAAATTCGATTAGGGTCTTTTCGTCTATCATCGCACTGTGCACCACTAAGGCTTTATAGCGATGCTCCAGTAATACTTCAATGGCGTCGAGCTCGCTGGTGCGGTCAAACGCCCCTGAGTTGAGAAAAATCTGTAAATCTTTTTGTGCGGCGACTTTTTCAATACCATGAGCCATTTTGGCGAATAAAGGATCCGTTAAGTCAGCAAGTACAATTCCTATAGACGCGTTGTTTTGCATGTTAATTGCTTGCGCATTAGCATTTGGCTGGTACTGCATTTCGCGCATAATGCGCTTTATTTTTTCACGTGTTTTAGCACCGACTTTCGGCCCATCGTTAATAACCCTTGAAACACTCGCCGGTGATACACCTGCAGCCTTAGCAATATCTTTAATGGTTGGCATGACTTACGCTCATTTTAGACTCCATGTATAGCATCTTTACTCAATGCCATTCGTTGTTCGGATAAGGGATAACACTTCACAATCATTAAGGATATAAAACACAGTACTAACGGGCCTCCCGCTAGACACACCCGCATCCAAAATATACTATCGGGGCGTTGATTTTCCCCCGCGTTAGCATCAAAACCCACTAAGTTGAGCAGCAGACCAGCACCGATCATCGTCATTACGACACCAATGTTAATCACTTTATTTTGCGCTGAAACAAAATACCCTACCTTATTCTGTCCTGATAGTTTTCGCTCATAGGCACATAAATCGGCCAACATACTGGGTATGATAACGGAAATGGCCACCCAAGAAGGCGCACCTAGTAATGCATCTATGATCACAGCCCACTCATTGCCTGGCTGATAAATAAACCATTTTAACACCGCACCCAAGGCAGTTAACCAGTAGATAATGCTCAAAGCCTTTAATCTGCCGAGCTTTATCGCAACGTATGAAAATAGCGGGATCATAACTAAGGTTACCAATGCAAACGTTGACGATAAAATACCCTTCCAGTAAGCACCTGCCTCAACGTCACCGCCCTTTACAAAATACACTAAAAGATAAAAATCAAAACTGGTAAAAATGCTGATTGCACCAAATTTAATCAGCGTCAAACTCAACAATAAAAATAAGGCCCTTTTCGTTCTTTCGTCCGCTGGTGGTTTGGCGATGCTTATGCAACCAGGAGCATTCGCAGGCGTTTCTCTTTTGCGCTTAAATAGACCCGTTTGCTCAGCACTCATCGACGACAATGTCACTGGTTTTGGGGCACAACACCACGCGCTAACAATTGAAAAAAAGGCAATCAGTACGATCCCGATAAACCAGCCTACATATTGGATCCCCAGATATACGCTGCCCCACATAGACAATTGCGCCAAGGGAAACAACCAAAAATAAGCGAAGGTGCCAAACCGCTCAAACAAAGAGCCAAATGCCATGACCTTAACACGCTGAGTTTCGTCACGGCTTAGCTCAAATGCCAGTGACTTAACGTTGATAGTAAGAAACGTTAAGGCAATAGAAAACAAGAAGTTGAACGCTAACACATACCATAATACGTCAGTATTGGACCAAGTATTTGGCACTAACCATATCGCTCCAAACAGCACACCTGACGTCACGCCCGATATAAACAGTGTGACCCGGCGGTTGCCATGTTTATGCTGTATGCGTTCAGAAGCTCGACCGACTTTTTGGCTAATAAAAGCGGCAAACATAATAGGAGCGGCAATCACTAGGCTTAACCAAAATGGGTCTAGCCCTAAGGTCATTTGAAAGTAAGGAACGGCCATTGCGCTAAGGCTCTGGTTTGCAAAAAACAGTGCTAAAAACCCAAAGCCAAGAGCGATAAGATGCTGACGAGAAATATCGGGTAACGTCAGCATGTACTCGCCTCCGCGCTAATGTTTTGCGGCTGACTCACGCTTCACCAAAAATGGCTTGTACTGATAGTCTTTGGCGTTTTGATTTACGGTTTTGTCTTTAGCGACAAGACTCAAGGCCAACTCTGTGGCCTTGCGCGCCATAATATCAATAGGGTACTTCACCGTCGTCAACTTAGGCATACAATACTTTGCCAACAGAACATCATCAAAGCCGATGATTGATACATCATCCGGTATTCGTTTTCCTAAATCTGTCAATGCTGAGATGACGCCAGTTGCCATTGCATCGTTGTAGCAAAGCACAGCACTGAAATTCACCCCGCGCTGAATGAAACTTGCGACTGCGGCACGGCCTCCGTCATAATCTGGAGAGCCGTGCGCAATATATTCCTCTGGCAAAGCTATCTGATGAGCATTCAGTGACTGGCGAATACCATTTAACCTGTGAGTTGCATCATAGACTCGCTCTTTGGTGGAAACCACCGCAATTCCAGTATGACCAAGGGACGCCATGTAATCGGCCATGACCTTTCCTCCCGCAATATTATCAAACCAAACACAACGCTCACTGATCTCGGGAATAAATTTATTGATTAATACGAAGCCAGGAATGCGCTGAGCCAAATCGATAAGCACGTCATCAGCCAAGGCTTTACTGTTCACTACCATGGCCTCACAGCGCTGGGCTTGTAAACTTTTGATGGCGGTTAATTCTTTTTGCGCATCTAATGAGCCGGTACTGACCAATACCTTGAACTTGCGTTTTTTAGCGACGTCTTCGATGCTGCTAGCCATTTGCGCAAAGAAAGGGTCGGCGAGCTGCGAAATAACCACACCTATGGTATGTGTACTTTTATTCACTAATGCACGAGCGTGGGCATTGGGCCTAAAATCCAGCTCAGCGATGGCTTTTTCAATTCTGGCTTTGGTTTTTGGGCTGACGACAACGGTCGAACTCAAGACCCTAGATACCGTCGCCGGTGATACACCGGCCAATTTTGCTACATCTTTAATGGTTGCCATTGCTTTTTACTGTCTGCTCCCAAAGCGATAAACGGTTGATTCAGAGTATGTTTCACCGGGCCTTAATAAGGTAGAGGGAAATTGAGGTTGATTCACCGAGTCGGCAAAGTGCTGCGTTTCTAGTGCGACGCCACTGCGAAATGTCATTGGTTTTCCCTGCTTACCTATTGCACTACCGTTCATGAAGTTGCCTGTGTACACGTGTACACCTGGCTGAGTGGTTAGAATGTCTAGCATTCGCCCGCTGTCAGGCTCATATAGTTGAACTTGATGGAGCAACTTACCATCATATCGGTCGAACACCCAAGTATGATCAAAGCCACCATGGGTTTTATCTTGTCCGTTCGCCAATTTCAATTGTTCATGCACACTCGTAAGTCGTCCATGCAGGGTCGCTGCTTTTGTTAAATCGAACGGCGTCTTTTTCACGCTCAATAGCTTACCAGTGGGTAGTAAGCTCTTTTTGACTTGCACTAATGCGCTAGCGTCAACCTGCAGTTGGTGCTGTTCAATGTTGCGCTTTTGGTTGCCGGTCAAATTAAAATAAATATGAGAGATGAGATTAATAGGGGTTGTTTTGTCACTGGTAGCATGAAAACTAACGGTAAACTCATTATTAGCATTTAAGCGATACAGCACGGTTACATTGGCATTGCCTGGATACCCTTCTTCACCGTCGAGGGATAAATAGCGCATCTCGACTCCACTGGGCACTTGGCGTGCCTGCCACAACTTCTTATTGAACCCCAATTCTCCGCCATGAGCATGATTGCCTTTGTTACCACCATCACGCTTGACGCTTAATTGCACTGGTTTACCATCGATTTGAAAGTGCCCACCAGCAATACGATTGGCAAAACGGCCGACGGTTGCACCGTTATAACAACAGTCGTGCACGTACTCATCTGCGCTGTCGTAACCCAACACCACATCTTCAAATGTACCGTTTTTATCCGCGACAATAATGGATGTTACATAGGCGCCCCAATTCGTTACGCTAACCCGCATGCCATGTTGATTAGATAAGGTGAAACGCTTTATGTCCTCACCTTTATATTGGCCCCAAATTTCCTCAGTCACGTCCACATTAGACTCATCTTCTTGTGCCTTTGACAGCGCAGGTAGATAAATTAAACAGCACGAGCCAATAAATACAAATAGTCGAAGCCCCCCCCCTAATCGGTTAAATCGAAAATAAGCACGAGTAAATAATGTGAATTTTTTCATCAATAATACATATGATAGTTGAATAGACAGCCACAAACATACGATAGAAAGACGATAAACTCCAGTCAAAATGAAATCGGTTTACCCATGAAAATTACGTTACGTAAGATCATTGTTAATGGCGGCACCATTCAAAAACGTTGACGCAAATTGTAAAGAAACGAGATAGAAGACATGAAATTCAGTGAAAAATCAGGGCTGAACACCAGCCCTGATGAAAGACATTACCACCAGGTGACGTACAGACCTATGAGTATTAACACACAGCCTATGCCGGCGATATTAAAGCCAGTTGTAGTACCAAAGTTCACATCACTTAAATCTACGCTGCTATCATTTTTTGGTGCGGACTCACGTAATGATACGAAATAGGTTAAGGCTAAGCACATTAAAAATACGATGCCGATGCGATCCATAAATGGCAACTCAGGTAAGAAAAGGGCAAACAATACAGAGAAAAGTGCGGAGCCAATCGCTGCTGCTAGCGCACCTGAGGACGTAGTGCGTTTCCAGAACATGCCCATTAGGAAAATCACTGTGATCCCGGGGGAAAACAACCCGGTAAATTCCTGAATGTATTGAAACGCCTGCTCTGACTGCCCGATAAGGGGCTGGGCAACACAGACCGCTACCACCAAAGAGGTAACAGTTGCCAAGCGCCCAATATTCACATAGTGGTTTTCATCTTTGTCATGACGCACAGGGCGGTAAATATCCATCGTAAAAATAGTTGAAATACTGTTGGTCATTGACGCTAAAGACGAAACAATAGCGGCTACGAGTGCGGCGAACACTAGTCCCTTTATGCCCACTGGCATAAGCGACATCATGGATGGGTACGCTTGATCGGGCTTTTCAATGTCTGGAAACAAGATAACCGCTGCGATACCAGGCAACACCACTATGATCGGCATAAGTAACTTCAAATACGCGGCAAACGCGATACCTTTTTGTGCTTCTTGAATGCTTTTTGCCGCCAGCGCTCGCTGAATAATATATTGGTTGAAGCCCCAATATCCAACGTTCATCACCCACAGACCGCCCACTAACACCGAGATACCGGGCAGATTCATATATTCGCTATTATCAGGGCTTAAAATCATGTCGAAGTGGCCCGGGACTTTCTCGGTTAATATGTTAAAGCCTTTCAAGACCCCTTCCCCGCCCGATATTTGTTGCAGCGCTAAGTAACTTAAAAAGAAGCCCCCGAAAACCAGTAACACCACTTGAATGATATCAGTGTACGCCACGGCCTTTAGTCCACCGTAGGTGGAATACGCCACAGAAAAAACAGCTAAAAAGATCATGCCATACATCCAATCAATACCAGCGACGCTTTGTATTGCTAATCCCCCTAACCACAAAACCGAGGTCAAATTGACGAAGATAAATACCCCTAACCAAAAAAGCGCTAAAGTAGTTTTGACCCGACTGTCAAAGCGTTGCTCTAAGTATTGCGGCATGGTGTAAATGCCATTTTTAAGGAATATGGGCAGTAAATACTTACCCACTAAAATCAATGTAATGGCCGCCATCCATTCATAAGAGGCAATGCCGAGGCCTAACGCAAAGCCAGAGCCTGACATGCCAATGATTTGTTCTGCTGAAATATTGGCCGCAATCAATGACGCACCAATCGCCCACCAGGGTAGCGATTTACTGGCCAAGAAATAATCTTGTGTGGTTCTGTCATGTGACTTCTCGTCTCGGGATATCCAAAGAGCAAGGGCAAGTAACCCAGCGGCGTAAACAATAAACACCCCCAGATCAATTGGGTCGAGTGAATAGTTCATTTGTTATTTTCCTTGTCGCTATTTGTTGAAATCTACCACTGGCCATTTAAAAGAGGGCAAGTAACATTTAAGATATTTTCTTGGTTTGGCTATACATCCTTTAAAGCGAAAACTATACGCTACCGCCTCATTTAACGCCAACATCATGAAATCGGTTTACCTTTTCAATTCACGATAATGATGACTAGCGATGCGAAATAATCATTCAACATCAAATGGCCTGTAGATAGGCCCTATGTCGTACACCCGATGTAAAAAAAGCCGCAAAAGCGGCTCTTTTTATTACGCTATTTCACACGTACATTTACAGTTCACGCACCCAAATATTACGAAAACTCACTAAATTACCATGATCTTGCAGCTGCAGAGGTGCACACCCGTGGGCTTCGTAGCTCGGGGCGCCAATCCATTCTGTTTTACCTTGAATCTCGGTATGATTTTGCAATAGGACACCATTATGCATCACGGTGACGTATCCAGGCTGAGTTAACTCTTTACCCTTGAAACGCGGCGCGGTATAGATGATGTCATAGTACTGCCACTCACCTGCTGGGCGCATAGCGTTTGCTAACGGAATTGTTTGCTTGTAAACACTGCCTGCCTGTCCATTTGAATAGGTAGGGTTTTCATAGGAGTCTAACACTTGCACTTCATAGCGCTGCTGAAAGAACACACCACTGTTATTACGTTGCTGTCCTTTCATACCCTCAACTTGGGTAGGTGTGCGCCATTCCATATGTAATTGCACATCACAAAAGCTCTGTTTGGTTTTAATATCGCCAGCACCCGGTTTTACCGTCAACACATCGCCGCCGATACTCCAAGGTGCTTCGCCGCCTTTAAGCGCTTCCCATGCCCTTAAATCATCGCCATTGAAAAGAACCACCGCGTCAGACGGTGCTTTACCCACAGGGGTTGACACAATCTTAGGGACTGGCTCCCACACTTCGGTTTTTTGCGCTTGAGCTTCACGCTCTGCTTGGCTCTGCTCGGCGTTTACACCCTGGCTCAGCGATATAGCACCGGCCAGTATTAACGTTAGATTGCTTATTCGTTTGGTTAACTTCATTAACTTTGTCCCTTGGGGTAAATTTTTGTCACGGGTGACGGTGTCATTTAGCACTCAATTAATTGCCTGCTACGTAGCCCACGCGCGATCCCCTTTCTTATACGGCAATTCACCATCGTAGCGACCTGGAATAGCCACATAGCGCAATACTTTGGTAGCGCCTTCTTTTGAGGTGAAAAAGGTAAACAACGTTAGCTGTTTAATTAACGTAAAGCCGTGAGGCGTAGGTTTTTCTGCGTCTTTTACGCCTTTATTTGCCAATTTAGCGTTAGTGTTGAATACATCGGCTTCGTCATTCAATGAGGCTAACAGGCTTGCGCGCTGTTCAGTATTGAGCAGAAGAAAATCTTTACCATAAGTTGATTTAGCCAACGCCTTTATCGATGCAATGCCCTCTTTGAATGCAGCCTGCTGAGGAGCGGTATAACAATCAGTGACAATCACCGCCATCATATAGCCAACATTGACATCTTTAGCCCCAGGCGTATCCGTGCGAGGAATAATCACCTCTCCGACTTCATTAAAAAATGCGATATCATCTTTTGAGAACGCCGTTTCTTGAACGGTTTTCATCGGCAACGTGACATAGGCCATCGCGTTCGCACTAACAAACGCCGTGCCTGTGGCAGCGGCAATCATTTTAAGTAATTCGCGTCTGTTCATACTCATGATTACAGGTTTCCTTTCTTCAGCTCTTCAACAGCAAAATTTGCTGCACGGGCAGTTAATGCCATATAGGTCAACGAAGGGTTCACACAAGACGCAGACGTCATGCACGCACCGTCAGTTACAAATACGTTTAAGGCGTCCCACACCTGGTTATTACCATTTAACACCGAGGTTTTAGGGTCGCGCCCCATTCGCGCCGTGCCCATCTCGTGAATACCTTGTCCCGGGAAGTAATCAGCATCATAACCTTGAACATTTTTCATGCCGGCAGCTTCGAACATATCGATAGCATCTTGCATCATGTCTTTGCGCATGCGTTTCTCGTTGTCTTTTATCTCAACGTCCATGGCTAAGACAGGTAAACCCCATTTATCTCTCTTGGTCTTATCTAAGAAAATACGATTGCTATGATCTGGCAACATTTCACCAAACGCCGTCATGCCTATTTGCCATGAGCCTGGCTCGCTTATCGCATTCTTTAGGTCAGCGCCAATGCCCATTTCGGCGACATCGCGTCCCCAACCTTGACGACTGGCAGAGCCTTGATAACCAAAACCACGCACGTAATCGCGCTTGTCATCACCCCAGTTACGAAAACGTGGCACATAGAAACCACTTGGACGACGGCCATAGTGATACTTATCTTCATAGCCTTCCACCATAGCGTGGGCACCAATTCTAAAGTGATGATCCATTACATTATGACCAAGTTCTCCACTGCTGCTGCCCAAACCACCTTGCCATATATCGGTCGCTGAGTTCATCAATAACCATGTGGAGTTAAACGACGACGCATTGACGAACAATATCTTACTGGTGAATTCGTAAGTCTCGTTCGTTTCGGCATCTATCACCGCCACACCTTTAGCACGCTTCTTATCTTTATCGTATAAAATTTCAGTCACAATAGAATAAGGTCGCACCGTCAAGTTACCGGTTTTAACCGCTGCTGGCAGCGTCGATGATTGCGTACTGAAATACCCACCAAAAGGACACCCCAACCAGCATTTATTGCGGTATTGGCAGTTTGTGCGCCCTTCTTTTGGCTTAGGCTCAGTCATGTTCGAGGTACGGCCCGGAATTAAATGACGTTGGCCTTTGAAGGTTTTCTGAATTCTAGCCGCCACATCTTTTTCTACGCAGTTAAGCGGCATGGGCATTTGATATTCACCATCAGGCAACACGTCTAATCCATCTTTACTGCCACTGATCCCGGCGAAGCGTTCTACGTAATCGTACCAAGGGGATACATCTTCATAGCGAATTGGCCAATCCACCGCGATCCCTTCTTTAGCATTAGCTAGAAAGTCTTCTTTGTTTAATCGATAGCTTTGACGGCCCCAAGTGAGTGAACGTCCACCCATGTGGTAACCACGAAACCAATCAAAACGCTTTTCTTCCACATACGGGCTGTCTTTCTCGTTCGCCCACATGCCAAGTGTTGGCTCATTAAGAGGATAGTCACGTTTTAGCACTGGATAATTTTCGATCATTTCCTGTGTGCGTTCACCGCGATGGGGGTAATCCCACGCTTCTTTATGGGCGTTTGTGTAATCTTTTACGTGCTCAATGTTTCTGCCTCTTTCCAGCATTAACACTTTAAGCCCTTTTTCGGTTAACTCTTTTGCTGCCCAACCACCGCTGATACCTGAGCCAACAACGATTGCGTCATAATGATTATTTGCCATTTTTGGTCCCTAACTTCTTGTTGTGTGATGTGTACTAAAAAGCGCTAAAAAACACTTAGATAAAAAGTTACACATCACAGATATGAATTGCTTCGCGTAACGATTCGATTTTGCCTGCTTTAGTCTCAGCAGCAGGTATAAACTCCTGAGCAAGATAACCGGTAAAGCCCACATCTTTAATTGCACGAGCAATCGCTGGATAGTAAAGCTCTTGGTTATCTCCAATTTCATGACGACCCGGCACACCTGCAGTGTGGTAGTGGCCAAAATATTGATGATTATCTTGAATGGTGCGAATGATATCGCCTTCATTCACTTGCATATGGTAGATGTCGTAAAGCAGCTTAAAATTTTCTGAGCCAAGGGCTTTACATAAATCCACGCCCCATTTCGAGCTATCAGCCATATAATCTGGGTGATCAACCTTGCTGTTAAACAACTCCATTTGTATTACCACACCTTTTTGCTCAGCATAAGGCAAAATACGTTTAAGACCTGCCACTGCATTTTTAAGGCCCTGCTCTTTACTCATACCTCTGGCATTGCCGCTGAAACAAATGAGGTTTTTGTACCCCGCCTGTGCCACTAAATCGATATGTTTTAGATAACGCTTTTCAAGCTCATCGTGAAATTCAGGGTGAATAAAGCCATCGACTAAGTTCAGCTCAGCTCCATTACACATTGATGAGTCGATACCGTAGCGCTTGAGTATTGGCCAGCCTTCTGGGCCAATGAGATCGATGGCTGAAAAGCCCAATGATTTAACCACTTGGCAAAGCTCTTCAATAGATAATTCGCCGTACGTCCAGCGCGCAACCGAGTGATTAATATTGCCTTTGAATTTCGAAGTAGTTTGTTGACTTCCACTTTGTGACGCCTGGCTTGATGCACAGCCACTGACCATTGTACTTGCTGCCAACGCGGCACTACTAAGTGCCATACCTTTAAGCATATTGCGACGTGAGTTACTCATTACCTGACACCTTTTCGTCCTTAAACGTGAACATGAAAATAACAAACACACCTAAGGCGAACGCCGCAGGGAACAACCAGATATCAAGCCAAGAGTGGCCGGCTGCGGTGGTGTATTTATCGGTTATTTGCCCGGCGACCCAAAAGCCAATCAGCATACCCACACCGTATGTGGCTAAGGTAATCAGGCCCTGAGCGGCGCTTTTCACTTTTTCTCCTGCTTTTGAATCAGTGTAGATTTGTCCTGAAACAAAAAAGAAGTCGTAACAGATACCGTGCAGTGCGATACCCACGAGCAGTAATGCAACTCCGCCATCTGCATCGCCGTAAGCAAATAATGCATAACGCACTACCCAAGCGAGCATGCCGATGAGCAAAGTAATTTTGATGCCGAAGCGGTTTAAGAATACTGGCAGGGCTAGCATGAATAACACTTCAGACACTTGGCCTAAGGTCATCTTGCCCGTTGCGTTGTCCACGCCGATTTCAGTTAAGAACGGGTTGGCATTTTGGTAATAAAACGCTAAAGGAATACAAATTAACACTGAAGATAAAAAGAACACTAAGAAGTTTCTGTCTTTGAGCAGTGCCAGTGCATCAAGGCCCAGCACCTCTTTTAGACCAACTTGCTCGCCGGCGCTTTTTGGCGGTGTTTTTGGCAAAGTAAAGCTAAACAAACCGAGTATCAAAGATGCGCCTGCACACAATAAGAACGTATTGCGTAACATACCCTCTTCGATAGCCTGTTTCGAATCCCATGAGAACGCATAGCTGATGGCTAAGCCGGCGACAATCCAGCCCACTGTGCCCCACACGCGAATTTTACCAAATTGCTTCGATGGGTTATCCATTTGTGCGAATGACACAGAGTTAACTAGCGCTAAGGTCGGCATGTAGGCAATCATGTAACCCAATACAAGTGGGTAGAACGCATCAAAGTCAGGCGCCTGATACAAGCAATACATCAACACTGCGCCAATGAGATGCAATACACCTAAAATACGCTCTGCGTTAAAGTACCTATCTGCAATAAGGCCAATCACGAACGGCGCGATAATCGCCCCCCACGATTGAGTAGAAAAGGCCATGCCTATTTCACCGCCAGTGGCTTGCAACGTATTAGCCAAGAATGTGCCTAAGGTAACAAACCAGCCCCCCCAGATAAAAAACTGCAGAAACATCATCACGCTTAATCGCGTTGTTATCGTATTCATTTTCTAACCCTTGATTATGGCACTGGCAAGCATGCGTCCGCACCGTCTCATCATTTGTATTGCTTCACTTAAAGGCCCTAAGCTAATTAAGGCGCTGAGCCAATTTGTGCAGCGTTTACGCTTTACAGCCCCAATATTCTGCGATTTCGCTGCTCGTCACTCACTGCACCAGCGAAATCATCAAACGCGCGCCCTGCGGGGGTAATAATATGGCTTGCGATAAACGGCGCACCTTCAGCGGCCCCTTGGTTTGAGTCTTTTAAACAGCATTCCCATTCCAAAATGGCCCAACCATCAAACCCATACTGGGTTAGTTTGCTAAATATTCCTTTAAAGTCGACTTGACCGTCGCCCAATGAGCGAAAACGGCCTGGGCGTTCCTTCCAGTCTTGATAACCTCCGTAAACACCAGAACGCCCATTAGGATTAAATTCGGCATCCTTTACATGGAACATCTTAATGCGCTCATGATACAAATCGATGAATTGTAGGTAATCAAGCTGTTGTAAAACAAAGTGGCTCGGGTCAAACAAAATATTCGCTCTGGGGTGGCCATTAACGGCATCCAAAAACAATTCGAATGACGCCCCATCGTGTAAATCCTCACCGGGGTGAATTTCATAACAGACGTCCACGCCCGCCTCATCAAACGCATCTAAAATAGGTAACCAACGTTTTGCCAGCTCAGCAAAACCTTGCTCAACTAAGCCCGCAGGGCGCTGTGGCCAGGGATATGCTAAATGCCATAAAAACGCACCTGAAAACGTGGCATGCGCTGTTAAGCCAAGGCGTTGGCTTGCCTTTGCGGCCCATTTCATTTGTTGTATTGCCCACTCGGTGCGCTCGGCGGGTTTGCCCCGCAGCGCTTCAGGGGCGAAGTTATCGAACAGTTCATCATATGCTGGGTGCACAGCCACTAGCTGGCCTTGTAAATGCGTAGAAAGTTCTGTGATCTGCACGCCCGCTTTGTTACAAATCGCCATCACCTCATCACAGTACTCTTGGCTATTCGCTGCGCGTTCCAAATCGAATATTGCTGTATCGCCAGTGGGAACTTGAATTCCTTTATATCCCAACGAGGCTGCCCATGTAGCAATCGAATCCAAACTGTTGAAAGGCGCTTCATCACTCATAAACTGGGCTAAAAATATTCCGGGGCCTTTAATAGCAGGCATAATCTTCTCCTTAACTGGTGCGCTTGGGTAAACCGCCGAGCGGCTTACGTGTTAATCACTTGTTCGTGACATAACAGACTCATTTGTTTGCTTTTTGTGCGTTCTTTTTCGCGCGAGCTTTTCACGTGTTCTTTTTCGCGCGATCTTTAACGGTTTATTCAGCGCTTGGCACAGCATGCCATTTGGTTTCACTGTCACTACTGGCTAACATGGCATCGATAAACGCCATTCCTCTTATCCCTGAATCAATCCCAGGTACACCAGCGGCTTTTCCAAGCTCATTGGCATTCTTTGATGCTGTACCTGCATCTGCTGCTTTCACTGCTTTGCCAAAATAGCGGTACAAGTTAGCCATTGCCTCTAAGTAGCCCTCAGGGTGACCCGCTGGAGTACGGCAACGCTCTGATGCTTCCTGGCACAAGCCGGGTTGCCCCATACCTGCTCGTAACACCTGAAACGGCTGGCCTAGTGGGCGATAAATAACCGAGTTGGGCTCCATTTGTTGCCACTCGAGCCCACCTTTATCACCGTAGACACGAATTTTTAGCGCGTTCTCTTCACCAGCACACACTTGACTTGCGATCAACACACCGCTTACTCCACCATCAGTACGAATAAGTGCAGCACCGTCATCATCTAGTCTACGCCCATCTACATGGGTATTTAAATCGGCGCAAAGCGACGTCACTTGTTGCTGCAACACAAACTCCACCAGCCCAAAAGCATGGGTACCGATATCGCCCATACAGCCGCTGCCACCAGATTGCGCAGGATCCGTACGCCACGAGGCTTGTTTGTTGTGGCTTTCTTCATCGGCTGACAACCAACCTTGAGGATACTCAACGTAGACTTTTCGAATGTTACCCAGTGCGCCACTGCCCACCATATGCTGTGCTTGCCACACCATGGGATAGCCCAAGTACGTGTGTGCAAGGCCATACAAAACCGAGCTTTTCTTCAATGTCGTTTTTAAGTGACTTGCTTCTTCGAGCGAAATAGCTGCGGGCTTCTCACAAAACACATGAAACCCAGCTTCAATCGCCGCGATTGAAATTGGCACATGTAAATGATTAGGGGTCACTATGATGAGCACTTGCATGCGTTCATTTTGTGGTAATGCTTGTTCGGCTTTTAATAGCGCCTCCCAGCTGGAATAAACCCGGTTATCATCTAACCCCAGTGCGTCTGCAGTGCGCTGGTTATTGCCTTCGTCACGGCTAAATGCACCGCACACCAATTCTATTTGACCATCAAGGGCCAAGGCATGGCGATGAACCGCGCCAATGAATGCGCCTTCACCACCGCCCACCATACCCATTCGAACTTTGTTCATTTTTGCCACGTAATCGTTCCTATGCTATTGAGGCGCACGGCCAATTGTTACACAAATGTATAATATCGTTAAAATGTAACGGGTTTCATTTGGTCATGTCAACTTTAATTAGCCATTAGTATGATAATTTATCGCTTTAAGTAAATTTTTCGTTGCAAAAACGTACTCAAAATCGCTCCTATTGAATAATATAGCTAGATTTTTAATTTTCCTGCGGTATTATTTTTACATTAAATGCTAACGGTTACATTTTGACTTTATGTATGAAATAACGTCACTGTGAAAAATACAACGACAGGTTTCTATGAGTAATATTAGGCAAGTGGCTAATTTAGCAGGTGTGTCGGTGGCAACAGTCTCTAGGGCATTGCAGCAGCCGGAGCGCGTGTCACCAAAAACGCGTAATAAAGTTATGCTTGCCGTAAACGAAGTGGGTTACAAACCGAATCTGATGGCGGTCAAGTTTCGCTCAGGTAAAACACATAGTTTGGTAGCACTGGTCCCTACGGTAGCAAACGTCTTTTTTGCTCGCGTGATAAGTGGAATGCAGATAGCGGCCGCCCAGCGTGGTTATACCATTTTACTTGCTAACACACTGGGCGATGAAACCATAGAGGCAAACTACGCAAAAATGGTGCAAACCTCTCAGGCTGATGGGCTCATTCAATTAAGAGCGCATAATCCCTTTGATGCATCGATCAACAAGCCCAACGAATTACTGCCCATGGTTAACGCGTGCGAGGTCATGCACGACATTAACTGCCCTGTTGTTACGTTAGATAACCGCGCAGCGGCTAAAGCCATGACGATGCATTTAATTGAGCAAGGTCATAAACGCATCGCACTCATCAAAGGCCCTCAATCAAGCCCACTGACGCGCGAGCGCTTGGCAGGTTATGGCGATGCACTAACCGAGGCAGGTTTGAAATTTGATGATTCCCTGCTCTATCCAGGTGACTTTACCTTGCAATCCGGACATGACGCAGCCACTAAAATCATTGCCAGTGAGCACCGCCCAAGTGCGGTATTTTGTGAAAATGACGAAACCGCCATTGGGGCAATGCAGTGTTTTAAACAAGCGGGACTGCGAATTCCCCAAGATATTTCCATTGCGGGGTTTGATGATATTTCATTTTCTGCATTTTGCGATCCCCCGCTGACCACTATCGCTCAGCCAGCAGAAGAGTTTGGCCAAAGTGCGGTGTCATTATTGATTGATTTACTCGAAGGCAAGATCACCAAAGCGCCAAAAGTCATCATGCCATTTGAATTAATTGTGCGCGCTAGTACGGGCCCAGCGCCGACGCTATAGTCGACTCGCTGAGACGCATAACACACGCACCCACTCGGAGAAAAAACCATGAAAGATTTCGCCCACAGCTCAGTCTGTGAACAAACATCTCGCTTTGATTTAGCCCATCAAGACAGTCGCAGACGTTTCGTTAAACTCAGTGCTGCGGCTCTGGGCCTAGCAGCCATGCCTGGCTCTATTGCATTTGCCGCCAATATGCTAACGACCCCAGCGGCAGTTGGGCTGCAACTGTACACCCTGCGAGATATGATGGCAGTTAGCTTGCCCGCCACATTAAAGTTAGTCGCTGCTGTAGGTTACAAAGAACTAGAGTTTGCTGGTTATTTCAATCACAAACCCAGTGAAATCAAGACAATCCTAAACAATGAAGGTTTAAGCGCTCCTTCTGCTCATATTGGGCTCACTGCATTTGATGATGGCATCGATAAGGTGATTGATCATGCCCTAGAAGTGGGTCATCAATACATTGTTATTCCGTATTTGACCGAAGAACAAAGAGGCACGGGCATAGACGTGTACAAAAAGCTCGCTGAGCGTTGCAACGTGATCGGCGAGGCATGTAACAAAACGGGCTTACAACTGGCTTATCATAATCACGCTTTCGAGTTTGAAATGCGTGACGGTCAGTTACCGTACGATGTACTGCTTAACGAAACGGATAAAAATTTAATGGCTATGGAAATGGATTTATTTTGGATGTTTAAAGCCAAACAAGATCCCCTCGCCTACTTTAAGCAACACCCAGGGCGCTTTAAACTATGGCATGTAAAAGATATGGATGAGGCAGGAAACTTTGCCGATGTGGGCACAGGAACGATAGACTTTGCGCCTATCTTCGCCCAATCTGCGCTTTCTGGTGTTCAACACAGATTTGTTGAACGCGATAAAACAGACGACAAATTGAAAACTATCCAGCAAGGGTACAAAGCCATGTCTACGCTATTGGCCTAGACGACAAGCATTGGTCTACACTATAAAGGTTCAGTTTTTACTGATAAATATTTTACCTTTAGTTGTGAAGCCCCTCAGCTTAATTAAAAAGTCGCACAGCCCGCACGCTGAGCGACTTTTTTATTGATTGAAAAAAGTTAACGTACTTGGTATCGAGACCAATATCGGCCACTGCTGGCGATATGCGCTTTCAACATTTTTAAGGTTTTTGCTACCTCTCTTTCTTCGAGAGCCTGAAGCAATGCTTTATGCTCAGCAATACTTTGTTCAATACGCCGAGAGCTCAATGTCAGGCTGCCATGGGCAACATGTAAAATGAGCCTATTACGTCGCCAGATTTCCACTGCATTCTTATTGTAATGGTCTTTATACATAAGCCAATGAAACTGCGTGTCTAAATGTCGAAACACACCATGAGGTGGCTCAGCAAGCGACGTAAGCTTTTCCATTTCAAATAAAACATTTTCAAGTTCATGACGCTGCTCATCAATATGCTCCTCAACAAACCACTCCATTAGGTAGGGGTCGAGCAGTTGCAGCACCTCAAATACATCGCGTGTATCACTTGCGGTGAAAGTTGAGACACTGGCACCTGAGTTTGGCGCGACGTTAACAAACCCCTCTCCTTGCAATTGCTTTAATGCCTCTCTAACTGGGTTGATACTGGTGCTATAACGTTGGGCCAATTGCGTTGTCACTAAACGTTCACCACTGACGAAAACCGCATTGATAATGTCGCTTAAAATGTTGGCGTAAACACCGGCCTGATCTGTGAGCAAGGGGGAAGTTAACACGTGTTTTGGTGACAAACTATTTTTGTTCATTTGGCTCTATTGTGTCTGATGTGGTAACGGGGCTTATCTCTTTCTGGCGCTCGCCGCTGTCTTCTGTGCTCTTGCACATAACGCGTTATTTTCGGGTCCCGGGATATTATTAACGCTTAATATACTCTTATCTTAGCGCGCTACCTAAACGTTTAACATCTCGATTTTTTATAAATGCTTAATACCCACTCCAGTCAATAATTCACCATTTAGCAAAGATTTAAAGAAACTTAATCACGTTAAATAGCCCCCCACAAAAACAAATTACACATAATTCTTTTTATTTAGCACATAAAAATTCAACAAATTGTATTGAGCTTGTTAAAACAATGTGCAATTATCCACCGTGATTGTTAACAATTAATTGTTGCAATGAGTGGTATTTCTTCCAAAAATTAGTACATAAATCGACAAAGACAGCTGAACTTCGATTCCAATGAGTAAGCGAGACAAGCGAAATCAAGCTGACTCATGAAATACCAAAATGGTACTCAGATACAATACGGACAATAAGGTAGAAACGCATGAAACACTTTACACATAGTTTTACCCATACCAAACTTGCCAGTGCCGTGGCGTTTGCACTAATAAGTTTGCACACCACTTCACCTGTTTACGCTCAACAAGCGGACGACCAAGAAGTAGAAGTTATCAATGTGAAAGGCGTCAGAGGTGCATTGGTTAGCGCAGCAAATATAAAACGTGATTCAGATGGGGTCGTTGATGCGATTACTGCACAAGATATAGGTAAATTCCCTGATACCAATTTGGCTGAATCGCTGCAACGTATTACCGGTGTGTCAATTGACCGCTCCAACAACGAGGGGAATCAAGTCACGGTGCGCGGCTTTGGACCTAGCTTTAATTTAGTCACCCTTAACAATCGTCAAATGCCCACATCATCCACTTTGTTAGAAGACGGAATTGATCGCAGCTTTAATTTTCGTGAAATTGCCGCAGAGAGTGTGTCAGGTGTAGAGGTATACAAAACTGGTAAGGCGAACATTTCCTCTGGTGGCATCGGCTCTACTATTAATATAAAAACCGCGAAACCTTTTGATTATGATGGCTTCAAAGCCGTGGCAACGGTCAAAGGCGTAGTGGATACCAGTGTCGAAGTGGGCGATAGCGTTACACCCGAGGTGTCAGGTATGGTGAGCCAGCAATTTGCAGACGGTAAAGTCGGTGTGCTGTTGTCTCTATCACACGCTGAGCGTGACAGTCGTAAGGAACGTGTCGGCACACCTGGCTGGGTGCCTGAACGAGGTTCTAACGTTGATAAAAGTGGTATAGATACAAATCTAAATCCAAGTCGCACACACTGGGCACCATTGTCCATCAGTGTGGATACCCACGATAACCACAGAGAGCGGCAAAATGCGCAATTGGTGCTGCAAATGGCACCAAGCGACACCTTAGTTGCAACATTGGACTACACCCTTTCACGATTTGAAGAAACCTCGAACATTAATCGCACCAGCTTTTGGTTTGACGGTGATACAGGAGGTGACGCAGATGCTAACGGCACAGTCACTAATCCGTTTAGAAATGACGATGAGTTGAATTTTTGGTCGTATCACAACTACTTTAATACTGAAAATGATTCAATCGGCTTGAACCTTGAGTATCAAGCCACGGAAAACCTAAGTTTTAATTTCGATTACCATGACTCAACGTCACATTCGCAGCCAGATGGGCGCGACTCAGAAACCATCATGAACCTGAAAAACCCACGTGTGAACGATACCAATGGCGATGGTATTGCCGACCGTGGCGGCGTAGATGTGAGCATTACGACTCACCCAAATGGTCGACCAGATATATTCTTCGATGCAGCCGATTTACCCGGTCAAGACCCTTACGCCAGCCAGAACATTCAATTTGATTTGTTTCAAACCCGCGGATACGAAATTGAAAACAACATCAAGCAAGCACAGTTACATGGACAATGGCTCAATGCCTATAGCGGCGCGTTAAACAAAATCAATTTCGGAGTGGCCAATACCGATTACACAATAGACACCTATGCCAAGCGAACCATCGCCTTCGTGCCGCTTGATATTTCTACTTTGGATTTACAGTTCAATAGCAGCAATGGCTTTGGCAAAGACATAGGTGGCAACAGTAACTTCTTTCCTTTGCTATCGAGTTACAGCGCTCAAGACGCTTTGCAACTGGTGAAAGATCAAGGTTTTTACTTTCAAGAAGACCCTGTATACAACGGTGTAAATGAAGAAACCTTCGCCGTTTATTTATCCTTTGATTTTGAAACAGAATTCAATCAGATGCCGATTAAGTTCAATGCAGGCCTACGCTGGGAAGACACAGATGTCACATCAACATCTCTTCAACGGGGCATTAAATCTTTAAACTACGTTAATACAGCAGGGCGTTTTGGCGAAGTGTTTACCGACGAGCCGACCAATATTCGTCTTGAAGGCAGCTATACACGATTATTGCCAAATATGGATTTCAACATCGAGTTTACTGACGACTTAGTCGGTCGCGTATCATATAGCACCACCTTGAGCCGCCCTGATTTATCATCATTGTTTCCCTCAACAACCATAGATGCAAGACCTGACGGTCCTTACAGCGCCTCAATTGGCAATCCTGGATTACTGCCTCTTGAATCAAAGAACATCGATTTATCGCTAGAGTGGTATTATGGCAATGGTAGCTACGCATCAGTAGGTTTCTTCAAAAAGTACGTTGAAAACTTTATCGGTATTACTACTCGAGAAGGCACGATGCCTGATGTGAACGGCAACCCTCTTACCGATCCGAGTATCATTCCTCGCCCAGGTTGCCCAGATGAAGTAGTCGGCGGCAACCCCGCGTGTTTCTCTACCCCTGACGATCCAGAAATTACCTTTTTAATCTCATCGCCCGATAATTTAAATGATGCCGAAGTAGATGGTTGGGAGCTCAATCTACAACACATTTTTGGTGAAAGCGGATTTGGTACAGTGGCCAACATGACCTTTGTCGATGGAAACGTTGAATACGATGTGTATGACGTTAACAGCACCTTTGCGTTAACCGGATTGAGCGATTCAGCAAACCTTATCGCATTCTATGAAAAAGACGGCTTTCAGGCACGTATTGCTTACAACTGGCGGGATGATTTCTTATTGGCGCTCTACCAACCGCAGCGTCAAGGGGAGCCAAACTTCGTTGAAGCGTATGGCCAGTGGGATATTAATGTCAGCTATGACATTAATGAAAATCTGTCGGTGTTCGTCGAGGGATTAAATATCACTGAAGAAACTACCCGCAGACATGGCCGCTTTGCCGATCAACTCATCAGTGCAGAGCAGTTTGGTGCAAGGTACAACATAGGTGTCAGTGCTAAATTTTAGCGCTGGTATTATATAAACAGAGGGCTAATCATCGCCCTCTTACATTGATTACACGTGGTACAGGGAATTTGATATGTTTAAATTTACACTCTATAGGCACTTTAAAATGGTGGCGCAAACCATTTTGACATTGAGTGCGCTGTTGCTTGCTCCTCATGTGGTTGCAAAACAACGCCCCAACATAATATTGATCATTGCAGATGATTTAAATTGGGACGATCTTGGGGCCTACGGTCACACTGGGGTAAAAACCCCCAACCTAGATAAGCTCGCCAAGGGCGGTATGCGCTTTGATAACGCATTCTTGACGGCAAGTTCGTGCAGCCCTAGCCGCGCAAGTATGATCACTGGCCGCTACCCTCACAACACCGATGCAGAGCAGCTTCACTGGCCTTTGCCGAAAGAACAAGTCACTGTTTCACAAACGTTACGTGACGCTGGCTATTGGACAGCAGCCGCTGGAAAGTGGCACCTAGGCGAAGACACCAAGCAACGATTTGATGAAGTGGTAGAGTCTAGATATGGCATTGATGAGCCCTCAGGTAGCGCACAGTGGGTGCCGCTGTTAGAGAAACGCCCAAAAGACAAACCGTTTTTCTTATGGTTCGCCTCATGGGATTCACATCGTCCGTTTTATCAAGGTGAATACCCCCATAAACATACTCAAGACGATGTGCGCTTACCGCCTTATTACCCAGCGACCGAACTTTACATGAATGATTTCGCCGCCTATTACGACGAGATTTCCCGCTTAGACGAACACGTTGGCAAGGTCGTCAATACTCTTGAACAACAAGGCGTAGCAGAGAATACCTTGATCATATTTGTGGCGGATAATGGTCGTCCCTTTGCCAGAGACAAAACCACGCTGTACGACTCAGGTGTTAAAACCCCATTTATTGCCTATTGGCCAAATGGGATCCCTAAAGGCAGCGTTAGTCAAAGTATTATCAGTAGCATAGATTTAGCCCCTACGTTTGCAGATTTAGCCAACACAAATATCCCAAATACCTTTGAAGGTAAAAGTCTGACTGAATTATTCGAAGCCCCTGAAAAGCCATTTCGAGAGTATGCAATTTCAGAGCGTAACTGGCACGACTTCGAAGATCATGGCCGTTCCGTGCGCACCGAGCAGTATCGGTACATTCGCAACAACTACTACGATTTACCTGCCACACCGAGTGCGGACACGGTTTACCACAAAACATGGTGGGAGCTGAGCCGATTATTCGAGCAAGGTGCATTAACGCCAAACCAAGCTAGACCGTTTCTGGCCCCAAGACCCAAAGAAGAATTATATGATTTGATCAACGACCCGTTCGAGCTGACAAACCTTGCCACTGACGAAAACTACCTTAGTGTGCTTGCGCATCACAGTGCAATTTTAGATAAGTGGATAACATCAAGTAACGACTTTATCCCGAGTTTTCGTACGCCAGATGATTTCGATCGTGTGAGAGGCGCATATGCGCCTCATCGCAAACGTCCTCGCCCCTCGAAAATGCAAATGTACCAAGCGTCTGGTCGCTACTGAACATAAAAGTGGCTCAAGTTCCCGGTAAAGGTGGCGAAGCGGTTAATCGTCGCCTTTTTTATTCATTCATGTGCACAACTGAACATGAATTTAATTGCTAAATCGGCAAGTCATCTAACCTCAAGGTCATAAAGCAACTATTCGGGTCAAGCGGGTAATTAGAAAACGGCCCACAATCAACAAAGCCGAACCTACGATACAGGTTTTTAGCGGGTTCGAAGTAACTCATGGTGCCGGTTTCTAAGCTTAGGCGGCATAACCCACTTTGCTTGGCATGGTGAATCAAATGCTGTAGCAACGCTGCTCCAACGCCACGTTTACGGGCATCATGAGCGCTGCGCATGGATTTAATTTCGCCATGGGTGCCCGACAACGACTTTAATGCGATGCAACCTAACACCTTGTCGTTCTCGCGAGCTGACCAAAACGTGATCGATTCATGTTTAAGCGCCTGCATATCTAATGCATGCACGCTTTCGGGTGGCGATGTGGCGTACATATCTGCTAAATGCTCTTCTAGCAAACCTCGCACCCCATCACAGGTTAATGTGTCCACGGCTATCTTCATCCCCTTACGCTCCTTTAAGCAGTTCTTTAAGCATTTTTTTAAACACGCTATTTGAGCGCGTAGTTTGAGCGCGTAATTTGAGCGCGTAATATGCTATTACCTAGCTTTCAAACGCCATACTTTTGCAATTCACACGGCTTCTAAGTCGCAAACACGTGTACTTTTTATCGAGCTAATTGATCTTTATCAATTCATCTAAGACACGCTTTGCCCAAATTTTAGCGCGTTTTACGCATTTCTTTTACGCTTGTTTTTACTCCCCATCGCTTGTTTGTAACCTCAATCAAAACCTATATGTGGCAAGGTTTAGCACCTTCGAATCAATACTGACTGCGCCTCAAATAATGCTCAATTTTGGCAATGCGATAGTCGCCAAGCACCATCAAATCAGGAATACAAATGTGCAGTTACCTTTTATTCGGTACTTGTATATGATTTATCAACACGAATATTTGTACGGACAAATTTTAATGAGTTTGAAATTGAATAAACAATTTTTGATTTTAATCATGGGCGCACTGTTAGCGAGCTTCACTCTTGCCAAACATGCCTATGCAGATTCAAACGATGCATTAGCGCCCAAAAGTAGTGTGCAAGACGCCCTTGCAATGCCACTACATACCGTGACGATTGCCACTGTATCGTTGGAACAAAGCCTATTGTTTTACCGTGATGGTATGGGCATGCAGGTTGAAGGGCCTTTAAAAATAAGTCCTGCTCTGGAAAAAACACACCGTGCACTATGGCAAATGCCAGACGATCTAAGTTGGCAGACTTATCGCTTATATCGAAAAGGGGTAGACAGCGCCATACAAATTCGTCTTCTTGTGCTGAGTAAGCCCATGCCGACCATCCATGATAGTTGGAACTCCAGAGAGCTAGGGCCTTTCTCTTTGGGCTTTCCCAATACGGATACCATTGCGCTGGATAGACACATTCGTACCATAGGTTTTGGGGCACTCAATACGCTTGAAAGCTACCCTATCCCACGCGCGGATGGTAGTACCTACCAAATAGACGAAACCATTTTTAATGCCCCAGATTTTAATCATGGAGTCGCTATCACCCGTGGCAATGGTATGGCGCAATTGGGCCCAACAGACGCAAACGGCAAAGGTGGGCCTGCCTATTCGGCACAAGTGATCACAGATTCAGCATCACAGCTTACCTTTTACACGGACGTACTTGGCCTTGAAATTCGCTCAGACAGGGTATTCAAATCCGCTGGTGACAAAGGGGCAATGAATCTGCCCAATGGCACCGAGTTCAGATTCGCCATTGTATACAGTAAAGGCGCGACGACGGGCCACATGCTGTTTGTGGATTTTCACAACGTTGAACCGATCAAACCCAAAAATGCACCTAGCTTACCGAATATTGGCTTAGGCATGTGGAGCTTCCCTGTACGCTCGATACAACAGGTCATGGATAATGCCGACGCACACGGCGCAATGATAGTCAGTCAGCCTGAACGGGTTAACGATCCGCTTGTGGGCGAATCCATGGTTGCCACGTTACGTGCCCCCAACGGCTTTTTAATTGAAGTGTTTGAGGTGCAACCCTAATGCGCGCCTTCAAACTGACATCTATATTACTGGGTTCTTTGCTGTGCTCCTTTCTGGTGTCCTTGTTGATCGTACCTTTTGCTCACGCAAAAGACTTCACACTTAACGGATTTACCGAAACCGTTTTTATCGTCTCTGACGTCGAAAGAAGTAGCCTGTTTTACCAACAATATGCAGGTTGGGAAGTACGCTCTACAGAAGACGTCGCGCCAGAGCTAAAGCAGTTATGGCAACTACCTGAGCAGGCACGCCTAAAGCAAGTACTGCTGGCCAACAAAGGTGAGCAACGTGGTTACGTGCGTTTAATTCAAATTGACAACGTAGCGCAAGAGATTATTCGGGCAAACACCCAGTCGTGGGATGTTGGTGGCATATTTGACGTTAACGTGCGAGTGGCTGATATGGCAACTAAACGTCAACAGTTGCAAGATGCTGGCTGGCGCGGCACAAGCGACCCCGTCTCATTTACCTTTGGTCCTTATGAAGTCACTGAGTGGATAGCAACTGGTTTTGACGGCATCAGTTTTGCGATGATCGAACGCATCAAACCCACGCTAGAAGGCTGGCCAAACGTAAAGCACATGAGCCGAGTGTTTAATTCCACCCAAGTCGTCGATAACATAGACAAGTCTTTAGCGTTTTACCGCGATGTACTTGGCTTTCAAGTGTATTTAGAGCACAAAGGGGCCAGTAAAGATGCGGGACCAAATGTGCTGGGACTACCCTATAACCTAACCACAGAAATTCCCCGTTCAGTGTACATTTTGCATCCACAAAAACGAAACGAAGGGTCAGTTGAATTGCTGCAGTTTCACGGTGCTATGGGTAAAAATGTTAGCGCCAAAGCCGCGCCACCGAATTTAGGCATTGTCACCCTGCGTTTTCCAGTAGACAATTTACCTGCACTCAAAGGGTATTTGCTCGAAAATGAAGTGCAAATTGTATCTCAGGCGACGCTGAATTTACCTCCATATGGAACAGTGGATATGCTGGCAATTAGAACGCCAGACCAAACATGGATCGAGTTTTATCAGGCGCGTTAATATAATAATAAAATAGGCTGAATTCATGTCACTCGATATCAATAAAGTAGTCATTAAAACTTCCCTTACCTCATGTTTCGGAAGCCATTTTAAAGAAGTTGAAGGGGCCAATGCCTTCATTGATGAGCTAGCCGAAGATGCAGAAGAAGTGTCTTTCGCGCAAGGCGAATACGTGTTTCGAGAAAAAGACGCACCAGAATACGTATACATTCCTGAGTCTGGCTCATTGATGCTTGAACGCTCTACCGCGTCAGGTTCACGCCAAGTATTTGCCTTTCTGTTCACAGGTAATCTCGCTGGATTATCTGAAAATGTCAGTTATAGCTTTAGCGCAAAAGCACTAACTAACTGCGTGGTCATCCGCATTAGCCGTAAGTTAATGCAAGATATTTTCGATAAATACCCTGCGGTAGCCAAACGTTATCACGACGTTACTGGGCATATCTTGTCACTGATTTTGGATCAACTGTTTATCATGGGGCAAAAATCTGCTCACCAGCGCTTAGCTCACTTTCTATTAGATATGGAACATAGGCTGGGCCGTGGTACACATCGCTTTTTATTGCCCATGAGCCGACAAGATATTGCTGATTACCTAGGCATGAGTTTAGAGACCGCTAGCCGCGGGTTCAGTAAATTGAAAAAAGACGGGTTAATCTCTATCGAAAGCAACTACCAAATCACCGTTACCAACAGCGAAAAGCTGATTTCCTACGCTGATTAATTTGTCCATCAGCAGTACAAAGCAGCACAGTTGATCATTATCAATGCGCCATTTTTAGATGGCGTAGATATTGTTATCTGTTTTTAAGCGAAGCAAGCATCAACAACGTCGGTAACGATAAAAATGGAAAACCAAACATGAAAATCAGATCCTCTTTATTTGCAGTCGTACTGTGTGCCCTGCCCTGTATTCAAAGTATTGCCGCCCCTGTAAGCGACGAAGACCGTATTTCAGTCGATATTCGCCGCACAACCTTTCTCGTTAATGACATCGACACGTCGTTGCAATTATATCGCGATGCGCTTGGTTTAAACGTGATTTACGATCAGATGATTAATAGCCCCATGGAAAACGGCGAAACCCGTAAGCGCCGTTTGGTGCTGATGCAAGCGAACGACACCTTCATTGGTGCACTAGGTTTACTGCAATACATATACCCTGAAAAGCCCCAGCGCCAAGAGAAGTTCGATGAGCCGGTCCCCGGTGACCCTATTATGGTGATGAATGTATCAGACCTAGACACTCGATGGAAAAGCGTTGAGCAATCCCCCAAGGTAGCCGTTATTGAGGCGCCTCACCATGTTGAATATCCTAGAGCAGACGGTGGCAAAATCGCCGTCATGGTGTCTATGATCCGCGATCCAGATGGTTATTGGATAGAAGTAAATCAATTGCTCGACGCCCCAGCTAAAGCCAGCGACTAAGTTAGTCCGCTATAAAAAAAGAATAATAAAATTCTACAAAGCAGCTAATAACCCCTTGTTATTGGCTGTTTTTTTATTTCATTCATCAATATAAAACGAATGACTCTTTTACTGCACAACCAGTTATTTAAGCAGATTAAGATTGTTGATTTTTATCAAACCGCCCCTGAGTTAGCAGTGCTAGATTGCCAATACCGATAAAGCAATAATTTGTTCGCACATACCCACACTCAACAGGAATGCCAATGACACTAATAATAAAAAAGCTCCCGCTGGCGATTGCATCGATTTTGATGACGCAACCATTGATTACCCTAGCTCAAGAAGCACCGGCTGTGCCCGTAAACGACGATGCGCTGGAAATCATTGAAGTCACCTCACGTAAAAAAGTCGAGTCATTAAACCGTATTCCTGTGGCCGTTTCCGCGTTTTCTGACACCATGATCGAGCAACAAGGCTTTCAAAGCATCGATGATATTGCACGCTTTTCATCTGGGTTGAGCTTCTCTAAAGCCTTTGGTCGTGCCACGGAACGCCCGGTTATTCGCGGTATGGGCAACGTACTCGCTGGTATACAGTTTGGGGTTGAGTCAGGCGCGGCTTACTTTATTGACGGCAACTACTATTCTGGTGATGTACAGAGCTTAGATATGTCAGACGTTGCCCGAGTTGAAGTGGTGAAAGGCCCGCAAAGTGCTTTGTACGGGCGAAATTCTTATTCAGGAGCAATTAATTTCATCACCAAAGGCCCTGATCACGGTGACTTTACCGGCAACGTAAAATTGAACTTGGCGCAGGATGCACAGCGCACAGCTTCTGCGTATATCAGCGGCCCGTTAAATGATTGGTTAGCAGCCAGCTTAAGTCTGCGAGATTACCAAGTTGACGGTGATGATAATTGGCGCAATATCGTCACCGATGACATAGTGGGTGGCGAAGACACGCGTTCAGTTAGCGTTGTTTTAGATGCGGCCCCCTCTGACAAACTCGGTGTGCGCTTTCGATTTCAAAGCCAAGAAGACAGAGATGAAACACGGCCGTTTTTCCTAACCCCCACCAGCGAAAACAACTGCGCACCTGGCTACCGCTCTTTGGCCTCTTGGGCTGCCTCTGGCTCTGACAATAACTTTCAATACTTCTGTGGCGAGATTAAAAACCAGCCCATTGCCCTTAACGATAAAGCGGATGCCGACGGTATACCAAACGAGGTGCCGGGTGTTCCGGTTAGTAGCTTTCTACCTTCTGGCTCAACGTTTTTCGGCACGCCTTACGATACTGCAGATGGAACCGCCTTTGATGGCGTCGGTCGAGATCTGATTATTTCGAGTTTGGCAATGGATTATGAAATCGATGCAGGCTATAGCATGTCGTTAGCACTGGGTTATCGCGATGACGACGTCAGTACGGGCTCTGATGGCGATAATTCATCGGTAAATTATACCTTTGCACCGGGACAAGAGGCCTTCTTTGCCAATACGTCACGCCAAGAAACCAAAGATAAAACGCTCGAGTTCACCTTGCAATCGCCTGAAGGAAAACTCCAGTGGATGGCGGGTGCTTTTTACTATGAGCAAGACCGAGATAGTTTTGATCTGACCTTTGAAGACACCAAAGTCGGTATTTTCCAAGACAACAGTACGGTCACCAACAAGGCCGTTTATGCCTCTGTTGATTATGAATTTAACGATAAGCTTGACGGTACACTTGAAGCTCGCTGGGCCGAAGAAGAAAAAACGGTGACTGAGTTTGCCCCAGATGGCCTAATGACGTTTGATGCGGATGGCAATTGGAACAACTTTACCCCCAGAGCCACCCTCAATTACCGTTATGACAGCGACACCATATTTTACGGCATCGTCGCCCAAGGCGTTAAACCTGGCGGCATTAATGGCTCAGCTGGCGCCGACACGGGCAAACCCACCTACGAGCAAGAAGAAATTACCACTTACGAGCTCGGTATAAAAAGCAGCGCCTTGAACAAGGTATATGCCACGGTTTCTATGTTTTACAACGATGTAAGCGACGTGCAATTGACGACACCGCTGAATGTACCATCAGGCAATATCACCTCTGTCGCCACAAACCAAGGCGAAGGTAAAGTATTTGGTATAGAGCTGGATATTAACGCCCAGTTTACCGATAACTTATCAGGGCGGTTTACCTATGCATTAGCGGACACCAAATTTACCAAAGGTTGTGACGACTTTCAGTGGTCATTGACCAGCGGCGGCGGAGTGTTAACACCTGGCACGACTACGGGTACCGATTTTAGAGACGATTTTGGTATTACCACGCCCGCTAGTTGCTCTATCGATGGCAACGCGTTCCCTCTCAGTTCGAAGCATCAAGCCAGTGCATTTTTAGAATACATCACGCCCATTACCGGCGAACTCGAAGCCTTCTTTAATATCGATGCCAGCTATGAGTCCAAAAAATATGTGCAAGTGCATAACTTAGCCTATGTGCCCAGCGCTATCATTATGGGCGCCCGAATGGGTGTAAATGCTGAAAACTGGCGGATAAGTTTATACGCTAGAAACCTAACAGATGAAGATGCTCCCATTCTAACATCTCGCTGGTTAGGCATTCCTTACTTTACCTTTTCATCCCTTAACACTGCGCCTGACGGGGCTGATAATGGCTCACCGCGAGCATTTTTCAGTGCCGCTCGACGAGGTCGACAAGTGGGAATAGACATGACATATCGCTTCTAACATCAAGGCTTGGTGCGGTTGAAAGTTGGTGCGTTTTGAAAGTTGGTTCGTTTGAAAGTTGACGCGTTTGAAACTAACTCGCTATCCTGATGATCATAGACAGTAAAACGGAGCCCCTTGGCTCCGTTTTCGTATTGTGTGATTAATATTTATAATGCTTACTCCCAAGCTTGTCTCCTTTCCTAGTATAAAATTCCACTCTTAAACCGCCGGGAGTAACCCGAAGTTTTGTAAAGGCATCCGTCGGGAAAACATCACTGGATTTTTTAACCTTGTAGGTACTGCTTGTTAGCGTATCAATCGTTCCTCTAAGTTTAAAGCTTCTCCTGTTAGGGTGCGGGTAAGGCCAAAATAGCGCAGATGAAACCACTGACGACTCGGATTCATAGGGCGGCACACTGGACACAATTATTTTCACCCGTTCACTGCCATCGCTTAACCACGTTTTTAAGGCCGCCATCTGCATCGGCCCTAACATTTCTTGGGCCCCTTCTGTTAGGTGGCGCTCTGTTCTAGTGTCACATACGAACACATCACAGCAGCCATCACTGTATGTGTACCAAAGATGCGTCGGTGCACCTGTGATACGGCTACCGTTCAAATCAAAGAGCGGACTATGACTGGCCTGATACGTCGAGTATGCATGAATAGCGGCTGGAAATTTTGTCACCCAGTCTTTGGCGTTAGCAGATTGCGGCCAATTATCTTCAATTTCATGGTCATCTAGGGTCATATACGTTGGAGTACACGACATTAACCTGCGCAAATATTTAGACGTAAAGACTTTGCGATAACG
Source organism: Paraglaciecola sp. QJM3NY_14 (assembly GCF_056173245.1). NCBI lineage: Bacteria > Pseudomonadati > Pseudomonadota > Gammaproteobacteria > Alteromonadales > Alteromonadaceae > Paraglaciecola > Paraglaciecola sp. QJM3NY_14. The sequence continues at coordinate 3,239,181 of NZ_CM149664.1, forward strand.
CTTATTGTATTCGTCTAGGGAATCATCGGCGCAAATGACGTTCAAGTCATCCGCGTAGATTTGATCACCGCACATGATGAGCTGATCAACCTGATTATGGTCTTTTGTGTGCTCTAAAATGGATTTGAAGGTTCTATCACTGCGATCATCCCACCACAGTCCGCCGAACAATCGTAAAACATACCGACAGGAGCCAAACACAATGGTTCTTGCTTGCGTCACATCTGATGATGCGGTTCTCATATGGTTGATATCGATATGCTTCCAATTCAGCACGTTGTCGACATTGATTTCGCTAGAATCTACCTCGGAATAAAACCAACCTACCTGATATTCATAGGCCGTATTTTCTTCTAACTCGGTTAACACCACCACACCCGTTAGGTCGAAATTCGGGTTCATTTTAAAATACAAAGGGGGACTGAACGCCGACTTACCCGCTTTTCGATATTGAATGACACCGTGAGCCTTACGCGGACTACCATCATAAATAGACAATTCAGCCCGCCCAAAAATTCTAACCAAATGATGTGAAGTGTGACCGGTAATAGGACCAACCGTAAGATTTTGTACATCCATGTTGTGTTCCTTTTCAAAAGAAGGGTGAATAAAAGGCTGAGAAGTACAAACGTCAAAATTGACTCAGTCTAAAAATGAGCCTAGTACATGATGTTAAAAATGCATTAATGGGGAAAAGACTAGAATATGCTTTTTCGTGATGCGCGTTACCCTTTAGCACGGATCAACATGCAAAGTTCTCTGCTACAGCGTTGCCCCGACAGATAACCAGCCCTTAGTCTTTAGTTGAATCTCATTCAACTCAAATATACGTACAATGGGTGTGTATAATGAAGTAATAGCATTGCTTAGTGTATTTTATTACACAGGTAGTGCAGTTCCAGATAAAGGCAAAGCAATTTCACTTATTGTTAAGACAAGGAATATTTAGGTAAATGTTTAGACCGAGTTTATGGGCAAACGAGCTGGACTATCGACGAACTGTGCTGAAGGTTGTCCTGTGCATCATCATTTTCGCGGGCTCCATTTTTGTTGTTAACAATTGGCTCAACGGGTTCAAAGTGTATGCGTTAATTGAATTGGCGGTTGTTTTGTTTTCTGTAGGGCTACTCGCCATTCACAAGAAAACCCCCAATCTAACACTTTGGTCGTCCTTGTTTCTATTTGCCGTTTATACGGTTATTTTGATTGGTATATTCACCGTCGCATTTAAAGCGGCCCTTTATACTTGGCTGTTCTTAATCCCAGTCCTTTCTTACCTTCTGCTTGGCATCACCCTAGGCAACGTGTTTACCTGTGTGTATGTCATTGCTGGCGTGGCTATTCTTTGTAGGGCTTTGTCCTTTGAATCAAGTGAGATACCTCTGATATCGGTGGTGAACATCAGCTTATGTCTATCGGCTATTTGGGCCTTGTCGTACACCTATGAATCAAAAAGAGCAGCAATGGTTAAACGATTGCAGCAAATGGCATCGGTGGACCCGTTAACAGGTTTAAATAACCGGCTGTTGCTCGATTCCAGCTTCGAGATGCTGTGTGAAAGTCTCCCGGAACAACAACAAACAGTGTCAATGTTACTCATTGATTTAGACCACTTTAAAAAGGTCAACGACGAATACGGCCATGATATTGGTGATAAGGTGCTAATTGAGGTAGCTCGGCTTATCAATGAAACACGTCGCTTAAATGACTGGGCTTTTCGCCTAGGGGGTGAAGAATTTTGTATGCTTATCCCAGACACCAGCGAGCAGCAGGCTAAAAATATTGCTGAACGTATCCGCTTAGTCGTAGAAAAAGACATATTGATTAATAGTAAGGACATGAAAATCAGCGTGAGTATTGGCGTTTCACACTGGCCTGAAGATGGTCAGACGTTGAACCAGATTTACAAACTGGCGGATGAAAGACTATATAAAGCTAAGGAAACAGGTCGTAATAAAGTCATTGCTCACTAAGGGCCTCCCCTGCTTCTTTCACCAAACCATTTCACAGGTGCATCTTGCCAGTGGGTGGCCTTATCATTTTGTGCCTACTGTTTACTCGTCCCTCGACTCATTTCAATCAGACGGCTATACGTTCTGCGAAACTCGAAAGTCAAAGCGCCGTCTAGATACAGCTCATCGAGCGGTACATCACAACTTAGGTAAAGCCTAACATTTTGGTCGTAAAGCTCATCGATAAGACTAATAAAGCGCCGCGCTTTGTCATCATTCTCTGAGTATGACAAGACTCGCTCCCCCGTAACGGTCGCTTGATTATCCCCAACACCATCTTCCGTGCCTCTGGCTTTTATCCAGCCTCTGACCCTTGCCCCTAATTGAGGAACCTCGCTGATCATCACCGTCTTAAAATGCGATGCAATTTCCATATAATCGAGCTGAGAGCGCGGCCCTTCGCACAGTGCACTAAATTCAAACCAAGCAACATTGCTAGCGGTTTTCATGTTGGTCGCCTTGCGCACGGGAATATCACGATGGCAAATTTCTATCGTGGCGTTTGTCACTTGTGTGCTATCCACCTCCTGAGTCAACTGAGCAAACACAGCGGGGAAATTCATATTTTCTGAAACGCCAACATACGTGGACAAGCTACCTAAATCCGCCTCACTTAGGGACGTGTATAAATGATGTAAACGATGATCTTGCTCGCCGCAAAGATGCAACATATTGGTATGTTGCTGCAACAGTGCGATACAGGGCAAAAATTTATGTCGCGCTAAGCCATTTTCATATAAGCGTTCAATCGGTATATTCGATGTCGCAACCAGCACCACACCTTCTCTAAATAAGCATTCGAACAAGCCAGATAACAGCATGGCATCGCCGATATCTGATACAAAAAATTCATCGAAACATAATACGCGACGCTCATTACCCAGTTCTTGAGCGAGCGCTTTTGCTACGCTGACTAGAGGATTCGGCTGACCGCTGTGCTCATTAAGTGACTGATGTATCCGCGCCATAAAGCGATGAAAATGCAGGCGCAATTTTCCATCTTGCGGTAAGCAATCGTAAAACAAGTCCATCAGAAACGTCTTACCTCGGCCCACATCTCCCCATAAATAAAGCCCCTTTACCTGTGCAGCCTCGCAAAGGTTTCGCTCCATAAGTTGATGATAAAGACCATCAAGCGCCTCTATCGCTTCACGCTGGCTAGCGTCTTCAATCAAGGTTTTGCCCAGTTGAGACTGATAAACGCCAAATGGTGAGAGCGGTGGTGAGAGTGATGGTGAAAGTGATGGTGAAAGTGACATTGAGCGAAGGCTTTGCCCATCAGGCATGGTTAATGATTCCAGTCTAAAGCGTCAGTAAAGAAGCACTCTAACGACTTTTAAGCAACTCGCCAAATGAATTTTCATTTGCTTAATGCTCATTACAAAATCTCTGTTAAAAAGTGCATTTCAGAAGAATTCTATTACGTCTCTAAGCGTTTGATTTCATCGGCAATCAAGTATGGGTCTTCCATAGGGATGAAATGCGTGTGCCCGGGTAGGTAGTCCTCGATTGCTCCTGGAATGAGCCCAACTAAACCTTTGTAAGTGGCTGACGGGCGAAAATCAAAAGGTGCGTCGTCTTTTGTGCGTTCTTTTACCCGCAATATTTTTACTGCGGCGGTGATTGAGGACAAATGCTCAAGCAACAAACCGTTGCCAGAGCTTTGATAAATCGCAGCCTCGCATAAAGGCGGGCAAGCTAACTCACACAATTCACTGTCGATTTTATGTTCACCTGTTGGTGTTTTCTTTGATGTACTTTTTGGCACAAGGGCATAGTCGCAATAGTCTCTCAACACTTGAGGATCCCAATCGCTAAAAGGCGGGCGGCTACTAAAACGCGTAAACATTTCATCTGCGGACACCCATTCGTTGCGCCTTGACGCAATCGGGCTTTTTGCCGGATCGGTTTGTGTTGGGTCGGGGGAATCTGGGGTAAAAATAACAGGATCTAATAACAAAATACGCTTGAATCTATGAGGCAATTTACATGCGGCCTGCAAAACTACATGTCCGCCCATCGAGTGACCGCAGGCTGTTATGTCGCTCAAATCTAGGGTTTCGATTAATCCGATAAGATCATCACCAAATAACTGAAAACTATAGGGCGATGCAGAGTTTTCACTTAACCCATGACAGCGCAAATCAACCGCATAAACGTGCCGATTACCTAGTGCCTTAATGATTTTGTCCCACACTCGAGCATGAAACCCCGCGGCGTGAACCAATAGCAATGGCGGACCGATACCTTCCCACTCATAAACATTCAAAGCGATGCTATTTATCTTGCCTGCGTGCAATTCAATAGTGTGTCTTTTGGGGCCTTGTGACGACATTTACTGTTCCAAATTTACGTTAATCTATAAAGTGCTGCAGTGAAAGCGAACCCATGAACACATTAAACCCTGAATACGCCTAGCCATTTACACTAATATTATTTAGCGACTCTTGATAGCTTGGCTACTGAACTCGCCGTAGCCGTGAGTACGTCGTTTTCATTATAAATATGCCCTTCGACAAAGGCCACTTTATAGCCTTTTCTGACTGCCCAACCTTCGACCCGCAGTTTTCCTGCACGCGTTGGCTCCAGATAGGTGGTTTTGATCTCCAACGACGAAATATTGATAATATCTTTATTAAGTGCCATCACCGCATGACTCATCGCTGTATCAAGCATGGCCGTAACAAAACCGCCCTGTACAACGTCTATTGAGTGGCAATAATCTTTCCCAATATTAAATTCAAATCGGCAAGCGTCTTTTTCAACATCAAAATCAACCAGCTTCCCACCCAATAAACTTATGAACTTAGGGGCATGCTGGTTTATCTTTTCAATCGCTTGTTCTTTACTTGGCATAATATTACTCGTCATAAAATAGCTACCTGTGTTTCATTTGATAAGTGGATGTGTCACCTAATGCGCAAGAGCGATTATTATCGAAACAGAAGATCATGGATAATTTCATCTGATGATGAGTGTTTATAACGTAACGAATCTCACTCAATAGACTTTGCGTTGACCTTTTTTTGAAAGCTGGTTTTGTGATAAACGCTAACTATGGATTAGTATAAATTTCAATCGTTCGTTTGCCGTTCCCAAGGCGGATATACTGTGGCTTTATAGAAAGGTGAGGCTTTACTACCTCTTCTCATTTTGGTCGTTTGGCGCGTTGTATGTGTTTACGTTTTCATTACGCCATTAATACGCTTATGTATGCCAATCTCGGGTTGAAGTGGTAAAGAGAACGTTATTTTACAACCTATCGAATTTTCGTCGCTTTATTAAACGGTTTAATCACGGTTATTTAGTTTGCTAAATACCCCCTAATGTAAATATCGAGAATAATGTGTCTATACCAAAAATCATGCAAGGCCGACTCTCCCTCCCCGTGGTGGGTGCGCCACTATTTATAATTTCAGGGCCAGAACTCGTGATCAGCCAGTGTAAGGCGGGTGTTGTAGGTTCATTCCCTGCTCTAAACGCGCGCCCTGTAGAAATGTTAGATACTTGGCTGACCAGAATCAACTCTGAGCTAGATGCTTATAATCAAGCGAATCCCGACTGCCCAGCCGCCCCTTACGCAGTCAATCAGATAGTGCACAGCTCAAACGATCGATTAATGCACGACGTGGAAATATGCGTAAAGCACAAAGTGCCCATCGTCATCACCTCACTAGGGGCAAGACCAGAGGTATTTGACGCTATTCATTCTTATGGTGGTATATGTTTGCACGATGTGATTGACAATCGTTTTGCCAAAAAGGCAATTGAAAAAGGTGCCGACGGGCTTATCTGCGTGGCAGCCGGTGCAGGCGGTCATGCAGGGACACTTTCCCCGATGGCGTTTATTCAAGAAGTAAGAGAATGGTTCGATGGACCCGTTTTGCTGTCAGGCGCTATTTCGACGGGCCAAAACGTATTAGCCGCGCAAGCCATGGGCGCTGATCTGGCCTATATCGGCTCAGCTTTTATCGCGACTAAAGAAGCCAATGCAGACCAAGCTTATAAGCAAGCTTTGGTTGACTACGCAGCAGGCGATATCGTGTATACGAATTTATTTACCGGTGTTCATGGTAATTACTTAAAGCCATCTATTGTGGCTGCAGGTATGGATCCGGATAATTTACCTCAAAGCGATCCTTTGAAGATGGACTTTGGCTCAGGCAGTGATTCAAAAGCGAAAGCGTGGAAAGATATCTGGGGCTGTGGCCAGGGCATTAACGCGATCAAACAAGTTCAATCTACTCAAGATTTTGTTAGTAAACTAACGTCTGAATACGAAGCAGCGAAAAAAAGGCTGCTAGCCCTATAGAACGCAGGGCTAACTAGCTGGCTAACGTAAACGCTATGTTTATTGCGCTATATCGCTGATTTGAACGGTTGGCTGGGTATTGGTGAAGTTAACCAAATCAGCCAAAATCACCTCTTGATGTGGCCCGAACGCCTGCTGGAATGATTCAACTGATTCGAAAACCAAGTGCCCCATGGCAATATACGCAGGTGCTTCGCCGGGAGCACCCCCCCCAAGCCCTAAATCAGCATGGGCCGACACAAGGGCATCACCGACTAGCTCAGCAACCAGCGGCAAATGCGTAGCGCGGTAATAATCCATATCGAAGGTAGCACTTTCACTGTTTGGGTATAACACACTGACTTTAATCATTAAATTTATCCTACTAAGATGATATTGAGTATTGGTGCTTTAGCAAAAGGAGCGGTCTATGCACCAACGTGAGCAACTGTTCAAGTATGTATTACGCTCTGGCTCTGTGCCAGTGTTTTATAGTTTCATACACGTTTAGTAACGTATTTGGCTCCCCCCGCTTCACACTTGCAACGTGATAACAGCGAGCTTTTTACATCGCCCGGCTCTTCACATCCCCCGACCCTTTACATCGCCCGACCCTTTACATCGCCCGGCAGTTAATCGCTGCCATACGACCGATGTGCACGGTTAAATCGTCACCTTTACCCCGAATACTGTTAGGCCCATTCGTATACGAAAAACCTGATGCGCTTGGTTCCTGAGTCAACTCTATCTCGTCGTTGTTACGCGTCATAACGGCTCGATCACTGTCGTTGTAAAAACGCACCGTCACAGGAGCGTTTCCATCACATTCAAATATCACCCGGGTATATTGCTCGGCCTCTTCAGCCTCTACACGTTTTTTATCTTCTAGATTAGCTTCTGGGCTACATGCTTGTAAGCCAAGTATTAATAATGGCATGAGTAGCACCGTTTTCATTTTAGCTTGCATACTGGTTCTCCCTAAATAGTCGATAGAGCATCGGCACCGTTTCACGATAAAGAACATTTAAAGTCGTTCGCTGACTTCTTGTGCCGCTCGCAAACCCGATACTATCGCAGACTCCATACCAGAGTACATAAACTCAGTGTGCTCACCGGCGAAATGCAACTTATCCTCAATGCTTGCCATATGAGGAACAAGTGTTTGCACTTGCCCAGGGGCGAACTGGATATAAGCTCCCCTTGAGAAGCGCTCGTTTGCCCAAGACTGATGGTGCACCACCTCGATTTTCCCTTTAAGCCCAGGGTAAAAGGTGTTGAGTGCCCCTTTAACAACATTAATGGCATCAATCGCTGGTAGCTTATCCAAGGCCTTTGCTTGTGGGCCATTTATCCAGCTTGTTAAGTAGGTTAAAGAACCACTCTCATCGACTTGACTAAATACGCGCCCCAAGGTGTTGTCCGTCCATAAATTAGTCGCTTCTAGCATGGACACATCCGCCTGCTTGTTAACAGCGAAATGCACTTGTGTTACAGGCGTATAAACGGCTTCATTTATAGCACGACGTTTGTGGGTGCTTATATCGCAGTGAAGGGCCACCTCCTTTAACGCAGAAAATGGGCTGGTGATGATACAGCGTTTAGCTGAATATTCGCTGCCATCTTCACAACGCACCTTGACTGTGTCTGTGCCTTCTATGATATGGCTTACCACCTTATCAGTACGAACAACATCTCCCACGCTATCAGCCAGTGCTTGAGTGAAGCGGCTATTGCCCCCTTGGACTTTCTGCGCGCCTCTTGCGCCTACTCGCGCTAAGCTCAAACGATAAAAGGCATCGGCGGCAGATAATTGTTGCAGGCTCGAGGCATTTACATTCGCCTTTATCAGGCGTAGCGCTTCTACTGATATGTTTTGCTGTTGAAAATACTCCTCAAGTGAAATGTCTAATGGCGCGTATTTCCCTAACGTCCAGTCAGAGGGCAACGCGTACTTTGGCCCCTGCCCCAACGCTTTATAATACAAGCTTGAAGGTAAGGTTTTTTTGTCATCGCCGAGGAGCTTATTTTGCGGATGGGTAGGCCATTCAGCTGCGCTAATGCGCTGGCCATTTATCACAAAGGTATTTTGTTTGGCATAATTCCCCAAAGACACCAACGGTAAACCTAGCTGCTGGGCATACGTGCGCATCATGCCGTACCCTTGACCAATTTGAAGCCCTCCTGCTTCCGCGTTTATACCATGGGTATTAACAGTAAGTATGCGCCCGCCAACTCGCGCGCGCGCTTCTAAAACCAGCACATTATAACCTTGCTCTTTTAAATAACGCGCACCGGTAAGCCCAGCCAACCCTGCGCCAATAACAATGACATCAGCATGACTGTCACTTGTGGCCCAAAGCGGCGCAGCTATTGCACCAGCCCCAATTAATAATGAACTAGCGGCTAAGCCCTTGATAACGTGCCTGCGTTGCATAAGGTACCTCAATTGCTATTAACACCAAATTGGTTTTAGCCAATAAAAAAGCGAGATAACTCGCTTTTTTATAAGTTGATAACGACGTGAAACATTAGCGCATCACGCTCTGTATTTGAGCATCAAACTAGAACTTGTATGAAGCCGTGATACCAAATTCACGACCTCGACTTGGTGCAACAGGAAACGCGCGAGCGCCATAAGCAAAGCTCTGTACATCAACATATCTAAATACATAAGTAGGCGTGTCATCATCCGTTACGTTGTTCACCCAGGCTGTTAAACGTATATTCTCTAGCTGAACACCTGTTTTGAGGTGTAAAAGCTTACGCGAGCCAGTTTCAATCAGGTTATGTACATGGGCATAACGCGTTGAGTCGTAAGCAAAGTCCAAACGGCTGAACAACTCCATACCATCATTAATTTGGGTCGAATAATTTAGTGCTAACGTGGCTTCGTTTTTCGGTACTTGTGGCGGTGTATTGCCTTTTAAGTCACCAAACTCGCGCAGGTTGTCACCTACACAGAAACTAGAAGCACCGCCAGGGGCGAAGAAGCGACATTGATTAGAGTCAAACAGCTCTTCAAACTGTGCATCCGTACGTGACAGGCCAAAGTCCAAGTTGAAGTGCTCGTTGATAACCCATTTACCTTGAATTTCAATCCCTTTGATTTCAGTAGAGCCTGCATTAGAGGTATAAGAAACGGGTGGACCCTCAACCTCATCATAGCTATCCGTCAGTTGCTGCTTAGTCCAATCCATAGTGTACGCCGCAGCAGAAACGTATAAGCTGCCATCAAACATGGTGGACTTAACCCCTAGCTCGTACATCACCATGTCTTCTTCATCAATAACCACTAAGTCATCAGGTAACAAAGTGCTGGTGTTAAAGCCTCCAGGGCTGTTACCTTCAGAGCGCGTTAAATAGACTAAAGTGTCGTCATTGACATCGTACTCGGCGATGAAGCGCGTGGTCGTGCTGTCAAACTCATTGCTGACATCGGCGAATTGTTCATTTTGAATGAGGGTGTCATACGCTTCGGTCGTGACTTCATCGCTTGAGCGACGTATTTCAGCTGATAAACGGAAATCATCGGTAAACTCATACGTTCCCATCGCCATAAACGCAGTGTTGTCTAGCTCTTCAGCGAAGTTGTCTACCGCTGAGGGCTCTGCTTCTGAGTGCCATATGTATGCACCGACTGACCAATATAGCCTGTCGTCAAATGCACTGGAACTGAAACGAATTTCATGACTGTATTCATCTGAGCCAGAGGAATCAAGGGTATACCAGGAGTCTGCCGACGTGAAATAAGGCCCACCACTGAAAAAGCCAAAACTAAAGGATTGTTCATCGCCGTTGTAGGTCTGATCCAAGCCTGTTTCACCATCATAGGAATTCCAACCGCTGATCAAAGAGACTGTTCCAAAGTCAAAGTGATGGTTTAATTTGAAGCTGATGTGCTCGCTGGTATTACGCAGGCCATAGTCGTCATTATCTAAAAATCCACCGCCACCAATGCTGATAGGCTGGTCCGTTAACGCTTCGCCGCAGTAGTAAGGGCGCGTGTCTAAGAAGCAGTTGTTCTCTTCAGCCCCTTGAAAGCCAAACGGCTGGGTTTCATCGTCGTTTTCGTTGTAAATATAGTTAAGGGAGATATCGGTATTTGTACTCGGGGTAAAGTACAAACCTAGCATGCCAGATTTGGTTTTCTCGCCGCCTACATCGGGGCCATCTTCTTTGGTGTTGTTCCAATCACCGTCGTAACTGTCTGCGGAAACAGATGCTCTAAAAGCGAACATATCATTAAGCTTACTCGAAACCCCTGCGGCAAGTTTTTGGTTACCGTTTTGGCCCAAGGTTAAATTAACATAGCCTGATAATTCATCCGCTGGCTTGCGAGTAATGAAGTTGATAGCACCAGAAAAGGTACGGCGACCATATTGAGCACTTTGCGGCCCTTTAACAATCTCTACCCGCTCAATCAAATCTAGAGGCAAGCTTTGAATCGAACCACCAAAATATACGCCATCAATAAAATAGGAGGCTTTTTGTGAACCGAACCCTGGGATCCACGATACGCCACGTATCACCGGAATATCAGATTGACGACCAAAGGTTTTCTCCATGGACATACCCACTGCACTAACGGCAATATCATTAATGTTTTGCAGGCCACCTTTTTCAATGTCATCCGCATTGAAAGTCGTTACAGAAATAGGAATTTTGTTAAGCGTTTCTTTACGATAACGAGAAGTTACCTCAATTAACTCAATCGCCTCTTTATTAAATTCGGTTTCAGTATCTGGCGCGACCTCTTGGGCGAAGGCCCCGAGTGGCGCGGCGACAAATGGTGCCACTAGGGCTAACGTAATCATTTGCGCTAATTTGCTGCGACTGTAATGCATGTTCATGGATGGTCCCTCTGACTTTATTGTAATAGTTCGGTTTTGTGTGCATTCCCGGAAACACGAATGTAACGAGCTGACGAATATCACTTTAGCCAAATTTGCACGGACAAATTCGCCCAAAATTTCCACGATTGACATTTATCAAAGAGAATGAGTTGATAAATGTCAATGTCATCCCCTGATCAAAAATGGTGACGCATGCGTTTGACTGAAGATAAGAAGGTTGGGTAAGTCGTTGCTAATAAACATAAAAAAGGCGGGTTAGTTAATCACCCGCCTTAATTGCTCTGTGTCTTGAATTGCATATCAGAAGCTAAAATGAGGCCGTGTTTCCTTGATTTTTAAGCCTGCCTGCATCCAGCGCAAATTCATGCCAGTGGTGGGATTAGTGCGGTCGCTCCAAATATAGGTGATGGTTTTACCTGTGGCATCATCAATCAGACCCAGTTTGAAAATAGGATCAAAGGTATTCTGATAGGTCAGTAACGCCAGTTGAATCGAGTAACCTGACTTTTCACCCGTTTTAGCGTCTTGCAGAGGCACTATTTGCCCTTCGTTGTGCAGCAGTAAATCGCGGTTAAACACCCACTTGGCATCCTCAGGTGCATCTTTACCGCCAATGCGCGTGCCGCCCCAACCAGTAAAATAGACCACCTTTCGGTTTTTATGAGGAATACCCGCTTTGTTGCCAAACACATAGTTACCATCTTCATCGGCGGCTTTGTCGGCTATCCAAATTTCGTTATCGGTTAGCCGCAATGTATCGTTAAAAAATATCTTTTTGCCACTGCGTTTAGATACGATATTGCAGGTATCCTGGCCCATGGTGCCATCAAAATACTGGCCGTTATATCGCCAGTACACTTCGCACCCTGGATAGGTCGTTATCTCGTCAGTACTCAATGTTTGGTATACCTCAGGGTGCAAATGGGCATCGGCATATTTGGCTTCGTCTTTGAACCGATAAATATTCAGTTGCAGTGCGCCCTTTTCTTCATTGCGAATAAATTGGTACAAGCGCTGTCGATACACCTTGCTTGGGTCGCCATCCATGTACTGTTTTACAAAGTACGTGGTGCCCTCAAGTGCCGGTGTTGCAAGCGGCGCGAATACATGATGAATATGCTCGTGAACCTGTAAACCAGGCTCCTTTTCTTTAGATATATTGTCTTGCCAGTGCTGTTCGTGATTATCAAATTCAGCGGCAAACCACTGGTGGAATAATGCTTCTTGAAGAGTGTCTTTAGCTTGTATCTGAGCTGACGCCATTGAAGCGCTCTTTTGGCTAGCGCTGTTTTGGCTAGCGCCTTCTTGGCTGGCGCTCTTTTCGCTGGCGCAACTGGCTAAACTTGCGGCCACACATAATGCGGCAATGATTTGTTTCATAACTTTCCCTATTGGTTAAATAAACGCATTTTTGCTGCGCATGGTGGCAATATCTGTATCACTGTAACCCAGCTCAATAAGCAAATTTTCAGTGTCTTGGCTAAACGCCGGTAAAGTAAAACTGGGCTGTGCTGGCTCTTGTTTAAACTTAACCGGCACCCCTAAATGCACGTTACCTTGCTCATCAGTTAACAACATATCGCGCTGTGCTAAATGTGCATCACGAATGGCGTCATTCAAGCTGCGCACAGGTGACCAGCACACATCTATGTCAGCCAAGAATTCGCTCCATTGGCTCAGCGTTTTAGTCGCAAAAGTAGCGTGAAAGAAGGTTTTGACTGGCCGTTGTGCCTCACCAGGAGGTTCAGAGCAAAGTGGAATTAAATCTTCTCTGCCCAGTGCCGTCAGTAAATTTTTGGCAAATTTAACTTCACTGCCACCAAGCGTTAGGTGCTCGCCGTCGCGGGTTTGATAAATGTTATACATGGCTGCCCCGCCCCAACTACGCTCATCTTTAGGCTCGGGGGAGCGGTTTTCGGCAAAAGGTGGGCCCATTACGTTGGCGTACCATGCCACTAGCGAGTCTTGCATAGAAATATCAAGGTAATCCCCTTGCCCAGTTTGTTGACAGCGTAACAACGCCATCAACACCCCAGAAAAGGCCATTAAGCTGCCCGCCATATCGGCCACTGGCATAGCCGGTTGCGCTGGTTTTCCATCTTGTCCTTGATTGATTTGCAAAGCGCCTGAGTCCGCTTGAATACTCAAATCATGGGCGGGGTTCAAACGTTTGGGCCCCGTCTGGCCATAAGCCGAAATTGAACAATAGACGATCTTGGGGTTAATTTTTTTAATCGTTTCAAAATCAATACCTAGGCGCTCGACCACGCCGGGGCGAAATGCTTCCACCACGACATCAACGGTTTCGCAAAGCTTATAAAGCGCCTGTTTTCCTGCATCACTTTTTAAATTCAAGTTGATGCTTTTCTTGCCGCGAAACACATTTCTGAACCACACAGACTGGTCGTTTTGCTTCAAGCCAATTTCACGCACTGGCTCACCTGTGGGCGGCTCTAGGCTAATAACTTCTGCCCCGTGATCCGCCATCATCATGGTGAAGTGCGGTCCGGGTAGAAACAAAGATAGGTCGAGTACTCGATAGCCGTCTAATTTCACCTAACACCTCTTATAAATAATCGATTGAAAGCACGTTTTACCATGTCGCTTTATACGGCTTTATTAGCGCTAAGCTCAGCAATTTCAGCTTGGTTGTAGCCCAACTCATTTAGCAAATCTTGGGTATCTGTGCCCATAGGCACGGCGGCGTTTCCGCTTAGTCGCTGACCATCGAGCTTGATCGGATTAGCCAGTATTTCCATTTTTTCATTCTGGGGATGAGGCACCCTTTGCACCATGCCAATGTCTCGAATGTACTGGTTATTCAACGCTTCTGGTACATCGTAAACCGGCGCACAAGGAATACGCCCTTTTAGCACATCCAACCAATGTGCAGTGGGATGAGCAGCCAAGACGCGATCGATTTCAGTGGTCAGCTCATCGCGATTTTCACGCCGCCCTGCCACTTGGGCAAAACGTGATTCTTTAAGAACTTCATCATCGAGGATATCAACCAACACATCCCAAAACTTATCCGTCATGGCCATCAGAAATACGAAACTGTCTTGGGTTTTATACAGCTGACACGGCACTGTGGCTGGGTGCGCCGAGCGCGCAACGCGCTGCACCACATGACTTTCGTTTAAGTACCACGTGGCTGGGTAAGATAGTTGATGAAGGGCTACATCGAACAGGGATACATCCACGTCTCGCCCCTGACCCGTGCGGTGAGCCCCTAACATAGCGGCGGTTAAACCTAATGAAGCAACAGCACCTGTCATGAAGTCCACCATGGACACCCCAAAGCGTGTTGGCGCCTGATCTGGCTCGCCAGTGAGGGACATCAAACCCGCTTCGGCTTGCATTAAATAGTCATACCCCGGCCAACTGGCGCGGTCGTTGTCTCGGCCATAGGCAGATAAATGCCCGCAAACTATTTTCGGGTTAATGTGCTTTAACTGCTCGTAGGTAATACCGAGTTTTTGCGGCTGATCGCCACGTAAATTGTTGGTCACGGCATCGGCGGTTTTGACCAGTTTTTCGAACACTTTTTGCCCTTCTTCTGATTTCAAATTCAGGGTCAGGCTTTTCTTGTTTACATTAAAAGTTTGGTAAAAATAGCTGTCGTTTTCTCCTAGAAAAAACGGCCCGGTTTGACGAGAAACATCCCCTCCAATGGCAGGGTTTTCAATTTTGATCACCTCTGCCCCCAAGTCTGCTAAATACATAGAGCCGTAAGGGCCTGCGCCGTATTGTTCAACGGCTATAATTCGTACACCATCAAGGGGAAGTTGTGTCATGGCTGTGTCCTTTTTTGCGCTTTACCCGCGGTATTTTGACTGTTCTTAGGTATGAAACCACACTTAGTAAGTGCATTGACTAAGCGTGGCTGTTGGCGTTAGATTTTGTTTTTATCGATGATTTGTTTGGCAATAATAATGCGCTGCATTTCATTGGTGCCCTCGCCGATACACATCAACATGGCATCTCGATAGTAACGCTCGATATCGTATTCCACTGAGTAGCTGTACCCGCCAAAAATACGCATAGCTTCGTTGGCACAAAATACCCCTGCTTCAGAGCCAAAGTATTTCGCCATGCCCGCTTCCATATCACATCGCTCATTAGCATCGTATTTGGCGGCGGCTTGTTCAATCAACAAACGCGCGGCTTCCACCTGGGTAGCCATTTCGCCCAACTTGAGCTGGATTGCCTGATGTTGGCAGATAGCTTTACCGAAGGTTTCACGCTCTTGTGCGTAGCGCACCGCTAACTCAGTGGCGCCTCTGGCAATGCCCGCACCACGTGCGGCTACGTTAATACGCCCAAGTTCAAGGCCACCAATGGCGTGTTTAAAGCCTGAACCTTCTTTTTCACCGACTAAATTAGCTGCCGGGACACGCACGTTTTCAAATACGACTTCACAGGTATCGATGGAGCGATAACCGAGCTTTTTCATTTTTGATACGGTGATGCCGGCTTTGAATTCGCCGTTTTCATCTTTCGTTTCAACGATAAACATACTGGTGCCGGTATGTGCTGGCACCGCATCAAGGTCTGTTTTCACCAGTACAGCAAGTGAATTACCGTTGAGGGAATTGGTGATCCAGGTTTTTGCGCCATTAATGATGTAATCATCACCATCTTTCACTGCAGTTGTGCGTATGGCTTGTAAATCCGTGCCTGCATTTGGCTCAGTCAAAGCCACCCCGCCACGTAATTCACCAGTGGCCATCAATGGCAAGAAGCGTTCTTTTTGTGCCTGAGTACCGCAGCGCTCAATGGCTGAAGCTTGAATCAAATGTGAATTAAAGATGCCGCTAGGAGCCATCCAGGCTGATGCCACTTTCATCACGATTTTGGCGTATATCGACGCAGGCAAACCTAGCCCACCATACGCTTGGCCGATGGTGGCACCAAACAAGCCTAGCTCTTTCATTTGCTCAGCCAGTGCATGAGGGTATTTGTCTTCTTGATCATATTCTTTAGCGATTGGGCGAACGTCGTTCTCAACCCATTTATCGATCATGTCTATGATCCCTGACTCATCTTCTTTTGACCATGCTTCAGACATAGCAAACCTCTATTGATTAATAGTTAACTTTTTCTTCTACTGAGTAACCTTGTTTCGCAATTAACATCTTGCGCACAAAACTACATACCTGCTTGCCGTCTTGGTTGAAACCAAGTGTTTCAACGGTCACTATCCCAGCACCTGGGCGCGACTTAGACTCGCGCTTGTCCAGTACTTTTGACTCTGCATATAAGGTGTCATCTTCAAAAACGGGGGACGTCATTTTGATGTCTTCCCAGCCTAAGTTGGCAATGGCTTTTTGGCTGACATCTGTCACGCTCATGCCCACCATTAGGGCTACGGTGAAGGGTGAGCACACAATGCATTTACCAAATTCACTGGCTTTGGCGTACTCGTCATCAAAATGCATAGGGTGAGTATTCATAGTTAATAACGTGAACCAGGTGTTGTCCGTTTTGGTAATAGTGCGCCCAGGGCGATGTTCATAGGTGTCACCTACTGTGAACTCTTCAAAACATCTGCCGAAGGTTTCGCGATAACGGTTGTCGCCGACTTTTTTTACATTCTGTACCATTAGTTTTCTCTCTCGGTTATCAATTTGAAGATGCGTTTTTGACTAACGCTAACGTTCGTTGACAGGCCAAAATAATTGGCCTGTCGACCATTTTATTGTTTACCACGACCACGCCTGCGTCTGGCCCATCGACTGCGGCCATGACTTGTTGGGCGTAAGCCACTTGTTCTGCACTGGGCATAAACGCTTGATGAATAGCCGGGATCTGACAGGGATGAATCGCCGCTTTACCGCTAAAGCCAAGCGCTTTGACTTGGTTGGTTTCATCCACTAGAGCAGCTTCATTTTTGATGTCCACATAGGGCACATCAATCAGGCCAACGTTGGCCTTCGCCGCCGCGAAAACCAGCTGGCTGCGCACAAAAAGCAGGGGTTGATAACTAAATTCACAGCGCAGTTCTGCCGCCATATCGGCGCCGCCAAACATGATGTGTTCCACTTGCTTGCTCGCACTGGCAATTTGATAGGCGTTTTCAAGCCCTTCTAAGGTTTCGATTAGGGGGATAAACCGTGTGTTGCCCTTGCCAATAACGTTCTGGGCATGCAGCACGTCTTCTGCTGATTCACATTTGGCTAGCATGACGACATCAGGCGCTATTGGCGCATTCGCGAAGGCCTGTAAATCTTTTTCACCCGTTTGACTACCCACTGGGTTAATGCGCACACACAGTGTTGGCGTTTTTTGCACGCAGGCTAAAACAGCGTCCCGCGCGGAATCTTTATCACCTGGGAGCACGGCATCTTCTAAGTCGATGCAAACGAGATCAGCCCCTGCCCCTAATGCTTTTTCGAAGCGCTCTGGGCGTGAGCCCGGTACAAACAGCAAGGAGCGTAAAATGCTGCTCATGATGTTTGCCCGTCCTGCTCTTTAGCGACGTAGCTCGTTGCAGGCACTTGCTCTTGAAACGTTTCAGCGATTTGCTGACGAGTGGTAAACCACACCCCAGGTTTCTCGCTCACGTACTTCAAAAATGCGTCAAGTGCGCCAATGCGCCCAGGGCGACCTATGATGCGCAAATGCAACCCTAAGCTCATCATTCTTGGCTGTTCTGCGCCTTCTTCGTACAGTACATCAAAGGTATCAATGGCGTATTTCAGCCACGCATCTGGGGTGAGCGACGGCGCAACCCACATCTTCATATCATTTGAATCTAGGGCGTACGGCACTATCACCATGGGTTCATTTGTACCTTGCACTGCATCCCAAAATGGCGCGTCGGCGCTGTAATCATCCATGTGATACAAGAAGCCTTCTTCTTGTAGCAAACGGCGGGTATTTTCGGTGAGCAAGTAACGCGACAACCAACCTAGAGGGCGCTTACCAGTGGTTTTTTCAATGCTGGTGACCGCATCTTTTATAAACTGACGCTCTTCGTTTTCGTCCATGCGAAACTGAAACACCCATCGATAACCGTGTGAGCAAGTTTCATCATTTCGACGACGAATTGCCTCTGCGATTTGCGGCGCTCGCTCTAGGCTTAAGGCTGCGGCTGTCCACGTGGCAGGCATCTGGTATTTATCGAGCAGTTTGATGATGCGCGGCGCGCCCTCATTGATCCCGTATTGATAATTCGATTCGTTACCGTAGTTGCGCATGGGCTTTTTGAGGTGAACTTGTAATTCGTCCACCGGCTCCATGCCTTTATCGCCCTCTTTGACACTGTACTCAGAGCCTTCTTCAACATTCACCACGATAGACATGGCAAGGCGTTTATCTTTTGGCCATTTAAAATCTGACATCAAATTGCTCTCTTATTTTTTTACTTTTTTCAGCGCGTTTATGGACGTACATCGTCTTTCTATGCACGTTTATCGCTAGTGATACTCTTCGCCGCCGGACACGTTCATGCACTCACCCGTGATGTAACTGGCTTGATCTGAACATAAAAATGCGCATGCTTTGGCGGTGTCTTCTTGCAAGCCTGGTCGGCCCAGAGGAATGCGGTCTCGCATGTCTTGCATATACTGTTCGTGGCCTTTGCCAGTCACCTCTGAGAAATGCGCGTTCTGCCACGCGCCCAAGCCCGTAGTCACGTGATTTGGGCAAATTTCATTGACGTTTATGTTGTGGCTGCCAAGTTCAATGGCCGCTACGCGAGTTAAGCCGTTCATGCCATGTTTTGAGGTGGTGTAAGCGGAAGCATGGCCGAATGCCGATTTAGACGCCTGAGAGCCAATATTAATAATTTTGCCGCCCTTGCCCTGCTTCACCATTTGTTCAGCAGCGTATTTAATACCAAGGAAGGTGCCACGCAGATTAACGCCAAGTACGGCGTCCCATTCATCCACTTGCATGTCTAAAATGGATTTCATCAAGTAACCGATACCGGCATTGTTTACCCAAATATCGACAGAGCCGTAGGTATCTACTGCGAAGTTCACTGCCGCTTGCACGTCTTTTTCATCCAGTACATTGCACACAAACGCGCTGGCCTCGCCGCCCGCTTGCTTTATATCTGCAACGATTTGGTTCATTTCATCGCTGTGACCGATAGCACTGTCAGGGGTGTGTTCACTAACAGATTTACCGATGTCAGTGATCACCACTTTGCAGCCCTCTGACGCTAGGCGTTTTGCCATGGCTTCACCTAGTCCAGCTTGGCGACCCGCGCCGGTAATGACGGCGACTTTGCCTTGTAATTCAGGGTATTGAGACATAGCGTTACCTACAGTTTTGAGGTCATGATAAAAGTAGGGTTATCAGCGAATTGCTGAAATTCCGCGGCGACTTTTTGCATAGTCTGAGTGGCGACATCTTGGCCGAATTGGTCCATGTCATTGATTTTGAGAATTTCGATATATTGATAAGGCGGCGTTGCCTCACTCATCAACACACCTTCAGCCTTTAGCACTTCAAATGAATCGACCGATGCAAGACCGCCTGCGGTAGGAATATCCGTTTTTGTGGCCCATTGACGATAAACACTTTCATCAACGCCGGCTTGTAGATTGAATAATACGACTATGGTGGTCATTGGCTGCCTCGACTAAAATAATTTGTACGGACAAATTTAGAGGGCACCACAGGACAAGTCAATCATTGCTGAAATTAGCTTTTAAGAAATTGACAAAAGGCAATTGGCGATTGATTACGAAGCGTATGGATGAATTATAAAAAGGCAGGAAATGAGCAGATAGACAGCGTACTCATGCTAGACAAGATTTCTACTTACTTTGACAGGGAGCTATTGGCGAGAAGCGGACTTTACAGATTTGCGGATAATGAATAAATCATCCCCGCAGGTTAACAAGCTAACGACTCAATAGTGGTGACGACAAGAGATTATTGTTAAGTGCGAGTCAGTAACGGCATAGACTAGACGGTTAGTCTCATCAATTCTTCTTGACCAAAAACCGGATAAGCTTTCCTTCAAAGGCTCGGGTTTACCAATCCCATCAAACGCATCCCGCTTAGTCGCACTGAAATCTCTTTTTACTATCTTCGCCACTTCCCCTAAAACCTAGATATTGAGCTAACATCAATTGGCTAAATAACTAAACGGTGACCTAGTGTTTTAGTCATTTGGCGCATGCTTGTCATGGTCAAATTTACAGGGTATTTATACGCATAAGATTAAAAAATTGGCCAAAAAATGGACTAGGCTGGTAAAAATATAAGCCACACTCTCATTATATTTTGCTTTTTGTTTGTTATAAAAATATGCAAACACTAACCCCCCAACAAAGGTATACGCAAGAGTATACCAACCCGAACCATCTCTTAATAAATGAAAACATGAAAATAATGAAGCACTTACAATTATATAGTAACAGTCCGATATTTTTACTTTGGCGCAAATTCGATAAACTATTACGCAGAAAAATAATGTTTCGAATAATGGGGCTAGAACAAGAAGTGAATTAAGTCTGTCGGTGTTTCCAGCGACGTCTTGGCTTCTAAGAATCAAGAGAAACGGCCATTGCTCATGCTCTAATAAATTGTGCAATAGTATGTAGGCAGCTTTAATGACTTTAGCTGAGACAAAAACAATTAGACTGTAAAGAGGTAACTCTTTTAAGAAAAAATATCTATATTTGTGCATAACGTCCTTGTAACCAAAACACGCTTTATCAAGAATCCCATATGTAACTTCTCGATTTAATTTTTATTGTCACCAATATTTAGTGCGACTTGCTCGTTCCTATTAAAATCTACAAGTAAAATATTTTCCATATATAGTTTGATAACTTATCGAGTATTGCAAAATCGAGGGGATCACCTGATAACAACTAAGCGTAAGTATTCACACTTTTGCTGAACGCGGGGTTCATGGCCTTACCCTGCAATTTTTGTAAGTCAGCCAGCACATCACGGAAATTTTCCGTCGATTGGCCGGTGCTTTCTCGATAGGAAATTCTATTTTGGTAATAATCGATGAAGTTTATTTTTTCATCCTGCACGGCTTGCATCTGCGCCTTCGTGTTCGATGTGAGATCAATACCATCCGCGGGCAGTACAACGTAGCCAAGCGGAACGACCCCCGCTTTTACCAATTGATTATATTCTCGGCGTGACATGTTGGTGAAATCATACTCGTCACCAGAGTCTTGCTCGCTTGTAGTGTGAAGTGCTGGGGCGAGTTGCGCCGCTTTATTGCCGCTACTTGGCAATTCATTGCCCGAGGTACTAAGACGTGTATTCTCGCTAAGTGCCGCTAACACTGAATTTGATTGAACTTGCATTGTGACTCCCCTAATAGCTTAAGGTGATTTTCCACGCTTATATTTATGACATAGCAAGGGGTATTCCAGCGGCGCGATAAGGGTGTTTTTTCGTGCGATTTTACTTGATGTTTAGATTTGGCATGCTAATTCAGCACAAGAAGAAAAATAATCATTGCTATGTGTGCCTATAAAAACGCATTTTTGTTATATTCCCTAGATTGTGCACTGTAATTTAAATTTTTTCGGATGGCGTATTAATTCATGTCAAAATCTCTTCTACATCCAAGACACTGGGCGAGCTGGTTTGCAGTACTTATTCTTAGGATCATTGCCTTACTTCCCTTTAAAGTAAAAATGTTAGCTGGCACTGCATTTGGCAAAATTGGCTATCGATTTTTCAAACATCGTCGTCATATCACCACCACTAATATTGCACTGTGTTTTCCTGAAAAATCTGAAGCGGAACAAGAACAACTGGTCAAAGATATTTTTGTGGCCAATGGCATTGGCTTTTTTGAAATTGCATGGGCTTGGTGGGCTAAACCTGAGTCATTACGTAAACGTTTTAGCGTACAAGGCTTAGAGGTATTACAAGCTGCGACGACCAACAATCAAGGCGTATTGCTGATAGGCGGTCATTATACCCATTTAGATTTAGCGGGAATGATGGTCAACTTAGTGGCGGATATGGACGTTATCTATCGTAAAAATAATGATCCAGTTTTTGAATACGTGATCACCGAAGGCAGAAAACGTGTCTTTAAAAACGTATTTGAACGCTCTGATATGCGCGCCATCATTCGCTCACTGCGCGAAGGTCGCGTAGTGTGGTTCTCACCGGATCAAGATCACGGCATCAAGAACTCTGTATTCGCGCCGTTTTTTGGTATACCTGCCACGACGGTCACTTCAGCCAGTAAATTAATGCGCTTAGGCAAGGCCAAACCGGTCTTCGTCGCCCATAAACGTGACCTTAAAACCAATCAATATAAAATCACCTTTGCTATTCCAGAGGCTGCATTTCCAAGTGGTGATGATGTGCAAGACGCCACCATTATCAACCAAATGATTGAAAGCGCGATCCGTGAGCAACCTGATCAATACATGTGGGTACATCGCCGCTTTAAAACGCGCCCACCAGGGGTGCCTTCAGTTTACTAGTCGCTTGATTTTTACACGCGGAGGTAGCGATGCTCACCAGCCCTTCGCTTGTGCAGGTGTTTTTATGTAACGTCAGAAAGTTTCGCGCTTTAGACCCAGTTCAAAAACGCTAGTTTAGCAGTGTGTAGTTCAGGTATTCCCACGCCAATTGCACACTGTACAAAGGCGGATAAGAATAGTCTTCGACCTCCGCGACCATGTACTGTGGCGGGTCAAATTCAGTGTGGTTGAATAAGGCCGCCCAATCGATTTTCCCGCTTGCGCCCAGTTCTTTGTAGTCTTTGATATGCCAACTTAAAAATCGCTTCGGGTATTTTGTGAAATACGCTTCTGCTGATACTCCTGCAACATGCATCCAATAGATGTCGGCTTGAAACGAAACATAGTCTGGCTCAGTGTTTTGTAAAAAGTAATCATAGATAAGCACGTCTTCGACAGTCTTAAATTCATCAGCATGATTGTGAAACGCAAAGGTTATACCCTGTTCTTGGCATAACTTTCCAATGGCATTGTAATACTCTGTATAACGCTGTAGTTGCGCTAAGTTTTGTATTGAACCCAGTTGATTATTGGAGGTAGTTAAGTATTTCACACCCGCTTGTGCGTGATCATGTATCGTCTTTGACCACCAATCCATGGCCGCCTGCCAGTCATCAGAAGCAGGTAAGTCATAAAAAGTCATCGACCCTAAAAACTGCATACCACTATCTTGCACCACTTGGCGAAATTTTACCGGCGACATGCCGTAAAACGTACCTTGGCCATACACAAATGTTTCAACAAATCGATAGCCCATTCTGCCCAGCTCTCGTAGTGTTCCAACGGGATCGTGCAGCATATCTTGGTGCACAGAAACCAATTGAATACCGATATTTTTATCCTGTGGATTAGCTTTAATATACCGCGTTTTCCAAGTGTTTTTACCCGATTTATCAAACCCTTTTAGCAACACATTGGTTGGACTTTGAAAGTCAAATTCGACGGCTAAATAGAAGTCTCCGTGCATATCGCGATCGCGCATTTTCCAATGACTATCCGTCGAGAAGCGCCCTTCTCCTTTAAAAATAACCCCGTTTTGGTTTTGCCCTAAGGCGATAATGTGGTCTGTCTTCGCGTCGTGGCCAATAAGCTCCGTCAGCAATGTTTGATATTGCCCTTGTTGGTATTGCAGCACTTGGACTTGAACGGATCGCCCACCCATAACTGCAGTATTGGTCATTTTAATGGCGGGCAAAGCAGCGACCTTGTCAGTCGTTGCATGCTCGCTACTCACCCAATGGCCAACATATTGATGTAAACGAGCGACTTGCGAGCCAAGTAATTCTTGCGCATTCAACTGAGAAACAAAAAGGGCGATCATTACAAGCGTTGCGGTCACTCTCATATTTATTGCCTGATATTTATTGTTCTGAATTCATCCCACCGGCTTTGGTGTATCTACATATCTGCTTTTTAAACCACCACGCTGAGCGGCGTCGCTTCACTAGCAAGGCGCTTTAACCGTATTTCATCCATCTAAAATTCATCTTAACTGGGATAAGGCTATTGTGAGTATTATGATTTTTCAATTTACATGCATGTTTGTCGTTAACAGCACAAGCCTAGAATGGCTCACCTATGTTAGCCTAAAGCGCTACTCGAACAACCATCTTGATTAAACCGGCTGGATGCAATACTTTAGCGCGCATTCAATTTTGAAAAAGAGTTACCCGTGTTTTATTTAGTCGCCGTCACCGTTTTATGGGCATTTTCGTTTTCACTCATCGGTGAGTATTTAGCAGGTTCAGTGGATAGCTACTTTTCTGTTCTTACCCGGGTGTTACTGGCGTCCTTGGTGTTCTTACCCTTTCTAAAGCTTTCTCTGCTGAGCACCAGGCAGAAACTTGCTTTGGCCTTTTTAGGCGCGTTGCAACTGGGTATGATGTACATCTTTTTCTACCATTCGTTTCTTTATTTATCGGTACCAGAAGTCCTGCTGTTTACTATTTTCACCCCGCTTTACGTGACTATGCTCAATGATGCCCTATTCAAGCGGTTCACCCCTTTTCATTTATTGTGTGCGCTAATCGCCACCTTTGGCGCAGCCGTCATTCGTTTTGAGGGCATTAGCGAGCACTTCTGGATGGGCTTTTTTATTGTACAAGGAGCTAACCTTTGCTTTGCGCTTGGTCAGGTGGGCTATCGAAAACTGGCCACCACCTTCCAACCAGATGTGGCTAATCACACTATATTCGCCTGGTTCTATCTTGGGGCATTGGCTGTCGCCTTACCTGCCTTTTTCATGTTCGGTAACACAAATCAGTTACCTCAAACGCTAAGCCAATGGGGCGTGCTGTTGTGGTTGGGCGTGATGGCTTCAGGAATGGGGTATTACTTTTGGAATCAAGGGGCGCTTAAGGTTTCAGCGGGCACCTTAGCCATAATGAATAATGCATTGATCCCCGCAGGTCTCGTTGTAAATCTACTGCTGTGGCAAAAAGACACCGACTTTAGCCGCCTTGCACTTGGCGGTTTGATTATTGCTATTGCACTTTGGTTATCGCAAAAGCGCATTGATACAACCGCTGGGTAAGCTAGCTCGTAAGTATTTGTTAGCCTAAAAAATGTGTTTTTAATTGAGCACAAAGCAGGTTATGCCCGCTGATAAAGGCTTGTCATTTTGTAGTCTTTTCGTGGGCCTTTTACCTGCCACGTAGACTCCCAGCGCGGTCCATGCTCAAACGCATAACTCACTACATAAAGATCATCACCGCACAGGTGCTTGGCATAGGGTTCGGCGGCGCTGAAGGTATGAAAATATCGTTTATCATCAAATAACACCTCAATTTTGCCGTCTGCTTGCTGTTGCCATACGTAGGCGCGTTCGGCTTGAAGTGCACGGCCATCTGGCGCTGTGACCACCCCAGTTTCGTGGTAATGCAAATCAGACCCAACCCAACTAAAGTCAGCCTGCCCTTCAAACACAAAAGCCTCACCACTACTTTGCAGGATCTGCCTGTTTAGCTGCCATGCTCCTACAAAGTACGCAAGGTAAGAAGGCGAGTCACTGAGTGACGTCACCGCTGTTTGAGGTGCTTGAGTGTCTTGATCGACGGCGTTGTTTTTAGTGACCAAAATCATTGCTCATCAATTTAATCGTTATCAAAGCAGTACTTATAAAAGCGGTACTTGTAAAAACGGTTCTTATAAAAGCGGGTCTTATAAAATCAGAACTCATCCAAACCATACTCCCACATTCACTGAGCCAATCAACACGCGACGAACGTAACGCAATCTCGTTACCAAAAGTAGCTTGCTGTAACAGATAATTGATCAGAGCGCCCTGGCGTGCCGGGGATCTCTTCAAAAGATTCATCCCACAAGTTATCAACCGCCACCACCACATTGAAGCCGTCTATCTGTGGCGGTGAATAGGTCAACGAGATATGGGTGAAAAAAGCGCTATCGCCGCCATTTCTCAACAGGTTGTCTTCTTGTTTTCGCCATTCATTATCTACTTTGAGCTCAAGCGCTTCAGCGGGATACCAAATCACACCCAAGGTGAATCGATGGGGAGGATAGTTTAGCGCGTAGAAACTTGCGTCTATATTTTCATCTCGATAGTCTTCAGATTTATCAAGATAGGTATAGCTCATCACGACATCTGCGCTTTCTAAACGTGCAATTGCCATCAGTTCAACCCCTATGGTTTCGATATCAACTGGGTTTGCCACCCGTGCGGATGTAGAGTCAAAGCGGTAAGTCCAATCAGTGAGTTCGTTGTCCCAGCGGTAGAACACAGCAGAATCTACGCGCCACGAGGCTTCATCTAACGACACGCCCAACTCTAGGTTTTTACTGGTTTCACGCTCAAGTGTGTCATTGCTTCTAAACAATCCGCTGGAGGTACTTCCACCAATGGCGGTATACCCTGCGACTTGTGTGGCTTCAGAATATGAAAAGTTCACCGTCCGTGTAGACTTATCTACGTTTGTTTTAAGCCAAACGATATCGCTTATCACGGATACCCGCGAATCATCGCGATTGGTGTCATCAAATGCCGCCCCAACACGAAACGTTAATTGTTCGTTGTCTTGCAAGGCAACTGCATATTCGGGCACCACACTGAACTTGTAGTAATCCCGCGAGGTGAAGTTGTTCTCAAGGGTTGTCGATTCAATCTCATCCGCTGTGAACTGCGCTGCATAGTTCAGCGCCAGTTTTGAATCCGTCATATGCCGACCCGATACTGCCACTGACTTTACCTTGGTTTCGTGAAACGCTTGAAAAGCCTCTGGGTTTTCCCTAGAAAAAACATAGTGATCGTTTTGTTGTCGGTAATAAGCTGACACTTCAAAGGTGCTTTGTTGTGCATATTGCTGCTGGTGATTAAACATCAACAAACGGGTTTCTAAGTCTTCTGTTTCGTTCACATTAAAAGGGGTATACAGGTTAGGCCAACCAAAAAACTTTTGTTGATAGCCGAAGAACAAATCCGTTTGCGAGGTGTCGCTTATGAGCTGCACCCGCCCAGATGCCCGTTCGAAACGGTGATCACCATTGTCTATGGTGCCATCGCTTTGGGAGCGCGAATACTCACCTTCAACGCCTGCTTTGTATTGTGATGAATCATCCAACGACCAAGAAACGGCGTTGTGTACCCTTTGCATATTAAAGTTATTGTTACCGGCCCCTAATGAAACACTGCCTGATGTATGAATAGGTCGCCATTTATAGGCCACTGAGCCCACCGAACTATTTGCGCCGTAAAGTGAATTATCGACACCGGTTAAAATAGCCGGTGCCGTTAGCATTTCTGGAGCAATAGGAATTTCAGCCACATAATGGCCAGTTTGCGGGTCGATAAGGGTGGCACTGCCCACGCTAAAGCCGGTATTTTCGAAGATACCGCCGCGGATTGTCACATCTGCCTGCGCTTCAGCCATGTTTCTGGATTGAAGGTCGACTCTAGGGTCATATTCTAAATTAGAGATGGGTGAGTTAAAGGTGCCTACCGGTGATTCATTCGCTGTAGCTGCGCCTTCGATAGTCATTTTTTCGACGTCTTTTTCAGCGACCTTTTCAACGCCTCTCTCAATAGAGGTGGCACTGTAGGCAGATATTGAGAAGGTAGTCGCCATAGTTGCGGTTATCGTTACGGCCATTTTCATTGCAGCGCGGCGCATTGTGTGTCCTTGTTTTGCATGCTTTTTTTGCATATCGTTATTTGTGTTTGTGTTTGTGTTTGTGTTTGTGTTTCTTAGAGCGTAATTCGCATACCTATATCATGGCGTGCTTTTACAATACCTTTACTTGCTCAACGATTTCATGCTCAGCCATTCGCTAGTTTTAAATCAAGCAACCTAGGCACTGTTTAGCATTTTTCTCGTTTTTATTCGTAAAGCATGTTTGTTAACCCGATATTTAACGGGCGAGGATTGTATATGATTGGGCACTGCCTAGGAAGGTGAGACGTAATAATACCAATGCGCATTAATAAGTGCCCCCTCAGAATGCGCCCAGCGGTCTTTGATTAAGGCGTCGCTATGCAGGAATAGTATAAGAATACGCTAACAGAGGTGATTGCTCACAGGCATGGGCTTCAGCCTGTGCGCAATATTACATTTTTACATTCACAAACCTGCTAAGTGCTTGAGGCAGCGCTTGTGTATCTGTTTATCGACTTGTATATCATCACAAATGGCAAGCTCGCTCACCACTTGGTGAGCTCGTCTTGCACGGTTTGCATATCAGGATCATCACGCTCTAACTCTTCTTTGTCCTGCTGCATAATACGCAGTACGCGCGCTAAATAAGCTTGGGTTTCAAGACTGCGTTTCGCTACTTCTTCTTTGCTTGGCTGATACTGGTCGAGTTCGCCTTTTTCAATCACGCCTTTGTCCACCAACATACATTCAAGAGACGATAAGCGCTCTTTAGTGACTGACAGCTCCATGGCCAGTGTCATGGCCACTGACAAAGCTTGCTCAGTTTGCTTATTGACTAAGAAGTAAGGACGCTGACCTTTGGCTTTACTGCCCGCTAAATTCGTTTTTTCGCTTTGTGACAGATGTTTTTTAATCTCACTCATGCTGCATTCTCACTTGTCTTTTCGACGACTTTTGCGTCTTTATTACCGTCTTTTTTCGCGTTATTTTTTACATGCTGTCCTTTCCATAACCCAAGGGCGTTCCACACGGGTGAGCGGCCATAATCTTCACCGTCTGTTTTTGGCTTACCGAATATCTTTTCATCTACTTTGGATACCACCCCAACATCAAATAAATCGTTAGGATCGAAGCCACATTCGGCGAAAACTTTCGGCAAATCAAGCTCGTGCATCGGCCCCCAATACGGTTCGTTATTAAAGTACGTATCCCAGTCGCGAATAAATTGCTGATAAACATCCATGCCGGTGTACTGGGGCTGTTCAAGGTGCAAGTTCAAACCGCCATCCGCTAGCAAGCGGTTGATGCTCTTGAGGATTTTAGGTAAAGACTGATGTGATAGTTCATGTAAAAACATCGAGGTGGTAATTAAATCGAATGAGCCGTCATCGTATTGGCTGAGATCTTCAGCATTGGCTTGCACAAATTGAATATTGTTTAACCCTAGCGATTTGGCGCGAGCATGGGCGTAACGTAAACTTGGACGCGCCACATCAACTGCAATCACTTGTGCATCCGGGAAATGTTCTGCCAATGGCAACGCGTTGTGACCTACTGTACAGCCAATATCTAAAATATGCTTGGGGGCAAAATCTGGGTGCTGGGTTTTAAGCCAGTTGGCGATGCCCTGCCCGCCACCGTCACTTAACGCGCCTAATAAACCGGCTGTGGTCACAAACAGGCCTAAATCGTAACTTGCCGCTACAGTGACATCGTTCTCAAAATATTCTTGGTAATAACACCCTGGCTGGCAATGTATATCCACAGAGCCCACATTCGGCGGAATATTCACGCTGTTATCTAGCTGGATGTTGCCATCGTTTTCACAGGCTTTATCCACCTTTGCCACTATGCCTTCAATCTGCCCAAGTACTTGAGAGCGTGCGGCTTGGTGGCGCATTTCCATGGTATTACGCCGTAGCGCACTCCACATTTGAAAGTAGCCGTTGTTCAACATATGTTTGCGCACGTCATGACGTGACGTTGGCTCTTTGCCTGTTTGCGCTATAATGGCAGGCTTTACCTGCTCTTCATAAGCGGTTTTAACGCCGGGCAATATTTGGCTGCTTAAATGCACGTTAAGGTGAGTCAGAAAATTCAATCGAGCCACTTCATCGTGACTCGCAACCGGAAACACATCGTGCTTGGTGAGCACGTCCCACGAAGGTAACGCATTGCTGTCGCTCATTATTCGCCTCCAATGATTTGATAGTCAGTTAATTCATAGTGGGTCTGCATGTATCCTTCAACGCCCGCTTTAAGCAACAAATAGTCATCGTCAGCACTCACCCACAAGTCATACGGCGGGTGCTCTTCAGGTAAGTTGCCTGCGGTATCGACCACTTGAAAATGCCGAGCGATGAATTTCCCTGCTTGCACCACAATGTTTTCTTCACCTACATAGCGAATACCTAGGCCATTCATTTTGAACAGTAAAGGCCCTGTCGCGCCGCGATGATCAGGTGAGGTCAGCATAATATCGGGGAAAAAGGTTTTTCCTGGCCCTTGCGATAAATCATAAAGCTTCATCAAGATACCGTCCCCGACGATAGGATGCGATTGTAACCATTTGACGCCTTGCTCAAGCTCAATTCGCTGGGTGATGCGCCCATCTCGCTGGTTATGGGTCTCACATTCAGCATAGGTATCAGTAAAACGGAGCCAGCCGCTGCCTTCATATTTATCCCCCACGGACAAACGCACGCTACAGTCTATTGGGCTGCAGTCCTGACGCATAGATTGCACCACATCGCGCACTACATTTGGCTCATCGTCTATTTCGCAGTGAGCATGCATGACTTGTACACCATCTGATTGAGTGGTGATGCTAAAAAACTCACGTCCTCTTTCTTGGCCAAATTTTTCTGGTTTTCTGCTGGTGTATTGGATCGTCCCGCGAATTGTTCTGTGCTTCATGTAGGGTCCTGCCTTTATCTGTGTAAGGTACCTTGTAGAGTACTTTGTAGAATGCTTTGTAGAATGCTTTGTAGAGTACTGTGTAGAATGCTTCGTAGAAATACACTCCAAACTTACTCTTCAAAGAGTACGTGACTAAGCCTGCTGCGTATTTAGTATCACTTAAATCAACTGAGTGAATTGGTCGATGTCAATTTGGCTAGCAATTATATTTGCATGGAGTGCCAAAATTGAGTTATAAATACAATTGTTATATCAATAGCACATTTGGAAGAAAGTGCACCAAAAATTAACGCAATTCAAGGTTAAATTGTTGTCAATATCAGCCATAAAACCTATGACAATTATCAAAGATCTGAAGGTAACCCGATGCAAACGACCACTAAGACCGCAAAAGAGATTTATAACGACGTAAAAAATAACCCCGCGCGTAAACGTTTTGGCTTTGGTAATAAAGCGGTACTGGTCAACATCGATCCGCAAAAGGCCTATACCTGCACAGATGAATTTGCCACCGCTTACGAGACCGACCCACGGCAAATGGAATACATCAATGAGATGTCAAAAACCTTTCGCGCTAAAGGGTGGCCAGTGGTATGGACCCATGTCGCTTACATGGATAGCGCCGAAGATGCCGGTATTTGGGGCACTCGCACGGACACTCCAGATTCACTGCAAAACATCAAGTTTGATTCACGGCGCAGTGAATTTGATGATCGCCTCGAAATCGATTACGTCAAAGATGTGGTTTATCTCAAAAAAATGCCCTCAGCCTTTTTTGAAACTCAGTTGCAGTCATTGCTGGTATGGCACCAAGTGGACACGGTCATTTTAACCGGCGGCTCTACCTCAGGATGCATTCGCGCCACAGCCGTTGACTCTTTATCTCGTGGCTATCGCACCATAGTGCCAGAGGAGTGCGTGGCGGATAAACATGAGAGTTACCACTACGCGAATTTAACGGACTTGTCTCTTAAATACGCCGACGTACTCACCTTAGACGAAGTGAATCAGTGGCTTGCTAAGTAACCTGAATATTGGATAAGCCGAGCCTCTCGATAACGCTCTTTTTCGTCACCGAGTAAGCTTCAGAGCAAAACAACTTGGGTATAAATGCGTAAGCCATTGAATAATAATCTTAAATCCCATTGGAGCGATACTTCTTATCCAGAACTCAGGTGAAGTAATAAAACCTTAAGCGCAAACGACAGTACACAATAGGCAGAAAAATATGAAAAGCGATCCCGGATTTTACGACTATTGGCCTTACGAAAATCGCCCGAAAATTCGTTGGCCCGGCGGTAAAAAAATGGCTTTTTGGGTGGCGCCGAATATTGAGTTTTATGAACTGAATCCGCCAGCTAACCCATCTCGCAAAGCGTGGCCGCAGCCCTACCCTGCCACGCAAGGCTACAGTATCCGTGATTACGGCAATCGCGTGGGCCATCAGCGACAAATGGACTTACTGGATAAATACGGCATTCGCGGCTCTATTTCGTTATCAACTGCCCTTTGCGATCACCACCCTGAAATTATTCAAATGTGCAAAGAGCGAGATTGGGAGTTTTTCAGCCACGGCATTTACAATACACGTTACACCTACGGCATGTCAGAGCAGCAAGAGCGCGACATGATCAAGGATTCAATGCAAACGATTTATCAGCACACAGGGCAAAAGTGTGCAGGCTACTTGGCACCAGCGCTGTCCCATTCAGAGCTCACCTTAGATTTATTCGCTGAAGTAGGCACAGAGTTGTTTGGCAATGAAGGCGGTATCTATACCTGTGATTTATTTCATGACGATCAGCCCACCCCCATACACACTCGCAGTAATAAACCGTTTGTGTCTATTCCTTATTCATTAGAAATGAACGACACCATTGCCTTTGTAGTGAACAAAATTGAACCCAGACGTTACGGCCAGATGCTCAAGAAAAACTTTGATCGACTTTACGCCGAAGCGGACGAATCAGGCACCATTATGTGTATTCCTACACATAATTATCAGGTGTCTTGCCCACATCGTATGAAGGCATTTGAAGAAGCGCTTGATTACATCACCAGTCACGAGGATGTATGGGTGACCACAGGCAAAGAGATTGCCGATTACTACCTTGAGCATTACTACGAGCAAGCTAAAACAGACATTGCGCAAAAGAACGCGGCTGCCTTGAATAACGCTGTAGCCTTGAATACTGCTGTAGCCTTGAATAAAGGAGCGAAATAATGGCGCTAGACAAATCATACCTAGAATACGCTCATCGCAGTCATGGCATGGATCACGACCGTTACGATTGGTCGATGCTCACCGACAGGCCAAAAGTCACTTGGCCGGGCGGCAAAAAACTGGCGTTGTGGGTGAATGTACCTTTGCAGTTTTTCCCGCTGGATCAGAAGGGTGAGCCGTTTAAAATTCAAGGCGGCATGACCATGCCCTACCCCGATTTACGCCATTTTAGTTTGCGTGATTACGGAAATCGTGTGGGTATTTTCCGCTTTTTAAAAGCGTTTGATAAATACGGGGTCACCCCTACCTTTGCCATGAACACCGAGCTTGCCAAGCGCAATCCGTATTTGCTCAACACCATTAAAGAGCGGGGCAATGAAGTGATGTGCCACGGCATGCACATGGACGCCCTGCATTATGGCGGCCAAGACAAACATGCCGAAACCCAGTTAGTACAAGACTCGTTATCGCAACTACGGGAGTTAACCGAGCAAAACATTACAGGTTGGTTGAGCCCTGGGCGCAATGAAAGTGAGAACACCCCAGAGCTTTTAGCCGCTAATGGCGTTGAATACTTTTGCGACTGGGTGAACGATGACATGCCCTACACCTTTAAGACGCAACAAGGTCATTTATGGGCCATGCCGTTATCCAATGAATTGGACGATGCGTTTATCATGCTCAATAACTTGCACAGTGAAGATGCCTACGCAGAGCAAATGATCGATGCTTGTGACTTCTTATTAAAAGAAGCAAATGAGAGTGGCGGGCGAATTCTGAGCTTAAATATTCACCCCTGGATGCTAGGGCAACCCCACCGCATTGGCGCCCTAGAGCGAGTGCTTGAATACGTGATGAGTCAAGATGTGTACAGCGCCAGTGCCAGTAATATTCTGAGAGCTTTTACGACGCCTC
This sequence comes from Paraglaciecola sp. QJM3NY_14, assembly GCF_056173245.1. NCBI lineage: Bacteria > Pseudomonadati > Pseudomonadota > Gammaproteobacteria > Alteromonadales > Alteromonadaceae > Paraglaciecola > Paraglaciecola sp. QJM3NY_14. The sequence goes on from NZ_CM149664.1 coordinate 3,272,974, forward strand.
AATAGACAGCGCTTATCACTTTCGAACTTTGAATACTCCGCCCACGATATGTGATTACATATCGTGGGCTTAGCCACCCATTTAGATTTGCTACTTCAATAAATTCCTAATCCGCGTAACCACTGCCAATCGCCCGAAACGGCATATCTAGCCCTAATTCTGGTACTTGCAAACCCACCCAGGCAGGAAAGGTATTACTGTTAGGCCCCGGAAATAAAGTGTACTCGTTCGCCCAAGGGTAGCGACTTACCGCTGCGGTTATTTTGGGGATAAGCTCAGCAGCTTTGTCACCCTGAATAGATAAAACCGCTTCGGGTTTCGCTCCGTACCAAAAACGGTCCGGCGTAGATGTTTGGTATTCACGCAACGCAGGTAAGCCATCATTGACGCGCCAGCCAACCACTTCATACACCGTGTATTCAGGCTCGTTTTCTTGCTTAACCGCCAACCACGTATGCACCGCAAACCACCCGCGCCAACTAAAGGCATCTGCTGCATACACCTCAATCGAGGCTTGCGTCTCTATTACTGGGTCAAGGGCAAGACCTGCAGGCTCACGTGATGCCGTGCGCCAATCTCTGTTTGTGCAGGCTGCCAACAGGCTGACTAATACAATCAACACCAATACTTTCATTCTTCCCTCATCAACTATTCTGTTTTAGTACCTAGCGCGCAGGTTATTCATACGCTCTTTTAATAGACAATAAAACAAAATTGTATCGGCGAAGCAAGAGAACACTTGTTACCAATTTCTTCTAAATGCACCTAACTGCTCGCTTTTCCAAGCAAAATACTTTTATGATGATGTGTCTAGTGAGTGCTATCGGCCAAACTGATAAATGAAGGGTCACATACATGCAAGGATATAAGATAAGTACGGATACAAACGAAATGGATCTCGATGTAATACATGGGTTTATTTCGAGCACCTACTGGGCTAAAGGTATACCAAGAAGCGTGATGGAAAAAGCCATTAAAAATTCATTGTGCTTTGGGGTGTTGACCGAGACAGGCGAGCAAGTGGGCTTTGCTCGTATGATCACTGACCAAGCAACGTTTGCATATCTCGCTGACGTATTTATTTTGCCTGAACATCGCGGCCTCGGCTTAAGCAAATGGTTAATGCAAAATATTATGGCGCACCCTGAACTACAAGCTTTACGCCGAATGCTCTTGGCAACCCGGGATGCACAGGGTTTATATACGCAATTTGGCTTTAACGAGCTAGTAGACCCTAAAGGCATGATGCAAATATTACGACCAGACGTTTATCAGCCTGCCCCTGCCAAAGTAAATAAAGTAAAGACACCCATTAAAAAAAGTAAAGACAGCCATGTTTAAAATGGTTAATTTTCAGGGCTAAACTACACTTGATTTGTGTCTCATTTTTGCTGGGTAGATGGATTATGCCTCAACCTCGAAAAAGCCAAATCAGTTTAATCGATACGCCTTATTACCACTGTGTTTCCCGCTGTGTTCGCCAGTCTTTTTTATGCGGAGTAGATGCGCATTCCGGGCAAAGTTACGAGCATCGCCGAGGCTGGGTAGAAGAGCGTTTGTTGTTTTTGTCTACAGTATTCGCCATCGACATTTGTGCCTATGCCGTCATGAATAATCACACTCATGTGGTGCTAAGTGTTGATAAAGCGTTGGCTGATAATTGGGATATCGATGAAGTGTTGAGGCGTTATCACAGGCTGCACAGAGGCACATTGCTGACTCAGAAATTTATGAACGGCGATACGCTGAGCCAAGGAGAGTTAATCACTTTTGATGAAACCGTCGGAACGTATCGGAAACGCTTGTACGACATAAGCTGGTTTATGCGTGATTTGAATGAGTATATTGCTCGTGAAGCCAATAAAGAAGACGGCTGCACTGGCCGTTTCTGGGAGGGTCGATTTAAATCACAAGCCCTATTAGATGAGAGTTCGGTGGTAGCGTGCATGGCCTATGTAGATTTAAACCCCATTCGAGCAAAAATGGCAAAAGCACCCGAAACATCAAAGCACACCAGTATCAAAAAACGCATTCACGCCATCAAAAACCAACAACCACAACCGGCCGTGTTAATGCCTTTTGTAGGAAATCCTCGTGAAGAAATGCCTCGAGGTATCGCTTACTCACTCAAAGATTATTGTGAATTGGTAGACACGACAGGTCGATGCATTCGTGATGATAAGGCCGGTCATATCGACAATACTCAAAGCCCAATTTTAGAACGACTCGGCTTAGATTCTGCTCAATGGTTAACGCTAACTACTGAGTTTGAAAAACACTTTTGCTATGCAGCGGGTGCGGAGCAAATGATGAATGCGTTCAAGCGCCACACCCATCATCAACGACTGCGGGGAATGACCAAAGCGAGAGAATTATTAAAGCGTGCTTGAAACAACCCTAAAGGACCCATTCCCAACATAGCTTGTAGCTTAGCCCCTTGCCTAAAAATCGGCCTTAAACGCCGTTTCCTTCCTATAGGCGCAATATTCCAGTAGGAATTCCTGATCGTTCAGATGAAAAGTACCTAAACGCTTCTTTAGAGGAATTTCCCCATTCTGAGCAGGTGTGCTTTTTAATACGATTCTAAAGATGGGTGTCTATATATGTTACGATTCTAAAGATGGGTGTCTATATATGTTACTGAGCAGGTGTGCTTTTTAATACGATTCTAAAGATGGGTGTCTATCTAAGTAATACGATTCTAAAGATGGGTGTCTATATGTGTTATTGCTTGGCGACGCAGGAGAAAAACCAACTGTTTTTATTCTGCTGAATGGATTTTTGGTGAGTGCAGTAAACTAAAACTTATAAAATTTTGGTAATCTCTGGCTTTATAAATAAACCTAGAATGCTTCCGAAAAGTTTTTTGTATATAGATTCAATTTCTTTTTTAGTAATACCTGAACCATATATTAACATTTCAAGATTTTCGCCTGGTTCTTTAACTGTAAAACCAGAAGGTAAAAAACCGTTTTTTCGGTAAAATTCTTTACGTTTAACTCTTTGTTTATAATTACTTGTTTGTTTATCTATGACCTCAATATTTAAAACTATCCTTTTACCTAAATGTTCATTTTTTAAGGATTCGAGCACTTGACTACCAAAGCCTTTTGAACGACAAGATTCTAATATTGCAATTGATTGGATAAATACAATATCCTCATATTCCGTTATATAAATAAGACCAATCCACTTATCTTCAGCATACAAAGCACTAAAACCTAACTTACCATTTCTCAACTTATACTTGAGAAGCCATTTAGGCACTTTCCTCGCTTCTGGGAATGCTTCTTTATAGAGGTCTATTACCCCAATATAATTAGCGCTACCACTACTTATAGGTGAGAACGTAATGCTCATAGGAAATACTCATAACGCCTCATTCAGAGGCAATAAAATTGCTGGTTATAATTAGCGAGGCACGAGCAAAAACCAGCTGTTTTTTGTCCTGCTGAAATGACTTGTTAGCTTTCATTTTTTGCAATAACTATTAACTGCTTGCGCCATTCTGATACTAAATTTGTAATTTTAGTATAACCATAGTCAGCCTCAATCAGTTGCTGCACATCATTAATTGGAAACTCTCCTTTTACAGAGAATGCCTTCATAACTTTAGTTGTATAATTTTCAGGCCAATCGTCACCCCACTCATCTCGGTGTTTGAAATAATTAGCTGCTGAATTAACTAACTCTATCAAAGAGTAGTTTTGTGCGGTTATATTGTGAACTTTATATGCAGACTGTTTAGTTAAAGAGGCAAGTCCTAGGCTCTTTCTTATTTCATTAATATCTCTAAGGCTTCCGATAAAATAAGCTTGAGCTGCAACAAGTAAAGAACCATAAAGAACTTCTCCATACTCATTCATCCACAACCCATCGAACCCTGGCTCCTGCCGATTTCTTTCAAAGAGCTTTTCGATACCTTTGTTGATTGTATCTTCTACATCCATCAAGGGGCCGATGCCGTAATCTGCTTCATAAATATTCACGGTACCCCCTTGAAAGCTAACAACTTATTAATAAGACCGTGCAAGCTATACTACCTTGTAAGGTAGGAGGTAGTTATGTATCGGCGCACGAATAAATATCAAAAAAATGTTAGCGAATCATACACTAACAGATCTAAAAATGAACAGCGTCTTGAACGCAGTGAGAAGATATCGTCCGAGCGCGTTATCCCTAAATTGAGGCGTGTCATCGAAATCACAGACTATGACACTGGGCAACCCATCGTTCATCGTATTGAGTTGCGCAAATGTGACCGCATTGATTGCTATGATGCGTTTGTGGATGGTGTACTTTGGAAACGACGCATAGGCTGGAGCAATGTGTTAACAGGGATACGTAAAGCAATGCCCAGATTAGCTAGGGCGTAAAGGTTTCTGTTATGGTTGAAATTTAGCGTCTCCTGTCCACACAAGCATTGAGTTCTCTGTTAGCTGATAGCCTGTAGCTAAGCTAAAACGCGCGGCTCCCCAAGGTGAAAATCAATCAAAAAAGGTTAGCCCTAAGGCTAACCTTTCTACGCTTCGCTACTGCTTTGTATATAACAGCTTATTATTGTGCTCGCTGGCGTTTAAATTTCTCGCCTTTCACCACTTTTTTATAACCCGTCCAGCTGGTTTCATTCGGGCGCTTATCATCTGTTGGCGGCGGCGTTTTGTACTTTGGTGCGTGTTCGTTGATAAAGGTTTTCATCACTTCACCCATATCGTCGAAGCTATCAACTTTGCGCCCAGCGGTGTGAATATAAATAGAGCCTTCTCGCCCACTCATCATCATAAAGGGTAGCCAATCTGAAATACGTACCCAACCTACGTGAACATCGGCGGTGTCTTTTTCGCTACTGGTCAAGCTTTCTAAATCACCTGAAAAGTTGAATAACTCAGATGCGTGATACACCCCGCCGACCTCTTTCTGGTACTCACCGCCAAGGTCATTGTGATAGAAAAGCGGTACGGGGAAAGTCATCCACCAGTAGTCACCATTGATGTCACCACCGAATTTTTGTTTCCAAGGAGAGGCCGTACCATCTTCATTACGGGGAAAGCTAGGGGGTTGATTAACAGGATCGTTTAGCACGTGGTGCACATCAACTACTTCGTTAGTCCATGGGTTTTCCCATGTATCCATTGGCTGGCCAGTCTTCTTGTCTGTATAGAGTAGAATTTCGCGCGTAACGAGGCGATACGCTTTGCCTTTCTTACCGCCATCCACCGTGCCGCAGGTACGCACATTCATGCCCTCAACATTAAAAATATGCTTGTCCACTTCACCTTGACGGCGAGAAAACACTTTGCCTTTCCACCAGTAAAAGACCGGCTTATCGTCAATGGTTGAGCATTGGATCTTGCGCATCGCGGTATTAGCGCCCTCGGGGGTATTTAAGTCTATTTTTGTGGCCGCAAATGCACTGCTAAAAGACGCACTTGCTAGCAGTAGTAATGATGCCAGTTTGAGTTTATTCATGTGTTTGGTTCTCTTATTTTTGACCGTACCTAGACTAGTTGAATGGGCTTTTAGCGCATTGAGAATTATCAATTTGCACCTATGATCTTCCACACCCCAGTGGCCTGTAAAACAATGTTTTTATTGGTGAATATTCGCCCCTCAGCGAATATCACACTGCGGGTTTTGCGCACAACACAGCCTACACCATACAGAACGTCTCCTTGTTTGCCTGGTGCAATCAAGTTGCTGTTCAACGAAATGGTAGCAAAGCGAATATCGTGACCTATTTCATCGCCAATACCACGATAAATCGCATAATCCGCAAAGGCTAATGTCACACCACCATGCACCACACCTTCAGGGTTAAGATGATGAGCTTCTATTTTTAGCGCTCGGTGCACTAGCCCATTAATGCTCTTCTCATAAAACGGGCCGATGTGAGCAGAGAAACCGTCTTGTTGACTGCACTGGGTAAAATGCTCGTCAAAGTGAATGTCAGTCATTATGAAAATCTCGCAGTGCGCTTTTCAACAAAGGCGGCTGCACCTTCCTTGAAATCTTTACCATGAAACGCATCATCAAATAACTGCTCTAGCGCAGCTTTATTATCCGAAGCTTGTGCATTTGCTTGGCTAACATGGATTAGCGTACGTTTTGTACCGCTAATCGAGTAGCCGCTCACACTCAATATCTGCGCGATTAATGCGTCGGTTGCAGCACTGAGCGCTTCACGCTCGACCACCTCGGTCACCAACGCCCAACTGGCAGCCGTGTTTGCATCAATTTTTTTGCCTAGATAAAGCAGCTCTTTGGCTCGAGGCAAGCCCACTATATCCGCTAAGCGCTGGGTATCTGCCAAACTGTATAGCAACCCTAGTTTAGAAGGCGTGATCGCGAAGCTTGCACTGTTAGCGGCAATACGAAAATCACAGCACATCGCCAGCCCCATGCCCCCGCCCACACACACACCATTGATTTGTGCAATTGTCGCAAAGGGTAAGGCTGCAAGTTTTTGCTGGGCTAATTGCACTATTTCGTTGCTAGCAGCAAAGGCATCTGGGTTGCTCAGCATACTATGTAATTCTTGTATATCTGCGCCGGCGCAAAACGCTTTGTCACCCTGTGCACCTAGCACTAAAACGCGTATTGATTTCTCCTGAGCTAACACATCGCATGCATCCGCAATGGCATGCCACATGTCTTGGGTTAACGCATTGTACTTTTCAGCTCTGTTAAGGCGTAAATAAGCGACTTTTCCCTTTATATTCAAGGTGACTGTTGACATAAATCAATAAGCTCCGGCGTTGGTTAAGTACGTGGTTGCGTTGTGCGTTAGGTTACGCCAAATTATCATCTATTCAGTGCAATTTTAAATTGCCATTTAGCAATCTAACCGAGAAAACCCGATGAGCGAAGCCCTTTTAGGCCCAGTCGTTGGCGCTACGTTATTAGCGCCGCACCTCAAATTTGCCAGCCATTCGTATCAGTCTGGCATGGGTTATACCCTTATACGTGAAGAGGTGGTCACCCAAGCGCTTTGCGACCTGTGGAATGCTCCAAAACTGTTAAACAACCCCATGCATATTTTAGCCGCCGCCAATGGTGATGCTTGGCTGCGTATCGTTGAAGACAGAAGTTGCGCCGAAACAGCGCCCCTTAAAACACAAGGCTGGATGGCACTAGAAGTGAACGTTGCTGATGTAGACGTGATACGCGCTGAAATCGACACCAAGGTATTTAAAATCATCGGCGAACCAGCCTATTTGCAAATAAGTGACGCCATAAAAGCCATGCAAGTCATTGGCCCCTGTGATGAGGTGAGTTACATCACTCAAATCGACAAACCCGTACCGCCTTTCGAATTACCAATGACGCAAGCTCGCACTGGTAGCTTATTTATCCCCGTGCTGTGTACCCAAAATCGCGATGCTAGCCTCGCGTTTTACGAGGCGTTAAACCAAGTCACTGGCATCAAGTTTGATACCAAAGTCACTGTGTTAAACAACGCATGGGGCCTTGATATAGCGCACCAATACCCGGTAGCGACACTGCAACTGGGCGGTAATTGCTTATTTGAAATAGACCAAGTACCAGATGCTCAACCCAGTGTACAAAACCCTGAGTCTTTACCCTCTGGTATCGCTATGATCACCTGCATGGTGGACGATATTGAATTTGCCGCGAAACAACTAAGCTTACCCATTTCCCAAGTGTGCAATGCGTACTACCCCACATCTCAAGTTGTGTTAGCCACGGGGCCAGCGGGTGAGTTAATTGAACTAGTGGAACGCCCCGCAACCTAGAGACAGCGGCTACCCTGCTCGTCATTAAATCCTGTTCGACATAAGATATTGAGCGCTAAATGGAGTACTCATCTCCCTCTTTTTGCGCTTCATCAAACGCCTCGTGACTAACCATTAGATGCCCGGTCAGACTAAATGCTCATCGCACAGCGTTCGCTTGAAACACACCCCGTCTTTGAACCAGTGCCAGGTTCTGGCGCGATGTTTTTTGTCTGCGCCCATCACTATACTTTCGTAAAACCACGCGCCGGGCTCATCTTTACGTTCAAGCTCAAGTAAAAATATATTCGGGCTGGCAACCCAGCCATACCCTTTGAAGGTATCCGTGTCCCAGTAGATTTTGTTGTTTTGGATAATACCGTCAAACGCGACGGTGAAAACCCGGCCATCATCCCAAGTGAATTGATTGCGCTGCACATACACAACGGGGCCTGTTTCTGGAAATACACATTCCACCTGACTTTGATGAAAGTCGAGAGTATTGCCTTGTGCGTCAATGTGCCGGTAGGTGCCTTGCCACACGCCTGCGTGTTCCAGTACGGCAGGCATAAGCTGCTTTAGTGTTGATGTCATAATGTTCTCTCTTCGTGTTATTTCTACTGCTGATACCAGACAGCGATGTCTTGATCATGGGGTGATGTTGTGACGTTGTGATGTTGAGCTGCTTTGCTGTTTTGTATGAACAAAACATCCCAAAACTGCCATTACGCCGCACATGCTATGCAGCACGTGCTAAGCAGAGAAAGCTAAGCATCAAAGAATGCCAACCACTCAGCCGCGACTTGCTCAGGGTAAGCATCTAAAAAGCCTGTCGCCCATTGAAAATAGTCTTTGCGGAAACCATTTTTTAGGTAAGCATCTACTCGTTCACTTTGCTCGCGCATATCATCATTTAAATTCATCACGAATAAGCGATGAGGCAGAGTTTTAATATCTTCTATATATTGCGCGCCATGGTGAAATGCAGCCATGTGGCCCCACTCATAGGCTTCGCCACCACGCAGGTTTTCCGCCATGGAATCTGCGCACATTTTCAACGTCATACCCGGCCCGCGGTAATGAATGACCCGCTCCCACATAATGCGAAAACGTGTTCCCTCTTCATCAAGAGGAATTGGCGCGAACATATCGCAAAATGCCTGTACTTCGCTTTCTAGAAATACTGGGGCAGCGATATTAATGACCTTGTTCACCCACTGGGGTTGCAATTGGGCTGCGCGCACCGACACCATGCAGCCTGTGTGGTATCCCACAAAATCAACGTTGCTAATATTCAACGTGCGCAGCACCTGCCAAACCGCTTGGGCGTAACATTCGATGCTTGCTTGTGATTCTTCAAAAGGCGGCGATGACTCACCGTAACCCGGATAGTCGATTGCGATCGCTAGCCTGTCTTTAGCCAACAAAGGTAAAACGTACTGATATGAACGGCTGGATTTAGGCACCATGTGCAAACACACTATGGCCGGTTTAGCTGATGCTTCGCCTGCCATGCGATAGTGAAGTTGACCGAACTCTCCGTTTGTGAAATGTCGCGTGACCTTAGGGTTATGCATTATGACTCCTTAGCACTAGCTCAATAGCTGTAAAAAAGCCCTTATACCAAGGGCTTATCGTGTTTTAGTTAACAAAGGCTAGTGGCGTATTAGAATCTATATTCAAAATCAGCACCCCAGGTGAGCGGGTCCGCTACGTATTGGGTAAAATCCCCTGCGGCAGCGGCGCGTGAGTACACCTCATCACTTAGGTTTTTGCCCCACAAAGCGACGGCCCATTTTTCGCTGTTTGGCTCATACGCAATGCGCGCGTTAATGATAGTGCCTACGGAGGTAAGTGAGTGGGCAGGTGCATTTGCCACTAAGCTGTATGAATCATCTTCAAAGGAGAAATCAATGCGGCTGGTCAGCAAGCCTTCAGCAATTGGCATTCTATGGGTAAAACCAATGGTGCCTTTATAATCCGGTGCGTTCTTAAGCTCTAATGCTTTGGCACATTCAATAGAGACTTCGCCATTGCAACCTGGGCTTGAACCACTGTTGGTTAAACCGCCAGCCTGGGCCAGTGTCATTTCTGTATATTCGCCATCTATGGTACCGAATGTCACATTAACGGTAAGGCTGTCAGTCATTTCAAACAACGCTTCTAATTCGATACCACTGATTTTAGTTTCATCGACATTAAAGCGAGTGAATCCTAATCCAGGTACAGTGGAAGCGATTTGCAAATTATCGTAATTGTTGTAGAAGTAGGTTGCGTTCAAACGCAGGCGATCATCCAATAAATCACTGCGCACACCGACTTCAAACGCGTCTAACTCTTCTTCGTCAACCGGTAAAAAGCACGCTGTCTCAACTCCGAAGCAATCCGGTGACCAACCGCCACTCTTAAAGCCAGTTGAGTAAGACACATAGCCCATCACATCATCCGTAAATTGATTGTTTAACGCTATGTTGTAAGTGGTATTGCTAAAATCCAGCTCTTCATTTCGATTACCACCGCTGACAGGCATCAAAGCATCAATCTCTTTGGTTTCGTCGGTATAGCGAATTCCTGTGGTCAGGGTTAACGTTTCATTAAATTCATAGGTGGTCTGTAAGAATGCAGCATAGGCTTCGGTTTCTACGCCTAACTCAGAAGGGAAGACAAATATTGAATCCATCTGTACATCTTCTGTGAAGTAATAAACACCTGTTACGAAGTTAAATGCCCCTTCATAGTTGGATGTTAAAGTGATTTCTTGGCTAAATTGATCTTGGTCAGTTTGTTGGCTGTAAGGAAAGCCGATGCGACTTGATAGGTCATCTTCCATCTGGCGATAACCGGTTAAAAAGCTAAGGTCATATTCACCAATTTGTCCTTGCACATTTAGCGATAAACCACTGGTTTCTACTTCACTGCGATAATCATTGAAACAGCCTAAGCTTAAAAATGCAGCTGGCGTTGCGGCGGAACAGGTTACGCCTGGCACTGGCTCGATGGTGAACAAATTGTTATCCGCGTCATTGGCTAACGCGACGGTGTCTGGCACAGGGTCAGAATCATCTTTGGTGTAATCAAAGGCGAGATTCATTTTCCAATCTTCGCTAAATTCATTGTACAAGGCGATACGAAATGCTTTGGTGTCTTTCTCACCCGCCTCAGTACCGGCTTGGTCTGCAAAGTCACCATTGGGGTTCACCGTGTGAAAACCATCGCGAGATTTACTTAGCACGGTAGCACGGACTGCTGCGGTATCTGACAAGCCGACATTGCCAGTAAAGCGACCGTCTAAACGGCCATCGCTGCCCACAGTGGCTTTTACCAGACCGTAATTTTCATCTAACTCTGGTGCTTTGCTGATCAGTTTAATCGCGCCACCGTTGGAGTTACGTCCGTACAAGGTCCCTTGAGGGCCGCGTAGCACTTCTACTCGCTCCAAATCGACTAAATCAAATAGAGCGCCTACTTGGCGACCAACATATACACCATCGACATAGACGCCCACTGCCGGGTCGGCTGACACACGAGATTCATCTTCCCCTACGCCACGTAAAAATATCCGTGCACCGCTGGCAGTCCCGGTGTTTGTTGCCAAACTGATATTAGGAATTTCGTATTGTAAGTCCAACACGTTGGTGACCTGTTTTAGTTCTAGATCTGCAGCACCAATAGCGGTAACAGCGACGGGGACTTCCTGTATAGACTGAGCACGTCTTTGTGCGGTAACCACGATTTTTTCTAGTTCTTTATTCTTAGCTACATGATTCTGAGCAGCTTCATTTTTAGTCACCGAACTCTCTGCGGTTTCTTGCGCCATAACCGGAGAAAATGATGACGCTAAAACAGCCGCTATCGCGGTAGCAAGATACCCCTTCTTTACAAACGTACTCATAGATGTCCCCTTAATATTATTTTAATGTGTCATGAGTCTAATGACATATTATTATAACATTAAGCAAAGTCAAGGTGTAAAATGGTCAAAGAATGAACCACCATGTAAACAATCTAACTAATTGTTAAATATATAAAAAATTTCATTTCAGAGTACATAACCTCGCATTCAAGGTAGATTAATTACACTCGAAATACGTATATTAAGTAGACTAATTAAATGTACTTAGAACTGTTTTAAGAACTTTTTGCTGTAAAAACCTGGAGCGACGCAAAAATTTACAATTGAGTGCTCTGCTTTTCTTCGTTGCGTGCTGCCTTGTTAGCAAAGACGTTGAGCAAGAAACTTTGTGGACTTTATTTAACCGACAACCTTATGACTTTTAGTCATAATTTAACGAATGACACAGCGTAACAGTACTTTTTGATATTGAACGTTCATTGCAGCTTATGGGTAAATAAAAACACCTGCAGAGCGTTTATCAAAGAGGTCACGTGGTTTTTATTGTCAATTTACTTTACAGGAAATTTTTTTACCTACGGAAAATAAGCACCTAATATGTTGATTTAGTTACTAAATTCTTTATGGCTTGAATTGTGCTTAATTGGACTTGAGCTGTACGGTTCGGCAAACCATATCTTTGATGTTTTAGTTGTATGTTGTTTCAGTAGTTAGATGTTCTAGGACGCCGCCCTGAAAATTTAAATACTCACAATCACTACGATAAAATAATTAAGGATAATTAATTATGCGTTGTCTAAATCTACTAAGTCGTCCCTCCCAAATAAAGTCTCTCATCGTCCTATGTGCTTGGTTACTTGGCTTGTCTGCGTGGCAAACAACTGCACAGCAAATCGACAACAAAGGGACAGAGTTTATTTTGGCCTTTACACCCAACTTCTCAAATAGCGGCTCGGTGGAACTCCACCTAACAGGTGATGTTGCTACAGAAGTATCAGTCAATTACCCCATGAATAATCCGACCTTTACCTCATTGGAAAACGTGGTACCGGGGAGTGTTACAGTCGTCACTATTCCAATTACAGCTATATCAACGGTATCAATAGATTCTATTCAAGATAATGCGATTCATGCGGTTGCCGCTGAAGAGTTTGTGGTTTATACGGTTAATAGAAGATCCGCAAGTTCAGACGCGGCCTTAGGTTTGCCTGTCGATACGATGAATACACAATATATAGTTTCTACATACGACCCACGTTTTGTAGGCTCACAAATTGCCGTCTACGCTTCTCAAGACAACACTATCGTCACGATAACTCCCAACAATGATATGGTTGGTCACAATGCAAGTATCCCTTTTGATGTAACGCTCAACAGAGGTGAGGTTTATTACGGGCGTTCATCCACAACTTCTGGCGCCAATGGCTCACTAATGGGCACATTAATCGATGCTAGCAGACCTATTGGCCTTGTTAATGGCAACGGTTGCACTCACGTCCCAATTAATACAACGGCATGCGACCACATATACGAAGTCGCGCAACCTGTTCAGTCATGGGGTTTAAGTGCCTCAGCGACAAATCTACCTAATCGCCCATCAGGCACGATTTACCGAATAGTGGCATCTGAAGACAATACGTCAGTTGAGATAAATGGCATATTTCAAGGGTCTATTAATCGCGGCGAGTTCATTGAAACCCCGTTGCTCACTGGCAACCTATCATTTAGCGGCAATAATCCGATCTTCGTTACCCAATATATGCCGGGACAGAGTTCGCCGGGTGCAACATTAGGTGATCCAGCCATGGGTAATATGATCCCATCGGAACAATACTTGACCGATTATACATTCTCTACTGTGGGTGAATCGCAATTTGTGCAGAACTTTGTAACCATCATTGCCGCCAATACTGATGTAGGTTCACTTTTACTCGATGGGGTTCCGGTGCCCGCTGAAGACTTCACCCCTTTCGATGATATCCCGTTTTCTTCTGCGGTGATTGAGCTAACCCAAGGCACTCATACGACTTCGTCCCTTAACCCACACGGCATTACGGTTGAAGGTTACAATGACTTTGATTCTTACATTTACCCAGGTGGTGCCTTATTCGGCTTTATTAATTCCCAAGGTGACCCCTTCCCGCCCGTGTGCTCTGTGACCATGAATGGCGATATGGCCAATGGCAGTGTAAGTGACAATGCCAACAATGAAGATCTCAATAATAACGGCCAGTTAGATCCAGGGGAAGACGCAAACAATAACGGGGTCTTAGATGCCGATACTGGGGTATTTTTCGTCAATACCTTGTCTTCAACCAACGTCAGTGTATCAGTAAGCCCATTTGCCGCAGGCGATGGCAGTGTCAGCGTTACAGCAACACGAATCGATGGCTCACAGCCTGGCTCAGCCAGTATTGAGGGGGTTGATGGTGCAGGTAATAGCTGTGAATTAGAGATCGTGTTTACCGATGATGAAGCGATGGCCTGTGATATAGACGGCGATATGAATGTAGACATGGATGATTTAATGATGATCCGCGCAGCCCGCAACATGACCGCTTTACCTGGGGATTTACGCGACAATGATGCTAATGGCGTTATCAACATGTTGGACTTTAGACAATGCGCCGTACAGTGCACGCAAAATCGCTGCGCTGTTTTATAGAAATGGCGGTTTTATAAAGTAAAGATAGTAAACTCAAGAGGAATGAAAAATGTTAAAGAAAATAAAGTACTTTTGTTACGCACTCACCGCAATAGGATGGTTAGCACAATCCGCAAATGCGTCGGTAATCACCATGACACCAAGTTCACAAACTATTGAACTGGGTGAAACAGCGAACGTCGATGTGTCCATTTCTGATTTTGCGACCGATCAGTATTTAGGTGCGTATGATTTTGAGGTTGCTTTTAACGACTCTATTTTGTCGGTGAGTAACATCGTATTCGGCACTGAGCTAGGATTTAGTTTTCAAGACGAGTTCCCATTTGGTGCAAACCTACATGCCGTTCTCGAATCCTCTCTAGAAGATGCACAATACTTGGTTGACAACCAAGCAAGTGAATTTCTACTGTTTAGCATTGAGTTTACCGCTGTAGGGTTTGGCACCAGCTCGGTTGCTTTTGAATCTAGTTTACTTGGTGATCAAGACGGCGATGAGATTACTGATGTTGATTTTAACAGTGCACGCATCACCGTTAATAACCCCAATGCGGTTCCTGAGCCCGGTGCCCTGAGTCTATTATTAGCTGGCTTTGCTTTTGTCGCGATACGCAAACGTGCTAACTACAAAGCGAGATAACTTCAGTTAGTTCTATTACCCATAAAAACGGGAGCTGAAATCAGTTCCCGTTTTTATTTTGTCTGAAAGCGGTAACAACTAAACCTTTACTACCGCTTTTCCCATGTTTTCACCGCGCATAAGTCGGCAAAAGGCGTCTGGCGCAGCGGCTAACCCCTTTGCCACATCTTCGCGTACAATCAATTTCCCTTCTTTGATGTACTTAACGCAGGCGTCTACAAATTCGTCTCGCCGTGGCTCAAAATCATATACTACGAGGCCGTAAACTATGGCTCGCGCTTTGATCCACATCGCTGGTGGTGGGCCCATGCTGCGAGTAGTTTTGTTATAATCAGCCATGAGCCCGCATAAAATCACTCTCGCACCAACAGCAAGACGTTCTGACACGGTATTAAGCATATCGCCGCCGACTAAATCAAAGAAAATGTCGACGCCCTCTGGGCACAGCTTATCGAGTTGCTCACCTAAATCGCCCTTTTTACGGTTGATACAGGCGTCGTAACCTAAGTTTTTCACTGCGTAGTCACACTTTTCATCAGTGCCTGCGATACCAATGACGGTACAGCCGTATATTTTGGCTAACTGCCCAGCTACTGAGCCAACGCCACCGATGGCCGCAGGAATAACCACCACATCACCCGCTTTAGGCTGCGCTTGCCAGACTAATCCAGCGTAAGCTGTTAACCCGGGCATACCCAACGCGGATAAGGCATATGAAGGGTTATCGATTTCTTTTTTAACTTTAAATATAGAGTCACCGTCATGCACCGAGTAGTTTTGCCAACCGCCAAAGCAGCGCACCACATCACCCACTTCGAAATCAGCATGGTTTGACTCAATCACTTTACTCACGGTTTCACCGCGCATCACATCGCCTGGGTTAACCGAGCCTGACATATGACGTCCAGCAATTTGACTTCGCATGTATGGGTCTAGCGACAAATACATGGTTTCGCACAGTACTTGGTTGTCACTCGCCTGTGGCATATCGCCTTTTACGAATGCGAAATGCTCAGGTAAGGGCTGTGATTCAGGGGTTGATGCTAGCTGCACCTGCATATTATCTTTCATGTTTGTTTATCCGATTTTGAAATAGTAATAAACAGCCGCTTTACGACCGTTGGCTTTGAAAGGCGGCAAAAGCACTGGCCATTTCGCCAATACCATGTTTAACGTCCGCATCGCTGCATACCCAATCCCACCACAGGTTTAGGTTATCCAGTCCGTCGGTAATCTTATTCTGTGCATTTTCTCCCACTGTGACATCGACCCACCAGAAGGTCGGCGCGAGGACAATATCCCCCATGGTTAACGCGTGTTTTTTTATATCAACATTTGCCTTAAGCCACTGATCGAGTTTTTCCAACGTGGCTCTGACCACATCATATTGAGCGCTTTGGTCGAACGTAAATTCAGGCAGCATCATGGCTTTAAAATAAGGCAATAAGGCGGGCGCTAAGTGGGTATCCGTAAAACTGGCCATGATGCGGGATTTTGCTGCTGCCAGAGGCATATCAGGTCTAAGGGGGCGTTGCGGAAATGCATCCTCTAAATACTCCATAATAGCGATGGATTCTGGCAAGTATTGCTCATCATCCAACGCTAACAATGGAATTTTACCCAGAGGATAAGCCGCTAAAAACGCCGACGTTTTCAGCGCTAAACTTGGTGCGACTGGTACAATATCTAACTGCTTTTTACGGATCAATATGCGCACTCGCGTGGCATACGGTGAATGATCAAGATTGATTAACTGCATCTAATTCCCCCTTTTTTTCACCGTGACACGACGGTGTTTATTCTTCAAATGACCTTATTTTACGAACCATGTTTGCGTCGTCATGCGTTGTATTAAACGACGCTAGTGAACTTTGCACTTGCCATTGCAGGAGCTGCTTCGATATCTGTTTTAAACGTGGCGTTCCAGCGATTAAGAAAGCCAAACAATGAAATCACGCCGACAATTTCCACTATTTGCACCTCGCTAAAATACAATTTAAGGCGTTCAAACTGCTCGTCGGTGACTGCGTTTGGCACCAAAGCAGCATTGCGCGCAATATCGAGTGCTTCACGCTCAGCAAGGCTAAACAAGTCACTGGTTTGGTATTCCCAAATGGCAGCGACTTTTTGCTCGGTGATACCATGTTTCAGCGCGCCATATTGCGTATGCGCCTGACAGTACTGACAACCGCTAGCACTGCTGGTCATTAAGCCAAGTAACTTTTTCAGGTCATTATCTAACGCACTTGGTTGGTAAATTGACTGCACTAACCCTAAAAATGCTTTCAGCATTTCAGGGCTTCGCGCCATGATCAAACCATCATTTGAGGTAAAACCCATTATGTCTTCACCCGCCGACATGATGGCGCTAAGATCATTAGGCAACTCGCTAATTGATAGCGCTGATAAACGTGACATAGGGTTACTCTCCAGTTTGACGGTATTCAGGTTGAGTTGGCATGCTTTTTATCACCATTCGATAAACTTGCTTAAAGCGCACGTCGAAAGCCTTTTGGTAGACCTGCATCAGGGGTAAAACCGTAAAGTGGTTCATTCGGCAACGCATTAGCCAATATTTTGCGTGCCGCGAACAGTGCGTCAAAATCAATGCCCGTTTTTAGGCCCATGGCCTCTAACATAAAGACTAAATCTTCAGTGACGATGTTGCCGCTAGCGCCCGGTGCCGCCGGGCAACCACCAATACCGCCCATGGATGAGTCAACCGTGGTAATACCTACTTCAACCGCCGCTAGCGCATTTGCTAGCCCCTGCCCGCGCGTATTATGTAAATGAATGCCGGTGAGATTTTCTTTACCTACCGCTGCCCATACTTTTTTCACTAAACGCTGCACTTGCGCGGGGTTGGCGTAGCCTGTGGTATCTGATAACCCCACTTCATCACAACCGGCCTCCATTAATGCCACGGCGAGCTCCACCACCTTATCTTCGCTCACACCCCCTTCAATGGTGCAGCCAAATGCGGTAGAAAGCCCCCCTTCAAATTTAGGGCGTTGCTCTATCGGTAAGCTTTTCACCAGTTCAGCAATACGTTTGACCTCGTCAAGCACTTGTTGATGGTTACGCTTTACGTTTCGCAGGCTATGAGTTTCGCTGACCGACAAAGGAATGCTCATTTTGGTCGGCCTAACCTCAATCGCATTTTGTGCACCGCGAAAATTGGGGACTAACACCGCAACAGACAGACCTGCGATTTCTCGGGCGTACTTAGCCACTTCTGCCGTATCCGCTAGTTGCGGAAGCACTTTGGCCGGTACAAATGACCCTACTTCAATTTCAGGAACCCCGGCAGCGGCTAGTGCATCAATCCACGCTAGCTTGTCAGCTGTGGGCATGATCGTGCTAATACTTTGCAGGCCATCTCTTGGCCCTACTTCACTGATTTCAATATCAAACGTTGCCATAAGTGTTCCAACTGTGAACCTAGTATTTGTTATTGGCGCTAGCGCTCGATAAAGCACTGGGCTCGCACCTGAGCTTGCACCAAACAATTTACAAGGTTGAATAAAAAGATCCTGCTTTTACCTCAGTTACGTCTCGTGCAATAAAGAACGAAGAGCAAAAGTAGAATGAGCAAAATTAAAATACGTTGCTTTCAAGCCCTTTTGCAATGGCACTGCATCGCGGTGGTGCAGTTGAATTGACAAATGTTAATCGGCTACTTTTACATTCAAAATCTATTGTTATAATATTATATCATACAGACAAAAAGTAGTCTTTTTTACGGTGAGGCTTGTTCTCTAAAAAAGATGTCGTGCGTTATCAACAAAACTGGGAATAGTATCGATGACAAATTCAGTTATGCCGAATGCAGGAAGATTGCCGTTAACGGGCATTAAAGTAGTTGAGTTTACGCACATGGTAATGGGGCCGACCGCTGGGGTTATTCTGGCCGACTTGGGCGCCGAAGTAATAAAAATTGAGCCACTCACTGGCGACAATACCCGTCGCTTAAAGGGCTCAGGCGCAGGTTATTTCTCCATGTATAACCGTAATAAACAGAGCCTATGTTTAGATATAAAAAGCCCTGAAGGGAAAGATGTCGCTTTATCCTTGCTTAAAGAGGCTGACATTTTACTAGAGAATTTTCGCCCTGGCGCAATGGACAAATTAGGCCTGGGGTATGGACAACTGAAAACCATTAACCCACGCCTGATTTACTGTTCGCTTAAAGGGTTTTTAAGTGGTCCTTATGCTCATCGCACAGCGCTGGACGAAGTCACGCAAATGATGGGCGGCTTAGCGTACATGACAGGTCTTCCCGATAAACCCATGCGCGCAGGCTCATCGGTAATTGATATCACTGGCGGTATGTTTGGTGTCATTGGTATTTTGGCCGCCCTTGAAGAGCGCCATCACACCCATGAAGGTAAAAATGTAACCTGCTCATTGTATGAAACCACCGCGTTTATGGTCGGCCAGCATATGGCACAGCAAGCGGTCACAGGGGAAGCGCCGCCGCCTATGTCAGTGCGTCGCTCAGCTTGGGCAATTTACGATATATTTCATTGCGCGAATGATGAACAGGTTTTTATTGGTGTAGTGAGCGATACTCAGTGGCGCATTTTTTGTGATGCATTTGACCTAAAGGAGTTTGCGCTTGATCAGACTCTCGCGCTTAACAATGGTCGTGTGGCACAGCGTGAACGTATTTTACCCGTTATTAACGCGGTATTCGCCACACTAAGTAAAGCCGAGCTAATGGCCAAATTGGAAAAATCCGGTTTACCTTTCGCCCCTATTAACAAACCATCAGATTTATTTGACGACCCTCACTTAAATGCAGGCGGATTAGTTGATGTCACCCTGCCAGATGGTGTTAAAACTAAACTGCCGGGATTACCCCTGGAAATGAACAATGAACGCATGCCATTGCGTCACGACATTCCTACCGACAAAGGCAATTCTGTCGCCACGTTAAAAGACGCGGGCTTCAGTGATGAGGATATTAAGAAATTACTCGCCCTAGGCGTAGTGCGCGCTTAAGCCGCTAAACCAGAATGTGTTTTAAGTACGGCGTTATTCGCTAAATCCGATACTGAAGCCCAGAACCGCAAGCCGCAGTTACTGAATATGGTAACCTGCGGCTTTTTATTTTCATCTACGAATGTTTGCGCAATCAAAGCATCGCGGATGCTCTACATTGTGGGCACACGATTGAGAGCACACAATTAAAAGCACAAAAAACAGAGCTATTTAGCTCTGTTTTTAATGTGCTACTGAGGAGTCACGCAGTAATGTTATGTCATGCGATATTAGGCCATGCGATATCAGACTAACCACGGATACTGTTGCTGATAGGCCTGTTTGAAGTTTTGTATTTTTGACTTTGATTTCAGCGTTAGCGCAATACCATCTAGCCCTTCTAGCAACATGGCCTGCTGGGCAGGTAAAATCGAAAAGCTAAATTGCGCGCTTTTAACAGTAGATGCGCTCGCATCATCAGCGGTGCTTGGCGATCTCACATCAACCGCGCTCACCTCACACTCAAGCAAGTTAATATGCACCTGACTCGTCTGAGGGTTCTGCTCAACATGCTTAGCTAAGGCCAGTACCTCATCGTTTTCAAGCACCACAGGCAAAATGCCGTTTCTGATGCAATTATGATAAAAAATGGAACCAAAACCTGGCGCTATTATCGCTTTGATCCCGTATTCTTTTAGCGCCCATACCGCATGCTCTCTTGATGAGCCGCAACCGAAATTATCCCCAGCGAGTAAAATGCTGGTGTTTTTATATTGCATTTGGTTGAGTACAAAATCAGCGCTGGGCTCACGGCCATTGGGTAAGGTGTAACGCCAACCGGCAAACAAGCCCTCGCCTAAACCCTGCTTTGATACCAGCTTCATTTCCCGCGAGGGGATAATCGCATCGGTATCAATATTAATTTGCAGCATAGGGGCTGCAACCCCTTGATGAATCGTAAATTTATCCATTACAAATACTCCCTTACATCAGCAATACACCCTGCTATAGCAGAGGCAGCAACCGTCGCAGGGCTTGCAAGGTGCGAGCGGGTTTCGGGCCCTTGCCTGCTTTCAAAATTACGATTGGTACTGGTTACCACACGCTGGCGATAGCCAAAGCTTTCGCCACCCGCAAAGAAACACATGGAGCAACCTGCCTCGCGCCATTCAAACCCAGCAGCAATGAATATCTTATCGAGACCTTCTGCTTCAGCTTGGCGTTTAACGGTAGTTGAGCCAGGCACACAAATCGCGTTGACGTTGTCCGCGACTTTTCGACCTTTCAGTACCTTGGCTGCCAAGCGCAAGTCTGATATTCGACTGTTGGTACACGACCCAATAAATGCCGCGCCAATTGGCAAGCCTTTGAGCGCAGTGCCGGGTTGCACGTCCATATACTCATATGCCCGCTTCAACGCTTTAAGTTGATTTTGAGTAGCATCCGCTTGGGCGCTGGGTACCCGTGAGTTCACTGAACATGCGTGCTGGGGGCTGTTGCCCCAAGTAATGGTTGGGCTAATATCCGCACAATCTATCTCTATCGTTTTATCAAACTGCGCTTGTTCATCACTGAACAATGATTGCCAATATGTGACCGCTTGCTGCCATAACTCACCTTTTGGGGCGTACTCACGCCCTTTGAGGTAGGTAATCGCTTTTTCATCAGGGGCAACTAGGCCACTGAATGCAGAGAACTCTACGGCCATATTACATAGGGTTAAGCGCCCTTCTATTTCAAGCGCTTCCACCGCACTGCCGGCAAATTCAATCACATACCCAGCCCCACCAGCGGCACCGTACGTGCCAATCAAGTGCAAAATCATGTCTTTAGCACTGACCCCAAAACCCATCTCGCCATGAAAGTTCACCCTCATGGTTTTGGGTTTACTTACCCGCAAGGTTTTGGTCGCAAGTGCATGTTCTGCTTCGCTTGAACCAATACCCCACGCTAACGCCCCTAATCCCCCTTGTGAGCACGTGTGGCTGTCGGGGCACACCAAGGTTGCGCCTGGTTGCACTATACCCAGCTCTGGCGATACCACATGGACAATGCCTTGCTGTGGGTCATTCACATCAAACAGCTTAATGTTAGCAGCAATGCACGCTTCACGGGTCGCGAGAATAAAGTTTTTACCGCTGGGCACCTTAGTGTTGTCGTCTCGCCCTACCATGGTGTCAACAATATGATCCATGGTGCAAAATACATGTTCAGGGGACACCACTTGTCGGTTATCAGCCTCTAAACTTTTCAGGGCGATAGAGCCTGTGCGCTCATGTAAAAATACTCGGTCGATATAAATCAATGCAGCGCCATCATCAAGCTCTTCAACAAGGTGATGCTGCCAGATTTTTTCAAATAACGTTCTATCCATGAGGTTACTCACCTGAATCATTAGTAAGGCTAAGCATGGATTGCTTAAGCACATTAAAGCGATCGTCTATGCCCGCTTGAGCAAAGCGCATTTTAATATTGGCTGGCAGCTCGGCGTCATCTAGCCTGTCGACATATTGCTTCAATAAGCTGGTTGGCCAGCGCAGAATATGAGTAGGCACAGTAACCGGTCGTAGTTGCTCTGGGCGCTCGTTCATAAACGCAGCTCGATAGGCCAAATGGTAGTTTTCGCCTGCGGTTAAATATCCCATTAATGTGTCTTGAATTACCTGAGCAGGAATATCTGCATGGCCAACGCGGGCGTTTTCTGTGGTATCAAACCATGGGAAGTAGTGAAATAACTGACTAGACATTTTCCAGACCAAAGCCAAATGAGAGCCATCTTTTTGCGGGCGAATATCGGGGAAGTATTGCTCTAAGATGGCACTTCGTTCATCGTCTTTAAACCACGCGGCGTTTTCAAGCACCATGCCCTTTATGTTTGCTGGATGAGCTTTGGCATACTCTATGGCGATTTGTGCTCCCGTTGCCGAGCCATACAGAAGTGGCTGCTTCAACCCTAACGTATTGATAAATTCGTTTAAGGCTTTTACGTAAGGTTCGAGGCTGTCATTTGGCTCAAGGCTGTTGTTTAGCTCAAGGCTGTCATTTCGCTCAAGGCTGTTACTTGGCGTTTCATTCTCGCTGCTTTGTGTCTGCGGCAAGGGGTCTGATTGGCCATAACCTGGGGTATCCAGGGCTATCACCTTAAACGAGTCTGATAAGACGTGCATAATCGGCAACATAGTGGCGGACGACATTGGCGATGCGTGTAGCAGTACGATCACAGGTAAATGATCTGCACCTTGACTACGATAGTGCAATTGCCAAGGGTTATCCGTGCCCAGTGTCACATAGTGTTTTAATACAGAATGACGTGTCATAAGCTTACCCTAAGCCCAGTGTTTCAGGGTTAACCCGCCCATCTGGGTCGACCATGGCTTTGATGCCTTCAATCATTTTATAGGTATCGCTTTGCAGCCCTTCTTTGAACTGGTACGTTTTACCAATTTGCAAATGCACGCCGCCAAGCTCTTTAAAAAAGGTGCTTAGCTCGGTGCGAATTTGATGGACTTTCGCCCTAGCAGGTAAGTTCTCATCATGTTTACCGACTTTCGCCAAGTAATCGGGCTCAACACTTTTCTCGTGAATTTCCGTGTAGGCATCAGGCCAGAAGAACACTGGCTCTAACACAAAGCAGTTATTCGCCACCACAGCAAACAAATAGCCTACGCCAATATCAAACTTTTTAATGTCAGCCGCGTGCTTGGCAAAAATCGCCTCTACCCCATCATGGGCTTGTTTGATCTTAGAGTGCGGAAAGAGGCCGTGCACAGGCACCCAGCGCTCACCTTCTGGCCCAAGCATATTATTGACTGGCCCAAAGGGGTTCGAACGAGTGATTTTTGGGATGCTATTTTCAATTTCTTTACCGTTAAATTGCGTTGCAATCGCCCGGATATCATGCATACGTGCATCAACGGCGGCGTCAATGCGATCCTCAACGATGATTTGAACAGAGTAGCCAACATCTTTCATGTAGCCACGCCCCGCCATGGCCAACTTAGCACCGTCTTTCAGCGCTCCTAAAAGTGAACCCGATGACTTCATTACGCCAGCCAGCGCTTTTACGTCTTTGGCTAAGCTTTCTCGTTTTAAGCGAAGGGCTTGCAAAAAAGGGTCAAAACCAAAACATTCCATGGCCAACCCTTGGCGCGATATTTCGCTCATGGCGGCTATACAGTCGTCACCTTGTTTAAAATCAAACGCTAAAAAGCCTTTTGCAGGTAACTCAGGTATTAAGCGAAAAGTCGCAGTGGCTTTAAACCCTAAAGCGCCGTTATCACAGGTGAAAATACCGGTCAGATCTGGGCCGTAATGACGAAAGAACGGGCTACCGTTAATTTGTGCACCTGACCCTGTGGTGACCAAAGTGCCATCCGCTAACGCTACTTCTAGCCCGATAACCGAGTCAACCGCGGTACCAAACTGGCCTGAGCCCCAAAAAATTGAGTTCTGTGATAATCCGCCACCTATTGTGGCTTTACTGCCTGACAGCGTCCCCCAATACGGCGTGCGAACCCCTTTACCTTTTAGCGCTTCGTGTAGTTTCTGCCATGTACAGCCGCTCTCCACAGTGACGTACATATCTTGCGTATTGATCTCAAGCACGCGGTTCATACGACTTAGATCCACCATAACGCTTTGTGGCTTAGCAGGCACATAGCCTTTCGTGTATGACATACCGCCACCACGGGGCACTACATCCATCGCAAATTCCGCCGCTATTTTTAGCATTTCGCTCAATTCGTGTTTATCGCCCGGACTCACAACAACCGCAGCAGGTAAATCTTTGGTATATACGTCTTGTGCGTACAAACTGGTGGTGTAATCATCGGTTAGCACATTGTCTTTGCCTAAGATTGAAATCATGGCTGTTAACATATCTTGCTTAGCTTGCGTCTTAGTATTCAAAGCCTTCTCCTGACAATTTGTCATTTTATATAAACGGTTTGTCTGATGCCCACCAGATTAAACCTATTGTTCTATCATTAGGACATTACAGCATTAGAATAATCCTGACAACAAAACAATCACCTACCCATTGATAAAAGACTAACCGGTAGATTTATGTTACCTTGTTATATTGATATATCATTTTCTTACACCGCTTAAATATTTATTGGAGATGGATAGCCCATGTCATTCGATTCTCAATTCGCTTCGCTCAACCAAACCAAGTTAAATGAAGAGTCACCTACCCCCCTTTACTTCCAACTTTACAGTTTACTTAAGCAAAATATCTTAAACGGCAGCTTAGAAGATGGCTCCCAGTTACCCACTGAACTGGGGTTGTCACAGGCATTTAGCATTTCTCGGATCACCGCTAAACGCGCGCTAGACGAACTTGCCGCTGAAGGCTTAGTGGCAAGACGCCGAGCAAAAGGCACTCATGTCACCCACAAATATCAGCCTAAGCCAGTGAAAGCGCCGTTAGTAGGCATGTTGCAAGAATTGGAATTTATGGGCCAACATTCAGAAGCCAAAGTGGTTGAACTCACCACAGCTCGCCCACCTGCGGATATTGCAGAAGAATTTGCACTGGTTGAAGGTGAAACCCTATTGAAAATGACCCGAGTGCGTAGCCGTTTGCATGAAGCCTTCGGCTATTATGTGAGTTGGAGTAAAGGGCTAAATAAGTTTAATGAAAAAGCCAGCTTAGAGTCGACAACACGACTGGAGATCTTTCGTAAAAATGGTATTGAACTCAAGCATGTAAAGCAGATTTTAAGTGCCTCTGCCGCTACCTCAGAGGTCGCAAAAGAGCTAGGGGTTGAGCCTGGCTTTCCACTATTGAGTTTGACCCGTCGCTCATATGATGAGAACGAAAATTTAGTGGATTATCTGTCTGCCCTGTATCACCCAGACCGCTTTCAGTATCGAATGGATTTGACGCCAGAGCCAGCAAGTTAGAAAGTTACCCACCGCTCGGTTTGTTCAACACTGTGGTCAAGCACGCGCGCACTTAAATACTGCCCATAAAAAACGCCACTTCACGTGGCGTTTTTTTATATTGAGCGAATCTCTTATTCTCTTATTACATAGGTTTAACCGCACCGAAAAATGCAACGGTCAGAATGAGTATCCAGTAAAGATATGCCAGCTTACGTCCAAATCGAATTGAACGGTCAAGGGTGGCTTCTACTTCTGCATTGTCACCCATGGCAAGCTGGCGGAATAACTCGGTCCACTCTCGCATAATAAAGCGTAACTTAAGGCCGATAACCAAAGTACAGGCATAGAAGAACATTTTAATGGAGAACCATTTTTGTCCGGTTTCTGCCATCAAAGGCCCATCCCCAAATAACGACCAAAGACTGGTGATCATCAACGCAGGAATAACAATAAAGCGAATGCCCTCGTCAATTTTGGTTAAGCGAAGACCCGTGTCTGTTTCACGAAAATAATACGCTGACCAACACAAACCTAACCACACAGCGAACAGGATCCACATACCCGTTAGCCAGTTTCCACCTAACGGCTGCACACCCCAGAGGTGTCCCATGTGCAGCCCAAGGGGCAATAACATGATGATGCCAGTACGGGCCAAAATATCGATGCGATAGGCTGTTTCCATATGGCGGCGACGTTCATCCATTGACAACTTACGGTTAATCACATTGAACGACGTTTGAAATACGCCCCATTCGCCACCTAACCAATACACCATGGCGACAATATGTAGCCATCTTAAAATGGGTAACTGATACATTTCCAAAAAAGACATAAATTGACCCTTGTAAAATTTAATTATTCTTAGTCGGGAATTTTGGTAATGACGCGTGATTTGCTTACCACCCAACCCTGAATAAAACTCTACGCTAGGGGTAATTAATCCAGAATGATGAATATCAATTTGTCTATGTCAGGGCTTTTAAACGTTGAATAACAGGGCTTTCGGAGAAACCACAAAGACAATAAATGTGGCGTTAGGCTTTTAAAAGGCAGCCAATCGGCGAGTCGACACGACCAAATAGAGGTCAAAATGCATCAAGGTAAGCTTGTAAAAGCGCAGGAGAAAAAGCGTTTTTATGGCGCTTCGCCGCATTGAAAATGCGTAGGTGCCATCAGGCCATATTAATAACGCAATCTTGATATGTTCCATCATCTAGCCTGCGATATGGTGTTGTAGCTTAGAGTGGATCCCGCAGTAGGATGGAATCAGTTTCGACTAGCCTAGCGTTAGTTCGAAGGGTAAAAAGCAGTCATTGGGGACATTGGGGTATGCGCGAACCTTAGTAGTCAAACGCACATTCATGCCTACTTTGACTGTTGGCCTCAATGCTCGCCACACTTTTTTATATCGGTTTCCATGTTCTACCTTTACGTACAACGCTTATTAACGAGAACGCCGCATATGGTACTTTTATTTCTTACCGACTAAGCTCGCGAAAAATTCATGTCTTTAGCCCCATCGATTGCGGTGAACGTCAATACTACCGCTGCAACCTACTGATGTGCTGAAACTAAACTCGTTATCTTGGTCAGGGCTTTAAAGCCTAACTTTTCATATAAATGAATGCCCGCTTGTGAGGCCTGTAGGCTCATGTAGTCAATGCCATCGTGTTGTGCTTGATGAATTAAGTACTGCATTAAGGCTACTGCCACGCCCATTTTTCTGTAGCTTGGTACTGTGCCAACTTGGTGAACCCCTAACGTGTCACCGGTGCGATAACTGATTGCAGTGCCTGCTATTTTATTATCAATGATGTAGGCCAAAACACTGGCATTAGGATCCTTAAGTAAACCTTGTATTACCTTAGCGTCAACATCATAACCAAATGCTAAACCACAAACGCTCGCCCAATCTGATGCATCTTCTTCACTCGTTAACCTTTTGATCTGCTGTGGTGCCTGAGTATTTGGCTTTTGTGTGATGGTTTCTGTATCGATAGGCAAATTCATTATAACCAGCTGGCCTTGAATTGAGAATTTAGAGCCCTCTAAGGCATGTTGTTCGGATACAGTGCTAAACACTTTTCCTGCTGGTAAAGCAACATCGCTAGGTAAACTAAAGTCAGCACACCATTGTTTATTTGGCCAACTCGTATGCGTAAACAGCCCATCTTGTTCTTGGGGATTTAGCGCCTGCCAATAAAGATTTAAATTGTTTAAGTTTTTATCTAGGGTTCTTTTCATTGCGTTGTTCATTCTTTACTCCTTGTTAATGAGTACGACGCCAGTAATGAGTAAGGCTGTGCCTAACAGTTTACTGGCAGATAACATTTTAATTGGGCTATCAAAGAGACCAAAATGACTGATGAACATAGCCACTAAAATTTGACCTGTTAAGGCGTAGGTCATCATGTTTCCCACGCCCATTTTGGGGATTAAAAAATAAAAGCTCCCTACTCCTATAACACTCAATATGCACGATCCCCATAAGTACCAAGGCACTCGGTGCAGACGCTCATTAAGTGATAACACAAGCTCTGTTTGCTCCACTGGCACTTGTCTGTAAACGGTATACAAGAGCGTGATAGAGGCCACCAAAATAAAGCTGGTGAAAAAAGCATAAGTAGTTGCCAGTAAACTATTACTAAATATTTGTCCTAGTTGCGCATTCATGGCCGCTTGTATTGCGATACAAGCACCAGCAAAAAGGGCTAATAAAATGAAATTAATCATAGGTTTACTACAAGTTGATCTTGGCTAATGCGGTGTTTAGTACGCTGTGCTGTAACGTCATTCTCGGCCCGTATGCCCACTGGGCATAACACCGCTGCACTTAAACCTTTTTGGTTTAATTCCAGCACCTTGTTAATGCCATCGACTTCAAAACCAGTCATAGGGCATGCATCAATAAAACTG
This sequence comes from Paraglaciecola sp. QJM3NY_14, assembly GCF_056173245.1. Lineage (NCBI taxonomy): Bacteria > Pseudomonadati > Pseudomonadota > Gammaproteobacteria > Alteromonadales > Alteromonadaceae > Paraglaciecola > Paraglaciecola sp. QJM3NY_14. The sequence continues at coordinate 3,301,650 of NZ_CM149664.1, forward strand.
GCTGCCGCACTGGCGAGTAATATGCCAAGTGCGATATACGTTTGTTGTTGTGCCCAATTATTTTGTTCCTCAGATGAACGGGATAATAAGTCAGCCTGAATTTGCGTTTGATAAGTCGATAACTGGTGAGCCGTCTTATTTTGCGTTTTTGCCAGTTGCTCAATAAAGTGGGCAATGTCTTGCTGGGTGACGTTTGTTTTATGGGCAAGTACCAATAGATGCGAACATTGTGCGACTTTGTCTTGACCATAACTGAAAGGTAAACAAGCTTGTTTTGTTTCTGGGTTGCTGATCACCAGAAGTTGGTAAGGCTGTATTCCATAAGCAGAAGGCGCTAAACGGACACTTTCAATTAAATGGTTTAGTTGCTCTGAACTCAAGATGCTGTGCGCAAACTTATTCACTGCATAGCGCCAATTAAGGGCGTCATTCAGTGATGTATGAAGTGGCGTATTAAGTGAGATGCTTTGTGACATGGTGTATTCCGAATGAGTAATGATGCTTGCAGTTTACTCAAAGGTACTAAGCCACTCCTTTACATATGTTGATAATTCTTATTATTGTCTTCCTTTTTATTTTTCAGCTTGTTTGATTTCTTTTTTTATGCGGCTCAATTGGGTAGGGGTAATGCCTAAATAACTAGCAATATGATACTGAGGCAAACGAGGCAATATGTGTTGATACTTATCTAAAAACGTAACATATCGAGCCCTCGCCTCGTGTTGTAAATAGCTAATTTCTTTAGGCTCTTTTTCTAACACCCAATGGGTTTCAAGATAATTAATCTGAAACTTCATTAAATCCATATTATTCATTAACGCAAAGCGAAATTTTGCGTGATGAATTTCGATAATTTGGCACGGCTCTAACGCTTGTATCTCTAATTCGCTAGGTTGGTCTTTAAGTAGCGCACTCATACAGCCGGGAAAACGCCCTTCCGAAAAAAAGTTTTTATTATATTCGTTACCATGTTCGTCGATGACATAAGCGCGCATTAGCCCTTGGTGAATAAATGCCAAACTTGTGGTTTTTTCACCGATTGCACAGAAAATTTGACCTTTATCTAAATGTTTCACTGTGCAACAAGCAACATAGGTTTGCCATGTGTCTTCAGGTAAAACGTGATATTGATTGAGCGTGTGTTGAAGGTGGTTAAATGCGCTGCTCATTAAATGACTTATCGAATTGATTTAATGGCAGATTTATATCATTTTTGCCGATGTTTTATAAGAATAGAAACGGCGGCAATTGCGGGGCCACGTAAACTGACGGTTAGATTCGTTGAAATAGCGGCAATGTGCTCAAACCAACTTAACAATCGAGCTCCCTTAGGTTGGCAATAGGCCGTTTTCTGCCTTTTTGATACTGGCGCCTTTAACTGCGTTAGGCCGAGTTATTAAATGAGCTTAATGACAAAGCGTACTTATGAAAAAATCTGCAGTACTTTTTTAACGATGGGAATTCTGCTTTGCTCAGGCTTTATGTTGCTCTTTATAGTACTTGCCTTGTCAGCTTGGGCTTGTTTCCAGCGTTTGTTGGTCGCTACACGCTGTGCTCTTCTTTGCTCCGCTTGATTAGCTACTTGCGTGAAACGCGCCCGCTGCTCTGAACTAAAACTCTCTGCTAGGCTTTTACTTGGGGCGCTGCGTGGTCGTCTTGAGCCGCTGCTTTTCGGTGAACTACACATTAACTCTGTTCCTGTTCTGGCTTATTCGGCTACGCCGCTAGCATTGGTTCGTATTGTACAAGACAGGCCAAGTGCACAATTGCTTTCAATACATTTGAGGGAAGAACAGGGCATAAAGAGACGAGAACGAGATTTGAAATAAGCCAAAGTGGCTACTGCGCTTTACACCCTTAGCAGGCCTTTAGGCTGGCATTACTGATAAAAGAATTGTGTTAATTCATACACTTTCAGAATAATTAACACCATTCCCGTTAATGTCATTATTCTACCGCGGTTATTCAGTCGTTCTTTGCTTATTCTGGTGTTGCCCTTTTGTATTAACTGAAGCCGACTGCCTTGTATCACCAACAAAGAAGCCACTAAAAGTAAAAATACACCAATTGTTAATTCCGTCACTACCACAGGTAAACCCTCGCGCGTCATTTCATTATTTTTTACTGTTAAAACATAGAGCTTTGAAGCCTTTGCTCAGGTATTTTGACCTGCTGGCCTTCTCAAACGTTATGTTGTTTTGAGCGGGATTTAGCAGAAACCATACCAAATGAGGAATATCAGTGAAGGCGAGCAACCATCAGCCTTTGCAGGCAGTTAGAATTAAACACCTGCCTTAAACGCAGGCGTGACTCGGTAACTCGGGCAAATAACGTTGAAAAAATTACACGTAAATCAGACGGTTATCCCCGTATGGTTATCAAATTGCGTTTGAAATCTGTGTGAACGGGATTGCCCAGCAGCAAAACCACAAGGATTAAAATAGATAGGATATAACGAGAAAACGGCTCACTTGTATAGGTGAGCCGCTTTGATGTGATTATTAAAGGTTGTTAAAGGTATAGGCGCCAAAATCGGTTGGGCTGGTCTTTTAATAGGCGGTACTACTCGTAACGCAGGGCGTCAATCGGCGCTAATCGCGATGCTTTCAGGGCTGGGTAGTAGCCGAAAAATACCCCAATAAGCCCTGAGAAGCCTAAACTTAACAGTACCACTTGTGTTTCAATGATCCCCCCTGCCCCAATCCCATATTGATTGCCCATAAAGACAAAACCGTTGGCTATCATGACACCAATAAAGCCACCCAAGCCGCACAATACAATGGATTCAATCAAGAATTGATACAATATATCCGAAGGCTTGGCCCCCACCGCCATACGCAAGCCAATTTCTCGGGTACGCTCAGTGACCGACACCAACATAATATTCATAATACCGATACCGCCAACGACCAGGCTTACCGAGGCAACCCAAGCCAGCAAGGTATTAAAGACCTGAATAGTTTCCGCCCGCGTGGCAATCATTTCGGATACATTGCGAATACGGAACATGTCATCGCCGCCCACTGGAATGCGCATACGCTGGCGCAATAAGCGTGACATCTCTTCTTCGATATAATCCATGTCTTCGCCATCATAGGCACTGACTTGAATAAAGCTTACTGATTTAGGGTTGGTAGCACTGACTCCTGTTATCTTATTGCGCACGGTTTTAATTGGGAGAAAAATCACATCATCTTGATCTTGGCCTCTGGCATCTTGCCCTTTGGCTGCGAGCACCCCAATAATGGTGACATTAAAATTAGTGACACGTACCGTCTGACCGATAGGATCGCTGGCGCCAAATAGCTCGCTGCGCAAGCGCTCTCCGATTATTGCCACTTTGCTGCCACGATTAATTTCGGCGCTGGTGAATTCTCGTCCGTTGGCCATGTCCCAATCTCGCACCAAAAAATAACGATTATCGATTCCGTTTATTTCAGTGGACCAGTTTAGATTACCAAAAATGACCTGTCCCGAGGCAGAGAGGTAAGGCGCTGCAGCTTCGACCCCTGGTACTTGTTTTTCTATAAGATTTGCGTCGTCTTCATTAATTTTGACCACGGATGCAGAGCGCGCTCCACCGCTTTGTCGAAAAGATCCGGTGACAAAAAACACATTGCCTCCCAAGGATTTAATTTGCTCGTCCACTTTTTGCTGAGCGCCCGCGCCCATCGCCACCATAATAATAACAGCAGCTACACCGATAATGATCCCCAGCATAGTTAGACAGCTACGCAATACATTGACTTTTAAGGCGGTGATGGCGGTTTTCAGTAAGATAACAATTTTCATACATTGCCCTCTAACGCCGCCTGACGCACATTGGTATTTTGCTCGTCACTGATGAGCTCCCCATCGCGAAAAGTCAGTTTACGCTTAGCAAATTGAGCAATTTCCGGCTCGTGGGTCACCAAGATAATGGTCTTTCCTTGTTGATTAAGCCCTTGAAAAAGCGCCATCACTTCTAAGCCCGTTTGCGTATCAAGGGCACCTGTAGGCTCATCAGCCAATATCATCAACGGGTCGTTGATCAGTGCACGCGCAATCGCTACTCGCTGTTGTTGGCCACCTGAAAGTTGCCCAGGATGATGATCCATACGTGACGCAAGCCCAACGCTTTCAAGGCATTGCCGAGCACGCGAGTGCCAATCTGCTTCTGGCACTTTGCTATACAACAGTGGCAAAGTGACGTTGTCTAAGGCACTGGTTCTGGGTAATAAGTTAAATTGCTGAAACACAAAGCCAATACGCTGATTGCGCACGCTGGCCAATTCATTTTTACTTAGGGTTGATAATTCTTGGCCCGCAAAAGCAATACTGCCTTCACTGGCAATATCTAAACACCCGAGCAAATTCATCATGGTAGATTTACCTGAGCCAGAGCTGCCCATGATGGCCACAAATTCACCTTGATGAATATCTAAATCAACACCTTTTAGCGCCCATACCTTTTCATCCCCCATGGTATAAACCTTTTTCGCCTGTCGTACTTTTAGCAACGGTTGCGACATCACTCAGCTACCTTTTGGGCGCGTACAATCACCTCATCACCCGCTTGTAAATCCCGAGCGCGGATCTCGCTGTATTCTAAATCTGCGATCCCGATGCCCACGTTCACTTTACTAGGCTCACCGTCACGTAATACCCACACCGTACCTGGCTGTAAATCCCCGTCACCTGCTTTGCGCTGTGCATTTCGTGTCTGACCTTGCGCCTTAAATTGCGCCATCTGATCTGGGGTTAAAATACTTTGCAGCTCAATATTCATCTTGCTACGAATTTTCTTTATAGCGTCATTTGGTGAACCGCCTGGACCGCCCCTAGGAGATGATTTACGGGCAGCTTGCATCGCATCGCGCATGTTTTCCATGACGGTTGCTACTTGTGCCTGTTGTGAATCATTTAACCCAAGTTGTTGCGCAAGCTGAGCGACAGAGTCACCTGCCCCACCTTTACCTGAATCCGTGTTCGACGCTGTTCCCTCTGGCGTAAAACGCAGGGCTGAATTGGGCACGCGTAAGACATTTTTGCGCTCACCTAATATCACGTCGACATTGGCGGTCATTCCGGGTAACAAGAGTAGTTGCTCGTTTTCAACACTGATAATCACTTTGTAGGTCACCACGTTATTGGTCACGGTGGCCGCTTTTCTTACCTGACTAACTACCCCGGCAAACTTGCGTTCAGGGAACGCATCTACGGTAAAGTTAACCTTTTGGTCTTTTGCGATGCGCCCTATGTCTGCTTCATCCACATCGGCTTCAATTTGCATTTTTACTAAGTCTTGCGCGATAGAAAACAAAGTGGGGGCCGATAAGCTCGCAGAAACTGTTTGCCCCGTGTCTACTTGACGATCAATAACCACGCCATCAACGGGTGAGCGAATGTAGGTACGGTCTAAATCAAGCTTTGTTTGTTCAAGATTTGACTGAGATTGTTCAACTTGCGCTTCTCCTACCAAGATAGCCGCCTGTGCTGTTTCGATAGCTACTTTGGCTAGCGCATTGTTGGTTTCGCTGATGTCTAATTCTGATGCGCTAACAAGATTTTTATCTTTAAGCTCTTTGGTTCGGTTGAACTCCCGCTGGGCCAAGGTAGCTTCAGTCTGGGTTTTTTTCAGCGCCGCTTTTAACTGTGTCAAAGACGCTTTAGATGACGCAAGGTCAGCTTCGCTTTGGCGTAGCCTTGATAAAATAGTGCGATCATCAATGCGCGCGATCACTTGCCCACTGCTCACCTCGTCATTGAAATCCGCATTTAACTGAGAGATTAGGCCTGATAATTCCGAGCCAACTAAGACGGTGACCACAGGAGAAATCGTTCCAGATGAGTTAACTGTACTTTCAATGTCCCCTAAAGACAGTGGTTGAGTATGATAGACAATGCGTTCATCTGACTGTGAAGGCTCAGTGAACCACCACACAGCAACCACTGCTACAACCGCGACAACCAACCCTTTTACTAACCTTTCTTTGTTCATACAGTTCTGTTTAATAATCTAATGAAATACTAAAATATGAGCGAATTAAATCACTTATCAGCGATAATTACTGTAAAGGGAATGTAAAGTTATCTAAAGTTGTGATTTTGACCATCAAGCCTGTGCACAACATTCGCTAAAGGGTGCTTGAGCAACGGCAAGACACCGCTTATCACCCAAAAAAAACGCCACTCATGTGACGTTTTGTATACGAAGAATGGCTGATCACGACGTCACACTGGCGCACTTTGTGGGTCGATATCCGGCATCAAGTTTTCCTGCAATTGGTCCATGTTATCCACCACATCTTTGGGGTCGTCAAACAAGGCAATATGGAACATAGCATCCCCTTCTTGCACCAAAGGAATATTCTGCTTACCAATGATGATCCCGGAGCGATTAGCTATTAAAGGCTCACTGTAGGTGCCCGTTGGGCTGCATACATCTGCAAGCACATCGCCGCGTTTCACATAATCACCTAAGCTTTTACGATCCCGCACTATGCCGCTTTCAGGCGCCCGTAACCAAGAACTTTTATAAGCCACCAGCGGCTCAATTTTAGGCAACGTACGACGACGTTTTGATACCACACCTAGCGACGCCAACACATTGAAAATGCCCTTGACCCCAGCGCGTATGGACAATTCGTCAAAACGCAATGCTTCACCTGCCTCATACAGTAAGATTTTAGTCCCTGTTTCATCCGCCGCTTGGCGCAGTGAACCATCCCGCAAGTCTGAGTTGAGCAATACGGGTACGCCAAACGCATGGGCTAACTCGGCCGTTTTCGGGTCCTTCAAATTGGCTCGGATTTGCGGCAAATTACTGCGATGAATCGCCCCGGTATGTAAATCAATGCCATATTCGCACTTAGCTGCGATTTCCGTTAAAAACATATGCGCCAAGCGCGAAGTCAACGAACCATTTGGCGAGCCAGGAAAGCTGCGGTTTAAATCGCGCCTGTCTGGCATGTAACGGCTTTGCATCAACATGCCATACACATTCACCATAGGCACAGCGATCACAGTGCCTGCAATCAATTTAAATGATGGGGAATCTAGCACGCGACGTACTATCTCGATCCCGTTTAGTTCATCACCGTGAATGGCGGCACTGATGAACACAGTGGGCCCTTCCTTTTTAGCCCGAATCACTTCAACCGGAATAGACATATCGGTATCTGTGTATAAGCGTGCAACAGACAGCTGCAGCTTAGTACGCGTGCCCGGCTCAATAATGTTATCGCCGATCTTTAATGGGGCTGCTTTTACCATGATTAACCGTTACCTCGAGTCTTGGTGCTGTGTGGCTTAGATTTTTTGTTCTCTATAAATTCAATGATCATGTTGGCCACATCTTTTGAAGTTGCTGCTTCAATCCCTTCAAGGCCGGGGGAAGAGTTAACTTCCATGACAACAGGGCCATGACTTGAGCGCAGTAAATCAACACCACACACGTTTAAGCCCATCGCGCCAGCAGCAGAGACAGCCGTTGCTCGTTCAACCGCCGTCAATTTAACCAAAGCTGCGCTGCCACCTCGGTGCAAGTTAGAACGAAACTCCCCCGGTGCGCCTTGGCGCTTCATGGCAGCAACCACTTTACCGCCCACCACGAAACAGCGTATATCGGCACCGCCCGCTTCTTTGATGTATTCCTGTACCAAAATGTTGGCTTTTATACCCATAAAGGCTTCAACAATACTTTCCGCAGCTTTGTTGGTATCTGCTAATACCACGCCTATACCTTGCGTGCCTTCAAGCAATTTAATCACGACCGGCGCGCCACCGACATTGGCAATCAAATCTTTGATGTTATCTGGGCTATGAGCAAAACCCGTACGCGGCAGGCCGATACCTTTGCGTGACAGTAACTGCATTGAACGTAATTTATCTCGTGAACGGCTGATAGCGACAGATTCGTTGACACTAAAACTGCCCATCATTTCAAACTGACGCACGACTGCCGTGCCATAGAAAGTTATCGACGCTCCGATACGTGGAATAATGGCATCGTATTGAGGTAAAGGTTCACCTTTAAAGCGCACAGAGGGCTTGTTGCTTGAAATATCCATATAACAATGCAACGTATCTATGATGTCGACTTCGTGGCCGCGGGCCAAAGCAGCTTCTTGTAAACGACGAGTTGAGTACAGTTTCTTATTGCGAGATAAAATCGCGATTTTCATTATTTTTTCTTCTTTGCTTGAATGAGTCTAATAGACGTGAATACATCAATATAAGTCACAAGGATGTGTAAAATATACAAGTTAGTTTTACGATCAGCGTAATTCATCACTGTATCGTTTAAATAATATGCTAATCACAAAAATTCACTCTGTATGGATTTGATTTACATCACTATCTGTCTAATAACATCATTTTCCCTCTGGCTTTTGCGTTACTATGCGACTCTAAATCGAGCCGCCAGAAGACGGCCGTTGCTCCCGTTCTCTGTGAACATTACATTGCCTAAATTTATGACCTTTAATCTGTTACAACGCACATTCTTTCTTTTAGGGTTACCCCTGACGAGCATTTTCGCGTTTGCAAATACAACTCCTGCGGATATTGCCACTGAAGAAAATTTAGTCACACAACAAGCGCCTATCATACAGGCGGTTGAGGAAAACCCGTTCAAAGAGCAATTCATCCTTAGCTATGTTGAGTATCCTGGCGCAGAGCCATACTTAAAGGTGATCCAAGAGATATACACAGAACTTGGATTTAACGTTAAGAGCATTGCGACACCTGCATTAACAGGCATAACACTGCTAAGCAAAGGCAAAGTCGATGGAGACGCCTATCGACTAGGCAAAGTAGTGACCACATTTGACGATCTTATTCTGGTTAAGCCCGAGTTAATTCGCGCCACGTTAGTCTTGCTATGTATCCAAGAGGTGGAGTGCGACCGAGCAGTATTAGATAACAGCCAAAACACCCTACTAACGAATGCCAGAGCACTGGAATATCTTAAGGAAGTAGATGTTCGAGCAACCCTATTAAAAGACGAAATCATTCAACACACAGTAGAGATGCTTGTCTCGGGGCAAGTAGAATATGCCACGTTTATGATCGACGAGCGGCAAATCATTCCTAAAGGGATGCAAATGGTAAAATTAAGGAATATTTTTCTTTACCACGTGATCCACAAAAAGCACGCGGCCTTGTTACCTCAGATAGAACAAAAATTGCGTCAGAAACGTCGTTTGTTACACACCACACTTTTTGCCCCTAAAAAACGGCCTTAGGCACCTATCGATGATGTTGTTTAATAAAATCTGCTGCTCGCTCAGCAATCATAATAGTGGGTGCATTGGTGTTACCCCCAATTATGCTGGGCATGACTGACGCATCAACCACCCGTAAGCCCGCTACTCCGCGCACGTTTAATACATTGTCTACTACCGCCATATCATCTGTGTCGGCGCCCATTTTGCACGTCCCCACGGGGTGATAAATCGTTTCTGCATTCGCTTTTAAAAACGCTAATAATTGCTCATCGCTTTGCATTGCAACACCGGGCTTCACTTCTTTACCTTGGTAGTCATGAAACCCTCGGGATTGTAAAATCTCTCGGCCTTGTCTAATGCCATCGATCATCACATTTTGGTCGTCAGGATGAGACAGATAACACGGGTCAATCACCGCAGGGGCAGCTGGGTCGCTTGAAGCAAGGGTGATCTCACCTCGGCTTTTAGGATACACATTACACACGTGCAAACCAAAGCCATAACCAAATGCAGTTTGTCGACCATGATCTTGTAAAATTGCCGGCAAAAAATGGTATTGAATGTCTGGCAATGAACTAGCGAACTGGCTTTTTACAAACCCACCTGCTTCAGCGATATTTGACGAAAAAATGTCGTTGCGCTTGCGCCAATAGCAAAAAGCCGCCTTCACATAACGTGGCAACTTAGATAACGAAATGGCATAACTGTGTGTTGATTGGCAGCGGTACTGAATGATCGCATCAAGGTGATCCTGCAAATTTTGACCGACCCCGGGCAAATCCTTTAGCACCTCAATACCTTTGTCCTCTAGATGCTGCTTCGGACCGATCCCTGATAACATTAATAGCTGAGGTGAATTGATTGCACCCGCGCAAAGCAGTACCTCTTTGGTCGCGTTAAGCACGTGTAGCTTGTCATTAATGCGCAACGTCAGCCCTGTTGCTCGGCTGTCTTTAATGATGATTTTTTCGACCAGCGCCTGTGTTATCAAGGTAAAATTATCGCGGGTTTGTGCTAAAGCCAAATAGCCTTTAGCACTAGAGCAGCGCTGACCATCTTTATGCGTGACTTGATATATCCCTAAGCCCTCGTGCTGAGCACCATTAAAATCTTCGCTAATAGGCACTCCAACGTCATGAGCTGCATCAACAAACGTCTGTGACATAGGATTGACAAAGCGTAGGTCGTCCACACACAAAGGGCCACCGGTACCATGATAGGCATCGGCTCCACGCTGTTGGTCTTCAGATTTTTTAAAATAGGGCAACACTGCGTCCCAATCCCAACCTAAGGCACCCTCTTGTTGCCAACGATCATAATCCTTGGGAACACCGCGCACATAACACATGGCATTAATCGCGCTAGAGCCGCCTAAGGTTTTTCCCCTTGGCCAAAACAAGGCTCGGTTATTCAAGCCAGCCTGAGCCGTCGTATTGAAATTCCAATTGATATTTTTAAAACGAGATAATAGAGATAGCCCGAACGGAATATGGATCATTGGATTGCTGTCTTGACCACCCGCTTCAATAAGACACACACGATAGTGACTATTTTCAGTCAACCGCGCGGCTAACGCACATCCTGCTGAACCTGCACCAACAATGATGAAATCAAAAGAGGAAACATTTGTTGAAGACATGATGTTAAATACCAAGAAGAAAGAGAAAGGCGTCGAGGTAGGTTCGCCTTCTTAATTGTGCTCTTAATACCTCGACTATTCCGCCGCTGTTCAGCTCATCTCGCTCGCCGAACACAGCCAATGTAAACCAGATGTTAATAATTGTCATTCATTATTTTACATAACCACTTGTTTCTTTTGACTATTATCAAATCTAATTCATATGGATAAGTCTTGCCTATACACTTTTGGACACAGTTTGAGGTTTATTAAAGAGACGTAGATTGAGGTACTATCAACAAAGAATGCGTATAAAAAGACGCATCTTTATTTATAAAAACGACATATATCAGGGTAAATAAATGAAATTAACGCTTATCGCAGTCAGTATCAGCGCAATACTTATGGGGTGTAGCAACGCGAACCATTCTGCTAACCAAACCCCAGCGACAATGAAGACTTCTATTACGAGTAACCAATTACAAGAAATGAACTTATCTTATCCAAAAACGCAAAAAGGTGACGTAATCGACACCTACTTCGGCAAGCAAGTAGCCGACCCTTACCGCTGGTTAGAAGACGATATGAGCAGCGAAACTGAGCAATGGGTAAAAGCTGAAAACGCCGTGACCCAAGCCTATTTAGCGCAAGTCCCTTCGCGCGACAAATTAAAAGAGCGCTTGAAAGTGTTGCTTGACTACGAAAAAGTTGGCGCCCCTTTCAAAGAAGGAAAATACACCTATTTCTTTAAGAACGACGGCCTGCAAAACCAAGCGGTGCTGTATCGCCAATTGGACGATGGCGAAGCTCAGGTATTTTTAGATCCCAATTCATTTAGTGATGATGGCACGACCTCATTGGCCAGCATCGATTTTTCAAAAGACGGCAGTTTAGTTACCTATTTGATTTCAGAAGGCGGCAGCGATTGGCGTAAAGCGATCACCATTGATGTAGAAACCATGCAGCCTGTTAGCGAAACCTTAAAAGACATTAAATTCAGTGGCATATCTTGGTTAGGTAATGAAGGTTTTTATTATTCAAGCTACGACAAACCAGAGGGCAGTGAACTGTCTGCGAAAACGGACCAGCACAAGCTGTATTTTCATCGTTTGAACGATAAACAAACCCAAGACACCCTTGTTTTTGGCGGTACTGACGAGCAAAAAAATCGCTATGTATCAGGCCAGGTGACCGAAGATAACCGCTATTTATTAATCAGTGCTGCCGTTTCCACCTCAGGTAACAAACTGTATTTAAAGGATTTAAGCAAACCAGATAGTCCTTTGGTGACCATCTTAGAAAACACAGATTCAGACACGAGCCTGCTTGATAACCAAGGCAGCACCTTGTTGTTTGTGACCAATTTAGATGCGCCCAATAAGCGTGTGGTCTCTGTTGATGCGAGTCAGCCTCAACCCGAGAACTGGCAAGATTTTATTGCCCAAACCGACAACGTATTAGACGTATCTACCGGCGGCGGATACATTTTTGCCAGCTACATGGTGGACGCTATTTCAAATGTGAAGCAGCTTGATATGAGCGGTAAGTTGGTGCGAGAAATCGCATTACCAGGGGTCGGCACTGCCAGTGGATTTGATGGCAAAAAAGACCAACAAACCCTTTACTACAGCTTCACCAACTACAAAACGCCGAGCACGATCTTTAGCCTCAATGTAGAAAGCGGCGAATCATCGGTGTATTTAAAATCGAAAGCGAATTTTGACAGCGACGCTTACGAATCTAAACAGGTCTTTTACACGTCTAAAGACGGCACCAAAGTCCCCATGATCATTACCCATAAAAAAGGCCTAAAACTGGATGGCACCAACCCAACTATGCTCTATGGCTACGGCGGTTTTAACATCAGCTTGCAGCCCGCTTTCAGTAGTGTCAATGCTGCATGGCTTGAGCAAGGAGGAGTGTATGCGGTACCTAATTTGCGCGGCGGTGGTGAATACGGTAAAGCCTGGCATGACGCTGGCACGAAATTGCAAAAGCAAAATGTGTTTGATGACTTCATCGCGGCAGCCGAGTATTTAATTGAGCAAGACTACACTAGCCCTGAATACTTAGCGATCCGCGGCGGTTCAAATGGTGGTTTATTGGTAGGTGCCACTATGCTTCAACGCCCAGACTTATTTAAAGTTGCCCTGCCCGCTGTAGGTGTGCTGGACATGCTGCGTTATCATACCTTTACTGCAGGCGCTGGCTGGGCTTACGATTACGGCACCTCACAAGACAGCCAAGAAATGTTTGATTACTTGATGACCTACTCACCGGTGCAAAACGTGCGAGAAGGCGTTAACTACCCTGCCACACTGATTACAACAGGCGATCATGATGATCGCGTCGTGCCCGCTCATTCGTTTAAGTTTGCCGCCCAGTTGCAAGCCAAAAATACCGGCCCTAACCCGATGTTGATCCGTATCGAAACCAATGCTGGTCACGGTGCAGGTACGCCTATCAGCAAAACCATAGAGCAGTACGCCGACATCTTTGGGTTTACCCTCTACAACATGGGTATTAAGGTGCAATAAGGCGCAATAAAAACGCAAATATTAAGTAACAGTCACAAAGCCAAAACATGCTACTGAGCTGTTTTGGCTTTTTCTATTATGACTTACTGCTTCACTAGCGACGCCTGTTGGACAGTTGCTTGCCCATCAAATTCAATCACGCAGGCATAGCCTGAAAAGGGATACTCACTGGTGGCAACAATATGCGTAGCCCCTTCAATATGCATATCAGCTTCAATATGAGTAACGCGGTACTGCAGAAATTGGCCCGTATCCAATTGGCTTATCACACTGCTTACGCTCTCCCCTTGAGAAAAAGTGTCACACAAATAAACCAGCTCTTTTCTTGCCTCTAGCCACAAAAAACCAGCCACGAATATGCTCCCTGCTATCACAGTAAGCATGGCGACACGCAAGAACATACGCTTTACACAAGTCATTGTTATTCCCTTTCTACCCTTTACAGCCTTTCTACTCTTTCTACCCTTTCAATAAATAATCCCTGAGTGGCTAATTATTGAGCGGCGTTCGTATTAGGACCATTACCCTAGCGCAATAAATAACTGCAGCATAAGCATATAATTAACAACACGCTTTAGGCTAAAATAGCGAAAATTGTCCGTTCATGCTCATTATCATCCATCCATGGAGCCCTACATGACTCAAGCCGCTTACGAACAAGCCGTCAATCTAATCGATAGCGCTAACAGTGAAGATCCTAATATAGAGCAAGCCGAAGGCAAAGAGTGGCCAAAAGAGCTGCTGTATAGTTTACGCATGTCAAACATGTTAGAGCGCTATCGAAGCGATGCGGATCACGTGGTTAAATTGGCCATTCGCGGGCAACACATACAGCGTTGGCAGTCTCCGCGCAGTGCTTACCCTATGGATCGTCAGGGTTATCATCAATGGCGTAGCGACTTATATACCTTTCACGCAGATAAAGTCGCTGAGGTAATGCAGCAAGCGGGTTTTAATGAAGCGGACGTGGCAAGAGCAAAAAAAGCGGTCGCCAAAGTGGGTATAAAATCAAACCCAGATACACAACTATTAGAAGACGTGGTGGGTCTGGTCTTCATTGAGCACTATATGTTGGCGTTTGCCGCCAAGCACCCTGATTACACAGAGCAAAAGTGGATAGATATCATCCGTAAGACGTGGATGAAAATGTCAGATGATGCACACGCGTTTGTGTTGGCAGGTAAAGTGGCTTTGCCAGAATCTTTGACGCCGATCATCTTAAAAGCGGTGCAAGCTTAATAACGTGATAACAGACACTCCCGCACCTGCTTAAACCCAGCTCAGCAGGTGCAATAAAAACAACCCAAGGGTGGTGGTAAACATCGAGAATAAGGTACTGCCGGCGATAATCGCTGCAGTAAGATGATGATCTCCACCAATCGCACGTACCATAGGATAAGCAGCCGCTGCGGTGGGTGTGGCCATCATGATATATAACACCCCTAACGCTTCATTTTTAAGCCCGCAATAATAACCAATGACAGTAGTGACCAGCGGGATAAACACAATCTTGCTGGCTATCGCAATATACAACAACTTAGACGCTTTAAATTCTTGTAAACGAATAGATGCTCCTACGCATAACAATGCTAACGGTAATGTCATTTGCGCCAGATAGCTGCCTGACTCATACAGAAGATCAGGTAAAGGAATAGGTACAAGTGCGACCAATATGGCTAACGCAATAGCAATCGCCAACGGGTTTTTAATCACACTCAGGGTGACCAATTTCAACGAAGCGGTTGCTGCTTGATGGTAATAAAGAGTTAAGATGGAATACACGTTATACAGGATGACAATGGCCGCTAGATACATAGATGCTAACGCCTGTGCGGTCTCGCCAAATGCGCTAACGGATAACGCCAAACCGATAATCGCCATATTGCCCCTGCACGCTCCTTGAGCAAACGCGCCACGTGCATCTTGGCGCTCTATCTTCAATGCGAGTAAATTGAAAAGCAAAAACGTGATTGTGGTGGCAATGGCGGCAAACACCAGTAAGTAAGTGGGTGTAGTAACGCTTAAGTCGGTTTTAGCAATATTAACAAATAGCAAACACGGCAAAGTCACGTTAAATACCAACCGCGAGCCAATTATGGCAAATTCTTCGTTTATCCAGCGAATACGCTTAAATATGATCCCCAGTACAATTAGCAGACTGATGGGCAAGGTCACTTCAACGGCAAACAGTAGTGATTGGATTGGCATGTAAGGTAGCGTCCCTTGGGCAGCGGATAGGAAATCAGGTAAGTTATTGCCGACAAGCTTAAAGGCAATTTAGCGAGCTGACAATAAACCATCTAAAACAGTAAATTAGGGTCCAAATGTGACATCAGTCACACTTGTTACAATTGGTCGCAATTTAGTGAGTGCATTTGCGATAAAGCTCAGCATTACTGGGCTTGAAAGGATTGTTAACACTGGGCTGTGCTTGATAAAGTGACAGAGTCATATATGCCTGTTTTTTTAATTTCTATTTTCAGTTTTTTGCCCATTTTAGGCTTGGCATATTTTTAATATTATGGAGTTTCAATGCGTATTTCATTTATCGCCGCCGCTGTAGGTGCCACCTTAGTACTCGGTGCATGTTCAACCAACGTGGTTAATCATCAACAAACCAACAAAGAGCAAGCTAAAGCCATGGCTGCATCCAGCAACAATGTATTGTTTAGAAAAAGCCCGCTGACATATCAAGCCCCCCAATTCGATAAGCTCACCATGGCAGATTATGAGCCTGCTTTTAAAGCCGGCATAGAGCAGCATAATATCGAAATCGCTGGTATTACTGATAATCCAGCCTCGCCCACATTTGATAATACTATTGTGGCCATGGAAAAATCAGGCGCCTTACTAACCCGCGTCAGTAAAGTCTTTTACAACCTATCAAGCGTGATCTCCAACGATGATTATCAGCGCATCGAAGCACAGATGGGCCCTAAACTCACCGCGCACGATGACAACATTTACCTTGATGCGAAACTATTTGCTCGTATTCAAAGCATTTATGCTGACAAAGCCTCACTGAATGCCATCGATCAGCGCTTAGTTGAGCACTACTACCAGAAATTTGTGCGCGCAGGGGCAAAACTCAGCGACGCCGACAAAGCAACCGTGCGCGAGATCAATGGTCAACTTTCAAGTTTGGCCACAGAGTTTTCGCAAAATTTACTCAAATCGTTCAAGCAGGACACCATTCTTGTTACCGATAAAAGCGAACTGAGTGGTTTATCGGACGCTGAAATAGCGACCCTTGCTAGTGCGGCTAAAGAAGCGGGCAAAGAAGGTTACTTAATAACGCTTGTGAACACGACGCGCCAACCTATTCTTGGCAGTTTAGCGAACCGCGATCTGCGTAAAAAGATTTGGCAAGCGTCTGCTCATCGCGCCATGGCCAGCAATGGCCCGGTGCTTATCAAACTAGCCGAGCTTCGGGCACAAAAAGCACAGCTGCTAGGTTACCCCACCTGGGCGGCATATGTGACCGCAGACCAAATGGCCAAAACCCCGGCGGCGGTTTACGAAATACTCGACGATTTGGCTCCTAAGGCCGTCGCCAAAGCGCAAATTGAAGCACAAGCTGTGCAACAACAGATCGAAGCTGATGGCAAAGACTTTGCTGTACAACCATGGGATTGGGCATTTTATAGCGAGAAAGTGCGTAAAGCGAAATACGATCTTGATGAAAGCGCAATTAAGCCTTATTTCGAACTTGAGCGCGTACTGCATGATGGCCTTTTCTTTGCGATGCAAAAACTTTATGGCATCACCTTTAAAGCCCGTAAGGATTTACCAGTATACCAAGATGATGTACAAGCCTTTGAAGTGTATAACGAAGACGGTAGTAGCATTGGCCTGTTCTACTTTGACCCTTATGCCCGTGAAGGCAAAGGCGGCGGCGCATGGATGGACGAATTTGTTACCCAAAGCGACCTACTCGGCCAAAAGCCGGTCGTTTACAATGTACTTAACATCCCTAAACCCGCAGCGGGTCAGCCGACACTATTAACCTTCGATGAAGTGACCACCTTGTTTCACGAGTTTGGCCATGCTGCTCACGGGCTATTTTCCCAGGTGAAATACCCAAGCTTAGCGGGTACCTCAACAGCACGTGACTTTGTGGAGTTCCCGTCTCAATTCAATGAAGATTGGGACATCGACCCAGAGGTAATTGCTCATTATGCGAAGCATTATCAAACGGGCGAAGCGATCCCAAAAGACTTATTAGACAAGCTACTTTCAGCTCATCACTTTAACCAAGGGTTTGATACCACTGAGTATTTAGCATCCGCTTTGCTAGATATGGAATGGCATTCAATTCCGGCCGGTACCAAAATCACAGACGTAGCTGATTTTGAACAAAAAGCGTTGGCTAAACACGGCATCGATTATGCGCCAGTGCCACCGCGCTATAAATCTGCCTATTTTAGCCATGCCTTCGCCGGTGGTTATTCTGCGGGATATTACGCTTATTTATGGACTGAAGTATTCGCAGCTGATGCCTTTGCCTATATGGCAGAGCATGGCGGTTTAAACCGTGATAATGGCGATAAATTCCGTAGCCGCGTGCTATCGATGGGTAACAGCCAAGATTTGATGCAAGACTATCTCGATTTTCGCGGCAGTAAACCCAGCACAGATGCGTTGTTAAAACGTCGCGGCTTAGGCGAGTAGTCTTGCTGCTTGAACCTGCACGCTAGCATTGTGTGTCACGCTGACGTGACATAACAGAAAGGCGAACAATGAAAAAAATAAAAGCCCCGTGATGAAGCATCAATCACGGGGCTTTTTATTGCAGTTCTGAAGTGCGATGCCTGTTTACGCGCCCCACCCTACACCTGATTTGCTGGGGATTAGTTAGCTCTTGTGCATGATATTTAATGCAGCGGCTGTCAGCGCTTCCGTGGCGGTGGTTATTACCGCATCCGCCTCTGGCGCCCAGTATGGGCTGTGTAATGATGGCAAAGACGTGCCATTTTCTTTGGCTTTGTCCCAGTCACCTTGCTCTACCCCACCCACCCAGAAAATAAGGCTTTGAATGTTCTTATCGGCACGATAAAAACGACTAAAGTCTTCACCGCCCATGACCGCTGGGGTTTGAACAACGCGTTTTTCGCCGAAACGTTGAGTAAATACGTCAGCCATTTTGTGGGTAAACTCAGGCGTGTTGTAAGTTGCTGGCGTGTATTCGTCTTTAATATTCACCTCTGGCATTAGTGCTTCAGGCATTCCCGCGGCAATGGCTTCGCCCTTAGCGATACGCGCGATGCCATCCAGTAAAGCCTGACGGGTTTCATCAGAGTAACTGCGTACCGTTAGCAGCAAAGTCGCCTTGTCAGATATTATGTTGTGCTTCGCACCAGCATGAAAGCTACCAACTGTGACCACGGCTGAGTCTTGTGGGTCGAGCTCTCGACTCACCAGCGTTTGCAAGGAACTCACAATACGACTGGCCAACACAATAGGGTCTTTGGTGGTATGGGGATAAGCGCCGTGACCACCCGCCCCTTTGACAATCACATCGACACTGTCAACGTTGGCCAAGGCAAATTCTGGGGTATAACCTATGGTGCCAGCGGGTAAACCCGCAGCATCATGAAATGCGAGTGCATAATCGGGTTTCGGGAATCGCTCGTATAGCCCATCGGCCAGCATGTCACGTGCCCCCTTCCCGCGCTCTTCTGCCGGTTGCAAAATCATCACTAACGTACCAGACCATTTATCTTTCATCGATGTCAACGCTTGCGCCGTGCCGACCCAACTGGTCATGTGGGTATCATGTCCGCAGGCGTGCATAACGCCAGATTCGATGCCATCTTCTGTGGTAGCGCGCACCTTTGAAGCAAAGGGCAATCCTGTTTGCTCTACCACCGGCAGACCATCCATATCAGCGCGGATCATTACCACAGGCCCAGGGCCATTTTTCAGTACCGCGACCACGCCAGTCCCCCCTACCTTTTCGGTGACGTCAAAGCCTAAAGCTTTGGCGCGTTTGGCCAATTTTGCTGCGGTGTTCACCTCAAAGCCACTTAATTCAGGATGCGCATGCAGGTCTTTATATAACGCCATTAGTTTAGGCATATCACTACTGACTTTATCACTCACGCTATCAGCATAGGCACTTTGGCTTAAACTCAGGCTGAAACAAAATGGAATAGCTGCAATGGCTAGATTAAGGCGGCGTAATTTCATGGTAATTCCCTTGAATGTGGTGGTGTTTAGCCTTAGCTAAAATCGAGTAATGATATAAAAATAATCATGATGTTTAACACGTTAGCATGAATCCGCCTCACTGAACCAGTCATAGGACAATCGATGACCAAGCAAAAACTGCACATTAGCTCGCCCACCAGAAATATCCTTAGCAATTTGTTATAAAAGCGAGATCTAGCCGCCACGATTGTTTAGGATAGCCAACATTACCGTCGTTACTCTTTTCACGAGATCTTATACTTGCGTTTACGTCATATAGAAATATTTCATGCTATTTATACCACGGGCTCAATTACCAACGCGGCTAAAATTTTGCACGTATCGCAACCTGCCGTGAGCAAAGTGCTGCTTCATGCAGAGCAGCAGTTAGGGTTTGCGTTATTTACCCGCAACAAGGGCCGCTTGATCCCAACCCCTGAAGCAAACATGTTGTTTCATGAAGTGGACAAAATACATCAGCAAATGCGTACTATCGATAACACTGCGCACAACATAAAACATGCTCACTCGGGCAACATTAATATTGGTATTACCCCGGCGTTGGGGTTTGACGTATTGCCAAGAGCCATCGCTCGCTATCATCAGCAGCACCCAAATGTGAGCTTCAGCATTAATACCGTACACAACGACGCGGTCTTACAAAGCCTTATTGAACATAAATCTGATGTGGCCGTTTTGTTTCATCCGAGCCCTAAATTAGGCGTAGATAGCATTGAATGTGGGCAGTCTGAGTTGGTAGTTGTTTACCCTAAAGCGTTATTCCCTGATGCACCTTCGCTGCTTAGCATCGAAGCCTTGGCGAATGTTAGCTTTATTGGTATTAGTGATTCAGGCCCATTGGGGGATATGCTCTACAGTCGTTTACAAAGCGAAAACATGCAGCCTCATAGTCCTATACAGGTACAAACCTATTTTATTGCAGCAAGATTAGTGGCACAGGGTTTAGGGGTAT
Organism: Paraglaciecola sp. QJM3NY_14; assembly: GCF_056173245.1. Lineage (NCBI taxonomy): Bacteria > Pseudomonadati > Pseudomonadota > Gammaproteobacteria > Alteromonadales > Alteromonadaceae > Paraglaciecola > Paraglaciecola sp. QJM3NY_14. The sequence continues at coordinate 3,322,176 of NZ_CM149664.1, forward strand.
GCGTAGTAGACAAACACACGGCGCTAGGAAATTTAAATGATAACATCGCCATGGCATCGTTCACCCCGCCCCTTAGCTTTTCTATTAATGCCCTGCATTTACAAAACAGGCCACTGTCTAAAGTAGTCCAGGGGTTTTTGCCGTATCTACAAGCAGAAATAACCTAAAAGCGCAGCAGAAGGTTGTACAGATCCGGGGCCAACCTTAAGCGCTAGCCTAAGCCATGTCTTAAGCTACAACCCAAGCCATAACCTGAAGTTATACCCCTGCTATACCTAGTCACTTTATTTTCCCGAACACCACGCTAGGATGCACTTATCAATCAGTAAATTGGCACTTCTAAAGGATATATTCATGGTGATTCAAGCCCCCTATTTGTTGTTTATCGGCGATGCTACCGATGCTCTGTCGATCAAAATGGCCCAAAGTGTCGCTCACTGGCGCCCTGACTTATGCGTCGGTGAATTCAGTGTCGAAGGCTGCACCGTAAGCACAGGATTAAACAAACTAAGCATTGAAGAAGCCGCCAAAAACGGCGCTAAAAGCTTGGTGCTTGGCTTTGCAAACAGTGGCGGTATTTTAGATAAAAAATGGTTACCGTTAATTGAATTAGCCATTAAAAAAGGCATGCATATCGTTAGTGGACTACATCAAAAACTGACCAGCTACCCTGAGCTAGTTCACTGCGCACAGCAGTATGATGTTGAGTTGCTTGATATTCGCCATCCCACCACGGCTTTTAGCACAGGCACAGGCCGCAAACGGGCCGGCAAGCGCTTATTGACCGTCGGCACAGATTGTTCGGTAGGTAAAATGTATACCTCGTTGAGCCTTGAACACGCTATGGTTAAACAAAACATAGCGGTTGATTTTCGCGCCACCGGCCAGTGCGGTATTTTAGTGGCAGGTGCGGGTGTGGCAATTGATTGTGTGGTGGCTGATTTTATTTCGGGTGCGGCTGAGTCATTATCCCCCGACGCCAGTGACGACCACTGGGATGTGATTGAAGGACAAGGCTCATTGTCACACCCTGCTTTTGCAGGCGTAAGTTTAGGCTTATTGCATGGCTCACAGCCTGATGCATTGGTTATTTGCCACGCGCTTAATCGCACGCATATGCGCGGCTTACCTAATACCGCCTTCCCAAGTATTGAGGCCACCATTGCCCTTAACTTACAAGCAGCCCGTTTAACCAACCCTGATGTAGTTGTAGCTGGTATTAGTGTGAATACGTCTGCTGTTAGCGTGGAAGAAGGCCGTGCTATTTGTCAGCAGCTAAGCGAGCAGTTTTCGCTGCCCTGTGTTGACCCGCTTCGCGATGGGACCGATGCCATCGTCGCCGCATTGCCAATCTAAGCTAAAGGCTTCACATAAACTCAAGACATAATCCGTAAGCTAAGGGTATCGCCTTTGGTTAAACGCAAAAATACAGGAGAAAACAGCATGGGTTTTCAAGTTGAGGCTTACCAACAAGCGCTGCCTCTTAAAAGTGTATTTCGTATTGCACGAGGTGCTAAAACACAAGCCGATGTAGTGGTGGTCACCTTAACCGATGGCGTACACACAGGCTGGGCTGAATCAGTGCCTTATGCCCGCTACCAAGAGTCAGTACAAAGTGTACTGGAGCAAATTGACCAAACCGCTAAGAGCTTGGCTACATTCGAGGGCGATATAAGCGGAGTTCGCGCGCGCATTAATGCAATGCCCTCAGGTGCTGCGCGCAATGTTATGGACTGCGCCCTGTGGGATTTAGTGGCGAAGTCACAACAAAAATCTGTGGCACAACTATTGTCTGTATCAACCCCAGCGCCCTGCGTGACGGCGCAAACGCTAAGCATAGACACGCCCGAAGCCATGGCCGCAGCGGCGAAAGCTCTGGGCCATCCTCCACTGATCAAAGTGAAATTGGATAACCAAGACATCGTCGAGAAGATGCAAGCCATTCATTTAGCTTCTCCCGACAGCCAGTTTATTGTGGATGCCAATGAAGGTTGGTCTATCGACGATTTAAAAGCCTGCGGTGATAACTTAAAAGCACTGAATGTAATCTTAATTGAACAACCGTTACCGGTAGGCGACGACGCAGATTTAATAGCTTACAGCTGCCCCGTGCCACTGTGCGCCGATGAAAGTTGCCATACCCGTGAAGAATTGGCTTACCTAAAAGGCCGCTATGATGCAGTCAATATTAAGTTGGATAAAACAGGTGGCTTAACGGAGGCCTATGCTCTCGCCCAAGAAGCCCAAGCAATGGGCTTTGAAATAATGATCGGGTGCATGGTGGGTAGCTCTCTAGCCATGGCGCCGATTTCTTTGTTAAGTGACTGGGCTAAGTACGTGGATTTAGACGGCCCACTGTTAATTAAAACCGACAGAGAAAATGGCTTTGCGATTAAAGACGGCGTGATGCAACCTTTAAACCCCGCCTTATGGGGTTCCCCACAAAGCCAAGTGATTTTAGAAGGATAGAGTGGTTTCACTAAAAAGCCGGCCCCGTTAATCGGTTCCGGCTTTTTCATAACGTATGAGGTTTATATCACTGGTGTCATCAAAAGCGCTCTATCGCCCAGTTTAGCGCCACTAATGCAATACCAATAGAAGCACCAGGCATAACCCAGCGACGGTACAGCGCCGTTTTTGCAAGTAAAATCAGTAGCGGTAAAGTAATTAACACTATCGCCAGCTGGCCGATTTCTACCCCTAAATTAAACGCTAAGATAGAGAGTAACTTCTGATCCCCCGGCAAACCGAGCTCCCCCAAAACGCCCGCAAATCCCATTCCGTGTAGCAAACCGAAAGCAAAAGTGAGCCACCCCAAACGTAAGATTATGGGCTTCACATTATTCAAGGCTGCAAATAACACCGAAATCGCAATGCCAAATTCCACCCAGCGACTGCTCGGTATTATCCAGCCTAATGCTGTGGCAGTCAGGGTGATTGAATGCGCTAACGTAAACGCACTGATGATCCACACTGTGGTGCTCAGTACGTTCTTTAACTGTGGATTTCGTTGCCATTGCCCTTCTTGACGCAGCAAAACACAAGGCAAAAGCAGCGCCAATAAAAACAGGATATGATCGGTACCAATCCAGATATGGATGATGCCCTGATATACAAACTCTTTGAATGTAACCCAGCGACTGCCATCCGTTAGATCTATGTCAATTTGGCGTTGAGCATTATTCAGCACAAAGCTCTGTGTATTGGCGTCATCACTGATATTAACGACAACTTCGTGACTGTCGTCTTTAACGAATATCGCACTGTAATCTATGGTGAATATACCTGCTAGCGGACACTGAGCAGTAAAGTCAGTTACCGCAAACACGGAGTCGGCGTGATCTTCTAAGCGCTCTATACCTGCAAATTGAGTGGTGCAGGCCAGCCCACCCCGTTTAAGCCATAAATGGTCGGCTAAATAAGTGGCGATATCGGCGCGACGCTTAATGACCTCTCCCCATGTCAATTGACCGTTTTGGTCCGCATCTAGTCCTAAAACCAATTCTAAATCCGTCAAGCCCAGTTGCCATTCACCTTGAATACGACCTGTTTGATCTACGTTGGCAATGATATACGCCGTGCTTAATTGGTGACCAATACTAGGCAAACTGATCACTAAGCCCAACACCATCAATAGGCTTCTAATCATATTATTATTTTTCACCAATGCTACATTCCTGCTGACTGATTTGTTCTTTTCTCTGGGGCATATTGTACGTCCATCGCTCGCTCGAGCAAGCGCTTATCGTCATCTAACCTAGCCTGTTGCCAGTTGATTTTGGCCCAAAAAAGCGCTTTTTTACGATCTGGTGCTATGTCCAAAAAATAACGCGCAATATCAGCGGCATGGGCCGTATCTTTACGTTGCATACGAATATTAATTCGCTGAGTCAAACGTGGCGTCCAGCGGGTGTGCTGATCGCTGATTTGGTTTTCAGATAAGGCTAAACGTATTAACAAAGCATCATCAAAACTGTCAGCTTGCTCAACGATTGGCCCAAGTATTCGCAGTACACGCTCAGGCTTATTCAGAGCCAGTTGAATATCTGCCCACAAAGCCAAATAGCTCACAGGCACTTGAGTTAATTCAAATGTAGCTAAGTGGGTAAGAGCTTGATTATACATACCTTGTTTTGCCGCCAGTTCTGCTAATATTTGTTGAACCCAGCGCTGTTGCTCAACGTTAGTATATTGGTGCAATGAAGAGCGCTCAACTAGGCTCAGTAGCTGTGCATAGCTATCAGCAACACTGTCATTGTTGCCACTTTGGGCATTGACTTCTAATGCGCAAGCACCACCGATCCACAATTCAGCCTTGCCAAGTAGTTGTAAGCATGTTTGTTTCGCTGCAACTAATCTTCCCTGTACCAGCAAAATATTGGCTTTTAGGAGTAAAGCGGAAGGATGGTTTTCTTGGCGACGTAAAATGCCCGTTAATATTGATAGAGCCGTATCAAAGCGGTGGTAATGTTGGGCGATTTTCGCCTGATAAAATGACAGTTCAATATCATTTGGGGTATCTCGCAGCAGCGTTTCCGTTAACGCACTAGCTTGACCATAGTATCGACTGGCTAGTCCTGGTAAGTTGGCTTTGCTGAGTAACAGTGCGACCCGCTCTTTAGGGGAGTCACTCTTATCCACTACTGTCCATTTGGCTACCACGATATTTTCTGAGGCGGGCACGTAACTCTTTGCATTTGCAGTGCTGACCACTATGCTAACTAACGCTAAAAGCCCCCAAATGAGCGCCTTATTGTGTAAAGCAAACACTTGCTTTTTCACGGGTAAATCTCCTTAAAGGGGCGCCTTCCATGGCGCTATCAAACTTTTCATTAATATGTTTACTGCAGTCCTTTTAGTCCTGCAACAAATCATCATAAGCGTCAGGATCTTCCACATCCTGAGTGAACGAGCGACCATTGGTCGACAAAGGCTCATCCTGAGGGTCTTGGGCAAAGGCCGCTCGACTGTAGCTGCTAAAAGATACGGTTAGCGCTTCAATCGTAATGTTCACTGAACCACTAACCGGCTCATTTATACCGTCAGTAACGGTGAAAGTGAAACTGTCGCTGCCCGTCACTTCAGGATTAGGCTGATAGGTGAAATCACCATTGTCACCGACCATTACGGTGCCTGTCTTAGGCTCATCTACCAAACTAAAGGTTAAGCTGTCGCCGTCCTCGTCAGTTGCAGTGAGCATATCCACTATGGCGGTTTCGGTTTGAGTAGTTAGGTCAACCGAGACTGCACTCGGGGCAACATTTTCATCGTTGTCATCGCTGCCAAAATCACATCCGGCTAAGACAATGGTCATCGCCAAACCTAAACTCATTACCCGTAATTGGCTTGTTCCCTTTTGATGGGGCAGCCTCTTCATTTTTTTATTTCTCATATTCTTCTCCTTACTCTGCGCCAGAACCTGGTAGTGGCATGGCTAAATAGGGAAAGCTGCTATCCATCATTGAGGCATTGCTTGGGGCACCATCAGTAAACGGCACGTTACCTACGCTGGCATCTTCAGGTGCACACAAACCTAGGTCAACCTCTTCACCGTTAACTGGAATGGGGTAACATAGACGACCCATTACTACGCGCAAGGCAATATCCACTACGTCATCACCAGGGCGACGACCATTTGGGAAACCTGCTAAGTCATCACCTGCTACACCGAAAGCCGACTGCATATCAGCACTTTTTGCTTCAATGCCAGTGTTTAGACGCAACATTTCCGACGGAGTCACCACGGACAATTGGTTTACACCTTCAAAACCGGTTAAGAATGCAGTGACCAAATCGGTACGTGGAAAGTGAGTCGGGGCTAATGTTTCAATATCTGTACCTAAAGTCGTGTTAACCGCATCTCTAAACAAGATATTAAGTAATTCAGGCAACGTAGGGTGAGTGACATAATCTGCAAATTGCCCGTCGTCTTGTGGAGCTGCACTTGAGAACGTGTCTTTATCCGCTAAACCAATCACTAACTCATTAACCAAAGGCGAGCCTAAACGCGAAACTTGTGTCATAGCACCGCCGTTGACTTCGGTGTTAGCAAAACTAGCATTAGGGTTCAAGATACGTGCTTGTGGCAAACTTGCGGTAGTCCATGCACCTATGCTGCCGTTTCCAGAGCCAATCAAACACGCTTTTGGTACCTCAATGGCGATACTAGTGACATTTTTATCAGCCAAGTCGTCATTGTCAGTTGATTGAGTGATGCCTCCAGGGAACCCGCCTTCGTCACCTGCACCTGGTGCACTGTCGCCTTCTACAGGAACAAAGTTAACCAAATCAAATACCTTGCCTAAGTTAACGGTGAAGGGGTCTTTACGCTGACCAACGAACACTTTAGCAGGGCTATCACAGCCTGGAATCGTGGCACTGTAAATAAAGCTATCGGTGTATGCTTTGTATTGTTCAGCACTAGCAAACGTTTTATTGCCGATGTAATCCAATGGCTTTCCAAAGCTTGCACTGCCAGATGTGTCGTTCATTACTGCTGCACTGGTACCTGTGCGCATAGGGCCTGATACCAAATTAACTGAGTAGTTTTCCTTAAAGTTTGCATTGGCTTGATCGCTAGCACTGATACCGCCGACATTCTTAAGTGGCACGCCTACGGCTTTTTGCTCACCTTCTGGGCCGACCATTAAAGCCACACCGGCATTGTCATTCGGTAGGGTTTGGCTGAATTTAAAGGTAAAGCTCATGTCTTCAACCGCATCGCCATCGTTATCAATATGGATCGCGTATACCGCTGCAGGGTCCATAGCGAAATAGTTTGGCCCGCCGTAAGCATCTTGCAGGGGAATATAATTAGCAATAAGAGTGACATATTCGCCTCTCCCTTCTTCGTAGCTGTTAAATGCGTAAAAATCGGTTGAATCAACCGTGGGGGTGCGTGTGATATTCGGTGCTTCTCTGTGACTAGAAGCCTGTGCAACCTGACCAAAGGTTAGACTCAACATGGTCGAGGCTAACAATGTTAATTTTGTTTTTTGCATGACGTTTCCTTTTTATTTACTTGTTGAATAGATATCAAATCCATCAAATACGTCTCACACTTGGCTAGCGTATATATTGGCGCTGATAGTCATTAAACGATTCACTCAAGTAACTGGATGCAAATAAACCTGGTTTTTAAAATTTAGTTAAAAAAAAAGCGAAACCAAGGTTTCGCTGTTTATAAAAATTAGAATTATTTAGTTTTTACTTCTTTTACAGAATAACTAATTTTCCTGTGAATAACACTTCAGTGGGTGAACCGTTTGGTGAACCACCCAATGGCTCTAAACTAACCGCCAAGGCAGCAATATTGATTTGCTCAAATACCAGAGGCTTAACCAAAGTGCTGGCCCCATCTTTTGGCAGCAAGCCCAAGGATACAGGTGCGCTACCATCCTCTGGAACGATCCAAAGCTCGTAGTCAACAGCCTGCTTCGCTTGCAAGGCTTTGGTTGCTCTGACTGCTATTTCTTCATCGGTTATTTCGATGCTCCATAATAGATCTGCTTGCTGATTATTGATAACCGCTATCTGGGTGACCTCTGAAATCGGTGCTGGCTGCATTTGCACTAGCAATACAGCAAGCACTACAGCGGCCGCTGAAGCCAAACCTGCAAGGGCTTGCCATAAGCGAGGCTTCTTCTCTGGTATGCGTACCACATTGCTAGGTTCAGACTTACTTGTCGGTGCTGGTTCTACTTGCGAAGCGATCTTTTGCGCTTGAATAAAACCTAAGCGCTGCTCTATTTTTCGCCAAACGTCGTTGTCTGGCGCCACATCAGGTAACTGTTCACCTAAAGAGTTTAAATACAACTCCCAGCTATTAACCGCTTCGCTGACTGCGCTGTGTTGCATTATAAGCCTGCTAAAACGTCGTCGAGCAGGGCCCCGCAGTGTACCCAATACGTATTGAGCAGCAAGTGCATTGTATAGATCAGGGTTTAAATAATTCATAATTTCAAACACCTTTGTAATGATAGTAATCCTCGGCGGATCCAGCTTTTAATCGTACCAAGCGGCAGATCCAAGTGGGCGGTTACTTCGTGATGTGACATCCCGTTAAAATATGCTAAATGAATCGCTTGGCGTTGCTGCACGTCCAGCGCTCCCATGCATTTTTCCAACAAACCTTGATGGGTTTCTGTCATGGGTTCACTTGAAGTTTGCACGCCGACTTCGTTATCAGTGAGGGGTTCTTCTTTGCGCACTGAATGGTAGCGCAGTATATCTAACGCTCGATAGCGGGCAATACTGATCATCCAGGTGAGCACTGTGCCTTTACCGGCCCGATACTGAGAGGCATTGTGCCAAATTCGCACGTAAGCTTCTTGAAGTGCTTCTTCTGCCAGCTCTTTGCGCTTCAACATTTTCAAGCTCACAGCATACAACTGCTTACTCGACGCTTGATAAAGCTCAGCGAATGCGGCTTTATCTCCCTGAGCTGTGGCACTGAGCAAACTCAACATCGGATCTTGTTTCATAGTGTCCTCTCGCATTGGTTATAAATAAGGCAATACGTTTAAACGTGCAAGAGGGCAATCTGGATTCAATTAATTACAATCTATTTTCGCTACACCTCACCACAAAAAAAGCCGACCATAAGGTCGGCAAAGGGTGCAGCGTTAAATGTGGTACACATTTGCGGCTCAGCCGCTAAAGCAATACGTGGCTAATAAGCTTGCTAGGCGTAACACACCGTGGACGAGCCACCAGCCACAATCGAGTTACTGATGTTTGTTATCACTTGCCAGTCGCTGTATCGGCATTTCTACACTTGATGACAAGAACTCAAAACTTTGCTCTGGCATCTCTTGCCACTGTTCCGGCGGCATAGGCGGGCTAGATAACAATATTTCGTCTTGATGCTGCATGTTGGCTAGGCGGATCCTAAGTGTACGCAGCGCCGGGATTTCCTCGACCTCGCTCGGGCTGACAAACATACCCAAACTGCGGCTCAATTTGCCAAGATACAAACTGCTGGAAAATCGAATAATTGGGGCAGCAAGTAACAAACCAAGTAGCACAGGGGCCAACCACCAAAATAAAATAGGCGTTAGAGATAACGTAATCCCGCCCCACGCGATGGCAATAGCACTGGCCACCCAAGTACGCTTAAAGGCTTCCTTCCACGGCACCATGCGACCTTCTCTGCCTTGTGCATCCCAGCTAACATTCTTTCCAACGAGAACATTAAGTACAAAATAGGCGTGATAAAACATCATTAATGGGGCAATGATAATGGCGATAGTCGCTTCAATTAGCGCCCCGGACATTAATGCTAATCCGCCGCCAAATTGCTCTCTGCGCCTAACCAAAGCCACAATAGCGCCCAGTAACTTTGGCCCTAATAGCATGACCGCAGTGGCACTTAGCAGCGTAATAATGTATTCAGTTTTGACCACAGGCCACGAGGGAAACAAAGAATAATTGGAAGCAAAAAACACCGTTTCTGTGGTTGCGCGTACGACGGCGTCTATTGTGCTTAGCACTAACATCACCAACCACACTAATGACGACATATAAGCTAACGCACCAAAGAGAAAATGCAGGCGATTTACCGTGTGCAACCCCTTACCATTGATAATGCCAAGGTGCTGAATATTGCCTTGCACCCAACGTCTGTCTCGTGTGGCGTAATCGATAATATTACTGGGGATTTCTTCGTAACTGCCCTCTAAATCGGCTAGTAATAGTACGTCCCATCCTGCACGTCTTAACAGCGCAGCTTCAACAAAATCATGGCTGAGTATGTCGCCACCAAAAGGCGCTTTACCCGCTAATGTAGGTAAACCACAATGTTGAATAAATGCGTCCACACGTATAATGGCATTATGTCCCCAGTAATTTGCGCTGTCGGTTTGCCAGAATGCCTGACCGGTTGCCAGCATGGGGCAATATAAGCACGATGCGAACTGCAAAAACCGCCCAAATAAGGTTTGTGAACGCACTGGGATAGGCACAGTTTGAATTAAACCTGACATCGGGTTTTGTTGCATTGCTTTCACTAGCGTCAACATGCACTCACCTGTCATCACGCTATCAGCATCGAGTACGATCATTGACTCGTACTGGTAACCCCAGCGCTGACAAAAATCGGCCAAGTTACCCACTTTACGATGGGTATTTTTTTCTCGGCGTCGGTAATAGATATTTTCAGACAATGCCCCCACGCGCTGACAAAGCTCATTCCACGCGGTAAGTTCAGCTTGCGCCATATCGGGATTCTGGGTGTCACTTAACATATAAAAGTCAAAGTGCTCCAGCTGACCTGTGCGCTGTAAATCGACCAAGCACGCCTCGAAGCCCGCCATGATGCGATCTGTGTCTTCGTTGTATACGGGCATGACGACAGCATGCCTGTCTTTCACAGTGACGTTGTCCAATTGGCCAGCAAAATGTTTATTGCGCTTAAGCTTCAGCGGGTCAATATCGAATATCTGCAGGATGAAACCGATAAAGGCGCTCCAAAACGCGGCAGAGATCCACAAAAAAGTAATACTAAACAGCACCAACAAAATCACTTCAAGCACGGTGATACCGCTTTCTGAAAAGATTTCGTACATCATCCAGCTGCCCGCAATAGAGGTGACAAACACCATTAATGCATATATCCACTTACGGACGGCCTTACCCTTAATATTTATTAACATGGTCGTGCCCTCGCTGTTATCTCGATTGCTATAAAGGCTAAAATTACTCAACCTCGTTGGCGCTCCATACGTAATTCCACACTTCACTCACCTGAGTATCACCGAGGGTAAGAAACAGGCGCATATCTATCGCATTGTCGCTCTCAGGCACTAACTTAAATTGAGCGCGCCACGTCTTCTTGTCAGGCAGTTGAATCACTTCTAAATCTTTAAATGTGCCTGACGACAGAGATAACTGCGGCGTTAAACGAATTGAATCGGTCAAATGCGCAAACGCATCAGTACTAAAATCAATCATCATTTGACGCTCGCTTCGCTCTGGCGCGTTGTCTTGACCCGGTAAGGCTGCCCAACTGTTAAATACTTGCGTCACCCTAGCGACTTCTTCGTGGCGAAGTGCTCCGTTTACTGTCTTTAAGGTGTAATCGAACTGACGCATTTCCCCTTTTTTGAAGGGTTTGGCCGGTACCCAGTAACTAACAATGTTGTCATTCGTTTCTGAGTTAGTGGGTATTTCAACCAGCTCTACTCTTCCTTTACCCCAATGGTTGTTGGGGGTTATCCACATACCTGGGCGTTGGTGATAGTGAGCTTCAGCATCTTGGTAGCTCTTAAAGTCTTGGTCTCGTTGCAGCAGCCCGAAGCCCTTAGGTTGGTCGTCTTGCAAAGAGGTAACCCGCAGATCTTTAGGGTTATTCAATGAGCGCCATATCCACTCGCCGCTTGATGTCTGCATAGATAAACCATCGGAATCGTGCACCTCAGGCCTGAAATCATCAAACTTGCGCGTGTCATTTTCGCCACTGAGGTACATGCTGGTAAGTGGGGCAACACCTAATTTTTTGACGTCTTCACGAGCGAATATAACGCTTTGTACGTGCATAACAGAATCTAACCCGGGAACAAGTTCAAAACGATACGCCCCAGTCACTGATTTACTATCAAGCAAGGCAAAGAACACAAGTTTGGTGTCATGCTCTTTAGGCTCTAGCATCCAGAATTTGGTAAATGCTGGAAATCTTTCACCGCTTGCTTCCGCGGTGTCGATAGCGAGCCCACGGGCTGAAATACCGAAAACTTGCCCAGGGCCTATCAAGCGAAAATAAGACGCACCTAAGAACACGGCTACTTCATCTTTGTAGTGATTAGTTTTTAATGGGTAATGCACTCTAAAACCAGCAAAACCTGCATCTTTAGGCACCAACCCTTTTAGGGCTGCAGCATCCTTTTCATAAATAAAGCGGTCTGTTTCAAACAACATGTTTTTAGTACCACTGTTGTCATCAACTATTTTAATGCCCACCGGTGAGCGGTATAAAAATCCTGGGTGGAACAATTGCATTTCAAATTTGGCTTTGTTTTTCCACTGGGCTTTTTCTGGATTGAAGCGAATCGCGCGGTACTGCTGATAATTCATCTCAGCTAATTCAGCTGGAAGATCTTGTTTAGGTGGCGCATATGACTGAGTAGCAAGGGATTTCGCTTGCTCTGTGACTAGTGAGAACACGCGTTCTTCGGTGGTTTTCTCTGCAGGTGCCTCAACAGGATCAGCGGCCGCGTCTGAAGGCTTTGCTTCCTTGTCTTGTTTATCTTTCGCCTTGGTCTGAGTTTGCTTTATCGATTGCGTTTTTTTGCTATCAACAGGTGCTTGTTCTGGTGTCTGAACTTGGGTAGAAGCCCCCACACTGACAATTAAACACACTAAACCCACAAGACGTGACAGAGTACTCCTTTGACGAGATACCGCCTTGAGGCGTTGACGATTGACGGAATTCTGGGTTGTCATTTTATTTCTGGTCCCTTTACTGGTTTTGGCGTTTTACAATTCTGGGGTTGGTTGTTCCCAGTGATGAGCAGTTTTTACAATACTTGAACGTTTAACGCGTGAAATCGCTACGTCTTCCCCGCAGATTGCAACTTTCGAACCACAAATTAAATATGTGCCAAACCCGCCGAACATTAGACTAAAGGATAAGCAATTAAGGACTCACTCCTGTGCAAACCTGAGACGCAAAAACAGCCAAATGAATAAGGCAACGTAGTTGCACGTTCAGCACAGTGCGGTGCCAGCGACTTACTTGGAGCCCTTTAAAATTAAACCGCGTAGAAAAGACTCAGGCAGCATTGATACTAGAAAGTCCTGAGATTAATGTGAATTTTTAGCGGCAGCATGTCACTGTGAAAAAGAATAATGCCTTGCAAGCAAAATTGGCGCCGCGCGCTCAAAAGTTTTTGCCCGTCGCAAATTAGTCTCACTTTCAAACGTTGGCATCAGGCGTAACATTAATGAGCAGCAATTTTGTTGCTTATTACGGACAGTGGTGTACTGGTATGGATATAACCTATTAAAATTAATGGCTTACAAAATCAAAGGCGAGAATAACCTAGTCTGTTTTGAGAAACAGCCGCGGTACTTTAATCTACTTCGTTGCCAAGTCTCAAAACACGAAAATCGAGATAACCGTGGTATTTTTAACCCGCCATTGTAAATTTTACTCGTGGGACATATCTAAAAAGCAACGAGGGAGAATCGGTATAGGCTGAGGGTTTAAATAGTGGGTTTAAGTAGTGGGTTAAGGATTGACGAACAAAGTATGGCAACATAAAAAAGCCGCAAAAACTGCGGCTATTTAAAATCATATGACTCTTAATTCCCAACATGCGGTACTAAGGCTAGTCAACTAAGCCCTTGGGCATCTCATCACGCATCTCGTTCCACAACTTACCGCTGGCGATACCGTACTTGCGAATGACTAACAACACGCTTTCGTAATCACCTTTTTCAGCAAGCGCGAGCAATTGCTGGTAGTAATCATGGGTCAGCGCCCGAGATTTCTCATTAGAGAAGTAGTAACCACCGATACGTGAATACAAACCTTTAAAGCCATTCATCATTAGAACGTAAACAGGGTTTCCAGATGCAAACGCCAAGTCATGATTTAATTGATAATCTTTAACAGCAAATGCAGTTCCGTCTTGCTCTACTTCTTTATATTGCTGCAGAATTTCAATGGTTTTTTCTTGGTTGTTGCGGATCGCCCCACGAATAAATACTGCACTTAAGTTAGTGCGCGCCGCCAACAGATGATCCACCAGTTCTGAAATCCCATCTTCGTCTAAACGAGCCAAGGTTTCTAAGATGTTCAGACCTGAGGTTTCCCAGAAGTTATTCACTTTAGTGGGCTTACCATGTTGAATAGTCAACCAACCGTCTCGCGCTAAGCGCTGCAGTACTTCACGTAATGTTGTTCGAGTTACCCCAATTAATTCTGATAGTTCACGCTCTGCAGGAAGTATGGTACCGGGAGGGAAGCGACCGCTCCATATAGATTCAACTATATACTCTTCGGCAAATCCGGCTGGACTCTGTGCCTTATAAATCATTTCATTGCTCGCAAGGTTATCAATATTATTATGCTATTAACTGATTGTACCAGATGATATTTCTCGGGAACAATGAATCTTTAACAAGATGTTAAGTTATATACTGAGTGTCACATTCATCGAATAAACTTTTGAGCACCTTATTTTAAGTTAAATGTAGCTAAGCATGCGATTTACCTTGCATTTTTACGTTACAGAATTTAAAAAGTAGTTATAAAAGCTAGAAAAATTTAAAGGTTTGAATCTATGCAACAATCGACCATCGGCGCAGTTTATAGCAATTTCTTGGGTCAAGCCCCTGATTGGTATAAAAAATCTATTATCGCCTTCCTTATTTTTAACCCAATCCTATTCATGGCAGACCCGTACATAGCTGGCTGGGCGTTAGTATTAGAGTTTATTTTTACTCTTGCGATGGCGTTAAAATGCTATCCATTGCAACCCGGTGGCCTTCTGTTGATTGAAGCACTCTTTATCGGGATGACCTCCCCGGAACACATGAAGCATGAAATAGTCGTCAATATAGAGGTGGTTTTGCTGCTGGTCTTTATGGTGGCGGGTATCTATTTCATGAAAGACATGCTGTTGTTTATGTTCACTAAATTACTGCTCAAACTTAAAAACAAGATTGCCTTGTCGATGTCGTTTGTTGCAGCATCCGCTTTTTTGTCGGCCTTTTTAGATGCATTAACGGTTGTGGCGGTCATTATCGCTGTCGGCATGGGCTTTTATTCTATCTATCATAAAGTTGCCTCTGGTAAGGAGTTTCACTCTGATCACGACCACACCAGCGACGATCACGTTGACCACCCAAAGCGCCAAGATTTGGAAGATTTTCGGGCGTTTTTGCGTAACCTAATGATGCACGCTGCGGTAGGTACTGCATTGGGCGGCGTGATGACCATGGTTGGTGAGCCACAAAATTTAATTATTGCAGATAAAGCCAGCTGGAATTTTGGTGAATTTTTTGTGCGCATGTCGCCGGTCACTATTCCTGTATTTTTTGCCGGAATTGCCACCACTTTCGCCTTAGAGAAGTTTAAAGTATTCAGTTATGGCGCACAGTTACCTCAAGTTGTTCGCGATATTTTAACCGCTCACAGCCACCAGCAAGAAGCCACCCGTACCAAACAAGACAGTGCTAAATTGTGGATCCAAGGTTTCATCGGCATATGGCTTGTGATTGGATTGGCAGGCCACTTCGCTGCCGTAGGCTTAATTGGCTTATCTATTATCGTGTTGGCGACCTCCATGAATGGCATCATCGATGAGCACTCAATCGGTAAAGCATTCGAAGAAGCGTTGCCCTTTACAGCCCTATTATGCGTGTTCTTTGGGGTTGTAGCAGTCATCATTGACCAAGGCCTATTCACGCCTGTTATCGATTGGGTGCTGACCTTCGAAGGCCGTTCACAACTAGTGATGTTCTACTTAGCCAACGGGGCGCTATCCATGGTCAGTGACAATGTGTTCGTTGGATCTGTTTACATTACCGAGGTAGCTGCTGCACTTGAACATGGTCACATCACTCGCGATGAATTCGATATGCTAGCCGTTGCAATTAACACAGGTACAAACTTACCCAGTGTGGCAACACCGAACGGGCAAGCTGCTTTCTTGTTCCTATTGACCTCTGCAATTGCACCGCTATTACGCTTGTCATACGGCACAATGGTGTACATGGCACTACCTTACACCATTGTACTGACTATCGTTGGGCTAGCTGCAACATACTTCGGCTTGGGAGATTTAACCAACTGGCTGTATGATATGCATCTCATAGAGCACCACAGCGCGACCTTAGGCGCTGAACCCGCAGCGCACTAATCTAGTTTTGTTTAATAAAGCACCGCTGGATTGCGGTGCTTTTTTGTTTTAGTTATTTTTAGTAATTTTACGAGTAGCGTCATGACCTTTATTTCAAATCTTGCTGACACCCGCCTTGCTTGGGGTCTGTTATTTTTATCGGCATTGGTATTAGTGGCGTATGCCCTATTTAGCCAGCATGCCATGGGGCTGCAGCCGTGCATTATGTGTATTTACCAGCGCACTGCCATCTTTGGAATTATGTTTGCCTGCGTACCCGTACTCGCCGCCAACAATATGCTAACGCGTTTATTTGCATTTGCTGTGTGGGGAATTTCCGCCATTTGGGGAGGACTGATAGCCTGGGAGCATTACGATATTCAAAATGCGGCCAACCCTTTCTTTGCGACGTGTGAAATTGTACCGAACTTTCCTTCATGGTTGCCACTACATGAATGGCTACCTAACTTATTCGCAGCCACAGGTGACTGCGGCAATATTGATTGGGTATTTATGGATATGAGTATGCCCCAGTGGATGATGGTCGTGTTTGCGATTTATTCAACTATTTGGTTCGTGGTGCTTGCGTCTCGGCTCATAGGTAATCGCGCTATTTAACACATTAAAATGTTGTCTGGCCTAGCAATAGGTTTACATCAAAAAGGAGCTGCAGCTCCTTTTTTTTTGCTTCGTAGAAACATCCCTGCCCCCGTGTGCACTAGAGACGCGTAAAACTTGTTTAGCATTCACAATAAAATTAAGCGCTAAACGGAGTCATTGACTTTCTTTACTCTTATAGCGTGACAACGCATTCTAGCCATCCCCATTAATCAGTGCTTTCGCTAAGTGAACACTTATTAACGTGAAATGGTATTAATTAAAGAGATCTAATTTATTCCACGCTCGTAAAACAAACGCATGATGATATGTTTAGTGAGGTTCTAATTTTGCGTTCAGCCTGCGTTGTTTTTCCAAATCAATTGTTTGAACACAATCCTTGTTTGAAGGGACAAGGCCATAAAGTGTGGTTAGTCGAAGACGATTTGTTTTTCGGTGATAGCCAGTATCCCCAACGCTTTCATCAGCAGAAACTGCAATTGCATATGGCATCTATGGACTATTATCATTCGACGTTAACGGCGCTAGGCCACGATTGTCATTACATCGAATATAAAGCTGAAGAACCCGCTATCAAGAGGCTGTTCAACGCACTAGGAGAGCAAAAAATTGAGCAGATCCACACGGTGGACCCCGTGGACTTCATGCTGAAGAAGCGCTTAGAGCAATACGCTTACGAAGGTCATATTCAAATCACGTGGCATAAAAACCCAGGTTTTCTTAATACACAGCGTCAAAATAGTGCCTACCGTGACAGCAAAAAGCGCTGGTTTATGGCGGACTTTTACCGCCATCAGCGCACTCGCCTTAATATTTTGATGGACGGAGACAAACCCGTTTCCGGTCGATGGAGTTTTGATGAAGAAAATCGCAAAAAAATTCCGAAAAAAGAAATAGCAAACATTCCAGAAATTCAATTTTGTGCAAAGACTCAATACCACACCCAAGCCATCGAGCGCATTAATGCTGACTTTTCTGATCATCCAGGCAATGGCCAAACGATCATATATCCGGTCACGCATGAGGGCGCACAATTGTGGTTGACCGCCTTTTTTGAACAGCGTTTTATATATTTTGGCCGATTTGAGGATGCCATAGTAGAAGGTCAAAATTGGCTTTATCACAGTGTTCTTACCCCTATGCTGAATATCGGGCTTTTAACGCCCAAACAAGTCATCAGCCAAGCGATACAATGTGCCGATGAGCACGAGGTGGACCTTGCGAGCCTCGAAGGCTTTGTTCGGCAAATCATAGGCTGGCGAGAGTTTATGCGCGCGACCTACAGTGACATTGGCGTATCAATGCGCACGCAGAATCACTGGCAACATAAGCGCAAAATACCCAGTGCATTCTACACCGGGGACACAGGCATTATCCCGCTAGACGATACCATCAAGCGGATATTACAAACGGGTTATTGCCATCACATTGAGCGGTTGATGGTATTAGGCGGCTTTTTCTTTTTATGCGAATTCGAGCCGGATGAAATCTATGGCTGGTTTATGGACATGTTTATTGACAGCTACGATTGGGTGATGGTGTCCAACGTGTACGCGATGAGCCAGCACGCAGATGGCGGACAAATCACCACCAAGCCCTATTTCAGTGGCTCTAATTACATCATTAAAATGAGTCACTACAAGAAAGGAGCTTGGTCGGATATATGGGATGCGCTGTACTGGCGATGGATAATAAAAAACCACGCTGAACTAAAGAAAAACCATCGCTGGGCTATGATGTGCAGCCAAGTAGATAAGATGGAGGAGGATAAAAAAAACGCCTACCTGACAGAGGCTAACACGTATTTATCTGGGTTATAGTGGTAAAACGACTGGCTAGTACTGCTAGCGATCAATTTTTTACACTTGAGCCTCGCTCTCGGAAAAATCTAATGTCAGCGAGACGAAGGGAAAGGAAAGGCAGTGATAATCACGCTCTCGACGTTTCCCTTATGCGCACAAAATCAGTTAGTTAACCCTAACTTAATCCGTATCTTCCAGTGGCCATATGGCAATATAGTCTTCAAAATCTTCCAGTTCGACATCGTGATCAAATACGGTTTTGCCGCGTACCGACATACCCACTTTATGCATTTTGGCTTTTTTGCCTTTATTTAAAAGTGGATGCCATGACGGTAAACCGCGCCCCTCATGCAACCGGCGATAGCTGCAGCTGGTAGGCATGAAAAATATGTCGTCTATATTTTCTTTGCTCAGCTTGACACAATCCGGGACCAATATGGTGCGCTCGTCATAGCGGGTGCAATTGCAGGTTTTAGTGTTCAGCAAACCACATGCGATATTAGTGTAGTGGATCTGCTCACCACTGTTTATGTGCGCCGTAGGGGCAGCTGTTTCTGCTTCATCGTCATCAATAAACTTGTGCAGACAGCACTTGGCACATCCATCACAGATCGATTCCCATTGTGCTTCATTCATTTTTTCAAGTGGCGTATCAAGCCAAAATTTATCATTCATAATTATATAATAACCAGGCTATAGCCTTACTTTTTGATTCGAAATTTCTAATTGGCAAACTAAATTTCTTGCTGATATCAGCAATCAAGTCATGGGTATGACTAAGATCGACTTTAGGCAAAAGACGTGCAACGCGCAACAAGCCCAACCAATCCTCGTCTCTCATTCTCAGCAGGATATCCATTAGGCGCACATTGTCGTATGACAGCTGTACCTCAGACAAATCCAGTAAAATCCCTTTTAAATTGTGCACGTGAGCCAAATTTATCGCTTTCTTTATGACGATTTCCATCTTATCAACACGTTCTACATGACCCACCGCCTCTACAATCACCACTTTATTGGTTAAGTCTAAACGATGGTGTTGGGTGAAAATCATTATCTACTACTCTTATTCACGACTCTTATTCACTGCTCTTATTCACTGCTGTATGCATGACCGTTATGCGGCGGTTACTTTGCGTTAAACAACGTGTGTCTGCACAGAAAAATGTTGTGATAAATTAACACTTATGTCGTCGCCCGCATTCAATGGCCCGACGCCCTTAGGCGTGCCTGTTAGGACAATATCGCCTGGCAGCAAGGTGAAAGTTTTTGTTATATTTTCCACCAAAGACAAGATGCTATGCATCATGTGAGTACTATTACCTAGTTGCCTTACTGTATTATTGACCGTCAAACTGAACTCGATATTTCGTTCAATATCAATCTCCTGTGCAGGTACAAACAAAGAAATCGGGCAGCTAGCATCAAAACTTTTCGCTCTCTCCCACGGCTGACCTTTAGCCTTAAGCCGGTCTTGTACATCACGTAGAGTAAGATCTAACCCTAAACCCACGCCGATTATGCTTTGTTTAGCCTGTTTTTCATCACAATGATTTAGGCGTTGCCCAATCAAAATAGCGATTTCAAGCTCGTTATGACAACTGCCTAAGCCTTTAGGGATAACAAGCGGCTCGGCTAGATCACACAGTGCGGTATTTGGCTTAATAAACAACAAAGGCTCGTTGGGTACTTCATTGTTTAACTCTTGAATATGTTCGAGGTAATTTCGCCCAACACACACCACTTTTCCAAGGGGCAAGTCGATTTTGCGACCATCGATAAATTGATGTTGATACATTTAACGCCCTTTCTTAATTCGATCAGACAAATACCCGACCGCCACACCGAAATAACTAGAACGATTCCAGCCCATCAGGGTGTGAAAATTATCATAAACCAAGTAAATGCGGCCTTTCTCACCATCAGGCATTATCAGCGAGGCCTTCACATTCACATTTGGCAAGGCACTTCCGTCGTATTTAGTCACGCCTTGCGCTTGCCAATCATCTAGGGTGCGCATTTTGCTTTTGTCTAAGCCAGCCAATGAAATATCAAAGCCATCATGCAATTTAACCTGACGGCCCCATGTTCCCTTGTCGCTCCAGCCTTCTGTCTTTAAAAAGTTGGCAATAGAGGCGAATACATCAGCAGGGTTGTTCCAAATGTCCTTTTTACCGTCACCATCAAAATCATAGGCATAATGTAAAAACGACGTTGGCATAAACTGGCTCTGGCCCATTGCGCCTGCCCATGAGCCCAAGAATTCATCTTGCTTAATATGACCTTGACGTAAGATGTCCATTGCGGCGTATAGCTGTTTCTTAAACATCTCCTCACGGCGACCTTCATACGCCATAGTCGCCAGCGATGAAATCACTGGGTATTTACCCATAATTTTGCCAAAGTTACTTTCGTTGCCCCAAAGTGCCACGATAAACCGCGCTTGAACGCCGAACGTTTGCGCAACATCTTCAAGTACTGCGCGGTGTTTCGCGGATAAATCGAGCGCTTGCTGGACCTTCCAATCAGGTACACGTGTTGCTAAATAAGTATCCAGGGTGATTTTTCGTTCCGGCTGGTTTTTATCTGCTTTTACCACACGTTGGCGAAACGTCGCGCCAGTAAAGACTGAGTCTAAAAACGTTTCATCGTATCCTTTGCTCAGGGCTTCTAGTTTGAAGCTTTTAATATACAGCTCAAAGCCCGCTTGGCTTTTCTGAGGTTCCCCGTGCAAGAATAGAGGCATTAGCGAAACACAGATAAGCATCATCACGGAAAAAACAAAGCGAGACATGCACTCTCCTTTTAGTAAAAATGAAATGGCAAAGTAGATGAATAAGGCTAGCCTCCCAAGATATTAATCCTTGGGGGCTTGAGCGGCTAAATGTTGTTTCAGTAGATTTTCTTCAGGGGGTGGCAACTGCAAATAGAAACCATTTTTGGTTAATTCATCACGCAGGGTTTGAATATCAACTTGTCCCAGAGTGCGATCTTTTTTGATAGGCATAATCATGATAAAACGCGGGGCGCCAAACATCTTCATCAAAGACTCTGGCACACGTGAAAAATCATCTCGCCCTGGCACATAAAGGTAGGTATCCGCTTTCTTGGAACTTTTATACACAGCGCACAGTAAATTAAGCATGGGTTGAGTCCTCACTGGTTGATTGGGCTATATTTAAACCATCGACCTTCGCCAGTGCAGCCTGCAAATGCTCACCGCGCCAGCCCTCTAATAAGTCTGGCAACAAACCTTGCGCACGGGTATCGTCATCACGGAACCAACACCACTTTATCAGCTGATTGATTTGCTTTTTTGAGCCTATAAGTTCAACCGGCACACCCAGTTTCTCTGCTGTTTGCACGCAGACTTGGCGCACTGCTGCAGCGACCTTCTTAAAGCGTGAAAAATCGACTAAGCGTTCGACTGGCTGGGGGTAAGCTGATTCATCCACATGCTCTGCGGCGGCTACGATATCAAGCATTGCTTGACCGTTAATACGAATTTCTTGAGGGGTTAATCCACTGATTTGATGCAGCGCGTTTTTACTTGCCGGAAGACGTTTCGCTACCTCCACCAAATTTGCTTCACGAACTACAAAGTTCAAGGCTAAATCACGCTGCTGCGCTTCTTTGGCCCTCCAAGCGGTTAATTGCTGTAACACATACAGGGATTTGCCGGTTACATGCCAGTTATTCTTTATATTTAAGTAGAGTAATTCGTAGGGAACTTGACTCAGCTTTTTGCGCGTTAAGTTTTCCATTTCGGCAAACACCCAAGCTTGGCGACCTTGAGCAAGCGTTTTATCACGCAACGTGGGATAAAGCTGAAACAAATACAACACATCATAAGCCGCGTATTGACACTGCTTAGGCGATAAAGGTCTGGCAAGCCAATCTGTGCGCGACTCTCCTTTATCGACCTGAATATCTAGCATCACCTCTACCAACTTAGCATACCCTAAAGACGGTCCCATGCCGGTAATAGCAGCAGCGAATTGACTGTCAAAGATAGGACGAGGAACGATATCAAGCGCACAAATAAAGGTTTCGATGTCTTCTGAACACGAGTGCAACACTTTAACGATATTTTCGTCGGTCAAAATCGCTTTAAGCGCAGTGAAATCGCTGATTTCCAGTGGATCGATAAGCGCGATTTTCTGCCCATCGTAAATCTGAATTAAACCGAGTTGTGGATACAAAGTGCGTGTTCGCACAAACTCTGTATCTACGGCAATCGCTTGGGCTTTTGCCAGTTGAGCGCAGTATGCGTTCAACGCTTCATCTGTGGTAATTGAAATATATTGCACGTGTTTCCAAACAAATAAAAAAGCCAGCAAAAGCCGGCGTTTATCTACAAAACAATAGTGTTGGCCTCAGAGCCGCTATTATTTCTCGTCGCGAAGTTCTCTGCGGAGTATCTTACCAACATTCGATTTTGGAAGCTCGTCTCTGAACTCAACTTTTTTCGGAACTTTATATCCGGTTAAGTGTTTACGGCAATGTTCGATAACATCTTGCTCTGACAAACTGTCTTCACGGCGCACTGCGTAAAGTTTCACAACCTCACCGGACGCTTCATGGGGAATGCCCACGGCAGCTACTTCAACAATATGGTCATGCATCGCGGCAACTTCTTCGATTTCATTCGGGAAAACATTAAAGCCAGAGACTAAAATCATGTCTTTTTTGCGATCAACTATGTAGAAATATCCGTCTTCATCACAGCGGGCAATGTCCCCTGTAGCAAGCCAACCATCTTGCATGATCTCTTCAGTGGCTTCGGGTCGGTTTAAATACCCGACCATGACTTGTGGTCCTTTTACTAGCATCTCACCTGCTTCACCGGGCGCAACGTCAACGCCGTCATCATCCACTAAGCGAATATCAGTAGAGGGCAATGGCAAGCCAATAGAGCCGTTGTATTGCTCCAATTGCGGTGGGTTCACACTGACAATAGGACTACATTCGGTTAAACCATATCCTTCAAGTAGCACATGTCCCGTTAACTTGTACCAGCGTTCTGCGACTGAGCGTTGTACCGCCATGCCACCGCCCAATGAGAATTTGACCTTTGAAAAATCAAGTTCGGTGAAACTTGGCGTATTAAGCAAACCATTAAATAGAGTGTTTACCCCAGTGAGCACAGTAAAGGGATACTTACCCAACTCGGATACAAACGCCGGCATGTCTCTGGGGTTGGTAATTAATAAGTTGGCACAGCCCAATTTTAAGAACAATAGGCAGTTCGCCTGCAAAGCAAAGATATGGTAAAGCGGTAATGCCGTGACCACTAGCTCTTCATTGGGCACCGTGACAGTATTTAAAATAGCAGACGCTTGCTCTAAGTTCGCCACCATATTTCTGTGACTCAACATAGCGCCTTTAGACACTCCAGTTGTGCCGCCAGTGTATTGCAAAAATGCGATGTCATCGCCAGTTAAGGTTGGGCGCTCATAACGTTTGCTCGCCCCTTCCTTCAACGCGTCCATAAAGTGTATGGCTGACGGTAAAGAAAAAGCAGGCACCATCTTCTTAACATGTTTCACCACGAGATTAGTCAGCCACTTTTTCGGAAAACCCAACATATCGCCAATTTGGGTCAACATGACCGTTTGAACTGGTGTGTCGTCTATTACTTCACTTAGGGTGCAAGCAAAATTTTCAACGATCACAATGGCTTTAGCGTCTGCATCATTAAGTTGATGTTTTAGTTCGCGCGCTGTGTATTGCGGATTCACATTTACCACGACCATACCCGCGCGTAGTACGCCGAATAAGGCAACTGGATATTGTAATAAATTAGGCATCATAATGGCGACAGCATCGCCCTTCTTTAACCCTGAATGCTGAAGATACGCTGCAAACTGCTTAGATTGCTGGTCTAGTTCTTTAAAGGTAATTGATTTACCTAGATTGATGTAACTTACGCTATCAGCGTAAGTTGATACTGCTTGCTCTAAAATATCAACGATAGACGCATAACTATCAGGATTGATTTCATGAGGTACTCGAGCGTCATAACTCTTTAACCAGGATTTTTCCACATTGCCTCCTCGGCGCTACCTCGACCAAAGAAAAACGCCCAAGCGCGCCGGTCGACGATATTATACTACTTATTGCGCCGCATAATACCCAAAGCCCGTGTAAAGATAAACGCAGATCCCTACATATAATTAACATTTTACCTATAAATAGTTAATTTTCGCGAAGGAAGTGCAAAATATGCTCAGAAACTGATTGCGTATTATCCAAATGTGGATGATGTGAGCCCACAACGCTGAGTAATTTTGCGTCTTTTAACAAGTTTATTCGTAATTCGGCGGTTTTCTTCATAATTTCGTAGCCGTTATCAGCAATGATTACAATGGTCGGACAAGTAATAGCTTTTAAAAACGCTTGCGCTTGGCCTTCGGTCAATCGCAATGAAGAAAAGGTTCTCAGGCGCCTGTCAGTGGTGAATTCAAGTTGCCCTTCTATTTCACACAGATTTCGCTCAACCAATAAGCGAGCGCACTCGTCAGAAAAGCCACCCGCGATCGCTCTTGCGCGGATCACGCTTTGCTTATTGCTCGGGTGCTTACCTTCACTTGCAGCACCTTTGAGCCGGCTTTCAATGGATTCGCGTAATTGCTCTGGACTGCTTTCACTGTCTTTAGTAACAGGCCCTAAAGATTCAATTGTAATATACTTACTCACTCTCTCGGGAAAGCAACTGGTGTACATTGAGCCGATAATTCCGCCCATAGAGTGCCCAAGTAAAATGAAATTATCCCAGCCTTGCGTTTCAACAACTTCATGCACATCGTAAACAAAATCCACCAAATGATAATGTGCATCTTTACTGCGATGATCGGATTTACCGTGACCAGCGAAATCCAGTGCAATGACATAATAATCCGATAAATATTCAGCCAGAGGTTTAAAGGTGGCGGCATTATCAAGCCAACCATGCAGGGCAACGATTAACGGTTTTGACGGGTCACCGAACGCTAGGCCACGCAGCGTGATATTTCGTAAAGGAAATTCAACGTCACTCACATTGGCTTCTAATGTACTTAATTGTTGTGAGCTTAGTTCTTGTGACCTTACTGCTGTCGTGCTCTTTTCTTGGGTGCTCTTGTGTAGGGTACTTTTTGCTTGCATAAATCTTCCATAAAAAAACGGCTATCAATAATACCTAATATTAAAAGGTATAACGTGAGTAGCCGTTTGCTCTGCTGTCTTTACGTCAACTAGCGTTGAACCAAGTTACGTTACATTAATTGCTCTTGGTTTTAGCAGAGGGTTTAGAGCTCGCCGGGCTACTTCTAGTGCGATGAGTGCTGCGTAAAAACACTCGATTATTAAACGGGCGATTATACCAACCGTATCGCCAGTAATCATAAGGCCAAACGCTGATCATATTCATATCAACTTGCTGAATCTCTTTCCATAAGTAATAGCCAGTTGAAGCAAGTGTTGGGAATACGTACTCATGCTCGCCTACCATACCTTTCTCTAAACGAACAAAATCACCGGTAAAGGTCATGGTTCGACCTTTTTTGTACACCATAGGATCTAAGAAGCCATTCACGTAAACCCTAAAACGCCCGATACTCTCATCACTTTGTAGTGGACGGCCATAACTGCGTAACGGGTAGTAAACCATTTCGATTAGGGTATCGTTGGGTTTATTTTCTACCTTAGCGATAATCCCGCCCCAGCGGGCTTTCTGGCCCAATACCTCTTTGGACTTTGAAGCGGCTTCTTGATAAGTAATCAAGTTTGTTTCATCAGGCAACTGAATTTGTTCAGGAAGTGTTGAACAACCCGCTAACCACAAAGTAACGAATAGGAAACCGATTTTAGTGTACATAACCACCTCGACAAAAATACATCATTGAGGCAACGATACTACAGTTCGGGTTAAAGCAGAACTTAACAATAGTTAAAAGGCTTGTATCAAAACGTTACAGTAGCTGGGGTTTATCAAGACAAAAGAGCGTCAGAACGCGAGGAACGTGGAGCAGAATTATTGAACGAGATTAACAGTGATCGGGTTTTGCCAGCCGCTCAAGCGAAGGTATCAACGCCTAGCATTTGTTGAATTTCATTGCGACGTTCTTCTTTGGACACACTCTGGTAGGTATCAATCGCATTTTGTGAACTAAACGTTGAGCTATCATCAGAGCTGGCTTGCTGACGAAATGTCTCAGCCTGATCAAATGCTTCCACCGAGCCACTGCGAATAATCTCTTGCACGTCTTTAGCGCCACCAAGAGCAGATGCCACGTCTTGTTGGGCATTATCTTGTTGCTTATTACGCTTTACTGCTTTGTCGTTTAATGGACTTTGCAGGGCACTAACGGACGATTCGACTCTCACGTGGCTCTCTTATCAATTGAAAACAAATTCTGTATCGAGCAGTGACATCACTCGATTCGGCAATAGCTTATTTGCCATCTGTTATTTATAGCACAGGTTTAATAGGCTTGACTATTCGCCATACGGTTAAGTGACTTCGCTATTTTTAGCACCTAGGCAGTTTCTCGCACCTAGGCAGTTTTACACACCATACCTATTAACCAGCCAAGCCTGTTATTCGCGCCCAGGCAGTTTTTTCCAAGTCACTTTATCGCGCAGGTACACTGGCTCTACCTGTTCGATCTCTTTGGCAAATCCAGCTGTTGCAGCATTTTCAACTAACGGCAGCATATATTTCGCATTAGGATAGAGCACGCTTTCAAGTATGGTTGGTTTACGCTCATCATTTAATGCAGCCAGTAACACATCATAGGCGGCCCAACCGGTGCCAACAGCAAACGACAATGAAGTGGATTTCTGCGCAAGGATTTCAGCAGCCTCCTCTGGGGGCAAGACCTGCTCGCTGCCTATCAACATTGCCAAGCCGTTCTGCGCTTGATAGTGAGCAAAGTACACTTCCCCCATTCGTGCATCAATGGCGCAAAATACATCTTGCGCTTGATGTTCGGTTATCGCCTGCTGGGCCATAGCAGCAAGCGTAGAAACACCGACCACGTGTAAATCTGTGCCCAAGGCTAAACCTTGTAAAATTCCAGTAGCAATACGCACCCCAGTAAAGCTGCCCGGGCCTTGACCAAACCCTAAATAGTCAATCTCATTTAGGGTGGTGCTGGCTTCTTTTAATAAACCGTCGATCATAGGCAAAATGCGTTGACTGTGTTGCTGAGGGCAAATTTCAAATTGGTCAAATTGTTGGCCGTTAATAGTAAGTGCAACTGAGCAAGCCTCTGTTGCGGTATCAATGATCAACAGATTCATTGTGCTTCCTTCTTTAAAATATCGTTGGTACCGGTAGCTATGTTTTGCCTAACGTTTTGACTACTGTCATGAGTAATTTCTTGAGAGATAAACTCTTCATTAGCTCGATCCCCTGTGTTTATTGCACTCTGCCGACGTTGATTATCCGCTGTTTTTTTAGCGGCCTTAAGTGCTTTCTTCGCTTGCTGAGCATCTTCATGGATCTCTTCAAGAAAGGCTAATGCATTTGGCAAATGTCTCGTGCGTTTCATATCAGGTAAACTACGTAAAAACGTTTTCGCATAGTCTTTGGTCACCAGTCGATTATCACAAATGACCAGCACGCCTCTGTCTGTTTCATCCCGAATTAAGCGCCCTGCCCCTTGTTTTAACGCAATCGCAGCCTGAGGGATTTGCAACTGACCAAAGGGGTTGCCACCGGCTTTACGGCAATCTTCAATTCGCGCTTGTAACAAGGGATCATCCGGTGAGGCGAAAGGCAATTTATCAATCAAAACACACGTTAAATCGTTACCTCTGACATCCACCCCTTCCCAAAATGCACCAGTGCCAAGCAGCACAGCATTGTCGCTTTTCACATATGACTCCAAAAGCGCACGCTTAGTCGTTGTGCCTTGCACTAAAATAGGGTTGTCTACCTTGTCTTCCAGCATGCCGGCAATAGCGCGCAAAGTCACGTGACTGGTGAACAATAAAAAACACCGCCCACCACTGGCCGCTATTAACTTAAGGGAGATATCCAACAAGGTTTGCCGCATTTCTCTGGCATTAGGCTCAGGTAAAAAACGCGGGACACACAACATGGCCTGTTTTTGGTAATCAAAAGGGCTATCCAGCGAAAGTGTTTTAGCGTGTTGCAAGCCCATTTGTCGCTGAAAATGATCAAAAGCATCACCGACCATTAATGTGGCTGAGGTGAAAATCCATGCACGCTCAGGGGTTGAGACTATTTTAGAAAATTTCGCCGCGATGCTCAACGGTGTTAGGTGCAACACTATATGGCGCATGGTGGTTTCATACCACAAGCTCACGCCCTTTTGGTTGGCATCGGTGAGGCGCGTTAGCTTCATTCTGGCATCACTGACTCGCTCAAAAATACTGTCTAAGTCTTTGTCGCGACTCAAATGCAATTTGATCACTTCGTACAACACATCTAACGAGTCAATCAACTTACTGATTTGGGTTTGTACATCATTGCGCGCCAACATGTCTCGCCAATTCCCTTTTTGCGCTTGCTCGGGAAACAATAAACGTAAGTCGGCAGAGATCATTTTGCATTTTTCACCGGCGCTGTGTAACTGCTTAGCGTCTTTTAAAGACGTGCGATACACCAGCTCCAAATCACGGCTTAGGTCGTGCAATTGTCTGCTTGATAGCGCTTCACCAAAATACTCACTGGCAATATCCGGTATCTGATGAGCCTCATCGAATATGACCACATCAGCTTCTGGAATAAGCTCGCCAAAGCCGGTGTCTTTTAGCGCCATGTCAGCAAAAAACAAATGGTGATTGACCACGACCAAATCAGCATCGAGGGCTTTGCGCCGCGCTTTGATCATGTAGCAGTCTTCGTAGTCGGGGCAATCTTTACCTAAGCAATTATCCACCGTAGAAGTCACAAACGGTAAGACTTTGGCATCTTCGGCGAGGGTCTTCATTTCGCCCATGTCGCCGGTTTTAGTCGATGTCGCCCAGCGGCGCACATCAGACAGCTCCACCATGGTTGTTTTGTCGAGTAAGGTACTGCTGCCACCGTGCTGACGCAGGCGGTGCAAACATAAGTAGTTTGAACGCCCTTTTAGCAGCGCAATTTTGCCGTTTACCCCGATGGCTTTTTTAATCAAGGGCAAGTCTCTGTGGTAGAGCTGTTCTTGCAGGTTTTTGGTCCCCGTAGACACAATAGTTTTTTTCTTCGATTGTAATGCTGGCGCTAAATACGCAAAGGTTTTACCTGTGCCGGTACCCGCCTCAACAATCAGTGGGGATTTATGCTCGATAGCCTCTTCTACCGCATTCGCCATATCGGTTTGCGCTTGGCGTACTGTGAATCCGGAGATCGCTTGAGATAAAATGCCATCTTGGGCAAACAGTTTAGAAGACTTGGACATAACGAGCGGCGCACGTACCTTTAAATAAAAAAGAGAGGGATTATGCCAAATTATCGAACGCTTTTCAGAGATTAATCGCCCTTTAGCGTATTAATTCTGACACTGGTATTTCACTGGCTAATCAGCGCTTAGGTCACGACGTAAAAACCTGCCATCCCCACGCCACTAAGCTTAATTCACACCTATTTGTCAGCTCTATTCGCTCACCGCTCAACCAATCGGTAACTCGCCCAAACGCGATATTCGATAACAGCGATACCGTTAGTGACTCGCCGCTAAAGTTAAGTAGCACCAGCACTTTACTTGTCTCGTCTTGGCGTACAAAACTGAACACTTTGTCGGCATGGGAGTTCATCACAGGGATCATACGTGCGCCCCACTGACCATTGTGCAAGGCACTGTGCGCTTTTTTTAGGGCGATCAAATCAGTATAAAAATCACCTATTTTGTGGGTACGCCAATGGATAGGGTCGCGCTCAAAAAAAGCCAAACGTTTTGGATTACCAGCTTCTTGGCCATTGTAAATCAGCGGCATTCCCTCCCCCAGCACTGACAGCACAATGGCGCACGCTAATGCATCGCCGAATTGCTCAAATTGCGTTCCGTCCCACGCGTTTTTGTCGTGATTACTGACAAAGGTCATCCGCATTGATGCTTTGGGGTAGGTTTTTTCATTCCAAGAATAATATTTGTAAAGTTTACTCAGCGGTAGCTTTCCCATGGCGATGCCGTGCATGGCTTCATTCCACGACCACGCGTAACTCATATCAAATGCGTCGTAGTGCACGTCACGGGCTTCCCATTCAGCCAGCATGAAAACTGGCTTTATGTCACTTAGCTCCTCACGCACTTGGGCCCAAAAGTCTTGGGGAACGAACCCAGCGACATCACAGCGGTAACCATCTATGTCGGTTTCCTTAATCCAGTAACGCATTGCGCTGGCCATGTAGGCACGAAGTTCAGGTACAGAGTAATCAAAATCGATTATATCGTCCCAGTCCCACCAAGGCGTAGGCGTGAAATCACCCTCGTGGTTTTTGGCGTACCAGTCGGGGTGCTGTTCAACTAAAACATTGTCCCACGCACTATGATTTGCCACCCAGTCAACGATGACGTAAAAGCCTAACTCGTGTGCGATTTCGACAAAATGACACATATCATCAAGACCGCCAAACTCAGAGTTTAGCGCGAAGTAATCTTGCACAGCATAAGGACTGCCCAAGGCGCCTTTACGATTTTTTTTACCGATAGGATGAATGGGCATGAGCCATAAAATACGTACACCGAGTTGCTTTAAACGTGGCAAGTGCGCCTCAGCCGCGCTAAACGTACCTTCGGGGGTAAATTGGCGGAGATTGATTTCATAGATAACCGCATCTTTGCACCAGCTTGGCGCTTGGATTTTCACCGGTGACTGGGGCTGATGATCAGTTAAGTTGGACGCATGAGCAGAAGATGAATGAGCAGATGGTTCGGTGTTAGGCATAGAGACTCCAACTTTTTAGCGCGAATGAAAATAGTAGTCTCTTTGCGTATGCAATCATCATGCGTATTTTTAATTTACGCTTGGGTCGCTTTCAAATAATACGGCTAAAGATAGCGCTTTCAGAAAAGACGAGACGCAAACTGATAGGCATTCGTCGATTCTTCAATTGGCTCTTCTGTGGTCTTTAACGCTTCTTGTGCGGCCGACGCCTCTATGTTGTCGCCGAAGAACGTACCTGCATAATCGAAATCGACAATCGCATCACTGACCGTTGAGCCAGTTACGCCTTTGACCATCAAATCAGCCGCAGATAAGGCTAAGCCGGTAGGTCCACCGTATAAAAACCCACCTGCCAAACTGGCCGCTGCGCTCATCGCTTCGCCGGTCATATCTTGGTAAAGACTAGAAACAATGGGCACGTGCTGTGCAATATTTACTGTATCAAAAAATTCATTTAAGCCGAATCCATCCTCACCAAAAGACAGCTCACTCATGTTATTTAAGAACGAATAACTGGCCTGAGCATCCGTCACGGTATTCTTTGACGCAGTTAAGAGGCTAGACTCATCCGTGGTAGTTTGTGAACTGCTGGCTGAGTCAGTCAGACCACTAAACAAACTAGTATGCAAACTGGTCAATAAATTTGACTGCATAGTGGCAAGTGACTCATCCGAAAGTGAGTCGTCCAAAAAAGACGTGCCAATGCCTGCGAGTAGTCCGCTCGTCGAGTCCCCAGTACCGTCAGTGATTGCGCCATCACCTAGCAATCCGTTGAACAAATTAGCATTAAGAGAGGCCATCAATTGTTGCTGAATTTTCGCGATGCTTTCATCTGCACTCAAAGCAGCACTGATAAGCGAGCTCCCTGAGGTGATAGCACTCGACGATGCATCGATGGCGTTAGATGACGCAGCGCTACCATCGGTCTCTTTATTACCCGATAAAAGTGAGGAAAATAGACTTGTAGCCGCCACGCCCGAGGCGACCCCGGTAGTCAAAGCGGAGTCACCAGAGCTGCTATTTTGTGCTGTCGAAGTCGCTTTTTGCGTAATGGCGCTAGCCGTATCATTCCCCATGGATTCGCTGGCTGAGCCTTGCAGGCTAGCCAAAATATCCGCAAAATACGCACCAACCCCTGTGCCGCTTCCAAATGAAGATAAGGCAGTTTCATTTTCTGTTGATTGCGTATCATTGGGTACATTGGATAGTACTGATGTGTTTGGCTCGGTAAATTGACTTAACGAAAATTGATCAATGATGCTCACCCTGTCCCCTGATTAACGTAATTATTTAATTTTCATAGCAACGTCACTCATACCAGACTAATCCAGAACCAAGCAGATAATTTACCTATCTTTGCAAAGTTGACCCTTCATTACACAACCTTGACACAAGTCAGACAGACAAGCTTCAAGCGAATATGCGAACATAATTATTCGCTTTCTATTTGAAGTTAAAGTCATGTTAATCAGAGTCTTAATGCTATCTGTGATGTTCCTTGTCACGGCTTGCAGTACCCCCGTATCGAATGAGGAACAGGTTATCGCCAGTAGCCCTACTAACCCCAATGTGAAGCAACGCGCTATTCAGCCGACGAAGACCGAAATTGAGCGCGGAAATCCTGAATTTCGACCGGTGCGAGTAGACCCTTTCCCTGCGGTTAAAGTACCTACTGGTTCGCTGTTTGATCCCGACAACTTAGTCGGTTTGTATCAACGCAATAATCGTTACCGTGTAGGGGACATGATATTAGTTGAATTGGCTGAGAAGACCTCGTCCAAGAAAACCTTGAATTACAGCAGAGATAAAAGCGGTAATTTCACCCTTGATCCTGTCACCGTGAATGCAGGTCCGCTGCAAATCAATGGTGATAAACTTAATGCGGATTTTGAGCAAGAAAACGAGTTTGATAGCTCAGCAGAAACCAAGCAAGACAATTCCTTAGAAGGTGATGTCACGGTTTACGTGCTTGAAATCATGCCCAACGGAAATTTACTCGTGGCTGGTGAAAAGTGGATGACGCTAAATAAAGGTGAAGAATTCATCCGTTTTTCCGGGGAGATTCGCCCTACAGATATCAGTAACGACAACACCGTCAGTTCCGTAAAAGTGGGTAATTCACGTATCGAATTTAGCGGCAAAGGCGAGCAACAAGACAACCAAGAGTCATCTTTGTTAGGCAAACTTTTCGGTATTTTAGAATAAATGAACGCGTTACGCCGAGCACTTTTTGCTTACTTACTTCCTCTTCTCGCGCTTGGTTTATACAGTCAGCAAACCCTAGCGGTATGGTACCAAGGGAATGCACAGTTGGCCGTTGACGGAGTGGATCTTAACGTTATTCGCGCGGCGGCGATTAAAAATGCCATTGCCGATGCTTCTTTTCAGCATGGCATCATGATCACCGCCAAAGACATTTCACTCGATGGCTTATTGCAAAGCAGCAAAACCGAATTGCGCAGTGAAGGTAAAATCAGGCGCGTCGAAATTCTCAGTGAAGAAGTTATCGATGATGTTTTACACGTGTACGTGAAAGTCGATATTGAACCCCTTTTTGACTGTAGCCATGACAACTACATGCGCGCTTTGCTTGTTACCCAACTGCCCGTGCTAAAACCTGCTCAAGCCAGTTACGGCGCTATTTTTGATCTAGGGCCACAGGTCAGTAAACGTGTAGAACAGCAATTATTCTCGGATGAGTTGGTGGCAAAAGTACAACTGATTAATCAGGTATTTATTCCTAAAAGCGTGCTGCAAGAGCCTACCTTTGGGTATATTTCCCAGATCGCTCGTCATCTGGCAAATCAATATCACAGCCAATTTGTGCTGTTTGGCTATATCAGAGACATTAGTCTTTTTGAGCAAACCACTAAAGGCTTGATCAGCGATGATGTGGCCCTTAGGCGCAACTTCACTATGCAACTGTATTTATTTGATGCCTTTAACAACAAGATGCTGGTGAATCAAAGTTATCATGGCGAAGCAGATTGGAGCTTTGCTGCCACCTACCCGGTCGATACTTACAATAGCCTTTTTTGGCGCAGCGATTACGGCCGCGTCGTATTGAACACGATCAATAGCGCGGTCATTGATATCAGCAACACTCTCACCTGCCAGAAATCACTTGGCCAAATCATCCACAAAAACAATCAACAGATAGTGATTAATATTGGTAGTGAAATGGGCGTCGCAAGCGGAGACAGGTTTCAACTGATTAAAAGCGAAGCCATACCCGGTCAAAATGGTGATATGTTCAACATATTGACCAACGAAGACGAACACGTATTAACCGTAGTCAGTGTAGATGCACAAACCGCCACGTTGACCAGCAAAGACGCCAGCCTTTTCGACAACAGCAATTTGTTTGACCTCGTCAGCCCGCTTGCGGGCTATTAAGAGCAAGCCTGCTTGCGAGGTATTAAGAGCACTCCCACCTGACGGCTCTTAAGGAAAGTTGAATCAGGGCCGAAACGAGAACCTCATATAATCGAAGAATGCATGAGACTTTTCTGCTCCTCATTGCTGACTCACATGTGGTTTCTAAACCAGATTGCTATCGTGTTTGTCACTTCATCATAGTGCAACAATAAATCGTGGCCACCGGTTCCAAGTTTCACACATTCAAAGGCGTTTCCGGCCTCTTCAAGTGCTTCCTCCATATTAATTGATTGCATAAGAGAATCGCCTAATCAGATACACCCACGACAAAAAACGCTCGAATGTTTCATGGGTATCTTTATATTTTAACGGCTATCATTCAAACGATTTGGTCAGTCCCTTTTAAATTTACGCAGAGTGGGTAATTACTTACTCGAATTAGTATTAGGCATTTTTTCCGCAACACTTTTTATATTTACGCCCGTTCCCACAGATACATGGGTCATTACGCCCTACTTTTGGTGTGGCTCGCACAATTGGACTAGAAGGTGGACAACAACTCGTGTTGGTACAACCTGCCCCTTTGGCCGCGACAGATTGGTTCGATCCGCTTTCGGTATTCTGATTCATATTTTCTATTCACCCTCTTTCAAAATTTACACACTGATTCTTAACGCTGAATTTAAATGCTAGGTCCACTTGCCACCCTATAGAAAATAACAACATTTCTAAACCCCAAGCATACTTGATATATCAATAAAATTTTTCCCTGTATAGACTTAGATCAAGCGCTTCATTAGCCTCGACCAACACTGGCGCTGTGAAAAACGTGGACTCCAATTTTCGCCCCGCCAAAACATGCTAAGTAGATTAAATAGCGCATTGACACTCATGACATACCTGATGACAAAAATACGCATCGTTACCCACTGAACTTAACACCGAAATAAGGCATCATGTGGTGCTGTTTCTTGGCGTTACCAATATTCAAATTGTAGGAAGTTTAATGAGTGCGAGTACAAGTACGAGTAAAAGTACAATTACCATACTAGATGGCGGCATGGGCCAAGAATTACTGCGTCGAAGTTCCCGCGACGTCACCCCTATGTGGTCGGCTGACATTATGCTTAATGAACCAGAGCTAGTCAGAGATTTACATCGGGAGTTTATCAACAGCGGTGCTCGCGTCATTACACTCAACACCTATACCGCTACCCCACAACGCCTTAAGCGTGAAAACCAATTTGAGCAATTAGTGCATTTACATGATGCGGCGATGCGCGCCGCTCAAGAAGCGATTGCGCTTACCCAAAGAGATGATGTAATGATTGCCGGTAGCTTGCCGCCGTTGGTGGCAAGCTATCACCCTGAAGTGTCTTTATCGTTTGAAGACTCGCTGGTGAGCTACCGTCAATTGGTAGCATTGCAATCGCTTGGCAGTGATATCTTTATTTGCGAAACAATGTCGTCGATTTGTGAAGCCCAAGCGGCCTGCACGGCGGCCAAAGAAAGCGGCAAACCCGTTTGGGTAGCGTTTACAGTCAGTGACACTGAGCCAGATCAGCTGCGCAGCGGCGAATTATTAAAAGACGCACTGGACGCATTAAAAGCACTTTCGCCAGATGCCATAATGCTCAATTGCAGCTTACCAGAGGCCATCAGCGCTTGTTGGTCTTTAATGCAACAATCGAATGCGAAAATAGGGGCCTACGCAAATGGTTTTGTCTCAATCGATGCGTTATACCCCGGCGACACAGTAGAAGAATTAGAAATGCGCAAGGATATGAGCCCAGAACAATACGCTGCTCATGCAATGCATTGGGTGCAAAACGGTGCTTCTATCATTGGTGGTTGTTGTGAAATTGGCCCTGACCACATCAAGGCGCTACACAGCAAGTTGCAAAGTGAAGGCTTGATATAAACCTTTCCCTTTAAAGGCCAATGGTACTTGGACGTGTGGCCGTGACGTACAACACTACACTATTCACTATGCCCGCTTAAGAGACTATTTAGGTTCTTTAGCGCCATAGGTTAAATGGGAAGGGATTATATGAAAAACAGTTCCGAGATTAACCGCTAGTTTAACCACTGCAATACCTTTGCTGAAACGCCACAGGGTCACTTTCAAAAGCGTTAACACAGCGCTGACAAATGCAATGCCTGTGTTGACTGCTAGCTGGCACCAAATCAATCAGAGACTGTGGTATTTTTTGCGCAAAACACCAACAGGGTGCAGATTGCGCAGGCGACAAAGACATGCCTCTCTCAGGAGGTAATTGATCAATGGAAACACCAGCATTTATAGTCCTAGATGAAACCCCATCAACCAGAACATTTTTCACCTGAGCATTTTTAATTTGAGCGCTCAAACACCTATTACCCAGCTGGCAAAATGGGCAGCGCATAGCGGAACTTTTCACCGAAAATTCAAGTGTGTTATTCATACGCATTTCCAAGGCAGTTTAGGTATCAGATTGTAAAAAGTGTGCCATATTATGACGTGAAATGCGTTTTCTAATTTTTAAACTTTGGACTGCTAGCTTTAAATTGACAGTTAGTACCACATCAAGCAATAGGGTTTTATCATTTACCATTAGCTGTGACTCTTATCCCAGTAAATTTTATTAACCTTAGTTGATGTTCGCGAGTTGCTCATACTTTCATGCAGGTTTAGACTGATCCTGCGTGGTGTAAATAGGTAATTGATACTTATTTTTGCTATCCGCTTTTATAACTCATGGACTTAAACGAACGATTTTGAGAGCCTATGTGAAAGCGAACACCGCTTTCGCTTAAATAACATAGGCCACAGGAGCAAGGATTTTGGCAGCAAAGGCAGGCTTATCGATTCGCGCACGTTACATATTAGCCCTCTCATTAGTTGCCGCAACTGTTAGTGGTTCAGCTCTGACCCTCAAATATATTTTCAACGCACAAGCTACTGATGCATATGTGATTAACGTAGCCGGTCAACAAAGGATGTTGTCCCAACGGATAGCCCTTTCCATATATCGCCTATCAACTTGCCCTGATGATGAACTAACGGGCACGACCAAAAACACCCTAAAAAGCACGCTAAGTCAGTTTAAAGCCAACCATGTTTATTTAACTAATTTGCCTAATATTCCTCCCTCGATACACGACTTATACTATAGCGAGCACGCATTAGAATCGGCAAGCATGCGATATGCAGATGAAGCAAACACATTTCTAAATCTTGACTCCACTTGCATTGCTCCACCACATCACTTTGATGCACAAAATAGTGATGCATTACTATTGAGACTTGATCAGGCAGTAAAGGCCTTTGAAGATGCCGCAACGGCCAGGGTTCAACGCGTTGAGAATATAGAAATGTTTTTATGGGGTTTCACTTTACTGCTACTACTGTGTGAGGCCATATTTATTTTCAGACCGATGGAGCAACAAATCACGTTTGCGATGGCATCGTTAAAAGACGCTCTATCGGCATCTAAAAAAGCCCAAGCAGAAGCTATTGATGCAAGTAAAGCTAAATCGGAATTCCTTGCCAGCATGAGCCACGAACTTCGCACGCCCATGAATGGTTTATTTGGTATGATGGAACTAGCCATCGATAATCCTCACAAAAGTGGGGAATATTTAAAGAAAGCTAAAAATGCCGGTAGGCAACTGTTAGTGTTGATCAATGACGTCCTTGATCTATCGAAAATTGAAGCAGGTAAACTACGTATTGAGCGCACATCTGTAGATTTGTTACAACTGATGGACGACGTAACCTCTGTACAATCGGCTAATTGTCGCTTAAAAAAATTAGCCTTTGATTATCAAAAACAAACCAATCTGCCTGCGTATATTGTGGGAGATCCTACTCGCATAGCGCAAATTTTACACAACCTATTAAGTAACGCGATTAAGTTTACGCAACAAGGCACAGTGACCTTGAGAATTGGGGTGTTTATCACAGAGAAGCGCCACTGGTTAACAATCGATGTGCAAGACACAGGAATGGGCATCCCCCCTGAAAAGACACGAACTATATTCAATAAATTCGAACAAGCAGACCAATCAACTACCCGTATACACGGTGGCACGGGTCTAGGTTTATCTATCGCCAAACAACTGACTGACTTGATGGGCGGCAAATTAACCGTACAAAGCGAAGTGGACAAAGGCAGTTGCTTTACGTTTTCCGTACCGATAGAAATCGATGACAAACAGGTCGAAAATATTTATTCGAAACAAACATTACGCTGTGCAATTGTGGACGATCTACAAACCAGTCGAGAGTATATTCAGCATATCGTCACGTCTTTAGGGTGCTTACCTAACACATTCGATAATGCAGAAGACTTCTTAGCTAGCGATATATCTCAGTTCGACGTTTTGCTGCTTGACCTGTCGATGCCTGAAATAACCGGTGTGGATGTGGTCGAAACACTAAGAGATCGGCAATTAAGCAAGCTACCCCATATCATCATTGTATCGGCGGTAATAGAGCATCTTGACTGCTCTACATCTGTACGTGATTTGATTTGGCGCACCCATGCAAAACCTATTGTAAGGCAAGAGTTAGAGAGCGACTTAAAAAAGCTGCAGAACTTCTATTCTCGCCAGCACACCTCTATCGAAGAGGAACAGCCAGAACATAAAGTTCTGATCGTAGAAGACAACGAAATTAATGCAGAAGTGGTCAAAGTCATGCTTGAAGGCGCGGGCTATCAAATCGTTATTGCCACTGACGGCGAGAAAGCATTGCAGGCCTGTATTTTCGAACAATATGACCTAATTTTGATGGATATGCACATGCCTGTAATGGATGGCATCACCGCTACTCAAAAATTAAGAAGGGAAATGAACTTTACGAATCCTATCATTGCTTTGTCAGCCAATGCGTTTGTCGAAGACAGAGAGCACTGCATAGAGGCTGGAATGAACGACTTTATTTCTAAACCTGTTGAGAAACAGGCCTTATTGGCCACCATTAAACGGCATATAAAGTAAAAAAATGACTAGTTTATACTGGCGATGGAATTCGCCATTTCCCCGTATGTACGTGGGAAACGGCAAGCAAACCATAGTTGTACCTCATTTAAAGCAGCAGTTAAAACACTCTTTAAACAAGCGTTAGAACGCTAGTTAGAACGAATATCTAAGAACAGCGCCTAACGTGCTTACATCTGAAATTTTGGTGAATTTTATCCCAACAGAAACGTTCGAGTGAAAGAAATAGTTTGCCGCTATCGAGGTGATTGCTTCACTGTCACCGTCGAAACGGAGAAAGCCTGCCGCTGCCTCTAAGTCAATTTTATTGGTTACCATTGAACGAATGCCTATGGTAGCGCCAAAACCATCTGTATCTGTACTTGCACTGCCTCCAGAACCGTTCGCGCTAATTTCAGCATAATGGTACGCGACCGTACCGTATAAATCGGTAGAGCTAGACATTTTGTACCGATAGCCTAGTTCTGCTGAACCCTGATCAAAGTCCACATCTCCGCCAGATAAGTCATCACTGAGCATGCTGTAGCTGCCTCTGACAAATACATTATTCCCAAGCGATTTAGCGCCACCGACACCGACCCCTGTAGGATCAAAACCGTCGAAGTCAGAAATATCGGTGATAAAATATCCTCCTTGAACATAATCCCAGTTAGGGGAAGCCGCACATGCTGAGCCTGCAGATAATAGCGCGCAGAGAAGTAAAACCGCTTTTGATTTCATTTAGATTTATCCTTAAATTTATGCATATTTATCGTTTTTTAAAGCGCAAGTAGCCTATAGATACTCAAGCGAGAGGTCAATATTTTAACCTGTATGTTATTGGCCTAATTTTTTATTGGAAGTAAGATAAAAATTGGCTACTAGAATCACTCAAATAACCAATGGCCTTAAGCTGTCCTGTATCGAAGAAAATAGGTAACAATTTGTAGCTTACGCGTTTTGTGGGAAACTATTGGCCAAAAAGAAACTCTTACCGATAACCGTAAAATTTTAAATCGAAATGGAGTGACTATGAAACATATCCTGATACTGATGGTTACGTTGCTCACGTTAGCAAGCTGTGCGACGAATCGATTATCTGATCCTGAAAAGTCCATCATTATTGAAAAGTTTATTACGAGCGAACAACTGGAAGCGCGCAACAGCATCAGTGCATTCGATTTAGACAGTTGGGTATCATTAAGCGACCAATATCTTATTCTGCGGACGTCCCCTTTTCGCTCATACTTGGTGAAGCTCACCATGCGTTGTAGCGATATAAATTACTCGCCAGCCTTGCTTGTGTACTCGCGGATACCCAACACTTTAAGCGCCGGCTTTGATAGCGTTTTCACGCCAGATAACCATAGATTTAGATGCAATATCAGCCGTATCTACCCACTTAGCAAAGCGCAAAATAAAAGTTTAATTACTGCTGTGAGCCCTAAAGCAGAAGACAAGCCGTTACAGAGCGCTCAAGAAGAGAATGAAAGTGCCAGTGAACAGAGCAAGGCTAAGACTCAGTAGTCCATTTTGACCGACGAGTCTCAATGTTAATCTGGAGACGTTCACAGCTCGATTAATACTTACTCTCTTTAATCGAGCTTTTTTAGCGTGTGCAAAGTAATGTTAGTGTGTTTTTGATCGCTGAATTTTAGAGTACTTTTTTAATCAAAAGAGAATCTTCAGCGCAATATACGGCACCAAGTTAAAAACAAAAATGAGTAATTTATAATGCGCTAAGTAATTCATATACATGGTTTTTAATCGACGTTCTGGGATGCTAAAAAGCCTGCTATGAACAGATGTGATGCGCTCTCCCATCCAGATTAAGGCCAATGTAGCCAAACTCAGCAAACCAATATTAATCAATGACATCCAACCAAATATTTCGCTTAGTAAAACGGTGTTATGCATTTCATCTACCTTTGTGTTTAATGGCTCATTTACAGTTTATTGGCTTACTTGTATTTTATCGCCTAGCTGATTGCTTAGCTCTTAACCCACGCCCATGCTTTACTCAGCTCGTTTACATCAAAGTACTTTTCATCAATGTTGACCATTTTGGCAAAAGGACTATCAATTTCCACTAGCCACTTAATCACACGACTGGTAGATACGAGCGCAAGTTTGTCCATATGTTCAAGGTGGCCAAACGTCCATTTTATATCTTCAAACGCTGCCTTTAAGCCAATATCGAAATTATCATCAATTAAGACCAATACATTGATTTTGTTGTGCTGCGCTATCAGTGAATCAAACGTATTGATCCACTCTTTCTCTTGTGTCTGGTCAACCTTCCCACTGACTCTGATACCAATGGTGGCACCTTCACTTTGGGGTAACTGCGTGATCATAACTTTATTCCAAATAACATCTAAGTCTTAATAAAAATGTGAGGTTTAAAAAGCGCAATTCACGCCTTTATACTAGCGCCTCCATTAGTGCATCAGCCCCAGAATATTCACTACGTGATAACATCACTAATAATCAGGCCATATCACCAAAAGTCTAGTCTAGGCACAATAGGCGATATGATGAAAAACCGACTATTCCTCGGATAATTTTTTATAAGGACATCCAAGTTAAAGATTTTATTTGAACAGCCAAGCCAAATATTGCAAAGATCGTTCTCTTGTCTTTCTCACTTTTGATTTATAAAAGAGACCAATTGTATTAGTGCGAGCAATTTTTATATGGACATCCAAGTTAAAGATTTTGTATGAACAGCCAAGCTAAATATCACAAAGGTCGTTCTCTCGTCTTTCTCACTTTTAATTCATAAAAGAGACCAATTGTTTTAGTGCGAGCACCTCATATTAAAAACGAGCGCTATTTACACGAACTTCAAAGGGTTATTAAGGAATAAACATCGAATTTACAGAGTGTCAGGCATGGGAATATGCCAGGCGATAAGCCGATATTTTTTGATTTTAAATTCTTATAGAAGTATTTACAGACGTCTTTAAGCTGACGTCAGAAGCTTCCTGGCCTTAGTCATCCCTCGCAGTCGCTGATGATGGGTATGACGCTTGAACATGTTCATCATTTGCTCCGCACCTGCGGCGTAGCAAAAATGCTTTTCAAACTCCGTGGATAGGGTTAGCCACCGCACCGTGCCTGACCCGAGTCTTTCTAAAATAGGACTTTGCTTATGATCCATATAACCTGTCTTATCATCACGAATGCAGCGGCTTGTAGTATCTATAAGCTCGCAATAATCATTAAGTGAAGACGCGAGACCTTTGGGCATTTCTTCACGATAGCTGCCCACAAAGGGCATCAAGGCGCTAGGCTGCGACTGTTGATTTTTAGCCGCGTCGATCCGCTTTTTAATACTGGTGTGACTTGCCGTTTCGGGTGTTTCTGCCATTTTTGCGCGTATAGGGTTTAGGTCAACGTATGCCATACACGCCAGCACAGCACTTTCGTCCAATAGTGCCTGAGATTTAAAACGCCCCTCCCACTAATTTATCAGGAGTAAATTAGAACCGCTTTAGCTGGCCCGAAGGGAGAGCGCCAAGGATGGCGGCGAATAAAATCGGCGAGTGCAATCATCTTCTTTATTCGCCTCACGGGCAATAAACTCGTTCAAGTCACGCATAAACCAGCTTATGTCGTACAAACGCTTTCTGTATATTTCAACAGTGTCATCAAGCGAGATTAACTCGCCTTGGCTCAATGAATCGCCGTTCATAAATTTCTGCGTTACTAAAGTGCCTTTATGCACTCTGTAATAACGCCGAAGAACTTCTCTAGCGTCCCAGCTATCTGCCAATGCTTTATCTACACAAAGCACCACATGCGTGTGATTGCTCATCACTGCATAGGCACAAATACAGTAGCCGCGCTATCGATGGCGAATACAGAAGATAAAATCAACAAACGTTCCTCTACCCAGCTACGACGATGCTCGTAACTGTGCCCGGAATGCGCATCTACTCCGCATAAGAATGACTGCCGTACACAGCGGGAAATACAATGACAAATTTATCGGGAATAAAATTTGAACAGCTTTAGCTGGCTTCGAAGAAGTGAACGACATGGATGCTGTGAATAAAATAGGAGTATCGATTAAACTGATTTGGCTTTTTCGCGACTGGGTCATAACCATCAACTTGATCAAATAGAACACCTATCAAGCTTAGTTTAGAGGTGTAGATTCACAATTTTTAAAATGGCTGTCTTTCTTTTATTTTTCTATCATTTTGCATCGGTAATATCGCTGGGCATTGGCAGCATGAAAAAAGGTGGTTCGTCATTATTGTGATTCTCGCGTCTGTCGTGTGCTTTATCAGGTTGAGCGGCATATAAGGTTGAGACGCTTAACATCGAAATGTATGAGCTGGATGGAATAACATCACTCTTGGCGCTGGTTTGACCGCCTAATTGTCTTAGTCTTAGTTTTAGGAGTAATTGGCGTGTAGCTAGCGACTCTAAAGGCCCTAGTCAGGTGCGTACCACCACAGCAAATCAAGATTGAATTGCAGCTAAAGTTGAAATTGCGCCCGTTAAGTAGACATGAACGGCGCAGGAGGTATGGTTCACGTAATGGGTATAGTTTAAGTGGAGTTAGTAGCAAAGCGAGTTGTCAGTGATAGTGACAACCCGCCCATTATTCTGCCGCTATAGGCGATTTTGAGAGCGCTGCTACGCGCGGTGAACAGCACCCTGCAATATCAAGTGAAGAGAGTGCTACTTCTTTTTCGGTCTTGCTTTGGCACGACCTTGATTAACCTTGTGCTTTTGCACTGAACGGCGCATGCGACTCAAGCGAACGTGGTCTAGCTTGGTTTGCTTGTCTTCGATCAGCGATTCTTGCTCCAAATCCAATTGCACACTTTTACGCAACGTATTCAGGTCAGTCAGTGGCAACTCAATCCAACCGCCCTGAGGAAGCCGATTTTGTAGATTCAAGGTACCGTAACGTACGCGAATTAGGCGGCTAACTTGCAAGCC
The DNA here is from genome assembly GCF_056173245.1 of Paraglaciecola sp. QJM3NY_14. Lineage (NCBI taxonomy): Bacteria > Pseudomonadati > Pseudomonadota > Gammaproteobacteria > Alteromonadales > Alteromonadaceae > Paraglaciecola > Paraglaciecola sp. QJM3NY_14. The sequence goes on from NZ_CM149664.1 coordinate 3,366,616, forward strand.
TTGAGACTCCCACAATCGGCGAACTTCACGGTTTTTCCCTTCAGATAAGCTCACGTTGTACCAACTATTCAAGCTTTCATCATCACCTGGGCGCTTGCGCACTTCGGTAAATTTAGAGACCCCATCTTCTAATTCAACACCTTTCTTAAGGCGTTTAATCATGTCGTCATCCACTTCACCAAATACACGCACCGCGTATTCACGCTCAATTTCATGCTTAGGGTGCATTAAACGGTTGGCTAGCTCGCCGTCATTAGTAAATAACAACAAACCACTGGTGTTGATGTCTAAGCGCCCTACCGCAATCCAGCGGCCATTTTGAATCTTAGGCAAACGGTCGAATACAGTTGGGCGACCTTGTGGATCTTTTCGGCTGCATAACTCACCTTCAGGTTTGTTGTACATCAATACTCGACATATCGTGCTTTTTGCCGCAGCGGTGATAAGGTTGCCATCAACGCGAAGCTGATCTAGAGGCTCAACGCGATCTCCCAAGGTGGCGACTTTTCCGTTAACCGAAATGCGCCCAGAGGCTATCCATTTTTCCATCTCACGACGGGAGCCCACACCAGCATTGGCTAGGACTTTTTGTAATTTTTCACTCATTAGTGTAACTGCTCTCTTTGATTAGGGTTGTCAGTATTATCAAGCTTAGACTCTTGTGCTTGGTCTGACGCTGCTTGTTTTGACGGTATTTGTTCTTCTGTCGTTGATTGCTCGCCTGATGAGTTATCACCTTTAGTGCTGTGCACAGGTGCTGTGCTGACTTGCTGATGGCTAGCGTCATCAGGCTCAGTAATAACTCGGCGTTCATCCTGGCTATTACTCGCATCGAAGGCATCTTGACTGGGTAAGTCTTTCAAGCTCTTTAACGAGAAATAGTTTAAAAATCCTTTTGTTGTTGCATACAAGGCTGGGCGTCCTGGCACTTCTTTGTGCCCTACCACTTTCACCCAATCCCTCTCTATTAAGGTTTTCATGATATGGCTACTTACCGCCACACCACGTACATCTTCTATTTCACCTCGCGTGATGGGTTGGCGATAGGCCACCATCGACAAGGTTTCCAGCAAAGCTCTTGAATATCGTGGCGCTTGCTCTTGCCACAGCTTGCTTAACCATGGTCCTAAGCTATCCATTGACTGAAAGCGATAGCCGCTGGCTACCTCAACCAGCTGTACACCGCGAGATTGATATTCTACCTGTAATTCTTCTATGGCTTCCTTGAGTGCTTTTTTAGTCACTTTAAGGCCACTTAACACCGTATCTTGCAAATGTTCTTGGCTAACCGGTGCATCTGATACAAACACCGCGGCCTCTATCAATTGCTTCAATTGTACCGAAGATATTTTTGCCACTTACTGAGGCTCTCCTGCGTGCAATTTCACATGAATATTGGCCATTGGCTCACTTTGTACCAGCTCCACTAACTGCTCTTTACACAACTCGAGTACCGCAAGGAACGTCACCACAACACCAGCGCGGCCTTCACTGGCCTGAAACAAACAATCAAAGCCGGTGAATTCATGACTGTTGAGCTTTTCTAAAATCAGTGCCATCCGCTCCCTTGTCGATAATGCCTCAGGGGCAATAGAGTGATGCTCGAAAGCACTGGCCCGCTGCAATACACTTTGAAAACTTGTCACCAAATCTTGCAGGTTTACTTTCGGCAGAATTTTAATCGGTGCAACAGATTCACTGGTTTGCGCTTGAGCGCTGAACACATCTCTCTCTAAACGAGGTAGTGCATCTAATTCTTGGGCCGCGCTTTTTATCAGCTCGTATTCTTGTAAGCGCCGAATCAGCTCAGCCCTTGGATCATCTTCGTCTTCTTCTGCGTCAGTTCGTTTAGGCAGCAGTAAACGAGATTTTATCTCGGCTAAAATCGCAGCCATTAACAGGTACTCAGCCGCTAACTCAAGCTTTAAGTCCTTCATCATGTCAACGTACAACATGTATTGCTTGGTTATTTCATAAACGGGCAAATTAACCAAATCGAACTTTTGCTTACGTATTAAGTACAGCAGCAAATCCAGTGGTCCTTCAAATGCATCTAAAATCAGCTCTAGTGCATCTGGCGGAATGTATAAGTCTTCAGGATGTTCAGTAAAGGCTTGTCCATTGATAAACGCCAAGGGCAAAGGCTGCTGTACGCCTTGACCTTGGTTTGTCGCTTCCTGCTGCTGTGCAGTTTGAAGCGTTTTATCAATATTCATCTATAGTAACAACGTGATTAGTTAAACGGGCTAACGTCACCGCTGCCCTCACGAATAATCGTAGGCTCGCCATCCGACAAGTCAATCACAGTGGTGGGCTGCTCTCCCAAGAAACCACCATGAATAATTAGGCCTACCTGCTTCTCAAGCTTGTCGCGAATTTCGTCAGGATCAGACTCAGCAACGATTGCATTCGGTAAAATAAGCGTAGTCGACATCAGCGGCTCACCCAGTTCTTCAAGCAAGGCTAAGGCGATAGCGTTGTCTGGCACTCGAATACCTATGGTACGGCGCTTAGGATTTTGCAAGCGCTTAGGCACTTCTTTGGTCGCCTTTAAAATAAAGGTATACGGCCCAGGCGTGTTGTTTTTGATCATACGAAATGCGGCGTTGTCGACCTGTGCGTATTCTGACAACTCAGACATATCTCGGCACATTAGCGTGAAATTATGATCTTTACCGATTTGGCGAATACGACAGATTTGCTCTAGGGCGCTTTTGTCATCCATATGACAGCCAATGGAGTAGCCAGAATCTGTTGGATACACCACCACTTGGCCATTATGAATTAACTCACACGCCTGTTTAATGAGTCGTGCTTGAGGGTTGTCAGGATGAATATAAAAAAATTGGCTCATAATCGTTACTTCCCAGTAAGTTACACGCGATGTTATGCGTTAGATGTTGTGTCAATTGACGAGTCTACAAATGACCAGTCATGCCAAATAGGGGTCAGGTGTTCTGGCACCCCCAAGTTTTTACCCAATTCAGTCCAGCGACTGACAAAATGAAAATCAGAACCCGCAGATGCTTGTAAATTATGCTCCATGGCTAATTCAACAATCAACTTACGTTTTTCAGGGTTAATGCGAGCATGGGTGGTTTCAATACCATCTCCCCCAGCTTGTTTAAATTCAGTGACTAATCGACGTAACCACTTAGTGGTCATGTCATAGTGCCCAGGGTGCGCTAATACCGCTTTGCCGCCTGCATCGTGGATCCACGCAATGGCTTCTTCAATTGAAATCCACTGGGGTTTAACATGGGCGCGTTTGCCCTTACCTAAGTATTTTTTAAAGGCGCTCTCAAAGTCTCGCACCGCTTTGCGTTCAACCAACACTCGGGCGAAGTGGGCACGGGTCAGCTGGCCTTCACCGGCTAATAATTTTGCATCATCGAGCACATTTTCAACCCCGGCTTTGGCCAGTTTGTCTGACATTTTTTGTGCTCGGGCATCTCGCTCGTTCTTTTGTTCCACCAAGCGCTGTCGAAACACTTCATCGTCTTTGTCTACATTTAAGCCCAAAATATGAATATCGAAATTGTGCCAAGAGGTCGAAAGCTCGATTCCGTTAACGATATGCATCTTACGTTTTTGCTTTGCCTGATGAGCCCTAGCTTCATCTAACGCTTGTACGGTATCGTGGTCGGTAATAGCCAGCACATCCACTTGCATATTGTTAGCGCGATCCACCAGTTCTACGGGTGAAAGTTGACCGTCTGAATAGTATGTATGGCAGTGCAAATCGATTTTCATGGAACAGTAAATATGACCTTTTAACGAGTACCCGAAGGATACGTTTACAAAATTGGGTGTTGACAGAGAAGCAAAATTGTTTTCTTCTATGCACCTGAAGTGTGTATTATACGCATTTAGTGATGAATAGCAGACAAAACCTTAAAAAAGGACAATGTTTGTTATTAACCGATATTTTTTCGCACGCCTAACAAAGATTTCCGCGTGCTCAAAAACGAGAATTTATACCCATGAATACAGTATTACGCGTTTCAACTAACTTAATTTGGTGGTGGCACATCCCTAACTAGCGGGCTGTGAGCGTATGTATTTGTGCGATTGAACAAGAAAAGCCCGTATAATACGGGCTTTTTTTATGCCCGATTGAAAATTACGACCCGATTAATGCCCAATAAAGTCAATGCCTAGAACAGGTTACAAACGAGGTTATCGAGAAAAATCATGAGCTTAGCGCAATTAACACAACAAGCAGGCAAAGTAGAAACATTGCTACTATCCGCTGATTACGTGGCCGATCCACTCCAAGCATATCAATATTTATGTCAAGGTCAGCCCCACAATTTGCTGCTTGAATCAGCAGAAATCGACAGCAAAGATAATTTGAAAAGTTTAATACTGGTAGATGCCGCCATAAAATTGCAATGCGATGGTCCTGTGGTGACCTGCCAAGCGCTGACTGATAACGGGGCCGCTGTTTTACCTTTGTTTATCGAATACTGCCCGCAAGGTGTTGAGCATGCCTTTGATGAAAATTCTCGCACTGTGACTTTGACGTTTGCCTTTAATGACGGCGAACTAGATGAAGACAGCCGTTTAAAGGCCCCAGCCGTATTTGATGCTTTGCGCTTATTGATTAATCGTGTGGTGGCTATTAGACCTCATCCTGAAGCGTTATTTTTAGGCGGTGCCTTTGCCTATGATTTACTCGCCACATTTGAGCAATTACCCGCGGTTAGTGAAAGTGAAAATACCTGCCCTGACTTTGTTTTCTATCTCGCTGAAACCTTACTTTTAATTGACCACCAAGCAAAGAAAACCGAATTAATTGGCAGCGTGTTTAGCGGCAAAAATGTCGGTAATAACTATTTCGCTATCAGTCAGCGCTTAGAGCAAATAAAGCATAAGCTGGGCAAAACGATGCACGTGCCTGAGCTCGAATCACCCAGTGTTGCGCCAGATGATTTAAAAATTAGCAAGTCAGATGAAGAATTTATTCAAGACGTAGAAAACCTCAAGCATCATATTTTAGCCGGTGATATTTTCCAAGTTGTACCATCACGTACGTTCAGCCTACCTTGCCCAGACCCACATAAAGCCTACAAAGCATTGAAGGTGCAAAACCCCAGTCCGTATATGTTTTTCATGCAAGACATCGATTTTTGTATGTTTGGTGCCTCTCCCGAGTCAGCACTAAAATATTTAAAGGACACTAACCAAGTAGAGATTTACCCCATTGCCGGCACGCGTCCTAGAGGTAAGCACGCTGATGGCTCAATCAACTTAGATCTAGACAGCCGTATTGAACTTAATTTACGCGAAGACGAGAAAGAAAAATCTGAGCATTTAATGTTGGTTGATTTAGCCCGTAACGACGTAGCAAAAGTGTCAAAGCCCGGCACAAGACACTTAAAAGACTTACTGAAAGTCGACCGCTATTCACACGTCATGCACTTAGTCTCTAAAGTGGTTGGACAGTTGCGCGATGATTTAGATGCACTGCACGCGTACCAAGCTTGTATGAACATGGGCACCCTAGTCGGCGCACCGAAAGTCAGTGCTGCTAGCCTTATTCGTGAAGTAGAACAGCAACGCCGAGGCAGTTACGGCGGGGCAGTCGGTTATGTTAACGGCCACGGCGACATGGACACCTGTATTGTCATCCGCTCAGCCTTTATTAAAAACAATACAGCGCACATCCAAGCTGGCGCTGGCGTAGTATTCGATTCAGACCCGCAATCAGAAGCAGATGAGACACGAGGTAAAGCGCAAGCGGTTATTCGCGCAATTCTCACCTCTCATGAATCGCCAAGCGCTGTGTCAGCTAATCAAACGCAAACATCGAAGGAGACAAAATAATGAGCTTAGTGACTCCCTCTTCTGTGGATAAGGCTGCTTCAGTGGGCACTGATTCAGTGATTGCTGATTTAGTCAAAAGCACTCATGTTTTCTTGGTCGATAACTTTGATTCATTTACCTATAACTTGGTGGATGAACTGCGCACCATGGGCATGGGGCTCACCGTGTATCGAAACTCGGTGTCTCCACACGCTATCTTTGAAAAAATGCAAGCACAAGCCCAGCATAGCCAAGTGATACTATTGTTATCACCCGGCCCGGGCGCCCCCGCTGACGCGGGCTGCATGCCTCAGCTAATCAATCTCGTAAAAGGCGTTTTTCCGGTACTGGGGATTTGCTTAGGTCACCAAGCGATTGTGGAGTCATACGGCGGTGACATTATTCGCGCCGATGTGGTTATGCACGGTAAATCGTCGTTAATTACGCATCAGGGCGACAAAATGTTCGCTGACTTGCCACAGCCGCTACCTGTTGCACGCTACCATTCGCTAATGGCCAGCAACATGCCTGCTGAACTGACTGTTTTAGCCCAATTTGACGCTGTGCCTATGGCAGTTTGCCACGAGCAAGATAGAATGCTGGGCTTTCAATTTCATCCCGAATCCATTTTAACCGCTTTTGGTAGCCAGTTATTAATGCAAAGCATTGATTACCTCACCCAAGAACAAGCGAACGATTAGAGGACAACCATGCTATTTCCATTACTTGAAACGCTTTATCAAGGTAAAGCCCTGAGCCAGAACGAAACCACTGATGTATTCAGTCAAATAGTGACCGGCCAGGTAGACAATATTGTCCTCTCTTCGTTGTTAACGGCATTAAAAATAAAGGGCGAGACCCCAGAAGAGATTGCTGGTGCAGCGACGGCTATGATCCAGAACGCTAGCCCAGTTAAGCGCCCAGAATATGATTTTGCCGATATCGTCGGCACCGGCGGAGACGGTCACAACACGATTAACATTTCATCCGCGGCGGCCATCGTGGCTGCCAGTTGTGGTGTAAAAGTGGCCAAACACGGTAATCGCAGTGTGTCGAGCAAGTCAGGCTCGGCAGATCTGTTCAATGCGTTTGGAATGAAGCTCGATATGTCGCCAGCCGCCGCGCGGGAGTGTTTAGATAAGTCCAATCTATGCTTTTTGTTTGCCCCTGTTTATCACGCAGGTATCAAACACGCTATGCCGGTTCGCACCACCTTAAAAACCCGCACCATTTTTAACTTGTTAGGGCCTTTAGTTAACCCCATGCAACCCAGTCATATGATGATTGGTGTGTATGCACCTGAACTAGTTATGCCTTTTGCACGTACTTTGCAGCTACTGGGTTACAAAAAGGCATTGGTGGTTCACGGCAGTGGGTTAGACGAACTCGCTGTGCATGGCCCTTCTATGGTAGTCGAGATTGATGGGGACGCCTTAAACGAATATACCCTGTCACCCAGTGATTTTGGCCTTGAAGAATATCCATTAGCCGCCATTGAAGGGGGTGTGCCTGATGAAAATAAACAGCTGATCCAAGATGTGCTCGCCGGTGAAGGCCAAGCTGCCCATGAAGCGGCGGTGGCGATGAATGCGGGCGCTCTGATTAAATTATGTGGCCGCGCTGAAACTTACCAACAAGGGGCAAAAATGGCGATTGATGCCATGCAAGCCAAGCGCCCTTTACAGGTAATTGAAGCCTCTTCTGCGGTTAGCCGCAGCCACGACATTATTTAAAGGAAGTTAAATGGCCAATGTATTAGAAAAAATTGTTGCCGATAAACGCCAAGAAATTGCCCAGCGCAAAGTCGATTTACCTTTGGCGAGCTTTATTGATGGTTTACAGCCATCACAGCGCAGCTTTTTCGACGCGCTCAACCAACCCAATGCAGGGTACATTTTAGAATGTAAAAAAGCGTCTCCATCTAAAGGTTTGATAAGAGAACACTTCAATTTAGATGAGATCATTGAGGCTTACTTACCCTACGCGGCCTGCATTTCAGTACTGACCGATGAGAAGTACTTTCAAGGTAAGTTCGAGTATTTAGAGTACGTTCGCGAGCGTGTAACCCAGCCGGTGATCAATAAAGACTTTTTCGTTGAGCCGTACCAAGTTTACTTGGCCCGCTATCACAACGCCGATGCTATTTTATTGATGTTGTCAGTACTGACTGACGATGAATATCTTGAATTAGCCAATATCGCCCACAGCCTTGGGCTTGATGTACTTACCGAAGTGAGCAACGAAGAAGAAGCTCATCGCGCTGTCGCCCTCAAAGCCAATATTATCGGCATCAACAACCGAGATTTGCGTGACTTGAGCACAGATTTAGCCACCACTGAGAAATTAGTACCGCTTATAAACCAAGCCACTCACGAACATGTGATTATTTCTGAGTCGGGTATTTATACCCATCAAGACGTACGCCGTTTATCACCTATTGTTGATGGTTTCTTAGTCGGCAGTGCTTTAATGGCTGAAGATGACGTCGCCCAAGCAGTAAAACGTTTGGTCTATGGCACAATCAAAGTATGTGGTATGACCCGTGCAAAAGACGCCACTGATGTAGCAAAAATGGGCGCCAGTTATGCTGGGCTTATCTTTGCACAGAAATCAAAGCGTTACTTATCACTTGATGATGCCAAAGACATAGTGGCTGCGGTTCCGTTTAACTACGTCGGCGTGTTCGTTGATGCCAACGTTGCACTGGTCGTTGAGTACGCCAGCACCCTTGGTTTAGCTGCGGTGCAACTACATGGCAGTGAGACATCGTCCTACGTTAATGAACTGCGCAGTGCGCTTAATAATGCGAATTTGACTGACTGCCAAATCTGGTTAGCAAAGGGGATCACTGATACCCTACCCGCCCTTGATGAACAGAACGTTGATCGTTTTGTATTAGATTGCAAAGTTGGCGAACAAAGCGGAGGCACAGGTCAAGCGTTTGACTGGCAATTGTTCGCGCAGGCTGCCCTTAGTGCCCAAACCCGCAGCAAAGTCATTTTAGCCGGTGGTATCAACCCAGACAACGTACAACAAGCTGCAGCACTTGGCCTCGGTGGAATCGATTTAAACTCTGGCGTTGAAGACGCCCCAGGCAAAAAGTCCGAGAAAAAGCTGCAGAGCGTGTTCGAAAAATTACGCGCGTATTAGCTCCAAGCGAATCGAACAGCCCACATTTTAACGATTTAAAGACGAGAAATTATTATGAATCATTTAGAGAGCAAATTCGGACAGTTCGGTGGTATGTATGTACCAGAACTGCTTATTCCCGCGCTTGATCAATTAGAGCAAGCATTTATTGACGCGCAAAACGATCCCGATTTCCAAAAAGAGTTTATGGAATTGCTTACCGACTACGCAGGTCGCCCCACGGCAATGACCTTGTCACGTAACTTGGTTTCCAACCCAAATGTGAAACTGTATTTAAAGCGTGAAGATTTACTTCATGGCGGCGCTCATAAAACCAATCAGGTACTAGGTCAAGCACTACTGACCAAGCGTATGGGTAAAACCGAAGTCATCGCTGAAACCGGCGCTGGGCAACACGGCGTTGCAACAGCATTAGCCTGCGCACTGTTAGGCTTAAAAGCACGCATTTACATGGGAGCCAAAGACGTTGAGCGTCAAGCGCCGAACGTGTTCAGAATGCGTTTAATGGGCGCAGAAGTCATCCCCGTAAACGCAGGCTCAGGCACCCTAAAAGATGCCGTGAATGAAGCCATGCGTGACTGGTCTGCCACGTATGATAAAGCTCACTATCTACTTGGCACCGCGGCTGGTCCTCACCCGTTCCCGACTATTGTGCGTGAATTCCACCGTATGATTGGCGAAGAAACACGCGCGCAAATCATGGCCAAAGAAGGTCGCTTACCTGATGCGGTTGTCGCCTGTGTTGGTGGTGGTTCAAACGCTATTGGTATGTTCGCTGACTTTATTGACGAGCCAAGCGTGCAGTTAATCGGTGTTGAGCCAGCCGGTAAAGGCTTGCACACGGCTGAACACGGCGCTGCTATCGGTAAAGGCACCACAGGCATTTTGCACGGTGCATATAGCTACATCATGCAAGATGAAGACGGCCAAATTGAAGAATCATATTCGGTATCTGCAGGGCTTGATTACCCAGCCGTTGGTCCCCAGCACGCTCATTTACACGATATTGGCCGCGCCACCTATGCCGCTGTCACCGATGACGAAGCGCTTTATGCATTTCAATTATTATCCCGCAAGGAAGGTATCATTCCGGCCCTTGAATCATCACACGCCTTGGCGCATGCCTTAAACATGGCAGATGAAGCTGAAGATGGCACTATCATAGTGGTTAATTTGTCCGGTCGTGGCGACAAAGATTTAGCCCACGTACACAGTATTTTGGGAGGCCAAACCAATGAGTAATCAAAATGAACATAACGACATCCATAGCTGCGACCGTTACGGCAGTATGTTCACCCGTTTAGATGCAGCGAATGAAGGCGCATTTGTCCCTTTCGTGATGCTAGGAGACCCTGACATCGCCACGTCCCTAGAGATTTTAAAAGCCTTGGCTGAAGGCGGCGCAGATGCTCTTGAGTTAGGTATTCCTTACTCTGATCCTATTGCCGATGGCCCTACGATTCAGCAAGCGAGTATTCGTGCCCTGAGTCATAAAATTCACCCCAGTGATTGTTTTGAGGTGATCCGTCAATTCCGTGAAATCTACCCTGATACACCTATTGGCTTGTTGCTGTACAGCAACTTAGTGATTAAGCCCGGTCTTGAAAAATTCTATAACGATGCAGCTAATGCAGGTGTTGACTCGATTCTGATTGCTGATGTGCCACTTCGTGAAGCAGACCGCTTTGTTGCTATTGCCAACGAAACAGGTATTAAGCAAATCCTGATTGCTCCGCCTAACGCCAGTAATGAGACCTTGGCTGAGATCGGTCAAAAATCACAAGGTTACACTTACTTACTTGGCCGCGCTGGCGTAACCGGCGCTGAAACAGCTGCCACCATTCCTGCCAGTGAGTTGATTGCCAAGTTGACTCAGTACAAGGTGGCTCCGCCACTATTAGGCTTTGGTATCTCTAAACCTGAGCAAGTCAAAGAAGCGATTAGCGCAGGTGCAGCCGGCGCTATTTCAGGCTCGGCAACAGTGAATATCATTGAAAAAAACCTGTCTCAGCCTGAAGTGATGCTTAGCAAGCTTCGTGAGTTTGTTAGCGCTATGAAACAAGCAACTAAAAAATAAGGAAAGCCCATGTGGTATGTAGTGTATTCACAAGACGTAGAAAACAGTTTGCCACTTCGCAAGCAAGCACGTGCTGCGCACTTAGCCCGTTTACAACAGCTAAGTGATGAAGGGCGTCTGTTGGTCGCAGGGCCATGCCCAGCCATTGACAGCAAAGACCCAGGTGAAGCCGGTTTTACTGGCTCTCTGGTTATTGCTGACTTTCCCAGCTTAGAGGACGCCCAATCTTGGGCTGATGTTGACCCATATATAGATGCAGGCGTGTACAAAAACGTCACGGTAAAACCCTACATTAAGGTGCTGCCGTAACGCATTTAGGCTACAACACTGTGTGCGAGGCAATGCGTATATCCCTTCGAATCTGCCTCGCATTCTTTAGCGCGTTAGCCAAGCTACCACCTAAAAAGCCGCTGCCGTAAAAGGACAACAAAATGATTTTTATCAAAAGCTATATTTCGCTACAAGATCACGAAGTTGAACTAACTGCTATTCGTGCCCAAGGTGCTGGCGGGCAGAATGTTAATAAGGTATCAAGCGCCATTCATTTACGTTTTGATATTAAAGCGTCATCTTTACCTGCGTTTTATAAAGAGCAGTTGTTAAACAGTAACGATAAGCGCATAACCCAAGACGGCATATTGGTCTTAAAAGCCCAAGCCCATCGTACCCAAGAAATGAATCGCCAAGACGCATTAGAACGTTTGGCCGCCATTGTGCGAGAAGCTGCCGTCGTACAAAAACCCCGTAAAGCCACAAAACCCACCAAAGGCTCACAAGTGCGCCGAGTAGAGACCAAAAAGAAATCAGGGCAAAAGAAGCAGCTTAGGAAAAAAGTCGATTTTTAATCGCTTCTCTGTGACTTTTCACTATCGCCCTTAATTTGTAAGTACATTTTTCGCCGCCCTCTTCGCTACTAACTGTGGCTCAAGCACAATTGATTCAGGCAAAATTCAGCTAACACACCGTATGCTTACCCTCGAAGCAAACTTCGTCACTGGCGCACTAAACCTTTAGGGGAATTTATACTTGCTTAGGATGTTGATTTAAGTAGAAGTATTTCCACCAAGGTATTGATTGCGCTAAACTATCTGTAACCGTTTGTGAATGGGGTCAATCGTTGAAACATATCGCTAAAAATACACTCTTTATTTTATTTATCAGTTTGTCATTGGGGTTACTAGGTCATGCTTATGCCCAAGACGATAACGCTAAAATAGATAAGAACCAAGCTGCTCAAAAAGCCCAGCAGCAGGTACAGGGTCGTGTATTGAAAGTTGACCAAAGTAAAAATAAATACCGCGTAAAAGTACTGCAAAAATCAGGGCGTGTGGTCAACGTTGATGTTGATAAACGCTCAGGTCGAGTTGTAAAAAGTGGTAAGAAGGACGACTAATGCGCATTTTAATTGTCGAGGACGACAGCCGTTTATTAACTCAGTTAGACACACTTTTACAAACCCATGGCTACAGTGTCGATTTAGCCGACGATGGCGCTAAGGCACTGTTTTTATTAAGTGAGCACCCATACGACCTAGCGATTATCGATATCGGTTTGCCCGTAATGGATGGTTTCGAAGTCATTCAAAAAGCCCGTAAAAATAACGTTTCTTGCCCTATCCTTATTTTAACCGCGCGTGATCGTTGGCAAGAAAAAGTCGAAGGTCTAGATGCAGGCGCAGATGACTATCTGACTAAGCCTTTTCAAAACGAAGAATTACTCGCTCGCGTTAAAGCGCTTATTAGGCGCTCCGCTGGCCAAGCTAATCCTACCATTGAACTTGGCCCTATCAGCCTAAACACTTTAAGTGAACAGGTGAGCGTCAGCGGTACAGATATCGAACTGACTGCTTACGAATATAAGGTGTTTGAATACCTGCTGTTAAACCCCAAAAAGGTGGTGTCAAAAACAGAGCTTACCGAGCACATATACGATCAAGACTTTGATTTGGACAGCAACGTCATTGAAGTATTCGTTGGCCGGTTACGTAAAAAACTCGACCCACAAGGAAGCATCAACCCGATTGAAACTATGCGCGGGCGTGGTTATCGCATCAGTCGAGAATTCCAAGTCTAACAGGTGCGCAATTTATCGTTACGCCTACGCAGTTTTGCCGCTGCCCTTTTGGTATTGGTCGTATTCATTCCGCTGGCCGCGTTTACCCTTGAGAGTGCGTTTACCAGTAGTTTAAGTGAATCAATGCAGCAGCAATTACGGGTGCAAAGCTTGACGCTGATTTCTGAATTTGAAATGTCGGGTACCCAACCCGTTATGCCTGAGCACCTCTTTAACGATCAGCTCAACATCCCAGATTCTGGCTTGTACGCGTTTATTAAAATTGACGATCGTATGGTGTGGCGTTCGTTATCAACCCTAAATTGGCAAGTGATGCCCGAATTCTATGCGCCGGAAGTGGGTAAAGAACGTTTCGATGAAGAATATGCCTTACTCGAACCTTACTTTTTGTTTGCTTACACAGCAGAATTCGATGCTGGCGGGCACTTCGTTCCTGTAAGTTTTTATATTCTGCAAGATAAGAACGCATATAACGTTCAGGAACAGGCCTTTATCACCACGCTGTGGCGCTGGCTAAGCTTGATCGCATTAGTCTTGCTTGGGTTATTGATTCTCAGTCTAAATGCGGCGCTATGGCCTATTAACCGCTTGATCAAACAAATCAAACAGGCGGAAGCCGGTCACATTCAACACATCAGCCAAACCTATCCCCCTGAGCTTGAGAAACTAAAAAGCAGTATTAACCACCTGCTCGCCACCGAGCAACAACAACGCAGCCGCTACAAAAACAGCTTAAGTGACTTGGCCCACGGCTTGAAAACCCCTTTAGCTGTGCTATCTGGCAATACAGCATTGCCGGATGATGCCAGAGAGCCCATCAATCAGATTGACTTGCAAATTCAGCGCCAATTAAAACGTGCTGTTGCGGGCAGCAGCGCTGCATGGGAGCAAGCCGTAGACATATCGCCCGTATTGAACAAAATAATCAATGCCATGAACAAAGTGCATGCTCAAAAGCAGCTGTCTATTGAACACGTAGAAAGTGACACAAAAGGTCAATTTTTCGGTGATAGCACGGATTTAATGGAGTTATTGGGCAACCTATTGGATAACGCCTGTAAAGCTGCAAAGCACAAGGTTCGAGTTCAGATTTCAACGCACGAAAAGTTTGTACAGATTGATGTGGAAGATGACGGACCTGGTATTCCGAAAGAGAAACGTCAGTTATTACTGACCAGAGGTACTCGTCTTGACAGCTACAAAGAAGGCCAAGGGATCGGCATGGCCGTAGTAGCTGATTTGGTTGACGCCTATCAGGGCACCTTGCTCATCGAAGACAGTGAATTGGGTGGAGCACGCATTTGTGTGCGTTTTACAATGATCAATGCGCCGTCAAAATAAATCTATCATATACATTTTTGGCGGATGAAAACTGAATCAAAGACTTATTCACGCTAGGTGAATTATTCAGGCTCTTCACCAGAATAATTTACGCGACGATCAGGCATTTCTTTAATGTACAAATCGTGCTTAGAGTACGGTATTTCAATCTGCCGTTGCTTGAACTGCTTAAAGATTTCACTGTTGAGTATGTCAATCACTCTGCCACGCAATGCGGGTTTAGTGATCCACACCAACAACTCGAACTCCAGCGCGGATGCCCCGTAGCGGCGAAAACGTACTCTGGGCTCTGGGTCGTCACACACGTATGCTTTTTCAGCGAACGCTATCTGCATCAGCACCTCTCGCACTTCGTCAATATCAGCATTGTAAGATACGCCAATGGGCACACGGCAGCGAGATTTCTCATGGGGTCCACCTGACTCATTAATAATTTTAGAATTGCCCATCACTGAATTTGGAATGGTCACTTCCACATCTTCACGGGTTAGCATACGCGTGCTACGCATACCGATATGGGTAACCTCCCCCCGTTCGCCAGAATCAAGCACAATATAATCGCCAATTTTATAGGGTGCGTCTGCCATGATAAATACCCCAGAAAACAAGTTGGCCAAGGTGTCTTTGGCAGCAAAGCCCACAGCGATACCGACAATTCCCGCTGATGCCAACCAAGCGGTCATGTCTACGCCCCAGACCGAGAACACAAAATACACCGCCAGCACCAAAATAATAATGTTCACCAAGTTCAAAAACAGTGGCAGCGTCTTGTTATTCACTGCATGAAAGCGGTTAGGGTTAAGCGCTATTTGGCGCAACAGAACATGGTTTGCGCGTAAAAAGAACGCGGTCCAAATAAGGATCGAAATCGACTGTAGCGAGGAAAATATAATATGCGCATACAAGTCAGACGGCGCGAGAATTGACGCCGCACTGGAAAACCCCATCAACAGCAAACTGTAATAGATAGGGGTGTGCAGCAAATGCAAAAAACTGCCATCTAAATCGGCATTAACTCGCGAAATCAAGGCTTTTAGCGCCACAATCAATACATACTTAAAAATCGAGGCAACCACAAACGAAAGAACAATAACCAGCGCCGCTTGGGTATAACGATTATCGCCAAAGAAGGTTAAAAAGGGGGTAATGGTTTGATGTAACTGCTCAAACATGTATTTATTCCAATGGTATCTATGGCAAAAGTATAACCGAATCCGCTATTTAACACAGTCTATACGCTACTAGGCATTATGCTGGCAGTCACTTAGGATTAGACAAATTCATGAGTATCGGTAAAAAGAGTGACTGCATGTCGCATCGTAGATGATGAAGCTTTCTTGCCATTTAAATTGGAAGCTTGCCCCGGTGCGACCGGGGAATCGCGTCAGAGGAAGCTGCCAAATACACACATCACTAATTGAGATTAATACTGAGACGCTACCCATGTCGGTTAAACTGAGCAGTCATGATGCTGCGCCTAGCTATTTATCTATGTGCTGATGACGACTCTGAGACTGCAAAGCCACATGCATGATCCCTTGTCTCATCAATCGTTTTCTATTTTTACCAGCAGCTCGTCTATGGCCATACGGCGATATTTATCGGCGATGGGTCTGTCGAGTCTCACCGGTGCTTGTTTTGCGCGCAGCAAATACCCTTTCGCGTCTTCGCTATCACCGTCATTAAACAAGAACTCGCCGTAAAAGAAATTACTGTCGATACTGGCGGGGTGACGCTCAATGGCTTTTATCAACAGTTTCTTGGCTTGTTTATCGCTGCCGAAGCTTAAGGGCCATCCCGGCACTTTATGATAAAGCGTACCTAGGGAGAATGTCGCGACCCCATCTAGCGCGTCGTTATCCAGTTCAAGAGATTTTTCAAAAGAGAGCTTAGCTTTTTTTGCCAACCCAAGAGCATCAGTCCCACCAATTGCCGCCGCTGCAGTGGATTGGCAAATACCTAACCAAGCCCAATACCCGGCATTTTCAGGCTGGTCCTGAACCAGTTCATTTGCTTGGGTGACTAACACCTTGAATGCGTCAATTTGCTCGTCGCCGCTGAAGGTGTAATTCACCTTTGCCCAGCGCTGTTGCAGGGCGTGCAGTTCAGGTGTAACACCTGCATCCAACACAAAAGAAGCGGCTTGATGAGCACTGCCACCGTCTAGGCTGGCTACTTCGTCACCGATTGGCTCGGCGCAGGCAAGGGTAGATGATGCTGCGCAGGCTAATAATGAAAGTCCGAGTAAGATCGCTTGTGTGCGACCTCGCGCTGGTAACGCGTTGCCAATTACGCTGTTGTTGATTGTTTTGACCACTGTTTTTTTTGCCTTTTTATTATGGTTTACCGTGTTTATCTCGCAATTCGAAGCTCTGTCTATCAGCGCGACTGATAAAAGTCCACGGTATTGATTAGCCAATCGTTTTAGCCGCGGCTCTACCTATGCACTGATTTTTAACGTATGCGCAGAGCTTAAACGTATGCGCTACGTCTATGCATAGCGAGCACGCACTAAGCATGCAAGCTAATGACGATTGACTTGTAAGCTGGCGTATTGCTTTTATCCGCCACACTGTCAATGGGTATTAAATCGTTGGTCTCAGGGTAGTACGCTGCAGCGCAACCTCTGGGAATGCCATATTCCACTAAGGCAAAGTCACTTACTTCACGTAGCGCAGCCTTATCGTCTGGCCAGTGACTGCGGATACTCACATGTTGACCGGCCTTTAAGCCTAATGCTTCGATGTCCAAGCGATTAATAAATAAGACTTTACGCGTACCATGAATACCACGATAGCGATCATTGTTGGTGTATACAGTGGTATTAAATTGGTCGTGACTACGAATAGTCATCATCAACAAACATCCCTCGGGCACTTCAACACTTTCAATCGCATGCACCACAAAATTGGCTTTTCCCGTGGCGGTGGCAAATGTACGAGCGTCCCGTACCCCATTGGGCATTACAAATTCACCTAGTTCATCAATACGTTGGTTAAAGTTTTCGAACCCTGGGATCACGTTAGCGATATGGTCACGAATAAGTCGGTAATCTGTACGTAAGGCTAACCAATCTATGCTGTCGTTTTTAAGGGTATGCGCGCCTAACTGCGCAAGTATATCTATCTCACTTTTTAACAAGGTTGATGCTGGGGGAATTTTACCGTGAGATGTTTGAATCACCCCCATTGAATTTTCCACCGTAATGGTTTGAATACCGCTTTCTTGAGTGTCTATTTCGGTGCGCCCTAAGGCGGGTAAAATTAAAGCTTGCTTGCCCGTGTGTAAGTGCGAGCGATTGAGCTTTGTAGACACCTGTACCGTTAATTCACACTGGCTTAGGCCTTTATCATTGGCTTGGTGATCAGGCATGGCCCTGAAAAAATTGCCCCCAAGGGCGAACAACACTTTTATATCGCCCTTTTGCATGCCGTGTACTGTCTCTACAGCGTCAACGCCGTCTTTGCGCGGTGGGCTAAAGCTGAATTCCTTTTCAAGGGCATCTAAAAATGCGGGTTCCGGTTTTTCCCAAATCCCCATAGTGCGATCGCCCTGAACATTGCTGTGGCCACGCACGGGGCAAACGCCCGCGCCAGGTTTACCCAAATTACCTTGTAGCATTAAAAAGTTAGTCATCAATTGAATATTGGCCACGGCATTCTTATGCTGCGTCATGCCCATGGCCCAACAGCAAATCGTCTTTTTAGAGCCGCATGCAATATCAGCGGCTGCCTCAATTTGCGCTTGGGTCAATCCGCTGCCCTGCTCTATGTCTTGCCAACACGTTTGTTCAATGTCCGTTTTAAATTCATCAAAACCATGGCAATACTGCTCGATAAACTGATGATCCAATACTGGCTGGTGCTGACTGTCTCGCTCAATCAGCGATTTACATAAGCCTTTTAGCAAAGCTACATCACCGTTTATTTTGACCGGTAAATACACATCGCGCAGCGCAGTACCGCTGCCTATGACGCCCGACACTTCTTGCGGGTTTTTAAAACGTTTAAGCCCTGTTTCGTCCAGCGGGTTTACGGCAACTATTTTCGCCCCTTGGCGTTTCGCCCCTTGCAGCGATGCCAACATGCGCGGGTGATTCGTGCCTGGGTTTTGGCCGAACACAAAAATGGCCTCTGCATGCTCCAAATCTTCTAAGCTTACTGTGCCCTTGCCCACGCCGATGGTTTCGCCTAGGCCGACTCCACTTGATTCGTGGCACATGTTTGAGCAATCAGGCAGGTTATTGGTACCAAATTTTCGCACGAACAATTGATATAAAAATGCCGCTTCGTTACCTGTACGCCCAGATGTATAAAATGCCGCTTGATCCGGCGTATCTAATTGATTTAATTGGGTGGCTATCATCTCGAACGCACTATCCCATTCGATTGGCTGATAATGGCTTGTCCCTTCTGGCAACCACATTGGCTGTACTAATCGGCCTTGGTCGTTTAGCCAGCGGTCTGATTCTCCACGCATTTTGCTTACACTGTGCTGAGCAAAAAATTCAGCATCAGCGCGCTTAGTAGTGGCCTCATCGGCAACTGCTTTGGCGCCATTTTCACAAAATTCGAACGTGGCGCGTTTTTCAAGTGGGTCAGGCCAAGCGCACCCGGGGCAATCAAACCCTTCTATTTGGTTTAGATCAGATAATAGCCGCGTCCCTTTAATCGCTCCGGCTTTAGTCGTCACATTTTTGTAGGCGGATAATACGGCCGGTATTCCGGCGGCCCACTCTTTAGGCTGACTGATTTCAATGCGCTGCGTATCAGATGGGTCGAATGAGGGTGACTTTTCACTCACGCGTGAATCGGTTTTCATATTGACTCCTTAGATCAACGCTCACCGACAGAAACTGGCAAGCACTGAGTCATGATTTTAAATTAGGCAAGCCACTATACAATTCTGTGGTCGCAGGTATATACGTTGATACGTTTTTGGCTAATAAAGCCCACTAAGCAAATATCGCATTCGTTGGCCAGCTCGATAGCCAACGTGGACGGTGCCCCCATGGCTAGGATCATACCGATATTTGCCATGGCGGCTTTTTGTACCAAGTCGAAACTGATCCGCGAGCTTATGACGACCCCGTACTCCTTCGGTTTTTCCGGGGTATTTCCCACTAGAAGCGTGGGTAAATTGGCACCAATCAGTTTATCGAGGGCATTATGGCGACCAATGTCTTCACGCACATCGATAAGCCTAATTGCCCCTGTTTTCGGAGCATTCAGATTGGCATGCTCTGGTAGTACAAACAGCCCAGCCCCGTGACTGCCTCCCGTTGCCGCAAAGGCGGTTTGCTGTTGGCGAAGTGCATCGGCTAAAGATAAAACCTCGTTAGTAAACAGCGAAAACAGCGAAGCGTTATTGGGCGTATCTCGATGGGGAATTTTATCAAGCAATACATCAATAGAGCGTTGGCCACACACACCGCAGCCTGAATTAACGTACTCGATGTGACTCCCCCCTTGGCTTTGCGCTGAGGTAACATCTAAGTCAGATTGTGGGTGTAAAGTCACGAGTATCTGATTTGCCTCGTTACCTTTTATTCGCTCACTACCGGTATGAGTAACGCTTTGAATATCTGCGCTATTTGCTAACAATCCGCTGGTGTGCAGCCACCCCCTCACTAATGCGGTATCGTCCCCTGGGCTGCGCATAGTGGTCAACAATAAACTGGCGTTACCGCCCTGTTTGAGAGGGTGCTTCAACCAAATTTCCAGAGGCTCTTCACTGGCGATGATATCGTCAATGGCCAAGCGGCCAACGGAGCTTTGCTTTCGCTCAGGGCTGATTTTTGGCTCAAGGCTGTTTTTTGGCCCCTGGCTGTTTGCCAGCTCAAGGCTTCTTGCCAGCTCAAGGCTGTTACCTTGTTCCGAAACAAAGTTCTTTGTTACAAGGCGCGTTATTGGGAATGTTTTAACTCTGCTCACCTTTATATAGAAAAATAAATCAGTCGTTAATTCAGCATTTGATAAGATGAATTAACACGTTTTAAGTGCAGAACTGGTTGAGCAATGTTTGAATTTGTTAACGTGCAGCTCGGTTAAATGGCACTCGCTTAAAAGGCAACTTAGTTAAAGTATAACATTGTGAAAACGCAGCTTAATTAAAACACTAAGCCGGATACACCTAAGACTAAGATCCAACTCGCGAAAAACAATTTCAAATGAGTGGGCGAGAAATGCAGCACCAGCCGTTTCGCCAATATGCCGCCCACCACTGCACCAGGCCCTGCAAATAGCACAACAGGCCAATAAATAGCATGGGTCATCAAAACATGGTGCACTACACCCGACCATACAGTGACGGCACTTAAAATGACGGCACATGCAATTGAAAAGGTCACATTGAAGCCGCGCATAATTAGATACACGGCCACCAACTCCCCTACCCCAATGGACAAATATGCCGTAATTACGCCGCCACAAATACAAATAATCGGTAACAAAATACTATCTAACGGGCGTAATCGTAGTTTTAAAGTGCTGCGCCCTGCCATGGTGACCATCAAAAACATGCTGATTGCCAGCAAAATAGAAAACACACCGAAGCCAATGTGTAACTTATCACCCTGGGCGAGTACGCCAAACCAGTTAGGGTTAAACTGTGCAATGAGCAAGCCCACAATCGATGCCGGAATGCTCAGTAACAATACTGGATACAAACTCTGCCACTGAGTGATATGCAGAGTTTCCGTGGCACGTTTATCATGAGAGTTGCTTTCATCACAAAGTTGCCCTGAGGTCTCATCGAAGTATTCAATTGTTTGCACGTCATCACCGCTTTGCGCCACATGAAAGCGCCACCAGGTCATTGCCCCCGCCGTCATGCCAAAACACTGAATGGCAAAGCTCGTGGCGACCGTTGCGACGGGTGAAAAGCCCATTTGATTAAAAAACGGCACAAACACTACGCCACCACCTGCACCTGTGGCGTTCGCAAACACCGCGCCCATCACACCTAAAAAAGCGAAAGCCGCGTGCTGGGTAAAGAGTTGAATCGGCTCTTGCTGAAACGCCAAAACGACGCACCAGGTTGCGATCAAGAAGCTACGAATTTGCCCAGCAGAAAATTGAGAAAACATTGAATTTACACTACATTTTGATATCGACATGACTTTGCCAGAAAACCCATATTCGCGCAAAGTAATTCAGGTTACTAAGGTTGTTATGCTTTAATGATCACGCGTATCGTCACACTCTTATTGCTTCGCATATCCACAACTTCGCTGTGTGCGCTTGGCATGTTAAACGCGCAAACTCCCTGTGGTTAGCTTGCTTGAAACACAAGAGCGCTGGGTGCTGACCTTATCACCTAATCGTTCCGCCAACTGGGCGCAAACCAAGCTATTGATCAGTGCTATGGCGTTTATCGTGATGAGCATTGCGTTAGCGTGGACATTTGTCGGCGCGTGGTTAGTACTGCCTTTCGCGGGCATTGAAGTGGGGTTACTGTGGTTTATTTCTTATCGCGTGTCACTTTTTACTTATCAGCAGCAAGTCATCACCATCAGCAAAACCGACATCAAACTGCAAGCGGGTACCTACAGACCGCGAAAGAGCTGGCTTTTCAAGCGTCATCAAACCTACCTTGGCTTAGTAGAAGCCAACAGCAAGTACGATTGTATTCAATTGCGTTTTGTTGACGATACGCGGCATGTGACGTTTGGAGAGTTTTTGAATCAAAGCGACCGCATGGTTGCACTGGCGCATTTGAAAGCGTTACCCATTCAAGTATTAAGCGATAAATGGTGGCAAGCGTAGCTGGCCACCATTTCACTTATGTCTCAAACGCTTAAAAGGTGAGTACATTAATTTCTTCGTTGTTCAGTGTTCCGGCCAAACCTTGTTGATATAAATCTTGAATCGCCTGAGCACCTTGGTAATCGACCACTTCGATTTTGCCCTGCATGTGCGCGTTGAAACTTCCCCACGCTTGCGCGTAACGCTCATTGAACCCTTCTCGCGTCCACTCTTCTGTGCGTTTTTTCACTTGATGAGGCGCAAAGAATAATTGCCCGTGTAATTTACCTTTGGGTTTATTGGTTTGCGATTTCACGTCCGTGGCGCCAATAAAGACCTCGCGAGACAGTTTGTCGCCTAATAGATCTTGCAGGTCTAAGAGCAGTTGCTTATTGCCCGCAAAGTCCAGCACCCAGCTTTCACCGTCTTGGCTTATCTGATCGATATCTTTGTATTCGAGCACGTCATCGTAACAAGCAAACGATTCAGTCAACGCTTTGTTCGCAGCACTGGTTAACCCCACGACCCGGTAATGTCCACCGCGCTGTGCTTTGTGTTTCATCAATAGATGCGCGCAACCATATGCCGTTTTACTTGATGCACTGGTGAGTAACACAGTCGTCACTTTATCGGTAATGTGTTCACCCACAAAATCGTCCAGCACGAACGATGTCATAAACAAGGGTCGATAATTCAGTAACCACGCTTGGGAGTCTTCTTGGTAGGCTGGGTCTTGGGCGCAACGTAAGTAGTTGTCATACACAGGTGAGCTACTGACCCGCTGGGGGTGATTATCAAAAAAGCTCACGTCAGTGGCTTTGTCCACATTCACCAGCAAATGCGTACCCATAGGAAAATAGCCATACACCACTTCACCGACTTCGGCTCTTGGATGCTTGGACGCAATAACAGTACCGAACCCCCAAACAGGTACAATGCCCCACTGCTCATCAGCAGGGAAAAATCCCCAATAACCCATTTTTTCGCCGGTGACAGCATAACTAATGTTATTGGCCGAAAAACCAAAACTATCGACTTTTAAAATAGCTTGTCCGTCTTGCAATTGCGCCGCGTCTAGCTCGCCTTTAACAATTTTGGTTTGAGAAATATCTGCTTTGTTCACCCAAATCTGTGTATTGTTAATTTTAGTATCGTTGAGCTTATTGTCTGACATGAGGTGTGTCCTTGTATGAGAAAACTGCAATGAAATCTGCAACGATTATAGGGATGTAGTGAAATTTTTATGCTACAAAATCCATCATATTTGTGAATACGCGCACATCACAGCGACTAATTTCTGCGCAGAAATCTTATAAATCAAGGACAGTCCATGGCAATAATTAACACCGTATCACACTCTATTTCACCAAAGCAGCTAGCATCACACGCCGCAGCAATGTTGCTACTAGCCACTGGTTTTAGTGCTCACTCAGCGCCTACCCAAAGTTGTGCTAAGCAAGATGTTACCTTGCAAGTGCTGGGCTCTGGTGGCCCAGAATTAGACGATGGGCGTGTTTCGTCCAGCTACCTTATTTGGCATAACGATAAAGCGCGGGTGTTAATTGATACAGGTCCTGGCAGCAGCGTTAATTTTGGCGCATCAGGGGCGGACTTCGCCGATTTACAAGGAATATTGCTAACCCATTTACATGTGGATCACAGCGGCGATTTACCCGCCTACGTCAAGGGCTCTTACTTCACCTCACGCAGTGAAGATTTAACCGTGTTCGGTCCTGAGGGGAACGCCATGATGCCGAATACCAGCGAGTATTTAGCAAGCCTAATGGGAGGCGATGGGGCTTTTGCTTATTTAAGTGATTATACCCAACCCACCAGCCAAGCTGACTATCATATCAACGCGCAAAACATTCCCCTGACGCCAATAAAACAGCACAGCCAAAAGATCAGTGATGACATCATTATCACCGCCAGCCCAGTACATCATGGCCCTATTGCTGCCATTGCTTGGCGCGTTGACATAGGTGACTGCAGCATTACCTTTTCAGGTGATATGAGTAACAAAAACAATACCTTAGCTACTTTGGCTAAAGACAGTGATATTTTGGTTATGCACAATGCTGTGCCACAAAGTGCATCTGGCGCTGCCATCAATTTACATATGCGCCCACTGGATATTGGTAAAATAGCCCAACAAGCGAACGCAAATCGCGTGGTGTTATCCCACTTTATGAATCGCACACGTAATGACAGCGAAGCCACGCTTGGCTTTATCCAGCAGCACTATACTGGCACAGTAGAGCTGGCAACAGATATGGCGACGTTTTGAAGAAGCATGAGTTTAGCGAGAACGGCTTGATATGAAGTACTATGACTGAAGTACAGTCTTAACTCTTAAACATTTGATATGAAAAAGCCATCTCATTCAGTGAAATAAGAACACGGAATGAGACCGCTTTTTGCTACTTTCTTAAGTATGACAAACCTATAAAGCCTGCCACAAAGATTGGTATAAAGTTTATTAACAAGCCGCTTAGTTACTCGCTGTCTTGCTGCCGAGCCTGTTGTATTTCGCTCTGCATGTCTTGGGCAATTGCTTGTATTTCAGGCATTAGACTGCGCATAGCTTGTTGACCCGCCATCATTGAGTCTTGCATCACTAAAGGCATTTTCTGTGTCATGCTTTTACCGACATCTGATTTGTAAAATTCAATTAAACCATCAATTTCATGCTGATTAAAATGCGTTAAGTACACATTGATCATGGGCTCTTTAAATTGTTCCCAGGTCATTTTCTCTTTGAGCAATTGATCAATCTTTCCCATGTATTTTTCAAAGGCGGGCCTTTCTGGTTCAGAAATATTCATTTGAGTGGCCATGTTATTAAACATAGTGCTCACCTGCCCTTGCATCGCATCCATAATTTTCGATACATCCGTTAACATCATCAATTTTTCAACCGATTCACGGCTCGCTTTGGTCTCAGCCTGAGCGCCAAAAGTGATGCATAATAAGGTTAACAGTAAAATTCGTACTTTCATTTTTAATCCTTTAGGTTTGAGGGTAAATAACGGCCCGCGTATTCAAAATTGCTTAATTCGTGATCCTTATACCTGCGCTATCAAAATCAATTAAAACTAAGTATTTCAGTTAATAACGCCCCTAGCATAAACTATTTTTGCGTCTATTTGCTTACATTGCGTACAAAAAATCGTGACAGGAACGAGTAAAAAAACAACCTATTCATCCATCGTAAATATATCGTCGAGTCTAATGACACATACACTGGATTTTTCTGACTTTTTGAGTTCTAGCGTATTCAAATGATAGGAGTAATATTTATGAATAACTGGGGATAGGCGAATCACCACCTTTTGAAGGTACTATTTTAAGGATGCTAGTGAGTCGTCAAACGAAATTGGTGCTCCTTTCTTTAATATTGCCGACACTCAGACAGCTGCAGAACAGAAATGTTGGCTTTATCACTGGTTTGTTTATTGATTGGATAACACACAAAAATCCGGTAAATAACCTTTACCGGATTTTTGCTTGACGCATCTTAAATGCTCGATTGCCTGTTTGCTTTCTAGCTTTCTAGTTTAAAAGCGTGCTGTGACCTTGGCATGATAGTAGCGGCCCATTACGTCATATACTTCGGGTACGGTGTTGGCGTTATTCCATGAATATATGTAGGGCGGTGTTTTATCAAACACGTTGTCGATACCTGCTGAGACTGACCACGTGTCATTCACAAAATATTGCGCGGCTAAGTCATGATAGGTCACAGAGCTTACGTCTTGCACTAAGTCATAAGCAGCGTAGTAATCATCTGTCATGCTACCGATGTAACGGATTTTGTAGCTTGCGGTCCAATCATCTTGCCCCACTTTGATGCCTAGGTTAGATTTCCATTTGGCGAATCCGCCGTTCGTACCATCAATCTTACCCGTGTATTCCACCTCGTCTTCTGTGTATTCAAGCAGGCGGGTAGCATCTAAGTTGACGCCCCAATCGTACCCCATGGCTTCGAACACGTAGGTCATGTTCATATCAACGCCGCGGGTTTCAACCGTTCCCACATTAGTCAGGGGCGATTCCATGTAATCGATGTTGCCCGTGATTTC
Organism: Paraglaciecola sp. QJM3NY_14; assembly: GCF_056173245.1. Taxonomy (NCBI): domain Bacteria; kingdom Pseudomonadati; phylum Pseudomonadota; class Gammaproteobacteria; order Alteromonadales; family Alteromonadaceae; genus Paraglaciecola; species Paraglaciecola sp. QJM3NY_14. The sequence continues at coordinate 3,392,892 of NZ_CM149664.1, forward strand.
ATTCCGCGTGATGTTTAGCACGTTACAGTAGGATGTTTCGCCGGCGTAACATTGATCCAAATAGGTTTGGGTAGAGATACGTGAAATCGCATTACTCACGTCAATATTGAAGTAATCAATCGTGGCGGATAAGCCCTCGATATAATGAGGGTTGTACACCAAACCTAGAGTAAAGGTATCGGCTTCCTCTGGGCTCAAATTGGCCACAGTGGTGTAGGTGTTTTCAATCTGGCCGTCGCTGTACACAAAGTTGGCGTTATTAATTTGCGCCGCACAGGTTTGATACAGGCTTGAACTCGGATCGCCAGCGCCATACCCTGAACAGGGATCGGTTAAATAATCGTATGAGCCAACATCGCCGCCGTAAAGCTCGTCGACCGTTGGGGCGCGAAACGCGGTAGAGGCCACACCTCTCAGCATTAAATCGTCATTTACATGCCAGCTTAGGCCTAACTTCCAAGTGGTGTCGGAATCAAACGTGCTGTAGTCAAACCAACGCACGGCTGCATCAACCGATAAACTTTTCACAAACGGCAAATCGGTCAAAAGCGGAATAGCAAATTCAGCGTAAATTTGCGTGGTGTCAAAATCCCCTGATGTTGGCGCTTGCGCTGATGCGCTGCCATCCCCGGCGACGGTCACTGCATCTGGCTGATACCAACCCTTTTCACGGCGATATTCAGCGCCTGCTGCAAAACCAACAAAACCAGCTGGAAGCTCGAACAAATCACCAGTAACGTTAAGGTTTACGATATTGAATTCGTTACCGCCACTGGCTTGGTCCGTGTACGAAATATAGTCAATGGTATCGCTAGAAAGCTCACCTTCATTAACGAACCAATCTTGACAGGGAATGCTAACGTCATTACAAATTGATGCGTCCATGGTGTTGTAAAGCTTGGTTAAATTAATGTAGTTGGAGGAACGGTCTGTGGCATCGTTTCGGCCATACGAGTAGGAAAGATCCCAGTCATAACCTGAGCCGACATCCCATACACCTTGAGCGCCCATCACCACACGTAAGGTATCTGTGACTTGGTCAAACACGCGATCGCCTACTTCTGTCATGCGCCGGCGCATAGAGGTCGCTGTGCCAAAAGGATTGCCTGTGGCGTCAGCGGTTAATATGGCTTCAATGGGTGATGGGGCCATTTGCTGAGTAGATGTGCGTTTGGTATATAACGACTCTACATAAATTTGTGTGTCTTCGTTGATATCATAATTCGCATTGGCAAATAGGCCTATCCGCTTTTGCGGTGTGTATAGATACGAGCTATCAGCGTAGTTATAGGCGTTGTAGCCCTCTGTCCAGTTCTTATCACTGTCTAGGGTTCCCCAACCGTCTCCTGAGTTGTAGTTGCCGCCTGGGATGTATGAACTACCACTGACGCATGCACCTGAATCATCGAAGTCGTTATCTGGACAGGCTGAGAATCCACGATCACCTTGCATCGCTTTACCACGATCGACATAACTTAAACCCAACACAAAATTGCCTTTTTCACTGCTGCCACCTGTGACCAAACTGATATCGGCTGTGTTGGCATCGCCTTCATCTGAGCCAGCGTACCCCATGGATAACTCAATACCGTCAAAATTGGTTTTGGTAATAATATTCACAACACCGGCTATGGCGTCAGAGCCATACACGGCAGATGCACCGTCTTTTAGCACTTCAATGCGCTCAATTGCCGCTAACGGGATGGTGTTTAGATCCACGGAAGAATCAGCCCCCGTACCTGAATTCACCATTCTACGGCCATTGACTAACACAAGTGTACGACTGGTGCCTAAGCCACGTAAGTTAATACGCGCGGCCCCTGCTCCCCCGTTATTGGTTGCAGCACCCGTTGCCATACCGCTTGATGCTGTACTTTGCTGCAGCACTTGCTCAACGGAGGTAAAGCCACCTAAGGTAATATCTTCGGCGCTGATAATGGAAATAGGGCTTGCGGATTCTAAATCGGTGCGCTTTATACGCGAGCCTGTTATTTGAATCTTTTCTACGGATTTTGCCTGATCGTCAGTTTCTTGCGCTGCAACCATGCCACTAGGTAGCAGCATGGCTGAGCCTGTAACCAGTAATGAGAGTCGGATCGACTGCGTTAGAGCATTCTTGATAAACATTTCAAATTCCCTAAATGGACCCATGCAACATAAATCACATGAATGCATTTTCTTTATTATTTTATGAGTGACACTGCGTGTCTGTATGTTATTTATGGGATACACCCAAGCGCGAAATTAAGCACTGAGAGTAGAAATGAATCAAATCAAACGGATTAAAAAAACGGCATTCAAACAATAATTTACTATCTGCTGACATTGCCCTTACAGTCTCTGACATAACATTGCATAACTATGCAATTAGAACAAAATTTGAACGCGGAAATTTGCTTAACTCTATATATAAATGCAAGAGAAAGTTATCGGCATGTTCAATTTATGATTGCGTGCGAATTAGCTAGAATGAGTCAAAATATGTTAATAACATAGGGATGTCAGGGGAGTAGAGCTGTGAGTTTAATTTTAAATTGAAGACCTAGTTTGGCGTACTCAATGTGGGGAAAACAAAATATACCCGGCAGCTAATTTATTATAAAAGATGAATTAAAATTCATTATTCATCGCTTTACTACACATTCTATGCACTCTATATGCACACTATTTACGCAAAACTTACACTAGACCTATGCTATTTGGTGTGTGAATTCGGCATAATAGTTATCGACAGCGTAGTGAACTGTTATGTACCTCCCTGGTGCTAATTGCTGCTAGTTGATAACAACTAGCAGCAACCCTTTCAGCGTATAATTTATACTATTGACCTTTAACAAGGCATATATTTAATAAATGCAACCCCAATAAAAAATAATTTAAAACGATAGAGTTAAGATTCGACTAGATATTCAAGCAGTTTTAAGGTGGCTTTTTCATCTGGGCTAAAGTATTTGGCTCCCGTGCGCTTGAGTTGTTTGCGAAAATAATCAAGAGTACGACCACTTTCGTAGTGCAGGATAACGCCGGGGTGAATATAGTTTGAGCGGCATACTGCTGGCGTGTTACCAAGCTCGCCAGCCACTTTTTTGACTGCCGCTAGCACATTACTTTGGCTTAGCTTTTCATCATCGGCCGGACCAAGTTCGTCAAGTGCGATAGCCATCAGTACCGTGCCTGCCCATGTTCGAAAGTCCTTCGCGCTAAAATCTTCCCCCATTACTTCTGCAATGTATTGGTTTAGCTCCTGTGCGCTAATATTTTTACGCTCCCCATCCGGTAGTGTGACATCAAACAATTCGTAGCCAGTCATTTTTTCCAATTGGGCTAACACCTTGGTGACATGATTGTCGTGGATTTCGCGGTGCTGTTGTTTGTGGCTTTTTCCGACGTAATCAAATTCTACATGACCACGCTCAATGCTCATGTGCTTTACGCGCAGCGTGGTTAAGCCATAAGTTTGGTTGTCTCTGGTGTAACTTGGGTTACCAGGTCTGAAGAAGGCGTCATCTAACATGCGTGTCATACAAGCTAATACCACATTTTCGTCGATAGGACGCTGGGTGATATGCTGCCCTGTCACGCGCCGCATAGTGGAAAGCTCTTTGGCAAAGCGCAAAATGCGCTCAAATTTCTGCTCGCTGGCCTGCTCAGTCCACTTAGGGTTGTATATGTATTGTTTGCGATTTTGCGCGTCCCGGCCAAAGGCCAATACCTTAGCACTGCGGTCGAGTTCAATTTGCACCTCCTGCCACGCAGGAGGGATCGCTAAGCTTTGCACCCAGCGCTTAATGCCCTTGTTTTTAACCGTTCTGCCAGAAGGGTACTGGTAGGTAAACTTATCACCAAATGGTTTTCGAATAATAAAGCGCTCCATATCCAATCTCCTTTCATTCCGTATTGCGCAGTTATTTTAATAAGTTACATACTGCATTTACCCGTCGCTAGTTCACTTACTTACGGTTTTTTAAGAAATAAAAAACACCAACAATGGGCACTTTCGGGAAAGAACGACTTGACCTAGTCCTTGACAGAGTAGAACGTTCACTCTACTCTAAAGGTAGAGTTTTCGTTCTACCTTTAATGCCGCACTTGGAGCGCCAGACATTGAAAGCACAAATTGCCGAAAGTTTAGAGGCTGCCTTTAGCCAGTATGGTTTCGCTGAAACCAGCGTTTCACAATTAAAAACAGCCTGTAACGTGAGCTTGCGTACACTATACAAACATTATCCTTCAAAAGAGTTAATGATTGTCGCGGCTTTGACCCACAGACATCAGCGCTATTTAGCTTTTTTAGCAGATGCCCGCATTAAAGATGGCAAAGAGGCGATTTTAGCGGCTTTCGAGAGGCTTGATCAGTGGATGACAGAGTTTGCCCCCCATGGGTGTATGTCGTTGCAAGCGTTAGCGGCATTCCCTGACAACCTCGAAATAAAAGCGGCGGTTTCACAGCACAAAAACGATGTACGTTTACTGTTAGCTCAACGAGCTCAGCGGCCTCACTTAGCCACAGCGTTACTGTTACTTCACGAGGGAGTCTCGAATGTGTGGCCTATATTGGGCTACGAATCTATCGAATCTGCAAAATTATCAGTTCAACAAATGATGGAGCAAAATGAACATGCCTAACATCACTAACGCCCCTAATATCGTCGCTATTCCCAAAAAAATGATGGGTGTGCAACTTACTGGTCACGGTGGCCCTGAAGTGCTTCAGTACAATCAAGATATTGCTGTTCCTTCACCCAAAGATCATGAAGTACTGATACGGGTGAAAGCTGCGGGGGTAAACAACACCGACATTAACACACGTACTGCCTGGTACTCTAAAAGTGATGCCGATGGCGCAGACGCAAGTTGGTCAGGCAACGCATTGACCTTTCCGCGTATACAAGGGGCCGATGTGTGTGGCCAAATCGTAGCGGTCGGAAGTCAGGTCGCCAATAGCCGTGTTGGCGAACGAGTATTGATAGAGCCTTGCATTCGCCAAGTGAACGGAAAAACGTTAGATACACCTTGGTATTTTGGCTCTGAATGCGACGGTGGCTTTGCACAATATACGCTAGTTGATGCTCGCCATGCGTTCGCTATTCAAAGTGAGTTGAGCGATCTAGCGTTAGCCACCTTCCCTTGTTCCTACTCGACCGCTGAAAACATGCTGACTCGTACTCAGTTAGCCCCTAACGAACGAGTGTTGATCACGGGCGCTTCAGGCGGCGTGGGCTCAGCAGCCATACAATTGGCAAAAGCACGTGGGGCATATGTTATTGCGCTCACCAGCCCAGCCAAAAACGAACAGCTGTTGGCCTTAGGTGCCGATGAAGTCATCAGCCGCGATGCTGATTTACTTGCAACGCTAAAAGCGAATAGTATAGATGTGGTCATCGATTTGGTTGCAGGGTCCGCATGGCCTAATTTACTTGATGTGCTTAAATGTCACGGCCGATACGCGGTTGCCGGTGCCATTGGCGGCCCAATCGTCGAGTTAGATGTTAGAACCCTGTACTTAAAAGATCTCAGCTTTTTTGGCTGTACAGTATTAGAGGCTGGTGTTTTTCAAAACTTAGTGGACTACATCGAGCAGAGTAAGATTTCACCTATTGTTGCCCAATCGTTTCCGCTAAAAGACATAGCGCAGGCTCAAAAAGTCTTCACCGAAAAACATCATGTAGGCAAGATAGTGCTGAGTATTGATTGACTCTAAAAGTTGATTTGAATTTGTTTTAAATCTGATAGCGCCGTCCAAATTGGCGCTTAGGACTCATGTAACAAGTTTTATGTAGCCGATTTTCTTCAATAAAAAGTCACTTCACTTGAGCTCAGTTGCAGCTCATCTTCGTAGTCAACAAAAAAGAACTCTTGATTAAATCTATCGTCACTCACCTCAATCATGTCGTCAAAACTAAAGAGATCATCCCCTAATAGCTTCTTCACTGCAGCCATCGACTGACCCTGCTTAAAAGCCCCAAATTGCCACGAGCTATTAATCGTCAGTTTATCTTGCCGAAAGACCGAATCCAATAAATACACTCTATTCACTGTGCTACCTGTCACCTCCACGACCAAGTGGTTATCCATAATAAGCAAATTTGTATCTTTATCACTTGCGACTTCTCCTATCGCTAAGGATTTCAACGTATCGACATCAACTAACTCAAGATCCCCATTAATATATCGGCTTAAGCTATCCGCGATGTGGGTATTGTGGGCGACATCAAGTCTACTTGGCTCAAAATCGCGATGCGATACAGAATAAAAACTCGCTACATAGTCAGGTTGTCGATTTCGCTCTACTGATTTAGCGATACCCTCTATTGAAATGGTTTGAGATGCATGTTTAAGCACTGCAGTGTGTGTCGAATCTTGCTGGGTATTGATGGCTTTCTCAACGTCAAGCATAGGCATGTCATATGACACCTTATTAAGAATACGCCACTCTTGCTTTTCAAATCGAGCATCAAAATCAAGCATACTAAGAAGCTCATTGCTAAACCAAACATTTCGATTGGTGACACTTACCAGCTTGTCATTGAAGAATGTAAGCCAAAGATCACGCCCATAGGAAACAAGCAATAAGTCATTATCTAGGGCATATACGCCCGCAGGGCTACCAAATAAAGCCACAGCTTCGTCATAGGTACTTTGTAATCGCAATCCAAATACCCCCTGCTCAAAGTCGATTGAGAACGATTCAATGGGCGGCAGCGGTAATTTGTCAGTGTTTATTTGATAGGTAATAGTATGTTGTTTTTTAGCACGTATTTTTGACTCAATACTTAAGGCGAATTTCCTTAAACCACTTGCATCATAGGGCGTTGCTTTTGATGACAAGGCAGCCCCCGTAGCGCAATTATTAACAAGTTGCGCAGTGAATGTGACTCGGTTGCGTACGACGCGGGATTCCGAGGCCAAGCTATCTAACACAACCGATTTTTTCGTTAAGATGACGCCATCAACTCCCCGCTTTTTAGCAATGTCTAGAATATCTTGAATGACTTCCGATCTGGTTTTTGCCAGCGATTCAGCATTAGTGCTTCCTGTCGAGAATCGTAATCGTCCACTTACTTTAATTGTATCTACAACCCCATAATCACAAGCAGGATAAAACTGTAATAGTTCTGCGGCTGGGCTTTCTTTTGCCAACATCGCAAGACAAGCGCCTAACAACACCTTCATACTCAGATATCTCATAAATTTCCTTTTAAATTATCATATTTGTCTTAACATCTTCGTGTATCTTATTGACGAATAACAAAAATTGGCGAACAGTATGCAAGACAAGGTCAAAGCTATTATTGGGTAAAAAAACTCTCAGCACAACAGGCTAGTTTACTCATTTCATCTCAGTTGCCAGAAACAATTCAGGCTAAAACGAAAAAATTTTTATAGGCACGAAAGGTATCGATTGGTAATTTAATGAGAATATGCTGCTAATACGACATTTTACCCAACAAGATAAGACACACCTCATTCGCTGCTTAAACACGACTAACGTGACGCGTTTTTTGTCGAGTCGCATTCCTTATCCCTACACAGAAGATGACGCCATTTGGTGGATTGAGCATGGCAGTAAAAATGGCATTATTCGCGCTATTGAAGTGGACGGTGAGTTTGTTGGCTGTGTGGGTGCTGAGCCAGGCCAGTTTGAATATACGTATTCAGCTGAAGTCGGTTACTGGCTGGCTGAGCAGTTTTGGGGCAAGGGCTACGCCTCAAAAGCGCTTTCTTTACTGATTGATGAAGTGAAAAACAACAGTGAAATAGTACGCTTACACGCCAGTGTATTTGAAGGCAATTTGGCCTCTTGCCAGGTGCTAAAAAAATGTGGCTTTACTGCTGAGGGTTACCTAAAAAAGGCGGTGTACAAGCAGGGCTCGTTTTATAACACGCATCTCTACGCTAACGTTATTAACGATGCCAATGGCTAAAAGCGACGGGTGAAGCCTGTTATTACCCTATTTCACTGACAAAATGTATCTGTTTAAGGATTAAAATTAACGGCTCAGTAGATCAATCCAAGTGAACATTGTTAAAGTAGCCGTTTATACCGTTAGATATTCAGGATTAGGAAGTCGATTTGCAGCAATCAGCGTTAAAAGTACTCGCGGGGCCTATTCTAAAGAAACTCACGTGCGAGCAAGTGACGTTATGGTTAGTCACCAACCAACCCATCGATATCAATTTATCGCTTACACCTGAAGGTCAAACTGCGCAAACCTACCCGCTTGAGCAAACCAATGACAGCGAAATCCCCCAGCACAGAAGTATTAAGGTCGGTGAACATCTTTATATACATTTATTGCACCTGACACTCGACACCCCATTACCCGAAGACTGTTGGATTGGCTATCAGTTAGACTTTACGACTCAAGACAAAGTCAACGTAAAGCTCACCGAGTTGCTCAGTGATATTTGTTACCCACAGCGCCCCACTCCCGGTTTTGTGGTGCACCATAAACTGCGAAAAATTCTGCATGGCTCTTGCCGCAAGCCTCATCATGACAGCCCTGATGGCTTAGTGATTGCCGATACCCTGCTTAGTACTCTGCAGGATTCCCCGCAGCGGTGGCCGAGTCTAATAATGATGACAGGGGACCAGATATACGCTGACGATGTGGCAACCCCCATGTTAGCGGCCATTCACAGTGTTATCCCCTCTCTGGGCATAGTTAACGAAATCTTTTCTGATTCAACCGTTAACAACAGCCACGATTTGCACACTGAGCAGGCCTTATACAATCAACGCATACAGATTTTGCCAAATGATAATCAAAGCCAAAAATTAAAGATCCCGCTTTTTAAGTCCGCTGAAAAGCCGGTCTTCACCACAGTGCACGCGAATAATCATTTGGTGTCGTTTGCAGAGGTCATCACCATGTATTTGCTGTGCTGGTCTCCTGAGTGCTGGGCAATTGCTAATACTGATATACCAAGCTCTACTGGTGTTCAAAGCGCAATAGGCGATCAAAGCGTTGAAGAATATCAAAGCGAGTTAGACTTGATAGAACAATTTGTGTCAGGCCTCTCACAAGCAAGACGCGTCATGGCACACCTGCCCTGCCCCATGATGTTCGATGACCACGATGTAACCGACGACTGGAATTTAACCGCAGACTGGGAAAAAGCGGCCTACGGCAATGTGTTCTCTCGACGAATAATAGGTAATTCATTAATAGCCTATTTACTGTGCCAAGGATGGGGTAACGCACCGCAAAACTTCAGTAATGAATTACTGCAAAAGGTGCAATTGAGTTTCCAGGACTTAGGCTGCCCAGAACACGATGAAACTATCACCACATTGTTAGCGTTTGAACAATGGCATTACCAATGGCCCACCTCGCCCAAATTATTGGTGCTTGATACCCGCACCCAGCGCTGGTGGTCAGAATCGAACGCCAATAAACCATCTGGTTTGATGGATTGGGAGTCACTCACTGAATTGCAACAAGCTTTGATGAATGAGCCCGCTGTGGTGCTAGTGTCGCCAGCGCCTATATTTGGGGTGAAACTCATCGAAGCTATTCAAAGGGTATTTACCCGTATTGGAAAACCACTGATGGTGGATGCCGAGAACTGGATGGCTCACCCCGGCAGTGCAAATTATTTATTGAATCTATTCACCCACCGAAAAACACCGCAGAACTTTGTCATTTTATCCGGCGATGTGCATTACTCCTACGCCTACCACGTGAAGTTAAAGCGAAGACGCAACAGCCCTGATATATGGCAAATCACCAGTAGTGGCTTACGCAATACCTTTCCTGAGAGTTTACTCAACTGGCTAGATAGGCTAAATCGTTGGTTATACGCTCCCTATTCACCGTTAAATGTATTTACCAAACGACGTAACATGCGCGTCACCCCGTTAAAGCCTTCGCACGCGTCTGCGGGTGAACGTTTGGTCAACGGCTCAGGCATTGGCTTGGTAGAACTTGACGATGAAGGAAAACCAACAAGTATCAGCCAATTGTTGTTTGATCAACAAATACAGTTTGAAGAAGCGGATATTGTCAACTCACCACACATGCGAAGACATGAAAGGTAAACAGTAGGGCAACAAAAACACAACGCTTCATTTACATACGCATTCATTTGGTAATTTTTTTGCTCTTACCTTAAGGTTTCACAGCCAAGGCTAAGAGCAGTTACATATCGTCACGTATGCCTTAGCAAATGACAAAACGATCAACCTAAGGGATACGCTAATGAAGACATCTTTAAAAACCATTGCTTGTGCGCTGGCAGTTAGTTTTAGCACTCAAAGCAGTGCAGCCCCCACAACTTTTGTCCACTTATTTGAGTGGAATTGGCATGACATAGCCACCGAATGCGAAACCTTTTTAGGCCCCAAAGGCTATGCCGCGGTTCAAGTATCGCCACCAAACGAGCACATCATCGCACAGCAGTGGTGGGCTCGTTATCAACCCGTTAGCTACGTGTTGCAAAGCAGAGGGGGAAACCGCGCGCAGTTCATTGACATGGTGCAACGCTGTGATTCAGCAGGCGTAGATATTTACGTAGACGCGGTCATTAACCATATGGCGGCAGGCTCAGGAAATGGAACTGCTGGCAGCAGTTTTGGCGCCAAGCAGTACCCTATATTTTCCCCCCAAGACTTCCATACAACCTGCACAATCAATAACTACAGTGACCGAGGACAGGTACAAAATTGTGAATTGGTTGGCCTAGCTGATTTAGACACGGACGCGCCTTACGTTCAAGACACCATCGCCGCCTACTTAAGTGACTTGACCAACATAGGCGTTAAAGGGTTTAGATTAGATGCCGCGAAGCATATGCCTAGTGCCGATATATCCAGTATATTATCCAAAGTCGCGGGCAATCCCTTGATATTTCAAGAGGTCATCGATCAAGGCGGAGAAGCTGTATCAGCCAGTGAGTATACCAGTAATGGCTTAGTCACCGAGTTTAAGTACAGCGTTGAAATAGGTAACACCTTTCGAAATGGTAAATTAGCGTGGCTAAGTAATTTTGGAGAAGACTGGGGGTTCATGCCTAGCTACCAAGCAGTGGTCTTTGTTGACAACCATGATAATCAGCGGGGTCACGGCGGCGGTGGCAACGTTATTACGTTTGAAGATGGCAGGTTATACGATCTCGCAAATGTGTTTATGCTTGCCTATCCCTATGGATATCCAAAGGTCATGTCCAGCTTTGACTTTCATTCTGATACCGATGCAGGTGCGCCCAATATGCGCGTACACAATAACGGTAATCTTGAATGCTTTGGGCAAAACTGGAAGTGCGAACATCGCTGGAGTTACATTGCTGGTGCGGTAGATTTTCGAAATAATACCCATGACGATTTCTCACTGTCCGACTGGTGGGATAATGGTGCTAATCAAATCGCCTTCGGCCGCAGCAGCTCAGGCTTTGTAGCCATAAACAAAGAGAGCTATCAACTTAGCGCAAGCGTACCTACTTCAATGCCACCAGGACAATACTGCAATGTACTGAAAGGTCAACTTGCCAGTGATGCTCAAAGCTGTTCCGGGGAGGTTGTAACCGTACAAAACGACGGAACCATAAACCTTAGCGTGGTTCCTTTTGATGCAATAGCGATTCATCACAATGCAAAAATCACAGACTCTGCCCCTACTCAAAATAGCCAAAGAACGGTCATATTCATTAAAGCGCAGACGCAAAATGGTCAGGATATGTTCGTGCGCGGCGGTATAGACCATGCCTATGCCAGCAGCCAATTAGGCAAGGCCTGCACGGCAGAAAACTATCAATGTGCAATTCCAATCACCCACAATAATCTGCGCAACACAACCACGGCGGTGTGGAAACAAAGTGAACAATACCTAGATTGGTATGGTGCTGAAAGCGCGCAAAATGCAGCCGCACAAGGCACCGCAATGGACTGGACGACAAACCTTTGGCCCGACAGCTATGGCCCACACAAAACAGTGGTCAACGACGGGTTTGGACAAGAAGTACTCAATGCGTGGGGGGAGCATTACTGGATGCTGGATGTACAAATGGATTGCAGTAAAACCGTAAACGGCTGGTTCGAACTCAAGGCCTATGTAAAAAACGGACAAGGCTTTGAAGGCGACGTGCAGCAAATCGGTACACCTTATCCTTCGAGCAATCATTTCGCTCAATGCGGTAAGATAAACCAATTCGAATTCAACAGTTCAACTGCGTATATCGTGCCGTTTTAGATAGCAGTTAGACTTTCAATCTGTGAGGAGTAGAGGCTGAATTAAAAACACGTGCGGGTAAACCTTACCCGCTATTTTCCAGCGTCACGTCAGTAGCAATGAGGCAGGTTATTATTTTAATTCCACCAGATAATGGTATTTGTCACTGCGGCAACGACTGATGCGGTATTCCATCGGTTTGTCGTTTAGCGACTGAGCGATGCGTGTTACTTCAAGCAACGGCTCACCAAGTTTTATGTCTAGTGTATCAACGTCATTTTGCGTGGCGAGATCCGCTTTGATACTGTCACGAATGGTATGCACGGTCAGGTTAAAGTTGGTTTGATAAAAGTGGTACAGCGTATGAGGCACTTCTTTTTCATCAAGCAATGCTTTGAACCATTTATGGGGCAAAAAAATGGTCTCAGCAATACAAAACTCGTTATCTAAAGTACGGCGCCTGATCAGTACAATCACTTTGTCTTTCGGATTGAGTGCTAGGGCCGCAGCAACTTTCTTATTGGCCGTTTGCGTTGAAATAGACAATAGCTCAGCCTTAGGCAATTCCGGGTTTTTACCATCCGCAATCAGCGGGTAAAAACGATAAAGTCCGTGATGCCCCGTATGCTCAGAAACAAACGTACCAATGCCTTGCCTGCGGGTAAGAATTTTAGCGCTCGTTAGGCTATTCAGCGCTTTACGCACCGTGCCCTGGCTGACGCCAAACTCGCTGGCCAGCTGAAATTCGTTGGGTAGCATTTCACCTGGCTTCCAGCGCTGCTCAACAATAAGTTGGGTCACTTGCTCTTCCACCTGTTTGTACAGAGGTTGGAAAGCTAAACCAGGTCGGCTAAGTTTGTTGTCAAAGCGATTTTCGTTCATATACGGCAAATTTGTTGAAACAAAATATAAGAGTAATATTAAGTGTATGTCTTATACAAGATATTATCGTTTGGTTTACATTAAACTTTGTTAAGGATCAATTCGGTGCATTTTTGCGAAGTGCATTAATCCCGCTATATCTACTAGTTTTAAGCATCGTTTCAATCACTTAATATGCAGACTCGGATAACGGAAAACCCAGCATGCAACTAAAACCCAACAAAGATTGACAAGAATTTAACACTACTATAACTTATATCTTATATAAGATTGTAAGGGTTGCTTGCATCGCCTCAGTGCTAGCATTTGCGCTTCCCCATTGTGCCATTATCACGAGTGAGAAAAATTCATGTCTATAACTACGTCTGTGTTTGATGTTACTGCCCCGAATTGGAACGATATAAAGCAAGCTGAAGTGACCGGCGCCGCGAGCTTGCAAAGTGATGCCAGTGTACTAATTCCGACGTCGCAAGGTGAGTTACACATCGCATTTCATACGTTTGGTGTGCGTGTACAAATTGGCACGAAAAACCAGCCTGACTATGGTCTACTCGTATCCACGCCGGAGGTAATAGCGGCAGATATCGTTTCAAATGAGCAGCAAACAACCCTGATTGCTGGCGACAGTAAGTTGGTGATCAACCACACACCCTTCACGTTTGAGTTATCACAAAACAGTAAAACAATTCAGCAAACTGCGACCGATGGTCACTTTGTGCGTCGCTACCGTTTACCACCTCTAGCCAAAGTGGATAAAGGCTGGTTAATAAGCCTAGAGCTCGACACCGACGAAGCCGTATACGGCTTAGGCGAAAAGTGGGGTAGCCTTAATAAGCGCGGTCAACTGGTGCGCTCTTACAACCACGATGCGCTAGGCGTAAATGCAGAAATTTCCTACAAAAACACGCCATTTTGTTGGAGCCCCAGCGGTTGGGGCGTGTTTGTGCATACCCCTGCCCCGGTAACACACGCTGTGGGTTATGCCACTTGGTCACAACGTGCTTACGGGGTATTGGTGGAAGATGAATGCTTAGATATGTTCTTGATGCACGGTGAGGATGGTAACGCCATTATCAACACCTACACAGATTTAACCGGCAAAGCGCCAACCCCTCCGGTATGGAGCTTAGGGGTTATTTTGTCGAAAGCGTATTACAAAGATGTGCCTGAATTATTGGCTACGGCAAAAGACGTACGCGACCACAAAATGCCGTGCGACGTTATCACCCTTGACGGACGTGCATGGCAAGACACAGATACCCGCTTTGCCTTTGAATGGGATCCCAAACGCTTTGACGACCCCGCGGCGGTGATCAATAAGCTCAAAGCAGACAATTTTAAAGTCTGCATATGGGAATATCCATTGGTTTCTATTCAGCATCCGCTTTTCGCCGAAATGGCCAAAAAAGGCTGGTTATTAAAAGACAAGCGCACCGGCGAAGCGTATCAATACAAGTGGGACATGAGCGCGTTTGCAGAAGTGCTGACGCCACTACCTGAGTCCGGCATTGTGGATTTCACCCACCCCGATGCATATCAGTTTTGGATGGAATCACACAAGCCCTTGTTTGATTTAGGCATTGATATGATAAAAGCCGACTTCGGTGAACAGGTCGAAGATGACAACATGCTTGCTCACAGCGGTGATTCAGGCAACCGCTTGCACAACGTTTACAGCTTTCTATACAACAAGTGCGTGTACGAAGCCGCAGAGAAGTATTCTAAAAACGGCCCTTTCTTGTTCAGCCGTTCAGCATGGACCGGCTCACAGCGCTTCCCTAGTCAATGGGGCGGCGACCCACAAGCCGATTGGGGCGGGCTAAGCGCCAGTATCCGGGGTGCTTTATCGTGGGGGATGTCAGGCGCGCCTTTCTTTGCCACTGATATTGGCGGGTTCTTCAAAGACACCCGAGATCAAGAGCTCTTTATTCGTTGGTCACAAGCCGCCGTATTCAGCGCTCATATGCGTTTACACGGCATAGGTCAGCGTGAACCTTGGAGCTATGGCCCTGAAGCAGAAGATGCAGTAAACCAAGCATTGGTGCTACGTTATCGCTTACTACCGTATATTTACAACGCCATGCAACAAGCAAGCAGTACAAGTGTACCCTTGATGCGCGCGATGCCATTGGCCTTTCCCAAAGATCGTGTTGCGGCAGCGCTTGAATCGCAGTTTATGTTCGGTGATGACATGTTAGTGGCTCCCTGCTTAAAACCCGGCGGAGAAGTAGAGTTCTACTTACCCGAAGGTGAATGGCAACGCTTCCCAAGTGAACAAACCTACCAAGGTGGCAAGGTTTATAACCTAACCCTTGGCGCTCAAGAAATGGCCGTGTTCGTACCTAAGGGCAAGCGCATACCACTTGGGCCAGATGTTGAACACACGGACGAGTTGACTGATAAGCAACCGCAAATTAGCCATTACTGGCCCAAATAGCCCTTAAGCGCAGTCGGAGAACACCTCATGCAAAATACTGTCAGTCGCGGGTTTTTAGCCATTAATCGCCCGCTAGGTAAGGTCAATTATGCCATCAGCACCCTTGGCAAAAATATTGCGGGCGTGCTGTTAAGCGCTATGTTGCTGATGATTTTAGCTCAAGTGTTCTACCGTTATGTGTTAAACGATTCCCTAGCATGGACCGAAGAGCTCGCGAAATACTTGATGGTATGGGTCACGTGTTTAGTTGCCCCTTGGGCTTATCGTGAAAATTTAAACGTGTCTATCGAGATGTTTGCCGACGCCCTTCCCAAAGGCTTACGCAGAATGTCAGAAATTATAATCACCCTCTTAGTGATTATGATAAGCGCAGTGTTTTTCAAACAAAGCGTGGCATTTTTCCAAGGTGGTTTTGAAATATATGCCTCGTCCATGCCCGTCAAGCTTGCTTACTTTTATGCCTGCGCACCGTTAATGTTTGCGGCCCTGTTTTTAGTGGGTATCGAAAACCTGATCAAACAACTCTTTGCTCGTGCTTATCTCACTGCGCAAACGATTCCCCCCATGGAAGTAGAATAATATGTCTATCAGTTATTTTTGGGTTTTCATTCTATTGCTCACTGCTGGCACGCCAGTGGTATTTGCCTTGTTAATTGGTCCTGGCGTCAGTTTAATGCTTGACGGTAACGAGGTTTTTTTCTCAGCGTTGTTAACCCGTTTGTACTCAGGGATGAATTCGTTCCCTTTGATGGCGGTACCGTTTTTCATCTTAGCTGGTGAGCTGATGAATCAAGGCGGGATCACCCAGTCTATTGTGCGCTTTAGCCAAACCTTAATAGGGCATTACAGAGGCGGCTTAGCACAAGTGAATATTTTATCGTCAGTGCTTTTCGCGGGGCTATCAGGCTCAGCGGTCGCCGACACCTCTGCGTTAGGTAAAATGCTTATCCCCGCTATGGAAGAAAACGGCTACAGCAGACGCTTTGCCGCTGCAGTAACGGCCGCTTCTTCTGTTATCGGCCCGATTATTCCCCCCTCAGGGATCATGATCTTGTACGCATTTATCATGAACGTATCTGTGGCGGGCATGTTCTTAGCAGGCATTACCCCGGGCCTATTAATTTGTGCTGGTTTGATGATAGTCACCAGCCGAATTTCCAAAAAACGTAACTACCCAGTAGCAAATCAAAAAGCGACTTGGTACGAGCGTGGCAGTGCCCTTAAATCGTCTTTTTTACCCTTACTCACCCCCGTTATTTTACTTGGCGGGATCGTATTAGGTGTATTCACCCCAACAGAAGCGGCCGCAGCAGCAGCGGGTTATGCACTGATCGTTACCTTATTTGTGACCAACACCCTTAAATTCCACAAGCTGCCGCACATACTCGTTAACGCAGCCGTGCAATCAGGAACAATTTTATTACTGGTCGGCTCGGCGGTAACCTTCGCTTGGATCATTACCGTGTCCGGTATGGCTGATATGTTAGCCGAACAAATCGTCGGCATAACCGACAACGTCTTGTTGTTGCTGCTGATCATTAACTTATTCTTATTCGCCATCGGAATGTTTTTAGATGCAGGCCCTGCAATTTTGATCCTAGGCCCTGTGCTAGCGCCTATTTTTATCTCGCTAGGCATCGACCCTCTGCATTTTGCGGTAATCATGTGCGTGAACTTAACGGTTGGCTTAGCAACCCCCCCTATGGGCTTGGTGCTATTTGTGGCTGCGTCCGTATCCGGCGAAAAAACCGAAAATATTGCCTACGAAATGCTGCCATTTTTAGCAGTTGAAGCCTTGGTGATTTTTATTATTACCTATTTCCCTGCGGTCACTATGACCTTACCTCGTCTGTTTGGGTTTGCTTGATATGAATACAAAACGCATTGTGCTTCTTACTGTTTATGCCGTCATTGCGGTGGCCAGTATGGTGGGTATTATTAACGCCAATTCTGATCGCGCTGAATTTATCATCAAGGCGTCTATTCAAGCATCGACTCAAGATGAAGATTATGTGGGTTTACTGGCGTTTAAAGAATACGTAGAACAAGCAAGTGAAGGCCGAGTACAAGTTCAGCTTTATTCCTCGGGCCAGTTTTGTGGCGGCGTGCCTGAGTGTATTGGTAACTTACAAAAGGGCGTGCTTGAAATGTTTCCTACCACGGCAGGCGGCACAGGAAATTTTTTCGCGCCTGCTCAAGTACTCGATTTACCCTATGTTTTTGATAACGACAAGCAAGCCCAGTGCGTGCTCGACGGGCCTATTTTAAGCAAAATGCGCAGCACCGTTTTAGACCGAAACCTGCAAATTCGCCTAATGGGTGTGACCAACACTGGCGGCTGGCGTAATTTCGCTACCACCAGCAAAGCCATTCATCATCCAAGAGATTTAATCGGACAAAAAATACGCACTACGCCGGCTAAAATACAGCAAGAGCTTGTACGGCAATTGAGCGCAAACCCGACGCCGGTTTCATGGGCTGAGCTCTACACTGCACTGGCAACAGGCGTGGTAGAGGGCAGTAAAAACGGTATTCAAGATATTATTGGGGCTAAATTAGAAGAGCATTTAAAATACATAGTGCTGGATGGGCATTCGTATATGGCGGCGCTATGGTGGTTCTCTGAGCCCGTTTGGCAATCATTACCTAAAGATATTCAAGGCATTATTGAACAAGGTTTTGTACGCCAGCAAAAAGCAGCAAATGATTTGGTATTTAATCAAGAAGCCAACTCATACACGTTGTTTGAAAAAGCAGGTGGTACGGTTTATCGCCCGTCTCCAAACGAAAAACAAGCTTTCAAAGATGCTTCAAAAAATATGCGTCAGTGGTTTAAAGATAATTACGGCGATGATTGGCTCACGTTGCTGGAAACCTCAGTGGCGCAATGTGCTACAAACGCTAGCTAACCTGTTACGAAAATGTATCAATTGTATTTATAGCCACTATAAGTAAGACGTAAAAACCTTTCTAATAACACTTATAAAGCCCATTTTTATTGGGCTACAAGCTTATTCTTCAAAGCCCCTCAATCAACAAAATAGATTTAACAAAAAGATTGCAATTAGTTAACTTTATGGTTAAATTTTGCCTATCTTTTGTCTTATATAAGACATCTAATGTTTGACACAAGATGCCCTATGCGTCAGCACAATGAGCATTTCATGCTGTTGATGAAATGAAATATTAAATGAAGAACGGTAAGCCAACTACCAACACACTGACATTCTGCAACCTGGACACGCTGCAAATGAACATTGGACTTGCCCCTAAAACAATATCGTGGAGAACACCATGTTACTAAGACCTAGCACACTACACTCAGGTATCACGCGCGCACTCGCTATCGGTACGTGCATGACAATCGGCTTCGCCGCCAACGCACAAGAAGCTGTGCCGGCAGAAGATAAAGGCCTAATGGAAAAGATCACTGTTACGTCGCAAAAACGCGTAGAAAACCTCAACGAAGTGCCTGTTGCTGTATCAGTGTTACGTGAAGATCAAATTAACTCGGCGTTCTCTGCAAACATTGAAGGCTTACAAGCTTTGGTGCCTTCAGTTAGCTTTCGTAAAGGTAACACCAACCGTAACTCAGCAATCACAGTACGTGGTATCGGTACTATTTCATTCAGTGTGGCGGCAGAGCCAAGTGTATCTACCGTGGTTGATGGTGTGGTACTAGGCCGTTCTGGGCAGGCATTCGTTGATTTATATGACTTACAACGTATCGAAGTACTACGCGGCCCTCAAGGCACTTTATTTGGAAAAAATGCGTCAGCTGGTGTGGTTAACATTACCACCAAGCGCCCATCTGATGAATTTGGCGGCACGGCCGAAGTGACTTTATTTCAGGACAACGAATACCGTTTGAAAACCAGTGTAACAGGTGCATTGAGCGATAACGTTAACGGTAGTTTGACGGTACTTAAATCACAGTTCGACGGCTACATCGACAATGTGTATAACAACGAAACAACCAACGGCTACGACAAGGAAGGTATCCGCGGTATGTTAGACATTACCGCCGCTAACGATACCGACATCCTGTTCATTTTTGAAAACGTAAAATCGAATGACAATTGCTGTGCAGATTTAGAACTTGCACCAAGCAACCGTTATGTTTCCTCTGACGCGGCCCCTGACAGCACAGGCAATGGCGACCTCGATTTAGAGCAACGTAAAATTGACCATGACTTTGAAACTCGCACCATAGATGAAACCACTGGTTTCTCAGTGCAAGTAGATAAAATGATTGGCGATCACGAATTTACTTCAATCACAGCTCACCGTAGCTGGGATAACACCGAGTTTCGCGAAGGTGATTTCACCTCAACCACGGGCTCTATTCCTTTGCCTGTTAACTTTGGTAGCGTGCCGGACGGTGGCGTTGGATTTCAGCTTCACGATACGGGTGTACAAAACTGGAAACAAACCTCTCAAGAGTTTCGTATAGCCTCTCCTATTGGCGGTGATTTTGACTATCAATTAGGTGCATTCTGGTGGACACAAAAATCTGAGCGTAACTTTACCCGTGACGCCAGCTGTCAAAATAACGGTGGTCAATTCCCAGCGGCTATTGGCACATACCTGACCGAAAGCCTTGGCGTAGCTGATCCTTCTGAAGCACAGATTAATCAATTTATCGCCGATGAAAATTTAAGCTGCAATGCTAACGACATCGTCAGTGCTACTGCCTTTATGCGCACCCAATTCGATAACTGGGCATTGTTCGCTGACGGTAAATATCACATTAATGACGACTTACGTTTATTGTTCGGTATTCGTTATACAGATGATGAGGTGAGTTACTCACACGACCGTCGCAGTAACGATGAATACAAGCGCACAGGTGTGGGCGTACGTAGCTTTGAAACCAACTATCAAGGTGAAACTGACGAAACGAATGTATCAGGTAAAATTGGTGTGCAGTACGACTTAACTGACAGCAGTATGGCATATTTCACTTTCTCGCAAGGTTATAAAGGCCCAGCGTTTAACGTGTTCTACAACATGGCCGATGCTGATGCACTGCCCATTGATAAAGAAACATCTGATGCTTTCGAGCTAGGTTATAAATACGCAAGCAACGATTTAATTTTCAACGCGGCTATTTTCAGAACTAACATCGATGGTTTCCAAGCGAATAACTCTGAATTACTTGATGGTGTCACCATTACCCGTTTAACAAACGCGGGCTCGGTGATTACTCAAGGTATCGAGTTTGATTTGATGTGGCAGGTAACAGACGACTTCACGCTAACCGGCGGCTTGTCTAAAGTTGATGCTGAAGTTGATGAGTTCAAATGCCCAGTGACTGATGCAAATTGTACTGGTCGCTCTGGTGCTGACTTACCTTTCTCACCTGACCTTAAGTACTCAGTGACAGGCGAATACTTATGGGAGCTTGATAACATGAACGTTATCCTCAACAGCTCATATGTATACACCGACGAAATGTACGCAGGTGCCCCAGGTGGCACCGCCACAGCAGTAGACCTGTTGCCAGATTACGGCATCTTAAACGCAAGCTTGGCGTTCTCGTTTGACGACGATGCATATCGCATCAGCTTAATCGGTAAAAACTTAACTGATAAGAGCTTTGTCACTACTTACAGTGGCGATAACTTCCGTTATCAAATTCCGCGTGATGCAGACCGTTATTTCGGTGTTCAATTACGTGCAAATTTCTAACCGTAAACGTCTAACCTTTCCCTGAGAGTTAGTGTGTGTTTAGGGCGCCTTAGTGGCGCCCTTTTTTATGTCCGCGATCAAGAAAAACGCACAAATTTAAAACAATCCTTTTATTCCATTTGCCACTGGGGTAAGTTTATTTATAATCGGTTTTTACTTATTATGTAGATGAGCCATTAGCCGATAAAATTCAAGTAGTTAGCTTTAAGCTGTGTTTTGCTCGCGGTTTAATCTGTGGGTGCATAACACGTAAATTGATATGGCGAGCCATATTGTTACTTTTTATTGATAATCTATTAGTTAATTATGAAATTTCACATTCAAAAGCATTTAGAATCTTACTTAGTAAAAGAACGCGTACCAACCGAATACCGAAAGTTAGCCTTAGGTTGTGAGTCACATCTTGAAGACTCTTGCACGTTAATCACTTTCCCCCACGATCGTAAAAACATGGTGAAAAGCAGTTTAGTACAAAAAGCACTGACCAAACTAGGTGAGCTTGAAGATCAAAGCTTGGTGGTGATAGGTGGTTGTTTTACCGCTGAATCAGTTGAGCTTCTTAATGAAGTGGATGCTGTTATATTGTCACTGTCTGAAGGTCATTGGACTGACTCGAGTCAGGGCCATATTCGCGCAAATCACGATTAATATATTCAGGCTTTTACCCTAAAAGCGAATGAAAGCGACGAACTTGCCGTCGCTTTTTTATTGCTGTTTTTTTGATACTGCATCTGTGAAGTTATTACTGCTGACTAGCGCTAGTCATTCTACGCTGCTTACTAGTGACAACAGGAAGACTTAGGCTTACTCGGCGCTTGGTCTTTAGTCTCTTGCTTGTTTACCATCTCATCAGATTTCAGCGAACAATGATGATCTTGCGGCGCTGCGGCTATTAAACCCCTCGCCTCAGCGACAATCTTCCATGAAGATTGAACAATCACTAAAGCAATGATGGTCCCTATGACTAAATCCGGGATTGACGAATCTAACCACACCACCAGCCCAGCAGACACAATCACACCCACATTGGCTATCATATCATTGCGCGAGCATATCCAACTAGCACGCATGTTAATGTCACCCGTTCGGTAGCGAGAAAGTAACACGAAGCAAAATAAATTTACGGCTAAGGCCAACAGCGAAATCCACAACATGATATTGCTTTGTGGCGCACTGCCATATATCAAGCGCCTGATGACATCAAATAAAATCAAGCCAGCTAACACCAGCTGCAGGCTGCCGTTGAACAGTGCCGCTTTTGCTTTGTACTCAATGGCCTTACCTACAGCGTAAAGCCCAACCATGTACACCATGGCATCCGCTAACATGTCTAACGAGTCTGCCATTAAGCCACTTGATTGCCCTACCCAACCGGCAATAAATTCTACGAAGAACATAGCACCATTGAGACCTAGTACAGTCCATAGCAACGTTCGTTGTTCTTTGTCTTGGGCGTTCACACCACAACATTCACTCATATGACTCCCATTGAATTGCGTATTAGTAAGCGTAGAATAAGGGTTCCAGTAACAGGAAGGTCAACCATGCAAATTAAACAATTAGCGCAAGTCACGAACGTCAGCGCCAAAACAATCCGCTATTATGAAGACATTGGGCTGCTACCCGAGGCAAAACGTGGGGAAAACGGCTACCGCTACTATCAGCAAACTGATGTGTCTTCACTGAATTTTATTCGTCGCTGCAAAGAGTTGCGCATGCCTCTGGCTGACATAAAAAGATTGGTGGCTGTGCAAAGTGATGGCAATGCCCCCTGTGCAGAGGTAGACGCATTAATTGCCCAGCAATTAGAGCAAATCCGCGTTGCCCAATATGAATTGCAACAACTGGAAAAAAACCTGCAAGCATTAGCCGACAGCTGTCAACACAGCCAGATAAAGAACTGCGATATTTTAAATCACTTACATGCCAACTAGGGTGCGCTGTACGCAGAAAAAAAAAGCCCTACAAATGCAGGGCCTAATGTGCCTAGTCAGGCTGCTAAGTGATGTTATTAACGCCGTGAAAAAAATTTCCTCATGAATTTACGCGGTACCGGGTTTCACTTTATAAAATATAGAAAATAACACTGGCACCACAATAAGGGTTAATACCGTCGCAAAGCCCAGACCCGCCATAATAGTAATTGCCATAGAGCCAAAGAAAGGATCAAACATCAGTGGCACCATGCCTAAAATGGTCGTCATGGCGGCCATACTGACGGGTCGTACACGACTAAGTGCACTGTCCACCACCGCCTTATACGCATCCTTGCCTGTGGCAAGTTCTATGTTTATCTGGTCCATCAATACAATGCCATTTTTCAAAATCATCCCGCTCAGGCTAAGTAAGCCAAGCAAGGCAGTAAAGCTAAAGGGTAAACCTGTGGCCAGTAACCCCATAGACACGCCTATGATAGCCAAAGGCACGGTAAACCAAATGACCAGCGGTTTACGCACTGAATTGAACAAAAAGACAGTAATGATAAACATCACCAATGCCCCCAAAGGTAAAGACGAAAACATCGCCGCTTGAGCATCATTGGTGGACTCGTACTCTCCTCCCCACGATAACTCATAGCCTTCAGGTAATGTTATTTCCTCAACCTTAGGGCGTAGACGGGCAAACAAAGACGCTGCGGTTTCATCCCCCAACACATCGTGATCAGCCATAACGGTTAAGGTACGCTTCCTATCTCGGCGTAAAATAAGCGGATCGATCCACTCCATTTTTACACCATCAATAATTTGCTCGATGGGTATGTATGTTTGCAAGGTAGGGCTCCAAATATTTAGATTCTCTAAAGATTCAAAATCCACCCTCTCTTCTTCCGGTAAACGTGTGATCACAGGCAACATATGCGTACCATCACGAATAATACCTATGGTGTTACCACCAAATGCCATTTGCAAAGTACTTGATAAGTCTTGCTTAGAAATGCCCAACCGCCGTGCTTTCGATTCATTAAACTGAGGCACCAGCTCTTTGGTACGTTCGCGCCAGTCATGACGAATATTTCGCGCACCAGGATCGGCATTAAACTCATCCTCTATTTGTACGGCAAGTGAACGTAATATGTCTGGATCTGAGCCTGTGATCCTTGCTTCGATCTTCGACCCTGGCGTGGGACCAAATTCCATAACCCTTAGGCGAAAGGTGGGATGCGCAAAGTTTTTATTCAAGTCAGCTTCCAAACCATCTAGTAGTAAAAACATGTTTTCCCGGGTGTCAACGCGCACGGTCATTTGCGCAAACGCCGCGTAACTTTGCTCGGGCTGATAGGTCAACATAAAGCGCTGCATACCTTGGCCTACAGTGGAGGCAACAAAATCAACATGCTCCAAAGACCCCAAATACGCTTCTACCTCAGCGCTCTGTTTAATCGTTTGCTGAATATCAGTCCCTTGTGGCATCCACACATCAACATGAAACATAGGCGTGCTAGAAGCAGGAAAGAACGATTGCTTCACGTTGCCAAAACCAATCACAGCCACCACTAATAACACGACCATAGATGCGACCGTGGTCCAACGAAAACGCAGGGCAAATCTCAGCATCGAGCCAAAAACAACAAACAATGCCCCTTTGTAAGCATCGTCTTCTTCGTCGTCATTCTGACTGCCATCAGTACTTTGTGGCTTTTCTTTAAGCAGTAGATTGGCTAAAAATGGCGTTAGGGTCAGCGCGGTTATCCAGCTTAAAAATAGCGAATAACACAATACCCAAAACAGCGATCCCATAAACTCACCGGTGGCATCTTTTGACAACCCAATGGGCGCAAATGCAGCTATAGCGATAACGGTAGCCCCAAGCAAAGGCCACTGTGTTTGCGTGACGATATCCTTTGAAGCTTGCAATCGGGTACGACCTTTTTTGAGCCCTACCAATATACCTTCAACAACGACGATGGCGTTATCCACCAGCATGCCCAGGGCAATAATCAATGCACCAAGAGAGATACGATGTAGCTCAATCTCGTTGTAGTTCATAAGCATGAACGTACCAAAAACCGTTAACAGCAACACGGTACCGATTATGATCCCGCTGCGCAGGCCCATGGCAAACAAGAGGACGACAATCACAATACCTACCGCCTGTGCCAGACTTATCACAAAATCACTGACGGATTTATCAACCTCTATCGCTTGATTATAGAAATAATCTAGCTCCACTCCGGCCGGTTTAATACTTTGCAATGCTTCAAACTCTTGCTCGATATGTTTACCGATTTCAACCACATTTACCCCTGGGGAAAATGAAATTCCTAAGCTTATTGCTTGGCTACCATTGAACGTCACCACATTATTTGGGCGCTCGGCAATGCCCCGTGACACTTTCGCCACATCTTTCAAACGAATAAGGTTACCTGTGTCTCGGCCATGAATAATGAGGTTTTCAAGCTCTTCTACTGAACTTAATGTGCCACTAGGTCGGATGATAAGCGACTGACCATTGACCATGATTTGGCCAGATTGCTGCACGCTATTTTGCTGATTAAGTAAACCAGTGACCGTGCTCATGTCTAAGTTAAGTGACGCTAAACGCTCTAGGGACAATTCGACAAAAAGCTGCTCGGTTTGATCGCCAGAGATTGCCACCTTACCAACGCCTTGCACCAACTCTAATTCCCGTCGTAGTTGATCCGCGTAGCGCTTAAGTTCAACTGCGTCGTATCCGTCGCCGGTGATCATGATCATAATGCCGAACACGTCACCAAAATCATCAAGGATCTGCAAAGAGCTCACGCCTGCGGGAAGCGTTGGCTGAACATCGTTTATCTTACGACGCATTTCATCCCAAATTTGCGGCAGGCTTTCGGGTCCATATATGGACTTCATACTGACTTTGAGTTGAGACATACCAGCAGAAGAAATCGAGGTAATAGTATCGATATAGGGTAATTGGCGAATTTCACGCTCTAGTGGATAGGTCAGCTCCTCTTCGACTTCTTGCGGTGTTGCACCAGGGTAAGTCGCAATAATCAAGGCGTCTTTTAGCGTGAATGCAGGGTCTTCCAAACGGCCTAAGCCGTAGAAGGCTGACAAGCCGCCTAAGGTTAAAATCGTCAGAAACAGCCAGCTAATGACTTTGTGTTTAATCGAGTATTCGGCGATATTCACTTTACGGCTCCTGGGATCGTCATACCCTGTCTTAATTTTCTTAAATTCGAGTTGGCAATCACATCGCCCTCACGCACACCGCTGGTAACAATTACACCGTTGGATTTAACCTGACTAACCTCAACCGGGAATGCTGTTACTGCCCCGTCTTGAATTTTCCATACTTTGAATTGCCCACGCTCGCTAGCTGCGTCAAGCGCGGTCACTGGTAAGGCATAGCCATGTAGCATCGACATCTGCGCTTTGATCATGTCAACACTGACGCGCACGTTAGTACCGGGTAAAATTTTAGGGGTAACTTGAGGCATACGTAGCCAAAATTGATAGGTCTGAGATTCAGGGTTTAGCTCACTGGTGTGCTCAAGGTAATCGAGTGGGTAATTCCCTTCGTAGCCATTGAAATGCGCGACAGGCCGATAATTTGGTACGCTCAATAATGGTTTCAAGCGCGTCAATACGGTGTCAGACACTGAAATTTCAACGTATACATCTTTGCTCTGATAGATACTGACGACCGTTTCGCCCGCGGCTGTGCGCTCAAAATCTTGTTTTGATACTTGCGAGATAATACCATCTACCGGGGCTTTGATGCGGGTGTAGCCAAGTTGTACTTCGGCCAGTTTGGCATTCGCTAGTGCAAGTTTGTAGTTTGCCTTGAGCTCGTCGAGTTCCGAGGAAGATAGCATTTCCCTCTCTCTTAGCTCCTTACCCCGTGCTAATTGACGTGCAACTAAATCAAGTTTTGCTTGGGCGTCATTCAACGTTTCTTTGCGTTTACTGTCATCCAAAATCGCCAATACTTGACCTTTTTTGACCTCATCCCCTTCTTGTACCAATACATCTAGAATTTCGCCTTCTAGACGAAACGATAGCGGTGTGAGCTCAGGGGCAATAACCTGACCATTGAATGCACGAAATTGGGTTTCAATAGGTGCGGGTACAGTAATGGTATCTAAAATAAGAGGCGGTTTACTGCGGTGTTCTATATTCGGCGAACACGCTTGCAGCATGATCGCGCCCATAAAAACCAAACTACATTTTGTACAATTCATCAAATTCCGTCCTCTTCTACCCACGGCTTAACAAGCTGACCCTCTTCAAGACCGTGAATGCCGGTTTCAACCACGAGATCACCTTGTTGCAACCCGCTATGAATAAAACCATTGTCATCTAATAGCACGGCTGTTTTCATCACACGTTTTTCATTTGGCTCGAATTTCCAAACGTGACCTTTTCCATCTTCTTTGCTGATCCACGCAGTTCTGGGCAAAGTGAATTGACGTTTATTCTCTGGGTTAGCCACATGTACTTGGCCACTCATGCCTGACAACAAGGTCACATCAGCAGGGCGGCGCACCGTCACGCGCGCAGTGTAAGAATTGGTATCAGTATTTGGCTGGGTGGAAATTTCTTTAAATTGAGCGGGTATTTGCTGTTCACGGGCTGAGTCCATCGTCACCCATACGCTCGATTGGCTAATCGCCTGCACGCCATAGTTTGAAACAAAACTGACGGGAACGGTAAAGACCACATCCATCACGGTGTTGTTTAGTACTTTCATCACTGGTTGA
Organism: Paraglaciecola sp. QJM3NY_14; assembly: GCF_056173245.1. Taxonomy (NCBI): domain Bacteria; kingdom Pseudomonadati; phylum Pseudomonadota; class Gammaproteobacteria; order Alteromonadales; family Alteromonadaceae; genus Paraglaciecola; species Paraglaciecola sp. QJM3NY_14. Next base: position 3,420,757 of record NZ_CM149664.1, read on the forward strand.
TTAGCCGCCACCACCTGATGAGATTCGGCGTTAGTTAATGACACTGTGCCATCAAATGGCGCAATAATTTTAGTGTAGGTTAAGTCTGTCTTAGCTTGGGCGAGCTGAGCCTTAGCCACCTTGTAATTGGTTTCTGTTTGATCGAATACGTCTTTACTAATAAGGGTGTCTTTGATCAATGCTTTGGCTCTTAAATACTGTGTTTCAGCCAAATCAAACTCTGCTTGGCGAGTGTCCAAAGCGAGTTGGTAATCCGTTGGGTCTAACGCTGCCAGTAACTCGCCTTTTTTGACCTGCTTGCCCATGCGTGGCATGACCGATGCAATTTCACCGGCTACGTTGAATGACAACACCGCACGCTCTGTGGCATCCAGTTTACCGATAAAGCTGTCAACATGCTGACGGCTAAGGTCTGGCACCATAGTCAACTTTACTGGCTTAATAACACGGCTCACTTCTTGAGAGTTAACATTGTTGCACCCAGTTACGCCGACACTGACCAGCAAGATAACTCCTAGCGAGCCTAATACGCGACTGACATTTCTACTTAGCATTTCACTTATCTCATCTTTATTGCCCAGTCGTATAGCAAAATACTATACAGTCGTGCAGTATATTTAATTTATTGCTAAAATCAATATTTATTGACCTACCGGTACATTAAAAATTTTAAACAGCGTAAATATCTGTTACAACACCGCCAGCAAAAGGGTGAAAGAGTAAAAATGAACGTAAAAAAGCAAGGGCGTAGAAGCGCCGAAGATGCAGAGCAAACCAAATCAGACATATTAGAAGCCGCGGCTGAATTGTTCTGTGAGCTCGGATTTGAGCGTGTTTCTTTGCGAAACATCAGTGATAAAGCCGGGGTGTCTCATAGTCTGATACGTCATCATTTCGGCAGCAAAGAAGAAATCTGGCACGCAATCAGTGACGAACTGCATGAATTTATTGTTCGGTATGTGGCTGTGGTCTACCAAAAAATGTCTAAAACAGTCCCGGCTAACGTGCAGCTGTTCGAATTTGCTAAGCGTATGCTGGCATATATGTTGGTATTTAAACGTCCTGTTCAGTTAATGGCGGATGCCGTGCGCCAAGAAGATGCCCTGCTCGACTACTTCATTGGCAGTAGCGACGATATTGAAAGTTTTGTGGAAGGGCTGGTAAGCGCTCACAATACCGCTTTCCCTGAAGCACATATTCGCATGTGGGATTTAAAGTGGCAGATTGTAATGTATTCCCATGCCGCAGCATCCCTAACGCCGTTTCTAAAGGAAACTTGGTCTGACGAAACAGACGATCTCGACACCTGCTTACTGCGACACTTTATGTTGTTCGAACAGACCATGGCTGCAAGGTTAAAGATCGATAATGGCTATCGCAGCATCCCGAACAGTGTAAAAGAGTTGGTTTATGAATTACCTTGCTCGGTAACGCCAGAGGAATAGATTTTTATCGAGCTAACGTAGGTAAGGCATAAAAAAGCCTAGCAATGGCTAGGCTAACTCGTTTGTACTTACACTAGCCTATTTCACCTTTTTCGGCATTAAGTGCTGTGGCAATGGCGCTCGTCGCCCCATGGATCGCTCGCCATAGTTAGCACTCAAATAATCGAGTATTTTTTCCTCTTGGGGCAAAGGCCAAAGGTTTTGGGTTTTCTGCATCCAGCGAATAGTACTCAACCAGCGTTCACGGCTCATGTGATTTTGCGTCACCAATTTGGCCGAATGACAAGCGGTACAATGGGCCCGCACCATTTCAAAGCCGGGCTTGATGATAAAACCTGAACTAGGGTCTATTTCGCCGTTCTTGCTGGCTGAAGGTGTTACATCAGCTGCGCTAGTTAATCCACTTGCCAGCGCGCATACGCCTAACAGCATCAGCCTTTTAAGCCCATTTAGTCTACCGTTTAAAGTGCTCATGGTTATACCACTTGCACAGCAACACGATGGCAGGCATTGTTTAAATATCCTTTCGGGTTCCAGCCCGGCAATATCATGGGTTGGCTTATTCCATCACTATCAGTGGCCCTAGCCCAGACCTCAAAATAGCCTTTAGCAGGAAAGTTCAGCTCACTTTGCCAGTGTTGCCATGCATTGCGATTCACCGGTTTTTCAATCTTGGCTTGTTGCCATGTTTGGCCAAAGTCGACAGAGATATGCACCTCGCTGACCACTTTATCCCCAGCCCATGCGTGCCCGCGCACCGCAAAGGTTTGGGATTGCTTATGGCTTTCTCCTGATTTAGGAAAGGTAATAAGTGATTTAACAGGCATGGCATGAATAATACACATGTCCTCTGCGGCCACTTTGCTGCCAGGCGCAACCGGCTCACAGGGCACGCGATAAGCAGGTGCCGCCATTTTCGCGCCGTCATGCACTTGGTCACGGATCACAATACGCTCAAGCCATTTACCAGAGGTGGATGCTGGCCAGCCTCCTATGACTAAACGCAGTGGATGACCGTTCATAATTGGAATATCAGCATCGTTCATCGCCCAAGCAATCAGGTTTTCTTGTTCAAGGGCTTTATCGATAGGCACGCCGCGAGATATTGCTTCTTTGCTCGGGTCACCACTGATGTGCGTGTCTTTGCCGTAATAACCGATATATACCGCATCGTCTTTGATGCCAACGTCTTTGAGCACATCCGCTAAGCGTACGCCTGTCCATTTAGGGCAAGCTACCGCCCCTGTTGTCCACTGGTTCCCCTTGGCACCTGGGTTGAACTCCGCGCGCCCGTTACCGCCACATTCTAATGTTATTTGATAACTATGATGCGTAAATGTCTGTTTTAGATCCTCGAGACTATATTGTTTGCGTTGTTTGGCAGATTCACCTTCTATGGTGAGTACCCAATTGCTTACATCAATTTCATTGGGCGGAATACCATTGTTACGCACGAACATATTTTCGGCGCTGGTGATTTTATCATCCAGCATATGGGCAGGGGTTTCAGCATTAATTGGCCTGTCATTGAGCACCACCAGCCCCGCACTTTTACCTATGATTGCGGATGGGCTATTGGTTTGGGCGAACGCGCTGGATATCATGCCCGAGGGAAGTAAAGGCGCAAGTAAGGTTTGTGCGCCGGTAACGACGCCGAGTCCCAGTAGAAACTTTCGTCTGGACAGACCGCTATGCGCATTGTTAATAGGCGTTGTTGCGTGCGCCTCAAAAGACGAAGCACCTGCAGAAACTGTATTTGAATCAGAGTTAGTATGGGAAACATTGGAAATTGCCGACGAATGTTCGACAGAGGAAAAAGCAGACTCAGGCTTGGTCTGTGTTGGTTTCATGACATCACCTCATTAAGAAAATTTAAAGATAAGGAAGGCATACCAATATCAAGCCAGCAATCCATGCCGTTTCTAGCATTAGCAATAAAATTGGTTTGAAACCTACCGTCAGTAATTGGCTTAAGTTGGACTTCATACCAATTGCTGCGATGGCGATGACTAATGCAAAACGTGAGATATCAGTAGATATTTTGGTCAATGCCTCAGGCAAGGCTACTATGCTGTTGATGCTCATTAAAATAACAAAACCGATTAAAAACAATGGAATACCAGGTGCTTTAGCATGAGTAGTTTTGTCTAAATTCATCCTCAAGACCAGCAAAATACACACAACGACCGGCATCAATAATGCCACACGTACCAGTTTCGTCAGTGTTGCTAACACGCCAGTTTGTTCTGACACTGAGTAACCTGCGCCCACGACTTGAGCGACATCATGAATAGTGCCGCCTAGAAAAATACTGGTGGCGGTTTCATCAAGCCCTAACATACCAGCGATAATCGGATAGACCACCATGGCCATAGTCGATAGTGCAGTCACACCAATAATCGTCAATAGCGTGTCGCGATCTTTGTCTTTGCTGTCAGGTAAGACTGCAGAAATAGCCATAGCCGCTGATGCACCGCAAATCCCTACTGCGCCGCCAGTGAGCACGCCAAAGCGTTTTTGCAAGCCGAATGCTTTTGCTAATACGATGCCAAGCAAAATTGTGCTCATAATAGCCACGACCAATAACAAGCCGGTTTTCCAGCCTAATGCAATTAAGTCACCAAAGGCGATACGCAGACCAAGTAGCGCAACACCAATACGCAAAATAGTACTGGCGGTAAATTCGATACCGGTTTTACATTGGGTGCCTTGATGCAAAAAAGACATGGCGATGCCTAACAATAAGGCAAATAACATGGCGGGCGCGCCGTAATGGTCGCTTAAAAATAGCGCGGCCATGCCCACAGTTGTCGCCACCATAATGCCAGGTAGCAATGTTTTGATTCTTTCCATATGTGTTTTTTCCATATGTGTTGCTACCTGAAATTAAGGCGGGCTGTGAAGATGTATTAACGAGGCGATGCGTTAGCGATATTAATTCATCGCCAAGGCAACAAGCACTTCACGCTTGCGCTCACCTGAGTACGAACGGCGTCCGTGCATACTCATGTAGTTATCAACTAACGCAACGTCACCGTCTTGCCAAGGCAGGTCAAAGGTGTAATCTTTGGCTAAATCTGTGGCTAATTGCAGTCCTTCTACTGGGATCGCACTGCCATCGCCAAAAGTAATGGCACTTGAAGGGTTTTCCCGTACGCCTTTCCAGCCCATAAATGCAGCAATAAGCTGGTTGTAAAAGACCTCTTTACCGTTATCCAGTTTTATCACAGCAGGCAATACTGGCGTGGTGGCACGCAAACCGCCATCTTCAGTCCACGTCCAGCTATAACCTAGCTCTTTAAGCTTGGCTTCCGCTTCCGCTTGGCTTTCAACACTTAGGGTGCTCTTCCAGCTTCGACCTTGGCCTGAATTAACGTCATTTTCACTTGGCATGTGCGTGGTGTACTTTAAGCCTTTGTTGATGAAGTCTGCGGCTAATACAGGTTGCTGCGTTTTTAGCGCCGCAAACAACAGGTCAGAGCGGCAAATTGGCGTGGCTCCGCCTTCATCTGCAGCCGTTTTACAAAAGAAAAATACTTTGCTCGGTGAAATAGGCGTTTGAGCCATTTCGTGATGCAAGAAAATCTCTACATGCTTAGGCGCTTCATTAGCGGTGAATACCCGCTCAGTGAAGTTAATGCGCACAGCGTTAGACAACGACTCTTTGTAGGTGAAATTTGGGTACCCAAAGGCGTTAGAAAACTCGTCAAACGTTTCCGCTGAATCAAGAGGAAAACCTCTGAACAAAATAGCCCCTGACTCTTTTAGCTCAGCCTCAAGTGCTGCTTTGTTTTGCTCAATCCACGCTGCACAATCATCTAGAGACTTGACTGATCCGTCGTTTAAAACAACACGTGGAAAAACCGAGTCACCGCTTTTTAGTTGATGCGGTACGTCAACATAATTAATCGCTGGTACTGACATGATTACACCCTAATCGTAGATTGGATAAAAAGTATTGAATGCTTCTTCACAGAAATGGCCGGGATCGTTAAAACGACGATTACTGTTAAGTGCGTTAATATCGTCCATTTCTTGCTGCGACAGTTCGAAGTCAAAAATGGCTAAGTTTTCCACTAGACGCTCAGGTTTAGAGGTTTTTGGAATGATCGCATTGCCGCGCTGCACGCCCCAACGAAGCACTACTTGCGCTGCGGTTTTGCCTAAACGTTGTGCTGCTGCTTTGACCACACTTTGCTCTAGAACAGATTCAGCAGCCCCTGCCATATCAAGCTCAAGGTATGACAAAGCACCAAGAGGTGAGAACGCAGTCACTTGGATGTCGTATTGCTTCGCCAATTTCATCAGACGTTCTTGCGTCAAATATGGGTGCGACTCAACTTGCAACATAGCGGGCTTGATTTTAGCGTAAGCCATCAAATCATTGAGCAAACCTGTGTTGTAGTTACATACACCGATTTCCTTGGTTAAGCCCTTCTCAACCAATGACTCCATGGCGTGCCATGTTTCAAATAAAGGTACTGGCGCCAATTCCATCTTAGGATTAGCGGCACTAGGGTCTGTGATCCACTCAGGTGGGTAGCGATCATCAAAGGCGACAAACGGCTGAGCTATGGGGAAATGAATCAGATACAAGTCTAAATAGTCTAATTGCAAATCTGACAAAGAACGTTCGATTGCTTGTTGCACATGCTCTTTTGCATGATACGTATTCCATAATTTTGACGTGATCCATAAGTCTTCACGGGTACAGATGCCTTCGTCGATGGCGCGCTTAATCCCCTCGCCTACCTGTACTTCATTGCCGTAATCACAGGCGCTGTCTAAATGGCGATAACCTGCTTTAATGGCCTCATAAACGGCATCGGCACAGATATCTTGGGGGATTTTCCAAAGGCCGAATCCGACTTTGGGCATTTTGCTCTGACTGAGTGACATACATTCATTCCTAAGGTGAAAAGCTACGGGTAATAAATAGACGCTAATTAAATCTAATATTATGTCTTATATAAGACATAAGTTAAGGTACTGCTTGTGATTTGTCAAATAGTTGTGTACTAATTAACTCAAGCTAGCGGCGACAAGCAACTAAGACATTGAATTTACATGAATATTTAAAACATTGAGCGGTAAACAAAATGTAAACGAAAGGTCAAAATACGAAGAAAATGAATTGGATAATCCCTTTAAAAAGGCGAAATTATGCATACAAGACTAGCGTTTCTATTGATTCAGCAGTTCTCGCAACTTGCGCTCTGCTGCTTGGGCCGGTGTTTCGCTATGAGGGGATTGTAAGGGCGCTTGCGTGTGGTTTTGCGCAACATTGACCGCATCATCACGCTTTTGTTCGTGATAGTCGCGGTGCTCACTGTCACACTCTTCATCATCAAACAGCGCTGCAAGTTGTGCTTTTGCCTGGCGTTGTTTGATGAGTTTTGTATCGTCAAAAGCGCGGCTAGACAAAGCATAATATTCACAGAAGTTGGCCCGCTCTTTATCCACGATAAACTCGGCACGCTCTTCATTACAGCCTGTACGATTGTGGACATCATAATGCTGACACATTGTACAAGCATGAATATCACTATGACACTGGCTGCACTCTTCGCGACGAGACACAGGGGTAATGATATTGCTCAGATGCACGCCGCACTGCCAACATGTTGCCGTGGCCATTTGTTATACCTCTATATCAATAAATTTAGGATCATCAGACTCTGTGTTTTTTGCAGCTTGCCCCTTAGGCGCCTGCTCAGGCGATTTCACCTCGCTTTTGGCGACGTGCTGGAGCTGTGCGTCACGCTGATGTTGTTCGTCATGCGGATCTTGGGCGTCACGCGTAGCATTGCGTCGCTGGCGTTTCTTTTCCCTGGGGTCGTCTTTGTCAGGTCGGTAAGCTTCATCCTCTTCATCTATCTGTTTGATAGCACCCTTTTTATCAATTTTTTTGACCTTGAGTTCATCACGGGCAATGGGTGACTTCCCCTCACGAGGCAGAATAGAAAACAGCAAGTCGTTCAACATGGTTCTCTCCGTTTTAGCGTAGCTACCAAAAGCCAATAAAAGCAGCGATTGTTATCGCCGTACCTGTTCTTTACTGGTTACTAACCGAGCAGCTCATTAATTGCGTCAATTATCAACCGCACCAAGCATAACATTTAGAGCCTAGCGGTGGCGCTTGGTTCCCGCCGGATTTGTATGTACATCGACTAGGTTAATAAATAACCACACAGATGCTAGACCCAGTTATTTAAATTATGCTTTTTAGCAGTAACTTATACCTGTTTTACGTGACAAAACCTGTTGCAATCCCCTTTGCAACAGTCTTTCAATGCTCTTACAATACATTGATGTAAAAAGTTAGAAATTTACTATTGCATTAAGCAAGCCAATTAGCTAATGTTTGCGCCCTCAGTCGAAACACGGCCCAAGAATTACAATGTTTATCTCAATTACGCCAGCAAAACATCACTATCATATAGCATAACCTTTCAGGTTGGTGCTGGAAGGTCTATTGATTCCTTCCTGCGGCGTAACGATTAACTAGCCCTCGGAAGGAAACTTCCGGGGGTTTTTCATTTAAGGCATTGAAAAATATATAATTCGTGAGCATCGATAAGATGAATTAACGCAAATGATAATAGGACAAGCAACTTATGAGTGACAGCAACAGATTACGTATCGCAATTCAAAAATCAGGTCGCTTAAGCGACGACAGCATTGCGCTATTAAAAGCCATTGGCGTTAAACTGCAAATTCGTGACCGCTTGCTAATTGCTCACGCGACCAACTTACCTATCGATTTACTACGTGTGCGTGATGACGACATCCCTGGTCTAGTCATGGACGGCGTAGTTGATTTGGGCTTTATCGGTGAAAACGAGCTAGAAGAAAAAATGCTTGAGCGTCAGGCATCAGGTAAAAAATTCGAATTTAAAACTCTGCGCCGCCTAGATTACGGTGGATGCCGCTTATCTATTGCAGTACCAAACGAGTTTAACTACCAAGGTGTTCAATCTCTTGAAGGGAAAAAAGTCGCGACCACTTACCCTTTCCTACTCGAGCGTTTCTTTAAAGAAAATAACGTGAATGCGTCTGCAGTTATGTTGACTGGCTCAGTTGAAGTGGCTCCGCGAGCAGGCGTAGCCGATGCAATCTGTGACTTGGTATCAACCGGCGCAACCCTTGAAGCAAACGGATTGCAAGAAGAGGAAGAAATCTTCCAATCCAAAGCAGTACTTATACAACGTGGTGGTGAATTACCAGAAGCCAAAGCACAACTTGTGAGCCGCTTCTTGCCACGTATCGATGGCGTTATGCAGGCCAAAGAAAGCAAATACATCATGTTGCACGCACCTAAAACCTACCTAGAGCAAGTGAAAAGCTTGTTGCCAGGCTCTGGTAGCCCCACAGTGTTGCCATTAGCAGGCAGTGAAGACACCGTGGCTGTGCATGTGGTGAGCTCGGAAACCCTTTTCTGGGAAACCATGGAAAAGCTTAAAGCCCTAGGCTGTAGCTCTATATTGGTGATGCCAATCGAAAAAATGATGGGCTAGTGGTTCAGTTACCCATTGTGTAATTGAGCAAGTTAGCGAGCAGTACGAATACCTTTTATTGGTCAGTGAGACGAACGAAAATGCAAACATGGTCGGGCCTAAACGAAGGCCAACAACAGGCATTGTTAAGCCGCCCAGCAATGGCGGACAACAAGGCGCTCAGCAGTGCAGTAGCTGACATTATTCAGCAGGTTGCCGACAACGGCGATAACGCACTACGTGAATTAACCCGCCGCTTTGATGGCGTTGAACTGGGCGAGCTAAGTTTGCCAACGGGTGAACTGACTCGCGCCAAGCATGACATTAGCCATGACGTTAAAACCGCCATTGATACGGCATATGCCAATATCCACGCCTTTCACAGTGCTCAAAAGCCAAGTGATGTAAAAGTGGAAACGGCGCCGGGTGTGGTGTGCGAATTAAAACATGCCCCGCTAGATTCTGTTGGTTTGTATATTCCTGGCGGCAGTGCGCCGCTTATCTCTACTGTGCTGATGTTAGGTGCGACCGCACAAGTCGCTGGCTGCCCACGCAAGGTCTTGTGTACGCCGCCTAATAAGCAAGGTGAGGTGCCGGCCGAAATACGTTACGCCGCCAGCTTATGTGATATCAATGAAGTGTATTTAGTGGGCGGAGCGCAAGCGATTGCCGCCCTTGCCTTAGGCACTAAGTCCATTACCAAAGTGGACAAAATCTTTGGCCCAGGCAACAGTTTTGTGACCGAAGCCAAGCAGCAAGTCAGTCGTATTCCTGCAGGCCCAGCGATTGATATGCCAGCAGGCCCATCAGAAGTGTTGGTGATTGCCGATGGCAAGGCGGATCCTGTGTTCGTCGCGTCTGATTTACTGTCTCAAGCGGAACACGGCGCTGACTCGCAAGCGATTTTGGTCAGTGACTCAAAAGACGTGATCAGCGCCACACAGCGAGAAGTTGAACGTCAACTTGCCACCCTTAGCCGCCAAGACATTGCCCGCAAAGCCATGGCTCACAGCCGCTATATTTTCACTGATACATTGGACAGCGCCATTGATGTTAGCAACCAATACGCACCTGAGCATTTGATTGTGCAAGTTGAAAACGCGCGCGCCTGTTTGCCTAAGCTAAAAAATGCAGGCTCGATTTTCGTTGGCCAATGGTCGCCGGAATCAGCTGGTGATTACGCCAGTGGAACCAATCACGTGCTACCCACCTATGGCTATGCACGTAATTATTCAAGCTTAGGCTTAGCTGACTTTATTCGCCGTTACACGGTGCAAGAACTAAGCGCCAGTGGCCTACAAAACATTGGCAGTGCCATCATGGATTTAGCCCAAGCTGAAGGCCTAGATGCCCACAAGCAAGCCGTTGCCTTACGTTTAGAGACCCTGGCAAATCAACGGGAGCAAGATAATGGCTGAGCCCGTGAATAACCTTATCGACTTGTTGTTAAACGACAACATTAAAGGATTAAAGCCATATGAGTCAGCGCGGCGCTTGTTCTCAGGTGCAGGTAACAAACAGCAAGTCTGGCTAAACGCGAACGAATCGCCATTCGCCAATGACTTTACTATCGATGCCGAGCGTTTTAATCGCTACCCTGATTGCCAGCCCCCAGCGGTTATTGATGCTTACGCCGCCTACGCCGGTGTCCAGCCCGAGCAGTTACTGGTTAGCCGAGGTGCGGATGAAGGCATTGAATTACTCATTCGCGCTTTTTGTACACCAGGCAAAGACAGCGTGCTTATTTGCCCGCCGACCTACGGCATGTATGCCATCAGTGCAGAAACCTGTGATGTGGGTATTGAACGCGCTGGGTTAAATGATGACTTTTCATTAAACGTTGATGCCATCAAGGCCTTTAAAGGCAAAGTGAATCTGGTATTTATTTGCTCGCCAAATAACCCCACCGGCACCAGTGTTGACAAAAACCAGCTACTAGAGGTGATTGAACACTTTGCCGACAGCGCCATCGTGGTCATTGATGAAGCCTATATCGAGTTTGATAAAAACAACAGCTGGGCAGCAGAGCTAAGCAATTATCCGAATATCGCTATTTTACGCACCCTGTCCAAAGCATTCGCTTTAGCCGGTTTGCGTTGCGGTTTCACTTTGGCCCAAGCGCCTATTATACAAGCATTAATGAAGGTCATTGCGCCCTATCCTATTCCAGAGCCTGTGGCGCAAATTGCCGCTCAAGCGCTTAGTAGCGAAGGGTTGGTGACACTCGAACAACAAGTTGCCGTGATCAATCAAGAAAAAGCCCTGCTTAAAAGCGCGCTGGCTAAATTTGCAGACGTTGAGCTGGTCGGTGACGACAAAGCCAACTTTATTCTTTTTCGCACACCCCAAAAGTCTGCATTGATGAATCACTTGGTTGTCAGCGGTATCCTAATACGTGATCAATCGAAACAAGTTAACCTGGATAATTGCTTGCGCATCACCGTGGGCAGCCCAGAACAGAATAAACAATTGCTGAGCGAGATCAGTCGTTTTTTCACCTTTCAAACTTCTACGCAGGAGGCCTAACGTGAGCCTAAGTCAGCAAGCCATTTTATTCATCGACCGTGACGGTACCTTGGTTGAAGAGCCACCTATCGATAAGCAGTTAGACACCTTAGCAAAACTGGTTTTTGAACCAATGGTGATGCCGGTGTTAACCCAACTACAAAATGCAGGATTTCGCTTAGTCATGGTGTCAAACCAAGATGGCTTGGGTACTGATAGCTTCCCTCAAGCCGATTTCGACTTGCCGCACAATAAAATGATGGATATTTTCGCCAGTCAAGGGATCGTCTTTGATGACGTATTGATATGCCCGCATTTTCCTGAAGATAATTGTACTTGCCGCAAACCAAATTTAGGTTTGGTTAAAGACTATCTTCAACAAGGCAAAATTGATTTCACGCGCTCGTTTGTCATTGGGGATCGTGAGACCGACATCCAATTAGCCCAGAACATGGGCATTGTTGGTATTCGCTACGATCGTGACGCAAAAGACTGGCCTGCGATTGCCAAGCAATTATTGGCATCAAGCCGTATTGCTGAAGTGGTGCGTAAAACCTCAGAAACAGACATTCATGTTAAGGTCGATTTAGACTCACAGGCCAAATCGACAATAGAAACTGGCATTGGCTTTTTCGATCATATGCTTGATCAAATCGCCACTCACGGTGGCTTTGAGCTGAACCTACGGGTGGACGGCGATTTGCACATTGATGATCACCACAGTGTTGAAGACACCGCCCTAGCCCTTGGTGAAGCATTGAAAAAAGCCTTAGGTGATAAGCGTGGTATCGGTCGCTTTGGCTTTGCTTTGCCGATGGATGAGTGCCGCGCTGAGTGTATTTTAGATATATCAAACCGCCCTCACCTTAAATTTGAAGCCGAGTTTAGCCGAGACACAGTGGGCGAAATGGCGACTGAAATGGTGCCGCATTTCTTCTATTCAATTGCACAAGCCATGGGCTTGTCGCTGCATTTGTCGACCTCTGAAGGCAATGCTCATCACCAAGTCGAGAGCTTATTTAAAGTGTTTGGCCGTGCACTACGCCAAGCGATTCAAAAAAACGGTGAAGCACTACCCAGCAGTAAAGGAACGTTATAGTGAGTACGTCAGCACCTTTAGTTAGCAGCAAACAGAACATTGTAATTGTGAACACCGGTTGCGCAAATATTTCATCGGTAAAATTTGCCGTTGAACGCTTAGGGGTAAAAGTGGATGTGTCTGATGATGTTCAGGTCATTCAAAAAGCCGATAAAGTGTTTTTGCCCGGCGTAGGCAGTGCCAACGCCGCTATGGCCAGCATTGAGGTTAAACAGCTAAAATCCTGTATTCAGGGCCTAACGCAACCGGTATTAGGCATTTGCCTAGGCATGCAACTCATGGTTGAACGCTCTGAAGAAAGCCTAGTGGATAGCACCCCATGTTTAGGTATGATCCCCGGTGAGGTAAAACGCATGCAGGTGGGTGATTTACGTTTACCGCATATGGGCTGGAACACCGTGAACCCTGTTGAGCAAAACACCTTATTCAAAGGCATCGATGCTGGCAGTTACTTTTACTTTGTACATAGCTTTGCCGTTGCTGTGAGTGAATATACCCTCGCGCAAACCGACTATGGCATGGGGTTTTCAGCTGCGCTGCACAAAGACAATTTTTTCGGGGTGCAATTTCACCCTGAACGTTCTAGTGATGCGGGCGCCGCCCTTCTTAAAAACTTTATCGAGTTATAAACCAAATTATGATTATACCCGCAATAGATTTGATTGAAGGCTCTGTGGTTCGTTTGTATCAAGGCGACTATGAGCAAAAAACCCAATACGAACTGGACCCCATTGACGTAGTCAATAACTATGCCGATCAAGGCGCTAAGTGGTTACACATAGTGGATTTAACTGGCGCGAAAGACACCAACAAACGCCAACTAAAACTGATTGGCGACATGGTGGCCACTGGCCGCATGCAATTTCAAGCAGGCGGCGGCATTCGTAGCGAACAAGACGTCGCGCAACTGTTAGCGCTAGGCGTTAAACGTGTCGTTATTGGTTCACTTGCGGTGAAAGAGCCTGAGCTGGTTAAAGGTTGGGTCACTAAGTATGGCAGTGAAGCTATCGTACTCGCCCTTGATATCAACATTGACGAGCAAGGTAATAAATTTATTGCTACCCATGGCTGGCAAGAAAACTCCGGCGTGTCATTAGAAGCGCTGTTAGAAGACTTTTTGTCTGTGGGGGCCAAGCACGTGCTATGTACTGACATCAGTCGTGATGGCACATTACAAGGTGCAAACCATCAATTGTATAGCGAAATGGCTGCGAAATTCCCGACCATTGAATGGCAAGCATCGGGCGGCATTGGCAATTTGGATGATATCGCCGTCCTTAAACCAACCCATGTCAGCGGGGTTATTCTTGGCCGTGCCTTGCTTGAAGGAAAATTCACCGTCGAACAAGCGATAGAGTGTTGGCAAAGTTAATTTATCCCCTTTTTACGCGGTGAGAGCGCCGGTACAATCAAGCTAGACAAAGTCCTTAACAATTGTATGGGACGAAGTGATTGCACTGGAGCCGTGCTTACTAAATAATTGAATAACTTCAACCGTAAACGATCATGGCAAGGACACACCAGAGTCACCCCTGATCCCCTGTATTTAGGAAAAAGTAATGGCAGCATTTGGTACCGTTTTTATGCCTGAAATGGCATTGACTACATTTGAAAATGATCAGTGGAATAAAGCGCAAATAGTTTCTTCAGACAGCATTAGCCTGCACCCTGCAGCCCATGTTTTGCACTACTCAAGTACGTGTTTTGAAGGTTTGAAAGCATTTAAACACGAAGATGGCAGTGTGCATGTCTTTCGTATGGATCAGAACATAAAGCGTTTTGCTCAAAGTGCTCGCTTTTTGTCGCTACCTGAAGTTGATGAAGCGCAAGTCGCGCAAATGATCATGGATATTGTGGCCAAATATGCTGACGATGTGCCGTTGCCGCCAGGCTCGATGTATATTCGCCCGACACATTTCGGTACCGAGCCTGCTATCGGTAAAGCGGCAGTGCCATCACTGACCTCGATGTTATACGTATTACTGTCACCAGTAGGTGATTATTTCACTGGCGGCGCTAAAGCGTTGCGCCTGCTACTGGATGAAACCGGTATGCGCTGTGCGCCGCACATGGGCATGATTAAAAGCGGTGGCAACTATGCCAGCGCCCTAGGCCCGATTTCTAAAGCGCGTGTTGAGCACAACGCCGATCAAATCTTGTTCTGCCCCAATGGCGACGTACAGGAAACTGGCGCGGCCAATTTCTTGCTGATTGATGGCAATGAGATCATCACTAAAGGTCTGGACTCGACTTTTTTACATGGAGTGACTCGTAGCACTATTTTGACCCTTGCGGCTGACTTAGGCATGACCATCAGTGAGCGCGACATCACCGTCAGTGAGCTTCTTGAGCGCTCGGCTAAGCCTGGCGTTGAAGCTGCACTTTCGGGCACAGCTGCTGTACTCACGCCGGTGGGCACCTTTATTCATAACGATAAAGAATACACAGTCGGTAGCGGTGAAGCAGGCCCAACAACTGCGAAATTACGCCAAGCATTAAATGATATTCAATGGGGTAAAGCCCCAGATGTTCATGGTTGGCTGAAGCGCGTTAAGTAATCCCTATTAGGACGCCTGCTTGCATAAAGTAGGCGTCTGTTGTTCGTATAAATATTTTGATTAAAAAAGGTTTTCTATGCTCGCTAGGCGCATTATTCCCTGTTTAGATGTTCGTGATGGTCTTGTGGTAAAAGGCGTTAAGTTTCGTAATCATGAAACCATTGGCGAAATCGTTCCTCTGGCGGAGCTATACGCCCAACAAGGCGCTGATGAATTGGTGTTTTACGATATTACCGCTTCTAGTGATCAACGCGTGGTGGACAAAAGCTGGGTAACTCGCATCGCGCAAGTCATCGATATCCCTTTCTGCGTTGCCGGTGGTATCAAGTCTGTTGAAGACGCTGGACGCATTCTTGAAATGGGTGCAGATAAAATATCGATTAACTCCCCTGCTCTTGCTAACCCTAGCCTTATTCGTGAGCTACACGATACGTTTGGGCAACAGTGCGTGGTGGTCGGTATTGATAGCTACTTTAATGAAGAAACAGGAAAGTACCAAGTACACCAGTACACAGGGGACGAAAGCCGCACGCAAATTACTCGTTGGCAAACCGCTGATTGGGTCAAAGAAGTGCAGCAACACGGTGCAGGTGAAATTGTACTTAATTGCATGAATCAAGACGGTGTGCGCCAAGGTTATGATATTACGCAACTGACCGCCATTCGTGAAAACTGCGCGGTTCCGTTGATCGCTTCAGGTGGTGCTGGTGAAAAAGTCCACTTTAAAGATGTGTTTGAGCAGGCTGATGTAGACGGCGCATTAGCGGCGTCAGTCTTTCATAAAGGCATCATTCCAATACCCGAGTTAAAGGCCTATTTGCGCGAACAGCAGGTGGCTATTCGCGATTAAGCGGTAGCAAAGCCCGCGAGCGAGTTATACAACATTAAATTGATACGAATACGAGATAAACATGATCATCAATAAGCAAAACGTTGAGCAATTGGCTTGGCAGAAAATGGACAACCTTCTTCCTTGCATCGTGCAAGATGCGTCTACAGGCAAAGTTTTAATGCAGGGGTATATGAACAGTGATGCCATTCATCACACCCTTGAAACGGGCCACGTTACCTTTTTCAGCCGCTCAAAGCTGCGTCTTTGGACCAAAGGGGAAACATCTGGCCACACACTAAATCTCGTTCAGCTCAGCGCTGATTGCGATCAAGATTCAGTACTGGCTCTCGCTCACCCCAATGGCCCAACGTGTCACTTAGGTAACGAAACCTGCTGGGCTGATGCCGCTGCACCAGATGTCAGTTTTATCGCAGAGTTGGAGCAGGTTATTGCATCACGCAAGGGCGCATCTCCTGATTCTAGCTATACCGCCCACCTTTACAGCAAAGGGATAAAACGAATTGCCCAGAAAGTGGGTGAAGAAGGGGTTGAAACTGCATTAGCGGCTACGGTAAAAGATTTGGACGAGCTTAAAAATGAATCGGCTGATTTGCTATACCATCTACTGGTATTGCTACAAGCAAGTGATTTGTCATTAAGCGACGTCATCGAAGTACTAAAAGCTCGCCACGCGAAGTAGTCGTTTTACTATAAACTGAACGGTCGGTTTATCAATACTACCGACCGTCAAGTAATTTCCTTTTTATCTTTTTTTATCTTGTTTTATCTTTTTTCTCTCTTCTCAACTTTTTAGCACTTGGTTTATTGCTCACGTCGCAGTCATCTGTGCACTTTTAATACCTGCCACCATAGCGACTGCATCGCGCCACGCTCTTTCCCCTCGAGTGTAATGGGTGTCTAGTCTGATATAACCGTTCTAATTTATCGATACTTAGCGTTACAAGATTGTCATACTAATTCAATAATACGAAGGGTATAGTATCTCTATTCTTTATTAGGTAGTTGAAATGCTTAAAAATTCGTCTCAGCATTATGGTTGGTTAAGTATCGCTTTTCATTGGCTCAGCGCCGTTGTGGTTATTGGAATGTTTGCAGCGGGCTGGTGGATGGTCGAATTAAGCTATTACAGCCCTTGGTATACGGATGCCCCCCATTATCACAAAAGTGTCGGCATATTGCTTATGTGCCTTACCGTTGTGCGAATAGTATGGAAAGTAACCCAGACTAAGCCGGACCCACTAGGCAAACCATGGGAAATATTAGCCGCAAGAGTCACTCACGCCCTGCTCTATATACTGTTAGTAACCTTATTTGTGAGCGGCTATTTAATTTCCACTGCCGACAACCGAGGGATTGATGTATTCAACTGGTTTTCGGTAGCCTCTTTAGGTAAATTATTTTCCAATCAAGAAGACTTATCGGGCATGGTTCATGAATATGTCGCTTATACGCTCATCGCCTTAGCAAGCTTGCATGGACTAGCAGCGTTGAAACACCACTTTATTAATAACGACAATACACTGGTAAGAATGCTTACCTTTAAAAAACATAAGGAATAAAAATGAGAAAGTCACTTTTAGCATTCAGTTTACTTGCCCTACTGACTGGCAACGCATTTGCCGCAGATTATGTGGTGGACACAGCAGGCGCTCATGCCTCAATTAACTTTAAAATACAGCATCTTGGGTATTCTTGGCTAACCGGTCGTTTCAATACCTTCGATGGTAAGTTCAGTTACGACCCGGCCAAACCTGAAGCCTCTACCATCTCTGTGAATATCAATACGGATAGTCTTGACTCAAATCATGCTGAGCGTGACAAACACTTGCGCGGTGAAGATTTTCTGTACGTCAAAAAATATCCAATCGCTAAGTTTGTGAGCACCAAGGTAGAAAGCTTAGGCGGAGAGCGCTTAAAGATATTCGGGGACCTATCTCTGCATGGGATCACTAAGCCTGTGATCATCATGGCCGAGAAAATCGGAGAAGGAAAAGATCCTTGGGGCGGTTACCGTGTAGGCTTCTCAGGCACCACACGCATCGCTATGGCAGATTATGGCATTATGACAAATTTAGGGCCTAGCTCGACTCATGTTGAGCTGATGCTGAACCTAGAGGGTATTAAGCAATAACCCTCAATTGTACTTTTACAAATCATGGCCCGCTTATTAGCGGGCTTTTTTGTTATATTCAACAATAAAATAAAACCAATAAAATCAAAAGGTTAAATTTGAATTGAAATTTAATTTACATTTTTTAATTGAAAAATGTTGTGCCTATCCCTACATAGTATTTGTCGACGCCGAAAGGGTCGATACAAATTCAAAGGATAAGAATTTGGCAGGAAACTGCAAAGCCCTAAGGGTTACGCGAGGACCGCGTTAATAACATAACGTCGCCGCTAGTCGGGACATTTTAATCTCATATTGCTTTATAAAGAGGATATGCAAAATGCGTAATATCGATCTATCTCCACTATACCGTTCTTTCATTGGTTTTGACCACTTGGCATCAATGATTGACACTGCATCTCGTAATGAAAAACAATCTAGCTACCCTCCCTACAACATTGAGTTGATAGCCGAAGATAAATATCGCATCACCATGGCGGTTGCGGGTTTCGCAGAAAATGAAGTCTCGATTGAGGTGCAAGAAAACACCTTGAAAGTCACCGGCAATAAAGCCGCAGCAACAGACGAAGAGCGAAAATTCCTTCACAAGGGTATTTCAGAGCGTAACTTTGAACGCAAATTCCAGTTGGGCGATCACGTAAATGTGCTCGACGCCAAAATGGAAAATGGCCTACTCCACGTTAATCTAGAGCGTGTGGTACCCGAAGCGAAGAAGCCACGCACGATTCAAATTGGTAGTCATACTGAGAAGTTGATTGAGGGTGAAAGCAAACCCGCGAGTTAACTTATAAAATTTGATGTGTGTTCCCTGTGAATCAAAACGGCGCTTATTGAGCGCCGTTTTTTTTGCCTTGTATTGATTGAATAATGCCCCTATACGGGTACCTATAAGAAAGTGCTAATAGAGATAATCGATGTTCTGCACTGATAGTCCAATCAAAGCTACAAAGGTTAATATCATGCCTGAAACACGTTGCCAACTAGCCCCTGAATGATGTTTAAGGCCATAAGCGTGTAATATACGGCCTACGAGTAAAGCGAGGCCAGCAATGTGCAGCACAATAGGATAAGACGCGTTAATTTCTGCGACCAACATCAATACGAGTGTTAACGGAACATACTCTGCAAAGTTTCCATGGGCACGTATCACGCCTAAGAAATGGCTGTCTCCTCCATCTCCCAGGCTGATTTTCCCCGCTCGGCGACCTCTAACAACTAATATTGAAAGATACACGAAAGTGATCCCCAGTAGTCCAGCGTAAAATGCGGTAATTGGCGTGTGTAGCATAATAAATAAGTTCCTGTTTTAGTGTGCTTTCGTTTTTAGTTTAGGTTCTTCGAAACAAATAAAAATGATTATAGGCATAAAAAAACCCACTTTTCAGTGGGTTTTTCATCATTCAATTAAATAGCCATCATTAGCCAAGTAAAGATGACAACTGGTCGCTGACGACATCAACCGCTTTAGTACCATCAATTTTATGATACTGGCAGTTGTTGGCGCTTGCTTCACTCTGATAATAATCAACCAGTGGCTTAGTCTGTTCATGGTAAACACCTAAGCGGTGACGAACGGTATCTTCTTGGTCATCAGCACGGATAACTAAATCTTCACCCGTTTCATCATCTTTTCCGTCGTTTTGAGGCGGATTGTATTGTAGATGATAAACACGACCCGAAGCAGGATGCACGCGACGACCCGCCATACGCTCGACAATCACTTCATCAGGTACATCAAATTCGATAACGTGATCGACATTAATGCCCGCTTCTTTCATCGCATCAGCTTGAGGGATAGTACGCGGGAACCCATCGAGTAAGAAACCGCCTTTGCAATCATCTTGTGCAATGCGCTCTTTTACCAAACCAATGATGAGCTCATCAGAAACCAGTTTTCCTTCGTCCATAACGCGCTTTGCGGCGTTACCTAACTCAGTGCCAGCTTTAATTGCTGCTCGTAGCATATCACCCGTAGAGATCTGCGGGATGCCATATTTACCCATTAAATATTGAGCTTGAGTGCCTTTACCAGCACCAGGAGCACCAAGAAGAATAATACGCATATTCTTTGCCCTCGCCTTTAGTTAAAGTTAAAAAATTCTGTGCCGAACTTTACACATTCGGCCTTTTGGTTACAAGCCGTATAAGACGTATGTCTTAGGTCAAATGTGTAAACATCTAATAATGCATAATATACACAAAAAATGGGCTAAAGAGCCCATTTTTTAACGTTATGTTGAGTAATTTAGCGTTATTTTGCCAAATTCATTAGTAGGGTGTTTAAATTGTGCACAAAGGCTGCTGGGTCTTTTAGACTGCCTTGTTCTGACAACGCAGCTTGATCAAACAATACTTCAGTCCACTGACCGAAACGTTCTTCATCTTGCTCGTCAGCTAGCATTTTCACCAAGCTATGCTCTGGGTTAAGCTCGAAGTGATACTTAGCTTCAGGTACTGGTTGACCTGCAGCTTGCATCAACTTGATCATCTGAGTAGACATACCACTGCCATCAGCCACGATACACGCAGGTGAATCTGTTAGACGGTGCGTAAATTTCACCTCAGCGACTTTATCGCCTAGCACAGTTTTAACGCGTTCAGTTAGGCCTTCAACTTGCTTCTCAGCTTCCTCTTGGGCCTTTTTGCTGTCTTCGTCGTCTAAATCACCTAAATCTAATTCACCATGCGTAATGGATTGAAATGACTTTTCATCGAATTCAGTCAAATGCGACATAAGCCATTCATCCACACGGTCTGACATCAATAAAACTTCGATGCCTTTTTTGCGGAAAATTTCTAAATGCGGGCTAGATTTAGCTGCTTTGTAGCTATCGGCGGTAATGTAGTAGATTTTATCTTGGCCGTCTTTCATACGACTAACATAATCAGCCAAAGAAACGTTTTGCGCATCGCTGTCATTTTCAGTCGAAGCGAAACGTAACAAGCCTGCTACTTTCTCTTTATTGGCGTGATCTTCAGCGGGGCCTTCTTTTAGCACATTACCAAATTCAGCCCAGAAGCCTTGGTACTTTTCGCTGTCATTTTTAGCAACACGCTCAAGCATTTGCAATACGCGCTTAGTACAGCCCTGACGAATAGCTTGGGTGATTTTGTTATCTTGCAAAATTTCACGAGATACGTTCAAAGGTAGGTCGTTTGAATCAAGCAAACCTTTCACGAAACGCAAATACGTCGGCATGAATTGCTCAGCGTCATCCATGATAAACACGCGCTGAACGTATAGCTTCAAGCCGTGCTTTTGTTCACGGTTCCACATATCGAACGGTGCTTTAGCTGGGATATACAGCAAGCTATTGTATTCAGTTTTACCTTCAACCTTGTTGTGTGACCATACTAGTGGATCCGCAAAGTCATGAGAAATATGCTTGTAAAACTCTTTGTATTCTTCGTCAGACACTTCAGACTTATCGCGAGTCCATAGGGCTGTTGCCTTGTTTACGGCTTCCCACTTAGCAGGTTGCGCAGGCACTTTCTCGCCATCTGGGCCATCGCTTTCTGGAACTTCTTCTTTGTACATCATCACAGGAATGCTGATGTGATCAGAATACTTGCTAACGATTGAGCGTAGACGCCAGTCATCTGCGAACTCTTTTTCGTCTTCACGTAAGAACAAAGTAATTTCAGTACCACGGTCTGCTTTCTCGATATCTGCAACCGTAAACTCGCCTTCACCTTCTGATGTCCACTCAACGCCTTTGCTGGCATCGTCGCCTGCAGCACGAGAGCGCACGACCACTTTTTCAGCCACGATAAACGCAGAGTAAAAACCAACACCGAACTGGCCAATTAATTGTGAGTCTTTCGCTTGATCACCCGATAAATTACTGAAAAATTCGGAGGTACCAGATTTTGCAATCGTGCCTAAATGCTCAATGACACTCGCTCGGTCCATACCGATACCGTTATCACTGATGGTGATAGAGCCAGCGTCTTTATCAATGCTTAATTTAACGCATAAATCGCCGTCGCCTTCGTATAGACTATCGTTCGACAGCGCCTTGAATCGTAATTTGTCTGCTGCATCGGCAGCGTTAGAAACAAGTTCACGAAGAAATATTTCTTTATTTGAATAAAGTGAATGGATCATCAACTGAAGCAATTGTTTTACTTCGGTTTGAAAGCCATGAGTTTCTTGATGGGCAACGTCAGCCATGGACAAGTATCTCCTAAGTTAGTTGGTTTCTGTCTGTGAGTAAGGAGATAAGGTCGCTTGAAAGCATTTCAATACAAAAGATGAAAAAATTGTAACTATCAGTGAGATATTTGACGGCCTATGAACTAGACCGCCATAAAACGTAGAAATTTTCGCCTAAGACAGGCTTCGACGACCCACAAAAGCATGCGTCAACGTATTGCCATCAACATATTCTAACTCGCCACCCACCGGCATACCGTGAGCTAAGCGAGTCGCTTGAATGTCTCTCGCAGAGCACATCTGGCCAATGTAATGGGCCGTTGCCTCGCCTTCAACCGTCGGGTTGGTGGCTAGGATCACTTCCGTCAAATCTTTGCTGTCTAACAAATTC
This sequence comes from Paraglaciecola sp. QJM3NY_14, assembly GCF_056173245.1. Classification (NCBI taxonomy): domain Bacteria; kingdom Pseudomonadati; phylum Pseudomonadota; class Gammaproteobacteria; order Alteromonadales; family Alteromonadaceae; genus Paraglaciecola; species Paraglaciecola sp. QJM3NY_14. Next base: position 3,443,391 of record NZ_CM149664.1, read on the forward strand.
GCTAGTTCGTCTAACCCGATTTCACTCGGCCCAATACCATCGATAGGCGATAAATGTCCCATCAATACAAAGTACAAACCTTTAAATTCAGCGGTTTGTTCAATCGCCACCACATCTTGGGGGGACTCAACAACGCACAAAGTGCCCGCTTCGCTACGTCTAGGGTGAGCACAAATTTCACACAATTCGCTTTCGGTAAACGTACGGCACTGCTTACAATGCCCCACGTGTTCCATGGCGTTATGCAACACTTGGCTCAACTGCAAGGCACCACTTCTATTTCGCTCTAACAAATGAAACGCCATGCGCTGGGCGCTTTTCGGGCCCACACCGGGTAACACTTTAAACGCGTTAATAAGCTCTAAAATAAGAGGACTAAGCTTCATCTATACTGCCTTGAGTGAAATACTGAGAGTCGGCTTTCTTAGAACGGCATTTTGAAGCCCGGAGGCATCGCCATGCCGCCAGTGACATCTGCCATTTGTTCTTTGGTGGTTTCTTGCACACGACGTACTGCATCGTTGATGGCTGCCGCAACCAAGTCTTCAATCATTTCTTTATCGTCTTCCATCAAGCTATCGTCAATGTCAACGCGGCGTACGTTGTGGTTACAGGTCATAGTGACCTTCACCAAACCTGCGCCAGACTCGCCGGTAACTTCCATTTTGGCTAGCTCTTCTTGTTTCTTCTGCATGCGCTCTTGCATTTGTTGCGCTTGCTTCATTACATTACCCATTCCACCTTTAAACATATTTTTCTCTCTTAAACTTTGAAATAAAACTTAGCGTGCTTTGATTGAATCATTTAGCACTTGGGCGTTGAACATGTCTTTAAACATACAAATGGACTCATTAGTTTCGACCACTTGCTTGGCATATTCAAATCGCACCCGATTAATACTTTGTTGTAAGGCAAACGGCGTGTTAATCGCGTCACCTACATGTACCTCTAGGGTAATCTGTTGTTGCAACACATCGCTCAGTGCACGTTGCAATTGCTCTCTAGCTGAATCGGTATTCAGGTGCTCCTTGGTTTGCACCAAATTGAGCACGACTTTGTCGCCATCCCGAGTGAACTCAGAATGCAGCGCCAATTGCTTCGTCAGCGCAGCCACTTGCATCTGTGTTATCAACGCGCTCCATTTATCCAATTGGGGCGCTATTGTGACCTTTTCACCCGACTCAAGAAATGCAGGTACCTCATAGTCCACCTCACATTCTAAATCTTGCGCTAAATGAGCAGTGGGGTCGAAAACGGTATTTTCAATCTCTTGTTGGTTTTCTGCTATGTCTTCTTGTGCGTCAACGGGCACCGTCACTTCATCAAGGGCTAGCGCCTCGTGGCTTAGTTCATTAACAGATACATCACCACCAGTGACTTCGTTAACGGTTACTTCGTTAATGTCATTGATATCATTAAGAGAGGTTTGATTATTAACATCATCTGTCGCCCAAGGCGGTGCTTCCCCTAACTCGGCATGATTCGCATTAGGTACATCAGCATCGTTCGGATAAGGTGCATCTGCTTGAGCAGAGTACGCGTACGGCGCAGCTTGCTCAGGTGAATACTGCTCAGGTGAAGGCGGCTCAGGCAAAGATTCAGGTGAACTCGGGCTTTCAGCAGAAGCAGGCTTCGTGACGGGCTGATTCCTAGGAATTGCGCCAGCCATTGGTTCAACACCCGGTCCGCTACCACCAGGCAGAAACTGACTGGCATCATAACCACCCTCAGACTTTTTTACTGAAGGGGCATTCTCCTGTTCATCTTCCGCTGCCTGAGTGAGTTTACGGCGCAGCGCAAGTAAACTCTCGGTAGATTGACTTTGCGGCTTCGAGGCATCTTGTTGATGGACTGCTTGCTGATGGTCGACAGCTGTATTCGTATCATGTGGTTGCTGAGTCTGCGGCTGAATAAAATACTTAGCTTCTTGCAAAATGCCTGCTTGTTGCGCTTCCATGTCCTGCATTTGTGCACTGTGATATTCGTCATCATCAAACGGCTGAGCTGAAGCTTCATCTGCTAGTGTCTTTTCAACAGCAGCAGCCCCTTCCACTTGATTTTGTGTGGCCGCTTTGTCTGCATACTCACTTTTCGAGCCCACTACCTCAAGGGGTTGAGTGTTCTGACGGGCTGTAAAATCACTGTCGTTAGTAAAATCATTGTTAGACGTAGAGTCACTGGCAGTAGATGGCGCATCTTTTGGCGCTGCCGCACTTTGCGTGTTATCAATCTCAGTGGCAATTGGTGCTTGGGGCGCTTCCTCAGCTTGTGCCGTCGCAGCTACAACCGTTTCCTTAGACTCAACTGGCGTGTCGTCAGTGGGTGTAACAAGGTCGTGTTTGTCTCGCATTGGCAGCGGTGCACTACTCGGCCCACTACTCGATAATGGGCTTGGGGTCATAGCCACCAGCTCTTCAACACTAGTACTTACTTGCACTGGGCTAAAGGCCAACATGCGCAGCAGTGTCATTTCCAAGCCTGTTCTGGCATCCGCTGCAAATGGCATATCGCGCTTGCCTTGCAATGCAATTTGGTAAAGCAATTGTATGTGCTCAGGCAGTGCATTTTTTGCTAATTGATATATTGCCCGAGCGGAAATAGTCTCAAGTTTGCATGCATCAGGTACAAATTGGGTCAAAGCGACTTGATGTAGCAAACTCATCAATTCATTCAGCACCTGGCTATAGTCGACGGCTTGTTCAGACATAAAGTCGACCAATTCAAACACCGACTCATTTTGCTTATTCAGCACAGCATTGAGTAACTTGAGAACTTGCGTTTTGTCCATTAAGCCGAGCATGTCGGTGACTATGCTTAAACTGACGTTGCCATTGCCTTGGGCAATAGCTTGATCGGATAAACTCAAAGCGTCACGCATACTTCCCTGTGCAGCTCTTGCTATTTGCGCCAGCGCTTCTGGCGCATTTTGAAGTTGCTCTTGGGCAAAAACATGCTGTAGTTGCTGAGCAATTTGCGCTCGTGATAAGGCTTTAAGATTGAACTGCAAGCAGCGAGATAAAATCGTGATCGGTAGCTTTTGCGGATCGGTTGTCGCCAACAAGAATTTGACGTGTGGCGGTGGCTCTTCAAGGGTTTTAAGCAGAGCGTTAAAACTATGCTTAGACAACATGTGTACTTCATCAATTAAGTACACTTTGTATCGACCACGTGAGGGTCGATATTGTACGTTGTCTAATAATTCCCGAGTATCCTCGACCTTTGTGCGTGAGGCTGCATCGATTTCTAACAGATCAACGAAGTTGCCCTGCTCTATTTCAACACACGTAGAGCATTTACCACAGGGTTTTGACCCCATGCCCAATTCGCAATTCAGACTCTTAGAAAAGATCCGTGCGATAGTGGTTTTGCCCACACCTCGCGTACCCGTAAACAAATAAGCGTGGTGTAAGCGGTCATTATCAAGTGCATTTGAAATAGCTGCGACTACATGCTCTTGACCAACTAATTCACTGAAATTATTTGGCCGCCATTTTCGCGCTAGAACTTGATAGCTCATGTTATTGGATTACTCGCCTTCGAACTCACAAATTGAATGACTTTGTACACCGATTTCTTGCAGTTTGGCTTCACCACCTAAATCAGGTAATGAAATAACAAAACCAGCATGCTCAACGATACCGCCTAAACGTCTAATTAAATTAGCAGTGGCGATCATTGTGCCACCAGTGGCAAGCAAGTCATCTAGCATCAATACTTTCTCACCCGGTTTGACCGCATCTTCATGGATCTCTAGGCAGTCAGTGCCGTATTCAAGATCGTAGCTTTCGCTGATCACTTTACGCGGCAGTTTATTGGGCTTACGTACAGGTATAAAACCGATACCTAGCTCAATCGCCAGAGGCGCACCGAACAAAAAGCCGCGGGCTTCTGTGCCAGCCACTTTATCGAAATTGTATGGAGCGAACTCTTTTACCAAAAGTTCGATACTCGTCGTGTACGCTTTATGATCTTCAAGAATCGAAGTCACGTCACGAAATAAAATCCCAGGCTTGGGATAATCAGGTACGGTTTTAATAACCGACTTTATATAAGCAGCGGGCACAGCTTTCCCCGTTGTGGTGGATAATTAAAAAACGACGGTTAAAGGAAAACCATCCAACCAAGGATGACGTGCATTAATGGCAGTGCCAATAACGTCAACAGCCCAGCGGCCAGATAAGTGAAGTTGAACGGATCTTGAGAACCATTATTATCTTGCATTGAAAACCCCATTCGTCGCGATTTAACTAATATGAATTCAGCCGTAAATGGTAATTCAAACAAATAAAAATTGATAGCCTATTTACGTGCTAATCGCATACGGCACGAGTATCTGTTGCTCTAACATTTGCTGCACAATTTGATTTACGCCTTGTAACACTTGCGCTGGTTCTATTTGCGGGAGCGTTTCAATCATACTTTGATTCAGCGACTCGAGTGACAAATGCTGATTATTTTCAATCGTGACGAGCAAATGGGCTGTCATAGCGGTTATCAGCGTAAAATCTACTTGATCGTCGCTATCACGGTGGATCACTAAATAAACAGGCTCGCCAGGTTCGCTTGGTTGATAATCTTGGCTAATTTGGTGTACAGGAAACTGGTAACTAACCACGCTGGCAAGTTGTGATAATTGCACTGCTGTTACGTTTTGTGCTGCGTCGTATGTTTGAGAGTGAGTTTGCTTTCTGATAGATACCGTAAGCTCCATCCATTCATAGTGGGCCAGTTCAGCCATAAAAACGGGATCATGTGGTTGGCGTTCGTATTCATTGCTTAAATACTCAACGAACTCTTTACTGATATCCGTAAAATAGGGCGAACGGCATTCGTGCTCAGCAAAAAATTGCCGAGCAAGGCTGTTCCATTGCGCTTCGGTATACAAACTCTCAAGTACAGGAAAGCCCGAACTAAGAAACCCCTTGATATTGTTAAAGAACAAATCTCGGTAGATTTCCATTCGCCTTGGTTCAATGCCATGTGAGAAAGGGTGAGTAGCAGGATCTTTTAGGTGATCAATGAACGCCAGCTGAGTCTTTTGAAAGTCGTACATTTATGCCAAATCCTTGTGTGTCTCGGCCACCCTATGCTTATGCTGAATTTGTCGAATTTTGTCAACTTCAAGCAAGAGTTCTTCAATCGGAGGAATATTAAAATCACGCTCTAACAAGGTGGGGAAGACACCGTGGATCTCATACGCTTTTTCGAGTAAATCCCATACAGGTTGAATCACATCAGCGCCGTGGGTGTCCACTTTCAAATCGTCAGCCTCATCATAGTGCCCAGCAATATGACCATAGACAATTCGTGCTGTTGGCATTGCCTTCAAAAACCCCTCAGCGTCATAACCATGGTTAATTGAATTTACATAGATATTGTTTACATCTAACAGCATTTTACAATTCGATTCTTCCAATACTGCTAGTGTGAAGTCTTGTTCACTCATATTAGCGTTGGGCGCTGCATAGTATGATACGTTTTCTAGTATGAGCGGCCGCTCAATGATGTCTTGCACCATGTTAACTCGCTCAACCACGTACTTCACTGCGTCTTCGCTGAATGGGATTGGCATTAAATCGTAGAGATGGCCCTTACCTGAACAATAACTTAGGTGCTCGCTGTAATGCTGAATATTATGCGTATCAAGAAATGCTTTTACGTCTTTAACGAAATTAATATCCAGCGGCTCGGGGCCACCAATAGACAGTGAAAGTCCGTGGGTTGTAAACTCGCTGGTGCTGGTAAACTGATTGAGCTGCTTTTGGTACTTTCCTCCCAGCGGGATCCAGTTCTCGGGAGCGACTTCCCAAAAATCGACAGCGCTGGGAATATCGTCAATTAGTTCGTTGATCATCTCACGGCGTAATCCTAAACCCACGCCTGATAAATGCTTACTCTGCATCACTTACCTCTTCACTGCCGTTATAACGACTGTTTTAACCTAGCCGACAACTTACGTCGCCTAAACAATAAAGGCCAGCAAAGCTGGCCTTTATTCAGAAAATTCTAGTTAAGAATTAAGCTTGGCCGCCACATTTACCTTCGCCGCACTTACCTTCTTTAGCTGCTTTGTCGCCGCCACATTTACCTTCGCCGCACTTGCCTTCTTTGGCTGCTTTGTCGCCGCCACATTTACCTTCGCCGCACTTACCTTCTTTGGCTGCTTTGTCGCCGCCACATTTACCTTCGCCGCACTTGCCTTCTTTGGCTGCTTTGTCGCCGCCACATTTACCTTCGCCGCACTTGCCTTCTTTGGTCATTTTAGCTGCTTTGTCGCCGCCACATTTGCCTTCGCCGCACTTACCTTCTTTGGTCATTTTAGCTGCTTTGTCGCCGCCACATTTGCCTTCGCCGCACTTACCTTCAGCAACATCTTGCATATAACCAGACTCTAATGTTTGCATCCCAAAAGGTGCCGCGTTTGCTTGAAAGCTAACTGAAGCTAGTGAGCCTAGTACAACTGCACCAATTGCTGTAGCGATAGTAGTTTGTTTAATTTGTTTCATATTTGACACCTTAAGTAGAAGTAATAATTTTGTGTAATCTTGCTTACAAGTGATAAGACCCAACGATGTAAATGAATATTTCACCGGCAAGAAAAATATTTACATTTAATCCCTATTTCCTCCCTGAAACATAAGTTCACACCCAGTGTAGACTATTCCCCCAATGTTTGAGTGAAGCTTGAAAATGGTAAACAACCTCAATCGCTTATGTATTGCTCAGACGTGTGGTGGGTAAGTATACTTAGCATCTTAAAATAACTTAGGCGCCAAGCTGGGTAACTAAGGTGTTATTTTGTGCATATACGAAATTTTTTCAGCGCTTCACGTACCCCCATCATTTTATCTCTAACCATCATAGAACCTAATACGCTAGAGTCATTCATGGCGTAAGCTCATATCGCTGGTCGAATGTATCATTATTAACGTGCAAATTATTTTCAGGAAAAGCAAGGTTAGTAAGATGGCTCAATCACCCACCAGTGGCTAAGCCGTCTATTTATAGAGCTCTCACTTTATAACGGCTCTCAGTCGAGACGCTATAGTGCTTTAATCCTTGCTAATATAGCTGCATCTAGCGCTTTTTCGTGTTCCTTAAATACGCTAGCCCCTGTGGCTTGGGGAGTGTTGCCGTGTTTGGCTATAACGACTCCGAGCTCAGGATAAATGGCAATTGATTGGCCAAAAATACCGGATGCGCGAAACTCCTCGTTGCCAGTTTCTAACCACCATTGGTAACCATAATGAGGGTACGTGGTCGATGGCGTTATCGAGTCTTTTACCCAGTTGAGCGGCAATGGTGAATTGAGCGGTGACGACAATTGTTCATAGGCGAACTGCCCTAGCCGAGCAAAGTCTCGCAGGCTAGCCAGTAAGCAACAACCACCGGTTTCAACACCGTTTGGTCTATCAAGTACCCAAAACGCATCGTTTTCCATGGCGTTGGGTTGCCATATTTTATCTTGTAAATAGGTAGCAGCATTGTTACCAATCGCTGAGCGTAAAAGCTCGCCAATCAAGTTCGACTCTGCAGTATTGTAATTAAACACGGTACCCGGCTCGTGCGCTCTTGAAAGCGCTTTGACATAGTTAATTAATGTTATGCCATTTGCTCCGCCTGCTTTTGACACATCCGAATTTGGGTCGCTGTAATCTTCGTTCCACTGAACGCCAGAATTCATGTGCAGCACATTTTTAATGGTTACGCCCTCGTAAGCCGAGCCTTTCAGCTGAGGCAAGTAGTCAACCATCTGATCATTTACGCTTGCTATATAGCCATCTTTGATTGCAGCGCCAATCAGTAACGATGAAACCGATTTAGTGACTGAAAACGATATCCAGCGGGTGTTCTTATCATTTCCTTCTGTGTAATTTTCGTATACCAACTCACCGTCTTTTAGCACCACTATCCCTATCGCGCCTTTAAGAGCAATGAAACCTTCGATGGTATACTTGGTTTCTCCAACCTGGTAGGTAACACTTCCTAGACCGAGGTCATTTAACACCATGGGTTGTGCATTTTTAGATTTTGCAACCACTCGCGTCGGCCACATTCTGCTGATATTTTTAAAACCGATCGCACGCTCCTCTTGGGTCCAAAAGAGTATTTCACTGCTGCGCTCCAGTAATCTACTCTTTTCGATAAACGCATCATCAGAACGTGTATCGGCAGAAGCATGACCAATTATTATGCCAGTGGTGAATATTGATAACGTTAAAGATAAGGATAAAAAACGACTTGCATGCAGGCCGAACTGAGTGAATTTATTCATATACTTCATTTTTTGCTTTCCTAGCGTTGGCTGAATAGATAAACAAGACAAACCCATTTTAATGCTTAGCACTTTGCATTTAAAAATACGGTCAGTTTTTAGTCAATAACATATAACATTTGGTTAACATCGGCAAACTAAGCTGAACGTCGGCGAACCGCCAAAATCAGAAGGATACCGCGAAGACTTTGCTCTGGTTGAAAGAGTATCGTTTTGGCTCTATTCGTAAGATGAAACAATGCTAGAAATTACGAAAATCATACTAATAGATATGCAAAAATGCGTACGAAGCGCCGCACTAAAAACCGTGCAAAGCAATATGAGACGACTACTTCGAGCTTGAAATGAAAGCGGTGTGTGGCAAATGTTTAAAATAGCCTGTGCACAGGGTACTGTTGACTTGTTTCTACCACTGAGTTGAGCGCAGCACTGCCGATTTCCTACGTAATTCACTATCCCATTTAGGCTGTTTAATCAGGAAAGCTTATTTTGCCCATGGTGATATTCGGGATCCCCTGCTCTAGGTTGCCAAACGGCTGTTGCCCACCAACTAGGCATTCGTTGGCTAATATGGCGAATAGCACCGCTTCTTTGGCGTCTGGGTCTACCCCTAGCTTGCTGGTATCTTGGATGGCCGTCACGTTGGGGCACAATCGCAAAATATGCTCCATCAACAGCGGGTTATGAATGCCACCGCCGCTTGCGTAAACGTTGAATTCTTCAAGCTCGATAGCGGCATCATTAATGGCATTTGCAATTGTTCTCGCCGAAAATAAATTCAAGGTGGCAAGTACATCTTCATGGGCTAATTGTTGGGTAGCTGAGTGCGCCTGAGCAACACTTAAATAGTCCAAATTGAATACTTCGGGGCCAGTGGTTTTAGGAAAATCTAGCGCAAAAAACGCATGCTCTAACAAGCTATCCAATAACCCTAAGTGCACCTTGCCCTGAGATGCAATTGCACTGTCTTTATCATAGTGTAATGGCGAAAAATGGCGCTGCACGTATGCGTCCATGATGGTGTTGCCTGGCCCAATATCAGAACTAAATACCGCACTTGCATCTGCTGAGCAGGGCAAAAAGGTCAAATTAGCGATCCCACCCATGTTCAATAAAATGCGATTCTCTTGCTTACTGGTGAAAAACAAGTAGTCCCCATAAACGGCTAGCGGTGCGCCCTCACCTCCCGCTGCTATATGTTTCTGGCGAAAATCCCCTATGGTCAAAATACCAGTGGTTACGGCTAGGTGATCCGCATCACCAATTTGCAAAGTGGCGTTGCCAAACTCACTTTGACCATGTTGACGTAACGGGCAGTGATAAATCGTTTGCCCGTGGCTAGCGATGGCATCGATGTCTGTGGCAGCTATATTCCACTTTTCTAAACATTGATTGACCATCTGACCATGCAAAACGCCTACCCAAGGGTTTAGCAAGGTCACCTGTTGCAAGTCCACTTGGCGCTTAGCAAACACACTTTTTATTTTTTGTTTGTAACCATCGTCGTAATCCACGGTGCTAAATGCCACTAACTCGATTTGCGTGTCAGTGCCGTGCCCCTCAATGCGGCACAACGCCACGTCTAGTCCGTCTAGTGAGGTGCCACTCATCAAACCAATGATTAAGCGAGAGCGTTTTTTAGCGCTGCAATATAGTTGCTCGATGTGCTTGTTCATTATTTAATCTGCTCTTAATTACGACTGAGTAAGAATAATTTATCAATAAATATAAAATTAACAAGAAAGTTTTATTGCAATTTGTATTTTGCTGAGTAAATAATGAGTCTTGTGTACAAATAAGAATCACCAAAAGCACATTTTTCCATCGTGCTTTTTATTGCGCTTTCCATCGAATATTGACCTCGGGATAGAAGATAAATGAAACACAAAACGCATACTAGCAAGTTGCAACGACTCACCCTAACGCCCATCACGCTTGCAGTAACCGCTGCTTTTTTCAGTTGTGCCCCCATGGCGCAAGAGCAATCGCAAAAAGCAGATAAAACCGAAGTTATCTCCATCACAGGCTCTAGAATACAACGCACAGAGCTGGTATCAAGCAGTGCAGTAGCCAGTGTTGACCAAGTACAGATTAAACTAGATCGCGCCGTCAACGTGGAAGATATTACAACAAAATTACCCCAAGCAGCGGCGGGTGCAAACAGTACCGGCTCGACCGTAGGTGATTCATTCGGCTCTTCAACCATTGATTTACGAGGCTTAGGGCAAAACCGCACCCTAGTATTGATTGATGGCACGCGCGCAGTGCCATTTAGTTTCCGTAATTCTGTGGATGTTAACATGATCCCCACTGGCTTAATCAAGCGTGTTGATGTACTCACTGGCGGTGCCGCCGCTGTGTATGGTGCTGATGCAGTTTCTGGTGTGGTTAACTTTATCCTGAACGATGACTTTACTGGTGCTGAGTTTTCCAGCAGCTACGAAACCGCTGATGGCGGTAACGAAACACTTAATTTTGAAGGTATTTTCGGCGGTGATATCGCTGATGGTTTAGGTCATATAACAGGCTACCTCGGCTACTCTGAAAGAAAAGAGTTATTAGCCGGCGAGCGTGACTATGCAATGCAAAATGCCAACGCCATCATTAACACTGGCGGTTACTATACCGACGTGGCAACAGGCAATGCCTTTGCCATTGGTGGAGGCGGAAATGTGCTTGATGAGCGCCAAACAACAAGCTCAACTGCTGATCTGTACCTGACTCAACCGATGAAACGTTTGTCGAGCGGCCTATTATTTGACTTTGATCTAACTGACAACGCCACGGCTTATGGTCGAGTCATGTACTCTCAAGTCACGGTTGAGGGTGCTGGCGCAAGCGGACAAGCACCGATATCGGTCAATCAAGCAGTGACGTTAACCGCAGATAATGCCTTTTTAACTGATGACATTCGCAATAGACTAACCTTTGACACTGACGGCAATGCACAAGTAAACGTAGAACGAAATCTAGGCCTTGATGTACAACACACAGAAGCTGAACGAGATTCAATTCAACTACAATTGGGCATCAAAGGCGATATCACTGATTACTTACGTTACGATGTTTACGGGCAGTACGGTAAAACCGATGAAACCGCGACCTTATATAATAACGCCTATACAGTTGACGGCGCTGGCAATAATCGCTTTGCGGCGTTGGCCAATAGTGTCGATTTGTTCGATCCGAATTTGGATTTATCCAATTTCAGTGACCCACTTATTTATACCACCCGAGAGCGCACTCAAAATGTGCTTGCAGCAACTCTGTCTGGTGACTCATCAGCCATATTTGAATTACCGGATGGTCCCATCGATTTTGCAGTAGGTTATGAATATCGCAAAGAAACGGGCGAACAGACGCCAGGGGACGCATTCAGAAACGGCACCAGTTTTGCGACTGTAAGCGCATTTGATATGGATGCTAGCTTTGACAGTGAGGAATTTTATGCCGAGCTGCTAATCCCTGTGGTATCAGACGTCGCCTTTGCCAAAGAGGTGAGCATTGAAGGGGCTTATCGTGTTTCCGAGTATTCTAATACCGAAGCAGAAGATACCTATAAAATTGGCCTTAACTGGGCGATTAACGATGATATTCGCTTACGTGCGAACAAACTAACCGCGTTTAGAGCACCCAACCTAGGTGAGTTTGCTAGCCCAATCAGTGGCTTATCACTTGCCTTATTCGATCAAACAAGTGATCAGTTTGTAGCCCGATTTGCTGGGCGTTATAACGGAGATCCTTGCTTATTGGGCACAGGCGATACAGCTCAGTGCGAACGCTACGGTGCACCTGCGATCGGTACAGCTTATGATTCGAGCACAGCGGAGTATACCTATGGAGGCAACCCAGACATTAAGCCTGAACAGGCCGAATCTGAGACCCTGGGTATCGTCTACACCCCTGAGTACATTGACGGTTTCGATATCTCAATCGATTATTATCACATTGATATCTCTGATGCCGTTAGCCAAATTCAACCTGGCGCGGCGTTACAAAGCTGCTATATCGATAACCCTGATGCGAACAATCCATTATGTGGCGCAGTTTTGCGTGACTCAACCACTGGTTTTATCACCACAGCTATCGTTAATGACTTCAACTTGGCATCGATTGAACAAAGCGGTATTGATATAGCGACCAATTACATCATGGATGCGCCTGACGCCATTGGGGGTAAGCTCAAGTTTAGTTATCAAGGTAACCTAGTTACCGAGCAAACCCGCCAAAACAATGCCACAGTGGCGGCTATTGATTGTAAGGGGACCTACGGCAGCGCCTGCTCCGGCGACTTTGCCAGCGTGTTGCAAGCTGACTACAAGCACAGAGCAACCCTTGATTGGCAATTAGACACCATAAACATGCAGCTAGGTTGGAGACGAATAGGCGATGTGGATTACGCGTCTGACCGCTCCACTAGCATTAGCGCCCAAGATTATTTTGACTTCGCCGCATCTTGGCAAGCAACCGAGCAAGTGGTGTTAAACTTCGGTATCGACAACCTGTTTGACAAGCAACCGCCTACTCCATCAGCAGGAGCAAATCATTTCAATACAGTCAGTGATTACGATGTAATAGGCAGAACAGTTGGATTAGCTATTCGTTACTCCCCCAGTTTGTAGTGGCTAACTTGTGGTGAACGCGGTTCATGAGATGTGTCACCAGAATTATCACTAAATTACTGGTAAACTCAATCAAGCCCTGCATTAGCAGGGCTTTTTTATCAGCTCAGCACGCATAGACCAACCGTTAATGCATTTATACGCTTTGTTAGATATGACAATGGAAAAACGTGCGCCTATTTCGGTAAAATGAGGCATCATCTCAACAGAATTTGAGGTAAGGGTAATCGACTTCAATTTAGCGTATACAGTAAACTAGGCAGCTTAATTAAATGATGTGAAACAATCAAAAATGAAATCTAAAGTATCACCACAAGTTGAAGAGCAAGCGATGAAGTTAGCTAAGGGAAGACAAAAAAGTGGCCAAACGAAAGAGCAAACCAAGCTGATTGCTCAAGGCATTCAAAAAGGCATTGCGGATTACAAGAAGCAACAGGGGATAAAATTACGTGAAATTGACAAACAGCGTAAACAAAAAGCCAAACACGTTGCTGATAAACCTAATGAGCCAACAATCCAAGTTCTCCCAACCGCAGCTTTTAATCCCTTACCATGGGGCCTTTTAGCCCTGAGTTGGATTGGATTTATCGCATATGTAGTTTGGCAGAATTATTAACTGACTTTAGCAAGCATACCAGCCTATTTGGCCACTGAACTCAACATATCGACACCGGCGCTGGTCTTGATAATCACCTAAACTAACGACAAAGCACTCGCTCACCATCCACTGTGAGGACTCAGCGCAAACACCTCCATTCCAAACATTTGTTCGTCTTACCTTCATTGTTCATTTTTCATTTTTCATTTTTCATTTTTCATTTTTCATTTTTCATTTTTCAAACAGATACTACGCTTATGTTGTGTTTAATGCTTGTCATATGTTCTAGTTATCGCCAATTTAGCTGGTAATCACGTCGGCAGTAGCTCAGCCATCCGATATGGTCCTAAAATGGTACGAACGACGCTCACGTTTTCAATGTTGTTGCTCATGGGCTCACTCAGTTACAAGTTCGTGTTCTGAGTTGACGCAGGATTAGAAAAATACTTATTAATACCACTACAGTATTTTTCTCATCCCGCAATAAGAGACAAAAAGTAGGTTAGTTTGTCATTCGAGGTTAACGTTGCAACGTATGCTTGTTTAGATAAGCCAGAGTTTAAGCTGTGTGGTTCTTCCTATAAGAGGACGACAGAGCCTCTGTATCAATGACGATTGAGACATTGTGCGACGTTATTGCTTTTCTAAGGTTCTATTTTCTTCAAGGTTGAACTGGGTATCTTTTTTAACGGGCGTTTCTGTTCGTTGAATAGGCTGATTTCGAACGCACGATAGGGCATCTGACATGTACTGGCAGGTGCCGATGTATAAATCATTATGGGCCCCTTGGTAATCACAGGCCTGAGACCGCTCTTTCAGTTCACATGCATCAAGGGCTTTTATATTCAGTTGGCCTGCATGTGCCGTTGCGTTGCTACTGGCTAGCAGTGGTAAGATCGCAGCGCACAGAATGCGACACTTCATGATAAGCTCTCGAGTTAACGTCACAGGGGATACTCCCCCAGCGGCTCTCATTTAGCGCTCCCTAGGCGGTGGGCCGCCTGCTTCGTTTGGCGCTCCATCCGGTCTGCCGCCAGGAGGACCCCCATCAGGACCTACGCCAGGAGGCCCACCTGCAGGTCGCACAGACTCTCCATGTAAACAACCAATGAACATGTTCTCGCTTGGGCTTGCTGCATGATAATGATAGCCTCTTTTATCATCAGTCGTCCCTCTGCACTCATCCAAAGATTCTTCGTTACCCTTAGCATCGCGCATGGCATAAATGCCATACCCATCAACAGCATAGCCAATTAACGGTGCGTGCCCATCGTCACTTGCTTGAGCATCGCTACAGCCTGTTGTTGAATGATAGTGATACCCTTGATGCAGATTAATATGACCACCACAGTCATCAAAAGCGGCTATCGTGTAGCTACCCAAAATCTCGCTAACCGGCGCAGGGCCAGATAACTCTGTCCCATCTAACGCGATACCCACCGTATGCAGTCGCCCGGTATTAGCAGAGGGAATTGGTGTGGTTGGAATTAAATAGGTTAAAGAAAAGTCCTCGCCAAGGTAGCTCAACTCACACTCAATGCAGTTCTGCTTATATTGTTCTTCAACATCAGGACGGGCCGCCCCTGAGCAAGATTCTTTGTCTGCGGTGTAACGTATTTTTCTTGTCTTTGCATCGTAGAGTAACCATTTTTCATCACCGTAATAATCATCAAGCGTTAAGATAAAGTTACCGGTAAGGTCGACTAAGTCCCCCTCTGCATCTTTGTTGAACCAACTACCTGAGACGTCAGCGCCATCGTCGATTGTTCTGGGGCAAAATGGGCCTGGTGCTCGCCCTGCTGGCGCGCCAGAAGTGATAAATTGGTAACACGTAGTAGCGGTACCCTGGGCTGTTTCGCAATCAACAATTTTTGGCGGTTGTAAAAATGCCCCGTCAGCAAATAACGAAACCTCTAACCCCGCACTTTTGGTGGACTCTTTCCCTGCGGATGATTCGGATGAATCATCGCAAGCAGTAAGGCCGAATACACTAAGGGTAATTAACCCCACGAATAAATTTCTATTTATCGTGCCCTTTTTATTCTTCGTGCCCATATTACCGGTCCCTTTATTCAAATTTAAACCCGCTTGATATATTCAATAATCTCACAAACGAACGATTGTATGTGGATATTTACCTAGAATTACATTGCTTGTAACGAATGCAAATAAGCACCTAAAGAAAGTGAATCGCTTGTGTTGCATTGTTTATGGCTCTTATCTAGTTTCTACCAATGTATCTCTTATGACAAAGATTGAAGTGCAGATGACAAACCACCAACTGCGCAGTGAAGGGTAAATGAGCCGTGTACAGCATTGAAAATGAAAAAGGCATTGGATAAAACAGCGCTGAAGGATAGTCGCGCTTGCCAAATTGTTATAACATCACACTTTTCGCACCTACCCCTCCTCTGAGAAATACATAATGTTGTTGCCTGCTCCTACATCAGCCATTCCCACAAACATAATTACAGGCTTTTTAGGAACAGGGAAAACCAGCCTTATTAAGCAGTTACTTATCCTAAAACCCAAAGATGAGCGCTGGGCGATTTTAGTCAATGAGTTCGGTGAAGTTGGAATAGATGGCGCTTTTTTCAAAGGGCGACCTGAAGATAATATTTACATCAGAGAAGTGCCCGGGGGTTGTATGTGTTGCACCTCGGGCTTGCCCATGCAAATAGCGCTCAATCAGTTAATTTCCTATGCTAAACCCCACCGGCTGTTAATTGAGCCGACAGGTGTAGGCCACCCTAAAGAAGTACTCGCTGCCTTGCAGCAACCCCATTATCAAGATGTGTTTGATATTCAGGCAACGCTTACGTTAGTGGATGCCCGCGTAATCGCTCAGCCGCGTTATCGTGAAAACCTCATTTACCAAGAACAGTTGTCCATTGCCGATCGTATTATTGCGACCAAAATCGATTTATATAAAGGTGATGAAGTTGGCCATTTAAAAAGCTATCTTGCAGAGCAAGGCTTAGCCAATACGCCTTTGACTATGTTAGATAGTCCTCTGGCTGATCTGTCTATACTTGCGGGCACGACCGGCAGTGTTACAGTTAAAGCTCAGGCTTTATCTGACAAGTCTGAACATAAACATGAACACGAAAAAGAAGAGTCGCTAGTTGATGATTTACAGCAAGCGTTACAGCGAACTGGCCGCGTTACAATAGAAAACGCCGCACAGGGGTTTTCCTCTCAAGGCTGGATATTCAATGGCGATAAAATATTTGATTTCACTCAGGCGATGAACTTGCTCAGTGTGGTTGAGGTGGATAGGTTAAAAGCCGTGCTTATTACTGAAAAGGGTATTTTCGGATTCGATAAAGTTGACGAGGTGCTGACCTGTATTGAACTTGATGAAAGCCCAGATTCTCGCCTTGAGATCATTGATGCTGACGCGACTAGAATTAGCACTGCTGTGAATAAATTAGAAAGTACGCTCTTTGCCTAAAATGAGAAGTTCCAGCGCGGAATACACGCCCACGAAGGCATATTGTCAGCGAGATATTGCAATAGGTGCATGATATTTACAAGGCCTAAGCTTATGGTCGCTTAAACAAGGCTACAGAGCACGGCCGCCAGCGTGCTTAACGATCTTTGATTTCAGTCGCCAGTGTTGGCATCGCCTTTACTCATGCTAATATTGCACTACAAACTCTGTGAGCGCTGTTAGCAAAGGCGTAACCTGTCGGTTAGATACGTGAAGCAGATTGATGGTTAACGGCTAAGGTCTAAAATGACATAAGACTCCTTAGAGAGCTATTGGCCTGTTCTTTTTATATATACACATCTAGTAAAAACGCAATTCTCTGCCCTTGCTTCACTAAGGAAAGCAGGGCATGCATTTATTGCGCTTTCGGCTTTAGCTTTGACTTAAGCTTTCTCATCTTCTTGTTCGCTTGGTCCTTGCACGCTATCTTCTTGTCCGTTGTCTTCTTGTCCCTCTTCCTGCTCTAGCTGTTTAAGTTCTGGGCCATCGCTGGCTAATAGCAATGCAATCCAGCGGGTATCTTGGCCGGACTCTAGAGCGATTTTAACGATCATAGTCAAGGGTACTGACAACAGCATACCGACGGTGCCAAGCAACCAGCCCCAAAAGATTAAGGATAGAAATACCACCAACGTGGACAAGCCTAAGCCACGTCCCATATATCTTGGCTCAACTATATTGCCCATCACGGTATTCGTCACAACAAACCCCAGCGCAGTTAAACCTGCAACACCTGGCCCTAATTGCACTAGCGCAAGTAATACCGCTGGAATAGCGGCGATTATCGAGCCAATATTTGGAATGTAATTTAATAGAAATGCCATCATCGCCCATAACAGGTAATGGTCTACACCTAAGAAATACAACCAAAGGCCAATCACCAAGCCAGTAGCTAAGCTTACGAGAGTTTTAATCGCCAAGTAGTTTTTGACCGACAGTAAGAACTTGTCTATTTGACGCATCTTCATGTTCGGATCGTCCAAAGCAATATGAATTTTGCGAGGAAACGATTCGGCTTCAAACAGCATGAACACCACAATCAGAAGAATAAGCAAAAAGTTTGTTAGAACACCACCAAGGCTAGTTAATAAGCTAGTTGCCATATTCATAGCTGCGCCAGGGTCAAGATAAGACAACAGCTGGTCTTGATTAAGTTGTATATTGAAATCGTTTAAGCGCCCGATAACGAACGAAAATTGCTCGACCAATTGTTTACGGTATTTTGGTACGTTTTCGCTAAAGTCATTCATAGATTGCCCAACAAGCCCCGCGAGCATAAATCCAAAAACAACGATAAGCAGTATAACCAATACAACGGATAACGCTCTTGGCACCCGATAACGATTAGCCCAGTTAATTATGGGGCTGCAAGACATCGCAATAAAAATTGATAATAGAAATGGCACGACGATTGTGCTTGCCGCCTTAACGCCTGCGAGAACAACAACAAGTGACGCGAGTATTAACAACACTTTCAGCGAAGGAGAGTATTTCATTTGCATGGTTGATGTCACCTGTATAGTGAGTGAAAAAAGATAGTGGAAAGTTAGGTTGTTTTATAGCCTTACGCTGTGTATTTAGTATTATGAAATATATCAATGACAACTTGATATTATCCGTGTACAAAACCTTTAAAAGATATTAACGTACTGATTTTAGGTTATTTTTACGTCGTAAAACAAGAGTGGTAACAATATGAAGTTAAATCCAGCGACGATCCGGATAAAAAATCTACGCTTACGTACCTATATTGGTATTAATGAAGATGAAATAAAAAACAAGCAAGATGTCATTGTAAACGTGAAAATTGAATACAAGGCAGATCAAGCGACAGGTTCCGATAACATGGACGATGCGCTTAATTATAAGATTATCACCAAACGCATTATTCAATTGGTTGAAGATAATCGCTTTGCGTTATTGGAAAAATTAACCGCTGATGTGTTGGCAATTGCAGCGGAACACCCTAGGGTGATTTATGCTGAAGCCGAAGTTGACAAACCTCATGCTTTACGGTTTTCAGATTCAGTTTCCCTTTGTCTTTCGTGCTCTAAAACGTAACAAAACAAGGATTTTCTATGCGTATTTTGATTACTGGAGGTACAGGATTAATTGGTTCTAATTTAATCCCAAAGTTAAAGCCAAATGATATCACAGTGGTCACTCGCAACGTATCGCAAGCAGAGCTGATATTAGGTCATAAGGTCACGTTGATTTCGTCATTAGACGAATTCGAAAACCTTGATAATTTTCACGTGGTCATCAACCTAGCGGGCGAACCAATAATCAATAAACGTTGGTCAGATGAACAAAAAAAAGTTATCGAGCACAGTCGATGGGATATCACTGAAAAGTTAATCTCGTTGATGAAAGCCAGTAACGATCCCCCATCGTTATTCGTCAACGGCTCTGCCATTGGCTATTATGGTCGCCAAGGCGACGAGATAATCGATGAAGATTTCGACTCGCCGAATGATGAATTTAGCCATCAGTTATGTGAAAGATGGGAGTTTTTAGCCAAGCAAGCCGAATCAGAGCGCACACGCGTGTGCATTATTCGCACTGGGATCGTTATCACCCGTCGAGGCGGGGCATTAATGAAAATGGTCCCACCCTTTAAGTTTGGCTTGGGTGGCCCGATGGGCTCAGGGAAACAATACATGTCTTGGATCCACTTAGAAGACATGCTAGACGGGCTGATTCATATTATTGACAATATTGAGTGTAAAGGGATATACAACTTTACGGCACCGAACCCCGTGACAAACGCCCAGTTTAGTAAAACACTTGCGTCGGTGCTGCATCGCCCAAGCTTGCTACCAATGCCGTCTTTCGCCCTGCGAATAATAATGGGCGAGGCAGCAGATCTACTGCTATACGGGCAACGCGTCATTCCCAAAAGATTGCAAGAAAGCGGTTATCAATTTCAGTACCCTGAGTTGGAACATGCGTTGGAGTGCTTACGACTGTAGCGCTATGACCAAGCAAACAAGACGCACTGAAATACAAGATAAGTAAACACAGAAAAGCCGATAAATTAATTACGATTTATCGGCTTTTTACTTTTGGCTTTTATAAAATCAGCTTTATCTACAGAGCTTGTTTAACAGATCACACCATTTGACGCAGGAGATGGCTGGTATTTAAGCGCAGCAAACGCCAGCAACCAACCATACCTAAAGCCCCTACGACGATAGCACCCACAACAGGAGCAATAAACCAGTACTCCCAATGCAACATGGCTTCCATTTCAAACACTTGGCTTTGTAAAAAGAACAGGCTGACTTCATTGGCAAAGGCAGCCATTAGGCCCGCAACCAAACCAATAATAATAAATTCGAACAACACACTGGCTCGTATCAAACGCCCTTTCGCCCCCAAGGTACGTAAGATGGCTAGCTCTTGCTGTCGCTCGTCCATACTGGCTTGCACCTGTGCAATTAGTACTAATGCACCTGCAGCAAGCACAAGCACCAATATAAACTCAACCGCTAATGATACCTGTTGCACGATACCGCGAAGTTGCTCTATGCGGGCATCAACGTCAAATAAGGTGACACTGGCAAAAGGCTTCATCAAATCTGTGATATCTGATTTTCTCGACTTGTCTAAGTAAAAGCTGGATAAATACGTCGGCAAATACCCTTCCATCGCCTGCGGCTGAATAACAAAGAAGAAGTTTGGCTGCATAGTTTGCCAATTCACTTCACGTAAACTGGATACTTGTGTATTAATGATTTCACTGCCGACATTAAAGGTTAGTTTGTCACCTAGTTGAATATCAAGCCTATCAGCAATTCGCGCTTCAACAGATACCCCGTACAAACCACTTTCAAGAGGCTCACTAGAATCAAACCATTTACCAGCAGTGATAACATTCTCATGCTGTAATTCATCACTCCATGTCAGGTTGGCTTCTCGCCCTAACCCCTCGCGCCCCTGACGCTCACCAGGCTCTTCATCTTCTTTGCTGACTGCTGTTGAAACCTTTTCATCATTAATAGCCACAAATCGACCACGTACCACCGGGTAAAAATGTTCAATATCGACATTTTCTTGCGCAAAATGCGCCTGTAAGTCAGGTAGCTGCTGTTGAGTAATATTCACGAGGAAGTAATTCGGCGTGCCTTGGGGAAGCTGATTTTGCCACTGGGCTATCATGTCGTTGCGCATGACCAACACAATCAATAACAGCATGATGGTTACAGCAAAACTAATAAGCTGAATAGCATTATCCATGGCCCTGCGACGTATACGTGCCCATGCAAGTTGCCATGCTCCCATTTTACCACTGCCAAGCCTGCGGCCAAGCCAAATCAAACCGAAGGTGACAAGCAGTAAACTCATCACCAGTAAAATACCTGAGCCGAACAAAATAGCGCTTAAACCCAAATTACCACTGTACGCCCACATCAAACTGAAAATAGCCCCCCCTGATGCTAAAAATTGAATGAAGCGTGAACTTAATGATGCCCCCAAGTCACGCCGCAAAACCCGCAGCGGTGAAACCGAGAAGAGTTTAAGGAGAGGATAAAGTGAAAATAGCACTGCGCAGATAGCACCAGTAAAAACAGCGATAATCAGTGGTCGCCAAAACCACACGTCAAGTGACACATCTACGCTGCCAGCTAGCGCCCAGACCACAACTTGTTGGATCAAAAAGCCCAGTACAGTACCGATCGCAATTCCTAATACAGTAATGAAAGTGATTTGTAGCAAATACACTTGCTGCACCATTTTTTTACTAGCGCCTAATGTCTTCATGATCGCAACAGGATCATAGTGGCGTTGACTGTATCTTTGCGCCGCTACCGCAATTGAAACGGCTGCTAAAACGATAGCTAACAAACTAGCCAATAAAAAGTATTGCTCTGCCTTGGCGATAGAGCGGCCGATTGCTGAGTCATCGTCGCTGACTGACACCCAGCTTTGTAGCTCTTTATCTAATTGCGGCAACAGCCAGTCGTAATAATCATTTAAATCCGTATCACTGCCCGTAAAGAAGTAACTGAAAGAGGCACGACTACCAGGACCAATAATGTTCGTTGCAGCTAAATCTTGCTCGCTTATCAACACCTTAGGATCGCCGCCAAACACGCTGAAACCCGCATCAGGCACTTCTGACAAAACCTTGCTGACGGTGAATGCTTTGTCACCTACTTCAATTACCTGCCCTAAGCTCAACCCTAAATTTTGAAATAAACGCGACTCAACCCATGCATTTCCAGGTTGTGGCAAGGTGTCTGTTGCCTGCCCGGGAGCGAACGGTTGCTCAGCAATTTTGACTGTGCCTTTCAAAGGATAACCTTGCGCGGCCGCCCTCAAATCAACCAACATCATGTTGTCGCCAGAGAATGCCATAGAGCGCGTATAGACTTGATTCGCAGTATTTAGTCCAAACTCTTTGGCTTTCTCGATCCAGGTCTCATCCACCGGCTTGCGCGAATTCAGCACTCTGTCCGCGGCGATAAACTCAGCACTTTTATCTGTCAGGGCTGATTGTAATCGCTCACTGAAAAGCGATAGCGACAACACTGACGCCACAGACAAAATAATGGCCAACAAAATAATTGTTAGTTCACCGCGCTTTGCCTCATGTTTGAATAAACGCCAAGCTAAATTAAAAGTTTGCTTAGTCATGTATTACCCTGCCTGACTTTCTGAGGGCGTTATTACATCAATAGGATCAGTGGTCTTAGTAGAAACAGTCACTTCGCTAAGCTCACCCGCGTTCATCAATAATTGGCGCTGACAGTGCTTTGCCAATTCATTATCGTGGGTAACCAACACTAAAGTAGTGTGCGAATCCCGATTCAAATCAAAGAGTAACTGTTCAATTTTACCGCTGTTAGCAGCATCTAAATTACCGGTAGGCTCGTCGGCAAACAGAATTTTGGGTTTTGTGATAAACGCGCGAGCAATGGCAACCCTCTGCTGCTCACCGCCCGATAATTGATTCGGATAATGATCGCCGCGATGCGCCAGACCGACCTTCTCTAATATTTCTTGCCCAAGTTGCTTGGCGTTGTCCAATCCTGCAATTTCCGCAGGCAACATGATGTTTTCCAGCGCTGTTAAACTTTGAACCAACATAAAACTTTGAAAAATAAAACCGACTTTTTCGCCGCGTAGTTGAGCTCGCTGCTCTTCATTCATATCATGCAGCCCTTGACCGTCGAGATAGATGCTTCCACTACTCACTTCATCGAGCCCCGCTAGAAGGCTCAATAAAGTTGATTTACCGGAGCCGGACGCACCTACAATGGCAATCGACTCACCCGCCTTGACTTCAAAACTAATTGGCTGGAGGATCGAAAGCTCACCCTGAGACGTAATAACCGTTTTTGTAATCGCAGACGTTTTAATCATATTTGTAGGAGCCATAGTGTTTAAATTGATAACGAATTCATTGCGCATGCGCGCCAAAGTCATATTGATACTTTTACCGATAATATTGGTTTCAGATCAACTTTGGGCGAAATCCAGTAAATTGCTAATATTAGGCGATAGCCTAAGTGCTGGTTATGGTTTGACGCAAGCACAAAGCTGGGTAAGTTTGTTACAAGATGCGTGGCAAAAAAGCGACATTACCGTCGTAAATGCGGCGATAAGTGGCGAAACAACTGACGGGGCTTTGGCCCGCTTACCAAGATTACTGACTCAACATACCCCGAGTCACGTGTATGTGGAATTGGGCGGGAATGACGGTTTGCAGGGGCATTCAGTGAGCAAAATGCGCGTCAACCTTACTCAAATAGTCAAGTTAAGCCAAGAGTCAGGTGCAACGGTTATTTTGCAAGAAATGCAGATCCCCACGAACTATGGACGCAGATACACAGAGCTGTTTACTCAGGCGTATGGCACAGTGGCTAGTGAACGTGATGTCACCTTATTGCCGTTTTTTCTAGCAGACATTGCCCTTAACAACGAGCTAATGCAATCCGATGGAATTCATCCGAATGCCAAAGCACAACCTATGATCGCCAAATCAATGCAAGCCGCGCTCGGCCCTTTGATACACTAGATTGAATGAATACTGGCTTAAGATTTGAGTGAATAACGACGTAAGATTTGAGTGACGCCTCAGGCAGGTTGGAAGCAAACATACAGGTTAATTTTTCTCTCAGACTGGTAACTGACACGTTGAATGTCTAGACTTGTGTAACCGTTTTGATTAAGAGGATAATGTTATGGAAGTCAGTGCTTCAAGCGCTAGTTCAGTACAAACCAATGCACCAGCGCCAAGACAAGAGGTCGAGCGCCGGCCTCCCACGCAACCTGCACAATCTCAAACCCTGTCTAGCCCAGAAGCGAGCCCTCAAACCAGCTCAGCCTCTCAAGCTGCTGATCCTAACCAGCGGGTTGGCTCGATAGTGGATGTGCAGGTTTAATACCACTATATTTCAAAACGTTGTAAAAAAAGCGCTAAAGATAGATGAGCCAAATTATTATTATAATTTGGCTTTTGCCTATACAGTGCAGCTAAAACTCTCTTACGTGTCTTGCCGTAAAACTTGCACAATCTCTTTGGAATCACGCAATCTACGGACTTGCATAAACAAATTTTCAGCTTCTGGGTATTGCCGAGACAAATATCCCAACCACTGTTTAAGACGATTAGGAAAGTACTTGCCTTTGTCACCAAACAACTCGTAGCCAGAGTAATCTATCAGCAATTGATTTACCTGGGACCAACTCATCACATCTTGCTCGCCGCGCACCACTTGCGCCAAATTAGGCATCGCTAGAATGCCACGGCCTAACATGATGTCTTGGCAATTTGATTGTGTTTGGCAATTGAGTGCATCTTCATGAGACCAAATTTCACCGTTCGCAATAATGGGAACATTGACTTTCTGTTTAATGTCCGCGATCCACGACCAATAAGCAGGCGGCTTATATCCTTCTACTTTGGTTCTGGCATGGATCACCAGTAAATCAGCCCCAGCGGCCTCAATAGCAGCAGCATTCTCAAACGCGAGACTTTTATCGTCAAACCCTAAGCGCATCTTAGCCGTGACTTTGTGCTCTTTAGGCACTGCTTCGCGCACCGCACTGACAATATCGTATAAGGCTTGTGGCTCACGTAACAAAATCGCCCCACCTTTGCTTTTATTGACGGTTTTGGCTGGACAACCGAAATTCAAGTCGACACCATGAGAGCCTAATTCAACAGCACGTACCGCGTTTTCAGCTAAGGGCTGTGGGTTTTGTCCCAATAATTGCACCCGCACGGGCGTGCCATTGGGGGTAAACCCGCCATGATGTAATTCAGGACAAATACGATAAAAAACCTTTTTCGGTAGTAAACAGTTCACCACCCTTACGAACTCAGTTACGCATAAGTCAAAACCACCGACTTTACTCAACATGTCGCGCATGAGGTGATCAACCACCCCTTCCATCGGTGCTAAAATAACTTGCAACTTGCTTACTCAATATTAAAGTGAAATCGTCACGACAGCACAACGATTATAAAGAATGGCTAGAGAGGTTAACGAAATAAAGTGAGTTTATGAGACTAACTTAGCTAACTTGGCCCACATTGGCAGAACGCCTTCTTGCTGCACAGCACAAGAGGATCTGTTCTTTTCGCTCTGTTGACGCCGCGCCCCAACCAACAATTTCATCCAAAACTCGGAAACATCCCACGCACATATCTTGTTGATCAAGACAACAATTTCGTACGCACGGAGAAGCAATTTCTTTATCTTCCATAATGGATTTCACTACTTTAGGTTACTTTGCGCCAGCGTGTACCCGCCTCTGCAACAACAGATGTTATGAATAATTGTACCATAGCCTCAGTGCTCATAAATATAGTGACCTCTAGATTGCCCCTTAACTAGCAAGCATTTTTACCGTAATATCAAAACGCGCTCGTCGCATGGATCAGGGAAATAAATAAAAAATATACAAGGGAAAAAATATGGACAAAAATATAGATTATTCACAGTACAGCTATGAAGACTTGCTCAGCGCGAGAGCAGGACTCGATCAAGAAACCTACCCAGAACGGATAGATTAATATCTGAGAAGCGCCAGAAAGCGCTTGAGTCAACATCCCCGCCAGCGCTCAACCGTTATCAACTACGCCAATCTGACGTTATTTTCCATGGTAAAACCGCAGAGTTTTTTGGTATTTGGATAGTGAACATAATGCTCACGATAGTAACTTTGGGTATCTATTCAGCCTGGGCTACTGTGCGCACGAACAGATATTTTTATAACAATACTGAAATTGATGGCCATCGTTTTTCCTATTTAGCAGACCCAATCCAAATTTTAAAAGGAAGAATAATTGCTGTTATTCTATTTGCTGTTTACTCGATTGCGAGTGCCTTCAGTCCAACTTTGTTACTTATTTTCATCGTCGCTTTTGTCTTCCTAACCCCTATTATGATCATCTCTGCGGTGCGTTTTAAAATGCGCATGACATCTTATCGTAACGTCAAATTTGGCTTTAAAGGCCAGTATGGCGACGCCTTCGCGACGTTTATTCTACTGCCTATTGTGAGTGTCTTCACATTGTATCTGGCGCTGCCTTGGGCGCTGAAAAAAATAGATGAGTTTTTACACAATAATATGACCTATGGACAGCAGAATTTCAGCACTGAGTTAAAGAGCTCTGAATATTACATTGCTTCAATTGGCGCTCTTATTTTAGGTGTTGTTGTGGCAGGTCTGTCGTTATTCGCTTTGGGGGCTTCTTTTAGTACATTGAGCGCCGATGCAGCACAAGCATCCACTTTTTCAATGACCACTATCGGCATAATGTTTGGTTATTTGGTGGTATTTCTAATCGCAACGAGCTTTTACCAAGCTCATGTGCGTAATCATTTGTTTAACAGTACCCACATAGAGGGCGTGGCACGGTTTACCTCGACAGTGGCAACAACGAAATTGATCGGTTTAAGATTGAGCAATTTCGTCGCACTAATAATCACGCTCGGGTTTGCTTTGCCCTGGATCCACATAAGAACGTCTCAGTTCTATGCAAATGTGACTCAAGTCACTATTTTTGAAGGAATTGACGAGGTCGTTGATGGTGCTCAAGACGACACCAGCGCACTGGGCGAAGAAGTCGCCAATGTGTTTGATGTCGACATTGCACTAGGATAAAGCCGTGCACAGCGCAAATTTTTACCCGGCAGGCAGTTCACGCTGCCTGCTCGTTTCCTTAAATTTCACCAAAGATCATCTCGTTATTAGCAACAAAGATAACGAAGTTCTCCACACTATTTTTAAGCGCGAGTTGATTGTCGCGTCGAAACTCGCGTCCACAAATCGGGAAGTATCAATCCCTGATATTGGGCAGTTAGTCATCCCCGCTTCCAATGAGATTGATGAGCTCATCTACCCAACGAATAAATTGCAATCGGCAGCCAAACTCGAAAGTAGTTACAAAGCAATTATCATCAGCTTGATATTAGTGCCGTTGAGCCTGTTTTTGATATTTAAATATGGCATTCCTTACGCCGCACAGCAATTCGCGACAATCATTCCTGATAGTGCAGTGGAGTTAGCTTCAACCCATACATTGCATGCTATGGACAGTAGCGTTCTAAAGCCAAGCAAGCTGAGCCAAAACGAACAAGAGGCTTTTAGGACTCAGTGGGAAGAGCAACTCAATCAACTGCGGTTAAACAGCAATGCCTACTCCTTGCAATTTAGAGACAGTGAAACACTCGGGGCCAATGCGTTTGCTTTTCCGAACGGGTCGATTGTTGTTACTGATCAATTTATGGACTTGATAGAAGAAAACCCGTCATTACTGCACGCGGTGTTACTGCACGAAATAGGGCATGTTGAGCAGCATCATTCAATGCGACTCATCTCCCAGACGCTATTTTCCTCCCTTGTCATTGATTACTTTTTCGCTGATGTCAGTGGATTAATCGATATCTTTGCCGGTGTATCCACCACTCTAGTTCAAAACCAGTTTTCATCTCAGTTAGAATGGTAAGCAGATAACTTTGCGTTACAAACAATGAAAAGTGCAAATATAAGCACTGAGGCCTTCGCTCTAGCCCTTGAGAAATTAGCACAAACCTCGCCTGAACAGTCAAAAATGGATAAATGGTTGCAAACCCATCCATTGTTGAGAGAACGCATAGCCAATGCGAGAAAGTGACATAGTGAAGAATGTGAGTCTGGTGAATACCAACGCCATTAAATAATTAACTATCAATAAACCCAGCGTCTTTTAAACAGGCATGGGCGTCTTTTGGATCCGTAAAACGCTTTGGTACAATGCCCGCTTGCTTAAAATAGGGGAGTAACGCTTCGCCTTGACTTGGCTCGTCTACTATCCAACATTCAAGTTTTTGATTGCGTCGGTCTAATATTACATCTGATTTAAGGGGGGATGTACTCACTGACGCAGGCACCACCCAGCCTCGCATGTCCACAAGAACCGCCCAAACATTACCGCGCATGGAGTGCATTGCTTCACCGAGGTCAGACAGATATGCCATATCAGTTTGTAAGCTCCACTCACCCGTTGTTCTAACAGCAATAAGACGTGATTTGACGTTAATTTGGTAAGATGCAGGTGGCAATTTAGACTGATGAGACATGAATAAACAACGCTATTGACGTTTAGCTTTGACGACATAAACGTGGCTGAAACAGGGTGATAGCGGGCAAAACGCTCACCATTTTGACCATCCGTGATCGCCATTTAAATAAACAAAAAAAGCCGTACATCACTGTACGGCTTTTCTTATATGGCGTCCCCAAGGGGATTCGAACCCCTGTTACCGCCGTGAAAGGGCGGTGTCCTAGGCCTCTAGACGATGGGGACAGAAAATCAGCTTCCGAAAGCAAGCTTTCGAGATTTCCTGTAAGGCGAAGTGAGTCAGTAAACTGAGCGACCTTACCTTACAAAATAAGCTTTTAAGTTTCTGTAAGGTGAGTCAAGCCTGCGAGAGGAACGACTTAATCTTACAAAAACAAAATCTGTCAAACATAGCATTCACTGGCCTAGGTATGCCGTGAATGTCCTTGTTGTTAAAACATAAACCCTATCCGTAGGTTTACTTAATATGGCGTCCCCAAGGGGATTCGAACCCCTGTTACCGCCGTGAAAGGGCGGTGTCCTAGGCCTCTAGACGATGGGGACAGAAACTTTGTTCATCGAAGCAAGCTTCGATAAGTTTCTGTAAGGTGAGTCGAGCCTGCGAGAGGAACGGCTTAATCTTACAAAAACAACAATAAGTTCGGTTCATTTTCTGTAAGGCAAAGTGAGCCAGCGAACTGAGCGACCTTATCTTACAAAATTACCTTCTAAGTTTCTGTAAGGTGAGTCGAGCCTGCGAGAGGAACGACTTAATCTTACAAAAACAAAATCTGTCAAACATAGCATTCACTGGCCTAGGTATGCCGTGAATGTCCTTGTTGTTAAAACATAAACCTTATCCGTAGGTTTACTTAATATGGCGTCCCCAAGGGGATTCGAACCCCTGTTACCGCCGTGAAAGGGCGGTGTCCTAGGCCTCTAGACGATGGGGACAGAAACTTTGTTCATCGAAGCAAGCTTCGATAAGTTTCTGTAAGGTGAGTCGAGCCTGCGAGAGGAAAGACCTAATCTTACAAAAACTAAAATCTGTCTATATCATTACATTTACTGGCCTAGGTATGCCGTAAATGCTCCTTGATATGGTGGAGCCAGGCGGGATCGAACCGCCGACCTCTTGCATGCCATGCAAGCGCTCTCCCAGCTGAGCTATGGCCCCATACTTAAGTTTTACAAGTAAACTCGCTTTGACTTATTGGGTGTCATTCCCTGACAGCGGGCGCATTCTAGGCACCGCCCCCTTTTATGTCAACGACTTTTTTAAATTTTATCTATGATTGTTGTCTGTTTGCTATATATATGAGCGCTTTGTCTATACGTTGAGCAATTTGCTCAGGTTTTAGCAAATTCAATGTCACATCAAGTGAAGGCGAATTACCTGAACCGGTAGCGGCAACTCTCAATGGCATTCCAACTTTGCCCATACCTACCCCTAAAGTTTCCGCAGTTTTGTTAATCGCTTCATGGATGGTTTCAGCATTCCAAGTCGATAACGCCATTAAAGCAGCCTTAACCGCCTCAAGAGGCTCTTGCGCCACAGGGCGAAGATGCTTTTTAGCCGCCTTTTCATCAAAGTCTTCATACTCTTGATAAAAATAGCCACTGATCTCGGCCAACTCTTTCAACGTTTTTACGCGATCTGCTTGTACTTTAATGACTTCTTCTAGTGCAGGGCCGTTAGACACATCGATGCCTTGTTGCTCAAAGTGCCATTTTGCATAAGGTAACACCTCACTGACTGGTAGCTCCTTAATATAATGCTGATTTAACCAAATGAGTTTATCAGTATTAAAAGCTGAAGCTGATTGACCTATCGCATCTAAACTAAATAACTCGATCATCTCTTCTTTAGAGAAAATCTCTTGATCACCATAAGACCAACCTAAACGAACTAGATAGTTTAATAGTGCTTGCGGTAGAAAGCCGTCATCACGATATTGCATTACACTAACAGCACCATGACGCTTAGATAGTTTTTTGCCGTCATCACCTAATATCATAGATACATGGGCATATTCAGGTACTGGTGCCCCAAGTGCTTGTAAAATATTAATTTGGCGTGGGGTATTATTAATGTGGTCTTCACCGCGCACCACATGCGTAATCCCCATATCCCAATCATCAACCACAACGCAGAAGTTATAGGTCGGCGTTCCATCACTTCGTAATATAATGAGGTCATCTAGTTCACTGTTTGCAATTTCGATGTTTCCGCGAATATGATCTTTTACCAGCACTTTACCCTCTAACGGGTTTTTAAAGCGAATAACAAAAGGTTCGCCTTCTGGATGATCAGTACGGTCACGCCAAGTGCCTGGGTATCTTGGTTTTTCACCGTTCGCTTTTTGTTTTTCGCGGATTTCATCAAGCTCAGCACTGCTCATAAAACATTTATAAGCCTTACCTTCTTCAAGCATCTCATTAATGAGTGCTTTATATCGGTCGAACCGTTTTGTTTGATAATATGGGCCATCGTCCCATGTTAATCCTAACCACTCCATACCTTCCAAAATCGCATCGATGGCTTCCTGAGTAGAACGCTCTATATCCGTATCTTCAATTCGAAGTACAAATTTTCCACCTTGGCTTTTTGCATAAAGCCAAGAATAAAGTGCAGTACGTGCACCACCAACATGTAAAAAACCGGTAGGGCTTGGAGCAAAACGGGTAACCGCTGTCATGGTATAAATAATCCTATTACAAAAAATTGGCAGCATTTTACCAGTCAATGGCCCTTATAAGAAAGGTTAAACGAACAAAGGGCCCTGAAGAATTGAACATATATTGCTGTTTAATTTTACTTGCAGTGGTCTCAGCGCTTTCATTACTAATAAAACACTGGCTCTGGTCTTATCTAAACGGATGTTTTACATCCAGTTACCTAACGAACCAATTAATAAAAAATGACAAAATTGATAAAGCGTAGCCGATTTGCACTAGCGTAGTTAGTTTTGGGTGGGCTGCATAATACAATGCATTTCAAAGGTTAAATTTGACGTAAACGCCAATTAAAAGTTTTGTCACCTCATTCATAACCAATCAAAGAAAGCTGTTTTTTCTATTCCAGCGCATTTACTACCAATAAAACTGCACAATATTCACGCTATTCGGTTGTTTTTATAGCACTTGAACACTTTTTTAAATTTACAGTTGACACTCACAAACGCATACCTATAATAGCGCTCCACTTACAGAGGCAACTCTTTAAGTGAAACAAAAACGGTCGCTTAGCTCAGTTAGAAAAAGAGAAGAGCATCGCCACTCTCTGCAAGAAACGGTCGAGAGTCACTGGTTCAATTCGGTGTTAGTACAACGTTTCAATATACGGTCGCTTAGCTCAGTTGGGAGAGCATCGCCCTTACAAGGCGAGGGTCACTGGTTCAAGCCCAGTAGCGACCACCACTTTTCGACAAGAAACGGTCGAGGGTCACTGGTTCAAGCCAGTGTAGTATAACGTTTCACAAAAACGGGCGCTTAGCTCAGTTAGAAAAAGAGAAGAGCATCGCCACTCTCTACAAGAAACGGTCGAGAGTCACTGGTTCAAGTCGGTGTTAGTACAACGTTTCAATATACGGTCGCTTAGCTCAGTTGGGAGAGCATCGCCCTTACAAGGCGAGGGTCACTGGTTCAAGCCCAGTAGCGACCACCACTTTTCGACAAGAAACGGTCGAGGGTCACTGGTTCAAGCCAGTGAAGTACAACGTTTCAATATATGGTCGCTTAGCTCAGTTAGAAAAAGAGAAGAGCATCGCCACTCTCTACAAGAAACGGTCGAGGGTCACTGGTTCAAGCCAGTGAAGTACAACGTTTCACAAAACGGTCGCTTAGCTCAGTTGGGAGAGCATCGCCCTTACAAGGCGAGGGTCACTGGTTCAAGCCCAGTAGCGACCACCACTTCTTTAGTTATATCTCAATTTATACAAACCTCATTCTTTAAGTAACATAACTATATCTGCTATACCCAACGCCGCCCCTCACAAAAGCACAGGCGACGTGATTCAAGCCCAGTAGCGAAGACAAGCCTAGGTATCTCAATAGCGTTTCTTTTTTGGCTCGTTTGCATTCAAAACGTTTATTTTCTTCATTGATGCTTATTTGTACTTATAATTATGAGTGAAAGTACGATAACCTTTAATAATCAACCCTTTGAAATACATATATGAATCCACTGATCGCTAAAGAAACCAAAGTGCTGATCGTTGATGATCAGGTTCTCGCTAAAGGGTACATGAAGTATTCTTTGGAAGAGCTTGGTTTTAGCGATATCACCTATGTGGACAAGGTACACCTCGCTCTTAATAAAATCCGCCACCAGCGGTATGATCTCATCGTATGCTCATACAACTTAAAACATGAGCAAGATGGGTACTACTTTTACGATGAAATAAACCGAAACGGCGAGTTACCTCTGAGCACCGCATTCGTGTTTATCAGTGCTGATACCACAGCGGATCTAGTACAAAGTATTGTTGAATTACAACCTGACGATTTTCTCGCTAAGCCATTTACCGTGAAAGAGTTAGACCGACGCTTGTCGCGCATTCTGGGGCGTAAACGAGCTTTACAGAGTGTGTATTGGTGTATTGAAAAGAAACATTTCCCAAAGGCACTATCAGAAGTAGAAGTGTTTTTGAGTGAACCTAAAAACTCAGAGTTTTTTCCCTTGGCGTTGAAAATTAAAGGCGAAGTGTTGCAGCTATGCGGTCACTTTCCTCAAGCTAAAGCGTTCTACCAGGCGATTCTTAATGTTCAAACGTTTACTTGGGCTCAATTGGGCTTAGTAAAAACGTATTTACACTTGAATGAAGACGAAGCGGCAGAGAAGCTCGTACTTCGTCTCGCCTTTAAACCGGAATCACAATTGGCCGCATATGATTTACTAATGTCGTTGCAAATTAAGCAAGGTGATTTTGATACTGCTCTTGAATGCGTTTTAATGGCATCTGAAATATCCCCTAGAAATATAAGACGGCATAAAACCGCGTTGGATTTATCCAGAATTACCCACGATTATCATACGCAGCTTGAGGCAGCCAAAAAAATCGTTAAATTTGCTAAAAATTCTATTCACGACACGCCGGAGCACTACCTAAATGTCGCCCGCGCTAGTATTGATTACGCCATGACGGCTGATGAAGAGCAAACGAGTGCGCTGGTTAAGCAAGCAAATGAGTACATTCGCCAATCTCGCCAAGCATTCCCGAAGGCGGATATGCAAGACCAAATCAATGTAATCAACGCTCGACTCATGTATTTAGCGGATGAAAAAGATAACGCCAAAGCATTGCTTGAGCAACTAGACAACGACAACTGGGAGAATGAAACAATCGAAGCTTTGCTCGATAAAGCCAAAGCATTTCATGAGATAGGCATACACGAGCGTAGCCAAGAGATATTAAGTGAGATTATGCGCCGTTGTGATGAAAACGAGCAAGGTAATGAAATATTTCTTCACTATGTTGAACAAGAGCAAGAGGAAAAAAGTAGAATCAAGCAAAGCTCCAAAGAATTGAATAACCTAGCCGTCCAGCGTTTTCAAGAAGGTGATATCGACAGTGCATTGGGTACCTTCGCCGATGCCTTTACCATTATGCCTAAAACTCCCGCGATTGCGCTTAACTTACTGCAGGTGATGACTATAAAACGCTTACACACAGACGACAACTATCAAAAAACGATCCAGCGCTGCGTGCGCACGGTTGAAGCTGGCTCACTGAATGATGAGCAGGAAAATCGTTACATCAAAATACGTGAATTATTAGACGACATCGCCTAGGCCTTGTTGATATTAGCGGTACATTTGGGCAACAGTTTGTGACTAAATTGAGCATGATGGATGCTTATGAAACTGGTCGCTCTGTACAGAAATCATTCAACATGAAATAAATGACTAACAGCTGCTACCCAACCTTGGGCGTAAGTGAAACAATTTGCTCTTTATCTCAGTTCTTTGCATTGCCCATTAGGCCTTCGAGACTGTTTCGCGATCTAAAGTATTTCGATGTATTGACCAAAACTCGTTCAACAAAGTGACACTGCCCCTAATGTATTTTCGTATTAACGATTAAACCAGCGGATGATTTCACCTACGCTAAGTTACTTTATTTTGCTTGTTGTACTGTGCTTGAAGATAGACTTTTTGCTGAATAACCTGCGTGAGAATCTGCACGCTGGTCAGAATGTCTTGGTAGCGTAAATACAAAGGAGTAAAGCCGAACCGTAAAATATTCGGTGCTCTAAAATCGGCTATCACACCAAACTCGATTAATGCCTGACAAATCCCATGAGCGTGTTCATGTTTAAATGCCAATTGGCTGCCTCTGTCTTTCGTCGCTCGTGGCGATACGAGTACTAAATCAGATAGCGCCACCTCGGCTTCCACTAGCGCA
The DNA here is from genome assembly GCF_056173245.1 of Paraglaciecola sp. QJM3NY_14. Classification (NCBI taxonomy): domain Bacteria; kingdom Pseudomonadati; phylum Pseudomonadota; class Gammaproteobacteria; order Alteromonadales; family Alteromonadaceae; genus Paraglaciecola; species Paraglaciecola sp. QJM3NY_14. The sequence goes on from NZ_CM149664.1 coordinate 3,478,346, forward strand.
ATAAACAATTCACTTAACGCCTCTGATTTTTCACGTATTTGCTGCATCTTCACATCAGAAAATACCTCAAGTGCAGCATCTAATACACTCATAGATACCACATTTGGCGTACCACATAGATACTGAGTAATATTACCCGCTTGCTCATAACCCTGTGCAAAAGCAAAAGGTTGCTTATGCCCCATCCATCCTTTCAGCGGCTGAGATACCTGAGCTTGAAGGCGTTTGGCTACGTAAACAAATGCCGGTGCGCCAGGCCCACCGTTAAAGTATTTATAACCGCACCCCACAGCAAAATCTACGTCACATTCATCAAGCGCGATAGGCAACGCTCCCGCGCTATGAGCGAGATCCCATATCACTAAAATTCCTTGCTCATGCGCTAAGTGCGTTATGCGCTGCATATCCAGCAAGCGACCAGTGCGAAAATCAACCTGAGTCAGCATTAAAACTGCCACTTCAGAAGTAAGAGCTTCTTCTAGCGTGTCTTCCTCAATCGTTTTAAGATAACAATGACTTTCGCCCAACAGTGATGTAAGCCCTTCAACCATGTATAAGTCAGTGGGAAAATTCCCCGTTAAAGACAATACCTGAGAGCGATTTTTTTGCAGCGTCACCGCACTGGCAAGTACTTTGAACAAATTGATAGAGGTAGAATCACAGCAAATCACCTGCTCTGGTGCTGCGCCAATGAGTGGCGCAATTTTTTCACCTACGGTTGTCGGCAGGTCAATCCACGAATGTGTGTTCCAACTGGTAATGAGATCGTTGGCCCACTGATGCTCTAACACCTCTTTACCACGCAGCGCTGCAGCAGTTGGCATGGCTCCTAGAGAGTTGCCATCTAAATAAACAGTATCAGCAGGAAGCGTAAACGCTTCACGCTTTTCAGCCAAAGGGTCTATCAAATCCCATTGTGCTATTTGCTCTTCACTGATGTTTTCCATTATTCACTGACCCGTTGTTTTAACGCTGATAAAAAAACTTGATACGCATTTGTCTGAGGATGGATCCAATCAAAGTGCCCTGCCCCCTTTACAATTTGATATTCAAAATCACTCTTCAGTGCTTGGCTCTGCTCGACTATTTCATCAGCACTGCCTTGCAATAAGAGTGAATGCTCTTTTAGCGCGTAATGATCGGGCGAGCCTGAAGCGTAAGCTTCTGGCTTTTGCTCAGCACCGCCACCAAAAAAAGCAGGCGTAGCAGTTTGACAACTGTTATTACCTTGTGAATAACGAACCACATCAACAATAGCAGCTAAACCGATGACGCCTAGCAACTTGGCCCCGCCTTTAAAAACCTGTCGTTCTGGGGCGCTGGCCAATAACGCCAAATGTCCGCCTGCTGAATGCCCGACCAAAATCACCTTGTTTAAGTCAATCGGATAATCCTTAAAGGTTTGCACGAAACTCACTCCTTTTAAGACGTCATTCAAGCTACCAGGCCAACCGCCGCCATCATCGCCTGTGCGGCGATACTCTACAGACCAAACCGCGTATCCCTCTTTTGTCAACGCTTGGCTATACGCCTCGCTATGATCAACGCTGAAAGCGTTAAGCCAACAGCCACCGTGAACAAAAACGACTAATGGTGCAGTATCTTCAATCTCTTTACCCCGCACATTTTCCGGCAGATACAATTGTCCATACTGTAATACATCACTGCCATATGCGATTTTTTCACTGGCATTGGGCGCTACATCTAACGCCATCACTTGCGCAAAGCTTACATTTTGCAAAGTGGTAGTCTTTAAGACCTCAGCATTTTTTAGTACCTGCTCTTGCTCTGTTGTGTGCTTCGGTAAACTTGAGGTACAAGCGACCACAAAAAATACGAATAGCGGGAAAAGGCTGTACGAAATTCTCATTATCTCTCTATAGCATTTATGCGTAGTTATCTTATCGAATGGCAGAAGTAGAACAGATGCAGGTAAAAATTTGAAGCGTTGAGGAACAACTAAAAGAATGTCGGCAATGACAGAGGGAAGATGCTGGTAGCGCGATTACACCACCAGCGTATATATGAGGTAAAAAAAGCGCGATATTAAACTAGCATTTCAAACGCTATCGCGGTCGCTTCACCACCGCCGATACAAATAGCAGCTACGCCTTTTTTCAGGCTACGCTGCTTAAGTGTATGCAGTAAAGTCACGATAATACGCGCGCCTGAGGCCCCAATCGGGTGACCAAGAGCACATGCTCCACCTTTCACGTTTACTTTAGCGGGATCTAGACCAAGTTTACGCATACCCAACATAGTGACCATGGCAAAGGCTTCGTTGATCTCAAATAAGTCTACATCTTCTTTTGACCAACCCGTTTTCGCGAACAGTTTTTCCATCGCACCAACAGGTGCCACTGTGAAATTCTCGGGCTCAATAGCATTTGAGCTATGTCCAACAATACGTGCTAACGGTGTGTACCCTTTTGCTTTTGCTTCTTCTTCGCCCATGACCAACAACGCAGCAGCTCCATCTGAAATAGAGCTAGAATTCGCCGCCGTTACCGTACCGTCTTTCGTGAATGCGGGGCGCAAAGAAGGGATCTTCTCAGGGCGAGCGTTTCCTGGCCCTTCATCGTTTTCAATGACGACCTCACCTTTGCGAGAAGTGATTTTCACCGGTGTAATTTCGTCTTTAAACAACCCATTAGCTATCGCGTCACTGGCCTTAGTTAGCGAGCCTAATGCGAACTCATCCATTTGCTCTCGAGTCACGTGCTCTTCGTCAGCTTTAGACTGAGCAAAGCAGCCCATCGCTTTACCGTCATAGGCGTTTTCCAAACCGTCCAGCATCATATGATCCAAAATATGTCCATGCCCCATGCGATACCCCTGCCTCGCTTTGGGTAAGATATACGGCGCATTGGACATACTCTCCATACCACCCGCCACAAGCGTCTTAGCACTACCAGACTTAATCAAATCATGGGCAAGCATCACTGCCTTCATACCTGAACCGCACACCTTATTTAACGTTATCGCATCAGTACCAAGTGGCAAACCCGCTTTTATACTCGCTTGGCGAGCCGGCGCTTGCCCTAATCCAGCAGGTAAAACACAGCCCATAATGACTTCATCAACAACAGGTGCATCATCACCCGCATCTATTAATGCTGCTGTAATCGCATTTGCACCTAGCTCGCAGGCACTCAGTGCTGACAAGCCCCCCATAAACCCACCCATTGGTGTACGTTTAGCACTAACAATCACTACTGAACTGTTACTCATTAATTTACCCCTTATATTTTTGGTACAACCGTATCACTTCAAGACGCTAATAATTAAACAATTAATAAATATATAATAAACATTATATTAATGAAAAATACCTATTTATACATCTTCGCGCGTCCGTAGAATATTTTTCATACTTCGATGTTGACGAATTGTAACTCATACTTTACCTTTACGTTAAGTTACTCTTTACGTAAACGTAAAGCAAATATCCATTATTAAACAGAATAAGTAATTGCTGGATAACACATCAATTTGTCACAAGGCTGTTCCATGACTGAAAAATTTTACACCATTGGCGAGTTAGCAAAAGAGCTAGATATCACCTCCCGCTCTATCCGTTTCTACGAAGAGTCAGGGCTACTGAACCCCACCCGTAATGGTCAAAACCGAGTGTACAAGAAAAAAGACAAGGTTCGGCTTAAGCTAATTTTACGCGGCAAACGTTTAGGTTTTTCATTAGCTGAAACTAAAACATTGTTTGATTTATATGACAGCAATCAGAACTCAGAAGCCCAGTTAGAAGCCATGTTGCTGATGACAGAACAAAAACGCGCTGTAATGGATCAGCAACTAGAAGACATTAAAGCCTTAATGATGGAATTAGACGAAGTCGAAGCCCGTTGTAAGGACGAACTCACCACGATTAAGCGAGGACAAATCGCATGAATGCTCCATATCCAACACTGAACTTCGGCCTAGGTGAAGACATCGATATGTTACGTGACCACGTTTATAACTTTGCTCAAGGGGAAATCGCTCCTTTGGCTGAAAAGTCTGACATCGACAACAGTTTCCCTAACCAGTTATGGCCAAAATTAGGCGAAATGGGACTGCTAGGTGTGACCGTGGCTGAACAATATGGTGGTTCCAACATGGGATATCTAGCCCATGTTGTCGCCATGGAAGAGGTCAGCCGAGCATCCGCAGGAATAGGCTTGAGCTATGGCGCTCATTCCAATTTGTGCGTCAATCAAATTCATAAAAATGGCTCAGATGCACAAAAAGAAAAATACCTACCTAAGCTTGTCAGCGGCGAGCATATAGGTGCATTAGCAATGAGTGAGCCTAATGCTGGCTCAGATGTGGTAAGCATGAAATTGCGGGCCGATAAAAAAGGTGACCATTACGTGCTTAACGGCAATAAAATGTGGATCACAAATGGCCCTGACGCTGACACTTACGTGATTTACGCCAAAACCGATATAAGTGCAGGTTCAAAAGGCATGAGTGCTTTCATCGTTGAACGGGGCACGCCAGGTTTCAGCCAAGCACAGAAGCTTGATAAGCTTGGTATGCGCTCATCCAATACCTGCGAACTTGTATTTGAAGATTGCCCAGTACCAGCCGAGAATTTAATTCGCAATGAAGGCGATGGTGCACGTGTTCTGATGAGTGGCCTTGATTATGAACGCCTCGTTCTCTCAGGTGGCCCTCTTGGCATTATGCAAGCCTGTATGGACTTAGTCGTACCTTACATTCATGACCGCAAGCAGTTCGGTCAATCTATCGGCGAGTTCCAACTAGTTCAGGGTAAAGTTGCTGATATGTATACCCAAATGAACGCAGCGAGAGCTTATGTTTATACAGTAGCTCGCGCTTGTGATCGCGGCGAAACCACGCGTAAAGATGCCGCTGCAGTCATACTGTATTCTGCCGAACTGGCGACTAAAATGGCCCTCGATGCCATCCAATTACTTGGTGGCAATGGGTATATCAATGAGTTTCCTGCCGGTCGTTTATTAAGAGATGCAAAACTATACGAAATTGGAGCCGGTACCTCCGAAATCCGCCGCATGTTGATTGGCCGAGAGCTATTTAAAGAGTCAGCGTAAAGCGGAGTTTCACGTCAAAAAACGAACCCTAACTATCACACATCCATCGCGCCATCGTTGATTCGGTGGCCATTAAATTGGAGCAATAACGTGCCCCGAATTATCAGTAAAATAAACGCCAAAGCCCAAGAGTTTGCCGACAATGCAGCGCACATGCAGGGGCAAATTGATGATTTAAATAACAAGATAGCTTTGATAAAACAGGGAGGCGGCGATAAAGCCAATAAACGCCATACCGATCGCGGTAAATTACTGCCTCGCGACCGAATCAATGCGCTACTCGATGCAGGCTCCCCTTTTCTAGAGATATCGCAACTGGCTGCATGGGAAGTCTATGAAGACTATGTGCCCAGCGCAGGTGTCATTGCAGGGATAGGCCGAGTATCTGGCATCGAATGCATGATTGTCGCGAACGACGCGACGGTCAAAGGCGGTACTTATTACCCGTTAACGGTGAAAAAGCACTTACGTGCGCAAACCATAGCTCAGCAGAACAATTTGCCCTGTATCTACCTAGTAGACTCAGGCGGCGCTAACTTACCTCGCCAAGACGAAGTCTTTCCCGACCGTGAACATTTCGGGCGTATTTTCTTCAACCAAGCGAACATGTCGGCGCAAAATATTCCGCAAATAGCTGTGGTCATGGGAAGTTGCACCGCAGGCGGTGCTTACGTACCAGCGATGGCAGACGAGTCCATTATCGTCAAAAACCAAGGCACTATATTTCTTGGTGGCCCCCCTTTAGTTAAAGCGGCAACCGGCGAAGTGGTCACCGCACAAGAGTTAGGTGGCGGTGACGTGCACTGCAGAACATCTGGTGTGGTGGACCATTTGGCCAATAACGATCAGCACGCTTTGCACATAGCCAGAAACGCTATTACACGCTTAAACCGAACAAAACCAATAGCATTAGACGTTAAGCCCAGCGTTGAACCTGCATACCCCAAAGAAGACATCTACGGCATTATACCTAAGGATGCACGCCAGCCTTATGACGTGCGCGAAGTCATTGCTCGCGTAGTTGATGGCTCTGAATTTGATGAATTTAAGGCTCTTTATGGTAATACTTTAATTTGCGGTTTTGCACGCATCTTCGGCTATCCAGTAGGTATTATCGCCAACAATGGCATTTTATTTAGTGAATCAGCTCAAAAAGGAGCGCACTTCATTGAGCTATGTGCCCAACGTAAAATCCCCTTAGTGTTTTTACAAAATATCACTGGCTTCATGGTCGGCAAACAATACGAGGCCGGTGGCATTGCTAAGCATGGTGCAAAAATGGTCACCGCGGTCGCCTGCGCTAAGGTCCCTAAATTCACAGTACTCATTGGTGGTAGCTTTGGTGCCGGTAATTACGGTATGTGTGGTCGGGCGTATGACCCGCGCTTTATGTTCATGTGGCCAAATGCACGTATTTCGGTAATGGGTGGTGAACAAGCCGCCGGCGTGTTATCGCAAGTTAAACGCGAACAGCGGGAGCGCATCGGTGAAACTTGGAGCCAAGAGGAAGAGTTGCAGTTTAAACAACCCATAGTCGATACCTACGAGCATCAAGGGCACCCTTATTATGCATCAGCCCGTCTTTGGGATGATGGCGTGATAGACCCCGCCGACACACGCATGGTGTTGGGCCTGTGCATTTCAGCTAGCTTAAATAAACCCATTGAGGACACCCAATTTGGGGTGTTCAGAATGTAAGGTGCATTGAATATGGATCCTAACATGAGCCAAACTAATTCCCCCTCTTCAGCGCATGTGCTTTGCGACATTGATGAGCGTGGTGTTGCCACTGTCACCCTTAATCGCCCTGAAGTGCACAATGCATTTGACGATGTTCTCATAGCAGCTCTAACCGAGACATTCAGCCGGTTAGACTCTGATAATACTGTAAGGGCTGTCGTTCTCGCATCGACTGGCAAGAGCTTCTGCGCTGGGGCAGACCTAAACTGGATGAAGCGCATGGCAAGCTATTCATATGAGCAAAACCTCAATGATGCAAATGCATTGGCAACCATGCTGCATACCTTAAATACGCTATCAAAACCGACCATAACCCGGGTGCAAGGTGCTGCCTTTGGCGGGGCTATAGGCTTAATTGCCTGCTGCGATATGGCTGTGGGCAGTAAACTGAGCAAGTTTTGCCTAAGCGAAGTCAAGCTTGGTTTAATACCCGCCACTATTAGCCCATATGTTATTCAAGCTATTGGCGAGCGAAACGCTAGGCGTTATTTCACGACCGCTGAAGTATTTTCATCACGTAGAGCAAGACGCATTGGACTACTCAGTGAAAGCGTGACCGAAGAAGAGCTAGATAGCACGATTGAATCCCTCCTGGAGCATATTCTGAAGAATGGTCCGCATGCGGTTTCTGCAGCCAAACAATTGATAACAGACGTAGCAAATCGCGTCCCTGATACAGCGCTTAGAAACATGACAAGCGAACGCATAGCCAATACCCGGGTATCATCTGAAGGCCAAGAAGGCCTCGGTGCTTTCTTACAAAAACGTCGACCTAATTGGTATATCTCATGATTAAAAAACTTCTAATTGCCAACCGTGGCGAAATTTGCTGCCGCATTATCAACACGGCCAAACGTATGGGTATCCAAACCGTTGCGCTTTATTCTGATGCTGATAAGAACGCGTTGCATGTAAAAATGGCCGACGAAGCGATACATATTGGCCCTTCACCATCTAACCAAAGTTATTTAAAAGTGGATAAGGTCCTTGCTGCCGCTAAAGCAACCGGCGCGGATGCTATCCACCCTGGTTATGGGTTTCTATCTGAAAACGCTGAATTTGCCAAAGCCTGTGCAGATAACAATATTATCTTTGTGGGCCCACCTGTTGAAGCAATTGACGCAATGGGTTCAAAATCTGCTGCTAAACACATTATGCAGCAGGCCAATGTGCCCTTAGTGCCAGGGTACCACGGCGACGATCAGTCACCGGCGCTGATAAAAAAACACGCCGATGACATGGGCTATCCCGTATTACTCAAAGCAGCTGCCGGTGGTGGCGGTAAAGGAATGCGCCAAGTTTGGAGCGAAGATGAATTTGATGACGCATTAGCCGCAGCTAAACGTGAAGCGATGTCGAGTTTTAATGACGACATAATGTTAGTTGAAAAGTACTTAACCCAACCGCGTCACGTTGAAGTACAAGTATTTTGCGATCACCATGGAAATGGTGTGCATATATTTGAGCGTGACTGTTCAGTGCAAAGACGTCATCAAAAAGTCGTTGAAGAAGCCCCCGCCTTTAAGATGCCCCCTGAACTACGTGCAGCTATGGGCGATGCGGCGTTAAAGGCCGCCCAGACCATTAACTATGTAGGTGCAGGTACTGTCGAGTTTCTGCTCGATACGGATGGCAGCTTCTACTTTATGGAAATGAATACTCGCTTGCAGGTGGAACACCCGGTCAGTGAGATGATTTCAGGGCAGGATTTGGTGGAATGGCAACTGCGGGTCGCCGCCAATGAAACCTTGCCCAAAACACAAGACGAATTACATATTAATGGGCATGCATTTGAGGCACGAATCTACGCCGAGGATCCAGATAATGAATTCCTGCCTGCCACAGGTACACTTCATCTATTAGAAACACCGCAAGAATCAGAACATGTACGCATTGATAGCGGTGTGGTTCAGAGTGATGAGGTATCGGTTTATTATGATCCCATGATCGCTAAGTTGATTGTGTGGGATACAGATCGAGAACGTGCTTTAGCACGTTTAAGTCAGTCTTTGGCTGAATATCGTATTGATGGTGTGATAACAAATATTCCATTCCTGCGCAGCCTTATTGACACCCAAGCGTTTAAAGATGAAGAGATCGATACCCGTTTTATCGAAACTCACCACGATGAGATTTTTAACAAAGATAAGCAAACCCATGAGCATCAAATACTGAATTTGGCCATGTACTTATCATTAAATGAACAAGCTATCACCTCCCCTAGTAATCAAGATAATCAGTCTCCATGGGGATCCGTAAGTGATTGGCGAGCAAACGAACGTTATCAAAGCCGCTACTGCATCCAGACGCATGGTGAGGCTTATGAAACTGTGGTTGAACGGATAAAAAGTGACAACCAAGCTCCCCACCAACAGGGTACATTTATTGTTAAATTAGGGGAGCAAACTTATCAGTGCGAGGGGCAATTAGCAGGTAATCGATTGCTGGCAACTGTTAATGGGCATAGTGAAAGCGTCACCGTCAATAAAATTGACCATGACTACGCGCTCTTTCATGCCAATGGCATGACTAAATTTAGCCATATTCAGAAAGACTTAGGTGTTGCTGATGAAAACGACCAGCACGGTGCTTTCGTAGCACCAATGAACGGCACAGTAGTGACCCTTTTAGTTGAGCCAAAGCAAAGTGTTAAAAAAGGTCAAACCTTAATGATAATGGAAGCCATGAAAATGGAACATGCCATTAAAGCGACACAAAATGGTCATGTGCAGGAATTCTACTATCAGGCTGGCGAATTAGTCGATGGCGGCGCAGCCTTATTAGACTTTATAGCTGATGAGGAGCCTTTATCATGATGAGTGCTTTACCAAGTAAAGTAAAAATAGTTGAAGTGGGCCCTCGAGATGGCCTGCAAAATGAGAAAACAAATATTGATTTAGCCACTAAGGTATCTTTGATTGAGGCGCTTGCTAAATCAGGCTTAAGCATGATTGAAACAGGCAGTTTTGTATCACCTAAGTGGGTGCCACAAATGGCTGACTCAGCCCAAGTCTTTGCTGCAATAAATCGCCAAAACACCGTAATTTACAGTGCATTAACGCCTAATCTAACAGGATTTGAAGCCGCGGTAGCAGCAGGCGCTGATGAAGTCGCTATTTTTGGTTCTGCTTCTGAATCCTTTTCACAAAAAAATATAAACTGCTCAATTGCTGAGAGTCTAGCGCGTTTTGAACCGGTTATTGCTGCGGCGAAAGCTAAAAATATAAAAGTACGTGGTTATGTGTCGTGCGTTCTGGGATGCCCCTACGAAGGAGAGATAGCGCCTGCCAATGTGGCCAGTGTGGCTAAAACCTTGTTCGAGATGGGCTGCTATGAAATTTCGTTAGGCGACACGATAGGCGTAGGCACTCCTATAGCCACACAGAAAATGCTCAATGCCGTATTAGATGTGGTCCCCCTCTGCGCTGTTGCGGTGCATTTTCACGATACCTACGGTCAAGCTTTAGCGAATATTTTGGTGGCGTTACAATTGGGGATCAACGTAGTTGATAGCGCGGTAGCCGGCCTAGGCGGATGCCCCTATGCCAAGGGTGCATCAGGTAATGTAGCCACTGAAGACGTGGTTTACATGTTACATGGAATGGGCATTGCCACAGGTATTGATTTATCGATGTTAGCCAAGGCAGGACAAGACGTGTGTACGAAGTTAGGCATAAACTCTGTATCAAAAGTGGCAAACGTTTACGCCAATAAAGCCCTAACTCAGTAACCTCCCCCTTGCCGAGACGTAACCATACCAGCGGATCGCTCAGGGCGAAGCGTGGATGATCTGCTGTATTAACCACCATTTTGCTTGCTCTTTATTCGGAAAGAAACGATAACGCTCGCCAGCGTCGTCATAGATTAACCCAAGGTGGCGTTTTGAAAACTCTGGCGTTGCAGAGTGCTCGATAATCAAAGCGGATGCCACTCGCCCCAACGTTTTTTGTTCACGAATTGCTTTTGACATAAAGGCAGCAGCGTCTGGTACATAAATCGGATCGCCTCTAAGTACAACCAAAGCCCCCCATGGGCCAACACATAATTGCTTCAGTAAAGGCGCCACCTCTAATTCAGCCTCGACCACAGATTCTAAATTCCATGGACCACAGCCCTCAACGAGCAATATGTTTTCTTCTATATCAAGTTCAATACTGCCATGGGTTGGAAATCGACTCATATACTTCCTTAAATCAATACCTTATTGAACAGTTCAACGTTAAAAGCGCGCACATTAACCTGCGATGGCGTTGAAAGCCATTTACACGTTTTACGAGCCAAAGAAAACCTATCGCTCGGCAAAATGTCACCGGTAAGTCGGTGCGCTCACCGCGTTTGTTGAAACTCAGCCTCTGCAATAACTTTAAGGTTTTCTAAGCCCATTTGTAGGTCTTCACCGATCATTCGGTCCATAAAAAACGCCACATAGTGTAACAACGGATTAGCCCCAACGTCGCCATAATCGTGCCAAATAACGACCGTTTCTCCCTCTTTATCTCGCAAGGTTAGCTCACCGGTTGAGCCAACTCCCATATCAGGAAAAACAAGGGTATATATGAATCGCTGGTTTTCTTCTATGGCCACAATCTCCATTTCGCCATTACCTTGGCTTTCACTTTGCCAAGTAGATTTCATACCAACTGAGGAATCAGGGCCTGCGTAAGCCACTTGCATATCAGGGTCGCGTTCAAACCACACTCCCCAATGCTGCCACTTCTTTAAATCTTTCACATGTTTAAAAATAATATCTGCAGGAGCTTCAATTCTGATGGTTCTAACCACTTTAAATTCGGATGGTAACAACCATCCGACCACCACAAAAAACAACAGTATTGCAGCGATCCCAATTGCCATTTTTTTCAACATGCTCTTTCCCCTTCACTCACTGGCGGCTTTTATAACATTTTTTTAACTTTTCCATTAATTGCGACTACATACTGTACATAAAACAATCAAAAAATCTATGCAAATCAGAAATATGCCATAGGTTTGCATTGTGAAGCGAGAAGAAAAGCAACCTGTTTGGCGAAAATTAGATCATGCTTCCATCGCTATATAACTGCACCAATAGTGGAGTTTTAACCCTGTTCCTAAAACAGAGTGTTCTTTTATTGTACAGATTCAGTTTTTAACGGCTTCAAACGTTACTAATATGTAAAAAGACATAATAAATCAGCTGGAAGCAAATTGAATTTCAAGCGAGCCCGTGACACACTGAAGTTCACAGTATCTGATGACGTACACTTTACGCTCCGTGATTCTGTGTTTCCTGCGAAACGAGAACGTCTAAAAATCAAATAAGAATGGAGTCAAGTGTTATGCCCAATCCAAGCCCACGTTATATTAGCAACCTGACCCGAGATACCTACGCCCTGATTTTAGCTGGCGGAAGAGGCTCCCGACTACACGAACTGACCGACTGGCGGGCTAAACCCGCTTTATATTTTGGAGGAAAATTTAGAATAATCGACTTTCCACTATCTAACTGCATTAATTCCGGTATTAAACGCATAGGGGTGGTAACCCAATATAAATCTCATTCATTGATCCGACACCTTGTCAGGGGTTGGGGACATTTTAGAAAAGAACTAGGTGAATCAGTTGAGATACTACCTGCTTCTCAACGCTCTTCAGGCAATTGGTATGAAGGAACTGCCGATGCGGTATTCCAAAATATCGATATTATTCGCGATGAAATTCCTAAATACGTGATGATTTTATCCGGTGACCACATATACAGCATGGATTATGCGAACATTCTTGCTCATCATGTGGAATCTGGCGCGAAAATGACTGTCAGTTGTATGCCTGTATCTATAGAAGAAGCTGCTGGTGCATTTGGGGTCATGTCTGTAGACGAAGATTATCGTATTCTTGGATTTGAAGAAAAACCTGAGAATCCGACTCCTTTGCCTAACGACCCTACCCGTTGTCTTGCCTCTATGGGTAATTACGTTTTCGACACTGAGTTTTTGTTTGAGCATTTAAAACATGATGCGCAAAACGAAGGCTCAGAGCGTGACTTTGGTAAAGATATCATTCCGTCGATTATTAAGGATCACCCGGTATTCGCTTATCCATTTTCAAACGACGATGGTGAAGTCTCTTACTGGCGTGATGTGGGTACATTAGACTCATTTTGGTTGGCCAACATGGAATTGGTATCGCCCAAACCTCCCCTTAATCTTTACGATAAAAAGTGGCCTATTTGGACGTATCAAGAACAGTTGCCCCCCGCTAAGTTTGTCTGGGAAGAATACAACCGCTGCGGCGCGGCCATTGATTCCGTGGTCAGTGGTGGTTGCATAATATCTGGGGCAACCGTGCGCAAGAGTTTGTGCTTTTCTAATGTCCATGTTCACTCCTACAGTGAAATTGAAGAGTCAGTACTGTTACCGGATGTAGAAATAAAGCGAAATTGTAAAATCAAGAAAGCAATTATCGATCGTGGTTGTATCGTGCCTGAAGGCACTGTCATTGGTCATAACCATGATGAAGACCGAGCAAGGGGCTTCAGAGTCACAAACAAGGGTGTTGTGTTAGTTACCCGAGAAATGTTAGGTCTGAAAGTCGGAATATGATGAATATATAGAAAAAGTTGCCAACAAAAAAACCAGATTCAGTCTGGTTTTTTTGTGCCCTAACGTTACTTATCTGTGGCGACCGCCGTATTACTATCAGACGTTTCTGCGCGCCAGGCGTCAATTGTTCGGTTTATCAACTCAGCCGTTTCTACCGGTGACTCCAAAGGAAACATATGCCCGCCGCTAAACACCTCATGAGTGAGATGATTAGCCTTAATAAATGGCCTAATACGACGCTCAGTACACACATGGGTTTGAGAGCCCGTGACCAGTAGCGCTGGGCAGGTAAGCTTCCCATAGTACTTATATATATTGTGAGGAAGGTTTCTAAAAATAGAAGCCTCGACCTCAGGTTCAAAATGCAAGTGTCGGTGTTGCTCTTGAACGTGCGTTACACTGCTAACATAATCCGCAATGCAGTCACTATCCATATTTTTAAACAGCGCTCTAGCTTGAAAGTAAGCCACTAAATCTTCATCTTTTCCCCACTGTTTACAGCGCGTTACTGTTTTACCCGCGGGGGTTATCTTGTCAATTAACGGTGTGGCTTTGGCCCCCCTAAAGAAGACGCGAGTTAAGCCCGTGATCATGGGCGGATCAAGCATAATCAACCCCTTGAATAAATCAGGACGGGTACATGCAGCCATATAAGACACCACCCCACCAAATGAATGCCCTATGCCGTAAACTGGCTGATTTTCGGTAGATTCAATATGGGTGATTAACTCTTGGGTTTGATTACCCCAGTTTTTAGAGATTGGAAACCGGTTTGTATGGCCAAATTTTTCTATAGCAGACACGCAATAGTCGCTATTGAGCGCGCTAAATAACTTACGGTAACTCCCTGCTGGGAAGCCATTTGCATGGGCAAAATGCAGATGCACATTGTTATTTTGTTCCAACCTTATCCCCTTAAATTCATAGTAGCTCTATCCGTTACGTTTCTCTGCAGCAGCCCAATCAGCAGGGATTTTGCGAGCGGTCCATATGAAAGCGACAATAGCCAAAACATAGGGTACTGAAACAGCCGACAAGGATAATCGCAAAGCTTCCACTTCACCATGCTCAGCAGTTAACGATTTACTCAAAATTCCGATGAAAGTAGGACCACCGCCCAGTGCAATAATGTTTAAGACAAAGAAGAATAAGGCTGTCGACATAGCACGCACCTTAACCGGTGCCAGTGTTTGCGCCAAGGCAAACGATGGCCCCAAATAAAAACCACTGGTAAATAGCAGCACCGTCAGCAACATCAGAGACGTGTTTAAATCAGTAACCTGCACAGAATAAATATATGCAGGCACACCAACTAAAAGCCCAAGAGCAGGCACCCAACCGTACGCCCCTCTGTTAGTTTTACCCCATTTATCTGTGATTGCTCCACCGAACCAAACGCCAAACGCATAAGCAGTGCCGTTGATAATACCCACTTTGATTAGCAGGCTAGTCAAGTCCAAGTTCGGATAGGCGCGTAAATAGAAGTCCATCATCCAAGTAGAAATCGCATAACTTCCAAATGAGGCTAAAGAAATCGCAATACACATGCCCCACCACGACGGTATTGTTAACAGTACTTTGATGGACTGCCAGGAAGGTGTTTTAGCCGCCGCGGAATGTAAGTTCCCTCCCCTAGGCGGCTCCTTTATCGTTAACTTAAGCAAAATAGCGAGTAGTACCCCAGGGATACCCACACTGAGCATGACAAGCCGCCAGTTAGCATCCCCACCTTTTAAAATAAAAGCGGAAGCAAAAAACGCCAGCATGATCCCAAATGGGATCCCTAACGAATAAATCGCTAACGCACCTGCACGTTTTTCTTTGGGGTAAAGGTCAGACAAGATAGAGTGAGAAGGTGGACTGCCACCCGCTTCACCGATCCCCACACCAATTCTCGCAATGGCAAGTTGCGTATAGGTCGTAGCCATACCAGACAGTGCGGTAAAACCACTCCAAAGCGTGAGGGAAATCGCAACGATGTTAACGCGACTATAGCGGTCTGCTAACCAAGCAATAGGAATTCCCACCACCGTGTAAAGCACCGCGAAATAGAGCCCTTTTAACCAGCCTAATTGCGCGTCATTTAAACCCAAGTCAGCTTTAATAAAAGGCGATAAAATACCGATGATTTGTCGGTCGATAAAATTAAAGGCATAAACCAAGGTCAGTATTGTTAATACGTAGGTACGATAAGGTTTGCTCACCTGATTAAAATCTTCCTGCTGAACAACAGGGCTTTCGCTGGTATTCACTGTCATTACTGCTCCCTCAATTTAGATATTCTGCCCACAATAAATACCCTCATAGTAATCTTGTCGGTGTCTACATAACAAGCCATTTTGTATCAATAATGTAAAATAAATGTAAACATAACAAACACTTATATACCCATATAACACGAGCAAATTGTTCTATTGAATAGCTAGGATGTTAGAATTTTTACGTGGTAGAATTGCCCACAGACATCCGACCAGTTCTGCTATGCGTGCAGACCCAACATAAGTGACTGGATTTATGCATATTGATGACCTTATCGACGCGACAAATCACTATATCAATAGTGATGAACAAGATAGAGCCCAACTCACTATCCCTAAAGAATGGGCCCAAGGACGCACCGCATATGGTGGTTTAACTGGCGCCTTGGTATATAGCGCTATCCGTCAAAAAGTCAGTAACGATCGAGTACTTAGATCGTTTGCATGCAATTTTGTCGGCCCAGTTATGACTGAGACATCCTTTGACATCGAAGTTGAAATATTGCGAGAAGGTAGGAATGTTACGCAAGTGATAGGTAAGGCAATTCAAGATGGCAAGGTATGCGTGATGGTGCAAGCTGCCTTTGGTGTTTCACGAGACTCAAAAATTGATGTACGCAATACTGATACACATGCAATGCGAGCCCCTACCAAAGCAGATTTTCTGCCTCAAATTCCTAAGATTACGCCTAAGTTTTTACGCCATATAGACTTGGCTAGACAAGGTGGAGGCCTGCCCTTTACAGGAAGTAAAGAAAGCAAAATTGATGGTTGGATGCGATTTACTAAACCACCAAAAGAACTAACTGATGTCCATCTAATCGCTCTTATCGATGGATGGCCACCCACCACTTTGCAAATGCTTAAATGGCCAGCCCCCGCAAGTACTATGAGTTGGAACATTGAATTTATTTACCCTCATTACACCTTTTCCCCTAAAGACTGGTTTGCCTATCAAGTGCGCACACGTCAAGCCGCAGATGGCTACGCACAAACTGAAGCGAATATATGGGATACCCGAGGGCAGTTAATCGCAATCAGTAGACAAACCATTGCAGTGTTTGATTAGTGAGAATAAGCCATATTTAACACCACCAAAAAGAGCGCTGATAAGCGCTCTTTTTTTATCCTACTCGTAACTAATTAGTTCTCTACGGGATAAGATTCAGCCCAATTTAGTAAATGCTAAAGGTTGACGGGCTAAAAATAGCCAAGGTACTGATCAGCTGCATATTGGTAAAATCGAGCGCCGCGTCCAAATCTTCGTCATCTAAGTCGAGGATTTCATATTGCGCAGGTTCGATATTATCGAGTCGATTATAGATCTCACTGTATACGTTATTGAGCGCCAAACTAGACGCAAGCTGCAGTATTTTCTCTTCATGACTTTGTGCTTTGTGCAAAGAAGCATGCTGGTGGGCAATAGGCCCATAAATTTCACTGGGGATCCCCCAAAGCTTGAGCAATTCAGCGCTTATTTGCGCGTAGCTCAAACCAAGATACTTATTCTGCAAGGTGACAGGGCAATGCTCCGCCGAAAATGAACTGCACTGCGTTGCTACGTCGGGTGTAAGCTGCAACACGGCTAATTCGCCAATATTGTGTAGTAAACCGCACACAAACATCTTATCGGGATTTTTAGCGGACGTCTCTTGAGCAATGTATTTTGCTAACAAGCCACAGCTCACCCCTAGCTCCCAAAAAACACTGAAGTCCACCTCACTGTCATTCATATCTTTAAAAGCGTGTGAGATGCCGTACGCGAGCACTAAATCATAAACTGAGTCTGTTCCTATGACTTGAATCGCTTTATTAACGGTGGTTATCACTGTGGGAAATTTGTATAAGGCGCTGTTAGCTATTTTCAAAATTTGCGCTGCAATCGCCGGATCGTAATTTATGACCTCTGCCACTTCGTTGATAGAAGCACTGCCATCATCAATAAGCTGTTTTATTTTTGTGACTGAGTCAGGCAATACAAACAAATCACCTGCTTTTTCGGCATACTCAAGAGCATTCATACGCACGTTTATCCTTAATTTGATTATGTAAGAGTGTAAGTCAACCCATCTCTAATGTTCAAGATTAA
Source organism: Paraglaciecola sp. QJM3NY_14 (assembly GCF_056173245.1). NCBI lineage: Bacteria > Pseudomonadati > Pseudomonadota > Gammaproteobacteria > Alteromonadales > Alteromonadaceae > Paraglaciecola > Paraglaciecola sp. QJM3NY_14. The sequence goes on from NZ_CM149664.1 coordinate 3,496,086, forward strand.
TACATCTAACGCTATGTAAATAGAAAAATGAAGAATAGTTACAAGGTAAATTAAATTCCATCGGTAAAACCTTGCTCAATTAATACTAAAGTATAATCATACAGAGACACAGTACCGACTAATCAACCTTAAAGAAAGCGAATAACTGATGACGAAATTTTGATCAGAACCGAACGCTTTGCAAAGAAGTAAAATTACAGATTGATTTAAGCACCACAAGAATAGCGATTACAGAACACAAGCACGTCGAAGATGTATCGCTGCAAAAATAAAATAGGGTGTTTTAGCAAAATGGGAAATCAAACGAAGAGATAAAATAAACTGGAGATTAGATGGTGGGTCGTGCTGGATTCGAACCAGCGACCAATTGATTAAAAGTCAACTGCTCTACCAACTGAGCTAACGACCCATCTAATTGTAACGCTTTGAATTGTTTGATTTAACTGGTGGGTCGTGCTGGATTCGAACCAGCGACCAATTGATTAAAAGTCAACTGCTCTACCAACTGAGCTAACGACCCATCAAATTAAATCTAACTGCAAATCAACTAAGGGAAAATATACCTTTCTTGCTTTGCTTCTCGTCTCTCGGTGACGAGGGCGCATATAATACTGAATTCGAAACTTCATGCAACCTTAAATTAAGCTTTATTTTCATAATTCGTATCGTTTGCTGAAAAAGCATACAAAACGCATGTTGCACGGTTATTTTTTACGCTAAAACGAAGCATTAACACTAATAAAATAAGGAATGCCGTTATCTATTTAACGGCATTTAATTTAATTTCAGCCAGTTTCCTTGCTGAAGAAGTCGGGTATTCCGTTAACACTTTTTTCCATAATTGTTCTGCTCGGGCAATATTTGAACGCTCTTGCTCACAAATACCTAATTTCAACATGGCATCTGCGCGCTTCGAAGAATCCGGAAATTGATTCATCAATGTTTCAAACTGATTTGCCGCTGCCGCCCAATCTTGTTTATTAAATAACAATTGCCCTAACCAGTAATGCGCATTTGAGGCATAACTAGAATTAGGGAAGTTTTGCAAGAAGGATTGGAACTCAGGAATAGCATCATCATACAGCTTGTCTTTTAAGATAAGGTTGACAGCTTTATCATACGCTTGATCTTCATTCAGGCTAGTTTGGGAGCTAGGTTGGCTAACTTGATTAGTCTGATTAAACTCGTCAGTGGCTCCACTGCCATTTTGTGTCATCACAGCAGCAATGCGTTTATCAATCTCTAAATACAGCTCTCGTTGACGCTCTAATATCCGCTCTAGTTGATAATTATGCTTCTCAATACTGCCACGTAACTCATTCACTTCATTCTGAAGCAAATCCAGCTGCTCCTGAACGCGATGTTGCTGCGCTGTACGTGTATTAAAAAGGCGCTCTAAGGTGGTTAGACGTGACTCTGTACTGCCACTGCTTACATCCGCTACAGGCGCAGGAGCCGCATTTACTGCGGCTCCAAATATCGCTGTCAGAGTAAGCGCAAGAATGCGTTTATTCATAAATCCAACTTTTATTGATATACAAGAACACCACGACGGTTTTCAGCAAATGCAGCTGCAGTGCCTGATGTATCAACTGGCTTTTCTTCGCCATATGAAACAACAGAAACTTGAGATGCGCTCACACCAGCATTCATCAAGTATGTCTCAACTGATTTAGCACGGCGTTCACCTAACGCAATGTTGTATTCAGGCGTACCGCGGTTATCACAATGGCCTTCAATAACTACTGCTTGGCCTGGGTTTTTCACCAAGAATGCAGCGTGTTGATCAAGCAAAGAGTAATACTTAGAACTGACGCTTGAACGGTCGAAATCAAAATAAACAACCTGATCTTCCATCAATGCACTTTTTTCTTTCTGCATGACTTCTTCAGGAGACAACATAGGCTTCATATTGCCTGCTTGCACTTTTGCTTCTTCTGCCGCCTTGCGGTCAGCTTCAGCTTGGGCAGCAGCAACACGGTTACTCTCTGCGGCTAACTCTTCTTCGCTAGGACCTGATGAACAAGCAACCATTGTCACAATAGGTAGTGCAAGTGTGATGCCTTTGAATATTTTGCTAAGTTGCATTTTCTAATTCCTTATTATTATCAAATTTATAAATAGGTTGAACTTGTTACAACAAAAATGGAGACCAACTTGGCGACTTAACCTGCCCATCAGAAGCGGGTAAACGCGCCTTAAAGCGACCATCCAAGGAAACCAAGGATAAAACTTGCTTGCCTTGGTGTAACGTACTGTAAATAATCATACTTCCATTTGGTGCAATACTCGGGGATTCATCCAAATAGGTTTTGGTTAATACCTGAATATTTCCGTTTTCTAAATCCTGAGCGGCAATATGGTAGTTCCCTCTGGTACGGTTGACCATAACCATGCGACCGCCGTCTGGGGTGATGGTTCCCCCAAGGTTCATTTCGCCATCAAACGTTACCCTTCTGACGTTGTTACTGGCTAAATCTACGCGATATATTTGCGGTTTACCACCCCGTTCGGAACTAAATATCAAGCTCTTACCATCGGGTGTCCAGCTCGGTTCCGTGTCTATCGCTCGGTTGCGAGTTATCCGCTCTAGGCGTTTAGAAGCCACGTCCATCACGTAAATCTCTGGGTTACCGTCTTTCGATAACACCATGGCTAATTGCCTACCGTTGGGTGAGAAAACCGGCGCACTGTTTATGCCAGGAAAATCGGTCATTTGCGTTCGGCTCATGGTGTATAAGTCTTGAATGTATATCTGTGAGCGCTTATTTTCAAATGTGACATAAGCCAGCTTGGTCCCGTCAGGCGACCAAGAAGGAGACATCAAAGGCTCTTTAGAGCGCAGTAACATCGTCTCGTTCACACCGTCATAGTCTGCAACGACGAGCTGATAAGGAAACTCATTGGTTTTACGGTCCCGCACAACAACGTAAGCAATACGCGTCATAAAGGCGCCCTTCTCACCCGTTAATTTTTCATACACCACATCACTGATGCGATGAGCGTATTGTCTAAATCCTTGGCCTGTAATAACAGTCTGGCGGCTATCTAAAATGTGGTCGTTACTGTTGGTTAATTTACCACCGCTTAATGCCCGCGCATTGCCACCGGTGATTTGACCTCTAATAGCGTCGACTAATGTGAAGTTAACACGATAACGATCAGGGCCTTCAGGGGTGACCGAACCCACCAAAATAGCTTCGACGCCGGTTGCTGCCCAAGCACTATAATCCAATTCATTGTCGTTATGAGGTTGCCCTGGCATGTCAGTGCTATCGATAGGGCTAAACTTACCGCTTCGCAATAGGTCGCCGCTAACCACTTCGGATAAGCTTTCTGGCATTTGGCCTGGGCCATTCCACTTGAATGGCACAATGGCAATTGGTCGCGCAGAATCGATTCCTTCGGTGATCACAATTTCCAAACTCGCCTGGCTAGATGCAGTGAGCATTACACTTAAAAATGTTAAAACACGGGTCAATCTTGTCATTATAAATTGGGCTCTACAGTTAAATTAATATCACGGAGCTTCTCATACACATCAGCTTCCTTTGATACCGGAAGGGTACCGGCCTTGAAAACAGCAGATTTAGCAGCTCTGCATAAGATAGGATCTCCACCTAGTTCTTTTACCTGAATAACTAAACCAGACGATGCTAAACGGATATTCAACTGGCAGGATTTTCCGCGCATTGAGTTATCTACAATTAGCTGTCGCTGAATAGCTTGATGGATCAGGGCTTGGTACTTTTGTACTTCGGTTAGTACTTGCTTGCTTCGTCGCTGCTGGCGCACAGCCTGCTCAGCTTCAAGTTGATCTTGCAAGGCACGCTCTTGACGCGCTTTCTCCGCTGCTTCTGCTTTCTTGCGCTGCGCCTCTTTCAAGGCTTTTTCTTCCTTCTCGCGCGCTTCCTTGGCCTTTCTAGCTCGCTCTTCCGCCTTCTTACGCTCTAACTCTTTGCGTTTACGCTCCGCCTCCGCTGCTTTCGCTTTGGCCTTTTCTCGCTCTTGCTTTTTACGCGCAGCAATTGCAGCTTGCTCAGCCTGTTTACGTTCTTCACGTTGGCGCTTGGTGCGTTGCTCTATTTCAACCGCTTCTTGCTCTTGTTGTTTACGCTTGCGTTCGGCCTCGTTCGCACGACGTTCCAGTTCAGCGATTCGGTCTTCTTCAACCTTTTGCTTGCGCTTCTTCTGATCTTCAATCCGCTTAATTTGGTCATCAACCGCGTTGGCATCTACCGCCACGGCCTCTATAACCGGTTGAGATGACGCCATTTCAGGCGTTTCTTGAGGCAACTTAACATCCATGCCTGCAAAGAGAAGCACTCCGAAAACGAGATGCAAACTCAGTGATTTAATCAAAGGTAGCGACAATTTTAACTTCATATCTGCTAAATGCTTATTTCTCAGGAGGGTCAGTCATAAGACCGACAGAAGGCGCACCAGCACGCTGCAAAAGCACCATCAACTGCACTATATTGCTGTACGGCACTGCGCCATCCCCTTTCACCACGACTGGGGTTTCAGGTTCAATTCGCAAATGCGCCGCAACTAATGTGGCCACATCTACAGCTGTCATGGCCTGCTCTTGGTCTTCAGCGATGTTCAGGAAGTAATTTCCATCTGCATCAACGGAAGCAATTAGCGGTGGCTTGCTATCATCTTCTAACGGTTGCGCTTCTGCTTTTGGTAAATCTACCTTAACACCTTGAGTCACAAGCGGTGCGGTTACCATAAAGATAATCAGCAACACCAACATCACATCGATGTAGGGCACAACATTGATTTCAGACACCGGACGACGGCGTTTTCTTACATACATAATCGTTGCCTATTAGCCCTGAGCTGGACCGTTGGTGACGGTATCCGCCTTTGTTACCAGCGACTGACGATGCAATATGCTGGAAAACTCTTCCATAAAGTTACCGTAGTTGTTTTCGAGCTTTTCTACTTGATGGCTGAAACGGTTATAAGCGATAACTGAAGGGATAGCGGCAAACAGCCCCATAGCGGTTGCGATCAACGCCTCAGCGATACCAGGCGCCACCATGGCTAGCGTGGCTTGTTGGACTTCACCCAAAGCGATAAACGCATTCATGATCCCCCACACAGTACCAAATAAACCGATATACGGGCTAATTGAGCCCACAGTCGCCAAGAAAGGTAAACGGCTCTCTAATTCGTCAATTTCTCTAGACAAGGAAACACGCATCGCACGGTAAGTACCGTCCATTATCGCCTCAGATGGGGTAGATGACGACTTACGCAAGCGGACAAATTCTTTAAAGCCAGCACAGAATAAACTGGCCATACCTTGCACTGATTCTCGAGCAGCTAATTCTTGATAAAGGCGATTTAAATCGACCCCTGACCAAAATTTATCCTCAAATTTTTTCATATCATTTTTTGCTCGGCTCAACGCCTGCGAACGCTGAAAAATAAACGTCCAAGATGCCACAGACGCGGCTAATAACAACAACATCACAAGCTGAACTAATAAGCTAGCTTGCCAAAATAATCCAAATATTGATAACTCAGCCGACACGCGAGAATTCCTCTAGTATAAATCCGGGGATGGCGATAGGTTTCATTTGCTGAAGGTCCACGCACGCCACCCTAATTAAAGCACTGACCAAGCGTTGACCACTTGGACTTATTATTGTTTGTTTGAACACCAAACTTGCGCGTTTCAATTCTACTATTTCGCTTTGAATTCTCAATAGTTCATTAAATCGTGCAGGCGCTTGATTGTCCATTTCGACACGTTTGACGACAAAACCGATAGATCGTTCCAATAACCCATCTTGTTCAATCCCCATCGAGCGCAACCACTCTGTTCTGGCGCGCTCTAGAAACTTCAAATAATTCGCGTAATAAACAATTCCGCCTGCATCCGTATCTTCATAATACACCCTTATTTGGTGTTCAAATACTGCTAAGTTTTTCTGCAACGTCACTTTTCCCCCACACTATTACATACCGTCTCCAACCAGCGCATAACTATGCGATGCAAAAGACTAATCATGATGCGCCACTAAAAATTAAAGCATTAAAATTCAAAAAGATAGATCCATTTAACTAAACCCAGCGTTGCAATACAACATAATAAGCGCGACAAATATGCATAGATATTCAATATTTTCGCAAAAATACGTTTATCAAAGATATTTGTAACAAAAAAAATAATAGGTTGGATAACACTCAGTAAAACATAAACCATTGTTTTTAATAAAAAAAATAAAAAATGACAGGTATTAACAAGTTTTATACAAAATAAGTAAAGACATTACGCATTAGAAAAACTAATCATAAAATGGTAATTTTTCTCAATTGTGGTTCTTCGCGGCGAGGCTATAATGACGTTGTCTTCTCGATTAGCGAATGTTTCCAACCATGCGTTAATCAGATGCTATGTCGACTCCCTGTTGACTGACATGTTCCCTGGAATTTTATTCCATTCAACTTTATTTGTTGCTTTGCCCGCATAATTTATGCGGGCTTTTTTTTGCCTATTTTTTACGACCTAAAAAGTAATACCACTCCTTTGGCGGTATACAAAATCAATTAGGCTCGTAATCATAACCAAAATGCAAATATGCCCGCTGAGACACAATTCGCCCTCTTGGGGTACGCTGCAAGAACCCTTGTTGAATTAAAAAGGGCTCTATCACATCTTCTATCGTGTCTCGTTCTTCACCAATCGCCGCCGCTAAGTTATCGAGACCCACAGGCCCACCCATAAATTTATCTATGATGGTGGTCAGCAATTTTCGGTCCATGTAGTCAAAGCCTTCTTTATCTACATCCAGCATATCCAGCGCAGCTGAAGCAACGTCACTGCTAATTTCACCGTTTGCTTTTATTTCGGCATAATCTCGTACCCTGCGCAGCAAGCGGTTACTGATACGCGGTGTACCGCGGGAGCGCTTGGCAATTTCCATCGCGCCTTCCTCGTCTAAATTTAATTCCAGGAAATGGGCAGAACGCTTTACGATTTGGGTTAAATCTTTAATATTGTAAAACTCAAGGCGCTGCACAATACCGAATCTGTCGCGCAATGGTGACGTCAATGAGCCTGCTCGTGTTGTTGCACCAATTAAGGTAAACGGCGGTAACTCAAGTTTAATTGAGCGGGCAGCTGGCCCCTCTCCTATCATGATATCCAGCTGATAATCTTCCATCGCAGGGTACAGAATTTCTTCCACCACTGGGCTCAAACGATGAATTTCATCAATAAACAACACATCGTTTTCTTCTAAATTGGTTAGCAGCGCCGCTAAGTCCCCCGCTTTTTCAAGCACCGGCCCTGAGGTCGTTTTGATACTCACGCCCATTTCGTTCGCCACGATATTCGCCAAGGTCGTTTTGCCTAAGCCTGGGGGGCCAAAAATCAATAAATGATCCAACGCATCACTGCGTTTACGCGCGGCCTGAATAAAGATATCCATTTGCTCACACACATGGTCTTGCCCTGTATAATCCGCCAGCATTTTAGGGCGAATAGCACGATCGATGACTTCATCTTCGCGTAGGGCGGTAGGTTGAATGAGACGATCGGCTTCTATCATGAGAATTATTTAACTTTTGGTAGTGGTTTTATATACAGTGCGTAGTCTATGAGAGTCGAGACGGATACTCAAGCAAACTGCATAGACTATTTAATAACGGGCTTTTAGGCCTGTATTTTCCTAGGTAAAATCAGATCATTGCCCGCAATGCTTCGCGAATTAATTCTTCACTGGTGATGTCTTTTACATACACAGAATTTATCACTTTACTCGCTTGAGGCGCCTTATACCCAAGTGCTATCAGTGCGCTTAGGGCTTCTTCTTTCGCATCACTTGAAGTAACAAAGGTATTTTCAATACTATTATTGCCTTGCAGAGCAAAATCATCACTTGCAGATTGCTCTAAGCTTAGTTTTTTAAAGCGATCGCGCATTTCTATCACTAAACGCTCTGCGGTTTTCTTACCAACGCCAGGTAACTTCACCAACGCGGTAATGTCTTCGTGTGCAACACACTGCATAAAATGCTGCCCCGACATGCCCGACAAAATCGTTAATGCCAATTTAGGCCCTACGCCGCTGGCTTTAATTAACTCTCTAAATACGGCGCGCTCATTTTTATCAGCAAAACCAAACAACAATTGTGCATCTTCGCGCACTACAAAGTGGGTATAAACGCTGGCCTCGGCACCTACCTCAGGTAATTGATAAAAACTGGTCATGGGAATTTGTATTTCATAGCCGACCCCAGCTACATCGATGAGTACCTCTGGTGGCTGTTTTTCTACTACTGTGCCGCGTATTCTGCCTATCATGTTCATTCTCTAGTGTTGTTATTTATCGTAATCTGCCGCGTACGGTCTTTTTCACCTGACCTGACATCTTGATGAGGTTTTCGTTGGTGTGGCTATGGCAAAGCGCAACCGCTAATGCATCTGCAGCATCAGCTTGAGGCGTGCCCGGTAGCTTCAAAATAAACGTGACCATATGTTGTACTTGGCTTTTTTGTGCGTTCCCGTTGCCCACCACAGATTGTTTAATTTGCCGAGCGGAATACTCCGCTACATCAAGTCCTTGGTTGGACGCTGCAACAATAGCCGCGCCTCGGGCTTGACCCAGTTTTAACGCTGAATCAGGGTTTTTAGCCATAAAGACTTGCTCAATAGCGAACATATCGGGTTTATATTGCAGTATTAACTGGCTGACACCGTCAAATATTTGCTGTAATCGCGGCGCCAGTGCGTCCCCCTGCATTCGAATACAACCACTGCCTAAATATTGTTGTTGTCGCCCTGCCCTTTGTATTACGCCGTAGCCAGTAATGCGTGAGCCAGGATCGATGCCGAGAATAATTGCCACGAGTTTCAATGTACCTATTAATTATATATTGCCGATTTACGTTGGCATGTTCGCATCAGGTACGCAATCTTTGATTGCAGCCCGATTTGTATCAGACCAGACTTTAGCCATGGCAGCGTTTTTTTCTAACCATTGATAGGCTAAATGCTCGGTGAGGATAATAGCTACATCATCCTTTACTTGTATTGAAAATACATGCTCGGTATTAAAGGGCGTGTTTGGCGGGTAGCGATGTTGCCAGATGTCACGAATGGCGTAACGATTGATCTGCTGATGATCGTGTAAGTGATAACCCGCTTGTTGAATATCAATGCCGGTTTCTTCTTTGACTTCTCTTAGGGCGGTATTGATAGCCAACTCGCCGATTTCCAATGTACCGGTCACCGACTGCCAAAAGTTAGGATCATCTTGGCGCTGCATCACTAATACTCGGCATTGGCAGTCATATATGACCACCAATGCCGATTCAGGACGCCGATAAGCATTTTTGCTAGTTTGCAGAAAAATTACTCCGCGCTTGGGGCTTTTTCCTGAACGATGTCAGTCTTGATTGACAACTCTTTCAATTGCTCGTCACTGGCAATACCAGGGGCATCCGTTAATGGACACGCAGCGGTCGTTGTTTTCGGGAACGCCATCACGTCACGAATAGACGTTGCACCTGTCATCAGCATTACTAAGCGGTCTAAACCAAATGCTAAACCGGCATGAGGTGGCGCACCAAATTTAAGAGCATCCAGTAAGAAGCCAAATTTCACTTCCGCTTCTTCTTCGCTGATCCCCAAGATATTAAACACTTTAGCTTGCATGTCTTGGTTATGAATACGCACCGAACCACCGCCTAATTCACAGCCGTTCAATACCATGTCATAAGCATTTGATAACGCATTGGCGGGGTCTGCAGCAAGTTGCTCTGCCGTCATGTCACGAGGAGCGGTAAATGGATGATGCAGCGCATAAAACTGGCCATCGAATTCTTCAAACATAGGGAAGTCAATCACCCAAAGCGGTTTCCACTCACCTTCAAGCAAGTCTAAATCTTCACCCACTTTCAAGCGCAGTGCCCCCAATGCTTCGGTTACAACCGTTGCGCTGTCAGCCCCAAACAATAGAATATCACCGCTTTGTGCTTCAACTCTTGATAGCACTTGCTTGGCCACATCTTCACCTAAGAATTTCAAGATAGGCGATTGCAAACCTTCAAGGCCCGCATCGATATCGTTTACTTTCATCCACGCTAGGCCTTTGGCACCATAAATCCCGACAAATTTAGTGTATTCATCGATTTGCTTACGGGTCATGCTCGCACCGCCTGGGACGCGGATAACCGCTACGCGGCCTTTAGCATCATTTGCCGGACCAGAGAACACTTTAAACTCTACATCTTTTAAGATATCCGCCACGTCCACCAACTCTAATGGGTTACGTAAATCAGGCTTGTCACTGCCAAATCGGCGCATGGCATCGGCATAAGTCATTTGCGGGAATTCGCCTAAATCAACGTTCAGCATTTTCATGAACAAGTTGCGGATCATCCCTTCAGTGATTTCCATTACTTGCTCGGCACCCAGAAAGGTGGTCTCGATATCGATTTGAGTAAATTCAGGCTGACGATCGGCACGTAAATCTTCGTCACGGAAACATTTAACGATTTGGTAGTAGCGGTCCATACCGGACATCATCAACAATTGCTTAAACAATTGAGGTGACTGGGGTAACGCAAAGAACTTCCCTTTATGGGTACGACTTGGCACTAGATAATCCCGCGCGCCTTCAGGGGTCGCTTTGGTCAGCATAGGCGTTTCGATATCAAGGAAGCCGTCGCCTTCAAGATAACTGCGTACGGCGCTGGTGACTTTTGCACGAAACTTAAGACGGTCACTCATCACTGGACGACGAAGATCAAGGTAGCGATATTTTAAACGCTGCTCTTCTGAATTCTCTTGATTGCTGTCCAGTGGCAAGACAGCTGATTTGTTCAAAATCGTTAAGCCTTTGCCTAAGATTTCGATTTCGCCGGTGCCCATGTCTTTATTCACTTGCCCTTGCGGACGAGCACGAACCAGACCTTCAATTTGAACACAAAATTCGCTACGCAAGCTGTTTGCGGTATCAAACAATTCGGCCAAGTCTGGATCGTAAACCACTTGAACGATACCTTCGCGGTCGCGCAAGTCGATAAAAATAACCCCACCCAAATCGCGGCGACGGTTTACCCAACCGCAAAGAGTGACTGTTTGTCCGATGTGTGATGCATTGATGTTGCCGCAATAATCTGTGCGCATGATGAAATAAGCCTCTAAACCAAGCTACTAAAATATAAGAAAAATAAGGCCGCGTAGTATATACCCAAAGCGGGCAATCCCCAAGTGAACCTAGTCGGCAATTGTTTACGTTCGCTAAAATGGCTTATTTTTAAACACGCAACACTTTATCTTAGTTTAGAGGTGCGTTGAGCCACGTAAGAATTGCTTGCTCAAGCTCTGAACAGCTTACCTTTTACTTCTAGGTTATGTAGGCTTTCGAAGATGGCGTTATTGTATCAAACTATAAATTTAAGACTGTTGGCCGATAACAATGTAGCGTCTCTTTGCTCTTAGCATTGAACGACCAAAATAATGATTCATTTTTCTACCTAGTGTCACAAATATAAACTCACAGTTGCCAACGGAATATTACATGTCGATACAGAGAAAATTTATTTCTTCCATCTTAGCCTTAATCGTCCTCTTCGGTGCTATCAGCATTACGGTCACAATCGTCACCGTAACGGATGACATACATTCAAGGGTTGAGAGAGATACCACCCAGACAAGCGGCAAGATCAAGAGCTTGTTAACCGTTATTGACTCCATTATGACTGATAGGGTTAGTAATAGCATGGCGCTATTGAAACAGCAGGCAAGCGCTCTTGGGCCCCCTGAATTAGGCTCGCTGGTGAGGGTAAAAGATCTTGAAATTCCAGATCTTGTGTTAGGACAATCCACTCAAGCAAACCAACATGCTCTAGTTGATAGCGTGACGAGTATTATGTCTGGTACAGCGACTATTTTTGTAAAAAGTGGAACTGATTATGTACGAATATCGACCAATGTGATGAAAGACAAACAGCGCGCGATTGGCACGAAGCTTTCTCCTACTGGTAATGCGATAAAAAACATAAATCAGGGTAAAGCATACTATGGTCAAGTCGACATTTTAGGGAAGCCCTATATTACAGGCTACGAACCCATATTCGCTGCCAACGGTGAGGTAATTGGAATTTGGTACGTAGGGTACTCTGCAGATTTAAAAGAGCTAGAATCTGCATTGGCTGAACAAACTATTCTGAATAAAGGGTTCGTTGCGCTTAGAGACATTACGGGAAATATTCGTCTTCATTCCCAACACTTATCCAAAAGTGCCATTGACGCTATTATCAATGAAAGGGATGAGAAGTGGACGCTCACCACAGTTCCTTTTAATGCATGGGGTTACGACATTTTACTGGGGTATTCTAATGAGGAGATAACCGACACAATATTTACTGAAATTACTAAAATTTTATTCACAACGCTGTTTATTGCAGCAGTTATTATTTTAGTGCTTATTGTATTAGTGAAAAAAATAGTAGGTGAACCACTGCACAAATATACCAAAGCTATAGAAGATATAGCCCAAGGCGAAGGGGATCTCACTATAAGATTCAATTCATCTAAATCAGACGAACTTGGACGCATGTCAAATGCTCTAGACAGTCTTTTAGACCGCATTCAGCTGACTATAAGCGATGTTACTCAGGCATCAGCCGAACTATTAGATTCTGCGAGAGAACTTACAACAATATCTACCCAGGCTAGCGATCTCGTGGTCCATCAAAGCGCTCAAACCGAACAAGTTTCTCTAGCCCTACATGATATGAACAATACAGCCCTGTCTTTGGGCGAAAGTGCCAGGAATGCAGAGGATGCCGCAAAAGCGGCGGACGGAGAGGCGCAAGTGAGTTCCACTGAGTTAGCACACATTATCGACTCTATTTCTCGTCAAGCAGATGAGGTAGAAAACTCCGCCGAAGTTGTTAATGAGCTTACAAATGCCAGTGCTGAAATCACGGGGGTTTTAGAGGTCATCCAAAATATCGCTGAGCAAACTAACTTACTTGCTTTGAATGCAGCAATTGAAGCTGCAAGGGCAGGAGAACATGGAAGAGGCTTTGCTGTAGTAGCCGACGAAGTCCGCACACTAGCCAGCAGAACACAGAGATCAACAGAAGAAATTAGAGCCATGATCGAGCGTTTACATCACGGCGCCAAGCAAACTACCGAAATGATAGCCCAAAATAAAGAAAACTCTCTGGTTAACGTCGAAAGCACAAGAAAAGCTGGGGTAGCAGTGGACGATGTGTTGCGTTCGGTGGCAAAAATTTCAGATTACAACATTCAAATAGCAACCGCAGTGGACCAACAGAAGCAAGCTTCAGCAGATATCAGTGAACGTGTAGCGAGCATTCACACATCTGGAAACGAAAATGCCGAGCACGTTAAAAACACTAAACTGGCGAGTGAAAATCTCAAAGCTATAGTCGAGAAAATGCTAGTAAAGTTAAAATACTATAAAGTCTAATAGTACAGTTTATTCATTCTGAACGTGTAAACAGCTTCTAGTGTATTATTTAAAACGAAGCATGATACAACTACGCAGTGTAGATAGCGGGTTGATACAAAGGGCCTATATATATCAAAGCTGGAGATAACCAAACCATTAACGGACACAGAGCAAGGAATTGTGTGACATATTACAGCTTATCGCTACTATGCTAAGAGTTAATATAGGCTGTCCTATTTGGACCCATGATGCTTGGTTTAGCAGTATTTATCCGCCCAAAAGCAGTAAAAAGACTGCCCTGCAATCCTATAGCAGGCTGTTTAATAGCGTAGAATGCAATAGCAGTTTTTATCATTTACCCAATCAAGACACCCTTAAAAAATGGCGCGACAGCGTGCCTGATGATTTTCGCTTTGTTCTAAAGTTACCCCGCAGTATTAGTCATTCGGGTCAACTCGATACATGCACAGACGAACTAAAGCACGCGATCGATAACTTAGCTGTGCTCGGCGAAACCCTTGGCGGCGTTATGTTACAGCTACCAAAGCAATTTACCCCAGCACATATCAACCAACTTGGCGTGCTCCTTGACACCATACCAACAGATTTACCTATGAGTGTGGAAGTCCGCCACTTGGCGTTTTTTCAAAAGGGCGGACAAGAAAAAGCGTTGAATCAGTTGTTACTTTCACATAAAACAGACCGAGTGATAATGGATACCCGCGCCTTATTTGCTTGTGATCCAAGTCAATTCACCGGCGAAGAGCGCGAATTAGTCATCGATGTTCAACGTAAAAAGCCGCGGGTCCCGACCAATGTTATCGCTACCGGTGATTCACCTGTCGTACGCTTTGTCGGCCATCAGCAGATTGACAAATGCACGTCGTTTTATCACCCCTGGATCAAGAAAATAAAATATTGGCTGGATGAGGGTAAAAGCCCTTCTATTTTCTTTCATATGCCTGATAACAAAGATGCACCTTGGTTAGCGGCGGCCTTTATTCATGATTATAACCTTACCTACCCTGATGCTCCGCTGCCTGCATTAGTATTACCAGCCTCGCAAAATAGCCATCAGCAGATATCTATATTTGACTCGCTAACCCCTTAGCTAACACTAAAGCCGGTTGCTCACAGCACCAAAACTAAAAAACGCCCAAAGTGAATCACTGCCGGGCGCTTAGCTAATCAAGCAAATTTGCCTGTTTAGCGGGTTGAGTCGTTTATCTAAACAACACTTTTTCTTGTTTGAACCAGTACACACAAAATCCCAGCAGTAATGCAGCAATCAATGCCGTTGAAGCAAAAATGCCAATTAACTGAAAATAGTCCATGGTACCTTTTACCAGCTCTTTCATGGCCAGCGCTACATTTGTCAAAGGCACCCAAGCCCAACCGCCTTTAAGTTCAACTCCCGGCATAAGTGCCACCATGACCGGCATGATAACGAAAATCACTAACGGCCCCATATAACTCTGGGCCTCTTTAAAGCTACGAGCGTAAATTGAAATACTCAGCAATACTGCCGCAAAGATAGCCACCAGCGGGATCAGCATCAAAAACATCAAAACAAAATCAACAATGCCAATTTGGCTCATAAAGTCAGCTACAAACTGCATAGCAAACCCGCGGCTGAGCACTCCCCCCCATACTGCCATGCTAACAACGGTAATCAATGCGGTGGTGGCGCCAGCACTGGCAATTGTTAAAAATTTACCTAAAACAATTTTCGTACGATCGATAGGTGAAATAAGCAGCGTTTCTAATGTGCCCCGCTCTTTTTCACCGGCACCAATGTCGGTCGCAGGAAACATCGCCCCTTGAAAACACAATACAAACAGTAAATAGGGCAGCATACCACCTATTTTCTCGCCCCAACTTTCCCGTTGACCCGCTGTGCTTATTTGCTCAAGAACGATGGGGTTTAACAAAGCATCTTGCTGCACTAGGGTGACACCAAGTTCAGAAAACGCTGATGTTTGATACGCATCGGCATACTTTTGCACCATTGAATTCACACGGTTGCGCACCATGTTTAATCCCGCGTCATTTAAATAAAGTGTTATGTTTAGCTGACCGCTTCGAAGGATATCTGCACTGTAGTTTTCTGGCAGTACCATTACAAAATCAACGGTGTCACTGTTAATTAACGCCGTGTAATCGGCGTTAATGGCAATATCTACGCGCTCAAATTTATCTGAGGCTGCCAAGTCATTTGTTAGCTCTGGCGCATACTGGTCGTTCACCACCGCGTATTTCAGGACTTTGCTTTCCGCTTTTTCGAATGCCTGAGCGGTGAAATACGCCATTCCGCCAAAAATTAACGGGAAAATGAGGATCGGTAAC
The DNA here is from genome assembly GCF_056173245.1 of Paraglaciecola sp. QJM3NY_14. NCBI lineage: Bacteria > Pseudomonadati > Pseudomonadota > Gammaproteobacteria > Alteromonadales > Alteromonadaceae > Paraglaciecola > Paraglaciecola sp. QJM3NY_14. Next base: position 3,511,882 of record NZ_CM149664.1, read on the forward strand.
GCAATCATAAAAAACAACGTTTTACGGTCGCGCAGCAATTCTTTTATTTCTTTAAAAAAGACTAACCACATAGTATTTTCCCTCCTTATTGACGCTCAGTATCGATACTGGTTAAAAAAGCTTGATGTAATGAACCATTAGCGAGCTGGGTAAACGCCTTCAACTCCCCGTCAAATTTGCTCAACCCTTGGTCGATAACCGCTACGCGGTCGCATAATTCGCTCACTTCATCTAAATGGTGGGTAGAGAATATCACCGGCGTGCCCTGCTCTTTTAGGCCGCGAATGAAGCGCAATACGGTTTGTGTCGCCATAATATCTAGGCCGGTTGTCGGCTCATCCAAGATCACAACGTCGGGGTCATGCACCACCGCTCGGGCGATCGCGACTTTTTGTTTCATACCGGTAGAGAAGTTCTCACTGCGCCGGTCTATAAATGTATGCATATCAAGGAGCTCGGCAAGTGCCTCAATTTTGTGTTTGATTTGCACTGGCGTCATGCCATGTAATTTAGCGAAGTATTCAATGTTTTCACGACCAGAAAGTCGCCCGTATAAGCCTGTCGAGCCTGATAGAAAACCTATTTTTTTTCGCGCCATTACCGGATCCTGCAACACATCCGTACCATTAATGGTAATGCTGCCACTGTCGGGTTTGAGTGCCGTGGACAACATGCGTAAGGTCGTGGTTTTGCCAGCACCATTTGGGCCCAGCAAACCTAATACTTCCCCTTGCTGGCAGGTGAAAGACACATCAATGACAGAATGAAAAAAGCGCCCTTTAAGTCTGGGATCTTTACGTTCTTGCTCACTGAGTTTTTTAGGATTTTCAACTGAAAACTTTTTGGCTAAGCCAACTATCTCGATCATTCTTTTACCCTATTTAACTCGCGACTGCTTTTTCGCTCACGGCCATTATTTTCGCTCACGACTATTATTTTTGTTCACGGCTGTTTTTTTGCTCCAGCCCGCTGCTTGCCTTAGGTTGCAAATAGTTTGTTACTTTAGCCCAAATAGCTACAACCTAGTAGCTGAAAAATGCGACAATCATGTTTAAAATCATAAGATTAGTTATTTCAACAACCACAAAATAGGTTATACAAGGACACGTTTCATGGTCTCTCATCTCAATCCCTTCAGTGCCTGTATCGGTGTACTGCGCCATCCTAAGGCAACGTTTGCACAGTTAAAAGAGCAACATAACTGGTCGTGGTTGCCGTTTTTGTTGGTTACACTTGCCGCTGTTTTACCGGTTTATTACTATTTTCAGGTGGTTGATTTTCAGTGGTATAAAGAGGTCATTATTGCCAGTCAATTTGCCAACATCAGCCCCGGAGAACAACAAGCGATAAGCGCTTCACTCGACGCAACTAAAAGCATTGTTGGCACCGTGATTACCCCTGTGATTATGTTGTTAGTGTTGGTGTCTATTATCGCGTTTTACCTTAATGTGGTGACCAAATCAGATCCCCTGAACATCAATAGCTTTAGTGACTGGTTTGGTTTTACTTGGTGGATATTATTGCCATCGTGCGTGGGCGCACTGTTTAGCGGTGTCATCCTTTTTTGGCTAGATCATGGGCAAATTAGCTTTGATGCTGTGTCTCCCAGCGCCTTATCGTTCCTATTTGCTATTCCCGTGTCCTCCTCATGGTTTGGATTAGCCAGTAGCATCAAACTGGAAATATTTTGGAGCATGTACTTACTCGCCATAGGCATTAGCCAGTGGGTCACGCTAAGTCGGCGAAGAGCATTAGTGATTGCGTTTGCCCCTTGTCTGACTCTCTGGCTAGCTTGGGCGTTAATTATCGCCTTTGACTAAATGCATTTGGTTGTCAGGTTTGATAAAGGACGAGGTGCTTAAGCACGTTTAGGGCGAAAATAATCGGTATTTTGATAGAATTGTACGTCTGTATTAAGTTTACTCCACTGGGCAATCCCTAAAAGCGGTAAAGGTAATAAGGGTTTTGCTTGCTTAAAGAGTTCAGTGGTATTTATCAGCCCACACAAACACCGGTCAACTTCAGCGTTTTGCTCAAGCATGCTTCGCTGAGCAAACCCTGGCTCAACACGGACCGCCAGCCATTTTCCTGTTAATCCAATGAACGGGTTAAGCAACATTTCATAGTTGGCATGACCAAACATGCGGGCATGAATGCCTTCTCCCCACTGCGCTCTATTGCGGTACAACGCCTCAGTCCAGTGATGCTCACTCAGTAACTCAGTCACTTTTTTGCCCGCTGGTGATTCAACCGCCAAAATTACTCCACATTCATCAAAATGAGTAATATGATTGCGCTGGCGACTACGTGGGCTCAGGCCGTTCTGTTTAATGTCTTCAACATGCAGTTGGTTTAGACGCGTTTTGGTGAGGGGATATTGCAACCATACCAAACCGTTGAACAAGTCATGCCAACCATTAGCTCTGGTAGGAATATGCCCTTGGTTGAATATAATTTGCTCATAGTAATTATCAGTCGGGAGCAAAGTGTCTTGGTCAATAAAATCTGGGACGTTTCGAACATCTGCTAAAAATTGTTGTTTCAAGGTATTTAACCCTTCGGCATTCGGCCAATCGGAAAAATCACTGAGAAAAAACTGTGCGTTCAAACGGGCTAACGGGGCGCAAGATAATTGCTGTGTAAAGGGTTCATTCCAGGGTAACGACATAAAAAGAAAAACAAAATTCGTTGCGAGTAAGTTGATGAGTGGCATTATATCAACTCCTTTGTGTCTCGTATCCACAGAATACACATAGGCATGACATAAATTAAAACTAGGTGAATATAACAATGAAAAGAATTCAACTGGCCGCTATCCCGCTAATCAGTGCAACTTTGTTTGCCTGTGGTGTGAATAGCGATAACTTCTCTACGTCCAGTGCAGATAACGACTTTAGCCTTGCATATCAGAACATTACAGATGCAACGCTCAAAGCGCACACCAAAACCTTAGCCTCTGATGAATTTGAAGGACGCTCACCCACCTCAAAAGGTGAGAAAGTCACTCTTGATTATCTAGTCAGCAATTTTAAGCAGATGGGCTATCAACCAGGTAATGGCGACAGCTATTTACAAGCGGTTAATCTGTTAGAAATGACAGCCTCACCAGACATGACCATGACCATAGGTGACAACCAATTCACCTATAAAGAAGGCATGATTGCCTCAACAAAACGCGAGCAACAGCAAATCAGGGTGACTGACTCGGACGTCGTATTTGTTGGCTTTGGCGTTAACGCCCCAGAATACGATTGGAATGACTACGAGGGCCTTGATGTTAAAGGCAAAACAGTGGTTATTCTGGTCAACGACCCAGGCTTTGAGCGCCCTGACAGCGGAAAATTTCAAGGGAAAACCATGACCTATTATGGCCGCTGGACTTACAAATACGAAGAAGCGAGCCGTCAAGGTGCAACCGCAGCAATCATAGTGCATGAAACAGCCCCAGCATCTTATGGCTGGTCTGTGGTGGCAAATAGTTGGAGCGGTCCGCAATATAGCTTGGTCAGCGAAAATGGCAATGCAGATCGTGTTGCAGTGGAAGGTTGGTTGTCGAATGATGCGGCAAAACAGGTTTTCTCGGCTGCCGGATTAGATTTTGCCAAAGAAAAAGCCAAGGCCTTAAAAGGCCCCTACCACACTAGCCTAAAACAAAAAGCCTCAGTGACGGTAAACAGCACGATGAAAAAGTCGGTTAGCTATAATGTAATGGCAACCCTACCCGGCTCAGAAACACCTGACGAGCATGTCATTTACAGTGCCCACTGGGATCACTTAGGCAAAGATGAGAGCAAAGAAGGCGATAATATATACAATGGTGCCCACGACAACGCCACCGGTACAGCAAGCGCCCTTGCCATAGCAAAAGCGTATAAAGCGCTGGGCTCTGCTCCAAAACGTTCTGTAGATTTTCTTATCGTCACCGCTGAAGAGCAAGGCTTACTGGGCTCACAGTACTACGCAGAACACCCAATTATTCCGCTAAACCAAACAGTCGCGAATATCAATATGGACGCCATGAACGTACTAGGGCGAACGAAAGATGTTTCAGTTGTTGGCATGGGCAAGTCAGAACTAGAAACTTACTTGGCCAAAGCCGCGGCACGTCAAGACCGAACATTAACCCAAGAATCACGCCCTGAGGCCGGCTCATATTATCGTTCAGATCATTTCAGCTTCGCCAAACAAGGGGTGCCTGCTTTGTATGCGAAAGGGGGAAATATCCCTATCGATGCACAAACCGCACAGTACAAGAAGCGCACTAAAGTATTGATTACAGGCTGTTATCACCAAGTTTGCGATCAATTCCGTGAAAACTGGGATTTTTCAGGTGTACGTGAAGATGCCCAACTGTTGTTCGAGGTAGGATACGATATAGCCCAATCGGCAGATTGGCCTAAGTGGAATGCCAGCAGTGAGTTTCAGCGTAAGTAATTTTCTGCTGCTGAATTGTCCCGTCAAAACCGGTTGGTGAGTTTTCCAACTAACCGGTCATTTGCCTTTCAACTGACGAAATTATGTTTGATTAATGCTAATAAACAGCCGTTAATCTAACTAATAGCCAACAAGTGTAAAAAAATTACAGTTTCCCCTTGCTTTTTTTTCTCATGCTGGCAAATTCAAGGGCGCAAGAAAGTAATAATAAATACTATAACCAGCACTTTCCCCGCACGCATGTTTGGTTTTCAATGAAACCAAGCGAATCAGCTATATGAGTTAGTAACAAATAACCAAGAGAGAAGCCTTTTTATGTGTGGTATTTTCGGCATTCTGGACATCAAAACTGATGTATCAGAACTTAGAACGCAAGCATTAGAACTTTCCAAATTACTGCGCCATCGCGGTCCTGACTGGTCAGGTGTATGGAATAATGATAATGCCATTTTGTGTCACGAGCGCTTAGCGATCGTTGACGTTGACAAAGGCGCGCAACCACTTATCAGCCGAGATAATAATAATGTACTTGCCGTTAATGGTGAGATATACAACCACAAGGCTCTTGAGCAAAACCTCGCTCAACCATATGATTTTAGAACAAAATCTGACTGTGAAGTTATTCTTCCGTTATATGAACAGCAAGGTGTTGAGTTTATCGACCAACTGCAAGGTATGTTCGCATTCGTCTTGTACGATCAAGCACAAGATGCCTACCTTATCGCTCGTGACCACATGGGCATTATTCCTTTGTACACAGGGTTTGACGAGCACGGTAACTTCTACGTGGCCTCTGAAATGAAGTCTCTAGTGCCTGTTTGTAAGACGGTACAAGAATTCCCTCCAGGACATTATCTTTGGAGTAAATCAGGCGAGCTGAAAAAATACTATCAGCGCGACTGGATGAGCTATGAAAATATTAAAGACAACACCACTGATTTAAACGATTTGAAAGTGGCATTTGAAAAGTCAGTCAAATCTCATTTGATGTCTGATGTGCCTTACGGTGTGTTACTTTCAGGTGGTTTAGATTCATCATTAGTATCTGCTATTGCGGCCAAATACGTGGCAAAGCGGGTTGAAGACAATGACGAGTCTGATGCTTGGTGGCCGCGTTTACACTCTTTTGCTGTGGGTCTTGAAGGCGCGCCAGATTTAATCGCTGCGCAAAAAGTAGCAGATATGATTGGCACAGTGCATCACGAAGTACATTTCACCGTACAAGAAGGCCTAGATGCTATTCGTGACGTGATTTACCACCTTGAAACTTACGATGTCACAACTATTCGTGCCGCCACACCGATGTACCTAATGAGCCGTAAAATCAAGGCTATGGGGATTAAAATGGTGTTGTCTGGTGAAGGCGCGGATGAAATTTTTGGTGGCTATTTGTATTTCCACAAAGCACCAAACGCCAAAGAATTCCATGAAGAAACCGTGCGTAAACTTGAGCGTTTACATATGTTTGATTGCGCTCGTGCAAATAAATCTACCTCAGCTTGGGGCGTAGAAGCTCGCGTACCATTCCTTGATAAAGAATTCTTGGATGTCGCCATGCGCTTGAACCCACAAGATAAAATGTGTCTTGACGGCAAAATGGAAAAATGGATTTTACGTAAAGCGTTTGATAACGGTGAGTACTTGCCTGCTGAAGTGCTATGGCGTCAAAAAGAGCAGTTCAGTGATGGCGTAGGCTATTCATGGATTGACTCGATTAAAGAAAAAGTCGAGCAAGACATCACTGATCAACAACTCGCAACTGCTGCGTTCCGTTTCCCTATCAATACACCAGATACGAAAGAAGGATACTACTTCCGTACAGTGTTTGAGTCTTTCTTCCCGCAAGAAAGTGCCGCAAACTGTGTACCAGGTGGTAAGTCAATCGCCTGCAGTACCGTTGAAGCACTCGAATGGGATGCAAGCTTTAAAGGCAATGCTGACCCTTCGGGACGAGCTATGCGAGATGTGCACAACCAAGCTAACTAGTTGAGTGGTTCAATACGATTAGCAAACTAATAAAAACCGCTTCGGCGGTTTTTTTGTGCCTGTTAATCGGCGAATCGTGTACCTGCGAGTGTTAATGGAAGTCGGAAAAAGTCTAATAAATATCAAAAACAGTCATAAAAAAGGAGCTTACGCCCCTTATTCACTGATTTACAAAATGAACTAATATCTATTAGAAAGTCACTATTTCTTCATCAATCAAGTGGCCTACAACTGGGCTTTCTTGGGCATCAACAAAGGCCTTATCAATTGCTTTTGAACGACCACTTGTCACCTTACGGTAATTCGGATGAGTATAAATATAAGTCTGCTTTGACTTCAGAGCTTCCAGCACGCGCTGTGCAAGTACGCCAGCGGGTATCCCCGACTCTACCGCCAAAGTCGCAGCATTAGCGCCAGCTTGTAATTTCTTCTTATCTTGACGATCTGCGGGGGCAACCGCGTATTTTTCTTGTCGATTACGATGAGATTCGTGAATGCGAGTTTTTACAAATGCAGGGCACAACGCCGACACGTGAATATTATGCGGTGCAAGCTCTACTGCCCAGCTTTCTGTCATAGACACCACGGCCGCTTTTGAGGCGCAGTACGCTCCGGCATAAGGCATCCCCAACATGCCGGCCATAGAGGCTACATTAACGACCCATCCCCCTTCACCATGCTCTTTTATGGCGGGCACACACGCCTGCGCACCGTACAGAACGCCCATGACATTAACATCCATTACCCAGCGCCACGTTTCGTGTTCAGTATCTTCAATCTTACCGGGGATACCGCCCACACCAGCATTATTAATCACCATATGCACCTTGCCATAGGTATCTTTCGCCCGAGCGACCACGTCTTCCCATTGCTTATAATCTGTCACGTCTAATTCACAGGCCAGCACATTGACGCCCTTGTCTAGCAGTGACTGTCTAGATACCGCCAACGCCTGAATATCAATGTCGCCCATAACAATATTCATGCCCTGTTTGCCGAAGGCTTCGGCTAAAGCGAGACCTATCCCACCAGCAGCACCTGAGATGATGGCTGTTTTACCTGTAAATTCATTCGACATTGCTATTCCTCGTTCAATGGTGCCTAGCCGGTTCAAGCAATACCCGTCTGGCATGAAAACCAGCCCGCGTGATTTTCTTTATATTTAGAGTAAATCTGCTTGAAAGATTTATATACTTTATTTGCCTAATTCATCTGACTTCATCAGATGAATAGAAAATCCACATAGCAAGATGCCCCTGTCATTCCCCAATGCCTCAGAATATCTGATTTACCTCTTGAATACTGAACACCTCCCCCAACATTTATTGGTAGGAAAAATATCGGGGCGGCTGTATTAGCTGCTTAGCGCTTTTATCGTTTAGTAATGCTACTGCTTCAATCTAGTTAGGCAGCAGCGTTGGTTCACTAGCCGTCTTCAATATTCATAACCGGAGTAATAACTTTATGTCTCAGTCCAATACCTTTAACGCTTTGCTTGTTGAAGAGCAAAATGACAAATCGTTCAGCAAGAATATCGTGCAGCGTAGCATCAGTGATTTACCAGACAATGACGTGCTTATTGAAGTGCACTACTCATCACTTAATTATAAAGATGCTATGTCCGCCAGCGGCAATAAACGCATCAGCCAGCACTTTCCTCACACACCAGGCATAGATGCCGCCGGCATCGTGATAAGCGACAAATCAGGCACGTTTAACGCTGGCGATGAGGTATTGGTGTTCGGGTATGACTTAGGAATGAATACCCCGGGCGGCCTTGGCCAAATAATATCTATTCCCGCTGATTGGGCCGTTGTCTGCCCTGACACCTTGTCGTTAAAAGAAGCCATGACCTATGGTACTGGCGGACTTACCGCGGCCCTTTGTATTCAAAAGCTTGAGCAAATGGGCGCTAAGCCCAGTGATGGTCCCGTGGCAATAACGGGCGCCACCGGCGGCGTAGGCACAATTAGCATCGCGCTACTCAAGCAATTGGGTTATGAAGTGGTAGCGTTTTCAGGCAAACCTGAGCAGTCAGATAAGTTAAAAGCACTCGGTGCCAGTGATGTCCTGCTCCGAGACAGTCTTTTAGAGGTTAAAGACGCCCTTGCAGGCAAGCCTAAGTGGGCACACGCCATTGATACCTTAGGGGGCGATTACTTAACAGGGTTGTTAAAACAGCTTAAGCCTGGCGGCGGTGTGGCTTCAGTTGGTTTAGCAGCCTCTGCGGACATTGCCATGAGTGTTATTCCTTTTATCACTCGTGGTATATCCCTACTGGGTGTGGACTCTGTGTATATTCCCTTAAAAGACAAGAAGCACATTTGGCAACGGGTCGCGACCGACATGAAGCTACCTAATTTAGACCGCTATCAACAAGAAATCACCTTGAGCCAAACTCCCGAATATTTGGATAGATTTCTACAAGGCAAAGTGGTTGGCCGTTATGTGGTCAATGTAAAAGAGGCATAGAAGAATAAAATTACAGCAGTTGAGCCTGGTTTGGTCCCAACTATCGGATTGCGCCAGCGCTATATCTAACGCAGAAAGGCCACAGTGAAGTATTCACCGTGGCCTCTTTCACTGCCTATTTTTATAGGTTACTGCGAGTAAAAGTAATCCAAGAGACCCTGCTTTACATTCGCTACTTTTCAGATCCAGACGCGAGATCATCAAATTGATACCACAACTCTTTTCGTTCAAGAGGCGTCACAGAAGGTAAAAAGCTATTTTCTAATTCAAATACATGCCTAGAGGACATCTTCGCCCTATTTAACTTATCCTGAAATGTGCGCACAAAAAGCGCTTCAAATGAGCCATCGGCAATGGCTTTCTCTAACCCTTGTTCTAATAAATTAGCCAGCGGTCTGCTCTTTTTATTAACAAAAAAGTACATCGCCTCTGGATATCGAATCGCGATTTCTTTCTCTACCATCAAATCAGCATTGTATGCAGGATTATCAATTTCATCCCATATCTCAACAACTGAGCGCGGGAAAAAATCCCCTTGTGCACGGCGCAATAAATTAAACAAATTGCCATAAGAATTATCAGCAGTAACGTTGAATCCATTAGCTTGCAGCACCTTAGTATCAGGCCAGTCACGTCCTTGCACCGGGATAAGCTTTATCAGGTGCTCCAGTTTTTGAACATATTGAAAGCGTGCTGGCATATCGTCACGTATCAGCAACAAACGCCAACCAATTAATCCTTTGTAAATGGGGATGCGGATTGGTAGCAGTTGTTGCTCTCGCTGTTTGTCCGTGACACTCCAAACAACATTAACATCACGGCTGTCCATTAAGCGTTTTAGCGCTTTATTCTGCAGCATGATGCGCTCTGATGGCATAAGGGAATACTGCACCCCTGTTTTCTCAAGCGCTAGCGAAAGAAGCTTCACCGGGTAATTAGAACGCTTGTCTGATTCAGACATCGGTTTAGGATAAGTGATGCGCCATGTCGCCCCTTGTACTGCAAAAGACAGCAACATGCTGAGCAGGATAATGAGTTTAGCCACTAACTTCGCTCTCACTATCGTTTGAGAAAAAGCTGAAAATGGACTTTCGATCATCATCCACCACAGCCACAATAATTTTCAAGGAGCCGTCTTTTACTTGCTGCAAGGTATAAGAGGTAGCACAGGTAAAAATAACTTGTTTGTCTTTATCTAAAAACTGCCAGCGCATTTTCAAAAAATGTAGCGAGTCAGACAAGCGGATCGCCTGAGTCAAATTCGGTTTATGGTATACAATTTCAGCTGCTTGTAATCGTTTCACCAGCACGTGGCAAGATTTTGCTAAATCTTCACCATGAATAAACACACGTTTGTCATGATCATTCATCACCACCGTTGGTAATAAGCAAAAATCAATTAAACGCTCCTCATCTCGACGATCCAGCGCGTGGGCATAGTCTTGTAAAAATTTTATTGCATCACGTTGCATATAAAAAACCTTTGTTATTCAATTCCAATGAATTTGTGAGTTTGTAGAGATAGCCGCCAATTGCGGGCGATACAGGTTTTAATGCACAGTTCGGTTGCTCTTTTTTGTTGGCTTATAGGCTGCAAGTATATTAAAGGTTTTGGGTTGTCAGAGCCCACTAGCAGCGTCAATACATGTTCTAATTCCTCAATGTGTTTTTCCATGGCGACGGGATGTTTTATCTCGTTCGCTCGGTGCATTGCACTTTTTAACACATCACGTTTACCTGGCATATTAACTTTGGGTGACACAGTCACCCATGTGTCAGGATGGGTCAAAATTTCATAGGTTCCGCTGGTTTCAATTTGTACACTAAAACCATTTTCAATCAAAACAGTGGAAAGATTGGTTAAATCATACATACAAGGTTCGCCGCCAGTAAGAATAATATTACTGGCTGTATATTCATGCTGTTTAAATAAGGCTAACAATTGCTCGGGAGTATGTTCAAACCATTGGGCGGTATCTTCATTTTGTGCCATGACAACGGGCGCCGCTACTTTTAAGTTTTGGTCTATTTCCCACGTATGTTTTGTATCGCACCAAGGGCAGCCAACAGGGCAGCCCTGAAGACGTATAAAAATAGAAGGCACTCCAGTATGAGCGCCTTCACCTTGCAGAGATTCAAAAACCTCATTTATCTTGTATGTATTCAACAGCTTTCCTGTGGTTTTACTAAGGGTTATCTGGGATTTATCGACCGGATAGCTTAACATTAGCATCTTGAAACAGTCGATTATAGAGAAGCAGAACAAATGGTACAAAAGGTGGTGGTAATTTTTTCAGGAGGCATGGATTCATTTACCGTGCTAAATATGGCTGTCAAAGAGGGCTATGAAGTGCATGCCCTGTCTTTCAACTACGGACAGCGCCATAGCAAAGAATTAGATTACGCCAGCCGAGCTTGTAAAACCCTAGGCGTGGCGCATAAAATTATTGATATATCCGCAATCAATGAGCTCATTGGTGGCTCGTCACTTACCTCTGATGTGGATATTCCAGAAGGGCATTATGCCGAAGAAAGCATGAAGTCGACCGTGGTCCCTAATCGCAATATGATTTTATTATCCATGGCTGTAGGTTACGCCGTTTCGCTGGATGCAAATAAAGTGTACTACGGAGCGCATTCAGGCGATCACGACATCTACCCTGATTGCCGCCCTGAATTTGTTGAACGCATGAATGACGTCTGTGCAATTGCCAATTATGAAAAAGTGGAAATCGTGTCTCCCTTTTTGTACCAAAGTAAAATAGATATTTTAACCGCAGGGTTAAACATGGGATTGGATTATAACCTGACATGGACGTGTTATAACGGCCGAGAAAAAGCCTGTGGAAAATGCGGTGCCTGCCAAGAACGCTTAGAGGCCTTTGACAAAAATAACGCGCAAGACCCATTAGAATACGAATAAATGCCGATATGGGTATGGGCGGCACTACTCAATATAAAGCATTCACGTTATTCAAAGTCCAATTAATTCACTTGGGAATCCGTCAGTCTTGCACAAACAACATTCGCTGCAAGACTGCGTATTCAATCACGTAAAAGCTCAATAAGAACGGACTACGCGCATTAATAAAGTTTACTTTTCGGTTTGCTGAATAAAATAAGCCACTTCTTTTATCAGATGGCGCAGAACAGGATTCAAGCGCGTATTTTTACCGTTCATCATGAACAACTCGTGATTGAACTCAAACTGACGATTTTTGATCGACACCAATCCTAAGTCTTTGCCCTGATGTTCAACCATGTAATCAGGCAGCAACCCCATGTATTCACCCGTCATGATTGCTGATAAGCAACCATCGTACGAGTCTGAAAAGGTTTGAATAGACAAGCGTCGCTCACCGTCAATGTAGTTTCCAGACGACAATCCAGAAATACCAATAGCAGGGTAATCATCGATACGCACCGTATCAGGTAAGCCGTCGGCGTACTTTGCCAACGGATGCGTCGGCGCGCAATATAGTCGCCCGCGACATTTCACATCTATGGGATGAAATGTGACCGACTCAGGCTTGACCATATCATAAGTTGACAGCACTAAATGACATTCGCCAGACAACGCCACATGCTCAACTTCGTTGTATAAGCGCGTTTGAATATTAACGTGTATATCGTTGAATTTTTTCATGGTGCTTTTGACTGCTTTACTCACCGCAAGATGATAATTGAGCGGCAAGCCAGCCATCATCACTAAAGTAATATGCCCTGAGTAATCGTCGTGCAAGCTTTTTAAGTTGAATACAAAATTATCGAATGAGTTGAAAATACGTTTGGTTTCTTGAAAGACAACCTCACCTTCCTTACTCATCTGGAAACCACCGCGTCCGCGATGACACAACACAAGATCGAGGCGATCTTCTAACTTCTTGATAGCAGCACTTATGTTCGGGCGCTGCATACGCAATACAGACTCGGCCGCCGTGAAGCCATTACACGAAGCAACGGCGTAAAACACACGTAAAAGTTTTATATCAGACTCTTGCAGTCGATTAATCATGGTTAGCACCACTTATAGGTATAGTTATTGATACTTAAGAACATAATAGGCAAGGCGAAATGTGATTACAATGTAAATATCATGAAAACGAGGCGAACCTTCGCGAAAAACCACAAAAGTTCGACTAACGTTCAAAAGCGAGCATTTTATTTACCAAACTTTTGGCAGTGGGCAGTTCTTATTGTCAGCGGAAAAGGAAACGCCTTACCTATGACATATCCACAAGCTTCTTGCGCAGAGTTTCCACTTCATCTCTAAGAGAAGCCGCTTGTTCAAATTCCAAATCTTTCGCCATTTGAAACATTTTCTTTTCAAGCTCAGCAATATTTTTCATCAGCTCAGGGGCACTCATGCCGTTATATTTCTTGCCGGACTCAGCCACTTTACGCAACATGACTTTCCCTTGGCCAGAGCCCTCCCCAACATCCATGATATCTGTGATGGGTTTATTTAGCTGGGTAGGCACAATATTGTGTTTTTTATTGTGTTCCCGCTGTTTTTCGCGACGTCGATCGGTTTCATCCATCGCGCGCTGCATAGAGCCGGTTATCCGATCGGCATATAAAATAGCGCGGCCATTAATGTGCCTAGCCGCTCTACCTATGGTTTGAATAAGTGAGCGATCGGAACGTAAAAAGCCTTCTTTATCCGCATCGAGTATGGCGACCAACGACACCTCTGGCATATCTAACCCCTCTCGCAATAAGTTAATCCCCACCAATACATCAAACTTACCTAAGCGTAAATCACGTATGATCTCGATCCGCTCAACTGTATCGATGTCTGAGTGAAGATAACGTGCTTTCACGTTGTGCTCGTCTAGATACTCACTTAAATCCTCTGACATTCGCTTCGTCAGCGTGGTCACGAGGACCCGTTCATTAAGGGCTACGCACTTTTCGATTTCCGACAGTAAATCATCAACTTGAGTGCCCACTGGGCGGATTTCAATTTCAGGATCGATCAATCCCGTCGGTCGCACGACCTGTTCGACAATGTCGTCTGGGGTTTTAGCTAGCTCATATTTGCCTGGTGTGGCTGAGACGTAAATAGTTTGTGGGGCAATTTGTTCAAATTCATCGAATTTCAGCGGGCGGTTATCCAGTGCTGAGGGCAGTCTAAATCCGTATTCCACTAGCGTTTCTTTACGAGAGCGATCGCCTTTGTACATTGCGCCAATTTGCGAAACGGTAACGTGAGACTCATCGATAAACATCAAACCATCAGCCGGAAAATAATCAATTAAGGTGGGCGGTGGATCGCCCGGCGTACGACCAGACAAATAACGAGAGTAATTCTCGATGCCGGAGCAATACCCCAGCTCTTGCATCATTTCCATATCAAACTGGCATCGCTGGCTAATACGCTGCTCTTCAATCAACTTATTGACAGACAAAAGTTGTGCTTTTCGCTCTTTCAGCTCATCTTTTATGTGCTCTACAGCATCGAGAATTTTTTCTCTGGGTGTAACATAATGGGTTTTAGGGAAGATGGTTGCTCTGGCAACAGTTTTCTCCACTGCCCCCGTCAACGGGTCGAAAATACTGATCCGTTCGACTTCTTCATCAAATAATTCCACCCGCACAGCTTCCCGCTCGGAGTCAGCAGGAAATATATCAATGACATCACCGCGCACACGAAAAGTGCCGCGCTCGAATGCTACGTCATTGCGGCTATATTGAATTTCAGCCAAGCGGCGCAAAATATCGCGCTGATTCATGATATCGCCTTGGCGAAAATGCAACAGCATCTTCATGTATGAATCAGGGTCGCCCAAGCCGTAAATAGCAGACACGCTAGAAACAATGACCACGTCTCTGCGTTCCATCAATGCTTTTGTTGCCGACAAACGCATCTGCTCAATATGCGCATTTACCGAGGCATCTTTTTCAATAAAGGTATCACTCGATGGTACGTAGGCTTCAGGTTGATAGTAATCATAATAAGAAACAAAATACTCTACTGCATTATTCGGGAAAAACTCCTTCATCTCACCGTACAGTTGGGCTGCCAAGGTCTTATTATGTGCAAGAATTAAGGTCGGTCTCTGCACTTCATTAATCACATTAGCCATAGTAAATGTTTTACCAGAGCCGGTTACACCTAACAGTGTTTGAGCAGCCAGTCCACTTTCCAGCCCATCGACCAACGCCTGAATGGCTTTAGGTTGGTCCCCTGCCGGTGAATAATTAGACGTAAGTTGAAAGGCACGTGCCATGAATACTCCTTGAAAAAGGGAAAAGAACGATTAAGTTATGCATCAATGCGCTTAGCAAGCGAACGACAGAACCACAAATAGGCGATCGTGGCCGTTATTATGTTGGCTAAAATGCCAGCCCAAAACATACCTTTTAAATCGAATAGGTAACTCCCTAAATAAGATATGGGTACAAAAAAAACAAACAAGCGTAAAACACTCATAATTAAAGCCGACATAGGTAGATGCATCGCATTAAATGACGAGTTGGTTAAAATCACAATGCCTTGTACACCGTATCCCAATGGAACGATCATCAAATAAGTTTGAATTAGCTCAATGACTTCAGGCTCAGATGAAAACGCACTGGCGATAACACCAGATAAAAAATAAAACAGAACGAAAACCAATAACTGCCAAAGAATTACAAACCGCACACAAAGTTGGTAAGCCTTTGAGACTCGAGAAAGATTATTTGCTCCGTAATTTTGACTGATAAAGGGCGGTAATGACATGGATAAAGCCAGAATAACGATACTGGCAATAGACTCTAGTCTGCCACCTACCCCCCATGCAGCGACGGCGCCTGGACCGTATCCTGCGACCACAGCAGTTAGGATCCCCCCAGCCACCGGCGTTAACATATTTGCACCTGCTGCAGGCAATCCAATTTTTAAAATGCCGCTGATGGCCTGCTTTAACTCTGGAATAGTAAGTAAGCGAGACAGTATGAGCCGGCGCTTATAAGCGAGTAAATAAAGAATGTATACTAGCCCTAACGCCCAAGCGATTAATGTAGCAAGGGCCGCCCCCTGCATCCCCATGGCGGGAATAGGCCCCCAGCCAAATATCAGAATAGGATCTAAAATAACGTTAACTAGCCCACCGCCCGCCATAACATAACTGGGTGTTTTGGTATCTCCTGATGCCCGCAGGATACTATTGCCCACCATAGGCATTGCCAAAAACACACCTGCAGCGTACCAAACCACCATATATTGATGGATATACTCCAGAAGATTTTCACTGGCACCAAGCAAGGTAAAAATGGGGTCAATGGTAAACACCCCAATTAACGCTAGTACAGTTGCCAATACAAAAGCCAGCATTAATGCACCTGTACCAGACAGCTGTGCTTCACTATGATTATTACTTCCTAGGAACCTAGCAATAACCGCTGACGTCCCTATGCCAAGACCTATATGCAAACTGATGAGCGTAAAAGTGACAGGAAAAGTAAAACTGATCGCTGCGAGCTCGTCGGTTCCCAGCAACCCAATAAAAAAGGTATCCACCAATCCGAAAGACATCATCATAATCATGCCCACAAGCATAGGGACTGTCATACTTTGAAGAGTTTTACCTATGGGGTTATTTAACAGATCACGGCTGCCTGAAGACTCAGATTTTTGACTCACTCTAGGGGTTCCTTTGTTAACAAGCCGGTTATACTAAGCTAACGCATTTCATATGACTAACGAAAAGCTGTATCAAAATACGAGCAGGCCCACTGTCGCGGAAAAAGATAAGAAAATACGGTTATATGAATTAAATTCATTACCACACAAGCAAAACCCCTGAACTGTATGTGAAAAGTGACAATATTTGATCAACTGCTATGCACTTAGCACCAATTTGCAGATGAATTGATCATTAAGTTGCTACTTTTCCGGCAAAAACAGTAGGCATAAATCCAGTAATTTCAAGCACTATTTTTATAAAACTTTAGTTGCAATTAAAAACAACACACAAGCAAAAAAGCCCTGAGCGAAAATCATCCAAGCTAAGCTTAAAATGTCCAACAACAGGCTTAACACTATGATTTAAAAAGCAAAAAACAAAAAATCAAAAGATTTTAAGAATTCGTATTGACAACGAATTCACTAGGCTGGCGGGATGCATTGCGAATTCATGCACATAGTTATCCACAGATATAGTGGATAACTATCCCCGCCTCAACAAATCCGTGAACTTGAATGATAATTGCGCGATCCGTTTGTAAGTTGTCACTAACCTCTAGCAGTCTTACAATAGGTTACAGTTTTATTAAGCACTGATTATACATACAGTAATCACTGTAGTTTAAATAACTATTCGTTATATAGAAACCCGTTATTACTATTTGCGACTTCCCCCCTCGTCTCTTTGTATTGAGATCATAATAGTCAAAAGGTAAGTTCACCTTAGCGCCGTATCCCGACGGAGCAATATCCAAGGAAATG
Source organism: Paraglaciecola sp. QJM3NY_14 (assembly GCF_056173245.1). Lineage (NCBI taxonomy): Bacteria > Pseudomonadati > Pseudomonadota > Gammaproteobacteria > Alteromonadales > Alteromonadaceae > Paraglaciecola > Paraglaciecola sp. QJM3NY_14. Next base: position 3,529,208 of record NZ_CM149664.1, read on the forward strand.
TTTTCTTTTTGGGTTTAATAATATGAATTCATCTCTTATTATTTTGGAAACGTTCAACTCTTGTACGATTAACCCAACAGATTGTACGAATAAAAATCAATTGATAAATAAACCTGCAAAAAGCCTAAAAATAGTTGTAATCGGTGTTGACACAAGACGGGATGCTCATTAATATTCGCCCCCGTTGAAACGGCCTCCAAGGCAACACTCTACTAGAGTATTAACTCTATGAAAGTGAGTTTCGATGAGCGTTATACGATTCCCCCTTAGCTCAGTTGGTTAGAGCGACGGACTGTTAATCCGCAGGTCCCCCGTTCGAATCGGGGAGGGGGAGCCAACGTGATATAAGCAATTTTTTTATATTAGTTGGCTCATTACGTTTGATTCGAAGCGCATTATATTCCCTCTGGGTCTATAAGTTTGATATATGATTCCCCCTTAGCTCAGTTGGTTAGAGCGACGGACTGTTAATCCGCAGGTCCCCCGTTCGAATCGGGGAGGGGGAGCCAATCAGGCTCAATATCTACTTTATCCTCTTTCATTATATTCTCAAGTTACCTTCAAAAGTTTTTGCATATCAAGTTGTTAATCGCCTTGAATACTTGGATAATACTGCACACTTTCTCGATGATGCATTCAGCTCGACCAACTTGTATTTAATACAGCTAATGTCGAATTGCTTTTTATCTATGTTCATTAACGGGAGTAATTGGTTTTAGTGCGCGCTAAGGTGTAATTTTGCTGCTGATAAACGAGATATGTCGCGTTAACGCTGATTAATCGTATTGTGCCTTCTATATACACCTGATTGAAACACCCAATGGGTAAACCTTAACGCCTAGTTTATCCGTGGACCGATATTGCCGCATTAACGCACTACTTTAAACAGGTTTCATTATTTTGATATTGCTTCTAGGTTGCAATCAACATGACTGAATTTTTACTTTTACTGATCGGAACCGTGCTAGTTAATAACTTCGTATTGGTTCAATTCCTTGGTTTATGCCCTTTTATGGGAGTCTCAGGGAAGCTCGAAACCGCCATTGGTATGTCCATGGCGACCACTTTCGTTTTAACCCTAGCGTCACTTTCTAGTTATTTGGTTGAACACTACATTTTGTTGCCTTTAGGCATCGAGTATCTGCGCACACTGAGCTTTATTCTTGTTATTGCTGTGGTGGTACAATTTACTGAGATGGTCGTGCACAAAACAAGCCCTACGTTATATCGCTTGTTAGGTATCTTCTTGCCGTTGATCACTACGAACTGCGCGGTATTGGGTGTAGCGCTACTGAACATTAACCATGAACACCACTTTATTGAATCGGTTATTTATGGGTTTGGTGCAGCCGTTGGTTTTTCATTAGTTCTCATTTTGTTCGCTGCGATGCGCGAGCGCTTAGCAGTGGCAGATGTACCTGCGCCGTTTAAAGGCGCCTCTATTAGCATGATAACCGCAGGGTTAATGTCGTTAGCCTTTTTAGGTTTTACTGGTTTGGTGAAATTTTAATGAGTTTTATGTGGGCCATTTTTACCGCACTTATCGCAGTAGGGCTGCTTGCCTTAGTATTCGGAGCCATACTCGGTTTCGCATCAATACGCTTTAAGGTTGAAGGCGACCCTTTAGTTGAACAAATCGATGAACTATTACCACAAACCCAATGTGGTCAGTGTGGGTACCCGGGGTGCAAACCTTACGCCCAAGCCATTGCTGATGGTGATGATATCAATAAATGCCCCCCCGGAGGAGACGCCACCATAAAGCGTCTTGCCGATTTGATGGGAGTTGAAGCCACATCTCTTGATGCGGCTCATGGCAGTGAAGACATAAAAAAAGTCGCGTTTATTCGCGAAGATGAATGTATAGGGTGCACAAAATGCATTCAAGCTTGCCCCGTTGACGCGATTTTAGGCGCCGCTAAACAAATGCATACCGTAATAAGTGACGAATGTACCGGCTGCGACTTATGTGTCGACCCCTGCCCTGTTGATTGTATTGACATGATCCCTACGCAGACCACGCCATCATCATGGCGCTGGAACATTGAAAGTATCCCCGTTAAGCAGGTGAGCTAATGAATCGTGAACTAATTCCTGCCTACGAAGACATCGTGACGCGTGTACAAAACAACAAATTATGGGATTTCCCCGGTGGGGTTTTTCCTGCACAGCAAAAAGAATTATCTAATCAACAACCGATCGAAAGTATCTCACTGCCTGAACGACTGTATATTCCGCTTAAGCAGCACATCGGAGTCGAAGGACAATTAATCGTTGCGCCAGGCGAGCAAGTACTAAAAGGCCAACCACTGACGCGAAGTGCAAACCCATTTTCAGTGCCGGTGCATGCGCCTACTTCGGGCACGGTTGTGAGTATCGGTCCACATATTTCAGCGCATCCGTCTGCGTTACCCGAGCAAACACTTATCATTGAGCCTGATAATTTAGACAAATGGGCAATCTTAAGCCCATTACAAGATTATCAATCACTGCCCAAAGTATCAGTGCTTGAAGCGATTTGTAATGCAGGCATATCAGGGATGGGCGGTGCGGGGTTTCCTACGCACATAAAATCGGCACCGAAGAAAGATGTCGAGTTCATTATTATCAATGGTGTGGAGTGTGAGCCGTACATTACTTCTGATGACCGTTTGATGCGGGAGCACGCTTGGCAAATACGTCAAGGTATCGATGTCTTATGTCATTTATTATCCCCTAAGCAAGTTTATATCGCGATTGAAGACAATAAACCTGAAGCTATAGAAGCGATGCGCGTCGCGTGCCAGCAAAGCGAACAATATAAAGTCGTTCCTATTGCGACCAAATACCCCGCGGGTGGCGAGAAGCAGCTGATCCAAGTCATCACAAACAGAGAAGTCCCCAAACAAGGGTTGCCCATAGATGTAGGGGTGATCATGCATAATGTGGGAACTTGTTTTGCTATTGCTGATGCGATTTTTAGCGGCAAACCGTTAATACAACGCGTAGTCACAATTACGGGCAAGGCAGTTGAAACCCCAAAAAATGTTTGGGCGTTGATCGGCTCTCCTGTAGCGCATTTGCTTTCCTCTGCTGGTTATGTGGCCCACAGACAGGCGCAAAAACACATTATCATGGGCGGGCCTATGATGGGCTTTACCGTGGCAAGCGATCAAGTGCCCGTGGTTAAGATAACGAATTGTTTGTTACTTCCCACATCTGATGAAATGGCTGAGCCTGAAGCGGAACAACCTTGTATTCGCTGTAGCGCGTGTGCTGATGCGTGCCCTGTATCCCTGTTACCACAACAGTTACTCTGGCACAGCAAAGCCAAAGAGTTAGACAAAGCCCAAGATTATAATTTGTTTGATTGCATAGAATGCGGCGCTTGTGCGTATGTATGCCCCAGTGAAATTCCGCTTGTGCATTATTACCGCGTAGCGAAAGCCGAAATTCGAGCGGAGCAAGAAGAAAAGCAAAAATCAGACAAAGCGAGAGAGCGCTTTGAAAGCAGAGCGGCACGCTTAGTGCGAGAACAAGAAGCCCGAGATGAAAAGCATCGCAAAGCAGCCGAAGCGCGCAAGTCAGCCATGCAAAATAAAGGCAATGACGCTCAAGATAAAATCGCCGCAGCGCTTGCCCGGGCCAAAGCTAAAAAGGCTGAGCAGGTACAAACAACGGCAAATAATCCAGATGTCAGTTCTGAACAGGCAACACTGCCCAAAGCAGCTGAGCCCGCGACAGTGACAAGCACAGAATCAGCAACTCAAAAATCTGGTACATCAAAAGATGATCGCGTGGCAGCGGCTATTGCTAGAGCGAAAGCCAAGAAAGCGCAACGTTCGGCGCCGGTTGAGGCTGATATAGGCTCTGGGCATGACACGCAGCCCAAGACAGCGGAAAACTCACAAGCAACAGGCGCAGAGACCGCAAGCCAAAAATCTGGTACTTCCAAAGATGATCGCGTGGCAGCGGCTATTGCTAGAGCGAAAGCCAAGAAAGCACAGCGTTCGGCGCCGGTGGAGGCTGATATAAGCTCTGAGCATGAAACGCAGCCCAAGACAGCGGAAAACTCACAAGCAACAGGCGCAGAGACTGCAAGCCAAAAATCTGGTACTGCCAAAGATGAGCGCGTGGCAGCGGCTATTGCTAGAGCGAAAGCTAAAAAAGCACAAAAATCTGCCAAAAATTTAGCTTCGAATCCCCCCACTGAGTCGGACGCCTCGCTTGATGCCCCCACTACTGCGTCTGATAGCGCCTCTATTCGTTCGTTAAATAAACCGAACGCACAAACACAGAGTAATGACTCTAGTAAGACGAAAGATGAGCGTGTTGCAGCCGCTATCGACAAAGCCAAAACCAAAAAAGCGCAAAAGGTAATAGAGAATGCATCAGCCAAGAGCGGCTTGGCATCCGAGTCGATTTCTAACCACCAAAGTGAGCCTGCTCAAGAGCCGGTAGATAAAGCACCTGAACAGCATGAATCTAAGGAGCTTGATCCTGCAGCACAGAAAAAGGCACGAATTGCCGCTGCGGTAGCCAAAGCGAAAGCGAAAAAATTAGCTAAAGACCAAACGTCGGGTGAAACGCAAAGTCCGAGTGACAAACCTATTACGCCTTCACCGGAGGCTCAAGATGCTCAACAGACCCAAGAGCACCAAGTAACTGATGCAGAACACGCATTAGACGAGAAGAAACGCCGCATCGCTGCTGCCGTAGCGAAAGCGAAAGCTAAAAAGGCGGCTCAAATGAAATCATCAGAAGAATAAAAGCGCCAATGAATTATAAACTAGCCAGTTCACCTCATCAGCATGTGCGACGCAACACCGGTCAGGTTATGCGCATGGTGATTTATGCATTAATACCAGGCATTCTACTACAAACTTGGTTTTTCGGTTTCGGGGTGTTGGTGCAAATAGCACTCGCGGTAATAACGGCGGTTGTCACTGAAGCGACAATATTAGAAATGCGTAAGCGCAACTTCGAGCGCGCTATCAAAGATTACAGCGCGATATTAACCGCTATTCTGTTGGCTATCAGCATTCCACCTTTTGCTCCTTGGTGGGTGATTGTCATCGGCACGTTCTTCGCGATTGCCATGGTTAAGCAATTATACGGCGGGCTGGGTTTCAATGTCTTTAATCCGGCAATGGCGGCGTACGTCATGTTGTTGGTGTCATTTCCGGTACAAATGACCCAGTGGCTACCTGCGCAAAGTCTCACCGCGCATCAACCCGGCCTTATCGACGCTATCTATGCAGTCTTTACTGGCTTTAGTGCCGATGGTTTTAGCCTAGCTCAGCTGCAAGGCGCTGCAGATGGTCATACCATGGCAACGCCTCTTGATGCCATTAAAACAGGACTTGCCCAGGGCTTAACTTATGAAGAAGGACTCCAGTCGGCCATTTTTGATGGCAGTTTAGGCATTGGGTGGTGGTGGGTTAGCACTGGATACCTGCTTGGTGGCTTATATCTGATACGCGCTAAGATCATCAATTGGCATATTCCAGGCGGCATGCTTGCAGGCGCGGCTCTATGTGCCGGTGTAATGTTTCTAGTGGATGCAGACCGATTTGCGTCTCCGTTATTCCATATTTTTAACGGTAGTTTGATCCTCGGTGCATTTTTTATCGCGACAGATCCTGTATCCGCGTCAACCACCAATAAAGGGCGTATTATTTTTGGCGCTGCCATTGGGTTTTGGGTGTATGTGATCCGCACATGGGGCGGTTATCCTGACGCAATTGCCTTTTCTGTTTTAATCATGAATATGGCAGTACCGCTCATTGATTATTACACCCGCCCACGCACTTATGGCCATACAAAACGCACTAAGGGAGAGCCAAAATGAAGCAGGTTATTGCCAAAAATGGGCTGATCCTAAGTTTGTTTGCAATTATTACCAGCGGCTTGATTGCCCTCACCTATTTCGGAACACAAGAACAAATAGAGCTACAACGTCAACAAACGTTGTTGGCGATCCTAGATGAACTTGTTCCAAGGGGTAGTTACGATAACCTGATGCAGCATGACTGTGTGCTAGTCACCTCACAGGCATACCTTGGCAGCAACAGTCCGCAGCATATTTATCGGGCAACCAGAGCTGGCGAGCCAGTTGCAGCAGTCATCGAAGCCACTGCTCCCAATGGGTATAGCGGGCGTATTGAGCTCGTGGTGGGGTTGTCAGGGGATGCAACCGTATCTGGTGTAAGAGTGATAGACCACAAAGAGACACCAGGCCTAGGTGACAAAATTGACTTACGTATCAGTGATTGGGTTTTGGGCTTTAACAATCAGCAACTGACAGAAGACAATGCATCCAACTGGGCCGTAAAAAAAGACGGTGGTCAGTTTGATCAGTTCACCGGTGCAACCATTACCCCGCGGGCAGTAGTAAGTGCCGTTAAAAATACCGCGCTGTATTATCAAGCTAACAAAGAGGCGATTTTTTCTGCCAGCAACGAATGTCGCAGCCAACTTGCATCACAAGGGTAAAATAGAATGAATGAATTCAAACAGTTAAGTTGGCAAGGCCTGTGGAAGAATAACCCGGCCCTAGTACAACTACTTGGTTTGTGCCCGCTACTTGCCGTTACTGCGACCGTTACCAACGGTCTAGGTCTAGGCTTAGCCACGACCTTGGTCTTGATTGGCTCAAACGCGACCGTATCGATTATTCGTAACCTAGTGCCAAATGAAATCCGAATTCCTATTTTTGTCATGATTATTGCCGCGTTTGTCACTGTCGTGCAGCTTTTAATGAATGCCTACACGTACGAGTTGTATCAGGCGCTTGGTATATTCATTCCTCTTATTGTGACCAACTGTGCAATTATCGGCCGAGCTGAAGCTTATGCCTCTAAAAACCCTATTGGCTATGCCGCATTCGACGGGTTGATGATGGGGCTCGGGTTTAGTGTGGTGCTTGTGCTTTTGGGGGCAATGCGTGAACTGCTTGGCTACGGTACTTTATTTGCCGGAGCTAACCTGCTGTTAGGCGATTGGGCAACCAGTTTAAAAGTGACGATTTTCACTACAGATTCCCCCTTCTTACTTGCCATTTTACCTCCAGGGGCATTCTTAGGTATGGGGTTACTGATCGCCGCTAAGAACATACTTGATAAGCGTTTTGAACGTATGTTTGCAGCCAAACAAGAAGCCAAAGTCGTTCAGCGTGCTCGTGTCACTGCTGAAACCTAAGCAAGATTTGACGAATACAGGACATTACTCGTAGATGAACCAACAGAAACGTGTAGAGATGTTAACGAGGTGGCGTGATGCTAACCCGCACCCTACAACTGAATTGAACTTCACAAGTCCCTTCGAGCTACTGATTGCCGTTTTGCTCTCAGCTCAGGCGACCGACGTGAGCGTTAATAAAGCCATGGCCAAGATGTTCCCTGTAGCCAATACACCTGAAGCTGTTTACGCCCTTGGCGTGGATGGCGTAAAAGAGTTCATTAAAACCATTGGGCTGTTTAATACCAAAGCCGTGAATGTGATCAAAACCTGCAAGATGCTTATCGAGCAACATAACAGCGTGGTTCCAGAGGACCGCGCAGCCCTTGAGGCATTACCTGGCGTTGGTCGCAAAACAGCAAACGTAGTTTTAAATACGGCCTTTGGCTGGCCGACAATTGCGGTAGATACCCATATTGACCGCGTATCGAATCGCACCAAGTTCGCCATGGGCAAAAACGTTGATCAAGTTGAGCAGAAACTATTAAAAGTCGTACCCGCTGAATTTAAAGTGGACGTGCACCACTGGCTAATACTCCACGGACGTTACACCTGCATCGCTCGTAAACCACGTTGCGGTAGCTGTATAGTAGAAGATTTATGTGAGTTTAAAGAGAAAACTTCAGACGAATGATCTCCTTAGTTTTAACGCGAGAAGGAACAAACAATGGACGGCACTAAACGTGCGAACGTAAAAATAGGGGCTGAGGTGTCAGTTGTGCTAAAAGAGCATCAGCGCTCTGGTGAATTAACACAGGGGACCGTTGCAAGGCTTCTGACTAACTCCCCTAACCACCCCCATGGTATTAAAGTAAGGCTCGAAGACGGTCAAGTGGGCCGGGTTAAGGTTATTCACAATTAAACTATCACTGCAAAGAAGCACCTCCTTAAAGGGTCAGCCATTTCGCTTACCTGGGTACGAATAGCGACTGCTAATGTTTGATTTATTCTCGTATTCATTGACCTACTCCACTGCGGGCATGCTACTGCTTACGGCTTTTCTAATAGGCATGTCAAAAACCGGTGTCGGTGGCGTCGCTTTATTTACTATTCCAATTATGGCTATCATTTTTGGCGGCAAAGACTCGTCAGGCTTGATGTTACCTTTGCTTGTCATGGCTGATTTATTTGCCGTTACCTATTACCGAAGGCATGTCAATTGGTCTTATTTGATGAAGTTGTTTCCCTCAGCGGCGGTGGGGGTTGTTTTAGCCACTTTAATAGGCAGTTATATAGACGATCAGCTATTTCGCGTCGTGATGGGGGGTATTATCTTTGTCAGCCTAGCCATCATGTTGTGGATGGAAACCGCCAACAAAGAGACTATCCCTGATTACATGTGGTTTGCCGTATTGATGGGGTTGCTAGGTGGCTTCACCAGTATGATTGGTAATTTGGCGGCCGCTGTCATGGCGCTTTACTTACTTAGCATGCGCTTACCGAAAAACGAATACATTGGCACTGGAGCATGGTTCTTTCTTGCAGTGAACGTGTTTAAGGTACCCTTCCATATTTTCAGCTGGCACACCATTTCTCTCAATTCATTTTCGTTGAACTTGGCCTTGCTGCCTTTTATTGCGATCGGGGCGTTCGTTGGCATCAAGATAGTGAGATACATACCAGAGAAGCAGTATCGTTGGTTAATATTGGCCGCTACAGGTGCTGCAGCCGTTATGATGGTCGTATAGCTGGCGCTATGACATTGCCATCAAACTTACGTTTTGAAAACCTGTTGCGGGGAAGAGTTAGCCCCCCTCTGGTTTGGGTCAAAATTCCTTCAAGAGTGAATCGTTGTAGTCTTCTACATGCAGAGTGAGTTGGTACTGTGAAATTAGTGCATCTAGCTTGGCTTGCTCTATCATTAATTCTTCCATCACAATGGTATTGTCGTCTAATTCCCACAATAAACGCGAGCCAGAGTAGCTATACTGCAATGCAATCATGGCATTAAGGTTACCTTTTGCCGCTGCAGCTTTAAGTTTAGGTAGCTTGCGATTAATTTTGTTGAGCGTTTTTTTCAGTTCCCAAACATAGGTAACTTCAGTCATAAAGTCGTGATGGCGATATTTGTTTAATAACCAACCAATGGTGACGCTAGATACGATGACACCGAGTAGATTCCAATGAAAGTGGCTGCCGCTTTGATCCGGAAATAGTGCAATCAATAGCTGTGAAATGCCCAAGCTACCAGCAGCTAATCCAAAAATACACATACCAATAACCCAGTTCAAGTGGCGACGGTAACGCTCTTTGTTAACGTTGATCAGTTGCATAACAGCTCTTTTTTGGAGATCAGTAGATACATCGACGAATTACGCTTCAACTTAACCTCTATCATGCAGTCAATTTAGCTGCTTGGATGGCTAACCCTTCGCACACTGAGTTAAACGCATCTCCCTGCATTAAAGGTAAGTGCGGTAACATAACCTCTCCTAATTCTTTTCTTACAATCGGAGATAAACTCATACCACCCGTAATAAAGAGCATCTCTGGCTCTTGTGCACTATTTTGCAGACACTCCTTAACCAATCCCTTTACGCGAGACAGCCAAGGCTGCATAGAGCTTTTTAGCGCCTCTATATCGATATTGACATCGTAATCTTGCTCAACATAATGCAGAGGTAAGGTAATGCTGTCTTTTGATGAGAGCATTTCTTTTGCCAAACGAGATGAATTAACCAGCCGCGCAGAAAGCTTATCCTCCTGAACCGTGAGTAATCGCGCTAGGAGCTTTGGCTCTTTCACATCTGATTTGGTTTGTGCGATAGCTAACCAGTATTCTTCAGAAAAGAAATGATTTAACTTTGGAATATCATCTACTGCGCACATATCAGAGTAATAGGTAGGCGGTACCGGTAACCCATTACGCATCAATAAGCCACGCCCCATTGTGGGTGCAATACTCTTTATTATGAGATTTTTATCACACTCCATTCCACCTAAGCGCGCCCCCGTCACTGATAGTACGTCTTGCTGACGGTCAAGGTTTATCTGCTTATCGGGTGATAACGTGATACAACAGATATCGGTAGTACCTCCTCCAATATCGGCCACCAACACATTGGTTTGTTTATCGAGGGTACGCTCAATTTGATAAGCAGCAGCAATAGGCTCCTCTAAAAACTCAACATGTAAGAAGCCAGCCTGTTGAGCGGCCTGGGTCATAATCTCTATCGCTTGCTCATTTCCCTCTTGACCGCGAGTACCATGGAACTTTACTGGACGTCCTATTACAGCAATATCGACGGTCATGTTGAGCTGATCTTGAGCGCTTAAACGAAAGAATTCTAGCTGCTTGGCAATAAGACCGACAAAAGCGTGCTGCTGCCCTGCCACCAAATTTGCACCTAAGAAATTCTTAGGTGAGTAAATCAAACGCCCCTTATCAGGTGTTTGCAGATAACGTCTGAACCCCTCTTCGCCAAAGGCAAATTTACCCGTTTCTACGAGCTGTTTTAACGGCAGATCTTGCACCGTCATATCTTTAAGTAATATTTCTATTGCGCGACGTTGCAGCTCAGGCAAGTTGTGAAATTCCACTCGAAGGGAATCAATTCGATCGCTGTAACGCTGCTGTTCTTTTGGATCAGGGGCTTCGTAATAGCCGTCCTTCGCTTTGTCGATTTGCTCACTAATAGCACGTTTTATTTGCGCTACTTTCGCTTCAATCATCGAGACAGGAGGAGTAGGTAATTCATTCTCGTAATAGATAAAGACAGACGAACGGATTTTATGCGCACCTTCTAGATCCGCATCCAGTTTTATGAAGTGATGTTGTTTTCCGTCAAAATAAGAGACCTCTGAATTTGAGGTTCCGTAATCAATACCTATCGCTGCCATATCTGCTGTACGTTATCCACTGTTAGTTATTCGAAGACAAAGCGCAGGAGTGTAAAGTAAAAATATTATTTCTTCATTAAATGTTTTGATTGCTGCCACAGCAAATAGGATAAATAGCCTTATGAATCCACATAATTACCGCTTTACAGGGTAATAAGATGCATAGGCTGAATTAGTTAAGGTCAAATTATATGACCCTGTAACAGAGCAGTTTAATTACTTAGTTGGCGTACACTAAACAATAATAAACTGCCCTGAGGGGTAATGAGCAGTCTAATTGAATAAGCCTTTGAGCTTATCACCCGCCTTATCTAGCAACTTCTCTTTTTGCTTTTCAAGTTCTTCATTTACTTTCTTTTTAGCTTCCTCTGCTAACCGCTTCTTTGCTTCAGACTTAGCAGCTGCCATGACATTATCGAGCATACTCTTTACTACGGCTGCACCGACTTGATCAGCAGGCATACCACTAGGTTCCCCAATAGGTCCCGCATTGAATGTCGGTAAAGTGACTTCGTAGGCTTTAGTTTTAAGCGCTAAGTCTCCTGTAGAAAGTTGCTCAAAATTTAACTTCAGGCGTACGTTACTCACAGTTACGTTTTCAACAATGACCAACGGATTAGCCCCGCCGGTCGTTTCAGGTTCAGCCTTACTTTCTGTGTTTGAAAGTTTACTTTCTACGTTATTTTTTAATACAAGTAGATTCCCCTTACCGCTTGCATCGACTTCATACAATACTTCTGGCGCATTCACTTTAATAGTTTGTACCACGTAAGGCTCGCTGAGTACCTCACCGATATCAAGGGTGATATCTCCTAGGCTAAACGCATTTTCATCACTAAAACCCTGTGGGTTTTTTACGTTTAAGCCACCAATGCTCATGCGGCCATCTGCAAGCGCTAATTCAACTTTCGCAACGGAAACTCTAGTACCAAGAAAGTCACTCCCCTGCTCCTCTATTTGGGTACGAATGAAATCCCCCGCAGCACTGAGTAGGTACCAAGCTACGCCTACGGCAAGCAATAATAATAAAACTAAAAATCCTAATCCTTTTTTCATAATATCCTCTTTAAATTATTCATCTTCAATTCGTAGTCTATCAGAACTCCTAAACTATCAGATATTCGCCTAATGTATAACGCACTGATCAAGTAGATAAGTCTCGAGATAAAAGACATCAATAGACAAATAAACGGGCTTTAGAAACGAAAAAGGCTCCACAAAGGAGCCTTTTTAACCAACTACTATCTAGTATGACTAGAGCGTAATACCGCGATTCTTCGCTTTCTCTTTTATATAAGGTTCCCAACTTCTCGCACTGCGTGAAGTTGATTTGTCCTTTTTGGCTTCTAAGACGTGCTTGTAAGCACTTCTGTATTTGCCTGTATAAAAGTTCGCTTCCATCATGGCCATATGAATACGACCGCGATCATCTGCGCCCTCATCCAATGCCTTTTGAAGGGCAGCAAGTGCATCACTGTACTTTTCAGCCGTTAGCAATAACGTACCTTGTTTGCGATAAAGGTCAGGGTCTGAATTTATCTTAGCAGCTTCGCCATAGTACTTGGCAGCTTTCAGATGATTCTTAGCCTGATGCCAAGAGTTCGCAAGATTAGTTAGTGCTTTATCATCACGTTTGATCAAACCACTTTCAACGTTCTTTTCGAATACCACAGCGGCTTTGTAAGGGATCTCATTAGTTGCGTACAACTGAGTCAATGCCTTAATTTCCGCTGCTTTCGTCAAGTAACCTTGGTCGTAAGCCATTTCGAACGTAGACAAACCTTTCTTATAGTCTTCAACTAACATGTAGAAGAAACCAAGCTGCGTCCAATTCGCCTTGTTGTCAGGAAAGATTTTCACCATTTCCTCAGCGACTTCCACAGTTTCTTTATACATCTTACGACTATAATAAGAGGTCAACTTCAATGCATATGCATTTTTGTTGGGCTTATCATCCAGTGCGATAGACTTATTCAGAGGCGAAATCATATCTGCATATGCTTTCGTCTCATACAGCGCTTGCCCCATACGAAGATACACATCAGCATCTTCTTTACAGGTAAAGTCCATCCACTCTTGATAACGCTTAACAGCTTGTTCATAACGCTTTTCTTGCATGTTCAGATCTGCAATTAAACGTAAGGTACCAGCTTGTTCAGTGTCATTGAGCGCCTTAGCGTTTACTGACTTTTCCAAATATTCTAAGGCCTTGGGGCCAGATTCAGATTTAGTCGCTAACAAGTTACCGATAAATCTGTCTGTAAAAGCACGGTCAAAAGTCTGCGACGTATCAATGTCATACAAAATAGACAGGGCTTCATCAACCAAATCTTCGTTGTATGCTTCGAACGCTTTTTGAACTTTTTTACCGGTTCTCTCACTAGGAATATTTGTAGGGCCACGTTTGTAACCAGGACAAACAATCGCTGCGGACTGAGCACTAACGAAACTGGAACTTAATGTAGAAGCAGCAAACGTTGCGCCAACCAACAATGTTTTAAAATATTTATTCATTATGATTGATCCAACTTAAAGTCTAACTGAACTTTCATACCGAACTGCTTCATAGGCTTACCGTCTTCAACCTTAGGCTTATACTTCCACTTTCTCAGTGCACGTTTAGCTTCACGGTCAAATACACGCTTAGGATCAGCTTCGATAACGTCGACATCTTCAACACCACCAACTTCGTTAATGGTGAAAGACAGTTTAACCCACCCTTCTTTGCCATCACGAGCAGCCTGTGCAGGATACTTAGGTTCAATTCGAACGATAGGTGTTGCATCGCCATCTCGTTGCATTGCACCAACACCACCGATGTCAACTGAAGCTCCACCAATATCGACAGCTGGCATATTAAAACTCAAGCCATCAGTATTAGCATCTGCTGTATCCGGCTCAACTGGCTCCAATTTAGGAGGCTGCTGGGGCGGAGGCGGAGGCGGAGGCGGTACACGAGTTCTAGTTTGAGTAGAATCATCCGGTGTAGACATAACAATATCAATTACAGGCGCAGGTGGTACCTTATCTGCTGGACGTGACGAGTTAGCAATTAACTTGGCCATGACAACAAATAATACAAACGCGATTACCCCACCAAGGAGTACAGAAACAATTAAACGTCCCATATTAGTTCCCCTTCGCAGCAATAGAAATGCGATCTATACCTGCAGCTTTGATTTGATCCATTACGTCGATCACCACACCATGTTCTGCATTTTCGTCAGCTTGAACTATTACAACATCTGAAGGCTGTTCAGCCATCAGGCGCTCTAAATTAGCACGAACACTGTCAACATCAATTTCACGCTTATCCATCCAGACGTCACCGTCTTCAGTAATTGCGATAAAGATGTTGGCATTCTTGGGCATAATCGCTTGCGTAGCACCAGGTTTGTTAACCTCGATGCCCGCTTCTTTAACGAAAACAGTCGTTACAATAAAGAAGATCAGCATGATAAACACGATGTCCAACATCGGCGTCATGTCTATCGCAGCATCTTCTTCTTCAACACGTACTTTGCGAGCCATAAATTCCTCTCTCTAATGATGGGGCAAACTGTCAACTAACTTTTCTTTAGCCATTTTTACTTTCGCCTCAAGACGAGAACTAAAAAATACGCCAGATAAAGCAGCGACCATCCCAGCCATCGTTGGAATCGTAGCCATTGAAATACCAGCAGCCATCAGGCGCGGATTGCTTGTGCCTTGTGTTGCCATTGTTTCGAAAACGCCGATCATTCCGGTAACCGTTCCTAAAAGACCGATTAGTGGACACATTGCAACAAGAGTTTTAATCAACAACATTCTTGCACTAAGTCCATCGGATGCTTGCGAAATCCATGCGTCACGGATTCTATGCGCATACCAAGAGGTAGTATCTTCTCGAGCATCCCAATTAGAGACAATTTCTTTTCTCATTTTAGGGAATACGGAAGCTAAGTACCAATAACGCTCTATCATCAAAACCCACATTAAGAAGAGCGCTAGGGCGACAACGTATAAAACGTCACCGCCGGCAGCGATAAAGTCCCTGACAGACTCCCATAGTTCTATCAGGTATAACATCTTAGGCTTTCTCCGACTCAGCGTGTGCCGCAATAATACCGGCAGTTTGCTCATCTAGAATATGAACGATTGACTTACTACGACCAGCAACGATGCTGTGCATAAGAATCAGTGGCAATGCCGCAATAATACCTTGAGCAGTTGTTACCAACGCCATAGATATACTACCGGCCATCAATCTTGGGTCGCCCGTACCGAACAAAGTAATTTGTTGGAACGTTGCAATCATACCTAGTACCGTACCTAACAAACCAAGTACCGTACCTAACAAACCAAGTAACGGAGCGATTGCTGCGAAAATCTTGATGATGTTAATACCGCTTTCAATCTTAGGTAGTTCTTTAAGGATTGCTTCATCAAGTTTCAATTCAAGATTCTCAGCATCAGTTGCTTTGTTATCTTTGTAAACTTGAAGGATACGACCAAGAGGGTTGCCATTTGAAGGGTTACCAGTGTTGTTTAACTGAGAACGCATTTTGCCGCTGATAATAGTCAGAGTAATAATCTTATAAAGACCAATAAGAAGACCAAGAATCAACATTGCTGTAATAACGTAACCCACTACACCACCAGCATGGTAACGCTCAGACATAGTTGCTTTTTCTTTAAGCAAGCCAAGAATACCGCCACGTGATGGATCTGCGTAGAAAGGCACTAAGCCAGATGTAGCTGATAGCAAATCTTGCGCTGAGCTAACTAGGTAACCGTCAGGTTGACGACCTAGAGGCTGAACGATTTCGTTTTGATCATCATATACCAAGTAACCTTGGTCACCAATCAAGTTAAACGTACCTACACGTACAACTTCTTGTGTAGTAGAACCACCATCCAAGCTGATAACTTCAGTTTGAAAACGTGATACTTGACCTGATTCAGTCATCTCAGTTTGAAGTGCGAACCATAAGTCTTCTAATTCCTGAATATTCGGAAGACCTTTAGACTCTTCTGACATGCTCTTCAAGAACTCGCCACGACCTGGGAATTCAGCACTTACGATAGACGTTGAAATCTGACCGAATGCTTCAGAAGATGCTTGACGAACAACACCAAACATTTCACCAAGGGTACCGGTTGCTTGATTAAGCTCCTGCTCTTTCTCTGCAAGGGCTACTTCATTGTCTGAATATTTCTTGGCAAGGTTATCACCACGAGTCTGTTCAGCTTTAAGAGCAGATTGCGCTTTTCTCAAAAGAGCCTGTTTATCGGCACGTGCAGATTGGAATTCTGCTTCACGTTCTTTATTGATACGAGCTTCAGAAACTCGATTTTTCTTAACTTCTTGCAGTAAGTCTTCTAGAGACGTAGCCGCATGCACTGAGGATGCGAATAAAGCTACCGATGCCGCAGCTAATACTGATTTATAGATTGTTTTCATCGATATTACTCCGCAGCTTTAATGGGTAGTTTGATTAGGTCAGCTGGCACGAGTTTGTTGGCCATACGAACAGCCGTTACAACAGAGCTTAGGTATTCATCACCTAATTTCTGCCAAGCTCTCGCGTCATTATCCCACACCCAAGCGTTTTTCTGATCCAAAGAAAGTGCTGCCAAAACAGTACGACCTAGGTTAAAGAAATCTACCGTAATTTCAGTTCCTTCGAAATCAAGTTTACCTTGATATGCACGAATGTTCTGACCATATTGGTTTTCGATTTGGTAAGCTTCAATTACCTGACGGAACTGTTCAGACGTAGTTACGTTTGAATTAGCCATAACGTCACGAAGACGCTCAACACGAGCACGACGTTCTTCAAGGTTAATTGGAATATCAAGTTCAATGAATTGCTCTAAACTATCGATCATTCTGAACATCAATGGAACAACACCACGTTTAACACCTTCAATACCGTCAATTTGACGTTGAAGAGAATCGATACCGCGCTGCTGGTCTGCAACCAAAGTTGCTAGATAGTCGTTATAAACTTTAAGGTTTTCTGTTTCATCAACAACTTGGCGATATTCAGAAAAGATGTCTAACGATTGCTCGTATAGTTTGTTAATTTTTTCTTGAGACTTCGCTGCATCCACGTGAATCTTTGACTCTTCTTTATGAAGATCATTCAACGGGTCTGCAGAGACAACAGCACTACTACCGAGTGCTAGTGCACCGATAACGGTAGAAGCAATAAGGTTTCTCTTGCTCATTTTGGACATAATTCCCAACCAATTTTCTTGTTTTGGATCCTCGCCGACGGGTAAAAAAACGTCGCAAGGGGCTTCTAAGCTTTATAAGTTATAGGGGCTTAGCATTAATGGAATTTAACACTAAGACTTCAAGATATTCACATGGAACCCTGCGAATTGTCAAGGTGACACATTCATATTAAGCGACAAAGTAGCTGAACTAAATGCATAGAGATTTCACTGTTTTTCATTGTTCTTACTCAAATTTCGAACAAAACTGGCTTTACATGACCGAACGAGATTATTTTTTATACAATGTAAGTACTAACAGTTATAAAAATAAGAAAACTTGATACTTAAATGAATACCTATGAATTTTCCGTATTGTAATATAAATAAAATTTTTAGACTTAAAAGAACCTACATTTTCTCTAAGACTTAATTAAATCATCAACCGCTAGAGGTGAGCGTCTGCCGTGATACTTTTGTGAATACTAATGTCTGCTATAACGCACTATTATCCCGTGGATCATTCAATAATGGGATATATTATGGCTTCTGCTGTTCCCCTGAAATCACAACTGAACAACAATTCATGGAATAATCACTGGGGCAAAACGTCTGATGTCGCTGCTTATGATGCTAGTGCAACGCACGTAAAAACCCTAAACCATTTTTGGAAAAATAGGTTCAGTGCAATCTCGCTGGAGAGAAATAAGTTATTAGACATAGCCTCTGGTGGGGGAGCATTGCTTGAAACCTTGGTTAGACAAGACTGTATATTGCCTGAAAAACTGTCTGAATTTTACTCTGCAGACTTATCTTATTCTGCTTTACGCTCTGTTAAATCAAAATATCCACTTAGCAAAGTTTTGCAAACTAACTGTGCACAGCTCCCATTTAAAAATGAATCATTTAACTTCATCATAAGTCAATTTGGAATTGAGTACTGTGGACTCAGCGCATTTAAAGAATGCAGTCGTGTATTGCGTAAAGACGGTAGGTTTATTGCTATATGTCACTACCAAGATGGCGCTATTCAAGCCGAATGTAAGCGTAACTTAAAAGTCTTATATGCTTTCAGCGATATTGATTTTTTTGCACATGCTAGGCGTGCTTTTAACGCAAAAGATGACAAAATGTCTGGAGATTTTTCCATAAAAATTGATGCAAAATTTAGGAAGGCGCTTTATGACGTCTCTGATTTGGTAACGCGGCAACCATATGCAGCTGGGGGACAGTTACTTAGGCTACTTAACGACACGCGTTACATGTATGAAAATTTAACTCGGTTCGATACCTCTGCTGTGTTGCATTGGCTAACTAAAATGGAAGAAGAGTTAATCAATTATCAAGAAAGAATGATTTTGATGCTTCAAAGTTCACTTAATAATTTATCGTTGAACAAAGCAGTCGAAGCGTTTACAGCTAATGGGGTTAGAAACGTTAAAATCGATGTTTTGAGCGCTAATCGAAATTTTAAACCATTTGCTTGGGCAATTGAGATCTTCTAGTAATCGTTGTTGTGTAATTAAACCATGCTAAAGCAAAGCGTCAAACTTTTACAAAATCATACACGAGGTGTCTGTTAACACTTAATCCTTTTGGAGTTTTAATAATTTATCTACTTCGTCATTCAAATTGACTCTCCCCCCCCCCCAAGATCTTACTGCAGAGATTATGATGTTCTCTGCGAGACTACCTCGATGCTTAGCATGCGCTTGAGAATTTAAGGCAATCAAACTCTAACAAGAACGACCATTGATAGTTGCAAAGTATAAAGTTAATTTAGCTCGAACCTAATCAGAACTCCACGAAAATTACATGTGGTTACCTGTCAGATCAGGTCTGAGCTATTACTGTTAACTACCTTGTGCACCTACATTATTTCGAGCATCATTTAAGACTTTTTTCGCATCCTCTAGTTCTCTGGCTCTTTGAGCTGCAGTAGTACATCTCTTCACAGGAAAACGGCTTCCAGTCACCGTAACGTTTTTACAGCGTAAATCACCTGTGTTACTAGCTGCTGAAGCACTCTCTTGGTTTTCAGCCTCCACTTGGTCTGCGTTATTATTGGTACTGCAAGCTGAAACTAGTGCAATGCAACCAACAAAAATAATTTTTTTGAAAATCATGAATATTCCCTTTTAACTGTGACTTATATACTTAAGTCTATTATATTTGAGTTTCAATCTTATAATTTCCACGATCAAACAACAATCTACTTTTCAAATTAGTCTCATCCTATTGACCTGTAGAATTAAGACCTTCGAAAGCTTTAATATGATGTATTTCAGATTTGTAGTTTTGACTTCTCGAAACGCCCCTTTTTAGAGGTTTCCTAACTTGCCATATGCTAGCGGTCTTAACTAATCTATTACTGTTATAAAAGTTTAAGTAATCGTCATCCCAAACCAAATTGCAGTGTTCGAACACTTCAGTACACACCTCCATAGGAAAGTCAACTAGACGCTCATAGTCAGCTACGTAAATATCATCTGGGAAAAGATTCTGCCAATGGCGTAAAAGCTTTTTATATTCTTGATAATAGTGTGCAATGTACTCAAGTTTAACAGCGTATCCCAATGATGAATCCAACTGTTGAAAGTACACAGATAAGCAAGTATCTATGGCATTCCTATCAGTACAGATGATTTTAGCGTTTGGAAAAATAGCTTTAATTAAGCCAATATATTTAAAGTTATCTGGGCGTTTATCCACTACTAATCCATTCTGTATATTTGCCTTTGAGATAAGATTTCGATAATTTTCTGAAATTATTTTGAGCTCTGGTTTGCCTAAATTTGCAATGTCAGCTTCCAAATTTCGAATTGATTGGTGTAAAAAGTTAAGCTCTCCGCCCGGTACTACACGGGGATGTTCTGATAATAAGCTTTCAATTAAAGTTGAACCGCTTCTAAACATGCCACATACAAATATTGGAGCGAAATCATTATCAAGTTGATTTTTTTCGCGCCAAAGCTCAGTGAAATGTGAAAGAATTTTTATTGTTTCGTTTTCAGTCCGAATTGGTAAATATTTATCTACACGCCTGCTTCCTAGATCATTTGCAAGCGTAAAATAATAGAAAGCTTTAGGGTAATCTCTACCTACATCATGGCTATGACCTAAAGCAAAATAAGAAGCTTCTAATTCAATATTTGAAATATTTGTACTTGACCTTCTTAGGACAGATTCGAGCCTCTGAAGCTCTTCGCTACCTAACGCTTGATCACCTTTTAGATATAATAATCTTGTAAGTGCTTTAATATTGTCAGGTTCAAGGCTACAAATTTTCAAATACTGTTCAGCAGCTTGATTTTTTTCTCCTAGCTCTTCGTATACCCCCCCCAAATTATACATAGCGGGTAGATAACTTTTGTTAGCTTTCAGAGCTTTGAAATAATGTTCAATCGCATTATCAGCATCGTTAATTCCTGCGTATATCACTCCCATATTTAAATAAACTTCGCTTGGATTATCGATATTTAACGATAGCGCCACACGATAACTTTCTAATGCTCGATTAGGCTCACCGCATCTCTTTAAATATATAGCGAAGTTATATCTTGCATTTGCATAGTCAGGCCTTCTAGCAATTAACTTCTCGTAGCAGGATATGCCTTCCTTTATCATTCCCCTCTTGTAACAAAGTTCCGCCTTCTCGTAATAGAAACACGTTTTCTTATTATTGAGTTCAATAAGAATCTCAAGATATCGAAAAGTAAGTGCGTCATCTTTTCGCCTTTTTGATATCTCTAGGAGGATGATATGTAACGATTCTTTTTCAACATTTCCCTGCTTTAACAAGGCTAAACAACTCTCTTCCGCCTCGTCGAACTTGAGCGATTCAAATAAGCCAACTATTTTTTCCAATCCTACATTTTGCAAATCTATTCTCGTTTTAAAAACTCTAAATATTTAAAATGTCAAAAAAAAGGTCGGCATATAAGCCGACCTTTTAAACGATAAATCAGTAATTAGAACGTTACTGTAACGCCACCGAATACATAACGACCTAAAGCATCGTAGAATCCAGGGAAAGTATTACCATTGCCCGTACCAGAAGGGGCGTTAACAATGATAGGTGGATCGCGGTCTAAAATGTTATTCACACCAACACGTAAATTAACATTCTCATGCGCTTGCCAGTTAGCACTCAAATCAAGATAGTTTTGAGCATCAATTTTACCTGGACCATCTTCTTGGCCAACACCTTCGTACTCATTGACTTCAGACATATGTCTCCAAGTAGCCGTCACATTCACGTCCCAAGGTGAAACCCAAGTCGCTTTCAAATTATGACGCCATTCTGGGGTCGGCTGTCCACATACAGTACGGTCCCAGTAGCCAGCACACTCGTCGATGTCGCCACCAGGAATTGATTGTGTAGCTAATGAATCAAGTAATGTCGCGATAAAGCCAAGTCTAAGCTCACCACCTTCACCTAAGTCCATCTCGTAGTTAGCGTCAAAGTCAACGCCTTCCGTTTTCAAGTAACCGATGTTCAAATCAGTAGCTGTGATAGACGAAGTACCAACCCACAAATTACCGTTAGGTCCACGATTGATTAAATCACAGTACGCGGAGTTACCGGTATCACCACATAACTGAAGTATAGTTGTTTCAGGTATTGATGAGATGGCATCTTTAACTTCAATTTTGAAGTAATCGACGTTAAGTGTGAAACCTGGTAAGAAATCAGGCGATAAAGCGACACCGAAGGAGAACGTATCTGATTCTTCTGGGTTCACTTCAGTGTTACCACCAGTGATACTGTTATACTGGCCAGCAGGGCTTTCTAAAGCACTCGTTTGATACTGCGCCTCTGTAAGGCCGGTATTTAGACACTGGGCCAATGTAAAGTCTCCGTCTACTCCACATGGATCAATATCCATGTTGAACAAACCTAGAGAAGAAGGACGGAACAACTCACGTATATTACCGGCTCTTACGGCACGTTGGAAGCTGGCTCTAACGCGTGCTTGGTCGTTAATCCCCCAGTTCATTGCGTATTTGTAAGTATTCGTTGTTTTATCAGTCGAATAATCAGAATAACGATATGCAAGTTCTAATGTTAGTTCTTCAGCAAACTCTTTTCCTTCTAATAAAGGAACGTTTAATTCACCGAAAATTTCTTTAACGCTGAAGTCACCACGAACACCTGCAGTCGGTCCACCTTGACCTGCGCCGTCACCAGATGTGAACCCAAAATCGGGTTCAAGAATAAGTTGTTCTTTACGATATTCAAAACCAGCTACAACACCAACACCCGTTGATGTGCCCGGAACAACAATGCCTGAGTCAGTCAAATCACCCGTTACATAACCACTCACTTGCGTTGATTTAGTATCACCGCGAGAGTAAAGAGGCTTAATTAAATAGGCTAATGCCTCGTCTGTGACTCCGCCTTCACTGAAAATATTCCACGTTACACAGCTAGGATCGCTCCCATCTAGGACTGATGCACACACAATGTCGCCTGAATCAGGATCAATTCGAGCGTCTAACGCTTTTTTCATATGATCAACAGATAGTTCATTACGGTACGTTTCGAGGTAAGAAACTGTTCCGTAATTAGCAAATACGTCATAGGACCAGTTGTCATCGATAATACCGCGAACACCTAGTACCCCACGTAATGAAGTATGGCGAAGATCATCTTGACGAGGGCCGCCTTCAACATTACGACGGCCAATATAAAAGCCTTCATAATAATCTTCATCAGTTAAACCTGCAGCACCACATGTTAGATCGAATTGAGAATCTGAAAGATACGGGTTACCACAAAATAATCGATCTGTACTGAAGAAGTTACCAGATGGAGCGATTTGCGCAACGCTGCGATCATCCATGTAACTTAGTTCAGCATAGACTTCTGCATGCTCATTAATTTCATAATGACCAGTAGCGCCAAACGTCTTACGCTCATCTGGGCGTTGGAAGTAGTTTAAAGGACCATAGTTATACAGGTCAGTAAACGGCACAAACTCTTCGCCGCTTAATTGATAGTTAAATGTGTCAAAATCGGTAAAACGACCTAAAGGAGTAGTACTTGAACCACCACACCCCATTGCATCTGGTGAGCCATTTATTGCACATGAACTGTAATCTCGTGATGACTGAACCACGGCCTGAATATCTCGGAAAGTACCGTACATGGTAACGTTTCCTCGTCCATCAGCTGTATTAGCACCAAACAAGAATGAGAAGTCGTTCGCATTACCATCATCAACGCTGCCGCTGGCAACTGGGAAACCCGAGCCTGATACCAGGTCTTGAATGCCAGAGTTATCATTGTCGTGTTGGTAAAAACTATGTTGATAATCAAAGGAGAAACCTTCGAAGTCATCTTTGAGAATAAAGTTAACTACGCCAGCAACCGCGTCTGAGCCGTAAGTAGCAGAAGAACCACCTGTCAGTACTTCGATACGTTCAATTAGTGCAGCTGGAATTTGGTTAACATCCGCGCTGATACCACCAGCAGAAGGTGACCCAGATGGTAAACGACGACCGTTTTGTAGAACGAGTGTACGCTCAGGACCAAGGTTACGTAAATCAATAGTAGCAGTACCGGTAGCCCCGTTAGCTGTACCTGAAGTTTGTCCAGCAAACACTGCTGGCATATCATTTAAGATATCTTCTACGCGAGTAATACCACTTACTTTGATATCAGCAGCTGAAATTTCAGTAACTGGGCTTGCACTAACCATATTGGCGCGCTGAATCCGAGAACCTGTTACTTGAATTTTTTCGATTGAAGCTTGATCAGTATCACTAGCTGTTTCCTGTGCGTAAACATTACTAGATGAAATAGCTGCAACTGTACCAACAGCCATAGCAAGACGAATCGACTTCGTCAACTTTGAGTTTGTAAACATGTATGTCTCCCTGGACCACTATATGTGTTTAGTGTTTATTCGCTAATGCGATTTTTTATTAAATAAAGGTAGTGAACCTCATCTGAATAGTATCCAAACAAACTTGCCTAGGTCAATGCTTTAGAACATCTAATACTCAAAAGTTATGAATGAAATACCAATATAGGGCGGTAAAAGTAAATTTATATTTACAATACATGACGTTTAACCTGTTCTCCCGACACTTATATAACTAGGAATGCACGTCCAAGACTCAATTTGGTAAGCGATGTTAAAAATAATTTGAAGTTTAGCTGGAGAAAGGCATCAAAGTAAAAGAGACAGCATTTATTCATCTAGGCGATTAAACGTTTTATTGGGAGGTGGAAAGTGTAAGTCTCTGAAACAAAGACTTTCATATTTTTCGTGTTGCTTTATGCTGACTTTGTTCTGACACGCACCTGAACTAGAAAGTGCGCGCGATCAATTATTTAAGCAACACAGGAACAATTAGGATGAAGCTTGATGATGACATACATAATTATTACGAACACTTGGTGCTTGAACACATTGCAAAGTTAAAGTTGCCTTTGTCCCAGGACGAGGACTACTTAGCAGATTTATGTTGTTTAGCACTGAACCAGCTGCCACCTAGGTATATACGTTACGAAGTAGACATGTCTTTTTATTTGGCGCAGAGCGAACGTCAGCAAATGGAGATGAATACACAGGACGCCGTGAATAAAGCCATTCAATTCTTAGATAAGAAAGACAATAAATAAGTTGATGCGGGGAATTGGGTGGCGGTTCTCCAGCCACATTCCGGCACATGAGTCGTCTGCTGCGGCTGCTCCCTTCCAGGCCTGACCGAGTTCACAGAGTATCATTGCGGAGGGACCAAAGAACCACCATAGAAACTTGCCTAAATGAGATAAAGTTGCTCTACATCAGTTAGGCGGCGCATTATGACAAAACTAGATTTAGATGCAAGCCACATCCTTGATATAAGGACTTTTTTGCCACTATTTTTTGAATTTTTCTTCTGCAATAGTGTTAGCGACCCTATTAGTGGCTAAGTTTTGTTCATCGGCACGTGTATATACTTCCATTAGTGTTGCGCCAATTTTTTCCAAGTGCGTTTTTAAAGCTTCATTAGAACTCAACATCTTTTGATGGTAAATATCGATGATCCCTCCAGCATTAATAACGTAGTCAGGGGCATACAAGATCCCTTTATCTTTAAGCAATTCACCTAAATCTTCCGACGCCAATTGATTATTTGCGGCTCCTGCAATGACCTTTGCTTTTAGCGTATTAATCGACTGACGGTTAATAGTAGCGCCCATTGCACAAGGGGCTACTACATCCACATCTAACGTAAGAATTTCATCGGGTGATACTATAGTCGCATTTAATTTTTCTTTCGCTCGATTTACCCCTTCAGGGTAAATATCAGCAACAAATAGTTCCGCCCCCTCCCGGTGCAAGTGTTCCGCAAGCCTGTACCCAACATGCCCTAGTCCCTGAATAGCGACTTTCTTACCCTGTAAATCTGAGCCAAAGTGATATTTAACAGACGCTTTAACACCTGTGAATACGCCATAAGCTGTTGAGGGCGCGGGATTTCCGTCTGCTTCCTCTCCTGCAAAATGGTAGGTGGCTTTGGTACCTGAAACATGTGTCGTTTCCTCAGCCATGATTTGTAGATCAGCGACTGACATGCCCGAATCTTCTGCACTGATGTATTTACCACTTAAGCTTTCCACAAAGCGGCCCATAGCACGCATCATATCAGCTGTTTTATGCTCGCGAGGGTCCCCAAGAATAACGGCTTTACCGCCACCCTGGTTTAGATTGGCCATTGCCGCTTTATAGGTCATGCCTTTTGACAATCTGAGCACATCGTTCAGTGCCTCATCCGAATTAGCATATGGCCACATCCTACAGCCACCAAGAGCAGGACCTAAATGGCTATTGTGCACAGCAATAATAGCTTTTAAACCGGTCTTTTTATCGTGGCAGAAAGCGACGTGCTCGTGTTCATCAAATTCGATATGGTCAAAAACAGACATTCTAATAGTACTCTGAGTAAGGTTAACGAAACTTGTCGCTATACTAGCGCAAATCAAAGAGGACATGCCTTGCGATGTTAATGTGACAGAATTACTACCTTGCAACAGTGGTCATTATCCGGTAGTTAATATAGGATATATATCCTAATATTCGTGCTTGAAAATGATAGAAATATTCAGCATGCTAGCCGCGAATTTTACTTCGCTAAAAATTGAAAATTAATGATGAAATTGGACAAGTTCGACCGCGAAATTTTAAGAGTAATGCAAAAAGATGCCACCGTTTCTATGGCTGAGTTAAGTCAAAAAGTTGGACTTTCCCATACTCCATGTTGGCGCCGAGTTAAAAGAATGGAAGCTGACGGCATTATTTTGCAAAAAGTGACTTTACTCAACAGCAAAAAACTCAACCTGGGTGTATCTGTATTTATATACGTGACGCTGAAAAATCACGATGGTGAATCATTAAATGATTTCGAAAAAGCGGTACAAAATATAGATGAAATAGTTGAGTGTCACACCACCAGTGGTGATAAAGATTATTTATTAAAAGTGATTGTCGAGAGCATCGAAGAATACGAACACTTACTCAAGTCTACATTGACTCATCTACCTTTAGTGGATCACCTCAGTTCAACCTTTGCTTTAAAGCAAGTGAAAAACACCACTGAGTTACCGATCAAACAGCAGTAACATGGGAAGTAATGAAGCAGGTTAAGCCTGCTTCATTACTAGTTTAAACATTAGCTCACACAGACATATCAACTTAAAATTAAACTGGCATATTGCGAACTGCGGCGCCAATGACTATTAGCCTTATTTGATTAACGATCTTGATCGATAACACCGCGACGTATCTGGTCTTGCTCAATCGATTCAAATAGCGCTTTGAAGTTCCCTTCCCCGAACCCCTCGTTCCCTTTTCTCTGAATTATCTCAAAAAAAACAGGTCCGATAACCGTATCAGTGAAAATCTGCAGCAAAATGCCGTCTCTCATTGGTGCGCCATCAATTAAGAGTTTTAAGCTTTGTAGGTCAGCCAAGTTCTCACCGTGTCCAGCAACGCGAGCGTCAACGCCTTCATAATAGGTGTCGGGAGTATCCATAAAGTTTACACCTACATTGCGTAAGGTTTTAACCGTCTGATAAATATCATTAGTACAGAACGCGATATGCTGAATACCCTCTCCATTGTACTCACGAATAAACTCTTCAATTTGGGATTTATCGTCAGAAGATTCGTTTATTGGAATACGAATTTTTCCGCAAGGCGATGTCATAGCCTTGCTTACCAGACCGGTTAATTTCCCTTCGATATCAAAATGACGAACTTCTCTAAAATTACCTAACCGTTCATAGAAGTTTGCCCACACTACCATGTTGCCGCGTTTCACATTGTGCGTTAGGTGATCCAGAGTCAAAAGACCAGCGTCACACTCTTTCATCTTCTCACGCCAGTTGGGGTAAAAGCGAAAATCCACCTCATAAATAGAATCATCACCATAGCGATCAACAAAGTAAAGTGTACTCTCGCCTATGCCATAGACCGCAGGAATATTCAGCTCCATAGATCCTAAGTTCCCAACAAATGCTTTTGCGCCGTTATCAAGCGCGTGTTCGAACGCTACCTTGCCGTCTTTTACTCTAAATGCCATACCGCACACACTAGGACCGCGCAACCTAGCGAACTCCTGTGCTTGCGAAGCAGGTTCAGCATTAATAATGAAGTTAATGTCTCCCTGCTTATACAACCAAACACGCTTTGATCTGTGTTTTGCTACCTCAGCAAACCCTAAAGAGCTAAACAAATCAGCTAAATCCTTTATTCCTTTTTCATCGGCTGCGGTATATTCGACGAATTCGAAACCATCGGTATTTAATGGATTGTAGTGCGTATCTGAACACATAATTTTCTCGTTATTGTTTGTCGATAAGGCACTAATAGAGCGTAAAAACGAAGTGGTGAATAGAGGAAAAAAGTGATCAGTTAAAACAAACGAAACGAACAAAAAGTAACATAAACTTTACATTACATTTTTTGCTCGCTTCAAGCGGTCAGAATCGCCAATATTGAGTATGAGCTTGTCAGCTTAACGCTACAGAGTTGTAGTTATATCTTTACGGACTTTTTATTTATTCCATAATCACGAAGCTTATTCGCAATAGCGGTATGACTAAGACCCAGTTTTTTTGCTAAAAGCCTTGAGCTGGGGTAACTCGGGTATAGCCGCTGTAAAATACTTTTTTCAAAGCGTTTTACTTCTTCGTCTAAACTACCATCGAAGTCTTCGGTCACAAAACTCATGGCATTGGTACTCGAAGGGATTTGAATATGCTCCTTTCCAAGCTCATTGCCTTCCAGCAAAGAGACCGCCCGATAGAGCACATTCTCTAATTGACGCACATTGCCAAACCAAGGATAAGCTTGAATATAATCGACACAGGATTTGGTTAACTTAGGGACTTTACGACCCAGCGTCAGGCTGTGCTGCTTCAGAAAGGTTTCCGCTAGAGGAATGATGTCCATTTTACGTTCACGCAATGGCGGAATACCCAAACTGAGCACATTTAAACGGTAATATAGGTCTTCTCGAAAACGTCCCTCCTGGACTAACTGAGCGAGGTCTTTTTGCGTTGTGCAAATAAACCTGACATCTACTTTTACTTCTTTAGTATCTCCAACGCGCCTAAACTTTCCATCTTGAAGCACGCGTAACAACTTCGCTTGTAGTTGAGGCGACATATCTCCGACTTCATCAAGGAATAAACTTCCACCCTGTGCAAGTTCAAGTAATCCTTCTTTCCCTGTACTTTGCCCGAAGGCGCCGGCGGCATATCCAAATAGCTCAGTTTCAGCTACGTTGTCAGGCAGTGAAGCACAATTTAACACTAAAAAACTGGCGTCTTTTCTTCGACTTGCTTCGTGACAGGCATGGGCGATTAACTCTTTGCCTGTGCCTGTTTCGCCGTATAATATAATGGGGCCATCAAGCTCAGCCATCCGCTTAGCCTCACGAACCACTTTTTTCATCACTTTGCTCGAGGCTTGAATCGACATAAAACTGTCAAGTGACGCCTCGTGAAATACGGTTAATTGCTGGCCTAGGCGCTGTTCTGACTTAAGCATAAATACTGCTCCTGCTAAAATAGGGTCGCCTCCAGAATCAGGCACCATAACGGGTAAGATATCGGCTAAGTAATTTTGCTCAATGAAGCGTACCTTCTGCGTAAGGCTGGCAATTTTCTTACTTTCTAACCAGCGCAGTGTATTGAACCCTTTCACTAACTCATCGATATCAACACCGATCAGTGCTTCACGCTCGGTTTCTAAACTCGCTGTAACCGCATCATTAATAAGCAAAATCCGCCCTTTGGTATCAACGGAAAACACAGGGTCTGGTAAGGTTTGTAGAAGTGCGCGTAACTGATTTTGCTCCCGTTCGAGGGGCATAAAAGGAATAGTTTTCACATCATCGATACCTGCTATCTTTCTAATTTTTGGCATCAGATGTTGGAAGTGCTCGAAATCCATATTTGGAAAACTTAGGTAAATTTTACCCATTTCATTGATTTCAATACCGCGTAAGTCGACCTCATGACTGACCAAAATATCGAGGACATCTTGCGTGATCCCCAGACGGTCCTGACAGCTTATTTCCAGACGCATAGCAATTCTTAATTTTAATTAATGTAAAGATAATATTACACAAAGTCACGCAGCAACACACCACATAAAACTATCCAGATGTGTCTTTAGGTGAGTAAATTCTCTGCAGATTGTTACGAAATGTAAGTGTTGCTAGCTAGTCACGCTACTCTTTTGCTCAAACATAGCGGGATATAAACCTAATTGCCGTCCCTGCTCTACTAACGCCATAATATCTGAGTTAGCTAAATCAAATAGTGATGAAAGCGAGTCGATGACAAAATATATAGGTTGAATAATATCAATACGATAAGGCGTACGCATCACCACGAGTGGGTTCATTTCACGACGCTCCGCGCTGGCATTTTCTAGCGCGAAGCGAGTCTCTTTAGGTGAGGATAAAATTCCCCCACCATAGATACGCATTCCTTCATCAGTATTCACTAAACCAAATTCCACAGTAAACCAATAAAGGCGCGCTAGATATTGGCGCTCTTTTGGCGAGGCGGCATATCCGAGTTTGCCATAGGTATGGGTAAAATGAGCAAAATCAGGGTTGGTAAGTAACGGACAGTGACCAAATATTTCATGAAAAACATCTGGCTCTTGTAAGTAATCAAATTCCTCTTCATTGCGGATAAATGTCGCGACAGGGAATTGCTTATTGGCCAGTAATTTAAAAAACGAATCGAAGTTAATTAAGGCTGAAACTTGAACGACCTGCCACCCGGTAGTCTCTGCCAGTACGGCATTAACCTCTGCCAGTTGCGGCACGCGATCCTCAGGTAAATTAAGTAACGCTAAGCCTTGCAAGTATTCATCACAGGCACGTCCGTTTAGCAGGCCTTTTTGCTGATGAAACAGGCGCTGCCACCTTTTATTTTCAGAGTCACTCCAATGAACAACACCGTTTGCATCAGGATCATGTGAGATATATTGAGATTGCTTAGTCATAATAACAAAACTGCCATATTTGAGTCATTCTTCGCACGAAGTCTACCCAAAACTGACTAAATCAGAAGACACAAGCTAGCAACAATAAAATTACAAAATGTAAACATTAAGCTACAAAACAGTATTGTCCATACTCTAAAGAAAAGTAGATCTGTTTTAACTTATCAGTGCGAATTTCGGCTTATATGGAGGCTAGGTTAATCTCAAGACAAACCTGCAGATTTTATGGTTAGGGGGTATAAAAAAGAGTAAAGCACACCAATGGCGCCTTAGATAACACTAGTGCACAACTCATACTGCGCTGGATGCTTTTGAAGCAACGCCACTCACTTATACATACTCCATACAAACTCACCTTCCGTAAATGGCTTACGGGCTGCAGCGGTGCATCACAGTACAGGTCCACAATCCTTAAATAAAAAGCCCTTATTTCAGCTGCTTATGCAAATCTGTCAATATTTTCTTACTTAACTGATTCAAACCTGGTCGCTTCACTGACAGCCAAGGTAAAGGCCTACAACTATGGATTGCATTTAAACCAATTCTGGCGGTTAGTACCCCCGCCCCCATTCCTTGGGCGATACGAGTGGACAGCTTGCCAGTAATACTTGCCCCAAGGGCGTAATTGCCTGCGTCAGAGATGATTTCAGCAGCACCTGCGTAAAGCATATTTTTAAACACTTGCCGAATCAAAGCGATGCGTCCCCAATACCCTAAGTGTACACCGTACACTTCACTCACCTGTTGCATCATGCGAATATTCCGCCACAGCACAATTGCCATATCCACCAGCGCAAACGGACTCACTGCAATCATCACGCTTGATGCGCCTGCGTTACGCATCACCTTAGCCAGTGCAGCTTGATCCACCTTGGTGATGACTTGTTGTTCAAACAAGCTCAATACTTCAGTGTCGGTATGGTGCTCATCAATGCTCTTTTGCCACAACGCTACCTCGTTTTCGTAGCCTGCTGGCAGCGTGTTAGCAATGTCTAAACAATGTTGTTTAGCCAGCCCTATTGCGGGTGTCGCGTAAAGCTCCAAAGAGGTTTGGCGGGAAGCGCTTTGTCTTTTAAGGCGCTTTAAGCCACGCCACTCACTGTACAAAGCAGCAAATACTAACGCTAATATGGACACACCAACGGCCAACCAGATGCCACTAAGCCAATCTTCGCTTAGATACATATCGCGTATAAAAAGGCCTATCTCTACAAAGCTTGCAAGCAGCACAACCACGCTTAGCATAGTGAAAAACGTTACCAACCATCGTTTACGTTTAGGCGTGTTTTCATCAACATCATTATCATGCGTAGCTTCAAATTCATACTCATCTTGAGCCAAAGCCTGCCAATTTGCAGCAGGATCGATAGTGGCGGCGCGTCGAATAGGTTCGAGTGGAACCTCTTCAGAATGGGAGGGTAAAAGTACCTTGGACTTGATATTCGCAGGGCCTTCCTTACCTTCAACCTCTGGTTTGTCAATATTGTTGTCAAGCGTACTCATCGTATTTTATCTCCAAGAATAAACTCTAGGACTCTGTCCATTCTGATATGCGGCAATGCATGATTTTCTTCTCTGACGGGCGGTGCGAAGCGGGGAAAATCAAACCCCTGCTGACGCCAAAATTGACTGTCCGGGCACTTTGCTGGTACATCCCCTGGAAACAAACGAATAGGTTTTCCGTCAGCATCTGCGCCTTGCAAAATCTGAATGTCTTGCCCCGCATGCTCAGCTCTGCCAGCACGTGACGCCCGAATAGCGGCTATTGCTGTAGATTCTGTGGATACACCATCGAATTGCATTTGTTTTCTTGCATTGTGTAGCATGGAGTCCAACAATTTCACCAAGTTACTTTGCTGATCAGGGGTGACATGATCAGCTTTGCTTGCGGCAAAAATGAGTTTATCAATTTTTGGCGTGAACAAACGTGATAATAAATTCGATTTTCCATAGGAAAAACTGGTTAGCAGCCAATTCAATGCGCGCTGCAAATCGTCAAAATGCGCTTTGCCATTATTTAACGCAGATAAACAATCTACCAATACAACTTGGCGATCGAAGCGTTTAAAATGCTCTACATAAAACGGTTTAACGACTTGCTCTTGATAGTGTTCATAGCGTCTGAAAAGTAAGTCTTGATTGCTGCCCTTTCGCTTACGATTTTTTGCTAGTTGTTCAATCTGTGGTGCTGATAATGGGAAAAAGTCCAACACTGGTGCACCAGCCAACTCACCCGGCAGAATAAAACGCCCAGGTTGCAGCAGTTGAAACCCAGCATTGCGACACTTATGCAGATAATCAGTATACAGTTTGGCAACGTGCTTTAGGCCGAGCTCATCTCCCTCCGCGTCTAAATCGAGTGTATCTCTGGCTATCAGAAAATCGCTGGCCAGTGCTTGACGCTCCAGTGACTGAAGCTCCGATTCACAATATTCTGACCATGCTAAAAAATCCATTTCCAATAAAGGTAAGTCGAGCAACCATTCGCCCGGATAATCAGTAATATCAAGTGTGAGCTTAGTATCTTCACTTATGTAACGGGATAGGCCAGAGTCTTTGCGATAACGAATGTGTAGCCTCACTTGACTGATGCCAGTCGTTGACTCAGGCCAAGTCGGCGGCGAAGTATTCAGCGCTTGCATCGCTTGCTCATAGGCAAAACGTTTTAAACTAAGATTGGGTTGCGCTTCCCGCTTTACCCCAATCAAGCGCTCTTCTCTCACCACTGAGAAAAAGGCTAATTCAGCCGTTTCATTTGCTTCTAATAGCTGGTTAACAATCGAGGTTATGAACGCTGTTTTGCCACTGCCACTCAAACCGGTCACGGCAAGATTAAGATGCCTATCGGCGATACGTGCCCCAGTCACTTTCACGTTATGCTTCACTTTCTCGATTAAGTGGCTGGTATTTAACAGTTTTTTCATTTCGACATCCTATTAAACTAATGAACGGTCTTGAGCACAGAGCAATCACACAGAGTAAGTCATTCGATATGGAGGCAAGAGGTCAAATTGAAAGGGTATCGGCCTGCTCATGTTTACTAAGCGTAACCATGGCACAGGCCTAAAAATCAGGTACAGCAAGGTTTATAAATTATTAATTTCGCGATTTAATTGATATTGAGCAGAAGTTACATACGTTTCAATCTGTCTTAATCGCACTTCATTTTTCTCAAATCGCTGTTTTATATCCGCGAAGGCTTGCTTAGGGGGCTCACCTGATTGCCACACCTTAGATTTTACTTTTACCTTCTCTTCTTCATCTTCACTGGCGTTTTGCCACCCTTTACCGCCTGAGGTCGATTGACCTCCTTGATGGCGGGTACTTTTAGCAGTCGAAGAACTGTGACGCGTTGATTTTTTTTCTAAAATAAACCAAGCCGCCACATAACTTACCACCACAAACGTGCCCGCCGTTAAGAAGAAAGCAGATACCACTAAGATACGTACTAGCCATAACTCGATGCCAAAGTACTCTGCGACTCCAGCACACACCCCGGCAATTTTACCTTTGTCCGGATCACGTGTTAACTCGCCTCTGGTATTCATACCTTGTTTCTCCACTGCGGCGCCTCTGCGTCAAGAATAGATTCTAACGTGTGGATCCTATCTGCCATTTTCTCTGCTCGGTCAGCTAGCCCTTGAAGGGTAGCGTATTCTTCATCAGACAATCCTTGGCTAATCTGTTTCTTACTGCGGTAATGCAAAATTAACCAAATCGGGGCGACAATCACCATAAATATGATGATTGGCGCAATAATTATCCCAATGATATCTTCCACAACCTTTCTCCTTTAATCGATATTAGTCTTGATTTTTCGAATCAGCTGATTGCTTCTTCACTTTCTTCTTCAATGCCGCTAACGCATCATCTATGTCATCATCGGCGGCTAAATCAGCAAACTCATCCGCTAAGGTCTTTTTACCAAGATCATATGCATCCACTTGAGATTCTAGATCATCTATTTTACGCTCATATTGCTCAAAGCGTCCCATCGCGGCATCGACTTTGCCATCGTTCAAGGTACGCTTAATATCCAAACGAGAACTTACCGTTTTTTGACGCATGATAATGGTTTTCTGACGAGCTTTAGCATCTGCCAGTTTATCCTGTAATTGCGTCACTTCACTTTGTAATTTACTAATTTGCTCATCTACCGCTGATAGCTCAGCGTCAAGGGTTACCGCATATTCATCACACTTTTTCTTTTCTTGTAGGGCCGCACGAGCAAGATCTTCTCGGTCTTTATTGATCGCTAGCTCAGCTTTGCTCTGCCAGTCACGACCCTCGTTTTGCAATTTACTAATTTGCGCTGTAATTTCCTTTTTATTAGCGATTGTTTTCGCCGAGGCTGAACGTACTTCAACCAATGTGTCTTCCATTTCTTGTATAATTAAGCGCACCATTTTTTCAGGATCTTCCGCCTTATCTAAAATGGCGTTGATATTTGAGTTCACTATGTCTGTGAAACGCGAGAATATACCCATAGTCTTTACCTCTATATAATGTCAGCTAATGGTGAACAACTAGCATGTGCTGGAAGCTCGTCTTGGTGGTTACTATTCAATTAGCAGGCCAACTTAGTGTAATGACTAAATATCTGATTTTAAACAAATATTAATTTACTCTCAGTCGACTGAGATCTACAATTATAATTACATACACCACAAGTTAGTCGATTAGACCACTTTTTGAGGATATTGATGAACCGCTTTCGCCAACAAGATAATTTGTTAGGACAATCCAATAGTTTCCTCGAAGTGTTAGAGCAAATATCGCAAATTGCGCCGCTGAATAAACCTGTATTGATTATCGGCGAACGAGGCACAGGTAAAGAAGGTGTAGCCGCCCGATTGCACTTTCTGTCTAAACGCTGGGACCAAACCTATTCAAAGCTCAACTGCGCAGCATTAAGTGAAAGTTTACTAGAGAGCGAACTTTTCGGTTACGAAGCAGGCGCATTTACTGGCGCAGCTAAAAGAAGAGAAGGTCGATTTGAGGCGGCAGATAACGGTACCCTTTTTTTAGACGAGTTGGCGAACACGTCAGGGTTAATTCAAGAGAAATTATTACGGGTTATCGAATACGGAGAATTTGAACGAGTAGGTGGTTCAAAGAGTGTAAAAGTAGATATACGCCTGATCGCAGCCACCAATGAAGACTTACCAGGGCTTGCCCAAACAGGGGAATTCAGAGCTGACCTTCTCGACAGACTAGCGTTTGATGTTATTACCCTGCCCCCACTTCGCGAACGTAAAGACGACATTATGATGCTGGCTGAGCACTTTGCGATCAATATGGCGCGAGAGCTCGAAATGGAAGTATTCAGTGGTTTTACTGAAAAAGCTAAACGCACCTTGCTCGAATATCAATGGCCAGGCAACATTCGAGAACTTAAAAACGTTGTTGAGCGCGCAGTATATCGCGCTAATAACCCTGATATTCCAGTGCACAATATTATACTCGACCCATTTGAGTCCATATATCGCCCTGCCACAAGAATGCGTACTGCCGATAGAATAAAAATCCCAGATGCACCAATACCAGATATTGCATCTACAACAACGGCGCCCCAAGCGAATTCCGTTGATAACGAACTCAATTCTACCAGCTTGCACTCAAATAGCTTTCATTTCCCAGTTGATTTAAAAGAGCTTTCACAAGACTTTGAAATTGATTTAATCAAGCAAGCCCTTGCTGATAGCCAATACAATCAAAAGAAAACCGCGGAGCGATTGTCTCTAACGTACCATCAATTACGCGGCTATCTAAAGAAATACAATTTGCTTGATACGCCCCCAGAAGACAGAGAATAACAGTCATGAATTATGCTTGGCTGCCCTCTTCCTCTGTTATGTTTGTCAGCATGTTCGTGACAATATCATTGACGTTAATTGGCTGTAGTCCTGAGTCCAGCGAGTACCGGCACCCCAATGGCATCATCTATTGTTCAGAAGGTAACCCGGTCAGTTTCAACCCTCAACTTGATACGTCGGGCACTACGGTTGACGTATCGTCTCACCAAATTTATGACCGTCTGCTTGATTTCGACTTGGTCACTGGGGAAATCATTTCTGGCCTTGCCAGCAGCTGGATGACCAGCGTTGATGGCTTGACCTATACCTTCCAACTGCGAAAAGATATTGCTTTTCACAGTACCGGTTATTTCACCCCAACT
Source organism: Paraglaciecola sp. QJM3NY_14 (assembly GCF_056173245.1). Classification (NCBI taxonomy): domain Bacteria; kingdom Pseudomonadati; phylum Pseudomonadota; class Gammaproteobacteria; order Alteromonadales; family Alteromonadaceae; genus Paraglaciecola; species Paraglaciecola sp. QJM3NY_14. Next base: position 3,566,168 of record NZ_CM149664.1, read on the forward strand.
CGTTCATTTGATGCTGATGATGTGGTCTTTAGTTTTAATCGCTGGCGCGACAAGAACCACCCTTACCATGATGTATCAGGCGGGCGCTATCCGTATATCAATAGCGTTGGCTTGGGCGATCTTATCAGCGATATTAAACGCATTAACAGATACCGAGTCGAAATCACACTGGTGCGCCCTGAAAGCTCTTTTTTAGCCAATTTAGCCACCGATTTCTCAATTATATTATCAGCTGAATATGCTGAAAAACTTGCAGCTGCAGGCACACCAGATCTAATAGATACACATCCTGTAGGCACAGGACCATTTAAATTTAATAGCTTTAGACAAGACAGATACGTACGTTTTGATGCTCACCCTAAATATTGGCGCGAGCGCAGCACAACGCAACAACTCATTTTCGACATTACTCCTTCAAGCTCATTACGCTTGGCGAAGCTCATGACTGGCGAATGCGACTCTATGGCGTTCCCAACACACAGCCAGCTGGACATCATCCGTAAGCGAAAGGAATTAACACTCGATGAAAAACCAGGGTTAAATGTAGGTTTTTGGGCATTTAACACCACTAAGCCACCGTTTGATAAACCAGAGGTACGCCGTGCACTGGCCATGGCGATTGATAAGAACGCGCTTATGGAAGCGATTTATTTTGGTAGTGCGATCCCTGCAACATCCATAATTCCTCCTTCTTCGTGGGCCTTTCAACCGGATACCAGATCATCCACTTTTAATCCTTTAGCTGCAGCTAAATTATTACGTGAAAATGGTGTTGAGGAAGGCTTTAGTATGACTATTTGGGCAATGCCCGTTGAGCGTGCTTATAATCCTAACGCCATGAAAATGGCCGAATTAATGCAGCGCTACCTGCGAAATGTTGGTATTGATGCCAATATTGTCAGCTACGAATGGTCAACCTTCCGAGCGAGGTTAAATCAAGGTTTGCATGATTCCGTGTTAATTGGCTGGTCTGCTGATAACGGCGATCCCGATAATTTTTTCAGGCCGCTACTCACATGCTCAGCTATAGACTCAGGCACAAACCGCGCTCGTTGGTGCTCCAAGGAATACGACAAACTAATTGACCAGGCGCTCAATTACACCGCACAGGAAGACAGAGCATACTTTTATAGCAAAGCAATTGAACTGATTAATGAGCAAATGCCACTCATGCCTATTGCCCACGCATTTCGCTATCAAGCGTACCGGGACAATGTAACTGGCATTGAAATAAACCCGTATGGCGGCATTCAGTTTAGAAACGTGAGTAAGCAATAATGCTGAAGATTATATTGCGTCACGTGAGCTTACTGATATTGACCTTATTTATTTTGAGTTTTTTCTCATTCTCTTTGGCGTATTTATTTCCGGGCGATCCCTTGGTGAATTTAACCGGTATTCGCGATAGTTCTGAGCAAGGGTATGCTATTTTGGCTCAACAATACGCTATGCAAGACTCCTTCTTGAGCCAATATTGGCAGTACGTTAACCATCTATTTTCTGGAAACTGGGGGCTGAGTTTCAGCTCTGGCTTGCCGTTAGCAGAAGAAATCAGCCGCTCACTGGCAGCCAGCGTTGAACTTAGCGCATACGCACTGATTGTTTCTTTTGTTGTTGGATTACCCTTGGGCTTCCTTGCGGGCTTGCGGCACCATAAATTGACCGACTTTGCCCTCTTGACCACCAGTGTAATCGGATACTCCATCCCCGTCTTTTGGGCAGCCTTAATTGCTATTTTAATTTTCTCGATTCAACTGGGCTGGTTTCCGCTTTCAGGCAGAATTAGTTTGCTTTACGATGTCCCCTACCAGACGGGATTCATTTTAATTGATATATTGTTAAGTGACTTACCCGACAAAGAATTTGCCTTTAAAGATGCACTTCGTCATTTAGTCTTACCGAGTGTTTCGATCGCCATTGTGACCTGTACTATTGTCATGCGTATTACACGGCGCTCAGTAGTTGAGGTGATGAGCAGTGAGTACATACAAGCGGCTTATGCTCGTGGCTTAAGCCCGAGACAAGTATTTTTGCGCCACGGAGTGAAAAATGCACTTATTCCGATTTTACCCTTATTGGTTATGCAATTTACCACCTTGCTTACCAACGCTATGATTGTAGAAACCATATTCTCTTGGCCAGGTATTGGCAACGGACTCATTCAAGCTATTTACCAACGAGACTTTCCCGCTATCCGTGCTGGTATGTTAGCCGTATCTGCTTTGGTACTTACTTTTACCATTACGATAGATATGGTTATTCAAATATTTGACCCTGCGGGCAGAAGGCCAGAAAATGCCACGTCTTAATTTATACCAAGAAGAGTATTACCCTTCCCCCATACAAAATACGTGGAAAGAATTTAAAGAGAATCATGCAGCCGTATTGAGCCTGTATTGCGTTGTTTTCTTTATTTTTATTATGATTTTCGGTCCGTTCTTGGCCCCATATGATCCATTGCAACAAAATATTGATTTGCTATTAGTGCCTCCCGCTTGGGATAACAACGGCGATATCAGTTACTTATTTGGTACCGACGGTCTAGGCCGAGATATGCTATCGCGTATCATTTATGGCTGCAGAATGACGTTTGGTATTAGCTTAGTGTTGGTAATCATTTCAATGCTGATAGGCGTTGCGCTAGGCGCCATGGCTGGTATGAGTAAAGGATTGCGCTCCAGCGTGGTAAACCACCTACTTGATTCAATCATGGCTATCCCTACTTTACTCATTGCCATTATCATTATTGCCATTGTCGGCACGGGTCTTGTGAATAGCATGTGGGCTATCTCACTCGCGCTTATTCCACAGTTTATTCACCAAACCCGAGACATAGTGCGCCAAAAAATGAAGAAAGAATATGTACTGGCCGCCCAGCTCGATGGAGCGGGCAAGGTACACATATTTTTCAATTCAATATTGCCCAACATGGCTGAAATGCTAGTAGTGCAAGTGACCCTTTCATTGTCTGTTGCGATATTGGATATCAGCGCATTAGGCTTTTTAAATTTAGGTGCGCAAGCCCCTTCACCCGAGCTTGGCGCGTTATTATCTGAAGGGTTAACCACAGCTTACGTTGCCCCATGGAACATCGCTATTCCAGGGGGAGCAATATTCTTTATGATGATGTCAATTAACTTAGTGGGTGACGGTTTACGCTCAGCTTTACGCTATAGGTTGTTACGCTAATGAGCCTATTGGATATTAAGAATCTCACCCTGGAAATTGACTCTCAAAGTGGCTGGATAAAAGCCCTCGACAAAATTAATCTTGTCATTAACGAAGGGCAGATCCACGCTTTAGTAGGCGAATCAGGCTCAGGGAAAAGCATCATTGTTAAAGCGATTGTGGGCGCCATTTCGGATCGTTGGCGTATAACTGCTGACAGAATGACGTGGCGCGGCCAGGACTTACTAAAAATGTCAGTGCGCGAGCGGCGTAAAATTATCCGCTCGGATATTTCGGTTATTTTTCAGAACCCTAAAAGCTCGCTTGATCCCATAGTGACCTTAGGGGACCAGTTAAAAGAAGTTATATTAGCCACCCGTTTAGAAAAAGGCATGTTTTGGAACCGCGCAAAAGCCCGTAAGAAATATGCCTCTGAACTACTCCATCGCGTGGGGATTAAAGATCATGAGGTGTATATGCGCAGCCTACCTCACCAAATCCCTAATGACGTTTGTCAGAAATTTATGATTGCCATGGCACTTGCTTCACAGCCTAAATTGGTGATTGCAGATGATCCTACCCGTGGCATGGAAATAACGGACAAAAGCCAAATCTTGAAGTTGCTGAGTCGGGTGAATAAGGTTCGCAAACTAAGCATTCTCTTTGTGAGCCACGACTTACTAGCCATCTCCAGTATGGCTGACCATATGACGGTACTTTATTGTGGCCAGACGGTGGAAAGCGGACGCATGTCGCAATTGCGTAAGCGTGCTTTGCACCCTTATACAAAAGCACTGTTAGAAAGCGCCCCTAGTTTTCGCACGGACTTAGCGCCTAAGTCGCCCCTGAGCTCACTAGGAGGAACAATTCCCTCATTTCAACATTTACCTATTGGCTGTCGTTTAGGGCCGCGCTGTCCTAGGGCTCGCAGAGAATGCGTGAAAGTGCCCGAAGTGCGGCGCATTCATGAACATACTTACAGCTGTCATTTTCCTTTGCATCGAGACCAGAAGTGAACAACTTACTTTCAGTTGAAAATCTGACCTTTGAGAATTGTCACGGCAAACGATGGCAGAAAAAGGGAGCTAAATTTACGCTAGGCCCGGTTAATTTCAGCATTCAAGCGGGAGAGACCTTGGCTATTGTGGGGGCTAATGGCTCAGGCAAGTCCCTGCTTGCTAAATTATTAGTAGGCCTCGAGCAACCTGATAGCGGCTCAATCTATCTGAATGAGAAAAAATTAGAGCAATATGACAACAAGCATCGTGTGCTGAATATTCGCATGGTGTTTCAAAATAGCAATGAATCACTTAACCCAGGTATTACTTTAGGCTCCATCTTGGAAGAGCCTTTAAAGCTAAATACGAATCTAGGTGCGCAAGCGCGAGTCGCTAAAGTAGAACAAACATTAAGACAAGTAGGATTGCTGTCTGAACATCGATTTTTTTACCGCCATATGCTCTCTGATGGGCAGCGGCAGCGTGTTGCGTTAGCAAGGGCGATCATTCTCAATCCTCAAGTGATCGTGGCTGACGAGCCGTTTGCGGCACTTGATCCCTCGGTGCGCTCTCAAACTGTCAATCTGTTACTGGAGCTGCAACGAGAGCTAGGCCTTGGCTTTATTTTTATCTCTCATAATTTAGGCATAGTGCGCCACATAAGTGACAAAATGCTAGTAATGAAACAAGGTAAGGTCGTTGAGTCAGGTAAAACGGAAGTGATTTTTCATTGGCCTAAAGATGACTACACCAAAAAATTGGTTCACGCCCATCAAGCCCTCATTGATGGCCAAAGCTAATCCTCATTCCACCAAGGTCGAAAAACGATATCCAATAAAAAAGGGCTTAGCAGTGTATGTTGCTAAGCCCTTTTTAATGGTGTGTGCAGTTTTGTAGCGGGCTTATCCCACCAGTGCTAATAAGATACCTGCAGCCACTGCCGAGCCAAGTACACCGGCCACGTTCGGGCCCATAGCATGCATCAGCAAGAAATTATGCGGGTTAGTTTCAAGACCTACTTTATTGACGACTCGCGCGGCCATGGGCACAGCCGATACGCCAGCTGCCCCAATCAATGGATTAATTTTCTCGCTGGAAAGTTTACCCAAGGCTTTAGCCATCAAAATACCTGCAGCAGTACCGATTGAAAATGCTATTGCTCCTAAGCCCAAAATACCCAAGGTTTCGATGGTCAAAAATTTATCTGCTGATAGTTTAGAGCCAACCGCTAAACCAAGAAATATCGTGACGATATTAATCAATTCGTTCTGAGCAGTATTGCTTAAACGGTCAACCACCCCCGACTCTTTCATCAAATTCCCTAAGCAGAACATCCCAACTAATGGGGTTGCCGAAGGTAAGAACAAAATCGTCGCCAATAAAACCGCTAACGGGAAGATGATTTTCTCACGCTTAGAGACCACTCTCAGTTGCGCCATCTTGATGTTACGTTCGTCTTCAGTGGTCAATAGGCGCATTATTGGTGGCTGAATAATAGGCACCAACGCCATGTATGAATATGCCGCAACGGCAATAGCACCTAATAATTCCGGCGCTAATTTCGAGGCTAAAAATATTGCAGTTGGTCCATCAGCTCCGCCGATGATGGCAATTGCCGAAGCATCTTTTAAAGTAAATTCAAACCCCGGAACCAAATTCAATGCAATTGCGCCAAACAAAGTACCGAAAATACCAAACTGAGCGGCTGCACCCAGCAGCAGCATTCTCGGATTAGCGATTAAGGCGCTGAAATCGGTCATAGCGCCCACCCCCATAAATATGAGTAGTGGGAACACCCCAGTTTCGATCCCCACATAATAGATGTAGTAAAGCAGACCGCCCGGATCGCTAAACCCTGCCAATGGAATATTGGTTAAAATGGCACCAAACCCAATGGGCACAAGTAGTAAGGGCTCGAACTTCTTTACGATCGCCAAAAATAGCAACAAACACCCAACAGCCATCATGACAATCTGACCAATTTCGAAATGGGCTAACGACGTGCTTTGCCAAAGTAAGGTTAATTTATCCATAAATAATCCCTACGCCAACGTCAGCATCGTTTGGCCAGACTGCACTGCATCACCTTCTTTAACCAATATATCTTGGATGGTACCTGAAGCGGTGGAGCGAATTTCAGTTTCCATTTTCATCGCTTCCATGATGACAATTACATCGCCTTCGCTGATTGAATCGCCTGAGCGCACGAGCAACTTGAAAACATTACCTGCCAGCGGTGCTACAACATCTTCACCTGCAGCGGATACCGGCGCAGGTGTAGCTGGTGCACTATTTTGAGGGGCGGTGCCTGCTACCTGAATATCTGTCAGCTCCCCACCTTGGGCCACTTCAACAGCGTAGACTTTTCCATCAACTCTTACAGAGTAGGATTCTGTGGCTTTACTTGGTGTCGCACTCACCGCTGCGCTAGCGTCAATATTGTCAGCGGTGGGCACGGGCTCAAATGCATCGGGATTATGGCGATTCTTCAAAAATTTCAAGCCAATCTGTGGGAATAGCGCATAAGTAAGTACATCGTCTATCGCATTCTCAGCGAGCGTAATCCCTTGCTCTTTCGCTTGATTGAGTAAATCTTGCTCTAAGGTGTCTAATTCATCATCCAATAAATCAGCTGGTCGGCAGGTTATTGCTTCTTTGCCATCCAATACACGTGCTTGTAGCTCAGCATTCACTGGTGCGGCGGTGGCGCCATACTCGCCTTTTAATACACCAGCCGTTTCTTTGGTAATACTTTTATAACGCTCGCCGGTTAGCACGTTAAGTACAGACTGAGTACCGACGATTTGAGAGGTGGGAGTGACAAGCGGAATAAAACCTAGGTCTTCACGCACCCGAGGAATTTCCTTAAGAACTTCATCTAATTTGTCCTGAGCGCCTTGCTCAACTAGCTGCGATTCCATGTTAGTCAACATGCCGCCGGGCACTTGAGCTAATAGGATACGTGCATCTACCCCTTTCAAACTGCCTTCGAATTTAGCGTACTTTTTACGAACGTCTCGAAAGTAAGCTGCTATTTCAGCCAGTAAGGGCAAATCAAGGCCTGTGTCTCTTGGTGTATCTTCAACAATCGCCACTATGGTTTCTGTCGCACTATGGCCATAGGTCATACTCATAGACGAGATTGACGTATCCAACATGTCGATCCCTGCGTCAATCGCCTTCTGATAGGTTGCTGTGCTTAAACCGGTAGTAGCATGACACTGCATGGCGATAGGCACGCTCACGGTCTCTTTGAGGCGCGTAATAAGCTCTTCACATACATACGGCTTAAGCAAACCGGCCATATCTTTTATACAGATAGAATGTACACCCAAATCCTCTAACTGCTTTGCCATATCAAGCCATAGCGGCAATGAGTGCACGGGACTTACAGTGTATGAAATGGTGCCTTGGGCATGTGCCCCTACTTTGATTGCTGCACTAAGAGCCGTTTTGAGGTTACGAATGTCATTCATTGCGTCAAAAATACGAAAAACATCTACACCACTGGTGTGAGCTCGCTCAACGAACTTTTCGACCACATCATCAGCATAATGTCGATAACCTAACAAGTTTTGTCCGCGTAAAAGCATTTGTTGCTTGGTGTTTGGCATGGCCTTTTTAAGCAAACGTATACGCTCCCATGGATCCTCGCCCAAGTAACGAATGCAGGAATCAAATGTTGCGCCGCCCCATGTTTCTAAAGACCAGTATCCGACCTGATCAAGCTTTTCCGCAATGGGCAACATATCTTCAATTCGCATTCGCGTAGCAAGTAATGATTGGTGTGCGTCACGCAGCACTACATCCGTGATGGCTAGAGGTTTTGACATCTTGGGTTCCTATTAAACAATAAGTAAAAATTAACGTTGGCGACGGTACTGATCAACAGCGGCGGTAATAGCCGCAACCACGGGCGCGGAAACGCCTGACTGATTAGCTACGGGCGTTGCGCGGTTGCGAGTCTGGTTGAGTACGGACAATTCTTCTTCGGGAAATTTAGCACACACCCATGCAATCAAATTAACAGCGCCAATTAATAAGGTCAGAAATAGAAAAACCACTGACATCCCCACTAAGAGGAGCATTCCAGCTTCAAGTAATAACGACATTACATCAGGTTGCATAGTTAGTATTTCTCCGGTAACTGACAAAACGACCCGATAAGTACCATGTGCACTGAAATAACACAACTTTTAAGGCGGTTTAAAAAGGAATAAAAAATAAGGAATAATTCACTTTTCTTGCATGAATACCCAATAAATAGCTATTACACCTGCCTACTCTACATGTTGTAGAGAAAGATCAGGCTAACATTGTCTAATAGTAGATGATAAGCAGCGCGTCAAAATCGTGAGGAAGCGCTAAAAACGAGTGTGATGAATGGGAGAGCGAAATTCTGAGCAAAAAAAAACCCACTGAAATCAGTGGGTTTTTAATGTGGTGCGCATGGAAGGATTCGAACCTCCGACCACCTGGTTCGTAGCCAGGTACTCTATCCAGCTGAGCTACATGCGCAAAAACAGGACAATTTAATATTAGACTATTTATATTAAACTTAATAATGGTGCGCATGGAAGGATTCGAACCTCCGACCGCCTGGTTCGTAGCCAGGTACTCTATCCAGCTGAGCTACATGCGCAAAATCGTTATCGAATAAAACATATAAGGCACTCTACCTTGTTTTACTCAAGCTTACTTCCTTTAGTCTAAGCTTCTTAGCAATCTAATGATTACCGTTTAAGTTATGGCGGAGAGGGAGGGATTCGAACCCTCGATACGAGTAATACGTATGGTTCCTTAGCAGGGAACTGGTTTCAGCCACTCACCCACCTCTCCGGAAAACCGCTAAATTGTTGCTACTGATTTAGTCTTAGTTTGAGTATTATGCCAAAGCATAAACCATCTTACAAAGGCCTTATTTACTTAACTTCCGTAGCGTTGGAAGCGCCTTTCACCGTTTGGTGTCTCTCCTAAATCTGGAGCCGAAGTTTACCGACACACAGGAGTAAGTCAAACACTTTTTATAAAGATTTTTACTGCTTGCTGGTATTTTAAGCTGTTCGTACAAAAAGCGTCTTAAACGTATGATAATTCATCGCTAAAATGCGTATATCATGAAATTAACCACGGCTTTTTCGCATAAAAAAAGCTGGGTAAACCAGCTTTTTTTTATCAGAAAAAATAAAATTAATTATCTTCATCCGATGATGATGAGTCATGTCCTGCAAGCTGACCATTTTTTTCAGCTTGAATTCGCATGTAAATCTCCTCTCTGTGCACAGATACTTCTTTAGGCGCGTTAACACCAATTCTTACCTGATTACCTTTTACCCCTAATACCGTTACTGTGACTTCGTCACCGACCATTAAGGTTTCACCAACACGACGGGTCAAAATTAGCATTTTTTAGCTCCTTATCCATTTACAAAAAATAATCCCTAATTTAAAACTAGCGTATCCCTTTGAAATAACCAAAGAATTACACACTCGACGCTTCCTTATTTTTGTTGTCACGGCAAAAATTCGTCGGTTTTACATTTACAGCCTTTCTTGCAACCACTCTGAAACAGAGGCAATCGCAGTGTCTAAGTTCTCAGGTTGAGAGCCACCAGCTTGCGCCATATCAGGACGTCCGCCACCTTTTCCACCTACTTGCTGAGCCACAAAATTGACTAACTCGCCGGCTTTCACCTTTTGGGTTAAATCCTTCGTGACGCCAGCAATTAAACTAACCTTATCGCCAGTTGCTACCCCTAAAAGGATAACGCCACTGCCGATTTGATTCTTTAGATCATCTATCATGGTGCGTAAAGCCCCACTTTCAATGCCTTGTACATGATAAGACAATACTTTTACCCCATTTATTTCGTTTATCTGAGATAAAAGATCACTCCCCGCGCTATTAGCTATTTCCTGCTTAAGTTTAGCGACTTCTTTTTCGAGCGTTTTGGTCTGCTCGATAAGTTGAACAACGCGCTCACCCGCAGAATTAACATCTGTTTTTAAGACTGCGCTAATAGAACTTAGTTCGAATGTCTGTTGCTGTACATGTTGGAGTGCAGTCAAACCTGTTACCGCTTCTATTCGTCGCACGCCTGACGCGATACCGCTTTCAGAGATGATTTTGAATAATCCAATATCACCAGTGCGTTCGACGTGTGTACCGCCGCACAGTTCCATCGAGAAACTCCCCATGGACACCACGCGCACATCATCATCGTATTTCTCACCGAACAAGGCCATTGCACCAGCTTCTTTTGCTTGCTCTAAACCCATTAGTTGAGTTTGCAAAGGGTGATTGGCAAGTATCTGCTCATTCACCATGGTTTCCACAGCCAGCACTTGCTCTTTACTCATGGCTTCAAAATGCGAGAAATCAAAGCGCAAGCGATCCGCTTGTACTAATGAACCTTTTTGGTTTACATGCTCACCAAGAATCGATTTCAGTGCTGCGTGCATTAAATGCGTCGCGCTGTGGTTTAGCTTAATTGCATGGCGACGAACACCATTAACCTTTGCTAATACGCTATCTCCCACGCTTAGCTTGCTAAGGGCAGCGCCTTTATGGGCGATTGCTTTCCCTAACTTAACCGTATCTTTTACGCTGAAACCACCCGCGTCAGTGACTAACGTACCTGTATCACCAGCTTGACCACCCGCTTCGGCATAAAATGGACTCTCATCTAAAATAACTGTGCCCTCAGCACCTGCTGCTAATTCGTTAACTGATTGCCCTTTGAAAAACAGCTCAGTGACGGTTGCTGTGTTATCTTCATGTTCATATCCCACAAAGATTGACTCTAAATCGCTGCGAAGTTGCTCGTTGTAATCCACGTCAAAGTTACTGGCTTTTTGGGCCCGTTTTCGCTGCTCAGCCATCGCCTGCTCAAACCCTTCCTCATCAATGCTCAAACCTTTCTCTCGGGCTACATCATTGGTCAAATCTGCTGGGAAGCCATAGGTATCATAGAGCTTGAAGACCACATCACCCGGTACCACTTTACCTTCAAGCTCGTTCAATGCATCGTTTAGAATTAGCATTCCGCGCTCAAGCGTACGGGAAAACTGCTCCTCTTCCACTCGAAGCACTTTTTCAATCACTGCACGTTGTTCGTTTAGCTCTGGATACGCGTCGCCCATCTCTGTGGCCAATGCTGCTACTAATTTATAGAAAAACACGCCGTTTGCACCCAGCTTATTACCGTGTCGCACCGCGCGGCGGATAATACGACGCAGTACATACCCTCGCCCCTCATTCGATGGCATGACGCCGTCTGAAATAAGGAAACTACAGGAGCGAATGTGATCTGCCACCACGCGCAACGATTTGTCTTCAAGGCTTGTTACCCCAACAATCTTTGCAGTGGCTTTTATCAAGTTTTGGAAAATATCAATTTCATAGTTGCTGTGCACATTTTGTATAATAGCCGAAATACGCTCTAACCCCATCCCGGTATCGATAGACGGTTTAGGCAAAGGCAACATGTCACCATTGGCTTGACGATTGAACTGCATGAAAACCAAGTTCCAGATTTCGATAAAACGATCGCCATCTTCCTCTGGGGAGCCAGGAGGACCACCCCAGATGTGTTCACCGTGATCATAAAATATTTCAGAACAAGGCCCACAAGGCCCGGTGTCACCCATTGACCAGAAATTATCTGAGGTGGCAATACGAATAATTTTTTCTTTAGGAATGCCAATGTCTTTGTGCCAAATGTCAAACGCCTCGTCGTCCTCTGAATAAACAGTGACTAATAACTTGTCTTTCGGCAGTTTCAATACTTCGGTTAGAAAAGACCATGCATAACCGATGGCTTGGTGCTTGAAATAATCACCAAAACTGAAGTTACCTAGCATTTCAAAAAAGGTGTGATGACGCGCCGTGTAGCCTACATTTTCTAAATCATTATGTTTTCCGCCCGCTCTTACACACCGCTGAGATGAGGTTGCACGTGTGTACTTGCGTTGTTCAGTGCCTAAAAACACATCTTTGAATTGGTTCATACCCGCGTTGGTAAATAACAATGTGGGATCGTCGCTTGGAACCAGAGACGAACTAGAAACTTTTTGATGCCCTTTGTCTGCAAAAAAGTTTAAAAAGGCTTGTCGAATTTGCGCTGTGCTCTTACTCATGGATGATCCTGAAACAACATTTAATGATTTGAGGGTAAAAATGGCCTCAAACGGCCATTTTTAACTATTTATTAGTCGGCAAAGATAGCATGTTTTTTGCTAACTTGTTAAGGACTTCAAGGCACTTAGCGCACGCTTTTCATTGCCCGAATTTGTTCATGGCTAAAGCCTCTGTATTGCATAAAACGATTACGTTTTTGTTGCTCCTGCCAATCCTTCGCGGGCTTATGGCCAAACTTTTTTTCAGCTACTTGAATGGCGAGCGCATCCCAATCGATCTCTTGCTCGGTAATAGCAATGTCGATGAGCTCAGGCGCAATAGCGTGCTGACTCAGCTCACTACGTATGATTTTTTCACCTTTACCTTTTGCTACTCGGCTGCGCACAATCATCTCGGCATAACGTAGTTCGCTTTGAACGTCTGCTTTATTAAATTGAGCAATACGCTCTTCGCATAACCCCTTGTCATACCCCTTAGCTGTCAATTTCTGCAACAATTCGTGACAACTATGCTCGCGCATCGATAAATATTTGGTAATACTATATTTAATGTTCTTACTGTCGTTATCTGTCATATCAGGTAATATATTCACCCATCAAAGGGATCCTGTAGAGTGTCATGCGCCAAATATTTGATTTTAAATTTCTAAGCAGCATAGAGCAAATAGACAGTGAGGGTTGGAATGCGATTGCTGAGCAAAGTGACCCGTTTCATCAATATGCTTTTATTGAAGCACTGGAGCTTTCAAAATCTGTGGAAGCCAAAACAGGCTGGCACCCGCAACACCTCACAATTTATCACAATGACACTTTGGTAGGCATTCTACCTTTGTACACAAAGAATCATAGCTACGGGGAGTACGTTTTTGATTTTGCTTGGGCTAATACCTATCGCGAGTACGGTCTAAATTACTATCCCAAATTGATCAGTGCCATCCCCTTTACTCCGGTGCCAGGTTCAAGGTTAATGTTAAAAACCGGCACGGATAAATCACAATTGCTGCCCCAACTCTGCAAAGCCATTCAAACTTACATTTCGCAAAATAGACTTTCATCTATGCATTGGTTGTTTGTGCCTGAGGATTTAAGCGTAGCGTTAAATACACATCAGCACATGATGCGCAGGGCAGTTCAATTTCAATGGTTTAATCGAGACTACCAACATTATGACGATTTTTGCGCGGCGCTTACCTCTAGGCGACGAAAGTCGATTAGAAACGAAAGAAGAAAAGTACGAGATCAAGGGGTAAAACTCGAAAGGGTATTTGCTAAAAACCTGACCCCTGAACATATCGACTTTTTCTATCAGTGTTATCAGCAAACCTACTTAAAACGCAGTGGTCATCAGGGTTACCTTAATCGCGATTTTTTCAACCGATTGTACCACTCGATGCGTGACAATATTATGCTGGTGATGGCCACGCGTGACGATCAGCTTATCGCCAGTGCCCTTTACCTGTATGACGATAAGCAGCTCTATGGCCGATACTGGGGAGCGATGGAAGACATCAATAACCTGCATTATGAATGTTGTTACTATCAAGGCATCGAGTTTTGCATTGAGCAAAATATCGCTACATTTAATCCTGGCACTCAAGGTGAACATAAGATTTTACGCGGCTTTGAACCGATTTTCTGCTACTCAAACCATTGGTTAGCTGAGCCAGCATTTCATGACGGTGTAAGACGCTTCCTTCAGCAAGAAGACGCGGGGATCCGAACATATAAGCAAAACGCCACAGAATTATTGCCTTTCAAAGCAACGCAAGACTAGGTCACTGGTATCACAGAATTATCACGCTCGCCGATAGAGCGCGATGGATTTTACTAAGGTTTACGCCAAATGAGCATGAAATTATTAGCAGGCATAGGTTGTTGCTCTACAAGCTCTAGCTCCCCAGCCCACTGCGTTAACTCTGCTATATCGCGTATGCCACCACAGTCCTCATTCAACAAGTGTTGGTTGAAATCATGATTACTTTGGCTAGTGAACTCCCCGTTTATCGTAAACGGCCCGTACTGACAAAACACACCACCTGAAGGTAACTCTTTAGCTACTGTCTGCATCATGATCTCAGCTTCATGAGGTTGCATAATGTGAGTGGTGTTCGCGGTATATACGCAATCAACGCGGCTGACAGGCCAATTATCAGCCCCAACTTGAAACACCACTGGTTGATATAGATTAGGTGCCGGCAAGTCATCGAGCCAGGCTTGAATACTGGGGTGGTTATAGGCTAAATCACTGGTTTGCCAGTTTAAGTGGGGTAACTCTGGGGCAAAATACACGGCATGCTGGCCTGTGCCAGAACCAATTTCGAGTAAATGACGACGATCTTTCAATGCGCTTTTTAACACCGCTAGGATCGGTAGGCGGTTATTTTCGCATGAGGGACTATAACGTTTTTCAGTCATCGTACTATGAATATCCTTGTGCAGGTTGTACTGCAATAGCATTGGCTAATGGCTTAAAAGCACATCGAATACAGTACTAAGCATGTAGATTCGGGCCTAACCATTTCTCAGCTTCCAACTCAGTCCAACTTTTACGCGTCGCGTAGTCGAGCAACTGATCTTTTTGGATCTGTGCAACAGCGAAGTAACGCGCATCGGGATGAGAGAAGTACCATCCCGAAACGGCAGCCCCTGGCCACATGGCGTAACTTTCGGTCAATTTCATACCTGTGTTCTTCTCGGCATCAAGTAAGTCCCAAATGGCTTGTTTTTCAGTATGCTCAGGACACGCCGCATAACCTGGTGCAGGGCGAATACCTTGGTATTTTTCACGAATGAGCTCTTCATTACTCAGAGATTCATCCGGTGCAAAACCCCAGATTTCTTTGCGTACTTTCTCGTGTAAATACTCAGCAAAGCCTTCTGCAAGACGATCTGCAAGGGCTTTAACCATGATCCCGTTGTAGTCGTCACCATCGGCGATGTAGGCCTCAGCGAGTTCGTCCTCGCCTATACCTGCGGTCACTGCAAACGCACCAATGAAATCCGCTTTTTGCGATGACTTAGGTGCAATAAAGTCACTTAAACAGTTATTAAAGCCTTTGGCCTTTTCTGTTTGCTGACGAAGGTGATGACAGACTTCTCTAACATGAGTGCGCGTTTCGTCTGTATAAACTTCTATATCATCTTCAACCCTATTTGCAGGAAAAATCCCCATGACACCTTTCGCTTGCAGCTTTTTGTTTGCACACAAGTCATCAAGCATAGCGTTGGCATCATCGAATAACGACTGTGCTTCTTTACCGACTACGTCATCTTGTAAAATTCGAGGATACTTGCCAGCCAATGACCATGTTAGGAAAAACGGTGTCCAGTCTATATAAGCGCGCAGCTCTGTCAGCTCTACAGACACGGTTTGAACACCTAATTGTTTAGGTACAGGCGGTGTGTACTGGCTCCAGTCGAAGTCAAAGGCGTTAGCTCGGGCTTGCTCTAAGGTGACGGGACGACTGCGAGGCTTCTTACGGGCATGTTGCTCTCGAACCACGTCATATTCTTTAGAAATTTGCTCGGCGTAAGCAGGCCGATGCTCTTTTGATATCAGCTTTTGGCAGACACCAACAGCACGACTGGCATTGGGCACATAAACCACGGGTTGATCGTAATTCTGTTCAATTTTGACTGCGGTATGCGCTTTTGATGTGGTTGCACCGCCGATAAGCAAAGGTAAATCCAGACCGAGACGTTGCATTTCTTTTGCCACGTATACCATCTCATCAAGGGATGGGGTAATAAGCCCAGACAAACCAATCATGTCGACGTTTTCGTCTTTGGCTACTTGCAAGATTTTAGCGCAAGGCACCATCACGCCTAAGTCGATAATATCGAAGTTATTACACTGCAAAACCACCCCAACAATGTTTTTACCGATATCGTGAACGTCACCTTTTACCGTCGCCAACAAAATCTTACCGTTCGAGCTGCCAACTTCCTTGGTGGCTTCAATGTAAGGATTTAAATAAGCCACTGCTTTTTTCATGACTCGTGCAGATTTAACCACTTGAGGCAGAAACATTTTACCCTCACCGAATAAATCCCCTACTACATTCATGCCATCCATTAATGGCCCTTCAATTACGTGTAGCGGTTTTTCTGCTTGCTGACGCGCAAGCTCGGTATCTTCATCAATGTAATCAGTGATACCGCGCACAAGTGCATGCTCTAGGCGCTTATTCACTGGCAGGTCGCGCCATTCGAGGTTCTCTTTTACTTGCGCCTTACCATCGCCTTGATATTTGGGCGCAAGTTCTAAAAGCCGGTCAGTGGCATCAGGATGACGGTTGAGAATAACGTCTTCAACCGCGACTTTCAGCTCGGCTGGGATCTGGTCATACACTTCAAGCTGACCCGCGTTCACTATGCCCATATCCATTCCCGCTTTTATGGCATGAAATAGAAACACTGAGTGCATCGCTTCGCGTACTGGATTATTGCCGCGAAATGAAAACGACACATTTGATAACCCACCAGATATGTGGGCATGAGGTAAACCTTGTCTGATTCTGCGCGTGGCATTAATAAAGTCCACAGCATAATTGTTGTGCTCTTCAATCCCCGTGGCAACCGCAAAAATATTCGGGTCGAAAATGATATCTTCTGGAGGAAAGCCTATTTTTTCTGTTAATAACAGATAACTACGCTGACAAATTTCAAATTTTCTATCTTCGGTATCCGCTTGCCCTGCCTCATCGAATGCCATCACAACGGTGGCTGCACCATAACGTTTCAGTAATTTAGCTTGATGTAAGAAGTTTTCCTCGCCTTCTTTTAAACTAATGGAGTTAACAATCGCCTTACCTTGAACACACTTTAAACCTGCTTCGATTACTGACCATTTTGATGAATCAATCATAATCGGTACGCGAGAAATGTCAGGCTCTGAGGCAATCAAATTCAAAAAGCGCGTCATTGCTGCTTCTGAGTCCAACATGGCTTCATCCATATTGATATCAATGATTTGCGCGCCGTTCTCCACTTGTTGACGAGCAACATCTAGTGCTTTTTCAAAATCACCTTCTAGGATAAGGCGTTTAAACATGGCGGATCCGGTGACGTTAGTACGTTCGCCAACATTGATAAAAGATGCACTTGCTTGGGTCATAGGTTACTCAATTTACTTAATTTCATTCACTTGCCATTTCACTAAGCCAAAACTCGTCATGGCTCAATACCACTGCTTCAATCCGTATTTAGTGTACAAAGGGCTCAAGCCCAGAAAGACGTAGTTTAATTTCATGTTTTGGGATGACGCGCGGGGCAACGTCTTTAACCACGTTGGCGATAGCGGCGATGTGCTCTGGAGTAGAACCGCAACATCCTCCCACGATATTGACGAGGCCTGATTGCGCCCACTCGCGAATATGCTCAGCCATTTCATCACTTTCAAGGTCATACTCGCCAAATTCATTAGGTAGACCGGCGTTGGGGTGAGCGGATACCAAACATTCCGCCACAGTAGATACTTCATCAACATACTGACGCAACAAATCTGGCCCCAAAGCACAATTAAGACCAAACGAGAAAGGATTTGTATGACGCATTGAATAATAGAAAGCTTCTGCGGTTTGCCCAGATAAAGTTCGACCTGAGGCGTCAGTGATCGTGCCTGAAATCATTATTGGTAACGTTTTGCCTAATGACTCAAAAACGGTGTCTACGGCGAATAAAGCTGCTTTTGCATTTAACGTATCAAAGATGGTTTCCACCATAATCAAATCGGCGCCCCCCTCTATTAAGCCATTCGTCGCTTCTACATATGCTTCAACGAGCTCGTCAAATGTGACATTTCGCTCCCCTGGGTCGTTCACATTAGGTGATATTGATGCAGTGCGACTTGTTGGGCCTAACACTCCGGCCACAAAACGCGGTTTGTCAGGTGTCAGCGCTGTGAATTTATCAGCGGCTTTGCGGGCCAATTTAGCCGATTCTATATTTATCTCTTTGGCCAATGACTGCATGTTGTAATCAGACATGGATATTGTGGTGGCGTTAAAGGTGTTTGTCTCGATGATATCCGCACCTGCGGCTAGGTATGCACAATGAATATCAAAAATGGCGTCAGGCTGGGTAAGCGTTAATAAGTCATTATTGCCCTTAACATCACTATGCCAGTCGGCGAATCTTTCACCACGATAGTCATCTTCTTGAAAGTCATACGCTTGGATCATAGTGCCCATTGCGCCATCTAAAACGAGGATCCGTGATCGTGCGGCGTCTAGTAATGCTTGTTCTGAGGTTACCATTGACACATTTTTTCCTTTAAAACTGATAATAAATAGGTCTAATCTTTGTTCGACAATGATGCTAAATCATAAGGCGTATTCTGATACACGTAATAGTTTAACCAATTGGTAAACAGCAAACTACCGTGCGCTCGCCAAGTGACTAAAGGCCCTTGTGCCGGGTCATCATCAGGATAGTAATTTTCTGGCATGTTGGGGGTTAATCCCGCTTTTAGGTCACGCTTGTATTCTTGATCCAACGAATCAGGATCGTATTCAGGGTGTCCTGTGACGAAGACCAATCGTTTGTCGTCTGAGGCGACTATATAAGCCCCCGTCTTTTCTGAACTAGCTAACACACTAAGTCCTTCAACCGACTCGTAGTCTGCTACGCTTATTTCACCATAACGCGAATGAGGGGCATGAAATACGGGGTCAAAGCCGCGCATTAGTTCGTTATGTTCATCCTTCACTTGATGAGCAAATATCCCACTGAGTTTTTCGTCACGCAACCTACGGTTTTTACCGTGGAAGTGATATAAGGCAGCGTGTGCAGCCCAGCATGAAAACAAAGTGGATTGCACATGGCGCTGAGCCCATTCCAACACCACTTTCATTTTTTGCCAATATTTTACGTCGTCATAATCCAACAATGCCAAAGGCGCACCAGTGACAATCAATCCGTCGTATTGCTTATCCGCCACATCGTCAAAGTTTTGATAGAACGCCTTCATATGAGATTCAGGGGTGTTCTTTGGCGCTTGATTGTCGATGCGTATCAAGTCCACATTGATTTGTAACGGCGTATTGGATAAAAGACGCAAGAACTGCACTTCTGTTTCCATCTTGTTGGGCATTAAATTCAAGATACCGACTTCCAACGGACGAATGTCCTGCATAGCAGCACGATCGGTATCCATCACAAAAATATTCTCACTATTTAGAATGCTTTGTGCAGGTAATTCTGTCGGAATTCGAATAGGCATAGTGGCTCCAAGATGTGTTTAGATAGGTTAAATCTGGAGCAAAACGCCGTAAATGTCAACATCTTTACGTCTAGACGTCTAAACGTAAAAACTGCTTAAGTTCGAAGGAGCATAACCAAGTGCTCCTGTGTTTATCATTTCAACATTTTATGGAGAGACAATCTGTGTTGCGAGATAATTAAATCGATGCACTAGGTGATTAAGAAGAGAATAACCGTGGAAAAAAGCAAGTTAACGCCAAGCAAAAACCGCAAACTTTACCTTAGGGGTAATACGATATGAGCACCTGCAGCGTAACTTGCTCAGTGGAATTTTAGCGTTTGTGTAGATTGTAGATTAGTTCAGCTTCAGCTTTTGGCATATCACATTCGTGCATCAAATCATCAACTGAGTAACCACTGGCCACCAATTTAGCCGCTTGTTGGTACAGGCGACTTTGGGGATCCTGACTAGCGAGTTGCTCTTGTTGGCTAGCGGTTTGTCTTACCGTAGCAACCAGTGCTTTTATTTTGTCTCCCATGCCAATGCTGCCCACGCGCACTTCCTGCAACTCTTGTTGGTTAGCAAGCAATTGCTCTTGTAGTTCGCTCAACGATTCTTGTTGCCACTCATTCTGACGCTGCAATAAAGCAATACGTTTCGCCAAAACGGCGAAAGCACCGATAAATAATAAAATGGCGACCACAATAACCACGTAAATCAGATGGCTTATTTCCACAATTGCGTCCAAATCAGTTAATAACGAAACAGAGCATTAAATATTGGTTAACTCTTCCCACTCTTCATCACTTAAGAGTTTATTCAGATCGACTAAAATAAGTAACTCACCTTCTCGATTGCTCACACCTTGAATAAATTTGGCACTTTCTTCTGTACCTACATTAGGCGCGCTGTCTATTTCTGATGAGCGCAAATAAACAACCTCAGCAACACTGTCTACTAAAATGCCCACTACTTGTTCGTCAGACTCAATAATGACGATACGTGTGTTGTCCGTTAAATCTGTTGGCTCCAAGCCAAAGCGCGCACGAGTATCGATAACCGTTACCACATTACCTCGTAAGTTTATGATACCTAATACGTAATCTGGAGCGCCAGGAACAGGGGCAATCTCGGTGTGACGTAATACTTCTTGAACCTGCATAACATTGATGCCATAGGTTTCTTCCCCTAGCTTATATGTTACCCACTGCAAGACTTCATCGTTTCGATCAGATGGTACGTTATTTGATGTTTTGTCATCACTCATTTTTAATACTCCAGCAGCAATTGCTAGTTGTCTTTACTATTCATACCCTGCTGCAAAAGTGAAATTAATTGCTTCACGTTTACCAAGGCACACATCTTTTTCTTTACCATACCGCTAAGCCAAGTGCGCTTTCCGTCAAACTTGCGCCACTTAACATCTTCAGCTTGTAAGGTGATGGTGTCAATAATACGCTCACACGCCAAACCCCAACCGCTGCTATCTAGCATGATAAGATATTGATTTTTAGCTGAATCCGCCAGCTTTTCATTACATTTTTCAGGCATAACCCACATTGCAGTGTCGACAACTTTCATTTTTTCATCACGATGAAGCATCACCCCTTTAAACCAGTTCGGTTTACCAAAAATAGGCGTAACATCAGCTAACTGGTGGATCCCGCCAAGCTCAGTCAGTGGCAGTGCCAGAGACAACCCGGCCACTTCGAATATAAGTACTTGAAATACTTCATGATAAATACCTGTATCTTTAGCTACAGGGTTATCCGCGTTTTGGCTTTGCTTATTAACGGCACTGTCAGTATCTACCGTGTTGACCGTCACGCTCTCGTGTTGTTCGTGGCTGGGAAGTTCGGCGTCCTTTAGACTGTGTTCAAATACTTCATCGCTAGCAGGTTGCTCGTCGATACGTTTAGCCAGCACGTTATCGCTATCAATTTTTGCAGGCTCAAGCACAACTTCACTGGAGACTGAACTAGTCAGTTCTGTATGCAACACTGAGGCAGAGTCGAGCAACTGACTGACATGCTGCAACGACGCGTTTTGCTCAATCTCTTCGGTGAGTGGCCCATCTTGCTCGACATCTTCGATAAGTAAGGAAGACAAATATTCTTCCATAACGCTTTTTTTGCCTGGCGGTTTAGCATTCATTTCGCAGCCCCTAACAAACGTAAATGACGCAACAAACTTGTGTACGCTACCACACCTCGTGCTTTAGGCGCGTGAATTGAAGGTAACGCGTGGTTTGAACTGGCGTCTCTAAACTTAGTATCGATAGGAATTAATCCCTGCCAAACGTTATCACCATGGGTTTCTCGTAATGTGTGATAGGCGCCTATTGCCGCTTTTACGCGTTTATCAAACATGGTCGGCACTATGGTATAGCGAAACTCCTTACGTAATGACTGCTGCATAATGTGCAACGAGCCAAGCATTCGCTCTAACCCCTTGAGCGCTAAAAATTCGGTTTGAACTGGAATAATCACTCGGGTAGACGCAGCCAACGCATTGACCATGAGTACACCTAACACAGGCGGGCAATCAATTAACGCGTACTCGAACTCATCTTCGATCAACCCGAGCGCTTTTTTAAGGGTTAACCCCATGCCACTTTGATTCCCTAGCTTGCGATCTAATGTGGCTAGCGCCATGCTAGCAGGCAAGATGAACAGCGAGTCAAGTTTAGTTGGGCATAAGCAATCTAAAACAGCGTCTTTGTCTAAAGGCCCTTCGTGAATAAAGATATCGTATAAACTGCGTGATAATTCGTCAGAATCAATACCAAAATAGTAACTTAAGGACGCATGGGGATCGGTATCGATTAGGACGACCTTTGCTCCACGCTGCGCAAGCAAACCACCTAGGGTGACTGTTGTCGTAGTTTTACCGACGCCCCCTTTTTGGTTTGCTACTGTCCATACTTTCACGATAAATACCTTTCAGTCGCCTGCTGTTTTTTTAACTCTCTATCGAAAGTGTCAAAATACGTCAGTTTCTACGCCATCTCTTTTAAAATATGGCTTTCAAACGCATCTATAGAAAACTCTTTTTCAGCGATACCTGCATTCATTACAGCTTGTGGCATGCCATATACTACTGAGCTTAGCTCATCCTGCACCCAAATTTTTGCACCTTTACTTTTTAGCTTACTGGCGCCAAGTTTTCCGTCAGAGCCCATCCCTGTGAGTATGACCCCTAACACATCGCCTTGATATACATGCGCAATTGACGCAAACGTAATATCAACGCAGGGCTTATACAGTATATCGGCACTGTCTGGTGCATCATAAATTCGAAAAGAAACACGTTGACTATCGCCCTGAACGGTCATTTGACGACCTCCAGGCGCTAAATACGCGACGCCTGCTTTAACTTCTTCACCGTTCATCGCTTCTTTTACAGTCAATTGCGACAACTGATTCAGTCGCTCTGCAAATGCCTTAGTAAAGGAGCCCGGCATGTGTTGCACAATAAAGATAGGATAAGGAAAATTCTTTGGGACAGCTGTGAGCACTTTTTGTAGAGCAACCGGCCCGCCTGTGGACGTGCCAATCGCTAAGCAGCGATACTTTTTACCCGACGGAATACCACTGGACGAAGAATGATAAAGTGGTGCTCCCAACGGAACACTACTGGTCGCTTGCACTGAGCGTTTAGCAGGATTTCGACTAACCGGCTTATTAAACAAAATCGCTTTAGGAGGGGCCACACGCACAGAAGCGGGGCGCAGTCCGTGTTGCTTTCTACACAAGCTTTTGACCCGAGATTGCAAAAGCGCAACGGCATCTTGACGATTTGCCGCGATATCTTCGAACTTCTTGGGTAAGAAGTCCATTGCGCCTGCGTCCAGTGCGTCCAAGGTGGCTTTAGCACCTTGAAGTGTCAATGAAGAAAACATAATGATGGGGACGGGTTTACGGGCCATTATTCTTTTGACGGCAGTGATCCCATCCATGATAGGCATCTCCACGTCCATAGTCACTACATCAGGATTAAGCGTAGCGACCATCTCAATTGCTTCTTGACCATTTCTGGCCTCACCTATGACTTGTAAACTGGGGTCTTGCTCTAGAATTTCTTTTACACGGCGCCTAAAAAAAATCGAATCATCAACAACTAATATCTTGTATGCCATGTGTATTTTGTAAAAACCTCGTGTTTAACGCGCTTGTCGAATGGCATCGGCTTTTTTCTTAGCATAATGCTTTAGTAGGCCTGGAACATCTAGGATCAATGCAATCCCACCATCACTGGTAATCGTTGCGCCAGCCATGCCAGGAGTACCTTGTAGCAATTCATCTAATGGCTTAATCACCACTTCTTCTTGACCGATGAGCGCATCAACCACAAAACCGAGTTGCTGGGTACC
Organism: Paraglaciecola sp. QJM3NY_14; assembly: GCF_056173245.1. Classification (NCBI taxonomy): domain Bacteria; kingdom Pseudomonadati; phylum Pseudomonadota; class Gammaproteobacteria; order Alteromonadales; family Alteromonadaceae; genus Paraglaciecola; species Paraglaciecola sp. QJM3NY_14. The sequence goes on from NZ_CM149664.1 coordinate 3,590,049, forward strand.
AATTTGCACGACAACAACGTGTCCTTTGGCGCGATCTAGCGGGATTGGCTTAGCATTTTTGCGTACTAACCACTCGCGTAAATAGAATAATGGGATCGCTTTGGAACGAACGATTTTTGTTAATTGGCCATCAACTGTATTAGTTTTACTCATATCCATGTTGATAATTTCATTTACCGAGCCTAATGGCAGTGCGAAGGTTTGATCGCCAACCACTATCATAAGAGTCGGTAATATTGCCAAAGTCAGTGGCACTTTAATTTCTAGCGTGGTGCCTTTGCCCAGCACAGAATCGATATTGACCGTACCATTTAGCTGGTTAATTTTGGTTTTCACCACGTCCATACCAACGCCACGGCCTGACACTTCGGATATTTCAGTTTTGGTCGAGAACCCCGGAGCGAAAATTAAATTAAATGCTTCTTCATCTGTCATTCGAGCCGCGGCATCAGCATCTAATACGCCTCGAGAAATAGCTATTTCTTTAAGCTTATCAGGGTCCATGCCTTTACCGTCATCGACTATGCTCAGCAAAATATGATCACCTTCTTGAGAAGCTGATAGCTTTACCGTACCTAAAGATGGCTTGCCCGCTGCGACCCGATCCGCTGGCATTTCTATACCATGATCCACTGAATTTCGTACTAGATGCACCAGAGGATCAGCAAGGGCCTCGACTAAATTTTTGTCTAAATCTGTTTCTTCACCCTCTAGTTCAAGGGTAATTTCTTTCTTCAAGGTGCGCGCTAAGTCACGCACTACTCGAGGAAAACGCCCAAACACTTTTTTGATGGGCTGCATGCGCGTTTTCATCACGGCGCCTTGCAAATCGCCGGTGACCACGTCTAAATTAGCAATCGCTTTTGACATACTTTCGTCGTTGACGGATAAACCTAAACTAAGCAACCTGTTACGCACTAATACCAACTCACCTACCATATTCATGATTTGGTCTAAGCGCTTAGTATCCACCCTAACCGTCGTTTCCGGCTGTGGTGCTGCGGGACGCTTTTCCTCACGCTTAGAAACAGCCGACTTGTCCGCCGCCCCAGGGCTTTTGGCAGGTATATTGGCTTGGCTAGAGGCAATGCTGGGCACACTCGACTTAGTGTCGTTACTTTTATCAGTGGCTTTTTCACTTGCGGATTGCGACGGCGTGTTATCAGATACTGCAGACTTTACTGGAGTGTTTGGCGCTTTACTTGTTTCTCCGTTAGCTTCTTTTTTGGTAACAGGCCCTTGCCCTTTACCATGGAGCTGATCGAGTAACGCTTCGAATTCATCATCACTGATATCTTCTGATTCAGAATTTGGGCTTGCTACGGGCGCGTTAGTCGATTCAGAGGGAGCGTCTTGAGAGCCGCCAAACTGCCCTTCTCCATGAAGCTGATCGAGTAACGCTTCAAACTCATCGTCACTAATATCGTCACCATCACTACTCATATCAGCGCCACTGGAAGACTCTGTGGATTGTGGCGGCTTATTTGATGGTGATTGCGATGCTCCTCCAACGGGATTACCTTCACCGTGAAGTTCATCAAGCAAGGCCTCAAACTCGGATTCGTCAAAGTCATCCGAATTTGTTTTAGGCTGAGATGCCGCTTCACTGGGCGCCTCGATTGCTGGCGTTTCGATAATTGGAGGCGCAGCAACTTGGTCTTGCGCCTCTGGCTTACTCAGGCGATGCAATGTATCTAATAACGATTGCTCTGCTGCTACCAAGGGTTTGTTCGATTTTACATCTTCAAACATGGCGACGACTTCGTCGGTTGCTTGAAGAATAATATCCATTAACTCCGGCGTTAATGAACGTTGGCCATTACGCATGACATCGAATACGTTTTCAGCGCCGTGACAAATATCGACTAATTCGGTTAACGAAAGAAAGCCCGCGCCACCTTTAACCGTATGGTAGCCTCTGAAAATCGCATTCAGTAAATCCGAATCTTGCGGATTATTTTCCAACTCAACCAGCTGTTCTTGAAGCTGCTCTAGTATTTCACCCGCTTCTACTAAAAAATCCTGAAGGATCTCCTCGTCAACATCAAACCCCATATTGTAACGCCTCTAAAATCCTAAACTTGACAGTAAATCATCAACATCATCTTGATTAGATGCGACGTCATCACGGTTAGCTGCATCGAGAATTGGGCCTTCCGCTTTAACACTATCGGCTTGTTTATCAGATATATGAGGAATTTCCGTTGACTCTGATCCACCGAACATCGTTAACATATGCACTAGGCTGTCTTCTACTTCTTTAACTAGTTCAATGACCCGGCGAATAATTTGCCCTGTGATGTCCTGATAGCCTTGAGCTAGTAGCATCTCGGTTAATAATGCGTTTAATTTTCCAGACTCGTCCTTCCCCTCTTCTAAAAACGTGTCGAGGCGTCTGCACAGGGCATTGAATTCGCCCAGCTCTAACTGACGATTAAAAAGCTTCTTCCACTCAGGAATGATTTCGTTCATTTCAGAATTGAGCTTTTCGGCAATGGGCATGCAATCATCGACTAAGTCCATCGTGCGATTCGCGGCTTGCTCAGTGGTTTCAATAACATACGTGAGCCGCGTTTTAGCGTCAGGGATCTCTTCATTCGCTAAATTAGCAATACGTTCATCGAGTTGAAAGTTATTCAAAGAATCATGAAGTTGGCGAGTTAATTTACCCACCTCTTCGAACAGTTCGACAGAATTGGTGTCATTGACACTATCGAGAAGCTGCTGAGCGCCTTGATTATTACCACTTTCAAGTAAAGCGACTAATTGCTTTGCATCTTCTAGCTTCATGGGGGCTGGATGTGAGGTCATAAGGCCTTCCTTATCGTTGAGAAAAGCCTGACTAACCTAAGCGTTCAAATATCTTGGCCAACTTCTCTTTAAGGGTCGCAGCAGTAAATGGTTTGATAACATACCCATTAACACCAGCCTGCGCCGCCGCTACAATTTGTTCTTTTTTGGCTTCTGCCGTTACCATTAACACTGGTGTGTGTTTAAGGTTTTCATCAGCACGGATCGCCCGCAATAAATCAATTCCTTGCATGCCTGGCATGTTCCAGTCAGTCACTACAAAATCAAAATCACCTTGTTGAAGCATAGGCAATGCGGTACTGCCATCATCCGCTTCTTGAATATTAGTAAAACCTAGATCTTTCAATAGGTTCTTGATAATGCGACGCATTGTCGAGAAATCATCAACAACCAAAATTTTCATATTCTTATCCAAAACTTTCTCCGCTCGAGGCAAAATCAAAACATTTATATGTTATTTGTTTATTCTTCAATACGCCAAGTCTGCATTTTACTTTTTAGTTTTAGCATAGCTTGGCTGTGTATTTGGCTAACACGTGATTCACTCACGTCTAGAACTTCACCTATTTCACGTAGATTCAATTCTTCGTCATAGTACAATGATAATACAATTGCTTCACGCTCAGGTAAGGTTGTAATGGCATGGGCTAAGGCTTTTTGAAAAGAGCCTTGGAGCAAATCTTCAAACGGAGTATCAGAGCCTTTAGTTTGCTCTGTTGTCACCACATCTTCCGATACCCCTAAATCTTCCATGCCAATAATTTTACCTGCATTCACTTCACCGAGCATTTGGTGATATTGCTCAATGCTCACTTCAAGTTTTTTGGCTATATCTACATCTCTGGCGTCACGGCCTGTCTCACGCTCAACTTTATTAATGGCATCCGTTATCGCACGGCCATTTTTATGCACAGAGCGTGGTGTCCAATCACCTTTTCGAATCTCGTCAAGCATAGAGCCGCGAATTCGAATCCCTGCAAAGGTCTCAAAACTCGCACCTTTGGTGCCATCGAAGTTACGAGACGCTTCAAGTAAACCAATCATACCGGCTTGAATGAGATCGTCGACCAATACGCTGGCGGGTAAGCGGGCAATAAGATGATGAGCAATGCGCTTTACCAATGGAGCATGACGCTCCACCAGTGCATTTCTGTCATCTAACTGCTGATACGCAGCGGCTTTACTGTTCACCGAATATCGCCCACGGCTTTTTTGGCCACCAACTGCTCTAGGAAGAACTCTAAATGCCCTCCTGGCTGAGAAGGCACTGGCCAACCTGCTGCCTGTTGAGCTAGCTTTTTAATAGCGATAGCCGCTGGCGAAGTTGGATATGCTTCAACAATCGCTTTTTGCTTACGAACCGACTTACGAATATTTTCATCAAACGGTACTGTGGCGACTAGTTCTAAGGCCACGTCTAAAAAGCGGTCGGTGACTTTTGTTAACTTATTGAACAACTCTTGTCCTTCTCGCATATTACGCACCATGTTGGCGACAATTTTAAAACGAAAAACACCGTGCTCTTTATTCAAAATTTTGATCAATGCATAGGCATCTGTGAGGGATGTGGGTTCATCACACACTACCACTAAGATATCTTGTGAGGCACGTGAGAAGCTTAAAACCATATCAGAAATACCCGCCGCAGTATCAACGATTAATACGTCAATCTGCGAGCGCAGCTCACTGAATGCTCTAATTAAGCCTGCATGTTCGGTTGGAGTGAGTTCAGTCATTGACTGACTGCCAGAGGTTGCTGGCGCAATTTTAATCCCGTGGGGACCTTCAACAAGGACTTCGTCTAGAGTGCATTCCCCTGACAATACATGTGAAAGGTTTTTCACGACACGTAAGCCAAGTAACACATCCACGTTGGCTAAGCCTAAATCTGCGTCTAATACCATGACTCTCTTACCCTGCTGGGCCATAGAGATCGCGGTATTTAACGTGACGTTGGTTTTACCCACGCCGCCCTTACCACCGGTAACGGCGATCACTTTAATTAATCGAGATTGATTCATTCTTCTTAAGCTACTCGCTTGGTCCTCAATCATACTGCCACTGCTGCGTTATTTAGTGAGTTACCACTAGTATGAATTAATACGTGCTTTTTATAAAGCTTAGCGGCGCTGGTTATTAAAAATTTTGCATCTGCCACTTTCAAGTCTTCCGGAACCTTTTGGCCATCGGTAATAAAGCTCACGGACAATTTGTGCTCGATGGCCGCACTAATTGCCTCTCCAAGACTGTAGCATTCATCTATTTTGGTGAAAATACAACCCTGTAAAGAAATCTGTTTGTAAGCAGCAATGGTTTGCTGCATAACTTGATATTGACTGTTGGCTTGCATGACCAAATAACTGCTGATATTCGCCGTTGTACTCTGCTTCAACGTTTCTAACTGCTTGATCAGTCTAACATCTCTTTGCCCAAACCCTGCAGTATCAATAAGTATAAGTCGCTTATTCCTAAACTGGAATAACAGATCTGATAACTCTTCAGCGTTCTGCGCTTTTTTCACCGAGCAACCAATAATTCTGGCATAGGTAGAAATTTGCTCGTAAGCAGCGATTCGATAGCTGTCAATGGTGATCAAGCCGACGTTTTGAGCACCGTATTTTTGCGCAGCTTGTGCGGCAAGTTTTGCCACAGTCGTTGTCTTCCCCGTCCCAGTAGGGCCCATTAAAACTGCGATGCCGCCTTTGGTCAGTAAATTACTTTCTTCAGTTTGTATGCGATTAGCCAGCAGTTTTAATAAAAACAACCAAGCTTGACGCTCATCAGTATCTGCCGGGGTATAAGAAACCACTTCATTGGCCAGTGCTTCACTGATACCCATCTTTTGTAACTTGTTGGTTAAATAGCCGTGTAAAGGATGGTTTCGTCCTTTGTCTTGTTGCAAAAGACCAGCCACTTGGAACTGAAGCACATTACGTAAAGAGGCTAGCTCTTGACGCATTTCATTTAATGCGTCTTGCTGATGCGGTACGTTGGGTACTTCTGGTTGCGCCTGCGTTTGGCGTTGCGGCTGACTTGTTACATTTTGAGGCCTTGCAGGCTGCGCAACAGGCTGACTCACTTGATGAGCTGACTCTTTTGCTTGAATTTGTTTTTCAAGCAATGCTCTAAGACTATCCGGTCCGCTGTCACCGATGATTTCACTGAGGGTAGGAGTGGATTCTGCTTTGGGCTTCGGTGCAGAAGCCAAACTGGACTCGGCGCGCTTAGGGCTTGCAGCTGGCTCTTTGTCATATGCAGCGACAATTTCCACGCCATTGCTTAGCTTTTTATTAGACATGATGACTGCGTCATCGCCCAACTCGTCTTTGACTTGTTTCAAAGCTTCGCGCATGTCTTTGCCATAAAAGCGTCTAATTTTCACAATTTACCCCTTGCTACTTGCATCTGGTGACGGACTATTGACCCACCGCACTGACTATTTTAATTTGTTTGTCATCTGGAATTTCTTGATATGACAACACATGCAAACCTTGTACTGCGTGTTTCAAGAACCTTGATAACACGGGGCGCAACATACCTGAAGTAAGTAACACGGCAGGTTCGCCCGCTAATTCTTGCTGTTGAGAAGCATCATTTAGTGACTTTTGTAAACGTTCAGCTAAACCAGGTTCTATTCCTGCGCCATCTCCTCCACCGGCTTGTAATGACTGGTGCAACATCTGTTCCAACTCTGGCGCCAAAGTTATGACTGGTAACTCAGCTTGTCCGCCGTTGATCTCTTGAATAATTAGGCGCTTAAGCGAGATACGCAGCGCCGACACTAATACATCAGGATCTTGACTCTTAGGTCCATACTCACACAAGGTTTGTACAATGGTGCGTAAATCACGGATAGGCACGCCTTCGTACAATAGCGTTTGCAGCACTTTAACCACGGTACTAAGTGACAAAATATCAGGCACTAAACCTTCGACTAATTTAGGGCTTTGCTTGGCAAGCATGTCCAGCAATTGCTGAACCTCTTCATGACCAAGTAGTTGATAGGCATTATTAGTCAGAAGTTGACTTAGGTGAGTCGCGACAACCGTGGCGCTATCCACAACGGTATAACCTAACGTTTGTGCATGCTCACGTTGGTTCGAGCGGATCCAAACGGCATCTAAGCCAAATGCAGGATCTTTTGTAACGGTTCCATCTAATTTGCCAAATACCTGACCTGGGTTAATCGCCAGTTCGTCGTCGTGGCTGATTTCGGCTTCGCCAACAGAGACCCCCAACATGGATATGGTGTAATTGTTAGGACTTAAATCTAAATTATCGCGAATATGAACTGGGGGAATAAGAAAGCCAAGCTCTTGAGACAATTTCTTACGAACCCCTTTAATACGTGTCAATAACTCGCCGCCTTGTGATTTATCTACCAGCGGGATCAAGCGGTAACCTACTTCTAAACCAATGGTGTCAACGTGTTGTACGTCATCCCAACCTAGTTCTTTAATTTCAGCAGGTTTTGGTGTGCCACGTTCTTTTTCAGGCGCCAATACTTCCGGCTGTGAGGCCAATTTCTTTTCGCTCCAGTGCTGGTAATAAGCATATCCGCCCACTAACGCACTAAACCCCAAGAAAGCCACATGCGGCATGCCCGGCACTATACCCATGACAAACAAAATACCACTGGTGATGTATAACGCTTGGCGATTACCTAATTGACGAGTGAGTTCTTGTCCCATTTCTTGGGAGTCGTTTTCACGAGTGACGATTATCGCTGTCGCTACAGACAACAATAACGAAGGAATTTGTGCAACTAGGCCATCACCTATGGTTAGCAATGTATAAATCTCGACGGCCTGCCCGAAGGCTAAGTCGTGTTGAAAAATGCCAATGAATAAACCGCCCACTATGTTGATCAACATAATGAATAACCCTGCAACCGCATCCCCTTTTACGAATTTAGACGCACCGTCCATTGAGCCATAGAAGTCGGCTTCACTGGTCACTTCAAACCGGCGTTTACGGGCTTCATCTTGGTCGATAAAACCTGCGTTTAAATCTGCATCAATGGCCATTTGCTTACCTGGCATTGCATCTAACGTAAAGCGTGCGCTCACTTCTGAGATACGTCCAGCACCTGCGGTCACCACTTTAAAGTTAATAATCAACAGAATGGCAAATACCACAATACCCACAGCGTAGTTACCACCAATAACCACTTCGCCAAATGCTTGGATCACTTTCCCCGCCGCATCACCGCCTTCGTGCCCTTCCAGCAAAACAATCCGTGTTGATGCCACATTCAAGGCTAAGCGCAGTACAGTGGCAATTAGCAGAACGAGTGGGAAAATTCCGAAGTCGACGGGCTTCTTAGTGAAAACAGACACTAAGATAATGACCAGTGATAAAGCAATATTAAAGCTAAACAGCACGTCGAGAAGAAACGCTGGCATGGGTAAAATAACCATTCCCATGATGGCCAACAATACAAGAGGCGCACCAAGTCCAGACATAACAGACTGAAATTGATTTTTGTCGAAACGATTAAGATAAGCTGTTAGTTGCATAGCGCGTATTTTTTGACACCTGACGGACGTTTTACTTCATAAAGCAACTACCGCGCCAAATGAGGTAAAACACCCCTACGCCATGCATTAATCTTTAGTCTAACCGCAGGCTGGTGAGACTTTAGCGCCTCAATTCGTAAGGGATAGGAAGGTTTGTGGGTACTGACTTAGGACGTTTTCCCTTGCCATTTTTGTAGGCTTTTAGTTGAAAGACATAAGCCAAAATTTGCGCCACGGCCATGAATAGCTTAGCCGGGATCTCAGACTCCACTTCAGTAGAGTAATAAATTGCTCGAGCCAACATGGGCGATGCGACAATAGGCACTTCATGTGCGTCGGCTATTTTACGTATATGCATCGCCATTTCATCGACCCCTTTGGCAACGAGCACGGGTGCTCGGGTGCCTTGTTGGTCATATTTCAAGGCGATGGAATAATGCGTCGGGTTCGTTACCACCACATCGGCCGTAGGTACTTCTTGCATCATACGGTTTGCAGCAGCTTGAAATTGTAATCGACGAATACGGTTTTTAACCTGTGGGTCACCTTCAGCGTTTTTGTTTTCGTCTTTCACTTCCTGTTTCGACATTTTCATTTCTTTGTTGTGCTTGTAACTTTGATACGGCACATCAAACGCCGCGATAGGAATAAGTGCGCAGCACATCATGAGAAATGCCCATGATATTAAGTCCATCGCATGAAATAAGTTTTGTGGATACAGCTCTAAATCAAGGTGTAAAGCTTCATCCTTAAATACCAACATAGCGACATAAGCCATGCCCATCACCACTATCACTTTGGCTATCGCTTTAAGCAATTCAACTAACCCATTCATACCAAACATACGCTTAAAGCCAGCGAGCGGATTGAGCTTATTGGCTTTAGGTGCCGCACCCTGCCAGGTGAAATTGTAGCCACCAAGCGCAATATTGCCGTAAATGCCCGCTGCGGTAATGATGACCATGTACAGCATAACGGGCGTAGCGACTGTTTCGATCGCTGAGCCCCATGCTTGAAACATATGCGTAAAGTCATAGGTTTCATCACGCGATAGAGTAAATGTGCGCTGAGTAACTAGGTAAATCGCCTTGGCAATTTGCCCTCCCATCATGATGAACGCAGCAGCGCTAAAGACTAAAACAAGGGCCGTCGAGAGTTCTTTGGATCGCGCGACTTGGCCCTTTTTTCTGGAGTCGGTGATCTTTTTGGATGTGGGGTCTTCTGTTTTTTCATTAGCGTCAGACATAAACCGCCTCCTTTAAGGACAAACTCTAACAAGTTGACACATCATTTGCTGAGCTCTATCCCACTGTACTTCAAAGTGGTAAGTGAAATTATCCATGGTGATCCAGATAATCACCAACCCCATGATTTGCGCGATACTGAAACCCAGACTAAAAATGTTCAATTGCGGCGCCGCCTTGGTCATAACACCGAACGCCAAGTTAACAATCAATAAAGATACAATCGGCGCTAAAGACAAGGTCACGGCGGAAATAAACATCCAACCAGCCCAATGGGCGATTTCTTTAAATTGCTCTGGCTGAAGCCACGCTTCTCCTACTGGAAATGCAGTAAAGCTCATCACCACCATACGGATCATGGCTAAATGGCCATCTAGTGCCCAAAAGAGCAGAGTCGCTAGAATTAAGTAGAACTGACCTACCGCGGGTACATTGATGCCATTGACTGGGTCGACGATGGAAGCAAATCCAAGCCCTGTTTGCATCGCCACGACTTGCCCTGCCAATACAAAGGTATTCAGCACCATGGTTGAAATAAACCCCAAGGAAATACCGATAATAAGTTGCTGGATCACCAACACGAAAGTACTTACTGAGAGTATTTCTACAACCGGCACAGGTGGTATAACAGGCAAAATAATGAAAGTAATAAACAGCGTCAATAAAGCGCGTACAGTAGTTGGAACTGTTTTCGCACTCAAGCCAACCATGGTCGCCAACATGCCCGATATACGCATGAATGGCAGTAACATGTCACCCATGAACTGAGTGATAATGTCGGCGGAAAACGCCATGCTAACCCACCACTTCCGGGATACGCTCTACCATAGTGAAGGTGAAGTCCATTAACTGCTGTACTAGCCAATGTCCACCCCAGCTAAGGGCCAATAAAGTGACAATCAAGCGCGGTAGAAAGCTCATTGTTTGTTCGTTTATGGATGTGGCGGCTTGAAATACTGCGACGATTAACCCCACAAACAAGCTAGGCAAGATGATGGCTGACACCAACAAAATGACCATGTTCAAGGCTTCTTTCAATATGTCAACAAAGACCTCTGGTGCCATGACTAAGTCCCCATTCCAAAGCTGTTTGCTAGGGTGCCAAAAATAAGGTTCCAACCATCCACCAGCACGAACAACATTAGCTTGAAGGGCAGCGAAACGATCATAGGCGATAACATCATCATCCCCATAGCCATGAGGATTGACGCTACCACCAAGTCCAAAATAAGAAATGGAATGAACAACATAAAACCGATTTGAAACGCGGTTTTCAATTCGCTAGTGACAAAAGCGGGTATCAACACATTCATTGGCACATCGGCTGGCTCTTGAAACTGGTCTTCATAGCCGCCTATTTCCACAAATGTTTCTAAGTCTTTTATTCTCGTCTGTGCCAGCATAAAACCCCGCAATGGCTCTTTGGCTAATTCGTAAGCTTGTATCGAGGTGATTTGTTCACTTAAGTATGGCTGTAGCGCTGTTTCATTAATTTTTTCAAACACTGGCGCCATGATAAACATAGACAGGAATAAGCTCACGCCTATCAATATTTGGTTGGAAGGGGATTGTTGCAAACCAATCGCTTGGCGCAAAATAGAGAGTACGATGATGATACGAGTGAAAGACGTCATCATCATAATAAATGCAGGCAACAAGCTCAGCGCAGTCATGATCGCCACAACTTGCAATGTCATGGTGTAATCTTGCGAGCCATCCGCGTTTTCAGTCATGGTCAGCGCGGGGATACCGGGCTCAGCAAGAACCCAACTAGGAACCATTAATAGTCCCGTCGCCAATAGCAGTAAAAAAATCTTATTCATCGTGGACTCCCGCACTTTTTTTGCTGCCAGTGTTGGCGTTAGGCTGTAACTTACCTGCCATAAACATATTCAGTTTATCTTTGAAATTGTCACCAACAGGCGGTTTGTCATTTGAAATAGGCGTGTCGAGTTTTGCTAAGTGATTAATATTCTGCGCCGTCACACCAATGAGATGCTGTTCTTCGCCCACTTCTATGACGAGCACGCGCTCTTTAGTGCCTGCCGCTAAAGAAGCTATCACTTTTAACTGCCCCGTGCTGCCGCCAGTGACGTTAAACCGTCGCATTATGAACGCCAACATGAAAACCACCGCGATCACCAGCAGTAGGGATAGAAAAATTGACACTATGGATGAGGTATCAGAGAGGGTTTTAGCTTCAGCAAATGCTGTATTTGAAGCTAAAAACAGAGGGCTCAGTACATACCAAACCCTTGTTTTAAAAGAGGTTTGTTTAGCGGAGCTTTTTGATTCTTTCCAGTTGACTAATAACATCAGTTAAGCGAATACCAAATTTATCGTTGACGACTACTACCTCACCATGAGCAATCAACGTGCCATTTACTAACACATCAAGTGGCTCACCTGCGACACGGTCTAACTCAACGACAGAACCTTGGTTCAACTGCAATAAATTGCGAATACTGATATGGCTACGTCCTACTTCCATAGAAATAGTCACAGGAATATCCAAAATCGTATCTAACTTGCGCTTTTCCGCAGGGGATATCTCTTTGTCTTCTTCAAGCTCGTCATATTCGGCAACAGTAGCGTTACCGTCTTTGCTTTCTTCATCTGCTTGTTCAGCCATGGCCGCTGCCCAATCATCTAAACCTTCTTCTTCGCTCATAATCTTTGCCTCTTGATTGGTTACAAATCATCTTCAAGGGTTTGTAACTCGGCGTCGCTATCGATTCTGCGGCCGCCTTTGGTTAATAATTGTAATTCCGATTTGACAGACGTAGGTCGCGGAATTTTATCGGTAATCTTAAGTGCTAGGTTGTCTCGTGAACGGCCCAGCTTCGCTCTGAATGTGGGTAATTCCTCTATCATCACAGTGATGTGCTCGGGCATGTCGATAGGAATAATATCACCGGCTTTCATGTCCATGATCTTTTGTAAGCTAAGCGTCAAATCCATCATGTGAGTAGAAAGCTCGACTTTCACGTCCATAATTTCATCACGTAGTGCTTTGCTCCAACGCAGGTCAGTGTCTTCCTTATCACTTTGCACACCTGCATCGAGAAGTTCTCGAATTGGCTCTAACATTGAGTAGGGCAATGACACATGAAAGTCCCCCCCACCACCATCGAGTTCAATATGAAAAGAGCTGATTACCACCACTTCCGTGGGACTAACAATATTGGCCATCGCTGGGTTAACTTCTGAGTCCAAATATTCGAAAGACACGTCCATCACGGGGGCCCACGCCTCTTTATAATCCTCAAAAATCAGTTTGAGCAGCATCTGAATGATACGTCGCTCTGTCGGCGTGAACTCTCGGCCTTCGATTTTTGCATGATAGCGCCCATCACCACCGAAGAAGTTATCTACCAAGATAAACACTAAACGCGCTTCCATGGTGATTAGCCCAGTGCCTTTAAGTGGACGGAAGCGAACCATATTCAAACTAGTAGGTACAAACAAGGTGTGGATATACTCGCCAAACTTAATCATTTGGATCCCGTTAATAGACACTTCCGCCGAACGGCGCATCATATTAAATAGGCTGACCCGCATGTGCCTGGCAAATCGCTCGTTGACGATTTCCAGTGTCGGCATTCTTCCCCGGACGATCCGATCTTGCGAAGAAAAGTCATACTCCAGCGCAGTGCCATCGCCCTGTACTTCTTCGGCGTCATCTTCTTCGACTTCGTCTACTCCGTGAAGTAGCGCATCGATTTCATCTTGGGATAATAAGTCGCTCAATCTCTTTCTCGCTTTTGCTTATTGCATCACAAAACCGGTGAACAATACTTGCTCTACCAATTCATTACCTGACACGTCTTTCAAGGTTTTCTGAACTTCCTTTAAAGCGTTATCACGAATGGCAGCTTTGCCCGCTTCTGTGATTAAATCATCAGCATTCGCTTGGCTAAATGCTCTGTTTAATGCCCCTTGAATCGACGGTATGTGCATTTTCACTTGCTCTTCAGCACTGCTGCCGCGAACCATAAGCTGCACTTTAATTTCGACTAAACGGTCTCTATTTGCGCCTGGCACGTTAAACGTAATCGGATTAGGAATAGCCACATAAAGTGCGGTTCCCGTTTTTACAGCCTCTGACGTTTCACCACCATCCCCCTCCATTTGGGCTTGCTCTTCACCTTCCATTGTAACGACCTCGTCTTCACCACCAAGCAAAAAATACGCTGCGCCACCACCACCTAGCAGTAAAACAACCACTATGATGATAATCATCATGAGTTTGCTTTTCTTGCCACCCTCTTCCATTTGTAATTCTTCTTCAGCCATGCCAACACCCTGTATAATATTTTGCTGGTATTATCGTTCTTACTCAGAAAATCGCAATCTATAAGCCATACCTAAGTGTCAAACAAAGTAATCAATACCCCCTAAAGAGCCATTGACAATAGGTTGTTGTAATATCCCGTCAGGCACCTCACCATCGGCACTCCCCTGCTCTGAACTGCGTCCCGGTGCATCACCTGAGCCGCCACCGGCCGTTTGCTGTTCTTGTTCTTGGGATTCTTGTTCAACCGATGATTGACCTAACTCAATGCCTTTTTCTGCCAGCATCTCTTTTAATCTCGGCGCGGCGTTATCAATCGCCTCTTTCGCATGTATCGATTGCACCACAAAGCTCACGTTCGCTGATTCACCGCTGACTGACACTTTTACATGCATCGAGCCCAATTCAGCTGGGTCGAGGCGGATATCGGCAACCAACTGATTGGCATTCACCATGAAGCGTACTTTTTCAGCCAATTGCTGATGGGCCTCTGGTTTGGCCAAATTCAAGGCTTTGTCGAATTGTCCTTGCTGCAATTGATTGGCTTTGTTGTGTTCGGCCATGTTAATACCTAGCTCTCGATAAGTCGCATTTGCCGTTTGCTGATGCGAGGCTTGCTCGAGTGCGGTGCTCATCAATTGCGCCACGTCCAATATTTGAGACACAGAGCGCGTCGCCAATTCTATCTGTTCTTGCTTATTAGAAAGCATATTGCTTGCCAACTCTGGTGACGCTTTTATGGCGTCATTCACCAAGGCTTTTAGATCGATGCCAGGCTCTCGCCCTTTTTCGAGCTGCGCTTTTACTTCAGCTAAACCGGTTTTAAGGGCGGCGACAAAGTCAGCCGTGCCGCTGGGGTTGCTATCAGCGTCAACTTTATTAATAAGGGTGTTGAAATTTACGTTAGCAGTTGAGCTTAATTCGGCGTCTGCTTGCAGCGCCCCTTTTAACATGGCATTACTTGTCGCGTCCCCTGCAGTGCTAGCGGTTCCTCCCTTTTGTAATTCTTTGGCAAGCAGCGCTAATGCACTTTCAAGCTTCTCGGGTGGTAACTGTAATAGCTTTTTCAATTCAGGCGCACTGTCTAACATTGCTAGTTGTTGCTGGGTTAAGTCACTTTCTAAGGCCAAGGATTCGGTTTGACCAGTACTTTGCTCGCTTAATGCTGAGCCTTCAAGCAAATCAGCTGTGCTGACAGCCACAGCGTTCGCAGTCTCTGGAACGCTATTTAGGGCATCCCCCTTAGCTGGCGTTGTAACGCTCATCAAGCTAACCACAGCTTCTGCAATACCTGCTAGCGTTTCATCGCTTATGACTTTATCTTGCTGGAATAATTGCTTTTGTGACAAATCCAGCGCAGCAAGTTCATTTTCCAGTGAGTCACTATCTAGCGCGTCTTCGCCTTTAGCGTCGAAGGTGCTTAAATCGTTTAAACGTGAGCTGCCATCTACTTGTTGTTGACCCACAATCAGTGATTCTAATTCTTTAAGCAATTCTGGGTTATTCTGAAGTAGCGCCATCATTTTACCGACGTCATCATCAGTAGTGAGCTCCGTTCCTTCATCAGCCGCTTCGTGCTCAGGTACTAATGCCTTATCTGCATTCGCCTGAGTCTTTTCTCCGAAAATGTGATTTAACAAAGCCAGAAGCAATGCTTCCTCGTCGCCGTTCACGCTATCAGCCAGTTTATTATCATTTAACGTGTTGACAGGAACGTCAGTCCCGCTTGCACTGGCAAGAGCGCTGTCTTGCCCTTTGCTGCTAATAGCGTCTTCACTATTAAGTGCTAGTTGTTCAATAATCGAAAGCCAGTGATTAGCATCTGCTTCATTTTTGCTACCCGTCGTGATTCGTGAACTTTCAGTATTGCCCTTTGAGGTATCAATTTGCTGCTTATCATCTGCCGTTAACCCAGTTTCATCAGGTGCGGTATCGACTGGCGAGTCAGATTTTCTTGTCTCTTTATTGTCACTCACTTTGCCAGTGTTGGCACTGTCGGAAGGGTTCTTGTGAGAGTACTCTTCTTTAGTGCCCAGATGTTTTTCCGGTGCCAGCTTATCTTTCGCCGTGGTTTTTGGCTCTGAGCTTAGTTTCGGTTGCGTAGTTTCTTTGGGCGAATGCTGAGTCTTATTTTCCTTGGCCAGCATATAGGCAAATTCATCCGCGTTTTGCAGCTTGGATAGGCTTTCGTCACTCACATCAACCGCATAAGCGGCAACGTCTGATTTTGCGGTGGCAATATGTTGCAGCATCTAAAATCCTCTACACTCAAAAACGAATAACAATTTACTTTATTAAAAACAATACCTTAAAATATGATTCTGCATTACTGAATAGTAAATGTGGCAATTTTCACGTTTTAAGTATGCATTGTTTTGTGTACTTGCTAAGGGACACAGCAATCTTCATTCCAAAGTAACTCTAGGCACTTCGCCAACCATAAAGATGCTGAGATATTTTCTTACGCTGGTAGGTGGTAGGTAATACCTATTCCAGTAAATAATTGCTGAGACTGGTTAATTATTTGCTGGGGTTAGTATAGGCAACAAACTGAAATGATAGACATGAGAATGAAATGCGACGTTAATGGTCGCTTAGATGCAATTATTTGCTACGGATGAATTTTTGTAACGCGAGCTCGTCAAGCATCTGTTGCTCTGCTCGGTCCTGTTTTTGTTGTATTTTAAGGGCCTGTTTATCAAGTAGCATCTCGACTGCTTTTCGCTTTCTTTGCTGGGCAAGCCACTGTGCTTTACGCTGCTCAGCCACCACCAGCGCATTACTGACTTGTTTTGTTTGTTGTTCACAGGCCGCGTCAATTTTGCCGACAAATGACTGGTGCTGCCCGTAATTTTTGGCGGCTAACCCTAGCTGACCTTTTCGGATCCCTTCTTTCAAATAATTTACCCGATATTGCTCAAGTCCACTAAGTTTGTTTTGATTATCAACCACATTTTGCTGCGCCAACTGATAATCGGTCGCCATCTTTTGTTCTTTTCGTCGCTCCCAATCAGCGACCATTTGCAATTGCTTACTTACCGGCATTTCGAGCTCCGTGACTATATGGGGAAAACCTTATTAAAAAAGTCATCAATGCTAAGCAACTTATATTCTTTAAATAAACAGGCATTATGCTGGCCCCAACCCGGTACCCAACTTAACCATCGTTTCTACACTCTCATCAAAGGGTAAGATTTGCTGCATGCCTTGTTGTAAAAAAGCATTGATCG
Source organism: Paraglaciecola sp. QJM3NY_14 (assembly GCF_056173245.1). Taxonomy (NCBI): domain Bacteria; kingdom Pseudomonadati; phylum Pseudomonadota; class Gammaproteobacteria; order Alteromonadales; family Alteromonadaceae; genus Paraglaciecola; species Paraglaciecola sp. QJM3NY_14. The sequence continues at coordinate 3,607,147 of NZ_CM149664.1, forward strand.
CAGGCTCAGCCTTAATGGACAAATCAATGCGCGGATCGTTACCCCTGGTGTAAGCACCAATGCTGATGAGGTCGCGATTTTGCTGGTAGGTTGAATAGACTTGGCGAATACGCCGCGCCACTTGAACATGTTCAGGGCTTACGACCATGGGCATCACTCGACTTATGGAGGCTTCGATATCTATAGCAGGGTAGTGCCCAGAGTCAGCTAATTGACGAGAAAGCACAATATGCCCATCCAAAATAGCCCTAGCTGAATCGGCGATAGGATCTTGTAAATCATCTCCTTCGGTCAACACGGTATAAAACGCAGTAATCGAACCTTGGTGTTCACCGCCATTTCCTGCACGTTCCACTAATGCGGGTAAACGTGCAAATACTGACGGCGGATACCCTTTAGTCGCTGGCGGCTCACCAACAGCAAGGGCTATTTCTCGCTGCGCCATGGCGTAACGCGTAAGTGAGTCCACTAGCAACAACACATTCATACCTTTGTCGCGAAAATACTCCGCGATAGTCACCGCGGTTTCACACCCTTTTAAGCGCATCAGGGGCGAGGTATCAGCTGGCGCAGCAACCACAACGGATTTTTGGCGCTCTTCATCGCCTAGTATATCTTGAATAAATTCTTTTACTTCTCGGCCCCGTTCACCGACCAAACCAACAACAACCACGTCGGCGCTTGTTCCTCGGGTCATCATACCCAATAATACGCTCTTACCCACGCCACTGCCGGCAAACAAGCCCATACGCTGACCACTGCCAACCGTGATCATACTATTTATGGCGCGCACGCCTACGTCCAGAGGCTCTCTGATAGGTTTCCTAGATAAGGGGTTCATGGGTGGGCGCGTTAATGGCACACGTTTCTCAGCTTTAATGGCACCTAAACCGTCCAAAGGTTGGCCGTTTCCATCAACCACTCTGCCTAATAGCGACATGCCAACAGGTAATCCTTGTTCGCGATTAAGGGGTTGAACGCGTGAGCCTGGTACTATGCCTTTCACTGCTTGAGTGGGCATTAAATAGGTAATGTGTTCGGCAAACCCCACTACTTCAGCTTCTATTTCACCGTCTACGGTTTGTATTAAACATTGGCTCCCCACTGGCATTTGACACCCAACCGCTTCGAGGGTTAACCCGATACCACGCACCAACTTGCCTGCTGCAACGACCGGAGCTTGAGGGACTTGTTGCTGCAGTGCTTTAATATTCCCTAAGATATCCAGAGGCATAGCTAACTACTCGTCTTCGCTAGCATTAATAGTATCTAAGCCCTGCTCTAGCAGAAACTTGTCGAGCACGTCTTTAACGCGACGCTCTATGCTTACATCTACCGCATTGCTTTGTGTCACGATGTCGCAGCCACCTTGAGATAAATTGGGCGCTTCAATTAACTGCCATCCGTGTTTCTCAATTTCTTGCTCACTAAAGTGCTCAGTCACCAACACTAAATCATCTGGATGAAGGTGAATTTGATACTGGCGCTCATTAATCGGTAGCGCTTTTAGCCCTTCACTAATCGCATTAAAAATAATATCTGAGTTAGTTTTAATTTCGGCCCTAATCACTGATTTCGCTAGGGATACGGCCAACGAAACAAGTTCTTTCTGCAGTGTCTCTTCTACCAACGCGACCGGGTTGTGCAAGGTGTCTAACAGGCTGCGCCAGCTCTCTAATTGTTGATTAACACTTTCTTGAGCCTCGGCTAATCCTTGGGTTTTACCTTCTTCAAGTCCCTGCGCCAAGCCTTGTTCTTTGCCTTGTTCAAACCCTTCTTGATGACCCTTTTCTAAGCCCTCTTTTTTGCCTTCTTCAAACCCTTCACTTTGAGCAGCCTCTCGAATGGATTCGATTTCTTGAGCGGTAGGGGGCGCGAACTCCTCCTCTTCTTCTACTTGATTTTCAGGGGGTTCGTATTTCCAGTTCGAACGTCGATTTAACGCATTAGTCGTGGTTTCAACTGCCTTACGCTCATCTTCAACGAAAGGCAAATCCCAAGCGCTAATGTGTTTGTCTTGCTCACCATCGTAATCGTTCATTGCATGTCTTTGCTGTTAGCTAGCGTCTTATAAGAATTCATCACCGCCTCCGCCTCCAAGCATAATTTCACCCGCATCGGCTAAGCGACGAGCCACAGATAATATTTCTTTTTGCGCTGCTTCGACTTCACTTAAACGCACTGGACCCAGGGCTTCTAAATCATCAAGCAACATGTCTGCGGCTCGCTTAGACATGTTGGCGGTAATTTTAGTTTTGAGGGCATCATCTGCCCCTTTAATCGCTTTGAGTAGAGCGTCTTGCTGAACCTCACGCAAGATAGCTTGAATGGCTCGGTCGTCTACTTCTGCTAAGTTGTCGAATACAAACATAAGATCTTGAATTTGCTGACTCATTTCTTCGTCTTGTTCACGGATTGCATCCATCAACTGGCCTTCAATGTTGGTATCAAGGTAGTTCATGATATCCGCCGCAGATTTCAAGCCGCCCATTTTTGCCGCCTGGGTGCCCGCTTGTCCAGCAAACTGCTTCTCCATGATTTCGTTTAATTCTTGTAACGCAGCAGGCTGGACTTCTTCTAGATTGGCTACGCGCATCATTAAATCTAAGCGCACTTTCTCTGGGAATTGGGCAAGAATTTCAGCTGATTGTTCAGCATCCAAATAAGACATAACAATCGTTTGAATTTGTGGGTGCTCATTGCGAATAATACTGGCAACCTGTTTTGAATCCATCCACTTGAGAGAATCAAGACCTTTGGCACCGGTACCCATCAAAATTTGATCGATAAGGTTCGCTGCTTTGTCTTCACCAAGGGCAGAGGTCAAAGCGCGTTTTACAAAGTCTTGGCTTTGGAAGCCGATGGTGCTGTATTTTTGAATTTCATCAATGAAGTGTTTATGTACAGCTGTGATTTTGGGCTGAGTCATATCATCAATTTGCGCCATCGCTTGACCCAACCTTTGTACCTGCTTGGGCTCAAGATGCTTAAGAATTTGGGCCGCATCTTCTTCCGTCAAACTGAGCAGTAAGATAGCTGCTTTTTCAACGCCTTCTAATTTTCCAACGTCATAACCGCTTTCTGCAGTTCCGGTTGTTGCTGGTGCTGTATTTTCATCTGGCATGATGTTTATCTCTTACTCGTAACTTAGATGCGCGCTGCTTAGATTATTCGTCTTGTAACAACCAGTTCTTAACCACTTGCGAAGACAACTCTGGCTCGTTAGCCACCAATGCGCGAACAGCCTTCAGTACATCTTCGTCTTTGTGCAAATCAGGTAACATAAAGCTACCGTCAGCAGCAAAACCAACTTGTGAGTCATCAAACTCTTGCGACAACATACTGATGGTTTCATCACCTAAGTCTAACCCCTCATCTGCATCGAACTCATCTTTTGAGGTGGTCTCTTCAGGGTAAATAAGTTTACGTAGCATCGGACGAACCACGGCCAAAAGCAACACGATTATCACCAACCCTCCAATCACTAACTTCAGGATAGGCATAAATTTAGGGTCTTCCCAAATGGGCAGTTCTTCTAACGCGACCTCACCTTCCCGGCTAAAAGGAATGCTCACAACTTCCAGTGAATCACCGCGGGTAACATCGAAACCTATTCCCCCTTGCAACAAACGGCGGATATCAAGTAACTCAGCCTGCGAACGAGGAACAAGTGTACTTGTGCCGTCTTCACCTACTGTCGATACATGATCAAGCGCAACCGACACACTCAAGCGACGAATGACACCAGTTTGCTGCTTAGTGTGGCTGATGGTGGTATCTAGCTCGTAATTTCTCGTTTCTTCTTTGTGATTACGCCCTGGTACTGTTGTTTGTGTGTTACTTGCGCTAGCTTCTTCGGGGATATTCGAATCGAGCGGAGGTTGATTGGTCAAGGCGCCAGGTATACCACCTAGCATGCCGCCGACACTGTTTTCTTCTACTGTCATTTCACTGCGCACAGCAGGTAAGTCAGGATTGTAACTGCGTTTGGTTTGCTCAACAGCGGTAAAGTCCATGGTCACATCAGCTTGAGCGGTATAGTTACCCAGACCAAGAACGGGGATCAAAATAGAATCAATTTTCTGCAAGTACTCAGTCTCGCGCTTACGCTCCATTTCAAACTCTTTTTTACTTCTCGCCGCTTCACTGTCTTGTGAACCAGAATTGAGAAGCCGCCCATTGCTATCGGTTACTGTGACACGCTCAGGCTCTAAGCCCTGCACCGCAGATGCAACAATGTCCACGATAGAGCTCACCTCTTCATTGCCCATTATCGCACCGCGTCTTGAGGTTACGACGACGGTAGCGCTGGCTTTTTTCTCACGGCGGGCAAATACATTCTCTTTCGGCAAAGCCAGTAATACTTTCGCACGCGTAACCGCGCTCATTTCTTCCAATGTGCGCGCTAATTGTTGTTCACGCGCATGCTTTAAACGTACCTTTTCAACACGTTGGCTCACACCGAATCCCATATCTTGCATGATGATGTCGGTGCCTTCAGACACGCCTTGGCTTAGGCCTTGGCGAGCCATACCTAACTTAATATTTTGATATTGATCAGCGCTGACATAAACAGTATTACCTTCAAGGCGGTAATCCACTTGGTTCTGGTCAAAATAATCTAACGCTTCAATCAACTCTTGGGTTTGCATCTTCGCTAGCGGACGATAATCAGGCTCCTGTGCCCAAATCATAATAAATACCGCTATCGCCACACATATGACTAAAGCCACAACGAGTGTCAGTTGACGAACCATGTCGGTGGAGCCAAGTGAATCCATAAAACCAGATTTTTGCTCTGCTTCTGAACCACTTGAATATGGATCCGCGCCGGCATTGCTCATTGCCAATTCTGTACCTGTTGCTTCTGCCACGAGTTAGCTCCTAAACCGGCATGTTCATAATGGTTTTGTAGGCTTCGAGTACTTTGTTACGTACTTGAATAGTGGCCTCAAACGCTATACTAGACTTTTCTTTCGCTACCATGACATCCGCTAAACTGAGACTTTTATCTCCCATTTCAAAGCGCTCTGCTTGGCTTTTAGCGTCTAACTGCATAGAGTTGACTGACTCAATCGCTTGGCCAAGCATATCGGCAAAGTTTTCCCCTGATGGATTGACCTGGATACCATTCAAGCTGGCAGGATTGATTTCACCTAATCCTGCTTTGCTTTGCAAAGCCATGCTTTGCATGTCTTGATAAAGAGATTGTGCCTTGATATCCATGATGTGCTCCTGGCGAATTGATGAGATGACGGTATTCAGTCTCAACCAGTTAAAAGCAAAGTTAGTGCCAATAAAAATAAAGCATATATTTCAATACTTTACATTGATTTCAGCACGATATAAAACATGACGGTTTATTGACATAAAACTAAAGTTTACTGATTTGTGTGAGTAACAATCGTAGCGAACCAGTAAACGGGAGTAAAAGAATGAGAAGTCTACTTTAGGGGTAAAAAAACCGCCTATCGTTTAGGCGGTCAATGGTGGTATTACGTTAGCCGTAGTGTAGTGCCAACACTTACATTTTGATTATTTGTAAGACGGTTTAGGCTGGTAACTCAATACCTACTTCGCGCATTTTAGCTAATTTATAACGCAGTGTGCGCGGGCTAATACCCAATCGTTCTGCTACGTCTTTCCTGCGTCCTTGGCAAGACTGTAAGGTGTCCAAGATAATTTGATGCTCTTGCTGACGAAGCTCCGAACCTAATTTACTTTCATCTTCTTCAATAATTTGTTCGTGGTTATTGTTTAACTCACTTTCAATCGATTCAAGCATAAGATCATCAGCTTCGATTTTTTCGCCATCGCATAAAATGAGCGCTCGCTGCACAACATTTTCTAATTCTCGTACGTTGCCAGGCCAGCTATGCTGTAACATTTTACTGCGCGCTGAAGAAGAAAAGCCGAGGGCGCTCGCACCTTGTTTACTACGATGACGAGCCACTAAATGCTCCGCTAATGGCACTATGTCCCCTGGGCGTTTATCAAGGGGCGCCCACGTTAGCGGAAATACGTTAAGACGATAATACAAATCTTCACGGAATAAACCCTCGTCCACCGTTTGGCGAATATTCCGGTTACTAGTAGCCACGACACGCACATCCAGTGGGATCATTTTACGGCTACCGAGGCGCTCTACTTCTTTTTCTTGGAGTACGCGCAGTAATTTAGCTTGCAAACCTAAATCCATCTCACTTATTTCATCAAGCAAAATGGTGCCACCTTGGGCTTGTTCGAACTTGCCTGGGCACGCCTGAATAGCGCCAGTAAAGGCACCTTTATCGTAACCAAACAACGTTGCTTCAAGCATATTTTCAGGAATAGCAGCGCAATTTATTGCCACAAATGGCTGCTCCGCCCGAGAAGACTGATCGTGAATGTACCGGGCTAACACCTCTTTGCCTGAACCACTTGGCCCAAGCACCATAACGGTTGCATCAGATTGCGCGACTCGTTGGGCGAGTTGCAGTAACTTGACACTACTTGGGTCAGCAACAATGGGGTCGTATGAGAGAACTTTTTGAGCAGGCGCATAACGCCCTACTAGATTCAGCAATACTTCTGGCGCGAAGGGCTTTGATAAGTAATCCGTTGCGCCATCGCGCATAGCCGTCACTGCATCGTCGATGGTGGCATAGGCTGTCATCAATAGCACAGGAACATTTGGATATTTGTTTTTTAAGCTGCGTAATAGCGATAATCCACTCATTTCGCCCATTTGAATGTCGCTCACGACCAGATCGATAGCTTCTTCGTTCATCATCATCATACCGCGCTCTGCGCAGTCTGCAGCTAATACGTTATATCCGCCAAGTAATAGCGTGTCGACTAAAGCTTCACGCAAACCTGCATCATCTTCGACAATAAGGATCGTTGTTTTAGACATAAAATTAACTCCTCGCCTGTTGGGCGTGAATGTTTGTTGCTCCAGCGGATAAGCCGTCATCTGCGGTTCGCGTTAATATGGGCAGCACGATAGTGAAACATGCGCCACCAGAGGCTAAGTTTGAAACACTGACTTCGCCCTGATGAGACTGCACGACGGTTTTAACGACAGCTAACCCCAGCCCTGTACCTTGGCTGCGAGTGGTAAAAAACGGTTCAAATATATGATCAATCTTGTCTTTGGGGATACCGGGACCATTGTCAGTCACTGTTAAGCGCATGCAATCGGGCTTTAGATCGTCTCTTTGAGCACTAAAAACAATGCGTGCACCGTTTGATTTAGCAATTAGCGCGTTGTGAATTAAGTTTTGCAACGCACCGCTCAAAGCAGTCTTGTTGCCTATAAAATGAATGTTTGGCTCGGGTAATATGATATCTAAAATACCGCCACTCTTATTGAGCATGGCTTCACTGCCAGCTTTCACTTCACGCATCATGTCCTCAAGAGAGATATCTACGAGTACTTGTTCATTGCCACTTTTGGCGAACAGTAGCATGTCGTTTACTTGGCCTTCTAAATCACGTAAACGAGAGAGCAATTTATCACTGAAACGCTGACGAGACTCCTTTGCCAAATCTCCGCTAGATAAGTTAGCGGCATATAACATAGCTGCAGATAACGGCGTGCGAATTTGATGAGCCAATGAGGCGACCATTTTGCCTAAAGAAGACAATTTTTGCAGGTGGCCGATGCGTTGTTGAAGTTGGCGCGTTTCGGTCAAATCCGTCAATACAATCAGCTGACCTGGTTCGTTTACCAAGGGAGTGATAGACAATTTTACTTTGCGACCGTCAAACAAGGACACTTCATGCCCATCGTCAGCTTGAGGTTTAAAAGAGCGCTTGATGATATTACGCCACACTTGCCCTTCCAAAGGCTCACCCAACAGTGATTTAGCTAAATGATTGGCTTGCTTCACATGGCCTTTACCATCAATAACTACCACACCTGCGGGCATGACTTGTAATAAGTGTTCCAACCTAGTGGCTTGTTGACGCAGAGCCTGAATGTCTTGCGTGGTGTCAATTGGACCAAGCGAGGAAGTGCTATTTACATCAACAGAATTTGAGAACGATATAACAGCCCCTTTTGAAGAAGGTGCCTGAGTCGTGTTTTGGGTCTGTAAATTACTTAATGCCATATGTTCCTCACGTCAAAACTTAGACAGATTGAATACAGCTGTTAGGTAAGCACATCCTATGCCAATAAAATACCAGTGCAATATCAATTGGTTACTGAAAAAAATGTGTCATTTTTTTGTCGAAGGAGGGTTTACGAATATTCGAAAAGAGAAGTTAGGCTTTGCTAATATCGTATTTCCGCATCTTTTCTACTAAGGTGGTACGGCGCATTCCTAGCACTTCGGCTGAGCGAGCAACGACCCAGTCCTGCTGCTCCAATGCTTGGGAGATTAAGCTGACTTCCATCTCTGAAATATACTCTTTGAGGTTAATCCCCTCTGGAGGTAATTCAGTAGAATTATTGCTCTCGTCGTAGTTTTCGTCACTGTCACTTTCTGCTTCGGCTGAAAACAAGGCGTTAAGCGCTTCGCGCTCGAGTAATTCTTCTGGGTAGTCAGGCTCATAATCATCAGCATCTAAATGCTGGTATTTATGTGGTAAATCCCCCACATCAATTAATTGGTTGGGGTATAAAATCATCAGACGCTCAACAAGGTTAGATAGCTCTCTAACGTTACCTGCCCAACTATGCTCCATGAGCGATTTCATCGCATTTTCGGTAAATTTGATCTGAGCGTTTTCTCGCTCCATGCGTGAAACGAGTTCCTGTAAAAGAAGAGGAATATCTTCGTGCCGCTCGCGCAGTGCCGGGCTATCGATAGGAAAAACGTTCAAGCGATAATATAAATCCTCTCGAAAGCGCCCTTGCTCAATCATCTCTTCAAGATTTCTGTGTGTTGCAGCAACGACCCGAACGTCACAACGAATAGGCTTCATTCCCCCTACCCGTTCATAAGTGCGTTCTTGCAGCACACGTAACAATTTCACTTGCATTTGCAAAGGCATGTCGCCGATTTCATCTAAAAATAGGGTGCCGCCTTCGGCTAATTCAAAACGGCCTTTGCGAGAACTCACGGCGCCCGTAAATGCTCCTTTCTCATGACCGAACAGTTCACTTTCAAGCAACTCGCCAGGTATGGCCCCACAATTAACTGGAATGAAAGGGCTTGTACCACGCTTCGACAAATAATGTACGTTACGAGCAATGACTTCCTTGCCGGTTCCTGATTCACCGAGAATAAGTACGTTTGCGTCAGTCGGCGCGACTTGCTCAATAAGGTGCCTTACACTTTGAATTTGATTGCTTTTGCCCACTAAACTGCGAAACAGTTTTGTTTTATTTTGCGGTGTGGTGTTGCGGTTGGGTTGCATCCGACGATGCTCTTGGCATCGATGTAACATTTGCGTCAGTAACGGGTAAGTCACTGCCCCATCAACAGTGCCTACTCGGTTGGCACCGGACTTAAAATTTGGATCTTTACTATCAACTAGAATAAAAGGTTGCTGGGGAAATTTATCACACAGCTCACCCGCTAAATCAATATTCAGAGCATCAATCAATACAGCATCAAAAACAGGATGAGATTTGAGAGTACTGACAGCTTGCTCGAATGCGATAGCGGTACTGCTTTCACCGAGAAAGGTCAATATGGTGTTCAGATTATGCCCGAGCGTGGGTCGCCCACTGATAATCAGAATATTACTCATGCAGCCCTCAATATTTTCGTGTTAATTAACTGTTTTACTTCTGGTTTTAATTTTAACCATTCATTGGTGATTAGCAATAGAGGAATGAGGGCTAAATTTAAAGGTTATAAAAATTAAAAATAAATCCCAAGTATAACAAAGAGTTAAAAAAATCATCTATGACTAAAAGCTAGGTGGAACATGATTCAAAACGCACAAAAAAACAGCATAAAAAAAGGCCTGAATGGCCTTTAGTTTATCGCAGCTTGTTTATTAACCATTTAATAAACTAAGTACTTGTCCTTGCTGTTGATTTGCTTGAGCCTGCACAGAAATGCTCGCTTGGCCAAGTATATTGGCTGCAGCGCTATCCGCCGTTGCTTGCGCGTAGTCTGTGTCTTGAATACGACTGCGGGCTGCAGCAACATTCACATTTGACTGAGTTAAGTTACGCGCTGCACTCTCAAATTGGTTTTGCGTAGCCCCCAAATCGGCTCTAGCGGCGCCAACAAACTCGGCCGCTTCATCTGCAACCGCTAATGCTTCTTCGGCACCTTGCGCTGTGCTTAGGTCTACATTTAGCACATCAGTTAAACTTGCGGCAACATCTTGAGTAGCCACACCGATTTTCTGCCCAGCATTGGCACCAATTTGAAAATCAATAGTGCCGGCATCACTTAGTAGTGACTTGCCGCCGAATTCAGTTTGCTCAATCGTTTGGGATATATTCTCTTGTATCTGAGACACTTCAGCTTGAATGGCTTGGCGATCTGAGTCGCTCAAAATCCCATTACCGGCCTGTACCGACAATTCACGAATTCGGCTTACATCATCATTAATACCAGATAAGCCACTCTCTGCGACTTGCGTTAACGACACGCCATCATAAGCGTTAGTTACCGACTGACGGTTGCCTTCAACTTGAGAGGTCAACCTGTCAATAATCTGCTGAGCAGCGGCTCCATCTGCGGCACTGTTGACCTTTTTTCCAGAAGCTAGCTTCTCAAAGATCGACTCCTGTTTTTGTTGAACTTGTTGCAACAAAGATGAATTAGACTCTGTATTTAGATTAATCATATTTTTCTCCTAGAAATTGTACCTCTACAACTTCTTAAAACCTGAATTAAGATTAGCAAAATATGGGTTAAAAAGTAAGCAGCGAAAAAGTATGTTTTACGATACCTCTCTATTGGGATCAATACTTAGGTGAAATTCAGTCTATTAGTTAGTCCAATTCTGGCGTGAAAATGTAGCGTTTGATGATGCGGCTCTAGGTTTCTGTATTTTCATCAAATGCTTATGTACACTTTGTGTCAAATAATTAGCAGTAAAACGGCCCAGTTATTGCAGATTTTGCCATTGACCTTGTGTCAATGACGTTTCGACGAGTATCCCAGCGCTATGGGTTAAAACGCTTAGTACTGAGTAATTGAAGCGTCGCTACTGATAATCATAACAACCGTGACTATAAGTGAACCATGTTAAAAAATATTCGCCTGCACTTAGAGAAAGATGAAGAAAAACAAGCCGCATTGGATGATGCGCTAGCTAAAAGCATTGTTGAAACACGCAGCAATAGCTTTAATGCATTTCAGCGCAATATTCCTTCACTTCTTCCCTTGATCAAAGATTCTAAGCTTTCAAACCTATCTTTATTTATTAATAAGTGGGGCGAGACCAATATCGTTGATTATGGAATAGGCAGAACATTTTATGGTTTTCACCCTCAAGAAGAAATAAATCAGCAGGTAGCGCAGTCACTTGAACATTGCCCTAGTGTTGAGTTTCACAAAACAAAAATACAATCAAAGCATACTGATACGCTCACGGACCCATTAGATTTTACCCAACTGGAAAGCTTTAAGACCGAGCAAGCCATGGGTCCTATGCCAGATGAAGTGGAATGTTTAGTGGTACTGGGCTGTGGCCTCGGTTTGCACATAAAGCAATTACTTGAAGCGCGAACGATTAAAAACCTCATTATTTATGAACCTGAAGTGCAGTACTTTCAATGCTCAACAATGGCGACGCCTTGGGCTGATATTTTTGCTTTAGCCAAAGCAAAAGGGACTTCACTGTTCATTCAAATAGAGAAAGATGGCAGAGACTTACTGTCGGATATAAACGAACTTAGGGAACACATTTCCTTAACCCGTTTTTATGTTTATAAGCACTATAATCAGCAGGTGTTCGATTCGATTCATCAGGATATCTGCACGCGTAGCTGGGAAGAAATTAGCAATAATGGCTTTACCATCGCGCGCGAGAAAAGTCATTTAGAATACGTACCATTCTGGACGCCTAAACTAGACTTAAATACGCACCGCCAAGTGTCACCCCAGAGCGCGTTATTCAAACAGAACCTAGGCGCATTTAAAAAATACTTCCCAAATATTTATCAGCAATACAAAGACTACAAACCCAAGATTTGGTTGCCAATTAAAAGCCAGTCTGAAGAGGTAAACGTACTAAAGTCTGAGGGGTTGTATACCTGGTACGGAAACTCACCAAAGCAAGACTGCATCTTAAATTTTGAAAATTTTAACGAACAACCGAATAAAGATGGGCTCGTGCTTGGTTATAAAGGCACTAAACTCGCGCACTATATCCATTATCAGTTTGTAAATGAGACTCAAGAGCTTTTAAAAGAAGCAGAAGAAGAAGTGGGTGAATTGCCCGAAACAATTGCTTCTATCATCATGTTTGGGCTGGGTATTGGTTACCAATTAGAAAAATTGCTGGAAGAACACACGGTGGAAAAACTGTTTGTTTGCGAGCCTAATCCTGATTTTTTTTACGCGTCTTTGTACGCCATAGATTGGCAAGCCATCTTTGAAAAAGTAGAAGCCAGTGATGCACGCATATATCTAAATGTAGGTGATGATGGCACTCACTTATTCAATGACCTGCTAAACCAATTCCACTCGATTGGCCCCTATATTTTAAATAATACCTATTTTTACCAAAGCTACTATAACGCTTCACTCAATAGCGCCATTGCCCAGCTCAGGGAGCAGCTTCAGGTGGTTATCTCCATGGGAGAATACTTCGATCATGCCTATTACGGCATCGAGCACATGAAAGAAGGGTTCCGGCGCGATTATCCAGTACTCATGAATACCCCATCGCAATTCCTAAGTTATGAAGATAAGGAAGTCCCGGTTTTTATAGTAGGTAATGGGCCCTCTTTAGATATGTCGATTGAGGCAATCAAAGAATGGCGTGACCAGGCTATCGTCATTAGCTGTGGTACCGCCCTCCAGGCGCTTTATAAGAATGGCATCACGCCTGATTTTCACGCCGAAATTGAGCAAAACCGCAGCACCTTCGATTGGCCGGTGTTGATAGGTGATTTAGACTATTTAAAAGAAATAACGCTTATTTCCTGCAATGGTATTCACCCAGACACATGCGAGTTATACAAAGATGTACTGATCGCGTTTAAAGAGGGGGAATCATCAACAGTTTCTGCATTAAGTGTACTAGGAAAGCAGCACTTCGAAGTACTTCAGCAATCCTTCCCTACTGTTAGTAATTTTGTAACTAACATTATTAGTGTACTGGGCTTCAACCATATTTATTTAATGGGTGTAGATTTAGGTTTTGTTGATGTAAACCATCATCACTCGAAGTCTTCTGGCTATTACCAAGAAGATGGTAAAGAAACCTACGACTACTCGACCGCTAATATCACCTCACTTGTTGTACCAGGTAATTTTAGGCCTAAGGTAAATACTAAACATGAGTTTAAAGTATCACGGCAGATCATCGAGCAAGTCACTTACCGAAAGCCAAAAGAACAAACCTTCTACAATTGTAGCGACGGAGCAAGAATCAAAGGAACGACCCCACTTGAGATCGATAATCTACTCATCATGGCGAGCAATGATGAGCGTGACCATGCTTTGGAAAAACTGCATAAAAAGGTTTTCTCAACCAAGCACAGTACCCACTTTATCGAAAAATATGAAAAGCAGTTCTCACATAAATTAATGCTTGAAGAAGTGCAGCAACTGCAAGAGTTGGTTGAGGAATACTTATCAACACCTGACGATATAAATAAGCTGATTAATGCTCAAAAAGAGTTACTGTTTGATTCTTATCAGACGGGCCGCTCTCTGCAGTTTTATTACATGTATGGTACGGTAAACTATGCCAATGCGATTTTTACAAAACTTTCACTTCAACATTCAGAGAGATTTAAAAGTGTTGAACTTTGCATTACTGCCACATCCAAATGGGCTAATTTACTCAGGAATTTAAAAGAGTTTTTGTGTTTCTCTAAAAATACAAAATATTTTGATACATCAGGCTTCAATGTTTGGAAGAGAGAATCTAAATACTTAGAAGAAGTGGGATTCGGCAGGTCAATGTTAATCGTTACTAAAGATCCTAATTTTGAAAATAGCATCAAATGGAATTTAAAAGTTCATTTTCCATTTATAAATAATATTTACTTTACTAAAAGTCCAATCAAGGAATACAAAACGAAAGATTTCGACTATGTCGTTTATGAAGAGAATTCGAAAAATCCAAGTAAAAAAGGCCTCATAAACACTATTAGCCTAACGTCATCTAATGATGTTCGGAAAAATCCTTTTAATAATGAGATGCTACTTGCTAAACCCAATATAAATGATGAATCTGTAGTGAACAACTTAGTATCAACAACTTTTTTACTAATAAGATGTTGTTTAAGCTTATCTTCACCGTCATTTATTATCCCTAAATTATTAGGTTGTGATAAAACAAAATTCAATGAAGATGTTTTATATACAATACCAGGCGATTATATTGCCTTAGACTTTGTTCATTTCATTTCTATCTATAGAAAAGAAAAAATTGAATTAATATCTGAACAAGTAAAAACAAGGGGGAGATTGGTGCTAGGAGACATACGGATGAAACATTTATTACTTACTCTTACAACGAAAGAGAAGTTGAGCGAATATAGACATACAGCGGCTGAAATCGAAAATTAAAAGGAATTAATATGCCAGGCATTTATGGATATACAAAAAGTGAATCAAATGAAGATAACATTCATTTAATGTCTACTGCTTTAATAGTTGACTCAAACGACCTAATAATTGACGATATAGTTAACGACTCTTCAATACAAATGTCTCATATACATTTAAAGTCAACTAAAAACCACAAAAAAACCTTTAATAAAAATGGAATTTTCATATCAATACAAGGTGAAAAATATAATTATATTGAAAATACTTTTGAGGAGTTACTTTACGAGTCATACATCAATCAAAAACTAAAAGATATATTGAGTAAAATTGATGGTTACTTCCATGCGATAATTTATGACAGTATTAATAAAAAAGTTCACCTAATATCTGATAGGTACGGCATGAGTTTATTGTATTATTGCTCTATGGATAATAAGTTAGCTTGGAGTGCTGAAGTAAAAGGATTACTTGCCCTACCTAGAACAGATTACACTTTAAACGAAGACGCTATAAATTCTTTTCTCGAACTAGGTTATTTAGTTGAAAATGAGACGCTACTTAAAAATATCGAGCTAGTCCCACCTTCAACAATTATTACATATGATCTAAAATCAAGTAATTTAGAACAAACCACTTATTGGAAGTGGTCTGAAATTAAATTACAAAATGTTTCTTTTGATAGCGCTGTTGAACAACTTGGGACGCTATTTTTAGCCTCTGTAAAAAAACGATTTAGCCCGGATGAAAAAATGGGAGTATCATTGAGTGGGGGATTGGATAGTAGAGCGATCATTGCTGCTGTAAACACCTTGTATCCCGACTATATTGGAGAACTCTACACCTTTGGAATAGAAGGTTGTGACGATATAGAGATAGCTAAAATCGTAGCAAAGAAAACAAAGTGGAAGCATACAATATATAACTTTTCTGAATCTAACTGGTTTGAATCTCGTTTTAATTCTATTTGGCGAACTGATGGTATGCTAAGCATGATGCATATGCACGGAATTGAATTTCTAGAAGAGGTATCGAATAAAATCACGTTTAACTTAAATGGTTATGCTGGAGATGTTGTATGTGGTGGCGGCTGGTTAAATCATCTACCTTTAGATAAGCAAGCGAATAATAGTGACTTAAAACAGTTTTACAAAAATCAAACCGATAGAGTAGATTTTGATTCAGACTTTTATGCGATAGATAAATGTGAACCTCACCTTTTAATGAATAGAGTCAGGCGCTTTACTAATATGGGCAGTGTTAATAGCCTTCATAAAATAACTCAGAGAAAACCGTTTTTCGATAATAATCTAATTGAATTTGTATACTCTTTACCCGATGATTATAGAAAAGATAATAAATTGTACGCTGATATGCTGATTAAGTTTTTCCCTGATTTTTTTGAAAGTATACCATGGCAAAAAACACGGAAAACATTACTAGGTAAAGAATCAAATTTACTATCATACCCAAAAATAAGCCGCGGATACATTAATTACGCAAAAGGAATAAGAGACGAAGAAGTCCTTCGTAAGATTACTAATATGCTGCATTATGAAAGTTCAAGATATAGTAAATTTACAAATATTGATCCTATCTCCCAATACCTAAATCCACACTTAGCTTCCTTTAAAGTTAACCATGTAGAAAATATCTTCAGGTTCGTTACTCTCGAATATTACCTCCAAAGAACATCCATTTTTCAAAGCTAACTAAAAGAAAATATACACAACCCTGAAACTTGTCAGTTGAAATAAAGGCAAAAAAATGAAGAAAATTTTAATTTATGGAACGTCAAATAAAGCACTCGCTGAATTAACTGCACTGTCTTTACAATATGAAGTACTTGGCTTTGTAGATAGTAATATAAAACGACAGGGCAAAATTCTGTTAGGTTTAAAAATCTATCACTATTCAGACTTAGAAAATTTAAATTTCGATCTAATCATTATTTGCAGTGATTTTTTTACTGATATTTCAAACACTTTAAAGTCAGTAGGTATTGATAACTATGTAAATTCAAATGACATTGAAGAAATACAAAAAAATTCAGCTCAAATTTTTTCTCTTCAAGAAGAGTTTAGAAGTAATATCATTGAAAATATCCCCCAAATACCTCTTCAGCATTCACATATCAAAAACTGTACACTACTTGTTAACCGATTAGAATTATTACAAAAACTACCACAAGAAGGCATCGCGGCAGAGCTCGGCGTTGACACTGGAAGTTTTTCTTCACAGATTTTGAAAGAAAACAAACCCAAAACACTACATTTGATTGATGTCTGGGATAGTACACGGTTCAATCAAACTCTTTTAGATAAAATAAAGAGTAAATTTGAGCAACAAATACGCTTAAAATCCGTAGTTATTAATAGAAGCTTATCCCATGAAGCAGTCCATGATTTTCCCGATAATTATTTTGACTGGATCTATATAGATACAACACATAAATATTTGCAAACTAAGTTAGAACTAGAGCTATATGCCCAAAAAATAAAGCCTGGAGGGATAATAGCCGGCCACGACTATTGTATGGGGAATTGGGAAAAATCGTTTAAATATGGTGTTATTGAGGCAGTACATGAGTTTTGCGTGACACATAAATGGCGGTTAAAATATCTCACTATGGATATTAAGGAAAATCAAAGTTTTGCTATCGAGAAAATAAATTAGCGAAATCATATATATATATATTAAAATTCACCTCAACTGGGATAAAAAATTGATTAAATATGTTCATATTATGATTTCTGAAAAGTTTATGCCTCCCTACATAGAATTTATCCAAGAGAATTTTCACGTTTCTGAACACCAGTTTATTTATATCACCAGTGAAAAATATCAATTTGGACTGACGCCTTCCCATAATGTCAAATTTATTCATACTGATGATGACTTTTTATGTTTAGTAAAAATTTTACAAGCAGCAGAAAAAATCATTCTTCACGGTCTATGGCGAGATAAAATTAATAATTTACTAATTACCTTTCCGGACCTATTACAGAAATCGTATTGGGTAATGTGGGGAGCAGACTTTTACAATCCTGATAGTAAAAATGATGAACACAAAAAGATAATTGAGACGATTGGTCACCTTGTCTCTTATTCCGCTGGTGACATACAGTTTGTTAGAACTTGGTATGGAGCAAAAGGACACGCTATTATAAACTTTGCTTATCCTAGCAATTTATATCAACCAACTGAATATACTCAAAAAAATCATACTTCAAAAAATATCTTACTAGGTAATTCCGGTGCAACAAATAACAATCACTTATTTTTATTGGAACAAATATCGAAATACAAACACAGAATAGGCAAGGTTTACACGCCTCTATCTTATGCCAATAAAGGCCATCCTGAACACATAAAAAAAGTAATTAAATATGGCAATGAATTATTTGGTGACCAATTCATACCAATGACAGAGTTTTTACCATTTGATGAATACAAAAACTTACTTAAAGAGGTGGACATAGCTTTATTTGATCATGATCGCCAACAGGCAATGGGAACTATAGTTACGCTATTAAGTTATGGCTGTAGAGTGTTCATTCGCCCGTCTGTTACCACATGGGATACACTGAAAGATTGTGATATAAAACTGTTTGATATAGCTAAATTAGACGAAGGATTTTTAACTGAATACCATGCACAGAGGAACATCAATAATATTAAAAAACACTTTTCCAAACAATCTTTAGTACACCAATGGCAGTATTTATTTAATCTACCAAACGGTTGAAAAGTTGACTAATCAAGGCTATGAGAAAGAGTAAACACAATGTTTTTGTTATTTAACTTTAACCTTTATTAGATTTTGCATATCGTTTGTTTTGGTTAACATTTCATCGAGTGAATTGAATTTTAAAAATACGATTCCTAGTTTGTGAGTTAATGGCTCTGTAATTTCATCGCCTTTATGCCACCATAAGTATTGTTTCACTATATTGCTCTTCACAGTGGTATCTATACTGACAGTGTCTATCGTTCCTGCTTTATCTGCCATAATACAATGGCGACTATAAAAACCCTCGTTATTTCGTTGATTGAGTTCACTACAATCGCCCCCAGTAAAGGCTTTAATAATGTAGCTAGAATAGTCTACTGAAGTGGCAAGCTTGACTAAATTTAAGTATAAATCTCCCGGAGGTCTTCGACATATCTCAATGATAATAGGTTGCTCATCTTTAAGAATAAACTGCACATGAAATATTCCATCTTTGAGCTTCATTAAATGTACGATTTGTTCTGAGTAACTAATTAACTTTGCAATGACATTTGAGGGAACAATGGACGGAGTTGATGCCGCCGAAACCATATACTGATTAAGAAAGTAATGCTCATTATCTAAGAAGTTGAACGCCACTTTACCATCTACGATAAAAGCAGAAAAACCATGCCTAGTCCCTTCTATAAAATCTTCTATGACAATCCTTTTTGTTTTCGACATTTCAAAAGCTATTTTGATAGCTTCCTTAGCTTCCAATTCAGACGAAGCCTTCAGAATGCCTTTACCACCGGTTAGATCTACAGGTTTGACCATGACAGGAAACTGGAAGAGCTTCAGATTATCTACGGCCTTGATTGGGTCGATAAAACCCATAGCATTAGGACTAGGAATACTATGCTTTAGCGCAAACTCCCGATATGAATCCTTATGATGAATTTTTTGCGCCAATAAATAACTGTCATGTCCCGGTAAATTCATTCTTTCCGCCACATAAGCACAGCTTATTGCTGAAAAATCATTGGCACAGGGGCAGATAGCATCTATTTTTAATGATATAGCAACTTGAAGCATCAATTCATTGTTTGAGAAATCTGCTAAACAGGTCTCGTCAGAATATTCATGGGCCATATCAAGAGGATTGTTTCCTGATGTGATGACATAAAAACCTAGCTTTTGCGCGGCCAAAACTAACGGGATATCAGCATAGCCCCCACCAGCAATCAATAATTTTTTTTTCATATATGGATTACGTTACCACTCTCGATTAAATGATTAACTCATTAACTAACCTATTTTGGTCAATCCCTAATTTATTAAATTGCTCTACAATAAGTGCATAACCTTGAACAGCTGCAATAACAATAGGAAGGTCAGACTCCTTGAGAACCGAAGGGCATTTTACTTCTTTGTCAAAATAAACGCTGCCTATTTTATTCGGTGTAGCATCAACAAAATAAGCAATTTCCGCTTGCTCAAAAAAGTGGCTTTTGGAAACGAGGTATTTAGCTTGTTGCCCTGCCCCCCAAACGATTACTCGAGGATACTTTTTAGCCGTAGCTATGAATTCGAACCCAGTTAGATTATGCAGCCTATTGACATAATCAGGACTATTTAATGCAAAAATATCTCCTAATCGATGCCATAACAACTCGTCAAAGTATATTGCAGAACAGCCTAACTGTTTTAGCAATCCAAACATTAAAACCATAGAAGTAGCTGATTCAATACTCACATGCTCTTTTTTAAAATCACCGCTTATTTGAAAAACACAGTTCTGTAACGAATAGCTTTTCATTAAAGTTACGAAAGAGCGAACTTCATTTTCAGAGTCATTATTTTCAGTGAAAATATATTTAATGGTTATTTTTTTGTTGTTAACTTCTGAATAGTCTTTGAGATTGCTACATACTCTGTGTAAATAATCCCGTCCTCTAATATTTTCAAAGGTCTCTGTCGTACCAGCATCAATACTTGTTATTAGTTGCCCACGATTTTCTATCAGTAATATATCTATTGCTGGGCTATGTTTTACCGAGTTACTCAGAACTCGTTGCTGCACGTTAGGAATTTTTTCAGCTAACATTCCAGTAATTTTCTCAAAGCCTTTACCCAAAACCGGCTCACCCCCCCCCCACACAACTAATGCGCAGTTTTGTAATGCCTCATCTTCTATAAATTTCTCGATACTGCCTTCAATATCGTATTTTTGCTTTTCACCACCGTAATATTCATCACTGCAATAGGTACATTTTAAATTACATACTGAATGATATTCTAATGATAAATAATGGATATCTAGCTTATTGAGAGTATCCCACTTTTTAAATTCAAGAAAAGAACACCCTTCACATGGATTACTTATTCCAGCATTAATTTTTTGATGTAACTCCCGTTTAGCTTCCAATATCTCCCTACTACCGTGAGACTTCTCGGAGCCATCAGTAACATCAAACAATTTCACGTCTCCGCGCATTTCACCGTCTACGAAAAAACGTTTGCAACAAGTACGAACTTCATTGGAGCGCATAAATACAGAATGCTGTAAATCCGTACAACTCCAACTTTTACCATCTAGCTGACTAATCTGCGTACAAATTGTTTCTACTTTTTCTGTTTCACTCAAACTTTTCTCATCCATCTTATCAAAAAATAAACGACATAAATTTCCATATAATGTTTTACAATTTTTGAGAGTTTCTACAAATTCTTTACTTTTGCGTTTTTCTTGACTAAATAGCCAAAGGGCTGAAAAAAGCGGATGTATATTTGTTGCGCTACTCCTTTGACGAGCTATTTCTCGTATTCTAGTCGCGATAACACCAATAGTGCCGTAGTGGTATGCAGCTAGATACCGATCTTTAACCGCACTCGTTAATTTAGCATTTTTAAGAATATTGAGTATTGTATTCCAGGCACGTAAGTAACCTTCAACATGTGCTTTAGATATAGTATTGATAATTGAATTTCGATGGTTTCTTTTTAAATAAATAATGTGATCAAAATAGCGTATATCACTGGCGTTGAAATAAACATTAAAAATAAAATCTACATCTTCATGAAGACCAGAGTCAAATTTCATATTTGACTCAACTAACAATGATCTTTTCATCGCTGTAAAAATCACTGATCCGTCCATACGATGGGATAAATAAGCTTCAATTAATTTATGCTGATGTGAAAAATAAACGTTATCTCGACGCCCTATACGTTGACTACTTTTTAAGTTTTTTTCAGACTTTTGACTCTCTGTCCAATCAAATCCGACAACGTCTAATGATGGTGATTTTTGATTATTAATAAACTGCTGGAGAGTTCGAATGCCATTATATTTTAGTTCATCGTCACTATCCAAAAATATAACCCATTGGTTAGTAGCAACTTTTAAACCTTCGTTTCTAGCTATTCCAGGGCCAGTATTAGTCGATAATTCAACTAGTTTTAAATTAGGAATAATATCGTAATAACGCCGAACAATAGAACAGGTGTTATCCGCAGAGAAATCATCGACTAGAATCACTTCGATATCTGAAGAAGAAAGGTTTTGGCTAACAATACTATCTAAACAATCGCTAATAAATTTACTAGCATTATAAGTCGGAATGATAATCGAAAATGACGCGCTCATATGCACCTCAAAACTTGATTGAACAGACTTACTGCTATCGTTAAGTTCATTAAGACTCAACCCGTTCCCAGGTTTTATTCTTTGCTGATCGAACCATCGCCTCTAAAAATGTTAACCCTTCAATAGCTGTATCAACGCCAAAAACCCATGGTGAAGTGCTTTTAGCGGTTTGCTTAAACTCTTTCAAGCTTTCAGCCAAATCAAAATAATGGTTAGCAAATGCCTCAATAAATCCTGCTGGGTGACCTGCTTTAAATCGGTTGTAACGTAATTCACTAGCAACATTTAGCTCTACTGATGTACGTTCAATAATCTGTTTATGGCTATAATTATCAGTAAATGTAATGCTCTCAGGCTGCAACTGAAACCATTCGGCAGCCCCTAAAGTACCGTACACCCGCACACGTAAACCATTACTGTGACCTATCGCACATTTACTGAACCAAACTTGTACATCCAAATTGTTGGTATATTTTGCTAAACACATCGTGTTGTCGATTATATCCGGCACCAAACCATAGCTATTATTCATTGCAACAAGTTCAACAGGCTTTTGAGCGGATAAAAATGAAACCATTTGATGTAAATGGACACCGAGATCTAAATAAGCTGTGGGAATTTTTTGATCAATTGTACGCCACTTTTGAGGACGAGGTTTATTACCATCTTTATCCAACCTCATAAATCCTTCTTGAGGCATTTCAATTTGAATTTGATTTAATGTGCCTAGCTTTCCTGTGGAAATTAAGTTTCTCAACTCTCTAACCATTGGGTACCCAGTGTAATTATAAGTAATAGCTAAAAAGCCCTCACTATCTTCCACTACACTTCTAAGTCGTTTAGCTTCTTGTGACGAAGTTACTAGTGCTTTTTCACAAATGACAGCATAACCCGACAAAATGGCCTTTTCGACGATATCGGCATGCAGCGGAGTTGGAGTTAAAACAACAATGGCATCAAGTTTACCCTTCTCACTAAGCAACATTTGTTGCCAGTCATTATAAACACGATCAAGTGGAACGCCCCAACTGTCAGCAGTTGATAAATTCACTTCTGGGTGAGTGCTAAAACATCCCGCCTGTAACTTCCACATCCCATCCATTTGTGATGCGATTTGATGGGTTGTTCCTACCGCAGAGTTTTCTCCTCCGCCAATAAAACCAATCCGTAACTTTTCTAAACTCATACTTTATATCCGGTGATTTCTAGCGCTATTCAGATATAAACAATAATATCTTTCCAACTACACTAAACTTTTAACAATGCGCTAGTAAACGATTATTTTGAGATTCAAAATAATCAAAAACATGATGAGTTATTACATCAATCTCTTCATTTTTCAATCCAAAAAACATAGGTAACCTCAACAATCGTTGTGATTCATTTGTTGTTCTTTGCATTTTGGAATGACATATACCGGCGTTCCTCCCCATCGGGGAACTATGCAATGGAACATAATGAAAAACACTCACGACACCTTTAGAGTACAGATATTTAATAAGACTATCGCGGCAGCTTACATCTTTCACTCGAATATGAAAAATATGCCCGTTATGCTCGCAATCAACAGGTATTGTCGGAAGTTGAATGTGACCTGATAACTCTATTACAGATAAAAGTGCGAAATATTTATTCCAAGATGCCAATCGTTCATCTTTGATTTGTTGAAAGTCCAACAGTTGTGAATACAAATACGCTGCACTTAACTCTCCTAACAAATAGCTACTTCCCACATCTACCCAAGTATATTTATCTACTTTTCCTTCAGAAAATTGACGCCTATTGGTTCCCTTTTCTCTTAATATTTCAGCTCGGTCGACCAAATCAGGATCATTGATAACTAGCATTCCACCTTCACCACCTGCCGTAATATTCTTGGTTTCGTGAAAACTGAAGGTTGCAATATGCCCATGCACACCAACGGGCTTCCCTACGTAGTTACTGCCGATACACTGAGCAGCGTCTTCAACTACTTTTATATTATATTTTTTAGCAACGTCCATCAGTCTATGCATATCACAGCTAACACCAGCATAATGCACCGGAACGATAGCTTTTGTTTTTGACGTTATAAGACTTTCTAATAACTCAACGTCAATATTTAATGTTTGAGGGTCTATTTCAGCAAACACTACTTTTGCACCACGTAAAACAAACGCATTAGCGGAACTAACAAAGGTGTACGAAGGCACTATGACTTCATCACCATTTTGAATATTGAGCAGTATTGCGGCCATTTCTAGGGCATGTGTACAGGAAGTCACCAACATAGCTCTTTTACAGCCTAATTTTTCTTCAAACCATTTTTCACAGAGTTGGGTATATTTGTTGTTCCCGGACATTGCAGAGCTATTCATAGCATCGAATACGAAAGCATCTTCATGTCCTGTTCTTGCTGGTTTATTAAACGGAATCATTGATTACCACCTAATGTATACGTTAAATTACCGCGCCTTGGTTTATTTATCGACCTTATTGTAAGAACCTTTAAAATGGCTATATATCCATTTAAATTCGCGGAACACTTGTTCTTCTCGTCTAAAAAGTTAAGCCTCTTTCCTGATTACTAATCGAATCTGCTTTTCCTTTTGTAGTAAAAAAACAGATTTATAAAAACTGACCTTCGCCATAAAATCTGAAAGGAATTTAGGCAGCCGTGAGCTTTTAGACCATTTGTTTTTGTAACGCTCAAAGTATAGTTCCTCTAAATCAACTATTTTAACATTGGGAAAATTACTTAAAGATTCTTTTAAGGTATAGCTTGTTGTCCAGTTTAGTGTATCTAACCCTTTGGTTGGCTTATTCAAAATTTTCAAATATATTTTAGCGAATTTTTTATTCATTCTGGGTAGGAATGGAAGTCCATAATGAGGCTCATAAAAGCTATTATAATCAGGGGCTTGTATCTTTAATTTTCCTCCAACTTTTAACACCCTGATTAGTTCATTTAACGTTTGTTCAACGTCTTGTACATGCTCTAAAGTTTGATAGGTAGTGATAAAGTCAAAATAGTTATCTTCAAATGGGATTTTTTCACCAATTCCCTCAATAACTCTGTCACTATAATATTCCGGATAATTGAGCTCTTTGATTTTCATATCCATATAGGATAATTTCCACTTTTCAGGTTCAATACCATAAACGTCATAACCTTGATTCAACCCATAAAACAGAAATGTCCCTACTCCACAGGCCATATCCAGAATTTTTCCTTTATGATCGTCAAAACTTTCAACTTCTTTCCATCGTCCGTTTAAATTTTTAGAATCATCGTGCCAGATTCTAGCAAGCTCTCTGGTCACTTCAATATTGTCATAACCAAAATATTCGATACTGTCTTCAACAAGCTTGTTTAGCAAAAAGGTTTTACTATCCATTGACACTTCCCTGCAATTTCGGGGCGGCTTCAAAAAAACAAGTTATCCTAGGTGTTCGATTTAAACCTTTGGCAACCATTAAAATTTGTTCGGTAATTTGCTCCACTTGAGAAAAGCTTGCTACGACTATAGTACAGGGATCCTCCATTACCGAAAAAGCTTCATTTAAGGTAAATTCATTTGATTTCTTTGTTGCACTTTTTTCAAATTTTTTATCGATAAAACCTTTGATACAATGTGTGCTTGGAATGTACTTTTCAAGCATTAACCAAGTTTCACCAACTCCATAAATATATAAATCTAGCACCCCGACTTTCTCTATATTTTTCACCAGTGAAATAATTCTAGCGTCTATTCCGAGTTCGCTATTATATTTCGCAATATCAACATCAAATTTTGGAAATAACTTTACGAAACTGTTGACATCAATCATTTTTGAGTGCTCTGAAGCACGATAAAGTAGATTCCAATACTCTGAAGGGAAGTTCTGTTTAATTTCTTTAAGAGTATTCTCATTGAGCAGCTTCGATTGGTAAAGAGTTCGATACAAGTGACATAAGAGTCTGTTACTTTCATTTCCAGTAGTAAACTTATAAATATTATTTAATCTAACCGTAATGGTACGCAATACGCTTTTTAAAAATGCTTTCTCATAATCCTTAGCCGCTCCATTTTCGGTCAAAAAACTTTTTCTCCAGCCCATGACATTGATACTTTCAGTAATTCTCAAAATATTAATACTTTGGCTTTTTGACCCCTCGGTACGAAACCAATTATAAAAGGCGTCTGCAATGAAAGTGACCGACTTTGAAAAGTAAAGCAGCTTCAATAAGGTAGCATTATCTTCATTATTTCGAGTCCTTTCCGAAAACATACACTTAGGATTAAGAAATAAATCACGATGATAAATCTTTGCCCAAACTGCGGAGGGTTTATCTAAAGAAACAATATCCGAAAAGTAGTCCTTGGCGTTATAATTAGTTTCAAAAGAGTGTTTCTTAATCGTCTGATTTAATTTTATTTCTTGGTGGCCACAAACTACAATATCGTTTTCAAATGTGGCTTTATTGAAAAGAGAATTAAGCATTTCTTTATGAGCGGTGTCATCACTATCCATGAAAGTAATATATTCCCCTTTAGCCGAACGTATTCCTGCGTTTCTTGCTGTACCTGTACCTTTATTACTTTGGGTTATAAGTTTCACACGTTTATCAGCTTTCACTAACCCTCTTAAAATGTCTGCACTTTTGTCCGTAGAACCGTCATCTACAAATATGATTTCAATATCTGTTAAAGTTTGTTCTCGAAGCGATTCGAAACATCTATTTAGATATAGTTCAGAGTTGAAAACTGGAACAATAACCGAAACTTTGAAGGACATCTATTGAGCAGTCTTTTTCGCGGTTGTCACTAAATGGACGTCACCCTTTATTTCACAATGTACTTCTGAAAATCCTATTTTTTCCATTAAAAATTTCATCTTTCGCACATTGTAACCAGATTTATGGACATCCCAGTAACTGTTATTATAATTGGCCTCAAGAGGATCGCACTCTGCTTGCCATCCCCAAAAACCAGCTGAGCTGTATAACGCATCAGAACGCTCTTTAGTAAAAGTATCCTCATTCCATTCGGCTTGAAGCCACTGCTGGCAATGAAAGTCCATATTCGGCACTATAATTCTAACCGTTGCATTCAATGCTAGTGCTTTATACCAATCTTCAAGGGTTAACATTGCTTCTGCGTTAGTTAAATGCTCAAGCATGTGCCGAGAGTAGATATGAGATACACCGCTAAAGTGTCTTGAGACCTCCCAGGCTTTGCATACACAATCAACGTGGGGTAACTCCCTCAAATCACAATGAATAAACCCTTCACGAGCATCAGGCCCACAACCTACATATAAATTTATTGGGTTTTCTTGATTTAATTTTTTCATTTAAGGTTTAACCGCCTTGGCTAAGGTAAAACACCCATCGGATCCAGCTACCACCCTACCAGAGACAGGATCGTGTTGTGCGTAGAGTTGTACATCTCTAAATCCAGATGTGAGCAATAAGTCAACCAACTCTTTATTGGTATAATGCTTTAAATGGAATTCAAATTTCACCGGGTCAAAGGGCATGACATCTTGATTTGGCGTGGAGCAGATAAGTTGTCCACCGGGTTTGAGCACCTTAAAAAATACATCTAATAACTGTTGATCAAAATCCACATGTTCTATGGTTTCAAACGACACCACCGCATCTTGAGTATTAGCTGCAATATCCAGTAACTTGGCATCTTGGCAACAAAAAGTCGTATTTTCATTGCTAAAATGCTGTTTAGCATGCGCTATAGCCGCTTGTTCAATGTCTACGCCTGTTAATTTAGCGCCCGTGTGTTTAGCCAACATTAAGGTGCCGTAGCCTATACCACAGGCCAAATCTAAAACTTGAGCATTACTGGGTAGCGTGACTAATTGCTCACAAGCAAACTCGTACCTATTTAAATGGTCTGGGCGAATTTGGTCGTAGTGAGTTGATATTTGTCTTTCACCACGGTGCATGGTTTTAGTGGCACTGGCGTTGATTTGAGCCCCTTCAACATGTATCTGTATTTCACAAAACCCTGCACGCTCCAGTAACAACTTTAACCTCGCTTGGTTATAACCAGACTTAAAGATATCTTGTTGATTAGATTCATAGTTGTCATTTCTAGGGTTACCGTTGTGTTGCCTACCCCATATCCCTGCAAACGCTTTACGCGCGTTGGAGTCGGCATTGAGTAAATCTTGATTATCCCAAGTAGCGCTTTGCCATAACTGTATAAAATAATCGGTATTTGGCACACTGAGCTTTATTTCACCATTTATAACTAAGCAGTCAAACCAGGTCAGCATCGCTAAATCCGCTTCCATACTGGTTAAATACGGTAAAATATTACTGGCAGTTAAGAGCTCGATGCGATTTTTTTCACTGAACCTTTCCCACACATTCGTTAGTGGTGTTTGGCTATTTGCTTGCTTCAGCCAATATTGCTGGTCTTTGCGCACTAGCTGGCATTTGTTCACACTACTTTCTCCTGCTGTCGCACGTGGTCATTTCGCTCACTGACCGAACCTTGCTTTTTATTATTTTTGCTCAAAAGTGAAGGCGAGATAAAACTGAAGGTTTGTAATTTACCTAAATCAAAATAAGTATCAGTCACTGTGAATTGGCGGTAGCACATAGCCGCCAACAGCCGATCAACTTGGCTAATATGTTTTTTAAGTAAACAGTCACCTTCAACGACTACTTTTTTACCCAGCAAGGCCGCCTCATACAAAACCGAAGAGTTGATGCCATGGACTCTATCTGCATGAGCACAAAGTTGTATTGTATCTTCACTGCTTACCCTTCCATGTGAATATCGATAGGTGTGACTCAATCTATCTTTAGGGTGGGGTTTAAATACTAAGTTTTGCTTTGGGTATTGCTCTTCAATAAAATCAATAAACGGTTGCATGCCCTTGGTAAATTTTGAATGATTAAGCACATTAGAATCACTAGGCACTTGGAGTGGGATAAAAACATAACGCTCTTGGCTATGCTTAACATCTTGCGAGGCCAATAAAAACTGCTGACGTAACAGCTTTAAGTCTTGCAACATTTGCTCATTCACCCAGCTAAGATCATCAAAGTAGAGTTGACTATTGTTATTGACCCCAAGGCGGTCAAAATAAAAGTATTGATGCTGCGGAAAAAAACCACATTCAGCAAAGGTTACTTCTACTTTTAACGCCTTTAATTTTTCAATAATGGGTAAAAATGCTGATGTAGAGCCATTCCAAACAATGACACTTTTAGCTGATTGAAGATAATCATCGTTAAAACGTTGCAACGGATGGTGAACATCAACTCGCGTGCCGGCGCCTTCTAGCGCGGCAAAAAAACATTGTAAATAGGCAGGGCGGTTGATACTGGCATACAAATCGATATAGAGAAGTGTGTTATCGCTAATGCCTAATTCGGCTTGTGTTGAATGTGCTGGGGCGCACAACATCATATCCCAAAACTCTGCACTTACCTCTGTTTTAGTGGCTAACCTGTGAATCATCTCAAGTTGAAAGTGCCCAGTACCCAGCACAATTATCGACAGCTCTAAACGACTTTGTTCGTCTTCAATTTGTTGCTCTATATGCGGGTAATCTGCTTGAATATTGCTTACCCACCAAATAGTTGGGAGGCTGAGGTTTAATTTGGAAAGTTGTGCCAACAAACCTTTAGCGTAAGCACCATCACCAACCAGACAATATTCCTGCTTATCCAGCTCGGAAATTTTTCGTATTATACGCTTTTGGTTTGCAGCAATAGCTTCACTGGCCAACATCTTAAGCAGATCCTTGCCCAGTGAACCGATTAAAAATATTCAGCGCATTACCTACCGCATCATCCATATTGTAATACTTATAATCAGCTAACCTACCAGCCGTGATCACGTTCTCAAACGCTTGCAACCTTTGTTTGTATTGCTCGAATCGCTCTTGGTTAGCTTGATTAAAAATCGGGTAATACGGGACGTTTTTATTTGGATTGTGGCGGTCATAGTCTTGTGGGTATTCTTTTACAATGACGGTTTGGTCTGATTGTTGTCTTAGGATATGCTTGAATTCGGTTATGCGAGTATACGCATGTTCGTTGGGGTAATTAACCGTTGTATTTGGTTGAAACTCTCTAATATTAAGGGTTTGAAAATCAAATTGCAGTGACCGATAAGGTAACTCCCCGTCTGAATAGTCAAATAATTGGTCAAGCATACCAGTAAAAACCAATTTACCGTCAAACGCTCGCCCCTTAAATTCCACTGACTTAGTTGCGTCATTTAAGCGAATTAGACTACTTGCGTCGCTACTGAGTTGTACCTCTATATTGTCGTGGTTTAATAAATTGGCGATAAGCTGAGTATAACCTTGGCTTGGAATTGCTTGATATTTATCATGAAAATACCGGTCATCTCTAGAGACGATTATGGGCACTCTAGCGGTAACCTCAGGTGAAATGTCTTCAGGTGAACAACCCCATTGTTTAGTCGTATAATTTACAAAAAACTTTTCGTAAACCAACTCAGCTAATTGTTGCAGTGTAGCGAATTGACTTTTTCTCAGTTCCAGAATGGGCACTTTGCCCCCTGCCCCATATTGCTGCACTAATAAAGCTTCGATTTCCTGTGCTTGCTCATCAGGGTAGAGTTGATACAAAGTATTCAGATTAAAAGGGATGGGCACCAATTTACCATCAATAAACCCCAGTACTTTATGTTCGTAGCGCGTCCACTGGGTAAACTGACTCAGATATTGCCACACATGCTCTTTATCGGTGTGAAACAAATGAGGCCCATACTGATGCACCGTAATACCCGAATCGTCGGTGTAGTCATAACAATTACCTGCAATATGAGACCGTTGTTCTAACACTAAAACCTTTTTATTTTGCTGACTGGCAAAACGTTCAGCCATGACGGCCCCAGAAAAACCAGCACCAACGACTATAACATCAAAACTAGACATTTAAGCAGCTTCACTTAACAGTTTGTTTAGTTGCTCAGCGTCGTGTCTGCTTTCAAACACCGCACGATGTTTTTCACTAAAAAAGTAATCTTTTTTAGAAGCTAATTCGATGTACTTGATAAAAAGGTCATTCGCACCTCTGATCAGAAAATATAAGGCGGCAGCAAACCTATGATGAGCGATACCTGCATCGATGATTGTTTGATTAACACCAAACTGTACAGCTTGTTGGCAGGCCAATTCAATATCCATCAATGACTGTTCGCGTCTGGCATAAGAGCGGCTGGTTTGCTGGCCAAAACTATTTTCATGAATACGATAGCGGCCTAACACTTGTGGAATAAAATCAACATTTGCAGATAAATAACCTGCATTATTAATATAAAAGGCATAATCAAAAATGATCTTACATTTAGCTGAAATCGTCATTTGCAGATTTTGATGATTTCTAAACATTACACTACTGGCTTGCATGTAGGTGCCATATTTAATCATATGTTCAATTGTGGAACGCGCTGGGATATATGACCAGTTATAAAAATCTTCCGAATATAGCTTAATAGTTTTGTCCGTGACCGAATCAAACATGTCGGATTCGTGATAGACCATGTGGCAATCTTCGTGTGTATCTAAATAATCTACTTGACGCTGTAACTTTGAAGGCAACGCAATATCGTCCCCATCAAGATAGGCTATATATTCGCCTTTAGCCGCTGCAAGCAAGGTGCCCATGTTAGCCGCTAAGCCTTGGTTTTGAGTCTTGTATATGGCGTTTAACTTGTTTGGAAACAAAGTCTCAAGGGTTGCTATAACCGCTTGAGTATTATCTGTTGATGCGTCATCGCAAACAATGACTTCAAAGTCAAAATCAGTCTCTTGTTCAAGTACTGAAAGTAAACATTCAGCAATAAAATTTTGTAAATTATATGCAGGAACAAGAACTGAAAGTTTCATAACAGGTTATACCTCAAACGACTATTCACTGAATTAGCTTTTAATTTTTATACTTATCTTATCGGCCTTTTTAAGCGAAACTTAACTAAGCCGTGCTACCCGCATCAACCGTCATTACAGTGCCAGTGATAGCAGAGCCTTTGTCACTTAATAAAAAGCTAACCATGGCAGCGGCATCCTCAACACTGGCTAATTTACCTAATGGGCTTCTGCGTTTAATTGATGCTAGCTTTTCACCTTGTAAATCGCCTGTCATATCAGTTTGCATATAACCGGGCGCCACACAATTTACGGTGATACCAGCTTTACCTACTTCCCTAGCAAGTGATTTACTAAAGCCTTCTAACGCTGCCTTACTAGCAGCATAAACGCTCAGTCCGTTAAATCCTGTTTTTGCGATAATTGAAGATATATTAACTATTCGCCCCCTTCTATTAAGTAGCATTGAGCGCAGCAAGTACTTACTTAACAACATGGGAGATTGCACATTAAGGCGCATTAAATTATCTATTTCACCGTTCGGCATAGTCGCCAGTACGCCGTCATGCCCCACAGCAGCATTATTCACCAATCCGTAAGGACGCCCGAAGCGCTTGACTATTGACTTACATAGCGCCGGCAAAGCATCTAAATCAGCTAAATCTGCTTCAATAAAATGACAACAATCAGGATACGCGTCGCTCAAACTATGCAGTTCAGGGCTGTAGGTACGCGCAAGTGCTACCACAGACAAACCTGATGCAAGGGTATCTCGACAAACCGCTAACCCTAAGCCTCTACTCGCGCCTGTTACTACGACGTACTCAGCCATGACTATCGCTCCTGCTTAATTTGCCCGTTGGGCTCATCACTAAACTGTCAATTTGACGTAATTTTACAGGAATTTCAAAGCGTTGTAGCATCAATTTACACTGTGCGCGAACAGTTCGGCTGATATTTCCCCAGTCTTGATTGGGCTCAATAACAATATCAGCCACGACAAGGTTGCCCAGCACACTATTGGGCTGACCATACACTTTTGCCTGAGACACTCCGTTAACCGACAAAATGACTGATTCGACTTTTTCTGGCGTCACTTTGTTTCCGCCAACATTAATAACGCCCGACGCCCGTCCGAGAAAAATTACTCTATCGCCGTCTGCTCGCACAATGTCTTGGGTATCTAGATAGCCATTGTCGTCAATAAGCTTTTCGAGTTTAGCATCAAGCTCGTGAGCGGGTTTGATCCGTAAATGCTGATTTTGGTCAATCTTAAGATGCGCGTTAGCCACTCCTTGTTGCAACCAACTGACAGGAAAGCCAGCTATTTTGTCAGCCACCACAAACCCCACTCCCGCTTCGGTAGAGGCATATATGTGTCGAATACTAGCAAGGGGATACAGTTCAGAGAGCTTATCGAGCAAAGGTTGGTCCGCAATCTCCCCTCCCAATGTGATGCGCTTTAGTGGCACGTGTTGTAACTGGTTTGTCATCAGCATTTGACGCCACATACTTGGAGTGGCAGATATGGCATTGACCTTGGCCTTTGCATATTGCTGCAGTCTTGCTATTAAGTCATGCGTGGTGTCGTCCACCAATGTTGCCCCGCTGATGAGCACCTGTAATAGTACTTGTAACCCGGCGTATCGATAGGCTTGATAGCAATTTGCCCATTTCAATTCTGAGAGCGTGTTTGAATATTTTGTATTCAAGGTTAAGGAAGTGAGTGTATGCGCAAACCATTTAGGTTGGCCTGATGTACCCGACGAGGCTAACCACCAGCGAGTAACCACTTCTCGTGTATCAGATTGTGCTTCCAACTTGCCTAAAGTGTGAGGATCTTCTACCGCGCTCTTGTTCTGACTGAAAAGTTGCTTGGGCGGCGAGTTAATATCTATCGAGAGCCGCAAGCAGCTATTCTCAATACTTTTAGCTAGCTCGGTTGAGCATAAATAGAGATCACTACACAAGCCATCAAATGTGAGTAACCCCACACAAAAAGAAGCGCTGTCGGTATAAATGAGCGCCAGAGGTTTATTTTCTAGGTACTGATATTCAGCTCGCCAGAGCTTGGCTCGCGCCAATAACTGCTCTAATGAAAACGACTGGCTTGTATTCGCAATCACAGGAGTGACTGCCTTTGTTAGTAAAAGCGACGCTAAGCTACTCATTAGTCGCGTGTTTGCTCTAACCCCTGGGCGTAAATCGCAACAAACTCGGCGAAAGTCGCAGGGTACACTTTTATTGCTAGCTCTGTGAAAGGATCGATGCCTAACTCTTCTTCTAATTGAGCTACTAACATTGCGTAGCCTAATGAATCAAGCCCTGACTGCAGCAACAACGTATCAGGCTCTATTGGGTCAATTAATCTACAGTCGCTTAACTCAGCAACATCACGCATAGCGCGCATAACGATCTGTTCAATATTCACTTTTATTCCTTACTCAAGAATGTCACTTGCTGACACCCTCTTTGAATGGGTTTGGGTAGTTTAACTAATACAGCGTCTCGGTGTTGCCGCCATTTTTGCATCGCATAATAGAAATAATGGATGTCGTAATGGCTAATATCTGACAGACCGTTGCTTCGGCGCATGCCGCCACTTTCAATTTTTACTCGTTCGTACTCAAATAGCGTATGTAGTTTTAAAGCCGCAGTATTAAAAGATAATACTTGTGCCTCAAGACCAGTGCAGTTTATCTTTTGTTGAGCATACTCAAGTGCAGCCCACTCGAGTATTAATCCACTACCTGGTGCGCAATTTACCTCCCCCAGATAACATCCCCACTGCATCACGGAATGTTGAGTATCACTAACGTTCAACACACCAATAGGGCGAGAGTGTTGGCAGTAAATCCAGCATTCACGGTTGGTATCTTGCATTAAAGCTTCAAACCAATGCTGATGTTCATCCCACGTAATAAGTTTATCGCAATGCATATTTTCCCGCACTCTTTCACTATTGCGCCAATGCCAAACAGCTGATAAATGGGATGCGTTAATCGGTACAAAACAATGCTCACTGGTAACGTCATTCATAGCAAGTTAATCTCATGTGGTTCATTAGGCAGCCCTGAATAAAGTGCAGTAAAAATACGATTAAATCCCGCTTGCTGACGAGCAGATAATGCATTGCTATGCATTTGGTTTAATAATTCTGGTTGATGCCACAGTGCCATCGATTTTTGTACTATTTGCTCAAGCAATAATGCTTTGGCGTTCATTTCAAATGTTGGCTGATCTTGCAGAGCATTTTCAATACTCACGAAGCACCAGCCCTGACCTCTCGCCTGCTCACTAGCGAACAATTGATTCTTAGCCGTGACCACTAAAATTGAAGGCGTCGCACAATGTAACAGTTCAAACTGACTAGCGCCGGCAGCCGAAATAGCTAAACGCCCCTGTTGAAATACTTCTGCTACTTGCTGGCAGTCGTGAAAGTATTCTATCGATAGGTGGCTATGTTTTATAAACTTTTCTAGCTCATCAGTATGCTGATAACCACTTCCTGTAATGATAGTGATCGGAAGTCGAATAGAAGATTCAGAAAAAAGTTTCAGCAAGGGCAGAGTTAGCTGACTTGGATCACTACCGCCGAACATCAAGATCAAGCGGTTACGCTTATTTAAGGGGAGTGTTTGGACCCGATCAAATTCTTGCCTAAGAACACGATAGCTATCACCCGCACAGCACAATGCATTTGGTGCAAGGTCGCTATAGTTTAGTTTATCTGCCCCACTCGCCCAATTGATGAGCATAGATAAATGCTCATCTTTAATACCCGCGTCCAATAACTGGCCATCGTCAAACATGGCCAGTTTACAGGTATTTAAACCCAGTAATTTTCGATAATCGGAATCAAATTGGTATCCGTCTAGGATTAGCCAGTCAGCTTGCTCTTTAATGCACAGTTGCTGTAATTCGTGATGTTCATCATAACGTGAGCTAGCAGTAATAACGTGCAATTCCCCCACCCAATCACTGCGGGATTGGCAATGCCGCAAACTACTCTGACTAATAGCAAAGATCACTTTTACATTGCGACTATGTAAACCTTGCGCTAATGCAAGGCAACGCATCACGTGCCCTAAACCGATATCCGCTCCCGCGTCTACCCGAAAGATAATACATTGCGGTTTGCGTGTATTATCTAACATGGGACCAGTTAAGTGCTGTGCCTTTCATTATGTCTTGTGTCGCCTGCTTACCTTGCAAGTCTTCCCAGTGTTTGGGCGCTAAACCAAAAGCCGGACGGACTACGCGCAGATTCATCTCAGTAAATGCCTCGCCTGCTTTAATATTTTCACTAGCATAAATTGAGCGGCGATACTGTTTGGACTTTTGTTCAACATCACTGCCCCCGTATTTTACCTCGCCGAGCGCTTGCCAAGCCCGCTGTGTTTCATCCACCAGCATTTTAAATTCACTTGGCTCTAATGAAAAAGCGGCATCAACCCCCCCTGCTCCCCTATCAAGTACGAAGTGTTTTTCAATAACAGCTGCGCCTAACGCAATCGAAGCAACTGACACGCCAACGCCAGCGGTATGATCGGATAGCCCGACCTGACAACTAAACGCATCACGCAGATGAGGAATGGTGTGCAAGTTTGTATTTGACGCCTGTGCTGGATAAGTACTGGTGCATTTAAGCAATATGATATCGTCGCAGCCCGCAGCTTTAGCTGCAACTACCGCAGCCTCAATTTCACTTAATGATGCCATGCCCGTTGACATAATAATCGGCTTCCCCATAGACGCCGTTTTGCTAATAAGCGGAATATCTGTTAGCTCAAAAGAGGCAATTTTGTAACACGGCACTGCTAAGTCACCAAGAAAATCGACGGCGTTAGCATCAAAGGGAGAACTGAAAGCCAGCATACCGAGCTCTTTGGCTCTATTAAACAGCACACTGTGCCACTCATACGGCGTGGCAGCTTTTGCATATAAACCGTGTAGAGAAGCACCATGCCATAAACTGTCTTTTTCTTGGATAACAAAATCGGCGGTATTGACATCCAGCGTCATGCTATCGGCTGTAAATGTTTGCAATTTGATAGCGTGGGCGCCTGCCTTAGCAGCGGCTTCAACCATATCCAGAGCTAACGACAGTTGTTGATTATGGTTACCGCTCAGCTCGGCAATGATAAAAGGCGGATGCTGGGGGCCAATAGGCCTGTCACCAATGAAAATCGTGGACTGTTTATTTATCGACATAGATACGTTCTTAGCATGTGTACGTGTTAACTTTTAGGTTATCGACTTTGTCCGGCAAAAATTGACTCTATGCCATCTGCCAACTCTTCAGGTGTATCACAACAGCACTTAGATTGCTCACTTTGAGTAAAAGGGCAATGCACTGGGCAACGAGCAGTTTGGTCGGTGGCGTAATCGGGCATACTGAACAAAGGAGATTCGCTGGCGCTAATTAACAGTGTTAAGCAACCCACTGCCTTGCCATACCATTGTGATTCCCCCGGCTTGGTGACAACCAAATCGGCATCAGCCACATCATTCAATGTTTCTATTAAAGGTCTTTTTTTACCTCCATTAGTCCAAACCTGAAACCCTTTGCGTTCAAGCATCTCTTTCAGTTCAAAAATATATGGATAAGCATATCCATCATGAGCATCAGCTAGACACAACGCGATTTTTTTCGCTGTCGTTTGTTCAGACCTTGACTCAGAATAAACATTCTCAGAAGTAAGTGAAATGTTGCGGTGTATGCACTCAATCGGCAAACTCACATCAATATCAATGTCTGTGAAACCGCAACATTCACGCAAGTAAAACTCAGTGTACCCTGCATCAAACTGTTGAGTGTTCCACCATTGACTATGCAAACGTGTCATGCCGTGAAAAGTACTTTGCATATAGCGCTCAGTCGTTTGAACAAAATCGGGTTGCAACGTTTGGTCTTGGAATTGGTTGAGTAATGTTTGGACTGAGATGTTTAACATATTGCCAGCGACATTCTCACCTGCATCATGAAGAAACCGCGCCAAAAAACAAGGCATGAAAGCAGTATCGAAGTTGACTATTTGTGTGTATTCATTGGGAATTATTGTTTCGGCTAAGCCCAAAAAAGCTTCAATTGCGACTAATAAATCATTAGGCCACGCGTGGGCCGGCAAGGTTATCGTTTCCACGTTCGGGTCGACTAGATGAATAATATCGGCGCCAGCACTAAAAGTCAGAAAATCAATCTGACTGTCAGGGAATTTAGTTTGAAAATGCCGCAATGCTGCAACCCCTATTGTTGCTGTGTCTTTAACACTCAACATTCGGATTAGCAGAATTCGCTCAGCATTCACTGAAGTGGATTGCTGCATATTACCCCCCTTTTTGTGATTGCATGTACGCTTTATACATTAACTCAGCGCGCTCCCAATCCTCAAGTGTATCAATGTCTTGCACTAAATGGCGAGGTAACACAATTGGAATACTCGTTTCACTAAATGTGGGGGTCCCTTTTAAAAAGGCTTCGCTTTTGCCCCAATAGAATTGCCCCGCGTCATGATAAGCTTCTTCTAAGTCTTGTGAGCGCTTGGGGATGTCTTGTGGACTAAAAGGATACACGCCCCCATTTTGCATTTTTAATGCCCGCTGAATGGGGAATGGAAAACTGGTAACAGAAAACGCAAAGTGCTTAGAAACATCCGCTTTTAACCTTTTAAACCCATCTTTTAACGCAGTCACTTGGAGGAAGGGAGCTGTAGCGTATATGCAGCAAGTATGACTTGGCGCTTCGCCCTGCTCCTGAACAAACTTTATTGCGTGCTTAACAACTGGCACTGTACCGGTGAAATCATCAGAGAGGTTTTCTGGCCTCATAAATGGAACGTCAGCGCCACACTTTATCGCAATATCCGCTATGTGCTGACTGTCCGTAGAAACAATAATCTTGTCAAATAATCCAGAATTTTTGGCCGCTTCGATGGAGTAAGCGATTAACGGTTTACCACAGAACATTTTACTGTTCTTACCAGGGATACGTTTGCTTCCTCCTCTGGCAGGAATAATAGCGAGGTTCATTTATTAGACTTCACTGTAAAACATCAATGAGTGTATCAATCACATGCTGCTGCTGTGAAGCTGACATTGTCGGAAACAACGGTAATGTAATAGCATGTTTATAAAAGGCCTCAGAAAAAGGAAAATCACCTTTTTGGAAACCAAGCTTTTGATAATAAGGCTGAAGATGAATGGGAATGTAGTGTACGTTAACACCAATCCCCCGACTTCTAAGCGCGTCAAACACTGCCTTTCGGTCGTGCGTTGAAAGCTCAATCATAAAAAGGTGCCACGCACTGGTGGCAAGCGTTTCCTCACTTGGCAATTTAATAGGCAACGGACGTAGTGCTGTTAAATACACAGCCGCTTTTTCACGTCGGTGTTGAATAAACGCATCTAACTTATTTAACTGGGATAAACCCAATGCACCATGAATGTCACTCATACGGTAATTGTAACCAAGCGCTTGCTGCTCGTAATACCAAGCGCCTTGATCTTGAGTTTCAAAAGTGGATAGCTCCCGAGTGATACCATGCTTTGCGAACAGCGTAAGTCGCTTTAGCAGTTCCTCGTCGTTAGTGGTTATTGCTCCGCCCTCAGCCGAGGTAATAGACTTAACAGGGTGAAAGCTTAACACCGTCATATCACTAAACTGACAACTGCCAACCGGCTTATCTTGATAGGTTGCCCCTAAGGCGTGCGCCGCATCTTCAATAAGCGTAATATTGTGCATGCTTGTTAGTGCAGAGATCGCTTGCATATCACAAGACTCCCCCGCAAAGTGCACCACGATCAATACCTTAGGGAACTTGCTACAGTTAGCCAGTTTGTTTTTGAGGCCTTCAATAGAGATGTTCCGTGTTAGCGGGTCAATGTCTACAAAATCAACGTCGGCCCCGCAGTAGCGAGCACAGTTGGCTGAAGCAACAAAGGAGTTGGGCACCGTCCAAACGACGTCTGACGAGTCAACGCCTGCCGCTAAACAAGCCACATGTAAACCCGATGTACCGCTGTTTACCGCTAAGGCATAGCTTGCCTGAGTATATTGACAAAGGGCACGTTCGAAAGCTGGGACCGTTGCCCCTTGCGTTAAAAATTGATTTTGAAGTACATCGACGACAGCATCTATATCGTCCTGATCAACAGTATGACGACCATATGGCAACATGTTCAATGCTAATCCGTCGTACTATCTAGTGTGCGTAGCTCTTCCACAGATAAGAAATGAGGATTAGTGCCGGAATGATACTCAAATTTATCCTCAACGGGTTTACCTGTCTCACCAATTTTGTTGCACTTATAGTCAATATTTTTTTCGAAAAAAACGATGGCAGGTGTTATTACATAATGATCATCGAACTCCAATGAATGATGCGCCATCTCTTCCGGCACCATCACCTCATGCAGTTTTTCACCAGGGCGAATACCAACAAGCTCATGTTCACGAGTGCCGCTCATAGACTCTACCAAGTCGAGAATAGCGACAGATGGAATTTTAGGAACAAAAATTTCGCCACCTTGCATTCGCTGAAAGTTCTTTACCACGAACTCAACGCCTTCATCTAATGTGATCCAAAAGCGTGTCATTTCTGCATGGGTAACTGGTAAATTAGATTTACCTTGCTCCATCAATGATCGATAAAACGGCACTACTGAGCCACGTGACCCAACAACATTGCCATAACGAACCACAGAGAACCGTGGACCCTTAGCTCCAGAAATATTATTTGCCGCCACAAACAACTTGTCCGACGCTAACTTAGTTGCTCCATACAAATTAACCGGATTGGCTGCTTTGTCGGTGGACAAAGCGATGACGCGACTTACGTTAGCTGCTATTGCCGCATCAATCACGTTTTGTGCGCCGTTTATATTCGTTTTGATACATTCATTGGGATTATACTCAGCCGCTGGCACTTGCTTTAGGGCTGCGGCATGAACCACGAGGTCCACATCCCGCATGGCAGAGAGCATACGTTCTTTGTCACGTACATCACCGATAAAATAGCGCATGCAGGGCGCATCAAAAACTTGCTGCATTTCAAACTGCTTTAATTCATCTCGAGAATAAATAATGAGCTTTTGCGGTTGGTAATTTTTTAAAATAAAGGAAACGAAACGCTTACCAAATGAGCCGGTACCGCCAGTAATAAGGATTGATTTATTATTAAACATTGTTGTTCATCACC
Source organism: Paraglaciecola sp. QJM3NY_14 (assembly GCF_056173245.1). Taxonomy (NCBI): domain Bacteria; kingdom Pseudomonadati; phylum Pseudomonadota; class Gammaproteobacteria; order Alteromonadales; family Alteromonadaceae; genus Paraglaciecola; species Paraglaciecola sp. QJM3NY_14. Next base: position 3,648,169 of record NZ_CM149664.1, read on the forward strand.
AAGGGTTAGGCTTTCTTTGGTTTTATTCTAGTGTATATGACTATGAATCTTAAGGATATTCGCAAAATAGAGATAATTGAACACTCCTTTACATACACAACACCTTTTCAGCTAACCTTAGTAGTATTTTTTAACCGCCTTTCGTCCACGAATTAAACCACTTAACTGCTTTAAAGACGCATCAAAAAGCTGCTGCGCAAGCGCTACTAGCGCATCATTGACCTTGATCTCCGCTTCACAAAATTCTGTTTTTTGCGCAGGCGCCAAGGAATCTAAATATTCTTTAATACATCTATCTCGCTGAACTGATATCGTATGAAAAGATTTTTCATCAAGCGCTTCATCTTCTAATAAAGACGAAAGTTTCTGATTAATACTCACCAATTCACTGGGTGTGAAAGGGTGATTTAGTTCGATTCTTCTCACACTACAGCTTGTCGCTTTTGGCGCTGCGCTTCATAAGCATCTTGCTTAGCGTCGTCTGGAATTTGTGACCAGGCCGTTTTAATAGGCAACATTAAGCCGATGACCTCATCCATGATCTGCAGATTGTTCTGCACTGTCGCATCGGTTAACCTTTGAACCATATAGTCGTAAAGTGAGAATAAATTTTCCGCCACTTCGGCATTATTAGTCAAATCAAGCGTATCACGCAGATTGATTAAAATAGCTGTGCATCGACCGATATGCTGAGCTTTTTCAGCATATTCTTTACGCTCCATACAGCCTTTTGCATACGCCATTCTATCAAGTGCCCCTTGCATTAACATCAAGGTCAATTTATGTGGATCTGCTTGGGCAATCTCTTGTTTTAAGTTGCCTTTCTTATAGGCATTGATACCTTTTAAAGCCATCTGTATTCTCCTATCCTACCTATGCAGAACCTAGTGATGCCAGAAGTGCTGACCCCGTTTGGTTAAGCTGTGCAACAGTCTGATCTAAATTTAAATATTTATCACGTAGGATTTGTTCAGTCGAGGCCATCCGCAATTCGAATTGTTCTCTCTCATCCGCTAACTGATCTTTCTGGTCTTGTACTGATTTCTCTCTCGATGTCAGTAAGCCACTGTAATTTGTATACTGCTCTATGTAATCGTGCATTCTAACAGCTACACCGTTTTCGCTATCCGCAAACAGTGCCGCTATATCGTCAAAGCTATCTTCTAGAGCGTCTTTTAGTCTATCTTCACCACTACCAAAACCAAACTTATCCGATGAACCTATCTCCAAGTCACCGTCTTCATTAAATTCAATACCCAACTGGAACAACGTCCCCAACCCTGACGACGAAACATTAGCACTGATCATATTTGAAAGACCTTGCTGAATCCCTCGTATCATAGAGTCACCAGCAAGAGCGCCATCCTCTTCCAAATCTGACGCGCCATAACGAGTTAATGTGGTAATTTGGGTATTTAACGCATTAAAGTTATCAACGAAGTCGCGTATTTTGCCTTCTAGTCCCTCTGCATCAAAGCCTATTTTCAAATTCGATGTCTTGGGCGTTATGCCATCCTCATCTAATTCTGATAACTGAGACACGGTGAAGGAAACGTTCTCAATAACATTTTCAAATTCCGTGGTACTGCTCTCAACCGCTATACCGTCGATTGTCGCTTTTGAGTTCTGAGCACTTTTGACTGGGTCTAAATAGCTAGCAGTTTCCGTTGAGTCAGTCGTCGCGACTCTGTTTAAGTCGGCAATGTTGTTATCGTTAACGATCATTAAATCGTTACCTTCACCTTGAACTGATGAGGTAAATACTAACTTTGCACCGCCCGAGGCAGTGCCAGTATCAATAATGCTCGAACGAACACCGAAGTTATCTTCAGAGCTGTTAATAGCAGAACTTAATTGCTGGAGCGTCATGCCAGCTGTCACGTTGATGGAAAAGGTATCAGTGGTCGCGCCGATCTTAAATGTCAAACTGCCAGCTTGAGCACTAACGGAGTCAGACGTGCTTGAAAAGCCTCCATCGACCGCATTATCCGTTTCTATCCGACTACCACTGGCTAACTGCGTGACAGCAATTGCGTAGTCTGCCTCTACAGCACTGTTTGATGCCTCAGCCGTAAACGGTTCAATGTTCTCGCTCGGGTTTTTAATCGTCGGCTCTCGGCCTTTTAGGTTGGCATCGCTTCGCAGTTCATCTACGCTGTCTAAAAATTCCTTCATTTTAGACTTCAGCGTACCAATACTGGATATTTCAGCATCATAAGATTCTTCTTGAGAATCAAGACGCGCCTGCTTAGGCGTGCGCTCAGCTTCCAATAACTGGCTAACTAAAGCCTCTAGATCAAGGCCTGAACCTACTCCTAGCGATTGAATTGACATAACTACCTCTCACCTAAAATTAAGTTAGGCCTGCTTGTTAAAAAACATACCTACCGCCGAACCTACATCCATTTGTAAATCCTGTATCCGCCGCGATAAACTGAGCACCTCTTCTGTGGGGATTTGTCTAATAACGTCCCCACTTTCGGAGTCCGTTACCTTAACCACTTGTTTACCACTATCTTCGTCCACCGAAAAATTTAATTGCTTGTTTCTGGTCTGAACAAATTCATTCACTTCCAAAAGCGCTTCATCCAGCTCTTGCGTTGAAAGCTCACGATCTTCTTGTACTTGTTTATCGGCTGTCGCAGCAAACCCTTTAGTATCCTCATTGTTTATATCACTGGCATATTTAACATCGGGTACGGGAACATTCGTTTGTGTTTTAACATCCGTATTGAGAACATTTTCATTGTTAGTTAATTCAGCAACATTCCTGCCAACTTGTGAAAGATTAACTTCCATAACTCACCTCTCAAACAAAGAAAGGAGCAAAGGCTTAATAATGTCCAATGCTCCCTATCGAGTTTCTAACCAACCGAATTATACAATTCAGTATAATCCACTTTTTAATCCATTAAATATAACCTAGCCCAATAAACTCAATGCAGTTTGGGGGGCTTGATTTGCCTGACTTAACACCGACAGAGATGCTTGTTGAATGATTTGATTACGAGTCAGTTCTGCCGTTTCAGCCGCAAAATCTGTGTCGCGAATACGTGAACGTGCACTAGAAATATTTTCAGAAATATTGCTTAAGTTTCTAATGGTAGATTGAAAGCGATTTTGCACAGCCCCAAGATCAGCACGAACTCCTCCAACCACCGAAATTGCTTCAGAAATAGCGGTTAATGCCGCAGATGCCCCATCAACGGTGGCTACATCGACGCTATCAATGCTCAGACCTGTTGCCCCGAAACCATCATTACGAGATAAATTAACGGATATATTCTGATTACCATTTGCACCTACTAAAAAGCTCGCTGAAAATGTGCCATCAAGGATGTCAGTTGTACCAAATTGCGTGTCAGTTGATATTCTGGTTATTTCAGACTTTAATGCCGAAACTTCTTTTTGCAATGCTCCGCGATCTGCTGACGAGTTAATTCCGTTTTGCGACTGTACCGCTAATTGACGAATGCGCTGCAATGACGATGTAACTTCTCCTAAGGCACCTTCTGCGGTTTGCGCTAATGAGATTGCATCGTTTGCATTTCTGGCAGCTTGGTCTAAACCCTGTATCTGTGTCGTTAAACGATCAGAAATCTGTAGCCCAGCCGCATCATCCGCCGCGCGATTGATGCGAAAGCCCGATGATAAACGTTCGAATGATGTATTAAGTGATGCGCCTGAATTGAACAACTGACGCTGAGCATTCAACGATGCCACGTTGGTATTAACGAATAATGCCATGATAAAACCTCCTGGAAACCCACCAATAGCGCGTTGCGCATGGTAAGCCCGCCTCAAAATTCAGTAGCAATGAGCCTCCTCATTGTTACCGCCTCACTACATTATTGCTCAGCACCTCTACTTCGCAATAACACTATAAATGACCGATTAGATCACCCCTCAACTAATGTTATCGACCATGACTTCAACAACTTTAGTTTTTTATTTCATTTTTTTATTTTGAATGTATTTAGGACGACAGCAAAAGTAACTTTCAGAAACGAAAAGTTGGCACGCGAGGTGCTTATTAAATATGGTGAAGCAATAAGAATTGAGAAACGCCAAGAAGTTGGCGAGAAAATAAAAAAGGCCGGGCCAAATGACCCGACCGAATTGCTCACGTTAGGAGAACGAGCAAAAGAGTTTCTGTCCGACTAGCAGATCAGAGAATGAATACTGGCCTCTCAACCAAACTTCTACACTCTCAGTTCTGTTGGTCGGCGTTTTGCGCGAGTTAAACCACGCATCATCCCTGAATAATGCCAACAACCTTCCTTAGTTGCCTACCGGGCGGCCTCTCACTTCCTACCCTCTGAGTAATATCTTAGTCATGAAACAATGACCTAACATTGTTTCACGTGCATATTTGTTACTGAACAGCAATGAGAGTTGCTTTGTTTACCTCTTGTAACTGCGCCTTTTGTAACTGCACCTTTTGTAACTTCGCCTCTTGCAACGGACTTTTTCTGCCGTTGTAATGGCAATTCCTGTAAACTGATAACCTTTCGTTGCCGCTACCTGCCGATAAACTATAGTCGTTATCGGCTAATTCAAGTTTGGCTCCCCAGGGATATCCGTCAACCCAGAGAACATGTAAACTCGGTAACGCTTATCTTATCCCTAAAAGTAACCATGCTTTACAGCATACAGATACTTTAAATATCCTTTCACCTGCAGCGTAAATACACTCATTCGCGACTTACGTTATTTTCCTTCCTCATACAGAAGAGGTAATGTCTCAATACATACCATTTGGTGCACTTTAACGGTATGACTCACCGGCTCAGTCGATACACTAACTTTCAGCACTAGGCCCTATCAGTCTGGGTCACTTTCATCATCTATTAATGCCTTTGTCTAGCTACCTTGCCTTTAGTTAGAAGCCCGTTTTATTAATAGCCAATGTTCAACAGCCTTAATTTCAAAATTTAGTAGTGCTATTTTGGCACATAAAGTGCTTCATCTAGCTTGCCAACTGGTACCCTGGTTGGCCTATTTTGTTTGTGTTACCACACGACAAAATGTATCGAGCGCAAGCTCTAGCTGACAGGCAGGTTTGATGGCCTAAACCTCAAAACCTCACTACCTCCTGGCGTCTTCCTTGTCTGTCAGCCATTTCACTTTCTTTGAAATCCCTTTGATCATCCGAGTTGCCACTGATCTAGGCACTATTATTAACCTTGCAGTAGTTGCAGAGCGGATTGTGGACGCTGATTAGCTTGACCTAGAACAGTAATACTCGCCTGTTGAATAATCTGCCACCGAGTCAATTCTGCCGTTTCAACTGCAAAGTCAGTATCTCGAATACGACTGCGGGCTGCTGACACGTTTTCAGATATGTTGCTCAGATTGCGTATAGTTGACTGAAATCTATTTTGAATAGCACCGAGATCAGCACGCTTAGCATCAATAACCGATATTGCTTCTAATACAGCGACCATCGCTCTTGATGCTTGGGCTTCTGTGGCAACGGAGATAATTTCTCCTTCGAACAAACCCTCTGGCCCATATCCATTTGCTCTAGATATATTGACGCTGATTGTCTGACCCGGGTTTGCTCCCACAAGAAATGCAGATGAGAACCCACCACTTAGGATATTTACACCACCGAATTGAGAAGTAGCAGCGATTCGGCTCATTTCAAATTTGAGCGCATCGACTTCTTTTTGCAATGCCAGTCTATCTGCTGATGCATTAATCCCGTTTTGAGCCTGAACGGCTAAAACCCTAATACGTTGGAGTGCGGTGGTGACTTCCCCTAGCGCTCCTTCTGCAGTTTGCGCTAAAGAAATGCCATCATTGGCGTTTCGCACGGCCATGTTAAGGCCTAAAACCTGGGTCGTAAGTCGGTTAGATATTTGCAATCCAGCCGCATCATCTTTGGCACTATTAATGCGAAATCCAGATGATAATCTTTCAAATGCCGTGTTTAAATTATTGTTCGACGTGAATAACTGACGAGTAGCGTTCAACGACGACACATTCGTATTAACGAATAAGCTCATTTTCTTTCTCCTAACGATTTTTTAAACTTTCACCCGACTATTATTTTTTTGTATCGTGGTGAATACAGGACCTTGCTTTAATTATTATTGGTCTCTGTTTCTAGTGCTGGCTTATTATTTTTTTGAGTTACCTAGCGACTATGTTTAAGTTATCGAACGGATACAGAAAATCCTTTAGCATTAAAATTGACTAAATATTTTTCTACTTCAAATTCAAACACTTACAGATAAAAATAAACGCAAAAAAAGCCGAGGGATACCCCTCGGCTTTACGCTCTTACTTTAGGAGAGAGTGAGCAGACTCTCAACTGATTGGTTCTTTTTAACCTGGTGCACTACCTCCTGGCTTCAAAGCCCCAAACAGTAGGGTCTCGAAACCTAGGTTAACTAACCAATTAACCTAGTAAAGATAAAGCTGACTGAGGACGCTGATTCGCCTGACTCAGTACGGTTAAACTCGCTTGCTGAATGATTTGGTTACGCGTCAATTCTGCAGTTTCAGATGCGAAGTCAGTATCACGAATACGTGAACGAGCACCTGATACGTTTTCAGAGATATTAGACAGGTTACGGATAGTTGATTGGAAACGGTTTTGAAGCGCACCCAAGTCCGCTCTTACGCCACCTACAGAAGAGATAGCTTCAGAGATAGCCGTTAGCGCTGCAGATGCACCCTCAACGGTATCTACGTTAACATCATCAATGCTCAGGCCTGCTGCACCGAACCCATCGGTACGGGACAAGTTTACAGAGATATTCTGTCCACCATTGGCACCTACCAAGAACTTAGCCGAAAAATCTCCTTTAAGGATATCAGTCGTACCAAACTGAGAATCAGTTGAAATACGCGTGATTTCAGATTTAAGGGCTGAAACTTCTTTCTGCAAAGCTACACGGTCTGCAGAAGAGTTAATGCCGTTTTGCGATTGAACAGCAAGCTGACGGATACGCTGTAATGAAGATGTTACTTCACCTAATGCGCCTTCAGCTGTTTGCGTCAATGAAATCGCGTCGTTCGCGTTTCTAGCGGCTTGATCAAGACCTTGTACTTGAGTGGTCAAGCGGTCAGTAATTTGAAGACCTGCGGCATCATCTGCTGCACGGTTGATTCGAAAGCCTGATGAAAGACGTTCGAAAGAAGTATTCAAGCTGTTAGCTGAATTAAATAATTGGCGTTGTGCGTTCAAAGACGACACGTTGGTATTTACGTATAAACCCATGGTTTTCTCCTACACTCTCAGTCCAGTTTTCACTGGCAACCGAAAATCTTAATCGGTGGTTAAATAACACTAATTAGTATGATGATTCGTTAAATAAATCATCACTACTGGCTCTCTCAAAAATGTTATCGACGGTAGGATAATTCTCTTTAACTAAAATTTGCCGTTTTTTCGTTAAACGGCAACGAATTGCCGCTTTGCAATTGCTAAACAATTGAGTTTCAATGGTTTTATTAAAAGCGCCACGGTCAAAAATAATGCAAATAAAAAGTATTAAACGCGTAACTCACGCGCACAAACATCACGCATTTAGCGATTTATGTGAGTTTAAAGGGGCGCTTTACTGTTGTTTTAGAGTAGCGAGCAATCATGTGAGTGACGATGGTGTCGTTAACGTGTTAACCCTCACCGATGATGGCAAAATAACGTATAAACAGCATATCAGCCTGCCTTCTAGTGATTTGCGTGACCCTAAGCTGAGTATTACACCCTCGGGGGAGCTCATGTTATTGGCGTACTCTCGTCGAATACGTTCGTCTGCCTCTGCTAGCGGGTTGGGGTCACATAGCCCGGTCGTGTGGACTTCGCAGGATGGACTAAGTTGGTCTAGCGCCAAGAATATCGGTGAGAAACACTGGTGGCTATGGCGACTTCGCTGGCACAAACAAAAAGCATATGGGCTTGCATATAATCGTTCAGCCAATGCGGTACACTTTTACGGGGGTAACCCAAAGCGTAGCTTCCACCGCGACAAAACCAATGCCTTTAGTTTGCAAACCCACGACAAAGGCTACCCGAACGAAAGCGATATGTGTTTTGCAGAAGATGGCACTGCTTATGTGGTTTTACGTAGAGACAGCGATACTTATAGTGCCCAGTTTGGAACAAGTAAGTCACCTTACGCACATTGGCATTGGATTGATTTAGGCTTCTATTTAGGTGGGCCTAACATGCTAAAGCTCGATGAACACAATGCGCTACTAGCAGGCAGGATAATATATAAAGGCAAATTCGTGACAGCGATACTAAATCTAGAGCTTAAAAGCGCAAAAATCACACTGCTCAAGGTTTTGCCTTCAAGTGGGGATAATAGCTATCCCGGCATGGTTAGACGCAAAGATACCGTGTTTGTTAGTTATTATTCATCACACCAAGACCGACAAGCGCACATATATTTAGCTCAGATAGCGCTTTAAACGGATAAAGCACTGTTTGAAACTTTAAGGCTGTAACTGAATGCGAAAACTTTCAGTTCAGGCCTGAGCTACTAGAGCTTAACTGATGTAATCGAAAAGCGATAACCCTGTCACTTTTGCAAATGTAGCTTGGGCCGCTTGTAAAGCAGTCTCTTGTTTGCTTAGTTCTGATACCGCTTCTGCGTAGTCAACATCTTCGATATTTGCTCTAGCCGTTTTATTGGATATTTCGAGATCTAAGTTTGACGCAAATACCGATTGCGCCACATTGAGCTTCCCACCGAGCAACGATATTGAATCAGCGATACTGGTCAAGCTATTATCTACACCTATCAAGGCATCGCTAATTGCCTGTTCATAATCTCCGTCGGAAATATTTTCATCTCTGAGACTGTTGTAAAAGTCATTGAGAGTTTCAGCAATATTTTTCTTTTCAGGTTTTTGTAGCGTGTAATTAACGGTATCGCCTACAGCGCCTTCGATCGTAAACTCTTGCCCTTGAAACTCGAAAGGCTCACCACTGGTATAGGGTTGCGTGCCCACCACAGTGCCAGTACCAACATTGGTAATAGTCACTTCATCGACACCCGTAATACTTATCTGATATTCATTATTCGCTGGGGTAACAGGGTCGTAATTTTGTTTGTGAAACTGATCAAATTCGCTTTGAGCACTTATTCTGGTTGATGCCGATGCAACACCACTTGTGGAAGTAATTTGGCTGTCCAATCTTGCGTACACATCTTCGAATACCGTTTGACCAGAGTTATTCATCGCTAAAGAAAAGGTATTTGAAATGCGAATATCGTTTAACCCTTCGTCCCCCTCAAAGACGTACTTATTACCAGCTGCCCCGGCGGTATAACTGAATGCAGGGGTAGAAGATTGGTAACCAGCAAAAATATATTCACCATTTGCACTTTGGCTATTCATAGCATCAAATATTTGATCTCGAATTTGTCCAATCTCTATGCTTATTGCATTACGGTCATTAACATCCAATATGCCATTACCCGCTTGAATCATGAGCTGCCTTGCTCTTTGAATATTGTCGGTTACGTTTCCGAGTATAGTTTCTTCTTGTTCAATACTGTTGGTCAGCAAGTTGTTGTTCTTGTTGTATTGCGCAATTAAATCAATTTCTTCTGTTAAACGTATCACCTGAGCAGAACCAACGGGATCATCCGACGGTCGAAGTAATTTTTTACCGGTAGATAGCTGCTGCTGAACATCCGACAAATCATCTTGATTATCTAGTACAGCACGAATGCTTCTATCATATAACTGACCAGTGGAAATTCGCATTATAAACCCCTCACGTGTTTCATTATCTCACCATACTCAAAATGGTATCGAACATCTCTTGCGCAGTGTTTAATAAGCGAGCTGAAGCCGCATAAGATTGCTGAAAGCGCACTAAATTGGCCGCCTCTTCATCTAAACTCACACCTGACACTGAGTCATACCAATCTTTTGATTGTAGCTTTAGCGCCTCGCCTGCTTTGACCGCAATATCCGCATTGGCTGCTTTTTGCCCTATATCGCCAACAATATTGGCATACGCTTCATGGAAACTAACCGGATCACCAGATCCCGCATTATTGAGTTGCATGCCGTTCTCGTTCTGCAGGTTAGCCATGATTAAGCCATTACGGTTATCATTAAGCCCATTTTGGTTGAAACCGATAGAGAATGTATCTCCCGCTTTCGGCTCCCCTTGCAACGTAAAATCGTAACCTGGGTAATTATCAAGTGCACTAAATGCTGCGGGCCACCCTGGCGTGCCAGAAGCTTGCTCTAAAAGGTTATCCATCGATGAAATACCACTCACAGTCGTGATAACAGTACCTGCGCTATCAAGCACTTCATATTCAGTGGCAGAGTTAAACCGCACCGCTGCAGGTGCACCGACTCCACCACCGGGCGCAGCGCCAGGCGCATGAATACCTCCGGCCCCGTCAAAACCCGATGAGCGTGAATCAAAAGGTGCGGTGTCTACAAAGGTATTTGTCACTGTTGTTGAAACGAGCTCTGAGCCGCCTAAATTATCTTCGCCGGCTTCTATTCTAATCGGGCTTGCTAACGCTAAGTCTTCTGGGCGTGTGGTGAACACTTCGATTTTGTCTGCCACATCTTTGGTCGGTTGCAATAAGAACTGATCGCCTACCGTGTAACCAGTGCCTTTTGAAAACTCTAACTCGATACCCCCAAAGATTTCATTATACTCGCCACTTTGTGCAGTTAACCCTGTATAAGTCTGAGTAAGAGCCGCACCGTTCACATCGGTCACAGCTGAGCCATCTAGGTTCAGTAATTCAACGGTGACATCTACAGTTGGCGGCACCCCCGCCGTGACTCCGTCAACGGTAACTCGGTAATCAGCGCTGGTAATTTCACTGGCACCGCCTTTTGAAATACGGCCATTAACGATAGAAGTGCTATCAGCATTGCCTGGATAGTTCAGCGCCGTGGTGATAGGGCGTGTAAAAATCTCGCCTCCCAATTGCTGGTCATAATCCATACCCGCCCGGTTTTGCGTATTCACAGCTTCGGTTACCGCTAAAGCGATTTGCCCTAGCTCTCGGCGACTAGGCTCCAATACCTCGTCACGATAGCGAAATAACCCACCAATCGTCCCTCCTAGCTCGGTTTCCGCTAAGTTTAAAGAGGTTGGTTTGCCATTACTGGTCAGCTGTAACGATTTATAGTTCAAATCTGCACTGTTACTCACTTCAAAAACACTAAACGTGCCGTCTTGCATTACAAGTGACTCACCTGAGGTGAGGTTAATCATGATGGAGCCATCATTGTTTGAACTGTTTCGGGTCTCAATCGACACCAGACTGCTTAATTCCAGCACCGCATTATCTCTTTGATTCATCAGCGCACCAGGCTCATCGTGACGATTATTAGCTTGAGCGATTCGAATAGACTCATTAAATGAGGCAATAGATTCGACTAAAGAATTCACTTTATTTAATGAGGAGGTAAACTCAAAATTAACTTCCCTCTCTTTCTCAGCCATAAAGGTCGATAATGTGCCCATCTGGCCAAGCATTGACTCGGCATCGCCCAACACCAATTGTCGAGCAGACATATTTGTCGGATCATCATTAGCCGTTTGCAGAGATGCAAAAAAACGGCTCATACTACTTGAAATGCTATTTGCTTCGCTGGCGAAAACATTATCTAAAACAGCCGTTTTGCTCCAATAAGCTTCATGCTCAGCAAGATTGGTGGTGTCTCGGCGCAGCTGGTTCTGAGCAAACGTGTTCATTACTCGCTCAGTAGTGAATTGGCCAACACCTCCGGTTAACTCAGCTACGAAGTTTGTTCGCTCACGAACATAACCTTCGGTGTTCACATTGGCTATATTATTACCTGTGGTACTGAGTAATTGATTACTTGCCTCCACACCAGAGCGGGCGATAGAGAGCAGATCCGCCGTTCTAATCATGATTTATACTCCGCAAACTGATGTTGTTCATGGTTGATAATTATTCAGTGAGCCGCTGTTTAGAACGGAAATAACTTTCTGCGCATACGTTGGGTCGGTGGCATAACCCGCTTGCTGCAATTCGTCGAAGTAGCGTTTAGGATCGCCAGTATTTTGCAGCGCTTGCTTGTATCTCGGGTTGTCTTTTACAAATGACGCATAGTCTTGCATCGCATCATCGAAGGAATTGTAAGCTCTAAATTCGGCTTTTTTCGGCGCTGCAAGCCCTTGTTCAAACTCAATAGTGTTCACCTTTACAGTGTCACCTTGCCAGCCATTGCCCGCTTTAATCCCAAACAAGTTGTGGGTATTGCCTTTCTCAGTGTGCATCATGTATTGTCCCCAGCCAGTTTCCACCGCTGCTTGGGCCAATAATGCTTTGGGCTCGATGCCTAGTTCTTTTGCCACTTGCTGAGCAACAGGATAGAGCGCATCCAAAAATTCGTTCTGATCACTAAAAGCGGCATCTTTGTAACCTGCATTGGATGCTGCGGTCTCAGGCAGGCGTTGTTCGGGTAGCGCTATTTGTTGCGCCTGATGAATGCTTTGTGCACTGTGACGATTAATATCTGACAGGTTGCCATCATTTCGAATAACACTTGAGGGTGTGAATCCATTCCCGCCTTTGCTTAACTGTTTTACGATAATGTCGGCCAAGCCGATACTGCCGTTATTCGACATATCTGTCGCTAACTGCTGATCGTGCATATCGCGATAAAACTTAACTTGTTCAGAGTTAAATGGGCTGTCTTTGTCTGCCATAACATCTTGAGCTTTTCGCATAGACTTGAGCATCATTTGCACAAAAATAGCCTCGAACTGCTTCGCGGCCTCTTGCAGAGCCGCATCATCGCCGCTTTGTGCTGCTCTGCGCAGTTTGTCTAAGCCTTGAATGTCATTCGCATTGCGCGACATATCAAATTGACCTTGAAACTTTATGCTGTTGTCTATGTTATCCATCGACTATGCCTCGGCCCGGTTAATCACGCTAAATTACGACCAGCTCGCCTTGTAAGGCACCTGCCTCACTTAGTGCTTCAAGTATTGCCATCAAATCCCCAGGGGCTGCACCTACTTCATTTACTGCGCGCACTAGTTGGTCCAACGTCACGCCTGGATCAAACTTAAACATGCGAGTGTCGTCTAGATTCACATCAATAATGGACTGGTCTGTAACGACTGTATCTCCCTGCCCTAAGGGGTTAGGTTGTGTTACCTGCTGATTTTCACTGATCGTCACTGTTAGCCCACCGTGTGTAATGGCCGCGGGTAGCAGACGTACGTCTTGACCAATCACTATGGTCCCTGTGCGACTGTTAATAACGATGCGTGCGGGTGCTTTAGCTGGCATAAATTCAAAGTTTTCTAGAGTAGCTAAAAAGCCCACTCGCTGACCTACATCTCGGGGGGCTGACACGCGAACCGATGCTGCATCAATAGGGGTTGCAATCACATATCCTTTATCGGGATCCGCGCCTAAACGCTGATTAATGGTATCGGCTAGGATCTTGGCTGTTGAAAAATCCGGATAATTTAAATTGAGCGTTAAAAAGTCATTTTGCATGAAGCCGCTAGGCACAGCGCGCTCTATCAGAGCACCGTTTGCGATACGACCAACCGTGGGCGTGTTGGCGACAATTTTAGAACCGTCTGCTCCCTCAGCGCCAAAACCACTGACTACCATGCTTCCCTGGGCAACGGCATACACTTTGCCATCAAGACCTTTTAGAAAAGTTTGCAGTAATGTCCCCCCGCGCAAACTTGCCGCTTCACCAACAGAGCTCACCGTTACGTCAATCGTTTGCCCTGGCTTTAAAAAAGGCGGCAATTCAGCGTGAACTGCCACAGCAGCCACGTTCTTTATTTTAGGCTTTAGAGAGCTGTCTAGGCTGATGCCGAAGTTCGACAACATGGTACGAAAACTTTGTTCAGTAAACGGACTTTGCTCACCGGTACCAGGCAGACCCACCACCAAACCGTATCCAACCAGTTGGTTACTTCTTACGCCCTGTACACTTGCTAAGTCTTTTATGCGTTGAGCCTGGCCCACCGGAGCAATAATAATGCTCGATACCATGAGAATGAATAGAAGTAATTTCATATACCGCTCCTGCCTAAAAAGGCCAGTACTCAGAAGAAAAGAACTTGGTCAGCCAACCTTCTTTTTGTGCTGACGCAAACGTGCCTGTGCCGCTGTACTGAATACGAGCGTTGGCAATTTTAGTCGATACTATTTCATTCGTCGGACTAATATCAGCTGGGCGTACGACGCCTGTTAGACGGATATATTCGTTACCGTTATTTAACGTTAACCATTTTTCACCGCGCACTAATAAGTTTTGATTGGGGAAAACTTTCATCACGGTGACAGAAATATCGCCGCTTAGGTTATTACTTTGGTTCGCTGACGCATCCCCAGTAAATTCATTTGAGCTGTCTACACCAAGTTGAATTGACTGAGAGCCAATATTAACGGCGTTCCCGCCTAAACCAACAATAGGGTTTACATCCAGAGCCGACTCTTTAGAGGTGGTTGTTCCTGCTGATTTAGTTGCGCTGGTATTCTCTTCTAGGCTTACCGTTATAATGTCGCCTACGCGACGAGCTTTTACGTCAGAGTACAAACTATTGGCCATGTCAGCCTGAAAAATTGAGCCGTCTTCGGCAATTTTCTGCCGCGGCAAATCAGCCGTAATAGGTGCATAGTAAGGGTCGTTCGGCATGATATCCGGCTCGGGCGTGCTCTGGCATGCGCCGAGTAATCCACTTAATCCAATGACATATAAGGCTTTCATAATATTAACCATTAAAGTTGTTGAATGACCTGACCTAACATCGAATCCACGGCCGAAATCACTTTAGAGTTCATCTCGTAAAGGCGCTGGCTTTCAATCAAATTCACCAGCTCTTCTGTCACGTTAACGTTAGATGTTTCCAGTGCTCCCTGAACAACCGTGCCTAACCCTTCAAGGCCAGGCACGCCTTGAATTGGCGCGCCGCTGGTTGCCGTTTCCACATATAAATTCTGACCGATAGGCTGTAAGCCCGTCATATTAACGAAATCAGAAAGACTGATTTGCCCTAGCACTTGTGGGTCAGCCTGACCACGAATAGAAGCGGATACCTCCCCGTCTTGAGAAATCGTAATTTGCTGAGCATCTTCGGGCACAGTGATATTAGGCTGGAGTAAAAAACCGGCCCCTGGGGTGACGATTTGCCCCTCATCATTAAGTGTAAACTGACCGTTTCGGGTATAAGCAATACTGCCATCTGGCTGCTGTATCTCGAAAAAGCCGCGCCCTTGAATCGACATATCCAGTGCATTTTCTGTGGTCAGCATATTTCCCTGAGTATGGGCCTTTTGCGTGGCAACCACTTTGCTACCTGCGCCAAGCATCAAACCCGAAGGCAGTTCAGTATCGGCTGATGAGCGACCGCCAGGCTGGTTAATATTTTGATAAAGCAAATCTTCGAAAATCGCCCTGTCTTTCTTAAAACCAACGGTACTGGCGTTGGCCAAGTTGTTCGAAATAACAGCCACATCAGTTTGTGCTGCGTCGAGTCCGGTTTTGCTGATCCATAATGCTGGGTGCATAGGTCACCTCCTCTTTAAAATTATCTTAAGCTCGCTAGCGCTAAGTCGTTTTCAATCATGATTAGATAATACGCAGCAATTGATTCGCTCTTGAATCAAGATCACTGGCTTCTTTCATGAATTTAATTTGCATCTCGTAATGGCGCTGCAGGCTGATCATGTCGACCATTTCTTCTACAGGGTTCACATTACTGCCTTCTAACATGCCGTTGCGTATACTGACCGTTGGATCAAACTGCGCCAACTCACCGTCTTTCTGGCGAAACAAGCCATCATTTCCCCTTTCAATATTGTCTAAAGCTGGGTTTACCAATTTCAATCGCCCTACTTCTTCAAGCACGGTTTCTGGCGCCCCTTGAGGTCGTACAGAGATGGTTCCGTCACCGGCAATGTTAATATTCGACAAAGGGATAGGTAAAAAAACGGGACCAAACTCTCCCAAAATAGAATTACCAGAAGAATCCTGAAGTTGACCATCAGCACTGATCTGTAAGCTACCGTTGCGACTGTATGCTTCAGCTCCATTAGCATCGAGGACCGATAACCAGCCCTCTCCTTGGATCGCTACATCCAACTCACGCTCTGTTTGGATCATCGCCCCGCCTTCAAAATTATTGGCAGGGTTCTCTGTCATGGAAAATACTCGAGTTGGTAGCCCTTCACCAAATGCCGGCATGCTGCGCGCCTGCTCTAACTGGGCGCGGAAACCAGTGGTCTGCGTATTAGCAAGGTTATTTGCACGAACAGCGGTACCAAGAAGATCTTGTTTAGCACCACTGGCTGCAATATAAAGCAATTTATCCATGACAACTTCTTGACGAAAAGTGAACTTAATAAGAACGCTGCAAATAAGATGCCATTCATCGACGAACAAGTTTTAAATAGACAAAAGTTGAAGCTGTGAAGAAGTGTATAGCGGGCTTTACTTCGATATGAAAAAGGCCACAAATTGCGGCCTTTTAGTATTAATATATTGAATTTATTAACGAATATTCAAGATAGTCTGGTTAAGCTGGTTGTTAACTTCGAGCGCTCGAGAGTTCGCTTGGAAGTTCCGTTGAGCGATAATCAAGTCAATTAGCTCAGTGGTCAAGTTCACGTTTGCCTGCTCTAATGCGGATGAGTTGATGTCACCAAAAGTACCAGTTGTTGCCTCACCGGCAAGTGCTTCACCGGATAGGATACTTTCTTGCCACTGGGTATTACTTTGCTGCGTCAAACCTTGGTCATTAGCAAAACGCACTAGCGCAACACGAATGATTGGCTCAGATGTACCGTTTGAATAGGTTGCACGAACAAGACCGTCCGCACCGATATCGATACCAGTCAACCGGCCTACTGCCAGTCCATCCTGCTCGAGTGAAGTCACTTCAAACGCGGAAGCAAACTGGGTTGGTTCATCAGGGGTAGCATTACCTGGGTCGAAAGCAAAATTAGTGGTGATGGTTTGCGAAGGGTCAGAACCATTAGCTAAAATTGTTCCGCCTAATGCGACAGAGGTGATATCGCCCGTAGCACTACTCGTGCCATCGGCATTGGCAATACTGGTAAAATCACCACCAGCGCTAAAGGTCATTCTATATCCAGCGACCGGGGAGCCAGTGGTTTCTCCGACTACATTTGGCCCAGTAATAGGTGGAACGCCTGGCGTATCGCCTTCGGTATTTAATGCAATATCATCCATATAAGTAGTAACCACCCACTCATTGGTGGCAGCTTGATCCTTCATGAAGTAGTAAGTCATAACATGACTATCACCCAATGAGTCGAACACAGTCACTGAAGTTGCCGCGTTATAAGTCAGTGGATCGTCAGGATTAAATAAATCTAAATCGACAGCATCGTCCCCTGCGGGTAAATTCATCTTTAATGATACTTCTGACGTAGGCTGCGGAGAGCCGGATGAGTCAGGGATACGAACGGCTTGGGTTGTACTTAATGCTACTGAAGATGATGTCCCATCAGGGTTCACAGGGAAACCAAGCAAGTTATCACCATTGGAGTTGACTACGAAGTTTTCAGCATCCAGCTTGAACATACCAGCTCGCGTAAATGAAAACTCTCGAGAGTCAATTTCTGGGATGGTGGCAAAGAAGCCATTGCCTGTCACCGCTAAATCAAGTGAGTTATTAGTAAACTGCAGACTACCTTGGGAAAATTGCTGAGCGACTTCCTGGGTAATTACGCCGTCACCTACCTTAGTTTTACCGCCCGCTAACAGTGATGATGCATATACATCGCCAAACTCTGCTCGGGATTCTTTAAAACCAACCGTATTCACGTTAGCAATGTTGTTTGCCGTTGTATCTAAGTCTCTTTGCGCAGCGGAAACGCCACTCAATGCAATATTAAAAGACATGTTAAGTTCTCCTGTTAACCACCAAGTTGAATGACGTCGTCGAGCTTGACGCTGACATCACCATCTAGATTTAATATGACACCTTGACTACTGCCAGCTAAGCTGACGCTATCAACGTGTCGATTGACTGCTGTAACGAGTTGCTGGGGCTCGCCCGACACATTACCTTGCGCTTTGACCACATAATTGCCAGGAGGCATAAAATTGCCAGCAGCATCTTTTCCGTCCCAGTTGAATTGAATATTGCCAACAGGCTGCGTACCGATATCAAGAGTCTTGACGATACTACCCGATTCGTTCTCAATCGTAATTTTGGTATTAAGTGTAGTGGAATCGTTAATCACAACCCCGGATACCCCCTGACCTTCGCTGGCCATGTGTGCCACATCACCCTGCAATAGTACTTGTTGACCAATCAGGCTAGACGCTTGCAATGCTTGGTTTGAAGTCATGGACGTGGCGAAGGTTTCAAATTTCTCGTTGAGCTGGCTGATACCATCGGCCATAGTGAAGCTTGTCATCTGCGCCACCATCTGATCGTTGTCAACCGGCTTACTAGGGTCCTGGTTGGCCAATTGTTCAGTCAGCAAGGAGAAAAAATCTTCTTGTGACAAATTTTGATTGCTTTCATCAGCGACGGGAACCGTTTCAGGTTGCCAATAAAGGTCACTGTTTAAGCCGTTCTTAATTAATGTATCCACGTCAATTCCTCGAAATTATTCGGTCCGCGAACGATTAGCTGCCTTGGCCTAAGCGCAGCACATTCCTGAACAAACGTTTAGTAGTGTCTGCTACTTGAACATTTGTTTCATAAGCTTTAGACGCTGACATCATGTCTGCCATTTCTTCCACTATGTTCACATTTGGCTTATATATGTAGCCATTTTCATCAGCCATCGGGTGACCTGGGCTGTATTCGATTTGAAGGGGAGCATCGCTCTCTACAATTCCCATAACTTGCACACCTGTACCCGCATTCTGATCTTGAGATGCACGTTGTAATTCGGCAGCAAATACAGGGTGACGCGCCTTATAGGTTTGGTCATAGCTGCTACTAACGGAATTCGCATTTGCCACATTACTTGCCGTCGTGTTTAAACGAACGCTTTGAGCACTCATGCCTGTGCTGGCAATATCCATTACGTTAAATAAACTCATTAGTTTTGACCTCCGCCGATGGCTTTCTTCATGCCTTTAATTTTACCGTTGAGAAACTCGACACTCGCCTGATAACGTAAACCATTATCTAGAAACGCATTCCGTTCGACTTGTACATCAACGTTATTGCCATCGCCGGTATCAGGTTGATTATTGATGCGGAACTGCATCTCCCCTGATCCTTGCATATGGCCTTTAATATGATTTTCGTGAGTGCGGGTAAGGTTTTGATTACGACCATTTTGGGCGCTGCGCATAGCGTCTTGAAAGTTAATGTCTCGCGCTTTGTAACCGGGCGTATTGGCATTGGCCAAGTTGCCAGCCAGCACTTCCATACGTTCAGTACGTACTTGAACCGCCTTGTGGGTGAATCCCATTAACTTATCTAAACTGATTGCCATTCGCTTTACTCCTCATTCGTCAGGAGTAAAGCAATAGCTATGCCATAAAAGAATTGACAGTTAGAGGAGGGATAGCTAACAAATTGAAATTGTTAACTTTTTTTAACGTAATACAAACCGCTACCGCTACGATTCATAACGAAATCATTGGAAATACCCGACATTGACTCCGATGCGCCAACAAAAAGAACACCTTGTGGTTGCAGGCAAGCGGCAATTTTTTGCAGTATCGACGCCTTGGCATTTGCCGAGAAGTAAATCAGTACATTGCGGCAAAATACAACGTCGTAGCGTGTGACGCTTGAGAAGGGAGTCAGTAAATTGATGGGTTTAAACGTGACTAAACTGCGCACACTTTGCTTTAAAACACTGCTGTTACCACCGACGCATGCGTCAAAAAACCGCCCTCGACGTTCATCTGACAACCCTCGAGATAGTGATAAATTATCGTATTGTGCTGCTTTTGCTAACGTTAACATATCACTTGAAATATCGGTTGCGACGATATCTATACCCGCCGAAAACGCGTTTGAATACCTAGCTTGATATTCACGTACAGCCATAGCGATTGAATAAGCCTCTTGTCCAGAGGAGCAAGCTGCACTCCAAATTTTAATCGGTTTACCGGTCTTTGATAGTGAGGGAAATAGGGTATTTTGCAGCGTTTCAAAGGGGTAACCATCGCGGAACCACAGTGTTTCATTTGTGGTCATGGCATTGATCACTGCATTTATTAATGCCACATCGTGATTGGCGATGGTCCGCTTGATCAGTTCCGACAGGGATTTTTGCTTAAATTTTGCAACTAGTGGTGACAACCGACTGTTTACCAGATATTGCTTGTTATCCCCCAGCACGATGCCACATCGATTCTCCAAATAACGGCAAAATAAACTGTATTCTTGTGCATCAAGTGTATTACTGGTCAATCGCTTTCCTAGACAGTTATTTGTTATCAAACCATTTTTGCACAGAGGTCACCAGTTCGTCGGGATGAAACTTAGCGATAAAATCATCGGCTCCAACCTTTTGCACCATCGCCTGGTTAAACACTCCGCTTAAAGATGTATGCAATACAACGTGCAAATCTTGTAAAGCCGGATTGTTTTTGATCTCAGCAGTTAGGGTATAGCCGTCCATTTCAGGCATTTCAATATCAGAGACTAAAATACCCACCTTGTCTGTGATGTTGCCTGTTTCCTCCGCCAGCTCTTTTAAACGATTCAAAGCTTCTAAACCATTTTTAGCCATTTCTATTTCTAGTCCTAATGTGGATAGAGCTTTTTTGACCTGGTTTCTCGCTACAGAAGAATCATCAGCAATAAAAATAATCTTCTCACGTTTGTTTTCAACCGAAATACTCGATACGTCATCGCTCACGTCAGTACTGATAGGTGAAATTTCATTTAGAATTTTCTCAACGTCCAAGATCTCAATTAACTCTTCTTCGAACTCTGTCACCGCAGTCAAGTAACTCGCGCGGCCGCTACCTTTAGGTGGCGGCATGATCGCCTCCCAATTGGTATTAATGATGCGCTCTACTGCGCCGACTAAAAAGCCCTGCACTGAGCTATTGTATTCAGCGATAACGACAAAAGCAGAATTTAGGTCAATGATTGGCTTGCCACCAGTGGCCATGCTCATATCAATGACTGATATTGTTTGCCCACGAATGTGCGCTATACCGCGCACGTAGGAATTTAATTTTGGAATAGAGGTTAATTTGGGGCATTGCAGTACTTCTCGTACTTTAAACACATTAATACCAAATTTCTGCCGCCCATTTAATCTGAATAGCAATAACTCTAAGCGATTTTGCCCAACCAATTGGGTTCGCTGGTTAACTGAATTCATTATTTCAGACATGTAAAACTCCATAAAAAATAAAAATCGGCGTAATAGTTGCTTTCAACCCTATATCGCGGCAAGTACTTCGCTTATTGTGCTAAATCGTCTATTTTTTGACGCTGTGCACAGTCTGTATTTGCCTAAGCATAGACAAATTGGTCTCAAGTGAAAATGAATAATAACGTTATTTATAAGGTGTTTGCCGCCATTACCATACTGCCGTTCATTCATACTGCAGGCTTTGCGAGTACAAATACCCATCAAGCACGTTCAGCACAACTGATTGAAGGCGCTGAACAGTATGTATCGTCCCAAATCAGTTCATCGGCTAATACCCAGCTTAACATTAGCACTGCCGACATTGATCAAAGAGTAAACTTGCCATCGTGCCCCACTCCAATTGTATACAGTGCCAGTTTGGAATCACTCCAACAGAGCAATGTAGCGGTGAAAGCGCTGTGCAGTTCAACTAATTGGTACATGTATTTAATGGTCAATGTGAAACAAATGCAGCCGGTTGTGGTTATTTCTAACGCTGTCAGTCCTGGCACTATATTGAATCAAAGTAACATCGAGCTAATCAACATGAACCGTGCGCTTCTTAGACGCACTACTTTTTCAAATGTGGATGATGTGATGGGTGCACGCATCAAACGTCGCGTTAGACCCGGGCAACCCATTACACCTAATAATTTATGTTTCGTGTGTAAGGGTGATACAATTATTATCAATGCTTCAAATTCCATGATGCAAGTTAAAGCAACGGGCGTAGCGATGCAAGATGGCAATATTGGTGACACCATAAGCGTGACGAATAGCCGTTCGAAAAAGCAAATCAATGCACGCGTTGCGAGTACCAGTGAAGTCGTTGTCGGCATATAAACCAAAGCAGCGAGGTAGCGAGTTTTAAGAACGCAAATAATGCAAAAATTGTGTAAGTCATCCTAAAGATATGCCCTAGGCTGCCGATACAATATTTGAGGAAAGTTTAAAAAGGTCAGGTAGTCATTATGTCTATTAACAACATTAACAACAATGGTCAAAAGCAAGTTATTGATAACCAAAAAGTTAATCAACAACAAACGCAAAACCAACAAGCGAATGAAGCTGCTGTAAAGAGCACGTCTTCGCAACCTGTGCGCCAAGATTCTGTTTCGTTAACTCAATCTGCACAGCAATTAGCCCAAGTGCAGAAGAAAAGCGCCGAAGCGCCAGTGAATCAGGAAAAAGTTGATCGTTTAAAGAAAGCGATTCAAAGTGGCGAGTACAGTGTAAATCCTGATAGTTTAGCGAAAAATATTGCATTGCAAGAATCAGAAATATTTGGCAGAAACTAGTATCGGCAGCATAATGATTGCCTACTAAAAAAGGGCAAAAAGAATGTCAGAGTTAATAAAAGCAATAACGAAACAGTTCGACCATCTAGAAAACCTCATTCAAGTGCTTGACTCTGAGCTACACCTCATTAGCACCAGAGACGCTGAAGCCCTCATCAATCTACTCAAGAAAAAAGAAGACTTGCTCACTTATATTCAAGAGCAGGACGACGCTATCAGTCGATCTTTTGACGTTACCTCTGAAGAAGAACGAACTGGCGAAGAAATTACAGCCATGTTTGAGCGCGCAAAACAGCTAGTGTCGGAATGTGAATATCGCACAAAAATAAATCAGACAGCGGTTGAACAAGGTCAACTCCGACTAGAACATTTACGCACATTGCTACTTGAGTCTCGCGCCAAAGAATCTATGACCTACGATAAAAGCGGCAAAGCACGAGGCGGCAAAAGTGGTAGAGGGATAAGCGCTTAAATTGCGCGTCATTTAGTTAAGCGCTGTTATTAACTTCGTTAGCGCTGCTTTTTATAGAATTACTCTAAACAAGGGTTATTAATAGCTCTTTCAATAACGATATTAACACGCTCTTTTCTTCTACACCGTTTTATAACAGTGTAAAAACGAAAAGAGTCAGACTCTGATATAACTAATTTGTCATCAAGCAATTTACCTTAAAAAACTGCACATCTAACATTCATTCACGGCAACCTATTGCCGCCTAGCCAATTTAAGTAGCTCGTCGCACCCGTATCTTAGTGCTAACCTTACTTCTAATAGTAATGTACATCCTTTACTCGTTTTGGCCGCGCCGTTGAAAGGTAAATGTCATAAACACGTTTAAAATCTAACTCTAGTTCTGTTGCATACAGATCGTCACCCACCGGGTAGCTTTTAATAACGCGAGCACCGCGAATAACTCCTTGAACTGAGCTCGACAAGCGCTCATCTGACAACAAAAAATTGGATAACGTTTGGCTGCCGTCAACTTTTTGGCCATACACTTGCTCTGTGAGCTCGCGGTACGCATCAAGTTTCGAGGCCTTGATCGCCATTAACATTTTTGTGGAGTCTGAATTGCCACGTTGTCCTTTAATTGGCGCATAACCGATGGCTGATAGCACTGGGTAATCTTGCGGCTCCACCACTTCCCATTCAACTTGTTTATCAAAGACTGATGAGCAGCCACCAAGCATTAGGCTCAAGCCCAATAAAGTCATACTTAATCTCTTCATAATCATTCCAGTGATGACGGACCTGCACCTCTAGGTAAGTGCATTTATGGTCATTCATAGTTGTAACCTGATAAGTAGTAGCAAGAGCAAGCAAGAACCACACCTTATTTACTAATGTATGACGAAAGAGAGATAACCAATGACACTTTTCAAAACTGCTTAATTTAGGTACAAAAAATGCTTTATTTAAATATATTGGGGAAATTGACAGTTCAATATTCTATTTCGTCATTTTTCAAAGAGTGAAAGCACCCCCTTAGCCATCATCACAAGCGAGCCACACTATGCCAAAGCTAGGCGACATGCTAACCGTCTTATTAATCTGGGTTTTATGGGTACTCATCTTTGTGCCAATACCAACCAATGCAGCGTGGTTCGAGGCGACGGGCCAAGCAGTTATCAATAACGGCAATAAGGCCTTAGCCAAAAAACAGGCCACTCAAGAGGCCGTCAAACAGGCATTGATGTTTGCGGGCGCATCCATTACCAGTGTACAGGCGATGTCAAATGGCTTACTAGAAAATGACCGGTTCGAAATCCGCAGTGGCGGTGAGGTCAATGACTTAGCTTTGATCAGTGAAACTTACCACGATGATTATGTGACCATCGTCATTCGCGCAGACATCTTTGCCCAAAGAACACAATGTGATGCAGCGCAGTATAAAAAGCGCTTGGTCAGCACTTGGTTCCCTATTCGAGACCGCCAGCAAGGTATCACTGGTGGGTTAACAGAATTTGGCCAAACGGTCAGTGAGCTCTTTGAACAACAGTTTAACCAGACCAGTCGTTTCGCCCGCATGACTCAGCGTCAACCTTACTATTTATCACCACAAAGCCCTGACATACAAAGCGATATCATCACGCTTGCTCGTCAAACTGATAATCAATATGTATTGATTGGGGAAATCACCGAGTTATCCGTAGAGCGCTCGTCCCGTAACGCGCTGCTATTTTGGCAGGACGCGCCATTGTCTCGGAATTTTCGTTTAGAGCTATCTCTATACGACGGCAACAACGCTTCTTTACTCAAGCAAGAACGCATGGCTATTAACACGCCGTGGGAATTCGAACTACACCAACAGGTCAGCCCATCCAGTCGGCAGTTATGGCAGTCGCAATTTGGTCAAGCCGTGACAGCAACCATTACCGAACAAGCGTCATTAATAGATGAAGCCTTAGACTGCCTACCTACTTATGCTCGTGTTTTACAGGTCAGTAACGAGCAACTCACCATTAACATTGGCAAACAAGATGGTGTACAGATTGGTGACGAGTTAACCCTTTTCAAACATGCCCAATTTGTGGATGCCATCGGTAACCTTCATCAACAATTACAGCTTCATCCAAATCAAGTAAAAGTGATGCAAGTATACAATGAAACCGCAGTGTTAACGTCGACCTCAAGTGCCCCACTGGCTAACATTCAGCCAAACGATTTCGTTGCACGTCAGTAGCCCTTTCAATATGAGTGGTGCTGGGCAATAATAGCTGCACTTGAACGGCGTCCCCGTAGTTTAATGGATAAAACGAGCCCCTCCTAAGGGCTAGATCTTGGTTCGATTCCAGGTGGGGATACCAAATTAGTTTGAGATTGAATCACTTTTTGCCGCCAAAATTTCTCACGACAATTCGCTTCCTAAATAGCAACCCATTTATCTTACAACTGGCTTTATCTATTTAGAAACCTTCTTTTTACTGGATGTATGCCCATAAGCATGTTTTGGGAAGCATAACTGGCGATGTGTGAATTGAATTAGGTGGGTAAATAGCGAACAGACCACTTTGTTCAAATATGCTCAGGGGCTTGTGCCCCTAAGCATGACGTTTATGCGTCTTGTTCTCTAGCGTGACGCACGAGATTTGTCATCCAAGAACCTCCCGAGCACCAGTTTTCATCAGATGCTTCCGCTGATGCAACGGCAACGACATATGGCCCATCGTTCCAAAATGCAAACATAGGCCCACCCGAGTTACCAGGTGTTAAATCCGCGTGGGTGCTCATCGATCTACCTGGGCCGAGATCATACCAAGGCTCATCAAGTTTCTTATCCCTTTGATAAGTTGGGCGCAATGCACCGCCTATACTTCCAGGATAACCGATGTTGAACCAATAGGGTTCGCCATCCCATGAACTGTTGTATGTCCGAGTTCCCATCCAACCAAATAAATCACCGATCCTATCACTCGTCACTAACACGGCATAATCTTCATCAACCTCAAACCAACTGACAGTACGTCCAGTAATTTTGGTGTAAAACCAAACTCTTGATATAGATGTGCTTGCTCTAAGAGAGCCGGCAGACCTATGTACTTCAACCGTGCCAGCCCCATTTGAACTCCAATCAACTACGTGACTTGCCGTTAACACATGGCGAGGACCTACAATAACGCCAGACCCACTCCCAGCTGAAGTAACGACTTTACAAATGGTTCCCCATGGATAGCTCGTGTCATTGTATATTCTGCGGTCTTCTGCGTTAAAAACCGTTAATGGCGATAAGTCTTTGCCATTGAGAGATACCCGCGTGGGCTTAGCTAGCTTTGCTTTGCAAGGCTTTGGGCTGGTGCCGAACCACTTAGGTATCATTGGGATGGTTGGTTTATTGTCAGCATCTTGGATACTTTTATGCTCGACGCTCTTCAGTTTGTAACTCTTTAACTCAGGCAGGAGCATCGACTGCAGCTCCTTGGGAATGTTACCTTTCGAACTTCTAGCAAAAAATTTAGCCACTTGATCGTAGGCTAAGGGGGATTCAACATCTTTTTCATTTCCATTAGTCATTAGAATTTCCTTTTAAAAATAATTAATGTTTATCAGTAACCTTTACTAAATGATTACTACGATAAGCATAGTCGCTGCTCAGTATTGACGCGAACCGCATAGAATTTTCTTACCCAAATGGGAGGGAAACAAACAAGAGATTAAGCTCCTAATCAGCTAATTTAATATCAAAATAGACAATTTAAACCTAGGCACGCCCGGACAAAATCTCGCAATATAGCTAAAAACAACATAAGTGGAAGCGGCTCTGGCCTTCTTATTTCGAAAGAAATAACTGCGATTGATGTAAAGCGTAGATGCGTGTCCGGCAGAGCCGGTTATTTCAACGACTGAACTTGAAGCAAGAAAACTGAGTGTGCTGGATGATAATCTTAATCGTCACAAAATTATCACGAAACATAGTTAATTCACTTCATTTGAACATTTAAACAACACGTCTCTTTAGCAGTAAAGTTTCTGCGATATATATCACTATTCGCTCATACCGAATGCTGCTCATCCCGCTTGCAAGTTATTGATAATAGTTTGCATTACCCTTTCTCTTTACATATTATCTTCGCGCCTTTTAACATGCTTGACACACAATCAACACAAAAGTAACGGATACCTAAACTAAAATGAAAAGAACGCTACTCGCTACCGCTGTCGCAACCACAATGTTTACCTCAGTTGCACAAGAAACACAGAACAATAATGCAATTGACACCGTTACTATTTACGGCAATCAACTTAAGGTCCAGGAAGCCACAGGTGCGGCTCAGTACATTGGTGAGCAAGACTTAGAGAAGTTCGCCTACACAGATATTCAACGCATTATTAGGCAAGCGCCGGGTGTGTCTTTGCAAGTAGAAGACGGTTACGGCTTACGCCCAAACATCAGTATCCGCGGTGTAGCGACTGAGCGAAGTGGCCGTATTACGTTATTAGAAGACAACGTTTTGATAGCTCCTGCACCCTACTCTGCCCCTTCAGCGTATTACTTCCCTACCGCTGGGAGAATGAGCGCTTTTGAAGTTGTTAAAGGCCCTGCGGCGATTACCCAAGGGCCCTATACTATAGGCGGGGCAATCAATATGATTTCAACACCTATCCCTAGCACTCAAAGCGGACAAGTCACATTGGAGGCAGGTCAAGATGCGACCTATCGTGCCCATGCCACAATAGGCGGTCAGAATGACAGTGGCTTCGGTTATTTACTTGAAGCGCACCAATGGCAATCCGATGGTTTTCAAGATATTGACCGCAGCAGCAACGACACAGGTTTAGATGTGACCGATGTCACCATGAAACTTGCCTATTCACCAAGAGATTCACGCCATAGTGTAGAGCTTAAACTGCAGTACACAGAACAAGATTCAGAGCAAAGCTACTTAGGTTTGACGGATGCTGATTTTGCCAACAATGCACAGCGTCGCTACGGCTTATCGGCCCTAGACAACATCAGCACAGAACATACACAAGTGATGTTGAATTATGCGTTTGAAATCAATAAAGACTTACACTTCACGGCAGTTGCCTATAACAATACCCACGAACGTGATTGGTTTAAAACCGAAGGCATTGACTTAGACGGTAGCGAAAACGCCCAAGACTTCTCGCGTACCAGTTGGTCAGATGTCGTCAACGCTATCAATAACAATGAGTCAATTGGTGATACCAGTGTCGCTATGCTTCAAGGTATCTTAGATGGCAGCGTAGACACCGACATCGGGAGTATTCAATTGCGCTCTAACAGCCGAGAGTATTTTTCACGTGGTATCCAGTTTGGTTTGAACTGGAATAAGCAATTTGGTGAAGCCAAGCACCATATTGAGATGGGTGTGCGCCTACACGAAGATGAAGAGGACCGCCTACAGCGTAACAGTACGTATCAGCAAGTAGACGGCCAATTGTTATTAAGTGATTTAGGTGAGCTTGGCAACGCGGGCAATCGAGTACAGGATGCAGATGCATTAGCGCTGCACGTTTACGATCGGATCGAGCTCGGTGATTGGGTTTTCACGCCAGGTCTACGCTTCGAAGATATCAGCCAAAGCCGCACTCGTTACACGAATGGCGCTGAACGAGTATTTCGTGACGACAGAGAAAATGACACCACAGTCTTATTACCTGGCTTAGGCGTGCTGTACAAAGTAGATGGCAACTTAAACTTGATTGCCGGTGCTCATAAAGGATTCACTGCACCAAGTAACTCCCCAGGTGCGAAAGAAGAAGAAGCGGTTAACTACGAATTAGGCTTTCGTTACAACAATAACGCTTTGAACGCAGAGCTAGTCTACTTTTTAAGTGACTACGACAACATCGTAGGTGTGTGTACTGCATCTTCTGGCAGTAATTGTGAAATAGGTGACGCGTTCAATGGGGATGCAGCTACCGTACAAGGCATTGAATTCTTACTGAAAACTGAATTAGGCCAATTCAACGGCGTGCGCATTCCATTCAATATAACCTACAGCTACATCGACAGTGAATTTGATACGGACATTTCAGGCACTGACTTTTTTGGTGACGTTAGTGCGGGCGACAGTATTCCTTATATTCCAGAAAACCAAGGGCAAATAACCATAGGGTTAGAAGGCGATAAATGGACGACTTACCTAAATGCCGTGTATGTAGACGGTGTTTGTACTCGTGCTTCGTGTGGCGGTTTCGAGGTGACAGACAGTTCATTCATTCTTGACCTATCTGGCTCGTACAACGTAAGTAACGACTTACGTGTTTTCGCTCGTATCGAAAACCTAACCGACCAAGAAGACATTGTCAGCCGTCAACCTTACGGTGCTCGCCCTAACAAATCGCGTACGGCTTCTGTAGGCGTTACTTACAGCTTTTAATCGGAATTTGCAGTAACGTATTTAATCAACATAAGCTATATCGCACATCGCCTTACATTTGAAGTCAACCAAATCTAAGGCGGTGTTTTATTCTTTACGACCAGTATTTTTCTGTCGTCAACGTTCTTACCAACACTCCAAATAGCCACACCCTTTCCTTTTGAGCGTGCAAATGCATCAACTGCATCGTTCTTTGCCTCAAGAATTTGTTGCTAACCATGTCATCGAGCCTAAATTTTCGTTAAATCAAGCTCATAATCAATACTGACTTGGTAATTTATCTTGAATCAACGTTATAATCGAGCCAGTTGTAATTCGCTAGAGGATGTATACGAGTTTATGTCGAACGATAATAGTAAAGATGAAATGCCCTCCATGGTTTTGGATAAAGACGATGTGGAATCTTATCGTCGTAATCGTGGCCCTGCTCCATCGAAAAAGGAAAAATCATCTCCCACGAGTACACCCAGTAAAGCGCCAAAAGCGAAAGGCTCTGGCCCTTCTTGGTTAGCGTTAACTTTGATTATTATTATTTTAGGTGCGGGAATCGGTTATACGGCCTACACCATTGAGCAACAAAAGCTAGTGATCATCGAAGCGCAAAAGCGCATCGGCGATTTGGAAAACCGGCTTTCCGCCACTGGTGAAGAGATGGACCAATCAGCGGTCGCTCTGCAAGTTAAAGTGGGTGAGCTGAGCAAAAAAACGCAAGATTTGTGGGAACAAATGGATAAGCTTTGGGCTTCCGCTTGGCGCAGAAACCAGTCTGAAATTAAAGATCTCGAAGCGAGTATGAAATCTCAAAAATCAGCCATTGAACAGAGCATCAGTGCCGTAAAAGGTGAAACTGACGTGAACGCCACAACGGTAGGCCTATTGCAAGAACAGTTAGACAGCACTAACAATACGGCTAATCGCTTAGCACAGCTGTTAAACCAAGTAGAGCAAACCGGCATAGATACTGAACAGCAAGTAACCAGTTTGCGTGAAAAATTAATGTCCACTGCATTAGCCAGTAATGGTTTAACTGGTCGTATCGCTGAGCTAGAAAAATGGCGCAAAAACGCTGAGCAGCAATTGAAGGCCAGTAATCAACCTGCTGCTGCAACTCCCTAACACTTAACAATTGCTCTGAAATAACGCCTGACATGGATTCATGTTTACTTATATTAAAAAAGGAGACCTAGGTCTCCTTTTTTAATTGGATCGTTATCTTATCTACTCAACGAAATAACTATTCAACAAAACCCTCATTGGCTTTTACCGTTAACGGATGATAACCAGGTTTAGCTTCTGCGAAGGCTTTTTTCGCCAACACTTTACCTTTAGGCGTTTGCGACAGTGCCTTATAAATCGGTTTCACCAGCTTGTTACGGCCAATACTCACTAAATAACTATGCACCCGAGGCAGTGCTGGTTCATACCAATTTTCCACGGCCATTAACAACCAGCTATGGGCAATCTCATTGTTCTTACTTTGGGTTAAATCAAATGCCGTATCCAATTCAGCTAATTTATTTTGGCTAAGCGTGTCAGGCATGTTGTTCAAAAAATACAGCCACTGATGAACAACCCAATTCTTTGCGTCAATATCTTTGGCTTTTAACTCGCCACTGAGCCACTGATTGCGGGCATCATCGACAATTTTAAACGCATTTGAATGTGGCACAGGTGCGCCTTGCGGGATCCCCGGTTCGAATATCCATTGATGAATACGTTCCGGTGACAATTTATCAGCATAGTCTTTTAACAACGTATCGTTCAAATAGGCCATGAACTGGTCTGTGGTGATACTTTGAAACGCGAAATGTTCGAAATAATTTAGTAAAAATTGATCAAAATTATCGCGTCCGACTTTTTGCTCTAACTCCCTTAAAAACAACGCGCCTTTTTCATAAGGAATATTGCTAAACACCGCATCGGGATCTCGTCCTCGAAGATCGATAGCAAGTATTTGATCATCTGCAGGTAAGCTATCAATATCGGCTTGTAAGTCTTGGCGGCCTAATACTGCTTCCATGTTGTATCTATCATCGCCATACACCATTTGCATGATGCGGTAAGTTAAATACGTAGTGAATCCTTCGTTCAACCATAGGTCACGCCACGTCGCATTTGTGACTGTGTTGCCAGACCATGAATGTGCTAATTCATGCGCAATCAATGACACTAGGCTTTTATCACCTGCAATCACCGTTGGCGTTATGAACGACAAGCGGGGATTTTCCATGCCACCAAACGGGAAAGAAGGCGGCAATATTAATAAGTCGTAACGATCCCAGCGGTAAGGCCCGTACGTCTTTTCGGTCACCTCAAGCATGGATTCCGTGTCAGCAAATTCGTCAGCTGCTGCATCAAGTAACGCCGGCTCCGCATATACACCGGTGCGCTTACCCATAGGTTTAAATTTTAAATCCCCTACTGCCAACGCGATCAAATAGGCTGGGATTGGCTGGGGCATATCAAACTCGTAGACACCGTCACGAACCGTATCAGGGTCGTTCGAAGCGCTCATCACCGCTAGTAGCTCTTTTGGTGTATGCACAGTTGCGCTGTAAGTAACACGCACCTGAGGTGAGTCTTGTAATGGCATAAAGCTACGCGCATGAATCGCTTGAGACTGAGTAAACAAAAACGGATGCTGCTTACCTGCTGTTTGTGCAGGTGTTAACCATTGTACACCTGATGCTTGTGGTGAGGTTTGATATGAAACTGTGACTTTATCGACGCCTTCAGGCACGGTGATAGACAGAGGAGCGCCTAAAAAAGAATCTTCTTTCCCCAAAAAGTAAGGCACCGGCATGCCGTTTGCTGTTATCCCTTTAATGGTTAAATCTCGCGTATCTAAGACCAGCGTGTTGTTGCCTTCTTGCATACGTTTTACCGTCAACTCCACATCGCCTGTGATAACTTTTTTATCAAAGTTAACATCCAAGTCTAATGCTAAGTGGGTCACACTGATTTGCTCTGGGTTTGAAAATGAATGGTAGTCTTTACCTGATTCAATATTCATTGCGGCATTGGTCAAAGTATCCGAAGATGCAGGATGACTGGTTTGGTTAGTGTTGCCTTGTCCGGCACATCCGCCTAATGCAAAAATGGCAGATATGGTTGTCGCTAAAATGGCTGACTTCATTGTTGTTCCTGATGGTGAGTCCACCATAAATTGTGGCATATACCGACACCAAACAGAACCGTTAACCCACAGCTGAACAGTCAATATTTTGTAAATTGAAATTTCTTTGTTAACCCTTATATTAGTACGTGCAAGTGCGCGAAGTGCCCAACGCATAATCGAATGGAGAGCAGTATGTCATTTGACGAAGAATGCTTAGAAGATGATTTTTTATCGGCGATGAGTGGCGTCATACCATTAGGCCCAGATGATAGAGTCAGCACAACCCAAACTGAGAAAACCCTCGCCCAACAATTGAGGCGCAAAGCATTAGAGCAGCAACTGAATCGCGCGAACAATTTTTTATCCTCTGAAATTACCCAGATAGTAGCGCCAGATGACATGCTCAGCTTTAAGCAGGATGGTGTGCAAGAGGGAGTGTATAAAAATTTACGCTTGGGTAAATACCCGATTGATGATGTGTTGAACCTGCACACTGGCAGTTTCGAAAAGTCTCGCCAGTTGTTGTTCGATGCCATCACGGCAAACCACGCTAAAGGCGTGCGGTGCATGCTCATCAAGCATGGCCGTGGTGAAAAAAGCAAACCCATAGCAGGTTACTTAAAGAGTGCCGTTAACCATTGGTTGTTACAATTGCCCCAAGTGATTGCCTTTCACAGCGCACAAATTCACCATGGGGGAAGCGCCTCTGTCTATGCATTGCTGAAGAAAAGCGAACAGCAAAAAGACCTCAACAGGGAATTACATCGTAAAAAATAGCCGCTGTGAAAGAATATATTCAAGCGTAAGATGCATGCATGAAAGAGGTACGTTATCTGGTTGCTTCGTAACGTTCAACACAGTTGATCAAGCACATCAAAACGGCAGTCCGTTTATTTTTCTGCTTGTTTTTCCGCTAATACTGGGGCGCTTACATCATGCGGTATTGCATTCGTCGACACAGGTTGTGATTTTGCTGAAGCGCTAAATATAGCGGCTACAATGAGAAATACGACAGTTGCTAACACACCTGCCAAACCAAAACCTTTAGATGAACGATTCATATCAGTCTCTTATTATTTTATGGGGTACTTGCATCCTGCCCTAACATCTTAACATCCTTTTTACAAGCAGAATTGCAAAGTTCTGTCAAGAAACGAACGAATAATAATCAGCTTTGACTTAGGTTACAAGTTTTTATTAAGTAAAATCAGTAAATTGAAAGAATAAAAAAAATTTCTCTTTCGAAAACGTTTTGTTTGTTTTTTAAACATTGATTGTTTTTTGCGACATAGAAACTAAACGAAAGTCGTAAACCTCTAATACCATAAAAGAAAATCAAAAAAGCCCCAAATCTGGGGCTCTCTTTATCGGGTGTAATATTTACCTAAGGACGCCTTCCCTTGGCTTATCCCAAATAAACACGGGCGTTTCTAAACATTCGCATCCACGGGCTATCTTCTTGCCAATCGTCCGGATGCCAAGAGTTTGCCACCGTTCTAAACACACGTTCAGGATGCGGCATCATGATGGTTGCGCGCCCATCCTTTGAAGTTAAACCTGAAATTCCGGCAGGAGAGCCATTCGGGTTTGCTGGGTATTGCTCAGTAACCTTGCCGTAGTTATCAACATATTGCAGGGCAATAGTATTGCTATCTAGCGCAGCTTCTAAGCCAGTAGTTTGAGCAAATTCAGCACGCCCTTCGCCATGGGATACCGCAATTGGCATTTTTGAACCTTGCATGCCTTTGAAGAATATCGACGGGGAGTCTTTCACCTCGAGCATGGCAACACGGGCTTCAAAACGCTCGGATTGGTTAGTCACGAAATGGGGCCAATGTTCAGCCCCAGGGATTAGCGACTTAAGATTTGATAACATCTGACAGCCGTTACACACACCAAGGCTAAAGGTTTCGTTACGCTCGAAGAACGCTGAGAATTCATCACGCGCCATGGCGTTGAACAAAATTGACTTAGCCCAACCTTCACCAGCACCTAGTACATCACCATAAGAAAACCCACCACAGGCCACTAAACCTTGGAATTCACTAAGCGACACCCTACCGGCGAGTATGTCACTCATGTGCACATCCACTGAAGCAAAGCCTGCGCGGTCAAATGCAGCAGCCATTTCAACATGTGAGTTCACGCCCTGTTCACGCAATATCGCCATTTTAGGGGCGATACCTTTTGCGATATACGGCGCCGCAACATCTTCAGTGACATCGAAAGAAAGTGCAGCATGCAAACCAGGGTTATTTAGGTCGTTCTTGCTCGCCAGTTCTTGCTCTGCGCATTCTGGGTTGTCACGCAAACGCTGCATATGATGCGTAGTTTGCGCCCATGCGTTGCGATACACCCCGCGACTATTTTGTAGCACAGGCTCACCTTCGCGAGAAAAACGGATTTGATCATCATCGGATAACGTTCCAATCACATGACTCACGCCCGATAGGCCATTGGCAGCTAATATTGCGTCGACTTGATTCAGTATATCTGCATCAAACTGAATAACCGCACCTAATTCTTCGTTAAACAAGGCGCTAGCATTGTCACCGGTTAATGCGTCTAGCTTAATATCTAAGCCAGTATTACCGGCAAACGCCATTTCCACTAAGGTCGTAAACAAACCACCATCAGAACGGTCATGATAAGCATGTAATGCTTTTTCATTCACCAACTGTTGAATCGCTAAAAAGAAACCTTTGAGCAACTCAGGGGAATCGACATCTGGTGTTTTATCGCCCAACTGTTGATAAACCTGCGCTAAACAGGATGCCCCCATACGATTTTGACCTGCCCCCAAATCGATTAACATCAGGCACGTATCACCTTTTGTTGTCAATTCTGGGGTCAAGGTTTTACGCACATCTTTCACCGCACCAAAAGCGGTGATCACCAATGACATGGGCGAAGTAACCGCCTTATCACCTTGCGCATCTTGCCACTGGGTTTTCATAGACATAGAGTCTTTACCCACTGGAATAGTCAATCCTAGGGCTGGGCATAACTCTTCACCAACCGCTTTGACCGCTTCGTAAAGGCCCGCATCTTCCCCTGGATGACCAGCTGCGGCCATCCAGTTAGCTGATAATTTAATCCGTTTTAGCTCGCCAATATCGGCAGCGGCAATGTTAGTCAAGGCTTCGCCCACCGCTAATCGCGCAGATGCACCATAGTTTAATAATGCAGCCGGTGTGCGCTCGCCTAAAGACATCGCCTCACCTTGATATGTATCAAAAGCAGCAGCGGTGACGGCGACATCGGCCACTGGGATTTGCCAAGGGCCGACCATTTGGTCACGATTGACCAAGCCCGTTACCGAGCGATCGCCTATGGTGATCAAAAAGGTTTTCTCTGCCACCGCGGGCAAATGTAACAGGCGCAGAGCGGCTTCATCTAAATCGATATTGCTAACATCAAATGCGTTGCCCGTCAGCGCTTTTGATTGTACATCACGATGCATTTTAGGCGCTTTACCAAGCAAGACGTCAAGGGGCATATCAATCGGTTTGTTATTGAAATGGCTGTCATCCAAGGTCAAGTGGCGGGCTTGTGTCGCCTCACCGACCACAGCAAACGGCGCACGTTCGCGGGCACAAATATCGGTAAAGGTGGCTAAATTTTCAGGGGCCACTGACATCACATAACGTTCTTGCGACTCGTTACACCATACCTCTAGCGGGGTCATACCGGGTTCATCGTTTGGTACGTTTCGCAATGAAAAGACTGCACCACGCCCACCGTCGTTAACCAATTCAGGGAAAGCATTGGACAAACCACCAGCGCCCACATCGTGAATAAACTGAATTGGATTGTTTTCGCCTAGTTGCCAACATTTGTCGATTACTTCCTGACAACGTCGCTCCATTTCAGGGTTGTCACGTTGTACCGAGGCAAAGTCTAAATCTTCATTAGACTCACCCGATGCCATTGACGATGCTGCCCCGCCGCCTAGACCAATGTTCATGGCCGGGCCACCCAGAGCGATAAGCTTGGCCCCAACGGTGATTTCACCTTTTTGAGTATGTTGCTTACGAATATTGCCTAACCCACCCGCCAACATGATGGGTTTGTGATAACCGCGCACTTCTTCCCCATTGAAGCTGGTCACTTTTTGCTCGTAGGTACGGAAATAGCCAAGAATATTCGGGCGACCAAACTCGTTGTTGAAAGCTGCACCGCCCAGTGGGCCATTTTGCATAATATCGAAGGCCGTCACGATGCGCTCTGGCTTGCCATAATCGTTCTCCCAAGGTTGCTCAAACCCTGGAATACGCAAGTTAGATACAGAAAACCCGACTAAACCTGCTTTTGGTTTAGAGCCGCGACCTGTAGCACCTTCATCTCGAATTTCACCACCAGAGCCTGTTGCCGCACCACTGAAAGGGGCAATAGCAGTTGGGTGGTTATGGGTCTCGACTTTCATTAGAATATCGATGTCTTCATGGTGATAGCGATACTGGTTGTTGTCTGCTTGCGGGAAGAAACGCCCTGCGAAACTGCCTTCCATTACTGCGGCATTATCCGCGTAAGCAGAATGCACATAGTCTGGACACTTTTCGTAGGTATTCTTAATCATTTTGAACAATGATTTAGGCTGCGTCTGCCCATCGATCGTCCAATCAGCGTTAAAAATTTTATGGCGGCAATGTTCTGAGTTTGCCTGAGCAAACATGTAGAGTTCGATGTCGTTAGGGTTACGTCCCAACTTTTCGAAACTGCTAATCAAATAATCCACTTCATCTTCGGCTAAAGCCAAGCCCAATCGCACATTGGCACTGACTAACTCTTCACGCCCGCCGCCTAACACATCGATAGACGTTAACGGCTTCGGTGCTTCGTGCTTAAACAAGATACTCGCGTCTTGTAAATCGCTGACCACGCTTTGAGTCATGCGATCATGCAGAACATTCTTTAGCTGAATAAGTTGAGTGTCATTTAGTGGGTCAGCATCTACGTAAAATGCGCAGCCTCGCTCTAAACGCTCAACGTTAGTAAGACCACAATTGTGCGCAATATCAGTGGCTTTTGATGACCAAGGGGAAATCGTTCCTGCTCGCGGTATGACCAATAACAGCAGCCCTTTATGCTGTTTCTCTTGAATTTTGGGGCCGTAGGTCAGAAGTTTATCCAATACCTGCTGGTCGTTCGCTTCTAGCGGCGCACTGACTTGAGCAAAATGCACAAATTCAGCAAACAAAGCGTGAACAGGTAAGTTGAGGGCCTCAATTGACTGCATGAGTTTTTTAGTACGAAATTCAGAAAGGGCTGGAGCGCCGCGAAGGACAAGCATAAAGGTAATCACCAAGTTGCAGGGCTCACCCACTTTCGTGATGGCAAACCGATTTTCGGGAAAATTTTAAGCGCAGGATTATATACTGATTTTCGTGTAATTGATAAGCGATTAACCCCTTGAATAAAGACTTTTATTAAATGATAAATATCTGGATGAATTCATCACTTTTGGTCACAATATCAATCGATGTTTTTTTAAGGGGTGTCGTATTTCTTTTCGTTGTTCTTTTCATCATTTTTTTTATCAACCTTTTCGTTATGGTTTTCTGCTTGCTGTTTCACTGATACTCAGCGCGTGCGATGAACCTAAAAAGCAAGATAGCTTACAACACGTGCTCGACACGGGCGTGCTACGTGTGGGTACGATTTACGGCTTAACGACCTATTACAATGGCCCTAATGGCCCTGAAGGGTTTGAATATGAGTTAGCAGCCGGTTTCGCTGAGTACCTCGGGGTAAAACTAGAAATATTTCCTTATTACACAGTCAATGAGCTTTTCCCTCAACTCGATAACGCCCATTTAGATGTGATTGCAGCAGGCATTAAC
The DNA here is from genome assembly GCF_056173245.1 of Paraglaciecola sp. QJM3NY_14. Taxonomy (NCBI): domain Bacteria; kingdom Pseudomonadati; phylum Pseudomonadota; class Gammaproteobacteria; order Alteromonadales; family Alteromonadaceae; genus Paraglaciecola; species Paraglaciecola sp. QJM3NY_14. Next base: position 3,686,597 of record NZ_CM149664.1, read on the forward strand.
GTTAGCCCAGAACGTTACGCTCAATATCGTTTTGGCCCTGCTTATCAGAATGTCAGCCAGAAATTAGTTTTCAAGCAAGGGGACGTGCGCCCTCGCGAATTAGACGATCTAACCGGTGATTTCATGGTCGTTGCTGGTAGTGGTCACAGTGAAACCTTGCGCAATTTTAAAGGGCAGTACCCAGATTTAAGCTGGCAAGAAACCAACGATAAAGATTCAGAGGAACTACTTGAAGCAGTATTGGCGGACGAGCTGGACTACACAGTGGTCGATTCTAACATTTTGGCTTTGATGCGCCGTCGGTACCCTGAGCTAAGTATTGGGTTTTCTTTGAGCCAATCACAAGGGATTGCTTGGGCCACCAGCCAAAAAAGTGACGATGCGTTGCGTGCAGCTTTGATTGAATATTTTGGGAAAATTCATCAAAACGGTACCCTCGCTGCATTGGAAGATAAACATTTCGGCCATGTTCGCCAGTTCAACTACGTAGACACCCGTGATTTCATTCGCTCAGCCTCGAAGAAACTACCGAAATATCAGCCCTTATTTGAGCGATATGCCGATGATTTAGACTGGCGTTTGTTAGCCGCTTTGAGCTACCAGGAGAGCCACTGGAACCCCAAAGCAAAATCAGTCACAGGTGTTAGGGGCTTGATGATGCTCACCTTAAATACAGCGAAAGATTTGGGAGTAACGTCACGCCTCGATCCAGAACAAAGTATTCGCGGTGGCTCAGAATATCTATCAACCTTGCTTACCCGCATTCCAGACCGCATTCCACACCCTGATAGATTATGGTTTGCGCTGGCCGCCTATAATGTCGGCTTGGGGCACTTAGAAGATGCTCGCGTGTTAACCGAACGCCAAGGGGGCAACCCGGATATGTGGGTTGATGTGAAAAAGCGCCTTCCCCAATTAAGACAAAAGCGCTATTACAAGACCACGCGCTATGGATACGCTAGAGGTAACGAAGCCGTTATTTATGTGGATAATATTCGTCGCTACTATGACACCCTCGTTTGGCTCAATGAGCAGCAACCGGAGCTTCTACCTACGGAGCTTGATGAGACAGTTCTTGATGAGACAGAGCTTGATGACACAGAACTAGACGGCGATACAGTCGATGAAACGGCAATAGAAGCCCTGCTAGACGATGACTCAACGTCAGAAAGAGGGTCGAGTGAGCGTAGCGAGGTAGGACAGACTGAAGCAAAAATCATAGAAACAACTGACGAAGCAAAAAATGAAAACGCTGATACAGAAGGCGCTGAGGACGTTGATGATACTGAAGATATTAACAGCGCTGAGGGCGCTATTAATGCTGAAGGCTCCGACAATACAGAAAATGACCTATAATGTTTACCTTCTCGCTTGCCACGTTTAGTACTCGAGACGCTTTTATCGACTAAAACTCGAGGCTCTGCTCTATCTAAGTACACTTTATTTTACAACCTTACATCCCCTATTTTTACCTGTCATTTTTCATTCACAATCAACTGTTAGATTATGTTTTAGTGAACATTAATACTCTTTCCTGTGTCTATCATTAGTTAGGAAAGATCCAATTGGGTACTTTGACAGTAGAATCACAGTGTGAAACGTAAATTCACTGAAACATAAACGTTTAACCTTACTACCTTATAAAGAATGTTAAACAGCATTAGTGACAGAAATATTGCATGTTGAAACGCAAGAACACTGTCAATCTTGGTTTAAATGAAGAGAAGATAAAAGAAAAGACGAAAGGAAAAAGAATGAAAAAAAGAGCCACTATCAACAATCGCAGTCGCGTTGCAAATACCAGCCGACGTCGTCAATTATTAAAGCGTGTACACAGCAAAGTCATTAGCCGCCGACAGCAGTACCAAATGACAGAGTTGACTGAAGAATGGGCAACTGCGATAGCCAACTAAGCCTTTTTTTGTTTGTTGGCTTTAATTTGCGCACGGCGCTGACGAAAAAAAGCCGATATTGTTTCACCGCACTCCTCACCTAAAACACCACCTACTACCTCTACTTGATGGTTTAAACGCGTATCGTTAAGCACATCCATAATACTACCCGCGGCACCCGTCTTAGCATCATAAGCACCAAACACTAAACGCTTAATGCGACTGTGCACTAATAAACCCGCACACATAGTGCATGGTTCTAGCGTCACATATAGGGTGGTATCTATTAATCGATAGTTTTTAACATTGATGCCAGCTTGCCGTATCGCCAGCATCTCTGCATGAGCTGATGGGTCGTTGAGCGTGATAGACTGATTCCAACCTTCCCCAACGATTTGCTGATCTTTAACCAACACGGCACCTACGGGGATTTCTCCTGCCTGTGCTGCTTTACTTGCAAGACTTAGCGCGTGTCGCATCCAAAGTTGATCTTGTTCTAAACTCATCTTACTCTTAAATTTATTGTATGCAGGGACATGAAGTTGGTTAAATAGATTAAATATTTCGTCAAATTAACCAATCAAGACACTAATGATGCTCGCTATAAATCGCTAACCAACTGATAAAACTAGTTTTTTAATTTTGGTCAGCGAATTGCTTAGTACCATATAAATATGGATACTATTTTAACACATAGATTTGAGGAATAGACATGAACATCACTGCCGTTGCGATCGTTGCTATAGTTTGTTGGGCCATTGTTGAACTAACCAATGGAACAAAAACCAAGAAAAAAAATAAAGCCGCACTCGAACAAGATGCTGAATTAGCGAAGCAAGTGTCCAGTTTAAAAGAGCGCATTGAAACATTAGAAAAAATTGTAACCGATGAAAAATACGACTTACATCGTCAGTTCGATGATCTAAAGAAAGATAGAGTTGCCTGAGACCTAAAAAATCCGCTCAACGAAAAAGGGCCACCTCATATTGAGTTGGCCCTTTTTTTGTTGAGTCGTTATCCTGAACCTATTTGTGCGTAATAGGCACGGCATACATAGACAAGACTTTGCGTTTAATTTCTGCGGACTCTTCACTTAAACGAGAGGTTAAATGTAATTTGGCTTCATCGACTTCGGCCTGAGTAAACGAACCGTCATTCCCACTCCCACCTTGTCCCAACAATTCAACAGCCGCATCAGCGCTCGCAAAACGTTGGTAATTTTGTTTTATCTGACTATCAATTTGCTCAGCTACTGCTTTAGCACTTTCAAATTCAGCATCTAAAATCTTACCAAATGCCACATGCACATTACCTTTAAAACCCACTATTCCATCGACTATGCTGCGAATATCTTCGCTATCGGCTTTGTCGTAACTTCCTTCTACTTCTGTGGTAAGTAACTCTTTGGCTTTACTTAGATCACAAGGATCGAATTCATAAGAGATAGAGACAGGTACAATCCGGATGCTTCGAACATAATCTGCTAAAGATTGCTCTTTAGGTTTATTCAAACTAAGCATAGAGACAATAGCGGGATTCGTTGCATCCACACCATCCTTTGCTCGTCCTTCCCTTTGGGCAATCCAAATATGTTGGGCATCATATTTTAAGGTATGAAAAATATATTCGCTGAGCAACTTAGCATCAGCCAGCTTTTGTCGCCTGTCTTTAGCGCTGCGATGTACGATAAAGCACTTATTCAAGCGGATTAGATCTGCTACCCAATCTTGCTTAAGGAGATTATCCCCCACGGCAATTCGAACCGTGTCTTGACCGCTTAAATGTAGTGACCAATTGACAAAGGCAGGATCTAAAGCGATATCACGGTGGTTACTAACAAAAATACACGGTTGGCTTAAATCCAACGCTTCAAGACCAGATACGCTGAAACTGTCCGTCGTTTGCTCGATCATGCGCTCCATATAGGGTTCGACCAAGACTTGAAAGTCGCGAAGACTTTTAATGTTGTTACGCCGCTTAGACAAATACCACCGAGTCACCGCTCTTAATAGCGGATAACAAAAGCGCGGCCAGGTAGAAAACCGAAAGGCAACTAAACTGTCCATGAGTTGTCGATTACGGATTAGCCGCTCCAGTACCTGGGGCAAATCGCAATCGTTAAATGGACGAATTGAGTCAAACTTTTCATTCATGAAGGAAAACTACTTACGGATAATAAACGGGCCAGCATTTTGCCTGCGAACAAGCAAATCAGCAAACCTAATTTGGTCAATATCGGCAGCAACGCCGCTGTTCCTACCTGTTGTTATACCCTACAAATGGCAGTGTATTACGCCTGAAGTTCGCGACAAATAATGTCCACTTCACCATTTTGGGTAGTGATGTAAGTCGAGTCACCTGTAATCGTGAACGACATATCACTGGTACGTGAAACCAGTTTAGCCAGCGCTTGAATATCCTCCCAAGGGAATTGATAAACTTGCACAGGTAACGCCGAAAAGCTCGATTGACTCTGTTGCCACCAAGTATCAGATTTACTATTGAAACTATACACTTTGGTATTTTTGGCCATGCGGCTGGCTTTTTTGATCCGCTCTCTGGCAGGCTCGCCCACGTCAATCCATAAATGTAATTGATCGTCTAGACCCCGCAACCAAATGTCCGGCTCTTCGACGGAGCTAAGTCCCTTGGTAAAGCTCAACAACTCATCGGCGTTTAGACAATACGCAAGTACTCTGGCCATCATGCGTTCCACCGTTTCTGATGGATGTTGAGCCACAGTCAAATTAAGTGCAGTGTAATAGTCGCGATTAAGATCAGACAAAGAAATTTTGAATTTATAGATCGTTGGCTTTAACGCCATAATGGTTACTCAAAGTAAGATATTGAATACAAAATAAATAAGGCCAGCAATACTGGCCTTATTCACAAGAAAAGCTACTCCCACTCAATAGTGGCGGGTGGTTTACCTGAAATGTCGTATACCACTCGTGAGATACCATCTATTTCGTTGATAATACGGTTGGAAACTTTACCCAAAAATTCGTAAGGTAAATGGGCCCAATGCGCGGTCATAAAATCAATCGTCTCTACTGCACGCAATGAAACGACCCAATCGTATTTACGTGCATCACCCATAACGCCTACTGACTTCACAGGTAGGAAAACCGTAAAGGCTTGGCTTACCTTGTTATACAAATCATGCTTATGTAGCTCATCGATAAAGATGGCATCAGCGCGGCGCAACAAGTCACAGTATTCTTTTTTCACTTCACCTAACACCCGAACACCTAACCCCGGCCCCGGGAATGGGTGGCGATACAACATGTCATAAGGCAAACCCAGCTCTAAGCCGATTTTGCGTACTTCGTCTTTAAACAATTCACGCAATGGCTCAACCAAGCCCATCGCCATATCGTCTGGTAAACCACCAACGTTATGGTGTGATTTAATCACGTGAGCTTTACCGGTAGCAGAGCCAGCTGACTCGATTACATCAGGGTAAATCGTACCTTGTGCCAACCACTTAGCATTTTTCAGCTTTTTCGATTCTTCATCGAACACTTCAACAAACACACGGCCTATTATCTTACGTTTTGCTTCAGGCTCATCCGTACCGGCCAATGCAGATAAGAAGCGCTCTTCTGCATCAATTTTGATAATATTAAGTCCAAAATGATCGCCGAACATGTCCATGACTTGCTGGCCTTCGTTTAAACGCAATAAGCCGTTATCCACAAATACACAAGTCAGGTTTTTGCCTATCGCTCGGTGCAACAGCATCGCCACAACTGATGAGTCAACACCACCCGACAACCCTAGAATAACCTCATCATCGCCAATTTGTTTTTTCATGCGCGCAACCGCGTCCTCGATGATTGCGCCAGGCGTCCAGAGCTTTTCGCATTGACAAATGTCTAGCACGAAATGCGACAACATACGCTGCCCCTGACGAGTGTGCGTCACTTCTGGGTGAAACTGCACACCGTAGAATTGCTTTTCGGGGTGTACGATCGCAGCAAATGGGCAACTATCGGTTTTCGCCGCGGTAATAAATCCGTCCGGTACCGCCGCCACTTTATCACCGTGGCTCATCCATACATCAAGCAACGCATTACCATTGGGACTAACATGGTCTTCGATATTATTCAGTAACGCCATTTGCTCAACCACTTCCACTTGAGCATAACCAAATTCGCGCATATCTGAACCTAATACGGCACCGCCTAACTGTTCGGCCATGGTTTGCATGCCGTAGCAAATACCAAATACGGGGACCCCCGCATCAAAGACATATTGCGGCGCACGCGGCGAGTCTTTTGCGTGAACAGATTCGGGTCCACCAGATAAAATAATACCGTTTGGATTAAATTCACGAATTTGCTCTTCGGTTACATCCCATGCCCATAATTCACAGTACACGCCTATTTCACGCACTCTACGTGCGATAAGTTGAGTGTACTGAGAGCCGAAGTCGAGAATGAGTATGCGTTGGTCGTGAATGTTTGTTGTCATCTTGGTACTCGTGTTATTAGCGCAGTGGCGATAAAAAAAGGCTGGTTAAAAACCAGCCCAGTAGTCAGTTTAAATCATTAACCTAAGCGGTAGTTTGGCGCTTCTTTGGTAATGCTTACATCGTGTACATGAGACTCCCCCATGCCGGCAGCCGTCACTTTAACGAACATAGCTTTGGTACGCATGTCGTCAATGGTGGCTGACCCCGTTAACCCCATTGCTGAGCGCAATCCGCCCATTTGTTGGTGAATGATGGTTGAGATAGGGCCTTTATATGCGACGCGACCTTCAATACCTTCTGGTACCAATTTTTCAGCGCTGTTGCTGTCTTGGAAGTAACGATCTGACGAACCATTGTTTTGATCCATCGCTCCAAGTGAGCCCATGCCGCGGTACGATTTGTAATAACGGCCTTGATATAATTCTACTTCCCCAGGCGCTTCTTCAGTCCCGGCTAGCATACTCCCTACCATTACCGAGCTGGCACCTGCGGCAATTGCCTTAGCAATGTCACCAGAGAAACGAATACCACCATCAGCGATAACCGGAACATCAGTGTCTTTGAGCGCTTCAACGGCGTCAGAAACCGCAGTAATTTGCGGTACACCGCAACCAGTAACAATACGCGTAGTACAAATAGAGCCTGGGCCGATACCGACCTTCACCGCATCAACACCTGCATCTGCTAGGGCTTTTGCACCTGCACCTGTGGCTACATTACCTGCGATTAATTGTACATCAGGGAAGTCAGAACGGACTTTTTTCACGCGATCAATAACGCCTTGAGAATGACCATGTGAAGTATCAATCAGCAATACGTCAACGCCAGCTTCAACCAATAACTTAATACGCTCATCAGTACCTGCACCAACGCTCACGGCAGCACCAACGCGTAAACGGCCTAATTCATCTTTACAGGCGTTAGGCTTGCTTTCCGCTTTTTGGAAATCTTTAACCGTAATCAACCCGGTTAAACGAAATGCGTCATCAACCACTAAGATTTTCTCGATACGGTGTTCATGCATTAGCTCAAGCACTTGGTCTGAATCAGCCCCCTCTTTTACCGTCACCAAATCGTCTTTGCGAGTCATCACTGATGAAATGGGTTGATCTAAACGATTTTCAAAACGTAGATCGCGGCCGGTAACGATACCTACCAAGGCATTGTCTTTATCCACAACAGGGAAACCAGAGAAGCCATGGTGCTTACTTAACGCGTTAATTTCACCTATGGTGGCATTTGGCGAGACGGTAACAGGGTCTGATACCACACCACTTTCGTATTTTTTCACCATACGAACATGATCGGCTTGGGTTTCAGCTGGCATATTTTTATGAATAAAGCCGATGCCGCCTTCTTGCGCTAAGGCAATAGCAAGCCGTGCTTCGGATACAGTATCCATAGCAGCTGAAATAAGTGGGATATTTAGCGTCACACCGCGGGTTAATTTGGTTTTCAAATCAGCGGTATGGGGGAGAACGGTTGAGTGCCCGGGCACTAACAACACATCATCAAACGTAAGAGCTTCTTTAGCGATCCGTAACATGCAACAACACCTGTTAAATGGGTTTTTATTGCGGCGCAATTGTAGCGGCTTTACCTTATCAGGTAAACTCCAATCCTGTTATTTATTTAAGATTTTATGCCTTATGTTTAGTGCGTCACCCGCAAACCGAAATATCTTCACCGTGAGTAAGCTAAATCATCTCGCTCGCTCGGTTTTAGAATCTGAAATCGGCCAAGTTTGGCTCAGTGCTGAAATATCAAATTTCGTTGCTGCCAGTTCAGGACATTGGTATTTCACCCTCAAAGACAACCGCGCTCAAATCAAAAGTGCGATGTTCAAAGGTGCTAATCGCAAAGTCATAACTCGCCCGAAAGAAGGCGACAAAGTATTGGTACGGGCCAATTTGAGTATTTATGAGCCAAGAGGAGATTATCAGCTGATAGTTGAGCATCTTGAACCTGAGGGTGAAGGTCAACTTAAGCGACAGTTCGAAGCGCTAAAACACGCTCTTTCTGCACAAGGCTTATTTGCTAATGAGAACAAGCAACCATTACCTGACAGCATTAGCCGAATTGGTGTAGTCACATCTGCGACAGGTGCAGCGCTACACGATATTCTCACGGTATTAAAACGTCGCAACCCTGCTGTCGAAGTTATTATTTATCCTACCCAAGTACAAGGTGCTAACGCCAGTAGGCAAATTTGCCGAGCGATTGAAATCGCCAATCAGCGTAATGAAGTGGACATACTTATTGTCGGGCGCGGCGGCGGCTCGTTAGAAGATCTATGGTGTTTTAATGAAGAGAATGTAGCTTGGGCTATCCATTACAGTGTACTGCCCATTGTGAGCGCTGTGGGCCACGAAGTGGATATTACAATTGCTGACTTTGTGGCTGATTTACGCGCCCCTACCCCATCGGCAGCAGCGGAATTAGTCAGTCAGTCACAAATTGAGATGCTAAGCGCATTGACGGCTAAACGTGACAGGTTATACAAAAATACCCGTACATTGCTCAAGGAGCTGCACTATCAGCAGCAGTCGTTGACACAAGAACTCAATACTTATCACCCTAAAAATCAACTTCGCCAACACATGCAGCGGGTGGATAACCAACTAACCGCTATCACCCATAATATAACAACTCGATTAATGCGCGCCAAGCAAAACTGCGATAGCCGTATCAGCAAATTGTCACAGTTATCGCCCAAGGCATTATTGAAAGAACAACAGAACACCCACAACTTGTTGTCACAGCGTTTAACTCAAGCGTGGCGCCGCGGCGTAGAGCAACGTCATTTAAAGCTCGCTAATGCCAGCCACCTTCTTGATACCGTCAGCCCACTATCAACATTGGCTAGAGGGTATAGCATCACGTTTAAAAATGACAAAGTAGTGAAAAGCCAAAAAGATTTAGTAAAGGGCGATGTGATCACCAATCGCTTTGCTGACGGTGAAACCAAAAGTACTGTGAATTAGCGCGTGTTGACAGTGAGCCCCTAGAAACGAAAAAGCCCCCTTAATCTTTGTTAATCGATTAAGGGGGCTTTTTTTGCAAAGCAACTTAGTTACCTTGTTACTTTATTCGCTATGGGTTGCCATCACTTATTGTTTTTATGCATTCGCATCAGCATTTTACGTTTACGGCGTTGTGAATCCGTCATGGTATTGGTATTACTTTCAAATGGGTTAGCGCCTTCGCGGAATTCCACCTTGATTGGCGTACCCATGACTTTTAATGACTTACGGAAGTAATTCATCATATAACGCTTGTACGAATCTGGTAAGTCTTTCACCTGATTTCCGTGAATAACAATTATCGGTGGGTTATATCCCCCCGCATGAGCATACTTCATTTTCACGCGACGACCGCGCACAACAGGCGGCTGGTGATCGGCTTGTGCCATGTCCATGATACGTGTCAGCATTGAGGTATTAATGCGCTTAGTGGCGCTGTTATACGCTTCTTGAACCGATTCAAATAAATGCCCAACATTGGTACCGTGCAGAGCTGAAATATAATGCAAACGGGCAAAGTCGATAAAGCCTAAACGTCTATCGAGTTCACGTTTAATTTCATCTTTCACGTCTTTTGCTAGGCCATCCCACTTGTTCACTGCAACCACCAGTGACCGCCCAGAATTAAGCACAAAGCCTAACAAACTCAAATCTTGATCTGTCACTCCCTCTTGGGCATCTATCACTAAAAGCACAACGTTTGCTTCTTCAATCGCTTGTAATGTTTTAACAATTGAGAACTTCTCAACGGCCTCTGAGATACTGCGGCGACGGCGCACACCTGCCGTGTCGATCAGTACATATTCGCGATCGTCGCGCTCCATAGGGATGAAAATACTGTCACGGGTTGTGCCTGGTTGGTCATACACCACAACGCGCTCTTCACCTAAGATACGATTGGTCAGTGTGGACTTACCTACGTTTGGTTTCCCCACAATTGCCAACTTAATTGGGGATGCCAGTAACTTTTCCAGTTGCTTTTCAGCGTCGATTTCTTCATCGGCTTCTTCATCTTCTGGCACTTGCATATCAGGGAATTGTTCTGATAACGGCATTAAAGTATGGGTTAATAACTGCGTGACACCGCGACCGTGGGCTGCAGCTATCTGATTAACATCTCCTAAGCCTAACGCAAAGAAGTCAGCACTTTCACTGTCACCATCGATTCCATCAACTTTATTGGCCACGACGTAAACAGATTTATTCTGTTTACGTAGATGCTCAGCAATGCCTTGATCTGCCGCCGTTAAGCCAGCACGGGCATCGACTAAAAATAAGACAACGTCAGCTTCATCAATGGCCATTAATGATTGGTTGGCCATTGCCATATCAATGCCTTGCTCATCACCGCTGATACCACCGGTATCTACTACGATGAATTGTAAGCCTTCATAGTTAGCCTGACCGTACTTACGATCTCGGGTTAATCCAGGAAAATCCGCAACTAACGCATCGCGAGTGCGCGTTAAGCGGTTAAACAACGTGGATTTACCCACATTAGGGCGGCCAACTAAGGCGACAACGGGTAACATATTTCACAATCCTTAAAACGCAAACGGCTCAGGAACATCCCAAGCCGATTAATATTATCAACGTGACACAAGCCACTTTGGGTCAAATTAGGGCACTTGAATAGCCACTAACTTGCCATCACGAGTTTGAGTATACAGCATATTGCCATCAACCACTGGGGCGCTATAAATACTCTCATCTTCGTCATCTCCCCCTACATCAACCCGAGAAACAATTTTGCCGTCAGTTTGATTAAAGAAATGTAAGAAGCCCCACTTGTCGCCCGAAACCAAATATTCACCAATGGGTTCAGCAGCGGTAAGCAAGCGCTTTTTAAGAGCGCTTTGACTCCACTTCTCAATACCATTTCTAGCATCGAGTGCATACACGTTGCTGTCTGAATCAACTACAAACAAGGTATTGCCGGCCTGGGTTAAACGACGGTAAGATTTGTATTCACGCTTCCATATCGTACGGCCACTTCTAAGCTCTACTGACGCTAAGCTACCATCGAAAGAAATAACATAAATAACGCCGCCAGCCACTAATGGTTTGCTGTCGATATCTACAATACGGTCAAGCTCAGTCGCACCTGTTGCAGAGCCTATGGGTTGCTCCCATGCGGTTTGCCCTGTACCTAAAATGTTCACCGCTAATTTACCCGACGCTGTCCCTACAATGGCGCCACCATTTGCCGCCACTGGCGCTGCAATACCACGTAACGATAGAGGAGGAACGTCAGACTCATAAGACCATATCTGTTCGCCTGACTCGGCGTCTAAACCAAACATGGTGCCGGAGCCAGTATTAATAACAACAACACCTTCATCAATCGCGGGAGCCGCTAATACTTCGCCTTTGACCGTAACAGACCATTTTTCTTCGCCTGTATGCACATCAAGGGCTTTCACATCGCCGTTCTCTGTGCCAAAAAACAGGGTTTCATAGGCAACCGCTAAGCCACCTGCGATTTTTGCAGAAGCGCCACTTGACCACAAATTGGTAATACTAGACGTAAAACCTTCATGATTGTAGACGGCGTAGTTTTTCGTCCAGATCTCATTACCGGTTTCTTTGTTATACGCAGCCACTTTGCCTTGGCGATTTGCTGCGAATACCATGTCATAGGCAACAGCAGGCTTTAGGCGAGAAAAGTAATGGTCTATGCCATCACCCAACTCGGTATCCCATAATGTTGTAGGCGTGAACTCAGAATCAATCGGCTTAAGGATACGGATTTCTAACTCTTCATCATCGGTAAACCATCCTGAAATAGTGCTACAAGCTGATAAACCAAAGGTACTAATCAAAATTAAGGGCAGTAATGCTTTTTTCACGTTTAAATCCTTACCCATTCGCCGCAAGAGCCAAATTATCAAGCTTCATTTTAACCACGCTGTTCGCACTATTTGCCGCCACTGCTGCACTGTACGCACTGCGTGCTTTATCAAACATTCCTTGCTTAACGTAAATGTCGCCTTTAATTTCCTGTTGCTGAGCGTTAAACGCCGTTGTGGTTACTTTATCCACACTAGCAAGCGCTTTTTCAGGTTGCTCTAAAGCCAATTGCACACGCGCTAAACGTAAATTTGCTAACGCATTCACCGCGTCGCTTTCGCTATTAGCTGCGGCAAATGAAAGTTGTTTTTCTGCTTCGTTCAGATCTTTGCGATCAATTGCTTGTTGCGCAAGTTGAAACGCCATTAGCACTGCGTAACCTGTGTCGCTGTTTTCATCAATGTAGGCTTTAGCTTGGCCAAAATTGGCGTCCTGTGCCTGTAAAGCAGCGGTTTGCGTTTCAAATGCTGCTGATGCTTGCTCTTTTGCAGCGATTTGTTCATCGTTGTAATAACGCCATCCCCACAGGCCGCCTAAACCAAGAACTGCACCAACGATAATGGCGGTACCGTTCTCTTTCCAAAACCGTTTAATCGCTTCAACTTGTTGTTCTTCTGTTTCGTAATGTTCCATCGCAACTTCCTCTTACTGCACCACCGCTTCAACTATGAGCAGCGACTAATTATCTATTTTAATCGTATTAAAGCGAAAACAACTCAACCAATGTCGACTCAAGTTCTGAGCGAGCAATGCGACTTTGAGGTTTGTCTTCTCGTAAAAACTTAATGCTGACTTGTTCTTCTTGTTGCTCGGTTTCACCTAACACCAAGGCGACTCGGGCGGCACTTTTATCTGCACGTTTCATTTGCTTCTTAAAGTTTCCACCACCAAAATGGGTCTGTACTCTAAGGGTTGGCATAACATCACGCAAACTTTCTGCAATTTGAAGCGCATATAACTCGACCTCATCTCCCATAGCCGTCACGTATACATCCACTGGGGACGCAACAAACTCTTCTGCGCCGCTTGCTTGCAGCATTAACACTAAACGCTCCATGCCGATAGCAAACCCAACGCCTTGAGTGGACTTACCGCCGAGCTGTTCAACAAGACCATCGTAGCGGCCACCTGCACACACAGTACCTTGAGCCCCTAAACTATCAGTCACCCATTCAAAAACCGTACGGTTGTAGTAGTCAAGCCCTCGCACCAAACGCGGATTAACTCGGTATTGGATACCTAAGGTGTCTAAACGTTCACATAAAGCGTGAAAATGTTCTTTAGATTCAGCATCTAAGTAGTCGATCAGGCTTGGCGCATCTGTAATAGCCGCTTGTACTTGTGGGTTTTTACTGTCTAGCACTCGCAAGGGGTTACTTTCTAAGCGGCGTAGGCTATCTTCATCTAAGTGTTCTTTTCTCGCGAGCAAGAACTCGACTAGGGCTTTGCGGTAGGTTTCACGCGCTTCATTTGAACCGAGCGAGTTAAGCTCTAAGGTTACCTGCTCAGAGATTCCAAATTTTTTCCATAATCGAGCGCTAAGCGCAATCACTTCAGCGTCAATGTCTGGACCGGCTAGGCCGAATACTTCTACACCGAACTGATGAAACTGTCGATAACGACCCTTTTGTGGGCGCTCGTGACGAAACATAGGCCCTAAATACCACAATCGCTGCTGTTGGTTGTACAACAAACCATGTTCGTTTCCAGCGCGGACAACACTGGCCGTGCCTTCTGGACGCAACGTTAAGCTGTCGTCGTTGCGGTCTGCAAAGGTATACATTTCTTTTTCGACAATATCTGTCACTTCGCCAATTGAGCGCTTAAATAAATCGGTGCTTTCGACGATGGGCGTGCGTACTTCTTGGTAACCATAACTGGCAACGACTTCACGGATCGCTTTTTCAGCCCATTGCCATAAGCCTGACTGTTCAGGAAGGCAATCATTCATGCCTCGTATTGCCTGTATTTGTTTAGACACTAAGGAAATTCTCTTTGACTAGGTAGTATTAAAAAGCCCCGTATTATAGGGGCGTTGTAGGTAAACGTAAATGAAGACTCCGCTTTATCACGCTTTTTTGCCTAAGTCGGCAATTATCCTAGATGCTTTATGTCGATTTTCTTGCTGCTATCAAGCAATGCAGCTTTCGCTCTAATGCGCTTTTCCAATTGGTCAACCAGATCATCGTTCGACAAACGCTCTTTTTGACGTTTGCCATCCACGTAATAGCCGCTCATATTGCGTGCGCCTGTTAAGCCCAAATCTGAGACTTCAGCCTCACCAGGTCCATTGACCACGCATCCAATAATCGACACATCCATAGGGGTCAATAAATCTTCTAAGCGTGTCTCCAATGCATTTACTGTGCTTATTACATCGAACTCTTGGCGAGAGCAGCTTGGGCAGGCTATAAAATTGATACCACGTGAGCGAATACGAAGCGATTTTAGAATATCAAAACCCACTTTGATTTCTTCAACTGGATCAGCCGCCAGCGAGATACGGATGGTATCGCCTATCCCTTCGGCAAGTAACATTCCAAGACCAACGGCACTTTTCACTGCACCAGCACGAAAGCCGCCCGCTTCGGTGATACCAAGATGTAACGGTTGATCAATTTTTTTGGCTAATTCACGATAGGCACCTACAGCTAGAAATACGTCTGAGGCTTTAACGCTGACTTTAAACTGATCGAAATTGAGTTTATCGAGAATATCAACATGACGCATGGCTGACTCAACCAATGCATCTGGTGTGGGCTCACCGTACTTCTCTTGAAGGTCCTTCTCTAATGAACCGCCGTTGACACCTATACGAATAGGAATGCCTTTATCGCGGGCACAATCTACAACTGAACGCACGCGCTCCATACTGCCGATATTTCCTGGGTTGATACGTAGACAATCAACACCGTATTCAGCGACTTTTAAAGCAATTCGATAATCGAAATGGATATCTGCAATAAGTGGAACATTAACTTGCTGCTTAATTAATTTGAACGCCTCAGCTGCATCCATGGTGGGTACGGATACACGCACGATCTCCCCGCCCACGGCCACAATGCGTTTAATCTGCGCTACGGTCGCCTCAACATCTGTGGTCAGCGTATTGGTCATAGATTGCACCGCAATAGGTGCTCCCCCGCCAATAGGAACGCTACCTACATTGATCCTAGTTGATTCTCTGCGCTTTATTGGTGACTCTGCAAACATGCTGTTTCCTAACTCAATTTGATAAGGTCAAACGTGTGCTCAGGGCTTACGCCCGGCACATATTACCTAATGGCTTTATTACGACCGAGGTAAAGTAAATTTTGCGGTACTGTTTGGTGCTAAAAATGACATATCTAGATCTTCATCCGCGTACCGTATTTGCACCACACTTGGTGCCCCTAAAATGACTTCAAAGGGGGCGACTCCAGAAATACTCATAACGCGGCCCGCAACTTTAACTCCAACAGCAATGGTTTCTCCGGTCGCATCAATAACGCTCACCCAACAATCGTCGTTAAAGGTAAAAACTACATCAACTAATTCACCCGTTTGCTCTGTTTGTGCCGTAGCGGACACTTGCGGGGTGAGTTGGGCAGAAGCACTTTCACTGTTTACGGTTACCGCTGGGGCAACACCGTCTTGAGGGGACGCATTATCAGGGGTTAAAATACTGTTACTATCACTATCTTCAAGGCTGACAATTGCCTCAGGCTCAATCTCGTTGCTTTGGTTTAATTCATCGCGTGGGAATTCGGTCGTTTCTTGGGCCATATCGGTAGAACGTAAACCTGACTCGTTAACATCTCCAGTGGCGATAACGGCAGTGTCGTTTTCAACATCGCTTTGGATATCGACAGACTTTTCACTTTTTACGTTATTTTGTGCTTCACTTTGTACAGTGGGGGTATCTAACGTACTTGCAGTCTCGTTGTCACCCTGTTGAAACCACCAGACAACCACAAGCGCAACAACTATCGCCAAAATCAGGTAGGTAACTAACATGAGCTTGTCGTCGTTAGCTTGATGAGCTACGCGACGGGAGAAACTCTGTAATTTTGCGGGTTCTTTTTTATGGGTATCCAGATTATCTAACCCGTCGAGGACTTGAGCTTCCGACACGTCAACCTGGCGAGCATACAATTTAAGATAGCCCTTGATGAAAGTCATCGAGATACTAGGGTCGTATTCATCGTTTTCTAACGCGATAATTAAGCTCGGCTTTAAATGGATCAGGCCAGCAATTTGCTCTACCGTTAAACCTTTTTCTAATCGCGCAGCCTTCAATACAGGTCCTGGACCGAATACTTGAGACTCTTCCATATGTTGTACTTCTTCACTCATTTAACTAACGCTACTCTTAATAATGATTGGGGACGGCTATTTGGGTTCAACAACGATCAATTTTTGCCCGATATAGATGGATGCAGGATCAGAAATGTTGTTCCACTCCATAAGTTTGCTCATCTTAACGTTATATTGCAAAGAAAGGCGATAAAGATTCTCTTTCGCCGTAACAACGTGATATTGAGTTGCTTTTAAATCTGGCTGTGCATATCCCTTTGTAGGCTTTACCGCTGGCACACTAACAGACTGTACAGGCGAATCTATAGCTTCAATACCATTGATGTAATCCTGGGCTGGCTGAAAGTCTGGATAAAGACTCAACAGCATATTTGCATAATCACTCGCTCGATTTGGTGAACCAGCGCCCTGCTCTATTTTTACCGCCAACCACAAACTATCAGCAGAAACGGATGCCACTTTTTCATAGCGACGCAGGCTATCTCTCGCTGCAGCAAAACGATTGGCCTGTAACTGCATTTGCGCTAACAAGAATAAACTTTTAGCTCGGCCTGGTTGATGATTTAGCGCGTCTTCGAGAAATCCAATCGCATCATCTAACGCATTTTGACTTTGGCTACACAGCGCTAGGTTCTCGTAGGTTTCTGCAGATGAATTATAAATATCACTATTCAATGCTTTGAAGAAATAGACTTTGGCTTGTTCGTAATCGCCTTGGGCGCACAAAAACGCGCCGTAGCTATTGGCGATATCGGCATTTTTAGGCGCCAACGCCATGGCTTTTTTATATGACGTTGAAGCAGATCTATACTCTTCGACGTTCTGAAAATAATATGCCATACCGTAATGCACATCTGCCATTTCTGGAGCAAAGGACAGTGCTTTATCCAGATTAAATTTAGCTTGGCTGAAATTACCGTTTTCTAGATAGGTTAGCCCTAAAGATAAGCGCGTCTTTGCGGCCTTTTGCTTATCGAAATCATCTGCGCCTGTCCCAGCATTTTGGCTAGCACAAGCGCTCAAGACGAGAATAAAAATGACACTCATTGCATGGAAAAAATTCATCGGGATCATTCGGTTAGTACTCAATGTTCCATTTTTACCGAAATTTCATCACCCTTCATCTGTTTTTTCAACATTCGTTTAGTTCTATCAACCACGTCGCCCACAAGTTGACCACAGGCTGCATCAATATCATCCCCTCGAGTCTTACGCACGACTACCATCAAGCCGTAACTCGAAAGCACTTTCGCGAAGCGATCAATGCGTGAATTACTCGAGCGACTGTAAGGAGAGCCCGGGTAAGGATTAAACGGAATCAAGTTAATTTTACATGGCGTATCGGCCAATACTTTCGCCAGTTCATGGGCTTGGTCGGTACTGTCATTGATACCGTTGAGCATGACATACTCTACTGTCACTTTACCTTGGTTAGCATTCGATTTAGCTAGATAACGGCGCACCCCAGCCAAAAATTCTTGAATAGGATATTTTTTGTTGATTGGCACAATCTCGTCACGTAACTTGTCGTCTGGAGCATGAAGCGAAATAGCCAGCGCTACATCGATCTGATCGCCTAACATATCAAGTGCAGGCACCACTCCTGAAGTACTCAAGGTCACACGGCGTTTTGATAAACCAAATGCGAGATCATCAAGCATTAAATCCATCGCCGGCACCACATTCTTCAAGTTTAACAGCGGCTCGCCCATCCCCATCATGACCACATTAGTAATGGGACGTTTGGCACTATCATTAGATAAACCGATGGTCGTTGCTACGCGCCACACCTGACCGATAATTTCAGACACACTTAAATTGCGGTTAAAACCTTGCTGAGCGGTCGAGCAAAAAGTGCATTCTAGGGCGCAGCCAACTTGTGACGACACGCATAAGGTTGCGCGGTCTTCATCAGGGATCCACACAGTTTCAACTTCTTGTCCGCCTTCTAGGCGTAACGCAAATTTAATCGTGCCATCACTTGCGCCTTGCTGATAAGCGATTTCTGGCGCTTTGACTTCACATTGCGCTTTTAGCTTTTCACGTAACGCTTTGTTCAAATTAGTCATTTGATCAAAGTCTGACACCCCAGCTTGATAAATCCATTTCATCATTTGGTCGGCACGAAATGGCTTTTCGCCAATCGAACTAAAATACTCTCTTAAACCCGCTCGGTTAAAGTTGAGTAAATTGATTTTAGTCGGTTTTGCTGACATCACTTCTGACATGGAACGGGGTACCTCAAATAAAAGAAACTAGTGTACATTTTTTATGCGAAAACTACCATTTTGTTGGTCGTTCTAGCGCGTTTAGATCGCAAAAGGGAGCCTAAGCTCCCTTACATACAAACGTTAATAAAATTAACGAGTGCGTGGGCAGATTTCTTCGTCAGAGAAGAAGTATGCAATCTCACGTGCTGCTGACTCAGGCGCATCTGAACCGTGACACGCATTTTCGTCGATTGATGCAGCGTAGTCTGCACGCAATGTACCAGCAAGTGCTTCTGCAGGGTTAGTTGCACCCATGATTTCACGGTTTTTAAGAACAGCGTTTTCGCCTTCTAAAACCTGAACCATTACTGGACCTGAAGTCATGAATTCAACCAAAGCGCCGAAGAAAGGACGTTCGCTATGCTCGGCATAGAAACCTTCAGCTTGTTCTTTACTAAGGTGAAGCATTTTAGAGGCAACAATGCGTAGACCTGCGCTTTCGAAACGGTTGTAGATTGCGCCGATTACATTTTTAGCAACTGCGTCTGGTTTGATAATTGAAAAAGTACGTTCTAAGGCCATGATTGGTCTCCGATTACAAAATAAAAAAAGGGCGATTAAAAATTCGCGCGGATTATATGCGTTTCCTTGGCAAAAGCCCAACAAATCACGAAATTAATCTGCCGAGGAATTAAAACTTCGTTTTTCAATGCCCGAGGGACTTTAGATTGACGTATATTCGAACCGACAAACTGTTTATGATAGCACTACAGGAAAACCAACAATAAGGAGAAACGGTGCTTCGCCTACTTTTTTTACTGCCACTTATTTTATGTTTGTTATGGTTTGCTTACCTCAGACTACGAGGATTTTCATTGCGCCAGGGGAAACAAGGCTTCATCTATATCTTGGTTTTCTCCGCTATTATCGCGGCCTTCTATACGGTGATGCTGTGGTTAACAGCCACATAAAAAATATTAAAAAAACGAAAAAGAAGACAACAAAAAAGGAGCCGAAGCTCCTTTTTTATTTTTCAGGTAACGCTTAGTAAATTTCTACATCTGCTTGTTCACGCAGCGCATTAACAAACTCACCATAGGTGAACTGTGCTCGCATTGTAGATAATCTATTTTGCAACGCTGCTACATCAGTGCTTGGTAACTCAGCGCCGTCATTAACTTTCATTAGCTGAACTAAACCGACATCGCCATTGAACAGCTCAACCACTTGCGCGTTTGATTCTTTGTCCTCAGTCAATTTGAACAAAGCAGTCACTAAGGCTGGAGAAATCTGAGAGCCACTTCTTGCAACCGCTTCCTGCTCCTGCCACTCAACGGCTTTAGCTTGCAAGCTTTGGCTGACGTCCTGCTCAGCTTTAATATCAACTAATAAAGTTTCGGCCCACTCTTTAGCTGCTTGCTGTGCTTGCTCAGCCAATAAAATATCATTAATTTCAGGTGATACTTCTTCAAGGGCTTTAGTACGCTGAGCTTCGTAATTAGCAACGCGCACGAACATAACGTGATTTTCGCCTAGCTCGATTACATCGCTGTTTACTTGATCGTTAATCAGCTCATCAGAGAATGCTTGAGCAACAACGTTAGGATAATTAACCGCTGCTGGAACACTGTCTTGGCTAAACATCACGGTTGTGTTGACATCAACCTCAGCGATAGCTGCCACTTCATCAAGTGTATCAGGCGTTTCAAAAGCGACTTCAGCCATGTGTAATTGCTTGGCATAGAACTCTTCTTCAGCGCGTTCAGATTTAAGCTTGGCGATCACGTCTTCTTTCACGTCTGTGAATGGGCTTGTCTCTTCAGGCTTTATGTCTGTTAGTTTGATGATATGGTAACCAAATTCACTTTCTACCACACTAGATACATCACCAACATTGGCCAGTGCGTAAGTCGCTTCTTCAAATGCTGGATCCATCATACCTGCGCTAAACCAATCCAAATCGCCGCCATTCTCAGCACTAAATGTATCACTAGAATACTCTTTGGCGAGTTCGGCAAAGTCACCACCGTCGTTAATTTTAGACAAGACATCTTCGGCTTGCTGACGAGCGCCTTGCTCATCATCGCCGAATTCTATAAGAATGTGTGAAGCGCGGCGTTCTTCTTGGGTTCTAAAATCTTGTATATTTTGTTCGTAGTATTGCAGTGCTTCATCATCTGAAACAACAATGTCGGTTAATAAGTCGTCTACTGACAATTCCACATAGGCCAAGCTCACTTTTTGCTCGGTATCAAATTGAGTGATGTTGGCTTGATAATAGTTCTCAACGTCATCGTCAGATACGTTAATACCATCTTTGAAGGACTCGGCAGGTATGGTTAAGTAGCGCGCATCTCGCGTTTGCTGTTGAAGCTTATAAGCCTGTGTGGTTTCAGCTGCTAGCGTGAACTCTGAGCCTAATAATGCATTTGAAAGTTGACGACGAGTCATGTCAACCCGCATATAATCGCGAAATTCGTTTGGCTGAAAGCCAGCTTGACGTAAAACGGCGGTGTAACGCTCATTATCGAATTTGCCGTCAAATTGAAACTCTGGCATTGCGACAATCGCTTGCTTGATTTGTGCATCGCTGACGCGTAAGCCCATATCAATGGCTGCTTGCTCAAGAAGTTTGTCGCCGATTAAACGGTCTAAAACACCCTGCCTAAATTGTTGCAAATAAGCACTATCGGCGGTCAATGCAGCGAATGCTTCACCGTATTGTGACTCCATGCGTCCGCGTTCGTTTTGATAGGCGCGTTCTAAATCGGCTTGAGAAATAGTGTCATCGTTAACTTTAGCTGCCGCAGTTTCGGCAGAAGAATTGATATAGCTACCGACACCGGCAAATACAAAACTTAAAATCACCAATCCTAGGATAGCCATGGCCCAAGTGCCCTGGGTTCCCTCTCTGATTCTTTCCAACATGTTCGTTTCTAACTCCAAATGAGTTGCTTTAGATAAGCTGAATTTTTTACTAGTTATTAGGGCGTGTTGACCTAAAGAGGCAGGATTATATATTAAACGTAATCATAATTAACAGCAGATAAACAAAAGGCGATGATAAATCATCGCCTTTTTTTTGGAAAAGCTTTGCTTAGTTACAAGCGTCTTTAAGGGCTTTACCCGCTTTGAAAGACGGAACTTTAGCTGCTGAGATTTGAATAGTTTCGCCAGTTTGTGGATTACGACCACTACGAGCTGCACGCTCACGTACTGAGAATGTACCGAAACCTACAAGAGCAACTTGATCACCTTCCTTAAGTGCTGCAGTAATAGCATCAGTCAATGCATCTAGTGCACGTCCTGAAGCTGCTTTAGAAATGTCTGCACTTGCAGCGATTTGGTCGATAAGTTGAGACTTATTCACAATATGATCCCCTTCAATTGTTATTATTTGAGTTTCCGCAAAACAAAAATGCGGCAAACGTTATACCAAGCTTAAATTCGAACTTCAAGCATATATTCACAAAATTTTAACTTTATAGATATCGCCGCAATCCCTTTTGTGACAAGGCCTAAAGCGAAACTGGGATAAAGGCTACCACAACTTATTGCTCTGTGAAGCCCTATTTTCCAAAAAAAACAAAAAAATTCGCCGTAAGTGGCTATTTTTTACCCTTGCTTGGCTTTTCAAGGCTAAAACGCTCGGGATTTTCTTGTAATGCCAGCTCTAAAACATCATCAATCCAGCGCACAGGATGAATTGACAGGTCTTGTTTTACATTATCTGGGATCTCTTGTAAATCGCGTTCGTTCTCTTTCGGAATGATAACTGTTTTTATTCCGCCTCTGTGTGCTGCCAGCAGTTTCTCTTTCAAACCGCCAATTGCAAGCACTTCGCCCCGTAAAGTAATTTCACCTGTCATGGCCACATCACAGCGCACAGGATTGCCCGTAAGTGCAGAAATCAATGCCGTGCACATGCCAATACCAGCACTCGGCCCATCTTTAGGGGTTGCTCCTTCAGGTACGTGCACGTGAATGTCACGCTTCTCATGAAAATCACTGTTGATACGCAGCTTTTCAGCTCGGCTACGCACCACCGTCATCGCCGTTTGTATCGACTCTTGCATGACATCACCCAACGAGCCCGTTGAGGTCATCTTGCCTTTACCCACGACCGATGTCGCCTCAATGGTCAACAGCTCCCCACCGACCTGAGTCCAGGCCAACCCTGTTACTTGGCCAATCTGGTTATTGTTTTCTGCCTTTCCGTAATCAAAGCGTTGCACACCTAGATATTCAGACAAATTATCTTGAGATACAGTCACGGATTTTATGTCTTTGTTGAGCAAAATATTTTTCACCGCTTTGCGGCACACTTTGGATATTTCCCGCTCTAAGCTACGCACACCCGCTTCACGCGTGTAATGACGGATCATACCAATGATCGCGGACTCTTCGATCACTAACTCTTTGCTCTTCAAACCATTACGACTGATTTGTTTCTCAAGTAAGTGGCGTGTGGCGATGTTTAGTTTTTCATCTTCTGTGTAGCCAGATAAACGAATCACTTCCATTCTGTCCAACAACGGTCCGGGAATGTCCATACTGTTCGACGTAGCAACAAACATGACGTCAGACAGATCATAATCAACTTCTAAGTAGTGATCACTAAACGTGCTGTTTTGCTCGGGGTCAAGCACCTCTAATAACGCTGAAGATGGATCTCCACGCATGTCAGAAGACATTTTGTCGATTTCATCAAGCAAAAACAGTGGATTTTTCACCCCCACTTTTGCCATTTTCTGTATCAACTTACCCGGCATAGAGCCGATGTAAGTACGTCTGTGGCCGCGTATTTCTGCTTCATCACGAACACCGCCTAACGCCATGCGCACGTATTTGCGCCCTGTTGCTTTGGCAATAGACTGTCCCAGTGAGGTTTTACCCACCCCTGGAGGGCCCACTAAGCATAATATTGGTCCTTTGAGCTTTCTAACGCGTTGTTGAACTGCTAGATACTCAATAATACGTTCTTTGACCTTTTCAAGCCCGTAGTGCTCCGTATCAAGCAACTTATCAGCGGCAGCTAAATCTTTCTTCACTGCACTGCGTTTAGTCCAAGGCACATTGGTTAGCCAATCGATGTAGCTACGCACCACGGTGGCTTCGGCAGACATGGGTGACATCATTTTTAATTTGCTAAGTTCGGTCGTTGCTTTTTTCTTAGCTTCTTCTGGCATCTTAGCGTCGTCGATTTTCTTGCTTAGCGCTTCAAATTCGTCAGGCGCTTCGTCTAGTTCACCGAGTTCTTTTTGGATGGCTTTCATTTGCTCATTCAAATAATACTCGCGCTGACTCTTCTCCATCTGTTTCTTAACGCGGGTACGAATTTTTTTCTCGACCTGCAGCAAATCTATTTCACTTTCCATCAATGCCATCAAGTATTCAAGACGATCGTTAACCTGATCCATTTCTAATACTTTTTGCTTTTCAGCTAATTTAAGGGGCATATGCGCTGCCATGGTATCGGCTAGGCGAGCAGCTTGCTCAATCCCGCTTAACGAAGTCAGTACTTCAGGTGGGATCTTCTTATTAAGTTTTACATACCCTTCAAACTGAGAAATCGCTGAGCGAATAATGACTTCTTGCTCATTCTCTTCGACTTCAAGGTCGTCTTTATTCGAAATATTTGCGATGAAAAAATCATCGGTGCTGACAAATTCAGCAATTTGAGCACGCTGATTACCTTCAACCAACACTTTCACCGTGCCGTCTGGTAACTTTAACAGCTGCAAAATGGTCGCTATGGTGCCGACAGTAAAAATATCATCAGGCTGTGGCTCATCGGTACTGGCGTCTTTTTGCGCGACTAAAAATATTTGTTTGTCTTTATCCATCGCGGCTTCTAAGCAACGTATCGACTTCTCGCGACCGACAAATAAGGGAATAACCATATGCGGATAAACCACCACATCACGTAATGCCAAGACCGGCATTTCTGTGTAATCAACATTCTCTTTGGTCATATATTGTCTCGTGTAATAAAAAGGAAAATCTTCGCAATGAAATTGTATATGGGGCTTAGCACAAAAAGTTCAAACGAAAAACTGAAACTAACCTCATTAGCTGTTCATTCTATACCACTAATAGAGCATAAAAAGTGAAGCGAAAAAAGTGTATCCGTGAAGATGAGGGGGAGGATCGGAGATAAATCTGATAATAGAAAATGAAAAGGCTCCCTTAGGAGCCTTTACTATTTATAACGCATTGGTTATTCCGAAATGGATTTTTTATCCGCTGCACTATCGTAAATTAGAATCGGTTTTGATTCCCCACGAATGACAGTTTCATCGACTACCACTTTGCTTACGTTCGACATAGAAGGTAACTCGTACATCGTGTCGAGTAACACTGCCTCAACAATTGAACGCAGACCACGAGCACCTGTTTTACGTGACATCGCTTTCTTAGCTATCGCTTGCAAAGCATCTTCTCTAAACTCTAACTCAGTATCTTCTAAAGAGAATAAAGCTGCATATTGTTTCGTAAGAGAGTTTTTAGGCTCACGCAAAATTTGAATAAGTGCTTCTTCACTCAACTCTTCAAGACTGGTTAGCACAGGTAAACGCCCGATAAACTCAGGAATTAGACCGTATTTGACCAAATCCTCCGGCTCAACTTTTTTCAACAACTCGCCTTCTTTCGACTTATTGCTGCTGTCTTTAATTGCTGTACCAAAACCAATACCGGTGCCTGTATGCGCGCGTTGTTCGATGACTTTATCAAGCCCCGCAAATGCCCCGCCACAGATAAACAGAATTTTAGAGGTATCGACTTGCAAAAACTCTTGTTGAGGATGTTTACGTCCACCTTGCGGCGGAACAGACGCAATGGTGCCTTCAATCAGCTTAAGCAAAGCCTGCTGCACGCCCTCACCGGATACATCTCGTGTAATCGATGGGTTATCTGACTTACGAGAGATCTTGTCGATTTCATCGATATAAACGATTCCGCGCTGCGCCTTTTCAACATCGTAGTCGCATTTTTGCAATAACTTCTGAATGATATTCTCTACATCTTCACCAACATAACCCGCTTCGGTCAGAGTAGTCGCATCGGCCATCGTAAATGGAACATCTAATAAACGAGCTAGTGTTTCAGCGAGCAAGGTTTTACCACTACCTGTTGGGCCCATTAGCAAAATATTACTTTTACCTAGTTCAACACCGTCATGCACGTCACCATTACGCAATCGTTTATAGTGGTTATATACTGCGACGGAAAGCACCTTCTTGGCGTGTTCTTGACCGATGACATAATCATCCAGATGAATGTGGATCTCTTTCGGTGTAGGAAGCTCGTCTTGCTTTTGCTTCGGAGCGATTTCTTTGATCTCTTCGCGAATAATGTCATTACATAATTCAACGCATTCATCGCATACAAAAACTGACGGGCCAGCGATGAGCTTTCTCACTTCATGCTGGCTTTTCCCACAAAAAGAACAATAAAGTAGCTTGTTATCGCCATCTCCGCTTTGCTTATCACTCATCTATTATCTCTTCTTTATTTGGTTGACCTAGTGCGCTTTATTGCTCTTTCCTTGCAAATGGGCGCACTAAACATAATCAACAATAACTAATTACTTCTTAGCGTCGCTATTGCTAGCATCCGGTCTGTTAGCGAGTACTTGATCCACTAAACCGTAATCCACAGATTCCTGCGCGCTTAAGAAATTATCTCTGTCGGTATCACGAGCTACTTTATCGTAGTCTTGACCCGTATGAGCCGCCATCAAGCGATTCATTTTCTCTTTAATTGACAGGATTTCTTTGGCATGAATTTCAAAATCAGACGCCTGACCTTGGAATCCGCCCAACGGCTGATGGATCATAACGCGGGCATTCGGTAGACAGTAACGCTTACCTTTCGCACCACCAGACAACAAAAATGCGCCCATACTAGCCGCCTGACCGATACACACTGTGCTGACATCAGGTTTAATAAAGTTCATGGTGTCGTAAATCGCCATACCGGCTGTCACTGAACCGCCAGGAGAATTAATGTAAAGGAAAATATCCTTTTCTGGATTTTCAGCTTCTAAAAATAACATCTGTGCGACGATAAGGTTAGCCATATGGTCTTCGACTTGGCCAACCATGAAAATGACGTTCTCTTTTAGCAAGCGTGAATAAATATCATAAGAGCGCTCGCCTTTAGCGGTTTGTTCAACCACCATAGGTACTAATGCATTTGTAGGATCAAACGGTGTATTCATCATATATATTTCTTCACAAATAAAAATGCTCGGTATTTACCGAGCATTTAAGCAGTTGCAGACTAGATAAGTCAATTAACAAAGGGCAAATTACGCCTGTTTGTTCATGATCTCATCAAAAGCTTTGTTTACTTCTTTCACATTTGCTTTGCTAAGAAGCACTTCAACAGCTTGCTCTTCTAACGCGACATTTTGCATTTGCTGCATCAATTCGTCATTAGTTTTGTAGTACTCGATCACTTCTTGAGGATCTTCGTACGCTGAAGCAGCTGTTTCGATCAATGCATCAACCTTAGCAGAGTCTACTTTCAACTCTTCAGTTTTGATGATTTCGCCAAGCAACAAGCCAATTGAAACACGCTTACGTGCGTTTTCTTGGAACAAGTCAGCTGGAAGCTCAGGAAGATTATCAACATTACCACCTTGTTGCTGGCTGAAGCGCTGCTTAGCTTGCTCACGTAGGGCGTTAATTTCTTGATCAACCAATGCTTTGGGCAAGTCAATTTCGTTGTTTGCCAACAAACCTTCGATAACTTGCTCTTTTACGTTAGCTTTCAACGTTTGCTCAAGCTCACGTTGCATGTTTTTACGTACTTCAGCATTAAGTGCTTCAACGTCGCCGTCTTCTACACCAAACAATTTAGCAAACTCTTCGTCAACTTTAGGAAGGCTCAGACCTTCTACTTTGTTAACAGTAATTTTGAATTGGGCTTCTTTACCCTTAAGTGCTTCTGCATGGTAATCTTCAGGGAAGGTCACGTCAGCAACAACTTCTTCGCCAGCTTTAGCGCCAACGATTGGCTTTTCAAAACCAGGGATCATACGATCTTTGCCCATTTCGAGCTCAAAGTTTTCAGCTTTACCGCCTTCAAACTCTTCACCGTCAATAGTACCAACGAAATCCACCGTCACGCGGTCATCTTTCTTAGACTTACGCTTTACTTCTTTCCAAGTAGCGTGCTGTTTACGCAACGTTTCCATCATCGTTTCAAGATCAGCATCAGTAATTTCTACCACTGGCTTCTCTACTTCGATTTTCTCAACGTCTTTCACTTCCACTTCAGGATAAACTTCAAACGCAGCAACAAACTCTAAGTCTTGTCCGTCAACGTCTGTCTTCATTTCGAAGTTAGGCATGCCTGCTGGCGTAATTTTTTCTTGAACGATTGCTTCATAGAAGTTGCGCTGCATAGCTTCGCCAGCAATTTCTTGACGTACGGCTTGACCATAACGTTTTTTAATAACGCTTACTGGTACTTTACCTGGGCGAAAACCATTAATACGTTGGGTCTTAGCTAACTGTTGTAAGCGAGACTTAACCTGTGAATCAATTGATTCTGCAGGAACAGTGATGGTAAGACGGCGTTCTAAACCTTGAGTCGTCTCAACGGAAACTTGCATTCTTCTACCTCAACTTTGCGCTCGTCTGCGCATTTATAAAATTTTTGATGGGTTTTTTATCGGTGGGATTCGACCAAGGTAAACTTAATCCACCCATGCAATCGCGAGTTGACCTATTTATCTTCTCGCCTATCCGGATAAAAAAGACGCAGCAGTATAGCGATACAGCTACTTTAAGTCGAGCCGAAATGCGAAATAGTTTAATTCAAAAAAATAACGAAGAAGTACAGTCAGAAATAGAGGATATAAAGAGAGTAAAACGAAATGTAACTGAGATATAAATAAGAAAGATGGTGCGGAAGGAGAGACTTGAACTCTCACGCCCTAAGGCACTGGAACCTAAATCCAGCGTGTATACCAATTTCACCACTTCCGCAAGTGGGGTGGACGATGGGGCTCGAACCCACGACAACCGGAATCACAATCCGGGGCTCTACCAACTGAGCTACGCCCACCAAAGCTAACATTGTTGCCAGGTTCGCGTGGTGCGCCCGGCAGGATTCGAACCTGCGACCACCCGCTTAGAAGGCGGGTGCTCTATCCAGCTGAGCTACGGGCGCTCTACGAATCTGTTACAATTTTAGAGAAAGTGGTCGGTGAGACAGGATTCGAACCTGCGACCCCTTGGACCCAAACCAAGTGCGCTACCAAGCTGCGCTACTCACCGACTTAACAACCCGAAGAGTTATTCTCTGTCTCTCAACGGGGAGCGCATAGTAAACAGATGTATTTCTGGCGTCAAACACTTTTTTAAAAGAAATTTACTGACTGCTGCTTTTTTTAGCAATATGACTGCGAATCAAACAAAATGAGCATTAATCACACTGATACGCCGTCAATTCTTTCGTATCGAATGATAGCTAATCATCACTCATTTCTTCAAATTCCATGCTAACAATCCTAGAACAAGCTTATTTTTCGCCATCAAATGTCCACCTGCCGTTCTTTTTTGGACTAAACCCAATGCGATTTAAGTAATTTTCATGTTCATAACTGTCAGCCAGTGCCACTATTTCTGTATATCCAAACTGTTTTGCGAGTTGCTGCCCCTTACCAATTACGTATTCACCGAGGTGACAATCACGATAAGCGGGGATCACGAAATCAAAATCAACCACAAACTGACCACCTTCTTCGCTAAAGCCTGACAACATACCTACGACCTCGGTTCGCTCAGTAAGAAAAAAATAAGCGCGACGCGGGTCGGCTGAGACTTTCATAAAGCGCGGAAACAGGTGTTTGATTTCTTGTTTGTGGTAATCCAGAAAGAAATCCACGTAATTTGATGGGCGACTCACAGCAAGGACTGAAAATTGACGCTCAACATCAAACAGTAGCCTGCGCAGAAAAAACAAATTCGTCAGGGTGATAAAGCCATTTAATATCGCCACTGGGTAAGCCTGGATAATAATACCGTATAAGCAAAATGACGATGCTCCCGCTAAATTGAACCAACGCAGACGTACAATCGAACTGCGCGTTAAAGAATAAGCAATTACCGCTGACGCACAATAACCAAAAATTTCTACTGGAGAGAGTTCCAAACCACACACCTTTATAAAGAGATTAAATTACGTAGACGCATATCTTTGTTTAGAAGCCGCAAAGGGGCAAGCAGATTCGATACTATTTACTAATTAGCACAAGTCCGATTGTTGAATCTGGTACAGTATGTGACAATACAGCCCCCTAGTCTTTCAGTTACTTTATACTATGCCTGCTCAAAAAATTGATGGTAAATTAATCGCTCAACAGGTGCGTCAGCACGTAAAATCTCATGTTGAATCTATTGTTTCTTCGGGTAAACGCCCCCCCGGCTTAGCTGTCGTTTTAGTAGGTAGCGATGCGGCATCCCATGTCTATGTGACCAACAAGCGCAGAGCCTGCGAAGAAGTAGGCTTTGTTTCTAAATCCTACGACTTACCTTCAACGACGTCACAACAGAAGCTGCTCGAACTTATCGATACTTTAAATGCAGATGAGGAAATTGACGGCATATTAGTGCAACTACCTTTACCCGCAGGCTTAGACAAGGAACAAGTTCTTGAACGGATATTACCGCATAAAGATGTAGACGGTTTCCACCCTTACAATATTGGCCGCTTGGCTCAGCGTATCCCAGCACTGCGCCCTTGTACCCCTAAAGGCATTATGACTCTCATCGAGTCGACTAAACGTCCAATAAAAGGTTTAGATGCGGTTATCGTAGGTGCCTCAAATATTGTTGGCCGACCTATGTTTATGGAATTATTACTTGCGGGCTGCACAGTCACTAGCTGCCACAAATTCACTAAAGATTTACAGTCTCATGTTGAGCGGGCTGACTTAATAGTGGTGGCCGTGGGTATTTCTGCGTTTATACCAGGTGAATGGATTAAACCGGGCGCAATTGTGATCGATGTAGGTATTAATCGTCAAACAGACGGCACACTCATTGGCGATGTGGATTACGCGACTGCGGAGCAACGAGCAGGCTGGATAACACCGGTTCCTGGTGGCGTAGGCCCCATGACGGTCGCGAGCCTTATCGAAAATACGTTAGAAGCTTACGTTAAGTACCACTCAAACTAAGGTATACCTGCGTCACGTGAATATCTGTGCACACCACCCTGATGTCATTCAATCCATTCGCACTTGGTTGAGTGACATCATCATTGGCCATAACTTTTGCCCTTTCGCGAAACGTGAATTTGAGCGCAATAGCATTAAGTATACGGTAAGCGACGCGTATTCTTTAGCAGATGCTACGGAACAATTTCAGACTGAGCTTCAAACACTGGAAGAAAATAATACCATTGAGACCAGCTTGATTATTTTCAGCTCAGGTTTCAAATCCTTCGATGATTACCTAAATTTGGTTGAAATGAGTCAAGCGCTCATCGACAAAGGGGGATACGCTGGTGAGTTTCAGCTTGCCAGTTTTCATCCGGATTATTGTTTTGAGGGCGAGCCTCTTGAGGATTTGTCCCACTATACGAATCGAGCTCCCTATCCTATTTTGCATGTGCTGCGAGAGAGTAGCCTTGAGCGAGTGTTAAAAACCTTCCCTGATCCTGAAAATATTCCAACACGAAATATCGCCAAAGCACGACAGTTAGGCAGCGAATATTGGCAACAAGTCATGCAGCGCCTGAGCCCTGTTAAATAAGGCAGAGTACACTGCCTTATTTGGCTAACGCTGTTAAGTTCTATCGTTCTATCGACTTACTTAGGTGATTCACCTTCATCAATAGGATAAGAGCGTATCGGTTCTTGTGCTTCTTCTTGCGCTTGTTCAAGTAAAAAGTCATCTAGGCTTTTATTCAATTGTTCCGCATTGAACTTCGGTATTTGATAAATCCAATCGGCCCAATAGTCAGTCGGAGTCGCATTGGCAATGCGCATATATGCGTTGTCTTGCGTCTGTGCAAGTTCAACTTGAAACGCATGTCCATAAGCTGTGTTTACATCTAACGTTAGCATTGGCGATAACGTTTCCCACTGAAGTGTTGTTTGAGGCAAAAGCTGCTCGAAGTGCAGGCCGGCAAGATTAAGAGCGACGGCATCTAATACCCCAGCGTACTTAAGCGCTTGATTTTGCCCTCGACCGGTTAACACAAATGATTCATCTGGACCGGCTCTCACAATCTGCCACGTATCACCATCGACGCGGGAAATACTTGATAAATCCGTTTCATCAAACGGTAAGATAGGCTGCTGTAACCATTCACTACTCGTCATGGGCAAGTTTATCGCACGATCGCTCAACCACGCTTGCGACTGCTTGGGTATACGCATGTAACTTTTATTGCCTACTGAAGATTGATTGCCTACTAATACCTGCCAAGATTTGCCGTTACCGCCGAGCGCAACTAAGGTGGCTAAGCTGTCTTCGGCTGAAATATCTTGTAAGCCTAAATGATGATAATTACTGGCTTTGCTCGTTTTAGGTTCGATTAACTCAGCTTTGGAAAGCGCATTTACTAATGTAGCCAGTTTTTCTCGGTCTACTGGAAACATCCCCACTTGCACACCATTGTCAGCATAGACTTCAGTCTGCCAACGATCACCCTCGCGCCGAGCGTTAAGTAAAACGCCTGTGGCATTTGTCAGGGTGATACGATCCACGGAAGCCGCATTTTCAGTCAGTGACGGAAGTGCCGCATCTGCTGCATCTTGAGAGCTGAGGTCGTGATGCAAAAGCCAGTAACCTGCCCCACACGCCAATACAGCCAGTACGCCCAGCACGATTAAAGAACGATTCATGATGGCTCCTTAACGGCGGCAACGGGCGACGTATTTTTAGCCTTGTAGCGACTACGTGACAAACGCCTAACCCCCATCAGTAATAGCACTAACACTAATGGAGCAATAACAATGTTGGTGAACTTAATAAGGTTGCCCAAGGTTTCAATATCCTTATCTAACTGGTGACGCACTTCTCTCAGGGATTTGCGTATTTCAATTTTCTGAGTCATAAAATCGTCAATGGCTTTTTGCTGCTGCGAAGAAATGACTAACGCCCCCCCCTCACCTTGCTGCTCTTGCAATTGCGCCAACTGCAACTCGGCCTCTTCCAACTGTTGTTGAAGTATTTTTTCCTGCTCTCGGAATTTTTGCTCCGCGACCAATTTGAGCTGCTCAACCTTATCAAAAGGCCGTGCAAAAGTGCCTCGACTTCGAATGCTAATGAGTGCATCACTGCCTGCAAGATTCTCAACCGCGTTGGTGACGAAGTCACCGTTGTTGGCAAATGGCGTGGTAATGGTTTGACCAAAAAATGATGATTGCTGCACCCAAAATCTGTCTGATAGTAAATCGGTATCACCCACTAACATTACGTTTAAGTCTCTTGTGCTGGATAAAGCTCCTTCGCTTTCAATGCCCTCTGGCGGCAACTCGAAAGCCGACTTTGCATTTCCTGTGATCCTCGTGGCCAACACATACTCTTGATTACTGCTCGTATATTCCTGACTTAACGCTAAAGGCTCTCTTGTCTGTGCGTATAATGCACTATCGATTAGATCTGAATTTTGAGTTGAATGAATAAGCGTGGCCCAGCGCTGGCCTGGACTAGCGCCTTTTTTAAAAACCCCAAAAGACGCCCCATTAATCAAATCTAAATTTGAGGTGGTTACTTCTTTATCGTTCAATTCATTGGCGCTAAAGCCCACAAAACCGAAGTGCCTAGCAACATCACCGCTTTGGGTGCGCACATCTAAGCCTGCATAAGCATCGAGCAAGACGTGCTGCTCGTCGTAGTTAACGCCCCATGCTTTAAACAAACGAGAAAGGTTCGAACTGTTCGCTCCCATGCCTGCCCCCACAAGCATACTCATTTGATCTGATTCATTATGCGGATCAACAAAAATCAGGGCTCTTCCACCTTTCATCGTGTATTGGTCGATGGCGTATAATAACTCGTCGCTCAAATTTTTCGGGTGAGCGACAATTAACACATCGGTACCTTTAGGTAACTCTGTCGCATCGCTGCCGATTTTATCGACGACATATAGTTGCTGTAACTGTCTATAAAAGGTCCACGGTTGTTCGAACTCACCCGTCATCGGATTTTGTCCGCCTGCCACTGGCAAATCAGTTAATAACGTCACTTTAACTTGCTTAGGATTAACCAGTTGATAAATCAATTTACTGATTTCGTACTCTAAAAATCGCTCCTGCTGAGGATCAAAGAACGCAATCACTTGCTGGTCATCTAGCGCATTTGTTGCGCCCAACCCTAAATAAATCGCTTCACCGGCGGTACCGATGTTTGCGCCTGTGAGTCCAAACTGATCTGCCCTATCCTCTTTTTCAGAAAAAGGTTCGGGGTCAAGAATATGCAGTTTAATTTTACCGTTGGAACGCCCAGCATATTCTTCAAGTAAACTTTGTACCCGCACCGCGTAATTACGCAAAGTCGTCATATTCTTTGATGCTTTGTCGGAGAAGAAAAAGTACAGATTCAACGGCTCATCAATTTCCGTTAAAATTTGCTGACTACCTTGCGACAAAGAATAAACATTGTTCTCAGTTAAATCGACACGATATACGCTAAGCAACTGATTATTCAGTAAAACTAAGGCGCAAAACAGTATTGCGATAAAGAGCATGCTTAACCAAGTAATAAATCGAGTAGACATGGTTAATCCGCCTTCTTTTGTTCAATAATAAGTAAACCTGCGTACAGCCAAGCCATTGTCACGAGCAAGAAGTACCCCAAATCATTTAGTGCTATCACGCCTTTTGCCATCGCTTCAAAATGGGTCAAGAAGCTAAATGACGCCACAGTATCGAGTAATAGCGAAGGTGCCCAGCCTTTAAATGAATCCAATACGATCGAACTGCCACTGACGACGAACAAAAAACACACCACAATAGCCAGAATAAAGGCGATAATTTGATTCTTGGACAAGGCAGACATACACATGCCGATAGCCAAAAAAGCGCCCGCCATCAACCAACTCCCTAAGTATGCCGCGACAATGATGCCATTATCAGGCTGTCCAAGATAATTAACCGTTAGCCACAATGGAAAAGTCAAAATTAAGGCTAATCCTAAAACGCTCCAGGCTGCTAAAAATTTACCTAATGTTACCTGCCAAGTGCTCACGGGCAAGGTCATTAATAATTCTATACTGCCACTTTTGCGCTCTTCGGCCCAACTACGCATGGCGATAGCGGGTACCAAGAACAAATATAACCAAGGATGAAAATTGAAGAAGGCCAATAAATCAGCTTGGCCTCGCTCATAAAAACCGCCGATAAAGAAAGCAAAGACCGAAGATAGCACTAAGAAAATGCCGATAAAGACGTAGGCGACAGGTGAGGCAAAGTAACCTGCAAACTCCCGTTTAAACAAAATAAAAATATGTGCCACAGCTAAGCAACCTCCGTTGTCAAATCTCTAAAGACTTGGTCTAAACGACCTTGCTCAATAAACAAAGTATCCACGGGTAATTTCGCACGCTGCACATGAGCAGTGACCTCATGCAATATATGTTGTCCCGGTTCAGGAAAAAGCGTGACGTGACCTGTTTTTTGCTCGACCTCCATTTCAGCTACCCCTTCTAACTCCGCTAAACCAGAGATATCAGCTAGATAACTTAAATGGATCGTAACCGCTTGATAATAACGCGACCGCTGCTGCAATCTTAAAGGCGTATCATCAAACAACAACTTTCCTTTAGCGATGATCATTACACGGTTACACACAGCCGTGACTTCTTCTAAAATGTGAGTGGAAATGATAACTATTTTGTCTTGGGCAAGTTGTGTGATTAACTCGCGTACTTGATGTTTCTGATTCGGGTCGAGACCGTCAGTAGGCTCGTCTAGGATTAATATATCCGGATCATGAATCAATGCCTGAGCAAGACCAACGCGTCGTTTAAAGCCCTTTGATAAGTTTTCAATAGGTCGATTGACGACGTCTTGTAACTCAATTTTTTCGATGACGTTTCGAATGCGTTGTTCCTTTTCTTTACCCCTAAATCCTCGGACCTCGGCAATAAATTTTAGAAACTGATAAGTCGTCATATCGCCGTAGGCTGGTGCACCTTCTGGTAAATAACCAATTCGTTCCTGAATGTCTTTCGTATGCTGCGAGATAGACATATCAAAAATATCAATACTACCGTGAGTCGGCTGCAAGAAACCCGTGAGCATTTTCATAGTGGTAGACTTACCGGCGCCGTTTGGCCCCAAAAAACCGACTATGTCTCCAGGTTTGACGTCAAAGTTGAGATCCTCGACCGCAGAAAAATGACCGAACGATTTCGACAAATTCTTAACAGATATCATTGTTTTCCTAATTATGATCTAAAGACAGCGTGATTAAGATATAGCCTTCCTAGGTCTCTTTCAACGCTTGCACCTAAGAGAAAGAAGGATCAATTACGCTTAATTAACCATTCTGTAAATTTCACCAAGTTTAACGGTTAATGATCCCCAAAGGGAGTCGAATTTTGTGCTTTACGCGCGAAATTTCTTGGCAAAGAGACGCGCTTCCCTTATTGTCTCGCAATATGAGCATGGCAAAATCACTTCTACATACAGCCGACTTACACATTCATAGTCGCTACTCAATATTCAAGCGTATCATTAATCTGATCATTGTTATCGTGATGGTATTACTGTTCGTGAACCTGTGGTTCGTGGATAACGATAATGCGCAGAATTGGCAGAGTAAACAAAGTACTCAATTAGGTAATAGCTTAGGGTTAATCAGTAGCCAAATTATTGCCCAACCTCTAATCGATAGAGATGAAGCGCGGATTGATCAAGTGCTAAAAATATTACTCAACGATCCCCACGTAGACGCGGTTGCTGTTTATGATCAATACGGCCAACAGGTGGCGCAACAAGGTGTTGAAAGTTCTATCGTCGCTCAATACCAATCTAATGAACAGAATACGCCCTTAGTATTTGTTAGAGATATTCGAGTAGAAAAGCAGATTTATGGATATGTTCGCTTATTGTTAAACGAACAGACTGTCATGGCACTGCACAGTGAATATCAAAGCCAACTGCGTCAGCAGACTCAAGTACTCGGTATATTAGCTGCCTTAGCAGCCCTGCTAATGACGCGAATTTTCTATAAAGTACGTTACCGGCGTTATATTCATCCCAGCGACGCTGAAAAAGTTACTCATTAGTTTAATATATTGGGCAAGATATCAAGGGTGTTTTGCCAACATGCCTGCTTAACGTCGTTTTCAGGTTCCGTCCTCAAAGCTTGAAGTGCATTCAAGATAATCGGTAAATAGCTCGGGCTGTTACGTTCACCTTGTTTACTATGAATAGGCATATCAGGAGCGTCGGTTTCTAACACCAAGCTCGAAAGGGGAACTTGAGCGATCACTGCGCGTGTTTTCTTCGCTCTAGGGTAGGTAATGGTGCCGCCAATGCCTAACTTAAAGCCTAGGTCAATATACGTCCGTGCTTCTTGAAGGCTACCCGAAAAAGCATGAATAATGCCGCCATTACAAAACTTACTTTTTTTTAGCAGCCTAATCAACGCATTATGAGATTGCCTATGGTGCACAATGACAGGTAGCTGATGCTGGTGAGCCAAATTGAGCTGTTCACTAAACACTCGCTCCTGCAGCACTTCGTCAGTGGGCAGACTGAAATCCAAACCAATTTCTCCAACGGCAACGACCTTATCTTGGTGCAAGGATAGCTGTTGGTCCAACATTTGTAATTGCTCACTGCGGTAATTGTGCAAAAAGTAGGGGTGCAAACCTAACGCGAACTTAAGCTGCGAGTACGACTCGCACAGTGAAACTTGCCGTGGCCACAGCCTTGCTTGAGTGCCTGGAATGACAATTGAATTAACCCCGAGCTGAGCACATTTTTGCAACACTTGGTCGCGATCGAGATCAAAAGCGGGGAAATCTAAGTGACAGTGACTATCGATCACAGTCTTAACTCGTTAGGGCATCAAACGTTGGATTAACCAATTCGAGCTGTTTTCTCTACTAAACAAGAAGCGATCGTGCAATCTATGCTCCCCACCCTGCCAGAACTCAATCTCTTGAGGTATGATTTTAAAGCCTCCCCAGAATTCTGGAGCAGGAATGTCCTTGTCAGAGAACTTTATTTTGGTGTCTTCAAAGCGAGAAAGTAATGCATCGCGGCTTTCAATCGGTTGGCTTTGTTTGGATGTCCAAGCAGCAAGCTGACTCGATAGTGGGCGAGACGAGAAATAGTGTTGTACATCTTGGCGAGGTAATAGCGAAGCGCTTCCTCTAACTAACACTTGGCGCTCTAAAATATGCCAAGGAAAATGCAGGGAGATTTTGCTATTAGTGAGTAGGTCTTGTGCTTTGCGACTACCCAAATTAGTGTAAAAGACAAAGCAACCGTCCATAACATCTTTCAATAAAACGATACGTTGTGACGGCTGGCCCTGACTATTAACCGTTGCTACCGTCATGGCAGTTGGATCAGGTAAGCCGGCCTCGACTGCGTCCGCCATCCACTTATCAAACTGTGCGTAGGGATCTGCCAGCAATGACGCTTCAGTGAGATGCCCTTGGCTATATTCCCGTCTTATTTGACTTAAAGGTTGCATGCTTTACTCCCTCAAAAACGCCATTCAATAAATGTTGGTTATAACACGCGAATCTAGGTGCTTATACGAACTTTAGATTAATTATCCTGCCCGTAACCCAAACTGCGCAGCGCACGTTCGTCATCAGCCCAACCTGATTTTACTTTTACCCAAAGTTCTAAAAATACCTTGGTATCAAACAGGCTTTCCATGTCTTTTCGGGCTTCTGCACCAATTGTTTTTAAACGTTGTCCGCCCTTACCGATGACCATGCTTTTTTGACTATCGCGCTCAACCAATATCAAGCCATTGATACGATAAACACCGTTTTCAGCCATCATGAATTGCTCGATTTCGACAGTAATTGAATAAGGTAATTCATCACCTGTGAAGCGCATCAATTTCTCACGGATGATCTCAGCCGCCATAAAACGGCTAGAGCGGTCGGTGATGTAATCATCAGGGAAATAAAACTCACTTTCAGGAAGTGTTTCATTCACCATATCGCGTAATTCATTCACGTTTTTGCCGTTTCTGGCTGAAATAGGCATGATTTTATCAAAGGCGTGTTGTTCACCTAACCACTTTAAATGTGGCAGCAATATTTCTTTGTCTTTTACGTTGTCTGACTTGTTGACGATCAACCAGCAAGGCACATTACTTTGCATGATTTTGGTTAATACCATTTGATCGTCTTCATTCCATTTTGTGCCCTCGACAACGAATAGCACCAAACCAACATCAGAAATAGAACTTGATGCGGCACGATTCATAAAACGGTTAATCGCACGCTTCTCTTCAATATGCAAACCTGGGGTATCTACATATATGGCTTGGCGATTTTCATGAGTGTCGATGCCCATAATACGATGGCGGGTAGTTTGCGGTTTGCGTGAGGTAATACTCACTTTTTGGCCTAGAAGCGCATTGAGTAGGGTTGATTTACCTACATTAGGACGGCCGACGATGGCAATCATTCCACAATAAGTGATATCAGACATTTTTTAAATTCTCGAGTGCTTGCTTTGCTGTGCGCTGTTCGGCGCGACGTCTACTTTTTCCACGACCAATAATAGGTTTGCTCAACCCTGATACTGTGCATTGCACCGTAAAAGTCTGGTCATGGGACTTGCCGCTAATATCAATGACTTCGTATTCGGGTAAAGGCAGCTGCCGACCTTGCAAATATTCCTGTAACCGCGTCTTATCATCTTTGGGCGTTGCATCTGGGTTGAGTGCATCGATGCGCTTAGCAAACCAAGCTAAAATTAATGGCTCGCAGCCCTGCATGCCCACTTCTTGATAAATAGCACCTATAATAGCTTCGACAGCATCAGCCAATATTGAATCTCGACGATGGCCGCCGCTCTTAAGCTCACCTGGGCCAAGTAACAGCAAGTCACCTAAGGAAAACTCTCTGGCCACTTCTGCCAAAGTATCACCTTTGACTAAACTGGAACGCATTCGCGTTAAATTGCCCTCAGGCTGTTTAGGAAAACGCTCAAAAAGTGCTTTTGCGATAACAAGGCCCAGTACGGCATCACCTAAAAATTCTAAGCGCTCGTTATGATTCGCACCCACGCTTCTATGGGTGAGAGCCACCGTTAGGTTTTTTGGGTCCTGAAACTCATAACCGAGTTTGGTGTATAAAGGTTTGTAAGGATCAATCAACTGCATCTAAATAATGCTACCTACTCGATTAAAACGTACGTCGGTTGGGATCCAACTTGGTACCCAGCTACTAGGGGCACGGTCGAACTCGAAACTGATCCAAATCGCCACGGCTTTGCCAACTAGGTTTGCATCCGGAACGAATCCCCAGAAACGACCGTCTAAGCTATTATCACGGTTGTCACCCATCATAAAATACTGGCCTTCAGGGACTATCCACTCATCGGCTTGTGTGCCGGGTTGCTGATAATAATCCTGCGTACGATTCAAATTACTGGGTAAACGGAAGATATCATGTGTTACTTCACCTAGTTTTTCTTGGTACTTTTCCAGAGGCACAAAGTTTTGATAAGCCTCGCCGCGATCAACAAAGTTTAATTCTACCGGTTCAATAGCGGAGCAGTCTTTGCCTGAGTTACACGCTGGCTTAACAAATAGCTGCTTGTTTCGGTAAATAACCGTGTCACCTGGTAAGCCAATCACTCGCTTAATGTAATCTTGGCTAGGATTTTTGGGGTACTTAAATACCGCAACATCTCCGCGCTCTGGCACACCTGTGTCCCAAAATTTACTTCTGAAGACAGGGTCTTTTACTCCGTAGGCGTATTTTTCAACCAGAATAAAGTCACCCACTAACAAGGTAGGCATCATCGAACCTGATGGAATTTGAAACGGTTCATATAGAAACGAACGTAACACCAATACAAACGCTATGACGGGAAAAATTTGTTGAGACGTATCCACCAGCCAAGGTAATGTTTGCTCTTCTGGGTCGCCGGTCACACTGGAGCCATCTTCCCCTGTCACCGCTCGTTCTTTACGTTTTGGTGCGAACATTAAAGAGTCAGCAAGCCAAATGAGGCCTGATGCTAGGGTAAGTACCACTAAAAACAATGAAAAATAATTTGCCATTTACTTACCTACCTTAAGTAGAGCAAGGAACGCTTCTTGGGGAAGTTCAACGTTACCCACTGACTTCATACGTTTCTTGCCGTCTTTTTGTTTCTGAAGAAGTTTCTTCTTACGACTCACATCACCACCGTAACATTTGGCGATTACGTTTTTCCGTAATTGCTTAATCGTGCTACGCGCTACTATCTGGTTGCCGATAGCAGCTTGAATAGCAATATCGAACATTTGACGTGGGATCAGCTCACGCAACTTTTC
Organism: Paraglaciecola sp. QJM3NY_14; assembly: GCF_056173245.1. NCBI lineage: Bacteria > Pseudomonadati > Pseudomonadota > Gammaproteobacteria > Alteromonadales > Alteromonadaceae > Paraglaciecola > Paraglaciecola sp. QJM3NY_14. The sequence goes on from NZ_CM149664.1 coordinate 3,727,844, forward strand.
AACCAAATCACGCCCCCGAGATTGAGCATTGTCCTTATGGGTGATCATCGCAAGCGCATCCACTCGTTCGCCATTGATGAGAATATCCAGTCTAGACATTTCAGCTGTTTGGAAGTGTTTGAAATTGTAATCAAGTGATGCAAAACCACGGCTTGTGGATTTGAGCTTATCGAAAAAGTCCATAACGACTTCAGCCATAGGCAGTTCATAAGTCACCGCCACTTGCTTGCCATGATAAGTCATGCTGGTTTGTACACCACGCTTATCTACACACAAGGTAATAACGCTGCCTAAATACTCTTGCGGCACAAGGATGTGGGCTTCTACGATAGGTTCGTGGATTTCATCGATGGAGTTAACGGGTGGTAACTTTGAAGGATTATCTACGTAAAGCGTTTCACCATCAGTGGTCACAACTTCGTAAACTACCGTTGGCGCAGTGGTGATCAAATCTAAATCATACTCGCGCTCTAAGCGCTCTTGAATAATTTCCATGTGCAACATGCCAAGGAAACCAATGCGGAAACCAAAACCCAGAGCTGATGAGCTTTCAGGTTCAAAGAACAAAGACGCATCATTCAAACTAAGTTTAGCCAGTGCATCCCGAAAATCTTCGTAGTCATCTGAGCTAATAGGGAAAAGCCCTGCGTAAACCTGAGGCTTCACTTTTTTGAAACCCGGTAGCGCCGCATCCGCAGGTGCGCGAGCAAGAGTAATCGTATCGCCCACGGGTGCACCGTGAATTTCTTTGATGCCCGCAACGATAAAACCTACTTCGCCTGCACGTAATATACCGGTGTCTGTGGCTTTAGGCGTGAAAATACCGACTTTATCGGCTTGATGCACCACACCCGTCGACATAATTTTAATCTTATCATTCTTGCGTAACTCGCCCTGGACGATACGCACCAACGACACGACACCTTGGTAGTTATCGAACCAAGAATCTACGATAAGGGCTTTTAGTGGGGCGTCAATATCACCTTCTGGTGGCGGAATTTGGCGTACAATCACTTCAAGTACATCTTCAATACCAATACCGGTTTTAGCAGAGCAACGTACGGCATCGATTGCGTCAATCCCCACAATGTCTTCGATCTCTTCAGCTACGCGGTCAGGCTCCGCTTGAGGTAAATCGATTTTATTTAAAATCGGCACCACTTCCATATTCAAATCGATGGCTGTGTAACAGTTAGCGAGTGTTTGCGCCTCAACACCTTGGCCGGCATCTACGACTAAAAGCGCACCTTCACAGGCAGCTAAAGAACGCGACACCTCGTAGGAGAAATCCACGTGTCCCGGCGTATCAATGAAGTTTAGTTGGTAAGTTTCACCATCTCTCGCTTTGTAGTTGAGCGTGACACTCTGAGCCTTAATGGTAATACCGCGTTCGCGCTCAATATCCATTGAATCGAGAACTTGCGCTGACATTTCGCGTTCGGATAGACCACCACAATGCTGGATTAAACGATCCGAAAGTGTGGATTTACCATGGTCAATATGGGCGATGATCGAGAAGTTACGTATGTGCTTGTGTTGCATAGACTTTTGAAATGTACCTAGTACGTTTTGCCTGCCCTAAGCGTAATTTTGCAAGCAGCAGATATGTGCTCAAGGAAATTAGGGGAACAAATTAAATTAAATAGACGCGGATTTTACAATTTTATCAGCCAATTTGCGATAAAGAACTCAACGGATATGCATAATTAATGCTCGAAATAGCGTTTAAGGCTCAATGATGTTTACATCAATACAGTCTACTCGGGTTTTCAAGCTGGGTAAGACGGCTAAAAGTTGGGGTTCGAACTGCGTTTTAGTGCCTGAGATATAGCGTTTTACGCCTAAAAAACTGACAGCGGCAGCGACCATGGAAGATAAAATCACCCAACCTTCCCCCTCAATTGAGTAGCTTGATAGCAATAAAGTACTAGTGGTTGCCACGACAATCATGGTCAGAAGAGGCAGCATATAAACGAGCAACGAAGCACTTAGCAGCATAGATTCAGGAATGCCTAGTTTAACATCTTGCCCTACAGCAACTGATTCGTCGCAAGGTAACCATAGCGCGTCGCGTTTATTGGCTAGCGCTCGGGCAATCACACCCGTGCCGCAATTGTCTTTTGCATGACAACTGCCACAGGTAGATTTTACCTGAGTAGCGATTTTAATAAATTGATGTTCATGACGCATTTGGACGTCAATGACAGTGCCAACTTCTTCAATCATCTCAATTAGTGGCTAAGTGGATGGAACTGGCAATATGATTAGCTGTTTCAGGGGGAAGCTTACCCACTACAGTCACATTCAGCCTCCCCTGATTTAGGGTGAGTAAGGTATCTGATTCGTGGCGCAGCAAAATATCTTGGTTTATTCCATCGTTCTGGCTTTCACGCATGTATATAGATACATCTACAAGGCCATCGCTCAACATAACATATTCAACAGATTGCCCTGTGATTGGCAAACGATGAATATCACGTTTAACCTCAACCATGCCAACAGGCATATAGGCAATATCCCAAATCGCTTTAGTATGCGTTTGCGGCCTTAACTTTAATACCTCTGGTAACATAGCAGGTTCGATTTTTTCAAAAAAATCATCAGGCTGCTCTGTGACGTGACATGCTGTCACTTGTATTTGTTCTAGTAACTGGCCGTTTAAATCCACTAAGTTCATTTTAAGCATCAGGCCGGTTTCTTGGTCAAGCCAGACATTCATGCCAAATCTAGATTTATCTTTACTAACAATGCGAATTTGCTGGGCGGCTCGTCCAGATACTCTGCTACGACCCACCATAACAAAATCGTAGCTGTCTTTGATTTCATCAGGCTGTTGGAAAAACTCACTGGGAAATGGCCCGTTGATAACCCTTGATTGCAAACTATATGGTGGAACATTTGGCTCAAAGTAACTTACTTTATCGTCGATTCGTACGACTTCCCTACCCGGGCCATTGAGTAAATTCAGTTGCTCCATTTTGACACCGCTAGCACTTACACCGTGACGCCATAAGTAGGGTTGAGAGTCAACGCCGGGCTTGAGCAGTACAAATGAAATACTGTAGTTCAGGTTACTGTGGGCATAAGACATCTTTTCGAGCCAGCCATGGGCGCTATCAGACGGAAAAGCTTTAGCAGGTTCACTGTGGGATGACGCTGGAAGGTCTACAGACACTGTCTTTTGGTCGTCTTCGACTGACTGACCAATGCTAGAAAAAGATAAAGACACTAGGCAGGCAAGCGTAACCTGCCTAATGCATTGGAAAGATTTACTTTTGTGAGATGCTTTCAACGTTGTTTGACTGTTCAGTATCATATAACTCTACTTCAGATTCGCCTTCGGCCGGTGCGGCTTTAAAACGTAATTGCTGCTTATGGTCATTCAAGTAGGCGTTAATGACTCTGCGCTGCTCTGATGCATCAGCTCTAGGTAGAGTACGCGTCTGCTCTAAGCTGACCGGTGATAAACCACCTTGGATACCCAACAATGCAGGAGCAGAATTGAATGGTTGCTCTACATCAGTCTGGTTGTACTGCTGTACACCGATTATCATCGCTACTGCAACTGATGCTGCAATGGCCATTTGCCCACCTTGTTTAGCAAAGGGTACCACAGAACCAACCAAAGGTAGATCACGCCATGTTTTCTTCGGTGCAAGAATGGCAGGTTCTGATGCCAATGCAGCGGCTACATTTGCAGCAATATCGACATTGATTTGTGCTGTCATCTCTTTACGCAAACTGTCGCGTATTAAGTGATAGCTTTGCCATTTGTCGGCAAGCTCAGCATCATTTTTAATTCCATCTAGTAATTGTTCGTCGTGTAACTCACCATCAACTAGAGCAGACAAATTTTCAATCTTTTGCGTCATATAACAAGCTTCCTGAATATACGCTTAAATAAACTGTCACTTGAAATAAAAATCTATCTCAAATTAACTTGCAACTGCAACATGTCAACATGACATTGTTACAACAGTCACCGTTCTTAATCCCTTTGCTAACGTTGCAGCAAAGGTTGAATAACCTTATCCAGTGCTTCACGAGCTCTGAATATCCGTGATCGAACAGTCCCAACAGGACAATCCATCACATTAGCAATCTCTTCATAACTTAGCCCTTCTAATTCCCGCAGGCTAATGGCCATGCGCAAATCTTCGGGTAATTTATCCATCGTATCAAACAGCAATTTTTCCATTTGATCCGACATTAAACTTTTTTCTGGCGAATTATTCTCTTTCAAGGCATCACTGCCATCATAAAAATCCGCGTCTTCTGCGTCCACATCGCTCGCAGGGGGCTTTCTACCTTGCGAAACTAAATAATTTTTAGCGCTGTTTACGGCTATACGGTATAACCAAGTGTAAAATGCGCTATCGCCCCTAAAATTAGGTAATGCACGGTAAGCTTTAATAAAGGCTTCTTGTGCTACGTCAGCAACGTCACCGGAGTTCTTCACATATCGTGATACCAAATAAGACACCTTGTGTTGGTACTTAACCACCAACAATCCGAATGCGTCTTTGTCTCCTCGTTGCACTTTTTCAACTATTTGTTGATCTGTTAACTGCTCGCTCATTCGAGCCGATACTCCTGCTACAAATATTATTTTGGCTCATGCAAGCACTATAATTGACCATGCCTTTTGCAATAAGTTCGTTTTGTAAGAATTTTTTTCGAAATAAGGTCGAAATAAATTCGAAATATAGTTTTGTTATCGTGGGCTAATAAGGGCTGATCCAATTGAATATCATTGTATTTTTTACAACATTAATTAGTATTGCCACCCTCTATTGGCATTATTGGTGTAGTTTACCCTATGCACTCCACTGTTGAACATCGTTGTGACGTACTAATTATAGGCAGCGGCGCTGCCGGACTTAGCCTAGCATTGAAATTGGCTGAGCATTGCCAAATTATCGTTTTAAGTAAAAGTAGTTTAGCGGAAGGGTCGACACGATATGCCCAAGGCGGTATCGCCGCTGTATTCGACGAAGACGATTCAATCGAATCCCACGTAAAAGATACGCTTAATGCAGGTGCAGGCTTATGCGATGAACAAGCGGTTCACTTTACTGCTTCTAGAGCAAAAACCTGCATGCAGTGGTTGATTGACTTCGGTATGCCGTTCGATCAAATGACCGACACCAACGATGGTGAACAGCGTTATCATCTTACACGTGAAGGTGGGCACAGCCACAGGCGTATCCTGCACGCAGCCGATGCGACCGGGGAAGCCGTTCAAGTCACTTTAATCGAAGCGGTCAAACAGCATCCGAATATCCATATATTTGAACGTTATAATGCGGTTGATCTAATCAAAAGCAAGGATGAGCAAAATCAGTTGTTAGGCGCCTATGTGTGGAACCGAAAACATGAACATGTTGAAGTGATCCGCAGCAAATTCACCGCACTTGCCACTGGTGGCGCCAGCAAAGTTTATCAATATACTTCCAACCCAGATGTTTCCAGTGGTGATGGAATAGCCATGGCGTGGCGTGCTGGTTGCAGCGTTGCTAATATGGAGTTTAATCAATTCCACCCAACCTGTTTATTTCATCCTGAAGCACGCAACTTTTTGATCAGTGAAGCTCTGCGCGGTGAAGGCGCCTTTTTATGCCACGCAGATGGCACGCCCTTCATGCAAAAATTTGATGAGCGTGGTGACTTGGCCCCAAGAGATATAGTCGCACGGGCCATTGATTTCGAAATGAAACGCCTTGGTGCCGATTGCATGTATTTAGATATCAGTCATAAACCCGCTGATTTTATCAAAAAGCATTTCCCCAACATCTATCGTAAGTGCCGGGCGTTGGGCATCGATATCACCAGACAGCCCATCCCTGTCGTACCAGCAGCACATTATAGCTGTGGCGGTGTGGTGACTGACTTTAATGCAAAAACTGACTTAGATAACCTGTACGCGCTAGGTGAGGTAGCATATACCGGTTTGCATGGTGCAAATCGCATGGCCAGTAACTCGTTGCTTGAATGCATAGTGTTTGCTCACTCAGCCGCTGATCACATTATCAAGCGCTTGACTGACGGGGACTCAAATGAGGGTATTCAGCCTTGGGATGAGTCACAAGTGGGCGACTCAGACGAGGAAGTTATTATTCAGCATAATTGGCATGAGTTACGTCTTTTCATGTGGGATTACGTGGGGATCGTGCGCACTGACAAGCGCTTAGCAAGAGCGCAGCATAGAATCGAACTGTTAAAACAAGAAGTGGATGAGTACTACTCTTACTTCAGAGTGAGCAATAATTTATTGGAACTGCGTAACCTACTGACCGTTGCTGAGCTTATCGTGAAGTGTGCGCAGCAACGCAAGGAAAGCCGTGGCTTACACTACAACTTAGACTACCCTGGCTTGCTCGAAAACCCGAGCCCGTCGGTTATCCCAGGGAAAATCACCAAATAGTGTCACAGTGACTGCACCTCTCCGCTCAGGTGGGGTGCGCCTGTATCTTGGTTTTTAAGTGAAAACTTCATCGCCCTCTCCTGGGTATTCTCTGAAACCTCTTTACTATTCACTTCATCAATAGCCCCAACATCACCAGCTTTACTGTGCGTAGCCTCGCACTGTGAAAATACGACACGACTTGGCAACATTGCTGGCTTAATGAATTGAACCTGAGTGTTAAATGGCTGAATGAATAAATCCTGATCTATCTGCTCTAATGCAGAAAGACAACGAGATTTAGACCACATACCATGAGCGATAGCGTGTTTAAAACCGAACAATCTGGCGCTTAGCTTAGATAAATGAATGGGGTTAAAATCCCCTGACGCTCTTGCATAATCACGCCCTAGGCCAGGATGCAATTGCCACATCTGCTTGCTCTGTGCGCTCCCTTCAAGCCCAGTTGTGGCCTCATTCGCTGGGGTACTTTCTTTATTCATTGCACTAAATCGAGTACTTCGATACAAATTACTGCTGACGGATGACCAGCACAGCTCCCCATCGACGTGCACATCTGTAACGATTGAAAATACAATCCCTTTAGCATGGGACTTCATATCTTTGAAGTGGCAACGAAACACACAGGCTTCACTCGCTTGCACAGGGCGATATTGAATAATTTCATTATTAATGTGCACCAAGCCCAACAAAGCGAAGGGAAAATCTTTTTGCAGCATCAACATCAAATGCATTGGGAAACTTACCACGTGCAAATAACACGGATGAAGATGCTCCGCTCGCCATCCTGTCACGGCATGAAACTGCTCGATACTTGAATCTAATAAACGTGCCGGAGCAAAAGACAAGGGCTGCTTGGGTAGATCGTCGAACGTAGGCGGCAATTGGTTAATATTGTCTCGTTTAAGAGCAGCCTTAAACATCAGGTTAGCAAAACGAGGTAACGTCGTTAATGGAGTCTTCATAATTTTAGATTTTTGGCTTTTTTAGCAGGTTCTTGCACGCTGCTGACTTGCTATGATACAGCGACACAATCGACGATAGTCTTTCTCACTAACGCTGTCCTTGAATATCCAACTCCAACGAATAGAAGTTTTCTGGGGTTGATGTCGCTGTAACAGAGGTATGCGTTGCACCCATAGTAGACTGCCAAGCATTTTAGATTGCTCACCGATCCACCAATTAGCATCTTGCCTGGCATCGAGATAATTCCACTCACCTTCGTAGCTCACCTGCACCACAAACTTAGAATGCTCTCTTTTTCGCCACATGCTTATGCAATATACCGTAATCAAACTGCCTAATATGAACTGCAGCAAGAGCTGATAACGCAGGCTATGAGGCTGCCAAGCAAAAACACTTGTCAATAAAACAACGTAAGCCAAACAGGCGATATACGCTTGCATTCGCGACGGTTTTACTTCAACTCTATACTTTGACACGACTTAATATGTGATCTATCAAGCGCTTGTAATCGGGATTATTACACGCTTGATGGCCCATTAGCCAAGCGTATAAATCGGGATCATCACATGTAAGCAGGCTCTCAAAAATAACTTTATCCGCTTCAGATAAATCGTTGAATCCCTCTTCAACAAACGGCATAAAGATAACATCTAATTCTAACATTCCGCGCCGGCATGCCCATTTCAGGCGCGCATATCTTTGTTTGGTAAACATGGATCATCCTATTGTGATTATTCGAGCGCAGTTTAGCATAATTTACCGTTTATAATCCTCATCTGAAACGCCATTGCTTTCTCAATATTTCCCCTTGCTAAATAGCATTTTAACCTCATATCAATTACCCATTACGAATTAAGCTGAGATAACACTTGTGATAAACACCATTGATACCGCGGACACCATCCCTGCAGATTTTATTTGTCGCTTAGATGACTTGCATGTACTGAACATCAGTGGTGAAGAGCGTATCAAATACTTGCAAGGCCAAGTCACCGCTGACATGACAAAACTTAGCGCCCATGAAGCTCTGTTTGGCAGCCACTGTGACTTTAAAGGCAAGACTTGGAACATTTTTTACGCCCTAGAGCACAATGACTCTGTGCTTTTCGTAAGCCATAAAGAAAGTGCCGCGGCGTCATTGCCCGAACTTAAAAAATACGGTGTGTTTGCTAAAGTCGATTTCGTCGATGAGCCAACCCAGTGGGCATGTTTTGGTGGACAAGGGCAGCAGCTCGAGGCTGTTATCAGTCAATTATTCGGTAGTACACCGGCTGAACACTTGCAATCGCTTAGCAATGCTAACGGTGTGGTGTTAGCGCTAGGCTCAGAAAACAAACGCTTCATGCTTGTACTTACACCTGAAGGCCAAGCTCATTTAGCTGCACATGAAACGCTAACGTATGCTGATAAGACCCTATGGGAAGTGCTTGATATAAAAGCGGGGGTTGCTGAATTGCGCACTGTCACCAGTAATGAATTTGTGCCGCAAATGATGAACTTACAAGCACTAGATGGCATCAGTTTTAGCAAGGGTTGTTACATGGGCCAAGAAGTGGTGGCTCGAACTAAGTTTTTGGGCAAAAACAAACGAGCGGCTTTCATCCTTAAAGCTGACGAATCGGTAAATCCGCTGCCTGGCGATAACCTTGAAATTCCGATCGGCGAAAACTGGCGAAAGGGGGGGACAGTATTACGCAGTGCAACCCTAAACAAAGAAACTTGGTTATTAGCGGTTGTGGCAAACGACACTGAAATTAATTCGATAATGCGGTTGAAAGATCGACCTAATGCGGTATTTACCGTGCAATCTCTGCCATATTCATTAGAATAAAAGGCGAATACTTAATTTTTAATCGGTGAATATTTCATGTATTCACCACCAATTTTTATGGGTACCCAATGAATATAACCACCAACACAGTCGTTACCATGCACTTCACTGTAAGTGCGCCAGATGGCACACAAATCGACTCGTCAAAAGAATCAGAACCAATGGTTTTCTTGCAAGGTAGTCATTACCTGATCCAAGGTTTAGAAGATCATTTGGAAGGTAAAGAGGTTGGTGAGAAATTCGTTATCGATATCGAGCCTGAACAAGCCTATGGCGAGCGCCACGACACCCTAGTTCAAGAAGTGCCACGTTCAATGTTCGAAGGTATGGAAATTGAGCCTGGCATGACATTCAGAGCAACCACAGATGAAGGTGAGCAATCTGTGATGATCCTTGATGTTGATGACGAAACGGTTGTAGTTGATGGCAATCATCCGTTGTCTGGCTTGACGCTTACATTTGATGTAGAGGTATTAGAAGTTCGCGCAGCAACTGAAGAAGAAATAGCTCACGGCCATCCTCATACTGCTGAAGGATGTGGTCACACTCATTAGTAGATGTTTCTAATTCTAATATTAATCGGGTAAGACTAACCGGTAATAAACACAAACGAGGCCAAATGGCCTCGTTTTTTATAGCATGTGCTCAAGCACTTAAATTAAACGGCGTCTTCATTTTCCTCCCCTGTACGGATACGAATAACGCGCTCAACTTCGTAAACGAAAATTTTCCCGTCACCGATTTTGCCGGTTTGCGCTGTTTTCATAATCGCTTCGATAGCCAGTTCTACTTGCCCGTCTGGGATAACGACCTCTAGCTTCATTTTAGGTAAAAAGTCTACATTGTATTCGGCACCACGATATAACTCCGTGTGTCCTTTTTGACGTCCAAAGCCTTTAACTTCGGTTACCGTCATGCCACTCACGCCAACTTCAGCAAGTGCTTCTCGCACATCATCCATTTTAAACGGCTTAATAATCGCTTCGACTTTCTTCACTTTTCTTCTCTCCAGATGGTGTGCTTAATCATAAATTGTGGGAATAGGTACACGTTTATGTTGCGTCTTTTTATAAATTTCCAATAGGCGCTCTGTCACTTGTTGTGGCACAGGCTTCCCTTCAAGAAAATCGTCAATGTCATCATAACTCATTCCCAATGCTTGCTCGTCAGCTTTTTGCGGGCTTAAGCTCTCTAGATCAGCTGTCGGCGCTTTATGCACAAGATTATCGGGTGCGCCCAAATAACTTGCCACCTGCCTAACCTGACGTTTATTCAGGCCAAACATTGGCGCCAAATCACAAGCGCCATCACCGTACTTAGTATAGAACCCAGTGATATTCTCAGCAGAATGATCCGTGCCTAACACTAAACCGTCAAGCATGCCTGCAATTTCGTATTGCACGACCATGCGTGTTCTCGCTTTGACATTGCCTTTAACAAAATCACGTTTGGTATCACTAGCAGGCAATATCCCTGCATCACTTAATGCTTTGCTCGTTTGCTCATCAATCGCATCTGCGCCTGGCTGCACATTCACCGATATTGACTGGCTCGGTTGGATGAAATCAATCGACAATTGGGCGTCGTCTTCATCGGCTTGAACTTTGTAAGGCAACCGCACAGCGACAAATTGGTAATCAGAGCTTGATGGTGAATTCAATTGATTCACCGCAATTTGTGCTAATCGACCTAAAGTGCAAGAGTCGATCCCACCACTGATCCCCAATACGAGGGTTTTTAACCCCGAAGCAACCAAATGGGATTTAATAAAATTAACACGGGTCTGTACTTCGCTTTCAACATCAATTTGCGGTTTCACACGCATTTCGTCAATCACCGCTTGCTTGTGCATTTTTCTCTCACTCTGCTGGTAAAACTGATTATTAGAATGGCCCACTGATAGCTAACATCTGCGCTATAAATTCAGTCAGAAGCCATTAGGCTGAAAAATCAGGGCTGAATAACAACCTCTAGCCCATCTCCTTCTTTTACATTCAATGCTTCATAGGGTGATAAAGGTGCATGCCCAACTAATCCACTGTTAGAGCCATTCATCGATGCATATATTCTGCTTTGGCCCAACAATAGGTTTTCTATGACACCTCTTTGGTAGCTAGCATAATAATCTTGTCCAACATTCTCAACAGTTTGTATCGCTTGTTGCAGTATATTTACGCTTAGCGTATCGGATGAGCGCCAATCTGCGAGTAATGTCACATTAACATCATAAAAAGGCGCTAGGGCAATCCAGCGGTCATCATTGCTGGCAATAAGTGTGTTCAAGTACGCTAAATCTTCGGCATACAAGCGCTCTATATAGACACCATAGGCTGCTAGTTGAAATTGCCCTAGGGGCAATGTGATATCCCGTCCTATTATCGGTGGCGGTAGCGCCGTATTTTGAATATACGCAGCCAACACTTGTTTTATATAAGCGGTATAGGCGTCACGGTTATTTTGCTGCGCTAAATGCTGAGCAGCGAATTCGGTGATCGCTAACTGCACAAGATCACTCGCCACATGATAAAAGCCATCTACTCGCTTGAATCGACAAACTTCCTGATATTCATTCCCTTCAGCGAGAGCTTCTTCAAATACATTGTCACCTATACGATTGTAGTGCTTATGCGCATCACCTGATTCGAGTCGATAATAGTTTTGAGTATTGACCATCGCACTTGTATCGTGATGGTCGTTACAGCACTGCTCACAACGGGCGTGTTGCCCTGGCTCTGCAACGCCTCTAGCTTTGAACACCTCTTGCCCTTGGGTTGTGCTCAATCTATCCCCTTGAATGACCGTCATTGCAGGCATTTTTCCTAAGCCATTTTGCGCTACTCGGCAATCACATCCAACTACAAGCTGGCTTTCTAACCGTGTTTTCTCATACTCATTGGCAAATAATTCAACTCGATTTTGCTCAATTTTTATCGCGATATTATCCCCCACAACATCAATAATCGGCGCCCTGCCCTGTAGCGCTAAATCACTATCGATATGATGCAAAACGTCAATATTGTCCCTCGTAGGCATGTACGTCACCGGTAAAGGCTGGTTGTTCCCTATGTTGGCACTCACCACATGCTGACTCCGGGTAAAAGGTACTGGCGTTAATTGGCTGTGCAAAGAGACAGTTAGTGCCTCCCCAAATTGGTCTTGCCAACCAACGGTGATCTGTAACATCTTTTTAGGTGCAACAACAGGCAAGGTTTGCGGTAAATTAACATTGCCTTCAGGTAGCCAAGTATCAGGCAGTAAATCGTTATCGGTATCGACGAAGTACATGTTTTTCACTTGCCAGTGCAATTCAAAGGGGATTGTCTGGGTTTGTGATTGCCAAAGCTTTACTGCAACCTCCCCTGCGGCGATACCCCCTCCTGTGTCAGAATGTATATCTTGATAACTTTTTTGCCCAGCACTGCTATGCACAACACTGAAACTGTGCAGGTCACTTAACTTTTTCTTTGCCAGTGTGAGTGCCTGCTGGCGCAAATTTAACGTATAGTCGAGTTTTATATAATGGGATTGTAACTGCACATAACCAGCGACACCGAACAGCATAATGGCGGTAGCAATCAGCACTTCTAATAAGCTAAATCCAGAATGAGTCTTCATCTAAAAATCACGCCAACTTCCGCTGATTTTTCCGATACGTTGCATGTCAGCATCTTGATGCAGTTTCGTTAATACATTTAACTGGTATCGAATTGCCAATTGACTCAAAGCTGCATCAATGGGGGAGAGCAGCACTAATGCGCCATTCAGCTGTGCACTCGCTGCCATGGCTATTCTTTTCGCGTTAGGTGGGTTTTGCGTGCTCAGATAAATAACCAGACCAAAAATTTGACTATCTTCAGGCATCAGCAAAGCTGAGTCCGCTAGAATTAACATAATTGGGGTATCAATACTGCCAATCTGTTGGCCTATTTCTAAACGGCATTCACCTTGTATCCATATGACACGTGTATCCGCAATCGTTAATGGCTCGCAATCCGCGGCGATAAGCGACACTTCACTCTTTAAAATGTGCCAGTCAGGCACAGGTATATTGAACAGGTATTCCAATACATCCGCCGGGAACCCCTCGTGCTCTTGCAGCGTATCAATGCCTAAGTTGGTATTGTTCGAATACATATCTAAAGCACATCTGTTTTCATCAAATATCTGCAATGCACAGGTTCGACTGTCTACATCAATAGCGAAAAGGGTCTTATCCGTCCATATAGAGACAGGCACCCCATTACCACCAGCATTCGGGTTCGCCCCTAGGACAAAACGTAAGTCATTAGGTATGTCAACGGCGCTGATCAAAGGTACTGGCGGGATAATGTGAAGAAAAGGATAACGAAGTACCTGCTCGCTCACCTGATGTCGACTCTGCCCATCAGCAGATAAGCCAGCAGATTCGATGGTGGCCCACTGTGTATTCAAGCCGTTACGTTGGAATGGATTAAATTGAGCACTCACAATCGCACGCGCATTATTGCTGAACGTTATATTGTGCTCTTCGCCTTGCCAGATAACATCAGATTGCATAAGGCTCATACCATGCGCTAACCCGCCTTGCGCTGCAGCCGATGACAATGCTTGGTTTTGGCTGTTGAGCAGTATTTTATGTTCAAGGGACTTCACGCGCCCAGTATGGACGGTGACTAAACTAGCTAGCACTAACAACAAGGAGACCGTCACAAGCATCATAGCGCCTTTGCTTGCGCGCTTAGAATGATGCCCATAGTCATATTTATTGAGCATCATTGTTCACTAAAAAGCGTATTGTGCTTTGGCGTGACACATCTGGCTGAGCCTTCAAGTTAGCCACCAGATTCATCTCTACTTGCGTCAATACCCTCTGTCCAACGATAAACTCCGTTAACGTGAAATGTAGACGCGTGACCTGCACAACATTGGGGTCTGTGACATCATGCCAGCCATTGCTATTACATTGCGCTCCAGTTGTGCGCATCTCTATTGCTTTACCGCGCAGGCGATAGCCATAATTTTCATTGCCATCTTGGGTATCCAGAACCCCATTAGCATTGCGATCGTAAGCAAATAAAATACAGCTATCTTCGATTTCATTAGTAAACTGGCTAAGGGTTAACGAATCTGCGAAAGGATTTAACGCATTAATAGGGTCGATAATTTGTGCTGATGCACCTGCGTGAAAGCCCGCTCTGGCGATATCTCGGGCTAACATCTGAGAGACTAAGGTAAACTCTTCATTCAGACGAGAAGAGGTCAATAAATTAGCATTTACCCCGACCCCAAACCCGATAAAAGCGGTAAATGCAGACAACGCTGATACGCCCAAAGCTAACGAATCCCCTCATAATTATGAGCAGAAACAATAATATAGACACGCATAGCGCCATTTGATCTAATAAATTTCGCCAAAAACCAACCAGATAACAACACCATGCGTGATATTCATATCTTACACGATTTGCTTAAAAAGCAATGCCCTAATCTACATGCCAAACGTCTTTCCTCTTTGATGGTTGCCACCCAATCTTTGCTAGATGGTCAGCAACTGTCGTTGACCGAATTGGGACGAAATATCTCAGGATCAGTGGCCCCGAAACACAACATTAAACGCATCGACAGGCTGCTTGGTAATAACAACCTACATAATGAACGGCTCGACATCTATCGTTGGCACGCTCGCTTGCTTTGCGGTGCTAACCCCATGCCCGTTGTCCTTGTGGATTGGTCTGATGTGCGTGAGCAGCTCAGGCATTTAACCTTACGTGCATCGGTCAGTGTTCAGGGGCGCTCTGTCACGCTTTATGAGCGCGTATTTTCATTCGGTGAATACAATTCACCTGTTAGTCATAATCCGTTTTTACGGGAGTTGGCGAGTATCCTGCCGTCGGGTTGTTGCCCGTTGATTGTGACCGATGCAGGCTATCGTAACCCTTGGTTTCGTGAAGTCGAAAAGCATGGATGGTTCTGGCTAGGCCGAGTGCGCGGTGATGTGGGATTTAAGCGTGATGGGCAAGCATCATGGCAAAGTAATAAGTCGTTTTATCCCAGTGCAAATTCTCGGGCCAAATACCTTGGGTGTGGGCAATTAGGGCGTAAAAGCCCGCTTCATGCACACCTGCATTTGTACAAAGCAAAGGCCAAACATCGAAAGGACAACCGTTCTTCAAAGGCAGGGCGAAACCACACCGCCCAGCAAAGCTATCGTGCGGGTAGCAAAGAGCCTTGGCTACTCGCCACTAATCTTCCCGAGAACGATAAACTTAACTCAAAACAGCTGGTTTCCCTTTATGCAAGACGGATGCAAATAGAAGAAACCTTCCGCGATATTAAAAGCCCTCAATACGGAATGGGACTGCGCCACAGCAACAGTCGCTGTACCAAACGATTCGACATATTACTGCTGATAGCGATGCTCGCAGAATGGCTATTACGGCTACTCGGTATCATCGCCGTGAAGCAAAACTGGGAAAGAGCATTTCAAGCAAACACCATCCGTCATCGGCGCGTGTTATCCATTATTAGGCTAGGCAGAGAAGTCAGGAAAAGGGCAAAAGATTACAGGATGAACTCAGCTCAAATGACATGGGCTATCGCCCAATATATTACCTGGGTTCACAAAGAAGGAAGACCAATTCTATGAGGGGATCCCCCAGCGCCCAAAGACATGGCAATCATCAGCTCTATCAATGAACTGCCTTTGCTAAGAAATCGCGAATTCAACATTGTCTGTATGCCACAATATCACCTTCGTTCACGCACAGACGAACCCGCCCCATATTACTTACAATAAGTTTGAGTTCATCCGTCGTATCACCAAAAATCAACGAGCCTGAATCCCCCATGGCCATGCCTCTTGCACCGTCAAATACCGCACTATCATTCTGGCCAAAGCGCAATTGCGTCAGTTGTACAGAGGAAAAATCACTATGTTGAATGCGCGACTGCACTCCCAACACTGAGCAACTGTCTTCGATTCGACAATTACATACTTCGGATAGGTTCATACCTAGGCACCACGCTTGGCCGTCTTGAATAGTAACGAATATATTCTGCCCAGATGCGATAGCACTTGCGCGAGCGTGTTGCATAAAGAAATAGCTCTCTTGTGCCGCTTGCTTAATATGTAGCTGCTGTTTTGAATCTAATAATGAGGGGACGCCTAGCGTCATTAATATCATGGTAATAGATATCACCAACATAAGTTCTAATAGAGACATTCCTTTGCACATGTTCATCAGTATGCGTGATCCGAAAATGGGGCTACAACATGAAAGTAACGCGCGAACTTAAGCGAGGAGCAGTGTAATCAATCAGAGGGCAACAAACCCGAGTACACAAAGCTTTGACTGCATTTTGCGTGGCGAAAAATAATAATTGAGCATATAAATATAGACTAGATCGAGAAAAATTTTAGGCCGAAGGTAAAGCCTATCTTGAAGAGATAAAATACAAGGATGAATTGTGTATCAACACCTCGCGTATAACCGCTATATTGGATTTAGTTTGATTGAACTGATGATTGTGGTGACCATCATCGGGATACTCGCCATGGTCGCCCTGCCCAGTTATCAAAATCACATTGTACAGACTCGTCGTGTTGATGCGCAAAACGCCTTATTGAAATGGCATTTACAACAAGAGCGTTACCGGATTTCCCACACCACGTATGCTGACGAGGTCGCCTTAGCGGTACCGACAAATGACTTATATGAATTTAGTGTTTCGAACATATCTGCAACTCGTTTTACATTGCAAGCCGAAGCGTTGTCAACGCAACTGGCAGATACTGGCTGTACAACTCTAACTATCAATCAATCTATGACACAGTCTCCGGCAAATTGCTGGCCCCGATAATTCTGATATTAAAAGCTTAATCATCACTACGCTTTTAATACCATAGCCACTTGGCTCATACGTTACCTTGCCAGTATTAACGTTACACTTTGAGCATGAGAAAAGTCTATCGTTACCAAAATGAAAACCCCGCAGCGCAACGCGGTGTGACGCTTATCGAATTGATGATAAGCGTCAGTATTGCCATTATTCTCGCCGCGAGCGTAGCACCTAGCTTACAGGCGACCATTTCCCACAACACAATTGCAGCGCAGATGAATAAAATCAGTGCTTTAGCCCAGTATGCCAGAGGCCACTCGATAGATAATCAAATTGAAACAACCTTTTGTGCTACATCAGATTACGCAACTTGTTCTAATAATTGGGCGCTAGCCAAAATGGTCTTTGTTGATACCAACGGGGATGGTGAACGCAACGCAAACGAATCATTGCTTGCATCCTTAAGTATCGAGAGGAACAACATTGCTGTTCAAGGCCCTCAAAACCCCGTTGTTTTTACTATAAACGGCGGAGCTAATAATAATGCAGACATCCTATTTTGCGGCGAAGAAACGTCATCTCACCGGGCATTGTTCATCAGTTTACAAGGTAGAGTAAAAACTAGTCGAGACAGTGACAACAACGGGGTTTATGAGGGCAGAAACGGAGAGACTTTAAGCTGTTCTTAAACTGCTATTGAGTGCCAAACTCAATTAGCATCGCCAACAGAACTCAGAAGCAGAAATGGCTCCGTCTGCATTTTGATCCCACGCTTTACGCCCGTCACTATAATAGTAAAGTGCGCCTTGGCTAGCGACCAAAGGCTGCGCCTTAATTCGATAGGCAGAACCACCACCCGACAGGCTATCAATCGTCAAGTTGTACGCTTTATTATCCGCTGATTCACTGGCGGGTGAATGATGGGCGAAAATAGCTGGTTCTCCTGTATCTGCTCCCTCATTTGCCGCACCTGCATAACTAAAGTTAGCTAACTTATGACGCTCCATTTGCGCCGCAAACGTCATTAGGTCAGCTTGGGCGACATTGCGTTTGCTGTCTACCATGTAGCTTTGATAACTTGGATAGGCAACCGTACTAACGATCCCCACAATAGCAACAGCGATCATCAACTCCATCAAAGAGAAGCCGCCATTAGCCGCCATTCTCGAGGGGGTGTTCATACGCCTTTTATTCATCTTCTTGTCTTTCAATTTCCGTTTTCCAACTGCTCTTTTGGATCCGCTCGAAGCGACCATAAATGTTTTGTGCTAAACAGCCAAAGGCCGAAGTACAGACGACTTCATCACCTTGCTCATCTACTTCAATCACCGCTGACGCACACTCAGTTCCTAAACACACGACAGGCTGTAAAATATCCTCAATAAGGATTTTGGTGTCTGGTGCGATACCCGTTTGCTTGAGATCGGCAAATCGATCTTGATGGGTCGTTTGATTATCATTGTTCAGATCCACCACCGCATTACCGTTAATTAATTCCACTAAATATGCGCGGCTGTTACCACTAGGAGGGGCGCATAGGCTGTCGTTTGCTGTGGCAGGCAAATAGGTAGTGAAGAACACTTGATAATTTAATATTAAAGGCGAGGCTAATACTTTCTCGCCTCCAGTGCTAAGGTCCACCAGCCAACCCGCCCTACTGGCGAATAGTGCAATTTGCTCCTCTACCACGGTTTCATCTGATGAGGTCAGTAGATGGGCCGTCGCATCATATAAGTCATCACGGGTAAATGCATTTTCAGGTAAGCCATAATGACCCTGTTCATCTGTTGAGAAGATGCCAAAGTCTTTTAACATATAAAAACTGTCTTGAATCTGCGCATTCAATGGATGTGCTCGATAACCAGAACCGATTGCCACAGCATAAAAATTTTCATCAACGGCACTTATTTGAGCAACATCAGGCGCATAGTAAAAGCGTCGATTGTCTTCTGCCAAATCCCCCCCTAAATCAGCGAGTAAACCGCCGCTGACTAAGTCGCTACGCCCCGAACCATTATGTATGTCTAGGCGAAACAGTTGTCCTCCTAAATCGGCCACATACATATGATCTGCTAAGCCATCATTGTCCCGGTCAATCACCGATATACGAGCAGGAATACTGTATTGCATGTCGCTTAGTAATAAGTCCGCAGCGCTGTTGCTGACTGACCAAATTAACTCCCCGCTGTCAGCATCTACAATAAACACCGCGTTACCGAAATTGTCAGCGCTGCGAGCTATTTTGTTGTCTTGCTCTGCGTCATAACCGCCACCAAAAATAAGCACATTGCGTATAGTTTCGCCCACTTTGATTTTGGTGACGGTTGGCCTTGACCATGATTGCCCAAGCTTTTCAAACCCCGTGCTTCCCCCGATAATCTGATGCACTAAGGTAGGATTTGATTTACTGGAAATATCAAAGGTATAGTAATTTCGACCGCCACGGCGCATGCCTACATAAAGATAAACCTTGTCATCAAAATGACGTAATACCAGATCGCCGTCTAAACCATAGATATGATTCGACGTGGTGTTTTCGCGGTAAAATTCATACAAATTGCCGAGTAACTCTTGAGGAATGACAGCAAAATTTTCACTACCCGTTTGGGCGTCAAATGAATGCAAGAATCCCTGATTAGTCGCGACAAAAATAGCGCTGTCGGTAGCTGAATAATTGACAATGACAGGCTGAGAATGAATAGGATCTCCCATTTGTAGGCGCACGTCAGATGTATCACCATCACCATCGTCATCTTTTAAGTCAACACCTCTTACCCACTTCAGTAAGTTGCTACGTATGGTGCTCGCATCATCAAGCATATCAATGGATAAGGCTTGCTCAGTGATATTACTGTTACTTTCATGCATACGGTTATCAGTGGTAGCGAACGCCCCTGGTGCTGAAAACGTAAATAGATTACGCGCCAAACTCATTTTACTCGCCGCCCCGCCTTGGCGAACATCATTACCATCAGTTAACACTGACCAATAGCTATGGGCTTGCTCAGAGAAAAAGCCATTGCCGTCATCCACAGCAGGCAAACCGTTTTTATCTAAAATAGTATCCCCATCGATTTTGTATTTCTTCAGGTTTCCAGGCCAGTTGCTTCCCTCAGACGGTTTAAACAACGCAAAGTACAACTCGTCTTTATGGGTTAAGCGATTTAATTGATTCACCGCAACCCCTGGGGAGACAAATGTCGCGTTCACATCTTTAACGGTTTTCAAAATCGATTGAAATGCACCTAATAATTCTTGGCTGTTATCCGCTTGATAAAAACCTCCGCCCCCTTGTAAGGCTATTTGATTCAAAAAACTATTGGCTTCGGTATTCGCTGCAAAACCTATGGTGTGCGTAATAATGCGGCTGTCTATCACGGATCCCTCAGAATCTGCTACGTTTCGAACTAAACTTAAGCCGCATTTTTCACCGCCACTGCCTGTGCACGACGCGCTAAGTAAGCTCTCAATCTCATCAACACTGTGGTTATTGTTCGCTTCGCCGTCCGAGAGTAAAACGATATGATTATTCACTTGGCATTGGCGATCTGAAATGGGCGAAATATAGCGAGCCCCTTGAGGAATTTGTTGAGTGATGCAGTTAGATGAACTTAAATTGTCTTCTTCGCAGCCTGGGGGGAGCGTAGCATCTTGTCCTGAATATGAAAGTCGGTGACTGACACGCGTGTTACGCCTAACGGTATTCGATACACTATTATTGCCCCGCGCCAGGCCATAGTTCACATCAAGCCCGCCGTAATACATCACACCTTCATATAGAGTATCCACGATTGGGGTATAACCACTGGCACTGAGCTCATCCACTTTGCTGACTAAGTGCTCGCGCACAGTTGAGGTTTGGCCCGGTGTCGCTTGACCTTGAAATTCGATGACTAATTTAGCGGCTCCCGAAGGGCGCTCTGCATACGTATAGGCCCCCCGCGTATTGCTAAAGTCAGACAAGATAAACATTATGTCATTGCCCAACTGCCAATCATTGCGCTCTACCAACTGATTAATAATACTCGCAACTGACGGGCTCTGATAATCTCGATTTCGATACCATCGCTCAATGCCACTCCAGTTGACCGATGCGGTTTTGGCTTTATTTCTCAACAAATATCGGGGGTAGTTATTAAAGCTGTTTGGATCCGCTTCATTCGCTGCTCGAATTGTCATTGATGCGCTGTTATTGCTGCTGTTTTGATAAGCAGTGAATTCAAGGTAGGCATTGCTTACCACGGCACCTTGAGGTAAAGCGATATTACGAAAGCGCAAACCAATGTAATCGTTACTGCTGGCATTGAAGGTCAATTCGCTACCCGTTGACTGATATCCATTGCCGCGCTCTTCAGCATTGTTAGATTGACTGTCAATTTGATACGTCAAGTCTCCAGTAACACACCCCGTAGCGGTAGTTTCATCGTACACCACCACCAGTTGCGGTGAGAGGCCTCCTCCTTGTTCGACGCTTTCAGCCAGCCGGTTGCTGGCAGCACTTAGGCCTTGGGTCGTCAGAATAATATTAAGATCATTGCCCCCACACCACTCGCTTTGATCAACAACTTCTTGTACCACTGTACTAAAATCAATGCTCGCAACTGTGTCGCCAACTGAGGGCCAATCGTTATTTTGCTCCCAAAGCACGTAATTCGATGTTTTCGTGCGTTGGCTGATGTCTTGCTGGTTACTGGTGTAAGTCAGTGCATTGGGGGTAAGTTCCGCATTAATCTGAATTTGGGCTGCTGAAGCATCAAAACCCCGGGAGGTAAAGCGCAAGTACGCACTTGTGATGGTTGCTCCTTGAGGAATGTTCAAGCTCTGGTAGCGAAGCCCCGTAAACACAGTGTCGGTTCCTGCAGATAGGGTTAAACTACTATTGTTAAGATTAACCACACCGCTGCGCTCAGTAGCATCGTCAGTCCCAACAACGATAGGCACAATCAGTTCCGGTGAAACCGTGTCATCTATGGGGCGCACAGGGTAAAGTATGGGACCGCCATAATCCGAAAAACGCATTAAACCGGCATTTACGTTGGTCACCGAACGCAAGGTCTCTTTAAGGGCGTTTTGTACTCTGAGCATACGCGACTCATTGGTGTCGTCATCGGCTGTCATACTGCCCGAAGTATCCATGATAAAGAGCACATTAGGGTCGTATTTGACCTGCTCTGTGCTCGCGCCAAAGTAGATTTCCAGATCGTCAGCTACTGCTTCCAGCGATGGAAACAAGCCCAATAATAGTATTAGCATGTTGAAACGGGACATCATACCTCCGGTCATTGTGACGCTGGCGCCAGTACAGCAGCTGTTAAACTATTGGCAACAATCGAACGACTCCCTTGCATTTGGCCGCACCCCTTAATAATAAACACATGACAAGTAATATGACTGCCACTGATAACGTTACTCGAGCCCAAACAAGCCTGCTCTCGCACATAGGCCGTACGGGACCAACTGTCAATAGCAGGGCTAGTGTCATAGTGCCCCTGTGCTTGATGCAAAGCTCCCTTAGAAAGCCCAGCACTGGTCACCTGCCTGTTAGTCCACGCGTCAGGATCTTGGCAGCGAAGTGCCTCATTCTGTATGTCCAGCGCCGTGTTTTGTCGTGCTTGTGTTAATGGGTCTATCATGTTCACATCACTGATAACCGCGCTGTCTTCGGATTCAAACACCACACCCGCAATCGCCGCCTCTGCGGCGTCAAACGCAAGTGTTTGCGTTTGTAGCGATACCGCCATTTTATCTTGCAATAACCCGCTCGAGACAGACGCAATTCCCAGTACGGTTAAGCTCACCAGTACCAGCAATGCGAAAACCATTACTAAGCCTTTCTGCTTATGTCCTCGCGCCAAATTGCCACTACAAAGTGTCTGTTTCATAGCTTTCTACTGCGCATGTAATTTTTGACATTACGCAGCGTGACCGTGGTTTCAAAGGGTTTAAATAAACCAGTACCACTTTGTGTGGTGGGCGCTTCATTGAGTAATTTAAACGCTTTTTGAGCGCTGACCTTCACTTCACCCTCCCCCCGCAAAAGCACGCCTAAGCGCAGTGCCACCACCTGACTGCCGCTCGCTAATACTAATGGGAGCTCCCCCGCTGTAACATAACGTATAGGACGCCCCGAGCTATCCCCTGACAAAATAGCATTCGTGATCCCATAAAGCGCTTGAAAGCTGAACACATCATCAAGAATGATTTCAGCGCTGTTATCAACTTCATCATTGTTCGCCAGCATTGCCCTTAACACCCGCCCATCAAAGCCTCGGCAACGTAACGTATTGTTCTGCACAAAATAATGATTCACTACGAAGAATTCTTCCCCGTCCGCATAGCCCAAACGATTACCACGACAGTCAATACTCCCTTGCAAACCAATAACCACCTGATCATTTGCCCCTGCATTTCCATCGGTTGCGCCAAGCGCAGGCATAGCAACAAAATCGCCTGGCAAAATAACGGGATGATTTTGTACAAAGCTAGCTTCTTCTATCACATCTACCGCTGTGTTAAGGCTTGAGGCGAGCAGATCTGAACGCCCAGCCATGAGCATTTCTGTGCGCAGACGACTAATCACAAATCGGCCATTCTCTTGAACTGACGTCACGGCTTGATTCACGCCTTGCGTCACCCGCGAACTCACCATGACTTGAATAATGGCACCAGAGATAATCAAGCCTAATGCTAAAGCAATCATTAACTCTATTAGGCTAAAGCCCGTTTGCATTTGACCATGAGGCACACTTTTAGTCCTCACAGCGTTAAATCCAGCGTGACACAATCATGGGCATCACTCCGATTGAGGTTGCACTCACTGTTTAAAATACGCTCTTGGTTTTGCCAGCTCTCTACCGGCCAAGCGATCATAATCTGATGACGGGAGCCCGCGCTGCAACTATGTGCATCTAATGTATTGTTGTCATCACAGGTTAATGAAATCGATAAGCTTGGCGCAGCGGATGTAACCGCGCAGGACATTTCGTATGCATCAAACTGGGCGAATTGCGGGCTTGTACATTGGTTTTGTAGGCAATTTGGAATACTCGCTGGCAATGCCAAGCAAAAGCACTCATAAGGTAAAGCAGATGAATCGCAAGACAGGCTGGCAAAATTATAGGCATTATTCACGAAATATTGATTATCTACCGTCAGCCCTTCACCAGAAGGGGCAGCAGCAGCGCGCAAACGCTCGCTGAATTGCTGAGCAACTAATACGGCTTGGCTGCGATGAAGTGCATCTGCGTTAGAAAAAGCACTTACAAACTGTAACGATGCCACACCTAACAACCCCACCGTTAGAATAAATAACGTCACTAGGATTTCAACCATACCGACCCCCTTCATAATGAGGAATGAAGCTGGGTGCAGAGTGTGCTTGGCGATGAAACTTGAACCTTTAATAACGGATAACCACAGGCGTAATAGTGATATTGAAGCTTAGCGCACTAACGCGCTACGTTAGTTATCGACTTTAGACCATAGGTATAATTGGTGTGTAGGCTTATGACTAACTTATTTCGGGATGGGACAGCAGATATAAAAAAGTCGCTAGAGAGAAATAAAAGCTCTTTTAGCGACTTGTTTTTCTAACGTGCTGGCATCTTGGATACGACCAAACCCAGCGCGTCTAGCTTACTTGTTTTACTCGTAACTCTTTGGGCACTGCAAACTCGATGTTTTCGAGGCGACCAGGACGCTCAGTAGCACTGCTTGCACCCCATTCTTTTAACCTGTCGACCACACCTTGTACTAATACTTCTGGAGCCGATGCACCTGCGGTCACACCAATATGTTTAGCGTTCGCTAACCATTCTTTTTGAATACAATTAGCATCTGCTATCAAATGCGCTTTTGCCCCAATCTTTTCAGCCAACTCTCGTAAGCGATTTGAGTTAGAGCTATTTTGCGCGCCGACCACTAGCAACACATCGCAATCCGCTGACAATTCTCGTACCGAATCTTGGCGATTTTGCGTGGCGTAACAAATATCGTCTTTACGTGGCCCTTCAATTGCTGGGAACTTGGCGCGCAACGCGTCAATCACGTCAGCGGTATCATCCACAGATAAAGTGGTTTGACTACAGTAGTACAACGCGGATGGGTTTTTCACCTCGAGGCGGGCAACGTCATCAACCGACTCAACCAAGTAAATACCGCCATCTTGATTGTCGTACTGGCCCATGGTGCCTTCCACTTCGGGGTGACCCTGATGGCCAATAAGTACACATTCTGTGCCTTTTGAGCTAGCGCGCATCACTTCCATATGCACTTTAGTGACAAGTGGACAAGTTGCATCAAACACCTTCAAGCCACGAGAGCTCGCTTCGTTGCGTACAGCTTGAGACACACCGTGGGCCGAGAAAATCACTATGCTGTCATCAGGTACTTCCACCAGCTCATCAACAAAGACCGCCCCGCGCTCTTTAAGACCATCCACCACGAATTTGTTATGTACCACTTCGTGGCGCACGTAAATAGGCGGTGAGAAAATTTCTAACGCGCGTTCAACGATGGTGATGGCTCGGTCAACACCGGCGCAGAAGCCTCGTGGGTTAGCCAAATGAATTTGCATAATGTTTCCTAGTGTTAACTCTTGCTTTGAGCTCAGTGGTGTAAGTTACGCTACTGAGATAATTTCGACATCAAAGGTAATCGTTTGCCCAGCCAAAGGATGATTAAAATCAACCGTGACTGACGCCCCCGCGACTGAGCGCACAATGCCAGGTAGCTCACTACCATCAGGTTGAGAAAAGGTCATGATCATGCCTTCTTCTGCTGGCGTTTCGCCACTGAATTTGTTGCGATCAAGATGGTAGATATTGTCTGGGTTTGGAAAACCGAACGCGTCTTGAGGCTCAAGGGTAAATGACTTTTTATCGCCTGCGCTTAATCCCAAAAGACAGGCTTCGAAGCCTGGGGTCAAATTACCATCGCCAATAACAAGCTTAGCAGGCTTATTATTGACTCGGGTGCTGTCCGCCGCTGAGCCATCAGATAATTTCAAGTCAAAGTGCAATACCACTTCACTGTTGTCTGTTATGACTACAGATGAATCACTCATTTACATTGTCCTTATTTTTAAACATATCTATGACTAGTAAAAACGCGCCTAAGCAGATTGCGCTATCAGCTACGTTAAACGCAGGCCAATACCAATCTTGGTAATAAAGCACTAAGAAATCGATAACAAAACCGTGTAATAAACGGTCAAACACATTGCCGAGCGCGCCACCAATAATCAAACAAAACGCCACAGGCAACATAACCTGTTGGCGGGTGGTTTCTTTTAACCACCAGGTGACTAAACCACATACGGCGATAGCAATACCTGTGAATAACCAACGTTGCCAACCACCAGCATCACTTAAAAAGCTAAATGCTGCCCCGTAGTTGTACACGTGAGTTAAGTTAAAAAAAGAGGTGTACTGAATCGCTTGGTACGGCTCTAAATTCGCCACGATCCAGTGCTTAGTAACCTGATCGATGACAAACACCACCACGGCTAACCACAAAAAGCGCAGACCGCTTTGTCTAAATAAATTAAGCATAGGCGCGCGTTTCACCTTCGCCATCAACGTTAGTGACACAGCGCTGACACAACTCAGGATGCGACTCATTTGTACCCACATCTTCACGGTGATGCCAGCAACGAGCACATTTTTTGCCTTCTGATGCGCTGATATGTAACCACAATCCAGGCACTTCGGTTTCTGTGGCATCAGCAGGCTTGCTCTCAACCGCTTCCACTGTTGCAGACGAGGTAATAAACACAAAGCGCGCTTCATCTTGTAATTTGCTAAGCAACTCAGCAAGCTCTGCGGTAGCGTAAATTTTCACCTCTGCTTCTAAAGAGCCACCAATAGTGCCTTCTTTACGAGCCAGCTCAATTGTACGATTAACTTCATCTTTAACCGCTAACACCTGCTGCCAGAATGCATCGTTAAATTCGGTATTGTCCGCTTGAGCAGTCAACCCTTTATACCATGTACCGGTGAAAACGAATTCGTCTTCTTGCCATGGCATTTCTTGCCAGATTTCCTGAGCAGTAAAGCTAGTGATCGGTGCCATCCAGCGCACAAGCGCCTCAACTATATGATACAAAGCTGACTGGCATGAGCGACGTGCGTGGCTGTCACTCTTCGCGGTGTACTGACGATCTTTGATGATATCCAGATAGAAACTGCCCATTTCAATCGAACAGAACTGCATCAATTTCTGTGTTACCACCAGCAAGTCATAAGCTTCATAGGCTTTTACGATCTCGCGTTGCATGGTGTGGGCACGACTTACGGCCCACTTGTCCAATTCAACCATTTCTTCAAACGGAACCAAATCAGTTTTTGGGTTAAAACCGGTTAAATTAGCAAGCAAGAAGCGTGAGGTATTACGAATACGGCGATAGGCATCAGCCGAACGTTTAAGGATTTCATCTGACACCGCGATTTCACTGCGATAATCAGTTGATGCCACCCACAAGCGCAGTATATCTGCCCCCAGTTTATTGGTAACTTGTTGAGGAGCAACCGTGTTACCCAAAGACTTTGACATCTTTTTGCCTTTACCATCAACAGTAAAACCGTGAGTAAGCACTTGCTTATAAGGTGCCTGGCCTTTAGTAGCAACAGAGGTCATCAGTGATGACATAAACCAACCTCTGTGCTGGTCAGAGCCCTCTAAGTACAAGTCAGCTGACGCAGGAATATCATCACGCTTGTCGACCACAAAGTAGTGGCTCACACCTGAATCAAACCAAACGTCTAATGTGTCTAATACCTTAACGA
The DNA here is from genome assembly GCF_056173245.1 of Paraglaciecola sp. QJM3NY_14. Lineage (NCBI taxonomy): Bacteria > Pseudomonadati > Pseudomonadota > Gammaproteobacteria > Alteromonadales > Alteromonadaceae > Paraglaciecola > Paraglaciecola sp. QJM3NY_14. The sequence continues at coordinate 3,755,667 of NZ_CM149664.1, forward strand.
ACGTATCTGCATCATCCCCTAGCATTTCTTGGGGGTCAATATCCCACCACGCTTGTATGCCTTCGCTTTCAACACGTTGAGCCACTTGTTCAATTAAGGCGTCGGTATTTGGGTGCAAATCACCTGTGTCTTTGTGCACGAATAACGCGATAGGAACGCCCCACGTACGCTGACGTGATATACACCAATCTGGGCGACCCGCTACCATGCTTTCGATGCGGCTTTCGCCCCACTCAGGGATCCACTGAGTTTTATGAATTTCTTTAATGGACGCTGCACGTAGGCCATTCTTGTCCATGCTAATAAACCACTGAGGTGTCGCACGGAAAATTAACGGCGTTTTATGACGCCAACAATGTGGGTAACTATGGGTGTATTTAACGTGATGCACTAGCGCGCCGCGCTCTGCTAATACTTCAACCACATGTTCATTCGCCTTAAAGACATGCTCTCCGGCAAATATCGGTGTGTTTTCAAGATAAACACCGTTAGCACCGACGGGGTTAGCAACTTCAAGGTTATATTGGCGACCGACGTTGAAATCTTCCACACCATGACCTGGCGCAGTATGTACGCAGCCAGTACCTGAATCTGTCGTTACATGCTCACCTAAAATAAGTGGCACAGTGAAGTCGTAAAACGGATGCTGTACCTGCATGTTTTCAAGGGCTTGGCCTAACGCAGTCCCCAACACGTGAGTATTCTCAAAGCCAAAACGTTTAACGCACTCATCAAGTAGATCTGTTGCCACAACTAAGCGCTCGTTACCATTTTCTGATTGTACTTGAACCAGGCTATATTCTAATTCTGGGTGCAATGAAACTGCGCGGTTTGCAGGCAACGTCCAAGGCGTGGTGGTCCAGATAACCACTGAAATTGTGCCTTCACCTAAACCTTCACCTATTGCGGTAAAATGTTTAGTGAAACTGGCTTCATCGGCGATATTGAAACGCACATCGATAGACGGCGACACTTTGTCTTGGTATTCCACTTCGGCTTCAGCCAAGGCAGAGCCACAATCTGTACACCAATGAACAGGCTTAAAGCCCTTTTCAAGGTGACCAGAGCGTACAACGTTACCCAACTCGCGGATAATGTTCGCTTCAGAGCTGAAGTCCATTGTTTTGTAGGGCTTGTCCCATTCGCCAAGCACGCCTAAACGAATAAAGTCAGCTTTTTGCCCATTAATTTGCTTTTCGGCATAGTCTCGGCACTTTTGTCTAAACTCTGCTGCAGTGACTTTCTTACCAGGTTTTCCGACTTTTTTCTCAACCATGAGTTCGATTGGCAAGCCGTGGCAATCCCAACCGGGTACGTAAGGAGAATCAAAATCTGATAAGGTTTTTGATTTAACAATCACATCTTTAAGAATTTTATTCACTGCGTGGCCAATGTGAATATCACCATTGGCGTACGGAGGGCCATCATGCAAGATAAAAGGCGTTTTGCCTTTTTTAGCAGCGCGAATTTTGTGATACAGCGCTTTATTCGTCCAGTCTTGCAGCATTTTAGGCTCGCGCTGAGCAAGATTCCCACGCATTGGGAACTCAGTCTCAGGCAAATTCAAAGTATGTTTGTAGTCACTCATTGATTGCTAAATCCAAAATCGTCGTTGTTCGTCATTAAATTTCAGTTAACCCCAAGCAATTGTTTTGCTTGCTCGGCGTCACGTTGTATTTGTTGGTGCAACTGTTCGAACGAATCGAACTTAATTTCGTTGCGTAATTTTGCTTTTATGGCCACAGAAATAAAGTGACCATATAGGTTGCCGGTAAAATGAAAAATATGCACTTCTAACTGAGAACGTTGCCCATTTACCGTCGGGCGCGTGCCAATGTTCGCCACGCCACTATATACCTTACCTGCTATGTCAACTTGAACCGCAAACACTCCATTAATGGGGGCATTACAGCGTTTCAGCAATAGGTTGGCAGTAGGAAAGCCAATCGTGCGGCCTTTTTTATCACCATGCAGTACCTTGCCCGAAATCGTAAACGGTCTACCAAGCATCTTTTCAGCAAGCGAAAAGTTGTTTTCACTCAGTGCATTGCGGACTTCGGTAGAGCTAATACGGCAATCTTCTAAGCGAAAGCTTTGCGTACTCACCACACTAAAACCGCATTTTCGCCCTTCAACTTGCAGCATAGCGAAATTACCTACTCGCCCTTTGCCAAAGCGAAAGTCATCGCCCACGACTAAAAATTGCACACCTAAGTCTTTAACTAATAGCTGCTCAACAAACTGCTCTGCGGTAAAAGAGGCAAAACGTTTATCAAACTTCAAACACAGTAAACGGTCTACACCTAGTGCTTTAAGTTGTACATATTTATCACGTAATAAACTGAGTCGCGCGGGTGCGTTATCCGGTGTAAATAATTCCTCAGGCTGAGGTTCAAACACCATAACGGTAGCAGGCAAGCCCAGTTCCCTTGCCTTCACAACGACTTGACTTAACACGGCTTGATGCCCCAGATGAACGCCGTCAAACTTTCCAATTGTCAGTACGCATCCTCGATGTTTATCTCGAAGATTATGTAAACCGCGGACTAATTCCACTTCGTTCCTCTTATATTAAGTACGTCATCTATTAAGTACGTCATCAAGCCAAGCCACTGCATCAGCTTTTAAGCTACCCCAAGCACGTAAGGTGCCCGAGCATGTATCTCATGTTTAATACTGTTTGGCTAAAATCAAAGCGACGGATTATAGCGAACTACGCGCAGAGATACAGCCCGTTATAGCGCAGTTCGTTCAATTAACGTGAATTGCTTTTGATAGTAACTGTTTTGGGCGTATCCCGAGGGCAAATCCACTCAACAAAAACACCGCCCCAGCTCCCGCTATCATGACGGCCAATTGTGTCATTTGCATCATCGGCTCCCACATCAGCCAATTAGCAATCGTCGGTCGGTAATAGATAAGCCCAGCAGCCATGATTAAGGTCGAAATTAAGACTTTTGTTAAGAACACCAGAGTACTCGCAGAGAGTTTGTAGACCCCTAAACGATGCAACTTGCTGTATAACAAGCCCGCGTTCATGGTGGCTGACAAACTAGTGGCTATCGCCAATCCGAGGTACCCGAATGGAATAGCGAAAATTAAGTTAAACACCATATTCGACGCCATGCACCAAATACCGTACTTCACCGGTGTTTTAGTATCTTGACGAGAGAAAAATCCCGGAGCAAGTACCTTAATTAACATAAAGCTAAGTAATCCAGTGGCATAGGCGATTAAGCTGTACGAGGCGAGAGTGGCGTCTAATGCAGTAAATTCACCGCGTTTAAACAATACGATCAACATAGGCTCCGCTAAGATCATTAAACCAGCTGCAGCGGGAATTCCTAGTAAACTTACCATCCGCAGCGCCCAGTCGATGTTGGCACTAAACGCCTTGGCATCGTTTGTCACATGATTACGCGACAAGGTCGGCAGTATGACAGTAGCGATAGCAATACCAAATAATCCTAAAGGAAATTCCAGTAAGCGGTCAGAGTAGTAAAGCCAACTAATGGAGCCTGTGACTAAGAAGCTTGCGATAAAGGTATCAAACAACAAATTAAGCTGGCCAACCGATACCCCGAACAAGGCCGGTATCATCAATTTACGCACTTTGGTTACTTGTGGGTCTGACCATCCCCATTGCGGTTTTACCAGTAATCCAGCTCGATACAAGAAAGGTAACTGAAATGCGAATTGCACTATGCCACCAATAAATACTCCCCACGCTAATGCAAAACCTGGCTCTTCAAAGGTATCCGCCATAAAAATAGCACAGCTTATAATCGCTACATTTAACAGCACTGGGGTGAATGCGGACACAGCAAATTGGTTTAAGGTATTTAAAATGGCGCCGGTTAAGCCTGCTAACGAAATAAACATTAAATAAGGAAACGTGATCTTCAACATCAAGGCTGCCAGCTCGAATTTCGCCCCTTGGGGCTCATCATTGAGATACTCCATAAACCAGCCTGCGCCAAACAGCGCAGTGACCACCGGAGAACCGATGACGCCGAGAAACGTTACTACGGTCACTATTACCCCAAGCGTACCGGACACTTTGGCAATAAATTGCTTCATGGCATCTTTGTCATTTTCATTGCTAACTTCTGTCAGCACAGGGATAAACGCTTGAGCAAATGCGCCCTCAGCAAATAAACGACGAAGAAAATTGGGAATTTTATTGGCAAAGAAAAACACATCAGCTGCCGCCCCAGCCCCCATTAAATTCGCCACCACAACATCTCTGACCAAACCCAAGACTCGTGATAAAAACGTCATACAACTGACAATCAATCCGGATTTCAACAAACGATTCGACACACGACTTCCTTTAAAAATTAGATAACCCGAATAACACTGCGCTTAAACAAAGTGCCTATTATGCGCCAAGGGTAATTTAGTTAGAAGCATTCATCTGAAAAACAATCACCTACATGTATAAGCACACTCTCACTCGGTGTAACCGAGTTGGCCGCCCTTGATAAGGCGAACGGGTATGGGGTGAGCGAGTATGAGGTGAGCGGGAATAAGGTGAAGAATGTGGCGTTAATTTAACTTCTTAGTGCATTGCCTCTTCGCTCAATCACGGAACTCAGGTAAACTACTATCTGGCAGGTGCGAATGCCTATTAACATCGCCCATTTAGCTGCTTGTGAACACGATTCAAATCCAGCATTACGATACCCTGAGAATTAACTGCAGTTTTGCACAATAAATACGCAAAAGCATTTGACAAACACAGGTCTGATAGGCACAATCCGCACCCTTGAATTTTGACTAGAATTTTTTGGGAGTTCCACTTGGCTAACATTAAGTCTGCTAAGAAACGTGCACTACAATCAGAAAGACGCCGCCAGCACAACGCTAGCCGTCGTTCGATGACACGTACATCTTTGAAGAAAGTACTTGCTGCAATCGCTTCTGGCGACAAAGCATCTGCTCAAGCTGCATTTGCAGCTGCTACACCTTTGATTGACCGCATGGCAACTAAAGGTCTTATCCATAAAAACAAAGCTGCTCGTCATAAGAGCCGTTTGTCTGCACAGATTAAAGCATTAGCTTAATATCAGTTCAGAATTTTTATTGTCAAAAAAGCGCTTAGGCGCTTTTTTTGTGTTTAAAATTTACGTTTCTCACTGCCCCTCTTCTTTTTGAAATAGATTAAAGTAACTTGAATTAATCTAAGCTAATACTATTCCAGTAAATAATTACTCAGTGGTTAATTATTTTTGCTGGGATTGATATAAATAAACAATGATATTCATTTAAGGAAATCACATGAGAAGCATACATCTGTATCGTTCGCTTGCACTAACCGGCACCTTGCTGCTCAGTGCTTGTGCATCAACTGAACCGACGGACACAGCGACTAATCAACTTGCTGAACTAAGCTCGAAAGCGATGAATAGCGATACCGCTTACGAAATAGTGAAATCACTCACAGTAGAAGTTGGACCACGAATAGCGGGCAGTGAAGGTGATAAGCGCGCGGTTGAATGGGCGGAAAGTAAATTTAAAGAACTGGGATTTGATAACGTCTACAAAGAGCCTGTTCGCGTAAGAAATTGGTCTCGCGGTATTGCAGATGCAACAATCATCGCTCCTTATCAGCAGAAACTATTTATCACCGCATTAGGTGGCTCAGTGGCTACTCCTGAAGGCGGCCTTACCACTCAAGTGGCTATGTTCGACTCTTTGGCTTCATTAAAACAAGCGGACGCAGCGCAAGTAGATGGAAAAATCGTTTTCATTAATCAACGCATGCAACGTGATCGCGCTGGTAAAGGCTACGGCCCTGTCGTTATTGGACGCTCACAAGGTGCTATTGAAGCGGCAAAGCTAGGCGCCAAGGCGGTCCTTATACGCTCCGTCGGTACCGATAATTCGCGTTTTGCGCATACCGGTGTTATGCAATATTCCGACGATGTACAGAAAATACCCGCAGGCGCGTTATCAAACGCTGACGCTGACAACTTACAAGCTATGATCGACGCAGGTAATGATGTGACATTAGCAGTGGACATGCGTGCTAAAGAACACGGCTGGCAGACGTCTTATAATGTTATTGGGGAGTTTACCGGTACAGAGTCTCCTGAAGAGGTTGTGCTGATAGGTGCTCACTTAGATTCATGGGACGAAGGCACAGGTGCGCTGGATGATGGCGCAGGTGTCGGAATTGTTACCGGCGCAGCTACCTTGATTAAAACCCTAACTGGTCAACCCAAACGGACGATCAGGGTAGTACTTTATGCGTCTGAAGAATTCGGCTTAACTGGCGCGCAGGAATATACCCGTAAGCACAAAGAGGAATTAGGCAATATTATTGTTGCAGCAGAGTCTGACTTTGGTGCGGGGGAAATTTATCAAATGGATACCCTTTTTACGCCGGATGCTGTTGAGGCGGCTACCCCCTTATTTGCCGCCCTTGCCAAAATAGGCATTAAACAAGGCCATAACCAAGCTGGCGGCGGCCCTGATGTGTCAATGCTCCCCAAGCACGGAGTGCCCGTGGTTTCTTTGCTACAAGATGGCACCTATTATTTTGACTACCATCACACGGCGAATGACACCTTAGACAAGGTTGATCCAAAAGCATTAGCGCAAAACCAGGCCGCTTATGCGTTGCTTGCTTATTTTATGGCGAATAGCGATATTGAGACGCGCCCAGCACCTAAAGACCTGGCACAATCACATTAGTGAAGTCAACGCAGTATCGTATTTCACACAAAAAAGGCGAGGTGTCGACATGACATCTCGCCTTTTTAATGGCTTAAGTTAGGGCAACTTACGTCACAACTTTACGCAAATTCAGCGGCCAATGGCTCTATAAAAGCCAACGCTTCTTTTTCAGGCTCAAGAGTTTCACAAGCATCAATCTTAAGCATATCTGCAACTGGCTTGCCTTGTAACTCAAGTAATAGCGCTTGTATTTGCTCGCCCGCCCCGCAGTACGAATCACAGTAACTACTATCACCTAAGCCAATGACAGCAAACGGCTTCTGATCCATCAAAGGGAACATGTCCTTTAAATCTGCAACAAAAAACTCGAGATTCGGCGGAATATCCCCCTGCCCCGTAGTGGAAGAAACAAAAATGTACCCATCACAGCGTTTAAAATCATCAATGCTTGGGTCGTCATATATTTCGCTAACCACTTGTTTACTGGTGAGCAGCTCTTGTACTTGCTCTGCAACATGTTGAGCGTTACCGTAAACTGAACCAACGAAAATACCTACTTTACTCATTTTTTTACTCTTCCTTTGCTAAAACAAAATTAGTTTACCGACTATTTGAAAGCAGATCTAACCTATCTAACGATGGTAATTCCCAGCCCCATTGCACCATCAATGTAGACATCCTTTGATCGAAATCATTCACTATCGCCAATTTTTCGTTACTTACTGGATGTGTCATGCACATTTGTTGGCAGGTCAATGCCAAACCATTAAATGAAAACTGGTCACGCATAAATTTATTGTGTTTTCCATCACCATGAGTGGTATCACCCACGATGGGATGATTAATATGGCACATGTGCCTACGCAATTGATGTTTGCGACCCGTCTTTGGGTGCAGCCGCACGAGCGTGTATCGAGCCGAGGGATAACGACTGACAGCAAAAGGCAACTCGAATTGCTGTAGCGGCACGTATTCTGTTTGTGCTTCTTGGGCGTCTTTATCTTGTTTAGCACGCTTATCTGCTATTTTATCGAGCTTTTCTTTAAGGGCATAATCAATCAAACCCGCTTCTTTTACATGGCCACGCACAATGGCGAAGTACGTTTTTGCAATTGTATTACCAGCAAATTGCTCCCCCAGCAGGCGCGCAATATCTGCAGACAAAGCGAACACTAGTACTCCGGAGGTTGGGCGATCTAAACGGTGAACCGGAAACACATGCTGACCGATTTGATCCCTGAGCATCTGCATCGCAAATTGGGTTTCGTGCCGGTCAATCATGCTTCTGTGTACTAATAAACCAGCGGGTTTGTGAATAGCGACTAAGTATTCGTCTTGATACAAAATAGTTAATGTCATTATTCTACTCCACTAAATTGAAGGTCAATTTGCGCTAACACGTCAAGTACTGGTTCCCGCGTTGGCTGCCCTGTCGTGTATTCTTTAGCCCACTCTTGTGCCATCGGCATAAGTGCCATTCGTGTGGGCAGTGGCTTTTCTTCTTGTAGCAGTTCATTCATCTTGGGAATAAAGATAAATTGCAGCCACTGAGCAAACCCCATACGATCACAAGCAAAAGGCAATTCACTCTGCATTGCCCAAAGTGATGGCGGGGAAGAAGACCATTGTTCAGCTGTTTTTAGTGCCACGGCCAATTGCGATAACAGCTTCTCTACTTGGACTTCTGAGCCGCTACATGGCATGCTTCCGCTCATATTTAATCATCTCAAAATTAGGTTGTTTCCGCGTAATGCGCGGCAGTTTATAGGTAAACATGAATCAAATCAGCTCCATCAGTGAATTTCTTCTTCACGCTCAAACTGAATACCATGTATTTGATATGGGTCGGACTATTCGCAGTATTGATAGCCAGACTTTTTTAGACATAGAAAACGCCAGTGAAGCTGCCCCCTATCCTCGCCAGCAACACGCATGGTTTGGTATTATTTTTTATAGTCGGCAATTGAGTCGCGAACATTACATTTGGTTTGTAAAACTTCCTTTGGATGAAAAAGGCTTAGTTATCAGTGCTACGCGCAATCATTTTTTACAAATAATCACTGATGCTTTAGGCGCCCAGTTAGAACACAACAAAGCGGCCCAAGGGCGGTTACCAGAAAATCCGTATACGTTCGTTCCAAACCAACAGCAACTGGCCGATTTTAATAGCATGAGCCGCAATGTATTACGGCTACCGCCCAGTGAGTATTATTCACCTGCTGTGCGTTACTTCGCTGAGCCTCAAGCCCACGACTGGCAGAATGTCGCATTGCAAGGTATTGCCGATATTGCCGCGAGCGTGCGCCGTAAAGAAGGCGCGCTGTTGATTACTGAAAATATTACTAAGGTAGCCCCTCAAGTGCAGCAAGCGTTAATGTCATCACTTGAGAATTACACTTTAGATAAAGACACTAGCCAGTGTTTAATTGACCATGCGCACCAGCGTTTTGATGAGCCTCTGCAGATCCAGTGGACCTTACGCGCGTTAAGCCAAAGTGTTGCTAATACTGTCGTTAACACCTTTATCCAGCGCGTACTTGATTCGCAGCACGGTAAAGCGCCAGAGATCATGTTGTTGATTGCAGCAAGACATTGGCGCTGTTTACAAAACGAAAAAGTCTTGCGCCAGTATATTAGTCAACTTGCCGACATTGATATCGAACTGTGCGCCGATTTATACAGTGACTTAGTGCAGATCCCAAGTATTCGCCCTACTATGCTCGGTGTCGTCAGATGGCAAGATAAAACCCCAGCAGTAACGCAAATGATCGGCCATTTATTCAGCGGACAACAAAAATGAACTTGTTTGATTTGACCTTATTTCTGGTGATCTTATTGGTAGTATTTCAGTTTTGGCGCATGCGAGCCATTACTGAAAAGGCTAACCAATATCTCGCTCAGTATTGTGATAAGCATGGCTTGCAACTAATCAGCAATGCACGGCATAAAACCCGCTTGGGTAGTTACAGAGGAAAGCTCGATTGGCAAAGTTGCTTCGTATTTGAATTTTCAGGTAATGGTGAAAACAGTTATCAAGGCACGCTTACTATGGCCGGAAAGCACATTTTAAACGTTGATACTCCTGCGTATCGAGTAGATTGATCGTTTGGAAAAGTAAATGTAAGCTGAGTTATACACGGCTTCTTTATTGAGCCCAGAAACTGCAAAGGCGCGGCCTGAATCATTTCAAGCCACGCCTTTACATAAAAATTGAAGGTCCCTCTGTGCGCTCCTTCGCAACAACTACGTCACACCATCCTTGTCTTGTCCTTCTGTCATTCATCCTGAATGCGGCACTTGTCCCAAGTGTGTCCTTTTCCTTTTATCACTTTCCTAGGTGAGTGCTGTCTTCCCGGCAGCGATCCTGTTTGCGTCCAATGCGCTTACATCCCTATAAGCAACTCATCCTGAGTTAGTCCATATCCTTTTAGCTCTGTCGAGCAACTTCGTCCTGAAGCATCCATTTCATCCCTGTTCCATTCATCCCGAATGAACGCTCATCCTGAGCGGGTCCTTGTCCATAGCGCTGTCGCGCGACTTCCTCCTGAAGTATCCTTGACATCCTTTCTATTCATCCAGAATGGGCACTCGTCCTGAGTGTGTCCTTTTCCTTATTACCATTTCCAAATGGGGTGCTCATACTGAGCCTTTCCTGATAATCCTTATAACAGTTTATCCTCTAAACTGTATTGCTCGTCCTGAGCTTGTCCTAGGTCATCCTTGTGTCTTCCTGACTCGTCGTGTTTCCCTGTGACGAAACAAACTATATAACAAACAAAAACATTTTCGACATAGATCCGTGACACTTGTGTGATGCCTCTTAGCCTAAAGTCTAAATTTTGGATTAAATTCATTTTAATTCAATAAGTTGGGAATATAACAGAGAGAAATACTGGCGTTTAAAATGACTTTATCCTACACCCTTGTACGAAATCTCTTACAAGGGGTGGAGTTTATGTCCTAACGTTAAATGGTGGGGCAGGTAATTAAATTAGGCTTCGTTTGTAAAAGTTCCATTTTTATTCGGCAATTTTGTAAAAAAAAGTACAAAAATTGACAATTACTGGCGCTCACAAAACATTAAATGCCCTGTGATATGTCCTGTTTCTAATGCTTCGAGCATTTTATATTGCCCATCTTCAAAAAATGATAAGCATTTAGGTAAGGTGACGTATACGCCTATCCCTTCACTGGCAGCATCTTCTTTCATCACACTATCAATAGCACTCATCAAAATGTGCCCTAGGCCATAATGTTGGTAATCCGGGTGTACACCGATAAACGACAACATATGGTAGCGCTGAGCCGGAATATGCTCTCGCACCTTCTGCTCTTTATCTACCATCTGCTTGGTGCCAAAGTAACCAGCAGTCAATAACATTTTAAGGCGCCAGTGCCAAAATCGGCTTGGCCCAAACTCAGCATCCGGCCCAATTAAACAGGCCACGGCGAGTAAACGCGTACCGTCAAATAGCCCTATCATAGGTTGCCTAGCTTGCCAAAAAGCATTGAGCTCTTCTCGAATGGCTGAACGCAACCGAGACTCGTATCCTTCTTTGTTGTATTGGAATATATCCATAAACAAAGGATCATCATGATATGCCTGATATAAAATTGACGCGGCAATCTTTAAATCTTCCGCGGCTAAATATATCGCTTTGATGTTATCCATATCTGGGGCGACAACGGTTTGAGATAATGGCATGCTGCTCTCTCCTAGGAGGTTTTAATTCTCATTACATTTCCATAATACATGTTAATATTTTGTAAAACGACAATTAAGTCAAACATAAACCATTAAAATATCAGGAGTATTCAATGGAAAATTATCACACGACAATGGGTGACCTGTTTGAGCAGTTGGGTTTAGGGGGACAGGAAGGTGATGTTGAAGCTTTCATTGAGGAACATAAAGGGTTGCGCCAAGGTGTGCACATAGAAGACGCTGAGTTTTGGTCAAAAACGCAAGCGGAGTTTATTCGAAATGCATTGCTAGAAGATGCGGAGTGGGCAGAATTAATTGATCAATTGAACACGCGACTGCGTTAAATCACACTCAGAATAATCGATGCCATGCTCGTACAACAATTTACATCATGCTCTTAGCGAGCATGATGTGTTTGATTTTTACTGATTCAACATATTTAAAGCAGAATCACCCCACCCCACAAGCTGATCATTTTTTATCACCAAAGGCGTGCATTCGTCTTTCGTTGTTACACCATCGTCCTCTTTGCGCTGTGTGCGATAATATAAAACGTGATATTGATCATCACCTTTCTTTACGAATTCGCTAAAATCGGCAACGCCCATGCGATCCATCACCTCTCCCGTACTTAAGTTCGGCTGAAGGCGTGCCACTTCTTTGCGGTTGCTCCTTTCTTTCTTCTGCCAATCAGATTGATAACCGTCATGGCCATCACCGTCCACAGATATAACGCAGCCCGACAATAATAATGATAACCCCAATGTACCTGCCAAAATGAATGGCTTCATAATCAACTCCTGTTTTTAGTCTTATTTAATAACAATTTATGTGCGTCGTGATATTCACTTGATAATGGATATACAAAATCAGCGCCAATAGTTATCTAATTGATTCAAAAGACTATTTTAAATTTACAAAACACCTTAGCTCAGGTTAAATAGTCGTTACCGCTAATATTTCGCTGAATTGACCAAACTCATGACAAAACCTTTATCGCATATTGTGGCACTGTGCCAAACGTTAGTTAAAGAGGGGAAAAAACCAAGTGTAGGATTAGTGCGCAGCCGCGCAGCGGGAAAACTATCGGTGCCTGATGCCATAAAAGGCATTCAAAGCTGGCAAGCACAGCCCAATCAGGTAGTGGAGCCCAACGAAGAAGAAAACACAAAGAGTGTTGAACCCATCGCGCCAGAAGACAGAGTTGCTGAGCTTGAAAAGCAGGTGCTTCATTTAACTCAGCAACTGGAAAATTTGCTAGCGAAGGTGTAAATAATTAGTCAGTCGTCGTGGGCTCTATTTCATCTAAAAAAGTCGCTAAGTCGGGGGATATTTGCTCTTTAGGCTGCAAACCAACTTGCTCTAGCATCACCGCCCCCGATTGGTTATCCACACTTAATACAAAATCATCTTCATCTGTGAGTGCAATAAAGATAGTCTCGGGTTGGCGTAAGCGGCGTTTCATGAGTATGTGCCCCACGATATTTTGCTGAAGTCGTTCAAAATCTTCTTCATTCCACGCCTGTAATATCTGCAACTTACCACTAGGGTGCTGAGCCACTATGTTGTCGCTCCAGTAGCGAGAATAAAATTGCGCCACATCCGGATGCAGTGTTAGCTCTAAAGCTTCTGATAGGTCTTTAAATTCAGATGCTTGTTCACGCAATACCGGTTTCCAAGCAATTGATTTGCCTGATTCAGGGAGCACGTCTGTAGCATAACAAGGGGATGGCCAATCCGCGTCATACTCGATGACCCCTGCTTCAGTATGATCCTTAACAAAGGCTGCAAAACGTCCCATAAAATCATCTAATGATTGATTTACTCTTGAAGTCATATTGTAAGTCCGTACTTCGTTTCAAATACGGGTTAATGTAGCATTAAATTGCCTTCATCTTCTGGTAAAATAGAGCCTAACCTAATGTAAAATATCGTTAACCTGTCATCAGCTAGAGGCTCTTACATGCAAGATAAATCACTTCCTTCGGATATCTTAAGCTCCTTAACATTAGGCAAAGCGACACAATATAAAGAACACTACAGCCCAGAGTTACTGCAAGGCGTTCCTCGCAGCCTAAACCGTGATGAACTCAATTTAGGTGACACATTGCCATTTAAAGGGGTTGATCGCTGGAACGGTTACGAATTGTCGTGGCTAAACTTAAAAGGTAAGCCAGAAGTGGCTATTTTGCGCTGTGAAATACCTTGCGAGTCAGTTAATTTAATCGAGTCTAAATCGTTTAAACTCTATTTAAATAGCTTCAACCAAAGCAAAATCGAATCTATTCTTCATGTACAAAAGATGATCAGCAAAGATCTATCTGCCTGTGCAGGCTTGCCTGTAAACGTACAGCTTTTTGCGCGAGAAACGTTTCCTGGCTTACAACTTGGAACACTTGAGGCTCAGTGCATCGACGATTTAGATATTCGTGTCGACAACTACGACTTAGCGCCATCCATTTTGCAGGTTGAAGAAGAGCAGGTGCAAGAAACTCTGTGTAGTCACTTACTCAAATCTAATTGTTTGATCACCAATCAACCCGATTGGGGCAGTGTGTTGATCCGGTATCACGGCCGTAAAATTGACCAAGAAAGCGTATTGCGTTATTTAATATCTTTTAGACAGCATAATGAATTTCATGAACAGTGCGTAGAACGTATTTTCAGCGACATCATGCGATATTGTGAACCACAGAAACTGACTGTGTATGCACGTTATACCCGTCGCGGCGGATTAGACATTAATCCATTTAGAAGTAATTTCGAGAGTATTTACCCAGAGCTGAGATTAGCTCGCCAATAAAACAGCATTAGTCACATGTGAGCCACTTATTTTTCTTTCACATGCCCATGCTGTTTTCATTTAAGGAAATCAATGAAAAGCATTCAGTTAAATCCCGTTGGCGCTATGAGCCAATTGTCCAAGTTAGAAGTCGACAAGCTAAACCAATCTGCTGATAGTCAGCTTTATCACTTGTTTCGAAGTTGTTGCTTAGCCGTTTTAAATAGCGGTGCTGAAACCGATAACTGTGAAGACTTATTTGAAGAGAACGCCAAGTTCGATATCCGTTTAATCAGTCGCGAGCGCGGGGTGAAAATTGAATTAATTAACCCACCCGCAATTGCCTTTGTGGACGATAAATTAATTAAAGGAGTACACGAGCACTTATTCTCTGTGCTGCGTGATCTGCTCCATATGAGGGATAGCTTTGATGCCACAGAGTTCCCTGGGGTGGCTGAATCAGCGTATATCACGCATAAAGTATTCGATATGATGCGTAATGCGCAAACCATTAAAAATACCGCTGAATTGAACTTAGTGGTTTGTTGGGGCGGGCACTCAATTGGCGAAACGGAATACCAATACACCAAAGAGGTAGGGTATCAATTGGGCTTACGCGAACTGAACATTTGTACGGGTTGTGGCCCAGGCGCAATGAAAGGCCCAATGAAAGGTGCGACAATTGGCCACGCGAAACAACGTTACCAAAATCGCCGCTATTTAGGCATCACCGAACCCAGTATTATTGCGGCTGAGCCACCGAATGCAATTGTGAACGAGCTCGTCATCATGCCGGATATAGAGAAACGTTTAGAAGCATTTGTGCGTATGTCCCATGCGATTATCGTTTTTCCTGGCGGAGCGGGAACCGCAGAAGAGCTTCTTTATTTACTAGGACTCATGCTAAATGAAGAAAATAAAGAGCAAGTGTTACCCATCATTCTTACCGGCCCCAAAATCTGTGAAGGATACTTTCACGCCATAGACAAATTCATTGGGGCAACCCTAGGTAAAGAAGCGCAGTCTCTTTACCAGATCATAGTTGATGATCCCACATTGGTTGCTCAGACCATAAATCAAAAAAGAGCAGATGTACGCGCCTATCGTAAAGCCCGCGGTGACTCGTTTGACTTTAACTGGTCATTGAAAATCGAAGAGGAGTTTCAAGTACCTTTCATTCCCAGCCATGCCAGTATGACAGCATTAAACCTGCATTTTGATCAACCCAAAGCAGAGCTGGCAGCAAATCTACGCAAGGCATTTTCCGGTATAGTCGCCGGCAACGTAAAAGCAGAAGGCGTCAAACTGATCCGCGAGCAAGGTCCATTTAAACTTAATGGTGACCGAGCGCTCATGACCTTAATGGATGAACTTCTGCAATCGTTTGTTGTTCAGCAGCGAATGAAATTACCGGGCAGTGAATACGTGCCTTGTTACGAAATTATGTAATAAAATAAAACTGGGCGTGGTATTTTTAAGCATTGCGAAAGATTAACCGCCCAGTTTTTAAATTTTAATCATGACAGAACGACAAAAATGAATAAGAAAATAGTCACTCGTATCGGCATCGGTGTAGCTTTGTATGGTGTTTTTGTAGCAGCGGTACTGCTGTTTTATCCTGACAATGCTCAGGATATGGACTGGAAAGATCGTGAAGAGTACAACAAGGTTCAAGTTGCCAAACTTGAGCTAGGGCAAACTAAACAACAAATATTAGCCTTGCTTGGCGGTCCTGATATCAGCGAAGCCAAGAAAACCGAAGGCGAGATGTACCAAGTCATGTTCTTTCGTACGCAACATGTAAAATCAGACGGCATCACAACTCAAGATGAGTGCACAGCACTTCTTTTGCAGAATGACGAGTTAATTGCTTGGGGTGACAGTGCCTACCAAGATTATTTAACCTTATAAGGGTTACCCGCTCTGTGCCTGATAGTTTAATTAAACAGCAGTATCAGAGCTTACATAAGTTGCTGGCGTTCTATCGCCGCCCTGCCCCGGAACCAGACTTGGTCCAGAAAACACTTGATTTCAATAACGCGTTATTAGGATTAGCCAAACAGTATCCAGATCTTACCTTCGCACAAATACATCTTTATAAAGCGTCGCTACCGCGTCATTACAATTTAGCCTTCAGCGCTAGTTTGATGACAGCGCTGTTATGCGTGCGCAATCGATTTAACGAAACAACCACGATACAACTCATGAGCGCAGCCCTAAGTATTTTTGGGTTAGCTGAAGAGGCATCTAATGTTGACCAAAGTGAGCAGTCCGGCTCTTCAAAAGTGACACAACATGAACCGCTGGCCAAAATATCCCCCAACAAAGCGTTTTGTCGCATCTTAAACCAGTACCAACAAGGCGTATGGCTACAAGGATATAGCCACAGCTCGAGGCTAAATAAGGCCCTCAAAGAACATCTTAATCGGTTGCAGCACGAGGGCACCGACACTTCTGTTTTAGCATTGGCAATCCGATTAACTTTGCTGATGCATGATGTACAAAAAAAGACCAAGCAAAGCTTTCAAAGTGCCCTTGCATTAATTGTTCAAAATTCGCCAAGCGCGCAAGCACAGTTATTAGAGCCGCTGATGGCATACCCAAGTGCTACACCGCCTGGCACTTACGTGATGCTAGATGACGGCTCGCTGGCCCTGGTTGTCGGCATCTCAGGTGATAAATTGCTTTGCTACCCGCAACGTACGTCCCGACATTCATCGACGCACTCCTCTCATTTTAGTGTTGCCAAGACTCGCGTCAAACACGCTTACCCTGGGCAAGCGATAAAGAAACTCGGTAACCTCACATCTTGGTGGGGAAATGATTGGCAATTATTTGAGCAAGAGTCGAGCGTAAAAGCAGAGTCGCCATTTATGCAAAGTTTTAAAATGAGCCGCCCCCCTGCGACCTTAACGGCAATACAAAGTCAGTTAAATAAACCGGTTCAAGATATCAACAAATTAAGCTTGGCCATTGCGCGGGAGCCTTCATTTGCCCAGCACTTACGTAAGACCGCATCCCAAAGTAGTCGACAAAAACTTCCCATTAAAGACATTCAGCATGGCTTGATGATTCACGGATTCGAGCGCTCTGGCAGTATCATTATGCAACAAGCGCTGCTAAGTAGATTAAACCAACACCATTTCCCTTTGCAAAGAGCGTTTATTAGCTTCGTACAGTTACGCGGCCACATTGCAGCGAGCTTAGCGAAAGTGGGAAATGTAGGCATTCCCGAACAAGCGTGCACCTTGGCATATTTTGCCTGCGTCGGCTTATTTACCCATGTTCAACTAAAAATTCAAACCCAATGGCAAAAAAGTAACCGTACTAGCTATGATATGACGACATTGGTGCGCTGCGTTAAGCCGGAACAGCTACGCAGTCATGCAGTGTCCATGGCTGAAGCTTGGCAGCAAAGGCGTCACGAAGTTGTCGCATTAAATAATTACCATGATGTGAATTATCTAACCGATAATAAGCGAAGCCCTCAAGTCGAACTGGCTGCTATATTGGGGATCAGCTTGATGCTGGCGAGAGAACTTTATTTTAGCGATGCCAAACGTTGTGTGCAAAGCCAAGAATATTGTAACCGCGCCTGTAAAGCGTTACATATAAATGAGCAAGAATTAGTACTTATCAAGTCTGAAGCCTATGCCATCTGTCATAGTTTTTCACCGTTGTAATTCCGCGTTACAGCGTATCACAACTGGTTTTAATAGCGCTTTTGTGGTATAAATCGCGCCCTAAAAATAACGACTTGTGTGTTGATAAACATAGCACATATCGCTGTATTCATAGCAGCGCTCGACAGACGACAATTGACGGCCCCCCGTCAGAATTAACTTTAAGGATTAGTTTATGACTAAGCAACGCATTACTGTCATTCGTGGAGATGGTATCGGCCCAGATATTATTGACTCTGCACTACAAATTTTAGACAAAGTAGGCTGTGATTTTGATTATGACTTTGCCGATGCAGGCTTAGTTGCCCTAGAAAACCACGGGGAACTGTTACCTCAAGAAACGCTTGATTTAATCGCTAAAAATAAAGTCACCCTAAAAGGGCCATTAACCACACCCGTTGGTGAAGGCTTCACGTCAATCAACGTGAGTTTACGTAAAAAATTCCAGTTATACGCCAACCTGCGCCCTGTATTATCGTTTAAAGGTACGAAAGCGCGATATGAAGATATCGACATAGTAACCGTGCGTGAAAACACGGAAGGAATGTACTCAGGTCTCGGTCAAGTCGTGTCTGCAGACGGAAACGAAGCCGAAGCCATGAGCAAAATTACACGCACAGGTGCTGAACGTATTTTGACCTACGCCTATGAAATGGCAATTCGTGATGGTCGCAAAAAAGTAACAGCGGTACACAAAGCGAATATTTTGAAGTCAACGTCTGGTTTGTTCTTAAAAGTGGCTCGAGAGGTGGCACAACGTTATCCACAAATCGAATCGACTGAAATGATTGTCGATAACTGCTGCATGCAATTGGTGATGAACCCTCATCAGTTTGATGTCATTGTTACCACGAACTTATTTGGTGACATTTTATCTGACCTTTGTGCTGGTTTAGTTGGCGGCTTGGGTATGGCGCCAGGCGCAAACATCGGGCAAGACTGTGCGATTTTTGAAGCCGTGCATGGCTCAGCGCCTGATATTGCAGGTAAAAACCTTGCGAACCCAACGTCGGTTATTCTTGCTTCCATACAAATGCTTGAATACTTAAACATGGGCGAGCAAGCTGAAAAAATCCGCTATGCACTAAAACAAGTCATCGAAACGGGCGACCGCACCACAAGAGATTTAGGTGGAGAGCACGGAACAAGTGACTTCACTCAAGCGATGTTAGAACGCTTATAAATCCCAAGTCTATTTATTATAAAAGGGACTCTACTGGGTCCCTTTTTTTCGCTTAGCACTATATATAAGCCCCTTTTCTTTACCTTATTTAAAAGCGCGACTAGTCTTACTGCTGTGCAATTGCACCGAAATGGATCAATTAAACAAGGAGTTTCACTATGAAGAAGTTTATCGCTACCCTATTTTTTGCAGGTGTTTTATTGTCTGGTTATGTTGGCAACGTTGTTGCTGAAGCCAAAGTAGACAAAAGCAGTGTCACACAGAAGAAGTCGCAGAAGATCAATTTGAATACGGCAACAGCCGAGCAGTTAGTCACATTGCCAGGTATTGGTAAGAAAAAAGCAGCCGCGATCATCGCCTATCGAGACAAAAGTGGTAAGTTCGCTAAAATCAGCGATCTTGCTAACGTCAAAGGTATAGGTAAAAAAATGGTGGCTAAACTCGCTGCTCACGTACAGGTCAAATAACGATTAACGTTAGAGTAAGGCATAAAAAAAGCCCCGTGATAGAAAACATCACGGGGCTTTTCATTTAATTAAGTATGTAGTTATTTCACAAGCGTCTGTAAAAACTCGTTAAACTCAGCACCTAATTCGGGGTGGCGCATCGCATATTCAACGTTCGCCTTCATGTAGCCTAACTTGCTGCCACAATCATGGCTTTTACCTTTCATGTAATAAGCATCAACTTGCTCGGTTTGCATCAAAGAATCGATAGCATCTGTTAGCTGAATTTCATCACCTGCACCAGGCGTAGTTTTAGCAAGAAGATCCCAGATTTTTTCTGACAAGACATAACGTCCAACAACAGCTAAATCTGATGGCGCATCTGATAGGTTAGGTTTTTCTACCATACCGTGCATCTTCGCTGATTCACCAGGTGACAGTTCTGCACCGTCTAAATCAACGATACCGTACTTGCTAACATCTTCTTGAGGAACACTTTCCACCATGATTTGGCTGACTTGACTGGTATTAAATTTAGCCGTCATGTCTGCGAGGTTATCCTTCTTAGGGTTACATGTACCCTCATCAACAATAACGTCAGGTAGAACCACAGCGAAAGGCGCATCACCAACCATAGGGCGAGCACACAATACAGCGTGACCTAAGCCTTTAGCGACACCTTGACGCACGTGCATAATAGTAACGTCCTTGGGGCAGATTGCTTGAACCGCTTCCAATAGTTGACGTTTCACACGCTTTTCTAGCGTAGCTTCAAGCTCAAAACTGGTATCAAAATGGTTCTCGATGCTGTTTTTACTCGCATGAGTCACTAAGATAATCTCTTTTATGCCTGCATTCACACATTCGGATACAACGTATTGAATAAGTGGCTTATCAACAACCGGTAGCATTTCCTTTGGGATCGCTTTGGTTGCTGGCAACATACGCGTTCCAAGACCTGCTACTGGAATAACGGCTTTCTTTACTTGACTCATTTTACTGTCCTTTTACTGATAATCCACGACCTATTGCATAGTAATGCAAGCCGTATTCCAACATCATGTTGGGTTCAAATAAATTCCGTCCGTCAAAAATTAGCGGAGAAGAAAGTTTTTCTTTAATTAGTTCAAAATCAGGTGCGCGGAATGCTTGCCACTCAGTACAAATAACCAAGAAGTCAGCACCGTTGAGAGCTGATTCTTTGGTGCCTACTAGGTCTAAATCATCACGGCTACCGTAAATACGCTGGGTTTCTTCCATCGCTTCAGGGTCGTACGCTTTAACTTTAGCGCCAGCTTTCCATAAATTTTCCATTAATACGCGGCTTGACGCTTCACGCATATCGTCGGTATTCGGTTTGAAAGACAAGCCCCATATAGCGACTGTTTTGCCTTTCACATCACCACCGAAGTGACGCATGATGTATTCGAACAATTTCTCTTTTTGTGCGTAGTTAACTTCTTCAACTGCTTCTAGCACTTTCGCACTGTAGCCAACACCAGTGGCACTGCGTACAAGTGCTTGAACATCTTTAGGGAAGCATGAACCGCCATAACCACAGCCAGGGTAAATGAATTGATAACCGATACGTGGATCAGAGCCGATACCACGACGTACGTTCTCAATGTCAGCCCCCATTAACTCGGCGATATTAGACATTTCATTCATAAAGCTGATTTTTGTCGCTAACATGCAGTTAGCGGCATACTTAGTTAGCTCAGCACTACGAATATCCATCACGATAATTTTGTCGTGATTACGGTTAAACGGTGAGTAAAGCTCGCGCAGTTTCTTCTCAGAAGATTCACTCTTAGTGCCGATGATAATACGATCAGGGCGCATACAATCGTTAACTGCGGCACCCTCTTTCAAAAACTCAGGGTTAGACACCACATCAAATGTAACGCTCTTACCAAGTGATTCCAGCGTCTCTGAAACTTTTGCGATCACTTTATCAGCAGTGCCTACTGGCACAGTTGATTTATTAATAATGATTTTGTGTGAGTCCATGTGCTCAGCAATTGTTTTTGCCACAGACAACACGTATTTCAAATCAGCTGAGCCATCTTCATCTGGTGGTGTACCTACCGCAATAAAAACTACTTCGCCGTGAGCGATGCCGCGAGCAGCATCGGTTGTAAAATCAACTCGCCCTGCTTCGTAGTTACTTTTCACCAATGGGGTCAAACCAGGTTCATAAATTGGTATATGGCCTTGCTTTAATTTGTCGACTTTATTTTGGTCTACATCAACACAAACCACATCATGACCGACTTCTGCCATTACTGCTGCTTGCACCAAACCGACATACCCAATTCCAAATACTGTAACTTTCATCGAAGTAATATTCCTTAAATGTAAATTCAGGCGAATCATACCGCCCAATTATGACAAACTTTTGATCCTATCAGCTAAAGCAAAAACAATGCCTAGACGCCACATAAGGCTTTCATAGCATTCATTACTATCAACTGTCTTTTTTTCGCGACTAACTTTACATTTTACCCTTTATTGGTGCCAATTGGGAATGGCATTAAAAAAAGAATCTAATTAATCGCACTATCAATAATCAAATGATTGATCTTACGCTTTTTCCATCTGTAAATGGCAAGCCTAAGTATATTTATATTTGGTGTTAGGCATTGGTTTTACACTGCTTAAAAAGTATTTTAATGATTGTTTTATCTACACCTATTGAGGTCAGTAAATTATTCCATTAGAATCGGGGTAGTCTTGATTTTACTTAACATGAAGGGATTGTATTATGAAAAAGATTCTTATGGCTGCAACAGCAGCATTAGCACTTGCTGGTAACCCAGTAGCCGCTCAGGAAAATGCCGGTGGAAGCGAAGCTTCTGCTGCAACCGTTGGTGGTGTAGGTGTTGGTACTATTGCTGCCGGTGTTGTCGGTTTGGCTATCGCTGGTGCAGTTGTGTCTAACAACCGTGGTTCATCTACCGTGGTTGATGGCGGCGACCCTGACCCAACTTGTAATGGCGATGATGCTTTAGTTGACGGCGTATGTGTTGGTACTACAACTACTGTTACCGTAACTGGTACTGGTACGATGACTAGCACAACTACTGTGCCGGTGACGTTTACTTACGCACCTACTATCTAAGCTTTTCTGAAGCTTCTGAAAGCCGCCGACAAAGGCGGCTTTTTTATTGGATGACCACAATTACCATAAGCGGAAATGCCGTTCACTATGCACTTTAAACCATTGATATTTATTTTTATCTCCACCATTACTCTTTGCAGCTGTGGCGGCACATACCACG
Source organism: Paraglaciecola sp. QJM3NY_14 (assembly GCF_056173245.1). Lineage (NCBI taxonomy): Bacteria > Pseudomonadati > Pseudomonadota > Gammaproteobacteria > Alteromonadales > Alteromonadaceae > Paraglaciecola > Paraglaciecola sp. QJM3NY_14. Next base: position 3,778,428 of record NZ_CM149664.1, read on the forward strand.
CTTACTACGACACTTTAAAAATTGCCCTCGAAGAACCTCAAGATGCGAGTATGACTTTAGAAGAAGTCAGTCAATCATCTATAGACCTTATGTCGGTTACTCGTGGTGAAAGACCCACCGCTATAATGGCATTAGCCTACCTTGAGAAAGGCCAGCACAAATGGGTATCAGGCGACGACATCATGTTTGTCCTCGAGAAAGGAAGAGTCGTTAAAACTGTTGGCCTAGATAACGACCTTATTCACTCAATGAATACCATGGATGATCCATTAAAAGATCCGAATCATTTATTGGAGGATCGTCATTGGCAATTTGCGCTAGATTGGAAAAATGACGAATATGGTTACCCAGTCGCATCTACATTCGATAAGCCTAAATCAGAAGAGCTAACCATATTGACGAAATCAATTGATTCGTTACGTTTTACCGAAACATTACGTTTTGAAGCCCCTTCAGAATATATTCAAACGGCACGCGAATGGCATAATTACTACTGGTTTGACAAAACCACTGGCACGCTTATTAAATCTAAGCAGACTCTCTCGCCGTTATCAGAACCAATTGAAATGACGTACTTAAGCCGCATCGCGCGCTTAGATTAATTATTTGAGCCTTAAACAATGATCAAGAAATACCAATCGATATTGTTTGTAGCGATTACCAGTTTTAGCTGTGTAACGAGTGCGAACGTAACCGTAAAATGGAATGAAGTTGACTATACATTCGACTCCACCGTCCGTTTGACTGATGTCCTTTCTAAATTAGAATTGAATACTAAAATATATTGGCCGTCGGCTGCTCTATTTATCCCTAATGATGTCGCTCTTGAGAAAGCGCGACAGTCGTCTTTAAGTTACCTTAATCTTCTTGCTAGTCATTTGCCAAGTGATACTCACGAACATAAAAGAGTCTTCACAAATTTAACTAATGAACTTCAACATTGGTATTTGGCCAATCGCCTATCCGTTAAGATTGACTATGATTTAGCGCGTGTGTCTGCAGCCCACAATCCGCAATTTGATGACGGCTATTATGTTGTAAGTCTACATGAGCGTCAAAAATCAGTTGAAATAATTGGTGCTGTAACTAAAACCGTAGAGGCAAAACATCTACCCCACACCGATGTGAGTGAATATTTAAGCAGTGCGAATATTTCATCTTTAGCAAATAAAGACACCGTTACAATCATACAAGCAGATGGACGAATAATAGAAGCCCCAACTGCTTACTGGAACCGACAACACCAAGAAGTTATGCCCGGCAGCATTATTTATGTTCCATTTAAAGAATCATTGTTTACACCTCAGTACGCAGAATTGAATCAACTAGTTGTGGCGTTAGCCAAAAACAGGCTACCCAAATGAGTCGCATGAAAAGAATAAATAGCAAACGCTTTTGTATTGTCTCTGTCAGCGCCGCTTTAAGCTTCACCTCAAATGTAAACGCGCAGTCTAACATCGAAGATTGGAACGTTGCTCCTGTCGGCAGCTCTTTGATGGTGCATGGTGGAACGGGTTTAATCCAAACCCCTACATCTCGGATGTTAACCGATGGCGACTTACGAGTGAGTTATACCGACAACGATGAGTATCGTTTTTGGTCAGGCACACTGCAGTTGTTCCCTTGGATGCAAACAACGGTGCGATACACTGACGTGCGCACCCGCCTTTATAGTCCTTTTCCAGGGTTTAGCGGAGATCAGACCTTAAAAGACAAAGGGATAGACGTTAAGTTTCGCCTATTGAACGAGAGCTACTATCTACCTGAGCTATCAGTTGGCTTCAGAGATTTCGGTGGAACTGGTTTTTTTGAAAGTGAATTCATTGGCTTAAGCAAACGAGCAGGGAGTTTTGATTTCCACCTTAATGTGGGATGGGGATATCTTGGCACCTCAGGTAATGTATCAAACCCATTTTGCGATGTATCCGACAGCTTTTGTGAACGCCCAGGCGGTTTCACTGGTAACGGCGGTAAAATCGACTATCAACGTTTCTTCAAAGGTCCGGCTTCAATTTTTGGCGGTATTGAGTACCAGACCCCATGGGAGCCGCTGCGCCTGACAGTAGAGTATGAAGGGAATAATTACGTCAATGATCGTGCAGGCTCACTGGAGCAAGATAGTAACTGGAACTTTGGTGCCAATTATCGCTGGAATAATTTTGATTTTAGTGTGAACTATCAGCGCGGTAATACTCTCGGTTTCGGCGTAAGTTATAACTTCAATTTACACACTATCTCACAAATCAAAATCGATAAGCCACCTCGCCCGCTCACTGATGAAAGAAACGATTTTTCAGTCAGCAACATCAATGGCCAACGAATGACGCAAGATTTGTATTATCAAGCAGGCTTCGCACTAAGCACTTCCCATATAACGGATGACGCAGTCACTATTTATGGTCAGCAAACCAGTTACAGATACGAAGACGAAGCCACCGAACGTGTAAGTCGAATCCTCGCTTCAGAACTGCCTGACACAGTAGATACGTACAAAATAGTCAATACCTCAGGTTCGGTACCAATGGTTGAAACCGTCGTTAACGCAGCAGAGTTTAAACGCCAAGCGCGATATAAAACATTGGAGCCAGATTTAAAACGTAGTTACCAGCGCATGGACGTCAGCGACGAAAGTGTGAGCAATTTTAATCCTAAAAATACAAGTGGTTTCTTTACCGGCATAGAAGCATTTTGGATCCAAACATTCGGAAACCCGGAGGAGTTTTACCTTTATCAAGGCGGTGTTATGGTAAATGGTGGATACAGTTTCGATGGAAAAACCAGTGTTGTGGGCACAATTAAGGCTAACTTGTTGCAGAATTTCGATAAGTTTAACTTCACTCGCGATCGTGCCCCTAGCACACTGCCTAGAGTAAGAACGAATGTTCGGGAATATGTTTCAGGCCGAGATATAAGCCTAGAAAACTTATACTTACATTGGAATGACAGAATAGCAGACAACTTGTATGCCCAAGTCTATGGAGGTTATTTAGAAACCATGTATGGCGGCGTGGGCGGCGAACTACTTTACCGCCCAGTTGATAGCAACCTAGCTTTCGGTTTCGACATAAACTACGTTCAACAGCGGTCTTGGGAAAACGACATAGACTTCTTTGACTATAAGGTCCTTACTGGTCATGCTAATGTCTTTTGGCAACCCGGCTTCTTACCTGACACCCTTTTGACGGTTAAAGTGGGTCAGTACTTGGCTAAAGATAAAGGCGTTACAATTGACTTTGCCAAACGCTTCGACAGTGGAATTGTTGTAGGAGCATACGCAGCGATAACCAATGTAAGTTCTGAAGAATACGGCGAAGGTAGCTTTACTAAAGGCTTCTACCTTTCCATCCCATTCGACTTGTTTTCCCTCAAGCCAGCCAAAGGGAGTGGTAAAATACCGTGGATCCCAATTTCACGAGATGGTGGTCAGGCACTTAATCGCCCTATCGAGCTGTTTGGTGTTACGAACGAACGCTCTCCTTTCGCTCGATAGCAGCTCAGAACGGAATAAAACACATCTGGCGAGATCCCCCGCCAGATGTGTCTTTTTTTATGGAAAATTTATAAAAGATTCAAGTGAAACTGGAAGAAGAACCACGTTTTTCAGGCTGATATCAGTTCTTAAATGGTAGAAATGTGGGCATACGAAAGGGAGCGCAAATTATTGGAAATTAGGCGTGTTTTGAAAGATTGTTTCCAAAAAGTGTTTACCAGTGCTGACTAAAAGAACCATCTCGTTTTAATAATCCGTCAATTATCCCACAACACATAAATTTTACCCGTTGCCAGCGATCTGTTTGCAAAAATGCATTCGCGAAAAAGCGGATTGGCATGCATAAAAGATTGCGTATCTTCCAATACCAGGGCACATAACCTCTACGGCTTAAAATAAGAATATTTCGGAATTGGTAGTACAAACGAATCGGCGAACCCACTTTATAAGTAACACCAGCAAATTTATGACGGGCATCTCCGAGTTGATGAACCATTTCTACCTTTTCGGCGATCGCAACCATCTGGTTCTGCTGCTTAGCACGCCAGCACCATTCGTGATCGACACCATCGATAAACAAAGCTTCGTCTTTAAAACCAATCGTTTCAAGCTTAGATAAATCTATCATCATGCCAGAAGAGATAATCTGTGTTACACAGACTAAATCATCATAAACCGATATCTCTCGTTGCACTCTTGGTTTAACCGTTTTCTCAGTAAAAGAACAAATAATGCGGGGACCTATGGCCACTAAAGGTCTGTTTTCAACGCGTGACGCAACCATCAAAGAAGACAAACGAAAAGCAAAGTCACTATCGATAGAGCTGTCTTGATCGAGCAAAATACCATATTCGCAATTGGCTGCTTTCAAATCGCGTAAACCAATATTATGCGCTGCGGCAATGCCTAAGTTGTTCGGGAAATGATGATAGTGTAAGTTGTCATGATCGAGCGATAATTCAGTGGGCATAGGGGAATTATCGACAATACTCAATACATCTACCTGCTCCACCACACTTAATAAAAGTGGAAGTGTCTGAGACAACTCAGGCTTGTAAAGGATTATTGTCGCGCCAATCACTCGTGTTTAACTCGCTTGTTTAAAAGATACCGGTCTATTTTATACGCTAGTTTAACAAGTTTCGCTGGCATTAGCCGTAATATTAATACACTACATGCATAGACAATATTCCCGACACCATAGCGCTTAAGCACTTTCATTGTGTAAAAGCGCGCTTTAAACTCGTTTAACGACTTGCCGTAACCTCTGCGCTTGTAAAAATCATTTACACGGCGAAACTGTAAAAGCTTATCTGGCAAGTTTGCAAACTTAAATCCAGCAGCAGCAAGCTCAGCCCAGAAAAAGTAGTCTTGAGTATTCTTTAAATCACTACGATAGCGAAAACCTTTCTGGAAAACATCAAAGCGAATAGCGACTGTCGGGTGATTAATAGAACAACGCTTAGGTAGAAACCGCATAATTTCATGATGTTTCAAAGGAAGCTTGCGTTGGCCAACTTTTTCGCCGTCTTCGTTTATCTCTGTCAGGCCACTGCCTAAAACTGAGATAGTAGGATTTGCTTCTAAAAACGCTATTTGTTTCTCTAGTCTGTTGTTTAAAGAAATGTCATCTGCGTCCATGCGAAAGAAAAACTTTGCTAAAGGCGCATTGACCGCGGCCCAATCAACCACAAAATTCATACATCGGCTTAAACCAACATTGTGCTGTGCCTGAACCATTTGAATATTGTCACACCCATTAGCCTTTTTGAAAAGTAATGCGCGAAGTTTCAATGGTATTTCACCGTCGATGACGATCACATAAATGAAATCTTTATATGACTGTTGCAATACACTGTTAATCGCTTCTTCGACCCACTCAATTCGGTCTCCAGCATATACGCCCATACCCACAATTGACTCACAGGAGCGATACTTTACTGTTTCACTAATAATTTTAAATGAATTACTCAACTTGGAAAGCGACCTTAATTTGTGTTTTTATTTTACTGCAAGCCACTAGGGTTGACGTCTCGTTGGTGAAGGAGAATTTTGACGGCGGAGTATAGCAAATTTATGTAAATAAGTACTAAAGCGATCTTTAGTGCTAAATGCCACTTTTCCCGAGCTCTGCTATTGCTATGAATATTAACGTTTGAATTGATATTGAGAAAAATCCGAAAGTTTTTTTACCTCTTTGACGAAGCTATTAATCGCCTCAGATTTGATCGACTCTTCGTCCACATTCAAATTACTATAATGCTCGTAATATGTGATTATGTCTTTAAAAGCGGCATCTATAAATTGTCTAACATCCGAGGTATCGAACATTAAATGCAACTCATCCTGCAAAAACTTGAACAACTCATCATGCACCAAAACACTTAGAGCTGAACCGTGCGCAGTCTTCTTACTTCGTTTTGGTAAAAATAAAGAAGGCAAAGTTTTCACCGAGGTAAAAAAACAGAACTTATTCACTCTAGCTTCAAGTATGCCATTAAATACTCCGGGGCAACTATGGCGTCTTGCTATGATATATATACTTGCGTCTAACTCACCAAGTAACTCCAATACATGCAACGCTCCACCTTCAGCAAAAACGATTTCATCAGCACCTTTATAGGTTTGCAATTGCTCTAGTAAGGTATGTTCTTCTGGGTAGAAAATGTAGAAACCATTTCGCTTGAACAATACTTCTAAGTAGGATTCCCCTGCATATGCTCCTCTTAAAGAAAAATGAATCCGGCTTACATACACTTTTTTATGCAAACTAACATTAGTTTGAACACCATTTTTTCGTTCGCATCGAATAAGAAATGACTTGTAGCTGCTATTTATTGGTAACTGAGAACGAAAATAGCTAGCTTGCTGCGGAACATCAAGCGCCTCATAAGACGAAGCAGAAAACTGAAGTTTAAGTTTGTTCTCAGGGATCCCTAAATAGCCTAATACTTCATTAAACACAGGTGGCAACTTGTAACGGTATTTTTGGATGAAATTTAATTTTTTTGCACACTGGGGAAGAAAAACTACTCCTGCATAACTTACATTATTCTTTTGCGAATGAAGGTCGTAAGCCCATGTCCGGTGTATACATTCAGCAAGGAAGTGGCCAAAATTTTTGAATATTGGTCCTCCGAAAAGATATTTACCTTTCTTAACCGATAATTTACCAGACCAAGAATGTAAAAATTCAGTATCCGTTACAATCTCTAACTGAGATTGCGCCTTATGAACTGGACCCCAACGACCTTGATGAAAATTTTGTTTTAGAGTAGTGGATATTACACCACCTTTAACATTACCAGGATTACTGCCTGCCGCCATAGCTAAAACAGTTGCGTTGTGCAACTCACAAAGTTCTGCTGGCTTAAGCACGGTATTGTCCGTTAAGTCATTAGGGTTATTACTAAACATAAATAATATTGACTAATCTTTGATCGAAAAATTTTCGAACCGCAACGTCAAATTCGGATTATATGCAGGGTCATTATTTATGATATCAGCCCATGTTTGTTGCAAATAATTCAGTTCGTTTTCAAAACGTTGACGCTTTTCAAGGGTATCATCGGCTCCTCTGGATATAGATTCATAATGAAAAAGCTCCGCTTCGGCACAAAATAGGTTACGTCGGCCTAACGCTAAAACTCGAAGACAAAAATCTACATCGTTAAACGCAACACTGAGCTGCTTTTCATTCAGACCACCAACCGCCTCATAGTCCACTTTTTTGACAAGTAAGCAGGCAGCAGTCACTGCACTAAAATTATGTGTTGCCACTAGCCGATTAAGATAACCTGAGTGATAACGAGGAAAGTACTTATGTGCATGACCTGCACCTCCGCCATACCCCATCACTACGCCAGCGTGCTGAATACGCGTATCTGGATACAATAATTTAGCGCCTACACATCCAATATCAGAACGGAGCGTTTGCCCCACCATATCACCTAGCCAAGTAGCGCTTATGACTTCTATATCATTATTAATCAACCCAATGATCTCGCCCTTAGCTTGGCGAACGGCGAAATTATTAATTGCCGAATAATTAAATTCATAAGGATAAGACAATACGGTAACTTTAGGCTCAGAGCGTTGTAATTCATCAAAGTAGACTAAAGCATCTTGATCGTCAGAATTATTGTCGATCAATAAAATGTCGAAATTTTGATAGCTTGTTTTCCTCAAAATCGAGGTAATACAGGTTTCCACCAATTCTTTGGCGTTTTTGGTTGGAATAACCAATGTCACGAGTGGTTGCGAATTTTTATGCCAATCGAGTTTTGCTACAGAGCTTTCCCCGCCCTTGGTAACAGTGAATTCGCCTCTATTGAGCTTTGCTAATTCTTTATGCCAATGCATCGGCTTGTTGTTAGTTTGATGAAGTAAACACAGAGGAATATGTTTGACCACGACATTTGGCTCCTGAAGATAACTATCAGCCAGCCAACGTGCAATTGAGCTCAAGCCTTGATTCTCATTTACAAAGTGAGCAAACCGTTCGATAGCACCCGCCCCTTGCAAAAACACCCCCGTCCTCACGTAGCCAGTGGTTAGTTGAAGATCTGGATTCCAAGCTGGGAAAAATTCTGCTTGATGACGTTTTCCCGAAACACTAATTGTATCGATATCACAATAAAATACGCTAGCAGCGTTGTCTTTTTTTAAATAATAAGTAAAAACGTTAACTGCGGATGGATGAAGAACGTCCCCCCCTCGCAAGATAATCAAGGGCAGTGAAACGGACTCACCAAGCAGCTCTTTGCTAGCTCCAAGGAACTTGTCTGATGAGTCACGAAGCTGATTCAGTAAGCGCCCCACCAAAGTATCTTCACCGCAGAGATAAATCCCGTGTACACCAGTATTTTCCATAGCCTCATTTATAGAATGAAGGTCATTTTCAAGCTGGCCACTTAAGGCTATTAAGCAGTTGACTTGATCATCGGCAACGTCCTTCGCGCATATGGATCCAATTTCTTTAGATTGCCTAGCGATCGTTTTTATGTACAATTTTTGTAGCTTTTCAGGGCTCGGAAAGCCATAAAAGAGACCAGATTTTTGCAAACTGCGGCTGTATAGACTAAAGAGCCAAAGGTTTTGACGCATCTTTTTTCTAATATTTATCGGAAATATGCCCACAAATAATTTGAGAGCTAACATGATTTTTTTCACAATTTTTTGTTTCAAAGGTACTTCTTTCTGTAAAATTCGGATAAGTAATCGTTAGCTCTTTTACGTGTGAACAGGTGGCCCTCTCAGTTTCAAGAAACTTCGTCCACCTGCTGACACTTTAACTAATAACCGATAAACTAATTATCTTGAAATTATGACAACTTAGGAACGGACACTTATTTGTGTACTCACCTCTAGTTTATTCACCAAGTTTAAATGAAAACGATTTACTTTGCAGCCAGAACCACCAAGCGTTGGGATATATTTGGGTATTACAAGTTGTAATATGAACTGAAGCGACAACCTGTAGCCAAACTTAAAGAGATACTTATGACTATTGCGAACAGATTAAATACTCTATAAGGTTTTGCCCCCGCTAGTCTAAGCGAAGTTTGTCAGTATAGCTTCGTAGCAAAAAGCGTACGAGCAAGAGCGTAAGGTAACCGCAAAATCATACCGCATTACCTTGCTTTATTTTCATAAGGAAGACAGCTTGAATGACAAGGCACTGAGATTTTGTGAGCTTAACCAAAATGCATTAAATTCATCTTTGATCATTGTAGGTCTTATACACAATTCAATAAAGAAAATTTTCCATATATATTCGGAAAATAATCTTTATGAAAAATTCAAGTTTTACAGTTTTGGTACTTAATTAATGAATATAGCTATTTTAATGATGCAAAAAAATGAGAGTGAGCTACTAGAAAAATGGGTAGCTTTTCATTCATACTTAGTAGGGAGTTCAAATTTATTTATATATGACAATGGCAGCCAGAATGAGCGTGTTATTGAGCAATTAAAGGTCCTTGAAAGCAGAGAAGTGAATGTGATTTGGGATTTTAACAGCAAATCGGACTATGAAGAAAGAGGCACGATTTTCTGTAATAAAATAAAAAACTTAGATAAGAAAGGTTTTTATGATTTCTATATGGTAATCGATTGCGACGAGTTCTTAGGTGTAGTAGATGAAGAAGGAAATATAGCGTTTGACCCATTAGCATTAGAATATAGCCTTTTAAAATATCAGGACAAGACTGAACTATTAATGATTGACAGTCAGTATTACAATTCCAGCATAAGTCCGTGTTGGTTTAACAAGCAACCCTTTCGTAAGTGCTTCTTCAAAAAGAATACGATTTCAAAACTTGACCAAGGTTTTCATCATGGTCAGGTAACGACCTCAGATAAAGAAATTAGAACTAATTTAATTCATATACACTTTCATAACAAACCGTATGAAATTGCTAAGATTCATGCCAAGGAAAAACTTACCGGAAGGGTCGATAATTTCAACTTAGATTCATTAAAGAACTATACTGGAAAAGGTTTTCATTTAGTGAGGTTTTTCTTGCAAACAGAAGAAGAGTATATAGAAAATCAAGTCGCCTTAAATCATATAAAATCTACCTCGCTATTCGATAAGCTAAAACAATTAGATATGAATTGGCCTTTTTTTCATACAATTTTAGACGCTAGAAGAAAGTTGGGGTTTACTGAAGAAGACGATAGCTTTGAGAAGGTGTTACCAAAATTTAGAGGTTCAATAGACTATATCAAATTTGAAGGTAAATACCTAAAAATCAAAGGGTGGGGTATCGTAAATTACAGTCGTCCGATAAAACAGATATTTTTGAAATTAAGAGACAATAAACGACTCAAATTTAAAATTGTTGAAAGGATAGAGCGCAGGGATGTTAACAAATTGCTAAATGTAAATGGCAGCGCTTTAGGCTTTTCCGCTGAACTGCTTCGCTCTGATTTAACAGGCATCAATGATGATTCAAGCAATGCATCGCTCATAACATATCTGGACTCTGAATGTGCTTATTATGAATTTGATATGCAAAAAAGACATAGAGAGTTTGATTATTTCTTTACAAATGACCAAGCAGGTTAATAGTCAATTATGAAGAAACAGTTATATATCCACGTTGGCCCACCGAAAACGGGTACATCGATATTACAAAGTTGGTTAAGTCAACACGCGACAGAGCTCAGCGATTCTTCGAAGATTTGTTATCCAAGGCATGGAGTTGACGAAAATCAAGTTAGTTCAGGCCACAATCAAATATTTTTGGAAAAGGCGCCTGGAAAAAAATCAATTTTTTCCCATGAAAAATTTCGAAATTTATTAAATAGATTCGATTCTAGTGACTTGAACATTTTACTACTCAGTTCAGAGTATTTCTTTTATCAGATTCCTGAATTTTTAACCTACACCGACGAATACGAAATTAGATTTATTGCCTATATTCGCCCAGAGTATGAATTCATTGAGTCTATATACAATCAATCAGTAAAGAGAAATCGTCAGAATATGCCAATGGCAATGAGACGAGAAATTAAATACACATATCTAGATACTTTGATTGAATATATTGAGAAATATGGAAGCAAGTACTTTTTACTGAGAGCTTACGGTGCAAGAAGATTTTTTAATGAAAATATAATTATCGATTTCCTATCTATTTTCAATTTTCAAAATCTCCCTACAAAAAATATCAGTATACCAATAATAAACTCATCTTATAGCTTTGATTGTTTGGAATTTAAACGATGGGCAAATAAATTTTTAACAGAAAGTTTAGATAATACACTTGATAAAAAGCTGCAGGCGTACCCTGGTGGAACCAAAGATTACACTTTACTCCCTCATCAGACATATCTCGATTACAAATCAAACAGCAGAGTTAAAATATCTAATATAAATAATGCTTGTTCCATCGAAAACTATGAGAGTTTAATTGAGTATATCGATAATTCAAAACGTCCAGTCTATATGCATCAAGATCTATATGACGAACACCTAATTAAGGTACTTAACTTTCTAATAAACGAAGACGTCGGATTCGCCAAGAGCCTTTTTAAGCTGATATACAACAGTAGTGAACTATCAAAAAGTGACAAGCATAAGTTATTGATTTTTAAATCAACGTTAGAAAAAGCTAGAAAAAGAAATTTCCTCTATAGGTTTATCGGAAAACTGTTTAGATAATTTTAATTTCAATTCCCCTTAATCCATATAAATAGGTTAAATATGCATAATTTGAGTGAAGAGAAGTGGTTGGCGCATAGATACAACATAGAACCATGGTCAGCCAGCACCTTTCAGAATTCAGAGCAGGTACAGGTTCAGCTGATTTTAGCAAAAATGGCAAATGCGAAAATAGGCAAGAACTGCTATATAGCCCCTGACTGCAATTTTTTTACAGATAAAGCATTACTGGGTAACTCAGTTAAAATCGCATCTCTAGCGACCCTTAGAGGAAACATCACATTAGGGAACGACGTTTCAGTAAACCCACTTACAAATATAATTGGAACTGTCAATATCGGTAACGCTGTCCGTATAGCAAGTTCAGTACAGATATTCGGTTTCAATCATGGTTTTTCAAGAATCGATAAGTATATTAAAGACCAGCCAATAACCTCTCAAGGTATTAATGTTGGAGATGGTACATGGATAGGTGCAGGTGCTACGATATTGGATGGTGTAAGTATCGGCACAAACTGCATCGTAGCAGCTGGGGCTGTGGTAACGAAATCCTTCGAGGACTTCAGCATAATTGGTGGTAATCCAGCCAGGCTATTAAAAACACGTCTAACCCCTGGTGCAAAAAAAGTGTCGTTGACCTATTCAGTTAGACCTAATGAGAAACTAGATTTCTGTGTTGACCTTCCCATCACTGGGTACTTAGATAACTCTCAAGCATCTCTCAATGGATGGTTTGCAACAACTCACCTGTTCGATGGACTATTTCTTATTACCGACAATAAAAAAGAGTCTATCGAATTAAACCAAAAGCGTGATGACGTGAAATCACACTTGGAAAAATATAGACCTTCACTGGCTGAAAGCGGCAAAATTTGTGGGTTTTCAACACCAAAGCTCAACAAAAATCATCAAATAGCATTACAGGTCGGGCGAAAGCATATTGAATTATGCTCTATCAACTTGCGTTAATAGAGCATAATTGCATTTAAATCATGATATAACCGCTTACTAGAATGTAGTTCAAGAATATTTTTTACTTAAACGACAAGTAACCTTGGCATATCTATCATAATAAAGTGGTGCAGCAAGTTCTATGTGGTCGAAAAATAAAAGAAAATTAATCGTCAGTACTGTGAAAACTATTCACCAAAAAATGGATAGCGCCCGCAGTTTGATATCAATCCCCCCCACTTTAAAATTTCGTTTTCATTCAGAGGGTTAGTCAATACAACAGGATAGCCTGCTGCCTGCCACTTGTCTTTCGGATGAAGAATATGCATATTGGATAAACCGAAATCACCACATATTTGCGCGTCAGAACGCACACTGTCACCAACATGTATATGTGATTTCCCTAAAGCAGCGATGTTATCTTTAACATATTGCCACATCGCACCTGCGTCTTTGCGCATTCCCAAATCGCTCGAAACAAGAAGTTTAAAAGGAATGTTAAGACCTATTTTTCGCAACATTCGCTCGACCTGTGCATGTGTATAATAAATATCAGTGATAAACCAAATATCACGGCCCGAATCGCTTAATCGATTAACAACACTGACCATTTCATCTTTCGGCTTAATCATGTCTAAATCTAACTCAAATTCTAAGTCTAGATACTGGCACTTATCATTTTCATTCCAACTGAGGCCTTCTGCTAACGCGTCGTATACTTCGGTAATGGAGACATCACCTTTAAATGATTTTGCCTCTCTGAGCGATAACTCCGCGCTGTTGCGAGCGGCTATAAATGCATCAGGGCTGTCAAATACTCCTTTATCAGCAAGGATTTTTCCAAGTTTCAGTTTGGCATAATCAGGCTCGGTAAAAGCTCTACGTAGCATGGTGTCGAAAATATCAAATGTTACTATCTCGAAATTGCTAAGTTCATTTAAGAGTTGTTCGGGGTGCTTATGATATTGTGCGAATATCTGGGATTTATCTAACGTAAAACGCCCGGCAGGAGGATAATAAAAGAACTGCTTGTATCCTTGCTTTTCACTTAACAAGCCTATCGAACGCTCTAGCGCATGTAACCATGAGCCATCATTAGGCAGTGGCTCTTCAGGGAAGTCCTCGTATGAGAACGATTGAGATAATAGAGGTGCTAACGCATCAGGCCGAGCCCAAAACATCCCACCTACAGGATAATTTACAAAATCTTGCGATATATCTATGCCCCAACTTTCAACAAAATCTGCGGCGAAACTTTTGTTACACGTCCAATGATTTACCCATGATGGCATCATCCAAAATGACGTCGGATAATACATGCCAAAATCTGGGTTTTTAGCAAATAAACGTAAAATCGACTTAACGGTGTGGTTGTCTTTCAATAAGTATTGATTTAAATAGTCAAACCACTGTGTTTGTTCGCGACCTGAATACAATGATTTTTTAGAATGCAAATGGCACATCAAATCATACTGAAGTAGCTCTTTGCCAAACTCAACCAACATAGGACCAAAATTTCGACCTCTATTTGGGGTTACAACTACCTTCAATTTATTCACTGTGCCCAATTGAGAAAAATGCTTATTTGCCTTATCAGCAATCTCACCTGTTGAAGCGGCAACAAAAACATCAATATTGATTGGGAATGTCCTTAGGCATTCAGCAAATTTTTCTATAAAGTCTGAATAAAATACATGCAAACATATTGCAACTTTTTGCTGACGCCAAGTCCTGGATTCTTCTGGTATTAACTCGTCGACCGGGTCCCAACGTGATAAAGCATGGGATGATATGCGCCCTTCATTGCGACCGTGATTCATAAAATGAACCAAAGGGCTTATTCCTGCATGATAGATATCGACGTTAGCTCTGAGATAAGTTTCAGTATCAAATAAAGCTGAGGGGTTTACATTAGCAAATTTAGATTTGTGCAAATAATCTTCAAACGCTCTAAGAGGATGGGAAAAGTTGCCGTAATGCGCTTCATACCACTCAAGATTAAATAACCCCTCCCTAGTAGCCTGCTTAAACGCTTTACTAACTTGCCGTTTCGTTTGAAGTTCGAATCTATATTGTGCGTTTCTAATTTTACTTTTTATCTTGTCAAGCATTTTTTACTACAGTCCAAAAAAAGTTATTGGATTAACATTGGGATTACCCGAAATAGCATCATCTACATCAAACATCGGCCAGGTCGCACTAGGCAGCATATTACGTTTAGTTGCGTATTGGGCAAATAGCATTTCTATTTCGCCAGTCGAAAAACGAATGTTATTTTCAAATGCTAATTCAACAAAATCTATTGCCCCCTCAAAAATCGTCGAGAGATCTTGAAAATTATTTTGCGCATAAGCTTTTCTTGCGAAGGTGAAATTGAACGAACCATCCACTTTACTCTTGTGTATATCAATGAATTGGCCTTGAGGAGCTGTTAGTAGGCCTTCAAGAAATAAAGATCGGTCTAACATCAGGTACCCCTCCCCCATATTAACACCCGATTTGAATGCCCCATTCATGTTCACCTCATTATTGCGTATCGATTGCGTTCCAGATTTGGTCGCGATGAAATACATCCCATGAGTATCCGTTTCAACAATACTAGTCAATAGTTTCTGAATTGTCCCTGAGTATCCCACATCCAAAAAGAGTGGATTTTTGGCCTTGGTTAAACCTGTTGACTGCAAGTATTCTTTATAAATCTCAAGAGGTCCGCGTGTTATGCGTTCTAAATGACCCGATGCACCGAGCAGCAATGCTTTGACATCATTCTTCTGGTCAGGTAGCTCCCATTTACGCATTAATGCATCTTCATTAAAGAGTTTTTCGACATCTCGTTCAGTTAAGCCAAACCGCCTTATTAATAAAACTTTAAGTGAACCAGAAAAACCATGAGACAACGAATAATCCAAGAAAAAGGTATCATTCATTCCAAGTCGAAATAAAAAAGATCGAGATGCATAGATATAGCTTGAGTCTATTTTAAGCATAAAAGCTTTCGAAACGAGACGCTTATAAATACGTTGAAATAAATATCCTTCACGGGCCAGAAAACCTAAATAATCTATATTGTTTTGCAAACAGTATGTGCGGATGTTGAAAAAATATTCACTGCAAATGGGACCAAGAAAATTATAGCCAAATTCATACAACGACGTGCTTTTGTTCATGGGAAGACTTATTATCCATCTTTTAGGAGTAAAGCAGATCTATCACCAATAAAAAATATTTTCATTGGCACCTCGACCTCAAGAAATACAATTGTAATGGTATTACACCATTGAAGTAAATGTTTAAGGTGACATAGCTATAATTTTATTCGCAACAGTGGCTCATAATATACGAGCAGACACTTTAGTACGTAACTAAAAGGATATGGCAGTCGCGCATCAATGGGCGACGTTGGGGCTTGAAGGGGTAACGCATTAGTTGAGCGATTTTCCGGGAGTTTAAAACTCGATTAGATGTTAAAAACAGCTTAACCCACTCGTGAACATATGAAGTAAGATATGGCTGACTATATGATATATTACAACCTAGGTCGGTAACATACGGCAAATGGCAATATGTCACCGATTAAATATGAAATATATGAAAAAAGTGTTCGATTGCAGTTTACCAGTACAGGCGGATACTTGTCAGATTTTTGTAAAATAAGGAATCATAAAATACATTAAATCACAAGTTATGATTCAATTTTTTGATGCACATAAAAGTATCAAACTCATCGATTAATTTATATTGTTTAGATGATAATAGCTCCATAACACACTTGTATGGCCCATCATCTTTGACACCCGTATCATCGAAAATTATCACACCATTTTTAACAACTTTTGGTAGCCAAACAGCAAGGTCTCTTTTTACTCCTTCGTATGAATGATCGCCATCAATCCAAAGTAACCCTACATTTTCATTGAAGTCATTCAGATCTTCACTAGATAAATTAACTAAATTGACATTTTGATATGCATGAGTCTTTAACATGGTTTGATAGAAAGCTTTTCTATCTTCAGGTCCAAAAACACCGCCATAAATACCGACAAAACTTTTATGGGGTTCAACAGAATACACCTGATTATTACTACCTAATTTCGCACCAATTGACAGTGCTGTTGCAGTTCGCCCTCGGTAAGCCCCAACCTCAACAATAGTATGCTCTATACTTGTAGACATTGCACTGTCACATAAATACTTAAATTTTGAAAATTCAGCCATTCCTTCTGTTTTGGTCATCATTTTATACAAAAAGTGCGCATAAGATTTATTTTTCATATCGGGTAAGTGACTATTATCAAAGTCATAACCTAGAAAATCGATATCTTCTGCATAGACATCTGCAAGTATTGCTTCTGACTCTTTATCGAACTCATCTTTATAACTAGGATGTAGAGTTGTATTAGATTTTATTAGGTTTACTTCTTTACCGACTAAATTTGCTACATTTTGGATGTCTTCGTTTAAAGTTTCAAAGTATCCTAAATAGTCAACTCCCAAATCACCCCGTAAGTCAACTAGTAATTTTTTTTGGGGCATAAAGTGTAAACAATTGGTAAACGCCTCAGCCATGAGAGTGCTTGATAGAAGTTCTTTAGGTGATTGATAAGGTAAAAGCTTTTGTTGCCACAAAAAGTCATGTGTGTTGTCTAAGCCTCCTTTTTTTAAAAAGTGGAATGCTGAAACAAATCTATCCCATGGGTTTCTGACGATTGCAAAAGAAAAATAATTGCCTATATCACCTCCTATTTCATGTATATAATCCGAAAGTGATTTATGACCAGCTCCCAAATTACCATAGAACGCTTTACATATAGATAATCCTGCAGATTTTGGTATATGAATGAATATTTCATTAAATAACAAATGATTATAAAAAACAAAAGAGCCGTTTTTATTAGGTATTGTTATCATTTTAGTTTCAATAAAAGTAGAACCATGGTAAAAATCTAATTTATTTACTTGATTACTTTGGCAATGAATACTTAGAGGGAATGAGAAAGCTAACTTACCATCCCCCACACCTATGCCTTTCAAATCTTCTCGATAATTGTTAGAAATAATACTTTTTAAGTACCTTCCGTTTATATATAAGTCTAACGTTACTTTAGCAGCAGGGTTATTTTTATCCATAGCCCAACCATAAATTGAATCACCATCAAACAACCCAACATTCAATAATATTTCATTTTTAGAAATAAGAAAATTTTGATGGATAAAACTTGAATATTTTATGCCCGTTTGTGATTCTATATAGCTAACAAATTCAGTATTGTCTGACAAAGTTAAAAGTTTTTGGCGTTCTTGCGAAGTAATTTCAAATGTGTTGAGACAACTGTAAGTTGATTTTTTACGATCTTGCAAATCATAAAGTAAGTGTTCAACTCTATCAGCCATCCATTGAAAATCACTTGTTTGAGTCCTAAAAGCAAACTCAATGGAAGTTGCAGGTAATCTAAAAGCCGACGAGTTTATTTCAGATAAGACAGATTCGAGTAAAGATATATTATAATGTTCATTGTTATTTTTTTCCCTAACCCGTTGAAAAGTATACAAAAATAAAACTGCCAATTGGCTTAAAGTCTCATTATTACGCTTATAGGCCAATTCAGGCAGTGAGTTTCTTTTGCAAAAATCAAAAACCACATCTTCACGATGCAAACTTTTTTTGTCAAATAATATATATTCAACGTCATTAAAAACAGTTTCAAATTTTTCTAATTTATCTTTATACCGAGGAAAGTACTCCTCACTCTCAAATGATATTTCATGAGTTTTTACAATTTGTTGAAAGGCACTGCTCATAAAAGAAATTGGCTCTCTTACGTAGGCAATTACCTCTATTTTATCTACATACTTTAATAAAGTTTCCTTGAAATTAAACAATTCTTTTTCACTTAACTTCACTAGGCTTTCTGCTGAAAAGATAATGGTGGTGTATTTCTTCTCAAGATTTGAAAAAAGTAGATTTTTATAATAATCAGTATTTTCGTTTATCTTTTCAGTAGAGCCAGAATTATCTAATAACTCATTGTCCTGAGTTGGATTATCTAACAACGCATATAATAGTGGGCCGCTATGATTTGGGGTTTTAAAGTCGGCATAAATGATATCATTTGGTAGTTTTTGGAAACTGTTATAAAGGTAAGTTTGTAATGAAGAGCTTCCTGTCTTATGCATTCCAATATGCAAAATACACTTTTTATTAATATTCATCATTCATTAGCCTTAATATAATTACCAAATTAAATTTTTAGAAACTGACTTGAGGTCATATTGAGTGTTTAAGCAAACTTGAGACAAAACTCTCTCTACCGCATGCATATAACTACCATCATTGGGTAGCGGCTCTGGTTCAATAAAGTCTTCCCAGTCTAATTCAAACAATGGTGCTATAGCTCTTGATCTTGCCCAGAACATTGTTCCCAAAGGAAATATATTGGCAAATTGCATTTTCTCTATTTTCATTGCTTCACACAGCGTATCCGCGAACGTTTGATTTTCGCCCATATCAACACAATGCCTATCTTCGGGTATAACTAACCCTGTTGTTTTATCATTGAATGCAGCTAAAACTTGGTTTACATTGTTTTTATCACCAATCAGTGATTCAAGTAAAAATGTTCGCCAATCATCACCGGAAAAATCTTTAGCCTCATTAGATACCTCTGCAGATTTTTTACTATGAAAGTGCCCAATAATTTCATAGCATCCTTGGTGAATTTCTTCTTTAAGCCCTTTAAAAAGCGGAAGTACATCTCGCCCTACGTTATCTACCAGCTTAAGTACTACAGCATTTGCACCACAAGATGAAAACTTGTCTTTTATCACCTGTGTATCTGAAGCATTAACATGCGTGATAAACAAATCAAAATCACCCGGTAAGTTAGAGAAGTATGATGAAAACTCCTCAGCCAGTTCACAGTAATACAAATGCAAGTGTACTGCATATTTGAAATTTACATGAGTTGTACTAACATCAAGTTTATCGCTATCGTGTAGCATTAAACAATTATGCGTTATAGGTTTACTATTTTTTTTCAGTGCTTCATAAAGAGGTATTTGGTAAATATTACCTTCACCTTCTGTTGCTAACCAATGTTTTTCATTAAAGCCGTGTTTTGGATTAAATAAGTGTACCCCCTTCAGTGCTAATTGGGTGTATAAATTCAAGGCTGTAGGTTCGTCAGCGCCCGTACCAAAATATGCATAATCAAATTCCCCTGACTCTTTGATTAGCTGTTTAGCTATAATAACTTCTTTCCTAAACCTGCAGGCTTCATCAATTACTTTTTCTAAAAACTGTAAATATTCATCAAAACATAGATGCTTATTAACAATTTCCCTGTTAACTTTTAACTTGCTTTTCACTTTTAGTTGCAGAGCAATACCTTCAGCTAACTTGTGTGTATCAAGATAATCTACAATGGTACAGTCAGCTTGGTGGTTCTTCATGAATTCAGCACAACCAGTACTTCCTTCGAAACAAGCTACATGGACATTTTCTTGTAAAGCATCTATAACAACATTAGGAAAAGGATCTAATCTTGAAGTCATGGCAAAAACATCGGTGATTGCAAGAATGTTATCAAGATTTTTTTGATGTTCTAAAAATACAACATCATCATTTAACCCAGATTTTTCTATTTGAGTTTGTACCCAGTTTGAATAGGCAAAATCTGAATCAGGTTCATAGCCAGCACCCACCCAAACGAATTTACAATTGCCTTCATAACTGTCTTTCACTTGCTTTGCCATGGAAATAAATAAGTCAACTCCCTTTCTAATTTGTACATATCCTGCACCTAGAATTATTTTAGTGTCATCTCTATTTTTTATGCCTAGTTTTTTATATAAGACATCTATAGAGTCTATATCGCCATGCCCTTCAGGAATAAAAGGAAGCTTACCCTGAGGCTTTATTCTAATATGGTTTGGCTCTTCTTTTACTTTGTCTAATTCTCTAAACTCTTTAAGAATTGAATCTTTAATAATAGAAGCAGGAACGATCACCCTGTCGGCGAAATAAGACGTATGAAGTATTCTACCTTTCCAGTAATATTCTGAAAATTCATGTACTAAAGAAACAGTTGGAATATCTAGTTCATTTGCAGCTTGTAACAAAGGAAATGTTTCTGCTGAGTTACAAATAATTGCTTTGATAGGATATTTTCTTTTTAACCCGTTCAAAACTATCCTAGCAATGCCTGGCCCATTACCTTGTAAATCACTAACTAGTAAGAAACATGCCTCAGTAAATGCTGCATGCAATTGTCTCTCCTTAATTAAGATATTGATAACATTATATTTTTCTTTAAATTGATCACTTATATTGTAACCAACAAGAGGGGCTCCGGTGGCTGAAGATTCATGACAAACTACAATTAAAGTCTCCAGTTTTTCATTATATTTTTTTCCACCATTGACAATATGTTGCTCAAAATCAAAAAAACCAACACGTCCCTCAGATTTACCGTATAAAGCATAATGATAAAGAGGGTTTACTTTACTTAATTTTATGTCTGGGTATTGTTCTAAGTATAGAGACGTAATAAAAAAACCAGGGAGTATCAAGTCCCGTTCAGTCCAATAGAGAATGTAATGTAACAATGGTGAATCTAACTGTTCTTCAGTTGAAATACCATTAAAGTCGTAATAGTCAGACCAGGACAAATTAATATTGTTTAAATGCTCAAATTCATGGAGTTGAGTAGCGTTTAAATCATCGATACTTAACGGTTTGTTATTTTTCGATTCAATATTGGGATGGCGGCCTTCCCCAACGCCTGATGTTAAATAATGAACTAAAGGGTTAATGCCTGAGTCGAGAACGTCTTCATATTCTGAAAGATAAAAGCCAGTATCAAAGACACCTTCAAATAATGGTCTATCTACCATCCAATTATTTATATAATGGACTATTGCTATCGATTTTTCTTCAACCCCATATTTTTTACCATATTCTGACCATTCTATATTGGAGCTTTCCAAAACAAAATACTCATGTGCTTTATGTTTTTCGTTAAAAATTTCAGAAGCATGCAAACTTTCAGCAACAGCGTTTTCTATTTCTTCTATTTCTTCTATTTCTTCTATTTCTTCTATTTCTTCTATTTCTTCTATTTCTTCAGAGAATGGTCTACGGCCTTCACTGATACCATAATTCAGATAATGCACCAGTGGATTCATACCAAGTTCAATAACATCCGGATAATTATCAATATAAAAACCACTGTCAATTATACCAGGGAGTATTAGTCTAAATTCTACTGCATATAAAATAAAAAACAGTTCATATTCTAGTATGGAATCAATTTTATTATATTCATAAAAATTTTTCCAATCAATATCTAACGCTTTAATAAAGTAATATTCGCTTTTATGGATATCGCTTAAATTTTCAAAGGTATTCATTTCAGTATTTTCATTCCATTGGAGCTATTTCGACAATAACTTTTTATAAATATAATCTTCAGATGTTTTTAATTCTTTAGGCAAAATACCTAGAGCTTTTATTTTTGAAACATCTAGTATATTTTTACGGACATCATAGTCACTTGCTATAAAATCGCACTTATAAGTAAACTGAGGAATCAATTTTTTAGTATAAATTAGTAAATCAGATAATGATTTTGAATGACCAGAGGCAACATTAAAAATTTCTATAGGATTATTCGTTTCGAACAATAATATGTTGACTACAACTTCAGCCATATCTGATGAGTGAATAAAATCTCTATAGTGACCATGGTCTTTAAATGTATTAAATATACCACCTGTTTTGACAGTATTTATTAAAACATCAATAAAACCATGCTTTGTATAAACCTCATTTCCAAAAGGATTAGACAACCTGGCACATTTGTAACTAAAACCAGATTCATAAGCTTGCTTCTCGTATAAAGACTCTTCTATAGTTTTTGCTCTACCATACCAGGAAATTGGTAACAGCAAACTATCCTCTTTAAAAGGTTCATCTATATATTCGCCATAAACCGTACCAGCTGATGATATATGCAATAGAGTATCTACTTTAGAGTTCCGTAAAATTAGATTTAGCTTCTGAATACTTTCCCAAAACTGATAAAAAACCAATTTCGTATCTGATTCAAAGTCTTTAGGTTTGTAAGACCCCATAGCGTTAATTACACAAGAATAATCAGTAATCAATTCACTAATCTTATCTCTGTCATCTAGGCTAGCTTGTATAAACTTGGGGTGATCATTTGCATTCCTTGAAACACCTACCCAATCAATACCAGCTATTTCTAATCTTGAAATGATAGCACTACCCACGAAACCACTGGCGCCTAGAACGCATACTTTGGGAGTCACAGTAGCTTTTCCCACCAATTAGAGCTATCTAAATACCACTCAATTGTTTTATGAATTCCTGTTTCGAAAGATTCAACAGGTGTATAACCTAACTCGTCATTGGTCTTAGTTGCATCAATCGCATAGCGCCAATCGTGTCCAGCTCGGTCTTCTACAAATGCGATCAGAGATTCTGCTCTGTTATCTATAGCACTTTTAGCTAATGGATATTTAGCGACAAGTTCATCGTTATTTTGGAATTTATCGTTAAGTAATTTACATACCAGTTTTACAATATCGATATTTGCCCATTCGTTATGGCCACCAATATTGTAATTTTCACCTAAACGGCCTTTGCTCAATACCAATTCGATGCCGCGGGCGTGATCTTCTACAAATAACCAATCACGGATCTGCTGACCGTCGCCGTACACAGGTAAAGCTTTATCAAAAAGAATGTTAGTGATAACTAACGGGATAAGCTTCTCTGGAAAATGATATGGCCCATAATTATTCGAACAGTTCGAAGTGGTCACTTCTAAACCATAAGTATGGTGATAGGCACGCACTAAATGGTCGCTGGCCGCTTTTGAAGCTGAGTAGGGTGAGTTTGGTGCGTAGGCGGTTTCTTCAGTAAATGCAGGATCGTTTGGTCCTAACTCACCGTATACTTCATCGGTAGAAACATGATGAAAACGATGTTTCAAAGGTTCTTTCCCTTTGGCTCGAGGAAGGTCAATCCACACTTTCTTTGCGGCTTTAAGTAAACTATATGTACCAATAATATTCGTCTCAATGAACGCATCTGGACTAGTAATAGAACGGTCTACATGAGATTCGGCGGCAAAATGTACGATAGTATCTACTTGATATTCAGTCAACAGTGACTCCACCAATGCCGTTTCACAAATATCGCCTTTAACAAAAACAAACTTTGAATTAGGCTCTAAGGATGCTAAATTTTCTTGGTTACCCGCGTAAGTAAGTGCATCCAATACAACCACCGTATCTTCAGGATTGCTTTGCATCCAATATAATACGAAATTAGCACCAATAAAACCGGCACCTCCAGTTACAAGTAAAACTTTATTTTTATTCATATGAGAAATCTTTTAAATTTTTATAGTGGCTAGTAGTTGAATAACATTACTCAACTCTACCCGCCAATGTTTAGGTTGCAATCCATCGAACGCAGTCTTTAGTGTTGCTTTATCTAGCACACTATAGCTTGGTCTTTTAGCCGGTGTTGGGTAGGCAGATGTTGGAATTGGGTTAACTGAAATAGCTTCTTTTAATAGTCCATGTTGGATACCAATTTCTTGAATTGCTAATGCAAAGTCATACCAACTACATACTCCTGAATCAGTAAAGTGATGTAGTCCGGTTACATTATTTTCAACAGCATATAAACAGGCTTTAGCTAGTGCACTTGCAGAAGTAGGTGAACCAATTTGGTCATCAATAATAGCTAATTCGGTTTTTTCGGTCATCAACCGCAGCATAGTCTTTACAAAGTTAGTACCAAACTGCGAATATACCCAGCTAGTTCGGATAATACAGCTCACTTTTGATGCGTGCTTCTCGATAGCTTTCTCGCCTTCAGCTTTACTGGCTCCATAAATACCAATAGGTGCATATAAATCATCGACACTATATGGTGAACCTTTATCACCAGAAAAAACATAGTCAGTGGATACATGAACAAATGGTACGTTTGTCTGACTGGCATATTTGGCTAAATTACCCACGCCCAATGTATTGATGTCATAGGCCTGTTTTTGCTCAGACTCCGCTTTATCAACAGCGGTATAGGCAGCAGCATTGATAACTCCGGAAACTGAATATTTATTTAAGATCAGATTGACACTTTCTGTATCAGTTATATCAATATTCTCGCGCCCCAAAAACACTAAGTCATCTTTTAATAGTCTTAACTCTTGCGCTAACTGACCACTTTTCCCAATAACGATAGTTGTCATCTAAACATTCCCAATGACTCGCTTAACTTATTCAAAACTAGGCGCTGAATTAAAATCTAAATCTTCTTCATCTTTTGCAGATAAGCTTGGCTTTTCACGATTAACAAGAGGCCAATCAATACCAATTGTTTCATCGTCATAGCGGTTGGATACTTCTGATTTTGGGTGATAATAGTCAGTGCAGCGGTAACCGAACTCAGCAAACTCGGAAGTGACATAAAACCCGTGAGCAAAACCTACAGGCACCCACAATTGAAGTTTATTTTCAGCTGATAATGATACTCCAACGCTTTTACCAAATGTAGGTGAGGATTTACGCATGTCCACAGCGACGTCGTACACTTCGCCGCTTATCACTCGTACTAATTTACCTTGAGTATGTTCTAGTTGATAATGTAGAACACGAAGAATGCCGTGTTTTGATTTACTGTGGTTATCTTGCACGAATTCAACATTTGCCACATTTTTTTTGAGCCAATCATCTCTATACGTTTCCATGAAAAAGCTTCGCTCATCGCCATAGAAGGTGGGTTCGATAATTTTCACATCTGGAATGCTTGTTGGTTGTAAATTCAACTTATTTCACTTTTTCAGTTAAAAGCTTATTAAGATATTTGCCATAACCACTTTTTATCAGAGGTTTTGCCAACTTCTTAAGCTCTACTGCACTAATGAACCCTTTTCGATAAGCTATTTCTTCAGGACAACATATTTTCAAACCTTGGCGCTTTTCGATCGCAGCTATAAAGTTTGATGCTTCAAGCAAACTATCTATCGTACCTGTATCTAACCAAGCAGAACCTCGTCCCATCAATTCCACTCGTAAGTTTCCTTGCTCTAAATATAGGTTGTTGAGGTCAGTTATCTCTAATTCACCACGTATTGATGGTTTTACCTTTTTAGCTAATTTAACAACCTGATTATCGTAAAAATATAAACCAGTAACTGCATAGTTAGATTTCGGTTTTGCAGGCTTTTCTTCGATAGACAATGCTTGCCAATCATCATCAAAATCTACCACGCCATAACGCTCAGGATCATGAACATGATATCCAAAGATTGTGGCGCCCGAACTTTGTTTATTTGCGTTGGTAAGGGAATATTGCAAATCGTGACCGTAATAAACGTTGTCACCTAAAATCAACGCACAATGATCATCTCCTATGAACTCTTCCCCTAGTAAAAATGCTTGGGCAAGGCCGTCTGGTGATGGTTGTTCGATATAGCTAAATTGAACCCCCCAAGCTTCCCCAGTACCCAACAAGGACTTAAAACGCGGCAATTCTTCAGGGGTCGATATGATTAAAATATCTCTAATACCAGCTAAAATTAAGGTGGAAATTGGATAATAAATCATTGGTTTATCATAAACCGGCATAAGCTGTTTACTTACAACTGCGGTCAAGGGATGAAGGCGTGTTCCTGAACCTCCGGCTAAAACTATTCCTTTTCTTCTCACTTTATCACCTAAATTATTATTCTAAATTACTAACTTTAATTCTATTATGTAGCTTCTAACGAACGTTATACTTGTATCCTGATTTATCGTAATTCTGCTACCGTTGCCAACAATATGCGCCCGATACCAAATATCATTAGAGTCACTGCTAAAAATAGGCTGATATTATAAAACGCTTCAGGGTATTTTGCTTCTTCAGGTATCGTCGGCGTTTCAACTGTGACTAAATACTTAAGTTGTCTATAAGCTTCTATTCTCGATTTTTCGAGGGATACCTGCGACGAAGTATAAGCTTGTAACGCAAGCTCCATGTTTATCTTGTAATCACTAAACTTGGCTAATATTTGACTCACACTCAAGTTTTTTTCATCATCTGGTAATCCTTCCATACCCGAATTTTGGCTTGTAAGACGAGAACGTTCTTTTTCAAGTTGCTGCTGCATACTTTCTAATTGCGAGCGGGCCTGGATAACTTGCGATGCGTTTTCACTCATACTACTTTTAAGGGATCTGAGCTCTGTTAGTTGTGCAGCGATTTTTCCTTCCAATTGATAAGTAATTTGTTGAAGAGCTATCCCCTCTGCTTCGGGGTCTAGAAGGTCATGGCGCCGCTGAAAGGATAGAAGTCCGGTCTTAGCCGTTTGTAATCTCTGCTCCACCTTCAAATGCTCTAACTTGACGAATTCCAATTGCTTTTTAGCAAGATTGTGTCCAATTTCGTTAATATACCACTCAGCATGGTCGACTATAGTTTTACTCATTAAATGAGCAAATGATGGTTCAAATGCCTGTACAAATATACTTACAACTTGCGATTCATCATCGATTTCGACCGTTATCTTGTCTGAGTAATAATTAAATAGACTTTCTCTACTTGCGTCATTGCTAAGCCGGCTAAAATAATCATGCTCATTGTTACTGAAATGGTCTTTAATTTTCAGCGTTTTTTCTAAGTAGTCCATCATGTCATTTGAATGAATGAAGACTTTCACCAACTCAGTGTCAGAATTTGCGCCACTAACACCAAACCCTGACATTAGGGCCATCGCAGGGTCGAGAGTGGCCATACCATCCGGTTCACGTACAATCAATCTCGCTTGGCTTTCGTATCGTGGGCTCGCTATAACTATCTGATAGAAAGAAAATAGAAAAAAAGGCGCCAAAACAAATAGCGTGAAAGGTCGTTTAAATTTTGAAAATTGAGGATGAGAAAACACACCTGCAATTTGTTCTTTGAGGCTCTGAGCGTTATTTAGCAATCGTGCACTTTTTGATTCACGAGACGATGTCATGGCGAGTGCTGGAGTCTCTTCTAATGCTTGTTTTTGCAATTCAGTTAGTCGATGCTGATTTTGTTCTGTAGGGTTAAGGTTCTTGACTCGTTGCATAAGCCTAAACGCAAGTGCAATATCCTCTGGAGCAAGCTCTTCAACTCGAGCAATCAAGTAATGCCAATCTGACCACTGCTCAGCAGACAAGGATGCCCGCAATACTCGAAACCTCTCTTCTAACTCTAATTGAGCCCGTTGGGTCATATTTATAATGCCTGATATTGTTTGATCCCTTGCTCGAGATCGTTATAAAAAGTTAATTCACCTTTGTGCAGCACTATTGCACTGTCACAAAATTGTCTAATTTCATCCATTTCATGGCTCACCATAATCACATTCGCAATTTCACTGCGCTCTAATAATGCTTCTTTAGCTTTTTTCCGAAATTTAGCATCGCCAACGGATGTCACTTCATCAATTAAGTAAACGTCAAAATCGATTGCAATTGAGCATGCGAATGCCAATCGAGGCTTCATGCCACTTGAGTAGGTTTTTACTGGCAAATTAAATTTTTCGCCTAATTCCGCGAACTCCTTTACACGCTTGACGTAAGTATCTAAATCTGCGACACCGTTCACTTTTCCGATAAAACGGGTATTT
Organism: Paraglaciecola sp. QJM3NY_14; assembly: GCF_056173245.1. Lineage (NCBI taxonomy): Bacteria > Pseudomonadati > Pseudomonadota > Gammaproteobacteria > Alteromonadales > Alteromonadaceae > Paraglaciecola > Paraglaciecola sp. QJM3NY_14. The sequence continues at coordinate 3,806,716 of NZ_CM149664.1, forward strand.
TCGCGACCCGTCATCTGTTGATGTATACCTGTGGTTAGTGCTACTGGCCAAGACAGACTTAGATCCGTGATAATTTTGCCTCTGTTAGGATATTCACTTCCGGCTAATAATCGAAATAGAGTAGACTTACCGGCCCCATTTGAGCCCAAAATACCGATATTATGGCCTGAGGGAATATCAAATGTGAGGTTTTTAAAAATATACTGCTTCCCTAAACGCGAAGGATAATATTTTGTGACGTTCTCTAGCCTTATCATCGGCTTATCGCCTGTTTCCATGAAACATGGTATATGGCGAGTGCAGCAAAAGAAAATAATAAAACACTGCTGCTGAGATATTGTAAGCTAACCCCTTCATGTCCATAAGTAGAGTGAAGTGAATATCGCGCTAATTCTATGGCATGCAATACAGGATTCCAATCTAGATAATGCCAATATTCTCGGGAAAAATCTTGTAGTGAAAAAAATATGCCTGATATGAAAAATAAGGGTCTAGTCAATAAATCTTTTATCTTGCTTATTTCTTGTATAAACATTTCCGCTATACCGAATAGTAAACCTAATGACACTGCGAAAAGCCACAACTGAAAAAAACAAGCTAGGAACAACAAAGGGTTGGAAACCTTTAAATCCATACCCATGAAATACATTATTACCATAATACCAGTAATAACGAAGATCTTTACCAATAGTTCAAAAAGCGCTCCAGCTAATACGGCGCTAATGGGTTGTACTTGCCTGAAAGCGAATAACGCCTTGTTCCTTATTATTGCGCGGGACGAACCATTCATGGTTTGCAAAAAACTTTGAATAAACAAAATCCCTATCGCCATAAAGGTGAAAGTCGGTATCGTATGGGTTTCTTCACCACCTAAGCGCCCACGTATAAATGATAGAACAAAAATAAAAATGACAGGATTGAAAATAGCCCAACTCAAACCAAACTTATCATTAAAACCAGTCCGAATTTCACGAGCAAAAAGAGCAAATATAACATCGCGCCATATTTGCCATTTATTACGTTTTAATACAGTCGTCATTAAATTTCGTCGACCACTTCTAATCTCTTGCTACGTTTGCAGCAATTGCGATTTGATAAATTATTTGAGTAATGTCTTTGACAGATTGCAGTAACTTAGTATCGACTTTCGGCAAGACTAATATTTGGTCCCCAGGAGCAAGCTCGCTACCATTTTCACTACTAAACCATAAATTATTATCGCTAGACATGAAGCTGGTCAGTCCGTTGGCGTGAACGATAGCAATGCGCTCGTCATCTGCTCTGTCACTAAAGCCCCCTGACCAAGCTACATAGTCTGTTAACTTGGCATCAGGATTGTACACAATCGCTTGTGGCATAAGCACTTCACCTGAGACTTGAATTAAGTCGGTTTGCGCTGGAATAATGATTTCATCCCCTTGCTCTAGTCTGATATTTGCAACTTTACCATTTTCAGCAACAATTACTTTGCCCAGCGGCTCGACTTGACGTGCTCTTGCAACAAACTGGGTCACCAGCTCCGCTTCTTGCGCTCTTATAGATGCCTCACCACTACTTGAAGCTGGGGCGGTAAAGATACTGCGCTCTAGTCGCTGTAACGATTCTTCTAGTAGTTCTTTTTGCTTTTCGACTACGCTTTCACGTTTAATGTAAATCGCACCATAATTAGACTGTTCCGGGTCAACTTCAATATGGCTAAGTAAGTCTAAAAGACGTGTATTTTTTTCAACTGTATAGAAAGAGGGCCCTTTATAACTACCGGAAATTTGAACACTGATCACCTGCGGGCGAATATCATCGTTAAATAACACCGTATCGCCATCAACCATATTGAAATCAGTAAAATCATTCAAAGGCAAATACACTGACATGAAACCGCCTTCACGATTACCTGTAACGGCAACATGGCTTGTTTTAGCAAGAGGGCGGGCGTAATACATTAGATCTTTACCCGCAGAATGCATGTCCTCTAATTCAAACCTAAAAGGGTATCTTGCTGCGCCTTCAACCGTCACCATCGGGCCTTGTTCTTTCACTAAGATGACGTCTTCGTCCTTAAATGAAAACGCTTTGAGCCGTCCCTCTTTTAAAAAGTCATACAAATCGTACTCTAGTACGATTTTACCTTGGCGCATGATTTGAATATCGCGGTAACTGCCACGAAAAGGATCTATTCCTCCGGCACGCTTAAGGAAAAATAATAAAGAATCAGACGCCAAGCCCGCATATTGCCCTGGGCGCTCTACTGGGCCAGCAACAAAAACACTGATAGGGGTAGCAGTGAGAAGGTTTACATATACATTGACGTTATTCGTATAAATCGACTTTATCTTTTGAGTAACTACATTATTAACTTGATTAGCAGGCACATCTTTTACTTTTATGGGACCAACATCAGTAATAAATACGTTACCTTGATTATCCACTGTTACAACGTCAGCGCTATTGACGGCTCCCCACATTTGAACAGACAATTTATCACCAGGGGCAACCAAGTAAGCGCTATTTAATCCGTCACTGCGCTCGGACTCAAACCCACCGTCGAATAAGTTAGCCCCAAACGGAGCAGGTAGTCCGGCTTCTTCATCAGATAATGGCCTAGCGTTTTTGCTATTGGGCACGTTTACATTCGAACCCCGTCCTGTGCTATTGCCGTTTGATTGAATGTATTGTGATACATCGACCTGCTGATTTTGAGCAGCAGCTTCACGCGCTTGGCGCATCTGCTCTTGGGAAACATTCTGCTGCGCATAGGTAACAGAAGAAAGTAGGATTAATAAGGTGCTGAAAACTGTGAACAATAAGGGTTTAACATTCATTACGGCTTAACCTCACTGATGTTTTCATTGTACGTGGAGATCACTGACTTGACTCGATACCACTGTTTTAAAGCATTCTGACAAAACAGATACTGCCGGCTATATTGTGTTTCAGCTGAGCGACAAATAACCCCACTCGCCGAAAAAAATTTAGGACCGAGAATGACCGCTTGTGCATCGATCGAAATCGAAGTATCAGCACTGCTGTTTGAGAGTGAGCGTTGCATTGAATCGTCTTCTACTGGAGTGGAAACAACGTATTCATGTTCTACGAGAGGCCTACTGGCAGTAGGTTGGCTGATACTTGTACAACCTTGGAAAAGCATTACGCTCGCCAGTACATAACAATATTTATTCATACACAACATAGAGTCTAAAATTCAGTGGGTGAAGACTAACGCGAAGCAAAGCATTAGTAAAACGACTTGAGGCATTCGGGGTTAAATTTAACTACCGAACGCCTTTATTTTAAGCAGTTCGCTTATCGCGAATAAAGCGAAGAATTGTCCATATATTTTGGATCACAAAACTATAAATAACTAACAGTGCGATAAATCCACCAAACATAATTGACTCAGGCACATTAAATATTTCGCCTAATATCCCGATCGCTGCGTAACCACAACCAAGCAGTAAAATTGCCGCTAAAGCGCGGCGAGATGAAAGTCCCGCGCGCATAAAAATATTGTGTAAGTGTTGACGATCAGGGCGCAACATCGATTGCCCTTTACGTGCTCGGCGATACATGATGGCAGCCATATCCATCAACGGTAGGCCAATAATCCACGCGGCTGTAATAGGGCGCATAGCAGGGCTACTGCCTTGTGTATAATCAACCATTAGCCAAACGATGGTTAGTCCAACGAACATACTGCCGCTGTCACCCATAAAAATCTTGTTACCTTTGAACCCTTTCCAGCTGAGGTTAAACGCTAAAAAAGGAACAATCGCAGCGATAATCAACATTGGGCCCATAATGGCACTGCTGTTATTTGAGAATATCAGCAAAAACACGACGCCACTTAGCACCACTAAGCTCATACCACCGGCTAATCCGTCAATTCCATCGATCATGTTGAAGGCATTAATTACCCCCACTACGCATATCAATGTGAAAAAATAACCAAACATGCCAAGCTCTGAACTACCTGAACCCAGTATGTCGCCAACAGAACTAATATGATTCTGAGCGCTCCATGCCATTATCGCGGCAACACCAAACTGACAAATCAGACGCCCTTTGGGGCTTAGATCAAATTTGTCATCTAACATACCAAGCAACACAATAAACGCTGCAGCAGTAAAGAATAAGGAACCGTTTTTAAGCCACACGTCGGTCACAAAGCTTGCAATGAGCACAGCCATAAAAATAGCCACCCCACCGGTTAACGGTACAGTGTCACTGTGATGCTTCCGCTGATTAGGTTCATCTACAAGCCCAAGGTGATGGGCCATAGGGGTCATAACAATAAGTAGAATAAATGCGACGAAGGCCGCCGTAAATATCGGAAAAAATTCCAAATGAGCTAACATACTACTTGATAATCCTTTTCAAAGTATTGCCGAATAAACTTTTCAATCTCAACCTCAACAACACCTTTCCTGCACAAACATATATGAATCAGGCGCAAATAAGTCTTAACCTAAAGTGGGGTTGACTAATATGAACAGTTACAACACCCACTGACGAAATGCAGCGGTATATTAGCAAATCAATAACCTGTATTACCAGCATTTAAACGTTAAATTTTGTACTCGCAAATTTGGCACTGTAAATTCAACGTTTATGTCGAATTAACCTCCCTAAAATGCGCCACAATTCCGTTAATTCAAGCGAAATTCTTAAAGGTAGCAACCTTATGCAGCATATATTTTGTACCCATTTGCAGCTTAAACCGATTGGATTTTCTTGCAGAATTTACTGCCTTTCTTGTCTTCATCCCTTGGCTCTAGTATAAACGTGGCTGAAAATCGTTAACTACCGTTAGAGTAGTCGGCAAAAACAATAATCATAACCAGACTTTTAGCATCTTCATTCGTGTTTCTTTTTTAATATAAAGACGCTAACTGGGTTTACGGCAGGTATTATGACAACAAAAACAAAAGATTTTTTAGGCCAACCAGGGGGCCTTTCTACCCTATTCTTCACTGAGATGTGGGAGCGCATGAGCTACTATGGCATGCGCGCATTATTAGTACTTTTCATGACCGCGAGTATTCAAGAAGGCGGTTTAGTGATTACGGTAGCATCCGCTACTGCGATTTACGGCTTATACACTGGCGCAGTTTATTTTATGGGTTTGCCCGGCGGCTGGATAGCCGATCGCCTAATTGGCGGACAGCGAGCTGTTTGGTACGGCGGTGTGATCATCATGTGTGGTCACATAGTGTTGGCGATTCCTAACAACTCAACCTTCTTCGTTGGCTTAGTGCTAGTGGTGTTAGGCACAGGTCTACTTAAGCCAAATATCGGCGCTATGGTCGGTCAACTGTATGCAGATGACGACGATCGTCGTGATAGTGGGTACACACTTTATTATTTAGGTATCAACCTAGGTTCAATCATTGGTTACATCGTATGTGGTTATTTACAAGTTGAAATGGGCTGGCATTGGGCTTTCGGTGCAGCAGCCATTGGTATGGGTATTGGCTTAATTCAATATCGCATGACCATTCACAAATTAGACGGCGCAGGTGCACAACCTATGGTGGCCATGTCTGCGACCGCCACTAAGCGTTCTTGGCAAGTCATTGCTGTTGCCATGATCGGATTGGCCGTTGTAACGTATCTGATGATCAGCGGTCAGCTTAGTTTTGACCCTGTTACCATGGCGCAGTACGTGGCTATTGCAATTACTGTGGTGTTCTTGGCTTATTATGCCGGTGTGTTCTTTTTTGGTAATTTGGACGGCAATGAGAAACGCAGCTTAGGTGCGCTTTTCTTGGTGTGCTTAGCCTCTATCTTTTTCTGGACCGGCTTTGAGCAAGCAGGCTCATCGCTAAACTTGTTTGGCCGTGATTATACTGAGCGTATGTTAGGCGATTTCGAGATCCCGACAGCTTGGTTCCAATCCGCTAACTCGTTCTTCATCATTATTTTATCACCGTTTTTCGCGGCTTTATGGATAAACCTAGCCAAGCGCATGCTGACGCCATCATACGGCCTTAAATGTGCTGTCGGCTTAATTATTATGGCAACGGGTTTCTTGGTCATGTTCTTTGCAGCCCAAGCTGCTGCGACGGGCTTGCGCGTTGCACCCTATTGGTTAGTCGCTACTTACTTCTTACATACCGTAGGTGAATTATGCTTAAGCCCTGTTGCATTAGCTGCCGTAAGTAAGCTTTCTCCCAAACGTTTTGCTGGTCAAATGATGGGTGTTTTCGTATTAACTTATTCAATCGGGAACGTCATAGCCGGTCTGTTGGCAGGTAACTTCGATCCGAATAAAGTAGAAGATATGCCTAACCTGTATTTGCAAATTAGTTTATTCACCATTGCCATCGGTATTGTCATTTTCTTGCTGAGCTTTAAAACCAAAGCATGGGAAAAGCTTGCTGAGAACAAGCGAGCATAATGAATGCAGAGCTGGTCAACGAGCCAGCTAACAAACGTGGTTCGCCAGTGGCGAACTGATTAATAATATAATACTATAAATAGCGCCTACCTGTTTAACTTCAGCTAGGCGTTTCTTTTAGATAAGCAAGAGTGAAATGAAAATCTATTTTTCGTCTAGAGACATTCCGAGTATTGCCCATTTGCCGCTGACTGAGCGGTTAGCCGCCATTCAAATTGCTCAAAACAAACTAACAGGACCTGAAAAGCTTCTGCTCAACGTTTTAAAGTTAGCGGTGCTCTTGCCTATATTCATCCTAATATTTAGAAGCACTGAAAGCTGGTATTCACTGCTTTGGGCGGCACTGGTAGCTGCCCTTTACCCCTTAGTGCTTAGACCAATACAATATAGTCTGTGCGCGAAATACATTCCCCAAATTGACCACCAAGGAGAGTAACCCGATGCAAACAATTTTAGTAACAGGCGGCGCTGGCTACATTGGCAGCCACACGGTTTTACAATTGCTGGAAAACAACGACAAGGTCGTTGTTCTCGATAACCTATGTAACTCTTCAAAAGAGGCGTTAGCTCGCGTAGAAGAGCTAACCGGCAATCAAGTAACGTTTGTAGAGGGGGATATTCGTGATGCCAATGTGCTCGATACGCTATTTACCTCTCACAGCATTGATTCGGTTATACACTTTGCTGGGCTAAAAGCGGTCGGTGAATCGGTTGAAAAGCCATTGATGTATTACGATAACAACGTCTACGGTACCCTGGTGTTATGTGAATCTATGGCTAAGCACAATGTGAAAAGCTTGGTCTTTAGCTCTTCTGCTACGGTTTATGGCGATCCTGTTGAATTACCTCTGCATGAAGGATTACCCACTGGGCAACCGACGAACCCATACGGTCAATCCAAGTTAATGGTGGAATTGGTATTGCGGGATTTGTATAAGTCTGACAACAGTTGGAACATTGCTGTGCTGCGTTACTTCAATCCAGCAGGGGCGCATCCTTCAGGGCGTATAGGAGAAGATCCAAACGGTATTCCTAACAATTTGATGCCGTTTATCACCCAAGTGGCGACAGGGAAACGTGAATTCCTGTCAGTTTTCGGTAACGACTACGACACACCTGATGGCACTGGGGTACGTGATTACATTCACGTAGAAGATTTAGCCGCTGGCCATCTTAAGGCGCTAGACAAGCTACAAAGTGATGTTGGCTTAGTGACTTACAACTTAGGTACGGGCCAAGGCTATAGCGTAGTCGACATGGTGAAAGAGTTTGAAAAGCAAAGCGGGCAAACCATTGCTTATAAATTCGTACCTCGCCGTGAGGGTGACGTAGCAGCTTGCTACGCAGACCCAAAACTTGCCAGCGAAGCTTTAGGCTGGAAGGCAGAAAAAGGGTTGGCCGATATGTGCCGCGATTCTTGGAATTGGCAATCGAATAATCCGAACGGTTATAAGTAAAATTCAGCATTCAGTTGTAGAAGCTAAACCAATTCCTGTAAAAACAAAAAAAGCCCAATTAACCTAAGTTAATCGGGCTTTTTTTTGATGCTTATCATAGCGATTTTATTTACTTAGGATTAACCACTATTCAAGGCTATTCAAGTACGCATCAATATCATCTTCAAGGGCTTCTTCTTCTTGCGTTTTTTCCACTTGGCCGTCTTTCACTTTAAACTCTAAGTTTTGGAAATACGCATTTTTAACAAAGCTGTACGGATCGGCAGATTGCTCAAGCTGCTGCTCTTGAGACATCAAAGTTGCACGACTCTCAAGCACTTTAATGCCCGTTCTAAAAGCTGAAAAGTAAAAGTTAAGCGCATCTAGCGGGGTATAGGAAGTATCTACAATGTCCCCCACTCCACTTCGAATATCATTAGGGCCTAAAGCCGGTATCATCAAGTACGGGCCCGTACCGACGCCCCATTTACCTAATGTTTCACCGAACTCTTCTTCATTACGTACTAAGCCCAATTCAGTTGCTACATCGATTGTGCCTAAAAGCCCCACAGTCGAATTCAACAAAAAACGGCCAATACTGATTAACATGCCATCAGGCTTGCCTTGCAATAAGTTATTCAAAGAGTTAGAAGGCTCTTCAAGATTCAGCGCTGCGTTGAATAATCCAGTACGAGCGAATTGCGGCGTGTAATCAACATAAACCACGGTTACTGGCCGTAGCACATAGTTATCAAGAATGTCGTAGTTAAAATCCCAGAAGGTGCGGTTAACGGATTCAAACGGATCTTTCGGGTCGTTATATTCCTGTGCTTGTTCGTCTGTACTGTTACTTGACGCACAGCCGCCCAAGGTCAATAACACAAAAAATAGCGAGCCTATTTTTAGTTTATTCACGGTAATTCCTCATTGATTAATATCGTGTATTGTTCGTTTTTCGATTTATTAAGTGTTATCTCTAACGTTCCTTGTAAATCACCGCTTGTTTTCATGACATTGCCAGACTGAGATATTTTAGCCACTAACCGCACCTTTGATAATTGCGACAAGGTTAGCGTGGGCATTACAGCGTTCGCATCTGACAATTCAACCGTAATGGGTAATTCGCCCATAGGCATTTTCACCACTGCTGCTGGCATTTTGCTGCCACCATTTGCATCTTGGGCATAAACAAACAAAAAACCATTTTGCGGTATTTTAGCAGTAAGTGACTTATCTAAGGTAACGTTTACACTCACCATTACAGGCGCGCTATCAGGCTTTGCTGCTGAAGAGTTTTTATCTTCTGATGGCATTGCACCCGCTAAAGGCTCTTGTTTAATCAGCGATTCCGGTGTGACTGCGGCATTCCCTTGTAACTGGGCTATTTGCGCTTCGATTGATTGATATATCGGCGCCTCTTTAGGCACAAATGCTTTTAATCGCTGCCAAGTTTTAATTGCTAGTTCTTTGTCACCTTGTTGGGTAGCCGCCATCGCCAACATACCTAATGCCCCGGTGTTTTGTGGATCCAACTGTAATATGCGATTCAAATACACTTTTGCCTGTGCGAGATAACTTTCTTGATTCACCATTAATAGCATTTGGCTGTAACTGGCTAGCGTTTCGACATTGTCAGGTTCAATTGCAAGTGCTCGCTCAAAGGCATCCATCGCGCTTTCAACACGATTAGTAGCTACATATACACGGCCAAGTAGCGTCCAACCTATGGCATCATTTTCACTGCTAGTAAGCTTAGTTCTTAACCCCAGCGCGAATTGCTGCAGATCTTCTTCGGTGACTGAGGCGTCACCTTGCGTCACAATGCGCTCAGCCAATTCCGGTAGCTGTGCTTTGGCATCTTGCCAGTTATTCAATGCTGATACATTGTTCACCTGAAAGTACAATACAGCGACTCCGACCACACTCAGCAAGCCGCCAATAAGCAAGACACCGCGAGCAGAGGTAGCATTCTGAGTCTGTGAGTCTTGCTCGTCGAGCAACGCAATTTTCAGATCTTTCTCTGTTTCTAATCGGTCTTGATGACTTAGCAAGCCTTCGTGCTCTTCCCGTTCCAGCTCAAGCAAACGTTGCCGAATTAAACGGGTATTAGTCAATGTATCTTGGCGTTTTCGCCCTTCTACTAACCAGGGAAATACAACGAAACCAGCCGCCACCAGTAACAAAACGATCCCCGTTATCCAAAATACGCTCACTTATCTTCCTCCAGCAACCTTTCCGCGGCTTGCAGCTTATTCTCATCTTGGCTTACTGGCTTTTGCTGGCGACTGCGCACAACAAAAACAATGCCGAAACAGACAAAAAACGCCGGCAATAACCATAACCAAACCGTAGTGGCGTTCACAGGCGGCTGATAATAAACAAAGTCGCCATAACGCTGCTTCATATAATCAATAATTTGCTCGCGAGATTGCCCTTCATTGACTAGCTGATACACCTTACGGCGTAGGTCAGCAGCAATCATGGCGTCTGAATCGGCGATATTTTGGTTTTGACACATAGGACAGCGCAGCTCTTTAGTTAATTCAAAGAACAACGCACTTTGCGCATCGGTTTCAAACTGGTAGGTTTCTTCACTGGCAAAGATTGAGGTACTTAGCACAGTGTACAGTGCCAAGATAAGAAATTTAAAACGTATCATTCTGCAATCAACTCCTGATATACAGACTCGAACTTGTTCTGCCACACTCTAGGATTAATATCGCCAATATGATGCAAGCGCACCTTGCCTTGCTTATCAATCAAAAAGGTTTCGGGCGCACCCGTTACTCCTAAATCTAAGGATAGGTCACGCTTTACATCAAAAATATTGTAAGCATAAGGGTCACCTAATTGACCAAGTTTCTGCTCAACTTCTTGCTGCACTCTTTCGACGGTTTTAATACCAAAATCTGGGTCGATGTCCTGATCGTAATACAAACCGACTATGTGTTTACCCTCGTTTTTTAACTGCTCTAAAAACGGAATTTCCACAGCGCAGGTAACGCACCACACGCCCCACACGTTCAGCAGGGTGACCTTGCCCACAAACACTTCTGTGGTGTAGGTTAAATCGGTATCCATTAGATCAGGCAATACAAAACTCGGAACGGGTTTGTTCAACAAAGTTGATTCGTGCTCTCTTGGGTTGCTAAACAACCCTTGAAATAAGAATATCGCTAAGCCCACAAACAGAATTAAAGGCAATACGAATAACGAAATCTTTCTCATGATCGAGACTCCACTGCATCTTGAGAAGCTGGCACCTGCGGCGCGTTCAGTTTTATTTGGTCTTTAGCAACTTTCTTGCTAGCTAGTTTCTGCATGCGATAACGCTTATCTGAGATAGACAAAATGCCACCAAATCCCATGATGAAAGCCCCGGCCCAAATCCAATTTACAAACGGTTTTACGTAGATGCGCAAAGCCCAATCGCCATCGTCAAGTTGCTCGCCAAGTGCGACAAACAAGTCGCGGTGAATATTTGAATCAATCCCTGCCTCTGTCATCACATTGCGCTGCACGGTATAAATCCGTTTTTCAGCTTGCAGATTAGCGACTACTTCACCGTCTTGTTTCGCCACTACATGCCCTTGATAGCCGGTGTAATTCGGCCCTTTAACGTTACTTACACCATTAAAGGTAAAGTCATAACCCATGAGTTGAACGGTTTCGCCATACGCCATGCGCACGTGTTTTTCTTGGTTGTAGTTACTTACTAAAGTGATACCAATAATACTGACCGCGAAGCCCAAGTGGCCGACCACCATGCCCCAATGGCTAGGCGTCAGTTTAGCCAAGGCCGAGAAAATCGGTTGTTGTGACAGTTTTTTATCGGCATTAATGCGCTGATGTATTTCCATGATCGTGGTGACCACAATCCAGAACCCCATAACCATACCTAACGCCGCCATATAGGATGTTTGCTCGAAATTCGCCGTCACCAATATCGCAGCAGACAAGCTCAGTCCAAACGCGAGCAATAACTGTTTATACAGCGCCGAGGGAGCCTGATTCTTCCAGCGTGACAATGGCCCGATGCCCATCAGTAATACAAATGGCACAATCAAATAGCTAAACATTTGATTAAAGAAAGGCGCGCCAATTGAAATAGACCCCAGACCTAACTCTTTGTGCACTAATGGTAAAAGTGTTCCTAATAACACCACCAAGCAGGCCGCGGTCAGAAATACGTTGTTTCCAGCGAGCATCACCTCACGGGAAAATAATTGGTAACGGCCAGCACCTTTAAGTTGTGGTGCACGGATTGCGAACAGTAAAAGAGAGCCGCCAATCACCACAACAAGTAAGCCTAAAATAAAAAGACCTCGACTTGGGTCACTGGCAAAAGAGTGCACAGATACCAAAATACCCGAGCGCACTAAAAACGTACCAAGTAGGCTTAACGAGAACGCAGCAATAGCCAGTAAAACAGTCCATGATTTAAACACTTTACGCTTCTCGGTTACCGCTAAGCTGTGCATTAACGCGGTACCTACGAGCCACGGCATAAATGAGGCGTTTTCAACGGGATCCCAGAACCACCAACCGCCCCAGCCGAGCTCATAATAAGCCCACCAACTACCTAGGGCGATCCCTACGGTGAGAAATGACCATGCAGCAATTGTCCAAGGACGAGACCAACGGGCCCACGTTGAATCTAACTGACCAGAAATCAATGCGGCTAAGGCAAAAGCGAAAGCCACAGAAAACCCAACATACCCCATGTACAGCATAGGTGGATGAATTATCATGCCGAAGTCTTGAAGAAGCGGGTTTAGATCACGCCCATCAACAGGGTAAAACGGCAGTAATACATCAAATGGATTCGATGTAAGCAACATAAACAAGTAGAAACCAATCGCTACCATGCCAAGAATAGACAAGACTCGAGCCACCATTTTCAGCTCTATCGCTTTACTAAACAACGCGACGGCGACAGTCCAAATCGAAAAGATCATCACCCATAGCAAGAATGAGCCTTCATGCCCGCCCCATACGGCAGTGTATTTATACACAAGCGGCAAGGTACTGTTAGAGGTGCTCGCCACGTAAGCCAAACTGAAATCGTCATGTACAAACGCCCATGTTAAGCAAATATACGCAACTAGGGTAAACGCAAACATACCGATGGCCAGCGGTTTCGCCATTTGCATCAGTTTTAAGTGGTCTTTTTGTGCGCCCCACAAAGGATAAATAGCGAGTGATATCGCCATGAGTAACGCTAAAACCAGTGAAATATTTCCTAATTCAGCCACCATATCAGCCACTCACCTTTGGCGTTGAGTAAGCCTGCTCTGGCTTCACATGTTTGATGCCTTTCATTTTTTCTGCTAACTCGGGTGGCATATATTCTTCGTCGTGCTTAGCCAACACTTCATGTGCTTCAATGTGATTTTCGGCTGTTAAGACGCCCGTGGCGACGATGCCCTGCCCTTCACGAAATAAATCTGGTAATAAGCCTTGGTAGCTCACTGTCACGATTGGACCTGTGTCGACTAAATCAAAACTCACCGCTAAACTTTCGTTGTCACGCTTAACCGAGCCGGGAACGACCATGCCTCCTATACGCAAACGCTGCCCCACTTGAGGAACTTCTTTTACTTGGCCTATTTGCTTGCCGTCGATGACTTCCGAAGGCGTGTAAAACAGATCAATGTTTTGACTCAAGGCATAAAGCATTAAGCCGATAGCTGCGCCGATTACCAATACGATAGCGGATATCACTATCAGGCGTTTTTGACGTCTAGGATTCATTTTTTTTCTTCCTCATTTTGTAGCGACGCTTGCGCTGCAGCAGTAGCCTTTGCCGCTTTAATACGCATTTTTCGGGCCTGCTCTTTTTCTACGGCATTAAACAATTGCTTTTTTTGGCGAACGGCATCAAAAGCGAGAATAGCGAGAGCCAATAAACTAACGCCGAAAGACAGCCACACGTAGAATCCGTAACCGCCCATATCTAAAAATGCACTGACACTTTCAAACTGCATGCCTTACTTCCTCTTCGTTTGGGTAACTAGCGCTTGAACCCAAGGGCGATGCAGCTCACGACGTAATATCTCGTTCTGGAAACGTCGAATAAATATTGCGCCCATCACCAAAGCCAGTCCCAGAATGCTTATCAGCAAAGGCCAGAGCATTTCAGGCGCTACCGATGGCTTATCAAATTTAGTGATACTCGCGCCCTGGTGTAAGGTATTCCACCATTCCACGGAAAAATGAATAATCGGCAAATTAATCACACCTACCAGTGCCATCACACCTGCTGCTTTGCCTCCTTGCTGCTTATCCTCAAATGAGGCATACAAGGAAATAACGCCTAAGTACAAAAATAACAAAATCAACTCAGAGGTTAAGCGCGCATCCCACACCCACCAAGTGCCCCACATGGGTTTCCCCCAAGCAGCGCCGGTAAACAATGCGATAAAGGTTACCACTGCACCAATTGGCGCGAGCGCTATCATGGCCATAAATGCGGTGCGCACCTGCCAGACTAAACCGATAAAAGCTGAAATCGCCATCGCACTGTATGCACCCATAGATAAGATCGCGCTAGGTACGTGAATATAGATTATGCGAAAGGAATCCCCTTGCTGGTAATCAGAGGGAGCAAAAGCAAGGCCCCATATCATCCCAACGCTAAAAGAGATAAGCGATGTAGTGACAAACCAAGGGAGTAAGCGCTCACATAGCTGGTATGCATTTTGGGTTTTCGCATAAGGATGTAACCATTTCCACATCAGTTTTGACTCACTCGTAATGCGTAGGCAATAGCGAAGGGCGCCAAAGCCAAGGAGATTAATAACATTGCACCAATAATGGCTAATTGGGCCGTATACGGTAATTGTAATGACGCAGCTTCTACCGCTGCAGTAGCAAAAATAAGTAACGGAATAAACACCGGCAGTAGCAGCAGTGCTAATAACACGCCCCCTCGATTAAGCCCTAGGGTTAATCCGACGGCAATGGCGCCCACTAAACTCAATAAAGGCGTACCCAATAAAAGTGTACTTAACAACGCCCAATACATAGGTTCAGTTAAATTTAAAAAAAGCGCCAAAAGAGGTGATAACAACAAAAGCGGTACGATACTGGTGAGCCAATGGGTAAACACTTTAACCAGCACCACAAACGGCAGCGGCGTCGCCGACAACATTATTTGCTCAAGTGAACCATCATTATAATCATCTTTAAACAAACGCTCCATACCCAGCAATGATGACAAGATCGCTGCAACCCATATCACACCAGGCCCAACCTTTTGCAATGTAGCTGGGTTTGGCCCTATGCCTAACGGAAACAAACTTATTACCAAAATGAAAAACATCATTGGCTGCATCAGCTCTGAACGCTGGCGATAGGCTAAAGCCAAATCGCGTGAGAATATCGCTTTTAATGCAATGCTCATATGCGATATTCCAACTGTAACTCTTTTGTTGGGTAATCCACATCTAACGCTTGATGAGATGTCATTACCACACACCCACCTTGCTGCAAATGCTGAATAATTCGAGCGTTTAACAGTGCAATCCCTTGTACGTCTAGAGCAGTGAATGGTTCATCTAATATCCATACTGTGGCAGTGGTTTTTAACCAAAATCTCGCTAATGCAACACGCCTTTGCTGCCCTGCCGATAAATTACTTACCGGCACATCTTCTAAACCCACTAACCCTAGTACACCCAATACATTGTATATTGCGTTTTCACTGGTCATTACATTGTGTTGGCAACACCAATACATTAAATTCTCGAGTGGATTTAAACTGCGGTTTATGCCCAAAGCATGACCAAAATAGAGTAAGTCACTTTGGTAAGCCTCGCGATTTTGCATAATGTTTTGCCCGCGGTACGCAACCGACCCGCTGTCAGCGTTTACTAATCCGGTTAATACTCTCAATAGACTTGTTTTGCCCGCACCATTTGGCCCCTTGATATACATCAAATCACCCGCAGAAACAGATATATTTATCTCATCAAACAGCAACCTATCGCGCTTTGAAACAGATAATTGATGAGCAGAAAGTAGCGGCAAAGCAGTCCCTAGATAAACAAATAGTTAGACAAAAAAACGCCGCGATAATACCACAGCCCAACAATCTGGAATACTCAGAAAATCAAATAAGTCGTATCAATTCATGTACTAAAGTTGTCATTTTAGGGTACTAAAGAATGATTCTTATAAAAATGCCAGAGCTTTGATAACAATATGAACGGCAGTAATGCGCCCCCTAGGTGGTACGCATCAGCCATAGTGTGTTCATAATGAGAAAACGCTGTTAATTCCCGTGCTATTGCAAAACTAAAAGACGCGCTAAGCCTACAGTTTTGGATTAATACCATTACACGTTAATAAGCGATCACTCAGCGATTGTGTAGAAGGCTTAAACAAGGCGCATGACTGGCCGCTCTTTATTAAAAGACAACTCGTTCTCTTTCGACGTCATGCAACGCATGTGTGAGTCCTTTTAAAACTCGCCTAAAAGGAATGCTACAGCAGCTTTTGCTCTGTGTTTTCACTATTTGAAAGGGAACAACCATTACTGCATAGTGACACCTTAATCTAAAGCGCTGGACGCATTCTGATGCGGCACTTATTGATGCGGATTGGTATAAGAGCATGCTACATTTAGATTAATATTATTCGCTAACAGCCGATAAACGATATATGTCAGATAGCCCCCCTATTTCCTCAACGCAGACGACGCAAGCTACTCACCCAGCTAAGGTCGCGCCAAGTACCAGTGGGCATAGTTCTGAGGCTATCATTAAGCAAGTATCACCTGCCCTTGTGACGGTCAGCTCCAAGGCGCAAGGTCAGCCTGTTGCGCTCGCAACAAGTGAGATTAAAGGTCAACTCGATCCGAAGTTGCGCTATAACGTTAGTGTTACCATTGATGTTGCAAACACGGCCACCTCTACTAAGGCAACGCCGCAAGTATCCACCGCAGCTTCATTGTTATCAGTTCAGCCCTCAACCGAATCTCAGCCTAAAGCGGCGCCTCAACCCGCTGTAGGCACTCAACCCGCTGTAGGCACTCAACCCGCTGTAGGCACTCAACAAGCGACTAGCACTCCAATTCTGCTATTTACCAGCTCTCAAACAACAAGCGCCAAGCAAACCAATGCAACAATAAACAGTCAACAACTAGAACGAATTTTAAGCTTACCACCTAGCCAAATACAGGCTGCTCGCATTCCTCCGACATTATTGAGCACTCAAGCTCAAGTCGTCGCAATCGATGCTAAGTTAACAACATTGACGTTTACAAGCTCAGCTACTCAGCAAAGTTCCAGTGTAAGTTTATCTACCTCTTCCCCAGCCCCTAATCCTTTCAGAAAGGGCGAAATACTCAATGTGCAGCTTAAACCGGTTGGCAACCAGTGGCAGATGTTACTTAATAGTCTTAACACTGGCTCTCAGGGCATTTTCGCCAAAGCGACTAATGATCAGATCTCGCCTGTGCTTAAACAGGTACTCGTTGATTCAGCCTCAAAAATGCCAGTGCAAGGTAATACGCTACAACCTCGACAGAATACTCTCCCCTTTAATCAAAACTCGCCTCAAATAGTAATTGATAGCAAGGCATTGGGTCGCGCTCTGACATCGACAGCACCCCTGATACGCAACGCGAATATCGGCGCAAATACTTCACAGTCGAATGTGAGTACTTCCCAGAATATTAAAAACAATCCTCTATTAATGACGGCGTTACAAAGCTCTATCGCAACAAAATTACATTTGGCGATAAATAAAGATGGTGGGGCGGTTATTCAAAATATCGATGAGCTGAATTCAGTCACCACGAAACCGTCAGCCCAGATACAGATAACTGGAAAAAATATCGACAGCATTGCAACACTGTTAAAAACACTAAATGTCCCCGTCGACGCGCAAACACACAGAGCACTTCTACTTATTGCGAGCAACAGCGCGCAAAGGTCAGCCGCTCCTATCATAGATCCTTTGTTGAATCAGTCTCTAGATAGGAAAAATTCAGAGCTGCCTTCAAATCACCAGCCAATAAATAGGTCACAAAGCCATATCTCAAAGTTAGCAGGATCTGCTGCTTCATCCTTTCGCCATGGAATAAATCAGTTTCTGAACAACATAACGGGCGATCAGCAAGCTACTGCAAAGGCGATAAACTCTGGGACAGCCAGTACCATTCTATCCAATAGCAGTAAGCCTGATAGCGTTTCAAAATCCACAGCAATACACTCTACTGATAGCTCAACGGCTAAAACTCCACCAATTGGCAGACAAGCTGAGACTTCAGTAAACGATGAACAGGTTGATAAAGCGAATATTGTCGCCCCGCAAATGACGCCGAAGGTTAAAGCGCAAGCGATAGAAGTGCTGCATTCGTTATTGCGCGTTGTGCAAGCAAGAGCTGAGCAGCCCAGTGAATCATTAACCAGAATAGCCAGTGCGCTAAACGATACGCAATTTATTGAGGAGCCAGGGGTAAAAGGTCTTAAAGAACATGTACTGGAACAAATAAAACAAAATGTACCTCAAGGTAAAGAGCAGGACGCTAATCAAATACGTCAGCTATTAACAAACCAAGCACTGAGTTTAAGTGCAACGCAAATTGTTAGTCCTGTTTCAGGGCAAGGCATGCTCAGCGGCTTAGTAACGTTAATTCAAATATCTCTGGCATCACGCTTTGCGCGCAACCAACCTCACCAAAGCGAGAAACTATCCCAAGGGATTAATTCTCTTTTTAGTTCTGAATCGAGCGCGGGTTCTGGCAAAACGAATAGTAGCGCACCAGTCAGCTCAAAGGGGTTGAATGAGTTTGCTCAGCTAGAACAGAAGCATCAAATCTTGCGAGAAATAAGTCGTTTATTTGCCGGTCATCAAAGTAGTAAAATTGGCAATGCCGAGCAACTCCTGCAAGGTCAAGACAGTTTTTACTACACCTTGCCCTCTGCGTTTGGCAATAAGTTGCAAGATATCGAGTTATTAGTCAGACGTGAGAGTGATTCAAGAGAAGACGGGAAAGAGGATGCAAACGACAACAATCGAATTTGGCATTTGACCATGAAATTAAGTGCTGGTGATTTAGGGGAATTGTTGACCAAGGCCAAATTGCGTCAAGGTACACTAGAGTTAGACTTTTATACTTCTAATGAGCAAACCAAACACCAAGTAATGAATTACTTGCCTCTATTTAATAAACGCCTGACTGCGTTAGGAATAGAAGTCACCAAAACTCAGTGCCAATTAGGAAAAATTCCTGACACGTTACGTCAACGACCTTATCACCTACTGCAGACTAAAGTTTAGTCACGCTAATTCGAATTTAAATAGGTATCCCGTGACCGATAATACAAATAAAGACAACTCGAAAGCCAGAAGTGCCGTCGCACTGAAACACCATGAGGGTGATAAAAAAAATGCTCCTCAGGTGGTTGCGAAAGGGTTCGGCGACTTAGCAGATGAAATCATAGCGCTGGCGAAAGAAAGCGGCGTGTTGATCCATGAAGATCCGTACTTAAGTGAATTTTTAGCGAGTTTAGATTTAGGTCAAGAAATCCCAGAAGAGCTATACCACGTGATTGCCGAACTCATCAGCTTCTCCTACGTTCTGCAGGGAAAATTCCCAGAGAGCTGGGCGAAAGACTATAACAAAGTGTCCAAGCAGGTTTGATCGAATTATTTTTCTGTCAACATCAATAATATAAAAAAAACCGCCAAGTGGCGGTTTTTATTAAGTACAAGCTCTACTTATTCTTCGTCAGCTTTTGCAGGCTCTTCTGCTTTAACGGTTTTCTTTAATAGCAGTTCAGCACGCAGCTTTTGTTCAATGTCGTTAGACATCTCGGTATGCTCTTTAAGGTATTTAACCACGTTAGCTTTACCCTGACCGATGCGTTCGCCATTGTAGCTGTACCAAGCGCCCGCTTTCTCTACAAGCTTCTGCTTAACACCTAAATCAATCAATTCGGCTTCTTTACAGATCCCTTGACCGTACATGATCTGGAACTCAGCTTGTTTAAATGGCGGAGCCACTTTGTTTTTAACCACTTTTACCCGAGTTTCGTTACCGACTACTTCATCGCCGTCCTTAATCGCACCGATACGGCGAATATCTAAACGTACTGAAGCGTAGAACTTAAGTGCGTTACCACCAGTTGTCGTCTCTGGTGAACCAAACATCACACCAATTTTCATACGAATCTGGTTAATAAATATTACTAAGGTGTTCGAACGCTTAATGTTACCCGTTAGCTTACGCAAGGCTTGTGACATCAAACGGGCTTGCAAGCCAACGTGTGAATCACCCATGTCGCCTTCGATTTCCGCTTTTGGTGTCAATGCCGCTACAGAATCGACTACAACCACATCAACTGCGCCTGAGCGAACTAACATGTCACAAATCTCTAACGCTTGCTCACCAGTGTCCGGCTGTGACACTAACAAATCATCAATGTTAACACCCAACTTACCAGCATAAATTGGATCAAGCGCATGCTCAGCATCGACAAACGCGCAAGTTTTGCCCATTTTTTGCGCTTCAGCAATAGCTTGTAACGTAAGCGTGGTTTTACCTGATGATTCAGGTCCGTATATTTCAACCACACGTCCACACGGTAAGCCGCCTATGCCTAAGGCGATATCTATAGTCAGAGACCCAGTAGAAATCGCTTCAATATCCATTGCTTGGTTGTCACCCAAGCGCATGATTGCGCCTTTACCGAATTGCTTTTCGATTTGACCAAGAGCGGCGGTTAGCGCGCGAGTTTTGTTATCGTCCATCAGTATGTCCTATGGTTCAGCCCGTGCACTTACACTTGGTTAAAGTCTAAATCGACACAGATAATTGAAATTATATGGGCGTAGTATACTGTACAACCATACAGTTACAAGTCACTTTATGAAAATATTAACAAAGGATGAGTTTACCTTTATATAAAGGTACGGCTTATAGAGAAACGGCTTATCAAGGCACAGCAGCTGCGAGCATTGTGAGACAGCATCAGGGTCGTAATCGCAGAGTCGTTGAATTTTAGTGTTCAAGTTCCTTTATTGCAATGCTGTCTAAGGTTGAGCCTAAATCTATCTTTTACGTGCTAATTTACGCTCACGCATTTAGTTACTTAGGCATCGAATCGAACTTCTTGCATACAGTAGCTGAGTCAAACCATGGAGCTCGTTCAGTATAAAAAATCTGACTCTGAGGTTGGATATTAGGTTCACAATCTAAGCTGCCAGCAGGCACAACCAACGCTTTACCAGACAAAGACTTATAAGGTACAGCGCTACCACATTCACCACAGAACGCATTTGAAATGCTACGTCCAGCAACGTTAAAGCGCGTGATGAGGCCCTCTCCAGTGAGCCATTTAATATTGTCAATGTCTGTAAACAGATTGGCCGCATATGCCGAGCCAGTTGCCTTTTGACATTGTGTACAATGGCATAAGTGGAATTGACTAAAATTATTCTCGCATGTAAACGTGACGCGATTGCACAAACAGCTACCTAATACTTGCTTCATTAGCTTCTCATCAATTATTTTTGAATAAATTTAAATAAAGGAAACGAGCTACAGTTCAAAATCTAATTCGTAACTATGTTTTCCGTCTTGCTGGATGATCCGCATCGCGCCCTTTAACCCAGCCAAATCGCCGCTGGCAGAACCTTCCAACACTGAAATATTCAGAGATTGTGTTTCAGGTGACATGTTACCATTATGCAATAAAGAAAACGTCCCAGCCCTGCCCTTGAGCGTTCCTTCAAACTCTTCAATTGCAAAATATACTGCAACACCATTATCTGTGCGCTTACTGATCATTTGCCCTAGCCCTTTGCCTGCCAAGCCCCCTTGGTAGGTTTTATTGATTACCATACGTCCAGCGGGCGCTGCCTCGTCTTCTTGTGGTGTTAAGTCCACCTCAAAAGTGCCTGTTGCGATCATAATTAATTCCTTATGTGAATATTGCTAACGCTTAAAGAGCGTTCTTTTATCTAATTTCATAGCGAAAGGTTAAATCCTACTTCCTTTGCCACAGTGGGAGTAATTTACCGTTTCCCGCCCGAAGACAATGACTCTGCTTTACAATGTATGACTAACTGATTCAGTGCATACTCAATAGCTCGGGCCCGCACCTGATGCCGATCCCCCGTAAAACACTGGCAAGACGTTGTTACCTCCCCATTTACCGAAAAACCGAACCAAACGGTACCGACAGGTTTTTCTACACTTCCGCCATCAGGCCCGGCAATTCCGCTGACCGACACAGCAACATTTGATCCAGCGGCTTTAGACGCTCCCGCCGCCATCTGTTGCACCACCGCTTGAGACACTGCGCCATGCTCGTTTAAGGTTTGCTCGCTCACGCCCAACATAACTTGCTTTGCTTCGTTTGAATAAGTGATATAACCACTTTTAAACCAGCTTGAGCTTCCAGATGTACTTGTGATGGCGTATCCTATGCCCCCTCCAGTGCATGACTCAGCACAGGTAACACTCCAGCCTAGTTGCTGCAGATGTTCACCAAGTTGTTGTGCCAATTGAATTGAATTGTTTGTCATAATTTACATCCATACAGGGTTATTTGACGCGCTGAAAAATATTCAGTGAATACTATAAGCATGCCAAACAATGATCACTAAACAAAGCGTTAAAATTACATCGCGATCCCGATAAGAGTGCCGTAGCGAATGCCAAAAACAAATTCATCAGCAGCGTCAATAAACGCTAATCCCTCATCTTTGCAGCAGCATACGCCTATGATGCAGCAGTATTTGAAAATTAAAGCTGAACATCCAGATATTCTATTGTTTTATCGCATGGGAGATTTTTATGAATTGTTCTTTGACGATGCTAAAAAAGCCGCCGAACTACTCGATATCTCCCTAACTGCCAGGGGGAAATCAGGCGGCAATGCCATCCCTATGGCAGGCGTTCCTTATCATGCGGTAGAAAATTATTTGGCTCGACTAGTGAAAATGGGCCAGTCAGTCGCTATCGTCGAACAGGTGGGTGACCCCGCAACCAGCAAAGGGCCTGTTGAGCGAAAAATGCAACGTATTGTTACCCCAGGTACAGTATCAGACGAGGCACTCCTTAACGATAAACAAGACAGTATATTAGCCGCGGTTTTTTGCCCCACGCAAAAAGCAAATCAAGAATTGATATTCGGGTATGCCACCTTAGATGTAACCAGCGGTCGCTTTACGCTATGTGAGCTCAGTGGTGAGGAAGCTCTCGCTGCCGAGTTACAACGCACGAATCCTGTCGAGCTTTTATACCCTGACGATTTTGCCTACAGTCATCTTATCAATCAGCGAAAGGGTTTACGTCGCCGCCCGCAGTGGGAGTTCGATTTACAAACCGCCACTACCCAGCTTACTAGCCAGTTTGGTACCAATGAGCTATCTGGTTTTGGCGTGCAAAACCACCACGTCGGTATTTGTGCTGCAGGTTGCGTGATGCAATATATCAAAGACACCCAGCGCTCAGCCCTGCCCCACATTGACCGAATCGTGCTTGAGTCCCACAACGACACAGTCGTGATGGACGCCGCCACACGGCGTAACTTAGAGCTAACGTTTAATTTATCTGGTGGTATTGAAAACACGCTCGCGAGTATTCTTGATAGAACCTCAACACCTATGGGCAGCCGTTTGTTGCAACGATGGATCCACCGTCCGTTAACGGATGTCACCGTGCTTAAAAAACGTCAACGAAATATTCAAGGGTTGATGGAGTCACCCTATACCCAGTTACAAGGTGCCCTGAAAAAAATAGGTGACATGCAGCGCGTGTTAGCAAGGCTGGCGCTGCGCAGTGCTCGTCCGCGGGATTTTGCCCGCCTGCGCCAAGCCTTTGCACTATTGCCCGATATTCAACACTATCTTGAGCACGAAATTAGTCACACTAGCGAAAGCGCTCAGCCGAGCGACTTACTTCACTTGGCAGAAAAAATCAGTCAATACCCTGACTTCGCAGACTTGTTAGAACGCGCAGTCATTGAAGCCCCCCCAGTATTAATCCGCGATGGAGGGGTCATAAAAGAAGGATATAACGAAGAGCTTGATCGCCTACGTGCGCTGTCAAAAGGGGCGACCGACTATTTAGAAGAATTAGAGCTACGCGAAAAAGAGCGTACTGGCATCGCGAGCCTCAAAGTGGGCTACAACCGAGTGCATGGTTACTTTATTGAAGTCAGCCGCAGTCAATCTGACCTCGTGCCTGTAGAGTATGTTCGTCGCCAAACGCTGAAAAATAACGAACGTTACATCATCCCAGAACTCAAAGAGCACGAAGACAATGTGCTTAGCAGCCAAAGTCGCTCATTAGCCCTTGAAAAGCGCTTATACGATGAGCTTTTCGATTTACTCTTACCGCAATTAACACAACTAATGCAAAGTGCTGATGCACTAGCAGAATTAGATGTACTCACTAATTTAGCCGAGCGCGCTGAAAGCCTTAATTATCACCGCCCAGAATTATGCCCTCAAAGCGGCATTCACTTTAGTCAAGGTCGCCACCCTGTTGTAGAGCAGGTATCAGATGCGCCCTTTATCGCCAACCCAATTAACGTTAACCCAAATCGCAGAATGTTGGTGATCACCGGCCCGAACATGGGCGGTAAATCAACGTACATGCGTCAAACCGCCCTCATCGTGTTGATGGCTTATATCGGCAGCTATATACCTGCGCAAGATGCTCAGATTGGCCCGATTGACCGCATATTTACCCGCATTGGTGCTTCCGACGATTTAGCCTCTGGCCGTTCCACCTTCATGGTAGAAATGACCGAAACCGCTAACATTTTGAACAACGCCACGGCGAATAGCTTGGTGTTAATGGACGAAATTGGCCGAGGTACCAGTACCTATGATGGCCTTTCTTTAGCGTGGGCCTGCGCTGAGTATTTAGCGACCAAGCTGCAATCTTTCACCTTATTTGCTACCCATTACTTCGAGTTAACAGGGCTAGCGGATGCATTGCCAGAGTTAGCCAATGTGCATCTAGATGCCGTTGAGCACGGTGAAAGCATTCGTTTTATGCACGCAGTGCAAGATGGTGCAGCCAGTAAAAGCTATGGTTTGCAAGTAGCTCAACTCGCAGGCGTACCGAAATTAGTGGTACAAGCGGCTAAACGCAAATTACATGAACTTGAAACGGGTGATATTTCCAAACAAGGTCGACAAGAGACGTCGCCAGTCAATACAGTTTATGCAACAGAAAAAGTAGAGACGCAGCTGGACTTGCTCAGTCAGACAAGCGAAGCCGAAGACTTACTGCACAGTATTCAGCCCGATGATTTAACGCCTAAGCAGGCCCTTGATTACTTGTACCAACTAAAAAAATTGGTTCGATAAATAAATATCTTTTAAAAGGGAAATGACTATTCCCCCTCGGACGTGCTGAACTTTGCAGTTCATTTTTGTAGCGGTCTGTGTGTTGTTTAGGCAAGGCAAATGGTTGAAGGTCTAGTGGGCTAAATCAAAACCATTCAACGCGGTATAAACAGCACATAGGCGCTACCCGAAGGGTTCTTGGAAGTCTTTTACTCGTTGTTACAGTCCATTAACTTAACCCGCTAGGCCCACTGGACTGTTTTGCGAATAAAACGCTTCTATTTAGACCGAAATTCGTACAGCAATGTTTAACACGCCCTAGAGCCGCTCCATTAAACTCAATAAGCTCATGGGAGTAACAGGTTTTTCCAAAAAACCCACTGCACCAATTTCGTATGCCAGATTAACGGTTTCTTCTGACGTATCAGCGGAGCACATGACTATTTTTGCGTCAGGAATTTCATCGTGAAGAATGCTTAGTAATTCCAAGCCATCCACTTTAGGTAATTTGATATCCATCAGAATCAATTGGTAGTCTTTGCGACAAACTCTAGACATGACTTCTGCTGAATCGTGAGCGGTATCAACATGCACATATCCATTCCCTTGTAACACAGTGCATATAAAGGTGCAGATGGCTTCAACGTCATCAACAACCAAAATGGGACGCAATTTATCCATAAAGCGGATCCTTTTACTATTTGCTCAGTAGTGTAAACCAATAAAATCTCATTTTCCGTATATTTTTTGCAAAGCTGGAGCGGTTTTCAATTGTCTGTAGGGCTGCGTTTGAGTATACTATTGCGCCGTCCGGTACTGAATAATGTCACGCCTATTTAAAGGCAGCTAGACTACTCCAGTATTAAAAAATCTCATTCAACTCCAACGCCTTAGGGTACTCATGACAAACTATATTTTCGTCACAGGTGGTGTCGTATCATCACTTGGTAAAGGCATTGCTGCTGCATCGCTCGCTGCCATTCTTGAAGCACGTGGTCTTAATGTGACCATGCTCAAGCTCGACCCATACATTAACGTCGACCCTGGCACCATGAGTCCTATTCAGCACGGTGAAGTGTTTGTCACCGACGACGGCGCTGAAACAGACTTAGACTTAGGTCACTACGAGCGCTTTATTCGTACCCGTATGACTAAGCGGAATAACTTCACCACTGGCCGCGTTTACGAAGAAGTCATCAAACGCGAACGTCGCGGTGATTACTTAGGCGCCACCATTCAGGTGATCCCACACATTACTAACGAAATAAAACGTCGCATTATTGCTGGCGCTGAAGGCGTAGATGTAGCCATCGTTGAAATTGGCGGTACAGTGGGTGATATCGAGTCGCAACCGTTCCTAGAAGCGATACGCCAGCTGGGTACTGAAGTTGGCCGTGACCACGCCATGTACATGCATTTAACATTGGTTCCGTATATAGCGGTATCTGGCGAAGTAAAAACCAAACCAACTCAACACTCCGTTAAAGAGTTGCGCTCTATTGGTATTCAGCCTGATATTTTGGTTTGCCGTTCAGAAAACGCGCTACCGTCTAACGAGCGCTCTAAGATTGCCCTATTCACTAACGTAGCAGATAAAGCCGTTATCTCGTTAAAAGATGCCAACAGTATTTATAAAATTCCTGCCGCATTAAAAGCACAAGGTATGGATGAGCTCGTCGTGCAGCGCTTTGGCTTAGAGTGCCCAGAAGCGGATTTAACCGAGTGGGAACAAGTGCTATACGCTGAATCGAACCCTGTCGGCGAAGTCACTATCGGTATGGTAGGCAAATACGTTGAGTTACCCGATGCGTATAAATCAGTCAACGAAGCCTTAAAACACGCGGGCTTAAAAAATCGCTTAACGGTCAATATTCGCTATGTCGATTCACAAGACATCGAAAGCAAAGGCGAGCAAATCCTTCACGGGCTTGACGCTATCCTAGTGCCAGGTGGTTTCGGAGAGCGCGGCATTGAAGGTAAAATTGCTGCGGCCAAGTACGCTCGTGAACAAAAAGTGCCTTATTTGGGGATCTGTTTGGGTATGCAAGTGGCGATTATTGAATTCGCCCGAAATGTTGCAGGCATGGAAAGCGCCAATAGTTCTGAATTCGATCCACAAACACCGTATCCTGTTGTCGGTTTGATAACCGAATGGTTAGACGCAGATGGCAGCACGGCACAACGCTCTGAGGCGTCAGATTTAGGCGGCACAATGCGTTTAGGTAGCCAACTTTGCCACCTCATTCCTGGTAGTAAAGTGCACGATTTGTATGGTTCAGCAGAAATATACGAACGTCACCGTCACCGCTATGAAGTAAATAACAATTTACGTGATAAATTAGAAGCATCAGGATTAAAAGTAACTGGTCTGTCTACTGATAAACGTCTAGTAGAAGTAATTGAATTAGGCGATCATCCTTGGTTCGTAGCAGGTCAGTTCCACCCTGAATTTAACTCTACACCCCGTGACGGTCACCCTTTGTTTGAAGGGTTTGTTAAAGCTGCGGGCGAATATTATAAAAATAATAATTAGAGCCAGTTAACACTGGGGCCTTGTGTGCCCCGCGCAAAAACTAGGCAGAGTAACGATTGAAAACTCAGAATATCTGCTCGCAGATAAACGATAAATTTTTATAAACAAGGCAACAACTATGTCAAATATCAGTAAAATCATTGGTCGTGAAATCATGGACTCTCGTGGTAATCCCACTGTAGAGGCAGATGTATATTTAGAGTCAGGCGTAATGGGCAGAGCTACTGCACCATCTGGCGCATCTACCGGCTCTCGTGAAGCGTTAGAATTACGCGATGGTGATAAAAGCCGTTATTTAGGCAAAGGCGTACTAAAAGCAGTCGCCGCGATCAACGAAGATATCGCCCCAGCCTTGTTAGGCAACAGTGCATTTGATCAGAAGAAAGTCGACCAAATCATGATCGACTTAGACGGTACTGAAAACAAAGAAAAATTTGGTGCCAACGCGATCCTAGCAGTATCACTTGCTGTGGCTAAAGCAGCTGCGCTTGATAAACAAATTCCTTTGTATCAGCACATATCTGAGCTTAACGGCACAGCTGGCAAATATTCAATGCCAGTCCCTATGATGAACATCATCAACGGTGGTGAGCATGCTGATAACAACGTCGATATTCAAGAATTTATGGTTCAGCCAGTAGGTGCGCCTAACTTCCGTGAAGCATTGCGTATGGGTGCTGAAATATTTCATAGCTTGAAAAAAGTATTATCTGCTAAAGGCTTAAGCACCGCAGTAGGCGATGAAGGTGGCTTTGCCCCTAACCTAGCGTCTAACGAAGAAGCTCTTAAAGTCATTATTCAAGCGGTTGAAAATGCCGGCTACGAAATGAATAAAGACGTAACCCTTGCCTTAGATTGTGCATCATCTGAGTTTTATGTAGATGGCAAATATGATCTTAAAGGCGAAGGTAAAGTATTTGACTCAGAAACCTTCGGTGACTACTTAGCTGACCTTGCAGCTAAATACCCTATCATTTCAATCGAAGATGGTCTTGACGAAAGCGATTGGGACGGATGGGCAAGTTTGACCAAGAAAATCGGCGACAAAGTACAACTTGTTGGCGATGACTTGTTTGTAACTAACACCAAAATCCTTAAGCGCGGCATCGATAACGGTGTAGCGAACTCGATTCTAATCAAGTTCAACCAAATCGGTTCATTAACGGAAACACTTGAAGCGATTCGTATGGCGCAAGATGCAGGCTTCACAGCGGTTATTTCTCACCGTAGTGGCGAAACTGAAGATGCCACTATCGCTGACCTAGCGGTGGGTACTGCGGCGGGACAAATCAAAACAGGTTCATTGTGTCGTTCTGACCGTGTTGCTAAGTACAATCAACTATTGCGAATTGAAGAAGCACTAGGTGACGCTGCAACATACGGTGGACGTAAAGAAATAAAGGGTCAATAAGACCTATATCTGAAGCGCCCTAGTGTTTATTAGGGCTTTTAGATGTAAGTGGGCAGCACATGCTGCCCCTCATTTATTATGGTCACGCCTCCCGCGCAGCCCCAAGTAAATATATTCACTGACTCACATCAGCAGACTCATTTTGCTGAAATTTGCAATGCGCTTTATGAGCGTGAGCTAATGACCTTAGCGCAACACCCTTTTACTAACATCAGTTTACTACAGCGCAAGCTTGGTGGTTTACGCCATCATATTAAACGCGCCGCCTATCACTTTATTCATCATAACGGCCCGCTATTAGTGGATGTACACAATGCCAGTTGGCAAGCCAAACAAAGTGCAAATTGCATTGCTAAAAAACATGACGCTAGCAAAACTACTGAATCGTGGTTTACTCAATATGCCCGCTCTGGCCTGCCTGTCGCTATTTACATAAGCGATTTGAATGGCGATCACCTAGAGCTTGATTCCATTGATCGAATTGATACCGACAACCAGCGCTTACATAGTAATAAATGTGGTTGGTTCAATATGGATGGGACGAGCGTAAACGCAGACCAAGCTAGCGTTGCGGCGTCTCAAAGCCCTGCAAACTCACCGAACACTGCAAACAGTCAACAGCTTCTATTGCGCCCCAGCAAAGCCGTATTTAGCGCCGCTTGCTGTGGCCACACATGGAATCACAAAGGTCGCAGCCAACCTCGCACCCTAACACTGCGCGAGTTACTTTTATCTGGCAGTATCAATTGGAAAAACTTCCGCTGAGAAAAGCCATGGGGCAAAGTCCCTTTGATAATCTGGTCGGATTAGCTTGTATTCCTATAGAAATCAAACTTATATGCAATTTTGTTCTATGCCAATTTGTTAACTAAGGTTGACGCATAAGCCGCAAAGAGTTACAAATACCGCACTGACGTTTCGAGCTTATAATAATGACATCATTACTACTATCAACTCTACTTCTGCTGGCAGCAAGACTGCACGGGTAGGTTGTAAGCGAAACGCAAACAATAACTAAAAACCCGTGCTTAGCAGCACGGGTTTTTTCGTTTAAGTGCCTAAACAAGCGCTGATCATTCAAAGAGGAAAACACATGTCCAACCAAGTCAAAATATTCGACACCACATTACGTGATGGCGAACAAGCGCTAGCAGCCAGTTTGAGTATGAAAGAAAAACTACAAATTGCCTTAGCGCTGGAACGACTTGGTGTGGACATCATTGAGGCGGGCTTTCCGGTTTCCTCCCCTGGCGACTTTCGCTCAGTTCGCAGCATCGCACAAGAAGTAAAAAATGCCACAGTCTGCGGCTTATCTCGCGCCTTAGAAAAAGACATAGATGCCTGCGGCGAAGCATTAAGTGTTGCCGACAATTTTAGAATACACACCTTCATCGCCACCTCAGATATTCATGTCGCTAACAAATTGCGTAAATCTCAAGACGAAGTCGTCGAGATGGCCGTTAACGCCATTAAGCACGCAGGGCGTTACACTGACGACATTGAGTTTTCTTGTGAGGATGCGGGCCGAACCCCGATTGATTACTTATGCCGCATGGTTGAGTCAGCGATTAACGCTGGCGCAACGACGGTTAACATTCCTGACACCGTTGGCTACACCACCCCCACGGAGTTTGGCGGTATTATTCAAAACTTATTTAATCGCGTACCCAATATCGATAAAGCGACTATTTCTGTGCATTGCCACAACGATTTAGGACTGGCGGTTGCCAACTCGTTAGTCGCAGTTGAGTACGGCGCTCGTCAAATCGAATGCACTATTAACGGTATTGGTGAGCGTGCGGGTAATTGCTCGCTAGAAGAAATCGCGATGATTTTGCAAACCCGTCAAGCCATGTTAGGTCTGAACACCAACATTCGTAGTCAGGAGATATCTCGCACCTCAAAACTAGTCAGCCAACTATGTAATATGCCGGTACAATCAAATAAAGCGATTGTCGGTGCCAATGCCTTTAGTCATTCTTCGGGGATTCACCAAGATGGCGTCTTAAAAGCGCAAAACACTTATGAGATAATGACCCCTGAAAGTGTCGGGATCAATAAAAACAACTTAAACCTAACCTCTCGTTCGGGTCGTCACGTTATCAAGCACCGTCTTGAGGAGCTTGGCTATAAAGCCGAAGATTATGACCTAGATACTTTGTATGCCTCATTTGTAAAATTAGCGGATAAAAAAGGCCAAGTGTTCGATTACGACCTTGAAGCCTTGCTGTTTTTCGACAAACAAAAACCTGCTGACGAACACTACAAGCTACTTTATTTACAAGCCAGTTCGGGCAAAGAGATCATCCCGAGCGCGACGGTGAAGTTACAAGTGGGCGAAGAGGAAATCATCGAGTCTTGTACCGGCAACGGCCCAGTAGATGCCGCCTACAAAGCAATCATTAAAGTACTAGGCCATGAACAACTTGAAATAGTCGACTTCAAGCTTGATTCAAAAGGAGAAGGCGCAGATGCCCTCGCCCAAGTTAGCGTTATTGTTGAATATAATGGTCGTCGTTTTAACGGTATTGGTCTAGCCACAGATATCGTTGAATCAGGCGTCAAAGCCCTGATCCACGTATTGAATAACACTCATTTAGCCGATCAAATTGATCACCAGAAAAAGCAACAAACACAAACTGCCGGAGTTTAAGTAGCACATGTCAAATTATAACATTGCCGTATTAGCGGGAGATGGCATTGGCCCAGAGGTCATGCAAGAAGCGAAGAAAGTATTATCAGTTGTAGAGCAAAAATTTAATCTGACGTTTACGCTGAATGAATTTGATGTTGGCGGAATCGCCATCGACAATCACGGTAAAGCCCTACCTGAGGCAACGCTGAAAGGCTGTGAAGATGCTCAAGCCATTTTGTTTGGCTCCATTGGCGGCCCAAAATGGGACAGCCTACCGTTGGAGGAGCGCCCTGAACGAGCAGCTCTATTGGCTTTACGCGGTCACTTTGATTTGTTCAGTAACTTGCGCCCAGCGAAAATCTATCCGGGTCTTGAGTCTTTATCTCCTCTGCGTGCAGATATTGCCGCCAGCGGTTTTGATGTCCTTGTTGTACGCGAACTAACAAGTGGTATTTATTTTGGCCAGCCAAAGGGCATCGACGGTGAAGGCGAAGAGCAATTCGCTTATGACACCATGCGTTACAGCAAAAAAGAAATTCGCCGTATCGCCATCAGTGCCTTTGAAGCCGCACAAAAACGTGGCAAAAAAGTCACATCGGTTGATAAAGCTAACGTATTAGTGTGCAGTCGTTTATGGCGTGAAGTCACCGAAGAAGTCGCTAAAGACTACCCAGACGTGACGCTAGAGCACATCTACATTGACAACGCGACCATGCAATTATTACGTTACCCAGGCGATTTTGATGTGATGCTATGTTCAAACTTGTTCGGGGACATTATCTCAGACGAGTGCGCCATGATTACAGGCTCAATGGGTTTATTGCCATCAGCTAGCATAAACAGCGAAAACTTTGGTTTATATGAGCCTGCAGGCGGCTCAGCACCGGACATCGCCGGCAAAGGCATTGCTAACCCCATTGCGCAAATTTTATCAGCATCTATGCTACTGCGATTTAGCTTAAATCTAAATGACGCTGCAGATGCAATTGATGCCGCCGTGTTGAAAACGCTGGCAGATGGCGTATTAACCGGTGAGCTACTTAGCCCAGAAAACCACGACCAAGCCAAATCGACCAGTGAAGTAGGCGACTATATAGCGAATATTATCGCCAGCGCAAACGCATAAAGGAAAGACCAGATGAGTACCACCTTATACGACAAAATATTTCAGGCCCATATTGTCGATGAAATCGGCGACGATGCATTATTGTATATCGATCGTCATTTAATCCATGAAGTTACCTCCCCGCAAGCGTTCGATGGCTTGGCGCAAAAAGGACGTAAAGTCCGTCGTCCTGATCTGACCTTCGCCACCATGGATCACAGCATATCAACGCGCTCTCTCGCCATAGATGCGTGCGGCCCAGCGAACAAACTACAACTTCAAACCCTAGCAGACAATTGCGAAGCTAACGGCATTCAGTTGTTCCCTGTGGGTCATCAAAAGCAAGGTATTGTACATGTAATGGGCCCTGAACTTGGCCTAATCAAACCAGGAATGACTGTGGTTTGTGGCGATTCACACACAGCCACCCACGGTGCTTTCGGCGCACTTGCCTTTGGTATTGGAACGTCTCAAGTTGAGCACGTATTCGCGACCCAAACTCTTAAGCAGAGTAAAGGTAAGTGCATGCAAGTTAAGGTCAATGGCGCTCGCCCACTTGGGGTAACGGCAAAAGACATCATCTTAGCCATTATTGGTAAAATTGGTCATGCCGGAGCCACAGGATGCGTTATCGAATATTGCGGTGACACCATTGAAGGTTTGAGCATGGAAGAGCGCATGACGGTATGTAACATGAGCATTGAAGCCGGTGCAAAGGCTGGCTTAATTGCCCCTGACCAAACCACATTTGACTACCTTGCAGGTCGTGAATACGCACCAAAAGGCGCAGACTGGGATGCCGCTGTAGCCTACTGGAAGACCCTTGAATCAGATACAGATGCTAAATTTGATATTGTGGTAGAACTTGCCGCCACAGACATCGCACCACAAGTGACTTGGGGCACCAACCCAGGCCAAGTGATTGGGGTCAATCAGCCTATTCCTGCGCCAGAAGACTTTAGTGATCCTATCGACCGTGACTCAGCCGTTAAAGCGTTGAAATACATGGATATACAAGCAGGTCAAAAATTAGCAGATCTAACCGTAAATCACGTATTTATCGGCTCATGTACCAATGGCCGTATTGAAGATATGCGTGCGGCTGCCGCGATTGCTAAGCAAGGCAAAGTCGCAGAGAACGTCACCGCTATTGTGGTACCAGGTTCTGTGGCAGTTAAAGCACAAGCAGAAGCCGAGCAACTCGATAAAATCTTCCTCGATGCAGGCTTTGAGTGGCGCTTACCTGGTTGTTCAATGTGCCTAGGCATGAATGATGACATTCTAAGCCAAGGTGATCGCTGTGCCTCTACCAGCAACCGTAACTTTGAGGGTCGCCAAGGCCGAGGTGCTCGTACACACTTGGTCAGTCCTGCAATGGCCGCAGCAGCAGCGTTAGCCGGGCGTTTCGCCGATACCCGTGACTTCATTGCCAACGATTAATTATTAGGAATAACCATGAGCAATCAATCTAGCCCAGCTAATGCTGGCATCAGCGTTCATACCGGTCATGTGGCGCCGTTAAATCAAGCCAATGTCGATACTGACCAAATCATTCCTAAGCAGTTTTTAACGTCAGTGACGAAAAGCGGTTACGGAAAGCATTTATTTCATGATTGGCGTTATTTGGATCTTCACGAACAAGAGCCAAACCCTGATTTTGTGTTAAATAAACCAGAGCACCAAGGGGCCAGTATTTTGCTGACCCGTGAAAACTTTGGTTGTGGCTCAAGCCGTGAACATGCGCCTTGGTCCCTCGATGATTACGGCTTTAAAGTGGTTATCGCGACCAGCTTTGCTGATATTTTTTACGGTAACTGCATCAATAACAGTCTATTACCGGTACAACTTGAAAGTGCACAAATAGACGCCCTCTTCGAGGCAGTTGCACAAGATCCAGCATGTCAGGTAGTGGTAGATTTACCCCAACAACAAGTGCGCTTTAATGATCAGGTGATAGGTTTTGATATTGCCCCTCACCATAAAAACAACTTGATTAAGGGGTTAGATGCTATTGGACAAACCTTAGAGCTTGATGCCAAAATTAAAGCGTTTGAAGACCAACAACCCGCTTGGCAGCACTAGATACTCTGCGATATCGGTCATGACAATGTAGCCACGTTTTATGCGTGGCTACGCACCCTGCGCTTAATTATCATACAAATGAAAATCCTTTTTCATTTCATTGCCTGTTAACATCATTCACGTCAAAAAAAATATAACATGCTGATTCATATTAGTTTTTTTAACTTATAGTTTTGCATTCCAATTAAGACAATTTGAAAACGTTTACAGGTTGCTTTTCTGCGGCTAACCTATGGTTAATCACGGCTATCGAACAAGAGAGAATTTTTTGGCTAAGTTAGGCATTAAGGACATTGCAGCTATTTCTGGGGTATCCCCAGCCACAGTGTCGCGTACACTGCGCAATCCCGATATTGTCAGTGAAGAAACCCGCAAAAAAGTCATGAAGGCAGTCGAAGAAGGCGGATATACACCAAGTCGATTTGGTGCAAATCTGCGCACCCAAAAAAGTGGCAATATTATCGTTGTCATGCCGGACATCACCAATCAAGTTAATGCTGGTATCATCCGCGCGATTGAACGTGAAGCGCAAAAAGCCGGTTATTCTATTTTGTTGGGTGACACCCAAGGCTTAGCTGAGCGTGAAAAGCATTATGCGAATATGGCGCAATCAGGCCAAGCAGACGGTGTACTCTTGTTCACCTTCCACATGCCATTTAACCTCAATGAAAATCAGCCTGTGGCCAAACAACTGCCTCCTATTGTCAACTCTTGTGAATCAATCCCTATCGAAGGCATTAGCAAAGTCATGATTGATAATAACGCGGGGGCTCGTACAGCAGTTGAGCACCTTTTAAGCCTTGGTCACAAGCGTATTGCTGCCGTCATGGGCCCGCGGGACACACCAAGCACGCTCGAGCGCTTAGAAGGATATCAAGCAGCCCTTAACGACGCCGGCATCGAGATAGATGAGCAGTTAATCATTCGCGGTGATTACGGCTTAGATTCTGGCATCGGCGCTATGGAGCAGTTACTTAAATTACGATTAAGGCCTACAGCCGTATTTTGCTTCAGTGATGATATGGCCATCGGCGCCATGAGTGTCTTGCAAGAGAATGGTTTTCGCATTCCCCAAGACATATCTATCATGGGGTTTGATGACATTCGCTACGCTAGGTTAATGACCCCAGCCCTGACCACTATCCACCAGCCCTTGGAAGATATAGGCAAGGCGTGTATGGCGCTGTTATTAGAACAACTATCGGGTAAATCTGAGCAAGCAAGATATGTTGAATTGCCGTTTGAGCTAATCGTTCGCCAAAGTACAGGCCCTGCGCCTAACGATACTTAACAAGATATTTATCCCATCAAAAATCCATTACACTAAAGAAAACATCCCCTTAGTGAGTGAGATATGAATAAAATACTAGTCGTCATCAGCAGTGTATTTCTGTTAAGTGCATGTGATTCAAACGAAGTGGGTGATGTGAGCTTAGGCTTATTTACCACCAAAGACATTAAGCTAAATATACTGCAAGACCCCATTGTCAGTGGTGTAACCTGCCATGTAGCAAGCATTGAAGCCGATCTTAGTTTTTCCGATCCATCGGACAGCTCTATCGCTTGTCGTCAAACTGGGGAAATCACCCCAGAAATGATTGCCCAAATCGACAAGTCAGAATCCGGAGATGTGGTCTT
Organism: Paraglaciecola sp. QJM3NY_14; assembly: GCF_056173245.1. Lineage (NCBI taxonomy): Bacteria > Pseudomonadati > Pseudomonadota > Gammaproteobacteria > Alteromonadales > Alteromonadaceae > Paraglaciecola > Paraglaciecola sp. QJM3NY_14. The sequence continues at coordinate 3,843,269 of NZ_CM149664.1, forward strand.
CAAAAAATCCAAAAGTGTATTTTTCAAGAGCATGAAAATACGCCGAATTTTTGATGCACGCAGTCAAACCCTCATGTATGTTTCTTACTCCACGAAAGAGACATCAGGCAGCTTTAAACATAGTCTTTCGACCGTTCCCTTGTGGGGAACAAAAGCATTCAACACCTATACTGGCTCTTAACCGAATAAAGGCAATCAAAAGGTCATAAAACGCCCTCGATGCTTATGCAACGAGGGCGTTATTCACACCTCAACAGACCGCTAGCGTGCTCTGCTTAACCGACGATTGTCGCGATCACGTGATGCTCACCGTTGAATTGACTGTAATCAACGAGATTGCCCTGCACTTTTTTACCATCAATTTCTAGCTGCACCTTGCCTGACCCAAGGCCATCGGGATTACGTACTTCAATACTATAATGCGCACCTCTGAAGCGGCGAGACACAGCAAAGCTAGGCCAGTCAGCAGGAATGCAAGGCGCTATCGTTAAGCCCGCATAGTCCGGTTTAATGCCCAATATATATTGGCTGGCCGCGTAATAGCACCAAGCCGCTGTACCCGTTAACCATGAGTTTTTAGCTTGGCCCGGCGTTGCAGCATCAGTCCCAGCAATCATCTGGCTGTATACATAAGGCTCTGTTTTATGCAGGCTTTTAACGTCTTGCAAGTAAGCAGGCGAAATACTGGAAAAATATTCGAGTGCTTTATCGCCCCGCCCTAGCATGGCTTCTGCCACCATAATCCATGGATTGTTATGGCAAAATATTCCCGCGTTCTCTTTATAACCAGGAGGGTATGAAGATATCTCCCCCAAATATTTATCGTACTCGCTAAACGCTGGCTGGTTCAGCATAATGCCGTGGGGCGTGGCTAATCGTTTTGCAACAGAATCGAGTGCTTGGCGTGCCTTTCCATCTTGCATACCAATCCCTGCCATCACGCAGAACCCTTGAGATTCGATAAATATTTGGCCTTCTTTATTTTCGTGACTCCCTATTTTTTCGCCCTTGGCGTTGTAGGCCCGCAAAAACCACTCGCCATCCCACCCATGCTTGAGCACAGCATCTCGCATTGCATCGACTTGCTTTTGTGCATAATGGGCCAGTTCAGCCTTACCTAGTTGCAAGCAGAGTTGTACAAAATCTTGGCCGTAAAGCACAAACTGGCCCGCGATCATCAAAGACTCGGCAACGTCAGACTTACCGCGCTGGGTGGTTTGATAGGACTCGTTTGGATCGTCAGAAAAACAATTAAGGTTTAAGCAATCATTCCAGTCTGCTCGGCCAATTAACGGTAACCCATGGGGCCCAAGGTTGTTAACCACATGCTCAAAAGCACGCTTCAAATGTTCAAAATGGTCTGGCTCCCCAGTTTCATCGCCGTCAAACCCTACCTTTTCAGTGAGAATCGAAAAATCCCCCGTCTCTTTAATATAATTAACCGTGGATAACACCATCCACATGGGATCATCGTTAAAGTTGCCACCTATGTTGGCATTACCTTTTTTAGTCAGAGGCTGATATTGGTGATAAGCCGAGCCGTCTGATTTTTGCGTCGCACTGAGATCTAAAATTCGCTCTTTGACCTTATTCGGCACCATATGGGCAAAACCAATGGTATCTTGATTTGAATCACGAAAGCCCATGCCGCGCCCTATCCCTGATTCATAAAATGAAGCGCTGCGTGACAAATTAAAAGTCACCATGTTCTGATATTGATTCCAGATATTAAGTGAGCGATTAAATTTTCTGTCTGGGCTGTTAATTTGAAAGTTACCCAACAAGGTGTCCCAGTGTGTCGCCAAATCATCTAACGCCCGTTGCACACTGTGGTTATCAGCGTAGCGCTTGATCAGTTCTTGCGCCGGCGTTTTGTTGATGACCCCAGGAGATTGCCATTTTTGATCTTTTTCCACTTCACAGTAACCCAAAACAAACACTAGGGTACGCTCTTCACCCGGCGCTAACTCGACTTCTACATGATGTGAAGCGATAGGCGACCAGCCATGGGCATGAGAATTGGCAGACTGGCCCTGTTCAACGCATAAAGGGTTTTCAACACCTCGATAAGGCCCTAAAAAACGCTCTCTGTCGGTATCAAACCCGCTGATAGGTTGATTAACCGAGTAAAATGCATAGTGATCTCGGCGCTCGCGGTATTCGGTTTTGTGATAAATAACACCGTCTTCTACTTCCACTTCACCAGTGGACAAATTCCGTTGAAAATTAGTGCCGTCATCCTCAGCGTTCCACAAACACCACTCGATATAAGAAAACAAACTGATTTTTCGGTGCCTAACGCCAGTATTTTTAAGGGTCAATCGATGTACTTCAGCCTTTTCACCTAAAGGTACAAAGCAAGTAAGTTCAGAATTGATCCCTTGGTGACTCACTAGAAAACGGCTGTAACCCATACCATGTCGGCATTGGTATTTTTCGGGTTGGTTAGCCACAGGTCGGCCCGAGGCAGACCAAATCTCATCATCACATTTTAAGTAGAAATAACGGCCTGACGTATCGACGGGCACACTGTTATAGCGATAACGCGTTAAACGGCGAAACTTGGGATCTTGATAAAAACTATAGCCACCAGCAGTATTCGAAATTAACCCGTAAAACCCATCGTTACCTAGGTAATTTATCCATGGGGTTGGCGTAAATGGCGTGGAAATGACGTATTCTTTTTGCTGATCATCAAAATAGCCAAATTCGGTATTCATGGCATCAGTGGATGGCTCGATCATGGGAAAACTCTCTCTAAGTAAATACGCGGCCTAAAAGCCAAAGCGCTATTGATGATTAGTTTGAATGGTGTTTCTGCGCTCAATAAGCTGGGTGTTCATTAGCTGTTGCTTTTTATCCGTCAGTGGATAAAACAGCATCAGCAATGCTCCGGCTAACCCAAAAGCTGCGGGAATAAAGCTCATAAGCTGTTGCATGCCAGGGAGTGAGGCTTCAATCGTGCTCGCATCCATACCGTCATAGCCATAACCTGCCAACACAACCAGCACCAACGCGCCTGCGAAACCGTTACCGGTTTTTTGCACAAAGGTCCCCGCGGAATATACAAGGCCGGTCGCCCGGCGACCGTTCCGCCATTCTGAGTAATCAGCGGCATCACCTAACATGCTAAAGAATAAGGTTGGCATCATTGCAGCAAAAAATTCCGCGCTACAGCCGAGAATAAATATGTAGCCAATGTCTTCCCCTGGTATCCAATAAAACCCGCACGTTAGGGCACTACTAAGAAGCAGGGCAACAATAAACAAATTTCGTCGACCAAGCTTATTCGCTAAGTAGCTAGTGCACAGTGCACCTATGATTGACACTACCAACAAGGCGATAAAATACTGGCCTGTGAGTAACTCATCGCCCACAAAGTACTTGAAGTAATATGCAATCACGCTGTACTTAATACCGTTGAACATCATAGTAAGAAAGCCCATCCCAAGTAGAATAAGCCAAGGGCGATTCGTCAATAGATCGAGCATGTCTTGCTGGGTACCAGACACATCTCCTCGAGGACGATTTAACATCCGGCGCACCAACCAAGTAGCGGTTGCGAAAACCAGCACAAACAGAGCGCCAGTCGCAAGATTGCGGTAATAGAAAAATAGGCTCATTGAGAGCAGTGGCACAAGTACGAAAGGAGATTGCTTAGCTAAATCCCATAACTCACTGCGAAAGCTGCCGCGCACTTGTTCAATGGGAATAACCCGCTCTTTTGTCGTCGCGACGGATGTCACCATCAGAGCCATTAATAGGCCTGCGAACACATACATGGTGTACTGATACCCTTGCACGTCGTCACCGCTCCCTAACATAGCTACTAGGCTTGGCAGAAAACCCATCACAAATAAGCCTCCCACGAAGGCACCAGCAAAACGAAATCCAGACAAGCTAGTGCGCTCTTTATCATCTTCGGTCATCACCCCCATCAAAGCAGAATAAGGGACGTTATTAACGGTGTACGCCAGCGTCAGACCTATGTAGGTCAAATAGGCATAAACTAATTTGCCTGTGTCACTCAAGTTTGGTGTGGTGAAGCACAGCACCATAAACGCCCCTAAAAAAGGGGTAGACCACAAAATCCAAGGTCGAAATTTACCCCAAGCGGTGTGAGTACGATCAGCAATCATCCCCATGATGATGTCTGTCACACCATCGGTCAGGCGCACCACCAAAAATAAAATAGCCGCAGCAGACGCTGCCAAGCCAAACGTATCGGTATAGAACACAGCTAAATAAGCTAAGGCGCCACGCCACACCAAATTCGCAGCCGCATCCCCCATGGCGTAGCCAATTTTCTCGTATAAGGGTAAGGCTTTCATAAATGATGCGTGCTGTTGACGGGATACTGGCTGCGTTGAAGCATAGTTATTATTCCTATTCCAGTGCTATTGGGGCGACTGTCTTTGTAACAACAGTACAAGATTAACGTGGTGATAAACCTAGTCTTAGGTAATTGTTAGCGTAACGTTAAATGCAAATGAAAACGTTTTCAAGACTTTTGTATCTTTTTCTTTATGCCGCTTAAGATAGAGCAGTCAATCGAACGCTAGAGCGAAGATTAAAATATTGAAAGGTAATAATTTAGACCCGACACTAGGCCAGTCTTGGTATGCCTAAGGTGCTTTTGTCTTACCGGTCGTTACAGTCTAGGCGCTCTAAAGCAGTAGCCCTATGTACACTGCAACACCGTTCAAACACTTACACTTTTTGAAAACCGTACTGCTTAACGTGACTGAGCAATTGACGATTGCTTTTCAGCCCAGCCATGAGTTTGCGCACATGCTGCTGGTTTTCCTTCAAGTGTTTGACGGCACTTTGTGGCGTGTCAAATTCCCTTGATGACACATCATTCAAGGTTTCAAAGCCCATCCCGTACAAAACATATTGGTAACTGGCTGATGGAAACATGATTTCATTTTGCACAAAGTCATTGCGACTAGGTGGTTGAAAACGCCACTGCGTGAGTAATGATCTAAGCCGCGGGGATATTGACTCAGGTGCACGCATTTGATGCCAGTACAGCTCACTGCGCGCGCTTAAAACATAATGCAACTTTAGAAATTCGACTATGTTTTCCCAGTGCAAAAGGAATCGTCGGTTAAAGTTATCCTGGGTAACCTTCATATGCTCTGTTGTTACAGGCAGGTTTTCAGCAATGGCGGTAGCCGAGAGCTCAACTAATGCTAATGCAGATGCCTCTAAGGGCTCTAAAAATCCCGCTGACAAGCCAACCGCGACACAGTTTTTATGCCAAAAATGACTACGGTGCCCAGGTTCAAAATTGATCTTTCGTGCTTTGAGCGCATCAGCACGTTCAGGCCCAATAGACTGCGCCACATAGGCTTTAAGTGTTCGCTGCGCCTGCTCATCGTCAGTATGCTTGCTAGAATAGGTATACCCCACCCCTCGTCGGTCTTGTAAGCCGATATCCCATATCCATCCGGCCTCTTGGGCAGTTGATACGGTCGCCGAGACGATAGGGTCATCATCATTAGTGTATGGCACGTGCAGCGCCATAGCACTGTTGTTAAACAGCACGTCGCTTTTATCGATAAATGGCACATTAAAATGTTGCCCTAGTAATAACGAACGCGCCCCTGTGCAATCGATAAATAAGTCGCCGGTTAGCTCACCACTTTGACGTGTTTGTAATGCTTTAATGTCGCCATCATCGTGACTAATCACACCTTCAACGTGATCTTGAATATGGCGAACGCCTAGCTTAGCCACGCAGTGCTGCTGGATTAACTGCCCAAATTTGCCTGCATCAAGGTGGTAACCGTAATTGAGCACCCCTGCATATTCAGGGGTAGCGTTTTGTTTTGGGGCTAACCCTGCCTGACAAATATGACTTTGCGCACAAACCACGTCAGCAAAAGGATGCTCAGAGGCATAGGTTTTCCACGCGCTGTATTGATTTGCTTTGCCGTAGCCGCTTGGGATCACAAAAGGGTGGTAGTAAAAGTCATTGTCTGCGCCGTTTTTCCAGCCGACAAACTTTGAGCCCTGTTTAAACGCTGCGCCGCAGTGGCGAATAAATTCAGTTTCGCTAATCCCCATGCGCTGCAAAGAGTTACGCATTGAAGGCCAAGTTCCCTCCCCCACGCCAATAATATTCACATCGGGTGATTCAATTAGGCTGACGCTAATTTTGCTTTGCTGTGAGCCACATTGGTGCTCTGCGGCAATGATCCCAGCGGTTAACCAACCTGCACTGCCACCACCGACGACAACGATATTTTTGATACTGCGGTTACTCATTTGTGACTACCCATGTTAAACATGACATGCTATTTACGGACGCTTTGGCACAATACTCTTTATACTACCCCATCTAAGTGGATGACACGCAACAACTGCTTTATGTTTTCCTTTGTTGCGTCTTAGCGGCCTACCCGTCACTCTGCCTGCTAGTGCTTATGACGCTTTGCAATAGCGCTGAATAAACTGTTGATGACTAGGCAATTGGGCAACTCGTTGCTCTATTGCGCTGCGCATGCCAGCTAAAAAGCGCGTTAACTCATCCTTATTCATTTCATTCACGATATGGTGATACTGCTCTGGCGCTAGGCCTTGCCCCAACATGACTTGCGTCCATGAATCGACGCGGAATATATCGCCATCATCTAAAAAGACTCTCCCCGTTTCTTTAAACAAGCAAATTTTGTGGGCCAAAGATGCAGGCACTTCCATGCTTTGGCAATGCTGCCAAAACGGTGAGTCATCACGAGTGGTAACCTTATAGTGCAATACAATAAAATCACGAATACTGTGCAGTTCACTGGTGAGTTTTTCATTGTATTCATCAATAGTGGATTGGCACACACCATCGAAGGGGAACAAGCGCATTAGTCGTACGATGCCTGTCATAATCAAATGAATGCTGGTGGACTCAAGTGGCTCTACAAACCCACTGGCTAAGCCCAATGCCACACAGTTTTTGTTCCAGCCCTTGCGTCTGCGGCCGGTCTTGAACTTAATCACTCTGGGTTCGTTAATGGGGACGCCATCCAGGTTAGCGAGTAAAGTGGTTTTTGCTTGGTCGTCACTCGTGTATCGGCTACAGAATACCATGCCATTGCCTACGCGATGCTGTAACGGAATTCGCCACTGCCAACCAGATTCATGGGCGGTAGCACGGGTATAAGGTAGAGGATCAGAATTGGCTTGAGTTTGCACCGCGACTGCGCTGTCGCACGGTAACCAATGTGACCAATCCTCGTAACCAGTATGTAAGGCTTCTTCTATCAGCAGACCTTTGAATCCTGTGCAGTCAATAAAAAAGTCTCCCTCAACAACTTGACCTGATTCAAGTGTTAAAGATTGAATGAAGCCACTCTCTTGATGCTTATTCACCTGTTGAATTTTACCTTCAATTCGAGTCACCGAATCGGCGCAAAAATTCCGTAGAAACTTAGCGTATAGCGTGGCATCTAAATGGTAGGCAAAGTTCATTGGCGCATTTGCAGAGAAGGCAAACTTCCCTTGCTTTGAAGCCTGAAGCTCGTAGCAGTAATCCCCGAAAGGGACGTCTATTCCCAGCTCTTTTCCCCGTAGCCAGAAATGATGGAACTCCCCAGCCCAACACTCTTTTCCCGTGACACCGAAGGAGTGAATATAACTGTCATCTTTTTGTCCCCAGTTATTAAATTCAATCCCCAGTTTGAAGGTACTATTGGTGGCTCGCATAAATGCTTGCTCGTCGATATTCAGCAGTTTGTGTAGTGTTCGAATGGGCGGAATAGTGGCTTCGCCTACCCCTACCGTGCCAATCTCGTCTGACTCAACCAAGGTGACATCGAGTGATTTTCCCAGTAATTTAGATAGCGAAGCAGCAGCCATCCAACCTGCTGTTCCACCACCAGCGATAACCACTTTTTGTACTCTTTGTCGTTTCTGCCCATTCTGGGTGCTCTGCGTTTTCTCGTTGTTCAAGACTAACCTCGCCATCCATATAATTAGGTTGAATACGTTTGATTCAAAGCTCTTTGCTGAAGCTCTTTTCTAAAGCTCTTATTCAAAGCTCTTGTTTCAATATAACTAAAAAACAAGCCGCGATAAATCGCGGCTTTAAATGCCGATTAACTCGGCAGACCTACAGGTACACACTTGTTACACATTAGAACGTATATCGGGCACCTAGCGCGTAGCGCGCGCCAAGTTGTTCCAAGTTCCATAATTGAGCGGACGTACGCCCGTGACGGCGACTGTTCTCATCCGTAATGTTTATCCCTTCAAGGAATACAGATAAATCATCATTCACTTGATACGACACATTAAAATCGATTTGCGAGTAAGACTCGGTAAAGCCCGGTTCATTCACGTATTGACTCGTGGTGTCTAAAAACTTATCACGCCAGTTGTAAGCAATACGGCCCTGCCAGCCATCTTTCTCATACATGGCCACCAAGTTTGCCGTATCACTTAAGCCCACTAACGCGAATTGCGTTACCGATGGGTTAGCAGTGATATCGTAACTTACATCACCATTGACTGTGGTGTAGTTGGCTTGTAAACCAAAGCCTGTGTCTCCGAAGAAGTGCTGAGCAGCCAGCTCGAAGCCATAAATATTGGCGCTCTTATTATTCACTGGTTTTGAATTAATAAAGGTTAAGAATGGGTCATCTTCATTAGGTAACACATCATACTGGGCTTCGAATTGCTCTATGGTTAACGAGTCATAAGCGATGTTGTTTTCCATGGCTGCCACCATGTTAAACAAATTAGTATCGGTTAACGGTTGTCCAATACGTTCAAGTTCAGCGGCCGCAGCCTCTGCACGTGGTCCAGCGGTCGCATCACGTAGACCGAATACGCTTTCTTCCACCTGCTCGTTACCAATAAAGTTCTTCACTCGTTTATCGTAGAAGCCTAACGATACATAACTGGTATCTTCAAAATAGTATTCAACGGATAAATCGATATTATCAGACTCAAGTGGCACCAAAGAGGGGTTACCTGAGCTAGCGGTTGCAGTTGCGCCTTGGGTGATTAGCGTTGGACCGCTTGGCGTGCCCACGGATGCTGCCGCGCTCAAGTTATTGTACGTTGGGCGAGCAATGGTCTTGCTGTAAGACAAGCGCGCCTTAACGCCATCCATCACTTCAATATCAAAATCAATACTGGGTAGAATATGGTCGTAGTCAGAATCAACGGCCACGTCTTGAGTCTCAGAGCCAAAGCGCACATTAAAATCGTTGTTACCCTCCCACGCTATTGCACTGGGCAAGCTGATGTTAGCGACCGATGTAGAATCAGTGCTTTCGTAACGAACACCCGCAAGGATATTGTACGGACGACCACCTAACTCTCCGTCTAATTCAAACTCTACATAAGCCGCAAATATGTCTTCTTCAATTGTGCGGTTAGTGGCGAACGGGTTATCGGCTGCAAATGCGAAGCCGTATTCCTGCGCGGCAAATGCGCCAATCTGTGCTACATCACCAGTGAAACCTTGGCTGAAAATGCCGTTGGTGTTGTAGTCATCAAACTCGTCGGCAAAACTAAACGGCGTTAAGTAGTCCGCTGGCAATTCACCCGGGTTTTCGATACCCCAGTTACCCATGGTACGTCTGGTTAATGATTGCAGTGACGTGCTTTCCATTGAGCGCGATTCAACACCGAAATTAATCCCGCCATCGTCAAATGAGTACTCACCATCCAACCGGAATTGGGTGATATCTGTGCGCTGAGAATTAAAATTCATATCAAGAATTGCAGTACCTACATCATCTTGGTCAAGCACGCCATTACCGTTTAAGTTGTCACGCGCAGCGTCATCAAAATCTACCGTCATGATAGGGAAATCACCAGAGAAATCAGCCCCCTGCCCACGGTTAACATTGGCCCCTAACCCTAGGTTAGTCCAGGTACCATAAGGCGCATCTGGGCGCCCTTCGGCTGATGAATCATGCACATCGAAGAACATGACTAAGCTGTCGTTGACGTGGTACTCAACATTAAAGCCAACAGATTTGTTTTCATTGACTTGGTTCAGCTCCTGAATGGCTAGCCCCAAATCGCGCGGCAGTAAATCACGGCGTTCTTGTTCAATCAATATAGGGGTTTTAACCACTTCGTCGTCAAAGGTAAGCTCTGAGAAGTAGCCATCATCCATCCAGATGGATTGCTCTGCGCGAGCCTCGTATAGGTCCTGTTTTGAATAGGTGTAATCTAAGGTTGCGGTTAAATCTTCTGATGGGGCATATTGAAAAGTAAGCTGCGCATTAGTACGTTTACGTTCACGATCAGCAATTGAGTAACGTAAATCAGCTGGGATGGCAAACAATTGACCGTCTGCTGGACCATTGTTTACCACCACCGCAGGCCCATTAAAGCCAGGTAAATTAGGATCGGTTTGGTTAGGTGATTGTGGAATGCTGCCCTCGTACGGGTTGACACGCCATTCATTAACAAATGCACCCACTGCTGAGCTGTCACGCTCTTGTACACTGGCAGATAAAGACACACCAAAAATGCCGTCGTCATCAACAAAATTAAAGAACCCTGATACTTCAGGTGTTACGTCATCCCCCACACGGTTAGTGGTGTCCATCAATGCTTTTGCACCAACAGAGCCGGTAAAGCCGCTTTCAAGTGCGTCTAGTGGGCGCGCCGTCTTAATGTTAACGGTTGCCCCGATACCGCCCGTTGCTATGCTAGCACGACCAGTTTTGTAAACTTCCACACCACGTACGCTTTCAGAGGCTAAATCGGCAAAATCAAAAGCCCGTGAATTTGGCGTGCCACCACCGCCAGGAATAGCAGCACCTGGCATGGCACGACCATTTAGCGTCACCATATTAAAATCAGGTCCAAAGCCTCGAGCCGTAATCTGGCTTCCCTCACCGTTACTCCGACTAATAGAAATACCCGTGATGCGTTGCAAAGATTCCGCTAAGTTAGTATCAGGAAACTTACCTATGTCTTCTGCAGAAATGGCATCAACCACACCAGCAGAATCACGTTTAATCCCCATAGATTCTTGAATACTCGAGCGCATGCCTCGTACTTGGATCACCTCCAAGTCATTCGCGCTTTCTTGAGCAACGGCAACCACAGGAGCAAGTACTGTCGTACCAAGCAGTATTGAAATACTCTTGGTCAGTAGTGACTTATTAAATTTCGCATATGTGTTCATTTTTGTGCGTCCTTTGTGTTTCTATTAGTAGAATTAACCTAAACCATACAAGTTGGAAGTCAGCTACTGCTCTTGACCACTTTTTTATTTTCATTAATGAAAGCCGGTCTTCCCAAATACGTTGCGCGGTCGCTGTAACATCAATACCCTCAGGGCATAAATACATGTTTTGCGTTTACCCAATTGAGTCTCGCCCAACCACCAATGTAAACGTTTTCATAATGCTAGGTTTATTTTAACAATTCGTCAACATTTTTAGTCGATAAGCCGTTTAATTTTAAACATCACTATCAAGCTAATGAAATGTTACAAATACATTAATACAAACTCGACCAGTGTGGGTATCACAAAATCGGTGACTAATATGACAAATTCGGCGCTAAGATAGCTATAATTTAACAAAGGCCTTATAAACAAAGGGTAAAGATGGACAGCGAAAATATTAATAATTATATGTTTGCCTATACCTAAAACGTTAAAATGTTAATGAAAGTAGATAAATAAGCGTTAAAATTATATCTGAAGCACTGTGCAACATGCGCAAATAACGACAAGAAGTCGTGCATTAAATACAAGAACAATGAGATATAGGTTAACAAAGTAACCTGAAAATATTGAGATCCAAAGCATAGCGAATGAAAATTGATGAAAACGAAAACATTTACAGTACGTATCGTATACGATGATACTGCTGCACCTATCAGGCAGACTGGTACTAATAATTGGCTTATATCAAGCTGCAACGTCGCCACTGTGTGCATAATGACCATTCAGGATGAAGCTTAATGGGTCACAAAAATAGCGCTAGTGTCTGCAAATTCCATCGAGTCAAGATAATATGCATTAGTAAATGAGTGAAATGCAGCGTAACTATCTTTGGTGAAAATCTGCCGAAAAAGTCGACACTGTTTCTACATTTGAGGGATCGGCATATTTATAAGTCCCACCCACTTATGATGCAATACGCTAAAACATGTTAACTCGCGCTGTATGCTCTACAGAAAACGTTTTCAGATGAACTTTGTAGATGTAGCGGTTTGAAAGCGTTATGAAATAGGAGATATAAGGGGTTGAGGGTTGATATACCTAGGATGAATTTGAGTCGAGTAGTCGAATAAACTTGTTATCTATTTCCGCTTTCGCGCCGCTTTTAATCAAACGTTGAAACGCGCGATCGAACTTATCCATCCACATTTTCGCTTCGGGGTAAGACGTTGAAATGATGAAATGCAAAGGCACTTGCTCTACATACTTTTTAAGCACAACCAGCTTACTGTCTGTTAAGCGGTCATTATTGACCTCATTCACAGAAACATAGTCATTTGTCAGGCCAGCGTCACTCCACCCCCGCTGCACATGTCCTATGCATGCGGCGCCATCAACCACGCGATTAATCTTCAAATTGAGACTTTCCACTACACCACCTTTCACAAATTCGGCCGAATAGCCGTAAGGTAAGCATAAGCGTTTATCCTTCAATTGTTGTACATCAGTAAAATTCGATGCCTTACTGACATAGAAACGTACTGGGATAAAATTGATAGGCTTAGAAAAATAGTATTTCTTAGCCCGCTGAGCAGAATAGACATAAGGAAATGTCCCCAGGAAACGTTGCTCTGTAGTCCATCGTTCTCCCCTACTCCATGGCAAAATGTGTATATCAACATTGAGCCCCATCTCTGCAAACGTACGTGTTACAAGCGCTTGAGACCAGCCACCGTGGGGCATCTTGGCGGATATAAAAGGGAAGTAGCTTTGGCCGGTTGTTAAGCGTATCCGCTTATTCACCGCTTCAAAAGGTTTAGGGGCAGCGCCCTGGTCATCCGTATATATGACGCGAGCATCATTAGGCTGATGCAAATCGTCTTGATTAGCGTGAGGGAGGCTTGGACTGTCTGATGCATTTGCCACCTTCAGAATACTAATTACCAAGAAGAGTAAGCAGGCCTTCGAGGCGAAGGTAAAGTGCAGCAAACAAAAGTGCGGTTCCTTGGCAGCCATGTCTGGTTGATATTCCTATTTGCGGTAAACGAGCAAGTAATAAACGCATTATGCATATTACTTGCTGCAGTTCTACATAATCATGGTCACTATAAAGGTGGTCGGTTGTGTAGCCCACTGGCGAGTGATAATTTTACCACTCGCTAAGTGCCGACATGCTGAACGTTTGCCCCTGATAGTTCAGGATCACATGTTGTGGCTCTATATGCTCGATACGCACTTTATCTGCAATCATATCCCCTTCATTCAGCGTCCTGTTATTCACCTTTACCCATCTATCTTGCGCTGAAGATGCATACATGTGCGTGGTAAAAACCATGGGGGGCAGTTGTGTTAACACCCATGCAGGCAACTGATCAATACGCGGTGTATCTTCACTTTTTGTTTGCGTGGCTTCGAATGGCTGTTCGGGCTCTTTGTCCAATTCTGTGATCGCCTTCTCAAAGCGCTTCAATAAGTCAGACGATATTCTGGGGCTTGGCTCTGGCTCTGCTTCAGGTCTGGGGTTGACTTGCTGTTCAAAGGGAGGCGTTGTCTTAGATTGAGTATTACTATGCGGCTGGTTAGCGGCCATTGCGACAGATTCATTAACTGCATTTTGATTGCCGCGTGTTTGAGCAACATCTGGCTCGTTCGATTTTACCATTAAGACTTTTTCGTTGTTATTCGCAGAAGGTTTGTCTCCCCCAGGATCCTTTTCGCTCGCGCGCAAATTATCAGCAAGGGTTCCATTTGTGTCTATCGCAGAACTCGCATTTTCTCGACTACCTCCAGCGAAACCTTCAACAATGGCGGCGTCATCTTGTGCCGCTGGACTGGTGAGCTTGGCTAACAATGACGGGCCGATAGCTACGCCCCACCCCAATGCAAATCCAATAAATACCACCACCACGCCTTGCAATAGCGGCTTGGTATAGTATTGCCAGCGAGAAGGCAACGCCTGGATTGACGGTAAAAACAAACTGCGATTGAATTGATCTGACACCGCCGCATCAGCGCCATGTAGACCTCTAGCCCCGGCGACGCGCTCACTTTCGAGTAATTTCTGCGTTTGTGATTTTTGTACTTTAGGGCGGTCAATCTCCACGGTTTGGGCAGGGTCAATTTCCACCTGCTGTACGCCCATTTCCCCTAACCCTGTGACCATTTCCATACTGGTCACTAAACCGGACTTACGTATTTTAATTGGGCCGTTTTGCTGCGTAATCTTTACTATCACCATACCAGGCAGTAAGGCATCAATATTGATAAGGTTATCCATACCAATGGCCTCCCATAAAGCCTAACCCGAAGGCCAGTACAAACAAGCCTGCGAGTATTAGGGTACGCTGTTTTCCTCTGCGCTGAGCCACCACATCAGCGCCCAAGATTTGCTCTGCGGCAGCATAAAATATATGGGTATGTACCACGGGAGCTTGTTTAGTAAACGTTAACGTTAACGCCCTGTCACATAGTAAATTAATCACCCTCGGTATACCGCCAGTGACCTGATACACAGCGCCCAGTGCGCCTGCACTAAAAACACTGCTATCGCCGTTTGCTACCCCTAATCGGTGATGAATATAGGCTTTTACTTCACCAGAAGTGAGCGGTAGCAAGTGGTAACGGGCGGTGATGCGCTGGGCTAATTGGCGCAGCTCGTTACGTTTCAACAATTGCTGCAATTCTGGCTGACCGATTAACACCACTTTGAGCAGCTTTTCCCGGTTGGTCTCAAGGTTGGTCAACAAACGTAACTGCTCAAGCACCTCTGGCAACAAATGCTGGGCTTCATCCACAATCAATATCGTGTTCAAGCCTGCGTTGTGATTAATCACCAGCTTGTTGAGGATCAAATCCGTAAAGTATTTTAGGCTCGCTCGTTCGTGTTGATAATCTATGCTTAACTCGTCACAAATGGTGGCGAGTAACTCAATGGCTGAGAGCGTTGGGTTAAGCACCATGGCGACCTGAGTATTATCAGGCAGCTGTTGTAATAACTTACGCGACACGGTGGTTTTCCCCGTTCCGACTTCGCCTGTTAACATCACAAAACCGCCACTTTCCCGTAACCCAAAGGTCAAATGAGCAAGGGCTTCCTTGTGTCTTGGACTCATATATAGGTACGCGGGATTAGGTGCGATAGAAAACGGATTATCTGAAAGTCCGAAATAATTAAGATACATAGCTGCGGTTCTAGTGGCCGATTGAGGATAAGCGGAAGATAAACTAACGGCTTCATTCAAGCTTGTCAAAGGTAAGACGCGTTATGCATAAAGCTGATGTTTACAGTTTTAGCACTGCAATTTCGCCCCCGCCAATTCGAGTAAATTTAACTGCTAAGCGACTTTCACAGGCGGTGCACATTATTAATCGCTTATTCCTATGCGTATTTTTGCTCATCGGATAAATCAGGCATAATAAGGCGATTCTCAAATTTAAGGTGACTATGCAAGTATATTTAGTGGGTGGGGCAGTACGGGATAAGCTACTCGAGCGACCAATAAAAGATAATGACTGGGTTGTCGTAGGTGCCAGCGAAGCCGATATGCTGGCCAAGGGCTTTCAGCAAGTGGGTAAAGACTTTCCAGTATTTTTGCACCCTAAAACCCAGCAAGAATACGCCCTAGCCCGCACCGAGCGTAAAATAGGCCAAGGCTATGCAGGGTTTGAGTGTGACACCTCTACCAATGTCACGCTTGAGCAGGACTTACTGCGCCGGGACCTAACCGTGAACGCCATGGCAATGGATGACAACGGCAACATTATCGATCCCTTCAATGGCCAAAAAGACCTTAAAAATCGCGTTTTGCGCCATGTGTCTGACGCGTTTGAGGAAGACCCGCTGCGCGTATTACGCGTTGCACGGTTTGCAGCGCGCTACGCGAGTTATGGCTTTAGCATAGCGGATGAAACCAAAACCTTAATGGCTAACATAACCCAATCGGGGGAGCTCAGTCATTTAAGTGCTGAGCGAGTGTGGGTCGAAACCGCAAAGAGCTTACTTGAAGATACCCCCCAAATATATTTTGAAACCCTGCGCGAATGCGGCGCCTTAAAAGTGTGGTTTGCTGAGCTTGATTGCTTATGGGGCATTCCTAATCCAGCCAAATGGCATCCCGAAATTGACACTGGCATTCACAGCATGATGGTACTGGAACAATCGGTGCGGGTATCTCATAAGCTCAGCGTACGTTTTGCCGCTTTAGTGCACGACCTAGGCAAGGGGTTAACACCCCCAGAAGAGTGGCCGTCACACCGCGGGCATGAAAAACGTGGCCTTGTGCCCATTAACACCCTTTGTGAGCGGCTAAAAGTCCCCAATGACTGTCGTGATTTAGCGTTATTAATGAGTGAATTTCATAGTCATGTGCATCATGCGTTTAAGCTCAAAGCCGCCACGATCAATGATTTCTTAGACAAATGTGACGTATGGCGAAAGCCTGAGCGCTTTGCCGA
The DNA here is from genome assembly GCF_056173245.1 of Paraglaciecola sp. QJM3NY_14. Lineage (NCBI taxonomy): Bacteria > Pseudomonadati > Pseudomonadota > Gammaproteobacteria > Alteromonadales > Alteromonadaceae > Paraglaciecola > Paraglaciecola sp. QJM3NY_14. The sequence goes on from NZ_CM149664.1 coordinate 3,859,860, forward strand.
TTTGTTGCTGGCCTGTACCGCCGATGCGAAAGGGCGAACGGGCTTTGAAGAGCGCCCCTACCCCAACGCAGACTATATTTGGCAAGCCTATTTACTCGCCAAAGAGGTCAACGTACAAGAAATAGTGCAAGCAGGTTATAAAGGCGCAGAAATAAAACAACAACTCAGACAAAAACGCATTCATGCTATCGCCACAAACGTGGCATAATAGTCGTCCGCTTTTGTAGCATCCAAACGATAAACAGAACACACAAGGCTTACCATGTTATCCACCACTCAATTAAACACCATGCTGACACTGCAAGACGGCATGAACCGAAAAGTTAACCCACAATGGCTTAGCGCAAATTACGCCTATTTACGCGCCGCTATGATCGAGTCGGTTGAAGGAATTGAGCATCACGGCTGGAAATGGTGGAAAGCCCAACAAAAAGACTTGCCTCAGCTACAGATGGAGTTGGTCGATATTTGGCATTTCGCACTATCGTCAATCATTATTCAGTTTGACGGTGACATTGCCCAATCGTCTAGCACGATTGCTCAGCAACTTGCATCAAATACCAGCAGTGTGACGTTCGATGGTAAACCCTATGATTTTACCAATTTAGATATACTCGACAATTTACAATTAATGGCTGGCCTGTGCGCCGCTAATCGTTTTGACGTACCTTTGTTCATCAAAATCGTTGAGCAGGCTGAAATGAACGCCGACGAGCTTTATCGTCAATATGTGGGCAAAAATGTTCTAAACTTCTTCCGTCAAGACAACGGTTACAAAGAAGGCAGCTACCATAAATTATGGAATGGCCGTGAAGATAACGAACACTTGGTTGATGTGTTAAACGCCTTAGATATTGCCTTACCAGATTACAGCGACCAAGTGTATCAAGGTTTACAACAGCGCTATCCCACTGCTTAAACACGCAGTTAAAATAACATCTCGGAGGCTCAACAATTTTGTAGCCACCATAATATTAAGTACAACGTTAAGAAGCATATAAACGCCATGTTTGAGCAATTAGAATTAGATGATGAACTTTGCCGCGCAGTCGCCGATTTAGGTTACAGCGAACCCACCAGCATTCAACAGTTGGTCATTCCAGCGGCGATGGAAGGTAAAGACATACTCGCATCCGCCCCAACCGGCACAGGTAAAACGGCGGCGTTTCTATTGCCCGTATGCCAATTCTTATTAGATTACCCGCGCCGCCATCCTGGCTCGACCCGTATTTTGATTTTAACCCCAACCCGAGAATTAGCTCAGCAGGTTTATAACCAAGCACTTGAGTTAAGTCGCTACACAGACATAGTGTGCGGCGTGATCACAGGTGGCATCAACTACGGCACCGACCGCGATACTTTTGAGAAAAACCTCGATATATTGGTGGCCACTCCAGGGCGCTTGTTCGAGCACATCGAACAAGAAAGCTTTGATTGTCGTGACATCGAGTGCCTGATTTTAGATGAAGCTGACCGTATGCTCGACATGGGCTTCTCATCAATCGTTAATCAAATATCGGCTGAAGCCCGCTGGCGCAAGCAAAGCATGTTGTTTTCTGCCACCCTAGAAGGCACTGGTATTAGTCGTTTCGCCAAAGACATACTCAACGACCCCGTTGAGTTGGAGGCTGCATCTAGTCGTAAAGAGCAAGGTAAAATACATCAATGGCTACATATCGCCGATGATGCAAAGCATAAATATGCTCTGCTAAAACATATTCTGACCCATCAAGTGGAATCTGCCGTGGTGTTTGTGAAAACCCGCGACCGCCTGAATGAGTTAAAGCAAATTCTGGAGCGCGACGGCTTTACCGTGTGCTGGCTACAGGGCGAAATGCCCCAAGACAAACGTAACTTGTCCATGGCCAAATTCCGCTCTGGTGAAGTCAAAATATTGATTGCCACCGACGTTGCCGCCCGTGGTATTGATGTTGAAAACATCAGTCATGTTATCAACTATGATATGCCGCGTACCGCAGACGTTTATGTACACCGTATCGGTCGTACAGGTCGCGCTGGCAACAAGGGTACGGCCATTTCTTTGGTTGAAGCACACGACATTGGCATAGTGCCCAAAATCGAACGCTACACCGAGCAGCCGCTTAAACGCCGGGTAATCGACGAGTTACGCCCGAAAAATAAAGAAGCCAAGCCGCCAGCTAAAAGAAAGATCAGCAACAAAGCGAAAAAAGCCGCCGGTATACCGCTGAAAAAGAAAGCCAAAAAGAAAAAGAATCGCGGTTAAAGCGTGTCGTTTTAGCCAGCCGGTTTGTCGCCAATTTTCACATTTAATACGTCTAGCTAAGCTGAATGTAACGCACAAAAAACCTGCAAATTTGCAGGTTTTTTTGTGTTAGTTAAGTGTGGTGTTAGTTCGTACTGGTGGGCTCGGTGAGTACTTTAAATGTTGTAACTCAATACAAATCCCCTCACGCTTACCATGCTGGATGCCCCTCAAGCAGTGTTCTTTTTAATTCGCCATTTCTAGCATCCTGCTCGGTCCAACTTTCTCCTAATTTACGGTTTATTAGATTAAGACAAGACTCTTTTGGCGGGTCATTTGGTTGTGCAAAGATGGTGACACACATACTATCAGTCGTTACTCGCCACTCCCCTTTACTCGTTTGACCTTGCTCTGCAAGGTGTTCAAAAGAGCCGTCAGGATCAAAATATATAATGCTTGCACCAAACCTATTGGTTATTTTTAGGGCGTTACCCGATATTAATATTTGAATTTTCTCAACGCCCAAATCTGAAGCGCCTGCATTCATACAAAAAAACATAAGAATAACAGCAATCAGTGATATTGGTTTGCGAGCTTTCAAAGTGCTGTACATGTTAAGTCCTAGATTCTGGCGAGCACACATCATTAAAGTTCCATTGCCGCCATATATTGACAAACATAAGGGTGAAACCCAAAGCCCCCTTCTATTCCAGCCTATTTGTTTATACTCGTTGCCACATATGCAGACAGACTGAAATCAACTCTGCTCACTCTTGGTGGGTATTTCTAGCAAGGTGAATTGGCTGTCGGTATCTCCTACCACCCTTACGCTGCAACGTCCCCAACTAGCGGGTATATTCCATGTGCTGTCTGTGGTCGCTGTGTATAACTCGCTTTTATTGTGACAACGCAGTTCCACTGTATTTAGGGTGCCGTTCACGTCATGTAAACTAAAGGCGCGCCTGCTCAGGGCATGCCACCAATCACCGTCTTGTTTGACTTTCCCTGGAATAGCTATGACTTGGTCGCTTTTGAGCACATTGAGTATTTGGGTCACATAAGGTTTGAGCATGGCGATGTTTTCGTCGTTATTTTCTTGCGTCTCAACGCGCTGAAACGTATCTAAGGCGTCAAGGTATTGGGACTGATTTATTTGCAACACAAACTTACGGCTTAACAATAATCGATGCGCTTCGCTGCCCAAATACTTGCCTTTGCTATCAGTATTCAATATATGTTGAACGTGCTTAAGCTCAGCCACCTCATCCGCTTCAGCCTTTGCCAAGTCAGCACGTAGCAACGAATAAAAGCTAAACTCTATGCTATTGAGCAAGCCTTTGTCTTTCATGTTGTCACTCAGCTCACGCGCTAAGGCAATATCATTGCTGCTTAGTGCAGCACGCACACTCTCATAATTGCGTTTAAACTTGCGCCTAACCCCTCTTTTGTCCCCGTCTAACTTAAAGTCCATTTGTACTTTGTTGTGGCATTGCTCAATTGGTTTGCCATCAACAAAAGCCGGGCTATATTGCCAGTTTTTCATTGCTCTTATTGCTGCGCTTTCAAAGGCTTTCATACCACTTGAATCAACCACAACGATATCGTTGACGCTGCCGTCAGTACCCACCACAAAATTCAATTGCACCCAGCCCTCAGCGCCTTTTCGTGCCATGCTCAATGGATACTTAGGTGCTACACGTTCAATAGGTTCCGGGAGCTTAGCGGACTCCAAAAGCACAGTGCTTGGTTCGCTGATTGCGATGGGGTGGGCCTGTGCTTCCGTTTGAGGCTTATTGATAGCACTCGCATTACCAGTGATTAAACTTGCACTACTAATGAGGAGTAATTTGGCGGTAAATGTCATAAAGCATCCTTGCGCTACTAAGCGGTTAAGTTTGGAAAAAGACAATATTGAAAGGAATAACGTTGCGAACAACTTCCGATATTCAATAGATAGTATTAAGACTAAATAATTTACCCGGCTACAGCAAGGCGTATTTGTTATGGGTAGCCCCCATATCGACAAAAGAGGCGAAAGCGCAATATCAATTACATCTCTAAACAGGTAAAATTTGCCTATAATAGACCAATGCATGAGTTTCCCCTTGTCACGTAAAATCGTATTAGCCACAGGCAACAAAGGCAAAGTAGCTGAGCTTAGTCAGTTGCTCAGCCCACTACACATCAACATCATTCCACAAAGTGAGTTAGACGTACCTGAGGTGGCCGAAACAGGCACCACTTTTGTCGAAAACGCCATCATCAAAGCCCGTCACGCAGCCAAAATCACAGGCTTACCCGCCATCGCTGACGATTCTGGTTTAGCGGTAGATGCCTTAGGCGGAGCACCTGGTGTATATTCAGCGCGCTATGCCGGTTGCCATGCCACCGATAGTGATAATATTGATAAGTTGCTTCACTCACTAAGTGACGTTGAGCCGGCAAAACGCCAAGGGCGCTTCTTATGTGTGTTGGTGTATATGCGCAGCAGTGAAGACCCCACCCCCATTATTTGCCAAGGCGAATGGCATGGCGAAATAACCCTTGAGCGCAGTGGTGAAAGTGGCTTTGGTTACGATCCTGTGTTTTGGGTAGAGCAAAAAAAGTGTACTTCTGCACAACTAACAAAAGAGCAAAAGAACGCCCTAAGTCATCGCGGCCAAGCGTTGCAACAATTATTAGTAAAACTGAGCGCAGATTTTGAAAAAGCAGGTGAATAGCGTAATGGCAAACACGTGCGATATGAATGACGCCGGTGAACCGGATACAACCCTCCCCCCAGTCAAAACTCTGCAGCTCCCCCCTGTTGCCTTGTATATTCACATTCCTTGGTGCGTGCAAAAGTGCCCCTATTGTGACTTTAACTCCCATGGTCAAAAGCAGGACTCGTTGCCAGAAGCTGAATATGTCAGTCATTTACTAGATGATTTAGCCCAAGACGCCAACCTGATTGGCGATCGTCCCGTGCACAGTATTTTTATCGGTGGCGGTACCCCAAGTTTGTTTTCGCCCGATGCCATAGGGCGCTTGTTAACGGGGGTGCGTGAGCGCGTCAATTTAGCAGTCGATGCCGAAATAACCCTTGAAGCTAACCCTGGCACAGTGGAAAGCGAACGTTTTAATGGCTTTGCCCAAGCTGGGGTAAACCGTATATCAATTGGCGTGCAAAGCTTTCAGCAAGAGAAATTGGAAAGACTTGGGCGTATCCACGATGAGCAACAAGCGTTAAATGCTGCCGGTTACGCGCGCAGTGCTGGCCTGAATAGCTTTAACCTTGATTTGATGCATGGCTTGCCTGAGCAGTCCATTGACGATGCCTTGTTTGATTTGCGCCAAGGCATTGCCCAGCAGCCGCCGCATCTTTCTTGGTATCAGCTGACGATTGAACCCAATACTCAGTTTCATTCGAAACCACCGACGTTGCCAGAAGATGACATATTGTGGGACATTCAAGAGCAAGGCCACGACATACTGACCGCAGCAGGGTATGAGCAGTACGAAATATCGGGCTACAGCTTGGCCGGCCAGCAATGTCAGCACAACCTTAACTATTGGCGCTTTGGTGATTATTTAGGGATTGGCTGTGGTGCCCACGGTAAAATCACACTGAAAGACTCGGGCCAGATTTTACGCACGGTTAAAGTAAAACACCCTAAGGGCTATATGGATCTCACGCGCTCTTACATGCACCAGCAACATAATGTGCAAGATGAGGAGTTACCGTTCGAGTTTTTCATGAATCGATTACGCTTACTTGAGCCTTGCCCAAAACAAGACTTTAGCGCTTTCACTGGTTTAGTCTTTGATGAGCAAACAGACTTGAAAGAAAACTTAGCCAGTGCAGTGAACAAGGGCTTACTTGCCGAATCAGACACCCATTGGCAAGTCACACCACTTGGCAGGCGCTACCTTAATTCATTGTTAGAAATGTTGGTGTAATATCCGCAAAATGGCGACACTTTACCCTTTTGTCAGTGTTGCCACCAGCTCTATTGCCCTAACATCCTAAACGTTTAGCCGCTTGAGCGCGTGCTCATGTGCCGAAGATGATAAGTCGGCACCTTGCCACTCTCGATTACAATTTTGAGCAGCCACTAGGGTCGCTCCTGAGCCAAAGAAAGGGTCGATAACCAAATCACCTTCACTCGAGCTTTGTACAATCAGCTTTTCAATCAAGGGCACGGGCTTTTCTGTAGGATAGCCTCGCCATACGCGCTTTTCTTGCAGCACATCAGGCATGCTTAAATCCTGTAATTTACGTTTGCCTTTTTCAAAAAACAGAATGAACTCGTAACGGGCGCGGTAGTGATACCCCATACCAATGGCGCACTTGTCCCACACTAAGGGTTTCCAGAACTTGAACCCCGCAGCCTCTGCTAGCGGCTTGATCACAAACATCGTTTCTTGGTCGCAGAACAAATAAAAATGGCTGTTGTGCTTTAGAACGCGATAAATCTCTGCCACCAGCTCAATGAAGCGCGTATTCGGAAAAATGGCAAACCACTCGTTGCTTGAAGATTTACTGTGTTTTAAACGAGTAGTCGTGCCTTTGGCTCTATGCTTTTCTAACGATTCATAAGGCGGGTCGGTAATGACCAAATCGACGCTGTTGGCTGGTAAGTTTTGCAACCATTCAACGGCATCTTGCTGGAATAAACGCATGGGGAATTTCTTAGGACTGAAAAAACGGCGGCTATCTTAATCGTAAAACATTGGCTAAACCAGCAACTTAATGGCTATGGCCTTGCTCACTGGTGACTACGTTATATTTCGTGAGTTGGGGTATATCACGGCGTAAGCGGTCTTCGACCCGATCTAAGCGTTTAAACTCATTACAAAACCAGTGGGCTTTTTGTTGCAGGGTTTGGCTTTTCGGGCTGATGACGGCGTCAACGGTATTCCCGATGTTGTCAATTTTCTCAGCCAGTTTTGCGATTTTTTCTTCTGTGCTGGTGCTTTCTGACACTAAGCCGCCGATGGCCGATAGAATGCCACCTAATGAGGTATTCATGGCCTCTTCAATTTGCGCTTCTAATTCGCGGTCAACTAAGTCGTCGACGTTCTCTAATGTGCCAGGGCCCATATAGAAATTACTGCCCGCATGAATGAATTTTTCTTTGACTCTGGCCTGCACTCTGGCTAAAGACGAACGCAATTTCTCGTAACTTTCGTGCTCTTCACCGACTAAGCCAATATACACGTGTTCCACAGTTTCTATCGCCAGTTCAACACCTTCACTGGCCAGTAAAATCATTTTAGGTACGACGTGATGCACACCGTCGGCCAGCTCTTTTAATTCAGCTTGTTGCTGCACAGACAAGGATATCCATTGCCCCTGAACAATAAGCTGATCGTCGTTATTAATTTGGTAAACAGTACGGCTATTATCGATAATACGTATCTGATCGTTCGTCACGACCAAACCGTAGTTTAGCTCTACATCACACTTATAATCGGCTTTCACATTCGCGGCGTAAAAACCCAGAAAAAATAACCACAAAAAACGCATATCGGATCGCTAGCTTAAAAAGACCAACACATTCTGACCAGTTAACGGGTAATTTAAAAGCTCGATACGATAATCGAATTAAAATATACGTTAATCGACTGTTCTGACCAGCCGCGTGTATACGAATAAACTTTTTTCTTTCAACGCATTACTGCTGTTGAAAAACGCTACCACCCAGGCACGATCCGCATCGACGACAGAAGGGGTAGAAGTCCAGTAATCATCAGACAAGGTATCAGGAAATACACTTTCATCTATGGCTGGTCGCACGCAAGCTCGCTCTGTTAACGTAGCCAATTCTTTTAAATTCGGTACTCTCCAACCGCTGTATCCTGCATATGTGAAACCGTGGGCTTCACTTAACGCTTGTTGCCAATTCAATTCGTTGGCTTCACCCACACAACTACCAGCGCTATAGGTTTGCCCGATGCTACAGCGCATCCACATCAAACCACTGCTGATATGCGTTGCAGTGCCATCGGTGTTGACCGTAAATTGTTCTTCGTTGGCCGTTTCAGTTACGTCCCCTAGGCATGTTTGGGCAAGGCTATTAAAACTAAGTAACGCCAAAAACAATATCTTTTTCATATTATCGTCCTGCTCTGACTAAACGAACGTTAGCCGCTGTGGATTTGTTTAGAAAGTTGTCATTCCCGCTAGAGAAATCGATCGCCCATGCATTTTGCGCTTCCTCGTTGGTACCATCGACGCTGGTTTGTGATGTCCAGTACCATATATTGCTGGTTTGCCCGTTATCTGCGTAGGGAAAATAATCGGTATCTAACATAGGGCTGGTAGATTTGCCAAAATGCATAATTGAAAGAAGTTCGTTATGACTGGGTAGCTTCCAATCGTAAAAACCACACAGGCCCTGGGCATTGACGGCTTCAACAAAATCCTGCGTATTGCAGTCGCCCAGCGAACAGCTAGGAGTGGCTGGATTCAACGGACCACTATATCCGCCATTGTTCTCTTCTGAATACCAGCTGTAGGTATGGCGTCGGCCATGTAAGTCACCATTGGTGGTTTTAATTTCCCACACTAAACCGGTCACATTATCGCGTACACAGCGCCATGGCTGGCTGGTATCGTCCACTTCATCGCCTATGTCATCTAAGCGGGTAAAGTCAAAGCCACCTTCACCCCGCCCGGCCTTGGTAAGCATATTGTTAGTCGCAATAACGTCCCGCCCCCGTTGCCCGTCTTGCGCAGGGTAATCCCCTTGATGCGAGCTGTTCACTGCGTTCACACTGCCTTGGCGCATCACCCCCGTATCGTTTATTAAACTACGAGGAAACGGTTTTACTGTTACCGAAATACTGTCGTCCACCTCATTACCGTTGGCATCATTAACCTCTAAGCTGAAGGTCAACACCTGGCTCGTGGTGACCATAGGCGCAACAGCGTATGTCTGTAACACATTGGCGTTATTAATTTGTGGCTCTAAGGTAGAGTCAGTTAACCACAAGTAGGTTAATGGCTTTGCAGAGGGAATAGCAGTATCGGCCGATCCTGAAAGTAAAATGCTCTCTCCAGAAAACACTTGATGATCGACACCAGCATCAACAGTGGGCACATTATTACTTGCACTTAATATGGTGATAGTCAGCTCTTCGGTGTCCGTTGCGCCTTCTTGATCAGTGACGGTCAACTCGAAGGTTAACGTGTTGTCTTCATCGACAATCGGTGTGGTAAAGGTAATGTTACTTGCATCTCTACTGACCCCAGAAAGCACATCAACTCCGGCAAGTTGTTGCCATTGATATGCGGCAATAGGGTTATCTGCATCCGTTGTATCGGCGTCTGTGCTGGTGTCGCCATTTAAGGTAACGTCTGTGCCAGCTGGAAAGATATTATTAGAAAAACCGTCAATCGGTTGATAGGAAATGATCGCGCTTGGCGCAGTGTTTAGCGGCAAAACGGTCACCTCTAGACTGTCAGAGCCAACGTTGCCATTACCATCAGTTGCCCGAAGGGTTAGCTGATAGGTCAATGTATCACTGGTGGTTGGCGCCACAAAAGATGCCACACCCGTGGTGGTATCATCATGGGTAATCGTTAATGCCGGCGAGGCAGACCAAGCGTAGGTCAAGGCATCGGTGGTGCCTAGCGCATCACCTTGCAAGTTGACTGTCGTCCCCTCATTAACCGTAGAGCTTGGTCCCGCATTCACAATGACATCAGGCGTGTTATCAGAGTCTGAGTCTGAAGAGCCACCACCGCCGCATGCTGTTAGCACCACACTCGTGAAGAACACGAATAACCAAATGTGAATAGAATCGCCCGCTACTTTACGCATAAATATAATAACCCGTGTGTACCGCCCCATTATAATTATCATGGGGCGTTGCTAACTTAGCGGAAAGTTTGCAGTATTCGTACCACTAGCTGATAAGGAAAAAAATAATCGGCAGAATAATGGCCGTTAGTACCCCATTTATGCACAAGCCTATGGTGGCAAATGCACCTATTTTCTGACTCATCTGAAATCCTTGAGCAGTGCCTATAGCGTGGGCTACAGTACCTAGAGCAAGTCCTTGCGCTTGAGGGGAAGTGACGTGAAATATACGATACGTTATGGAGCCAAATACAGCCCCCACTATGCCGGTAAAAATAACAATCACGACCGCAAGCCCAGGAGTACCGCCAATATGTTGACTGGTCTCAATCGCCAATGGACTTGTAATCGACTTGGTCAACAGGCTTAACTTTACGTCGCTGTCCAAAGGCACAAAATACAAACCGGCCAGAGCCAAAATAGGCGCAATGGCACCACCAATCAAAATCGGCAGCATAATGCCTAGGCCATTTCCGCGAAGACTTCTTATTTGACTGTAGAGCGGAACGGCCAACGCCACTGTCGCTGGGCCTAATAACCACGTCAGCAGGCTCGTATCTCCTTGGTATGATTCAACAGTGACGCCAGCATAGAAGAGCACAACCGCGAGCATGGCAATGCAAAAGATCATTGGATGAAATGCCGGACGTCGGCCTAATAGGCGAAAAACGGTCAATGAAAGCAAATACACGCCCACGGTAATGATCGTCCACATCAACGCAGATACGAGAGGGTATTGCTCGCTATAAGTGTTTAGCATGATGTCACTATCAATTGCATTGGTTTAGCCTTGGCTGAGATGTCAATCTTCATGAGGCGTAGACGGGTGTTGGTTGGTCGGTTGCCATAAGCGTTGGCAAATCCATGCGGTTATTCCAAGACTGAGCACGGTGCTGACAACAATACTCAATATTAGCCACAATAGATTATCCGCTAACTTTTCAGCGTAAAGCAGCACCCCCATGGTCGCCGGCACAAAGAGCACCAGCATATGCCCAAGCACAAACTGCGACACTTTGAGCAAAGCAGAAGGAATGCGCTTAAGCCACATCAAGCCCAGTAGCAATACTAACAAACCTAATAAAGATGCAGGCAAGGGTATAAATGTGCTTAGGCCTAATCCTACAAACCATAAGCCAACCAACGACAACAAAGCTAATGTGTACTTGAGCCACTGCATTTATATATGCTCAAACACAAGGCTTAGCCGAACGTCGGGTAATCCTTCACACACGTTGTTCACATTAGGAACCAGTTTTAATGTCCTCTAGATGGTACTTATCAATCAGCGAATAAAGCGTAGGGCGTGTCACCCCAAGTAATTCAGCAGTGCGCGACATATTGCGCTCGGCCACTTGAAACGCATAACGAATAGCTTTGCTCTCAGCTTCCTCGCGCACTTCACGCAGGTTAAGTGTGCGCATGGTGTTGAGTTCTTCATTTACCTGCAAACCTAAATCATCAGGTTGAATGTAAGCGGACTCAGCCATGATCACCGCAGATTTAAGCTTGTTCTGTAATTCACGAATATTACCCGGCCAGCGATGCTGCAACATGGCTTGTGCTGCGCTGTCACTGAAGCCCTTCACTTTTGTTTTGAAGTCTTCGTTGTATTGATTTAAGAAGGTTTTACCCAGCAAAATCACATCGTTACCACGCTCACGCAGTGGCGGTATCACGATGTTGATTTCCCCTATCCGGTAATACAAATCTTCGCGAAAGGTCTCTTGTGCGACCATGCTGTTTAAATCACGATGGGTCGCGCAAATAACACGAATATCGACTGGGATCTCAGTACGCCCGCCTACTCGCTCGATAACACGCTCTTGTAAAAAACGCAGCATCTTAGCTTGTAAGCCTACAGGCATATCACCGATTTCATCTAGAAAAAGTGTGCCGCCTTGAGCACTTTCAATTTTGCCCGGTGTGGTTTTATTTGCGCCTGTAAACGCGCCTTTCTCATAACCAAACAGTTCACTTTCGAGCAAATTTTCCGGGATCGAGGCACAGTTAATAGCAACGAAGGCTTTGTTTTTGCGTAAGCTGTGTTCGTGAATGCTGCGCGCAAACACTTCTTTACCCGTGCCACTCTCCCCTAATAACAGCGTACTGATGTCAGTTTGGGCAATGCGTTCAGCTTTTTTACTGACCGCTAAAATCTGTTCACTGTTACCTATAATACGATCCATTGAGGGCGCCACCGCAGACAAGTGACGATTTTCTTGCTCTAAATCGTAGAGCTGTGCTGCTCTGCTGACCAATACTTGAATGGTATCTGAATCAATGGGCTTTTGATAAAAGTCATACGCACCAAGCTCAATCGCTTTTAAGGCATTCACTTTGTCGTTGTTGCCAGTTACCACAATTACTTTGGTGTTAGGGGATAACGCAAGTATTTCTTGAAGCGCAGCTAGGCCTTCAGTGGCATTGGCAGGATCTGGCGGCAACCCTAAATCAAGGGTAATCACCTTAGGCTCATGCCGGCGTAACTGAGTGATCGCAGAGGTGCGATCATCTGCAAACACCACATCATAGCCCGAGAAGCTCCACTTCAACTGCTTTTGAATACCTAAGTCGTCATCAACGACTAAAATCTTTTCCATGCCTTTATCCTTGCAACCTATTCTATTAGTTCGCTGGTATGTTCAACGTAAAGACTGTACCAACATTCTCTTCACTTTGAACATGTAAAAAACCACCTATTTTCTCTAAAAACGTTTTAGCATCATAAGCACCTATGCCCATACCGGCATTGCCTTTAGTGGTATCAAAAGGCGTAAATAAGCGCTGCTGAATAAAACTCTTGCTCATGCCCGAGCCATTATCAGAAATAGTCACCACCATATTTTCGTTTTGTGGGGCATGGCAGACATCTACCCGCACAAAACCATCGTCGGCGGTGGCTTGTTGCGCGTTGCTGATCAAGTGATACATCACATTGGCGAACTTTTCTTGGTCAAGCACAACGTCTATTTCACTATCGACCCTCAATTCTGGCTTGGGCAAGTATGTTGCACAGCGCTGTTCAATGACGTTTTCAATACACCCCGACAAATTGACTAACCTGTGCTGACTCGCTGGCTCTGCATTCTTCTCTGACAACTGGCGTAACATTTTATCCATGCGAGCCTTGGTGTGATGCAGCGTTTCAAAGGTATCCTCGATAAATTCGGGGTTATCCTTATGCTGCTCAGCATTACATAAAATTAAGTCAATTTGTGCCAAAACATTTTTCAAATCGTGCAACACGAAAGCCGACATACGGGTGAATGCAGCGAACTGGGCATTTTCAGCCACTTCTTTTGCGGCCTCATGATGAAATAAAAAGTTAGTGATTTGCGCGGTCACCGCAGTAAGGTAATCACGTAATTCCCAATTTAAACTGCGCGATGTGTCATTGGTGTTGCCCATCAACACTAACCCCCACAGCGTATCGCCTCGATAGATAGGGATGACCAATTGGAATGCAATTTTATTCAAGGTCCCGTGATTCACTTTTAAACCCTCGTACACATAGGGCTTGGTGCGCAGCTCCGCCATATCGATGATCCAGTTTTTCTGCTCAAAAAACGCAAAAAATTGCCTCATCACTTCGAGCTGCTCTTCGCATAAAGGTTCAGCGTCTACATCTGCTAGGTATTCTACTTTGCTATCGACTCGCTTAAGTAGCAAGCCAGATTGGTAATCCATCGCCTGCAAAAAAGCGTTTAGCACAGTTTGATAAACAGCCTGCCCAGACTGATTACTTTCTAACGATTTGGTTAACTTGACCCACTCATAACGATAGTCAAACTGATTGGCAAAAAAGTGTTTGGTAATAAACACTTTGACCTTGGTGCGAAAGCTCGTTGACAAAAATACCGTGGCAAGCAACGCCAACGACAGAAATATTAGCGCGACTTGGATTGAAGTACTCCACTCTCCCCCGTAGTATTTCACCACATAGCCGATAAGCGACATGACAAACAAATAACACCCTGCCACCAGTAGCAAAGAGCTGTGCAACACCACCTCTCGACTAACAAATATGTCAACGCCCCAATGCTGTACACGGCGTATAGCAAGCACCAGTAGCGGGATCATAGCGGTATAAATAAAGCCTCTAGCGGCGATATACGTCAAGTCGATTTGCTCGACCATAAGCGCATTAGCGAAGGTGACAAATTCAAACAGGTTTGTGGCGCCTAAGTATAAAATTAGTGGTTTAAACGCCCAACGGTTTTCACCTGATTGGCGGTAGATAATCTCTAATAAAACCAACACTTGTAGTGCCAGAATGGTCTGCAGTAGAAACAACCAACTGTCGTTAACATCTAGAAACAGAGGAATAATTATGCCAGTAATTGGCAACGCCAGAATTAACCATGTTTCAGGGCGCTTAAGCACGCCCACCAAGCTGGTAAAGTTATCTTTTAAACACGCCGCCAGAAATAGCAGCCAGAACAATTGTTTGACGTTATCAAAAACGATGAGACGCTCTACGGTCAATTCGCCAATGAAAAAAGGTGAAAGGGACCACACACACGTAGCAGCGGTGGCCAATATTAATAAATATTTAGCTAAGCCCGACTTGCGCGATGTTAACAATAACAGCAGCAACAGTGCGTAACCCAAAGCACTGGCTGCATATCCCCAAACTGCTAGCATAATGGTGTTGTCCCTGACGTGATTGCTATTGTGTTTTTCAAGCGTCTTAGCGTAACAAGATTACCTTTTTCTGACTAACAAACTGCCGATTGAATATCCTGCGCCAAATGAACACAGTAACCCGTAATCCCCGGCCTGTAAGTCTTTGTGGTGTAGATTGAACGCAATGATTGAGCCAGCAGATGCCGTATTGGCGTACCTGTCTAATACAATCGGTGCTTCTTCAACAGTCGCTTCACGGCCTAGTAGTCTTTTACTAATAAGCGTGTTCATGTTGATGTTTGCTTGGTGTAACCACCAACGCTTTACATCAGCACTGGTTAACTGATGTCGCTCTAAGTGCTCGCTAATATGCTCAGCCGCCATAGGGCACACCTCTTTAAAAACTTTACGTCCTTCTTGATGAAACAGCTTATCTGCTCCATAGGGGTCAACATCGTTAGCCCGGCTAACATAACCAAAGTTTGAGCGAATATTATTTGAATATTGAGTAATCGCTTTGGTACTTAAAATATCAAACACATGCTCAGATGTCGCGGTATCTGCATGCTCCACCACCACAGCGGTTGCCACGTCTCCGAAGATAAAGTGGCTGTCACGGTCACAATAATTGACTTGTGGTGAAGTCAATTCAGGGTTTATCACTAATACCCCCTTTGCCGTTCCAGCACTGATCATTTCATAAGCACGATGCAAAGCGAATGTTGCTGCTGAACACGCCACTAGCATATCAAAACCAAAACCTTTGATCCCCAAAGCGCCTTGCACTTCGATGGCTAACGCGGGATAAGAGCGCTGCGTATATGCACAAGATACAATCACTACATCGATATCTTCAGCGGTTTTATTTGCCGCTTCAAGGGCCAGTTTAGCCGCATTGATCGCCATTTCGGCCTGATCAGATAATTCTTCTTCACCGCGCTCAGGAATGATGGGACGCATACGGTTAATATCCAGTACCCCATCTTTCATATAGCAATAACGGCTGCGTATACCGGATGCTTTTTGAATAAATTCAGCGCTAGAGAAAGGTTTCGCTGTTATCGCACCTGATTCAATCTCATCGGCATTTTGCTCATTAAACTGCTGAGCATACGCATTGTACGCATCTACTAACTCTTCGTTCGAGATGCTATGTGGTGGATTCCATAATCCTGAACCACTGATCACTACAGAATTTGTCATGTTTGTTTTTCCACTTGAAATATCCCCTTAGCTTATCGCTTTGAAGAGGAAATGTCATGAGCGTTCAAACGTTTACCTCTTCTATCATGCGTATAATCAGCTCATAAATAGATTTGTAAGCGCCCATCGCCCTTAGATTAGGGGCTCTAGAAGGTAAAGAGAACACAGGAGTTCTGTAACAATTATCGACAACGAACTGACGATATTAGGTTTTTTGGATCTTAAAGGAAGTGCCTAGTCTTGATGTATGCTTAGCAAGTTCACGCTGCGCGAGAGCTGCCTGCAAAGCTCTCCCATCTCTAGTCTCAACAGGGTTGAAACAGAGAGGGGCAGACTCTGAGCTAGTAGAAACTATAAGTTGAGTGCTAAAGGCTAGCACCCAACTAACGGCTTAAGCCTAACGCTGATGGTCTAAGGCTCTTACTATTGACTTTCTTGGAGTTGAGCGCCTTCTTCCCGCTGATGGCTTTCATGTGCGACTTCGTGTTTTAAGGTTAACGCGATAAGTAAAATAGCGCCTATGCAACCGCCAACCAATAATACAAAGCCACCGTCCCAGCCGAAATGGTCAACCGTATAGCCAAGCGCAATATTGGCTACAACGGCTCCACCTAAATAGCCAAATAACCCGGTTAAGCCAGCGGCAGTGCCAGCAGCTTTTTTAGGTACCAGCTCAAGAGCGAATAAACCGATCAGCATGACAGGCCCATAAATCAAGAAGCCAATTGCCATGAGAGCAGCGATATCGATGGTCGGATTACCTGCTGGGTTCAACCAGTAAACCACAACTGCCACCAATACCAATAACATATACAATATGGCCGCAGGTGCTCGTCGACCTTTAAACCATCGGTCGCTTATCCAGCCACATAGTAGGGTGCCGGGAATACCTGCCCACTCGTAAAGAAAGTAAGCCCATGAGCTTTTATCAAATGAAAAGTCTTTTACTTCATACAAGTAGGTAGGCGCCCAATCAAGCACGCCGTAACGTATTAAATAGACAAACGCATTCGCCACAGCGATGAACCACAACAATTTGTTATTCAGTACAAACTGCATAAATATTTGCTTTGCCGTTAATTCTTCTTCATGGCTTTGAGAATACTGAGCAGGGTAATCGTTTCGATACTCTTCTATTGGCGGCAAACCACATGACTGGGGTGTATCGCGCATTACAAAATAAATAAACACGGCAATTAAGCTTGCTGCAGCAGCTGGCATATAAAAAGCACTGTGCCAGTCATTGAACCACGCCATACCTAAAATAAATATTGGACCAATCAAGCCACCGCCAACATTGTGCGCAATATTCCAAAACGAGACCGTTCGGCCCCGTTCATTTCCTGAATACCAGTGAACCATGGTCCGCCCACATGCTGGCCATCCCATGCCTTGTGCCCAACCATTGATAAACAGCAACACAAAGATACTAGCAACACTTTGGGTAGCCCAGTCGGCGAAACCAAATAGAAACATTACGCCGGAGGATACTAGTAATCCTGTCATCAAAAAATAACGGGGGTTACTGCGGTCAGACACACTGCCCATTAAAAATTTGCTCAGGCCATAAGCAATAGAGACCGCCGATAATGCAATCCCCAACTGGCCCTTGGTAAAACCTTGTTCTTCAATCAGAAAAGGCATTGCCAAAGAAAAGTTTTTGCGCACTAAATAATAACCAGCGTAGCCCACAAAAATACCGATAAACACTTGCCAACGCAGGGCTTTGTATTCTTTGTCTATTTCTTCTTTGGGGAGTCGAGGTTGGTGTGAAGCAGGTTTAAAAATACCAAACATAGATTTACTTTTTACTTATAATTTTGCTAATTAAAACAGATGTTAAGCGTTAATGATATGTGGCGAATATGACATTTTGACGTCCCTTAGCGACACAGCAACATTTCGACGACCTCAATAGCGCCTTCATAATGTTGACGACGGGTCTTATTTTTTAGGGCTTGCAGCCGATGCCGAGCGCAGTTTCTTGACCTTTTTGGCCAATAGCAAAGCGCAAAAACAGCCAACAAACATAATCGCGGCAATAAATAAAAAATAATACGCAAAGCCATTTTGTCCGGCATCCAGCATACGACCGGAGATAGATGCAAAGAAAATATCAGGCGTAAACCCCAGTACTGAGATGACCCCGACAGCAGTGCCGGTCGCCCCCATACGAATTTGACTCTCGTCTACTAGCGCGAAGTAAATTCCACGCAAAGCGAATACTGCAAAAAAGGTAAACAGCAACATGGCTAACACCAGTGTCACTCCTGCATTGAAATGCGTCATCCACGCAATCGCCGCAAAGATCGCCCCCAGTGCGGCAAACAGTAAGTAAGTCATTTTACTCGTACGTAAGCGATCGGCGAGTAACCCTGCCCCAATCGCGGCTACGGGGCGCATATAACTGGCAAACGTAATAAACTTGGCACCTTCCACTTGTGACCAACCATAGTGCTGCACGACGAAAAGGCTGTAATTGTCCAGCGCTTTATAGCCACAATAAGCGCAAATAACGATCCCTCCTTGCAGCCATACCAAGGGATTAATAAGCGTCGAAGCGAATGACAAACCAGGTGCTTGTTGCTGCTGTTGAACGTACGCGTCAGATGGGTTATCAGCTTGAGAACTGACAAAAAACCAAGTTAACCCAGCTGCTAATGCTGTTAACGTGCTGTAGTAGATAATCAGCATGCCCATAGCATCGAACGCTTCAGTTGAGCTGTTGAAATCGCCTTGCGAGCTGAATGTCCCAAGGCTCAATAACAATATGCCTACACTGGCAAACAGACTTGCCGCTAACCCACGCCCCCCATCGAGCAAACCAAATGCGAACCCTTGACGATGGGGCGGAGCCGAAAGCCGAGTGGCTTTAATCATCGCCGCCCAAAAAACCAAAACAGTGGTTGCGCCCCAATAAGCAAAAAGCAGTGTAAGTCCCAAATGACTCGGCCTGCTGAGTAAATATAAGCCCCCCGCCGCTGTCGCCAACAGTGAAATGCTCATAAGGCGATTTGGGGGGTACTTGTCAGCAATTATGCCTCCGGGGAAGTATGACAGCATAGCCACAACGCCATAGACAGCGAAAATATCTCCTAATTGGGTGTTCGTTAGCTCGAACGCTTGTAGAAACGTTGGTCGAAAAAAGCGTGCTAGATGAAAAGGTAAAGCGAAAATCAACTCTCCCGCCAGTATAATAATGAGGATATGACCGAATACCGATGTCACCTTTTCGTCGCGCTGCATAAATTATCGAATGTCTGTCAAAGAGTTCACGGTAGGGTTCCTGCTTTGTGTATCACTGTCAAGTAAGTAGATAATTGCCCCCCTGGTAATGTGCAATTGGCACAGAGATAAATAAACCTCAAAGCACTCAAATTGAGTGTTTCTCGGTTGAGTCGATACCCGCTAAAGGGTAAACTGCGCGGCAAACACACACCCTACCCCACACCGCTCGGTTTTAAATAAACACAGAGTGACTGCCTTAGTTGGACTCTTTATGCAAAATACACATTCCAGATGGATTAAAATATTCATCGCCGTCATTCTTGTCTGTTCGGGTTGCGCGACCATTGCCAATCTTGATTTCAACAAGCTTTATGGCCACGAAGCCCCAGTGAACCGCGCACCAGCCAGTGTCACGCAAGCGTTATTAGAAAGCCCTGCCACCGCATTCTACCAAACCAAAGTAGCACCCGTAATTGAAGGGCGTTGTGTTGTGTGCCATGCCTGCTACGACGCCCCTTGCCAGCTTAAGATGAGCTCGCCAGAAGGAATAGATCGCGGCGCGAGTAAAGAAGTTGTCTACCATGGCTCGCGTATACTTGCCGCCACGCCAAATCGATTATTTTTAGACGCATTAGATTCTCCCGACTGGCGCGAGCGTGGCTTTTATCCTGTGCTAAATGAGCGAGAACAAACCCCTAATGCCAACACGCAGGCGTCAGTTTTAGCAAAAATGCTGATGCTTAAACAGCAACACCCTTTACCTGCCGACAAATTATTAGACGAACGCTTCGATGTCTCTATCGATCGCAGCCAACAATGTCCTACCATTTCGGAATTTGATGGCTATGCCACAAGCCAAGCCTTTGGTGGTATGCCCTACGCTCTCCCAGAATTAACCGGTGAGGAGCACAATATACTCATGAGTTGGATAGAGAGCGGCGCTTATATGCCTGCTCGCGCACCACTGTCTGAAGCCCAAGAGACAGCGATAAACTCGTTAGAAGACTTTTTTAATGCTGACGATTTGAAAATGCAGTTAAGCGCTCGCTACATTTATGAACACTTGTTTAGCTCTCATTTGTACTTTAGTGAGATAACCGCGCCTAATACCCAACCACAGTTTTTTAATCTTGTACGTTCAAGAACGCCATCAGGGCAAGCTATTGATATCATTCCGAGTCGCCGCCCTTTTGATGAGCCAGGGGTAAAACGCGTTTATTACCGCTTGCAGCCTGTTATGTCGACCATAGTCAACAAAACTCACCAGCCTTATGCTATTCACAAAGCACTCACCGACAAATGGCAGAAGTGGTTTGTAGACGCTGACTACACAGTGACCGAGTTACCTAGCTATCAGCCAAAAGTAGCGGCAAACCCACTAACGGCTTTCACTCAGTTACCAGAAAATGCGCGCTACCGCTTTATGCTCGAGCGTGCACAGAACACCATTATGGGTTACATCAAAGGGCCCGTTTGTCGTGGTCAGGTGGCGTTGAATGTCATCAATGATCGTTTTTGGGTTTACTTTGTAAAACCAGAAGTGGCAGATTCACCCAAGATACACGCCTTCTACGAATCACAAAAAGACAACCTTCGCCTCCCTGCGGAACACGAGAGCACCGCATTTGCGGTAACTTGGCTTGAATATGCCTCACGACAAGGTGATTACATGCGTGCACGGCATGATTTCATGGCAACCGCCTTGGAAGATGGCCAGCATTTCACTGCTAACGATATATGGGATGGTGACGGTGAAAATGACAACGCCACGCTGACGGTGTTTCGTCACTTTGACAATGCCACCGTCATTAAAGGCTTAGTGGGTAAACCTCCCAAAACCGCTTGGGTTATCGACTACGCATTACTAGAGCGTATTCACTACCTGTTAGTCGCTGGGTTTGATGTGTATGGCAATTATGGCCATCAATTGATGACGCGCCTGTACATGGACTTTCTGCGCATGGAAGGTGAATCAAACTTTTTGGCCTTTTTACCGCCTGAAACGCGTCACGAAGAGTTGGCCTCTTGGTATCAAAAGGCTGGGCCAGAGCTAACCGAATTTGTTGAGGGTAAAATCAACCCGTTCGACCAACCTAGTGGCATGCAGTTTAAAACCCAGCACCACAAGAAAGAATTATATGATATTTTTGCTGAACATGTGAAAGACGTGCAACCCAGCCGTTACCGATTACAAGACAGCGAATTAGGTCAAAATAGCAAAGCCCTGCTCGGACAATTAGCCAACATCAAAGGCCAAAGCGCCTCAATATTGCCCGAGCTGAGCATGATCATGGTTGAGCCCACAAACGGTGATAAACCAGAGATTTTCACCTTGGTAAGAAACAGTGCGCATTTCAATGTGAACAGCTTGTTTTCTGAAGATGCTAATCGCGACCATGCCAATGATGACGTGACGTTAGTACATGGGTTACTCGGTAGTTATCCCGATGTATTCTGGCGGGTAAAAGAAGCAGATCTGGCCAAATTAGTGGCGAAAGCTCAGCAAATTGAAAACGAACAAGATTATGAAGCCTTCTTGGATCTATTTGCGGTAAGGCGCACAACCAAAGATTTTTGGGCATTCAGCGATAAACTCAATCAAACCTTCATGGAGCACAATCCGATCGAAGGTGGACTGCTGGATTACAATCGATTAGAAAACCGTTAGAGATTAAATTAAGTAAAAAGGGCAGCTACCTCAATCATCTCATTGAGGTAGCTGCCCTTTTAATTAGCTTTTTAGTGACTCTTTAGCCGTTATCTATTTTGTTTTCTACGTTTGCGCATTCCTGCAAAACTAAGCGCAAATACACCTGCAAATAAGCATGCAAAAGTCGATGGTGCTGACACCGGGACACTTCCAACCACAATATCAATTGAACTGGTGGCCAATTCTCCACCATTTGCATCTAGTACCGTCAAGTTATAAGTAAACATGCCCTCAGTGGCCGCATCAAGCAGGCCAGAATAGCCAAAGCCGCGATTCTGAGAATTCTGCGCAACACTATAATTACTTAAATTAGAGGCGTAGTTAGCAACATCCACTATCCCATCACCATTCGCAGTGCCGCTATCGCCCAGTTCGTTGTCAGTCTTTAAGGTAATGATATCGAAACTGACAAAGTCAGTGCCGGCTGTGGGGTCTACATCAAACTCAAACAGATAAGTAAAATCATCTAACATCGCGCCCGATGCGTTAGCGCCCGCGTCAACATTCACCGCGTACTCGAAATTAAATACTGAACGATTTGCAGGTAATAAGCTTAAGGTAGGGTCAAATGTATAAGTACGATCGCCGTCGTAGTTAAAGGTATTTTCAGGACTTCCGGAAGCGTTATATCTTAGCTTTCCTCGCAGGGCTACTTCAACGCCATTCAATGCTTCCCCTGTCCACGAGCCGTTTGCATTACCATCGCCAAAAATGACGTCAGGCGTAATATTGCCTGTACCATTGATGGGTGTCGCTAAAGCATTAAAAGACAAACTGAGTACAGCGGTTAAACTCAGCAGTTTGGCCATCTTAGTGATCAAGTTAGAACGTATTTTTTTGCTATTATTCTTCTGCATGTGACATTCCTTTTAGTAAAATCACAGCCTTACCAGCAAGAACAACACCACTTTAATTTTAACTTATGTATCAGACATTTAAAAAATCACAAAATACGAACGGCAGGCAAATGTAAATTAATTTGACAGAAAATTAACATAAATCACTATTTATAGCTTGAAAAGCAGTGAAATGGCACTGGGTCAAAATATACTCATCCTGAACTAAAGTACAAATACTTCACCGCGCGCCACTTTAAGGTTTACTGGTTTCAAGCGTCTCTTGGCGCTCACGTTCATACTCTTCAAAACGCTTGGCCTCCACATTTTCACACTCTCTAAATTGCACGTCAGAAAGTGCTGAACGCTCGCATTCACTCTTCTGATAAGACTGCCCTGCTTTGTAGAGTTGCTTATTCGTACAGGCAGATATCATCATCAATATCGCAACTGACACTGTCACCTGAGGTAAATAGCGCGATGTATTCTTCTTTTGAGTGAGCATATAAAACCTTTTTTGATAAATTTTAAAGAATTCTATCTATTGATATACTCAATCCTATAAAAGTTCATATTTCAATATTCATCAATTTGTAACCCGCACTATATCCGCTTGCCAACGCTCGACGAGAAAATCAATAAAAGCCCGCACCACATTTTGCTGGTGGTCACGAGACAAATACACCGCCCACAGATTACTGCCAGGTGTGTTGTAATCAGGCAGCACTTGAACCAGTTCCCGGTTCAGCAAATAATGATTGGCCAAATCACTTGGTAAACACGCAATGCCTAACCCGCGCAGCGCCGCCTTTAAAATAACGCCCATTTCATTGGCTTGTATGTTGCCTGATACAGGGACTTTCTCGTCGCTTGTTGCACTGACCACCCGCCAATGAGGGTTACTACTGTGAACAAGACAATTATGCGCGAGCAAATCACTGGGTTGATTTAATTTGGCGTGCTCCGCAATATAGCCAGGAGTTGCACACAGAACGCTATCGATGTGCATTAGTCTTCTAGCAATTAACTGCTGATGTGGTTGTTCAATATAGCGCAGTGCAATATCAACTCGCTCATCCACTAGCTGTGACAGCCCATCAGATAACACCATTTGAATATGGGTTTTGGGGTGAATAGCCACAAACGCTTGAATGGCATCAAACAGCATATTTTGACCAAGGCCAATTGGGGTCGCAACTCGAATGGTCCCAACGAGTTCGTGGTTGTGACTATGAGCACGGCTTTCCAGATCCGAAACCGAACTGAGTATTTGCTTAGCAAACCCCAACGCTTCTTCGCCTTGTATAGTCAAACTTACTTTACGTGTGGTGCGATGAAACAAGCGTAAACCTAACCATTGTTCGATATCTTGAACGTGGCGAGTCACTTGCAAACGACTTAATCCAATACTATCTGCCGCCTTAGTAAAGCTGCTACAACGCGCCACTTCCATAAAGCTCTGCAATGATGTGATCCGGTCCATTAGCATCTCAAAATGAAACAATGTTAATCATTAATCTGTATTTATCACTTTTTTCAACACAAGTAAACTGGCTTCACTTTCTTAACGCAACACAGTAAACAGTTGGAGAAACAATATGAAAATCGCAGTTTTAGGTGCAACAGGTTGGGTTGGTAGCACAGTAGTCACAGAAGCGAAAAGTCGAGGACATGAAGTAGTGGCAATCGTACGTGATGCTGCAAAGTTAAACGCTCAAGACGTTACCTCCCGGATTTATGATTTACGAAGCACTGCAGATTTCGCGCCTGTCGTTGCCGATGCGGATGTGGTTATCGCGTCTGTTGGTGGGCGCGCAGCAGGTAACCATGAAATAGTCGCAAAAGCAGCTGAGCGCCTACTGGCATCTCTTGCCAATAGCAGTAAACGTTTAATATGGGTAGGCGGCGCCGGTAGTTTAGAAATAGCGCCGGGTGTAGCGCTTGTTACCTCACCTGACTTCCCTGCTGAATATAAAGATGAGGCCATCGCCCAAGGTGAAGCCCTCGATGTATTTCGCAGCACTAAATCGAAAACACCCTGGACCTTCGTTAGCCCTGCCGCTGTGCTCTACCCGGGTGATAGCGAAGGACAATTTCGTATTGGCGGTGATGCATTTTTCACCAACAGTGACGGTGAGAGTAAAATATCGGTCACTGATTACGCCAAAGCCTTAGTGGATGAAGCAGAAAATGCTGAGCATGTAAATCAGCGCATTAGCGTCGCTTACTAATTCGTACTCTGTGACTAGCAAAAATAAAATAGCTCAACGTTGTTGGCGTTGAGCTATTTTCAGGTAAATTACAGCCTCGAAGTCAAACTCGGCAGTTGAGTATATTACTCCTGTAATGTGTCTTTCTTCGGCCCTAAATTTTCTGTCACTTGCGTCGCGTCAAAACTGGTACCTGAATTAGGTTGTGCCCCCTTACCCATCTCAATATTTAAAATACTCTCAATTTCACTTTGCTCAGAGCCGCCAATAAACACGCCTGTCTCGAATTGACTGCGGGGAAAGCGAGAGGTCCGGCAGGTCAACGCCCCACAGTCGGTTACTGTGGCGTAGCGGCGGCTAAAACCAACCTGCGGGCTAAGTTGCACGTTTTCTTTATCCACTAAGGTTTCCCTGTCTGTGACTACGAACCAGTCGTAACCTTGCTCTAAGGTCAGTTCCGCGGCGCGCAACATGGCGTAATCCATTGCTTTTGATTTGTCCGTGCCTCGGCCTTTAAAGTTCACGCGATATTGAGTGTCAGTAAATTTGCTTTCGGTATAGCCAAAACCCCCTTTGGTCGCTTCACGATAGTCAGGCTGACTTTCACAGCCACCTAGCAGAATCGCAGTGAGTAATAGCACTATATTCGTTTTCATTTTTGTGTCCCTCTTTTGGCCGGAGCCACCCAGCGTCTCATGATTGCCTGATGGTTTAGTTTGATGTATTGCACGCGACGTTATGAATTACTTTACCTTGTCGTTTTCGTTTTTTCGCCTTTCTATTTACCGTTTTGGTTTGTGTTTTGTAAAATGCAAAACCAGCGTGAAACTGAGTATAACATCCAGTGAACAACAAAATGTGTACCCCAAAAAGCTGAAGTCAATTGTGTTGTTTCGAACGACCTCAATCATGCACACTCCCATTTCACAGATCCAAAACCCCTTACGGTTTAAAGCATCTACGCTCTGCGTTCCAAGGGATTTAATCGTCTAGATGCTTCGCTCTTTGAACCTTGACGCTACGGGCGAACCGGAAAATGCAGAAATTCATCAAGGATAAAATCAGCGCGATTTCGTAGTTTTGATAGGCCACTGCCACACCTATCGCCCCTGTATTCCATATGCCCGCTGCGGTTGCTGTGCCACTGGCGCCATTTTCTTGCTTAAAAATAGCGCCACCACCAATAAAGCCGATCCCCGTGACGATACCATACATCACTCTTGCTTCTGCCTCGCCGTCACCTTCAGCATAAGCATTCATAGCAATGAGCATAAACGCGCACGACGCTAGTGCCACTAAAGGAAAGGTACGCAACCCCGCGCCTTTTGAACCACTTTCTCGGTTCAAGGCAATGGGCAACGCAAATAGAAATGCCAGACCTAGCTGGAACAAGTGATACACCACCAACTGAAGATCGATTTCAAAATTAATAAGATGCTCAGGAATAATATCCATTTTAATGCCCTGCTTTGTGTATAAATGCTTGTTGTCTAATGCTTTACGTTGCAACGCCTTGTATTTCAAAGAAGCGTATTACTGTGTAGTAAAGCGTTTGTAGTAGAGAGCAAAGCAAAAGCAGCGCCAGATAAATATTAATTAAAAATCATGAGCTTATGAAAAAAAGAAGGCTTCAATCAAGCGAATAGGTAGGAGGTTGTGTAAATTTTACCGTGACATTTAACCGTATTATTTAACCATGCGTGTTCCCATGACAAGTGAATCAAGAAGGATGAGATAGAAAATGAGAAAAACGAAGAAGCAGATGAAAGCGGTAGATAAGAAGCTGAAAAAAATAGCGTTTACAGTAAACGCGGAACCACCATTGTAAACACAGCGCCGTGTTTACAATGGCAAAACAAATCTACCATCCCACTTACCAATCCATAGCGTAAGGGAGTTACTATCGTTGTTATTTTTTAGGCGCTAGGGTCTCGAAGTGCAGTCCTTTGGCCGTGCGGTTTCCAAAGCCTTTCCAATAAGTATGTTCTGGTTTGGGCTCACCTTCTTCGTCAAGGGCGTAAACACCGCCGTTTGAATCGGGCACAATATCCAAATACGCTTCTTTAGACGTATCGTTTTTCAAGTATTTATCTAGCCATGCAGTCACAAAATGCTGTGCAATATTGTTCATGCGCGCATTATCCCAAACAGCATCGATATAATGCTCACTGATATTAAACCCTAATTCTTTATCAAACATATAGGACTCTTCTGGTGCCGGCATCACCGCACCCGCATTATGATTGGCATTATCATAAGTCAGAAGTGAGCGATTCACGTTGCTAGCCCCCTGCCAGATGGCACGAACGCCGTTCTCATAACCCGATACGTCGTCCTGAGAGCCTGCAATGAGCAACATAGGTACACTGATTTCTTTAAGGGTATCATTGCTAAACATGTGGTAATTCATACCCCATGGCGCAAACGCTATAACGGTCTTTAAACGCTTGTCTGCACCTGACTTAATGCCTGACTGATGACGTTTCAGCGTACCAAACGGCGGGCTTTGCTTGCTCGCTACCACTTGTTCAGTTACCCCAGCCCCGGCGTTAATCACCGCGCCGTAGCCTCCCATTGAATACCCGATTAGACCGGTATCAGAGGTATCAACTAAACCGTACAAAAATGAATCTTTGTCTTTCGCCATGCCCTCTATTTGTGATAACACGAAAAGCTGATCCACTGGGCGATTAACTAAAGTCGAAGAAAACGCCGCTTTAGTGCGATAAGTTGAGTCGGTGTGATCGATAGACACCACTACATAACCCTTCGAAGCAATATTTTCAGCTAAGTGCGCGAGCAAAAAACGATTCCCCGGGTATCCATGTGAAATAAGCACCAACGGAAAAGCGCTGTCAGTCATTTCAGGCTTAGCATCTCGCACAGCCTTACCCTGTAAATCCACTTCGGTTTTACCATCACGTATATAAGCTCTAAGAGTAGTATTGCCCGTACTGCCTTTTTGCGCTGGGTACCAAACTTCTAATGTAAGCGGCCGATCGTAACGGGGCAACGTTGCGGGCTCTGGTTTAGTGGGGTCGAGTTTTAGCATCTCAATCTGATTCGGGTTCGCCACTTCAAGCTGGCGTACGCCAATGCTGTGCTCACCATACGCAGCAAGCTCAGGGGCATCGGGGCGCTGGGTATCAATTCTATTTTCGGCAAATGCAGTTACATTTACCCCTAACGCTAATACGACGACGGCACCTTTGAGCCATATATTTTTCGCCAAGTGACTAGTTACACCCTTAAAACCCATTACCTACTCCAAAAAATAAAAAGGCGATTATGCCCACAAAAAATGACACTTTGCAGACAATTAGCATGCTGCTGTGCAAAGCATCTACAAAAAGAAAAAACTGGCTAGGACGCCCTAGGTCGCATAATCATACAAGTCGCGGACGCATAAGCATAAACTTTCCCCGATTCATCAATTAGCTTACCTTGTGATACGCCGAGTGAATTTGACATACTGATGACCCTGCCTTCTGCTTTTAACGGTGTGTCTTTAGGCACGGCCTTAAGCATTTTCACATTCAAATCAATTGTCCCGTAACCGACGCCCGCGTCCAACATACTATGCACGGCACATCCGGTAACCGAATCCATTACTGTTGCAGCGAAGCCGCCATGAACGCCACCTAATGGATTAATATGTCTATCATCGGCGGTAGCCTCAAAAATGGCCACGCCCTTTTCCACCGAAATAAATTTCATTGGGATAGTGCTCGCCATATTGGGATGCGGCAAATCGCCCCTGGCAACGGCCTGCATCA
This sequence comes from Paraglaciecola sp. QJM3NY_14, assembly GCF_056173245.1. Lineage (NCBI taxonomy): Bacteria > Pseudomonadati > Pseudomonadota > Gammaproteobacteria > Alteromonadales > Alteromonadaceae > Paraglaciecola > Paraglaciecola sp. QJM3NY_14. The sequence goes on from NZ_CM149664.1 coordinate 3,888,523, forward strand.
TTTCAAGACCCGTCATGTTTGCAATATTCATCTTGATACCCTTTTCAAATTAATACTTATGCTCGAATTAATAACCACATTAGCGGCTGGCGAAAATCAAGGCTCCATCATGCTTGAAAGCATCGACAGCTATAAACGAACAACAATTTATGAAACGAGCAGGACAATTACCAATAAGTGTCGGTGATAAAGGGTTATATAGGGATTGAGATAAAAAGATTATATAAAGCTATTTACAGAAAACGGCGGTCGTATTTTTAGCTATACACAGAGAGGCCGCTAAATTTAGGTTATAGCCGCCTCTTTGAAAGCATTTCATTACCGATGAAAATGAGCGAAATGCAATAACGCTCTAGTGATAATACTAAACCTAAAAAGCATACACTTGGCTATTGTTCAGCAGTGCCTCGTGATTGATTTTATCTTTTACACAAGCCTGAATGTCGCTGTGCTTGAAGACGTAGACTCGGTCTTGATTACTGTTACCAGTCGATGAAGCAAAATTGCTAAGTACAAAATTTACATGTTCTTTATCATCAAGGGCGTTAAGCCCAGCACCATAGCGGCATAACACCTGGCCTAAATTCTGTTCGAAGTTGGCTAAAAAGCGCTTACGTTCTTGTTCGGCGGCCTCTTTTCGTTGCTGTAATTGCGCTTGGCGCTCGGTCTCGATTTTAGTTTTGTATCTTTCGACTTCTGTGCGTTTTGTTTGAAGCTTTTTGAGCTCAGCGTTTAACTCACCTAACTGCTCTTCGATGCGAGCTTTACGTTCGCTGTTACTGTTGCTTTTTTCAAACTCAAGATCTCGACTACGGCGTTCATACTCGCGCTGTTCCCGTGAGAACTCCCGCAGTTTTTCACCGAGAGACCGCAATTTACTGCTGGACTCCCGGGATAAATACTTAGCTCGCTCCATGGCGTCTTCTACTGCATCCTCTATTTCATCTTCGTCCATGTGAATGTCGATATCGAGGTCTTGCATGTCAAAAACGTTAGGCGCAAGCGGCGCGACAGGCACTGACGGATGACCGTCAGTAAAGAACATTTGCCTACTACCGTAGCGATTTAAATCCAGTTTAAATACCACACCTTGATTTTGCAGATAGGTATAGCCGATATCTCGTATACTCAAACTTCCTCTCTGGTTATCTTGCTTGAGTGCGGTTTGCAAAATACTGCTCATTATTTCCAGCTCGCCAGTCAATTCCTGCTTATTCGTGTCAGCTAAAACGGGGGATGACCACATGGCGACAAGCACTGTGCTGAGAGCGAAAATACGTTTAGACATGTTCATAGGGCTACCTCTACTGTTGAATACTTTCTAATGCGACGCCTGTCGCATCATGATAAACGTCTTGTTGTAATTGATTGAGTTGGCGCGCATAAAAGAGTTGATCATCGCTGCGCTGCTGATTAACAAACTTAATCAGTTCGGCAAAGTCTTCGCGGCGCTCCTTGCGACTTGAACTCAACAAATAGTTCGTCAGTTGGCTTGCGCTTTCTAACTGCTGTTGCTGTAACGTTTGTGCATACAAAGTAAATGCGTCTTGTTGATTTTGTCTAAACGCATCTAACTTGCTATCAACTAATTTCACTAATGCCTGTTCTGACTGTCCTGAACCGAAGCGAATACGCAGTTCCCCCTCAGAAGTGGTGACTTGCGTACCCGTTAACACCAGCACAATAGCCAGCGCTGACGTCACCAAAGATACACCGGATAACCAGGACCCACTGTTATTGGCTTGCTGGGGCTCGAAGGTAGCGGCTTTATTCCACTGTGGAACCTCAGACGAGGAGTAATCATCAGCCCCTATTTTAACCATAGCGGCCGCATCTACCTGCTCAGCAAATTGACTATCTTGGATACAGCGCTGTTCAAATTCGTCCCGTTGTTTTGGGGTCAGTTTGCCCTCTAGCCACAAGGCCAGAAGTTCGGCGTTGTCATAGTTCGACATAATCCACCTCCATTAAGGTTTTCATTTTAGATAACGCGCTGTACAAACGAGACTTTGCCGTATTAACCGACATGCCCGTTTGTTCAGCGATTTCTTCAAAGGTAAAATGCCCAAAAAATTTCAGCTCTATCACTGATTTTTGTGCCAAAGGCAATTGCTGCATCGCACTGACCAATTGCGCATTACGCTGTGTGTTCTCTATATGTTGGTCAACGGGTGCGGTGTCGCAGGGTATGTCAGGTGCATCATCAAGCCCTTGCATCGGGCGCTTACGGCGATAAAACTCGATGCAACGATAGTGAGCAATTCTAAATAACCAGCCTTTAAAACTCCCATCGCCCCGGTAAGTGGCTAGATTGCGAAATACCGAAATAAACACATCTTGCAGCAGATCTAGCGCGTCAGCGTTATTCCCGGTCATGCGCAGCCCGTAATGATAAACAGGCTTTTCGTAGCGTTTGAGTAGACTAAACCAGGATTTTTTATGTCCTTTCAGTGCTTTCTCTATTAACTGTTCGTCACTCTTCTCAAACACCAAATCGATTCCCTATTGTGTTGACTATAAATAAAGTCGAAAGGCCGGTTTAAAAAGTTTGAATAAAAGAAAATTTATTTTTTCAAGGTGGGAATTGGTGTCAAAGGCGCTAGCAATTCAGCTAAATAGCGAAACAAGCGAACACGTGTGGTTGCATTGCGCCACACAAGGCCAATTTCACGATATGCACTGTCTTCTGCCGGTAGCGAGACCAATTTTGAAGTACTCAGAATATGATTCTGTATGGCTAATTCAGGCATAAAGGTAAAGCCCAGCTTACTGTTGGCAAGCTGCACTAAGGTGTACAAACTGCTGGCGGCAAGTGTATTGACTTGCTCTTTATGGCGTAAGTTGCACGCACTTACCGCGTGACCGGTCATACAATGCTCTTGCTGCAGCAAAAAGACACTTTTGGCTGGCAATGCAGAAACATCCATGGGCATTGGCAAAGTATCCACTAAATCAGAATGGGCAATCAGATGAAACGGGTCATGGCCAATCACCAACTGTTTGCAGCCTGGGGTTTCCATGGGCAAGGCTAAAATCAGTAAGTCCAAAATACCTTCATTTAACTGGCTGAGTAAATTAGTGGTGGTGTCTTCCTGAAGCTGCAACGTGATACCAGGTAAGTTTTGTTGCACTGCACTGATCAAACCCTCGAAAAAAAACGGCGCAATGGTAGGGATCACGCCTATTTTCAAATTACCAGATTGCCAATCCCCGGCCGTTTGGGCGAAATCTACCAGCTCATTGGCATCATTTAACAACCGGCGGCTGCGCTCAACTAGCTCTAATCCAAAAGGCGTAAAAACAAAGGTTTTGTGTTCACGCTCAAGTAATTGACAGCCAAACTGCTCTTCTAAATTCTGAATGGCAGTGCTTAATGTGGATTGGCTTACATGGCAATGATCAGCAGCTCGGTGAAAATGCTGCTCTTGGTGCAAGGTAACAAGATAATGCAGGTGTTTAAGATTAGGCCACTTCATGTGAGACTCATTAATAAAAACGATTGATAAGCCAAGTTTAAATCAAATATGCAGGCGTTTCTTGTTGATTTTGCATTCTTTTTTATTGCTCAAAGGTGAAAGTGAGGCGGTAAATGCTAAAGCCGCTCCTGACAACAGCATTGCCCGCGTTTGTTGACGTTAATTCGACAAGTTGCAGGCATTTCGCGAGTGCAATCTAGCGTCACAGATGACAATAGGCGGTGTCCGTATCGGCTTAAAACCCTAGTTGTCCTCTTAAGCCAATAACATTCACAGAAAAGTCGTTTGGTGCCCCTTCTGCAATATTAAGGGCATCTGAGTAGGAGAGATGAGCATAATTAAATAAGAAGCGTACTTCATTTATGGGGGTCCAAATCAGCGATGCCATGTAGGCATCCTGTGCACCGCCCACTATACCGGCATCAACCAAGTCGAGTCGGTCAAAGCGAACGTTAATCTGCCACGCCCCTGTTCCACCATTGCTAACAGGGTCGTTTACTTTCACACCTTTAAACACGCCGCCTTTGTATTCGCGCGTGTCTTGGGTTAAGTAGTAGCCAGCTTCTATAGAGCCACCAAAAAAGGTCGGGTCAGCAAATTCTGAACGAGTTACTTGAGCCCAATGAGTTTCAGCTACGACATGAAGACGCCCAGCAATGACCGCCGCTTCAAGACCATAACTGAATTCGTCCGTTGCGCCAGAAATGTCATCTGTATTAATAAAACGGGTATCAACACTGTGAACAAACGGACGCTGACGGTATCGAATACTGTCAATTTCATTACCTAAGTCGCGCACATGTACTGAGCTACCCAAGTGAATAAAAGTATCGTCGACAACGGTAGTGTAACCAACTCGACCATCCACGCTGAACGAATTATTACCATCGTTTAAATCATCTATGTTATCAGTAAACACGCCACCTTCGAGGAGAAAGTCGTTGAGCTTATAAGTAGCAGAAAGGCCCACTCGACGTTCAAAACCGAAGGCATCCGTGTAAGCTGCACGCTCTACAAAACTCGTATCATTACTGCTTGATAACTCTTCAAGCCCTTGGAAGGTATTGTGCTGACCGAGCGTAAGCTTTAAAGGACCATCTTCATAGGTAAAGTAGGCATCCGTTAGCTTTACGCCATCTAGATAATCAGCGATAAGTTTGTAACCGAAGCCCCCTGGCATCGTACCCTGAATCCCAAATCGAAGACGCCTGGCTTCACTGGAAAAACCTTCTCCTGGTATATCAATGCTTGAAGGCACAGACGAAAGGGTATTGAAATCATAAAGCACGCGCCCCTTGGGTTTTACACTCCACCCACCATCGCCTTTAATCTCAGGCGCACCTTTCCACTTAATAGAGACAGGTGCTGCATCTTCATTAGCAACCACACTAGTATTCTGGTCTTGTTTCTGTTCTTTTTGCGCTAAGTCAACCTGCTCGGAGCCAACAGAGTCCAGTTCGCTGCGCAATGAGCGTACTTCTTGCTCTAACTGATTGATGCGTTTAATGAGCGAGGCTAAATCTTCGTCACTAATAGTTTGTGCATCGGCACTAATGGGCAATAAGGCGACTAACGAAAAATAGGCAATTAGGGGAGATTTAATCTTCATATAAACGAATTCCAATTATACAGCCGTAACCTTATGCAAAGGGCAATGGTATCTAGCAATCAAATTATTAATGACTTCTTGTCTGATTGTCCCTGATTGCAACCTGCCATTGGCTAACACTATGGGTATCGAGATTACGACTTACTGTGCTTTATCAATGCTAAAAAACATACGATATTTGTTCGCATGTTCAGTATATGGTGCATTGTACTGAATTGCGCGCAATGTATGACACTTTTGTGACGATTGAATGACAAAATGACAGTTATGTGAATAATTTATGAAAAGTTGGCAGCGTGCGGAGAAAGCGACTCCAGCGAACGAAAGACAGAAACAACGTAGAACCACTGAAAAACGCGTTTCAGGCGCGCGTTTCAGCCACGATAAGAGGGATTAAGACTTGTTTAGTCTCTTTTCTATTTCATGCACACTGGTGTGACGCACGTCATACCCTTTGACCAGATATATAATGTGCTCAGCGATATTACGCGCATGATCGCCAATTCGCTCAATTGAGCGAAGCGCCCATAAAATATTCATAACGCGGCCAATCGAGCGTGGGTCTTCCATCATATAGGTGACAATTTCACGCATAGCGGATTTATATTCTCTGTCTACTTGGGTATCGGCCCGAGCGACATCTAAGGCTTTGGCCGCATCAAAACGAGCAAACGCATCCAGCACTGAATTCACCATTTTTTGTACTAGTGCGCCCATGTGACGAATTTCTTCGTAACCACCTGGCGCTGCACCATCATCACTTAACGCAATGGCCATTTGAGCGATTTTTTGCGCTTCGTCTCCCATTCTTTCTAAATCACGGGTCATTTTGGTGACCGATAGCACCATGCGTAGATCTGACGCTGCGGGTTGGCGACACGCTAAGATCATGGTGCAATTCTCATCGAGTAGTACCTCACGGCGATCGACATCGTCTTCCACTTCCAGAACGTGTTCGGCTAGCGGCCTATTAACAGATTCTATGGCTTTAACTGAATCGATAATCTGTTGCTCAACTATGCCGCCCATTTCTAGGACTTGGCTTTTCAGTGCTTCTAAATCAGAGTCAAAGCGCTGAGAAATATGGCGTTCCATATTATGCTCCTTAGGTTAACCGAATCGGCCGGTAATGTAGGCTTCGGTAAGCTCATGCTCTGGATTGGTAAATACGCGGCGTGTGTCGTTTACTTCGATAAGCCGCCCCATGTGGAAATAAGCCGTTCGACTCGACACCCTAGCGGCTTGTTGCATAGAGTGCGTGACTATGGCGATGGTAAAGTTTTGGCTTAATTCCGCCATCAGCTCTTCTATTCTAGCCGTTGCAATGGGGTCAAGCGCTGAACAGGGCTCGTCCATTAAAATAACTTCTGGGCTTACCGCTATTGTACGGGCAATACACAAACGTTGTTGTTGCCCGCCGGATAGGCCGGTGCCAGGAGAAAACAAGCGGTCTTTTACCTCATCCCACAGGCTAGCTTTACGCAAACTGTCTTCGACAATCTCATCTAACTGGGCACGTCGTGAAACCAATCCATGCACTTTTGGCCCGTAGGCCACATTTTCGTATATCGATTTAGGAAACGGATTGGGCTTTTGAAACACAATACCGACTCTCGCACGCAGCGGTACAACATCTTGCTTTTTATGATAAATATCCTGTTCATCAAGCGTGACTTCACCATTAACACTGCAGTTTTCTATGGTGTCATTCATGCGATTAAGGCAGCGCAAAAAAGTGGATTTACCGCAACCTGATGGGCCAATCATCGCCATCACTTCATTGCGATTAATATCTAAACTCACGTCGTGGATGGCCTGCTTGTCATCGTAATACACATTCAAATTACGCACCGACATTTTAGCCTTCGCTGAAAAAGGGTTACCGACGGTTTTTTGCCCCAGGCCATGCTGAGAAAAATCTAAGGCCTGGCCTGTCTCAGCCATAGGGTCAAACAAACGGTTGTATCCTGACTTTGAATTCACTACCTATTCCTACTATTGATGACTGCGACCAAGACGATGGCGCAACCAAACCGCTAAGCCATTCATCGAAATTAAAAAAGCGAGTAACACCATGATTGCCGCTGAGGTACGCTCAACAAAGGCACGCTCTGGGCTATCTGACCAAAGAAAAATCTGTACGGGTAAAGCACTAGACGGATCCAATAAATCCGCGGGCACATCCACAATAAATGCCACCATGCCTATCATGAGTAATGGGGCCGTTTCACCTAATGCTTGGGCGAAACCAATAATAGCGCCGGTTAACACGCCGGGCATCGCAAGCGGTAAAACATGATGCAGCACAACCTGCATTTTCGATGCGCCAAGTCCATAGGCTGCATCTCTTATAGAGGAGGGTACCGCTTTAATCGCCGCGCGACTTGAAATAATAATGGTTGGCAAGGTCATCAAGGTCAATACCAATCCGCCGACCAATGGAACTGAGCGCGGCATATCGAAAAACCCGATGAAAATAGCTAACCCCAACAGCCCAAAAATAATTGAGGGCACTGCGGCTAAGTTGTTGATATTCACTTCAATGAAATCAGTGGCTCTATTTTTAGGCGCGTATTCCTCTAAGTACACCGCAGCGGCAATACCTATGGGAAACGACAAGCCAATGGTGACCAGCAACATATATAAAGAGCCCATTAGTGCGCTGCGAATACCCGCTTGCTCTGGCTCTCGGGAGTCACCTGACGTAAAAAAAGTGGTATTGAACGTTTGCCTTACTTGCCCGTTTTCAATCCAGCGGTTTACCCAGCTTTGCTGCTGCTGACTCAAACGGCCAGTGTACCCCTTTCCGCCATGGGCAAGACTTTTGACGTAATTATCCACATCATCATCGACCGTTAGCCATATCCCCACGGATTGGTTAAATACGCTAGGTGAATCAGTCAAGATTTCCCTCAGGCTGTACACCGCCCCGGTACTGATCAAACTCAGCAATTGTCGCTTATCCACAGCACTCAATGATGCGGGCGATATACGTGCATTGTCTGCAAATAGCGCGTCCTGAACAATATTATCGTAGTTAGCATTATTGAATTGCTCGATAGCACCGGGCTGTGATACCTGCAAACGCTGGGGGGTAAAATGAACCTGTAAATAAATCTGGGTCTTAAAAAAAGCACCATGTCCTTTGCTGATAATATCGCTAAACAGAATGAGCAAACAGACAAAGCCAAATAGGATGGCCCCGATGCCGTACACACGAAAACGCCATTCAGCGCGCTTACGTTTAGCAAGATTCCGGTTAACTAAGTCGATGGTGCTAGGTATCTTAGTAAAGGGCAATTTGTGACTGGCTTTACCCATGATTATTCGTACTCTTCACGATATTGGCGCACCACGTACAAGGCCACATAATTGAGGGCTAACGTCACGGTAAACAGCATTAAGCCCAAAGCAAATGCAGACAAGGTTTTAGGGCTATCAAATTCTTGATCGCCTACTAATAGCGTGACGATTTGCACGGTAATAGTAGTCACTGACTCAAGTGGATTTGCCGTAAGATGCGCGGCCAAACCAGCCGCCATCACGACTATCATGGTTTCACCAATCGCCCGTGATGCCGCCAATAACACTCCACTGACGATACCCGGCAACGCCGCGGGAATCACCACCCGCTTGATGGTCTCAGACTGTGTTGCCCCTAATCCTAATGACCCATCACGTAGTGACTGAGGCACCGCTTTTAAAACATCATCGGATAAAGATGAGACAAATGGGATGATCATCACGCCCATCACTAAGCCTGCAGCCAGCGCACTTTCAGAGGATACCTCTAAGCCGAGAAAGCCTCCGGATTGACGAATAAACGGTGCCACGGTCAGTGCCGCGAAAAAACCATACACAACCGAGGGTATACCCGCCAAAATTTCAAGCATAGGTTTGACGATGGCGCGCAATCTTGGGGTAGCGTATTCTGATAGATAAATCGCTGACATCAACCCCACTGGTACGGCAATCAGCATGGCAATAAAGGAAATAAGCAGTGTTCCTACAAACAAGGGAACCGCCCCAAAAGCACCGGAGGCGCCTACTTGATCAACACGCAATGCCGTCTGAGGGCTCCAATGTGTGCCGAATATAAATTCAAAAAAGCCCACAGATTGGAAAAACCGCAAGGATTCAAATAATACCGACACCACAATACCGATCGTCGTCAAAATAGCGATGCTAGCGCACAGTAGGAGTGTCCATTTGAATATGCGCTCTACTTGTTGACGCGCCTTCACTTTGGGTTTTATTCGCGCCCAACATAACGAAAAAGCCAAAAACAAAGTAACCAACACCACGACCGATAGACTAAGCTGGCTAAGTTGCTGCCATCGCAAGTAATCTTGCCCTGCTTGAATGAGGTAATCAGGCGTGCTGCTGCTCAGTAACGCATTAGGATACAAGGCTAGATTAATCACGGTATTGACCATCAAATCAATTTCGCTTGCGGGCAAGGCTTGCACCGATTCTGGTAACAAGTTCACAATAGCGGCGTGAACTGCGTAATCATCGAGGACAGTCCAAGCAAACACGATCAACAAGCAAGGCAAGGCGCACCAAAGCGCGCTAAGCATGCCGTAGTAATAAGGTAACGAGTGGAGCGCAGGCTTTTTGCCAGCTCGATAGGCGATATCAGACGCACGATTACGCACTAAAATATAAGCGCCTGCAGCACATAGAAGGGTCAGAATGATGAGTGTCGGGGTCTTCATAGCGCGTATATCTTATCTATTGATGCATAGTTGGGTGCAAGGCGTTGATTCGATATTCGATGGCTTGGCGTTCTGATTTGGTCAGTGGGATCATACCCTTGCGCGGCAAATAGCCACTTTCGCCGGACGCATTATCACTGATAAATTCGCGTATAAACGCCTCTATTCCTGGGATCATACCAATATGTGCTTTTTTAACATAAAAGTAGAGTGGTCTTGAAATAGGGTAATCACCATTGGCAATAGAGCTAAAGCTCGGAAGAAATCCATCGATTTTAGCGCTTTTAATGCGGTCTCTATTCTGATCAAGAAAGCTGAAGCCCAATAAACCCAGCGCATTTGGATTGGCATTTAATTTTTGCACAACCAGATTATCATTCTCCCCCGCATCAATGTAAGCGCCGTCTTCCCGTAACATCCGGCATAAGCGTCTTTGCTGGCTTTTTCGGATTCTGGCTTCTTTTGACGTTGCCTGTGCCTGGCTTTGTGGCTCACTCATCTGAGCTAACCAAGTAAAGGTATGACAGCCATAATCGAGTACCAATTCAGAAAAAGCATCTCTTGTGCCTGAAGTCGGGGGAGGACCAAACACTTCGATTTCGATGTTCGGCAATCTAGGGTTGATGTCTTGCCACGTTATGAACGGATTATCGATGGTGGTTGCACTACCATCTGGATTTGGCACGCTTTTAGCCAATGCTAGGTAGAGTTCGCGGCGTGTTAGCGGGATACTTTCAGCCAATTTACTTTGCGCAAGCACGATCCCATCAAAGCCGATCAAGATTTCAATCACTTCGTGAACACCGTTTCGCTGGCATAGATCAATTTCTGATGGTTTGATCCGCCGGGATGAATTGGCAATATCAGGAAACTTCATTCCCACACCTTGGCAGAATAATTTCAACCCTCCACCAGAGCCAGTCGATTCAATTTTGGGTGTATGAAACGGTGAGGTTTTGCCGAAACGTTCAGCAACGACCGTGGAGAAGGCATACACAGTTGAAGAGCCGACAACATCGATATAGTCGCGCATAGCGTTAGCTGGAGCGCTGATTAGCGTCCACACACATGCACAAATTATCGATAAAGTACTTGGTTTCATTCAACTATTTTCATAAGAGACTCAAATTAGCTGCCCATAATATGACAGTTTTATAACGGTTATATTACAGTCGCGCCAAAGGGCTAAATTTTCTTCGATACCAACGCCATTAGGTGAATTTCACATATAAAAAAACAGAACCTGTACCTAGCCCTAAGGCTGAGAGTACACGGGTTCTGTTTTTATTTGGCGGCTGCCCGCCAACTTGTGTCCCTATGGAGCGAAAATACCTTTAAGGACAAAGAAGAACAATATTGACAAGCCAGCGCCTGCGGGCAAGGTTACCACCCAAGACACCACTATGTTGCGCACTACACCTAAGTTAATCGCGGCGATACCACGCGCCATGCCTACACCTAATACGGCCCCCACTAAGGTTTGCGTGGTTGAAATAGGCAAGCCAGTACCAGACGCTATTACCACGGTGCATGCTGCAGCAAGCTCTGCCGCAAAACCACGACTAGGAGTAAGGTGAGTAATACCATTTCCTATGGTAGCGATAACTCGGTGACCGAAAAGCGCTAAACCTGCAACAATACCTAAGCCACCTAACGGTAAAATCCACCAGACCAACCCGGCTTTGCTGGTTATTTCACCATCATTGTGAATGATACTAACGACGGCAGCCAGGGGCCCAATCGCATTGGCTACATCGTTTGAACCATGGGCAAATGCCATGCAGCATGCCGTCACGACCATCAGAATAGCAAACACTTTTTCAACGTTAGCGAAATGGGTACGCTTGTCTGCTTTCTCATCGTATTTAATGCGATTTATTGCGTACTTACCGACAATCCCTACCAAAATAGCGATGGCGATAGAGACGTAATATCCCTCGGCGGCTCCAATTTCAAAACCAATATGCTTCAAGCCTTTTTTGATCGTCACCAACGACATTACAAAGCCCGCTGCGGCCATGTAAAAAGGCACATAACGTTTAGCGTTGTTAAATGGCTTATCAGTATCAAAAATGAGTTTTTGCGCACTTTGGAAAATAAGGAAAGCAATGAAACCCGATATAGCAGGGGTTATCACCCAACTCCCCACTATGCCACCGACTTTATTCCAAGCAACAGCATCAGCACTTACTCCTACAGCGGCGAAGCCCACTAGTGCGCCCACAATTGAATGTGTAGTCGACACCGGCCAGCCTAGATAAGAAGCAAAGCCCAACCAAATACCAGCCGCAAGTAACGCGGATATCATTCCGTATACTAATAACTCGGGACTTTCAATAAAGTAGGACGAATCTAAAATACCTTTACGAATGGTGGACGTTACCTCACCGCCCGCCAAATAAGCCCCGGCAAACTCAAATACCATAGCAATCAAAATCGCTTGCTTGATAGTCAAAGCTTTAGAGCCAACAGATGTGCCCATGGCATTTGCTACATCATTTGCACCAATACCCCATGCCATGAGGAAACCGACCAAAGCAGCTACAACAATGAGTGTGAAGCCGTATGTTTGTAAAATATCCATTAATGCTTTCTCTTAATTGGCTAACATGAGTTCGAGTCTTGAACCAACTCGCTCTGAAATATCAGCCAACTCCCCAACCCATTCGATGATGCTGTATAAAAACATGACATCAATCGGGTTAAGCTGTGACTCTAATTCCAATAACTCCCTACGTACAGCAACTTGCATGACGTCGGTATCATCTTCAATTTTATCTAGATCGACGATCATATCTTCCACTAGGCGCACTTCACGTCCACGAAACCCAGTTTCAAGTAAATCCTCTAGCTCGTTTATCACACGTTTTGCTTGTTTCGTTGCATCTAGGCAACGCTCCAAGTAAGCCATGAAGCTTTCACGCATGATCACTGGAATATCCATGTGTCGACCTAACACACGACCAGAAATATCTTTCGCTTTGTTAGCAATTTTGTCCTGCTGGGTTAACAACTCAAGAACGTCTTGACGCTGAATGGGCATAAAAATACCGCGAGGCAAACTGATGCGAAGATCTCGCTTAAGCGTGTCAGCTTGCTTTTCTAAATTAGAAATTTCTTTCTGAAATAGTGCTGCTTTTTCCCAATCGCCGGCGAAAACAGAATTAAAAAATGGAAGCAGCCCTTGGCTACATTTGTTCACCACTTTAATGTGATCTTCAAGCGGCTTCAGGGGAGATTTTGCGAAAACCCCAAGAAATGTGTTTGTTGGCATACGTTAAGTATCTCTATGGTTTAAATACTACAATTCGAATTTAATCGTCGCGCATGATACCTGAAGAAAAATGACAGTAACATGACAGTGACGTGCTTTTCGTATCAGTTTTACAACACATGGTAATAATAGCGCTCAATTGGCATTTCAATAAACTGTCACATTTGCTCGGCAATCAGAGCTAAATTTGGAAGGTCTATATTATACTATCAATTGATTATTAAGGAAAAATTACACACATTCAGCATGATTCTACGCTATGCTGAATCTCAATACCTAGAGCATCACTTTAACGCGAGGTTCATTAATATGAAATCATTGATTTTTACACTTGTTGGTAAGGATAAGCGTGGCTTGGTCGACTCACTTGCTCAATCAGTGTTCAAATTGGGCGGAAATTGGCTTGGCAGTAACTTGTCGTATATGGCAGGTCACTTCGCTGGCTTTGTTGAAATTCAATTGCCTGAGGAGAAAAAAGCAGCATTAATAGAGCAATTCTCTACCCATCCGGATCTCTCTATCAATTTGGTCGAAGGGGATAACAACCTTGCCGCCCACACTCAAACAGTTCAAATAGATATAATGGGCAATGACAAGCCTGGGATCGTGCAAGAACTTACAACGATTTTGAATCGCTTTAACCTCAACATTGTTAAATTTGACTCCACCTGCGACAGCGCACCTAATTGGGGTGGTTTACTGTTTAAAGCTAACGCATTAGTCGCCATAGAAGAGGGTTTCGATTTAGATGAGTTGAGTGATGCATTAGAGTCCATCGCCGACGACTTGGTGGTTGATATCAGCTCAACACCAGCAAAATAGATTTACATCTGGCTTGGCTGTTTTGTAAAGCCTAAGTCTACGATGAGCAAGGCGTACAAGGCTGCGATATAGCTGTCATAAATTCGTCATACACAATTGACACTATATCGCTCAAATTTTGTTTATTTTGACAATTAAGACGTAATGACTTCTCAACCCAATATCTACTTTTCTCGTGAAATCAGTTGGCTGGCGTTTAATCAACGCGTTCTTCAAGAAGCAGCAGATCGCAAAAATCCTATCGTTGAACGAATTCGATTTCTAGGTATTTACTCAAGTAATATGGACGAGTTCTATCGCGTTCGTGTCGCTGATGTTAAACGTAAAATCTATATTCACTTGGACGAAGGTGATAATGAAAAGGCTGAGCAAACTAAAATACTCATGGAGCAGATCCAAGAGAAAGTCTTAGGCATGACAGAAGACTTTGAACGTGTGCGCGAAGACGTTGTGGCCCGACTCGCTCGCTATAATATTTTCTTACTTGATAATGAAAAGTTGTCCGATTACCAAACTACTTGGCTAAAGAACTACTTCAAAAATAAAATATTACGTCACATTGCCCCCATTTTATTACATGGCAAAGTAAACCTTGTATCTCGCTTAAATGACTCAGCCACCTATTTATATGTAGCGATTAACAATAGCGGCAAGAATACTCAGTACGCCACAATTGAAGTGCCCAGCAAGGCGCTGTCACGTTTTGTGGTGATCCCTCCTGAGAATAGCCGTAAAAAGAAATACATCATATTGCTCGATGACATTATACGGCTCAATCTTGAAAGCATATTTAAAGGTTTTGTTGATTTTGAATCAGGTGAAGCCTACTCCTTCAAAATGACTCGAGATTCTGAATACTCTATAAATGATGAAATTGAAGAAAGTTACGTTGAAAAAATGTCAGAAAGCATGAAACAACGTTTGATTGCCGAGCCGGTGCGCGTGGTGTATGACGAGCAAATGCCCAGTGACATGGTACGTAACCTGAAGAAACGCTTAAAGATATCGTCTTACGATAGCCTCATTGCTGGCGGTACTTACCGAAACTTTAAAGATTTTATTGGCTTTCCAAATGTCGGCCGTGACTACTTAGAAAATCCAAAACTACCGGCCATAACCTCGAGCGATTTCGCCCGCCACAACACGGTGTTTGATGCGATCAGCGAAAAAGATATTCTGCTTTACTATCCTTACCATCGCTTCTTGCATGTGACTGAGTTTGTCCGCCAAGCTGCATTCGATCCCAAGGTGAAACAGATAAAGCTCAATATCTATCGAGTAGCAAAGAACTCGCGCATCATAGACTCGCTTATTGATGCAGTCGATAACGGAAAAAAAGTCACTGTGGTGGTTGAGTTAAGAGCGCGTTTTGACGAAGAAGCCAACATTGGCTGGTCAAAAACCATGACCGATGCGGGTATTAAAGTCGTATTTGGTATGCATGCGCTGAAAATTCACAGCAAACTGTGTTTGGTTAGCCGTGAAGAGAAAGGGGAATTAATCCACTATGCACATTTCGGCACGGGGAACTTCAACGAGAAAACCGCAAAAATCTATACCGATTTTAGTTTGTTTACCCGTAATCAAGAGCTTGCCCTGGAGGCAGAAAACGTTTTTAACTTTATTCAGCAACCCTATCGACGCCAAAAGTTTCAACATTTACAGATCTCGCCAATTAACGCACGTACCAAAATACAACTGTTGATCAGGCAAGAAATACAAAACGTCAAAGAAGGCTTAAGTGCGGGCATTACCCTTAAACTGAATAACTTGGATGACCAACTGCTTATCGACGACCTGTATAAAGCCAGTCAGGCAGGGGTAGAAGTACGTTTAATCATTCGCGGGATGTGCTCACTGGTTCCTGGCGTAAAAGGGTTGAGCGAAAATATATCGGTTATCAGCATCGTCGATCGATTCTTGGAGCATCCTCGGGTGATGGTATTTGAGAATGCCGGCGAGAAACGCGTGTTTATCTCATCCGCGGATTGGATGACCCGCAACATGGATTTTCGTATCGAAGTGGGTTGCCCCATATACGAACCCAAGCTCATCAAGCAAATTTTGGATATTCTCGAAATTCAATTTCAAGATACCCTCAAAGCCCGTATTATTGACCAACACCAATCGAACAAATACGTACGTCGTGGTAATCGCAAAAAGCTGCGCTCCCAAATAGAGACGTATGAGTACATTAAACAGCAGGAAAAAAAGAACGATGCCCAATGACAATGCGCCATTTGATGGTGTAGAAGTAAGAGACACCAGCAAAATTGCCGCATTAGACATTGGCTCTAACAGCTTTCATTTAGTGGTCGCCCGGGTAGTCGCAGGATCAGTTCAGATCCTGCACAGGGTTAAACAAAAAGTGCGTTTAGCTCAAGGCTTAAGCAGTGATTATCACCTTGATGACGAGGCCCAACAACGCGGCTTAGATGCCCTCAACGTCGTAGCAGAAAGCCTGCGAGACTTTCCACCAGAGAATGTGCGCATCGTCGCCACATATACCTTACGCAAAGCCAGCAACGCCAAAACATTTATCCGCGCAGCACGTAATATTCTTCCCTACCCGATTGAAGTCATAGGAGGCGCCGAAGAGGCTCGCTTAATTTATTTGGGCGTCGCTCATACTAACCACGACAACGGTCAACGGTTAGTGGTCGATATCGGTGGCGGCTCAACTGAATTTATTATTGGCCAAGGGTTTGAGCCTAAAATGTTGCGCAGCTTACAAATGGGCTGTGTCAGTTACACTAAGAAGTTTTTCAAAAACAATGAGCTGAAAAACAAGTCTTTCGAGCGTGCTATTACCGCCGCTCAGCAAGAACTAGAAATGATCGACAAAGCGTACTTACGCGCGGGCTGGAAAAGCTGTATTGGCACCTCTGGCACCATCCGCAACATCATTCAGATCGCGCAAAATGACAGTGTGAAATCCACCGAAGGTAAAGTTACCTTGTCACAACTTACCCGTTTAGTGAAAATCAGCTGTGATGCAGGCACGCTAGATAAACTTAACATCAGCCAAATGAGTGAAGATCGTAAGCCTGTTTTTGCGGCGGGTTTGGCAATCTTGATTGCCATATTCAAGAGCTTGAATATAGACCATATGGTGTTCTCTTCAGCGGCATTGCGCGAAGGGGTCTTATATGAAATGGAAACCCAGTTGACCCACCCTGACGTACGCCAGCGCTCTGCTGAGAGTCTTGCGACGCGTTACGATGTTGATATTGAACAAGCTAGACGAGTTCACAGTGTCACTATGGACATTTATCAACAATGTAAAGACAGCTGGAATATTGCCACCAAAGAGCTCAAAAGCATGTTAGGTTGGTCGGCACTGCTTCACGAAGTGGGCCTGCAAATCAACACTCACGGTACCCAGCGCCATTCTGCCTATATTTTGCAGCACATAGACCTACCTGGCTTTAATCAAGAGCAACAAACATTGATAGCCACATTAGTGCGTTACTACCGTAAAAAAATTCGCCCAAGCGAGATTGCAGATTTCACCCAACATCCAGCAGAGCAAGTGCACAAATTAATCGCCATTTTACGCTTAGCAGTGCTGCTAAACATTAAGCGTCAAGACGACATACTTCCCCCCATTAACGTAAAAGTGAAAGCAAACAGCATACGGCTAACCTTCCCCGAAGGTTGGCTTGAGAATAAGCCTATTTTTAGTGCGGATCTGGCAACCGAAGAGCGCTATCTACACGCTGTAGACCTACAATTGCGCTACGAATAACACCTGCTTGAATATCAGTGGTTTAGGTAAGATGCTGACCTATCAGGCATAACCTATTGTATTAGTTAATAAAAATATCTTATAGTATTGCTGTCACATTGTGAGAGCAATGTGGAACTTCGCAGTTGAACTGCGTTTCTAATATACATAACAAGGAAGCTATACAATGAAAGATCTTTTTTTCTTCGACTCCATGCTCACCCCAAAAATCATCACCGTTGTTTACTGGTTGATGCTGCTTGCAGCTGTAGTATCAGGCGTAGGCACCATGTTTAATTCTTACGGCGGTGGTTTTTTCGCTGGTGCTGGGATACTCATCGCGGGCGCAGTGGGTGCCCGAATCTGGTGCGAACTACTGATCGTGCTGTTTAAAATTCACGAAAACTTGAAAAAAATCGCAGATCGAAACGACACCAGCGAACTTTAAGTACCAACAAGGCAACACGCATTTCGCTGTTGCCGCTTTCCATATTTAGGATCTCCCAAAACATGCACGACCTTTCTGCTCAAATCTCTTTTATGCTCGAAATAGACAAACTTAAAGCGGTGTATCGCAAGACGGTTGTTGAAGCCGACGATAATCGTCAAGAAAATAGCGCCGAGCACAGTTGGCACATTGCACTGTTAGCAAACGTTATGGTGGAATACGCGGACGAGCCCGTAGATATATTACGCGTGACTAAAATGCTGCTTATTCACGATATTGTTGAAATAGACGCTGGGGATTTATTTGCCTTTGCAGACGAGCAAGATCATCAAGCGCAAGAACAAAAAGAACAGGAAGCTGCCAAACGTATCTTCGGCCTGTTACCCAAGCATATAGGGCAAAGCATGTTAGATATGTGGCTCGAATTTGAGCAAGCCCAAACCGCAGATGCAAGATTCGCCAAAGGCATGGACAGAGTCTTGCCTGTGTTGCAGAACATGAGTAATCAAGGTGGCAGTTGGAAGGTAAATCACGTTAAGAAAAGCCAAGTGCTTAAACGAAATACCTATTTGCAAGATATTGCGCCTAAGCTATGGGAGTATGTATTAAGCCAAGTGGATATAGCGGTGGAAAAACAGTGGCTACTGGACGCTTAACGCCCCAAATATTGATCAATCAACTCGGCTAGTTTGTCGTGAAAGTGCTCTTCAAACGTCTCTAACTCTTGCTCAAAAACCCGTAAATATTGGGTCGCTTTTTTGTGATCAAGACGCTTATTATTGGTTTTATATTCGGTTTCAGGCAAACTTTTGTCGTATCGAGGTATGATACGCCAGCGCACAAAGTCACTATGCAATTTAGCCACTTGCTGCTTAGCAAACTGACAAAAACCCTCAATATGCTCAACCCCATCAGGCCCTAAACAACCAGGCTCTACCCTGAATGTAACTGACAATTTTTTATATAATGGCAGAGGCAACGTTACTTGCATATAACGCGCACCATTTTCTGTAAGCGGTTGATAAACATAATTTTATCTTTAATTAACAAAACGAAGATAGGCTACCCATATAATAGCAAGTGTAGAGGGTAAATCTACTAGGCAAAGGTATAGACACTATTTTGCTATATAGAAACAATTCAAATACAAAAAAACCAAGCACTAAGCTTGGTTTTCATAAACACATTCAGCACGTTATCAGCTAACTGATGCTTGATAAATACCTTCAATAGCGTCATCTAGCGTCGCGTTAAACTCTTCGTCTGATTGCTTAGCACTCACGCCTTCTGTTAGTGCGCGCGAGAAGCTAGCAATAATGCCTTTATTCTCTGACAAACGACGGTTGGCTTCTTGACGATTGTAACCACCTGAGAGGGCTACCACTTTCAACACTTTAGGGTGCTCAACTAACTCACTGTAAAAATTAGTTTCTTCAGGTAGAGTCAGCTTGAGCATCACCGTTTGATCGGCATTCAAGCCATCAAGTTCGGCTAAGATAGCCGCTTTCAACAATGCTTCTGCTTGTGCTTTTTCTGGGCTGTTAATATCAACTTCTGGTTCGATTATCGGCATTAACCCGGCAGCTAAAATTTGCTTACCCACTTCAAACTGTTGAGCAACAATGGCATCAATACCTGCTTTGTTAGCCAGCTTGACCACTGAGCGCATTTTGGTGCCAAACACATCTTGTGCATTTGCTTTAGCCAACAAGTTGTCTAAATCAGCGATAGGCTTCATTAACTGAACGCCGTTCTCTTCATCCAGTAAGCCTTTATCTACTTTCAAAAACGGAACAACGTTCTTTTCCTGCCATAAAAAATGCGCAGATGATTTACCGTCAATTTCACGATCTAATGTATTTTCAAATAATATAGCGCCCAGTACACGCTTACCATTAAAGGCAGGGCTCGTGACTATGCGAGTTCGCATCAAGTGAACTTGAGTGAACATCTCATCATCATTGCTATATTCAGTTTCTTCAACACCATATAAACGCAAAGCTTTAGGCGTACTGCCTCCACTTTGGTCAAGGGCCGCGATAAATCCATTGTCGCTTTTTATTTTTTTTAGCATATCCAATTGTGCTTGTGATGCCATGAGCAACACTCCTTAATTGTGTTGTGAGCCGGGGGTAAACCGGCTAGTAGGTTACAAAGGTTAATGAAAGCTTTTGCTTTTCTTATTATTGAATTTCTTGCTCTTAAATTTCTTGTTCGCGCTCTTTGTTTACGCGCTGATCAAATTATCAAGTAAATTACGCGCCGCGCGCTTCTAACATAGTCACAGCCGGTAGCGCTTTACCTTCTAAAAATTCTAAAAATGCGCCACCACCGGTAGAGATATACGATATCTTATCTTCGATACCATATTTGTCTACTGCTGCTAACGTATCACCACCGCCAGCAATAGAAAATGCATTACTTTGTGCAATTGCCATAGCAATGGCTTTTGTGCCCTCTCCAAACTGGTCAAATTCGAATACCCCTACAGGGCCATTCCAGACGATTGTTCCGGCGTTTTTGATCAACTCTGCCAGCTCAGTGGCAGTCTGTGGCCCGATATCAAAAATCATATCATCGTCTGCTACGTCACTAACGGCCTTGAGTGTTGCTTGTGCTTGCTCTGAGAACTCCTTGCCCGTGACAACATCAACAGGCACAGGGATATTCCCACCTGCATCTTTTGCCGCCGCTAATAAACGATTCGCTTCAGGGATTAAATCAGCTTCATACAAGGATTTACCCACGTTGTTGCCAGTGGCGGCAATAAAGGTATTGGCGATGCCGCCACCCACAATAAGCTGGTCCACTTTATTAGATAAAGATTCAAGTACGGTTAACTTGGTTGACACTTTAGAGCCGCCAACAATCGCCAGCATTGGACGCGCAGGATTGTGCAATGCTTTACCTAGTGCTTCTAGTTCACCCGCTAGTAGCGGGCCAGCGCAGGCAACAGGAGCGAATTTGCCCGCGCCATGAGTTGAGGCTTGTGCACGATGCGCAGTGCCAAAAGCGTCCATTACGTATACATCACATAACGCGGCGTATTGCTTAGAAAGCGCTTCATCGTCTTTCTTTTCGCCTACATTGAAACGTACATTTTCAAGAACGACCAGTTCGCCGGCTTTCACATCAACACCGTTTAAATAATCAGTCGCTAGGCTTACTGAGCACTCTAGAACGTCATTAAGATAATCAACCACGGGCTGCAATGAGAATGCACTGTCGTACTCACCTTCTGTGGGGCGACCTAAATGAGACATAACCATGACCTTGGCACCGGCTTCAAGTGCATGTTTAAGTGTGCCTAAAGACGCCTTAATACGCGCATCGGAAGTGACTTTTCCGCCCTTGACAGGTACGTTCAGATCCTGACGAATAAGTACGCGCTTTCCTGCTAAATCTAAATCAGTCATGTTAATTATTGACATATTTTCCCCATTTGATGTGTTAAACGTGAATTGCTAATTAAAAAATGTAATCTGTAAACTCGTTGTGTTCCGGGTTACGCGTGCTAGGTGCAAAAATGCACTCTCAATTGCCGCGACCAAAATCATTTGCCCGTCTTGCCCAGCGATAAGGTGTTCATGACGAGTACAATATCAATCATTCGGTTTGAAAACCCCCATTCGTTATCACACCACACCAGTAATTTAACCAGTTGCTTGTGGCTCACTCGCGTTTGAGTGCCATCCACGATGCAAGAATGTGCGTCGTGGTTGAAATCCACTGACACCAAAGGCTCTTCAGTAAAATCTAAAATACCATTCAAACGCCCATTTTTTACCGTTTTTAACGCTTGGTTCACGTCATCGATAGTCACTTTGGCATCAAGGGTTACGCTTAAATCCATTGCAGAAACGTTAATGGTCGGCACGCGCACAGCGATTGCTTCGAATTTGCCTGCAAACTTAGGTAAAACCCGCTCTATTCCCCGGGCTAATTTGGTGTCCACTGGGATAATTGATTGGCTAGCGGCACGAGTTCGGCGTAAATCTGGGTGGTAAGCATCTATCACTTGTTGATCGTGCATGGATGAATGGATAGTCGTGATGGTGCCACTTGAAACTGAAAATGCTTCATCGAGTACTTGAATGACAGGGACGATGCAGTTGGTCGTACATGAACCCGCAGATACTATGCTGTCGCTAGCTTTAAGAGATTCCTCGTTGATCCCCATAATAATCGTTGCATCAACATCTGGGCCACAGGGCTGAGAAAACAACACTTTTTTCGCCCCTTGAGCGATATGTTGTTCGCCGTGAACCCGCTCATTATTGACACCGGTACACTCAAGAACTACATCAATATCAAGTTGCGCCCAAGGCAGGTCGTGAATATTTTCTTGCTGCAATAAAGTGATATGGTCACCAGCAACCACAAGCTGTTGGTTGTCTAGCACCACAGGAAAACGGAAACGCCCATGCGCAGTATCATATTTTAATAGATGTGCGACGCCCTCGGGCTCGGCGAGTTCATTGATCGCCACAATTTGTATTTGCTTGTTTTGCCCTGTTTCGTATAACGCACGTAATACGTTGCGACCAACACGACCAAAACCGTTAATTGCTACTCGTATCATTTGGCTCTTACTGAAATTTAAAACACTATTTGCAACATGATTTAAAACGCAATTTAAAACGCAATTTAAAACGTAAAAAGTGCGTCACTAAAATAGCTAAGGCGCTCGAAAGCGCCTTAGATTATAGTTTTATTGTTTCAACTGGAAGCCATTTCCTAAGAATTCAATAAACCTTGTGCTTTCTCAGCCACGGCATCAGCTGTGATACCGAAGTGCTTGAGTAGTACGCCACCCGGTGCAGACTCACCAAAAGTAGACATTCCGACGACTGCACCATCAAGACCAACATACTTGCTCCAGTAATCGACGTGAGCAGCTTCAACGGCTACACGTGCAGTCACTGCGCGCGGCAATACAGATTCGCGATAAGCCGCATCTTGTTGGTCAAACACCGAGGTACTTGGCATAGACACAACGCGCACAGCAACGCCTTTGGCAGCTAATTGCTCAGCTGCATCCATAGCAACACCGACTTCAGAACCGGTACCAATCAAAATGACTTGAGGCTCGCCATCGCTATCTTTGAGGATGTAACCCCCTTTAGCTACGTTAGCGAGTTGTTCAGCGTTACGCGTTTGACCAGGCAAACCTTGACGGCTAAACACCAATGCACTTGGGCCATCTTTACGCTCTAGCGCAGATTTCCATGCAACGGCTGTTTCAGCACCGTCACAAGGGCGCCATGTGGCTAAATTAGGCGTTAAACGCAAGTTTGCTAATTGCTCGATAGGCTGGTGAGTTGGGCCATCTTCGCCCTGACCAATCGAGTCATGGGTATAAACAAAGATATTTGGAATCCCCATCAAAGAAGCCATACGCACTGCATTGCGTGCATATTCCATAAACATCAGGAAGGTGGCACCAAATGGACGGAAACCACCGTGCAAACCAATACCATTCATGATGCCGCTCATGCCGAATTCGCGCACACCGTAGTATAAATAGTTACCGCTGGCATCGTCCGCTGTGACGCCTTTAGATTTTGACCAAAGCGTTAGATTTGAACCAGCCAAATCTGCCGAGCCACCTAAAATTTCAGGCATGATCCCAGCGAATGCTTCGATAGAGTTTTGTGACGACTTACGACTCGCTACGTTTTCAGCTTTCTCTTGAGATTGCTCAACGAATGCTTGGGCTTTTTCAGCGAAATCAGCTGGTAAATCACCGTTTAGACGACGTGTTAATTCAGCGGCTAATTCAGGATGGGCTTTCCCGTAAGCAGCGAATTTTTCATTCCATGCTTGCTCTAAATCAGAACCTGACGCTTTTGCATCCCAACCTGCGTAGATGTCTGCCGGAATTTCAAATGCCCCATATGGCCATTTTAAGAATTCGCGGGTCGCAGTGATTTCATCTGCACCTAATGGTGAGCCGTGTGAATCATGGCTACCTGATTTATTTGGAGAACCGAAACCGATAACGGTTTTACAGCATATCAACGTCGGTTGAGTGGTATTGGCTTTCGCCGTTTCAACTGCCGCTTTAATCGCTTGTGGGTCGTGGCCATCAACATCGGCAATAACATGCCAACCATAAGCTTCAAAACGTGCAGGGGTATTATCAGTAAACCAACCCTCTACGTGACCATCGATAGAAATACCGTTGTCATCCCAAAATGCCACTAACTTGCCAAGACCTAATGTTCCAGCAAGTGAGCAGGCTTCATGAGAAATACCTTCCATCAAACAGCCATCACCTAAGAAGCAATAAGTGAAATGGTCAACGATATCGAATTTTTCTTGGTTGAATTGCGCTGCCAACATTTTCTCAGCAATCGCCATACCGACTGCATTACTGATGCCTTGACCTAGTGGGCCAGTGGTTGTTTCAACGCCTGGCGCGTAGCCATACTCTGGGTGGCCTGGTGTTTTAGAATGCAATTGACGGAAGTTTTTCAACTCTTCAATGGGTAACTCATAACCGGTCAAATGCAACAATGAGTAAACTAACATCGAACCGTGGCCGTTAGACATAATAAAGCGATCGCGGTTAGCCCAGTTTGGATTCGCCGGATTGTGCTTTAAAAAATCGTTCCACAATACTTCGGCTATATCCGCCATGCCCATTGGGGCGCCTGGGTGTCCTGAATTAGCCTGTTGTACTGCATCCATACTAAGCGCACGTATTGCGTTAGCGAGTTGTTGACGTGAAGGCATGTGGTCTCCTGATTATTAATGACTGGTTGACGCTCGCTGTTAAAAACTCATCGAAAATGTAAAATAGCGACCGATATAGCGCTACATTCTGGCTTACGCCTCGCCTAACTGCAACGACAAAACCTAACGAAACTCCATTTGCGGTTGACTTTTTTTACTGGAACGGTTCGTTTACGCCCAGCCGTTTGGACGTCTAGAAGTAAAGACTGGTATTTTTGATCTTAATCAGTAAAATGTCACTATATTCGTTAAACCATTTTCATTTGATAAGGATCCAACATGGCTAAGCATCTTTTTACCTCCGAGTCGGTTTCCGAAGGGCACCCAGATAAAATCGCGGATCAAATCTCTGACGCGGTACTCGATGCAATTCTAAAGCAAGACCCGAAGGCTCGCGTAGCCTGTGAAACCTACGTAAAAACCGGCATGGTCATGGTGGGCGGTGAAGTCACCACTAATGCTTGGGTGGATATTGAAGAGCTAACACGCAATACCGTTCGTGAAATAGGCTACACCCATTCAGATATGGGTTTTGACGCCGACTCATGTGCGGTATTGAACGCTATTGGTAAACAATCACCTGATATTAATCAAGGTGTTGACCGCATTCGCCCAGAAGATCAAGGCGCTGGCGACCAAGGACTTATGTTTGGTTACGCCAGTGATGAAACTGACGTACTGATGCCAGCTCCAGTCACTTACGCTCATCGTTTAGTGAAACGCCAAGCTGAAATTCGTAAAAGCGGCCAATTGGATTGGCTACGCCCTGATGCAAAAAGCCAAGTTACTTTCGTGTACGAAGATAACGTCCCCGTGGGTATAGATGCCGTTGTGCTATCAACCCAGCACTGTGATTCCGTGACCACTGAGCAATTACGTGAAGCGGTGATGGAAGAGATCATTAAGCCGGTTTTACCTGCTAAATGGTTAACAGCGCAAACTAAATACTTTATTAACCCAACAGGCCGTTTTGTGATTGGTGGCCCAATGGGTGATTGTGGGCTAACAGGACGTAAAATTATCGTTGATACCTACGGCGGTATGGCACGTCACGGTGGCGGTGCGTTCTCTGGTAAAGATCCGTCAAAAGTTGACCGCAGTGCTGCATACGCCGGGCGCTACGTGGCCAAAAACATAGTGGCGGCTGGTTTAGCAAAGCGTTGTGAAATTCAAATTTCTTACGCAATTGGTGTTGCCGAGCCAACATCCATTAATGTTGAAACCTTTGGAACAGGGCAAGTCTCTGATGAAGTGTTAACCTCCTTGGTGCGCGAACACTTTGAACTTCGCCCATACGGCCTAATTAAAATGCTTGATTTGGAACGTCCAATTTATCAAGCCACCGCCGCCTACGGTCACTTTGGCCGTGAAGAGTTCCCTTGGGAGAAAACAGATAAAGCGAACGCTTTGCGCGCTGCTGCAAACCTATAATTGAAAAGATCAGGTGCTGACTAGCATCTTGAGGACTAATCCAGTGACACAAAAAACGTATCGGCAAGTGCTTGATACGTTTTTTTTTGGCTATCGTCGCCCTAAACTAGGGACATCTATTAACCCTGTCGATATAACAAGGTAGTATCACCCTATTCCCTTTACATTACTTTACAGGAAGTACGCCATGACATTTTCACTTAGCAAAGTGTTCACCGCCGTCTGTGTATCCACGTTACTATTGACGAGCTGTGCTAAATCACCATTAGGGCGCAACCAACTTAAGCTTTATTCCTCTGATCAGCTAGCTAACATGGGCCAGCAGACATTTGATGGCATGAAATCAGAGCAGAAAGTCTCTAATACCCAAGTCACCAATAAATTTGTGTCTTGCGTAGCGGATGCCATCACCAAGCATGTACCGAAATCAGTATTCTCTGGTGAATGGGAATTGGTGGTTTTCGATGACCCGCAAGTCAACGCATTCGCGCTTCCAGGGGGCAAGATTGGTGTGTACACGGGATTACTTGATGTCGCTGAAAATCAAGATCAGTTAGCTGCGGTAATTGGCCATGAAGTGGGACACGTTATCGCTGACCATGGTAATGAGCGGATGTCGAGCAGTACCTTGATAGGTATTGGCATGGAAGCAACCAATCAATTATTGCAAGCCAATCAAATCGCCAATAACAATATGATAATGGCCGCTATCGGTATGGGCGTGCAAGTAGGCGTACAACTGCCTTTTAGCCGCACACATGAAACCGAAGCGGACTTAATTGGCTTACAGTTAATGGCACAATCAGGCTTTGACCCAAAGCAATCGGTTAACCTATGGCAGAACATGGATAAAGCGAGTGGTGATAATCGTCAGGCAGAGATGCTGTCTACCCACCCTGCCCCGCAAAGCAGAATCGAAAAGTTAGGTGAAAATATGGGACCGGCCCTTGCGTTATATCAGCAGGCTAAAGACCGTCCCCAATGTAAGACGTAATCAACTTAGTCATACAAATAACAGACAAAAAAAATGCCGCTTTAAAGCGGCATTTTTGTAAGACTTTAGAAATTATTCTGCGTCTTTGTGAAGGTGTACATCCATTTGTGGGAATGGAATTGAAATACCTTCTTGGTCGAAACGTAATTTAACCGCTTCGGTAAAATCGAATTTAACACCCCAGAAATCAGCAGATTTCACCCAAGGACGTACCACAAAGTTAACGCTGCTATCAGCAAGTTCAGCGACAGCAATAGTCGGCGCTGGATCTTGAAGAATGCGTGGGTCAGCAGCTGCTAGCTCTTTCAATACTTCTTTAGCGCGCTTAAGGTCAGCGTCATAGCCGATACCAACAACCATATCTACACGGCGCGTTTCTTTTGCAGAGTAGTTAGTGATGGTGCCACTGTATATTTGGCCGTTAGGTACGATAATTTCTTTGTTATCACCACTGGTCATGATGGTAGTGAAAATACTGATGCTCTTAACCACACCTGCAGCTCCACCCGCTTCAACAAAGTCACCCGCTTTAAATGGACGAAATACAAGTAACATTACGCCTGCAGCAAAGTTTTGTAGTGAACCTTGTAAAGATAAACCAATGGCTAAACCAGCAGCACCTAAAATCGCGACAAGCGAGGTAGTATCAACACCTAGTTCGTTCAATGATGCGATGATAACGAACAACATCAGAATGGCGTTCAATATCGCTTTGATGAAATTTACTAACATATCGTCGTATTTAGAGCGCTTCATTACCTTGCCAAACAAGTTAACGATGATGCCAACAACTATTTTACCAACGATGTAGATCAAGATAGCCATTACGATATTAATTCCCCAAGGAATAACGTAAGTGTCCATCATTTGTGACATTTGTTCTGAGTCGAATTCAAACATGTATTTCTCCATTTATTTCATTATTTTTCGATGGTTACTCCGAATCCTCTACCATCACGCCCAGCATATCTGTGCAGGTACTATTTAATATTACATATTGATTAAATAATACAAAGCCAGTGCTTTTTTACGCTGGCTTAATATACCTGTAATTTTTAATAAATATATTGTTTTTGCTTACAACTTTCGGCTACTACCCTTTAGTTGTAAGACATAAAGGCGAAAAGTTTATTCTTTGAACACACTTTGCTGTTGGTGGTATACTGGCCTCGTCGACTTAATCGATTTGGCATAATATTTTTAAAGGAATTGAAAATGTTGCTACTCGTAATACTCGCGACTATCGTAGCAGTTCTATTTGCTTATTCGTTATTTAAAGACACGGGTAAGAATACTAAATATGCACGCAAGGGGGCTAACGCCATAGCTCAGGCGTCATCAATAGATACTGGTAAGGTAGCAGAAGTAAACTAAATCTAATACTCGATAGGCTTGAACCCCCTATCGAGTATTGTTCTATATGTTAGACACGATTTAATGACCCCAAACTAACTTTACTTCACATTTGTGTTTCCCTCTTCTAGTTCACGTTTCTAATACACTTTCCTAATTCCAAGAGACCTTGATACCATAGCTGCAAACCGACTAATTGTTTGAACTATGCGAATCTCCAGAATTTATCATCCTGATACCCTTCATCCAGACCAAGAATTGTCATTAACCCCTGACGCCAGTAATCATGTCGCCAACGTATTGCGTTCCAAGGTTGGCCAGCCTGTCGTCCTGTTTAACGGTGATGGCAATGAGTACAGCGGTGAATTTATCGATGTTTCCAAGCGTAAGGTGCGTGTACAAATCGACGCTAAGCTCAGCATGAGTCTTGAATCACCTTTAAGCATTCACTTAGGCCAAGGCGTATCACGTGGCGACAGAATGGATTGGGTGCTGCAAAAGTCGGTTGAGTTAGGCGTCACAGAAATAACACCACTCATCACAGAGCGCTGCGGTGTGAAGCTCGATGAGCAACGTTGGCAGAAGAAACATGCACAGTGGCAAAAAATTATTATTGCGGCGTGTGAACAGTGCGGCCGTAACGTCTTGCCCGTTTTGCATATGCCGGTGGATTTTCAAAGCTGGGTTAACCAATCTACGCAAGCATTGCGCTTAACCCTGCACCCTAGAGCCGAGAAAAGCTTTCGTCATACCAGCGTTGGCAAAGATGGCGTACGTTTGCTAATAGGTCCGGAAGGTGGGTTTTCCGATCAGGAGCTTTATCAGACCGAACAAGGCGGGTTTCAAACCGTTCAATTAGGCCCAAGGGTACTGCGTACTGAAACCGCCGCAATCACTGCTATCAGTGCCTTACAAGCAATTTACGGCGATCTATAAACCTGACAACTATATATACTTGGCCAACTTTTGTTGCTATTTTGAGCATCTCAGTTAGGCAAATATTGACTGAAGCTTGAGGCTAAGCAAAAGTCAACGTGACTGTTCCCCCATAATAAAGAGGCTTAAGCCGCCAACATTAAATTGAAGGTGTGCGATAAAAAGCCCAAACGTCGAGGTATGACCCAGTGCATGACAGCACATTTTGCAGAGCGCACACGCTTGAGCATTGATAGCTTTAAGTCAGATGTACTAGCAGCGTTGCTTGGTGAAACATCAAGTGCTGTACATACCCTGGGGACGTTATTTCAAGAAACCTTGAACAGCCAATATCTAGTTCTGTGGCGCACAGAGCTGAACAACAGCGTATCTGTGGCATTGAACTTGTCCACACCTGATACGTTATTAAATGCCATATTAGCCCTAAATGGTACCCAAGCTAAAAGCTTGCCCCACAGCGTATTATCCCACGTGCAGACAGAACTCATCGCTAATATAAGTGCAGATGCGAATTGGGCAGCCTTGCATCAGGATACACAGAAGCTATCAATCGATAATTGCATTGCCCTTCCAGTTGTCACCCATTCAAATGAACTCTTAGCTGTGGTGAGTGCATTTAATATTGCCAATACAACAGTGTCGAAAATGCAACAAGCGCGCATAGATATACTCTGCTCAGCGCTTTGCCAGCTTATGCACAATGAAGCCAATACACGCCAGCTACGCTCACTTAAAAAAACCCAAGCCATGCAAATCGCTCAGCAACAACAAGAGATAGATGAATCGAAGCTCGTGCTACAAAAAGCGCTGTATCAACGGGATCATGTTCAAGAGCAACTCGTCGAAATGGAGAGCGCGACTGCGTTGACCACTATGCTTTCAAGCCTCGCTCATGAAATGAACACCCCTTTAGGCGCTGCTTTGACGGCCGCATCGCATGTGGAAACGGGCAATGAGCGTTGTGAGCAGAAATTAGCAAACAATTTACTGAAAAAATCTGAGCTAAAGCAGTTTCATCAAGACTCTCGCACCGCACTCGGTATCATCAAGCGCAATGTGCTGCGAGCTGACCAACTGATGGGGAGTTTTACCCAATTGGTGCAAGACCAGCACCAACGCAGTAAGCGTGAAATCAACTTTTGTCATTATTTGACTGAAGTATTGCTATCACTCAAGCCCAGATTAAAAACCACCCGCCACAGAGTATGTTTGGATATACCGAGTGATTTGTCTGTTGTTTGTCATGCCGGCGCAATTGGGCAAGTACTGACCCACCTCATTATCAACTCAGTGGAACATGCTTATACAGATAATCAGGCTGGAAAGATTACCATTCATGCGAGCAACACATATATCGAGGATCGGCCATGCTTGCATATTGTCTACATTGATGACGGTCAGGGCATGGAGCCAACGAGCGTTAGCAATTTATACAAGCCCTATTTCAGCCTTGTTGATAAAAATAGTGAAAACGGCCTTGGCATGCATATTTGCTACAACTTAGTCGTCAAGTTTTTAAAAGGGACAATCGATTGCCACACCAGTGTCAACGGCGGCGTGCGCTTTGAATTAACTATTCCTATATAACGCCAAATTGACTCAGGGCTGTGCCAGTTTATGACTATAGCTAAAAAACAGCCCAGCAACCCATCATTAGACTTGTACAGCTCACTCAATCTTAGGCAAAAACCAACTTATTATGCTCCATCGTCACCATGTCTTTCACTGTCATCTGCAGATAGTTATCAGCTTTTACACTCGCTAAAAAAACGTTGACGTTTTCTTTTTCCGAAGCGCTTAACTGCTGGTATGTGTTTAGCACTCTTTGTAACTTGTATTGATGAAAACTTGATATCGCACGGCTTTCCGACACTTGGTTAATTGAAAAACTATGTTGACCAATACTGCGCGGAATAAAATGCTCATGGGGATTAGCCTCTCGCCATTCACTGAGTGCTGAAACCGTGCTCTTAAGTACAGGCCACTGCTGTTCAAACATGTTCTGGATCAGGGGCAGCAAGGTTTTAGGAATGTCATCATCCGGCAGAAACTCACCAAGCTCTACTTCTGGTTTGTTCATTCGCTCTACCCATGCGGCCACATTCGGTGCAATTTTTCTCATTAATTTACCTGGGGCTGGGTCGCGATATAAGTGGGCGTATAATGGCCCCATCAACCCAAAATCTCCCACACATGGGCGAGAGCCGAGCAGGTATTTATGCGTGGCGAAATGCTCATTCAAATGATGCAACACTGTTTTTTCATACCACGCTTCGATACTGGGAATAGAATGAGGTGTAATTCCCAGAACCGGCACAAAACCACTGAACTTTTTAGCCAGTTTTTTACCGAAATACGCTCTAATGAAGCCAGGGGCTTTAGGAGCAACGACCCGCCCGAACTCTTGGTAAATAAAAGGAAAGTTGTCTTTATTCCAACGATAATGCATAGCTGGGATCACTAACCAATCATCTCCCCACAACGCGAACAACTCACTGACCAAGTGCTGTTTTGGTGCTGTAGGTGTAATAGAACGCTCGCTATGCTGCCCCTCTAGATGATCGATAATACGTGCGGTATCTTGTAAGTACTGCCCTTGCGGTGTTTTTACAACAGGAATATACGCCACTTTTGTCTGAGGGCGAATGATATTTTTGTACACCTTGACGGTGGATAGCTCTTCGGTAAAAGGTAATTGCTTAAATTTAAGATACGCGCGAATTTTGCCCGTATACAATGAGACTTCTGAACCATATAAGGTGTACATAATAAGATATCCGCAAGTAAGACCTGTGCTTAGATTAATACGCAGTGTGCTGGCGGATCATTTTGTTCATTGATATTGGGATATAAGCGCGCGAAAGCTATCAATTTATTTTGCTAGCGGCTTTCAGGCCTCATTATCCATAAGGCCTACACTGCGCTATTGTTTGCTTATGAACGCTTGAAGGGCTCCAAGCATTTTTTGGTGTTTCGGATTTGCTTTTGGCACACTGCACGGCAGAATTTCAGTCACTTGGCTTTCATCAAAGTCCATTTGCTGGATTTGCTCGTTATTTACCACCAAATCCGCGTGACAAACATCTAAATCATTCTCAATGGAAAATAAAATGCTCTTACCTTTATTGTATGCTATCAGGTCTTTCACGCCGGAGATGGGCGTGGTGTTATCCGCCTCAGAGTGCGCCGCAAAAAGAGCAATATCCAGCGGCTTTTGTTGTTCTATCAAGTCGCGAACTGAGAATATAACGTCCGTTAACTGAAACGCCGAATAACGCGCCACACTAGGGTATTTAAAAGGATTCGGCCCAACGCTTTGATAATCACCATCTAGCGTTTTGGCCAACCACTTTATGCCCCAAATATTGGCCATGGTCTCAACACTTGGAT
The DNA here is from genome assembly GCF_056173245.1 of Paraglaciecola sp. QJM3NY_14. Classification (NCBI taxonomy): domain Bacteria; kingdom Pseudomonadati; phylum Pseudomonadota; class Gammaproteobacteria; order Alteromonadales; family Alteromonadaceae; genus Paraglaciecola; species Paraglaciecola sp. QJM3NY_14. The sequence continues at coordinate 3,921,439 of NZ_CM149664.1, forward strand.
CTAGCGCTAACGCCCCAGAAAACAGCAGTAATCCTGTTGCTTCATTTGGGTTTTCCAGCACATATTGCGCAGCCAGCGCACCACCAGTAGAGAATCCGCCGATATATAAATCAGTGCCAAACTCCGGTGCTAAGCCAATCATATTTTGTACATTATCATGCCAACGCGCCGCCAATTCAGGATCTTGCATGTCTGCATCAGCCTCTTTTTTACCATGACCAGGCAGTAGAGCAACCAACACGTTGTAGCCCTGATCGTATAGCGACTGGGCAATCGTCGTTAAGAAAAAAGGTGAATCACTGAGTCCATGAAAAAGCACAAACACCTTTTGGGTTTTGTCACCGTGATGCAAAACGAACGGGGCGTTACCTTCATTTTTTAGCAGCGAAGAGCACACCTTATGACGATGCGATGGCTGACTTGAACAAGATATTATCTGGCCTAGTTGGTTTTGATAAAGCTGATCAAACTTGGCTAAACCAGCGGTGACGGTAGCGTTAGCTTGCGATACAGTTAGTAATATAAGAGTGAGAGTTAATAATGGTCTAAATACCAATCGCTTAAATGACATAAAATAGGTGTCTGTCTAATAAATTTTGACCTTATCATAGCTGGCAGTGCCATCGATTACCACGGGTGGCATTTTTCTCGCCCATAAAAAAGGGCTAACATGGTTAGCCCTTACAGTATTTATATTGCGATAAGTTTATTTGTTAAAAAATTCTGCCAATTCATCGCTACCACCGATGTGCTGACCATTGATGAACACCTGCGGCCAAGTATCGTTACCTGAAATAGCTTTCATACCAGTGAAAGTAATTTCTTTGCCCATCACAAGTTCTTCAAACTCGTAACCTTTTTCTGTTAACAAAGCTTTTGCTTTGGTACAGAAAGGACAACCAGGTTTAGTGAAAATTGCTGCAGGAGCGGGTTTAGCCGCATTTGGAGCAATGTACTCAAGCATGGTATCAGCATCAGATACTTCAAACGGGTCGCCTGGTAAATCCGGTTCGATGAACATCTTGTCTACCACACCGTCTTTTACCAGCATAGAGTAACGCCAGCTGCGTTTGCCAAACCCAAGGTCTGCTTTATCAACAAGCAAGCCCATGCCGTCAGTAAATTCACAGTTACCATCTGGTAATAAGCTGATGTTTTGCGCTTCTTGGTCTTGCGCCCATGCGTTCATCACGAATGTATCGTTTACAGAAACACATACTATTTCATCTACACCGTTGGCTTTAAACACTTTCGCCAGTTCGTTGTAACGCGGTAAGTGAGTAGATGAACAAGTCGGCGTAAATGCACCAGGTAAAGAGAACACGACGACGGTTTTTCCTGAGAATATTTCATCTGTAGTACGTTTTTCCCATTCGTCGTTCACACGTACAGGGAAAGTCACATCAGGAACACGTTGGCCTGTTTTATCTGCAAAATTTGGATTAGACATAATATCTCCAGTTAGTTATTGGGTTAATCAATTTGATGTAGCTACTATAGCCCACCACCAAGAACATAAAAAACAATTAAAATCTATCAGCTAAATCTAATTAATCGATTAAAGAAAGAGGTTTTGCCTAAATGCTCCTGCGTTGAAACTCACGCTTTGAAAAAGTCGTCTCCTTGCTGACTCAGCATCGCCTCAATCTCTTCTATATCAGGTAATTGTGACGTTTCTGCGTCTTTTGAGGGGCCGCAGGGTATCGCTTTTTGTTCGTCTGCCCATTCACCTAAATCAATTAGCTGACACTTCTTACTGCAAAAGGGTCGAAATGGACTACTTTCATGCCACTCGACCGATGTCTTACATGACGGACAATTCACCTTCATGACCGGCTCCTCTTTCAAATCGTAAATCGTTGCTGGTCAACAACAGGCCAACTTGCACGTTACGTGTTCGTCCACTGTTGTTGAGCCCTGCATATTCGGTGTGAACAACATAAACCGGATCGCATAGCGATATTTATTGCCGCTTAACATGGGGTAGTAACCTTGATCAGTTGCACTGATAACCCGGATAAGCTCATTTTTATCATCCGCAATGCCTTGGTAAAAACCTTTCGCCGCTTCTATTGGTACAAATCGGCCGCGTTCGCGCAAAAATGCCAGAATGACTTGTAAGCCGCGATCGATTAGATCGATGTCAGACATCCATCCTTTGATATCTCCTTGAATTCGCTCAAAAGGCTGTTGCAGCCAATAATGTAGGCTTGGCAAATCGAAACTGCAGGTGCCTCCAGGTATGGAAAAACGTTGGCGTATCGCTGCAAGAAAGCGGTCTTCTTTTAAATCTGAACCGAATTTTTTGGCACTTTTAAGCTCTTCACGCAAACGCAATATCTGCTGCAAAGCAGACTGTAAAGCGTCGTTATCAATGTTGGGGTGTTGTGACCATAGAACAAGGTTTTTTTCTTGTATTTCAATATCTTTTAGCACGTCTGTGCGAAGATCCAAACGCTCAAGTAAATCTAACAAAGTGAATAATGAAGATAGAAACTGAATATATTGCCAACTCTTGGTGGCTTCTTTCACTTGATTTAATTGTTGAAAAAGTTGCTCTAGGCGCAGATAAGTTCTGACCTTTTCATTGAGCGGAAATTCGTAAATGGCTTGGGGCATTACTCTCTCAAAGTTATGTGAATGTAGGTATGAAAAAAAGCGTAAACAGTTGGACAGCAAAAAGTCCAATTTGTTTATCATTCGATTTAATGCATCGACACAGCTATACAACGTCGATAATCAGCTTAAATCAAGACTGGTCGATAGCGCCAGCGTACTTAAGGTAGCTATGATGAAGATTAGCAACCTGTTTTACCAGCGCGATTTCGTTGCCACTATTATCTATCACGTCATCAGCAACCTCAAGCCGTTGTTGCCTAGTCGCCTGAGACGCCATAATGGACTTGATCAACGTCTCACCTGCTTTATCCCGCGCCATGCTTCGCTGCAATTGCATTTCCTCGGGCACATCGACGATCAGAACCCTATCGACAGTTTTGTAACTACCGTTTTCAACCAGTAGCGGGACGCTTAACATACAGTAGGCTGACGTCGCTTCGATTGTTTGACGCAAGGTTTCTTGTCTTATTAGGGGGTGTAGTAACGCATTGAGCCACGCTTTAGCCTGCTCATCACTGAAAATTATCTCCCGTAGTGCGCGCCGATTAAGGCATTGCCCTTGATCTAAAATCCCTGTACCAAATTTAGTAATTATGGCGCGCAAACCTTTGGTACCCGGGGCTACCACATCTCTGGCAATCACATCCGCATCAATAATATCAACGTCTAACTTGGCGAACTCGTTGGTAACAGTCGTTTTACCGCTGCCAATTCCCCCACTGATCCCAACAACATAGTTACTCATAGCGCTTTCTCGTATCTTTTTATCATGATGTTGCTCATCGTATGCCAACCCACTGCCAGTAATAGTCAGAAATCCAATCTCCGTATAACAAGGTTAGCCAACCAGCAATGGCCAAATACGGTCCAAAGGGAATCGCTTGACCTTTGTCCTTGCCCTGAATCGTCAATATGCTAATTCCAATAACAGCGCCAACCAATGAAGACATGAGGATAACGATAGGCAAATACTGCCATCCTAACCAAGCACCAAGCGCAGCCAGTAGTTTGAAGTCTCCATACCCCATACCTTCCTTACCTGTGAGTAACTTGAATGCCCAATACACAGACCAAAGACTTAAATAGCCTGTGGTCGCCCCTATGATCGAATCTGTGGGTGTTACGTCAGGGTTAATAATACTGAACAGTAATCCCATCCACAGTAACGGTAGCGTGAGCTGGTCAGGCAACAACATGGTATCAATATCGATAAAAATCAGCGCAACTAAGACCCAAGTCAGCACCACGGCTGCAAGCGCTGACCAAGAATAACCAAAATGCCAGGCTATCCACACGGAGCAAAATGCAGTGCCTAGCTCAACAAGAGGGTAACGAACTGAAATAGCGTTTTGACATTGGCTGCATTTCCCTCTAAGCAACAACCAGCTTAGCACCGGGATATTTTCCCACGCCCGAATTTTATGCTGGCAGTTTGGACAGGTCGAATCAGGTTTCACAAGGTTAAAATTTGCAAGCTCAGCAGGTGTCTTGCTAGGCGTATTTTCGAGCGCTGTGTCAGTATCAAAGTGCGCGTGAAAATCCGCTTTCCAGCTGCGCTCCATCATAATGGGTAAGCGATAAATAACCACATTCAAGAAGCTACCTATCATCAAGCTAATGATAAAAACAAAACCGAGGAAAAAAATGAGAGAGTCAGCCATCAGCTGAAAAATTGCATCCATTGTACAGAGCTTTTAAAGGCGATTAATGGTCGCTAGCTTGCCAGAAAAGGCAAGGCGAAACTAGGCCTCAGGACAGATTGTACGGCTGTTGCAGCCTTTTTACTCCTTAAACGACATTACCCATTTCGAATATCGGTAAATACATGGCAACAATCAAACCACCAATCACCACCCCAAGCACGGCCATTATCATAGGCTCTAGTAAGCTGGTTAGGCCATCCACCATATCGTCGACTTCTGCTTCGTATATCGTCGCGATTTTACTCAGCATATCATCTACTGCGCCGGCCTCTTCACCAATAGCAACCATTTGTGTCACCATATCAGGAAATACAGCCGTGGCGCGCATGGCCGTATTCATTTGCGTACCGCCAGCGACTTCTTTTTTAACGAATAAAATAGCATCCCGAAACACCGCATTACCCGACGCTCCTGCGGCAGAATCAAGGGCACCGATTAAGGGAACGCCCGCAGCAAAAGTCGTGGCTAAGGTGCGACTAAAGCGCGCCACCGCGGCTTTTTTTAATATTTCTCCAATCACAGGGATTTTAAGCATTTTGCCATCTAGGCTGTCTCGTAATCGTTTTGATTTTTTATAAGTCTTACTGAATACAATACTCGCTACCACTAAGCCAGCCCCCACGAACAGACCGTAGTCTTGCAAAAAGCGGGAAATAGCCAACACAAACTGAGTAAATGCCGGCAACTCAGCACCAAAGCTACTGAAAATTTCTTCAAATTGCGGTACCACGAATATGAGCAATATGGTGGTGACAATAAAGGCCACTACAATAACGGCCACCGGATAAAACATGGCTTTTTTAATTTTTGATTTTAACGCTTCAGCCTTTTCTTTGTACGTGGCGATCCTGTCGTAAATGGTTTCAAGGGCACCCGATTGCTCTCCGGTCGACACTAAATCGCAATACAAATCATCAAATTGCTCTGGATGTTTGCGCAGCGCACTTGAAAAAGGATTACCCGCTTTTACTTCGCCGCCTATTTCCCCCAACATTTTGCGCATATTCGGGTTGTTATGCCCACCCGCTATCATATCTATGGTCTGAATTAAGGTGACCCCAGCGCTTAACATCGTCGCGATTTGCCGAGAGATAATACTGATGTCCACGGGTTTGATTTTCTGAGCACCAAAGAAAGGCTTTGAGAGCTTTTTGACTTTCTTAGCCGATACGCCTTGGCGACGTAACAGGTTTTTTGCCTCTAATACCGATACCGCACTGATCTCCCCTTTCACAGTTTGACCTTTACGGTTGGCTCCGCTCCATACAAAGGTAGTGGTGGCTTTTGGCATAGGGCGCTCTCTTAAATGAAAAAGCCCAGCAAGAGGCTGGGCAGAAATTCGTTTTATTAGCTAATTAACATAAGTTAGCAGCAATACAACCACCTGAAGTAGCCCAGTTGACCGAGCCAGCAGCAACGGTGCCGGTTAACACATAAGTTTGAGCGGCGGTAACACCAGACTGCACATCAGCGTTAGGAGTGACAGTTACAACGTATCCAGCTGCTTCTGTTCCTGAGATCACCACGGTGTTTACTAGCTCACCTGACGCCCAGCCAGCTTGATCGGCAAGATCATCACAGTTTGCCGGAATACCGGTTTGCACACAGATTTCAACAGCCGTTTTAGCTGGGCCAGCGGCTGACACCACTTCACTGAAGCCGGCTTTTGCGGTGTAAGTTTGATAGGCAGGTAGAGCTATCATGGCTAAGATGCCGATGATGGCCACCACGATCATTAATTCGATTAAGGTAAAACCGCTTTGTTTTTTTGTCGCGACTGTATTGATGTCAGTTGTGTTCATGGAGCTCTCCTGCACTTGCTCGGTGCATGTTTTGTAAGTTGGGCCCTAGTCACAATTTTGTAACAAGGCGTGTTGTTAATTCCAGTTCAGTATAGAACGCCCCGACCAACTGACAAGTATGCAGGGCTATACCTAGGTTTATGAAATTAGTAACTTAACTCATTACCAACCAGATCCTATTGAAAAATAAGGCAGTATCAAAAATTAACCGACCACGCGCAATGATAAATCAATGGCTTGCACATGTTTGGTGAGTGCACCACTTGAAATGTAATCCACTCCCACTTGTGCAAGTTCAGCAATACGCTCTTTGGTGATATTACCGGACACTTCCAATTTACTCGCACCTTGGGTCAATGCGACGGCTTGACGCGTGTCCTGTAATGAGAAATTATCCAGCATAATAATATCCGCTTTCGCATCTAATGCCTGTTTGAGTTCTTCTAGGTTTTCTACTTCCACCTCAACAGGAATATCAGGGTGCATTTCACGCGCTTTTCCTATCGCATTAGCGATAGAGCCACAGGCCAAAATGTGGTTCTCTTTAATCAAATATGCATCAAACAAACCGATACGATGGTTTTTGCCACCGCCACAGGTCACGGCATATTTTTGCGCTAGGCGCATGCCTGGAAGGGTTTTGCGGGTATCCAGCAGCTTGGTGTTACTGTCCCCTAAAGCTTGTACATAATCAGCTACAACGGTGGCAGTACCAGACAAGGTTTGTAAGAAGTTTAACGCTGTTCGCTCGCCGGTCAAAATCACCCGGGCGTTACCGCTGATCTGACACAATACGGTATCTGCTTTAACGTGCTGCGCATCCTCTACATGCCAATTGATGTCAACATTGTCGTCCAACTGCATGAATGTCGCATTCACCCATTCCTTACCCGCAAGCACGCAATCTTCACGCGTGATAATGTTCACCACGATTTGCTGAGGTTCAGGGATGAGGTTGGCAGTAATGTCGCCCATGGTGCAGTCTGGACCGCCTAAATCTTCGAGTAATGCGGCTTTAACGGCCTCTTGAATTGCGTGTTGTAACATGTTGACTCTTTATTTATGAATAGGAAAATTTAACGATGAGCAAAGCGTTAATCGCTTCGCAGTATTAGCTGGTCGCCTCTTTGCGCGAATTCTACTTGTTTCAACGCGCTCATCCCAAGCAATATCTCATTGCCCATCATACCGGGATTTAAATGCGCCGTGACATTGCGTAAAACAATACCGCCAATTTGCAGTTCATCAATACTGGTTTGTGAGACGCGTAAACGCCCATTGGCTGTTTGCACCCAAGCTTGACGACCGGGCGTTAGCCCAAGCGACGGACCGAGCGCGCTGGGGATTGACACATTAGTCGCGCCAGTGTCCAACATAAATACAACCGGCTGAGCATTGATTAAACCACTAGTGACGTAATGCCCGTATCGATTTTGCTGCAGTTGTACCTCGATACGCTCACCTCGGGTTTGGCTTTGTGGCGTCATATTAGGATTAAGTTGCTGAGCAAGTTGTTTATGAAACAATAAGGTCAAAAGGCCCAACCCTGCGGCCCAAGCCAATATTAGCATCCATTTACCCATTGGGCTTTGGTCAGTCTGTGCGGCCTGCAATGGCCCATCTTTTGGCATATTCGATTCGACTTTTATCTTGTGACGTTAAATAATACCAACCTCACTGAGATTTAACAGGGTTGCTGTGTTGTCCTCATTATCACCATCTGATATTTCCACTCGATTAACCATCAAGCAGCATAGCGTTGTGCAAGCGCGGCACATCACAACGACTCACAAAGATGAACGCCCAGACCCACAAGATATTTCCGTTTTGGTTATCCATAATATATCGCTGCCGCCAAATCAGTTCGATAATAGCTACATTGAAGACTTCTTTGTCGGCAAGCTCGACCCAGCTGCACACCCTTTCTTTGAAGAGATCCACCAAATGCGTGTGTCAGCCCATTGCGTGATTAAGCGTGAGGGTGAAGTCATTCAGTTTGTGCCCTTTGATGAACGAGCTTGGCACGCTGGGGTGTCCAGTTTTCAAGGACGTGAGCGTTGTAACGACTATTCCATCGGCATTGAGCTTGAGGGAACTGATGACAGCGACTATACGACAAAGCAGTATGACGCATTAGAGCAACTCGCCAAGGCTATCATGCTGGCTTACCCAAAAATCACACTTGGCCGAATAGTAGGGCATAATGATATTGCCCCTGGCCGAAAAACGGACCCAGGAAGGTCATTCAACTGGCAACGCCTAAGACAAGGTTTGTGTCTTTAACAAAATATAAAAATAATGATAAAAATAAGAGTGAGGAATAAGACATGACCTTGATCAGTTTATTACTAGTGCTTTTTGTGGAGCGCGTGACGACTAAATCCAGATACTGGCAGGCCGACTTTTATAGCACTAAATACTTAGCTGCGTGGCAAAAGCGCGATGGGTTATCGAGTGACACGTCATTGCTATTTTTACTTGTAGCGATTGTCATTCCCCCTGTGATTATTTTTTGTTTTTTAAGCTTTGCTGTTGGTCAGATTATCGCGTTTATCATCAGCACGACCATACTCATGGTGTGCATGGGCTGCCCTAGCGTTCGTGCAACCTACAAATGCTATTTACAAGCCGCTAATCGCGGTGACATGGAAGCGTGTAGCTTATACGAAGACCAAATCTGTGAGAGCGAACAGATCTCGGCCACATTCGGGCAAAATTTAGTCTGGCAAAATTATCGCCACTATGCCGCTGTCATTTTATTCTTTGTACTACTTGGCGCACCAGGCGCTGTTTTTTACGTATTGGCGCGGGCGGTTCAATCTCAAATGGCCTTTGAGAATAAAACCGCCAATCAACTCATGCATGTTCTTGATTGGTTGCCTGTACGCATCACCTCTTTAGGCTTTTTGTTGGTTGGGCATTTCTCTCGTGCGCTACCTATTTGGCTGGGACACTTTCTCACGCCGAGCATTTCCGCTAAGAAATTACTGGTGGATGTGTCTAGAGCGGCAGAAGATATCGAGCCAAATGAACGCAATTGCACTGAAGAGCCTTGTACTCTCGTCAAGCTAGCAAAACGAAATATTCTATTCTTAATGGCCGTTATCGCTGGATTAACCCTTGGTGGTTGGCTCAGTTGACACATCAGACCAGCCGGGCTAAATCCCCTTAATCTCCCGCAATTTGGGTTATCTGTTCACTTTTTTTTACTTTATTCAGCTCCTTTTAAGCAAATAGACATTTACCCAATGGCGATACTGCTCTAAGCTATTGGGTTAATTGGTCTTACCAATTGTCCAATTTGCATGTTTTACGTCCCGAGCGTGCGATTTTAAAAGACAGGAGTGGTTACACGACATGCAGCATGTTCGTACAAAAAAATTGTCCGATGAAATAATGGAGCGAATTGAATCCATGTTGATTGACGGCACTTTTCTTTCTGGACAAAAAATGCCGTCTGAACGTGAGCTGGCATTAAAGTTTGCGGTGTCTCGCCCTTCCGTTCGTGAAGCAATACAAAAATTGGAAGCCAAAGGATTAGTTGAACGCAAGCAAGGCGGCGGAACATTTGTAAAACGTCGGATGAACACGTTGCTCACCGACCCGTTAATGGCCTTGTTGACCACGCGGCCTGAAACGCAATTTGATTTATTGGAATTTCGCCACGCGCTCGAAGGAATGGCAGCTTATTACGCTGCGTTGCGGGGACAACAGAGTGATTACGACGCCTTGCAAAATGCACTGTCAAACTTACCCAGTGCAACGCAGCAAAGTGATCACAATAAAGAAGCCGAAGCATTGGTTGAATTTTATCTAACAATGGCTATTGCAGCCCATAACGTGGTGTTATTACATGTTATGCGCAGCTTCGAAGCCCTTTTAAAAGATAATATTTATCGAAATTTAGTTTTTTTATCTGCCTACCCTGACGCTCAGCTGATGATTAATTCTCAACGTAAAAATATTGTACAAGCCATTATTAACCGTGACCCTGAATTGGCTCGCGAGGCAAGTAACGAACACCTTGGATACATAGAAAAAACCTTGTTAGATATTAATCGTCAAGACATGCGTATACAAAGAGCGTTGCGAAGAATAGAAGTAAAAGAGTAGTCGTTTTAAGTAAACAATGAATCGCTTTTATGACCGGTATGCACTACATAAGTGCTACTGAAATAAAAGTAAATTTGATAAACAACTTTAAATATAGGAGAGCACCATGGCTGATATGATGCATCCGGATGTGGATCCACAAGAAACGCAAGAATGGTTAGATGCCTTAGACGCAGTATTAGAAGAAGAAGGCATTGACCGTGCGCATTATTTGCTAGAAAGCTTAGTAGAAAAAGCCCGTCGCAATGGTGCGTATTTGCCTTATGATGCGACCACAGCATATATCAATACGATCCCTGCAGGCCAAGAGCCTACCATGCCAGGTGACCAAACCATTGAAGCCAACATCCGCAGAGCCATTCGCTGGAACGCGATGATGATGGTGCTTCGCGGCTCTAAGAAAGACTTAGAGCTAGGCGGCCATATTTCAAGTTTTGCCTCTTCTGCCATGTTGTACGATGTAGGCTTTAACCACTTTTTCCGCGCACCTAACGAGAAAGATGGCGGTGATTACTTGTTCGTACAAGGTCACGTGTCACCTGGAATATACTCACGTGCATTTATTGAAGGGCGTCTAAGCGAAGACCAACTTGACGGCTTCCGTCAGGAAGTAGACGGCAAAGGTGTTTCATCTTATCCGCACCCTAAATTAATGCCTGATTTCTGGCAGTTCCCAACTGTATCTATGGGCTTAGGCCCGATGCAGGCGATTTACTTAGCGCGCTTCTTAAAATACCTAACCAGCCGAGGCCTGAAAGACTGTTCAGATCAACGCGTATGGTGCTTTATGGGTGACGGTGAAGTCGATGAGCCAGAAAGCTTGGGGGCTATTGGTCTTGCATCACGCGAAGGCCTAGACAACCTAACATTTGTCATTAACTGTAACCTACAGCGCCTAGATGGCCCGGTACGTGGTAATGGTAAGATTATCCAAGAACTAGAAGGCACGTTCCGCGGCGCAGGCTGGGAAGTATTGAAAGTTATTTGGGGCCGTTACTGGGATCCACTATTGGCCCGCGACTCATCAGGCAAATTGCTTGATGTGATGAACGAAACGGTTGATGGTGAATACCAAAACTACAAAGCGAAAGGCGGTGCTTACACACGTGAGAACTTCTTTGGCAAATACCCTGAGTTAAAAGAAATGGTGTCAAATATGTCAGACGATGACATTTGGCGCTTGAACCGTGGCGGTCACGATCCGGTTAAAGTTTACGCTGCGTACAAGCGCGCAACTGAAACCAAAGGTCGTCCACAGGTTATCCTAGCCAAAACCGTTAAAGGTTACGGCATGGGCTCAGCAGGTGAAGGTAAAAATATCGCTCACAACGTGAAGAAAATGGACGTGGATTCGGTACGTGAATACCGTGACCGTTTTAATATTCCTGTTGCAGACGAAGATATTGCAAACTTGCCGTATTTCAAATTTGCTGAAGACAGTGAGGAAATGAAATACATGCGTGCCCGCCGTGAGTCGCTACATGGTTATATGCCAGTACGTCTTGCAAAAAGCACTGAAGACTTACCTGCTCCTCCTCTTAAAGCGTTTGAAGCGATTACTAAAGGATCGGGTGATCGTGAAATCTCGACCACTATGGCCTTCGTTCGTGTACTCACCGTTATGTTGAAAGACAAAAAAGTCGGTTCTCGCGTCGTGCCCATCATTCCTGATGAAGCTCGTACGTTTGGTATGGAAGGCTTATTCCGTCAAGTTGGTATCTATTCCAATGGCGGTCAAAAGTACGTCCCTCAAGATAAAGATCAAGTGGCTTACTATCGTGAAGACGAAAAGGGCCAAGTACTGCAAGAAGGTATTAACGAGCTAGGCGCAATGGCCTCGTTTGTTGCGGCTGGTACGTCATATTCGACCAACGATTTGCCTATGATCCCTGTTTATATTTACTACTCAATGTTCGGTTTCCAACGTGTTGGTGACATGGCGTGGGCAGCGGGTGACAGTCAAACACGCGGTTTCTTAGTCGGCGGTACAGCGGGTAGAACAACCCTCAACGGCGAAGGTTTACAGCACCAAGATGGTCACAGCCACATTCAAGCTGGCTTAATTCCTAACTGTGTGTCTTATGACCCAACCTATGGTTACGAAATTGCCGTTATCGTTCAAGACGGTATGCGCCGGATGTTTGAAGAGCAAGAGAACGTGTTCTATTACCTGACCGTAATGAATGAAAACTACGTTCAACCAGCTATGCCTGATAACGTTAGCGAAGGTATCGTCAAAGGTATTTATAAACTTGAGCATCAAGGTAACGCCAGCAACAAGACCAAGGTGAAACTGCTTGGCTCTGGCACCATCTTAGAGCAAGTACGTGAAGCTGCTAAGATTTTGCATGACAAGTACTCTGTTGCATCAGAAGTCTACAGCGTGACCTCATTCAATGAGTTGGGTCGTGACGGCTTGGATTGCGAGCACTTTAACTTGTTGAATCCTGAAAAAGAGCAACGCGTTCCTTACATCACGACAGTATTAAACGACGGTTTTGATGGCCCAACTATCGCAGCAACGGATTACATCAAAACTTATGTAGACCAAGTACGTGCGTTTGTTCCTGGTCAATACAAAGTGCTAGGCACAGACGGTTTCGGCCGCTCAGATAGCCGGGCTAACTTGCGTCATCATTTTGAAGTAGATGCTAAATTCGTGGTCATTGCTGCCCTTCGTGAATTAGTTACAGCGGGTAACATCGATAAGAAAGTATTGGTAGATGCGATTGCAGAATATGGCATTGATCAAAATAAAATTAACCCGCTTTACGCATAACCATTGAGGATTAAATCAAAATGTCAGATATAAAAGATGTATTGGTACCCGATGTGGGTGGCGACGAAGTAGAAGTCATTGAAGTACTTGTTGCTGTTGGCGACGACGTTGACGCAGAAGCATCCCTTATCACGGTAGAAAGCGATAAAGCGAGCATGGATATCCCTGCCCCTTTCGCTGGTAAAATCAGTGATATTTCGGTCAAGGTCGGTGACAAAATCAGCCAAGACCAACTGATCATGAAAATGTCCAGTGGTGACAGCGCACCCGCAGCTCAAGAGTCTCAAGAGCAAGCCCCTGAGCCTGCTAAGACTGAAGCTGCCAGCCCTGCGAAAGAAGAAGCACCAGCGGCTTCTTCAGCAGCACAAGTGATTGAAGTGACCGTACCCGACATCGGTGGTGACACCGATGTTGAGGTCATTGAAATCCTTGTCGCCGCCGGCGATAGCATCGAAGAAGAAACAGGCCTTGTCACCCTTGAAACAGACAAAGCCACTATGGACGTTCCTTCACCTAAAGCAGGTGTTGTTAAAGAAGTGAAGCTCAGTACTGGTGATAAAGTATCTGAAGGCTCATTAGTGATTTTGCTTGAAGTCGCAGGTAGTGCGCCAGCGCAAGCTGACTCTGCACCTCAAGCACAAGCAGCGCCGGCTCAAAAGCAAACTCAAGCCGAAAGTGCCCCTGCAGCACAAGAAGAACAAACCTCTGGCGAACCTGAAACGATTGAAGTGACTGTACCGGATATCGGTGGCGACACTGATGTCGATGTCATTGAAGTCTTAGTTGCAGTTGGTGATGAAGTCGAAGAAGAAACCGGTTTAATCACACTTGAAACAGACAAAGCGACCATGGACGTCCCCGCACCTAAAGCGGGTGTGGTTAAAGAGCTTAAAATCAACGTTGGTGATAAGGTTTCAGAAGGTTCAGTCGTGCTTCTGCTTGAAGTCGCTGGTAGCGCTGTGAAAGCAGCGCCTAAGGCTGCACCTAAAGCACCTGAGCCACAAGCATCACAAGCATCAGCGCCTGCGCAACAAGCCCCTAAATCAGCCCCTGTGCCTCATCATCCTTCAGCGGGTGAGCGCGGTAAAGCAGGGAAAGTACATGCCTCACCTTCGGTACGTCGTGTAGCTCGTGAATTTGGTGTTGATTTAACCCAAGTCAAAGGCACTGGCCCTAAAAACCGTGTGTTAAAAGAAGATGTTCAATCTTACGTTAAGTATGAATTGTCTCGTCCTAAGATGACCTCAGGTTCTTCGGTTAATGCTGGCGGTGGCGGTTTACAAGTGCTTGCGCCACCTAAAGTTGATTTCAGCAAATTCGGCGAAATAGAAGAAATTCCATTGACTCGTATCCAGAAGATTTCTGGACCGAACTTGCATCGCAACTGGGTCACTATCCCACACGTCACTCAGTTTGAAGAAGCTGATATCACAGACTTAGAAGCGTTCCGTAAGCAGCAAAATGTGGTTGCTGAGAAGAAAAAGCTTGGCTTTAAAATAACGCCATTGGTCTTCATGATGAAAGCCGTAGCGGATGCCCTTCAAGCGTACCCCGTGTTTAATTCTTCTTTGTCTGAATCAGGTGAAAGCTTGATCCAGAAGAAGTATTTCCACGTGGGTATTGCGGTAGAAACACCAAACGGTTTAGTTGTACCTGTGGTACGTGATGTTGATAAGAAAGGCATTTACGAGCTATCGAAAGAATTGATGGATATAAGCATCAAGGCGCGAGACGGCAAACTGAAGGCGGCTGACATGCAAGGTAGTTGTTTTACCATTTCCAGCCTAGGCGGAATTGGCGGAACCGCGTTTACCCCTATTGTAAATGCGCCAGATGTCGCCATATTAGGTGTGTCTAAAAGTGAAATGAAGCCGAAATGGAACGGTAAAGACTTCGAACCAAGGCTAATGTTGCCTTTATCTTTGTCTTACGATCACCGAGTCATTGATGGCGCAGTTGCCGCACGCTTCGCTGTACACTTGGGCAAAGTCCTAGGTGACTTGCGCGAAATGTTACTGTAACGAACAGCTAGGCGATAATGTACAAAAAGTTATCGCCTTTTCTTTGCTAACCAGACATCGGCTAGGTAGAATTTCCTAGAGTCTGGAAGAAAATCAATAGATTGAGGTCAAAATGAGTGAAATTAAAACTCAGTTGGTAGTGCTTGGTGCGGGCCCTGGTGGTTATTCCGCGGCTTTCCGTGCTGCTGACTTAGGAATCGAAACAGTAATTGTTGACGTAAACAGCAAGCTAGGTGGTGTGTGCTTAAACGTAGGGTGTATCCCTTCAAAAGCTCTGCTTCATGTAGCAAAGGTAATCGAAGAAGCTAAAGCGTTATCGGCTCATGGTGTCGATTTTGGCGCGCCAAAATTTGATTTAGACAAAATTCGTGACTGGAAAGACAGTGTAGTTGACAAACTCACTGGTGGTCTCGCTGGCATGTCTAAAATGCGTAAAGTGAAACACGTGCAAGGTTACGGCAAATTCACAGGCAGTAACACCCTTGAAGTGAAAGGCGACGACGGCACGACCACAATTTCTTTTGACAACGCTATTATTGCCGCCGGCTCTGAGCCTGTTAGCTTGCCATTTATCCCTCAAGATGACCCCCGGGTAATCGACTCAACTGGCGCCCTAGAGATGAAAGACATCCCTGGTAAAATGCTAGTTCTAGGCGGTGGTATCATCGGTCTTGAAATGGGTACGGTATACAGTGCGTTAGGTTCACAAATTGACGTGGTTGAGTTCTTGGATCAATTGGTGCCAGCAGCTGATAAAGACATCGTTAAGATTTACCAAAAAACCGTTAAAGATAAATTCAACATCATGCTTGAAACCAAAGTGACTGCGGTTGAAGCGAAAGATGACGGTTTGTACGTGACGTTTGAAGGCAAACAAGCACCGGCAGAACCGGTTAAATACGACAAAGTATTGGTTGCAGTGGGTCGTCGTCCTAACGGTAAGTTAGTTGATGCTGACAAAGCTGGTGTAACCGTTGATGAGCGCGGGTTTATCAATGTTGATAAGCAAATGCGCACCAACGTTAGCAGCATTTTTGCTATCGGTGACCTAGTAGGTCAACCTATGCTTGCTCACAAAGCCGTACATGAAGGCCATGTAGCGGCTGAAGTTATTTCTGGTATGAAGCATTACTTTGACCCGAAATGCATTCCTTCTGTTGCCTACACTGAGCCAGAAATGGCTTGGGTGGGGTTAACTGAAAAAGAAGCAAAAGAGCAAGGTATAAGCTTTGAAACAGCTAACTTCCCTTGGGCAGCTTCCGGTCGAGCAATCGCTTCTGCTGCTACCAACGGTATGACTAAGCTTATTTTTGATAAAGACACTCACCGTATCATCGGTGGTGCCATTGTGGGTACCAACGCAGGCGAAATGCTAGGCGAAATCGGTCTAGCGATCGAGATGGGAGCTGATGCTGAAGACATCGCATTGACTATCCATGCTCACCCTACCTTGAATGAGTCTATTGGTCTGGCTGCTGAAATGTACGAAGGTAGCATTACAGATTTGCCTAACCCGAAAGCGAAAAAGAAAAAGTAATATTTTTTAACCGCTTGCACGTTAGATTTTAAAAGGGCCTCAGGGCCCTTTTTTATTGCTCCCGATATGCTCTAGCTCTTATTTCCAACAGCGATGACTCGATGAATAACCTTTATAACGTGAAATACGCTGGAGTTATCTGAAATTCAGCTAAATGCAGTGTGTTACAAATTATCACACTTATTATGCGATTCTTAGAGTTAAGGATTTTGCACTTAACGGTTGTTGACATTAGACTGCTCGCTGCCTAAACGACAGAATAAAAGTGAGTGCACTGCCCGTTCTCGTGACGTATCACGAACTTTAGGCATAATGGTGTAACATCACTTCACAAGGAAAAATATGAAAAAGCTATCTTTAGTAGCAATGAGTGTATGCATTGCATTGGGTTTGAGCGCGTGTAGTCCTAGCCCTGAAAAAGAGTCAGAAACAAAACAAGAAATCACAAAAGTCGCTGAGAAAAAGGCCCCTGAACTATCAGGTATCGACTTAACGGCAATTGATAAAACCGTTCGTCCTCAAGACGACTTGTTTCGTTACGTAAATGGTACATGGCTTGAAACCACAGAGATTCCAGGAGACAAGTCTCGTTATGGTGTATTCAACGTGTTATATGATGATACCCAAGATCATCTTAAAACCATCATCCAAGAAGCTGCTGACAGCAACGCCAAGAAAGGCACCAATACGCAAAAATTAGGCGACATGTATAACAGTTACATGAACGTTGAATTAGCCAACTCGTTAGGCCTTTCACCACTTAAAGCTGAGCTTGATAGTATTAACGATATCAGTGATATGAAGCAAATATCGGCTAAATTTGGTGAGCTTTACACCAAAGGTATTGGCGGGATCTTCAACTTCTATGTGTCACCTGATGCCAAGAAACCTGAAGTTGTTGGTATGTACTTAGTGCAAGGCGGCTTGACCCTGCCTGATCGTGACTATTACAGTAAAGACGAAGAAAAATTTGTTAACTTCCGTAATGCAACGCAAACATACATGGCAGCTCTACTAGAAAAAGCTGGCTTAAGTGACCCTGAGCAAGCCGCTTCAGAGTTAATGGATTTAGAAAAAGACATAGCCTCCAAGCACATCTCGCGCGTAGAAAGCCGTGATGCAGAAAAAAACTACAACAAACGCAGCGTGCAAGAAGTAACCAGCTTAATGGGCGATAGCTTTGACTGGCAGGCTTATGCTGCTGCTAGCGGTATCAGCAGTGTGGATGAAATTATCGTGCGCAACATGCCTTACTTTGAAGCCGTAGGCGAGATATACGCAAACCATGACGTGCAAGTTTGGAAGAACTATCTCACTTATAATTTGCTCGATGCTTACGCCTCTCGTTTAGATGAAGAACTGGTGAATCTGCATTTTGATTTCCATTCAAAAACTCTCAATGGTATCCCCGAGCAGCAACCCCGTTGGAAACGTGCCGTCGCCGCAACCAGTAGCGTGTTAGGTGAAGTATTAGGCCAACAATATGTTGAGCGTCACTTTACCCCAGAAGCAAAAGCAAAAATGGATGAGTTAGTTAAAAACTTGACCAAAGCGTACGGTGAAAGCATTGATCAACTCGAGTGGATGACGCCTGAAACGAAGAAAGCAGCACGTGAAAAACTCGCAAAATTTACACCTAAAATCGGTTATCCAGATAAATGGTTGAATTACGATGATTTAACCATTGCCGCAGACGACTTGGTTGGCAATTATCTGCGTTATTTCGAATTTGATCACGCCGTAGATGTCGCTAGAATTGGCAATCCTGTCGATAAAGCTGATTGGGGCATGACACCGCAAACAATCAACGCTTACTACAGCCCAGTGCGTAATGAGATCGTCTTTCCAGCGGGTATTTTGCAATCACCGTTTTTTGATATGACCGCTGACGATGCCGTCAACTATGGCGCAATCGGTGCAGTCATTGGTCATGAAATCGGCCATGGCTTTGATGATCAAGGCTCAAAGTACGATGGTGAAGGCAATCTACGTAGTTGGTGGAGCGACGAAGATCGCGTCGCTTTCGATGTGCTTGGCAAAAAACTTGTTGCCCAATTTGATGCTTTCGAGCCTATCCCTGGTCAGAACGTTAACGGCGAGTTGACCCTTGGCGAAAACATTGGTGATTTAGCCGGTGTAACCATAGGTTACAAGGCATATCACATGTCATTAGGTGATAAAGAGGGCAAAATAATTGATGGCTTAACAGGCGATCAACGCTTCTTTATGGGTTACGCCCAAGTGTGGCGCAGCAAGATGCGTGAAGATGCTCTTCGCGCACGTTTGCTTAGCGATCCCCACTCACCTGGTGAGTACCGCGTGAATGGTATCGTTAGCAATGTGGATGCATTCTATAAAGCGTTTGACGTGAAAGAAGGCGACAATATGTATTTGAAACCGGAAGATCGTGTAAAAATCTGGTAGGTCAAGCACCTCAGTTCTACACAATCTGATATAAAAAAGCCAACTAGGGTTTCGCACCCTAGTTGGCTTTCTAGTATTTTGCCAACCGGTTTGTGTCACCTAAACAGTACCAATTGTCCCTCGCTCGACGTAAACTTTATGTTATCCCTCAAATAGGAACATCCTGTTGCAGCAACTTGAAATATTCCACATTGAAAGTCCTTGTATTGGCGTTTGCCAAGCAGGCCCGCGTGGATATTGCTTAGGCTGTTATCGCTCTAGAGAAGAACGGTTGCACTGGATCAACTTAGACGATCAAGTAAAAAGTAAGATTGTGAAGGCTTGTGCTCTGCGTAAAAAACGTGCTTTTGCGCGTAAGCGTAGCCAAGACGCGCCTCCCCCACACCTGCCTATTCAGGGCGACTTACTAGACTAAACCGCGGCTTTTAGTCGCTCACTGACCTTTCTTAAATCTGCACTGTGTGCGATGTTTGCTATATCGCTAACGATAGACTGCCACAATTCAATGGGCAACGTATGCCCCATTCCAGCATAAATTTTCAATATCGCGTTATCAATTGCGCTCGCGGTTGCTTGGCCGTTATTCACTGGAAGCAAGGGGTCACCCTCACCGTGAATAACCAATGTTGGTAAAGATAAGCGATTCAGATCGCTGGTGCGATCCTTAGCCGTTAAAATAGCAGCAAACTGGCGTAGTACTCCATCTGTGCTAACCCCTATTTCATAAGCTCGCCGCACTAGATTTTGCGTTCGAGGTAAGTCGAAGGTATAAAAATGACCATGCAGTAATCGCCAAAATTCAACACCACTTTCGATGCATTTTTCACGCTCTTTAGGCATCGGTTTCAACAGCTTAAGTAATACCATTTTGTCAGGCTTATAGAGGTTTTTATCACCGGTACTAGACATAATAGATGTCAAGCTCAGGACGTTTTGCGGATGATGTATGGCCAATAGCTGAGCTATCATTCCTCCCATTGATGCGCCCACTATATGGGCTTTAGTGATCCCTAATTGCGCCATCAAACTGACCACATCATCTGCCATATCTTTTAATGAATATGGGGTAGAAACTGTTGCGTCAAACAATCCACTTGCCGCCAACTGCAATAAATTCGGAGGCAAGCTATCAGCCAGTACTGTGCTCTCTCCCACATCTCGATTATCGAAGCGGATCACCCAGAAGCCTTGTTCGGCGAGCATGTTACAGAACCCATCTTCCCAGAAAATGCGCTGGGCCCCTAGCCCCATGATTAGCATGATTGGGGGGTTTTCGCGCTTACCAAAAGCATCAAAAGCAAGGCGAACAGCGCCGGCGTGATTTCTCAATTCTACAGGTAGAGCATGGGGCATAAATAAGGACCTAAATGAAGACACTCCGTTTTGGCCTGTAAAAGCGCCTTTAGTTCAATGTCAATATTGCAACAATGAGGGCTATACTGAGCGACTAATAATAATAAAAATCAAAGAGCCAGCTTATGTTCACTGCTGATGAATACGCAAACCGTGCCACTGAGTCATTCGCTTTACCTAAAATTTGTATACAAATTCGCACGCTGCTGGACAGCAACAATGCCAGCACGGACGATATCGCCAGACTTGTCTCTACCGACCCTGCCCTTAGCTCCAAACTTCTGAAGCTGGCCAACAGTGCCTTGTTTCGTTTTGAATCTCAGGTGGATAACATTAATAAAGCCGTTAATGTGGTGGGCGGTGAAGCGCTGTATAACTTAGTGATGGCCGAGACGGCTGGCTCTGCGTTTGAACATTTCAGCAACGACGTCATTGATTTAAAGCGTTTCTGGTTACAGAGTATCTACGCTGCATTGGTGGCTAAACATTTAGCAAAAATGACGCAAACCCGCACCAGTGCTCGGTATTTTGTTATCGGCTTATTGCACAATATTGGTGAACTCATCGTGGCTGTGCAAACCCCTGAATTGGCAATTGCCTGTAACGATTACGACCAACATGTACCACCTTGGAAACGCCAAAAGTCAGTACTGGGATTCTATTATACGGATTGTACTCATGCGTTGTTAAAACAATGGGGACTCCCTGCGCATTTGTACCAAGTGTTGCCAGATGCCAACAATGAAACGGCAGCAAACTCGAGCCGTGAAGCAAGCCTAATGTTTATAATTTGCCGCGTGGCTGTTGCTATGGTTTCTCCTGATAAGTTTAGTGCTTTGAGTGTGATTCACCCGATGATTTTGCGCAAAGCGGGTTTAGAAGAACAAGACATAACGGACGGTATAAAATTCGCTCACATGGAAGCACAAACGATGATTGAACTTCTTAGCCCCTAATGTTCTAGTAGTAGCCTAAAGTAGAAGGCTTCAGCCATGTTTATGGATGCATTTACTATCCCGTTTAGCTATACTGCACGGCATTGTCTTTTAGCTACCTATCATGTTTCGAAGAATAATGCTTAGATACCTCATCTTGCTGGCACTATGTTTCCCCTGCCACGCTCAAATAAACATTATGCGCTCGCTCTACATGTCCGACAGCGGTGGAAACCTTCCAGCCTCTGGAAGCAACATCACGGCCACCGGTGAATTAGGTTTACTGTATAACAAGGGCAACACCAACTCTTCTAGTGTCAATGCTAAATTTAATATCAGTCACGAACTCGAGAAATGGAGCTATCAAGCGATTGCCAACACTCGGTATAAGACCTCAAAAGAAGCAGATGATGGGGGGGATGAATATGATGTCACTACGGCTCAGAAGAACTTTATCTCCACCCAAATAGACTTTAAGCTCGCCTCGCCGGATGAACGGATCTTTATTTACGCCGAATATGAAAATGATCGGTTCGATATTTATGACTACCAAACTTTAGTCGCCAGCGGTTGGAGCGAACGCCTTTGGCGTGACGAGTTTAGCGAGTTCAAATACAGTGTAGGACCGGGTTATGCTATCGCTGAAGCCAAAAACGACGAAGAAAATGATGACTTACAAGGCGTCATTCTACGTACTGCTTTGGAATACACCTTAGAAATATCTAAATCAGCGCAGTTTCGCCAGTTTATCAGCACAGAAACCGATCCCGAATACACCAAAACAAAATCAGAAACGTCACTTTCCACTAAAATATTTGGTTCATTAGCCATGAAGCTGTCCTTCATTATGGAACACAACAGCAACGCCGAAGTGAGCCAAGAGAGCCTAGATACGGAAACCGCTGTTACGCTTGTTTATCAATTTTTCTGATGCGCCATCGCCCTAACAAATTTACTTTTCAACTTAAGGATATTTTTAAATGAAAAAAACGCTTATCGCCACTGGATTACTCCTTGCGGGAAATGCCTTCGCCCAAGAAGAAGTTAAACCATTTTCTATGGATGGCGAGCTGGGTTTTATCGCTACCTCAGGTAACACAGAAACCACGTCTTTGAATGCTAAGTTATCTGCTCATCAAGAGTTAGAGCAATGGAGTAATGATTTCTTATTCGAGGGTTTATATAAGAAAGATGATGTCACCCTTGATGATGATACTAGTGAAAGCCAAACTACAGCGCAGAAATTCTTTATCTCTGGTCAAGGTAACTACAAGTTAGCCAACCCTGATCACCGTTTATTCGCGTTCGGTTCATACGAAGATGACCGTTTCAGCAGCTTTAATTATCAATCAACCGTTGCCGCGGGTTGGAGCCAAAAGTTGTGGGACAACGAAACCACCAAGTTTGAATACAGTGTGGGTCCTGGTTACTCTTTTGCTGAAACCTCTGAAGGCGAAGACGCTGACAGCTTCATCGTCCGTGGGGCATTGGGCTTCAATTGGAAAATTTCTGATACCGCAACGTTCAAACAAACAATGAGTACGGAAGTCGGTGAAGATAACACTAAGTCTAAGTCCATTAGCTCTATCTCAGCCAAAATAAACAGTTCATTATCAATGAAACTAACCTTAACGTTCGATCACAACTCGAGTGTGTCTGAAGGAATAGAAAAGCTAGATACGCAAACAGCAGCAACCATCGTTTACACTTTCTTCTAAACAACGGTCAAGCTTAAAAAGAAACGGCAACCATGGGTTGCCGTTTTTGTATCTATATATTTATACTGCTAGCGCCATCTGTACTGCGCCACGGCAAGGGTTTGTTGCTGATTTTGTCTTTGTTGTTCGCCGAGCGTCGAACGAATATCAGCGCGATTACGATTAAAATGTTGCTCTAGCCCCACTTGCCAATTTTTATCAATAGTATAGCGCCATGCCAAGGTCATAGCCTGCCCGTCGCTGTTGTTTGGATCATCTGGGAATATGTCATCTTCCCTCACCTCAAAGTCATCGTAGCGAGCGCTGAATCGATGTGAGCCGACTTTATGGCTGTACATCACGTAGTATGCGTCGAAATTAATGTATACGAACCGCTGCCCCATGTGGCTGCTGCCTGTTAACCATTGGGCAATGAATCGTCCATTTGCCGTGACGTCATGTGAGAACGCTAACGAATGAAACTTAGTACGCCAAGCGTATAAACGCTGAGAATTCACGACGTTTGGATTGGCTTGATTGTCGTAAAAATAATAACGGACTTTGCTTCTGTGATAGTAATTCAGATGTGCACCTAGGTAATACCCCACTCTGCTATCAAGCTCATGAAATGGCTCCACATAAGATGGATGAAAAATTCCGTTAGGATCCACAACCGTAGGGTAATTAGCGAAAACAACTCTATCATTGTGCAAGCTTTGTCTATCGTGCATTGCAAAGCCTCGCCAGCTAAGCACGGTACCCAAGGTATCGTTGCCTTTAAATGCCCCTGCTGTTACTTCCCAAGTCAATGGACTGCGACGACTGCGCCCGGAACTAAATAACGATCCCTCGATACCCGCAACCCTGAGTTCTTCACCAATCCAACTGTTGATAGCAGATTGCGTATAGGTATAGGGCGATAACCATCCTAAATCAACATTCTCAAGAGACAAACGCGGGTAAAAAAAACCTGCTCGCCCTTTAAACCGGACCTGGCGATGAGACAAAGGCTTATAGTGTATGGTGGCTTGTGAGATACCCAAGCGCTGTTCACCTAACTGATACAGGTTAGCACTGACGTCATAGGAAAAACTCGATGATAACCGATCCGTTATTCTCAATACGCCTTGCTGTAAATGCACTGCATTATCTTCATACGCAAGAATACCGGTCCCTTTATCAAGCCACGGCGCATGCTCATCACCGTGCACAATATTCGCCTGAATGAGGCCGCTGAGTTGCTGGGCACTTACAGGGATTTGCCAACCGACTATTACATAAAAGCCGAGTAACATCACAGACACAAAACGCGATAACCTCATTGTGAGCACGAAGCCAATCCCTGGTCGGTAAACATTTCATACCAAGAGATTAATTCATCAGCGCGCAATGCCTTAGTCATATAGTAGCCTTGCGCCTTGGTGCAACCGACTTCTCTTAAAAATTCTAACGTTTCAAGGTCTTCAACTCCCTCAGCCACGGTTGTAAGCCCTAGATTTTGCGCTAAGCTGACTAGCGTTTTCACCATCACTCTGTCTTCTTGGTTTGTGGCTAGCGCAAGTACAAATGCCTTATCAATTTTGAGTTCATCTACCGGCATTTTTTTCAATTGAGCCATCGAAGAATACCCTGTACCAAAGTCATCGATAGACAAGGTAACCCCCATATCTCGGAGCAGGTTTAATGCCTTAAGGGCATTTTCTGGATCGCCCATAACCGCGCTTTCAGTCACTTCCATTGTCAATGCACTGGGGGGTAAATCAAACTCATTGAGCAAAGATTCAATGCTCGCTGGTAACGATAAATCAACTAAATCGATCGCTGAAATATTCACTGCCACGGAAAAACATATGTTCTTATCACGCCATCGTTTGACTTGCTCACACGCTGTTCTTAATGCCCATTGGGTAACGTGGCGAATAGCGCCTGTTTGCTCGGCTAGTGGAATAAAATCATCAGGGGGAACGAAGCCATGTTCAGGGTGAAACCAGCGTATTAGGCATTCCAGCGTCTCTATTTTGTCGCTCGCGATGGTTAACTTCGGTTGGTAATACAGCTCTAATTGTCCCTCGCCTAACGCGCCTTTAAGCTGTGACATCAGGCTCAACCGAACCACTGAGTGCTTGTTAAGTGCATCATTATAAAGGGCGAATGGATTATGCTGATCTTTACAACTGTACATCGCAATATCAGCACATTGCATAAGCCCTTGCAGCGACGAAGCGTGTTGTGGATAAAGGGCAATCCCCATTGAGCAGTCCACATCTAGTACTAGATTTTCTATCTTAAAGGGCTGCTCGAAGACGCTCAGGAGATTTTGAGCCACATCTTGCGGGCGTGTATTGGCCTCTTGAAGGCCGACCCAAGCATATTCATCTCCCCCTAATCGCGCACAGAAACCCTTGTTTTGCGTATGACTATGTAAACGCTTGGCGATGGCAATAAGCAGTTCGTCGCCTAAATCATGACCTAGGGTATCGTTTATCTCTTTGAATCGGTCTACATCTATCATCAACACGATCAACTCGCATTCTGGTGCTTGCCTGATCATGTCGCTGATATGGTTAGAAAACTGGATGCGGTTTGGGATATGAGTTAGCTCGTCAAAATATGCCAGTTGGTGAATTTGCGCTTCACGATCTTGGATACCTAGTTGCATATCACTAAAGGCGCTGGAAAGCGTTTCTACTTCTCGAGTGTTTGCACTAGGAAAACTATCAACATTCTCACCGGCACGCATTCTGCGCGCGGCATCTATCAATTGCTTCAATGGTTTGGTGATTTCGCGTGATAGCAGTGTCGCACCTAACAAACCCAGCGCGGCAGCGGCCAACAAAATGAAGATTAATTGACCAATTAAACTTTCATTAGAAAGAAACGCATCATCTTCGTCCATCGACAATACAATAAAAGCCGATTCCCCTTGCCAAGTGCCAAGCTCAAAAGCACTGTAAATGATGCTGGTAGAATTTAATGGTAACCTGTGAAGCCCTTGCGATTTAGCGATTTCGCCTTGCTTTTGGCCCGCGACGAAATGCGCTTCAGGGGTCGCTCCCAACAGCACACTGGCATTGCCACCGAACAGTGATATTTGCATATCGGTTAAATCCACTAGATGTGGTGTGAACAATTTCTTTGCATCAATCCCCATCACGACCCAAGCATTGATATGGCCTGACGTTTCGACAAAGCGCACTGGTGTTGAGCGCATAAGGTAGTTACGCCCTTGGTAAGTAAACCAATGTAACGCTGCTTTGGAGAAAGCAGGAACGACTTGCTTGCTATTTTCAAACGGCGATTGCGCTTCAATAAGTGGTGTGAAGTCCTTACTCAAAACCCAGTAGATATCTGCTCCTAAACGGCTTTGGTAGTTTGACATAGCGGAGCTTAATGAGCGTTGATCATTTTTAGCTGTTGCTATGAGTTGCTTCATGCTGAAATCTTTGGCGAGTGTGGCCATTCCGTTATCTAGCGCACTGGCTCGTCCCTCCACATTGTCCTGAACGACTGCAGCAGAAGTTTGAATATGATTCATTAGTTGAGCACTAGCGTGTTTGAACGTGGCTTGCTGAACGAAATAAATGGTTACCACGACGATAATACTAAGCAAAAGCAAAAATATGAAAGACATCCGCATTTGCAAAGATGGTTTAATCAATACGCTTTTGTTACTCATATTCACCGAATTCATCTGCCGCATCTTCAAAAGCATTTACATCAGGTAACAGAGCAGAAGGCACACTCATACTCACGTGAGTATCACCTTGTATTGATAACATCATTTGAAATGACTCTGGGCTATCGCTAATACGTGGATGCCATGCTTTAAGAGTATATTCACCGTCAGGCACGCTGATTGTCACCTCGCCTGCGTGGTCCGATTTTTTAAAATACGGTGTATCCACTACATAGATGTAACCCAGCATCCAGTCATGCACGTTACACCCCATTTCCACCACTCCAAGGTTGTCGAACAATAACGGATCCGCCCGTAAGCCCTTATATAACTCTAACTCAAACACCTTGGCGCTAGAGAACGAGTATACGTGATGCTGAATCGAGTCAGAATTAGGAAAACTCACTTGAGTGTTACGCTGAACAGCAAGAATATGCGGGTAAAACTGGGTGTCGACTTGATCCATGATCGCCATGTTTTCAATAGGCTCGACAGATACCGTTTTCGGTATAAGATAAACCACAGCATTCGCCAATGGTTTTTGCTGATTATCCAAAAGGGTAACCGCAATGTTGCCAGCAAAACTGACTGAATTTGCCATGATTAGCAATAGAAAGAGAATGAACCTGGTCACAGCCGCCTCAATTTTTTGAATAATACTAACTTATTTTTTGTTGATGTATTATATAAAGACGCTTCTTTACGACATTTAATGGGGCAGAGACAACGAAATCACGTCGTCTTTGTCATAGTTTCTTACTTAGTCATTTTCGGATAGGCTAGCCAGCACACGCTTAGCTTCATCTGATTGCGGGGGGTGTCCGTTTTCGATGATTTCTTCAAGTAGCTCCGTAGCTGATTCTGTCTCACCTATTTCGATATAGGCATGCGCCAAATCAAGCTTAGCGCCAAAGCCGTCGTCACTGTCCACGTCAATATGATCAACGTCGTCTTGTGCCCCTGAAAACTCCCCCATCACAGACTCTAAATCTAGCGCTTTTTCCGGTGAGGGATCCGCCGTGATACTGTCATTAAGCAAGTCGTCAACGTCCAGAAAATCGCGCTCTTGTTCATGGGGATCGCTTTCTTCCAGTAAGGTTGCGATGTCCACCGCATCGTCAATATCCTGTCCGGCTTGATTGGTATTGCTGGGTGACGGCGTGTTTTCGGTCGTTGCAGAAATGGCGTCGCCCAAATCTTCATCTAAACTTTGCAACATGTCATCGAATGAGGCGGATTCTAGGTTCTCGATGGCCCCTTTGTCGTCTTCATCTACTTCGTTTAACCAGTCCCCTAGTTCAGGGAATTCATCTAACTCTTCACTGTCTTTATCAAAGGACGGTGCTAATGATTCGTTATCAGATAACGCTGCGCTATTGCTAGAGTTATCGTCTAGAACAAAGTTATCTAGCGCACGCTCTAACTCATCATCATCAAAATCACCTATGGCATCTATGTCGTCTAAATCCATTGCATCAGATGACAGCTCACTTTCCTCAGACTGAGATGGCACTACACTGGTTTCAGGCCCATCGTCGTCAAAATCTGCAAGTGCTTTTTCTAATTCACCGTCATCGAAATCACTCAAGCCATCTATATCATCCAAATCCATAGGATCAGACAAGGTGTCGCTTTCACCCGCTTGAGAGGGTTCGTCATTTGCCTTAGCTGTCGATTCATCGAAATCAGCAAGTGCTTGCTCTAACGCATTATCTTCATCGAGAACATCTGATTCAGTATCTGATTCCAGCTCTTCATCTTCTGCCTCGTCGACTGATTCGTCAGCGGCTGTCGCCTTAGATGCTGTTTCCTCTGTTAACGGCTGTGATTCCTCTGTCACAAACTCGTCGGTCTGCTCAGCTATCGGCGCTGATGCTTCATTACCTTTCCCAGGCTCTTCTTCTGCAGGTTCGTCTATTAATTCGTCAGCAATTGCTGCCTCAGGCAATGTGCCCTCTTCTAACAACTCTGATTTATCTGCTGCAAGCTCTTCAAGCGGCTCGTCCTCTGTCGCCGGCTTTTCATCTACTGAGTCATCTACTAACTGATCAACATCTGCTGCTTCTGGGGTTAGACTTTCTTCTAAAGGCTGTGATTCCTCTGTTACAAACTCGTCGAGCTCCTCAACCGTCTGCGTTGATTCTTTATGGTCTGTCCCAGTCTCTTCAAGCGGCGCATCTTCTGTTGTCCGTTTTTCATCTATGGAGTCATCTACGGAGTCGTCTACTGACTCGTTAGCGTCTGCTACTTCTGGGGTTAAATCTTCTTCTAGAGGCTGTGATCCCTCTGTTACAAACTGGTCGACTTGCTCAACCGTCTGCGTCGACTCTTCATCTTCTGATTCTTCAGTGTTTGCCGCCTCTGGGGTTAAATCCTCTTCTAGAGGCTGTGATTCCTCTGGTAAATTTTCCTCTTCTGAGAGCGCTGATTCTTCTGTTTCGAACTCGTCGGCCTGCTCATCGGTCAGCGTTGGCTCTTCAACTTCAGTCCCGAACTCTTCATCTGCTGGCTTCAAATCTTCTACTGACAGATTTTCAACATCATGTTCAATTTTTACAGACTCATGGCTATCAGCTTCAGCAAAGATATCGCCTAGCCCTTCTGTAATCTTGTCTAATTCCTGAATATCATGTTGCGGCGTACCGGTAAATTCTGGCTCGGATGCATCCTCTTCGTCGGGGAGCATATCCTGCATCATCTCGACTTGTTCAAGTTCATCAATCAAGTTGCTGGTGATGTTGTCTAGCTCTTCACTTTGCGATGCAATTTCTTTATCGAGTTGCTCGAGCATATCTTCATTGATAGGATCATCTGCATTTACTTCAGATGATTCTGGTAATTCAGGTTTAGGCTCAACGAGTAAATCATCAATACTGATCTCAGGTTGCTCATCACTGTCATCTACCTGGGAGACTGCACTAGCCTCGCTTGATGTTTCCTGTAATAGCTCGTTAGATGCATCACCAGTGGCTTCGACGTCCGGATCATCCGACTCGTTATCGTCTAAATCTAAGTCTTCATCCCCTAGCTCTTCAACAATTTCGGCTTCGGTTGCGCTCTCTACTTTCGCCGACTCGTCGAGATCTATATCAAAGTCAAACTCTTCGTCGTCTGAGGCGCTCGACTCCTCAGTGTTTTCAGGTTCAGGAGTTTGTGCTTGCGTGTCGTCTATTTCGACCTTATCAGTTTCGGCTTCTTGCGCGTCAGCCTGAATTTCTTCCTTATCTTCATCAGACAGGCTGATGTTATCCATTTCTTCATCAATTTCAGCCAACAGATCGTCTTCATCTTCGAATAGGTTGTCTAAATCATCTTGGTCAAGTTCGTCACTCCCTGCTTCAAACTCTTCTGTCGGGTTGAGTTCGCTATCTGGCACCAACATATCATCGCCAAGATCATCGAATTCTTCCTTTCCAGCAAGTTCTGATGTGTCATCTAACTCTTGCGTGTCTTCAAATGAGTCTTTCAGCTCTTCTGCTAATACATCGTCGGGAGCATCTTGTTCGCCAAATAAATTATCGTCATCTAATTCCGAAGTTAATTCTTCGCTCAATGCATCAGACAGATCATCCATCTCACTGGCCACGTAAGTATCAGCCGGCTCATCTTTTGTCGCCAATAAGTCTAGATCCATCTCCTGCGGCTTTTTACGCTTCATTAGCCAGAAAGCAAAACCACCTAAGATAAGCAAAGAAATTAAGATAGAGGAGATAATCAAGGTCAGTGGTTTCATCAGCCAGTCTGTGAAACCGCCTTCTTGCTGCTGTGCCAACGCTTTGGCCTCAGCATCACGTGATTTAGCAAGAAGCTCTTCAATGCTCTTGCCCATTTGCGACATTTGTTCGTCTCGGATTTCTTCTTGACTGCGAATTTCTGCTAAGTCTTTGTTAACCGAATCAAGGCTTTCGAAAACGCGCTGGTTTTCATTGAGAATAGTTTGAACGCTGAGAATAGACTCGGCAAATTGTTGCCGAATTTCTTGAAATTGACGATTTTGTTCCTCATCGATAGCACCTAAACGTTTTTCAATTATGTCTTTGGTTTCGTCTAAATCGTCTTTACTGGCTAATTTTTTATTGACGTTACCTGTTGCGCCATCGCCAAGAGTTTCGCCACCTAAATTAAGTAGCTGATTGTCGTAGCGCACTTTTGAAATAGCCTGAGCTTCGTTTACCCTATTCACATACTGAGACGCTGGTAGGCGCAAAATAGCCCCGTCTCTCATCAGGTTTATGTTATTGCGTTCAAAAGCATCGGGGTTAAGCTCGTAGGTCGCGAGCATCACTTGATATATGGAGTGATTGGTATTCTGTCTTGCATCGCTTGCAATACGCCAAAGTGTGTCAGCGGCCGTTATTGGGCCATATGTTTGACCTGAATAATCGGAATCGCTGCTTTTGGGACCTTTAATACGGATTTGCTGAAAATCGGCTGCGTGTAAACCAATAGAGAAGTTTAAGGTGAGGCTCGCTACAAATAAGAGGGCTAGCGTTCGCAAATTCATTGATCCTTTATGCCTCGAAATTAGGGTAAATAAGCCGCCATCAGGTTATTTACAATATCATTTATTATTATCGTTACGCGTACTTGCATACGACGAATCACAGCAAAAAATATTCCACAAATTCATAAACTAAGTGGATTACATCTTCACGTCTTACTATAAACCAGAAGATTCAGATGATCTAGAATGGCCTAGTCGCCACTTTCCTATCAATTCATCTAAGACCGGAACAACTCAAACATCACATGATTTATGATAAGGCTACGTCTTATTATCGACACATGCAGTAAAAATATGAATATATAAACCATCAAACTATAAGCGATTATTAGCACTATCGGCTGCACAAATAATTAACCCACGGCCGTAAAGTACGCACCGTGGGTCAACATTAGTCTATTCGGTGATTACATGTAATCGCGAATAAGCACCTCTGCAATTTGAACACTGTTAGTAGCAGCGCCCTTGCGCACGTTATCAGAAACAACCCACATATTCAGGCCATTGGGGTGGCTAATGTCGTTACGAACGCGCCCAACGTGAACATCATCGTTTCCGCTCGCATCACTTACTTGAGTAGGAAAGTCGGCTGGGTCTGCTTTTAGAACAATACCCGGCGCTTCAGCCAATAAGTTTTTCGCATCTTGTGCATCAATCGGAGTACGCGTTTCTATGTGTATCGCTTCACCGTGACCATAAAATACCGGAACACGCACTGCGGTGGCATTCACACGAATGCTTTCGTCACCCAAGATTTTCTGGGTTTCCCACACCATCTTCATTTCTTCTTTGGTGTAATCGTTATCTAAAAACACATCTATTTGCGGAATTACGTTAAACGCGATTTGACGACTAAACGCTTCAGGCTTTGCTTCTTGCCCGTTTAGGAGCGCGGCAGTTTGCTTCGCCAATTCATCCATAGATTCTTTCCCGCCACCTGATACAGACTGGTAAGTGCACACGTTAATGCGCTCAATACCCACTGCGTCGTGGATTGGTTTAAGTGCTACCATCATTTGGATTGTTGAACAGTTAGGGTTAGCGATGATGTTGCGGTTACGAAAATCAGCCAATGCATGAGCATTCACTTCCGGCACCACTAGAGGGATATCCGGTTCATAACGGTAGTGCGATGTATTATCGATAACCACGCAACCTGCTTCTGCAGCGATAGGTGCAAATTTCTCAGAAACACTGCCGCCTGCTGAAAAGAAACCTAATTGCACTAGGCTCCAATCAAAAGTATCTGCGTCTAGCACAGTTACTTCTTCACCCTTAAACGTCACCGTACCACCAGCAGAACGTGAACTTGCCAATGGGTAAAGTTTATTGACTGGAAATCCTCTTTGTTCAAGAATTTCAATCATGTGTTGTCCTACTAAACCAGTAGCACCCAACACGGCGACATCAAAAGACCGAGACATGTAGCATAACTCCTAAAATGTGATTGTTTATTTAAGTAACTTATTTACGGTTGAATCCGAGGGCGTAGATTGCCTCTGATCCGCTATAATTTCCAGTATTTACGCTAAGTGCAGCGAATTCTCTTCGAATAGAATAGTTTTTTCGGATATATCTAAACTGATCCGGCTGTTCAATGGTCTCTTTAAACTGCTTAGAGTCCTTTCGAATGTCGTAAACACTAAGCACTAACGCACTTAGTTGCGCTTGCCCGCTTAATGTTTCATCAAGCGTGATAATGCTTGGCTGGGGTGCCGGCAAATAATCGCTAAGCTTTTTTGTCGCATTAAAGCCAAATTGTTCGCACACCTGCTGATAAAGCATTTCAGTACCGCGCGCCTTTCCCTCAACAGTGTGCCCAGCGATGTGCGCCGTAGCTAATGCGATATAGGGTACGAGCGCTTGGTCGATATCTGGTTCGTTTTCCCACACATCTAACACAACATTTAGCTTGTACCCTGATTCAAAACTCTTTAACAACGCTTTATTATCAATGACTTCACCGCGACAGGCGTTAATCAAAAGCTGGTCTTCACGCAATTGCCCAATACGTTTAGCATCAAACATATGCCCTGTATTGTATTGACCGCCTTCAATTAAAGGCACATGCAAGCTAATGATATCGCACTGCATGATGGTATCCATATCGACAAAATCTCTGGTGTCGCCAGCATCGGCCAACGGGGGATCGCACAAATGGTAGCGAATACCCAGCGCTGTCAGTTTCTCAGTTAATCGAGTGCCTACATGGCCCGCCCCGACAATACCAACCGTTTTAGTCGTTAACTGCCAATCAAGCTTTTCAGCCATAACGAATAATGCACTAAGGACATATTCGGCAACGGCTACGGCATTGCAGCCCGCTGCAGAGTGAATATCTAATCCGCGGCTGCGCAAGTAATCCTTATCGAGATGATTAGTGCCTGCGGTAGCAGTACCCACATATTTGATGTTTTGATTAGCTTTAAGAAGCTCAGCATTGACCTTTGTCGTCGAGCGCACCAATAACACGTCGGCATCTGCGACAAGCTCACCATTAACGTCTTTGTGGGAAAAAACCTGACTGTCACCTAACCCTGCAAAAAATTCAGCAGCATAAGGCAGACTGTCTTCATAATAAATTTTCAACTAATAAGACCTCATAGCACGCCAGCGAATTTCCGCTACGCCTGAAAAAAGAGCGCAAGTATGCCACGCTGAATCAATAAGCTAAATGCCCACAAGGGTTTTTCTAAGGTGTTTAGGCAATGGTCTAATCACTTGCGTCTCTGAAAGTAGACCAAACCCGCGATACAATAGATGCACACCCTATAGGTTTATCAAAGCAACCCAGGTTATTGATCTATCAACGGTGTCATTAGCAATGTAGAGCCACAAATGCTTGATATAATTCTGTGACTTGCTGGGGCGCTTCAAGTTGAGGATAGTGACCCACATCCAGTTTATAGGTTTGAGCGCCAGGCAGTAATTTTTCAAATTGATGTAACATGTGCTGACCCGATATCGGATCGTGTATGCCGTTCACAAAGCACTGGGCAACGGGTGTATGCTGCATGGCAGTGAGCCATCGAGCCCCATGCACTTTGCGCTCATCTATATAGCCCAATAAGCTTGGCAGTACTCGTTTTCCTTGCTTCCATTCAAGTAACTCATACAAAATTGCAACGTGTTGTACTTCAGGCTGGCTTCGCGGGCCAAAGATTTTCGCAAAGCTGTTGTGCAAACTTCCTAAGCTCATCAATCTTGCCACCAAGGATCCTAAAGGGCTTTTAAGTAACGTTTGTGTGAGCAGCGGACGATGGTGATCCGCAAACAACCCTCCATTTAAATAACAAAGGCTTTTGATGTTCAAGCCCATTCTTTTTTCATGTTGGCGAGCCAATAACTCTTGGGCTACTGAGTCTCCATAATCATGAGCAAGAATATGGCATTGGCCAATTTGTAAATAGGTCATCAGTTCTTCAACAATATCCGCTTGCTCGAGCAAACTATAATCGTATTTGTGCGGCTTATCTGATAACCCAAGACCCAGTAAGTCCAAGCACACTAACCGGTATTTTTGACGTAAAACCTGCCATTGATCGTGCCAATCCCATGCTGCGCTGGGAAAGCCATGGATCAGTAAGATCCACGGTGCGTCATTTGTTACAGCTTCCTTGTCTTGTGCTGTCCAGTAGGCAATTTGGTGCTCACAAATTTGTGCGTAACTCGCACTTGATTGGTATTGCGCAAGACTAGAAAAATCACGCATTATTCGTCGTAGCCTGGATTGGTGCGATCAAGTTTACGTAAAATGCCCGGCCAAGCGAGAGCACCACCTGCTGAGCGTGTCACTTGTTTTGCTTGCGCTCTGATACCCGCCAAAATTTGCTCTGGAATGGAAATAAGTTCTTGTCCTGATGCTTGCGCTTGCAGCTGGA
This sequence comes from Paraglaciecola sp. QJM3NY_14, assembly GCF_056173245.1. NCBI lineage: Bacteria > Pseudomonadati > Pseudomonadota > Gammaproteobacteria > Alteromonadales > Alteromonadaceae > Paraglaciecola > Paraglaciecola sp. QJM3NY_14. Next base: position 3,956,483 of record NZ_CM149664.1, read on the forward strand.
TTTCACAAGAGCGTTGCAACAAGAACATCCCTAAAAATGCATCCGCGATAGAGTCTGCGCAGGTTAACAAGCCATGGTTACGCAAAATCATAAAGTTGGTGTTGCCAAGATCGGCCACCAATCGTTTTTTCTCCTCTGGGTTTAACGCAACCCCTTCATACTCGTGATAAGACATAGAGGATAATGCAAATAAAGACTGTTGGCTCAGAGGCTGTAGCCCTTCCTTTTGAGTGGAGACTGCAATGCCGGCAGTCGTGTGCAAATGCATGACACACTGGGCATCCTCGCGAGCTTCATGCACAGCACTGTGAATAACAAAACCGGCTGGGTTGATGTTGTAATCAGACGCCATCACCTTTTCGCCCTGTAAGTTAACTTTCACTAAACTCGATGCGGTCACTTCGTCAAACATCATTCCGTATGGATTGATTAAAAAGTGATGCTCAGGCCCAGGCACTCGCGCTGATATATGGGTAAAGACCAAATCATCCCAACCATAATGAGCGACCATACGGTAGGCAGCAGCCAAGTCGACTCTGGCTTTCCATTCTTGTTCACTGACATGTTGCTTTACTGATGACATTTATTTACTTCTTTTCGATTGTTAAATTTGTGTTCACAACTTAATCTACCGATACCATTCAAACTGTCGCCTATACGACAATCAAAGATAAATCCCATGTTATTAGACTCGATCAGGCCCATTCTTAGTCAAAGCTCTTGGTTCAAATCACTTCCTCAAGACGCGATTGAACAACTTGTCACTGCGGCAAAATTAAAGCGCCTAGACACAGGTCAATTGGTCTATCAAAAGCATGATTTAGGCGACGGCTTGTATTGCGTTATGTCAGGTAAGGTGCGTTTAAGCAATGTCACACTCGAAGGAAAAGAACTCATTTTAACCTGGATGCAACCCGGCAATTGGTTTGGGGAGATTTCACTGTTTGACGGATTACCACGGGCTCACGATGCTCATGCAGATGAGCCCTGTGAGTTACTGAAGATATCCAGTCAGGATTTTAAAGCGCTGCTGATTGAGCGCCCAGCACTTTACCCACATTTCATGCGTTTGCTGTGTCAGCGTATTCGCACCACATTTTCCTTCATCGATGAAACCGGAAGCTTGTCTCTAAAAGGGAAATTATGCGGTCGCATTTTACTGCTCGCTGAAGGCTTAGAGCATCAAGCTCCTATCGAAAACGGGTCGAGCTTGCGCATTTCTCAAGAATCTCTCGCCTTGATGCTGCACAGTTCAAGGCAAACAGTGAATAAGCTATTGCAAGAATTACAGCAGCAAGGCGTTATTAAAGTCCACTATGGGAAAATAACCATTTTGCAGCATGCAATGCTCAAAACCCTATGTCAGATTTAGTGCTCACTGCACCCGCACTAAATACTTACGACCATTACTGCTGTGCAGGCTTGCTTGGTGCGACAATTTGCCGCGTTTTCAGCGCCTATCGCCCTTTATATAATGGTGCTCCAATCAAGTCACATAAGACAGATAATGAAACCGTCATCTCCTCGCTCATCCTATATATGCTGTTTATCCCCCGTCGCTCTGGCCATCAGCAGCATCTTTTCTCATGCAATACATGCTGAAGAAACCATTGAAATAGTCGAAATCAATGGTCATCAACAAAATAATGCGAGTCAACTAGGGTCAGTGGACGAATTGTTAAAGCGTCAAGGTGTCGACTTTTCTGCTGCAGGTGGCATGTCGAGCTTACCGGTATTAAATGGCATGATGGGCGACAGAGTAAAAGTGTTAATTGATGGTGCTGATATTACCGCCTCTTGTGCTAATCACATGAATCCGCCTTTATCATATATATCCGCTAACCAAGTTCAGGTACTGAACGTTGTTGCTGGGATAAGCCCTGTCAGCGCAGGTGGTGATAACATTGCCGGCGTTATTAGCGTCAATGAGATTGCTCCACTGTACTTGGAAGGTAACGATGTGCGTTGGCATTCAGGTTACGGCTCAATGCAATACAACAGTAATAATCAAGCAAAATCAATAGGGCTAGGGGCCCGTATGGCAAGCCAAAATTTTAGTCTTGATTACCAAGGGGCTTTTGAGGATGCAAAAAGTTACGAAGACGGTCATGGTGACACAGTATTGGACACGTTATACAGGGCACAAAACCATGCATTAACTGCCGCGATAAAAGACAATAAACAGCAGCTCGCTGTTAAACTTACCCACCAGAATATCCCATTTCAGGGATTCCCTAATCAGTATATGGATATGACCGACAACAAGAGTTATGGCATGACTAGCTTGTATCGGCGTCAGCTTGATGAGGGAGATTTTGAAGTTCAAGTAAATTGGCACGGTGTTAAGCATGAGATGGGATTTTTCAGTGATGAAAAAACGGGCATGATGCCCATGAAAACGTCGGCAGATGATTATAGTTATCGATTGAACTGGCAATTTATCACCAGCACAAACAATACCGTCAATTTTGGACATGAGTACTTTGAGTATCATCTAGATGATTGGTGGCCTGCAGTTGAAGACTCTATGATGATGGGGCCAAACGATTACATCAATATTAATGACGGTAAGCGTCAGCGAATAGCTGTTTTTGCTGAAACATCTCAGTCACTCAATACCAATTGGTGGCTATCTGCTGGTATACGCCTTGAGCAGGTGACGACCAATACCGGTGAGGTTCAGCCTTATACCAATGACACATTGATGGACATGAGCTCAATGCATATGTCAATGGAGCCCAGCATGTCTATTAGTGCGTTAAACAATAACGATGCTGCAGATATTTTCAACGCAATGAACAGAAAACGTAGCAATACGTTAATAGATGCGACGCTCAGCACGCGCTACTTATTTAATGCCAGCCAGCAACTAGAATTGGCTATTGCCCGTAAAAGTCGAGCACCCAATTTATACGAACGTTACAGCTGGGGCGTCAGTACCATGGCGACCACAATGATAGGTTGGTTCGGTGACGGTAACGGTTATATAGGCAACCCCAACCTAGCACCAGAAACCGCCCACACTTTGAGCGTCAACTATAGCGATTCGCCAGTGGATAATGAATGGAAATTTAGTGCCAATGCTTGGTATACGTCTGTAAAAGATTACATTGATGCTGAAATAGTGAGTTCGTTTAATCATGCCTCGTCCGGTGCTGGCAACAGGAATATTCTGCAATTCACAAATTTAGATGCAACCTTATATGGGGTTAAGTTGAATGGGTCAATTCAGTTCTTAGATTCTGAAAAATGGGGGCTATGGCAACTGAACGCTAATCTATCCACCACTCGCGGCAAGAGGGATGACAACGAAGGTGACTTGTATCAAATAGTGCCACTTAAATCTGAATTGAAAGCCGAGCAAAAAATGGGGAACTGGCAAAACGCAATTGAATGGCAATGGGTAGCAAGTAAGAAAGATACAGATGAACGACGTTTAGAAAATAGCACCAAAAGCTATCATCTCATTAATGTGAGCAGCAAATTAACTTGGCAAGACGTTACCCTATCATTCGCAGTTAATAACTTATTTGACACTTACTATGCGTTACCTATGGGTGGTGTAAGCATCGCCGAATATAAAATGGATACCAGTCAAGGCTTCAGCCAATTAGCGGGCGCGGGGCGGTCTGTTAATATTGGCCTGAGTTACGCGTTCTAGTATTCTTGTGCGCTTTAGTTAAGAGCAAATAGCAAATGTTGTTACTGATGGCAATGGCGTGTAAACGTCAAATACGCCTAATCCCCTGGTTAATGCTGTGTTTGTTGATGTTGGAAGTCATTAGCATTAATACCTTAATAGCGCTTAATGGTGCCGCAAGTAATCCATTCAACGCGATACTGCTGGTTCCATTAGTATTGGCCTTTATGTTACTCCCCTTAGCGCATGCAGGGAGCTTGTTAATATTGAGTATCATTGCGCAATTTGTTCAAGTGCTATTGCTACCCGAACACGTCCATCATCAAGGCATGATGCAAGAGCACTCATATGCCATGGTTGGAAGTTTTGTTTTAACCAGTTTACTTATTGCCATCGTAGTGTGTTACTTCCGTTATCAAATTGCGGATCGTGAACGTATCTTACAGAAACTACGAGAGCGCCAACTGCGAGACGAGCAACTACTGGCGATTGGAACCGCTGCAGCGCAATTAACACACGATGTAGCGACGCCAGCTCAATCTATACGTTTATTATTAGAAGAAGGCGCCGAGCAGCAACGTTCAACAGGATGGTTACATGCGTTAGAGCAACAATTCCAGCGTATCGAACAACAGTTGCGCAATTGGCGAGTGGTTGCTGATGATGTAAGAGAACAGCGGATGCATAGATACAAGTTGGATGAATTAACCGATTCATTACGTCAGCTAATGCAAATATCTAGGCCAGAAGCAGAAATCCAGTGGCAGTCACAACGCAATGATAAGCAGCAGTTTATATTGGCAGATCGAACGCTACTGCCAGCGCTTACAAGTGTCATCATCAATGCATGTGAAGCGGCACTCAAAAGCCATAACCAGCGTGTATTGGTGAGCACTAACATAAGCAAAAGCGGTTGGCATTTGCAAATAGAGAACGAAGGGAGAGCCATGCCAGAGGAGGCTATCGCATCATTGGGCAGGCGGTTTTTCCCTAGTCACGAAGGCCACGGCATTGGTGCAGTTTTGACTAACGCGACCATCGAAAAATTTGCAGGGAAAGTAAATTGGCAGTTCAAAAACGACACCATGATAACCACGATTTATTTGCCTTTGGACTATACGCATGCGTAGCCTAATACTGATTGACGATGATGAGGCATTCTTAACCGTCATTAAGCGACGATTTCTGCAAACAGGCTTATTTACCGTCACCACTCACACCAGTGTTAGCGAAGCCTTACTGCAACCTGTTTCACCAACTCACGGAATATTACTCGATATGATGCTCGGCTCCGATTCAGGATTAGACGGCATCGAGGCATTAAAACGACATTTTCATCCTACCCATCTCATTATGCTTACTGGCTATGCCAGCATAGCGACTTCTGTGGAGGCCATGCGCCGTGGTGCAACTGACTACATTACCAAGCCGATTAGCTTTCAAGAGCTTGTACTGCGCTTCCAAGAAATCCCCGGTTCAAAGGAGCCTCCTCAAGCAAAACCTATGACGCCTGCTCAAGTTGAATGGGAACACATACAGCGAATTTTACTCAGCCACAATGGCAATATTAGTGTGACTGCCCATGCTCTGGGTATGCACAGAAGAACCTTACAACGAAAGTTGCAGAAATTTTCACCAAGCAAAAGTTAATACCAATATGGCGCGCTAAAACAATAAACGGCAAATATAAAAATAATGTGATGCTAATGTGCATATGCTAATACGGATGAAACCAACTTCATTGAATATGATTAGCCATACGCCCGCTGAAAATTCCAAATGAAATCCAATACTAAACAGCATGGCTTTAATCAAACACGCTTTTTTTAATATTCGAATGCCACAAAAATATACATTTATGTCTACTATCATTCATGTTGTCGCCCGTTAAACTCGCTTGGATTGATACCCAAAGATATAAAATGCCTAAAGACACCCATGTAGCCACCTTTAAGTTACGCAAGCAAACACGTATGAAGCAACGATACTGATGAAGTAAGGTCTAACAGGGATAGCTAAATAGCATGAAAAATGTTTACTTGCAGAAACGAACGTTAATCGCCCTAAGCGCATGTTCATCAACTTTTTTTGTAAATGCAGTCCCCCTAAACAGCCAATGGCTAATACAAAACAGCCGCTGGACAATCGACGCTTCCGCGCAGGTAAATCGTAATACCGACACCCAAAAAAATGCACAAAGCTATGCGCTAGGAGTGGATTTTCACAAAGTATTTAGCGATGACACTCACGATATCGGCACCCTTACCTTTCAACCTTACTTAGTAAAAATCAATAATGTAGGTCGCCCCCCATTTACGTTTGATGATGGAGATGACACGGAACTGACCTGGCGAATTGCAAATTTTAACTACACCGCGTTAGCGCAAGGTAAATTCAATGTTCGGCTAGGACACTTTGAAATACCCTATGGCTTAGAGTATGCCGAAGACACCAATGGTACATTGAGACAAATGACGGCCAGTGATCGTGGCATAAAAGCAGATTGGGGTATTTCTTTTAATGGCATTTTACCCTACCTAGAATATGAAGTGGCCTTTACGCGGGGCTCAGGGAACGAGATAAAAAGCACTGGCAACCCTCATGTAATTTCAGGTCGAATTGGTTCACCGAGCCAGCGTAACCTGATCACTGGTATTTCGTGGTTCAAAGGTGACGTTCTGACCAGAGATGGCTTGGTAGAGCGAGAAAGATATGGTATTGACGTGTCGTACTTCTATTACCAGTGGCAGTTTATGCTTGAATCATCTTGGGGTGAAACACAAGACAATGACACACGTCATAGCTTTGCCGAGGTTGCCTGGATGAGCCCTCAAGAGCACTGGAAAAGTTACCTTCAATTGGTTTATCAAGATATTGACGTTGAACGAAGGAACGACTTTGCAAGCTATTGGATATTCGGTCTAAGATGGCAAAATAACGATGGCTTCGATTTAAGTGCCCAGTTTAAACACGATCTTCATTCAGCGTCTACAATTGAGACAGCGCCAAATTTAAGCCTGCAAGTAAGGTATAGATTATAATGAAGAACAAATACCCACGTTTCATCGCCCCCACCATACGCTTAGGTTTGCTCGTTTTAGCCTTAGTAGCACCAACCGCCTACGCAGCTTTTTGTTCGTTACGAGACCCAATTTCAGCTATTCAAACCTTGTTCGATGAAGATAATCAATTTCGCTCCGTGGTCACCGATGTGACACACAAAGACAGAGAGCAACTTAAACAATTACTGCCATTTACAATACATCAAAGTGAAGTGGCCAAGCACACCTTGTACGTCGTGTACGACGGCGAAATACCTCTGGGGTTCTTACAGGCTCGCTCTGAATGGGCGAAATGGGGACTGGTGGAAATTGCTTGGGCAATGAATCTAGATAGAAGTATAAAAGGGTTTTATTTTCAGCGTTGCCGAAGCCCCCAATGCAATGACACCGTTGTAGCAAGTATATCTGAGGCGTTGAAAGGAAAGCACTTTTCTGATTTAAAAAGCCTACTCAGTAACGATGGAAACGCCTTGTCTGCTGCTGGTGAAGCGGCCTTCCCTATTGCCCCTAATTTAGCCCTTCTGACCTTGCATTCAGCGTTAAAAACACTGGCGATTACCGATATTAGTTGGCAGCACGAAATCCACAATATCACTCAGCGAGACTAAGGAAGTTAATGAGAATACGCAGTTACCTGGCTTTACTTGTTTGTGCCTGCTTGCTGGGTGCATATGTTTTAGAGCAGGTGCTCGCTTATCGTTTTAACAATGTACAGACCTTAGCCGAAGAGCATAGTAAAAGCCTACTTTGGGAGAAAGATTTACAGCGAATTGAAAGTACAGCCTCCCAGTTTTTAGTGTCATCTGATTTAGTGATTGGCTCCGGCAATACCTACCTTATATTCGGCGCCAAAAACATGGGGCAGTACCTCGTAGATGAGCTAGAGGTAATGCAATCCGATGTGCGATTCCCTGAGCTCACTTCCAAAATATATGAATCTCAATCTTTTGTTAAAAATATTATCGGTACACTGGATATAGTTTCAGATCTTCCGCCGAGTAATTTACAACTGAGCTTGAGTAAATTGCTCAATCAATATGACCCCGTGAGTTTGACGCTATCCCGCAACATTCAGTTTTTAACCCAAAAAACCGCCGAACTGATTAAACTGGAGGCAGTACAGTTAGAAAACGAAAAACAGCGTATGGTAGAAGTAAGCTGGGTGACGCGCATTGGCTTTTTTCTGCTAATAATCGGTCTATGGTGGTGGGCTAACAATCGTATCTGTAAACCCCTGAACGGCCTAATTTATTCATCGCACCGCGCCCTTTCAGGTCATGATTTTGAAGCTTCTAAAAAGGCACCTACAGAAATTTTAGAGCTGAGCAACGACTTTAAGCATTTAACCGAGACGCTGTTTCATCAAGCGTCTCACGACCCTCTCACCGAGCTACAAAACCGAAGGGCGTTTGAGCGTAATCTCCATGAGATAATGGATGACAGAAGGCTTAGCTACTTTTTGTGTTTTATAGACCTAGATTACTTTAAGACGATCAATGATACATGCGGTCATGCTGCTGGAGACGAAATTCTGGTTAAGGTCGCCCGTATTTTAAAAGCCAATGTGAGAAGCAACGACATAGTGGCGCGCTTAGGAGGCGATGAGTTTTCAATTTTAATTAAAGACTGTCCGTTTGATAACGCATTGCAAATTGCCAATAATATAAAAGAGAATATTCGGGGCTTAACATATCACTGGGAAGGTGAAACCTTTCACCTCAGCGCCAGTATCGGCGTAGCACCTAAAGTGCATGGTAGTACGACCACTGAGCTGCTCAATTCAGCTGACGTTGCTTGCGGGATAGCGAAAAATACTGGGCGTAATACGGTGCATTTATACGATGTGAGCAATGAAACGGGCGTCAACAAGCGCCAAGACATATTATCCGTTCATCAAATCAACAACGCTCTCAAAAACGATCTTTTTGTCCTATATAGGCAAGACATTATACCGCTACAACATACTCAGCAGGATCAGCACTTTGAGGTATTGCTGCGCATGAAGGGCCCAGATGACACCATTATCAGCCCTGCACGTTTTTTCCCCATTGCTGAGCGTTACCGCCTTACCAGCAAGATAGATCGCTGGGTGATTAACGCTTTATTTACCCATTAAGCCGATAACAAAAAGCAGCTCGACAGTATCCATACGATTTCAATTAATCTGTCAGGTCACTCAATGAATGAATGACAGAGAGTTAGAGCAGTTTATTATGACTAAAGTAAAAAGCGGGCTTATCCCAGCGACAAAAATATGTTTTGAAATAACAGAAACGGTCGCAATCACTAATGTTAAGCGAGCAAGATTGTTTATGGATAACATCAAGGCACTTGGGTGCAGTTTTGCTCTGGATGATTTCGGCAGCGGACACACTTCTTATACCTACGTAAGGGAACTTCCCACCGAAAAAATTAAAATCGACGGCTCTTTCGTTTCATGCATGATGGAAAACCCTCTTGATTACACAGCGGTTAAATCTATTTGTGATATTGCTAAAGCGGCAAAACAGGACGTTATCGCTGAATGTGTTGAAGATAAAAAAACGATGGAAGCACTGAAGAAGCTCGGTGTGGATTACGGGCAAGGTTATTATTTTTGCCATCCTTACGCTCTTGTTTAGGGGGGGGGACCTCGCTGCGCCGGTGTGACGGCCATTAAAAAGCCGCAACATGAAACATGAAGCGGCCCAGGGATACTACGACAGTTCACTACGCTGTCATTAAGTTAGTCGCCAAATACAGGTAAAAAGTTTAATGAAGAAAAAAATAAAAATTTCTTTTTTTCCTGTGTGTCTTATACCTTAGGTAGTATACGGTATTATTTTTACTCAAAAATATAACTGAGCATATTGTGCTTAGACTAAATATCAATACTTATCAGAGATTTACTTTTTGAATAATACTTTGTTACGTTTTAGACTCAATTAACACTCGGCGATAATGGTTAGCTTGATTTTTCCTATTCAGAGCACTAAAAACGTTTGAGTTTCAATCCACAACCAAGAGAGCATTATGTCAAACAGTACTTTTCGACTTATCACCCGCAGCGACTTCGACGGCTTAGTCTGTGCAGCTTTGCTTAAAAACATGAACATGATTGACGACATTAAGTTTGTTCATCCTAAAGACATGCAAGATGGAAAAATTGAGGTTGGGCCGCAAGATATTTTAACTAACTTACCTTATGTCGAAGGCTGTCATATGTGCTTCGACCACCATCACAGTGAAACCATGCGTAACAAAGCGCACGATAATCACGTTATCGACCCATCTGCCCCTTCTGCCGCGCGAGTGGTTTACGATTATTATGGTGGCAAAAGCAAATTCCCTAAAATCTCTGACGAGCTAATGGATGCCGTAGATAAAGGTGATTCAGCCAATTTTAATCAACAAGAAGTCCTCGACCCACAGGGATGGGATTTAATGAATTTCTTGATGGACGCACGCACTGGATTAGGCCGGTTCCGTGAGTTTACTATCTCAAACTACAATTTAATGATGAAGCTTATCGATTGCTGTTTAGATCTCAGCGTAGATGAAATTATTCAGCTTCCCGACGTGCAAGAAAGGATCAAAATCTATCAAGAGCACCGCCCGCTAGCGATTGAACAAATTAAACGCTGCGCCACAATCAAAGACAACTTAGTGATTTTAGATTTAAAGGATGAAGATCCCATCTATGCCACCAATCGTTTTATGATTTATGCCTTGTTCCCCCAATGCAATATCTCTATTCATAAAATGTGGGGCTTTCAGAAACAGAATGTGGTGCTTGCTATTGGTAAATCCATTCTGAATAAGTCGTCTAATACTAATATTGGTGAAGTGTGCTTGAAACATGGGGGCGGCGGACATGAAAATGCAGGTACCTGCCAAATTGCCACCGAGCAAGCCGAAGCGGTATTGCAAGAAATCACCCAGAAGATTAATCAAGACGGCTAAACTACATTAGCTTAATAAGAACCTTTATGTTGATTCAGCGTTTTTCAGGCCTGCATTTGCAGGCCTATTTCTTCCAGTAAATCAAAGATACCGGTCTCATCCACTTTAATTTCATTAACCGAACCATTGTCTGCCATGGCGTCTTGGCTGCCAGCAACATGTTGTGCATAACGGCTTTGGGTGTGTATATCGCAATTCTCGAAAATATCTTCATCAATATGAAAAGCATCATTGTGCAATGACAGAGGTTGTGGGTGCATTGCCAACCATAGCTGAGCACTGCGAATACCATCGCTGTGAAGTAATTGCGAGGTTGTATCCGCTAACGGCCAGTCTTGGGCAATTGCTTGCAAGGGAGCTTCGGGGTAATCAGATCGAACGCCATAAGCTTGCTGCGTGACAGCTTCGTTTGGGGCGCCAATGTGGGGGCGAGCCAATACGTCTTGTTGCAGCATCGATAACAACAGGGCAAATTTCGCTCCTTGGCTTGACGCGCGATTAAGCGACCCGCCGAATTCAAGATCCTGCGCAGCCTTATTGACCGTTTGATTATGTTGTGCTGATTGAGTTTCCTGCAAGCCTAGCTCACCAATAAATATCGTTCGAAAAACGGTAGATAGTAAAATAATTGATTAACTAGGTTATCGCTCGAATAGACTGAAGCTTGAGAGTTTGCTTGGTAAAATTAGCAGCAGAGTTAGCTTGACCATGAACGCCGGCATTCAAAATAGGCGCCCACGGGCAGACTTAAGAGTTATCGTCTAGGTACAAGTAACGCGGGATCAATGCGCACGTTCATCCAATTCATTCGCCAGTCAAGGTGCGCACCAGTCACCCGCCCTGTGGCACCAATTTCAGCAACCAATTGACCTTGCTTCACTTCATCACCCGCTTTCGCTGATCCCTTGCTTAAGTGCAAGAACGTAGATGACACACCAAGCCCGTGATCGATAATCATAGTGCCCCCCGAGTAATACATATCAGGGACAAATAGCGTGACTACACCATCAGCTGGCGCATAAACAGGAGTGCCTGTAGGCGCTGCGACATCCACACCATAGTGAGGGCGTTTAGGCTGACCATTAAGTACCCGCTGGCTACCGTAAACACCGCTTATCGGCCCTTCTGCCGGCCATACAAAATCTTGAGCGAAGTCGGTGCGCTCATCACGACGTGCGCGAGCTGCAGCCACTTGCACGTTATCCTGACGGATTTTATCTAGCACCTCCTGTGGAGGAGAGACCATTTTACTGGGCAGGCCTTCAATACGCTGAATGTCGTATTCTCGCGAGGTTAACGTGATACGCTTTTCATGTGTTTTACCTTCAGGGTCGCGCCATGTCAGTTGATGCTCCAACGTATCGTCTCTGCTAAAACCAAAAGCAAATTTGCCATCATTGCCCACTAAAATAGACTTATCATCAAGCCAAATTTCACTGCCCGCTGGCACGCTGCCCCGCAGCAAACTGCCTTGAGTTAGCTCTCCTCGCAGCTCGAGCATCTCGGCGTGGGCCCCCACCATAAACAGTAAATTGATAAACGCCCCAAAAATAAGTTTATGCATAAGCGATAGCGCCTTTGCCGACACCTTCAAAAGCAAATATTTTAAATTCGCTCTCAGGTACTAAGCGCTTTTGCTCATCAGCAATGTACTGCGCTAGGCACTCTACTGTGGTATCTGTATCAACCATTTCCGTTTCAGCCTTGGGAATGGCCAATTCAAACCAACCCTGTGACGATTCGTAGCCAAACAAATAATGTTCAGTGAAATCCGTTTGGTTTTTTACGAAGTTCACCTTATCAGCGCTCACTAAATCTTCGTTAGAGCCTACATAAATATCGCACCAGCGCTCGGCCCAATACTGCTGCCACTCTAGGCTTTCATGTTGGTTTTCAACAATGGTAATTTTTGAGCGATGCCCATGGGCGATGCGCTGACAGTTACCGTCGTGCTTTTTCAAACCATGGGTATAGTGGTAATACGGAGTATTGATCACTTCAGCGCGCAGAGTTAGCTCTAGTCCTGCCACGTTGTCAGGTAAATGCGTTGCGATCACCTGCTTTAAATATTGGCTAACCGATGACATAGTTACATGCTTAGAGTACACGAAAGCATACGCCTCAGAGGGGCAATTAAGATGGATAGAGCGACCTTCTGGGCGCATAAAGTCCACGCTTACTCTGTCGTTCTTTTCATCCCGCCATATATGGCTGTATTCATGTTCAACGGGGATCAGCAATTTATGATCGACATATTCATCGATCAAATGCTTGAGCTGCTTTTTAACCTTAGAGAAATCGAGCACCATGCTCTCTTCATTCAAATCGCCGTCTAATACGACATCGACTATCCAACTTTCTCCAACCATGCCGCGCTTGGGGCACAAATACGAGAAATCCATAACGGTTAAATCGTTAACGAATAATTGCATAAAACAGACTGAATACCTTTGTTGAGAGCATAATTTTGGGGCAATGGTTAGTATATTACGAGCGCAGTATATCGCGGGTGTGCAACTTTATCATGTGTTTACACCAGCCTGAATCATCAGACTGGTGCGCTTTAATCGCTATATCACCGTTACTTTTGAGTCTTGAGCAACTGATCTTTCAAATTCGGCGGAATGCCCTTGATCATCAGCGTGTCAGAACCCGCATCATAATGCACGCGTTCACCGTACAAATTACGCTCAAAACTTAAGCTTATACCGCCGCCTTGACCACTAAATTTTGCCAAGGTTTTCAAAGCGCTACGGTCTGCTTGAAAGTTTTCTTCAATCGGCGTTTCACTCTTAGCTACGAACTGATAGAAGTCTTCGCCTTCAGGCTCTTTAGGTAGTTTATCCGCCAATTCTTTTAACTGAATATCCTCACCTGCATCGAGTTTTTCTTTGTAATACTCAGAAACAGTTTTACGGGTCGCTTGCTTCTCACTGGCATCCATTTGTTCTGACGCCAAATAATCATCAACTGAGCTGAGTAATTGCTTATTTTGCTGCTTGATATCGACCAATTCTTCACAGCCCAAAAAGTGCATGAAGAAGTCAGAGACCTTGCGGCCCATTCTGCCTTTAATAAAGCTGATATAGCGATTCTGCTCCGGTGTAGTTGAAAGCTGAGTAATATCAATGCGTACCGCAAGTTGCATTTTGGCTAAATCTAAGTGATCGCTGCTGCTTAGTTCTAATTCACGATTAATTTCCACGTGCTGCTTGGTGTTTAATATCGCGATCATTAAATATTCAGTAGCCAGAAATTCATAATGGCTGAACACCACAAACCCCGTTTCAATACTCGCCATGTCCGCCATGGTCTTTTTCAACATCTCGCTGCTCTGAATACTGAAATCGACGAACTGTTCAGGGTCGCCAAGCATCGCATTCAGTTTGTCTTGGAACTGACTCACCGGTACCTCTTCACCATCTTCATCTTGGGGAGGCGCTGAGCCTTGCTCAAGGAACCCACCCACCCCTTTACCTGGCTTTGTATTAAACGCATGATTAATCTGCTGGGCGAGATCTTCAATCTCAGGGGTAACTGAAAAACAGCTATCGCGTGGAACAAGTGTCAGTTGTTGCTGATCATTTATCGCTAATTGATGTACCACAAAGTGACGAATGAGTGCGCTCACGTTGGCTCCTTTAGTATTGTTAATGGTTTACGCTGTTACAGCACAAACCTAAAATGGATCTTGTTGGACGAATAACTAGACAACTACCGCCCTTTTCGCCGACTATTTATCTGCCTACAGTGCGCATTACTCGCATTTTGAGCAGACCATTGTTACTATCTCGCCATCACTATTGAGAGAAAAAACATGCCTCAAAATTCTAAATATTCGGACACCCAATTCGAAAACGTTATGCACGACATCATCATCGCACTGGAAAAGCATCAAGCCAGTCGAGATTTATCATTGATGGCGTTGGGTAATGTCATCACTAATATTTTTATGCAACAGGTCAATGAAAGTCAGCGAAGTGAAATGGCTGATAAGTTTACACAAGTACTTTTAAAAAGTATCAATGCTAAATAGATAAATTCATGATTTTAACAGAAACGCCTAGACGCAAATTAGTCACGCAGTTAGTTACTTGGGGCCATTGGTTTGCGCTTTCAAATATGATCCTGGCCATCGCGATTGCCAGTGTCTATATTTTTAGCTCACCCGCCCCTGAAACGCCATTGGGGATCACTTATTTACTGACTAACTGGATCAGTCATATAGGGTTTCTGACTTTCTTCGGGTTTATCATTCTGATATTACCCTTGTGCTATCTAGTACCTAACGCGCGAACGGTCAAAGTGGTGAGCGCTGTTTTAGCTGCGGTGGCACTCGCCATGCTCGGGTTTGATGCATTGCTGTATAACAAATACGGTGTGCATCTGAGCTTTTCTACCGCTGAAATGCTAAGAAGTGAAGCCAACACCAGTATGTCGTTGTTTGGTTGGCAAAGGTGGGCGTTTTTCTTTCTCATCTTTATATTCTGGTTGTCTGCTCAATTAGTCATCGCTAATGCGCTTTGGAAGCGTGTTGCGCGCTTGCAAAAACGTAAATTGGCCTTGCCAATCAGCAGTTTTTTTGTGGTTTGTTTTGTGTCTAGCCATGCTCTGCATATATGGGCTGACGCGAACTTGTACCACCCTATTGTGCAGCAAGATGATTTATTTCCGTTATCTTACCCAGCCACAGCGAAAACCTTGATGTCTCGTTATGACCTGCTTGACAGAGACAACTATGAGCAACGTCTTGAGCTGCAATTTGATGATCGGATCAGCCAAATTAACTATCCTTTGTCGCCTTTGTATTGCTCGGTGTCTGTACAGAAGAAAGTGTTATTATTGGTCAATACGGACACACAGGCGAGCACGCTTGAAACAACCTTAAGCCATCGCATTCCGCTATACGCTGATCAATCATCCGCAAGCGATAGCCAGCGCAGTTACCTGTTTGGTCTTCCTGAGCTATATCATTCAGCGCTTAGCAAGAAAACGCCTATTTTGCTGGAGTTACCTGCCGCTTTAGGATTACAGGTGGGTATTTTTGCGAATGAACTTGAGGCTGGTAAACAAACACAGAAATTCAGCCAACAATGGTCTGATTTCGAGCAAGGCGTTACCTCCGCCAAGACGAACCTTGCCATAGGCTTTGTCAGCAATGAGCAACTCAGCGACATACTTGCTACCTCGCAAGTGATGCAGGATTACCAAGTATTAGTTGTGAACACAACTGAAGCTGGCGAGTATGCTCTTTATAGCACGAACACGCTTTTCGCTGACTTTGCCAGCAGTGAAGACTTAGCGCCTACCATACTGAATTTGTTGGGTTGTAACGCCCCTACGCAAAATTACAGTACCGGGCGGGACTTGAGCAAGCCAGGGCGTGACTGGTTAGTAACCACCCAAGAGCGTATGGTTATTGTGATGCAAGATAACAAGCGCATTGAGGTCTCCAGTAACGGTAACAGTAAAGTGTATAACTTATTAACTGCTAAAGAGTTACCGGATGACGCTGATACACGCTTGCTCAGCCAAGCAATTAAACGTCTCAGCAGTTTCGCCGCGCCACGTTAAATTGAATATCGAAAGATCATAAAGCCTGCTTCTGCAGGCTTTTTTGTGCCCGCTAGTCAACTTTACGCAGCAATCGTAATGAGAAATGCGCACTGACGTGAGTCAATAATTCTTTGATCCGCTGCGTGTTTTCTACCGACGTAGACCAATAATAGGGCGTCATCATCAGCAAGTTCATGCGCATCTCAGGCTGGGCTAGCTCAAAATCAAAAGCCAGTGTTTCTTCATGCGCCAATTCAAATCCCGGTGGCACGGGCGGAGACGCTTTGTGCTCTGCAGGGGCTGCGTATACACAAGCCTTTAGCTCAGCTAAGTGTTCAGGAGCCGGGTTCACTTGTAACCAGATCCCGGCTTCATCCAAAATACGCAAAATTTCTTGCTCGCTACTCGGGGCAAATACTTGGATAACGCCTTGTTGACTCGCATCGGGTACAGGAATAGCAAAGCTGCTGGCAACGCAGAATTCGCTCTCAGGGTATTTCTTAGCAGCCTTTTGCACCGCAATTTTTGAAATATCTAAACCCGCGCCAATGACTTTAGTACTTTGGGACTGTTCATTCATTATCGTTAAAATACGATGTAAATAGTAACCTTCACCACAACCTGCATCGAATACATTTGAGCTTGCACCGGCTTCGTCATTTTGCTGCTGTGAGCGAACATACTCACTCAACAATTCAGCCATTCTAGTGGCCAGTGGTTGGTAATACCCTTGCTCCAAAAAGGAGCGCCTAGCATTGACCATCTGTTTGTTATCACCGGGCTCTTTACTGTTTTTATGATGAGCGAGCAGTAAATTAACGTAACCTTCTTTAGCCACATCATAAGTATGCCCCGCGGCGCATTTATAGGTGCGTTTAGATAAAAGTAAAGGCGACTGACAGGCAGGGCAAATCCACATGGCGTATTCCGGATAATAAAAAAGCGCAGTGTAGCAGAATTTACGCTGCGCTTGAGGCTCATTAAGCCCCGCGATTAATTAACATCAACCTTGCTTGATGCGATATGTCTTTTTATGAAACGGCTATAAGCCCACGCCATACACCATAGCCAAGCACCACCGATAGGGATAACCCAAAAGGCGGTGGTTAAAGGGGCGAAATGTGCCCACAAGCCTGTACTGAAAGATGCTACCTGTACGCCAATAGAAGAGCCAATAACGCATAAACCTGAAATAATTGGCCCTTTATCGCTGTCCACATCCATTGCAGCGGACAGCATAAGCGGGAATAAGCCGCCTAAACCTAATCCCAGCATGAAATTCCCCCACGACATCACTACAGGGTCAACCGCGAGCTTAATCATAAAGCAGCCAGCGACCATGATAGTCGCCAAAATCAGCATCAATCTGTGTGAGGTTAACCACTTTAGTAACAGCGCAAATACAAGGCGGCTCACCACCATACCCGCGGTAAAAAAAGCGAACACTAAACGTGATTGCTCACCGCTAAAGCCATGGCCATTCTGTGCGTAACTTACAAACCAATTAGCGTTACCAAACTCCACCATGCCATAGCCAAATGCAGCAAGGGCTAGAAATATAAAGACGGGGCGACGAATAATGTCGCCATAAGACAGGCTTTTGCGATTCTTTTTAGCCTCTTCAGGCGCCACCAGTTTTTTGCCTTGATGTGCTACGCGCCAGGTATATCCGGCTAACAAAAGTAAACCAGCAGCTAGAATACGTAGTGGCCAGCGCCAATCGTGTTCTATTAAGTACAAGCCAGAGACATAAAATGGTGCGGCCAATGTGCCTAGGCTAAACATGAAGTCCATAAAGCCCATCATCGCTGAGCGCTTATGAGCATGTAAGCGAGCAATAACTGTATGACCTATGGTAAATAGACTCGAAGCAAACATGCCCAGCACTAGCGCTCCTACTAACAACCAGAACCAATGCTGCACAAATGAGATAGCAAGCAGTAGTACCAAAACGCACACGAGTAATACGGCAAAGAGCGACATAAAATCAAACTTCTGCGCGTATTTACCACCCAAGATAGCACCGAGGATCATACCGATAGAGATTAAGGTAAAAAAGGCACCACTTATCACCTCGCTCATCGCCAGACTCTCAGCCAAGTCTGGCAACAATACTCCCCATAAAATAAACACCATGCCAAGAAAGAAAAACCCAGCAAAGATGACAGACGTAGCTGCGCGGCGATCCATATATACTCCAAAGAAATAATTTGATGCAGATAAAATGTGGTGACTGGAATCTTAAAACAATAGACTCAGGGTAAAGTGCCTAATAGCAAAACAGTTACCGCAAGAAACTGCAATCACCTTTTTCACTAACGAGGCTAATTTTCCGACTATTAATGCACAGCTAAAATACTGCTAACACCAACATTACAAACCTTACATAACATCAATATGCTCAGCCTGCCAAAAAAACCGTTATAGCAATTCCATTCACCGTGGCAGTAAAAATATGCACACGCTTAGGACACGTTGAGCAAAAAAATTCACTTACAAAAAAGCCCGCTAAATAGCGGGCCTTTTCATGATTGATGCGCTGAACTACTAGCCTTTGTAGCGCTGCATCACCAAAGTACAGTTTGTACCGCCAAAGCCGAAGCTGTTTGACATCACCGTATTTAGTTTAGCGTCACGGGTTTGAGTCACTACATCCATCCCGTTCGCCGCTTCATCTAATGTTTCGATGTTGATAGAAGGCGCAATAAAATCGTTTTCCATCATCAACAAGCTGTAAATCGCTTCGTTAACGCCAGCGGCACCCAGTGCATGGCCGGTCATCGCTTTTGTAGCGCTCAGTGGTGGTACTTTATCGCCGAACACTTCACCGATAGCCCATAGCTCTTTGACATCGCCCACTGGGGTAGAGGTACCATGAGTATTAATATAATCAATTGGCTCATCAATACCGTTCATCGCTTGCTGCATGCAACGAATAGCACCTTCGCCTGATGGTGCTACCATGTCGGCACCGTCTGATGTCGCGCCGTAACCCACGATTTCGCCGTATATTTTAGCGCCGCGTGCCAGTGCATGCTCTAGCTCTTCAACTACAACCATACCGCCGCCACCAGCACCAACGAAACCATCACGGTTGGCATCATAGGTACGTGACGCCTTGCTTGGCTCATCGTTGTATTTAGTAGAAAGTGCGCCCATGGCGTCAAATTCCATTGATAGCGTCCAGTGCAGCTCTTCACCGCCACCAGCAAAAATAATATCTTGCTTGCCTAACTGAATTTGCTCTAGGGCGTTGCCAATACAGTGAGCACTGGTGGAACATGCTGAACTAATCGAATAGTTAACACCTTTGATTTTAAAGGGAGTAGCTAAGCAGGCGGATACGGTGCTGCCCATGCAGCGCGTTACCATGTATGGCCCTACACGGCGTAAGCCTTTTTCGCGCAATATGTCTACCGCTTCCACTTGATGTTGAGAAGACGCACCGCCAGATCCCGCAATAATGCCCGTTCGCACGTTTGATACCATCTCTGGGGTCAAACCTGAATCTTCAACAGCCTGCTGCATCGCAATATAGGCGTAACCTGCGGCATCCCCCATAAAACGCAATGTTTTACGGTCAATGTGGTCAGCTAAGTTGATATCAACTTTGCCCCAAACATGACTGCGCATGCCATTTTCGGCAAATTGTTCAGAATAAGTGATGCCAGAACGCCCTTCTCTAAGAGATTTCGTGACTTCAGTTTTGTTGTTACCAATACTAGAAACAATGCCTAGCCCGGTGATAACCGCTCTTCTCATGATAAACCCTTCAAGCAAAAAATTGCTGCTTTTAAAATTGCCGCATATGGTAACGATTTTCGCGATGCAACTGGTCTGCTCTTTAGCGTATAAAAATCGCGCATCTCAGCCTGCGTACTACAAATCATTACCGGTTATAAATAGCATCCCTATTTACTTAACACTGTTTGGTTTGTATAGACCGTTTGGATTGTCCAAGCAGTTACCTTAAACTATCGTGCTTTTGAAGACTAGCCCAAGCATACGTGGAGACCCAAACGATTGACCATTAAAACAGCAGATATTCAGTTTAACGCTGATGGCACGCCAATCGCCACGAATTTTGATGACGTGTATTTTTCATCTTTTGACGGCGCCGCAGAAACCGAATATGTTTTTTTACACAATAATCTGTTGCCTCAGCGTTGGCAGCAATGGTCAAAGCCTACCTTTGTTATTGCTGAAACAGGCTTCGGTACTGGGCTTAACTTATTAGTGACACTGGCTGCATTTAAACAGCATTTGGCTCAACACCCTGCCAGTACATTTACCTTGCACTATATCAGTACGGAAAAATTCCCCCTCACCCATACAGACTTAGTCCAAGCGCTTAATGCTTTTGTTCAATTTGAAGATGACGCTAAGGCATTAATTGCTCAATATCCTATGCCACTCGATGGTTGCCATCGTATGTCTTTTCTAAACAACCGCGTCATTGTCGATCTATGGCTAGGTGATATACATGACTCATTACCCCAATGGTACACCAATGAAAACGGTTTAGTGGACGCCTGGTATTTAGATGGGTTTGCCCCCAGCAAAAACCCACAAATGTGGTCCCCCCAGCTGTTTGAACAAATGGCCCGCTTAGCCAGTGACGACTGCACCTTCGCTACCTTTACCGCTGCTGGTTTTGTTAAGCGTGGCTTACGTGATGCAGGCTTCGAAGTAGAGAAACGCAAAGGACACGGCCGCAAGCGAGAAATGCTTGCAGGCATTATCGCCAGAGAGCCTGAAACGAAAGTCAATCGTCAGCTAGCCCGTTATTATCAACGCGGCGCTTATGTGAATCCTACGTCTGTAAATACTCGCTGTGCAGAAAATCACGCGCAAACGGCTTTAGCGAGTAAGCCCAAAGTCGCGATTATAGGGGCCGGTATTGCAGGGGCTAGCATGGCCTATGCCATGGCGAAAAAAGGCTATGACTGTGATATTTATTTTAACGATGCGACCCCTGCACAAGGCGCATCGGGAAATCCTCAAGCTGGGTTTTATCCACAACTCAATGTGGATGCGAGCCATGCCAGTCAGATTAATGCTCACAGTTTTGTGTATGCCGCCAACCAATATCGACAGCTTCAGTCCCAAGGTTTTCACTTCGCGCACCAATGGTGCGGTGTGTTGCAATTGGGTTTTAAGCCTGCGCTAGCAGAGCGTTATGCAAAACTGACCGAAAGCCAGTTATGGCCCGGTGAGCTAGTAAGGTATGTTAAGCCTAGCGAAGCCGCACAATTAGCCAACTGCGAGATGCCATACAGTGGTTTGTTTATGCCACTCGGCGGTTGGATAGATCCAGCACAACTGGTCGATGCCCTATTCGATGCTGCAGCGAAATTGAGTCAGGTGAGGTTATATAGCCATCATGCACTCAACGGCATAGAGCAAAAAAATGTCTCAATTACCGCGCAAGAGAACACACGCTGGCAATTACATTTTGAAGCGTCAGAGGCCACTTCTGGAACGAATAAAAATACTAGCTTAGCCCAGGCTGACATTGTGATTTATGCCACCGGTGCACAAAGTCATGACATAGCAGCGCTCGCGGATTTTCCTCTGCGCATGGTGCGAGGCCAAGTTGAAGCGGTGCAGGCTCAAACGGCGCTTAATAAATTAAATACCGTGCTATGTCATAAAGGCTATTTAACCCCGGAATATAACGGCCAGCATGCGCTAGGCTCAACCTATGTGAAAAATGATTTAAGCACTGATTACCGCCTAAGCGAGCAAGACAAAAATTTAGCCACCCATTATCAATCACTGTCAGACTGCCAATGGGCGCAAGAAGTGGTGGGGAACGCACAAGGCCGAGCAGCAGTGCGTTGCAGTTCACCGGATCACTTACCTTTGGTGGGGGCATTAGCAGATATTGAGAAGCAAAAGAAAGAATTAAGCGATTTGTACAAAGCCCTGCCCTTAAGCTATTACCCAAAAGGCAGCGATATTAATAATGTGTTTATGCTAACAGGGCTAGGCTCTCGTGGGTTAACTACGGCGCCGTTAATGGCTGAAGTACTCGCCAGTCAAATCAGCGGACAGCCACTGCCAATGGCAAATGATTTACTAAACACCCTAAACCCGAATCGTTTTTTAATTCGCCAGCTGATCCGCCGAGAAGTTTAAGCGAGCACCCTTAGTGATTATTCAGCGACTCGCTTTTGCAAATAGGCTTTGCCATAACGCCGAGACTTGAACTTGATCTTGGCCTTCGACTTCATTGTTGGCGTAGGCTTTTTCTAAACTGGTTTGCATATAGGTATCAATCGCTTTTAGCGAATAGTCATCTAATGCCAATGCATTACTCGTTACTAGGGAGAAGTGTCCCGTCAAGTAGCTGGCAATAAACAACTCTTGGTCGCTGCCATCAACGACCACACCATCAAGGTAGATTTGCGTTGAATCGACAAATTCATCGAATCTTTGTTTTGCTGCATCACTGTTTACTGATCCACTCATATAATCTGTTCAAGTCCTGTCGTTAGCTAGTCATTAAAATTTAGCGATGGGGTATAACACCTGATCTTTGTAACCTGTAGTCACGCTGATCACGCCCGCCAACTGAGCATCAAGCGTCATATCCCCAGTGTCTGCGATTAAAGGCTTACCCTTTAGGCCTTGTAATTTGCTTTTGGTCGCCACGAGCAACAGGTTGTCACGACCAATTTTTTTGAGCACCTCAGGGCTAAGCTGCTGATTACCTCGGCCGAAGATATGTCCTTGGCCACCAATTAAGGTGATAACTAAGGTAACGGGTACATGTGAAACGTATTCGAGCAAAGTACTGGCAGTCACATCATGGGCAACAACCTGCTGATTTTGCACAATATCTACGCCAAGTAAGGTGTTCTTTAAACCTAACTCCTGCATAATGAAATCAACAGTTGAACCTGAGCCCATCACAAATAGGCGCTCTGGGTGCTCGTCCATGAATTCAATCACATGCGCGACGATATCAGCCAACACTAACTCGTCAGATTCCTTGCCGCCCATTTTCACCGCTTGGATATAGCGAAGTTCACTGGGCACACGCATTTCACCATACTGACGGGCATTGACTCTGCCTTGGCGAAAGAGTGTTTCGTCTATGTCCATGACATCAGCGTCTTGCAAGGTGACAATTTCGCCGTTGACCATCATAGCTACCACACGACCTGCCGCCTGCGGCGTGACAGCGTATACCCCTGAGTGAATTTTGCAGCCTGCAGGCACACCCAGCACGGGTATTGACTCACCGACAATATGGCACACATTGCGCGCTGTACCATCGCCTCCCGCAAACAGGAGCAAATCTACGCCTTGTTGCTGTAAGACGTGCACGCAGCGCTCGGTATCTTCCGGTTCGCTTTGAACGGCTGCTTGTTGATACACCACTGTGTGTTCGAACCCCATATCGGCCACGAGCGCTTCGCCCATTTCACCCCCGGCGGTATAGATATGCACATAATCTCTAACCCCCAGCAGTTCTTGTAATGCCAATCGAGTTCGGCTATTTGCCAATTTGGTCGCACCTAGAGCGAGTGCTTTGTCTCGAGTTTGTGCCCCATCGCTACCTTTTAATGCGACGCTGCCGCCAATGCCTGCAAAGGGATTGATCACTAAACCAAGCTTAAAATGTGTCATTGTCATTACACCGCAGCCTCAGTCACAGTGACACGCCACTCTTTGGGCAAACTAAACTTAGCTGGCGTTAATGCCTCTGTTGCATAGAATGCTGCAAGCGCATCAATAAATAAGGCCGCTCGCGGGGGGAATCCATCTCGTAAATATTCTAATACTTGTTGCTGCACATTTAAGGTAAATGCTTTGGTATCGGGATCAGCACCATTTAAGTTATCAGTACTAACACGAAACGCTTTATTGGCTGACACCGAAAACGCCCATTCGATTGCTTGAGGTTTAATTTCTACTTGCTCGAATTTTTTCTGCTCGGCTTCTGTTCGCCCATCCGGGCAATACCAGTAACCATAATCGTTTAACATACGACGCTTTTTTCCGGCAATACACCAGTGGGCAATTTCGTGCAGCGCACTGGCGAAATACCCATGGGCAAAAATCACTTGATGGTAATTGCACTGCTCATTGGCAGGGATATATTCAGGCTCGCCAGCGCCTTTGATCAAGCGGGTATTTTCGCTTTGATTGAAGGCAGCATCAAATAGCGCAATGACATCTTGGTATCGATGTATTTCTGCGCTGATATGACGACAACTCGGTTCATTGACATCGTTGGAATGTATGCAGGCGTTAGCGGTATTCATAGGAGGCGCATTCTACCTAACCCAAGACCATAAACTCAAGCGGCGAAACGCCCTATTGTGTTAACTCGTACTTTGCGTCAAGCTAACCTAAGCATATGTTTATTGTTTTCTACTTTCTGTTTTTTTATACCACGAACAAGGACTTACCATGTTTTCACGCCTAGTAAAATCACTACTGATGGCCTCAACATTTGGCGGACTATCGCTTTCTGCCCATGCATTCGACGTAAAGTACACCCCACAAGCGCCTATTATTGATGGGCATTCAGACAATGTTTGGCAACAAGCACAATGGCACGATATGCCTTATTTAATGGACGGCACCTTACCAGAAAAAGCAGATTTTTCCGGCCGCTACCGTCTGCTATGGGATGAAAACTACTTGTACCTACAAGCCGAGATTACCGACGACCTGCTGATCGACACCCATGCTGATCCCTTGGTGCAATACTGGGATGATGACGCCCTAGAAATATTTATTGATGGTGACGCATCAGGCGGTAATCACCGCTTTAATCACAGCGCATTGGCCTACCACATCGGCCTTGATAACCAAGCAGCAGATATTGGCGACGATGAAAAGGCGCATTTGTATAACGAGCATGTAAACAGCACCTGGAAGCGCCAATTAGATGCGCCCAACACAATATTGTGGGAAGTGGCCATCAAGCGTTATCCCAACAACTACACTGATGCCAACCCTAAAGCGGCAATTCCCCTGAAGAGCGGCGATGTGATGGGCTTTATGTTGGCTTACTGTGATAACGATGGCAGCGAAGTACGTGAGCATTTTATGGGGTCTCATGATTTTGCTGAGCAAAACGGTAGCAAAAACTTGGGTTTTATCACCGCTGACGTCTTCGGTAAAATCACATTGAAAAAGTAATGTCTTCTCTTAATTCAGCGCTTATTAAAAAGACGCGCGTCAAGATCGCCTCATTGATTGTGTTATCTAATGCCTGATTTAGTGGCTCAGGTTTCGCGTCATTTACACACCGTGCAAACGCTGCAAGAAATGGCGTTAGACGCGAAACTGTTACCCCTCATCCAAGGGGTACAGGCATGGCAAACTCTGCGTATGCAAAGCACCCATCAAGCGCACATGAGCAATCCTGATACTGCGCCTGCACTGGCTTTTTTTGTTGAACAAATTTATGGCCCAAAGGATTTCAGCCAGCGAGATGCGGATATAAAACGCGTGGTACCAAAAATGCACAAATACATGCCCAGCAAAGCGTTGTTCTCCTTGGAAAGCGCTTTGCGTTTACACGCATTATCTTATGAGTTGGATTACGTCTTGGCGCTGGAACTCAAAAAGCATGTAACAGCCGCTAACCGTCAATTCGTTACACCTAATCAAACTGACGCCAATAAGCGAATCCTAATTAATCAGCAAACGTATGCGGCGGCTTTTGTCAGTGGGCACAATGGGCATTTACGCCAAGAGCAAATAAGTTTGCTTAAGGAGCTTGGTAACAACTTAAGTGACGCGGTAGCGATTAAAGGCGTTGCTATGATGCTGGCCCTGTCAAAGCACCCTGCTCGTATGAAAGGCTTGCAAACATTGCATTTATTTTTGCAAGACGGCTACAAAGCATTTAAAAAAATCCCTAACAGTCAGACCTTTATGCGCGAAATTATCAGCAAAGAAGCACATCTTGTTGCGTTGTTGTTTACTAAGGAGGAGTGTACTAAGGAGGTGTTTCCTAAGGAAGTGCTTACTAAACAGGAGCTTTCCCAACAAGGTACTAACCCATTACCTTGTATTCCCAGTATTGAAATTTTACTTGAGAGCTAATCGATAATGTCAGACTCCCTAAATCTCCTTCCGTGGCATTACCCAAAGCCTTTTGTGTGCCAATGGCAGATAAGCCCTGAACAAATTGACCATTACAACCATGTCAATAATGTGGCCTATGTCAGTCAATTAGAGCGCACCGCCTGGGCCCATTCAAATGCACTAGGTCTGAGTATCGAACAATACCAAGAGCTAGACAGAGGTATGGCCATTAGCCGCCATGAGATTGATTATCTGGCAGCGGCCGTATTGGGCGATACGCTAGCTTGTGCCACATGGATTGTCGCCTGTGATAACAAATTAAAACTCGCTAGGCAGTTCCAGTTTATCCGCCTAAGTGACGGATTGACCATGCTCAATGCACGCACCGAATTTGTGTGCATCGCATTAAGTTCAGGTAAGCCAAAGCGCATGCCCAAGGTATTCTGCGATACCTACTTTAATGCCATGCTGGCGTCTCAAACAGAGTGAAGGCATCGATGTCATGACTAAACTCAATAGCGCACTGCTCTTGGCTTTATTGGCTTCAATTTTTGCTAACGTTTATCAGTACCTAAACGGCCACGAACAAGTACCCGTGCCCCAGTCAGAACAGAGTCAAATTGAATCACGCCGATCTGATGCCCTAGCGCACCAGCAAAGTAAAGACACCCAGCAGCTAAATGAACAGCTAATTGAGCAGCTAAATCAAGACACTCAACCTCACTTTTCTCAAACGCCCAACGTACATGAACCAAGCATTAAAACCGATTCAAGAGTAGCAAAGAAACCAACCACACCAGCAAGCGCTGAAATGCAACGCGGAGTACCAAACACGACACGCTTCAAACCAGATAGGCGTGTAGCCTATTTGGCCCAAACTCGGCGCTGGCTTGCGGCGCAGGAGTACGCCAAATTAGATGCCTTTTTCCCACTATATCTACGCCAATACCCACAAGATGTTGAGTTTTTGTTGCTAGAAGCCGAATATATTGCACATACACATTTGCTCAGTGATGCCATCATTCATTACCACGGCATGCTCAGTTTACCCTTGAGTCATGCACAGCAAACTCAGGTGCAAAACACCATTTCGCGCTTAACCAATGAAACCATCAACCAGTTAAAACAGGCCTACTCATGGGATATATTG
Source organism: Paraglaciecola sp. QJM3NY_14 (assembly GCF_056173245.1). Classification (NCBI taxonomy): domain Bacteria; kingdom Pseudomonadati; phylum Pseudomonadota; class Gammaproteobacteria; order Alteromonadales; family Alteromonadaceae; genus Paraglaciecola; species Paraglaciecola sp. QJM3NY_14. Next base: position 3,983,889 of record NZ_CM149664.1, read on the forward strand.
GCGCAATTTGTTGAGCCCTTATTACAAGTAAGTCCCACCAGCCGTGAATTAATATTAGCGTTAGCCACAGCGTACGCACACCAGCAGCAAGCGGGGTTAATGGAAAACACCTTGGCCTCTATTCGCTATGAAGACCCTCAAGCCATGCAGATACGCGGAATTATTCAACAATACGATGACGAGGTGGACGCGCAAAGCGATAGGGCCATCAAAGCAGCGAATGACAATCCACGTAAGAATGTCCCCGCAGGTGTTACGTCAATAGGATTACAAAAATATGGCGATCAGTACGTAGTTGAAAGCCGCTTAAGCGGCAATCAAGTCCACTTTTTAATTGATACGGGCGCATCCACTACCACCATTTCAAGACAAAAATTCAAAACACTGTTCAAATCAGTCGCCACTAAATTTGTTGGCCAATTTAACGTGCAAACTGCCAATGGCACCGTACGCTCCCCTATGTACCAATTCGCTAGCCTGGAAATTGCAGAGGCGAAAGTAAAAAGCATCAACGTGATGGTATTGCCACTCGATGAGCTAGGTCACAGCGATGGCTTATTAGGAATGAATTTTTTACGAGAGTTTGATTTTAGAATAGATCAAAAAAATGCCCTGCTGCATCTGCAATAGGCGCCTTTCCTTAGGCGCCACTGCTGAAGATAGTAAGTTGTGCTATTTGTATTAATGAGGTTAAAAGCTGTTGTCAGTTATCTGACGGGAAATAGGTAAGGATCCCTAATCTTCGTCACTAGGGCCTGCGATGCGTGCTTTACGCTCTTGTTCTTCTTCAAACGCGGCCTTGATTTCTTCTAAAACAGTATCGACATCCGCTTCATCATCTGGGAAATCGAAATGCCCAGTTAACTGGGTATCTGCTTCAAGCTCACCTGCTTCAAACAAAGCCCACATTTCTTCGGCGTAATGGCTGTTTTTAAGCTCTGGGGCATATTGTGCGTAGTACTCAGTCATATTGCGCACGTCGCGCTGTAACATGCTAAACGCATTGTTATTGGCTGCCGCATCAACCACTTGGGGCAAATCGATGATCACGGGGCCGTAAGCATCGACCAAAACATTAAATTCTGACAAGTCACCATGCACCAAACCGGCTAATAACATGCGCATCACATACACCATCACAATGGCGTGATCTTCTATGGCTTGTTCAGCAGGCATAGTCACATCATTTAAACGAGGCGCCACATCGCCTTCGTCATCGGTGATCAACTCCATTAGCAATACTCCGTCATAACAGCCGTAAGGCTCAGGCACACGAACCCCGGCTTTAGCTAACGTAAATAAGGCATCTACCTCAGTGTTCTGCCAAGCGTCTTCTTGCTGCTTACGACCGAATTTCGAGCCCTTTTCCATGGCACGGGCACGGCGGGTGTTGCGCACTTTACGCCCTTCTTGATATTGCGCCGCTTTTTTAAAACTGCGCTTCATCGCTTCTTTATACACTTTGGCGCAGCGGATTTCGTTACCACAGCGCACAGCATAAACTGTAGCTTCTTTACCGCTCATTAGCTGATAAAGCACCTCATCAACGAGGCCGTCATCAACCAGAGGTTGTATTCTTTTAGGTATTTTCATGGCGCCGTTATACAGCAGTTAAGGCTTGCTTGGAATAGCAGCAAAAATTTGACATACATTTACTCAATGAAACACCTTAGACAAGAAATTTGATATGGATTGCGAACGGATGTTCGACGACGCTCAACACAGTGTTTTATCGCGTTTGTTTACCGTATTTTTTCAACGTAATTTAAGCCTGAAAACAACATAAAACACACCTTACGACGGATAGATTAATCTGCTAATGTTGCAAATTCAAGTGCTTAAATCTTCTCCCCTTAAAAACGTTATACCTGTATCTAACAAACTGATTTAACGAGCGCTTTTCGCGCACAATCGTATATCAGTGTAAAGGTTGTCATTTTTCATTTTAGCGTCATTTACGCCCAAGAGCCCTTTGAGTGTTGCCCGCGTGCACTAAGTGCTATGCTGCATACTCGGCTCAGTTGTTTACGCCATTAGGAACCCAATGAAATTACCCTGGTTACGTCGTTTAATGTTTATTAGTAGTGTGTCATTTACTTGTTTTAGTTTGGCACAAGTCTCCTCCCCTCATGTATTGGAACAAACCACAGGCCTTAAGCGCTTCGACGCGTCGCACCGTCTATCCGGAGCGGATAGCCGCAGCACAGTTGACATAAAACAGATGCATGTTGGTGACAACGCCCTTGCCAGTGCAATATCGCTTTATGACCAAGGCGCTAAATTACATCACATCGCCGGCAGCAGCCGCAGTGACAAAGTACGTTTGAGTTTTTATCAGCCCTATCAAAACTCCCGTTTAGAACAGCGCCTAGCGCTACATTTTAATAAATTCAATGGCTTTATTACTCAAATCAATAGCGTGTATACCGTTGAAAGTGCTTATGTGGGCATTAAAGACGTACTCAAAGACGTGTTGGCCTCAGCGGTTACTAAGTATGGTGAGCCCATTAGCCTTGCCGATGCGCGCACGCAAACCAACCTGACGCAAGATGAGGTGCCGCTTAGCAACTTTATTAAGACCCTTGCCCCAAGAGAAGATGTAAAGAACGACGTCATCGCATTCTTTGAAGACTTACGGGTATCACGCAGTGCCAAATTTGTGGCTGACGACGCTGGTCGCGCACTGTTACAAACTGGTTTTAACCGTTGTTATCTTTGGCAAACAGACAGCTACAACGAAATACTCACCTTGTGTTTCTTCCCACCCAATGCAGCCAACTCGGCCAACCGAGGCGTTGAGTTACAATTAGTCGATTTTGCCGTGCGGAAAAAAATTGCTGCGACAGAAAAAATCAAAAACACACTATCACTCAGTTTGTAAACGATGACGGGTCTAAACAGGGCAAGAATCCTCTGTAAATTATAATTTATAAGCAAAAGGGGGCTGTCAATTACGTCGTTTCACGCCATAATTCGCCCTCAATTTTTAAACTATCGACACTAGGAAAGATAAATGACTGTAAAACGTATTGGTCATCGCTACATTGATGCCGCCAGTGGTAAAACGTTAGATGTGTGGTTTCCCCGCGCGAACACCCAAATTGCACGTAGCTGTCTTGCGCAAAAGGTTGGCGTGATCAACAGCGATTTCGTTGAAGTTGAACTTGAAATCGACGGCGCACCACAAAACATCGAAGACGCTTACCTGCGTTTACATTTATTGTCAGAAGGCGCAGTAACACCTAATAACATCAACTTAACAGGCATTTTTGGTTTACTGACTAATGTCGCTTGGACGTCTGCAGGCCCTGTATTACCCACTAAAGTTGATGAGTTACGTGCCGCGATTGCCAGTGAACATCATCATTTAACTGTCAGCTCAATTGATAAATTCCCACGTATGACCGACTACGTTATTCCTGAAGGTGTGCGTATTGGTGATGCTGATCGCGTTCGTTTAGGTGCACATTTGGCTTCTGGTTCAACGGTCATGCATGAAGGATTCGTTAACTTCAATGCAGGTACCTTGGGCAGCTCTATGGTTGAAGGGCGTATTTCACAAGGCGTAGTAGTCGGCGATGGCTCTGACATCGGCGGCGGCGCATCGACGATGGGCACGTTATCTGGCGGCGGCAAAACCATCAATGCAATTGGTAAAAACAGCATGGTTGGGGCGAACGCTGGTATCGGTATTTCATTAGGTGACGACTGCATCGTCGAAGCGGGCTTGTATGTCACAGCTGGCACAAAGGTCACCACACCAGATGGCAAAGTAGTGGCTGCTCGTGAGTTATCCGGTATGAACGGCTTATTGTTCCGCCGCAACAGCCAAAATGGTGCAGTGGAAGCCATTGTCGCTGATCCCGCTAAGTGGGGCGGACTGAACGCCAGCTTGCATAGCAACGACTAAACGTTTGCAGCCCAATCTAATGAGCACACTTCATTGCATTGCTCTTCAACGGTAGCTCTTTAACTGGGCGACAGAAAAAAAAGCCAGCTGATATCAGCTGGCTTTTTTGTACGTAACCGTTTATTTCACTTACAAAACACGCTATCAAGCAAACCACTCACGGGTGCGATTCGCAAAATACACCAACGATAGCATCACAGGAACTTCTACCAACACCCCCACCACGGTCGCCAGCGCAGCCCCGGAATGCAGGCCGAATAAAGATATTGCTACCGCAACGGCCAATTCAAAGAAGTTAGATGAGCCAATCATACTCGCTGGCGCTGCCACATTGTGAGGCAAGCGCATTTGCTTGGCTGCATAGTAAGTAATGGCAAAAATACCGTAGGTTTGCAGCAATAACGGAATCGCAATCAGCACAATCATTTGTGGTTTGTCTAATATGGTTTGCGCTTGAAAACCAAACAGCAGCACCACAGTCGCTAACAACCCAATAATTGACCAAGGCTTTAACGCGCCAACAAATTTCGCTATGCGCACGTCACCGTCTTGTACTGCGCCTTGTGTAATATCAGCGGTATCATCGTGGCTTTTATTCAGCCAAGAGCGGGTCATCGCACCGGCCACCAATGGCAGTAACACGTATAAGACCACTGAAATAATCAAGGTTTCCCAAGGAACTTGAATATCGCTCATACCCAGCAGTAATGCGCTGATGGGAGCAAACGCAAAAATCATGATAATGTCGTTTACCGACACCTGAACCAAGGTGTAGTTAGCATCTCCTTTGGTCAGTTGGCTCCACACAAACACCATAGCCGTACACGGTGCTACGCCAAGTAAAATCATGCCTGCGATATATTCATTTGCGGTTTGCGGGTCAACCCAATCCGCAAAAACACCTTTGAAAAACAACCAGCCTAGGGCCGCCATGGTAAATGGCTTAATGAGCCAGTTGATCACTAATGTCAGTACGATCCCTTTCGGTTTGCGCCCCACGTCTTTGAGCGACGAGAAGTCGATTTGGATCATCATAGGGTAAATCATCAACCAGATCAGCACCGCCACGACCAGATTGACGTGGGCGTATTCAAGCCCTGCCACCACGGCGAAAAGATCAGGAAATACGCTTCCCAGCACAACCCCGGCGGCAATGCTTAGTGCAACCCAAACAGATAAATAACGCTCGAATAAACCCATTTTTATTTGCCTCCCTTAAATAGAACGTTGGTTAACGCGCTGACTTAATTGCTCTGCATTTTCGACTCGCTCTGAATAACGATCAACCAAGTGATCTTTATTATCCCGCGTCAACAAGGTGAACTTCATCAGCTCTTCTAATACGTCTACAATCCGATTGTAATAGGATGACGGCTTCATGCGGTTGTCATCGTCAAACTCCATAAAAGCTTTTGCCACAGAAGACTGGTTCGGGATAGTCAACATGCGCATCCAGCGACCTAGCACGCGCATTTGATTCACTGCATTAAACGATTGAGACCCACCGCTGACCTGCATAACGGCCAAGGTTTTACCTTGTGTTGGGCGAACGGCTCCTACCGATAGTGGCACCCAATCAATTTGGCTTTTTAGAATGCCAGTCATTGAGCCGTGACGCTCAGGTGAGCACCACACTTGCCCTTCTGACCACATCATTAAGTCGCGCAGCTCAACCACCTTAGGATTGGTCGCATCATCACCATCTGGCAATGGCAAGCCGGTGGGATTAAATATGCGTGTTTCAGCCCCCATGGCTTGTAAAATTCTGGCGCTTTCTTCTACAACGAGTCTGCTAAACGAGCGCTCGCGCAATGAGCCATACAACAACAAAATACGTGGCTTGTGGGCAGACGACTCAGTGTTAAATTGCGCAAAATTTGGAGCACTGAATGCCTCGGCTTGCACGTTTTCAGGTAAGGTATCTGAGTTTACTATTTTGATATCAGTCATTACTGAGCTCCCAACGCTTGAAATGCTTCGCGTAACGCTACTTGGTCTTGGGTATCAACATCGACATTGAGCATGGCATTTACGCGCTGAGTAATTTCATCAATGGTGGCGCGAAATGCTTGCGCTATTTCATCTTCGCTACCGGATAATTTAGACGGATCAGCCAAGCCCCAGTGTACTTTGACACTTTTGCCAAACCAAAGCGGGCACGTCTCGCCCGCTGCGTTGTCACAAACGGTGATCACCACATCAGGAGCAAAATCTTCAAACTCGTCCCATGATTGACTGAACAATCCTTCGGTACTGATACCCGCTTCTTGTAAGTATTTAATTGATAATGGGTGTACCTCACCTACCGGTTGGCTGCCAGCGCTTTGCGCCTCAATCTTGCCTTGGCTAGCATGGTTAGTGATCGCTTCTGATAAAATGCTACGGCAACGGTTGTGGGTACATATAAATAAGACTTTCAAGGTGATCCTCGCTTTGCTTTTAGGGTAAACACATCATTCAAACAAAATGCCGTTGTCAGTAGAGCTATTTCTTAAAGCACCGCAACTCTTTGTTATGAATAAGATTCGATTCTTTTTATGAACTACGCTCGTTATTCGCAGCTAACAACACTCGCTTTGCTTGGCCATGTTCAAATTGGTGATGTTGTCATTCAAATAGGCTTCTGTGTTGTGTGCGGTCAGTTCAAGGACTTTCATCGCCCATTCTGGCAATTTAGGGTTAACCGAGTAGTACACCCATTTTCCTCGACGCTCATCAAGCAGAATATGACATTTACGCAAATCAGCGAGATGGCGTGACACCTTAGGTTGGCTCAACTCTAGCGCCGTAATGAGGTCGCACACGCACAATTCTTTTTCAAGATAGATCAACATCAGTGCTTTAAGGCGCGTGTCATCTGACAAACATTTGTAAAACGACAAGGGTGACAAAATAGGGGTAGACATAAAAACGCTCCACTTTTTAATATTCGACAAATCATATATATGTTTTGTCGAATGTCAATTAGCTATTTTTCGATTTAACCCATGAAAAGCCACGGCATTACTGAAGTGATTAGGGGCGCCGGCGTACTTTGGTGATAACTTGATAGGACTGTAAAAGTGAATCCACTGGAAATCAGTTGTAAAATCAAGGTATAACAAGATACGAACTTTCGATACTCAGATTATTTCGGACCCGCCATGCCTTTAAGTGACACCTTCATCAGCGATTGGCTACCAGTTGTATTGACCTTAGTTTTCTTTGGTTTGCTGACCTGGCTAGCGCAAATTTTTCTGTTCAATAAACTTAAACACACAGGAGACGAAAATATTTTTGCCCGTCAGCTTGGCATGTTAATGCTAATGTTGGTTGGCCTAGTCACCGTGGTGATCATGCTGCCCATATCTGAAAGTTTAGAGCTACAGATTTTAAGCTTAATCGGTTTATTACTGTCTGGTTTACTCGCCTTCTCCTCTACCACCTTGTTCAGCAATTTAATGGCAGGAGCGTTATTGCGCTTCACTCAGCCGTTTCGCACTGGAGACTTTATTCGTTTTGACAGTAATTTTGGCCGGGTGACTGAACTGGGCTTGTTTGATTGCGAAATTCAAACGCAAAACCGAGAGTTGGTATCGATTCCAAACAGCTTACTGATCAATAAACCCGTTAGCGTAATCCGCCGCTCAGGCACCATCATTAGTGTTGAACTGTCGTTGGGTTACGATCTGCATCACAGCAAAATTGATGAGCTACTATTGCAAGCTGCAAAACAAGCCGGACTAGAAGACCCATTCGTGCATATCACCCAATTGGGCGATTTTTCGGTCAGTTATCGCGTTAGCGGCTTGTTAGTAGAAGTGAAAAACCTACTGACGGCTCGCTCAAACTTACATCGCCACGTACTTGATTGCCTTCACGATAATGACATTGAAATTATGTCACCAAACTTTGTTAGCCAACATGCGGGCCCAGATGTGGAGCGAAAAATTGCCCACTCCCCCGCATTTAATCAAGTACAAACAGAGTCTACCGCAGAAGACATCGCATTTGATAAAGCCGAGCAGGCTCAGCAACAAGCCAATGATAAAATTGAGACATTAGCAAAAATAAAAAGCTTAGAAGAGCAACTCTCCCATGCCGAGAAAGACCAACGTCAAGCGATAGAAAAGAGTATTGACCAACTTAAACAGAAATTGGCCGAAATCAAAGATGTCGTAGACGTACCGGAGGATGACTAATCCACCACTAACGAAGCGCTTCTCGCAGTGAACGCCTAGCGGCCTTATCGACTAAGGTAAAGCGCTGAGCGATTTCGTCTTTATCCCGAGAAGGCTGATGTCCAGCCACTTTTACAAAATCACATTTAATGTTGTCCGTGAACCGATACAACGCTTGGTAGAGTGGGTAGTGAGATAAACGTTTATTTTTACTCGAATAATAATCGTTCTTTTCAAGGCGCGTGCGACGTTTAGGTAAACTTATGATGTTCTGTGAATCCGTATACACAGTTAACCCTATGTCTTTGGTGCAACCAAGTTCAGTGATTTCACCGAGCGCCCATAGTAAGGTTTGTAACTCTAGCTGAGTCGAACTGGTCTGCTCGAAACGCTGAACCTTTATCTGCTTTTGTAATTCTTTTAGGGGGGAATGATCAAGCGAGATAAGAAGATATGCACCATAACCCACCCCAGTTTGGGTATTCACGCTGCCGTCGGTAAATAGACTCAAGGGTTGCATATTGGATCCTGTATAGAGCACATATGTGTATTCGTTTGCTTTTCAGTGTGAAAGCCAATGAAAACAAGTATCAAGGTAAGCCACATCCCGATACACTACTTTTTTAGATTGATTTATAAAAGCCAATGACTGCGCCCTTTAGTTACTCAACAAGCTACGTATTAGACAAAAGCCACTTCATAGAAACTTACGAAGCATCAGCCCCGTCAGTCTCTCCAAAAAAAGCGTACACCATCGCGTTTTTATTAGGCCTAGCAGGGCTAATGCTGCTTATGCTAACGCCGGTAGATCCATTTGTCGCTTGGTTTATTGTTGCCTTAGGAGGGCTTGAAGCTTTCAGCGTGCGCTATAAAAAAGCCTGGTGGTTGGGCAGGCAATTAATCAGTAAGGCAGCTAATACGGAACTTACATTAACGGTAAACGAAGAAGGTGTCAGTAGCGAATCAATACATATTAAAAGCACGCTCCTGTGGGCTGATATCACCAACATTGAAGCCACCGACAACGGTTGGTTGCTGCACCACAAAGGTGGCAAAAACTATCTTTCCGCCAGAGCCTTATCAGAAGAAGCTAACGCATTTTTGGTAGCAAAAACTGAAATGATTAACTCCAGCGCAAAGTAAAATAAACGCTGCTTAGTCCTTAATAAACAAGCTGTTGCGCTTGGCATACATCCAAGTCAACAAGAGAAATACTAAAGTGACTGCGCCGCACACTAACTCAAACTGATCGCCCAATACTTCACGATATTTCTTAGACCAAAACAAAGCGAATAAGCCATGTGAAGTAAGCAAAAAGCCACACCAAAAATTCACCCTTTTTGCCCAATTTGTTTGCGTTAACCCATACCAAGCCAAGTTACCTAGAAGTACAGTGACCACCAATAATACGCTAGGAATGATGTAATGCTTACCAATCACGAATGTTTGCAGTACCGCTAAGCCCGCCAATAAAGCCAACAGCGCCAAAAACCAATCTAAAGAATTTGCCCAACTAAGTGATTTTTTCATGCTGTCTGCCTTTTATTTTTATTGTTCGCTTTATCCTACTGTAAAACCAAACAACAAAACCAGTATATAAAACCGATATAAAGACAATTGTGGATAAGACATAGCACTTGAGTGACTTAAACTCATAAGTATCGGCTCAAGAGCATCAGTGGCTCTGAGCACCTATTATTTTCAAGCTAATCCCTATTATTGTTTTACCAACATCACTTTTGTTCCTTTATCACTGAGCATACAGTCGCGCTCTATGTCACTAATTTTAGTGTCGACTTTTGAATCAAACGCACCGGTCGCAATGGCCGCTCGGCTAGTGAACTCCCCTAGAATCACGTTTAATAAAATGGAGGTTGGCAGCACAGACGCCACCCCATTAACTAGTTTTTCACTAGCGGTTGTTTTATGGGATTCAAGTGAGGCGATATGCCCGTGCGCTTCCTCGCAATCTACTGCTTTATTTAAATGCTCTGCAGCCAATTCATGGCGCTTAACTGCTGAAGCACAACCAGACAGTACTAACGCGGAAATAGGGATTATGAGTAGTGCTTTCATTGAAGTTAGTCGCCTGTTTAGTAATGAACCAAGTCAGTCTAGACAGGTTGTTTTTCAAACAAAAGGGCGTGACGACCAATGTTAACCAATAGTGATAAGTCACATACTTTCGTGATAATTATGAGTGTATTGCTACGGGTAACAAATAGATGCTTTCTAAAAACTAGGCGAGAAACATCCTCGAAATTTCATCTCGACACTTAGCCAAAGGCTATTAATCCCCAGATGCTAGCTTCTCGGATGCCCGGCTTTGCCTCACTGGCGAAAACACACGCCCAGTTACTTTTTAAGGCTGACAACTCGCTCAGTAAAGCCCAATGGCAATACCGAGCAAGCTAGAGTGGTTCGCTCAAAATAACGCTAGCCTTTACTGCATCATGAACGATTACACAATCAAATAAGCTAAGCGTTCGCGGTATTCAAATGCTCAAACCTGATTACTCAGAACTTATATAAATAAGCGAACATCAGCCTGTTTTCAGTGGAGCTGTCCACTAACGGGCTGTCTTTAATTTCATCACCTAGACTGATAATACTGGCATCAATGAAAATCGAACTCTGTCTGCTAAACAAGTATGCTGTGCGTAGGCCTAGTTCAATGTTTATCGTTGAATCGCCACTATACGCTTGTCGCTCTGAGGTCGCTTCATTGGCACGCACGCCGTATTGGTAATCCACGTAGCTTTCATCTAGCCAGGTGGCAACAATTCTCGGTGATAACATGACTTGCTGGCCGAGCATCCATCTTTTATCGAGCCCCAAGCTAAAGGTACTACCATCTCGGTCGCCTGAAACGTCACTCGTCCATTTAGCGCTAACATTAACAACAGGGGTTTGCCACTGGGCTCTGGCGCCAATCACAAAGCCACCATCACGTTCGTCCATGCCCTGCAGAATTGGCGTATCTTCAATATCGTCATCATCATATCCGCTAAAGTCATAGCCAGCTGATAAGGTAAAAGCGATGCGTTGCGCATCATTTATTTGCAGGCTAGGTAGCTTAACGTCGAGGTTCGGTCCAAACCAACGGATATAGCGATTTTCATAGCTGATAAATGGGATAACATTGGTGTTTCTGTCGATGTCTTTTATGCCTAACTGTTGGCTAAAGGCGCCGACCCCTATTCCCCATTGGGACTTAGTCGATTCTGGTTGTAGACCTGAGCGCTCGCTTGGGGGAGTTTGTGCAGAAACAGGAGCACAGAATCCCAAGGCAAAAGCGAGCACACTAACGGAGCACAAGCTTTGCTTAGATAAGCTATAAAAAGGTAAAAATGCGAATGACATTCGTGATTCTCCAGTAGATTTTAACATTCGATGTACGCTTTACAGCCAAAGTTATGCGCACAAGCTAACCGACTATGCATGTGTTCGAATGATGACAGCGCTGCCGCTTTGCAGTAAGAGGCCTCACCGTGCGGTAGAAAGCGCTCACCGTGCGGTAAAAAGCACTCACTGTGCATTAAAACGCACTTAGGGTGATGATCAGTTTTTTGTCTTTCACCTCGAGTGACTCTAACGTCGCTTTGGCTAATTTTTGCTTCAAGTCGCCATCATCCAACACGTAAATAGGTCGCGACGCTAATATGGTACCGACCACAGATTGCAGTAATTTTCTGATGTCGTTTTGCTGCTTGTCTGACACTTTGTTCAGGTTTAGCTCCACCAATTTGGCGTTGGTAAAATACAGTGCGCCTTGCTCCTGATTATACGCTAGGCTACCGGTAATATATGAGCTGCCTGAGCCACTATACCTGCCCAAGGCACTGGCTTTAATATTCGCCCCAAGGCCAATTTCATTGGTCTCATCTAGCAAGTTCAGGCGCGGCTCTGATAAGGTCATAGTGACGAAAAACTTAGTTCTGGTCATCGGCATGATAGAACTCACCATCTCTTGCAGCTCAGCCTCGGTAAACTCATGCGTATAAGCCTGCGCTTGAGTGCAGCTCACACTAAGAAACAGGATTAAACTAATAATAAACTTCAAATTTCACCTCGTGTTGACGCTTGTTATTCAGCGTTGCTCTTGAGTTAGGACTTCAGGGATAGGCGCGTGGGGTACTTCTTATCCCTAACAATAACCCAGTTTTACATCATTCGATGACGTTAGGAACAACAATCACTATCGCGGTTCTAATTTAGCGCAGAAAATTCTGATAAAGGTGTCATTTTTGGAGAAACATTTGGTAATGTGAATGAATTGATAACGTAATTTAGCAAGCGACTTTAGAAGAGGAGATTGAGCATGAAAAAGGAAACTATCTGTATCCACGAAGGGTACGAAACCGATCCCACAACAAAAGCCTGTGCGGTACCCATTTATCAAACCGTTGCCTATGAGTTTGATGATGCCCAACACGGCGCAGACTTATTCGATTTGGCCGTGCCTGGCAATATCTACACGCGCATTATGAACCCCACGTGGGACGTGCTTGAAAAACGTGTTGCTGCGCTCGAAGGTGGCGTTGCAGCGCTGGTCGTTTCAGCAGGCAGTGCTGCCATTAACTACGCTATTTTAACCATCGCTGAAGCGGGCGATAACATAGTGGCCACCCCGCAGCTTTATGGTGGTACCTACACGTTATTTGCTCATTTACTGCCTAAGCAAGGCATCGAAGTACGCTTCGCAGAATCTGATAAAGCCGAAGATTTGGCTAAATTAATGGACGAAAAAACCAAAGCGGTATTTTGCGAAACCATAGGTAACCCAGCGGGCAATATCGTCGATATCGAACCTATTGCCAATATGGCACATGAGCACGGCGTTCCCTTGATGGTGGATAACACTGTGGCCACACCGGCACTTTTAAACCCGATTGAATACGGTGCAGATATTGTGTTGCATTCGTTAACGAAATACATGGGCGGCCACGGCAATTCGTTGGGCGGTATCATTGTTGATTCAGGTAAATTTCCATGGGCTGAGCACAAAGAGCGCTTCCCTATGCTTAATGAGCCTGAGCCTGCTTATCACGGCGTAGTATACACCCGGGAGTTTGGCGCCGCGGCGTTTGTAGCGCGAGCACGTACTGTGCCCCTTCGCAATACAGGCGCCGCTCTCTCCCCGATGAACGCTTTTATGTTAATGCAAGGCATGGAAACACTGCCCCTGCGGATGGAGCGTCACTGCGACAACGCCATAGCCGTAGCCGAGTACTTAAAAGCCCACCCGAAAGTAGAATGGGTGAGTTATGCAGGCCTTGAGGGCGATAAGTATTATCCGATGGCCAAAAAGTATTTTAATGGTCGTCCTTCATCGTTAATGACGTTTGGTATTAAAGGCGGTTTTGAAGCGGGCGTTAAGTTTTACGATGCCCTTAAATTGATTAAGCGTTTGGTGAACATCGGCGACACGAAAACACTGGCTTGTCACCCTGCCTCAACCACCCATCGCCAGCTAAATGAAGATGAGCTAAAAAGCGCTGGCGTGAGCCCAGAAATGCTGCGCTTGTGCATAGGTATTGAGCACATTGATGATATACAAGCTGACTTAAAGCAGGCGTTCGACGCAGTTTAACGTCAGCTTTTTGTGCACTAGCCCATTGTTTTCAATCACAAAACAGTGGGCTTTTTTGTGTTTAGGCTTTTGTTTTCAAGTAGATGTCATTATGATTCTGCTTCGAATTTAAGTCCCCTAGAAAGCACCCCCATTGTCCAAGGAACAGGAACAACATGACATATGTACAACTTGCCTACTTTCACCTCGCCACTGTAGTACCGGCCTTTTTGATTGGCACCTATTTATTGGCCAATCGCAAGGGGACACCAACCCATCGCCTGCTGGGTAAAATATATATGAGCTTGATGCTCGTTACTGCCATTATCACGCTTTTTATGGCCCCTGTGGTGGGCCCCGTACTGATTGGCCACTTTGGATACGTACACCTGTTTAGCCTGCTAGTACTATACGCCGTACCGAGTGCCTATTTCGCTGTACGAAAAGGGAATATTGCGAAGCATAAACGCAGTATGATCCTGCTTTATGTGGGGGCAATTTTGATTGCCGGGGGCTTTACCTTTACCCCCGGCAGAATGATGTATGACTGGTTTATAGCTTAGTGATTTAGCCAACATATTAGGCTGACGAACTCGATTAACACTGCAATTGCCACTGGCTCAGTTATCCCAATGAGCCGTCGAGCCAACAATATGGAGTATGGACTTTGGTTAATGCAGTGACAGCACCTGCTGCATTTTCACTTCGCCAGTATCGTCTTTTACACTCATGGTGACGCGCACTGCCTTTTCGTCAAATTGGATGTCCAATACGCCGTAGTTTGCTTTTGAAAAACTGCTACCCACACGGTGTTTATTCGGGCTAACTTGTTTCCACTCTTCTGTTAAGCCTGACGAGGTCATCTCCCATAACGATGTGCCATTTTTTCGCTTAACTTGGCTCAGTTCGCTCCAATGCGTATCGCCACTGACAATCACTAAATTGTTAATCTCCAAAGAATCTAACATGCTGAGTAAGCGCTGGCGCTCTTGGGGAAAGTTAGCCCAAGACTCCCAGCCACTAAATTCGGGTAAAAGCTGCAAACTTGAAGCTAAAATGCGCATATCAGCTGGTTTTTGCAATTCCTCCTCTAACCATGCCCACTGCTTATCACCCAGCATTTTGTGGCCAGGATCAGTATGCGGCACATAAGGCCCCTGATTGTTCGGTTTCTTCTCCAGCATATATTCTACGCGAGTCACGTGTTTTAAATCGTCTCGATTCCAACGTAAATCTGGCATGATGACTTGCACCCGATGGGGGGTGTCACCATAAAAGTAACTGGTATAAATACCGTCATCTCGGCGGCGCCTAATACTGTCTTTTGGCTCATTAAAATAGTCGAGCATAATCTGCCGAGAAGCCTCTTTTTGCGGATATGCTTTGCCTGCATCATTTTCACCAAAATCATGATCATCCCATATACCAATGGTTGGCGTGCTCGCCAGCATTTTTTGCATGCCAGGCGTTGACCATTGTTTTTTATATTTTGCTTCTAGTTCAGCCATGTCTTCAGTATCACCGTAAATATTGTCACCGAGGAGCATAAATAGGTCGGCATGCTCTTGTAGCATAGGCTGCCAAATTGGCTGGACTTTGTCTTGATGCAAGCACGAGCCAACGACCACTTTAAAACTCTGGCGACTGGGGTTCATTTGTGGTGACGTTTTTTGCTCAGCTAACGCACTTAGGCTAACTAGGGCAAGCGTCGCAATAAGTGACATGAGAGGTATCATCTGAATTTGGCTTTTCATATATTTATAATCAATTTTTAATAGTTTCATTGTGAGCTTGTTTGGGTTTCAAAATAGGCAAGGCTTCACCTATTGGCTCGCCATTGATTTTGGCATATTCATCAGGGTTTTGGTCTAACAATATTAACGCCGTCGCAGCGATTTGATCTAGCCCGTAGGTTTCACTATGCCTCACCTCTCCCGTTGGCTGGATATCAGGCCCTAAAGCAGCCATCCACACTTGGTTCGAACCTGCTATGCCTTCTTTATGCTTGGCTAGACCGCCCAAATACCCCTGAGTTGCTTTTGGACTTGCGTGGTGTTGCCACGTTTCGATGCTATTCCCACGACCGTGATCAACGGTTACCAGTAAATTAGTGTTACCTTGGTATTTAGGTATGGTTTGCAACATACCCCATAAGCGTTCAATAAACACATCGCTTTGATGTGCAGAGCGCAAGTATGCTGGGTAATCTCCGTCGTGGGCGAAGTCATCTGTCTCACCGAGTGCCACATAAATCACGCTTGGTTGTTTGGCTTGAATATACTCTTGGGCAAAACCCACGGTGAATGCATCAAGGCGCACGTTATGCCATGGGCTGGGAATGTCTTTTTGTAGCTCATTCAACCATTTCGCTTTGGCGCTTAGCCCGCTCCAGTCGGCTGACATAAACCCGGCATTTATCGGCAGTTTGCTGCGCTCTTGATTGATAATGGCAGGAAACACATCCCAACTGCCAAATGCAGCCACATTGTTTTGATGGCTTTCTTGCTGATTAAGCCACTCTAAAATAGTCATATTTGGGTTTGCTAAGGGGTTGTTTGAATCAATCCGCTCGTCTGCCTTGCCGGTCAGTATTTCGTTGTAACCAGGATACGAAAACCACCAAGTGTTGCCGACCTTCATAGCCGATTGCTTATCTCTATTACCTATCACTACTCCTTGCTTTGCCATAACATTCCACAAAAACGGCATTAATTTGTGACGCCTCTCGTTTGCTGTTTTTGCACCTAGATCGTGGCGGATAGATTTTTTGTGCTTTTCAAATTCAGGCTGGGCTAACAGATTAGCGTCATAGCCGCGAAAGACCTCTTGCCAGCGTAAACCGTCGATACTGATGATAAGGAGATTATCCGCAGCCCGAACAGGTGCGCTGAGCGTTAAGATAAACAAGGCCTGACATAAAATGACTATTTTCATGATGGATTTAACAGGTTGGTTGAATGACATAAACGTTCCTTAAAGCGATGCTGAGACTCTGTTTGCTCGTTATTTGTTATTGCTTGCTCGTTTCGATATTTGTTTCGACACTCGTTTCGCGACTCGTTTTAATATACGAAAAAGGCGAGCCGAAGCTCGCCATTTCTATTGATTGCACGAGTACAACCTAGCTGTACACTTAGAAACGTGCTTGTGCGTTAAATGCAGCGGTGCGCGGTGCGCCAATCCAAGCTGATTGACCTGCAATACCCCCCAAGTAACTTTCGTCAAACATATTATTTACGGTGAAGCGTAAATCGATTGAATCAACACCTTGAATAGGTGCATCAAGGCTGACTCCGGCATAAAAATCAGTGACTAAATACGCCTCTGCCACTTGGGTATTAGCAGCATCGATGAAACGGTCATCTACCCATTTGGTTGACGAACCTATGAAGTAGTTTCCCCGTGTCCAATCAAGTGACACAACTGCCATATTCTCAGGTGAACCAAATACGGTGTTACCTTCAGGGAAGTCGATTGAACCATCTGTGTACTCTGAATCGTTGAAGGTATATGAGCTATACACTGACAATTCATCGGTCACATTGAATGATAATGACGCTTCAAAACCTGAAGACTCGATGCCGCCCACGTTAACGTAGCTACCGTTAGTACCGATTAGGTAATCAATACCATCTGGCGAATCAGGGGCGATAAAGGTTAAGCGGTTATCAAACTTGATGCTGTAGTAGGTTAAGCTCGCATTGATATTTTGTGATACGTAACGTAAACCCACATCCACATTTTCAGCGGTTTCAGGTTCAACTTGGGTCAACGTTGAAGCGTCGCGCTCAAGCACTGTGTCTTTAATCGCGGCAAAATTCTCAGCGTAACCGGCGAAGACTTCTAAGCCATCAATTGGCGTTTGCGCCACAATACCACCAGAGAATAGTGTGTCTGAGTCAGAATTGAGCTCTGCTTTGTTAGCAGCGTCAAAGTTATCTTGGCGCTCTAAATCAACGAAGAAGCGCTTCATGCCTAAGCGAATACTGGCCCAGCCCATGTCTAGCTCGTCTTCTGCGTAAACCATTAAGGTTTCTACTGGGAACTCACGTTCGTACTGCACCCAATAAGGCGTGTGGTCGAATTCAAAGCTTGAGCGAGAATCCAGGATTTTGTGCCAATCACGTGATTCTTTACGGTTGTAATCTTCGTACCAAATACCACCACGTAAGGTGTTGTCCATATCATTTATTTGTGTGTACCACGCAAAATCTGCGTCAAAACCGAAACGCTCTTTCTCGTAATGAGTGTGGCGGTATGAACCAACGGGGATTGCACCTTGTGCATAACAACCTGGGTCATATTCTGGGCCTGCACCGCCATACGGCGCGGTGATCGTGCTTTCACAACCGGCAATGGGGCTAACGGCTAATCCGTTGGCGTTAACAAACAAAAGCTCGCGGATCGCACTACCACCGTAAACGGTATTCCCCGATGAAAGCTCTGAATGCGCCACGCCATCACCGTCCTCTTTTACATCAACAATGTACTGAGGAGCCCAATCACCACGGCCTTCGTTGTCGTGGTAATAAACATTGCCCGATATCTCAACGTTATCCGCTTTATAATCAGCACTTAAATAGGCAAACATGTTTTCACGTAAGCTTGACCAAGCCTGACGAAAAACCTGATCCACATAAGGAATGCCCACCCACTCACCCGACAAACCATCTGACTCAGGGTTTTGTTCAAACTGGGCTAGACTGACGCGCTGGTAGTTATCTTCGTGCACATCATCCCACGAGAAATACCCTTTGATATCAACGTCGCTCACTACCGTCATAAACTTAGCCGCTAAATGGTCACGCTTATTCTCAGCGGTTTGGGTTACCCAATCAGTGTTTTCGCTGCTAGACGCACTGAACCATGCGTAGGTATCAGGTGCTATTTCGCCTGTTTCGTAGCGCACGAAATACTTCTGTGCATCAAAACTACCACCAGAAATACTCACCACCATGGACTCTTCCATGCCTGGAGCGATAGTGGTGAAGTTAAGCGTACCGCCTAAGGCCTCGTTTGAACGCGATGCAATATCACCGGTCCCTTGAGATACCTCAACTCGGCCCAAGTTTTCGGTGTCGATGTAACGGTTAGCCTTAGCACCGCCGCCATAGTTTGAGTTACCGTTAGCAATACCATCAATGGTGATACCAATTTGCTGCTCATCCAGGCTTAATTGAAAACCGCGAATAGACACAGTGGTAGACCAATCATCTGAGCCAAAGGTATCCCCTTCGTTGATCAACACGCCCGGTAGGTTATCAATCACTGCAAGGGCACTGGTCAACGAGCTTTGTTGCTTTGCCATCTCATCAGACGTTTGGTTGTTTGCGTAAGAAACGCTTTTACCCACAACCGTGATTTCTTCAATCGCAGCATCGTCTGGTGTTTCTTGAGCAATTGCTGAGCTAATAAAAGATTGGCTACCTATGGCCATAGCAACGCAAAGTGCTAAGTGTGTTTTAGCGGTTGTTTTCATGTGTGTGTATTCTCTTAGGATTATAAAGACCGCAACAATGTGACCGTTTCTCGTTACAATTTGAGTGCAAAAATATGACGATATTGTGACGGGTCAAACCACTGAATTACCTAACTTAATGCTTAAAAAAACTTCAAAAACAACGCCACACTATGCTTCACCGGTCTTTGAGATGTGACCGTTTTACAGCAACTGAAAGCTAAACTTCCCTCTAAGCTAAAAAATAGCCAACGAATTACACTTGAAAACAGGAATCATTATCAATAACATCTAAACACTGAATCATTACCCTGTACTGCCATGTCCTCTCAGCGCATTTTGATTATCGAAGACGATGCCACCTTAAGTGGTCAAGTCGCAAGATTACTCGAAGAAAAAGGCTTCAATACCCACCAATGCTTAGACGGGCAGAAGGGGTTACTCTGTGCATTACAGGAAAGCTTCGATCTCATTTTACTCGACGTTTTGCTCCCCTCTCTCAATGGTTTTAATGTGTTGAATCAAATACGTCGCAGCAAGCAAACGCCGGTTATGATGATCACGGCCTGTGGTGCCGAACAAGAGAGAATCGAAGGCTATCGAAAAGGCGCAGATGATTACCTACCCAAGCCGTTTAATTTCACCGAAATGATGCTGCGCATTGAAGCATTGCTGCGCCGCAGTCAACACAGCGTAGAGCCAATCACGAAAACGACAGAATTGAAAATTGATAAACTTCGTCTTAATCGGATAAAACAGCAGGTTTTTTTTGCAGATTGTGACGTTGAACTGACGCCAATCCAATTCCGATTACTATGGGTGTTAATCGAAAACAGAAATGAAATCATGAGCAAGGCATTTCTCTATCACAGTGTGCTAGATAGGCCCTTTAGTCGTTATGACAGAAGTTTAGATATGCACTTGAGCCGAGTGCGTAAAAAGTTGGTCGAGGTGGGCATGTCGCCGGAACGCTTGCTGACGATGCACGGTAAGGGTTATCGATTTACATGAAAAACTCCCTTTTCTGGCGTCTTTGCGCATTTATTGCGTTGGGCACAGTGTTACTTTTTTGGGCATTGAGTTGGTTAACAAATCACACTGAAACCAGCATGAGTTTCATCGCGCCTGAGCATCAACAACAGCTACTTGAATATGGTAAAGAGGCAGAAGAAATTTTACGCCGCGACGGTGAAGCGGCCTTAGCAAGTTGGCTACGCGCGTTGCAGCAAAAAGAGCATACCTGGGCTGCTGTGGTGCGAACAAATATCACCCCTTTTGCTGGTTCAACCATAGAAAGCCAGTACCTTGATCGGTTCCAAATGGGGCGAAGCGTTGAGTGGAAAATTCACCTGTACTTTGAAGACAACCCCACCATGGAGATCCCCTTTTCAGATGCCTCAAGCCACTTTTTGATTCGACTCCCACAACGCATGCGCCCTGGGGCATTTCTGATTTACGCAAAAGTCATTTTACAAATTGCTCTACCCTTACTATTACTCAGCCTTTTGAGCTTTGTGCTTTATCAACATGTTATGTCACCGCTACGAAAATTAGAAAATGCCACGAAGGCGTTCAGTAGCGGAGAGCTCGATGTAAGAGTCTCACCTTATTTATCCCATCGAGACGACGAGTTAACACGCCTTGCTGCCACATTCGATCATATGGCACAGCGCATAAGTAAGCTTATTTACAATCAAAGGCAGTTGCTCGCTGACTTATCCCATGAATTACGCACTCCTTTGACCCGAATCGACATGGCGGTAGATTTTGTAGAGCAAAATATAAACCCCAAACAAGCCTTAGAACGCTTAAGATACGAAGCAGCTACCATGCGCAACTTGGTAGAGGACACGCTCACATTGGCTTGGCTGAATAATGAATCGCCACGACTCGACACGGATGATTTTGACTTAGTCGAGTTATTAGAAGTGATTTGTGAAGATGCTCGCTTTGAGTATCCGGATCGTCTGTTAACAACAGACTTACCCGCGCAAAGCAAAATGTCCCACAGTAGCCAAACAGCCTTAGGCCAAGCTATCGAAAACATCATACGCAATGCTTTGCGTTACACGCCAAAAGGCAGCGAGGTAAAAGTCTCCTTAAGCCAGCGTGACAACGGCTACCTCTTGATCGTTAGAGATCAAGGCCCAGGTGTCCCCCAAAGCATGTTGTCAGATATATTTAAGCCATTTTTCCGGGTCGATAAAGCAAGATCGGTAGATACTCCATCAGATAGAACTGTCAACCCTAGTGGATTCGGCCTAGGACTGGCGTTAGCCCACAGACAGATTGCAGCAGTAGGCGGTAGCATAAAAGCCTCAAACTATTACAGTAAAAACGACGGTAACGAACAGGGCTCGCCACTGGGCTTAGAAATCAGCGTTGAGCTTCCTTGCTCAAGCTCTTGTGACGAGTCACCTTGATCTATGTAGGTGTATTTCTTTGTCGAGGTGCAATTATCAATCGTCGCCATGCCAGTAAAATACCTGTGTACACCAAAATGCAAGCCATTAAAGACACCAAGCCAGCAATAGTCTGGCCTATTACGCCGAAGTATTCCCCTGTGTGTAAAAACCGAGCTGTGCCCCACGCTTGACCTCCGCGGGACCAGTCTGATTTTCGCAATACCTTACTGATATCGCCGCTGGAAGTATCAAAATACAATGAATACGCCAGCTCTTGTCTGTGACCAATGCTTTTGTCGATATAGAAACGGGCCTCATTTTCCTCCTCTCCTATTTCCAACCACATGGAATGCCAATCAGCGTAGTCATTGTCATTTGCGTGCCCAATAGCAAATTGAAACAAGGTCTCGTAAGGCACAACATCCGCCGCTAAACTTGTGGGTGCTTGGTGAGTTTCTCGTTGCGGTACACTTTCCCCAAACACACCATAGAGCGCTTCATTTGCCCACGTGAAATGAAAAAGGGTGGCTGTTAGCGCAATAACAAACAGTGCGGGCAAGCACCAAATTCCAAAAACCAAGTGCCATTGTCGATAGCGATGCTGAGTATTTGAATAACGCTTTGGTAACCTAAATGCATGTTTTAAAGCGGTGCGATTAAACCGTTTCGGTAGCCATAAATACAGACCGCTGAGCAGTAAAAATAAAAAGACTAGGTTCGCGTAAGCGGTAATGTTTTTGCCGATAGCGCGAGAATCTCCCGCAAGCAATAAATAGCGATGCAAGTTGGTCACCTGGTGGAAAAACTCAGCCGTCACGCCCTCACCGTCTCGCAGCACCTCTCCCGTATAAGGGTGCAGTAAATAACTGCTCTTACCGGACCAGGCAGGTATAGCGGCACCCTCTTTGTTCACCCAGCGGATAAATATATGATGCTCATTGGGATGGAGTTGGTGCAAGATATCAACAACCTCATCGGTGCTGATGCGCCTAGCTGATGTGTCAGGCTCGACGGCGTATTGCATTTCGCTGAATTCAATAATTTGCCGCTCGTAGGTCAATAACACACCAGTAAACGACATACAAAAGACAAACAGACCTGCCACCAGCCCCGTCACTAGATGGGCCCAAAAGACCCACCTCTTGATTACATTACTGCTCATAAATTGATAATACTAGGTGATTAAAAATCGTAAGAGACAGACAAGCGAACGTCACGACCTGCTTCATATGGGCCAATAACCGTAGCAAATACCTCGCTATAGTCCCCCACACTTGAGTGGTCGATATATAACTTATCGAATAAGTTGCTGACCGCTAAGTTAACCATCAAGTTATTGGTGATATGCCATTTTCCGTAAATATCCACTGTAGTGTAACTGGGTTTATTTAAGCGATATAAGGCATCTGTCCAACCTAAATCTACAGCTTGATGCAGGGTGTCAATATCAATAGAGTCCACTTTAGCTACACTCACACCAATGCTAATATCTGGGTTGATGTCGTAGTCCGCTCCCGCCACCCAAGTATTTCCTCGGCTGTTTCCTAAGCCGACAAATTCATAGCCGTTAATATCAATTGATGAGTAGCTGACGCTGTATAAGTCGTCTCTTGGCTTTAATTCAGTATCTGCACTGGAGAATCCAAGAAATAAATCGATTCCATTTACACGATATGCCACATCAAACTCAACACCACTTGTATCGAGTGTGCCGATATTGTTAAACACAGCATTACCTTCATATCCTTCAAAAATAACGTCATCCAAAGAAGAGCGATAAACACTAAGCTTAGCGTTCAGATTATGAGTATTGTATTCAACAGACGCTTCGATATTTTCTACGGTTTCAGGTACTAGGTCATTGGCAACAACCGGTATATCTGAGCCATCATAGAGATAGCCGTCTATGGTAAAGCCATCACCTATCTGCTTGCCTCTAGCGGCTTGGGCGTAGCCTAACCCGACAGTCCACTCTTGGGTTAAGTCATAGGCGAGCCCCACATTGAAACTGACTTCAGAGTCATCCAATGTCGATGCGACGTCGGTGACGGGTTCACCATAGTATTCATCAATCAAGATGTTTTGCTCAAAATCATAGTCGTCGTAACGAACACCGTAACTTAGCAATAACTCTGGGGTGAGATCAGTGTAACCTTGAGCGTAGATCCCAAGCACACTCCCTTCTTCGGCGTTTTCAGTCGCGCCTTGGGCAGATCCACTAGTCACTTCATCGTGACGATAATCAATACCGTAAACAAATTTATGCTGCCCAGTTTCACTGGTATTGCGCAGATCGTAACCATAGGTGTCAATTTCTGCTAACCAATCAAAACGGCCACCGCGAAAAGAAGAGTCTGTTTGGTATGCGGTTGCTTCGATGTGAACCAACGCACTGTGTGCAAAACGGTAGTTAGCCACGTAGGTGTCACGCTGAGCTTCACTTGAATAAAGGGCATCACCTTCTTGCACAGCCCAATTAGGCCGCGCTGAAAACTCGCCTTCTTCATCACGTTGTTCAACGCTTAACGACAAGAATTGATTTTCTGCGATATCACCACTAACTTTCAAAAACGCCATGTCTTGATCTGCGGCGGTACCGTATATCTCATTGCCGTTACCATCTTCCATGTTGTCTCGGTCAATGGTGCTGTAATAACCCAATACCCCCCAAGAATCGCTTAATTTGCCGTAAAGACTGCCACTGTAGCGAGTACCGTCATTTGAAAAGTAGTTTGCCTTAACGCGGCCTCCAAATTGCTCTTCTGGCTTTAACATGTCTTGCGCATCTTTGGTTTTAAAGCGAATTGAGCCTCCAATAGCACCAGGACCACTGGTGGCCTCCCCTGCCCCCGCCTGCACATCAATTTGTTGTAAAAGGTCTGGGTCAATCGTCACCCGACCAATATGGTGAAACAAGGTAGAGGTTTGCTGCGCCCCATCGACCGTGACATTCAAAAACGCATCTTCTAAACCGCGAATATAAATCTTTTGCGCTACGCCCACTGAGCCACCCACACTGACAGAAGGTGAATAACGGAAGATATCCGCCAGATCACTCGCTTGATATTGCTCTATATCTTCGGCGGTAATGCTGAGATTGGTGGCGGCCCCTACAACTGATATTTTCTCTACGGCCGATGTACTTTCGGTTTCTGTTGTATCAGTATCTGCATATGCCAATGTGCTGGTTAGTGCACCCACGCTGGCTAATGAGCATATTGCACCTATGAATACTCGTTTTTTCAAGAAAAGCTCCCTATTGATTATTGTGATTTCAAATAAGAAGCATTCTCATTAAGTTTCATATAAAAGCCTAGCACTTTTACATTTGTTACATTTATACGGTGATTTGATACACACATACCAGTGCTATCATTGATAGTGCACAGAAAACGGCAGATTTGTCAGCGGTAGCTGCAATAAATGCAACTACCGTAACATCGAAAAGAATCGTGACTCAGAGCAAGAGGTTGAGATTTAAGGTTATAGCGATCAGCGCATGCCGCGCTTTTCTTTGATCATTTCATACGCCGCTTGTATATCTTGCGCTTTGTTCTTTGCTAGTTCTAAGGCCTGCTTCGGCAAGCCTTTGGAGACCAGTTTGTCAGGGTGGTTTTCGCTCATAAGCTTGCGATAGGCTTTTTTAACTGCTTTATCATCATCGGACTCACTCACGCCCAATATTTGATAAGCATCATTCAACGATTGCTGAGTAGAATAAGTCGACTGGCTACCCTGATGTGCTCTGTGTGACGATCGCCCATCTCGCTGACCACCACGCTGGCGAAAACGTATTTCCGCTTCGTAAACAGAGAGTAAATACAATAGCTCGTTTTGTTTGAAGCCAAGATGCAAAGCTGCAGTTTCAAGGACTTTTTGTTCTGCTTTATCGAGCTTACCGTCAACGTAGGCTGCTTGGATCAAAATCTCTAAAAAGACTTGCAGTATGTCTCTGCGCCCATGGCAAGACTCTTTCAATTCAACAATGATGTCTTTTAGGGCGAAGTCTGCTTCTTTACCTTCGCGAAAGGCCTGCTGAGCTTCTTTACGGGTATCTCCCTCCAGCCCCATTTGATCCATCAAGGCGCTGGCCATTTTGATCTCTACATCGCTGACTTTACCGTCTGCTTTGGCAATGTGTCCCATGACTGAAAACAGGGCATGAAAAAAGATTGCCTGCTTTTTAAAGTCATCTTGGCTGGTAAAAAAACCACTGAAGCCGCCCATTTGATTGAAGTCTTGGCTATAGCCTTTGTCGAACATATGCCCAACAATAAAACCCAATATGGCACCGGGGATACGCCCAAACATAAAACCAAAAATGGTACCTAAAATCTTGCCAATCATTATTTACCCTGTCATAAAATTAATTTCTTGAACTCAGTCGTTCAATCTTGTGCATTTAATTGAGCCAAACGCTCAGGCGTGCCTATATCAATCCACAGGCCTTCAAATAGGGCCCCACTGACTAACTCAGTGGCCATCGCATCGACCAATACCGGCGCTAAACGCAAACTCGTTGGAGTGAGGCTGTCGAACAACGCCTTGCGGTATACTCCGATACCGCTAAAAGTGTATTTACCCCACTGGCCGTCGCAGGTTGGTGTTTCATTCAGGGGGACTTGCTGTCGCACTTTGCTCACACGACCACCCTGTAGGTAAAAATCGCCATCAGGATTGTGTGGGGGGTTTGGCACTAATATCAAGTGGGCCAAGGGGAACTCATTAGCAAGCAGTGCAGATTTTGCCGACAATTCATCAAGCATGTTCACAAAAGAAAAGTCAGTGAAAACATCACCATTGACTACTAAAAATGCACCTGACGGGTTATCTTGACTAAGCAGTGGCAATGCTTGCTTTATGCCACCTGCTGTTTCAAGTGCCGTTTCTTCCTTTGAATACATTATTTCTAGATTAAAACGCGAACCATCACCGAGCCGTTGCACTATTTTATCGCCCAACCAAGCGTGATTGATCACAACGCGCTTGATACCCGCTGTGGCTAAACGTTCAAGGTGGTATTCAATCAAAGGCTTACCGCGCACTTCTAACAAGGGTTTTGGGAGGGTATCTGTTAATGGACGCATGCGCTCACCCCGCCCAGCCGCCAAAATCATCGCAGTATTTATTCTTTTATTAGTGACAACCACTGTTCGTCATAACCTCGCGTTATCATATCCAAGCTTTTAACGTTCGACTTTACTAGCCTTTGCTGCGAGCGAGTGAGACCACTTTCCCTTTTCCAGCATCTTCTATTGCCAACACACTGGGTAAAACTTCATCTTCAACAAACTTAGCAAATCCATAAAGCTCAGGATAACCTTTGCCAATATCAACTAAGTAACCCAAGGTGCGGGGAATATCGCCTAAATAGTCACTTTTACCATCTCTGTGATGAAGGCGTGCGAATATGCCGCTGGCTTTCACATGACGTTGCATACCGGTTAAATCAAACCAACGGGTAAATTTAGCAAGGGAGTATTGCGGGTAAAACTGTTGTTGAAATGCCTCTAGCCAATTGCTGACCCATTCATCCGGCCAGCGCCGATAACAGTCGCGCAATAATGACACCGCGTCATAAGTAATGGGGCCAATCACTGCATCTTGAAAATCAATCACGCCGATATCACCGCTTTCAAGCATCATCAGGTTGCGCGAATGGAAATCTCGATGCACGCCAACCTTGGGTTGCTCAAAAAAGCTATCCGCTAACACGTTGAATGTGTCGTTCAACATAGTCTGTTGCTCGGTCGTGGTTTGGTAACTCAAATGCACATCTAATAACCACTGGGTGAATATTTCAAACTCACGAGAAAAAAGTTTGTGATCATAGGCTGGCAAAGATGCTTGAGTAGTCGTTGTACATTGCTGTACCTTTGGCAGCAGCGCTAACGCCTTGGGATATAGTTGATGGCAACTTTGCTCGTTTAATTGATGCGCCAATTGCTCATCACCGAAATCATTGAGACAATAAAAACCTAAGTCATGATCAGCGACCAATATATCGGGCACGCATAATCCGTTAGCAGCAAAGAGCTCAGCGACTAATGCAAACTTACGACTATCTTCAAATTTAGGTGGGGCATCAACAGCAATAATGCTGCGACCATCAAAGGTGAAGCGAAAGTAACGCCTAAAGCTGGCATCACCGTAAACCATGTGTAATTGTTGACACAAATAAGGTGTGGAATGATTAATCCAATCCATCAGTTGTGCTTGTCTTTGTGCCAATGGGCTCACTTAGGACCTCTTGTTGGGGTAAAAATTGACAGCGAAGAATGGCGAAATATCGCTTTTTTTGCAAGTTTACTAGCAAATCTGCGTGAAACCCTTAAAATTGGAGCTTAACCCCCGTGACTTTAACCATTATCAGGCTGCCTTTTTACCCTACCGTATGAAAATTAAGCAACCTCTTCACGTGCTCTGTTTCTCTGTGTGCTCGCTTAGCGCTGTAGCCCAAGAAACATGTCCAGCACCTGCAAATACTTTCGTGGTAGAGAAGCGTCTGCCAAACGGACAAATTCAAGTTATATCTAATATGACCTCTATTCAGCAAGATAATTTCGCAGAATTTGAGGGAGACGTGGAAATAACCAACAAAGATTCACAAATTATTGCCAATAAGGCGCAAATTGACCGCACTACTCAGCAATTAATTGCCACTGGGGATGTGAGCTATCAAAACCCTCAATTGAGCGTGACCAGCCAAAAAGTGCTTCTTAATACCCAGAATAACCGCATGGAAATTGCCGATACGCAATATGAATTGACCACCCTCAATGCTCGTGGTCAAGCAGAGTTATTAGTGGTGGACCAAACCCAAGGCTTGGAGTTAAACGGTGTCACGTTCTCCACGTGCCCCACAGGTCAGGAAGATTGGTTGGTACACGCGGATAGCATCACAGTGAAACCAGATGAAACCCGTGGTGTCGCGCGCAATGCGTTCTTCTATGTGCAAGATATTCCCATATTTTATTTACCTTACTACTCGTTTCCGGTGACCGATGCCCGTGAAACCGGTTTATTGTTCCCCCAAGTCGGCAGTAGTAGCAGCACAGGTTTTGCTTACGAACAGCCCTATTATTTGAATCTAGACCCGCAGTACGATGCGACTATTACCCCTAGATACATGACTAAGCGTGGTTTGCAGCTAAAGACAGAATTTCGTTATTTGACTGAGAATAACAGCGGCCAGATTGATATTGAGTACTTGCCCAACGATTCCGATTCAACGACCAATGAGGATCGCTATTTTTATCGCTTCACTCATAAAGGTGCGTTATCAGACGATTGGGAAGTGAATGTAGATTTTAACGGCTTAAGCGATGACAACTATATTGTCGATTTGGGCTCTGATTATTACAACTCTGCGGATACTCATCTGTTTAGAACCCTAGGTTTGCATTATTACTCCGACGCACTGAATGTCAGTTTGCAACTTAGAGATTTTGAAATTTTAGGTGATCACGATGACACCTACCGCGCGCTGCCCGAATTAAAACTCGATTATGTTACCGATTTACCCGCTGGCTTTAAATTTGATATTCACTCTGAGCTAGCCCGTTTCGACAATGCTAATGGTACTAGCCCTAAGGCCACCCGCGCACATATCGCCCCGACGCTTAGCTTACCTTTAGAAAACAGTTGGGGGGAATTCTTAGCGGAAACCTCAATAATGCATACTGTGTATCGCCAAGAGGATATCGAGGGCACTGACCTGTCTCGTGATGTGTCACGCACCTTAGGCCAAGCAAAACTATACGGGGCCTTAGTCTTTGAGCGTCAAGCTCATTGGTTTGGGGATAACGTCACTCAAACGCTAGAGCCCAGAGCCCAGTACCTTTACACCAGTTATGAAGACCAATCAGATATCGGTTTGTATGACACAACACGCTTGTTTAACGATTTTGCTGGATTGTTTCGAGGGCAGGAATTCACTGGCTTAGACCGCATCAGCGATAAGAATCAAGTGACCCTAGGAGTAACATCTCGCATAATAGATGAAGATAATAGGGAACAATTTAAACTTAGCTTAGGTCAGATTTTCTATCTTGAAGACAACAAGGTCACCGCAGCGAGTAAAGAAGATGACCGCTCAGCCTTAGCAGCAGAGTTGGACTGGCGCATCGGCAGTAAGTGGTTAGCCCACAGTGAAGTGCAAGTATCCACCCAAACTGACAAAGTTGAACGAAGTAGTGTTGGCCTTGAGTATCGGCTTGCTAGAGACAAAATGCTGCAAATCAACCATCGATTTGTGCGTGATTTATCTGGCGAACAGGTCAGTCAACTAGGCTTAACAGCCAGTTGGCCCATCGCCCAAGACTGGTACTGGGTTGGGCGATGGTATCGAGATATCGATCGTCACCGTACCATCGAGAGCTACACAGGATTACAATACGAATCGTGTTGCTGGGCATTGCGCATCGTAGCTCAACGTCAATTAACCAGTCGTTTTGATGATGATGGCCTACAAAGTACTGATGAATTTGATTCAGGTATCGCGATTCAATTCCTATTTAAAGGAATTGGCGGCGATAGCTCCGGGCGCGATATGTTAAAAGATGGATTGTTCGGCTATCGACAGCCTTATCTGTTAGATTAGCGCCAAGTACCATAAAAAATAACCCATACACTCAGGTGTAAATTTTAATTAATAAGTAACCATAAATATGAAATTAACTGTAGTCACTTTTGCCCTTTTGGCATTTATCTCGTTTAACACGTTCGCCAAGCAAGTCCGCTTGGACAACGTAGCAGTCATTGTCGATCAAGGCGTGGTTCTTGAAAGCCAAATTGAAGAATTAGTTAATACCGTAAAACGTAACGCATTAACCAACAATCAAACCTTACCCTCAGATCGCGTTTTGCGCACCCAAGCGATTGAGCGCTTGATTGTGGATAGTTTGCAAAATCAAATGGCTGAGCGTATGGGCATTCAAATTAGCGACCCTCAATTAGATCAAACCATAGACAACATCGCCAGAGAAGACGGCACAACAGTTGAAGACTTGCGTAAAAACCTTGCCTCTGAAGGGGTCAGCTTTGAGGTATATCGTGAGCAAGTGCGCAAAGAATTGGTCACTGGCGAAGTGCGCCGCGCCAACGTGCGTCGCCGCATATACATTACGCCTCAAGAAATAAGCAACTTAGTGACGCTTATTGATGAACAAGGCGGACAACAAGCTGAGTATCATTTAGGTCATATATTGATTGGTTTTCCACCTGAGCCAACTGACGAAGACGTCAGCAAAGCCAAAGACACAGCAGAGAAAGTATTAGAATTATTAAACAACGGCTCTGAATTTGCCAAAATCGCCACGGCTTCTTCTTCTGGCTCTAAAGCGCTTGAAGGCGGTGATTTAGGTTGGATGAACATTAACTCTATGCCAACACTCTTTGCAGAGGCTGTACAAGGCACCAGTAAAGATGACTTAATCGGCCCTATCCGCAGTGGTGCAGGTTTTCACGTATTGAAAATTATTGATATTCGTGGCATTGAAAAAGTCGAAGTTGCAGAGCTTAAGTCTCGTCATATTTTGATCAAACCCTCGGTTATTTTAAGCGATGAGAAAGCAGAAAAGATGCTGACCGAATTTAGAAAAGAACTGTTGGCAGGTGAAGCAGACTTCGCTGAATTAGCTAAAGAGCACTCAGCTGATCCTGGTTCAGCTTTACGCGGCGGTGATTTAGGTTGGGCTGACCCTAACGTTTATGTACCGGCCTTCAGGGATACACTGCAGAGCTTAGAAGTAGGCGAAATCAGTCAACCTGTTCGCTCTACCCACGGCTGGCATTTAATGCAATTGATGGATAAACGTGTACAAGACGCCACAGAGAAACGCAAAGAAGACAAAGCATATCAGTTGTTGTTCCAGCGTAAGTTTGCTGAAGAAACTGAAGCATGGTTGAAAGAAATGCGTGACAGCGCTTATGTCGAATTACTTGACGAAAAAGACAATAGTTAATTCATGACCATTAAGCTTGCCATAACACCGGGTGAACCTGCAGGGGTTGGCCCAGATTTAATCATCACCTTAGCGCAGCAGCAATGGCAGGCCATGTTAGTGGTATTTGCCAATGCTGAGCTGATGCGTATCCGTGCAAATGCACTGAACATCCCACTGACGTTATTACCATACGATGCAAGCTGCACGGACATTCAACCTGCCGGGTCGCTTTATATTGTTGATACACCGCTGCAGGATGAAGTCATTGCTGGAAAACTAAATCCAACGAACAGCCAATACGTACTAGATACACTGCACCAAGCTTGCCAGATGAATCTCAATGGCGAATTTCAGGCTCTGGTGACAGGCCCTGTGCATAAAGGCGTGATAAACGAGGCAGGCATTCCCTTTAGTGGCCACACTGAATTTTTTGCCCAGCAGTCGAACACCCCTGAAGTTGTGATGATGCTGGCTACCGAAGGCTTGCGCGTAACACTCGCTACGACGCACATTCCAGTGACAGCGGTATCTGCTGCTATTACTCAGCCCAAGCTGGATAAAGTGATCCGTATCATAGATCACGATCTAAGAACCAAGTTCGGCATTGCTAAGCCGCATATTTTTGTATGTGGGCTCAATCCTCATGCAGGTGAAGACGGGCATATTGGCCGTGAGGAGATAGATACGATCATCCCTGCCCTTAATGCTCTGCGCCAAGAGGGCATAACGCTTACCGGGCCATTACCGGCTGACACTATTTTTAACCCAAAGTATTTGCAACAAGCCGATACCGTGCTTGCTATGTATCATGATCAAGGGCTACCTGTGTTAAAATACAAGGGCTTTGGTCAAGCGGTAAACATCACTTTGGGATTACCCTTTATTCGCACCTCCGTGGACCACGGAACCGCACTCGATTTAGCCGCTACCGGCCACGCCGATGTTGGCAGTTTTAGCATCGCTATCAAGGAAGCCATTTCATTGGCAAAAAGTACACAATGAGCAAACAACATTTAGGCCACACAGCCAGAAAACGTTTCGGTCAGAACTTTCTGCACGACCCTTATATTATTGATCAAATCGTATCTGCCATTAACCCACAAGTGGGACAAAACGTGGTAGAAATAGGCCCGGGTTTAGGCGCACTTACCGAACCGGTTTGCGAACTGATTGATAAGCTAACCGTAGTCGAGTTAGACCGCGACCTTGCCCAGCGTTTGCGTACGCACCCGTTCATTGCCAGTAAGCTGAACATCCTAGAAAAGGACGCCCTAAAGTTTGATTTTTCTGAGTTGTTCAGTGAAGAGCATCCGTTAAGAGTATTCGGTAACTTACCATATAATATTTCAACCCCTTTGATGTTCCATTTGTTTTCGTTCGCGCACAAAGTGCAAGACATGCATTTTATGCTGCAAAAAGAAGTGGTAAACAGGCTGGCTGCATCACCGGGTAACAAGAACTATGGTCGCTTGTCTGTGATGGCGCAGTATCACTGCCACATCATGCCGGTTATTCATGTCCCGCCAGGGGCCTTCAACCCACCGCCTAAAGTCGATTCAGCTGTGGTGCGTCTTATTCCCCACAAGGTTAGGCCGGTAGAGGTAAAAAGCGAAGAAGCACTTAACCGCGTGTGTGCTCAAGCGTTTAATCAACGCCGTAAAACCATTCGCAATAGCTTGAAAGAAAGCCTTAGCGAAGCGCAACTTATCTCGTTGGATATTAACCCTGAATTACGAGCGGAAAACTTATCACTGGCTCAATTTGGAAACATTGCCGATCTTGCGTTTAGTACTCAGGAGGATTAAATGACAAGTTCATTAAGTACGGGTCACGAGCTAAGTGATAAAATTAAGGTTGTGGTACACACCCAACATTTACCAGAGCATACCGCCAATGAGGCGGACAAATACGCTTTTGCTTATGAAATTAACATTGCCAATAACAGTGACGAAAGTGTGCAGCTTATCAACCGTTATTGGCTCATCATTGACGGCAATGGCAAACAATCTGAAGTAGAAGGCGCTGGCGTTGTTGGTCAGCAGCCACACATCGAAAGTGGCGATAGCTTTCAATATACTAGCGGCGCGGTACTTGATACCCCCGTAGGCTCAATGCAAGGTTATTACGAAATGCAGGATAAAGATGGCGCACTCTTTCGTGTACCCATTGATATTTTCCGCTTAGCAGTCCCCCATCAAATCAACTAGTTCAGAGTGTACACATGGCTGATTATATCGTGGGTGATATACAGGGTTGCTTGAGTGGCCTTAAAGTCGTTTTAAGCAAAGTAGACTTTGCACCGGGTAAAGACACACTATATGCGGTTGGCGATCTTATTGGTCGTGGCCCTGAATCTTTAGAAACCCTCGCTTATTTGCACGGATTAGGTGATAGTTTTCACACCGTGTTAGGTAACCATGACTTAAATTTACTAGCAATATTCTGCGGTGTTAGGCGCGCAAAAAAGGGTGACAAGCTTGACAGCGTCATTGCTTCTGACAAGTTCGCAAAATATTGCCATTGGTTACGCCAAAAGCCACTTGCTCTAAGCCTTGGAGAAAATACATTGCTGACCCACGCGGGCTTATATCCTATGTGGAGTTTTGATAAAGCATTGGGCTTGAGCGATGAAATTAGCACAGCGCTACAAGGCCCTCACTGGCAGCAATTAGTGCAAAGCATGTATGGTGACAAGCCCAACCGCTGGGCCGATGACTTGACAGGCGAGGCAAGGCAACGTTTTATCATTAATGCGTTTACTAGAATGCGTTTTTTGGAAAAAGACCAGCGCCTTGAGTTTGAATGTAAAACCCCACCGCAAGATGCGCCTAAGTCCCTCACTCCGTGGTTTAGTGTCAACAACCCGGAATTAACAACTCAGCAAAGAGTCGTTTTCGGGCATTGGGCGGCTTTGAATGGCGAGACTCAAAACAGTCACTTTATTGCCTTAGATACAGGATTTGTCTGGGGAGGGCATATGACCTTGCTTCGTGCAAATGACTGGTTGCGAGTGCAAAGCTAAAACGAGACCATATTCAATCACTTCCCTATTCATAATTTCCGCATTTTGTCATAAAACGTCTTCAGTTTTGTATTATATTAATAACTGCTAAATGTGCTGAATGCGAACCATTTCGTTATTATCTCAAGTAAAATTAAAAAGTTAGCTAATGTTAACCGCTTTTAAGTCGATACTACTTTCGTAGGGTAAATCTAAGCAGATTGTAGTGGTTATCGAATTTGATAAGCATTGTGTTAGGGACATAAGTAACGCAGGTATGATTGCCTTTGTTATTGTGTGAAACTGGCCTGTAAGAGATTAAAATATGTAATTTAGCTGCATTGCAGTTTGCATTCATCACACAATAAAATAATCGCCCTAACACCTATAATAAATAGATTTATTTGGAGAGCACACATGAAATTGACTGTAGCACTGCGCGTTGTAGGTGGGTTTGCCATTATTACTTCGCTGCTTATCGTCATGGGAATATTTTCACTCGCTACCTTAGATGATATAGATGACGCTACCGAAGACGTAAGTAATCTCGCTTTTCCGACGGTCAGCGGCAGTAGTCAACTCAAAGTGTCATTCTTAAACATGGGGCGCTTAACGGCAGAAGCCTACTACGGTGACGGTTTAGACAGCCTTGATGAAAAAAGCGAAGCCTTTAACAATAGCCAAAGCAACTTTGAAAACGAATTCAATACACTTAAGCAGGTAGTCAGCCAAGAGTCTGATTTAAAAGCCTCTTTAGCAGAAGTGGATGGCATTTACGAAGACTATAAGGTCAATGTATTAAAGCTGTTTGATAGCCGTAAAGCTGACCTAGCTATGCGCGATACACTGCGTGGTCAAATTAGCGATATTGAAGATAACGCCGATGACACATCCTCATTGATCTTAGATTTCTCTGACCTTGACGAAGTTCAAAATAATGCCCAACTTGCCAAGGCTTCAGAATTAGCCAATCGCCTTGAAACCAATTTAATGTCACTTATCACAGTGAGCTCAGAATATATTAAAACCCAAAATTTGGTCAGGGCTGACACCCTAGGCAACGAGGTAGAACTGGTTGTAAACCAAATTCGTGAATCTTTGAGTGGCATTCAAAACGCAGCGGGTGGCAACGACCCTAGTGGTACCCTGTCCGAAATCTATCAAATGACGGGGTCAGTCCTAGACCTGGTAAGCTCGTCAACGGGTGTGCTACAAAACCAAGTAAAGAAGATCAACAAACAGAATGAAGCCACTGCCGCTTACAGGGCCTCAGATGCCAACATCGAGTTAGCCATTACCAAACTTAATACCCTGTCTAAACTTGCCGATGATAAAGCATCGATAGCCAATGAATCGGTAAAAAGCTCAATTAGCTCTGGCAATCTACGAACCACATTTATTGTTATTATCTCGGTCTTAATTGCCAGCGTAATTGCCTTCTTTGGTGTGCGAGCTATTATCAAGCCGCTTAACAGAGTTAATGAGATGCTGAACATTGTTTCATCAGGGGATCTTACTCAACGTTTAGACGACTCTTCCGATGATGAATTTGGCACTTTGGCGAAAAACTGTAATAACTTGGTTGACAGCTTAAAGTCATTGATTTCAGGTATAGGCTCTCGCTCTGCTCAGTTAGCTGCCGCATCAGAAGAGACCTCTGCGGTGACCATGCAAACCACGACATCGATTCAAGAGCAAAAATCACAGATCGCACAAGTTGCTACCGCAACAACAGAAATGCACAGTACGTCCTTGGTTGTCAGTCAAAGCGCTGAAGATACATTGCGTCAAATTCAACATGCTGATGAAGAAGCCGAGAAGGTTAAAGCTATCTCGGAAGAAAACATTCGCACCATTGAAGTGCTCGCCCGTGATGTTGAAGAAGCGGCCGAGGTTATTAATAAGCTTCATCAAGACAGTGCCAGCATCGGCGGTATTTTGGATGTTATTCGTGGCGTAGCTGACCAAACTAACTTACTCGCATTAAACGCGGCCATTGAAGCGGCGCGCGCAGGTGAGCATGGTAGAGGCTTTGCCGTAGTCGCAGATGAAGTACGTACCCTTGCCAGTCGCACACAAAAATCGACTCAAGAAATTAACTCGATGATTGAAGTGCTTCAAGCGGGCGCTGAAAAAGCCGTAGCAGTAATGAACCAAGGCAAAGAGCAAACAACCGTTTGTGTTGAGAAAACCGAAGCCTCAACCAAAGCCTTGCAGCTCATTTCTGATGCCGTTCATAAAGCGTACGATGTTAGTTCGCAAATCGCTCAAGCAGCGAAAGAACAAAATGTGGTGTCGCAAGAAATTAGCGAGAAGCTAGAGAATATCGTGAATATCGCCGAAGAAACCTCTGTAGGCGCGCATCAAACGTCTGAATCAAGTCACGAGGTGGCCAAGCTTGCTGAAGAGCTACAAAGTTCTGTACAGCAGTTTAAGGTCTAATTAACCTATATTGCGCTTACTTTTAGCGCACAAAAAAACCGCTACTTTTCGATAGCGGTTTTTTTGTGACTAAAATGCGTTAATTATTCAGCTTCAAACAAGCTCTTATGCAGGGCTTTCACCACATTTGAACTGTCCTTTTCGCTCACTAACATAGACATATTATGCACGTTGGCACCGAAACAAATCATTCTCAAGTTAAAGTCAGACACGGCAGCGAAAATACGGCTCGATACACCAGCTGCACTGTGCATGTTATTGCCTACCACAGTCACCAAATCAAAATGCTCTTCAAGCTCAACTTCACAAATTTGGCTAAGCTCTTCGATCGTCTCACGGTTCAAGCGCTGCAATACTGAATTAGGCGGGTTATCCAGAGTGAACGAGACACAAATTTCAGATGTCGTCACCAAATCAACACTTAAGTTGTGCTTGGCGATAATGGTAAATACATTCTGCAAGAACCCCTGAGCGTACATCATCTTAGGCGTTTTCACTGTCACCATAACTTGGTCTTTACGGCGAGTAATAGCGCGGTAAGAAGGTTCATGTTCACAATCACGAACAATCCAAGTACCGCCTTTTTCAGGCTCCTTACTTGAGCCAACAAATACCTTTATGTTTTGACGAAGCGCTGGCTCCATGGTCGCTGGGTGTAACACCTTAGCACCAAATGTAGCCATTTCTGCGGCTTCTTCAAAGCTTAGCTCAGGCAAAGGTCTTGCTGCATCAGTAATGCGCGGGTCCGTGGTATAAACACCAATCACATCCGTCCAGATTTCACAGCTTTGTGCGCCTAAGGCTTCAGCCAATAAAGCGGCAGTAAAGTCAGAGCCTCCACGTCCAAGCGTAGTGGTATTGCCTGCTTCGTCAGAGCCAATAAACCCTTGGGTAACCAGAACGGTTTTAGCTATTTCAGGTGCCATTAGCTTTGCCGCGCGCTGCTTTATGCCATCCAGTTGCGGAGCCGCCTGACCAAACTCGCTGTCGGTCAGAAGGACATTGCGCACATCAAAGTTATCCGCTGGTAGACCTTGCTGCGTCAATACCTCGGAAAACAGCAGCGATGCCATGCGTTCACCGTGCGACAGCAAACTGTCTTTTAAATCAGGACGGTGGAGTATTTCTTCATGAAACGCCAATTGTTTCAATGACTCGAGTAACTCCAACAACTTATCGGCCACCAAAGTCGGCGCGCCTAAGTCATTTAATATAGCGAATTCAATGGCTTGTATTTGCTCAATGTAAGCCGAAATTTCATCTTTGGTCAGGGCCTTGTGTGCCAGCTCTACCAGAATGTTGGTTACCCCAGCTGATGCACTTACCACCACCACTTTAGTAGCAGGGTTGCCTTTTACCACCTTGGCGCAATTAAGCATGGTGGCGTAGGTTGCGACACTGGTTCCGCCAAATTTAGCTACGTTTATCGAAGAGTCACTCAATGTTTTTCCTAATTAGAATATGTACAAAAAAGATGCCATAAATTACCAGCTTTTTAGCGCAGATAAAGCACATTTTGCCTCTTTCTGTACACTTTTTGGAATAGCCTATGCGATAGTGATACCGGGCGTGCTATTTGAGTATTTCAAAGGACGTCTCGCCCTCTATCATTTAATAATAAAAATCACCAAATCCAGTCAAATTAATGGTGAAAATACAGTCAGTTAAGGAAACATAGACATGCTCCGATGCAAAACCATCAGCAGTTCATTAACGAGCGGGGTCATCATTGCTCTGATCGCAACCAATAGTTTTGCTGCACGAGCCAGTGAAACCATCGCTAGGCCGTTACACGAACTCACCCTTCATGAAACACAAACATTATTGCGTAACAACACCATCACCGTCACCCAATTGAGTGATTACTATTTACAGCGAATCGAGAAATTCGACGATAACGGCCCTACGCTCAATGCCATCGTCACGCTTAATCAGCAGCTTGCTGAACAGGTGGCAGCGTTAGATATGAAACTTAAGAGTGACGCGCCAATGGGCACACTATTCGGCGCCATGGTGCTACTCAAAGACAATATTGACGCCACAGGTATGCCAAACACTGCAGGGTCTTGGCTGATGCGAGAACACGTTCCTAGTAAAGACGCCTACTTGGTTGAAAAGTTAAAAGCACAGGACGCGATTATTCTGGGTAAAACCAATTTGTCTGAATGGGCAAACTTTCGCTCCACTATGTCATCAAGCGGCTGGAGTAGTTTGCACGGGCAAACCCTCAACCCTCATGATGTAACGCGCTCTCCGTGTGGCTCTAGTTCAGGATCAGGTGTGGCTGTCGCCGCAGATTTTACGTTATTAGCGGTAGGTACAGAAACAGATGGCTCCGTTACCTGCCCCGCTGCTGTTAACGGTATTGTGGGCATCAAACCCACACTAGGCCTTATTAGCCGCAGCGGCATCATTCCCATCGCCCACTCACAAGACACAGCAGGCCCAATGGCACGCTCGGTTGCTGATGCGGTCGTTATGCTTGAAGCCATGATGGGTGAAGACAACAACGATGCGAGCAGCATTGCACCTGTACCCTTAGTTGAGCATTTAAAAGCCGACGGGCTTAAAGGCAAGCGGATAGGCGTGGTGCGCAACATGATGGGCTATCATCCACAACTTGACGACGTCTTTGAAGCTCAGTTATCTATATTAGACAAAGCGGGCGCTATCATCATAGACAATGCCGATATCGACGATAAAGGCAGCTGGAATGAAGACGAGTACAGCGTGTTGCTGGCTGAGTTTAAAGCGGATTTAAATCACTATTTAACAAGGAGCAATGCACCAATAAAAAGCCTACAAGAGGCGATAGACAAAAATGAAGAAGCAAAAGAGCGCACTATGCCTATCTTTGGACAGGAGATATTCATTAGCGCCCAAGAAGCGCCTGAGTTAACGGATAAACGCTACCTCGATGCGTTACACAGCGCTAAACAAAAAGCAGGCAAAGACGGCATAGATGCCACACTCGCAAAATACAATGTAGATCTACTGATTGCCCCCACAACGGCACCTGCGTGGAAAATAGACCATATCGATGGTGATCACTTTCTTGGCTCAGCCAGCGGCGCGGCGGCAGTCGCCGGCTACCCGCACATTACTGTTCCAATGGGAGAAGTGTACGGCATGCCTGTTAATATGAGCTTTATTGGTGGAGCAAAGAGTGAAGGTTTGCTGATTGAGGCGGCTTATGGGTTTGAGCAAGCAACTCATGCGCGTATCACTCCGCTGTTGTTTTAGCGTATTAGACGAGCAAATTTTGACTGTAACACCAGTGCCCATCGGCATTGAAGCACACCAAAGTGAACTTGATAAGAGCGGCTAAAATGCCGCCTTTATCACCCAATTCAATTGGTTAGTCTTTTATCACTAATGTGTCGCCTACTTTTACACCGTTTTTAGCAAACCAGCCTTGATTCATCTCAAGTGCGTAAAGTACCGCTTGAGATGCCCCAACTGAGGTTAAGTCGTGGGGTTGCATCGGTTTAATATCGGTGATCACACCATCACTGGTGATAAAGGCAACATCAAGCGCTAAAAATGTGTTCTGCATCCACATACTGGCTTTTTTAGCGCCAGAGAATTTGAACAACATTCCACATTGGCTACACAGCGTTTTACGAAACATTAAGCCTTTTGCTCTTTGCTCAAAGGTATAAGCATACTCCACATCAAGAGGCTGCTTACCAATAGTAATGCTAACCAAAGGTAACGTCTGATATGACTCGTTTTCTTGGGCATTTGCCCCTAGCATCACACTTAAACTAAAAAAGCCTGCAAGCAAAACAGACGTGAACAAGCGAAGGGGTTTAATCAACATGTGTATTCCAATAATTTAGATAAAACCCTCGAAGCCATCTGGCACGTAGCGTGTGAGCAATAACGGAGTTTTATTATTAATTCGGTTAAAACAAACTTAAAAACAATGGGTTAGTTTATTTATCAGACTAAAGTCTACTTTACCGGAAAACAGAAAGGAATAGCTCGAGGACACAGATTGTAGCAAATACGGGTTTAGCAACAAAAAAAGCCGAACTAGGCATTCACCTGTTCGGCTTACAGTATTTTATTCTGATTTAGTTATATAAATCAGTGATTAAGCAATGTTAAGAGCAGGAATAATCTTCTCTTTCGCAGCAGCTTCTGCTTGCTTGAACTCATCGATACGGTCGAAGTTCAAGTAACGGAAAACATCACCAGACATAGACTCGATCTTGTTCGCATATTCCATGTACTCAGCTGTAGTAGGGATACGACCAACAATTGCACCAACAGCCGCAAGTTCAGCAGAACACAAGTAAACATCAGCACCGTCGCCTAAACGGTTAGGGAAGTTACGAGTAGAAGTAGACAATACTGTTGAGTTAGCTAATACGCGTGCTTGGTTACCCATACACAATGAACAACCAGGCATTTCAGTACGCACACCCACACGACCGTAGATGTTGTAGTAGCCCTCTTCCATCAATACGGCTTTGTCCATCTTAGTCGGTGGAGAGATCCACAAACGCGTTGGCAAGGTCTTGTTGTATTGCTCAAGTAGTTTACCTGCAGCACGGAAGTGACCAATATTCGTCATACAAGAACCGATGAACACTTCATCAATTTTCTCGCCAGCAACGTCAGACAAAGTTTTCGCATCATCTGGATCGTTCGGGCAACAAAGAATAGGTTCGTTGATATCATCAAGGTCAATCTCAATGGTTTCAACGTACTCAGCGTCTTTATCCGCTTGCATTAGCTCTGGGTTAGCCAACCACTCTTCCATTTTACGAGCACGACGCTCAAGCGTACGAGGGTCGCCGTAACCTTCGTTGATCATCCAACGTAACATAGTGATGTTAGACGTTAGGTACTCTGCGATAGACGCTTCAGACAACTTAATAGTACAACCTGCTGCTGAACGCTCTGCAGAGGCATCTGACAATTCAAACGCTTGCTCAACGGTCAAATCGTTCAAACCTTCTATTTCAAGAATACGACCAGAGAAAGCATTGACTTTACCTTTCTTAGCTACAGTCAAAAGACCTTGCTTGATACCGTACAATGGAATGGCATGCACCAAATCACGCAACGTGATGCCTGGCTTCATTTTACCTTTAAAGCGCACCAATACCGACTCAGGCATATCAAGCGGCATTACGCCTGTTGCAGCTGCGAATGCAACCAAACCAGAGCCTGCAGGGAATGAAATACCCATTGGGAAACGCGTATGAGAATCACCACCAGTACCCACGGTATCAGGCAATAACATACGGTTTAACCAAGAGTGGATAATACCGTCACCTGGGCGAAGTGAAACACCGCCACGGTTCATAATGAAATCAGGCAATGTATGCTGAGTATCAATATCAACTGGTTTAGGGTAAGCCGCTGTGTGACAGAACGACTGCATGGTTAAATCTGCAGAGAAACCTAAACAGGCTAGATCTTTAAGCTCATCACGGGTCATTGGCCCAGTGGTATCTTGTGAACCCACAGTAGTCATTTTAGGCTCGCAGTAAGTGCCAGGTCGAATACCCTCAACACCACATGCTTTACCCACCATCTTCTGAGCTAAGGTATACCCTTTGCCAGTATCAGCGGGTTGGTCTGGCTTACGGAACAAGTCAGAAGCACCAAGGCCTAAAGACTCGCGCGCTTTTTCGGTCAAACCACGACCAATGATTAAGTTAATACGGCCACCAGCGCGTACTTCGTCTAGCAATACGTCAGACTTATACTCATATTTAGCCAGTTCAGCGCCTGTTTCAGCGTTAGTAATACGACCTTCAAGTGGGAAGATGTCAATCACGTCGCCCATGTTCATATTGTCTACGTCAGCTTCAAATACTAACGCACCAGCATCTTCCATAGTGTTGTAGAAAATTGGCGCAACTTTACCGCCGATACATACACCGCCGCCACGTTTGTTTGGTACGCCAGGTAAGTCTTCACCGAAGAACCAAAGGAC
This sequence comes from Paraglaciecola sp. QJM3NY_14, assembly GCF_056173245.1. Lineage (NCBI taxonomy): Bacteria > Pseudomonadati > Pseudomonadota > Gammaproteobacteria > Alteromonadales > Alteromonadaceae > Paraglaciecola > Paraglaciecola sp. QJM3NY_14. The sequence goes on from NZ_CM149664.1 coordinate 4,026,740, forward strand.
TGAGTTAGTCGCTGACTTACGTGATGAACCGGTACCTACAACGTCACCCACGAACGCAACAGGGTGACCTTTTGCTTTAATTTCGTCGATTTGTTTAAGTGGTCCAATTTCTCCATGTACTTCAGGCGTTAAGCCGTCACGGGTCATCTTATACGCTGCACGTGCGTGCAATGGAATATCAGGACGTGACCATGCATCAGGTGCAGGTGATAAGTCATCGGTGTTTGTTTCACCGGTCACTTTGAATACTGAGTAAGTGATTTTCTCAGGCATTTCAGGGCGTGAAGTGAACCACTCGGCGTCAGCCCAAGATTGTAATACGTCTTTGGCGAACCCGTTTCCTGCGCGGGCTTTTTCTTCCACGTCATGGAAAGCGTCAAACATCAGCAAAGTGTGCTTCAATTCTTCAGCAGCAAGCTCAGCCAAATCATTGTTATCAAGTGCATCAACTAGTGTCACGATGTTGTAACCACCGTGCATGTTACCCAACAATTGGATCGCAGCGTCTTTGCTGATCAAAGGAGATGATGCTTCACCGATAACGATAGCATTTAAGAAACCAGCTTTAACATAAGCCGCTTCATCTACGCCCGGTGGAACACGCTCTGATAACAACTCAAGTAAAAAGTCACCTTCGCCTGCAGGCGGCGCTTTTAATAACTCAACCAAACCAGCAACTTGCTCGGCATTTAATGGTTTAGGTGGGATACCTTCGGCAGAACGTTCTTCAACATGTTTACGATATGCTTCTAACACAATTAGGACCTCTTGGTTGACTCAAAGAACACCGGACGTTCTTGAGTATGTCTATAAAACCGAGCAAGTATAAGGCTTATACAGCCAAAATAAAAATAACCTGTATGTTTATAGCCTTATACTGGCTATTCCCTACAAAAATAGGGGTTAATAGGATGTTAAGTGACGCGATAATCGTTTTTTATGACGTTAAAATACCCTTTTTCATTATTTCTGTTTTTATCTAGGGGCAAGTCTACTGTCACAGAATACACTTTGTACTTCCCTATAACTTACGGAGCAGCAATTGCACTTCAATGACAAGCTCGCTTCATAATTAGGTTGATAAATACACCCAAATAACGAATCACAATTTAACCTAACAATATCATCATGCTATATCTTGTTGAAATGTTTATCCTTTACATATCAGGGAGATATTATGAAATTGGTTAAATTTACCCTACTCGCTATTTTTGCCCTTGGCGCATATTTGCTGCTATGGCCTGTCGCTATTGATCCAGTCGCTTGGCAAGCGCCCACAGCCACAGGGTATGTTGGCCCATGGGCATCAAACAATGCATTAGCCGACTTAGATCTATTGTCGTTAGGTGACCATCATGGGCCAGAAGATTTTGCCCTTCGAGATGACGGTGTTATCGCCACAGCTACCCATTCGGGTGACATTATGCTACTGGCACCCAATACCAACGAATTTAAAACTTGGGTTAATACAGGCGGTCGCCCACTGGGAATCGAGTATGACCTACAAGGGAATCTATTGGTTGCCGACGCGATGAAAGGATTAATATCCATAACCCCCAATGGTGATATTAGCCTTGTCACAAATCGGGTAGACGACACTGACATTGTATACGCGGACGATGTAGACGTCGCACAAAACGGTATGGTCTATTTCAGCGATGCCACCAGCAAGTTTTCTGCCTCGCAATTCGGCGGCACATTACCCGCAAGTCTGCTGGAAATAATGGAACACAAAGGCAATGGACGCCTCTTGCAATACAATCCAGCCACTGCCGAAACTAGGGTACTACTGGAAGGCTTAACCTTTGCCAATGGCGTCGCGGTGAGTCACGATCAACGCTCGGTGCTAATCAATGAAACCGGCAGTTACCGTGTATTACGCTATTGGCTGAAAGGCCCAAAGGCCGGCAAAGTTGAGACCCTTATTGATAACCTACCGGGATTCCCTGATAACATCGCCCGCTCTCCTAGCGGTGGATATTGGCTCGGGTTTGCCTCCCCTCGCGCCAAAAGCATAGATGACTTATCTGAATCCCCCTTTCTAAGAAAAATGATTCAGCGTCTGCCCAGCTTTTTGCAACCGGCAGGCAAAAATTATGGCCATGTCATTAAAATTACCGAAAATGGTGAGGTACTGATGAACTTACAAGACCCTAGTGGTGCGTATCCCTTTACTACTGGCGTGCTAGAAACGGCTGACGCTTTATATATTAGTAGCCTTACGGCTGGTGCAGTCGCTAGAAGGTCGATTTAAAAAAGGCAATCTGTTGATTTGGATATTCGTTGTTAATAAACGCATCTCAGTCTGCAAAGGTGACAGAAATTGGGTTCTGGGTTTTAGCTTTAGCTTTTTGCGGAGCCCTCAACCCAATCAGATGACGTGAGTAGTTGGGTCGGGGTAAGCCAACACCGGCCTCTGTAAAAATTTCTCTTGTCTCTAAAATTTTGTCAGGCTCAAAGTATGATAAAAACCCTCCCCTTTAATCGTTAAATCGAAACCGTCACAACTGGCGTGGCTTTGCGAGACATTGGAGCTCTCAGGATCTGTGGCACGGCATTAGCATTTCTTCATTCACAATATTGAGCTTAAAAGATGAAGGAAAAATTATGACTACGTCACTAGCACATAAGCGTGTTGCCATTTTGGCCACTGATGGTTTTGAGCAAAGCGAGTTATTTCACCCATTGAATGCGTTAAAAGAAGCCAGCGTAAAAGTGGATATCATTTCTCTTGAGAAAGGGTCAATTAAGGGTTGGGATGAAGATAATTGGGGGGAGTCGATTAAGGTCGATTTGACACTTCAAGAAGCGAAAAGCGAAAATTATGACGCTCTGGTACTACCCGGCGGCTTATTCAACCCCGACACCTTACGTACCAGCAATGCTGCCATCGCGTTCATTAAAGATTTCTTTGCCGATGAAAAACAACGCCCTGTCGCAGCGGTATGTCATGGCCCTTGGCTACTCATTGAAGCGGGTATCGTAAAAGGGCGTAATTTAACTTCTTATCCGAGTATTCAAACTGATTTACGTAACGCAGGGGCAAATTGGCAAGATGCACAGGTGCTGATCGATGGCCAAATCATCACGAGTCGTAACCCAGATGACTTGCCCGCGTTTAGTGAGCAAATCATCAAAGCGTTGAAAGACTAACCCTGAAGCACAATAAAGTTGACTTTCAGTACATTGAATTCAAATAGCAAAAAGCCACATTAATGTGGCTTTCTTTTTTTATTACTGCTGTTTTTACGTCGGTTATCAGTGTTTGTACCGGCCGAGTTTCCAGTACCACCGGCCTTATTGTGTGGCTGATTGTCACTGAAGCGAGTTAAGCCCTGTTGGGCTTTTTTGCCCTTCGCTGTTTGCTGAGCTTGGTCATTTCCTTTGCCTTTCGCATACGCTTTATTTGCAGAGCGCTTTGCATACTCTTTTTGCTCACGCCCTTTTAACTCATTACGGCTCTCAGCAGGTATCAAGCATTTAGCGCCATTGCCAATAAGATAGCCTTTACCCATGTCGGTTAACGCTTTACGCAACATTGGCCAGTTAGCAGGATCGTGATAACGCAGAAAAGCACGGTGCAACCGGCGGCGAATTTCACCCTTGGCCACGGTCACAGCTTCACTTTTGTGATTCACTTTATGTATCGGGTTTTTCCCCGTGTGATACATAGTTGTCGCGTTCGCCATAGGTGACGGATAGAAGTTCTGTACTTGGTCGAGTTTAAAGTTGCGCTCTTTTAGCCACAGCGCCAAGTTCAGCATGTCTTCGTCTTCAGTCCCTGGATGAGCAGAGATAAAATACGGGATCAAATACTGCTCTTTGCCCGCTTCCATGGTGTACTTGTCGAACAACTCTTTAAATCTATCGTAGGTGCCCATCCCCGGTTTCATCATTTTATCCAGCGGGGCTTTCTCTGTATGCTCAGGCGCAATCTTCAAATAGCCGCCCACGTGATGCGTTACCAACTCGCGTACATAATTGGGATCTTCAATCGCCAAATCGTAACGTACACCCGATGCAATAAGGACTTTCTTCACCCCTTCCACATTACGCGCTTTGCGATATAACTCGACGGTAGGCGTTTGGTCAGTATCTAAATGACCGCAAATTTCTGGCCATACGCACGATAAACGACGACACGCTTGTTCCGCTTTCGGACTCTTGCAACGCAATTTATACATATTGGCGGTTGGGCCACCTAGATCAGAGATCACCCCAGTAAAACCCGGAACCTTGTCGCGGATCTGTTCAATTTCACGAATGATCGATTCTTCAGAGCGGCTTTGAATAACGCGCCCTTCGTGCTCGGTGATAGAACAGAAAGTGCAACCGCCAAAACAACCACGCATGATATTCACCGAGGTTTTAATCATGTCGTAAGCAGGTATTTTTGCTTTACCGTAGCTAGGATGCGGAACACGTGCATAAGGTAAATCAAACACGGCATCCATTTCTTCAGTTTCAAGCGGGTAAGCAGGTGGATTAATCCAAATGATTCTATCGCCATGGCGCTGTGCAAGCGCACGAGCACACCCTGGGTTGGTTTCTTTGTGCAATATACGCGAGGTATGCGCGTAATGCGTTTTCTCGGCACGCACCACATCGTAAGCTGGCAGCATCACATAGGTTTTATCCCACGGCTTGCGACGTTTGGTTTTTGAGGTAAAAGGCTGTACGACAATCGGTTGGGCCTTTTGCTCTTCAATGGCCGCTTGTTTATCTGCCTCAGAAGAAACCGCGCATTTATCTTCGATGATTTCGTAGGGGCTAATAACAGGGTCAATTTTACCTATGGTGTCTAAATGTGTTGAGTCTACACCTTGCCAACCAGGCAACGGCTCTTTACGGATAACGGCTGTGCCGCGAATATCTTGCATCTGCTCAATGCTTTCACCCGCAGCAAAACGATGGGCCATTTCAATTAATGGACGTTCAGCATTACCGAACATCAACATGTCAGCTTTTGAATCAAACAACACAGAGCGACGCACTTTATCTGACCAGTAATCATAGTGGGCAATACGGCGCAAACTAGCTTCGATACCACCAATCACTACTGGTTTTTTATAGGCCTCTTTGCATCGCTGAGTGTATACCGTGACTGCACGATCTGGGCGCTTGCCCCCTTCGTTGTTAGCAGTGTAGGCATCATCGTGACGCAGTTTTCGCTCTGCTGTATAACGATTGATCATGGAGTCCATGTTACCTGCGGTCACGCCGAAGAATAAGTTCGGCTCACCTAACTGCATAAAGTCGTTTTTGTTCGTCCAATCCGGCTGAGAAATAATCCCTACTCGGAAACCTTGTGACTCAAGCACGCGGCCAATCACCGCCATGCCAAAGCTGGGGTGATCCACGTAGGCATCCCCCGTAACAATAATGATATCGCAGCTATCCCAACCTAAGATTTCCATTTCTTTGCGTGACATGGGTAAAAATGGCGCAGGGCCAAAACACTCAGCCCAATATTTGGGATAAGAAAAAAGACCGCGCTCGGCTTTCATACGCTCAGCAGGCTGGCGTTTAACAGGCGATTTAGCGACAGGTTGACTCAGGTTGGACATACAACTCCACAAAAATAAAAAGTATTAAAAAAGCGCTCAAGATGGAAATGCGAAAAGCGCTTAAAATTTGACCGCGGGAGTATATACCTAAAGTACTTTTTAGCCCAGTAAAGACCGCAAAAAAGGCAAATAATTACCGTGGGGAATAGCAGACACTGCCCATAAGATTAATGGGCAGTTTAACGCTGTAACAAAGCAATATATTACATAGTGCTTATGAGTTGCTTGGCAGAGGCTGCTCCATTAAGGCATCGAACACGTCACGTGCTGGGTAACCATCTGCAATCATGTCTTTTGATAATTGAAATTGGCGAATACCGCTTCGTGTACCCGGTCCCAAAATACCGTCGGCCTTGCCCACATCAAAGCCCAAACCATTGAGCTTATCCTGTAGCTGACGCATTTCATCTACCGTGTAATCCGGCAGCTCAGGCAGAGTTTTAGACAAGGTACTCAAACCAGCAATACGATCCGCTAAGTGCCCCACAGCGATGCCGTAATACTCTGAGTTATTCCAGCGCAATATTACATTAAAGTTTTTATAGGCTAAAAATGCCGGCCCTGCATGACCCGCTGGCACCAGAAGCGCACCTTTGATATCAGCGTTACCGATGGCATGGCCGTCAGTACGGGTGACGCCAGCACCGTTCCATACAGAAAGCGCTTTGGGATCATTCTTGCCCGCTAAGGTATAATCGAATGAGTCAGGCAGGCTCACCTCTCTGCCCCATTTGTAGCCTGATTGCCAACCTAAATTTTTCAAAAAGTTAGCTGCCGAAGCCAGCGCATCTTGCTCGCTATCCCAAAGATTGATTTGGCCGTCTTTATCTCCGTCAACTGCGTATTTCATATAGGCAGAGGGCATAAACTGTGTGTGCCCCATGGCACCGGCCCAAGAGCCAACCATTTTTTTGTCGTCTAGTTTTTCACGATCAATGAGCAACAGAGCTTGCATTAATTCACTGGAAAAATAACGGCTACGGCGATTGTCACATGCCAAAGTGACTAGCGAATCAATAACCGGGCTTTTTCCCTTGTAAGAGCCAAAATTCGTTTCTAAGCCCCAAAAAGCTAAAAGATACTGAGCTGGCACACCGTATTCTTTATTTAACTCCCCCAGAAAAGCACGGTGCTTGGCCATCATTTGCTGGCCTTTTTCAATGCGCCAGGTATTCACCCGTTTTTCAAAGTAATCAGTAAAGGTTTGTACAAACTCAGGTTGATTTCGATCCAGCGAGATGATTTTTTCTTTGTATCTGGCGCCGCCAAGCACTTCATTGGTAACACGCTTAGAGACACCGGCTGTTTTAGCTTGCCCCTGCAAGTCAACAACACATTGTGCAAATAAGGCCTGTGGGCTCGCCACTTCTTGGGCCTCACTTACAACCTCCTGTTCACCTGACACATTCATGTCAGTGGCATCTTGTTGAGCAGCCACACTGATCCCGCTTAGCAATGAGCAACATACTATGGCAGATAATTTCTTTAACGCAGTTTGCAACGGATATCCTTACTAATAAAAAATGGGTAATCACATAAGTCACCTTATGTTACACCTCTGGTAATAAATCATAGCTTTGACTGAGTATCGCTTAGATTAGCCTTTGCCCTTCGCACAAATAATTAAATACGCCTATTCAATTGTTGAGATAAGCTCATGCCAGAATGGGCAGCTCTTAGCAGTTCTAAACGCAACACCGCTTAACGATTATCGTCGTTTTTGATTTCGCCTTGTCGGTCATCAATGCCTGCTATTTTTCTGCGCCATACGGATTCAGCCATAATATCGGTGTTAAGTTCAACATGGTCAAGCCACGTTTTACCAATCAGATGATCAAATTCGTGTAGGAAAATGCGTGCTACAAACCCATCTAAGCGCTGAGTGGCCGGTGTTCCATCGCGTTGCAGATACTCTATCTCAACCCAAGTCGCCCGGCGAATAAAACCACGTAAACCAGGCACAGACAAACAGCCTTCCCAGTCCTTTACTGTTTCCTCGCTACTTTGTATCACTTTGGGGTTAATTAACACCAAAGGTTCCATGTCAGGTGCATTTGGGTATCTAGGGCTGGGCCGTGATGCAATGATCATGACTGCACGCTTATCAAATACTTGCGGTGCTGCAATACCGACCCCATTGGCCTCTTGCATGGTCACGAGTAAGGCATCAACAAACTCCTGAAACGCACTGGTTTCAATATCTGTCTGGGAGACTGATTTGGCTGGCGTACGCAAGATAACTTCACCCACTTGTGCTATTTTCATCATGTAATTTATCTTATTCTTTTCATAAATTAACTGACCAACTGCAACTCGGCGAATTCCCGATAAAGCGCATTACTGGCGATTAATTCTTGGTGATTACCTATTGCCACTATCTGGCCTTTATCCATCACGACTATGCGATCCGCATTGATTACTGTGGCTAATCGGTGGGCAATAATTAAAGTGGTCTTTTCGCGCATTAGTTCGTCCAGAGCCAGCTTGATAAACTGCTCATTGGCTGCATCCAGTGAACTGGTTGCTTCGTCCAGCAACAAAATAGGTCGATCAGCGAGGATTGCTCTAGCGATAGAGATTCGCTGTTTTTGCCCACCAGATAAACGTACGCCTCGCTCGCCCAAATAAGTTTGATAGCCTTCGGGCAACTGCTCAATAAACTCATCGGCTCTGGCGGCTTTAGCAGCGGCTTGCACGTCTTCATCACTGGCATCCGGTCGTCCGTAGCGAATGTTCTCGGCAACACTGCTAGCAAAAATCACTGACTCTTGAGGTACGAGGGCATATTGTTGGCGCAAAGACTCTAACTCCAGCTCAGCTATATTCACCCCCTCTAAACTAATTTCCCCCGATTGAATATCGTAAAACCGCAGCAACAGTTGGAATAAACTAGATTTGCCAGCGCCGCTTGGGCCGACTAAAGCAATACGCTCGCCAGCTTTTATGTCAAGAGAGATATGCTGTAATGCAGGGCTGTCATCAGCACTAGGATAGCTAAAATTCACATCCGTTAAGGTTAAGTTGCCTTGCACCTTTTTTGCTAACAATTGGGGCGTTTCAGGTTCAAGCACTTCACTCTCGGTATGCAATAACTCCATTAAACGCTCGCTGGCTCCGGCAGCTTTTTGAACTTCCCCTATGACCTCGCTTAACGTGGCGACCGCACCGCCTGCCATAACGGCATAGAACATAAACGCGGTAAGCTCACCGGCGCTAATACTGGCAGTTAACACCTGCTGCGCCCCTAACCAAGCGACTAAGGTAATGGCGGTCATGCTGATACCCATAATCGTGGCCATCATCAAAGCACGAAAGCGAATGCGGCTATTGGCCGCTGTCATCACATCTTCTACCCGACCGGCAAACTTACTTCTGTCGAGATCCTCATGAGAATACGCTTGAACGGTGTGAATTTCATGCAGTGACTCATCCACGTAAGCACCTAAATCTGCCACTCGGTCTTGACTGTTTCTGGCATGCAAACGCACTTTGGCGCCAAAGAAACGAATTGGCAATAATACAATCGGCACAGCAATCAATACGTACAGGGTCAACATGGGGCTGGTGATTAACATCAGCAATAATGCACCAATAAAAGTAATGCTTGCGCGCAGTGCCATTGACAGCCCCATACCCACCACCGACTGCAGCACGGTAGTGTCACTGGTAAAGCGTGAAATTACCTCGCCGGTACGTGTTCTCTCAAAAAATGCGGGGGGTAACGTTAGCAGATGAGAGTACACAGATTGGCGAATATCTGCGCTGACGCGCTCTCCTAGCCAAATCATTAGGTAAAATCGAAAGTACGCTGCAATACTGCCCAGTAGCGCAATACCCACCACCACCAGCATCATTTGATTTAACATGGTAGCGTTATTTGCGACAAAGCCTTCATCGACCACGACCTTCACACCTTGGCCCAATAACAACCAAGAGCCTGAACCAACAATAAGCGCGCTTATGGCACACATTACCTTTGTTTTATAGGGTGCGAGTTGGCCAAATAACCAGCGCATTAGGGTAAGAGTTTTTACAGCTTTCACAGGTGTCCTAATAATGTTGCCAACGCAAAATAAGAGTGACTCAACAATATATTTCACATTCGACTGATACAGATTATTAGGATGTTGGGGCACATTGCTTCATTTTAAATCAGCTCTTTTAAATCACGCCTTAATATTGTGTTAAGCCACCATCCATAAGATTCGCTGCCATCGTGAACCTAGGTATTAATCTGAGATGAATAAAGCGGCCGCCCAAACACCAATACGAAGCGAATGGTTACGGGCTTTTAAAATTCCCCCTCAACTTGTCATGCTGCTCGCAGCGCTATTTGTCACGCTAACGGGCAATCACACCTTTTTCGACCATCTTGAGACAATTTACTCTTGGCAAAATAATGCATTATTCATCTGCTCAGTTGGCGCTATTTTATGGGCATTAACATCTATTGTGTCAATCGTATTAAATTGGTTTATGCCGGTAAAACTAGCGTTATCCATCGTGCTTATTACGGGGGCAATATGCAGCTATTTTACCGATGGTTTTGGCGTTATTTTTGATATCGACATGATGCGTAATATGTTTGCCACTGACACCGGCGAAGCGGCCGATATACTCAACTTTGGTTTGCTTAATCACGTCTTGTTATTTGGAGCGATCCCGATAGTTTTTTTTAATCTGTTGCCACTGAATAAACAACCCAGATTAAAAGACATTAAGCGCCGCTTTTTGATGACGGGGTTTACCTTAGTGATTGGCATAAGCGTTATCGGCGGGAGTTTATTTGCTTTTAGTGGTCAGTATGCGAGCTTTTTTCGTGAACACAAATCCGTGCGTTATTACACGAATCCAATACAACCTATGTATTCATTGGTCGCATTTCTGACGCAAAAGATTCGCTCTGCTGCTTCCAGGCAATTCGTGTTCCAAACGTCCCGTGCTGCCATTCCAGACACAGATTTGCATCGAGAGCTCGTGATTGTGGTTGTCGGTGAAACCGCTCGCGCTGATCACTTCTCAGTCAATGGCTACGAGCGTGAAACCACCCCTTTGTTAGCCAAAGAAACTGATTTAGTCTCTTTCAGCCAAATCAGTAGTTGCGGCACATCCACCGCAGTTTCAGTACCTTGTATGTTTTCCATTCTGGGTCGTGATGACTTTGATGCAGACAACAGCAAAACCACAGAAAATGTGCTAGATATTGTGGCTAAAGCCAATATTAGCGTGCAATGGCGGGACAATAATTCTGATTCAAAAGGGGTCGCAGAGCGCATTCCCTATATAAGTTACAACACTAGCGAAACGAACCCAGTTTGTGATGAAAAGCGGCAACCCAAAGAACAAAAATATAGAGAGTGTCGTGATGAAGGTATGCTTGATGGGCTACAAGAATTTATTAACGGACAAGAGCAAGACATACTCATTGTACTACATCAAATGGGCAGCCACGGCCCTGCATATAGTAAGCGCTACCCGTCAGCATTTGAAAAATTCACGCCAGCATGTCAAACCAGTGAACTATCAATGTGCAGCGACGAAGAAATTATCAATGCTTATGACAATACCATCCTCTACACAGATTACTTTTTAGCAAAAGTCATTGGGTTGTTAAAACGCAACACTCCCCGTTACGAAACAGCCATGATTTACGTCAGCGATCATGGTGAATCTTTAGGTGAAAGCAAGGTCTATTTGCACGGTTTACCCTATATGTTCGCACCCAAAGCGCAAACGCATGTGCCGATAATAGTGTGGGCGGGTGCATCTTCGGATATTGATATTGAAAAAACCCGTGAGTTAAAAGATTCACCTAATTCCCATGATGCATTGGCTCAAGCCATTTTACTAAGCATGGAAGTTGATTCAGACGTAAAGCTCCCCCCTATACCCCCGTTGTTAATAATGAAATCGGATGACTAAAAGGAGCTATTAAGCCGATGCGGACCAGACCATTTTAATCAGTGTCAGTATTTTTTGCACTTGTGGCTGCTTTTCAAACAAAAAATAGCTAACCCTTTGATTTTATTAAGGGGCTCGAAATATGCATAATCGTTTTTCGGCATGAAAACGTCTGTGCACTTTTGGGATGTTCTATGCTGATGCTTATCCCGCTCGGGATACTAACAACAATAAATTATAATTGGCGTTGTGCAGTATAGAAGCGCCCTGAGGTGAAACAATGAACAAACTGACTCTGCCACTGTCCTGTGGATTCAATTATTTACTTAAAAAAACTAGAAGAACACTGTGTGTATCTGGAACATCACTACTGATGTTTGTCAGTTCAACAGCATCCGCCACGCCTATCAGTGATATGTATGTGTTCGGTGATTCGCTTTCTGACACAGGCGCATTTGCTGCACTGGCACCTGGCTTCTGTCCGGATCCACCTTATGCTGATTGCCGGTTCTCAAATGGCCCAGTGTGGGTTGAGCACTTAGCAACTGATTTAGGGGTGTCAGCTACTACCGCTTATGCAGGCGGCACAAATTGGGCCATAGGCGGCCAGCGCAGTGACCAAGTACTAGATGGTCAAATAAACAATTATCTCCGGGCCGCTAGTGACATGGCAGATACCGATGCACTCTATGTTATCTGGGCAGGTGGCAATGATTTTTTGCAAAATGATCCCGTCGGCACCTATACCCCGGGCGATGCAGCGCAAAACATTGTTGACAGTGTGACCACTTTAGCAATGGCGGGGGCTATGAACTTTCTAGTGCCGAATTTACCCATTGCAGCGCCTTGGGCTTTTGAATTTAATGCCGCATTAGCAAATGGTTTAGATGGTATCAGTAGCGGGTTAAGCATCACCCAACTTGATGTGTTCAGCACATTTTTAGATATATCAATGAACCCCGGTGATTATGATCTAACGAACGCATCAGCTCCTTGCGTTGACTCGGCAAATATGACCGTGTGTACGAACCCTGATGAGTACTTACTTTGGGACTCAGTTCACCCTACTGCCGTGGGTCACCAACTTATTGCCTCTGCCGCACTCGCCGCTTTAGCAGTACCTGAGCCCGCCTTACTGGCGCTTTTTGGTTTTGGCATGTTGGCGCTGGTACGCACAAGACGGAAAATGCTCCCTTAATACCACTCAAATAGAAAGCCCTCGTCAGAGGGCTTTCTATTTGAGCTAGAAGCTGTCAATTTAATGCTGTTAGCGCAGCTAATATCCTACCAACGCCGCGTTCATATTAGGTTATTCACTACCAGAATGTTTAGCTTGCCGGATATCTATAATCGATTAAGGCTTGAGCTGGTACCGGTTTACTAAAATAGTAGCCTTGAACTAAGTCGCAGCCGAGTTTATCTAGCAACATAAGTTGCTCATGAGTTTCAACTCCTTCAGCGACGACCTCAAGGTCTAAACTATGCGCCATTGCGATGGTTGCTTTGACTAAATCAAAGTCCTCCTTATTCACAGTGATGCCATCAATAAAGCTGCGGTCTATCTTTAAAATATCAAATGAATAGCGACGCAAATAACTCAGTGAAGAGTACCCTGTACCAAAATCGTCCATCGATAATTTCACACCTAACTGGTGAAGCTCTTCCAGCGCCTCTTCCACATAGGCATTACCAACCATTAATACTCCCTCCGTTATTTCAAACTCCAAATTTTGCGGCGAGATTTCCTCTTTGCTCAATGCCGATAAAATAAAGTTAATTAGCTCTTTGTCCCTAAATTGCCGCGGCGATAAATTGACCGCAATGGTATAGTTTTTATTATGAATACTCGCCCACTCCCGCAAAAACTCTAGAGCTTGTTCAATAACGTATTTACCAATGGGTACAATTAACCCGGTATGTTCAGCAATGGGGATAAATTCGTCAGGCGGCACATTACCCAATATCGGATTACGCCAACGAATTAATGCTTCAGCCCCGATTACGTTTCTATTTTGCACACTAAATTTGGGTTGGTAAAACACCTCAAACTCTTTACGCTGAAGCGCTTGATTGAGCTGCCCTTCGATTTCGAAACGGCGCAACATAATGGCGTTCATTTCTTTTGTGTAAAATGAATACGTATTTCGTCCTGATAATTTAGATTGGTACATGGCAGCATCAGCATGGCGTAATAAATCAGAGGCACTGCTGCCGTTTTCGGGATACGTTACAATGCCAATACTCAAGGTCAGGATCAGCTCCTTACCATCAATTAGAAACGGGTCTCTGAATACCCGAAGTAGGCTTTCGGCCACCTCCTTTGCATCGTTATCACCAGCAAGTGCCCGTAACAACACGATAAATTCGTCCCCCCCTAAGCGCCCTACCGTGTCCGCCTTTCGCAAGGCCAAGGTTAGCTTGTTAGCCGCCTCAACTAGGAGTTTGTCGCCTACTTCGTGGCCTAATGAGTCATTCACTTTCTTAAAGTCGTCTAGATCTAGAAATAGCAGAGCGGCTTTTTCTTTGTTTCTTTGCGCCTCTTTAAGCATTTGCGATAAACGATCCAGAGACAAGAAGCGGTTCGGCAGCAAGGTCAAACTATCGTAATAAGCGTGATGGCGTATCGTTTGAGCCGCCTTATGCTGCTCAGTGATATCGCGAACGATCACTACTATTTGGTTGTACGCCTTAACATGGCTCAGTCTTGCTTCGAAGTAGCGAATACCGTCTGGCAAAGTGAGTTCATATTCAAAGGTAGAAATACCCTCTTGCTCAACCACCCTTTTATTAAATAGCGTATACTTGCGTGCCACCTTGCGTGGAAACAAATCTGTAATGGTGCGTCCGACGCATTCACTTGGCGATGCACCGAGATATTTGTCATCCCCCCCATGAGAATCAATGATGGTGCCGTCTTCTTCCATCAAGAAGAACAAATCAGGGGTGGCCTCAAAGACCGCTTCAAGCATGTTGTCTTTAAATTTTGCTTGCGCTTGGGCTTGTCGTACGTCGGCGAGATCGATATCAATGCAGTACATTTCGTGCTTATTGTGTTCATTTGTGAACAAAACATGGCTCGAAAATACGTTAACATCGCCACCATTTTTATGGCGCAATGTCAGTTCTTCAGCAGGAATTTTAATGCCTTTATTGATCCAATCAGTGTGGGCGGCAATAACGGGTTCACGCATAAAGTCGGGAAAAATGAGATCTTCGAGTTTCTTACCTAACGCTTCTTCTTCGCTATAGCCATAAAGTAACTCGCTGCCCAAATTCCAGTAAATCACATTCCGCTCTTCATCGTATCCTTGAACAGAAAGAGCATCTACCTCGTCAAACAACTGATACACAGCGTCTTTTATGGCTTCTTGATGGACTATCATAGTACTAAATTGACTGCCTCTTGGTTAGTGTAGATAAGCTTTGCCTATCTTTAATAATCAATATCGCGCCTATGAGCAACAGTGCGGGCATGAAGACAGCGCCTGAACTCTTATATGAAGAATAAACGCTAAAGTTGAACTGCGCAATTTAGCAAAGAAGAATTGAGTCTCCGCTTCAAATGCAACTGAAACCCTCCTGAATAAAGGAGAAGTTAAATTACCAAAAAGTATACAGTAATTCCCAAGCTCAAAGGATAACTAAAGTGGTCTAATTTTGAATAAGTATGATAATTAAATAGCAGAAGCTCGATTTATAACAAACCGGATAACGCTCGACGTGTTAATACTGATTTACGGTCAATACTAAATTGGCGTATTTTTATAGTCAGATGTTGGCCACAAAAGGTCTAAAGCCTTACGCGATGTAACGCCAAAGCGCTTCCCCCCAAATCAGACCAACTATGGTCATAGCAATAAACACTCCAGCAGACCCCATGTCCTTCGCTCTCCCAATGAGTGGATGATGTTCAAGAGAAATACTGTCAGCCAATGCTTCTAGTGCAGAATTGACAATTTCAGAAAATAATAAGAACAGTAAACTGATCGTCAGGGCTAACCAGTGCAACGAAGATTGTTTCAACAGAAACGAACAAGGAACGAGAAATGCGCATAGTAATAATTCTTGGCGAAACGCTGATTCATACAACCACGCCGCCTTGAGTCCTTTAAAAGAACATTCAGCGGCTTTTACTATGCGTCTCAGACCGGTGCCGTTCAATTTATTTGATGGAATATGCATACATACCTAACAGTAAAGATGAGAATGTTTTCCCGAATGAATGAGTCATAACCATTATCCAGTTTCGCCCAGTACTGAACGTTTTTTATGATCGAAAAACAGCTTAAGAATGAAAGCGCAAACACACCAACAAACTAAAGCACTAGCAATATCATGAGACATAAAGTGTGCACCGCGCAATTGCTGGGCAAGCCCAAAACACAGACCAAGTAGCATGCCAGGCAGAAACCATAGATTAGCTTTGCCCCTACAGGGCGTCTTTGCGCGCCAAACTTTGGCGGCGAAATAAAGACTAAAAAATGCATAGCCTCCTGACGCGTGTCCTGCGGGGAAACAATGACCAATATCTAATTGAGTGCTAAATATGTCAGTTAAATACACATACTCCCCTTGTCCCCCCAGGCCTTTAATATCCCATGGGCATGGCAAAGTAGTGACTCCTTTTAGCAAGGAAACCGTGCCAATGGCCGCTAAAGTAGAAACACATAAATACACTCCGACTTTACGCTGCCAAGGGAGACCAAAGCCTTTCCAATAATTTACAAAGGTTAGGCTAAGCAATAACAGAATCAATATGCTCACTAGGTAGCGCCCGCCTTTATGAGCGACCGTATCTAACCACCAACTATTTTTTGTTTGCCAACCATCGGTGTAAACATAAAATTTTGCGGATAAATACTGGTCAATACCACCGTACTGACAAGCGAACATCAAGAACAACGGAATACAAAAATACACGATAGAAGCAACACGCACAGAGATAACGTCCTTTATAGTGAGCAACCACCCAAAGGGTATCAGAGAATTATTAACGCAAACTTAGGGCATAAACTATCGGCCGGGCTGCACGGACTCGGGCACTGGATGAGGGGCCTTAGGAGGTTCGCTATTCAATATAGCAAGCACCAAGACAAAGAAGCACAGCACCAAGTTAAACAGTGGAAGTTGCAACGCTGGCGGCATCAAATAAATCAGCAAGACAGAGGGTATCCATACTAACCAATTCGTCACTATCGTAGTGGGTAAGTAGAGTAATAACAGTCGTTTATCCAATAGCTGCATGGTACGACGTACATTGAAATGCGCATCTTTGAATTGATAACAAAGCGTCAGCAGTGGGCATGTGAACAACGCACTAAACACAAACTGGTCGAAAGCGATTTTTTGGATCAGGGTAACGGCATCAGTACCATTGCCAAACAAGGTAATTTGCAAACCATAGAATGCATCTACTAACCAACCCATAAAGGCCCAAAGTAAACAATAAAATGCTAACTGCCGGACAGGCTTAAAATGAATTTGACCGGATAAGCTTAAGTACATAAAAGGCAGTAAGCCGCCGAACACCCCAGTAGACATCACAGCGTAAACCACACCATAGTGCGATTTGAGATCGGCGAAAAAATTAAACACAGGTTCGCTTGCAGGCCAATAGAAAAAGCTTAAACCAATGCCTAATGCTATCAACTGTAAACACATGGCAGGGATGAAGTTTAGTTTTAATGCTCGGCGGATGTTCGAAACCAAAAGAGAATGACTCATAAAAAATAAATGTCTCAAGTATGCATGGTAACTATGCTAAAAATGCGGATGTTAACGTCATCTATCCCAGCTGGACGTACTAACGTAAATTCACGATGTTCAATACTGTAATGATTAGCCCTAACGTACAATCTTAATCATCAATTCCGTAAGCCTGTTAGCGCAAAAAGCAAACTTAAGCCCTATCACTTGGAAGTAGCAAACCGTTTGGCTACGCCAATATAGCGGAATAGCGCGGCTGCTCACGTACACCTATTCAACGCCTTTGCCGTCTGCCCTTGCATAAATTCGTTTATTTTCACATGCTCCGGGCTCCAGCCGAGCAAAAAACGATGAAAGTCAGCCCATACAAGTGGTATCAACCCTCGCCACTCTTGCTCTAGCTCTTCAACCCAGCGCTTTTGGACCCCTCGTGTATCTGAAGAAAGAATCGCCGCTCTAAACTGCGCAAAATAATAATCAATATAACTATCGTGTTTTTCGAATAGCACAGGGCCAGTCACACAACTGCCTAAGAAATACATCACATCCTTGATGCCTATTCCCCTGCCTACGTACTGAAAGTCCACTGCGGCAACGGTTTCACTAGCGCTAAAGCAAAAGTTCGCTAGTTTTGCATCGCCATGCAACAGTGTTTGAAAACGCGCATTGTTCAGTGCCTCATCAATACGCTGGGCATTGTCCTTGAGCTCGCCCTGCGGCATTACGCCAAACTCAGCTTGGCGAGTAGCCAAATACCAGTAACAACCAACGGGCCACAATGTCGATGTGTCTATGTTGATAAAACGCGCGTGAAAATGCGCTAACCAACTCAGCACTGTTTTAATTTGCGTTTCCGTAGCCCGTGCATATACCAAATCAAAACCACTACTTTTCAGGTCCTCCATGATCAAGGTTTGCGTCTCTGGGTGGTTCGTTGATTTAATCAACCCGATAAACTGCGGTACATAACACGTCTCATCACAACGCCCAGCGAAAAATTGGTAAAACTCGGCTTCTACTTGGTAGGAGCGCACTTTACGTTGGTGCCCCACCTCACTGTGCCACCCTCGAGGATGGTGCACCTTGGAGGGCGGCGCGACATGCTTCACAATCACGCTCTTGCCTAGCTTAGGGCTATCGTAACGGGCAATCTCACCGTACTCGCTCCACAAATTCTGCAGTAGCTCGCGTTTTTCAAGCTTAGGGTCGTCAAAGTACTCGCGTAATCTAGTCAATAATTGAGTTTGCATGGGCGCCTTGCTAGCAAGTAACACGGTGAATCAAGATAGATCCTCATTTTGCCCTATGGTTACTTTGGCAATCAAGGCTTTAGGCTGTCACAATAGCGAGCTGTTAACGCCCTACCGTTATTCGGCGTCAATTTCGTACACAGGACCAGAACAACATGACCATTTACCAAGGTAATATTCGCAAAATGCGCGTATCCACCGATGCTGAGCATCTTGCCCAATATCAATTGCCCATAGGCGAGCAACTCATTGATATGAACCCGCTGATCGGTAAAGCGCTTAACGTCAGTTTCGATAACCAGATCAACTGCGTGCATTGCCAAGCAAAAACCAAGAAAAGCTTCAATCAAGGCTACTGTTACCGCTGCCTAACGACGTTGGCACAGTGCGACACCTGTATTATCAAGCCTGAACTTTGCCATTATGACGCCGGCACCTGCCGTGAACCTAGCTGGGGCGAAGCAAATTGCCTGTCAGATCATTACGTATATCTAGCCAATACGGGGACGATTAAAGTGGGGATTACTCGTCATGTCAGCGATGCAGTATCAAGTCGCTGGCTCGACCAAGGTGCCACTCAGGCGATGGCCATCATGAGAGTGCAAAACCGCCTAACAAGTGGTTTAGTCGAAACTGCCATGAAAGAGTTTATTGCGGATAAAACCAATTGGCGCACCATGCTTAAAAGCCAACCTGACACTGCCGATTTACAGCAATTAAAAGAAGATCTCATCACCGAAATAGAAGATCAATTAGACGAAATTACCGAAGAGTATGGTTTTCAAGCCATCGATATTCTTGATTTACCCGCGGTTGATATTCATTACCCAGTGGACCAATATCCAGAAAAAGTAAAGTCCATCAATCTAGACAAAGAACTGTCTTTCAGTGGCGTACTACAAGGCATTAAAGGCCAATACTTGATGTTAGATGGGGATCGCGTGATCAACATGCGTAAGTATTCCGGTTACCACCTAAGTGTTGAAACCCCTGAGTAATCGCATTTAGCACGGCGCTTTAAAACCTTAGCCAAGCGTTTAAATGACATAAAAAATCGGGCGCAGTTTGCACTGAGCCCGATACAAATAGTCTACTTCATTATTGCTTGCCCTAAATGCTTGTTTCCAAGCTAAGGTCGCTTTTACAGCGCAATATTAGAACGTGACAGATACCTTACCGTAAACAAAACGGCCTGAGAAACCAAACGGTGAAAACCCTGAATAAGGGAATAAGCGTGAGAACGTACCCACATCTTCCACCAATTCACGGGTAGTATCAGGGTAAACATCAAATAAGTTGTTCGCCCCTAATGTTAGCGTTAGGTTGTCTGTTACGTCATAACCAACGTCCAAATCTGTGACCCATTTTTCGGGCAATACTTCATTGGTAGCTGGGTCACTTGATGGCTCTTGCGTTTCACCGTAGCGTGTTGTGCGCAGTGTTGCGTGCCACTCATCCATGGTCCACACTGCACTTAAGTTGAGCTTGGTTTTGGGTGAGCCCACTTCAAAACGGCGCAATTCAACATCCGAGAACAAGTTGCCTTGATCCACGCCAGCACCAGCAAGTACCGCAGGTGGGTCGATGATGTCAGTCACTTCATTTTTGTTGTAGTTAAAGCCCGCATTAAAGGCCACATCACCCCAGTTTTGAATGTCAGTATTGTACGACGCCACCACATCAACCCCTGATGTTTCGCTGTCAATGGCATTCAAGAAGAAGCGCGCACGGTTTGCCCCCGTACCTGCTAGTAAGGTTTCAATTCCCTCACCGGACAAGTTATTGGACAACACAATACGATCGTCAATTTTGATATTGTAGTAATCTACTGACACACTGAAGTTTGAATCTGGTGACCAAGTAATACCCGCGCCGTAGTTCACCGCCTCTTCAGCATCCAATCCAGGTGAGCCTAACGCTTTTGCCACATCACTGTTGGGTGCAAACGTGCCAGTTTCAGTTGGTTCACCGTCTACAAATACCGTCGCGATAGAAGTGAAATACTGCTGCTGCAACGATGGCGCTCTAAAGCCAGTGGATATTGACGCCCGCAGAGCTATTTCTTCTGTCAGCGTGTAACGGGTGGCAAACTTGCCGTTTACCGTTGAGCCAAAGTCAGAATAATCTTCATAACGAGCAGCTACAGTCACATTCCAGTTGTCCGTGATATAGGCTTCTAAATCCACGTATAAACTGACGTTGTGACGACTGTTGTCACCGGCTGATTCGGGGGTAAAGCCAGGAAATACCTGTGAGCCCGCAGAGCCACCAAAGGTACCTTGAACATAAGACGCTTCTTCACCGGCTTCAATTTCGTAGCCTTCACGGCGATATTCAGCACCTACCGCCACGTTGACGCCACTGGCTAGGCCAGACACATCAATTTCGCGGCTAAGGTCTAGGTTAATGGTCAGTTGGTCGTAAATCAGCGTACCGGCATCAAACACCGTTTGGCTCGTTGGCCCTAGTGAGGTGTTTAAGCTGTTTTTCACGCCGAACTCAAACTCATCTTCACCGTATACGGCAGAGAGATCGTAGTTCCAATCACTCATAAACCCTTTTACACCCGTGGCAAATGAATAATCATTGATGTCAGAGGTTATAATAGGTAAGAAGCCATCGGGGTAAATAGCTTCGATGTTGCGGCTGTCTTGGGCACGGCGATAAAAACCTCCACCTTCCCCTTCACGGGTGCTGTACGAACCAAATGAATATATTTCTGCGTTCTCGTTTAGCTCAAAGCCCGCGTTATAAAACACCGCCATGTCTTCAACATCGCCATTGCCAAAGTTATGATTGTAGCGATCCCATGTGAGTTCGCGGGGATCTAACGAGCCATCTTCTAAACGCGAATAGTTTTCTCGTTGATCATAATCAGAGCGATTACTGGCGCTGCGATCACGAAATTCAGCTGACAGGTTAAAGAAACCGTCATCCCCTAGCGCAAACCCCATGTTGGCACGCATGGTAGCGGTTTGACCATCGGTTAATTCGCGATCGCCACCTTCGGTAAAGGCAAGATCGCCGTTATCATCAATGCCGACGTCTTTTAAATCAGGCACACCATCCATGGTCGTTACGTTCGCACCGTACGTGACTGACGCCGAGCCACCGCTGCTGGCACTTTTCAATACAATGTTGATAACCCCCGCAATCGCATCAGAGCCATATTGCGCTGCTGCGCCATCGCGTAATACTTCGATACGCTCAATGGCGTTAGCAGGGATCGCATTTAAGTCAACCGCTGACGAACCACGCCCGGTGGAGCCATTAAGGTTAAGCAGCGCGTTTGAATGGCGACGCTTACCGTTTACCAATACTAGCGTGTGATCCGGCGCTAAACCGCGCAGTTGTGCGGGTCGAACGTGGTCGGTGCCATCGGTCAATGACGGTTGAGGAAAGTTAAAACTTGGCAACAAGTTGCCCAGAATCATATTGGTTTCAGTTTGCCCAGTAGTGCTAAGTGAATCGGCACCAATGATGTCGATAGGCACTGGGCTATCTTCAACCGTGCGCCCTAATCGACGTGAACCGATAACACTGATTGTTTCTAAATCATCTGCAGCTTCAGTCGTTTGCTCCTGAGCGTAAGCGTTTGCTCCGCTCAAAATTGCAGATGATGCACTCATCATTAATGCGACTTTTAACCACTGATCTTTGGCTTTGAAGGTATGTGTTTTTTTCATTGTGTTGCATGTCCCAATGTCAATGTGGAGTAATCAACACTGCACCGTCTTCTGTTATTGCTTTCTGTCCGGCCAGAAGTACGATTTATTATTGTTTTTATCACAGGTGATGTGGTTGCCCAGTTGCCTAGGCTGCAACACTATTAACACGAAAATCACTCCACGGTGCACTTCCACATACTTGGTTACAAATTTAGAGAAAAATATTGATAAACTAAGCATCAGAATCAAAGACTTAACGTCTTTGAAAAGAAGTAAAATAGCTATTAAACACCCCGAACGTCGGCCAAATACCAACACCTGCTGCAAACAGGTTTTGTTTTCAATCTTGTCATCAATCGTGTCGGTGCTCACAGAATGGCAACGCTGTGCAAAAGAAGAGTTTTACTGCTTTTTTACTTGCTCTCTTTTTTACTCTCCTTTTTGCTCTCTTTCCTACTCATCTAGTGTGAACATCTACCTTGCTAAGCACTGATGCAGTACACTTATATCGGATATCGGATATCGCATATCGCATATCGCATATCGCATATCGCATATCGCATATCGCATATCAAAGCTTTATCCCGCACTGTGTATCAGTGGGCGGTATCAGTAAACTGCTGCAGTAACCTGACGCGCTGCAATTTGTCATTCGTAAAACCACAAAGGACTTGGCATATCAAAATTCTACACACCTCTGATTGGCACCTAGGGCAAAACTTTTTCACTAAAAGTCGCAAAGACGAACATCAAGCCTTTTTAGACTGGTTACTTAACGTGATCCAAGTACAAAAAATTAATGCTGTTATTGTCGCGGGAGATATTTTTGATACCGGCACGCCGCCAAGCTATGCCCGTCAAATGTACAATCAGTTTGTGGTGGAACTAAGCAAGCTCAGCTGCACCTTAGTGGTATTAGGGGGCAATCACGATTCTGTATCAACCCTAAATGAATCTAAGCAGTTACTCGCCTGCCTGCACACCCATGTTATAGCCAACTCCACGGATAACTTGGAGCAACAAGTCATCGAACTATCTGACGCTACAGGCCGTGTAGGCGCTATATTGTGCGCTATTCCGTTTATTCGCCCTCGTGACGTGCTACAAAGCCGAGCAGGTGAAACCAGCGAAGACAAAAAGCTTGCCCTAAGCGATGCCATAAAAGCCCATTACGCCAGCATTTTTCAGCTTGCCGTTGAACGTCGTAATCAACTTGCCGATAATGGCAATGGCAATGCAGTTCAAGGTAATCGCAACGTCAGCAGCACGAGCGTTCATATTCCTATTATTGCCACTGGGCATTTAACGGCATTAGGGGTAAGTCAATCGGAATCCGTGCGAGAAATTTACATCGGCACATTAGACGGCTTTGCGGCTGATGGTTTCCCCCCAGCGGATTATATTGCTCTTGGCCATATTCACCGACCGCAAATGGTCGCTAAATCTGAGCACATCCGTTACAGCGGCTCGCCTATCCCCCTGAGTTTTGACGAGCTTAAATCACAGAAACAAGTGGTGATCGTAGCGTTTGACCAGCAAGGTCAGCGCACCATCGCCCCGTTGGATATTCCGATGTTTCAACCTATGGCCATGCTCAAAGGGGATTTGGAGAGCATAAAAACGCAACTGACAGCGTTTCCCCTTCTCACGGAAAGAACTAGCGCTGAGGATGACGGCCAAGCTAACAATCCCAGCAAACCGCAAGTGCCCACCTCAGTAAAGCCCACTTGGCTGTGCATTCATGTTGACGTGCAAGACTACTTAAGCGATTTACAGCAAAGCATTCAAACCTTGACCGAGGGGCGCAATGTGGAAGTGCTGCAATTACGTCGCACCCGCACCAAAGCAAGCCAAGGGTTAAACCAAGTTAACAACGAAACACTGGCAGAGCTAACCCCCTTCGATGTGTTTGAAAAGCGCCTCGCCCTTGAACATTTTGAAGGAGAGCAAGACCAAACTCGCTTAACGAAAATTCGCCATACCTTTAGTGAAATAGTGGAAGAAGTGCGCCATCAGGAGGCTAAATAATGAAGATACTTAGCCTGCAATTTAGCAACCTCAACTCATTAAAAGGCCAATGGAAAATAGACTTTCGCCAAGCGCCTTTTGCCGATAACGGTGTGTTCGCTATCACCGGCCCTACTGGAGCAGGCAAAACCACCTTGCTGGATGCCATTTGCTTAGCGCTCTACCATGAAACCCCGCGCTTAGGGGCGCTGTCGGCCAATAACAACGAGATCATGACCCGAGGCACGGCCGAATGCAGTGCCGAAGTGGAATTTGAAGTAAAAGGCGTAGCCTATCGCGCCTTTTGGAGTATGAGGCGCTCACACGGCAAGCCAGACGGTAAGCTGCAAGCGGCGGTGGTGGAGCTAGGAGACGTTGCCACCGAAAAAGTGCTGGCTAGCCAAATTAAGAAAAAGTCTGAGCTGATAGAGCAAATCACCGGGCTTGATTTCGGTCGTTTTACTAAATCCATGATGCTCTCTCAAGGGGAGTTTGCGGCGTTTTTAAATGCTGACGAAAAACAGCGCGCCGAGCTATTAGAAGAACTCACAGGCACTGAAATTTACGGCTTGATCTCTGAACGCGTACATCAACATTACAGCCAAGCGAAACAACAGTTAGCCGAGCTTGAAGCCCAAGCCAAAGGGGTACAGTTGCTAAGCGAAGATCAAAAGCAAGCCTTAATGGATGAACAGCAAGACTTACATGGGCAGCAAAAAGAGCGCCAAATACACATAAGTGCTAAACAAGAGCATGTGAACTGGTGGCAACAACTTGACTCCGCTCAAAGTGCACAACAGCAAGCCACACTGCAGCTGACCCAAGCTCAACACGAAAAAGAGCAGCAAAAAGAGGCCTTACAACGACTGGCCAACAGCCACCCGAGTGAAGCGCTGCGAGCGCCGTTTGAGTTATTAACCGACGCTCAAGCCCAGTGCATCAACGACGAAAAGGCCTTGAATCAAAGCCAGCAGCAACTGCAAACAAGTGACGCTAGCTTAGCGCAAAGTAAAACCGTAAGTGTGGCAGTGAGTAATGAATTTCAGGCAATCAAGGCGGCATATCACGCACAAGAAACCTTGCTCAACGAAGAGGTTATTCCCCTAGATAACGAAATACGTCAACACCAAGACCAGCTCACCCAAACCAACGCGCAACACGCTCAGTTGAGTACAAAACATGCACAGCTTGTGCAAGATGTTGAAAACACCCAGGCGGGGATTAATAGTCAGCAGCAATCGTTAAAACAAGCCAATGACTACTTAACCGCTCGTCCCTCTGATGAAGCACTGAAACAGTATTTAGGTCAGTGGCAGTTGCAAGCGCAACAAATCAAAAAAGAACAAACGAGTTATCAGCAACTGGCTGAAAAGTGTAAACAAGAACAAAGGCAATTACACCTAGCCCAGCAAGACGCTCAGCTTAACCAGCAGCAACATGAAAAAATTAATCAACAAACCCGTGAATTGGAAAACGAGTTTCAGCAACAAACCAAACTGTTATCCAAGCTTGAAGAGCATGGCGCGCTTGACACCCAAGAGCGGCAGCTCAGTACATTACAAAGCTTAACGCCGTCACTATTGGCGTTAAAAAACACTCAGCAACAATGGCAACAGCAAACCCAAGAGCTAACCGAAAAACAGACTCAGCTCGCTGATAACCTAGCGCAACAAAAAAACCTGAGCAATGAACGAGAAGTTATAAAACGTCAGTATTTGGCCAAAAGCCAGCAAGTGAAACTGCTTAGCCAACTTATCAGCCAAGAAGAGCAGTTAATTCACTTTCGCGCTGCCCTAAAAGATGAACACCCCTGCCCTTTGTGCGGCGCCAAAGAGCACCCGCTGGCATCTGAAATGGCGGTGGATATTCCTGATACCGTTACGCAAAAACAACAACAGGAAAGCGAACTGGCCCAGTTAGAAGAGCAAGGCAAAGAAATACGCGCAAAACTAGATGCCTTTCTGCGCGGTGAAACCGACCTGAGGCAACGTATCGATTGGCTCAGTACCCAACAAGCACAATTAAGCCAAGCATGGCCTGAGATGTGCCAAGCCCTAAGCCCGTTATCTGATCAACAAACTAACCTGCAACTTACTATTGATAATGCTGACTCGCTGATAGCCATTGAAAATCAATTCAACCAGCAAATTCAGCAGTTACAAAAGCAGATAGAAAAGTTAAAAACGCAAGCTCGTACTTTGTTAGTCAGCAAAGAAAAATGGCAACACAGTCAAAGCCAGAGTCAAAGTGCTAGCTCAGCCTTATTGCTGGCGCAGCAGTCAGCGAAAAACCTAGAAAACAGTGTGCAAAATCGCAGCAACGACATGCAACAGGCCGGTGAGACATTAACTTCATTGAGCCAAAGCTTGTTAGCGCATATTCAGCAACACGGCTATACCCCACCCGAGGCAGGTAATCTGCTTCAATGGCTAACGAGCAAAGAACAAGACGCCAAGCAGTGGGAACACCACGCCAATCAGCGCAATGAGGCGACGGTGCAAATAGACAAACTCACCAGCGCCCAGCAACATAAGCTCAGCCTATCAGGCGACATCAAGAGTCAGCTAACCGCTATTGAGCAGCAACGCCAAACGTTACGCGCACAACTTGAGAGCCTAAGTACTAAACGCTTTGGCTTGTTTGCTGATAAATCGGTTAAAACAGAGCGCGAGACATTAAGCGAAACGCTGCGCGCATTAGAAGCGCGCCACGAACACGCTCAGCAGCAAATGCGCCAAAAAGAGCAGGAACACAATACCCATTTAGCTAACGTACAAAACGCCCAAACCCAGCTACAGCAAAACCAAACCCGCCT
This sequence comes from Paraglaciecola sp. QJM3NY_14, assembly GCF_056173245.1. Classification (NCBI taxonomy): domain Bacteria; kingdom Pseudomonadati; phylum Pseudomonadota; class Gammaproteobacteria; order Alteromonadales; family Alteromonadaceae; genus Paraglaciecola; species Paraglaciecola sp. QJM3NY_14. Next base: position 4,053,654 of record NZ_CM149664.1, read on the forward strand.
ACAATCGCGGCAAAACGAATGGCAAACCAAGCTCCTAGCCAGCCCCTTTGCCGACCAGCAAGCCTTTGAAGCCGCCTTACTTGATGAAGCCACCCGAGCGACATTACAAACACTCAAACAAACCCTGGACGACAACCTAGCAAAATATCAGGCTTTGCTTGAGCAAGCTAGCACCCAAGTCAAAACGCTGTTGGCACACAACAATGCCACCCAGTGGCAACAACAAACGCGCGATGCGGTTATTGAAGCCTTAAATGCCCTGACCGAAGAGCAACACAAGGGGAACAAGCGTGAAGGTGAAATCAGCCAAGCGTTGAATTTCGATAAACAGCGCAGCAGCGAACAACAAAATCTATTTAGTCAAATTGAATTACAGCGCAGTGAATTTGAACATATCCATTATCTGCATTCGTTGATTGGCTCCCAAAAAGGGGACAAGTTCCGCACGTTCGCCCAAGGCCTCACCCTTGATAATTTGATGTACCTGGCCAATAAACAACTAGAGCGCTTGCACGGCCGGTATTTACTCAAGCGCAAAGCCGATGCCAGTTTAGCCCTTAGCGTGATTGATACCTGGCAAGGGGATATTCAGCGCGACACTAAGACCCTCAGCGGCGGCGAAAGCTTCTTGGTCAGCTTAGCACTGGCACTGGCGCTATCAGAACTGGTCAGTCACAAGACCAGCATCGACTCCCTGTTTTTAGACGAAGGTTTTGGCACCCTAGACAGTGAAACACTGGATATAGCCTTGGATGCACTGGATAACCTGCACGCCTCGGGCAAAATGATTGGGGTCATCAGTCATGTTGAAGCCATGAAAGAGCGCATCGTAGCGCAATTGGCAGTGACCAAGAAAAGTGGATTAGGGGTGAGTGAGCTTGATAAGCGTTACGCTGTGCGTTAAGCAAACGCGTTGCTTGTTTATGTGCTGCGCACACTGAGATTACGCTGCGCTTAATTATGGCCTTCGGCCACAGGGCACAGCTTCGCTGCGTTACGCACTGCGTGCACCAAGCAATCGCGTTGCTCACTATGCGCTTCGCTTATCGTCATCCATGACGAGTATGACTCTCGTCCCTACGAGCCAGTAACTTCTTTTCAACAGCCAAAAGAAGTCACCAAGAAAGGCCGCCCTCCGGCAAGTCACTCATCCTTGCGCGTCTCGCCTAGCACTGGTCGTGAAAATGCGTTCCCGACGCGGCTTTCACTTGAATGACATCCATGTCATTAATCCAGTGTCAGTCGTCGATGCTCTGGGTGACTTGAGTCGGTAAGTAAGGCATGCGCTTCGCTTATTTATGGCCTTCGGCCACACAGTACAGCTTCGCTGCATACACATTGCGTGTGCTAAGCAATCGCTTCGCTCACCGTCATCCATGACGTTTTTCAAGCCTCATCCATGAGGCCCGACAGACTTTTCTTCAACAGCTAAGAAAAGTACGCAAAAGAAGCCGCCTTCCAACCAATTTTTTGATCCATATTTTTGATCGACTTCAACGCCAGAACCGCGAAAGGTAACGTCCCTGTAGAGCACTTCTCTATGTAAGCTCTTCGAAAACTTATAATTCAAAACGGAGTTTAAACCCGTCGCTGGTGCCTCAGCCAGCTTCGCCATCCATGGCGAATCGTTCACCCGATAGGAGCGTTGCTCCTAAAAGCTTCGGGCTCACCCCTGTCTGGACATCTGACAAGCCAATTAAAAAGATGGAAAATTGGAGTCGTGAACCAAAGCAGCAACTGCGTCGCCAATAGAATCGGTTACGCCGCTGACTTGGGTGTACTGTTAATTCTTAGTTTTCATTACCCCATTTGATTTAGCTTTTATATTGTTTGTTTTCATCTGAAGGTGTACATTGTACACTTAAGGTTTAGCAATGGGGGATCCTGTGAGTCATGCTATTGAGTTTATTGAGACTTCGATATTTACCAAGCAGATCAGCGCTATTGCTACCGACGATGAACTCAAAGATCTTCAAGTGGAACTTATTGCCCAACCCGAAAAAGGCGATTTGATTCGAGATACTGGTGGCCTGCGCAAAATACGAATGGCTGTGGGCAATCGAGGAAAAAGTGGCAGTGCTAGGGTTATTTACTTTTTGGCTCATGTTGAAAAGATCTACTTGATTTTGGCGTATCCCAAGAGCGTTAAAAACTCCTTGAGCCAAAGTGAGAAGGCTGAGTTAAAGAGCCTTGTAAAATTATTAAAAGGGGAAGATAAATGAGTGTTTTTGATGAATTGAAAGCGTCTCTCGAAGAGGCTGTTGTTATCGAGCAAGGGCAAAGGAAAGCTGCTCGTGTGACCTCTTATGAGGTTGCAGATGTTAAAGCTATTCGTGCTCAACTAAATGTTTCTCAAATAGAATTTGCCGCAGTACTGGGCACGAGTGTCGATACCATCAAAAGCTGGGAAAAAAGACGTCGTAACCCAACAGGACTAGCAGCAAAGGTGCTAGCAACAATTAAAGACAATCCGGCGGTATATCAGGAATTAGCAAGACATTAGGAATTCGCTCTGCTTATTTATGGCCTTCGGCCACGATTCATGTGCTGCGTACACTGAGGTTACACTTCGCTAGGGCATGCGCTGCGCGCACCAAGCAATCGCGTTGCTCACTATATGCTTCGCACTCGGCATCCATGCCTTTTTTCAAACGAAATCCATTTCGTCCAACTGACTTTTCTTCAACAGCTAAGAAAAGTAAGCAAAAGAAGCCGATCTCCAGCCAATTTTTTGATCCATATTTTTAATTGTCTTCAATGCCAGAACGGCGAAAGGTAACATCCTTGTAGAGCACTTCTCTAACTAAGCTCTTCGAAAACTTATAATTCAAAACGGAGTTTAAACCCGTCCCTGGTGCCTCACCCAGCTTCGCCATCCATGGCGAATCGTTCACACGATAGGAGCGTTGCTCCTAAAAGCCTCGGGCTCACCCCTGTCTGGACATCTGACAAGCCAATTAAAAAGATGGAAAATTGGAGTCGTGAAAAAGCCAAAACATGCGCTGCGCGCACTAAAAGTCTTAGATGCTTTGGGTGACTTGAGTCGGTGGAAAAAGAAACGACTGCGTCGCCAAAACATGTGCTTCGCGCACTAAAAACAGCGGTTGTATCACTAGAATAGCTGCATTTTCGAGCTCGGGTTGAAACGAGTTAACATGGGGGTCCTGTTAACTCGCCACCTTTTAAACTCGCAAGGTGAAAGAATTGAGTAACTTTACCTGTCTTATGTTTTCCAATATAAAATCTACTTCTTAGAAGTTCTCATCTATTGGATGTATGCAAAGCTACTGCGCACATAAAGCGCTTTTTTAAGGCGTGATATCACGATAACAGCTCTGTATATCACTGTGATTTCGTAGGTTTCATATTGTAAATGAAGCATCTTGCTTCAAAAACCCACCCAGTATAGATCACCTAACAACGTTAGCGATTTGCACACTGATAATAGCATCGATACGTTATGTATCAGGCGGGTAACAAGATACGGTCATTCGCTACTCATTTGTGGTGAGCCATCAAACAGACAAGGCTAATCTAGTGACATAAAGCTATGAGAAGGCGTTCAATTTAAAATGATAAGAGGTACACAATGGAGTTTACGAACAAACGCACCATGCTAATGACAGCATCTTTAGTATTATTGGTGGCGATAACACAGATTATTTATACTGCCCTTTATGTTGCTGAAGTTGGCTTTTCAAGGCAAGTTTTATGGGGGCTAGAAGCATTAATATTCACTGTTCTTGTTGCTTTTGCCGGTGCATCTATGGTGCAGGCAAAAAACTGTCAACTAGGGTGGTCGGCTATTGCATTTAGTGCGGCTATTAACATTGTGCAGGTGAGTATTGGCCTAACTTTGTTTTCAACATTTGGCAAAGTTGCGGGTAGCGTAGAAGGGGCACAACCGTTAATTGGTGGTGTGGTGGCTTTGTCTTTCATGATTTACTATGCCGCGAAAGTATTATTGGGCTTAGCAGCACTTGTTTTTGGTATGGCAAGTATCGCTAAAGGTAGCAAAGTGATAGGCGGCGTTACAGCATTAGCGGGTGTGGTTGCTATGTTTGCTAATGGCATATTAATTACCTTTAGCCGTGATGGCTTTCTTCCCTCAGGCGTTGCTGGTGGTTCAGGTGTAGTAGCAACGTTACTTTTAGCAATATGCTTGATAAGTCTTTACCGTAAGGAAGATTAAGGCTGACTGTCTAACCACTAAAAGTCTTTTTAAAGAAACAATAAACATCGGTACATAGCGTATGTGCCGATGTTTTTGTATGTAGTAAATTATGTGGCGTCAAACCAGAGCCGTTTAAGTATTAGGCAAAGGAATTTCAGACACACCGGCTCTTATTTGTGGCCTTCGGCCACGAAGCACAGCTTCGCTGCATACACACTGCGCGTGCCAAGCAATCGCGTTGCTCACCATGCGCTTCGCTTATTTATGACCTTCGGCCACTATTCATGTGCTACGCACACCAAGCAATCGCTTCGCTCACTATATGCTTCGCACTCGGCGTCCATGCCTTTTTTCAAACGAAATCCATTTCGTCCAACTGACTTTTCTTCAACAGCTAAGAAAAGTAAGCAAAAGAAGCCGATCTCCAACCAATTTTTTGATCCATATTTTTAATTGTCTTCAATGCCAGAAAGGCGAAAGGTAACATCCTTTTAAAACACTTCTCTAACTAAGCTCTTCGAAGACTTATAATTCAAAACGTAGTTTAAACCCGTCCCTGGTGCCTCACCCAGCTTCGCCATCCATGACGAATCGTTCACCCGATAGGAGCGTTGCTCCTAAAAGCCTCGGGCTCACCCCTGTCTGGACATCTGACAAGCCAATTAAAAAGATGGAAAATTGGAGTCGTGAAAAAGCCAAAACATGCGCTACGCGCACTAAGAATCCGAGATGCTTGGGGTGACTTGAGTCTGCGGAAAAAGAAAAAAAAGCAACGGCTACGCCGCTTAGAAAGCGGCGTTTTCAAGTGCGGATTTAAAACGAATTATCATGGGTGTCTTGTTAATTCTTAATTCGCCGCTAGGAAAGCGGCGTTTTCGAGCTCGGATTTGAAATGAATTACCATGGGTGTCCTGTTAATTAGTGCTTTAGTTAATTTTTTAAGCGTCTATTTTCCGTCATCCCATGAATTTAGAAAGTCAGCGAGAACATCACCATGACAGGCTTGTGGCTTACAAAAACAGCCAAGTCGCCTTCCGGCTAACTTATACACTTCAGACTTTTCCTTATTTGGGAATTTCTCATAGTCAAAGTCATACTTGTATTTTCGTATAACTTCTTCACGATCATCCCCTTCGTCATACATCGAGTAGGGGTTTCCCCAATATGATCCCCTACCGATATACTCATATTTCGGTGTGCTTTTCTTTGACTTGTATTCGGTTTCAGTTTTGATATTTATAACGCGTGTTATCGGAATTCCAATAACCCTCAATGGTTTTCCGCTTTCTTTTAATTGTGCTGTTTCTTCTGTGAACTCTTCGCCATCGTCAAAAACAATAGCGTGCGTTATATCGTTAGGAGTCCAGCTAGAAAACTCCTTAATTTTGATTTTCTCAGATGCTTCATTACAGAGCTTTGCAATTAAATCATTTGGATCAGATGGATACACTAATGTCGCTTCGCCAAGGCTCGAGGTGATTTTCATAACTTTTCTCGAGAACTTCGAATAGCAGTTAAAGAGTTTTGGATAAAGAATTAATACAATAGCCATTAGTATAAATGCTTAACCTTTAAATCTAAGTCTGTATGTTGATTAAGATATTCAACTACAAGTCTTCTATGGCAAAGGTGCGGCTCATGCTCACTACATAACAAACAACCGTGATCAAGTAGAGCTGGTTTCACCGACCGTTCAATATTTCTCTGCGACATGAGATTAAGAAATTTATCTTCGTAGGTCTCCCACGTCATTTCACCTTTCTTGTAAGCGCTCAATATATCCTTGGTAGGCGCCATCTCTGGGGTGTGTACATATTCGGCTCCGCAGAGCTCTTTCAGAAAAAATTTGAGATCATCCCTTTTAGCAAAACCAGCTAATTGAGAAACATTGTTGAGTCGAACATCTAGCAATGTATTGATATTTGAAGTCTTAATAAAATCAAAAAATGTCTCAGCATTTTTTTTAGTAAAACCAATAGTATATATATCCACGTTGTAGTCCTTCTAAAATATTGTTGCTACCAACTTATAACAGTTACCTTCAAACTCTTCCCCAAGGCTAATGCACAATATGCTCTGTAATTCACTTGGATCTTTTATCAAAACATCGAAGTTTGGATCTGTTACAGCTAGGTCATATGGATTCCCACTGTAGATAAAACTAGCACGCCTCTTTTCATAATTATTTAGGTATAAGTCTAAATTGCTAACTTTAACCAGGTAGAGAGACTGAACAATCTGAATATCATTATGTTGAATCATTCTATAGTCAACTCTATCTGTTACTCCCCAGAGATTATCGGGGAAATCAAGATATCGAGACAACTCTGTCTTTTCTATTTTATAGTTTTGTTGCCAAATAGAATCATCTATTAAGTAGTTTTCAGGCTGATTTATTAGTGGAGCATGACACTCCAACCCAATAGTTACCTTCTGTAGTGGTTTGACATTAAAGTTTCCATGTGGATTCTGACACTTTGCTTGCTCATGGGACAACTCCTTCCCCGCTGTATCTGAAACTGGGCGCACCCATTGAGATCCATCTATCAACTTTCCTGCTACGCAGTGCTGATGATGTTTTAAAGAATTTGCTAAAATGACAATTTGATGTTTACTCATTATCTTTCCTTGATTTGAAATAATCTGGCGCTTAACAATATTAATATCCGGAATTTTCCCCTTTTCCACATCTGTCTTTTTTAGCATACACCGTAACTTGTTGTACAGGTTAAATTTTTTCCATTTCTTAAACTCGTTGTTGTAGAAACACGGAAAACTTCCATGATCTTGCTGTTTACTGGAAATAGCGACGAACCTGCGCAAAAAACTGTCTTAAGTAATGCTCTTCATACTTAGTTCTTATCGTTCAGCGAAGCGTAAACTTAGTGCGCGAAGAGCATGCTTTGGCTTTTCCACGACTCCAATTTTCCATCTTTTTAATTGGCTTGTCAGATGTCCAGACAGGGACGTCTGGACAAGGCGAATTGCTTTACATGGATGTTTCCTTTCGCTGGTCTGACATTGAAGTCGATTAAAAATATGGATCATAAAATTGGTTGGAGATCGGCTTCTTTTGCTTACTTTTCTTAGCTGTTGAAGAAAAGTCAGTTGGACGAAATGGATTTCGTTTGAAAAAAGGCATGGATGCCGGTGAGCGCAGCGCATGCCCAACGCGCAGCGTAATCTCAGTGTGCGCAGCACATAAATAAACGAAGTGCATGCACCTTAAAAACAAAACCCCCTGGGTATAATTGTTTATTCATAATAAAAATAGATGCTGAGGCTTCAAGTTGTAACCACCCAGTAACCGCATTGTTACTGACTTGTAAAGAATGTGGCGTTTTGTGTGGTGCCCAGTGAGCACCCTCACGCCCATTGCTGATGCTTGAGCGGATAATATTTAGTCGGCATACTCGATTTTCCTATTAGCCAATACTCTTTTGAGAATGTTCTATGAATGCGGAAACACGCAGTTATCGACGCTATGTCCTGTTTATTCTTACCTTGGTTTATATCTTCAATTTTGTTGATCGCCAAATTTTGGTCATCCTGCAAGAACCGATTAAAGCGGAGCTGGGGTTATCTGATACCCAGCTAGGTCTATTAACTGGTTTTGCGTTTGCTTTGTTCTATGTGGTGGTGGGTATTCCTATCGCTCGCTGGGCTGATGTGGGTAATCGGCGCAATATTGTCAGCTTAGCCCTAGTCGTATGGAGCGGTATGACCGCGGTGTCAGGCTTGGCGCAAAACTATACCCAATTACTACTGGCCCGTATTGGCGTCGGCATTGGCGAAGCTGGTGCGAGCCCGCCTTCTCATTCAATGATTTCAGATTACTATGCGCCTGAAGAACGCGGTGCGGCCATGTCTATTTACAGCATGGGCTTGTATCTGGGGATTTTGGTGGGCTTGCTGTTAGGCGGCTGGTTGGCAGATAAAATCGGATGGCGTATGGCGTTTTTTGCCGTGGGCTTGCCCGGTATATTAATGGCCGTTGTCGTGCGCTTAACCTTAAAAGAGCCCCCCCGAGGCGGTTCAGGCATGGTCTCTGACCCGAACGTGGGCGAAAAGTACACCTTTAAGCAAACATTGGGGTTCTTGTGGAAGTCTAAACCGTTTCGTAAAGCGGCCTTTGCTGCCGGTTTCTGTGCGTTTACCGGTTACTCTACCTTAACCTTTATCCCTTCGTTCTTAATTCGTAGTCACGGTATGAGCATCGCGGAAGTGGGCGTTTCTCTTGGCCTTATTATTGGTTTCTCTGGCGTCATTGGTGCACTCAGCGGCGGCTTTCTAGCCGACAAATTCGGCAAGATGAATTTGCGTTGGTACATGTGGGTACCCGCCATTGGCGTGCTGCTTTCTGTGCCCTTTAGTCTACTGGCATTGAGCCTGGACTCGTTGACCTTGGTGTTGGTGTGCATCTTTATCAGCAATGTATTTGGCTCTTGTTACCTTGGCCCCACGATTGCGATTTCCCATCATTTGGTCAAACCGTCGATGCGTGCAACAACCTCGGCAATCTTGTTCTTTATTCTCAACATTGTCGGTTTGGGTTGTGGCCCTGTTGTCACCGGCGTAGTCAGCGACTATTTTGCCCCTGAATACGGTAGTGAATCACTGCGTTATGCATTGGTTTTCTCTAGTTTGGTGATTTTACTGGCGGTAGTGCAATACATTCGCAGCGGCTCCGCGTTATCAGCCCATGAAGCGGCTAAACCATCGCCGAAGGAACCTGCTTCAGTTTAAATGCTAGCGCCTGTGGCTAGCGCAAAAAAGTGCGCTAGCCAAGGGCATTGGCCTTGCGATATGGCCCTTGGTAATCAAATAATCGTTCGGTGACTTGCCAGTGGTGTTTTTGCTTTTTGGCGATCACAAAGTCAGGTGTTGGTAGATAGGGCAAAAACGGCTGCAACTCTTCAATGGATTCGAAATGAATTGACTGGGTGGCGCTGGCTAATCTTCGGGCGAATAAATCATTAAAGCGTTGTCGCGCTTTTTTATAATTGAAGCGAAAGGTTTCTGATAGTGTTAGACCATCTTCATCGTGGTAGGTGATTTTTATGCTCTTGTCCGCCTGGTTGATCACAGGCGTTATGGCGGCGCAGCGTAGCACTTTATTATTATTTAAATTTAACGCCTTTCTTAGTATGTCGTCAGGGTCGATGAGCTTCTCATTGCAGTGATGGCATTGCCTGGCAGCAATGTCGTTCTCCTGATTGCAATAGGGGCAGTGTTTAAAGCGAAAGCGATAGCTGCATTGCATTGTGAGTTGTGGGCCATCGACGGTGTTTGGGCTATCAGTGGTGTCAGGGCTTTCAATCAAGCCTTGGCAGCGGCGACCAAAATGCTCAAGTATGTGACCCTCTGCGTCTTTTCTCCCCCAAAATGCATTAGCAAAACCGCATTGTGGGCAATGTACTTGCACGGCAACAGAATCTGGCGTGGGCTTTTTTTCGCCAATTTCAGGCTGAAAAATATCGTAACCATTATTGGTGTAATCCAACACTAAGCAGTCTTTTTTGCCTGGGCTTAGGCGCAAGCCGCGCCCGACAATTTGTTGAAATAAACTGATCGATTGTGTGGGCCGCAAAATGGCAATCACGTCTACGTGGGGCGCATCAAAGCCTGTGGTTAATACAGATACATTCACTAAGTACTTAATGTGTTTAGCTTTAAAGGCAGCGATGAGCGTGTCACGTTGCTTTATTTTCGTGGTGCCGGTGATTAAGGCGGTTTGCTGTGGGGGTAAGTAACCGCAAATTTCTTTTGCGTGATCGATAGTGGCGGCAAAAATCATGACGCCTTGGCGGTCCTGACTAAGCTGTAGTATTTGCTCGGTCACGGCCTTAGTCACTCTCGGGTGTTTATCAATGAGTTCATTTAAGGCGATATCATCGGTATTTTGCTCGCCGTCCAAACTTTCTGTTAGCAAACTAAAATCATAATGAGCAACGGCGGCATCATAATGAATGGGCGGCGTTAAATAATGGTTTTTGACCATGTACTGCAAAGGAAGCTCAAAAATACATTTTTTGAAAAAAAATTGGGCTGCGGGCCGTGTATAACCGTGGTAGTGATGCTGATAAATCCAACCACTGCCTAGTCGATAAGGAGTAGCGGTTAAGCCAAGCATTTTTACCTTTGGATTTAAACGGCGAAAATGTTCCAGGGTTTTATTGTACTGAGCGCTGTCTTCTAGCCCTACTCGGTGACATTCATCAATAATCATTAAGCTAGCAGGAGCGTCAAAAGCCTCTAAGTTTGCAGACAGCGACTGAATACTAGCGAAGGTCGTTTTTAGGTTGCTGTCTTTTTGGCCTAAGCCAGCTGAAAAGAGTCCTGCCGGCGAGCCGGTAGCAAGAAACTTAGCGTGATTTTGCTCCACTAACTCTTTGACATGAGCAAGGCAGATAACACGGCCTTTTGCTAATCGACTCAACTCGGCAATAACCAAACTTTTGCCTGCCCCCGTCGGCAATACGATCACGGCGGGGTCATCGCTTTGCCGAAAATGCGCTAGGGCGGCATCAACCGCTTGCGTTTGGTAATCACGTAATATGAATGCTTGGCTCATCAAATTTGAAAATCGAGTCTAGGTTGCGATGGATCTTATCAAAAATAAAGAAGATGCGGCGCATGGTTTATGCTTTATCAGTGACGTAAGCAGCCAGACGCCATCCAGCGACACACCGGCGGCGTCGCTACGTCCGCTAAGCAGTTTTCGATTTCACACAATACAGCGCCTCGTGTCCAGCTCACATCTTTTATAGTGGTTTGAGCTGGCGAAATATTAAGGGTCTGCAAATATTTATCTAAATAAATCGGGATAAAACAGGCTGTTTGCGCTTTATAGCATGCATGACTTTTATTGAAACAGCATTGGTTGATGTCTGTTTCTTTTTTATAGTTAAATGCTCCGGTTAACGTCCATTTAGGGATGTTTTTCTGAGGATCCGGTAGCGTATTCGTTGCTCCTTTTGACCTTGCTGTCCCTTTTTTTCTAGGCCATGAGTAATTATATGGGTCTTTTATCTCTGAGCGAGTACCGTCAATAGTAAGTAAAATATCATCAGCACAATCCGCGACACTCCACTCTTTTTGCGTCGCCCCTATCCCAAAAGCACAATTTTTAGGCACCGGATCAATAACCGGAGAGGTCAGTGACTTAGGGGCTTCATCTTGCCCCAAGCCCAGATACGAATAACTGTATATCTGTATGGGTTTGCCATTTAACCTCACTTTCTTAACCGCATCATCAGCAAGTGAGCAATCTGGGCACGCAAACGTCACCTGTGATGAGGCGCCGCCCATATCAACAATCCCAAAATCGGTTGCGATATATGTGTCTTGCACACTTAACCAAGCAAACAATCCCTCTTCGAATCCAGTGACTGTTTTCGTTTCAATTAACACCTCTGAGCCAAATTTTTCAGCTAACTTTTGCGTTAAGGTTTGCCACATGATGAGGCTACCTTCGGGATTAGATTGTTCCGCAATACGCATACCAGCCGTGGCATATATTCTTGCTGATACAACATTGCATTGATTCACCCAGTCGAATCCTACCCATCGGGGTTTCCCTTTATGTAGGTCGCCATCACTTTTGATTAAATCTAATGTACTGATAACGTCACTCACAATGCTATCGATATCCGTCACTTGGCTTTCGTTAATGCCGCGCAATGGGTCGGCAATAGCCCGCACTTTTGGGCCACTATGGGCAATTAAATTTGTACCTGATTCTTCGTATACAAACAAACGCGTGCCGCTACTACCGGCATCGTAGATGATGTGACAGATATTTTTTGGGGAGGCCATTGGCATATTGAAGCAGCTACTCAAAGCCAAAAGACTCAGTGCGAACAGCGCGGCCTTGGATATTACATGATGCAAAAAATAATCCTCTTACCAATAAGGTTTTTATATGAAGTATCAGAAGCGCTGAGCTAGATGTTGTATGGCGCTTTGTTAGTGCGCCGCGCTATTACGTTCTTTTATTGCGCGACATCGTAAAACAGAGGAATTTTACAGGTTGTTGAAAAGTAATCTAGATAGGCGCCTACTTTTGGCGGTATTGTTAGCCCTTTAATTAAGGTGATGCCCCGTAATCGGCCAAATAAGGTTATATCGTCAATAGAAAGCTGCTCATTCACACCTGTTTCGCTGTGTAACATGTGCGCCAACTCCCCTAACTTATCTTCAAATGCTTTGATGAGTGATTTGCTATTGGCCAATGCCTCAGCAAAAGAGCCAAGTTCCTTGGTTTTTTTGTGAGTGAAATAATCTATCGCACTTTGTGTTTGAAACTCCTTCACTGGTGAGGTTACCCACCTTGGGTAAAGTAGTTGCTTCATTAATAAGTTGACGTCTTTCAACCAAGCCGATAGGTCTGCTCGATTCGCTGAGGGTGAAAATATCGGGCTGCCGTCAAGTTGGTCAATATAGCTGACTATATCCATGCTTTCAGGCATAAAGCTACCATCAGGCTTTTTCAAAATTGGGCAGGCTTTAACCCCTATCATGGCTATCGGTGTTGCTTCATCGTCGCTAGGTAACACGGTTAGTTCGACAGATACGTTTTTCATAGCAAAAGGCATACGTGCCATAACACAGTATGGGCAATGGTCGTAAATATATAAGTGCATAATCGACATAATAAAATGATTCCTTAAGTCTAAATGAGCTGACATTATCCTGAACTCCAGCATAAGACAAATCGACAATGCGAAAGGCGTTTTTTGCTGCTCATGTCCAAAATTAAACGCTTATTTGTGTGTTCAGGGATTAATTAGGTTTGATTTTTGTAAGCCCATTGTCAGCAAGGGCTTTTTTGTGATAGAAAAATACTGGGTGATACATCTTATGAGTATCGCCTTTTGGGTGTACTGCGCATTTTGAAACGTTTCAAAAGTGATTCTCGCCTCTTTAATTTCACTATCATTTGTCTATCAAATTTTAACTATCGGGAACAATCAATGAAGTTTCATATACTCGCCTTCGGGGTGTTATCCGTCAGCCTTTGGGGTTGTAGTTCAGCGGAGAACCAAACAGAATTAAAAGCAGCACTGCCTCAACAGCAGGCCATGGTGGTCACTGCTAACCCCCACGCTACAGCCGCAGGATTAGAAGTATTGCGCGCTGGTGGTTCAGCGGTCGACGCGGCTATCGCCATTGAATCAGTATTGAGTCTTGTTGAGCCGCAAAGCTCTGGCTTAGCTGGCGGTGCATTTATGGTGCATTACGACAACGAAACAAAATCAATCGCAGTTTACGATGGCCGTGAGAGTGCACCAAGTGGTGCTAAGCCTGATATGTTCATGCTTGAAAACGGCGATTCAATGTCGTATATCGATGCAAAAACTAGCGGCTTATCCACCGGCGTACCTGGCATCGTCGCCATGTTATCCATGGCCCATAAAGACCAAGGTACCTTAGAGTGGAGTAGCTTGTTCAGCTATGCCAGTAAACTCGCTACCGATGGTTTTGAAATATCTCCTCGATTGCACGGCATGCTCGAACGATTTGGTAAATATATCCCCAGCTCCCGTGACCAAGGCCCGTTAGATGCGCATAATTATTTTTTTGATGACGCCGGCCAGCCTCATCCAACGGGTTATTTATTGAAAAACCCTGAGTACGCGAAAACACTAGCGATCATCGCTAATGACCCAAGCGACTTTTACCACGGTGATATTGCTAAAAAGATTGCTGCCATGGTGCAGCAGCAGCCAAGAGCGGGCTCGTTAACGGCTGAAGATATCGCAGCTTATCAGCCGGTTAAGCGCACCGCACTGTGTCAGGATTACCGTGATACGCAAATTTGTGGCGCACCGCCACCGTCTTCATGGTTGGCTGTAGGCATGATCATGGGTATTTTAGAAAACGGCCCGCGCCCGAGTGCTGCTGGCCCCACAGATCCGAAAAATTGGGCTGTTTTGGCTCAAGCTCAACAGTTGGCCTATGCCGACAGAGACCAATTTATTGCCGACCCTAACTTTATCGATATGCCCATAACCGGCATGTTGAATAAAGCATATTTGGCAAAACGAGCCACCTTGATCTCTGATAAGGCAACCCCTGAGACTTACGCAGTAGGCGACCCTTGGGCGTATAACGACACACCCAGAAATACAACAGCCGGTATTGACGCGACCCGAGATGTGCACGGCACGACCCACTTTGTCATTGTGGATACTAAAGGCGATGTGGTGTCTATGACGGCAACCGTTGAAAGTATCTTCGGTACCACGCGCATGGTAGGCGGTATGTTTTTAAACAATCAGTTAACGGATTTCTCGTTTCAGCACCATGATAAGAACGGCAATGCTATCGTCAATGCTGTAGCGGCAAATAAACGCCCGCGCTCATCTATGTCACCTTCCATCGTGCTGGACAAAAACGGCGAGTTTTTGTTAGCAACCGGCTCTCCTGGCGGCAACAACATTATCGCTTACACAGTGAAAACCTTGGTTGGCGTGTTCGAGTGGGGCCTAAGTCCACAAGCCGCAGTTGACTTACCAAACATGGTTGCCAGAGGCAAAACCGTGCGTTTAGAAAAAGACGTTGCGCCCGATTCACTCATCTCAGCCATGAAAGACATGGGCTTCGACGTTGATGCATCAAAAGGTGAGAATTCAGGTTTAAGTGTGATTATGCGCCAGCCTGATGGCAGCCTAGAAGGTGCAGCAGATAAGCGCAGAGAAGGCGTAATCGGCTCACTTTAAAACGAGTAAGCAGAACTTTCATATAACAACGGCGGCCAATTTGAGCCGCCGTTTTCGTTTAACGCTTTCAAGCTTCGCATGCCCTCAGCTGCTCTTGCCCCACACAGAAGTCTAGCCACGTTAGCTTGTTAGATAGGAAGTGATGTTATCTATTATGGTATGGGTTCCAATCCGGCCGTGCACTTGACGTCGGCTGTTTAAAATATTGGAGGTGAACTGTTCTACGTTGGAGCTGGCTCGCCCACTAATCGTGATGGCAAGCCAGCTCACACAAGGAATAAAAAAGGAGTCACCGAAAAGCGGCAGAGGAATATTGCCTTAGGTGAGTTGAGTGACTCCTAAAAAACTGTTTTTAAGCCAGATTAACTAGGCTAACGATGCGCATTATCAGTGGCACCGATGCGGGCTTAGAGCCTGTCATGCCCACTGCAGCACCTGCAGCAAATGCCCCTACAGGTGTTAATGGCAATCTACAAAATTCTTTGGTCGCACTAGCAACCTGTTCCTTTCGCGCTAAAATCATCTGTTGATTTTCAAACGCATCTGACGTTGCTCTTTCAACATCTGTTAACCGTCGACCTAATAAGAGTCGGCTGATAGAGTGACCAAAATTACTGTCAGTTGACATCATCTGCCTCCTTGAGCGTCCCTATCTAGGTCGCGATTAATGCTGAAAATGGTGCTTAGTATTCATACTTTGAGCCGCTTTACTGTCATCTGACTTAGCCTTTGAAGCCTTCGTGCCTGACAATGTCAATGCGTCCCATGCCCGGGATAAACTCACGTGCTTAAGCAGCGCTTTAATGGTCATTACTATGCCAAAGGCTACCGCGGCATTGAGTAGAATCACGCCGCTGCCCACCCACACCCAATGCACATTGAGTTGGATAAGCCCCAGCGCCAACATAGCGTTTAAAGTGATCCACAAGGTTGCACTGACTGCCGTTAGTAGCAGCACACCAATCAACACCAACACCATGGCTCGGGCAGAGAGTTTCCACTCACGCCCGGCTAAGGTCTTGGCTAACGATAGCTGTCGCTGGTAGCGTTTGCCTGCATCCGTAGCGGCCCCGATAATTTCCTTTATAAGTTCACCGTGCTGTTGGCTGTCTTCTTCAGCAGTGCGAGGCTTATCCGGGTTAGGCATGTCCATTCGCTTAGCGCTTACGCAACAGCGAAGTGATTAGCATACCGGCGGTAAACGCAATGCCTACGGTGGCAATTGGGTTTTCAGTAGCGAATTTACGCACTTGTGAACCGTTCCACTGCTTGACCATTTTCTCTTGCGCTTCACCCAGAGATTCTGCAGAGCGCTGCGCTGTGTCACGCACAGAACGTTCCGCTTTAGACGCTTTATCTGCTACTGCATCTACAGAGTCGTGCAATGCTTCTTGCGCTTTTTTCGAAACTGGCGAATCCGTTTTTGAGTTAGTATTCGCTGTCGTTGTTTTTGCATTTTCCATGATTTTCCCCTTACGTTGTTAGGTCGTTTAACCGAGTGGCTAAGTTCACACCTTTGGGTTTAGGTTAACGTTTTGCGCTGTGCCTAAATCCAATGAGAAGGTTCTCGCAAATGCATAGGTGTTTATTTGCATCCTTGACTAAGTGAAAGCAATGGCTGTGCCAGCGCGGTAAATAATAAGAAAAACCATATATGGCAATGAGTTACAATAAATGGTGTATCACCAGCGCAGCCGCGCCTTTCAGAACTGTGGGAAATTATTGCATCGGGTGTGCAATTCTTACGGGGGCTGGAAGCAGAGAGGTTTATTTACCTAAAAATGGCTAAAATTGACATGAAATGCCTGCTTTTACAGACACTCCGTTAACCACCCAAACCTTTAGTACAAAAAGTAACCAGTAGAGATGTCATTATTGAGGGAGTTTTTGCTTTTTAAATCCGTTTTCGTTCTTGGATTGGCTGCCACCCGTGAGCGCAATACGCATAGCAGTTTCTACGTCTATATCCAGTGGGGTTACTTTAGTTTTGTCTATATATAAGGTATAGCCACCTATTTGGTAACTAAGAGGAATGTAAACGCCGACTTTTTGCGCATCGTTAAATAACGTTTTTCCACCTTCGGCATTGGTCACAAAACCAATTAAATCAATACTGTCGCTAATTTGTACCGACACAACGCTTTGCATCTTTTGTTGCTTACCCACATTGATTAGGTTTACGGCATCTTGAATGGCGCCATAAAAAGTTTTTACTAATGGAATGCGCTCGAAAACACGCTCGCCCCAATGCAGTAGTACTTTAACCACATAAGCGTTGACTAATAACCCTGCAAAAAACAACAACACAATGCCTGTCACTAACCCCATGCCTGGGAAGTACCATTGAGCAGGTATGATCGGCGTTAACGCCAACTCCACGGTTGTTACCAGCCAATACAATGCATAAACAGTCAACGTAATAGGCACCACAGCTAACAAGCCTTGGACGACCAGTAGCATAATTTTTTTGAGCATAAGTGGGTCTCGAGAAGAAAATGAAGCAGCCTAGGGTAATATAAAAGCTGCATGCGTTATTTGATTTACTTAAATTTTATCACGTTTTTAAAGTGAATAGAGGATCACCCACCAATTGCATTTCGAGGTAATAATACCCATCCGCATTAATCAGTGCCCGTCTCAGAATGCGTCCAGCGGTTTTTGATTAAGCCGTCACTGTGTCGTAATGGTTGTTCCCTTTCAAATAGAGAGAACGCAGAGCAAAGTCGCTGGGGCATTCCCTCGTGATTTATCGGCTCAAGGCTGTGTATTGGCTCAAGGCTGCTTTTAAGCTTAGGGCTATTGAACGAACTTCTTAATGATGCCAGCCATCCGATCTTTGACATCCATCAAGGTCAGGTTATCTTCGTCGCACGATTGGGCATGCTCACCGTTGAGTTTCGCTATTTGGCTTAGCTCATTCAAATGGCGCAGTATGTCTTGTGTCACGATGCTTTGTTGGGCAATCGCCTCAACGATATGTTGATTCACTGCTGCAATATCTTCAATTGCGTTGGTCACTCCTTTCAAATTACCATCGGCTTCAAGCACCTTATCAACACTGAATTTTGTTTGGTCTTGCCCTTGGCTAATCGCGTTTACCGCATCACTGGTGCCTTGCTGCACATTTGCGATCATTTGCTGAATTTCTTCTGTAGATTGCTGAGTTTTAGCCGCAAGTGTACGGACCTCATCGGCCACGACAGCGAAGCCACGACCATGCTCCCCAGCTCGTGCGGCTTCTATGGCAGCATTAAGGGCTAATAAGTTGGTTTGCTCAGCAATGCCTTGAATAACGTCTAATACGGTACCTATTTTTCGCGCGTCTTCGTTTAACGCTGAAATCACTTTTGCGGTGTCTTCAATCTGCTTAGACGAGCCAGAAATGGTCTCAATGGTTTGCTGCATAACATCAATACTGGTGACCGCTGAGCGACTCGCTGTTGTCGCTGAATCTGCGGCGTGATGAACATGCTGCTCAATAACTTGCGCCACTTGCGACAGTTGATCCACCGCTTCTTGCACACTGGCCGTGCCGTGATTTTGCTCCGTAACCCCCTGGCTGATGGCGCCAGCGCTGTCGACTAAACTAAAACAGACTCTGTCTAAATCTTGTTGTGTTGCGCCAAGCCCTGAATGGATCTCCAACAGGTCTACGCGCAATGTTTCTACTGACTGAGCCATTTGGCCAATTTCATCTTGGCGTGCAAACATTAAAGGAGATGCAAGGCGGCCTTGACTAACATCATGAATATGCTCACTTAATTTACGTAAAGGCGAAGTCACTAATGCTTTTAAACTCCACAACAGTAGGGCGAAGCCAAGCACTATGGTTGAAATTAAACTGACACTTCCCCACCATAAAGAGCGCCTTACTTGGCTATTCTTGGATTGGTTTTGCGATATTACTTGGCTGCTTATTTGCGCACTGAGGGTTTCAAGCAATTTAGTCGGTGCTCGGTCAATACCTGCCACAGCTTTATCGCCAACGTATGGGTCATAACCTGCATTAATAAAGGCTTGATAGCCCAGCTGGTATTTGTCGTATAGGGTTGAATGCACTGAAGCAAAGTCGTTTAGCTGCTCGCGCACTTGTGGACTGACATCTATGCTCTTCAAGGTATTCAGCTGCTGCTCAATTTCTTTGTGCCGTGCACTGAAGCTATTCCAATATTTTTCACGTTTTTGGCTATCTTTCCCCCTCAGAAGTACGTTTTTCCACTCTTGCACTTGTCGTTTAAAAGTGAGGTTCACCGTATCAATTAACAGCGCTGCTTTTACTTCTCGCTCCAGTAAGTCGCTATATTGGTCTACATGAGAACTAAGATTGTTGATAGTCAGTGCAGCGATGAGGCCAAGTACAGCCACAAAAACCATCAATACACCCATTACTTTTGAACTGAGTTTTTTTATATTAACCAACGTCTTGCCCTGTTTTTATAGCCAAAGGTTATTCCACTTAGTCTATGCTTATTCAATATTATTATTGTTTGCGCTGAGTTTACCCCAGTACAAACTATTTTCATCTTTCACTATATATCGTCATTATTAATGATTTGATGAGTGTGTAAATTCCATCACACGCTCCCACTAAAACTCAGGGCTTTCATCAATCCATTTAAGGTGCGCCAACGGATACCCCAAAAACCACTTGGCTCTGTCTAATACGATGCGGGTTTTAATGTGTTTGATCGACAATTCAGGGTTATCACTTAATTCAGTGCACGCTGCGTTGAGCGCTTTAATATCCGGGAAACAACTCAAAGAAATATAATCCACGTCTCCACTGAGCTGCATGCAATCCATAATGTGAGGCATGTTCTCGATGACGGCGGCGAAGCGTCTGCGAGTGGCAGCAGTGTTATTGTCAAAGGTGAATTCAATATAGGCCAACACATGCTCACATAACTGATCTAAGTTCACGTCAGCATGAGCAGCTCTAAAATAGCCAGCATCTTTGAGAGCCTTCACTCTTTGAAAACAGGCACTTGGCGATAAGTTAACGATTTCTGATAACTCTATATTGGTTAAATCAGCTTGCAGGTGCAGTGTTGCTAGAATTTTTCGGTTGTAACTATCGATTTTAATCGTTTTTTTCATTTCACTACCTGATGGTTGCCTTTTATCCTGGCTGATAAAGGCTGTTCAAACAAAATCTAGCGTTTATGGTCAAGGGTTCAAAAAATAATGCCTGAAACGAGCACGCACAACAAAATATTATTTTGTTTCAATTGTGGAAACTTAAACGACTCAAAATTTGAGCTGCGTTGGAACGGCTCAATATAAAAAATGAACTCCCACTGAGGCGTTAATATGCACAAAAAAGTAAAGCCCTTCATGCAATCTACCCTTGCCCTATGCGTTGGTCTATCGCTTGTTCCCCATGCTTACGCTCAAGTTACTGACTCCCGCGCCTCGGTACAAGCTCAAACAAATGATCTAGAAATTATCTCTATTTCTGCTCGTGGTCGAACAGAGTCCATTCAATCGGTGCCTGATTCAGTCACCGCGTTTTCATCCGATATGATACAAAGCGCACGAATTGCTAATTTCAGAGATGTAGCAAACCTAACACCCAACCTAACGCAGTTAGATAATTTCCGCCCTGGTCTATCGCGCATCACTATTCGTGGCTTGATCACACCTCAAGTGGGCGATCCCCCTCTTGCTTTCGTGGTGGATGGCGTCACCGCATCTGATATTGAATTTATCAACCAAGATTTAGTCGACGTTGAGCGCATTGAGGTGATGCGCGGCGCCCAAGGTGCTTTATATGGTCGCGGAGCCGTGGGCGGTGCAGTGTTAATCACCACAAAACAACCCATTGAAGACTTAGAAGGCAGTGTAAAAGGGTCCTACAGTAATGGGAATGCCTATCATCTAAGCGGTGTATTATCCGGTTCGTTGAACGAAGAAGACAGCGCCTATTTGAGAGTAGGCGGTTATACCAAAAGCAGTGACGGCTTAATCGATAACACGTTTTTAGACGAGGAGGCCGATGCCTTAGATGAGGACTCAGTCTTTGGACAATTGCAATTTGATATATTCGATGACACCCGCTTAAACATTAAAAGCAGATACACCACCAGCACGGCCGGATTTGCGTACTATCAAGGTGTGACCGCTGACATCATCGAAGATTTTTCCATCGACACCTCGCAAAACATAGCAAACCGCGACGAGCGCGATGTGTTCGAGATAAGTGCCAAACTGTCACAGGATTACGCATTGGGTACCTTTGATTTCATCACAGCTTACAGTCAATCCAAGAACGATCATTTCTACGACGGCGACTACTCTGCTGATGCCACTTTTATCGATGAAGCGGACTTATTTCGCGCTCCTTTTGGCACTGCGGGTGAGTCAGACGTGGAATCATTTACGGTTGAGAGCCGCTTCACCTCGCAAAGTGAGCAGCGTTTACGCTGGGCGGTATCTTTGTTTTATCAAGACAGGCAACGGGACACAGTTGTGAGCTTTTTTGATGATTTTGCCGGCGGGGCTTCCCGTAACCGCAGCGACTTCACTGACGAAGAGAAGTACTTAGTTATTGCCGACAACAACAGTAGCAAAGCGTGGGCTATTTCTGGCCAAGTAAACTATGACATTACCGACAAACTGGAATTGACCACTGCCTTACGTTTTGATCAAGACAAACGCGAGTCGTTTGATCCTAATTTTGCTGATGACACCTTCGCGCAAAAAACCTTTAGCCAGTCGCAGCCAAAGGTCACCCTTGCTTACCAAGCAATGCCAAATTTTTTGGTTTATTCAAGTTACTCTAAAGGCTTCCGCAGCGGTGGATTCAATGAGCCAGCAGAAGGCATAAGCCGCACATTCAACAAAGAAGTGTCAGACAGCATTGAAGCGGGCTTTAAAGCCACCTTGTTTGAAAACTCGGTGACCTTAAACGGTGCTGCGTTTGCGATCGACCAAGATGATGCGCAAGTCACGCAATTCAATGTACGCACTTTTACGCTTGAAAACCTCGCCATTGAACGTGTTGAAACCCGCGGAGTTGAGCTTGAACTCGGCGTGGCAGCGACACAGAACTTGGATATTCGCTTCAGCGCAGGCCTGATTGATTCTGAAATTAAAGCATTCTCACGCCAGCCTTCGCTTGAGGGAGAAACCATGGTGTGGGTGCCTGACTACAACTTAGCATTGTCGGCCAACTACCTGACTGAGCTAAACGATACTTGGTCACTCACCTCAAGCGCGTCACTGCAAGTGGAAGGGCCTAAGTCATTCGACATTACCCAGCCGCAAATTCGTTCGTCTCAGTACCGCTTCATCAATGCCAACCTAGGATTACGCAGCGAACAATGGACAATTCAATTGTTTGTGAATAACTTAACCGATGAACGTGCGATCGAGGATATTTTTATATTAGACGATGGTGTTACAGAGTTTGCTCGCCAGCCTAATAAACCTCGCACTTACGGGATTGAAGCTGCATACCACTTTTAGCGTAAACCTGTTTAGCATCCCTAGAGCCACAGCTAAACATTTTTAACAGCCCCAATCAGGGGCTGTCTTTTATAGGTTACTCAAACATGTCAGATAAACACAGCGCTGCAACTGCAACCTCTTTGAACGATTATGCTACAACGCCAGTGCCCCAAAGCGAAACAGTCAGTGGCATTGGGATAGGTATGATAAATGGCGGGCTGGCGTTTGCCGTGCCGGGGCTTATAACAGGTATACAACTGGGAGATGCATTGGGGTTAGCGCAATCGATTTTCGCCTTTCTGCTGGGTGGTTTAGCACTGGCTATTTTAGGCACAGTCACTGGGCTTGTTGGCATGCATAATCGTTTTTCATCCTGCATGACGATTAAATTTGTGTTTGGTACATCCGGGGCGAACGTCATTAACTTTGCGTTTGTGGTTTCTTTGCTCGGTTGGTATGGCATTAACGTCGATTTATTCAGTCAAGTTAGCCAGCAGCTTTTGCTTAAATACACTGATTCTGCCCCAGAGGCATGGCAGCTTGAAACGCTATTTGGTGTGCTGATAACAGTGATAACCATATGGGGTTTTAAAACCATAGAGCGCATCACCAATCTATTGGTGCCTATTTTATTTGCGATTGTGGTGTATTTATTGGTACAGAGCTTTGGCTATGCCCAAACCAACCCTACCCCCGAAATAATGAGCGGCTCACTGACCTTTGGCGAAGGGGTTTCAGCGGTCGTCGGTAGCTTTATTGTGAGTGTGGTACTTATGCCAGATTTCAGCCGCTATGCCGCTAAACCCATCGATACCGTTTACGCATCTTTTC
This sequence comes from Paraglaciecola sp. QJM3NY_14, assembly GCF_056173245.1. NCBI lineage: Bacteria > Pseudomonadati > Pseudomonadota > Gammaproteobacteria > Alteromonadales > Alteromonadaceae > Paraglaciecola > Paraglaciecola sp. QJM3NY_14. Next base: position 4,076,832 of record NZ_CM149664.1, read on the forward strand.
TGCCTTTCTTGCTGATCAACTCTTTTGTATACGTTGTTGCGGCTTTTGCGGGCATTGTTGTGGCCGATAGCGACATTCTATCTGTGATGCTGGTGCTGGGTTTAGGCGGTTTGGCATTCTTTTTATTGCTTATTTCTTGCTGCGTCACCAATGTAATCAACCTTTACAGTTGTGGCCTAGGCATTATTGCCGTGTTCCCTAAATCTAAAGAATGGCAATGCATCGTCGCCGCAGGCGTCTTAGGCACCGTGGTCGCGTCATTTGATCTACTGGACAACTTCACCAATTTCTTGTTTGGTTTATCCATAATTTTCACTCCAGTCGCCGCCATTTACGTGGTGGATTTTTTCATCGTTAGGCGCGGTGAAAAATACACCCTGCAACACCTTACCCACAACCAAAGCTTGAATATACGTGCCATCATCGCATGGCTTATTGGCGTTTCTACCTCAATGGCGTCAAATCAAGGCTGGATCACTATCACCACGATTGAGGTTTTTGATGCCGTGTTACTCACACTGCCTGCCTACTACTTATTATCACGTAGCGAAATCAGAGCTCGCGGCAAGTTAACGGAATCACACCCGCAATAAACGAAATATTATTTTGTTTACCCGTACACATTCGAACAAGTTGTGCGGGTAAACCAACCATTTGCCAACAAATACATTGCGCCACATCACTAATATTTATGCAGCTAAAAAAACACCAGATTGCTCTGGGTAAATGCTTCCCCAGCGCTAAAGAGGATTAAACATGAAACAGTTAACCCGGTTAGACATATCAGACATATTACATGGCTGCGCAGTACTTGGCACCGGTGGCGGTGGTGAGCTCAGCGAAGGTTTTCGCTACATTGAAGCCGCCTTTGCTGAGGGTAAAACCTTCACTTTGGTAGACATCGATGAAGTCCCAGACGGTGAAAAGCTATGTACACCTTATATGCTAGGTGCGCTAACCGCTATTTCTGGGGAAGAAGAGCAAGAATATGCCGCTCTGCCAAGAGCAAGCGGTATTCCCATGTTAGCAGCCTATGAGCGCCTAAAAGCCCTGACGGGTGATGATTATTACGGCACTATTTGCTGTGAGCTTGGTGGCTCTAATACGGCTATCTCCTTTTATCTAGCCGCCATGACAGACGGTTACATTATCGATGCCGACCCCGCTGGGCGCGCCGTGCCTGAAATCACTCACTCAACCTATTATTTCAATGGTTTGCCTGCCGCGCCTATCGTGACGGCCAATGAGTTTGGTGAGTGCTTTATCTGTGAAAACGTTGCAGATGACCAACGCGCTGAGCGTGTTGTGCGCGCCCTTGCTATGGTGAGTCGCAATGACATTGCAGCGATAGATCACGCTTTACCTGTGGAACAGCTTCGCGGTGCAGTGATTCCTGGCACCATCAGCAAAGCCTTAAACGTCGGTCAAGCTATTCGCTTAGCGGTTCAAGAACAAGATGACATTGCCGATGCCATCGCCGATTGCGCCGGTGGCTATGTGGCGTTTCGCGGCAACGTTAGCCAGTTTCATTTTGAGACCAAAGATGGATTCACCTTAGGTACTTTCGACATTCAAGGCCACAGCCAGTACCAAGGCTCGACGTATGCTATTGATGTAAAGAATGAAAACATGGCGGCACGTTTAAATGGCGTAGTAGATGTAACCATTCCTGATCTGATTTGTGTACTGGATGTGGATAACAATGTACCTGTGACTAATCCTTATCACAAAGTCGGGGCTAATTTGGCAGTAGTCATTTTACCTGCGCCGAAGGAGTTCACTGGCGAGAAAGGTCTTTCGGTATTCGGCCCTGCGTACGCAGGGATTGATCAAGCGTACGAATGCGCGGTGAGTAAGCATTTCGCTCAGCTTAAATAAATCGGCCTAATTCAGATATAAGGAGCCCATTTTACGAGTATCTCGCTCGTTAAATTGGCTTTAATATCAATACGCGTTTCATATGAGAAAAGGCATGATTACGCCGTTAAATTACACTTGGAGGAGCAACCGTTTGCCACTCGCCTTGGGCTAAATCTTGCAGCCTATATTGACCAAATTGACTGCGATGCAAGGCTTCAACGTGATAACCGCAAGCGGCAAACATACGCCTCACTTGATGATATTTTCCTTCATTTAACGTCACGTTAGCTACATTTTCACTGATTGTTTCTATTTTCGCGGGCAAGCACTGCTCAGCCCCTTCACCCAATACCACGCCTTTAGCGAATGAATCAATGATGTCACTTTGCAACGGGCTATCTACGCTCACTTGATACACCTTGTCTACGTGGTGCTTAGGGGATGTAAGCTGATGTACTAATTTGGTGTCATCGGTCACTAAAATAAGTCCGCTGGTGTCTTTATCTAATCGGCCGACGCTGACTATTTTTGGGTTTCGAAATTCCCAGCGCTCAGGCAGCAAATCGTAAATACGCATGCCCTCGTTATTGTCATGACTGCACACATAACCTAAGGGCTTATTCAGCATCACGAGAATGCCATCAGGAGCATCAAGGGCTTCGCCGTCTACCCGCACGGTGGCAGGATCAACTTTTAACGCGGGAGATTTAGCGAATTCACCTTTGACGGTAACGCGTTTGTCTTTGAGTAAGTATCGGGCTTCTTTGCGGCTGCAATAGCCTAAATTACTCAGTAGCTGGTCAAGACGTTTAAGGGCGGGCATAGGGCTCCAAGGATGAAATACGAACATTGATAGATTCACAGCACACGTACTAGCATGCTCAGGGGCGCGAAGTATGTCATATAAGGCGAGTACCCAAAAGTACGGTGGCTAAAACAGAGGCGATTTAGGATTCAAATGGGATCTGCTGTTGCTTAAAGAAGGTTTCAAGCGCCTGAGTGTGTTGTCGATAATGCTTCCAGCGGCCGATTGAGGATTGATTGATCGGTTGTCGCACTTGGACTTTGCTGGCCGTCGACACAGGGGCTTGATTGCGCTCTACATGCAAACACTCTTGTTGCCATGACAAACCACAAAATGACAGTAAATCACGAATATTGGTCTCAGGATTGCGCACCAAATCTTGATAATTAAGTAGCTTGAAGTTATCCATGCCCGTGGCCTGCCATTGATGTACCAGCGTGTGAAAGCGACTATAAAATCGCCCGATATTCTGCAAATTATAGGCGTAGGCATAGTACGGGCTATTCAGTGAAAACAACTGGCGATAATTACCGACACAGGTATCCATTGGGTCTCGTAGTAAACAAATGATTTTTGCATTAGGTAAAGCGCGACGAATAAGGCCAATGTAGAAAAAGTTAAACGGTAGTTTATCCACAAAATGGGGAGTATCTCCCACTATGGCTTGCGTGCGTTGAATATACCGCTGGCCTATTTTTGCAGGCTCAATTTGCATGGCTTTGCGCAATGTTTCTACGTCTAACACCGTGGGTGATGGCGTTTTGGCTAACTCTTTCACTGCCACGCCAAAATCTTGTAGTTCTCCCGCTGATAACACCTCACTATGATTACTTAAGATACGTTCAACTAACGTGGTGCCAGAACGAGGCATACCCATCACAAAAATGGGCTGGTGCGAGCTATCACCCGCTTTAGCATAATCACCCGCTTGAGAATAATCGCGGTCTAAATCCTTGAGCTGGGTTTGCTCTACGCAATCGAAAAATGCGGCATCGTCGGCAAATTCATAACCGATACTCGCCAGCTTCGCGCTTTTGGCATTTTCAAGTACATCAAATGCGCTAGTGTAATCTTTTAGTCCTTCGTATTCTTTAGCCAGTGCGTGGGCAATATGCATGGCACCATCAACCGTTTTGGTGCGTTTCGCAGCGGCTCGAAGACGTGGAATATGATTGTTATCGGCACTGATGCCACCTAAGTCTGCCAAAGCAAAGTGCGCTTGGTGATAATCTGGAGCGATGCTAATGGCTCGCTCAAAATGTGCTCTAGCATCCTCAAACTTACCTGCGAATTTACTCGATACACCAGCGTTGTAGTAAAAGTGCGCATTATGTTTATCTAGCGACAACGCCTTACTGAAATACCCCAATGCTTTTTCATGCTGGCCAACTCGGCTAAGTGCTACGCCTAGTGTATCAAGCGCAAGGGGCTTGCTGAGCTGTTCAAGAGGCGCATTTGCTGTGGCATCAAGCACAGATTGTGATTCACCGCGCAATGAATGGCATTTGGCTAAATAGGCAAAGTATTCAGCTTGCGGCGCGATGGCATTCGCTTTTTCAATTAACTTAATCGCCTTGGCAATTTGACCGACTTCGAGGTTGATCATAGCCAATAAAAAATAACCATCGTGATCGCATGGATCCTGTTTCACGATCTGTACGCACACGCTATGGGCTTTAGCAAAATCACGCTGATTAAGCGCATAAATGGCTTGTTGATGCAGTTGCTTAATGTCTAGCATAGGTTTCTTGTCACTTTATATGGAACTGGGCTGCTTTGTTCTGTCATAAAAAAGGGCACTGAGTGCCCTTTTTATGCATTAAGAATTTTAGCCTAAACTACATCTCAAATTGATAGTTAAATTTAAGTCCGACCGTGCGCGGTCTCTCTAAGTAATGACCATAGTAACGCAATATATCACCTCGGTTCGAGTTAGTATCAGGGGCTACCGCCAAACCAATATCACCCAAATCATTTCGTGATGAGCTCACGGCGTATTTGTCAAAGAGGTTGTCCACGTAAAGGGTGACCGACCAATCTTCGTCAGACAAAGACGCGCTTAAATTACTTAGCGCATATCCCGATATCACTTCACCTGATTCGTGCAGGCCTATTTTTGAGTAAATATCGCTTTGCGCCGTTAGGCCGTAGGTCACATCTAATAATTTATCGCCAAACACTTCTGTAGAGTATTTAACTCCAAGGGAGAATTGGTGCTCCGGCGAGCCTGGTAGGCGATCGCCGTCAAGGCCATCAGAGTCATCGAACAACTGAGCTACATCTTCGGTCAATTCAGCTTTGGTGTAAGCATAAGTGGCATAGGCACTGAATTCATCGCTAAAAATTGCGCGTGACATCATCTCAACGCCTTTTGAATTAGCTTTGCCGGCATTAACCAAAATAGTCTGCTGACCATTTTCCGTGGTGCCCGTGACTTGAGCGTCATCCCAATCCACGTTGAACAATGCCATATTGAAATGGAATCTGTTTTTTAGCCATGTGCTTTTTAAGCCAAGTTCGTAATTGGTTGTGGTATCAGGTGCGTAAATTTGCTCGTTGGGCAAAGCGCAGACTTCTTGTGTATCCCCTGATAAGTCAGGAGGACAAGCCCCCACACCGTTTGAACCACCAATACGAAAGCCTTCACTGACCGTAACGTACCCCATCGCATCAGACGTGATTTGATAACTGGCGTTAAACTTAAACAAACTCCCACTGTCGTCGGCTTCATTTTCAAGGGGGATCAAGATAATTTCATCCCCTTGCCTAAAGTCTTCTGCACCTTCTTCAACCGAAATAGAGGTATACAACAAAGGTAAATCAACGTCAGATGCGGTTTCTAAATCGTATTGATAAAAACGAGCCCCTAAGGTGATATCTAATTGCTCAGTGACCGCATAACTTACTTCCCCATACAGGGCTTTTTCAGTTACTTCTGTTTCATCAAACGATATGTATTCGAGATCATCAGTACGTAAATTGCCTCCTGTTTCCCACGTCTCTATCGCATATTCATCGAAGTTCGGCGTGAACTCTAAGCTTCTGCCGTCGCTTTCAATCTTGTTATAAAAAACACCCGCGATCCAACTTAGGTCAGAATCATTTTTAGATACCAAACGTAGCTCTTGAGTGAAGATATCTCGATTGTCTTCTTCTCTGGTGTAACTCGAAAACGCAGGAAACTCTTCATAGCTATAGGCAAGGCGGATCAATAAATCGGTTTGATCTCGCTGACCAACCGCTTCGAACGTGGATTTTCCTGTTGCGGAGACCAACTCAGCAAACCCCAAATCAACGGAGAGCTCTAAACTGAGCAAGTCGTCTTCTTTTTCACGGGGCTCTTCGTAGCGATAAGCTGATTCGTACTTTCCGATGATGTCATTCAAACCATTATCTGGCGATAATCCGTTGTAATGAACAATAGAGCGCCCTTCCACTTCTTGCTTTTGATACATATAAGTCAGTGTGGCGTCAATGTTTTCGGTGGGTGTCCAGCGCAGGGCAACGCGGCCTGAAAGGGTATCTTCGCCGTTCGCATCTTTTTTCGAGCGCAGGTTACTGTCAACATCGCTTGCATCTGTCCAATCAGGATCAGCAATGGAAACCCCACCTTCACGCACTAGGTAGTTATAATCAACAAAACCGGGATCATGGAATTTGTTTAGCGACATACGCACGCCAAGCACGTCTTCAATCAAAGGGGTATTGAAAACAAAGCCCCCCTCTGCACCGACACTATCGCTTTCATTTACGCTAAACACATTGCCTGTGACTTCACCAGAGGTAACATCTAACTCTACCTTATTAGGCAAATAACGAATGGCTCCGCCTAGGGTGCCGGCGCCGTAGAGGGTACCTTGTGGACCGATTAATACTTCAACGCGCTGAATATCGTTCAAGCGCATATTAATGAATAGGGGAATTTCACCCACATAAGTTGATACGGTGCCGCCGTCTGAACTTGGGCCTGAAGAGTTGGTATTTAACCCACGTACGATAATAGGAGAGTCATTACGCCCGCCCTGATCAGTAATGGTTAAACCCGGAACCCAGCGGGCTACATCGTCTAAGTCGGCGATATTTTGCTCAGCCAAGGTATCAGAAGTCAGGGCGGTAATGTTCAACGGTGCTTCCTGCAATGAACCAGCGCGGCGTGTCGCTGTGACTTCGATAGTTTCAATTCCATTCTCTGCGCTTTGCGCCATAACCGATGGGATTGGTGCAAACGTGGCTGAAACTGCCAAAGCAATTGATGTGTGTTTTGTTAGGAAGCGTTTAGTGATCGCCATGTATGTGTTTCTCTTTTTTGTAGTGAACGGTTTTAATTGTGAACAGTTGCGTAATTCGATGTTAATCCCAGCTAGCACAGCAGGTTTCATGCCTGCTTTTCTGATACGTTAGTGCATAGTCCGAGTGAAAAAAGCGCCGAAAATCTGCGTTATACAGATATTTATGCACTAATTGTGGTTTTCTATCGCGATAAATTTAAAGCGCACCTTAATGATGCATTGTGTAATGAAACTCAACTAATCTTTGCAAATATTGAGGTTTAGCTACGAATAAAGTGGATTAAACTGGAATACGCACCAAATATAAGTGGTTAATCGTGCATAACTATTCACCTTTCACTAAGCAGTTTCCTCTTGCACCACTATTTCCAGCACCGAATTGCGTGTTCGAGCGCATGATAGAGCGCGCTAACTCCTCAGCAAAGTACACGAAGATAGTTGAACGCGCTTTTCAGACATAAATCAGAGGATAGAATAGATAGAAAACGATCGATTAAGGGTTAGAGGCTTACCATGGGCTGGTAAGCCTTAAAAAGTAGTAAGTTTATTTAATCGCTTGAAGCTCGGCTGCCAACGCTTTCTCTAATTGGGCTTGATATAGCGTTTGGTAAAATTCAGCACGGCGCATTTTGTAAGGCTCATTTTGCAGTAATATATTTTGTTTGTTGTACTTGTTCCATTCATTCCATAGCGTGGCAAGCTCGGACTGTTCTTTGGGCATAGCACCATTTAGGTTGTGCGATTCGTATGGGTCAGTCTGCATATCAAAGAAGCTCTTTCCGACTCCTGGCAATGGTTGATTCAAGTACTTGAATTCAGGGGTACGCACAGCCCACAAATCACTGGCTTCTTCTAAGCGCCAAAATAACGCGGGATGCGGTGATGCGGGGTTTTCACCGTTAATATGGGGCAGTAAATTTACTCCGTCTAACTTCGCCTGACTCACGTCGGCTCCCGCTAAGGCCAACGAAGTTGCAGCAATATCCAAAGACGAAACCAATCCGGAATATTCGGATTTCAAGCTAAAACCGGCTGGCCAGTGGGCAATAAATGGCACATGCACGCCGCCTTCGGTTAGGCTCACTTTACCACGGCGAAAGGGGGCATTATTCGCCCAATCTGAATCTGGCATCCACTCTTCTGGATACACGCCACCGTTGTCTGACAGAAAGAAAATTAAGGTGTTATCCAGCTTATCGCTTTGTTTAAGGGCGGCAACGATACGCCCAACGCCTTGATCCATAGAATCAATCATGGCGGCATAGGTTCTGCGATCCAAATCGGCGATATGCTGGTATTTGGCCAAATCTTGCTCGGTAGCTTGTAAAGGAGAATGCGGAGCGTTATAGGCCACGTACATCATAAATGGCTGCTCAGTAGCGGATACAAAGCGTGCAGCTTCTTTGCTAATGGCCGTTGTAAGATACTCGTTTAACTGAGCGGGCTTACCATTGCGTGACAACGCAATACTGTACTCAGCACTACTCACTTTAACCGACTCCGGAAAGTAATCATGCCCACCACCTAAAAAGCCAAAGAACTCGTCAAAGCCACGATTGTTAGGATGAAAATTAGGATGTGAGCCCATGTGCCACTTACCCATGACCGCTGTTTTGTAGCCTGCTTGTTGCATGCGCTTGGCGAACGTTAGTTCTTCGACCGGTAAGCCCATATACGGATCGTCAGGAGAGTGGGCTGCGTTTACTTCCATGCCGAAGCGCGCCTGATAACGCCCTGTTAGTAATCCTGCTCGCGAGGGGCCACAATATGGATGGGTTACATAGCCATTTTTAAACACCACACCATTGTTAGCCAAGGCATCAATATTCGGGGTAAAGATTTCTTTCGAACCGGTAAAACCTAAATCTGCGTAGCCTAAATCATCGGCTAAAATCACCACGATATTTGGCCGCTCCTTTGCTACTAACTTGTGAGTTCTCTTAGTTTGCGCCGCAAGGTCGCTACTAAATACAAGACCCGCCAAGCACAAAGCCACAAACAATAATGAAAAGAGGTTAAACCGTAGCATCGAATTCGATGTTTGGCGGATCGGTAAAATAGGTAAGTAGTTCTGCATGCTAGTGCTTGTCCTGTAAGGTGGGTTGACGGAAGTTGTCCATACGAGTCATCGCTGCGCCTTCGTATTCACGCTTTAGCTGCCAAAGTGGGCGTTCTAGTGAGAGCTCCCACGTAAATAGTCGCCGATATAAATCCTTCACGATCTCAGGGTTGGTTGCAGAAAGATCATGACGTTCAGAAATATCCTGACTCAGATCGTAAAGCTCTGCCGGACGGTCAGGGAAACGCAGTAGCTTCCAATTTCCGTGACGAATCGCGCCTCGGTTTTCTTTCTTCCAATACAAGGTCTGATGTGGAGGTATCGTGATTTCACCGCGCACATAAGGGAGTAAATTAGTGCCGTCTATATCGGCTACCGCACTTTTTTTACCGCCCGCTGCCGCGTAAAAGCTGGGTAGCAAATCTAGAGTACTGATAGGTTCGTGATAGGTATTAGGCCCAATATTGCCTGCTGGCCAGCGCATCAAAAAGGGAACGCGAATGCCCCCTTCAAGATGGTTGGCTTTGGTGCCACTTAGCGGGGTATTGTCGGAAGCATTCGTGTCAGAGGGACCGCCGTTATCGTTGGTAAACACCAGCAAGGTATTTTCGCTCAATCCCAATTCATCAAGACTAGCCAGCACTTTGCCGATTTCGCGATCCATCGACAACGTCATTGCAGCAACTTGTTGACGCTTTCCGCTTAACTGGGGGAATTGAGCAAGATCTTCTTTGTTGGCATCCATAGGTGTATGCACCGCATTGAATGACAAGAATAAGAAAAACGGCTCCCTCTGGTTTTGCTTAATAAATTCAATCGCCTCATCTGCCAACGCTTGGGTTAAGTAATGGGGTGATTCTTTATAATGAGCAAAACCTCTCTCCAAACGATCCTCAGGGTAAGAAACTGGGTTATTTGGCCCAAATTCAAAGTAGCTGCGTGCTCCGCCTCGAAAGCCATAAAAATGCTCGAACCCACGCTTTGTAGGGTGGAATTTATCAGCATTACCTTGATGCCACTTGCCAATCAACGCGGTCGAATAGCCCAAGTGAGTCAAGTAATCGCCGATGGTGCGCTGGTTTAAAGGCAACCCCATGTCATCCCCTGTTAGGCCCGAATCACTCATGTAACCTGGTACATTGTTCTCCTCAAAACCAAACCGTTGTTGGTATTTACCTGTTAGTATGCCAGCCCTTGATGGCCCACACACTGCTGCGCTAACGTAAGCCTGAGTAAACACCGTGCTTTGGACGGCTAATTTGTCCAAATTTGGTGTACGGATTTGGCTGCTACCTTGAAAGCCAAAATCCCCGTATCCTGCATCATCAGACAGAATCAGAACGATGTTCGGTGCATCCTTATTGCTGCCTCTAGGATTTGGGTTAGTACTTTCCAACCTATTACCATCCCCAGCCGCCTCGGCATTCACATCGAGCAACAATAATAAAAGGATGCTAATTATGACAGTGCCCCCTTGTCTACTCCTCAGCCTAAAGCTGCGCATATTAATTTGATGACTGAATACCATTCGCTGTTGGCTCCCTTCTCTATTTTGACAATTCTTACTTTGTGTGACGGTCTTTAATTTGATTAACCACGAATTTGTCTTTCTATAACAACCATATTGATTATCATTTTGTTAACAGTATACAATAAACCTTAACTATGTTTACATTGCAAAACAAATTTTTTCAGGTTGAATATTTCTGTTTCCCCTTACTTACATAAGCAAAGGATTGATCATGCTTAAAACGCTTCTTGTTTCAGTACTAATGTTCACTTGCCACTTGGTAGGTGCTGCACAGATAAACCATGTAAAACAACAGATATGGTTTAACCCCGAACTTAGTTTTGAAACGCGCGCCCAGGCGCTCGTTAACGCAATGACAATAGATGAAAAAATAGCTCAATTGTCACATTCCACTCCAGCGATACCGCGCTTAGAGGTGCCTCAATACAATTGGTGGAATGAAGCGCTGCATGGTATCGCTCGTAACGGCAAGGCAACTATCTTCCCTCAAGCTATTGGGCTCGGGGCCACCTTTGATCCTGAATTAGCACAAGAAGTAGCTAATGCGATATCGGACGAAGCGCGGGCCAAGTACGCCATAGCTCAGTCGATAGGCAATCAAGGGCAATATGCCGGGCTAACATTTTGGACACCAAACGTGAACATTTTTCGCGATCCTCGCTGGGGACGCGGTCAAGAAACTTACGGTGAAGATCCCTTCTTAACCTCACAAATGGGCACTGCGTTCGTAAAAGGTCTGCAAGGGGACGACCCCAAATATTTGAAGTCTGCCGGTGTAGCCAAACACTTCGCAGTGCATTCAGGACCGGAGTCTTTGCGCCATCAATTTGATGTTGAGCCTAGCAAAAAGGATTTGTACGAGACCTATTTACCCGCTTTTGAAGCGCTAGTGACCCAAGCAAAAGTCGCAGGTGTGATGTGTGCGTACAATGGGGTGTATGGTCAGCCATCCTGTGCAAGTGAGTTCTTGCTGGGGGAAATGTTAAAGAAAAAGTGGCAATTTAATGGCTATGTTGTGTCAGATTGCGGCGCATTGCACGACTTTCATAGCGGACACAAAGTCACCCATAATGGCGTTGAGTCAGCGGCACTCGCATTGCGCGCGGGGGTCGATTTAAATTGCGGTTTTACCTATGAAAAATCCCTGAAAGCTGCATTTGAAGAGGGCCTTATTACCCAATCATTAATTGACCAGCGTCTGAAAAACTTGCTTATGATCCGCTTTCGTTTAGGTTTATTCGACCCCAGTGAGTTAAACCCGCATAATGCCCTAGGGCAAGAAGTCATTCACAGCCCTGAACATATTGAGCTAGCGCGTAAAGTGGCGGCAAAATCGATTGTTTTATTAAAAAATGAAAAACAGGTATTACCCCTGTCAAAAGATATTAAAGTGCCTTATGTCACCGGCCCATTTGCGGCTTCCTCCGATATGTTGATGGGCAACTATTACGGTATCTCAGATAGCTTGGTAACTGTTCTTGAAGGCATTGCAGGAAAAGTATCGTTAGGCTCGTCACTGAATTACCGCGCAGGCGCTTTGCCTTTTCACAGTAACATTAACCCCCTTAATTGGGCGCCAGAAGTAGCTAAAACAGCCGATGCTGTGATTGCTGTAGTAGGCATATCTGCCGATATGGAGGGCGAAGAAGTTGACGCAATAGCCTCTGCCGATCGAGGAGATAGGGTTGCTATCACCTTGCCCCAAAATCAAGTCGATTATGTAAAGCAACTTGCGGAAAACAAAAAAGGTCCGTTGATATTGGTTGTTGCTGCAGGAAGCCCAGTGGATATAAGCGAATTAGACCCATTGGCGGATGCCATACTATGGATATGGTATCCAGGTGAGCAAGGTGGCAATGCGGTGGCAGATGTGATTTTTGGAGATACTAACCCATCAGGTCATTTGCCACTCACCTTCGTAAAAACAATTGATGATCTCCCTCCCTTTGATGATTATGCAATGACAGGCAGAACCTATAAATTCCTTAAAAAATTGCCTCTGTATCCATTCGGCTTTGGCTTGTCTTACAGTCAATTTAAGTTTGGTAAGCTCAGTTTATCGAAGCGCGCTCCTCAAGAAGGGGAAAATATAAACATCAGTGTTGAAGTTAAAAACAGCACAGCCCTAGATGGTGAAACGGTAGTGCAAGTGTATCTTTCCCCTCAGGTACCGTTGAAAAATGAAGCGATAACAAATTTAAAAGCGTTTAAGCGCGTCCACATTGGCGCACATGAGAAGCGCTTAATTGAATTTACTATTGAAGGAAAAAATCTTTACAGAGTTAACGATGCCGGTGAAAATGTTTGGCCCAGCGGTGCATACACCTTGGCCGTTGGCGATTCATTGCCAAGCAAGCGCAGCATCGAGTTAGGGGCAGCGCCTCATGGCTCTCAACAAATACACTTTTAAGATGCAGCAGGCTTCAGGGATGACGAAGTACTCACACTGCTGCCTGCCGTTTAAACTATAGGTCTCTATGTGGACCAAATACTTCGTAGTGGATCTGTGCATCTTTAACACCCAACTCGAGCAATTGTTTTTTGACAAATGCCATAAAGCCAGTGGGGCCGCAAACATAAAAATGACCGCTACTGATAGGCAAATCATCCCCAAGGGGCGCTAGTGACATTAAGCCAGTAGTGACGCTGTCAGCCTTAGGTGCTTGGCTTGCATACCAAGTATGCGTGCTAAGTTGTGGTGTATTTTTTTCAAGTTCAGCAACTCGCTTGATGAAGGAGTGTTGCTCTGGGTTTTCACACGCATGCAAAAAATGTATTGGCGTCGTTGGGTGGCTCTCAACTGTCGCTTCCAGCATCGACATCATCGGCGTTAAGCCTACGCCTGCTGAAATAAGTACAGTAGGCAAATGTTGGTTCTTCTGAAAAAAGTCGCCTGCTGGTGGCAATATATCAATCACGTCACCTTGCTCAACAGAGTCATGCAAATGATTTGAAACTAAACCCTTAACTTCCCCCTGCTCCCGCTTAACACTGATACGGTATGTTTCACCATTAGGTTTGTCTGATAACGAGTACTGACGCATTTCACAGAACTCAACGTGTTTCGGTTGTACTTTGACCCCCAAATATTGACCAGGTTTATAACCTACAACAGGTTTGCCATCCACCGGCGATAATACAAAACTAGTGACCAACGCCGATTCCGGCGTTTTGCTTAGCACTGTAAATTGTCGCGTTCCTAACCAGCCTCCGTGCGCTTTTTCAGTTAGGTTATACAAATCTTCTTCCCGGTTGATAAATATTCCTGCCAACGCGCCGTAAGCCTCAACCCAAGCTTGCTCTACATCAGGGGTAAAGGCTTCAGGGGCTAATTCCCGCAGCGTTTCGATAAGGTGGTGGCCCACAATATCGTAGTGCTCAGGTTGAATAAAAAAGCTGGTGTGTTTGTGTGCCACCCGCTCAACAACCTCACCTAACGCGCTCAAGTTATCGATATTTTTTGCGTAAGCGGCGATCGCATTAAATAATGCAAATTGCTGACGGCCATTGGCCTGATTCGCCATATTGAATATGTTTTTCAGCTCAGGATTTAAACGGAACATACGTTGATAAAAATGATCGGTAATGGCTACGCCCGCGGACTCCAAAAGGGGAATGGTACTTTTAACAGTGGCGATAGTTTGAGCGGATAACATATAAAACCTCTTGCTGTGAATGATGTTGATGTGAGTAGAAACAATAAAATATGGTGGTCACTAAACGTCGTTGTATACCGGTTTAGATAGCCTTTTTAGCCTGGTTTTCCATCGACTCTGGCCTTGGTTAACACGGGCCAGTAATACACAAAAAACAGAATAAAGGCTGTTGACCAGAGCCATGCACTAAGTTGCCAAAAAAGGAGTACCTGCTCGCTAAGCGATGCGAATACACGTACGAAACCTGCGACTAAAAGTAAAGCAAATGCAGCACTTATACCGCGGGATACGACTAACGCCCTCCCTGTATGTCCCAGTGACACTCGCGACATCATGCTTAAGATCATGGCCGAAATAGCGCTGATACTGATTAAGTGCAAGCTGTCTTTTAAGGGTAAGCAGGAAGTCAGTAAACTTATCCCCACCAGAGACAAGCCGATAGCCATGGCAAGGTATGCAAAGTGCAGTGACCATAACAATGAGACCGCCCAAACGCCCTGGGCAAACCATTGTCCCAAGCGCCAAAGATGTCCGACACCAAGTACAATCAAAACGATTGCAGTAAGGGTAGAAACAGGAGTAAAAAATTGAATGATAAAAAGTGCAACCGCCAGCAGAGAAAAAACCAGCAGCACTAAATCGAACCTAGGGTGTTTTACCTGCGCGCGGTTTAAGGCTCTGGCAGTGAAAAAAGGGATCACTCGACCACCAATAACCGTGATTAACACACAGAATAAGAGCACCGCACTTTGTACCAACTGCGACGCCATTACATAGGCCTGCTCATTCACGAGCGCAAAAAAGATGAGGTTCAGGCTAAACAGACCGCCCAATAAGGCGATGAGTTTGTAATTAGAGGTATTTCTTGCTTTAATAACCTGATAACTGAAGCATCCAATCACACCCAACCACCATAGTAATTGGCTGCATATGAAAAGGCCTAGGCCCCACGGCGCGGTGCTGGATAACCCACTTATACGTGCGACTATCCACAGTCCACTTAGCATGATTAGCCATACACCATGAGCACTGCGAAGCCCTGTCCAGGTTTGCACAGCTGTCAGCAGAAAGCCTACGGCAATCATTGCGGCAAAACCAAATATCATCTCATGGGCATGCCATAAAGAAGGTGGCAATACGAAAGAATGTGGCCAATGCCCGCTAAACCATAATGCCCATACTACCAAGGCAATGACAGCCCAAAGCGCCCCTAGCAAGAAGAATGGCCGAAAGGCGAGTGACCATACAGCGGCCTGAGGCAACCCCAGTGCGGTTTCTTTTTTGCTCAAGGGCTCAGCGGGTTGGGCAAATTGGATGGCTGATTGACTCGATGCGCGCTTCTTCGATGCTGCTGTTTTCGTCATCTAGAGCACCCGCTTATGTTGTTCATATTGCGCGATACACCGCACCACGTAAGCGACTTTCAGCACGCTAGCGCTGACAATGATCATAAGATGGCTTGCCACCTGAATTGGCATTGAAAAAAAGTGCGATAAGGGGTAACTCACCGCGATACATACCATGAGCAATGCCAGAGACACCGATAAGGTTATATTCGCAAACATGAACAATGCGCCAAAGCGCTTGGATACACTCTCGTTATTGACAACGTCCATGTAACAAGTGGCTATGTCGGTCATTTGGGTATTAGTCATGTCATTTGCGATAACGTTATTCATCAGTGCCCCCAGAGTGCGCTGCTCAAAACCTGTTTTGGTCCTGCGTCAGCAGAGATACACTTTAGATAGCACCTTTAATGCCAATTAATAACTACAATATTATCAATCACTTAAATATCAACCCTGTCATAAAGAGTCATATCGACTCAGTAAATAGTGAGTCATAGCGACTCGAAAAAGTCTTTATGACTTGATGCATTTAATGGCATTATTGTCATATGCACATCAGCATTGCCCAGTGGAGCCCCTATGATGGAACTTAATTCAACGCTTCTGTTAGAAGTGGCATTAGATCTCGCCAACAGCATCACCAATGAAGATAGGTTCGACAGATTGCTATCCTCGATTAGAAAAGCAATTAATTGCGATGCAGTTGTATTGTTGGTCTACCAAGGCGAACAACTTAAACCATTGGCAATACAAGGGCTGGCAACCGATACTCTTGGGCGGCGTTTTAACCTCAGCGATCACCCTCGCCTTTCGCTCATTTGCTCAGGAAGTCAGCCGGTGCGCTTTGCATCAGATTCTCCATTACCTGATCCTTACGATGGCTTGTTGCTCGCAAAAGAAGGCGACTTACCCGTGCATTCGTGTATGGGTTTGCCCTTGTATAGCGACAATCAACTGATGGGCGTCGTGACCCTTGATAGTCTCAGCCCTGAAGCCTTTTCAGAAATTCCCGAACGTACATTGCAGCTAATCACTGCGCTGTCAGCCGCCACATTGAAAACGGCTATGCAACTGAGTGGGTTGGAACAGCGCGCACAACAAGCACACGATTTAGTGCAAGAACTTACGAACGAAGCACTAACACGAGATGGTGGTGAGTTGATCGGCAATAGTCCTAGTATGCTCGCCCTTAAAAGTGATATTCAGTTGGTCGCGGGCTCTGACTACACGGTGCTGATATTGGGCAAAACAGGCGTGGGTAAAGAATTGGTTGCCCGAACATTGCATCAACGTTCTAATCGAGGAACCCAGCCTTTGGTGCACGTTAACTGTGCCTCGATTCCGGAAACCTTGGCGGAAAGTGAATTGTTTGGTCACGGAAAAGGCGCGTTCAGCGGTGCCGAAAAAGAGCGCGCCGGCAAATTCCAACTAGCCGATGGAGGCACGATATTTTTAGATGAAATTGGTGAATTGCCCTTAAGCGTGCAAAGTAAATTATTACGCGTGTTGCAAAGTGGCGAGATTCAGCCTGTGGGAAAGGATCAAGTATCAACAGTCAACGTACGCGTAGTAGCCGCGACTAACCGAGACTTAGCACAAGAAGTTAAAACTGGGCGTTTTAGAGCTGATCTTTATCATCGCCTCTCCGTGTACCCTATCAACGTGCCGGAACTAAAAGAGCGCGGAGATGACGTATTGTTACTCGCAGGTTATTTCTTAGAAGTGACCGCTCGCAAGCTAGGTATTCGCCAACTAAAAATCCCAAACGACGTACAACAGGCCCTAATTGCCTATTCTTGGCCTGGCAATGTAAGGGAATTAGAACACGTCATCAGTCGTGCCTCTTTGAAGGCAACGCGCAGTAAGAATCAACACAACATTATCTCACTTAGCACAGAAGATTTAGACTTTGAGCGTGGAATGCCGCCAAATATCAACCTGAATCAACCAATCCAAGAGAGGGAGGTATTAGGCAGTGGCGAAGCACAGAGTCTTAAAACAATGACGGAAGCTTTTCAAGCTCAGATGATCAGCCGCGCTTTGAGTGAGCATCAAGGCAATTGGACGTTGGCCGCCAAACAATTAGAGATGGACAGGGCCAACCTTGCACGATTGGCAAAGCGGCTCGGCGTACACGTACAGAAAAACGTGAACAATCAAGCATTTTGATCATGTGTTTTAATTAGCCAGCCTTGATTACGAACGTTCACCAAGGCTGGCACATAACTAATGTAAGCGGCGATAATTCGCAGGTACCCATTCAAAACCGCTTTTCGTTTCACGCACATGACCCAATCCCGGGAATTGCAAATGCGCCCCCGCCATCAGCGCTTTACTCTTAGCAACGAGAGAAAAAATCCGTTCACGCTGTTTTTTAGCCTGCTCAGGAGCTGAGTCGAAATCAATGGTGACCTCTGGATGTGGGAATTGTACTGCCCCTGCATGAATAAGATCGCCAATAACCCACATTTCCTCACCATCATTTTGCACAAGATAAGATGTGTGCCCTGGCGTGTGACCGTGAGTCGCATCAGTCTTAATCCCTTTTACAATTTGCTCGCTAGCGTCAAATGCACTGATCTTATTGGCTTTCACGTAAGGATTTAAAGACGCCATCGCGCCTTGGAAAAAACCTTTATTCGCCTCTGGCGCCTTACTCATTTCCTTATCGCTTAACCAAAAATCAATGTCCCGTTGGTTCGCATGAACCGTAGCATTGGGAAACACTCGCTGACCGTCTTTTGATAAACCACCAACGTGGTCAGGATGTAAGTGAGTGATCAATATGTGATCAACATCGCTCGGGGAGTATCCCGCTGCACCTAGGCTTTTTGTAATGTTTCCCAATGTGGGGCCAAACAAGTTACCCGCACCTGCATCGATGAGTACAAGTTCATCACCCGTATCAATCAAATAACCGTTGACTGAGGTTTCCGTTGGTACGGATAAAAATGCCGCTTCTAATTGTTGCTTTGTCGTATTGCTGTCTTGATGCAGTAATGCATCCATAGGCAAATCAACGGTGCCATCATTAAGGGCGATAATATCGAACTGACCAAGCTGAGTGCGATAGAAACCTGGGGCAAATTTATCAACCGAATTTTGTTGTGCAACTGCTTGATTAAAAGCACTAAAAGGTAATAGCAAGCCAGAGGCTAAAACTAGATAACGGATAAATTTCATAACTTTCATGATGTATACATCCTGCACTTGATGAGTTTTTTACACATTATCACCTTTATTTCTGCTCTAGAAGAGGGAGATCTGGTGTATTAGTGAGCCAACTCCGTGGCAAACCCTCTGAAATGAGCCTTCTATAAGTATAAAAACTGCACAAACCTTGGAAAGTAGTGAAAATAACCAAAATCGGTTTACCTCCCCATTTTAACTGCATTTAGGTGAAATACACGCGCTAAAAGTAGGCGTATTAATATACTATAACATTTAGCATCACCAGTAGTGATGGGTAAGTATTTTTCCATATTATTTAATGATGTAATAGAGGTTGGTGACTATGTTTTTTTCCCGTTCAACAGCAAAAGCAGACACTCCCATTCCAGAGAGTTTCGAATCTTGTTTTATCCATTCTTTGGAGCGCCATTGCGCCACAATTTCGTTTAATACAAATGGCATGATCCTAGATGCAAATTCGCTTTTTTTAAGCACGGTTGGGTATTCTTTAGCCGAAATTAAAGGGCAACATCACCGCATGTTTTGTAGTGCGATGGAATCTGGTTCGCCTGAGTATCGCTCGTTTTGGGCAAATCTTGCACAAGGGGAAAGTGCAAGCGGCACATTTTTACGCAAGCGTAAGGACGGCGCAGATATATGGCTTGAAGCCACGTATTTCCCAGTCGAACAAAACGGGAAAATAGTACGTATTGTCAAAATAGCCAATGACATCACGGTTGAAAAAGAGCACTTAAATAGTCAGACCGCTATTTTTGAAGCCCTCAACCGCTCCAGTGCCTTAATTGAGTTCACGCCACAAGGCGAGATCATCAGCGCGAATGAAAACTTTATTCACACCATGGGCTACGCAAGTGCAAAAGACATTGTAGGTAAACATCACCGCATGTTTTGTACAGAAGACTTCTACCAAGAAAATCCCAACTTTTGGCGCGAACTAGAACAAGGTACATTTAAAGGTGGGCAGTTTAATCGCCTCACTCGAGATGGCAGCACTATATGGCTAGAAGCCACTTACAACCCTGTGTTGAATGCGCAAGGTCAAGTCATCAAGGTTGTTAAGATTGCATCCGACATCACTTCTCGCATTCAAAAGCAACTGGCGACACAGGAAGCCGCAGAGATAGCCTACAGCACATCCATGCAGACCGCTAAGATATCCAAAGATGGCGCAGTGATCTTGCAACGCACAGTTGACACATCGAATGCCATCGTAACCAGTACATTGACTTCCACTGATTTAATTGAGCAATTAAATAAACGCTCAGAGGAAATATCAAAAATAGTAACGACCATTAGTTCAATCGCTGATCAAACCAACCTACTCGCTCTTAATGCGGCTATCGAAGCAGCTAGAGCAGGCGAATACGGTAGAGGTTTTGCGGTGGTGGCAGATGAAGTACGCACGCTGGCAGCGCGCACTGTGAGTTCAACTGCAGGTATTGAGCAACTGGTAACAAACAACAGTGCCCTGACTCAAAAAGCGAAAGACAGCATCGGCGACATTCATCAGCAGTCTTTGCAAAGTGCCAAGCAAGTTGAAGAAGCAGCGACGATCATCGAAGAAGTGCTAACAGGGGCGAAATACGTCAGTGAAACAGTAGATCAGCTACGAAGTGAAAGCTAAGTAAGCGCCCTGGGTGTTATGCACCCAAGGCGCTGCTTCATTTAGTAAGATTTATAGGGCAAGAATTTACCTGACAAGCCAATGCTGACTCTGTCACCAGCGCTATTTTCTTCTCGCTGAATGTCCATTGAGAAATCAATTGCACTCATAATGCCATCGCCGAATTCTTCGTGGATCAGGGATTTAATGGTCGAACCATATACGTTGATCATCTCATATAGCCGATAAAGCAACGGATCACTAGGCACCGCCTCCGTGAAAGTGCCTTTGTAAGGCACTACCTGTAACCACGCCTCAGCGTTTTCGTCTAAATCAAATAACTTGGCCACGACCCCGGCTTGCTCTGAATTAAATGTCATTTGCCCTAAGCACCCTGCGGTGGTCCATTCTTTTGACTGACCCACGGCTTCTGCGACGTCTTGCCACGTAATACCTTTTTGTACTTTTGCGACCAATATGGCTTGGGTAACTTGCTCTCTGCTTTGCATTGTTTCTCTCCTAAATAAGAATCTAACTTGTTTCTTAACTTGTTTCTTAAGTTGTTGGTTAAGTTATAAATTACTGTAAATATAGATAAATGAAGTAAAGGTTACTGATAAGTAACGCACATGCCGTACCTTGCCAAAATGCCACCGGGTTTCGCTGAATAATGGGCGGCTTCGATTGGCGCACAAAATCGGCATTGGGGCGACGTAAGTCGTGTATAAACTCTGAAAGCTCGGCATACCGCTTGAAAGGGTCCACTTTTAACGCTTTAGCGAGCGTTGCATCCAACCACGCCGGTACCGGGCTGTTTTCGTCACGCACAGACTGATAAATAAGGCGGTTTTGCTGTGCTCGGGTACGAGTTTTGGCGACATGAGTAGCATAAGGAAAGCGCCCACTTAACATGTGATACGCCAATACTGCCAACGAAAAAATATCTGAACGTGATGTCCCTACGTCACCCAAAAAATATTCAGGCGCCATGTAAAGTGCGGTGCCAAGTAGTTCACTGTTACCACAACCTTGACCGACTTCTTGCAAGCCTGCGACGGTGGTTGAGCCAAAGTCGATAATTTTCACCGTGCCTTTTCTGTCGATCATGATATTTTCAGGTCGAATATCTTGATGCAGCATGTCCAGACGATGAAATGCCTGTAGCCCTTTGGCCACCTGCTCAATAATGCCTCTCACGACTTCTAAATCAGGTTTAGGGTTGTCCGTTAACCACTGGCTCAGAGACTGACCCTCAACATATTCAGCGACGCAGTAAATATACTGCTTGGGGTGTTCTGCAGGAGGTACGTGCAACACATGTGCGTTATGAATACGCCTGCCTATCCACTCTTCAAGGCAAAAGCGTTCTAAGTACTCATCGCTATCGGACAAATCGACAGAGGGTGTTTTTAAGACCCACTGCTTATGCGTTCTCTCGTCTTCAACTAAATACACGTGACTACGAGCAGACACATGCAATAAACGCACTACTCTATAGCCATCCAACTGCTCACCGACATGTAGTACAGGCGGTAAGGGCAAGGCGAGCATGCCTTCGGTTATTGGCTTGTCTTGGGTTTGGCTTAATTCACTAATATAGGCGAGCTGCAAAGAAAGGTTGTCGTCACTGCCCTTATCGAGCGCGGTTTGAACCAGAGCGCCTGCTAACGCATTAATTGACTCTGGATCAGTTAGCGTTTGAATTGATGCAAGAGAGGCTAATAAATCTTGTGGGGGAAGAAACTCATGCACCCCGTCAGTACAGAGAATGAATACATCTTCTTGGCAAAGTGCCACACTCGTATAATCGATGTCTAACTGGCTATGCATGCCCAGTGCTCGACTCAAATAGCTTTGCCCTTGAGCAGCATACTGGCGGTGGTCATTCGACAGTTGTTCCAGCACACCGTTACGTAATAAGTAGACGCGGGCATCCCCCACGTGAAAAATGTGCGCCGTACGCTCTTTAAAGATGATGGCACTGAAGGTGCAAACATAGCCCTTCTCTATATCGTAGCGAAATTCGCTTTGCTTGGTGTAACCGTGCAGCCAAGCGTTAATCGATTGCAAGACCCGCTTAGCAGACGTTTCAACAGACCAAGCTTCAGAGGTTGCATAGTAGTCTTGTAAAAAACTGTTCACTGCGGCTTTACTCGCCACTTGACTAACGCTGCTGCTACCGATGCCATCGGCCATGGCTAATACTTGGCCTTTTAATCGACCTTGGGCATCGTTCGCACTGTGACTACCACAGTAATCTTGATTAACAGATTTAAGGCCAGCAATAGACTGCTGGCCGACTGTTAACTTAGCGAGATGCATGCTCAGCGACTGAGCTTGCAGCTACGTCAGAGCGTTTGCTATAAGGCAAATCACGTTTTTTACCGGTACGCACGTGCGTGCTATACAAGGTTAATCCAGTAAAGGCTAAACCACCGACTAAGTTACCAAGGGCCGTTGGAATTTCATTCCATACTAGGTAATCCATCACCGAGAAATCGCCACCTAAGATGATGCTGAAAGGGAATAAGAACATGTTAACCACGGAATGCTCAAAGCCCATAAAGAAGAACAAGAAGATAGGCATCCACATGGCGATAACTTTACCGCTTACGTGAGTTGAGATCATTGCACCCACCACGCCTAATGACACCATCCAGTTACACAGCATACCGCGAATGAAAATAGTGAACCAACCAGCAGTACCAAACTCAGCGTAACCTAAGGTACGCGCTTCGCCGATTGATGCGACTTTCTTACCAATAGCACCTGGGTCAGTGTTAAAACCATACGTAAAAATAAACGCCATCATGATAGCAACGGTTAACGCACCGCAGAAATTACCGATAAAGACTAATCCCCAGTTGCGCAATACACCTTGAATGGTGACGCCGGGCCGTTTATCGAGCAGTGCCAATGGCGTCAAGACAAATACACCTGTTAGTAAGTCAAAGCCCATAAGATAAAGCATACAAAAACCCACCGGGAACAAGATTGCACCGATCAAAAACACCCCTGTTTGTACCGCGATAGTGATGGCAAATACTGCTGCCAATGCCAATATAGCGCCTGCCATGTAAGCACGAATGAGGGTATCTCGTGTTGACATGAATATCTTTGCTTCCCCTGCGTCTACCATTTTGGTGGCAAACTCTGATGGTAATAAATAAGCCATTTTGAACCCCGTTTAAGTGTATGTGTTTAGCCAGTGATTAAAATGGTTCGGGTATTTCGTTAATTTTGACCTTTCAAACAAACAAAAAAAAACGGCGTCAGTCTTTCCACTAAAAAGTAGAAACACTAGACGCCGTCGTCAGAATTAATTTGTTTGAGAGGGCAAAATCACCCGAACTCGCTAAGCTCTTTACAAATCTTATGCCAAAATAATAAATACAATACTTTCAGTGATTTATCTCGTCTACCTTAAACCTAGATGATTCACTATGGTGCACAAATAACGCGCATGAGACAGCCAGCGCTACATTTTGGCGCACTACATTTTGACGGACTTTGTTTTGGAGTACAGATTATTGACGCGCTATTTATGTGTGCACAGGTTTTCAGTGAAATTGATAATATACAGAGCACAAAAAAGGCCCTGGAGGAATCTTAGGTTTGAATAACCGCGTTGCGGTCGACGCTCGATCGTGGCCTCAACTTTGGAAAGGTTAAGCTATGCAGAACGTTGAGATATTTCTTGAAATTGAAGCGATAACCGCGTTACGGGAAACGAGACTCATATCAGCTAACCGCTTTGCGGTCGACGCTCGATCGTGACCTCAACCTTGGAAAGGTTAAGCCATACAGAACGTTGAGATATTTCTTAAATTTGGAGCGGGAAACGAGATTCGAACTCGCGACCCCAACCTTGGCAAGGTTGTGCTCTACCACTGAGCTATTCCCGCATACTGATGTTGTGCTTGGTATGTATTTTTGACTTTATCACTTACAAATTTGGAGCGCTAACCGCGTTACGGCAACCGCGTAGTCGTGACCCTTGGGGTCGCATACTAAGTAACAATTGTCCGTTACTTCTAACACGTTCAAATTTGGAGCGGGAAACGAGATTCGAACTCGCGACCCCAACCTTGGCAAGGTTGTGCTCTACCACTGAGCTATTCCCGCATCGCATCATGATTTGTGACAAAATCATCCGCTGTCATCAACAGCGGGTGCGCATTTTACAAAAACTAGCGTGGGACGCAAGCCCTAAATTGCATTTATACGAAATTGTTTAGCTTGAGTGCTCAGTTTATCGGCATTACGCTGAAGAAAAGCGCAAAGCGGGTATTTTCACTTTAAATATTGAATATGTGTTGACGATAAAACACGAGCTCTGCAATCGACTCGCGAATGTCATCTAGTGCTAAATGCACGCCTTTCTTGCTGAAACCTTCTAGTACTTCTGGTTTCCAGCGCTTAACTAATTCTTTTAGGGTGCTTACATCAATATTGCGATAGTGGAAGTAGTCTTCAAGCTCCGGCATATACTTCACCATAAAGCGGCGGTCTTGACCTATGGTATTACCGCATAATGGCGAAGCCCCCTTAGGCACGTATTTTTCGAGAAAGCGGATGGTCTCGGCCACTGCGGTCTGCTCGTCTACCGTACTTTTACGGCAGCGCTCGGTTAATCCCGATTTGCCGTGGGTGTCGATACACCATTGGTTCATGTTGTTGAGCACGTCGTCAGATTGGTGGATCGCAAGTACCGGCCCTTCAGCCAATATATTTAAGTTGGCGTCCGTCACGATAGTGGCTATTTCCAGCACCACATCTACTTCAGGATGCAATCCCGTCATTTCCATATCAATCCAAACAAGGTTTTGTGCATCCACCGCCATGGTTTCTCCTAAAATCGCGCTAAATTAAGTTGTTGTACGGAATTGCTATAATTCCGATCGAGCTAACGTTACCATAATACTAGATATTAGAAGCAAATGCAGATATTCACCTGTGGCGAAAAAACCAAAACTTACCCATAAACAACGTCGACAAGTCTCACATAATCGCACAAAGCGGTTAGCTGAGCCGGCAACCACCCCCACCGACGATCAATTAGAAGATCAGCAATCCGGTCGAGTGACCGGCCGTTTCGGTAAGCATGCCGACGTGGAAGACAAGGACGGCAATATTCATCGCTGTCACATCCGCCGCACCGTGCTAAGTGTAGTGTGTGGCGACGATGTGCTATTTCGCCCAGGCAAAGACGGCACTGAAAGCATCAGTGGCGTAATTGAAATAGTGCAAGACCGTAAATCGGTGCTCACGCGCCCCGATTTTTACGACGGCGTAAAACCCGTGGCCGCCAACATTGATCAAATCATAATCGTGAGTTCGGTCATACCGGCCCTGTCTTTAAACATTATCGATCGCTACTTAGTGGCCTCAGAAGACGTTGGAATAGAACCCGTTATCTTGCTCAACAAAGTAGAATTGTTAAGTGCAGCTGAACGTGAACATGTTGAAGAACAATTACAAATTTATCGAAATATTGGCTACCGCGTGGTGTACACAAGTTGTAAAACCCGCACGGGGATCAGCGATCTCGCTCTGTGTTTGAAAGACAAGGTTAGTGTATTTGTCGGTCAATCAGGTGTAGGTAAATCAAGCTTGGTCAACGAATTACTACCTGAAGCCGAAGAGATTACTAATGAAGTATCGGATAACTCTGGCTTAGGCCAGCACACCACGACCACAGCCAAATTACTGCACTTCCCACAAGGCGGTGATTTGATTGATTCACCTGGTGTGCGCGAATTTGCTTTGTGGCACATGCCCATGGAGCGCCTGACCTGGGGCTTTAAAGAATTTAGAGATTACATAGGTGGGTGTAAATTCCGCGATTGCACGCATGCTGACGACCCAGGTTGTATCATTCGAGCGGCTGCAGAAAAAGGCGATATCAGCATGTTACGCTATGAGAGCTACCACAAAATACTGTCAAATTTAGATGAGCAGCGTCCTTCGCACAGTAAGGTATAACAATACGGTGAGGATTCTGGCGACGTACGACAAAGGCGTCAAAATTTCTCACCATTATTAACTAGCATATAGCAGTTCGTGCTTATCATCCTTCCCACTCAATAAATTATTGCTGTACAATCGTTGGCGGTAAAAAACTTTTCGTTTTAGGATTCTCATTTTGTTCGATTCGATAAAAATTGCATTGCAATACATTACACCTAAGCATCTGATTTCACGCTTAGTAGGTAAACTCGCCGCCGCTAAAGCGGGTGGCTTAACCACCGGGTTAATTAAGCTATTTATTAAACAATATAAGGTGAACATGGCCGAAGCAGAGCGTGAAAACCCCGCTGATTACGCTTCGTTCAATGAGTTTTTCACCCGCGCTTTAAAAGATGACGCCCGCGTTATTTGCCCTAACGAGCAAGACCTAGCGATGCCAGTAGATGGCGCGGTAAGTCAGTTAGGCGACATCAAGCACGACAGTATATTTCAAGCAAAAGGCCATGATTACAGCCTAACGACTTTGTTAGGCGGTAAACCTGAATTAGCGACTGCTTTCAAAAACGGTAAATTTGCCACTGTGTATTTATCGCCGAAAGATTATCACCGCATTCATATGCCCATGGACGGCCAGCTAACTGACATGGTGTATGTGCCTGGTGAACTTTTTTCTGTTAGCCCGTTAACCGCTGAGCGCGTACCAGGTTTATTCGCCCGTAATGAACGCGTCGTGGCTATTTTTGATACCCCTAAAGGCAAGATGGCCATGGTGTTGGTGGGAGCCACCATTGTTGCCAGCATTGAAACCGTTTGGGCAGGCACAGTGTCACCACCGGTAGGCAAGAATGTTGTTCATTGGCAGTACCCAAGCGAAGGTGAAGACGCTATTTTTCTTAAAAAAGGTGACGAGTTAGGTCGCTTCAAATTAGGTTCAACCATAGTGGCGTGTTTTGAGCCTGACATGGTGGAGTTCGCAGATTATAGCGCTGGAGATGACACTCGCCTCGGTGATGTTTTCGCTACTCTGACTCAATAGTCGTGGACCCGGTTAAAAAGAGCCTGTGGTCTCTACACCTCACTGTTATCTTGTTGGGGGCAACGGCACTTTTCTCAAAAGTGATCCCCCTGTCAGCGACTGATATCACCTTCGGTCGCTCCATAATTGCTTGCGTCGTGTTATTTTCGTTAGTCAAAATGACTGGCGGTAAGCTGTCCCTTGCCCGTAAAAAAGATTACTTCATCGGCATTGGTTTGGGAATTTTGATGGCTGCCCATTGGGTTAGCTATTTTGCTGCTATGCAGTATTCGAGTGTGTCTGTTGGCATGATAGCTTTATTCACGTTCCCTGTTATAACGGTTTTAATTGAGCCCTTCTTCGAGGGTATTCGCCTAGTTTGGCAAGATATATTAAGCGCGCTAGTAGTGTTTATTGGCATATTTTTGATTGTGCCTGAGGTGTCTTTAGAGAACGATGTCACGTTAGGTATTTTGGTTGGTATCTTGTCAGCCGTGCTGTATGCCTTTCGCAATTTATGTCACAGGAAATACTTTTCTCACTACAGTGGTTCGCTGGCTATGGCGTACCAAACCTTAGTGATCTTCTTTTGTCTAAGCTTTTTTATTACTCCAGAATTGTTAAACGCGAGCGGCCAAACGTATATTTATTTGGCATTGTTAGGTACGTTTTTTACTGCTGTACCTCACGCACTAATTGCCACCAGCTTACAGCATTTACGCGCAAAGACCTTCTCATTGGTCGCGTGTATGCAGCCCCTGTACGGCGTGATCTTGGCCATATTAGTGCTCGACGAGCAACCCAACTGGCAAACTTATGTGGGCGGATTATTGGTGATATCTGCTGCTTTGTACGAAACTGTTAACACTCAGAAATTACACAAGAAATAGGTCGATTCTATGCTTGTTTTTGCTCATCGCGGGGCCAGCGCCGATGCCCCCGAAAACACCTTGCTTGCTATCAACAAAGCACTTGAACAGGGCTGCGATGGTATTGAGATAGACGTTCATCAACATGGCGATAGGCTGTTATTAATCCATGACCATTGGTTGCATCGCACGACCAGTGGCACAGGCCAGCTTAGTGAGCATAGTTTTGAAGCTCTGCAGCAGCTTGATGCAGGATTAGGCGAGCGCATCCCGACTCTTTGGCAAGCCATGGCGCTAATTGCGGGGCGCTGCATACTGAACATCGAAATAAAAGGCGTAAGCGATGTTCAGCTGGTTTTGGACAATATTGAAAAAGCCATACATGAACTTAATTTCACGTTAGATCATTTCATTGTTTCATCTTTTGATCATCATTTACTGCGCAGTATTAAACAGCATAAGCCTGATTTAAAGATTGGTGCATTGACCGCAAGTAAACCTATCGATTATGCAGGTTTTGCGCAAGCTCTAGGGGCATATTCGATCAATGCTGATGTTGCCTTCGTGGACGAGGCATTCGTATTGGACGCCAAACGCAGAGGCTTGAAATTTTTTGTGTATACGGTTGATCAACCAGTAGATTTAGCGCAACTAGTAAGCTGGGACGTAGATGGTGTGTTTAGTAACGGTCCAGGTAAAGCAAAAATGTTCATTACCGATTTAGTCACACTTGGTGGGAGTTTCGCTAAGTCATAACAGGGCGTTACATTGACTTAGCGGTTTATATTAACGCTGCACTCATTGCCGCGTTAAAGAAGATATCAGTCAGTGGAGCAACTGCTTTCAGACTCGCAGCTATGACAGCTTTGACATAATTTTAGATTCACCACATGAGCACCAACAATCAACATTGCGCCAATGGCAATGGTAAATGGCTCATAGGTTTCGCCAAACATGTCTTTATTCCAATAAATAATCCCGCCAAGCATTAAACTATACAAAGGGTAAATTTGGCGGTGATAACGATAGAATCCAGACAATAACGCCCAAAATCCTACGATCATAGACAAAGACAAAATAGTACGCTCAAACCAATCTTGCGCAAAAAAGCTCGCGCCGATCAAAGGCAGCAAAGGGATAAGAATAGGCAAGGCCAAACAATGCACCGCACATAGACTAGAGGCCCATATGCCTAGTCTGTCTAATAGCGATTTGTTTTCTGTTGCTTGCATTTCTGGTCAATCCTCAATAAGTTGAACGTTATAATATAACATCAATGAGATTATGCAAAACATTTTCAAGCTGATTTGCAATAAATATTGATCAAAATTGCACTAGCTTATGCTGATTTTTGCAGCGTCTTTCTTTCCATAAATACGTATAAAACTGAAATCATTTATCCCTGTTTTTTTGTTTACGGTTAGCCCGCAGCATAAAATTACGCGGAGTTAATTGCCCTGAACAAAATGTGCCTACTTCTATTTGATAACCCTGCTCGTGCATGAAGAGCGCTCGGTCAAGCACTAACCACAATTCCATCGCACGGCGAAAGCAGCTACGCACCGCTTCGAGTCGGGCAAGCAATACGCGGCGCTGTTCGCCTATTGCTAAATAATGCGCTACTTGCTCAGCATTGGCGTCGAATGTCTGCTGTTTCTGCTGTGCAGCCCATTGGCAAAAGTCACTAAACCCTTTGGCCAGTTGGCTTTTTTTCACTGATGGCAAAGGTATGTAATGCTCGGCATCAAGTGTATCTCGCAGCCATGTATCAAAACCCAAACGATAAGTCAGCTCGCGCTCGCGCAAACCTTGCTCGCGAGCGCCTGCGGTGGCAACTTGTTTAACGGCCAATTTTAGGTCGTCTTTGCTGATAGACAGCCCGTGAAGGTGCAGTGACGCTCGCCCTTGATGAGACAAACCGGAATAAAGCGCATCTTGCGTGAGGTGGTAGCAGCAAGGAGATATGACCACGTGTGGCGTATGTGCTTTCGCTGCACTTTTTAATAAACTGATGTGTAAATCGCCACAGGCATGTAAAGCCACTGCACAATCTTTATCTGTTAAATGCGCTGCACTTTGGGCAGCGAGCGCATCACCACACACAAAACGTTGCTGCACATTGGCTTTTTGCGCGAGTGTTAGACCTTTATCACATAACGCCTGTTGCCACTCCACACTGTCTACTGGCGAAGAGGTCGTTAACGCCAGTAAACGTCCAAGATGCCCCATACCTGCACACCACTCAAGAAAGCTATTGGCCTGTTGCGCTGCCCCAAGTGCAAAATAGAAAGCAGTGATCTGCTGCCACTTTCGCCCGCCAATACCATGGCTAAAATGCACCGGCACACCCTCTACCTTCGGCATTCCTAGGGACGCGTTTGTAGCGGGTACATTAGCCCCTTCATCAATAAAAGAGTCAACTTCAATCAACGCGCTTATATCACTTAAAAAGGGTAAATAGGGCGCCATACTGGTAAGGGGATCTGCCTGCGCTAAATCACTCACGGATCGCACATCTAACCAATCGCAAAGCTCTGGGTAATCTTCGCGCCAAGGTAAATCAGCTTGGTCAAAGGTAGCAAACTGCCATAAACCTCTGTGCTCAGCTAACAATTGCGTAAGCTGCTCAAACCGATAGGCAAGATTAGGATTTGACGGATAAATATGTGACATGTGGTGGATGGCTACTTGCGTTAAATAAAGGTTAAAAATAGAGGTCTAAAAAGAGAAACTGAGTCTAAGTGTTCGTCTAGGATACTATCGACTTAATTGTCCCACGAAATGCGGTCCCAGCGAAATACCTCCCCTGCAAACGGTTTTGCCTGCATTGGCTTAAATTCCTTACACTAAGCATTGCTGAATTCCCCCCTTTGGCTATAACTCTTTTGCTTTTTGTAATAATGTTGTGGCCAAGTGTCATATGGAATGAACCTGATGAAAATAACCAAAAGAGCTTTTATCAAAGCCAGCGCAGCAGCCGTTGCCTCCCTTCCCCTTTCACAATCGGTATTTGCAGCAAATAAGCCAGACGCCTTAGTAGAAGATAATGTAGCAACGTTATCCGATATCACAGCCTCCAGTCAGCCTATTAGCCTAAGTGAACGCAAAGCCCGTATACAAAAAGCGCAATCACTGATGGCAAAAGCAAACATAGCCGCCATGATTCTAGAGCCCGGTGCAGCGATGGATTATTTTACCGGCATTCAGTGGTGGCGAAGCGAGCGCTTAACCGCTGTGGTGATTCCTCGTGAAGGTGACATTGCTGTTTTATGCCCTTTTTTTGAAGAGCCGAGTATCCGTGAATCCCTTAAAGTGGGTGGCGATGTGCGCGTCTGGCAAGAGCATGAAAGCCCATTCGCGTTAGTTAAACAGATTTTGACCGATCGCGGCGTGGATAAAGGCCAATTAGCCTTTGAACACTCAGTGCGTTACTTCGTGCTCGATGGGGTAATGAGCCTAATGGGTAATATGCGCCATACCTCTGCCGACCCTATTACTCAGGGCTGCCGCATGTTTAAGAGCGCCCACGAAATTGCACTTATGCACAAGGCCAATGAAATTACCCTTAGGGCGTATCAACATGTATACGCCAACCTCGCCTTGGGCATGAGCCAACAAGATGTGAATCAACTCATGAGCCGTGCTCAGGCACAGCTCGGTGGCAGCGGGATTTGGACCATGGCATTGTTTAATGAAGCCAGCGCGTATCCTCATGGTAGCAAACAAGCGCAAACCATTAAGAATGGCTCAATCGTGTTAATGGACTGTGGCTGTGCGGTGCACGGTTACCAGTCAGACATTAGCCGCACGTTTGTGTTTGGTGAGCCGAATAAAAAGCAGCAACAAATTTGGCAAACCGTGCGTAAAGGCCAACAAGTTGCATTTGAAAAGGCACAAATCGGTTCACCAGCGGGTGCGGTAGATGATGCTGTTCGTGCTTATTACCAATCCCAAGGGTTAGGTCCTGAATATCAATTACCTGGGCTTTCCCACCGTACCGGTCACGGCATAGGCATGGAAGGTCACGAACCGGTTAATTTTGTGCATCAAGAGCAAACACCT
Source organism: Paraglaciecola sp. QJM3NY_14 (assembly GCF_056173245.1). NCBI lineage: Bacteria > Pseudomonadati > Pseudomonadota > Gammaproteobacteria > Alteromonadales > Alteromonadaceae > Paraglaciecola > Paraglaciecola sp. QJM3NY_14. The sequence goes on from NZ_CM149664.1 coordinate 4,109,092, forward strand.
CTGCAAACAGGCATGTGCTTTTCAGATGAACCGGGCATCTACCTACCCGGTGAATTTGGCGTACGCCTTGAGGACTGTATTTACATGACTGACAAAGGGCCGCGCTGGTTCACTACCCCGCCTGATAGCCTTGAGTCCCCCCTCGGTACTCTTGCTGCGTTATCTCCCTTGGACTCGTTATCCCACTTAGAATCTGTATCCCCCACAGAATCATTATCCCAATAAAATAAGAGCTCATTCATGAACCAAACCACAATAAAAACCTCACGCAGACTGCGCACTACCCTTGGCACGCTAAGCCTTTTAGCGCTTTCAGCAAGCGCTTGGGCCGATGCTACTCAAGACTTTAAGCATTTACTGCAAACCCACTGGCAAGAAGCACAAGAAGAGAAAATATTCTTTCGCACTGACCCAGATGCATGGAAGCCCCAAGGAAAATTAGCAGATTTTAGCCCACAAGGGTTTGAGCGCCGAGAAGACTTCAATCAGAAAATGCTTGAACACTTGGCTAAAATTGATGTGGCGCAGCTCAGTCCGGGCGAGCAAGTTAGCTACCGCTTATTCCAGTACGAGCGTGAAACCGAAGCCAAAAGCTATCAATTTCAAGATCGCTATTTCCCCATTAACTTTTTAAGTGGCTGGCACACCTATTTTGCCCAGGCCCCTGCCAATATGGCATTTTTAACGGCACAAGATTACGACCAATACTTAGTTAGCCTTGAAGATTATCCACGCTTTAACCAAGAAAATATCGATTTGCTTGCACAAGGCGTTGAAAAGGGCTTTGTACAACACTGTGAAACCTTCAAAAATTACCAGCAGTCTATTACTGATCATATTGTTGAAAATCCACAAGACAGCGCACTGTACGACCCGTTCACGCGTTTCCCTAGTCAGTTTAGCGAAAAGCAAAAAACACAATATGCCGCTAAAGGTGCCGCTCTTATCAAAGATTCAGTTGTACCAGCCTATGCGCATTTCAACGATTACTTTGTGAATGACTACATGACTCACTGTCGCCAGGAGCCGGGTATTTCTAGTGTCAAAGGAGGGGCTAAATACTATGCTTATACTGCGAATTATTACACCACTACAGACTTAACGCCCAAGCAAATCCACCAGCTCGGTTTGGACGAAGTTGCTCGCATCAGTAAGGAAATGGAAGCTATTATTCAACAAGTGGGCTTTGAAGGAAGTTACGCGGAGTTTCTCCAGTTTTTAGCTACCGATCCGCAATTTTATGCTCAAGACCGTCAAGACGTGATGGAAAAAACCGCTTTTATCACGCAAAAAATGTACGGCAAATTACCCAGTTTTTTCGCTACCTTGCCACGTAACACCTTCACCATTAAAGGCTCAGCGACACGCGGCGCGTTTTACATGCCACCGCCAGATAATCGCACACCCGGAACTTACTTTTTAACGTCTGATCCCGCCCAGCAACCACTGTACAACCTAGAAGCACTGAGCTTACATGAAGCAGTACCTGGTCATCATTTACAAAATGCGATTGCTATGGAATTAGAGGTACCTGAGTTTCGCCGCACACTTAATCATTCGGCTTTCTCTGAAGGTTGGGGCTTGTACTCTGAGCGTTTAGGCAAAGAAGCTGGTTTTTACCAAGACCCTTATTCAGATTTTGGCCGCTTAGGCTACGAAATGTGGCGCGCAGTGCGACTCGTGGTGGATACAGGCATTCACGCCTTTGGCTGGAGCCGCCAGCAAGCCATTGATTATTTGGGCTCGCGCACAGCTTTGACCGAAAAAGCCACTGCGGATCAAATCGATCGTTATATCTCTTGGCCTGGTCAAGCGCTGTCTTACAAGATTGGCGAGCTTAAAATCCGCGAATTACGCAGCAAAGCAGAAGCCAGCTTGAAAGAAAAATTCGACATCCGCCAATTCCATGACGTGATTATCGGCCAAGGCTCGTTGCCCATGGCCGTACTTGAAGACAGCGTGAACCAATGGATTGAAACGCAGCTAAAACGCGATGAGTAACTGCTCGTCACGATTTGTTACGCTTTAATGGCTTTGAGCTTACAAATAAGCAACGAATACGTAACTCCCTCTATTGAGAGGTTTACGTATTCCCCTAAACTAAGCCCTCACGTTAACGCTGAGCCTAATCGGTACATAAACACCTAAATACAAAAAGACTTCTTAGAAAGTTTAAAAAACATAATCAATACAACACCTAACCCAGGGGACAGAGCAAATGGAAAGACGCGACTTTATTAAACTAGGCAGTGCCGGTATGGGTACCCTAATGCTACCTATATCGGGGGCGGCGATTTCAGCCGATCAACTTCTCGATAAACCGATGGACGTAGCCTATAAAAAGAAGCTTGCCGATATCGCTTTAAATGCTGCCAAAGCAAAAGGCGCCACATACGCCGATGCCCGCATTGGCCGCTATTTAAATCAATTTGTGACTACCCGCGAAACCCGTGTCGATAATATCGTTAACACAGAATCAGCTGGTATAGGTGTGCGTGTTATTGCGAACGGCACATGGGGCTTTGCGTCGACGTCAAACATGACACCAGACAGCGTCGCTAAAACCGCTGAACAAGCGGTTGCCGTTGCCATGGCTAACTCTAAATTTCAAACTACGCCGGTACAACTTGCCCCTGTAAAAGGTGTGGGTGACGTCAGTTGGCAAACCCCCATCGTTAAAAATGCCATGGAAGTGCCCATTCAAGACAAAGTGGATTTACTGTTGTCAGTGAACGATGCCGCCATGAAAAATGGCGCAAGCTTTATTAGCTCACGCTTGTTCTTAGTCAACGAACAAAAATATTTTGCCTCCACTGATGGCTCATATATCGACCAAGACATTCATCGCTTATGGGCACCTTTTACTGCCACAGCGGTAGGTAAAGATGGTTTCAAACAACGCTCAGCATTAGGTAATCCTGTCGGTATGGGGTATGAATACCTAGACGGTTTAGAAAAAGACAAAGTGCGCATTCAAGGCGCAAATGTTGGCTACCATAATTCCTACGATATGGTTGAAGATGCCGCAGCCGCTGGTAAACAGCTGCAAGCCAAACTAAAAGCAAAATCCGTAGAGCCTGGTAAGTACGACCTAGTGCTAGACCCTGCGCATTTAATGCTAACCATTCATGAATCGGTTGGTCACCCGTTAGAACTTGACCGCGTGCTGGGCTATGAAGCGAACTACGCAGGCACTAGTTTCGCGACATTGGATAAATGGAAAAGCGGCAACTTCCAGTACGGCTCAGACATCGTTAATTTGTATGCTGATAAAAACCAGCCGCACACTCTAGGTAATGTGGCGTTTGATGATGAAGGCGTTAAAACCAAAGAATGGGATTTGATCAAAGATGGTGTGTTAGTGAACTATCAAGCCACACGCGACCAAGTACATATGCTCGGGCAAAAAGAGTCCCACGGTTGCAGTTATTCACAAAGCTGGCGCGATGTGCAGTTCCAACGTATGTCGAATGTATCGCTACGTCCAAATGAGAAAGACTTATCAGCTGACGACGTAATTAAAGACGTTGAAAAAGGCATTTATATTGCTGGGCGCGGCTCTTACTCTATCGACCAGCAACGTTATAACTTCCAGTTTGGCGGGCAATTATTTTACGAAATTAAAGACGGCAAGATTGTCGATCAAATTGAAGATGTGGCTTATCAATCTAACACCCAAGAATTTTGGAATAGCTGCAGTCAGTTAGCTGGCAAATCAGATTACAGAGTGGGCGGTTCGTTCTTTGATGGCAAAGGCCAGCCTTCACAAGTGAGCGCAGTTTCTCATGGTTGCCCTACCACGAGGTTCGACAACATTAACGTGATTAACACAGCGCGCAACGTTTAAGCAGCTCACTTAGAAGGAATACAACCATGACAATTATTACCCAACAACACGCAAAAGAGCTGCTGAGCAAGGTCCTTAAATTCTCAAAAGCCGATGAATGCGAATGCAATTTAGAAAGCAAAGTGGGCGGCAATATTCGTTACGCACGCAATACCGTTTCCACCTCAGGTGAAGAAAGTGATCTGATCCTTATCGTACAATCTACCTTTGGTAAACGTACAGGCACAGCCACCATCAATGAGTTTGACAACGCTTCACTTGAAAAGGTCGTTCGACGCTCAGAAGAGCTGGCCAAACTGGCACCTGAAAACGAAGAATTCATGCCGATATTTGGTAAACAAACATACGCCAAAGCGAATACCTATTTTGACTCCACCGCCAACGTTACCCCTGAGGATCGCGCTCAAGCCGCTTTTGATAGCATTGAGCCATCTAAAAAGAACAAGCTTATTGCCGCAGGCTTTTTAGAAGATGCAGTGGAGATGAGCGCCATTATGAACAGCAAAGGCTTATTCGCCTACAACACCTCTACCAACGTTGATTTCTCGGTGACTATTCGTACCGAAGATGGCAAGGGTTCAGGCTGGGCATCAGGCAATTACAGCGACGTAAAACTGCTAGATACGGCTAAATTGTCCTCTATTGCTATTCAAAAATCGAAAGGCTCTGCTGATGCTAAGGAAATGGAGCCAGGAAAATACACGGTAATTCTTGAGCCCGCGGCGAGTATTGGCCTTATTCAAAATATGATGCGTGCGTTTGATCAACGCTCTGCAGATGAAGGTCGCAGCTTTTTGAGTAATAAGTCTGCAACAGGTGAAGATGCCCCGAAAAATAAACTGGGCCAAAAGATGTTCGACGAGCGCGTGCATATTTATTCTGATCCTCAACATGCTATTGCTCCTAGTGCACCTTTTGCTGGAAATGGTTATCCATTGAATAGAATCGATTGGATAAAAGACGGTACGATTAAAAATATGCCTAATTCCCCCTACTGGGCGAAACACACCAAAAGCGAATACATACCGAGTAATCGCAACATTTTGATGAGTGGTGGCGATCAATCATTAGAGGACATGATCAAAAATACTCGCCGCGGTGTGCTTGTTACCCGCCTGTGGTATATACGGGGCCTCGACCCACAAACCTTGTTGTACACTGGTTTAACGCGTGATGGCACGTTTTACATTGAAAACGGCAAGATCAAATATCCGATCAAGAACTTCCGTTTCAATGAAAGCCCGATCATTATGCTCAACAACATAGAAGCATTAGGTAAACCACAGCGAATTGAAGGTAGCATGATACCGCCCATGAAAATTCGCGACTTCACCTTCAGCAGTTTGTCTGACGCTGTATAAGTCGTTGATTTTTGGTTTTAGACTCAGGCTCTTATGAGCCTGAGTTCTTCATTTACGACCTCTATTGTTTAGTAAGTTGCGTGGTAAGTCATGAAATTGCATCGTCGAAAATTTATTAAAAACGTGTGTGTGGCGTTTGCTGCACAGGCGTTATTTCGTGGTACGTATTCATGGGCCCAAAGCAGCGACTACGATTTCTATTTCACCCGCTTAAGTTACGAATCTGGTGATTGGGAAGTAGACGAGCGTATGCCCGCCAACGTGCTCAACTCATTGATTGAATACACCAGCCTGCGGGTAGACATTAAAGAACGCATTGTGCCTTTATCAGACCCTGCAATGCTAAACGCGCCTTTTTGCTATATGGCGGGCCACAGATTAGTGCAATTTAGTGACGCTGAAGCACAAAACTTTAAGCGTTACGTGGAAAATGGCGGCTTCGTTTTCGTAGATGATTGCAACCACGATATAGACGGCATGTTCGCTAAAACCTTTGAAGCACAAATGGTCAGTCTGTTTGGGGAAGAAGCCTTACAAAAAATACCTAACGATCACCCAATTTACAGCGCCTTTTTTGCTTTTGATGGCCCTCCGCGCACCTCTATCGAGCTCAACGGCTGGGGTGATGATCTGGTTCACAACTACCTTAAAGCCATTATCGTTAACGGAAAAATAGCGGTGCTATACAGCAACAAAGACTTAGGCTGCGAGTGGGATTACGATTTTCGTAACAAGCGATGGCTTAAAGAGGACAACACAAAATTTGCGGTGAATATCGTGTTGTACGCTATGACCGCGTAAAACATAAAGGCAATAAAGCGCCCAAACTATCCATAAGAATAAAGGCAATATGACCATGAGCACCACAAACAGTTTCCCTTATCAGCAGAACCACGGACCATCTGAGCAAGAGGTTTTACAGTTACTGAGCAAGCTTGCTGATGTCAGCGATGAACTCGCCCGGGTCATTGTCGGCCAACGAGAGGTCGTGCAGCAATTGCTAGTTGCCATGTTAGCCGGAGGTCATTGCTTGCTCGAAGGCGCGCCTGGTTTAGCCAAAACGCTGATGGTCAGTTCATTAGCGAAAACCTTAGAGCTAGATTACAAGCGTATTCAATTCACGCCTGATTTAATGCCCAGCGACATTATAGGCACAGAAATACTGGAGACTGACCACGACAGCGGCGAGCGTTTTTTTAAGTTTAAGCAAGGTCCTGTATTTACCAATATTTTATTGGCAGATGAAATTAACCGTACACCGCCAAAAACTCAGGCTGCATTACTTGAAGCCATGCAAGAGCGCACCATCAGCTACGCGGGGAGTATTTACCCGCTGCCGAAGCCCTTTTTCGTATTGGCCACGCAAAATCCAGTAGAACAGTCTGGCACGTATGCTTTGCCGGAAGCTCAGCTTGATCGTTTCTTAATGTTTGTGCGGGTCGGTTACCCCAGCGCTGAAGAAGAAATCGAAATTTTAGCGCGCACCACTGGTACTCAACAGGTCACGTTAAATGAGGTACTGCATACCCAAGATATTCTGACCTTACAGGGCTTAGTGCGCCAAGTGGATATCTCTGGCGAATTATTAACATACATCAGTGAGCTTACGCGCAATACCCGCCCAGACAGCACGAGCAACCAAAGTGTTAAAGACTTTGTGCGCTGGGGTGCTGGCCCCCGCGCGGGTCAAGCTTTGGTGTTGTGCGCCAAAGCGAATGCTTTGCTCAATGAGCGATTTGCCGTGACCTTAGACGATATTCACAAGGTGGCCCACGGTGTGCTGCGTCATCGCATATTGCTTAACTTCCAAGCTCAGGCGCAAAATATGGACACTGACGGGGTCATAGACAATTTGCTCAAGAATACCCCGCGCCCTAAAAGCCCGTTAACATCGAACGCTTCATCAAGTCGCGTGGGTTAAACATGCAACAATGGATTGACCCGCTTACGCTTTCTCGCGTGAAAGATATGCCCTTAGTCGCAAAAACCGTGGCCGATGGCGTATTGCATGGCCAACACACCAGTGTACAAAAGGGATCGGGCATCGAATTCAGTCAATATCGCAGCTATGAGCCTGGGGATGAACTGGGCAAAGTGGATTGGAAACTATTCGCACGCTCAGACAAATATTTTGTTCGTGAAGCTGAACGTGAAAGTGATACCCAGATTTGGTTAGTACTGGATGCCAGCCTGTCTATGCTGCAACAATCTGCCGCCAGCAAAACGAAAAATGGCTGGCACAAGCTAGATTACGCCCGCTACTTTCTGGCCACCATTGCTTATATTGCACAGCAGCAAGGTGACTCCGTGGGGCTCATCGGGTTATCAGATCAACACATCGACTTTTTGCCCTGTGGTACAGGCCAGCAACATTGGCACAAATTAATGCTAACCCTAAGCCAATTAACGGTTGGTAAACAATTTCCCAGCAGAGCGAGTCTTGAGCGCCAGCTAGGCAAGGTGCACCCTCAGGGTTTGATCTTTGTGCTCAGTGATTTTATACAACACAACCAAGAAATTTTAGAGTTCATTCAACCATTGAATTACGGCCACAATGAAGTGGTAGCTATGCAACTCGTCTGCGATGATGAGCTTATCTTCCCTTATAAAGGGCCTATAAGAGTCGAAAACCCAGAAACGCAGGAACAGCGTCTGGTATCGAGCTCAGAAGTAAAGACGCAATATTTAGCAGCGTTCAAGCAATATCAATCTGACTTAAAAGAGCGACTGACGCAGCAAAACATCGCGCTTTTTAGGGCTAATATCGACGAGCCATTAGACAAAAGCGTGTACGCCTACCTAACGTCTCGTTCACGGGTTAAATGAGCATGGAGGGCATATTTAGCGCACTGAGCAATACGCTGCTGTCCCCTTTGTGGTTATTAGGCATGCTAACTGTGGCGATCCCTATCGGCATTCATTTTTTCAGCAAAAGCAAAGCGCCGCTCATCTCTTTTGCCCAATACGCACTTATTCCCGTCAGGCAAAGCATTGTGCCTAATGCCCTGCGCCTCAGCCAATGGTTATTACTGTTGTTACGGATGGCCATTTTAGTGCTACTGAGTTTGTTGTTAGCTCAGTGCATCAAGCAAACAGAAGATGACAGTGAAACGCACTACTTTTTAGTCAGTCAAGATTGGCTACTATCAGCTCAAGACAATGATAAACAAACCTTGTTAGACGCCTTTAACCAAGCGCAGAGCAATACCTCCAGTCGATTAATCCTATTGAGTCAAAGACAAAACGAGGCGTTAGACGACAAAGCCCTCTTAACAGCAGGTTTACTAAACAAACTCGTTTCAGCAAATGGCAACGGCACACAAAAAGACACGGAAGCAAAAGCCCCTTTATCGATTTGGCAAAAAGTGGCTGACTTCATGTTTTTACATCCATCGATAACGCCAAATAACGTGCATGTATTTACCACTGACCGATTATCCCAATTTAATGGTGATAGACCTGTCATGTATGACTCAGTGGATTGGCACATAGTACAGATTAAAAACAGCGAGAACACGCCACTAAAATCCAGTGTATTACTGCTATCTTCCGCAAAAAACCAAATACAAACACGATACCTAAGAGCGGCATTTGACGCCTTAAACACTGAAAAAAACCGTGAAATTGCAGTAGATACATCATTAACAACATCAACGATTAAAGCGGCTCAACTTAAACAGTACGCATGGATATTTTACCTAGATGACACCGCCCCAAGCGCGAACTTAGCAAAGGCGATGGAGCAATATGTTCAAGAAGGCGGTCAGCTGTTTATAACCGCTACAAAGCAGATAGTAAGCAGGGGCCGCTATTTTTTACCTAACTCTGAAAGCGACAATGTGTTTATTAAAAAAATAGGTCAGCCTGCATTTCTAGCCAGCAAAATGAACAACGGTGAAATTAAAGTAGTATGGCAAACAGCTGATAAGCAGCCCCTATTAAGCAGAGCCGAAACACAGCAAAAAGACACCTTAAATAATGAGGATAAAGGCGGTCAAATTTTGACGTTTTATAGTCGATTCGAACCAAGCTGGACGAATTGGGTAACACAAGCGGACTTCCCCTACACCTTGGATAACGTGTTGAATCAGGCGCTTTATCAGCAACAATACATCACACAAGGGACAGTGGTTAAAGCTCAGATAGCCTCGCAGGATGCGTCAAGTACGGCCAGTCAACACTTATCCGGTCAACAGTTATCCGGTCAACAGTTAACTTCACCGCTAAACCCTCAAAGAGACCAGCACATTTATTATTGGTTGCTGAGCTTACTTGTCTGCGCTTTTTGCCTTGAGCGCGTATTGAGCGAATACCGTGGAAAGTCGTTACCCAAAGGTGCAGCCAGCTGATGGCGCAATCAACAGACGTATTCGACCAAGAAACACCAGCACAGGGAAAAAGCACGCTGCAAGCCCTTTTGAATAGAAGCAAAAGGCGAAAACTGCTTCAACATCTGTTGCAATGCTGCCCCCTTCTCATGTTGATAGCAGTGCTCCTAGCAGTAGTATTTTCCCAGCTATCTGCGATAGCCATTGTGATCATATTCATGGCGGTCAGTGTGTGTGCGGTATTTGCTTTCTATCGCCCCTCATACCGCGCAATTACCCTGAGCAATTTAGCTAAGGATCTTAACCGCCGCTACCCTTCACTCGAGGAAAGCTGCGAGCTATTACTTGAAAGCAATCAGGAAGCCCCGACAGTGCTGCGACGATTACAATATCTGCGTACGGCACGAGCATTGGTCCAATTGCATGAAAATACGCAGGTAGATCTGGTACCCCACTATCCTTTGAAACCCGCCTTAATGGCCAATGTGATCACAGCGCTGTTTTGCTTATCTATTTGGTACTTTCTGTGGGATGTTAAACAAATACAAACGGCGCCAAACGCAAGCATCCCGAACATAACGGATAAAATCGATGAACATCGCCCGCCTGCTGTGGCTCAAATCATTGATGCAAACGTCACAGTAGACCCGCCCGCCTATGCAATTGGTCTTCATGGTTACCAAAGCAAACAACCTCAGCCCTTAGATGCGCAGATACTTGCAGGTAGCGAGGTGCGTTGGCAATTGACGTTTTCGTCTCAAAATCCCCCAGAAAGTCAGCACTATTCACTGCAATTGAACGACGAGAATTTACCTTTAACCCTTATGCCTGATGGCCGCTACACGCTTAGCAAAGTGATCCACCGCTCATCAATTTATCAAGTTTTGGATCACCAGCAACGTATTATTGCACTGCATAGCATTAAGGTGATTGCAGATACCCCCCCTGAAATCGTCTTTTTAACGCCTCAAGCAACCATTACTGAAATTCAAACAACAACCGAAAGCTTTGAACCGACGCTTCGCACCCAAGTTGAAATCAGTGATGATTTTGGGTTGAGTAAAGTGGAGATTTTAGCTTCGGTAGCGAAAGGCTCTGGGGAGGCCGTTAAATTTCGCGATAGCGTGTTTAGCTTCGATACGGTCAGCAGCGTGGATAACACTGATAACGTTGACGGTACGCAGCTGTATAGCAAAGAGTGGAATTTGTCTGCACTGGGCATGGAGTCAGGTGACGAACTGTATTTCAGCGTCAAAGCGTGGGATAACCGCAAAGGTCAGCCTCAACTCACACAGTCTTCGACAAAAATTATTCGCTGGTTAGATGAAGACGTAGCCACAGTGTTCAGTGAAGGCACTGTGATTAGTAACATGCCCGCCTATTTTAAAAGCCAGCGACAAATTATTATCGACACCAAAGCGCTTATTGCACAACAGTCTGAAGTAACCGAGCAACAGTTTAATCACACCTCACAAGCATTAGGAGTGGCACAGGCTGATTTGAAACACAAATACGGTCAGTTTGTTGGGGATGAAGTCAGTGGGATCACGCGCTCAATGGAAGATGGTGACAGCCAAAAACACGATGAAAAGCATGACGAGCACGCTTCAAGTGAAGAACATGAACACCTTGAACACCACGACGAGGACGATGAACACGCGGCTGAGGAGCATGCTGGACATCAACACGAAGGTGAGGATGACAGCACGGAAGATAAATCAGGCTATCAAGCGGCTATTGAGCAATTTGGCCATGCTCATGGTGAAACCGATGTCGCGATTTTCAAAACCCAAGGGGGAATTGAGCAAAACCCAAGAGTGATGATGAAGCGAGCTATCGGGCATATGTGGCAAGCAGAAAGTCAGTTACGCTTAAACCGCCCACAAGATGCCCTACCCTATGAAGAACAAGCTTTAATTTGGCTAAATCGGGCTAAAAAAGCCGAACGCATTTATGTCAAACGTCTTGGGTTTGAGCCGCCTCCAGTGACTGAAAAACGCCGCTACCAAGGTGAGCTAACAGACATCGAAAACAACGTATTGAACACACCTATCATTGAAGATGAAACGGACGTGCTAATAATAAACAAGGCAATCTTGATGTTAAATGCCACATTAAAACCCAATATTGCATTCACCCCAGAGGAACAAGAAACACTGCACAAAGTCGATGCTCTGCTAAATACCCTGCTAGATAGCAACCCAGAAGTGATTGAAGCGCTTAGTGCTTTGGCGCAAATTCAGCGCAGTAACCAAAGAGTGCCTCGTCAATGCCACTCATGTGTAGATACCGTAATCGCACAGCTCTGGCGTGTGTTACCGCCAGCCCGTTATCAAGCCCAACCGCCAGCTAAACCATACACAAACACACAACCTGCGATAAAGCAGTTCACCCAATTTAGATTGGAGCAGCAGACTCAATGAGCTGGACATTAGCCCAGGTAGGCACCTACACACTTGCCACACCTCAGGGTATGCCCTTGCTTTTATGTGTTGTGCTCGGTGTCGTGTTAATCACGGCTTGGCTAACCAGTAGCGTTTTGATGCTCCGGGGCTCCCTAAGTTTGAATAGCCAAGCAGCGCGTGCCAGCGCACCTATGGCAATAGCTCTAGTTTGCATTAATACATTGGCGTTTGCGGCGTTGCTCGCCACTGTGCTCGATATTAAAAACAGTACCACGCACATTGAGCGCGCAGTTTTAGTGACAAAAGGCACTACCCCAGAGATGCTTGCAACGTTTGAAAACCAGATCCAGCAGCATTCTTATGGAAAATATACACATCGTTGGCTCGATTTAAAAAGTGAGCTACAGCTTGATGATGCCCAGCACATACCTTCCCCTTCTTTATTGGCGCATGCCATTGGAGATATGACTGAACTAGTCGTACTCGGGGACGGGCTTAGCCCAGCTCAGTGGCAAACATTATTTTTAGCAACGGATAACTGGGGTACGCCTGAAAACAGCAAGCTGGGAGTCACGTTTATGCCAAGCGCTGAAACCCTAGGCATTGTGAATATATCATGGCAGAAACAGCTACAAATTGGGCAGGCATTACACATTCGCGGTGCGCTATCTGGTGAAAGCGACAGCGAGGCAAATGAGGATGATGAAGCGCCAAGCGGCGTAAAATCCTATATTTTGCAATTAGTCAGTCCAAGCGGCGAAGTTGAACAAGAAATATCATTAAGACGGGGCGAAGCGTTTAGCTTAGTGACTCACCCTAAAGCTGCTGGCCAATGGCGCTACCCTTTACGGCTGCGTGATAAAAGCAGCAATGCCTTGTTAGAAGAAAACGATATTGCTCTATCGGTTAGCCAGAATGACTCACTGAGCGCACCATTGAGCTCTGCACAAATCAACACTGCGCTGCGCACAGCGATTTGGCAATCAGCCCCCTCTTTTGAAACCAAACACTTAAAGGAATGGATTAGTGCGTCCGGTAACGCCGTTACTGTCACCACTCAAATAAGCCAAGACGCTTATCTACGCCAATATATTAACCAACCTACGCCAGACGCTAGCACAGTTACCCCAATTCAACAGGATGACCATTTTTACCCAGCAGAGACGTTAGCTGGCATTGATATTCTGTTTATGGATGGCCGAGGTTTGAGCAATTTGTCAAAGGACCAAACGCTGCGTTTACAGCAAGCGGTAGAGGGCGGCCTAGGCCTCTTCCTGTTCGCAGATAGTAATTTGGTTTCAGAGGATACAAGAGACCTAACAAAGCGCTTGAATTTACCAGTATTGCGCGAAGATAAACAAGCTGCCGATGAGTTTACGATCGTCTACCCCAAGCAGTTTGTGCTTCGAGCAGCGCAAGCCCTGCCCGCACCGACTGATTTAACCTTACGTGTTGGGGCATTCAGATTTGATGATGAAGAAGCTGAAACATTACTGGTAGCGCCAAACGGTCGATCGCTAGTCAATCGTCATTCCCAGGGGTTAGGCCAAGTTGCTGTTACCTTATTGCCCCGCACCTATGAGTGGAAGTTAAATCAAACAAACGGAGAATATGAGCGGCTGTGGCATTACCTCATAGAACACATTGCGCGCAATTCAAGCGCGAATTATTGGCTAAACGAGCCCACTTCAGGGCCGGTATTTGAGCGAAGCCACGGCGACGCGTGTTTGCGTATCGCGAGTAAGAACCACAATTTTGAAGTCTCAATGGATTACGTTCAAAGGCCAAGTAACGAGCTTGAGCAGCAACCTTTGATTTTAAACCAACGCCCTGAGCAACCTAACATCGCGTGCGCCCATTATTGGCCTGAATCGTCGGGTTGGCATCGTATATCGGCTTCAACACCACAGGATAGTCAGCCTAATAGCACCAAGATTACAAGAGGAGTAAGTAATGCTATTACCGCACAGCAATACCGATATGTGTATTCACTAGATTCATGGCTTGCAGCCCAGCAAGCAGCTAAGCACTGGGCGAGTCATAGGGTGGCAGACGCTTCGGCAAAAACAAATTTGCGCCCCCGTAACGTCACACTGAATAAAGGCGCACCGTTCGCTATGTTGGTTCTTCTGCTCAGTGCACTATGGCTAATACGCCGTTTACGTTAATCTAACTAGAGGTCATCTTAGTAAACGGCGGAACGCGTCATTTAGGTAAAATAAAGTGGGTGGCTCAACTACAAAGAGAAATACGTATTAATTCCTTCTAAGATACTGGCCGTTGCCAGCGATGCCAAAATGAGTCCCATAACGCGGCTGACGATATTCGCGCCACCATTACCGATAACACGATGAATAGGCGCTGCTGCTATCAGTAAAATTAAGGTAATGACGAGCACGGTTAGCATCACCCCTGTGGTCGTTGCCTGCTCGGCCAAGGTGTATCGATCATTTTCAGTCAGCATTACCGCCGCTAACATAGCGCCCGGGCTGGCAATAGACGGCACTGCTAGGGGGAAAATAGCCGTTTCAGTCATCGACTTGGCCATGCGTAACTCATTACTTGCTTTACCTTCGCCGAAAATCATCGTCAGTGCGAACAAGAACAATACAATCCCTCCCGCGATTTCAAATGCCGAGAGTGGGATCCCCATAGCAGATAAGATGTATTCACCTGCGACGATAAAAAAGAGCAATATCCCCGTCGCTGCAATGATTGCCTTAAAAGCAATATGGCGTTTGGCTTTGGCATCAAAACCTGTGGTGGTTGCAATAAAGACGGGAACACTACCAATGGGATCGATAACGGCAAAAAAGAAAATAAAAACTGGGATTAATTCGCTCATATGGCTCCTACAAAAGAAAAGTCATGGAGTTAGGGTTAAATATTAACCCAACGTGTTTGGAGGGTGTTACAAAAAGATCACACTATGAATATTTATCCTCTAAGAAAGAATACCATTAGCTAAGATTTCATCCGTCTAAGGTAGCATGCCACATGCCTAGCACGCGAGTGAAAAAGTGTGAGGTAATGTATCTAGCTGTATTGAAGTATCGGCTATAAGCGATGAAAAGACGTGAACTTCGTATATGAGAGTATCTCATTATCTACACTATCGATGATATCGAGCACAGCTCCTTCACCTCATAAATTACACAATATCTTGCGGAAGCAAATTTTACCCTCATTTACATCACCGCTTTTTTCATAACCGACGATTTGGTATCCACTGCCGATAAGTAACTGCAGCATCGCGGGGTAACGATTCATAGATTTAACTTCAATATATTCATAACCTGACTTGAGTGCCCAATCTTCTTGCTGCTGGCGTAATGAAGACGCAATACCCATTTTACGATAGGCGGGTACAACCGCGCCTAACCAGCTATAAAAGCCCCTTGAAGATAATGCATAACCAAGTTTATAACCAACCGCACCACCATTTACTTTCGCCACTAATAACAAATGCGCCCTATCATTCAGCCTTAGCTGTAATTTAGCCTGAGTGATATGCCTATCAAACTCAGGGATTTGAGCATTCACGAGCAAAATGTCACTGAGGCTGCCTTCCTCGTATTCAATTTTCATATTCGCGCCTTGAGGACTTTTTACTGACAATGCTAGTTACTGACAGCGGAGCATATTACTAACACAGCAGAGCGCATTACTGACGCTGCGGTGCACATTACTGACAAAGCGCAGCAAACCGAGCGGATAGCAGTTGGGTAAGTGCTTGAGGTGCTATATTAATCTCTAGGCCACGTTTACCCGCACTGACGTACATATTTGTTAACCCTTTAGCGGATTCATCGATCATTGTCGTCAATCGCTTCTTTTGGCCTAACGGACTGACTCCGCCAAGCACATAGCCTGTTACTCGCTCGACTTCGGTTTTATCCGCCATTTGGGCTTTTTTCGCCCCAGCAGCTTTGGCCAGAAGCTTCATGCTCAACATACGCTCTACAGGTAAAATAGCGACGCACAAGGTTTGCGAGTCTAGCTTTACAACGAGTGTTTTGTGGACCAAATTAGGCGCAAGGTTGAGCTTTTCGGCGGCTTCTAAACCGAAAGATTCTGCACTGGCGTCATGTTCATATTGCAACACTTCATGGGCCACTTTTTGCTTAATGAGTAAATTAATTGCTGGGGTCATAAATGCACCTTCCTTGTTACTGAGTGTTCAACCTAAGACGCCTTCCTTGTCAGTTTATTCTGCGCTAGGTGGGGCAATTCACCACCAAGTCCAACCGCGTGCTGAACAATTTTCTGTTTTGCTTTGGGCAAGTGGTTCATGGTGCTAAGGCCGACGTCACGCACCCACTTTTGCACTGGGTTTGCCCCATCAAATAAGCGTTTGAATGACTCCATGGTAGCAATCATTTTCACCGCTTCAGTTTTGCGCCAGCGCTCATATTCACGTAAGTTTTTGGTTAAACCAATATCCTTACCTTGCTCGGCTATTTTGATCACCTGTTCGGCTAAGGCCACCCCGTCCATTATCCCTAGGTTTGCACCTTGACCCGCTAAGGGGTGAATAGTGTGTGCGGCATCGCCAACCAACGCCACTCTATCGGTTACCCACTGGCGCGCGTACCGCATTTTTAACGGGAAGCTTTTGCGCTCACTGACTAATTCACATATGCCTAAACGCATATCAAACGCAGCCATAAGCGCTTTTTCAAAGGCGGTATCATCTAACGCGAGTAGTGCGGTGGCGGCAGGCTCCTGCTGAGACCAAACAATTGAACAATGATGCGCATCCCACAAAGGTAAAAAGGCTAACGGTCCTTTCGGGGTAAACACCTGCCTAGCAGTATTATCGTGTGGCAATTCGGTTTTAATTGTGGCAACAATCGAATGATGTTCGTAATCCCAAAATGTTAACGGCAAATTGGCTTTTTGCCGCACCATGGAGTTAGCACCATCAGCACCGACCACCAGCCTAGCCGTTAGCATGGTGTCATCATCTAGGGTTAAGAAGCTTTCTTGTTGGCCAAATACCATTTTACTGACTTTGTTTGGCGCCAAAACCGTGATGTAAGGGCTTTGCTCCGCCTTCGCCCACAACGCTAGCGCTAAATTTTGATTTTCTACTACATGACCAAGATAATCTTGTTTTACCTCGCTATGGGAAAAACCAATATGGGCGAAACTGTCTTGATCCCACACCGACATGTGCTCATAAGCGCACAGCCGCTCTTGCGCCAGTAAAGGCCAAACGCCTAAATTTTGCATTACGGTTTGGGTCGCTAGGGTAAAAGTGCTGACTCGTAGCTCTGGTTTATCGCCAAGTGCGGTGTCACCTGATTGCGCATCAATAATCGCTACGTTAAGCTCACCGCTCGCCAATGTGAGCGCAACAGTTAAACCGACTATTCCGCCACCGACGATAACCACATCATAACTTTGCATTTATTGCTGTCCTAAAAAGTGAACGTAACGCCAAAAGGATTAGCTAACAGTTTTAGTAGCCATTAGCGTTTCTATTTCTGAGATTCCTTTGGGCACATCTTTGGTTAATATCTCGTGCCCAGTAACCGTGATCAGTACATTATCTTCAATTCGGATGCCGATCCCGCGCCAATGTTCGGCTACAGGCGCATCACTTGCTACATAAACGCCTGGCTCTACCGTTAGCACCATTCCTGCTTCGAACGGCCTATCTCTATCGGCGACTTTGTAATTACCCACGTCATGTACATCAAGCCCAAGCCAATGACTCAAACCGTGCATAAAAAAGGGGCGGTAGTGCTGGCCCGTTATATTGTCTGCCAAGCTACCTTTAAGTAAACCCAAGTCGAGTAATCCGGCTGTTATAACGTCTATTGCGGCCGCGCTTGCTTCACTGATAGTGCGTCCAGGTTTAATGCATTCAAGGGCGGCTAACTGAGCGTCAAGCACCAGTTGATATAATTGGCGCTGCGCCTGTGAAAAACGCCCTGACACTGGAAAGGTACGAGTGATATCAGCGGCATATCCGTTTAATTCACAGCCTGCATCAATCAGTACGAGCTCACCTTCTTTTAGTTCAGCGCTGTTTTCAGTGTAATGCAGAATACACGCATTTTCGCCACTGCCCACTATAGTGCTATACGCTGGGTGCTTAGCCCCCTGCATAGCAAATTCGTGGTGAAGTTCAGCTTCTAATTGGTATTCAAAGCGCTCGGGGTAAGCAAACCTCATGGCGCGAATATGCGCTTGAGCGCTAATTTGCCCTGCCGTGCGCATAATCTTTTGCTCGTACAGGGATTTAAATAAACGCATCTCGTCTAAAATCGCACGAGGGTCAACAATACTCGAAGGCGCCATCTGGCTTTGCTTTGGCGCATTACGAAGCTGTTCAACGCACTCTAAAAGGCGCTCTTCACATTCTTGATTAGCACCTAAGGCAAAATACAACTGTTCGTGGCCATTTATTAATTCAAGTAGGCGCTCATCTAACTCTTCGTTGTCAAAAGCAATATCAAAACCAAAATCGCGCTTGGCTTTTCGCGGCCCGATGCGTTTGCCCTGCCACATTTCTACGCTGGGATCTTTACCTTGGCAAAAAAGTACACTTAAGCCGTTCGGATAATCACAGGAGTTGGTGAGTACTAGATAGGCTTCCGGCTCTGGGAAGCCGCTCAAATACGCGAAGTAACTATCTTGTCGAAACGGGAACTCAGTGTCACGGCTGCGCGTCACTAAAGCACTACTTGGCACCACACAGATGCTATTGGGCAACATCTTATTAAGCAGCTTCTGTCGGCGCTGGGCAAACTCGTTTTTATCAAACTCTATCATAGGCACGTAAGCTTAATGCACCGTCTTAGGTTGGCTTTGCTGCTCTTCAGGTGACTTACCCAGTTCGTTAAAGCACAACATTGCACTTACACGCACATATTCAACCACTTCAAATAGAGCCTGCTCGAACTCTTCACCTTCAGCCATTTCTTCGTCCATACGCGCGATTTCGGCGAAATCTTCTAAGGCTTCTTTAACGTCCGGTGAGCATTTAGTTAAATCGTCTTGATGCAAACCAAAGCCAAGCATAAACCCTTGAACCCACTCTAATAGTGCCTGTCCACGTTCGTTAATGGGGGCGGCATCATCAGGTAAGCACAACACCAAAGAAAAGTCGCTTTCTACCAGTTGCTGACAGGTCTTGTTGTACAACTCGTTGAGTAATGACTGTACGTCCTTTGCCAAAGACTCACCCTGATTGACAAAATCGGCAATGGCTTCAACCCAATCTTGAGATTCTAACGGCATTCCACCGCCTAGCATGCCGCAAAACACGCCTTGTACTTCTGCGGCGCTGGCCAAAATATTGTTGCGCTGAAGCGCGGCGGTAATCTGTTCGTATTTTTGTTCTTCAGTATTCAAAGCGTTATCCCATTTGGTTATTGGTGTAATTCTAACATCATGGTCAAATCAGGTCATGCTAAGCACAGGAGTAATTCAGCATTTGCTGAAATGAAATTGGACAACTGCCCCCCGTCCCATACTATAATGGCGCCGAAATCGCGATTACTACTGCTTTTGCGGTAAAAGCTGACGATTTTGGTTCAAAACGTGCTCAACTATGAGTGTGTGCTATGTCTCCTGGAATGTTTGCCAGTTCAGTAATGTCCCTGGCCGATGCTTTTTACCTAGGAAGTTGATTCCATCGCTATTGCGCAAGCTCGGCTCGTATCGAGACGCCTACGGCAATGATGATACTTCCGCCCTGAACTTTCGGTTCACGGGCGAACACCGAACAGCGGCATTTTGGGAGACACCCTTCCCTGCACTTTTTTATGAATATTTATTAAATAAATATTTTTTAGTGAATATTTATTTTCATTAGCCTAATGCATTTCGAATTCAAGGATGAAAAAATATGCAGATTATTACGTGTTACATCAATTGCGATTATAAGTGGCTCTCATGAATCAAGAATCAGTAATACGCCAACGAGGTGCCGTTATAGTTGATGCACTTAACGGCGTGGTGAAATGGAAATACGATGACTTCAATCGCGCACTTTTAGCTGAATTTTCTGCGGACAAAGCAGACCAAGTCAATGCAATCGTCAAAAAACACTATGCGGTTGAGTGGCATGCGAAGAACATCAAACAAGCGCCAATGCTAATGAAACACTTGGCGGGTAAATACGCTGTTTTAAGCAAAAAACAGCGGCTGTATTACTCTGAAGAAACTGAACGCCCAGATGTTATGCTCGCTTGGTGGCCTTGGGGACATGGGGCAACAGTATCAGTTCGCTTGTTTATGGTTAGCCAAGAACCATTTGTTTCAAAAAGGCCGCTATTGAAACGAATTTTCGCCTTCCTAAAGTAAAAAAGGCTCGTATTTTGTTACTTATTTAGGACATATACGCATTTTCTCGGTTAGAATACCGCCAAAATGATATTAACTTTCGGAATTACGCTATATGGCTGTTATTAACTTTGGTTCTATTAATGTGGACCATGTTTATCAGGTCGAGCACTTCGTGCAACCTGGTGAAACCCTAGCCTCAACGCATTATCAATGCTTACTGGGCGGCAAAGGTGCAAATCAATCTATTGCATTAGCGAAGGCTGGAGCAGATGTGCGCCACGTTGGCCGCATTAACGAATCGGATGCCAACTTCAAGCAAATCATGATCAAGCACAACATCAACTGTAAGTATGTTGCGTGCACAGAAGCTCCTTCAGGCCATGCCATCATCCAAGTTACTCCATCAGGTGAAAACGCAATCGTATTGTTCGGCGGGGCAAATCATGAAATAACCGCAAAGGATGTGATGCTCGCACTCGATGGCGCCAAATCAAGTGACTGGGTGTTAACTCAAAATGAAACCAGTTCGATTGACGAAGTACTTAAACAAGCCAAAGAAGCGGGCTTAAAAGTAGCGTTTAACCCCGCCCCTATGACGGAATCCGTCAAACAGCTACCTGTTAACTGTATCGATTTGCTTATCGTTAATGAGGTAGAGGCCCAAGAAATTACCGGACATAGCGACATTGATGCTATGGAGCAGTATTTCGCAGCCAATTGGCCTGACTGTGAAGTGATTATTACATTAGGTAAAGCGGGCGTATGCATGCTCAAAAACGGACGCAGAATTGAAGTTGATGCGTTTGTGGTTGACGCTGTCGACACCACGGCCGCTGGAGATACCTTTATTGGGTTCTTTCTTTCTGCTTACAGTGAGCATACTGAAGCGAAAGTTGCATTAACCAGAGCATGTGCAGCATCAGCCATAGCAGTAACCCAAGTTGGGGCAGCGCAATCCATACCGGATGAAGACCAAGTAAATCGTTTTCTTGCCAAACACCATAGTTAAATTACATTCAACGAGGACTGTATGAGTCATAAAATTATTCTTGATACCGATCCGGGTATCGACGATGCAATGGCGATCTTTTTCGCTTTTCAATCTCCAGATATTGACGTACTTGGTTTAACGACCGTTTATGGCAATGTACCCGTTGAAATGGCTGCCCAGAACGCACTTACTCTGTGCGAAATGGCCGGAGTTGATATTCCAGTATGTAAAGGCGTGGGTATGCCATGGGTTGGCCCTCAGTCTACTTATGCACATTTCGTTCATGGCGATGATGGCTTCGGTAACGTTTGCCCTGAACCGTCAAAACGCCCGTTAGACCCTCGTAGCTCAGCGCAATTTATTGTTGATATGGCACGCCAGCACCCAGGTGAAATCACCGTCGTTGCCATTGGCCCATTAGGCAACTTGGCATTGGCGCTTCGTTTAGAGCCTGAACTGCCTAAGCTGTTAAAAGGTGTGTCTATTATGGGCGGCGCTGCTTTTGTGCCAGGAAATGTTACACCGGTTGCTGAAGCCAACATTTGGAACGATGCGTACGCAGCAGAGATCGTATTTGCTGCTGACTGGAACCTCACCATGTTCGGTTTAGATGTGACAATGACACTGCCCTTTGATCCTGCATTTTTAGAAGGTTTACGTGATAACAATGCCAAGTTAGGCGGATTTGTTCACGACGCGGCGCAGTTCTATATGGACTTTTATTCGCAAAACCGTGAAGAGCGTGTGTGTTTCTTCCATGATGCAATGCCTATTGCACATTTGGTTGACCCAAGCTTATTCGAAATTGTTCGTGGTCACGCACGTGTGTCTACCGACCCATTGAACATAGGGCAAACTACCGTTGCTCCTAAAAACACGACTGCAAGCCCTCATTGGCTTGAGGCGCAGCAAATTGATGTAGCAGTTAAAGTAGATAAAGAGCGTCTAACCAAGCTATATTTAGACACCTACTAAGCCTTAGGCTGTGTTAACGATACTGTACCTATATAGGTGCGGTATCGGTGCAGTCTCTTTGCCGATAACAAACGCCATAAAAAATCCAATAAAGCAGCAAAAACTCCGACAAAAAGCGCGATGATTGAATATGATGTTCCCTACTCATAACCTCAATTTTTATTAGCATGCCAGTACCTGATAAGCGCAATCAATTACGACGATACTTTCGCCAAGCGCGTAATAACCTAAGCCAAGCTCAGCAGACTTTTGCTAGCGAGCAACTTTTGATGCAGTGCAGCGCTATGACTGAATATCAACATGCCCACGTTGTGGCCTGTTATTTAGCGCAAGATGGCGAAATCGCATTAAACCCATTAATTAACGATGCTTGGTTGAAGGGCAAAACCGTTTGCTTGCCCGTGCTGCACCCCTTTTGCAAAGGGCATTTGATTTTCGTGCACTACCGACAAAACAGTAAAATGCAGACCAATCGCTTTGGCATACTCGAACCTAAGCTTAACGCCTGTGACATTATCCCCATTACAAAACTTGATGTTATTTTTACTCCGTTAGTTGCCTTCGATGACAGCGCCCAACGATTAGGCATGGGAGGCGGTTTTTACGATCGTACGCTGGCCCCAGTGACACGTCATGAGATATCTTTGCAGATATACGGGGTGGCCCACGACTGCCAGAAAGTGAGCAGCGGCTTAAAAAATGAAAAGTGGGATATCCCCATGCACAAAATTATCACTCCATCGCATATCTATAGCCACACCTAACCGTGTATTGCGCTTAGCTTTTGTCTTTTTCGTTGATTAAGGGTCAGCCCGTACGTTTCAGTTCATAATGCTCATTGGGTTCTGGCTTCTAACATTACCTTGGGTATACTTTACGCATCAAATGACCCAAAGAAGAACATAATGAATCAAGACGATAAGAAAAAAGCAGTCGCCCAAGCAGCGGTACGATATGTAGAGCAAGACTCCATAATAGGCGTTGGTACTGGCTCTACTGTCAATTACTTCATTGAGGCCTTAGCGCCGATCAAGAATAATATAATCGGTGCGGTATCCAGTTCAGATGCATCAACAGAACGTTTAAAAGCGTTAGGCATAGAAGTATTTGATTTGAACTCGGTTGACCAACTGTCAGTGTATGTTGATGGCGCGGATGAAATCACTGAACATCGCCATATGATTAAAGGCGGGGGCGCGGCTCTAACTCGTGAGAAAATTGTTGCAGCGGTAGCACAGAAGTTCGTCTGTATCATCGACGATACCAAAAATGTGGGCGTATTAGGCGCCTTTCCATTACCTGTTGAGGTTATCCCCATGGCGCGCTCATACGTCGCTAGGGAGATTGTAAAACTCGGTGGCGACCCAGTGTATCGTCAAGGTGTGGTGACCGACAATGGTAACGTCATCCTAGACGTACATAATCTGAAAATACTGAATCCTGTAGAGCTAGAACGACAGTTGAATAACATTGTTGGTGTTGTCACCAATGGCTTGTTTGCAATGCGCGGGGCCGATGTAGTACTCACAGGCAGTGAAAGCGGTGTTCAAGTAAACGAGTAATGCTTAATTTAGCCAATTCAAGTAGAGCCGTTTTTTAGCGGCTCGCGTGCTTTAAATAGACAGCCAAGTGTACACAAAATCGTCATATAACAATGGCAAACTGACCGGATAACTTAGTCAACTGTAGTATCTCGTTGTGTCCATTCATTTAGATTCGATAAAAACTCGCCTCGTGTTAATTATTACAGTGTGTGTATTAGGCATGCTGCTATTGGTAGGCAGCCAAATTTATTACACGAAAAAACTCGTTGATTTAAATGAGAAAAATAAGTCTCTTCTGCGCTTAGGCCAAGATTTCTTGCAATTAAGAAGACATGAAAAAGACTTTTTACTGCGCCTCGATCCCACCTATGTGGAAAAATTTAATCAGCAAACGGATCAATTCCTCACCCAGTTGGTCGCGACACAGACAGAAGATGAGCACTCCGCGGAGAATCAAGCCATCTTTACCCAGTTACAAACTAGTCTGCCTTTATACCAGCAGCAATTTAACACCTTAGTAGAAATGCGAGTGGCTATGGGGCTAGATGAAAACAGCGGATACCAAGGTGCCTTTCGAAAAGCGACCCACGCCTTAGAAGCCAAAATAGCCCAAGCAAATTTGCAATACATGCACCAATTACTGTTACAAATACGCAGAGCTGAAAAAGATTTTCTGCTACGTAAAGACATGGGCTATGTGGATAAAGAACTGAACCTGTACTCTTCCCTAAGGCAACGGATTGAAACCCAGCCCGCATCTATGTATGCCCAGCTTATGCCTCTGCTGACTCAATATCAGCAACAATTCATGCAATTAGTGGATGCTTATCGCCATGTCGGACTCGATCATAACAGCGGGCTTCAGGGGCGCTTTCGTAATCAAGCACATCTAGTAGAGCAAAACTTTATTAATTTAGATCAGCAGTTGCAACTGCAAGTTAATAAGGCCCAGCAACACGTAGAAATGACGAGCATCATGATCATGCTTATCACCTCTGTGGTACTGATCGCTTTGCTCGTGCGTAGCTTTATGACGTTGCAGCGGGCGTTTAGCAACTTTGTGATGTTTTTCTATCGTTGTAAGCGCGAATACCAGCATATGGATGAGAAAAACATGGGGTTCTCAGAGTTTAAATATCTCGCCACCATCGCCAATGAGATGATCGATTCTCGCCGGCAAATGGAGCGGGAACTACGATCAGCGAAAGATGAAATCAGTCGCTTAAAGCAGGAACATAGAGCAACTATGACCGGCTAAATAAAACGCGTTACAGAAATTCCTGCTGCAGCTTGTTAACGATAGCGACATTAGCAGCGGGAAAGTCAAAATCGCTCAACTGCGCAATGTTCACCCAGCGACTTATTTGCCCTTCTAAATGTGTAGGCTCGCCGCTAAATTCATCGACGAGTTGAATATGTAGGCGAACGCATTTGTCACCATAGTCGTGCTCTATCAACATATAGTCTTGTACGTGCGTAACGTGAATACCCACTTCTTCTTCTAGCTCTCGTGTTAGCGCTTGAGCTGGGGTTTCACTATTTTCTTGCTTGCCACCTGGGAATTCCCATTTACCACCTTGATGCAGATCGTCCGCTCGCTTGCTGATATATATCTCTTGTTCGCGTTTTATTACCCCAACTGCTACATCAATCACTTTCACCGCTACACCTCATTTTGTTTCAAAAAAAACGGGCTGCTCCTGAAGGAAAAGCCCGCTCTTACTGCCGATTGGTAATCGATGAGTTAAGCGCTAGCTTAATTTACCATGGCATTGTTTGTATTTAAGACCTGAACCACATGGGCACGGATCATTACGACCTACCTTGGGGCCATCGCGCAGTGCATTCCCCGGACGTGCAGCAGGTGCTGCTTCTGGTGCTTGTTCAGGCGCCTGTGTGGCACTAGCAGTTTCATGCTCGTACTGCTTAGGTTGTTCGTCCGCTTGGCGACGCTGCTCTTCAACGGCTTCCACATCAGATTCCGCTTTCACTTGCACTTTACTTAACACTGTAACCACTTCCACTTTCAATGCTTCTAGCATTTCAGTGAACAGTTCGAACGATTCGCGCTTATATTCTTGCTTCGGATTTTTCTGAGCATAACCACGCAAATGAATACCTTGGCGTAAGTGATCCATTGCCGCCAAATGCTCTTTCCAATGGCTGTCCAAGTTTTGCAACATCACCGCTTTTTCAAACTGGCGAAGCACGTCTGGGCCAACGATGTCTTCTTTCGCTTTATAAGCGTTATTCACTTCTTCTAAAATGCGCTCACGGATTTTCTCTTCGTATAGTTTGTCGTCTTCATCGATCCATTTTTGTAATGGGATATCCAATAAAAACTCACTTTTGAAGTGCTCTTCTAATCCGCTAACATTCCACATTTCACTCAGTGATTGCGGCGGAATGTATTGGCTGATAATACTATCGACTACATCGATGCGAATGGCTTCGATGGTGGAATAAATATCGCCTTCATCAAGTAACTCATTACGCTGCTCGTAAATGACTTTACGTTGATCGTTTGCCACATCATCAAACTCGAGTAACTGCTTACGCATGTCGAAGTTACGACCTTCCACTTTGCGTTGCGCGTTTTCGATTGCGCGCGTTACCCAAGGGTGCTCAATGGCTTCGCCGCGCTCCATCCCTAAACGCTTCATCATGTTGCCCATTTTTTCAGAGGCAAAGATACGCATCAAGGCATCGTCTAGTGAAAGATAGAAACGAGATGAACCCGCATCGCCTTGACGCCCTGAACGACCACGAAGTTGGTTATCGATACGGCGAGATTCATGACGCTCTGTGCCTATGATGTGTAAACCACCGGCCTCAATTACTGCATCGTGATCTTTCTGCCATTGCTCTTTGATTTTTTCCACAGTGCCAGGCTTAGGGTCGTTAATACCCTCTACAGCTACCTGCCAGTTACCACCAAGGACGATATCCGTACCACGACCAGCCATGTTAGTAGCAATCGTTACAGCACCTGGTTTACCTGCTTGAGCCACGATGTCTGCTTCCTGCTCATGGAATTTCGCGTTCAATACCTTGTGAGGAATTTTAGCTTTTTTCAATATATTGGAAATAAGCTCAGAGTTTTCGATAGATACGGTACCGACTAATGTCGGCTGACCACGCTTAACGCAATCTTTAATATCTTCAACTATCGCTTCGTATTTCTCTTGGGCGGTTAAGTATATTAAATCGGCTTTGTCTTTACGGACCATAGGTTTATTCGTTGGAATAACCACGGTATCTAAGCCGTAAATGCTTTGGAATTCAAACGCTTCGGTATCCGCTGTACCTGTCATACCGGCAAGCTTGTCGTACAAACGAAAGTAATTTTGGAAGGTGATTGATGCGAGTGTTTGGTTCTCGTTTTGAATATTTACACCTTCTTTGGCTTCTACTGCCTGGTGTAAACCTTCAGACCAACGACGACCTTCCATTGTGCGGCCAGTGTGCTCATCAACGATAACCACGTCATCACCTTTGACGATGTAATCAACGTCACGGCTAAACAATTTATGCGCGCGTAATGCCGCATTCACATGGTGCAGTAACGAAATATTGGCTGCAGCGAAAAGAGATTCATCTTCTCCAAGAATACCGCTGGTTTTAAGGATTTCTTCAACATGAATCTGACCTTTCTCGGTCAAATGTACCTGCTTACCTTTTTCATCGATGGTGTAGTCACCGTCGCCATTTTTGCCTTCTTCGTCTTCTTTTTCTTGCTGTTCAAGCTGAGGAATAATGGCATTAATTTTACGATACAGCTCAGAGCTGTCTTCCGCTTGACCGGAAATAATCAGCGGCGTTCTGGCTTCATCGATAAGGATTGAATCTACTTCATCAATGATGGCGTAATGCAGTTCGCGCTGAACACGATCACCAGGGCTAAAGGCCATGTTGTCACGCAGATAATCAAAACCGAATTCATTGTTAGTGCCGTAAGTAATATCAGCAGCGTAGGCTTCTTTTTTCTGGGCATGGTTCATGCCAGGGATATTACAGCCAACACTCAACCCTAAGAATTCAAATAGTGGACGGCTGCCCTCAGCATCACGACTCGCCAAATAATCGTTGACGGTAATCACGTGCACACCCTTACCACTTAAAGCGTTTAAGTAGGCAGGTAGTGTAGAGGTAAGGGTTTTACCTTCACCGGTACGCATTTCAGCGATTTGACCTGTGTGCAACACCTGACCACCAAGCATCTGTACATCGAAATGACGCATTGAAAACACACGCTTACTGGCTTCACGTACAACAGCGAACGCTTCAGGCAATAAATTGTCTGTGTCTTCACCGTCTTGCAAACGCTTTTGAAACTCACCCGTCTTAGCTTTGAGTTGCTCATCACTCAGCGCCTCATACTGTGCTTCTAACTGGTTAACTTGCTCAGTAATTTTATTTAATTTTTTTAAAGTTCGGTCATTACGGCTACCAAAAACCTTGGTCAGAATACTCGAAAACATGGATTTACAGCTTCCAATCTAATAAATGAATGACCTTACAGCCTCAAAGGCATAAAAATCATGACTAAAGTAAGACAAATCGCTTTTAAAGAGCCGATTGCCAATAAATAACGAAAAATGTTTCGTTGGGCGATATCAAACAGACTACCCTTGCTTAAGCCGACGCTTTAACAGCTAGTTGCGATATACAAAGGGTAATGGGTCTTGTGGTTGCCCTTGTTTTATAACTTCATAATGTACATGAGCACCGGTTGAACGACCAGTATTACCCATCAAGGCGATTGATTGACCTTTGGTCACTACGTCACCCATCTTTACCTTTACGGACTTATTGTGCCCGTATCGTGTGACCAAGCCATTACCATGGTCAATTTCTACTAATTCACCGTAACCATATCGCGTTGCCGCCCACGTTACTATGCCTGCGCCAGTGGCTAATACGGGCTCCCCTTCTGCACCGGCGAAATCTAACCCTTTGTGCATGGTGGGTTTACCGGAAAATGGGTCGGTTCTGATACCGTAGTACGATGATAGCCAACCAGCCTCAATCGGGCGGCCCGCCAATGCGCTTTCTTCGGTTATATGGTGACTCATGAAGATAGATTCAAGCGCACCCAATTGCTTCTCTTTATCTGCTAACTCATCAAGCATGATTTCGATACGGGAAACCATATTGTATTGGCTCACGTCAACTGGCGTATCAGGCAATACTTGCGCTTCTTCGCCACTCACTGAAAAACTAAATTCATCAGGGTTTAATTGAGCCTGCTCTACTAGCCTTGCGCCTAATGCATTCACTTTAACTAAGCGGCTTTCTGCTTCAGCTAATTTTTGCAGCACCGCTGCTAAACGTTGCTCAGTGGTGGTTTTAAGGTCGTCTAGCTGGGTCTGTTGCTGTTGTAAACCAGATTGCGCTAACGACAACCGAGCCAAGTTTTCATTGGGTAAATCTGTGGAGCGACTGGAAATAAGAAATAAACCGCATATGGCAATAAAGCACGGCAATATCTGGCGCTTAGTAGGCCGATAAACAAAACGTGATTTTTTACTGCGATACAGTAGTGTCAGACTCATTATTGAACGATTTCCCAAAAGTTTGGATGCTTTACATCTCTTGTGAGATGCAGTTTAACAAAGGGTTCTTGATATACAAAATCAATTCGTCTTAAACAAAAAATGCCGCTTAAAGCGGCATTTTAGTCGTAATTCAATTTAGTTCGCTAAAATAGGTGATGCGAATCTAATAGGTAGCTCTTCGCTATTGTCATAGCTGACAAATTCCCAACAAGCTTGGTTCTGCAGCAACGCATTAAGCAATTTGTTATTCAAACCGTGACCGGTTTTATAGGCAACTAACTCACCGATAATACTGTGGCCACCTAAATATAAATCACCAATGGCATCTAGAATTTTATGCTTTAGGAACTCATCGCTATAACGTAACCCTTCAGGGTTAAGCACGCGGTATTCGTCTAAAGCCACGGCGTTCGCCATGCTGCCACCAAGCGCAAGGTTGTTGGCGTTCATGTATTCTAGATCTTTCATAAAGCCAAACGTACGAGCACGGCTCACTTCATCAACATAGGAAGATGAATCAAAGTCTAACACCATGTGTTGGCGCGTCTGACTGATCGCAGGGTGATCAAAGTCGATGCGAAAATCCACACGGAAACCGTCATGCGGGCGCAACTCTGCCCACTTGTCGCCGTCTTTCACTTTGATCGCTTTTTTGATCTTAATGAATTGCTTAGGGGCGTTAAGCTCCTCAATACCAACAGATTGCAATAAGAAGATGAACGGGCTAGCGCTACCGTCCATGATCGGCAATTCGTCACTATCAACTTCAACAATAATATTGTCGATGCCTAAGCCGGCAAGCGCTGAAGCCAAGTGCTCAACGGTGGAAATAGACACACCGTCAGCGTTGGTTATACACGTACACAACATCGTGTCACCCACCGCTTCGGCGCGAGCTGGAATATCCGCATGAGGCTCAAGGTCAACGCGGCGAAATACAATACCTGTATTCGCCGGCGCAGGCCGGAGAGTCATAGTGACCTTGTCACCTTTGTGCAGACCAATTCCAGTCTCTTGAACAGATTGTTTAATGGTACGTTGTTTAATCATTTTATTTCTTGGCTCTAGTTAACCTAATAAAAAGCGGCACGTATTATATGAATTAATGCGTCTATTGTCAAAATAGTGTCATATTCACCCTTTTCAAGTCCATACAACAGGATAATCTGTTGTTTGATCTGAAGTGATAGGACAACGCATTAGTCTAATAATTCATAGACCCGATTTTAATCAGCTTGCTTGCGTAAAAACGCAGGAATATCTAAATATTCAAGATCATTACCTGAGTCAGTTCTTTCTTCATTCACCACTGTACGGCTACTTTCAGTGGTCACACTGGTTTGTACATTGTCAGTACCGTTGGCTTGAATACGAACTTCTTGCTGTTCACTCGGTACACGTGCTGAAGTGCGGTTTGATACCAAAGAGATGTCAGGCTTACGCTCTGCACCAATACCTGTCGCCACAACGGTCACGCGCAGCTCATCAGACATTTCCATGTCGATAACCGTGCCCACAACCACAGTTGCGTTTTCAGATGCGAACGCCTTAACAGCATTACCCACGATTTCGAATTCATCAATTGAGAAGTCGGGGCCAGCTGTGATGTTAACCAAAATACCACGGGCGCCAGACAAGTCGATGTCTTCTAATAATGGACACGCAATTGCACCTTCTGAAGCTTCTTCAGCGCGATCTTCACCAGAAGCACTGCCACTACCCATCATGGCCGTACCCATTTCTGACATAACGGTTCTTACATCGGCGAAATCCACGTTGATTAAACCAGGACGTGTAATAAGCTCAGCTATACCTTGTACCGCTCCGCTTAAAATGTCATTCGCAGCACTGAACGCTTGCAGTAAAGGCGTACCTTTACCCATGACTTTCAGTAATTTTTCGTTCGGGATGGTGATCAGTGAATCAACGTATTTTGATAACTCTTCGATACCTTGTTCAGCGAAATCAGTACGCTTACGGCCTTCAAAAGGAAAAGGCTTAGTGACAACCGCTACAGTCAAAATACCCAACTCTTTAGCGATTTTAGCCACTTCAGGTGCTGCACCTGTACCGGTACCACCACCCATACCAGCTGTGATAAATACCATATCGGCACCTTCCAGCGATTGGCGAATGGTTTCGCGGTCTTCTTCAGCTGCTTCACGGCCTATGTTAGGGTTTGCACCTGCACCCAAGCCTTTGGTAACACCAGAACCGATTTGCAGAGTCACGTTAGCCGCTGAGCTACGTAAAACTTGCGCATCGGTATTGATGGCGATGAATTCAACACCTTCAATACATTGTGACACCATGTGTTCGATAGCGTTTCCGCCACCTCCACCGACACCAATAACTTTAATGACGGCTTCTTCGCTATGACTATCCATTAATTCAAACATATTTACTCTCCGGTTTTTGCGCTAAGACATGCAAACAAAATAGTTTGCGGCCTATAGTTTTTTAAGTTCATTTAAAAGCAGGTTTAAAACTCGCCCTTAAACCAACTTTGAATTCGTTCCCAAACGCCTTCTGACGCTTTCGTTTTGGCCGCTGTTTTGGCCGTAATGTGTTCTTTTCCGTACTGAAGCAACCCAATCGCTGTGGCAAATGTTGGGTCTTCCACGTATTCCGACAAACCTTTGATAGATAATGGCTCACCCACACGTACAGGCATTTGAAAAATTTCTTCGGCGAATTCAATCGCCCCTTCCATTTTGGCAGTACCGCCTGTTAACACGATCCCTGCGGCTATCTGCTCTTCAAAGCCGCTATTACGTATTTCTTTCTGCACCAATTCGAACAGCTCTTGATACCTTGGTTCAATAACCTCTGCCAAGGTATGACGAGACATAGCGCGAGACGGTCTACCACCGACACTATGCACTTCGATGTTCTCTTCCATGCTAACCATGTCTTTTAGGGCACAGGCATAATTAATTTTAATGTCTTCTGCATGACTGATAGGCGTGCGGAATATTTTCGCAATATCACTGGTAATTTGATTACCGGCAGCGGGAACGACAGCGGTATGCCTAATGGCGCCGTCTGTGTAAATCACAATATCGATAGTGCCACCGCCGATATCAACCACGCACACACCTAACTCTTTTTCATCATCGGTTAGTACCGCATAACTCGAGGCTAACGATGAGAAAATCAACTGGTCTGTCGTTAAGTCGCAACGCTCTACACATTTCACTAAGTTTTTAGCCATGTCGTCAGCGCAAGTAATAATGTGCGCTTGAGCTTCCATACGCACTCCTGACATGCCAATTGGGTTTTTTATCCCTTCTTGTACGTCAATCGTAAATTCTTGTGGCAATACATGAAGCAAACGACGTTCAGCGGCGATAGGCACTGAGCGAGCGGCGTGGATCACGTTATCAACGTCTTCTTGGGTCACTTCTTTGTTATTGATGGGGACCATGCCACTTTCATTTTGGCATTGAACATGACGCCCAGAGATCGACATAAACACTGACGACACCCGGCAATCAGCCATTAATTCCATTTCGCTCATGGCACGCTGTACCGATTGAACCACTAAGTTCAAATCGTTTACGCCACCTTTATCCATCCCTTTAGATGGATGACTACCGACACCAATAACGCTGATCCCACCATCGTCAAGTAGCTCACCGACGACGGCTTTTACCATGCTGGTACCAATGTCTAAGCCTACAATTAGCTTTCTATCTGTAACTTTAGACATATCGTGCTGCTCTCACTTTCATTAGCTCTCTTGTGTAGGTTTTTCAGGGGACTTCCATCCCACAGCTAAACCTGTGTCATAGCGTAAATCAACATAATCTACGGCTCTTTCGTTCTTCTTCAGCAAGGGATACAAGTCGATAAAACGTTGTAATCTCGCTATGTATTCGTTGCGTCCTAAATTCAGATTGATGCCATTGACTAAGCGCAAATGCCAGGCGAAACGCTCACTTAAAAACAATTCATCAATGTTCATACCAGCACTTGCTAGTAACGCTTGCATAGAGTTGTACCCTTCAAGCGCGGTATGTTCGCTGCCGCCAGGCCCAAACAAACTTGGTAACTGAGGCGGCGTCGTGGCCTTGGCGAGCTCCCCAGCAAATACGTCACCGTATTGATTCAACACCAAGTCGTTGTTCCATTTCGCTGCTGGGGTTTGTTCCAGCACATATATTTTCAAACTATTTGGCCAGCGTTTACGGATTGATGCTCGGTAAACCCATGGCAAATTCTCAATATCTTGGTGCGCTTGCTCTACGTCTAGTTCAAAAAAACTACCCGGCTGGGTTTTACGTATTAAGCTCTCAATCTCGCTTTGTTTAACAAAGCGTAAATCACCCGACAAGGCAATATCGCGCACTGGCGCTTTTTGCTCGTCCTCGGCCCACACTTTTATGGCCCAAGCGCCGTATACAATGCCAGCGAGCAATAACAACAAGAACAGCATTCCACAAATAAATCGGTAGTTGGGTTGCTCAGTCGTTACCTTCGCTTCGCTGGTCATAGCAATTAACCTGCCGTTGCCAGTACAGCTAGGGAAAGTTGCTCAAAGCTCAACCCTGCTTGCTTGGCCGCTAAAGGCACTAAACTCTTTTCCGTCATACCCGGTACTGTGTTCGCTTCTAGTAAATAAAACTGCCCCAACATATCCTGCATAAAATCTACTCTCCCCCAACCTGAGCCTGCGACGGCATCGAATGCGCCCAACGCAAGACGCGCTAACAGCCCTTCTTGTTCCGCAGGCAAACCGCTAGGGCAAAAATACTCAGTCGTATTAGACTGGTACTTAGCCTCATAGTCATAAAAGTCTCGTGGGGTCGACATACTGATCGAGGGCATCGCTTCACCATTTAATAGGCTAACGGTGTACTCTGAACCTTGGATGAATTGCTCCAACAACACTTTATCGTCATATTCAAAAGCCTGTTGGATCGCTGCGGCGAGTTGTTGCGCATTTGACACTTTGGCCATGCCGATACTCGAACCTTCTTGAGCAGGCTTGACCATAACCAGATCTCCTAAGCGGGACATTATATCGCTGCAGTTCTCGGCATTAAAGTCTCTTTTATCCGCAATTTCATAATTGGCTGTTGGGAGTCCCAGACTCTGCCACACCTGTTTACTGCGTATTTTATCCATGCATAAGGCAGAACCTAAGACGCCCGTACCGGTATAAGGCATGTTCATTTGCTGTAATGCGCCTTGGAGCGAGCCGTCTTCACCGCCACGGCCATGAAGCATGATCAACACGCGATCAAATTTCTGTTCCACAAGTTGATGTAGCTCAGACTCAGCAGGATCAAAGCCATGGGCGTTTACACCAGCGCTGATCAATGCGCTAAGCACAGCTTGCCCTGAGCGCAGGGATACTTCACGCTCGGCAGAGCGCCCGCCAAACATCACGGCGACCTTTCCAAAGCGTGCAATATCTATTGCGCTAGTGTGTGTTGCGTTCGCCAGTGTCACTTTGACCACCCGGTACGCAACGCGCCCTTGTCTAACTTCATTTCTTGTAGCTCTTTGGCAATTTGGCCAATATTGCCAGCGCCTTGGGTCAACAAAATATCTTGATCTTTTAGGTTGTCTGCCAATAACTTAGGTAATTCGTTTTTGTCTGCTACATAAATGGGTTCAAGTTGACCACGTTGACGCATAGAACGGCACAGGGATTTACTGTCTGCCCCTTCTATTTTTTCTTCACCAGCGGAATACACATCAAGGAGCAACAGCACGTCTACTTGTGATAATACGCGCACAAAATCTTCGTACAGATCACGGGTTCGTGAATAGCGATGAGGCTGATAAGCCATAACGAGTCGCCTGTCAGGCCAATTATTACGTGCTACCGCTATGGTCGCTTCAACTTCCGTGGGATGATGACCGTAATCATCGACCAGCAGCACGTCGCCCTCGCCTGTGGCAAATTCGCCCAGCATTTCAAAGCGACGGCCAATGCCAGAGAAATTCGCTAACGCGGCTGTGATTGCAGCATCTTCAATATTTTCATCCGTTGCCACGGCAATAGCAGCAAGAGCGTTAAGTACGTTGTGCTTGCCTGGCGCATTGACCACAACTTGTATGTCTTGATGATCTTTGCGCTTTAAAGTGAATTCACTTTGATTGAATGTGTGCTTAACATGAGTCGCACGCACATCCGCGACTTCGCTGTAGCCATAGGTCAGGTATTTACGTTTTATGCGAGGGAGTAATTGCGTGAGCACCGGATCATCAATGCACAACACGGCTAAACCGTAAAAAGGTAGGTTGTGAAGAAAGTCAATGTAGGTGTCTTGCATCTTCTGGAAGTCACCTTGGTAAGTTTCCATATGATCAGGCTCAATATTCGTGACCACAGATACCATAGGTTGAAGATGCACGAAGGACGCATCACTTTCGTCTGCTTCTGCAATAAGGTACTGACTCGAACCCAATCTAGCATTCGTGCCTGCACTATTAAGCAAGCCACCAATAACAAAGGTAGGATCAAGTTCTGCTTGAGCAAAAATAGTCGCTATCAAGCTAGTCGTCGTTGTTTTGCCGTGCGTTCCCGCGATGGCTATTCCATGTCTAAAACGCATTAATTCCGCTAGCATTTCTGCTCGACGAATAACAGGAATACGCATTTCGTTGGCGGCGTTTACTTCTGGATTAGTTGGGTCAATCGCACTGGACACCACTACCACATTGGCATTCTCAACATTACTCGCTTGATGTCCAAAGAAAATAGTTGCCCCAAGGCCTGACAAGCGATCTGTCATTCCATTGGCTTGACGGTCAGAGCCGGATACCTGGTAACCTTCGTTTAATAACACTTCAGCAATACCACCCATGCCAGCACCGCCGATACCCACAAAGTGAAT
Source organism: Paraglaciecola sp. QJM3NY_14 (assembly GCF_056173245.1). Taxonomy (NCBI): domain Bacteria; kingdom Pseudomonadati; phylum Pseudomonadota; class Gammaproteobacteria; order Alteromonadales; family Alteromonadaceae; genus Paraglaciecola; species Paraglaciecola sp. QJM3NY_14. The sequence goes on from NZ_CM149664.1 coordinate 4,145,253, forward strand.
ATTTTTAATTCGGCGCATCTCTGGCACATGGTAATGAACTTTATCGGGTGCGATCATTGCGCTTTCTCCACTAACAACTGGCAGCAATGAGTGACTCGTTGTACTGCATCTAATTTCGCTAACTTTCGGGCCTTGTTACCCATTTCCACTAGCATGTTTGGTTGTGCAAGACAGGCTTCTAACAATGAAGTTAACCCGCCTTGTACTAATTCATTTTGCGCCAACAAATAGCCTGCTTCATGCTCGACTAACGTTTGCGCGTTTTTAGTTTGATGATCGTCCACAGCATGGGGCAAAGGCACGAAAATAGCTGCCACACCGGATGCCGCTACCTCAGCCACGGTCAAAGCGCCAGCTCGGCATATCACCAAATCAGCCCATTGATAGGCCTGTGGCATATCCTCTACAAATTCATGCACCTGCCAATCACCGCTGTCGCCTAATTGATTTTGGTACAACTGGGTGACTGAGTCTAAATGGCCTTTGCCACATTGGTGGCGTACTTTGATTTCATTCTGCTTCGCTAACGCTAGAGGGACATTCTCATTCAACGCTTTTGCCCCTAAGCTTCCACCGAGAATAAGGATATTTGTAGCGCGGCTAATACCGGATATTTGCTTGGGCATAGTTGTGGCAAAGCCCGCGCGTACTGGATTCCCTACCCATTGATATTTTGCGGAATCACTCACGTCTTGCCCCTGACGGTCTGCTGTTTTTTGCGCATCGAATGTACCAGCAAATCCTGTCAGTACTTTATTCGCAATTCGGGCGAGTAATCTATTGGTCATACCTGGCGCAGCGTTTTGCTCATGTAAGACTAAGGGTTTGCCCATTAGCCAAGCTGCTACGCCGCCCGGGCCACTAGCAAAACCGCCCATACCGATCACAACATCAGGTTTAACCTGTTTGATAACGCCCCTTGCTTGGATAACCGCTTTGATGATTTTGAACGGCGCCGCTAGCAAGCGCACTAATCCGTTACCACGCACACCAGCGATATCAATAAAACTGATTTCAAACCCAGCCTTTGGCACTAGGTCTGCTTCCATTCGCTGCGCGGTGCCAAGCCAATGGATATGCCAATTCTGTTCTTTGAGTGCCTGTGCCACAGCCAGACCAGGAAAGACATGACCGCCGGTACCGCCAGCCATCACAAGCAAGGTATGCGTCATAACAGAGTCAGATGCAATTCGATTAGACATAGCCATCCTCCTGCTCTTCGTCCTTGCCACGCGGAGTTTTGCTGTTGTTTTTGCTAGCACGTTTGGTTTGACGGCTTAGTGTTTGCGCAGATTCGTCTTGGGCAAAATCATCCATGATAGAATCGATATCTTGTTCTTCGTCTTGCACGTCATCGACGACGGCGTAAGCCACATCATCAAGCACAGTAGAGACTTTTTTCTTACCTGCACTACTGGCTGTTTTCTGTTTGTTTTTTCTGCTACTCGATGTAGACGCTTTCGCTTTGCCGCCTCGGTCGATGGCTTGAATACCTTCAACGCGCATTTCAAAATCGATACGCACCAATAAACCCACTGCTGCAGCCATAATAATCAAACTAGAGCCGCCGTAACTTAATAGCGGGAACGTGAGGCCTTTAGTGGGCAAAATACCGGCACTCGCGCCCACGTTCACTGCGGTTTGAAAGCTAAACCAAATACCAATGGAGTACGCAAGATAGGCATCAAAAGGACGTTCATTTTGCAGTGCTTTGCTACCCATTTTCATGGCTTTGAGCACTATGCATAGCATAAGTGCCAGCACCGTTAGCACTCCAGCGAAACCAAGCTCTTCTGCTAAGATAGCCATGATAAAATCAGTGTGTGCTTCGGGTAAGTATTCCAACTTTTGTAAACTGTTGCCTAGGCCTTGTCCAAATACATCGCCGCGTCCATACGCCATCAGGGACTGAGTTAACTGGTAACCGCTGCCAAATGGGTCGGCCCAAGGATCTAAAAAGGAGGTAATTCGTTTCATGCGATATTCTTCGAACATGATCAAGAAAGTCACTGCTGCGCCGCCGGTAAACGCCAAGCCAAAGAACTGCCACAGTTTAGCCCCCGCCAAAAACAGTAACCCAATAGTGGTGCATAGCATGACCACAACGGTACCCAAATCAGGTTGAAGTAGCAGCAGTACAGCAAAGGCAAAGAACACCACTAACGGCTTCGCAAAGCCCTTAATGTTTTCAGTTACTTCCTCATAACGCCTAACCAAGTACCCCGCTAGATAACAGAAAAAGAATAACTTAGCGGGTTCGGCCGCTTGAATAGTAATGGGCCCTATCGCTAGCCAACGAGTACTGCCATTGACACTGCGCCCAACTAATAAGACGGCAATCAACAGCACCAGACCTAACAGTAATAACCAAGCATTGCTGGTGCGCCACCACTGCATCGGGATCTGCATCACGGTTAAGGCCGCACCAATCGCCAATACGATATAGATGCCATGGCGGATAGCAAAATGAAAAGGGTTGTCAAACAAACGAGACGCCACCGGCATAGACGCAGACGTCACAATAACCAAGCCAATCGCCATTAACGACAGCGCCAGTAAAATCAAGCTCACATCGTAAGGGCGAACCACCGCTGGGGCAGCATCATGTCGCTGAGCAAACATAGCGCGAAGAGGCGTCGCGAAAGTCGATGTGTTCATCGCTGACCTCCTTGCTTAGCTACCAGAGTGTTTACCGCTTTTACGAATAAGTCGCCGCGTTGCTGATAGTTTTTAAACATATCCAAGCTAGCGCAAGCAGGTGACAGCAACACGGTCGCGTCGCCCTCTGCTAACGTAGCAGCCAATTGCACTGCATCGTCTAAGGTTGCTACCTGATGGCTGTTTGCCTTTAATTCAGCCAACTTAGGACCATCTTTACCTAGGGTAATTAACTCATTTACTTGTGCGTTGAACCGCTCTTCCAGTGGCGAGAAATCAGCTCCTTTCCCGTCGCCACCCGCGATAAGGATCAATTTGCCTTTACTGGTCGGTGCTAAACCATCAATAGCGGCAATAGTGGCGCCAACGTTGGTCGCTTTGGAGTCATTTATCCAACGCACATGATGACTCACCGCCACGGTTTGACAGCGATGTGCCAGACCTGCAAAGCTGGTGGCTGCATGCTTAATGGCACTAAGATCAATACCCGCCAACATCGCCATGGCAGTGGCAGCTTGAATATTGAGCATATTATGCTCGCCTACCAACATGCAGGCATGGCTATCAAGGAAGTCTTTACCGTCCAGTAAAATATGCGCGGTGTCTTTATTCCAGCTCAGGCCACGTTCGCTGCTACTCAAACCAAACATGACATCAGGATTAATCGTCATAGGCCATGTGGCAGCGTCGTCACGGTTACACACGCTGAAACGTGCATCGCGATATATCCGCAGTTTTGCGCGCTGATAGCTCAGCATATCTCCGTGGCGGTCCAAATGATCATCACAGAGATTTAACATGCAAGCCACGTGAGGGCGCAAGGTATAGGTGGTTTCCAGCTGAAAGCTCGATAACTCTAAAACAATAATGTCAGCGTCTTTTTCCAACAATTCGAGGGCAGGAATACCAATATTCCCCCCTAGGAACGCTTTTTTACCTGCCGCTAAACACATCTCGTAGGCAAGTGTTGCCACCGTAGATTTACCATTAGAGCCGGTAACCGCTAATACAGGTGTATTGTTGAACATGGCGAACAGTTCGATGTCGCCAATTACCTGCACGCCCGCGTCAATGGCGGCATTGATGGCCGGTGTTTTCAAACTCAAACCTGGGCTGACTACCAGCATGTCTGCTGCGCACAAACGGGCGCTATCCAGTTCACCGAGAAACACAGGAACGGATACACTGACTTCCAAATCTGCACGGGTATCCACTGCGCTCACATTGGCACCTTTAGCGACTAAAAATCTCACGCAGGACAAACCGGTCAAACCGAGTCCAACTACGATGATATTTTTATTTGCTAATGGATTAGCAGCCATTTAACGCAATATCCTTTAACGTAATTTCAAGGTGGCTAAGCCAACCAAGACTAAAATGATGGAGATGATCCAGAATCGCACGATAACGCGAGGCTCTGGCCAGCCTTTTAATTCATAGTGGTGGTGGATTGGCGCCATTCTGAAAATCCGTTGGCCGCGCAATTTAAATGATCCCACCTGCAAAATAACTGAGAGCGTTTCCACCACAAATACGCCGCCCATGATCACCAGTACGATTTCTTGACGCACTAACACAGCGATGATCCCTAGCGTGCCGCCAAGTGCCAGTGAGCCAACATCGCCCATGAACACCATGGCTGGGTAAGTGTTGAACCACAAAAAGCCAAGGCCCGCGCCGACAATGGCTGTGCATACAATCACCAGTTCACTGGTCAAGGGTAAATACGGAATATTCAGGTAAGCGGAAAAGTTAATGTTGCCTGTGGTGTAAGCAAAAATCGCGAATGCACCAGCCACTAGAACAGTAGGCACGATAGCTAAGCCATCTAAACCGTCAGTTAGATTGACCGCATTACTGGTGCCGACAATCACAAAATAAGTCATCACAATGAAGAACATGCCCATTTGCGGCATCACATCTTTGAAAAATGGCACGAGCAAGGCGGTTTCAGCCGGGTCTTGCTGGCTGGCGTATAAATACAAGGCGACACCAATAGCAATAACCGACTGCCAAAAATACTTCCAGCGCGCAATCAAGCCTTTTGGGTCTTTACGCACGACCTTACGGTAGTCATCAATAAAGCCGATAATGCCGTAACCGACAACGACACTTAACGTGACCCAAACGTAGCGATTGGTTAAGTCTGCCCATAACAGTACGCTTACCACAATCGCCGCCAAAATCAGTAAGCCACCCATAGTAGGTGTGCCTGATTTGGCCAGATGGGATTGAGGGCCGTCATCACGCACCGTTTGGCCAATTTGCATGGTTTGCAACCAACGGATCATCCGCGGGCCAATTAAAACGGCAATTAACAGGGCCGTTAGCGTGCTCAAAATGGCACGAAGCGTCAGATAAGAGAAGACCCTAAAGCTTGGCTCAAACTGTTGTAGCCAATCGGCCAGTAGCATCAACATGCCATTAGCTCCCTAAAGCGTTCAAACTTTCCCACGGGGGATGCCTCCAAAGCTTCCACTACCAACTCCATACGCGCACTACGGGAGCCCTTTACTAAAATGCTGATATCTCGTTTCTCCGATGCTAAATGCTCGGCTAATGCCGCGACTAATTTGTCTTTATCACTAAAATGGTAACCGCTCTTTTGATACACATCGCTGGCGCTTTGACTGAGTACGCCAAGAGTGTACAAGCCGTCTATGCCCTTTTCTTTGGCATATTCCCCTACTTGCTGATGATAAAAGCGTGCTCGCTCTCCTAGTTCAGCCATATCGCCTAACACTAAAATTTTGCGCCCAGCAAAGCTGCCAAGTAAATCAATGGCTGCGTTTACAGAGGCCACGTTAGCGTTGTATGTGTCATCAAGTACTTTAACTTGACCGCTTAGCTGCTTAACTTGTAAGCGACCACTTACTTGTGCCATGTACTGCAGCCCAGCTTGCACATCTTGTAAGTTAGCACCTACTTCTATCGCTAATGCAGCAGAAACTAAGGCATTGCTGACGTTATGAATACCAGGCAAAGGCAAAGTGATGGACACCTTACCGATGGGCGTGACCATCAGAAAGTCTGCGCAACCACTTAAACCAAGTACGACATCCTGTGCGTAATAATCGGCTTCACCTTGGGTCGAAAAACGCTGATTACGTAGATGTTCATACTTACCGTGCCAGAACGCGTAGAATTGGCTGTCGGCGTTGAAAATAGCTAGCCCGTCTTTTCCTAACCCTTTGAAAATTTCACTTTTAGCGCGTGCCACACCTAATAAGCTGCCGAACCCTTCAAGGTGGGCAGCAGCAGCGTTAACGATTGTAGCCACATCTGGCTTTACCAACTCAGTGGTATAAGCAATTTCCCCAAGATGGTTAGCACCTAACTCAACTACGGCGAACTCGTGCTGCGCTTCAAGACGCAATAAGGTAAGAGGCACACCAATATCGTTGTTGAAATTGCCCTTCGTGGCGAGCACTTTACCGCGCCGAGATAAAATAGCAGCAACCATTTCTTTGACTGTGGTTTTGCCACTGCTACCGGTTATAGCCACCGTCTTTGGTGCTACCTCACGCTTTACTGCCTGTCCCAATAGTCCCAGAGCGGCTTTGGTATCGCTAACTAATATTTGGGCTAACGGGGTCTCCACTTGACGGCTAACAACTACCGCTATTGCCCCACTTGTTTGAGCCTGTTCGATAAATTTATGGCCATCGAAATTTGGTCCGCTCAAGGCAATAAATAAATCATCTGAATTTATATGACGTGTGTCAGTGCTGACACCCTGAATTATGGCGTCTTCAGCAATACTGTTTTCGCTGCGAATAATTTCGCCCTGCACTTGCTGCGCAATCCACGCCAATGAAACCGGGATCATGTGATGTTCCTCTCAAACATTTGTTGTACGTATTCACGCTCGTCGTAAGCAACCGTTTGGTTGCCAATAATTTGGTAGTCTTCGTGGCCTTTACCTGCCACTAAAATGATGTCATTCGCTGTCGCATTCGATACGGCTTGTTCAATAGCCGCCTTGCGGTCAAGTACCACCTGCACTTTTTCTGGATGTACACAGCCACTTAGAATATCGTTAGCAATCGCGGTGGGTTCTTCCGAACGACTGTTGTCATTGGTAATGGTCATGTCATCTGCGTAGGTTTCAGCGACCTCTCCCATTAAAGAGCGTTTACCTGTGTCTCTGTCACCACCGCAACCAAAAATAACCGACAAACGCCCTTGGCTATGTTGGCGAAGCGCCACTAACGCTTGCTTTAAGGCATCTGGCGTATGGGCGTAATCTACTACCACGGTAGGCGAGTTATTCCCACCAAAACGCTCCATGCGACCGGTGACCGGCACCAACAAATGCGCATGCTTAGCGATGTCATTTAGCGACTCACCTAGGCATAACTGACTCGCTATTGCAGCCAGTGCGTTAAAAATGTTAAAGCGCCCTAGTAGAGATAATTGAATGTCACATTCACCCCATGAGCTCACCAATTTAAATCGGCACCCTTGGTTCGAATACACGACATCCTTGGCTAAACATTGATGCTCAGCGTCCGTTAGCATTAAGCTCTCGTCAGCGATCCCGTAAATAACAGGCGTTACCGCTGAAGGTAACTGCGCCAACCAACGCTTGCTCTCAATTTCATTCCCGTTGAGTACCGCGAATCTGAGCTCAGGTTGCTTCAACAACTCGCGTTTAGCTTGGGCGTAGGCTTGCATAGTGCCGTGATAATCGAGGTGGTCTCGCGTTAAGTTCGTCAACACAGCCACATCTGTTTTAAGCGCAGCAACGCGTTGTTGTACTAATGCATGAGAAGACACTTCAAGGGCGACTTGTTTAACCTGGTCTTGTGCAAATTGCGCCATCAATTTATGCATGCTGATAGCGTCTGGCGTGGTGTTCGCCGTTTCACTATGCGATGCGCATGCCCCTGATTGGTCAATCACACCTGAGCCTAATGTGCCAATTGACGCGGCACGCTTATTAAGTAGCGCTGCCAATTGACTGGTTAATTGTACTGTCGATGTCTTACCGTTGGTGCCCGTCACGCCAATCACTTGTAAGGACTTGGCTGGGTAACCATAAAATGCAGCCGCAAGTGCGGATAACTGAGCAGATAGGTCATAAAAGCTGATGATTAACGATTGCTCGCGCATACTCGTATGCCCGTGCTCTGCTTGGGTTTCGCACTCGGCTATGATGACCTTTGCGCCTAGGCTGATCGCTTGAGGAATAAAATCTCGCCCGTCACGTACATGGCCTTTGAGCGCAATAAATGCACTGTGAATAGCCACATCACGGCTATCAAGCACCAAAGATTCAATCGTAATGTCCCCGGCCTGAATAGCAAATTCTAACAGTAGCGGTTTTATACTCTGCGCTGTTTTTGAATGAGCCCGCTTTAATTGATCTTGGTTAGTTTGCACTTGTTTGCTATCCAGCATGAGACGCTCCCGTAATTGAGGCCAGTGAAGACACTGACTTGTCATCGGGGGGAACGTTTAACATTTGCAAACTATTAGACATGATTTTTGAGAACACAGGCGCTGCGGTATCACCCGCATAATATAAGTCACCGCGGGGTTCGTTGATCAGTACCACTACCGCAAGTTGCGGGTCAGATACAGGCGCCACACCAGCGAAAATACTGACGTACTCTTCGCCGTAACCACCAGCGACCGCTTTTCGACTGGTGCCCGTTTTGCCTGCTACGCGATAACCAGGGACACGCGCTTTCGTGCCTGAGCCGCCCTCATTGACAACACTTTCCATCATGGTCAGTACTTCATGAGCGATGTCCTCGCTGAGTACTCGCTCTTCGGGCGCTTTTTGCTCACTCTTTATCACGCTAAGCGGGCGTTTAATGCCGCCACTGCCCAATACGCTATACATTCTGGCTAGCTGGGCTGTGGTCACCGACAAGCCATAACCAAATGATAAGGTGGATAATTCAAACTCTGACCAGCGGCTGCGATCATGAAATATACCGCTACTTTCACCAATAAGATTCGAGCCTGTGTCGCTCATTAACCCCATGTTGTAATACTGATCTATCAAAAATTGCTTTGGCACAGATAAAGCCAACTTCGAGGTGCCCATATTACTCGATTTACGAATGATCCCGGTTAAATCCAACTCACCGTAGTTACGAGAATCTCGCACCATGCTACCGCCTACGCGCATCCAACCAGGTGAGGTATCAATAACGCTGTCCATTTCTACTGAGCCAAATTCCAATGCGCTAAGCACCGCAATAGGCTTAATCGATGAGCCGGGCTCAAAAGCATCTGTAATCGCGCGATTACGGATCCGGTGACCAGAAACGCCGCTACGATTATTCGGGTTATAAGACGGGTTATTAACCATGGCCAGTATCTCGCCGGTTTGCACATCAACCACCACGGCTGAAGCGGAAGTGGCTTTGTAATACTGCACGGCTTTTTTCAATTCTTTGTAGGCAAAGGCCTGAATACGCTGGTCAATCGTCAACTGAATATCTTTTGGCTCTTCACCGGCTTCTTGCTCTAAAATTTCCACCTGACGGCCTTTGCCATCACGACGAATTTTACGACTGCCAGGGGCTCCCTTCAGCCATTCGTTATATAATTTTTCGATACCCTCGATGCCCTGATCGTCAACATTGGTGAAACCAATTAGCTGCGCAGACACTTCTCCTGTTGGGTAATAGCGACGAGATTCGTCTCGCAAATACACCCCACTGATTGAAAGCTGATCCACATAATCAGCCATCGCAGGTGAAACTTGACGTTGAATGTACACAAAACGCTTTTTCGGATTTTTCACGCGTGAAACGAGCTTGGTGTAATCTTGACCTAACACGTCAGCGAGTGCCTGCCAGCGGCGCTTGTCATTCAATGAACCGTTTTCAACGATGGTTTTCGGGTCAGCCCAAATGGCTCTTACTGGCACACTTACCGCCAAATTCTGGCCATTTCTGTCAGTTATTAAACCTCGGTGCACCGGCATATTTTGCGTGCGTAATGTGCGGTTATCCCCTTGCTTAATCAGCAAGTCAGGGTCGATAACTTGAATGTAAACTGCCCGCGCTGATAGCCCAACAAACACCAACATAATCACGCCTATCACAAGCAAATAGCGCCACTGCAAAGCAGTAGGGGCGACATTTTGCTTCGCTTGCTGATTACGTTTTTTGTTGGTGCTAACTCGGCTCATTTTATTCTCACCACCACTTCTTCATCAGCTTGCGGACGGCGCATGCCTAATTGCTTAGACACCAAGTTCTCAATACGATTATGTTCGGTTAACGCGCTTTGTTCTAAAATCAGATTTCGCCATTGGACATCTAGCTGATCTTTCTTTTGCATCAGGCGCTCAAGCGCAATCGACGCCTGGCGATTATGGTGTGCACTCAAGATAACGGCACCCGCGCTAACTAACAGTGACAAAAACAACAAAACCCGCACGGGATGGCGGGCTAGGTCAGCAAGCAGAAAGCCGACGAGTTTGAAGTTAGTTTCTTGGGTACTCATAATTTTTCGGCAACCCTGAGAACCGAACTACGAGCACGGACATTTCGAGACAACTCATCACTTGAGGGTTTTATGGCTTTGCCTATGGCTTTCATGGCTTTATGAGAATCTATTTCAGCCTGCATAATGGGTAAACCATGGGGAACTTGAAGACCGCGGCTTTGCTCTCGAATAAAGCGTTTTACTAGTCTGTCTTCCAATGAATGAAAGCTGATCACAGACAAGCGTCCACCAGAATTCAAGCTATTTAACGCGGCTTTCAAACCCGTGCGAATTTCATCCAGTTCACTGTTGATATAGATACGAATACCTTGAAAGCTGCGCGTTGCTGGATGCTTGAACTTGTCTTTAACGGGGACCGCCAAATCGATAATTTCGGCCAATTGCGCCGTGGTGGTTATTGGTGCTTCTTGACGCGCATTAACAATACCGTGAGCAATACGTTTACCAAATTTTTCTTCACCAAATTCTTTGATGACTTGTGCAATATCCTGCTCTTCAGCATGGGCTAACCACTGGGCAGCACTTTGCCCTTTAGTTGGATTCATGCGCATGTCTAATGGCCCTTCACGCATAAAACTAAAGCCACGCCCTGGCTCATCTAGCTGGGGTGAAGACACGCCCAAATCCATCAAGATACCGTCTACTTTGCCGTGCAGTTCAAGAGAGGTAAGCACCTCTTCCATTTCTGAAAAGTTACAATGATGTATACTGAAACGTGCGTCATCCGCTAGCGCTTTAGCCGCTTCAATCGCTGAAGGGTCACGGTCAAGGGCAATCAAGCGTCCATTTGGCGATAACTGAGATAATATCTGCTTAGTGTGACCACCACGCCCAAATGTGGCATCCAGATAAACGCCATCAGGTTTAATCGCTAACCCGTCAATGGATTCTTGCAGCAGTACAGATAGGTGTGATGGTTGCGTAGTCATTAGAGTGAGAAATCCTGCAAGCGCTCAGTTAATTCAAAGGCTGCTTCTTGCTCAGTCGCAACATCTTGTTGTATTTGTTGTTGCCAGACACTGTGATCCCAAATTTCGAATTTGTTCAATTGGCCTACCAACATAATTTGTTTATCTAAATGAGCATGCTCGCGCAGCGGCGCAGTCAATAAAAAGCGACCGCTCTTATCCATCTCCCCTTCGGTTGCATAACCGAGCAGTAAACGCTGTAATCTGCGCTCATGGGGATTCATACTGGATAGGCGCGAAAGTTTAAGCTCAATTTCTTCCCATTCAGGAAGTGGGTAAAGCAGCAAGCAAGGTTGCTGGGTGTCAATAGTACACACCAGTTGCCCCTGACAATCATCCAGCAAAGACTGACGATACTTCGTTGGTATCGTTACCCGTCCTTTTACGTCAAGATTGATTGCGTTAGCGCCGCGGAACATTTCCTAGCCTTTTTTATAATTCGTTACTGATTTAGAACCATTTCTCACTAAATATGAGTTTTTGATCCACTTTTTGCCACTTTTACCCACGATGCACAGTTTAGGTACCTCATGTCCATCATGTCAAGGGATAAAACAGGCAATTTGACGATGCCTCAAGCCAGAGAAATCAAGGCGTTGGCTGAAGTGACTGATATGTGAAAGGAATTACTAAAAGTGACGCATTTTGGCATCACCGAAGGCAAATAAATCTCACTACTCGTTTGCGAAGGCAGGTAAGACGGCGGATTTTTAATCAGTCAGGGAAGGAAGTCACACACAAAAGGGGGTAAATATGTAAATAAAATGGGTTAAATTTGAAAATAAATAATATTATAATATATATGTACATAAGAAACTGTCCGACGTTGGTGATTGAACCACGTGTTTGCTTATAATGACAGCCCTATCAATATCAATGAGTTAGTTATGTCCAATTACGCTACTTACCCAAGCCTGAAAGGCAAAGTTATTCTTATAACCGGCGGTGCTACTGGTATCGGTGCGGTTATGGTAGAAGCGTTTATGCGCCAACAAGCCCGAGTCCTTTTTGTTGATGTGCAAGAAGAAGCTGCTCATGCATTGTGCAGCAAATTGCATGCAGAGCTGGGTGCAGCCCCCATTTTTAAGAACTTAGATACAACGCATATAGACGAACTACAAGCCTTTATAAGCTCAATCGGACACAGTCACGGGCGCTTAGACGTGTTAATTAATAATGTCGCCAATGACACACGCCACTCTCCTCTTGATATCGACCAGCAAGGTTGGCGAGACTGTATGGCTGTGAACCTCGACTCGACGTTTTTTGCTTGTCAAAGCGCGATCCGCCTAATGCGGGACAAACGTACTGGCAATATTATTAATATGAGCTCTATCAATGTGCTGATTGGACCAAAACAAATGCCCGGTTACGTAGCGGCTAAATCGGCGTTAAACGGTTTGAGTAAATCCTTGGCCAATCAATACGGCGAATATGGCATACGAGTTAATACTATATTACCCGGCTGGGTGGCCACTGACCGTCAGCTCGCTCTTTGGTTGACGCCAGAAGCAGATAAGGAATGGCAAAAATCCGTTGCCCTGCGCGGCAGTCTTGAACCCATACATGTGGCTAACATGGCGCTATTTTTAGCAGCAGAGGACAGCGCAATGATTACTGGCCAGCAGTTTGTCATTGACGCAGGGCGAACCTGATGAACATGCAGTCTGATATTATTATTTTGGGTGATTGGGGCACAAGCGTATGCCGTCTCTACTTGTGCCGCTTTCATCAACAAGAGCTCACCGTTTTGGCACGCACCAAGGGCATGGGCATCAAATATATTAATAACCCTGAGTCTCGATTTTTTGAGTTATGCCAACCTTGGATAGAATTATACGGAAATGTGCCGGTATTTTTAATTGGTGCCGTCGGCTCTGACACCGGCTGGAAACAAACCAGCTATGTGCCTTGTCCCACAGATAAGAACAACTTATTGGCGTTGAGTAAAAGTTTTTCAGCTCGCGGCTTGAACATCACCATTTTACCCGGTGTGTCTTGTCAGAACCGCCATCATCTGCCTGATATTATGCGCGGTGAAGAAACCCAAGTATTCGGCTTTTTGTCTCAAGTGCTTAACGCCTCCCATAAACGCTTGATTTGCCTGCCAGGCACCCATACCAAATGGGCATTATGTGAAGGTGAAAGCATTGCTTCTTTTGTTACCAGTCCAGTGGGAGAACTCTATGAAGTGCTGAGTCAACATAGTGTACTGCTTAGCCCTGCTTCTGTACCCAGCTGGTGTAAAAGCAGTTTTACCAATGGATTACGGGTAGGCATGCATCAATCGAGTAACTTACTGCATACCTTGTTTGCTACCCGGGCGTATCAGATCATCGACAAACGCACCAACGCAGAAGCTGCTGGTTATTTGTCAGGCTTACTGATTGGGTCAGATGTAAAAGCGGCTATGCAAGATTTTGATATTTTCTCGCATGTGGCAGTCATTGGCTCGGACCATATCTGCGGTTTGTATGTTGAGGCACTAGAGTATATGGGGATCAGCACTGAACATTTTAGCAACGAAGATGCGACCTTATTAGGCCTACAAACCCTAGCTTCAGTAAAATGGCGCGACCTCGCCGCTAATACACCAAGCGAGCAATCGTAACGTGAAGCCAATAAATCAGTCAAAAGACGTGAGTTTATATCGCTGCTTAGCAGTGGAAAACGAATTAGGCGAAGGCGTCATTTGGGATCCCAGGCAACGATGTGCCTTTTGGACAGACATACTAGGCAAACAATTCTATCGCTGGGATTTTGATAACAAGGTTACTCAATACCCCTGCCCTGAAAGATTATGTTCTTTTGGCTTAACCCCTGAGCCAGATTGGTTTATCGCTGCGTTTGAAACGGGTTTTGCATTTTTTAATCCGATTGAACAAGACATCCAATGGATAAGCAAAATAGAAGCCGATTTACCTTACACTCGTATGAATGACGGCAAAGTTGACCGTCAAGGGCGTTTTTGGGCCGGCTCCGTCATCGAAGATGACAGTGTGGATGTCTCCACACTTGCAAGCGACCAACAAGCCAAACTCTATCGCTTAGACGCTAATGGCCAAGCGCGCACAATGTTAGATGGCATTTCCATCGCTAATGGGCTGGCGTTCAGCGCCGACAGTAAAACAATGTATTTCGCTGATTCAGCTAAGCAACAAGTATGGCGCAGTGATTTTGAATCTGAATGTGGCACGCCAAGTCAATTGGAGCATTTTTTTGCTACGACAGGCAACGCATTTCCAGATGGCTCGTGCATTGACAATCAGGGTTACCTTTGGAATGCTCAGTGGGGAAGCGCTTGTGTAAAACGATACTCCCCATCAGGAACACTAGATTTCACCCTACCCGTTGATTGCCAACAGCCGTCATGCGTAAGTTTTGGCGGCCCAGACCTTAATCATCTAATTATTACATCAGCACGAGAAGGGCTATCTCGTGAGGATGATGAAATCTATAAGCACAATGGGGCGGTAATGATTTATCACACACCGTTTAATGGAATAGCGGAGCCAATATGTACAGTGCCTCGGCGGCAATAACACCGTCTCGGCGAAACTGGCACTGTCAGCTCATTAATTAAAATAACAATGAAACGCGGAAAAAATAATGGCAAGTAGAATGTTTAGCGGGAATTTTACCCGTCACATAGTGCAATCGTTGGGCAAGGCAATTGCTTTGGGTGAGTACCCACAAGGGGAGCCGCTTATGGCAGAAGCTGCGCTGTGCGAATCGTTTGATGCAAGTCGCACGGTATTGCGTGAAGCAGTAAAAATGCTAACCGCGAAAGGCATGTTAGATGCCCGCCCTCGCCGCGGCACCATAGTGTTACCAGAGTCACAGTGGAACTTGTCAGACCCTGATATTTTAAATTGGCTACTGGATCGAAAAGGCTCACTGCCAATTATTTCAGAATTCGCCGATATGCGCTTAGCCATTGAGCCTGCAGCAGCAGGTTTGGCGGCGCAAAATTTAACAGAAGAAAACCGGCAAACCCTGAACGCAGCTATTGAGCGTATGGAAGCAGCAGCAAGGGGGGAAGACGATCACCTCGATGCTGACATTGCTTTTCATGTTGGCATTTTAGAAGCCAGCGGAAATCGTTTTTTTTGGAATATGCGTCATACCATTGAGGTTGCGCTACGTTTCAGTATTCGTATTACCAACCGCCACAAAGGCGTAGACCGTGCAAGTGTGGAAGATCATCAAGAGATCCTAGATTATATTTTGGCGGGTGATCATCAGTCCGCTGAGAACCAAATGCGTAGCCTATTGTTAGAAGCAAAAACCCTTCTCAATAAAGCGCTAGACGATGAAAAGAACAGAAAATCTCAACAAAGTTAACCTATAAAAAGTTAACCTGTAAAAGGACCGAAATTGCGATGCGGATCAAAGATTGTATATTAGCTATTGACCAAGGTACTACTTCAACACGAGCCATTATTTTTGCGCCCGATTCGAGCATTATTGCCGTAGCCCAACAAGAATTCACTCAGCATTACCCAAATGATGGTTGGGTAGAACATGACCCAGAAGATATTTGGTCATCAACCGTTGTGGTATGTCGCCAAGCTATTTCAGAAGCAATAGCAAAAGGCGCCCGTATCGCAGCGATTGGCGTTACGAATCAACGTGAAACTACGGTCGTGTGGGATAGAAACACAGGCCAAGCTATTTACAACGCCATTGTATGGCAAGATAGACGCACCGCAAAAACGTGCCGAGAAATGCAAGATAAAGGCTTGTTTGACGTGGTGAATTCACGCACAGGTTTATTGCTTGACCCATATTTTTCCGCCTCAAAGGTCGCATGGATTTTAGATAATGTTGAAGGGGCTCGTGAAAAAGCAGACGTCGGAGACTTGGCTTTCGGTACGATTGATTCGTTTTTGATCTGGCGGTTAACTGACGGACAGGTGCACGCCACTGATGTGACCAACGCCAGTCGCACCAACTTATTCAATATCCATGACATGGCATGGGATCCCAAACTGCTAGAGGTCTTCAACGTCCCTAAATCAGTGTTACCCGTGGTCAAAGAATGCGCTGATGACTTTGGCCATACTACCGAAGATTTATTCGGCTTTTCCTTGCCAATCCTAGGTGTTGCAGGAGACCAACAGGCCGCCAGCATAGGACAATGTTGCTTCAAAGAGGGCGCGATAAAGAGCACCTATGGTACTGGCTGTTTTGTCATGCTAAATACAGGCACCAAAGCCTTTAACTCTAAAAATAAACTGCTCACGACCGTGGCTTACACCATTAAAGGTGAAACCCATTATGCCCTTGAAGGCTCAATTTTTATTGCTGGCGCTGCCATTCAATGGCTGCGTGATGGTTTAGGCGTCATTAAAAGTGCTTCAGAAACTGAAGACTTAGCCAAGTCATTGGATGACGATCATGGTGTATACATGGTGCCGGCCTTTGCAGGACTAGGCGCGCCACATTGGGCGCCAGATGCTCGCGGTGCCGTATTCGGTTTAACTCGAGGCACCACTAATGCACACTTCGTGCGCGCGGCCCTTGAGTCAGTGTGTTATCAAACCTCAGATTTGCTGCATGCCATGGCAGAAGATGGCGTATCACTGGATAAAATTCGCGTCGATGGCGGTATGGTTGGCAATAACTGGTTATGCCAATTCTTGGCTGGCATTTTAGATGTCACAGTAGAGCGGCCTAAAATCATGGAAACCACAGCCCTAGGCGCGGCTTATCTTGCCGGTCTTAAAGCGGGCATCTACGCGTCATGTGAGCAGCTAGCCAGTATGAACGAAGTAGAAAGCAGCTTTGACGCTGAAATGCCTTCTTCTCAGCGCCGAAAACTAATTGCGGGCTGGGAAAACGCGGTACAAAGCACCTTGGGTTATACGAAATGATCAAACATCGCCTTTTTGGGACGCTGCCTGACGGACAGAAAGTCACTGAATACAGCTTGCGAAATAAAGTCGGTATGCAGGTAGATATTCTTGATTTGGGCGGCATCATTCGTCGCTGGTTAGTGCCAGATGCAGAACCGTTAAAATCAGATGTGCCGCAGGTACCAGTGGATATCGTGCTTGGCTTCGATACTCTCGAAGATTATATCGCTGACCAAGCTTACGTAGGGGCACTTGTTGGGCGCTACGCAAACCGTATCGCCAAAGGACATTTTGCGTTAAACGATGTAAATTATCAGTTAGATGTGAATCAAGGTGGTAACAGCTTACATGGCGGTTTTGAAGGGTTTAATCGCCGAGTTTGGCAAGCGCAAACACTAGATAATGACGCTGAAGCTTCCTTGATGCTAACGCTTACCAGTGAAGATGGCGATCAAGGCTTTCCCGGTCGATTAGAAGTCAATGTGACTTACACTTTGCATGAAACAGGTTTGAAAATAACCTACCGCGCAAAAGCAGCGCAAGACACGGTGTTCAATCCTACCCAACACAGTTACTTTAACTTAGCCGGACATAACAGCGGCTCCGTTGAAGATCATCAAGTGCAAATTTTGGCCAGTTATTACACCCCAACCGATGAGCACGCTATCCCCACGGGGGAATTAGTTGATGTAAATAACACGCCGTTTGACTTGCGTGAAATGACGACACTTAAGAGCCCATTACAGTCCAGCCATAAGCAGATAAAACTTGGTAATGGCTTTGATCACAACTGGTGCTTAGATGCTTACCAAGCCAAGATGAATGCGCCAGAGCTGGTCGCTAAGGCTTTCGAGCCCAAAAGTCGGCGCACTATGAGTGTTTTGACTACTATGCCTGGCATGCAGCTTTACACAGCAAATTACGTTGGACCAGAGCCCATTGGAAAAGGCGCAACAGAGTATCAAGGTAAACAAGCATACTGCTTTGAAACGCAGTTCTACCCAGACTCACCTAATCAAAGTCATTTCCCCAGCGCCACGCTTAAGGCCAATGAAGAGCATTACTCTGTGACCGAATATCGTTTATCTTTTTCGTAGATAATTTGCAAAGTATCTTATCCACAAAGGTATAAACAAAAAACGCTGCCATTTGGCAGCGTTTTTTTAATTAAAGCTTACTCAACTTTCGGCGGAGGAATCAGAGCTTTCTTGTGCTTTTGATTTACGGCCTTTATACAGTTTTCGCATAAACGCCCCGAGCCCGAGAACGATGATCACCCCAAACTTCTTCAAAAATATCAATGCAGCCGCGATTAGCCCCGTTTTTGCAAGCACTTTGCCAGCCACCAGCGCACCAATCCCATATGCTGCCACATCGTCTATATCTGGGTTAAAGTCAGCGTATTTTGACCCCTCTTTAAAGTCAGCGATAGCCAGCACACTATCGAGGTTTTGATTGATCAGCGGCAATTGATCCATGCCCGCAATAAAGTTCAGTACTAAAACTCCCTTTCGGCCTAACACACGAATATTGTAATTAAGCGTATTTACCGGCGCATCACCAAATTTAATCTCTTTGGCCCAGTGCAACTTATTCGACGCTTTATCGTAGTAGGGCTTCGCAGCCCAGCCTACTAATGATATAGCGTCGTAACCTTGTGCAACGCGCTCTTCACTGTTGAGTGAGGTATCTTCTTTCATTTGAGTTAGCAAGTCATCGTAATTGATGTCGTCGGCATCGTCGTCTGTGACATAACCATCTTGTTCATACTCAATAGTGACGCCCCAAGAGCTTGTTTCAAACGGAGTCGCGCCTGTTGGAAAAAGCATCCCTAACATGGTCTCTGCACTGCCTGGTGGATTGCCCCATATATCTTCCAATACCTTACGAGAATCCGCAGCGTTTAAAAAATAGAATGTATCTGGCACGTTTAGCTCTGCGACATCCCCAGGTAGCGATATATTACCTGTTTGCGGCTCCATAGAGTCCCATAACGCATTGGCCCACTTTATGTATTCTTGCTGTTCTATATCTTGGGGGATTAGCGCTTGTTGATCTAGCTCTTGTTGAGCCAACTCGCTTGATTGCTGACTGGGTACGGCGTCTTGAGCACGTGCGTTCATCGTTGCGATAAACAGCAAAGTACAAAACACTCTAACTAATAATTGCATAATATCCCTATTAAAATAATCGGCTTTTCATGATCCCTAGCCTACCCATCGCAGATACCTAGCTCACTGATCCGTAAGCTTTTTATATCAGAGCTCGAAGACCTAGTCCAATTTTCATGGCATAAAGATTAAGCACAAAAAAGACCATAGAGAGTTAAATAACTCGGCTATGGCCAATAGGAAGTCACACTCGATGACACACAACTTTGTACTGCAGATTCGGGGTTAGAGCGTACTTAGTAACCCTAAAACTCCTTGACGAAATTCATGTATTGTTTCATGTCGCCCACTATGGCTTGCTCTAACAGCTTGCCGGTATCGATGGCATAAGGCTGATTAAAATGAATATCCCAAACGTCAGACTCTGTACGCCAATGCTCATATACGACTAGGGTGTCGTCTTGCCCCTCGATAATATATAAGTCAAACACTAAGTTTCCTGGCTCTTCACTTCTCGTATGCACAATGTGACTGGAAAATTGTTTAAGCAGCTGCTCTCGATACTCACGCTTAATCTTAAATATAAAAAAGATACTGAAGACTTCATCTTGGGGCTGCACCTGCTTAGGGTTGCTTTCATGCAATGGCGCTGGATGAGTATCCTTTAAATTTAGCACTTCCAAGGGCGACGCAAGAGCCGTTTCAGCCAGCTCAAATAGCGCTTTTGCGTACGGTTGATTCGCATGCGTTTGGTGAGCTTCAGCACTTGCCCAGCGCTCGTAAGCAAAAATGGTCGTTGGTGAATCCTTACCCTCAAAGAAACGCATTTCCAGCATCCCCGGCTCGTTCTGTGAACCTAGTTTATTATCGTTTAAAACCTGTTTGAACGTTTCGAGTTGTTCGGGCTTTACATCAAATTTTACGATCAAAGTGAGCATGGTCATGTCCTTTCTATTGAGATATTTCATTGGGTTTAAAGGCAGCGTCTGTCACTTCAAGTTGCCGCAACAGGTCTGCCTCAGTCAGTGATGAAATACTATCTTTCATTGCTATATTGAAAAACCAGCAGAATGCAGAAAGACTTTCAATGAAAATTTGATAACGAAATGCGAAACTCAGCAGTGCATGCTCTGCATGCTGCGTTCAATACCGAGAATAATCCCGTTTTTGCCGAACCGTACGTCGACAAAGTCCCCCTGATGAAACCGACCTTCAATCTGCTGAATGTTACGAAGAGCATCGATTAAACGTTGAGAAACTCTGACAATTTGCGCGTCGCAGGTTTGCAGTTGCCAGCCGTCGCTTACTTGGGCTAACACAGCATGCTTTTGGTGGTGCATAACCAATACTTCTCGCTGTGCTAAATAGTCAGCGTAATGCGTGGCAAAACGTTCTGAAATCGCCTCCGACTGTTTAGTTGAAGCTAATGAATGCAACGTGACCTGGGTATATGTTTTATTAGCAAATACCTGTGATGAATCATCCCAAGCGCTGTGGTGCCAGAACGTGATCAGCACTAGAAGCAGTGTACTCGCGGCTAACGCAACATTTCCGAGGCGTTGCCAAACGTGCCTATTCTGAAACCCAGAGCGCTGGGCGTTAAGCGTAGAGCGCTTAATTGCTGGTGGCGCTTTGATCTGTGCTTTGCGCGCTTGGTATAAACTCGCTAGTGACGAATCGTTTAATTCATTTTGATTGTGTTTCTCTTTTTGCTCAGACATGCTTGTGTCCTAACCCCTCTTTCAATTGCTCGCGCAGCGATGCTTTGGCATAACGCAGTCGACTCTTAACGGTTTCCTGACCGCAGTGGGTGATTTGCGCAATTTCTTGCATGCTGAACCCTTCTTGTTGTAAACAAAAAGCTTCTCGCTGCACAAACGCTAGCGAATTCAACGCTCCATCAAAGCGCGCTAGCAGTGAGCATGATGTGATAGCAGGAGCAGCTGCCCTATCGATTGGCGCACTTTCGTACACCAAACGTTTTGTTTCGCGATACTCGTCAATCAACAGGTTTCGCGCCAAGGTAAATAACCAGGCTTTAAAAAGCCCTGTGTCCTGATATAAATGTCTTTTCTCAATAACCTTGAGCCACGTCTTTTGACTAATATCTCTTGCCAAGGTGCTGTCCGATAATGTCAGCAGAAAGTGATACAAATCGTCTCCACAAGCATCATAGAGTTTGATTAATACGCCTTGGTCACCTGAAACGGCATATCGTCGCATCAAACGTTCATTACTGTTTGATTGACTAAACCAATATTTCAGCGCTAAGTTAATCGTCAATAGCGTTCCCTCTAAATACGTTCTTTCAACGGTCGTATATCACTTTTACTATGCCAGAGCGTGCGCTAATGGGATAGTTTGAAATCGAGTACCACCGTTAAGCCATTTTGTTGCTGTGGTTTGCCCGCTACGATTTGCGGTTTGTACTTCCATTTCCCCAATACTCTTCTGGCTTCGCGATCAAATGTTCTTTTGGGCTGGGCATCAATCACTTGCACATCTATAACTTGCCCTTGCGTACCGATAGAGAACGTCAATTTCACCCACCCTTCGATACCATCGCGAGCGGCTTGAGGTGGATATTTAGGCTCTATTCGTACCACTGGACGCGCTTCACCTTCATCCAGCGTTATTTGTGTGTCAATTGGGCCTGATGGCCCAGCAATAGTGATATCAGGCACGTACTTAGAGATTAGCGCGGATTTATCAGGCGCTTCTTCTTGAGGCTTGGTTTGCTCTGTGGGAATAGGAACAGGCTTCGGTTTAGGTAAAGGTCTTACTTTTTCAATGACTGGATTTTCTTCAAACTGTTGATAAAGATTAATTATCGGCAAAGCCTCCACTGACGTCACGCCGGTTGCGTTGTTTTCGATTAGTTTTTGCATCGCCACAAATAACCCAAAAGTTACGGTGCTGGCTATTAGCAGGCTGCCCGCTACACGCGCCATAACTTGAAGGGAAGGATGTGTTAATTGAGGTGAAGCTGAATCAAGGGTTGTGTGCATCGCTTTTCTCCTATTGTTTAATGGAGTAACGACGCACAACGCCAAAAGGGGTTAAATTAAATTACACCTAGTCACATTAAAAGGTGAGCCAACAATAGCATTACATAATATGTGACTGAGCCATAAGCGCCGTTGAAGTGTTCAGCGATGATAAAAACGGCACTTAAAATAGGGTACAGCCCGGCTTATTTCCCCGCTTGAAATATGCTCCAGTTGCTGGACAGCTCTAGACTGAATTGGTCAATACTGAGATTAAACCGAGCAGATTTACCAATAAACTGGGTGTTGTCCCATTGTTGGTGAGACACCAAGGCGATAACATTGTCGCCTGACCGAAATAGCTCACTGGGTATAGCAATCTTTAACGGATTATACTGCCAATCTTGGCTATTGAGTGCCTTTCCATTGATGTAAATCTGCTTGATTTGATTTGCCTTTCCGACACTTAAACTCACCACTTCTGGGTCAATTGCGAAGTGCACGTGCTTTCGAGCGATCAGAGTTTCACCTGTAGCAGCCCCTTCCATAGACGCTAGATTCATGAGCGGCCACTGGGAATCATCAAACTGAGGTTGCAGCCATTCACTCTTCACAGGCGTAGAAGTTGAAGGCGGAGTTGAACGTGAAGGTGAAGTTGAAGGTAGCACAGGTTTGGCTTCTTCTTTATCCATAGTGACGGATTGAAGTGGCTCTACTGGGCGCTTGGGTTTGTTCGCCAATGCCACATCTGACACGGTTGCAGTGGATTCGCGCGTGGTACTAGCATTATCCAGAGACACTTTTTCAGTTCCCTGAGTTGGCGCTTTATCTGGAGTAGCTCTTGGATTAGCTCTTAAAATAACGTTGTTTTTAGCGTCAGCCTTGGCCACGGCAACGTCTGGCTTAACAGGTGTGACTTTCTTCACATCTGCATGGCCAATAATAATACCGTTTACGGTCTTAAAGTGTGTGCTATCAGTAACAGTCAACTTAAATGGGCCGCCAGCTTTCTGTCCCGGCATACTCACATGCCACAGACCATTGCTGCCTGCTTGCACCCTGGCCATCGTGTAGGTTTCTTGTTCTTTAATCAGCTTTAGATCAACGGTTCGCCCTGGTTCGGCAAGGCCACCAACGTTAATTTTTTCACCGGGTTGAAGTAACATATTATCGTTTAAGCGGGTGGATAGAATAATGTCCCCCTTTGGATTTCGCATACTAGGCTCAGCATTACCCACGTATATATCATGCAGATACTGGGTCTGTTCACCGTCACTAATAAGGAACTGATAAGGCCCTCCAGGAGGTTGCTGAGCAAGTGATACTTGCCACTGCCCTTGGGTGTTTATGTGCGCTCTGGCCATAGTTACCGTCGTGCCGTCTTTGAGCAGTTTAACATCGACTGTGCCACCTTCAGGCCCCAGACCTTTCAGAGCAATGGCTTTGTAAGCAGGTACACTTTCGCCATCGATGAGTTGCGCCGTTAACTGGGTAGATAATTGAGCAGTTAATCTTGCTGTCGACGCTTCGCTAACGCGTTGCGCGGCCTGAGCTGCTGTGGTCACAGTCGCGATCAACAAAACCGCAGCAAACGCCTTTAAGCGACCGCTAACTAAAAATTTGATCTCCCGCAGGCTGATCATGCTTTCACTCCTCTTGAGCGTGTAGCCAAGCAGATACACTCGGCATTCCATTTAAGGTTGTTAAGTAGATATTGTGTGTATTGACCGAGCATAGAATGAACATCGACGGGGTGCTTACACGCACTAAATAGCGCGTAGCGACTAACGAATGTCAGAATACGATCCCCTAAGCAACTATCCGTCGCTGTCTGTTATTCGTTAGCTGGTTTTCAATAGGAAGGGCTTTAGCAAATTTCACGCCGAGAATTAGTTGAAAGGCCTGATGTAGTAAGTTCAAGGCGCATAGCCATGCTATATGCACGTGACCGATGAGCATGTGCGAGCGTTTTCTTATGAAAGTGCTATGAAAGTGCAATGCCCATAAGTGCGCCATAGTTGTACTTCACTTTCATTTCAGGTTACTTCTTTTCAAATCAATTCTTTTCAAGTCACTTCTTTTCAGATCATACAGCCGTTTGGATCTGCTGAATGATTTTGCGTAACGTGGGCTGAGTGACGTCCAGCAGCTTGGCTTTATGTTGCTGACTCAAATCTTGCTGTAACACCAGTTGCTGCAATGAAGATTCAATTACTGGCCACGAAGCACTGTGCGGCTTATGCTCAAGTATCTCGGTGAAAATTCGACTGCATAGCAGAGTTAACTCAGCGAGATCGAGATGATCAAAATCCTGTTTGTTCAGCTTGGCATAGCGCCGCCTGATGGTCGATTCTGATTGATCAAGCTGCAAAGCGACCTGGTATAAACTGCCCCACTTTACTACGCACTGATTCAACCACTGCTTTTCCAACCAACCACTGATTGAGAACAGTTGATTTTGTTGACATGCAAAGGCAATTGTTTGTGTTAGCAGCGCCGAAACCTGCTCTAATGTCACGCTATCAGGTTTAGTCCCTGCGGTGAGTAAATCTGGCATCTGAGCAGATGAACTGGCACTGCTTTTTAACGAGACATCGTCTCCCTGTTCCTGCAAAATTAAATGCTCAGGCTCCACATATGCACCGGCGCAAAGTATGACCGCACGCATCATGCAATTACGTAACTCTCGCACGTTACCCGGCCATGTATATGCGCTCAGCTTGTCTATGGCAGTGGCAGAAAAATCCAAAATATCTTTGTGGTATTGCCGGCTAAACTTACGCAAAAAATGCCGACACAAGAGCAGAGGATCATCCCCTCTTTCGTTCAATGCTGGCAAGTTAAGGGTGAATACATTAATACGGTAATAAAGGTCTGCTCTAAAGCGGCCCTGTGCTACTTCGTCTGGCAAATTGCGATTTGTGGCCAATACTAAGCGCACGTCAACCTTTCTGACACGTTGGTCACCTACCGCAACAAAGGTTTTTTCCTGAACAAAACGCAGTAATTTTGATTGGATGTCCAGCGGTAGTTCACCCACTTCATCCAAGAAAAGTGTACCGCCATCTGCTTGGGCAATCTTGCCTGGTTGGTCAGTTGTTGCCCCAGTGAAGGCACCTTTTCTATGACCAAATAGCTCACTTTCAATTAAATGCTCGACTATGGTGGAGCAATCAACCGTGATAAACGGCTTATCAGGGTGCAGGCTGTGATTATGCAACTGCTGAGCAATGACCTCTTTTCCTGTTCCAGACTCCCCAATGATTAGCACAGACGCGTCAGTGGGAGCGACTAGTTGTACTTGCTGCATTAAGGTACGCATTGCTGCTGATTCAAATAGCAATTCATGCTCTGGGGATGGATCTTTGTCTGCTACAACGCGGCGATTTTCATCCTGTTCAAGTAGCATAATACGGTCAATAGCAGCCGCTAAGTTAGGAGTCACTTGCGCTAACTGCTCAGCGCATTTGTGTGCGTTTTCCTTCCCATTTGGCGTCCAGCAAACCACTAAAAAGCCCAAGCATTGGGCTCTGGTTTCCAATGGGATAACAGCGCATTGAAAGTCAGATAAATCTGTTATTGGCTGCGCTAAACGCTCATGCGTAGAAGAATTCGTTATATTACTATTTACCCACTGGTGTATTCGCTGAACCTCGATGTCCGCAATGGCTGCGCTATGTGATAAACATGACAAGGCTTCACCTTGTTGGATATACAGACCAGCAAACATGCTCTGTAATCCGCTGGCCAGTAATTGACAGACTTGGGATGAAAAATCCTTTAAAGAATGGGTATTACCAATAAGGCGAATAATATCCCACTGCAAGTTCATCAATCTGAAATCATCGCTGGGTGCTTGTGAGAACTTACCGCTCATACGGTCAAGATTGGCTAAAATATTGGCGTCAAACTGTGGTTGCCAACTGACAAGTTTACCGCCCCCTATGCTACGCGCAGCTTGTAGCGCTGCGTTCGCTCGACGAAATAATTCCAGCGGTGACTGTTCTCCTAACTGCTCTTCTGAATCTAACGACGCTAAGCCTAGGCTAAATTCTAGTTTCAGCTTTTTACTTGTAAATGACATAGAACGCAGGCTCTGTAACATCCTTGTGGCGAGGATCTGGCCCTGTTTTTCGTTTGTTTCAGGTAAATGCGCAGCGAACACAGCCCCACTGTAACGACTGGCAAAATCATTGCCTCTCAATACAGCCGAAATAGACTGCATCACTTCTTTGAGCACCTCGTCGCCAATTTCACGCCCATGAACACGATTAAGCTCTGCAAATTCGTCAGGATTAATCAGCAGCAAGGTGACAGGGGTACTTTGCTCACTCAACTGAGCAACCCATTCTTGGCTTTGCCACTGAGCCACTTCGCGCAAAATGAGCAAGGTTTCATCATTGGGTAACGGCCCGACAAACCCATCTACCATCAATACGGTTTTGTCTAATTGAATGGGAAATGGCGGTAGACGCGTCATGGAATGCGTAAGCCCTAAGTCAGACAATATATGCTGCAGGCGCTTTTTCGCTGTAGAAGAGGGAATATGCAAGCTGCTAAGCCAATTTTGCCCTATAGCTGATAACCCTTTGGTTCCCAGCATAGACAATAACTCAGGGTTAATATCTTTAATTTCCCCACTGGCATTTAAGGTTAACGACAGATCTCCTAAACAATCTGACAACAGGTTTAGTTTATGCTCAACATACACTTTATCTTGGCTAATGCTGGCTTGTTGTCTCAACAGTGAAAGCATCATCGCTAATACACCGCTTGCTCGCCAATCAACGAATATATGCCCAGGAACGGGCTGAGTATCTTGCAAGGCTACGGTGTCAGCGGTTAGCCAATAAACGTCTTGCTCGAGCAGTTCGTATTTGTCAGTTAATGCGATTGCATGATCTTCACTATCACATGCCACTAACAAAGGTGCTGATTGATCACTTTTAATCGCGGTGACGGCTAGGCTAAGTGGCGCAATATCAAACATAAATTCAGTATTGGCAGTGTGCTTTTTTAGCTCTCGAATATGTATTGTATTTGGTTTATCCACGAACAATTGGATACGCTCAAATTCATCTGCTAGCTGGGCGAAGGCGGGAGACATTTTCATCATAATTCTGACATCAGATACGTAAAGTCTTGGCTAAGCAAAGGACCAATATAATCTGCCGCCACAGGCCTAGAAAATAGATAGCCTTGTAACAGTAAATTACTGGTGTTTTTGAGGATGGTAATTTGACTGCTGTACTCTATACCTTCGGCGATAACCCCGAGTGTTAAGCTCTCAGCCAGCGCCAAAATGGCTTCCACTATCGCCACATCATCTGGGGCCGAATTTACATCACACATAAAAGAGCGATCTATTTTGAGAATATCGATTGGAAAACGCTTGAGATAACTCAACGAAGAGTACCCTGTCCCAAAATCGTCTACGGCAAGCGAAACCCCAAGGGATTTAAGCTCAACCAGACGGGCGATGTTTTCCTCGGCGTCACTCATGATCACCGACTCTGTCAACTCCAATTCTAATAACGAGGGAGGAAGCTGACTCTGGGCTAAAACCTTTGCAACCGTTTGGGTAAAATCGAGCTGCCTAAATTGATGCGCAGATACATTGATGGCCATACGCACTGAGTGACCTGAATCTAACCATTGCTTGGCTTGATAGCACCCTTGCTCAAGCACGAGTCTTCCCAGTTCATTGATAAGGCCTGTTTCTTCAGCAATAGGAATAAACTCATCAGGAGGAATAATCCCTCCCTTTAACGGTAACCAACGAACAAGCGCCTCAACCCCAACAATGCGCCCCGTTTTGGCACACACTTGTGGCTGATAAAAGGGTACGATTTCGTTACTTTTTAGTGCTTGTCGAAGATCTTGCTCTAATTGCAGGCGTGCCGCGGCTTTAGAGTTCATGGAGTCTTGGTAAAATTTGTAACAGCAGCGGCCAGATTGCTTGGCAAAATACATAGCAGTATCAGCATTTTTTAGCAGTGTTTCAGCATCTTCACCGTCATTAGGAAATGTCGAAATGCCAATACTGGGGGTTACCACCACTTCGTATTGCTCTAACTGAAATGGCGTACTGAAACTACGAATAACCCGCTCCGCCACCAGCATGGCTTCATTTGGATCATTCAAACGGCTAAGGAAAATAGTGAATTCGTCACCACCAAAGCTAGATAATTGAGGGGCTTCCTTGTTTTTTTCAGCGGCAACGCGCGCAAATGTATCACTGTCTCGTAAATTAGCCTGTAAGCGATGTGCGACCTTGCGTAACAGCTTGTCACCATAGCTGTGACCCATGGTATCGTTAATTCGCTTAAAGCGGTCTAAATCTATAAACAGCATCGCGGCTTGATACTCGTTGCGCTTGGCCATAGCTAAAAAGCGCTTTAAATCTTGCATCAAATATTGACGATTGGGCAACCCTGTCAACGAGTCATAAAACGCTAGCTGATGCAATTCTTGTTGTTGAGTGACTAAATCAGCGAACGCTTGACTAGCGCGTAAAATATACTTAACTCGCTCCCCCAAAATGGGCCATTTAATCGGCTTGGCGATAAAGTCTGTGGCGCCCACCGCATAGGATTTATGGATTGAATCAATATCATCTGAGCCCGTCACCATAATGATGGGGATGTGCTTACCATTTTTATGCTTACGAATATATTCACAGACGTCAAAACCGTTCATTTCAGGCATGGAAACATCTAGCAACAGCAAGGCAGGATTATGCTCTTCAAATTGCTCTATCGCGCGTTTACCATTTTCAGCTTCCAGCACTTCAATGGTGTCACTGGCGAGTGTTTCCCTCATTAAGATCCGTGCTGTGAGATCATCATCACTGACTAGAATCTTAACCTTTCCCTCAATCGACATGTCTGAACGTCTCCAATTTTTCGCAGCTGATGATAAAAGTCGCTTGAATACGCTGGGCTAACGAAAGCACTTCCTGTACTTCATTATTCTTTACTTTGCTCTCTAACTCCCTACACAATTCGTATAAGGCCTTCGCGCCAGAGTTACCGGACATCGATTTAAGTGCATGGGCGATTTCCTCGGTAACGGCTAGATCTAACGGCGCTGTTTGTGATAGTTGGGCCAATTGCTCAACCAGTTTTTCCGCCTCTTGGGTAAAGGCATCAAGTACTTTCGCAAACACTGGGTTACCGGTATCTCGAGAAATATTGAGTAACGTATCCACAGTCGACATGTCTAACAGCGCGAGTTGCTCTTGGGTCTCATCAGTCTCTTTAAGTGCATCGTGAGGTGGGTCTTCATCTGTGATTAGCCCATCTTTAGCAACAGGCGTTTCCAAGAAGCGCGATAACGTTTGCTCTAATTCTTGCAATGAATACGGTTTAGACATGACATCGTTCATGCCGGAGTCCAAGCACTGTTGCCTCAGGTTATCGCCCATGCCTGCGGTCAGCGCTATAATAGGAATATTCGGCCAATTCTGGCGAATAGCTTTAGTCGCAGCGTAACCATCCATGACGGGCATTTGACAATCCATCAACACCAAATCAGGTTGTTGCAAGTTCACTTGCTCTACTGCTTCGGCACCATTGTCAGCTAACCAGGCTTCACACCCCAATAGCCCGAGCATACTTTTGGCGACTTCTTGATTGGTCAAACTGTCTTCTGCCACTAAAATATTGGCAGAAAAATGCTGATGATTGCGATGTTCGTCATCAGCTCGACTCGACGGGATGTTTTCAATGCCCAGCGCTCTATTTAAACTCTTATGCAAGCCTCTAAAATGCACCGGAAGAGGCAAAACATTGCGCGTGTCGTTCTCCTGCCATTGGGAAGTCGGCACCAGACAAATCCAATTATCCAAAGGAATGCCCGCTTCTTGGATAGACGACTGGTATTCACCTTGGCTGATCCATAAGCCCTTTTTGGCGGAAGCAAGTTCAGATTTAACCCGTTGCACGTGCACCAAGTTGATATCTAATTTACTCAGCATGGTTTCTATCGCATGCCCCAACCCACCGTTTAAATTAACTAAGTAGACAGTTGGACAGGCTAATATTGGCGCAGGTTGGATCAATGAGGTGTCCGAAAGCGGTAAATCAATCTTAACACTGAAGCGACTGCCTTCCCCAATGTTGGATTGCACGCCTATTTGCCCCCCCATAAGCACAGTAAGCTGCTTACAGATAGCCAAGCCTAGGCCTGTTCCGCCGTATTTACGTGTGGTTGACGCATCTGCTTGCGTGAACATTTCAAAGACCTTTTGCTGGCGATCTGGTGCCATACCAATGCCGGTATCCTGTACGCAAAATGCGAATCCGCTGTACTTGTTGTTACCCTCATGTTCAGTATCATGACAGGCGACTCGCCTGATACTGACATTGACTTCTCCACGCTCGGTAAATTTGATCGCGTTACTGGTTAGATTGGCGATGATCTGGCGCAAGCGAGCAGGATCGCCGTAGACCTGCGGCAAAGGCTCAGGGGATAAAATGGCGTTAATGTTGAGACCTTTGTTGTACGCAGCCTCACTAAACAGATCGCACACTTCCTCTATCAGTGCTTCTAGGTCAACGGGCACTGACTCCAACGTCGCTTTACCCGCCTCCAATTTTGAAAAGTCCAAAATGTTATTAAGTAAATCCAACAATAGCCTGCCAGATCGGTACACCAGCTGGGCAAAGTGCTGCTGTTTTGGTTTCAGATCTGAGCTTAATAAGACCTCGGTCATACCTAAGACGCCATTCATTGGAGTACGAATTTCGTGGCTCATAATAGCTAAAAAGTCACTCTTCTCTTTACTGGCTTGTTCAGCGAGTCTACGGGCTTTTTCGGTCTCTACTACTGCTTGCTCAAGCTGGCTATTAGCATGACTTAATTCCTTGGTACGCTCGGCAACTTTTTCTTCCAACTCTATGAGTTGTTGCAGTTCTTTTTGCCGTTTTCTACGATATCGCCATATAACGTTGAGGATAATTAGCAGCGCTATCAAGCAATATAAACTGTAGGCCCAAAGGGTTTTCCATGGCGGAGGCAACACAGATATGGGCAATTCAACCCCTTGGGTATTCCACAAGCCTTGGTTGTTGCTAGCCTGTACTTTTAAAACGTATTCACCTGGGGGCAAATTAGTAAAGGTAGCCAAGCGTCTGTGCTCCAGTTCAATCCAACTAGGATCAAGTCCCTCTAACTTGTATCTATATTGGTTTAGGCCAGGCGCGTTATAATCTAAAGCAGCAAATTCAAACGAGATGAAATAATCTGTGTAATCCAACTCCAGATTTTGTAGACGCTGGTAAGGGACATCGAACCACACTTGCTCATTGAGCTTTTTAATGCGCACCAATACCACAGGCGGCACGACATCGTTGTCTTTTATATCATCAGGGTGAAAACGCACAACGCCTTCATTGCCACCGAAATACATGACGCCTTGACTGTCTTTGAACCCCGCGCCGAAATTAAACTCGCTATTTTTGAGCCCTTGTGAGGTGTCGAAATGACGAACCTTGCCGCTTTCTGGGTTCAACCGCGTTAAACCCGCCGTGCTGCTCAGCCATAAGTTGTCATTTTTATCATTCAAAATAGCGTAAATATGACTACTGGGTAGCCCACTGAAACCGTCGAAACGAGTAAAGTGATTTCGTAATTGTCCAATATCACTCGCAGACCACTTGTTTAAGCCGCCGCCTTGAGTACCGACCCAAAGTTGTGCTTTTGAATCCTGGTAAAAAGCCCACGCCATAGGTGCAGATAGACTATCGAAGTCGTTCGGTTGATGCTCTATATGATCAAAATTCAGCGATACCGGATCAAGCATATTAATGCCCGCAACCGTGCCGACCACTATGGTTCCATCAAGAAGTTGGTAGATAGCGAGCACACGATCGCTATTGAGGCTGCGTGGGTCATTTTCGTCGTAGCGATAGTGCACAAATTCTTCACTGCCTGCCGCCAAGTAATTAAGCCCGCCGCCGAATGTCCCGACCCAAATATTGCCGGCACTGTCAGGAAAGACACTGGTGACACCATTAAAACTCAGGCTTTTCGGATTTTGAGGATCATGCACATAATAATCAATGTGCTGAGTATCGACATTGAGACGCCCCAGTCCACCACCTCGGGTACCAAACCACAGCATGTTGTTATCACCACGCACTGTCATCACTCTGGCATCACGTAATGCAGGGGTGCTGTCTTTATTAATAACATCTTGCACTTCGCCTTGGGCGTTTAATCGCGATAAGCCACCATAAGTCGCCACCCAAATAGCACGCTCCCCTTTTGATGACTGCGTTTCCGCAAATCCCAGTACAACATTATTGGCCAAGCCCTTAGTAATATGCTCAAAGGGCACTTCTATATTTTTGGTGATCCCGTTGAACGTTCCAAACCACATTAACCCAGAAGGATCTTGCAATATCGACAGCACTTTATTGTCGTTCAATCCGTTTTCTGTGGTGTAGGTAGTAAACATGTTACGCCCGTTCCACAAGCTTGCACCGGACTCAGTACCCAACCACACTCGCTGACGTTGATCCTGATAAATACTATGTACTAGATTTGCCGCAAGGCTACCTGCCTGCTCGTTTTCATGTTGCCAAGTGGTAAACCTAGTGCGCTGAGGGTCCAACATACTTACCCCTGCATCGTGACTGGCTATCCACAAGCGTTGCTGAACATCAATGAAAACTTGCGTTAATTTGTCACTGAACAGTGGTTCGTTTGAGCCTGCATGAATACGCGTCAGCGTTCTGGTTTTTTTATCTAATTTGAGTAGGCCATTGCCGTCGGTCGCCAACCAAATACAGTTGCCATCTTCCACTAGCGACATGACCGCGGCGTCTTTGTCCAACTCAGGCAACAGAGCACGGGTGTCAAAATGTTCAAATGTCATATCTTGGGGATTGAACCGACTAAAGTTACCGTCGCGATAACCTATCCAGATGTAATTTTCTGCGTCGTGATAAAGAGATTGCTGTCTGTTTGATAATGGTGACTGGCCAGAGTCTTTAGCATCTTGCCAGACGGTGAAGGTCTGCTTGGCTGAATCAAAAAGATTCAGTCCCCCACCATCAGTCGCAATCCATAGTCTTTTTTGCTCATCTTCTAATATTGCGCGTACATTATCTGAACCGAGGGAGTTCGGTTGCCGCGGATCGTGTACAAAACTAAGGAGCTGATAACCATCGTACCGACTGAGGCCTTCTTGCGTGACGATCCACAGGTATCCGGTACTGTCCTGATAAATCTGGCGTACGGTTTTTTGCGATAATTCTCTGTTTAATTCAGCGGACGTAAAACTGAAATTAGGGCTTTCAGAAGCGTGAATACCCATAGCGAACGTGAAGAAAAACAGAACGCCAAATACCTTACTCATGACCATATGCGTGCAGTGACTTATTATTTTTTAAAAAACAGACTACCCCATCGCTGTAGAATTGCCAACAGATACAGCAGCTTGGCAACCTCTCATAGCGCCATAATCCGCAGTTATCGGTTCAATTAAGCTCAAGAATTACGCTTTAAGCAGAAAGGAAAGAATGTTGCATTTTTAATTATTAAAAATAGAAAAGCCTCTTATCGCTATGAACCTAGGCTCAAAGTGATAAGAGGCTTACCGCATACCTCTGGGGAACTAGGTCGTTATTCTTGCAGCATGAAGTTTTCTTGGTTCATGTGTGCTTCTTCCCACATGAAGGCTTCTTCCCACATGAAAGCTTCTTCCCACATGAAAGCTTCTTCCCACATGAAGGCTTCTTCCCACATGAAAGCTTCTTCCCACATGAAAGCTTCTTCCCACATGAAAGCTTCTTCCCACATGAAGGCTTCTTCCCACATGAAAGCTTCTTCCCAAACTTCAAACTCAAACCCTTGAATGTAGTAGTTGCCGTTTTCATCTTTTCGAGCTGCGCCCATATAATGTTGGTCGCCACTAATATCGGCCGCTATGTCCATGCCATTATTCGCACAACCTGATTCATTGGAATCTACGGCTTTTATTGCATTAACACTGCCTGAGCCCTGTTGAAATGGGCTGTAAGCCAGTTTGCCATTCACTTGAGCCATAGTCGTACTGGTCATCAAGCGACATTTCACATCGTTCGCACTGAGACTTGGATCGTCTTGTAACATTAACGCGACTACGCCACTGACCACACCTGAAGCTTGTGACGTACCGGACATGATAAAGCGGTCTTTACCAACCATATACTGAGGGTATTTAGCAGGCACATACATGTCTTCGTTCGCTAAGCTAAACATATGGCCGCCAGGTGCCACCATATCAGGCTTTATAAAGGCCTCGTGAGTTGGGCCCTGAGATGAGAACGAAAGCAAGGTGTCATCATTTGCATTGTCCTGAGTGTAATTATCGCTGATTGCCCCCACGCTTATTACGTAAGGTACGTTTGCAGGTACGCCAATGGTCATTGCACTTGGGCCTGTATTGCCCGCTGATGTCACCACAATGACGTCTTTTTCCCATAATGCCATTACCGCTTGGTTAATGGGATCATCCCAGTAATTTGAACGAGGCGGCGCACCAAAGGAAAGGTTTACTACCCTTATATTTAACGCTTCATGGTTATCAGCTATGTACTGTAGGCCGCGTAATGCGTCTAAGTAAGTACTATGACCGTCTTCGTAAAAGGCTTTTACGACCACTAGGTTTGCATCCGGTGCAACACCTTGATAATAACTGCGCATTTGGCCGTCTACGACCGCACGGTCACTATTGGCAATGATACCTGTAATGTGAGTTCCGTGGCTGTTTTCATCAGTAAGATTACTCACGTTCAGTTCCGTATCTTCTAAAGCATCATATGCCGCTTTAATACGTGTATTATTCGCCGTGTCATTCCCTAACGCGCTATGCGTAGCCCATAGGCCGCTGTCGATAACAGCAACGGTAACGTCTTTACCTGTAATGCCACGATCATGTAGTTCGTCAGCACCAATGTTATTCACATAATAACTGTTGCTATCACCTTCATTTGCTTGGGTGTCGTACCCCTTCACTAGGCTGCGATCGCAACCCTCTTTGAATTGAACATCCAAAGAAAAATCACGTTGTTGGTAATTTTTCACGCCTTTTTTGGCAAAAGATACTTCAACCGTTACGCCTTCGAACGAATCTAGTTTGGCAAAACGTTTGAGTCGCTTAATATCAATCGACAATTCACCAGTCTTCTTGCTGTACAAGCGCCAGTAAACAGTGGCACCGTTCACTTTTACAGAATAGATATGTCCCAGCTCTTCAGGCCATTTGAAAGACATGCTTTGCATGTTAGCTTCCATGTCACGGGCGTTATACAAGTTCCAGCGAATACTTCTATTGGTTAGCTCTGCTACGTGACTTCCATATACTAAACAGTGATCCAATGCGCTGGATGTATAAACGGCTTCGTTCTTTTTGATAGTAATAATGTCAGTCAACTGATTCAGCAAAACTAGCTGTGCGTCACTTACCCGAACGCCAATCCCGTTTATCAGGGGCAACTCATGTGTTATCACGCCGCCAAGCGTATTAATCACTTCAGTTAAGATACTGATTTCAGCCCCCTGAATAATCACTTCATTATTCAGACCCACTAAACTATTAACGGTTTTAACTAATTGTGAAGTTCCGAGTGAACCTGGCTCAACAGTAGATTTGATGTCGTTAACTAAGCTGCTAACTTTTAAGCCCGCTGTTGCGAAAGCGCTAAAGCACACCATTCCCGCTAGCAGTACTGCTCGCTGCTTATTAAATTTTGGTTTCATTATATTTTCCTTTTCAAATCCACTCGCCGAGTTCGAAGTAAATTCAGTTAGCACTATCGCTCTAACGGTAAAGAGCAAGCAGCATGCCAATTTGCAATACACTGATTTTAAAGCAATTTATTTTAACATGAAAATAACGAACGGACTAAAATGAAATTATTGAATGAATAAAATGATGGCAATTAGACTTTTGGTTGCATTCATTTATTTCAATTTATTGTTAAACAAGGCACATACTGGTAGATCAACACCCGTCAATAAGCCCTATATAAGCCCTATATAAGCAAGGTATGGGAGTATATGAGGTGAATTCGAAGAGTCACCTAAGCGTGAAAAAGTGCAGAAAGCCGCCAATAGCGAGGTGGGGGCTTACCAAAGGTCTAAAGTATGATGTAGCTAGGGTACCACGAACGTTTGTAGGGCTGTACTGAGACGAATCTACATCCGTTAATGATTGTCACCCACCATCGCATATGAGACTCAGATACGTATGTAAGAGAACGAGTTCATCGCCATTGAATCTTATCCACTTCATCAATAGAACTCGCTAGCATTAGTTGCCCCGAACGGATCAACGATTCAGTCTCAGCGATTACAGCACTGAACACGTCCTGTTCATCGCACGTCAAGTCAGTAAAGCCTATCCACGTGTTTCTGTTTGACTTTTTAGCGGCATATAAACACAAGTCGGCTACATCAATAGTGCGCTCCCAATTAAGTGAAGTGGGATTGCTCGATAGCAATGGAAACACGCTGAAACCAATTGAACAGGTGACATTTAGCGCAATGTCTTTTTCAATCTTGAATGAGTGCTCTTGAATTGAACGACGTAAACGTTCGGCCAGTATGGCTGCTCTGCTTCGATTGACAAAGCGCGCAACGATAAGAAATTCTTCACCACCCCAGCGCAACAAATAGTCAGTCTCACGAAATACACTTTCTAAGATTGATTTCATTTCGACCAAAACAATATCACCAGCGCTATGACCATGTTGATCGTTGACCTGTTTAAAATGATCTAGGTCAACTAAAAAGAAGACTAAGTCAGTATCTTTTGTCGCTTGTGCAGCACCAGTAGCCAGATTTTCTTCATGTATTGCAAGCACGAAATCTATATCTGCGGTTAGGTGTTGGCTCAAGTAACGGCGGTTTTTGAGGCCAGTTAGCGGATCAGTGAAACTAATCTGCTCTAATTTATCATTGGCTAATCTAAGATCTGCGGTACGCTCTTTCACTTTATCTTCTAAATCAATAAGATGCTGAGCTCGTCGTAAACGCTTTAGACGGTATCTGCGCATAGCGTTCAATAGAATAACAATGCACAAGAACACGTAAAAACAGTAAGCCCACACTGTCTTCCAAGGCGGGGGTAGTACTGTGATTGGCAAGGAGACGCCGTGTGCATTCCATAGGCCTAAGTGGTTACTGGCTTGTACTTTCAGTTCATACCGACCAACTGGTAAATTGGTAAAGGTTGCTTGGCGGCTGTGATCCAATTCGACCCATTTAGGATCTAATCCTTCCAACTTGTAGCGATACTGGTTGAGCTCAGGCGCATTAAAATCTAACGCTGCGAATTCGAAAGAAATATAGTAATCCAAATAGTGTAAGACAATCTCACTCTGCTCTTGATACTGTAAATCAATGCCTACTTTTTCATTCAGCTTCTTTATTCTAACTAAGACCACAGGAGGAACTTTTTTACTTTCTTTAATATCATTTGGATGAAATCGGACAAAACCCGAGTTGCCACCAAAATACATGATTCCCAGACTATCGGTAAAACCTGCGCCAAAATTAAACTCGCTGTCCTCTATACCTTGGGACGAATCGAAGTGACGCATAGTGCCGTTATTTGGATTAAAACGCGTAATACCAGCGGTACTACTGACCCACAATGCACCTCGTTCGTCGGCCTGAATGGAATAAATATGGCTGCTAGGTAGTCCACTACGCTTATCAAAATGAGTAAAGCGGTTTTCTAATGTTCTGATATCCTCTTTGCGCCATTGATTTAAGCCGCCTCCTTGGCTACCAACCCATAGGTTTTCATTATTGTCTTGATAAAATGTCCACGCAGTAGGCGCCGATAAGCTCTCAAACTTATCTTGTTGGTGTTCAATACGCTTGAAAGTCGATGTAATTGGATCGAACACATTCAAACCTGAAACGGTGCCAACGACTAACGTATCGTCCTTTAGTCGAGAGAGCGCTACCACGCGATCACTGTTTAGACTACTTGGATTGTTAGCTTCATTGCGAAAGTGTTTAAATTTCTTGCTATTGGCGGGCAAAAAATTCAAGCCTCCACCGAATGTTCCAATCCACAGATTCCCCTGTTTATCGGGTAATATACTGGAGATACCGTCGAAACTAATGCTGCTTGAATCGTTTGGCGCATGTTGAAAATAGTCTATTGCTTGCGTATCAACATTTAGCCGGCCCAATCCACCGCCACGGGTGCCGAACCACAAAATATTGTCATCGCCACGAACTGTCATTATGCGAGGATCTTCAAGGGCTGGTGAGCTTTCTGTGTTAAGCACCTGCACAACAGCTCCATCACTGTTTAATTGTGATAAGCCTTCATAACTCGCAACCCATATAGATCTATTGCCGGATGCTGAACGAGTTTCAGCAAATCCCAACACTGTATTACTCGCCAAACCTTTATCGATTAACTCGAATGGCACTTCGACACCTCTGGTAATCCCGCCATATGTGCCAACCCACATCAAACCTGATGGGTCCTGTAATATAGACAGTATTTTGTTATTGCTGACTCCATTTTTTTCACTGAAATTTATAAATTTATTTTGAACATCCCATAAGCTAAGACCCTCTTCTGTTCCCAACCATATCCGCTGTTTTTGGTCTTGAAAGATCGTATGAACTAAATTAGAAGCTAAGCTGCTTACTTGGTTCTTCTCGTGTCGCCACGACTTGAACTTGTTCGCGTCAAAATCCAAAAGGCCTAGGCCCGCATCGTAGCTTGCAAGCCAAAGACGTTCTTGTGAATCAACAAATACCTTTGCGAGTCGGTCACTAAATAGCGGCTCTTCGTCATTCATATGAATACGAGTGAGAGAACGATGATTTTTATTTAGGATCAATAATCCATTGCCATCTGTCGCTAGGTAAATATTTTCAGCATTTTCTGTAATGGATGTAATAAACGCATCTTGTCCGATACTTGGAAGTAAATTTCGGGTTTCAAAGTGTGTGAAAGTATTGTAATCAGGATCAAACTGACTGAAGTTGCCATTGTTGTAACCAAGCCAAATGGTCCCATCTCGTGCTAAAAATAAACTACGGATCTTATCAGACATGGGAGACTTACGAACATCACTACCTGATGGCCATTGCGTAAAACTATGATCCAGCGGATTAAATAAATTTAACCCGCCGCCATCTGTCGCAATCCACAAGCGTTTTTGATTGTCTTCGACAATAGCGCGAACGTTATCAGAACTAATGGAATTGATTTGACTTGGATCGTGTACGAAATTTAACAGCTGGTAACCGTCGTATCGGCTCACACCCTCTTGAGTCACGAACCACAAATAGCCGGTGCTATCTTGGTAAACTTGGCGAACCGTTTTTTGAGATAAATGCTTGCTAAAATCAGCAGGGTTAAAACTAAAAAATGGCTTTTCACTTCCTTGCAAACCTGTACTAAAAAAGACGGATAGTACAACCCAAATCATTCCGTTTTTGAACATAAATACATCAATACTACTAAGATAATACTTCAGCCTAACTCAAGCGGGGAGACTTTCCAACAATTGGATAGGTAACAGCGAGTTATAACGCTAGTGCCGATCCACTAGGTAGGATAAAAACACTGAAAATACATGTGTAATGAATTGAAAACCGTCTAGGGAGTTAGCTTTATTGCACTACTCCTGATACCTCTTAGCGAGAAACGCACTACATTTAGTGACGTCCATTGGCATGCCGAGTAAATACCCTTGTAGCCTATCTAATTCGAACTTTTGGCATAGGCTTACTTGATTCTGTGTTTCTACCCCCTCAGCAACCACAATGAAGTCCAATTTTTTAAGCATCAGTGCTAACGCTTCAAAAACTCTTAAGCGTTTATCTGTGATTTGCATAGTGGCTTGCATACTCTTATCTAATTTAACAATGTCAATGGGGTAATCCATCAAGTGCGCGACCGACGAGAACCCCATACCAAAATCATCTAGCGCAATTTTGAAACCATTTTCAGACAAGATATTCAAAGAGTGCGTTACCTTACTGTTATCTTTAATCAATGCGGTTTCAGTTATCTCTAATATGATGTTATTTGCTGACACGTTATGCGCTTCAAGCGTGCGCTGAAACTCGCTCAGTAGCCCATCATTTTGCAACTGTACTGGGGAGATATTAATCGACAGGGTCAAGTTTTCATCAAACCGTTGATGCCAGGTCGAAAGCTGTGCGATTGCGGTTTCAATGACCCACCGTCCAATTTGATCAATTAATTTACTTTGTTCTGCCACGGGAATAAACACATCTGGCGTGTAGCATATTTCTGCTTCTGGCCAGCGAATCAGTGCCTCAAAGCCTAGGAGTTTGTCACTTTTGGCACAGAAAATAGGTTGGTAAAATAATCTGAACGAGTCGTTTTCGAGCACATTCGTTAAGGCATTATGAATAATAAACCGTTGGTTAAATTCTATTTGGTAATGAGGCTCATAAAACCTAATGCCGTTTTTGCCATCTTGCTTAGCGCGATACATAGCAATATCTGCACATTTCAACAGTGCTTGAGAATCATCTGAATCCACTGGGCATAGCGCTACACCTATGCTAACGCCACACACAAATTCTTTTCCTTGAATATTAAAGGGCTGCTTAAATGAATTGAGCACACGATTGCTAATATTGTTTACATCCTCGACACGAGCGATGTCCCCCAGAATAATAGCGAACTCGTCTCCTCCTAGGCGTGCGAACCCTTCATTATTGCGCAAACAACTGCGTATTCTTTTTACAGACTGCTTAAGCACACTGTCACCGGCTTCGTGTCCCATGGTGTCATTCACGTGCTTAAAGTTGTCCAAGTCCAATGCTAAAAGGGCAACATTGCTGCCGTCTCGTTTATTGCTAGCAATCATCACTTTTAAGGTTTCTTCAAAATGGTAGCGATTTGACAGGCCTGTTAGGGGGTCCATTTCCGCCATTTTTTTCACTTCTAAATAACTCATGTGCATGCGCTGCTCGATTTCGAAGCGCTTATTAGCATGCAAAATTGCACGCTCTAACTTGGCTAACGTGATCTCATTTTTAGAAATATAATCTTGAGCACCCGCTTCAATACATTGCAGCGCCAAAGCGGGATCGTCTGAGGCACTTATCATAACGACCGCAGTATTACCCATATCTGGCTTGGCATGCATATCAGTGACCATTTCAATGCCATCCACCTCCGGCATACGACAATCAAGTAAGATGACATCAAATTGATTGCTATCAAGTAGCTCAAGCCCTTCTGCAACAGAACTAGCCTCTTGCACTTCATGATAGGTATCACCCGACGCGCTAAGCGTCCTTCTTACAACACGCCTGTCAACAGCATCATCGTCAACAATGAGTACCTTCATACGCCCCCCCCAATGGATGCATAGCGTCTTACGTTATAACTGAAACATGTTCTCATCCCTGCTCTACTCCATGTTTAGGTTTTGGCCAATACACAGTAAATGTAGTTCCATTTTCGCCATCAGAGTCAACTTCTATTTTGCCACCGTACTGGTTCAGGTGCTTGAGTACAACAGAGAGTCCTATCCCACTGCCTTCTACTTCATCTCTGGATTTCAACGTTTGAAAAAGTTGAAAGATACGCTCAAAGTGTTTTGGGTCTATACCTGGGCCATTATCTTCAATACCTACGACGTAAAAATGTTGCATTTCGCGAAAGCTAACATTGATTTGTGGGCTTGATTTATCGTTGTGCTTAACTGCGTTTCCCAATAAATTTAGCATGATCGTTTTGAACGGAACGGGGGCGACCGTTAGCTCTGCAGGCTCAACATTGATAGTAAACTCTTCTGGGGCATCTAAGAGTGGCGTTAAATCTGCTACCAGAGTTTCCAACACAATGCGCTTTGTGGTTGTATCTTTACGACCAATTTTGGCAAATGAAAGTAAGTCGTCTAAAAGCTGATACATCCTATTGGCACGATTGACAACTAAGCGAAGATTCTCTTGCGATTCCGTTGGCAGAATATTGTGGCAATCTTCCTCAATCCAACCAAGGAGTCGACGTATGGCATTTAAAGGGGCTTTTAAGTCATGAGAAGCGATATGGGTAAAATCATCTAAATCATCATTAGCGTTTTTCAACTGCCGAATCAGATTTTCGCGATCTGTGATATCTCTGCAAATACATAAAATATGAGGCTTTCCGCTAGCGTTGTAAAATCGCCTTTTTATCGTTTCATATACCATCCTTTGACCTGCTGATGAGTACGCCTCTTGTATACTGACACACTGGCCATCTTTGAACGCTTTTTTGTCTTGGATGAGTATATCCTTAGCCTCTTGGCCACTAGGCTCTTTGACATTGGTATTGCCAATAACCTCTTGCTGTCTATCTTTAGGGACAAGTGACATGAACGCTTGATTGGCGTAAATGAACCTAAATTTGGCGTCCTTAACGTAGATCCAATCCTTATTATATTCAGAGACAAGCTGGTCAAGTTCGCGTGCTTGGTGAGATTCGATAATATGTTTGTGCTGCTCAAGATGGCTAGTAATGCCGCGTACTAACACATTTAAGGTAGATATATCCTTGGGCAGAAATTCTCGTTTTTGACTGTAATATAACTCTAAATAACCAAAGGGTACCTTGCCACCAGCGGCGTCACCAAGAACAATAGGCATACTTACGCGATGATAATCGTCGTCGATACAAACCCAGTTCGCGTCTGTTAACTCTGTGGTGTTTACCTGATCTCGATAATACAACGACTGTCGAAAAGAATGGGTATCTGCGAGCATTTGCGCTGTGGCATTTCCGCTGTGGGCGACGGGGATAGCGATATTTTGATAGTGACATGCCAATCTGCAGTAAAGTGGCTCGAGCGTTAGCAAAACAAGTTCGCAGATATTATTTAGGTTGACCAGTAAGGAGGGATCTAAATTCAGCTGCCATTCTGAATCTTCTGCAGCCAGATTAGGTCTTCCGATGTAATGTTCAATCTCTAGCATTTGCCTTCCTTCTCAGCTATCCATCATTTTTAGCCGAGCGCTTGAATCGTTTCATCAAGCACTCCTTGGTTTAATTCACCTTTTACTAAATAACGTTGAACGAACTCATACTTCAAAGCCCGCTCT
The DNA here is from genome assembly GCF_056173245.1 of Paraglaciecola sp. QJM3NY_14. Classification (NCBI taxonomy): domain Bacteria; kingdom Pseudomonadati; phylum Pseudomonadota; class Gammaproteobacteria; order Alteromonadales; family Alteromonadaceae; genus Paraglaciecola; species Paraglaciecola sp. QJM3NY_14. The sequence goes on from NZ_CM149664.1 coordinate 4,188,401, forward strand.
TTATCTTCACGTCGCTCAGAAGATGAATACATCACGACCACACAAGACAATATGGCTAATTGCGTACGAAGAATGGCAAACTCTTTCAAAAAATCGAACCCGTTTACTTTAGGCATATTTATATCTAAAAAGATGACTATGGGCGGATATTTGTCGGGGTGTAACCGTAGATTCCGTTCGTAATCTCGCAGGTATTCAAGTGCGGTTGAGCCATCGTCCTTTTCTTCCACTTTATCAACACCTAACACCCTTAACTGACGGCGTAGAATATATCGGTCGAGCTCACTGTCATCTACGATAAGTACTTTTACTGTTTTCATATTTACACCTGTTTAGGCAATGTAATAGCAAAAGAGGTGCCACGCTCTGATGTCTCTACCGATATGGTTCCCTTTAAAATTTCCACATGTTTCTTCACAATCGCTAGGCCCAAGCCTGAACCTGAACTTACCTTGGGGTGAAAACGTTTGAACATCTGAAAAATTTCATCTTTTCGAGCGCTTGGAATACCTAAACCGTTATCTTCAACCACTATCTGGTATTCACCCTTTACGCAGCGTGACGATACCTTCACATATGGCTCAGTCTCTTTAGAGTCATCTCGATACTTCCACGCATTTGATATCAAATTCTCTAATATCTGCACAATACGCACTTCGTCACTGAATAGCGGCTGGGTCATGTCGTCTTTTAAGTGAACAAATCCCTTGGAGATATTTTCAGGTCCAAAAAGTCTCTGCTCTATCGATTCTATGACCGCATTCAATGAGATATTAGAGTAGTGACCATTTTCCGCATCCGCTGAAGTCAATGACAAAATACCGATTACCAAAGCCTCAAGACGCTCCATTTGATCATGGATTTTATTGGTATCATTGATGGCATTGGCATAGTTGCCATTTTCAATGTCTTCGACAATAAACTGGGTCAGCATCTTTGATGAGGTGAGCGGTGCTTTAAGATCGTGAGAAGCCCGATATGCAAATTGTGCTAACTCATCATTTGCCCGTAACAGGCTGTTTGTGCGTTCTTCTACTAGGCGTTCGAGCTTCTGGTTAATCTGGGCAGTCAGCATTTCATTAGCGATACGTTTTTTAGCGACTTTTAACAGCGTTTTCAACTCTCCTGTTGTACGTTTTTCTATCTGCTCAAACAGAATTTGCGTATCGTCAGTGCGTCTTAGTAATTTAATTGTGTTCCGGATAGAAGAAGAAATCGTTTTCGACATGTAACTAATAAAGAGGATATTAAACAAGGAAATACAGATAACAAAAGGAATCATAGTGCGCATAACAAAAGATACAGTATCTGCAACTGGCTTCTCAAAATCCGCAGAGTTTTGATTAAATCTCAGTGCAACGTCTCTCAGATCAGTAATAAAGGTGTCACGCTCTATCAAACCTTGAGCGTAGTTATCGATAACGCTCAATGCAAAATTGGCGTCATTGATATCTTTTTTACATATTTCTACTGCGTGGAAAGTACCTATTTGGCGCATGATAAAACCGTTGACAAAATCCACGGTATCTAAGCATTCAGTGGGTTGCTGGCGAACATTTTTGACTGCCATCCGCAACTGCTCTAGGTCACTTTCTCTTTCATCTACTTGGTCTTTTTCCAACGTCGAAATATATGTTGAAAATTGAACGGTGTACTTAAGATGCAAGGAGTTCAACTGATGAAACTTGGCTCCTTTGGAGATCTCAAGTATCGAAAATAGCGTGAGCGTTATTTCGAAAATGGTCAACACAACGATAAGCAGGAGTTTACTGGAGATTTTCATTGGTATCTCTATGGGTGCGGTTTTAAAGGCTTTAATTTTTTATTATCAATGATTTACAGTCGTCCACCCTTTAACTTTAGTCAAGTAAATTAAAATGTGTTGGTTATATCGTTATTTATTAACATAATCGGCGCTGGGAATGTTTCCAACTTTATATCAGCAACGCCGCTCGTCTTCGTTATGTTGATGAAGTAGGAGTGTGGGAAGCCCGCGCGTCGTATAAAATCAATAGCAATATACGGGTGAAAATAGAGGCGATTAACCTATTTAGCGCACCGAAATCTCAAGACTACTATGTGCAAGGCAACTTGGGAGAAGTAAACGACTACGGCCCTCGTTTATTCGCAGGTGTCAGTGTTAAATACTAGCTGCAAGGCGTCAATTGCTATGCACATAGCAATGAACGTCTAATACAAGTCAATGCCGCTCAGTTCTGTTAAGTAGAAGACCTGAGCGGCATTTTTGTATTTATCACTAACATGACTACGTGCTCGTCAGCTTGCTAGTTAGCTTCCAGAGTAAGCGTCACACCGCTCTTATCTCGCTGTAAATGCTGGCGACTATTGAGCAAAAATAGACGATTGGTATCAACATTGGCAGAGTTAACTAAGAAGGTTTTAACCGCTTTAGCCCGCGTATCGGCCAGTTTGCCCAGGGCATGCGGAGGAATATCAATACTGCTTCTCACCTGATTGTACATGGCAATAACTAGGGCTTGGTCCAGCTGCTCTTGAGTGATAGTGCTCTGGCCATCAACTGCATCAGGCTGGTCTTGCAACAATTGGGCTTTTACTGTGAGTCTTTCTTCATCCACTTGTTTATTCGTCGCGCTAGTAAACATAGTGGTTAATGCACTTCCAAACGGACTGGCTAGTACTAGCGTACTTGAAGATAAATCAACAGGAAGAGCAGCCTCCCCAGACACATCAAGTAACTGTTGCTGCAATTTTTGTTCGGCCAATTCGAACGCATCTGGCACCTCGTTCACTGTACCCTCAATGTTAACCCGCAGGCCTGGGCGCTTAGCCAAAGCTTCAGCTAATGTATTCAATTTTTCAGATATATCGTCGTTCAGCGCAGCAGAGCCAGAGGAAAACGCAACTTCATTCAACTCGTCGTCACTGCCGACTAAATTAGCCAATAAGGAAAAAGGCGCGGTGACGGCTTTGGTAATTAAGTTGCCGAGCGCTTTTAAGATGATAGAGCCAAAACCGAAGCTAGGGTTATTCAAATCACCTGACACTTCCATGCCTAAGTCAATCACCCCATCTGAGTCTTGTAACAACGCAATAGCGAGCCCCAATGGCAGGCTAAGCGCCTGATCTGAATCTGTTTTTCTCCCCAAGGTTAGCTGGTCAATCACCACATGGTTGTCACCTCGTAACTGATTGTCCTGCAGGGAATATTTCACATCCAGAGACAACAATCCTTTATCAATAAAGTGCCCCATGTATGTGCCCGAATAGGGATTAACCGAGGTCAGCTCTGCGCCACTGACTGAAAAATTCAAATCGAGAAACATGTCCTCAAGCAGAGGATTAATCGCCCCATTTAATGCAACAGGCGCATAGCCATCAATTTTGCCAGCAATATCGACATCCGCTGTTTTATCAGCACTAGACGACAAGCCTGCAATACTCCCATTGAGCGCCTCGATACTGGATGCAAAACGCGGCCTTAATGAGTTATCTTCAAAGTAAGCCTTGCCGTCGAGCAGGCTAATTTCACCGATATTAATCGCCATTGCAGGTGCCATTTCTGATGACGCTTGCTGGTCAGATTGACGTGCTGTATCACTACTGTCATCCGTTGCTGGTGCATGCTCAGTGTTCGCATGATTTGCAGCTTGCGGTACAACCAAGTCACTGATGTTGGTGTGTTTGTCTTGATCAATCACTAGCTTGGCAAAGGGCTTGTCAAAGGCGATCTTTTGCAGTGAAAATGTGTTTTTCTGTGAGTCGAATTGAATGCCATCCACTTGCATATCTTGCCATTTAAGCAGCGGCTCTTGTTTGGGGCCATCGGTGATCACAAGCGCGCTCACGCCAGCCTGCCCAGTAAAGCGAATAGGGCTATTGACGCCAGCAGCAAATGTACCCGATACGCCAGCGTCTCCCTGTTGCATGTTGACGTTCAAATACTGTGAGATATAAGGCTGTAATTGCGACAAGGCGAACTGGCTAAAGTCTACCGAACCGGACAGTTTTTGCTCCGTAACCATGACCTTACCGTTAGTCGCAAATTTGCCTGATGCACTCGTTGGGCGCTTAGTAGCATCACTTGCTATCCCGAGCTGTAATGTATAATCAATAGGGTTTTCAAAACGTGTATCCACGACCCCTGTTGAGGCATTAATATCAAACACGCGCCAGTGCACGTCGTTAGCCACCATACTTTCAATTATATCGACGCCACCATTGTTCAACGCAAATGATTGCAGGATAACACGCCATGCGGGCTCGGCGGGCTTGGGTGAAACAGATGCAGCCTGTGATTCCGTTCGAGACTCGTTTTGTGGCTCTGTGCCCTGAGCAGTTTTAGCCTCTGGCTCAGGCTCTGATTGTGGCTTCGTTTTAGGTTCAGCTATCGATTCTGTATTGAATTCAGCGTTCGAAGCAGAAGATGTTTCTGATTTCGGCGTCAGTAAAGCAACCAGATCCACACCGTTTTTATCGAGGCTCGCTGTAAACCACGGTTCATCGATTCGAATACTATTAATATCAATCTGCTGCGTAGCAGTATCAAGTTCAACATCGTTTATGTGTATACCTGCAATATTGATTTTAGGCTGGTTACTAGCATCACTGATGGTCAAATCCGTAACGCCCAGTTGCGCACGGTTAACTTGTACGCGCACACCAGTATCATGCTGTGTTACGCCATAGTGTAAATTGAAATCTAACACTCCACTTGTAAGCTTTGCTTCGATCAGTTCATTCGACAATGGCCACAGTGGCGGCAGGGCCATATTCGCAATATCAATGCTTCCCTTAAGCTCAAGGGGCGCGAGTTGAAACAATCCATCCAAACGCAGTGTGCCGCCTTCAGCGGTAACTAACTTAAAAGCATAGTGGTTATCAGGCGACGGGGAGCGGCTCTCTTTAGATACGACTTTGATTGACGCGAGTGTATCTAGGTCGGCTAATTCGAACGCTAACTCTGGGTAATTGATGTGAGTGCCTGTCACCTTGTCTGACAACATCACGTGGCCGTTTGAAAGTCGGAATAATCCAAGGCGAATATGTGGGATTTCGCTAGTCGATTCATCTTCCTGCGGTTGCTTATCGCCATTTTGAGAAAGCGCTTCAATCATATCAGTGAAATTAAAACGAGTATTATCGCCACCCGCTGTGCGTGCTACGCGAGCATATGGCTTTTCTATAAACACATGTTCAACCGCTGGTGTCAGGTGTAATAACGATTGCCAAAATCCTGCATCTAGCTCTAGTCGCGCAACGTGCAAAAAAGGCTCATTGCTAGCTTGTTCGTTAATTTGAAAATTCGTTACCCGGACGCGCAGTAAAAAGGGGTTAATGCGTATTTTTTCGATACTAACAGCGCGCCCTGTCTTTTCACTTAGCACACTGGGCAACTGAGATTGCAACACCAGCGGCGTGATAACACCTAAAATCAGTGCATAAAAAAGATAAGCAATAACCAGATAAGTAGCAATACGTACCCACTTTGCTTGGTTGCTGAACGTTGAAGCTAAATTTTTGAATGACATGGCAGGCTTGATTTTGAAAGGAGAAGAGTATTATAGGCTGGCGAGCCGACCACAGATAGACAATAAGCCCGCCAAACGATGATTAAAGTAAAGAGGTTAACTTACCTAACCCAGATTGAAGCAATGCTTGGGTATCGCTGTCACCGCTTAAGTAAGCGTTGATTTGGGTAACAAAACTGCTGATCATGTCAGAATCTAAACCAAGGGCTTCAAATTGCTTCTTCAATTCGTTAATGCTGCTTAACGAAGAACTATATTCAGAAGCCTTGTCTAACAAGCCTGACATGGCAGAGCTTTTCGACGATGAGTCAGAAGACACGTCTGGAACGTAATCCATTAGACTGTCTAAACCGGGGAGATTTGAAGCAAGCTGGGTATAATCCCCACCCGAGAGGTTTTCTTTAGCATAATCAAAAATGGATGCAACACCGCCTTGTGACTGCTCTTCACTCACCCCTAAATTATCAGATACCATGCTAACCAAGCTTGCTATATCTAATGATTCAGATGCCTCTGAAGCGTCAGTCTGCGTTGTTTGGACTGATTCAGTGTTGCCAGATTTACCTAGCAAACCTTTCAATTTATCTACTGTGTCATTCGCAAACGCCTGTGACGACAAGCTCAACGTGGTAATCAGTAAAATAGAAGATAGTTTCGTGCTGCTTTTCATGCTGCTTTTCATGCTGCTTTTCATGCTGCTTTTCATATATATAAATCCTTAAATTGTTCAATAGCGAGAGTATTTGGGCTGAATACATGTCACATACCACTAGAAACGCGACGTAAATAGGCACCTGCTCCCCTTCATACTCGTTTTAGAATGCGATATATGTATAAAGTTCGATTTTGCCCGTTCGGTTAATACCGCTCTGTTGATAAATTTCGGTTAATAAAGTGAAGTGTCATTAAACGGTATATGTTAACGCAGATTACAGCGGTTTACTCCAACCAGAGTGTAAAGGTTGTCTTTACACTTAAAGGGTCGCAAGTAACGAAAAAGCCCTGAATGACTAAAGCGCAGGGCATTGAAATTCGAAAAATCACTGAAATTGAGTGCCGTGCAGGGTCAGTCAACAAGCGATGAGATTTAACTAACTATGCAAAAAGCATTGAGCTTATTGCCATCTAGGTCCCTGAAATATCCTGCATAAAAACCCGATTTGGCATCCGCTGGGCGAAAGCCAACATCGCCCTCAGTGGTGGCACCTAACTCTAATGCCTTTAGGTAAAACGCATCCACTTGTTCTGGGGTTTCTAGTGCAATCGCCACCATAGTGCCATTACCCACAGTGGCGGGCTCTTTATTAAAAGGCAATGCCACCCCAAGAGATGCCTCTCCCTGGGCTTTGGCCCATGCAATAAAGTAATCAGGCTCTTCCATAAATCGCGTCGCCCCTATCGTTCCTAACAACGCATCATAAAATGCACCTGACTTCGCCAAGTCAGCTGTTCCAACCGTTACGTAACCAATCATTGCGCTCTCCTGTAAGTTATTAATTAACGCAACTTCATAGTAGCCATTGACTACTGACAGCTAATGTCAGTAGTGTTTGAATAACATAACGTCAGGTATTCACAACGCCAAAGCAATCAAATATGCGCAAAGCCGAAAGACTCAACGATATTGTTCATCACTTACGAAGAATGCACCAAGCAGTGACGGCGCAAACCTTAGCTGAAACATTAGAAGTAAGTCACAGAACCATTTATCGCGATATACAAGACCTGATTGATTCCGGCGTGCCAATTTTGGGTGAAGCGGGCGTAGGGTACGTGATTGATAAAAAGTACCATTTACCTCCCATCATGTTCGATGCCGACGAACTAGAAGCAATCGCCTTGGGCATTGGTATGGTGAGTAACTGGACTGACGAAAAGTTCGCTGAAAAAGCGCAAAGTGCTTATCGCAAAATACAAGCAACTCTGCCCGCCCCTTTAATCAACGAGCTTCATCAAATCAGTACGTTTTCGGCCCCCAGTCGCTATAAAATCCCATGGCAGGTGAACTTCACCGAAGTGCGAGAATGCATAAGGCGCAAGCACCTTGTAAGCTTTACCTATACAGATTTAAGCGACCAACAAAGCCAGCGTACTATCCGGCCTCTGGCGTTGATCTCGTTTAGCCCTATTTGGCTACTCGCCGGCTGGTGCGAACTACGCGGCGCATACAGAAACTTTCGCCTCGACCGAATATCTGACTTCACAAAACTCAGCACCCGCTACCAAGACGAAAAAGACAAGAGCCTCGCAACTTACTTAAAGATGGTGAAAGAAGAGGAAAACTCTGCGAACAAAAGCGATGGGGATTGTTAGAAAAATAGCGAAATATAGCTACGTGTTATCTTCAGGCTCATGGTGCAAACCGCTGATTGAAGATCAGGCCTAGTCACCACATTCAGCTAATTGGGACAGCGCTTGCAGATTAATTCACACTTCTAGTGTGCGGTACGTACTTGGAGTTAGCGTGCCTAAAAAATAAGTTACATTGCGTTAGCTCGAGTCCTTGCTCGGTTTTCTGCACATAAGGGTTTAGTTCTACTACGACAGAGACGTGTTCGGTTTGCCCTAAAGAAACAGCTAAGATTGATTTGTATAATTGATATTTCAAGGTCAAATCAACACTTGAAGGGACCCAAGGCATGCGCAGAATCAGATTAGAATTGCAATTTGGTGCCTGAATTGGGAAAGCGCTCTTTTTTAAAAGCACTTCAAACTGCCCACCATTTTGCTCGAATTCTTGCACTGTATAGCGCTCTACTTGCACCACGTTTTCGGTATCAAGCGTAAAACTCAAGTGATAGTAAGGCTTGCCTGACGCACTAAAATTAGTCACGTATTTAGGTTTTATATCAATTACTTGAGTAGCAGAATTCTCTATCTGCTGAGTTGGCCGCTCTTGTTGGGTGGGCTGGCTGTTTGTTGAACAAGCACTCAAACATGGCAAGAGAACCCATAAACCGACACTAAGGGTTTTTCGTGTTCCAAATGTTACTTTCCTCAAGATACTGTTCCCACTTTTCAATGAATTCCCTTGGTTTACCCTTACCCAGCGGCGTATTGTAATATTGTTTCCAATAGTTTGCCTGCGCCTTTATATCTCCCGCATCAGGTAACTTTGCTGGTACCCGCATATAGTGAATTCGCGCCATTGCCGTTGCGTATTTATCGTTGCCCTCAAGCTCTGCAATTTTGTCCGCATCGGGCGAGCTAAGAAAGGCTGTAGCCTTGGCAGCAAGCTCACTGCGATATCTTAAATAGTTGTCCCAAATATCATTATGAGTGGCCGGTTCGATTTGATAATAGCTCAGCGCAGGCCCAGCGCCCATTTGCACGCGATATTTTAAAAACAAACTTTCCTGAATAGCTGTACCCAATAACAATTCTTCCGCAGCTATGTTCGAGGCGCCCATTTGGTTTAATACCGGCTTAATGATACTTTGCCGAAAATCGATTATTTTTCTGGTATCCATTTTCATTTCTCCTATTTTTGATCTTCGTTTGACGTCACTACTTCAATAGTGGTGCTTGATTCTTTTACCCTCACTTCAGTTTCAGCCTGATGAGATAGTTTATCGAGAATGTTGGGGATCATTTTTTCGGAAAAGCCAGCGATAAACGCCCACAATAGGGCTTTGGCTGCATCTATAGTGTGTTGCGGTTGAATTTGGAAAACACTTTTGAGTCCGTTGTACTCATGCTCCTTGTTTACAAATTCCGGAAACAATGGCCCGCTAAGCATGTCGGTAATAAAAAAGGCGTAACAAATCCAACCAAGTAATCCGGCAATAATCGGAGAAATATATATTTGTAGAATCGCGTTTGCCTCGACTCTAGCTGAGACCACGCCCTTTAAGCGAAAGTAGGTACTTATTATGCCCCCGCCCGCCCCGGTAATAAAAATCGCCATGGTTAACGGGAACTCCACTTCACCATTTGCTGGTGCCCATAATGAAACGGCTAACAGCACGAAGATAATGAGTGGTGGCATAAAAGCATGGAAGAATACGTTTCTTGAAATGCGAAAAGCGTTCGGTTTAAGCATTGTTATTTCAACTTAATCGATTAACCCTTCTAGTAATAGCGAATAAACCCCAATCTGACCAGTTACCACGCTAATCGCTGTTTCGTAACCCGCTAGAGCAATACCTTCAAGTGCCAGTGTTTTGGTAACTTGATGTATCGCTATACGTTTCCCATTTTGCAAAGGTGAGCATCAGCGCCACCATTTCACCTGTATTGACAGTGGTCTCATTAGCAAACAACTCTAAATCTTCGTCTGAGTCTTTTCCAAGAGAATGTGAAATCAAATATCAAGCACAATAAAACCGACTTGAGGGTAAAGCTCGTTCTTTTTAGGAACGAAGTGTCGTCGGCCCCATCCACATAGATGACATCGAGAGAGTAGTTCCCTCAAGAGCGCCTTTACCAATTTTTGAGTCATTAATTTTCGTCGCCATACCCTCTGGCTATTCGAGAACGAGGCTTAATGTGTTATTGAAAACTTGAAAAGCAGAAGTCGATATACTAGATTCTGGCTGTCTACGTGTAATAGCTGTCGCGTAATATTTTTATGGATGAAAGGGACAGCAACGTGAATTCCTCAACATCAACACTCCCACTTTCGTACTTCTCTGCTTTTAGTGGGGTGCATTCAAATGCTTGAACTTCTAGGCATCATTATCGCTTTTGCCTCAATCATGCTGACACTGAGTTTACTCGTGACCACTACTTTGACAGCCTTAAATACCGGCGATGTCGTTAAATATTGGATTATGAAACAAGGTATGAGGAAGCTAGCCGACTGCATCGCAAAAGAAACAACTCAGGATGACGAAATCCAGAACAGAATAAAATCGTCTATCGATAGTGTTATTGGTAAAGGCATCGCCCGTTCACGCAATGCGTACACATCTTTTGATGAGCTGTTAAACGCATATCAACAAGCTAACAATAAATCAAATCTCCTTCCCGATAATGTTGAATTAGATAAGGATAAACTGGCGCGCTGGTTTTCGCTAGTAGAAGATGAAACGCGAGGAAGATATAAGGGCTATAGCGACGTTATGTCGATTCTTATTGCTTCTGTGTTTGTCATTGTACTTCAACTTGACGCCATCACACTTATTAAAGATCTTAGTGATCAGATGAGACAGAATTCTGTTTTTAATTTATCGGAAGAACACACCAAGCCTGGGCAGGCCACTAATTTACTTGTCAGCGAGTGCAATATTCCCAATGCAAACATCGCTAGATGCCCCGCTCATAATAAACTTTATTTGGAAAACCATATGCCACTTAGGCCTTTTCCCCATAACTGGTCTTGGAATGACTATCGGAGTCATTTGGGGGGGTTATTGCTCAGTACCATACTCATAAGTTTAGGGGCTCCATTTTGGTTTAACACCTTGAAAAACATCTTGGGGCTAAAAGATGCTGTCGCCATGAGATACGAGACAAAAAAGAATAGAAAGTGAATTCACGGAATAAAGCAAGGGATTATAATGAGCGGAAAATCAAACAACACTATAAATCAGTTTATGCAAGACATTTACGGGCCAGACAATAGTAGAAAGGCTGATGCCAAGTCGAAAGTTAACTGGTTTTCCTGGCCCCCGGATATTTTCTGTATTACATCCATATTATTTGATACCTCAGGTTGGTATCGACTCGTTGTTGAGAGTCCACCGGTATTTCTAACAAAAATTCACAAGTATGAAATTTCATGCTGGTTAACTAACCCTGAATGGACAGAGGAAATTCAGGAATACGCCAATGCGTGGCGGCTTTGGCTGCACATGGTACAACTAAAAAAAATCAATAAGTTAAAAAAGATAGATATATTGGAGTGCGACCCAACGGAGATTAGTAACCAAAGGCTTACGGCAACCATAAAATCTATAGAAAAATCGACACCTAATTCAATTAAGCACGTTAAGTCTAAAAGTTTTAGACGCTTATTGGAGAAGTTTCATCGTTTTTGGGAAGGAACTAAAGCCAGATATCTTGATGAATTGGTAGAGGATGACAGTCTCTTTTACGACACACGAAAAAGTGATGAACTAAATAAAAAAGATAAAAAATACGTCGAATTTATAGTCGACGTGATAGAAATGCATGCCATCGCAGATTTAGTTTCCGTTAATTTGGGTGTTGTCCGCCCCAGTGAAGCACAACGCGGTGTCTTGGAACTTGAAGCCAATACCATGCTTCTGTCGAAAGGAACTCTATCACGTATTTCTAAAGCTCACGGTATCGTACTACCTAAACTTCGCACACCTAAAGTAGGTTTGTCCCTTAGGTCCATGTCACACAACCTCTCTTTCATCAAGTCAGAAGTTGAAGTTGTATGGCGAACTCTCCCCTGGATGAATCTCGATGAAAACACGTTAAATATCGTCATTATTCCCAAACCTAATGAAATAAGTAAAAGCTGGTTTAAACCTATCACTCCGCGTTTTAGGGCTTCTTTCGACAGTGCTAGATACTTTAGCTTTGAGCCGCAAGAGGCCGTTGAAAATCGGGATGCTGCATTCGTGCGAGAGGTTCAGAGAATTATCGAGTCTAGTCGCAAGCACTGCAGACGTGTGCATATGCTGGTTCTGCCTGAACTCGCTATTTCTGAAGCGGAATTGAATCACTTGAAGGAATACTTATTCCTCAATTCATCAAACGATCAAATTCCATTGGTTATGGCCGGCGTCAGATCCTCACGCAGTAGTGTTGAGGATGACGATAATGGCGATACTCGATGTGCTAAGACAGTGAGCAACAGAGTAGTATTGAGTGCATATTTTGCTGGAAGATGGTACGACCTATATCAGGACAAGCACCACCGCTGGAGGTTAGATTCAAGCCAGATAGAAAATTATGGGCTTTCTGGTTTTTTGCCAGGGGGGGGAAGTTGGTGGGAGAACTCATCAATTCCTAAACGAAAAATAGCGTTTCTCAGTGCCACGGGATGGTTCACATTATGCCCTTTGATCTGCGAGGATTTAGCAAGAGTCGAGCCGGTATCTAGAGTCATTCGAGGAGTAGGTCCAAACCTTGTGGTTGCAGCTTTGTTAGATGGCCCTCAAATGAAAGAGAGGTGGCCAGCCCGCTACGCTACTGTTTTAGCAGAAGATCCAGGGTCATCGGTACTCACGGTAACTGCGTTAGGAATGTGTAAGCTATCTCAGCCGAAAGGAAAGTCATTTAAACCCATTATTGCACTTTGGAAAGATCAAGCCGGCTCGTTTGAAGAAATATCAATAGAAGAAGGTTCCGCTGCAGTAATGCTAACAATAGAGGGAACAAAAGATACAGAATATACTGCTCATGGGATAGGGGATAATGCCGCCGCTGGTGTACTCGCTTTGCGTAACGTACATCAAATTAAACTACCAGTAGAAGATGAGTCGGAAAAAAAAGAAGAAGTCAGATACTCAGAACACAGTCCCTGTATTAAATATCTCGAAGCCTTTATAAACGATGACGCAGACTCCCGTGAAAATAACTTGAAAGAACTGTCGATGTTTACCTATTTGATTAATTTTTTTCTTTTCACCTCCACTGAACTCGTTTCTAGCCAAACAATTGATGACGGAAAAAGTCCTTTGGACAAGGAAGCTGCAAATGAAGAACCAGATAATGGCAGTCTGTCGAGCAGTATTATTCTCTACCTCTTCTATAAAGTTTGCTGTCTTACCCGAGAAGCAAAACACACTAACAAAACGGATAGGAAAAAGACAACTAGAGAAATTAAAGAAAAGATCCAGCAACTTGCCAATGAATCCAAAACAAAGGAGCCGGGCCAAAACATTTTACCCTTACTTTTTGTTTGCTGCTTAGTTTGTGATTTTTTTGATATAGCGAGTTTAGAACGTGATGCTTTCCTGCAGTTTAAGAAAAGTGACAATGAGCCTGAATTCGAAAATGTTAAGCAAAGAACAACACTTAAAATATCTTACCTTGAAAAACTAAAAGACACCGTAAAGGGCTTTATTCCAGAAAATTATAGACCGCTCAAATATACTGAGTTGAAAGAAGGCATAAACGGGATGCTACTCAGTAGTGCTGTAGTAGATGAGCTTGAGAAACTGGGACATATGTGGGTGGTGAGATATGCCCAATCGGTTTCATTGGGCATTTTATGGGGAATTTACCTTCACCTTTCGACTACAACTAACATTAGTGCAAACGACACCAAAGCAAATGCACTTATGGAAGAAATTGAAACCTTATTTGCGTTCACTGATAAACCCTTTGATGTTAACGGACAACCTGATATTTAAGAAGGGAGAAACCTGTGCCGAGCTGAACGACCAGACATGGATGTCTGAGCTGGGGGAACTTCATCAGGAACGTGTTAACTCTGTACTCAATAAATCCAAGAATCCAAATTTCAGACACAAAAAAACCGACTTGAGGGTGAAGCTCGTCTTCTTAGGAACGAAGTTCCGCCGAGTTGAACGACACCGCATGGATGCGGTGGCTGGGGGAATTTCATCAGGGATGTGTTAACGCTGTACTCAATACATCCAACAATCCAATAAACCAAATCTCAGATACACTTAAACCAACTACAAAGTTGGTTTAAGTGTTTGGTACCAGTGGGCGGGCTTGATGGGACCGACCTTCGGCCGACGCGCGTGCGTGGCGACTTCGTGAATTTCAGACACAAAAAAACCGACTTGAGGGTGAAGCTCGTATTTTTAGGAACGAAGTTCCGCCGAGCTGAACGACACCGCATGGATGCGGTGGCTGGGGGAATTTCATCAAGGATGTGTTAACTCTGTACTCAATACATCCAAGAACCCAAATCCCAGACACAAAAAAACCGACTTGAAGTCGGCTTGTGTATCTCTTTGTGTAGACAACAAAGAGATGGTACCAGTGGGCGGACTCGAACCGCCACGCTTATTCAGCAACGGATTTTGAATCCGTCATGTCTACCAATTCCATCACACTGGCAAAGGTGCTTTCAGGTTGCCTGCAACCTTTAAGAGCGCCGCATTATAGCGATTTACCTGACGCGCGCAAGTGATTTTTTGCCTTGCTGTTTTAATTGCTCAACTTATCATCAACTTTACCATTTTTGCTATCGTCCCTACCCTAACCCTCATTAACTATGCGAAACTATGAGTAAGTAACTATTGCCATAAAACGCTTACTTTTTTGTATGCTGAATTTCGCTTCACCTGAGAGAACGCCCTTTTGACTTCTGAGCATTATTACCGCGCTGGTTTTTTTCGTCGCTTAGCCGCGATTATTTACGATATTTTGGTCGCTGTTGCTGTGGGTATGTGCGCCGCTATGGTGATGTTGGTGGCTATGTTGTTATTGGTTGAAAACAACGTGCTGAACAACCACGGCTACGAGCATTTCAGTGATTTGATTCAGCATGCGCCTGTTTATCAATACGTATTACAAGGTTGGGTTGGTGCTTGGATTATCGCGTTCTTTTTATGGTTTTGGCGCAACGGCGGCCAAACGATTGGTATGCGCGCTTGGCGTCTGCGTATCGTGAGCACGAATGAAAACCCGTTAACGTATCCCCGCGCATTTTTACGCATGGTGACGTCATTCTTAGGTTTGGGTACCTTGTTGGTATTACTGGATTATAAGCATAAGCAATCGCTGCAAGATCGCATTGCGGGTACCGAAGTGATTTGCCTAACGAAAGAGGCCAACCACCATCGCAGTTGGCGTAATTTGAATTAATTGCTTTGCAATACTGTCTGAAAGCGCCTCTAGCGGCGCAAAAGATGTATCGATATACCGGTGAATACCACACTTGGCAAAATAGCACCGATAAAAGGCGGTATGTGGTACACAGTACTTAATGAACCGAACACTTCATTACTGACGAAAAAGCCAAATCCCGTCAGCACCCCCATTATCACTCGGGCCCCCATGGTCACACTGCGCAGTGGCCCAAAAATAAACGACAAGGCCATCAATAACATGACACCAACCGAAATCGGTTGCAGCACTTTACGCCATAATGCCAAACGGTATCGCTCAGAGTTTTGGCTGTTGTTCTCTAAGTAATTCACATAATCAATCAACCCACGGATGGACAGTGCTTCAGGCTTCACTGTGACCACACCTAATTTATCTGGCGTTAATGACGAAGCCCATGCCCCGTCAGCCGCGTCTTGTACTTGAATGCGGTTATCGGAAAACTCAGTAGATTGAACATGGCTCAACTCCCATGTTTTGTCTTGATACGTAGCGCTTTCTGCGGTGGTAATTTGGCGCAAATACAATTCGTTATCGAACTCGTAAATACTCACATCCCGCAGAGTATCTTTATCAACCACTTCGCCGATACTCACGAAGTTATCACCGTCTTTAGCCCACACTAATCTGTCAGATGAGAACAAACTACCGCCCGATATTGCTTGGGTGCGAATTTCTTTGGCTTTGGTCTCACTGACCGGGGCAACCCACTCGCCAATGACCATTACAAATAACACCATTAAAATGGCCGACTTCATGGCGGATATAATAATGTTCCAGCGACTTTGCCCCGCCGATTGCATCACTACCAATTCACTGTTGCTGGCTAGAATACCCATGCCAATTAAGCCACCAATCAAAGTAGCCATAGGGAAAAACTGCTCAAGCTCACGGGGTAAACTTAAGAAGACGTAAACAGCGGCAACAGTCATATCGTAACTGCCTCTGCCAACGCTTTTCATCTGTTCGATGAATTTGATTAATGCGCTTAGGCCAACCAATACACCTAAGCTCATGGCTGTGGTGCTGAGTAGCGTACGAGCAATGTACCAGTCGAGGATTTTAATCATGCTTTGTTCCCCCGCAATCGTGCTCGTATTCGCACGCCCACTGGCCGCCCTTTAAAGATCAGCGTCATGCCAATGATGCCTATGACAGCGTGCACCCACCATAAACCAAGCATCGGCGGTATTTTGCCATCTTCGAGCACTTTACGCCCGGCAAGCAACAATAAGAAGTAACCAAGATACAGCATGAGTGCTGGGAACATTTTACCAAAGCGCCCTTGTCGCGGGTCAGCAGCACTTAAGGGCACAGCAATAATCACCAAGAAAAATAAGGATAATGGAATAGCAAAACGCCACTGCAATTCGGCTATAGCATCGATGGATGAGTCTTCAAACAATTGCATGGTGGTGTATGCGGATAATTTACGCCGTTTTTGCTCTGCTTCTTGCTCTGCAATTTGAATTTGATACTCACCAAATTCGACCACGCGGTAGTCCTTTTCACCGAGCGTACCTTCGTACTGAATACCATCGCCAAGCACTAGCGTTTCAGACCCATCAGGCAGTTCACGCAAGCCGCCTTGTTTGGCGTAAACCAAGTGTACATTTTGGCTATCGGTGGTGGTGTCGTGTTGTGCCATAAACACACGTTTGAGCGGTTCACTGTCGTTACCGATTTCATGTACAAAAATCACTGCTTTTTCATTGGCGGTTTGTTGAAAACGCCCAGGAATTAATGTGGTTAAACCTGTATCTGCACCCGCTTGTTCTTCAAGTTGATATTCTCGCTCTACTGACAGGGGCGCTAACCATAATGTCATGGCTCCTGTTATCAACGCCATGATCACAGCAAGCACTAGCATAACGCGAGTCACGTACCATTCACTGATACCGCACGCCCGCATCACAGTCATTTCGCTTTCTACGTACAAGCGGCCATGAGCAAGCATGATCCCCAAAAATAAGCTCAGAGGTAAAATAAGCGAGGCCAATACTGGCATACTCAAGGCTAAAAAACCCAGAACTAGGCTAGCAGGAATGTCACCGTTTGAGGCTTCAGAGAGCACCCTAACAAATTTATTGGTAATAAAAATGGCCATCAAAACCAGAAAAACGGCAGTTTGGGATTTGACGGTTTCTTTAACTAAATAACGAAATATCAGCACGCAATATCCAACACAAAAGTGGTAATTTTAGTGGCAAGCTACAAAATTTTAAGTAAACTTAACGTTTTCACACGTTTCATTTGCAATGTGTGCCATTTTAAAGCGCTTGCCCGCACGTAATCTACAGATTATGTCTGGCTTGAGCTCTTCTTGCAATTGCAATGAAACGCTGTTTATAAAGATAACGCCGTAGCGCTTTGCACAACATCACAATAACAAATTCAAAAAGCTCAGTGTTACAACCAGTATGTAATGACAGATTAACAGTTTCGTGACGAGGATGCCCCGTGGAATTTAGTGTAAAAAGTGGAAGCCCAGAAAAACAACGTAGTGCCTGTATCGTAGTCGGTGTATTTGAACCACGCCGCTTAACCTCAGTGGCCGAACAATTAGACGAAATCAGTGGTGGCTACCTTAGCAACCTATTGCGCCGTGGAGATCTGGAAGGCAAACCGGGCCAAATGTTATTGTTACACCATGTACCTAACGTACTGAGCGAGCGTGTATTGTTGGTCGGTTGTGGTAAAGAGCGCGAGTTAGACGAACGCCAATACAAGCAAATCATCTCTAAAACCATTAAAACCTTAAATGAAACGGGTTCAATGGAAGCCGTATGTTTCTTATCAGAGCTTCACGTTAAAGGCCGTGATACCTACTGGCGTGTACGCCAAGCGGTTGAAGCGACGCAAGACTCTTTGTACACCTTCTTGCAGTTGAAAACCAAAAAAGGCGAGCCGCGCAGACCATTACGTAAAATGGTGTTTAATGTACCGACACGCCGCGAGCTGACTATTGGCGAGCGCGCAGTTGAACACGGTTTGGCCGTATCATTGGGTAGCAAGACCACCCGTGACGTAGCCAACATGCCACCCAACATCTGTAACCCTATGTACCTTTTCGAGCAAGCCAAAGCCCTTGAAGCTGAGTATGAAAATTTGCACGTTGATTCTGTCAACGAAAAGCAAATGGATGCCCTAGGCATGCACTCTTACCTTGCGGTAGGGCGTGGCTCAGTGAATGAATCCATTATGACCATCATGGAGCATAAAGGCGGCCCTGCTGATCAAGCCCCTATTGTGCTCGTCGGTAAAGGTTTGACCTTTGACTCAGGTGGTATTTCTATCAAGCCAGGCGAAGCCATGGACGAAATGAAATACGACATGGGCGGCGCAGCGGGTGTTTTAGGTGCCATGCATACCATCAGCGCACTTAACTTGCCGATAAACGTCGTAGGCATATTAGCTGGCTGTGAAAACATGCCTGATGCCAACGCGTATCGTCCTGGTGACATTTTAACCACCATGTCAGGTCAAACCGTTGAAGTGCTAAATACGGATGCCGAGGGCCGCTTGGTACTGTGCGATGCATTAACTTACGTTGAACGCTTCGACCCAGAATTGGTTATCGATGTAGCCACCTTAACCGGTGCCTGCGTTATCGCTCTTGGTCACCACGCAACGGGTGTATTCAGTAATCATAACCCTCTTGCTCATGAGTTAGTAAATGCATCAGAGCAAAGTGGCGACAAAGCATGGCGCATGCCGTTATGGGATGAATACCAAGATCAACTAGAAAGCCCATTCGCCGATATGACTAACTTAGGCGGTCGCCCAGCGGGTTCAATTACCGCTGCTTGTTTCTTGTCGCGCTTCACGCGTAAGTACAACTGGGCACACATGGACATCGCTGGAACAGCTTGGGTTGGCGGTAAAGAAAAAGGCTCTACTGGTCGCCCTGTGCCTATGCTATCTCAGTTCTTAATGAACCGAGCAGGCATTGAGTCTGAAGATTAGTCAGCCAATAATAAACGGATAACCTGATGTCAAAGGTCACGTTTTACCTGCTTGAACAAGAAGCAGAAGCAACCAGTCAACAGCCAGCGCACCTTGCGCTGGCTTGTCAATTGGCGGCCCAGTGTTTTAGCAATAAACAGCGCTGTGTGGTGATGTGCCAAAGTCAGGCACAAGCAGAACAATTCGACGAGCTGTTATGGCAACTGCCTAATGATCGTTTTGTGCCCCACAACCTCACTGGCGAAGGCCCACAAGCGGGCACACCTGTTGAAATTTGCTGGCAACGCCCAAGCCAATTTAATAAGCCGGTACTGATCAACTTAGCTGACAACATGCCTGATTTTCATGGCAAATTCAGTCGAATTTATGATTTTGTACCCGCCGCAGATGCGCTAAAGCAGCAAGCTCGTGAGCGCTATAAGCATTATCGCGCCGCCGGCCACCAACTAGATACGTTACCCAGCACTGAGTTACTCAACTCACTCGCTGGTCATTAGTCATCGCAATAACGAGACCCAACACAATGGATAAAACATTTAGCCCACAAAACCTTGAACAGCAATGCTACCAAGCGTGGGAAGATAAAGGCTATTTTAAAGCCAGCGGCGAAGGCCAACCTTACTGCATATTACTACCGCCCCCCAACGTGACTGGCAGCTTACACATGGGCCATGGTTTTCAACAAACCATCATGGATACGCTAACTCGTTATCACCGTATGAAGGGTGACAATACCTTATGGCAATGTGGTACCGACCACGCGGGTATCGCTACGCAGATGGTGGTGGAACGTCAGCTAAACGCCCAAGGTAAAACTCGTCACGACTTAGGTCGTGAAGCGTTCGTTGAAAAAATTTGGGACTGGAAGAAAGAATCCGGTGGCAACATAACCCAACAGATGCGTCGCTTAGGTACGTCACCCGATTGGGATCGTGAAGTCTTCACCATGGATGACGACTTGTCGGAAGCTGTGAACGAAGTATTTGTTCGCTTGCACGAAGAAGGCCTGATTTACCGCGGCAAACGCTTAGTCAACTGGGATCCGGTATTGCACACTGCGGTATCAGATTTAGAAGTACTCAGCGAAGAAGAAAATGGCTTCATGTGGCACATGCGCTACCCATTGGCCGATGGCACAGGTGAGCTGATTGTCGCCACCACACGCCCCGAAACCATGCTGGGTGACACAGCCGTTGCGGTTCACCCTGATGATGAGCGTTACCAAGGCTTTATCGGTAAGCAAATCAAGCTGCCGATTACAGGCCGTCTTATTCCGATCATCGCAGATGACTACGTTGAGCAAGACTTCGGTACTGGCTGCGTAAAAATTACCCCTGCCCATGATTTCAACGATTACGACATGGGCAAACGTCATAACCTAGAGATGATCAACATTCTCACCGATGACGCCAAAATTAACGATGTTGCCCCAGAGCAATACCGTGGCCTTGACCGCTTTGATGCACGTAAGCAAATCGTCGCTGATTTAGACGCCGCAGGCGTATTGGTTAAGATTGAAGACCACAAATTAAAAGTGCCCCGAGGCGATCGCTCTGGCTCGGTTATCGAACCTTATTTAACCGATCAGTGGTATGTGGCAGTTCAAGAGCTAGCGAAACCCGCAATTGATGCCGTGAAAAGTGGTGAGATTAAATTCGTTCCTGAAAACTGGGACAAAACCTATTACCAGTGGATGAACAACATTCAAGACTGGTGTATTTCACGCCAACTTTGGTGGGGTCATCGCATACCTGCTTGGTATGACGAAAATGGCAAAATCTACGTTGGCCGCACTGAAGCTGAAGTACGCGAAAAGAACGGCCTTGAAGCCAGCGTCACATTGCGCCAAGACGAAGACGTGTTAGATACGTGGTTCTCTTCTGCCCTATGGCCATTTGCCACTATGGGCTGGCCAAAGAAAACCCCAGAGCTTGATACTTTTGTACCTAGCGCCGTATTGGTTACCGGTTTCGATATTATTTTCTTCTGGGTAGCCAGAATGATCATGATGACCAAGAAATTCACTGGGCAAATTCCGTTTAAAGAAATTTATATCACCGGGCTTATCCGCGACGAGCAAGGCGATAAAATGTCTAAATCGAAAGGCAATGTTATCGACCCTATCGATTTGATTGACGGTATCAGTATTGATGACTTAGTCGCCAAGCGCACCTCAGGCATGATGCAACCTAAACTAGCCGCTAAAATCGAAAAGAATACCCGCAAGAGCTACCCAGAAGGCTTTGCTGCTTATGGCACCGATGCATTGCGCTTTACGTTTGCTGCGATGGCGTCTACCAGTCGCGACATCAGCTTTGATGTGAAGCGAGTTGAAGGCTATCGCAACTTCTGTAACAAGTTATGGAACGCATCGCGTTTTGTGATGATGAACGCTGAAGACCAAGACACTGGCGCAAATGGCGGCGACATGGAGCTTAGCCTAGCAGATAAGTGGATTTTGGCGCGCTTCCAGCAAACCTTAAAGGACTTTGAAGATGCCTTAACGGGTTATCGTTTCGATATTGCAGCGAACTTGGTGTACGAGTTCACTTGGAATCAATTCTGTGATTGGTACTTAGAGCTATCGAAGCCGGTACTTAACTCTGAAGTGAGCACTGACGCGCAAAAACGCGGTACCCGCCATACATTGGTCAATGTACTTGAAAGCATTTTGCGTTTAGCGCATCCGATTATGCCGTTTATCACAGAAGAGATATGGCAGAGGTTGGCGCCGCTATGTGGCATTCAAGCCGACAGCATCATGACTCAGCCATTCCCAGCGCAAAGCGAAGCGCTGCGCGACGAAGACACACTAGCCGAAATGGAGTGGATCAAAAGCGTGATTGTGGGCATTCGTAATATTCGCGGCGAAATGGATATCTCACCTAATAAACCGTTAAATGTGTTGCTTCGTAACGCCAGTGCTCAAGATTGGCAACGTTTGCAAAGCAGCCGTGAGTTTTTAGGGGCGCTAGCCAAACTTGAAAGCGTTGAATTGTTGCAGCCAGAAGAGGAAGCCCCTGCCAGTGCTACCGCGCTAGTAGGTGAGATGGAGATTCTTATTCCTATGGCTGGACTAATAGATAAAGACGCAGAACTGGCCCGGATTAACCGTGCGTTAGCAAAAATTGAAGCTGACTTTGGCCGTACTCAAGGTAAATTGAGCAACGAAAAATTCGTTAGCAATGCACCACCTGCGGTCATTGATAAAGAAAAAGCCAAGCTTGATGACTTCACCATGCAAATGACGAAGTTGAAAGAGCAGAAACAAACCATTGAAAATTTGTAAGTAGTCCCCCCTGCGCAGGCCTACTTGCCTGCGCAGTTTATTGCCATCGATATCTATACGAACAGTACACGTCATTTAACTCGCACACCTTGTAAAATCAGTGCGGGTGAATTTGTCGCCAAGCCTGGTGTGAAAAGTGCAGTGTGAAAAGTACGGTGTGAAAAGCCTCTTGTAACAAAAATTAATTAAGAAAAGAGATTTACGACAATAAACGAAAACAATTGGTATAAATTAGACTAATAGCTGACTATTGAATAACGTCAATATGTAATACTTGCTTGATACATTTCAGCTAGTTACACGCTTTTTTGATCTAGGGGACTGCAACATCAATCGGATACAATTTGTACTTTTGTGCATCAGCATGCTGACGTGTTTTTCTTATAAAGTCACCGCTGACGTGCCTAAAAGTGAGAATGTGACAATCATCTACGCATCTGACATGCCGGTTATAGGCTTAAAACATGTCGGAGGTTATCCTGAGCTCTCTAGCGCGCTGCAATCGTATCGCAATCAAAAAGATACCAGCACGTTTTTTTTATTCGGTGGCAACAGTCTGGCGCCTAGTCCGCTTTCATCCCTAGACCGCGGCACACATATCATTGATATTCTTAATAGCCTAGAGCCCGATGTAATGTCTGTCACTAAGCGTGAATTTAGCTATTTTGAAGACGAATTGTCATTACGCTCCTACGAGGCGGCTTTTCCGCTGATATCCAGTAATGTTTATGACAAACGCAGTAAAGCCAATGTAGACGGACTACTCGATTACGTCATAGTCGAGCAAAAAGGGGTAAAGCTCGGCGTTATTTCTGTGCTAGATGATAGCGCTATCACTGACTATTTATTAAAGCAGATTGTCATTCGCGACCCACAGCAAATCATTACTGAAACATCCAGAACGTTGCGAGAAAAAGGCGCTGACATTGTCATCTTAATGTATTCCTACAGCTTTGCGTTTATAGATCAGCTATTGAACAAGCAGATTATCGACATATCAGTAACAACAACACCTGAGTCCACGATCATACCTGATGAAGTATTACCTCAACATCCTCACGCCGTTGTGTTGAATTACCTGAATCACTTAGCTGAAATAAACTTAAATGTGCATACCGGCAAAAAACCTAAGCTCGACATAAGCTGGGTTAGCAAAAACCTATCGGAATTTTCCAAAGAGCCCATAGTTGCTGGGCAAGTAAAAGGCTATACATCTCGCTTAAATCGCCTACTCGATCAACCCATCGCTAACGTTACACAAGCTTTTCAAACCAAAAGGATCAGCGTACGTACCGAAGAGAATGCCTTTGCTAACGCCGTGGCTGATGCATTGAAATCATTCGCCAATGCCGATATGGCACTGCTTAACGGTGGCATCATTCGCGGAAATCGCTCATACACCAAGGGGCAACAACTCACACGCCGTGAAATCGCTGAAGAATTGCCCTTTCGCAGCAAATTGGCTGTATTAACAGTGACGGGTTTGCAGTTAAGAGCTGCGATTGAAAATGGGTTAAGTGAGATTGAAAATGTGCGTGGCCGTTTTCCGCAGATTTCAGGTATCGAGGTTAAATACGATTCACATCAAAAAGCGGGGGAACGGGTTGTGTCTATCACGCTTGATGGTAAAGCGATTGTGCCAACCCGAGCCTACAAATTAGCCACCACAGACTACATGGCACAGGGCGGGGATGGCTATCAAGTACTCAGTGCTTGCCCTCAGATTACGCTGGGATATATGGAGCCGCCAATGGTGGTTGACGTGTTTATGGAAAGCATGAGAAACAGCAAAGAGTTAGGACCAAATTTAGATGAGCGACTAGTAGATATTCATGAGTAAACAACTCCCAGCTACCAGCAAACCGGGTAAAACGTTAAAGGCGCGTATACCTCTTAGCAGCGTATTTGCAATAGCGTTTGTTAGTGTGTTCGCCATTTTTATCAGTGTGACTATATTAGCCCATTCACGCCTGAGTGATTTTCGTGAAATCCTCGATAACCTTGCGAATAAATCGTTGCCCAACGTAGTATTTTCAGAGCAAATAAACAATCACATCACTGCCCTTTCAGCCATCAGTGATGGCCTGAGTTATGCCAATTCTGAGGCAGCACTGCGTATTGCTGAACGGAATGTTAATGACAAGATGGAGCAGATTAGAACTGTTGCTGAGCGTCAAGGAGGCACCCAGTACCTTGAGTTTCACTTGAATGCGATTGAAAGTGAAATTCTAGAGTTAAAAACCATCGCGCTACACAGGATTAAGCTTGCCAAGCAACTTGCTGTGCAGCAAAAAGCCTTGTATGCGCTCAATAATAAAGTGGTTAAAATCACTACTGCCCCATCATTGTCGAAGAAGGATATTCAAGGTTTGCAAGATTGGCGTGCCGCATTGTATGAAGCTGTTGCCCTATCTAGCAATGCCGCCAATTTGACTCGGTTGCAAGCTATCCGCCAATCGTCCTTTGCGGCTCACACCATCACTGATACTTTGTATAAAAACGCCAATGCGTTGCCTATTTCCTTGCGCCCTAGATTAGTTAAGATCGTCGATGAATTCACCCATATTGCCCTACATGATCAGGGAATATTTCCGTTACAAATTAACCTGTTGCGCATATCAGGCCGGGTGACCGGGCGCGGCAACTTTGTGCATAGTTTGATCACCGATTACGCACGTCTACTCAACTTTAAGTCTTATCAATTGAGTGATTCCCTTATCACTCAAACAAGCAGAACCTCTAGCCGAATCAAAGAACAAATAGACAATGTGGAGCTGTACGTCATTGGCGCACTCATTTTACTGTTAGTCATTGTATTCTTTATTCAAAATCGCGTGGTTAGACGCTTAGTTCAGCTTAATATGGTGGTTCAAGACAGGGCCAACGGCTTTAGCAATACTACGCATATCTCAGGCAATGATGAAATATCTGACATTGCCGATACCATCGACTATTTTGCCACGACCATCGAGCAGCAAAAGCTCGCCTTACAAGAACTATCACTGTTAGATGGATTAACGGGTATCCCCAATCGCAGAGCGTTAGATGAACGATTAGAGCGTGAACTAAGGCTAGCGAACCGAGAAAAATGGTCCCTGTCGTTACTCATGATTGATGTGGATTATTTCAAACTTTACAATGACAATTATGGTCATGCAGCAGGCGACACAGCTTTGGTGGCGATTGCGCAATTACTCGAAAGGTTCGCCCAACGCAGTGGTGACTTTGCCGCCAGATACGGCGGTGAAGAATTCGTATTTATCTTGCCCAATACAGATAAAGATGGTGCGATAAGAGTTGCCACGGCGCTACTAGAAGCCGTGCGTGATGCAAACCTTGAGCATAAATACAGTCCCAAAGAAGAACATTTGACCATCAGTATCGGCGTGTCAACCTGTCAACCGCAAGATCCGAAAGACGCAGACTATGTTCAACGTTTAGCGGATCACGCACTTTATTCAGCCAAACAAAGTGGCCGCGACCGGATGGTGCATTATTCGGATATTATCACCTCGTAGTATCGCGCAAAAAACGTCGCAAATCATGCGACGTTATAAATTAGTGAGTATTCTTTTTTGCGACTTCCTGGGGAAATTGCTCATCGAACCACATTCGTATCATGTTTTTCTCATAACGTAAGTTCTCAGACGCAAAAAACGGATTGTGGCGATTTTGAAAAGACATGTCTTTCAAGTTTTGCTCACCTTGCTGAATCACAGCGCCATCGGCCCCAAGCAACTCAAAGCTAAACGCAATACGCGGAATATCGATACTTTTAATCAAGCGCACATCGTTTGCCCCACTGCCCATACCCACAAACGAAGCGGGCCAAACCTGCCCTGCTAAATCTAAGTTCGTTACGTTCATCTTCAGGGTCTGGCCTTCAGGCAAGGTTTCAGCGAGCTCTGTAATATATTCGTCTAATTGTTTAAACGTGCGCTCTTTAAAGCGGGTACGCGACTCATTTGAAGGGCGCACATCTGTGTATTTCTCTGGGTCTTGCCACGTCACATCCACTTTAGCCTGGCTGTAGGCCTGCCCAGATAACATTAACGTAACGCCCGATAACAGGACGACAGCTAGATTTTTCATATTCATTCACCTTTTTTTGTGCGAATTTAAGATGCGCTTGAGCCATGTCGCATATCTCATATCGCATTTAATCAAAGTCTACCGCAAACGCGCTGAATACGGCCTGAACACTATTTCACACCTTTATTTAACACCTTTAAGCGACTTATATCGGCTACTCATAAGAACAACTCATGAGAGCGCTCTCTCTAATCTAAGCCTTTAAAAGTAACATGCATTAACAATAACATTAGGGCCAAAAGCGCTATTTCATCTTGGCTTATATTAAATAGACCGTATTGCGGCGAATAAATTCGCAGTACATCAGCCGCGTGCTATCAAAATATTTAGACTTCTGGCTATTGTCCCCATTGCTAGCTTCCAAAGGCAGATAACACGACTTCAATTACCAAATAGCGCTATTGCCTAACCACCGCTCATGTATTAGTGCAGTAGCACGATTTTATAGCCGCTGGGGGATAACGTTGATGCTTGAAGGCTAACAATGTAATTAACGTCTTGATCAATCTCCAGCATTTCACTTCGTGCGAGTAATAACGGGCTATTATTCTCATCGTTATGCACCATCACAATCTCGTACTGACCACTTTTTATAGTTAAGCGCGCAGAGTGTTCAAAGGCTAAATTTTGGGTGCGATATTTCGCCGTACTAATGGTTTCATTTTGGCGTACAAAGAAGACATCAAGGCCATCATAATCTGGGTTCACATTCACCACTTGGATGTCGTGTTCGACACTTTGCGGCAAGTTACTTTCTTCAAACGTCAGTGTGACTAACTGTTGCTCCTCATCTTGGTATATCACGATCGCATTGCTTCTGCCTTGGCTCAGGCTTAGCAAACGATTTGAGAATGCAAGATTATCATCGTCACTGACCTGACCTGACAATTGATAATCACCAAAAGCGATGCCTCGAAAATCACTCAAACCATTGGCAGCCACAGACACTTGTTGCTGATTATCCTGGCCACCCTTTACATCTACGATCACGTCTTTTTCTTCAAGACTATTGTAAATGCGATATTGCGCAGCCTCATCTGTTGAGGTGTATTTATTTACGGAAGAAGAGTTGATGACTAAGTCCATTTCGATATTATTCTTTATCGCTCCAGAGCTGGCACGAATGATCATTGTGTATTCAGTGGCGTAACTAAATGCAATGGCTGAACTTTCAAACACAGGGGTATCTTCACCGGGCAGGGTTAAATACACCTGATATTCTCCCTGGCTAAACGAACTCGTATCTTCGGTTTGCCATGAGTCAAATTGCTCAAGTTCGTCTGTTGACACAGTCGCCAACAAATGTGCATTCGCAAATGAGCTGCCATTCTCACCTAAGTACACATCATAGTCTTGGTCGCTCGTCAGTACTGATGTAGCAAATAATCGAAAACGTTTATCCAGTTCTGTACGTTCAATTTCATAGGTATTAAATATCGCCGCACTGTCTTTTGCGCTAAGCACCACCAGCATTTTATGACCCGTGCTCACTTTTACAGATAACTCTTCTAGGGTATGCGTAACACCATCATTGTCTTTTTCAGTAAAGGTCAAACCAACGTCATTATCTTCAAGTGTGAGTACACTAGTCGCATCACCGTATACGGCAGAGCCGGCGCTACTGCTCTCATCAATACTGAGAAAAACAGAGCCACTTCCCCCAGAGCCGTTGTAAAACTGCAAGTAAGGCTTGTCATATTTTTTGCTGTCTTCTTTATCATCAGAGCCCCCACATGCGCCGAGTTGCCAAGTGAGAATGAAGATGAATAAACCGCGTAAACCAGTACCTAACATGGTGCATTTCCTTGATGTTATGAGCCAATGTCGCCCGTCTTAATTCGGGCCTATCTTGTTGGCTTAATATCCTAATCACACTGCGTGAGGTGTCTCGATCTTAATTGCGAGGATTTGTGAATAATTGTAACCCTGTGGTGAGCTTTACCCGCGGGTTTGCTAGGATGCATCAATAGAAAAGTTCGCAGTTTTTATGAACTTTTGATAATTATCTTATGATCAACGTTGTTTCGAAGTGTGGGTGTAGTAAATGGGTACAAACAGTATAAAAAAGCTAGGCGCAAAGTGCATTTTGCTATGCTTTTTTACCCTCGCAAAATACGCGTACGCAGACTGCAACTCGGCCCAATGCATCGAAACTGAGAAATGGCGAGTGGGAATAGCCCTCGGCGCTGGCGCAAAGACCAATCCACTCGTTGGCGGCGATGCTATCCCTCTCGTGCTCATCCCCGATATAGCCTACTACGGTGATAACGTTTATTTGGATAACGCCGAAGTCGGCTATCAATGGATACAAACCCCGACTTTTGCGCTAGACACCTTTTTCAGCGTTAACACCGAAAAAGCCTTTTTCACCTTTTGGCACCCCAGCAATGTACTTGGTGCTTCTGGTCATTTTTTGAGTAACGCTATTGGGCCGTCAAACGCGTCTCCTTTTGATGATCGCCAAGTCTCAGTCGACGAAGTAAAAAGTCGAAAATGGGCGATAGATGCTGGTATACGCTGGCATAAACGCAGCGCCCACTCCCAGTGGCGCGTCGCGGTCAAAACAGATGCCTCAAACGTGCATCACGGGCATCAATTTGAAATTAGCTACCAACACCATTGGCCGCTAAACGAGTGGCAAGTTAGCTTAGCGCCAACTGTGATTTGGAAGAGCAGCAAATTAGTTGATTACTATTACGGTGTGGATCAGCAAGATAACGTGCTCCGTGATCTTTATTACGACGCTTCAGCGGGTTGGCAACCCAGCTTAGCGCTCAGCGCCAACAAGAAGATAAACCAACAATGGCAATGGCTTATCCGAACCAGTGTGACTTGGCTTCATTCAGGGATGACTAACAGCCCACTAGTAGATAAAAAATACACAAGTACGGTATTTATTGGTCTTGGGTACGTATTCAGATGACGCAGATAGTTTCAACTCATTCGTTGGAGCACGCATAATTTGAGAGTGCTGTTAGCCTGTTTAAGCATAGTTTTAGGGGACAAAGTACACGCTGTAGAGCATGACGTTAACTGGCAAATTCAGCCGATAGTGTGCGTCACTCAGCGCGTTGGCACACAGTGCCAGTTTACGCTCTCAGTTCAGGTACAAAACGAATACCAGCAGGAATACTGTGTGTATGTGGTTAAACTGTCACCACAACGGCTATTTTGCTCCAGCGAAACGGTTGTGCAAAAAGACTTAACCCTGACCATAGATGACAACACACGTTTATTATTAAAAGACGCATTGGGTAAAACCCTTCTTCAACAACCGCTAAGGGTGAAGTCGACCCGGCGCAGTACCCGTTTTCGGGTCAACAATCCTTGGAGCCTTTTCTAATGCCGCACATATTACTTGTTGAGGATGACGCGCGACTCAGCCAGCTTGTGAGTGAATACTTGAATCAACATGATTTCACCGTGACCAGTTTAAGTGACGGCACGGGTTTGCTTGATGAGATTAAACAACATTCGCCAGATTTGGTTGTGCTTGACGTTATGCTACCGGGGGATAACGGCTTTACGTTGTGCAAAAAAATTCGCCCTGAATATCAAGGACCGCTGTTATTTATGACGGCAAAAAATAGCGATTTTGATCATGTACTCGGCCTTGAGATTGGCGCAGATGATTACGTTATGAAACCGGTCGAACCCCGGGTGTTGTTAGCGCGTATTCAGGCGCTGCTGAGGCGAAGTAATACTATTAAAGCCCCGATTGAGAGAGCGACCCAACTGCGTTTTGGTCAGCTAACACTTGATTATCTAGCACGCAAGGTGACCCTTAAAAACGAAGATGTGCCTCTAACCAGTCATGAATTCGATATGCTCTGGAAATTGGCCGCAAATGCGTCTCAGCTAGTGGATCGCAACACGCTGTACCGCGAGCTTATCGGCAGAGAATATGATGGTTTAGACCGCTCTGCGGATGTGCGCATTTCGCGTCTGCGTAAAAAACTGCAGGATGACCCTCGTCACCCCTATCGTATTAAAACCATTTGGGGAAAAGGGTTTTATTTCGTCGCTGACGCGTGGGAATAATCTTTCAGTATGGCTAGATTGTTTATCAGTTTGTACCTTTTTATTGTGTTAGCCATGATTGGCCTAAGTGCAGGGTTAGAACGCCTTTTCAGCCATCCCCCCCAAGGCCCAACAGGCCATGTTACGACGATAATGACCTTGTTTGACGCGGCCAAAAACAATCATGACAACTTACTTGCGTTGGCCCAAAGTACCGCTCTGCCCCACACAGTTGTGCCCTACAACAGTATTGGTTGGAGCGCACAAAGCGCGGCTCAGCTCAAAAATAATAAAAGCGTTTTATTGTACGACGAGAAAATGGGTGAACAGCTGTATATCGCCCTTAACAAAAACGACTTGTTAGAGCTCAATATCACACGCCCGCAAACCAACAGCCAAACGCTCATGGTGTACAGCGGCATATTCTTCGTATGTTTAGGGGCATTAATCGCCCTTTGGCTATGGCCATTGTGGCGTGATTTAAGTGCCCTAAAACGCAGCGTGAGTCATGTTCAAGACGATGGCAGCCTAGTGGATAACCACATTGCTAGCACATCACACATAGCCCCCATTGCCCAAGCGCTTAACAACATGAGCCTAAAGGTAAAGAGTTTGCTGCAATCGCAACGAGAGCTATCTGGGGCTGTGGCTCATGAGTTTCGCAC
Source organism: Paraglaciecola sp. QJM3NY_14 (assembly GCF_056173245.1). Classification (NCBI taxonomy): domain Bacteria; kingdom Pseudomonadati; phylum Pseudomonadota; class Gammaproteobacteria; order Alteromonadales; family Alteromonadaceae; genus Paraglaciecola; species Paraglaciecola sp. QJM3NY_14. Next base: position 4,219,666 of record NZ_CM149664.1, read on the forward strand.
GCCGCTAGCGCGTTTAAAATTCGCGCTTGAAGCACGACCCGCGAGCAATTCTGAAAAATGGAATGCCATGTCTCTGGATGTGGAAGAGCTGGAAAGACTCGTGCAAGAGATGCTTGACTACGCCGGTAGTGATGTACTTATCCCTGAGCTTAATTTAGCTGAAATCCCGTTGAAGGAGCTTGTAGAGCAAGTGGTTGCCCATCTGCAAACCCTGCATTTGAAAGATCATCAGGTATGTATTTCTGGGGAGAACATACTGCTACTCGCAGATGATCATTTCGTACAAAGGGCGCTAGAAAACCTACTGGTGAATGCCAGTCGATATGCAAAGTCGCGCATTTCAATCAATATCACCCAAGACCAAGACCATGTTTTGCTCAGCATAGAAGACGACGGGCCAGGTATTCCAAAAGACGTCCAAGAAAAGATATTTGATGCATTTTATCGCCCAGATGAAGCGCGCACGCGTGCGTCGGGCGGTGCGGGACTGGGCTTAGCTATTGTACGGCGTATTCAGCAGTGGCACCAAGGGGACTGCCAAGTACACAATTCAGCGCTGGGCGGCGCTGCATTTGTATTGCGCTACCCCCGCCACGACCGCCAATCACCAACGCCCTAACACGACCTTACATTTCTCTATTATCTGCAGCACAGCATCCTGATCTGTATCAACCTTTAACATAATCGATAACGCAAACTAGCGTAATGACAGCAAAAAAATGCTAATATGCGCCGCGATTATGTGCCTTAAGCATCTCGGTTCAGTCAAGGAGCAGCAATGAGTGACCGCATTCCCGTAAAAGATATTTCCCCGGTTCAGGTGCATCGCCCTGACAAAAGCAAACACAATGATCAGTACACACCTCGCAATCGAATCTATGTGAGAGCGGTTAAAGGTGCCCTAGAAAACTTCAGGCGCTTCTTTGGTTTAGTGTTTCTATCTATTTTTGCCATTCTGCCGTGGTTGCAATTTGAAGGTAGCCAAGCCATTTTGCTTGATATCGGCGCTCAGCGTTTTCAAATATTTGGCTTAACCCTATGGCCACAAGACTTAACGCTGCTAGCCTGGATATTCATTGTTGCCGCATTCGCTTTGTTTTTCGTTACGACGTTTGCTGGTCGTGTATGGTGTGGCTTTATGTGCCCGCAAACCACATGGACCTTCATCTATATTTGGTTTGAAGAAAAAATTGAAGGCAGTCGTAACAAGCGCATCAAATTAGATGAGCGCAAGATGGACACAGACAAGTTTATCCGCAAAACCCTGAAGCACATTGCTTGGGTGAGTGTTGCGCTGCTTACATCCCTCACTTTCGTTGGCTATTTTACGCCTATCGACGCCTTATTCGTCGACTTCTTTACTTTTTCCTCAAGCTTTTGGGCAACCGTATGTGTGCTATTTTTCGCAGTTTGTACCTATGGTAACGCCGCATACATGCGTGAAATCATGTGTACCCACATTTGCCCTTACGCACGTTTTCAAAGCGCCATGTTCGACAAAGACACCTTCACAGTGGCTTATGATGCACAGCGCGGGGAACAACGCGGCCCACGTTCGCGCAAGGCCACGCGTGAGCAAAATGCTGCCAAAGGCTTAGGTGACTGTGTTGATTGTAACTTGTGTGTGCAAGTGTGCCCCACAGGTATCGATATCCGTAACGGCCTGCAATACGAGTGCATCAACTGTGGCGCCTGTGTTGACGCTTGTAACGGTGTAATGGACAAAATGAATTACCCGAAAGGGCTTATCAGTTTTACGTCTGAAACTCAGTTAGCGGGCGGTCAGACTAAAATATTTCGCCCGAAACTCATGGGTTATGCCGTTGTTTTAGTCTTAATGAGTGCCTTACTGGTCTTTGAACTGTTAAGCCGAGTACCATTGGAAGTCGACATTATTCGAGATCGTAACGCTCTTTATCGTGAAACCAACGACGGCCTAATAGAAAACGTATACACCCTTAAAATACTCAATAAATCACAGCATACTCAACATTTTGATATTGCAGTGAATGGTCTTGAAGGCCACAGATATATAGGGGAACAGAGTGTCACGGTAATGGGCGGTGAGGTATATAACCTGCCAATCAGTATTGCAATCGACCCGTACCAATTAGAAGATCCTGTGACGGCCTTTAGCTTTACCATTCGTGCTCAAGAAGACGAGGACGCCGTTATCGAGCAAACCTCTAAGTTTTTGTATCGTTGATGAGTACATTTAATTTTAGCGAGCTAACGCCAGACCTCATCTTAGATGCCATCGAATCTGAAGGCGTATTAGTGGAATCCGGTTTGCTCGCTCTCAACAGCTATGAAAATCGCGTTTATCAGTTTGTTGGCCAAGATAGTAAGCGTTACGTGGCAAAGTTTTATCGGCCCCAGCGCTGGAGTGAAGCACAACTAAACGAAGAACACAGCTTTTCGTTAGAACTCGCTGAACATGAAGTGCCTGTCGTCGCGCCCCTCGTGATCAACGGCAAGAGCCTACATTTATACCAAGACTATCATTTTGCACTTTTCCCCTCCGTCGGTGGGCGCCAGTTTGAAGTTGATAATTTGGATCAGCTTGAGTGGATGGGCCGTTTTATTGGGCGTATTCACCAAGTGGCTAAATCACGTTTATTCACCCACAGACCAACCATTGATATTGACGATTATTTGGTGAAGTCAGTGGCTGAATTACAAAATAGTCAGCTTATTCCTTCAAGCTTACACGAAGCGTTTTTCACTATTTTAGAGCAAGTGGTCGCGCTGACTAGTGAGCGTTACCACACAAGCGACATGATGCGTTTACATGGTGATTGTCATCCAGGTAATATCTTGTGGCGCGATGGACCTACCTTTGTGGATTTAGACGATTGCCGTAATGGCCCAGCCGTACAAGATTTGTGGATGATGCTATCAGGCGATCGTCAAGCTCAATCGCTTCAGTTAAGCACCATAGTCGAGGCCTACGATGAGTTTTGTGAGTTTAACCCCAAACAGTTAAGCCTAATTGAACCTCTTCGCGCTATGCGTATGGTGCATTACATGGCGTGGTTGCATAGACGTTGGCAAGACCCTGCCTTCCCTCAGGCGTTTGCTTGGTTCGCTGAGCCCAAGTATTGGGAACAACAAATACTCGCGCTTAAAGAGCAGTTCTCCGCTTTGCAGGAAACTGAACTTCGTATTTAAGCTTATTCAGATTCTGTTAATCGCCAGCGCAATAAGATAAATTTTCTTTTAATGCCAACTCCGTAAAATCATTAGCCACTCAGCGAAAATTTAATGGAATTGGTATAACTGGTTACAAAGTGCAGTCGGCATTTTATGTTAGCTATGCTAATCTGCCCCGAGTTATTTTTACTAAAGAGATGAATTAACAATGAAAAAAATCATACTTGCTTTTTTTATTGCGGTATTAGTGCCGCTTCAAGCATGCGCCCAAGAAACGTGGAAAGAAGGTGAGCATTACACCATCATCAACGAAACCGCCACTGACAAACCTGTCATCAATGAATTCTTCTCTTACTGGTGTCCACATTGTTTTCAGTTCGAACCCATCGCTAAAAAGATCCAAGAGAAAATGGGTGACGATGTGAAATTCGAAAAAGTACACGTGAACTTCATGGGCTTTACCAGCGGTGAAACCCAAGACGATGCTAGTCGTGCCCTTATGGTAGCTCGCGCATTGAAGAAAGAAGATTCTCTAAGTACCGCTATTTTCCGTTACATTCATGTACAGAAATCACCTATCACCAACATCAAAGATTTAAAAAATATCTTTATGGTAAACGGTGTAGAAGAAGCGGATTTCGATAAGCTTGTGAGTAGCTTTGGCGTCAACAGCATGTTGAAAAAGAACAATAAGCTAGTTCAGGAATACCGCAGTCACCTGCGTGGGGTACCTAACTTCATCGTTAACGGCAAATACCAAGCTAAGTTTACCCGTGATATGAACAACGACGATATTGTTAATTTGATTGTGTGGTTGTCGAAACAAAAATAATTCTCACGACATAATCTTGTCAGCGCATACTGACTAAAAAGCCCCAAAAGCACTTGCTGTTTTAGGGGCTTTTTTTATGACCATTTATTAACGTGAATTCTCATTTCAAACCGGTAAATTAAAACACCTTACACAGTGCTATGCTTGACGTTGAGCGGTATTTCCCTTTTAAAAAAGAGTGACAGAGAACCTCATTGTGTCAATATAATACTACTTGTGCGCTTTGAAATTCGCTGTGCGATATTCACTATGTATCGGTCAGTACTTTACAAACCCTGATTAGGTTAGGTTGAATTATTCATTCCACTGAAAGCCGAAGGTAAGCCATTTATGCCTGAGTATGCGTCAGATAAAGTTCTACCTTCTCGTTGGTATCGTGCTGTCGCGTTTGTCGCGTTATGGTTAATTGTTTGGCTGTTAGCACAATTGATGGAATACACCGCCCACGCAAGTGTGTGGTTTCCCGTATCAGGCTTAACCTACGCAGCTCTATTAATTATCGGTATCAGGGCAATTATACCGCTTATGCTGTGCGCAGTGATAGTGACCATACTGACTTGCATCCAGTATTCCCTCCCGCTAAATCCCCCCCAGATGATACAAGCAGGTCTTTTGTTCGGTTTCGCCCATATTTTACCTTACTGGTTGAGTGCATATCTATTTGCTTGGGTAGCCCGTCAAGACAAACTCAGTACACCTGGGCTGATTATCCTGTATATCATTCACACCGGCGTAGGGTCACTTGTTACGACTATGCTGGTGATCTTCAGCTTGATTTACAGCAATATGATGACTGCGTCTGAAATAGGCCAAGCATGGTTACCCTTTTGGATCGGAGATTACGTGGGTGTGTTGGTATTAGCGCCGCTTTTTGGTGCTTTACTTAGTCGATATTTCTCACATGAGCGCTTTGATCTCGAACAATATCTAAGCCCGAATCAAACCACAACCAGCTCCGAGTACCCGCATAAAATTATCGTCGTCACCTTACTCGTCATATTAACCACCTTACTCAATCAGTACTCAGGTCAACAAGCGAGTGCCTTTGCTATTTTCCTGCTCGTGCTGCCGCATATGTGGATAGCATGCACGGAAAGCGCACTGTTCAACCTACTCAGCTTAACTTACAGCTGCATTATCATCGCGCTATTCGTCAACATTTTTGGATTAAATGAATTCGCCTTAATTTATCAATTTGCCATTGTGATCGTTGCTTCCAATGCCCTATTCGGTATTGCTGTACCCGCATTGATGGCACACAACGAAAAACTGCAAGCTATCGTCACCACTGATGCACTGACCCAAGCTGCGTCGCGTCAACATTTTATGCAACAAGCTGAACGAGCAGTAAATCGCAGCCAAAATGACGAGGTGCCGTTGTCACTTATCATGTTCGACATGGATAACTTCAAAAAAGTGAATGACACCTTTGGCCATAGCGCTGGCGATAAGGCCTTGCAGAAGGTTTGCCGGGCGGCGCAACTGTCCCTGCGCCCCACAGACTTACTAGGGCGTTTCGGCGGCGATGAGTTCGTGGCGCTACTGCCAGATTCAACCATTAACGATGCTCAGCAAGTAGCACAGCGGATTTTGAGCAATGTTAACGCCGCCGAAGTCGCTCCGGGTCAGCCGATAGAATGTAGTTTTGGTGTTGCACAGCTTAAGCGTAATCAGAACTTCACAGAGCTATTTAACGTAGCCGATAGAGCGTTGTATAAAGCCAAACGAAGAGGTCGAAATACAGTCGTTAATGAAGATGGAGTGGAGCTTAAATCTGCCAGTTGATAGGCGTACGTCCGCTGTCGAGCAAGATTTGATTGGTTTGAGCGAAATGCCCACATTCGAAAAAGCCACGATAAGCAGATAATGGGGATGGGTGCGCAGCGGTTAAAATATGGTGCTTTGAGGCATCAATAAGCCCTGCCTTTTTCTGGGCATGACTACCCCACAACAAAAATACCACGTCTTGAGCATGCTCATTGATAAGTGCAATCACTTTGTCGGTGAATCTCTCCCAGCCAATCTTGGCATGCGAATGGGCTTTACCTTGCTCAACGGTGAGCACTGTATTAAGCAAAAATACACCTTGCTCAGCCCAAGATTGCAAACAGCCATGCTCAGGCACAACAAAATCCGGAAAATCGTGCTGCAGTGCTTTGTACATGTTTTTCAAAGAAGGGGGTGTTTTCACACCTTTTTGTACTGAAAAGCTCAAACCATGGGCCTGATTAGGCCCGTGGTAAGGGTCTTGCCCAAGAATAACCACTTTGATTTGATTAAACTCGGTGCAACTAAAGGCATTAAATACGTCTTTAGCGGCGGGATAAACCACTTTACCGTTCGCTCGTTTGCTCGCGATAAAGTTCATCATGTCGGTGAAGTAAGCTTGCTGCTTTTCTTCACCGAGTAGCGTGTGCCATGTTGCGGCTTGCGTCATTTACCCAGCCTTATATAACCGCTTAGCCTAGTAGGCTAAACAAGTGCTTTTTCAACACGTCATAATCGCTTGGTAAATCCACAGCGAAGCTTTCTTTGGTAGAACAGTCAACCAAAGGTTGAGGTAAACTAATCGGTTGCCCCAATACGTTTTCGACCGTTTCGCGGAACTTAGCAGGGTGCGCCGTACCAAGGAATATCCCTGTATCGCCTTCATCCATATGGCGAAGCAATGCTTTGTAAGCAATCGCCGCGTGAGGCTCTGTCACATAGCCTAACTGCGCAAGTTGACGCATAGCCACTTGGGTATAGTCTTCGTCGACCATGTCACCTGACAGTATTTCACGTGACAAATAACCTTGCTCGATGATGGCTTCAATACGCGGCCAGTTATTTGGTTGGCTAACATCCATCGCGTTAGACATGGTCGCCACGGTACTTTTAGGATCCCACTCACCGGTTTTCAAATAACGCGGCACGGTATCATTCAAGTTAGTAGCAGCCACAAAGTGCTTAACAGGCAAGCCCATGGTTTTCGCAATCATGCCGGCGGTCAAGTTACCGAAGTTGCCACTAGGCACTGAGATAACCAAATCATCACGCTGCTCTTTGCTTAGCTGAGAAACGGCTTCAAAGTAGTAACAAACCTGCGCGACTAAACGGCTAATATTAATGGAGTTAGCTGAGTTAAGGTGCAAACCTTCACGCACTTCAACATCATCAAACGCACTTTTCACCATTTGCTGACAAGCATCAAAGTCATCTTCAATCGAAACAGTGTGAATGTTGTCACCTAAGGTGGTGAATAGCTTCTCTTGCAGTGGGCTAATTTTGCCTTTCGGGAATAAGATAACCACATTGATGTTATCTAAACCATGGAATGCATGAGCAACGGCAGCGCCAGTATCACCAGAGGTAGCAGTCAAAATGGTGATTTTTTCGCCAGCGGCAATTTCGGTTAAACATTGAGCCATAAAGCGGCCGCCGAAATCTTTAAACGCCAGTGTCGGACCGTGGAATAACTCAAGGCTGTAAATATTATCTGTTACTTTTGCCAATGGCGCGTCAAATGCGAAAGCGCGCTCAACGATACCCTGTAAACAATCTCTAGGGATTTCATCACCAATCAGCTGGCTTAAAATTTCAACCGAGCGTTCAACAAATGGCATATCAAGAATGGCATCGATATCATCAAATTTTGGCAAACTAGTAGGGAAATATAACCCTTGGTTTTTGCCTAACCCTTTTTTAACCGCTTGTGCAAAGCTGACTTTGTCCGAAGGGTCTTTTAAATTAACTAGTTCCACGTTTCTTACCTTATGTGCTTATTCAACTAAGCGTATTTTAATATTATGCTAGGCGCTGATGTCTTTTGCCACAGCACCTTGTTCATCAAGCTGACACACATGGCTAAAGCCGGTGTCATTTTGGATATAATTCTCTTGCAACCACGTACTGATGGTTTGCGCCTGTTCAAGGTTGTCGCACACGGCAAATACAGTCGGCCCAGATCCTGAAATACCAAACGCCATAGCGCCATTTTGCATCGCAAACTCACGTGACTCATCAAAGTGCGGCAATAAAGATTTGCGATACGGTTCTGCGATAACATCCGTCATCATACTCACCGCGAGCTTCTCGTCTTGGCGATAAAGCGCATCCACAAAAACAGCCAACTGACGGCCAAATTTCAACGTATTTGGCATAGACACCTGCTTCGGCAAAATATCTCTTGCCGCTGCGGTTGATACCGTAATACCTGAATAACACGCCACCCAATACCAATGTTTGAAGGTTGGCAATTGTAAGGCAAGCGTATCGGCTTGTTCTGCCATTAAGGTCAAGCCACCTAAGTAACAGGGTGCGACATTATCATAATGTACACTGCCACTGATCTGACCTTCCAATTCGCCCATAATCAGCAGCAACTCATGCTGGTTAAATGGCACCTCGCCCAATAACTGGCCGTAAAATTCATTTAAACCATGCAGTGCGGCCACAACCGATGCCGCACTTGAGCCTAAGCCACTGCCAATAGGCAGATGTTTATGTAAGGTCATTTTGACTGGCGGCAGCTCGACGCCCTTTTCGCTCATCACTTTTACAAAGTGTTGATAGCAACGGGTCACTATGTTGGTGTCAGGATCCGCTGGTAATTTATGAGCAAAAGCACCTTCTACCGCAAGGCTAAACTCATCAGCCAATTCAAGGTCAACTTCATCCCCAAGCACTGTGCCGTCAACGGGCTTCAACGCAGCACCTAGCAAATCAAAGCCTAAGCTAACATTACCTGTTGAAGCTGGGGCAAAAGCGCGAAGCGTTTTACCCATCATGTCATTTAATTCGCTCATTACACGTCTTGCTTCCATGGCATGGTTCTAAGTACATCAGCAAAAACGCCTGCGGCTGTTACCGCAGCGCCCGCTCCATAACCACGTATTACGTAAGGAATAGGCTGATAATAATTACTGTGGATCGCCAACGCATTTTCGCCTTCTTTGATCACAAACAGAGGGTGATCTTCGCCCACCGCCTGTATCGAGACTACGCATTTACCTTTGCTGATAGAGCCTACGTACCGCAGTACTTTGCCTTCTTCTTTGGCCGCGTTAACTTTATCTGTGTACAGGGCATCTAATTCAGGTAGCTTTGCCATGAACTCGTCGATGCTGCCGCTATCGTCAAAGTGCGATGGCAACACAGGCTCAATTTGAATGTCTTCAAGTTCAAGCTTCAAGTCAGCCTCGCGAGCCATAATTAATAGTTTACGGGCCACATCCGTGCCGCTTAAATCATCACGCGGGTCTGGCTCAGTAAAGCCGTTCTTTTTAGCAATTTCAGTGGCTTGAGAAAGCGTTAGACCTTCATCTAACTTACCAAATACAAATGACAATGAACCTGACAAAATGCCTTCAAAGCGCTGAAGTTCATCCCCGGCGTAAATCAGTTTTTGCAAGTTATCGATTACCGGTAAGCCCGCGCCTACTGTGGTTTCATACAAGAACTGGCGATTAGTATTTTGCGCTGTTTCACGCAATTGCTGGTAATATGCGTAAGACGCAGTATTGGCTTTCTTGTTAGGCGTAACGACATGGAAGCCGCTATTCATTAACTCAACGTACAGCTCAGCAATCACTGTGCTGCTAGTGCAGTCAATCACCACCGGGTTTACCAAGCTGTTGCGCATCACAAAGTTTTGCAAAGCATCAACAGAAAGCGACTGCTCGCTAGCATTTAGCTGGCTTGTCCAATCGGCGCTTAAGTCCACTCCGCCCGCTTCTAATAAAAGTTTGCGGCTGTTGGCAATACCATAAATTTTCAAGCTTATGCCACGTTCGAGTAACACCGCTTGCTGGCGAGCAATTTGCCCTAACAATTCTTTGCCGACCGTACCACAGCCCACTAAGAACACATCAATCGCGTGTAAATTTGAAAAGAAATTCTGGTGAACCACTTTCACTGCTTTTCTCGCTTTGCTGCTTTCAATTACCGTTGAAATTGAACGCTCAGACGAGCCCTGAGCAATCGCCACGTTGTTTACCCGCGCTTGTGCTAATGAGCTAAAGAACTTAGCCGCCAAGCCTTGTGAATGGCGCATACCGTCACCGACCAAGGTCACAATCGCTAAATCATGACGTACTTCAATTGGGTCGAGTAAGTTATTCGCCAACTCTAATGCAAACGAGTCTTCTAACAAGTCTTGAGCGCGGGTGGCATCTTTACTATGAATACAAAAACTGATGCTGTACTCAGAAGAAGATTGCGTAATAAGGCTGATCGAGATATTCGCATTCGACATCACTTCAAATACACGGCTGGCCATACCAACCATGCCTTTCATGCCTGGGCCCGCCACATTAAACATGGTCATGTCATCCAGATGCGAAATACCTTTAACGCTCGTCCACTTGGTGCTCTTTTCGTTGCTGATAAGCGTGCCAGGCGCCGCTGGGTTAAGCGTATTACGAATAAGGCAGGGAATGTGGTGCTGTGCAATCGGCCCGATGGTTTTCGGGTGAAGTACTTTCGCCCCGAAATAAGAAAGCTCCATGGCTTCTTGATAAGTCAGTTTATCGAGCAATACCGCACCATCAACCTGGTTGGGATCGGCATTATAAACACCGTCAACGTCTGTCCAAATCTCACAACATTCGGCATCGATACACGCAGCTAAGATAGCGGCTGAATAATCAGAGCCATTGCGCCCTAGCGTGACTTTCTCGCCTTCGGCATTTACGGCCACAAAGCCTGGCATAATAAGCACTACGTCGCCTGAGCTATCAACGTCACTAAAACGTGCTTTGCTCACGGCCACATCGGCGATGCTATCGAGGTAATCGCCTTCTGCTAAAATCAATTCAGCTGGGTCGATAATTTGGTTTTTGGTGCCAAGGGTGGTCAGTATCTGGCTGAAGATATTAACGCTCATGTACTCGCCAATGCTCAAAATCTTAGCGACCACAGATTCAGGCGCGCAGCGTAATAGCGCAAAACCTTCAAGGTGTTGATTCAACTCATTCAAAATGCGTTGAATGTAAGGGGCAAGTTCACTGTCATCGAATTCAGGAAGGGTATCTTTTAAATCATCTAAAATACCAAAAAGCACCATGTTCAGCTTAGCGAACAACTCGCCGTAATCTTTACCACTACCCGCTTCTTCACATAACAGAGATAGCGCATTGGTTACGCCTTTAGGGGCTGATAACACAACAGCTGCGCCGTTGCTTGCGTGGGTATCCAAACAGATATCTTTAACCCGTAAATAACGCTCTGCATCAGCTAATGACGAACCGCCAAACTTCAACACCTTCATTTATTTTGCTCCTCTGGTGGTTGTTTACGCAGGGCTTTCACCGCGTCGAAACAACCATTAATTAACTTTTTGCTGCGCTAAATAACAAAAAAGCCCGCTATATTTGCGGGCTTTATGTCTGTTTTATGTGCACAAGCCAGCGATCACCTCAAAGAGGTAATAATCATAATCATGCCGGTGGTGCTTGTTATTATTTTCGAATCTACGTTCATGGAGCTCAATTTGCCGTATAGACGTCTATATGTCAACCGTCTAGACGTCTTGTTTTGATATTTTTTATCCACAGATTAGATCTAAAGAAATAACGGAAGATTTAGTTGTTACTTAATAAAATCATACACTTAATGATTAATTGGGGCTAATAAGCGTGTGAAAGCGTGGATAATCGGTAAAATTCATAACCGCTTTATTTGTTACAGGCAGAAAAATAATAGCTTGAATGAGGTTCGCGCGTGTTTTTGTGGCTGCTTATTTAGCAAATAGTATCTTTAACACGGCTTATTTATATAGGCGTTGTTAACGGCTTATTACCTAATAGGCGTCACTTAATTGGAGTATTTCCACTTCACGCGCGATAGCTATAACTAGCGAGTTTTTTTAACTTTACCGTTTTCCTATGGTCACAGCGCTTATAATAAACCACGCGCCCATTCTTTCTATTTTTATGCTCTGAATAAAATCTTGCGCTAAGATGCAGAGCGACGACCTGTTTCCTTCTCGGGCACTTCTGCAGGCGGTTGGTTCGTCTTTCCACCTGCGGTTAGCCATTCGTCACCGCACAATTTAAGTATGTGCTTGGGCATCACGTCGGGTTGTTCATTATCTATAAGGGTATCCAGCACTTTTTGCGTTACTAGCACAATCCCTTTTGGGGTGACGGTAAAACCTTGTTGTTGAGCTATGTCTTTGTCATTCAGAACAAACTCAGCCGGTATATTTACCCCCTTATCCACAATCACGTTTTCTAGTTTAGCGCCAAAGCCAACTGTGACGTCAGGCAGCAACACACATCTTTCTATTACAGCGCAAGGGTCGATTTTGCAGTTAGTAGACAATACCGATTGTTTGACACTGCAACTGTCTAGACGACAACCTGAGCCGATGAGGACTTGCTTAATATCACACTTAGCCAAGTCAGAGCTGTTTGTGATCTCCACTGGGGAATTTGCGAACGCACTGCCCCATATCGGCCAGGCAGGGTCGGTAAAATTAAGCATGTCGCGGTTATTGAGTAAATCTAAGTGGGCACGCCAATAGCTGTCTAAGGTACCAACATCTCGCCAATAAGGTATTTGATCGCCGCTAGGATCGCGAAAACGATGAGCGAAAACGCGATGCTGCTGAATAATGCTAGGGATCACATTCTTGCCAAAGTCATGTGCAGAATCAGCGACTTTCGCGTCTTTTTCTAACAATGAATACAACACATCGGCATTTACAACATAATTGCCCATCGACGCTAAGCAGTAATCTGGTGCATCAATTAACGCGTGAGGTGTATCAGGTTTCTCAGCAAATGCAGTAATGCGGCCATCACGCGCAGCACTAAGTACCCCGAGTTGTTTGGCAGCATTTTTAGTCGGCACTTCGATACAAGACACCGTCATATCTGCGTTGTTATTCACATGGGTAGCTAACAGTTTGCGGTAGTCCATTTGATAAACGTGATCACCCGAGAGGATCATCACATACTTAGGCGCTTTCCCCTTGATGTAGGCGATATTTTGAAAGCAAGCATCTGCAGTACCTTGGTACCAACTCTGGTCATTTTGCTGGGAAGCAGGCAGCACATCAAAACAACCGCCGACATTGCTGTTCAAGCGTCCCCAATGGTTCATCAAGTGACGTATTAAGCATTGCGATTTATATTGTGTCAGCACGGCAATTTGATTCAACCCTGAGTTCACACAATTAGACAGAGGAAAATCAATAATTCGACAATGACTGCCAAACTCTAATACGGGTTTAGCACGCATCTCCGTTAGCCCATCAAGGCGCGAACCCTGACCGCCAGCAAGCACTAATACCAAGGTGTCTTTTACTACCGTTTGCATATCTGCTTCCACATTCATAACAAGCTCCGATAAAGGTCGTCCCTGACCAAGTGTTGTACTGTTCGTTAAGCGCTAACGCTTAGTAAATGAGTCACTTAGCGAACCTTAACCAGAAATTTCGATTTTTCGTTGCAGCTCTTGAGCTTTTACCGATTTAGGTAAAGTCACCTTGAGCAAGCCTTTTTTGAACTCGGCTTTTATCGCATCTTGGTCAACGCTTACCGGTAAACTGAAACTGCGTTGAAAGCTACCGTAGCTGCGCTCCATAATGTGAATGTTGTCGTCCTTGTCAGCTTCATTTTCGTAATTCTTCTGACCGCTTAAAGTCAAGATGCCGTCGGATAAATCTAAGGTAATGTCGTCATTATCAAGGCCGGGCAACTCGGCGGTTAAGGTATACGCTTTTTTGTTCTCAGTGATATCAACCTTTGGATCCACAAAATCTAGTTTGCTTTCGCCCTTTGCTGGTGTCTCTCGTACGAACGGAAAATGCGAACTGAAGTTTTGCACAAAATCATCCAAAAAATGTTGGCCAAACAAATGAGGAAACTGGCCGGAAGGTTTTTTGTCAGTAGAACGATTCGTTAAGTTGATATTACTCATCATCAATCTCCTATCAAAAATTTGAATTGGGTTGGCTGATAAGCTTGCTAGCACGACATCGCCTATCAGCTAATAAAATTAAACTCGATTTTATTGATCCTCATCTTGATCCAGATCAACATTCATTGTTGTTTTATTGAGCGCTTGTAAATCATTATAAAAACACAGGATGAATGACCAGAGTGGAAGGATGAAAGGGATAAGGGGATAAGGGGATAAAGGGATAAGCAGCGAGCATAAATTGAGACCGCTTTTGATAAAACGTTACCTTTTACTACTAAGCGTTGGGCTTTGCCTGAAAATAAATGTATAAGTAACGCTGCTTCACCCAGAGCCAATATACCGAGTGCCGCCACCTAAAACCCTGACCTGCCCCCTGATATTTAAGTAATGTTTTAATGCAATATGTTTGCGAAACTTGTGTCAAATACCTTGAAAAATGAACTTGCGAACAGACTTGGTAAAGTGGCCATACATATAAACGCTAACTGACAATATCAACAATTTTTTCTCTCAAAGAGAGACTTAAGATGAAGTAAACGGTTTAATGTCATTTAAGAAGTCATTTGGTTTTACTAAATATCCCGCCGAATTGGCAGAGCGGTTAAACCGCCAACATTTATGACTAAAAATCTTCAGTGATTTATCGACCATAGAATGACAATATATACAGGTCGTAAACAGTCATAAGCCAAAAGAGCGAAAAGCAAAGAGTACGTAATGAACGCGTTAATTGAAAAAGACATTCAGACTATCCAGTCTATAGAAGCTGTGCCGCATATAATGAAGATGCTGTCAGATGCCACCGGATTGCGCTTCATTTGCATTGCACGGGTTACAGATGAGAAGTGGACGACCTGCGCGGTATTCGATCAAGTTAACTTCAACCTTCTTCCCGGTGACGAGCTTGATATATCAACCACCTTTTGCATTCAGGTAAAAAGGTCAACCCAGCCGATTGTTATTGAACATGCTTTAAAAGATGATCACTACAGCAAAAGCGAAATTCCAATCATGTATGGGTTTGAAAGCTACTTTTCGTTTCCCATTTACAATAAAGACGGTGATTTTTTCGGCACGCTGTGCGGTTTAGATCCCCTACCGATAAAGTTGAAAACGGTTGAGATTCAACAACAAATTAAGTCATTCGCTGAGTTGATTTCTCGCCAGATTGAAGTTGACGAACAGCTCATCACTGCCCAATCCGAGTTATTCAACGAGAAAGCAGCGGCCAAACTTCAAGAGCAGTACATTGCCATTCTAGGGCACGACTTAAGAACACCATTATCTGCTTTGACTATGGGGGTGAGTTTTTTAAAAGATCAAGTAACGGACGCCACCTCTCAAAAAATACTCGCACGCATGGACAGCAGCGCAACAAGAATGAAACGCTTGATTAGCGATGTGATGGACCTAACCCGAGGTAAAATGGGTAACGGCATGCAGTTAAACGTTAAGACGGTGAACAACCTAGAAGATATTCTTACCCATACCGTTGATGAGCTCTCTGGGCTGCACCCCCAGCGTGAAATACAGACTCACATTGATATCAAGGGCTCGGTTAATTGCGACCCTGAGCGAATCGCCCAGTTGCTATCTAACCTGTTAATCAACGCCATTGTGCATGGCGATCCACAGCAAGCTATTGAGGTGACATCACAGATAGAGAGCGGACTATTCTCACTGAGCGTGAGTAATGGCGGCGAGCCAATTAAACCAGAGGTGATTGATAAACTGTTTCAACCTTTTTGGCGCAATGAAAGCAACAAGCAAACCGGCGGCCTAGGTTTGGGTTTGTTCATTGCTTCCCAAATCACCTCTGCTCATGACGGTACATTATCCGTTTGCTCAGACGACAGCAGAACGACGTTCACGTTTCAGGCAACTATTGGCATGAATGCGATTGAAGGTTAGTGAATGATGATGTCTAGCGCGTCTATTGTTTTAACTACTTTTTATTAACTCGCCTGTTAAAACGACTAAAAAATCTTGAATAGGGCTGTCATCAGCCCTGCTCAAAGCACGAGAAAAAATTCAAGATAGCCTAGCTAACGCTTTCAAAACAACACGGCGTAAGCAACACCAATATAAAACGTATCCAATCAAAGTTATAAACACGAGCCTAAAAGAAACACTGTAAACTCGATAGGTGACACTGCGCACTACCCTATCTTTGAAACTAGCAGAGCCATAGCCACAAAGGGATAACGTCGCTATTAAAATGCGCTTGAAGCTCCCCTAACGAACACATTTCATACCTACCTAAACCTAGGCGCTTGCCTAACAACTGACTTAGCGCGCCGCTTCCTTCTCAGCGTTCAATATTCCCGTCAAAATCCGCAATCGGCCTGATTAAAAGTACTTAAATTCTTGTTGTTGGAATATCCACCTTGAAGTCGGTCTGAGCTATTACGAGATTTTAAATACGGATGTAGTTATAAATTTGTTGAAAGTGCGGTCAGCTGCATTTTGTTGAAAGTGAGTTTCGTTGCAAAAGATGGTGAAAAAGACTTTGTAAAAGAATTTTGAAAACGAATGTGTATAACAGACCCTTTAGGTTAAGCGCTGTGATGGGGTAAGCAGTAATAGGGTCTGAGTACTTTTTGCGGCAACCGTCTCGCCTATTAAAAAGCATTCTGGCCCTTTTTATTAATAATCCTTTTAATTTAGAATGTAAATTGTACTGTATATTTATACATGATATAAACACTAAGATAATTTAAAAACTAAATAACGGATACACACGTGTTGTTTCATCATTTCTGACAGAATCGACTGCCTTTGTGTATTTGCTTAGGGAAGTAATAATCTGCGATGCATGACAAACTGATTCAAAAACTCGAAATCCTCTCAGATGCAGCTAAGTACGACGCATCATGTGCAAGCGGTACGGCCGGTAAACGCAAGGCTGGGAAAGCTGATAAAACGGGCATTGGTTCGCTTACTGGCGGTACAGGAATATGCCACAGTTTTACCCCTGATGGGCGCTGTGTCTCTTTACTAAAGATACTAATGACGAACTACTGTATTTACGATTGTCACTATTGTATCAATAGAGTATCAAGCAGTGTACAACGTGCTCGTTTCACTGTGAGAGAAACGGTAGATTTGACACTGAATTTTTATAAGCGCAACTACATCGAAGGCTTGTTTCTTAGCTCAGGTATCGTCGGTTCCCCAGACCTTACAATGGAAAGCATGGTGCGTATTGCAAAGTCGTTACGTATCGATCACGGGTTCAAGGGGTATATACACCTTAAAACAATTCCCAATGCCTCGCCTGAACTACAGGCTGAAGCGGGTTTATATGCCGATAGGCTAAGCATTAATGTAGAAATGCCGATACAGCCTTCATTAAATAAATACGCGCCAGAAAAAGACCTCGGCGCTATCCATAGCTCGATGAATACTCTAAAAGACAAAATAGCCGAGCATAAAGTAGACAAAACGCATACCGGTAAACGTCCTCCTCGCTTTGCCCCTGGTGGACAGTCTACTCAAATGATCATAGGGGCCGATGGCTCAAACGATAAAGTCATTTTGGGAACAAGTGTTAAACTTTATAGCCAACAAAAGCTACGCCGCGTTTATTACTCTGCGTTCTCGCCAATACCAGATGCGTCTGAGGTTTTACCACTCAAGCCAGCGCCTTTGATCCGCGAGCACCGTCTTTATCAGGCTGATTGGCTATTGCGTTTTTATGGCTTTAATCTTGATGAAATCTTGCACGATGACATGCTTGATATGGACCATGACCCTAAACTCGCGTGGGCATTGCGCAATCGTCATGTATTCCCAATTGATTTGAATAAAGCCGACAAACTGATGTTGTTACGAGTACCAGGTCTTGGTGCGCGCACCGTACAAAAAATTGTAGCGATCCGCCGTTATACAAAGCTTAACTGGATGGATCTCACTAAAATGCGTTTGCCATTACAAAAGCTAAAACCGTTTATTACTGTGAATGATTACTCACCTGCAATTCACTTACTCGATAGCAATAATTTTGAGCTGCAGTTCAAACAGCCGAAACAGTTTGAGCTCTTCGGCGCCTAAATGAAGTAGCCTCAACATGAAAACAATTACCATCACTTCCGTGCCCGGATATAACGAGTGGCGCAAAGCATCAAGAGAATGTTTAGCGCAATCTATTTTCCCTGAAAATATTATTTGGCAAACGTCAGAGTCCATACAGGACGACTTGTTTGGGCATCATGAAGAGAGTATTGCGGCCCCTAAAGGGCAGATGAAACACACTATTCCCAAGTCAATACTAATGCTTTTTAAATATGCGCTGTGTCATCGAGATGCTAGCCGCTTCGCACTGTGTTATCGCGTTTTATGGCGCGTTATTTTCGAGAACAAAAACCTTATTCAGTTAAAAACTGACGAAGATATAATGCAGCTTGTTACTTTAGCTAAAGCGGTAAAACGTGATGCATACAAAATGAGTGCTTTTTTGAGGTTTAGAGAAGTTGCGCTTGACGGACAAGAGCACTTTATCGCTTGGTATGAACCTGAGCATTTCAGCTTGGAGGTTAAACTCGACTTCTTCCAAACTCGCTTTAAAAATATGCGCTGGTCGATACTGACGCCTTATCGGGCTGCTCATTGGGACACTGAAAAGTTAGTGTTAGAAGATAATCCCGACCCGAGTGTATGCCCTGATGACGACCGTATCGAAAAATATTGGCTCACTTATTACACTAATATATTTAATCCCGCCCGCATCAAAAAGAGCGCGATGCTAAGCTCAATGCCCAAAAAGTACTGGAAGAACATGCCTGAAACAGCACTAATCGACGATATGATAAAACAATCGGACGCGAGAGCCCGCAAAATGATAACAGATGGGAATAAACGCTAATTTCGATGATATAAAGACACCCTCGATATAAAGACGCCCATAATAAGGATGGTCAATTTTAAGCCTAAACGACACTCGATTTATGTCTCACAGCAAACACATTCCCTACACATCTTGTAGCCTAGCTTCTTACCTAAAGGCTGACCTTAAACGCCGTTTTTTTCCTCAAGGCACAGTATTCCAGTAAAAATCCTCAATTGACCTGACTTAAAGACCACAACTATTCTGGTAGGAAACTCCACCTTGAAGTAGGTAAGGTTTAATAAGTAGTTTTAACTATGGATGTCTTTGTCAGTTGTTTGCAAGTTGATCAAGAGAAGAGAGCCCTTACTTGAGAAATATTTACAATTTTACCCGTAAGATAGTTAGCGAATTTTGCTATTGCAATTGTGATGGCGCAAAAACACGCTTTTCTTTTTCGTTGTGATCAGTCTACAAGCTGTATTACGACTGCAACTCAAACAATAACGTCAGAAATTGACAAAGTAGGTCTATGGTTTGCAAGAAATATTAACTCACAATCTGAAGGGGTACATTATGAGCAACAAAAAATTTATCACGAACGTAGGTATTGGACTTGCCGCCGCATCGGCAGGGATTATAGCAAGAAAAACGCTACAAAAATCGTGGGAAAAGGTGACTAACGAACCCGCCCCGAAAGACAAGGAAAGTGAAAACACTGACCTTAAAGAGGCTGTAACGTGGGCAGTAGTGTCAGGCATTGGTGCTGGTATTGCTAGAATGGCCGTTCAATATGTAATTGATAAACGCCAGTCAAAATAACACTTTAAAATTGATAGCGTTTAAAAGTTGAAGAAGGACGATTTAAAGGCACCCGAGATAAAAATCGTCAATTTTTAGGGCTAAACCACATTCAATTTATGTATCATAACAAGCACTTTCCCTACATATTTTGTGCTTAGCCCCTTGCCTAAAAGCCGACCTTAAACGCCGTTTCCTTCCTCAACGCTCAACATTCCAGTGAAAATCCTCGATCGGCCTGACCTTAAGAAGGTCAACTCCTCGTGTAGGAAGCTCCATCTTGCAGAAGGAGAAAATCAGTAGATAATTTTAGTGATGGGTGCTTGTATATTTTTATGAACAATAAGGTTAAGTTTAATATTCAAGCAAGAGAGAAAATAAATTAAAACTTAAGGAACAGCTTTAAACGCTGATAACAAGGAAGCCAATGAAACTTAAATTAGCTTTAGAAAATTGCTATGGAATAAATCAGTTAAATAGAGAATTTGATTTCACAAAATCAGTAAGTAACGTTGGTGTTAATTCACTCTATGCGCCAAACGGCACGCTAAAAACATCACTTGCTAAAACCTTTATCGATGTGGTCAACGGAAAAGAAACCAAAGATTTGATCTTTCCTAAGCGTGTGACTAAAAGAAATATCACTATTGATAATGTGGCTATCACTCCTGAGCAAATCATGGTGATAGAGTCATACAATGAAAGTTATAGCTCTAAGCAAGTTTCAACACTGTTAGTAAACGATACGCTAAAGCAACAATACGATACAGCGTTAAAAGAAGTTGACCAAAAGCGCACAGCGCTAGTTAAAGCAATAGCGAAGCCAGCAGGTAAAAAAGGCGTTGCTATCAATGCTTTTCCTAAATTAATTTGTGAAACTTTTGGGAAGCCTGAAAAGACATTCTTAGAGTTACTAGCAGAGTTACAGCAAGAAACAGTGCCGGACTACAGTTACTATACCGCTTATAAGTTTGCAGACCTATTTAACGATAAGGTATTAGCGGTAATCGCTGAAGGTGACTTTGCCAAAGAGTTATCAGATTACGTTGATACTTACGATAAATTAATTGACCAATCAACAGTGTTAACAAAAAGCTTCAATCATCAAAAAGCCGGTACAGTTTCCAAAAACCTTGGCGAGGCGGACTTTTTTAAGGCGAAACATAGTGTCAATATATCAGTAGATGGTAAGCCTCAATTGGCTGAAGATTTAGAACAACTAAATGCAATATTACAAGCTGAACAAGAGAAAGTACTCAATAGCGATGACCTAAAACAACAATTTGCAAAAATAGACGATAAGTTAAAAACAAAAGATACTGCTGCTTTTAGAGATTTTATTACTGAAAACCCAGCGTTGCTCGCTGACTATCAAGATATCCCTCAATTTAAAAAAACGGTTATTAAAAGCTACCTACAAGCGCATCAAAGTTTATGGGATGACTTAGTCACAACCTACCAAAATAACCAAGCTGTGGTTGAAGGTATTATTCAACAAGCTAAAGCCGAACAAACAACCTGGGCAGCTGTAGTTAATACGTTTAACGAACGTTTTACCGTGCCATTTAAACTAAGCGTAAACAATCAAGATGACGTTATTTTAAATAACCAGGCTCCAACAATTCAGTTTGAATTTAATGATGGACGTAGCGCTCCTGAAATAGTCAACCAAGAAAGCTTAATTGAAGCGCTTAGCCAAGGTGAAAAACGCGCATTATACATTCTGAATGTGCTATTTGAGGTCGAGGTTAAAAAGCAGCAAGCAATGCCAACGATTATCGTCATTGACGATATTGCAGATTCATTCGATTATAAAAACAAATACGCTATTGTCGAATATTTACAAGACATTGCTGGAATAGATATCTTTCACTTATTTTCACTGACTCACAATTTTGATTTTCACCGAATAATCAGTAGCAGAGTGGGCGTTAAACGCAAAAATAGATTAATGGCAACGCGTTGTGTTGATACAACTGACATTTCCCAAGAAAGATATCAAAATGATGTTTTTGCCGCTTGGAAACAAGAGCTAGCAGGTAATGTTGGATATTTATTAGCAAGTATTCCATTTGCACGAAATATAGCTGAATACTGCGGTCATCAGGCGCACTACACAAAGTTAACCTCTCTATTACACATAAAACCGGATACTACCGATATTAAGGTATCCGATCTTGAAAATATCTATAAAGCCATCTTTGCAGACCAACAAGGCTTAGTATTACCAAATCAAGAAAATATATTAAAAGACATGATTTATGCTAAAAGCGAAGAGTTACTGCAAGGTAATACCGATGCTATAGAGTTAGAAAATAAGGTGATATTAGCCATCTCTATTCGCCTAAAAGCTGAAGAATTTATTATCAGCCAAATAAACGATAGTGTTTTCGTTTTGGGTATCACCAAAGATCAAACTAGAAAGCTATTCAATAGGTATTGTGATTTATTTTCAAGCGAGTTAACAATTCAGGCGTTACTTGATCAGGTAAACCTAATGACGCCTGAGAATATTCATCTTAACTCATTCATGTACGAACCCATTTTAGATATGTCTGCTCATAGGCTTTACAAGCTGTATGCAGATATCAAACGATTATCAGATACCAAATAAAGCAATAAACATGAAAAAAATGGAACAGATAAGCAAGCAATCAGCTGAATCTAAAAGCCTTGCTATGATCGATGCCAACATTGACCTATCAAAACAGATATCCCCTGATGTATTCCCGAATTCAGATAATAAGTGCACCACTCATGGTTAATTGGGGATAGACGAACAACTGCCTGTTGGTGGTATTCTTAAGTCGCCAAACAAAAAGAGTATCACCATGAGTTACAAGCAGTTGATCGAAGCAGAATAAATGGGGTCAGAGTCATTTTAAAATACTGACCCTAAACTTGTCATAAAAGCCTGTTTAACTCTTCTACGAAATCCTGAAAATCTTAACTTAAGAAAAAGAAACACCTTCTTGTATGGCAAAGCCATGCTTTTGATGTACCGCGACTCCAATTTTCCAGATTTTAGGCAGACTTGCCAGATGCTCTGACATGGACGTCAGGGCAAGGCGAACCGCTTTACATGGATGTTACCTTTCGCCGCTCTGGCATTGAAGTCTATTATAAATATGAATTGAAAATTGGCTGGAGCGCGGCTTCTTTTGCCTACTTTTCTTAGCTGTAGAAGAAAAGTAGGTCTCCCAGCATGGATGCTGGGAGAAAAAAGCCATGGATGGCGGTAAGCGAAGCGCATGCTTTTAAGCGTAGCGCCCCTACTCTTCTATATACGTCTCAATACTTGGACAAGAACAAATCAAATTACGGTCCCCGAACACATCATCAATACGGTTAACCGAGGGCCAGAATTTGTTTTTCGCGACGCTGGCGACTGGATAGGCCGCTGTGTGGCGATCGTAGCTGCGATCCCAGTTGGCGTCGCAGATATCATCTAGGGTGTGCGGTGCGTTGTGTAATGGGTTGTCTGTGGCACCCCACTCACCTGATTCGACTTTTGCTGCCTCGGCACGTATACAAACCATGGCTTCAATGAAGCGGTCTAGCTCGACTTTGGCTTCTGATTCCGTTGGCTCGATCATCAGCGTACCCGCTACTGGGAAGCTCATGGTCGGTGCGTGGAAGCCGTAATCGTTTAGGCGCTTGGCGATATCGACTTCGGTGACGCCTGATGCTTCTTTGATGGGGCGCAAGTCGATAATACATTCGTGTGCTACGCGGCCATTTCGCCCGCGATACAAGACGTTGTAGTGGCCGTCTAGCTTATTGGCGATGTAGTTGGCGTTTAAAATTGCTACTTCAGTGGCTTTTTTAAGCCCTGCACTGCCCATCATTTTGATGTACATGTAGCTGATGGGCAAAATAGATGCACTGCCCCAAGGCGCTGCGGATACCGCGCCATTGCCGGCACTGGTGTTACCGGTGTCGATCACTTTATGGTTCGGTAAGAACGGCGCTAAATGGGATTTAACCCCGATTGGCCCCATACCTGGGCCGCCGCCACCGTGTGGAATACAGAAGGTTTTGTGCAAGTTCAAGTGCGATACATCTGAGCCAATGTAGCCAGGTGAGGTAATGCCTACCTGTGCGTTCATGTTGGCACCATCAAGATACACCTGACCACCAAACTCGTGCACTATGTCGCACATTTCTTTGATGGTTTCTTCGTACACACCGTGGGTAGATGGGTAGGTAATCATGGCGCAAGACAGGTTGTCTGCTACTTCTGCGGCTTTCTTGCGTAAATCGGCTAAGTCGACGTTGCCGTTTTTATCACAGTTCACCACCACCACTTTCAGGCTGACCATTTGCGCTGACGCTGGGTTAGTGCCGTGTGCAGAGCTTGGAATAAGGCAAATATTACGATGCCCTTCGTTGCGGCTTTCATGGTAACGCTGAATAGCGATAAGACCAGCGTATTCGCCCTGTGCACCTGAGTTGGGCTGCATTGAAAGCGCATCGTAACCTGTGATATCTAGCAACCATTCGCTTAATTCGCTGAGCATTTGGCTGTAGCCTTGTGCTTGCTCAATAGGCGCGAACGGGTGCAATTTACCAAACTCAGGCCACGTCACTGGTATCATTTCAGCGGTGGCATTCAATTTCATGGTGCACGAGCCTAGGCTTATCATCGAATGATTAAGCGCTAAATCTTTGTCTTCTAGTGATTTGATATAACGCAGCATTTCAGTTTCTGACTGGTAGCTGTTGAACACTTCGTGGGTCAAAATGTCGCTGGTGCGCACTAAATCAGCCGGAATGGACTGACTGCCTTTCGCCACAATTTGCTGATCAAGTTGGTTAATGTCTAAACCGTGATCGTCGCCTAACAACACGTTGAACAAGTTTTGTAGGTCATCCCGGGTGGTGGTTTCATCAAGGCTGATACCCACAGCGCAGTCTAAATCACTACGTAAATTCATTTGCGCGGCATGAGCTGCAGCCACGATCGCGTCTTTTTTGTCGCCAACATTCACGGTAATGGTGTCGAACCACGTACTGTTGGCCAGACTCACGCCTTTGTCGGCATGTTGAGTAATACCGGCAGCAAGAATGTCTGCAAAGCGGTGAATACGTGACGCAATGGTTTTTAAGCCATCTGGACCGTGGTACACAGCGTAGAACGATGCCATGTTGGCCAACAACACCTGAGCAGTACAAATGTTTGAGTTGGCCTTTTCACGGCGGATATGTTGCTCACGCGTTTGCAGTGCCATACGTAAGGCTGGGCGACCACGCGTATCTTTTGACACACCAATAATACGCCCAGGTAAGGAGCGCTTGTAGGCATCTCGCGTGGCGAAAAATGCAGCGTGCGGCCCGCCGTAGCCCATAGGTACGCCAAAACGTTGAGCAGAGCCTAACACGACGTCTGCACCCATTTCACTTGGCGCTTTAAGTAGCACCAAACTCATGATATCAGCCGATACCGCGACTATGCCTTTGTTTGCTTGTACTTGGGCGATGATGTCGGTTAGGTCATTTACTGCCCCTGTGGTGCCTGGGTATTGTAACAAGGCACCGAATACATCATGGCTGGCTGCATCTGCCGCTTTGCCCACAACGACGTCAAAACCGAACATATCCGCACGGGTTTGAATAACATCAAAGGTTTGCGGGTGTACATCGTCGGCCACAAAGAACAGATTTGATTTTTTGTTTTTCGATACGCGTTTAGCAAGGCCCATGGCCTCAGCTGCAGCGGTAGCTTCATCTAGCAATGAAGCAGAGGCAAGCTCCATTCCAGTTAAATCAATGGTCACTTGCTGAAAGTTAAGCAGCGCTTGCAAACGCCCTTGGGCGATTTCCGGCTGATAAGGTGTGTACGCTGTGTACCAACCTGGGTTTTCTAGCACGTTACGTAAAATAACGTTCGGGGTTAGGGTATCGCTGTAACCCATACCAATGTAAGAACGGTTTACTTGGTTCTTGCTGGCCACGGTTTTCAAATAGGCCAAGGCTTGTGCCTCAGTTTGGCTTTCACCCACGTTTAGGCTTTCTGGCAAACGAATACCTTCAGGTACGGTTTGCTGCATTAAATCGTTCAACGAGTCGGCACCAACACATTCCAACATGTCAGCCATTTCAGCTTCACTTGGGCCAATATGGCGGCGAATAAAATCTTGCGTTTGCTCTAACTGCGAAAGGGAAAAATTAGCATGTGGCATAACTGGCTTACCGATTCCTTAAAACGTGAGTGGCCTAAATCAAAGCAAACAACTTTGATTTAAGTAATATATTTGGTGGTACAAGGGACAGTGTTAGCCTATGTTGCCGTTGGCAAGGCACTAACTCTGCTTAGAAACATGAAAAACAACCGTCGTTAAAACAACAAAGAGCAACACTAGGTTGCTCTTTGTATTAACGAATACTTATTCTTCTTCGATGCTGTTTTCGTAACCTTCAGCGTCAAGCAGGCCTTCAACTTCATCTGCATCGTCTGCTTTGATGCGGAACAACCAACCGTCGCCGTATGGGTCAGAGTTAACTAGCTCTGGGCTGTCTTCTAGGTCTTCATTTACGCCAACAATTTCGCCGCCAATTGGCGCGTAAACGTCTGATGCCGCTTTTACTGATTCCGCAACAGCGATGTCGTCGCCCGCACTGACGGTCGCGCCAACGTCAGGTAATTCAACAAATACCATATCGCCCAAAAGCTCTTGGGCATGCTCGCTGATACCGACAGTAAACGTACCGTCGCCTTCAGGGCGAACCCATTCGTGAGTAGTGGCATAACGTAGATCTGAAGGGATATTGCTCATAGTTGTTCCTAAATATTGAAGTCGTTAGCTCAAGCTCGGCAGCAACAAAGTACTGCCGCACCAGTTGATTTCTTATAAAACGCTTTTGCCATTTCGCACAAAGCTGGGTTTAACCACATTTACTGTAACCCACTTTTTACGCATTTCCACCTGTGCGGTATCACCTACTGATGCAGGCACACGCGCCATGGCAATACTGTGCCCTAATGTGGGTGAGAACGTACCTGAGGTGATAATGCCCTCGCCGCCTTCCACTTGTACGGCTTGGCCGTGACGAAGTACGCCTTTTTCAGTGAGCACTAAGCCCACTAGTTTGTTGGTACCGGCTGCTTTTTGTGCTTCTAGGGCTTTACGGCCGACAAAGTTACGCTCTGCTGGCTCCCATGTGATGGTCCAGCCCATGTTGGCTGCAAGGGGTGAAATGGTTTCATCCATATCTTGGCCATAAAGGTTCATGCCTGCTTCTAAGCGCAAGGTATCGCGCGCGCCTAAACCACAAGGAGCAACGCCTGCATCTAATAGCTTTTGCCAAAAGTCAGCGGCTTGCTCGTTAGGCACCATAATTTCGTAACCTGCTTCGCCTGTGTAACCTGTGGTCGCAATGAACAAATCTTCAGCCTGCACACCAAAAAACGGCTTCATGCCTGCTACGGCTTCATTTTGAGCTGATGAAAACAAGGTTGCGGCTTTCTCTTTGGCTTGGGGGCCTTGTACGGCGATCATGGCGAACTCTGGGCGTTCGGTAATAGTGACGTCAAAGCCTTCTGCTTGCGCGTTCAACCAATCCATGTCTTTTTGGCGCGTGGCTGAGTTAACGACTAAGCGGTAGTTGGTGGTTTCAAAGTGATACACAATCAAGTCATCTACCACGCCGCCTTCTTCGTTAAGCATACCGCTGTAAAGGGCCTTGCCACGCTCTTTCAATTTCGCTACGTCGTTAGCTAATAAGTGACGAAGGTAGTCTTGAGCTTGCTCGCCAACCACATCAACAATGGTCATGTGAGATACGTCAAACATACCGGCAGTGCGGCGCACAGCGTGATGCTCTTCTATTTGTGAGCCGTAGTTGATCGGCATTTCCCAGCCGTGAAAATCAACCATCTTAGCGCCTGATTCCAGATGCTTACTGTGCAAAACCGTTTTATTTGGCATGTGACTTATCTTTTTGATTAACGTGATTGCCAGTATAGGTAGCTGGTTTGGTCACAACAAATTGAAAATATTTATGCTTACATTAACATTCCTTATCTATACAATTAGTTTCATCAGGTTAGCTAATCTATGTGGTGAATAATGAAACAACTTTCGTTAGATAACTTACGCACTTTTGTGACCGTGATTGATTTAGGCGGTTACGCCAAAGCCGGTGAGTACCTTGGGCGCTCGCAACCCGCCATTAGCCTACAAATAAAGCGTTTGGAATCACAGCTTAATAAACGCTTGTTCAGTAAAGCGGGGCAGCGCCACGAAGTGAACCATGACGGGCTGAATTTGTACCATCAAGCGAAGAACATGTTGGCGATTAACGATGAAATATTCCGCCAATTTGAACCCGCATCGATTCGCGGCCGATTGCGCTTGGGGATACCCAGCGAGTTTGCGACCACTCTACTTCCCAGCATTGTGGGTGAATTCAGTAAATTATACCCAGATGTGTCGTTAGAGGTGACTTCAGCGTTAAGCAAGTCGTTACTCAGTGAAAATCAGCGCCAAGACTTTGATTTGATCATGGCATTGTTGCCTCATAACCAAACGGTTGATGGCGAATTACTGCTGGATGATGACTTGGTGTGGGTTGGCAATCGAAACCAAAACTTTACCAATAACACCTTGAGTTTGGTGCTCGCGCCTGATGGCTGCATGTATCGAAGTCGCGTTATTCAAGCGCTAAAACAGCAAACTACTCAGTGGCGTATTACCTACACTAACGCAGATTTAGCCGGTATTACCGCTGCGATAAACCAAGGTTTGGGCATAACCGCACTGGCGCGAAGTAGTGTGCCGAAAGAGTTGAATATTATTCGCCATGAAATGCTACCCGATTTAGGCAAAATTCGTATTGCGCTGTTCAATCAAGCACAACGCTATTGGCAAGCAAGCGATAAATTGGCTGAGTTTATAAAGTCGCGTTTAGGCGAAATGTAATCAGGGAAAATACTGGGGCTAGAGGCCAAGTTTAGGTTTGGGGTTAGGTCTAGGTTTAGGTTTAAAAGAAGTTAAATGCATGAACGAGCAACGAAGCGTATGGAGGTTATATTGGCAAAGAGCCTGACTTAGTAGCTGAAGAAAATGGGATTATTGATGGCAATTGCTCGTTAAATGGCACATGCGCGTTAAAAAGAAGGCTTTGTGTAAAAGAGATTATCTAAAAAGGAGTGCTACCGAGCTTCAAGTCAGCCGGTTAAAATCAGAGGCGGAACGTTTAGGATAATATAAAAACGTTTACGCCCCAGAGCGCAATAAAAACATACCGACACAGGCGACTAACAACACGACTGAAAAAACCTCGCGATTATATTTTCCGTGGTAATAAGCTTTACGGCGATCTTTCAATGCCTGATATACACCCGATTCGTCATGCTCTGACTTTCTATCGTACATACCGTGCTTCATTCTATTATCCTCTGCATTATCTGCTCATAATATATTTATCGGCGTTATGGTAAAAAAATAAACCGTCAAACCGAAAATATATCAATCTATGTATATTGGATAATATAATACCCTTTTAGTTCAATTTCATCTTTTTTTACGAAATATTAACAACTTAACGTGATGAATAGTTCTAAAACGGACTAAGCAATGACTGTTTTAGCTGGCATTTACCGTACGAAACGGAGTTGCCATTAATCGTCAGACTTTAAACGCACATAAGTTCTGTATTTCTTTTTTAGCAGTTTATCTATGTAACGGGTCAATTTGATCTTGTGACTAATGGCGTCATCTAATGCATCAGTTAATTCAGTGAGCATGGTCTTGTAATACGTCACATCTTTTAGCACATCAGGTCTGGTTTCGCCTGAGGCTGATGTTGATGGTGCCGCAGCGGGCTGGCCATCACTTGGCGCCTGCTCTGGGGCTTGTTCTTCTGGCACCTTGTTCTCTGGTAGAAACATTTCATCGGCGACTTCTTTCACTACCGCTTCTACGGCATCTTCGTCAAACGTTTCGAGCTCTTCAAGGAATCCATACAGTAGGATGCGGTCCATCAGGGTATTAATTTTACGAGGCACCCCACGGGTGAACACAAATATTTTGCTGTAGGCATCGCTTGAGAATAACGTTTTTCCGCTATAGCCAGCGTGATGCAATCGATACTCTATATAGGCTTGGCACTCGTCTTCTGTTAACGGGGATAAATGACAAGAGGCCACAATACGCTGACGAAACTGTTCCATATTCGGCGCGCGCAATATGGGTTGTAATTCTTCTTGGCCCAATAAGAAACTTTGCAGCAGCGGCTTACCGTTCTTTTGATAATTCGACAACATGCGTAATTCTTCGATGGTTTCTAAGGGCAAGTTTTGCGCTTCGTCCACCAGCAATAAGGCGCGTTTTCCTTGTTGGTGCAACTGAGTAAGGAAGAGTTCTAAGTCCCCTAAAATGTCGGATTTAGTGCTGCCTTTGACGGGAATTTCAAACTTACTGGCGACCATTTTCACTAGTTCGTCAGGGGTCAATTTGGGCGTCACAATTTGCGCCGCCACAATGCCGGCCTCCATGGCATCCAGTAAGCTATTGGCAATAGTGGTTTTACCTGTGCCAATGTCACCTGTGATAACGATAAACCCTTCAGCTTGTGACAAACCGTACTGTAGATATGACATAGCTCGCTTATGCCATTTACTCGCAAAAAAGAAGCTAGGGTCAGGCGTGAGCTGAAAAGGCTTTGAATTTAATCCGTAATAATTTTCGTACATAAAAGCGCTGGGTCCGTTGGGCAAATCGCACTAGCAAATATCATCTAAGCTTAAGCTATCAGGGTAAGACTTAGCAACGCCTATACAGATAAAGGCTTAGAAAGTTATGCGCCTGGTATGAAAAGTGTGCCTGCCAATACAGTCAGCACACGGTTGTTAAACACGATTGAAAGCTAAACACGGTTGTTAAACACGGTTGCTACACCACGTAATAATAAATTGAGAAAAAGTGGCAAATACACCCAGCCGTCACAAACACATGCCATATCGGATGGGTATAACGAATTTTCTTCGCCACGTAAAATATCACCCCAATGCTATAACAAAGGCCGCCCGCAATCAGTAGCCAAAGCCCTTCAGTGGGCAGCGACATATACAAAGGGTAAATAAAGAAGACTGCTAACCAGCCCATTAATAAATAGGTTGCGACAGATATTTTTGGGAATCGCCCTGCGGCTAAACACTTAAAGCCAACACCAATAGCGGCTAAGGCCCATATGAGCGAGATACCAATAACCCCCACCCAGCCACCAACAGCAAGCAACATAAAGGGTGTATAGGTGCCTGCAATTAATAAGTAAATAGCACTGTGATCAATCACTTTTAACACGGACTTCGCTTTGGGGTTTGAAAATGCGTGATACAAAGTAGAAGAGAGAAACATCGCTATCATCGATGCCCCATAAATTAACGCAGCCACTTGCGCCAAGGTATCAGCGGCGCGAGATAATAAGAACACCAAGCCAACGATAGACGCGATACATCCTATGCCATGGCTGAGCGCATTTAGCCACTCCTCCACTATTGTGTACGGCTTTAGATGAATTGTGGGTGGCACCTGTTGTTGCATGCAAAAACCTCAAGCGTTAAATGACCAAACAATAGTAGTGTTTCAGCGAACACTTGTACACTGAAGAGTCTGTTAGGTGTCATTTAGTTCAAATATCCTGGCGCGATGGCCAAATTATCGACTTTGTTTAAGGTAAAACGATTCTGTAACCACAACTGATATTCTGCGCCTTCAAGTACACCACGCTCAGTGCAATCAACGTTCCAGCGCCTAAGCAGATACCCGGCCATTGCGGCCCGTACATTGATCAATAGTTGGCTGTTTTCCATGCCGTAATCCATTTCAATCGCCGTGGCATATTTAACGTTCTTGGGGTGAGGCACAAGTTGCAGAGGAATGAGGCGCTGCCATTCTTGGTCAGCCAATGCCTGCTCGTCCTCTTTACCGGCTTCTTTTATCGTTACTTTACTGATGCGGGTTAACACAAAATCTCGAAAACTTTGGCTTTTACGATCAAAAGCGCGTACATGCCAGCGCAGGCCATTATCGACAATAGAGTGTGGTACTAACTCTCTGGCACCTGAGCCACTTGAAAGTGAGGTATAAATCACACTGACTGCTTTTTTGTTCAAAATGGCTTGCACTAAACGCGCAACAATAAAGATATTGGGTACATTGAGGTTTGATGGCGACTCTACTGGGTAGTGCACATCCCCTATTCCATCAAACCCATCGGATATGTTGTTAGCCATTTTCACTAACGTTCGCGTGGCGTCATGTTCAAATACCGGCTGAAACTGTTCGGTTTGCACATAGCGTTTTTCAATACTGTGGTAGCGCATATTCTTAGGGGCAAGTTCTTTATAAATATTGAAATCCCGAGAGCCTGCTGACAAACCCACTTCGAATCGGCTTATGAGATCTTGGCGATATATCGCGCCTTTAAAAAGTAAACAAAAATCGATGTAAGCAAGTCGTTGTTTTTGGGCAAAACCGAGTTGTTCTAGCATATGTCTTCAAACTGAATGTAGTGTGCCCACAATATGGTTTATTTTAAATCGGTTGTAAAGAAGCCGTAGAATTTAAGACCTAACAGAAAACAAGCCCCTAGGCGCGCAGCTTGCTACGACCTAGGGGTGTCCACTCGAATCAGATTAGGAATGTGCCGGGGTAGATGCTGATTCAGTATCGGGTTTGGCCCTAAGCCCTAATAAGGTCAGTAGGTTAATGATGCCTCGCTTAGCGTCTATTTGAATCATCAGTAAACCAGGGATCAAGATAAGGGTAATAACAGTGGCAAACAAGATCCCGTAACCGAGCGACGCCGCGGCCGGAATCAAAAATTGCGCCTGCATGGATGTTTCCCCCAACAAAGGCACCAAACCGGCGTAGGTAGTCACCGAGGTGAGTAGCACGGCTCGTAAACGACTGGTGCAAGACGCTACAATTGCATCATGCACGCTTAAGCCTTCTTCTTTAACCAATTCGTTAAAACGCGAGACCAGCAGCAAGCTGTCGTTCACCACCACCCCACTTAAGGCAAGAATACCGTTTAGTGACAATATGCTAATGGTTAAGTCATTCCACCAATGACCAAGTATCGCCCCTACAATACCAAAAGGGATCGCCACCATGATCAGCATGGGTTGAATATACGATTTGAGCGGTATCGCCAAAAGCACATAAATGACCAACAATGCCGCAATGAACATAGTACTCATGGAACTGGTAGTTTCGCTTTGCTGCTCTGCTTCACCGGCAAAATACACGTTTAAGTTTGGGAATTGAGCGGTTAATTCCGGTACTAAATCACGGCGTAAGTTATCCACTAACACATTCGATGCGATGACATTCTTGTCCACTTGGGCGCTTAAATAAATAGCCCGTAAACCGTCGATGCGGGTAATTTCGTCCTGCTGATATTCACTGCTTATGGTGGCGACATTCACTAAGGGCACAACAGTGCCATCCGGTAAACGAATGCGCGACTGCATGATGTCGGCTGGGGTTTGACGAGCATTCTCTGGGTAACGCACCCTCACCTTCACTTCATCTTTATCACGTTGGTAACGCTGTACTATCGCACCACCGAAGGCTTGCAATACCTGCTGCGACAAGCTGGCGGTGTCCATGCCTAGTGCTCGGCCTTGCGCATTCAGAGTGAACTTTAACTGTGGCTGACCGGGATTGAAGTTATCGTCAATGCCATTCACCCCTGGGGTGATTTCAAGGCGCTCTTTGAATAATGCACCTGCCGCCATAACGGTCTCGTCATCCCACGCTTTGAGCTCAACCTTAAAGTTATCAACCATCTTGCGGGTGGCTAGAATTTGCAGCTTTTTGCTGCCCTGGGGAGTGCCGGATAAACGCTGCCACTCTTTGGCGAACTCACTGGCGCTAAATGCGCCGCCACTGATCAATTCAACCGTTACACTACCACTGGTATCACCGCTGCTAACGACCTGCAAACTAGTGATTTCGCTTTCTTGGCTATCAAGTTTAGCCATCAGGTTTTTCTCGGCTTGTAGCGCCGTTTTTTCAAGCATAAACAAATTAGTGTTGGTTTGACCAAACGCCGCATCATTTTGCATGACTAAATCTGCGCTGACTGTATCCCCAGGAATACTTGGAAAGAAGCCGACCTTAACAGCCCCTGTCATCGGCATGCCAATCACCAAAATCAAAAAGGCAATAAACCCTGCCACCACGGCATAGCGAAAACGCAATGAATACTCGATGACCTTGCGATAAATAGTGTCACTAAACCAATTTAAACCGTAATCGGCGCCGTGCTGCACTTTGGACCACAAACCACTGAGGCCTGCTTTTACTTGGCGCTCGGTATCAATGTGCGCTAAGTGCGAAGGCAAGATGAGTTTCGACTCGACCACTGAAAGCAGCAAACAGATCGTCACCACGGTGGCAAACTGAGCGTAAATTTGCCCTAACGGCCCTGATACATTCGATAACGCCATGAAGGCAGCTACCGTGGTGAGCACACCAAATATGGTCGGTACGGCTACTTTCATTGTGCCTAAAATGGTGTTGTTGAGACTGTCGCCGTGCTGCCTGCGCGTGCTGTACACACTCTCACCAACCACAACAGCATCGTCGACCACTATGCCTAGTGCCATAATGAAGCCAAAGGTGGTCATTTCATTGATGGTCAGCCCAGCGTAGGTGTCAGTCATAAAATACAAGGTGCCGAAAAATACAAACGGCAAGCCACCCGCCACCCAAAGTGCCACTCGTACGTTCAAAAATATGGCCAAAATAACGAATACCATCATGATGCCTGTAACCGCATTTTTGGTCAGCAACGACAGGCGCTCGGTGATCATGGTGCTTTTGTCGTACCAACTAGTGAGTTCAACGTTTTGTGGCAATAACCCGCGCTCGTGCCAATTGTCGATCACGCTGTGCGCTTGCTCAACAATGGCGGTAATATCGCTGTTGTCGTCCATTAATATTTCAATGGCCACCGCGTTTTGTTGGTTGTATCGCCCTAATGAGTTTGCGTCTTCAGCAAAGGTATCCGTCACCTTAGCGACGTCACCCATTTTTATTTGCGCGCCGCTTGGTGTGGTTAACAATACAATATTGGCAAAGTCGCTTTGCCAATAAGCCTGATTAGCGGCTTTCAAGCGAATAATTTTGCTACTGTCACGCAAGCTCGTTGACAACGGGCTTGAAGATTCTTGATTGATCACATCACTAATGTCGCTGATGGTTAGGCCATACGCCTGCAATTTCCCTTCGTCTATTTCCACTGACATCATGGGGTCTAGCACCCCCTTTTGTTCAACATCGCTGATGCCGGACTGAGCGAGTAAATCCGCTTTAAGTAGCTCCCCTAGGGTTTGTAAAGTATGACGGTCGGTATCGCCAAATAGCTGTATCGTTAAGGCGTGATCTTGGCGTCTGGATTTATCGATGACCGGCTGCTCTGCATCTGCAGGGAAGTTATTGATGGCATCCACTTGGTTTTTAACGTCTGTGAGTAATTCATCGAGCGAATAATCAGTTTTCTTCTCGATACTCACGTGGCTCCCGGTGGCGTCAGAGGTTGAGGTAATGCGCTTGATGCCAGGCACGGTTTCCAGCGCCTCTTCTATTTTTAGCGCTATGCCCTCTTCGGCTTGTAATGCGTCACCGCTGTCGTACGTCACAGAGACTGATATTTTGTCTGGTTCAAGACTGGGAAAAGCCTCTTTGCGTAAAGTTGAAAGAGACATAACCCCCATCACAATCACACTGACCAGTAACAAGTTAGCCGCCACTGAGTTATTAGCAAACCAAGCGATAATGCCGTGCAACGGATTGTTATTACCCGATGATGAAGGCAATTGATGCTGACTCATAACGTCTGCTCCTTGTTCATCGCTGAAGGCTTATCTACCGCTGAAGGCTTCTCCGTCGCTGATTGCTTGCTTTCTACCGCTAACGGCTTCTCCGCCGCTGAAGGCTCAACCAAAGGCGTGACCTGCATGCCGGCTAGATAGCTTACCAACGGGCGAGTCACCACCTTGGCTTCGCTAACGCCATCAATAGGCTTGATGTAGACGTATTCACCCCGCTCGAAGATTTTATCAGCCATCACATTAACTAAAATATTTTGCTCATTTACAAACCAGACTTGTCCATTTTGAGAGACCGCAGAAGCAGGCAACTTCAACACGTTACTCAGTGTTTTACCTGTAATTTCAGCTGATAAAAACGTTCCAGGCAGCAAAGGAGTCGCCTGTTCAAAGGGCTTGTCTAGGGCCACGATCACGTTGCGCTGACGGGAGTTAGCATCTAAATGCTGTTCGAAACGGGCAATATAGCCTGTCCAACGTGTGCCCGTGGTCACATCTTGCAAAGTGACAGGCGCAGCCAATTCACGGCCTAAATTTTGCCACTGGGCTAAAGATAAAGGCACGGCTATTTCCACTTTATCCGTGCTGTTAAGTGTGGCGATGGTATCGCCAATATTTACGTAGCTGCCTAAATCGATATCTCGGCTTAAAATAACGCCGTCAAAGGCGGCTGATATATGCGTATTTCTTTCATCGCGCTGGGCCGTTTTTAATGCAAACATGGCGTTATCAGCATTGGCCTGGGCTGCCTCTAGTTGTAACGTGCGATATACCAAGGGTGAACTTGGCGCTTGGGTAACGCCTGAACGCTGCCATTCACGTTTGGCTTGTGTCCCTAAATCTTTTTCTTCCTGTAAAGCAAGTTCCGCCTCTGCCAGTGTGGCTTTCGCACTAGCCAGCGCTTGGGCGTATTGGGTGCTGTCAAGCGTAGCTAACACGGTGCCTTTTTCGACGATATTGCCTGTGGCGAACTGTGAACTCATGTCAATCACTTCGCCTTGCACCTGCGCTTTTAGCGTGAGTGCCCAGTGAGCTTGTGCTTCACCGTGCCCGGTGACATAGGCCTGATAATGACCGGGGGTGGCGAGCACCACGGATACGTTTGGTGCGCTAACCTTCGTCTCTGCTGGGCGCGGCGCATTAGCGCTCTCGGCCATTTTGTAGCCGTTATACATAATGGCTAAACCAATACACACGACTGCAACAACAGTGACCAGGATTGGGGTTGGCGAAATTTTCATGAAGATACTCCAAGGCCCAGTGCGAGGCCTAAATCAATGCGATTGGTTTGTAGGGTGTAATTAAGTTGTGCTAGTTGAGCTTGCAGGTCATACACAGTTTGTTGCACTGTGAGTAAGTCTAAAATGTCGACTAAACCTTGCTGGTATTTGCTTTGATAGTTACTGAAGCTGCGCTGGGCGCTTTGCAATGCACTGTTGATTTGCGCTTGCTGGGTCTTAAGGGATTGCTCTTGACCTAAGGCATTTTCTACTTCGTTAACGGCCGTTAATAGTGTGTCTTGATAGTTCCAAAATGCCTGTTCGGCATTGAGTTTTGCGATATCAATTTGAGCACGAAGTGCGCCCCCTTGAAATAACGGTGCGCTTAAATTACCCAATAACGTCCACAACGGACTCTTCAGTAAG
Organism: Paraglaciecola sp. QJM3NY_14; assembly: GCF_056173245.1. NCBI lineage: Bacteria > Pseudomonadati > Pseudomonadota > Gammaproteobacteria > Alteromonadales > Alteromonadaceae > Paraglaciecola > Paraglaciecola sp. QJM3NY_14. Next base: position 4,256,676 of record NZ_CM149664.1, read on the forward strand.
GCTTCGCTGGGTGTATTGGCTAAATCGCTCAGTGATGCCGATAAAGTAACTGACGGTAATAGGGCTTTATAAGATACATCCACCAAATATCGCTTTGCTTCAATTTGATAAAACGCACTTTGTAGATCAGGACGACGAGACAAATCTTGTACAGGGAGGTTAGCCAAGGGTTGCAGCACATTAGGCATTGTTGATGAGACGAAGAGATCGTCCAACGTATCAACCCCCAATAGCACTTCAATAGCGCGTTTTGACTGAGCAATTTGTTCAACGTAATCAGCGATGGTTGCCCTCGTTGAAGCCGTGCTGGTGCTAGCCGTATCAAGCGCTTCTAAATCACCTAACCCAAGTTGATAACGCTCGATTATGCTTTGCTCGTTGTTTTCGAGCATCACTAAGCGCTGCTGTTCAATATCGAGTAGGTCTTGGCGTAAAATGATGTTCAGATAAGTGCGTATGACACTGGCCACCAGCGTATCGCGCGCACCTTGATAATCCGCTTGAGTACTTGCAATAGTCATGTCTTGAGCCGAAACGCTGTCAGCATTTTTTTGCCATACGTCGGCTTCCCAGCTCACACCTAACGATGATGAATATTGCGTACCTTCATCTTCGCTGCGCTGAGCGTTAACGTCTGCATTCACATTAAACCATTGGTTCGCCGCCGTGACTTGACGTTGTGCATAAGCCAATTTCAAGGCCACCCGCATTTGGTTATAAGATGGGTTATTCGCCAATGCTTGGGCAATAATCGGCTTAAGTTCGTCAATGCTAATCAGATCGGTTAGATAAGTAACCTGCTGTGCATTTTGCTGAGTGTATTGCCACTGCTCGTGCTGTTTAAGCAGTTGCTCAGTATCTTTGGCTTTGTAGCTAGGTTGACTGCTGCACGCGGCCAACCCGCAGGTAACGGCGATTAATAGCATCGCCATAGGCTTGTAGAGGTACATGATTTAACCGTATTGACGTCATCGAATGCGCGAAGGGTAATCAGCCATGGGTTAAGGCGAGGTTAAATTTACAGCCATCGCGTGAGACTTTACGTTAATTTACATTGTCCTGCGTCATGGGCTTTGGGCTTTGGGCTTTGGGCCACACGATTTGTTTTTTTGTTTTATGGTTGGCGTTTATATGTGAAACTTTACCGTTTTCATATTCAGGATGTCATACGCGACGTGCAACCTTGGTTTCTGTACATCATTGAAAACAAATATCAGCATTATTACACTGGCATTTGTAAGGACTTGAGCAAGCGTTTTGCTCAGCATAATAGTAGCGGCCCGCTGTGCGCAAAAGCCTTGCGAGGTAAAGGCCCACTGAAGATGATTTACGCCGTTGAGTTAGTTGATCACTCTGATGCATTAAAAATGGAACTGTGGGTAAAAAAACTTACGAAAGCGAAAAAAGTACAGTTAGTCAGTGGTAGGCTGGTTAGCCCGTTTGAGACTGACGCTGCACCTCTCGCGACCGTTGATAAGACTGAGTGTTAGCGTTTATATTATCCGAAAAGTAATGTCGTCATTACGGATCCCCAAATAGGCCTTCTGTATGCAAAACCTTCAACAAATATCCCCTTTCCCTCAAGCACTGTTAGTGATAGGGGAGCGCCATTGGCAGGCGCTGTCAGAGCACGATTTATTTGAGGCCCAATGGCAAGTGCATAAAGCGCAACTATGTCGAGTGTTCGGTTTGAGCGACTTCGTGGCGCGTCAATGTATTCAGCACCCGAGCTTCGTGGGTGAGCTACTTTCATTACTCGAAGACAATAACCAGCAACCAGATTACCCCGCTTTACTGGATGCTGCATTAGAACACGTTACCACTGAAGATCAGCTACATAAAACGTTGCGCTTGTTTCGCCATTTACATATGGCCCTTATCACATGGGCCGACGTGACCAACACCCAAACGATTGAAGAATCACTTAAACGCGTGTCGGCATTATCTCAAGCGCTTATCGTACACGCCAGCTTATGGCTGAAAAATGACTTATCTAAACGCTTTGGTTTGCCCATGGGGAATTTGGGCGAACAACCTATGTACATCATCGGCATGGGTAAACTCGGTGGCCGTGAACTTAACTTTTCATCAGACATCGATTTGATTTTCACCTATCCAGAACAAGGCATGACCCAAGGTGGCCGCAAGTCTATCGAGCACCAGCAGTTTTTTACTAAACTAGCGCAAAAACTGATCACAGCATTGCATCAAATCACCGTAGATGGCCAAGTGTATCGGGTCGATATGCGCCTGCGTCCTTTTGGCGAAAGTGGCCCTCTGGTGATGCATTTTGCCGCTATGGAGGACTACTACCAAGAACAAGGTCGCGAGTGGGAACGCTACGCCATGGTGAAAGGCCGAATACTAAACCCTGACGCCACTTACTACCCAGAAATTGCCAACATACTGAGGCCGTTTATCTATCGCCGTTACTTGGATTACAGTGCGCTAGATTCACTTCGCAAGATGAAAGCGATGATTAAAAAAGAAGTACGCAGACGTCAACTTAGTAACAACATTAAGCTTGGCCAAGGCGGTATTCGTGAAGCCGAATTTGTTGTGCAAAGTTTGCAGCTTATTCGTGGCGGTCGAGAGCCTGCACTACAAGAACAAGGGTTGCTGCATAATCTGCAGGTCCTGATTGATATGGAAATATTGCCTGAGGACGACGCCAGTGCATTGAAAAACAGCTATTTATGGCTGCGCAAGGTAGAGCACTGTTTACAGCAATTTGACGATAAGCAAACCCAAGTCCTTCCCGACAACGATATCGATGAATTGCGCTTAATCACCATACTCGGGCTAAAAGATTATTCACACTTTACGCAGCAGCTAAGGGAACATACACACCTTATTCATGAACAATTCCTATTGTTAATTGGTGAAGATGCCGCGCCTGAACTTGTCAAAGACGATGACATCCTTTCCCCCCTAGAAGACTTATGGTTATTACCTTTAGCACCTGAAGAGCAATTGGAAATACTCAGTGCTTGGCTCTCCACCGAGCAAGCTGAACTGTTTAATTCATCACTTGTGGCCTTTGGTAATAACTTAAGTGCGAGTCGCATTGGTCAGCGTGGCGAAAACATTTTAAACAAACTGATACCTCAGTTGTTGCTGATTATTTTGCAACAAGCACCAGACGCAGCAAGTCATAGCCTAAATCGTTGCTTACAGGTTTTTCGCGCTATTTATGGGCGCACAGCCTACTTAGATTTGCTGTTTGAAAACCAAGGGGCGTTAAAGCAATTGGTGAGCTTATGTTCTGCCAGCCCGTGGGTAACTGAGCAGATCAGCCGCTTTCCGCTGCTTCTGGATGAATTGCTTAATCCTGCTCAGTTGGTTAACCCGACGCAGCTGACCGAATATAGCGCTGAACTTAGATTGGCCATGTTGCGCATTGATGAAACAGACCTTGAACAGCAAATGGAAGCCTTGCGCCAATTTAAACTGTGCCAGCAGCTGAAAATTGCCGCCGCCGATATTACAGGGGCATTACCTGTGATGAAGGTGAGTGACCACCTTACCTACTTAGCCCAAAGTATTGTCAGGCAAGTGGTTAATTTGGCATGGCAACAAATGACCGAAAAATACGGTGAACCCGATTACGCTGATCTGCCCAACGAGCAACACGATATGCTCAGTCGCGGCTTTGCTGTTATTGGTTACGGTAAGTTAGGGGGATATGAGCTGGGATATGGTTCTGATCTCGATCTGGTTTTTCTGCATAATTGCACCAGCAGAGCGCCAACCAACGGCCCGAAAGCCATAGAATCTGGGTTGTTTTATCTTAAACTTGCACAACGGATCTTACACTTATTCAACACTAAGACCGCGTCGGGTCAGTTGTATGAAGTTGATATGCGATTGCGCCCCTCTGGTAATGCAGGATTGCTGGTTTGCCATATTGATGGGTTTAGCGAATACCAAACTCAAACAGCATGGACGTGGGAGCACCAAGCGCTTACTCGCGCTCGCTTTATTGTGGGCAGCCCTAGCCTTGCCCAAGAATTTTCGGTGGTGCGCCATCAAATACTCGCCCAAAAACGTGACCTTGGGCCACTGCGAGAGAGCGTTGCTAGTATGCGTGAGAAAATGCGCAAGCATTTGGGCTCATCAACCAAGTCAGGATTTGATTTAAAGCAGGATTTCGGTGGGATCGCCGACATTGAATTTATCGTTCAGTATTATGTGTTGGCTTATGCCTGTGAATTTCCTGGGCTAACCAAATGGCCAGACAACGTAAGAATTTTGCAACAACTGCAATCAAGTGGGTTATTAAGCGTTGAAGACACCCAGCTACTCAATGATGCCTATTTAACCTACCGTAATACTAATCACAGGTTAGTACTTCAACAAGCTGACCAGGCACCAGATGCCAGTGAGTTTAGTGATTTACGCGATGGTGTGAATCGAATTTGGCAGCAGGTCTTTGTGAAACAAACATAGGTTTGAGGTATTAACTTACGACTTTGCAGTTCTGTTGCAGATACTTGCTGTTGACGTCGGTAATCACCAAAGATCGCTGCTTTGGGCACACATAGGTTTTGACGGTTCCGTCAAAATTGCTATCAATCGCCCGGCCGATTTCGTCTAGGCTACCTACAATTGAGTTATCAATTTGAAAGGGGTGTTTGATAATAAAATCCCGGTTAAGCTCCCAAATCACTTGCATCCCTTCAGATTGCGCATAAGTAATGATGCTGTCTCGCAGGGTACTACCGGCTTTAAAAGAACGGTGTTTGTATTCCCCAACCCAGTTAGCAGGTAATGGCTTTTGCAGGCTTTCCATTCTTTTCAAACGTTCAGCCAGGGGCGTATCGGATATATTCACCACATTAACGAAATCGCCGATGCTCTCTTCTCTGGGGTGGCGAGACGACAAGCGGTACTCAGCGTAAAAATCAGTCATGTTTTGCGACACGGATTTAGGGCCTTCTCCCCCTTCAGGAATGGGCGCATTCACATTTATTTGTTGCAGTACAATCACAAACACAGCAATTAATATAAGCGCTAGCGCCAATAACGCGTGGCGCCACCATACAAATGACTGAGATTCACTGGGATTGTATTTCATGGATACCTTGTTACTCACATCGCCTACTTATCAAAACTGCACTTGATTAAATGTACGCTAAAATTAAACCGCAACGCACCCAGCGGGATATTAGTCATAAAGCGACGGGTCGCTCTTGTTGGGACGCGTCTTAAACCGTTTGTGCATCCACAAATATTGCTCGGGCGCTTCTAAAACGAGTGATTCAACCATTTTATTCATTCGCGCTACATCTTCTTTATCGTCACCAGAGGGAAAATTCTCCAGCCCTGGGACCACTTTAATTTTGTAACCGCTGGCCGTTTTAATCGGCGCAAGAAATACGGTCTCACAGTTCGCTTCTTTTGCAAATAACAAAGAGCCGGTTGTGGTGGCGGTGTGTTCTACCGCAAAAAAGGGGGCAAATTCACATTTAGTGCGGCCGTAATCTTGGTCAGGTAGGTAAAAGCACACTTCTCCCTCGTTCAACGCTTGAATGAGCCCGCGTACATCTCGCTTGTGTATCATATATTTGTTTGAGCGGTTTCTGCCGTGGTATTGCATGTACTCCATTAGCGGGTTGTTGTGTCTGCGATAAAAAGCCACAGAGGGGTTTCGAAGCCCTGCCACACGCACGGCAAACTCTAAGTTCATATTATGAATCGCATACGCCAAAACACCTTTACCTTTAGCCAAGATAGCGTCGATGTGCTCGTATCCTTCAAACTCACTCATTTTTTCGATACGCCAAGTCGGCCACCACCACCCCATGCTGGCCTCAAGGATCGCCATGCCCGCGTTATCAAGATTGGCATCAAGTATTTTTTGGCGTGCCGCAGGTGTGTAATCGGGAAAACACAATGCTAAATTTCGTTTAGCAATGTTTACGCGTTTCTTTGCAAATACCAACAACAGCTTTCCTAGCCCTTTGCCAACATAGGTTTGTAGACGATAGGGTAACCAAGATATTGCATACAATAAAACGATCCCCACCCAGGTTAGCCAAAACCGAGGATGAAAAAATGCAAGCGTAAACGTGGGGGCTTGAACGAAAGACGGACTCAAGGTCGGCTCCGGTGGATCAAAAGTGTCGGCTATTGTAATCGACTAAAGACTGATTGCTAGTGACCGTTTCGTGATTAAAATACTCCATATAGTCCAAATTTCGTACACCAACGTTAAACAGCGCCTATTTAACTGGGTATATATTTTCATTTACTTTACTCTATATGTATTGAAATGGATTTTTTTTGGCGCTTGCCTGTACCGTTAAGAAATACGTCCAAGCTCGAACAAAACGGTAGAATCTTAATTATTCGGAACATATATGCCACGACTAAACCTGCTAGACGCGTACTACTGTGGATTAGAAGCCGTAAGTAGCGCGACACTGCACATAACCAAAGATCAAATCGTATTGTTTGCGAATGAAGCTGCTTGCGAGCTGTTTGGGCTAGACAGCAAATCGTTGATTAATATGCCGGTCGAGCGGTTATTGGAGAATTTTTACTCTAGCAATGATCATGCATTGAATAATAATCTGTTCTACTCAGAAGCCAAGGGCAACAAGCTGCTTGAGGGCATATTCAAATGCACACTTGCAAGCGGCGAATACCTCATAGCACAAGCCAGTGTTAAATCTGTTGATTGGCTTGATGATGACTCCTCATACGTCGTCACGATTGACCCAGACAATGTTCGCCCTCCTTCGGGCAATGAAATTTACGACATCATTCACCGCATTAACGTAGCCACTACCGTGGCTCAAATTGGTATTTGGGAGTTCAACCTTGATGAGCAAAAACTCATATGGGACGAGCAAATGTATACGCTATATGGTTGCAACCCCAAGGTCGTTAGTGGTGAATTAAGTCAGTGGAGTGATTTGCTTCACCCTGACGATAAAGAAGAAGCGCTGAGTGCCTTAAATCATTCTTTAACGAAGATTGCTAAACTTGATATTGCCTTTCGTATTATTACTCCCTGTGGCGAAACTCGGCATATGCGCGCCTTTGCTAGGCCATTGCGCAGCCCAACGGGCAATGTGGCGAAGATTATCGGAGTAAATTACGACATTGGTGCACAGAAGCAACACCAGCAATGGTTGGAAAATGGGCTGCAAAGCAACGAACTGTTTATTAAAGTTTTACGAGAAACTGACAACGCTGTCATCATCACGGACGAGAACGTCAAAATAAAATGGGTCAACCCGGGCTTCACTCGTATCACAGGATATTACCTTGAGGAAATCTTAGGTAAAAACCCTGGCCACGTGCTGCAAGGTTCGCAAAGCAACCCTGACAAAATAGCCATTATGCGCAGTGCCGTTGAAAAACGAGAACGATTCAATGTGGAAATTCTCAACTATCGCAAAGACGGCGAGCATATTTGGTTGAAAATCAATAGTCACCCTATGTACCTAGGCGGCAAGTTTAACGGTTTCATTGCCATCCAAAGTGATATCACCGAGCAGAAAAATGCAGAGTTAGCTCTGCTTAAAGCCAATAAGATTCAAAAAGCCATACTTGATAGTGCTCACCTGTTAATGATTTCATGTGATGCGCAAGGCAAAATACTGACCTGCAATCAAACTGTAGAAAAAGCACTGGGCTATACCAAAGCAGAACTAAAACAAAGCGGCAATATTCAGCAGTTTATGATGCAAAATGAGCTGATTGATTTCATGCAAGTCAGCACCCAGCGACAAGGTTCATCACTCGACGCCTTCTTCTATCTAGCCTCTCAAGGGCAAGTGGATGAAAATCAGTGGACGTTCGTAACCAAAAACAATGTTCAAGTTCCTATGGAGGTCACGGTTACCGGGGTCATGTCACCCGATAATCAGGTAGAACGCTACTTACTCGTTGGCCGAGATATCAGCCAAATTAAGCAATTTGAAAAAGAGCGCCGCCACCAACAAGATTTACTAGAAACCACAGGCGAAATGGCTAATCTGGGAGGTTGGGCCTTAAATCTTGAGACCGATGAAGTCACTTGGTCAGACCAAGTTTACCGGATTCATGAATTACCGGTCGGTTCAGATGTAGACCTCTCCAGCGCGATGAAGTTTTATCCTGAGGATGTTCGCCCATTAGTGCAAAAAGCCATTGATAGCTCCATAGCTGCCGGCAAAAAGTGGGATCTGCAGGTTCCTTTTATTACGGCCAAAGGTAAACATATTTGGGTCCGAGCTGTTGGCTATGCAGAATATCAAAACGGTCGACCTGTTGTATTGAGAGGCGCTTTTCAAGATATCACCGAAATGAAAAAAGCCGAAGAGCAAGCCAAAGAAGCGAGCCGCGCGAAAAGCGAATTTTTGGCTAACATGAGCCATGAAATACGTACTCCTATCAATGGGATCGTTGGTATGAACGACTTATTGCTAGCCACTGAATTAACCGACAAACAGCGTCATTTTGCTGAATTGGTGCACAGTAGTAGTGAATCTTTATTGTTACTGATCAACGATATCCTAGATTTTTCTAAAATCGAGGCAGGCAAATTAAGTATTGAGTCTATCTACTTTGATCTACATCTTTTGTTGGGCAATATTATTGATACATTTGCTAGTCGCGCCCAACAAAAAGGGCTTGAGCTCGTGTTCGATTTGCAGATGGATGTGCCCCAATGGATAACAAGCGATCCCGGTCGTATACGGCAAATTTTGAACAACCTATTAGGTAATGCCATCAAGTTTACTCATCACGGTGAAGTCATTATGCGGGTTGCACTAGAGGGGGATAATCAACTTAAATTCTTCGTGCAAGATACCGGGATTGGCATTCACGAAGATAATCAAAAAGCGTTGTTCTCTAAATTTATGCAGGTTGATTCATCAACCACACGCCACTTCGGTGGCACAGGGCTCGGGTTGGCCATCAGCAAACAATTGAGTGAACTTTTAGGTGGCACAGTCGGCGTATCTAGTCAGTGGCAACAAGGCTCCACTTTTTGGTTTACCATAGCGCCTGAAGCGTTGAACGAAAACCAAATACAATTTAGTCCGTTGTTTCCTGAGCGCGAAGCGCCGCTGCAAGTTTTATTGGTAGATGACAACCCCACGTTAAGCACAGTTTTAGGTAAATGGCTCACGTCAAATAACATGGTGGTACAACACGCTGAGAGTGCATCAAGTGCGTTAAAAGCACTCAGACAGTCGCATCTAAAAACGACGAAAATAGACGTCGCATTAATTGATAGTAATTTGGCTGGCATTAATGGAATTGAACTCACCAAAGCGATCCGCAGCAACGACCTCTTTGCCAAGTTACACATCATATTGATGACGCCCCACGACTGGCTTGAGAAGGGTACGTCAAGCCAACTAGCTGACCCTGTTAGTTATATAGCGAAACCGGTTAAGCCAGAGACACTCAAAGGAGCGTTTACTGGAGCATTGGAAAACGGCGATAACACCAAGCTCATTACCGCCCTACCCGAGACCAAACTACTCAACAAATATCGCCAAGCGCCACATATTTTATTGGTAGAAGATAACTTTATTAATCAACAAGTGGTTATTGAGATGCTTAAAAAGCTGCACTGCAGCGTACAGGTGGCTGAGAATGGCCAAGAAGCAATTCATACTTTGGAAGAATCAGAAGCGAAATTTGATGCGATATTGATGGATTGCCAAATGCCCATCATGGACGGCTATGAGGCGAGTCGTACCATCCGCAAAAGTCAGCATAGTAATTACGCGTCAACGTTGCCTATCATCGCATTGACCGCCAATGCCATGAAGGGAGATAAAGAAGCCTGCTTAGCTGCTGGCATGAATGCTTATTTGACTAAGCCAATCGTGTTAACTGAGTTGAGGGCTGAGCTCATCAAGTGGTTAGCTTAACAAGCACCAGTATGCGCTATGGTTTAATAATCATTGGCTATGGCGTTTAATTTTTTCTCGAATTGCTGCATGTGCTCTTCTTTTTCATAATCAAAGTGATACTGGTTATGAAAACCGAAGCGCAGCTTCACTTGCTGATCTTCCATAAAGATGGTGTAGCCATCGTAGTCACTAAATGCGGTGACGCCACCCAGAAAGTAGCCATCTCCTTTCTTTTCTCCGTTTTCACGGATCTTTTCGAATATTGATAGAATAAATTTACTGTCCATTTCGTTTTTCATGTTGCCGCCTTTCGTTGCTTATTCAGGGTATTTGCATTCTTAACATACGAGGTTTGCAATAATTACGCCCAATTAAAATTGATAAACACATACCCATAAAATGTTTGCACCCACGCCTACAAACGCACCATACCTGTAGTCATGCGGGCAAAATTGAGCTTTATCAATATATTAGTCACAAATTTTTTAACGTACTACTGGATCATTTGTAGTGTGTGATCAACGTAAAAATGGGACAGTGCAACGAAAAAGTCACTCACCGAGTGATACAAAAAAGCCACTGGAAAAAACAGTGGCTTACAAGTTTGCATAATGTGACTCTCAGCTTAGCAATGCACTAATCAACCAGTGCCTGATAAGCCATATTTTTGAAGTCCTTATTGTACGAGAAGAAACTCGAGGGCATTAATTGGGTCATAGCGATGACAATCATTTGCTCTTTTGGATCAATTCTAAAGTAAGTTGAAGCCGCACCAGCCCAACCATAGTCGCCTTTAGAACCCATCGTATTTGCGCCCTGTTCGTCGACCGTAACAGACATAGCAAGTCCATAACCTTCACCTGTCGAAGAGGGTTCAAACGGGATCAGACTCGCTGGTAAGTGGTTAGTGCGCATATACTCTACGGTTTTACGACCCAGAATACGCTTTCCTTTGTATTCCCCGCCATTTAACAGCATTTGAGCGAATGTATAGTAATCTGCGATGGTTGACACTAAACCACCGCCACCTGATTCGATTTCAGGGGCAGACAAGTAATCACCCAGAGGTTCATTCTCCATAGGAACGGTTTGACCTTGCTGATTGATGACATAAATTTGTGCTAAACGATCTTGCTTACTTTTCGGCACATAAAACCCCGTGTCACTCATTTTGAGCGGTTTGAAGATATGCTGTTCGAAGTATTCTCCCAAGGTTTGCCCCGACAAGCGTTCCACTAATGCACCTATAATGTCGGTACCTATGCTGTAATTCCACTTCGTTCCGGGTTGATGATTAAGCGGTAACTTTGCGACCTCTTTCAGCAGGTCTTCACGCTTTGTTTCACCGGAAAAAAGTGCCGACTGTTGGTATAACTTATCCACTGGGCTTTGACTAAAGCCATAGCTGAAACCAGCAGAATGGGTGAACAGCTGCTTGATGGTCATCACCTTGTTGGTATCTTCAAGGATCATATTCTCACCATCCATTCCAGCGAACACCTTCAGGTTTGCCAACTCTGGTAAGTACTTACTGACCGGATCGTTCATCTGAAATTTACCTTGCTCCCACAAGGTCAATGCGGCAACAGCGGTAATAGGTTTTGTCATGGAGTAGATACGAAAAATCGTGTCTTCTGTCATAGGCGTTTTAGCCTCACGATCCCTAAAACCCACACCTTCAAGGTGAACCACTTTGCCTTTTCGCGCGACCAAGGTGAGTGTGCCAGCAAGCTTTTGCTCGTCCACAAACGCTTGCATCACGGGCTCGATACGTTCTAAACGCGCTTCTGACATACCGACTTTCTCAGGGTTAGTAGTGCGGATGTCGGCAAATGCATTGGTTGCCAGTAAAGTACTGGCAACGCAGGCGAGTAAAAATTGTTTGGTTTTTTTCATGTATGACCTGTTTTTATATAGTGCGTCGATTGAGAACTATAGGATATATCATACTAATGTGACAAATCATCAGAGATACCAATGAAACACCATCACCACGACAAATGTATTACGCTGACATAAGTTTATCAGCAACGAGCGTATTTCTTGGTTATGTATGGCCTAGCTGCTTTTGACCCACATGCCATCATCATTTTTGTGAAAAGACTGCTTCACAGCTGACCAAGCCACCTTATGGGAGACTTCTTCACGACCTTGCTTGCCACGTCTATCATCTGGGTCTTTGTATTCGTCCCAGGCATTATTGAAAGCAGCGAGATAAATATCTTGGGCATGAGGGGGCAACACATTTTGTACACTTTCGGGGAGGTCTCTATGTGAATCGTATGGCATGGGATGATCCTTCTTTTCGTCACAATTGAAAACGTGAATAAAGCAAAAAGGATTCCGATAATTTGGTCATTTACAATGGTGAGTCGCAACGCCTGCCAATAGTGATTATGCAAGATGTGACGTTAAGATATCACAAGAAACCCTGCTAACATTCTCTCCTAAAACTTAAGTAAATAGCACAACAGAGTAGCAAAATTTACAAAGGATTATTTACCACGAACAGCATTGATGACCTTGCTTGCTAGCGTGACCACAAGTAACACTAAACCACCAGCAATAATGCCCACGACGCCGTCTGCTACTACAGGTAAAATACCTGCCAGCGCACCGCCGTTCTCAGTAACTGGATACAACACATCCCCAACAATGTGATGAATGAAAGGCACGCTATGTACCACAATGCCCCCTCCTACAAGAAACATGGCTGCAGTACCAATAATAGCTAAGCTTTTCATCAACATAGGTGCAATAATTAGCAAGCTTCGGCCGATGAAACGCTGAATTGTATTAAACGAGCCGGACACCGATTTTCTCAGCATGTATAAACCCGCATCGTCAAGTTTTACGATCCCTGCAACCAAACCGTAAACCCCAATCGTTATAGCAATCGCAAGTGCCGAGACCACTGCGATTTGCGTTGTGAGCGGTTGGTCTTGTACCGTACCTAAGACAATCACTACAATTTCTGCAGATAGGATAAAATCCGTTCGGATGGCCCCTTTAATCTTGTCTTTTTCAAGAGCGACCAAATCGACTTTAGGATCGGCAATCGCATTCAATTGGGCCTGATGCTCTGCTTCCCGTTCTTCTTCACTGTGCAGCCATTTGTGAGCAACTTTTTCGAACCCTTCAAAACATAAATACAAACCACCAATCACCAGCAACACAACAATAAGCCAAGGAAGAAACGCGCTTATCAGTAAGGCTGAGGGTACCAAAATTAACTTATTTAAGAACGAGCCCTTCGCCACAGCCCATACAACCGGAAGCTCACGTTCAGCTTTAACTCCGGATACTTGCTCGGCATTTAAGGCTAAGTCGTCGCCTAACACACCGGCTGTTTTCTTGGCAGCCACTTTTGATAACACGGCTACATCATCAAGAATGGTAGCAATGTCATCAATCAATGCGAGTAGGTTTGCAGCGGCCATGCTTGGCTCCTAAATATAAATCGAAAAAAAGTTCAGTGTAAATTTACTGCGCTAATCACCTATATGCAGCGGTTTAGCGTTATCCACTTGGGGCGTCAACATAGCACTGAGGGGAATTAACTGTACATCGTCTTGGGCTAACGTTGGTAGCCTTTTTTTCAGGTAGGCAATCGTCTGCATATGAGGGTGACCAATCGCCAGAGAGCGCCCGTATTTACGCGCTCTTTTGACCAATATATTAAACTGGCGCTCTATTTTTGCTTCGGATAAGTCGTTATCCAAGAATACATGTCGCCGCAGTGCTGGCACCTTCGTTTGCTTGGCAATAGCTTCTGCTTGGGTCAATGCCGTTGTGCGACTGTCGACAAAAATGAGCCCGTGACGATGTAAGTAGCTCATGGTGGTGCGCATCGGGGTTTCTAACTGTGTTAAACGACTCCCCATATGATTATTCAATCCCAGTGCATTGGGCACACTGGCAAACGCATCATTTAAGGTTTGCACAATCCGCTTATCACTCATACTGGCCAACAACACGTTTGACTCTTGCTTGATACCCGCCATCGACTCCATCGGCATGTGCAGTAGGAATTCTCGGTGCTGCTCGTGCGCCATCAGGGCGTATTTTTGGCTTAGATGCTTGTGAGGCAAAATCGAAATAGCAACGTTAATGGGTAACCCCAAGGCTGCTGCATCTCGATGACTGTTGTTGCCAACGTCATCAATGATAATAGCGATCTGCGCGCTTAGCGCCGCCGAAGTCGGGAGCAAAGTCAGCAAGAGCGATATGCACCAGAGGTGGAATGAAAAGTTCAACATATGACCAGAGCGCCCATTAAAGCTTAATCCATTGCGTGGGGTTAACAGGGTCGCCCTTGTAGCGAATTTCAAAATATAAATTAGGGGAGGTTTGCCCGCCACTTTGACCAACAAGCGCAATGGGCTCACCAGCGGCCACGGTATCACCGGCCTGATGCAGTAAAGCTTGATTGTGGCCATACAAGCTCATGTAGCCATTACCGTGATCGAGTACAGTGACCAAACCAAAGCCCCGCAACCAATCAGCGTACAGAACTTTACCATGGTGGATCGCGATAACATTACTGCCTGCATTTCCCTCAACAATAATGCCTTTCCAGCGTATCTGCCCCTCACGTTTTGTACCAAATAATTTGCGCACTCGGCCATCTGCTGGTTTCAACAATTTGCCTTTTAGTTTGGCTAAACCGTCGAAGCTGGTCGGTTTTTGGGCTGCCAAGCGCTCCGCTTCAGCGATGGCTTTTCGTAGATTTTGCTCATTTGCTTGCAGTTCTTCAATTTTGGCCGCATCGCTTTCAATGGCAGACTGTAATTTGCTTAACGTCTGCTTACGGCTCTTTTGCCCTTGATTTAGCGTGGCTTGTTGCGCTTGCTGGCGATCGAGCAGATTTTGTAGGCTGTCTTGCTTTTCAATCAAGGTTAGATTGACCTGTGTCAGCTCTTTACCCAGTAGCAAAAACTCGTCAATTAATTCACGACGCGCCTCATTCAGGTATTGATAATAGGTGATGGTGCGCTCGAACTTGCCTGGGTTTTCTTGATTAAGTAGCATCTTGGCGTAGTCATGGTTGCCTGTCATAAACGCGCTACGAATTTGTCTGGCTAGCACATCTTGTTGCTGGGCTAATTTTTGCTGAATATCACTTTGGCGTTTTTTAAGCCTTTTTTGCTCTTGCTGATTGTCCTTAAGCTCTTGCTCAGTGGCATTGAGTGCCGTCGCCGCTTTGGCGATCTTCAGTTCAATTTGCTTTAAATCAGATTGTAAACTTTTCGCTTTTGCTAACTGCTGGGCAACGTGTTGCTGCTTTTGCTTTATCTGTTTTTGCAGTGCTTGTAGTTCATCTTTGGACTGACCGTTGGCATAAATGGGTAACAAGCAAACAAACAAAAAGCACCATAAGCATGGTGCTTTTGTCTGTTTCAACCATAACAACAATGGTAGCAAAGGAATTACTTAACCAGAGTAACTATAGGCTTGCCGGTCATTTCTGCGGGTTGTTCCATCCCCATCAAATGCAACATGGTGGGTGCAACATCACTTAAGGTGCCGCCTGAACGGGCTGTGGTTTCCTGCCCTACATGCCAAAACGGTACGAGCTCACTGGTATGCGCCGTGTGCGCTTGGCCAGTGGTTTCATCTGCCATTTTCTCGGCATTACCATGGTCAGCTGTGATTAAGCAGTCACCACCGACTTTTTTGATGGCTTCAACTACTCGCCCAATGCAGGTATCAACGGCTTCACATGCTTTAACCGCAGCGTCGAAGTTACCTGTGTGCCCCACCATATCACCGTTAGGGTAATTACAAATGATTGCATCAAACTTGCCAGATTCAACAGCTTCAACCAGTTTGTCAGTCAGTTCAGTTGAGTTCATTTCAGGTTGTAAGTCATATGTCGCGACTTTTGGTGACGGGATCAATATACGCTCTTCACCTTCGTATAAATCCTCTTTGCCCCCACTGTAGAAAAACGTTACATGGGCAAACTTTTCAGTTTCAGAAATACGTAACTGGGTCTTGCCGTGATTAGCCAACCATTCACCCATTACATTTACCAAAGCAACCGGCGGATATGCTGCTGGTGCGTCAATACTTTCGGCATACTGAGTGAGCATCACAAATGCACTTAAATCGATGTGCTCGCCTTTCTCGAAATCGCTGAAATCTTTTTCCACAAATGGACGGCTAATTTCACGGGCGCGATCCGCTCTGAAGTTCATGAAGACTAACGCATCACCATCTTCAATTGGCGCAGCATCACCAATAACAGTAGGTTGCATAAACTCATCGTTTTCATCGCGGCTGTAAGAATTTTCTAACCCTTCAATAGCGCTGGCTACGTTGAACGCGCCTTCACCTTTAGCGATAACCTTGTATGCTTTTTCGACGCGATCCCAACGTGAATCACGATCCATAGCGTAGTAACGGCCAACCAGAGTGGCGGTTTTACCCACGCCCAATTCTTCGAATACTTTGTCGGCAGCTTCAAGTGGTGCTTTGGCGCTGCGCGGAGGGGTGTCGCGGCCATCTAAGAAGGCATGCAAGAAAATTTTCTTCGCGCCGCGCTTGGCAGCCAGTTTAATCATGGCGAAAATATGGTCTTGGTGACTGTGAACGCCACCCGGCGAAAGAAGCCCCATGATGTGCACGGCTTTGTCTTGCTTGATGGCTTTGTCGACGTTACTCACCAAAACCTCGTTTTCGAAAAAATCCCCGTCTTCAATGGCTTTCGTTACGCGCGTAAAATCTTGATATACCACGCGACCTGCGCCTAAATTAACGTGACCCACTTCCGAGTTCCCCATTTGCCCACCTGGCAAACCTACATCCATACCGGAGGCGGATATCAAGGTATTGGTAGTTTCTTTGGTAAAGCGGTCAAGCACGGGAGTCTTGGCATGGGCGATAGCGTTATTGGTGGTGTCTTCTCTGTGACCCCAGCCATCCATAATAATAAGGGCTACCGTTTTTTTGCTTTGGCTCATGTTTGTCTCCGCTAAATAAGATTGTAAAAGTTAACTTGGGGGCAGATAGATAGAATACAAAGTGCAAGTAAGCACTTTACCACCGCAGGCGCCATATTATCCTGTGTGTGGTGGCGCGTCACGGCCAATTAATGGAAAAATCGTAGGTTTACAAAAGCTTATTTTATAAGTTATGCCAAGGATGCGCCCTGCCACTGGTTTTAGGCGATAATTTCTATATACTTTGCTCTCATTTTTTTACCCTGACTGCATCTATGAGGCGCAATAATTATGGAACAAGTGATTGAATTTGCTACAAATCACTACATTTTAGCGGGTTTATTCGTCGCTTTGTTAGTAGCTTTACTTTACTCCACAGTGGCGAGTTCATTTTCAAAACTAAAAGAGCTAAGCACCCATGAAGCCACTCTTCTAATGAATAAAGATGATGCTATGGTGCTGGATATTCGCCCTGTCGCTGAATTTAAAAAGGGCCACATCTTAGGCGCGAAACAGATCAAACCTGAGCAGGTAACCAAAGGCGATTTTACCGGCCTTGAAAAACAAAAAGACAAACCCATTATTGTTGTGTGTGCAATGGGAATGACATGTAAACGTACCGCAAACCAAATGCTGAAGGAAGGTTTTGAGCAGGTATCCGTTCTTAAAGGTGGGATGAACGCCTGGCAAGGCGCGAGTCTTCCAATTAGCAAATAAACAAAAGGTATTTTTAACATGAGTAAAGTCGAAATTTACACCAAAGGACATTGTCCTTACTGTCACCGCGCTAAAGCCCTGTTGGAGCAAAAAGGCGTGACGTATACCGAATTTAAAGTGGATGTTCAACCTGAGCTTCGCCCAGAGATGATCACCCGCGCTAATGGTGGTTCAACCGTGCCACAGATATTTATCGGTGAGCATCATGTAGGTGGTTGTGACGAAATGTTCGCACTAGAATCACAAAATAAATTAGATACATTACTTTCTGCATAAGCAGAAAATTTAAGGAAGCATAATGGCTGAAGAAAACCAAACAACCCCAGCTGACGCAGCACAAGCCGCTCAGGGACCTCAATTCGCAATTCAACGCATTTACACTAAGGACATTTCTTTTGAAACGCCTAATTCACCGGCGATTTTTCAAAAAGAATGGAAACCTGAAGTTCAACTAGATTTGGACACCCGTAGTGCGCTGATCGAAGAAAATGTCTACGAGATCGTTTTGGCTGTCACTGTAACGGCTATGTTAGGTGAAGAAACAGCCTTTTTGTGTGAAGTACAGCAGGCGGGTATCTTCGCGATTGGCGAAATGCCTGAGCAAAATAAAGCGCACATGTTGGGCTCTTTCTGCCCGAACACGCTTTTCCCTTATGCACGCGAAACGATTTCTAATTTAGTCAATCGTGGTACTTTCCCTCCTCTTAACCTTGCGCCGGTAAACTTTGACGCTATTTTTGCAGCATACATGCAAAAACGTGCGGCTCAGCAGGCACAAGAACAAGCACCTACGCAGCTAGACGCGTAAGTACTTAGCCAATGAAACAAACAGTTTCAGTGTTAGGGGCGGGGTCGTATGGCACCGCCCTTGCTTTTTGTCTGGCCAGAAATGGCGTTGCCACTACATTGTGGGGGCGAGACCCAAAGCAAATGCAAGATATGGCTACAGCCAGATGCAATCAAAAATACCTGCCCGGTGCTACATTTCCCGATCCATTAGTGATTGAAGCTGACTTGCTCAAAGCGGTTAACCTTAACAATGATTTGCTTATCGTGACGCCAAGTCATGGTTTTTCGGCATTGCTGCGCCAAATTAAACCCATGCTCACACCAGCACATAGAATCATTTGGGCTACCAAAGGGCTCGACCCAGAAAACGGTCGATTGTTGCAAGATGTGGCCCGAGAAATACTCGGCGACGCTATTCCCCTTGCGGTTGTCTCAGGCCCTACATTTGCCAAAGAAATGGTCGCAGGTCTACCCACTGCCATTTCTGTGTCTTCTACCGATGAACAGTTGGCTACTGATTTTGCCAACATGCTACACTGCTCTCGTTCTTTCCGCGTTTACAAAAACAATGATTTTGTGGGTGTTCAACTCGGCGGTGCAGTGAAAAACGTGATTGCCATCGGCGCTGGATTAGCTGATGGATTAGGCTTTGGCTCCAATGCCAGAACCGCGTTGATTACCCGAGGTTTGGCAGAGTTAACCCGCTTAGGCATCACCTTAGGCGCACAACCAGAAACTTTCATGGGTATGGCTGGTTTAGGCGATCTGGTATTGACTTGCACGGATAATCAATCACGTAATCGACGCTTCGGGCTGGCCTTAGGCGCAGGCAAAAGCATAGACGATGCGATTGCAGAAATTGGCCAAGTGGTTGAAGGTTACCGCAACACCAAGGAGGTGCACCAGTTGGCTGCAAGGCACCAGGTTGAAATGCCCATTTGCGAGCAAATATACCAAGTGCTGTACCAAGGTAAACCCGCAAAAGAAGCGGCTCTCGCCTTGTTAGGCCGGGAGCAAACTTCCGAGTAAGTTGTAGGCTTGAGTTGCTTGCAATTGCGTTAATCACATAACGTTAAGCGACTGAATTAGAAATACCAAAAAAGCCGAGGGAAGCATATGCTTCCCTCGGCTTTTTAACTCAGCGCTATTTTCTAGTTTCTATATTCTTTTTTCTATATTAGCTCATTTGCTCTGTAGCAAACTCAGTTTGCTGCACTTCCTCTTGTTTGCCCGCCAGTGCATCTTTATCACGTACATTCTTTTGTACTGTCACAGCAGCAAACAAACTCAGCACATACGCCATGGCGTAAAAACCTTTTTCACTTAATGCTAATTCTGCGTTGTATAAGCCGATTGCTAATAACGCGATAGCAAAACCAGATGATGCCCATGATAACGTTTGATACATGCTTGAGGTTTTAATGCCTTCGGCTTTATCACGGATTGTTTTTTGCAGGGATACCATTGAGAACAAACCGTAGAGCATGATGATCAAATAGTAACCTTTTTCATTCAGCGCCATTTGTGCATTGAACAAGCCGATGCCGTAGGCAACCGTGCCAATCAGTAATGCTGCTAATGATGCCAATGTATATGATTTCGTCGGTGCTTGAATTGTCATGTGTTTGTCCTTCTTTGATTAGTTGTTTGCACCCCTGCGTCTTGCTGGGGTGAGACGAATATGCCTTTTAGTTCAGACTAAATAAACCCTATTGATGCTTGTTGAGCATAGCTACACCGAAAGTTTATTATTACGATACTTTAGTGCTTTTATTTTTCATTTCTCTTAACTTCATTTGCCGAACAGTCTGAACCCAGCTTTGTCTTATATTGATGAATTCGCTGCACTGGCCACAAATTTCGAACCAGACATAATTTCTACTGCTTGTCCGTCACTGCCTAAAATAACGCTCTGACTGGCCAAATCGTATTTAGCTAAATACTGGGCAATGGATGTAAAGGTCGTGGTGGACACTTTGCCAGTATGATCTTTCGTGGTCACATCATCTTGCAGCATTGCACCAAACATCAACTTAAAACGGCTGGTATGCACACGCTGGGGCGTAAAATATGCTTGGGTATTGGCTTTTAATTTATCTATATCTGTCGTTTGATAAATCGCGGCATTGAGCATGTCTAGCGTATGCTCGGTGCAATTTTGCAGTTGCCTGTTCATGGGGTTAGCAATCACCGAGTAGTTTTCGTTATGCAACTGCGCATTTTTACCTGTGCTAATGATGTCAATTAAACGCGTTTGCATATCAGGCGTGGGTATAATCACTCCTGCGCTTAGCTGAGCAGCGCCCCAAAAAAAATCAACTGGGTAATCGGTGACTAACTGGCTTTTGTCTAACTCGCCGCTTTTTTGATACAGATTATAAATCGCGTAACCCTTGACCAGTTCACCGTCATCTAGGGTGATATCTGAATATACAGCCACCGCCGTATGAGTGAAGCGTATCCCTTTGGGCAGATCTTTTTGCGGGCGGCCCACTCTAGCAATAATAAATGCTCTTGCTCCTTGGCTGGCCGCGTACTTCTCCACATTTTTAGCAAAGCGAACGATCTGCTCTGGCTCATGCGTTGCCACTTTATTCGCTTGGCTGCCCGCTGTCGCAGTGAAAGAAAAGGTGAATGTAAGGATTAACGCTGTTAGCCATTGTTTAGAAGACATAGTCATCATTATTGACCTTGCGTGTTGTTGTTTTGAATAACGATGACCTGGTTTGGCGCAGGGTCAGCGGTGACAGTTGCATCACTTATGACTAATGGCTCAAGCTGCGTATTTTTATCAGCATGGCTGTGGCTGCTATGACTACTTTTGATGCTATCAGCGGCTTCGACAATAACGCTGCCGGTAATCAAACTCACCCCACCAGCAACGATCAGTGGTGCTGCCACGGCAACACTGGCCACTTTGGCAGTGGATGCGACGCCTTCTGTTACCGCTAATGCTGAAT
The DNA here is from genome assembly GCF_056173245.1 of Paraglaciecola sp. QJM3NY_14. Taxonomy (NCBI): domain Bacteria; kingdom Pseudomonadati; phylum Pseudomonadota; class Gammaproteobacteria; order Alteromonadales; family Alteromonadaceae; genus Paraglaciecola; species Paraglaciecola sp. QJM3NY_14. The sequence continues at coordinate 4,277,949 of NZ_CM149664.1, forward strand.
GCTTGCTCGCTTGAGCACTATGCTGTACTGAGCCCGCAGCGTTGGCCTTGCCAGCGCCAATAACAGTGGTGCCAAATATAAATGTCGCGGTAAGTAGCGTATTGATAAGTTTCATCGGTCATCCTTTTTCATTGTTATCAGTAGATATTGTTTGTTGCCTATTGGCGCTGCCAAGAGACGAGACACAGATTAAGCACCAGTATTACCTGTGTAAACAATGACCGTTTATGTATACTCAGTCGCAACCAAAAGTATATTAATACGCTACTTAAAGGGATTTATGAGTCAGATTAGCCAAATCAGCAACACCTTAAAGCAGTTGCTACGTCAGCATCAGATAACGTACAAATACATTGCCGAAAAACTCGACATGAGCGAAGCAAACGTAAAACGCATCTTCTCAACGAACAGCTTTGCATTGGACCGCTTAGAGCAAATTTGTGAGATTTTGCAGATGAGCCTTTCTGACTTATTCATCATCGCCCAAAAGCAAACCCAGCAACTGACTCAGCTCACCGAAGAACAAGAAAATGAATTATTGGCTGACACTAAATTGTTACTGGTTGCCGTGTGCGTGCGCGATGCCTGGACTTTTGATGAAATCGTTGGGCATTACGCTATCGACACTCATGAATGTGTGCAGTTACTGGCTAAGCTAGATCGCATTAAAATTATCGATTTACTGCCTAACAATCACTATAAGTCTCTGATTGCACAAGATTTTAGATGGATACCCGGCGGGCCATTAGAGCGATTTATGGAGCGTGAGGTCATGGTGAAATTTATGGCGCCTAAGAAAGAAGAGCCATGGACTTTTCGATTTTACCTGCGTGGGCGTTACTCACAGACATCAGTGGATATTATCCAGCGAAAACTTAATCAACTAACCAAAGAGGCTGCGGTACTAAACCAAGAAGATGCCAGTTTGCCATTGAGTAAACGCCAGCACTTTGGCTTACTAATGGCCATGCGCCCGTGGGAGCCTTCGTTGTTTGAAAACCTGCGTCGAGAAAACCTACCTCGTGAAAGCCCACTTAATAAAAGCTAAGGTTCAAAGACACCTATGTAACTCCCACACGACAAAAATGAAATCACTAGCAGTATTGGTCATCCAGCTACAGCTGCTAGCGATTTACCTCAAATGACTATTTCGGCGGGGGTTATTGTTCGTCGCGCAAGAACACCAGCTTATTGCCTGCGCTTTGCTCTTCGCTAAAGCGATACCCTGCCGTGTCAAAATCTCTAAGCTTGGCAACGTCACTGACTTTATTTTGAATGATATAACGTGCCATCAGGCCCCGGGCTTTTTTAGCGTAGAAGCTGATAATTTTATATTGGCCGTTCTTAAAATCTTTAAATACCGGCTCGATAATTTCGCCGTCTAATGCTTTTGGTTTAACCGCAGTGAAATACTCGCTAGAGGCCAAATTGACCAACACGTTATCACCCTGCTCTGCCAATGCCTGATTGAGCTTTTCGGTGATGATGTTCCCCCAAAATTGATACAAGTTAGTGCCTCGCTCAGTGTCTAGCTTGGTGCCCATCTCTAAGCGATAAGCTTGCATCAAATCCAGTGGTTTCAATAAACCATACAACCCCGACAAGATACGCATATGTTTTTGTGCATATGAAAAGTCTTGCTCACTAAAACTGGCGGCATCTAAACCACCGTACACGTCGCCATTGAAGGCTAATACCGCTTGCTTGGCATTCTCATCGGTGAAAGGCGTGTGCCAAGCTGCGAAGCGGTCTGCATTTAGGCCGGCGAGTTTATCGCTTATTTTCATCAGTGAGCCAATTTGCGCTGGGCTCAACTTACGGCTGCGATCAATCAGCTGCTGACTGTGCTCTAGCAACTCAGGCTGGCTCGACGAAGGTGCATTGCTGTGCTTCTCAAAATCGAGATTTTTGGCTGGTGATACAACAAGTAGCATGTAAATTCCTTACTCTTAATCAGATGGCATTATGATACCAACAGCTACGCTAGGCACAACCGATTAAAATAGATGAGTTTGATTATTAATTTCTATTAACAGTGAAGCTCTTGCCCGCAAGGATCAACCCATCTTAATAATGAGTTTGTAAATGGTGGATTTATTCACAGCAGCAGGGGCAATTCAATTTAAGTCGCAAAGCCGGTTCCGCCTAAGAATATACTAATGCAGTTGCAAGGTTTGTAATGCACTGACTAAGTATCGATATTCTTGCTCATTGCGCGCGCACACTATAATTTTTCTAAGGTTGCTGCAGGTAATCGATGCTTCACTGACACGTTTTACGGCCAGCTCGCATAACTGCGCTAGGGTCGCGTCATCAATTTCACTCTCAGCGCCTAATACATTGAATGCCACACTTCGAATGTTTGAGGTATCCGCAAACTCAAGTACCTGGTGATACGCAGTATCAATAAGCGATGCTTTTTTCTGGGGAGCGGCTGAATCCCAGTTGGCTTTTAGCAACAACATATCATCGGCTACCCACTGCGCATCAGCGGGTCGAGTGATCTTGATGACAGCTCTTTGTCCGAGCTCAGGTTGTCCAAGCTCAGGTTGCCCAAGCTCACCTTGCTCAAGCTCACCTTGCTTAAGCTCATCTTGGTCGTGATGAGATTGGTAGAGAAAATCTCCCTGTGAATGTTGGCATCGCACTAAGGCATCTACAGGCAGTTGGTTTATGTCTTCTTGTAATAGGGTTATTTTTGCTGACATTGAAGGTGTTTTACTCGCGTATGCAGGCCAAGGGTTATATTCTATGCTACCTGTTTGTTTTCACCTGATCTTGGTTATTCTTCACATACCGTCATAAAGATTTAATTCGCCGGCAGTATTGATAGTGACGCGATCACGCCCCACTATTAACTTAGGAAATTTGAGAACATATACATTTGTTGATTAAAATGTTGTAATTTTACAACATAATGAATTCGAGGTTAGCATGTCCAATCAATTACAAGCACTACGCGATATCACCACTGTTGTTGCCGATACTGGCGACATAGAAGCGATCAAAAAGTATCAACCCGTTGATGCGACGACCAACCCTTCATTGTTGCTTAAAGCGGCTGAGATGGAGCAATATCGCTCGCATCTTGAAAATGCGGTTGCTTGGGCAAAAGAGCAATCTGATGACGCTGACCAACAGATCATTGATGCTGGTGACAAGCTAGCGGTGACCATAGGGACTGATATTGTGAATATCGTTCCTGGTCGTATTTCTACAGAAGTAGATGCCCGTTTGTCGTTTGACACGCAAGCCAGCATCGAAAAAGCGCACAAGCTTATCGCTTTGTATAAAGAAGCAGGCATAGATAAAAGCCGCATCTTAATCAAATTAGCGTCAACATGGGAAGGTATTAAAGCCGCAGAACACCTTGAAAAAGAAGGTATCAATTGTAACTTAACCTTGTTGTTTAGTTTCGCTCAAGCCCAAGCCTGTGCTGAAGCCGGTGCTTACCTAATTTCACCCTTCGTTGGCCGTATACTTGATTGGTATAAAGCCAAAACCGGTAAAACAGAATATGCAGCCAGTGAAGATCCTGGTGTGCAATCAGTGACTAAGATCTACAATTACTACAAAGAGCACGGCTATAAAACCGTCGTTATGGGCGCAAGCTTCCGTAATATCGGTGAAATTACCGAACTTGCTGGCTGTGACCGCTTGACCATCAGCCCGGGTTTGTTGGAAGAGTTATCTAACAGCGATGCCCCGCTTGAAGTGAAGCTGAAAGACACGGGAGCAACAACGGCCCCTGGTACGCCACTTGATGAAGCTGCATTTCGCTGGGAAATGAACCAAGATGCCATGGCAACTGAGAAGTTGTCTGAAGGTATTCGTAACTTTGCGGCAGACCAAGTGAAACTTGAAACGCTACTTAAAAGCTACGTGTAATAGAAACAGCATCAAAAGAGCGTCTGTTTAGGCGCTTTTTTTTACTTTATAAAATCAAATTAACACCCAAAGGAGTCCTGCATGACTGCGCTGACTGACACCCCTACTTGGCAAACGCTTGCCTCATTAGCTGAAGATGTTAAACAGCAACACATGCGCGACTGGTTCGCCAGCGATACCTCTCGTGCCAGTAAATACCAGCAAACGGCTTGCGGGATTGAACTAGACTTTTCTAAAAACCTGATCACTGATGATGTACTAAAAGCCTTGTTCGCTTTAGCCGATGAAAGCCAAGTCTCGCAGAAACGCGACGCGATGTTTAAAGGCGACATCATTAACCACACTGAAAAACGTGCGGTTTTACATACGGCATTACGTAACTTCTCAGGTGAGCCCGTTTATGTTGATGGTCAAGACGTCATGCCTGAAGTACTTGCTTGCCAAGACAAAATCAAAGATTTTGTTGCCAGTATTCACAGCGGCGAGCGTAAAGGTTACACAGGCAAAGCCCTAAAACAGATCGTAAGCATAGGGATTGGTGGTTCATTCTTAGGTCCTAAAATTATGTCTGAAGCGCTTAAACCTTATTGGTTTGATGGCGTTAAAGTGCATTTTGTGGCTAACGTAGATGGCTGCCATATTCAAGATGTACTCGCGAACCTAGATCACGAAGAAACCTTGGTCGTGATGTCGTCTAAGTCTTTCACCACCCAAGAAACCTTGCAAAATACCCTAACGGCTAAAGACTGGTTCTTAAACGCTGGGGGCACCCAGCAAGATATCGCCAAACACTTTATCGCTGTGTCTTCTAATATCAAGGCTGCCACAGACTTTGGTATGGCTGAAGACAACATATTCCCTATGTGGGACTGGGTTGGCGGGCGCTACTCTTTATGGTCTGCTATCGGTTTACCGATTGCCCTAACATTAGGTTATGACAATTACCGTCAATTGCTTCAAGGCGCCTTTGAAATGGATGAGCATTTCAAAACGGCTCCTGCAGAGCAAAACTTACCCATGCTGACTGCATTGTTAGGTGTGTGGTATATCAATTTCTTTGGTGCCCAAAGTCACGTTCTTTTACCTTATTACCACTATTTACGTGGTTTCCCTGCGTACGTTCAACAGTTAGACATGGAAAGTAATGGTAAGAATATCAGCGGCGACACCACAGCCGTAGATTACGCCACTGGTCCAATTATTTGGGGCAGCGAAGGGACGAATGGCCAACACTCATTCCACCAGCTTATTCATCAAGGTACCTTGTTGATCCCCGCGGACTTTATGTTGCCATTGAATGTGCCGAACCAAGACAACACCCATCACGCTATGCTGGCGTCAAACTGCTTTGGTCAAACCCAAGCATTGATGCAGGGTAAAACGTTTGATGAGTGTTATGCAGACCTTGAAGGTAAGGGCCTTGATGAGGCCGAGCGAGTTAAATTAGCCACTCATAAAACTATGCCAGGCAACAAACCAAGCAATACTTTGTTGTTTGAACAGATGGATCCGAAAACCTTGGGTTCTCTTGTGGCCATGTACGAGCACAAGGTATTTGTGCAAGGGGCAATATGGGGTGTTAACTCGTTCGACCAATGGGGCGTTGAATTAGGCAAAGAACTTGGCAACCAAGTGTTAGATAAAATTGTTAACACGGATGCAGCCCTCAGTTTTGATAGCTCAACGAACGCCTTGATTGCACGCTTTAGGCAAGCCAATAGCTAATGCGTATTTGCAAATACCACTAAAAAAGAGACCCTAGGGTCTCTTTTTTTTGCTGTTTTTTTTACTACCGATGTTAGGTGCTTATGTAGACCCGCTATCTAGAATAAAGCGCGTATTAGCGAATTTATTCAGTAACCTATGCATGCCATACACAGCTAGAAGCGTTAATACCACCGACACGGTGACAGAGGTAAAACGATAAAGGGCATTGTATACCAGGTCTTGTTGAGGCGATAAATACTGGCCGAACAATATTCCCATGGTCGTCATCGCGCCAAAGCCTGCACCCGAGCCGCCGCCTTCTAACATATGATAGCGAGCAAACAGCATCACACTGATCCACAGGGCGATACTCACAAACCACAAGATCCCACTATGGTCGAGCAAAATAAACTGCCAAGCCAAACCAATGTTACAGCCCACCAATGTGCCTATCGCGCGATTTACCGCTGCGCGTCCTGCCCCATGCCAATTTAACGGAAACAGAATCAACACAGATGACACCTGAGCCGATAGCGAGCCTTGTAAATCCAGCACTTGAAACACGATGTAGGATAACGTCGCCACGGTAGTGGCTAAAATAACCTCATGTCGGCGGTTGCTGTCAGGTTTGTTTATCACTGGGGGCTTTGGTCTGGCCTCTACATCAGGGATCAGTAAATGCATTAACATGGCGACGAATACAGTGAGCACTGTGGCGGCCACATTCGACATCACCAAATCGCTTACCGATGCACTGCTGTAACTGGCGAAGTGTAGCTGCATTGATAAGCCCACCATGCCCACGGCGCCAAACAAAAAATTTGCCCCGTTAGACATACAGCGAAACATAAAAGCGAAGATCATCACCACCGTAATCGTCATGGGAATAGGTTGATCGCCAAACATACCTTGCACCACAAATACAAAGGTAGTGACCAAGACGGCATTTGCCAGAAACTGGCGAATAATGTGACTGTTTAAAATCGGTACTAAACCCAGAAGCAGCATGGGATACACCGTAAAAAACGTACCGTAATTCCAGCCCATTATTTTGCTGATGGTAAAGCCAAGTGTCGCGCCAAAAGCCACGCGCAAACATTGGCGCACCTCGTTGGCCGTCAACGCTCGGTGCGCAGGCCTACTGACGCTCCCTTTACGAATAAACGGTAATCTCAGTAACGATTTGGACATCAGTTCAACCTAGTATATGTAGTGAATGATGCTGATCACGTGGGCTTGCACTGCTCCTAACCAACTGGCTAAGCCACCCACAGGATGAAGCTGTACGGTCGCCCGAGCCCCAGAGGGCAATGACTTCAGCAGCTCAGGCGCTTCAAGTAACGTAATATGCGTGCGCATGTATTGGGCGTCACGTACCCAACGATCTGAGTTTTCAGGATTAGCCAATGAGCCATCAGCGCTTATCTGACCGTCTTTTACCCCGGCATCAATAGCTGATACTTGGCCGTCAAAAACACGCCCAGGGTGAGCATCAAATACAATGGAGGCGAGATCGCCAATTTGCACATGGCTTAACGATTTTTCTCTAAAATCAGCGACAATGTCACCTTTCTCGACCACGACTGCGGCAACACTTGAGCCGGCTTGAGCGTAATTTCCAGGTTGCAATTGTAGGTTTGTCACCCGCCCTGTTACTTGTGAGCGCACATCGGCGTAATTTAGCTGCAATTGCGCATTTTGCAGCGTATTTTCGGCTTGGCGAAGCAATAAGTTGTCATGGCCATCTTTACCCCGTTGAGCGCGATACTTGACGACGTCTGCCTGCGCAGCCTCAACTTGGGCTTGTGCAACCCGGTAGTTGGCCTTGGTTTGGTCGTATAGCTGACGTGAAACCGTGTTGGATTTAATCAAGCTTTCCACACGCTCTACTTCCTGCTTCAGCTCTTCCACGTCGGCCTTTGACGCTAAAGCCTGTGCCTCAGCTGCAGCAATAGATGCGTCAAGTTGTAGATTAGTTTGGCTGGCGCTTTCAACCGCCAATTTAGCCTTGTCCACCGCAATTTCGTAAGGACGTTTATCTAGACTAAATAACACCTGATCGGCTTCGACTAGCTGATTATTTTCAACCAACACATCACTAACCTGCCCGCTAACCTTGGAAGAAATATTCACCACAGGGTGTAGCACCCTAGCCTGAGTGCTAACGGGCATCCATAAATCTGCCGCTAAAAAGTAGGCAAACGACAAAGCAAACACAGCAAGAGCAATGTGTACCCAACGCTTAAACATTTGATCAGGTGCCATGGTTATTGTCCTCCCTCTGTTGGCTTATCCAGCAAAGCACAGGCATTACTTTCAATTTTTTTCAATACATTAAACATGCTATCAAGCTCTTCCTCGGTGATCCCGTCGGTTAACTGACTGCGCACTTTCCCTACGCAACTTTCCAGTGTTTGCAGTTGTTCATTACCCGCGTCAGTAAACCACAAACATTTGCAGCGCTTATCACTCGGATGCGCACGTCGCTCAACCAGATTGCGTTCCACTAGCTGGTTCACTGTGCGATTTAGAGACGGCAGTTCGATTCCAAGCTCACTCGCCAGCGTATGTTGAGATACGCCCTCGCCTAGGTTTCTTAAAGTCATCATCACCGACCAGCGCGCTTCGGTCATTCCCATTGGCCTAACCGAATGGGATATAGCACTTCGCCACAGGCGAAATACACGCCCTAACAACCAACCCAAAGCTGGATTACTAAGCTTTCTGTATTCACTCTTTTCACCCGCCATTTCGACCTCACATTTCTTCTGCCTTCTTTATCAAGGGAATGCAGACTATTTACTTAGCATGCTAAGCATTATAGAGGCTAAAAATTACTTAGCAAGCTAACTAATAATTTGAAACATTTAACACATAGTGCTTTACATCATCCTGCTAAATAACGGCTCTGAGAATGAGCAGTGACGGACGCCATCACTAAATCAACGATAGTCGTTGTGCCCACGCTCGAAATGCGTAGGCGCCTAGCGCACACTTTGGATGAGGAAGAATAGCGGGAGTAAAGAAAATAAACGGCTTGGATGGAATAGAACCCAGTGTCAATGCTACTGCGTAGGCAGCAGGGAATATCTGAATGCAAAACGAGTCATTAATTTAGGATTTTCGGGTCTAAAAACACCCAGAAACTCACACCTATTATTGCCAAGCGTAAAAAACTGAATAAATAATTGACGGAAACCGCCTTTTCTGGTGTTATATTATAACATCACCAGTTAATTATAAGATGCAGTAAGGTCCTCAAATGTCAGTGTTAAAACTATCCGCGTTATGCAGCGCGCTTATCAGTGCAGGCGTTTATGCCGCAGAAAAACCAATCCAAAAAGATGAACAAAGTATTGAGACCTTAGTTATCACTGCCAACCCCATTGGCCGTTCAGTGCTTGAATCCGCTACCCCTGTAACGATTTTAGGCGGCGAAGCATTAGATAATTCTCAAGCGGCTACGTTAGGTGAAACCCTCAAAGGTCTGCCCGGCGTGAACAGTACCTACTTTGGTCCTGTCGCCAGTAGCCCAATTATTCGCGGTTTAGATGGTCCACGAGTTAAAGTATTGCAAAATGGATTAGACGCTTCTGATGCGTCTCGCGTCGGTCCTGATCATGTCACCACGGTTGAGGCCTCAACGGCCACTCAAATTGAAGTATTGCGTGGCCCTGCCACCTTACTTTATGGCAGTGGTGCAATTGGCGGCGTGGTCAACGTGGTAGATAATCGTTTACCTCGCGAGCGTCAAGAAGACATTAACGGTGAAGTGGCCACATCTTACGATACCGTGTCGAACGAAAAGATGTTGTCAGGTGATATCAACGGTGGCATGGGCAATTTTGCTTTTCATGCTGACGGTTTTACCCGTGACAGCGATGACTACGACATCCCTAATGAAGCCAGTGATGCAGATTCTGACAGCATAGGTAAATTAGAAAACTCAGCCATTGATGCCACTGGTGGCACCTTGGGTATTGGCTGGATAGGTGACGACGTCAATGTAGCCTTTTCATATGCCCGTTTGGATAACGAATATGGCATACCGGGTCATGAGCATGCACATGAGGAAGACGAGCACGACGAAGAAGACCATGATGAGGACGATCATGACGACGAGCATGCTGATGAGCATGAAGAAGAAAGCGTATTTGCACGCTTAAAGCAAAACCGGTATCAATCTAGAGTCGATTGGCAAAACATTGACGGGCCATTTACTCAGGTACATTGGCTCAATGCATATACAGATTATGAGCACAGTGAAATTGAAGATGGCGCAGTGGGTACCACGTTCAGCAATGAAGCAAAAGAGTCTCGTTTATGGGCAAAGCATGCACCACTAAGTGGATGGGAAGGCGTGGTAGGTATTCATTACACCTCATCTGACTTTTCTGCTCTGGGGGATGAGGCATTCACACCCAGTACCAAAACCACCTCTACTGCGCTATTTATATTAGAAGAGAAGCAAACAGGCGCGTTCTTATGGCAACTCGGGGCACGCTTCGAGCATACCAAACATCAGCCAGATAATACCTTTTTCGCTGAAGAAGAACATCACGAAGAGGAAGAGGAACACGAAGAAGAGCACGGCGAGATCAACTTCTCTGATGGGTCTTTTAACGCTAATAGTTTCTCAGCGGGTGTCGTGTACACCTTGAATGATAGAAGCTCATTGGCCTTCAACTATGCCCGCTCTGAGCGTGCACCTTCAGCGTCCGAAATATTTTCTAACGGCCTTCATATCAGCACGGGTACCTTTGAAGTCGGTGCGGGGTTTGATATTGAATTGGACGAAGACGGCTATGAATTAGTCCAATCCACCAGAAGTGTTGAGAACGAAGTATCAAACAACGTCGACTTAAGTTACCGCTATCACGGGGATACGATCACGGCTGATGTAAGCTTTTTCTACAACGACATCGCTAATTACCTGTATGAGCAAGACACGGGGCTAGACAGTGAACAACTGCACGGACACGACGAAGAAGAAGAATTAGAAGATGAGCACGATCATGAAGAAGAGGTTACGCCAGTGTTTATCTTCCGTCAGCAAGACGCGGTTTTATATGGTTTTGAAGCCCAGCTAGACTGGCACTTAAATGATAACCTGCGAATCGAGAGCTTTGCCGATTACACTCGCGCCAAGTTAGATGAAGCCGCCAGCGAAGAAGGTAACCGTAACGTACCGCGCATACCTGCAATGCGCCTAGGGATGGAGTTTCATTGGGAAACCGACGATTGGCATGCGGAGCTAGGAGCGACTCATTATGCCAAACAGAGTCATTTTGCATCGTATGAAACCCAAACTGAGGGTTACACCTTGGTGTCAGCCTCGATGAATTACTACACCACAGTGGCTGATTCAGATGTGACCTTGTTTGTTAAAGGCAATAACCTGACTGACAGGGTTGCACGGGTGCATTCTTCTTTCTTAAAAGATGTAGCACCACTACCAGGCCGCTCTTTCGTGCTAGGGGCACGAGTTAACTTCTAAGCGGGTCTTATACCAACGCCATTAAATAATTAGCCACTCAGCGAAAATTTATTGGAATGGGTATTAATCCAATAAAAAAGGCGCTAAACCTGCACGGGTTTAGCGCCTTTTTCGTATTTCTTTTAAGAGAAGGTTAGGCTTTAAGACAGTTAATCGCTTGCTCTAGTTGTGAACGGGGGCAACCGAAATTTATGCGCACAAACTGTTTATCTCCAAAATCGATACCGGGTGATGGCCCGACACCTTTTTCTTCAAAATATGTTTGAGGATTTTCCACGCCTAAGCCGCTAGCGTCGATCCAAGCGAGAAAAGTCGCTTGTGGGGCAATAACGCGTAAGCCGTCGATTTGGTTAATTTGCTCCACTAAGTAGTCACGATTAGCGCGTAAGTAATCTAACTGGGCAGCCAACCAATCATCACATTGAGTAAACGCCGCTTCTGTCGCCGCTAGGCCCATTACGTTCACCCAAGGCACTAAACCTTGCCCCGCTTGAGTAAAACGCTGACGCACTTTAGCATCAGGAATAATCGCAAATGACGTACCCAAACCTGCAACGTTAAAGGTTTTACTGGCTGCCATTAGGGTGACTGAGTTATTTTCTGCGCTGGCGAGCTTACCTACAGGAATATGCTTCGTGTCTTTATCAAGAATCAGATCGCAGTGAATTTCATCAGAACATAGCATTACATTGTTAGCCGAGCATATCTCTGCCACGCGGGTAAGTTGAGCCTCGTCTAACACACTGCCTACTGGATTCATTGGGTTGCACAAAATAAATAAGGTGCATTTTGGATCTTTAGCGTGCTGCTCTAGCACGTCAAAATCAAGCATCCACTTACCGTCCACTTCCACCGTGGGTACATCAGCACGCGCTAATCCATTCAGTTTTGGGGCCGCTAACATAGGTGGGTAATTTGGAGTTTGCACAATAACCTTGTCGCCGGGTTGGCAGAAAGCTTGGCACGCCATGTTAAAGCCAGGCACGACCCCTGGAGTCCATACCAGCCACTGAGGCTCAATTTTCCAATCATATTGCTTGGCCATCCAATCAACCACAGCTTGAATTGCGCCAGCCGCGTGATTAGGCAAGGTGTAGCCAAGTAATCCATGTTCAGCACGGGCTTTTAATGCATCAAGAATAGGCTCTGCACAGCGAAATTCTGTGTCGGCAATCCACATAGGGAGAATATCTCGACCTTTGTAGCGTTCCCATTTGTAGGCATTTGAGGGGGTTCTATCAATAATTTTGTCAAACTGCATAATTCAATACATCTCTTCTTTAAGCTGGACTAATTTTCTCAAGTAGTGTTGAAAGCTTCTGAGTAAGCTCATCAGAACTGAAGGGCTTAGCGATGAAATCTGTCACACCAAGGCGTTTGGCGCTCATTACTAAATCTCGGGTAGGCATTGCCGTTACCATCAAAAATGGGCAATTTTCCAACTTCACACGCAAGGTTTCTAGTATTTTAATACCGCTGACACTGGGCATTTGCCAGTCACAAATCACTAAGTTGATACGTTGTGCATCTTCGGTCAATAAAAAAGCATGGGCTTTAATACTGCTTGAAAAAGCGAGTATTTCACCACTGACCAATTCCTCCACAATGTGCTCAAGCAATGTTAGCGTAATATCATCATCATCAATTATCATTACATTTACATCGTGCACATTTTCTCCTTAAAATTGACTACAACTGAAACCAAGGTGAGTCGCTTAGCTTACTAAAATAAACCCAATTGAGCACTGGTTATCTCAGTAAAAGATAGCCCGATAAAGGGCAAAATACTCTCAGCAATAGGTCGTATTTGTTTATCAATATAATGCTCGTAATCTAACGCACTGTTTTGATACTCAACAGGCTGCGCGCCGTTTAAGGTAATCACATAAGCAATTTGCCCTTTATGTTGATAGCGCAGAGGTTTGCCCAGATGTTGATTCTGTTCGTCTGCTAGGCGCGCGGCCTTGACGTGAGGCGGGACATTTTTAATATACTGCACCAAGGGACGCCTGATCCTCTTGCGATATACCAGTTGTTCATCCAATTCACCATTTCGTGTTTGCTCTACGACGCGCAGCACATAGTCTTTCACGTCTTGATCGGCAAATACCCGCTCGTACAGAGCCAATTGGAACGACTTCGCCATAGGCGTCCAGTCAGAACGTACCGACTCTAACCCTTTGAAGACAAGTTCAGCTTGCCCTCCTATTTGCCGCTTCAGGCCAGCATAACGCTTCTTACTACCCAGCTCAGAGCCACGTATCGTTGGCATAAGAAAGCGCTCAAACTGGGTTTCAAATTCAATTTCCAAATAACTCTGTAATTGATGTTGTTCGGTGATGGATTGAGTCCAGCGCTGATTAATTTCACCCTGCAATTGCTGCCCGATGTCATGCCCTTCATCAGCGGTAATATCATCACCCAACCAAACGAAAATGGAATCGGTATCGCCATAAATTACCTTATAGCCCATGCTTTCAACCCAAGTGGCTGTAGTTTGCATGATTTCATGACCGCGCAAGGTGATTGAACTGGCCAAACGCGTGTCGTAAAAGGGGCAGCCGCCTGAGCCAAGCACCCCATAAAACGAGTTCATTAGTATTTTAATCGCTTGAGAGCGCGCCGCATCTTGATCGCGTTTGGCCGTATCCCTTTGTTGCCATAAAGAGGTGATGATGTCAGGTAAGAAGTGCTGCTCTCGAGAGAAAACAGCGTTTTTAAACCCTTGTATGCCGGCCTCCGGATGCCGCAGGCCTTCTACCAAACCAAGGGGGTCTATCTTAAATGTGCGAATAATTGACGGGTACAAGCTCTTAAAATCGAGCACCAGTACATTTCGATACAGACCCGGCTGTGAGGTCATGACATATCCACCTGGGCTGGCTAAGCCGCCGTCAATAGGGCGGTTCGGCGATATATACCCAGCGCGATGCAGTTTTGGTAAGTACAGATTAACAAAAGCGGCTACAGAGCCACCCACGCGATTTAATTCAAGGCCCGTTAATTGACTGCGCAATGTCAGAAAGTCCAACATTTTTGTATGCTCAAAAATCTCTAGTACGAGTTGGCAGTCTTGCAGATTATATTCAGCTAGTTTGACTTTGTTATATAAAAAGTCGTGCTTAATTTTGGCTAGCCTGTCATCAACGTCATCCGTGAGTTTGCCTTTACCCAACAGCGTTTGGGCAACAAACTCCAAGCTGAAACTGCTAAATTGATACGTTGCGGTTTTAAGCGCATCTATACCGTCTACCACCACCCGGCCAGGCATGCTGATATAGCCTTGATTCACTTCATTTGGGGCGTCGCGCCAATAAACGGCTTCGCCACCTCGGCCTAATGTAAGCTTTAGCCTATACAACTGGGCCCGCTCAATAAGCAGCCTAAAATCAAAATTAACCACATTCCAGCCAATGATAATGTCTGGGTCAATACGATTAACCTCAGCAATAAAAGAGCGAATGAGCGCCACTTCATTATCAACCCATTGCAACCACTTTGGGCCTTCTTCGGCTTCGCCAATCATAAATACTGTTTGGTAGTGACTCTGCGCTAGGCCAATTGAATACAGCTCCCCTTTCTCGCTGCACTCAATATCAATTGAGAGCACTGAAAAAGAGGGGGTGTACTGGGCCGGTTTTAAGTGGCTTTGAGTATACGTGACATAAGGCGATGTTCCTTGTTGAACACCACTGATATCGGCGCTTGCATAGATAAAGCGCTCCATTAAATATCTGTCAGCTAAGCGTATATCGGCTTCGTAAAACGCCACCTCGTGCACTCTTAAACGCTCTTTAGCGGCATAAGCTTGCTTCGTTCTAGCAAAGTAAATTGCACTGACCAACTGTTGGTCAAAACGCTTTAAGGGCAAGGCTTTAAGGGTAAAGCAGATTTCACTTGAGGCCAGAATATCGGATACTTTCTGTGTATCTTGCTGACTGATAAAGAAAACCGACTGCTGAGCCTCAGTAGTGACTTTGATTGGCCCCTTGTCGCTCAACAACCAAAATTCAAGACAGGTCTTTGCGCCAATATCGCGCTGATCCGAGGTAAGAATAAATCCTCGATTAGTGTTTCCCATCATTGATTGGTGAACCTGCTTACGAATTAACTGGCGTGCTCTGTGGATGGATCACGACCTGATCGCGTCCTTGGGTTTTGGCTTGATAAAGTGCGGTATCGGCATCGGCCATTAATTGCATGCTCTCTCGGCTATCGGTATTGAAGGTCAAACCAATTGAAGCACTGATGGATAAATCTTTGATATCAACCACATTATTCACCATAGATATTTTATGGCGTAAACCGTCTAGTGCATTATACCCGTCTTGCAAATTGGTGTGCGGTAAAATGACCAAAAATTCTTCGCCGCCAATACGCCCGATAATATCGGACTGCCGTAGGTTTTTACTGCATATATCACTGAATTCAATTAACACACGATCGCCCACTGCGTGGCCATAGCTGTCGTTGATCTTCTTGAAGAAATCTAAATCGATAATCGCGACACACAAATCATACTTGTAGCGGTTCGCTGCATGTACTTGTCGCTCAAGCTGCTCGATAATGTGACGCCTGTTGTACAAGCCGGTTAGATCATCTGTGATCGCAAGTTTTGTAAGTGCCCTACTTTGCGCCTTGACCCGATAAACCATCACAGCTAATAAACAACACACTACCAACACAATACCCAGAAACGCCCACAAATAAATATTGCGCTGCTCTTGAGCACTAAGCGCAAAACGCTGCAAACGATTTTGATGCTCTAGTATCTTGTTCTCCTGTTCTGAGGCGCGCACGCGATAAATGGCTCGCAAACGATGAAGTTGTTCAGAGTTTCTGGTCGCATGATATTCACTACTCAAGGTTAGGGCGTGCTGCATGTGTGCATAAGCCGCGGCTAGATCCCCCTGGGCAGCTGCTAACTCAGCTTCGAGTTGCTCTATCTCTATGGTGTCGCTAGGCATGGTGGCAGGATTTAAATATTCTTTTGCGCTATCACGATGTTGCTCGGCTTTTTCGAGTTCCCCTGTCGCTAAAGCCACTTCAAACAAACTTTTTGAAATCTGAAAATCTATCGGTCTATTTTCGCTCTCAGCAAAAATGTCTGCCGCTCTTTTCAAACGCTTTTCGGCCAATGCGTAGTCTTGTTTCTTTATACTGATTTTTGCTAACTGCTTGAGCGCATACCCAACCCCTTGGGAGTCATCCAATGAGCGTGCAATATCCGCGGATTCAATAAGTTGCGTTTCGCCTAAATCAATATTACCTGCGCGAAAATTAGCTGAGCCGAGACCAAACAATACGATGCTTAAATTCAGGGGTTCGTTATTTTTACGCGCGTGGGCAACAGCTTCGGCGTAATAAGGGATCGCCAGTTTATAATCACCGCGATTTTCGTACATAACCCCAATCATGCCGGCAATATTAGCCTTGGAAATTTTACCGGTATATTGGGTAGACAAACTGTAGGCTTCTAAGAAGTTCTCTGCAGCCCCGCTATACTCATTTAACGAGGTAAATAACAAGCCTCTAACATATAAACCGAGTATATATGTTGCTTCGCTGTGGTTATCTTTTGCCCACGCCACCGCTTTATTGACAGCCAACAACGCATCAATGGGCTCACCCGCCATCTCTATCGCTGTCGCTTCGATCAATTTCAAATTATGGTACAACCAAGGTTCTGATTCTTCGGTGATAAAACTCAGGCCTTGTTGCGCGCTCTCGATTGCTTTTTGCGGATACGTTAGCGCATAGTAAGTGTCACTTAAAATGGCATAGTACTCAGCTTTAACCACGTTACTTGCGTCATGTTGCGGCGCTGAGTTTATTAACTGTGTTAAGACTTGTTGAGGCTCGGTGGTTAATCTTGACGTGAGGGATTGGTATTCATCTGAAAAGCTATACACCACAGCTTGGGCCGCAAACGCTTTCACCGGCACCCAAAAAATCAATACAGTACAAATCCATATAACCTTGATCAATCGCTATCCTCTATAAGCTGAGCCCCAAAAATATCACCTCAAAATAGCATATAAATTATCTGAAAGACTAGGTACAAATATAATTAAGCAGACCCTATTTTTTCGAATAAGTTCGTGAAATTGTGAGTGATTACTTTCCCTTGAGTTAGCTGGTGCTAAATGCTCTGTGCAAATCATATTTGATAAGTGTGAGTGTATATTTACCAAGAACGAGTTAATTTCATCCGGCCGTTGAATAAAGATCACACTGAGTAACTCAACGTCACTTGAATAGCTGATATCGGATATCCCCCCCCTTTTAGACTCTTGCTAAGTCATGATTTATTAACGTGGAAGGAGATAAAGACAGATAAAAAAATAGCCCCAAAAGGGGCTATTTCTTAAGGAGCAAGTAGCGCTACTTGCTTACCATGTTGAAATCGATACCGCTGTTCGCCTAAGTGTGACGATAACAGTGATAAAAATTAGATGCGGTCGTTAAGCACACTCATAATAGGTGAAGCATTCAAACCATTTTCAGATGCCCAGGCGATAACGGTTTTGCCGTCTTGCTCAGGGGTAGATAATTCACTTTTAGGCATTTTCTTTACTAATAAGGTGCCAGCTTCAACCGCATCACTTAACATGGCGGTGCGAATTAAGCTGTTGCCACCACAAGAAATACCTGAGTAATAATCTTGCAATTTCAAACGATAGTCAGACTGTACACGCTTCATTTTCTTACGAAGCTCACCTTTGTCGTCTGCTTTTACTATGGTACAAATATTCTGTAATGCTTCTGCTACGTCAGCTTGTGCTGCACCCGACATAAATAATGAAGTGGCGGCGATAGCGATAGAAGTTTTAACTATTTTCAACATGGTCAATTCCTCGGTTGGTTCAATGGGTTATTTCGTTTCGTTGAGGCAATTAAAACCCAATCTCGCCAATGGTAAAATCTATAAGGCGATACTTAGGTATGCCAACTAATACCTTATAACGGGTCAAATTTCGTTTTCTGTCTATTTAGATTTGGGTAATTTAAAAAATCGCAAATGCAAAGCGTTCTCTTAGGGAGTAAATTTACGGCTTATTGAAGATGAAGATGAAGATGAGTTTGCAATGAGAGAGCAAAAACTGACAGAGAAAGGCCCAAGTATACAAGCGCTACGAAAAAACAAAAAAATCCGCTGGGGCGTTTTAGGCGCAGGACGTATTGCCCAAACATTTTGTAAAGACATTCAGCATACACAATTGGCTGCGTTAACCGCTGTCGCTTCTCGTAACCTTAAAGATGCCCAGCACTTTGCAAAAAACTATGATATTCCTAATGCGTTGCAGGGCTATCAAGCCTTGTACCAACACTCAGACATAGATGCTATCTATATTGCCACACCGCATAATTTCCATTTTGAGCAAGCAAGCGCAGCGCTTAGTGCCGGCAAACATGTGCTGTGTGAAAAACCAATTACCGTTACACCTGAGCAATGCCAACAGTTAATCGATATTGCACGGCACAACGACTGCTTTCTTATGGAAGGCATGTGGAGCTATTTTTTGCCCGCTATTATCAAGGCAAAAGAATGGGTAGATATGGGACGCATTGGAAAAATCGTTCACATCAAAGCCGATTTTGGTTACCCGGTAAAGTATGTTGAAGGGGATCGCATGTATAACCCAGCGCTTGCTGGGGGCTGCCTATTGGATATGGGAATTTATACCTTAGCCATAGCGCAGATGTTTACTCGTCAGCACTCTATTAGCCCGCACTCTATTAGCCAGCACTTGATTAGCCAGCAGTCCGAATGCAGCATTTATAGCCACAGGCGGGCTCAAACCGGGGTAGAGGATGATGTAACGATTGTCACGCAATATCCTGACGTTACCACTACATTAGCCTGCTCCTTTAGAGCAAGATTACAAAATTCAGCGCACATCATAGGTGAAAATGGTTACATCGAAATCCCTGACTTTTGGCGTGCTGACCGTTGTAGCTTATTTCAACTGGATGAAAAAATAGATGATTTTCAGCACAAAAGAGCTGGTTTTGGTTTCGAGTTTGAAATAGACGCTGCCAGTAAAAGTATTTTAGCGGGTGAAAAAGAAGCCAAGTTAATCCCTTTATCCACCAGCTTAGCTTTGCAGCATCAAATGCACAGTATTCTGCAAGGGATCGCCGTACGATAAGCCGTTATTTTTTGCGCGCTTGCTTCTCTTTGCTGCGCCGTTGCACGCGCTCAATACGGTGCTCTTTCTGGGCTTTTTTATCACGCGTCAGCGAGCCGGTTTTAAAACGCTCTTTACGCAGGGCTTTTTCTTCTGCTTTCTTTGCTTCAGCAGCGGCCATTTCAGCCTCTTCCTTCACAATCATTTCAGGGGTTTCAAGACTAATGCGACCTAACTTGCCTGAGCGAAATTCGTTAACCAAGACCTCGCATATCTTATGCAAGTTAACTCGCCCACCCGCACGCAATGCGCCGCGCTGAGCTGCGGCCATTTCTAGAAATTCTATTTCCGTATCAGGAATATGTTCAAGTTTGTAGCGCTCTTTAAGTAAATCTGGGTAAGCTTTGATTAAGTAATCTGCTGCAAAAAAGCCCACGTCGTCATATTCCATCGCAGTATCTTTAATTGCACCGGTTGTGGCTAAACGATAACTGCTTTGCGGGTTTTCCACCTTAGGCCATAAAATACCTGGCGTATCAAAAAGAATAATCCCACTGCCTAGGTTGATCCTTTGTTGAGCTTTTGTCACCGCCGGTTCATTCCCTGTTTTGGCTATGATGCGCTCTGCCAATATATTGATAAGGGTAGACTTGCCCACGTTCGGAATACCGCAAATCATGGTATTAATGGTCTTAATGCTGGCGTCTTTTTCAGGCAACATTTTGCGGCACAAATCGATGATCTGCTTCATTTTTTGCGGTTGTTCTGTAGTGGTAGTGAATGTTTTCACTCCGCGCTCTTGTTCAAGATGCGCTTGCCACATTGCGGTTACATCAGGGTCAGCTAAATCAGATTTACTCAACACCTTAATGCAAGGCGTATCACCACGAATAGCGGCAATGGCTGGATTTTCACTGGAATAAGGAATTCGCGCATCAAGCACTTCTATCAGTAAATCTACTTGCGGCAATAATTCTTTTATTTCCTTCTGGGCTTTGTGCATGTGCCCAGGATACCAATGAATCGACATATAACCCTGCTCTCTCGCGTGTTCAAAGAATGCATTGTACGTTAACCGAGCCAGCAAAGGTATGCAGTAGCGCCCGTGTTAAAAAATAAACCTTTATGCCAGCCCCCAGAAGGATAAATCACCAAACTGTGTCATTTAAAAAGTGTAATAAAACGTAAACTTAAATAGCACATTAGTTTATACTATTCGCCTAAGAGACCCTTCTCGATATCCTTTTTTTACTCATGTGATTTGCTGGTAATGATAGCCACGATACTGAGTAACAAAGAAGCATAATTCTAATGACGTAATCATCCCAAGCAGTTAATCCTTTAGCTTCTTGCTTTGCTGCGCGTCAGAACAACTTGGAGAGCACCCTTGGGCCCACAACAGAACACACACACACGTTCACGCAACATTAGCTTACTTGGCGCAGCTATTTCGTTAGCATTAGCCGGTCATGTTAGCGCACAGACTACAGAAACCGAGCAAGCATCGAACGACGACTTCGAGAACATCACAGTCACTGCCCGTAAACGTACAGAAAGCTTGTTTGAATCCCCTACTGCGATCACATCTTTAAGTGACAGCTTCATGGAAGATGCCAACATCAGTAACTTAGATGACGTGGGCAAATACGTGCCCAATTTAAACGTCAGTCGTTATGGTGGTGGTAACTCTGCCCACGCATCTATCTTTATTCGTGGTATTGGCTTGCAGGATCACATCATCACTACCGATCCCGGCGTGGGCGTGTATGTTGATGGCGTATATTTAGGTCGTCAAATGGGCGCTAACCTAAGCCTGCCTAACATCGCAAGCGTTGAAGTATTACGTGGCCCACAAGGCACATTATATGGTCGAAACACCCTAGGTGGCGCGGTTAACATTATTACTAAAAAACCAGGCGATGAGTCCATGGCCAGTGTGGCTGCCAAGGTCGGCACCCTAGGTCGTGTAGCCGCTGATTTATACATCAATGGTGACATTAACGACGATGTCAGCATTGCTGCCAGTGGCTCATTTAAAAAACGCGACGGTGTAGGCAAGGCTGTTAACTTAGCCAACCCTGAAAAAGAAATCGGCGAAGAGCAAGAGTTCAGTGGCCGTTTGTCAGCTAACTGGAACGTCAGCAATAATTTCTCGCTTTTGTTCGCAGTAGATGGCTACGACAACGAAAGTGGTCAATCGCCGTATACCATCGAATTTACTGACCCAAGCCCTGATCCGACAGATGTCTTCAACGGTGACTTCCCCCTATTAACGCCTGATTTAATCCCTTCAGATCCCGATGATTTAGGCACCACAGTACCTGGCCTTGAGTCTACCGCGTCTGCTGGTTGGGGCGCGTCAATCACCGCCAATTGGGATATCAACGAAAACTACGCAACAAAACTGATCACGAGCTTCCGCAGTTCTGATTACGAAGGCGGCCTTGATGATGATGCCTCACCGCTTAACCTGTCTGAATTCCCAGAAACAGGTGAAGCTGATCAGTACTCGGTAGAGCTGCAAGTGAATGGTACCTTTGATAACTACGACTTTGTATCAGGTGTGTACTTCTTCAACGAAGAAGGCTCAACTTCATCAGGCCCTTGGGTATTTAGCCCGTTCAATACGCCAGGCGCATTGAATAATGATGGCACGCCAACTGGGTTCGGTGGCGATTATGGTTTCTTCGATTTACATCAAGAAACAGACGCTTTCGCGATTTACGCTAACGCTTCATATGATGTGTCAGAAAAGCTGACCGTGGGCGGTGGTTTACGTTACTCGAAAGATAAAAAGGACGCAGACGCATTGTTCCCGTCGTTTGCTGAGCGCGCCTATCGTAGTGCCGAATTCAGCGAAGTCACTTGGGATGTAAACGCGGCATACCAGTTTGATAACGGTTTGAACGTATACGCTCAAGTACAAAAAGGCTATCAAACAGGTGGTTTCCCGCCGCGTCCATTTGGTGGTTCTGACCAGTTCGTTCAGTTTGATGAAACCACATCTGTCAATTACGAAACCGGTTTAAAAGGTAAGGTTGCTGAAAATGTCTCTTTGCTTGCCGCTATATTTATCACTAAATACGACGACTTAGCATTGCCTTTCTCTGACCCTACAGCGGGTGGTGGTTTTGTGACCATCACAGAAAATGCGGGTAAATCTGAAGCCAAAGGTATCGAGCTTGAAGCCACGGTTGACGTAACTGATAACTTCTCTGTTCGCGCTGCGGTTGGTTTCTTAGATGCTGAAATCACTCAAGTAGACGAAAATGTAAACGGCGTTGGCGTAGGTGATTCACCCGCCCTAACACCAGAATGGACGCTCATGATAGCGCCTTATTACTACATGGACTTAGACAGCGGCGCTACACTAGCATTTAAAGCGGATTACTCGTTCCGTGATGAGATGCAAGGCCAGTCAGTATTTAACCCGAACGAAACGATCGATTCTCGCAGTATTCTTGGTTTTGATATCAACTACACCTCGGTCAATGGGGACTGGTCATTAAGCCTTTACGGCGAAAACGTCACGGATGAAATTTACGACCAAGGCCGCTTACAGCAAAATGGTTTTGTAGGTATTGTACGCAGTAACGACAGACGTGAGTTTGGTTTACGTTTCAAGAAAGAATTTGAAATGTAATCAAACACTCACTATGTGAATAATGACGTAAACAACAATTTTAGGGGCCGAAAGGCCCCTTTTTTATTGCTGTTATTTCAATCATCACAGCTAGAAGTTCCCTTTTTAAAACAGTAGACTAACGCTAAGTTAACGGACATAACGTGGCAATTTTATTCGCATAATAAAGTACAACAAGAGGCTGGGTTGGCTGAAGCATTTCGCGCAGATGTTCCTATTGTGCGCTTTGTTGTGCGCTTTGTTGTTCAATGCCACAGGTGCTTTATTTGCGTCAAATAGCATCGTTAATCAAGCCCAAACGTTTGCCAACGACGATGCAGTGCTGATTTGTACTGGTCATCAATTTAAATGGATTTCACTCAGCACGTTTGAGCAAACGGGCACATTAGAATTTATCCAGCCTCCAGAAGACGCCCCCGACAATGCCCACGGAATTAAGTGTACTTTTGCCTACCTAGCCGATTGCCACAATGATAAAGCGCTTGTCGCAACAAACGTTGTTAGTGCTGCCCCACTGATTCAAACTAGTCTTTTTTTACCTAATCTTTCTTTTGTAAAAACCCATCCATATTCTTTAGCCAGTACCCGCGCTCCCCCTGTTTTTTCTTAAACGCAACGATCGATACTAAAAATAAGATATCAAAAATAAAATGTGCCCAAATGGCATACGTTAACTATTGCGAATAAGAGTAAACACATGAACAAAATAACTATTCTAAGTGCGTGTTTTGCAGCACTTTCTTGCCCTATAGCTTACGCCGACTCAGGCAGCAACCATAACCCATTGCGCCCAGATGATCATGCGCCCATCGGCGTCATGGGGGATCACATGCATGCTGCAGGTGAATTCATGTTTTCCTATCGGTTTATGCGCATGAATATGTCAGACATGGTACAAGGCAACAACAGTATTTCAGCCAGTGATATTGCCACCAGCGTGGCTAATCCTTTTGCCCCACCAGCCACAGTGCGCGTAGTGCCAAAAAACATGACCACCAATATGCATATGTTGGGCTTTATGTATGCGCCCAACGATGACATTACCTTGATGGCCATGCTCAATTACATAGAGCGTGACATGGATTTAACTACGTTTCAGGGCATGATGGGAGACACAGCACTAGGGCAGTTTTCCACTGAGGTGTCCGGTTTGGCTGACAGTAAACTAGGCCTGCTCTACCGCCTATATGATGAAGGTAATCACCACCTGCATTTTAACTTAGCTTGGGTTATCGCAAACGGCTCGACGGATGAAACCGATGATGTTCTTACCCCTATGAACATGCGAATGACCATGCGCTTACCCTATTCTATGCAACTGGGTGCGGGCAGCGATCAAGCCGAGTTCGGCCTGACATACACGGGTAAAAACGAGCAATTAAGCTGGGGGGCGCAAGTGCTCACCACCACGCCCCTTGAGCGTAATGATGAAGGCTACACAGTGGGTGACAAATACCACATGTCCAGCTGGCTAGCATATCAACTGCCCCAATCAACAAGTGTGTCACTACGATTGATTTACAATCACAGCGAAGACATCAAGGGCCAAGACAACCAAATTATGGCCCCAGTCACCACAGCAAATCCAGCTAATTACGGCGGTCACAATTTACAAGCCGCCATTGGGGTTAATACCGTGTTGATGAACAAGCATAGAATTGGTTTGGAATATCAGGTACCCATTAATTATCACGCCAATGGCGTACAAATGGACATGGATAACATGCTTACACTCGGTTATCAGTTAGCGTTTTAGCCTTTACCAGCAACGTTTAAGCAACCCAGCAGCTCGCTTACTCGTAGGAGAGCTACTGGGCGGTTTCCGTTATTTCAAACTAATCCGTTTACTTCCCTTCACTCCTGCTCTCCTGCTCTCCTGCACGGAATTATATTAAATACCCTTCTCCCTAAGCGTGAACAGCATGCTCAGGAACCTATTAACCAAATAAATACAATTGTATTACCAATGACATAAGTAGAAGTGTTGAAAGCATCTTAATTTCGTTGATAGTGTCATCCTTCGTACCGCCGCAAAATGTAAATATTTAACGCAGCAGGTATCTACTCGATTTCCCTTAACCACCTCACCAGTAAAGAGAATCACAACCCTCTGAATCACAAAACACTAAACGAAAATAACATATTACTCTTTTAAATTCATAGACTTAAAAGGGTACACACGAATCAAAAATTGAATAAAAAATAAAATGAAATTTCAGCCAAAAGACACTCTGATTATCTCCCTTGGCATGCCACAAAAATAAATATTCAATATAACTAACAACTTAGCTACATATATTACAAAATTTAGACTAATTGGTAATACATAATTGTAAACCTACGGTTAATGAGATATAAATGCGCTTACCGTTTTGAATACCAATTACGTAACCAAGCTTTACTGAAAACACAGTTTTGGTCATACCAATCAGGACAAGGACACCACAATGCAACGCTCAACCATGAAACTCAATCAAGTCAGTGCCATATTCAACAAAGCCAGAATAACCGCCAGTAATATTGCGATTTTCGGCACAGCATTATCGGCTATGCTTATCGCGCCTTCTCTAGCAGCGCAAACGCAAGGCGAAGACGTCTCAGCCAATGAAGATTTAGAAGTGATTCAAGTAAAAGGTATCGCCGGCAGTTTAGCGGAGTCAGCACGACAAAAGCGCTTTGATTCTCGCATCGTCGACGCCATCGTTGCTGAAGATATTGGTAAATTACCTGACAACAACATTGCAGAGGCACTACAAAGAATCACTGGTGTGTCGATAAGTACCGATTTTGGTGTGGGTGAATCTGTCACTATTCGTGGTATTTCTCAAAACCGCGTTGAATTAAACGGCCGCTCCACCTCAGGTAGTGGACGTGGCGGTATTAGCTTAGACGACTTTCCTTCTAGCTTCTTAAAAACCGTCGAAGTGATTAAGTCCCCTACGCCTGAAATGATTGAAGGCGCGCTAGGCGGCACAATCAACATGACAACAGTGCGTCCTTTAGAGTTGGAAGAGCCGCTTATCGCTCTCACTTTAGATGGCGAGTATGCTGACAAAACTGAGAATTGGGCTCCTATGGTCAATGCCGCAGCAGGCATGAACTGGGACTTAGGCGATGCAGGTACATTCGGTGCTTCGTTTGTGGTGGCATATCAGGATCGCGAGTTACGCCGAGACGAATTCATCAACCTCGTCACACCCACCGAGCTTGATTTAGATGGTGACGGCACGAGCGACCAAGCCAACACAGCTAGTGGCAATTACCTTGTCAGAAGCCAAAACACGGTTGAGCAGAAAACTGAGAAGCGTGAACGTACGGCATTAGGATTGTCCTTACAATGGGCACCTAAAGACACTGATGGTTTTATTTATTTAGACATTAACACCACAGAACTCGACGGCGGCCAAGAAGCTTACTCAGTACTGAACGACAGTAAAGACTATGGTGATTTAGTGCTTGATAACGCATACGGCGACAGTCAAGGGCAACTGCATAACTTCGGTTCAGGCAGTGTGTTTGTACAGCCTAAAACCTGGTCTGACTTTACCACTAATGAATCAATCTCCAATGCATTGGGCGGTGAATTTCAGCTAACGGATCAAATAAAAGTATCTGGCGAAATTTCGTACGCAAAGTCTGAGGCAAAACGTAGAAACTCTGAATTTAACTTGCGCCCTATTTCTCGCGAACAATATGATGCCGACGGCACCATCACTGAGCAATTATTCACCATCACCATGACCCAAGACGGTGACCAAGTACCGGGGCTTGCATTTTCAGACCAAGATGCCCTGCTTGACCCAGATAACTTAGCTATTCGTCAGTTCACACATCAACGCTACTCAGAGGACAACGAAGAAACCGCTATTCGTTTCGACGTGGAATACATTGAACCGTTTGCCGGTTTGGACTTCCTTCGCTCTATCAAGGCCGGTGTGCGCACCACTGATAGCGAGTATGAACTAGACAGATACGACTTACGCAACAACGGCAGTGAGCTTAAAAACTTACAAACCAGCGTATCGTATGACGGTGTTGTTACCCCAACTTGGATAGGTGATTTCAATGATGCCTTCGGTGGGTTTAAAGCCATTAACCACTCAAACTCATTCGATCAAGCCGGTATTTCAGGCAATAACGCATTAACCAATTACTTTGTGTATGACGGTGCAGCGTTAGCGTATGACATTAATGGTACCTATGACCGAGTGAAGCAAATGCTCGCCGGCAGTAACCTAGAGTTGACTGGCACGTTAGACGAGAACATGGCTCGCAACACAGGTTCTTACGCGAAAATTGAAGAAGAAACCAAAGCCGTATATACCCAGTTCAATTTGGACTTTGATCGTTTAACCGCAATCATTGGGGCGCGTTATGTGACCACAGATTTAACCTCGAGCACATTTAATGAGACCGCTGAACACGACTATTCAGACTTCTTACCCAGCATCAATGCGACGTACAATCTTACTGAAGAAACGATTCTACGCTTTGCTGCAGCTAAAGTGATGCGCCGTGCTGAATTTGGTGAGCTGAGTCCTGCATTAAACGTGGATAATTCGATTGTAACGGGCACACAAGGCTCCTATAAATTGGACCCTTACCGCGTTACACAATACGATTTATCTGCGGAGCATTACTTTGGTCAAGGCGGCTTAATGTCGGCGGCTATTTTCTATAAAGACGTAGAATCATTTACGGTTAGCAGCAGTTCGTGCCAAGCAAGCGCAGACACTATTGAAGGAC
This sequence comes from Paraglaciecola sp. QJM3NY_14, assembly GCF_056173245.1. NCBI lineage: Bacteria > Pseudomonadati > Pseudomonadota > Gammaproteobacteria > Alteromonadales > Alteromonadaceae > Paraglaciecola > Paraglaciecola sp. QJM3NY_14. Next base: position 4,305,562 of record NZ_CM149664.1, read on the forward strand.
AAAACGTGACTGAATACGTCAACGTGTGTCTGCTCGATACTGCGGGCGTGAGCCAAGCCAATGTTAACTACGCTTCAAGTGATCAAGACCTTGCTTATGTCGAAGGCCAACGCGATGCAGGCCTAACCGGTGTTGTTATCAACACTGACGTAAATGGCGGTAGCGGTAAAATCGTTGGTATTGAATTAGCCTACCAACAACAATTTAGCTCGTTACCAGGGGCATGGTCTGGCCTAGGCATTAGCACCAACTACACTTACGCCGATAGTGAGCAACCAGATGGTAACCCACTATTAGATATTTCTAACAACACGGTCAATGCTCAAGTGTATTGGGAATACGAAGGATGGCAGGTGCGCTTAGCTTACAACTGGCGTGACGAGTACCTCGATACTCAAGACGAAAAACGTGTTCGCCCAGTAGGCGCCCTGGCAACGGGTATCTATAACCGAACGGATCCTAATGCTGAATTCTACGACCCAACACTGGGCAATAATTACCGGGATGCGCGTGGCCAATTCGACTTCTCAGCGAGTTACGATGTAAACGAAAACATAACGCTAGTAGCAAACGCTGTAAACCTGACAGGCGAGCCTATTCGTCAGGTCACTGAGCTGGGTAGCATTTGGCAATACAGCGAAGCAGATCGTCGAATGACTGTGGGTGTAAGAGCCAAGTTCTAATTAGGCTCAATGCGTTAGTTAATCGCGCGTAACTGAGTACCCATTACTCACAAAGAACATAGAGCCTATTCATGCAATAGGCTCTTCTTTTTATTCGAGTACAGTTGATTCAAATACAGTCTTATGTAAGCGCGGCTTGACCCAAAGGCCATTAAAGCGAGTCGATAAATACGGGATAATATATGACCAATAAAAGCGTTGTACTTGCTACATCACTGACGTGTATGTCGCTAATCGGTTGTGGTGGTACGCACACAACCTCTTCTACTCAAGCTCAACTAACCAGTTCGATAGAATCACAAAAAGCCCCTGGCAGTTCGTTTGATTTAAGCCATTGGTATCTCACCGTTCCGCTTGATGAGGACGGCGACCAAGTGTCTGACATATATGATGTGGCGGAGTTGCAGAGATTCTCTCATCCAGATTTTTTCTACCTTGATGAGCAAAATAATATGGTGTTCGCTACACCAAATCGAGCGGCCACAGAGCGCACATCAACCAATACGCGCAGCGAATTACGCTACATGCTTCGGGGTGAAGACACATCCATTCCTGAGGGCGCTCCTGGCAACAACTTCGCTTTAGCGGCACATAAAAATGCTCAGCAGTTTGCCGCTATTGGCGGGAAGTTAGAGGCAACCTTACACGTTGACCACGTAGCCACAAATGCGCAATACCCAAATAAGCCGCCCGCTTATTCCGTTGTCATCGGCCAAGTGCATGCCTTCCAATTGGATGATGAGCAGCAAAAAGCAGGATTTGGTTGGGGTAATGAACCTCTAAAAATTTCTTATAAAAAATGGCCAAACCACTCAACAGGGTCGGTATTTTGGACCTATGAGAGAAACTTAGCCACCAACGATCCTAACCGCATTGATATTGCTTACCCTGTTTGGGGCAGTAATTGGGATGACCCTAGCGACCCGGGTGACAAGGGCATCGCACTGGGTGAAGAGTTCAGCTATGAAGTAAACATCGTTGAAAATGTCATGCACTTGGTTTTCACCAGTACCGAACACGGCACAGTTCATCAACACATTAACTTAGCGGATAACATCGACGCCAATGGCAATATCGACGAAGCGGATTATCCTTTGGCTTACCAAGACGAAACGCTGTATTTCAAAGCGGGAGCGTATAACCAGTGCAGTACCAAGCAAAACGACCCTAGCTTTCGCTACCCAGGTTGTTCCGGTACTGGCGATTGGAAAACAGACCTAGCCAACGGTGACTATACCCAAGTCACATTTTCTTCATTAAAGGTTAGCCCTGCAACGCCTGTTCAAGGCACTACTGGAGCACTTAAGTGACCATAAAAACAGAACTGAACTCATTACTTGCCATGCCTTTTCGTTTGCAAGGGGTACAAAAGAAAATCAGGAGTATAAGCAACATGTCCAAAGTGCCTAAAAGCCGTTTATCATCCATTTTAATACGATCTGTGAGACTACCAGCACTCGCGCTGGCGTTGCCACTGCTGACGTTTTCTCAATTGAGTCACGCTGCATTAGTTGAAAACATCAAACAGTTCAATGACGCTGTATCGTCCGTTAAGCCAGGGGACGAAATCGTCCTCGCAAATGGCTCATGGAATGATGTAGAGCTCGTGCTAAAAGGTAAAGGTTTGCCAGACAAACCCATTACGTTAAAAGCGCAAACGCCGGGCAAAGTCATTATCACAGGGCAATCTAATTTGGCGTTCTCTGGCGAGTATATTGTGATCTCTGGCTTAGTGTTTAAAGACGGTGCAACACCAACAGGCGAAGTCATCTCGTTTCGCACATCAAACGAAGACGTCGCAAATCACTCACGTGTGACCAATACCGTGATTGACAACTTCAGCACCGATTTACGTCAAATGTCTGATTTATGGGTGGCCATGTACGGCAAGCATAATCGCCTTGACCACAACTCCTTAGTGAACAAACGTAACCGCGGCGTAACAGTTGCCGTACGAATGAACTCTGAAGCCAGTCGCAAAAATCATCACATCATTGAGTACAATTACTTTGGCCCTAGACAAATACTCGGCGCCAACGGCGGTGAAACCCTCCGTATCGGCACCAGTCATTTTTCTCGCGAGTACTCGAACACCACAGCCCAGTACAATTACTTTGACCGCACAAACGGCGAGCACGAAATCATCTCCAATAAGTCCAGCGGCAATTCACTTATCAAAAATGTCTTTTTTGAAACCCAAGGCACGTTAACCATGCGCCACGGCCATTTCACTAAGGTGGAAGGCAATTACTTTTTAGGTAACCGTAAACCCAATACCGGCGGCATTCGCATTATTAACGAAAGCCAAACCGTAAGTAACAACTATATGTACGGGTTAACCGGTAAACGCTTGCGCGGTGCGTTAGTGATCATGAACGGCGTACCTAACTCACCACCCAACCGCTACGATCCCGTTATTGATTCGGCTATGAACAACAACATTGTTATCGACAGCGACCACATTGAACTCGGCGCAGGTGCCGATGCCGAGCGCTCTGCTGCGCCTAGTACTTCTGAATTTAAAGGCAACATCATACTGGGTAAGTCCAATCTTGAACCTTTTACGTTGTACGACGATATGTCAGGGATTAATTTCGAGGGTAATTACCTAAACGACGAAGCCAGTACCCCCATCAAAACAGGTTTTGCTAGCACGCCTTATTCAGTTACGACCAACCAATATGGCTTAAAATCTCCCGATAAAGCATTACTCGAAGAAATTGGTTTTGGCGAAGTGAAGCTGCCAGTAACAAAAGAAGAAGTAGGCGCTGATTTTTATCCTAAAAATGAAGCTTTGGTGGCATTTCAAAGCGGTAAAACCATCCACGTAAAAGCAGGTACAGATACTCTGACCAGCGCTCTGGCAACGAGCCAAGGTGGAGACGTGCTGGTGCTCGAAAACGGCGCTGATTACCTGCTCACCAAGTTTGCCGAAGTACACCACCCAGTGACAATCATGGCTAAAGAAGGCAAAAAACCGATTATTCGCTCACAAAAGCCTAACTTCATCAATATCGAAAATGGCGGTGCCTTAGAAGTTGAGAATCTGTGGTTTGATGGCGCTGAATCTCCTGATTACAAAGGGAACACCATCATAGGCACCAGTGGCTACTCGATGAATATTAACTACAACTTGTCAGTGCGTAACGTGAAAGTGACCGACTTGGATGTGAATGGTTATTTTTACTTCTTTAAAGCCAACGCAGGCACCTTTGCTGACTCTATTGAAATCATCGATTCAGAATTTAGCAACATTACAGGTGCCATCCTGCAATTAAACCGTGAAGTCGACGATTTAGGTGTGTACAGCGTTGAAAACCTTGTGATTTCGGGCAACACCTTCACCAATGTAAAAGAAGAAGTGGTCACCGTATATCGCGGTGGTACCGATGAAAGTACCTTTGGCCCGATGGTAACCGTCACCAACAACACTCTGAACAATGTAGGCAAAGGCTCTACACACAGATCAGGCGCGTCTATGTATTTTCACGGTGTGCAAAAACTCAATATCTCTGACACAAAATGGGATAACAGCGCACCATTAGAGCTGTTCTTAACCAATGGCGGCCCCATCACAGTGATTGACAATGTTGAGATGAAGAACACCGATAAAATCCGTGCAAATAATGACGAATATGAAAGCTCAAATGTGACTTACGACTAGCGTGTCCGGTTAAGTAGAGAATGGCAGGAGTCAGCATCAGGTTGAATGCATTTTCGCCTAATGCCCCTGCCCACGCCGCGAGCAGAAGCAAGGTCAATAGCAGCAAAAAATTATAGATTCAGGAAGACTAGACATGACAAAACTTGTTGGAAAAAACGTACTTATTACTGCAGGTGCACAAGGTATCGGCGAAGCGATCAGCAAGCACCTGATTGATAACGGTGCAAACGTGGCTATTCATTATTTTTCTAGCAGTGATACGGCTAATGAATTACTTGAATATGCAACGAGTAAAGGGGTAAAAGCCGTTGCGATCAAGGGAGATCTAACCGATGAAGCCGAAGCCAATAGCCTTATCGAAAAAACAGTAGAGGCCCTCGGGGGCATCAATATACTGATTAATAATGCGGGCTCTTTGGTGGCAAGGCGCTCGCTCAACGATATGGATGCCGAGTTTTGGCACAAAGTTATGGATATAAACCTAACCTCCATGATGTTTGTGACCCGCGCTGCTGCGCCTTACTTAGCAAAAAATGAAAATAGCAGTATCGTCAATTTAGCGTCTCTTGCAGGTCGTAAAGGTGGCCACGCCGGCTCTTTAGTTTATTCCACCAGCAAAGGGGCTATTTTAACTCTGACCCGCGCACTAAGCGCGGAATTAGGACCACAAGGAACGCGCGTTAATGCGGTCGCACCTGGGCTGATTTTAGGTACCTCATTTCACAATACCCACACCACTAAAGAATCGGCAGATCAAACCATCGCCGGCATTCCTATCCAACGAGCAGGCAACGCCGATGACGTAGCGCGAGCTGTGGTCTATTTAGCCTCAGAATATGATGGCTTCATCACAGGGGCGACGCTGGATATTAACGGTGGCGTTTACAACATGTAAGCGCCTCATAGGCATTTTTAAACGAGTAAACACATGCTTAAAACAGCAGTAATACATCCTACTATTTTAGAGGCGCTTGGGCGCTCGGGTCACTTCGCGCAAGTTGTTATCGCTGATGGTAATTTGCCTGTGGGTGCCATGACCGGACCAAACTCAACCTTAGTGCACTTAAACTTTCGCCCAGGAATGTTAGATGCATTAAGCGTACTGGAGGGCATTCTTGAAGTATGCCCGATTCAAGGGGCTATCGTGATGGAAAAGCCTCCTGAGGCAAATGCCGAAATTCACACAGCATACCAAGCTCTATTAGGTGATGTGACTTGGGAAGCCATGGAGCGCTGGGCGTTCTACGACAAAATCCGTGACCCAGCCACCACCTTGATTATTCAAACCGGTGAACAACGCCGATTTGCCAACCTGATATTGACGGTTGGTGTCGTAAAAATGGCAGAAGAGAGTCGTTTTTAATCGTTTACGCTAAAGAATAACAAAGCACAATAGAAGCACCTAAAGCAGGTTATGAAAGCCTAAAAATAATAATATTTACGTTCATTTTTGAGGAATAATAGTGTCAGCATTCATTAGAGCTATTCTGAGTTTTGGTCCAGCGTTTTTAGCCATTGGCTACACCATTGGCACTGGCAGTGTGACGGCAATGATTGTCGCAGGCAGTACCTTTGGCATGCAGCTGTTATGGGTTTTATTGTTAAGCTGCTTATTTTCAGGGGTGCTTATTTACGCCTACGGTAATTTTGCCTTAGTTACAGGAGAAACCGCGCTTTATAGTTTTAAGAAACACCTTAAATTCGGTAAGGTGATTGCGATCCTCATCATCATAGGCGTGTCCTTTGGTCAGTGGAATTCCCTGACCGGTATATTAGGGATTTCCTCCAATATTTTATTTGAAATGATCGCCTTGTACTTCCCCGCTGTGGTTCCGCACAAGTATGCTGTAGTAGTAACAATTGCTGTGCTCGTTATCAGCATTATGTATGCAATATTGCTCATAGGTAAGTACTCATTATTTGAAAAGATACTGGTGATTTTTGTGTCTTGCATGGGGCTATCTTTCATATTGTCGCTGTTTGTTGTGCACCCCATGCCCGCAGAAGTCGTACGCGGACTTATCCCCGTTATACCTGATGTCGTCGGCGGAAAAATGATGGTGGCTGCATTTGTAGGAACCACCATGGCCTCGGCGACGTTTTTGTCTAGACCTTTATTTATTCAAGGCAAGGGCTGGGGTATTGCTGACAGAGCACAACAAAAGAAAGATGCGATTGTTGCCGCAGTACTGGTGTTTATTATTAGCGGCTCAGTTATGGCCGTCGCCGCAGGGGCCTTGTTTCATGAAGGAAAACCAGTGACCGACGTGCTGGATATGGTGAATGCCCTTGAACCCATAGCAGGTAAATTTGCCTTGACGGTATTCTTTTTCGGTACGCTCGCAGCGGGTTTGTCGTCAGTGTTCCCTTGTATGTTGATTGCCCCGCTGTTAATTGAAGATTACCGCTCGGGTAAATTAGACACACAATCTACGCAGTTTCGTGTTATCACAGGTCTCGCTGCGTTATTTGCCCTCACGATCCCGGTATTCGGTTTTAACCCTGTTAAAGGACAGTTATTAACCCAAGTCTTTAATGTATTTGTTCTGCCATTGGTTATTCTAGGGATCATTTTAATGATCAATAAGAAGAAGATGATGGGTGAGCATGCCGCGGGATACTTACTCAACATCGTATTAGGCTTAGCGTTTATGTTTTCAATTTTGATTTCATTTAACGGTATTCTTGGCTTATTAGAGTAATGAAGAATAATAAGGGTACATCATGATTGTAATTGTTTGCGGCGTTTCAGGAACAGGGAAGTCAACCATAGGAAAGATGCTAGCTGACGCCCTAGCACTCCCCTTTTATGACGCCGATGACTTTCACCCTGAGGCTAATGTACAAAAAATGCAAAGTGGCAGGCCGTTAAATGACGAGGATCGGCAACCATGGCTTGAGGACCTTGCCACTCAGTTAGCTAATTGGGAGCATAAAAATGGGGCCGTACTTGCTTGCTCTGCATTAAAAGCGGCATACCGAGAAACACTGGCGGCAAAATGCGCCGGCCCTATCGAGTGGATTATCCTACATGGCTCAAAAGCCCTACTTACTGAGCGCTTAGGCGCGCGTAAAGGGCATTTTTTCGAGCCTAAATTACTCGAATCGCAGCTCACTACATTAGAGCTACCCAATGATGTGTCTGTAGTGGACATACAAGCCCCACCAGAAAATATAGTGCAATCAATCGTGGCACGCTTAGCTGACTCTTAAGTCCTGTTTTGAGGACGCAGCAAATAGGCTGTAAACGCTAAGTTGAATCAGAAATTAAAGGAGTACCCATTATGAAGACTAAAACGATAGGCGTGATAGCCTTGAGCCTGCTAACACTGGCGGGGTGTAATACGACCAATAACGAAAGTGCAAAAACGCCAGTAGTGCCCGCTGACAAATTTGATCTAACCCATTGGAAAATTACCATCCCCACGGATAACAACCATGACGGGAAAGTCGACGGGATAAGCGCAGCGAAAATACAAACCTTCCAGCATCCTGACTTCTTTTACCTTAATGGTGACGGCAATATGGTTTTCGCCGTGCCGAACAAAGCTTTTACTACACCCAACTCCAGCAACACTCGCAGTGAGTTACATCAAGTCGTTGCTGACATGGATGCCAAGAGTGATAAATTCGCGGATAACTTTGCTTTGCAAAATAACAAAGACGCACAGCTGTACGGTCAAATAGGCGGTAACTTACAAGCTAGCCTTGCAGTCAACCATGTGGCGAAACGCGCTAAGTACCCGAATAAGCCACCTGCGTTCTCCGTTGTTGTGGGCCAGATTCATGCCACCAAGGACAAAGAAAGAGTCGCTGAAGGGGAAGGCTATGGTTATGGCAACGAGCCGTTGAAAATCTACTATAAGAAATGGCCAGAACATAAGTACGGTTCGGTTTTTTGGAATTACGAGCGTAATCTCGCCAAAGAAAACCCAGACCGCCAAGATATAAGCTATTCGGTATGGGGCACCCCGTGGGATGAACCAACAGACCCAGGTAAGCAAGGTATCGCCCTTGATGAATCCTTTAGTTATGAAGTGAACGTATATCACAATACCATGTATTTAACGTTCACTAGTGAGCGCCTTGGTACAAAGGAATTTGAGATAAACCTAGCCAATAACATCGATGCCAATGGGCAAGTAGATAAGCTTGACCATCCGAACGGTTACTCTGGTGATGCGAATTTCTTCAAGGCCGGAGCATACGATCAGTGCAGTATTAAAGACGACCCAGGGATGTGGTACCCAGCATGTTTAGGCACAGGTGATTGGCAAACAGATAAGAAAAATGGCGACTATGCTCAAGTGACATTCTCCCGTTTAATAGTTGGACCTGCTAAAGAACCGCAAAAATAAAAGAGCACAGAGAAATCAAACAGCAAAAAAGCCATCAAATCAGCCGTTATTAAGTACGCTAGTTTGACGGCTTTTTGCGTTGTGATAACACTATAACTATAAGCGAGCTAAACAAGCAGCGCTTGCTAGCTATTTTCTAGTGAAATGCGACGAATCTAAGCGTTAGCAGGCTATGTGTTACCGGGATAGCACTCTAAAATCGACAAACCTGATGTCGATTCGTACTCAAACTCCGTCACTCCCGCAGGGCAGAAAAAGCGCTCCCACTGTTTTAACTTTGTTACGTCATCACCGATACGCAACGTACCCGCGCCTTGTGTTACCACGCCATAGAAAAAAGCCTCTTCATTGCGCTTGAACGTACTTTTCACGGTGGCACGCCTAACGGTAAAACAAGAGGTATCCTTAGCACCGATCAGCTCTTCTAACGTATTACCTTGCTCATCAGAGCTAAGCACCTTGGGGTGACAACGAAATTCAGCATCAACTTGCTCAGCTGGTACTGGGCTAAAATTAAACACATCTAATGCGGTCTCAATTCCCCGATCCATGAACCTCGCTTGCTCGGGGATAACATATCCGCAGCGCTCAAACTCAAATCTGACCGCCAGGTCAGAAGGCTCCATTATCTCCAACATCAGAATGCCCTCGCCCAGCGCATGGGGGCGGCCTCCGGGAAGCAAAAACACATCCCCCGGCTTGACGGGAATGGGATCGAAACAGCTTTCAATCGATTTAATATCTTGGTTTTCTATCCACTCTTTTAACTGAGCGCGACTAGGGGGCCGCTGAAAGCCCGCGTAAATATAAGGCTCACTGACATCTTCGCGGGTTTGTAGAATAACGTAAGCCTCTGTTTTACCTCTTGGTAAACCCAAACGCTCTTGGGCAAATTGCCGTGTGGGGTGCGCCTGAAAATGCAATCGCGTGGCGCTATCGAGGTACTTAACCAGCGGAATATCCTCGAGCGTACGCTCAGTGTCACCCGTTTTACCCAAAAAATAGTCCTTGTTTTGGATCAGTAAATCTCGAAAAGGCACCGTCTGCCCGTCGTCACCAGTGACCATGGCTAGCCCTTCAGAAATGTGCTCGCGGCCGACGTTTCGCGCTTCAACCGTGGAGCCAATCCAGTCTTCTGGAAAGCTAGAATCGTCGGGGGTCTCTTTTCCTTCGATAGTATCTAGCAGCTTACCGCCTTGATAGGTACGCCACACACGATTGGCATTGAATTTAAAAATCTGACTCATAAGATTATTTCCATGACTAATATCGGAAATGAGAGTTGACCTCATCAGCCGAAAATTCGAAAAATACAGCTCTGATAACTACAGAATAAAAGCCTTTAAGTGAGTGCTGTTACTCAATTAACACAGTCAAGAGGCGTCCAGAGCGTTGTGAATTTACATCGCTTGCAGGGTAGAAAGAATACCGTTGTAGCTCATGTAACTCATGACCAACGCAAAGACAAAGATCAGCGATAAGAAAACATTGGTTATAGTGGAAAACTGATGTTTGCCCATTAACGCTTTCTTATTGCCGATGTAAAAAATACAGCCCACTGTCGCCGGTAACACTAAGGCGCCAAATGCTTGAGAGCTGACCATTACCGCAATGGGCTTAGCATTAAAAATCGGCACAATTAATCCCAAGCAAGAGATCACAAGCGCCATAATGCGATAGCTTGGTCTTTTTAAGTCCGGCTTACGCTCATGAAAATCATCTAACAACCAAGGCAGTAAAGCCACATTAGGAAACTGCGACGATACGCCAGCGGCAATCAGCCCGATAGTGAATATGGCCACCGCTGCAGAGCCCGCCAAAGGCTCTAGCAGATTTATCATTTGGGTAACATGAACCAAGGTAATCCCTTGTACATACAAAGAGCCTGCTGCCGCTGCCATTATTGATGTGCTTACAATAAACATTAAAAAAGCTGAGAACAGCGCATCGCGATTTTGAGTTTTCAGATCTGCGAAAGTCCAACCCGCCTCTTTTACCAGTATGGTACGCAGAATGAACAGCCCTGAGAAAACCGTAGTACCCACCATAGATGCTATAACCAGAAATGAGCTTTTGCCGGGCGCAGTATCCGGTACGTTTGGTACCATCCCTTGGAGTATTTCGATTGCGGGGGGCATTAGGATAGCGAAGTTAATTAAAAAGCATAACGCCATGATGCCTACGAACAGAGCCAGTACCTTTTCGAATACTTCCGTTTTACCAATTAGAAAAATCACATACACAAAGGCGATAAAAAACAGTGCAAAGTACAGCTGAGAAATCCCCCCTTCAACGAAGTTCTTTGACCATTCGTAACACACGTCAGCAAGAATACCCATTACGCCTATTACGCTTCCGCAAATTTGAGTGGTAAGGGCCACAATAAAGAAAATACTGACCGCTGGATGTATATGTCTTTTGAAGGACTGCAACGCGGTTAAACCGGTGACGAGGGTAAACTTGCCAAACAGTTGAATAAGAAAGTAGGTAATGGCGCAGGAGATAAAGATGGTCCATAAAAGTGACATGCCATAATCAGCACCTGCTTTTGCCATGGCAGTAACGCTGCCCGTGCCCACAGTGAACCCAAACAAAAATATGCCGGGCAGTAGCGATTTAAAAAACGTCTTCATGTTGCTCATATTAGTTCGTACCATTTCGTATTATTGTTAGGGGACGATAAAAAGAGACGAATTTAATCTTTACCACGACCGACATGATTCGTCTTTTTTGACGGGACGCCAGTTAATTTACAGCCCGCCAATTATACAAAACCGCTATTGCAGCACTGATAAAGCACGAATAACGCCGCGCACTTCAGCTAAGCCTTTCATGCGGCCTATGCCTGAATATCCAGGGTTAACGGTTTTGCCAATATCTCCCATCATTTGATGGCCGTGATCTGGGCGAATGAAAATGCCTAAGCTGTCAGCACTTTCTTTTGAACGACGCGTTTCTTCATTCAGCAACTCTTTAACGACCTGCACCATGTCGATGTCGCTATCAAGGTGACTGGCTTCATAAAACGAACGCTGTTCATCTGGGTCACGACTCACCCCACGCAAATGTGAAAAATGGATACGCGGGCCAAACTGTTTAGCCATTGCAGGTAAATCGTTATCAGGCCTACTGCTGTAAGTGCCCACGCACAAGGTAATGCCATTTGATTCACTAGGCAGCGCCGCAAACAGCAGCTCTAAATCATCAGCGGTACAGATGATCCGTGGCAGGCCTAGCATGTCTCGAGGGGGATCGTCTGGATGGATGGCAAGCTTGACGCCCATGGCTTCAGCCCGAGGCAGTACTTTAGATAGAAATGCAAACAAGTGACTGCGCAGCACATCACTGCTAACGTCTTTGTAATTGGCAAGCATGGCGCGAAAATCGTCTATTCCATAACTGTCTGTCATTCGCCCAGGTAAACCCGCAATGATGTTATTGGTCAGTTTGTTTTTTTCTTGCTCTGACATTTCATCAAAAACGTGCTTGGCTTCTTTGAGTTCTTCTGCACTGTATTCAGCTTCTGCGTTTTCGCGCTGTAAAATAAACAAATCAAAAGCGGCAAACTTTTTCTGATCAAAACGCAAAGCATAAGCACCTGTTGGCAGCTTAAAATTAAGGTCTGTGCGCGTCCAATCAATGACAGGCATAAAGTTGTAGCAGATCGTTTTAATGCCACACTTTGCCAGATTCTCCATAGAGAGGATCCAGTTTTCTATGTATTTTTCATGGCCTGGTCGCGCCAATTTGATGTCTTCGTGAACAGGAATACTTTCAACCACACTCCACGTTAACGGCGCTAGACCTTGCTCGCACTCTTCAATCAACGCTTGATGTTGGCGTATAGCCTCAATGCTCCATACCTCACCGGTAGGAATAGTATGCAGCGCACTCACCACATCTGTGGCGCCAGTTTGTCTTATTTCGTTTATGGTGACGGGGTCACTCGGCCCAAACCATCTCCAGGATTCACGCATAATTATTCTCAGTTCAGTAATGTAAATTGGTTTTCAAGTTTGTTATGCAAAACAATGCACGATTGCTTCTTCGACTCCCATGCCATTGATATAATCATGGTATCCGTGTACTGACGCCATAAAGCCCGTGTCACTGAAAAAGCTAAACTTGTTTGCCCCCGCCAAGGTAAGAAATGCCAGCACATCAGACGCAGCACCGGTTGATGAAGAATTTGTGAACTCATCGATTAACGGGTCGTTAAGGTCGCCTCTTACCAACGCCTTATGAATAAAACATACCCATGCAGCAACAGCGAAAGCTAAATAGCGGGTATCAACACTTTGCTTGAGTGCATCATCGATACTGGGGAACCAGCGTTGTTGGATTTTTTGTGAGCTATCTGTTCCCACTTGCAAGGCTGCGTAAGGAAGGTTGCCATTTCGAAAACGAGCAAATACCTGGGCTATATAGTGCTCAGCTTGAAGGCCATCAGGCACGCTGGTCACAGGCATTACATTTAGTTTGAGTGCTTGCTCGGTAAATTGGGCAAGTGTTGGACGTTTTAGCGCTTCATGAATAAAGCGGTCCCCAACTAAATACCCAAGCGCTGCAAGCATGGAATGCCCCGCATTGAGAAAGCGTAATTTAACCCGTTCAAAAGGCGCTATATCGTCAACAAAAAGCGCACCCACCTTATCAAATGGCGGGCGGTCGCCTGCAAAATTATCTTCGATAATCCACTGGGTGAAGGGTTCTGCGGCGACGGGCGCGGCATCTTGAACGCCTAGCTCTTGGGCGACTTCAGTTTTTAATAGCTCGTCGGTCGCTGGGGTGACTCTATCTACCATCGACGCGCTAAAAGCGACATTTTCATTTACCCAACTCACCGTTTCTGGGCTGTGCTTCGCCAGTAACATATGCACCCCATCCCGTAGGCGCTCACCACCAGCATTCATGTTGTCGCAACACAGTAGCGTTATTGGGCTATCCCCCTTGGAGGCCCTTTTAATTAGGCCTGCGGCCAGATAACCATAGGTAGTTTTGGGTGCTGTAAGCGATGCTAAATCGTTGGCTATATCGGTACTTTCAAGATCAATAACACCGTTTTTAAGGTAATAGCCTTTTTCGGTGATAGTCGTCGTAACTAAGTGGGTTGGTTCACTCGCCAGTAAATCAATTACCGCTTGCGGATTTTCAGGCCCCACCAACATATTTTGAATCGCGCCAACGACACGAAAACGAGTCTCTTTTTCACCTAAAATCGCCAGCGTATACAAACAGTTCTGGGGGGCAAGGTTGTCACGCATTTTTGCTGAGCGAAGAGATACACCTGTTATTCCCCAACGCGTTTCACCTTGATTGAGCAGTGCGTCGCAATATGCGGCTTGATGAGCTCGATGAAAATTACCTGCACCAAAATGGACAATACTAGGCAAAACAGCACCTAGGGCATAGTTAGGCTTCTGAACGGTGTCGGCCACATTTAGCATGGAAGAAATGCTTAGTCGTTCTATGTTCATCAATTCTCATTCTCAGATTACATAATATAGTCTTGGCGTAAAAAGCACTTAACTAGAACGTTTGAGTGCCCGCTCTTTCATAGACTCATTTCAGTTAGAGTTCTGTATCACTTTCGTAACATTCGTCCTATTTACATGGCTTAACGAATCGATAGTTAAAAAAGCGGTAAAAAAGTCGCCCCAACACCACCCTGCGACTATAATTTACTGGAACTTTACATTATTACCAATAAGACGAGCGAAAACTTAAATGTTAACAAAACCATTATGACCATTTCAAAACTAAAGTCTAGTGCATAGGATATAACCAAAAATTAAATAGCCTAGTTTTATACTAGGCTCTGAGCAAATCAAGAACTGACACTCACTACAAAAAATATTGTAAACCACTGATTTAAATAGCATTAGAACCCTACCCTTAGCTAGCCATGATGACAGGTAATATATAGCCGATCATATTGGCCTTACCAAAATAAACCTACTTTAGTCTTAGCACCCTGATTAAGGGTTGACCAATTTGTTTTTATGGAATACTTTTGTAACAACCTTGTTAGCGTTTTGCAGGCCTTATGTAATCTTGATGTTGCAAGGTGCAAAAACTAAAAATTAACAATGTGGTGTGAAAGGGTCCACTCAATCCTTTATTCGCTGCACTAGGAGACACAAATGGGACACAAACTATCTAAAATTACCTTAGCGGTGTTATCAGCTACTTCGTTAAATTTCGCTTCATCCGCACTTGCTCAAGAAGCTCAGACTGACGCCGAGGAAACTGAAGTTATTCAGGTATCAGGCATTCGCAGCTCACTTACTAACGCTCTTGCAGAAAAGCGCGACGCAAGCAACTTGGTAGAAATTATTCAGTCTGAAGATATTGGTAAACTGCCTGACCAAAACTTGGCCGAGGTATTAGAAAACGTTACCGGTGTCCAAATTACAAGAACCGCTGGGGTTGGTACTGGCGTGCAAATTCGAGGTACTAATGCGAACCGTACGGAAATCAATGGTGTATCCACTGTAGGTTCTGGCTCAGGCCGTAGCGGTATCAATTTTGAAGATGTATCGGCAGCCATTATTTCAGCTGTTGAGGTCACCAAAGCTCCTTCTGCGAAGACTATTGAAGGCTCTGTTGGTGGTACTGTTAACCTGCGCACTATTCGTCCTCTTCAGTTGAACGAAACCTTAGCATCGGTAAGGGTGCAAGGCGAAAATAGTAGTTTAACCACTGACAGCACATTTACGCCAAGATTATCAGGCACCTTTGGTGACAATTGGGAGCTAGACGCAGGTCGATTTGGTGCAGTGTTCAGTGTTAGTTATGCCGAGCAAGATGTGACTGCCTTCCGTCCTCGTACTGACCGCGATAACTCAGTCGCCGCTGCAAGCGGCGTTGATAGCGCACAATCATTTGATTACTTACCTATTCAATTCTTTGTTCAAGATTATGATAACTATGAGTATGAAACTAAGAACTTTGCCGGTACGTTAGAATTCGCGCCTAACGACAACACTAAGTTTTTCTTTGATGTGGTCATTAACGACCAAGAACGCCGGCAAGAAAGCTCAAGAATTCAAGCTTCAGGCATCAGCGGCCTTAGAAATACTGCCGTACCCACTGCCTTTGAAACCGTTGATTTCGGTTCACTTGACGGGGTAGACCTAGGTAGCATTCAAGCGGCTACACAAGGTGTTATTCCTCTTGATGCTGACGGCTCAGATGGTAACTTACGCTTCTCAGGTGATACCAACTCGCGGATCACGAAAAGTGAAATATACCGCTTAGGCGGCGAGTGGACGGGTGAAAACATGAAAGTGAGCGTTGAGGTAGCTTCAACCAGCTCTGACACCACGACCCCTAGCTTTAATACTACTCTAAACTTTATTAACCCTAATTCGCCATTAGATGCAGCGGCACTAGCAGCTAATAACGCCGCAAACGAAGCCAATGGTAACGATGATCTTTACGATTCGAATGAAAATGGTACGCCTTTTATTTATGACCTAACAGGCGGTGCATTGGCATTCGGCATCCCTACTGGCGATGTAACAGCACCGACAGCTGAGCAATTGCTTGACCCGGCAAACGTGGTACTACGTGACGTAAATATTGGTCGCAACCGTTCTGAAAACGGAGAAGATGCGTTCCGTACTGATTTTACTTACTACATAGACAGCATGATTACTTCGGTAGACTTCGGTTACCGTTACAGTAAAACTACTAGCATGTTAGACGAGGTCAGTTCAAACGTTGGTTTACGCGATATCGGCGACAGCCCATCAGGAGACCTTTTCTCTGAGTTGCTCGTTGCAGGTCCAGATAATTTTAATGACGCTGATGGTCGTGAGTTGTATGTACGTGACTTCTTACTTATTGATGCAGAACGCGTTGCCTCTGACCCAGATGGCGCTCTAGCTATATTACAGAATGCAATCGACCAACATGGTGGTTCTATATCAATTGATGCCCCCACATCAAGTTCTGCCGGCTTCTTTGATATCGAAGAAAAAACTCATGCCTTGTATGCCCAAGCAAACTTTGAGCATGGTATGTTCCGCGGTAACTTCGGTGTGCGTTACCTTCAAACGGATGTTACCTCTACTGGTAACTCAATCACTGAAGATGGCGATGGAAACCAATTAGTCACACAAGTTACCACCGAAGGCGACTATAACTTCGTACTACCACGTATCAACTTAGTGGCCGATGTACATGACGATGTTGTGGTGCGTGCAGGTTGGGGTAAAGATATTCGTCGCCCTGATTTTGATGACCTTTCAACATCTGTAACCTTCTCTACCAGCCCGAATCCAGCTGTATCGATTGGTAACCCAGGCTTAAACCCTGAAGAAGTTACATCATTCGATTTATCTGCAGAATGGTATTTTGCTGAAGCCAGTGTATTTAGTGTGGGTATCTTCCATAAGAAGCGTTCTGATTTGTTCGTACAGCAGCAATCAAACCCATTCGAAGATTCAGTTACAGGCTATCGTGACTTAACCGATCCATGTGAAGGCGGCGGAATTTTCAACCCTATTGCTGATGTGAACGTATTTGGACCAGAAGTAGGTGTAGGTGTTTGTGTACCGACTACAACTAAAATCAATGACTCTGGTGAAACTACCCAAAAAGGCATTGAATTTGCGGTGCAATACGACTTAGCTGGCTTTGAAGATGAATTAGGTTGGGCTTCAGGTTTTGGTGTGATTGCTAACTATACTAAGCAAGAATTCTCTGGTGGCGACGCAGTAAACGGTGCAACGAGTCGTGCAAATACTGTTTTTGCATTATCAACAGGTATCGAGGATATAGACGTAACTGCTGTACAGGGTTTGCTTGACCTGTCTGAAAACGCATATAACTTCACTCTTTACTACGAGAAGTATGGTATTTCAGCGCGTATGCGTTACACATGGCGTGAAGCTTATCGCTCAACTGACTTCGGTAGTACTTCAAGTCTTCCTTGGGGCTTCCCAGTGGTACAAGAAGACAGAGGGCAGCTTAATGCTAGCATCAATTACGATGTCAATGATCAGTTAAACATTGGTCTTGAAGCAGTCAACATCACTGAATCGGAAGTTGAGCAATCGTGTATCAACGAAGGTGCTTTGTTGTGTTACCAAGGTCTAACTGACCGCCGTATTACAGCAGGTGCGACTTACCGCTTCTAGTATGCGAGAACGACAGTTCATGCATATTAGTGTAGTGAAATAGAAACCAATAACCCCAGCCAAGTGCTGGGGTTATTTTTGCACCACTAAAAGCACTTCACTCTTAATACCCCCCTGGGAAATGATCAATACCAATCCGCATTAATAGGTGCCCGCTTCAGAATGCGTCCAGCGGTTTTGATTAAGACGTCGCTATGTCGTAATGATTGTTCCCTTTCAAATAGTGAGAACGCAGAGCAAAAGACGCTGAGGAATTCCTTGCAGGCAAGTTTTAATAAGGCCTAAACTGCGTTGCATGACTTCGAAAGAGAGCTAGTTGTCTTTAAATAAAGAGCTGTCAGGCGTGCGCCTTGTTTACGCCCTTTTAAGCTTTCGCTGAGTGATCACTTATTAACGTAGAATGGTATAACTACTCAGCGGTGATGACGCTCAATGCACCAAGAGAATATAAACTTGTTGTTTATATTAAATAACCTGAATACTGAATAAGCCAAGCCTCTCGATAACACTCTCTTTGTGCCTAGCTTCGTGGAATTGTCTAGCAATAAGACGTTATTACGTACGCCCATGTGCTAGGCGTGCAGTCGATTAATATAGCGTTGTTTGAAGCGATAAAACGGCAGTGTTTTTAACACTTCTTCGATGGGTATCATGGCGAATGCCCAGAAAATAGATACTTCAAAATACAAAATTAGCAGTGCGCAAATTGGCAATGCAACAAGCCATTGAGTCACAAAGTGGATTTTAAGCACCAGATTACTGTTACCGAGCGCTCGTAATATATTTCCCGCCACGGTGTTATATGCACGAATAATCGGCAGTGCAATGTAAAGCGGGGCGATGACCATTAAAGCAACTTGCGTTTCGGGCTCGATGCTCGGATACACTAACAACACAAACTGACTGAGCAGCAGTAAAAGGCCTGCGATAACGAAAGACACTGCCATTCCCACTTTTGTGCAATTCGTTATAAATAATTTAAGCTCGCCAGTGTCTTTCTGACCTAACGCTTGGCTAATACTGATTGCCGATGCCTGTGCCCATGCATTAGGAAACTGTGTACCAGCACGCAGCCATGGAAAAATTAAGGTGATAGCGACGAATGAGAACAAATCCAGTTGAGCAAATAACAATTGATAAACGGTGGCGCCTACAGAAAGGATAAAAAAGTTAGCCGCAATAGGGTATATCTGTAAATACTGAGGTCGTAACTCCGCCCAAAAGTATCGCTCTTTAGGGTAAGTTAGAACAATGTTGTCATCTGTTTTCAGTGCAACATACAAAAATATCGTTCGTAAAAGTACTGCAATTAAACTGCCCCAAGCAGCACCTTCTAAACCTAAACCTGAATAGTCGCCAAAACCGTTTATCAACACGTAACTAAACAATGCATTGACTGGTAATTCGATCATAAAGCCTTTCAGCGGGACTTGGGTTTTCCCGCTACCATTGCAAAAAGCAGTGCAAACCTGAGTATACGCAGTGAGCAAGACAATATATTGAGTGATCGATAAATAGCTTTCAGTTAACCTGGCAAGTTCAGCGTTTTCGGTGATGCTGGCCACTATTTCAGTGCCGAAGAGATGTAAAATAAAAAGAAAGACCAATGAAGTGAGACCATTTATAAATAAGCCTGACCAATATGCCACAGCAAGGTCTTCTCGGCTGTTTGAACCAAATGCCCTACCGACTAGCAATTGAATACCATTGCCGATAGCGATTTCGATCCCTAATACAAAAGCAACTATGGTCGCGGCGATACCCATGGCAGCAACGGGTAATTCCCCCAGCGGCGCCACTAAATAGGTGTCGATAAGTAACATCGATTGTACGAGCAACGCATTAAACGCGAGCGGCCACGCCAACGCCCAGTTTCTGTGCATATAAGTAACGGATTTTAGCAACATTAAACCCTTTAAGTGACAGTGCTAACGCAGTGTGAACCTATGCCTTGATTTATTCATTTACGCTTATCTGCCCATCCATCCGCCATCAACTAATAACACAGCACCATTGACGTAGTTGGCAGCTTCTGATGCTAAGAATACAGCAGGCCCTTTAAAGTCATCAGGGTTTCCCCAACGGCCTTGAGGGATACGCGCCAAGATAGACGCTGCACGCTCAGGATCGTTGCGCAAGCCTTCGGTATTATCCGTATCGATGTAACCCGGCGCGATAGCATTCACATTCACCCCTTGCCCTGCCCATTCATTTGACAAGGCCATCACCAACTGCCCTATTGCGCCTTTACTGGCTGCATATCCGGGAACGGTAATCCCACCTTGAAACGTTAATAGTGATGCTGTGAAAATTATTTTTCCTGTGTGACGAGACACCATATCTTTACCAATTTCACGACTCAAAATAAACTGGGCATTCAAGTTTACATCAATGACTTTGTCCCAAAGTTCATCAGCATGTTCAACCGCTGGGGCTCGCAATATAGTGCCGGCGTTGTTAACTAAAATATCAATGCTAGGAAAGTCTGCTTTCACTGTTTCAATAAAAGCATACAAGGCTTTTCGGTCAGAGAAGTCACATTGATATCCCTTAAAATTACGCCCTAACGCATTCACGTCCTTTTCTATTTCGGAACCGCTAGATTCTAAACTAGCTGAAACCCCTACAATATCAGCGCCAGCTTCAGCCAGCCCTAGAGCAATGCCTTTGCCGATACCACGTTTGCAACCCGTCACGAGTGCAACTTTTCCGCTCAAACTAAATTTATCTAGCATCTAAATTTATTCCTTCTCACCATCGTCAGTTACTTAGCTTCGTAACGTGTTGTTTTAACTGTATTACCATCTTTATCTTTTAGAATTGAGAGCCACTTAGCCTTAGCTCGAACATCGTCATAGGCAATCTTGTTAATGTCGGAAAAAAGAAAAGTCTCAATGTGCTTATCAGACGTAATTTCAACACCGATACAGTTTTCCCCCTCCAATGAGCGAATGGAAATGTTCTGTGCATTTTCCCCTTGCAATGCATCCTTCGGTTGCAACACATTTAAGAAGTAGGCGTTTCTACTTTTTTCAGGGTTTTCAATTAGTAACGTTTTTAAACTAATGCGACGAATATCATCGGGACGTTGCGGCGTCATGATCTCTTCCACCAGAGTTTCGTCGACTTTGGTGACGCGAGCTTCAGGGAAAACAGTAAACACATTCAACGCGCCGCTACCGTTAACAATTTCGAATTGATTCTCGCTGACTTCCTTGGCGTACCGCTCAGAGTGCATTCGCCACGTATAGGTGTGGGGGAGCTGACTTTCTAATTCGTCCAAGAAGATAAAGTAGCCACATTCACTATTGATAATATGCCTAGCATTGCGTGTGAGTGCCATTTCTGGGTAATACATACGACTTGATTCACCAACAACGTAGGTATAACCATTGTCGTTAGAAAACGCTTCAACCTGTGCAACAGCATCTTCAGGGACATCTCGCCAAACGTTATGTATGCCTTTGCAGTTCAAGTCGAATAGTTCAGGATCACTTAAGTCACCCTCTTGCCAAATTTTCTCGCCTACACAACCCGTGCCATCAACAGTAATTAAGTTATGTACTTCAGCTTTAGAGGTTCGGTTGTAGCCTTCATCAATGGCCAATGAAGCACCGTTATGAATCAATATGAAGTGATTAAAATCAACATGGTAGTGGGTCAAACTGCGGGTTTTCCAACCATTCTTGTTATCCAGCTCCCAACTGAGTTTCCACTGTTTGTGGCCACCAGCAGGACTTGATTTAAAGGACAAATGAGTGGCATCGGTGTCCCAGCTTGAGCGCATGACGACAAGACCAAGGTCAGGAAAGTACTTAGACAATGGCAGACGTTCAGGGGACTTAGGCTCTATTTCAGGGTTGTACCAAATCAGTTCTAAGAAGGCTTCTGGTAAAATTCCAGGGAATATTTTGCTTTGGTAGGCTTCTCTAAATAAGAATTTAGTACGCACCATCTCCCCCAACCATTGCGCCTGCTCATTACCGTATTCAGATGCAATTTTATAATAAGCAGAAATGGAGTGAGAACTTCTTCGGTCGTGCACATCCGCAAAATTAATATTCTCCTCCCAATTAGGTGCAGACTGATAAATGCGATAGTCGAACGAGTTTTTTAAGAAGCCAGCTTCAAAGTAATTTGGCCCACCGTCTTGGCGAATATAATCCGCCGCAGAAAGAAAAAAGTTGATGGCATAGCGCCAATATCCAGTTCCTTCGTAATTTGAGCCATCTTCCGGTAGGTACTCAAATACTTTCTCAAAATTGTCTTTTATTTCTAAAATCCATTTTTCAGCACCTTGATAGTCGCTGCGAATGGCATAGGCTGTCGTCAACAAGCCAGAATAGTTAATCCAGTTATGATTTTGCCAGTAATTCGTCGACCAGCAATGGCCTAAATTGTCTTGCCCATAATCGAATATTTTATTGCCTTGCAGGATCAGTTTATCCAGAAACTTAGTGCGCTCCTCTTCCGATAAGTGCTCTTTCAGCCAATCATAAGATAATCCCAAACCGTATAGCATCCACGACGCACTGAGGTCCACATCCACTAAAAAACCGAAACCCCATACGTCATAATCGACTGCGGTAAAAATCCATCGTTTGGCTTCTTGTAAGTAATGATCCTGCTCGGTTAATAAGTACGCAAGACTTAAGTTAGCCGCCGCCATTCCCATATAGGTAATACTGGTATGAGGATGCTCTTTTGATAGCACCTCATCTTCATAAAGTCGGCATTGCTCTAGCAAGCGAGTTAGGTGCTCTTTTCGAGTTGTCTTTAGCTCCATTTTTAACACATCGAGCTGGTCGTTTATCAATAAATAAGGCATGGTAAATCCCTGTTTTAAAATGTGAAATGTAAATTAGTGCCCACTCACCTTAGAGCTTAAAGCTATTCATTCTTTATCTTGGGTCGGTGGAATCGATGAGGGCTCAGAAGCTTTGCCTGCCTGAAGCATCAAGACACTAATTGCCCCTATCGTCAGTGCCAGTACTAATATGGTCACCCGGCCTTGCAGAGGATTAGGAATGAGCAGCATCAATGCGATGAAACCTGTCACAGCTAAACCAAATCGGCCAATCAAAATCAATTGACTTAAGTCGTTCCCCTCGCCCACTTCCTTTGCGAAATTAATAGGCGTTTTCATGTTTGTGATGAACCTGTCGACCATTTTGCGATGGGTGGATGTTTTGGCTGGTGCGAATAACGTTGAGATAAGAAAACCAAATGTTCCCGTTCCCAGCACACCAAAAAACTGCTGCTGAAAACTCCATTCAAAGCTGTCACTGTATTGCTCAGTAAAACCGATATAACTCAGTGGCACCTCAAAATAAGCGAAGCTCGAAAATGCTAAAGCACACGTGATAGAAAGTAGTGCAGCCCACCACGGGGTTTGGCGAATGAACATGCCGAGTAATAGCGGAATGGTAATGGGCATTGAGAGCAGCGTACCGACCTGAAGCATAATATCGAATATTCCAGAGCCGTCTTGCTGAGCAAAATACAGCGCGAGCAAAACAATTAACACGCCCATAAACCAGGTCAAGATGCGTCCATAGTGCAGTAACTCTAATTCCGCTTTCGGCTTGAATCGCAACAAGCGCGACATTTTGGGGTAAATGTCTTTTATCAGAATGGCAACATTGGTATTTAGGCCGGTGTCCATTGAGCTCATCGTTGCCGAAAGAATAGCCACCACAATCAAACCAACCAAGCCCACAGGCAATAAACTGATACTCGCAACAGCGTAACTCGCCTCAGCCGGCTTGCTGATGTCAAACGCCATCACCAACTCAGGAAATAACAGACGAGCAGTAATAGGCGGTAAGAACCAAATAAAACTTCCGAGCAACATGAGTACCGTACACAGAAGTGCGGCTTTGCGGGCCTCTCGCCCATCTTTTACAGAGAAGTAACGAGGTGCCGCATTCATTGAATTGAAAACGATGAATTGCTTTGCCATCATGGCGCTTGCCCAGCCCCAAGTGTAGGCACCTCCAAACAGCGTGGTTGAGTTAACCATACTGTATTGCTCAGTCAGGCCTTGGGCTTCGATCTCTTGAAATAAATTATCGACCCCACCGAGTGCATCTAAGCAAAGCCACGCGACGATCAAGGTTAAAGGTACGAGAATTAATCCCTGCAGGAAATCAGTTGCCATTACAGCCCAGCGCCCGCCTGTTGCAGAATAAAGTAGAACAACAACACCGCACACGACGATCACGTAATTAATGTCGTAGCCAAACACTGCAGAACAGAAAATGCCTAAGCCATAAAGCGCCATGGCTGAATATAAAATACGCACAGGGACTTCATAGTAAGCATAAAAATCACGAGTGGTTTCACCAAAGCGACCAGCAATCGCTTCAGGGAACGTAGTCACTCTCATCTGACGTAACCAAGGGCCCATGAAAAGAAAATTAACGAAAAAACCAAGGGCATTACCGATAAAAATAAACATAGCGGAAAAACCTGACTCGTATGCGATACCAGCGGCTCCGGTAAAAGTCCATGCACTGAATGCACTCATAAACGCACTGCTGCCAACAAGCCACCAAGTGCCTTTACTGCCCCCTTTAAAATAGTCATCCGTGTTAGAAGAGAATCGTTTAAAAACAAAACCAACGACAATAATTAGCAATAAATATCCTACGATTACTAAGTATTCAATATTAGAAATATCCACTTCTCTACCTCATATGAAGTAGCAAATGTCATACAAACATGAGCCACTGTAGATAAATATAAATCGATTTAGTAAATCGATTTAGTTGATAAAATTATCATACTCTTGCAGAATGTCAATATCGTCTCAATTCGCGTTTTTATAGAAATATACATGGCAAAAATAAAGTTAATCGATGTCGCCAATCTAGCTGGAGTATCAAAAAGCACAGTGTCTCAGTATTTAAATGGGCGCTTTGACTACATGTCGGAAAAAACCAAGGAGCGTATTAAGTTAGCGGTGGAGGAGCTAAATTATGTGCCCAACCCTATTGCAAGAAGCCTTAAGCTGGATAAAACAAAAACCATCGGTGTGGTCGTTAGAGACATAACCGGTTTTTATACCAGTCGTACAATAAGAGGGATTGACGACTACTGTAAAACAAGTGATTACAACGTATTGATATACAACACAGATGTTGATCCCGAAGTTGAAGCAAGATCCTTAGAAGCGTTATACCAACTGCGCGTTGACGGCATCGTTATCGCATCTTCCGGTGAAAATACTGATTTAATCAACAAATACATTGCCAACGGCCTTCCTATTGTGAATTTTCAACTTGAGCACGATGGAAGCGAAAAAAGTATTATCATTTCTGATTATCGAAAAGCGGCGTTTGAAGCCACTGAGTATTTGATTAAATTAGGTCATCAGCGTATTTGCTTTGTTACCCAAGATTTTAGCAACGTAAAATCCAGAAGGGATCGCTACTTAGGCTATATAGATGCGCTAAGTCATTATCGACTCCCCATTGATGAGCGGCTAGTACAATATTGGCACCGTGACTCGGGATTTAAAAATTCTCCGAAAACCGTATTAAATACAGTTAACCCACCCACGGCTTTTTTTACTCAGCACTTGCCCATTACGACAGAGCTGTTAGCCATATTAAACGAGGCAAATATATCGATACCTGATGATGTTTCACTACTCGGGTTTGATGACATACCGATGGCGGAATTCTTCAAGGTACCTATTACGGTTATCACGCAAAATCCCTATGAAATTGGCAGAGAAGCCACAAAGTTACTACTTAATAATATTAATAGCGACGTGTTGAATGCCCAGAAAGTCATGCTCCCCTGCTCGTTGATTGAGCGCCTATCTTGTAAAAGAATCTAGGGGTTACTTTGCAATTAAAGCACGTTCATACACACTTAAATTTGCACATCTAAGATCAACATTCTCCAATTATTCGTTCTAACCAATTCATATTTATGAAGGCGGGTGGAGCAGTCTGGAAATCATCACAATCATGCGTGTACGTGAGGAAAACCATAGCTAACCTCCTATATTTAACGGAGATATACCAATATTTTATGTGACTAAATTGGAGATATGTCCAAAGAAAATTGGTTGACTATTTGGTATAACAATAATTTGACATCTAACCTACCAATCAGTTAGATTTGCAACAGTTAATATCATTACATTAACAATTGTTCAACGATTCGCGCTCATTACGATTTAACATACATTGATGATGTCAGTTCTAGATACAGCGTAATCAAAGATGAGCGAAAGAGCATCTGGCATTAGTTCAGATAAAGCATCAATGACGCCCTGCCATCCCTCATTAATTCAAATATGTGTACTGGTAAACAATCGGAGAAAATAGCGATGAAAAAAATGAAAATGACTGCCCTACTGTTAGTGGCAGCTGCACTCAATGCGCCTTTGGCATTGCAGGCGCAGGAGCATCCAAATCTGATTATGACCAAATCTGGTATTGAAAAAGTCAGACAGAACTTAGGCAATGTGCCTTTATTTGATGCCTCAGTACAAAGTGTAAAGAATGAAGTGGACGCTGAAATTGCGTTAGGCATAGACACCCCCATCCCAAAAGACTTTTCCGGTGGTTACACTCATCAAAGACACAAGCTCAACTTTCTAACGGCGCAGAAAGCCGGCGCGCTGTATCAAATATTGCAGGAAGATAAATACGCGAAATATATTCGTGACATGTTATTTCAATACGAAGCTATGTATAAAGATTTGCCTGTTCATCCACAAGAACGCTCTTACGCTCGCGGCAAGCTATTTTGGCAATGTCTGAATGACAGTAACTGGCTGGTGTATATGGCTCAAGCTTATGATGCCATTTACGATACCCTTTCTGCACAAGAGCGAGACAAACTCGAAAATAATCTTTTTCGCCCCTTCGCAGATTTCATCTCGATTGAGAATCCGCAATTTTACAACCGAGTACACAACCACAGCACGTGGGGAAACGCAGCAGTAGGTATGATCGCTCTTGTGATGGACGATGAAGAACTACTAGACAGAGCGCTATACGGCATCGAAGACGACGGCCTTGAGTTGGGTGGCCGTGATAATGACGGCGGCTTTATTAAAGTGGCTGGTCAGAAAGCCGGTTTCTTAGCGAATTTGGAGGACCCCTTTTCACCCGACGGTTATTATACCGAAGGCCCCTATTATCAGCGCTACGCCATGTATCCTTTCCTCATTTTCGGTTTAGCCATGAATCATGTTAAACCTGAAATGAAGGTGTTTTCCCACAAAGATAACGTTCTGCTTAAAGGTGTCGACGCATTGCTAAATTTAACCGACGCTGATGGCGAGTTCTTCCCGCTTAATGACGGCCAAAAAGGCATGTCTTACTACACTCCAGCTTTGGTAACAGCAGTTGATATTGCCTATCAATACGGTGAACAAAATCCGCAATTATTAAGTATTGCTGAAAAGCAAAACCAAGTACTGCTAGACCAGTCTGGTTTGGCCGTCGCCATGGGGATTCGAGATGGAAAAGCCCAACCGTTTGTGAAAAATTCTATTAACCTCAGTGACGGCCAAGAAGGTGATCAAGGAGGCGTGAGTGTATTACGCTATGGCAATGAAGAGCTTACCTTAGTATTCAAATATGCCGCACAAGGGCTTAGTCACGGTCATTATGACAAACTTTCGTTTTCCCTTTATGAAAGTGGCGATGAAGTGCTGCAAGATTATGGCCTAGCGCGCTTTGTTAACATAGGTCAGAAAGGTGGCGGTAACTATTTAAAAGAAAATAAAACCTGGGCTAAAACAACCATTGCTCACAACACCTTGTCAATAAACGAAAAAATGCATTTCAGTGGTAAATACGAAATTGCCAGTGAGCATCACTCTGATCTCTATTTTTATGATGATACAAAGGATGATGTACAAGTTGTTAGTGCAACAGAGAGTAACGCTTATCCAGGTACAAAGATGCACCGTACTATGGCCATTATTAAAAATAAGGGTTTCGAAAAGCCGTTTTTACTGGATATTATGAAGGTTAAATCTGATAGCAAAAACCAGTACGACCTACCATATTATTATATGGGTCAGGTATTGAGCGACAATTTTGAGTATGACTCGCCTACCTCCTTAAACCCATTAGGTGACCAAAATGGTTATCAACATCTGTATTTAGAGGGAAAAGGCAAACCGTCTTCAAACACCACGCAGTTTTCTTGGTTAGGTGATGGTAAATACTACACTTTGACCTCAGCCACAGAGGAGTCTGACGAGTTGTTACTGACTCGGTTAGGAGCGAATGATCCGGATTTCAATTTACGTAGAGATGCCGCATTCATGCTGCGCAGGAAAGACAGCGGCAATACCACTTTTGCTTCAGTTGTTGAACCCCATGGCAGCTATAGCCCGGTGTCTGAGTTGTCGGTTAATTCCGATAGCAGTATTGCCGAGCTGAGCGTGGTGCATGATGATGACGCATATACCGCTGTATCGATTGAAAGCCTTAAAGGCGTTAAAAGCGTATTTATTCTAGCGAACAAAGACGCCACGAAAAGCAAACAACACAAACTTAAGGTGAACGGTAAGGTATTCAGCTGGACTGGACCCTATTTCTATACAGGGTCTTAATTATATACCTGCGTCTGATGAGTTAGTTTTTGCTTTTTAACGAGTCAAAAAAAGGGTGATTACCACTAACAGGCAATCACCCTTTTTCTTTTATTGGCCAAGCACAGCGAATGTATTAATGATTAAGCAAGATTAGTCATCTCGGCATGCTTCCTCAGGAAACTCAAATTCAATAGTGGTATGGGAAAGCTTGTATTCGCTTAAGCACTCTGCCACTTCACACTTAATCGCCACGAGTTGCTCGGGCTGCAGTAATTGCTTCAACACCAGATGCGCAGTTAACACGTGCTGTTCACCGTCTAATGACCAAAAATGCAGATGGTGTATACCGTCAACAAACGCTATTTGTTGTAATCTTTGTTTAATTTGCAGTTGTACCTGTTCATCGGGTGCGCCTTGTAAAAATAGCCCAAGGGTCAGGTTAATGTTGCGCACCACGTTATACAAAATGAATAAGGTAAACGCGATAGAAAGTAACGGATCCAGAATGGGCAAATTAACAAACATCAACACCACTGACACTATCAGCACCGCTACCCAACCCATAACATCTTCAATTAAGTGCCAATTTAGCACGCGCTCATTCAGCGTATTTCCTGCACTTAATTTGTAAGCAGCAAACCCATTTACGCCAACGCCTAGTAAGGCAAGTAAAAACATTCCCTCAGTGTGGGGCATTTCTGGGGCAAACAAGCGCGGTATGCTTTCAATCAGTACCCATATCGACCCGCACACCAGTACCACGCCGTTAAGCATGGCAGCCAACAATGACAGTCGCTTAAAGCCGTAGGAAAATCGAGCTGTCGCTTGTTTATTGCCCGCGCGCTGTAAAAACCAAGCGGTGCCAATGGACAGACTATCGCCTAAATCATGTACGGCATCCGCCATGATCGCGGTACTGTTGGTTAACCAGCCGCCAATGAACTCAATAATAGTAAAGGTGACATTGAGCAAAAATGCCCAGCCAATACGATCTGATGAAGGGTCGAAGTGATAGTGTCCGTGATGAGAGTGTCCGTGATGAGAGTGACCTTGATGAGAGTGTCCATGGTGAGCATGCCCATGTTCTGGATGTCCTTGCTCAGTATGAGTATGCGCATGCTGTGATTCTTTTACTTGAGTCATGATCTGAGTGATGGATCCAATTTCTAACGTTGCGATATAACTATCACAAATCTCATTGTCTTTCATTTCCTCTAGCAAAGTATGCAAAGTGTAAATGTTTAGCTTTATTGCGCTAGCACGCTTGCATAAATTGAACTTGAGCGTGCAAACTCTGTCTTTTAAACAGCCTTTATCCATTGAGAATACGCCGCTTTATGAAACACTACTTTTCCTTAATACTTGCTCCTCTGGCATTATTTGGATGCGCCACATTGATACCGCTAGAAGATGGCTTAACGCCATTCAAGGGGCAGCCTGTTAATCAGCTTTTTAGCGTGATTGGTTTCCCTGATGATATAGAATTGATTGATAATAAAATCATTCATACCTTTCACATTGAACGTAATCACATTGGTTTAGTGACCGAGACAGAGCAAGCAAACGGTTTAGAAGGCCAAGATCCCCTTATTGCCAAAGACATGATGCAGCCTTCACAAGTCAATGTTGAGTGTGCGTTAACCGTCATCACAGATAAGAAAAAAATCATTGAGCAGTGGCATTATAAAGAAGCTTATGAAGGGTGCACGCTGTACCGCGAAAAGCTAGCAAATTTCGAAAGTCGATAAACACTCATATCAATTCCACTACATTTTCGCTGAGTGGCCAAATATTTAATTGAGTTGGTCTCAAACCCACATAAAAAAGCCCTCTTGGCATACTGATGCCAAGAGGGCTTTTCGTTGTTTGGGGTGACTCTATGTCATCCAAACACAGGCAGATTAATCATTAAACTGCCTAACGATACTGCTCAGTGTTTCTTTTGCATCACCGAATATCATGCGTGTATTGGGTTTAAAGAATAACGGGTTATCAATCCCTGCAAAGCCCGACGCCATTCCACGCTTAAGTACAAATACGTTCTTGGCTAAATCAGCATTAATAACTGGCATGCCATATATAGGGCTGCCTTTCATTTCACGAGCGGCAGGGTTAACCACGTCGTTCGCACCGATAACCATAGCCACATCGAAGTTTTCAATGCGCTTATTGATATCGTCCATCTCGAACAGATGCTCATAAGAAACGTCAGCTTCAGCAAGAAGCACGTTCATGTGCCCAGGCATACGCCCAGCAACAGGGTGAATAGCGTAAGCTACTTCACAATCGTTTTCTTCAAGCTGAATTTGCAACTCTTTCATTACGTGTTGTGCTTGTGCAACCGCCATACCGTAGCCAGGAATAACCACTACTGACTGCGCTGCTTCTAACACATAGAAGGCATCGTCAGCAGAAAGAGGTTTCACTTCGCCTTCGATAACCATGTCTGATTTATGCACGGCCATGAAACCTGAGAACAGTACGTTACTCAACGAACGATTCATTGCTTTACACATAATGTTGGTCAAAATTATACCGCTTGCCCCGACCAGTGAACCCGCAACAATTAGGATATTGTTTTGCAGTGCAAAACCGGCTGCACAAGCCGCTAAACCTGAATAACTGTTAAGCAATGAGATAACCACTGGCATATCGGCGCCACCGATAGGCAAAACAAGCATGATGCCAAATAGCAGGGACAACGCTAAAGCAACATACAAAACCTCTGCTGACGATAAGGCAAAATCGGGTTGTGCAACAAAAGCGTATCCCGTGGCAACTATCGCCAAAACGATAATCACGTTAACAATGGCTTGGCCGCTAAACGTTACCGCACGGCCCGTGATACGCTCACTCAACTTGGCCCAAGCAACGATACTACCTGAGAATGTCACGCCACCAATCAGCAAAGCTAAAAAGGTAACGATTAAAATAAAGGCGGTTAACCCAGCGCCACTTTGAATGGTCGCCCAAGCAACAAATACACTGGCTAAGCCGCCTACACCGTTTAACAAAGACACCATTTCAGGCATGTCTGTCATGGCCACTAGACGCGCGGCAAAGAACCCAACAACACCACCAGCAAGCATGGCGATGGCAATCCATTGAAAATTCACAATATTATTATCAAGTAAGGTCACGACTATTGCTAATAACATAGCGACAGCAGAAACAAGGTTGCCCTTACGCGCGCTTGATGGGTGACCAAGAAGTTTTAAGCCGAATATGAATAAGGCTGCAGAAATTACATAAGTGAAATTGATCACTAAATCTATATTTGATGTCATATCTTGTTCCACCTACTGCTTTTTCTTGAACATGGCTAACATTCTATCGGTGACTAAATACCCACCCACAACGTTAATCGTCGCCAAAAATACGGCGAACGCACCCAAGTACATGGCATATTCACCCAAGGTTTCATCTCCAGCTAAGGCCAGAGCACCCACCACTGTGATCCCAGAAATCGCATTCGCCCCTGACATCAAGGGTGTATGCAAAGTAGCAGGCACTTTTTGAATTAATTCGAAGCCGACGAAAATCGACAGCAATAAAATAAATAGCAAATAAATGGCTTCCATTACGCTACCCCGTCTTTTGTAGTTTGTTTTTGAGACGCATAAAAATCACTGATCATGGTATTCACCACTTTTCCTTGATAAGTGATAATACAACCTGATTGCACTTCATCTTCGATATCCAAAGCGAAGCGGTTATCGTCTTTCGACCAAAACTCGCTAATCAAGTTATATAAGTTAGCGGCATACATCTGAGTAGCGTGTTTTGCTACGCCATTCGCCCATGCGCCTGTGCCGATAACATTCACACCATGAATATCAACTGTTTCCCCTGACACGCTGCCTTGCACGTTACCGCCAGTCTCAGCAGCCATATCGACAATCACACTGCCAGGGCGCATAGAGGCTATTGTTTCTTGGTTAATCAGTACTGGAGGTTTGCGTCCGAACAGTTGTGCTGTGGTGATCACAATATCTGAATCAGAAATACATTTGGCTTGCTCACGTTGTTGAATTTGCATTTGCTCAGGTGTCAGTGCTTGGGCATAACCTTGTCCGGTTTCGCCTGTTTCCCCCAAATCAATGTCCAAAAACTTAGCGCCTAACGACCGTACTTGCTCGGCTACCACGGTACGAGTATCGAATGCAGTTACACTTGCCCCTAAGCGTTTCGCGGTGGCGATTGCTTGTAATCCAGCGACACCAGCACCAATAATAAATACCTTAGCTGGCTTTAATGTACCCGCGGGCGTCATCATCATGGGCAGTACAGTCGGTAACGTATTTACGGCTTGCATGACCATCACATAGCCCGCCAAACTGGCCTGGGAGCTTAGCGCATCCATCTTTTGACAACGGCTAATACGCGGGATCATTTCCATGCTGATACTGGTTACACCCTTTTGGCATAGCGTATCCACGAACGTGGGCTCATTGAAAGGGTCCAAATAGCTCACCACAAGCGCGTCTTGCTTTAACAACGAGACTTCGTCTGCACTGAGCTTATGTAAACTCAGAACAATGTCACCTTTGCTCAACAACTCTGCGCGGCTGGCAGCAACACTCGCTCCCGCCTCTACGTATTCATTATCAGTAACATTAATGTGCTGACCTAAGCCAGATTCAATCAGCACATCAGCACCCAGTAATTTGTATGCCTTTACGTTAACAGGTAAAAGCGCACAGCGTTTTTCACCTGCTTTCATTTCAGCCGGAAATGCAATAATAGGCATAGGCCCTCCAAGTTTTGTTACAATTTGACTCACAACAGTGCACAAACTATGCACTGCTCGAGTGCAAGTTAATAATTCAGTTTAGTTATATAGAATATGTAAAAATCGTTATAAAAACGTAGACTTACATTAATTGCAGTGATGAATGTCAACTATTATTGATTAAGACGCTCAATAAATTCTGACTCAGGCGTGATGGCGCCGGGATACTGAATAACGATTGCAGCAGCCTTAGATGCTAGGCTCACAGCATGCTCTATCTCTTTACCTGCTAATCTGGCTCCAAGATAAACACCGTTAAACGAGTCCCCCGCTGAGGTGGTGTCGACAACATGCTCTACAGGTGCGATGGGGAGGTGGATAAGATTGCTGCCCAACTGACAGTAAACGCTATTAGCACCATTTTTTATGACTAATTCGTGAATGTCATAAGGCTGGCAAAACTCTAGAATTTCACTGAGTTGCGTTAGGTCATACAACTGAGCGAAGTCATCAATCCCGGGTAAAAGAATATCTGTCAGCTGATAAGCGTAATGAAATTGCTGTTGCGCTTCTTCTGGCGAGGCCCACAGTCTTGGGCGGTAGTTAGGATCAAAAGCCAATTTGACCCCATTCTCTTTTAATTTTTTAAGCATTGCCCAAAATGCGGGACGGTCATCTGGGTGTATCACAGCCAATGAAATGCCTGAGAAAAAAACCAAATCACTGTCGAGCATAGAATTAACCATTTCACTGTCGACGAAGCGCATAAGTTGGCGAGCGGCTGAGTTCTCTCGCCAATAGAGGAATGAACGCTCGCCATGTTCGTCGGTTTGCACCATGTACACCCCAGGGTTTTGTTCACTTTTGCGTGACAAGTACTGGGTGTTTAGAGATGCCTTCTCACAGTGCTGGAGTAATTTATCACTGACCACATCTTGGCCAATTGCGCTCATGAAGCATACATTTTGCTCCGCAAAACCACGCTTCTGATAAACCGCAGTATTATATGCATCCCCTGCAAATGACTGATGCATAACACCATCTTTACCTTCGCGCAGTTCCAACATGCACTCGCCTATCAACACAACTTTTTGCATAACACACCCTGGGTATAAGTGATTAATGAAGCGCTATGAACTTCATTAATATTGGTTAAACGAGTTACTTTTGACTTTTTAATGGCTCTACTTTCGGGATCAATACCCAAATCGCCAGCATCGCAATTACAGCCAGTGAAGCTCCGATAACGAAGGCCGGGGTATAGTTGCCGTCTGCCGTTAAAATCGGCACTAATGCAGTTAACCCCAAAGCACCTAATTTTGCTGCCATACCTGAAAAGCCAGATAAGGTACCCACCGCTTTTTTACCATAAAGGTCACTGGGTAGCGTTTGCACGTTACCTATTGCAGTTTGGAAGCCAAACAAAATAACAGCCATGATAATAACCGCAGTCGTTGGGCCGCCTGGGTCAGCCATAGCTAATAAAGCGGGCAACATGATCAGGCAACCTAATGTAATGGTGAGCTTGCGGGTTTTGTCCACGTTCCAACCCGCTTTGATGCGATTTTGCGCCAACAAACCACCAAACCACGCGCCAATCATAGCCCCTACATAAGGTACCCAACCGTAAATACCAATCGCTTTTACATCCATTTGGTACACTTCGTTCAAGTAAATAGGGATCCAAAAAACAAATAACCACCAGATGGGATCAATCGCAGCAGAGGCAATAATCACGCCCCAGCTTTGTTTGCGCGACAGCAACTCCTTTGTAGTTGGGTTGTACTCGTCTTCTTCACTGGTGGTATCTGACTCTACTGTGCGCTGACCGCTTAAAATGTAGGCACGCTCTTCTTCCGTGATCCATGGATGTGATTTGGGCGGAGCCTTTACCAGAATAATCCAAGGAACAAGCCACAGTAAGCCCACCAAACCGATCACCACAAAGACCATCTGCCAATTGAAGAACACGGTCAGATAGGCAATAAGAGGGATAGCTATGATGCCGCCTATAGCGGCGCCTGAATTAAAAATACCTTGGGCAAGCGCACGTTCTTTACTGGGGAACCAATCAGCATTACTTTTAGCGGCGCCTGGCCAGTTCCCTGCTTCTGCAACCCCAAGAATGGCGCGAAAAATACTGAAACTTAGTACGCCCTGAGCGAAGGCATGAGCAGCAGTTGCCAAAGACCACACGCCAATAGACAAAACGAAGCCTAATCGAGTACCTACCCAATCGAATATTTTACCGAATATCGCTTGGCCAAAGGCATAAGATAAAATGAATACAATCGAAATATTTGCGTATATCTGTTTACGTTCTAAATCTGATTTATCTGGAAAGAGATCTTGCACGATATCTGGCCAAAGTACGCTTAATGCAGAACGATCTATGTAGTTAATCACGGTTGCTAAGGCAACCAGAGACACTACCCACCAACGCAAATTTTTCATTTTCATATTTTTATACTCTTGTTTGCCTAACGTTATTATTAGGCTAAAAAACACATTAGGGCACTATAGCGTTTTGTTTCCGCTGATAATTGTTGTTACACCGCTGAGTGGAAATAGGTCTTTGATAATGGGTTCTGATGTCCCTTCAAATACGTTATCGGTTATCCAAGTTTTCGGCTCACCAACGGTAAGTTCAAAGATTACAGGAGCTGTATTAATAAACTTATTCGCCGTTATCTTATTCACCTGAGTACCGTGCAATACCAAACTCGCTTTACTTTTATTCCGCTTACCTTTGCCAATTTCATTAAATGTGTTGTTGTTTAGCACAACATGAGGGCCAAAGGTGCTTTCATCTGTTCCACCGCGATAAACCTTTGCTATCGCTCCATCAAGATCCGTTACCGTGGAATCCTCAATGGTGAGATATTCAACATTGTAAATACCCAGATCATCCGTCTCCTTGTCTAGGCGGAATAAGTCACCGGTAATATGAGAGAAATGGCTATTAGTCACTTGAATGTAGTCTGCAAAACTGCGATTGCCTACATCAAAAAAGTGATAGGAGTGGTTAATATTAAGGTTTTCGAAAGTGCTATTTTTTATCGCCACCCGGTAATTACGTTGCATAGGTAAACGGGTGGTGCGAATAAGCGTGTTCCCTGCCGCATCCGGGGCATTTTTAGCATCAACCCGCACACCGTCCAATGTTAAGTTGCCCATATTATTGATTTCAATGAGCGTCGAGCGTTGAGGATAAATCACCGCAGCAGCATTATCTTGTGCACGGATAGTAAGAGTTTTGTCCAACTTTAGAATTTTTGAAACCCTATACTCTCCACCTTGTAGAATTAAAACGTCACCTGACTGCGCGGAAGCGATCGCATCGAACAAGGTATTATCTCCTGGCGCCACAGGGATCGTTGTCCCTGAACCGAAGGCGACGTCTGGCTCCACTTTTGGATACCAACTCACTCCGACGTCATTTTTAGCAATCGGTTTTATATCAGAGCTCACACCAAACTTACGCTGTGCTTCATCTGCTGGATACAATAGGCCATTATCCGCCCGCTTCATGGTAATCTTGGCCTGCTTGAATCCTTCCTCAAGGGTCGCTTTGGTATCTTGGTTAAGCAAATTGCCTTCAAACGTAATGCCACTGATATCATCAAACACCGTTATTCCGTCAGTGCCCTGCTCACTCAGGATCAAGTTGTTTCTCACTAATGAGTTGACTGGCGTTGCCGAACGCTCTTTGTCACTGCCTGCGGCAAATTGAATATGCTTTACATCAACTAGAGTGTTGTTTTCGATCAGGGCATTGTCGACTTGATGGTAGCGATTAATTTTTGAATTCGGTACGCCGTTCATCACTGTTAAGCCACTGCCGAAGCGGTAGCCAGTTAGACCTTCAAGGTAGTTATTTCGAATAATTTGGTCACGATTGATAACTCGTATGCCCCCCGTATGGTCAACGCCATTACCGAAGAACACGTTATTTTCAACAATATTACCGTTACCGTGGCGTAAGGTTAACGTGCCTCGAGATTCGAAAAATACGTTGTTACGGATACTGTTTTTGCCCGACTTATTAGAGATGATTTCCACTTCGCCGTTACAGCGGTCAAAAAAGTTATTTTCGATGGTGGTAAAAGAATTCGTTAACGAATGATGACTGGTACCAATACGCAACGTTTCGCCACCATTAGAGCCTAGAATAGGACGCGGGCCGAAGTAATTATGGTCAATGCGATGATAGTTTTGCTGGCTAGACTCGCTAGTCAAACGCACTGCCATCGTCACACCTTTATTGCGCTTACCTACTAAGTGATTATGGTCAAACCGATTATGTCGGCCATATACCATCACCCAGCTGTCTTGTTCGAACTTCTCAGGATTACTGTAATTATCAATGACAACTTGGGTTACGCGACTGTGGTTAGCGAGCTTGCCTTTATTACGGCGAAACGCGATAACTTCACCAGTGGGTGTATAACCATCTTTAAACACTAGTCCACTGACCACAAGATGCTCACCGGCTAAACGCAAGTTTGACTGCCCAGAAAGAAATACTTTACCGGGTGTTTCGCCACGTAGGGTTATGGGATGCTCTTTGGTGCCTTTGGCATCGAGCAAAATTTCAAAGTTTTGCCATGTACCGTTAGCCAAAATGATGGCGTCACCAGGTTGAACGCTTTTTAGCGCGTCTTCATAGGCTTCAGGCGTTTTGACTAAAGTATCTGCTGCCAAGGCGTTTTGACACGCGATGAATACAATCGACAGCAGAGCCGGACGAGCCAAAGAAATAAAGTGAAAATTCGCGCGCATAAAATGAGTGCCCAATCCTGTTATGAAAATTAACGAACAATCTGATGCTTACCATCTTGATTGCTGCATGTCTGCCGCCTTAGCACAAATAGTAAGTGCGCTTTACATGTGCGGATGTAAAGCGCACTTTAAAAATGACAGCAGGGTCGAAAAAAATCGCCAAAGTACACAATAAATGTAGGGTACAGAGGGTTTGTGTAAATTGGCGATCTAACCCGTTATATGTTGCATACGTCTTTTTATTCTTTTGCTCGTGCATCACTTTAATATGCGCTGGCAATATTATCCGTATACCACACCTCCAATGTAACCAATAGTCGAATTAAATGTCAAACTAATATTAACCAATTTAACAAATATGTTATTACCAATAAAACCATCATTGGTAATAATGATAGTTAAGTATTTGCTACATAGTTGTTAAAATATGCTATACCTATTTCTAAAGCGCTTGCATAATCTGCAATTGTGGTAGAATGCCAGCAAGTAGTAGATAGATAAGAAACAGAGCGGGATGTCTAAAATGAAGAGTCGTCGATTATTCTGGAATATAGTCGAAAAAATAGAACAGCTTATTGAGTCCGGTTTATACCAGCCAGGAAGCCGCTTACCCCCAGAACGCGAGTTAGCAGAAACCTTCGACGTCAGCCGTCCTACCATTCGTGAAGCGATTATTGCTTTGGAAGTAAGGGAACGAGTTGAAGTAAAAACAGGCTCTGGTGTTTACGTGTTGGCCAGCAAACATGCTCCAAAGCCGTTGAATAACATTAGTGCCTTTGAGCTCACTCAAGCCCGTGCTTTAGTTGAGGGCGAAGCTGCAGCACTTGCAGCTACAACCATCACTGATGATGAATTACGTGATTTGAAAAGCACACTCGACGCAATGGAAAAAGAAGAAAACCCAGAACACGCTGATCGTGATTTTCATATGATTATTTCACGTGCGACACGTAATAATGCCATATTGCTTGCCGTTGAGAACTTGTGGCAAGTACGTGATACCAATGCCGAGGTCAAGGCAGCTTATAAAGGTGTTTGTAGCCAAAGTAGTTCAAAACGATTACACGAGCATACGGTCATATATCAAGCTCTTAAGAAGCGTGATAACCAAGCCGCTCGCGCTGCTATGCATCAGCATTTTAATCGATTGATAAACGCATTATTCGAAGCTAAAGAAGCGCAAGCGTTAGAAGAAGTGCGCCGTCAAACGATTGAGACCAGAGGCTTATATTCACTGTCGCACGTCATTAAACAAGCATAGGCGCACGTTAGCTTTAAGAGCCCTCGTTCATTGTGATGAATTCCAGCCAATAAAAAAGCCAACATACGTTGGCTTTTTTTACATAAACGATAAGTCGATTATGAGAACAACATACCACCGTTGATATCAACGTTAGTACCTGTCATATAAGATGCTTCGTCAGATGCCAAGAAGGCAACCAATTTAGCCACTTCTTCAGAGTTACCTTCACGTTGCAACGCTGTAGAGCCAGCAACTTTCTCACGCACTGCGTCAGGGGTGAAAGTATCGTGGAAGCCTGTGCTGATCATGCCTGGGCAAACGCCGTTAACACGAATGTCAGGACCAAGCTCTTTTGCTAGACCACGTGTAAATGTCATTACCGCGCCTTTAGAAGTAGCATAAATGGCTGCACCACCACCGCCGCCATCACGACCAGCTTGAGATGCTAATGTCACTATGCTGCTGCCTTTAGGCATGTGAGGTATACATGCGTGAG
The DNA here is from genome assembly GCF_056173245.1 of Paraglaciecola sp. QJM3NY_14. Taxonomy (NCBI): domain Bacteria; kingdom Pseudomonadati; phylum Pseudomonadota; class Gammaproteobacteria; order Alteromonadales; family Alteromonadaceae; genus Paraglaciecola; species Paraglaciecola sp. QJM3NY_14. Next base: position 4,345,239 of record NZ_CM149664.1, read on the forward strand.
TCATCATGAAAAGTGACGTTAGGTTTAAGTCCATCACTTTATGGAAGTGGCTAAGACTCATGTCTGCTACTTTAACACGCTCAACCAATCCACCTGAAACATGCACTAGGCAATCGACTTTGCCAAATTTATCAACAGTGCTTTGCACACATGCATCAACATCTTGCTGTTGTGTCAAGTCAGCTTTGATTGCGACAGCACGAACACCAAGTTTTTCTATTTCTTCAACTGCACTCTGTGCGGTAGCTTCGCTGGCAAGATAAGTAATCACCACATCTGCACCACGGCCGGCCAATTCTAATGCACAAGCGCGGCCAATATCACGCCCACCACCTGCCACTATGGCTACTTTGCCTTTCATTGTCATAATATTCTCCACTGGGTTTTCAAATTAGTATATACATAAACTTTCAATCAGTTCCCCAAGGAGCACCGCACAGCCCGCCTAAGTACATTACCAATCCAAGTCTACAAAGCTAAACTAACTAATTACCGCACTCATTGTCAACCAATTAATTGACTTTGGCTTTACCAATTGTTGTTTTTTTAGCTTTTTTGTTAAAAAAGTTTATTCGTCGCTATTTTCTCACTGCTCAGTGTAGTGCCAATAAATGTGGCGGTTAGTGAGTATGAATACGTTCTTCGGTCATAAGCGAAGGAAGAAAAATCGGCGTATGCTTGAGACACTGCCCCGCAAACTAGCTTGACCAATTAGCTTTATCGTTTATTAGATTAACGCTATTGGTTATAGCGATAAATAAATGACATAGGGAGCGAAGCAAGGTCTGCAGAAATCATGTTTAAGAGCTTCAAAGCCTGTAGTTTCACTTTATTACTCACGCCATGCATATGATATAAAGCCGCATTGTTAGCGGCCATAGTTTGTATTTTAGTCACTCGAGCGATGCGCTGAGATTGGTAATTCAAAAGAGCATGATTTACTCGAGGTTCACTTAATAGCGCTTTAGCTAAACACGCCCCATCTTCAATCGCCATCGCAGCACCTTGTGCCACAAATGGCAACATGGGATGACAAGCATCGCCTAAAAGGGCAACCTGGCCGTCTACCCAGGTTTCTAATGGTGCGCTGCCGAATAAGCCCCATAAGAAGCAGTCATCCATTTTACTCAGAAGTTGCTGCACATCAGGATGCCAATTCGAAAACAAAGCGCGCAAGACTGTAATATCGCCATCAACGTTCCAGCGTTCATCGTTCCACTGTTCACGCTCTTGCACGGCAATAACGTTAATTTCATCGCCACCTCGCACATAGTAACTCACCACGTGCGCTCCTGGGCCAACCCATAAGTTTGCCTCAGGCTTCACTAGTGTCTTGGGTACGTTCTTAGTTTTTATAGTCCCCCGCCATGCCACTTGCCCAGTAAATTGGATTTCGGATTGGGGCAACATGCACTTTTTTATTGACGAGCGAATACCATCAGCACCAATTAATACATCGCAGTGCAATTCACCCCCATCGGCCAATTCAACGTTTACTCGCTGTGCATTGCTTGTATCAACATGCTGATAAGATATTACGCGTGCATTTAATATTATTTTTACGCCGCGCTCTAAAGCGCTTTGGTAAAGGATTTTGTGTAGGTCAGCGCGATGAATATGGACATAGGGGGCACCATATTTTTGCTCAATCGCAGCGCCTAATGGCATCTGTAAATACGTTTTTGCGGTTTGATAATGACGCATCGTGGCATTTTGCGGCAAAAAACCGAGTGCTATGATCTGATCCTGCAGACCTAACGCCGTTAGCGCGTGCATGGCATTAGGGCTTAGCTGTATACCCGCCCCAACTTCTTTTAATGCATCACTTTGCTCAAAAACATGTACGTCAAAACCTTGGAGGTTTAGCGCAAGTGCTGCGCTTAAACCGCCAATACCGCCACCAGCGATAATCACTTTTTTAGGCATAAAGCATGTTCACCATTTTATCGCACCATAAATTCGCCCATCGCACTGTAAATTCGCGAATAGTTTCACGGGTAGCTTCGCGGTGCTTAACCTGTGTGCAAAGTTTATCAGCATTAAGAGCATAAAACGCCTTACAATACCGCGTTTTAATGCGTTACACCTTGATGCTTTAGAACGCGCTTAGTATTTTTTCCAAATCGTTAAATGATTTCGCTGTCGCTGGCTACTTCTATTATCTAACTGAACATCACTCATAACGTCAGATTCCTTAAGCAATTCACAGTGCACTGCTAATATCTGCTTTAAATGTGTCTCGCTGGTTTGATTTTCACCGTTAGCTTTGAAGCCACCTAGCCATTTCTGCTTAGGGGTCAGCGTTTCTGACCACTGATACGCGCTAGAGAGCAGTAATATCCCACCTTGATTCAGGCGGTCTAACATTTGATTAATGAATAGTTGCGGATCGTAAAGTACATCAAGCACGCGATGAGCAACAATCAGATCGTAGCCATCAAAGTGCGCCTTCAAGTTATGCCCATCTCCTTGAGTAAAGTGCAGGTTGTCATAGCACGCGTTCAGATTGACGTCTTGCAAACCGACTTCTACAAATTGCCGCAGCTCCCCCTCACTAGGTAATGCATAACGTAGCTGACCACGCTTTTTCAGTTGCAAAGCATGCTGAATATGGCGCGCGGTAAAATCTATGCCATCCACCTGTTTGAATATATGACTCAACTCGAAACTTAAGCGCCCAGTGCCACAGCCAATATCTAACGCTTTAATATTGTTGCATGTTGCGCTGCTTAACAACGTTTGGCAGTGAGATAGCACCTGCTGAATATCGTGCTCTTCGTTACCACTGTTAACGCCATATTGATGATGCAGCATTCGACTGATATCAATTTGGCTTTCGTAGGGATTGACCGCGGTAATGGGAATATCGTCCTTGTTTGACTCAACGTACCTAAACCCAGCATGCTGGAAGAAGTGCCTTCGAAAGGCATAGCGCGAATCTCTTGTCGCCTCATTGCCGGTAGAAATCCAAGAGCCGCCTTTAATTAGATTATGCTGACCGTCAAATGTTGGAGTCGAAAAGTCATCGTAAAGAGGGTGCACCGCAAAGCCTTCAAAACCGTCTATCGGGCTTTCGGTCCATTGCCATACGTTCCCTATCACATCAAAAAAACCGCCTTGAGGGTACAAATCCACAGGACATGAGGACGCGAAATGCTCAAGATTGATATTACCTGGCGCAGTGTCCCAATAGGGTAAATCGCCCTCTACGGTATCTCTTAGTACTTGCCACTCGGCTTCGGTTGGCAGGCGCACGAAGCCTTGTGACGATTGTGTTCTCCAATTACAAAACGCTTTGGCTTCGAGGTAATTGACTTCAACCGGCCAGCTAGCTGGCAACGGGACCTCGTGGATAAGATTACGCTGGTAATAAGTCCCCTCACGAAACAACCAAAAACGTGGCATAGTCGCTTGGGTATAATTCAACCAAGCCCTGCCCTCTTCGGTCCATAATTCAGGTGTTTGATAACCACCGGCATCAACAAATTGCAAAAATTCTTGATTAGACACTAAGGTTTGGCTTGCCTGAAATGTATCCACTGAAACATCTGAAATTCCATATTCGTTATCCCAGCCATAGGTGTCATTGCTGCTAGGTTTACCTAATCGAATGTCTTGAGGTGGAACACTTATCAACCGATTTTTTTGGTTTTGCGGTTCAACAAATTCGAAATCAGGGCAAGCCGGCCATTGACCATTATCAGTCAGGTATTTTGTGTCGAGCATACGCAAAATGACCGAAGAGGTTTCAATGTGAATACCTTCATGCTCACACCCCATCAGAATAATCCATGCTGGTGAGTTCTGGGTGATTGGCAATGTCAGCGGCATGTCGTCGATAAACTGACTGACCATGGCTCTTACTTTATGTCGGTAGTCGCGTACAGCGCTGACTGTCGGCCACTGGTAATTATCAGGGGATAAATCGTCCCACGACATTTCATCCACACCCACCGCACACGTAGACTCTATATGCGTGTCGACTCGCTCGTCGATAAAATTCCCCAACATTAGTTTGTTAACGTAAAAAACCGCTGTGTGACCAAAATAAAATATAAGTGGATGGCGCAGAGACTCAGGCCTTAAATAGAATGCCGAGTCGTCATTAATCAAGTCAAACAGAGACTCATACAGTGCCCAATTTTGTAGGAAATAACGTTTCAATTCACTGCGCTTAACAGCAACATCGGTTCCACTGAGCAAGGGAGGTTTGTTCAGCCTAGGCAGTTGCTCTACTTCTGGTTCAGCGATTGTGTTTAGTCGTTGTGCATGCATATGATTAACTTCTTTAATTATGTGATCAATTTTGGCGAATAACGTCGCAAAAATTGTGTTTGTAGCCAGGTGCCTACTGATTCAAATTGCCCATAAAAGGCCTGTTGGCAATAATAATCCACTTGCTGAGCAAACCAGCTCTGCTGAGAAAATAGCGCCAATGCTCCTGATACCACCGACCCATCGCTCTTTTGACTATCATGCAAGGAAGGTGGAAATGCTCGGCTAGAAAAGGCCGGGGGTAATTCATCTTTACGCTGCCAACTCTGAATGGCTTGTAATACATTTAATAGGATAAAGATCATATTCAGATAGGGATCATAAGCAGAGCTCGTCGCCCCAACTCGATGCTCTACTCGCGCCGTCTTTTGCCAGTTATGGCTATAACTCAGTACCTGATTATTGGCTCCGTAGAATAACGGCTCTTGCCCCATAGGTTGGTTGTGCTTGCCCACCTTTTTATACAAGGCGATACTTCCCTGATGACCGCCAGACAACATAAACGGAGAACTCAATTCAGCATCAAGGCCGTAGTCGCTGCGCAGGGAGAGGCGTTTGAAGGCGTCCTCTTCGGGTAAAAATAACAAACAGCAGTGAAAACTATTGGTCAGCAGATGGTGTTGTATCCACTCACCTAAATTTGAATGCGGTATCAGGTTACTGCCTGTGTTATCGGCCACACTTACATTCATTTGAATTGCATTAGGAATATGAACAGAGCGAGTGTCCGTTGAAAATATTGCGCCAGAACCTGGTACATATCGCCCTTTGTCAGCTGCCCAAGCGACGGGCTTTAGCAAGACATTGCTGGCGCCAAAGCGCCGCATAATAGTCGGTAGCAATTGCATTGCACTGTCTAAATCTTGCGCCTCTTTGAGGGGAGATTGACCGTTAAACAAGGAAACGTATTCCCATTGCTGATGCCAAAATTCTGTTTTCAAGGCACCGTTGATGCCCAAATCCAGTAATGACTGGTTTACTCTCGCAAAGTCTAAAGAATGCTTCGCTGACGCGGTTTCATAGACCCCTTCTAGCTCCACATGCACCAAAGGCGTTAGCCCTAAGTCGGCAAAGCATTGCAACAATTGACGAAGCACTTGCTGGCTGACTTGCTGACTCTGAGATGATACTGCTACCTTTTGCACCGCGGCCCTTTCACTTTAGCTAATACCCTTTTCACAACGGTAATGATGAAAACTATGACTGGTCATTACGGTTAAGGACCGAAAAAGTTTGTCGTTAATTGCATTTTATTATCCGGCCCTGGCTTTGGCGGATTGTTTCTAGTGTGTACGATGATATTTGTATTGCTGGCGGTGTGAATAAATAAACAACCATCAGAACCACTTTTTCCACACCATAAAGCCGCCTAATAAGGCAACAAGCCCCAACATAGAGAAGGTTAAAACATTGAACGCATGCGGGTTATCAATACCGGGTAATCCGCCCACGTTCATGCCAAAAACGCCGGTCAGAAATGACAGAGGCAAGAAAATCGCCGTAACTAGCGACAAAACGTACATCACCATGCCTTGGCGATCGGCAATTCGGTTGCGTACTTCGTCTTGCAATACGATTGCACGTTCACGGGCGAGATCTAAATCTTCTACATAGCGCGTGGCTCTGTCGCTTAGCTCTCTTAACGTAAATGCTTGCTCGGAGGTTAAAAACTGGTTGCTGCGGTACAATGTATCCAGAGCGTCGCGTTGCGGTGCCAAGTAACGGCGTATTGAGGCGGCTTGTCGACGCACAGTGGACAAACGTTGACGCGCTTTGCTGTCCATAGATTCTGATGTTTCAAAATCGACTAGCTCTTCATCTAAAATATCAACCATTTCGCTTATATGGACGACCACTCGCTCAATCACTTCTAGCAGCAAATCACCAGCACTGGTTATTTTAGTACCTTGGTCAATATCATTTTTAACGTCTTGTACTGAATATAATTTTCTATCTTTACGCCTGGCTGAGACAATGCCTTTTTCGGTTAGCCACAAGCGCAACGACACCATGTCTTCTGGATCAGCATCAGGGTTAGTATTAATACCGCGTAAGTAAACAACTAAACCACTATCCATACTTAACGTTTTAGGCCGCGTCTCTAGGGCAATCAGGGAGTCAGCAACGTTTTTCGATAACCCTAGGTCATACATTGTTTGCTCTGCGTCAATCGAGTCCGACTGCAAATGCACCCAAAAAAAGCCCGGTTTATTCTGTGTCGCTTTCAGTCCTGCTAAATCGACAGGGCTGGCCGAGCCGTCCGTAAAATAATACGCCCATAAAAAGCTATCGCGTTGATTTGAGTTCTGTTCTTGCTGATGCTGCATGGTGTCGCTCCCACCGGACGATAAGTGTGGCGAATATAAAGCACCTTTTTGTGTATGCAAACTTGTTTTTTACCGTCTCAAGGTTTAAAAAATCTTAAAAGGTGTACACTAGACAGATTCGGTCGTCACTTCACAAACGACTAGTAACAGTGACTTCAAATCCTGTCAATAAGCTCCATTAATCGTGGGTTTGTTTCATTCACCCTCAGGGTTTAGGCTCAGTATACATTCATTGATTTTCAAGAGATCCACATGAAAATAGCTATTTTATCGCGTAACCAAAATCTATATTCCACCAAACGCCTCAAAGAAGCAGGTGAGAGCTTGGGCCATGAAGTCGATGTTATTGACACCCTTCATTGCTACATGGACATCAGCAGCAATCGCCCGGCCGTTCGCTTTAAAGGGGAAGCACTGCCCTATTACGACGCCATAATTCCGCGCATTGGTGCATCTGTGACGTTTTATGGAACAGCCGTGGTTCGTCAATTTGAAATGATGGGTACTTTTAGTATTAACGAGTCTGTGGCCATTAGCCGTTCTCGCGACAAATTGCGCTCGATGCAGCTATTGTCGCGCAAAGGTATTGGAATGCCACGTACAGGCTTCGCTCGTCAGCCTGACCGTATCGATGATTTGATAAAAAACGTAGGAGGCGCCCCAGTTGTTATTAAATTATTAGAAGGCACTCAAGGCATAGGCGTAGTGCTAGCCGATACGCAGAAAGCCGCAGAATCTATCATTGAAGCGTTCATGGGCTTGAACGCAAATATATTAGTGCAGGAATATATCAAAGAGGCCGGCGGAGCGGATATTCGCTGCTTAGTCGTAGGCGGTAAAGTTGTTGCTGCAATGAAGCGCCAAGCTGCGGCAGGGGAATTTCGTTCAAATTTACACCGAGGGGGCTCAGCCAGCTTAGTACGCCTCTCGCCACAAGAACGTAAAACGGCTATTGATGCAGCAAAAACCATGGGTCTTAACATGTGCGGTGTGGATATTCTTCGTTCAAACAATGGACCGGTCGTGATGGAAGTGAATTCATCCCCAGGCCTCGAAGGAATTGAAACGGCGACAGGCAAAGATGTTGCTAGCATGATCATCGAATTTATTGTAAAAAATGCCAAGCCAAATAATACCAAGACCCGAGGCAAAGGCTAGACGTCACGGTCCACCGTAGGCGCGCTTTGTTTAAAGCCTGCCAGTGCGCCCATCTTTTAAGAGATACAACGATGCATAGATATTTAAATAAACCCATAGTCGGCACCCTTGAGTTGTGTGACTTACCAGAACTGACGATCCAGTCGTTAAACGTTAGGGTTGATACAGGCGCTACGACCTCATCTCTGCACGTAGACAATATTGAAGAGTTTGAACGTGGTGGTAATACTTGGGTCAGCTTCGACATTCATCCGAATATCCACAATGTGGCTGACATTGTTCGCCGCGAAGCAAAAGTAGAAGCCATCAAGCGAGTCAAAAGCTCAACCGCCACCCTTGAAAAACGCTATACCATTAAAACTGAAATCCAAATGGCCGATTTAACATGGGACATTCAATTGACCCTCACAGATCGCTCTGAAATGACCTATTTGATGTTGCTCGGGCGCGAAGCAATGGCCGGAAAGTTCCTCGTTGATCCTTCACTTGAATATGAACTTAGCGCGGGTTCAGTGAATTAAATCAGTGTATTTATCGACATAGACGAAACAGCGTTTATGTTCATTAGTTGGCGCTATTTTGTATGAAAGTAACGCCAACCATAAGAAAAATTTACTTTCTTCGATTTGAAATTTTGCAAAATAGCGTTATCCCCTACCTTGCTACATTACCCAGAATATGAACTAACTTATTGATTTTTAAATTCTATTTAAACTAGCATTTGAGATGGCATTTATTCTGCTCCCGAGACAGCAAATCATTAACCATTGTTGTTGGAGTATCATGCGCAAGTCGTATATTTTTGGGTTATCACTTTTCTTGGTCATACTCTCAGGAACTGTTCACGCTAGAGAGCAAGGGTACGCCATTGACTTTCTAAATGGTGAAGGGAGCACGCAGGGGATCCGTTTGGCATACCGACCTTTCACGCATCAGGTGGCCGAAATACCTTGGCTGGGTAAGGTGGATTTATATTGGGAAGTCAGCGCCAATTTCTGGGAGTACGGAGAGCAAAATAGCCACCAAACAAATTACGCGATATCTCTGTCACCGGTAATATCGAAGCAATTTACTACGTTGTGGGACCAATACCCAGTAAAGTGGGAAGCAGGTATCGGCGTGAGTCTAGTGAAAGATAGAAAATTTGCCGGAAAAGACATTGGCTCTCACTACCAATTCGAAGATAGATTGGGGGTAAAAGTCGAATTTGGACAGAATAACACTTCGTCCTTGGCGCTACGATATATGCATTATTCTAACGGCGGTCTAGGGAGTAAGAATCCTGGAATGGACTTTTTGAACATCGCATACGCAAAATCATTCTGATGAGCAAACAACAATGTTAACTCATCAGATGGAAATAATAGATACGCCAAGGTGATGTAAACCGACCTTATTGAGAAGCGAATTGATCCCGTCCGTTGGTTTTAGCGAGATACAAACGCCGATCCGCCGTATCAATTAATTCTTGCAGGGTCTTTTTGCCACCGTCACTAGCTGCTATACCGATACTTCCTGTGACCACACCAAAGGGTGAACCTTTGTGTTTAATTCCCAGCTCACGCACACTCGTTAGCAGCTTTGTAGCCACCAGAATTGCACCTGCTATGCCGGTTTCAGGCAGTACAACTGCGAATTCCTCCCCACCGAACCGAGCAACGAAGTCCCCTGGGCGCTCTACAGACTGCTTTAATACCTTGGCCACCAAGCGCAAACAGTCATCACCGGCTAAATGGCCATAGTGATCATTGTAATACTTGAAAAAGTCGATATCGAACATCAACAGAGCGAAAAAACTTCCACTGCGTTGGCTCAACTTTTGTTGGCGCAACAGGTACTCATCGAAATAACGCCGATTACTGACTTGGGTTAATCCATCTTGGTAGGCCATACGACGCAGCTCATCCGTTAACTCTTTTAACGCGAGGTGCGACTTAATACGATGATTTAAGGTATTAGCGTTTACCGGCTTGGTTAAAAAATCAACGCCGCCTGCTTCCCAACATTTGTCTTCCGCATCTGAATCACCGTGCCCTGTCACAAATACGATAGGGATATCATGTGTTTCACTTTTTTCTTTTAACGTTTTACAGGCTTCTACGCCGTTGATGTCAGGCATATCCATATCCATTAACACCAAATCGGGGGCGTGCGTCATGCAAAACGCGATCGCTTCTCGCCCAGAGGTGACCGCAAAGACGTTGTATGTATCCGTTAATGTGTTCGATAAAACATGAATATTGATCGGTTCATCATCGACTATTAATATTCGCGCTTTTTCAGCGTTTTTAAGCATTTGACTCACTGTGAAGATAGACGTATGAAGAAATAGATTTAGTTGTTTACATGATTATAGTAAACCGACTGCACTATGCGATTGCAAGCATTACTAATTGATTTTATTGCGTATTTGCGGCGTAACTATATACTAAAGTTACATTGACATTAAAGTATTTATAACCATTAACCCAAGTAAGCATGATTAAAAGTGTAATCGCACATGTTGACGGCATTTAGCAGTAAAATTGGCCACCTTATAGGTGTGGTGGCGTAACATTACACTACGGAAAACAATAGTGAAAAACGCCCCTCTTGGCCTTTAGTTTAAATCTGAAGATTAAGACTCACAGCTTGGGCTGTTGATATTGAAATCCATCTAATGGGCAGCAAATATTGTAGTGGGTTCTTCACGCGTCGATTTGACATAAACGAGACCCACGAGTAACCTTTTATTACTTGAACATTCGTTCAAAAGATAAAGTACAATCCTTGTGCGGCTCAGGCAATACTTAATCAGCTATTTTATTTCGCTGAAAATCCATATGCGCTATCCATCAAGTTTGTCAGCGGGTCGAAAAGAGATTATCCGAACGAGAGGTAAGCATGGCTAATGTTTCAAAATTCAATAGGACAGACGTGCTTGAAAAAGCCACTCAGTTATTCTGGGAGAGGGGCTATGTAGGCACCTCGACCCGTGAATTGCAAAGTGCGCTTGATATGCGACCCGGCAGTATTTATGCCGCATTTGGCAGCAAAGCCGATTTATTCGCTAGCGTACTCAATCATTACGCACAAGCACTGACAGAACAAGTGAACACGCAAGTGATGAACAATGCGAACGCTCTACAAGCGTTCCAGCAACTGATCCACGACCTGGTGTTATGCCCAAATAGCACTAGACCGAGCGAAATGTGCATGCTGGCTAAAACGCTGGCAGAGCTCGATGAAAGCCATCGTGAAATATTGAGTTTGGTACGCACTTTACTCAATCAAGTCGAGGCCAAGTTTGCAGACGTGTTTACTAAAGCAAAAGAGCAAGGTCAATTACCAGCTAACACCGATGTCGTCGCAACGGCCAGAACTCTGCAGATAAGCATTATCGGTTGGCGTTCTTATCTCAAAGCGACAAGAGACACTCAAGTTGTGGAGCAGCAAATTGAGCAGCTTTTTCAGCAGCTCACCCATCCTATACACTGACATTGTATTTTGCCTTAGGCACTGAGTGACTCCAGCTCAGTGCAGGGCTTTGCGTTCGTTTAACGCTATATTCTTTCATTTTGTCTCTATTTTTTGTGCTTTAACGTCACTTTCACCCTCATTTACACTGCAACAGTCCACTATTGTCTAATAGCACTTACGGCCCATCCTTCGTAAAGTTTTACCTTGGCCAAAATAGTAATTATTGCTAATGGCAAACACTGTAGCGCGCAAGGTGCACTGCAAAACACAAAGCGAACACAAGTCGTCGTTCGCTCGAAATAGATAAAAGGGATGTTCCATGGACTCATTCGAAAATCAGTTGCAAACTTTCTACGATAAAGCGATCACGCTTGGCACCGAGTACGGCGGCCAACTTATATTAGCCATCGTTGTTTTAGTGGTTGGCCTGTGGGTAATAGGTAAAGTCAGTAATGCCGTTAGGCGCCACGCAGTTAAAGGGCTACCTGATGAAACTCTCGCCCAATTTTTGACTAATATATTTGAGGTCGTTCTCAAAGTACTTCTTGTCATTAGTGTGGCATCAATGGTGGGTATCGAAACCACTTCATTTGTGGCGATATTGGGTGCCGCAGGTTTGGCAGTCGGCTTCGCTCTGCAAGGCAGTTTATCTAACTTCGCAGGCGGCGTGATGATCCTCATCTTCCGTCCTTTCAAAGTAGCAGATTATGTTGGTGCGCAGGACGTTGAAGGGGTTATTTTAGATATCGGTATTTTTGTTACCACATTTGAAACGTTTGATAAGCGCATCATCATTGTACCAAATGGGCCTTTAGCCAATGGCAATATTACTAATTACACCGCTAGCAGCATAAGAGCAGTGGAAATATCTATCGGTATCTCATATTCAGACGATATCGCCAAAGGTAAAGAAGCGATGGAACAAGCCATCATGAACGACCCCCGCGTTCTCAAAGAAGAAGGCAATGTGGTCGCTGTGGTCGACTTAGGATCGAGTTCGGTTGACTTCTTAGTGCGTGCATTCGTTAAAACGGATGACTACTGGTCACTGTTTTTTGATATACGCCCGATGCTTAAATCTGCTGTAGAAGAAGTAGGCTTAACCATTCCATTCCCTCAGCGAGATGTGCATATCATTCAAGAAAACAGTTAACAGGTATTATTAGCCAAAAAGTTAGACTGGATGCTGAACAAAAACAGCACATAAAAAAGGGTTACACATTTGTGTAACCCTTTTTGTTTTGCTAAATAAAAAGGCCGCTAACGCCCTAGAAAGAAGGCGTAGCGACAACACACAAAACTATTTTGAAGGTAACATTGAAAGTAATGTTACTCACCGCAAATTAGGCAACCGCTTGTTCCAGTATTGCGCGACTTTCAGTCAGCGTAATTGCTTGGTTTTCGCCTAACGCTTTCATACCGTGAGCTTCAAGTTGTGACACAACAGCATCTACTGCCTGTGCTTTGTCACCATTGTGCTCGGTCAGTTGAGTAGCCACGTCCAAGCTGTGATAGAAGGCTTCGATAGCTGAAATGGTGCGTTCTGCTAGATCATCGGATTCAGTCAGACCAAACACATTTCTACCCATTTGCTCTAATTTCGCTTTTTTCGCACCCAATTGGTTACGCAATAATGATGGCTGAACAATGGCCAATGAACGTGCGTGATCTACGCCGTACAAAGCGGTCAACTCATGACCAATCATGTGTGTAGCCCAATCTTGAGCGACACCAGAGCCAATTAAACCGTTCAATGCTTGATTAGCTGACCACATTAAGTTGGCACGCCATGCATCGTCCTGTTTATCAAAATTATCGCCCAGAGTTTTCAAGGCTTTAAGCAATGCTTCAGCGTAGCCATCTTGTACCAGCGCTCCCGCATTGAAGGTCAGATATTGCTCACAAGTATGAACCCATGCATCGACTAAACCATTAACTAACTGGCGCTGAGGTAACGTCTTCATTACGTCTGGGTCCATTACCGCGAATTTTGGTTGAACTGCAGGTGCCATAAACGCAAGCTTCTCTTGGGTGGCAGCTTTACTGACAACGGAGCCTGAATTTGACTCAGACCCAGTAGCAGGCAAAGTCAGCACTGCACCTAAGGGTAACGCTGAGGTGACTTTATGCTTTCCTTGAAGAATATCCCAACCTTCGCCGTCATAAATTGCAGCCGCTGCGATATATTTAACTCCATCAATAACAGAGCCACCACCAACGCCGAGTACGAAATCAACGTTCTGTTCTTTAGCGATTGCAACGGCTTTATCAAGCACTTCAATTGTCGGGTTAGCACCCACCCCTGAAAACTCTAGCCAATCGTGCTCCTCAAGGGCTGAAACAACCTGATCGTATACGCCATTGTTTTTAATTGAGCCGCCACCATATACCACCAGCACTTTTTGCGCTTTCGGGATAAGTGCACCCAAAGACGCAATTTGTCCTTGACCGAATTGAATTTTTGTTGGGTTTACATAACTAAATTTCATCGTATTTTCCTCATCTTTGTGATTAATTTGGCTAACGTTCTCAGCCAATATCGGTGGCTCTCTCACCAGGCAGTAAATGTATAATATAGACAGAAAATCCAGTATAAAAGAGCAAATAACGCCAAAAGCTTGCCTAAAACTATCAAGTGGTATAATTTAAACTCTTAACGAGTTTAGAGAGAAAAATATGAGCATTTTGGTCGATGCGATCCACGTTTTCGCAGAAAAAGCCGGATTACTCAACCTTGAGGGGCACGTTGAAACAGCACTGTCTGGAGTGCGTTTCTTTCGCGCGAGTAAGGGGAGTCCGAGGCAACCACTGGTTTATCAGTCTGGCATTATCATAGTGGTGCAAGGTAGAAAAGTGATCCATTTTCCAGATCACCACATTCAATATGGTGCGGGCGACTACCTAGTACTCGGGGTGCCAATGCCATTGGAATGTGAAGCCTTTGTGGACAATGGTCTGCCTATCATGGGGTTATCTATAGATGTTAAGCCCGCGTTATTACATCAACTAGTTAATCATATGCAGCAGCACCAACGATATACCCAAAGCGAGCCATGTAGCCAAATAAGTTGCGCCCAAGCGGCTAAAGTAGACGCACCCTTGGAGCACACAATTCAGCGCTTACTGGCGGTACTGGCAAATCCTGTTGAAACTGATATTTTTGGGGCAGATGTGGTCAAAGAATTGGTATACAGAGTGTTATGTGGTCCACAAGGAAAGACCCTATTTGGTCTCGCTCAGCACGATGGCCACTACGCAAGAGTCGCAAGAGCGCTAGCGTCTTTACACGCTAATTACGCCAGTCCTATAACGGTAGAAACCCTAGCTGATGACGTCAACATGAGTGTATCGGCCTTTCACCGAGCGTTTAAACAAGTGACGTTTGAGTCACCTTTGCAATATTTAAAGAAAGTGCGTCTAGTCAAAGCAAAAGATTTGATCACTGCCAATGGCAGTCGCGCTAACGAAGCGGCATTTCAAGTCGGTTACACCAGCGCCTCTCAGTTTAGCCGCGAATTCAAACGCCATTTTAATCAGTCACCAAGTGAAGTATCAATGAGTGCCTAATGCAGCTGCATGGTAAACATTGACCCTAATGCTCGGCTTTGGGCACGATGCTTGCCTAGCAGAACTATCAAGTAACAGCCAATTTACTCGGTGAGCCAAGCCTACAGGGTGCCCCTGCGTCATATTAAAACAATCAGTGGGTGTCTGTGCATCAAGCAAAATGAGTCCATTTGGGTGAGATTTTTGCCAGCGCCACGCTGCCTGTACTTGAAGTTCAGTTGGCATGTGATAGCCAAAATGAGTCACATTATAGGGTGAAAAAAGAATAAATTGCTCGGAGAAATTCACTAGCGCCAGAGGTCTACTTTTAGGTGCCAACAACTCCATTTTCGCAAAAACACTTTTGGGCGTTTTAACGTCATTCAAGAGCGTATATCCCCATGTGGAATAACCCATCCATAGCACAGGTATAAACAGCAACCAACTGCACGATAAACTCACCCGATACTTCCTTACCATCAACAGAAAAGTGCATATCAGTACGCCTACTATGCCCATGGTGAGCAAAAACCCCCAAGGCTCAATTGAGTATTTAATGCTGAGTTTGCTGGTAAATGTTGCATCAAAAAGTCCTGCTAAACCAAAGGTTAATAGCGCCAGTGACAATAACAAAACAACCGAATAAACAAGACCATTTACGATTTTACTGCGCATAATCTGGGGTAAGTATGGCGCAGTGATTAACGCGAGCATAGGCAAGGCAGGCAAGATGTACACGCCACGTTTGCCTGGACTTATACTGAAAAAAATCAATAACAATACGACCCAACCCAGTATCAAAGTAATCCGCCAGTCCCCCTCTTTTATCGCCCTCACCCAAGGCGTGATAAGCCATGGAAAAAAGAGACATAAAGGTAACCAAAAAACTGGAATAACATTGGTTAGGTAATACCAAAATGGCTTTAAGTGGTGCCAAGAATCCGCGTAGCGGGTAACCGTTTGCTTGAATAGAATATTGTCTCGATAGGCATCGAAAAGCGGGTTCTGTTGAACATCTACCCAATAAAGCATGGGTAAGACCCATAGCCCGATGCACCCTAACATCACCACAGGCCCTAGCAGCCAATGCCATGTCCATCCCCTTACAGGGCTTGACCTATATGTTTGCTGACTAAACCGAAGCGCGGTAAATGGTATCAGCATGAGCAGTGGTAAAAACCCTACCCCCTTAGTAATAATCCCCAAGCCCATAAAGCACCACGCTAGAAAATACCAAGACCAGCTACCGTTGAGCAGCAAAAAACGTAATAAACCATAACACCCCATGGTAATAAAGCAGCAAACCAAAGCATCAATTTGAGCTGTTTTCGCTTGTAGGGTGAATTGCAATGTAGCAAGCAACAACAAACCTGCATACCAACCAATTTGCTCAGACCACAGCCTGCGACCAATATCGTAGGTCAGTAAAACCGTCACTATCCCAGCGATCGCACTGGGTAACAGGAAAGCCAGTTTCACCGAGCCTAACAGCGCGTAAAATAGGGCGATACACCACATGAATATCGGTGGTTTGTCTGGGTAAAGCTCACCGCCACGCATGGGGAAAAACCATTGACCTGAGTCGACCATCTCTTTGGCTATTAACGCAAAGCGTGGTTCGTCCGCAGGCCAGGGATCTCGCAAACCCAAGCCGACTAAGATCAAAGAACAGGAAATGGTCAGTAACCAAATAAGATTAAAAGTACGGTCCTGACCTGAAATGAAATTCTGCCGGCTAAATAACCTAGGGAAAGCACTTATCATACGGTTAATCTCTCAGCGAATAGCTTAAGCACGAACCGGCTCACTATCCGGTGAAGCCGCTTTTACTTGAATAAGTTTTGAGTGCTTGTATTGCTTATACAAACGCACACTTAACGCAGTTGATATGCAAAATAGCAGCACACTCAAGCCGATTTTCCAGATAGACAACACCACTATGCCCTTGCCCATTAAGGCGAAAATAGCCATTTGCGGAATATAACCAATTGCCGAGCCCATTAGAAAGTGACGTGCTTTTACGTCAGTCACACCAGCGAGTATATTCGTTAATAGATTATTGCCCGCGGGTAACAGCCTAATGACGATGGTTTTGGTCATTGGTTTGTCTTTTAAGAAATCGTTTACGCGAAAAATCCGCTGCGCATAACGGCGTTTGATAAACGGCCTAAGTAAAAAGCGAGAGATAAAAAAACACAGCGTGCAGCCAATTACTGCGCCCGCGACGGATAGCAGTGTGCCTTGCATAAAGCCAAAAGCGTAGCCGCCTAAAAATGCCATCACTTGACGGGGGCAACCAATCGCCATTGCACCAGCGCTGAAAATGATGAAATACCCTACACCTAATGCGCCATTGTTACGAATGGCTGAGTCAATCCATTGTCGATTAAAGCTGTCAAACAAGGGCAAGGTGCTGATTAGGCCGCCTAAAGTGGCGCAAACTAGTAGAAACAGTAATCCTTTTTGCAGTGCTTTCGAAGCAAACAGTGAGCATATTTTTTGGTACATCAACTAATCCAAATATTCTGGTACTTTGACCCTACGTTGTAGCCATAGTACTCCAAAGATATCGACGATCCCCACTTGAAGACGTCCCAGCATATTGTACTTCGATTCTCCGGCTTGACGGTCTCGATGATTTACTTCAATCACAATCACTTGGCCATGTATACGCTTCACTAAAGCCGGAATATAGCGGTGCATATGATCAAAGTACGGTAGTTTCATGAAGGTATGTTTGGGTATGATTTTCAAACCGCAGCCAGTATCAGGCGTGCCATCCCCTAATAGGCGAGCACGCACACCATTGGCCACTTTAGATTGGAACCTTTTCCATGGGGTGTCTTTGCGTTTGCGGCGATACCCCGCGACACAATAATCGGAGCCTTGAACAACACTTCGTGCCGCGCTTAATAACGTTGGAATATCGGCTGGATCATTCTGGCCATCTGCATCCATGGTCACGATAAGTTCACCACAGGCGGCTTTCACCCCACTCATAATGGCTGTACTTTGTCCCACACTAACTTTGTGTCTTACCGGTTGAATGCAATCAAAACCCGCATCAATGATTCTATACAATTCATTTATCGTGCGGTCATCACTTCCATCATCTACATAGACAATTTCGAATTCAGCCACACCGCCAAGTACATCGATAATTTCATGGATAAGTGGCGCAACATTTTGCGCCTCATTTTTTGCAGGAATAACAACAGACAATTCCATTTTACACTACCAAATATAAGCCGCCAAAGTAGAGTTCACGTCAGATGAAACGCTATCTCATCGATGGCAGTTCGGGCATGCCCAAATTAATCAATAACTAAGTCTATTGTTTAATTCTTAAGGAATTATTAACGCCATAAAATGCTTATGTGTAACGCCCCCGAAAATATTACGCAGCCACTTTTAAATAACGTTGAATTGTTTCACTGCCATTGTTGGCATGAATAGGTTTGAAAATAAAACCTGAAATACCATGGGCTTGGCAAGATTTCACTAATAATTGATCGGTAACAGAGGAAAGCATCACGATTGGCACATCAGAACCCAAGCGGCGAATTTCAGCTAAGGCTTGATCTCCATTGAGCTCATTCATCACCACATCCATGAAAATGAAATCAGGCGGGTTACTTTTTACCATTTCAACCGCGCCCTTACCATCATCTGCCTCAACGACATTGGTGTAGCCCAATTTATGTAAGAAGCGTGAAAGCGCTTTGCGGATCATGGCGCTGTCGTCCACCAGTAAGATACGACTGTCTTTGGCTAAGTCAACATCATGGGGGTTTTCGATCCCCACACTTTCTTCACGTTTAATACCGCCTTCGCGATAATCGACACTTCGTACCAATAAATTAAAATAATATCGCCCCACTCCCTCAATGGAAATAGGTACGGTGACCACTTGTTGAACACCTTTGAGGTACTTGTCCATCTGACTTAAATCTTCAACAAAATAAGGGCTGGAAAATCCATACTCTAAGCTATAACGACTATGTAAATCGGTAGAACGGCCGACTATGGTATTCCCCCATTCAGCCAAAGCGTTACGAAGATCGTCAGTCATTTCTTGGTGGTCATATTTCTCGTCGAACATACTCTGGCAAACGGAGTTTCCGATAGAGATAGCCGTTTCTGGATAATGATGCATCATGATTACCCCGTCTAAGTTCCCTGTTACCTCAGAACAAACGGCATATCCTTTGAAACGAAAATCTTCCACGCTATCCATGAAAGGCTCGCCAGCAGTACCCGTCAGGTTGGTCATAGCCTTCAGGCTAGCGAGAGATTCATTAATGAAGGGATAAAGGATTACCTTATAGATAGTGTCGACTGACATAGTACATCTCTTATTATTGTTATTTTTGATTGAGTGAACAGCAAACTACTAAAGCTGGGGGGAATTTGCAAGAATGTTAAATGCTTGAAAGATCATTGTTAAGCCAAGTACATGAGATACGTACGAAACAAGGCCGGATGAGGACCGTCTATCACACTAAATGTGTACAGTCCAGGGGGGATAAAGCGGCGCGCATCGGCTGATACACGCCATATTAAGGTTTTGAGGGTTATAGTTTAGTTTAGCTTGGCATCGCAGCTAACACCGCTTCAGGGCGTATAGGTAAATCTCTCACCCGAGCACCCACCGCATTAAATATCGCATTTGCAATTGCTGGTGCAACAGCAATTAGCCCAGGTTCACCTAAGCCCGTTGGAAACTCGGTATTCTGCACGAAACTAATATCCAGTTCAGGTAGGTTATTCATTCTAAGCGGTGAGTAGGTATTAAGGTTGGTATCCTTCACTTGGCCGTTTTCAAAAGCGGTTCCTTCGAACAGCGCTAAGCTCAATCCCCATAGCATAGAGCCTTGGGTCTGTGCCAGCGCCCCATCAGGGTGAACAACTGTGCCGCAATCAAGTATGCCAGTTAATTTATGCACTTTTACTGCACCTGATTCAACGTCAACCTCTACATGAGCAACACACGCTCCCCACGTGGGCATATCTCGCTCTTGCCCTGATGATATCGCTATCCCCATTCCTTGATTTTTAGGTAATGTCTGTCCCCAATTCGCCTTGCCACGAATATCTGTTAATACTTTGACTAAACGCTTTGCGCCACCAACAGATACGGGTGCTTCTCCGGCATTTTTTCCGCTGGCATCAAGCATAGATAAGCGAAAATCGATGGGATCCACATTTTGCTTGTGGGCTATTTCATCCATAAACGACTCTACCGCCCAACCTGTCCAGCCGGGACCTACCGCGCGCAGCCAGCCTGGCACAAAGGTTTTTTGTGCTAATGGGTTATTGATCGCACGTACTCGGTGATTTTTCAGGGTATACCAGTGATCAGCACCTGCAATTGAAAATGGGTCAAATTTGCCTTTTTTATCCACGCCTTCAGGCATGAACCCAGGCGCCATGGCAAGCGTCGGCCAGCCAGCAGCTGCGCCATGCTCAATACCGAGCAGTTTATCGTCGGCATCCCAGTATGCATTCATTTGTTGCACAGACGGTGAACGCACGCAGTCAAAACGTGTATCGTCTTCGCGGGTAAAAACCAATTTCACTGGTTTACCAAGCGCTTTTGCCGTAAGCGCCGCAGGAACCATATAATCCCCAGCAAGGCGACGACCGAATCCCCCTCCCAGGTAATACTGATGAATAATAACGTTGTCATCAGTATTACCAACGGCTTTTGCAACAACGGGTAAAAATAACGACTGCCACTGGTTACCACAATGCACATGGCAGATACCGTCTTTAAACTCTACTGCGGCGTTGACTGGTTCCATAGTAAAATGCAGCACAGAGGACGTTTTGTAAACTGACTCATGGGATGTCTTCGCATCTTTTGCGGCGCTAGCAATGTCCCCTTTATCCACCACCAGCGTGCCCGAGGTTTTATCTTTAGCTAATGCTTCCCCTTGACTGATGATGTCCTGCTCATTGACGTTTGCTGTCTCGCCGACATCATATTCAACCTTAATCGCATTGCCCGCTTTAACTGCACCGAAATAGGTGTCTGCTAGTACTGTTACCCAGCCCTGAACCGTATCGCTTGGGTCTTGGAGTATTTCATAGCCTTGATACCCTTTTACCGATTTAGCCAAACTGTCGTCGACACTCTTCACCTTGCTGCCGTGACGGGTCGGTGGAATGACCGGGCGCGCATAAACCATGCCTTCGAGTTCAATATCGATACCGTATTGTGCTGTGCCATTGGTTTTGGCTGGGATATCCAACGCCTGGCTGGATTTCGCAATTAACTGACGACTAGCAGGGCTCTTAGGTTTGAACTCTGCGAGTTCATCAGCACTAAAGGTACGCTCAATATTGCCATTTTTGACTACGTCGGCGAAACTTATCGACTTATCACCCGCCACGACTTGACTGTTTTTGGTTGTACAATCTTGCGGTTTAACGCCCAATAATGTCGCCCCCGCCTCGATGAGTACTGTACGCCCTGCTGCACCTGCTTGCGACATGGGAACATACGTTTGAAATACTGACCAAGAACCGCCGGTGACCATGTATCCCCATTTGGGATCCGTATCCACATGCTTAATTTCAACATTGTCCCAATCAGCCCCTAGCTCATCAGCGACGATACGGGCTATTGCTGTGCCAACATGCTGGCCCATTTCAGCTCGGGCAATATTCACCAGAATTTGGCCATCAGTGTTTATTTCAAACCATACTGTCGGGCTAAATGATTTCGCTGCTAATTGCTTTGAGGCTCCGCCAGTGGCGACTTCAAGGGCATTAATACTGGGTGCAAAGGCCATAAGTAAGCCGCTACCAACTGAGCCAATCAAAAAACTACGACGGCTATGCTCAACCTTATCTTTACGTAATCGGGTCATATTAGCTTACTCCCTGCGCTTCGCGTTTAGGGTTGTATATCTGCACCACGGAATCTGATTGTGACGCAACGTCTTGGATGGCTTCTTTGATGCGGGCGTAGGTCATGCAACGGCATAAGTTACCGCTCATGTAAGCCTCTATTTCTTCTTCACTGGGGTCAGCATTGGTCGCAAGTAAACCTGCGGCTTGCATGATTTGCCCAGATTGACAGTAACCACACTGAGGCACTTGATGCTCTACCCACGCTTTTTGCAGTGGGTGCTGGTCTTCCAAGCCTTCAATGGTACGTATTTCAGCATTAGCAATTGCACTAATGGGCAGTGAACAGGAACGAACGGGTGAACCGTTGAAATGCACAGTACATGCTCCGCACATCGCGATCCCGCAACCAAACTTGGTGCCTTTTAAGCCGAACTCGTCTCGTATAACCCAAAGCAAAGGCGTATCAGCCTCAGCATCGGTTGTGATTTTTTTTCCGTTTAATGAAAATTCAATCATGATGAATACCTGTTTGATTAATATTAATGTGTTGGTCCTACTACCCGGTATATCTTGTTTACGTCAATCTAAGCGCTTAGATCACGCCTCAAACGGGTAGTTAAAGTGTAGTGTAAGGTTGGGTCTCTTAACCAAGAAAGCATCGACAACCTATTAATATGCTGTGATGCGTTACAGCAACTCCATACATGATTGCCCAGTGGTAAATTACTTTCTGGAATTGGTATTAGTCTCGCTTAAGAAGATTTATCAATGAGTGTAAAAAAGCCACTTTAAAGTGGCTTTAATCCATTCAATTTAAGCACGTTAAGCGTTAAATTTTTCCGTCAAAATCTGCTGCACAGTGGCGCTCAGGCACTTGTGTTTCCGGCTCCCCCCAAGTGCGATTTACCATCAATCCACGTTTAACAGCCGGACGTTCAGCTATTTCATTCGCCCAGCGAACGAGATGAGTATATTCATGGGTTTGTAAAAACTCAGCCGCTTCGTAAACCACGTTACGTACTAGCGCACCATACCAAGGCCAAATTGCCATATCAGCGATCGTGTATTCATCGCCCGCAATAAACTTGTTGTGGGCTAATTGCTTATCAAGTACATCTAACTGACGTTTTACTTCCATCGCATAACGGTCAATGGGGTATTGATATTTTTCTGGAGCATAGGCATAGAAGTGTCCAAAGCCCCCACCTAAAAATGGCGCGCTGCCCATCTGCCAAAATAGCCAATTCATACATTCGGTGCGTCCCGCTGGATCTTTGGGTATGAACGCGCCGAATTTTTCCGCCAAATAAAGCAGAATAGAACCTGACTCAAATATTCTGGTCTCTGGGGTCGTAGTGGTATCAATTAATGCCGGGATCTTTGAATTTGGATTGATGTCTACGAAGCCACTGCCAAATTGATCGCCATCACCGATATTAACCGGATACGCATCGTACTCAGCGCCGCTGTGGCCTGCTTCAAGTAGCTCTTCAAACATGACCGTGACTTTCACACCGTTCGGCGTAGCCATCGAATGCAGCTGAAAAGGATGCTTGCCTCGAGGAAGCGTCTTATCAAAACGAGCGCCTGCACTAGGTCGATTAATATTGGCAAATTTCCCGCCATTCTCAGCGTCAAAAGACCATATTTTTGGAGGGGTATACGTAGGATCAGACATAATTTGAGTTTCCTCGGCTGTTTTGATGAGTCTCAATAGTTAATTGGGACTGACAGTGTAAAACCAAGCGTTAGCCTAATGGGTTTTTGTACCTTATGGAACAAAAGATGTAACAACATCTGAATTTAGGGCATAAAAAAACCCGCGAGAAGCGGGTTTAGAAGGACGATAGAAACACTAAGCGTTTGCAGGTTGCTCTGCCGCTTGCTCTTTAGTGATGGCATCACCTACGCGCAACTGTAAGTTTTGAATCGCCTTGTCCGTATTGTTCGACAAGTGAACCAAACGATTAAGCTGACCAAGTGACATAAGGACTGCATACGCTGCCCCTAGGAAACCACTTTTATGTAGCTCAACCACTTGCTCTTCACTAAGATCTTGCAGACGTTTTTCGCTCACACTGAACATGCCAGTAATATTGCGCTTTTCGCCATTAGCGTAGTTAACTAATAATTCGATTGGATCGAGTAAATCTAGCTCAACCAATTTTTTAATGAAACGTTGTGTTGCCATTTCGCTGTTTGCTAATTCAGAAAGCAACTGCTGGCGGTTTTCTAAAAACGGGCTCGGCTCGCCTTCAGCGGTGAAAACTGGCTCACCGTCGTCTGTAATAAGTGCGCTGTTTTCGTCGAAGAATACGCCTAACTTCTCACCATCAGGACGCACGTCAAACGGATAACGTTGAATATTCATAGGCAGACAATGTACTTGCCATTTACCTTCATGAACGAAAAGGTTTGAGCCTTTTTCAGTTCCCAACATAGCCACAGAATGGAAGTTCTCAGAATTTGGATCTTTTACAAAAACAACCGGCATTACGCTAGCTAGTTGAGCGTATTCACGGATTGATGCCGCAGCAATATGGGCTTCTTTTGCATAGCCGAAGTCGTGCTGAAGGTTGATTTTTAGATCTTTATGTTTCTCTTTATCAAGAGGGATGTAGCTGATTGTCATAGAGGATATCTCTTACTTTAATGTTCAAAACTGGTTGCTTTTAATAGCCAATTAGCAAACCGACTGATTCGGTAAATTCTGCTATACAGGTACAAAAAAAATGGCTCAAGGCCATTATATATGCAGTCCCTAATGCTAATGTCACAACAGCAAGTATCTTTAATTTATTGAGTGATGTCACGAATGTAAATGAAATATAGTTAAATTGTTCATACACTTGTCAAAGCCGCTACAAAAGCAGGCAACATGCTCTTTATCTTGCTGAAACAAGGCGCCACAGATGATGAAGCGCCTCGAATAAGCTTAAGCTATCACATCTGCGGCGGGACTAACATCTTTACGTACACTGCTAATATATTCCTGCAATTTAGCCTCTGCTTCATCACCGAATAATATTTCACAGGCCTCACGTAAGCCCGGCGCATTAAGAATATCTTCTTGTCGCACCACCAAAGAAATTTTCGAACGTCGACGCAGAAAATCTTCAAGTTTAGTGACCATTTCACGCTGGGCAGCGTGCTCTATTTCAACCCGTAAATACTCTGAGTTTTCAATCAGTAGCTCTGCCTTATGTGGATTCTCCCGAATCGCTTCAAGCATGTTGATGGCGTTTCGCCCATAACGGCGCCAAAAGCGCGACGTTAGCGGCTCAGAAGAAGTTGCAGGTGTTAAAGCATCAAAGTTCATTAACTTGGCACGGTGAAAAAATTCATCGCGCACAGTATCATCTGGCTCGCCATACCATTTGAAATCGGCATAGGGCAGATCGATACCAAACTCTTTTACAATGCCGGCTACTTCATCGCCCACATTGATGCAATCAGTGAGTTTGCCACCGAAAATAGACATGTATTTGTGCTGAGCGTTTTGGTCAATCGCATGTTTGCGTGACAATTGTACCCAATCAGCTTTTCCGCCAGAGCCTTTAATCGCTAATGGACGCACACCACAACGCTCGGCAATAACATCATCTTTGGTCAATGGCTTATCAAGCGCTAGAAGCTTATTAACGTTGTCGAGTACAAATTGGCGGTCAGCCTCTGTGACATGTGCATAAGGGTTGTCTACCTGCGTATCCGTGGTACCTATACAGGTCTTTGGCCCCATAGGGATAACGAAAAACAAGCGCCCATCATCGGCAAAGAAGGTAAGTACCTTGTTGCTGTCGGTTACTTTATCCACTATTAAGTGAATACCTTTTGAGAAGACATGATGATGATCCGTCTTTTCTTCATTCAATTCATTTAACGGGTCAACGAACGGCCCTGCTGCGTTGATTAGGACCTTAGACGTTATCTCAAACTCTTCGCCAGTGATGCCATCTTTTGCTTTTGTTACCCACATATCATTTTCGCGAGTTGACCCAAGTGACTCAACATAGTTTGCCGCAATACATCCATAACTCATACTTGAGCGAATAAAATTGAATACAAAACGTGCATCATTGTCTTGCAGATAGGCATCAGAGTATTCAAAGCCACCGGTGACATTTTGGGTATTGATCACGTTTTCTAGCGACTTGATTTTACCGCCCGTGAGGTAGTTAGGCATTTTAGTAAACAGTCGGCCCATTACCCAGTACAGTAAGGTGCCCATGTATATGAAGGCAGGTGGAAAACGAAAGCCTTTTTGAATACTGGTCAAGAAACGGATTTCTTTCACTGTAGACGGGTAACTGCGCATTAAATGATTACGACTTTTACATAACTTGTTGACCAAACCATATTCGTAACTTTCAAGATATTTAATGCCACCCCAGGCTAAATTTGAAGAGTTAGAACTGGTAAAGCCCGCGAAATCACCTTTATCAATCAACGCGACCTTCACACCTTTAGCAGCGAGTGCCGCCGCGGCCACGGCGCCATTAATGCCGCCGCCAATGATCAATGTGTCAAATGTCCCTTTCGGCAATTTACGGATGTTACTCTTTCTCAGGTTGTTCATTTCTCTTCCGATAATTAAATTTAATTTATGCGTTATTTTGCTGCTTCGAGGCCGTCGTTACTGCCCCAGGCTAATTTTGCTCGTTGTCCTAATACAAAACGATTAATGAACAATGCGAAGCTGATGCATGACACTAAAGTGATTGGCATAAGATGGATGTAGTGCAACGTCGTATACACAGGCGAGAAATCGAAAGTCAGTGAGCCGTAAAGCAATACGCCGAATATCACAGCGGCAATGCCCGCTCTAGCATCAACATCTTTGAACACCAATCCAACTACGAATATTGACAATATTGGCATGCTTAATAAACCATTTAACTGTTGCAACAAGTTAATGATACTGTCGGCTTGCTGGTAAATAGGTACCAGTACCAAGGACAATATTGTCAACATAGCCGTTACCCAGCCACTTAAGCGCACTACGTTAGGGTTATCGTTAACGTATGCCTCATGAATATCACATACGTATAAAGCCGTCGCTGAGTTCAATAAACTGTTGTAGGTTGAAAGTACGGCCGCAGCCATCGCCGCTGCAAACACACCAGTTAGCCACAATGGCATAACATCGCCAACGATACGACCGTATGCAGCATCACCGATATCGCCATACAGTTTGAACGACACAATACCTGGTAGAACGATAATTGCCGGAACAATAAGGATACGAATTGCAGCTGCTGCGAACACACCTTTTTGCGCCTCTTTGACATTAGGTGCAGCCATAGCGCGCTGGGTAATTGTTTGGTTGGTGCCCCAGTAATACATTTGGATGAATATCATGCCGGTAAGCAGTGTTGGCCAAGGTAACGGTGAGTCAGGGCCGCCCACTAGAGTTAAACGCTCTGCAGGAATGCCTGTAAAGTCGAAGTCGATAGCAGCAAGAGATAAGAACACCACTAACACTGCCATGGTCAGTAATAATACACCTGAATAAGTATCAGACACTGCTACCGCACGTAAACCGCCGAAAATAGCGTACACAGCCCCCAGCGCAGCAAACGCAATAGCGATATACATGAGTGGAATATCAACATTGAACATGGTTTGCATAAACAGCGAGCCAGAATAAATGACCGCTGGCATGTATATCAACGCATTACCTAGAAAAAACAACATCCCAATCACTGCACGTATATGTTTGTTTTTATATCGTTTTTCCAACAGTTCTGTGGTCGTTGTACAATTGTATTTGTAATAAATGGGGATAAACACTTTAGCCAAAATAATCAAACCAATAACCGCGGCAAATTCCCACCATGCAAGCAAAGCCATTTGGTTACCGTTCATGCCAACAAGTTGGTCGGTACTCAAGTTAGTTAAAGTGATAGAGCCCGCAACAAACATCCACGTTAAACCACCACCAGCTAGAAAGTACTCCTTATTTTGGCTTTGCTGGTTATGTCCATGTCCACGGCACTTCAAATACGTTAACAAGCCAATTATGCCCGTAACCAGTGCGAATACTGCCGCTTGAACCATATTTTCTGACATCTGATATTTCCTCTGTAATCATGCTGTGTGTACATTGATTACTATTTATGTGCTTGATAATCCGCTGTATACCACCCAGAAATGTGGTAAACACGAAACAAATTTTAAGGGTTAAGACGCCACTCTGTCTTTTGCTACTTCGATTTTAAGTTGAGTGATCTTATTGTGGGTATTACGTTCATTGTGCTTTCGAAGTAACAGATTTAACTGATAAATCGACAGCAACATGGCATGAATAGCGATTAGGTAACCGCTGTCATTTAGTACCGTTATTCTCTCAGCGGCTAGACTATGCAGTTTGTCCTCATCGATTGTGCACAAACCTGCGATATTCTGTGTATTACCATCTTCAAAAACCAATTGCAGATCAATGGCTCTTATCAAACCTAACGACTCTGCTTCTTGCATAAAGCGATTGGTGTCTATGTCCTGTTTAATGCCTGCTTCTAATAAATTTTTCGCTTTAGTGAGATGCAATGATGCTCTACCGGCACTATCGAATATCGCTTCACCCGCTTCAGTAGAGAAAGCGTCACTGCCCTCCAATATCCCTATGGTGTAGCTATTTTCTACCTTGGGAGATTGCATTAAATAAAACGGAAACGTTTGTAAACTGATGGGTTGATAAATCGCATTCCAACGCCCCTCATCAACAAACAAATTTTGCATCGGCTCAAAACTGCTAAGTGCTGTTAACACCCAACTGCCATCTTGCTGATTACGTGAAAAAAACAGCGGAAAATTAGTGGCAGCCTTGCCTACCTCAGGCACCCGAAGACGCATAATTTGCTGGCTGGCGGCAAACTGCGCTAGGCTATTTTCTTTAAGCTTTAAATCTTTGTGTACGGTATTACTTAATTCGACAAG
Source organism: Paraglaciecola sp. QJM3NY_14 (assembly GCF_056173245.1). NCBI lineage: Bacteria > Pseudomonadati > Pseudomonadota > Gammaproteobacteria > Alteromonadales > Alteromonadaceae > Paraglaciecola > Paraglaciecola sp. QJM3NY_14. The sequence goes on from NZ_CM149664.1 coordinate 4,373,798, forward strand.
TGTGCTCATGGTTATCTCATACTTTGGGTGCTTAACCACCGCTCTATGTATTCTCTGTGTGGAGGAAGCGTTTGCAACAACTGCTGAGTAAGCTGCTGATTACGATGAATAATTTTCTGCGCGTTCCCTTGCTCATTATATAAATGAGGTTGACGACTAAAATCTGGCTTGAAGCCCATGCCATACAGTACATATTGATAACTGGCAGCGGGGAATAACTCTATAGCAGCGTCAAAATCGGCCGTAATCGGTCCTCGAAACTTCCATAGGGCTAAATCTTCTTGCAATGACTCTGGTATAGAATCGGGATCGGTATGCGCCTGCCAATAAGGTTCAGGGCGCTTAGTTAGCATGTAGTGCAATTTAAGAAAGTCGATAATTCGCGACCAACGATAGGCCATTTGTTGATTAAATCGCTTTTCGATTATTGGGGTCAGACGGGTATCAGGCGGGATGTTATCGGCAATAAACCGAGCCGATATTTCAACTAACATAATGGCAGTGGCCTCTAAAGGCTCAACGAAACCCGCGGCCATGCCCACAGCTACGCAATTTTTCTTCCATACTTGCGCCCGATGTCCAGATTTAAAACTAATTTTACGTACTGGAATATCGTCAGATCTTGGGCCTAGATAACGGCGCAAATTTGTTTCAGCTTCATCATCTGATAAATACTGGCTAGAATACACATGACCCACGCCACGCCTATGCGTTAAGCCAATGTCCCATATCCATCCCGCATTTTGCCCTGTTGCTATGGTATGGCTGGCAATCGGGCTGGTCGGGTCTTCGTATGGCATATGCAAAGCTAATGCTGAGTCGTTAAATAAGACTTTATCCGCTGAAATGAAGGGGACATCTAATGCTTGGCCTAAGAGTAAAGAAGCAAAGCCAGTACAATCTACGAATAAATCACCGTCGATCTGCTTATGGTTAGTCAACGTAATTGAGCCAATAGCGCCATCTTCGGTTAAATTGACCTTATCAACTGTGCCTATGATTTGAGTCACATTTAAGGCGTTTTTACAGTGTTCTTTAAGTACTTCAGCAAACTCCCCCGCATCAAGGTGATACGCGTAATTACACTGCCCCTTGTATTCGGCCTCAGCCATTGAACGCGGCGCTAAACCGGCTTCGCAAACATGATGTTGAAAGTTGGATTCTACGGCATAATTTTCGATGTTTTCTACATATGGAGCAAGATCTATTCGGCCGTAACCAAGAGGAACAGTAAAAGGATGATAGTAAAAATCTCCACTACCGTGGACCCAATCCACAAATTTCCCCCCTTGCTTAAACCCAGCATGACAGCGAGCAAAAACCTCGCTTTCTTTTAACCCTATTTGCTGCAGGGTATTCTTCATGGTGGGCCAAGTGCCCTCGCCGACTCCCACTGTGGGAATATCAGAAGATTCAACTAATAGGATCTGTAACCCGTTGTTATCATCTGTTCTATGCTGCGCAGCAACAATAGCAGCCGTTAACCAGCCTGCTGTGCCGCCACCAACGATGACAATTTTCTTAACAGCCTTTGACATGAATGAATTAATCCGCGTAGTAACGAGTGTGGAGCATTGCGTGTTGCACTCCAGCATTGCTTCAATCTAAGTAAGGGTTTAATACTTAGATCGCCATTAAATAACCTACCTAATAAAGCCTGACATCCTTTATGAGGTAATTTATTTAACGTGTTATTTTATAGGAAAAATGGCCCGCTTAATACTGGCGAGCCATGATGTTGTTATCAGATAAGCGCATCACGTATCCACGTGTTGCGCTTATTTTCAGCAAACTTAGAAACTAGCGCGTACACCAACGGCATATCGTGTTCCAGTATCTTGAATTTGTGTTATCTGATTTGCAAAGCGACCGTGCTTAACCGTTTCTTCACCAGTTAAGTTAATTCCTTCAAAGAACACTGTTACGTTCTCGTTGATATCATAACTTGCACTCGCATCCCACTGACCATAGGTATCAACAAACTCAGGTTCTCCTGTACCAGCAGCCAGAGTTTGTAAGAACGCTTCACGGTTATTGAAAGCAATACGGGCTTGCCAAGCGTCTTGCTCGTAGAACAGGATCAAGTTTTGTGAGTCACCAAGACCTTCTAGTGCGAAAGTTTGAGAAACACTGGTATCAATAGCTGCATTACTGTTAACAACCGTGGCATTAGCTGTGAAACCAAAGCCATTGTCCCAAACATGAGTAATGGCTACTTCGAAGCCATTGACTTCAGCTGTCTCGCCATTTTGTGGACGGCTCACTAAGAAGTCTTCAGATATACCTTGAAGCTCATCGGCAACAACGGCACCTGGAGGAAGATCGTCCGCGGCACAGTTTCCACAAATATTACCTAGCGTGTTAGCTCGATCGCCTAGTACAAACGTTTCATCCCCACGTAAAGTGACAATAAAGTCATCGACTTCTTTATTGAAATAAGCAAACGTTAATGAACTCGCATCAGCAAAGTACCATTCAAAAGACAGATCCCAGTTTTCAGACTTAAATGGTTTCAGTGCGGGGTTACCACCGGAAGCCGTTAAGTTTTGTAAACGAGGTTCGCCGATAGTCGTAGCAGGAGACAATTGAGACAAGGTAGGGCGAGTCAAAGAATCATATATAGAGAAACGCAATACCATATCGTCTTGCACATCTAGCTTGAAGTTAACGCTAGGTAGTAAGTTTGCGTAGCTGCCACCTTTTGTAATGGGTGACGTGGCTTCACTGAACACATTCGCGAACAAAGTGGTATCACTGGTCGCAATCACGTCAGCTAAAATACGCTCAACACCGTCAACGGATGTTGTGGTTTCACTGTAACGAGCACCTACGTTTACCGTCCAAGGCATATCAGCCAAATCGCCTTGAAATACGAAATCCATATACAAACTGGTAACTTCTTCGCTAATAATTGAGAAATCATCAAGACGCTCAGGAGCCCAAGCATTGTTTGCAGCAATAATTGCTGCAGTAGTACCTGGCGCTAGGCCTGCACTTGCATCATTCGAAGCTTGCATCTCGGTGTTAGATGCTAAGACATCAAAAAAGCCTGCGGCATCATAGGTGTACCAAGTGTCCGTTACGCCGCTAAAGAAATTATTAGCCGTATAAGGTGTTAACGTTCCCGCAGGAACCGGTACCCGGTAACCACCAAACAAACCAAACATTTGGCCTAGTTCATTAGTTTGAGAATAGTTTTGAATAGATTTTTCACGGTCTTGATAATAAGCACCAAACGTCATGCGGGTGAACGTATCACTATCAGGCGTATAGACAAAGTCAGCTTTTAGTTCGGTGATTTCATCTTTGTCATTATCGCCACTCTTACCATATACGTGAGCACGACCTAGATCAGATGATGGCAGTCCGGCTGAAGAAATGCCGTCATGCTGAGTCAAAAAGCTACCATTTTCTAGGGTAGTTTGATAATTATTTACGATACCGATAACGGTGAAAAAAGTATCGCCGTTAGACGTATCATTCTCTGCAGTAGAAGTAGATACATCAAAATTGGCTTTAAGATTGTCACGAATATCCCACTCAACATTTAGACCAAATGCTTCGATTGATACATCGCGACTGTTGCCGGTACTTTCGACGAAATCAGTTGCTGCATTTCCGCCTACTTGATCAATATAAGTCGCTGTACGAGTAGCTTCGTCAAATTCAACTGCGCCAACACGCGTTGGTTCATACCAAGCGGCTAAATCATGTTGCAAAGAGTCAACTTCGAATTCAGATAAGAAGCCGTCAAAGGTAATAGATACTTCTTCTGTTGGCGCGTATTGCAACACCAGTGAAGCATTAGTCCGTGTACGTTCTTGGACATCAGAAATATGATCAACGTTACGCGGAATATAAATATTACTGGCTAATACATCACCTGCAGTATTAGAAACCGTAATCCCTGGACGCCAGCCACTGGTGCCGATTGAGTTAATATCGACATCACGTTTTTGGTGAGATAAGGCTAGTAACACACCCATTTTGTCATCAGAAAAAGTATTGCTTACGAGGAAAGATGCACTTGGAGATGTTTTTTCATTTAAATCTTCGTAAGTCCCCTTAAGTGAGCCAGCCATTCTAAAACCATCATAATCAAATGGCCTTGCAGTACTAACGTTGATCGTTGCACCAATGCCCCCTTCTTGAAGTGTCGCATTTGTACTTTTATAAACATTAGCGCCAGTAATGATTTCAGCTGCTAGCACATCAAAACTGAACTCACGGCCCGGGTTTTCAGTCGCAAGTTGACGGCCATTAACCAATACATTGTTAAATTGAGGGCCGAAACCACGAACTGTAACGAACTGCCCTTCACCGCCACTACGGTCAATTGAAACCCCCGTAATACGCTGTAAAGATTCAGCCACGTTCAAATCTGGGAATTTACCCAAATCTTCGGCTGCGATGCCATCAGATACGATTAATGATTCTTTTTTATCTGACATGGCGCGTTTTAAGCTGCTGACAATGCCGCGAACCTGAATCACTTCAAGGTTACTATCGTCGCTTGCTTCTTGTGCTGATGCTTGCATAGCTAAACCAGCAACAGTAGGTACTAATAGGGCGGTTTTTACTGCCGACCAGATGTATGATTTTTTCATGGGATGTGCCCCGTTTGTGTCCTGTTAATATGATGTGTTCTTTGTTTTTTTGGCGCTTTGCAAGTTTACCGTTCCACTCAAACTACTCGCATAACTATAGGATCATGCCACTCAGCTTTCCTACTGATATGTATGTTAAATAGTATTAATACAATTTGTCAACATATGTGCAACATGGTTAAGGTGTAAAATACTATTTATCGTAAAAAATAAAAATGGTTGAAAAGCAGCTATAAACTTGTTGTTTTTCATCTGGTTGAGGAAAAATAAAGACGACATTAATGTACTCAATCAAAAACAATCTTTAACAGCATAGTCACTAATTATTAGAACGCTTTTGGCTTGAGTTAATTAAAAGTAAAATTTACGTGATCCTTGAATTTAGTGTGCTCTGACGCTGACTATGCACATTAAAAATATCAAACAAGCTTCACGGAATGTTACCGAAAGTTAAATAATACTATTTATATGCTTTTAAAACCGAGTAAAATGTCCTATTCACTTTATTCTGAACAAATTTACTTTATTTAAGGACCCTATATGACGCAACATGCAGCACAATTCATTGCCCTTCATGGGCAAAAGAGCAGCCTAGTTTTAGACGTCGGGTATGAAACACCACAAATAATTTACTGGCGCGCTAAGCTGTCAGAACAATCCACTGGCGATATGATGCGCGCGCTTCGCTTACGTCAAGAAGCGCCAGTCTCCCCAATCGTTGAACTTGACCTATGCATCACACCTACATCTGGCCAAGGCTTTACTGGGTTACCAGGGCTAAGTTTGCATGGCGGCAGCGACCAGTGGGCTGCGAACCCTAAGTTAAAGAAAGTGACACAGAATAATGAATACAGCGTCACGCTTACCAGCATAGATGCCGCTCGCGGTGTTGAAGTCGTTGTCACCATAAAACTAGACCAAGACACAGATGTACTGACATTTGATACCGCTTTAAATAACATCACTGAGCAAACCATCACGCTTGACTGGTGCGCAGCAGCCACTATTCCAACCCCAGCGGACTTTGATCAAATTATCGGCTTTGAAGGCCATTGGGCGGGTGAGTTTCAACAACACTCGCTGGATAAATTCTTTGGCTCATACGTGCGCGAAAATCGTCGTGGCAAAACCTCACACGACAGCTATCCAGCCCTATTGTTGCACCCTAAAACCACCAATCAAGCTCAAGGTGAAGCCTATGGTTTTCATTTAGGTTGGAGTGGCAATCACAAAATCGTCGCTGAAAAAATGGCTGATGGTCGCTCTTATGTGCAGATGGGCGAGTTGTTATTTCCAGGTGAAATAGTGTTAAGTAAAAATCACAGTTACCAGACGCCGACTCTGTTTGCCAGTTACACAGACCAAGGCTTATCAGCTTTATCTCAGCAGTTTCATCAATATGTGCGCACGCATATCATTCGCCAAAGCGTGCACGACAAACCTCGACCGGTGCATTACAACACTTGGGAAGGCATCTACTTCAACCACGACGTAGACACACTGAAAGACTTGGCCGAAAGAGCCGCAGAAATGGGCGCCGAGCGTTTTGTATTAGATGATGGTTGGTTTATTGGCCGTAACGATGACACAGCAGGGTTAGGAGACTGGTACGTGGACAAAGCGTTTTACCCAGAAGGGTTAACGCCTGTTATTGATCATGTCAAAGCCCAAGGCTTAGAATTTGGCTTGTGGTTCGAGCCAGAAATGGTCAACCCAGATAGTGACCTATACCGCCAGCACCCTGAGTGGGTGTTAGGCAACGAAGTCGCCAAGCAGATAGACTGCCGTAATCAATTGGTGCTCGATTTATCTCGCCCAGAAGTATTCGAATATTTGTTCGAGCGTTTAGACTCTTTGTTATCAGAATACGATATTAGCTACGTAAAATGGGACATGAATCGTGATTTGAACCATCAAGGCAACCATAGCGGTAAGCCTGGTGGCCATAATCAAATACATGCGGTCTATCGCTTATTGGATAAAATTCGTGAAGCCCATCCGCAAGTGGAAGTTGAAAGCTGTGCATCGGGTGGCGGTCGTGCTGACTATGGCGTACTGGCGCGCACTGACCGCGTATGGACTTCAGATTCTAACGACGCACTTGAGCGTCTCAAAATTCAAAATGGTTTCTCGTATTTCTTGCCTTCAGAGCTAATGGGCTCACACGTAGGCCCAAGAGAGTGTCACATTACCCACCGCACTGTTTCAATGGAAATGCGCGCTTCAGTGACCTTGTTCGGCCACATGGGCATGGAAATGGATTTACGTGAGCTAACAGATGCCGAGAAAGTCGAGCTCAAAGCTATGACCGACTTATACAAACAACATCGTGCATTAGTGCACAGCGGCGATTTGTTCCGCTTAGAGCTTCCGGCCTATATGAATGGGCTAGGTATCGTTGCCAAAGACAAGTCACAAGCACTGTTCTCGTACAGTTTGGTGGCATGCAGCTCGGCCACCTTACCCGATCAATATAAGTTTGCAGGTTTAGACAAGAACGGCCAATACAAGCTCGATATCATTTGGCCAATAAAGAACACTGACAAATGGCCAAAATCTGGTCTGTTTGGTTTCGCTAATCACCTTGGTGCTGTTGATGGTCACGTCTTTAGTGGTGAATTATTGATGCAATTGGGTATGCAAATGCCATTGTTGACGCCGCAAAGCAGTTTGTTGTTCCATCTTACAAAAGTGTAACGCATTAGATTTGTGCCGCGCTTGCTGATTTGGCTAGCGCGGTTTCCATTTCCTTCTGACTCTAACTTCCTCTACGCTAGTATGCTATTTTTCCAATTTAGTAAATTCGCTCTGCTATTTTCACGCTGAGATATACACGCCCACGTATTACCTCATGCTTTACATTACCCTAGCTTCCTTTATACCATCACTGAATACGCTGAAGTGTATAAAGCGTATCAGGGGATATGCCTAGCGGGTAAATCGCCTGCGCGAGTAAGTGCAAAAGCAATAAAAACACACTAAATAAAAATTCAAACAAAGGAACGACATGAACACCTTACATAGAACTGCATTATTTATTGCCTGCACACTGGCTTTTTCGAGCCCGGTGAGCGCAGCCTATCAGGCGTCAGAAAAGGCAACTCAGCTAGCCCAAGACACCATTCTGATAGATTCGCATATAGATGTGCCCTATCGCGTCAGTGAAAAATGGGTCGATGTTACACAGGCCACTGATGGCGGCGACTTTGACTATCCACGAGCAAAAGCAGGTGGTTTAAATGCACCTTTTATGTCTATTTATGTGCCCGCCAGCCTTGATGATTCTGATGAGTCCACTGCGCTTGCCCATAAACTGATTGATTATGTAGAGGCGATTGTCGGGCGTGCACCGGATAAATTTGCGATTGCGAAAAGCGTTGCGGATGTAAGAGAGCAGTTTAAACAAGGTTTGATTTCACTGCCCATGGGGATGGAGAATGGCTCTCCTATTCAAGGTAACTTGGATAATCTTAAAACATTTCATGAGCGCGGTATTCGCTATATCACCCTCGCTCATTCCCAAAGCAACCATATTGCTGACTCATCTTACGATATCCGACGTAAATGGAAGGGCTTGAGCCCTTTTGGTAAAACCTTGGTCGAAGAAATGAATAACATAGGCGTAATGGTAGATATTTCGCACGTATCTGATAAAGCATTCTATCAAGCTATCGAAGTGAGCAAGGTGCCTGTTATCGCTTCTCACTCTTCATTACGTAAGTTCACCCCAGGCTTCGAACGTAATATGGACGATGACATGATCAAAGCCCTAGGTGATAACGGCGGTGTCATTCAAATCAACTTTGGCTCTACTTTTGTCAGTAAAATTTCACAAAACTGGCGTAATCAGATGACGGCTAAGCGTAAAGCGCTTGTGGAAAAAGAAGGTAAAGACAGTCCATTAGTCACTGCTTTTGATGAAGAATACACGGCTAAAAACCCGTTCCCGTTCGCCAACGTGGATACCGTGCTAGATCACATTGACCACGTAGTCGAACTTATCGGCATTGACCATGTGGGTATTGGTTCAGATTATGACGGTGTAGGTGACTCATTGCCAGAAGGCTTGAAGGACGTGTCTACCTATCCCAATTTGGTACAAGGTTTAATGGATCGAGATTACTCACAAGCGGATATCAAGAAAATACTAAGTGGTAATTTCTTACGTGTTTGGCAAGCAGTGGAAACTTACGCAGAACAGCATTAATTAACTTACGCATAATAAAAAGCCCGTTTACGACTCGCTGAACGGGCTTTGTAATGAATTAGCTTTTATTCAATCCAATATTGTCTGACTAAATACCCTAACCCTACTTGGCGTTTTTGCCGCGGTAAAAGCGAATTCCTGTTGCCCAGCGATCAGCGAACCCTGGCCATGCCTCGCTAAGTTTACCGTCACTATCTTTCATCTGAGTAGCATTGTCGCGCGTGGGTAAGTAGGCGCATTTGCTCTGGTCATTTTTCACGAAACAATCTAAAAATGCCAAACTCATGTGTTCATTGATGCGGTTAAGCTGCTCGTTGTCCCAACTAGGCTCAATGTAATGGCCTAGGTCAGCGTCAGTTTCATATGCCACTTTAGGTGCTGGATGTGGCGCAATGTTATGCCGTGCATTTTCAAACACCATCAGATACTTGTTATCACTACCGGTTTGTTCAAAAAGTTTTTTAACACCGTCTTCATAGCCGGATACATCATCCTGATCCCCTGATACATAAAGACTTGGAACCGTAATATTCGCCATCGATTTCGCATCATGTACAGAGGTTTCACCGCCCCAAGGTGCGAAAGCAATCATCGCTTTCCAGCGAGGGTCCACTGACTCCCGTCCCCCATTGCAACTATTAAATACCGGCAATAGTTGTTTGGCCGCATCTTCAGGGAAACCCAGACGTTGTAACCCCTCTTGATGAAAGTCGTAGCAGGCACCAATAGTATTGATTGCACCAAAGCCGCCCATGGAATAGCCAATGACTGCTGCATCGTCGGTATCAGCGATCTTAGCGATGTCTGAACTGTCTTGGCTAAAATAATCGAGCACAAATTGCTGGTCCCTCGCCCGGTTTATTAAAGTGCTAGGAAAACCAGAGAAACCTGAATTTACGAAATCTACATCCCCAGTGGTCGAGTCTGTATGGTCAATACCTACAACGATATAGCCATGACTGGCTAGATGTTCACCAAGATAATACATGATCGTTCGATAGCCAGTATAACCATGAGACAGCACAACCAAAGGAAATTGACCTGATGCTTGAGGAGCAGCGTTTCGATGAGCCGTACCTATTAAGCTAAAGGGCTTGTGCAGACGCGTGACGTTTTCATAAGTAGCAGTTGAGGCTTCAGTCGCTTTAGGATCGGCTGGATACCACACCTCTAAGGTCAGTGGGCGGTCTTTACGTGATGTAAACGTCTGTGTATCAAGTTGCTTTTCGTGGGTTACGTTGAGCGTTTGCACACCAACTGTGTATTGCCCTGCAAATGCAAGTTCCGGTGTGATAGATGGCTGGACAGTATATAGCTGTTCGTCCGCTTGAACGAGGCAACTTACCGATATAATGGTCAGTGCTGTGAGGAGTGCAGTAGAATTAAATATCTTCATTTTTTTCTCTTATTTATGTCTTTTTTCGAATTATTGTCACGCTCATTGGCTTATTATGGAATTTATATTATTTGTAATATTTAAAGCAACACAGATCTTGTATTCAAATATGTTTAGCGCGGAGGATCGATTTGTCCACCGATGCTATTGTTGGTGCGAAACCATCCCGCAATACTGTAACGATCCCTTTTAGCCGCGCGGACTTCATGGGGAAATTGCTCACTCAAAAAAATAATACATTGGTTAAAAGTAGGCTCTACTATCAAAAAAGGTGATACTTGATCATCATGAAACATAAGTAATTCCCCTCCATCAGCTTTAACCCAATCAGCGTTTAAATACACAACACTGCTAAGCAGACGATTACTGTTTCCTTTAAAAGCATCCACATGACGTCTATAAAAATCACCTGGGCCGTAATGAGCATAATGGCTTTCGTAATCGAATAATCCCAAAAATAAACGCCGATTTATCTCTATTCTCAGGTTTTCCATCAACTTTAAAAATAAGCCTTGAGATTCACTTTGACTGTTAATCCACGCAATACTGTCACTGCGCACACCGGTATTCACTTGTTGAAGTTGCTCACGGCCGATGGCTGCTTGCTTAAAGTTGAGGCGCACATCACTACTCGCTTCAAGATAAAGTGCATTTATCACCAGCTCTGGTAAAAAGTCAGAAACAACGCAGTAACCTGAAATGGTAAGCTGCTCACAGATATACACGATCACTTGCTCATTTAAGCAACCGGCTTCATGTGTTTGCATGTATTTGGAATCCTAATGGATGGCTGAAAGGCCGAGGGTTACACTCTTGCGAGCGCGCCAGTATTGGCAGTTAAATTAAATGTTACGTGTGGCTAAATAGGTTTGTAAAATGATGGAAGCATCAAAACTCGCGCGATGACGTTGCTCTCCTGTTTCAGATAAAATTCGGGACTTTGCCAAATGCCAATTATCCATCTGATGTTCATTTAATATCATTTCAAGCTGACTTAATTCGAAAGACATGCTCATGCCTGCACTCTCATATAAGCGCGATAACCATGGACTATCTACCACCCACCCATCGGAATAAACAGTGAGTCCATTCAGCAGTTGATTAAGTTCGATACATACTTGATGTACAGGCGCACCTTTTTCAAGCAACATACTCCGACTGATGCCATGCAGCCCTTGTGCCTCTTTGCTCCAATGTTGCCAGTCATTTTGCGGGCGAATAAGTCGGCAGAAGCGTGTATCTGGGTCCAGTGCAACGCCCACTTCAATAGGATAACTACTGGCACCAAATCCGCTTGCCTCAATGTCGAGGATGATAGGTGAAATCATACTACTGCGCACTAAATTTAGACTCCTCCATTCATACCTTCCAACGCCACATCCATGCTAAGAGTTTTTGTACAATAACGTTATGACTCACTGCCAAACTCTAAACCAATTTGATACAAGGTATTCTTTTTTAAGCCATATTGCTGAGCAACAATGGCAGCGGCTTTCTTGGGTGGCAATTCAGCCATCAATAACTTAAGCAACTTCAATGCCTCTTCTGGAATATCGCTTACATCAGATTTGTGTCCCGCAATCATCAGCACGAACTCACCTCGTTGATGATTCGAATCCGCATGCAACCACTCAAGGGCTTCACCTGCCGTACCTGAATAGAAGGTCTCGAAGGTCTTACTCAGCTCTTTGGCTACCACCACCTTGCGTTCAGCCCCTAGCACATCAACAACAGCCTGTACGGTATCAGCAATTCTGCGCGGGGATTCATAAAATACGCTGGTAGCAGTCTCACGCTCTATCGACTCTAGCGCTTGAATTTTTGCTTGTTGCTTGGCCGGCAAAAAGCCTTCGAACCGAAATCTGTCGGTAGCGAGTCCCGCACCACTTAATGCTGTGACTGCCGCGCATGCACCAGGTAAAGGGATCACATCAACATGGTTTGCCCTACATTGATTCACCAATCCGTAACCCGGATCGCTAATTAACGGTGTGCCCGCATCAGAGATAAGCGCAATATTTAAGCCTTGTTGTAACTTTTCAATAAGTTGTGCCGCCCGCTGAGTTTCGTTGTGATCATGTAATGAAATTAAGCGTGTGGAGATATCAAAATGCTGCATGAGTTTTTGGCTATGGCGCGTATCTTCTGCCGCAATCAAATCTACCTCATTTAAGGTACGAATTGCGCGCAGAGTAATATCTTCTAAATTACCGATAGGAGTAGGAACGATGAAGAGCTTTCCGAAATTTGCCACTTTGTATGCCTTTTAAATATGCCGTTGGACATTGATGCCGCTATTTTACCTTGTAACGTCCCATTTCTCTAAGCTCTGAGTAGGTAGATATTTATCAGCGTTGGTATAAACTAACGGGCGAATTATCAAGATGTTAAGTGAGTGCACTGTAAATGAAATTAATCAGGTCGGTAGTGGTTGTTAGCCTAGTCGTTTTTATGGCCTCCTGTGCAGATACGCCGAACAAAAAAAACACGGTAAAACGACCAGATATCAAGGTAGTGCAACCAGACCGTGAGCTTAACAGTCAATATTACCTAAACCAAGCGCAACGTCAGTTTGCCGAGACGGGTGACACTACTCAGCGTAATAGATTGATATTGCAAGCCGCGTCTGTTTTACAGCAAGAAGATAATTGCAATGCCAGTATAAAGTTGCTTAATATCCTTACGCCTGAACTTATTCACCCTGACCTTCAATCTGAAGCTCAATTGCTGTTGGCACAGTGTTATATGCAACTGCCTACCCCTGCGGTATCCCAAGCACAAAAGCTTGTGAATAAATTGCTTAAAAGCAAACATGAGTCAGCTCAGCTCAGTGAATTACAGGCCCTTATTGACGAACAGCAACATGCTTGGTTAGCCGCGAGTGAAAATTTATTAGCCGCTGGCAACCTCAATCAAGAAAATAGCCTTAGATTATGGCGGGCGATTGGCAATCTAACCAACAAGCAAGAAAAGCAAGCCGTGATAGATGAGCCCAGGCTCAAGTCATGGATTGAACTTAAAACGATTATTCAACAGCTAGGCACGCAGCCTCAAAGACTAAAAGTTCAGGTCAATCAGTGGCAAAATAAGCATCCATCCCACCCCTTATCTGAGGTACTCCCGGAGGCGTTAGTCAACGCCATGGAGCAAGACACTATAACGTCTAAGCGAGTGGCGGTATTGCTACCGCTAACAGGTAGGCTTTTTAGCCAAGGGAACGCAATTAAAGACGGAATTATTGCAGCGTACCTAGCTCATTTGAATAGCGAGTCAACGTCAAACAGCCAAGCTTCAACCCAGAACATTGAATTACAGTTTTTTGATTCAGCCTTAAAAACACCCAAGGAGTTGAGTGAACAGGTCACTGACTACGATACGATTATTGGGCCGCTACTAAAAGAGAAGATTGCTCAATTAATAGCGTTGTTACCAGCCAATAAATCGGTATTAGCGCTAAATCGTATTGACTCTATTATCGCAAATAAAACAACGGACAATGCACTAGTCAATAACATCATTGTGGATCAAGCAGTGCCGGCAGAAAACATAACACTGCCAGATGTTGATAACGCGTTTGAAACACTTCCCGCAGCATCGCCAGAAGTGTTTTACTTTTCACTAGCCCCTGAAGATGAAGCCATTCAATTGGCTAAGCACATACATGACCTAGGCCTGCGTCACCCCATAGTATTAGCGGCTGACACCAGTACCACCCAGCGCATGTCTGAGGCTTTCATTCAACAATGGCAACAAAATGACCAACAACAAGATTACGTTGTCCCCGCAACAGGCACCTTTACCGATAGCAAAAATATGCGCAAGTTGGTGTCTGAGTTATTAGATGTAGCCCAAAGCCGCCAGCGCGTGAAACAAATAGAACTACTTACCACCAGTGAAGTGTACGCAGTAGAGCGCAATCGCCGCGATGTAGATGCGATAATTTTATTTGCCAACCCGGAACAGACTGAATTACTTAACCCTATTATTGAGTCGAGCTTGAGTCCTTTCGCCGCTCGCGAAATCTCCGTTTTCGCCTCATCAAGAAGTTACACTTTGGAATTGAACAAAAACAGTATTCGAGATTTACGCAATTTGACCTTTATTGATATGCCATGGATGATGCCCAATAACCCATGGCAAGACTTAGCAAATGATACCCAGGCCTTATGGCCTCAAACCCAAGATAGTTTGTTACGTCTATTTGCCCTTGGTTACGATGCCTATAACCTAGTGCCTAAGCTGCGCCATTTGAGACTCCTGCCGATCACTTCGGTAAAGGGCTTAAGTGGCGAGTTAAGTATCAGTGCGGATGGGGAAGTTCACCGCGTATTGCCCTGGGCGAAAGTAGCGCAAGACCGGGTCATTCCCATTGCCATGGACTAACCCGTTGCGCTCTTTAATGAAGGGCGCGCAAGGCGAAGCCCAAGCATTAGCTTATTTAAAGCAGCAAGGGCTTACGTTGGTGACGCAAAATTACCGCTGCCGAAGCGGCGAAATTGATATCATCATGCGCGACCATCAAGAACTGGTCTTCGTTGAGGTCAAATACCGTAGCGGACAACAGTTTGGTAGCGCAGTGGAGTTTTTTCATCCCCACAAACGACGTAAATTCGAGTCTGCTATACAGCATTACATGCTAGACAATAAGCTGAATCCTTCGTTAATCGCCCATAGAATTGATATAGTCGGCATAGATGTATTAAGTAACAACAATGATAAAATCAGTTGGTTAAAGTATGTATAACAACAACGCGCACTGGAGCATGAATGTTAGAGAGTGTTAAAGCCAATTTTACCGAGAGCATTCAAACTATGATTGCTTCGTTAGAAGAACTACCTGAGCCCATTGCACTTGCCACGCAAATGATGGTTAATGCACTTATCAACGGAAATAAAATACTGTCTTGCGGTAACGGTGGTTCAGCAGCCCATGCCCAAAGTTTTGCTTCTCAAATGCTGAATCGATACGAGCGAGAGAGACCTAGCTTACCCGCCATTGCTTTAAGCACCGACACCTCAACCATGACGTCTATTGCCAATGACTACAGCTACGACGAAGTGTTTTCTAAACAGGTACGCGCCCTAGGGCAAACAGGCGATATACTACTGGCCATATCACCTAATGGCGCCTCTAGAAGCGTTATCAGCGCCATGGAGGCCGCTTTGAGTCGCGATATGACCATTGTTGCGTTAACTGGGCTGGATGGCGGTGAAATGGCAGGTTTACTTGGCCCGAATGATGTAGAAATCCGTGTTCCTTCAAGTCGCGCCGTGCGTATTCACGAAGTACATTTATTGGTTATCCATAACTTATGCGAAGGGGTAGACGATTGTCTTTTCCCAGAAACTTCACAGGAATAATGACGTGTTAAATTATCATCCTAAATTACTTATCAGTACATTGTTAGTCCTTAGCCTTTTACAAGGCTGCGCTGCACTAGTGGTAGGCGCTGGGGTCGGTGCGGCTTCTGCTGCCCACGATCGTCGTTCATTAGGCACTCAGCTTGACGATAAAACCGTTTCAAGTCGTATCTCTATCGCCTTGTCTGACAATAAAGCTATTGACGAGCAAGCGAATATCCATGTTCACGTTTTTAACGGATCCGTCTTGTTAGTCGGACAAGCACCGAATGAAGCCTTGATCAATCAAGCCCAAGTGGCCGCGACATCTGTGAAAAATATAGAAAAATTGCACAATCAAATTCGACTGGGCTCCCCAGTTTCAGCCAGCACCACCACCCATGACGTATGGCTAACCTCTAAAATCAAAGCCAACCTAGTGGCAGACAAACGGATAGACGGCTTCCACATTCATGTGGCGGTTGAAAACTCCGAGGTTTTCCTAATGGGTTTGGTTAGCACTAAAGAAGCAGAAATAGCAGCCACAGTGGCGCGTAATATTGATGGCGTGAAACAAGTCATTAAAGCATTTGAGTATCTGTAGCAGTATATAACGGCTACATTGAAAGCGCTGCCTGATAAATCCATGGAGCGCTTTTTACCACCCTCATAAGGTACTTTGGACTTTGTTTTGTAGCTATTTTTTAAACCTTTACTGTTACATCATTCAAGCGCCTTGACTAAGTCCTTTTAAGTTTTTCCCTGAGAAGTGAATTGTTCACTGGAATTGTATTGGCCTCTCATGTGTTCAAGCAAGAGCACTGGTATGCTAGCTGTCGAACAATAGACACAAAAAAAGGTGCCTTTTGGCACCTTTTTTAATGTGTAACACTTTACTTAACAATGGTTAAATTGGGCTTACCCTTTTTACTTGGGGCTGGCGCCTTTTCTGGTGAATCTGATGATTGAACGGGTGTTGGCGTTAAATCACTGCCGTCGCCCTCAAAATCGTCTTCAGGTGTAAACACCGTACCTGCACCATTTTCTTTGGCGTAAATCGCCAAAACCGCCTTACATGGAACAACGATATTACGTGGCACACCGCCGAAGCGAGCATCAAAGGTAATCTCGTCGTTGCCTAGCAACAACTTGCCACAAGAGGCGGGAGAAACATTAAGTACTATCTGACCATCACGAACATGTTCTTGTGGCACTAATGTACCTGAAACATGTGCATCAACCACGATATAAGGCGTCAAATTGTTATCCACAATCCATTCGTAGAATGCACGGAGTAAATAAGGCTGATTTGATGTCATATTGTCATTTCCCACTAAAGAGGGTTATGAATTTCGCGTTCTTGGTCCGTCAAAGATGCTTTGAACGAACTTCTTTCGAAAATGCGATTCATATAAGTGCGTACATCTTTTGCGCCAGTGCCCGTCAATTCAATACCAAGAGACGGCAAACGCCACAATAATGGAGCAAGATAACAATCTACGAGACTGAATTCTTCACTCATAAAGAACGGCGTCTCTGCGAACAATGGTGCCAAGCTCAACAACGCTTCACGCAATTCATTACGTGCAGCGGCTACATCGCCTTTACCCGCTAGAATTTGCTCAGCAAGTACATACCAATCATTCTGAATACGGTGCATGGTCAAGCGGCTTTGGCCACGAGATACAGGATATACAGGCATCAATGGAGGGTGAGGAAAACGCTCGTCCAAATATTCCATGATGATATGAGAATTATAAAGTACTAATTCTCTGTCAACCAAGGTTGGTACCGTGCCATAAGGATTTAAATCAATTAAATCTTCAGACAAGTTGTTTTTCTCGATATAGCTGATTTCTACTCCAACACCTTTTTCAGCAAGTACGATACGCACTTGATGACTATAGATATCAATGGTGTCTGAGAACAACGTCATGATAGAACGTTTATTTGTGGCTACAGCCATTAAGCTTCCTCCTAAATTCAGATATCCAGCTGTTTATATTTACAATAAAGCCTGCTGAAATATCCAATATTACTGTTTTTGCACCCTAGTTAAGGCTGCATCAACAGCAAAACGGTAAATTAATCTACCAGTGATAAGAAAGGGGCACGGGGCCCCTTAAAATTTTGCGGATTATACATTAACTTTTGTAGAATTAATGCACATCTCTCCAATAATCTTTCTTCAATAAGTAAATAAGTACGAAGAACACCAACAAGAATATTAAGACCCAGCGACCGATACTCTCAGACTCTAAGCGTGAAGGCTCACCGGTGTAAACCAGGTAGTTCACTAAGTCCAAAACGGCACTGTCATATTCTTCTGGGCTCAATTCCCCAGAACCATCAGATTTGATACCGACATAGCGTTCGACCATTTCGCCGTCGACCATATGCTCTTCAGTCGTCTTGCGAGGAACACCTTGCAACTCTTGCAATACATGTGGCATACCCACTTCAGGGAACACTAGGTTATTCACACCAAACGGACGACTCTCGTCGACGTAGAACGTACGTAGATAGGTATACAACCAATCAGCACCACGTACACGAGCTACCAAAGTCAAATCTGGAGGCGGCGCACCGAACCACTTAGCTGCAGCATCAGCAGGCATACCATTTTTAATATACTCGCCGGGCTTTTCGCCTGTGAACTGTAAGTTCTCTTGACCAAGCTCAACAGGGATACCTAAATCTTCGAACGCACGCTGATAACGTTGGTACTGCATTTGGTGACAACCCAAACAGTAGTTCTGAAAGATCTTGGCGCCGTTTTGCAACGATGCCTTGTCTGTTAAGTCATAGTCAGCGGTGTCTAAGTGAGCACCGCCGCCTGCTGCGAATACTGCATTTGGCAATAAAAATGCTAAAACGAGTATTAACTTCTTCATCCTGTAATCCTCGCTGGAACTGGCTTGGTTCTTTCGTTTTTACTGTATATCCACAGTAAGAAGAAAAAGCCGAAATACATTATGGTCAAAATTTGCGAAGCAATAATTTTCCACGCTTCTTGAGGTGTACCACCTAGATAGCCTAGGAAGATAAACACGCCGGCAAATACGAGCAGGTTCCAACGGTGCAAGCCACAGCGGTAACGCCAAGACTTAACACGTCCACGGTCAATCCAAGGCAATAGCGCCAATGCCACAATCGCTGCGAACATACAAATTACACCACCCAGTTTATGCGGTACGGCTTTCAAAATTGCATAGAAAGGCGTGAAATACCAAACAGGGAAGATGTGCTCAGGTGTTTTAAGCGGGTTAGCAATTTCAAAGTTAGGGTGCTCTAAGAAATAGCCGCCCATTCCTGGGTTGAAGAACATGACATAGCAAAAAGCGATTAAGAACAGGCTGAACGCCACCAAGTCTTTAAGCACAATATGCGGGAAGAAAGGTACGATATCATCAATGATGTCGTACTTATCTGTGTAGTACTCATGCATCTTAAATTTAGTTTTTTCGGCTTCTGTGAGTGAGCCTTTTTTACGTTTAACGTCGGTTCCATCAGGGTTGTTCGAACCCACTTCGTGAAGCGCAACAATATGCAAAAACACGAGAATAACGATAACCAGCGGTAACGCGATGACGTGCAAAGCAAAGAATCGGTTCAGCGTTGCTCCCGAGATAACATAGTCACCTTGGATCCAAATCACTAGATCTGGGCCAATAACAGGAATAGCACTAAACAAGGATACGATAACCTGTGCTCCCCAGTAAGACATTTGCCCCCAAGGTAATACATACCCCATGAACGCTTCCGCCATCAACGCTAAGTAGATGAACATTCCGAACAACCACAGCAACTCACGTGGTTTCTGGTATGAACCATAAATCATGCCGCGGAACATGTGCAAATACACCACGATAAAGAACGCAGAAGCACCGGTACTGTGCATATAACGTAAGATCCAGCCATATTCTACATCACGCATGATGTATTCGACTGACGCGAATGCGCGCTCGGCTGAAGGCTCAAAACTCATGGTTAACCAAACACCAGTCACGATTTGGTTAACGAGTACGATGGTAGCTAGAAAGCCAAACACGTACCAAAAATTCATATTACGCGGTGCAGGATATTGAATCGCATGCATGTTTGCCACACGCATAATTGGTAAGCGGTATTCAATCCAATCCATTAAATTTTTAAACATATTATGCAGCCCCTTCTTCGGAACCAATCAAAATGGTGTTGTCGTCCAAGTACATATACGGCGGAACAACCAAGTTAAGTGGTGCAGGAACGTTATTGAATACGCGACCAGCCATATCAAATTTAGAACCATGACATGGGCAATGGAAGCCTTCAGGAACGCCTTCAACGTACTCTTCAAAAGCGCCATCTTTTAGATGTTGAGGAGAGCAACCTAGGTGAGTACAGATCCCAACCAACACTGAGTATTCAGCTTTAATGGAACGATATGAATTACGAGCGAACTCAGGTTGTTGATCCTCTTCAGAATTTGGATCTTTCAATAAATCATCAATTTTGGTCAACGATTCAAGCAATTCTGGTGTACGTCTGGTGATCCAAACTGGCTTACTACGCCAAATAACGCGAATAAGCTGTCCAGGCTCGATTTTACTTATATCTGCTTCTACATCAGCACCGGCTGCTCGCGCTTTCACACTGGGGTTCCATGAACCGATGAAAGGTATAGCAGCACCTGCGACACCGACACCACCCACAACGGACGTAGCGACAGTCAAAAAGCGACGTCGATTGTTGTCTTGCGGTTGGTTTTCGGTAACAGACGAATCATTCGCATCTAATGATACATTGCTCATCCAATAATCTCCGAGGGTTGAATTTGCTCACACTTCTTTGCAAAAAAGGCTTTCAATACCTTACGAACTAAAAGAAGTTATAGTTTTGTCATTAACCGAAAATGATAAAAGAAAACCCACAATAAATACAAGGAATTCGTCAATAAAACGAAGAAATACCGAGACTTAAGAGGGAAATTTGTACAAGACGGCATTTTAGCCAAAAATAGGCCAAAAAAAACCCGGCAAATAGCCGGGTTTCGAATTCATAAAAACGATTAACGTTTTGAGAATTGTGGACGCTTACGCGCTTTATGTAGACCCACTTTCTTACGCTCAACTTTACGTGCATCACGGGTTACGAAACCAGCTTTACGTAGAGAAGGACGAAGTGTCTCATCAAATTCCATCAATGCACGAGTGATACCGTGACGAATTGCGCCAGCTTGGCCGCTAATTCCGCCGCCAGCAACTGTGACGTATAGATCGAATTTTTCAGTCATCTCAACCAATTCAAGTGGTTGACGAACAATCATTCGTGCCGTTTCACGACCGAAGAATTCATCTAGAGGACGTTTGTTAACAACGATGTTACCACTACCTGCACGAAGGAAAACACGAGCGGTAGAGCTTTTGCGGCGACCAGTGCCGTAGTATTGAGTATCTGCCATTTTCTATGCTCCTTAAATGTCTAAGACTTGAGGCTGTTGAGCAGCGTGTTTATGCTCAGGACCAGCGAAGACTTTCATTTTGCGGAACATATCGCGTCCAAGAGGACCTTTTGGCAACATACCTTTAACCGCTTTTTCAATGATCATCTCTGGTTTGAAGGCTTGTAACTTCTCGAAGTTAGTCTCTTTAAGACCGCCTGGGTAACCAGTGTGAGAGTAGTACATTTTACCTTTGGCTTTGTTGCCGGTAACAACTACTTTCTCTGCGTTGATCACAACAATGTAATCCCCTGTGTCCACATGAGGTGTGTACTCAGGCTTATGCTTTCCGCGTAAACGGCTAGCAATTTCAGTCGCTAAACGACCTAGTGTTTTGTCTGCGGCGTCTACCACATACCATTCACGTTTTACCGTTTCTGGCTTTGCAACAAAAGTTTTCATCTAATATTACCCAAAAAATATATGTCTAAATGTTACGTTGTTTCTGCTATTTCAAACCGAAGTTTGCAACCTCAGAAACCGCTAAAATCAATACACTGACCCCTTCGAGTCGTACGATTCTTCCACTTTCCCAAAGTGGGTGTAACTGGGCAGGGCGCGAATTATACAGATGTTTTTACGAAACGCGAGCAGAAATTGCGCATTTTTGGCTGGGTATAGCAAGAAAAATTATCTCAATTTGTCAGTGACAACTGGCAATACGAGGAATTTGCCATACAGCAAATTCCTCGTATTGCTATTATAAAAAGCCTTGGGCTCTTAACCGTAGGCTTTAAACAATGGCGCTTCACTATAAACTTCATTAAAGATGTCAAAAAAGGTTGGGCTAACACTCAAGTTCATCGCAATTCCTAAGCCTTTTGCTAAGTCGCTGGCTGATACGATGCCACGGATCTGATGCGCTTCGCTGTCAACGACTAAACAATGCTGCAGACCGTTGGCTTTGAGCATTTCGACCAAATCACCGACACTAGAGCGTTTCAACTCTCGCAATAAAATCACTTTTAGATCTGCTTTGGTACGCATAAAGTGACGAACGCATAAGTCTGGGCGCTCAATACCAGAGGCAATGCGCTTTATTTTTTCTTGATCGTTCAAGTCGTCAAGGCTAATCACGCCGATAAACTTGTAGGCGCTATCAAGCACAATTTTCAAGCGTACTTTCTCTTCGATCATACGTTGCTCTACTTCAGAAATAGGCGTATCAGCTTGAATAACAATTGGTTTTGTTTTTTTGAAATCAGTAAACACTGACGTGGCGGGGGAATCAAGGGAAACCCCTTGAAACGTTTCAGGCCAAGCTAATTCATCTAATTGGTTTAATTCGTAAAGGGCGATGTTTTTCATGATTTTCTTCCTCCCCCAGCGTTGGGTAAGCTAATGCTGGGGTGTTAATTCAATTAATTTATGTCACTGCATTGCTAAGTACAATGCGCGAACTGGATATGGATAAATTAAAGAATGGAAGGCGGGGCGCGAATACTAGTTGAACCAACGGTTTGCCCAATAGACGCCTGTGCTCCCACTGAAAAACGTGTTTGCTTGGCCTTAATGCGCAGTGTTGGATGTTTGAATCCGATATGGAGATGTTCTTCGCGGTCATCCGCTTCTTGGGATAACTGCAAAGATTGTGAGTCTAATACGTCTGACAGCAACGCACTGCGTTCGATATTTACGTTGCCACTGCTCGCCGCTCGTCCCTCAACACTGAGTAACGAGAACAACAAAGGAAATAACAGGACAAGTAACTTATTCATAATCTAACGCGGTTGATTAAACCCAACACCTCTTGAAAATAAGAATTTTATAAGATTAAATTTAAATCTACACCGAGTATGTAAAAAGTGAAATCAAAGTTTGTAACAAAGAGCAACATCGATTGTCTTTAAGCAGATTGCACAACGGTCTACATAAAGTTAAGGCAACAGATTATTTAGAAAGTTCTTTCGCCTGCTGCCAATATACTTCTAGCTCATCCAGTGATGTGTCACTAATAGCTTTCCCTTGCTCCTGCGCAATAAGCTCAACTTGCCGAAAGCGCTGCTCAAACTTATTAGACGCCTTTCGTAATGCCGTTTGGGCATCCACTTTGACGTGGCGTGCTAAATTCACCACCGAAAAGAGAACGTCACCTATTTCATCTTCAATCGCTGATTGATCGGGCGTTGGCGCATTTACTTCCACTATCACTTCATCAATTTCTTCTTGAAGTTTATCGAAGACCGGCGCCAGCTCAGGCCAATCAAAACCAAATTTCGCGCACTTTTGTTGCAGCTTTTGGGCGCGGAGTAACGGCGACATGCCTGCAGGTACGTTGGCGAGAATACTGTTGTCTGCCGTTTTACCCGCGGCGATGCGCTCTTGAGCTTTAATACTCTCCCATTGGCCTTTTTCTGCTAACGTGACATTGCCGTTTTCATCGGCGAATATGTGCGGATGACGACGGCGTAACTTAGCGGATATCCCTCGTGCTATATCCTCGAAAGCAAACGCATCTTGCTCTTGTGCCATCTGGGCATAAAACACCACTTGAAAGAGTAAATCTCCCAGTTCATCACGAATATCTGCCATATCACCTTTATCGATGGCATCGGCGACTTCGTATGCTTCTTCAATCGTGTAAGGTGCAATACTGGCAAAGGTCTGTTGCTTATCCCAATCGCAACCATTAGTCGGGTCACGCAAGGTTCGCATAATGCTTAACAGTTCGCTTAACGCGCATTCATTCGCATTGCTGCCCTTGTCCTGTTGATTGTTTATCTCTGGCGCTGATTCGGGTTTCATTAGTTGTCTGTTCGCTGAACCATTGACACACCTTTTATCCCTTCAATACGACTTATGACTCGTGACAGCCCCTGCAGGTCTTTAAGCTCTAATCTTAGGGAAATCCGTGCGAGGCCGAATTTCACATCGCTTGCACTATTGACCCCTAGTAACCCAGCTTTTTCGTTGGCCAGTACAGTCGTGATATCCCGTAATAAACCGTCTCTGTCACTGCAAAACACCTGAATATAAGTCTGGAAAGAGGCATTAATATTACTTGCCCAGTCCACATCAATCTCTCGTTCAGGATGTTGCTCTAATAAGTGACTGAGTTGTTCGCAATCTTCTCTATGTACACTGACGCCGCGGCCCTGAGTGATATAACCTTGAATGGTTTCCCCCGGTAAGGGCTGGCAACAACCAGCAATCTGCGTCATCAGATTTCCTACCCCTTCCACCACAACGGTATCTTTTTTGAACTTACTCGACTGAGGTTTTTTAGGTTTAATCCGTGGATCAATTTCGGTTGGTGGCACATGCAGTTGCTGCAGATAATGCACCACTTGCATTAAGCGAATATCTCCCGCACCAATTGCTGCATACAAATCGTCTACTGTATGCATGTTATAGCGGGTACATGCCTGTGCAATGTCTTTGCTGTCGATACCGGCTTTTTGCAATTCTCGCTCAAATATTTCTTTACCCGCGGCTAAGTTTTTATCCCTGTCTTGCTTCTTAAAATAGGTATGAATTTTCGCCCTGGCACGGGATGAATGAACGTAACCAAGTCCAGGGTGCATCCAGTCGCGGCTGGGGTTGAGCTGCTTACCGGTCAAAATATCGACCTGATCACCCGTACGTAATTCGTAGGTAAATGGCACTATACGCCCACCCACTTTCGCCCCAATACACCTGTGCCCCACATTGCTGTGAATATAATAAGCAAAATCTAATGGGGTAGAACCAAGTGGTAAATCGACAACATCGCCTTTGGGCGTAAAAACATAAACACGATCATCGAATACCTGACTACGCAATTCCTCGACTAAGTCGCCGGATTCAGCTACTTCTTCTTGCCATAACAGGATTTTACGCAACCAGTTGATACGCTCTTCATAACCTGAGCGGCTGCTACTTGTACCCTCTTTGTAGCGCCAGTGAGCAGCAACACCTAGCTCTGCGTCTTGATGCATTTGCGCTGTGCGAATTTGTATCTCAATGGTCTTATCTTCTTTACCTAGCGCCACGGTGTGAATCGATTGATAACCATTGGGTTTTGGCGTTGCGATATAATCGTCAAATTCACGGGGTATATGCTGCCAATTGGAGTGCACTACACCTAACGCCCCGTAACAGTCTTGTAACCGATCGGCGATCACCCGCACGGCACGAATATCAAATAACTGCTCAAAGCTAAGGTGCTTTTTCTGCATCTTTTTCCAAATGCTATAGATGTGCTTAGGTCGCCCGTACACTTTCGCCTTGATATGCTGTGCATCTAACGCTGCCTGCAATTCCTCTACGAAATCTTCAATATATTGTTGACGGTCTGTGCGTCGCTCATCCAATAAATTGGCTATTTGCATGTATGTTTCTGGGCGCAGATACCGAAACGAGAGGTCTTCAAGCTCCCATTTCAATTGTCCTATCCCCAATCGGTTGGCCAGTGGTGCGTAAATATTGGAGCATTCACGAGCGACTAGAACCCGAGTTTCTTCGTCCTCATTTTTAACTTGTTGTAAGGCGCAAATTCGCTCAGCCAGTTTAATGACGACGGCTCTCACATCTTCGACCATAGCCAGCAGCATGCGTCGCACGTTATCTATTTGCTCTTCATCATTTTTACGAGCGCTGTTGGCTCTAGTATGTAAAGACTTGATGGCGTCCATACGCCTAACGCCAGTAATGAGCTTTTGAATGCCCGTACCGAAACGCTCTTCAATTTGCTCTTCAGTTAATTCATGAGTTTGGCAATAGGGGTAGACAAGCGACGCTTGAAGCGTCTCATCATCCATGTGTAATTCATGCAGAATTTCCACCATTTCTTGACCTACAAGCAATATCTCTGGGGTGTCGGACACTTCCCGTAATTTATGCTTACACACATCAGAAAGGGACAGTGAATCTAACCATTCATCGAAAGGGGGCCGTTTGGACTCATGAACTTTACGGATAGCAACCATAACGTATCCTTGTATTCAGTAACGTTAACACCCACGCGCGTGCCTAGGCTGAAAAAATGATAAATATATACAGTAAATGCGCCAACTTTACCGAACCGGAAAAGTCCTATGATAACTGGGGCGAACTTATCGTATTCGCTGCATTACTGCCGGTGCGCAGTTGAAAATTGCCGACAACGATGCCTAATACTAGCAAAAATATACTCTCATTAATGTAAATACTGCATTTTTGGTGCGCCCTATTTCACTCGCGCACCAAAACATAGCATTAAGTCTTACGGGGACTCTAAAATGACAGTGGCAATTGCGTAATGCTGCTCATCTGAAATCGAGATATGGCTTGAGGTAATATTACGCTGCTCACATAGTTGGGCAAACTTTGCGTAGAACTTCAGAAAAGGTTGTCCTGAGGGCAAATTGTGCACTTCAACATCTTGAAAGCTAATGCCGTTACCTATGCCAATTCCTAATGCCTTGACCGCAGCTTCTTTAGCGGCAAAACGCTTAGCCAAATAGCGGGCTGGAAACGAGTGCTCGTCAAAAATTGCCAGTTCAGTAGCGGTCAATATGCGCTGTGCCAAACGATGAGAGCGCGTCAATTGCTTCTCGATACGCCCGATTTCAATTATGTCTGTGCCTAATCCCATCACCGCCATTGCGACTCTCCCATTTAGTGCCCGCTGCGCGCTTCTAACATTAAACTGCGCATGTCTGACACAGCTTTGTCTAAACCATCAAATGCTGCGCGAGCAATAATGGCGTGACCAATGTTCAACTCGATGATCTGCTTAATGGCTGCAATAGGTTTAACGTTATGATAGTGCAAACCATGCCCAGCATTGACTTTCAGTCCTTTGGCGTCAGCATATTCGATGCCAGCCACTAATTTTGCTAGTTCGGCTTCTTGCTCGGCTTCATTTTTGGCTTCAGCGTATTGGCCGGTGTGAATTTCGATATACGGCGCATTGCACGCTACCGCAGCATCAATTTGGGCAAAATCAGCGTCAATAAATAATGAAACCAAAATGCCGGCATCACTAAGTTGCTTACACGCATCTGCTATTTTCTGTTGATTACCCACCACGTCCAATCCGCCTTCAGTGGTCAGCTCTTCACGCTTTTCAGGGACTAAACAACAGAATTCGGGTTGAGTATTAAGGGCTATTTCCACCATTTCATCAGTCACGGCCATTTCTAAATTTAACCGGGTGTTGATCGTTTGACGCAGCAGGGCGACGTCTCGGTCCATAATATGTCGTCGGTCTTCGCGTAAGTGTACCGTGATACCATCTGCCCCTGCGCGCTCAGCAATGTCAGCAGCGTGAACAGGATCCGGGTAACTTGTGCCTCGAGCGTTACGTAATGTGGCGATATGGTCGATGTTGACCCCTAAAAGAATGTCTCTCAAAGCTCTCTCCCTCTCGATTTAAAATGGGTTTGTTTAAATAACTCTCTGCTCATTAGCGGTTTACTGCCTAACAACTCCCCGAGCGTAGTTCGAGTGATGTGCTTAGCGGCTAATAAACTGTCTTTGTCCCAGTTTTCGCTGGCCACATTTAATAAACTTTGGCCTGAATAACAGCCTGACAAACGTATGTCACCTTGATATACGCAGCCGAGCTCAGGCACTATCCGGTAATATCCATTATCAGCAACAGGCTGGCCTGTATCGGCATCATGAGTAAGATCAATTCCGTAGCCCAATGCATCTAGCAGGCCTAGCTCAAAGCTACGCAAAACGGGTTCAAAGTTTGTTTGGGCTACCAAGGCATGCATACTTTGTTGATACAATACGAAAATCTCGGGGTGGGGGATCTCATCCGCCAGTACACGATTCAAAACTTCGTTCAAATACAGGGCGCAATACAAAGCTTGCCCGGCCAAGCGTATCATTGCGCCGGTGGACTCTACCTGTTGTAAGTTTTTTAATTCGGAGCGCCCTGACACCCCAATCAACAGCGGCTGAAATGGTTGAAGAAGGCTCTTTTTGTCGCTTTTGCTACCGCGAACACCTTTCACAACAGCAGACACTTTACCGTTTTCTAAGGTGAAAATGTTAACCAGAAAGCTTGTTTCGCGATATGCACGTCGATGCAATACATAGCCATTGAGTTGTTCAGCTGCCACAAGATGCTCTTCAATTGCAGGAGAAAATAACCGGATTTTAAATAGTATTAAGAAACCTTGATCCTAACGACTTTCATAGCTTCAAAAGGGAACCCGGCGACATCTTCAGTGATGGGATAGTAGGTTAAATTGACCCGCGCACCTTCAAGATTTTTATATTGTTTTTTACGGCGAAAGCGAAACGGAACGTCGTAGCCTTTAATCATCAAGGTATTTACAAACCATTGATCTTCATTACGTTGCACGTGAGATTCTACGCTCATATCTTCAGAATGGGTCAACTCATCATGCTTACTAAGCAGCTTATCGATTTCCGATTTTTTTGCCATCATTGCGCCCTGTTTGCCTAAGAATAGATATAATAGCACCACAGCGAAGACAAAACGATATCCAGTCTGCTCATGGTTAACGTCCCTATTTCAGGGTAATCAAAGTGGATTTAATCCCTCGACTAAAAACTGCAAAGAAGTCCGACCGCGAAATTCGTTAATATCTAATTTGTAGGCCAACTCCACGTGTTTGCATTGCTCGTTAGGCCATATTTTGGTATCAACGTTAAATGCGATTGCATCGATTAATTTTCCCGACGGCATACGCAGCATCATTTTCAAATGCTTTTGGCCGACAATGCGCTGTTCAACCAATTCAAATTCGCCATCAAAAAGTGGCTCAGGGAAACCTTGTCCCCAAGGACCGGCGTCCTTCAGTAATTGGCTGAATTCTAAAGTCAATGAGCTGGCGGGTATTTCACCGTCTGAAATAAGCTCGCCAGCCAGCGGTTTACCTGCCAAATGCTCTTCAGCCAGTTGGGTAAATCGCAACTTAAATTCGTCTAATTTGCGCGCTTCGATGCTCAGACCCGCTGCCATAGCATGGCCACCAAATTTGATGATAACACCAGGGTAGCGAGTGCTGAGTTCTTCTAATAAGTCACGAATATGCACCCCTGGAATGGAGCGCGCTGACCCCTTAAGTATTTCATCATCTTGATGAGCAAAAGCAATGGTGGGCCTAAAGTACTTTTCTTTGATACGCCCAGCCAAAATACCAATCACGCCTTGATGAAAGTCAGCTTGGTACAATACCAAGCCGAGGGGCATGTCTTGCTCTGATAATTGTAAATTTTCGAGGGTCGTTACCGCTTCTTGCTGCATAGATTGTTCAATTTCACGACGTTCACGATTTAAACTGTCTAGCTCAACGGCAATCTGCTTGGCTTTGTAATCTGAATCCGTCAGTAAACATTCAATCCCCATGGACATGTCGTCTAATCGTCCAGCGGCGTTTAGCCTAGGTCCAATAACAAATCCCAAATCAGAGGCTACCATTTTACGTTTATCTCGCCCTGCGACATCTACCAAGGCTTGAATACCCGGGCGGCACTTGTCACTACGAATACGCAATAGCCCCTGATGCACTAAAATGCGGTTGTTTTCATCCAAAGGCACCACATCGGCTACAGTACCTAACGCGACTATATCCAATAAGTCTGCTAGATTTGGCACTGCAAGATTGTTCTGTGCGAACCAATCAATTTGGCGCAAATGCGCTCTCAGCGCGAGCATCAAATAAAATGCAACGCCTACCCCAGCCAAGTTCTTTGATATAAATGAGCAGTTTGGTTGATTCGGGTTAACAATGGCATCTGCAACAGGTAGTGATTCTGCAGCTAAGTGATGATCCGTTATCAACACGGTTATACCTAGTTCCTTGGCACGTTCGACCCCAGCAAAGCACGCAATGCCGTTATCCACGGTCATGATCACCTGAGCACCTTGCTCGTGTGCCACATCAACAATTTGCGGACTCAGTCCGTAGCCAAAGTTAAAGCGATTTGGCACTAGATAGTCATGATTTTTACTGCCCATCATGCCCAGCGCCAGCATGCTCAGCGCCGTACTCGTTGCCCCATCGGCGTCGAAATCCCCAACAATGATTATCCGCCTACCCTTGGCTAATGCATCAGCCAATATACTCACGGCTGTATCAACGCCTGACATGTCTTTGTAATGCAATAGCGCTTTGGCGCTTCGCTCAAGTTGTTGCTCAGAAGTAATGCCGCGAGAGGCGTATATTTGTTTTAAGGTAGGGTTGATGGAGTCAGGTAGATGCTCATCGGAAACAGGGGAACGGCGGCGTATTTGCACAAACTTACTCTAAGTTGATAACAATAAATAGGGGTAAACGGTAAAGCAGGAGCATTTACTCCTGCTCAACATACTATGAGGCGTCTTGAATAGCTTGCAATAATTGCATCGGTGGTTGGTAGCCAGGCACCACGCTGCCATCAGGCAAAATAATATTAGGCGTACCATTTACACCTACGCTCTGACCAAAATTATACTGCTCAGCGACTTGATTTGAACAACTTGCTTTAGCGACGTTTTCGCCGCCTTTCGCTTCATTTAACGCTTTTTGCGGATTAGCTGAACACCAGACTGACACCATATCTTGATACGGCTTGCTGTTTAAGCCAGCGCGAGGAAAGGCTAGATAACGAACGGTAATGCCTAAATCATTGTATTCATCCATTTGATTATGCAACTTACGGCAATATCCACAGGTAATATCAGTAAACACATTCACCACGTACTTTTCTTTCTCTGCTTTGTATTCAATCACAGAATTTTTGAAGTGCTCCACCCCATCAACACGCATTTTAGTCAACGTTGTTTCTGTCTCGTTGCGCATGCCTTCATCTAGATTAAATATACGGGCTTGAAGGAAATATTTGCCATCATCACTGGTGTAAAACAAGCCTTTATCAGTTTGTACTTGTAATAACCCTGGAACCGGCGCATCGCCAATAGACGTGACTTGCATGCCTAATGACATTTGAATTTTTTGCTTAACACTATCAAGGTTTTGACTGCTAACTGATGCAGCACTAACACTCAGGCTGACCGATAAAAAGGCAAAAGCAGCCACAAATAACGCACGATATTTCATATAAATTCCAACTTGAACAGATAAAGATAAGACCCTTGTAGGGAAAAATAATTTCATTTTTATGGACAAACATAGTAACTGCTAATGCCCTTGATACCAAGAGCACGACACAATTACTCACACTATTAACGGCTATGTAGGAGCACTATCCTCTAGGGTGATGTGCTGCAACCAATTCCTGTAAACGAGCAGTGGCCACGTGGGTGTAAATTTGCGTGGTGGATAAATCACTGTGACCTAATAACATTTGCACGACACGTAAATCGGCACCGTGATTCAACAGATGGGTAGCAAAAGCATGGCGTAAGGTATGTGGCGATAAATCACTGGTGATGTTGGCTTGCGTGGCGTGAAATTTAATACGATGCCAGAACGTCTGTCGCGTCATGATCGTGCCGCGATTGCTGGGAAACAACACGTCGCTTTCATTCCGCAGCAGTGCTCCTCTCGCCTCTTTCATGTAAGTAGTGAGCCAATCCAATGCTTCTTCCCCTAGCGGCACCAGGCGTTCCTTATTACCTTTGCCAGTTACTCTGACCACACCTTGTGAAATACTCAATTGCCCGACGCGTAATGTGACTAACTCAGTGACCCGCAAACCGGTAGCGTACAAGACCTCAAGCATGGCTTTGTCGCGCAATTGAATGGGGTCATCGGTTTGTGGTGCATTGAGTAAATCATCCACTTGCTGTTCTGAAAGCGTTTTAGGCAGGGGTTTACTGAGCTTAGGGTTTTGCATACGACTGACGGGATCATCTTCACGTAACCCGTGTGCCAACATATAGCCTGAAAAACGCCGTAAACTACTTAAACAACGAGCGCTACTGCGCTCAGACAAACCATTGTCAAAACGCTCGGCCATGTACTGATTAATATCCTCAGTTTGAATATCAAGCAAATTAACGACAGAGGGTTGCACCCTTAAGAAGTCGCTGAATTTAGTCAGGTCACTGCGATAGGCATCTAAGGTGTTTTCACTCAACCCTTTTTCTAACCAAATCGTATCTAAGAATTGTTCAATTATCTCATGGTTATCAAGCTTACTGGTCAATGTGTGTTTCCTGCCCACATTGCCAGCAGACCTCAAAATTTCCACCATTGGTTTCGCCACAACCAGAACATACCCATTCGACGGCAGTGTGGTTCTCCATTTGTTCGATAAGAATCTCTGCTCGCGCCTGCCAGCTACCATCGTTTAGCCACACTTCTGGCTGACAATCTAACGGAGATAACTCTCCCATGGCACCGCTGGCGAATTCGTTTTTGATAAAGCAAGGGATCTTGTGCTCATCAAGAAGCTGTTTGACTTGCCACACCATGAAGCGGTCGTTATTTGTGTAAATTCTCATCATGTCTCAAAACTACGTGAGTAATAGTAATTCCAATAAATAATTGCTCAGTGGTTAATTATTGACTGGAGTGGCTATAAATTGGCTTAATCCATATCGATAGATACATTTGACAACGAACCTAATGCGTCACCTTGATCAGAATCAAGTTTAATCATCAGGCGCAGGTCATTTGGTGAATCTGCATGGTGTATTGCTTGTTCCAAGCTGATTTTTTGTTCTTGGTACAAGGTATAAAGTGCCATATCAAAACTTTGCATGCCCATTTCTTTGCCTTTACGCATGGCCTCTTTTAAGCCGCCAATTTCGTTTCGCTGGATCAAGTCAGTCACCAGAGGGGAATTTAGCAAAATTTCAATGGCGGCCACGCGTCCTTTGCCATCGACCGTTGGTACCAATTGCTGTGCAATGACCGCACGCATATTCAAGCTCAAATCAAAACGCAGTTTTTCATGCTGCTCTGGTGGCGCCAAATGCATAATACGCTCAATGGCTTGATTGGCGTTATTAGCATGTAGCGTAGCCACACATAGATGCCCGGTATCGGCGAATGACATTGCATATTCCATGGTTTCCATGGAGCGGATTTCACCGATCAAGATAACATCTGGGGCTTGGCGCAAAGAGCTTTTTAATGCGTCATCAAATGATTGTGTATCAATACCCACTTCTCTTTGGGTCACAACACAGCTTTGATGTTCGTGAACAAATTCAATTGGATCTTCAATGGTGAGAATATGCCCTCGGGAATGATGATTGCGATGGCCAATTAAGGCAGCCAAGGACGTAGACTTACCGGTACCAGTGGCACCAACAAACAACACCAAACCGCGTTTACTCATAATAATATCTTTGAGCACAGCAGGCAGTCCTAAATCATCTGCTTTAGGAATGTCGGTCACTATTCGCCTAATAACCATGCCCGGCATATCACGTTGCCAAAATGCGCTACAACGAAAACGCCCGATCCCCTCTCTGGCAATCGCAAAATTGCACTCTTTGGTTTGCACAAATTGCTCTTTTTGCGCATCGGTCATAGCATCTTGCACTAACCCCCAAGCACCGTCTTCATCCAATTTACTGCCGCCTATTGGCGTGAGTTGACCATTAATTTTCGCGCTGATTGGCATGCCTACCGTGATAAACAAATCAGACGCATCTAAATCAGTCATTTCTTGCAAGTAAGGGGTTAAGTCCATAGTTGTCTCTGGTAAGTGCGTTGTTGCATGCGTTAAAAATTCATGCCCGGCTTTTTATCAATTGATAATGAAGCGGCATCCTCATTGGTAATCAAACCTTGAGCGACCATTTTTTGTAAGCACTGATCCATAGTTTGCATGCCATGAGCTTGGCTGGTTTGCATAACAGAGTACATTTGCGGCACTTTATCTTCACGAATAAGGTTACGTATAGCGGGTATACCAAGCATGATTTCATGGGCGGCAACACGTCCACCGCCTACTTTTTTCAATAAGGTTTGTGAAATAACCGCCCGTAATGATTCTGACAACATAGAGCGCACCATGGACTTTTCTTCTGCAGGGAACACGTCAATCAGTCTGTCTATGGTTTTTGGCGCAGAGTTGGTATGCAGTGTACCAAACACTAAATGACCTGTTTCAGCAGCTGATATCGCTAACCGAATGGTCTCAAGGTCGCGCAGCTCGCCAACAAGGATCACATCTGGATCTTCACGCAAAGCCGAGCGCAGCGCATTACTGAAACTGTGTGTATCGCGATGCACTTCACGTTGATTCATCACGCACAGCTTATTTTCATGCACGAACTCGATGGGATCCTCAATGGTCAGGATATGCTCCCGCTTGTGCCGGTTTATATGATCAACCATGGCCGCAAGCGTAGTACTTTTACCCGAGCCAGTCGCTCCAGTGACCAATACAATCCCAGTAGGCTGATTAATAATGTCCTTGAATATCTGCGGTGCGCCTAAATCATCTAGGCTTAAAATTTTGCTTGGAATGGTTCTCAGCACAGCAGCTGCACCTCGATTTTGCACGAACGCATTAACCCGAAAACGCGATAAGTCTTTCACTTCAAATGAGAAATCGGTCTCTAAATTTTCTTCGTACTCTTTGCGTTGGTTATCGTTCATGATTTCGTATATCAGGGCATGAACTTGCTTGTGATCTAAGGCGGGAACATTTAACCGACGCATCTCTCCATCAACGCGAATAATTGGCGGTAGGCCTGCTGACAGGTGTAAATCTGATGCGTTATTTTTGACACTAAAGGCTAAAAGTTCGGTAATATCCAAAGCCTATTCTCCGTTAACAAGTTGCAATATGGGAACAATAGCAGAACGACTTAAAATCGCACTGAAAACAATCACTCAGAGTGTTTGTGATGCTAATCGTCCAGCAAATTCAGTCAAATTACTAGCCGTAACCAAAACCAAACCCGTATCAGATATCGTGCAAGCGTATGAAGCGGGACACCGTTTATTTGGTGAAAATTATGTACAAGAAGGTGTCGACAAGATTCAGCAGCTCAGGGAATTAAGCGATATTGAATGGCATTTTATCGGCCCTTTGCAATCAAACAAGACCCGCCCTGTGGCTGAAAACTTCGATTGGGTGCACAGCATCGACCGCTTGAAAATCGCCCAGCGATTAAGCGATCAACGCAGTGCTCATAAAAAACTAAACGTGTGTATTCAAGTTAATGTTGATAATGAGAGTAGTAAGGCGGGTGTGGTAGTGGATGAAGTCAGTGCGTTGGCTGAGCAAATCAGTGTCATGCCTAATTTAGCGTTACGCGGGCTGATGACGATCCCAAAGGCACAACAAAATGACGGTATGCAGCGCAAAAGTCTGTTGGTTATGAACGAGCTATTCTTACAACTACAGACAAAATATCCGCAAATTGATACCCTAAGTATGGGAATGTCAAACGATATGCAACTTGCTATCGAATGCGGTTCAACCATGGTAAGGATCGGCAGCGCTATTTTCGGTTCCCGTCAGTAAAATCGAGCCTCAATACAATTACTTTCGTTCATAGCAAGATCCATAGGATTCGTTAATAGAGTATGCATATAGAATTTAGTAAATTTAAAAAAAGGTGTCGATTTTCATTCTTCGAAAACCACAACATAGGATAATTATGCAACATAGACATATCGCCTTTATCGGCGCAGGAAACATGAGCAGAAGCATCATCAGTGGCATGTGTAACAGTGGCTACCCAGCTGATAAAATTATTGCTAGCAATCCATCTATGCCTAAATTAACCGCCCTAGAAAGTGATTTTTCTATCCAAATAACGCAGCAGAATGAGCAAGCGGTTCAAGATGCAGATGTGATTGTACTTGCCGTGAAACCTCAACTGATGGAACAGATGTGTTCAACCTTAAAAGACAACGTCTCGTTAAACGGCAAACTGTTTATCTCTATCGCTGCGGGCATTGAAACCTCACGCTTAAGTGAAATGCTTGGCGGTCAGTCAAATATTGTTCGCACTATGCCAAATACCCCAAGCTCTCTAGGTAAAGGCATGACTGGTTTGTTTGCTCCGACCCAGGTTAGTCAGGAAGACAAAGATTACGCTGGCGACTTAATGGCGCAAGTGGGTGAAGTTGCCTGGGTTGAAAAAGAATCAATGATCAATGGAGTCATTGCAGCAGCAGGCAGCAGCCCTGCG
This sequence comes from Paraglaciecola sp. QJM3NY_14, assembly GCF_056173245.1. NCBI lineage: Bacteria > Pseudomonadati > Pseudomonadota > Gammaproteobacteria > Alteromonadales > Alteromonadaceae > Paraglaciecola > Paraglaciecola sp. QJM3NY_14. Next base: position 4,409,822 of record NZ_CM149664.1, read on the forward strand.
TATTTCTATGCCTTTTTAGAGGCCATGCAAAAAGAAGCAGAAAGCCAAGGATTCGATCATCAAACCGCGCGATTACTTGTTCAACAGGCTATGTTGGGGGCTGCAGAAATGGTTTGTCACAATCCTCAACTTGAAATCAGTGAATTGCGCGCCCAAGTTACTTCAAAAGGTGGCACTACCGCCAAAGCCGTTGAGCATTTTCAAAACAACGGTATTGATACTTTAGTGTCTGGTGCAATGCAGGCGGCAGTCACTCGAGCCGAAGAAATGGCCAAATTATTTTAATTAGTTTTTAGGAAGATACATATCTATGAGCGCGATGCAGTTTTTAGTTAATACCCTGTTTGAATTGTATTTAATGGTAGTGCTGCTGCGCTTTTGGTTGCAATTGGCTAGAGCGGATTTTTACAATCCTTTTAGTCAGTTTGTGGTGAAAGCCACACACCCAATTGTCGGCCCCCTGCGTAGAGTTTTACCATCAATAGGTAGAATGGATACCGCAACATTAGTGCTAGCACTGCTGGTGGCGGGCCTTAAAATAGTCGTTCTTAATTTGATAGCAGGGAACACCAATATTAATCCTTTGGGCTTGGTGATTGGCTCTTTCTATTTAGTAGTCAAAGAAGCGCTGTCGTTAATGATGTGGGTATTGATTATTCGCGCCATCATGAGCTGGGTAAGCCAAGGTTACAACCCCATGGATATGGTACTTGGTCAGCTGACTGAGCCTTTGCTGGCCCCCATAAGACGACGTCTTCCTAACTTAGGTGGTTTAGACTTGTCAGTAATGGTGGTGATTTTGGTGATTATCTTTTTGCAAAAGCTACTAGGTGATGTCTTTGGCTATTTCTAAACGTGCGTTTTTAGCTGGCAGCGTGATGCTGCTGGCAAACTTGTTTTTCTCAGGAGCGGCGCTTTCTGAGCAAAAAGAGACATTGGGCAACTGGGACGTTCATTATATTGCCTTTAACAGTACCTTCATTACGCCTGATATCGCCAAGCATTACGGCATAGTTCGCAGTAAATACAATGGCGTCATTAACATTTCAGTGCTCGATAAAGCCGACCAAGCAGCACAGTCCGCGGTGCTAACGGGAACCGCACGTAATTTACTCGGTGTGAGTAAGAAGCTCACGTTTAAAGAAGTGAGTGAGGGCGAAGCTATTTACTACCTTGCGGTGTTGCCTTTTAGCGATCAAGAAACGTTTCGTATTTCAGTTCAGATAAATGATGGCTTAGAACAGCAAGTCCTTAACTTTCAACATAAATTTTACGTAGAATAGGAAAAATTAGACCAAAGTTATCGTCAGATAATATTGCGTCACCGCCCGTTCTCACATACTGTTTAGTCTCCAATTGGAGGCTAACATGCATAAACAGTGTAAAACGGAATCACTCGTGAACGCTTCATCTGTCGATAAATCCAAACGAACCACGTTAGAAACGATTGGCAAAGGTGTGCTGCTCGGTACTTCTATCATCAAAGCCCCTTACGTATTTGCCCGCCAGAAACACACTTTGCGCGTATTAGGCACGCACGTGACACTGCAAGAACCACTAAGACAACGTGCGATGAGTGACTTGGGTATTGATATCCAATTTGAACCCAAAGGTAGCCCAAGCGTTCTGCAACGCGGGTTACTCTCCCCTGAGAGTTTTGATATTTACGAACAATGGTCCAATAGTATTCGTCCACTGTGGCGAAATCATTCGATCCAAGCAATTGAGACCAAGCGCATTACTCACTGGGATGAAATCAATTCGTTATGTAAAACGGGTAGGATCACCCCAAAAGCAAAATATGGCGCTGGTGACGCCCCTTTTAAAATTGTAAACGTACAAGGAAATGGCTCGCTGGGCAGTGAGCAAACCGGCCAAGTGAGTTTCTTGCCCTATGTACACAATGTGGACTCATTTGGCTATAACACCAACGTAATCGAGAAAGGCATAGCCTATAAGACCGAAAGTTGGGGCTGGCTGCTTGATAAAAAACACAGCGGAAAAGTGGGTATCATCAACGACCCCACTATAGGCTTATTTGACTTAGTGTTAGCGGCTGATGCCAGTGGCGCAATGAAGTTTGCGGATATAGGCAATATATCTGTCGATGAATTAGACCGCCTATTTGATATTTTGATTGATTTGAAACATCAGAAATTTTTTGGCGGCTTTTGGAACTCAGTGCCAGAGTCTATTGATTTCATGGAAGCGGGACGGGTTCATATTGAAAGCATGTTCTCCCCCGCGGTTTCTGCGTTAAACGGTAAGAACATTCCAGTCACATTCGCTGCCCCTAAAGAAGGTTATCGCGGCTGGCATGGAGTAATGTGCTTATCTTCTCATGCCCAAGGGCGCACAAAAGATGTAGCATACGAATATATGAATTGGTGGATGTCGGGCTGGCCAGGCGCGTTTATCGCTCGTCAAGGGTATTATATCTCCAACGCACAGCGCTCAGCTAATTACCTTGAGCAAAGCGAATGGGACTACTGGTATGATGGGAAGCCTGCCAGCCAACCACTTAAAGGCCCGGATGGAAACACTTCTGTGATGCGAGGAGAGGTGCGTTCAGGTGGCAGTTATACTGACCGTTTCAGTAATGTGGCGGTTTGGAATACGGCTATGCCGACTTACGACTATACCTTACAAAAATGGTATGAATTTATAAGCTCATGAAATGGCTGAGAAAATAACACGTGTTTAGAACCCTGAAAGCCCAGATACTGCTTGTTTCGGTAATATTAATTCTTTTACTGGTATCACAAGTATTTGTTACTCGCAGCAATCATAGCACCTTCGTAAACAGTTTAGATCTAACCCATCAAGCCGTTATAAAAGTGAGCTTGGTGCGAGAGCTGGAGCGAGATGTATTAGACTTACAACGGAATGTATTAATATATAAGGATTCGGCCAGTAAATCTGCTATTGCACGTTTCAATTCATTAATTCAAAGTTCAATTGATAATCTGGCAACATTAGAGTCGCTGACCAGCAAAGAAGAACAAGCTGATATCTATCACGGCTTTATTTCTAGAATGCGTAATCATATAGCCGAATACAAAGATAATTTTTCAAACGTAATTACTGGGCGCAGTAAGCGTGACAAGCTCTTTGAGAAAGATCTGACAGTTGATATCAATGACATATTAGCGTCTTTATCCCAAGGGGATAGTTCTACCTCTCTCAGTTTATCCCGCACTAAATACCATATCACTCGGGCGGAAAACGTCACCTATCAATATCTGCTCAACCCAGATTACCAATTGGTAGAAAGTTTCAGAGGTGAGTTAAGTCAAGCGAAGGAGAGTTTACTACAAAGTGCTTTACCGAACGAAATGACATCTGCCTTAATCACAAAGCTAGACAAAGTAGACGGTGAGTTTTTACAACTCACCAATGTCACAAGTGGGTATTTATTTTTAGTTAACGTGGTTATGGCGGGCTCAGCTAACGAATTTCTATTTATGGCCAGAGAGCTCAATCGCCTTGTGACCTCAAAATTGGGCGACACCAATGAGCAAGTAAAAAGTAACATTGAAAAGAATCAAATAAGCAGTGATTTATTTTCTATTATCGGGATTTTCCTTGCCTGTATCACAGCTTACTTTTTAGCGTCTCGGATCATGATCCCCATCAACACCATTACGGAGGTATTTAAAAAGCTTGCCAAAGGTGAAGACGTTGATGCCATTCCAGGGATCACTAGGCACAACGAAATCGGTCAATTAGCCAACGCAGCAGATGTATTCCACGAGAAAAACAAGCAGACATCCGCCTTACTTGCTCAGGCCCAGCGTCTTAACAGCGAGCAAGAAATGCTAAATGCGGAATTAGTTGAGTCAAAACACAAAGCGGAACAAGCCACGGTATCTAAAAGCATGTTCTTGGCAAATATGAGTCACGAAATACGCACCCCAATGAATGGCATAATCGGTTTGTTAGATGTCGTTATGAAAAGTGATTTAACACCCACCCAGCGCCAGCATTTGAATAAAGTAGTGTACTCAAGCCAGATATTAATGAGCCTGATCAACGATATTTTAGACTTTTCAAAAGTTGAAGCGGGCAAACTAGATATTGAGCAAGTAGAGTTCTCCCTCAATTCTGTGTTTGCTAACTTATTGACGAATATTTCTGCTCGGGCACAAGAGAAAAATCTCAATGTGCGATTTATATGTGATCCCAATATTCCCCCAACGCTAATAGGCGACCCTTTGCGCATCAGCCAAGTGTTACTGAACTTAACCAGTAATGCCGTCAAATTCACTCGTAATGGTTCAATTACCATATCTATAACCCATGATGTTATACCCAACAGTGACAAGGTATTGCTCAAGGCTTGTGTGAAGGATACAGGCATTGGCATGTCTAAAGAGCAGCTAGGAAAAGTCTTTGAGTCATTTACCCAGGCCGATGGCACCACCAGCCGTGATTTTGGTGGTACAGGTTTGGGCTTAACGATAGTGAAGCAGCTGGTGCATCTTATGGGGGGCAATGTCACCGCACAATCAGAGCTCAATGTTGGCAGTACATTTGAGGTCACATTCACTGTAATCGTCCAATCTGATGAGCAGAATATTTTTCATATTGCGCCTCAGCCTCAGCGCAAAATGTATTATTTCAGTAAGACGCCCAAAGGCTTGATTGAACAGCAGTATTTCAACAATGTCGAAATGGATTATCATCACTTCCCGCATATGCAGCTTGAGAAAATGTTGCCTGAAATAACAGAGAATGACATTGTTATCATAGACGTGGCGGACTTAGCTGAACACAAAGCAATAGGTCCGTCGATACAGAAACTGAAAGACGATGGCAGAAATGTTGGCTTTATTACTGATACTCAACCGAGTAATTTGCCACAGAAGCTGATTAATATTTGGAGCTTCCCTTGTTTAACCCACCCTTTTACACCTGGTCACTTGGTCTCGTTTATTCATTCACTGCTGAATGAAGAGCAGTTCGTATCTGACATCCCTAGCCCGCAGTTCAATGAGCAAGTGGAGTACGACGGTCATATTTTGCTGGTAGAAGACAATAGCATTAACCAGGTTGTTACCGGAGAAATGCTGCGCGTGCTTGGCATCACGTTCGATATTGCTGAAAATGGCCAGCAAGCGGTCACCAAAGTGATTAATTCCGCGCATTATGACGTGGTGTTAATGGACATACAAATGCCAGTCATGGACGGCTATCAGGCCACCATTGAAATACGTCAACAAGGTCTTCTTGACTTGGTCATATGTGGATTATCCGCGAACGCAATGAAAGAAGATTTCGTACAAGCTAAAGAAGTGGGCATGAACGAGTATCTGACCAAGCCGTTAAAGTTAGTTGCTTTAGAAGACATGCTCAGTAAGTATCTACCTGCTAAAATAATGGTAAAAGCACAAACAGGAAACGAATAGGAAACGAAAATAAGGTGCGAAAAATAGCCTGCTTATGCCACCCAAAGCAGGCCAACAGATGATTACTCCTCTAAGTGCTTTTCTCTATATTCCCTAGGTGTTTTGCCATAATGTTTTTTAAACACTGCATACATGTACTGCAATGAAGGGTAACCGCATAATGTGGCGATTTCCGTTGTAGAAGCACTGCCTTTTACTAACATATCACAGGCTTTTTCGAGTTTTTCATTGTGAATTTCTGTGTGGATACTATGGCCTCTTTCGTCCTTAAAACGCTGCTCAAGGTTCGAGCGCGATACACCAACGTAATCCAGTACTTGTTCGACTTTTATACCTCTGGCTGCATTTTGTCTTATGAAGTGCATAGCTTGAATCACGTAGGGGTCTTTTAGCGCTTTGAAGTCGGTGGATTGACGCTCAGAAACGCCTGCAGGTGGCACCAGTACCCGTTTGTTCTTCAAGTTGCTGTTTTCTAATCGTCTATGCAGTAATTTGGCGGCTTGAAACCCCATTTCAAAGCACCCTTGGGTCACCGAACTCAGGCTAATGCGACTTAAATAACGTGCAATGTCGTCATCATCAATACCTACAATAGATATATTGTCTGGCACTAACTTGCCTATCTGTTCACAAGCTTGGAGTAAATGCCTCGCTCTAGCATCGGTCACACTGATTATTCCCACCGGATTTGGCAAGCCTTGGATCCAGTCAGATAAGCGATTCATAGTGTATTGCCACGTTTCTGGTCGCGTGGGGTGTCCTCGATAAATTGAGCATTCGTAACCATCTGCTTGGCACAATTTAACGATCGCCTGTTCACGCTCTACCGCCCAGCGGTGATCGTTATCACTGGGCAAGCCATAAAACGCAAAACGCTCTAAGCCTTTCTTTTTTAAGTGTTCGTATGCGGCTTGCACTACAGCGAAATTATCAGTGGCCACATAAGGCACATCAGGGTAATCCTCTTCATTAGAATAAGAGCCCCCGACCCCAACGACTGGAATTTTGCTGTTCACGAGCATTCTCTGAATTGAGGGGTCGTCAAAATCAGCAATAATACCGTCCCCGCCCCAGTCTTCAACGTGCTCTAAGCGGATTAGAAAGTCCTCTTCTAAGTACACATCCCAATCCACTTTCGAAGATTGCAAGTAGTGGCCAATCCCTTCAATTACTTGTCGGTCATACACTTTGTTAGCGTTAAATAGCAAACTAATACTGTGCTTCGCTTGAAACATAAATCACCTAATCTCTCTCAATGTCCGGTCGTATAGTGCATTAGCCTGTATCACGTAACTACTACCTTACTCGTTAAGAGTATTACGAAATTTCGTTATTAAATTTCGTTATTACCTGCATTGCAGTTTAATTTAATCGTTCTGCTAGTATCTGGCAAACTCATTATTAGGCAGGTACTCCCATGTTTTTAGGTGTTGATTTAGGCACATCTGGTATCAAGTTGGTGTTAACCGACAACAGCGGTGCAATAGTAGATAGCGCGTCCTGCGCATTTGAAGTATCAAGGCCCAAGCCCTTGTGGTCGGAGCAAAACCCACAAGACTGGTGGGACGGATTCTGCGCTGCTATGGACAAACTTCACGCGCAGCACGACCTGTCTGATGTACTAGCAATTGGTTTTGCAGGTCAAATGCACGGTGCAACCCTACTTGATGAACACCAACAGGTGCTTCGTCCTGCGATACTTTGGAATGATGGACGCTGCGAAGCCCAGTGCGCAGAAATTGAACAGCGGGTTCCCAATGCACACAAGATTACGGGCAACATTATTATGCCTGGCTTTACTGCACCCAAGTTATTATGGGTAAAACAGCATGAGCCAGAACTGTTCGCAAAAATCGATAAAGTGCTACTGCCTAAAGATTATTTACGCTTGCTACTCAGTGGTGATTTTGCCTCGGATATGTCAGATCCGGCAGGCACCATGTGGTTAGATGTGGATAAACGATGCTGGCATGCTGACATGCTTAACGTATGTGGTTTAAACGAATCTCATATGCCAGCTCTGTTTGAAGGCAATGCCATTACCGGCACCTTGTCTGATGACGTGGCTAAACGCTGGAACATGAAAAGCGTACCGCTGGTTGCTGGTGCTGGCGATAATGCCGCAGGCGCCATTGGTGTCGGCATTGTCAAACCAGGCCAGGCGATGCTGTCACTTGGTACTTCTGGTGTGTATTTTGCCGTAAGTGAAGGCTTTCGCAGTAATCCTGAGTCAGCGGTACACAGCTTTTGTCACGCCCTGCCCCATACCTGGCATTTGATGTCCGTTATGCTAAGTGCAGCCAGTTGTTTGCAGTGGTACGCCGAGCAAGTCGTTAAAAAAGAAGTATCTGTGCTGCTAGCAGAACTGGAACAAACCACCAACAATCAAACCACTAACACGCAAGACAGCACCCAAAACGGGCCGTTGTTTTTGCCTTACTTAAGTGGTGAGCGTACTCCTCATAATAACCCCAATGCAACTGGAGCCTTTTTCGGATTGACCCACTCGAGCTCACAAGCGGCTTTGACCCACAGTGTATTAGAGGGTGTAACGTTTGGCCTCGCCGATGGTGTAGATGCATTGCATGCGTCAGGGGTACAGGTGGATGAAATTACCTTGATTGGTGGTGGCGCCAAAAGCGCCTATTGGCGACAACTTATTGCTGATGTTTTGCAGCGCCCAGTAACCTATCGCCAAGGCGGCGATGTGGGCCCAGGTTTAGGTGCCGCTCGCTTAGCGCAATTGGCTATGCAACCAGAGAAACCAATCGAACAGATTTGCCCGCAACCCACGCTTAATTCTGTGTATCAACCTAACCTTGAAAAGGCAAAGTCTTATGCCCAACGCCGAGCTACGTTCTCGGCTTTGTACAAGGCAACCCAAGAATTTTTTTAGCCCATTGAGTAACGGAAAAATCGCGCTCAGTGACATTTTAAAAACCAACAAAACACAAAAGTTAATCTAAAAAACGTAATTGTGGCGCACTCCATCAGTTGTGATGATGGGGTGTATCAATGAGACGTCAACAGCATTAATCAGGAGAGCCTCATGGCTGAATATTTTAAAGATATCCCTAAAGTAAAATTTGAAGGTACCAGTTCAGATAACCCATTAGCATTTCGCCATTACAACCCAGAAGAGCTGGTGCTAGGCAAGAGCATGAAAGAACATTTACGCCTAGCGGCGTGTTACTGGCACAACTTCTGTTGGGACGGCGCTGATGTATTTGGCGCAGGTACGTTTAATCGCCCTTGGCTGCAAGCAGGTGATGCCATGCAGCGCGCAAAAGAAAAAGCTGACGTCGCATTTGAGTTTTTCTCAAAGCTGAATATTCCTTATTACTGCTTCCACGATGTTGATGTTTCCCCTGAGGGTAACTCAATCAAAGAGTACATTGACAACTTTGCTCAAATGACTGACGTACTCGAAGCCAAACAAGAAGAAACGGGTCTTAAGTTGTTATGGGGCACCGCAAACTTGTTCAGTAACCCACGTTACGCTAGCGGTGCTGCATCTAGCCCAAACCCTGAAGTATTCACTTATGGCGCGACTCAAGTAATGCACGCTATGAATGCGACTAAGCGATTAGGCGGTGAAAACTACGTGCTTTGGGGTGGTCGTGAAGGTTACGAAACCTTGCTAAATACCGATTTACGCCAAGAGCGAGAGCAACTCGGTCGTTTCATGAACATGGTTGTTGAGCATAAGCATAAAATTGGCTTTAAAGGATTATTGCTAATCGAACCTAAGCCACAAGAGCCGACTAAGCATCAGTACGATTACGACACCGCAACTGTTTATGGCTTCTTGAAGCAATACGGTTTAGAAAACGAATTTAAAGTGAACATTGAAGCTAACCATGCCACCTTGGCCGGCCACTCGTTCCAGCATGAAGTCGCTACGGCTATATCACTTGGCTTATTTGGTAGCATCGATGCCAACCGAGGTGACCCTCAACTAGGTTGGGATACCGACCAATTCCCGAATAGCGTTGAAGAATTGTCATTGGTTATTTATGAAATTCTTAAAGCGGGTGGTTTTACATCTGGTGGCTTTAACTTTGATACTAAGCTGCGTCGTCAAAGCTCAGATCCACAAGATATGTTCATCGCCCACATTGGCGGCATGGATCACTTAGCAATGGGCTTGAAAAAAGCCGCGTTGATGATTGAAAATGACTTCCTTGGTCAAGCTGTCAGCAAGCGTTACGCAGGTTGGAACGGCGAGCTAGGTAAAGGTATTCAAGGGGGCGATTTCAACCTTGAGTCACTCGCTAACCTCTGCGTAGATAAGAACCTACAACCTAAGCACGTCAGTGGCCAGCAAGAGTTATTAGAGAACAAGGTTAATAACGTTTTATACGGCTAAAAAACCTAATGACGGGTAGCTGAATCAAGGACGTGGCCACTCCCACGCCTTTGACTCGCCCCTGAGCAACGTCCTGTTTACACGCTCCCCCTAATAGCCTAACCCCCGTTAGGCTATTTTTTTGCCTGCTATAAATTCGATTGCCTATTAGCACACGAAAGTGAGCGGCTCGTCCCATGCGCTATTCATTTAAGTCGCTAGTACAAAGCACTCACTTAACTAGAGTTCCTTAGATACAGAGTGTTACTGCCTAGAGTCAACGAAGAATTCCAGAGCGAATAGAGAAACTCAGAGCGAATAGAGAAGCCTATGCATGTTCATCTGTACCCACCTATCCCGCTTCAATTATGTAGATAATTATTGTTATTGTTATTGGTCAGGGCTTAGCTGATGGCAAAAGCGCAGTGTTGAAAGTGTTGTGCTGCGCGATAAAGCGGGTGTATTGGATAAAGCGGGGGTATTGGGTAAAGCGGTGGGTGAAATAACCCCAGACACATAGTTCGTATAAAAGAAAGCCGCTTTAGGCAGCGGCTTTCTTAAGCGTAAATCGGTACGGGTTAGCCTTGCATTTCTTCCAGCTCTTTGCCTCGCGTTTCCTGTACTAGCTTGTACACAAAGACAATGGATATCAAAGCGCCGAGTGCGTATATGCTGTACGCGCCTGCTAGCCCGATAGAAGCCAAAAATATAGGGAAGGTGAAGGTCACTATAAAATTAGCGCCCCACTGAGCAAAGCCTGCCACGGCCAAACCAGAGCCACGGATTTGATTAGGGAACATTTCCCCTAACATCACCCACATCACAGGGCCCCAAGATAGGTTAAAGAAAAACACATAAGCATTTGCGGCAATAAGTGCGATTACGCCTTGATCTCCCAAACTCAAGTTGCCATTAGCATCAAGGCCGGAGTTAGCAAAAATGTACACCATGGTGCCAAGAGCAAATGTCATGCCCACAGAACCAATCAACAAGAAGGGTTTGCGCCCGACTTTATCAATCAGGAACATAGTCACAAATACGGCTGCGATGCTGACTGCACCACTTATCACGTTGATCATTAACGCATCGGACTCTGAGAACCCAGCTGCCTGCCATAAAACAGCGCCGTAGTAAAACACCACGTTAATACCGACTAACTGCTGAAATACAGCCAGACCTATACCGATCCACATAATAGGGCGTATTTTACCGCTCACCTTGTCAATCAAGTCAGTCAGCTTCGGCTTAGATCCTTGCGTTTCACGAGATGCTTCAATTTCTTGCAATTTGGTTTGCCCTTGAGCATCGCCGTACAAGGCATTTAACACCCGCTTGGCTTTTTCAGTGTTTTTACTCATCACCAAATAACGTGGGCTTTCTGGAATAAACATTAACGCCACAAGAAAAAGCGTTGCGGGGATAAGCTCGATCCAGAACATCCAGCGCCATGCTTGATAGCCCATCCAAAACTCGGCAGTGGATGAGCCAGCAATATTCGCGAGAAAGTAATTACTCACAAAAGCAGAAAATAGACCGAAGATGATGGCCACTTGTTGCACTGATGACAACGTGCCACGAAAACGCGCCGGCGCAATTTCACTGATATAGGCAGGTGCCATGACTGACGCTGCACCTACGGCTAAACCACCCAGAATACGATAAACCACAAATTCCATCGATGACGTTGAAACACCCGAGCCCCAAGCGCTGATAATAAAGAATATGGCTGCTGTAATGAGCAAAGGGCGACGTCCAAATCTATCCGCTAAGCGCCCGGCACTAAATGCGCCAACAGCGCAACCTAGCAGCATGCTTGATACATTGAAGCCAGTACCTGCATTATCGGAATTAAATGCACCTTGCAATCCATCAACCGTACCATTTATGACGCCGCTGTCGAAGCCAAATAGGAAACCCCCTATCGTTGCAACGCAACTGACAAGAATGATCATCAGTGTATTTTCGTTATTTTGAGACAAAACCTATTCCTCTTTCATATCTCTGGTGGATAACGCCTGATTAAAGCTTTATTTATTGGTAACTTATAAGCTTGAATTGGGCGTTATTAAGTAAAAAGCCTGAACACAGGTTCAGGCAAAAATATCGTTATTGATAATAAGCTTGGTAAGGGACAATCGTGCCATCCTCGTTATATTTCAGCTCTGCCATCTTCACACTCCGTAAGTGGGTTTGCCCTTTTGATAACGTGCTATCGTGATAGAACAAATACCATTTGCCTTGAAACTCAGCGATAGAATGATGATTCGTCCAACCGATAACGGGGTCAAGTACCACCCCCTTAAAGGTATATGGCCCCATGAGGTTCTCACTCATGGCATAAACAATTTTGTGCGTATCGCCAGTCGAGTAAGACAGATAGTAATTTCCTTGATACTTATGTACCCAAGCGGCTTCAAAGAACCGGCGCTCTAAATCCCCCTGTTTAATGGGCTTGCCGCTTTCATCTAAAATCATGATGTCTTGTGGCTCACCATCCATAGACACCATGTTATCTGCTAGCTTCACGGCCTTGGGCATCAGGGCTGGTGCATCATCTGCAGGGTAGTCATCTTGGGGACTGTATTCACCTTTTGTCCAGCGCTGCAATTGGCCTCCCCAAATGCCACCAAAGAACAAATAGTGCTGTTGGTCATCATCCTCAAATACGGCGGGATCCATGCTAAAGCTACCGGCCATTGGCTCTGCTTCAGGCGTAAACGGGCCAACAGGTGAATCACTTGTAGCCACACCGATACGAAAAATATCTTGCTGATCTTTTAACGGAAAATAGAGGTAATACTGGCCGTTTTTGCTGGCAGCATCAGGCGCCCACATTTGACGACCCGCCCAAGGCACATCATCAACAGATAGCGCTACGCCATGTTCAGTCACTTCCCCGCCGACTTCATTCATGGACAGGATATGATAATCACGCATGGCGAAATGATCACCGTTATCATTTTGTGGGATGCCCGCCTCGTAATCGTGTGACGGGTAGATATACAACTTACCGTCAAACACATGTGCAGAAGGGTCTGCGGTATATATATTGCTGACTAAAGGTAAAGATTTAGAACCATACTCATCCAAGCCTTTGTGCTCTGCCTTTGCCGTTTTTTGTTGATGTGTTGCAGGCGCGTTCGAGCTCGCAGTAGTTTGCAAGGTATCGCTTGCGGCTTCTTTGTGGCTAGATTGTTCTGAACAACCTGAAAGCATTGCGGCACTTAAAGCCAATAGAGTTAAATAACGTGTGTGCACTGTAATGTCCTACTATAAATTGGTTATAGTCATGTTAACCATATGTGACAAACCCTGTCTAGCACACCCCATTCAAATACCCTTATATGACAAAAATAGTAAAGCCTGAATTAAAAAGCGCAATCTGGCTCTGATCAAAATTCAAAGTTAAATCCGTGCTCACAGAGCTTTTGATACACCACCATATCAAATCGATATAGGCTGGCAGCACGGTGCATCACGCCCTGCTGTTTTTCTTCACAATCAATTAAAAGATTCATCTTCAAAATTTTTCGTCTGAAATTCGGCTTATCGAGTTTTACGTCTAGGATCGCCTCGTACACTTCTTGTAACTGTAATAACGTGAATTTTTCTGGCAATAGGTTGAAGCCAACAGGTTCGTGACGAACTTTGTTTTTAAGATGAGATAAAACAGCTTTAACGATAGTGCTGTGATCGTAAATCAAGGTCGGTAGATTATGTACATCGCACCATTCAACATGCGACGCGGTGCCGCCAGGCATCATCTTATATAAATCAGGGCGCACCAACGCATAATAAGCAATGGTGACAACGCGCTCCGCTGGGTAACGCTGAACCTCACCGAATGCACGAAATTGCTCTAGGTACATGTCGTCCACGCCAGTAATCATTTTCAAAATACGCTTAGCCGCATTATCGATTGATTCATCGTACGAGACCCATCCACCTAATAGTCCCCACTGACCTTGGGCTAATCCTGCGTTATATTTTGCGGTCAACACCATCAATCGGCCGTTTTCAATTCCCAAAACCACATTATCTACTGACAAGGCTTCAATCATATGAGGCTTAGATGAGTCATTGTTTTTTTTATCCAATTGCTTTCCCCCAAGCTCTAACATTTTCCAATAAACACATCGATAGACACATCAAAGTGCATCTTAACCAAAATCATTCTATTAACAATCAGTAAACAAACAGCCCTCTGGTTGTTTTTTAAACAAAAAATGCATTTTTACTAAAATATAATAATTGATTTACAAATTGTCACAATGACCATTATGATTTCATCTCGTTACACTAGTCAATAGCGTGGGATATTCCGGCAACCAAAGTGTGCCAACGTCGTCCCCCATTACTTTCAGTGCCAAATAGGGATTTAATATGAGAATGTGTTCGATCAAAAGCGTGCTTGCTGTGGGCTTGGCCTCCTTAGCATTTAATAGCCTTGCAGCCAGCGGTTACCAAGACGCCAGTTTGCCCACCGAACAAAGGGTAAGTGATTTATTGCGTCAAATGACCCTGCAAGAAAAAGTCGCCCAGCTACAAACCGTGTGGCACGAAGGTCGTGAACTAAAAGGACCAAATGGTGCATTTAGGACCAGCAAGGCCGAAAAAATACTGCCATTGGGCATAGGCCACATTGCTCGTCCCAGTGAAGATCTATCACCCGCGGATACCGTTAAATATACCAATGCGATTCAGAAGTGGTTAATCAATAACACCCGTTTATCCATTCCGGCAATTTTTCATGAAGAAGCGTTACATGGCCATGCCGCCAGTGAAGCCACGAGTTTCCCACAAGCAATTGCTATGGCCAGCACATGGGACCCAAAGTTAATTTACGATATTTATCAAGCCAGTGCGCAAGAGGTGCGCGCCCGCGGTGGCAACCAAGCCCTGACCCCAATTCTCGATGTTGCTCGCGACCCTCGTTGGGGCCGGATAGAGGAAACCATGGGCGAAGACCCATATTTAATCGGTGAGTTAGGTGTTTCCGCTGTAAAAGGCTTTCAAGGTGATGAGCAAAATATTCCTGAAAATCGTGTTATGGCGACGCTTAAGCACCTTGCCGGACACGGCCAACCGACAGGCGGCTTAAATATCGCCCCCGCGCCAATTGGCGAACGCGCCCTTCGCGAAGTATTTTTATTTCCCTTTGAAGCAGCGGTAACATTAGCCCACGTAGGCAGTGTGATGGCGTCTTACAACGAGATAGATGGCGTTCCCTCTCACGCAAATAAAATGTTGTTAACCGATATTCTGCGCGATGAATGGGGCTTTGATGGCCTACTAGTCAGTGATTACTATGCGATCAATGAGCTTATCACCCGTCACGGATTAGCGGGCACCAAAGAAAATGCCGCTATCATGGCACTGAATGCAGGTGTCGATGTGGAAATGCCAGACCGAGATGCCTTTCCTCTGCTTGAAAAACTGGTGAATGACAAAAAAGTATCCATGCAAAAAATCGATACTGCGGTGTCGCGCATTCTGCGTGAGAAATTCAAATTAGGCTTATTCGAAAACCCTTATACAGATGAAAGCGCAGTCAACGCTATTGTTGGCAGCCAAGCGCACCGTGACTTAGCGCAGACCACAGCTGAAAAAGCCATGGTGCTGTTAAAGAACGACGGGGTTCTTCCGTTAGATAAAACCAAAATAAAAAGCGTGGCGGTCATTGGCCCCCATGCTGATGAAACCTTATTAGGAGGCTACAGCGATATTCCACGTCAAACGGTGACCATTCTAGACGGATTGCGTAACAAATTAGGTAAAAACGTCAAGGTCGCGTTTTCTCGTGGTGCCCTTATTACACAAGACATTGAAGACCCATCACCCGCGTCAGTAAAAGCGCAAAGCTACGCTAAAGAGCGCTGGAACAAAGAAAACATGAAGCTTGCCGATTTGAGCAACGCTCAAGCACTTATTGATGATGCAGTTGCCCTGGCCAAGCGCAGCGATGTCGCCGTGGTCGTGGTGGGCTCAAATGAAGGGAGCTCCCGTGAAGCCTGGGCTGAGAATCACTTAGGGGATCGTGATTCATTGCATTTATTGGGTAAACAGCACGAACTGGTTGAAGCGATTTTAGCCACGGGCACACCGACTGTGCTGATCCTGTCAAATGGTCGCCCGCTTACATTAGGTAACCTGTATCAAGACGCTCCTGCAATTATTGAAGCTTGGTATTTAGGGCAAGAAACGGGTACCGCAGTAGCAAATGTACTCTTTGGTGACGTAAACCCTAGTGGTAAATTGCCCTTAACCCTGCCGAAAACGATTGGTCAGCTACCTGTGTTTTACAACCACAAACCATCCGCAAAGCGTGGTTATATTTTTGGTGACACCGCTCCTGCATTCGCCTTTGGTCATGGGTTGAGTTACACCACGTTTGACTATGGTGATTTGTCCATTGATGCCGTAAATGCCACAGCGAACGGCTCTGTAAGCGCAAGCTTTACACTAACCAACAGCGGCAATGTTGACGGCGAAGAAGTAGCTCAGCTGTATATTCGCGATGTGTTTTCCAGTGTGACTCGCCCTGTGAAAGAGCTAAAAGGCTTCAAGCGAGTAGCGCTTAAAGCAGGTGAGAGCAAGAAGGTCACATTCGAATTACCGGTCAATCTATTGGCGTTTTACGATGCACAGATGCGTTTTGTGGTCGAGCCAGGTGAAATAAAGCTGATGATCGGCAGTGCTTCAGATGATGTACGTTTAGAAGACACATTTGAAATTACTGGCGAAATTAGTGAAATACAACAAGCGCAAAAAGCTTATTTGACCAAAGTGAGTGTGCAATAGTCTTTCGCGACAAAGTACACGCCAAAACATGAAAAAACGGCCATGAATAGCCGTTTTTTCTTTTTATATTCGCAAGCTAGCGCTCAATGCTCTTCTAAAGCGAAATAACCGAGTCACGCCAAACCAGCTCAGGCTCAAACACGTGGCTGATGTTGGGTTGATTAGCCTGATAAATATTCTTTAAGATCCAACTTGCAGCCATTTTCCCCATGTCTTGCACAGGGTAATTTACAGTAGACAACTTCGGGTACATGTACTGGGCTAACAATACGTTATCGAACCCCATGACCGATATATCGTTAGGCACGGCCATGCCTTTGTCCCGCGCTGCCTGCATTGCACCAGCGGCCATCTCATCGTTGGCGCACACCACGGCACTAAACGGGATATTTTTATTCAGTAGCGCCAGCATGCATTCATTGCCCCCTTCCTCTTGGAAGTTACCTTCACTCAGCAGCGCGTCGTTGCAGGTAATGCCAAACTCAGAGAGCGCTTCTTGATGCCCCAAGTAACGGTTGCTGGCATCCATTTTCCATAACGGGCCTGAAATATAGGCAATGTCACGGTGACCATTTTCTAGCAAGGCCTTGGTGGCTAAGTAGCCCCCACGACGATTATTGAGACTGATACAGTTATCAGCAATTTGTGGGATGTAACGGTTAATTAGAATAAAGGCATGTTGTGTTTTAGCTAGCTCGATGAGGTATTCGTCACTGACTGCTTCAACGTGCAAAATAAGCGCATCGCAGTTACGGTCTATCAGAAACTCGATACCATCCTTTTCACTTTCTGCATCACTGTGCCCAGCAGCGATAATAACGTGCTTGCCCGCCGTGCGAAGTTGCTTTTCTATGCCGCTCATCATGGCGCCGTAAATAGGGCCATGTAATTCAGAGACTAAAATCCCCACGCTATTAGAACAATTTGACGCCAACGAGCGCGCAATAGAACTAGGGCGGTAGTTTAGCGCCTCCATGGCTTTGGTGACTTTCTCACGGGTTTTTTCACTGACCCGGGTACCACCATTCATCACCCTAGATACCGTCGCTAAAGAAACCCCCGCGAGTTCTGACACTTGATAAATTGTCGCCATAACCTGTTGTTTTCACCTCAAATATACCTTGCTCGAAAATATCAAACGGCCTCTTTGACTATGCTCCGTTGAATTTCCGTCACTCTAATATCGTCAAGTTTATAACGACTCATGACCCAAGATACAATGATAAAAGCCACTGCAGGGAAAATAGTAAAAGACAATAGTATGCCCTGAACCGCTTCTGCGCTTTGGGTTGTATCAGCTTGGTAACCGTAATACGCCAACAACCAACCTACTATTGCGCCACCTACAGCAAGGCCAAGCTTGATGAAAAACACCACCGAAGAGTACGTCATACCTGTGATACGAATACCCGTTTTGAACTGACCGTAATCCACCGTATCCGCGATTTTAGCCCATAACAAAGGCGTGCCCATTTGCAGAAATACATTACCAATAAAATAAACTACAAAGGCTAAAATTAATTGATCAGGTTGGACCCAATAACTCCCTACACAAATGACTGCTGCGATAAACAATACCCCAGAGTACACCTTGATTTTGCACAGACGTTTGACCACGCTAGGGGCAACCGCGCAACCAATAATATTGCCAATCATGCCTAGGGTAATAAAGGCGGTAATTAAGTCTTCCCGTAGTAAGAAGTATTTAACGTAGTAAATCGCTAAGGTGTTACGCATTACCATGCCAATCAACACAAAAAAGGCCACGCTGGATAAAATTCGCCACTGATCGTTCTTCCACAACGACGCCATGTCTTGCTTAAATGTAGAATCTTGTTTCGGCGCAGCGACACGCTCCTTGGTACCGGCAAAACAAACTAAAAACATCAGTACGCCAACAGCACTCATCGCGGCAATTGTTAACTGATACCCTTTGGCTTTATCCCCCGCGCCAAACCATTCCACTAAAGGAAGCGTGCAGGCCGTGACAATTAAGCCTCCAAGCATGCCAAAAACGAATCGGTAAGACTGAACAGAGACGCGCTCTTTGGGGTCCCCGGTGATCACACCGCCCAGTGCAGAGTAAGGAATGTTGATTGCGGTGTAGGCAATCATTAACAATGCGTATGTGGCAAAGGCATAGACCATCTTGCCCTGCTCACTAAAGTCAGGTGTGGTGAACGCCATGACACTTATCACCCCAAACGGCAACGCTAACCACAGTAAATAAGGGCGAAATTTACCGTATTTTGTTTCCGTGCGATCCGTCATAGCCCCCATCAGAGGGTCTGTCACTGCATCGAAAATACGCACCACTAAAAACAGCGTGCCCACCACCGCCGGTGAGATACCAAAAATGTCGGTATAGAAAAATGACAGAAACAGCATCACGGTTTGAAAGACAATGTTACTGGCAGTATCCCCTAGCCCATAAGCGATTTTTTCTTTAACGCTAACCATGCTGACTCCTTTGCGACTAAGCGCTTTTAGCTAAGTGGCGACGACTGATAAAATCTCGATATGCCAACCCGCTGGCCTTGATGGTGCGCTGCTGTGTATCATAATCTACGTAGACAATTCCGAAACGTTTCTCGTACCCTTCGGCCCATTCAAAATTGTCCATTAAACTCCAAGCGAAATAGCCTCGAATATCGACGCCCTGCTCGGCTGCATCGCTTACGGCTTGCAGATGACCTTGGAAATACTCAATACGATCGGTATCTTGTACCTGCCCATCAACGAAGGTATCTGCCATGGCGGCGCCATTCTCAGTGATGTACACAGGTGGAAGCGTATATTGTTTGTTTAGTTGCAACAGGATGTCAGTCAAACCCTGTGGGTAAACCTCCCAGCCCATCTCGGTAAAAGGCAGTGATTCGTCAACCCATTTATGCCTATCGTTGCTACCAACCCCCTCATATACCTCGCGGGTATAATAGTTAAGCCCGAGGTAATCTAGCGGCTGACAAATAAGCTCCATATCGCCTTCTTTCACTGGCGGTAGTTCTTCTTTAGATAATGTGTTGATTGACTCAGGGTAACGCCCTTCAAGCACGGGCATGGCATACCAATGGTTCAGGTTTTGATCCGCCGCCCATGCCGCATTTTTATCTTTTTCGCTGTCGGTTTTGGGGTAGCACGGGCTCACATTTAAAACGATACCATTTAGGGTGTTTGGGCTGTTTTTAGCAAGTACTTGCATACCCAACCCATGCGCAAGCAACAGGTGATGCGCAGCTTGCTTGCCGTAGGCTTTGCTTTTTAAACCTGGAGCATGGATGCCCAGTTCATATCCTAAGTACGCGCTGCAAAAGGGTTCATTCAAGGTGGAGTATGAAAAAACTCTATCCCCAAATGCTTGAGTGATTAAATCCACATAATCACGAAAGTGATAAGCCGTCTGACGATTCAGCCACCCACCTTTGTCTTCTAGGTGTTGAGGCAAGTCCCAGTGATATAGCGTCACATAGGGCTTAATATTTTTCTGATTTAGGGCATCCAATAACTGGATATAAAACGCCACGCCTTGTGGGTCTAACTCACCGCTTTGTGTTATCACTCGCGGCCAAGAAATTGAAAAACGATATGCGTCTACTTCAAGAGACTCAATTAGCGCTAAATCCTGTTGCCAAAGATTGAAATGATCACATGCCACTAGCCCATCAGAACCGTCTTTGATTTTGTCTGGCGTGGCACAAAAGATATCCCAAATACACGGTCTGCGTGAATCGGCAGCCCCCTCAATTTGAAAGGCTGCGGTAGCGACACCATAGGTAAAGTCGGCTTGGTTGAGTGGAGAAGATTCTGCGAGGGATATTTTCATAATTAACTTAATCGTTGCCTAGGGTAAATATAAGATTACAAGAATACAGATTGCGCATCTGATGTTACCAAAACCTTTATTTGATTTGACGCAAAGATAAAAAACCAAATGAAAGCGCTTACATTTATGTTATTCCTTTGTTACGCTTAGGTCAACAAAACAAGCTCAACTTGCTAAATTGACCTTAACCTGACAGGTAAAAAACATGATAAACCCAACCACCGCAGTGCCAGCTCAGTCAGTAAACGGCGCGGCGACGCCCAACTATCGTTTTGCGTTAACCTCCTTAACCTCGTTGTTTTTTATGTGGGGTTTTATTACTGCCATGAACGATGTGCTTATTCCTCACTTGAAGGGTGTATTTTCACTCAGTTACACCCAAGCTATGTTAATTCAATTCTGCTTTTTCGGTGCCTACTTCTTGGTGTCTGTACCCGCTGGCTGGTTAGTTAAACGTATAGGTTTTCAACGAGGTATTAGCGCTGGCTTGCTTGTGGCTTGCATAGGGTGTTTACTGTTTGTGCCTGCAGCCACCAGCCACGCCTACTGGATATTCCTAAGCGCCTTATTTGTGCTGGCCTCTGGCATCACTATTTTGCAAGTGGCGGCGAATCCTATTGTCACCCTACTGGGAAAACCAGAAACAGCATCAAGCCGACTCACCTTGACACAAGCATTCAACTCTTTGGGTACGACTTTGGCCCCTATCATTGGCGGAATATTGATTTTCTCGGTGATAGATGAAAGTAACATGACGGCAGACAGTGTTATTTTGCCCTACGTCATGTTGGCCGCTGTGCTGTTTTTGCTCGCTATTATTTTTTTAAAAATAACCCTGCCCGACACCAGTCCTGCCGAAACAGTCGATACAGCTAATAGCCAGAGCACGACGACAGGCAGCCCACTACAACATCGCCATCTTACATTGGGCGCTGTGTGTATTTTTATTTACGTGGGTGCAGAGGTGTCTATCGGTAGTTTCATTGTTAATTTCTTAGGCGAGCAACACGTTGCAGGTTTAGCCGAATCAACCGCAGCGACTTACCTAAGTTATTACTGGGGCGGTGCCATGGTGGGTCGCTTCATTGGTGCCGCCGTGATGCAAAAAATTCCAGCGGGCAAGTTACTCGCATTCAACAGTGTTTGCGCCATGGGCCTTATTGCTTTAGCTATATCATCAAGTGGTTCGCTGGCTATGTGGGCAATATTAATGGTGGGCTTATTCAACTCCATCATGTTTCCAACGATTTTCAGCTTAGCCTTAGCAGGCCTTGGCGATTTAACCAGTCGCGGCTCAGGCGTTTTATGTTTAGCCATTGTCGGCGGTGCGATTGTGCCAGTACTGCAAGGCATATTAGCTGACAGTATTGGCCTGCAATTATCCTTTGTATTGCCACTGGTTTGTTACTTGTATATCGCTTTTTATGGTGTGCAAGGCTCAAAACCAACTCCACCAACATCAGTCTAACTTTTTAACGAGATTTCCATTATGAACCTAAAATTTAATCACGCGCTGATGTTGGGGGCCACCTCCCTGAGCATGCTGTTAGCCGGCTGTAGCCAATCTACTTCAGAAAACGTGACCACATCATCGGCAAAAATAGCTGACAGCACAGACAACGCAAACGCCATCGAAATTTGGCCCACGTTAGACATAGCGGTTAAACGTGACGATAAAATTGAACAGCGTGTGGCGGATATTCTCAGCACCATGACACTAGCGCAAAAAGTGGCGCAAACGATTCAACCTGAAATCCGTGACATTACGCTAGAAGACATGCGTACCTACGGGTTTGGCTCTTATCTTAATGGCGGCGGTGCATTCCCTAATGGCGACAAACACGCTAACCCCAGTGACTGGGTTGGCTTAGCAGAGGAAATGTATCAAGCATCCATTGATGACAGCGTAGATGGCTCAACCATCCCCACCATGTGGGGGACAGATGCAGTGCATGGCCACAACAATGTTATTGGCGCAACACTCTTCCCCCACAACATTGGGTTGGGCGCGACTCATAACCCCGCACTCATTGAAGAAATTGCCAAAGCCACCGCAGAAGAAGTGCTCGCCACAGGCATAGATTGGATTTTCGCGCCCACGGTCGCCACGGTTCGTGATGACCGTTGGGGCAGAACATACGAAGGCTATTCTGAAGACCCTGAAATCGTCAGAGACTACTCAGCCTCTATCGTAAAAGGCTTACAAGGCAGTGCAAACAGCAACTTCCTTGGCGATCGTCAGGTTATCTCAACCGTTAAACATTTCATTGGTGATGGCGGTACGGTGGGCGGTGACGATCAAGGTAACAATATTGCTGATGAGCAAACCCTGTTTGATATTCATGCCCAAGGATACGTGGGCGGTTTAACCGCTGGTGCGCAAACCGTAATGGCATCGTTTAATAGCTGGAATGGCGATAAGGTTCACGGTAATCGTTACCTACTGACCTCAGTGCTAAAAGAACGCATGGGCTTTGACGGCTTCGTGGTGGGTGACTGGAATGGCCATGGGCAGATTTCTGGTTGCAGTAACGAAAGCTGCCCTCAGGCAATGAATGCCGGCCTTGACGTATACATGGTGCCAACAGGCGCATGGAAACCGTTGCTGGAAAACACCATCGCTCAGGTAAAATCAGGGGAGATCAGCCAAGCTCGTCTCGACGATGCTGTCACTCGCATTTTACGGGTTAAGCTTCGCGCTGGCTTGTTCGATAAACCTGCTCCAGCGGAACGGGTTTTATCAGGCAATAAAAACATCATCGGCTCACCTAAACATCGAGCCGTTGCCCGTCAAGCTGTGCGTGAGTCACTTGTGTTATTGAAGAACCACCAGCAAGTTTTACCACTTTCTCCTAGTGCCAATGTGCTCGTAGCAGGTGGGGGAGCGGATAATATCGGCCAACAATCAGGCGGCTGGAGCATTACATGGCAAGGCACGGGTAACACCAACCAGGATTTCCCGGGCGGTACCTCAATTTATCAAGGCATTGAGCAAGCTGTTACTCAAGCAAATGGTAACGTCGAGCTTGCAGTTGATGGCAAATTCACTCAGCAACCTGATGTGGCGATAGTGGTATTTGGCGAACAGCCCTATGCAGAAGGCAATGGCGACCTAGACAACCTAGAATATCAACGCGGCAATAAAACAGATTTAGCCTTACTTAAATCACTGAAAGCCCAAGGTATACCGGTAGTTTCGGTGTTTTTAACCGGGCGCCCGCTGTGGGTTAACCCTGAATTGAATGCCTCTGATGCGTTCGTGGTTGCTTGGTTGCCAGGTACAGAGGGCGCTGGTGTCGCAGATGTATTATTCACTTCAGCGAACGGCGACATTCAGCATGACTTCAGCGGTCAGCTGTCTTTCTCATGGCCGAATAGCCCTACCCAAACCAACATTAATCGTTTCGATACAAATGATTCGCCATTACTACCCTACGGATTCGGTTTGCATTATGGCGACAAAAGCACCTTGGATATGGCACTTCCTGAGCAAGTTGCAAACGATAATGCCCAAGCCTTAACACCTCTTGCGATATACGATAGAAGTGTTCAAGCCCCATGGAAAATGGCGCTGGTGACAGCAGAAAAAAGCGCAACGGTAGCCAGTAGCATGTTAGAAAATGGTGGGCTTAAATTCAGAACCATAGACAGACGCGTTCAAGAAGATGCATTCAAAATAGACTGGTTACAGCCAAATGCCGGTCAGGTGCGCATCTATCATGACTTCCTACAGGATTTGCGCAGCTACACCGAAGCAAGCAGTGTGATGCAGTTTGACTACAAAGTGAATTCTGCCATCAACGCCCCTGTATGGTTACAAATTAACTGCGCTGGAACATGCGCTAGCGACATAGATTTGAGCTCAAACCTAAAACAAAAACAGAAACAAACATGGCAAACCATGAGCGTAGATTTAGCGTGTTTTACCCTAAGCGCAATAGACTTTTCCAAGGTTGGGATCCCTTTTGCGCTCAGCTCAGAAGGCCCGATGAGTCTTTCCCTGTCTGACATCCGCATAGTACCGGACTCTGCCAGTGATGCTGACATAAGCTGCCCTGCTAAGTAATTAAATCACTCGGATTACAGCCCACGGTCTAGGTAACACAAGGCCTCGCACTTCGAAATGCGAGGTCTTGTGACGCAAACAAGGCAAGCGGCAAAATAGTTATCAATAATCAGTGCATTATGACTATTTCAGACCGCTTTATTTAAAAAAAATGGTGATAACTTGCCGCATTTTCGAAAAGTTATCACGCTTGATGTTAATTATTTGTTGATCTGGATTAACAAATAACTTAACCTAAATGAAAGCGCTTACATAAGTGCATTTTTTAAAATTGTAAATGAAAGCGCTTACAACCAACTCGTTCATCGACAACCGGGAACACACATGAAAGCTAAAACATTTTATAAAACACGACTCGCGAGCAGCATATCAGTGCTGTTAGGTGCCACTATGCTAGCACCTGCTGTAGCTCAAGAAGCGAGCGAAAGCGACGTTGAAGTGATTAACGTCACGGGTATACGTGGCAGCATGATCAAGTCTTTAGACGTTAAACGCTCATCAACAGGTATTGTTGATGCGATCAACGCGGAAGATATTGGTAAGTTCCCGGACAGTAACTTAGCGGAGTCGTTACAACGCATCTCTGGTGTCGCAATCGACCGTAACAATGGCGAAGGTAGCCAGGTGACGGTGCGCGGCTTTGGTCCGACCCGTAACCTAGTGACGTTGAATGGACGCCAACTGCCAACAACCACAGGTGAACGTTCATTTGACTTCGCTAACTTAGCGGCAGAAAGCGTTAGCGGCGTGGAGGTATACAAAACGTCTCAAGCACATGTGCCCACCGGTGGTATCGGTGCAACGATTAACATTACTACGTTGCGCCCGCTTAATAACCCAGGTATGCATGCCACTATCAGTGCTCAGGCACTTGATGACACCTCGACGCAAAGTGGCTCTGTTACGCCAGAATTGTCTGGCCTATATTCAAACACGTCTGACGATGGCAAATTTGGTGTCGCTATTTCAGCCAGTTACTCAGAGCGTGAAAGTGGCAGCCAAAAAGCCAGTGTGGGAACAGGCTGGCGTAGCTTCCCTGGTATTGCTGATAATGACTGGTCAGGTAGCAATGCGGCATGGGGCGGCGTAGCAAAAGACGATACCCAAACGAACCGTCCGGGTGATGATGATATTTACTCCGTTCCACAAACGACTATTTACCAATTTGAAGAGCAACAACGTACCCGAACTAACGCCCAGTTAGTCTTGCAATACAGCCCTGTTGATGACTTTACTGCGACTGTCGATTACACCTATGTTAATCGTGATATTGATACCCAATGGAACAACGTATCAGCATGGTATGGCTTTGGCGCGTCTGAAAACGTCTGGTCTGACGGCCCTATCGCGTCACCTCTTTTATACTCAGAAACCTATGCCACGCCAACTGACCTTTCAATGGGTGCGTCTGACGCTGGCACGCGAGACAGAACAGACTCAATCGGTGTCAATCTAGATTGGCAAGTCAACGATAGCCTAAGCCTAGAGCTGGACTACCATAACTCAGAAGCTAAGAACACACCAAACAACCCGCTTGGTTCCAGCAACCAGTTGGCCATGGCTGGCTTTGTGCGTACTTCAGCAGCAACAGATTTTACCGGTGATTACCCTGTATTAGCAGTAGGTGGCGGTAACGCGATACAACCGTCTGACATGATTGTCACCGGCAGCGTATTTACCAATGAGCGCAACACAGCTGAAATCGAACAAACCCAACTTCGCGGTGAATATGTGTTCGATAATGGCGGCAGTATCGATTTCGGTGTGTCGTTAACCGACGCCAGCAATCATAGCCAAGAAGTTAACGTTCAGCGCAATAACTGGGGCGGCGAAGGGACTGCAGGTCAGTTTGACGATGCTTTATTCCCTCGTGAAACCATTCACGACAAATTTGACGACGTAGACGGTGGCAACTTTAACGACTTCGGCCCTGAAAACTACGACATTTTAAATACCTACTTTGCCTTTGACTTTGAAGGTATTCGTTCAGCTGCTGAGGCTTTATTTACACCGGCATCATTCGCCGATGGCACCTTAGTCGGCGATTGCGGCTCGTTATTCTGCCCGTCTAGTGACTACGCAGCAGCGACGGATCAGTTAACCGAAGAAGAAATGACCGCTGTGTATCTTCAATACAACTACCAAGGTGAAATTGGCGATATGCCATACGATGTTCACGTTGGTCTACGTTACGAAGAAACGGACATTACCGCCACCTCTGCCGTGCCAGAATACAACGGCTCGCGCTGGGAAGGCACAACAGAAGTCACTCTTTTGGCCAGCGGCGTTCAAGAATTTCAAACCCGAACAGGCAGTTATACGCATACCCTGCCTAGCATTAACTTCAATATTGAAGTGGTGGAAGATGTCATGCTGCGTGCGGCATATAGCGAAACCATTGGTCGCCCAAGTTATGGTGACATGATTGGCGGGCAAACATTGAACCAAGGCGCACGTATTACTGGCGGCACAGGTAATACCGGTGACCCAGGCTTGAAGCCACTTGAGTCAAACAACATCGATTTATCCGCCGAGTGGTATTACGCAGAAGGCAGCTATGCATCAGTGGGTTACTTCACCAAAGACGTGACTAACTTTATTTCTACTGCACCGATTTCAACTACGTTTGACATCGTCAATCCTGCTGATGGCCCGTATCAAACTGAAGCACTCGCGGCAGTCGGTAACGACGGCTTAGCCCAGCGCGAATACATCTTTGCCACTTACGGCGCAACTGACCCTAATGTGTACAAAGATGACAGTGGCAACATTATCATTGTTGGCAACCCAAACACTGATGCCGCAATGAACTTTGATATATTCACCCCAGTGAATGATTCAGAAGAGCGTACCTTTGATGGCTGGGAATTTACGCTGCAACACTTGATTGGTGACACAGGTTTTGGTTTGTTCACTAACTACACCTTAGTGAATACCGAGAATGAATATGATAATTTCGTTATTGGTGATCAAGTAGCCGAGCAAGGGATCAGTGATACCGCCAACTTTGTGGCCTTCTATGAAGCGAATGGTTTCTCAGCGCGGATTGCATACAACTGGCGTGATAAGTTCTATGTATCTGGCTTTCAAGGGGATGTGGGTCCAGCGCCTGTTTACACTGAAGAGTATAGCCAGATTGATTTCAATATCGGCTATGACGTACCTCAGATAAAAGGATTAAACGTGTTTATTCAAGGTATTAATATTACCAATGAATACAGCCGTAACTCTGGGCGTACTCAGATTGACGTGCTAGATGTTACCCAAACCGGTGCTCGGTACAGCGTAGGTGCACGTTATACCTTCTAACCGTTAGACATTTGCCCGTTATATTGTCTTACGTAAAAGATAAAAAACGCACATAACGAATAAAGGCCGCTTGGATGCATCTTGCTAAAAGCGGCCTCTGTGTTTTCAATAATCGAGGTTTAACATGGCCAATAACGTATTACTCAACAGTATTGAGCATCAAAATATTAAGGTTATCACTGAGCGTTCAGCCGATTACGGTGACAATGTGTGGTACGCCCTCACCTTTCCCAGTGAATTTAAAAGTTTGCAAACTTACTACCCTATCTTTTTCAATAAAGATGCAAACACGGGAGCGTTTTTCCCGGTAGTCTTGTTTGGCTTTGAACAACAGGAAAACCTCTTTCTACAGGATGGAAAGTGGGACGCTGCTTATATTCCATTAACCGTTGCTCGCCAGCCATTTCTTATCGGTAATCAAACCTTTGTAGAAGAGGGGCAAGAGAAAACTCAGCGCGTATTGCATATCGACTTAGACAACCCAAGAGTCAACACCGAGCACGGAGAAGCCTTGTTTCTAGAATACGGTGGTAATACCCCATATTTAGATAGTGTTGCCAATATGCTTGAGGTCATTCACCACGGTGTAAACGACTCCAAGGATTTTATTGATGCATTATTAGCCCACGAGCTACTTGAGTCTTTTACCCTTGAGGTGGGCCTAAATGATGGCTCTAGTCATCAGATGATAGGCTTTTACACCATTAACGAAGACAAGCTAAGCGAACTCAGTGCAGACGTCCTAAGTAAGCTGCATGAAAAAGGTTACTTGCAGGCGATTTATATGCAGATTGCCTCTCATGGCAATATACGCCATCTATTGAATCGCAAAAATGCCAAACAAAGCGCAATGTAAGGCGCTAATCTCATCAGTATATTAGCGAACATGGGTCAGTTTGTATGAGTCAACAAGCAAGCATTAAAGAGATCGCCAATTGCCATCCCGGCGATATTCCTGATTTTGTATTTAGCTCGAACGAACCTCTAGTGCTGCGTGACTTTGCAGCTGATTGGCCAGTGGTAAAAGAAGCCCGAAAATCCAGTAAACACGCCGCCGATTACTTGCGAGGGTTATACCGAGGCAACCCGGTATTTGCCTGTTATGGCCCACCGGAGAATAACGGCCGCGTATTTTACAATGAACAAATGAATGGCTTTAACTTTCAAGGCTCAAAAGTCGATTTGAACCTAGTGCTGGACAAGTTATTCGAACAAGCGGCCCAGCAAAATCCGCCAACTTTTTATGTCGCCTCCACTGAAATCAATAGTGTATTACCAGAGTTTAACAGTTTAAATAATGCAGGCTTAGACCCGCTTAATCCACTGACTAGCATCTGGTTAGGCAACCAAACCAAGATTGCCGCCCATTATGACTTCCCCCATAACCTAGCGTGCTGCATTGCAGGGCGCAGGCGCTTTACGTTATTCCCACCCGAGCAGGTGGCAAATCTGTATGTTGGCCCAATGGAGTTATCCCCAGGCGGGCAAGACATCAGCTTAGTGGATTTAGATAACCCAGATTTTGATACCTATCCCAAATTTCAACAAGCGCTGGATGCATCCCTTACAACGGAGCTCGCTCCTGGAGATGCCTTATTCATCCCCAGTATGTGGTGGCACCATGTGGCGGGGCTTGAGTCGTTCAACGCATTAATTACACATTGGTGGCGGGATACCCCTGCTTATTTGGGGCGCCCCGAGGCGGCTCTTGAATTGGCCATATTGAGTTTACGCAGCCTGCCAGATGCTCAGCGAAAGGCGTGGCAAAACTTGTTCGAGCATTACGTATTCGAGCCGGACTCAATAAAAGATGCGCATATACCGGCAGATGCCAAAGGCATGCTAACCCTACCGCTGGACTTGCCCAACGCAAAAAAAATCCGCGCAGGTTTGCTGAATAAATTAAAAGTATAAACTGAGCGACGTGTCGCACAAACAGGATAAACAGATGGATAAACAACCGATTAAACGTGTCGTCATTGCTGGCGGTGGCACTGCAGGCTGGATGGCTGCGGCTGCACTCTCTAAGTTACTGGGTAAGAATTTAACGGTTTCTCTGATTGAATCTGACGACATCCCCACAGTGGGGGTCGGTGAAGCGACTATACCGACTTTGCATATTTTCCATCGCTTACTTGGCATAAATGAACAAGAGTTTATGGCGGCCACCAATGCCACGTTCAAATTGGGCATTAAATTTGAAAACTGGAAAGCCCAAGGCGAAGACTACATTCACTCGTTTGGATTTCTAGGCCAGGGGTGTTGGGCCGCAGGTTTCCAACATTTTTGGCTTAAAGGCAAACAAAAAGGCATGGTCACACAAATTGGCGATTATGTGCCAGAGCATCTCGCCTCCCGTGAGGGCCGCTTTGCAGTGTTAGCCAATCAAGAGCAAAACCACGCGTATCATTTGGATGCAGGGTTATACGCACAGTTTTTACGAAAAATGGCCCAGCAGCATGGCTGTAAGCGTATCGAAGGTAAAATTCAAACGGTTACCCTAAATGAAAACTCAGGCGACATCAGTTCGCTAACGCTCGCCTCTGGTGAGGTAGTAGAAGGTGATTTATTCATCGACTGCACGGGGTTTCGTGCCCTTTTGATTGAGCAAGCGTTGCACACAGGCTTTGAAGACTGGAGCCACTGGTTACCGTGCGACAGCGCAGTCGCGGTACAAACTACCGCCAAGCCAAATCCTGTACCTTATACCCGCTCAATCGCTCGTGAAGCAGGGTGGCAATGGCGCATACCGCTACAGAATCGCACAGGCAATGGTTTAGTGTTTTGCAGCAAATACATGAGTGATGAGCAAGCCAAAGCGGTTTTGTTAGCCAATGTTGAAGGAGAAACCCTGAATGAGCCTAGGGTTATAAAATATAAAACCGGTACGCGGCGTAAACATTGGAACAAAAACTGTATTGCAGTAGGGTTGTCGTCTGGCTTTATTGAGCCGTTAGAGTCCACCGGTATTCATCTTTTTCAGCGCGCCATAGTACGCTTGATGCTGACGTTTCCCTCAAACGGTATAGAACAAGCCGATGTAGATGAATTTAACACCCAAAGCCGCGCCGATGTGGAAGATATTAAAGATTTTATTATTTTGCACTATCATCAAACAGAGCGCACAGACACGCCGTTTTGGCGTTATTGCAAAAGCATGCCGATACCCAATACGCTATCCCATCGCATGCAATTATTCGAAGGTACCGGAAAAGTCTTTAAAAAAGCCGAAGAGTTATTTGGTGAAACATCATGGATACAAGTTATGCTGGGCCAAGGCATCATGCCCAAACAATACCATCCCATAGTAGACATGATGAGCGACGATGAGTTACAGCGCTTTTTGGATAATATTAAAAATAATGTGAAGCGCAAAGTGTCGAATTGGCCAGATGTTAACGACTTTATCCGTCACTATTGCCGAACCAAAATAGCCAGCTAATGGCATCGTTATTAAGGCTTAACCCAAATAGAAGCGTTAGTGTTAAATACATCGGCATTGAAAAAACGCCGGTTATTGTTATTGATGAACTATTGCTAAACCCAGAAGATATTGAAGTAAATGCCTGCGGCGATGTCGGCTTTAGCAGTGCTAAGAGCGGTTATTACCCAGGAACTCGCACAGAGCTGCCCAGAGATTACATCATTGAGATACTGCGAGCGACATACCAGCAAATAGCGCAAGTTTTTGCCATACCAAAAGCATTGCAACTTAAACCCCAAGCAGGCTACTACTCTTTGGTTGCGACACCCGAAAAGTATCTAAGTACTTTGCAACGCATTCCTCACTTTGATGCCGTGCAGCCTTATTATTTTGCCTTGCTTTATTACATCAGTCCTAGCCCTCATGGTGGAACAGGCTTTTTTAGGGACAATGCAACTCAGTTCGAGCGTATTTCAGAAGAAAAAGAGCAGACTTATTTGAAATTTGCCGAACACTTCATCAATCGTATGGAAGAGCCTGCAGCGGGTTACATTACCGATTCCACCGAACAGTTTACTCTTTATGACAAAGTTGAGTATCGACCAAATCGATTAATCATCTATCCAGGCAATCTTTTGCACTCGGGCTTAATCAATCCAGTAACCGATATCAGTAGCAATCCAGCGCAAGGGCGTTTGACGGCAAACATCTTTATTGATTTTAAGTAACGCGCTATTGCCTTTGTGCTATGTCTAGCAAAATCGGATAGTGATCTGAAAACTGACGTGTCTGTGGCGTTTTGAGCACGCTTGCGCTGATACTACTGATGTTAGCATCTCGCTTCTTCATAAGGCTCAAATCAAAGGATGTCCACAACCGGTCTAACCTAAACAGCGGCCACGCGACGGGGAAAGTCGCTCGAACAGGGTTTTCATTTAAGACCTGGTTAATATCTTTGAACGCCTTGGTCATAAATTGCCATTCGTTAAAGTCTCCCCCTAACACAATGGGTATTTTTGAGCCCGCCATCTTTTCCCGTAGGTACTCAGCAAGCAAGGCAAATTGCTTGCGTCTCTCTTGTTTCTTCAGTCCCTTGTGGGTGTTTATGACTCTAAGGGGGCCTAAACTTGTGTCCAAGACCACCTCTTGAATATTACGCGGCTGAAACCCGCTTTGACTGACATCCAAAGTTCTTTTGGATAGTACCGGATAACGGCTCAGGACAGCGTTTCCATACCAACCGCTGGATTCTTGCAAAGCGGGTGACGAGATAAGCTGAGTAAAGTGCCCTGCACATATTTGTTCAACATCATCCTGAATGCTGCGCTCGGGCGGCCGCGTGTCCATTTCTTGGATTAGCGCAATGTCCACACACTGACTCGCCAAAAACTGCCCTATACGTGCGTAGCTTTGCACTTTATCAACCCCAACGCCGCTGTGAATATTGTAAGTTACAATCCGCATAAATCTTAGCTCGCGTCTGCTTTTTTCAACTGATACATGCGTGCTAACTTTTGGCATACGTAAATCATAAGCGCCCAGAAGGCGATACCCGCTACCAAATAACCTATGGTTTCAGGAGAAGGATTTGTAAAAATCTTACCTAATGAATCCCCTACCAAGCCTTTGGCAATCATTGGAGGAAACATGCCTAAGAATGTACCTGCCAGAAATTGCACGAGCCCAATAGATGAAATACCCGCGACAAGATTAACGAGACTAAAGGGAGCAATAGGAATCAGCCTGATAACAGCCACTCCCACCACACCGCTGTCTTTAAACTTATCATCTACGGCTTGCACTTTAGCTCCGCCCATTTTGCGCAGCCCTTTAATTCCCATGATATGGCCCAAGCCAAACAGTGTTGCTGAGCTAAGCAAAGCGCCGAGCATGCCATAAACTGGACCCCATATTGGCCCGTAGACTGCCGCCACCGCGAGGGATAGAACCGTCACTGGGAAAAACACTAATCCAGCGATGATATAGATGACACAAATGGTCGGAATGACCCACATTGTGCCCCTTGTGTCTTGTAAAAACTGCTCTAAATTATCGGCGGTTAACCAAGGAATGGAATGGCCGGCCCAGAAAATCAAGCCGCCCAGCACGAGTACCAGTAATGCAATCAGCATGAAAACGATGGTTTTTTGTTTGGGGTTGCCGACGCCAACCACTTTGCCGTTGGACATTTGAATTGGTGCAATCAATGGTTTTTCTGGATCTGATAACGAACTAAAAACGGGTTGCCACGCCTTGTTGGTGAATTGATCATCGCGGACTTCAGCGAGTTGGTATCCGTGAGGCGCTTGGTCATTTAAAAGGTTATTCAATGGGTCTGGCGATTCAAAAATCTGCTCCACTTGCGCAATAGTGCGACCGGTATGCTCGGCAAGTAAATCATGACGAACGCGTATAATATCTTGCTGGTTCTGACTTGTGTCTCCAGCAAAGACTAAATCGACTTCAGTATCAAGACTCATAGAGCGGTTGCTAATATTGGATGAGCCAATCACTAAATAACGCTCATCAATACTCATGACCTTTGAGTGCACCCGCTTTTGAATACTCTCACCTGCTTCATTGGTCAGCGTCGAATACGTCACTTTAACGCGATTCTCATCTACCCCGTTTTCTAAAATACGTTTGAAATCAATCCTACTTGCCCAATATGCTTCACTTTCGAACTTTCCTTTTGGCTCGTAGGAACTAACGATTATCACTTGTAATTCTGGGCACGCCTTTAAACGAGCATTAAGTGCCTCCGCTACTTCTTGGCGCGTGGTGAACTGATTTTCAATGAAGATGAAGCGCTTAGCTTGCGCAATTAGGTCGAGCAGTAGGCGCCGCACTTCTTGTACAGGCTCAACCCCATCCATAAACGGTATCGTACGTGCCACAGCGCACGGCAAATCCCCCATGGTAGGTGGAAAACTGTCCGGCCATGACGCAGGTAACTCGCGGCCTGTGTTTTTGACAGGAGAGAAAGGGATCGCTTTTCGCTCGTTTATCCTGTCCCAGCGCCACCTGACAAGCTGAGCGAAACTTTCAACAATGGGCCCACTGGTAAGCACTTGCACGTCATGCAGTGGCCCATGGGGACCGTCGGGCCCTACTCGTTCGGGTTGATCGATCAGGTGTTCCCGGGTATCCCAGCGATTAGTCGACACATCCATACCTCCGGAAAAAGCAATTTCATCATCAATAACGACTATCTTTTGATGCTGGCTTCCCCCCATAGGGATGGTGCTGTCCAGAGTGGTTTTAACATTGTCTGGGGTTTTGTTGTCCCACACTTCTTTTGCCCACATCTCTCGTTGGCTAAAAAACGCTAGGGATGAGTCCCAGCGCAGTAAATATATTTTGATATTTTCGTTTTGCTCTGCCTTCCATTTTAATAGCTCACTTATCACTGATGGGGCGCTGGCGTTTTTTTCCTCGTCGCCGCGCAATAAGCGAATGCGGCTATCAATGTCCCATCCAACAATGAAAATGCTGCGTTTAGCATTACAAATCGCTTTATGTAAGGCCCGATAATAGTTAGCTCCGTCAATTAAAGGGGTAGCATGAGCCGCTTGACTGGTTTGCCAGCAATTTTCATTTTCTTTGAATAAAGACGAAGCGTTATAAGACATAATGTTCCCTTTTAGTTTAATTCGCTCTAAATACCTATGCGTACTCGAGCGAAAATTGATGGAGGTTTATAAGATTTACACATAGCGTGTGTATAAATTTTCACTGTCTAAAGAAGACGATGCTAAATTAGCTAGTGCACGTGATGCCTAAGGTTGCGACTAGTTCTCGCTACCGTTTTAGACGCCTTTACCTCGTAAATTAATGACCTACTAGGGCTGTGAGCAAAATACACGCCAGCTGATGAAAACCAAGGAGTCTGAAAAATTGGCGAGCAAAAAAATGAAGTAAACGTGGAATTGAGCGGATTTACTGAAAAATAACCTATACAATGGTCAACGCAGGTTTTCTGCAAACAATATTTTAAACAAAGTAGAGTAGATTATGAGTCAAGGTACAGTTAAGTGGTTTAATGCGGACAAAGGTTTCGGTTTCATTACTCCAGAAGACGGCGGAAAAGATTTATTTGTTCATCACTCAGAAATTAAAAGCGGTGGTGGATATGCAACTTTGAACGACGGCCAAGCGGTTGAGTTTGAAGTTGGTCAGAGCCCTAAGGGCCCATGTGCGAACAACGTAGTTCCTGTTTAATTACAGACTTACGTTAGTAATCGCCTAAGACGAGCCGCATAGCGGCTCGTTTCTTTTTAGGCTTCAAAAAATAGTCATATCAATGAAACCCAATTTAGTAGGTAATTATTAATTACAACGCAGCAATCGCCGCATCATAGTCAGGCTCATCAGCCGTTTCAGTTACTTGCTCGGTATAAATAACCTTTCCGTTTTCATCAAGTACCACCACACTACGTGACAACAAGCCGGTTAATGGCCCATCAACAAACTCAACGCCATAGTCAGTGCCAAATGTACCTCTGAAACTTGAACCTGTAGCAACGTTTTCGATACCTTCAGCACCACAGAAACGTGCGGCCGCAAAAGGTAAATCCGCAGAGACACATAACACTTTGGTGTTCTCTAACTTACCCACTTGCTCATTGAATTTACGAACAGACATGGCACAAGTCGGGGTATCGACTGAGGGGAAGATATTCAGAACTAAGCGTGAACCCTTATAATCAGCTAAGGTCGTTTCAGATAGATCTGTTTTCACTAAACGAAAATCAGCCGCGCTTTCACCAACACTTGGTAAAGCGCCGACGGTATTAAATGGATTGCCTTTTAAAGTCACTGTGCTCATATGTTCTCCAACTTTCTTTGATTAATAATGTACGTTCTGAAGATATTAAAATGGGGGACGAAAGAAAGAAAACAATGGCGAGGTCTTATAATTACTTTTATGTGGCGAGATAAAAGCTGGGGCAAAGTGTCAGCGAAAATATTCGGAGCATCGTTTGTGCCATTTATCCCGATTGCTATGTGAGGCAATCTAGCGCTGGGCGTCAATGGCTTTAATCACGCCCCCACCCCACTTTTGACGCTGATACCTAGCATCACTTCCAGATGAACATATGGTTATATGTATTGGTTTACATTTGTAGGACGCTCAGTCAACGATGCTAAACAGCCAAAGAGGTTACCTAGCTAAGGTAACAAAGCGATATGAATGGGGGTTTTTCTCATCAGGGTCGTTAGATTCACTTTCAATCTCTTGCCATGCACCATCCGAATAATTTGGAAAGTAAGTGTCCCCTGGGGTATCTAGATCAATAAAGGTCAAATATAAACGATTAGCGTGGGGCAAAAAATGCTGATAAACCGTTCCCCCGCCAATGACCATCACTTCTTGGTCGTGCTCTGGCATTCCGTCATTGTGCATATGTGACGTGGCTACAGCAATTGCTTGCTCACAACTATGTACAATGCTCGCATCTGCCAGTTGATAATTCTGATCGCTAGTGATAACAATATTGAGGCGGCCGGGTAAAGCCCTGCCAATTGATTCGTACGTTTTTCGCCCCATCACAATTGGCTTGCCTAAGGTGACACGTTTGAAGTGTTTTAGATCCGCAGGCATATGCCAGGGCATTTGATTATTAAGACCAATGACTCGTTGGTTTGCCATTGCAGCAACCATAGCTATCTTTGCCATGCTAGAACACCTTACTTTTCAACTACATTACTTGCTATTTACTCGGTAAACCTAGGTTAGCTGAGCTCTTTTTAACATAGCACTCTTTACAGAGCACTCACAGCTAACCTATATGCGGATTACTTTTGGTAAATCACTTCGAAATCGTCGTCTCCATCGAAGTCATCATCATCGTCGTCATCAAAATCATCGTCGTCTTCATAATTTTCCACTGTCTCTTTATGGTAAGTATCCCATTTAAAGCCAACTTCTTCGTCATCAGATTCTTCAATGGCGTCTTCGGGTAAACTTTCAATAAAGTCCATTACCTTGATGCATAACTCTTTGGTATTCTTGCCCTGCACTGCGGAAATACTGTGATATTCACCTTCCCAGTTCATGGCATCCGCGATTTTTTTACACAGGTCTTGTGCTTCGTCTTCAAACATTAAGTCGACTTTGTTAAACACCAACCAACGTGGTTTAGCGGCCAACTTAGGACTGTATTTTTCTAACTCAGTCACTATCGCTTTGGCGTTATCCACTGGGTCTGAACCATCGGCAGGCATCAAGTCAATAAGGTGTAACAATACCCGACAGCGCTCAAGATGTTTAAGGAATTGAATCCCTAAACCAGCTCCCTCAGACGCACCTTCAATCAAACCAGGAATATCAGCAATCACGAAACTGCTCATGGCATCTAAACGCACAACACCTAAATTAGGCACAAGTGTGGTAAACGGATAATCCGCTACTTTTGGCTTGGCAGCAGAGACGCTACGTATAAAGGTAGACTTACCGGCATTTGGCATACCCAGCAAACCTACGTCAGCCAATAACATAAGCTCTAGCTTAAGCATACGTACATCGCCTGGTGTACCTAGTGTTTTTTGACGTGGGGCGCGATTAGTACTGGTTTTAAAGCGTGCATTACCTAAACCGTGATAGCCGCCTTGCGCTGCTTTTAGGCGCTGACCATGCTTGGTCAAATCCCCCAATAGCTCACCTGTCTCGGTATCCGTTGCACGAGTACCTACTGGTACTTTGACTTCTAGGTCAGCTCCTTTACGGCCAGTACAATCAGCGCTTTGGCCATTTTTACCGCGCTCAGCACGATGAAATCTCTCAAAGCGATAATCGATAAGCGTGTTTAGGTTTTCATCTGCAACTAAGTAGACGCTTCCACCGTCACCACCATCGCCGCCGTCCGGGCCGCCATCAGGAACATATTTCTCTCGGCGAAAACTAACCGTACCGGCTCCGCCATCACCCGCTTCTACGCGGATCTCAGCTTCATCTACAAATTTCATCGTTAACTCAACTTTCAAGTAAAGAGTATAAAGAGTTTATACTACTTCGCAGTTGCTGCGGTGTTACACCACAACTGTGCTTATTTGTCTTATTCAAGCAAAATGATAAATAAGACGTCTCAAACAAAAAACCCCGCACAAGCGGGGTCTTTAAAACTGTGTAAGATTGCTAATTATTCAGCAACGATACTTACAAATTTACGGTTTTTAGGACCTTTAACTTCGAATTGAACTTTACCATCTGATAAAGCAAACAAAGTATGATCTTTGCCGATACCCATATTGTTACCAGCGTGGAAACGAGTACCACGTTGACGAACAATAATGTTACCCGCTAAAACTGACTCACCGCCGTAACGTTTAACACCTAAACGTTTACTTTCTGAGTCGCGACCGTTATTAGTACTACCACCAGCCTTTTTATGTGCCATTAGTTCGAACTCCTATTAAGCGCTTATACCAGTGATTTTCACTTCCGTGAACCACTGACGGTGACCCATTTGGGTACGTGAATGCTTGCGTCGACGAAACTTAACAATCTTAACTTTCTCGCCACGACCATGTGTTACTACTTCAGCAGTAACTTTTCCGCCACTTACAAAAGGCGTACCGATCTTAACATCTTCACCATTGCTCACCATCAAGATATCACCGAATTCTACTGACTCACCTGGAGCCACTTCGATCTTCTCTAGACGAACGGTTTGGCCTTCAGCCACACGGTGTTGTTTGCCACCACTTTGGAAAACCGCGTACATAATTAACTCCGCTCTGCGCTTAATCTTAGCGCTATATATTCAAAAACAGGGCGCGAATTGTACGTGAACCGTCCAGTCGTCGCAAGTACCAAATTGAATTTATTTGTTCAAATATGCAGCAACACATATTCTACGCGTCTTTGCGGGCAATTGTTACGTAATGTCTGCTGGATACCCTGTGTAATTTCTGTAAAATCGCACGCTAATTAATACCTTATCGTCAGAGTTGAATTTTAAGTATGGATTTAGACCACATCCTTTCACTCGCTGAGCCAGATATGCTCGCAGTCAATCAACTGATCCAAAAGCAGGTGAATTCAGATGTCTCGCTGATCAATCAACTTGGCTTTTATATAGTTAATAGCGGCGGCAAACGACTTCGCCCGCTGTTAACAGTCTTAGCGGCAAGGGCTTTGAATATTCAGACCGAGCAGCACCACACACTAGCTGCGATCATTGAGTTTATCCATACTGCGACATTACTGCATGACGATGTCGTTGATGAATCAACCATGCGTCGGGGCCGCGAAACCGCCAATGAAGTGTTTGGTAATCAAGCTAGCGTGTTAGTCGGTGACTTCCTTTATACCCGTTCATTCCAAATGATGGTGACCCTCGATAGCATGCGCGTCATGCAAATATTGTCTGATGCGACCAATGTGATTGCCGAAGGGGAAGTGCTGCAGCTCATGAACTGTAATGACCCTGACACCACAGAAGAGAGTTACATGGAGGTTATTTATAGTAAAACCGCTCGCTTGTTCGAGGCTGCCACCTTGTTAGCTGGAGTACTGACTAAGCAAAGTGAAGCGATTGAAAACGCTATGCAAGACTATGGTAAGTATTTAGGCACCGCATTTCAGCTTGTTGACGACATCATGGACTACGCGTCTGACAGTGAAGAGATGGGCAAAAACATGGGGGACGATCTAGCTGAGGGCAAACCCACCCTCCCGCTTCTATATGCTATGTGGCATGGTAATGAGCAGCAAACCGCGATTATTCGCGAGGCCATTGAAACGGGCAACGGCATGGATAACCTCGCTCCGATCTTAGAGACTATGGAACAAACAGGAGCATTAACTTACACCAGACAACAAGCTCTAAAAGCCTCTCAACAAGCCATCGATGCTTTATCCCCGATAGAAGAATCAGTCTATAAAGAAGCGCTAATTGGCCTAGCCCATATTTCGGTTGAGCGTGTAGCTTAGTCATTCATAATATTAAGCGATGTATTTTTGCCCGAGCTTGTCCTCTCGGGCGGCAGTTGAATCAATCCTTCGAAATACTCACTCGACCATTCACGGTTGACACAGATACCTTACCTTGGCCTTGTCCTGTACTTGTGGCTAACCAGCTACTGGGACCGTATTTTTCTTTTTGTACTGTGTCTTGGGTTAAACGGTTAGTGATTTTTCCGCCTGCGTGGGCTCGAATGTCAAACAACGCGGAAACCCCTTCCCTAAAATTCAAATCAATTTCTCCGCCCACCGAAGTGGCGTGAAGCTCTCCCCCTTCAGCCAGTGCTAGTGCGATTTTGAGCTCACCGTTAACGGTCTCTAATTTGGCATATTTAACGGTCTGCATCATTAGTTTTACGTCACCGTTGACAGTGGTAGCCCGTACTTCTTCACTACTGGATTCTGCGTTCACGTCGCCGTTAACCGTTTCATATCTATCTTCACTGCCTAGGGTGCTGCTTGAGCGAATATCACCATTGACCGTCTGAATGGCCACATCACCTTGAAGTTCGCTGGCGTTAATGTCGCCATTGACCGATTCAAGACGCAAGCGTCCAGCCAGCTGCTTGGCCTTAATGTCACCGTTAACCGTTTCTGCACTAACACCTCCTTTAACATCGCTGAGCAATACATCTGCATTCACGGCTGTGTAATTTAGGCGGCTTTGGCGCGGTACAAAAATCACGAGCTGATCTTCGTCATCCTGGTCCCAGCGACTGCTGTGCTTGCGGCTGTTTTTAACTTTCACTTTGATTAACACTTCGTTGCCTCTGCGTTCAAACACAAACCGCTCTGTTTGCTCGCCCAGCGTTCCTTTCACTTGTACTTGAGGTTTGTCCCAACCCTGTATTTCAGCCTGTCCATTGACGTGTTCTATTTCCACATATCCCTTGGGGTTTGCTTCAACGGTGCGATCGATCTGTTCGCCCGCAGAAACACTCAACACAGTCATGATACCGATTACTGTGAACGCCCCTTTAAGCATCATTAGTTTCATTTTTCACTCCTAACATTCTGACTAGATCTGTGACCACTTGGGTGAATGCACACGTTCTATTAAGTTGATCTGTTGCTGATGTACGCTTTGCAGCATTTTCAACAACGCCATGTTATTCGGTTCGTTTTGCAGTGCTTTCTTAATCGCCTCAGCGGCACTATCAAGCTCGGTTAATTGCTGCTGCCAATTGTCAGTGAGTGCGACTTCCCCTTCAAATTGCACTAACAGCGCATTTTTCTGCTCTGCGTGCTGAGCGCTTAAGGCAGCCACTAATTCATCTCCGCTCATCATGTCATCACTAGGGAGCAGTCCTTTCCAGCTTACCAAGGCAAGCATAGCGACAGCCGCTGCCAACACTGATGCCTTGGCCCAATAACGATTATTGCTATTAGCCCGAGCATTCTTCTCACTTAGGTCGAATACATTACCCGCTTCGTCTTCTTGCTTAACTAACGCCAACTCTATGCCCGGCCATAAATCACGTTCAGGTTGCTTTTTTGCGTCGAGCTGGGCAAGTTTTCCCTGCAAGACCTGTTCAAAATCTGGCTTATGCATACCCCATCCACTCCTCTAATAACTGCTTTGCTCGATGGAATTGAGCCTTACTTGTTCCTACTGCCATATTGGTCATTTGCGCGATTTCTTCATGGCGGTACCCCTCAATGGCGTGCAATACAAAAACGATACGAGCGCGCTCAGGTAAGCGGGTCACGTACTTTTCAATATCCACTTCCCCGGCAGAAGGTTCAGCAACGTCGTTTGCGGCGCTTGAGTCTTCTATATTAAACATGCGCTGAACCCAGCCACGCTGCTTACGAATATACGAAATCGTAATATGGGATGTCACGGTATGCAGCCATGTCGAGAACTTGCTTTGCTCTGAGTAATCCCCTATTTTCCGCCATAATTGAATAAAGACCTCTTGCGATGCATCCTCTGCCAACGCCTTATCTCCCGTTAGCCGGTAGCACAAAGCATATACCTGACCAATATATTGATGGTACAGCTGATGATATGCCTGTCGGTTTCCATTTTTTACTGCTAGCAGTAGCTGCCGCTCTTCATCGGTGGCAAACTTATGTTTAGCAGCAACAACGTTCGAATACTCAGTCAATCTTCTATCTTCGTTGGCTAGGTTACTAAGTGAGTCGCAGGTTACCTCACAAAGGTTTAAAGCTACAAAAAAGAAATGCGAATGAGTACAACGGGTTTAGCGACAATGACAACGAGAGCGATATGAAAGTACTAGGTTTATTTGCAGGTGTTACCCGCCCCATCGGCCCCAAACACGCCCCGTCAGGCATTGATAAGCGACCAGTCAAGCGCGCAGAGGTAAATCACCTTGGTATTGTCGGTGACGTTCAGGTTGATAAACGCTACCACGGTGGCCCTGAGCGCGCTTTACACCAATATTCTCTGCGTGGTTACGAAACGATAATAAAGCGCCACCCTTTGATGCACAGGACCGCGGTAATGGGCTCCATTGGTGAAAACCTTGCAAGCACCGATATGCATGATAAAAACGTCAACATTGGCGATATATATCGCGTTGGCGAAATTATAGTGCAGGTGACTTCCCCGCGCATTCCCTGCTGGAAGATTGAAGAAAAACTGAATCAAAAAGGCTTAGTCGAGCTCATTAAAAACCGGCAGATCACAGGTTGGTACTATCGCGTGCTTGAAAACGGGGTAATTACATTAGGAGACAGCATCACTCTTGTTGAGCGTCCCAATGCAAATTTATCAGTGGCATCTTTTGTTCAACAGCACTTTGACCAAAACACGTCAGCGGATTCACTACGCCAAATGAGCAATGCGATAGGCTTAGACTCAGAATGGCAACAAAAACTGCTACGCCGTATCGATAATCAATAAACTGCAGGCATAAAAAAACACCGCTTAGTGCAATGCAACTAGGCGGTGTTTTTAGTATCCAAACAGGCTTAAATTAAGCTTCTTGAATAATAACCAATTTGATTGTGGCCGTTACTTCTGAGTGCAACTGTAGGTCGATTTCGAACTCGCCAGTTTCACGTAAAGTACCAGTAGGCAATTTAACTTCAGATTTAGCAATCTCAACACCAGCGGCAGTAATTGCCAATGCGATGTCGCGAGTACCGACAGATCCG
Organism: Paraglaciecola sp. QJM3NY_14; assembly: GCF_056173245.1. NCBI lineage: Bacteria > Pseudomonadati > Pseudomonadota > Gammaproteobacteria > Alteromonadales > Alteromonadaceae > Paraglaciecola > Paraglaciecola sp. QJM3NY_14. The sequence goes on from NZ_CM149664.1 coordinate 4,453,095, forward strand.
AACAATTTGCCTTCGTCACCAGCAGGTGAAGCGATAGTCACTTCAGCCAACTCAGCAACTTTCGCTGCACGAGCTTCTGCCGCTGCAAGCTGCTCAGCAATTTTTGCTTCAAGCTCTGCACGACGTGCTTCAAATTTTTCTACGTTTGCTTTAGTAGCAGGAACAGCTTGTCCTTGAGGGAACAAGAAGTTACGTGCATAGCCTGATTTTACAGTGACATTGTCACCCAAGCCGCCCAGGTTGGCGACTTTGTTTAGTAGTATGATTTCCATCTTGCTACCTCTTAATTTCGCTAGGGTTACTTGTGAGAATCAGTATATGGAAGCAATGCTAGGAAGCGCGCGCGCTTGATAGCAGTTGACAACTGACGCTGATATTTAGCGCTAGTTCCAGTGATACGGCTAGGTACGATTTTACCACTTTCAGTGACATAGTTTTTCAACATAGCGATGTCTTTATAATCGATCTGAACAACACCATCAGCTGAGAAACGGCAGAATTTACGACGTCTAAAAAAACGAGCCATTTTTTGTCTCCTTATTCTTGTTCGTCAGAAGCAGTAGCTGCTTCTGGTTCTGCAGACTTGTCTTCAGAAGACGGTCTTTCGTCACGCTTTTCACGACGCTCTTCTTTAGCCATTGGCGATTGCTCAGTTTCAGCATCTTTTGTACGCATAACAAGGTTACGCAATACAACGTCGTTGAAACGGAAAGCAGTCTCTAGCTCTTCAACTGCTTCAGCAGAAGCTTCAGCGTTGATAAGTACGTAGTGTGCTTTATGTAATTTGTCGATAGGGTAAGCCAATTGACGACGGCCCCAATCTTCCATGCGGTGGATTGTGCCACCATTCTGGGTAAGAATTCCGGTATAACGCTCGATCATACCAGGAACTTGTTCACTCTGGTCAGGGTGAACCATGAATACGATTTCGTAATGACGCATCATATTGCTCCTCACGGTTGTAGCCTCGACAGCACAGTCAAACTGTATGGAGACAAGGAACTAAAATTAAGGTGACTGTTTTAAGCGGCGCGAATTGTATATAAACTGGTCGAAGGGCACAAGCTATATTTATGCTTATGCCCTATAAAACGGGATGTTTAGACAAATAGAGACGATTTAAATAAAGTGACTCACCTAACTTCGCTGCTCTCTTCCTTAATCGTCTATATCTTGCTTAGTTAGCCAGTCACCAAGTTTTTTCATATCTTCTTCGGCGGCAAAGGTCAGCTCTTCAACCCAATCATGCACATTTTCCCACCATGCGGGGTGGTCGCCCTGCTGTATTTGGTTGGCAATTTTCTGCACCCTAGCCAAGCCAACAGACCCAGCTGCGCCTTTTATTTTATGGGCTTGGGAGCACACTTCATCTTTTTCACTGGCACTTAAGCTGAGCTGCAAAATATCTAAATAAACAGGCATATTCTCTTCGAACACTTTAACACTGGTGCTAACCATTTCATGGCCAATGGTATCCACTAACATTTGCAGTAAATCCAAATCCAATATTGCGTCTAACTCTTTATCAGATTCTTCATCTTTGGGTTTGTGGGACTCATACGGCTGTTCACTAAAGAGTGAATTAAAGACTTCAATGATTCGGCTCTTTTTAACCGGCTTAGCAATAACATCATCCATACCGCTATCAAGGTATTCTTGACGGCGCTTAATCACATTCGCTGTCAAAGCGACGATACTGGTTTGCTCCACCAAGCTTTCTTCATGCAACGTAGCTGCGACATCAAAGCCCGTCATGTCTGGTAGTTGAATATCAAGCAAAATCAAATCATATTGTTTATCGCGTACCATTTTAATCGCTTCGCCACCTGTCATCGCCACATCGACATGCTGATCAAGTTTTTCTAAAAGCGCTTTTGCAACCATTACATTGAGCTCTATATCCTCTACCAACAAGATATTCAGGCCACGTACTTGCAACTCTTCCACTTGCATCGGACGATTACTAATGGGCAAGGGTAACTCCACCGAGAAGCACGTACCTTTACCTATTTCACTGCTGACTTTAATTTCACCGTTCATCAGCGAGACCATTTGCTGACAGATAGCCAAACCTATCCCTGTGCCCGTGGCACTTTGATGCTCAGGCAAGTTCACTTGGTAATACATGGCGAATATTTTATCGAGCTCAGTTTGCGGAATACCCACGCCGGTATCGCCCACACGGAATGTCACATGGCTGATACCATCGCCTGAGGTTTGCGCTTCCACACTCAGGCTGACCTTGCCTTTTTGCGTGAACTTGACCGCATTGAACAGTAAGTTCCACAGAATTTGACGTAACCGGGTGCCATCAACTTCGACAAAATCAGGAAGCGGCTCTCTTATCTCGGTATCAAAAGCAAGGCCTTTATCTGCCGCAAGTAACTTAATAATGCTGCTTAATTCTTCTGTAAAATCTTTGATAGATACGGTTTTTAAAGACAGCTCAAGCTTGTCACGTCCCATGCGGTCAATATCAATAATGTCGTTGAAAATGTTACCTAACGTAATACCGCTGGCATAAATCGTACTGACCCAAGCAAATTGTTCTTTATCCAGTTTGGTGTCACGCAGCATGCGACTTAAACCGACGATGCCATTTAACGGCGTACGCAATTCATGACTGATCGTGGCGATAAATTTAGTTTTATCTTTACTCGCCTTAGCCACAATATTCTCAGCTTGTTTACGCTCAGTAATATCACGTCCAAACGCTAATAATCCCAAGCGTTTATTGTCTTTGTCATAAAAAGGTACCTTGCGCATTTCAAAATACCCACGGCGACCATCGGCGAAGCGCAGCCAAATCTCTTCGGTAATACTGACATCGTTCTCTAAGACTTCTTGGTCACTCGCCGCCACTTGGCGAGCCAACTCTTCTTCCCACACCTCGTGCGGCGTTAAACCAATTAATTCAGCTTCAGTTAGTCCGGTCATTTGCTCGGCGACGCGGTTGCAACCGGCAAATTGTCCTTCTTCATTGCGGTAGTAAATTAAATCAGGCGAGGCATCGATAATGGAACGTAATAACGTCGATAAACGCAGAGCCTGTTCTTCTTTTTCAGCCCTGTCTTTAATTTCATTCTCTAGTTCTACAAATACATTTTCACGTTCTTCTTGCGCATTTTTACGTTGCTCAATTTCGTAATTTAGCTGTTTAATATTGTTTTGTAGCTCTCGGCTAAGCAAAATATCTTCTTCGCGAAGCCGTTCAAGTTGTGTCACAGCGTCCGATAGGTGCTCTCTGGAGCGCTCAAGCTGCTTAACCAACTCACTGAAGAAAAATAACACCCATGGCGCACTGACTATGGTCAGAATAATCGCACTCATAAAGTCTTCGAGCTTTACATCACCAATGATGTAAATGCGCAAAAAGTACGTACCGGTCATGGTAAACACTAGGGTCAGAATAACGAACAGTACGCTGACACGCAGGGTGCCAAAACGGTTGATAAACTGGGCGAATCGAAGGGCCCAAGGTTCTACTGATTCTTCTCGCTGCATGTATCGCTCTCAAATCTGAATGTAAGGCTGTAAGCGCGACATGCTAGCAAGTTCGACCACAGGGTCAACTGATAATCGTTGGTGGCCGATGGCAATCCATGTAGGCTTATTCTGTGTGTAAATGAGATATCTCACCGCTGTTGGCAGGTTCTAGCAGTGTTCCCACATCGATACGCGTACTTTTTATGCAGTTTTTTTGGATAATTATTCTCATAGCAATGGAGAACTGGGTGTTTGCGGAGGCTTAAATTAACTATTTATTAACACTTTACAGCAAACACTACCTTTATTTCATAGGATATAACCAAGTAAATGGAATAGGCTTAACCTACTGTTTAACATGAAGTTAATAAGTAACACCCAACTTAATGTAAGGATTTTTCAAGCAAGTTCGCACTTCTCAATTGATTTATATATTTTAACTCGGTATTTTGTACGGCCTGCTTAGTATAAATATTCGATACTCGACTGGTATCCCCAATAATAAAAACGACAAGAATACATAGCGTGACATGGCGCAATTAGGCCACTTTTTTTGTGTGCCAAAGTTTACCCGTGAGCGCTATAGAAAAATACAGCAGCAACCTAAAACACAACCCTGACCAGTCGTCGGTTGAAGGAGTTACGTCAATGAGTTTATATAATCCTAATGATTCCAAAGACAACTGTGGATTTGGTCTAATCGCCCATACCCAAGGCGAAGCCAGCCACAAGCTTGTCATCACTGCAATTGAAGGATTGGATCGCATGCAGCACCGTGGTGGTATCGCCGCCGACGGTAAGACCGGGGATGGTTGCGGCTTGCTACTTCAAAAACCGGATGCGTTCTTTAAAGAAATAGCCGCTGAAAACGGTTGGAAATTAAGTAAAAAATACGGTGTAGGGGTTATTTTCCTCAATCAGGACGACACCTTAGCGGCCCGTGGCCGTGAAATTTTGAACGAAGAGCTAGAACGCGAAACATTGAGCGTTGCTGGCTGGCGTGTGGTCCCGACAGATCACTCTGTACTAGGTGATTTAGCCGCTTCAGGTGTTCCACAAATTGAGCACGTTTTTGTTAATGCGCCTTCTGGATGGCGCAAACGAGACTTAGAACGCCGCTTATTTATGGCACGTCGACGCGCTGAAAAGCGCATGAGCGAAGACAGCGAATTTTACATCGCTTGCTTATCCACGCTTGTGACTGTGTATAAAGGCCTTGTTATGCCGAAAGATTTGCCAAAGTTCTATTTAGACTTGGCAGATGAGCGCATGCAATCGGCGATTTGTGTATTCCACCAACGCTTCTCCACTAATACTTTGCCTAAGTGGCCATTGGCACAGCCTTTCCGCTTCTTAGCTCATAATGGTGAAATTAACACTATTCGTGGTAACCGTGATTGGGCGCAAGCCCGAAGCAGCAAATTCGTTACCCCCTTGTTGCCTGATTTAGCCGATGCAGCCCCCTTTGTGAATACTGAAGGCTCAGATTCGTCTTCATTAGATAACATGCTTGAGCTGTTCCTCGCTGGCGGTATGGATTTATTCCGCGCTATGCGCTTACTTGTGCCACCTGCATATCAAAACAACAGCACCATGGACGACGAGTTACGCGCGTTTTACGAGTTTAACTCCATGCACATGGAGCCATGGGACGGCCCCGCCGGTATCGTGTTGACCAATGGTCGTCACGTTGCCTGTAACTTGGACCGTAACGGTCTGCGTCCTGCACGTTATGTCATCACCAAAGATGGTTTAATCACACTTGCCTCTGAAATTGGTATATGGGATTACAAACCTGAAGACGTGGTCGAGAAAGGCCGTGTAGGCCCAGGTGAAATGCTGGCGGTTGATACCTACAACGGCAAAATTTGGCGTTCTAACGAAATTGATGAAGAGCTCAAAAGCCGCCATCCTTATCGCGAATGGATCGACGAAAACATTCGTCGCTTAACGCCTGTGGAGCAATGCGATGCGTCATTGATTGGTCAACGTGTGTTTGACGACAACATGATGGCCACGTACCACAAGCTGTTCGCCTACAGCTACGAAGAGCTTCAGCAAATTGTTAAAGTGCTTGCGAAAGATGGTCAAGAAGCGGTGGGGTCAATGGGTGATGACACCCCAATGGCCGTGCTTTCGTCAAAACAGCGCACCATTTACGATTATTTCCGTCAGCAATTTGCCCAGGTCACTAACCCGCCTATCGATCCATTACGTGAAAATCACGTTATGTCGTTAGCCACGTGTATTGGCCGTGAACAAAACGTCTTTAGTGAAACCTCAGGTTACGCTCATCGTGTATTGTTTGACTCACCCGTATTAATTTATACCGATTTAAAGCAACTGCGCGAATACAATGCTGAGCATTATTATTCTGAAGTGGTTGACCTAAACTACAAGCCAGAAGAAGGTCTGAAAAAAGCCATCTCTCGAATTTGTAATGAAGTCGAATATTTGGTCAAAACTAAACGTGCTGCGTTTGTTATCTTGTCTGATCGCAATGTTAAAGCGAACCGCTTAACCATCCCTGCAGCCATGGCTGTTGGTGCGGTGCAACGTCGCTTAATCGACAAATCACTTCGTTGTGACGCCAACATAGTCGTTGAAACCGCATCGGCTCGTGACCCACACCACTTTGCCGTATTACTAGGTTTAGGTGCTACTGCGATTTATCCGTTCTTAGCGTATGAATCTATCGAGCAAATGGCAGATAAAGGTGAACTTGGCGTCAGCGCTATGCAAGGCGTGTTGAACTACCGTAAAGGCATCAATAAAGGTCTGTACAAGATCATGTCTAAAATGGGGATCAGCACCATTGCCAGCTACCGTAGCTCAAAGTTATTCGAAGCCATTGGTATCAATGCTGACGTTACCAAGATGTGCTTCCAAGGCGTACCAAGTCGTTTACAAGGCGCTGGTTTTGAAGACTTCGAACAAGACCAAATTAACTTAAGCCGTGTGGCGTGGTTAAAACGCAAGCCTGTCGATCACGGTGGTTTATTAAAATACGTGCATGGCGGTGAGTATCACGCTTACAACCCAGACGTTGTCACCAGCTTACAAAAAGCGGTTGTCAGTGGTAAGTACGACGATTATCGCGTGTTTAGTACACTGGTGAATGAACGCTCCCCCAGTCACTTCCGTGATTTGCTTGCCCTTAAAGCGCAAAGTCCAGCAATTGATATTAGCGAAGTTGAACCGGCTGAAAACTTATTCAAGCGTTTCGATACCGCTGCTATGTCTATCGGTGCACTGAGCCCTGAGGCTCACGAAGCCTTGGCGATTGCGATGAACCGCTTAGGTGGCAAATCAAACTCAGGTGAGGGCGGTGAAGATCCAGCGCGTTTCAACACTGAGAAAAACTCCAAAATCAAGCAAGTTGCATCCGGTCGCTTTGGGGTCACACCGCATTACTTAGTCAATGCTGAAGTGATTCAAATCAAAGTCGCCCAAGGTGCTAAGCCAGGTGAAGGTGGTCAGTTACCGGGTGACAAGGTCAACAGCTACATCGCTGAGCTACGCTTTGCCGTGCCAGGCGTGACGCTTATTTCACCGCCGCCTCATCACGATATTTACTCTATCGAAGATTTAGCTCAGTTAATTTTTGACTTGAAACAAGTTAACCCGACTGCGCAAATTTCAGTGAAATTAGTATCTGAGCCGGGCGTGGGAACCATCGCAACCGGTGTTGCTAAAGCCTATGCCGATTTGATTACCATTTCAGGTTATGACGGCGGCACAGGTGCAAGCCCACTGACGTCTGTTAAGTATGCTGGTAGTCCGTTTGAGCTTGGCCTTGCTGAAACCCAACAAGCGCTGGTTGAAAACGGTTTACGCCATAAAGTACGCGTACAAACTGACGGCGGCCTTAAAACCGGTCTAGATGTAATAAAAGGCGCCATCTTGGGGGCTGAAAGCTTCGGCTTTGGTACCGGCCCAATGGTGGCGTTAGGGTGTAAATACCTAAGAATTTGCCACCTGAACAACTGTGCGACAGGCGTAGCAACTCAAGACGAAAAACTACGGGAAAACTACTTCATTGGTTTACCCGAAATGGTAATGAACTACTTCAAGTTTATTGCCGAAGAAGTGCGTGAAATCATGGCATCTATTGGTGTAACCAAGCTTGATGACTTGATTGGGCGTACGGAATTGCTTGAAATACTGCCTGGTGTAACCGCCAAGCAAAGCCATTTGGACTTAAGCCCTATTTTGGCTAAGCCAAAAGCGGGTACGCATACCAAGTTGTTCTGTTCAGAAATTGCCAATAACCCTCTGGATAAAGGCGACTTGAACGTACAAATTTTAAATGACGCTCAAGGTGCAGTCGCTTCATTGCGCGGTGCATCGTTAAAGTACAACGTTCGCAACACTGACCGTTCAGTGGGTGCCATGCTCTCTGGTGCTATTGCTAAAGTACATGGCAACCAAGGCATGCACGACGCGCCTATTCACATTCAGCTTACCGGTACAGTCGGTCAAAGCTTTGGTGTATGGAACGCGGGTGGCCTTGAAATGCATCTAGTGGGCGATGCCAACGATTATGTAGGCAAAGGCATGACAGGCGGTAAATTGGTTATCAGTAACCCAACCAACATCAGCTTTGACCCACATGTGAGCGCGATAATGGGTAACACTTGTTTGTACGGTGCAACAGGCGGCAAATTGTTCGCTGCGGGACGTGCAGGTGAGCGCTTCGGTGTCCGTAACTCAGGTGCTGTCGCGGTTGTAGAAGGTACAGGCGACAACGCGTGTGAATACATGACAGGCGGTATTGTTGCGGTCCTTGGCGCCGTTGGCGTGAACTTTGGTGCCGGTATGACAGGTGGTTTTGCCTACATTCTGGATGAATTAGACGATATTGAACATCGTATCAACCCTGAACTAGTGGAGATTATGGGCATTGAAGACAAGGTTATTTTGTCTGAGCACTTGCGTGGCCTCATCAATCAACACTACGAAGAAACAGGCAGCGAGTACGCCATGGGCTTACTCAACAACTTCAATGAAGTGTTGTCTAAATTCCGCTTAATTAAGCCTAAGACCAGTAATGTGAAAAATCTGTTGGGGCACATTAGTCGCTCATCATCAGAACTTAGCATTCAGGCCCAATAAGTAGCAGGACGAGAATCATATGTCTAAAAACGTATACCAATTTGTTGACGTAGAACGTATCGACCCGCCGAAAAAGCCGATCGTTGTTCGTAAAGCAGAATTCGCTGAAATCTATCAGCCTTTGACCCAATCGCAAACAGAGGGTCAAGCTGACCGCTGTTTAGATTGCGGTAACCCGTATTGTGAATGGAAATGCCCAGTGCATAACTTTATCCCTCAGTGGCTTGAATTAGCCAACCAAGGGAAAATTTTAGAAGCGGCTGAGCTTTCTCACAAAACCAACAGTTTGCCTGAAGTCTGTGGCCGTGTTTGTCCACAAGACCGTTTATGTGAAGGCGCGTGTACCTTAAACGATGACTTTGGTGCCGTCACCATTGGCAGTATTGAAAAATACATTACTGATACCGCCTTTCAGATGGGCTGGCGTCCTGACATGTCAGGTGTTGTAGCCACCAACAAGAAAGTCGCCATTGTCGGTGCAGGGCCTGCTGGCCTTGCCTGTGCGGATATTCTAGTACGTAATGGCGTCAAACCCGTTGTGTATGACAAATACCCAGAAATCGGCGGCTTGCTGACCTTTGGTATTCCGGCCTTTAAGCTTGAGAAAGACGTGATCACCCGTCGTCGTGAAATTTTCACTGAAATGGGCGTCGAGTTTGTACTCAATACTGAAATCGGCAAAGACATCGACTTTCAAACCTTGCTTGATGAATACGATTCCGTGTTCTTAGGCATGGGGACGTACAAGCCAATGCAAGGTGGTTTTGCGAATGAAGGCGCACCGGGTGTTTACGAAGCCCTGCCCTTCTTGATTGCCAACATTAACCGTCACCTTAAGTTTGAAAAATCAGCGGATGAATTCGTTGATATGAAAGGCAAAAAGGTCGTGGTGTTAGGCGGTGGTGATACCACCATGGATTGCGTACGTACATCCATTCGCCAAGGTGCCACAGATGTTATCTGTGCCTATCGTCGTGATGAAGACAGCATGCCTGGTTCACGCCGTGAAGTAGTTAACGCCAAAGAAGAAGGCGTTGAATTCACCTTTAACGTACAACCTCTGGATATCGAACTAGATGCCAATGGTAATGCGTGTGGCGTACGCTGCGTGAAAACCGAAATGGGCGAGCCGGATGCAGAAGGCCGTCGTCGTCCTGTTGTCATCGAAGGCTCAGAACATGTCATTGAAGCTGACGCAGTCATTATCGCGTTTGGGTTTCAGCCTAGCCCTGCGGGCTGGTTTGGTGACTACGGTATTATCCTGGATGAAAAGGGTCGTGTACGCGCTCCTGCTAAAGGAAAGTATGCATTTCAAACGTCTAATCCTAAGATATTCTCTGGTGGCGATATGGTGCGAGGCTCTGATCTAGTCGTTACTGCTATTTTCGAAGGCCGCGAAGCCGCAGAAGGTATGCTCGACTACATGGGCGTGTAAGCACCCCCAAGTCTACTGACATATCACACTGAATAAAAAGGAGCTTAGGCTCCTTTTTTTGTCGCTCTTTTTCGTCATTTGGGCACAGTGCGATGCCCTATCCACTTTGCCACTTATCAGTAAAACTCACACTTAGTCCATTAGCCTAAAAAATACCCAATACAATATTTGTATATGGCGCTACTGATGATCATGGGTTAGCGTAAACACATGACTTATTGAGGTATTAGCGCTATGACGACCACGATTACTCTACCCAACATCATGCAAATTGGCGCAGGCGCCATTAACGCTCTACCCGCGACCCTTGAAAGCCTTGGCTGCCAATACCCGTGCATCATCACCGACGCCACTATGGTCACCCTTGGCTATATCGATAAGATCACTACCTTACTAAAAGCGCAAAACATAGATTACGGCCTATTTAGCGAGACCATGGCTGAGCCAAGTGAAGATTCCATCCTGCCTGCAGTCCATTTGGTTCGTCAGGGAAGGTACGATTGCTTGCTAGCATTAGGGGGCGGCAGCGCCATTGATACTGCCAAAGCGATTGCATTATTAGCGACCCACGGCGGCACCATGCGCGATTACAAAATGCCCCGCACGGTTCATATGCGTAGCATGCCAGTGATTGCTATTCCTACCACCGCAGGCACCGGCTCAGAAGCGACCCAAGCCACCATAATTACCGATGCCAGCACAGACGAGAAAATGCTATGCATGGGGCCAGGCTTGATGCCCATGGCTGCCATAGTGGATTACGAACTCACCCTGAGCTTGCCCATGCGCATCGCTGCTGATACAGGCATTGATGCCCTCACCCATGCAATAGAAGCGTACGTGAGTCGCAAAGCGAATCTGTTTAGCGATCAGCAGGCCATCGCCGCCATGAAACTCATTGGGCAGAATTTACTGCGCACCTGCCAAGACCCGACAGATTTGCAAGCCCGGGAAGCCGTTATGCTCGGGGCTACCCTTGCTGGTGTCGCCTTTTCAAACGCCTCTGTTGCCTTAGTGCATGGTATGAGCCGCCCATTGGGGGTGCATTTTCATGTCCCCCATGGGCTAAGTAACGCCATGTTGCTGCCCACCGTCACGGAATACTCCATCAGCAGCGCCCCTACACGCTATGCCCAGTGCGCACTGTATATGGGATTGGTGAATGACTTTGCAGATGAAAACCAAGCGCACCAAGCACTGCTTAGCCAACTCAGGCTTATTAATACGACATTGAAGGTTCCAACGTTAGCAGAGTTTGGCGTACAAAAAGATATGTTCAATAACACCTTGGCGTTAATGGCTGAACAAGCCCTTGCCTCGGGCTCGCCGAACAACAACCCACGCTTGGCAAGTAAAGATGAAATCATCGCGCTGTATAAAACCGCTTGGGATAGTAAATAGGCAGCTGCGGCAACCTTGATCGTTACCTTAGTCGATACCTTTGTCGTTATCGTTAGAAAAGCACTCAACAAAAAAGGAGCCTAGGCTCCTTTTTCTTTATTGCTGATTTATCAAATACTTACTTATCTATTAACGACGTATCGACACAGCAATCTCGAATGGCGGGATTTAAGCGCTCACATTCTCGGCTTCCACTTCTTGGGCAATCTGCGTTAATGCTTGCTCAAACACGGAAGCAGGCTGACCGCCACTGATCAAATGTTTGTTGTTCACGATAACCGCAGGAACTGAACTAATCCCGTTAGATTGGTATAAGTGCTGAGCTTCGCGCACCTCTTGGGTGTACTTACCCGAGGTCAATACTTCTTGGGCAGCGGCTTTATCAAGCCCAACTCGCTCAACCACAGCGAGCAATTGCTCGTGGTTACTTGGGTCACCACTTTCTTTGAAGTACAAATCGAACAAGGCCAACTTAAGCTCTGTTTGTTTGCCTGCCTCTTCTGCCCAGTGCAACAACCTGTGCGCATCGAAAGTATTGTAAATACGACCACCGCCTCGATTACCAAACTCGTAACCCACATCTAGGCCGCGCTGCTTAATCATTTCGCGGTTCTGCTCACTTTGTTCAACACTGATGCCGTATTTCTCGGTGATATGCTCAACAATTTCTTGGCCCTCTGGGGGCATGTTCGGATTCAATTCGAACGGCTGCCAAGTGATATCCGCTGCAACTTTACCGTCAAGTTTGCCTAGTGCTTCATCCAAGGCTTTATAACCTATGATGCACCATGGGCACGACACGTCAGAAACGATATCTATTTTAAGGGGGGTAGCCATAATTTAACTCCTAATTGCTCAGCAAAACACAGTAGCGTGTTGCCGTTTAATAACCATTAGATTGGTCTTGCTTTGCTGATATTCAAGCGCAACAACCAAAAACACATCCTTAAAGCCAGTCAATCATTCGGTCGCATTCACAAAGATAAAGGCATGTAGGCGCAAGCATCAGCCCATCAAAATGCCGATGAATCTTAGCGGGCTAAGTAGCAAGACCGTGGTAAATGAAAAAAAAATGCACTTTTCGTAAAAAAACACGAAATTTTTGACGATTTAACTTGAGATAATTTCCCCTAACCCCATTTATGACCGCAGAACAAATTTCTGAGTAAGGTGAAAACCATGCTCATTTTAACCGTCCGAGTAATCGGCAACTTAAACCTTTATTAACATTGGAATTTTCAGGAGATTTGAAAATGGCAATTCGTCCTTTAAACGATCGCGTTATCGTTAAGCGTCACGAACAAGAAAGCAAATCTGCCGGCGGCATCGTATTAACGGGCTCAGCAGCAGAAAAATCAACTCGCGGTGAAGTTATCGCTGTCGGCAATGGTCGCACACTTGATAACGGCGAAGTGAAAGCTGTTGACGTTAAAATCGGCGACATCGTTATTTTTAATGACGGTTACGGCGTGAAAACAGAGAAGCTAGACGGCGAAGAAGTATTGATCCTTAGCGAAAACGACATCCTAGCAGTAGTCGAATAATCAACCGTTAACCAAATTTAGAGGAATTAATATCATGGCAGCAAAAGAAGTACGTTTTTCTGATGACGCTCGCGTAAAAATGCTAGCAGGCGTTAACATTCTAGCTAACGCAGTAAAAGTTACCCTAGGTCCTAAAGGCCGTAACGTAGTGTTAGACAAGTCATTCGGCGCACCTACCATCACTAAAGATGGTGTATCAGTAGCCAAAGAAATCGAATTAGAAGATAAATTCGAAAACATGGGCGCACAAATGGTGAAAGAAGTTGCTTCTAAAGCCAATGACGAAGCTGGTGACGGAACAACTACCGCAACCGTACTTGCACAGTCTATCGTGACTGAAGGCCTAAAAGCCGTTGCAGCAGGTATGAACCCAATGGATCTTAAGCGCGGTATCGACAAAGCCGTTATTGCTGCGGTTGAACAGCTTAAAACCCTTTCAGTTCCATGTGCAGACAGCAAAGCGATTGCCCAAGTAGGTACTATCTCTGCTAACTCTGACACTGAAGTAGGCGACCTTATCGCTGAAGCAATGGACAAAGTAGGCAAAGAAGGCGTTATCACAGTTGAAGAAGGCCAGTCTCTACAAAACGAACTAGAAGTGGTAGAAGGTATGCAGTTCGACCGTGGTTACCTATCTCCATACTTCATGAACAACCAAGAAAACGGTACTGTAGAACTAGACAGCCCGTTCATCCTATTGGTTGACAAAAAAGTATCTAACATCCGTGAATTACTACCGACTCTTGAAGCAGTAGCAAAAGCCTCTAAGCCTTTGTTAATCATCGCTGAAGACGTTGAAGGTGAAGCACTTGCTACGCTAGTTGTGAACAACATGCGCGGTATCGTTAAAGTGGCTGCTGTTAAAGCACCAGGTTTCGGTGACCGTCGTAAAGCCATGCTTCAAGATCTTGCCACCTTAACAGGCGGTACTGTGATTTCTGAAGAAATCGGTCTAGAGCTTGAAAAAGTGACCCTAGAGGATTTAGGCACAGCTAAGCGTGTTGTTATCAACAAAGACAACACCACAGTGGTTGACGGTGCTGGCGAAGAAGAAGCGATCCAAGGCCGTGTTGCTCAAATACGCGCTCAAATCGAAGAATCAAGCTCAGACTACGACAAAGAGAAGCTTCAAGAACGTCTAGCTAAACTAGCTGGCGGTGTTGCGGTTATCAAAGTTGGCGCAGCCACTGAAGTTGAAATGAAAGAGAAGAAAGACCGCGTTGAAGATGCACTACACGCAACTCGCGCAGCGGTTGAAGAAGGCGTAGTTGCCGGTGGTGGTGTTGCACTAGTACGTGCCGCGTCTAAAATTGTTGACCTTCAAGGCGACAACGAAGACCAAACACACGGCATTAAATTGCTACTTCGCGCAATGGAATCGCCAATGCGTCAAATCGCCGCTAACGCCGGTGCAGAAGCATCAGTCGTCACAAACGCTGTTAAAAATGGCGCTGACAACTACGGTTACAACGCTGGTAACGACACATACGGCGATATGCTAGAGATGGGTATCCTTGACCCAACTAAAGTAACGCGTTCTGCACTACAGTTCGCAGCATCAATCGCAAGCTTGATGATCACAACTGAAGCGATGATCGCCGAAGCACCGAAAGATGATGCACCTGCAATGCCTGATATGGGCGGCATGGGTGGTATGGGTGGAATGGGCGGCATGATGTAAATCGTGTTTCTCAAAGCTCCGCTTTGAAATCTTAGAAAACCCGCTTCGGCGGGTTTTTTATTGTCTTTGATTTATGCGCGTTGCTTACTTATGGCTTTCAGCCACTTTATGCACTACGTGCACTTTATGTGCTGCGCACACTATGCGCAAAGCGCACCTTATGGGCTTCGCCCACGTCATCCATGACGTATTTTCAAACCGCGTCCCTCGGCTCGCCTCACTTCTTTCCAACAGCCGAAAGAAGTAAGCAAGAAAGGCCGCACTCCAACCAATTTGTTGATCCATATTTTGAATCGACTTTCATGTCAGAGCGGCGAAAGGAAACATCCATGTAAAGCACTTCGCCTTGTCCAGACGTCCATGTCTGGACATCTGACAAGCCGAAAAAAAATATGGAAAATTGGAGTCGTGAAAAAGCCAAAGCATGCGCTTCGCTTAGAAGACCCAACATTAGCCTGCGATGCTCGGGAAAAGTTGAGACGAGATAAAGACAACAGCAGCGACTTCGTTGCCAAAGAATACATATTTACTAGCCGCTTTATTCTACGAAAACTTGAATCAGGTGCATATCGTAAGCATAATATGAGCATCAATGATTGGAGTGTTAGTGATGAATATTACGTTAGGTAAAGAGTTTGAAAGAAGGATCACAGAGAAAGTATCTGATGGTCTGTATACCTCCGCAAGTGAAGTGATCCGTGATGGTCTGAGGCTGTTATTTGAAAAAGACGTTGCTAAAGACCAGCAACTGAAAATATTACGCGAAGAAGTCGCTAAGGGCTTCGAGCAGCTAGCTGCTGGCGAATCATCAAATAGCAGTGTAATGGATATATTTGAACAAGCTTCTCACTCGGTAGCTAGTAAGTCAGCGAACAATAATGACAACGCCGAGCTATAAACTATCCCCTCTAGCCGAAAATGATCTATTTAAAATAATATCAACAACGATTGAGGCTTGGGGAAGTCTGCAGGCAAAGATGTATGCCCAAACCATTGAATCCGCATTAACGAAACTAGCTCAATATCCAGATTTTGGTCGAGAAAGAGATGATGTTTATCATGGAGCAAAAAGCTTTCCTGTAGAAAAGCATATTGTGTTCTATCAAGTAAGTGATGAAGGCATTAATGTGGCGCGTATTCTTCATCAACGCATGGATCCATCCAAACATTTCTAATTGTCCACGTTCTGCACTAGGTGCACCTTATGCGCTTCGCTTATTTATCGCTTTCAGCCACTTTATGGGCTTCGCCCACGTCATCCATGACGTATTTTCAAACCGCGTCCCGCGGCTTGAGGAAACATCTCGGCAATTGATCCCTGCATTGCTCTACCTTTCTGCATCCATGCAGATCGCCTGTAAACCAACACGCCTTGTCCAGACATCCCTGTCTGGCCGTCTGACAAGTCACTATCGTCATCGGGAAAGTATGAGTCGCGAGAAGGGTAAAAGCGGCGTCAACGTCGCCAAAGTATGTGCAGCGCTTATCATTTAGATAATTAGATTGAGGCAGTTTAAACGCCTCCGCCTGAAAGAATGAATAACAATTCAAAATAACGCAGGTTGTCGCTGTAATACCGCCACAAAGTTGAAGCGTGTTGCGCAATGCGCTACACTTGAGCCATGATTAAGTCATTTAAACATAAAGGTCTGAAGTTATTTTTCGAGAAAGGGAAAACATCAGGCATTCAAGCAAAGCACGCGAAGAAGCTTCGTATGCAGTTAGCTGCTATCCATACCGCACAAGACATAGATGACGTTAATCTTCCTAGCTTTTCACTTCACCAACTGAAAGGGGAAAGGGCCAACATTTGGTCTATATCAGTTAACGGTAATTGGAGAGTGACGTTCGAGTTCAAGGACGGTAATGCTTACATCTTAAATTACGAGGATTATCACTAATGAATATGCATAACCCACCCCATCCTGGTGAGTTTATTGAATCCATCTATATGGAGCCACATGGCATCAGTTGCAGAACACTTGCTACCCATCTTGGCGTTGCAGCTTCGACGCTTAATCGTGTGGTAAAGGGTAAAAGTGCAGTATCGCCTGAAATGGCACTGCGACTATCTAAGGTACTAGGTCGAAGCCCTGAGAGTTGGCTTAGCATGCAAGATAACTATGAGCTTTGGCAAGCTAAGCAGAACATCAATCTAGATAACGTTCAGCCCATAGACCTGCATGCCGCTTAACAATCGCATTGTCTGGCTCCGAGACTAATTACACTAAAAAATTACATGGACACCAAAAAATCACATGGACACCCATGATAAAAATGCTTACCACCAAGCCTTTGGTGATGGTGTGCTGAAGCTTAAGGGGGTCGTAAACGCGGCGAGTTTTAAGCTGCGCAGGTTTAATCGCTTGATCGGTATTTGTATAAGCTGCTAGATGCAAAAGAAGCCCTCCAATTCGGAGGGTTTATTGTTTATAGGTGAAATTCTGCTAGTTAATGACGGACCCAGCCACCTACTCTATTGATAGCTCTACCACGTCTTTTCTTGCTGCCACTCTAAGTGTTATTAGTATGGCGTTGTCGTTTATATCGGTAATGTAATCCACCGTATCGGGTAATTGGCCAAGTACCTCGAACGAGGCGGTTTCGAGCATGTACTTCCACAGCTGATATTGGTCATTTATGCCGTAAATAACGTCATTTTTTACGATGAAGTGTTGATGGCTGCCTTGTGTTGCCAGTTCGGGTATAAGTGTGTTTTCAATTGCGCCGGATAGCCAAAACCTATCTGCATTGTCTTTATAAATCAGTTCGCCACGATCGGTTTTTGCAGCCCACGTGACTTCGTGATTGGTTAAAATACTAAAGTCACTGTTGCTGAGATTCAGCTCTACCAAAGTACTGACTCCGCGATAGAGAATATTGGCGATAATCGTTTTACTCACGCTGTCCCAGTGGAATAAGCTTTTCACTGGGTAACTCAGTGAAATGCTTTCTTCTGCGCCGTTTAAATAAAGGCGTGTTAGTTGGGATGACGCATTCACAAGTAAGCTTTGGCCATCTGCGTCCCACAGTATGTTTCGCACATAGGTATTGGTAGGAAATTGGCTACGCTGTTTTGTGTAATGGCTGTCTGCTGCATTGTGTGCGGCATTGTGGGGAAAGTCGTTGTGTGAAGCGGTGCTGGCTAAACCTTTCTGGCGTGAAGCAGCACTGCCCTGCGCTAAGTTGGTTGTCCATACCTGTGATGTGCCATCCCCCTCAGAGTAGTAGGCAATAAGGTTTCCATTGGGTTGGTACCTTGCTCGGTCTTCTTCCTGCATAGAGCGCACGACTGTTTCATACTCAACAGTGGCACCTAAAGTGTCAGTCTGTTGCATATGAGAGTAAGAGAATTGTGATAACGGGACAGAGACGATGTCGCTGTCATAATGCCCCTTAATGGCTAACATCTTTTTACCGTTGGGGTGAAATAGGGGCGTACCTATAGCATCGGTAAGTGGCATACTTATGGCGCTAATATCACCGTCAAACGATACCGTGAACAGTTGCTTGCCAGTGCTAAATATTAGGTGCCCCTCTATCGGGGAAAAGTTCGGGTAAATAGTGCCATATTGCGGGATCTCGCCGCGAAAATTAATCGGGTTACTAGAGAGCAGAGCTCCTTCTGGCGTCAGTTTTTCGATATAGAGTTTACCGCTTTCGTGCACGGAGGTAAGCGCAATGACGTTATGTTTTTTTGAGAAGTCGTAAGACACCACGCTGCCATTATTCACCTCATACAGTAATGCGCTTTTGTCTGCTTTCACAGAATAGCGAATTAACTTCCAGCGCCCCTGCTCCTTTTGCAAAAGCGCAATATCATTTGCACTCAACCATGTTGGGCTTTTAATGTCAGTGTGCTTACATTCCATTAAAGTAGTCGGTGTTTGTGGCGATAGCAATGCTTGCTCAAAATCTAGCTGTTGTAATAGAAAGCACTTTTTCTGCAAGGCGGGCGCTGAACAGTTGTTCTGCTTTACAAAAGTGAGTGAAGTGCCATCTTCAGAAAAAGCGAGATTACCATACGAGCCTAAATCACGAGTCAGTTGGAACTCTTGTTGAGTCTCGATGTTTTTTGCCCATAAATGGCTTGTGCACATCACCTCGGGAAAGCGCTGAAATACGATGAATTTCCCATCGGGTGAATACGTACTGGCCAGCTCTCTGTTATCGGTTGATGTAAGCAATCGAATATCGTTAATGAGCAGTGGGCTAGCAGGCGAAAGATTATGTACGGAGGAAGGCCATAGAGTACTGGTGATACTAATCACTAGCGCAAACACAAGCACAGTAAATAAGCTTAATACGAAGATGTGCTTGGCGCTAAACCCTGCTTTTACGACTTTATTGGTGCCGGGCTTCGCGTGGTGATTAGGAGGGCTTTTATCCAATGCCACATTATCAATAACATTCCCTTTTTGAAGATCTTCCCAGCGAATAGCAGCCTCTAAACTGTAGCCCTTTTTAGCATGGGTTTTAATCAGGCCTTGTGCCTTGCCATCATCGCCGAAGGCTTTTCTTAGCTGCGCAATACAACGCTGTAGAGAATTGGGCGAGACGACTGTGTCTTTCCATACCTGATTCAGTAAATCTTCTTGGCTTACCACATCGCCTTGATGCTTAGCGAGGTAGGTTAAAACGGCGAGGGCTTTAGGTGGCAGTGTTTGGGTATGTTCGTTGTGCGTTATTTGGTTTCTTGGCAAGTTAACAAAGAAGTCACCAATCCAATATTGTTCGGTCATATACCCTCTAACCCGTAAATAAACATGAAACAGGCATGCAAAAGCCTGATTAATTTTTATTACCGTACCACTATAAATCATTGATCAGAATAAGGTGTTTGCTGAACACGCAGAAATCAGCAAAAAATCAGGCTTTTGTCATGTATATCTTGTTCAGTTCGTTAGCGTGGTGGCTAACAGCGTTTATGTGCCAATGACACCGTACGCTTTTGTGTGTTTTGCGCGTTTTGCGCTCCCTTAGGTGTCGCCTTGCACGTTAACGCGGCAACGAAAACAACAAGGAGATAGTATGACCATGACAATAAAAGCAACCGCTTTACTCGCAATTGTATGCAGCTTTGGATTCGCAAATGTTTCAACGGTATGGGCTGGGGAAGAACGAACGTTCCCCCCAAAAGCGACTCCCGATGAAGCTCTGATTACCCATTGGAGAATGCCCGAAATAGAAAAACGGTTTATGGATATCCCTGAGTTAGATTCCCCTTACATAGATACATCGCCCGTTGATTTAGGTGACGGTATCGCCGTAGGCCAATTCAGCCATAAAGCTACCCATGCAATTACCGATGAAGGTAACAGATCTATCGAAGAAGCGGCAATAATAACACTCGCCAAAGAGCTGGCAGCAGGTGATCACGGTAAATACGACAGTCTATTAATTGCTAAAGGTGGCACTTTGGTGTTTGAGTCATACTACAAAAGGGGCAGAGTCGATTTGCCTCATCCGCAATCTTCGGCCACCAAGAGTTATACCTCATTAGCCCTAGGCCGAGCGATTCAAATGGGATATTTATCCATGGACGATTTAGATAAACCGGTAATTAGTTTTCTAAACGATATCGACAGCACCAAGCTTGTTAAAGGCGCAGAAACCATCACGCTACACCACGCATTGACTATGACCACAGGTATCGATATTTCTGAGGAGGGGTGGGATGCCATGGCGACGAACCTAAAGCGAGTTAAAGGACAAGGTGAAATACAAGCTATTTTAGAAGACAGTGCGCCTGTCACCGAACAAACACAGGTTTTTAAATACGGTACAGGCCCTCAATTTGTAATGCAAGTGATTGAGGCTGTAGTGCCTGGTTCAGCTGAAGCGTTTATCCGCACTGAGTTGTTTGGCAAGCTAGGTATTACAAACTACGATTGGCGCTTAGCGCCCAGTGGTTTGCCTGAGTCTGGATGGAAGGTAAGCGTGACCGCCCGAGATATGCTTAAAGTGGGGCTGCTCATTGACAACAACGGTAAATGGAAGGGGGAACAACTTCTCCCTGAAGCGTATTTGCAACGCGCCACCAGCAGGCAAATATTGACCGGAGATGACGATATTTACGGCGGCGGTGAGTTAGTATCAAATCAAGGTTATGGCTATTTTTTCTGGGGAACCGACTTGGCACTAAAGGGTAAAAAGCACCATGCTTTTTCAGCACAAGGAGGCGGCGGTATGTATATTCTGTTAGTGCCAGACTTTGATCTTGTGGTGGTGGTCACTGCCCACGAGCGAGAAGATGTTACGCAGCAATTAATAGCCGAGCGCATTTTGCCTTTACTTTCCAAGCCTTAATGTAAATTAAAACGTTAAAGAATCTAGTACTTCAAATAGCTTTACGAACGACGCTGAGTTGAACCCTCAGCGAAAGGTGCAAATGGCGCCTGGTCAAAATTAAGTGACCTGCGCCCTCGGCGTCTCTGCCCCTTGATGATATTAAGCTCATTAGCGGTCTTCAGTATACTGCCCTCATGATATTTAGCTGAGCTCTTGTCAGGGTTGCTCAGTTATAAATCTATCCCTTGAGACCAGCAGCTCGTTCGACAAATCCCCATACCGATTGTTGGGCTGTAACAACTGGCAAAGGGGGTTTGGTGGTGAGTGCAATTCTAACACCTGACATCACACCAGAAAGCAACATTGACGCTAACATTAATGGGTTGTACGTTTCATCGATTTCGCCTTTGCGCTGGGCATCGGCGATGTTTCTTGCGCCTAATTGCTCTAACCTGTCATTGCGCTGCCATTCTTCTTTGGTAAACGCAGGGTCGGTTCGTAGCCGCGTTGCTGCAATCATTGCAACGGGATCATCATAAAATAACGAGACCATGGCATGAATCCGTGCTTTTTCTCTCTCTTTCCAAGTGTCACCATCAAAGGGGACACCTGCAACTTTGTCGTCAAAATCGTGGTAAAATTCATTTACGATGGCGTTGATAAGCCCAGCTTTATTACCGAAATGATAGTATGTCAGTCCGTCAGAGACCCCTGCCCGTTTGGCTACATTCGCAACGTCTAAATCCCCATTGCCGATAACAATTTCAACCCTAGCCGCTTCTAATAAGCGCATTCTAGTGGACTTTTTCGCTGCTTTGCCTTCCATCACATATTCTCTAATAGTCTTTTAGGATGCATGCCATTGACCATTCCAATAAACGGAGGGTGAATGGAAAACCCTAACATTCTGCGTATGTCCTCTGACAATTCCGCGACTACGTTTAATGGCGTACCCAAAAAGTAGTTTTCCTGGGTACGCAACCATGGCTCACAGTACTGGCAAGTAACCGCAAGGCGGTTACCACTTGAATGGTTTGCACCACCACCATGCCAAAACGTTCCGGGATAAAAGAGTACAGACCCTGCTTTCATGACTGCTGATTTCGCTTGTTCTGCTGTGGGCTTTTGGTTGTCGTCCCATGTGTGGCTATTTGGCACGATCACAGTTGCCCCATTGGACTCTGTGAAATCATCAATTGCCCAAATGGTAGCGGCACCTAACGGTGCCCGAGGCCGAGAGATAGGGTAAAAGCCATCATCAAAGTGCAATGGCTGCCCAGATTCGCCCGGCAACAAATTTATGACCTGCAATTGGGACAAAAGATAATTTGGCATAAATAATTTGTCGAGTAAGGCAAGAATGCGCGGATGATCAACCAAGCGGTCCAGTGCTCTGGTTTTGTTCAGAACGCCGTACAATCTTTGTGTTTTGTATCCTTCAAATGAATTCCTGCCAGTTTCATTTAGCAAAGGCAAAATTGCATTTTTGATCGTCGTAATTTCGTCGCTCGACAACACGTTATCGATGACAATATAGCCGTTTTTTTCCACCTGTTTTAGATCAGCTCGTGTCACATGTTCCGGTATCAACTTGACCTTCTCACTCTGGGTCTGTCGATATTTACCAGCATTGTCCCCTGCAGC
Organism: Paraglaciecola sp. QJM3NY_14; assembly: GCF_056173245.1. Classification (NCBI taxonomy): domain Bacteria; kingdom Pseudomonadati; phylum Pseudomonadota; class Gammaproteobacteria; order Alteromonadales; family Alteromonadaceae; genus Paraglaciecola; species Paraglaciecola sp. QJM3NY_14. The sequence continues at coordinate 4,475,692 of NZ_CM149664.1, forward strand.
ATATGCGTTATCGATATTCTTTGTTTTAAGCGTTGACATAAGTCCCCTTGAATCCATTCTACTGAGTTGAGTTCAACTCAAATTTAAACACAATCAGATTGGTGGTCAAATTTTAAACATGAAAGAGGAATGTAAATAGCTAAAGAAGAACTGATACGTTCACGTGAGGTAACAATTCAAACCTGCATAAAATGGGGATTTGAAGATGAGTGAAATGACAAATGAAACGTAATATTGGAGTTGTGCGCTCGGTTTAAGTTTGGGTATAACTAGGGGGTTGTATACTTAGTTTTTGCTTTGTGTTGATACATTCGTTTGTCTGCTAATGATATGCATTCTGAAGGCTGATCAGCTTCAAGGCTCGTCGCTATCCCAAAGCTAACCCCCGCATCATGCCATTGCTCGCCTAGCTCAATAGATAAATGTGACATTAGTGCTAATGCTTTATCAGCCGCATTTTGAATACCATGAGCCGAGGTAGCCTGTAGTACCACCACAAACTCATCCCCCCCAGAGCGAAACACGTCACCCAATGAATAAAACGACTGCTGTAATAGGCTCGCCGTTTTAATAATGAGTTTGTCACCTTCATCGTGCCCGTTTCTATCATTAATACTTTTCAAGCCATCTAAATCTATGTAAACAATGACGTAGTCGTCAGCGATATGCCCTATACACTCCGACAGGGAAAACCTATTTCCTAGCTGTGTCATCGAATCAATTCGTGACAAGTATTGGTTTCGGGCAAACTCCTTTTGTTTTAATTTGAACCATTCGGTTAAACACAGCAAAAGACATAGGCAGTCTAATGACAACGCAAATATTACGGCAGATTCAGGGTATGGCAGCTCCCCAAAATACAAGCTGTGAGCCGCGATGTAGTATCCTAACGACAGACTGTAAAGAAGATTTCCCGCCAAAAAGTACTTGGCTCTAAAATCATTCTTTTTAAGCATACCCACACCGACAACTATCGTGAGTACGATCCAAAACATGGCCAGTAAATGAGATAGCAAATACGCTAAGGTAAATGGCATAAACCACATAGTAATACCCAATACAAAGCTCACTACACTCAAACAACGCAAAAACGTAAACAGCTTTTTATGGTCAGTTTTACATTCGAATAAATCAGAAACAAACTGTGCGGCAGACGCAATAGCGAGAGGGAAAATGAGCATCCCCCAGTAGCTGGTATTAATGGGCAAACTTACAATGTCATTGAGCATGCCAGATGCGGCTGCCCAGCCAACCCCATGAAACCCTAAATAACCTGCGCAGGTTAACGCCACTCTTTTTCTCGTCCCCGAGTAAATCAGTACGGCCAACAAAGCCAAAATGAGCATGGCGGTGATACCTGCTATCGAAACGCCATTATTGAATTTTTGAAATTGATAAAACGCTCTGCTATCGAGAACAGAAATGGAAACAGGCGTAGGAAACTGTTTCGCTTTGATAAGCAACCACAGTGCTACTTGTTCATTTTCCGTAGTCGTTTGCACAGTCATGGCTTGAAAATGAAGCAAAGGAGGAGTGGCATCATCACGTAGTTGAGAGAAAACTTGAAAAGTAGGCTCGGGCTGATGACTCGAAGAATACGAGGCTAAGCCTACATCAATGAAGTTCGCATTCACTATGACAAAATACTGCCCTTTTTGGGAAATACTTAAGGTTACTTTAGTAAAATAAGCGCCCGACTTACCTCCCAGTGATGGCATAACTTGCGCAGTTTGAAGCGTACTTCTAGTGTCTTCTAACGTTTCTATTGCCTGAAGATGTGGTACATCAACAGCCTTATCTAACTCATGCCACAAATTCTTATCAATTAGGGTACTTTCCCCCTCAGTTAGCTGCAGAACCCCCTCACCGAATGCAGGGAACGCCACCAGCAACAATAGAAAATAAATAACGCGAGAATGAAAGTAAGAAAGCAAAACCAAACCTTGTTTACCGATTAAGGGACCAATACCACTTTTAGCCATCTAGGGCTGAACAGATACTTATACCAACTCCATTGAATAATTAGCCACTTAGCGAAAATTTAATGGAATTGGTACTACTAGCTCAGAACATAAAATATGCAACATGTTCATATAACATACAGTGGAACTAGCTAAAAATAGCGCTTTATTTGATTTTAAAGTAACTTTCGACCTGCTTCACTTAGCTATTCGGCTAAGTTCCGGTACTTTTACTGGTAAAAAAATGAGGCTAGAGGTTGAAACTGACGCTAGTAACAAAGAGCAAGGCGTGACCCAATTTGACCATTTTGCTTTGATTAAGCAGATTAACCGGGTCTTTCAAACATTGATGTAAGCGTCGCTAAAACCATAGCAACGACTACGTCGCCAAAGTACACTTTACCGTACCGGTTAAAACGTTGCCTTCCGCGTGTTTGCGTTTCTGCATTCGAGTATTGAATACGGAGATTTTCGGATAAAAATGTAATGGAAAGCTGGGGATGAATGAAATGAATGTAGGAATTTACGTCTACGATCAAGCCGAAGTGCTTGATTTTCTGGACCTCATGAGGTTTTTTCGACTGTCGCTCGCTTAAGCAAAAACAGCAATTCTCTGAATACCTTTTGATTAGAATTTACATGAACAATCATTTTAAAATTGTTTTGCAATGAGAGTTTCCAAGACACCCAATACATCCTTTCTATTCGCAACTCCACCTATCAATATGTGTTGATATGCCTTTTAGCCCTCGAGAAAGGACTTTTACTTGAATTTCGGGTGTTGATAAGGAAAGACTGCGACGAATGCGCAATTTTAGCGGAGGACTCGTATCACAACATGCGCCCAAGATGTATTGGCTAAAGCCTGTTTAAGCGCGCTTTAGCAGCTCTTTAGCTTTACCCATTCCACGTATTCGTTGATGATGGGTATGGCGCTTAAAGGCATTCATCATTTGCTCTGCACCTGCTGCGTAGCAGAAGTGTTTTTCAAACTCAGTGGTTAAGGCTAACCACTGAGCGGAATCTAAGCCTAGCCATTCTAAAATGGGGCTTTGAATATTGTCGATATAACCTGCTTTGTCACCACGTATACAGCGGCCTGTGGCATCGATAAGCTCACAGTAGTCTTTTAATGAAAAAGCGATACCTTTGAGCATGCTTTCTTTCGGGTTTCCCACAAAGGGCATCAATGTGCTTGGTTGACCTTGATGATGTTTAGCGGCGTGAATACGCTTTTTGACGCTGGTGTGTTTTGCGGTTTCAGGTGTTTTTGCTATTTTCGCTCTAATTGGGTTTAAATCTACATAGGCCATACAAGCCAGCACAGCACTTTCATCTAACAAGGCTTGTGATTTAAATCGCCCTTCCCAAAACCTGCCCGTGCAGTCATCTTCTGTATTGGCTTGACGGGCAATATATTCATTCAAGTCACGCATGAACCAGCTGATGTCGTACAAACGTTTTCTGTAGATTTCCACAGTGTCATCAAGGGTGATTAACTCCCCTTGGGTTAAGGAATCACCATTTACAAATTTTTGAGTGAGTAACGTGCCTTTATGAAGCGCGTGATAGCGCTTTAATACCGATACGGTATCCCAGTTATCAGCCAAGGTTTTATCCACACAAAGCACTACATGGGTATGATTACTCATGACTGCATAAGCACAAATATCGATAGCAAACACAGTGGACAAAAACAATAAACGCTCTTCTACCCAGCTACGACGATGCTCATAGCTCTGCCCAGTCAGCGTATTTGTACCGCATAAGAAAGACTGGCGTACACAGCGGGAGACACAGTGATAATAAGGCGTATCGATTAAACTGATTTGGCTTTTTCGTGACTGAGGCATAACAGTCGACTCGATTAAAATATGGAACACATATTAAGTGTAATTTAGGTTGGAAAATTAACCACTTTTATAATGGGTGTCTGTTTAACTGTTTAACTCTATTGTTGAGTCGTTGAGAAAAGCGCTATTTGGCATATCCGGCTTTAATTTTGATTGAACGGTTTTCGTTTATACCGCATAAGCTTCTTATCAATTCATTCAGAATGCCTAACCTGCTCGAATTTGTCAGTTGCAAATGCTTATCGTTATAATATAACATAGCCACCTTTATTATGTTATATTATAACGATACGGATTCTGTGTGATAGAAATAGATCAGGCTAAGGCTGTCATTGAAGCAAGTTCGCTTTGCATCAACATAAAAAATAACCCTATTTTGAAAAATTTAAACTTCCAGGTTAAAGCGGGTGAAATATACGCTTTGCTTGGTGGCAATGGGGCGGGTAAATCAACCACACTGAAGACGCTTTTAGGGTTTAACGCCCCAAGCAGTGGCTCGGTAAAAGTAGATGGTAAAGAGGTGGTGAAAGCCCTGAACCATGTACGCGAAAAAACCGCTTACTTACCAGAATCTGCGACCTTATACACTCACCTCACCGCAAGAGAAAACGTCAATTATTTCTTATCATTAGCAGATATTGAAAAAACAGATGCAGAGATTGAGCAAGCGTTTGATCGCGTTGCTTTACAAACGAACGCGCGGGATCGTCACATGCAAACCTACTCAAAAGGCATGCGACAAAAAACGGCCATCGCGCTAGCTTTACTGCGTGAAGCACCGATCTTTTTATTAGATGAGCCTACCTCCGGCCTCGACCCTGTGGCTATCGATGAATTTAACCAACTGGTCCGTGAGCTTGCCTCTGGCGGCGCTACCATATTAATGGTGACTCACGACGTTTACGGTGCTTGCCAAGTTGCAGATCGTATCGGCTTATTGCGCGATGGCGAACTTGTTGGGGAATTTTCGGCCCCGCAAGGCGGGCAGATCGAAACCGAACAAGTACACGCGGCATTTGCCCAACGAGGCGCAGCGTGAGCGGCCATTCATCTTCAATGGCACCTTTTGCAAAAATGATGATTGTCGCCAAAGACGAGTGGCGATATTGGTTGCGCTCTAAATTGGCCATATCCGTGTTGGCCATCGGCTTACTGCTCACATTATCTTCTGTGATCGTTACCGCCATTAATACCATGGAGTTGACCCATACGCGCCATGAATTACAAAACGATGCAGATCAAACTTTTGTTGACCAACCCGACAGACACCCTCACAGAATGGTGCATTATGGGCACTATGCTTTTAGAGCTCCATCGCCACTGAGTGTGTTAGACCCCGGGGTTGATGCCTACACTGGAAATTCTATCTTTCTGGAAGGACACCGACAAAACAGCGCCATGTTCGCTGACCAAAAACAAGGTACAGCATTAACTCAGCTGGGTAGCCTGACACCTGCATTTATCGTACAAACCTTAGCCCCACTACTCCTCATTCTTATTGGGTATAGTTCGGTCAGTCGTGAGCGCGAGTCACACACACTTACCTATCTGTTATCACAAGGCACATCAGGGTTTACCCTCATTGCTGGCAAGGGCTTGGCGTTAATGTCGGTCATTGGCCTTATTTTAGTGCCGCTAACCATTTCAGCGCTTTTTAGCCTGCATGAAGGGGAAAGCATCACCGCTATTTTAGGCTTCATTCTGGGTTATGCCCTTTATCTAACAGTATGGGCCTTGTTGGTTTTGCTATTTTCTAGCGCGCTTTCAAAAAACAGTGAAAGCTTCACCGCTTTAGCGCTCACTTGGATTTTACTGTGTGTGGTTATGCCGCGAGTTGCTAGCTCAACGGCAATCACAACAGTGCCTGCGGCAGGAAAACTAGAAACAGATTTTGCTGTTATCGCCGAGCTGCGAAAATTAGGTGATGGTCACAATGCCAACGACCCTGCATTTGCGCAAATAAAGGCCTCTTTGCTAGAAAAATACAATGTGGACTCAATTGAGCAACTGCCAGTTAATTATAGAGGTGTCATAGCCATGACATCAGAAGCAAAATTAACAGAGGTGTTAAACGAGTTTGCCGAGCAACGCATGCACACTGAGGTAAACCAAACCCAGGTATCTAGATATTTCGGTTGGTTATCACCTATGGTTGCCATTCGCTCACTATCAATGCTTACAGCCGGTACAAGCATAGAAACCCATCATAAGTTTTTACGTGAAGCTGAGGACCTCAGATTTAACTTTGTTCAAAGCTTAAATAAAGTGCATGCAGAGCGGCTAACGTACCAAGATGACATGAATCGCAACAAAGACCTTGATGCGTCAGACAAAGCTCGAGTTGCAGCAACAAACTGGCAAGTGTTAGACGATTTCTCGTTCGCTGTTGATAAGCCTAGCCTTCGATTACAACGCAGTGCACCTGCATTTTTACAACTGCTGGCCTGGGTAGCAGCGCTCATTATAGTCATTCGTTGGGTAGGGAAACGCTTAGTATGAGTTATATGTTTAAACAACTTAGCCGTGAATGGCGATTTATGCTGCGCCAGAAGTACTTACTGGTGCTACTGGGCTGCGCTATCTTGATCTCTGGGTTTTCAGTCCAAAGTGGCTTAAATGAAATTGAGCAACAGCAGCAAACCATTGAGCGCTTAACAGCAGCCGATGCGGCTGACCGCACAGACGCACAGCATAAGCATGATGAAATTGGGATGTTAGCCTATTACACCTTCCATCTTACATATTCAGCCCCTTCGAATTTGGCCTTTGCGGCCTTGGGGGAGCGCGATATTTACCCTTGGAAGCACCGTATTAAAATGCTCGCCATCGAAGGGCAAATATACGAAAGCGATACCCAAAACGCGGAGCTGACCCAAGCGGGCAAAATTGATTTTCTGTTTGTGATAAGTGCGCTTTCGCCGCTGATTATTATCCTGCTGTTCCATGACTTATTCGCGAATGAACGCAGTAGCGGTAGGCACGACCTACTCGTCACCACGGCAAAATCCCCGTGGGCGTTGTGGGGAGCGCGGGGCGCGATACGTTTCATAGCTATTTTCTTGTGCTTAATGCTGCCGTTCTATGTCGGCACTTGGGTCAGTGGCACGTCACTGGCTGCGATAGGGTTAGTTTCGTTCTACTGCTTTATCTACTTAGCATTTTGGGCTTTGTTAAGCGTTTACTGGGGCAGGAACGCAAGCAGCGCCCCAAAAGTGGCGTCTGGGTTAATAGGCATATGGGTATTGTTCGCTTTTATTACTCCAATTTTAGGTGACTTAAGCATTAATAAACTTGTTCACTCTCCTAAGGGTGGCGATATCGTGTTTACCCAGCGAGAAGCCGTTAATGATGCGTGGGATCTGCCTAAAAAAGTCACTATGGATGCGTTCACCGCTACCTACCCTGAATGGAAAGACCATGTCGCCATGCAAAGCATGTTTGAATGGAAATGGTATTACGCCTTTCAACAAGTCGGTGACCAGATCGCAGCTCCAATGTCGCAAGAGTATCGCGCTGCGGCAAAGAAAAAATATGAATTAGCAGGGTATGCATCTTTACTTTCGCCGCCTTTGTTATTGCAACGCCTGTTAACTCGCCTTGCTGAAACCGACGCCGTTGCCGCGTTTAAATACGAGCAACACGTACGGGACTTTCACCAAGAGCTTCGTTTGTTTCACTACCCTTTCCTATTTGCTCAAGGCGAGTTTGACAAAAGGGAACTCATTAACATGCCAAGTTTTGAAAAATTCATTACTAAACAACAAGACGCTCGCAATACAGATAGCGTTCAATCGACCAATAAATAACACTCATACTATAAAGAAGGTTTTACCATGAACCCTGTAACACACGGGCTAAAGCTCACTCATATCAGTGCTTGCTTAGCTAGCCTGTTTATTCATCATAGCGTTGCAGCAGATGAACAAGTTGCGTCACAAAACATCGACCAAGAAAATGCAATCGAAACCTTAAGTATTGTTGGGTCACGACAAGCGTATCAAGGCAACTTTAGTCCTTTAGAAACCCCGCAATCAGAACTGAAAATAAATTCTGAAGCATTAACAAATGCAGGGGCAATTGATTTAAACCAAGCATTAGATTTGTCGGCCTCTGTTGCCCGTCAAAATAATTTTGGTGGACTGTGGAACAGCTTTGCGTTGCGGGGATTTGTGGGTGATGAAAACCTACCCAGTAACTATTTGGTAAATGGCTTTAATGCAGGCAGAGGCTTTGGCGGCTCTCGCGATTTATCAGGTATCGAATCAGTTGAAGTGTTAAAAGGCCCACGTGCCGCACTATTTGGTCGCGGTGAGCCAGGGGGCACGGTTAACCTTGTTACTAAGCGCCCAACTTTTGATACTGCAGGAGAAATAAAGATATCGGCAGGAAGCTACGATACATACCGAGCTGATTTAGATTACACCACCCCGTTGAGCGACGATGTAGCGGTGCGTTTTGTCGGCTTCTATGAAGATGCTGGCAGCTTTCGTGACACGATAAAAAGCAAAAAAGAAGGCTTTAGCCCATCAATTGCGTGGGAAATTAGCGAGCAAAGCACGCTTGTTTACGAATTAGAATACGCTCATCAAGAAGTACCTTTCGACCGAGGTGTGTTAGCGATAGACAACAAGCTTGGGGTCATTCCACAAAGCCGCTTTCTCGGTGAGCCCGCCGACGGCCCGATTGAAACTGATACGCTGGGGCATCAGGTAGAGTTTCAACACGACTTCGACGATAACTGGAGTGTATTACTCGGCGCTAACTACCGTGATACCTCATTAGAGGGCTTCGCGACGGAAACAGGTTTTTCTGGCGTCGTTGACGATGAAGTAAATCGTTTTCGCCGTTACCGTGACTATGATGCCAAATACCAAGTCTTTCGCGCTGAGCTAACCGGTAATTTAGAAATAGCAGGTGTAGAGCACCGCTTAATCGTGGGTGTTGATTCAGACAAGTTTGAGAATGACCAATTTGCTCTACGTGACCGTACCACAGAGCAATACATCAACGTATTTGCCCCGGTTTATAGTGCTGCAAATGCGTTAGCAAATGACTTTTCTATTCAAATTGATCGCGTTGAAACACAAGAATCCCTTGGTGTGTTTATACAAGATCAAATCAGCATAACCGACAAGCTCGATGTGCGTATCGGCGCACGGTTTGACGACTATCAACAAACAATGAATAACCGCTTATCTGAAAGTCAGTCAAAACAAACAGAATCACGGGTTAGCCCTCAATTTGGGATAGTGTATGAAGCATCAGATACGCTTTCATTGTACGCCGCTTATGGCGAAAACTTCCGCCCATTATCTGGCACCGACAGCAATGGTGACGGCTTTGAGCCAAACCAGTCGACCTCTGCCGAGGCGGGTATTAAGTTCACGCTAAACGATGGTGCGTTGTTTGGAACGGTCTCCATATTCAAAGTCGAACAAGACAATCTGCTCGTGGTTGACGACCCGACTAGTTTTACTTACGCAGCGATTGGAGAAGCCGAAAGTCAAGGCATAGAAATAGACATCAACGGTGAAATAGCTGACGGGTTAACCCTTTGGGCCTCTTATGCTTATGTGGACGCGAAAACCAAAAACGCTTTCTTTGATGGCAATTTTGGTTACACCATTGAAGCTGGGACAGACTTACTCAATGTGCCTGAGCAGCAACTCAGTCTGCAACTGGTTCAACTGCTTGAACTAGATGGTAAAGACCTCGAAGTCGGTGGTGGCTTAGTGTACGTAGACAAAAGAAATGGTTACTTTGGTACCGATTTCACTCTACCTAGCTATACCACTGCCAGAGCGTTCATCGCTTATGACATAACAAAGTCGATTTCGTTACGGGCTGAAGTTGATAATTTATTTGATAAAGAGTATTACACCAACTCATTTGCAGACGCTTGGGTACAACCGGGTACTCCCCGTAGCTTTGGAGTATCTGCCTCATACCACTTCTAGTATTGTAATAGTCAATTGGTCATTCACCTCGGGTAAATCGAAGTAAGTTTACCCGTCGCGCTGCCAGTTCGAACTATTCTGAATGCCTAAAAAAAGCCCGCAGATCCAAAGGTCTGCGGGCTTTCTGTTGCTTAATAGAACTCACTGGAGTTATTGCGCCGCCGTTTCTCTCAGCCCAAACGGGTTATCTATGCTCTCGCTTGGCTCGGTAAACCAGCGTGGACCATCGTCTGTCATGTAAAAATGATCTTCTAAGCGAATGCCAAATTCATCGGGTATCACTAGCATTGGCTCATTGCTAAAACACATACCTCTGGCCAAAGGCGTTTTATTGCCGCCAACTAAGTAAGGCCACTCGTGAATATCTAAACCAATGCCATGGCCGGTGCGATGTGGGCAACCTGGTGTTTGGTACTCTGGGCCTAAACCTTGTGAGGCTAAATAGTGGCGCGCCGCGGCATCGACCTCTTCACATGGCGCACCTATTTGAGCTGCATTAAAGGCAGCAAGTTGTGCGGCTTTTTCATCGTTCCAGCACTGTCGCTGGCGACGCGTTGGTTCACCAAATACATACGTTCGGGTAATGTCGGATATATAGTCGTGCACTTTGCATCCGGTATCGATTAACACGACATCCCCTGCCTTGAGAATTTGCGGATCCTTAACACCATGTGGGAATGACGTTGCAACGCCAAACAACACGATACAAAAATAATTGCCCGGCGCACCGACCTTTTGGTGTGCTTTTTCAATGAAGGCTTCCACCTCTGTAGTGCTTATTCCTGGGCGCAACATACTTGCGGTTGCTTGATGCACAGCCAGTGTCATATTCATGGCCCCTTGCATCAACGCCAACTCATTATCAGACTTGTGCATTCTACAGTGGGCCGTCACCTCTTGGGCATTAATGAGGGTTAAGCCCGTTTGGGCTTTATTGATGCCGTCGAATATAAAAAACTGCGCGCTTTCATCTATGCCAACAGTTGCGGTAGTCGCTATGTTTAATTGCTCTAATACATCAACAAATAAGCGATAAGGGTTCTCGTGCTCTTGCCAACCATGAATAGGACCGTCTATGACTTTAAAACCATTTAGACTGCCAATTTCAAAGTGCGGCGCGATATATTGCACAGCGCCGTTTGCTGGCAGAATGGCCCCGACCATGCGCTCACTGGCATACCATTTCATGCCGGTAAAATACGTTAAATTTGTACCTGCATTCAGATAAATCGCGTCAATATTATGGGCTCGCATATGCGCTTGGGCTTTAGCGATGCGCTGTAAGTATTCCTCAGACTGAATAGGCACAAGGTGTTGAGTCATATCGCTTAATGTAGCTAATGCTTGCTCGGATGTTTGCGTGGCGATGCCCGCTGCGGTGCTGGCTTCAGTGCTGGTATCGAAAGTCGTCATTTTTTCTCCTATTGCTAGGCGCTGACAAAAAGCAAAGTCGAGCGACCTATTAAATACTTAATGAATGTGTCATGTAGGCGATGATAGCACTGACATTGTTTAAAATGAGCAGTGATAACTTACTTATTGTTTTGTCTGAAATTGAGAGATTAGCGAGTTCATCATGTTCGCTTATCATCCTGTTCTCAAAGGTATTTTTACGCCTTACTGACAAAAGCACACAGCGTTAACAATAAAGCTGTTTCAATCAGCAGTAAATAACTTAGCGCGAACGGTTGCTCGGTATTCCCTTGGTGAGGTGGCCAGTAACTTCACAAATAAAGAGGTAAAATAGCCCACATCTTGATAGCCAATTTTATCTGCTACTTCGCTTACGTTTAAATTACTTGTTTGTAGTAAGTCTTTGGCGATTTCAATCCGGATTTTTTGTAAATACTGCAGCGGTGTTTGACCAGTGGCATTTTTAAAACGGCGATTAAATGTGCGTACGCTCATTTCAAAGCGCCCTGCTACCTCGCTCAGGCTAATCTGTCGGTTGTAATTGTCTTGCAGCCAAATTTGCGCTTGTACTATTTCCTCATCAGGGTGCTGTTTTGTGCTGCCTTCAAAATAACTGGTTTTCTCGTACGGACGGCGAATTTCATGCGAAAAATTTCGCTCAACCACACTGGCTATTGCTTCGCCATAGAGTCGTTTTACAAAATGCACGGTAAGATCGGCCATTGCATTCACGCTAGCCGAACAATACAGATTGCTAGCTTGGGTAATAAAGTATTGACGCTTTAATTTGACCCTTGGGTAGTCTCGTTGAAACTGATCAAAATAATGCCAGTGAGTGGTAGCAGGTTTGTCATTCAGCAATCCTGCTTCAGCCAAGAAGCAACAGCCTGTGCCTACCGCAGAGAGCATCGCACCATTTTCATAAGCCTTGCGTAACCACGCTAAAATTTCGGGGTGTTTTTTTACAATTGGCCGGGGGTTTCGCCACAAAGCAGGTAAATAAATAATATCGCTGTCACCCACATCTGCCAGTTCGGTATCGGGTAACAATGAAAAACCAATACTGGTTTTAATCGGCAATTTGTCTATCGACGTTGTTTGAATGAGCACCGGTTCAACTTGGCTACCTTCCTTTGCCCGAGCAGCACTTTCGGCGGCACGCAACATTTCAAAAGGCAAAGTAGCGCTAGTGGCCAGCATATTATCGCAAAGTAAAAAGGTAATTTTATGCATAAGTCGGCTTATTCAATTTTGTGGATATTGGCAAAGATAGCGAACAAGTGGCCTAAACACCACGATTTATGGCTAATATGACCCTGCCAGAAGCTAAACCTAGGCAGTAAACTGCTGGCACTCAAACAATTGGTAGCTTAAATATGTCTTCATTACCGGTCATCGTTGGATTTGGTGGTTTTAATGCCGCTGGTCGCAGTTCGTTTCATCATGCTTATAAAAGAATGGTGATAGAAAGCTTGCCTGTGAGTGAACAAGAAGAAACCCTGCTTGGTTTGGCCACAATGATGAAGTTGGTGCGTTTTGAAAACGGGCGTTTTTTTGATAACGCACGTGAGAATAATCAACAAACCTTAACACCAGAAGAAGTCGTTGAACGTTTTTCAGAGCAAATTTTAAATTCGACGCTGATTCGTACCATCGAAAAAAGCCATTTCGATGTTAATGCCGTGCATTGGCAAAAAAACGTCACTATGCACTCAGCAGACAAAGCCGGTATCTGTTTTGAACTAACGCGTAAACAATTACCTGAGCCAATACCATCAAATTGGCAGTTAACTGATATTGATAAAGACCGAGTGAAGGTTAACATAATCGGCGAAGTCGATTTCAAAGTAGACACTTATCGTGAATGCCCAGTAAAAGTAGCAGGGCAATTACCCAGCGGATTTAACCCCGAAGATCACTACAATGCCCGCTTTCATCCTCGCGCCTTACAAATGGCGATCATGGGTGCATCAGATGCCATTCGATCATTAGGCATGGAATGGAAAACAATCGCCGATGCGGTCAAACCAGACGAAATAGGTGTATACGCCAGTAATGCTATGTCACAACTGGATGAAAATGGTTTCGGTGGCATGTTGCAATCTCGCTTGAAAGGCGGCCGGGTCAGTACTAAGCAGTGCCCATTAGGTTTAAACACTATGCCTGCTGACTTTGTGAATGCTTATGTATTAGGGAATGTAGGTCATACGAGTGCAATTGTTGGGGCCTGTGCCAGTTTCCTTTATAACCTCAGTGCGGCCATTGAAGATATAAAAAGTGGTAAGCGCCGGGTGGCCGTCGTTGGCAATGCCGAAGCCCCTATATTGCCAGAGGTCATTGATGGTTATGCCACCATGGGCGCACTTGCCAGCGAAGACAATTTAAAACGTTTAGATCAATCTGATACCGTTGACCATCGCCGCGCTAGTCGCCCTTTTGGCGAAAATTGTGGTTTCACCATAGCAGAATCAACCCAATACGTGGTGTTGATGGACGATGCATTGGCGTTAGAACTAGGGGCGGATATTCATGGCGCAGTAAGCGATGTATTTATTAACGCTGACGGTTATAAAAAATCCATATCAGCACCCGGTCCAGGTAACTACATCACCATGGCTAAGGCTGTCGCTGCGGCCCGTGCGATTGTGGGTGATGAGTCTGTTCGTGAGCGCTCGTTTATTCAAGCTCACGGTTCAAGTACGCCAGCTAATCGCACCACAGAATCACGTATTTTTCATGATGTCGCTAAGATTTTTGATATTCAAAACTGGCCAGTGACTGCGGCAAAAGCCTATTTAGGCCATCCGTTGTCACCCGCAAGTGCCGAACAGTTAGTGGTGAGTCTTGGGGTGTTTAAACATGGATTTATCCCGGGTATTAAAACCATTGATAAAGTGGCAGATGACGTGTTTGATGAGCGCTTAAATATCTCAATAACAGATATCGATAAAGGTGCAGGAAATATCGACGTCGCCTTTTTAAACTCCAAAGGATTTGGCGGTAACAATGCCACTGCGACGTTATTATCGCCTCACGTTGTTGATAGCATGCTCGCTAAGCGATACAGCAGTGAAGATATCGCCGCTTATGAGTCTCGCCGTGAACAAGTACGTGAAAAAGCCATGGCTTATGACCTATCTGCCAACCAAGGCAACTTTGACACTATTTATCATTTTGGTCAGGATCTTATCAAAGAGGATGACATTCAAATGACCAGCCAAGAAATTCGGATTGCTGGATTTGCTAACCCTATCGATTTAAGAATGAAAAACCCTTTTGAAGATATGATTTAGACAAAATAGAAAGTCATAGCAAGCACAGAAAAAATCCGGCTAATTTAGCCGGATTTTTTATGAAAGTAACTTAGTTAAGAGAGACAACTACCGGAACGCTGAATCGATGAGCAAGAGACACTCATGATAAAAATGATGCAGCCTGTTTCGTGTTATTGATTACGCTCACGAAATTTATCGATAAACCACCTGATAGCTCTACCTTTGTTATTGATTCTCCAACCAATGAATAGCGGCGTTAACGCTGCATCTTTAGAAATGGGTAGGGCTACTAACTCACCCGTTCTAAGTTGATTCATAATGCGATGTGTTGGCAAAAAACCAATACCTAGCCCTTTAACTTGAGCCGCTATTTTTTGCTCCATCGAGGCAACGCGCAGAACGCTTTGTTTCTCAAATATTCTATGCGTCATAGCAGGAGATTTTTTCGAAGAGTCCCGAATAATAATTGAATGAAATGGTTTTGTATCTTCTTCTGATAAAGGGAGATCGTATTCTCGCAAAGGATGATTCTTCCCTACGACAAATTGCCAATTCGCTACGTCGATTTGTTCAAATTTAATCCCTTGCGTATTTATTTCTGGGTGCGGGGCACCGATAACTAAGTCTGCTCTACGTTCAACAATGGCTTCCCAACTTCCGGCTAACACTTCTTCAGTAATGTTGACTTCGACGCCCGTTTTAAGCTCATAAAACTCTTCAACCACTTTATATAACGCATCAATATCATAAATGGTATCCAGTGCTATATTGATATGCGATTCCCAGCCGCTGTCCACTTGCTTCGCTGTTTCTACGATACTTTGCGCGGCTTTAAGCAATTCTCGACCTTGTTCAAGTAACACTTTACCAGCAGGCGTTAAAATAGATCTTCGGCCTTCTCGGCGATAAATGATGAGCCCTAAATCTTCTTCTAATTTTTGTACCGTATAAGTAATGGTGGATGGTACGCGATACAAAGCAGCTGCCGCAGCGGCAAAGCTACCTTTTCTGTCTATCGCATCTAAAACTTCACAAGCTTCCAAAGATAATTTCACTCGTACCTCATTAGCATTAATATTCAGTTTATTCGAACATATTTGTCAGTATTACTTGGTTTTTAATCGAAAATAAAAGAAATATGATAGCTGCACAGTTCGAAAAAACAAAACAATTAATAAATTTACCCGTTCACAACGAGAGAGGACATCAGAATGCAAATATTACGTAAAGATTCACTACACAGAGGTGGATTCGCGGGATTAAGAGAAACCCGTTTAATTGTTGATAACAAAATTGGCGGTAAAAACGATACATGGAATGGACTTGGTAATTTTATTTATTTGGCTGATGCGCGCTTTTTACCTCAAGGCGAAACGCGCATGCATCCCCATAGAGAACTTGATGTTATTACGGTCATGTTGGAAGGCAGAATAGAGCATCAGGGCTCAATGGAAAACGGCAAGTCTATGCAGGCCAATCAAGTACAGGCACAGCGTGCTGGTGGAGAAGGTTTTGTTCACAATGAAATTAATCCAGACCTTGATGAAAACAGAATGCTGCAAATTTGGGCTTTACCCGAAACAGCAGGTGAACCGGCAAGTTACAAATTTTATGATCTTAAAAAAGATGAAATGGTACGTGTTTATGGTGGCAATAAATCGCAAAACGTCACACTTGATAGCCCCACGATTATTGAAGTTGGTTTGCTCAGTAAAAATAAGAATGTGACTCAAGAGGGCGAGTTCATCGCTTATATCACTGGTGGTGAAGGGATCCTAAATGGTGTTGAAGTAAAAGATGGTTATTTAGTCCGTGATGAAGACTTAGATTTTACCGCGCTGAGTGATGACGTTCATTTATCACTTATTTATTTGAATACAGCTAATGAACAGCGCTCAATCTAGCGAAGAATACACCCGCTGTAAAAATGGTCGAAGGTTCGCCTTCAATTTTGTTAACAAACCCACAAAACATTGGAATTTTAATTATGAAAAAAATACTGACCGTGTCAGCAAGTAATAGTAAACACTCTATCAATAGGACGTTATTGGAGGTGGCTTCAAGCAAAATTGAAGGGTATGAAGTTGCCATGTTAGATATTCGAGACTATCCAATGCCTTTTTTCAGTCTAGATAGAGAGGAAAGCGAAGGTCATCCCGAAACAGCCAAGCAAGTACGCGCGCTGTTCGCTGAATATGATGCATTTATCATTTCTTCTCCGGAGCATAATGGGTCAATACCTGCAGAGTTTAAAAATTTAATCGATTGGGTTTCACGTTTAGGCGATTTACAAAATCCAATGTTTGCTACGAATAAGCCTGTATTTCTGCTTAGCACTTCACCAGGGCCAAGAGGAGGTTCAAGTAACATCCAAACTTTAACGCAGTTAATGCCATTTTGGGGCGCTGATGTCAGAAGTTCATTTAGCTTAGGCAGTTTTTATGATCACTGGGTAGACGGAAAACTAAGTACTGAAAAAGACAAAGAGCTTGCACTCTCTATAAAAGCTTTTATCAGCGCACTTTAACTATTAAGGCTGCATGCAGTTAATCTGGACATTTGCAGCCAGTTACTTTTACCCCTTGAGAGAAGTGCGTTATGGAAATCGCAGCGCTGTCTAGTTACACGATCGCCATATTCATTGCAAAGAACCACAGTGATACAGCACCAAGCAAACATTCAAAAACAGGGTATTTAGCAGCCGCATGGCGAGCATTACATACAGTTTGACTCGCTCCAATTTACCCTTGTTGGCCGAAACTGGGAGATTACAGCAATTGAAATAAAATTATTCAGCCCCCAAGATAACTATAGTGAACTTACAGTCCCTTGATTCTCATTGGAAGTTAGCTGTTAACTTGGTTTATCATCGATGAATATCCCTATCTCCCTTTGTCACTTCTACCCATCATGGAAAACCAAAAATGACTGATTCGGAAAAGGCGCTATCAATTACGCCAGTCGCACGCACTGAACCGTGGTGGCAGGAGCGTCACTTACAAAAAATGGATGAGAAAAAAGCCTTAAATGACGATGTGGATTTGTTGTTCTTAGGTGATTCCATTACCCACTCTTGGGAGGACACTGGCGCGGCCACTTGGAAAAAACATTACGCCCATTTAAAGCCTTTAAATTTAGGTTATTCGGGCGACTGTACTGAGCATTTGCTATGGCGCTTACAAAACGGTGAAATCGACAACCTAGCGCCTAAACTCACTGTGATATTAATTGGCACCAATAACGCCGGGCATAGAGTGGAATCAGCCCAAGACACCGCCGCTGGAGTCAAGGCTATTCTAAATGAAGTACAAAGCCGATTACCTAATAGCAAAATACTTTTATTAGCCACCTTCCCTCGCAGCAAAAGTAAAAATGCGCCCATGCGAAAAAGAGTGAATGCTATCAATGATGTAGTGCAACACCTCACCGACAATAAAAACACATTCTGGTTAGACATAGGCCATGTCTTTTTAACAGAAGATGGAACAGTGCTAGACACCGTCATGCCGGATTTTTTACATTTAACCAGCGTACAGTACCAAGTTTGGGCAGACGCCATGCAAAATACTATTGCTAGGTTAATGCGCTAGTTAAAGCACGTTTGGCAAACAGCATTACCTTAGCGGTTCGTAATAGGGTCAGCGCAGAATATGAGCCTAGTTATGTTGATTATGTGTGGAGCATCAGTGGGGCTCAATGGCTTATGTCTTGGCTAGGTCACTCCTTTTCTTGTAATTTAGCAGCTGATATTAAAAGCCACGAAATCCTTTTTTCGTTTTGGATTTTTCGCTGCTATTGATACAGCGCGGTAGTCCGTATACACCTTTAATTAAACCCATGTTGCGAAGCTAGTTCGGACGAAACACGTGGTAATTTTTTACTCAATACTTTGCGAAATTGAGATTACTTATTAATCTTAATTGTACACAGATGCGATATTAATGGATGTCAATATTGCTTATTTGGCCACGCGTACAAGGAAGAATCATATGAAAAACCCAACTGTTATCACCTTTTTACTTTCGAATATCTTGCTTTTGTTATTGCTATCAGGCTGCTCTTCACAACCGATATTGTTAGCTGATTTTGACAATGACGCTACAGGCAACCTCCCCGACCTAGCGCTTACTGGCGATCCTACTGGTGATGAAATCACGTGGTCTGGTAATACCGCTAATAGCTCAGAATCGCTGGCTCCGTTAAAAGTCATTGCAGACGCTAATGGCGAAGCTGGCGACAACATCTTGCGCCTGTTTCACGCAACGAGTGTACAAGCGATTGGCCCTCACTTAGGCTTTCATGCACGACCAACTACGGAGCCAAACGGTATTTATAACGTTTTTTGGGACGGTGTCATTGAGTACCCAGGTAATCGGTCATCTCAAGCACTTTTCATTGCCGTTTATAAGACCGCTCAATGGCATGCCTATTCTCTCGTCGGTTTGCGTATTTATCGCACACCTGATGGACCTGGCGAGGGTTGGACAAGCGTGAATGTATTAGACCCAAATGGACCAGAAAGACGGATAGGGTATATCCGCGAGAACTTGCCTCACTCTGGAGTGGTTGTGATAAATCTTGACACTCAAACATACAGTCTCTTCTTTGGCGGCCTTTCTGCGACTGGCGACCTGCCCTCCGATACCACTATTGAACGCTTAAGCCTGTATTTGAGTTACTCCCCAACCGATCCCCAAGATGACTCATCTGGCCTAGGGACTTACTACATTGATGATGTAAAAATGCTGCAAGGTGAAACTGATGAAGACTAAAAAAACGGATCACGTAAACCTGAGTTCACACATGAGAAATGACGTTTGTGAACGGAAATACTTTCATTTGTGATAAGCAAAGGCGGCGATGCCTCTTCGCAGCGTTTCGCCAACGACTTATTAAATACCGGGTAAATGCCTATAGCTTGTGGCTTCCGATAATTTCTATCTCGCCCTTAAAAAGTCTTTATCCAGCGCGCCTGATATATTACGTAGCTCGTAATCAATTATCTCGGCTGTGCGCTTTGCTCCAGCGGTGTTGGTTATCTGAGCTATAGCACTAATGATCAACGCTTCTAATGCGTCGCTGTCGTTAATGTTTTCCTCGCTCGCTGCTGCTAATGCATCGGCTATACATTGTTTGGCAATACTGTATTTACTCATTTTGGCTCTCCTTAAAAAAAGCCCTCGAATGAAAAAGATAAGGGCCAGAATCACTGACCCTTGTTGATGTTGCGCTCTTAAAAAAATGGTTTTAGTTAACCCTTATTACGCTCATATTCACGTACTTCATTTCGCCCCACCACCATATGATGTACCTCATCTGGGCCGTCAGCGTAACGCAAGGTGCGCTGGCCTGCGTACATGGCAGAAAGCGGTGACCACTGCGAAATACCAGTAGCCCCGTGCATTTGCATGGATTGGTCGATAATTTCACATACACGCTCAGGTACCATCGCTTTGATCATGTGGATCCAAATACGGGCTTCTTGGTTACCCAATACATCCATGGCTTTAGCGGCTTTAAGTACCATCATACGCATGGCTTCAATGTCGATTCGCATCTTCGAGATGACTTCAACATTTTTGCCCAATTGATATATCTTTTTACCGAAGGCTTCTCTTGATGTTGAGCGCTCTAAGGCAAGTTGCAATGCTTCTTCAGCTTGGCCAATTGAACGCATACAATGGTGAATACGACCTGGACCTAAACGTACTTGAGAAATTTCAAAACCACGGCCCTCACCTAGCAACATATTGGTTTTAGGCACCCGTACGTTTTCAAGCTTGATGTGCATGTGCCCATGAGGAGCATGGTCATGCCCAAAGACATGCATTGGGCCAACAATTGTTACACCTGGGGTGTCTAGTGGCACAAGAATTTGTGATTGTTGTTTGTGTGCAGGGGCATCAGGGCTGCTTTTCACCATGCAGATCATGACTTTACAACGCGGGTCACCGGCACCAGAGATATAGTACTTCTCACCGTTGATGACCCAGTCATCGCCATCTTCAACCGCCAATGTTGAAATGTTTTTCGCATCAGAAGAGGCAACATTAGGCTCTGTCATACCAAAGCAAGAGCGTATTTCACCTCGTAGCAATGGCTTTAACCATTTTTCTTTCTGCTCAGGTGTACCGACACGCTCTAACACTTCCATATTGCCCGTGTCAGGCGCTGAACAGTTTAACGTTTCAGAGGCGAGTGGAGCTTTACCCAGTTCAACCGCAATATAGGCATAATCCAAATTCGTTAGGCCTTGCCCTGTTTCCGCATCAGGCAGAAAGAAATTCCAAAGACCAGCCTCTTTGGCTTTATTTTTGGCCCCTTCTAATAACTCCATTTGACGATCAGAGTAACTCCAACGATCAGCAAGCTTCTCACCAATTGAGTAAAACTCTTCTTGGATCGGGATAACATTCTCTTCAATGTGTTTCTTTACAGCGAGGTAAAGTGGACGCACATCTTCTGACATACGCAAATCGTTTAAATCTTCAGTCGACATATTTACTTCCTTAAATTTGAGTGAAATCTGCCGTGTTTTATTAACCATTCACGACATGAGTATTGCAGGGTAGAAACCCAAAAAAATCAGTCAAAATATAATATGTAAACAAAGTGTAAATGGCCACCTAAATCGCTTCAAGAATATGAAATTATTGATATTTTTAAAATTTAAGGTGTTTAAAAGCGACTTTATAAAAGTGAATTATAGAGGTGTATCACTCTTAGTTTTTGAAACGCACTTTTGAGCGAGTGACGTGCAAAATATAAACAAATAAAAATTTGAACGTTGCCGCCATTTTTTCAAAAAAATAACGGTACCACAACTTTTATTCTGCACTTCTAATGCAATCAAGTTTTGCAAGCGCCCGATGAGAGCGTCTGGTTTAAGCCTTAATGACTTCAATATTTGCTTGACTTATACTAAGAATCAGGAGTATCTTGGCGCCGAGCTTGAGAAGAAGCTTATTTTTTGAATCCCACGATGTTAGTTATTTGTAGTACTCTAGTTATTAGTTTATTTGTAATTCTTCGCGTTATCCTCAGTAAAATATTCGTTTTCCTCACATGCTTTATCGCCGCAATTTTTTGGCGCACTTATTAATTATTTCTAGGATATCTATTATGTCTACTAAAACTACTGGTTCTGTAAAATGGTTCAACGAAGATAAAGGTTTTGGCTTTATCGAGCAAGAATCTGGTCCTGACGTTTTCGCTCATTTCAGCGCAATCGTTAGCGAAGGCTTTAAAACATTGGCTGAAGGCCAACGTGTAGAGTTTACCGTGACTCAAGGCCAAAAAGGCCCTCAAGCTGAAAACATCGTTTGTATCTAAACCTTGTTAAGCTGCGCAGTCAAATGCTGCGCTATCGTTTCACTCATACTCAGTGATGAGTGAAACAAATATTATGTTTATCTCAAACAACTATTGAATACCCCGTCAAACGAGTTTAAAACAAACCTCGTTTTTCTATTCCGGCTCATACTCCGAGTCATCCCGCCTTATGCTTTAACCCGTATTCCTTTTCCTACATTAAGAATTTTATATCCCTAATTTGAAAATACCCAGTACAAAGCAACCGGCGGCACAAAGAGAATTTTATTAATTTGAATCAAACCGCACAATTATCCACTATCCGTACGTATGACAACCCCATCCCTGGCCGCGAGTTCATTCTTAGTCTTTTTAGTAGCCTAAAAAAGCACTTAAATCGCGAACAAATAGCAGATGCTTTAGCTCTCAATTCCCCTCAAGAAAAAGAAGCACTTAGAAGACGTTTGCGCGCAATGGAGCGTGACGGGCAACTATCATTTCAACGCAAGGGTTATCAATTAATTGATCCTGATTCGCTGGTTAGCGGCCCTATCAGTATTCACCCTGAGGGTTTTGGTTTTGTTACCTATAGCGATGTCGAAAGAGACTTGTTTCTGCCAAAGAGCCAACTGAACCATGTATTTGATGGTGATGTGGTACAAGTGCTAGTAGAGCCTGGGAAAAACGCAAAACGTGCCTACAGTAACCTGATTAAAGTACAAAAGCGCAATACCACCCACGTTGTGGGTATGTTGCAACGCAAAGGTAAGCATTACTTTTTACTGCCTGATGACGTTAAAGTTTCACACACAATTCATGTTGAACACAGCGCCTTAAACCAATCGCGCGTCGGCCAATATGTGAGTGGCAAAATTACCCACTACCCTGACTTTCGCCAAGAAACACAAGTTGAAATTACTGAAGTATTAGGCAATGCAACCGATGCTGGCATAGAAAGCACATTGGCGCTTTATCGCCACGGTATTTCTGACCAGTGGGATAAAACATTGCTCGACAAGGCAAATACACATGGCACGCGAGTATCACAAGCGGACAAAGCACAGCGCACAGATTATCGCAGTTTGCCGTTTGTCACTATCGATGGGGCTGATGCGAAGGACTTTGATGACGCCGTTTTTTGTGAGAAAACTCAAGCAGGAAATTGGCGCTTATTGGTAGCAATAGCTGATGTGTCGCATTATGTATTACCCAATGACGCGTTGGATATTGAAGCGCAAGCGCGCGCCACATCGATTTATCTGCCAGATCAAGTTGTCCCTATGCTGCCCGAGGCATTGTCTAACGGCTTGTGCTCGTTGAATCCGCATGAAGACCGCTTGGTGATGATGTGTGAGATGACTATCAACGCAACAGGGCTCGTTACTCAAGCAGCTTTTAGCGAAGGCGTGATTCAATCTCATGCACGACTAACCTACAATCAAGCGAATGCGCTCGTCACTCAGCCAAACACTAAGCTTGGCAAAACCACCGCCGCTTCTAGCCCAGCCATCGTTCCCCATGTTAAGGATTTACATGCTCTTTTTCAGGTGCTAATTAAGCAGCGTAAGCAACGCGGTGCGATTGATTTTGAAACGCGAGAACTTGCACTCAAGCTGAACAAACACAAAAATATTGCGAGTATTTCTCCCGTAAAGCGAAATGACGCTCACCGCATGATTGAAGAATTTATGTTATGCGCGAATGTCGCTACGGCACAATTTTTACAACGTCATAAAATTCCTAGTTTATTTAGAGTGCACTTAGGTCCACAGCAAAAGAAACTCACGGCATTACGTGCATTTTTGTCTGAGAAAGGCTTAACCCTTGGCGGCGGAGATAGCCCAAGCCCGCATCATTACAATGATTTGTTGAAAAAAGTGAACCACAGGGCTGATGCCAAACTTATTCAAATGTTGTTATTACGCACGCAAAGCCAAGCGGAATACTCCCCCGAGAATCAAGGGCACTTTGGTTTAGCCTATGAGGCGTATGCACATTTCACCTCGCCCATAAGACGCTACCCAGATTTGTTAACCCATCGCGCGATAAGAGCAACGCTACGAAGCAATAAATTCGCTAATGACGCCAGCAAGTCTGAATCCGGTTTCAAACGGTTATTGCGTCAATTAAAGCTCAACGTATCAATCGGTAAGGCTGTGCCGAATAATGCATACCCCTACACGGCTGAAGAGGTAGCGCTTTTAAGTCACCATTGTTCTGGGCAATCGCGTTTAGCTGATACGGTTAGCCGAGAAGTCGAAAGTGCACTTATGTGTAAATACATGCAACCTTTCATCGGTGACACTTTTGGTGCCTCTATATCAGGAATGAATAATGCTGGTTTGTTTGTGACGCTTGAAAATACAGGAGCAGAAGGTTTAGTCAGTATGATGAGTCTACCAGGCGAGACATATACGTTTGATGCCCAAAAACAGCAAGTCACCAACGGACAGAACACTCACCGCATAGGCGATCATTTAACGGTCGTGTTAAAAAGTGTTGATATACGCGCTCGAAAAATGAGCTTTGAACTGGCATAAAGCAGGTGGTTATCCCTTAACTACAGTAAAGCCTAAGGTCGATAAATACTAACTCCAGTAAATAATTAACCACTCAGCGACAGCTTATTGGAGTTGGTATTAACTGTTTTTTACTCGCTATGGCGCTTTGACGTTCGGCTGGCGGAATAACCTAAATAGATAGAAAAACAAAGCGGCTATGCACGACCCAACAAACGCAATACCCATATCTTTTTGCGCATCCCATATGTCTCCCTGCGTGCCCAAATAGGAATCTCCCTCTGCAGGGAAGAAAATGTCGGCAACCAGCCACTCTAAAATTTCATAAAGGGCACTGACTGAAAGTATAAGAGTGATGGGCAAAAAGAAGGCAATTCGCGGTGGGTATTTTATCCATACTGAAAAGCACTCTTTCATGGGATAGTAGAGCAAAAGGCCGAAGCTAAAATGAACGAGACGATCATATTGGTTTCTAGGCGAATGAAAAATATCTTGAAAATAAAACCCTAAAGGGTTCTCGGCATAAGTATATTTTGAACCATATACATGCAAGCATAAAAACACACAGAGTAAAAAATAACTCACAATACTGAACTTGTATTTTCTGTAGGTAATGATTAAGAATAGCAGCGAAATAACCGTCAGCGTATTTTCAATAAGCCAATTTGCAACGTCGGTGGTACCAATGATTGAATTAGTCCATACGGCGATAAACACCAATATGAGCAGCAGCAACCAACCCAAATCTGTTGTTTTATTGCCGCCGTTTACCATTTATCTTCCACACCCTTATCCACTTGAGCTCAGTGCTTAACCCAACCCGTTAGTTGACAAAAAAACCTGTTATCTGTTGATCTTGTGGCAGTTCGTGCACCCGCCTGACACTTTCCCTGCGGCAAAATAACGAGGTTGCTCTAACGATGCGGCAATTCTGGCTTCGTCTATTTGGCTGACGAAACCTTGCATATAGTCTTGCATAAACGGGTGATTGGCACCCATGTCACCTGCTTTTAAATTCGACGCTATTTTGCTCATATTGCCTAGCGCCTTGAGCACCTTTTCCCGTTGCAATTCAGGCGCACTTTCAGCCCCTGCACTCGGCATATCGAGAGCGACTTCGAGCAAAGCCATCTGCGCTGCGAGACGATGCATATCAGAACTCAAATCCGCTTTCTCAGTATATTTGAATTCTGGCGGGTAGGTCACTTTGCGCAGGTTCGAGTTGAATTGACTACTACACCCTACCAACGCAATAGTACATATCATAAAGACGCTGACTAGTTTACTTAATGTCACTGATAATCGTTTCATTGGCATAGCTTCTTCATAGGGGTAGCTTCCTTATTCAACTCGACGTTTCAACTACAGCGCTTGCTCTGTTTTTTGGATGATATTCAGCAATTCATCTTTGAGATGAACACGTTTTACTTTGAGTGACTCAATATAGTCATCTTTCACTGGGGTATTTCGACTTTCCAGATCATGTACTTCGCTTTCCAGTGCATGATATGCAGTGAATAACTTAGCAAAATGACTGTCATTCATTTTAAGGTGACGAATGGTGTGATGATGCTCAGGAAGATCTTTTACCAATGAGTGTTTCTCAAGTTCTTGCATAAATATCCTAGGTTGTTAAAGCTTAATCCCATATTAGCCAGATGCTTGTTAAACATATTGATCCTCATCATTTTTCAGCCTGATATACATTAAGAGCAACAGGCTTATCATGTCATTTCTAAACACTGAACCTTAATGTATCTTTTGTTAGAAGTGACCGCCTGACGTGAATGGTCAGCTATATAAGCGGGGATACTGGTAAGCGAATCGCCCACCCTATGCACAATGAGTTCAACTAAGCTGTGTTTAATTAAGCTGTGCATAACTGAGCGACGCATTAGTAAGCGGCGCATAATATTTGACTCCCCTACCCACTGCGGCGATGATGTGCCTTCTTCTAAAAATGGGGTTTAAAAGGAGCTTCTAGAATATGCAGCCAAACCTTCAAGGACGTGCAGTGGTACTTACACGGCATATCGTCAAGCTAATATTCATCACCATGATGCTGTCATCTTGCGCCACCCTTACCCCTGATTTTGAGAAGCCTGAATTGCAGTTAACCAACTTGAGTATGCTGCCGGCTCAGGGGCTAGAGCAGCGATTTCGTCTGACGTTTCGAGTGACCAATCCGAATAATATCTCTTTCCCGGTAGACGGCATGAACTTTAAACTGAGTTTGCGTGGTTTGCAGGTTGCTACAGGTGTGAGTGATAAAAAGTTTGTACTTGAGCCTTTAAGCGACAATACCTTTGATGTTGACGTAAGCGCTAGCCTATTCAATTCCGGTCGGGTAATACTTGATATTATGAATTCTAAGCCTCAAGCATTGGCCTACGAGATCAACGCTAAAATATTCACTAGCAAGGGATTATGGGGAAACATTCCTGTTACCCGCAGCGGAGTTATTCCTTTTGGCTTAACCCAGCCCCAGTAAATCAATCTGGTACCTGATAGGTTTACACTTACCGCTCACTTTCAATTCCTTTTAAGTCAAAACTAAAGCCCTGCCCATCTGTGCTAGACTGCGCTCGATTTTATTTTATTGAGTAGAAATGATGATGTTAAAGCACCTAAGCCTAACGCTATTCGTTTTGTGTGGCCCTTTGTTGCTGGCCAAACAAGCGGTTGCCCAAGAGCCCATAAAAGCAGTTACGCAGAGCAAAGATGTAGAAGCAACAATGAAGTCGATGTCTTTGAACTACAAGCAAGCTATGCGCGCAACTGAGTCAGACTCCATGCTCGGCAACGTGAGTGAACTACAACGCTTAGTGGCATCAGTACAATTAGTTGAATTTGATAAAAAACGCCAAGCCATTTTGCAGCAAGGCTTGAGTGAGGTGCAGTCACAGCTGAGCCTGGTTCATAACAGTTTGACACACAACGATATCACGGCTGCCAAAGCTCAATTGGAAAAAGTGGCAGAACTGAGAAAGCGTTATCATAAAGAGCGAAGCCCCAATATCTGGCAACTCATTTTCGGCAGTGAATAACGATTTACATTGGCTAGCATTCATCAACTTAACTCAATAAGAATTAAAATTTAACCTTAATTAAACACATGGAAAACATAGTGTTATCAAAAATTACCAACCGTTACATTTTACAGCTCATCTAAGACCCAGGTCTTATATCCACTTCTTTTTACGTCAGTAAAGTACGAATTAACTATCGTTTTATGCTGTTTTTAGGAGTGCGCATGTTGCCTTTATCACGTGTTGAGTGTCCCATTTTACGCAAAAAAATCATGTCGGCTGAAGAAGCTGTTTCTTTTATCGAAGACCAGCAAACCATCGGCATGAGTGGTTTTACCGGCGCTGGCTACCCCAAGTCGATCCCCGCTTCGTTGGCAGAAAAAGCCAAAGCATTGCACAGCAACGGCCAGCCCTTCAAAATTAACTTGTGGACGGGTGCATCTACTGCGCCTGAACTTGACGGTGTACTCGCAGCCGTAGACGGCATCAATATGCGGCTACCCTATCAATCTGATCCTATTTGCCGTCAACAAATTAACGACGGCATAATGGATTACGTTGATATTCATTTATCTGAAGTATCTCAGTACGCTTGGTCAGGCTTTTTAGGCAAGATGGATGTCGCCGTTATTGAAGTTGCCGGCATATTAGCAGATGGGCGGATTGTTCCTTCATCTTCGGTTGGCAATAATAAAACCTGGGTCGAGCAAGCAGATAAGGTGATTTTAGAGGTCAACACTCAGCAAAACATGAAGTTAGAAGGAATGCACGATATATACTATGGCACAGCGTTACCACCACACCGCAAGCCTATTGATTTGAATTCTCCGTCTGACCGCATTGGCGAAAAGTACTTGTCGATCCCTGTGGAAAAAATTGTCGCCATCGTTGAAACTTCAGCACCAGATCGTAATAGTCCTTTTACCCCGCCGGATAAGGTCTCGAACCAAATCGCTGAACACATTCTTGATTTCTTCTCCCATGAGATTAAAAAAGGTCGCCTACCCAAGGAGTTACTTCCTATTCAATCGGGTGTGGGCAATATCCCAAATGCGGTGTTGAGTGGACTAGAGCAAGGCGGTTATCGCAATTTAACCGCCTACACTGAAGTTATTCAAGATGGCATGCTAGGAATGCTGAAATCTGGTTCATTGTCTGTGGTGTCCGCCACGGCATTTTCACTTAGCCCCCAGGCACTGGATGAATTTAATGACAATATCGACTTCTATCGCGACAAAATTATCCTAAGGCAACAAGACATTAGTAACCACCCTGAAATCGCTAGGCGACTCGGTATTATCGCCATGAATGGTTTAATCGAAGCAGACATATATGGCAATGTGAATTCGACGCATGTAATGGGTTCACGCATTATGAACGGTATTGGCGGGTCGGGGGATTTTGCGCGTAATGGTTACTTATCGATATTTATGACGCCCTCTACCGCCAAAGGCGGGGCAATTTCTGCCATTGTGCCTATGGTATCCCATGTTGATCATACTGAGCATGATGTGAAAGTCATTGTGACCGAGCAAGGCCTTGCCGATTTGAGGGGCTTGTCGCCAAGACAACGGGCGAAAGTCGTCATTGAAAAATGTGCTCACCCGCAGTTTAAAGACCGACTGAATGATTATTATGAGCGGGCCTGTGCGACAAAACGCGGTATGCACACTCCGCATAATTTAGATGAGGCATTAAGCTGGCATCATAACTTTGAAACGAAAGGCCAAATGTAACGAATACACCAGGCATTTGATTTTAGTATTTCAAATTTTTGCGAAGTGGTTAATTTATTTATTGGCATTGATTTTATTCATTAGGTACTAGCGTGTTTGTTTATCTTATTGCTGGCAATATACTGTCGGCAATAGGCTTAACCATATTCACAAAACGTAAGATATTAATGGCAAAACCAAATTCAAAAGCCCCCAGTAAAAGCGTCGATATTTTTTGTGCTGGCTGTCAGCAGCAACTTTTTCGCTATAAAAAGGGCGGTAAAGGGGCCTTAGTAAAATGCTTTAAAGAGAGAATAAGCAAAGATTTCACCAGCGTTGAAGGGACATGCCCCAAGTGTGAAACCATTTTTGCCAGAGATACGTTAGTACGTGGCACACCCGCACTGAAAATAATCGGCGGTAAGGTGCGCTTCAAATAAACTGCGCGTTACTTAGACTTCGCTCCAAAAGATTGTGTTTTACCTAAGCTTGGTTATATCCTAGCTATAAAACAGATAGCAAGGATACAACCCGCCGCGGTGCTCAATCCACCACCATGAGTGCGCGGTACTCATCATACGCATATTGGTCTGTCATGCCGCTAATATAGTCTTGTAACAATCGGCAACGGTAGTAAAACTCTAGCTCCTCACTGGCATCATGATGGATGGCGTGCAAATAGGCTCGCAAATGCTTACCTGGCAGCTTTTTCACTAACCTTTTCGCTAACAGTGGTGCGTCTTTTTCTTGCTGATATACCCTAGAAAATTGTGCTTTCGTCAGCCTCAATAGTGGCTGATAGCAATCAAGCAAACCACTAATGATTTTGTAACCTTGCAACTCCCTTGCTTCAACCTCTTTGTTGCAAAACGCGTACTTCAGAGCGACTTTTTTAAATGCTTCAGATAGCGCATGGGCTGTACTTCTATCTTCTAACAGCGCTTGATTAAACGACCCATGAAATATGCCGTCGATATTATTGATAAAGCGTTCAACAGCATGAGTCACTAAGGGGTGAAGTACGCCCACTCTTAAAGAAATAAAGAACTGACTGTCTTTTGATATATCATCCGCCTGCGCGGCTTTATAGGCTTTTGAGGTTAAACTTTGCATGGTATTTTTGCTGGTATCCAAGCCGAATTCAGTCAGCAGTAACAGAAATTCTTCACACAAAGACGCTTGCAACTGTTCAATACCCAAGATGCCTTTTTCAACGGCATCTTCAAGGTCAGCGATACAGTAGGAGATATCATCGGCAGCTTCCATGATGTATGACGCAGGGTGACGATGCCCAACCTTTATGCCTAAGGTGTCACACAGGGTTTCGACATACTCTTTTTCACTGAAATAAAAGCCGACCTTTTTTTGTAAATAGCCAAGCTTATCGCTTTTATCAGGTTTTACATCAGTACCGCAGCGGGTGTATTTGAGTATGCCTGCCACTTGACTAAAAGTGAGATTCAATTGTAATAGCGAGTGTATAAGCCTTATCGCTTGAGCGTTACCTTCAAAGTTGCAAATGTCTCGTTGTAAGGCCGGATTGAACGTGAATTCACCGTCGCTGTTTGTGGGAAATGAATCTTTCAGCTTGAGAGCAAACCAGTCATTAATTGCCTGCTCACCGAAATGGCCGAACGGCGGGTTGCCTATGTCGTGCATGAGACACGCCATTTCCACCACGCTTTCTAAATGTCGTTCGAATTCAGATAGGTTGTATTCCGCCTGCTTAGCGCTATCTAATTTATTGAATATGCTCTGAACAATAAATCGCCCAACTTGCTGCACTTCTAATGAATGAGTCAGCCGGCTTCTCACCGCGGCGTTTCGTTCTAGGGGGAATACTTGGGTCTTCTGCTGCAACCTGCGCACCGCTGCCGAATTGATAATACGCCCGCGATCACTTTCAAAATCGAACAGAATCGATTTGATGGACTCTCTGTTTCTCGTATTGTGAAGTCGATGACTCGTTAGCTTTTTAGAAAAATCAATCATGGATACGTCTTGCAGTATTAATGTTCATCGACAATACAACAGTGGTTCACTACATGACACTTTTTTACACGAAATAAAACAACGGCTTAGGCCCAACTTAATTCAAACTAATGCTTTGCAGGTACCCTAAAAAATACGCCCCGTGAACTAACTACCTTACGCCTTACTGGACTGAAGATATCGCAAGCGAAATTTCTGCACCCGTTTATCAAATTTGTGCACTATCCGACCAATGCGCCCGCTGTACACGTGAATAAGCTCAACATTTCTAGCCATTAACACCGCACTTAAATATTTCTCATGCAAAATGGCGACACTTTTATTTCGAATAACGTCGTTATCACTTGAATGAGCACGATACCAGCCTTTTCCTGTTGGCCTGAGCCAACTATTGATATGTTCTTGCATGGGAGTATCGACAACGGTTTGATCAAAATAAATCGATTCGTCAGTGACTTCTTTCACTGCGGTGCACAGCCGTGTATTGAGAAAAACCAGCGCTTGGAACGCAGTATAATCCAACACGAAAAAGTAAGATGAAATCCATTTAGATAAGGGTAACTTATCCACTTTATATTCTATATTACGGCTATCAACCCGCCCTAAAATGAATCCCTTTTGGCGCTTTGCAGCCTGTTTCGATTTTAAATTATACAGCCATGCTGTTAAGGGAGAAAAATAGTGGTTTTTGTCGAAGGTGTCATTTGCGAAGCAAAATAGATCGCCATCTTGCAAGGTATAATTCTCTTCTAAATATTGCTTACCAGCTTGCCAGCCAGAGAACTCAAAATAGCGGTTATCCCCAGGAATAAATTCAATATTATTTAACGATGAGCTATGTATCTGCTCGCCATTATTGATGACCAGAATTTTGGCTTTTGTTCCGCTTGAGGTGAGAAACCGATGGAGACGTAATAGCGATTTTTCTAAATTAACGGGGTCATATATCAAGAAAAGGCAATATATCATGTGTCACTAACTTCGTTAATGGGTTTGAGGTAGTGCTGCTCTACTGTACATCTAATGGCTAAGTAAGGTTATTTGCTTTGCTGATCATTAATCAGAAAAGAAATAACAACAGCTTGCTGTGATGCCTAAATAATTCACAATGTCTGTTCAAATGTCGCCTGAACATCCGTGTTTGGCATATTTATAGCGCCATAATGACACATTAATCTGCGCCTGTTGAGAGGCAGAGCAACCAGATGATTGATTGAAGAGCAAAGACCCTCACACACAAACGTCACGCAGCCCAATAAAATTGGAACGTTAACTATATCAATGGGTAAGTTAAACACTCATAAAAAATATTCATGTTTAATGTGTCAAATCATGACAGGTAAAAATCGATTGGCGATGCTATTTTTCGACAACTATAGTTGCTCTATCCCCATGATTATAAAGCGGGGTTTCCAATAAAAACGATAACGAAATACTGGTCAGCAAATCTCTAGTTGTGCACCTGTTAACCAGAAAAAATGTTCACCAAACATGGATAAAATCGACGAACAAAAGGACACGCACATATGGATAAAACTAACACCTGCCAGTTTAAAAAGAACCCCATCGCACTCTTAATTTCGCTCACCTTGGGTTTTCCCATTCCCATCGTTAGCGCACAAGAAATCGAAGAAGAAGTAGAAACACTTCGCCTAGAAACCATAACTGTTGAAGCGCAAAAGCGTCGTCAAAGTATGCAGACGGTGCCTGTTTCAGTTAGCGCCTTTTCCGGTAAGCAACTTAACCAAGCTGTGCTCAAAGATATTTTTGATGTCGCTAGTATGGTGCCTGCCTCCTCTGCGTTTCAAACCCAGAATGTGACCAACACCAGCTTCTCGATACGCGGTATAGGCACCTCGTCACAAAATTTTGGTTTGGACCCATCGGTGGGGCTTTACGTTGATGGTATTTATCGCGCGCGCCAAAGCTCTATGGTCAACAATTTAGTGGATATTGAAGCTGTGGAAGTTCTTCGCGGCCCTCAAGGGACACTGTTTGGAAAAAATACGCCTTCAGGCGCAATACTGATCCGTTCTGTTGCACCAAGCCACGATGGCGCGAATAATTTTATCGAAGGTACAGTCGGAAATTACGGTTTAATTAATTATTCCGCTGCGGCGTCCCTGTCTGCGATTGACAATGTACTGGCATTGCGCGTGACAGGTTTTGGTAGTCAACGTGATGGTTTCGTTAGCGAAGTCAACTCAGGAAGTGACGTCCTAAATGATCGAGACCGCTGGGGTGCGAGACTTCAAGCCTTATATACCCCAAGTGACGATGTCACTCTGCGCATTATTGCTGATTATGCAAAAATTGATGAAATTTGCTGCGCCGCCCCAGTACAAGTCAGTAATGCTCAAGCCACTGGTATAGAGGGTAAATTTGGCACTGACAGTCTCCTATCTCAAGCGCCGTTTAATGCCACTATATTTGATGGCAGTGACTTTTTTGATCACAAAGTCGCGCTGTCATTCTTACCTGAGTCACAGGTAGAAGATAGCGGGTTGTCAGCTGAGTTAAATTGGAATATCAATGAGCAATTTACCTTGGTGTCTATTTCCGCTTATCGTAATTTCGACTCCTATGACAACATAGACAGTGACTTTACGGATGCTCATTTGTTTGGTACCCGAAATGACTCACAGCAAAATTCGTTCTCCCAAGAATTACGAATTGATTACACTAGTGACCACGTCACAGGGATACTCGGTGCTTACTATTTTAGGCAAGACTTGGATCTCGATTACAGCTTGTACACGGGCGAACAATTCAATGACTTTTTTCTGGCAGGCTTCGCACAAGGAGCATTTAATGATCTGCTCGCTGGCATTGATGCCTTGAGCATTGCAACCAATGGCCTTGTTGCAGCGTCGGCATCACCCGCCCCTGCATCGACCAGCTTTGATCACCGCGCAGATCAAAAACATGAAAGCTACGCTATTTTTGGTCAAATCGACTACCAACTTTCCGAAACGCTCACCCTAACCACAGGTTTACGTTATACCGATGAAAGTAAAGATCTCTCGACTATTTTTAGTGAAGTGTTACCCGCAGACTCGGTTTTTCCAACCTTCTTTACCTCGGTTGGTGATCCAGCAGCCCCTGAGTCAATTGTGCCTGGGTCACTACTTTACGGTGCAGGTTTAGCCGGTAACGTCTTGGCGGGCATTCAAGCCAATACGATTGATATTACAACGGCTAACGGCCAGGCAGCACTGGCTGCTCTGGCCCCGTTTCAAACGCTGGGTTGGGGGTTCAATCCTCTTGGCGCCATTACCGCTGCTCGCTCAGATATTTCTGATACCTTAGATGATGACCAAATAACCGGCACGCTGAAACTCAGCTACACCCCAAATAGAGACACGCTCATATATGTTTCATACGGTACTGGTTATAAGTCTGGGGGGACCAACACTGATCGAATTACAGAAGGTTTCGACCCTATATTCGCTGCTGAAAAATCCAGATCGCTGGAAATTGGTATTAAGAAAGACTTTCCGGAACAAGATCTTAGGGTTAACGCCGCAGTACACTCAACCAACGTTGATGACATTCAAGCGAATACATTTACCGGCACAGGTTTTAATCTACAAAATGCAGGGGATTACAAAACCTCTGGTTTAGAAGTAGAGCTAACGTGGCTGCCAACAGATACCATTGAAGTCGGTTTTGTGTATGCCAGAGTCAACGCGGAGTATGACAACTTTATGCGCGGCAATTGTTGGATAGCCTACACGTGGCACACAGGTATTACCGATCCTGGGCAGGAAATTTCGGAATCGGGTGCGCCAAATCCTTATTGCGATCGCTCTGGTGACCGCCCAACTGGCGAGCCAGAAGACTATGCCATGTTAAGAGTGAAAAAAGATTTCACCATTAGTGATGGCGTCGATGCCCATATCGTAGCTGAATACTCTTACACGGGGGATGTCGTTTTAGATGGCAGTAATGACCCGTTCGCCGTGCAAGACTCATACAACTTGCTTAACTTGCGTTTCTTTATGAATTTCGCGAAATACGATATGGATTTGGTTTTCTGGGGTCGCAATGTGTTGGATGAAGAATATATTAACCATGTGAATTTTAATACGCCTCTGCAAGAGGGTAAATTTAACGCTTATATTTCTGATCCTGCTACATTTGGCATCACACTGAGAAAGCGCTTTTAAGGACAATATCTAATACCGTTCCATGGTAATTGGTATGAGCAAAGAAACCGGTAAATGCCGGTTTTTTTATTGCCAACGGGCATCCCTAGCATTGTCTATATTACTGCGCATGGCGCTAACGAATGGGTGGTCTTTGTTATAAATTGCTAATCCCGTGGCTAACGCCAATTCATAATATTCAATCGCCTTTTTAAACTCTGCTTTCGCGTACCATGCGCTACCAAGGTTGCTTCGCGTCGCGGCCACATTCGGATGATTTTCGCCCAGGGTTTGTACGTAGATCGACAGCGCCTTCTCATAATACGCGATAGCTTTTTCGTACTGCCCTTTTGCTTGCCAGCAACTGGCTAAACTGTTCTGGCGGATCGCGACTGACGGATGGTTTTCCCCCAACACGCGGATCCCGCTTTTCAGTGCTAATTCATAGTAGCTAATCGCTTTGTCATATTGCTTAAGTGCTTTAAAAACGCTCCCTAGATTACTGCGCCTTTTGGCCACTGCTGGGTGATCTTCACCAAAGTGTTTAATCCCCCCTTGTAGTGCTAACTCATAATATTGTATCGCTTTGTCGTAGTCTCCCAACGATTCCCAAGCACTGCCTAGATTACTTTGTCTGATGGCCACCGCAGGGTGGTCTTGACCAAAGGTGTTGATCCCACTGTTAAGTGCCAATTGATAGTATTTAATCGCCTTTTCATGTTGTCCCTTCGCTGACCACAAACTGCCTAAATTACTCCACCTTATAGCTACCGACGGATGGTCTTCTTTGAAGGTTGCAATACCGCTACTAAGGGCCAATTCGTAATATTCTATTGCTCGGTCGTATTGGCCTTTTCCCTTAAATATTCTGCCCAAACTACTGCGTATCTCGGCAACATCTGGGTGCTCTTCCCCCAAGCTTTTAATCGTGCTAGCCAAGGCCAGCTCATATAAGCCTAAGGCTTTGTCGTACTGGCCCTTAGCCAGCCAGAGACTGCCCATATGGCTTTGCGTTGTAGCCACGACAGGATGCTGTTTACCGAGCGATTGCTGCCCCCCTATTAAGGCCAGTTGATAGTATTCATTGGCCTTATCAAACTGCCCTTGTGCTTGCCATGCACTGCCTAATTGATTGTATGTTTTAGCGACTTCTGGGTGTGCGTTGCCGTATTTTTTAAGCGTGTGTTGCAGGGCCAATTCGTAATATTCAATTGCCTTGTCATAATCACCTTGAATTTGCCACAGGCTTCCTAAAAGCCTGCGCGTAACGGCGACGTTAGGGTGGTTATCTCCAAAGGTTTTTGTATCACTGGCAAGCGCCGAGGCATAAAACTCCATTGCTTTGTCGTACTGACCTTTCTCCTGCCACACACTGCCAAGCTGCCTGCGCGTATCAGCCACTTCGGGATGACCCTCAGTAAAAGTTAACAAGCTACTGCTAAGAGCAAGTTGATAGTACTTGATAGCCTTATCGTATCGACCTTTAGCTTGCCAAAGACCGCCTAACAGGCGATGTGTAACGGCCACATCTGGGTGCCCGTCACCAAAGGTTTTTATATCACTGGTTAACGCCAACTCGAAAAACCCTAAGGCTTTGTCGTATTGCCCTTTCTCCTGCCAAACCCGGCCGAGCTGACGCCGAGTTTTGGCCACGCTTGGGTGACTCTCACCAAATTTGAGCAGATGGCTCTGATAGGCTAAATCATAAAAGCCGATTGCCTTGTCATATTGCCCCTTTGCCTCCCATAGGCTGCCAAGTAGTGCATGGGTTAACGCCACATTTGGGTGATCTTCACCAAATGTATTTATCTCGCTTTCTAACGCTTGCTCATAGTAATTTTGCGACTTCGTGTATTGGCCTTTGGCTTGCCATACGCTCCCTAGTTGACGATAAATACTGGCAACTTCTGGATGGCTGGTGCTAAAAATCGCCAAACTACTGGTAAGCGCGAGCTCATACAGTTTTGTTGCTTCATCAAACTGACCTCTGGCTTGTAAAAGACTGCCCAAACGCTTGCGCGTGTCCGCAACACTAGGATGGTCACCTCCGAACGTCTTAATGTCACTCGCCAACGCTTGTTTGTAATACACCAACGATTTGTCGTATTGACCCTTTTTATGCCACGCGCTGCCCAATTGCCTGCGCGTGCTAGCAACGTCAGGGTGGCTTTCACCAAAGATTAGTATGTTGATTTGCAGCGCTTTTTCATATTGCTCGATCGCTTTGGTATATTGACCTTTGGCTTCCCAAGCGCTACCTAAACTGTTCAGCATCACCGCTACAAAAGGGTGGTCTTTTCCAACTGAATTTAAACTGCTTGTTAAGGCAAGCGTGTAGTATTCAATCGCTTTACCGTACTGCCCTTGAATTTGCCAAACATTACCCAGCTTATTGCGTCTAGTAGCCACAGTAGGATGATTTTCACCCAGTTGACGTATGCCACTTTCTAAGGCTAATTCGTAAAGCGCTACCGCCTTTTTATACTGTCCTTTTGCTTCCCATGCACTGCCTAGATTACTGCGCCGAATTGCCACCGAGAGGTGGTCGTCTCCCAAAGTGGCAATGCCGTTTTCCAGTGCCTGCGTGTAATATCGAATAGCCTCGTCGTAGGCGCCTTTAGCTTGAAATACTAACCCGATATTGCTTCTTAACGTTGCAATAAAAGCGGAGTCCTTGTGCAAGTTTTTAACGCTACTGGCCAGCGCTAATTCATAGTACTCGAGGGCTTTATCGTATTGCCCTTTGGCATACCAAACTAATCCCAAATTGCTACGCACAGAAGCGATTTCCTGATGCCCATCACCGTAGTTTTCTATGCTGCTAGCAAGTGCCAACTGATAATAAGAGATTGCCTTGTCGTATTGACCTTTTGCTTTGTACGCGAGCGCTAGATTATTGTGTGCTGTCGCCACATTAGGATGTGCTTCGCCAAAGTGATTAATGTCATCTTCAAGAGCTTGCCGAAAAGCTTCTATCGCTTTGTCATATTCGCCTTTACTGTACCAAGACGCCCCTAACTGGCTGTATGTCATCGTGCTAGTGGTCTGGCTGTTTTGACCGTTGGCAGTGATGAGGATTGCTGGCAAAAAAACAACAATGAGGAAAAGAAGTATTTTATTTAAAAAGTGTGCTGCGTAACCTGATGATGTCTTTGTTTGGCGGGGCTGCTTAACAAAGGATTTAAAGTGACAGTGATGTTTTCCGTTCATACGCACTCAACTACCCAGTTCGAATCTAACCAATATTGAGATCAAATGATAATTAGCTGACACGATGAAAGTGGAGTGATGAACCTTGCTTACCTAACTTTATTTGGTCAGTTTATATCGTCGTTTTTTTGAGTTCTTCAAGAAAGAAAAGATTCAATATACGAGGTATAAGAAACACAGCATCCTAGCTCTTCACTTTATAGTAGTAAGTCTGAGTTAAATGTCTATCAATCAGCGCGATTAGTCAGCTTGTCATACCAATCACTTCTCATTTTTCAGTAGGTTAGTGCCTTATCACTGTTGGAATAACCAGGTTTCATGCTCGGCCTAAATAGATAAGAGAATATTATTACACCTAATTACATGGTGAGTATTTCAGCTGATGTTGACCGTTATATCTTATTGAGTAATGGGCCTATGTGATTCAGCAAATTGAATGAAAGATTTTATTTTTAATGGCTTGCTGTAATAGTAACCTTGGGCGTGATCACAGCCCAAAGATTTAAGAAGCTGACCGGTTTGAGCATCCTCCACCCCCTCAGCAACAATGTTACAGCCTAAATGTTTCGCCAGATAAATTGTTGACTTAACGATTGCCAAATCATCTTCACTTTTTAGAATATTACTCACAAAAGAGCGGTCTATTTTTATCTGATTCACAGGTAGGTCGCGCAATAACGCTAAGGAAGAATAGCCTGTGCCAAAGTCATCAATACTAAAGGCCAACCCTGTGTTTGCAATCTGTGCCATGGTAGTTTTGACCCTAGCGACATCTGTCATCATCGCGCTTTCTGTGACTTCTAGCATCAGAGCATGCTTACTCCAATCGCATTGACTGAATATCGAGTTAATATTATCCACCAAGTGAGGACTTTGCAGGTCCTTAACAGACAAGTTGAGGTGCACGCATAAGCTCAATTTTGATTGATTGAATAACTGAATATCTTCTTTGACGATATTCATCACCCATTGGGTTATTTGGGTTATCAGCAGGCTTTGTTCTGCGATTTTAATGAATTTATCTGGCGCAATATAACTTCCATCTAATTGAGGCCAGCGAATTAACGCCTCAGCCCCATTCACGCTGCCATCGGATAAGTCGATAATAGGTTGATACCAAAGTTCAAACTCTTCCAAAGCAACAGCTTGCTTTAAACGCGTCGCAATACTTAAGTTATCAGCGGCACCCGTTTCAAATGCTGATGAATAATGGCTAAACGAGCTGGTGTTTTTCTTACATTCATACAAGGCCAAATTCGCTTGGCCAAGCAGTATTTCGGCAGAACGGCCAAGCTCAGGAAACCCCGTACCTCCAATACATGCGCTAACACTTAGCTCGTAGCTTTCTATCTCGAAATTTTCGTCCATAGTGCTGTGAATCAATCGTGCGATATCATCGATTCTGTTTGCTGATTCATTTTCCTTTTGGCTTGTATTTTCGTTTACCATTGCTGTCGATACTATGGCAAATTCATCCCCCCCTAAACGATACAAAGTACACGTATTTGGCAGAGTTTGGCCAATTTTTAGTCCAACCTGACAAAGCAGTACATCACCGAAATAATGGCCTAACGCATCGTTAATTTGCTTGAACCGATTTAAGTCGAGGATCAATAAGTCAAATTGTTCTTCATTTGCAATAAGCGCCTGCATGTCTTGCATCAAATACGCTCGATTCGCCAAACCCGTTAGGGGATCGTGTAACAAATTACTGCGTTCTTGGGCGGCAAGTTGATTTAATTTCACCATGCTTTTTAAGCTAAGACGTGTCACTAGAAATACAAAAAAACCACCCGCCATCATGATCGCTGAGACAATCACATCCGCGGTATTAATCGTCATTTTTTGCACGAAATAATAAAAAACGCCAAAGTAACCGAATACAAAAAATACGACCAGGCTGCGCAGCACTAGCCATCCTAAATTGCTATCCGTTTTGTAGATGTGATTAACAGGGCGAACACTGATTAGCAGAAACACGCATCCACAAGCAATCATCAACACAGAGAAAAGATACAACACTGCTGGTTCCTAGTAGCGAAATGGCATTGAGACGAGTTGGCGATTAGATTCACCGAATGACGCGCTTATTAGCGCGTCTTATATCAGAGTAATGTAGTCGATATTTAAGTAAAAAATATAAATAAATTTAAAAAATTAGAATATTTAATTCGTCTTAATCGCCAAATTCGAGTTGTTAACCTCCCCGAATTCAGCAAAAAAGACTGGGGTCACCGTCATACTTTGCCACACCAAGCTAGATTAAGCCTATTTACTTTAAGGATTATAATCCGCGTTATTGGCCACAACATCAGCGTTGCCAGTATCAGCTAAGCCACCACCTAATACGCGATATAGAGTAACCCTGTTGACGAGATCTGTTTGGCGAGTACTAATCAATGTTTGACTCGCACTGTACATAGTACGCTGCGCCTCTAGTGCATTTTGGAAACTGTCCACGCCACCTTTATACCGCGCAAGTGATAAGTCATAGCTGCGTGTTGCTGCTGCAACCAATGCCTCTTGTGCATCGAGTTGTTCCTGAATGGTCGCATTGCGCGCTAAGGCATCAGCCACTTCTGAAAACGCACTTTGAATCGTATATTCATAAGCCGCTAAGAATTTCTGTTTTTGAGCCTGGGTAAACGCCAATTGGGCATCGTTCGCACCGCCAGTGAAAATAGGAATGTTCAAACTCGGCGCCAATGTCCAGATTGAGCTTGCGCCACCACTGAAGATATCCGCTAACACCGAGCTTGCTAACCCACCTGTAGCTGTTAACGATAAAGACGGGAAAAATGCGGCTCTAGCGGCACCGATATCTGCATTTGCTGATTTCAAATCGTGCTCTGCTGAAAGTACATCGGGTCGTTGTAATAACACATCAGACGATAGCCCAGCTGGAACATCACTCACGAAATCGGCATCATCCGGTAACGCACTGGGCAACACTGTGGCATCAATTTGCTGACCAACCAATAAGCGCAAAGCATTGATATCTTGTTCTACTTGGGTGTTGAAACTGGCAATATCAGAGCGAGCTGTATGATATACGGTCTGTGCACTGGCCAAATCAATCTTAGAATCAACTCCTAACTCCAAGCGTTTTTGGGTGATCTCCATTGTTTTTTGCGCGTTGGCCGCTGTTTCTTTTGCAAGGCTGAGCAAACTGCTGTCAGATGCAAGCGTCAACCAAGCATTGGCCACTTCCCCAATTAAGGCAATCTGTGCTGCCTTAGCGGTTTCAGCACTGGCTAAGTAACTTTGCATATCCGCTTCGCTCAAGCTGCGGTTTTTACCGAATAAGTCAATCTCGTAACCACTCAGACCCGCTTCTGCCTGATACAAGGTTGAAATGTCGCCATCAGATGATTTCGCTCGTGTACCACTTAATCCTGCAGTTATCTGCGGGTATAGATCTGCTTTTTGAATACGATAGGTAGCACGAGCTGATTCAACGTCAGCCAAAGTTTCACGTAAACTTCTGTTGCTGCTAAGCGCCAGCTCTATCACTTGGGTTAAGCGAGGCTCGTGAATAAATTGCCTCCAAGGTAACTCAGCCGCTTTTTGCGATGTTAACCCTGACGTTTGCTCCAGTGTTTTGCTTTGCTGTTGCGCCCAATCGCTCGCTATGGGTAATTCCGAGCGTTCGTAGTCTGGTGCCATCGAGCTACACCCTGCCAATGCGATGGCACACACCACTGATAATAATGCTGGGCGTATAGTGCCAGAGGTTAACTTAATCACGGGCATTCTCCATTTTTTTAGTCTCATCATGATAAACAGGGCGTCTTTTTGAGAAGATCCCGCGAATGATCACAAAGAATAAAGGGACAAAGAAAATCCCGAAAATCGTCGCCGTAAGCGTGCCGCCTAAAATACCGGTACCGATTGAAATTCGACTGTTCGCGCCAGCACCAGATGAAATTGCCAACGGCAAAATACCAAACATAAAGGCCAGCGAAGTCATGATGATCGGGCGTAAGCGAAGCTTAGCGGCTTCAACAGCAGAACCTACTAACGACATACCTTTTTGATAAGACGCTTCAGCAAACTCAACTATGAGTATGGCGTTTTTAGAGGCCAACCCTATGGTGGTCAACAAGGCCACTTGAAAGTAAATATCGTTTTCAAGCCCGCGCAGGGTTGAAGCCAGCGCAGCACCCACCACCCCAAGTGGAATAACCAATATGACTGATAAAGGCACAGACCAGCTTTCATAGAGTGCAGCAAGGGCTAAGAACACCACCAAAATCGATATCGCATATAACATAGTGGACTGACCGCTTGAGAGCTTTTCTTGATAAGACAAACCACTCCAAGCGAAGCTTAACTTCCCTTGTCCCACTTCTTGAACTAGTCGCTCTAATTCAGTCATTGCCTGACCTGAGCTTACGCCGCTGGCGGCTGAGCCTTGTATTTGATACGAAGCAATACCGTTAAAACGTGAC
The DNA here is from genome assembly GCF_056173245.1 of Paraglaciecola sp. QJM3NY_14. Classification (NCBI taxonomy): domain Bacteria; kingdom Pseudomonadati; phylum Pseudomonadota; class Gammaproteobacteria; order Alteromonadales; family Alteromonadaceae; genus Paraglaciecola; species Paraglaciecola sp. QJM3NY_14. Next base: position 4,518,526 of record NZ_CM149664.1, read on the forward strand.
AAACTTTGTGGTGCACTAGACCAAGACGAAGTGCTAAAGGCTGAAAATGACGTCATAGTGGTTTCACCATCCGCGTTTTGCCCTCGCACATACCAGTCATTCAAATCTTCTGGTTTAGAGCGGTACTGCGCATCACTTTCGATATACACCTTTTTCACTCGGCCATCATCGATAAAATCATTTACGTAGGAGCCCGCCCACGCAGCAGTCAAGGTGTTAGACACATCCGCCAGCGATAATCCAAGGGACGTCGCTTTGCCGTAATCTATGTCTATTTTTAGTTGAGGGGTGTTACTCAGTGCCCCTTCGCGCACCCCCATCAGCAGCTCACTTTGCCTTGCAGCGGCCATGAATTGGTCTTTCAAGGTCGTGAGTTCATCTCGACTTGTGCCAGGAGCCGCCTGCAATTCAAAGGTAAAACCATTACTTTGTCCTAAGCCTTGAATAACAGGCTGCGACAAAGCAAATATACTTGCGTCACGTATTGTGGATAGATTCTTATTCATGCGCCCAATCAGCGCATCAGCACTTTGGTCGTCTTCAGTTCTATCATCCCATGGCGTTAACGACACAAAGCCCATGCCGGCATTTTGGCCACTACCGGAGAAGTTAAAACCAGAAATACTAAAGACCCGTTGAATGTCCTCAGACTCATTTTCAAGCAAGTATTGCTCTACCTGCTCAGAGACATCCCGCGTTCTGGATATTGATGCGCCAACTGGCATATTCACTTGAAACATTATGCTGCCTTGGTCCTCTTGGGGTAAGAATCCTGTCGGCATACGTACCACTAATAACCCTAACACCACGATAATAACGCCATACCCTAATACCCAGCGCACTTTACGGGTAATTATTTTCCCTACCTGGCTGGTATACGACGCCGTTAACTTGTCGAACATACGATTGAAGCGCGCAAAGAAGCCTTTACCTTTAGAACTATGTTCTTTATGAGTCAGGAAACTGGCACACAATGTGGGGCTCAAGGTCAAGGCCACAATTACTGACAGGGTCATAGATGACACTATCGCGATGGAGAATTGCTTGTAAATGACCCCTGTTGAGCCGCCAAAAAAGGCCATGGGTAAGAATACCGCTGACAATACCACCGCGATCCCAATCAAAGCACCGCTAATTTCAGACATAGATTCGATGGTCGCATCTCGGGGCGAAAGGTTTTTCTCACGCATTAGGCGCTCAACGTTTTCCACCACCACTATGGCATCATCTACCAGCAAGCCAATAGAGAGCACAATACCAAACATGGTTAAGGTGTTAATTGAAAAGCCAAACGCCGCTAACACGCCAAACGTGCCCAATAACACCACCGGCACTGCAATGGCGGGGATCAACGTGGCGCGCCAGTTTTGTAGGAACAACCACATTACCAGTACCACCAATACCACGGCTTCGGCCAATGTTTGCACCACTTCACTGATAGAGATTTTTATGAAATCCGTACTGTCCCGGGGAAAAGTAACCTCATACCCTTCAGGTAAATTAAGAGCAAGTTCGGCAACTTTGTCTTTGACGCGTGTGGCGGTATCAAGTGCATTCGCACCGGGTGTTAGCATTACAGCGATACCTGATGCTGGGTGACCGTTTAAGCGCGGTATAGCATCGTAACTTTCACTGCCAATCTCAACACGTGCTACGTCACCTAAGCGCACACTGGCGCCACTGGCATCTGATTTTAAAATAATATCGCGAAACTGGTCAGGCGTTTCTAACATTGATTGCGCAGTTACCGTGGCGTTTAGCTCTTGATTATCAAGGGATGGGACTGCGCCAATTTTACCCGCGGGCACTTGTATGTTTTGCGCTGCAAGTGCAGTGGTAATATCCGAGGGCATCAATTCATAGGCAGCCAATTTAGTTGGGTCTAGCCAGATACGCATGGCGTACTGTGAGCCAAATACACGGGTGTCTCCTACGCCATCTATTCGTGCCAGCGAATCTTCCATACTGGAAGAAATATAATCAGAGATATCAAACGCTGAGGCTTTGTCGGTGGTGTCGTATACCGCTGTAACCAACAAGAAATCTGTATTGGACTTGGTTACTGTTACCCCTTGAGACTGCACCGATTCGGGCAAGCGCGAGGTCACTTGTTGTACCTTATTCTGTACCTGAACTTGGGCAAAATCAGCATCTGTGCCCTCTTCAAACGTGACATTTACTGACGCAGAGCCATCAGATGTACTCGAAGATGAGAAATATAGCAGCCCATCTAATCCTGTTAATTGCTGCTCTAAAATTTGCGTCACACTGTTTTCAACAGTTTCAGCATCCGCCCCAGTGTAAGTCGTACTTACCGAAATCACGGGGGGGGCTACAGTAGGATATTGTGCAATAGGCAGCGACATAATCGACGCGATACCCGTAAGCATGATGATAATCGATATAACCCAGGCAAAAACTGGGCGGTCAATAAAGAAACGTGCAAACATGTTTTACACGCCCCCTTTTACAGCAGAAGGTGCAGAAGACGGCGCAGCGGACGAATTTCCTGATTGAGCTGCAACAGCAACCATCTTACCGTTACTTTGCATTTGCACTTCTACCGTTTTCACTTCACTGCCGGGGCCAACCTTGCTTGAGCCTTCTACCAATAGTTTGTCACCCGCCTTCAAACCTGAGCTGATAAACCATTTGTTACCAACTGCACTGATGGTTTCCACCACGCGCGACTGTACCTTGTTGTCCTCGTCAATGACGTAAGCATAAGCTTCACCTGCTGGGTTATGGTAAACACCTTGCTGGGGCACGAGAATAGCGTTGTCGTCAACCGCTTCATTAACGCGAGTACGCACAAACATACCTGGCAATAACACACCGTCAGGGTTAGGGAATTCAGCTCTTAGCGTCACGGCACCTGTTGAAGCATCAACCGCTACTTCTTGCATTTTCAGCTGGCCTTTTAGCTCGTATTCACTGCCATCTTCAAGAAGCAGAGAAACATCCGTAGAGCCTTTTTTAATATCTGCTTTGGCTAACAATTGACGTAATTTCAAGATCTCTGTACTGCTTTTGATCATGTCCACATAAATGGGGTCTAATGTACGAATTGTCGACAAGGCCGTCGTTTGTGATGCCGTGACCAATGATCCAGGGGTAACATTTGAAATACCAATCCGTCCTGAGATGGGTGCTTTTACTTTGCTAAACTCAAGGTTGATGCGCGCTGTTTCTAAAGCAGCTTCAAAACGTTCAATATCGGCTTTTGCTTCTAAATACGTTGCATGAGCATCGTCTGCATCTTGTTGCGACACACCTTCAAATTTCAAAAGGTCAGCGAAACGCTGATCTTTGAGCTTGGCGGTTGCAACGGTTGCTTTAGCACTGTTTAAATTTGCCTTAGCTTCATTGACGGCAGCTTGAAAGGTCGCAGGCTCGATTTGGTACAGAACGTCACCTTCTTCTACGAACTCGCCCTCAGTAAATAGGCGCTCTTGCATAATACCGCCAACCTGTGGACGCACTTCAGCCGTCAACGAGGCCACCACTCTACCTTGCATTTGGGTGTCAATTTTATACTCGGTAGGGGTCACGGTGAGATAAGCAACTTCAGTGACACGCCCAGCCTGAGGCTGGGGCTGAGTTGTTTCTTGCTGGCATCCACTTAGCAAGACAGAGGCTAATAACAGTCCCCCAATACACGTTAAGTATTTCATGGTAAAGCGTTCCTCGTGATAAATTAAAAACGTGAGGCAAAAGACAAACGTTCCATCGATGGATAACCATTGAATGTCGTCATTGCCTATAATGGCCAAAATAATAACAAACAGAGGGTTAAGGTAGGGTTAACCTACACCAATGAAACGCCCTAAGTGGCAGGAAATACAGGGCCTAGAGCAGGGTTAAATGTAAGTAAGTATGTAAAACGTTAATGCGCTACACGTTTTGCTAAATAGGCATGTAATAAAGCAGTTAAGAGTACATTAAGCGACAGATAGGCCAGCCAATTTACTACATTAATAGGAAGATTGTTTTGGGTGACAAATACCCAGCTAAATGAGCAAAGCATACTCACCCACCCTAGAGCTGACAGTCGATATTTCCCGTGTTTTTTAATTTTTTTCACCCACACAGGCTTCGCATGTTTGTCCATATCGAATGACAAGCACAGCAATGAAAATAACTGTAAAGCAAAGGCTAACAACATGTTTTCTGACCTAAGGTGGTTGCACTTAAACGCGTCTTTGCACGTAACCAACATGCTGTTCTAAGTGAAATAGCGCCACAGGTAAGTGTGCACAAACAAAACCCTATGTAGATGATATTGCCATTCATTAAGGCTTCAAGTAAGCGCGTATGCTCTTGGTACACATCGACCAAAGGCAATAACAAGCACAAGAAAGCGATGGTAAACAGTTGCTCCTCCCACGCCCTTCGTGAGTCGCGTATTAAACTGTGTAGCAAGCACCCCAACCAGCCCCAAAGAAAAACCTGTACCTCAAGGGCGGCTCGATTTTCGATAGCAATAGGAATGAGCCGATTACCAAGAAAATAGGCAATGATAGCTAACGGCAGTCCGCAGAGCGTGGCAATATTGAGCCGCTCGACGATGGTATGCCCAGTATGACGTGTTTTTATCTTGGCTAGACGCTTGTTTAGCCAAATGACCAAACCAGTGCCAATAAGCGCAGTAGATAGAAGACCGAGCAGGAATAATAGCCAGCGCAAACCAATGCCTGCAAAGTGCGCTTCATGCAGACCGAAAAATACTCTTCGTACACTGGCCGCGGTGCTGACCGGCGGGTAGCCGGTTAAAGCATGACCGGTGAGGGCTGAAAAAACCAAGCGCTCAGTCTGATAAGACAGAGTATGTTCATTAACGCGCTGAACAATGACTCGGCCATTTTCGTTATAAGGTTGCTCAAAGGTAATGACGTCAATTTGATGTTGCCCAGCCCATTGTTGATTCACCTGGGCTTGTATCGCTGAAAAATCTCGCAATGGCTGAAAACTTGTCCCCTGCTTAGAAGAGGAAGTTAATGACGACTGTGACCCAGATGCGGATGACACTGGGGCTGTTCGAACAGCAGAAACTGGACTTAAACCAGGGCTAAGCGCACGGCTGAGCTGCCTTTCACCACCAGCGTAATGCTCTGCGGCCCAAGGCATGTACATGATCACATATATCATGATACCGCTGGCGCAAATCATAATGCAAAAGGGTATTGTGACAATCCCCGCAAGAGCATGAAAATCCGTTAAGGTCTTTTGCAACTTGTTAGTACGCAAGGTGAAAAAATCGCGAAAGAAGCGTCTGTGGGTAAAAATGCCACTGAACACGGCCACCAACATGAACATAGCCGCAACACCCGCTATGTAACGGCCGCCATAGCCTCGTAGATGCAGCGTATAGTGAAATACTCGAAAGAAGTTACCCCCAGCAGTTTCTCGAGGGGAAATGACAGATCCAACTTGCGCGCCTAAATCCAGGCTATGTCTATCACGCCCTTCGCTCCATTGTATGCTCCACTTCTGATTGCGTTCATTCGGCAAATAGATTCGCCATCTGTCGGCGTTTTCGCCTTTGTCGTGCAACATTGTCAGTGAACGATTAATGGTATTTTTACTGGTCGCAACGTGCTGCAGTTCAGGCTGCATCCACTGGGTTATTTCCGGATTAAAGTAACTTAAGGTACCCGTTAAAAAAATGGTAAATAACAGCCAACCTAAGACTAAACCAGAGTATGTATGTAGCCATATCATCGACTTTCTAAAATCAGGCTTCATACATCACCTAGGGCGTATATGATGACGCCGCACACACTTAATATTAAACACACATCGCGGCACAGTAAGACACTACTCTTGCGACAAAAACTGATGATAATCAACGCAAAATAAAACAAGTAGCTCAGCATAGTGCTAACCATTACCGCTTCATTTTTGTCACATAGGTGACTCAACACTAACAGGGGCACACACGCAAAACTAAAGGCCACTGAAGCAAGGTAGCCGCCAATAATGGCGACTATCATGCGAAGTGACACATCCAGTTGATGTTTCATCAGTAGGGTCGCAACCAGTCTGTTAGAAACGATATGATGCGGTTAATTTGGCGTTGCGACTTTCACCTGGTAAACCACCTAAGTACAGAGCCTTACTGTAGTAAGTTTCGTCGGTAAGATTGTTTAGGTTAAGCTGAATGTTCCACTTCTCGCCGACGTAAGTTACTGCACCACCCAATACGGCGTAGGCGTCAACAATCGCATAGTTAATACCAAATGCAGATGCCGCAATTGAGCGTTCATCTTCATAATTCACCCCAATGCTGAATTTGACTGGATAAGAAAGACCGTCAAACTGGTGGCTGTAACTTGTCCATAGACTGGCAAATTTTTGTGCAATCCCCTTGGTTTGTTCTTCTACTTGGCTTAATGCATGACTGCCGGGGTTAGTAACTGCATCTTGATAGGTTGCGTTAAAATTCATCGACCACTGGTCATTCAGCATTAGGTTGACGTCTAACTCGACACCTTGTGTTTCATCACGTTCGTCATAATAATATTCAGGTACGTCAATGTTATAAAAGGCATCTTCTGGATCATCTTCGAAAAGCGGGTTCGAATAACGTAGGTTAGTTCTACTGGTTTTAAACCAGACTAAGGATGCTAATAGTTCTTCATCAAAGGCCGTAAACCTTGTGCCTAAATCAAAGGATTCAGATTCTGAGTCAGGACGGTCGTCATCTCCCGTCAAGCTACCTAACACACTGTAAGCAGTGCGACCTTTAGATTGATTCACGAAAGCGGCAAATTGCTCAGTTACCTTGTAGTTCAGCCCCACATTGTAGGTAAAACCATTATCGTCGGCATCAAATTCAGGATTGCCATCACTGAATTGGTTTTGGTATGTCTGCTTGATACCACTGTAGGCGCCACCTACTCGCGCTGTCAGTGAGTTTGTAATATATAAAACCTCTTGTAGGCTCAATCCCCAAGCTTTTGCTGACTTGTCATATTTGCTGCGAAGCGACGGGTTATAATCATCAAACTCACCAGTAGGCCAATTAGGTTCACGTATATCTAATATATACGGTACGGGATCGCTGCGAGTATCGTCTGCATCCCAAATTGAATATTGGGTATACGTCATATCACGATATTCGTAATTAGCGCTTATTAAGTGTTCACCACGTAAACTGCCTGCACTCCAAGTTTTCGATATATCAGCGAAATATTGCCACGTCGATTCCTCAGCAGAGATATTACGGTACTCTTGGCGGCGCGCAGCAAACGGGTACAGCACATCATCAATGATCAACGGCGCTCTCGGGTCAAGATTAATCACCCCGCTTCGGTTGTGATAAATATAGTTATAGGCAGAGGTTTGACGAATATAGTCAGTAGTGTAATTCCTATATTGAAATTGATGGGTTAGACGCCAATTGTTAGCAAACTCCAAATCTTGACGCACCTTTAACCTAAGCTCTTCGCCCTCATTAGGAGTCGACATTGGCGAAATTAATCCTGTATCACCAAGGTCAATTGGCTGCCAGCCGTCCGTTGCACTAAGAGAATCAGCAAGAGTCTGGCGTTGCTCTTCCGTTAGCTGTACGCCACCGTCAGCAACGTCGCCATTGGCTAGATCGTCAGCGGTAATGCTACCTGAGTCGGAGTCGATTAAACTCAAATCGATCAAACGTACAGGATGGCCAATCGAGTCAATCTGCACAGCATCATCGATGTACGCCGCTGAGAAAAGCACCGAGTTATCGGCAGAAAATTCATGACTCAATGACGCGTATAACTCGCTACGTTCTGAGCTTAACCCGCGATAACCATCCGATGTTTCATAGTTTGCCACTAAGCGGTAAGCCGTATCTTTTGCTAAGCCTCCGGTTGCGTCAAACATCACACCGTAGTTGTCCCACTGACCAACGACAAAGCGCATTTCATAGGCTTCTTTTTGTTGTGGCTTTTTCTCAATCAGGTTGATCACGCCACCAGCAGCACCCATGCCGTAAAGACCGGTTGCAGGGCCTTTGAGTACCTCAATGCTTTCAACATTGGTCATGGTACGCGTTGGGTTGTAGCTGTTTTCTAAATCTGCACCACCATACATTCCATCATAGGCATAATTAACACCTAAACCGCGAATGGCAAGGTTATCGCCCACACCGTAGTTATTACCATCTTGAGATAAACCACTGACATTTCGCAGCGCTTCTTGCAAGGTAGTACCCGCTTGCTCGTTGATTAAGAGCTTATCAACCACTACGACTGCTGCAGGTGTTTGCATCAAACTCATATTCGATTTAGTCGCTGTGCCTGAGTCCATAATCAACTGGTTATGTTTACCGTAAACAGTGATCTTTTCTACATCGCTAACTGTCACTGCAGCCTTATTATCCGAAGCACTGGTTTCGTTCGCTAAGGTAGGAATAGAAGCGGCGGTCAATATGGTGGCAACAGCCGTTGATATTGGCCAGTGGTGTGTGCTTTTGGAATACATGGTGGGCCCTAATAAATGATGACAACTTCAAAGGCCGCGAATGGTAATTAATATCATTTAGATTAGCAATATTTAGTTACCAATTAACGCTATTTTGATACTTTATGATTATTTAATTTACCCGTTATGGCGCATCTGTTGCTAAAGCCAGCGCCTAACGTTGAGTAAATAGTCGGTGTATGCCACAGGATAGGCTTGAGACAAATGCGCTTCTTCAACTCGGATTTGTCGGACCAATGAAAGTACGCCAACGAGCAGGCAAATTAGCGAAAAAACACTGGGCAGAGCCAGAAAAAAACCTAATTGAGCCACCGCAATAGCAGTAAACATAGGATTGCGTGAAAAGCGAAAGAACCCCCGTGTAAGGAGTGTTCTAGGTCCTGTTGGGTCAACACCTGAGCGCCAATATTCGCCCATGCTCAAATGCACTATAATGGTTACAGTAAATCCAAGGGTCAGTAAAATATTGCCTGTCAGTAACACGCAAGGGACAAGCAAAAATGAGAATATGCCTAAGTAGTAATCAAGTGCGGGAAAACCCCACCTGAATAAGCAAACCATCCAAATAATGACTCGAAATAAACGAAAAAGTGTGTGATTCCACCAAGAAGTGCAAAACCGCTCTCCCGCAAACACTTGTTCGTTACCGCTTTTGTACTTTGCTACGGTGATCTTTACGGCATAAAAAAGTGCGACAAAGGTAAAGAAAACGGCAAGATAATCTCGCGTAAACTCAATTAGTATCAACGCCTGTCCAGATATTGCCATACATGCTTACACACTAAAAAATAGACTAAAGTGACAATGGTAAAGACCTATGCAGGAGGAAGCGAGCACTCATTTGTTGTCTAGCTTAGAAATACCAACTGCCGCTTAAGGAAAGCTCTGTATTGTTATGATGACTGATACCGAAACGAATATCGGTTGTCTTGGATGCAAACGTACTGACCTCACAGGTACTTTTTATTCTTTTGCGATAAGCATTGCTGTCTATGCGGATCGGAAACACGATTTTACACAAGCCTTTGTACGCATCCGTTTGCCATAGAACACCCAAGGTCGGTAATATCATAAAGCGTGTATCCAGTGAGTCAGGTGTTTGCATTCTGCCAACGGCCAATGCATAAAGCGTAGTATCCCCCATCGCAATTCCTTTACCGAAGCCACTTTCTAGGAAAAATTCATTGCTGACATCTGCTGGCCCTAAATAGTCACGTTCGTTACCCAAGCGCAGCTGCCACGCAATGCCTATATCATCAGGTAAACCAGTCGCACCGGTGTCGACCGTTTCTATATTTAGCAAATCGAGTTTACTCAGCGCCAAATTGTCATCCGTTAAACGTACTGACAGCGCCGCCATTGATAATGCTGAGTTTGGTAAAATACCACCGCCACGGGCTAGCATGTCGTAGTAAGCAGGGCGAAACATAATCTCTGCGAAGCCTTCGTGGCCATTATTGTGCCCTAATGTAGTTCGCACCGTCGTGGGGTTCTGTCCTGTGTGCGGCAATACTTCAGTATGTGTGCTCCACTGCACTTTTTTGGCTGGTAAAACGATACGTGCCCGCTGAACATTCCTTTTAAGTGACTGCAGTTTGATATCATCTTTATTTAATTCTAGGCTGAAATTGACATAGTCGAGCAAAACGTCGAGTAACATCAGCTGTTGTTTCAATGACAAGGCTTCAAGATAATTTTGGACTTCCACCAGCGTGCCTGCGTTATTAACAATGTCGCTTAGTGTCTCCTGCATCGTCACATCTAATTCAGCAAAATGTTGTCTGAACCGAGCTTGGCGAGAAAGAGTGTGCTCTACCTTTTGCACGGCGGGGTGACCTGAAATCGTTGTGGCTTGCTCAAGAGCCGAAAATACGCTGATGGGTAATACGAAAGGCCGCCTATTTGATATCAAGTCTTGCTCTAATACTAGCTCAAGCATTTTGGCAATATGATAAGCGCAATTGCGGTGGGTAAAATAATATCGATACTCTGTGAAAAGCAACTCCCAAGCATGGGCAATCAATATTGTCTTTTCGTCAGACGTTAAGTTTAAGGTATATTGCCAAAGGTCACGCATTTCAACTTCGGCGTAGTTAATATTGTAGCGGTAATAGTGGTTGCTGCTGTACTTGGCGTCATATCCCCCCACTAACCCCTTTAAGATATAAGCTACTGGGTTTTCGTTATCAGGTACTTTCGCACCAAAATTCAAGCTATTGCTCAATAAATCTACTGAGAACGCTTCACTTTTCAATTTAAACAACAAGTGACCATAAAATGAGGCTGGATTACCCAGGTAACCATCGGCGTAAACAATACTCACCTGCTGCTTCGAGAGATCTCCTTGCCACTGTTTAAAATTGTCACACAAAGAAGGTACATGAACTACATCATAGCCCAAGGAACGCAAGTAATGTGCTCTGGCTGGATAGCGGCATACTCGCTCATCGAATATTCTGTTAGATGGCGTTAATAGCGCTAAGCTGGCCACAAATTCGGCCTCGGGGTTATTTTTCCCCTGAGTACTTAGGAAAAAATCAGCGTTCTTTATTTCACTAATATGGCTGCTTGCAGAATAGTGAACGAGTTTCTGCCACGTACGCGATTGCCAAGGCTCTTGGGCGTTTACGCTAACGGTAAAAAAAAGGCAAAAAGTTAAAATAGATAAGGCAAGTTTCATGGGGCACTTTGAAACGGGCATCTAGGATACCCGTTAACGAGGATGAATATGATTTAGCTAGCTGAACAAGCCGTTTCTGCAATATTGAACAATTGTTCTGCTTTCGCTGAATCACTTGCCACACTTGATAATACGTTCGTCGCTACTTCTGAACGAATTTCGCTCGCAGCAGTAGCATCACAGCTCATCATTGTCATCATTGCGGTCAAATGAGCGCCTTCACCTTGAACTATTTCATCTTCAAGTTGGCTATACGTTTCATTTATGAACATAGCAGTCTTGGTGCGCGCACCATCACAGCTGTCTTCTGATGCACTCGCAGACGTCACCGCGGTTGTCCCTAGATCCCAAATGATGTTTGAAATAGCGGCAGCTACACCGTTTTCAGGGAATATCATCGCGCCAATACCACATTGTTGCCAAGGGTTGAGCTTCTCTTCATCGGCTTGAACTGATGTAGTAGTTAGTAATAAAAGTGCTGCGGCACCAATAATTTTTTTCATTTTACTGTTTCCATTTTTTATAGTTATTTTCCTCGCGCGAGCGATACTTACATGTTTGTTACAAGTGAGCAACGCTTTCATCGCACAAGGGCTACAACAGCATATTTAATAAGCAATTCAGATAATTAGGTAACAAATAACAACTAAAAAAGAAAAGTGGTAACCTACCTAACGCAAATATTACGCGACAGGGATTTGCGCAGGGGGCGGGCATCATGCCAATCATTGTTGCTTTGCATAGCACTTAAATAGCATATTCAAAAGTAGGGAAACATCGTATTTGCTTGCTCGATATCCACTGATTTGCCGTGGCGATTGACGGTCCGGTATTTCCCTAACTCGGCTGGTTTGAGATAGCCAGCAAGTTGCTCTAAATCGTTTAATCGAACCCCTTGGCTGACCAAGTACGTTAAATAGGTATGCCTTAATACCTCACCAGAGAGCTGTTCTGGGTAAGGTAGCTCAGCATCATGCGCGGCGTTGATAATGAGTTGATTAAAATCTTCAATTGAAAGCGGGTTTAACCATAATAAATCATCTTCCTTTAGCCCTTCGCAAAGCTGTTCAAGGACAGTGATTAATTGACCAGCGAGTGGTATTTGCCGCGCATATGCACCCGTTATATTCAGCTTCGTTTTACCTACCATGCAATCAGCTTTGGTAATTTGGCGCAGTTCAGTGGCATTGACACCGCTTAACATTAAACCGATAACGGCCTTAGCTTGCTTATTTGCAACCCCGTACAAGGCCTGACACTCGTCGGTGGTGAGTAAACGGATGTTTTCTTGCTGGGGTTGATGACTCTCTTGCGGCTGATGACTCTGATGCTCGCCTAGGCGCAACGCTTGTGCCTTGGCCTCTAACTGCGCCTGATGAGCCCCCTGCAATTCAGCATAAGACTGGCCGCGTTGCTCACCGGGCAAAACCACAAAATTGCTGCTGCCTAAATTGGGTGAACTCCTACGCACAATAAAGCTAAATAATAATAATGCCGCTATAGCACATACAATGGCGGCAATGATGCTGATTAAAGTGTCTTGCCAATAGTTAGGACCCACAGGAAACTCTGGAGTAAAGGGCGGTTCGAGTATGCTTATTTTGGCATCAAACGGCTTAGATACTTCTTGTTCAACCAGCTGATTATTTACCGTTTTCGCCTGTAATTGTAAGTCTTTGAGGGCATCATCTAACCGTCGATACTCAGCTAATTTTTGATTAAATTGCTGCGCTTGATTTTGAAAGTCTGCTAATTGCGCTTGCAAACGCTTCACTTTGCCCACTGAAGCGGCTAAATTTCGCTGAGAATCCTGCAAGTATAAAAGCTGGCTGTCGGCTATTTGGTTTGCTAGCTCTTCTTTCAAGGCTTTCGCCTTTTGTTGTTTGGCTACTACCTCAGGATCACGTTGCAGGTATTGCTGTGTGTATTGCTCTGACAGTGCTGACAGCTCCGCCTCTAGCGCTTGCAGTACAGCTCGGTTCGCATCGATACTTGGGCGATCCGTGGGGCGCTCAACTTGCTGACCACTTGCCAATGACGCGTTAAGACTGTCTAGCTCTGCTAGCGCCTGCGCTTTTTGCGCTTCAGCCTCGTCTAAAGAATTGCTCAATCCTTTGATTTTATTAGGAATAATATTTTCATTACGCTCTAAAGAGATAATATTATTGGCCTCAGAAAACGCCTCTACTACGTGCTTCTGTTCAGTGATTTTTTGCTCTAATACCGCCAATTGCTGTTGGTACTGCCGCTCTTCGTCAGAGCCGTTACTCAGTTTTTCTCGCTCTAATAATGAGGTATACAACGACAACCATTGTTGTAAAACATCCTCAAGCAAATCAGGAGTCGGCCCTGTAGTTTGCAAGGTGATTATCTTGCCTGTTTCACTGGCCGTTGCGCTAAGCATATTTCGTAACTGCTGAACATTAAGATCAATTAAATGGTCTTCTCGCAGCTTAGTTGATAACGCCTGTAAAGTGCTGTTGCTGGTTAAACGTTTCTGGTTAAGGCTAAGTTGCTGCTGGGCTATATAATCAAGCTCTTCAGCATTTTGCGAGGTGTAAGCAAAATGCATAATCGCCTGACTTTGATACTCAGGCGCTCTGGTCCAAATAAAGAGATTGGCCAAGAGCATCACACAAAGAAACGTACCTACGAGTACTTGCCATCGCTTGGTTTGGATTTTTTGTTGCTCTTGCGCAGCGATAGGGTCGTAACCACCGTTTAGCATATTGGGAATATAATCAACTTTGTTAAAGGGCATTGCACGATTCCATTTAGCGCTGATACGAAGAAGAAATAGAAAAAATAGCGGATCTTAGGATAAAACGTATCAACTTACTGCCTATCATATTAAGTCTAACTAGGTTTACCGCTGATTAAAACATGACGCAAGACTCAGCCACTACTAAAAAATTAATTCGCTTGAATTTTAATCGATATGACCGTGACTTATAAGAGATCTGGTGCGGGCTTTAGGCAATGTGCAGCAGGTTTTGGGTGGTGAATCGTGCATTGTGGGTAAACTAATATCAGCGTGCTATCACGACAACGGTCCGTCAGCGCGCAGTAAGAAAACCAACTTGGCGCGCTGACTTGTTCAGTGCTTTTCCCGCTATATTGGGTGTGTTAAGACTATATTGAGTGCGTTAAGACTTTATTGAGTGCATTAAGATTTAGACAACCCGGCAAAAAACGCTTGGCTCTCAGTTAAAATACGCTCTGTTTCTTGCGGCTCAGGTTGCGTCGACCAATCGCCTGGTTTGAAAGTACCGCCTAAGATCATGTAGTCATTTCGCGAAAACATATACAGCGGGCCCTTGCCACTGCCACCGCCTACAGTAAGAAAATCTACAGCGGGGTCTGGTGGGAGCAATATCAACTGGCCTTTTGCAGGGGTAATCCCTTCATCACCGAACAAGGCACGTGAACCTAAACCAGTGCAATTGAATACAACGGGCTCTTGTAACCCATGTATTTCGTCTTGGTCTTTAAAGTCACGGATCACAAATACACCACCAGCAGCTCTGACGTCTTGAATCAAGCGACGTAAGAAAGTCCCAGTCTCCACCAGCATGGTTGCCGACACAGTACAGTAATTTGTAGTAAAGGGATGCTCACCAGGGCCATAAGTCTGTCGATAGGGGTAAAACTGACTAAATGGACTATCCGCCGTCGGGAGGGTGTCGCTTGCAGTATATAACTCTGTCCATTTTATCGCGTAGTCGTCGCCGACCATACGAGCAAAGGTTTCATGGGATATTTGCGCTGCAAGTTGCAATTGCAATTTAAATGCAGCCGAAGATACCATCGGGTCATGCACGCTGAAAGGGCCCCATTCACCACCTGCGACTTGCGATGTGGTGTGCCGTGCCATTTCTTTGGTATAAATGGTTACGCTCCAGCCTGCTTCTTGCAATAATCTGGCTGTGGTGAGCCCCATAACACCGCCACCAATGATGGCTGCTTTTTTACTCTTAGCGTTACCCACGTAAGTGTTTTTGACTTCACTGACCGCTAATGCAGAAGAGCCCCAAGATAGGGTAACGCCACCGCCACCATGTCCATAATTGTGCACCAGGGTTTTATCACCGAAAGGTTCGCTTGTAACCACAAAGCCTTCGGCTCTGTAAGGTCTATGGCCAACAATTTCAGTGATAATATTATTGGCAGATATTCTCGGTGCCACCATGGGTTTTCGAGAGAATGGACGCTCAAAGCCTTTGTTTGCCGGTGTTTGCGTACAACCGGTTAGCGAAGCAGCGACCGCTCCAGCCCCCAGACCTTGTAAAAAATGTCTACGCTTAAGTGCTCGGTGCAACATGTATTCCTCTCAGTTTTTTGTCTTTTTCGCACCAGCGCCCACCGCAAATTAATGCATGGGATGGCAAGAAATACTGGCTTAAGCCACCCTAAGCAAAGTGCCTGCCAAAAACCAAAGACGATTGAAAGTTGTTCGTGGTAAAGCTAAGACGTAAGAACTGCTCACTTTTAGCGTAAAGCAATCATTACCGCACCTTAGCGCTAAGAAGCAGGAAGCAGGAAGCAGGAAGCAGGAAGCAGGAAGCAGGAAGCTAGGATTGAAAAGCGACGGAAGTATTAATGCGTTAGTTTAAGACGCTTTTTGCCCATTGAATAAAGTCGGCGGTGACTTGATCGCGATTGGTTTCGCTTAACAATTCGTGACGTCCGTCTTGGTAGAATTGATGTGTGACCTGGGTTAACCCCTGTTTTTGATAGGCGTTTAGTAATCGCTGAGCGCCTTTGCCTTTTTCACCGACGGGATCATCAGTGCCTGAAAACACATAAATCGGCAGAGTCTTATCTATTTTTTTGAGGGCGTGGCCAGACGCTATCGTGCCTAATGCGGTAAACATATCGTTCCAAGTTTGGGTAGAACATTCAAAACCACACTGAGGGTCAGCGATATATTTGTCGACTTCAGCCTCATCTCTAGAGAGCCAGTCAAATTCAGTCCGATTGGGTTTAAACGCTTTATTGTATGCACCAAATACCCTGCTCAAAATGACGGGGCTATGCCCAGTAGCCCCTAACCTGCGCCGCTCAAATCGCGCTAACATCTGGCCCACCTTAAGCAATGCGCCCACCGGCCCATTGGTTGCCGATAGGGCCGCGGCAGAAATCGTATCACCATAACGCGCCATATAATCTTGGGTCATAAATGAGCCCATGGAATGACCGAGTAAGATAATCGGAGTATTTGGTAGGCGCCGTTGAATGTGTTGATTAACCACGGCTAAATCATTCACCGCTTTATGCCAACCGTCTTCATCCGCCATGTGCCCCAGTTCGCGATCCTTTAAAACTGAACGGCCATGCCCTCGGTGATCGTTCGCTATCACAGCGAAACCTGCTTCATTCAGCGCCAACGCAAACCGCTCGTATCGCAGGGCATGTTCACTCATACCGTGAGCAATGTGTATCACTGCACGCACGTTACTGACAGGCTCACTGTCTGCAGGCTCGCTTCCTGCAGCCTCAGCACTGGCAGCCGAAACGCCAGTGGGCAGCCACTGATAACAACTCAGTGGCAGACCATCACTACCAGTAACGCTAAATGTTTGCATTGTCTCTCCAGAAAAGCCTTACATTGCGACGCCTTAAAGGTGTTAAGGCGACGATACTTTGTAGGCCTAGTGGGCTAAGTCAAAAAACATAGTCCAACGTTCAACAGCCCCTAGTGCAAGTCTTCTTCCCATAGTATGCCCTCACCACGATCTTCATCAAATAACCAACTATAGTGGCGCTCTACATCACTGCGCTTAACCTTAGTGGTGGCTGTCAGTAAATCGTTCTCTACTGTCCAACCATGGCTACACACCATAATGAAATCGAGTTTTTGATGACTTTCTAACTGACTGTTCACTTTCGCTAGCGTGTCTTGCAGAGATTTAATCACTTCACTTGATTTACGCTTGCACGACTGATTAAGCACCACCATGGCCACTGGTTGTTTTTGTCCTGCTCCAAGCACACACGCTTGCTCCACATTTAAGTTAGCAAAAAGCAGGCTTTCAATAGGCACTGGCATCACATACTTGCCTTTTGCTGTCTTAAACTGCTCTTTAATGCGCCCCGTGATTTTGTAGGCACCTGTCTCTGTAATGGTCGCCACATCGCCCGTTCTAAACCAACCGTCAACGAAGTTCTCTGCTGTGGCTTCTGGGTCGTTATAGTATTCGTTAAACACCAAATCACCGCGGATCAGAATTTCACTGTCAGGAGAGAGGGTCATTTCAATATTGGGCATAGGTTTGCCAATTGTGCCCAAGTCTTCATGACTAAAAGGCATATTGCCGCTGGCAAGACCTGTAGTTTCCGTCATACCCCACCCTTCGTTGATTGGAATACCCAAACGGTGATACCAGGCCAAAACAGATTCAGACATAGGCGCAGCACCTGAGCCAAAGGTACGGGCCTTGTGTAACCCGAGTTTTTTGCGAATTTTACTGGCGACCAATTTGCCAATAATTGGCAATTTGAGCATTTTATCTAGCTTTTCAGCGCCTACTTGGCTGATGACCTGAGCCTGAAATACCGACCATAAGCGTGGCACCGACGAGAACCCTGTAGGGCTCGCGTGCTGAATATCAGCCACGAATGTTTGTAGGTTTTCAGTAAAATACACCTCGACTTTACAGCGCACAAATACCGCCACTAAGCTGCGCTCGGTAATATGCGCCAAAGGCAAATAACTGATTGAGCGATCACCGTCTCTAATCTCAAAGAGCTTGATGACGTTGTCCGCTGCAGAAGAGAAGTTTTTATGACTCAATACCACCCCTTTTGGCAAAGACGTGGTGCCCGACGTGTAAGAAATCGTCGCCAAATCGTCGTGACTTGGCAGATATGGATCCTCAATAGGTTCAAATGCTGTTAGCCAATCATTCCACTTTTCATGGCATTCAACCGTGGGGTAAGGAAAAGATATACTCAATAACGTACTAGGAATCGCCGCTTTGGCTGCATCGAGATTATCCAACTTTCCCACGAATATCGCTTTTGCGCCGCTGTGATTAATCACGTGCTCGATAATATTCACCCCTGCGGTGGCATAAATCGGCACACTGACCATCCCCGCCATAGCAATGGCGAAGTCAGCGATGATCCATTCAGCGCAGTTTTTCGACATAATGACAATACGATCGCCTTTTTCGAAACCTTGAGCGCGCAAGCCTTGAGCAATGCGCTTGGCCTGCTCAGTCACTTCGGCCCATGTGTAGGTATGCCATTGGCGGTCGATTGGTTGATGGAACATGGGCTTATCAGGGTGCGCTTCGTTACCTGCAAATAAGCTATGCAGTACCGTTGTATTGTCCATTAACTACTCCTATATCAATAATTTAGAACCTACGGCGCATTACCCAAAATATGCCGCCACGTCCTCATGTTAGTACGACTACCGACCGGTGAATTTCGCTTTACGCTTAGCTAAAAATGCACTACTGCCCTCTTTGGCATCTTCACTGTTGGCACATATTTTTTGTAATTTGGCTTCATGGTCAAACGTATCACTCAAGTTACTTTGCGTAGCAACATGTAACGCCTCTTTAGCGTAACGCAATGCTAATGGCGCTTTAGTACTGAGTTCGTTAGCCAGTGCCATAGCTTCATCCAGTAGTGCAGCGTTTGGTACAACACGATTACACAGTCCTAGTTGCAGGCACTCCGTTGCACTTAATTTGGTACCCAGCGCGATCAGCTCATAAGCGCGTTTGCGCCCCACCGTTTGCGCAAGATGCCAAGTAGCGCCACCATCAGGTATTAAACCAATGGCGCTAAAAGCTTGATAAATATAGGCATTCTCGGCCATGATAGTTAAATCGCATGCCATTGCGAACGCGCTACCAATGCCTGCAGCTGCGCCATTGACGGCGCTAATCCAAGGTTTTGGTGCCTGCGTTATCGCCATCAACGCGGGTTTATATTCTTGTATCAAGCCCTGCTCTACATCTAGCTCATCAGGCATGACTTCATTTAAATCGGCGCCTGCACTGAAGGCTCTGCCTTCCCCCATCAGCACCACAGCTCGTATGCTATCGTCGGCATTGACCTTGTTCGCGGCTTCACGAAAGGATTTACGCTGACTATCATCAAAAGCATTTAGTTTATCGGGGCGATTAAAGCAAATGACGGCAACGCTGCCGTGGATAGAAGTGGTGACAGATAAGGCTTCGGACACAATATTTGCTCTCTACTCGAAATGGCTGGTTTAGTATCTTCACAGCGCCTCCCTATCGTTACCGCGGAAGAACGCGGTGGATAGGGATGGCACGAATGACATGAACCATGCCACCAAGTTAGCAAAAAGGTAAATTGAATCTAGCTATGGAGGACCATATTCAGATGTTATAGAAGTGTTAATATGCTACCAAGAAAGAGTTTAACCGCATTTTTGAGCCGTCTTTCATCCTAAATACGGCTTAATCTATACATGCTGTTACAAAGATGCCGCTGCGCGCGATGCTTGGTCGTATAAACCTGACATTGAACGCAATGTGGACGCCAGTTTAGCTAATTCTTGTTGGTCGATATCGAGCATACCTAGCCCATCAAGTAAACATCGCTCACGAACGCGACCATACTCCTCACAAGCCAGTTTCCCCTTGTCAGACGTGGCGTAAAAAATCTCTTTACCACGCTTAGTGCCGATGACTAACTCAAGCTTTAGCAACTTTTTAAGCGCGTAATTCACTGTGTGGGTATCAATAATATTCAGCATAAAGGCTATGTCGTTCAAACGCTTTTCGCGCCCTCGATGATTGATATTGTGCAGTATCAAAATATCTAGCACCGCCAACTCACCAATTCCGGCTGCATTAGCGCAGCGCACCATCCACTGTGAAAACGCGTTGTACACCACCGTCATACCATATTCGACTTCAGATAATGGCCAATTTCCATCACTGGCCAAATGCTCAGAGGAGACGATTTTTCTCTGATTATCCGTGCTTTGGGTATCAGAGCGCTCGACGTCAGTTCGTTCGCGATCAGTGACTTCAGCTGTGCCCTTAGTCGTTTTATCCTTATCGCTCATCGTTACTCTCCTTGCCCAGTGGTATCTATCTTTTTACCTTGCGTCTTTTTGTCTGCTCTCTTTTTGGCTTCTCTCTTTTTGTCTTCTATCTTTTCGTCTACCGTTTTTTTATCAGTCGTTTTATCAAACACGCTGCCAAACCCGCCGCCAGTAGGCGTTTGAATAACCACCACATCATTTACTTGTACTTGGGTTTCACCGTTGCCGGTCAAATCTAACCATTTCTGGCCGTTACGCTCAATCCAGTTATGCCCAAGTTCACCTGAATCCCCCCCATTAACACCGGCTAGCGGGACTTCCCGATGGCCAGACAATATTGCGCAGTGCATCTGCGCTAAAAAGCGAATGCGTCTTTCGATACCGTCACCCGCATCCCATTGGCCTTTGCCGCCCGAACCTCTGCGTACGATAAACTTGTCCAACAATACGGGGTAACGAGACTCTAGAATCTCAGGATCCGTCAAGCGTGAGTTTGTCATGTGGGTATGCACTGCCGCTGCGCCATCAAATCCAGGACCAGCAGGGGCGCCAGAGCAAATGGTTTCATAATATTGATACTTCGCATTACCGAACGTCAGGTTATTCATAGTGCCTTGGCTCATGCCGAGCACACCCAAAGCCCCGAACAATGCGTTAGTCGCCGCTTGGCTGACTTCCACGTTACCGGCAACCACGGCCGCGGGGTAAACGGGGTTAAGCATTGACCCCTCTGGCACAATAATGCTGAGTGGACGCATGCAGCCTGCGTTTAACGGAATGTCACTGTCGACCAGGCAGCGAAATACGTAAAGCACAACGGCTTGCGTAATCGCCCCAGGCGCATTGAAATTATTCGGCTGCTGGGGGCTCGTGCCAGTAAAATCGATGCTGGCACTGCGATTAGCGTGATCCACTGCTACTTTCACGCAAATATGTAAGCCGCCATCCATTTCGTAGCGGTACTCGCCGCCTTGCAGAGTGTCTATGGTGCGCCTTACGCTTTCTTCAGCATTATCCATAATATGTTGGGTGTAGGTGTTCACTACACCCAAGGTGTGTTCATCGACTAATTTAAGTAACTCTTGATAACCTCGGCGATTAGCGCCGATTTGAGCCTGTAAGTCGGCCACATTCTGGTTGAAATTACGTACCGGATAAGTCGCACCTTGCATCAATGCTTGCAGCTCGTCATGCAAAAAGCGCCCCTTTGAGACCAACTTCATGCACGGGATCACCACGCCTTCTTCAATAATAGTTTTAGCCTTCGGTGACATAGAGCCTGGTGCGATACCACCTATATCTGCGTGATGCGCGCGGCTGGCCACAAAGAACATTACGTTTTCTTTCTGCTGATCAAAGATAGGGGTGATCACCGTCACATCAGGTAAGTGAGAGCCGCCGTTGAAAGGATCGTTGTGAATAAACACATCACCTACTTCAATACTCAGGCCGCTCTGAATAAGCACTTTCACCGTGGCATCCATCGACCCCAAATGCACCGGAATATGTGGCGCATTAGCAATTAGCTGACCCTGCACGTCAAACACGGCGCAGGAAAAGTCCAATCGCTCCTTGATGTTGACCGAAGATGACGTATTGCGCAGCACTATACCCAT
The DNA here is from genome assembly GCF_056173245.1 of Paraglaciecola sp. QJM3NY_14. NCBI lineage: Bacteria > Pseudomonadati > Pseudomonadota > Gammaproteobacteria > Alteromonadales > Alteromonadaceae > Paraglaciecola > Paraglaciecola sp. QJM3NY_14. The sequence continues at coordinate 4,540,325 of NZ_CM149664.1, forward strand.
TTGCTCCGCTATCGACATAAACTGGTTATTGAAGATTTCCACCAGCACAGGATCGCTTTTCTCATGACTAACCGCTGGTGTATTTTGAGTGTCGCTGTTTTCCAAGGCGTCGACTGCACTCTTTTTCAACACCAAATGCTTGTGCTCGGTCATGCTTGCAAGCCAATTTGGCTCCACAATAACGGTGCCATTGTCCTCTATAATAATCGCCGGGCCTTGCACTTGATGACCTGGCAGCAACTCAGCTAGCGAATAAATAGGCGTGTTGTGCCACGCTCCTCCTGAAAATACTTGGGTCGTGTGCTGGGCATCAGGCACGGCTGATTCAGCAAGAGGATAAACAGGCTCATCAATATATTGCCCCCCACCCGCAGACTCAATAGAGATAGACTCAACGATGATGGCTTTATCAGGGGAAATAAAGCCATATTGAGCTGCGTGTTGAGCTTCGAAGTCTTGCTGCATTTGATCAATAGTGGCTTGGCTTATTGGCAGAGTCGTATCGGTGCCCTGATAACGTAAAAATACCGTGGCGCTATGGCTTTGCTCGGCATCATCAATTCCTTGATCTTTAAGCTCCTTACTGGTGTGCGCTTTTAAACGAGCAAAGGCAGCATTGAGCGCCTCAAGGCCACTGGGATCCATCACTTTTTGAAAGGTTTCCGTGCGTTGACTGCGGATATCCGCCAGCCCCATACCATAAGCCGACAAAATACTGGCAAAAGGATGAATAAAGATAGTTTGCATGCCCAAGCGGTCTGCTACTAAACACGCATGCTGGCCGCCTGCGCCGCCAAAACAGGTTAAGGCGTATTGCTGCACGTCGTAGCCACGCTCAATGGAAATTTTCTTGATCGCCTGGGCCATATGTTCAATGGCTATGGTCAAAAAGCCTTCAGCCACATGTTCTGGGCTGCTTTGCGTGCTTTGTTGTTGGGCAATCTCTGCAAAGGCAGCTTTAACGGCCGCATCATCAATAGCTTGGTTGTGCTGGGGCCCAAATAATTTAGGGAAGAAGCGCGGGTCAACTTTGCCCAAGCACACGTTGGCATCGGTCACGGTTAACGGCCCGCCATTTCGATAAGACATGGGGCCAGGAAATGCACCCGCTGATTCCGGCCCTACGCGAAAGCGTTGCTCATCAACGTGTAATATTGAACCACCGCCTGCGGCTACCGTATGCACGCTCATCATGGGTACACTCATGCGCACACCAGCCACTTGGGTTTCAAAGGCGCGTTCAAAATCCCCTGCACAATGAGAGACATCTGTAGAGGTGCCGCCCATATCAAAACCGATGATTTTATTAAAACCGGCTAATTCGCTAGTGCGCACGGCCCCGATAATGCCACCAGCTGGGCCAGATAAAATCGCGTCCCGGCCCTGAAATTTACTCGCTGCGGTTAAACCGCCGGATGAGCGCATAAACTGCAGGCGCTTGCTATCACTACTCACCGATTTTGCTTCAACCATAGCAGTGCTTTCATCGGTACCAGTACTTGTTTTTGAACTTGTGTCTGCGCCTGTCTCAGCGCCAATTGCTGCCCCAACTCGTTGCACATAACGACGTAAAATAGGCGATAAATAGGCATCAACCACTGTGGTATCGCCTCTTGGTACAATACGCACCATGGGGCTTACATCGTGACTGGTACTGATTTGGCTAAAACCAATTTCTTTGGCAATCGTCGCAATTCGTAATTCATGCTCGGGAAATTTATACGCATGCATTAATACTATGGCGACCGAACGAAACCCTGCCTCATAGCGCTGCTGAAGTTCTTGGCGCACAGTCTCCTCGCATAGTGCGACTAGCTCGTTTCCCTGATCGTCGAAACGCTCAGACACTTCGATAACGTCTTGATACAACACTTCAGGTTTTTCAATGTTTAAGGCGAAGGTTTTTGGACGCACTTGATAGCCTATTTCGAGCACATCCCGTAAACCTGCAGTGATAATAAGCACAGTGGGCTCGCCCTTGCGCTCTAGCAACGCATTGGTAGCCACGGTTGTGCCCATTTTCACGCTGCTAATTAATTGATTCGGGATAGGCGCAGTGGCCTCAACATTTAGAAAATCACGAATACCTTGCAAAGCAGCGTCTTCGTAGGCCGTTGGATTTTCAGACAGCAGCTTTCTCGTTAGAAACTGACCTTGGGGTGTTTTCGCTACGATGTCAGTGAAAGTACCGCCCCTGTCGATCCAAAAATCCCAGCGCTTGGCGTCTGAGCCATTTGTATCAGATGAAGAATGAAGGTTAGGTATCGATTGCTCACTGGCAGTGCGCGTCATATTTTTTAATTCCTTTGCGAAACGAAGTAGAAATGTACTTAACGTCAATCTAACCACACAATGATAATTTATCAATATTTTGTAGATATATTGTTGATAAGGGTTTTTTATGTTGCTAAGTTGACACAGCAACAAAGCTAATGGGTAAGCTCGTCTACCATTGAAAATGCTTAATTTAATTAGATTCGCTGAAGCGAGCACATAGGAAATACCTGATATGCCGTCATTAAATTTTTTTAAGAATGTCGGGCCCGGCGCCTTAGTCGCCGCTGCCTTTATAGGCCCGGGCACGGTCACTGTGTGCACATTAGCCGGAGCGAATTTTGGATATACCTTGTTGTGGGCATTACTGTTCGCCACTGTCTCAACCATTATTTTCCAAGAAATGTCTGGGCGCTTGGGCACCATAGCGCAAAAGGGACTGGGTGAAGCGCTACGCGATAGCTTGCAATATTCGATGTGGAAATGGCCTCTGTTTGCCCTGATTGCCATGGCGCTTTACGGTGGCAATGCCGCATACGAGGCGGGCAATTTATCCGGGGCGGCGCTTGGAGTGAGTGCGATATTGGATGAGCCAAACGACACTGTGTTTACTTGGACCATCGTTCTTATCACGCTTGTCGCAGCGTTAGTACTTTGGCGAGGCAGTTACAAACAGGTAGAGCGCTTGCTTATGGTGTTAGTGCTTTTTATGGGCGTGGCATTTATCAGCACGTTTATTGTCAGCCAGCCTGATTTTGGCGCCTTTTTCCATGGTATGTTCACCCCGACCCTGCCGGATGATAGTTTAATTACTGTGGTCGCCTTAATCGGCACGACCGTTGTGCCATACAACTTATTTTTACACGCCTCTGCAGCAAAGGCGCGCTGGCAAGGTGAAGCGGATTTGCCTGCTGCCCGCGCTGATTCAGTGGTCTCTATCGGTTTAGGTGGCTTGGTGGCAATGTTCATAGTATCTACGGCCGCTGCGAGTTTATTCTCTCGCGGTTTAGGGGCGAATAGTGCAGCGGATATGGCGATTCAGCTGGAGCCTTTGTTTGGCAGCTTTTCTAAGTATCTATTGGGTGCTGGATTATTAGCTGCGGGCCTAAGCAGTTCACTGACCGCCCCATTGGCTACAGCCTATGCCATCACCGAAATCGTTAACCCAAACGCCAAAATGAAAGAAAAAATATTTCGCGGTATCAGCTTAAGCGTGCTGGCAGTGGGAATGATCTTTGCGCTAAGTGGGGCTAAACCAATCAATATTATTATTGGGGCTCAGTTTGCCAATGGTTTATTGCTCCCCATCATTGCTGCCTTCTTACTTTACACCATGAATAACAAGGCACTTTTGGGCAAATACACCAATGGCATTGTGGCCAATAGTTTGGGCGTAATCGTATTTTTAGTGTCGCTGGGGTTAGGCGTACGCTTGGTTCTAAAATCACTGTCTGTGATGTGATAACGACATGCGTATAGCGCGCTATCTTACGTGCACAAAAAAAGGCGCTAAGCGCCTTTTTTAAAAACTAAATGATATAGCAACAAGTTACTCGTCTTTCGGGGCGTACTTGTCTTTCATCAAATAAGCAAACGCGGTATTAAACGCAGTTTCTTGAAATACTTTTAGGCCAGTCTCAGCATACGGGATATGTACAGGGTTACGTCGTAAAGATTCTTTGATATCCGTGGGTGACATGATCACCACGTCTAAATCAGAGATAAGTTCAATCGCCGCTTCCAGTTTGAAACCCACAGCACCACCAGCAAATTTGCCTTTCATGGGGCGCTGGCGAATAACCACTTTGTCCACTTGGTAATCAGCCATTAGCTTGGCGAAGGTCTGCTGAAAATAGCGCAAATCACTGGCGCTATTAATGTTGGTTAATGTGAGTCGACGGCTACGAAAATCCGGCAGTTGGAACACCTCATCCGCCAAAGACAACAAACACACATTTACATCATTACTGTTTAATTCAACACCACAAACTTTCATATATCACCCAACTTATTAAGACCGGCGCAGTATAACCCAAAATTAAGGCTCGTTAACCCTGTTTGGTATAACGCGCTAAAAATTCATCATGAGATAACATTTGCCCTAAGGGCTGTTGTTTGGCTGTTTGTATTTTCTGCATGACTGCGAGTAATTCTTTTTTGCTAGGTACGTTAGCCGCGGGGTGATACCCCTGAGGCTCAATGCCTTGACCTAGCATGACTTGTAACCAAGAAGCATCTCTAAATATATCGAGAGGCTCGTTAAAGATAGCCCCTGAACTTTTGAATAGAGCGATTTTTTGTTTTAACCGCTCTGGTATGGGCATTTCCCGCCTGTCTTTCCAAAAATCTGAATCATTTCGTTCATTTACATGATAATGCAAAATAATAAAGTCAGCGATAGTGGCAAATTCGGCCTTGGACTCTTCATTGTAGGCATCGATCACACTTTGCTCGATCGTCTCGTTCGGAAACATTTTTAATAATCGCACAATAGCAGATTGAATAAGGTGAATACTGGTAGATTCTAATGGCTCTAAAAAGCCACTTGAGAGACCAACTGAGACAACATTTTTGTGCCATTGCTGAGTTGTTCTTCCGGTTTGAAACTGTATTTTGCGTGCTTCATCCAAGGGTTTGCTGTCTAAATTACTCATCAAGGTTTGATGGGCATCTTCATCGGATAAATACGACGAACTGTATACAATGCCGTTGCCGTTTCTGTGCGTTAGCGGAATACGCCACTGCCAACCTGACGCATGGGCAATACTGCGGGTGTAAGGTAAGGTGCGCTCAAAGCGTTCGCTGGGTACAGCTAATGCCGTATCCGCTGGTAAATAGTCTCTCCAGCTTTCAAATTCGCCCCCCATTGCTCCTTTGATTAGCAAGCCTCTTTGGCCGGTGCAATCAATAAATAAATCGCCCTCTATTTGTTGGCCGCTATGTAGCTGCAAGCCGGTAATGAAACCCGACTGCTCGTCACGCTGCACATGCTCTATTTTCCCTTCTATTCGGGTTACCCCCGCCTTTTCGGATAGTTTGCGCAAGTACTGACCATACAAACCAGAGTCAAAATGATAGGCATATTGCATTTCGTATACTGGGTTTTGAGTATTGATTTTATTGAATTTTTGCTGTTCACAGCACAGATAATTTAAATCGAAATCCCACAGAGGTGTTGTCATGCCTGCTTGCTTGGCGCGCAGCCAATAATGTTGAAAACTGCAAAACCCCATGTTCGTACCTGGCGCACCAAACGTATGGTAATAGCTCTCATCTTTGACCCGCCAGTTTTCGAATTTTATCGCCAGCTTGATTGTCGCTTTCGTTTCTCGTAAAAACTCTTTTTCGTCTAAACCTAGATAAGTGTTAAATGTGTGTATGGGAGGAATTGTCGCTTCGCCAACCCCTATGATGCCAATCTCTTCGGATTCAACTAATACAACCTCCACCTGCTCTTTTAAAACCTTACTGAGCATGGCAGCGGTCATCCAACCTGCCGTACCACCACCTGCTATGACTACTTTGCGTATTGGCGCTGCCATATTCCACACCCTATAAATTTACAGTGACTTATCATACCATTCCACGTTAATAAGTGATCACTCAGCGAGAGTTTAAAAGGATTGGTATCATACTCATGTTTATGCATTAAATGCACAATCTGACGCATAAAAAAGGCCCCAACAGTTAGCAAACTGAGGGGCCGAGTAGCAGTGTTTTAATTAATAAAACGCGTAGTTAACGTTAACCATATAAGATGGGCCAAATTGACGACGAGCCGTTACGATACCGTTGGTATCGACTGTTTCCTCATCCACGTCAGTCAAGTTGGTGCCTTGCAATGAAACACGTAGCCCCTTGAGATAATCAATATCAGAGTTTTCGAAGTCATAGCTAATTTGTGCATCGACTAGGGTTACGCCGTTACGCTGGGCCGTTTCAATTTTATTTGAGCCACCACGTTGGTACGTAGAGTAATCAGAGCGATCGGTACCGGCGACACGTATTTCAAAACCGTCCATGGCATAGTAGGCAGTCAAGGAATAAGTGCGATCAGATTGACCAACAAGCGGTGAACCATCATCTAGTTCTGCATCAATGAAAATAGCCGATGCCGCAACACCAAAGCCATCTAGGCTGTCACTGAAAATGTTGAATGGTACGTTACCTGTCAATTCAATACCCTTTACTTCTCCTTTGAGGCCATCTTCAAAGAATGAATAGGTGCCGTAATCAGGCGGAGTGATTAAATCGCCTTCATTGTAGAAAACCCCGGCAGGATCATGTTCACCCGTGAACACAGCTAATCTGTCGTGGAAACCAGGAATGTAGTAATCAGCACCGTCGTTTGTTTCGTCGTTTCTGAAGTTAATCAGTGAGCTATCACCACTGCTTTCTTGGGTTAGATTAACAAGATCTTTATAGAAAAGAACTGCTGATAAGTACCCTTCATCTTCGAAGTAATGCTCGAACGACAAATCAAAGTTGTTGGATTCTAGTGGGCGCAACTCAGGGTTACCAGCAAATTTGGACCAAGGTGAACCATAGTCGTTGACCGCCTCAATTGTGTTAGGAATAGCGATAAGCGTAATGTTTTGGTCAAACTTCACGAAGCTTGACGCTTTCATTTGATCTATGCGCGCTCGGCTAATCGCTTTGTTCGCAGCAAAACGAACAAATTGATTGTCACCAACCTCCACACTGACGTTTAAGCTAGGCAGTACATGGCTGTATTCATCTCCCCCAGAAACAACGCATGATTCATCAATTTGTTGATCGTTATCGTCGTCACACACTGCAAAGTTAGCCCCAACAATACCGTTATAACCGGTAGAGGACTGATCCGTTTGTACGTATTGCAGACCCACGTTACCCATTACCGGGAAGTCAGCAATCTCGGTATTAAAATCGACTTTCGCGTAAATAGTGGTAACTTCTTCCTCTACTACATAGGTGTCGCCTAAACGGTCTGGTTCAAGTAAACCTGCATCATTATATTGATACTCACCATCGTTGTATGGAGCAAAACCGTCGTATGCAACAACTTCACCTAAGCCAGCCCACGTTAAGTCGGCTAATCCGTTGTACACATATTGAGAAGGAATGGCATCAGAGAAAGGATATGAAGAGGCCGTTACGAAAAAGCCTTTGTTGTCTTTGCTCTTATAGCGGTCGCTGTAATTAATACCCGCGGTGACGGTATGGAAAATATCGCCGTCGAGTAAGCCAACCACTTCAAACTTGTAGGTGGTTAACTCTTCTTCGAAATCAGCATAATTTAAAAAGCCATCTTGGGCTTGAACATAACTGTATGGGTCACCATTAGCCATCAATTCTGTTGTTGCAAAATTATCTGCTAGGTTTTTCAAACCGCCGCCCCAAGCTTGCGGCCCAGTTAATTGAAGAGCGCTTGGGTCTGAGAATGCCTCTAAGCCCGTCGAACCGGTAAAGTAGATGCCGTCTTGGCTCATCTCGAATTCACGTGTACCAAATTGAGATGGGTCAGTAGCGTCTAATGCACCATTACGAGCAAGGCCAGAATATGACTCCCCTTGTAGGTCGCGCTTTGTTGATTCACTTCTTGCTACATCAAGTTTAACCGACCAGTTGTCGTTTACGTGATATTCCACGTTTAAACCATAAACAGATAAATCCCCGTCTTTCTGCTTAGGATTGTTAATCAATACAGAGTTTGCGTTAATCTGCGTACCTGTGGTGTTGAAGCCTGTACCTGTTACGTTTGTGGCTTCAAAAGGTTCTACAAAACCGCGAATAATACCTGAGTCAGAGAAGCTGATATCCAACGCATCAATAACGATATTTAAGCTATCATTAGGTTGGAACTGCAACACGGCAGAAACAGTGTCACGGTCGAGCACTTGGCTTTGCACATTAGTATCCAAGCCAGATGGTAATATATGGCCATCTTCATTAGGTGGGTTGTATCCCCACACACCAAATTTACGCTGGTTATTAGGTGATTCAGTGGTCGCCAATGCCACCGCTAAACCAATAGTATCGTCGGCAAATTTTTCAACGAATGATAGTGATAAACGATGGCCTTTATTATCAAATTCAGGGTTGTCTGAGTCACGGCCAGCAAGCTCATAAACACCATTAACCGTTAAGGTTTCTTGAGCTTGAAGAGGACGCACAGTTTGTAAATCAACTGTACCGCCAATGCCTTGCACCATTAACGCCGCATCTGTTGTTTTATAAACGGTAGCACCTGTCATGATCTCTGACGGATACAAGTCGTATTCTACACCGCGGTTGTCGCCAATGCCGATTAACTCGCGGCCATTTAATGAGGTACCAGTGAAATCTTCTTTAAAACCACGGATAGAGATACCAGAGGTACGCCCACCGACTCTTTCACCAGACATACCCGGCAAACGCGCTAATGACTCTGCGATAGAGGAGTCTGGTAATTTACCAATGTCCTCAGCTGAAATGGCTTCTACGATTGAAGTATTCTCCATCTTTACCGCTTGAGCGCGGATAAGCGAACCTCGAATACCTGAGACTGAGATGACTTCTACATCCTCAGCTTGCGCAGCTTCCTGTGCAAAAGAGACGTTGGAATACATAGCCGTTGAGACAGCGATAGACAACAAGGCTGGTTTAAAAAAGTGTGTGTTCTTCATGTGTTACCCCATTATTTTGTTTTACAACGCACTCAATCAAAGCATGGTTGAATAGACGCTGTAATACGGTTAAAAGCCGACCAGCTCGCTGGTTGCCTAATATTTGTTGAACTTTTAATACCACATCGAAATTCGATGCTTATTTATTACCAAGCGATAAAGCGGCTCAGTTTTCTAAATAACGTTTCACTTAGCTGCAATATGGCTATGGCTTAGCGCCATATTCTGCTTCTTCGACCGTGGCTAAACGGCCTTCCGTTGGATTGAAAATGAAGTTGAGTAATAAGCCGATAAACAATATGCAGGAAAAACCTGTTGCAACGATAAACCCGTATTTTGCGTCCCCTCCGTTAGCATCACTAACCATGCCCATAATGAAAGGCCCAGCAGCAGCACCGGCAGCAGTAAAAAACAAGATGACGCCCGCAACGGTGCCATGTTCGTTTTTAGCAAAACAACAAATTCCTTTTGAATTGAAGGTTGGATAAATTACCGACATGAAAATACCGGTCAGAGGAAAAAGATACAAAGCGACGCTCTTACCACCCACCAAGCCGCCCATGAAGCACAGGGTGATCGCCAGGCTAAATAACATCAACACTAGGGCCCAGTTAAAGTGCTGCATCATCCAAATGCCCACAAACCGGCCGACGGCTCGCAGTGAAAAGAATACAGACACTGCATACACAGCAAGCATTTTTTCGGGACCGCTGGTATAACAAGAAAATGCATCTGAGATATTGACCGCGTCACATACTAGGTAACTTGGCATCCAAACGTAGATGGCGCTCTCAGCGGCGACATACAAAAAGGCTCCGATAGAAAACCCCATAGCGTACGGGTTTTTAAGCAATTTCAGACTACTCATGAAATTAACCGGCTTGTGGGTTTTGGCAGTAGGCACATGCTCCGGATAATCGACTTTCCACGCCATTAAAATAAGCAAAGTACACAAGCCACCAGCAAGAACATAAAGTAATTTCCAGTCAACTCCTTCTCGGACCATCCAGGCAACAATCAGCGGCCCAATAATCGCCCCAACACCGAAAAACGCTTCAGCGCCGTTCATGGTGCCAGTGTGCTCTTTTGTAGAGCGAGAAATATCGCCAATAAGTGCCAAGGCTGCTGTTTTGAAAACACCAACCGCTAAGCCAGACAGAGTAATGAGACCTAAAATAAATTCGAAGCTATTACCGACTAGAAATAAGTAACACGATAAAGCAAATAAGGACAAACCCAATATGATGGTTCTCTTTCTGCCAAACTTGTCAGCCAAGAAACCCAAAAACAACCCCGAGAATGCGATACCAATCATGAACAACGAATGCATCAAACTCGCCTCTGTATTTGAGACGTCAAATTCTCGTTTTACTTCTTTAATGATCTCTCCCACCGAGTCAGACGTCATAGCAAACATCATGAACATCAAGTAGGTGAGCCAGCGAATAAGCGAAGCATTGCTTGAATTTGAAACATTTTTCACTGCTTATTTCCTTTAAAGTAAAACGTTTGCCTCTAGAGACACGCTTGTGAATAAGTCGCCAATATGCTTTTACCTTAGCCCATTAACAATAAATAACCGCAAATGTTAACGTTGATTAGTAAACAACAACTTAATCGTTTAAGATAATGTAAAACGAAATTAACAAATAAATTTAATTTTGTAAACACCCTGTAAAAAATAAAGCGAAAATCATTTACACTGGGTGACAAACGTACTATTAATCACATAACATTTTAACTTAATCGTTTTAGACAGTTTGAGTACCATGGATATAAAACTTGAAAGTAAACGCACCTTAACGCGTATTTTAGACGGCTTAGATTTAAGCGCTATGCCCAAACATGACCAAGCTATATTTATCAGCCGAATGGATGAGCAGTTTCCTCGACTATTCTCGCTACTCATTGATATATACGGTCACAGGTATGATTTTTTCTACTACCTGCAACAGCTTACACAAACCTTGGCCAACGGCTTTAGTAAGCGTTCGAAGGCGCAAAAGGCAAAAGATCGAGCTAGATTGGCCGATCCTCATTGGTATCAAGATGAAAAGATGTTGGGTATGGCGTGTTATGTAGACTTGTTCGCGGGCGACCTTAAAGGGCTCAAACAGAAGATCCCTTACTTAGTTGAGACCGGCATCACGTATTTGCATTTAATGCCTCTATACGATTCTCCCGAGGGAGATAGTGATGGTGGCTATGCCGTATCAGATTATCGAAAGGTCAATAAGTCACTTGGCACAAATAACGATCTTGAAGCATTATCGATAGCACTCGCGGATGCCGGCATCAGCCTCGTATTGGATTTTGTGTTTAATCACACCTCGGATGAACATAAATGGGCTGTCGCGGCCAAGTCAGGAGACGAACACTTCCAAGAATACTATTATATGTTTGATGACAAACGTATTCCTGACGAGTATGAGCAACATCTCAGAGAAATATTTCCTCAAGTTCGTCGGGGCAATTTCAGTTGGAATTCAGATGCCCATAAGTGGGTTTGGACGACATTCAACAATTTTCAATGGGATCTGAACTACACTAACCCCGCTGTATTTAATGCCATCACTGACGAAATGCTCTACCTAGCCAATCTTGGTTGCGAAGCGCTGCGCTTAGATGCGTTAGCATTTATCTGGAAAGAAATGGGTACCAACTGTGAGAATCAAGATAAAGCGCACAGCTTGATCCAAGCATTCAATAGTTGTTTGCAAATCGCTGCTCCTGCAGTGGTCTTTAAGTCTGAAGCCATAGTACATCCTGATGAAGTCTTGAAGTACATCGACAAACAAGAATGCCAGCTGTCCTACAACCCCTTACTTATGGCACTTATCTGGAACACGCTAGCCACCAGAGACACGCATTTATTGACTGAATCTATGCAGAAAAGCTTTGAAATATCCCCTGACTGCGCCTGGGTGAATTATGTTCGTTGCCATGACGATATTGGCTGGACATTTGACGATGCGGTAGCCCAACAACAAGGCGTAAACGGTTATGACCATCGTCGCTTCCTAAATCAATTCTACACCGGGCGCTTCGATGGCACGTTTGCCACGGGCGTTGCCTTTGGCGAAAACCCCAGCAACGGTGACTGCCGTGTTTGCGGCTCTTTGGCTTCGCTTGCCGGGTTGGAGCAAGGCCTACAAAAAAATAACGATACACTGATTAACCATGCTATCGCTAGAATACTATTGGTTCACAGCATTATCTTAAGCATCGGTGGCATTCCGCTTATTTATTCTGGGGATGAGTTGGCCTTACTGAATGATTACAGCTACGAACAAGACGAAAGCAAAAAACACGATGAGCGTTGGGTGCAAAGAATTGCCGTGACGGACGCGGACATTCAAGCCAGTAAGAAAAAAGACACACCGCAAAATCGGGTGACTAATGGTTTGCAAAACCTCATAGCGTTGCGTAAACGCCACAACGTATTTGGTCAAGCCGCCACGGGTATTATCAATACTCATCAAAGCGCACTATTCGCCTATCAACGCTCAGCAAAAGATGGCACCAGATTGTTAGCTATTTGCAATTTCAGCGAGCATAAGCAACAGATATCAAGTACTACTCTGGGTTTAGGTAGTGGTGATGTTTGGCACGATTTGCTTTCTGAGGTACGGGTTTCTCCGGCCCCCCAAGAGCTTGAACTTGCACCTTATCAGGTGATGTGGCTACTTAATGCTCAACCCGTTTAATAGAACTGAGCAGCGAGTTGCTAACTTATGCGCAACTCGCTCTAATCACAAGTCGCGTTTCAAGTACGACGCTGTCATTGTGATCTTTGTCGAGGAGTAAACGGGTAGCGACCCTGCCCTTTTCTAAGCTTTGCTGACACACAGTGGTGAGACCAGGCTTACTTCGGTTCGCCTCAGGTATATCGTCAAAACCAGTCACTTGCACTTGTTCTGGTATTGCAATATTCAACTCATTAGCCACTCTTAGCACGCCGAGCGCAATAACATCACTCATGCATAAAATGACCTCAGGTAACGGGCTAAGGGTCAGCGCTTCCTTGGCAGCTATTTCTGCCATCTCTGGGGTATTTAGAGGAATGTGCCAAATTTGACTAGGGGAAATGGTGAGTTGCTTCTCATCAAATGCACGCAAATACCCCTTTAATCGACTGCGAGAGATTTCTTTTGATTTAACATGCATATCTTGGTCAGTGAGGCGACAGATACGTTGTGAATCCACCAAACGCAAACCTAATACAGCCACGTTTTTTGGTTCATTAATTAAAGCATGATTCGCCACGATGAACGCGCCATCTTCATTGTTAATATTGACAGATTCAGCTTCGTGGGTTTCAAAGTCTACAGCAATAATTGGCTTACCAGAGCGTTTCACTCGGGCAAAAATATCGCCACTGGGTGTGCCATAAAAAATGAAGCCATCAGGCAACGACTCAGCACTGCTGTGCTCTAGCCCGTCTGATTCACTGGAGAGCAATAAGAGTTGTTTTTTGTTTTCACCCAACACCTCCGCAACCCCCTGTAGCAACTGACTGGCGACCGGATCTGACAGGCTATAACTAATGGAATCAGCAAGTACAACAGCAATGACATCTGACCGGCCTTTACGCAATGAGCGAGCAGCAAAGTTAGGGCCGTGATAACCCAGTTCCGCTGACTCGCGAAGGATGCGCTCCCGCAATTTAGCGGATAACTGATCCGGGCGATTAAACGCGTTAGACACAGTCGCGGTAGATACCCCGAGTTGCTGTGATACTTGTTTCAGATTAAGTTTTTTTTTGATGATTTTACCCTTAAGAGCATAGCGTTATTTCAGTTGATGCAGATGAATAAAAAGTCCAAACGAGGCAAAGGCGGTCTCTTCTTTCTAGTATTTACTTCAGGCTCCATGCCAATAAACCCATCCTGGAGCCTATGGCGCGCTACAAAATAACCAATTTCAATCCATTAATGAACATATTTAATAAACTCATTTAATGAACAAGGCTATGAAAATCACAACGACGAAGTCCAGACCATAGCGTGTTATTTAGTTGTTATAAAATATTTACAATAAAAAGACAGCGGGTTACTATAAATCAATCTTAAACGTTTAAGATGCTATTCTGGCTGACTTCAAATACTTGAGCAAGGGCTGTGTACCTTGGATGTCAGCGACAGTGAGAGAGAATTTTCAAATAGCATGATAAACGCAGTAAACGTTAGCTTAGGCAATCAAAGATAGAGGGACGTACAGTGAATAAAATCACGTTTTGGGCAATGACGGTCGCCGTCGCAGGGTTTCTGTTTGGGTTCGACACCGCGGTAATTTCTGGTGCAGATAAGCCAATTCAAACCTTATGGAATACGTCACCACTCTTCCACGGTTTGTTTATCATGTCGGCAGCATTATGGGGGACAGTAATAGGCGCACTAGGCGGTAACTATCCCTGCGATAAATACGGTCGCAAACCCACCCTAGTAGCTATTGGTATATTGTATTTAGTCTCTGCCTTGGGTTCTGCCCTTGCTACAGACCCATACACCTTTGCGATATTACGCTTTATTGGCGGCATTGGGGTGGGCATTTCGTCTATTGCGGTACCCGCTTATATTTCTGAAATAGCACCGGCATCTCATCGAGGCCGCTTGGTCGCGATTTATCAATTTCAAATTGTGTTTGGTATTTTAATTGCCTTTCTTTCTAACTTCGTTCTGTCTGGTCTATTAGACTTTGATTGGCGCATGATGCTTGGTGTGGAAGCCATACCCGCGTTGGCTTACTTGCTGTTGATATTGAAAGCCCCTGAAAGTCCTCGTTGGTTAATTTTGCATGGAAACGATTCGGTTAAAGCCCAGCAAGTCCTTATATCACTGGGTGAAACGAACAGTGAAAGCATTGTTAATGAGGTTGTTAATGAGAATCAACATAAACGTTCAGGACGTTTATTTAGCACCTCATATCGTTTTCCTATTGTGTTGGCGTTCTTGCTTGCGGCGTTTAATCAATTATCAGGCATCAATTTTATTATTTACTACGCGCCCAGAGTTTTTGAGCTAGCCGGGCTAGATACAAGCGCCTCGCTGCTGTCGGGCACAGGGATTGGTGTGATAAACCTACTTTTTACCTTTGTTGGGATTTACTTGATTGATCGAGTAGGCCGAAAAACACTTATGTATGCAGGCTCGTTAGGTTACATCATGTCACTTGCAGTGGTGACGTGGGCGTTTTATTCAGAGCAAGGCGGGATGATGGTTGTGTTTTTCGTATTTACCTTTATTGCCTCCCATGCAATTGGTCAGGGCGCCGTAATCTGGGTATTTATTGCTGAAATATTTCCCAACAAGGTACGCTCAAAAGGACAGTCACTTGGCAGTGGTACGCACTGGATTTTTGCAGCCTTAATCACCCTGTTTATGCCATATTTTCTATCAGAATATGCTCCAAGTACTGTATTCGCGTTTTTCACTTTTATGATGGTTCTACAACTCATATTTGTATTTATATTAATGCCTGAAACGAAGGGGAAATCCCTAGAAGCACTTTCAGCGATACTCACTAAGTCAACAAAGGAGAGTCAACAATGAAGACGGTTATGTTAGGCCTAATGGCTAGCGTATTACTCGGATGTTCAGGCCAGTCATCCACAAATCCAGCATCTGAACGTGTCAATTCGGATAGCAGTATGCAAAGTAACGAAAAACACCGACCAAACTTTCATTTTACGCCCCCCGCCAACTGGATGAACGACCCGAATGGCATGGTGTATTACGCGGGCGAATATCACTTATTTTACCAGTACCACCCGGGGTCAACTATTTGGGGCCCCATGCACTGGGGACATGCGGTTAGCAAAGACATGCTGAATTGGCAGCACCTTCCAGTTGCATTATATCCAGATGAATTAGGCACTATTTTTTCAGGTAGCGTAGTGGTTGACTGGGAAAACACATCCGGATTGGGCACAAAAGACAACCCTCCCATGGTTGCGCTATTCACCTACCATGATGTTGCAGGAGAACAAGCAGGAACGCTCGACTTTCAAACCCAAGGGCTAGCGTATAGTGTGGACAAAGGCAGAACATGGACCAAATATAGCCAAAATCCAGTGATGAAAAACCCTGGTTTAAAGGATTACCGTGACCCGAAAGTATCTTGGTACGCCCCACAGAAAAAGTGGATTATGGCATTGGCGCAAGGGGATAATATAGGCTTTCACTCATCGAAAAATCTGATCGACTGGCAAGTTGAAAGTACATTTGGCGAAAAAATAGGAGCCCATGGCGGCGTATGGGAATGCCCTGATTTGTTGGAGATGACAGTTGCCAGTACGGGTGAGACAAAGCACGTATTACTGGTGAGCTTAGTCCCAGGGGCACCCAACGGAGGTTCAGGTACCCAATATTTTGTGGGTGACTTTGACGGGAGTAAATTCACCGTTGATCCTGAATTCTCTGAGCGTTTAGAGCAAAAAGAAGCTATATGGCTTGATTACGGCACAGACAACTATGCCGGCGTCACATTCTCTAATGTGCCAGATACGGACGGGCGCACGTTATTTATGGGTTGGATGAACAACTGGCTTTACGCAAGAGACGTCCCTACCGAAGCATGGCGTGGCAGTATGACAACTCCGCGTAACCTAGTGTTACAAGAGACGGCACAAGGCCCACTTCTTTTCTCTCAGCCCATCACTGAACTTCACAATATAAGCCATCAAGTCGCACAGCTTAATAATGTTGAAGTAAGCAGCGACACTGATTTATCTGCATTACTCGGTCCAATAGAGGAATCGCACCGCGTCACTATGAAGGTGAAAAGGCAAGGCGCGAATACATTGTCGTTAGATTACAAAAATAACGACGAACTGCTTTCAATACGCCTTGATGTAAACGCCGGTACTGTAACGATCGATCGTGCAAAATCTGGTGAGACAGAATTTGAAGAACATTTTGCCAACCAACAAGCGGGTGTAATTCGTGCCGGATTAGACACCTACTCGTTCGATATCATTTATGACAAGGCATCAATCGAACTGTTCGTTAATGACGGAGAGTTGTCGATGACAGCGCTTGCTTTCCCGTCAACGCCGTACAATGAAATTACGTTTTCAGCCGATGGACAAGCCTTAATCGAGCACATCAGTCTGGACAACCTCACGGCGCAACAAGCCAAGTAGCGCTGAATATTTGATCAAACCCACATACGTTGACACCTCACTATGTGGGTTTATTCAGGTCTTTACTGACCATTGACTTCGACTTAGCAGCCGCTTCAACATTATACCCCCTCCTTTGCTTATACTCTTCTATAAAGAAAATAACATTGCTCCTTGCTAGGAGGTGAAGCAAGCTAGAGACTCATACGCAACAATGAGAATACGCATGCTTAAATTATATGGATTCGACGTCAGTAACTACTTCAATATGATCAAATTGGCCCTTGCCCACAAAGAATTAGATTACGAAGTGGTTACCGTTTACCCCAACCAAGAGCCTGAATTTTTAGCCAAAAGCCCCATGGGTAAAGTCCCTGCGCTAGAAACTGAAGACGGCATCATTGTTGAAACCAATATCATTTTGGAATATCTCGATGCTAAGTATCCTGATAAACCGCTCTACCCAGCAGATCCTTTCGCTCAAGCCAGAGTAAAGGAGTTGGTCAAATTTATAGAGCTATATTTAGAGCTACCTGCCCGCCGCTGTCACCCTGAAGCCTTTTTTGGTGGCAAAGTCAGCGATGAAACACGCAAAGAAGTGAAGCGCGCCCTTTTCAGAGGCATGACCGGTTTAAACAGACTTGCCTCTTTCTCGCCTTATGTGGCAGGTGATGAATTTAGCGCTGCGGATATTATGTTCTTATACAGCGTGGACTTAGCCTCTGGTGTCGCTTACAAATTGTTCGACATTGATTTATTGGATGGCTCACAAGGCGCTAAGAACCTAATGGCTAAACTGAACGAATTACCCGAAGTGCAGAAAATTGCGGCAGACCGCAAAGTCGCAAATAAAGCGTTTGTGGAATATGTAACAAGTTTTCAAAAATAAAGCGTGATAAACGGTAGGAAGATTACCCAATCTTCCTTTACCATATAAGGCTCATATAGGAGTACAACGATGAGCCTTACATCAAATGCCGAATTCAGCTGTCCATACTGCATGGAAATCAATGATATAGAAATTGATCAAGACAACGATGTTAATCAACAGCAAATCGTAGATTGTCAGGTGTGTTGTAGTCCTATAGAAATCCTCATTACCCAAGACAGTGATAACGACTTCATTATTCACGCCCGAACCGACAGCGAATAGCCTGTTTTTTAATACGGAGTTCTACTTTGATTGATATTTTCCATGCGTCAGACTCTTTACGACGTAAATTACACACCATAGACAATGAACGCGACTTGATGCAGCTCGTCATGAAAAATTTGAGTCAGTATCGATTCGCGACTCGTGTCGAGCATAGCGAATTGGATATCGCGTTTGCCGCCTCTGGCGGGCCTAGCCATTTTGCTAATGGTGACGCAACTGATATCTCTTGCACACCTGTTGTGAGCCGTCCGACACAATTCAATGACATTTTACTTGAGCGTCAAACAGGGTATATCAACCTCTCAACCCCAGCGGGTTTTATCCCTTTAGTTGACGCAGTAGAGCGTAATGGCTTCTTGCATAAAAAACTTCTTAGCTAGGAAGTTTACTGCGCGCGCACGTAAAAGCGGTTTAGCCAACCGCTTTGTGGCTAGGCATGTAAAATGCCTATTGGCCTTTTTCATGTCGATAACCGTGTTATCTGTCAGTCCTATTCACTTTGCCCACGGCGAGCAAATAAGCTTTAGTAAAAACACCCTCGAAAACGATATCCAATTGAGCTACAAATGGCGCGATAAGGACCAAGAGAAACATCAGTTTTCGTTCACTTTGCCCCTAGACGACATCAACACTTCGCATCACAAACGCTTTGTACCTGAGCAGGTCACTCGCTATCAGCAAATTGCCATGCTTAAAGAGCGCAACAAAATGGACGCCAAAGAAGCACGCATTGACATAAAGCGCATAGGGGAAACGCTGCAGATCAGTGTGAGAAGTCGCTCTGAAGAATCAGCAAAAAAGTATCAAAAACAATTGCTGCAAGTAAAGGATGACGCATTCGAGCAATATTTAACAGATCACTACTATGCGCGGTTCAGTGATTACCTTAGTCAGGAGGGCATCAAACCGGACCATTTGCGTTACATCAAGGAAAATCAGGAAGTACTAAAGCCATTTGCCGAAGCTATGTATGCTGAAGCGTCTGAACGCGGAGATACGCGGGCGTTTTTGAACTTACTGTTAGGTTGGTTACAGAGTATTCCTTATGATGATTTAGAAAGCCGCGTTTCTTCCAATGGCGCTGGGTTTTCGCCCCCGTTAACGTTACTAAGTCATAATCGTGGCGACTGCGACAGCAAATCTGTGTTGATGGCGAGCGTGATACGCGCTCTGTTTCCAAAAATCGAGTTAGTGATGCTGTACTTACCCAACCATGCGTTATTAGGCATAGGTGTTCCCGCTAAAAAGGATGAAAGAAGCATGCAAATAAACGATGAGGCATATTTATTAATGGAGCCAACGGGCCCAGCGCTATTTTCGTTAAATGAAACCGCCCCAAGTAGCCAGCGCTTTCTCGATATGGGTATGTATAGTTATGAGGTCATTCCCTAGGCTTATGCTGACGCTAATACGATAAATCCCGATGTTTACATGAATAACCTAACATTTGATAATTGCCATGTGCTTAGCTGCATCTGTGGGTTATATCTAACCTGCATCACTATGTTAATAAATGAGTAAGCCTTTATGACCCCATACGATATCGCTCTTTTGATCCATATTTTACTTTTTTGCTACTGGCTGGGCGGTGACGTCGGGGTTTTTTACTCGAGTCAATTTGTCGTCGACAGCAAACTCAGCAGAGAAACGCGTCTGACTGCGGCCAAAATCATGCTTGGCTGCGATTTAATCCCTAAAATATGTATGAGTTTGATGCTCACGGTGGGGGGCATACTTGCTCATTACTTAGGCATCAAGCATGAACTTTGGCAGTTAATAGGAATCATTTTGCTTGGTCCCTTATGGCTGAGCATGGTGTTAGTGCTGCACTACAAGCACAACGCTAACTATATTCCCTTGCTAACCAAAATGGATTACTTGTTTCGTTGGGCCATGATTGCGGCATTAGTGACCTCAAGCATATACGCCTATAACACAGGGCGTTTAGCTGACAACCCCTGGATAATCGTTAAGTTACTGGGTTTCGCGTTTTTAATTTTTTGCGGGCTAATGATACGTATCAATCTAAAAGAGTTCTCAATTACCTACGCTAAAATGTTGCAAGACTCCCACGATGATGCTGACAATCTGCAAATGGTTCGTAGCCTTAGAAGGGTTAAACCTTGGGTGGTCACAATATGGCTAGTGCTTATATTTGAGGCTTACGTAGGAATAGCAAAACCCTTTATGGGTTAACACCAATCCTGCCAATCTCAAGCGTAAAAAAACCGCCGATTGACTGGCGGTTTTGCTTGTTCAGTGACTGAATTTTTCTAGAGGTATTATCTAAAACAAAATATATAAATTCAGGGGCAGTACAGAAAAAAAATCTTAATTAACCATAGACTTAACCAAATGACCCTTATTCATTTTTAAACATTAAGAAATAAAAATGTAGATTAATCGCGGTGTTTTCTACTGATTACGGTTAATTTTAAACATTTTTCAACATTTCTGCCAAAGCGGTTTTACGAGTATCAACTGCACCTTGTTTGTTAACACAATAATGAAAATCCGTTTCCTTGCCAATAATATGTACTTTATCTTCTGCTCTTGTTACAGCCGTATACAGCCAACTACGATCAAGTAATATTCCTAGTTCAAGCAAAACTATCACATTCGGAGCTTGTGACCCCTGCAATTTATGCAAGGTTAAACAATATGCAAGATCGATATATTCAAATAATTGCCAATCCACTTCTAACAAGCGTTTATTACCTTTTTCATCAAGGTCTTCAAGTTCAACTACACAAGCATATTCATCAGTAGATTCAACACTCTTTAAAACCCCCAGCGTACCATTCTGAACATCGTGTTTATAACTGGTTAGGGTAATGACAATCGGGTCTCTTTCCCTGAAGTCATAACTTCCTTTGGTAATTGGCATATCCGTAAGGTCGAGAATCTTGCCATTCGGGTTTGCAACACCTTGCAGCATGATATTTGCTTTTCTTACCGTATCATTGGTAGGAGCGACTATCATGGCGTTGTCATACTCAGTGTAGGTAGTTACAGCGTCTTGCAAAATGTCGCCTATTGATTCTTGGAACGTAATATCTGCGGTAATTAACGACTCTGGCATTATGCCTTGCCGTATAGCATTGGAATATCCAGGCACGCTACTGTCTGTTCCCTGTCGTTTTATAACATCCAGCTCCACATGTTTTATTACACCACTTTTAATGACATCATTTAAAACAAATCCCGCATTAATTG
The DNA here is from genome assembly GCF_056173245.1 of Paraglaciecola sp. QJM3NY_14. Lineage (NCBI taxonomy): Bacteria > Pseudomonadati > Pseudomonadota > Gammaproteobacteria > Alteromonadales > Alteromonadaceae > Paraglaciecola > Paraglaciecola sp. QJM3NY_14. The sequence continues at coordinate 4,561,740 of NZ_CM149664.1, forward strand.
GGGGAAGCTGATAAGGGTCACCAACTAACAAGATCCGAGTCTTATCAGAAAACAAAGTAACCAAACGCCACATGGTATATGCATCCAACATGGAAGCTTCATCTACTAGCAATACAGCCTTATCTTCATCAAGGTCTGATTCGCGCAAAAGTTTTGCAATAGTTTTCGTTTCAAAACCGATTGACTGTTGTAGTCTACGAGCTGCCTTTCCTGATAACGCTACTGGGTATACCGTATAGCCTAGCTTTTTATAAGCATCGACAATAAGCTTCGTGGTAAATGTCTTACCTGTTCCAGCACCACCAGTGAGTGCAAACACATTGCTGAGTAAAGCTGTCCTTACTGCACGTTCTTGAGCTTTTTCTAACGTCCATCCATCAGGTATTGAAGACGCATAAGCCTCTTCCAAATTACTTTGCCACGTCTGCTGTATCTTAGAAAGTTTACCGAGCCGTTTAGAAATGGTTTTCTCAAATATATAATTGCCAGAAACGAAATATTGGTTGTCTTGTTTAACAAAGCCTAAGATATCACCATCTAGTTCACATGCCTTTGCAACTAGCAGCTTGTCATTATTCAACAATCTAGAGACACATGATTTAATATCTTGCCAATCTGCGACGGTATTACCCTGATCACTCCATAGTCTCAATGCTTGTTCAACGATGGCTGCCAGTCTGATTTCATCATCCCGTTTAATTCCGAAATGCTTTTGGGCAATAGCGTCTACCTTGTGAAATCGCATTCCCAGTGAAAACAATCGGTATGGATTCTGTGTAATAAAATTGATTGCATCCTGATCGGCGAGTCTAAAAAGTTGGCGCTGTATAGGTGCTTCTATTTCCCACTTAACGAACTGCGCTGAGTGCTTTAAATTTGAATACTCTTTATAGCCCTCCCATAGCCCATGCACGGCTTTGTCGCTCAGCAGAACTTCCCTGACTACTTGAAAGTTGGTTTTTGATTGGTCTTTTTCGTATGGCGTATATTTATCGCATTCTAGAATGTCGAATATATCACTTCGAAACTCTAACCAAAGTAGCTGAGCGCTAACCTTACCGATACCTTCGAATGCTTTTTCAGAGCTTAAAAAGGCTACAAAGCCAGCACCGTTATCTGGCATCACACATTTCAGTGTAGGCTCCATAAATCGCCAAACATCGACATAACCGTCCGAGCTTACTTGCTGCTGTCTAATACTGAAGTTTTGTTCTTTGAGGATTTTCCATTGTTGACCGACTTTTGGATTAATATTCAGCTTATTTTGCGTGGTCAGAATCTCGATACGGTGCCCACCTGCTTTTTGATTAACAAAAACAGCCCCCAATCGTACATTATCTGGGCGGTATTGATATATTCTGGTGATCCTTACCAGATAAGCGCTACTCTTCATTTCCACAAGCCCATTTCTATCAATACATCTTTAAACTCTGATAGTTTGGCAACTTCAGCAACTAGTTTTGCATTTTCATTTTGTAGTCTGCGGTTTGTTCTTTTAAGGTCACGCACTTTGACGCTGTCCTTTATGTCTTCTTCAGTATCTCTGGGTGCATCTATTACTTCTTTATCGAGAGGCAAGTTAGTCTTGCGTTGCTGGTATACACCTAAGGTAGCAAGTTCTTGTTTAAGGTCTTGCAACATATTAAAAAGCTTTTCATTTCTGGCTTTCTTAAATGCTTCGGAACCAAAACCAAGCTCATCAGCAATTTTCTTCGGGCTTAACGTATCACCATGCCAATAATCCAACCAATTAGGCGACTCTTTAGATTTCATTTCAGCCACCCAACCGAGGAATAAGTCTCTGTTACGTTGACCTCTTTCTTTACTCATCTTAACCGCCCTCCACGATGCGTCTTATCGTAGTCCTGCTAACACCATACTCCTTTGAGAGTTGATTCTGAGATTTTTGCATTGATTTTACTAACTTGCGGATCTTTTCCCTGTCTGTGTCAGGAATCGTCTTGGGCCTACCCATATGCTTGCCCTGAGCAATAGCCCGTTCACGGCCTTCAGTGGTATTTTTGATGATCAGGCTTTTGTTCAGCTCAGCAAAAACAGCAATAACATGAAGAACAGCTTTCCCGAATGGTGAATCATCTGCGCTATTAATAACCCCATCGAGCGTTGTGAGAGCTGCACCTTTTGCATGGATACCATCTATTGCAGTCATAATCCCTTTTAGGCTTCTTCCCAAACGATCAAGCTTTGTAACGCATACAACATCACCTTCACGGATGTAATCGAAAAGATCGTCAAGTTTTTTTGCATTATCCAAAGAGTTACCGCCTTGCTTACCAGAGAATATCTTCTCGCAACCATGACGCTCTAATGCATCAACTTGAGCTTCAAGGTCTTGCTCTTGCGTGCTAACTCTTGCATACCCTATTAACGACATCTTCAGCCCCTTTACATGAACCTAAGTTATAACTTTAGTACACAATATAGTCAGCATGAACTTTATATGTCAAAAACATTTAAGTGCATTCACATAAGTAGGTAAATGTATTAAGTTCATAAATATTGCTAATTGACTAATGCACTTTGATTATGTGGTATGAAGAGTGTCCCGCAGTAATTGAATATTAATAAATCCTTAAATCATTAGCTCTCTATCACTGTTTGATTCAATTTCAACAATATCACTCATTCAAATACAGCTCCGCCATGTCATCTAGCTTTGCTTTAACTTCTTTCCAGTTAGGCATCACTTGCGTCAATAAGCGCCAAAATCTATCGCTGTGGTTATGCTCGGCAATGTGGCAAAGCTCGTGCAAAATTACGTAATCAATGCATTCTTTTGGGGCTTTAACAAGGTGAGGGTTTAGCATCAAGTTTCCTTTAGTTGAGCAGCTTCCCCATTGTTTAGTCATCGCCATGATACGAAATGAAGGCAGTCCATCTACCCATGAAGCTTTAGGCAATATTGCTTGTAACCTTTCATGAAAAATGGCTTTGGCTCGGTGGATGTACCATTTATCTAAAAGTGCTTTAATTTTAACTACCCGATCATCACACTCTTTTTTGAGGGTGACGGTTAATTGGCCTCGGTGAAGCTTCACATTTGGCACTTGTTCAGCGTCAATAATCACCTTTAAAACATAGCGTCTACCAAGATAAAACTGTGTTTCCCCGCTAACGTATTGTCGTGGCATTACATACTCATGTTGAGCCGAAAACTCACAAATGCTTTCCCAGATCCATCGAGCACGTTTTAGCATAGCCTCTCGAATTGAGTCAGGTGTCTCATCATGCGGAACTGTGGCAACTACACGTTGGTCAGGGTGCACTTTAATGATGACTTTTCGTGCCTTAGGCTTGGCATCATTTTTTTCTAAGGTACGACGAATAATGTCATAGTTAATAACCTCGTCACCGTACATGAACACGCCTTGTTCTTGTGTTGTTTTTTTAATTTCACTCATTTAAAACAGCAGCTTCATTATCATTGACGAGAAAGCCCCAATCGCGTGATTTTAAGCACTTCTTCAATAAGCTTTTGTGCATTCTCAATACCAAAGTCTGCAAATAGCATAGGGAGTAGCTTTACGCTGATAGCGTTTTCAATTTCACTTGGGTTGATTGAAAACTCTGCTACAGCGGTCTTAACTACTTCGTCAATATCGAAGGCATATTTCACAAGTTTATCTTCATCAATATCACTGCCAGTGTGGGCGTCTTTTTCGAATAATTGTTTAAACAACCCGAAATAAGCCTGCGCATGTTTGTTCTGTTTGCTATCAACATCAATAAATACGCTTGGCATACCATCAACCTTGCGCCCTTTAACTTCCTGCTCAAAGTCGGCAAATAGCATGTATTGCTTTACGGGCGCATCAAACATAGCCTTGGTTTCATCTATCGCTTTTTTGAGTAAGTTTGAGAAATATTCTTGTGCATAAGGATCATCAGCCAAATCCTGCTCGATCATTTTAGTGATACGGCCTGTGATCTTATCCGTTTGGTTTCGAGCTTCGTCGTCAGTTAGATCTTCAGGTTTCACATCTTTGCCCAAATTACCAACGAGGTATGCACCATCAGGCTCTTTTACATCAATGCCTGCAATATGCTTGTCTAACAACTGGCGCACGTCTTCAGCATATTCGTCATAATCTACGGTTTCGTTAGCATCTTCACGTACCTGCTTACGCAAGTTAACAAACATTTTCAGCGTTTCTTTGTAGTGGTCGCGTTTGTTATCAAAACTTTTATCATCGAAGAAAGTTGCCGATTGTAAAGCTACTTTCATACAGTTAGAAAAGGCAGTTAAAGCGGTATAAAACTCATCACGCTTTTTTAGGTTTTTATCTAAAAGCTGGCCTTTAACATCCTCAATCTTAGGTGCAAGTGCTTGCCGTAAAGCGGCATGATCTTTCTTATTAGCAACACCGTCAAAAATAGCCCACAGATCGTTGTATAACCCAGGTAGCTTTTTATATTCGGTATCCATTCGGTTATATAAACCTTTAAGATCATCAACATCAAAGCCATTTTGATTACGCTCAGCAAGTTCTTGATACTTCTCAATCGTCATATCAAGCTCTTTCAAAATTCCACGATAATCGATTAAGTAGCCGAATTGCTTTTTACTGTGTAAGCGGTTTACACGAGCAATAGCCTGTATCAAATTGTGCTCTTTTAACGGCTTGTCGATATACAACACTGTATTCTTAGGCTCATCAAACCCTGTAAGGAGTTTATCTACGACAATCATGATGTCGGGGCCATCATCTCGGCCATAATCTTTGATTATTGCCTTGGTGTATTCTTTTTCGTCTTGTCCATAAGTTTCGGCAACATTGTTCTTCCACCAGTTTTGAACAATGTCTTTACTTTCTTGATCAACTGCTTGATGGCCCTCACGCGTATCAGGAGAAGACATTGCAACAACTGATGTTACTTTGCCTATTTTATCTAAAAGTTCCTTATAGCGAATTGCAGAGGCTTTAGAGTCACATGCTAGCTGGCCTTTTAAACCTTGCTGCTTGAAGTTTTGGAAATGATCTGAAATATCATGTGCAATTAGCTCAATTCGGCCTTCTGTTTGATAAATCTGACCTTTCTGAGAAAACTTCTTCTTTAAATCTGTTTTTTGCTTTTCAGTGAGCTTTTCAGTAATGCGGTCAAACCAGGCATCAATGGCTTTGTCATTCACATTGAGATCTGCAATACGCTCTTCATAAAGAAGCGGTGTTACCGTTTTATCTTCAACCGCTTGCTGCATGGTATACGAGTGGATAATAGAGCCAAATTTGTTTTCAGTTTTATCGTCTTTTAATAACGGCGTACCAGTGAAAGCAATAAACGCTGCTTTTGGTAAGGTTTGTAACATTCGAATATTGTTTTCACCGTTTTGGCTACGGTGACCTTCATCAACCAAAACCAATATATTGGGGCTATTGTTATAGCACTCTCTATATTTGATTGCAGAACCAAACTTATTAATGATTGAGAAGATGACCCGCTCATTACCTTTACCAATTTGTTCCGCTAAGCGTTTGCCCGACGTTGCCATTGCATCTTTTTTATCACGCTCAGTGAGTACACCACCTGAGGCAAAAGTGCGGCTTAACTGATCTTCAAGATCAACTCGGTCAGTGACAATAATCACGCGACATTGTGAAAGCTCTCGCAACCAAATCAGTGCTTTTGATAAGAACACCATAGTAAACGATTTACCACTTCCTGTGGTGTGCCAAATTACACCGCCATTACGTGCACCTGGGCGCTCACCAGTTTCTTCGAAGCTGGTAATGCGCTCTATCAATGCTTTAATACCAAATACCTGCTGATAACGCGCTACAATCTTGCCAGCTTTTTGATCAAACAAAGTGTACAAACGGGCCATCTCTAGAAGGCGATCTGGTCTCAGTAAACTAATAATTAGTCTGTCTTGATCTGTTACAGCGAGGTCACCTCCTGCCAGTAAAGTTAAATACTCGTCTTTGGCAGCGGCAAGTCGGTGGCTGAAAATCGCATCTAGCTGCTCAGTGCTTAAGCCTGCATTTTTTAACCGAATAAACTCGGCTTCAATGATTTTTTCTTCCTTCCATTTCGCCCAAAACTTTTCAGGCGTGCCGCAGGTAGCGTACAAACCGTCATGTCCATTCACTGCAAGCAGTAATTGGCTATAAGCAAAAAGGTGTGGTATTTCTTTTTGGCCTTGGTTACGGATTTGTTGTGAAATAGCTTCGCTTAAAGTAGATTTCCCTTCAGTTGAAGAGTCAGGGCGCTTCGCCTCAATCACTACCCAAGGCAAACCATTAACAAAGCAAACAATATCAGGAATACGGTTTCCTGTACCTTCACTGTTTTGTACTACCATTTCTTCAGTAAAGTGAAAAAAGTTATTGGAAGGTGTTTGCCAATCGATAAGCTGAATGGTTGGTGATGCTTTCTTACCATCAATAAACTCAGTTACTCCAACTCCATACGTCAAGGCATTGTAGAGCTTCTCATTCGCACCTTTTAAGCCTTCATTCATTGCAGGGCTGAGGTCATGCATAATCTTATCGATGGCAGCATTTGATAACTTATGCTCTTTGCCTGCAAACGGGAACGTTTGTTTACTCAAAAACTCACGTATAACAGGCAACAGCATAACTTGGCTAGTTGATTTTCCCGCTAGTTGATTGCCTCTTACTTCTTCACAACCATTAGGAGGTATAAATGAGTAACCAAGCTTACTCAGTAGAGTAAGCGCCGGAATTTTAGAACTGAACTCTTCTTTAAAATTAGCTGTAGGGTTTTCCATTAGTTATTCACCATATCGTTATCTTTTAGCGCATCACAAATTGACGGAATAACATCTACCGCTTGAAACAAAGAAACAGCTATAGCCAAGAAAAGTGAAAACCATAAAGATAAAGGAACTTTATCTCTCCAGAAACTAAATGTTTTGTGTTGTTCTATCCAGCCTATTTGTTGCTCCCAAAAGAATTTATAATGCGCCAACCAAGAGGCAAATAAAACATGGCTAGACATGCAGTTTTGGTTAAATCGATTCTCAACGTCTTTTAGGCTGTTTGAAATGTCTGAATTATTTGTCGAGTCATCATTAACTTGAGAAGCTAGGTGCTTAAGCTCATTAAACAAACCAGTAAGTGCTATGCCTTTTGTTTCGTAGTTTGATTTGTCTTTGTTATTCAGGCTAATGTACATGCCTATTATGCCAAGCACTAATAGGGTGCTTGATGTTAATTTTGTTGATAATTCAGCATAAACTAAAGCATAGATACCGAAGGCTATTGAGATAAAGCTAATAACACCTGGTAGCTTCTCGATCATGTCAAAGCTAGCAAAGTGAAGTTTTGCTGTATAGCCGATGTTGTATCCAGTTTCAGCAATGTATTTTAATAGATCATTCTTTTCCATAATTCCCTCACTGAATAGGTACTTTAATTCTGTCTTTGGCTACCACCACACCATTTTGAATAGCGAAGCATTCAACTATATGTTCACCTTTAAATGTGGTTGTTTCTCTTCTTTTTCTAAATCCATCATCTTTAAATATTTGTCCTCGAACACAATCTCTTCGCTCCGCTTCATCACCTCGGTTTAATGCTTTCCATTTAATGATGTATTCGCCAGGAACATTAATCTGGTCAACCATAAAATCTAATCTTTTATTAGGTAACAGAGGAATTCGGCTTGCGAGCATTTGGGTAAGAAAATTTGACCTAAAACCATTTTGAGATACTTCGCATTCAATTTTTAGTGAGTAGCGAATATCAATTGGATGTAAGTCCTCAATAAACTGCTCTGTATTTCTAAAGTCTCTGAGTGACTTACTTTTTTGTACTGTTTGAGCTGCTGGAAAGTTCCTACCAAAAACCTTTTTCCACTTGTTATTAACAGAATCTTGTTCTCCCGCTTTTATTGCGTCTAAGCACAAATCATAAGCATCTTGAGCAGCGCTTTGGAATTTGTCTTTAACTTTTACTTGTTGGCGGCTGCCTAGTGCAAGGTAGTAATCCTTGTCAGGCTCATTTGCTAAATATTTGAAGAAATCTCGGCACATCCAATCATAATAGGTATAGCTTTTATCATCGTAATCAGTAGTCGAGTTGAGAAAATTGTGAGCAAGGGTGTCTATTAATAACCCGCCCATACCAATACCATGTTTATTTTTCCATGCTCTTGCCATCTTACAAAGTTTGCGCAAATTATTATTTTTTTGATCAACAAAATCCTTCATAGCCTCTATTTCTTCGCGAGGCTTAGTGATCTTCCAACTTCCGCCATTATGAGTGTCGGGGTACTTGAAGCTTCTGTCATCTTGTTCAAAAACAGGCTGAACCTCGACCATAAAATTGGTATAGATAACCTGAACAACTAATCGATCTACCTTTACTTCAGTGTTCGGGTATCGGGCTTTAATAGCCTCTTTGGTGTCTTTCAAAAGTTTTGACTGGTCGTTTTTATAATCATTCCACTTTGTACTCGGCATGACATAAAGCATGTCCAAATCAGAAATGCCCTTAATTCCTGTCCACCGACCATATGAGCCAACTTGCAGCGTATTAGCCGTTTTAGATTCCGTATCTCTAAACTTTTTGTTTAATGCACTGGTTACTTCGCCATACCTTAAGCTGATGGTTGAGGCATTATCAACTTGTAGGTTGCTAAGAAAACCTTTGAACATTTCTGATATAGTCATTTGTATCCTTACTTCTTATCCGTTGGCGGGTGTGGGTCGTTACCATAGCTGTTACCATAGCTGTTACCAGCTAGGATTTTACCGTTACGTTAGTGTACTTTGGTATCTGACTGCTGATTTTTAGCAATATCTTCCGCTAAAGTAATCCCTTCTTTTTGAGTGCTAGTTACCTTTGTGGCGTTACTATTGTCTGCGCCTTTAACCGCCCAACCATCAGGGTGTTTCACTACATGCTGGTTTTTTCCTCTGCTCATTATGCGGCTTCCTCATCAATTTTTACTCTGCGCTTACCTGTTAACAACTGCTGCATTAACGCTTTTTTCTCTTGCTTTAAATCGGCTAGTTGTTGCTCCAAAAGCTCTATTTCTTTGTCTGCATTTGTTAATACAGTGCTGATTTTTTGCTGCTCCAAAAGGTTAGGGATTCTAAGGTGAATACCCTTAAAATCTTTAAGAATGATTCGGGGGACACCTGAACCTGAAGTAAGAGCCTTTCCAACAAAAAACCTAATAGATTCCTGTGAAAAATATTGAGCAATGAAATAAGGTGAAATTTTGTTTAGCTTTGGTCTTAACAAAGCAATGGAGGATAAAATCACGCCTTGAATTTCCTCTTTGATAACAAAACAGTATTTTAAAATAGAGCCATCTTTCGCTATCAAAATATCATTAATTTCAGGCTTACAGTTTTGTTTTTCTAAGGCTTTAAAGTCATCCTCGTTGATATGTCGAGCTGTATTTTCAGCGAATCCTGTTGGTCTCATATCTTTCACTGAAAACATAGGGTAACCAACTTCAACACTTTTTGGACTATGGTGAGCGCCATCTGTAACTTTTGTGCAGACGTCACCTAGCTTAACTTCTTCCCACTCTCCATCAAATTGCTTGCCTGAATCATCAAGTAGACGCTTTTTGCCTGTCAGCAGTTGTTGCATCAGCGCTTTTTTCTGCTGCTTGCTGTTGTCGATTAGGCGCTCAGTGGCGCTTATCGCTTTATCCCAAACTGATATAATTTTGGCGATTTTATCTTCTTCTTCTTTGGAAGAAGCTGTCATCAGCGGTAACTCAGATAGAATTGCGGTGTTCATGTTGGGCATAGTTTGTCCAACAGCGTTCTGTTCAAGCCACCGTTTTACCGCATTCTTTTGTAAGAAGTAGGACAAGAATAAGGATGAATGCTCTGAGTTTGGTGTTGCTTTTAAGCACCCTGTTCCACATATTCCAATTTCATCACCTACTTCAATCAGCGCAAATCGACTAACATCACCACGTCGGCTAAATAAAATATCTCCGCTCTTTAAAAAGTGCTTTGATAAATCAGCAGCTCTATTAGCAGGTATTTTTGCAGCCGACTTGTAATCAGCTCTTTGACTAATCAAGTCCTTCGGCATTAAAACAGGTATGCCCTTTTCAGTGTATTCATGTGCATGTAACTGACTTCCAAAGGGGCCAGTCTGTAGATTACCTGAACATACTTCCCCTAAAGAGGTCAATTTCCAGCCATTAGGCACCATAACCCAACTCCTTTAAGTAGTTTTCCATTTCAACTTCAAGTGTTTTTAGCTCACTCTGTAACTGAACACGCTCATTGCGCACCGCCACTAAATCAATCTCAGCTTCTTCTTCAAATGTGTCTACATAACGAGGAATATTAAGGTTAAAGTCGTTTTCTTTAATTTCACCAAGGCTTGCTAAATAAGCATATTTATCAACAGTTTCACGAGCTTTGTAGGTATCGATAATTTTCTGAATATTGTCTTCAGTTAGCTGGTTTTGATTTTTACCTGACTTAAACTCACGACTGGCATCGATGAACATTACATTGTTATCGGTTTTATGCTTTTTGAAGATAAGAATCGCCGCTGGAATGCCCGTACCGAAGAATAATTTTTCAGGTAAACCTATTACGGCATCTAGTAGGTTCTCTTCTATAAGTTGTGTACGGATTTTACCTTCAGATGAAGCGCGGAATAGTACGCCATGAGGCACTACCACGCCCATACGTCCTGATTCTGGCTTCAATGTTTCTATCATGTGACTGATAAACGCGTAGTCACCTTTGGTTTTAGGTGGCACACCACGGCGGAAGCGGCCAAACTCGTCATTTGCAGCACCTTCAAAACCCCATTTATCGAGTGAGAATGGAGGGTTTGCAGTAACAATATCGAAGTGAAGTAAACCTGTACCCTCTCTGTCTAAAAGCATAGGGTGGCGAATGGTATCGCCCCATTCAATACGGTGGTTATCTTCACCATGTAGGAACATGTTCATTTTAGCGAGTGCCCAAGTAGAGCCAATAGCTTCTTGACCGTATAGTGCGTACTTTTTAGAACCTGAGTTCTTACGTACCATAGCGCCACACTTCATTAATAGTGAGCCTGATCCACAAGCTGGATCGCAGATTTCATCCCCTTCTTTTGGCTCTAATATTACTGCTAGTAAGTCTGATACCTCCGGTGGTGTATAAAATTCACCTGCTGACTTACCGCTACTTGCGGCAAAGTGCTTAATTAGGTATTCGTAGGCATTACCAATGATATCGAGAGAGCCTACACGACTTGGGCGTAAGTTAAGAATATCTTTACCAAAGTCTTCTAACAGGTGACGTAGAATGTCGTTCTTTTGTTTCTCTTGGCCTAATTTGTCGGTGTTAAAGCTAATATCTTGGAACACATTTTTTAGCTTAGTGCCGTTCGCTTCTTCTATGGCATGTAGTGCTTGGTCAATACGTTGGCCGTTACCTGCGTCATGACGTTTCTCGTATAGATCCCAAAAGCTAGCACCTGTAGGTAATACAAAGCGTTGCTTTGCCATCATTGCGTGAATTAGTTCAGGGTTGTCTCCATATTGCTCTACAAGCTTGTCATATTCATCTTGGTATACATCAGAGATGTACTTTAAGAACAACATGGTTAAGATGAAATCTTTGTAAATAGAAGGGTCTACCGTGCCTCTAAATGTATCGCAGGCATTCCATACCGCCTTATTAATTGCGTCTTGGTTAATTTGTGTTGTTACCATCTTTTGAGTCCTTAATTTTAATGCTGTTTAGCCCTGACTATCAGAGCCTAATAATTCTTTAGCGATGCCTTGCATCTGTTTTGTTCTATTCTCAATTAGAGCACTTAGCACACGTTTTTCTTGTTTAACTTTGACATCAAACCCAACGATAGCCTGTTGTTTTTCGAGATTAGGAATAACAAGTGGAGTTGCTTCTAATACTGCTCGTCTAATGCTCGTTTGTGCGCTTCCTTCAGCAGAATTAGCAAAGTACCTCTGGGCACCATCTTGGTTTAACTGCCAAGCTACAAATTCAGGTAGTACTGATTTGTCAGATACTTGAATTAAAAAATAATGTGGTGCGCAAACTGTTGGTTTATCAATCTCGTCAACAAAACCTGCTAAGTTACGACCACCACGAGCCGCAAACAGCACATCGCCTTTTTGTAAACAGTTAGGTGTTTTACGCCCTGTAATATTTGTGCGAATGAGTTGATGCCACTTAATGATCCCATCGTTATCAATATCCCTGATCTGCACCGCATAAGCGTTACCTTCCTTGTCTTCAGTTATCTTTCCCCTAAAAGGGTGGCCTGCTTTCACAATCGCAATATCAGATAATGTTTTATTCATATTTAATTGCACCATATAAATGATGCATTAAATATAGTGAGAGATAGTTATTTAATCAATGCTTATTTTGCATCTTTTAAATGGTGCAGTTTAGACTATTATGAAGGTTAAGGGTTATGGAGGTATATTTTTATTAAAGTGGGTATATCTTGATTTTACATGTGGAATAAATAAGAGATTTAAAGTGCGCTTGTGTCGTCAACTTCCGGTATTAACTCAATCAAATTACATTCAAGTGCTTTTGCGATACGACATAACTTATTAACAGTTACGTTTACAGTACCGTTTTCAACTCGGCTTAAATAGCTCTGATCTAAGCCAGATTTAAATGATAATTCGGCTTGGCTTTTGTCTCTGAATACTCTCATCATCTTGATATTTTTACCTAATTTTCTCGCAAAATCGTCCATTGGATTTTCTCAGACACAAAAGACTAAATATCCCACATTGCGTTGGTTCACACGATTGCATATAATCCTATTTAATGTATATATGCATATTTGAGGTATTTTTATTATAATTTTTGAGGTTTATGCATGGAAAAATTCGAACTAGACAAAACTGTCATCCAAATTTTGTCTATGCCCAACGTCAATCACTTCACTGCAACTGAAATAAGAACTGCATATATTGCAATTAAGCAGGATACTGAACTTAACCCAACAGTATCCCGTCGTTTCGTTTACGAGGAACTTTTAAAATTAACTAGAAGGGGCTGGTTAATAAGAAGCACAACGAAGAAGAAAGGGCTTACTCATTACACCAAAAGCGACTTGTTTGATCACGCTGTTTTAAAAGAAATGGTAGCGGCAATGCAGTACGGTGAGACACATGCAAGTACACCTATCAGTTACTCTCAAATGCTTGCTCAGCGGTTGAATCAATACAACTCTGCGCTATTAGAAGGCTTAGGAGCGGTAAAAGAGTATGTCGCTTTGAAAGACATATACCCTGAGCGACTTAACGATTTAAAGGGACGTTACATGGCAGTTCAGGAAAACAACCATATCTTAAAAGGGAGAGTTTCAGTTCTAAACGAACTTATTAAATCAACAAAAGAGAACTAAACAATGAAACTGAGAAATTGGCAGTCAGAGTGCATAAACTCTGCAATTTCTAAATACAAATCAAAAAAGCATTTTTTAGCCCTAGCTACTCCAGGTGCTGGCAAAACCGTTATGGCATCAGTATTAGCTAAATTACTGTATGACCAAGGTGATATCCATCTTGTACTTTGCTTTTCTCCCTCTTCAATTGTCGCACTTGATTTTAGTGGTGCATTAAGCGAACAATTCGAAGCCCATTTTGACGGTACTATTGGCGCACTGGGCAATTCATTCACTTATCAGGCATTGGGCACACTAGATAATAAGGTCTGGCGCTTGTTTGAAAAGTATCGCGTGTTTGTGATCTTTGATGAGATCCATCATTGTGCTGGTTCAAATATAAAAGATGCTAACGCTTGGGGTAAGCCGATCATAACAACGATTAAAGAAAAAGCAGCTTACACAATCGCACTAACTGGCACACCGTGGCGCTCCGATGCACTACCTATCGCGCTGGCAGAATACTGTAATGAGTCAGGGCACATACAATGTGATTATGTATATGGCTTAAAACAAGCGATTGCCGACAATGTATGCCGCATACCTCAAGTAGTCGCACTAGATAATGATCAAATTACAGTTGTTGATGGTGATGAAACAAGCCACTTCACTAGCTTTATAGATCTGCTATCACAATCAATTATTCCATATTCTGAGATTGTTACTAACACGAGCGTGATAGAGCAACTATTAATCCACTCTAATCACAAGCTAAATGAGCTTCGCTGTGCCAACAAAGAAGCAGGTGGGTTAATTGTTGCCTCATCGATTGCTCATGCTTGGCAAATACAGCTAATTTTGAAGCAGACTATTGGAGAAAGTGCTGTTGTTGTCACGAGTGATGAGGGCAACGGAAATGATCTCATCAGATCTTTCAGACATAACCAACATAAGTGGATCATCAGTGTTGGAATGATATCAGAAGGCACCAACATTCCACGACTTCAGGTCTGCTGTTACCTTTCAAATGTGAAAACAGAAATGAACTACCGTCAAGTTATGGGTCGTTTACTGCGTATTACTGATTCACCAAACCAACAGGCAATTCTATTTATGCCTGCAGAGCCAAAGCTTGTTGAGTATGCTTATCGCGTGGCGCAAGACATTCCTGATGAATTAGCAAAAGTAAAATTCGCTCAAATGGATGAAGAGATCATCACTGAAGCTCCTGTGCTAAGTAAAAGCGACGGTATTATTGATCGTGGCAACAGTCATACAGTTATTAGTGGTATTAAACCAACTATCAGCATTGATGATACAACATTTAATTTTGATGATAGCCTACCTCCTTTTAGTGATATAGCACCAAGTGAAATAGCCATTTCAACGGATAAAATCATGGAGATCTTTGGTCAGTTTAATCACAAAGAGCTTGAAATTGATGGATTCGAACAACTGTTCATCTCAGAGCAATCAATGAAGAAGCTTAGTCAGTATAGTTCAGAAGCATTTTAAAAAATGGAGTTGTTATGATTCATAGACCACACGGTTGGGTGATTTTAAAATTTACCAATGAAAATGATGTATTTTTTCAAATCTTTGCGAGCTGGCGAGGTGGCTATTTAGATAGAGATTCATGGCGACTTAGCTCCGGCCCTAAAGAACCTCATGTTTTATCTGATTGCGGGAGTTATTGGGTTTGGGGGCAAGAGTCAGGATCTTGTTATCACCTGTCTCTACATGGTGAAGATGGATATACACATTATACAGCTCAAATCTTAGCAAAGATTATTATTATTCAGTCTGATGAAAAGAATATACTAATAGAAAAAGTGAAGCTGTTTTCGTTATTTAAAATATGTATTTGTCACATAACGAAGCAGAGTGTTGCAAATGGGTTGAGATGGCTCCCTCAACAGCAGGGGCAGGGGCATCTGCTACGCAGAGCGAGGAATAAACTGATGGAAAACACTTCGTGTTTACACACAGTTTATCTCTTCTTGTCCACGGCTGTCAGTCGCTAGGCCAATAATTCTTTTTTTGATTATTCTTATTAATTCCTGTTTTTGGCAGGCAACCCACTATCAATCGTCGCAGCGAGTTTGTTCAAATCGACGTTATCCATCTTTTGAAGGTTGTGTTGCCATCGAGCAAATCTTTCGAGCAATATGTCGTTTTGGCTAGCTAGCCTTTTGTTTTCAGAATTAAGTTTTTCATTTTCGTTTTCAAGTTTTTCGATCAGCTTTATCAGCTCAGCAATTGTCGCATCATCATTACTCAAATTTGCCAATAGATGACTCAGTTTATCTGAACTTACAAAAAGCGATTTCGCCTCTTCGATAGCAACTAACTTCTTGTTTCTCTTCTCTTTTTTCTTTAAATCGAATGCGTGCTTGATCTCGTCGTGATGTAAGTATGTATGACGCGATGGTGGGCGCTTCAGACCTAATTCCACTTGTAGCTTTTCTGACAATAAGTCATAGGTCAACTTGCCGTTCCACCCATCGATTATTGCCAATATCGTTTCTCTGTTGTCTATTACAAAAGCCACCTTTATTCCTCCATATCAGATAGTGCCAGCGCTGTTAGGTCGAAGGTCGGAATGACATTTTGTTCACCGATATTTAGCGAGCGTTTAACAGGCGAGGGATCTAGCTCGTCTGGAATCCTAACAGGCGCTCCATCAGGTCTATTAGGGTCTTCAAGTATAGTAATAATGGTTTTTATCTTAGTAAGTTTAAATCCTGTTGAGGTTACCCACCTATCTGCGCCAAATACATTATCTCCCGATTTAGCTATCGCATCCTCTAGCTGCTCCCCATATAGCTTCTCTAGGTTTTTCAGCTCTTCAAGTGTATTTGGTAGTCCCTTAAGACAAACATGATCGCTACAGACCACACAATCGCCATTTTTAACGCAGGGGCTTTCTGCGTAGTTGTGAACACAGAAACCTACTCCTGTAAACTGTGCAACCCCCTCTCTCTTTACCCCCAATGAGTTAAGTGAAACAGGCAATCCCAAGTCATGCAGTACGATTGGAGGTGGTGGGTTTTCAGAGGTGTGGGACGCGAGCAACTGATTAGCTTGCGCAACAGTCATCACTCCTTCATTTGTAGAGACGTGACCGATACGTTTGGTCAACCGAGACTTTTGCTCCTGAGTTCTTCCATCATAAGTCTTGTTTTGCTTCACATCAGCTCGACCTGACCACTTCGCAATAAGCCAATCTTCCTCTCCAGCTAACATTAATTTCGTGTTTAGCCAATGCCGGAATTGGTGGGTAGTTAAAACCAATGGCGTTCCATCTTCATCGGTGATCCCTAGTTCCTCAAAGATTGTTTCCATGCCCTCAGACTTCCTACCAAAGGCGTTAGAGAAAGAACCGTGAGTCGCACGCACCCAAGAAAACAATCTGGTATTATAGTCCTTATGAAACTCATTTTCTCTAATGAACGTAAGACTATCCCAGGCTTTGATGTCACCACATACATTTGGAAAAGTCGTATTTTTATACCGTTCGTCAACAACAACACGAAGGTCATGCAGGCAGGGTACTTTAATGTAAGCCCCCGACCGCTTATGGGTAAATCTGTTTACCACTTCATTGTCTGACGTTAAAGTTCCCCTCTTTAACAACTCCTTTCTCCAGTCGGATACGTTGTTAAGATTGCTAATTAAATTGTTCCATACTTTACTGCTGATATGCACCCAGTTGATTGGGTTACCCTTCGGATCGATTCCTGTTGCTAGACCGATTGCATTTGCGAACTGGTCATACGTTAGCGGTTTGTCTTGAGGTAAATTATCAGGTGTAATGCTCTGGTCGTGGGGCATATACACACCTGGATTTTCGTGAGCAAATTTAGCCGCCGCCCTAGCTGGTGCTGATATTTCAACAAGTCTTTTAAATGCTTGCTGGACAACATTCTCTAGTTGTTTCGGTATCCATTTTCTAACTGGGTCGCCACCTTTAGCGGGCTGCCACATCAAGTACCATCGCCCTTTGTCGCTCTTTTGGAGTGAATTAACTGTCAGCCCACTTAGTTCAGCCGCCCTACTTGGCTGACACATTAGCATGACCATAATGCTTGTGTAGAATTTTTGTCGTGGCGTTGTCGCACGACGAAATGCCTCCGCGACTTGCATCATTTGATAATCAGACGGGCATTTTTCCATCCGCAAATTTCGAGACTCATCGTCCAGCTTGTTCCATCTATTGGTTGAATGAAAAGGATTTTTCCAGCTTTGGAGATCCAATTTAAACCGCTTTTCTTTAATGAATTGCAGCACTCTTTCTATTGAATCACCGCAAGTACGGCGGGCAGTATCTGCACGATAATGTTTTGCAATTAATTCTTCAGCACGATTAATCACAGTGTTATTAATATCCATGATATCGATTGTGGGCTTATTATTTTGTTCGGCGTTTTCCGCTAGCGCTTGATATAACCAGGTAAAGCCTTTATGAAAACCGATAGACCTCTTGGGGTTTATCGATTGCTGATAGCACACATAGGCTTTAGCAAAATCAGCAAATTGAGGTGAAAAAGGAGTATGTTTACCTCCACCAATAAATACACCAAAAACAAAGCTAATCTTTTTTCCTGTGTGCGTTTCGATTGACCATCTATCACATTCCCAACCTTTTTTACCATCATGTTCCTGGTCAACAAACCACGTCAGATTATTCTTGGCGAATGCGATAAAGCCATCGTAATTCCGTCTACAGTCCAGTTTGTGTCTCGGATTGAAAGTCAATATATTAGACATCAAACGCGCCCTCTTTAGTTAATTCCTCCTTACGCTCTTCACAGCGCTGAATCACTATTTTAATTGCATCGATACTCCTATTCTGACCTTGCATTACGAACTCACTGGCACCGAGTTTTCGTTTGTAGTCACGTTCTGCCAGGATACTTTCCAATACTTTTTCATGATTAGCATTAAGCCAAGGTTGAAACTTATTGCATGTATAACAATGGATCGCCCCACTTGCGCAGAACCCAAATTCACCGCAGTTTCCAACTGTTTCGGTGTCATTATTGATACGACTTCTTGGATCGTTGGCACGAATAGCATCCTTCTCACTGTCTATGAGAGTGCCGGAAAATGCCTGGGCAAGCGGCACGAGACTCGAAGCAAGCGCTTCATCAATCCTATCTGCTATTTCCTCTTTAAATTCAGTATAGACTCCAACGTACGCTGTACTTGCATGGGCTAACTCCTCGGCAATAGCGATGTCGCTCGCACCTTGTATAGCCATGTTGGTTGCATGGGTATAGCGGAATCGACGTGGGTTAATGTGCAAGTCACCAGGTTGACCATCAATTATGATTCGCGACGTTTTCAACGGACATAAGCGTGCAAGACGCCTCATCATACTAGTAACTTCGCTACTTCTCTTGCAGTATAAGTCTGGGGTAATGCACTGTTTTCGGAGGAAATCCTCAAAGCTATTGCAATCCGATAGTGCTGACTTATGGATGAATAATGGGATTGTTTGACGATGTTCAGTGTCGAGCTGCACGCTAAAGTGCTCCTCAACCTTTTTAATACTGAGCTTAGCTTGCGCTGTCAACACCAACACCAAGTCTTCACTAACATCCTCTTTCAAGCTAAATGAACCTCTGAACGGCTCTTTACGCTTTTTGGCATTAGGCAATTTCAGATCAAAGTGAGCCATATCATCTTCAGTTCGTGTAACTAAATCCCCACAATACAGGTGTGTGAGCTGTACAGGCCGCGCCCCCGTTTGCTGCAAAACCATGATGAACGCATAGTCGGTCAGTGAAATTAACTTTTCGGTGTACGCATCCACATACCAATTAATAAAAGCGACTTGCTCATCAAAGTTATACGCACCGCTGTAAGGACAACCGACAGCGACGGCCTTACCTGTTTCGTTGCCTGAAAGTTTAAGGGAGTTGAGTAAATCTACAGCCTTCTTGTCTACTCCCTTGATACCTTTGTCATGCCAATCTAGCAAGAACGAACGTATGTAGCCTAACTTGTACTCTGTTTTCTTAGTCAGAGTTGCTTTGAAATTTATTATATGTGCTTCGCCTAACTTTATAGTTACGCCAGTGTCGAACAGATTTCTAGAAAAGTTAAAAAGTTGGTGTGCATATGAAGATGAAAACTCAGAAGCATAATCCGCCAAGGCCAGTTTGAAATTATTTTCAAACTTTGGATCTAAACTCAGCGAAGCTAACAGTTTAAAGTTGACTGATTTGTTAGCATCTAACTGCCAGACGTCATCGTGAATATCAAACTCATAATTAGCTTTACTTAATCGCTTATCTGACTTTTGTTTGGCTTTTCCTGTCCCAGTAATCTTTCTTACATTAGCAACCATCATTCCCCCTTTCAGCCTTGTGCTTCAACTTCGAATGCATCTTTTGGCGTATCTCGTTAGCTTGTTTTCTTGCTGTTCTTTTCAGATAAATGCGACCTGACTCAAGTGATGAATGCCCATTCAACTCCGCTCGAATCTCAAGCTCTCGCTGCTCAGTAATCATATTTTCGTGGGAGTATTGCTTAGCTTCTTCATGCCACCCAGCCTGCTCTAGGCGCTTCACCTCTGCCCTGACCGTTTTTCTCTCTTCATCGATACGTGCTGATAGTTGGTCATTGAAGAAGTGTCGGTAGCTGTGCGGTGTGATCCCCCAGAAGCGTTCGGGGTTGACTGACTTAATTCGATTAAATAGGGCGTTTACTGTATGTTGTACGATGGGTTGCCCAGACTCATAGCTTCCCTTTTTGCTCTTGTGTCCTACGAAAATGAATGGATGGGTTTTAGCAACCTTAGTTTGGCCGCGATATTGCTTAATGTAGATATGAATTAGTTCCCGTAACTCTTTTGAAATAGGGATGCCTCTTCCAAGCGTCTTCGGCGTTGGCTCTTTTATGCGCGGATCGTCCTTGCTGTCATGTCGTCGCTCAATCATAAGCCTAGGGTCACTTAAATCAGAGCCGATGTCACCAATTCGAAGGGCTAATAACTCACTACGGCGCAATCCCGTCTCATATAGCGTTTGGACGATTAGATAGTTGCGGAATCTAACATCCAGATCTTTAAACGGATTGTACTTCGAATACGGTCTTGCCACTGAGACGAAATCTTCAAAAGCATCATCGGTGATACCCGTTTTATCCAACTTTGCCTTATTCAACCTGCCTTTCGGTAACCCACTTTTGAAACGCTTCTTCATCTGTTCTAACTCATCAAGCAGGCTCGCCGCAGACGGTTTACTTTTGACCCGTTCTTGCCCAATGAAATGCAAAAACTCAGCAATGTGCGCAATACGGGCGATGTACTGTGTTTCCCCTATTGTGGGCTTATCTGTTGTTTTAGATAGGTGAAATTGCCCTATATCAACCACATTAATTGCAGGCTTCTCTGTAAAGGCTTTCACTTGATAGGTGCAGTGCTCTCTCAGGTCATTAATATCATCACGACTTGGTACTTTACCGCTATATATTTCCTCCAGAAGATTCCTGTCGTTAATTGCTTCCCAAAGCTTTAGATGCTTAATATCATTAAGGTACTGCTCTATTGTTGTTGCAGCGTGATTCATTCTAAGTTTCTGCGTAACAAAGTGCGTTACCCAGAAGTCAGGAACACCATCATCCCCTAACAAGAAAACATAGCGTTCCCCACTTTTAAATTTCTTGACTGAAATTCCCATAGCCCACTAACTTTTAAACATTTTATTTTGTTAAAAATTAATATAGCCAACCTCGACAGTTTTTCAACATTCATTTCAAAAGAAACAAAAAAGACTATGAAAAACATGACATTACAATCAAAATTCTACATTTTTAAATTTATTGTACCCTAGAGCTGTTCTTCTGCGAACTCTGCTAAGCGACTACGTACTACTCCGTCTAAGTTAATCGTGGCACTACCTGAGAAGTTTTTAAACTTCTCAACTATGTAGGTCAAACCAGAGGTGACCGCGCTTAAATAGTTGCTGTCTATTTGCGCTAAGTTACCACTGCAAATGAGCTTAGTGCCCTCTCCGCAACGGGTGATAATGGTTTTAAGCTGTGAGGCTGTTAAGTTTTGCGATTCATCTAAAATAACAATGGCGTTTTGGATGCTTCGCCCACGCATAAAGTTAACCGATTTAAACTGAATATTGGCTTTTTCCATGATGTAACTCATGGAGCCTTTGACGTTTTCATCATTCTTGTGTAGCACTTCTAAAGAGTCCGTAATGGCCGCTAACCAGGGGGCCATTTTTTCCTCTTCCGTGCCTGGTAAAAAGCCTATAGATTCCGCTATCTCCGGTGTGCTGCGAGTAACAATGATCTTATCATACATGTTCTTCTCAACTACCATTTCAAGGGCGGCGGCCAGTGCCAGCAAGGTTTTACCGCTACCTGCAGGCCCAGTTAAGATCACCAAATCTATATGTGGGTCCAGCAAAGAGTGAAACGCCATGGCTTGGCCGATATTCTTTGGGGTAATTCCCCACGCTCGTCGGCCCATTAAGCGCTCGTAGCCCAAATCGAGTACGTCAATTTCTGTTTCTGACACGGATTCAACCAAACCTGCGAAGTGTTCAGTATCATCCAGTAAATACTCGTTCACATAGGCCTCTGGCAAGACCTCTCGGGCGAGAGTGTGAATGGTATCACGACCTTCTGAACGGCTATCTACTGCGGTAACTTCGTTCCAGAAATCCCCATTAAAACGATGAAAACCTTTAGATAAATATTTGATATCACTAACTAATTGATCCGTTCGGTAGTCTTCAACATGAGCTAAACCTGCTCCTTTAGCTTTTAAGCGCATGTTGATATCTTTTGTCACCAAGGTAACAAGCCTAGGGCTACATTGCCCCTGTAGATGCAGTGCAGTGTTAATAATACGATTGTCGTTTTCATCACTGGTGAACACGTGCTGATCCGCTGGCAATGCGTGGTCGACAAAGATCGACAAACTGCCTGTTGGCGCATTATCACCTACGCCAATTCCTTGCATGCTAACGCCTGCCATTAACTGCTCTGGTGTGGCGTCGTGAAGTAAGTCTTCCATTGCGCGAATGGACACTCGAGCATCACGGGCGACATCTTTTTTGCTGTCTTTGATGTAATCGAGCTCTTCGAGGACAGTCATTGGGACGACTACGTCATGCTCTTTGAAAGATAGAAATGCGAGGGGTTCGTGTAGGAGGATATTGGTATCGAGTACGTAAATTCTTGTGTCTAACGCTTTTTTTTCTGGCATTCGTCACTCCATTTGAATAAAAGGCACTGCAAAACAAATCACCCATAAACAGCCAATCAGGTATATCACTCAGCTGCTATTGGCCATCTGTTAGTGAAACAATAAACCACTTTTGTTCCTTATTCATCTACTTTTATTATATGGCGTTTATGCCATCACTTAGTTTAAAACCCGCCCGCAGGAACATAGATTATTAGGAATGGGCTTGGGTTAACGACTTTTATGCACAATATGTTTATATCAAGGTGGATTGACCTCCATCCCTAGGCACTATTGGTATACAATGCGCGCCGAAATTATTCCGCCTGCATCAAAAGTTCAGTTATGCATACACTGTTGGGAGACACTCTATGGCGCAAAAACACTCATTCGCACTTGGTCAACGTTGGTTAAGCGATACCCAAACAGAACTCGGCTTAGGGACTGTGGTATCCGTTGATAATCGCGCTGTCAGTTTGTTATTCCCTGCCACGGGAGACAGTCGAGTGTATGCCAAGCAAAGTGCTCCACTAACCCGCATTACATTTGGTGAGGGCGACAATATTACCAGCCACGAAGGTTGGGATATGAAGATCACTAACGTTAGTGAACATAACGAAATGTTGACCTATACCGGTATTCGCCATGACACCGAAGAAGAAGTGTTGTTGAAAGAAACTTTTATTGATCATCATTTTCAGCTAAACCAGCCAGAAAAACGCTTGTTTGCAGGACAATTTGACCACCCCAAGTGGTTTGATTTACGCGAGCAATGTTTGAATCACCAATATAGCCACAGTACGTCATCATTATTGGGCTTTGTGGGGGCCCGGGTTGACTTGATCCCTCACCAATTGCACATAGCAGCAGAAGTGGGCCGTCGTTTTGCACCTCGAGTGTTACTTGCTGATGAAGTAGGTCTAGGTAAAACCATTGAAGCTGCGTTGATTATCCATCAGCAATTGCTTACTGCCCGTGCTGAGCGCGTGTTAATTGTAGTGCCTTCAAGCTTGGTGCATCAATGGTTGGTCGAGATGCTGCGCCGGGTGAACCTCGCGTTTTCCATTTTCGATGAAGAGCGCTGCAGCGCCATGGCTGGTGAAAGTGGTAACCCGTTCGAATCTGAGCAGCTGATTATTTGTAGTTTAGACTTTTTAACCCACAACAGCAGCTATTACGAGTTAGCCATGCAAGCTCCATGGGATTTAATGGTGGTTGATGAAGCCCATCACCTGATTTGGAGTGAAGGCCAGCCGTCTCAAGAGTACCAAGTAGTGCAAGGTTTAGCCCAAGTCACCAAAGGGGTGTTACTGTTAACCGCCACGCCTGACCAACTTGGCCATGAAAGTCACTTTGCACGGCTGCGCTTGCTCGACCCAGCTCGCTTTCACGATTACCACAGCTTCGTAAAAGAAGAGCAGCAATACAGTACTTTAGCTCAAGCTATTTCTCCTTTGATGTCAGGTGATGCCTTAAGCGCGGATAACATTGCCGCTATTGAAGCCTTCGCTAAAGACGAAGATCTAGGTGACATCAATGCTATGTCTGCTAGGCAAAAAACGCAGTTACTACATAATTTACTCGACAGACACGGTACAGGCCGTTTGCTTTTCAGAAACAGCCGCGCTGGCGTTAGTGGCTTCCCTGATCGTAAATTGTATAGCTACAGCCTAGAACAGCCAGAAGAGTATATTGCCGCTCAAGATGAAGATCCAACCAACTTGTCGTTGCATTTAACACCAGAGCGCAACCCAGATATGGTCAACAGCTGGTTCAATATCGACCCAAGAGTGGACTGGTTTATTGATAAACTACAAGAGCTTAAAGGCGAGAAAGTTCTCACTATTTGTGCCAACGCAGGGACCGCATTGCAGTTAGCTGAAGTACTGCGGGTAAAAGCCGGTACTCGGGCAACAGTGTTCCATGAAGGCATGGGCATAGTAGAGCGCGACAAAGCCGCAAACTACTTTGCACAAACCGAAGAAGGCGCGCAGGTGTTAATTTGCAGTGAAATCGGCAGTGAAGGGCGTAACTTTCAATTTGCTCACCACTTGGTGTTATTTGATTTACCCCAAGTACCAGATTTGCTTGAGCAGCGTATCGGTCGTCTTGATCGTATCGGTCAAACCCACGATGTGTGCATTCATGTGCCTTATTTTGATATGAGCGCCCAACAAGTACTACTTGACTGGTATCACCAGGGTCTGAATGCGTTTGAGCATACTTGCCCTACAGGCATGACGGTGTACGAGGAAACCCAAGAGTTACTGCATAGCTGCTTGATGTTCCCAACCGACTTTGCAGCGAGCGAGAACTTAATTAACCAAACCGCAAGTTTGCACAGACAACTCAAAGAGCGGTTAGAACAAGGGCGTGACAAACTGCTTGAGCTTAACTCGTCAGGTAAAGGCCGAGTGGAAAAGCTGCAAAAAGAAATACTCGCCGCAGAAGACTCACCCACCCTTGAGCTGTTTATGACACGCTTATTTGACACCCTTGGCCTTGCCCAAGAGGATAAAGACGAAAGTTGTTATATCCTTCGGCCCACTGAAACCATGGTAGCGACCTTACCCGGCCTAGATGAAGAAGGCATGACCATTACCTACGAACGCACCACCGCGACCCGTTTGGAGCATGTGAACTTCTTTAGCTGGGACCACCCCATGGTGCAACATGCCATGGAGACCGTCACTACAGAGATCACAGGTAAGAGCTCGGTAGCATTGGGAGAGGATAAATCCTTACCCGCTGGCGCATACTGGCTAGAGTGCTTGTTTGTGTTATCGGGTAAAGCTGAAAAATCATTGCAACTTGATCGCTTCTTGCCCCCCACGCCTATAAAAATTTGTGTTGATACCACTAACAGTGTGGTTGAAAAACAATTTACTAAGCTGGACAAAGTACGCGGTAAAATGGGTAATCAATTGATTAAAGCGTTGACGCCTCAATTAACCAAAGCTTTAGCTGTAGCGCAAAGTCAAGGTGAAGCCGACGCGGAAAAAGTCCGCAAGCAGTGTCAAAAGCAAATGAAATCCTTGCTGGGCGGTGAGCTAAAACGTATGCAAAGCTTACAGAAAGTGAACCCGTCAATTCGCGATGAAGAAATTGCTCACCTGCAGCAACAAATCGACGACTTGAAACTGGTTATTAGCGAAGCACGGGTGAATCTTGAAGCCATTAGACTGATAGTGAACAACCCCTAGGAAGAACCGAGTTTATGGCCATAGTCAATTATGCGCCGCCCACGCGGCCATATTTACAGATTGTGTTTAAGGATGAATATGTGTTGGTACTCAATAAACCAAGTGGTTTATTGACTGTACCGGGCAAGGCCCTAGAGCATAAAGACAGCTTAGAATTGCGGGTGCAGCGGGTTTATCCTACTGCCCGTATTGTTCATCGTTTAGACATGGCCACATCAGGTTTATTAGTCATGGCCCTTGATAAAGACACTCATCGTCAACTATCAAAGCAGTTTGAACTGCGTCAAACACGTAAAACCTATATCGCCAGAGTATTTGGTCAAGTCAATGGCGAAAGGGGTAGTGTCGATTTGCCGCTAATATGTGATTGGCCTAACAGGCCTAAACAAATGGTCTGTCAGCAAAGAGGCAAACCGTCATTAACTCATTGGCGCGTTTTAGAGCGAAATGACGACACGACGCGAATGGAATTAACGCCAGTAACAGGGCGCTCCCATCAACTAAGAGTACACATGTTGAGCTTAGGGCATCCTATCTTAGGGGATCGTCTGTATGCTCACTCTGCCGCGTTGGCCATGGCTAACAGGCTAAAATTGCACGCTCAAACCTTGGGTTTTACCCACCCTGCGACGAACGCGTCAGTGGATTTTCACGCCCCAGTTCCTTTTTAATGTCGCCTTTACTAAAGTTCCTCTATTTCGCGCCCGATAACAGGCTATGGCGAGGGAAATTTGGTTTCTATGAACATCTCATTTTTTAACAGATCCAAGATATTTTTGGATGACATCTGCATACCTGCCCTTCACGCTTTCATGCACAACGTTGCGTTAGGTTGCATGCTGCTTGTACCAAGCATGACAAGCGCCAGCACCCTGACAGATGTACAACGTCAATTGTTCCCCGACAAGGCTAAAATTCTACAAGCGAATAACAAGCCTACGGTAATCATTGAGTCACAAAACACCACATCCAACTTAAATGGCGTCGCCATATTAGTTGGCGAAACAGGCCGCCCTCCTTCGAGTCAGCAAAACTTAGCCATGCTTACCCAATATCTCAATGATTTAGGTTGGGTGACTATGCAAATAACGCCGCCAACAATTGGGTTTGAGCCCGATTTGGCCGATGAAAAAACGACCGCACCAGATTCTCAATCTCAAGAGTCGGCGACTGACGAATCGCAAGATAATACAGCAAATGATGAAACCGAGGCCGCGCAGGAAACGCCTACCCCAGCTAATAGCTCACCTGCATCCCCTCAGTATCAGTTACACCAGATAAGCAATGGACACTTCTTGCAACATGAACAAGAGCTACGGGGATTGATGCAGGCGGCAATGGCTAGGGCTCAGAGTTACTCTGGTTTTAGACTCATTATCGCCCAAGGCACTAGCGCCGCTTGGTTGATAAAGATATATGCTGAAAAACAAATTCCCAGCCCTGATGCCCTAGTGACAATCAGTCCTTTTTGGCCCCAGCGCAACTTGAATGCGCTCATTGCGAATTACACAGCAGTGACAGAAATGCCATTACTCGATATTTATAGTCCTCAAGATAATAATTGGAGTTTAATGAGTGCAACTCAACGCGGAATTGATGCCAGCAAACATCTAAAACTGGACTATCGACAGCGACAACTCACCAACACATTTAACACCTTTTCAGACAGCGCGTTTGTGAGTAAAGAAATATACGGCTGGTTGCATTATTTAGGCTGGTGAGGCGAGAAATACATTGTAGTACTCGGATAAAACATTCTTTATTTCAAAAAGATAGCTTAAATCTGCCGCATTTTTTGGGTAAAGACCAAACATAATCACTATAAAACACTATACTTTTGTCTAGTTCGACTTATTGATACGAGGGTATTAGGCAGTGATAAGTGTACAAAAGTTTTTAAATGTTAAGTCTCAGCAACTCGCATATTTTGTTCGAGCCTTCTGGAACAACCGCATAGTTTACAAAGAATTAGACTTGTATTTCTGGGATACGATGGAGGAATGGTCTCAAGTCAGCCATTTAGCGGATCAACCAAGTTCGCAGCAGGAGCGCGTGTTTTGGTATGTGCTTCACCAGTTACATTTTTGGCCAGAAAAAACCTTACGAGAAGACTCCAATTTACGCAGTGATTTAGACTTATGCGTTAACTTCTTAGAAAGCGAAGATGAGTATCCATTTCCTTATGAATATTTAGGCTCACGACCTTAACGGATTACCGTTATGGTTGTGTTTCCTCGCTTTTAATTGCATTCCATGGTGCTATTTTTAGCAGCATTAACATTCCTGGAATAGCGCACACAAAACAGATAATAAAAAACTGGGTGTAACCCACCGCTTCGATAACATAACCTGTCGTGGCGCTTACAAATGTGCGTGGCACCGCCGCAATACTTGAAAACAAAGCGAACTGTGTAGCAGTAAAATGGCGATTAGTCGATTTAGCCATAAACGCGATAAGCGCTACGGAGCCCAGCCCAACGCCAAAATATTCAAAGCCACTAGCAATCGCCAACACAAGATGGTTATACCCCACCATGGATAACATGACGTAACCCAAAATAGATATCAATTGAAACACGCCAAACACCCACAAGCTTCGATTGATACCCAGTTTGATCATGGCTACCCCCCCAAGAATTGTCCCCGCTGTTGCTCCAATAGTTTTGGCTATTTTCGCAATTGAGCCTATTTCTACCGTGGAAAACCCCATATCTAGAAAGAATGGCGTTTCTAGGGCGGTGGCCATACTGTCGCCTAGTTTATAAAACATGATAAACAGTAAGATAAGTACCGCTTGCTGCCAACCTTGACGCTGAAAAAACTCCACAAAAGGCTCTACCACCGCTGAGCGCAGTGTCTGTGGTTCGTCCCCTGCTTTGGATGTTTCGTTAATCATTAGCGTGGTCACTAGACCGACCAACATAAATACAGCAATGCTCATATGCGCCACTGACCAAGGATAGAAGCCCGCTAAAATCATCGCTAACGAACCGGGTACAAATGAAGAGATGCGATACGCCTGAGCATAAAAGCCGTTCCCAGCTCCCAATTCATCGTCCGGTAGTAATTCTCGGCGATAGGCATCAATAACAATATCTTGGCTGGCGCTGAAAAAAGCGATAGCCGCGACAATCACTATAATATGGCTGATGTCTGTTGCAGGGTCATAAAAAGACAACATACTCATCAACACAATCAGCGCCACTTGGGTAATGAACATCCAGCCTCGTCGCCTGCCGAGCATAGGTACCACGAAGCGGTCCATGACTGGGGACCAGATAAATTTCCAAGTGTAAGGAAACAGGACGAGATTAATCAAGCCGATAGTAGACAAATCAATGTCAGCTGAGCGAAGCCAAGCTGGCACAAATTGAATCAATAAATAAAGGGGAAGACCGGAGGAAAAACCAGTGCAAATACAAATAAGCATGCGCTTATTTAACAACGCCTGGCGTAACGTTTTATTATTCATAACAACTAGATATTCTTTTAATTATACTCTGACTTAAGCGTTTACTTTAAGCAATAATCACCCGATTACGGCCGCTAATTTTCGCTTGATATAGGGCTTTATCAGCACTTTCTAGCCACTGTATATGTTGTTCAAATACAGGGGAAAATTGCGCTATTCCTAGGCTGACTGTAAAGGAAATAGTCTGTTGTTCATACTCAATTTTGAGATTTTCCACAGTCTCTCTGATACGTTGAGCAAGAACCATGACATTTTGTGAGGCAGTATCGGGTAATAAAATTGTAAATTCTTCACCGCCATAACGGCCACAGATATCTGTTTCTCTTGTAACATCCTCGATCAGCTTTGCGAGTTGGCGTATCACTTCATCGCCCGCAGGGTGACCATAGTTATCATTGATTTTTTTAAAATTATCTATGTCTAACATGATGACTGACGACTGACTCGGCTTACGCAAATTTCGTTTAAATTCGCGACTAAATTGCTCTTCCCAATAGCGGCGGTTAAAAATGCCTGTTAGACCATCTATTCGGCTTAATCGCTGCAACTCACTGTTGAGTTCATCAACTGCCTGCTTACTTACAGCCTGATCGGTTACGTCATACACCACGATACACACTTGTTCTACTTGCCCCGATAAAGAGGCCAATGGAAATATGGTGATGTTTTGGTACATAAACTTAGAGGGTGAAGTAATAGGTCGATTAGCCCCAAACCGAAAAAGAAAAGGGCGCTGTTCCCAGATAACAAAAACCGGGCTTTTCATGGAAAAAACAGGTTCGACCTTGGCCCTTAGCCAAGTTTCGTCGATTTCAGGAAAGTGCGTAAATAGAGATGTACCTCGGATCGTACTCGGCGCGATATTGCTGTGGTTCTCCATAAACAAGTTCCACACCATTACCAGAAATTCCCTGTCAACCACCACTATGCCTACTTCAATGGAGCCAAGTAAATCGTGCTTCCAATGCATTTCAGCTAACTCTTTCATATCTTGCACTGATGCAACTCCTATTGGGTAACCGTAACAAGTTTTGCGTAAACCAATTCCATTGCATTGCCAGGAAACAGCAACAACAAATCAAACTGAATATCGTGGGATTTAATCGCATAGGCTATTTCAATTGCGAGAATTTTATCCCAGCGCTGATGATTGCTCTCAAGCACTTGGTCAATGTCACAATGGCGCCCTAAAATTATCGGATGATTGTGACTAAAGGTGACATGTAGTTGTTCTGACAATGCATTGATGCAGGCGCCCACAATAATATTGGAGATATCCATCAGCACTTCTAACTCGGATTCTTCTTCAGTGCTATTATGTTTGTAGTTCAACAACTTGCCCATATTTGCGATGTTGGCATCATTGAAAATCACCAATGCTTCACCGTTAATTCCAGCGCCGATAAAGCCATGGGAAACAGCAGATATGCTGTCGCTAGTTTTCACGTCAGACATCGCCATGTGTAATTCGTTGTTAGTAATTAGATTTACATTAGGGATAGGCAGTTGAATAAACTCCCCAAGCAGCTTAGCAACATTCTCGCCGGCTCTTCCCATAGCTACGTTTGCCATTTCACGGTAGGCGTCAAGCTCTGCGCCCTGACTATGTGGCTCAACAATAGCAACTTTTTCAGAACGCCCCTTACAGGTCATGTCACCTGAATACACACCATACTGGCGTAGAATTTCGCCCAACTTTTGATTATCGATAGGCTTGGGAATAAAAGCTATAGCACCAAGGCCCAGCATTTTTTTATGAGCTTCAGGTTGAACATCTCCCGAGACTACGATCACCAGAGTAGGCAGGTCCTGCTGTTTTACGACCTGCATAGTCTGATAACCATCCATTACCGGCATGTTCAAATCGAGAAACATGACGTCAGCTTGTCCTTGCTTGATGGCACTGAGCGCTTCTTTACCATTTTCGGCAAAGTAAATGTCCACATCCCAACCATCTGGTATCGCACGAGCCATTTGACGGCGAGCAAAACCGGAGTCATCACAAATAAGGACTGACATTGTCATATAGATATTTATTCCATTGTTAGAACGGGAATCGAGGAAAACGCATGAATCATCATCTTTTACGCCTTGGAGCACGACACTAAGATATGAATTTTAGAGTGAATAAATACAATCCACAAGGCGACATCAGTCGTATAAAGGCTCCCGAAAAACAGATACTGAGTTATTATTTTTCGTTAAAAAAGTCCTCACATTTCTGATAATATCCCCCTAGCATTTCAAATAAAGTAGCCGTTAAATAAAATGAAGCAATATCTCGATCTGTGCCAACGTATAGTTGACGATGGCAAATGGGTGAATAACGAAAGAACCGGTAAAAAATGCCTTACCGTTATCAACGCAGATCTCACCTACAACGTGGGTAACGGTGAATTCCCTTTAGTGACTACGCGCAAGAGTTTTTATAAATCAGCCATTGCGGAAATGATTGGCTATATTCGTGGCTATGACAATGCCGCCGACTTCCGCAAAATAGGAACGTCAACCTGGGATGCAAATGCGAACCAGAACCAAGCTTGGTTAGACAACCCTCATCGCAAAGGCGAAGACGATTGCGGATTAATTTACGGCAAAATTGGGCGTAATTTTCCCAAGCCTGATGGTGGAAGCATCGACCTACTCGCTAAAATTATTCATGACTTAAAAAATGGCATTGATGACAGAGGCGAAATATTCACTTTTTATCATCCCGGTGCATTTTACATGGGCTGCCTTCGCCCTTGCATGTACAGTCATCATTTTTCCTTGCTTGATGATACTTTGTATTTAAACAGCACACAGCGCAGTTGTGATGTGCCCCTTGGGCTAAATTTCAATATGGTTCAGGTTTACTTCTTGCTGGCGATTGTGGCGCAGATCACCGGTAAAAAAGCGGGTATGGCGTACCACAAAATAGTCAACGCCCATATCTACGAAGACCAATTAGAGTTGATGCGTGACGTGCAGTTGAAGCGAGAACCTCTAGGTATGCCTAAATTGATCATCAACCCAGACATTAAGTCATTAGAAGACTTAGAAACGTGGGTCACTATGGATGACTTTAGCATTGAGGGTTATGCTCACCATCCAGCAATTAAATACCCGTTTTCAGTATAAAGATATTAACCTACTCATGTGGCGCTAGCTCTTTTTGCTGGCGTCCTGTGCTTCGATTCATCCTCAATTGAGATGAGTTGATTACCGTGAACTCGGCATTGCCCGTGCAAAACTTAAAGGCGATAACATGAGTTTGTGGATCCCGTTTACCGTGATGGCTGCGTTCATGCAATCATGGCGAAATGCATTTCAAAAGCGCCTCAGTGCTGACGTAGACACGTTAGGTGTCACCCTTGCTCGCTTTATTCTTGCCGTCCCCATGGCTGCCCTCTACGCATATATCCTTTTCTCTATTGAGGATAGCACCGTCCCACAAATGAATGCCAAGTTCTATCTCGCCATAGTACTAGCTGCTATATCGCAAATTTTTGCTACCGCGTTAATGGTCAAACTTTTCCGCTTACGAAATTATGCAATGGGTGTGGGGTTAGCCAAGAGCGAGGCCGTCATTGCTGCCATTTTAGGTGCGCTGCTTTTTGCTGCCCCTTTGTCAGCAATGGCTTGGTGTGGCGTAATAATAGGCGGCATTGCCGTATGGTTAATGAGTGTGCCTAAAGGTATGCGGGATATCTCTTGGCCTACACTGCTTATCGGCTTAGCCAGCGGACTATGCTTTGCGTTGACCACCTTATGGGTACGAGAAGCAAGCCTAATGACGCAGCTACCGTTTTTACAAAGCGCAGCATATGTCTTATTTTGGGTTTTGCTGATACAAACCCTCATTCTATTGCTTTGGCTACTCATTCGTAGCCCACAAACTTTGCGCGCCTTGTGCCTAAAGCCTAAATTGGTTTTTATCATCAGTTTTTGTAGCTTTGTCGGCTCAATTGGCTGGTTCACCGCTATGAGTTTAGAAACCGTAGCCTTGGTTAAAACCCTAGGCCAGATTGAGATATTCTTTACCTTACTGATATCTGCGAAATGGTTTAAGGAGCGATTACAGCGTTCTGACAAGTGGGGCCTTGGGTTAATTCTAGTTGGTGCAGTGCTTGTCATACTCGCCTAACGAAAAAGCCGGTAGGGAATAAATTCCAAACCGGCTTTTATCAACATTAGCGAATGCTAAAACAGCATATTAGAATGCATAGTTATACTGGGCAGACACGATAAACGCATGCCCTTCACTATTGAATTCCCATTCACCACCAGCATCATCTTCTTCAGTGAAGGTCCGGTCTTGGCCGCGAATGATACTCACCCCCAAATCAATAGATGAGTTGTCATCAAGTAAATAGTTTGCGCCCGCACTTATCCATAGACGATTGGTGTCAGGAATAGAGATCGACAACAACTGAGAGTCAGTTGGGGTTTCATCGTAAGCAATACCAGCTCGTAACATCACTTTTGCGTTCAACTGGTAATCCGCACCAATGGCGTAACGGAAACTATTTGAAAAGTTCTCTTCCTTTTCAAAAACTGGCTCATCCTGGCTAGGGACATACGCCTCTAAACGCTCGAAGCTGCTCCAGTTTGTCCACAACACGCTGTAGTGCACACCCCATTTATCATCTAACTGGTGACTACCTGAAAACTCCGCGATTGCTGGCAGTTCTAAATCCACGCTTCCAGGTTGAACAGCACCTGATTGGCCATTGTCAAACACCCCAGGAATAAGTGGTAAGTCGTTGCTATAAGTCCCGTCAAAGGTAATGTCGACCTTACTGCGATAATGAAAACCAAAGCGCGAATTTTCATCAAAATCGTAGGCTACGCCTAGGTTATAGCCAAAACCGAAGTCAT
The DNA here is from genome assembly GCF_056173245.1 of Paraglaciecola sp. QJM3NY_14. Classification (NCBI taxonomy): domain Bacteria; kingdom Pseudomonadati; phylum Pseudomonadota; class Gammaproteobacteria; order Alteromonadales; family Alteromonadaceae; genus Paraglaciecola; species Paraglaciecola sp. QJM3NY_14. The sequence goes on from NZ_CM149664.1 coordinate 4,595,823, forward strand.
CGCCTTCCAAATCAAGTCCCGTCGTGCTCGATGGAATAACTAATCCTTGGGCAGATAGAGCATTACTTAAATCGCCTAAATGACGAGTAATAGTGGCATCGGCGTACACAACATTCAGCCCACCAGCAACAGTCAACTGTTCGTTTATCTTATATGACAAGCTTGTATTAAAATTAACCGTTAGGATTTCGGTCTTGCCCGCCAACTGGCCTGCGGCGTAATCTTCGGCGAAGTCAGTTGCTAAACCAAAGTTTGAGAACAAACCAAAGCCTAATGCAAACTTGTCATCAAGCGGCATGACATAATAAGTTGCAGGTACAAATGCCTCGGGAGCAATGCTGTCGTCATTCAATGCATCAGCGCTGGAATAATCTGGCGCACTCTCGCCCGTCAAGCTCACATCTGGAACAATATAAGTACCCACTACCGATAACTGACTCTCGCTAAATTGCGACATTAAAGCGGGATTGCGCGCCACAACTGAAGCATTTTCGGCGATCGCTGCATCACCCGCGAAAGCGCGCCCAAGTCCTGATGCGCTGTGCTCAGACAATTGAAAAGCCGCCGCCATGGTATTTAAAGATAAGGTGCTTAAACCCACCGCCAAAAGAATTTTATTTACGTTCATAGGATCTCATTACGAATCAACTCATCTCACTTTAGGTATTCGGTGAGAGAGGCAAAAAATTAGGATGCGGATGATATAGCGTTTGTTAAGAAAATGTCAGTATTAGTCGATAAAATACTTGTTCTTTGCGGTAAAATCGTACAAAAGCCATATACAGCATTTTAAAAAGTTTATTTATTAACGCAGAATGAGCATTTTACAAACAGATTATTAACAACGCGTAGTGATGGCGCAACATGCGCGGGTTTACCCTCATTGCTATCAAGCCAGCAGAGTTAGATGTTTTGGGTAAGCAAAAAGACACCAACGCCCAGCGTAAACAAATAAGATCCCCAAAGAGAATGTTCTATTACGACCACCAAAGTAGACCGGGACTGCATATAGCGATAACCGAATAATGCTCCGCCAATACAAGACAGGCCCACTGCAATCCAGTTCCCGTACACGACGTGAGCCAGTGAAAAGCTCGCGGTACTGAGCGCCCATCGGGTGTTTTTTGACGGAATGATCCGTTTGTATCGATGAAAAAAGAAGGTTCTAAAAATGAGCTCTTGAGGAATCACTGAAACGATAGGGTAAATCGCTAACGTAATAAGCCAAAACTGCATGTCTTCTCTGGGTAACTTGAACAAAATGTGCGGCGCAAAATAATAGACAACACACGCCAAAACGATGGCTGCAGGTATGAATACCTTTAACGTAGCCCCTAGATGTCGCCAAAAATCATCGGTGTGCCACAAGCGGAAACGCTTGAAATTAACGTCCTTCCACAGTAAAAGTAAGCAATAACCGCCCATTAAAATGAGTAATGGCATTAACCAAGTATCGTAGTCAGAGACAAGAAACAGAATTAACAGTGGGGTACATAAAAACAAGACGGTCAGCTCAGACCAACGTAACAATTGCATATATAAGCTCCTAGATGGTTTATTATACAATTAGTGACGATTATTTGTTCATGAAAATGTCATATAAATCGGTTAACCATTGGTATAATTTATAACCTTTACACATGCTCCCTATATAAAGACCCATGCGGGCAGTTCACTTTTTAGCGCAATATTTTTAGCGCTATATTTTTTGCACTATTTTTCTGCATTGCCCCTTGTAAACAGGAGCTTAACGACGCATATAATTAGGGTATTCAGAATTTTTAAATTACCGTTCCTTTTATTTTTGAACCTAGGGAGTTAGGCATGACAACGATCGATATTGGTATCAATGAAACAAACAGAATAAAAATTGCTGATGGACTAAAGGCTTTATTAGCGGATTCTTACACTCTGTATTTACAAACTCATAATTTTCACTGGAACGTCACAGGCCCTCAGTTTCGCGAGCTACATTTGATGTTCGAAGAGCAATACACAGAATTAGCAACAGCTGTCGATGATATCGCCGAGCGTATTCGTACACTGGATGTCGCAGCCCCTGGCACATATAAAGAATTTGCCAAGCTAAGCTCTATTAAAGAAGTGGATGGTGTACCTGAAGCATCAGAGATGATTGATTTACTCACTAAAGGTCATGAGCAAGTCGTGAGAACGTCTCGTGAAGTATTGAAGCTGGCTCAAGATGCTGAAGACGAATCAACAGCCGCCCTAGTGTCTGATCGCATGCGAATTCATGAGAAAACATCTTGGATGTTACGCGCGACTCGTAAGTAATATTAGCAAAACGGAGTTGCGTCTTTAGCACTCACGCATTTAATAAAAAGGGCTAGGTTACTAGCCCTTTTTATTGTCAGCTTGATTGGTTAATTGACTAACGTTGTGCCTCCGTCTACGGGCAGTATTTGTCCCGTCATGAAGCCACCCGCTTTGCTTGCTAACATCAAAGCGACACCAGCAATATCAGATGCTTCGCCCCAGCGACGCATAGGTATAGACTGGAGTTCTTCTTCGAACGCTTCTTTATCTTCACTCAGAAATTCGGTCATCTTTGAATAGAAACGACCAGGTGCGATGGCGTTTACTCGAATATGTTTATCAACTAATTCTTTGGCTAAAACCCGGGTTAGCTGATGAATTGCAGATTTAGAAACAGCATAGCTGTAATTATCAAGCCCGTTGCCTACAATCCCCGCGATAGAGCCGATATTAATCACGGCAGACGTACTGTCCTTGCTCGCATTCTTTTCAAGCAATGGCGTTAACGCTTGGGTTAAAAAGAATGGGCTTTTCACGTTTAAATCCATCACCTTGTCCCAGCCCTTTTCAGGGAATTGGCCAAATGGTGCCCCCCAAGCCGTGCCCGCATTGTTCACCAACACATCAATATGCTGCTCGCGTTCATTTAGCTGCTTGACCAAATCCATCACACCTTCGCTGGTTGCAACATCACCCACGAGTGCCACACAATCGCCAAATTGTCTAAGCTCTTCGGCGGCATCTAAACACGCCTGTGCTTTACGCGCAGTAATATACACCCGTTTAGCACCTGCTTCTAAAAAGCCCTGCGCCATAAAAGCCCCCAAACCCCGTGAGCCACCGGTGACTACGCATACCTTGCCTTGCATTGAAAATAAATTATCTAACATCATTCTCTCCTGAACAGAAATCGACCATCGATGATTTAGACTAACAAGAAGCAGCTGGGCAGATTATTTTTTGAGGTGATAATTAAGTATAGGTTTAACACTGTAGGCTCTGTGGCCAAAAGAACTGGCTCACAGAGTGCGAGCCAGTAAATAGAAATAATTAAGCTTTAGCGGCTTTAGATGACTTAGGTACCCCAGTCTCTGCCATTTTATTCCGGCGCACAGCCCACAACATCAGCGCAATTCCACCTATGATCATAGGCGCTGATAATATTTGCCCCTGTGAAATTCCCAGAGAGAATGCCCCTTCGTACAAACCTATGTGCTGGTCCGGCTCTCGGAAGAACTCCACAAAAAACCGAAAGCTGCCGTACCCTAATAAGAATAAACCACTTACCGCGCCAATAGGCCGAGGCTTGCGGGAATAAAGCCATAGTATTAAGAACAAAACGACGCCTTCAAGAGCGAATTCGTACAATTGTGAAGGGTGGCGGGGTAAGGGCCCGGCTCCAGGGAAAATAACGCCCCAGGACACATCCGTAGTACGCCCCCATAGCTCGGCATTGATGAAGTTACCGATACGCCCAGCCCCTAAACCAATGGGCACTAAGGGCGCGATAAAATCACCCACTTGTAAAAAAGTACATTTTGCTTTTCGCGAGAACCACCAAAGTGCAGCAATAACACCCAACAAGCCGCCATGGAAAGACATGCCCCCAGTCCAAATTTTAAATAAATATAAGGGATCAGAGAGGAATAACTCGAATTGATAAAAGAGTACGTAGCCAATTCGCCCTCCTAAAATAACGCCTAAAAAGCCCCAGAATAATAAATCGCTTAGTTGCTCTTTTGTCCAATTAGTGCGTGATAAACGCACGCCAGCCAACCAAAACGCAGCGGCAAATCCCACCAAATACATTAAGCCGTACCAGCGCAAGCTTAAGGGCCCAATACTAAAGATGATTGGGTCTATTTGTGGAAATGTAAAATAACTACTTACCATGTTGAATTTTTATCCTAATAACATTCGTAGACTAACAATGACTAAAAAGCCGGCAAAAATTTTCTTTAAAAGTTTCGTGTCCAAGGAGCGGCCTAATTTCGCCCCTATGTTGGCAGTAAACACTGACGTCAACACTATCCCAAAGGTGGCGGGCAAATAAATGAAGCCCACAGACCACTGGGGTAAATGTTCGTTATTCCAGCCTGCAACGATAAAACTGGCGGAGCCAAACAACGCGATGACTAAGCCACTAAATGCAGCACAACCAATTGCTGCTCGCACATCAACCCGACACCACAATAACGCGGGCACCATGATAGCACCCCCACCGATTCCCATAACTGAGGAAATGCAACCAGTTATGACACCAATCAATAGCAACAGTTGTTTCGTCACGTCTCGTTTCGCATTTTTGTTGCCCAAGAACACCATTTGCACTGCAATAAGCAGCACCAAGGTGGCAAATAACGTTTTTAATGATTGTGCTGAAATGACGGTAGCAAACTGAGGGCCGATTATCGCTCCTACTGAAATACCCAAGCCTGTCCAAAGCAAATAGAACTGGCGCAAGTTACCTAACTTATAGTGTGCTCTTGATGAAGAAATAGCAGTTAACACGATAGTAGACAAGGACGTAGCAATCGCCATTGGCATGGCAACTTTTAACGGTAGGTGTACGTATTCGGTAAGCAGATACAGTAAAGAAGGCACGATAATGAGCCCTCCGCCTATGCCCAACAGCCCAGCGAATAAGCCAACGAACGCACCTAATAAGGTACATACCAAGAATATAAGTAATGCAGGATCCACTTTTATTACTCCCGCTAAATACCCGCGCGGATCAAGCCGCCAAGACCAATCGATTCAAGATAAAGGTTTACCCGTTCGCGCACGTCTTTCGGGTCGCTCATGGTTAACACTTCATTAAGTAATGCTTTCGCATCATTCAAATTAGCGCTGCGGGCAACCCATTTTATTTTGAGTAAGCTATGACTGTTCATACTTAGTTTTCGGTATCCCATCGCCATTAATAGGATTGTTCCGCCAGGCTCCCCGGCCAATTCACCACATAAAGTAATGGGTACGTTTAAGTCGTTGGCTTGCTGCGCAATATTGTACAGCGCTGCTAACACAGCCGGATGATAGCTATCATACAGCTCAGAAACCCGCGCATTATTTCTATCGACTGCCAGCAAATACTGGGTTAAATCATTGCTGCCTACTGAAAAGAAGTCGACAATTTTTGCTAACTGAGGCAGTTGATAAATAACCGCCGGCACTTCAAGCATCACACCAATTTTAGGATGATACAGCGTACCATCTTGAACTTTCGCCTCTTCTTGCACTTCAAAAAAGGCCTGACTTATTAACCTCTTGGCTTCTAGCACTTCACTTACCGATGTGATCATAGGCAACATAATTTGCAAGTTTTGCAACCCGATACTGGCGCGTAACATGGCGCGAATTTGCACCAAAAACACCTCTGGATGGTCAAGTGTTAAGCGGATACCTCGCCAGCCCAGAAAAGGGTTTTCCTCAGTCATAGGGAAATACGGCAAAGGCTTGTCACCGCCTACATCTAACGTACGCATGGTGAAAGGTTTGTCTGGCTCAGCGCTTAACATTGCTCTATAAAGTTCAACTTGCTCTTTTTCGGTAGGGAAACGCTGACGCATCATAAACGGAATTTCAGTACGAAATAGCCCCACACCATCGGCGTAACTAGAGTAGGTATTTTCGATATCGGCCGACAGCCCTGCATTTACCAATAGGCTCAGCAAGCAATTATCTTTCGTTACGGCTGGCAGGTCGTCTTGTGCAAGAATTTTATCACTTAACAGCTTTTCTTCATGTATAAGCTGCTGGAATTCTCGTTCAATGGTCTGATTAGGCGAAACAATAATCCCGCCGGTGTAACCATCCAGTAAAATGTCTTTGTTATCGAGTAGGGATAGTGGAACACCTGTCACCCCCATAACCGCGGGAACACCCAATGCTCTAGCCATTATTGCTGCATGAGAGTTACTAGAGCCACGAATCGAAATCAGGCCGCAGAGCTTACCTTTAGGGAACTCAGCAAGCATGGTCGCCGTCAGCTCTTCTGCTACCAAAATACATTTTACTGGCAGCTCTTCGCGCGTTAAACGGCTGGTATCAAGATTAAGGAGATTCGCTAAAATGCGATTGGAAAGATCTTCTACATCCACTGCGCGTTCACGCATATAGGCATCGCTCATGCCTTGGAACTGAGTGATATAGTTTTCAACCACCATTTTTAAAGACGTTGCAGCATCCCATCCAAGTGTTATTTTCTGCTCTACTTCACGGCCTAAGCTGTTCGCATCCAGTAGATGGTGGTAAAGGGTGAAAATAGCTTGCACGTCATCGGGCACCTCTCCTTGAATTCGCTGAGATAAGACCTCAACTTGCTCCCGAGTTTGCATAACCGCAGAGCGATAATTCTGTATTTGGGTTTCCCGATCGCCACTGCGTTTTGGTACGTGGTTGCGTAGATTAACCAGTAAATTTTGTACCACGCCAACCCCGGCCGCTAAACCCGAAGAGCCCGGCACCCCCTTGACACTTTTGATCTCATTTTGTTCAGGGTGGTCATCGCTCAAGCTAAATCGGCCACGGGCTTCAGCATTAACAATTTCAACGGCCAACTGCATTGCGAGTGTCACTAGGAACGCTTCTTCATCTTGGCTAAAAAGACGCTTTCGTTGCTGTTGTAGTGTCAGCACGCCCAATACTTTTCGTTGATGAATAATAGGCGCACCTAAAAAGGCGTGATATTGCTCTTCTTGTACTTCAGGATAATGTTTAAATCTGGGGTGGGTTTGCGCATTACTAATGTTGATTGGCTCTTCGCGCTGGCCAATCAAGCCTATCAGCCCTTCAGAAAACCCTATCGATACATTTCCAATAGCAGATTTCGCCAGGCCTTCTGTGGCTCGCAGCGTAAAGTGCTGCTTTTCGTAGTTGGCTAAATATATGCTGACAGAGTCGACCTTGATGGCCTCTTTAAGACTCTTTGCCACACCGCTAAGCGCATCATCTAGGACGGGAGTTTGATTGACCTCTTTAACGATGCGTTTTAGCTTGGTTAACATATTAACCCTTTAGTTTTTGCGTCTACGTTTACTTCTTTGGCCTTGGGCCGGTTTACTGCTCAGTGCCATTGCCGTAGGCGCAAACTCTTTCATTGCTCTGCGGTACACTTCACGTTTGAAAGACACCACATTACGTACTGGATACCAAAAACTAACCCAGCGCCAGTCATCAAATTCAGGATGACCAGATTGCAGCAAATCAACGTCTTGCTCTTTGCAGGTCAGTTGTAACAAAAACCATTTTTGCTTTTGCCCAATACAAACAGGTGCGCTGCCCTGACGGATCAAGCGCTTTGGTAATTTGTATCGCAACCAATTTTTGGTTACCGCTAAAATTTTTACGTGTTCTGGTTTTAGGCCAACTTCCTCATAAAGTTCGCGGTACATGGTTTGTTCAGCAGTTTCACCTTCATCGATTCCGCCTTGCGGAAACTGCCAAGAATGTTGACCATAGCGGCGGGCCCAAAAGACCTGACCTAAGCTATTGCAAATCACTATGCCAACGTTGGCGCGGAATCCTTCGGCATCAATCACTTAGACTCCCGAGAATTCAATTCTTTTATTGATTGGCATTCTTCCATAAACTACTGACTATGCATAGAATAATCACAACAATTTACTGGCTCTTAGCCCTAAGCTACATAACAAGTACGCTGACAACGACCTATTCGTGGAGCTTCCTACATAAAGCGGCCCCGATATTACTGCTAAGCGTCATCGCGGGAAAACAAACAGATTTGCCAGCAAGATGGTGGTTAATAGCGGGCATATTGTCCAGCACCGCGGGCGATATGCTACTTGCCTTGCCTCTCAAGCACAGTTTCATACTGGGCCTTAGTGCATTTGCCTTAGCACACATTTTATACTCGATATTCTTGTTTCGTTGGCGAAACCTTGACCGTCTAAATTTCCTCACCGTCAGTTTATTTTCGGCGTATTTAGTGGCCATGCTATTTCTGCTGCTACCTGCGGTCGGCTCGCTTCAACTGCCGGTAATGGGCTATTTTGTTGTCATAAGTGTAATGTTTATCAGTGCGCTTGCAGCGAATACGCAGGGATATGCATTACGCTTAGGCGCATTGTTGTTTGTGGTATCTGATAGTTTATTGGCCATTAATGCCTTTATCACGCCGTTACCTTTGCAAAGCGTACTTGTCATGAGTACCTATTACGCGGCGCAATTTTTTATCGTGAAGGGCTGCATTCAATTCGTAAAAGTGCCAAGGGGGAACGAGTTTGTCTAATAATCCATCACAAATTAAAGCCCCACCAAACAGTATTGACGAATTGCTTGAACGCGCTGGATCACTGGCAGGGCTGACCTTAGGCGAGTTAGCACAAAGCAAGAATATTCGTGTTCCCAACGATTTTAAGCGTGAAAAAGGCTGGAGTGGTCAGCTACTTGAGCTGGCTCTAGGTGCCGAAGCGGGCTCAAAAGCGCAGCAAGATTTTGCCAATATCGGCGTTGAACTCAAAACTATCCCCATTGACGTAAACGGGTATCCTCTTGAAACGACTTATGTTTGTTATGCGCATTTAGTTGATGTGGCAGGTATTCACTGGGCCACCAGTAGCGTGCGCAATAAGCTAAATAAAGTCTTGTGGGTTCCCATAGATGGCAGGCGCGACATCCCCCCAAGCGAGCGCGTTATAGGCACACCATTTTTATGGTCCTTACAAGGTCAACAAGAAGCGTATTTGCGCCAAGATTGGGAGGAAATAATGGACATGATTGCCATGGGGGACATTGAAAAGGTGACCGCGCGCTATGGTGAATATATGCAGTTACGCCCTAAAGCCGCGAACGGCAGCGTCTTAACCGATGCTATAGGGAAAAATGGCCAAATCATTCAAACCCGCCCTAGAGGATTCTATTTAAGAAAAGAATTCACCCGTAAAATTTTACATGACTACTTCTCGTGACAATCCCCTAAATGTAAAGCGTTCAGGTACGAAAAAGGCGTCGAAAGACGCCTTTATAACTCGTAATCCGTGCTACTGAGGGGTTCTGAGTACCATCAAACGTATTTCAGTCATGTCGTCCATGGCATAGGTAATACCTTCACGTCCTAGCCCTGACTCCTTCACGCCGCCATAGGGCATGTTATCCACACGCCAGCTTGGCACATCCCCAATCACCACGCCGCCAACATCTAACTCATCCCACGCTTTGTGCGCCTTGTAGATGTCACGTGTGAAAATACCGGCTTGTAAACCAAACTGGCTGTTGTTCACTTCTTTTAATGCTTCATCAAAATCACTGAACGAACTAATGATAGATACAGGACCAAATGCTTCCTCTGAATTAACCGTTGCATCGTGCGCCACGCCTTCAAGCAAAGTAGCTTGCAACATAGCACCATCGCGTTCACCGCCGGCCAATACGGTCGCGCCATTTTTCACCGCTTCTTGGATCCAATCATCTAAACGCTCAGCTTCAGATTCAGAAATCATAGGCCCGATGAAGGTATCTTCATCAAGGGGATCGCCGTGAACCAAATTAGCCACTTTTTCCGTATAGCGCTGCTTAAACTCGCCATACAGTTTTTCATGCACCAATATACGTTGCACGCTGATACAGCTTTGCCCTGACTGATAATAGGCACCAAAAATAATGCGTTCGATGGCATCGTCAAGGTCTGTGTCTTCATCGACCACGCAAGCAGCATTACCGCCTAGTTCCAAAATGACGGGCTTTTTACCGGCTTTAGCTTTTAGCTCCCACCCCACTTGAGGTGAACCGGTAAAGCTAAGCAATTTAAAGCGCTCGTCGGTAGTAAATAAGTCAGCGCCGTCACGGCTGCACGGTAGTATCGAAAACGCCCCTTCTGGTAAATCCGTTTCCGCTAAAATTTCACCTATGATAATGGCCCCAAGAGGTGTACGGCTCGCTGGTTTCATCACAAAAGCACACCCTACTGCTAGCGCAGGGGCTATTTTATGCGCCGCTAAATTCAACGGAAAGTTAAACGGCGAGATAAACGAGCATGGCCCAATCGGCACATGTTTATACTGGCCTTGGTAACCTTTCGCTCGAGGGGTGATTTCTAGATTAAGCACTTCACCTTTCATGCGCACTGATTCTTCGGCGGCAATTCTAAAGGTATCGATTAACCGAGTCACTTCACCGCGGGCATCTTTAATTGGCTTACCCGCTTCAATACACAAGGCATGCGCCAGTTCATCAAAGCGCTCTTCAAAACGTTTAACGCAGTGATTTAAAATAGCCTGACGCTCATAAGGCGCCATCTTGTTTAGTAGGGGCTGAGCTTTCTCGGCGGCATCTATTGCCTTATCAATCACCTCAGCATCAGCCAATGCAGCATACGTGGCTACCTCGCCCGTGTACTTATTGGTGATTTTCAGATCGCGATTGGCATACACCGCTTTGCTCGCAAGATAATAGGGATATTCTTTCGCTAACATTCTGTATTCCTTATAGTTGTTGACTACGTTCACGAAGAGTTTCGTTCAACGTTTGGTCATTAAGGCTATAATCGACGGGCACATCAATGACATGCACGCCAGGCTCAGATAAACATGATTTCACCAACGGTAATATTTGATCCGCCGCTTCTACTCTCCAGCCTTTCGCACCGTAGCTTTCTGCATATTTCACAAAATCAGGGTTGCCATAATCCAAACCGTAGTTAGCAAACTGCATGTTGGCTTGCTTCCACTTGATCATGCCATAAGCGTCATCTCTTAGAATGATGACGACTATGTGCAAATTCAACCGTACGGCCGTTTCTAACTCTTGGCTGTTCATCATAAATCCGCCGTCACCACACACTGTCAGCACAGGTTTATCAGGATGAACCATTTTCGCTGCCATCGCTGAGGGCAGCCCTGCGCCCATTGTGGCCAAAGCGTTATCAAGCAGTAAGGTGTTGGTCAGTGCCGCGGGGTAGTTGCGCGCAAACCAGATTTTGTACACGCCGTTATCCAGAGTGACGATGCCATCACGTGGCATGGCTTCGCGGATGTCTTTAACAAACCGTTCGGGTAAAACAGGGAAACGATCGTCATTTTCGCTTTCTGCTTTATGATCGAGATACGCCTGATGCACTTTTTTGAAGAAGCTAAACTCCCAGTTACTTTGCTGCTGAATTTGCTCTTTTATTTGCCAAATACTGTTAGCAATATCACCCACTACTTCTAACTGCGGGAAATACACAGGGTCAACCGCAGCGGGCTCAAAGTTAATATGAATCACTTCACGGCCACCGTGCTGCATAAAAAACGGCGGTTTTTCAACGACATCGTGGCCAACGTTGATAATTAAGTCTGAACTATCGATCACTCGATGTACAAAATCGCCAGAGGAAAGCGCTGTGTTACCCATAAACAATTCATGTGATTCATCTAACACGCCTTTACCCATTTGGGTAGTGACATAAGGAATACCGGTTTTTTCGACGAATTCTTTGAGCATTTTAGAGGTGAGTTTGCGGTTTGCTGCCGCGCCAATAAGCAATAATGGAGAGCGTGCGCCCTCTATCATTTCAATTGCCTTATTAATCGCTTTGTATTCAGCGATGGGGCGGCGAGAAATGCTAGGTTTAAGTAACTGAGCTTGGGTGGTTTCTGCCGCAATATCTTCTGGTAATTCGATATGCGTTGCACCAGGGCGTTCTTCATGAGCAAGACGAAATGCTTCACGCACCACAGATGGAATGCGATCACCACTGACCACCTGTGTGGTGTACTTAGTAATCGAACGCATCATGTCCACAACATCAATGACCTGAAAGCGCCCCTGCTTGCTGGTTTTCACCGGTTTTTGGCCAGTGATCATCAACATGGGCATTGCACCTAATTGAGCGTATGCACCGGGAGTCACCAAGTTAGTTGCGCCGGGGCCAAGTGTCGATAAACACACACCCACTTTCCCGGTTAATCGACCATAGGTGGCCGCCATAAAACCTGCGCCTTGCTCATGGCGGGTTAAGATTAATTTGATGTCTGAGTCTCGTAACGATTCAAGCAAATCTAAGTTTTCTTCACCTGGGATACCAAAAATATACTCAACACCTTCTGCCTCTAGGGCTTTAACAAATAAATCTGACGCTTTCATTTCATCTCCGCTTTGCTATTGAACGCACTCAGTACGTAGGTAATCATCTTAATCAATCACATCTTGCTAGTGCACGTGACACACACGAACGCCTTTAAAACACATAGCATGACAGTGTTCAAAAAAGATTAAAGTTCTAAAAACCGATTACTTAAATCGATTAATTATTAGCGCACCATGCCGTTAATTCTGCTTTCACATTAGGCTCAACTGATAACAGGTGACACTCGAGTAAAATATTCAGCGCATCGCGCATGCTTTTATCGTCTTCACCGCGTAGCACGCCCCAAGGATTGCTGCTCCCCTGGTGTGCGTCATACGCATTTATTGCATCTAAGGCACCCCATATGACCTTGCATGCTGCAAGTTTATTGCGCTTGGATGGTAATCCTATGTCCTTCGCGCTCATTGTGTCGTGAATAAGTTGCGGCATTGTCACTTTTCTGGCTGCATCATCCTGACGTGCAGGTGAGTCTTTTCGTATTGCATTCTCACTCGTTGCAGTCAAACACAGCGCTCCTAGCGACAATTGCACGTGCATACTATGTGGTTTAGCTAACACAGAACGTAATCTAGTTAGCACGTTAGCAGTTTTATTGAATTCGGCCAGTTTACAATTAACCTGTCCGTGATAAGGGGCCTTATGCTGAGTCAGAAAATCGCTGGTGTGCAAATGCATAGCATCAAGCATCAAATCTGCTTCTTGGTATTGCACAGATAAAGTATCAAGCTTGCCCTGCAATGTTTGAACGACTGATGATGCCAATAAGCCAGCAGAGCCACTGTCAGCAATTATCGCCTGTGACTCAAACGCGTGCTGGTATATAGCTAAAATCTCCTGCACTAGAATGATTCCTGCGCGCATGTTACGCCAGTCATTCACGCGTTGGCTTTGATAAAACGCAGCTTCTCCTTGCTGCCATACCTCAAGTGCTTGCTCAAGCATTGATACCCCATGTTGGATGGGGGAGTATTCTAATGAAGTACTAAAATAAGGCGCTGGCGTATAAGTTGGCTCTGCAAGGTTGTCTGCTAGGCGATAGCCTCTAGCCGCTTTAGAGTGCAGGCCTACACGTAAGGGGGTTATATCAACAAGCTGCTGGGCCAGTTCAAAAAGCTCACTGGGTTCGCCTTGTTTAAGCTCGAGCTCGATTTCACAGATATCGACAGTCCTGCCATTCGCTGAAATAGCCCCTTGGTCAAACACTAATTCCACTTGTGTGCCGCTACTAAGCGTAATGAGATACGTGTGGCGCATAAAATCCGTTGAGAACATCAAGTAAAGGTCATCTTCCAAGACTCTCAGATCAATAGATTGTGGCCAGATATCCTCATCAAACAAGGCTAATTGCAGAACAGGACTGGGCAACGAGACATTATATTCAGGGCGTTGATGCATACCCGCGATAACACGTCCTTTGGTTTTCACCGTTTGCTCATACTCGCCGTTATGCCCCCGAATCCGAAGACCGATATCATGCTTGCGCAAAGTGCGCTGCGGGGTTTCGAAGTAGTCATTACGCAGTTGCTTCTGAGCTAAAACCGTGTAATTTAGTTGGCTTTGCGTCAACCAAGATAAAATATCTTGCTGTGCGCTTGGTGTTGCAAGCAACTTTAATTCAATTTCTAGGTCCATAGTGACTGTCATTTAATTTTAAAAAAGTACCTTACCTTTCCCTTTTATGCAGTACAACGGTGAACGGGAGGTATAAGACTAATCAGGTTCACCTATTGCCTTTCCTATAGCTAGGCCATAAGATCGAGCCAGACATTCAGAGACTATATATTTATTATGCTAAAGCGATTTTTGTTCAGTGTTACCTGCGCCTTATTTTTGTTGCCTTCCATACAGGCAAGTGCTCAACAATCTCAGGGCGAAACCCAGTATATTTCAGACGATTTATTCACTTTTTTACATTCAGGTCCAGGTAGAAACTACCGTATTCTAGGCTCAGTTGTGGCGGGCTCTGAAGTCACAGTGTTACAAACAGACAGTGACAGTAATTATGTAGAGATCGTCGATGATAAAGACCGGACAGGTTGGGTCGACGGTGAATTTGTTAGTCCTCAAAAAAGTTTGCGTGAACTCGTCCCTGGCTTGCAGCAACAACTTGCCGATGCCACACAGAGCAATAACGCTCAACAAGATGAGAACGACAGTTTACGACAGCAATTTTCTGAGTTGCAGTCGCAAAATGACAGACTGACGAAACAACTTAAAACCTTGGAACAGCAAAACGCTGATTTTAGTCAGAAATTGGATGCGGCCGACCAAACTGAAAAAATGCAGTGGTTTACCCGTGGCGGTATCGTGGCGCTTATCAGCTTAATTCTAGGGGTTATAGTCGCTTATTTGCCCAAGAAACGACGCAAAAGTGATACTTGGATGTAGTTTATAATCAGCTAATGGAAGCCGCCAATGGGCGGCTTTTTTGCGTTATACCGAATAGAGTACCCATATAAGGAATTCGTCATGCCCTCCGCGGACATATTGCTCTCTTTTGCCCTTGCTGCATTGTTACTCAGCCTTTCTCCTGGGCCGTCTAATTTGTACATAATGGCGCGCAGCATTAGCCAAGGGCATGTTGCGGGTATCGCGGCTGCAGGCGGAATGGCGGTTGGCTCGCTGGTATATGTGTTAGCAACGGCTTTTGGCCTAGCGGCAATCTTTATCTATTTTCCTCTGGCATTTATGCTATTGAAACTAGCTGGAGCTGCCTACTTGCTTTACTTAGGCTGGGTTTATTTGTTCAGCACTAAGCACAGTGATGAAAGCAAACCTAGAGTAACCATCATGACTATTCCACGCATTTTTATGCAAAGCATCATCGTCGAATTGACTAATCCTAAAACCGCATTGTTTTTCATCGCGTTTTTACCACAATTTATTCAACACGATGCTGGCTCAGTCATTTTGCAGTTTGCCATATTAGGTGGCATGTACGCACTTATCGCTTTTATGTGTGACATTTGCGTGGCAATGCTAGCTGGCAAGTTGGGCTCGTGGCTTAACCAGCATCCCGCATTCGAGGTATGGCAGAACCGTCTTAGTGGTGGGCTCCTTTTATCGTTAGGAAGTTATATTGCGATAGATGAACTACTAATACGGGACTAACTTCATGACTACACTGAATTTTTAATATAAGGACTTACTAATGCAACTTTTAGCAAAATTACTGAAAGCCCTAAACTCGGACGATAGTCCTTGGCAGTTGGCTTTTGGCGTCATGTTAGGAATGATAATGGGGCTCACTCCATTCTTAGGCTTACACAGCATCATTATTTTATTCATTGTACTTTTTCTAAGAGTTAACCTTAGTACTTTCTTACTCGCTTATGCGCTGTTTTCCGGGCTTACATTAATGCTCAACCCTATGATGGCAAGTATCGGCGAATCCCTACTGACCTCAGCTAATTTAACCTCCATGTGGACCAGCTTATATAACTCCACATTTGGTCAACTGACCCAGTTTTACCACACACTTACCTTGGGAAGCTTATTGTTCAGTCTAATTTTAGCGCCGTTCATTTTGGTTATCAGTAAGATGTTAGTCGTGCAATATCGCGTGCGTTTCATGCAATGGGTGAACAAACTAAAACTGGTGCAGTTCCTCAAAAGCAGTCGTATATACCAAATTTATCAGACGCTAGGAGAATAACATGCAGAAACTTATTCGTTGGCCTGGGCTTATCGCCTTCTTTGTTGTCACCGGCCTTATTGCTGCCATTCTCATAGTATTCCTCGATTTGTGGATAAAACTTGCAGCCATCAAGAGCTTGGAATCAACCACCGGGGCAGAAGTTAATATTGCTCAAGTGAGTCATACCTTCTCACCATTTGGCGTGAGCCTCACGGGGGTTCAATTAACGGATCCGGCTACGCCTAGCCAGAATCAAGTCCAGGCAGATGAAATCACCGCACAAATCGAGCTAGCACCCTTACTTCTGCGCAAGGTTGTCATCGATGATTTAACGGTCAGTGGGGTGCAGTTTGCACAACCTAGGGACTCAGAAGGGGCCGTGTATCGCACCGCCAAGGCGGCGATTAAGGAAGAGCTACAAGAAGCATTCGATCCTAAAAATTTACCCAGTGTCGATGAAATACTGGCGAAGTCGCCTTTGAAAACCACGAAAGCAGTGGAAGAAACTCAAGCCGCTTATAAAAAGCACAGCGAAATATTGAAACAAAAGTATGCACAACTTCCAAGCAAAGACGCGTTAGAAAACTACAAAAAGCGCGTTGAAGTCATTACCGATACGGACTATAAAAACCCCCTTGAATTAGCGAAAGCCAAAGAAGAGTTTGATGCTTTGCGAGCAGAGATTAAAGCGGACAAAGCTAAGATCACCGAGTTTAAAGATGCTGTAAGTGATGCAAAAAACGATATGGCTCCGCGCCTTGCTGAACTCAAGGCAGCCCCAGGTGACGATTACGCTCAGTTGCAAGGGTTAATTGCCGGCGATGAGGGCGCGATTAAAGACGTTACCACTATGGTGTTTGGCGAAAAGGCTGGTGAATTCAGTCAATATGTATTGAGCGCCTATGATTTAGCCGCTCCAATGTTAGCAAAAAGCAAAGAAGAACAAGCCGAAGAAGAAGCCTACAATGGTCGCTGGGTGGCATTCGATGATACCGCTGCATTACCTGATTTTTTAGTCCGAAATGCGGATGTATCTGTTACTTGGCGCAATGAAAGTGTGCTCAGCGTGTGGCACGATATCACCAATGAGCATGACAAGATTGGTCGCCCTACTACCTTCAAAGTGGACTCAAGCGCAAGTTCGTTATGGCAATCACTGAAGTTAAATGGTGATTTCTGGCTAAATGAGGCTGGAGTAAAGGCCAATCAAGATTGGAATTTGCGTGGCTTAGCGTTATCAGATGTTTCACTGTTAAACCAAGAAAAGCTCTCTTCCACCTTGCTTGAAGGTTTGCTATCAAGCTCAGGCAAAGCCAGCATTGATAAAAACGTTATTTCAGGTACTGGCAATGCGGCATTAAGTCAGTTGGATTTATCTGCCACTGGCACTAACAACCTAACAAACGTTATCGCTGAAACCTTGTCAGGCTTAAACAATTTAACAATTAACGCTGATATCGGCGGTATTCTTGGCGATATGGATCTCAGCTTTAGTTCTGATTTAGACAAACAATTGGCCAAGGTCATGCTCAATAACTTAACGGGCGACCAAAGCAGCAAACTGGGGGAGCTTAAACAGAAACTCAACGCCAAAATTGAAGGCCCCTTAGGCGCAACCGATTCAGAAATGAGCCAGTGGCTGGATTGGGAAAAACTCGCAGATGGTGACTTAAGCAGTATGCAAAGCATGCTTGATAGTAAGTTGAACAGCGTGGTTGATAAGAAAAAAGAAGAGCTAACAGACAAGCTAAAAGATAAGTTAAAAGGAAAGCTGTTTAACTAAGCTGATGAATTAGTTGAATAAAAGCCCTTAAGGCTTAGCTGAGCGGCTAACCTTAGGGGCTTATACTAGCCGCGATGAAAAAACCTCGGCATAATACGCGCTGAACCGTTATACCCTAACAACTAAACCATAGAAGGAGCTAAGCATAATGAAAGTAGTCCCCATACTCCTTTTCGTTCTGTTGGCTGCGCTGCAATATCGCTTATGGTTTGGTAAAAACAGTATTCCAGAGTACGTCGCCATGGAAAAATCGGTGGCAGAGCAAGCCGAGCAAAACACTGAGCTATTGCAGCGTAATAATTTGCTCAAAGCTGACATTCAAGACCTAAAAGTAGGCCTGGAGGCGGTTGAAGAGCGAGCAAGAAACGAACTTGGCCTCATTAAGCAAGGCGAAACCTTCTATCGAATACTCCCAAGCGAAGAATAGAAAACTATGTCAACTGCTCCCCTGTACACCGTTGTTGTGCCCGCTGCAGGAATAGGTCAACGTATGCAAGCCGACAGGCCCAAACAATATTTGACCATAGCCGGTAAGACCATTTTGGAGCACACCCTAGAGAACCTGTACGCTCACCCTCAAATTGAACAAATCATTGTCGCGATAAACCCATTAGATCAATACTTTGACAGCTTGCCCATTGCTAGCAAAACCTGGGTAAAGCGGGTTGATGGTGGCGGTGAACGCGCAGACTCAGTTTTAGCAGGCCTAAACAGCATTCAAAACGCTGATTGGGTACTCGTGCATGATGCCGCGCGCCCTTGCCTCGCCCAAGACGACTTAAGCAAACTTTTGGCCACAGCCGAGCATTCAGAGCATGGCGCGATCCTCGCCTGCCGAGTGCGAGACACGATGAAACGCGGAAATTCGTCGCACGATATATTGCACACTGAGAGCCGTGACAATCTATGGCACGCTTTAACACCGCAGTTTTTTCCTTTAGATGCGCTGCGTAGCGCTTTGGGTCAAGCAATGGCTCAAGGCATAGAAATTACCGATGAAGCCTCTGCCATAGAATGGGTGCAAGGTAAGGTACATTTAGTTGAAGGGCGAAGCAGTAACATTAAAGTTACCCAACCAGAGGACTTACATTTGGCCGAATTTTATCTACAACACAAGGCAACTTTATGAATTTACGTATAGGTCACGGTTACGACGTGCATAAATTTGGTGATAGCGGCCCCATCACGATTTGCGGTGTGAAGATTGATTACGAGCAAGGCTTACTGGCTCATTCTGACGGAGACGTCGCCCTACACGCGCTATGTGATGCACTATTGGGCGCGTTAGCCTTAGGCGATATTGGTGGTCACTTCCCCGATACTGATGCACAGTTTAAAGGTGCAGATAGCCGTGCATTATTACGCCACGTAATGACGCTCGTTAATGAGCATGGTTACGAGATAGGCAACCTTGATTTAACCATAGTCGCTCAAGCGCCCAAAATGGCGCCGCATATTCAAGCTATGCGTGAAAACATCCGCCAAGACGTAAACGCGCAATTAAACCAAGTGAATGTAAAAGCCACTACCACTGAAAAGCTTGGCTTTGCCGGGCGAAAAGAAGGGATCGCGTGCTATGCGGTGGTGCTATTGAACAAAAGCGTAGCGGCGTAATTGAATGCAAATTAACCATTGGCGGTACCTAAGTAGCAAGCCCGAATCAACTGGCATATTCAAACAGCAACCTGATGATTTTGTGGTGCAAGAAATTCTCGGTTATGAGCCTGTCGGGGAAGGCGAACATATTTATCTGTGGGTACGAAAAGAAGGTTTAAATACCGCTTATTTGGCGGAGCAGATCGCCAAGTTTGCTCAGCTACCACTGCGCGCGGTTACCTACGCTGGGCGCAAAGACAAACACTCAGTTAGCGAGCAATGGTTTGGTGTGCACAAACCCGGTAAAGCAGAATATGATTGGTCGGCGCTGAATGTACCGGGTGCCACCGTACTCAAAGCTATTCGTCACAATAAAAAGCTGCGAACTGGTGTATTAAAAGGTAATAAGTTTACTATTTTGATGCGCGACGTTACCCCCAGCGACGACTTAGCACAACGCATTGCGCAAGTGAGCCTGTCAGGTGCCCCTAATTACTATGGCCCCCAAAGATTTGGTGATAGCCGCTATGATCCCAAGGGCAGTAATTTGGTGCTTGCTGAAAAAATGATTAACGGTGAAGTTATTCGCAACCGTAATAAGCGCTCAATGGCTATCTCGGCATTACGTTCTTGGTTATTTAACGAGGTACTGAGCGAACGTATCAATGCAGGGGATTTTGCCCAGCCCTTAGAAGGCGATGTAATGTCTTTAGCGGGCAACGCAAGCTATTTTGTTAGCGATGATATCGACGATACCATCAAGCAACGCTTAGCCACACGAGACATAACCATATCTGCACCTTTGTGGGGTAAAGGCGAGCTTGCGTCCACCGGCTCAGCATTAGCATTTGAAAAAAGCGTTGTCATGAAACACCCCAAGATAACGCAAACGTTAGCCAGTCTAGGCTTGGAGCAAGAAAGACGTCCTATTGTTTTATACCCAAGCAACCTGACATGGGCGTGGGAGCAAAATAATCTGCGCATTGCGTTTGAATTACCCGCCGGCACATTTGCCACGTCAGTTTTGCGAGAAATTTTAAATGTCGAATCTGTCGATACGGGGGCCAGCGAATGAGAATTTTACTCAGTAACGATGATGGCGTTTTTGCTCAAGGCTTAGCTGAGTTATATAAGGAGCTAAAAGAAGACCATGAAATTACGGTCATTGCCCCTGATCGTAACTGCAGCGGCGCAAGCAATGCATTATCGCTTCAGCAACCTTTGCGTATGGAACAAATGCAAAGTGGTTTTTATGCGGTCAATGGTACTCCCTCAGATTGCGTGCATGTTGGTGTGAATAGCTTTTTACAGCAGGACCCGGAGTTAGTTATCTCTGGTATCAATCATGGTGCTAATTTGGGTGACGACGTTATTTATTCTGGTACGGTAGCCGCCGCCACTGAAGGAAGGTACATGGGGTTGCCCGCCATTGCGGTATCGCTATGCGCCCACACCAGTGATAACTTTGTTAGCGCAGCGAAATTTGTGCGCCGTATAGTTACCCACTTGCAAGCACATCCCTTGCCAGCGGACCAAATTTTAAACGTTAATATTCCTGATTTACCCTATGGCGAGATAAAAGGCATAAAAGTAACCCGCCAAGGAAGACGCCACAGAGCAAAGACGATGATAAAGGACACCGACCCAAGAGGGAAAACCATCTTTTGGTATGGCCCTGTGGGCGAAGAACAAGATGCAGGGCCAGGGACTGACTTTCACGCCATAAGTGAAGGCTTTTGCTCTGTCACTCCCTTATCAGTAGATATGACCGCTCATCAATCTCTTGAAGATGTGCGACAATGGATTACAAAAATATAATGATTAGAAACAGCATGATGAGGGTTTATCGTCATTATCGCTGTTCAGCATTTGGTATTAATCACACACACATTGGATAGACAGTTACATGAGAGTTTCTTCACGCAAAGGGGAAAGCCTAGCCCATCTGTTAAAACAAGAAGGCATAGTCAATGCTTCAGTCCTAAATGCGGTGGCTTGTACGCCCAGAGAATTATTTTTGCCTGACGCGTTACGCCATAAAGCATATCAAAATACCGCTTTACCGATTGGTCAAGGTCAAACCATTTCTCAGCCTTATATTGTAGCGAAAATGACAGAGTTATTGTTGGCCTCAAGCAATGCACCAAAGGCGGTACTGGAAATTGGCACTGGCTCAGGTTATCAAACCGCTATTTTGGCTCAGCTGTTTGATAAAGTGTTCAGTGTTGAGCGCATCAAAAGTTTGCAATTTCAAGCTAAACGCAGAATGAACCAATTGGATTTACATAATGTCTCTATGAAGCACGGTGACGGTTGGCAAGGTTGGTCTAGTAAAGGGCCGTTTGATGCCATTATCGTGACC
Organism: Paraglaciecola sp. QJM3NY_14; assembly: GCF_056173245.1. Classification (NCBI taxonomy): domain Bacteria; kingdom Pseudomonadati; phylum Pseudomonadota; class Gammaproteobacteria; order Alteromonadales; family Alteromonadaceae; genus Paraglaciecola; species Paraglaciecola sp. QJM3NY_14. The sequence continues at coordinate 4,617,565 of NZ_CM149664.1, forward strand.
GCAGCGGCAAGCCAAGTACCTGCTAAATTGGTTGAACAACTGAATGATGGTGGTCGGCTTATTATCCCTGTAGGGGAACAAAGCCAGCAACTACATTGCATTACTCGCGTGGGTGAAGGGTTTAACGAACAGATAATTGAAGCGGTACGCTTTGTGCCTCTTGTAGCGGGTGACATTATTTGATTGCCTTCGTATTTAGCAAGTGGCTTAACTCGTAGCGTTATGTAAAGAATAACTCGCTGCCTAAAAACTGAATTAATGACTGAGCAACCTCAGGGATAGACAAAAAATAATGCAAAATAAACGATCATGGCGAGACCATCTGGCCTTAGCCGCAAAAGGAATGGTAATGGGTGCAGCAGATGCAGTACCTGGCGTATCTGGTGGCACAATTGCATTTATCACGGGTATTTACGAAGAGCTCATTTACTCGTTAAAGCAATGCGGGCCAGAGGCGTTAAACGTTCTTTTTCGTCAAGGCTTTGCTGCGATGTGGAAGCATATTAATGGCGCTTTTTTACTGACGTTACTCATGGGCATTATGCTAAGCATCTTCACCATATCACGGTTGGTCTTATACTGGCTTGATGCCTACCCAGTGATGTTGTGGTCTTTCTTCTTTGGCTTAATATTGGCAGCAATTTGGTCCCTAATACGGCATATTGAATCTTGGGATGTAAAAACTATCGCTTTCTTTGTCATGGGCACGCTTGCCGCGTATCTAATTACAATGATCCCCCCTAGTGCGATTGAACCGACTAAGTTATTTATCTTTTTATCCGGAATGCTTGCCATTTGCGCCATGATTTTACCCGGTATTTCAGGCAGCTTTATTTTGCTTTTACTGGGTATGTATACGCATATTCTAACTGCGGTGAAAGACCTCGATATAGTGACATTGGCTCTGTTTGCCATCGGTTGCGTATTTGGGTTATTAAGCTTTTCTCGCGTATTGAACTGGATGTTTAATTCCCATAAAACACTCACGTTAGCGCTACTGGGCGGTTTTATGTTGGGTTCGCTGAACAAAGTATGGCCCTGGAAGCTGACTATAGAATCAACAGTAAACAGTCACGGTAAAACGATCCCCTTAGTGCAAGAAAATATATTACCCGGCACATTCGAGGTGTTAACAAGTCAGCCTTCTTATCTATGGTATGCCATCGCATTGAGTCTATTCGGTGCTGGCGCAGTATTACTTTTAGAAAAAGTAGGCTCTGCCCCTCGGGAATAAGCTTGTTAACCTTACTTATCCACGTTGGCTGTATCAACAGATGAAAAAATCGTCTGGTTTGCTTATTTTTTCTTTTTGCATTTGTCTTGCGGCTTGTTCAAGTCGCAAGGCGCCTGCGCCTATTGTTGAGATTTATCAAGGCAAAACCTTTCGGGATGTTAAAAAGTCGTCTTATAATGCTCATTCTTACACAGTGGAAAAGGGCGATACGCTCTACACCATTTCCTGGAAAAGTGGACAAGATTATCGAGATATTGCAAAATTAAACGGTATTCGACCTCCGTATAATATCTTCCCAGGCCAACGTTTAACGCTCAAAAAATCATCAGGGTCAATAGTTAAAAGGTCTAACAATGGCACTGGTCTGAGTTCAAATTCAAAATCAAATCAAGTAGTTGACCCCCCAAAAAAGCAGGCGTATGGTAAATCTAACGCCACTGTTACAAAAGAGGTAACTACCTCTTCCGGCAGTGAGTTTCCAAGTAAAATCGCAGCATGGCTATGGCCAACTAAAAACACCGTTACACGTGGTTTTTCTAACACAGAACACGGCAATAAAGGCTTAGATTTTAACGGAAACTTAGGTTCACCTATTTTGGCGACCGCTGCTGGCAAAGTTGTTTACACAGGGGATGCCCTGCGTGGATATGGAAAGCTCGTTATAGTGAAACACTCAGATTCATTTTTGAGTGCTTATGCCCATAACGATAGTATTCTAGTGAAAGAGCAACAGTGGGTTAGAGCAGGTCAAAAAATTGCGACTATGGGAAAAAGTGGTTCCGACACAGTTAAACTTCATTTTGAAGTGCGCTACAAGGGCCAGTCTATAGACCCGCTACGCTATCTGCCTAAACGATAATAACAATAAATAATTATAAAACTATCAGGAGATGTTTAGGAATTAGTATTAGCTAAGGAGTCACCATGAGTCATCAAAATAGCGCTACCATAGAGTTAGATTTAGTCGACGACATTGAAGAAGCCGTAGAAAAAGAATTAGTAAAGGCAGAGAAAGATTCTGAAGATAAATTTAAAGATATCGTCTCTAGCAAAGAAGCCCCTAGTAAAAATCTCGATGCCACCCAATTATATTTAGGCGAAATAGGCTTTTCCCCCCTGCTGTCTGCAGAAGAAGAAGTGTATTTTTCGCGCCGAGCCCTAAAAGGCGATGAAGCCTCACGACAACGTATGATCGTCAGTAACTTACGATTAGTGGTAAAGATCGCGCGACGTTATAACAACAGAGGTTTGGCCTTACTTGACTTAGTCGAAGAAGGTAATCTCGGCCTTATCCGCGCAGTTGAAAAGTTTGATCCTGAACGAGGATTTCGTTTTTCTACCTATGCGACGTGGTGGATACGCCAGACGATTGAACGGGCTATTATGAATCAAACCCGCACAATTCGCTTACCTATACATGTCGTAAAAGAACTTAACGTATACCTTCGTACCTCACGCGAATTGGCGCAGAAGTTAGATCATGAACCCACAGCAGAGGAAATAGCTGAGGCGGTTCAAAAACCCGTTGCAGATGTCACTAAGATGCTGCGTTTAAATGAGCGTATTACCTCGGTCGATACACCCATCGGCAGTGAGAACGACAACGTTTTACTGGATATCATTGCTGACGATAACGGTCACGATCCTGAAGAAGATTTGCAGGACAAAAACGTCAAATTAAGTATCGTTGGCTGGTTAGAAGATTTAAATCCTAAACAAAGAGAAGTATTAGCCAGACGATTTGGGCTGTTAGGGTACGAACCTTCAACGCTAGAGGATGTGGGTGTAGAAATAGGGTTAACACGTGAGCGAGTTCGCCAAATTCAGGTAGAAGCTCTGCGAAGACTCAAGGATATGCTTGGTCACAAGGGATTAAGCTTGGAATCATTGTTTAATCAATTAGCTTAAAAAAATATGCTCCTAAACAAAAAATGCCGCTCTATTAAGAAGCGGCATTTTTTACGCGATATGCCCGAGTTAAACGGGAGGCGCGAAATTAGCAGTCGGTGTCGTCTGCATTCATTTTAGATTTAGCATCTTCACAAGTGTCTTCCATTGCATTAACTGCATCAGTTTTCATCTCACTTGCTTTGTCTTTGCCTTTTTCCATCCACTCAGACGCTTTTTCCTTGCTATCTTCGTAGGCTTCAGAAGAGGCGTCTTTCGCGTCTTCGTAAGCGTCAGAGGCCTCTTCCTTAGCATCTTCATAAGCATCAGATGCTGTATCTTTAGCTTCTTCGTAAGCGTCTTTAGATTTCTCGCCAGCGGCTTCCATTTTCTCTTTGCTGGTTTGTACAGCTGAGTCCATCTTATCACCTGTTGTCGCTTCCTTCTTCTCGCTACAAGCTGCAAGAGATAATGACGCAACAAAGATCACCATAGCTGTTTTGGTAAATGTATTTTTCATTCTAGTTCCTTATATTTACGCTGCTCGAAAATTCAAGCGATTTAGTATGACTCTTACTAGGGTGCTCACGATGAACGTGATTAACCCTAAGTAACAAACTACCTTTACAAGACCGTGCACGACTCCTTCTAACATAGCTACATTTCGCAATGTTACTAGTGCGGTCAAAGCACATACTATGATGACGAAGAAATACATGGTTGTCTCCTGTAATTTTTAGCAAACAATTTATTAACTGAAAAGTGAAAACTGCAAGCCGCTTTTCCTGTTACCTCATCGCTACTTAGTTTATCTATATTCACTTCAATGCTAGTTTCATGCCAGAACATAAGATATTGAAAAGTAGAAGGTATTAAGCGTTATAGGATGCTAATGATGTGTAAATGTGGGATATTGGCAACACAGAGTTACACATACAGCTACATTACATCTTGTTCTTATGAAGCCACTTTGACAGGATATACAACCCATGTTTAAACGCCTTACTCAACTAAGAGAATTTTTTCTATGCAAACCTCTCCTTCATCACACGATGGCTCAACGTACCGCTTAGTTTTCCCCAAAGTATGTAAAGCTAAGGATGTTATTTCATGGTTACGTGAAGGAAAACATCAATTCAAGCGAAACCCCGGCGCTTGGGTTACCTGTATTTTGATTTGGTTTGTTTTTTCCTTGGTAATGTCGGTCATCCCTATTGTAGGACAAATAGCGGGCGGGTTATTAAATTACGTGTTCATTGCGGGGCTTATGCTTGGTTGTTATGAAGCCAGTCAAGGCAAAGAATTTACGAGTCAATATATGTTTGCGGGCTTTAAACACAATCTTTCTAAATTAGTTGGGTTAGGTTTTGTGAGCATGGTGCTTTCAGGCCTTATTATGTGGATAACGTTGGGAGACATGTATCTTGCCATGCTCAGTGGGGACGTAGATACGCTACCTGCTGATTTTGACGTTAATAGTTTGGCTATCTCTGTTTTAATCGCGACCTTACTGCTCATTCCATTGATGATGGGTCTGTGGTTTGCTCCGGTACTGATTATTCGCCATGATTTATCTGTGTTTGCAGCACTAAGACTCAGCTTCGTCGCCTGCTTCTTAAACACCCTACCCTTTTTCTGGTACGGGCTAATTTTAATTCCGATGTTTCTTTTTGGTATGTTTACCCTTGGTTTAGGTTTACTTATTGTCCTACCGGTAATTTTAGTGAGTATATACGCGTCTTATGTCCAAATCTTCCTAGAGCCTATCAGTGGTGCTTCATTGGACGACTAATAAAAATATTGAATAGTATTTTTGAATTATCAGACGGCTCACAAAAGAGCCGTTTTTACTTTTGAAACCTTTTGTACCGTCATACCCGTCCCAGTAAAATAATTAATAGGGACTTGCGGGAAAGCCTGCTAGTATCTGCGCCCTTTTTTTAACGCGTCAAGGAACAAACATGTCTAAGTTTTTCTTCAAAGGCCGAATAGATCCCCGGGAAAAGTACCAGAGATTTGGCTACAACACTCAGCGAAAAACCAAGGTGGGCAGTGAAAATGCACCGCTACGCATCTCGGTGCAGACCCACGAAAGAGAAGTCGAGCTAAAATCTGTTCTAGCTGAGCATAATCTGCATGCTGAAATCACCGTAGATGCTGATAAGCCTGAAAATACGATTCAACTCGATACCTTACTCAAATTGCCAGGTACACAGACGTTCGTTAAAACCCCAAATAGAAACGACCCCTGCACCTGCGGAAGCGGTAAAAAATATAAAAAATGTTGTGGCTAAGCGAAGCCGCTATGTCATCATTTAGCTGATCACAGGCAACGGTCAGCGAATCACAGTGCGCCTAACCAATCCTGCAACTCGGTGGCAACAGACTTATTATGCTGGGCCAAAAACGCCACAAAGTGATGTGCGTCGCGATTCACAATTCGCTCTAGGGGAAAACCAACTTCCTCAGCACACGCGCTACTTGAAGCATCATTCCCAATATCGTATGCCACATGTGCATCACTTGAAAACACCACCTTCCAATCGAGCTGGTCTGTCATCTCAAGTACCTGTTTGCAAATAGGGCCGCTGCCAGAACGCGAGCCTTTAAATGAGCTGTTATTCACTTCTAAAACCACATTGTTATCTTTTGCGGCTCGGATCACTTCACCTATATCAATGGGAAAGTTAGGGTTCCCAGGATGGCCAATAATCTGTATGTCACCCGTTTCTATAGTGGTTATCATGGCTTGCGTATTTTGCGCTTTCCCTGCTGGCGTAAAAACGGGCTCATGGAAACTCGCGATGGCAAAATCGAGAAAGGGATGAAGACCGTTTGGAATATCATGGCCACCATTGACCGGCATAATATTCGCTTCGATTGCGCGTAATATCGCAACGCCATCGACAAAACGCGGCAGAACATGGCGGTTACCGAAATGCCACGGATGAGGAGAGTCAGGCATCGACGGGCCATGTTCAGTGAGTGAGAACATTTGCATCCCTTTAAGTTTGGCCTGCACAGCGTACTCATGCACAGTGCTATACGCATGTGTGCTGGCGACCGTATGCGAGTGCGTATCAACCAATAACGTCATTTTTTCCTCCTGAGTTTTAATTTATGATAGCGGCTATCAATGACATTTTTCTTAAAATATCTAAAGAAAATGGCAACATGGTTATGCCTATTGGATCTCCCAATGGTGATATCTGAAAGTCACATTGAGGCGAAACCATAATCCTCAATTGGCAGACTATATTACCATAGCGACTTAATTTGCTTATGCTTGAAGCGTGTCTAGATATTTCCGCTCGCTTATGCTTTGTGACAGGGCTAGCTTGAGACTAATGAAGTAACCTGCTTACTGGCGCACGTGATAAAACGAAGAAATATCAACGAGCAGCGGAATGTTTTTAAGCTATTTAATCACCCCTTTTTATAACACTATTCACATTATCACAGAGGTTCTCATGGACAAATTTATGCAAGCGGCGATTGACGAAGCAAAATTGGGCTTAGCAGAAGGCGGGATCCCCATTGGTTCAGTACTTGTACACAATAATAAAATTATTGGTCGAGGTCACAACAAGCGCGTGCAAAGTGGCAGCCCAATATTGCACGGTGAGATGGATGCGCTTGAAAATGCGGGGCGCCAACCAGCACGCGTTTATAAAGAATCGACGCTCTACACCACATTATCACCTTGCAGCATGTGCAGCGGCACTATTCTACTTTACGGTATCCCAAAAGTAGTGATTGGAGAAAATCAAACGTTTATGGGCGAAGAGTCTCTTTTGACCTCCCGCGGGGTGAACACTCAGGTACTGCATAATCAGGAATGCATCAGCCTGATGAATGATTTCATTCGAGATAAGCCCGAACTGTGGAATGAAGATATTGGCGAATGAGCCCCCGAAAAGCCCCATCAAGAACAGAAAAAACAACTCTAAGTTAAAAATATTTTACACAAAGTTTAATTTAACATATATTCTATCCCCTACAATGTTACAAGGTGAGCGGATATGTCATATACAGAGAAAAGCATTTGGGCATCGCTGATATCTACAGTATGTATTTTTGGTTATTATTTTATCAGTGTTTTGAGCCTAGGCTCGATGCCCTCAGAGCAGGCAAACAGTGCTGCGGTTCAGCTATTATTTCAAGCGGTTGTCACCACAGTAGTAGTAGAAATTATTCTGCATAGTGTCATTGCGATATGTAACTCAAGCGATGCGCAACAGCCTGCTGATGAACGAGATAAATTGTACAAAATGAGAGCGAACAGCGTTGGCTATCGCATACTTATTTTGGGTGTTATGTTGACCTTAGGTCATATATTATTAGGATCGTTTATTCCTGAATTTAAAAGCCAAAATGCAGTCGCTACTTTTCCGCTTTTAAGCGCATACATTTTATTTTTCAGTTTTATTATTTCCGAAGTGGCACGCTATTCGAGCCAAGTATTTTTCTATAGAAAAGGTGCCTAAAGTGGCAAATGTTCCAATCAAAAATAAGATCCGAGAGTTACGTTTTTTTGCTGATGAAATGACCCAAAAAGAGTTGGCAGAATTGGTCGGGGTGACCCGCCAAACGATCATGGCAATAGAAAAAAGTAAGTATTCACCAACCTTAGAGGTTGCCTTCAAAATTGCCGAAGTATTTGGTCAGTCGCTAGAAGAAGTTTTTCAATACGAAGGGTAAAAAAGCAAAGGTTAGTGTGCACTAATCTTTGCTTAAGCCATTTATAACGAAGCGTTCTTTTTATCTAACTGACAGCAAGAGAGTAACCTTATTCTGTGCTGCCAGTTTAACTAACGAGAGTACATTAATCAAAGTTAGTTAACGCTTACTTACTTCGGACCCTTCCACTTAACTTCATATAAGTCTCGGCGGCGATCTAAGTAGTTTCTCACAGACCCTTCATTTTTAAGTTGTTTTAACTTATCAAAATCTAAGTCAACGATCAGCGTCATTTCAGTATTCGGCGTCGTTTCTGACACTATTGCATCATGGGGAAATGCGAAATCCGATGGGGAAAACACAGCGGTTTGACCGTATTGAATGTCCACGTTATCAACCTTAGGAAGGTTACCCACACTGCCAGCAATTGCTACGTAACATTCGTTTTCTATCGCCCTAGCTTGAGAGCAACGACGTACACGCAGGTAGCCATTTTTGGTGTCAGTCCAAAACGGAACGAATAAGATTTGAATATCTTGCTCTGCCAATAAACGGCCCAATTCAGGGAACTCAACATCGTAACAAATCAGTATGCCGACTTTACCAAAATCAGTATCGAATGCTTGTAATTGATTCCCCCCTTGCATGATCCAATCTTTTTTCTCATGTGGTGTCGGATGCAATTTATATTGGCTTTCAACACGTCCATCTCGGTGGCAAAAATAGCTCACATTATACAGTTCATTTTCTTCGATAACCGGCACCGACCCGGCAATAACATTTATGTTATACGAGACAGCTAAACGTGAAATTTCGGTGAGGATTTCATCCGTGTAAGTGGCTAAATTCCAAATCGCATCGATAGATGTATCAGCCTGCTTAATCCCCATTAATGGTGCGTTAAAAAATTCAGGGAAAAGTGCGACGTCACATTTGTAATCTGACAAGGCATCCACGAAATATTCAACTTGCTGGAGCAACTCTGGCACATCATTGAAATAACGCATTTGCCATTGAATACATCCGATACGCGCTGAGTTGCGCTGGCTACCCAACAACTCAGGCTCTTCAGGGTCATAGTAAATATTGTGCCATTGAAGCAGCGTAGCGTAACCACGAGACGCTTTATCCTCAGGGAAATACGCTTTAAGCAATTGTTTTACTTCGAAGCCATTGGACAATTGGAAGGTTAAAATTGGATCATGGATGTCTTTTGATTTGACTAACTCAACATATTCATATGGTGACATCTGCGCTGCATACTTGGTGTAGTTAGGGATCCGCCCACCAGCCACAATCGATTTTAAGTTTAGATTCCGGCACACTTCTTTGCGTGCTTCATACAAGCGTCGCCCTAATCGCAAGCCTCGATACTCAGGAGACACAAAAAGGTCTACGCCATAAAGCACATCACCCTTTGGATCGTGGGTAGACATATATGCGTCACCGGTAATGTCTTCATAGGTATGTTTATCACCAAATTTATCGTAATCGATTATCACTGAAATGGCGGCAGCGACAACCTTGCCTTTATCTTCAATACAGATTTGCCCTTCAGGAAAAACATTCAACTGCGATTGAAAATTTTTCAAAGGCCAGGCCCCACCAACTTGAGAATAGACGATGTCCATAAGCTCTTTTACGTCGGCATAATCATCTATGGTTAAATGGCGCAATTCCAAAATATGTTCTGGATCATCCATCGAGGGAGTTGAGCAATTATTGTCGTGCATAAGCGTACCGAGAGGCTCCGTTATAATAGGGATTGGTCACGAGATACAACCTGTACCAGCATGGAGGTTTCGTCAAGCAATGTTTATCATCTAGCGGCAATTCGAGACATCTGTTTTACCCACTCTTCAACTATTCTTGACCCAATGGGTCGAGTAGTTGAATAAACTGACGTTGCATTACATGACGAAGCAAATATTGAGGACAGCAATTAGTGAGCCATCCCGCGGTATTGCGCTCTTTTGGCTAACCTAATTCAACTTATTGGTTAATAACTTGCATTAGCTTGGCTAATAGGCTCGTTAACTTGGCCAAAGTCATGTGTATATGCGTGTGAAGATAGCGCAGAAAATAATGGTTTTATCCTACTTCACAGCGTAGTTTGTATGCTTCTATCACCTACTTAGTCAGCGACGAGTAAAGTGGTTATTCCTTGAGCGATTGAAGTTTTTAATAAAGTGTCTTCAGTGTCATAGCGTTGAAGAAATTTGTTCACTATAATGCGCGACTTTACAGTCCCGCAACTAGGTATTAATGGTAATGGCAGAGCAAGCAGATTGGACAATCGACGATGCGGAGCGCGTATATGGCGTTAAACGTTGGGGTGCTGGTTACTTCGAAATCGGATCAAACGGCAATCTTAAGATCACTCCAGATCTTTCAAATAAAAATATGCGTATCGACTTCCAATCCGTCATCGAAGAAATTAAAGAAGAAGGCATTCAATTTCCCGTTGTTGTGCGCTTTCACGATATTTTACGCTCTCAGGTTGCGTGCTTAAATCAAACCTTTATCAACACCATCGAAGAAGCCCAGTATCAGGGCAAGTACATGGGTGTTTATCCGGTTAAAGTAAACCAGATGCGCGAAGTGGTCGAAGAAATAGTAGACGCTGGCGCTCCGTTTAACTATGGCCTAGAAGCAGGCTCTAAAGCCGAGCTTATTACGGTTATGGCTTACAATACCAATATCGACTCGTTGACGATCTTAAACGGATACAAAGACGCCGAGTTTATGCGTCTAGCGTTGTTAGGTCGCAAACTTGGCCGCAAGATGATAGTGGTAATTGAGAAATACTCAGAGCTAAGCCTGCTTGTGAACGCCGCTAAACAATTAGATGTGATGCCTATCATTGGCCTTCGATCAAAAATGACTGTAAAAGGCCGTGGCAAATGGGAAAGTTCAGGCGGTGACCGTGCTAAATTCGGCCTCACTACCAGCGAAATGATTTGCGCCGCTCGCTATCTAGAAAGCGAGGGCATGGGCGAATGTTTGAAATTACTGCATTTCCATATTGGTAGCCAATTAACTGACATCCGCGCAGTCAAAGAGGCCATCAGTGAAGGCGGTCGTATTTACGCAGAATTACACCGCATGGGCTTTAAATTAGAGTACGTTGATGTGGGCGGCGGTTTAGGTATCGATTACGACGGCAGCAAATCAACTAATGACTCATCACGTAACTACACCATGGAAGAATACGTAGCCGATGTCGTTTACGGTATGCGTGAAGTGTGTGACTTAGAAGGCGTTCCTCACCCTACGCTTGTTAGCGAAAGTGGCCGTGCTATTACCGCTCACCATAGCTGCGTTGTGGCGCAAGTTGTTGGTGAAATTCGCGCAAATAGCGCCGAGCTTCCCACAGATAAATTGCCCAACGATCACGTTTTATTGAATAACATTCGCGAATTGGCTGAAAGTGTTGACTCGCAAGACAACCTTCAAGAAATTTTCAACGATGCATCTCAATGGAAAGAGCACGCAATTAACGCATTTAAACTGCGCGTTATTTCATTAGAAGAATTAGGCAAAATTGAAACTTTGTATTGGCAGATTATGGTCAAATTGCAGCATCGCCTGAAAGATGCTGAGTTTGTACCAGAAGAATTACAAGAACTTGACTACAACTTGTCGTCACAATACTTGTGTAATTTCTCTGTTTTCCAATCCGCAGCGGACACGTGGGCGATAGACCAAGTATTACCGGTCGTACCCATTGCTCGCATGAACGAGAAACCCACCGTGAATTGTTCACTCGTCGACATCACCTGTGATAGTGACGGTAAGCTTGACCAATTCGTGGTTGAGCACGGTATCTCAGACGTGCTGCCGATGCCGCCGCTTAAAAAAGGGGAAGAGTATTACTTAGGGTTGTTCCTCACCGGCGCATATCAAGATGTAATGGGCGATATGCATAATTTGTTCGGCCGGTTGAACGAAGTGCATATTTTTGGTGATGATGATGACCCAGAAGACTTCTACATTGAAGAAATGGTTAAAGGCTCATCTGTACAAGACGTATTATCTATTATGCAGTACAACCCAGATGCAATGGCCCAATCGGTTAAACGTATGATTGACCAGCATATTTCAAGTGGCGCAATGAAGCCTCGCGAAGCGGTAAAATGGACTGACTTTTACGAAGATTGCCTAAAAGGTTATACCTATTTAAAAACCAATTAAGCATTTGCTAAATCACTAAAAAAGCCCAGTCTTGTCTTTCAATTCTGGGCTTTTTTATTACATTTAAGAACCAATTATGGGGCCGCGCTGATTAATTTTTGCTGGGCATCATAATGTTCAAAATAACTGGCCCAAAAATCAGCCGTAAAATCATTGATCAAATTTGATTCTGCATTCATGAGCATGAAATAGCCCACTTTTTGATCCGGCGCGAACGCAACCGCTGCGCGATAACCTTTGACCCAGCCACCGTGGTAATTCAATTTATGCCCATCAAAGTCGTATACACGCCAACCTAAACCATAATGCGCGTCTTTCAAGTAACGTTGCCATAAGCGGCGGTGCATTTCGCGTTTGGTTTTGACTCGAGGTTGTGTCACTTGGTCAATAATTTGCGGCCCAATCACATTAGGTTGTTCGCCAAGCAGCGCCCCAACCCACTTAACCATATCAGCTCCGCTAGCGTTCACCCCTGCGGCGGGTGAAAAGCGATAGTAGTCTTCGTTAACCTTCACACTGCGCCATTTATTTTTCGCGATCGCTACATGAGGTTTGGCCCATGAATTCGACGCTTGTAAGCCTTCACGCCCTACACTGGCACCTTTCATATTTAACGGACGCAATACTTCAGCTTCTAATTGTTGTCCGTACGACGTGTTATTTTCTTGAAAATACTCTTCGATAACCCCAAACAGGGTATTTTGGTAGGTGTAGCATTCACCCGGCGTACATAAAGGCTTTAAATCGGTCAGCATGCTAAGTACTCGTTTGACCGGGTAGTTTGCTTCAATGAGATTGTCATACGCATTAGGCGAGAACCCACTCGATTGACCAACAATATGACTGAGCTGTAAGTTTTTGCTGTTATCAAAACTGTATTCGTTGGTCATTTTTTTCACAGGGGTTTGCCAACTTAATTTATCCTCATCGACCATTTTTGCCATTAAAATAGAGGTAAATGTTTTCGACACTGACGCTAAGCGAAAAACCGTTTGCGGAGAGATAGCCGTACCGTTATTGGCTGTTTTGCCCGACACCACCATCTTGGCTGGCTTGCCCTCTTCTACAAAAGCGAACAAATAACCTGGTACGCGCTGCTTAGCCGTTTTAGCTTTCACTCGACTAGCAAAGTCGTCGAGCCATTCCTCACCCATGGCTTGCGAGCAAACTAAGTTTGAAAAAACGAGGCTTATCAATAAGAAAGACTTAAACACGTGAAAACAGCCACTCCAAAATATCGGTTATCAAGATTACATTCCTTTTCTACGCGCAGAAAACGGCCGCGTATTATCTGCTTTATTCCCTATCAAATTCAACAAGCAATTACGAAAGCCGAAACTGCCAGAGCGGAATCTGAATACTGCTAGCGCTGCATACTGCTTTCGCAAAACTTTGCCGGGTTAACTTTTGCGAGCTAATCAAAGAACAACAATTTTGCTTTGAGTTCCGTTTTCGACGCATAATAGCCACTCACCGGATTACCATTAGTCCATGGCTTAACACATTCGGTTCCCTCATGCTGACGATACAAGATTATCAACAAGCGAGACTTACCCGCGATCCTCGTTTCGATGGGCGTTTTTTTATTGCGGTCAAATCGACAGGGATTTTTTGCCGGCCGATTTGCCCAGCAAAGCTACCACATGAAGAAAACGTCGAATACTACACCTTAGCACAGCAGGCCATGCTTGCGGGATATCGCCCCTGTTTACGCTGTCGTCCAGACAGTGCGCCGCATTCCCACGCATGGAACGGAGTTGATACTACAGTCAACCGAGCGCTACGGATACTTGGCGAAAACCTACACCTAAGTATGACCGCAATTGCAGAAAAACTCGGTATAAGCGACCGCTATTTACGCCAACTTTTTATTCAACACATTGGTCTTAGCCCGAAACAATATCAAGTCTATGAACAAATTCTGTTTGCCAAACAATTATTGCAGCACACCCAATTGCCTATCGAACATGTTGCGGATGCCGCGGGCTTTAAAGACGCCAGACGCTTACAATATAATATGCAACGCGTCATGCACCGTACTCCAAAGGAATTACGTATAAAACCCAGTAACCTGATTCAACCTATCGTTATTCCTTTAGCCTACCGCCCGCCGTACAACTGGCCCCACTTGCGTGACTTTCTGGCGCGCCGAGCAATATCAGGTAGCGAATGGGTGAGCCAAGATAGTTACGCACGTAATTTTACCTTCGGAACCAGCAAAGGTTATTTTCAGGCCCAGCATCAACCAGATAAATACCGCTTTCTCGTTACCTTAGCAATTGATGATTTGCGGCAACTCAAGCACTGTTTGAGTAACGTTCGGCGCATATTGGATGTTGATGCGGATAGCGCGACGATTGACAACAGAATCGAATTAAGTGGCCTCCCTGCGCAAGCCATTACCCCTGGTATTCGCATTCCCGGTATATGGAATACCTTTGAAGCTGGGTGCAGAGCTATTCTTGGTCAGCAAATATCAGTGACCGCGGCTATTAATCTTGTCACTAAGCTCGTGGCAACGCTCGGAGAGCCTGTTCTTGATGATCAGGCGCCAGTGCCTGAACTTAATCGTTATTTTCCGGCGCCTGATGCAGTTGCAAACAGTGACCTCAGTTTTTTAGGCATGCCCAACAGTCGTCGTGAGACCCTGCGCCGTTTTGCTGCTTTTTATGCTCAGCACCCTGATACTCCACCCGATGATTGGTTATCAATTAAAGGCATTGGTCCATGGACAGTTGCTTATGCTAATTTGCGAGGGCTATCCCAAGCGGATATTTGGCTTAACTCAGATTTAGTCATCAAAAAACAGTTACTTTTACATGACATAGATGCTGACAAAGTCAGCCCTTGGCGTAGTTATTTAACATTTACTTTATGGAGTCTCGCGTAATGGAAAGCCGTACATTGTTTACACCGCTGTGTACCTATTTACCCACGCCATGTGGCCTACTAAAAATAAGCGCGAGTAATGACGCTATCATCGCTATTACCTTTGTAGAGCATCCAGATACAGCTGCCACCAGCAATGCGTTATTGAAGCACGCGAGACAGCAACTCAAAGAATATTTTGACCGCGACCGTGAAGCGTTTGATTTGCCCCTAGCCCCCATAGGTACTGATTTTCAGAAAAATGTTTGGCAACAGTTACGCGCCATACCTTATGGTGTTACGTGTAGCTATGGCGATATAGCAAAGCAATTAAACAACCCTAACGCCGTGCGAGCGGTGGGCAGCGCTAATGGCAAGAATCCTATCTCGATTATCGTGCCTTGCCATAGAGTGATTGGAGCCAACGGCACACTGACGGGATACGCCGGCGGTTTAACACGCAAAGCCACGTTACTGAGTCTAGAGAACCCACAATTCAACGCATCACCAGCAAAAATTAGCTGAATAGTACAGGGAGGTTAAATGCAATTACGCGATTTTATCGAGCTAGTCTTGCTTGCAAGCATTTGGGGGGCCGCATTTATTTTCACTCGCACCGCCACGCCTGAATTTGGTCCAATAAGCTTAATCACCATGCGAGCAAGTATTGCCAGCCTCATTTTGCTGCCATTTGTGTGCAATCGCGTCGCAATCAGACAAATAACCGAGCATTGGCGCGGTATTTTAATAGTCGGGTTAACCAATACTGCCATACCATTTTGTTTATTTAGCTACAGTTTATTACACATAGGAGCTGGATATGCTTCTGTGATGAACGCTACAGCCCCTATGTTCGGGGCAATGATTGGCTGGTTGTGGTTAAAGCAGCGCATACCTAGCATTGCAGTACTGGGGTTGTTGATTGGTTTTCTTGGGGTGGCAGTGCTTAGTGCAGCGCAGGCCGCCGCATTTGACGGCATTTCCATTTTGCCCACTTTAGCGACTTTAGTTGCCACCGCCCTATACGGCTATGCTGGCTGCTTTACTAAGCAACACCTCAGCGCAGTGGGTCCAATGGCGCTAGCCGCAGGCAGTTTGTTTGCAGCAACACTGTGTCTGTTACCACTGAATATTTGGTTAATGCCTAGCACGCTTCCTTCGCCAAGCAGTTGGGTTGATGCCATTGCTCTTGGTGCACTTTGCACTGCATTAGCTTATTTGATGTACTTCAGATTAATCGCCAAAGTCGGCCCAAGCAATGCCCTAACCGTGGCTTACCTAATTCCAGCCTTCGGTATTCTGTGGGGGATTGTCCTATTAAATGAGACCTTAACACCTTCGATGTGGGTAGGCGTGATATTAGTGATATGCGGTGTGTTACTCGTCACCGGAGTGGCAAGCCGCGTGATAGCAAAACGTAGGTTAAAAGCCAAACCTGCGGTGTAATGCCTTATTGGCTATGCAAACTAAAATATATCTGCATAGCCATATATAACGCACCAGGCACTCAACCTTGCAATGCAAGTTTGAAGAATTAATGCTCCTCAATCAATTGCAGGCGCACCACGTTTCGTCCTTCCCGCTTAGCGGCAAAAAGCGCATCGTCGGCAGCGGCAATCACTTCATTTATGGCCCGAGGTATAGCCGTAAACGACACACCAAAACTGGCCGTCATTTGAATAGACATGCTACCTGTTGTTATCGTCATATTGGCTAGGCGATTACGTACGGTTTCTGCTACATCTACCGCCTCATGAGGGCCGGTATTGGGCAGTAGCAACAAGAACTCTTCACCACCCCATCGCCCAATAATATCTTGCTCTCTAAGCTCTAACTGCAACATTGACGCGATTTGGCGTAACACAATATCCCCAGCCTTACGCCCATGGGTTTCATTCACAGATTTAAAATTATCGAGATTAATAAGCACCAAGCTGACAGAAGATTTTTCGTACATCAAGCCATCGAACTTAAGGGACATGCTAGCGCGATTGGGCAATTCAGTTAACACGTCTATTTGACGGGTCTTTTGCATGTCTTTTTTGAAGTAATACAACAGGTTATATATGATCAAAAATAGACCAAAAATAAGCACCAACAAGGTCACTATACTGAAAATAAAGCCTCGGCTTATCTCTGTTTGACGCGACTCAAGAGGCGTCATTAAATACAGCGTCCAATCAAAAGGTTGAATATTTAATTCAGCGATTAAGAAATCATAGCCGTTTATTTTAACCAATAAATTATTAAGCGAGCCCGCTTGCTCCTCTTCCGACAAATCTTTAAACCAAGGCAATTCCGTTAAATTGGTAAACTTTGAATTAGCCGCGACTAATTTAGGATCAGACGACAAGGTGATGTTTCTGTCTTGGTCCGCAAAGATAAAATCATAACCATAGGTTTCTTTGTAACGCGCGAAAATATCCAAAAAGCTTCTTAGGCTTTTACCTACACCGAAAAACCCAAGAAAATTCTGATCTTCATCAAAGACTTTTAAATCGATATAAAAGTGAGTGTCTTCCCACTTACCAATATCGGCTATTTCATTCTGAGCTGACTCTTTATATTTAAAATACCAACTCACGTCCCCTTCAACCAATTCCGTGATTGTGCCATCGGAATAGTATTGGCGACGACTCTTTTCACTGGCGATAAAGAAATTCATTCCAAATTCACGGTGCAAGCGTTTAAGGCTAGCAAACACCGCGTCTTCATCAACGCTCTGTGCGCCCATGAGATCTTGCAATTCCTTTGCTTTAACAAGGGTTTCAGAAATATGCAGCGGCTTCATTAGTTGCTGCACAATGAGCTCTACGGCTGGAGAATGAGACTGCTGCTGAGCACGGCTTTGCTCCGCGACGATTTTAGACACGCTAAAGTGCACCAAAGTAACGATGGATACAACCACAACGACGAAGAGCAGCAAAATACTGCGATGTAATGTTCGAAAGATATTCACAAACTACCCTGTATAAAATAAACCAAAAAACTGCTTATCAGCCTGCCCTGTTATTCATTAACTGTAGCATTACTGATTATTTGTTCACGTTAAACTAAACACATGTGTTTAACCAACTAAATTAAAAATTGACAACACATTTATGCAGTAAAACACATCTATTACCATATAACCTATCGGTCAAAGCAAAAAGGTAGGTAAAGTTACCCCAATGAGAACACTATACGCAAGCATCAAAAGTAAACCCATTGTACTTTGGTTGCAAAATCTTAGTTTGGTTCGTTAACCAATAAAAAAGATACGTCTTGAAGCCTAACAGAGATCAAGCGCTGGTAGTTTTTGCTTGCATCAGTAAAATACCTTGGAATTTAAATGACTCAGGATACTAAATGGCATTTTCAGTGGTAATACTCGCAGCAGGTAAGGGAACTCGCATGAAGTCTTCCATGCCGAAGGTTTTACACCCTATTGGCGCAAAACCTATGGTGCAGCGCATCATTGACACCGTACATCAATTAGGTGCCGCTTCTATCAATTTAGTATACGGCCATCAGGCAGAGCAACTACAACAAGCTTTGGGCCACAATGCGCTCAATTGGTGCTTACAAGCAGAACAGTTGGGCACTGGCCACGCTGTGCAGCAAGCGGTGCCACATATTTCTGATGATGAAGATGTGCTTATTCTTGTTGGCGATGCTCCCCTTATCAAAGCCAATACCCTGCATAATTTGTTGCAAGTAAAAAACAATGCCGATGTCGCATTACTGACTGTCAACGTTGCTGACCCAACAGGCATGGGGCGTATTATTCGCCAAGGCGACAATGTTACCGCGATTGTTGAGCATAAAGATGCCAGCGACGCCCAGCGTCAAATCTGTGAAATAAACACAGGTATGATGGTACTTAATGGCAAAGA
This sequence comes from Paraglaciecola sp. QJM3NY_14, assembly GCF_056173245.1. Taxonomy (NCBI): domain Bacteria; kingdom Pseudomonadati; phylum Pseudomonadota; class Gammaproteobacteria; order Alteromonadales; family Alteromonadaceae; genus Paraglaciecola; species Paraglaciecola sp. QJM3NY_14. The sequence goes on from NZ_CM149664.1 coordinate 4,636,303, forward strand.
TTTAAAGCGCTGGCTTGCGAATTTAAATAGCAACAATGCCCAAGGTGAATTCTACCTTACCGATGTCATTGAAATGGCAGCCAATAAAGGAAAAGTCATTAAAGCGGCTCAGCCAAACAGTGAAATTGAGGTCGAAGGCATCAATAACCGCAAGCAATTGGCCGCTATCGAGCGCGCATTTCAATTTGAACAAGCTCAAGAGCTGATGATGCAAGGTGTTAGTTTACTTGACCCCCACCGTTTTGACTTGAGGGGCGACATCATAGTGGGCCAAGACATCAGCATAGACGTGAATGTGGTTATCGAAGGCACCGTCAAAATTGGCTCCAATGTCACTATAGGCCCCAACTGCATACTTAAAGACTGTGAAATTGCAGATGGCGCGACTATCGAAGCCAACAGCATGCTCGATCAAGCCATAGTTGGTGAAAACTGCTCGGTTGGCCCATACGCACGCTTACGCGCAGGTGCGGTGATGCACGAAAATGCACGCGTTGGCAACTTTGTCGAGATGAAAAAAACCACACTAGGCAAAGGCTCAAAAGCCAATCATTTAACTTACTTAGGTGATACTACCGTTGGAATAGGCGCCAACATCGGTGCAGGTACCATCACCTGTAACTACGATGGTGTAAACAAGTCTAAAACCATTATTGGCGACGGCGCATTTATTGGTTCTAACAGTGCCTTAGTTGCCCCTGTTCAGATTGGTAATATGGCTACCGTTGGTGCGGGCTCGGTGGTAACGAAAACGGTCGCCGATCAAGAATTAGCGATTGCTCGAGCAAAACAGCGAAACGTCAGTGGTTGGCAACGTCCTACAAAGCCAGAATAAATGTTGAAGGTAGAATAAGTGAAACCTCCGACCCCCTTGGAGGTTTTTTTGTATCTAACACCTTAGTATAAGATGCAAAAGAAAGGCTTTATCTTTCATTTCGAAACATATATATTTCGAAATATGCAAAAACGAAACACACAACAACGACGTCGAGCGATTGTCGACCGTCTTCACTCACATCGCGAAGTGATGGTGGATGAACTGGCGAAGCTTTTCTCTACCTCAGAGGTCACTATCCGTAAAGATCTCACTGAGCTTGAAAACAACGGTCTTTTATTGCGCAAATTTGGCGGAGCAGTGCCGCTGCCGCAAGACTCCTCTGAATTATCCAGTGAAAAATTGTCTGCGCGTAAAATAGCGATTGCGAAAGCCGCCGCCACCTTAATTAAAGATCATAACCGCATCATCATTGATAGTGGCAGCACCACAGCGGCCCTAATTCCTGAGCTGGCAAGTAAGCTAGGTTTGGTCGTCATGACAAACTCACTGCATGTAGCCAATTCACTGCTGGAAACCGAAAACGAGCCAAAGGTGTTGATGACAGGTGGCACGTGGGATCCTCAATCACATGCATTTCAAGGCAAAATGGCTGAACAAGTGCTGCGTGCATACAATTTCGACCAGGCCTTTATCGGCGCAGCAGGTCTCGATTTACAAAAGGGCTCAACCACGTTCAACGAATTGACCCAACTAACCCAAGTCATGGCTGAAGTCTCTAGCGAGGTCGTGGTCATGGCTGAATCAGAAAAACTACAACGAAAAATACCTAATGTTGAATTGCCTTGGCAGGCGATATCGGTACTGGTTACCGATGACTTAATTGCTCAAAGCGATAAACAACATATTGAACAACAGGGCGTGAAGGTTATTTGCGCAACAACTAAGTCATTTGGAGCATAACGTATGTGTGGGATTGTTGGCGCAATAGCCGAACGTAACGTAGTAGAAATTTTACTTGAAGGGCTAAAACGCCTTGAATATCGCGGATACGATTCTGCTGGTGTTGCCTTACTCGATAACGAGGGTAACTTAACCCGCACTCGTCGCATTGGTAAAGTAAAAGAGCTGGCCGACGCCTTACATAACAATCCAGCCAAAGGCAGTGTAGGTATTGCCCACACGCGCTGGGCTACTCATGGCGGAGTGACCGAAGCCAATGCTCACCCGCATTTTTCAAGTGAGCGCATTGCGGTCGTGCACAACGGTATCATCGAAAACTACCAACACCTGCGTGCTGAACTATCAGCCAAAGGCTATGGTTTCACGTCTGACACTGACACCGAATCCATTGCGCATCAGGTACATTATGAACTAGATCAGGGGGTAGATTTACTGCAAGCGGTGCAAATGGCTGTGAGTAAATTTGATGGGGCATATGGCACGGTTATTGTTGATAAGCACGATCCAGAGCGCATGATTGTTGCCCGTTCAGGTAGCCCACTCGTGATTGGTTTTGGTATCGGTGAAAACTTTATCGCCTCAGACCAAATGGCATTGCTGCCTGTAACTCGTCGCTTTATGTACCTTGAAGAAGGCGATGTAGCCCAAGTGACCCGCACCAGTGTCACCGTGTACGATCAAAGCGGTCAAGTCGTCGAGCGCGATATTGTTGAATCAGATGTAGAACACGATGCTGGCGATAAAGCAGGCTATCGCCATTACATGCTTAAAGAAATTCATGAGCAGCCTTCAGTCGTGCGCAACTGTTTACAGGGCCGTTTGGGTGAACATGACATCAGCCCGAATATTTTTGGTCAAGATGCGGACGAAGTGCTTGCCAACATCAAGCACGTACAAATTGTTGCCTGTGGTACCAGCTACCACTCAGGCATGACCGCCAAATATTGGTTAGAAGAATACGCCAATGTGTCATGTAACGTTGAAATCGCTTCTGAGTTTCGCTACCGCAAATCATTCGTTCACCCCAACAGCTTGCTAGTCACCATTTCTCAGTCAGGTGAAACGGCTGATACCCTAGCCGCTTTGCGCCTAGCAAAAAGCTTAGGCTACACCTCAAGCTTAACCATATGTAACGTGCCAGGCTCATCACTTGTGCGTGAATCTGACCTCGCTTTTATGACCCTTGCAGGGGCAGAAATCGGCGTGGCGTCGACCAAAGCATTTACCACCCAGTTAACCGGTTTCTTAATGTTGACGTTAGCATTAGGCAAACATAACGGCATGACAGAGGCCGATCACAAAGCCATTGTTGATGGTTTACATAGCTTGCCAAGCAAACTGGAAGAAACCCTAAGCCTCACCCAAGGCATCAAGGATTTAGCCGAAGAGTTCGCCGACAAACACCACAGCTTATTCCTAGGTCGTGGCGATCAATACCCGATCGCTATGGAAGGCGCGCTTAAGCTCAAAGAAATTTCCTACATTCACGCAGAAGCCTACGCATCTGGCGAATTAAAGCATGGTCCACTTGCTTTAATCGATGATGAAATGCCGGTCATCGTAGTCGCTCCCAATAATGAGCTGTTAGAAAAGCTAAAATCAAACGTAGAAGAAGTGCGTGCCCGCGGCGGCATCATGTATGTATTCGCCGATAAAGAAGCCCACTTTAAGAGCGACAAAACCATGCGCGTGATCAACGTACCACACTGTGAAGCGGCCATCGCCCCAATTATCTACACCCTGCCATTACAGCTACTGTCCTACTACGTAGCGATTATCAAAGGCACAGATGTAGACCAACCTCGAAACCTCGCGAAAAGTGTCACGGTCGAATAAGCCATTGATTTAAAAATGTTTATTTGTGCGTTCTAATTAAAGTTTGAAACCGGCTCGAATGAGCTGGTTTCAACGCAGTCCGACAAAATACTTTGATTTTGTCCTTTTTAAAAAGACTGTTTAGGTAGAAGTTGTCAGTATGAAATCACTATCGTCAGTGACGATGTCATTGCTGAATATTTCATTACATCAATTTCCAAAAATCTTCATTTTTACGAATTTAGTTGATTTAGTGGTACTAAACACAGATGAGCAGCTTGGTAAATGAACCTTTCCCAGACTCATTTGACAGATTCGAACAGTGTGAACTTCGCGCTAAAAAAGTCAATAGTGGTATTGTACTCGCAGTGAAATTGCCTCTCCAGATTTACGCTGCGCACCATCCTCTGTAATGCGTGCCTTAATAAAGTTAACCATGAACTTAAGGTCATTTTTTACAACGTAATTGAGTCCAATCGATATTGTATTAACTTGGTCATTTTCTTCCACCAGCGCCATCTGACTATATCGCATTGTCACTTCCCAATGGCTGCTATCGATCCCTCCAAGAATGCCTTCTTCAAATTTTCTGTTTTTCCCAGATAAGCTATAAGCCATAAGACTATACCCCCCCTGATACAGATATTCGCTGCCATCAACTGCACTTACTGTTGATGTTTGCCATTCCGTAATGTTGAGAAAGCCATTGTTTGCCACATAAACTCGAAGCCGGTCTGTGAGACAGAATCCGCTACAATCTTGCGACTTTTGATGATTGGATCAGCACTACCGACCTCCACTTTTCTATTTATGCTATATGTATCGCCGTGCATACGGCGTTGGCTGGATGCGATCCCTACATGTATCAAGCCATTGTCTGTGTGCCAAGGTGTCCATGCCAGTCTCCCCGTGACCGACTCACCGTTGTCAGCATCGTTTTTCTGGAAATAACCTAATTGCCAACTTAATTCTCCGCGACTACCAGCAAAGTTAACACCATACGAAAGACCGGGCGAAATCACTGTGGTCGCCATAGCCCGCTCAATCATAATAAAGTTTCTGGCCCCCATTAGCCTTTCAAATCCAAAACCCTCCTTCTGCCTTCCTATGGTGATATTGGCGATGTCCCAACCTGTGTATTTAATAAAGGCGGCTTTAACATCGAGGTCTTGTGTAAGTTCAACAGAGTAGTTCGCACTTAAGCTTTTCGATAATTGAGAAGCAAGTGCCAAACGAACACGTCGCAATTCTAAATGACTATTAGCTGCGTTTGCCACATCGACAAAATTTGCATCAAAGTGGTCATAATCGACCATTAAATGCCCACCTAACTGAACGCCTATGGGCTGCTGAGCTATGCTTGTGAAACTAACAATCGCTAGAAAAGCGCAAAAGACGCGCAATTGGGGCGTGCTCATTCTTTGGTCTCGGTGTTACTTAGAACTCTTCTGTGTCTATTTCAAGCTGAGTGTTAGCAGGATACCGAGGGCCACTGATATTTTGATGATCGAATAGTTGAGCTAATTTTTCTATCTGAAAATGTGAAAGTGATATATCAGACGCTGCGATGTTGTCCCGTAAATGTGAAATCTGCGTGGTACCTGGTATGGGAAGTATGTGATCGCTTTGATGCAGTAACCAGGCAAGGCTCAATTGTGCCATGCTGCAGTTCAGCTCTGTACTCATCGAACGAAGTTCAGTCAACAAGGGTAGATTCTGTTGCATATGATAAGCCTGAAATCGAGGCATGTTTTTGCGTATATCACCGTCCACCAATGCGTTTATGTCAGTTACCTTTCCACTAAGAAACCCACGAGCCAATGGTGAAAATGCCACGAATGCCGTGCCAAGTTCGACGCAGGTATCGAGTACAGAAATTTCTGCGTTTCTGCTCCACAACGAATATTCGGTTTGAAGCGCAGCAATGGGGTGAACAGCGTGGGCTTTCCGCAAGGTTTTCGATGATACCTCGCTGAGCCCAACCGCTCTTATTTTGCCCTCGTCAACCATGCGAGATAGCTCGCCAACACTGTCTTCAATAGGAACGCTTTTGTCCCAGCGATGCAAATAGTACAAGTCTATAACATCAGTTTGTAGGCTAGTCAGTGACGTCTCTAGGGTTTGACGCAATGTCTCAGGGCGACCATCGATAACGCGCTTACCGCTAACACCAGTCATGCCACATTTGCTCGCTAGAAAGAGGTTCTTTCGATGTGGCTTAAGCAATTTTCCTAACAAAATTTCGTTTTTGCCAAAGCCGTATAACGCCGCGGTATCGAAATGAGTTATGCCACATTCTAGGGCTTCAGCGACAACCCGGGCCGCTTCCGACTCGCTTAATGGGTGCCCATAGGCATGGCTTAAATTCATGCACCCTAAACCAACGTCTGATACCTGTTGTTGCGCAATAATACGTTGCTTCACTTTTATCCCCTGATATTAACTTACCTTGTTATACAAGTTGCTGTTCAAGATCGTGCAGAACTTTATAGCAAGCCAGTACTTGACCAATGCTCGAGTTGGGTTCTCGATTTTCTTTAATAGCAGTAAAGAATTCCCTGTCCTGTAGCTCTATACCATTCATTGACACAGCGACATTCGACACATCTATTTTGTTCTCTTTGCCGTCAAATAAGTCATCATAACGTGCGATATAAGTGCCATTGTCACAGATGTAGCGAAAGAAAGTACCAAGAGGACCATCGTTATTAAATGACAATGACAAGGTGCAAATAGCACCATTTTCCGCTTGTAACTGAATTGACATATCCAATGCAATCCCCAGTTCAGGGTGAATCGGCCCCTGCACTGCGTTGGCTTTAACTATTTTACTGCCCGCTTGATAAGCAAATAAATCAACTGTGTGGGCAGCATGGTGCCACAATAAATGGTCAGTCCATGAACGAGCTTCCCCCTTCGCATTAATATTTTTACGACGGAAGAAATAAGTTTGCACGTCCATCTGTTGAATATTCAGTTCGCCAGCCGTGATGCGCTGATTAACCCATTGGTGAGAGGGGTTAAAGCGTCGCGTATGACCGACCATACAGACCTTGCCTGTCTCTTCCTGTACTTTAACTACCGCTTGAGAATCCGCCCACGAGTCCGCTAAAGGGATTTCAACCTGTACGTGTTTGCCAGCTTGCATACATTGAATTGATTGCTCAGCATGTTGCTGGGTCGGTGTACATAAAATAACGGCGTCAGCGTCGATTTTCAGCGCTTCGGCTAAATCTGTAAAAATGTGTGGGATGCCATATTCATCCGCCACTTTTTGTGTTTTTTCAGCGGAACGTCCGACTAAGGCGACCACTTCAACATCGTTAATATTCTTAATGCCATCTAAGTGTTTAATTCCAAAAGCGCCAGGGCCTACAATTATTACTTTCATTATTCACTCCTAATCATTTTCTAAAACGAGATGGCCGACAGCGGTGTTTGACGCAGGTACATGGTAAAAACGCTTTTTAAGTTTTACCTTGTCGTTCAATGCTCCGCGCATCACTAGCCACATGACCAACTCAACACCTTCAGAACCCGCTTGATTCAAATAATCAAAATGCGGCATCTCGGATAAGTTGTCGCTATCGTCAACAATACGATCCAAGAAGGCATTATCAAATTCTTGATTAATCAAGCCTGCTCGAGGGCCTTGCAACTGATGGCTCATGCCACCCGTGCCCCAGATTTGTACATTTACATCTTCATCGAAACTTTCAACCGCATTACGAATGGCTTTACCTAAGGCATAACATCGTTTACCCGATGGTGCTGGATACAACACCACGTTAACGGCCAGCGGTATCACCTTACATGGCCAAGCCTCGGGCTGACCAAACATCAATGATAGTGGCACCGTTAAGCCGTGATCCACATCCATCTTATTCACTATGGTTAAGTCGAAATCTTGCTGAATCACAGATTGGGCAATATGTGCTGCAAGTTCAGGGTAACCAACAACATCAGGCACAGGCCGTGGCCCCCATCCTTCATCGGCAGGGGAAAACGACGGTGCGCAGCCTAACGCAAAAGTTGGAATAATATTCATGTCAAACGCAGAGGCATGGTCGTTATAAACCAAAATCACTACGTCGGGTTTCTCTTGCTTAATCCATTCTTTAGCAAAATCGTATCCGGCAAACAAAGGCTGCCAATAAGGTTCAGTTGTTTTGCCATTATCGATGGCAGCACCTATAGCGGGCACGTGTGAAGTAGCCACACCAGCTGTAATCTTAGCCATTATTTATCTCCTTCGAACATGTTGCCTTCGGGGGCGCGCCCACCATCAAGCATCATTTGTGCATAATCAGGTTGACTCATGCCTGTCATGGTAGCCGCTGCAAACTGAAAACTAAGCCCATCGCTGGAGAATATTTTAGCCAGGAAATAGATATTCCCGCCGCTTGCCATCATGCGGTTGTAATCACGAGAAAGAACACCTTGCTTTTGTTCTTCTGTCATATCCCATTTATCTAAATAAGCACGCTCGTCTGCTTTGAATAAAGCCCGATTTTCAGCTTTCATTAACGACATACAAAATTGATTTAGGTGATAACCACGCCGCCCCATTTCCGCATCAAATACGGTAGTACCAGGGATTTTTTGATAAGGCTTATCTAAAGACATTTTTATTCCTTAAGATTTAATGCTCTGTTCAGGCCAGTAAAGGCGCATTGGGTTACTGATAAGCAACTTCTGTTGCAATTCAGTTGTCGGGGCAATAAGCGGAATAATGTCGACTAATTGACCATCATCAGGCATGTGCGTTTTCATATTTGGATGCGGCCAATCAGTCCCCCACAATACGCGCTGTGAAAACTGCTCCACTACGGTGCGGGCGAATGGGATAACATCCATATAATGCTTTGATGGTCCGGCAACTGATATACGCTCTGGACAACTAACCTTTGACCAAAAATTTTCGTTTTCACGCATCAATTTTAGAAACAACGAAAATTCAGGACCATCCAGAGGCTTAGTAACGTCAGGTCGTCCCATATGATCGACTACCACAGTAGTTGGTAAACTCGTAAAGAAGTCATAAAGCTCTGGCAGTTCCTGACCTTCAAAATAAATAACAATGTGCCAATTTAGCTCCTTAATTCTCGCAGCAATGCGCTTTAAGGAATCAAAAGGTAAAGCATCAACTAAACGCTTAACAAAGTTAAATCGCACGCCTCTTACGCCGGCTTGGTGAAGTGCGTCGAGTTCTGTATCTGTCACGTCTTCCGAAACAGTGGCCACACCTCTAGCTAGACCATTGGAAGCCAGCAGTGCATCGACGAGTGCTCTATTGTCTGCCCCGTGGCACGTCGCTTGGACGACTACGTTACGACTAAAACCCAAGTAGTCTCGTAATGCCCATAATTGTTTTTTGGACGCATCGCAAGGGGTGTATTTGCGCTGAGGAGCAAACGGAAATTCAGCACCAGGACCAAATACATGGCAATGGGCATCCACCGCGCCATTAGGCACAACAAATTTTGGTTTGGAGGGGGACGGATGCCAATCTAGCCAATCAGCATCTTTGTTAAATGCGCTCATAACCCCATGCCTTTTAATTTTCTATCTAGACCTGGATAAACCCGACGCGCATTGCCCGAATATATTTTACTACGCTCTGTATCCGTCAAATTTAGACTGTCCACATAGCGCTTTGTATCGTCGAAATAGTGGCCCGTTTCGGGGTCTATTCCACGCACCGCACCAATCATTTCAGATCCAAAAAGTATGTTTTCAATATCGATAACGTTAAACAGCAAATCGATACCGGGCTGATGATAAACACAGGTATCAAAATACACATTTTTCATTACATGCTCACGCAGTGGTGGTTGTTTCATCATATCCGCCAAACCACGATAGCGCCCCCAGTGATAAGGTACTGCCCCGCCGCCATGTGGAATAATGAAACGTAAATTAGGAAAGTCTTTAAACAAATTTCCTTCTAAAAACTGCATGAAAGCCGTGGTATCGGCGTTCATGTAGTGGGCACCCGTAGCATGAAAATTAGGGTTGCACGAGCCTGACACGTGGATCATGGCCGGCACATCTAGCTCAACCATTTTTTCGTAGAAGGGATACCAACTAGCGTCGGTTAATGGTGCCGAATTCCAGTGTCCACCCGAAGGGTCGGGATTTAGGTTACAACCAACAAAACCTTTTTCTTTTACGCAGCGCTCTAACTCTTCAATTGAGTTTTTAATCGGCACACCGATCGATTGGGGTAACTGGCACACGCCAATGAAACGCTCTGGGTATAACTCGACAACCCTAGCTATCAAATCGTTGCAGGCACTAGTCCATTGTTTCGATACGGCTTCATCGCCCACATGATGAGCCATTGCTGAGGCACGTGGAGAAAAAATCGTCATATCAAGACCACGTTCATCTAGTAATTTTATTTGATTTTTTTCAATGCTCTCGCGAATTTCATCATCGCTAATATGTGGGACTTCCGGTAGGGCTGCACCTTCCTGATAAGCCTTGATCTGCGCTTGGCGAAACAACTGTAAAGGCTCTGGCGCGGTAGTATAGTGGCCATGGCAATCGATGATCATATTTCTCTCCTCAATTCTGCGGGTCTAAAGTGTCTGAGCTAAAAACAACATGTTTTAATCAGCCAGATTATTGGCTTGGTAGCATAGCTTCGCCGCGCATCAACAATCGAGCTGTGCGTAAAAGCGCTGCCCGTTGCACGGTAAACTCGGTAATACTGACACTGCCCACCACTTCCATTTCAACAGTAAACTGCCCAGTGGGATGCTCAATTTCAATGCTAATCGTGCCGTCGTCAAATGTTTGTTGAATCAAATCACTGGCCACGGTGCCCTCTAAAACACAGGCAGTAGCAACACTTACCGAACCTAAAACACCTATCGCTTCATGTACTCGATGTGGGATAAAGGTCCGGGTATTCAAAACCCCGCCTTTCAAGGCTGGGGATATCAGAGACATTTTGGGTACGGTTTTCTTGCTCACATCGCCCAGATTCATTAATTTACCAGCTTCAAGCCTAATGGCCTCAATCCTGTCTTTAAGTGATTGATTCGCCTCTAATTCAGTGGGGGTTTCGGCCCCACTCAAATCAAATGACTCTGCGTTTAGCAGTACCACAGGCATCCCATTATCAATACATGTGACGGGAAAATCTAAAATGACATCCTGGGCGTTCCCAGTAGGGAAAAGTGTTCCGCAGCTTGAGCCTGCAATGTCTAAAAAATCAATTAAGACTGGTGCTGCAGTACCCGGTACGCCGTCGATCGCAGCTTCGCCTGAGTAATTAACGATACCGTGCGCAGTGTCAACTCGCGTCACCGCATTAGCCCCAGTATTGAGCATATGAATGCGCACATCGGTGTAGGGTTCAGAGGCTGTAAGCAGTTTCTTTTCAATGGCGAAAGGGCCAACACCTGCGAGTAAATTCCCACAGTTTTGCGTGTCACTGACTTGTGCTTTATCCACAGACACTTGTAAAAACAAGTAATCAACATCAGCGTCATCACGGCTTGATTGACTCACAATAGCCACTTTACTCGTCAACGGATGTGCGCCGCCTAAACCGTCGATTTGGCGTTCATCGGGGGACCCCATTAATCTTAGCAACACGTCATCACGCTCAATGGGATCAGCTGGCAAGTCCTCTGCCAGAAAATATAATCCCTTAGAGGTGCCGCCACGCATGATGTAACACGGAATTGCTTTTTGAAGATGTGTTTCAGACATGCTTATTGCTCGTTGTACTTAACGTAAACCAAGCCTTTAGCTGCAAGTCGCTCGCGCATATTGTAAATATCAAGCCCTAGCTCGCCGTTTTCAAAACGGACACGCTTAGATTCTTCATTTTCCATGCGTTGCTCTACTTTGGTTTGCACATTATCAGCTTCTTCGAGCGCTACGACCACAACACCGTCTTCGTCTGCCACTATCATGTCACCTGGGCGAATATAAGCACCTGCACACATGACGGGTACGTTAACGTTGGCAATAGTTTCTTTCACACAACCTTGTGAGAATATCGATTTTGACCACACCGGAAAATTCATTGCCGTTAAGGTAGCGGTATCACGCACCCCTCCTTCAATGATCAACCCGAGTACACCGCGCGCTTTAAGTGAAGTAGCCAGTAAATCACCAAAAAAACCATCCACACTTGGACTTGTCGGTTTGACCACTAACACATCACCCGGTTGACATTGTTCAACCGCAACATGGATCATCCAATTGTCTCCTGGCGCCACTTCGCAAGTCACTGCTGGGCCTGCTACTTTAGCGGGTTTGTAAATCGGACGCATATAGTCAGCAAGTAAACCTTTACGACCTTGTGCTTCATGCACGGTGGCGACTTCAAACCCTTGGTATTTAGCCACGAGAGCTTTATCAGGACGAGGAGTATCAGTTACACAGATTGCCATGGCTTCACCTATTAAAATAAAATTGCGAAATGAGTATGGCGTACAGTTCGTTAAAAAACTGTTTAAAAAGATGACACTCACCATTAGTTTTTTCTATAATGAATAAAAAACAAGCTAGTTAAATAGATATGAAATTTAATCTTAGGCATTTGCTTTGCGCGTTAGAAATAAAGAACTCAGGCACCATTAGTGCAGCAGCAAAACAGATTCATTTAACCCAATCTGCGCTAACTCAGGGTATTAATAAACTTGAAGCAACTCTTGGACTAACACTTTTCAGTCGTACTAACTCAGGTATGTATTGTACCGAAAACGGTGCTCGCTTCTTAAACCGAGCAGATCGCGCTTTCAAGCATTTACAGTATGCAGGCGCTATGTTGTTTAACGCTGATAAGCCGAAAATGCACTCCTTTGTGCGCTCAGTCAGTAGCCGGCAGCTAAAAGCCCTCATTACCATCACTGAATTACAAAGCTATACTGCTGCGGCTATACAGATGGGATTAACTCAGCCGACCCTGCACCGCTCTATTAAAGATTTAGAAACCCTATGTGAGCAGTGCTTATTCCAGCGCTCTCCCACCGGAGTAGAGCCCACATGGCGAGCTCGTCAGCTAACACGTTATGCGAGCTTATTTTTCGCTGAACTATCTCAAGGTCTTGAAGAAATTGGCGAGGTTAACGGTCGCATGAATGGTTCAATTCGCATTGGCAGCCTCCCCTTGGCCCGCACTGAAATTGTGCCTCGCTGTGTTCTGCAATTACTAGATGAATTTCCGCTAGCGCAGGTCAGTATCATTGATGGGCCTTATGAAGAACAAGTCAATTACCTATTGCATGGCCAGTTACACGTGATCGTCGGTGCGTTACGATATCCCCTCCCCCATAATGATATAAAGCAACATAAACTATTTGATGATCCCTTGAGTTTGGTGGTTAAAGCGGGCCACAAATTTGCAAAGCGTGCAACCTTGTCAAACACAGAATTGCAAAGCCTGAAATGGGTGGTACCAGGAAAAGGTGTACCTGCTCGCTTAGTATTTGATGAATTGTTTAACAGCCGAGGCTTAGTGCCCCCCGAGCAAGTAATAGAGTGTAGCGCCATGGTCGCCATACGTGGATTACTGCTCAACAGTGAAAGAGCCGCCTTATTGCCAGCCAGACAAGTCGACGTCGAAGTTAAAAATGGTTTATTGGCGGTATGCCCTATGCCATTGGCAGACACAAACCGCGAAATAGGCTTGAGTATGCGGAAAAATTGGCAAGCGACTCATATTCAACGTCGGTTCTTAGAAATCATTGAATCTCACTATGAACAAACCGCTACGGTTTGATGAGATAAGCCATCTATGAGATCACACTGGTTTTACGGTACATTCCAGCACTCATACCCACACCTAATTTAAAAAATCGACTGAAATAGCCAGGCTCTTTGTAACCCAAAGTATATGCTATTTCCTCGACACTCTGACGCGTATATATCAGCCGTCGTTTCGCTTCGCTAATTAACCTTTGATGAATAATTGATTTAGGTGATTCATTTAGTTGCCCTTGACATAATCGATTAAGGGTCGACACAGAGACATGCAGTTGTTTGGCGTAATCTTGTACTGATAGATGCTTTGTATAGTTCTGTTCGATTAAGTGCCGAAACGCCAGTAAAACCTTTGACTCCCGTCCGCTTGAGCCTGCACTCACCGCTTGCAAATGTTGTTGTCGTTTAACGGTGAGTAATATCATTTGTACCAGTCGATTGATTGCTAATCCCTGCTCAGCTTCTGCGCTAACCAGTTCATCTTTGAGCAATTTAATATAAGTCATGAAGCGCTCAATTTGCTGCCTGTCACGAAACTCAATCACCGAAGGCACCCATAAAAGTTCTGGTAAAGTCGATTGAGGGTCGGCATCGCAAGTCCCCTCTAATGCATCTTGGTTTAGCGATACGACATAGCCCTGAATATTCGGTTCAAATACGAAGCCATGCACCACACCAGCAGGGATTAAAACCAACCAGTTTCCGCTTAGCTCATATCGTTTATCATCAAGTTGGACAACCCATGAGTCATCAAAAGTACAAATTATTTGGGTGAGTTTGTCATGTCTGTGAGGCTCAATTTCCCATCCTAACCCACGGCTTCGAAAAGCAATGTCCTCTACATGAGCCAAACCAACATCCTTACGAATAAAGGATTCACCATATAAATCATAAAAAGGAATACTTGCCGACATATCTATTAATCATAATTTAACGTGTAATGACATTAAATTAACATGACGCAAAAGTACAATAATATGCAACAGAGTTGAATTATAAAATTTGTTTAACTATTCGATGATTAAGTCACTGAGTTAGTCAAAGAGTGAACATAATGCAGACCGTTAAAACAAAAGTCGCCATTATCGGTGCAGGACCATCAGGATTATTATTAGGCCAACTTTTGGCGAAACAGGGGATCGACAACATCATCGTTGAACGCGTATCGGGTGAGTACGTGCTAGGCCGTATACGCGCCGGGATTTTGGAACAAGGCTTAGTGGATTTGCTGAGAGAAGCAAACGTCAATGAGCGAATGGATGGTGAAGGGCATGTGCACGATGGATTTGAAATTAGTTACTATGGCACCCCTTATCGAATTGATTTAAACAAGCTCACGGATGGTAAAACCGTCATGTGTTATGGACAAACCGAGGTCACTCGTGACCTCATGCAAGCCCGAGAAACGAAAGCATTAACCACATACTACAGCGCCAGCGATGTTTCCTTACACGATATCGAAAGTGCTCATCCAACAGTTACCTTTAGCCAAGATGGTGTTAATTACACACTAGAATGCGATTATATTGCTGGTTGCGATGGTTTTCATGGCGTCTCCCGCAAAAGTATCCCAGAGGAAAAGCGTAACGAATTTGAACGGGTATATCCCTTTGGCTGGTTAGGCTTACTTAGCGACACTCCGCCTGTCAGCGATGAGCTAATCTATTGCAAAACGGAACGTGGATTCGCCCTGGCCAGTATGCGTTCATCGTCACGCTCTCGCTATTACCTACAAGTACCCTTAACTGACAAAGTTGAGCAGTGGAGTGATGAAAGGTTTTGGGATGAGTTGAGAAAACGCTTGCCTCAAGAAGCAGCGAATAATCTTATTACCGGGCCAAGCCTCGAAAAGAGTATTGCCCCGTTACGCAGCTTTGTGTGTGAGCCGATGCAGCTAGGTAAGCTATTTTTGGTTGGTGATGCAGCACATATTGTGCCCCCAACGGGTGCAAAAGGACTAAATTTAGCAGCGTCAGATGTATCGACCTTATACCGTTTGCTAACAAAAGAGTACAACGAAGGTGCAACTAATGCTTCCCAACAATATTCAGAAATAGCCTTGCGCCGAGTCTGGCACGCCGAACGTTTCTCGTGGTGGATGAGCAATATGCTTCATGAATTTACTGATTGTGGCGGCGATGCTAATAACATGGACAATAAAACATTTGAGCGCTTTATGGCATCTGAGCTGGACTTCTACCTGTCACATGAAGAAGGTCAACAGGTGATCGCAACTCAGTACGTTGGCATGCCATATTCCGACGTATAAAGCTGGTTTTCAATAATTACCCTACTAGCCTGTTAACGCTAAAACCGACAGGCTAGTTTTCAAACGAAGTAAATAACACTCGTTTGACACCGCGCCCATCACCGCTCAAAGCCACATCAAATTGCACGTGTGCATTACTCTTTATCTCAGCACTCTTGATCAGCCAAAAGACCACTTTTCTTATCAATATTCGTCTTCTGTTAAAATATAATATTTGCATACTAGGGTCCCTTAGAAAAACCATGTTCAACAGGGACTGTTCAAAAATAGTATCGCTTGTAGGGCGCGTTATTCTATAACCGGCGGAAAAACACCACTCAGAATGTTAAGTAGTAGTGCCAATGCATTGGCTACACTCCACCCATTCCAGTTAATAATTGCGCTCTTATAATTCATCCAGCGGATGGTGAACAAGGCGTGGATGCACAAGAATGATGGTTCTGTAACTGACACACAACCGCTTTCCTATTTTCCACCAGTTGAAACCCTCGCGTAAGTGCGCCTTCATCTCATATTTTTGTTCTTTAACCAACTGCTTGTAACTCATGCTGGTACTCTTTTTGTTAAGCGACTTATGAATACCACCAACAGGTAATTGTTCGTCTATCCCCAATTAACCATGAGTGCTGCAAATATTATCTGAATTCAGTCATGATAATCTCACTCCACCTTTTTCAACGTGAATGCGCCGCGAATATCTCCCATGGTGAAACCCAGTGCTTCATCATAAGGGTACAACGCATCAATTTTTTCTTTCACACTGGGCGCTACGCTGTTGCCATGACAATTTAAACACAGCCCGCCGGTTGGAATGGCTTTCATATAGCGAAAAACCATTTTCCCTTTTTCTTGTATCGTTGAAAAGGTATCGATATTGGCTACCGGCTCGCCCGCTTCTTTACGTTGCTCAAAGCGTTGTAGATTGGCTAACTCCCAGTTGTCAGGACTATTGAGTACATTGCGGGGTTTTAATGGGGTACGTTGAACCTTCCAGCCTGACTGCGCTGCAAGCCGAGATGAGATAGCAGGGGCTTCAATATGACACGCATCCAGCGCATTAATTAATCCGCCCTGTTCAATGGCGGCAGACAGCGTGCTTTTGAGCGTTTCACTGAATTCTTTAATCAGTAAACGCGCTTCTTTTACCTCACTCTCTCGAGCCGATGCCTCAGCGTTAACGGTGCTTGCATTAACAGTGAACCCGCTGAGGCAAATCGGCAATGCAAGGATAAAGGTAGGGATAAACTTGATTAATGTCGTCATGTGATTTCCTTTTACTATGAGCCAAAGCTTAATATCATGTTCGCGAAGCGTCGTGACCGGATTGTGGCGTGACCGGATAGTGGCGTGACCGAATAATGGTGTAACCGGTAAATAGCGTGACCGGACAATAGGCTGACAGCCCATAAATGCCCTTATGAGATGAACGCACCCATTGAGCTTAGCTAAAAATATCTCTCCCCATTTGATTTAGAACAATTTGTTTGTGCCTGTACAGTCTCATAAGCTTTGCTACTGTAAATAATATTTACTGGCCCAAAAACCGAAACCAAATACGTTCACCCACTTCATCATACTCACGCACTTTGTTTCTAAATCGCTGACGAAGTGTCACATCAATAAGCGGTGCAGGAAGCAGCGGATCAAATACAAGTTGCTGCAGTGCGTTGTCACCCACTAAATAAGTCTCTTTAGCTGCCTCATCTAATGCTAGTGTGGTCAGACGATTCAAAGAATCCTCTAGCTTCTGCAAACCTTGACGATAGCCGGCTTCAAGGGCGTTCGCATCCCACAGGGTTTTCGCTTTTTGTTGCAAGTCTGATGCAAAGTCGCTGGCGCGAAATACAGGAGCAGTGGGCTCTAATCCGAGATCCAGTAGCCTCGAACGCACAGAATCAGGCCCTTGCGCAAAATTACTTGGCCGTACATACAGATCGTTTATAAGCTGCTGCATGCCCATCATGTGCAATGCTCGCTGGCGTATTCGCAAAGCACTGCGATTGGTTTTTCCTAAACCGTTGGTTGTGGCGACAACCCAATCACCTTGCCAATCACATAAGCTGGATTCTGCTTCTCGCCACGCGTTGACGTGTGCGGCTAACTGCTGACCTTTCAAACCAAGCTGATAATCGCCTCGCTCGACGATTTTTAGTAAATGATTAGACACTAACCTAGTGAGTGTGACGCGAATATTGTTTTCAGAAATACCAAACAACGCTCCCACCCGAACTGCATTAGCGGCATTCATTTTTACGTTGCCCCTAGAGCCAATTAAATTCAATAAAAGTGATCTAGGCCTGGTTTTTATTGGCTTTGTGGGTTTCGATTGAGGCAACATAAATGCACAGCACTCTGATTATTCTGGATACAAGTAAATTCAAGGTTTAGTTAATAATTTAAGCTTTCACTTCTATGTAAAAGCCGATCAAAACGGATGACTAAACGCCGACGAGTGAGCGCACAGGTTAATACGCAATCGGCTCGAAAACAATTTTACTCTTCGAAATGAATCGCTTGTGAGTGATTCTAAGATACAGTCATAAATGCCCATTAACATTCGGAAAAACATATGTATTTAGCCCACCATAAACGAGATCAAACAAACATTACAATTATTGACACATTAAAACAATATATGTAATTTTGTATTATTCTCATACACTGGAAAGCGCTATGTCAGATTTTGATCTCTATGCGACTCACACGGTTGAAAACCAGCCTCAGGTACTTTCACCTTATAATCTTTGGTCTGCTGATCGAATGTTGATGCATGCGGTGCAGCAGAACCACAGTGACTTACCTACAAATACATTAACGGACTTTGGCAATATTGCCGGTGACCAGCTCATGAATGCTGGCGAGTTAGCCAATAAAAACAAACCACAATTTCAGCCATTCGATGGCTATGGGCGCAGAATTGACAACGTTGAGTTTCACCCGGCTTATCACGAATTAATGGGCGAGGCGATGGCTGCCCAAGTACATGCTTATTCATGGAAAAACGAATATACATCAGGTTCACATGTGATTAGGGCTGCTTTGCTATTTATGCACAGCCAAGCGGATGCGGGGACTACTTGCCCACTCACCATGACCCATGCAGGTGTGGCTGCCCTGAAAAATGCGCCGGATTTGCCACACTACTGGACAGATAAAGTCATCAGTGGCGAATATGACCCTCGCTCAATACCAGCAAGTCAAAAGCGTGGTATCACCTTGGGCATGGGTATGACAGAAAAACAAGGCGGCTCTGATGTACGGCGTAATACCACTCGCGCAGACATTCAAGCTGACGGAAGCTACCGAATCACTGGGCATAAGTTTTTCTTTTCGGCGCCCATGTGCGATGCCCACCTAATTTTAGCGCAGAGTACAAAAGGCTTAAGTTGCTTTCTGCTACCTCGCATTTTAGAAGACGGCTCGCTAAATCACGTCAGAATTCAGCGTTTAAAGGACAAATTAGGGGATTGGAGCAATGCTTCCTCAGAGGTCGAGTTTCAAGGTGCTACTGCCTATCTAGTAGGGGAAGAAGGCCGAGGCGTGCCCGTTATTATTGATATGGTATCCCTTACTCGCCTTGACTGCATGATTGGCTCAACGTCTTTAATGCGCCAAGCATTAATGCAAGCGCTGCATCACACTCAGCACCGAGAGGCCTTTGGCGCAAAACTTATAGACCAACCATTGATGAAAAACGTACTGGCGGATTTGACCTTAGAAGTCGCCGCCAGTTTAGCCTTAACCATGCGCGTTGCTCGCGCCGTTGATTTGGCTAACACCAATCAACACGAGGCGCACCTTTCACGCATTGCCACTGCCATTGGAAAATATTGGATCTGCAAACGTACTCCCGTCTTTGTAAATGAAGCGCAAGAATGTTTAGGCGGTATTGGCTATGTGGAAGAAAACATTCTGCCGCGTTTATATCGCCAAGCGCCGTTGAACTCGATATGGGAGGGCAGCGCCAATGTACAATGTCTCGATGTGCTTCGGGCGCTACGCAAAGAGCCTGAGGCCATTAATGCGCTGTTTGCTGAGTTGCAAAGGGCCGCGGGCAAAAATAACGCTTATGATTGCCATCTCAAAACCCTTAAAGCAGCCTTCGATGATCAAGACACCCTTGAAATACGCAGTCGTTTAGTGGTGGAACAAATGGCACTTGCACTGCAAGGTGCCTTGCTTTTAACTGCGAATGACAAAGACATGGCTGAGGCATTTTGCTCAGCGCGATTGGACAAACAGCAGGGACTAGCATTCGGTACGCTTCCCGCTAGCGTGCCTTTTGATGAAATCATACAGCGGGGCATTCTCGAAAATTAAACGGTTATATTGGACGACCACATACCGAGAAATGGCGGCGGTTTTCAGCACGACGAGGTCACTTTCCCCAGTTGAAAGTTGCTGAGAGGGCAAACGCCGTCCGCTCATTTCCTAACTACGTTTGTTCTAACTTATCTTTGCCAACCAATGAAGTTCATTCGTTAGCAAATCCTGTTGTCACCCTACCCGCTACCCTGCTAGCATAGCGCCAATTTGTGACAACAGCGCTTGTCCGCACGTTGTTTACACCCATTTATTAAGGAGCGATTTTGAACAAAAGTATCCTAACCAATGTAGTTGCCCTGTTGTTACTTATTCTGGGTTTGGTGTTAGAAAATCTGATTATTACTACTGTCGGTATCTTTGCTTTGTCTGGTGCAATCACCAATTGGCTGGCGATACACATGTTGTTTGAAAAAGTGCCGCTTTTATACGGTTCAGGTGTTATTCCGTCACGTTTTGAAGAGTTTAAAGCAGGAATACGAGAACTGATGATGACGCAGTTTTTCACTGAGCAAAACATTGCACGCTTCCTAAACAGTGATAATCAGCAACTTAAGATTGATTTAGCCCCAGTGTTAGAAAAGGTCGATTTAGAGCCTACGTTTGACTCATTGGTCGAAGTTATTAATGCGTCTTCATTTGGCAGTATGCTAGGTATGTTCGGTGGCGCAGAAGCCCTTACTCCGCTGAAACAGCCCTTTGTGGAGAAAATGAAAACCTCCCTGATTGAAATAAGCCAAGATGAGCGTTTTCTAGAGACGTTAAGCAATCAGTTTGAACAGCCAAATGTGATGCATGACGTGCAACAGAAAATTGAATCGATTGTTGAGCAGCGCTTAGATGAACTTACCCCTAAAATGGTCAAAGATATTATTCAAGCCATGATCAAGAAACATTTAGGTTGGTTGGTTGTATGGGGTGGTGTTTTTGGTGGCCTCATAGGGCTAGTGGGCTTGCTCGCGATGAATCTAGCTGCTTAGAGCACTGAAATATGTATAACCTTCCGTAAAGCTCTAGCCCTGCATATCTTGCGGGCGCTTTATGGAAGGCTTTTTGAACAACTTAAACAACTCCTATTGGGTGCTCTTTATGAAGACACGCTTTAAGGATATTTTTAAACGCTTTTTCTCGAAAGCCCATTTTTCGAAAATACTCATGTTTTCATTTCGCCCTTGCTATTAATGCTCTCTAAGCTGTTCATCAGAGCACATCGACCGCTCCCCCCATTCCATATGGGAGGCAGACACAGACATATCAAACACCTTGCCTCATATTCGTATAGTATTTTACATTAACCCTCAAATGCACTTGCAAACAATTCTCATTTAGATTAAATTGATCCTGCCTGTTTGATACTGAGTTTCACTGGTCCTGGCTTGGTGTCACATTTGTGGCAGATATTTCAAAATGAAATATCTGCCATTTTCTCTTATCTCCTTTCTAAAAAGTGTCAATAGGGCACTAATTACAAATATTTGAGCTGCAAATATTGAAATTTAGTCATCCGAGGAGTACGGTGCAGAGTGTGGTATTTAGTGGCAAATGAATTGCCCATACCTGCCTCAAGAAGCACTTAAACGGATGACATGGAATGAAGTATCTTGCTAGTGGTAAAATGGCTAATGTCGTTTTTTGGTTAACCTTCGTGGTGGGTAGTGCCATCGGACTATTGCTGTTCAATCAAGGGGTATCGTCTTACCGTACCCAAGAGCTGAACCATGCTCAACAGCACTTACAGCAATTTGTCGCCCGATATGATGTGGCCCTGCAACAAACCGTTGAACGCAGTAATAAATTGGCTGATGCGGTACATCTCAATAGCCCCTTAAAAACAGCCCAACTAAGTCAATTTATTCGTTTGGTTTATCCCAAAGCCAATGATGTCGCGGAAATTTACCTGTTTAGCAATAATGCTGCCCTGCCGCGCTTTCACTATTCTCCCAATACCGGACTCAGTCAGCTCGTTGACGAATTAGCTCCCTATATTCAACCTTACCTTAAGGCCGCAGGTAAACTGGGGACAACCCAAATTTCGCCTATCATCAACGCACATAATTCAGCGGTTAAAGCACCAATAATTGTTGTGGTAAATCCTATCGCTGAAGAAGAGACAGCTCAAACAGCAGCAACTTTTTTGATCACCGTTCATCAAGTGGCATCCCTGACAGGTGCGCTGCCTAAAGAAGCGGGTCGTGAAAACTTCGCCTATATTTTGGCCGATCACGAGCAAAACTACTATGTGTTCCCTGATAACAAAATGTTCGACAGTACGCCTAGTATTGATGCAAAACGTACTGACATTCCAGACTTAAATGTACCGCTTAATATACTTGGCAATCAGTGGCAGCTCTGGGTATATCCGCCAACACAACATGTTAAACCGATTGATTTTATTTATTACGTGTATTTGACTTTATCTATCGTCGGTAGCTTTATGGCCGGTTTTTTATTGCGCTATGCATTACAACAACACAGGGGACTTTACCTACATCTCCTGCGACAATCACGGGAAGTAAAACGCGTTACTCATTCCCTAAAAGACACTGAAATAGCGTTAGCAGCCAGTGAAAAAACGGCAGCCTGGGCAGTCAGCGGTCGAACGCAATTCATGAACACATTGAGCCATCAAATCCGCACTCCTGTAAATGGTATTTTAGGTATGACCGATTTGTGCATGCAAACTGAGTTAAGCCTAAAGCAACAAGACTACCTACGTAAAATTACTGCTTCGGCTGAACACCTTAATTCAGTATTGGGGGATTTATCTGATTTCGCGTTGTTGGAATCTGGCGAACTACAACTTGCTGAACAGCCGTTCTCATTGCATGAAATTGTAGATAGTTTGTACGCCATGTTGTCTAAAGAGGCACAAGATAAAGGGTTAGTGTTTAATATTACGTTGCCCCACACCGTGCACTGCGATCTCATTGGAGATCGCAGACGATTAAGCGAAATTATGCTGAATCTATGCGCTAATGCTATTGAGCAAACTAGCAGTGGCCATATTCATTTAGTCATCAGCACAGACAACCAACAAACAGACCAAGACTCACTCACACATGAGAGTGACTATACGTTAAACATCATGGTTACTGATACAGGGGCTGGCATTAGTCAAGAAGATATCAACCAACTCTTTAGCCAGGGTCAACCGTTAAAGCAGAATCACAATGCTGGTGGCAGACTAGGCTTAACCATAAGCCAACAATTGTGCCAGTTGATGGGCGGTGAAATTGTTGTATCGAGTCAGCTTGGCATCGGCAGCTGTTTTACTGCCAGCGTTAAGTTGAAACTCAATAACCTGATCATTACCTCACCAGAAGAAGTCATGCAGCTATCGACGCCGCAACGCATCGTCGTCATCGATGACAACCCTATTTCTTTAACCATGTTAGAACATGCACTCACTACGATGGGCGCCGAAGTAGCGACCTTTCAATTTGCCAGTGATGCGCTTGAGGCCTTAATAGAGAATGAGCAACCTGACATTATTTTACTTGATTGGGTGATGCCACAAATAGGCGGCTTAGCATTTCTATCTCGATTACAACAATCAAAAGTACAGATCACCAGCCGAATACTGGTCTTAACCGCCTACGATGCAAAAAGTATTTCGCGCATGACGCAGCAATTTGCAGTTGAGCGTATTTTGAGTAAACCCTGTCGTAATGAAGAGCTGTTTCACATCATTGAAAAGACGGAAATGATAGCGAGCGATGAAGACGAGAGCCCATTAGATGGATTAACCGTGCTAGTCGCCGAAGACAATATGATTAACCAAGAGATCATTAGTGAACTTCTGCAACAGGAAGGGGCTGAAGTGCTTCTTTCGAACGATGGTCAACACTGCATAGATGAGCTCAAACGCGCAGAAAAAGTGGATATTGTATTGATGGATATCAACATGCCCGTCATGAACGGCCTTGCTGCGTTAAAAGTGATCCGCGGGGAATTAGGCATGGCCGATTTACCGATTGTTGCTCTTACGGCCAATATATTCGAGCAAGATAAACAACAGTACATACATGCTGGAATGAACGAACATCTAGGTAAGCCTTACGACCGAGACCAAATTGTTCAGTGTATCTTGCGCCTCACTCAAAAAGCATAGTTAATTTATTGAACCGACTATTATTCTAATCCACGTTAATAAGTGAGCACTTATTAACGTGGATCCGTACTAGATTAAATGGTCGGTTTTTTTAGCAATGTCAATAAAGGTGTTCTGGTATTCAGGACGAGTTTCACCGGCCCTAAACCCTAAGTGAATATTTTTAAAAATTCCTTTTTTACCCAATCTAACAGGCACAATGGGTAAATCTTTTTGATGCTGTTCCACCAGCCATTTGGGTAGTGCCGAAACCCCTCGCCCTGCACTGACCATTTGCAACATAATTTCTGTTGTTTCAATGGTTCTATGTCGCTTAACGCTAGCGCCTGCTGGGGTCAGAAATTGGCTAAATATGTCCAAACGACTTGCCTCTACTGGGTAGGTAATTAGCACGTCATCACTAAGATCCTGTGGCTGCACCCACGACTGCCCCGCAACAGGGTGAGATTCAGGCACAACTAATACGTGCTCGTATTCAAATACCGGTAAGTACTCTAAACCTTTTTGAAATAATGGGTCTGGGGTGACCAGCATATCAATATCGTAACCCAGCAACGCCCCTAACCCACCGAATTGAAACGCTTGGCGTACATCAACGTCCACGTCAGGATATTGCTGCAAAAATGGGGAGACGACTTTCAATAACCACTGATAACAAGGGTGGCATTCCATACCGATGCGCAGTGCGCCGCGTTGACCTTGAGCAATCTGCTGGATCACTTGTTCACTGTGTTCAAATTGCGGTAACACTCGATTGGCTAAATTGAGTAACCCTTGCCCTGCTTGAGTTAAGCGCAAGCGACGACCGTCTTTTTGCCACACAGGCGCACCTAAGTGGCCTTCTAGCTTTTTAATACCGTGACTCAAAGCAGATTGCGTCAAATGCAGGGCATTGGCGGCTTCGGTTAACGTGCCATGTTTGTCAACAGCGTGGATAATGGCTAAATGATGGCGCTCCAGCATAAGGGTAAAACCTATGAGTAAAATTCATCTAATACTAGAAATATACCACTAATTTTACTTGAGCCGGTCTAACTTTGGTGAACAAATGTTAGATACCTAAAGCCAGTACTCATGACTAGAATAACCTTTACGTTCGTGCTGATTTCTTCAAACCTAACGCCCGCCTGCCTCTTGCTTTAATCACTCGCCAAGGCGTTTGCGGCCCCCTAGGTAGACTGGCCTGTAAATGCTGGTAATCAGCATCGTTCAATTGCACTTCACCGCCGTGAGCGAGCAAAATAGATTTTGGCCGCATTGCCATGAGCCGATCAATTGAGTTGCCGTACACTTCAGGGAAAAACACTGGAAAAGGCGGAATAAAACGACTCTTCACTTTAACCACCAAATCAGCCACGTACATGCGCTGACTTGGCATATGCATAACTGATAAATCACGGTCTGTATGCCCTGGAGTTTCATACACACACCATTCATCAAAGCCCGGTATCGTCTGCTTATCAATAAGTTTGATGTCTGGTTTAAGCGTTTTGGCGTACCACATACTTCTGCGTTCACGCCCCATTCGGTTGGCGACCCAACGTGCAAGCATTAAATCGGTGACGAACATAAGCCAACCTGTTATGCCTTTGTACCAAGAGTGCTCAACGTCACTAGAGATGATTGTGCAACCAACCAGTTTTCTTAACGCGTGCGCTGCACCAGCGTGATCCGGATGCATATGAGTAACCACTACCGCTTTTAAATCACTAAAAGGACGGTTCAATTCTTCAGTAATAAAATCTCGTAGGGTGTCGACGTCGGCACGGGTACAGCCGTCCAGCAACATAAGTCGGTCTGGGTATTCGACTAAATATATTGACTGAATATAACCCTGTAAATGATGTAACTTCATAACTCTAACTGCTCTTTTAGCTTTATATTGCGCGGTAACTAGCATACTGGTCATGCCAGTAAAATCGAACTTTTTGTTGTAAATAGTTAAGTCAAATAAAAAGATATAAACTCAGTTTCACAAGGGCTGCATAGAGTGTACGACCCACTTCCGACTGCGCATATCAGAGAATATTTCATCCCCAGTGTAGAATCTTCAGCCATTTTACTGTGCTACCCTTCTCCTCTTTGTACAATATGTACGTTTATCATGACGTTTATCCTCGTCTGTTCTAGGGAAGCTACCTTGCATCAATCTCAAAGACCTACAACGCTGCACGTAGTCGTCGGCTCTAAAAATCCAGTGAAAGTCAACGCCGCAAAAAACGCTATCAGTATGCTTTACCCTGAACATGAAATAACGTGCGAAGGCGTGCATGCCCCCTCTGGCGTAGCTGAACAGCCCATGACCAGTGAAGAAACTCGCATAGGTGCTATTAATCGGGTCAATTATTGTCAAGCCAATGCAAAAGCAGATTTTTATGTGGCGATGGAAGGCGGCGTCGATAAATTCGAATACGGCCCAGCTACGTTTGCTTATATCGTTATCGCTAACCACCAGCGCAAGTCTATTGGCCGGGGCGCGATTATGCCTATTCCTGAATCTGTTTATCAAGCCTTAGCCAGTGGTGAAGAACTAGGCCCATTAATGGATAAGCTATTTAACACCACAAACGTGAAACAAAAAGGTGGGGCGATAGGGTTGCTGACCAACGGAAATGCCACCCGAGAAGGCAATTATACTCATGCAATGGTGTTGGCAATGGCGCCATTTTTACACCCTGAACTGTATCCTGTTAAAAATTGATAACAGCTATGGGCAATAGCGTGTCTTGGCAAATAATAGACAACTTGTTTCTTTAAAAAAGCAAAGACACCCGCACACCCAGATGCTCACCCGTTTCTAAAGTGCGGTTTTCTATCTGAATATCACCACCGTGAAATTGTGCGATGGCTTTGGCAATAAATAGCCCCAACCCAAGGTGCGGCTGAGATGTAGCCTGCTCAGGGCGTACCGATACCATGGAATCAAATAGCTTACCCTCCATATCATTCGGTAACGATGGGCCGTCATTTTCTATAGTAAGTAAATGCTTACTTGCATGTTGTCTGAGCTTAATAGCAACAAGGGAATTCTCAGGACTAAACTCAAGTGCGTTGGCGATGATCTTATCCAGCATTTGGCCAAATAAATCACCTGAGCCGAGCAGCAGCACATCCCCCGCCTCGTTTGCATAGGCAAACTTATGACTAGCGTAGGTCATTCGATAACCTTCAACATAGCCGCTGAGCAAGGCGTTTACAGCAAACTCTTCTCGCTCGTCACTTTGTACTGCCTGCTCCAATCTGGTTGCTTCACTCATGTTATTCAAAATAGTGCTGAGGCGTTTAATCCCAAGTTGCGCCCGTTCGATGTACTGGGCGTCTTCATCTGTCTGTTGACTCAGTTGCAGGTTTTCCAAGGACGATTTCACTATTGCCACAGGGGTGCGCAACTCATGGGATAAACGGGCTGACATATTTTGCAAATAAGCGTTGTACTGCCCAAGTTTGCCCAGCACGATATTAAACGTATTTGCCAAATCACCGATTTCATCTCCCGCGGTGGCACTGGGAATTGTGCCAATGATTTTACCGTGCTGGTCAATCGCCGCTTCTGTTTGATTTCTAAGCTTACGGATGCGAAACGACATCCTAGAGGCGAATAAAAAAAGCGCCAAGGTCCCTAACCCCATCACGGCTAATATCACATGAAATAGTTTTTCGAGAGCGAGGTTTCTTAGCGTGCGAATACCGTTGGTGGTTTGCTCAACGACCACAGCCCCCATCACATTCTCATCTATGAAAATGGGGTGCGCCGCCGACAGAATAACCGCTTTGTTATCTGGGCTTAAGCGCCATAAAGAGGCCGGTGCCCCCATTAGCGCTTGATTAATATCTTGTCCTTGCAACGCATACGCATCTTGTAGGTCATCAATAAAATCCGCTGGGGGCTTGGTCAGAATTTGATAGTACAGGGGTAATAACCATTTCTGCTCTATGCTTTGCCACCAGCTAGCTTGCTGATCCTTGTTTGATGAATAAGCGCTGCTGCTTAAACCAACCGATTTATGAATATTGCCAGAGCGAGCCAGTACCCGTTTGTGTTTATCAATGACCCATACCCTTGCGTTTGAGTATTTTAACCCTTTGAGAATGTTCTCTATCTCCGGCGATGGCACCAATACCGTGCCAAGGGTATCGCTCTTGTTCGGGTTGGCGGTACCTATGCGATAGCGTATTTCCCGAGTTTGTGGGTCGTCAACATCCGTAATGGCAAAGGCGATCTTGCTGCTCATCATGGCCAAAGGGAATCGCAGTTCTATGTTGTAGCCCTTAGCAGTGTTTAACCATCGGCCTTGAATTTGCGTTTCAAGTGAAACAGGGCGCATAGAGTCCACAGATTCAGATAGCAAATACGCGTTAACCCAGCCTGCCTCTTGCGGTGCCACAACATAGCGTTTAAAGCTACCGTCAGGGCCGGTCATGGCTATTTGCAGATAGTCATTGCGGTCCACCCGCAGACTGTTTTTAGCCCTTAGCAATACCCTCTCATCGGTGACTTCGAACATGGCGTATAGGTACTCACCAAATTGCCCCACCATATGCCGGAAATGCAAACTGCTGGGCTGATAATCGTCGCTGTCATTAAGGTAATCAAGTAGATGCGCTCGCCCATACTCAAGGCTTAAATGCTGATAATCCAACCAATCATCTAGCTTGCCATCTAAGCGGATTGGGTCGTAAATTTTATGGGCGTATAAGTCAGTCCCAGGTTTTACATCGGTCAGGTAAGCGCTTTGGGTATCAAATAAAGCGGGCCGCTCATGCAAGGCGGTCGCAACTGCACGCGCAGTACCAACCATGGTTTGCTCTTGCCCAATACGTAGATAGCTTTCTAGCTCCCACACGTATTGATACCCAAGCCAAGGAATGGCAAACAAAAATATCGACAAAGCGAGTAATTTTAAGCGTATACCAAAGCGAAATCGAAACCGTCCCTTGTTGTAAACATGATTCACTTTGCGACTTTTAGCTAGACTGGTAGAGCGACTCATCAAGGTTAATGGCTCATGCCATTTTTCCAGCGATAACCCATGCCATAAACCGTTTCGATACGATCAAACTGGCTGTCGACTTGCTGGAATTTCTTGCGAATACGTTTGATGTGCGACGTAATAGTACTGTCGTCTACCACCATTTTTGACTCATCCATCAACTGCTGGCGGCTTTTAACATGCCCTGCATACTTGGCAATGGCGTGTAGCATCCAAAATTCAGTCACTGTTAGCTCAATGCCTTGTGTTTGCCAACTGACGGTCATGCGCTTGCTGTCGATACTTAATTCACCAGTCTGTATTACGTCCTCTGACAATTGGGGTTGATTCAACAGCGCCACACGGCGAAACAAGGCAGCGATGCGCGCCAACAAATGAGGCAAACTAATGTCTTTTGTTAGGTAGTCGTCTGCCCCCATGCGCAAACCGCAAATGGTGTCGTAATCGTTATCTCTGGCAGTGAAGAAAATGATCGGCAAGGTTTTGGATAAACTGCGTAATTGCTGGCAAACCATAAAGCCGCCATCGATCTCGTCCTGTAATCCAATATCAATGATCGCCAAGTCAGGCAGGCGCTGAGCAAAACCTTGCTCAGCCTGCCGGCGATTGGCGTAACAGATAACCTCGTATCCTTGTTTTTTGAGGGCTGCGGTATAGTTTTCTCGAATAGCGAGATCGTCTTCCACTAGCGCAATACGTTGAGACATAACCACACTCATATTATTCAGTGACGCACTTTACTCGGCGACTGCACTTTAATAGGTCGCCGCTTTATTTGGTGACGTCACTATATCCTAAAAATCAGACATTTTGCTGACATCAGTAAATTTCCATTTTTTCGCCACAATTGCCCCAAAGATTGCCATTTTTCACCCATTAAATCGCCGCAAATTCGCTGTGTAATAGTGCAATCAAAAACGCCAACCTTCAAAAAAAGTAAAGGAACTATCATGAAATATAGCGCAATTGCACTTACCCTCGCACTGCTCATCAACCACGCTGTTGCCCCACTAACTTACGCGCAAACAACGCCACATGCCCAAACCACGAAGGAGAAATCTGCCCAGTCAAACACCCAGAATGATCTCGTTGGCTTTGGCTCAGGCGCATTATTAGGCACTGCAGTCGGTGGGCCAGTAGGCGGCGTGATTGGCGGTATAATGGGCCTGTTTATTTCAAATGATATAAACAACGACAATGCATTAGCCCAAGCTCAGTCTGGACTGAGGCAAAAAGAGCAGCAGTTGGTTGCCTTACGCCTGGCTCAGCAGCGTATGTATCAGCAAGAAAAGCCCGACAATCACACCGCACTCACCGCGAGCTTAGAGAGCCATAACGTTACAGCGCATCACGGCACAGAGCAGCAAAGCACAGAACAAACGACTGAGTCGTACTCTATAACGCCAATTGAAACGAACATTCAATTTCGCACCGGCTCTCATGCTGTTGAATCCCATTATCACAGGCAGTTAGATTTAATTGCTGCGCTTGTGCGTCAGTCCCCCGATCTACAAATAACCTTAGCGGGCTACGCCGACGAGCGCGGCAGTTCTCATTATAACCAAGCGCTTTCTCAGCAAAGGGCTATCAGCGTTAAACGTTACTTAACAAAGCAGCACGTGCCTGGCGCGCAATTGCACACTGAGTCTTTTGGCGAGTCCGCCGTGGCGAGTGATAAAAGCGAGCCAGAGAGTTGGTTTTTCGCCCGTAAGGTCACGTTATCTATCCAGCCCGCGTCTCATTCATCGCTTATGGCTGCTTCGCCACGTAAATAGACCTAAACCGGAGAACAGGAATGTCCCTATTACTTAAATTCAGCGGGCTGCTGTTGATTGTTAGCACCATAGGCGTGTTGCACAGCGCCGCTTCTCAATACCTTATTCAGCCCGACGTTGAGGAAAGCAAAATGCAAAACGAACAACATAAGGCCAGTTTTAATGGCCGTATTAGTCGCCCACAAACCCGGGACGACAGTGCTCCCATCGTGTATGTCGACTCTATTAATGACGTCGCCCAAGGCAGTCTATTTTACTTACGTGACGCTTCAGAAGCACGCTCGCGCGCGAACGTAAATGAAAGCAAAATGAGCGATCCCCCTAGTGCAAACAACAATGATGATCCCAGTCAACTTCATCAAAAACGCCGTTATCAGCTTAGTCCGCTGTTAAGTACCGATGTAAAAATCGACATCACAGGCATGATAGCCAGAACCAAGGTTACTCAGCGTTTTCATAACCCTAGTCAAGATTGGGTAAATGGAATTTACGCCTTTCCTTTACCTGAAAATGCCGCCGTCGATCATCTCGATATGCACATAGGTGAGCGGAGAATCAAAGGCAAAATCATGCCCAAAGCACAAGCCAAGGCGCATTTCGAGCAAGCTAAAACTCAAGGTAGAAAAGCCAGCTTAATTGAACAACATCGCCCCAACCTTTTCACTAATACTATTGCCAACATTGGCCCAAATGAATCCGTCAGCATCACGATTGAATATCAACAGGTGGTTGGGTTTGACGAACAAACATTCAATTTGCGCTTTCCCATGACAATAACACCGCGTTACTCACCCAATAATGCGACTAACAAGAGTACAGTCGCCACGGTCAATACTCAGGGATGGGGGCAAAGCGTGACAGCAATAAGCCAGCAAGTAAAAACAGCTGATGAGCCGGCCAACCCGATTCGCATCAGCGTTGAGCTAGACAGTGGCTTTGCACTGACCGCTGACGACATTACTAGCGAACATCACCCTATCAACATCAGCCAACAAGGAGAGAAAAACAGTGGCTATCACATTGAATTGGCTCAAGAGCATATCGCCAACCAAGACTTCGCTCTAACGTGGCAACCCGCCTCAAGCGATGCTCCCAGTGCAGCACACTTTAGCGAAACCCAAGGCAAGTATCGTTATGGGCTAGTGATGCTTACTCCACCTGTGCAAGATGCATATCATTCCACTGGCGGAGCCGTCGCCCAACAGATGCCCTCAAGAGAAGTGGTGTTCTTACTCGATACCTCAGGCTCTATGGCGGGGGAATCGATTGTGCAAGCTAAGCGCGCTGTAGACTTTGCCTTAACGCAGCTGCGCCCAGAAGATAACGTCAATATTATTCAATTTAATGACGCCCCCCAAGCGTTATGGAAACGTGCCATGCCCGCTACAGCCAAACATATTCAGCGCGCACGAAATTGGGTGGCCAGCTTACACGCAGATGGCGGCACTGAAATGGCCCCCGCGCTAACATTAGCGTTAAACAAACCTTCACTCCATAGGGATGATAGCGATTTACTTGGCTCCCACAAGCTTCGCCAAGTGGTCTTTATCACCGATGGCAGTGTGAGCAATGAAGATGCCTTAATGAGCCTGATTGAAAGTAAGTTGGCGGACAACCGATTGTTTACTATCGGCATTGGTTCGGCGCCCAACAGTTATTTTATGACCCAGGCCGCACAAGCTGGCCGGGGCACCTTTACCTACATTGGCGACATTCAACAGGTACAACACAAGATGACGGCATTGTTTAACAAACTGACTCGCCCTGTGATGCAAGATATACATATTGAATTTGCCCGAGAGACCGAGTTTTACCCCAGTGTTATTCCTGACTTATATGCCGCCCAACCTTTGGTTATTCATTACCGAGTGCCGGTGACACACCTTGAAAATGGCATGCAACTGCAACAACCCGACAATGCACTCAAGGTGACGGGTTGGCAGTCAGCACGAGCAGTATCAAGCAAACCTTGGTCAATCCGCATGCCCCTGAGCCCCACAACCAAACGCGCCGGCTTAGGCGTTGCTTGGGCGAGAGAGAAAATCACACAACTCAGTCATACCTTGCGCCGAGAACGCGACAGCGAAATGCGCCCAATGATGCGTAAAAAATGGCAAGACGGCATTACAAATATTGCCCTTGAGCATCATATTGTAAGCCAGTTCACTAGCCTTATTGCCGTGGATGAAAAGCCGCCTACCCC
The DNA here is from genome assembly GCF_056173245.1 of Paraglaciecola sp. QJM3NY_14. Lineage (NCBI taxonomy): Bacteria > Pseudomonadati > Pseudomonadota > Gammaproteobacteria > Alteromonadales > Alteromonadaceae > Paraglaciecola > Paraglaciecola sp. QJM3NY_14. The sequence continues at coordinate 4,669,254 of NZ_CM149664.1, forward strand.
CCAGGACGTTAAACCAGAGCACGAGAACAGCAAAAACACACCCATTAACCACAACGCGCCTGTTGGGTTTGCTATGGCGAGGTCACAAATGACTGGGTTACAAAGGGTTGGCCAATTGCCGCAAACGGCCACCAATGCACCGCTGCATATCACCTTAGGGCTGCTACTTTTGGGAATTGCATTGTGCGCGCGCCAAAAACGGTTGTCATGATTTCAGGCGCTGAACTAGGCACGAACGTGCGCGATAACGAGGCAAAGTGGGCTGTGTGGTTTAGCCGAGATAGTGTAAAAAGTGCTCTGTTAGGCCCGATCTGGCTCACATGCTTAGTTGGCGGCGGGCTATTGGTTTCAAACGGTGCGTACGTGTGGGCGAAGGCACAATTTGCGCAAGTGCTTATCGCCAGCGCTTGGAAACATAGCGTTCATGCCGCTGAAGCTAACATCCCTTCCCATAGCGCTAATCAAACACTCGAAGCGCAAGCCATAAAAACTAAACCTTGGCCATGGGCTGATACCTATCCTGTGGCCAAACTAACGTTACCGAGTAAGTCATTAGGCTCGTTATCGGGAGAGCCCTTATACGTTTTAGCAGGGGCATCAGGGCGTACAATGGCATTTGGGCCTGGGCATATGAGTGCGACTCCACTCCCATTTGAGGGCGGCAATAGTGTCATCACGGGTCACAGAGATACTCACTTCGCCGCCCTGCAATACCTGAACAAGGGAGATTCCATAGACGTGCAAACTCTCGAGGCGCAAGGGCAGTACCGTGTCACATCGACCTTCATTGTGCATCAAAGCCAAACTCACATCATCGAGTCACAAGGTGTAGACCAACTCACATTAATCACCTGCTACCCGTTTAACGCAATGATACCCAACCCGACGATGCGCTATGTGGTCAGTGCCGAACGCGTGCGATAACCAGCGATTGCCGTTCGGTTGTTTTAGGCGGCAAAAGCCTTCCTAAGAACGCCCTATCACTGAGGGCAAAAGTAGCCCTTGGCTTGTATATTGGTCTGATTTTTTTGGCTTATTTATTGCAATTTGAGATTGATTACGTAGTCAAATTTAACGCTCGGCCAATCTTGTGGCCTAAGCGCTCGTTTGCGCTTTATTTTCAGCAGAGGATGTTATGTATATAAATAGCCCTGATCAAGTCAGTCGTATTTACCAAATGAGCGATACCGCTACTTCGGTCGCTACAGATTTGAATGCGGCCAATGAAAATCAAACAATAGATAAGGTAACGCTCAGTGACGCAGGGTTAAATGCCGAGAGTAAATTACAGGAGATCGCCGCCAAGTATAATCCAAACAATATGTCTTATAATGAACTGGTCAGCATGGGTACAGAACTGCTCGAACATGGATTAATAACGTCCCAAGAGAGCTTAGCCTTAATGGCTCCCCCTAGTCGAAATTTTGACCCCGATGAGAAATACGACACCATCGCCCTAGCCAAGCAGTCAGCGGCGTCTGATCAGTCCCTAGGCACAATCCATAGCAAAGACGCAAAACTAAGAGCGAGCGTGCTTGAAATGTTGCAAACGATACAAGACTTGTCAGGCAATAGCAGCCAAAATAGAGAAGCTTGAGTACCACCATATGGCCTCTTCTCTAAACCGTAATATGGAATTTGAAGTGGGTTTAGGGTAATTTGCGCCGCTGTATATCACTTACCAACACATTTTACTCACTACCATTATGGGGTTAGGCAAGGAAAAGCATGAAGCTCGCTATCTTATTTATTTTTATTCTTCATTGCGCCAATGCTGTGGCGAGCGGTATTTACAGCGAAGTCCCCGCATCTATCGATTCAAATGCGCGTTATGTTTTTTATTCTCACGGTTTGATTGTCGAAGGCGTTGACACAACGCCAGAACATCCGTCTTGGGGCCCTTATGATTTCCCTGCAATACTTAAGACCTTTTCAACGCTAGACGCCTTCATTATAGCTGAGCACAGGGCGAAAAATACTGACCCTTTTGAGCATGCCAAGAAACTCCAACATCAAGTTCAGTACTTAATGAAAAAGGGCGTATCTCCCAGTAATATAACGCTAGTGGGGTTTTCTCGCGGCGGTTTTATCACCGCTATCACCTCAAGCTACCTAGCTAATAGTGATATTAATTATGTGATTTTAGCTGCTTGCACCAGCAGCCTTGCCACTCATAATGATGTGACTTTACAGGGTAATATCCTCTCAATTTATGAGACTTCAGATACCGTTGGCTCCTGTAAAAACGTCATACCGCGCAGTGGTCATAAGGTGACGTCATTTGAAGAAGTTTCAATTTCTACAGGGCTAGAACATGGCGCTTTCTACCGGCCACATAACGCGTGGGTTGAACCACTTAAAAAATGGTTAAACAAAGCACCCGAAAAAGCGGCTTATAGCGTCCCCAGAAGTGAGGTAGTTGAACTGGAAGAGCCTATATCAAAAAGAGTTTATCCGCTTTTCATCAAGCTTCCTCGCTCTTACCGCACCAATAAAAGTAAGCATTATCCAGTGATCTATCTCACTGACGCACCCTACAGTTTCCCACTGGTCTCTGGCGCCACTCGATTCCCCATGAACAGTGGCACAATGGAAGAAGCAATCATTGTAGCCATTTCATACGCTAAAGGGTCGAAAGGCGCATCAAGCAGAATCAGAGACTTTACCCCTGCAAAAGCCAGCGATTGGAAACTAGAAACAGGCGGCGCAAAAGCCCACTTGACCTTTATTCAAGACATAGTGTTTCCATATATCGAGTCAAATTACCGCGCCCATGATGAACACAGAACATATGTAGGCAACTCCCTTGGCGGACTATTTGGCGCTTATGTGTTATCTACGGCCCCAGAAACATTCTCAGCGTATGTGCTAGGCAGCCCTTCCGTATGGTTCAATAATGACTACTTACTGTCGCTGGCGATGCAAAGCCCGGAGCATAAAACCAAGGTGTATCTTAGCGTCGGCAACCTAGAGTCGCCAGAATTCGGTGAGCGTAAAGACATGGTGAAGGGCGCTCAATTGCTCGCTGAAAAAATAACGGCTGGCGCATCAGAGAATGTAAAACTCAATTTTAAGATTATTGATGGCGCCACACACGCTACCGCATTTCCAACCACGTCCATACAAGGGCTCGACTGGATATACGGCAAGCATGAGTTTTAGCCCTCAATTAAGCGCGATTATTTAGCACTTCTACACGTGTTTGCCGCCTGTCCAGCCGCCTTGGGCGAGCACGTCTTCACCTAGCGCTTTGGGCGTAGCTTCTAAATCTGTGGCCATGGAATCATTCCAGCGGTTTAGAAAGCCATATAAGCAAATAGCGCCTAGAATTTCGACGATTTCATCTTCTTCCCAGTAGGCTCGCATGCGTGCCATAAGTGGCTCATCCACCGCGTTCGGCACTGAACCTGCGGCAAGGGCATAATCAAGGGCCACGCGCTCTGCATCTGAATAAAGTGGGCTGGTTTGGTATTCCCACACTGCGGCGACCTTTTCATCAGAAATACCGTGAATTTTAGCGGCTATTAAGGAGTGCGCTTCACAGTATTGGCAACCTGCAGCTCGGCTTGAAAAGTGTGCCAATAGACGTTTGAAACCTAAATCAACCGTGCCGTCTTTTGCCATCACCGCTTTGGTTAACACCCCAAAACCGCGTACGATGTCTGGTCGGCGCTGCATCGTTAGCAAACTATTGGGTACAAAACCTAAAATTTGTTCAAAGATTGCGAAGTCTTCCGCTAATTCAGGTGTGGTTTCTTTGGGTAAAGGCTGCATATGGGCCATGGATTTTCCTCTCTTGTTATAGTTGGTATATTAATTTCGATGTGCGCATTGCTGCTTATATACACCGAACTTCTTTTGGGGGCTAACAAACTAAAAACCTTACATTTTATTCAGTGCCCATCATGTTCTATTCAGTCATCGCCATGGTATAATGCATACTTTTCGGTGTGAGTACATCCAGCCAACAACTTTGTGCTTTTTCATTTTGTCTCTCTAAGTTGGCAGTCATCGTTAAAACAGATTATCCAACATCCTGAAAATCACGCGGAATAAAGCATGAATGCATTGAATATCAAAGGGCTAACCAAAGTATATAAAGGTGGAACCCGAGCCCTTAATGGGATTAACTTAGCAGTCAAACAGGGGGATTTCTTCGCCCTACTCGGTCCAAACGGCGCTGGCAAATCAACCACAATTGGGATTATCAGTTCTCTGGTGAATAAAACCAGTGGCAGTGCAGACATTTTTGAATACTCGCTAGATACACAACCCGTTGAAGCCAAATCTTGCATTGGCTTGGTGCCACAAGAATTCAATTTTAACCAGTTTGAAACGTTGACCCAGATCGTGGTTAATCAGGCGGGTTATTACGGTGTACCGCGCAATGTCGCCAAAGAGCGTGCCGAAAAATACCTTAAGCAATTGGACTTATGGGAAAAGCGTCACCAGCCAGCGCGCAATTTATCCGGTGGTATGAAGCGTCGCCTGATGATCGCGCGGGCCTTAATGCACGAACCTAGAATGTTAATTTTAGATGAGCCTACCGCAGGGGTGGACATCGAAATACGCCGCTCAATGTGGACTTTCCTAAAAGAGATTAACGAGCAAGGGATCACCATCATACTGACCACTCACTACCTTGAAGAAGCCGAAATGTTGTGCCGCAACATCGCGATTATCGATAAGGGCGTGATTGTACAAAACACCAGTATGAAATCATTGCTTGCCACCTTAAATATTGAAACATTCATTTTTGATTTAGCAGGTGAGCATCAGAATATTGCACTATCGGGCTTTGAATATCGTTTATTGGATGCCCACACGTTAGAAGTGGATGTGGCCAAAGAAGAGAGTTTAAACAACGTTTTTGAGCAGCTATCAAGCCAGCAAATACAAGTATTGAGCATGCGCAATAAGTCGAATCGCTTGGAAGAATTGTTTGTACGCTTGGTTGAATCAGGCCGTGCGGAGCTAGCGAATAATGAACAAAAAAAGAAGGAGTTAGCGAATGGGTAATCGCACCATGATTGCGCTGCAAACACTGTGGATAAAAGAGTGCACTCGCTTCTTGCGTATTTGGATACAAACGCTTGTGCCACCAGCGATTACGATGTCCTTGTACTTTGTGATATTCGGTAACTTAATTGGCAGTCGCATCGGCCAAATGGGCGGCTTTAGCTACATGGAGTTTATTGTACCTGGGCTGATTATGATGGCAGTGATCACCAATTCATATTCAAATGTATCCTCCTCTTTTTACAGTGCTAAGTTTCAGCACAACATTGAAGAATTGTTAGTGGCGCCCATTCCAAACTGGGTGATCATAGCGGGTTTTGTGGGCGGCGGGGTCGCACGGGCGATACTCATTGGTATTATCGTGACATGTGTATCCATGTTGTTTGTCGATATAAGCCTGCACAGTATTCCCATTATTATCATTACCTTGCTATTAACGTCGATTTTGTTTGCTACCGCAGGCTTAATTAACGCCATATTTGCTAAGTCGTTCGATGATATCAGCGTGGTACCTACCTTCGTGTTGACGCCATTGACCTACTTAGGCGGGGTGTTTTATTCGTTAACATTGTTGCCTGAATTCTGGCAATGGGTCAGTAAAATTAACCCTATCGTGTACATGGTGAATGGCTTTCGCTATGGGTTTTTAGGGGTGTCTGACGTGGATTACGTGTATTCATTGGGTTTGTTAGTGGTATTTAATGTGGTGTTGCTAGGTTTTGCGTATTCACTGATTAATCGCGGCGTTGGCATTAGAAGCTAGGTGAAATAACAAACGTGAGTCATAACTATTCTGCGCCCGAAGGCAATTCTCGGCATATCGATAGCAATCAAACTGGGGTGCATGAAAAGCTCCCAGATTTGGTTGCTCGTCACTTGCAACACGCCAGCCAGCGCCCATTGACGGAACATACCTTACAAGCATTTTCCCAAGCGCAAGACTGGCTAGATGATTGGCAAGGGCCGCTGATTTTAGATGCATGCTGTGGTGTAGGCGAAAGCACCGGACACATTGCCAATCAGCACCCAGAGGCCAAAGTCATAGGGGTCGACAAGTCAGCGCTGCGCGTGGGCAAACATGAGCATTACAGTCTAAAGCAGGATAATGCCTTGATACTCAGAGCGGATCTAAATGACTTCTGGCGTTTGGCGGTGAAAGCCGAATGGCGTTTGAGTAAACACTTTTTGCTCTACCCTAATCCTTATCCTAAAGCAGCGCATGTGCAAAGACGTTGGCACGGCAGCCCAGCATTTGCAGAAATCGTTAAATTGGGCGGGCAACTTGAAGTGCGTAGCAACTGGCAAATTTACATTCAGGAATTTGCTTTGGCCCTTGAACTAGCAGGGTTTAGCGCAGACATGAAGCAATATAACCATGCGCAAGCTATCACCCCATTTGAACGCAAATATTGGGCTAGCGGCCAACACAGTTGGCAAGTGATTAGCCAGTTGTAATCGCGGTTTGATGCACAGTTGTCATTGCAATTTATCTAACGCTCTTTAGTGTGCTTGCGCCTTCGGTTGGCTGAAATAAAAGCCTTGGGCGTAACGCACATTAAGATGTTTAAGCAGGTTTAATTGTTCTTCACTTTCAAGGTGTTGAGCGACTAAATCAATATTTTTACGTCGCCCCTGTTCGCACAGTGCCTTGATCACGGTTTGTGCTTTTTCATTTTTGGCTAGGTCTGCCAACACTGGGCCTGAAATTTTCACCCCACTGATCGGTAAAGCGAGTAAATGCTCTACCTGACCTACATCTGGCTCTAGGTTATCAACAAACAAGCTCAAGCCCAGCTTTTTGCATAAAAAGGAAAATGTTTCAAAGGTATCTGTGTCTGCCAACACGTTTTGCGCTGTCACTTCTAATGCCACCCGCTGAGGATTGGGGTAGCTCTGAGCTTGATTGCTTAAAAACCGGTGAATGCCCTCGTCTTGCATATCGGCTAGGCTAATATTGATATTCCACGGGATGTCACGCTCACGAAAATATTGCGCACTGCGATTAAAAATCGTTTCGGTCAATTGAGAGCGACTCTCCTGACGGTCAACCAAGTACAGGAACTCGGTAGGAATAAACGGGTGCTCACCTAAGGTAATTAAACGGGCTAAGCATTCGTAGCGCCAAACCTGATTAGTGGATAAATCCATAATCGGTTGGAAGAAGGGCACGACATTGTCGAGGTTAAAGCTTTCTGTGACTTGAGATACTTTCATAATAGACAGCATTTTTTCTTTATACTATAGCAAGTTAGCGCCCTAAGGCTAGGGTGGATTGAGCAACTTTTATACACATTTTTACTTATTTCTGTTTGCCACATATTCTGTTACGTAAAAAGAGTCCTTAAAAAGCGACTTTCCCTTCTTATAAACGCGGTGTTTATGTTGGTCTAGGTGAAAAATTAATGTAAAGTTCGCGACCTGAAAGTTTTCATATGAGGTGTCAAGAGTGGCCGTAGCTGAAGTCAGTTTAGAGCATTTGTTTAGAGTGTTTACCATGCCCGAAGGTAAAGATTCTAAATTGGCTCAAATTGAGCAGCATCTGTCAGATAACTTGGCTGATTTTTTGTCTCAACACGTGGTGACCAAGGTCACGTCACTTGAGCAAATTGAACAAAGTTTCGCTGAATTTAATGTGCCTGAACACCCAGAGTTTGTCTCGGAGCACGCCGCTAATTTACTCGAGAAGTTAGTCGCTAATTCTGTTAACACCTATTCGCCAACGTTTATCGGGCACATGACCTCTGCCTTACCTTATTTTCATTTATCGTTAGCTAAATTATTAGTTGGCTTAAATCAAAATTTGGTCAAAATCGAAACCTCTAAAGCCTTTACGCCTTTGGAGCGTCAAGTATTGGGCATGATGCATGAACTGGTGTATGCCCAGAAAAGTGACTTTTATAACACCTATCTACATAACGCTAATCACGCACTTGGGGCATTTTGCTCTGGCGGCACGATAGCGAACGTAACCGCCTTGTGGGTTGCACGCAACAAAGCCTTAGCCGCCGATGGTGTATTTAAAGGGGTTGCCCGTGAAGGCTTAGCGGCAGGTTTAGCTCATTATGGCTATAAGAAAATGGCAATTTTGTCATCTCGCCGCGGTCATTACTCTCTGTCAAAATCTGTAGACATACTCGGGTTAGGCCGTGAACAGCTCATCACGCTAGACTGCCCTACACAGCGTTTGTCACCTGAAAAGGCACTGGCCTTCGGTAAAGAATACGCAGAACAAGGCAATAAAATTCTTAGCATAGTTGGCGTTGCCGGCACCACAGAAACAGGCCATGTAGATCCACTAGATGAACTGGCTGACGTTGCCCAAGAGTTAGGTTGCCACTTTCATGTGGACGCGGCCTGGGGCGGTGCTACGTTATTCTCAAGCACCCATAGAAAGATCCTTAAGGGTATTGAACGCGCAGATTCAGTTACCATAGATGCGCACAAGCAAATGTATGTGCCTATGGGCGCGGGTATGGTGTTGTTTAAAGATCCTAACGACAGCAATGCGGTACGCCACCATGCAAACTACATACTACGAGCTGGTTCAAAAGACTTGGGTGCCACGACATTGGAAGGCTCGCGTAACGGTATGGCCATGATGGTATATGCGTCATTGCATATATTTGGTCGCCAAGGTTACGAATTGTTGATTGATCAAAGTATCGAGAAAGCGAAAGTTTTCGCTCGAATGATCCAGTCTCACCCGGATTTCGAGTTGATTACGCACCCTACTTTGTCGTTACTTACTTATCGAGTGAATCCCCAAGAGGTGCAGCAACGGGTCAAAGCCGACTCTTCGTTAAACGTAAAATTTAATGAAAAACTCGATAAACTCACCGTATATGTACAAAAGCAGCAACGTGAGGCGGGTAAGTCTTTTGTGTCGCGTACCCGCTTACAGACTCAAACTTACGGCGATCAAACCATGACAGTGTTTCGTGTGGTATTAGCAAATCCGTTAACCACTGAAAATGATTTACAAAACATCCTGGATGAGCAAATCGCGATTGCCAGCAAAAGCCAAAACTGGGCTGAGTTAACCGAAAAGGTAATCTAGTTGGCTTTGTCGGACCCCACTAAAAAGGCCGTTAGTTCACACTAACGGCCTTTTTGCTAATGAAGGTGACAGTAATGGCTGTTAGGCCAACGAAACCTGCAAATTGTCGATTAAGCGGGTACGGCCTAAAAAAGCGGCTGCCAAGATAACGACGTTAGTTTCTTCATGCCCAGGCTGTAAAAGCGTATCGGCTGAACGAATTTCAATGTAATCGATACTAAAGCCCGCTTCGGCAAGCTGCTCACAGCACTCACTGGTAATACGTGAAAAATCACGACGACCCGATTCAATCTTTTGCTGCATCTCTTGTAAGCGCGTATACAAAGTGGGGGCAAGCGCACGCTGCTCAGCATTTAAATACTGGTTACGCGAGCTCATGGCCAAACCATCAGTTTCGCGAGTAGTCTTTACACCATGCACGGTTAGGTTCATCGACAGGTCGGTGACCATGGCTTTAATGACTTGTAGTTGCTGAAAGTCTTTTTCACCAAAGAACGCCATATTCGGCTGAACCATATTGAACAGCTTACACACTATCGTTGCCACACCGCGGAAATGCCCAGGACGACTCGCACCGCAAATCATATAGGAAATACCCGGCACTTCTACGAACGTTTGCTGCTCCAAGCCACGAGAGTAAATATCCTTCACTTGCGGAGTAAAGAGTACATCTACCCCCATCTCGCTAAGCACATTACGATCGTTCTCTAATGTGCGCGGGTACGCTTCTAAATCTTCATCTGGTCCGAATTGTAATGGGTTAACAAAGATCGATACCACCACAATATCAGCCTTTAATTTAGCTTCTTTAACCAAATTAAGGTGACCTTGATGTAAGTTGCCCATGGTGGGAACAAAAGCTATCACTTTGGAATCTGCCTGCCAGCTGCGGCGCACATCGCGCAAGCTAGCAATATTACTGATCACTCGCATACTTGACTCACTTACTGAAACTATGGGCTTCAGACGGGAAAGAACCATCTTTCACTTCTTCTATATACTGACTCACCGCTGTGCGCATATCGCCAGTCTCTTGAAGGTAGTTTTTTGAAAATTTCGGCATGTAATTGGCGCTGATACCAAACATGTCGTGCATCACTAAAATTTGTCCGTCGGTTTCTGGACCCGCGCCAATTCCTATAACCGGAATATCAACTGCCTGAGATATCGCACCTGCCAGTTCTGTCGGTACGCACTCAAGTACCAACAACTGTATACCCGCCGCAGCCATTTCTTTGGCCTGTTCGAGCATTTGCTCTGCTTGCAGATCATCGCGGCCTTGTACCTTAAAGCCCCCGAAAACGTGTACTGACTGAGGTGTTAAGCCTAAATGACCGCAAACAGGGACACCACGCTCATTTAAACCTTGAATGCTCTCAAGTAACCAGCGACCGCCTTCAAGTTTGACCATACTTGCACCAGCAGCCATTAGCTTTGCCGCGTTCAAGTAGGTTTGCTCTGGGGTGGAATAAGACATAAACGGCATATCTGCGATAACAAATGCGCGCTCAACGCCTTTACGCACAGCCCGAGTGTGATAGGCCACATCATCAATGCTGACGCCTAATGTATCGTCACAGCCTTGCAAAACCATGCCCAACGAGTCACCAATCAGCAGTACGTCTATCCCTTGCTCATCAAACAATTTTGAGAAGCTCGCATCATATGCGGTAAGCGCACTAATTTTTTCGCTTTGTTGCTTCATTTTCAACAACGTGGAAGTTGTGACTTTTTTCATTTTGAATCACTCCAGTACGATGAACACTAAATAGAGCTTGAGTAAATCAGGCACTATACGGATTTTTTAGCGGATTTCTATCACACTCACTTATAGGGTAATTTTTCCAACCCATTGAGGGGGCAGTTAATGAGCAATTCGGTCAATTTAGGGCCGTTTGGTAGTTGTAATTCGGGGGCAATTTCATGCAAAGGATACAAAACGAACTCTCGCTCTTTCATACCGTAATGTGGCACAGTAAGTTCAACTGAATCAATAATTTGAGTACCAAAAATAAGAATATCTAAATCTAAAGTACGCGGCCCCCAACGCTCTGCTTTACGCACACGACCATGCTCAAGCTCAATTTTTTGTAAGCAATGGAGAAATTCGACAGCTTGCATTTTTGTTTGCACTTCAACCACCGCATTAACATAGCTAGGTTGGTCTTGTGGTCCCATAGGGCGACTGATATACAAGCTCGAGGTGGCCGATATATGTGAAGCAGGCAATAACTCAATTGCCCGTAATGCTTGGCTTATTTGTTGTTGAGGCTGGGCCAAATTGCTCCCTAGCCCAACATAAACTTGGCTCATTGGGCGGCTTTCTTCTTGCCTCTGTAGCGGCTTCTGCGCTTAGGTGCACCGCCGCCTTCTTTCTCGCGTAGCGTTTTTAACATCCCTTGGCGCTGCTCAGGGTTAACGTTTTGAAAATCTGTCCACCACTGAGCTAACGAGAGTAGCTCACCGCCTTCGATCTGCCCACGAATAAGCAAGAAATCATAGGCAGCCCTAAATTTAGGGTGTTCAAGCATTTGAAACGCTCTGCGTCCGTATCGCTTTGGAAGACGTTGTTGCAACTGCCAAATTTCGCGCACTGTGATGGTAAAACGTTTGGGGATCATAATGCGTTGAATTTGACGGTGCAGAACATCGCTCAAGGCTAAATTAAACGCGTCAAAGTGGTTTAGGCCACCTTCCACCATATGTTGCTGACAACGCTCTTCTAATGGATACCATAACAAGGCTGCAAAAATGAACGCTGGGGTCACTTTCATATCCGAGTTAATACGGTTATCCGTATTCATCAGCACTTGCTCAATAAACGCAAGTTCACGACTATTTTGCGATTTTAGTAAAGGGGTGAGCTGAGGGAACAACTGTTCAAATAAACCGAATTCGTTGAGTAACTTGTAGGTTTCTAGTCCTTGGCCCGATAACAGTAGCTTTAGTACTTCTTCAAACAAACGCGCTGGAGGAATATTCGCCATTAATGGAGCGAGTTCGTACATCGGCTTGGCGGTTTCAGGGCTTATTTTCATACCCAATTTCACAGCAAAACGCACCGCACGTAACATACGCACCGGATCTTCACGGTAACGAGTAGCAGGGTCGCCAATCATAGTGATTTGACGCTTTTTAACTGCTTCCATGCCGTTGGCAAAATCATGAATACTGTAATCAGCGATGTTGTAATACATCGCATTAACGGTGAAGTCACGACGCTCTGCGTCTTCTTCTATGCTGCCAAACACGTTGTCACGAAGTAACTGGCCATGATCGCTTTGCTTGCTCAAATTCTGCTCTTTGGCATTTTCGTCTTCAACAGGGTGATGACCACGAAAAGTGGCAACTTCGATAACTTCTCGACCAAACACCACGTGCGCTAAACGAAACCGACGGCCAATTAGGCGGCAGTTTCTGAACAATTCTTTGACCTGTTCAGGGGTCGCGTCTGTAGTGACGTCAAAATCTTTGGGTTTTTTACCCAATAGAATATCGCGCACACAGCCGCCAACTAAAAAAGCTTGATAACCGTTATTATGCAGACGGTACAGCACCTTTAGCGCGTTATCGCTAATGTCACTGCGGGATACCGGATGTTCAGCACGGGGAATAATGTTGGCAACAAGAGTGGTTTTAGCTGTGCTCGGCGTACTTTTAAACGCCTCTTTAACCTTGTTGATTACGCGAGAAATAATAAGTTCAGCTCCAATATAAAGGATTACCCAAAACAGGTTTTTTAACGCGTGGGATCATAACCTGTCTTACGCGTCAATTCTATTGTCAAACGCACTCGCATCGTTTGCGATAAGTGCTATGTGCCAGTTGTTCAGTGCGAATTCTAAAATATCGTTCACCGTGGCATTATTCAGCGCCCTAGGAACCGGCAAACCTAAGACCTCCAGAGCCCTGCATAAATTGCTGTTAGCAACAGCATCATTCAACCCTGGGGCATGGTTTTGCTTACTCAGTTTTTGACCGTTATCTCCCATCACAAGTGGTAAATGCAGGTATGCGGGGGCTAGTTGGTCAAACAATTGATATAAAGCTAGCTGATATGCGGTAGAGGGCAGAATATCAGCACCTCGCACTACTTCGGTCACGCCAGCGTATATATCATCCACGACCACAGCTAGTTGATAGGCATATAACCCATCTTTACGGCGCAAAATAAAATCATCACAGGCACCTTTTGCAAACGAAACCGCCCCTAATGCTAAATCTTGAATATGCTGCCCCCCCAAGGTATTCCTCAGGACAGTGGCACATTCATTTTTTGCCAAGGCTAATTGCGCGCAGGGGCAAGATTGCCCTTTAGGGTTGGCGAGTCGTTGCTTTCTATTACATTGGCAACAATAACTATGACCATTTGCCTGCAGCCAATTGAGTGCTTGCTCATATCGCTCGTGGCTGTCATGTTGATAAGTCACTTCGTCGTCCCATAACAGCCCGTGACGAACGAGTGACTCTTTTATGAGATCATCTGCACCAACAAGCGCTCGTGGGGGATCAATATCTTCTATGCGTAGTAACCATTTCCCGTCCATTTGCCGCGCACGTATATAACTGCCTAAAGCGGCCACGAGGGAACCTAAATGCAATGGTCCAGAGGGGGATGGCGCAAATCGACCTACATAAGAGGTATCTTGGTTAAGGCGCTGTGCAACGAAAGGTAAATTCATTAACCTAAGTAATGTGTAAACATAAAAAAAGCTGCATTGAGCAGCTTTTCTTTATTTATCAGTATTAACCTTGTAGCTGCTTTTCTTTAATTTCAGCTAGGGTCTTACAATCGATACACATATCAGCGGTAGGACGGGCTTCTAAACGCCTAACACCAATTTCGATACCACAGGTATCACAGAAGCCAAAATCGTCTTCTTCGATACGCTTAAGGGTTTTCTCGATTTTTTTGATCAATTTGCGCTCACGGTCACGGGTTCTAAGTTCAATACTGAACTCTTCTTCCTGTGCTGCCCGATCGACTGGGTCAGGGAAGTTAGCCGCTTCGTCTTGCATATGATGCACGGTACGATCTACTTCTTGGCGTAATTGGTCGCGCCATGCTTTTAGCAACAAACGGAAATGCTCCATTTGTTTTTCATTCATGTATTCCTCGCCTGCTTTCTCCTGATAGGGAGTAAGACCAGCTAGGGCTAATAATCCGAGTGTTTTATTCGTATTTCCTGTTGGCATCAGCCAATTCTCCTTAACTACGAGCACAGGACGGTTTTGTGCAAGCGGGTATGTATAACAGAAAGAAATACCGCTGGCAATTCCACGCACTGACCTGCTATTCATGCTAAAAACCAAATTCCGACGGGCAATATGGCGATGTCGGCGAAAAAAGCAACTTATATTTTCATACAATCATGGGTAGTCGTTGATTTAGCGTAATATTTTGTTCGTTAATCGCACACGAGTAAGCTAACACTTCTACCCCAACGTCAACAGCATGCTTAAACATTTGCGCATATTTTGGATCAATATGTTCTGCAATTTTAACGCTTTGAATGCCACTGTGCTGCACACAAAAGAGTAAAACAGCGCGATACCCCTGTTCGACCATAGCGGCAAGCTCACGCAAATGCTTTTGACCGCGTACCGTTTTCGCGTCCGGAAAGTACCCCTGCCCCTCTTCCAATAAGGTCACCGATTTGACTTCAACATAGCAATCTTTCTTATCGCTACTACTTAGAAGAAAATCAATTCTGCTGTTTTCATGCCCAAAACGCACTTCAGGACGAACGGTTTCATATCCCTGCAACTCTTGAATAGCGTGTGTTGCCAATGCCTCTGCAACTATTTTGTTTGCGTTATTGGTATTGATGCCAATCCAATGGCCTTGATGCGTTACTCCTAACTCCCAAGTATAGCCCAGTTTGCGCTTAGGGTTATTACTTGGGGAGAGCCAAACCTGCATCCCGGGTTCAGCACATCCGGTCATTGCTCCGGTGTTAGGACAGTGCGCAACGACCTCTTCACCGTTTAACAACGTAACGTCGGTTAAAAATCGTTTGTAACGTTTAACCAATATCCCTTCAATCAAACTGTTATAAAATTGCATTCATCACCATACTGTTTATCGTTACAAAGTTGTTATGATATCGGCTTACTTTTCTTAGGAGTGTTTTATGTCTCGACTTTCTATCCAACTGTCTAACGCGCCAGCACCTGCCCACTGGGGTAAAAACGCTGTACTCTCGTTCGACAATGAAAGCGCTACAATCCATTTATTATCAGATGATCCTCAAAACCGAACCATTCGCCGGGCAGCGCGCATTTTAGACGGTTTAAATTTAGATTTCGTGACTTTATGCGGTAAGTGGCATATCGAACAGCAATGGGCGTTTGCTTACAGTTTCACGAACACCAAAAAACAACACCATATTCAATGGGTTGATGACGAGAATAGCGACACGCTAACGCAGCGCTACCAAGCCTTGGTTTTTACCCGTAATCAAACAAATGCCACCCCTGAAGACCTCTCCCCTGAAAAGCTAGCGAGCACCAGTGTTGAGTGGCTAACCAGCCTAAGTCCAAGTCACGTCACTGCAAAACAATGGGTGGGCGAAGAACTTGTCGAGCAACAATGGCATGGTTTGTACAATGTTGGCCGAGGTAGCCAGCGCCCGCCGGTCATGCTTGAAGTAGATTTCAACCCTACTGACGATCCTCTTGCGCCTGTTAGTGCTGCGTTGGTTGGCAAAGGCATCACCTTTGACAGCGGCGGTTATAGCATTAAAAGCAGTGAAGGTATGCTGCAAATGAAATGTGATATGGGCGGGGCGGCTATGGTAACAGGCGGCTTAGGCTTAGCGATTATGCAAGGTCTAAACAAACGAGTGAAACTATATTTGTGCTGTGCTGAGAACCTTATAAGCGGTCACGCTTATAAATTAGGCGACATCATCACCTATAAAAATGGCACGACAGTAGAAATCGTCAATACCGATGCAGAAGGTCGATTAGTGCTAGCTGACGGTCTGATGGCAGCCAGTGAAACTCAGGCCCCCTTGATTATTGATGCTGCAACCTTAACCGGTGCTGCAAGTGCTGCGTTAGGTCGTGATTACAATGCGCTATTTGCCTTGGATAAAAACTTGATGCAACGCGTGCTAGGTTACGCCAGTGAGGAAAATGAACCCGCTTGGCCTTTGCCTCTTGAGCTATGGCATCAAGAAAAGTGTCCATCAAATTATGCAGATACTGCCAATAGCCGTGCACAAAAAGGGGGTGGCGCGGGCGGCGCATCAAACGCGGCGGGATTTTTGTCTCGGTTTGTGGGTAATAAGGGACAAGGTTGGTTACATATGGATTTAGCCGCCGCATTTAATGACAGCGCTGATGCTTACACACCCGCTGGCGCGTCTGGCTTGGGTATTAGAACCATAGCCAAAGCACTATTGTCTGAATAATCGCCCTTATTTTTAGACTTTATTAGCAGATGCAAAACAGACTTAGGTACGCTGGTCGTACCTAAGGTTACTGAAATAGCACTTTAGATATCAAGACGTTCACAGCCCACCTAAGCGCTCAGCCAACACTTTGTATTTCTCTACGTCGGCAGAATTAAACAGCGGTTTTCCCTGTTCGTCTTTATCAACGGCAATCAACAAACTTTCACGCTCTAGCCGCTCAACACGTATCACTTCGACGCCCAAAAAATTCGCTACTTCATCCACTGTCATCACACTCATTTTTTGATCCTTCTTTCAATTAAAACGCCAAATACTGGCATGGGTACTTCTCGTTAGCAAAGTTCTGTTAGTCAACCATAGCAAAGAATTTACCCTTGAGCTGTTGATCTTTGGCAACTTAAAATAATAAAAATAGATAAATCTTTCAATCAGATGGGCTGAGCAGCATAGTTGTTATACACTTGCGCTATCACCCCTTTGTGAAATTACCTACCAATAGAGTAGCATTATGGATACTTGGTCTGCGGCCATTACATTATTTTTGATTATGGACCCACTTGGTAACCTTCCTGTGTTCATGTCTGTGCTAAAAACGATTGAGCCCAAGCGACGCCGTATCGTTTTGATCCGCGAATTGATTTTTTCGCTGTTGATCATGTTGGGATTTTTATTCAGCGGTCAGGCTGTATTAGATTTTCTAAGCGTCAAACAAGAAACGGTGAGCATCGCTGGTGGTATTATTTTATTTTTGATTGCCTTGAAAATGATATTCCCTCAACCAGGTGGGGTAACAGGACTGCCTGCAGGTGAAGAGCCTTTTATTGTCCCTTTAGCCATTCCTATGGTCGCTGGACCGTCCATTCTCGCAGCCTTAATTTTGTTGGCCAATCAAGATCACAGCCGCATGCTGGATTGGTCTTTAGCACTTTTAGCTGCTTGGTCCGTCAGTGCGGTGATATTGATGTTTTCGAGTGTATTCCATCGCGTATTGGGCGAGCGCGGACTTATCGCTATTGAGCGTTTGATGGGCATGATCTTAATTATGATTTCAATTCAAATGCTGCTAGATGGCATCGGAAAATTCTATTCGCTGGTGTAATCGGCGAATCAAAGAGGTAAAAATGAAAGACAATAAACTAACTATTTTCCAACAAGTTAGAGATTTAGAAACGTGGCAATCTGTTGCTTTCTCAGCAGCATTACTAGAACGCATGCTACCCAACTACCAGCTTTTTTGCGAAGCCACTGAATTTGCCGACCCAAGTCCATACCGCAACAGTTTGAACGTGATTTGGGAATGGCTCGCTCACCCCAAAACCAAAATCAATTTTGCCGCACAACTTGAAAAAGTTGAAGCAAGCGTGCCTGACCCAAACGATTACGACAGTATTGGGGTATATCCTGCCATTGATACCGCTATGTCAATGTCAGCGCTTATTCTGCTATTGATGGAAGAAGACCTGCAAGGCGCCGTTGTGGTCAGCAAACTTGCTCAAGGCACGGTAGAAGCTTTTGTCGAAGCAACTTCTGAAACAGAAATAAGTGTCGAAGAGATAAAGCAACACCCACTGATGCAATGGGAAATTGAAATCCAACAAGAATTACTCACGTTTTTGGCCAACAGCCCAAAAAATGGCGATACCTGTAAAGCCCTTAAAGACATCTCCATTGGTGAGGGCATGAGTAATATCGGCATTGATATTACCCCATAGTAGGTTCTTTAAGATTGTAAATGCCCCAACGAAATTATCTGAAGCACTAGCCTTGATACAGTCTCGCGGTAACTTGGCTAGTCTGATTTTCTTTCAATAAGCGCCAACTAGGCGGCACTTTGTACTGAGCATTTTGCGTTTCGCATTCGATATAAACCAAGCCCTCTTTGGCCAACAAACTGTTCTGCTCGATACCATCGATCGCTTTAGGAATTAAGCTTTTGTTAAAAGGCGGGTCTAAAAAAATCAAATCAAATTTGTCGTTTAGCTGATTCAGGTAACCTAGGGAATCGCCGCAGAGCACCTGTGCACTTTCTTTAGATGCTTTGAGCGTGTCGAGATTTTGCTGCAAACTTCTAGCGACTTTTTTGTCTAACTCAATAAACGTCACACGCTTGGCATACCGAGAAAGCGCTTCGAAACCTAGGCCACCGCTGCCTGCAAATGCATCTAAGCAATGACTGTCTTGGGTATGCGCCATTAGCCAGTTGAATAATGTTTCTTTGTTTCTGTCTGTTGTGGGGCGCAGCCCTTGAACATCCATGACAGGCAATTTTCGCCCGCGCCATTGCCCGCTGATAATACGAATTGCACCATTGGTGGCTTGAGTCTTTTTTACGTCTCGCTTCATTTATAGTAGGAATGTTATCATTGCTGCAAAGATACGTAAGTGTACTCAATTAATTCAACGATTTTCCAAGGATTTCTATCTAATATGTCCAAGTTTTTCGGTTGGCTCAAAAAAGACAAGCCTAAGTCAGAGCCACAAAATCCCCCAAAGAGCACACCAGAAGAAGCCCAAGAGGCACAATCACAAATCGACGATAACAGCGATGAGCGCCTTCTTGAGCAAGCGGATGAGCACGCAAAACTGCAAAAAATTGATGAGCTCGCTGCCTCCGAAGTGGAAAGCCCTTCTCACGGGCAACCTGCAGTGGAAGTTGAGCGTACCTTGGAAGAGCGTGCTAATACTGAGCACGACCAAAACATTATTCAAGTTGAAACCCCAGCCTCGGTTATTGATGCCAGTGAAGACGCTATCACCAGCAACGTGGAGCCTGTGTCAGTTGCTGCATCAACTGAACCGTCTGAAGTATTTGAGGCCACGACAGAAATGTCTGAGGCAGAGCTTCAACCTGTTGTTGAACATGAGCTAGCATCCCAGCCTGAGCTGGTGCCAGAGTCAAAGGCGAAGCCTGAAGAAGAACCTGAAAAACCTGTCAAAATGGGGCTGTTCGCCAAGTTAAGACAAAGTCTCTCACGTACGAAAGAAAACCTCGGCAGCGGCTTTATTAGCCTGTTTCGCGGTAAAGCCATCGATGATGATTTATTCGAAGAATTAGAAACTCAATTGTTGGTCGCCGATGTAGGAATCGATACCACCAGCAAAATTATCTCTAGGCTAACAGACGGCGCTAAACGCAATCAGCTAAAAGATGGTGAGGCGTTGTATCAATTGCTGAAACAGCAAATGAGCAACATATTACAAGAAGTTAGCCAGCCCCTTGAACCGAAAAGCGAAGATGGCCCGTTTGTTATCTTAATGGTGGGAGTAAACGGCGTAGGTAAAACAACCACCATCGGTAAAATGGCGAAACAGTTCCAATCTCAAGGTAAAAAAGTCATGTTGGCTGCCGGTGATACATTCAGAGCCGCAGCAGTTGAACAACTGCAAGTATGGGGTGAGCGTAATAACATTCCTGTGATAGCGCAGAAAACCGGTTCAGACAGCGCATCTGTTATTTACGATGCATTAGAATCTGCCAAAGCGCGTAATGTGGATGTGCTAATCGCCGATACCGCGGGGCGATTACAAAATAAAGATCACTTGATGGAAGAGCTGAAAAAAGTGGTACGGGTGATGCGCAAAATAAACCCAAATGCGCCCCATGAAGTTATGCTGACACTCGATGCGGCCACAGGCCAGAATGCCGTCAGCCAAACCAAGTTATTCAACCAAGCGGTTGGACTAACTGGAATCACATTAACCAAGCTAGATGGCACCGCAAAAGGTGGGGTGATTTTTGCTTTAGCGGATCAATTTAAAATCCCTATTCGTTATATCGGTGTAGGTGAAGGCATCGACGATTTACGTCCGTTTGCCAGTGACGAATTTGTTGAGGCACTCTTCGCTGAAAACGGCGTTGAAAATAGCGCTGAAAGCACGACCTAAAACGAGACTTAAGCAGAGTTTGCAATAACAAACGATGCCGCTAACAGCCTGATTAAGCGAAGAGTGATTCAATGATCAAATTTCAGCAAGTAAGTAAAACCTACCCTGGCGGGCAACAAGCGCTGCGCAAGGTAGACTTTCATGTAGAGCCCGGAGAAATGGCGTTCTTAACGGGTCATTCAGGTGCCGGTAAAAGTACTTTGCTGAAATTAATCAGTTTGATGGAACGCCCCACTGTGGGTCAGGTATTAATTAATGGGCATGACTTAAATAATATTAGTCGTCGCCAAATTGCCTATATTCGTCGTGACATAGGCATGATTTTTCAAAGCCATCAACTATTGATGGACAAAAGTGTATTCGACAACGTCGCACTGCCACTCATTATTGAGGGTTATTCACACAAAGAAACCACCAAACGAGTGCATGCAGCGCTTGAAATGGTTGGCCTTAGAGACAAAGCAAAAAATCTTCCCATTATGCTATCAGGCGGTGAGCAACAGCGCGTAGGCATTGCTCGCGCAGTTGTGAATAAGCCGCCACTATTGTTGGCTGATGAGCCCACGGGTAATTTGGATCCGAAGTTGTCCATGGAAATTATTCGATTGTTTGAAGACTTTAACCAGGCGGGCGTATCCGTGTTTATCGCAACCCACGACTTGGGTTTGATCGCGCGCATGAAATATCGAACTCTGACCCTCAAAAATGGGCAAATGATCACCGATGGTCTATCCCAAGATTTTTAACAAAAACGCAGAAACAACAACAGTCTGGTTCTGTAATGGCTAGCGACACATGCATAAGTGAGTTTGAAGAATGAGTTTATTATTTAAAGGGCGAGCCCAGGGCGCCCAGCTAAGTCAGGTTTCTATCATTCAACGCATTCAAATGTTTTTTCTCAGTCATGTTCGCCAAGCATTAGGCAGTTTGGGGGAATTGTGGCGCTCTGGCGCGGCTTCACTGATGACCATAGGCGTGTTGGGGTTGAGCATCACACTGCCTAGCACCTTATATATCCTAGTGAAAAATATTGAACAGGTGAGTTCGGGGTGGGATCAAGCCTCTGAAATATCCTTATTTCTAAAAGCTGAAACATCAAAACAACACATAGACCAACTTCTGACCCGTATAAATTCTTGGCCTGAAGTGAGTAAGGTGACTTACATCCCTGCGGATGACGCGCTAAATGAGTTTAAAGCGTTGTCAGGATTCGGCGATGCTATCGCGTATTTAGATAAAAACCCATTACCACCAGTTGTGCTTGTGGCGCCTAGCGAGAAACATGCTGGCCCTGTAGCGGCGCGTCTGTTGCTTGATAAGCTGCGCAAAGAGCGCGAAGTCGACATAGGAAAACTGGATCTAGAGTGGTTACAGCGCTTAGATGCACTCTTAACAGTAGCCAAAGAGTTAGTGACGATCATTGCGCTACTGCTATTTTTGGCAGTTATTTTGATTATTGGTAATACCATCAGGCTCAACATTCTAAGCAAAAAAGATGAAATACTAGTGATGAAATTAGTGGGTGCAACCGATGCCTTTATTCAACGCCCCTTTATGTACACTGGCTTCTGGTATGGTTTATTAGGCGGCCTATTAGCGTGGTTTACGGTAGTTGGCTTATTGTGGTGGATGAGCGCCAGCGTTGAGGCAGTGAGCGCCCTCTATCAAAAGCAATTCAATATTACCGGTGTCGACTTCAGCACCTTGCTTATTATGCTGTCAACTTCTGTGCTGCTAGGGCTAGTTGGCTCGATGATTTCAGTAAAACGACATGTGAGTGCTATCGAGCCAAAGTGAAGCTGTCTTAGGCGTACTAGAGAGGTCTCACCCACTGCGTTTAGTACGAATACCTTCTATCGGCCAGCGTTTAAGCTCTTGATTCTGGAAAGTGTGGTGAAACAGACTGACGTAGACCGTTCCCCCACATAATGGCTTCATTGAACATACTGTGCAGACGTTTCTGGTCAATTTTCAATAACCCAGCGATACGTATCACTTTCAACCAATTCGCACTTTCAAACGCCCTCGCCAGAACTAAATAAATAGACAAGTCGTTCTGGCCACCGCTTAGAGCAAATTTCACTTCATCATCAATGGGTAACTGATTCAGCAGTGTGCCCATATCTTGGTCTAGTATTGCATCAAGCAAAGAGAACAAGCCAACCAAAAAGCCCACTGGTGGGTTATCCCCTTTTTTGGCTTCTCGGGCAACTAAGTCGCAAAATTTCGCCCTTACAAGCGACAAGTGCAGCAACTCAATCGGCTTATCATCATTTAGATTGGCCAACGCTAACAGGGCCACGAACTTCTTAAGCTCGACTTCACCCATATAAGTTATTGCGTGGCGCAATGACGTGATCCTGTAGCGCTTATTCACCATAGGGTTGTTGACAAAGCGCAACAACATATAAGACAAGCCAACATCATGCTCAATAACAGAATTCACACGCTCGATGTCAAAGGTTTCGCTAGAGCTGACACCCATAAGTTCCACTAACGTTAACTTAGAGGTGGGTAAATTTTGTTGCTTAATCGCCTCGGGCTTAGCGAAAAAGTAACCTTGGAAGTAATCAAACCCCATATCTCGATATATTTCGAAATCTTGCTGGCTATCAATCTGTTCAGCCACCAACTTTACATTGGCATCTAATAACCTGGGCATACTCTTCGCCACACCATCGTAATCGCTTTGCATCACATTCACTTTAACGATGTCAACAAATGGCAGAAAATCATTCCATTTGGGATCCAAGTTATGATCGTCCAAAGCGATAGTAAAACCTGAGCTCTTCACTTGCTGGCAGACTTCTAGCAAGGTGTCGTGTGGCAATACAGCATCGGATAATTCAACAACGACGTTGGAGGGATCTAGAACAGAGGGTAAACCATTGATTAAGGTTTCTTTTTGAAAGTTAATAAATGATTTTTTATTGCAAGAGATCTCGTCTAATCCGAGGGTAAGATAATGCTTAGCAATCAGCTTTTCGGTACGTTCGTCTCTTGCCGTATCTGGATAGCAGTTGTTCTTACCGTCACGAAAGAGTAACTCGTAGGCAAACACATCACGTTGGCGATCTAAGATAGGCTGGCGAGCAATAAAGGCGAACATTTACATCCCTATGAAATCGTTTGAGTAAGGTCATTAAGCTTAAAGACGCAACGCACGGGAAGCGCTGCAAATAAATTTTTAGTACGTAGATGTACTTTCGTCTTTTTTGTTGAACAAAGTCAGACTAACAGACAAAATTAAACCTTGTAAATAAGACAAATCGTTGTTTTTACATCCATAAAAAAAATAAGATCAATTTTGCTCGTGATACGTGAAGAACTTCCAGCATATGTAATAGAATATTAATATTGCAAAGATAGTGCTTGCGTACAATGGTAACTGTTATTATGGTGGCATCATTCGTTGTTCATGATATTCGAGCAACCCCCAAAAGTAGCGCTTTAATAACTTTTCAATTGATCTCGATCAACTAGAGCTTATATTTGTATAATATCTTACTGATAGATCAGCCGCTACATGAAATTTTTTCGCGTTTGAGTGGTCTATTACAGCAAATGTAAAACTCAATGCGGTTCTTGGTTGGCAAAGTCATTGCATGGTTCCAAGGACACAATGTTACACGAGGTGATTATGACAACAGATATGCGTGCACTAACATTAACCGTTCCACAGACCGGTAGCATCGAAACTTACGTGCAAGCTGTTAGCAGCATTAATATGCTCACAGCCGAAGAAGAACGTGGTCTAGCAGAACGTTTACAACAGGAAGACGACTTATTAGCGGCAAGAAAGCTAATCATGTCACACCTACGTTTCGTCGTGCATATTGCAAAATCTTATTCTGGTTACGGACTTCCTCAAGCCGATTTGATTCAAGAAGGTAACATCGGTTTGATGAAAGCGGTTAGACGCTTTGACCCTACTGTAGGGGTCAGATTGGTGTCGTTCGCTGTACATTGGATTAAAGCTGAAATTCATGAATTTGTGTTGCGTAACTGGCGCATAGTGAAAGTTGCCACCACAAAGGCACAACGTAAGCTTTTCTTTAATCTACGTAAAAATAAAAAGCGTTTAGGTTGGTTTACTCATGCAGAAGTGCAGAAGGTGGCAAGTGACCTGGGTGTAAGCGAAAAAGAAGTATTACAAATGGAAGCTCGTATGAGCAGCCATGATCAAGCTTTTGATTTATCTGCAGATGATGATGAAAGCGGAAGCTTCGCGCCGGTACAGTTTTTAGAAGACAAAAGCGCAGATGTTGAAACTGACGTTGTTAACGCAGATTGGGACGCAACGGCTTCACAGAAGCTATATTCAGCGATTAAAACCCTTGATGAGCGTAGCCAGCATATCATTCAGACGCGCTGGTTAAGTGACGACAAAACAACGCTACAAGATTTAGCAGATAAATACCAAGTATCTGCCGAGCGTGTTCGTCAAATCGAAAAGAACGCCATGAAAAAATTACAGAGCGCTATGGCATAACTCAGTAATTCAGACACAAAAAAGCGCGTTATAAACGCGCTTTTTTATTGCCTAAAAAACAATCACTGCTTATCTATTGCAAACTACGCGCTTTCGGCGTCTTGTTCTTCAGTCTCAGGGGGTAAAATCCAATAAACTCCCTTAAACTCGGCAACGGCAGTGTCCCCATCAAGAATATCGACTTGTAATTTAATTTGGCATTTCTTGTCTTTCGCTAATGGCTCGAACTTGCCGCTCAGACTTTCGATGTGACATAAGGCTCTTGGCTGCATAGTGATGGGTTTGTGATAGTGAATATTACCATCTCCTAACACTATCTCTCCTGCAAGATTCTTCTCCTTTAATTGCAAAAAAATCATGCCCCAACCTGTCAAAGTGGCTAAGGAAAAAATACTGCCGGCGAACATAGTCCCGTGCAAATTGATATTTTTATTTAGCGAAGCTCGATTCTCTAATGTTTTACCAGAATACTGGTACAGCTTGATCCCCATCTGCTCGCTAATAGGGATAGTATCGTGCCATGTATCTTGTAACTCTTTACACCATTTTGGGTGCAACAAAATCGTGTTGTGGGCCAACAGACGCTTGACCATTTGTTGGCGTTTTAACTTCCCTAACTCAGTCGAGGCTTCTTTTTCCACTTCAAAGCCACAACTCTCGAAAAACGGAGTAGAAAGCTCTCGGCTATTAGTGACGATGCGAACTGCGCCTTCTTGTCGCGCTACCGCTTCAAGTGAAGACATGATCATTTTGGCTAAGCCACGCCCCTGTGCATCGTTGGCGACAGCTATATGGCGGACCTGAGCTTCCTCAGCGCTGTTCATATGTATCCGCCCAATGGCGATCACTTCACCTTTATTATTACGGATCATGCGATGTTCACTGACTTGCTCGTATTCGTCTTTTTCAGAGCCTTGAGGATAATTCCAAGGCTTTCGCAGCATTAACCAGCGAAATTCAAAATATGCTGCAAACTCCGCATCTGTTTCTGGGGTTTCAATCTTATACATTATTATGCATTTATCCTTATGGAGATATCGATAACCTGGGGCCAAATTATATCAGCCAGTCCACCATTAGATATTATTCACTGCTTGGTAGCAAATCAGACGTTTAAGGAAAACGTCACGGGGCCATCATTTATTAATCTAACTTGCATATCTGCACCGAATTTACCTGACTCGCAGAGTATTTCACTGCTTCTCCCTAGTTCAACAAAGTAATTATACAAAGACTCGCCCAATTCTGGCGATGCACCTTGAGAAAACCCAGGCCGATTTCCTTTGTTTGTCTGCGCCACCAAAGTGAACTGAGAGACCACAAGTAATCCGCCGCCGACTTGCTGAAGATTCAGGTTCATTTTACTGTCTGGATCGCTAAAAATGCGGTAATTCAACACGCGCTGAAACAGTTTTTTGGCCTTTTCCTCGTTGTCATCTTTTTCCACTCCAAGCAGCAGCAAAATCCCTTGATTAATCTCTCCAATGACCTCATTGCCAACACAGACACTGGCTTCGCTGACTCGTTGAATCAAACCAATCATTCCTGCTCCTTAATAAAATCAGCCATAGCGGTCGAAGCCAAACAAAGAGCGGCAGTAATTTTGGGTTCATTGGCGCTGTGGCCAGACTCGGGCACTATGGTAAGCTGACTTGCAGACCAAGCTTCGTTAAGTAAATAGGCACCTTGTATTTTGCACACACAGTCATAGCGACCATGAATGAGAGTTGCCGGTATATGACTGATTTTGTGTATATTTTTTAATATGTAATTTGGCTCAATAAAACAAAGATGCTTTATGTAATGGCACTCTAAAATAGCCAAACTAATGCCCCTGTGTACATCCGGGACCAACTCATCTTCATGTAATTTACAGTGCAACTTACTGATCCTGGCTTCCCACAAACACCATGCTTTAATGGCTGCCATTTTGTGCACTTCATCGCTACCAGTAAACAGTTCATAGTACGCGTCAACTAACGACGTCGTAAGGGACTTATCTGCCACAGGGAGGATGAAATCTTGATAGTAGTCTGGGAACAGCTGCGCAGCTCCGCCTTTTTTATCTAGGTACCAATCGAAATCTTCTTCTCGCGCCAGGAAACTGCCTCTTAAGATCAGCCCTTTCACCGTTTCAGGATGCTCAATGGCAGCAAGTAGTGCCAACGTTGCCCCCCAAGAACCACCAAATAAGATCCACTGCTGGACACCCAGGTGCTTTCTGATCTGGGTAATATCACTTAGTAAATATTGGGTAGTATTGTTCTTTATGCTACCGAATGGAGTGGATTGCCCGCTTCCCCTTTGGTCAAAGCCAATAATCCAGTACTTATCGGGATCGAAGAAGCGACGATAATTAGCAAACAGTCCTGCCCCTGGCCCCCCGTGTAGAAACAGCACAGGTATTCCTTTTGGGTTACCACTTTGTTCCAGATATAACGAATGATCGTCGCTAACCGCTAGCATTTCGCTGAAAAACGGTTTAATTGCAGGATAGAGTTTACTCATATAGGCAGCCACTTTGACATTATTTCTTCCAACCGATTACAGTAGTTTGTTAAAGTGTATCAACAATAATGAATTAATAACTTAGGGGCAACAAATGGCAGGACAAGGTTCAGGTGGAAATGTAATTGCAGCAATATGTAACTTGTTTTTTCCAGGATTGGGGCAATTAGTTCAAGGACGGATACTAGCAGCAATCATATTTTTTGTTCTGGTATGGACTAATTACGCCCTAGCAGCCACAGGTATTCTGTTTTTTATGGCAGTGTTCGGCTTCATCTTCCAAGTATGGTCGATTATTGATGCCGCTAAATACCGTGGTTAATTAACACTAAAGAGGTTTCGATGAAGAAAATAATACCAACAGTCTTTTTATTCACCCTGCTAACAGGTTGCCAAAGCGCCTATTATGCAGCATGGGAAAAAGTCGGCGTTGAAAAGCGCGATATCATGGTTGACCGCGTTGAAGATGCAAAAGAATCGCAGGAAGACGCCCAACAACAATTTAGCGATGCACTAGAACAATTTACCCATTTAATGAATTACGACGGTGGTGAACTGCAAGACGTATACGAAGAGTTAAAAGACCAGTACGAAGAAAGTAACCAAGCGGCAGCAGAAGTGACTAAGCGCATTAATAAAGTAGAGAGCGTAGCTGATGCGTTATTTGACGAGTGGGAAACTGAATTAGATAAGTATACTAATGACGGTTTACGCCGTGAAAGTGCGAGCAAGCTTAAAGATACCCAGCGCCGCTATGCCAGCCTGGTTAAAAGCATGCGCAAAGCAGAGGCAAAAATGGATCCTGTTTTATCTGCACTACAAGACAACGTGCTGTATCTAAAACATAACTTGAATGCGACTGCAATCGGCGCCTTACAAAGTGAGTTTAACGGCGTTAAAAATGACATCAATCAGCTTATTGCTGAAATGAATAACGCCATCAAAGAATCAAATGCGTTTATCTCCAGTATGCGAGATTAATTAGCATTAAATCCTACGCAGGCGATTGGGGGGCATCCTCATCGACCTGCGTAAAATTCTCTTTAGATTCTTCGTGAAAAAACACTTCAATCACATGGGTTAGTTCCGCCCCAAGCAACACCACTATCCACGACAAGTAAACCCAAACGAATAAAATAGGAATAACGGCCATAGCGCCGTAAATCATTTGATAAGACGGAAAGTGCGTTATGTAAAACGAGAATCCTTTCTTTGATAACTCAAACAGTAGCGCCCCCATGAACGCACCAACGAGGGCATGGCGAGGATTAATCCGCTTATTAGGGACAATCATATACAGAATAAAGAAAGCGCAGACGGACGCGATAAAAGGCACAATTTTGAGCATGGCGGTGGTTGCGCCCATGGTGTAGGCTTCAGCCGAATTAGCAAAAGCAACCAAATAAGAACTCATGATGACGCTTAGGCCAATTAACAAGGGGCCTAGCGTGAGGATCATCCAATAAATCGCAAACGTAAAAATGATCGGCCGCTCGCTTTTCGCCTGCCAAATGCGGTTCAAGGTTTTATCTATATTCGAGATGAGCAATAAGGCTACCACCACCAAAGATAAAATCCCGATCGCACCCATTTTTGATGCGTTACCCACGAACTCAGCGACGTAGCCTTGAATTTGGTCCCCAGAAGTCGGAATAAAATTACCGAAGATCAGGGCTTCGATATCTCCTCGCACCTCAGAAAAAGCAGGAAAGGCCGACAATATGGTGAAGAACACCATGATAAATGGCACTAGAGATAATAAGGATACATAGGCTAAATGCCCTGCTGACACCGTGATCCCATCTCGTTGGCAATGGTTTACAAACATACGAACAAAAATATTCGCTTTAGGTAACCAGCTCCTTAATACATCCGACCAAATAACCTTGGACTCCATACTTTTCCTTTATTCCAGGCTGAGAATTCAATCCTCTTAGTCTGCTCTAACGCCTAACATATGGCAAATAGCATAACTCAATTCACAGCGATTCAGAGTATAGAAATGAAAATCACGAATGCCTTCTTTTGCTAAGACTTTGACCATGTCCATGGCAATGCTAGCGCCCATTAAGTTACGAGTAGTTTGGTCGTCCTTATCTAGGCCGTCATACATTTTGTGCAGCCAGTTCGGTACGTGTACGTTGGTAAAGCCTGCAAAACGCTGCAGGGTTTGATAGTTCGTCACAGGCAAAATACCCGGTACGATATCCATCTCAATACCCGCTGCTGCTGCCCTGTCCCTGAAGCGTAAAAACACTTCAGCATCGAAAAAGAACTGGCTAATTGCTTGGTTCGCGCCTGCATCGGCTTTGCGTTTTAGGTTTAATAAGTCAAATTGACTGTTCGGCGCTTCAGGGTGTTTCTCTGGGTATGCTGCAACGGCGATGTCAAAATCAGCCACATCACGCAGTAATGCCACTAAATCAGACGCGTAAGATACATGCTCGGTATAGCCTTCGGGTAAATCACCACGCAAAGCTACAATTTTCCGAATACCACTGGCCCAATAATCTTTGGCGATTTGCTTTAATTCGTCACGGCTAGCATCTACGCATGTTAGGTGCGGCGCAGCGGCAATCCCTGTTTCGCTCTGAATACGTTTTACGATTTCGTGGGTACGATCACGCTCACCGCTATTTGCACCGTAAGTCACAGACATGTATTTAGGCTTTAACGGCGCTAAGCGCTCCACCGATTTCCATAGTGTCTTTTCCATCGTTTCGGTTTTAGGTGGAAAAAATTCAAATGATACATTGATCCCTTTCACTTCTGACAGTGACTGGTTGAGGGCATCGATACCTTGTGCATAAGAGACCATGAAAAGCTCCGTGATTATCTGGACGTTTAGACGTCTAAACTAAACTTTGTACGTAAAGCCGTCAAGATGTTTAGCAGTCTATCGTTGACCTTTATTCGTTTATGGTTAGAATTTCCCCTTATAAGAAAGAAAAAAAGCGAGTAAACGATGGCTAAAACGACAAAATGGAATGGGAAATACATTCATCCCTACGCCGAGCATGGGAAAAAGAGCGAGCAAGTGAAAAAAGTCACCGTCTCTATTCCTTTAAAAGTGCTCAAGGTGTTAACAGATGAACGTACACGTCGCCAGGTGAATAACCTGCGTCATGCAACGAACTCAGAGTTGTTGTGTGAAGCATTTTTACATGCCTTCACTGGGCAGCCATTGCCGAATGACAACGACTTACAAAAAGATAATGACAATCGTATCCCCAGCGATGCATTGCGCATCATGCAAGAAATGGGCATCGATATCGATTCAGAAGAATAGCCCTAGTCTGTTGGGCTACTCAACTAGGTCTAATCACTTAGACCTCGCCATCAAAACACCCTAAATAACCCGCTCAAGCCGCACTTGTCAAAGAAAGTCAGTATTTAAGCGTAGTCGTACTGGCCCCCGCGGGACAAACCTTGTTGATAAGCCGGGCGTGCATGAATACGTTTTACGAAGGCAGCAATATTAGGGTATTCTCCCGGCACATTGCGTGAGGCCATCGCTTCTAGCGGAAAACTCATCTGTATATCTGCCCCAGATAACGCATCACCAGCGAACCACTCATTATCCGCTAAATATTGTTCAACAAACTTAAGGTTAGCGACCAAATTCAACCCGTAGTACCCGTCCATGACTTTATCGGCAATTTTATTGGCGATGATTTTGACAAAAAACGGTTTAGCGTTTTGTCTGACTTTATCAAATACCAACTTGGCAACCATGGGAGGCATCAGGGTTCCTTCGGCGAAATGTAGCCAATAGGTATATTGACGGTACGCTTCTGTACCTGGCTCAGGTATTAAGGCTTTATCAGGGTATTTACGCGCTAAATAGTCGATAATCGCCCCCGACTCTGCCACAGTCACTTCATCATCGGTGATAACGGGTGACTTACCTAACTGGTGCACCTTCTTTAATGACTCAGGCGCCAAATTCGTTTGGCTATCTCTTTGATAACGCTGAATGTCATATTCCACACCCAACTCTTCTAACATCCATAAAATGCGTTGAGAGCGAGAGTTATTAAGATGATGAAGTGTGAGCATGAGGTACCTTATTTTAATATATTTGATTGAGAGTAACTTACGCGCAAAGTCGCAAACTGGCTCATCAAAAATATTAATATATCTCTATTAATGCAAAAAGGCAGAAGTTATCTTCAGCCTTTAAGGTATTTACGCATTGATGTGTGCGGGGTAGCGGTTATTTTCCTGACGGATCTAAGCTCGCGTAATATGCGGCTAAATTTTCTATGTCAGCATCACTCAAACCTGCAACCATAGGTGCCATCACCATATTTTTACGCTCACCTGCGCGAAACGCCTTTAACTGGATTGCCAAGTATTGTTCTTTCTGGCCAGCCAAGTTTGGATACATGGGAATTTGCGAAATTCCATTCGCACCGTGACATGCCATGCAGGTCGCTGATTTAGATTTACCCGCCGCAATGTCGCCAGCGAAAACGTTAGTTGATAACATGGCGATTGTTGAAATACTCGCCACAACACATGCTTTTGAGATTAGATTCATAATTGGTCCTTAAGATAACGTCGGTTTACGTAAACCATTCTACGAGTAATAAAATAGAGGCAGACAATGAATTTAGATCATTCATATGCAACGCATTTAGGTGATTTAGGCGCCTTAACTAAGCCTTTGCGTGTGGCAAACCCTCAACTTGTTGAGGTTAACCACACCTTACGCGACGCACTGCAACTACCAGCATCATGGTTTACGCAATCTAGCATAATGTCGATGCTTTTTGGCAATACAAGTTCATTTACGACACATTCTTTTGCACAAAAGTACGGTGGTCATCAGTTTGGTGGATGGAATCCAGACTTAGGTGATGGACGTGGTGTATTGCTTGGAGAAGCGAAAGACAAATTCGGAAAATCATGGGATTTGCATCTTAAAGGCGCTGGCCCTACGCCCTATTCACGCTTCGCGGACGGGCGAGCTGTATTGCGCTCAACGCTGCGCGAATACCTCGCAAGTGAAGCATTGCACCATGTGGGTATTCCTACCTCAAGGGCACTTTGCTTAATTACCAGTGACGAACCCGTGTACCGAGAAAAACAAGAAAAAGCCGCTATGATGATCCGAGTCAGCCAGAGTCATATTCGCTTCGGCCATTTTGAATACTTTTATCACAACGGTGAACTGGACAAACTCATGCGGTTATTTGACTACTGCTTTGAACATCATTTTTCTGCATGTTTGCACAGTGAATCCCCCCATTTAGCCATGCTAGAAAAAATAGTCACGGATACCGCTACCCTAATTGCAAAATGGCAAGCATACGGTTTTAACCATGGCGTAATGAATACTGACAATATGTCGATTCACGGGATTACCTTCGATTTTGGCCCTTATGCTTTTTTAGATGATTTTAATCCTAAATTTGTCTGTAACCATTCTGATCATCGAGGGCGATATGCATTTGAGCAACAGCCTAGCGTGGGTTTGTGGAACCTAAATGCCCTTGCGCACGCATTCACCCCCTACTTGAGTGTCGAACAAATCAAGGGAGCACTAAGTCAATATGAACCAAGCTTAATGGCTGAGTTTTCACAACTTATGCGCCAAAAGCTTGGGCTGTACGAAAATACCCAAAACACCGCCGAACTAGTGAACCGTTGGCTCGACCTAATTTATCAAGACAAGCGTGATTACCACATTAGCTTTCGATTATTGTGCGAAGTTGATGAACACAGTGAAAATCAGCCACTTGTTGATCACTTCATGCAACGCGACACGGCTAAAACTTGGTTAGAACATTATCAACACGCACTGATTACTCAAGGTGTGAAGAGGCAAGAACGCCAAGCAAACATGCGCAATATTAACCCCGAATATGTACTGCGGAACTACCAAGCACAACTGGCAATTGATGCGGCACAAAACGGAGATTTTTCACGTTTTAGAAAGTTATTACATGTGCTGCAACACCCATTTGATAGCAAACCAGAGTATGCCGAATTTGCTAAACCACCCCCTAACTGGGGTAAACACATGGAAATATCATGCAGCAGTTAATCCTTATGTATAAGAATAAACTCTTTGTTGAAAGGGAATATCCGATGTTAGGCTACGCTTCATATTACAACTCGAGGTTGCACACCGTGCCTGCAGCCAACTTTGCTCTGGTTTCTTAAACTGTGAAAATGCGCCGCTCATCTTACTTTACTTCCTCGCTGTGCCTTATGTTGCTGCTTATCATGCAACTTGGGCTGGTGCTTAAGGCGCAAACCACGCAAACCAGCGTTAATATTAATGACTCAACGCCTTCCGTTAATTTAATCACCTCTAGCCATTGGCTTGTAGCCGATAATAAAGTGCAGCTGTCTGACGTGCAGGAACTGAAAACGTGGCGTGATACCTTCTCTCCGCAACCTCTGAATGATAATCAAAGCCTATGGGGCAGAGTTACCCTGAGCACTGATAGTAATCATCGACCTTTTTTTATCAGTATTGATAATCCACGTATCGACGCGTTGGATATCTACGTGTTAGATGAAAGAGACAGGATCATTAACTCATATCGCCTAGGTACAACACGACCTCATGATAACCGCCCTTTTGAGCATAGGTTATTCGTGGTTCCGGTAGATATTCCTTATGCTCAGCCGCGAAACATCTATATTAAGATCCGCGATGAAGGCCCGCTGGTGTTCGCTTTTGATGTAAAATCAGAGACAGCACTGATTCAAAAAGAACAACGAAACAGCACGATTTTCTCCTTGTTCAGCGGCGCATTGACCATGATGGTGCTGTACTTTTTGATCACCTATACGTTATTGCGCAGCCCGGTGCGCTTTTGGTTTTCGGTAGCCAGTACGGCTTATTTACTGCTGTTTTTAAATAGCCAAGGTGTGGTGAGTCATGTCACTGGTTTCAATCAATACATAGACAACCTAAGCACTATTCTGTGTGCCCTGTTGCTGTTTTCATTAGCGAAAATAACCTTCACTATATTTCGCCCACTGCCTACCTACTACCGCTATTTCCTATATGCCATGGGTTGGTTAAGTGCTGCATCGGCGTTTGTACTTAATAGCTACCAACAGATTTTATTGGTGTCTGGCGCTTCTATATCATCCATTGTGGTTATCGCCGTGTTAGCGATATTTTATCGTTACAAAGGACACACCATCAGTAATCGCGTGTTTGCTTTGGGTTTAACGCTTATTAGCCTGACGACGGTGGCACACATTGGACTTTATCTGAACTGGGTGGCTTTTCCCGAACAACTGTCACTCACGCTTAGCACGTTAATCGTTATCGGTATTGTATTGATTGCCGTTGCCATCGCCGCCCATGAAAAAGTCATCGCATTTAGGCATTACAACGAGCAACAAACTTCGATTCGCGCCTTGCAACAGTTCGTCGATATGTTTGAAGAAGCCCCAGAAGGGCGCTTTATCTCCAGCCTCGATGGTCAATTGTTACGCGCTAATCTAGCCATGGCGAAGATATTTGGCTATGAAGACGTAGCGCAAATGAAAGCCCACTTGCCCACAATGTCTGCCTTGTATGCAGAGCCAAATGAACGAGAGCTGCTGCTAGGTGAACTCCATAAAAACCAATCCACGTTAAGTAAAGAATTACGCGGTAGAACACGGCAAAATCAGGATCTTTGGCTATCTGTGTCTGCTCAATTAAGCAAAAATGGCGACACTGATGAAAAACTAATTTGTGGCTCAGTAGTAGACATTAGCGCGCGAAAGTCTGACCACCAAAGCATTGAGTACATGGCCAGCCACGATACGTTAACCGGCTTTTATCAGCGCCAAGCATTCGAGAAAAGCCTACATGAAGCGATACTCTTCGCTAAACAGCAGCAAGAAGAATTGACCTTATTGCACGTAAACATTGATCAATTTAAAGCGATCAACGATACACATGGCCATAAAGCCGGCGATGCGGTACTTAGGCAGCTTTCGCAGTTAATGAAAAAGATTGTCAGCGATGATGGCATGATAGGTCGCTTAGGCGGAGATGAATTTGGTATTTTACTGGTTGGCAATAATGCCCAGAACAGTTTTATGCTCGCCAATAAACTATTGAATGCCGTACAAGTACATGAGTTTACATGGGAAGAACGCCCTTTGACCCTTGGGGTCAGCATTGGCCAAGTACCATGGAATGACACAATATCAAGCTCAGAGCAGCTGCTCAGTATGGCCGATTCGGCCTGTTATATGGCGAAAAAGCACGGCCGGAACCGACTTCACACTTACTCCTCAACAGACAAGCAAATTGCCAAATACGAATCTCAATTGAGTTGGCTACCCCGTATACAACACGCACTGAGCCACAACGGTTTTGAACTTCATTGCCAACCGTATATGCCAATGACCTCTATTGCTAAGGGGCACCACTACGAAATATTGTTGCGCTTAGTGGATGAACACGACCAGCGCATACTGCCCAGTGAATTCTTACCCGCAGCTGAGCGCTATAACCTCAGTGCCAAAATTGACCGTTGGGTTATCGACACATACTTTGCTTGGTTAGCACAAAACCCGCAGCACAAAGCAGATCTAATGCGTTGTAATATCAACTTAAGTGGCCATTCCCTGGGGGAACAGGATCTTAAACTGTTTATTTTGAGCGCATTTGAGAAATACCAAGTACCTCACAATAAGATTTGTTTCGAGATAACGGAAAGCATGGCTATCTTAAAACTCGACGAAACCATTGAGTTTATTGATACATTCAAAGCGCTTGGCTGCACATTCGCCCTAGATGACTTTGGCAGCGGCTTTTCATCATACAATTACCTAAAAAATCTCCCTGTGGACCAAGTCAAAATTGACGGCGAATTCGTCAAAAATATTCTTATTGATCCCGTGGATATGGCAATGGTTAATTCCATCAAAGACATCGCCAGCGCGATGAAAATACAAACCGTAGCGGAATATGTAGAATCAAAAGAGATCATGGTGGAATTAGGTAAAATTGGCGTTGATTTTGTTCAAGGATTTGGCGTGAACAAACCCATCTCGCTAAGCACGATGACAGACCAGAACAGTGTCTTTAATTCAGAAGCGGGGCTGTAGAGGCACTTGTATTTAAATATTCCGCACCCATATTTTCATCCAGTGTGACAGCCCATTAAATAACTTTTACAAGTCAGCAAGCAAAATTATGAAACAACATCAGAAGTACGAATTCGTGAGCTCAGCCTCCCTTCCCACGCGCTGGGGCCAGTTCACCATACACGGGTTCGTTGAAACCGCTACCGAACAAGAACATGTCGCCTTAACTTTCGGACAATGGCAATCTGGTGATGTGGTACCCATGAGAATTCATTCTGAATGCTTAACCGGAGACGCATTATTCAGTACCCGTTGTGACTGCGGCGCACAGTTAGAAAAGGCGCTACAAAATATTGTAGAGCAAGGCAAAGGTGTGCTGCTTTATTTACGTCAAGAAGGGCGTGGCATTGGCTTGTTAAACAAAATTCGAGCGTATAATTTGCAAGACCAAGGCTTAGATACGGTTGAAGCAAACGAGCATTTAGGCTTTGACGCTGACTTGCGAGAATACGATATGTGCAAGTTAATGCTTGATACCCTCAATGTGCAACGGGTGAATTTGATGACCAATAATCCTAAAAAGCGTAAAGCGCTAGAAGCGATGGGCATTGAAGTGGTCAGCCGCACGCCAATTGACCACGGCATTACAGATGACAACCGCCATTATATTCGCACTAAAACGGAAAAATTGGGCCATGTGTTTGACCCGCACCTACTCAAGTAATCATTATTGTTAGGCCGTTTACGCGGCCTTAACTTTTCCGGCACTGGCACCCGCAAGATATAATTCACTCACTTAAGCCTCGATTCAGTTTAGATTAAGCCTTAATCGCCCACACTACAGTCACCGTATACCCTTTACCTATCGTGTAAAGGTAAAACAACTGAGGTGTCCTATGGGCAGAAACACTAAGTACATCATCATTTATGTAGCTGCCATAAGCCTGTTGGTTAGCGTCGCGCTGCAATTGGCCCATGCAGAAACTCAAGCTGAACCAACTGTCGAGCTACATCAAGCAAAATTAGACCAAATGTTGGCTCCTATCGCCTTGTACCCAGATTCTTTGTTATCCCATATCTTGATTGGAGCAACGTATCCCCTCGAAGTAGTGCAAGCCGCTCGCTGGCGTGAAGAGCACGCTAACCTGTCAGAACAACAAGCACTGGATCTTGCCGAACAACAGGATTGGGATCCTAGCGTCATTGCCTTGACTCCCTTTACTGAATTGCTTGAACGTATGAGCAAAGACCTGAACTGGCTGCAAGATTTAGGCGATGCATTTTTAGCGAATGAAGCGCAAGTGTTAGAAAGCGTGCAAACACTGCGAAGCCGGGCGTATGCCAAAGGGAATTTGCAAGACAACCAATACCAAAATGTTGAACGTGAGCAAGATAAAATAGTGATCCACAGTGTTGAACGTGAAACCGTTTACGTGCCTTACTATGACACTCGCGTGGTATATGGTGATTGGTGGTGGACCGTCCACCAGCCCATTTTTTGGCGCTCGCCTCGTCATTACACCTATCACTCAGGATTTCATTGGAGTCCGCGATTTCATATCAGCGCTGGGTTCTTCTTCGGTGGTTTTCACTGGCGTAATAATTACGTGGTGATCAATAACGACTATCGTTACCGCCGTTCGAATCACAGATATACCTATAGTAAAGTGCGCAACTACCCAAGATGGCAACATAATAATCACCACAGACGCACAGTAAAATACCATCGTGGGTATAACGGTACCCATAAGCGCGCCGTTACCAGCCGTAACGTTGAAATGCAGAAAAGTCGTATACATAGGGATAAGGTCGTCTCGCGCTTGAAGCGCCAACCAAGCGCCCGCAATCATGGGCAGTATAAGCGAGAGCAGAATGCTCATCGCAAACAGAACACGCATTTTAAGCAAAGCAAACAAAGTAACGGCAAGACGGTTTCAAAACGTTTATCTCAAGCAAACGGGCAGTCTTACAAAAGTGAACAAGGTAGGCAAAAGGTAGAGCAGGTAAGAACAAAGCCTCAGCGTGCGATAAAAAGTCAGCGCATTCAGCGTCAAAGTGCCGACAGAAACAACAGTAAAAACCGTTACGTTTCTAAGCCAGCGAAAGCCGTCAAAAGGGCATCACAAAACAAGCAGTACAGAACACCATCTAGGGTGACGAAACAGTCAATTAGACAGACTAAGACACATTCAGGGAAGTTTAATGCAAGAAGGGTAGAACCTTAGAAGAAATATAGTACAGCGCGTAGCTCTTTAGGAGAAAAAGAAGCTAAAATAGCCTGCTGGGCAGGCTATTTGCCTATGCTGAATGAGGTATCGAGCGACCTCTTACGCATTGTTTTTGGTCTTTAGGTAAGCACTAACTTGTGATGCTTCACGCTGTTCTGAGAATTGAATCAAATCAACACCGTTACACTTCATGCCTTCAGCCGATACAAGCTTGCGAAGAACATCGTTAGAGCTTGCCGCAACTTGACCCACTTTGCTACGTAGGCTGCGCTTAAGCATACCAAGATCATCATTTACTACTGCTTTACAGAAGCTTGAGTATTCGCTGTCACCTGCGAAACGCACTTTACTACTAGATTCCATACCAGCGCTTGCATTAAAGGCTGTCAACGCGACGAGAGATATAAGTACTTTTTTCATTGTGTGCTCCAAATATTGGTTAGCTATTTAAGTGTTCAGCAGGTTCTGCCTGCCACTGAAATATCCATGAATTTGATGATCATGTCTGTGGTTTTATTGTACGAAAGTAGTAAAAAGCATGTAAAACAGGGGGTTACACAAAAATAACATTTGTAACTGATTGAATTTAAATAATATTTTTTATTTATATATACTCATAATTGAAATGAATATTCCTATTTA
This sequence comes from Paraglaciecola sp. QJM3NY_14, assembly GCF_056173245.1. Classification (NCBI taxonomy): domain Bacteria; kingdom Pseudomonadati; phylum Pseudomonadota; class Gammaproteobacteria; order Alteromonadales; family Alteromonadaceae; genus Paraglaciecola; species Paraglaciecola sp. QJM3NY_14. Next base: position 4,708,563 of record NZ_CM149664.1, read on the forward strand.
TTCCAAAAACATCTGTTTAAAACTGAAAGTCACGTCAGCTAAAAAACAGAAACAGCACAAAATTTAACCATTTTTTAGATTTTCAGCCTTAATGGCACGTTAAAACGTTGTTAAATTACAAAATATGTAGGTTTTATTACAGAATTTTATCGGGTAATTTTTATGTGGATTGAGACAAGCGCATTACATTGATAACAAATTTAGCGCTAAACAGGCAAAATTCACAAGACCCGCCTGATGGTTATCATTATACTCCGCGAATATTGAGCAACTTTAATGTGTGACGGTAAATTTTATGCGATTACTCCCTGAATGGGCGCCTCAAGAAGCCATTATTCTCGCGTGGCCTGACCAAAAAACAGATTGGCAACCTTGGCTTGTAGACGTTCGCCAAGTCTATTTGACGATTATGGCTAACCTTAACCAAGCTGGTACTGGTGTCATACTGCTTATTCGCGACCAAGAAATCCCTGCCTTTAAAACCTTGAGCCAAGATTTTAAACAGCCCATTGATCGCGTGCTATTAGTACGCGCCGATTATAACGACACTTGGGTACGAGATTATGGCTTTTTAACCTGCCATAGTTCAGGTGGCATGCAGCCTATCGAGTTCAACTTTAACGGCTGGGGCAATAAATTCGACGCTAACAAAGACAATCAGATAAACCAGCAAGTGTTAGCAGGCTTATGCCGTTTACCGTTGCAGAGTTTCGATATTGTCGCTGAAGGCGGTGCGCTAGAAATAGACGATGCAGGTGTGTTGCTCTCTACTGAGTTTTGTTTATCGAACCCTGAGCGTAATGGTGACATGACGATGTCTCAATATCGCGGGGCATTCAAAGTCGCCTTAGGCGCGAAGAGTGTGCATATATTCCAACAAGGGCATTTAGAAGGTGATGACACAGACGGCCACATTGACACCCTAGTTCGGTTTACCCCTCACGATGGCCTAGTCGTGCAGTCAGCATTTAATGTACCCGATGACACTCACTATGCCGGCTTAGCAGCCCTGGTCGACGAGTGCAAAGCTGCTATGCCCGAACATCAAATCTTCGAACTCCCCTTGCCCCAAGTGTTTAACCAGCAAGGCGAACGCTTGCCTGCTTCTTATGCCAACTACTTGATAAATAATAAACAGATCTTATGTCCTGTATATCAGCAGCCACAAGACCAACTTGCCATGGATATAATGGCAAAGGCTTATCCTGAATATACAATCGTGCCAATAAATTGCTTACCCTTGGTTCAGCAATTCGGCAGCTTGCATTGTATTAGTATGCAAGTTCCGGTGAGTACATTAACGTTCGACATTAGCAAGAAACTAGCAACAGGAGTCAGTCAGTTATGAGCCGCACCCCACAAACCGCCAAAACCCTAAAGGTAGGAGTCGTTCAACAAGCGGTTGCCAATAATGACAAGCAACTCAGCTGGCAGCGTAGCGCTGAACAAGTCACAAAACTCGCCGAACAAGGTTGCGAATTAGTTATGCTACAAGAATTGCACAGCACCTTGTATTTCTGTCAGCAAGAAAACACAGACTTTTTTGATTTAGCGGAACCCATTCCAGGTCCCGCAACGGACTACTTTTCCGAGCTAGCCGCCAAGTTAGATATTGTGTTAATTACGTCTTTGTTTGAAAAACGTGGCTCAGGTTTATACCACAACACCGCAGTGGTGTTCGATCGCCAATTAGGCATGGTCGGCAAATATCGCAAGATGCACATTCCTGATGACCCAGGTTTCTACGAAAAGTTTTACTTCACCCCTGGCGACATGGGCTTTGAGCCAATCCAAACCAGTGTGGGTAAATTGGGCGTACTAGTATGTTGGGATCAATGGTATCCAGAAGCAGCTCGTTTGATGGCCATGCGCGGCGCAGATATGTTGTTCTATCCTACTGCAATTGGTTGGGATCCAGCTGACACAGTAGACGAGCAACAAAGACAATTCGGTGCCTGGCAAACCATTCAGCGCTCTCACGCAGTGGCGAATTCAGTGCCTGTGGTAGTGGCAAACCGCACAGGCTTTGAAGCATCGCCAGTAGAAGGTGACAATGGCATTCAGTTTTGGGGGCAAAGTTTTATTGCAGGCCCACAAGGAGAGATCCTCACCCAAGCCGATGCTGACAGCGAACAAAACTTGATGGTTGAATTAGATTTAGCCCGCACAGAACAAGTGAAGCGCATTTGGCCATACTTCCGCGATCGTCGTATCGACGCCTACGAAGATATGACTAAGCGCTGGCGCGACTGAAGACCCTAGTACTCACTAGATAACAGCTAATTAGCATAGCGCATAAAATAAAGCCCCACTGACTAGGTCATTAGGGCTTTTTTAATGGGCAAATTCAAAAAGAATGTAGACGGAACTAAGAGAAGCTACATTACTGAGGCTAGCGGCACACTGGGTAAACTTGGTTGATTGATTAAATGGTCTTGTTGCCAAATCTGCTGCATTTTTTGTGCATCGATATTTCCCCCAGACAAAATCACCACCACTTTTTGCGGTGCGCTTTGCTTGGCCAAATAGTTGACCACACCATGCATACTCATGGCGCTTGTGGGCTCAACATGCAACTTTAATAAATGCTGTAGCCACTGCGTCCAGTAGGCGATTTGCGTTTCATCCACCTCGTAAAAACCGTCTAGCTGTTGTATTAGTGGATAGGTATGTTCGCCTACCGCTGGCGTTGCGGCGCCATCCGCGAGTGTTTTAGCCGGTGCTATTAAGCGCTGAATACTGCCCAAGCGCAAAGATTGCGCTGCATCGTTACCCGCCAGTGGCTCACTCGCGATGACTTTAGTTTGTGGGCTTAACGCGCGTGCGGCTAGCATGCTACCTGAGGCTAAACCACCTCCGCCACAAGGCATGAATATGCCATTCACGTCAGCGGTTTGCTCTAGAATTTCAGCCGTTACTGTACCCTGCCCCGCAATGACATCCGGGTGGTTAAAAGGCGGGATCCACAACGTGCCGGGCTCATTTGCTGCTTGTGCTACTGCATTGTCCGCTTCATCTCGTAAGGGGAATAAGCGCAACTCAGCCCCGTAAGCGCGAGTGGCAGCGGCTTTAATTTTTGAGATGTTTTGTGCGCTAAATATAGTCGCAGGAATATCAAACAAAGATGCAGCATAAGCCACCGCTTGGGCGTGATTGCCCGAACTGCTGGCTACCACTCGTTTAATGGGAACACCTTTCTCTTTCGCATGCAGCAGGGTATTCAATGCGCCGCGCAACTTAAAAGCACCAGTGCGCTGTAAGCATTCAGTTTTGAACAAAACCTCGTGCCCCAGCCAACGATTGAGTAATGCAGATGTCATCAGTTCACTCGTACGCACATAACGCGAGATACGTAATCTAGCCGAACTGATATCAGCAAAGTTCACACTAGGCATGTAATAACAACTCCTTGATAAATAAAGCCGATAAATACTTTAGCATGAGCAAACACCCGTTATTAGTTCTCTTTTTGCACAAAATCGGTTTTACTAAGCAAAATCTAAAAAGGAGAACAACATGGGATTACTTGACGCCATCATGGGCAACGCATCTGAAATCGATGTCAGTGATGTGAGCGAAGAACTAGCACCGATTATCGGTGCCACAGAAGAGGTTCAGCAAGTGTTTAAAGTGGTACGCGATATGTACGTATTCACCAATAAGCGCTTGTTGCTGATTGACAAACAAGGCTTGACCGGCCGCAAGGTGGATTATCATTCCATCCCTTATCGAGCCATCACCCAATTTAAAATTGAAACCGCCGGGCATTTTGATTTAGACGCCGAGCTGAAAATTTGGGTGTCGGGGCAAGACCAGCCAATTGAAAAAGAACTTAAGAAAGACACAGTGGTTGGCATTCAGCAAACCCTAGCGACACACATGTTTGCTTAACGGACGCCTCATTTGAGCAAGTACGAAAAAGGCGACTGAACAGTCGCCTTTTTACGTTTCAATATTCATTTATACTTGAATATTAATGCTATTACTTCATATCGAAATGACGATTAAAGAAGTTAGTAATTGTGTGAAACAAATGAATACCTGTTTGCTTGCCACGTATACTGTGTTTCTTGCCTGGGTAATCCATGCTTTCAAACGGGATAGCCAAATCTTGTAAATGTTTATATAGCTTGGTGCTGTTAGTAAACAATACGTTATCGTCTGCCATGCCATGGTAAATCATCAAATCACCGGTCAGATTCTTTGCATAAGGGAAAACAGAAGAAGCGATGTAAGCATCTTCATCTTCTTTTGGGTTACCCATGTAACGCTCGGTGTAATGGGTATCGTATAACCCCCAGTCTGTAACGGGCGCACCAGCAACACCGGCTTTAAAGTATTCACCGGCTTTAAACATGCTCATCAGTGACATATAACCGCCGTAACTGTGGCCATAAATACCAATACGTTCTGGGTCGACATAAGGCAATTTACGCAAGAATTTTACCCCCGCTATTTGGTCATCTACTTCTGTGCTGCCCATTTTCTTATAGAGGGGATCTTCAAAGCCTTTACCGCGGTAGTTCGAGCCGCGATTGTCCACTGAAAACACCACATAGCCTTTATTTGCCCAGTACTGCATTAGCAAGCCACGATTGCCACCCCAGCTATTTGTCACCACTTGTGCATGAGGGCCACCGTATACGTAAACAATAACAGGGTGTTTACCTTGAATTTTTTTCGGTGTGTACAAACGATAATAAAGCTCTGCGCCATCTTCAGTAACAAAGCTATCGAGCGTTGGCTCAACCCAATCCCTTTGCAATGCCGCTAATGGGTGACCTGCTTTAATCGCATTTTCACTTAACCAAGCTAAGTGCTTACCATCGGCCTGATGCAAGCTGACCTGCCACGGCGTATTAGCTGTCGAGAATTTATCCACATAAACAGAAGCATCGTCGCTGAAGCTAGGCGCGTGGGTACCTCTGCGTTGGCTTATTTTTTTGATATCGCCACCAGCAATAGCGACTGAGTAAATGTGTTGCTCAAGAGGCGTGTCAGCGCGGCCAGTAAAATACACTAGGCCTTGCTTTTCATTAATGGCTTCAATTTCATCCACCACCCAGTCGCCTTTCGTCAACTGACGTACCAAGGTGCCGTCAGTTTTATATAGGTAAAGGTGTTTATATCCGCTTTTCTCTGATGCCCAAATAAAATGCTTATGGTCATTTAAAAAGTGCAGGTCATCATTTAAATTAACCCAAGTGTTGCTGGACTCTGTCAGCAATACGCTTTGCTTGGCTGTTTTGCTGTCAAACGCGCGTAGCTCAAGAGCTTGTTGGTTACGGCTTTGCCATTGGTAGGTTAACGTTTGGCTGTCTTTCATCCAATTTACCCGAGCAAGGTAAATGTCTTGTTCTTTACCTAGGTCAACCCATTGGGTGTCGCCGCTAGCAAGATCTTTTATCGCAAGCTTTACCGTAACATTCGGCGTACCCGCACTTGGGTAACGCTGATTGATCATTTTAATAGAGTCCGCGTAAATTTCGCTACGAGTAATTTCGTCAACCGGCGACTCATCCACTTGAGTAAAAGCGATTTTGCTTTCATCTGGTGACCACCAGTAGCCTGTCATGCGGCCCATTTCTTCCTGAGCGACAAACTCCGCCATGGCATTTTTGATTGGACCTTTGCCATCGAACGTTAGCTGGGTTTCTACTTGAGTCTTGATATCTTTGATGAACAGATTTTGCTCACGTACATAAGAGATAAAGTTCGCTTTGGGTGAAAAACGAATATCAGTTTCAAATGCGTCTGTGTCCAAAATCTTTTGCGCTTTGTCATCCCCTAAACGGAAATAGTAGGCATCTCCCGCTAACGGAAACAACAAAGCCTTGCCATCGTCTGACCAAAAGTAATTCACTATGCCTGAGCCACTAAGACGCATGCGCTCACGGCGAGCTTTTTCCTCATCAGATAAGGTTTCAGGGCCGCTATGTAAGTCGTCTGAGTTGAACAACATTTGGGTTTTCCCCGTCGCAATGTTGTATTCCCACAGGTCGTAACGCTCGTAATCTGTGGTTTTCCCCTGTAAAAAGGTCACGCGCTTGCCGTCTGGGGAGACTTTAACGCTATTCGGTGAGCTGCCTTCTAAGGCGGGAGAGTCAAAAATGCGTTCTATCGTTAGATTTTCAGTTGCCATTGCCGGTACCACCAGTGAACATAACAAGATCCAAATGAGATTTTTCATTATTATCAGTATCCTTTAACCATAAGCTGCGTATTGTAATGACTTGATCCGCATAGGTAAAACATGAAGAACAGAAATACGGCACTCGTTTTAGGCGCAACAGGTTTAGTAGGTAAAGCTTTAGTGACGCAACTACTCGTAGATTCGCGTTATGGCAAAGTAACGTGTCTGGTACGAAAGCCGCTGAAACACAGTGACTATCCCGACCCAAAGGGCATATTAGAGCCCATCGTTATCAACTTCGATGCACTGCAAGACTACCAAGGGTATTTTAACGCTGACCATATTTACGTGTGCCTAGGAACCACTATTAAGCAAGCGAAAAGCAAAGCCGCCTTTCGTAAAGTCGATTTTGAGTACGTGCACATTGCAGCGCAGCTTGCCCGGGCACAAAAAGCACAAAGCTTTGTGTGGATATCTTCGGTGGGAGCCAACGCCAAAAGTAAGAGCTTTTATTTACGCGTGAAGGGTGAATTAGAAAACGCCATATTGAACCTGTCAGGTTTACAGCAACCCAGTGCAGTGCGCCCATCACTATTGGTTGGGGAACGCTCAGAAACACGCTTCGCCGAGCGCATAGGAATTGTATTTGCCAAACTTATTTCTCCATTGTTGTTTGGTCGTTGGGCGAAATATAAGCCTGTGAGCGCAAGGCAAGTGGCCGCGCATATGATAACCCTGCAAGACTTCTTCCCTAAAGGGAGGGCTGAATGAGCTCTAAAACACGTTTTGAAAACAGCGCTAAAAAGGACGTTCAATGAAGCGCCAAGGGTTTCAATTTAAACAGTTCTTTATTGAGCACCAAGATTGCGCCATGAAAGTCGGCACCGACAGCATCATGCTCGGCAGTTGGGTGACGGGGGGTGATTTAATAAATGCCTCAGAGACACAAAGATTCCTAGACATAGGAACGGGTAGCGGCTTGTTAGCTATTATGCTGGCCCAAAAAAGCAGTGAACAAACCCATATTAGCGGAATTGATATCGATAAGGATGCTATTGGTCAGGCCACACGCAATATGGCCAACAGCCCTTGGTCGCATAGACTCGATGCGCAGCAAGCCAGTGTGCAATCATTCACACAAAACCGTGATAACCCCAAATTTGCCCTTATCATCAGCAATCCACCGTATTTTAACAGCCCGATTCTAACGCATGATAAACACGCCCAGAAACGCGTGGCCGCGAGGCAAACCAGTGAGCTAACACATCACACGCTACTCAATAATGTGATGCGATTGCTTGCCCCCTCAGGTGTGTTTTACTGTGTTTTACCCAGCGACGTTAGCCAAGCATTTATTGAATTGGCAGACCCGTTAGGGTTAAGTTTAATAAAGCAGTTAACGGTGTTTTCTAAACCCGATACAAATGCCCTTCGAGAACTACTTGCCTTTCGCTTTAATGACCCTTCCTGTATACGCGACACCATTAGTCGTGCCCTTACTACCCCTGAGCCACCGACCCGTGACACCTTGACTATTTATACACAAAGTCACCAATATTCAGACCAATATAAAGCACTTTGCAAAGACTATTACTTAAATTTTTAGTTAGAGCTTGCGCATAAATGCGACAAAAAACGCTAGATAGTTGAGTGAAAATTACCTAATGTGAAGATAAGCGAACGAAAAAGAGTCCGTTTGCTTATCTTCAGGAGGTTACTATGCGTGCTGTACCGCTACCAAACTCCGTTTCATCTTTGACTGACCGCTTACACGTGTTGGAGTTTCATTGGCATGGCGTCGGTCTGCAAATTCCTAAATTTGCCTTGTATGCTTGTGTGCCCAACCCGACTTTCACCTGCTTCGTACAACGTCATCACAGGCAAATTGCCATCATGGAATTTGGCCGCTACACCTTGCCTATTCTGGATCCACTTGAAGACGACTTAGAAGACCACGCTAACTTCGTGGCCATTGTCAGTGTGGCCAGAGGGAATCGCTTTGGTTTGTATGGATTTCCCACCGACAGTGAAGGGTATGAGTTCACTCTGCCCATGGATCACGAAAGTGTTCCTAGGATTGTCCAGTATTTCATCTGATGATGAGTGACTAACGAACGGTTATTCGGAATAGATATGGCATTTCATATGCGAGAACATCGTGTATGCGAACGTGTTAAGCGTCTCGTGCCAAGCCTTTCTCGATGCTGCGAATTAACCGCTGATTTAAGCGTTTTTCTTGCGGGGCCAATAACGAATCGTCTCGAGGCGTAATATCGTCGATGGCCACGACTGAGATGCCTTGTGCTTTTTTTAGGTCCTGCTCATTTAGCGCCCAGCGAGCATGCTCTTTCACCAAATCTGTACCGTGAGCAGCTAACGCTGTGATTGCCTCATAGGTATGCGTTGAATAAGGTGCATTGCCTAAGGCAATCGAGATATTGCGTTGCCAACGTTCATGCCCTATGCGACGAATAGCGGACCCTTCGGTATTTTTTAAAAACGTGCTCTCGTCCCACATCGCCAACTCGGCTAATGTTCTACCTTGTAAAACGTCTCTGGGGTGAAAATCAGTTTCATTGGTAATTTTCGCGTAGCGATTCCACGGGCAAATCAGTTGGCAATCATCACAACCATAAATGCGATTGCCCAAGGCACGGCGAAACGCTTTTGGGATAGCCCCTTTTAATTCTATGGTTAAGTAGGAAATACAGCGTTTAGCATCTACTACATAAGGTGCGACGATCGCCTGGGTAGGGCAAATGGTAATACACGCATTGCAGCTGCCGCATTGTTCTTCAACTGGCTCATCAACCGGTAGCGGAATATCGATAAACAACTCCCCTAAGAAAAACCATGACCCGCCTTGTTGATTCAACGTAAGCGAGTGCTTACCCGTCCAGCCGATACCGGCTTTTTCCGCCAGCGCATGTTCTAGCACAGGGGCGGAGTCTACGAACGGCCTAAAATTAGCGGTTGTACATTCTGTGCGAATTTTTTCGCCCAGTTTTTTCAATCTATTACGCAATAATTTGTGGTAGTCACGGCCCAATGCGTAACGGCTTATATAAGCTGACTCTTTATTTTTTAACGTGTGAGCAAATTTGGCATCTGGGGGTAAGTAATCCATACGCACGCTAATAACGCGCAGGGTACCGGGCAACAACTCAGCTGGCCTCGCGCGCTTCATGCCATGCTCAGCCATAAAGTTCATTTGCCCATGATAGCCACTGTCCAACCACGATTGCAGCTTGTCTTCATGAGTAGATAAATCAATATCAGCAATACCAACTTGTTGAAAGCCTAGCGCTTCGCCCCAAGCCTTGATATTTTGGGCTAATTGATGGAGATCATATTGTGCAAAAGACATTAACAACCTTGACGGAAAATTGGGCGCCGAGCAGTTTATCACAGAAAGTTTTTCTCGCGCAGCAGGTACGTCAACAGGAAAAAGCCGCCGCGGCAGCCAGCGGCTATCAGATGTACGCGTTAATGCAGCGTGCGGGGCAAGGTGTATTCCGCCATCTCAAAGTCATCTTTCCCTATGTGCATAATTTACTAGTAGTAGTAGGTGCCGGCAACAATGCGGGTGACGGCTATGTGGTTGCCACCTTGGCTAAATTTTTTGGCTGGCAAGTGACAGTGGCCGCCCTTGTTCCGGATAAACCACTGCACGGTGATGCCTATACTGCGCAGCAGACTTGGTTATCAGAAGGCGGAGAGATTATTCCATGGCGAGATGCAGATTTTTCAATTTATGACGTTGTCGTCGATGGCATTCTCGGCACAGGATTAAATGGCCAAGTTAGAGATGACGCCCTTGATCTCATCAATGCTGTCAACGCGTCGAACCTGCCAATATTGAGCATTGATATACCTTCAGGGCTAAATTCTGATACGGGCGTTCCACTTGGTGCCTGCGTACAAGCCGATTGTACCGTCACGGTAGTTGCCCTAAAAGCGGGCTTGCTGACAGGACAAGGCAAATCATATTGCGGCAAGCTCATCTATGATGATTTAGATATAGCAGATGCTTTCAATGCGATTGCCACGCCTCATGCTTACTTGGTCAATTATGCCCACTTACCCACACTGAATAAACGTGAAGCCAATGCCCACAAAGGCCACTTTGGCCGTTTGCTGACGCTGGGTGCCAATACAGGCATGCCAGGCTCGTTACGTTTGACGAGTGAAGCTGCGCTTCGCACAGGCGCAGCGCTAGTGCGAGCTTATTGCCATAGCGACAGCCGATTGCCTATCTCCATGGGTCGCCCAGAGTTAATGTTAGCCAGCGACCAACTTTCATCACAACTTGATTGGTCTTCCTGCATCGCTATGGGACCAGGTTTAGGCACTGACGAATGGGCTGTGTCGTTATTTAATGAGGTAATGAACCATTTACATTCGACGCAAAAACCCTGCGTTATTGACGCCGATGGACTCAATTTGCTGGCAGACGGTAGTGCTTCACACCAAAGCGCGTTGTCAAAAGAGCGCAGTGTGATCACCCCTCACCCAGGAGAAGCAGCGCGTTTGCTGGGTAGCAGCGTTGCCGAAATCGAGCAAGACCGTATAAAAGCAGCCCAGGCACTGGCGAACAAATATAATACCGTAGCGGTACTTAAAGGAGCTGGCAGCATCATTAGCAATGGTGAACAAAGCTGGATTTGCACTGACGGCAATCCTGGTATGGCAACCGCCGGGATGGGCGATACACTCACGGGGATAATTGCTGGGCTTCTTGCCCAAAAGATGACGGCCACGCAAGCGTCTTTATATGGGGTATGTTTGCACGCAAATGCTGCGGATAACGTTGCCCACCAATATGGTCAACGTGGTATGCTTGCCAGCGATCTTTTTGAACCTTTACGAATATTAGTTAATCCCACATGAAGCATTCTTTTTATTTAGCGGATGAGCAGGCCACAACTGAATTAGCTGGGCAGCTTGCCAATCTCTGCAGCCGCGCTACGGTCATTTATCTGGAAGGAGATCTCGGTGCAGGGAAAACCTCTTTTTGCCGCGGTTTTATTCACGCTTTAGGCTACAAAGGGCGAGTTAAAAGCCCCACCTATACACTGGTGGAGCCATACGAAATAAATGACTGGCGCATATTTCACTTTGACTTATATCGTCTATCTGATCCTGAAGAGCTAGAATTTATCGGGATCCGTGATTATTTTGACGACGACTGCATATGCTTAATCGAATGGGCAGATAAAGGCGAAGGCCTCTTGGCAGCGGCAGATTTACACATTAGTATTGAATTTATTGAAAATAGTCGCTCGTTAACTGTGCAAGCAAATAACGAATATGGACAAACACTACTGAGCGAATTGGCCCAAAAATGAAGTATCTTTGGCAAAAAATAACAGCGGGAATTTTCAGCATTATGCTGCTCTTGGTCGTTCCTGCTAGTTTCGCCAAAAATGCCATTGATAGTGTCCGAATTTGGCCCTCACCCGGCAGCACTCGGATCGTATTTGATCTTGAAGACACACCTGAATATAGCTATTTCACCTTAGGTAACCCTGATCGCTTAGTCATTGATTTGGCGGACACTGAGAAAAATTTCGACTTTGCTAAACTCGCGAATAAGAGCCCTTTAGTTAAAAAAGTTCGCTATAGCTCAGCCAAAGAAAAAGGCAGCATACGGGTTGTCATTGAGTTAAAGAAAAAGCTCGAAAGCACGCTATTTGCCTTGCCACCGACCGAGCCCTATCGAAATCGTTTAGTAATAGATTTAGATGATAAAAACGCCCCTCAAACTGCCCCTACTGTTGTCAAACACAATAATTCTCAACAATCACGTGACATTGTGATCGTGTTAGATGCAGGCCATGGCGGTGAAGACCCTGGGTCTATTGGCCGCGGCGGCACATTTGAAAAAAATATCACCCTGAATGTCGCCCAGCGCTTAGCCAAACTGATCGATGCCGAACCCGGAATGAAAGCGGTTATGACGCGCTCAGGCGATTATTATATTTCCCCTAATAAACGCCCCGACATCGCCCGCAAGCACAAAGCAGACTTGCTGATATCAATACACGCCGACGCCTTTACTACACCTCAACCGCGAGGGGCTTCGGTGTGGGTATTATCTATGCGCCGCGCTAATTCAGAGTTAGGCCGTTGGATGGAAAAATCAGAACGCCACTCTGAGCTACTTGGAGGGGCTGCAGAGGTCATTCAAGACACCGCAAGCGAGCGCTACTTAACACAAGCCTTGCTAGATATGTCTATGGATCACTCTCTCACCACCAGTTACGATTTAAGCCGTAAGGTCATAGGCAAGTTGCGGGGCATCACCAGAATGCACAAAAAAATCCCCCAAGCGGCTAGCTTAGCGGTATTAACCGCGCCTGATATTCCGTCCATTTTGGTCGAAACGGGTTTTATCTCAAACCCAAGCGAAGAGAAGAATTTGAATTGGTCCAAATTCCGTCAGCAACTGGCCGATTCAATCTTTACCGCGGTGAAAACCCACTTTTTAGACTCCCCGCCTGATGATTCATTGTGGGCAAAACAGAAACGCCATAATCGTACTCACAGAGTGCGCAGCGGCGAAAGCCTATCGTTACTTGCCCAGCGCTACAATGTAGACGTAGGTGATATTAAAGCCGCGAATAACTTAAGCTCCGATGTAGTACGCATAGGACAAGTGCTGACTATTCCTCGCACTTAGTCCGTTATACAATAACGCCACAGCTCAATTATCTTTTTAAGGTCTTTTTTTGTCAGCCACCAGTGCAACGATACGTATTTTACCCGCTCAACTTGCTAACCAAATCGCCGCAGGTGAAGTGGTGGAAAGACCTGCGTCTGTTGTTAAAGAATTAGTTGAAAACAGTCTCGACTCTGGGGCCAGTCAAATTGATATCGAAATAGACAAAGGTGGGCATAAGCGCATTTGTATTCGCGACAATGGCGGTGGTATCGAAAAAGACCAGCTGGCACTTGCTTTAAGTCGCCACGCCACCAGTAAAATTAACTCCCTAGACGACTTAGAGCACATTCACAGTTTGGGCTTTCGCGGAGAAGCTTTAGCCAGTATTAGCTCAGTGGCACGCTTAACATTGACCTCAAAACCCATAAATCAGCCACAGGCATGGCAAGCCCACGCAGAAGGACGCGACATGCAGGTGCAATTAAACCCTGTGGCTCATCCTGATGGAAGTAGTGTTGAGGTGATTGATTTATTCTTTAACACCCCTGCTCGGCGTAAATTTTTACGGGCTGAAAAAACTGAGTTCAATCATATTGATGAGGTCATCAGGCGTATTTCGTTAAGTCGCTTCGATGTGAGCTTTAGCTTAAAGCACAATGGTAAATTACTGCGCAAATACCCTGCGCTTACTGAGCAAACCGATCACCTTAAACGCTTAGGGGCGATTTGTAATAAGGATTTTGCCAATACGGCCATCGCTTTAGACAGCCACTATCAAGATATGGAATTAACCGGCTGGATAGCCCCACCTGATGCAACGACCCAGCAATCCGATGTGCAGTATTTCTACGTAAACGGTCGCATGATGCGCGATAAGTTGATTAACCACGCCATTCGCCAAGCGTTTGAAGGCGTTATCAGCCCTGATTCATCGCCAAATTACGTGCTGTACTTAAACATTGCGCACCACGAAGTGGATGTAAATGTGCACCCAGCCAAACATGAAGTACGCTTTCATCAAGCTCGTTTAGTCCATGATTTTATCTTTCGTGCGCTTGCTGATGGCATCCATCAATACTTTAGCAACACACCAGCGCAATCTGGGCCCAGCCAGTTGGCAGAGGTGGCGCTGCAACACGACTACATTGCCCCTCTTCAATCGGCCCAGCAATCATCTACCGGTGTTGCTGAAGGGGAGCCTGCTTCCCAGATGCATTCTTCATCGCCAGATTATTCGTCGGCCCTAAGTAGCGAGTCATTAACGTCTGACAACCACCCACTCAAAAATACAGCTGGGCGCGCTCAAGTTCTTGGCTCTGGCTCTGGCTCTGGCTCTGGCTCTGGCTCTGGCTCTGGCTCTGGCAATAGTTTATCGGCACAGGCGGTAAAAGGTTACCAACAACTCATGAGCACCCAGCATGTGCTTAACAGTGACGTGACACACTCCGCCCAGAATGAGCACTTATGCGTGCCGGTGGACGAAGAAAGACTATTGGTGCTGTTTGAAGCTCAGCACTATGTGTTAACCATCCGCGCCCTTGTGGCGGCGCACATCAGTACCACCTTTGATACAGATAACTGTGTGTCACAACCATTGCTGATGCCAGTTTCAATTGTCGCTGACCAGCCCGCACTTCAGCGAGCACAAGCCATGTATGAAGCGCTACTGAATAACCGTGTAGAAATCGGTTGGAGTCAAAAGCGCGTTATCTTGAAAAAGGTACCATCTGGAATGCGCCATCTACCTTGGGCAAACATACTGCCCGAGTTACTTGATAAAGCCGTTTCAGATGAAAACGAGGTTAAAACACATTTATTTAATTGCATCGCATTGCATTCACCAAAACTTACCCCACTTCAGATGCATGAAACGTGGACAGCACTCATTGCTTACCCACGTACGTTTGAAACTTTGATGAATACAGCGGTGTTATTACCGCTGGCAACTTTAGTAAGCGCCCATATTGAATCAACACACTGACAATCAACAGCTTCCACCTGCTATTTTACTCATGGGGCCTACGGCTTCCGGTAAAACCGCACTGGCCATTGAGCTTTGTCAGGCCCTTCCCTGTGAAATAATCAGTGTTGATTCAGCGTTAATTTATAAAGGGATGGATATTGGTACCGCCAAGCCCACGGCCGAAGAGCTTGCTCAAGCCCCCCATCGACTCATCGACATACTCGACCCAGTACAAAGTTATTCTGTGGCTGAATTTAGACGCGATGCTTTAGCAGCCATGCAAGATATTACTCAGCGCGGACGTATTCCATTGCTGGTGGGTGGCACCATGATGTATTACAAGGCATTAACCGACGGTTTATCCACTTTACCTCAAGCAGATCCACTGGTCAGAGCAGAAATTGAAAAGCAAGCCGAGAAAAATGGCTGGCAAGCGCTACATCAGGAATTACAAGGCATAGACCCGGTTTCAGCACAGCGCATTCACCCTAATGATCCTCAGCGTTTGAGCCGTGCTTTAGAGATTTATCGCATCAGTGGTAAATCTATGACCGAATTAAGTTTGAATAAACAACCTTCGGCCCCATATCAATTTTCACAATTTGCTATAGCACCATCAGACAGACATATTTTGCACGATAGAATCGCACAACGCTTTGATATTATGCTGAATTCTGGTTTTGAAGATGAAGTTATAAAATTAAAATCTCGAGCAGATTTACATTTAGATTTACCGTCTATGCGCTGTGTGGGTTATCGACAAATGTGGCAGTATTTAGACGGTGAAAATAGTTACCAAGAAATGCGCGAAAAAGGCTTGGCAGCCACCAGACAACTGGCTAAACGCCAACTAACGTGGTTACGCAGTTGGCAAAACCTACATTGGTTAGATACCTTTTCAAAAGACAATTTGACTAATGTGATGAAACTCAGCAGAATTCGTACGTGAGCCGCGAGCTATACAGCCTTTTTAAATTCTGTATACTGGGCAAAAAGGCGAGTTTGATAATAAAAAGAAAGGATAGATGATGGCTAAAGGGCAGTCTTTACAAGACCCATTTTTAAATGCGCTACGCAAAGAGCGTATTCCTGTATCAATTTATCTTGTCAACGGGATTAAATTGCAGGGTCAAGTTGAGTCATTTGACCAATTTGTCATTTTGCTAAAAAACACCGTCAGCCAAATGGTATATAAGCATGCAATTTCTACCGTCGTTCCTTCACGGGCGTTACCGGTTGCTGCTACTAATCCTCATGCGGATGCTGACGAGAACCAATAGTTAGTGAAGGTCCCAGGAGAACGGCTTGTTTGACCGTTATGAAGCAGGCGAACAGGCTGTATTAGTACATATAGATTTTTCTGATGACAACAGCAAAGAAGATCTACTAGAACTTCAGTTGTTGGCCACATCTGCGGGAGTAAGCGCGGTTGATGTCGTTACTGGCAGCCGTAATGCTCCTCATACGCGCTATTTTGTCGGCAGTGGCAAAGCAGAAGAAATAGCGAACACCGTTAGAGCATCTGAAGCTGATGTGGTTATTTTTAATCACAGCTTATCGCCCTCTCAAGAACGTAACTTAGAGCAATTATGTAAATGCCGTGTGCTGGATCGCACCGGATTGATTTTAGATATTTTTGCGCAACGTGCACGTACCCACGAAGGTAAGTTACAAGTAGAGCTCGCCCAACTTAAACATATTTCTACACGTCTTATCCGCGGCTGGACTCACCTTGAGCGTCAAAAAGGCGGGATAGGCTTGCGTGGTCCAGGCGAAACACAATTAGAAACCGACAGACGTTTGCTGCGTGCGCGTATTAAAAGTATTCAGGGGCGGTTACGCAAAGTACAAAAACAGCGTGAACAAGGCAGGCGCGCGCGAGTGCGGGCTGAAATCCCGACCCTAGCGCTTGTGGGTTATACCAATGCCGGTAAGTCGACCTTGTTCAATACGATCACTCAGTCTGAGGTATACGCAGCGGATCAACTATTTGCCACGTTAGACCCAACATTGAGACGAATTGAGTTACAGGACGTTGGCCCAGCAATATTGGCTGACACGGTTGGATTTATTCGCCATCTTCCTCATGATTTGGTCGCCGCTTTCAAGGCAACACTTCAAGAAACGCAGCAGGCAGATTTATTACTCCACGTGGTTGACTATTCCGATGACCAATTTCGTGAGAATATCGATCAGGTTAATGAGGTATTGGATGAGATTGACTCTGACGAAATACCCCAATTAATGATTTGTAACAAGATTGATCGCATGGACGGCGTTGAGCCACGGATCGATCGAGATGAAAACGGCGTACCAACTCGTGTCTGGATGTCGGCACAGCAAGGCTTAGGAACTGAATTATTGTTCGAAGCACTGAGCGATTGCCTAGCACAGAATATGGTGCGGCATCAGTTACGCATTCCGCCGCAAGAAGGTAAACTACGAGGTGATTTGTTTAATTTAAACTGCATCTCTGAAGAATCTTATGCCGATAATGGTGACTGGTTAGTAGAGATACATATGCCTCTTGCAGATTGGCAGCGTTTGGCAAAACACTCTGATGCTGATTTAGCAGCCCTTATTGTGAAAAGCACTGAAGCATAGCGGTTATCCGGTACGTAGAATTTATAAACAGAATATATATGATTAACTATTTGGAGAGTAAAGATGGCTTGGAATGAGCCCGGTGGTAACAATAACGATCCGTGGAAGAACCGCGGTGGTCGCGATCAAGGTCCACCTGATTTAGACGAAGTATTTAAAAATATTTTAAATAAATTTGGAAAGTTCGGTGGTGGCAAAGGCGGCTCTTCTGACGGCAAAGGCTTCGGTTTGGGTCTTGGTTTGGTTGTTGGCCTTTTAGTTATCGTTTGGTTCATCAGTGGTTTTTACACCATACGTGAAGCTGAGCGCGGTGTGGTATTGCGTTTCGGTGAGTTCAGCCACTTTGTTGAGCCTGGTCTACGCTGGAAACCGACGTTCGTTGATAATGTGCTACCCGTTGACGTGCAAACGGTACGTTCACTGCCTTCTTCCGGCTCTATGCTGACCGAAGATGAAAACGTGGTGCGGGTAGAGATGGAAGTACAATACCGTATTCTTGAACCGTATAAGTACAGCTTCTCGGTGACTAGCCCAGAAACAAGCTTGAGCCAAGCGTTTGACAGTGCCATTCGCTACGTAGTGGGTCATTCAAAAATGGATGACATCCTCACCAGCGGCCGTGAAGTGGCACGTCAAAATGTACGTGACGAACTTCAAGCAATTTTAGAACCCTACGATATGGGGATCTCAATAGTTGATATGAACTTTAAAGATGCCCGCCCTCCAGAAGAGGTGAAAGCCGCATTTGATGACGCTATTGCCGCCCAAGAAGATGAGCAACGCTTTATCAATGAAGCAGAAGCTTATTCTCGTGAAATCGAGCCTCGTGCTCGTGGTCAAGTCAATCGTATGGCTGAAGAAGCGCAAGCATATAAAGAGCAATCTATCCTGCAGGCGCAAGGTGAAGTTGCACGATTCGAAGAGTTGCTTCCTCAATATAAAGCAGCCCCTGAAGTGACGCGTAGCCGTATTTACTTGGAAACGTTGGAAGAAGTGTACGCTAACACCAGCAAAATCATGGTAGACACCAAAGGTAGTGGCAACATGCTTTATCTACCACTAGACAAAATCCTGGAAAAACAAGCCTCCAGCACATCGCCATCAACAAACCGTAGAACGCTAGAAGGTTTACGTAATCAAGATCCAGTATCAAATAGTGGCTCACAAGATAATGGCATTCGTAGTGGCAGTTCACGTAGTGGGAGAAACTAAGCGATGAAAAATTTCTTAATCGTCATCATTATCGCACTAGGTGCATTGGTCCTTAGCTCACTGTTTGTCGTGGACGAAGGTGAAAAGGCCATCGTGATTCAATTTGGTAAAGTTCAACGTGATAGCGACAGCGGTGAAACCGTGGTTTTCGAGCCCGGCTTACACTTTAAGCTACCGCTAATTGACCGCGTTGTAACCCTAGACGCACGTATTCAAACATTGGATGAAGTAGCTGACCGTTTCGTTACGTCAGAGAAAAAGGACTTAATCGTTGATTTATACGTCAAATGGAAAATCAAAGACTTTGCTAAATACTACTTGGCAACAGGTGGCTTTAAAGACAACGCTGAAATCCTTTTACAACAAAAAGTAAACAACGGACTACGTTCTGAATTTGGTACTCGTACCATTTCGCAAATCGTATCTGGTGAGCGCTCAGAGTTGATGGACGAAGCGATGGCGCAAGCATCAGATAGCTCAGATGAACTCGGTATCGAAATTGTTGACGTACGTGTTAAGCAAATCAACTTACCGCTGGAAGTACGTAACTACATTTTCCAACGTATGCGTACTGAACGTGACGCGGTTGCCCGTGAGCATCGCTCTGAAGGTAAAGAGAAAGCTGAATTCATCAAAGCAAATATGGACGCAAAAGTGACCGTAATGCTTGCTGACGCAGAACGTAACGCCCGTAAATTACGTGGTGAAGGGGATGCAAAAGCCGCTGAAATTTACGCTAAAACCTATACCAAAGACGCTGAGTTTTATAACTTCCTACGTAGTATGGATGCATACAAGAACAGCTTCAGCAACAAGCAAGACGTCATCGTGCTTGAGCCTGACAGTGACTTCTTTAAGTACATGAAGAACGAAACAGGCAAAAATTGATCTTGTTTATAAGAGCTGTGTAGAAGGCTCTTTGAAAAGAACGTGAAAAGCGCCAATTTGGCGCTTTTTTTATGCTTGTTTTTTATGTCCTGCGGACAACTATCGCCTTTGCCCAAGGCGTACAGCTTTGCTGCTTACTTATTGTGGTGCCTTATATCCGAAAACGTAACCGAAGAAGAAAATCGTGCTATATCAAGCGGCTGTCACATTCACCTAAACAATTGGCCGTAAAAGGGCGAATTAACTATGCGCAAACAGCGAATTAGGACAATGCTCCATCGTCTAGAAAAAAAGTGAGGTCTATAGGAGGGAATCTCAGAAATACTCTCTGGGTAAATACGGCTTTATTTTTCTTCTTCAATACCCCCGACGTTTCCAGAATTGAATTTCGCCATCACCGTGTTCTATTAGTACGCTGAAGGTTTTTTCTGCTAATACTTTGCCATTTAGTTCTATCACCATTCGCCAGTCTCCCACTTTATTTTCTATAGGCGGCCAGATGGTGTCCCCTAGATAGAAGTCCCAGTCGTTGTTGTCTACGTACACCTCGCCTTGGAACGGGGGCATGATGTTTCCTTTGTCGTCAGGAATATCTGGATGATAAATCCAGTACGTAAGCTTTTTGCCCTTGGCTTTTTTACAGTTAATAATAAAACCGAATTCTATATCCAGTTCGGCTGGAATGTCCGTGGTGAAGGTTTTTATCTTGGGCAAGGCTTTGTCATGTTCATCCCAGTGCTTGTATATGCCATAACTGGTGATATCAAAAGACGAGCGTAATTTAGACATTACGCTGTCCCTCGTGCTTTCTTTGATATAAGCATTGTTCTACGTCAGAGGAATTACCGAGTGACAATGGTTTGTGCCCCTTTGACCAAATTTTCTTTGTCAATTTTATCCGGTACTTGGGTGCCTTTACGGGCCAATGGTCTGGCTTCGATGCTGTTCTTCCAACGTACTAAATTATCCAGGCCTGAAATATCGATGCCTGACCATTCGTACGTGCGTACCCAGCACCAATTTGCCATATCGGCAATGCTGTAATCCCCTGCGAGGAATTCATGCTTCGCTAATTGTCCGTCTAATACTTCGAACAGACGTCGGCCTTCTTTTTGGTAACGCTCGATAGCCGGTTGAATTTTTTCAGGGAAATAACGATAAAACACGTTGGCTTGACCCATCATTGGCCCTACCCCGCCCATTTGAAACATTAACCACTGGATAACTTGCGAACGGCCTTTGGCATCTCTGGGGATGAACTGCCCCGTTTTTTCAGCTAAATACAGCATGATCGCGCCGGACTCGAACACGGCGAAATGATCTTCGTCTTTGTCCACCAGCACCGGGATTCTTCCATTGGGGTTACGTGCTAGGAATGCAGGAGTTTTCTGTTCTTGCTCCATTAAGTTGATGTTGTGCACTTGGTAAGGCAACTGCATTTCTTCAAGTGCGACAGAAGCTTTCCAGCCATTAGGAGTAGACGAGGTATACAAATCAAACATGAAGTATCCTTTTTATGCTTTAGCGGCTGGGCGTGCGTTAACGGCATCGTACCAACGTTGTAAGTGTGTTTGCTCTGGTGAAATCCGCACATTAACGACTCGACCGAAATCGATTGAACATACCGCTGTGATATCCGCAATACTGAATCTATCGCCCGCGATAAATTCATGCTCAGCTAACCGATTGTTTAAAATGTCGAGAAACTTAGCGGCGTCTTGCCCGGCGACTTTTCCATACTCAGGCACAGGCGTCATACGATCTTTGAAATATCCCGTAGAGTGTTGAAAACACATGCCGATTTGCATGAAAAGGCCGAATTCACACTGGCGCTGCCACATGTCGATTTGTGCTTTTTCTAATGGCGTGCTGCCCATTAGGGGGCTTCCTGGATGCAGCTCTTCGAAGTAGCGACAAATTGAGACAGATTCATAGATGCACGTGCCGTCGTCTAGTTCCAGCACAGGCACTTTAGCCATGGGATTACGGGCGCGCATAGCAGGGCTTAAATTTTCACCGCCTTGTATGTCGACTTGAACGTACTCCATGGGAAGGTTTTTTTCGGCCAGAAAAAAACGCACTCGACGGGGCGTAGGTGCGGTTTGCGTTTCGTATATTTTCATTTCACGGCTCCAGTGTCAGTTGCTGCACTGGGCAATGAACACATGTAATCAGTTATGCTGTAACCAATATCGGTTTTTCAGCGTTTGGTATTGCTCAGTTTTTTTATATTCTTTTAGTGCACTGTCAATCAAAGGAATTAATTCCTTATGTTTATTATGCACATAGTGATAAAGGGGTACAGTAATAATTGTTCTGTAGGAGCTGTTACTGATGAGCAATTTGTTGTCGATAATCTCGCTGGCACCGAGCACCATTAACCCTTGTTCATTGTCATTGAACGCACGAAATAAGGTCTCGACCGTATCGTACTTTTTGAGCTTAACCTGGTTCTCGTTGGCCCAGTTATTAACGACCAATAAATCATTAATAACGGATACTTCACTCGCTTTTGGCAGGCTAGTGGCACACATATCGAGATCTTTACATACCAAGTAAAACGATACATTGGCTAAAGGTTCCGGAATTTGCTGCAAAGAAGGAGCAAGATGTTTGTAACCGTCAACTCGGATTAACTCTCCATCCCCGCCAAATCGATAAGCGTTAAGTGACGCTTCAAGGGAGCCAAACCGCGTGACTGATATGCCATAGCCCAATTGCTGATAAATATCTTGCATCAAGTTTGAGGCAAAAAATGACTCTTTCAATCCAGTGACTGAAGCAAAATATAGTTGAGGAAGTTCAGCGGCTTGCGCATAAGTATTCATCTCATAATCGACATGAGTGCGCTTCAATATTCCCTCACGCAAGGGGGCTGAGTTATCTTCGTAAATACTTTTAGCGATACTTCTCGCAGCATTTTTCGCAATATCATCCTTGGCTTCACGATCAAAAAACTGCACCAATGTACTTGAGTTTGCTAGTGAATTGGCCGCAGTCTTAACTCGGTCGCTGGGCAAATCTTGAGTAAATTGAGTATTTACCACAGGCAGTGAATCAAACCCCATGGCCATTTCTTTGTTATTAGCCAACAGAAATCGTAGCAATGGCGCCAAGTGAGCCTTGTTTTTAGCTGAGCGGGGCACCACCCATATCTCCAACGGAGCGACCTCGGCTTGGTTCATTTGATTAGCCTTAGGGAACGAGAAAAAGCCGATATCTTTGTTCCGCATGGGGTCGATAGTCCCTTCTGCAAATTGTCCCATTAACGTCATTGCTGCTTGCTTAGCTTCGACTACTTTCATTACTTGTTGCCAAGTCCAGTGGCGCTGCGGCGCAAAAAACCATTCCTTTGAAAGTAACTGCTCAAATTGTTTTAAAAACGTTTCTGTCGTTGGGCCTGCCAATGCTTGCCCATCAATGACTTGCTGACGAAATTCGAGTCCGCCGGCGTCTAATGACAAATAATCTAACCACGCAAGGGCGGGCCAGCCTTCTTGCACTGCTTGGACCAATGGATTTGCACCTTGCTCTTTTATGCGCTGGCAAAGGGCTATGAATTCTTCCCAGTTATTGGGTGGTTTTACGTTGAGTTCCTGAAAAACGGCTTTGTTATAGTAAAAACCCCAGCCGTATTGTGCGATTGGAAGCGCGTAAGTTGCAGCGTCTTCATTGGAAACGCTTTGCTGCGTGACACTGTGCAATACCGCGGGTTGAATAGACCTTTGTAACTCTTTCCTTGGCAGTAAAGAGTCTATTGGCTGTATCACATCTTGTGCAATCAGCGAGCGAAGGCGCTCTCCTGCCTGCCAATAGAGTAAGTCGAATTCACCCGTTTCAAGCCACCGAGGTAATAAGCGTTTGAATTCTTTATCGCTAAAGAAGGTTACCTTGACATCGTATTGGCTAGATTGGGATGAAAAGTCGTTGAACGCCCCGCGGTATATATCACTTTGACGTTCGTTTGTGGTCAAAACCGCTACAGACAGTACCTGCTGTGCTTGAGCAATCGCCGAAAAGCTAAGAAAGAATAAAACTCCCCATAGGATGTTAATGATGTTACTCATATAAATACATGTCCAGCTCAAGCAAGTTGTAAAGGGCTTCAAAGATATACAGCGCCGCGCTGCTAATTCATCCCTACAAAACCGCAAATAATACTTACTAATGCTAAATACTTTAACCGATTTTGCACATTAGACAAAAGACGATTTTTTACACTACAAAAGCGGTTTAACGCTAACTTTAGTCGTATTTACATCAGTTTGACTCGTTCTCCCAGCGACTTAGGTGCTCAGCAGCTTGGGATTTAAGTGTCTGATGATGGGTTTGAACCCACCAGTTTTCTAACAGGCGGATATTCTTGCGGTTCGCTTTATAAAAGATATCACTAATATCCCCAACAAATGGAATTAAACCAATCAGGAAATCGAAGATGGCATTGCGCACCATGGCTATACGAAGTGTTTTGGGCGCACCCATTTGCCCAGCCAAATGAATAATGTGTGCAGACATCGCCGCAGTTGCTAAATCCCCCATACCAGGTACGAGTCCTAAAATACTGTCTAAGCCGAAACGGATTTTAGTGAAGGGTATGCCCACAGCAGTATCAAGCAAATGTGCCATTTTTTGTGCTTTACGTAAGGCGGCTGGCGCTTTAAGTGTTTGTGGGGTAGTCATTATTTATCACTCCCCATGGCGGTGGCTAAGTCAGCGCTTAATTGACTGTTTCGGTCTGGGCACTCCCAGCCCCCTAGGTTCTTTTCAATCAAGCTCTCAAGCGCGGCAATGTGTTGTGGCTGGGCATTGAGCGCAGCGATGTATTCGTAGCGCTGCCCACCAGCTTCCAGAAAATAGTCTCTGTTCTCAATGCCGATTTCCTCAATCGTTTCTAAACAATCAGCGGAGAAACCAGGGCAAATCATTTGCACTGACTTGACACCCTGCTCTGGCAAAGACTTAAGGGTATGATCGGTATAAGGTTGCAACCACTCTTCTCGACCAAAGCGAGATTGAAACGTCACCATATACTCATGTTTACCAAGACCAAGCTTTTCCGCCACTAAACGCGAGGTTTTATAACACTCACAGTGGTACGGGTCGCCAGCGGTCAGATACCGTTTTGGGATCCCATGATAGGTAAATATGAGTTTATCGGCTCGTCCATGAGTGGCCCAGTGTTCGGTAATGCTGCCTGCTACTGCGTCGATATAAGGCGTAAAATCATGATAGTGACTGATGAACCTAACGTCTGGTATCCAACGAGTTTTGCGCAATACCTCGCCCAAGGCATCAAAAGTCGAACCATTCGTTGCCCCGCTATACTGAGGATAAAGCGGCAGCACCAGCAATTGACGCACCCCCTTTTCAAGCATGTTCTGAGTGACTGATTCAATCGACGGCGAACCATAGCGCATAGCAAAATCTACCACTACTTTGTCGCCGTACTTTTGCTGCATACTTGTGGCAAGCGCATTGGTTTGATCTTGCGTATGAAACATAAGCGGCGAGCCGCGATCGGTCCATACAGTGCTATAAGCATGGGCCGATCGCTTAGGCCGAATGTTTAGGATCACTAAGTTAAGAATCATCCACCAAATTAGTTTAGGCACTTCAACCACTCTTGGGTCTGATAAAAACTCGCGCAAATAGCGTTTCAAAGCGCCTTTTTCGGGCGCTTCTGGTGTACCTAAATTAGTGATCAGTACACCAATTTTATCAGCCTGCTTATGGGTAAACGTTTCATTAGAACGGTATTTCATTTCTTCACTCTACTTGTGTTAAAGACGTCAATGCATCAAGTACGTTGCAAGCACCAAATTAGACTTAATGCGCTGTAATTATTACCGCGACATAAATGCCACTTACCCAGTGTAATAAGTCTCTGCCCCAGGCCCTACCGGCATGCCTAAAAGAAATACCCACACATAAAATAACAAGGTCCAACCCACCATGAATACAAGACTGTAAGGCAACATGGTGGCAATTAACGTACCCATGCCTAAGTCTTTTTTATACTGAGCGGCGATAGCTAATATCAACCCAAAGTAACTCATCATGGGTGAAATCACATTCGTCACTGAATCTCCTATCCGGTACGCCGCTTGAATTACCTCTGGAGCAAAACCCACCAGCATCAACATGGGAACGAAAATAGGAGCAGTAACCGCCCATTGGGCCGAAGCACTGCCAAGGGACAAGTTCACCATGCCACACATCAAGATAAAGAAGATAAATACGCCAGGGCCGTCAAGGCCAATCGTTTGAATTAACTCAGCACCTTTGACGGCAAGTACAGTCCCCAAATTTGTCCAATTGAAGAAAGCCACAAACTGCGCGGCAAAAAATACTAAGGTGATGTACAGCCCCATCGCTCCCATACTTTTAGACATCGCATTGATGACGTCTTTATCATTATTCATGGTACCAGCGATTTTCCCATACACGAATCCAGGCACAGCAAAGGTAATAAAAATAAAAGCAACAATCCCTTTTAAAAATGGCGAGCCAGCAACGGCACCAGTTTCAGGGTGTCTTAAAATGCCATTTTCTGGAACTATGGTCAGCGCTAACACACCACACAGTAGCGCAAAACTTACACCCGCCCAGCGCAACGCTTTTTTCTCTAAGGCTGTTGGTGCACTCATTTCTTGTTTGCCCAACTCGATTGAGGCTTCACTTGGGTCGTACTGGCCCAAACGCGGCTCTACGATTTTCTCTGTTACAAATGCCCCTAGGCCCGCCACTAAGAAAGTACTGATAAACATAAAGTACCAATTCACTTCTGGGCCCACCACATAATCTTGATCAATCATATGGGCTGCCGCTTCAGTGATACCTGACAAGAGGGGGTCGACCGTACCGAGTAATAGATTGGCGCTATAACCACCAGACACACCAGCAAATGCAGCCGCAAGGCCAGCAAGAGGGTGACGCCCCAAAGAATGAAATATCATTGCCGCCAGCGGTATCAACACCACATAACCCAACTCTGAAGCCGTGTTTGACAAAATACCCGCCAGTACAATAACCACGGTTACCATGCGCTTAGAGGCATTCATGACCATGGCACGCATTGCGGTTGACAATAAGCCTGAATGTTCAGCAACGGACACACCTAACAAGGCCACTAACACCGTTCCTAACGGGGCAAAGCCTGTGAAGTTGGTGACTAAATGAGTGACTATTCTTTGCAAACCTTCTGCGTTAAGCAGCGATACCACTTGTATCATGCCATCCGGTGCACGCCCTTTCGCATCAAGCGGGCGAGGGTCGACTACACTGACGTCAAAGTAGCCTAAAACACCACTGATAATGACAATCGCTGTAGCAAGTAAAGCGAACAATGTAATAGGGTGTGGCAGTAGATTTCCAAGCCATTCTACTGTTGCGAGAAACCTCGAAAACCACCCTGTCGGGTTCTCTTGGCTTGTTTGTTTTTTCTGATCGTTAGCGTCTTGCAAACCGACTCCTTAATTATTCTTATCTGCTTTCACAGTTACACGCATATAGTACCTAATTCGCTAAACAAACGTTAGAGTTCAGGCAAAGGCAGTCATTTACTGTTGTTTTATTAGCCACAACGTCTACTTTTTGATAAAAAAGTGTTTGTATATCAGACAGAACGCTTTATTGTTGTATAAAAAATTAGACTTTTTATTGTTGCTGCCACAAGGAAATTCAGATGACAAATAAGCAGTCCCAAGACAAAACTGATAAGCAAAATCCTACAACTGAATTAGCGCAACTTCGGCAAATCGTTTTTGGTGATGCTCAACAGGACTTAGAGCAAAAAATCGACCAGTTAGGACAAAGCTTACAAGCCCAGCTAAAACACCTAGAACAACAAACCTCCCGTCAATTTTCGCAACTTCAAGCTGCTTTAGAAAAGCATGTTCATCAGTTGGAAGATAAACTCCTCAACGCGGATAAAGACCAAGATGCCAAAGCAAGCGAGTTGTTCACACTGAACAGGAATCTCTCTAGTGAATTGGAAATGGCAGAGGCAGCCAACAAGCAAGAAACAGATGAAATACATAAGCGTATCGATCACGACTTAGCGACATTGTCGAATAAGTTCTCTGAGCAACTCAAACAAGCTTTGGCTCAGCTTACTCAAGTCTCAAATGAGCTCAATGCCAGCAAAACAGATCGCAAAACCTTGGCTAAATTACTGTCTACTGTAGCTTCAAACTTAGAAACTGGCGATGATGAGTAACCTTTATCATGTCGACTCAGGGAAGTAGTAACGAGTCTGAACACGACCCGCAACTTCAAGAGCTGCGGAGAATTCTGTTTGGTAGAGATAATCAACACATCACCCAAGCCCTTCGTCAAAATGCTAGAACGATTGTCAGTGAGGTCTTTTCAGAAGCCTTCAAAGATCGCCAAGACAAAGACGGCAGTGTAAAAAAAGTGATGGCGCCGTTAGTCGACAAATCAGTTGAGTATTCTGTATCCAATCGTAAAGAGCAATTTGTCGGTTACCTGTACCCCATAGTTGGCAGTGTAGTAAGAAAATCCGTTACGGCATTTTTGACCGAGTTTATCGAACGAACCAATCAACTACTTGAAAACAGTCTAACTATCAAAGGGCTCACATGGCGCTTCCAAGCTCGACAAGCAGGGATCCCCTACGCCACTTATATTGCCAGTCAAACATTTAACTACCGTGTAGAGCAGGTCTTTTTAATCCATAGGGAAACTGGTTTACTGCTTAATACCCTTGCCTACAATCAGCAATCGTCTGCTGATGCAGACTTGATATCGTCCATGCTAACGGCCATTAATGATTTCGTTTCAGACTCCTTCAGGCCAAATAAAGACGGTCAAGAGCAAGGCTTAGATATTGTCAAAACCGACGATTTCACCTTAGTTCTCAAAGCAGGACCAAGTGCCATTTTAGTTGCTGCGGTAACGGGAAATATGCCGCAAAAAGTAGCGAACCAATTACAGCAAACGATTGAAGAAATTCACACGCTATATGAGCCTCAGTTGAGGGAATTCAAGGGCGATGCGTCGACCTTTGCCGATTGCGACCAACAACTTGCTGACTGCTTGGTCTCTGAGTTAAAAGACAGCGAGAAAGCAAAAGAGTCAAAACCTTGGATGGCTTGGGGGATATTACTTTTTATCGCGATAGGGGCTGGCTATTACAGTTACAAACTGTGGCAAATACAAAACTACGTACAGAAAATATCTAGTATCAATCAAGAGGCTGGGATCATGCTCGTACAGGCCCAACGGAACGGCATTAAAGACATATCAATAGATATACTGCGAGACCCTAACGCCGAAAAAATCAACAATTGGTTGGCTGAGCAAAATATTCCACAGGAGATGGTGCGTGTGACTGAAAAGCCTTATCTGTCTCTTGAAGAGCCCATCATGCAAAGTCGCCTTAGTAACGTATTGGTGCAATATCCGAGCTTAACTTTAGCGAACAATTCAATCAGTGGTGAGCTTGATCAACAGCAGTATTTTGACTTACGAAATCGTGTTCAGCAGTTGCCGGGGATGCTGGATAGCGAGAGTGTGCTAGGGCAAATTAGTGTTACCGACCCACTCACGCTACAAATGGATGACGTTGAGAGCATCCAGACGCTTATCGACCTCAAAATTAACCAATTTAACGGTGCTTCGATTGAGTTTGCCATCAATAGCTCACAACTGACACCTGAAGCGAAAGATGGTATCTGCACTGTCGCAGAGATTGGTAAAACACTATTGAATCTTGCCAAGCAAACGGAGCAAGAAATGAGCTTCATCGTTATTGGCGCCAGTGACGCACAAGGTTCACGGTCCTATAATGAAGTGTTGAGCATCAAACGTGCCCAGACAGTAAAAAATGCATTGCAGATGCGTGGGATCCCAGCCGATAAGTTAAATGCTATCGGTATTGGCATTGTTGACGTGCCCGCAGCAGGCAATGGTGCTCGTAAGGTGCTGTTTAATGTTATAAAAACTCATGCCACACAGCCGTAATGGACAGCTAGACAATTATGATCCAAAAAAAAATATGTGTACTCGGTGCCTCTGGAGTGGGGAAAACTAGCCTCATAAAACAATACGTTGAGGGTATTTTTTCTGAAAAATACCTCACTTCCATTGGCGTCAAGATAGACAAGAAGCAAGTCCAATGCGAAAGCAACACAGTTCAGTTCATGCTGTGGGACATTGAAGGAATCGACCGCTATTGCGGCTTTCAGCCTAAGTATCTCAGAGGCGCAGCCGCTATCATCATTGTGGTCGATCATACGCGCTCGCAATCACTGATTGAAGGCATAGAAATCTACAATTTAGCAAAAGACGTCGCCAACATACCGGCCATTTTGGCCATTAACAAAGCGGATTTAAGTACTGCGTGGCATTGGGAAGAAGATGAGTTAGCAGAGTTATCAAGCCCGTTCAGTCATACATTCCGGACAAGCGCGAAGACGGGAGACAATGTAGAGCTTCTATTTTCAACGTTGGCTCAACAGTTACTAAGTGAGGCTGAACAATGAAATTATCTCTTTTGAAAGCACTTGGAATTATTGATTGTTGTATTTTTAAACGTATCGACGCACAACATTTCGAAACCGTTTACGCAGAAAATGCATGGATAGATTTACTGCTTCCAGGTGCAAGAGATAACGAAGCATTCACCACACCTACTGACAGCCCCTTTTTAGACGATTTTTTGATGCAAGCAGAAGAGTTTTGGGAGTACGCTGATTATGGAAAAATTGAATCAGGCATTTGGAACGAAGAAATAGAAGATAACGAGCTTAAGCTCAATGCCTACGCGAGCATGGACAAGGGCGATTGCTATATCGTAATTCATAACGTGATTGAGCAATTTCAGCAGCGCCAACAAACACTCCAATCAGCCCGTGAACTCCTCCTGTCAAATGATAAAATTGTCGCCCAGCAAGAATATGTTCATCAACGTTTGGATGACATGCTGAATCAGTCTTCTGATCTAAAAAGCATTCAGCAACCGATCAATGAAGTGATCGAAAAAACCGATATAGGGGTCGCAATATTATCACCCAATTTGCAACCTATAAGCCAAAACCCTGCTTTATACAGTCTCTTTGATACTCATATAACGCAGCCAGAAACCCAGCCTTATGAAATTATTTTGCAGCTATTCGAGAAGCAATACCCCGAGTTTGAAAGAGTCATTAGTACAGGCAGCCGCTGGAGCGGCGAGCTATTTTGGTTAAAACCACCGGGCACTGGCAAATGGATTAAGTTATCCATTTACCCAGTAAAAGCCGACTTTCAACAAATTACCCACTGGGTGTTTATGCTAAGTGACATTTCTCAGGTGAAGCATCTTCTGCAGAATAATGAGAAGCTAACCTATTATGATGCCCTGACCGATATTCCGAATCGCCAATATTTTTGGATGCAATTGGAGCAGTCAGTTAATAATGCAATGCCTTTCTATGTCCTGTATTTGGACATAAAAAACTTTAAGCGTATTAATGAAATTCACGGTCACTCCCGAGGTGACCAAATTATTAAAGAATTGGTTGAGCGCATTACGCCGCATATTAGCGAAGGTGACATGTTTGCCCGTATCGGCGGAGGCGAGTTTGCGATTATTAGGCAAAAAACTGTTACTGAACAGCAATGTATTGATCTTGGTCACAAGCTGATTGACGCCGCTGTTCAGCCTTTCTTTTTGCCTAACGGAACACATTGTGAAATCGGTTTAAACATTGGTGCTGCTAGCTTCCCCCGAGACGCTGATGACGCTGAAACCTTGATGAAGTTTGCTGATCTTGCGGTTTTCAACGCTAAAAAAGCCTCTAAAAGCAGCGTTCAATTTTATTCTCAAGAATTGAAAGAAGCCTCTCAGCGCATCATTGAATTAGAGAACGCTTTGCAAAGCGCCATCACTAATCATGAGTTCGAGCTATTTTTGCAACCTATGTTAGACCTAACAAGCGGCACCATTCTAAAAGCAGAAGCATTGCTACGCTGGAACCGTTTAGACGGCGAGCGCATCGGGCCTGATGAGTTTATCCCGATTGCAGAGCAAACGGGTCTCATTGTGCCTATTGGTAAATGGGTGATCTCTCGGGCATGTGAAATGATAAGCACCCTAAACCATAGGGGTTACAGCTGTAAGTTATCCGTGAATTTGTCGCCTCGGCAAATCAGCGATCGCCATTTATTAGAGTTTATTCGAGGCTCGATCCAGAACAGTCATATCCTGCCGAATCAATTGGAGCTAGAGTTAACAGAAGGTGTATTAGTTGATAATTACGACAAGGTGCAGTACTTACTGACCGAGGTAAGAAAACTCGGTGTCAGCGTGTCGATAGATGATTTTGGCACTGGCTATAGTTCACTTTCCTATCTTAAAAAGCTGCCTATTGATCATATAAAAATTGATCGCTCATTCGTGCAGGATTTGGTTAGTGACGAAAACGACAAAGCCATTATTTTAGCGATTATCGCCATGGCCCATAGCTTGAAGTTGAATGTTATTGCCGAAGGTGTTGAAACTGAGCTGCAACGTAACTTTTTGCAGCTCAATCACTGTAATCTTGCCCAGGGCTATTTGTTCAGCCGCCCGTTACCCTTTGCCCAATTTTGTGAGTACCTAAGTACCAGCCCTACGCAAAAGCTGATAACCCCGTCTGCGCCCTTCCCAGAATAAGCGCATGCACATCGTGAGTCCCCTCGTAGGTATTCACCGCTTCAAGGTTGAGTACATGGCGAATAATGTGAAACTCATCAGAAATGCCATTAGCCCCGTGCATATCTCTTGACGTACGTGCAATATCCAAGGCCTTACCACACGAGTTGCGTTTGATTAATGAAATCGCTTCAGGGGGTAAGGCGTTTGTGTCCATTAACCGGCCAGCCTGCAAGCACGCCAATAGACCAATTGATATTTCTGTTTGCATATCAGCCAGCTTTTTTTGTATCAGTTGGTTGGCCGCCAATGGGCGCGAGAATTGCTCTCTGTTCAAACAATATTGCCTTGCTTGATGCCAACAGAATTCAGCTGCTCCTAAACTGCCCCACGCAATGCCATATCGTGCCTTATTTAGGCAGCTGAACGGCCCTTTGAGGCCTTCCACGTCTGGCAAGATGTTCTCAACGGGAACAAACACATCCTGCATCACAACCTCACCGGTCACAGACGCCCTCAATGAAAACTTACCTTCTATTTTTGGTGCACTCAAACCCTGCATATTTTTCTCTAATATGAAGCCCCGGATCGCGCCATTGAGCTTGCCCCAAATGACAAACACATCAGCGATCGGTGAGTTAGTGATCCACATTTTACTGCCATTGAGACAATATCCACCATCGACCTCCTTAGCTTGCGTCAACATACTTGCGGGATCAGAACCAGAATTCGGCTCAGTCAAACCAAAGCAGCCCACCCATTCACCGCTAGCTAGTTTTGGCAGATAGCGCTGCTTCTGCGCTTCGCTACCAAAAGCATAGATAGGAAACATCACCAAAGAAGATTGCACGCTCATGGCACTACGATAACCGCTGTCGACTCGCTCGACTTCTCTGGCTATCAAGCCATAACTCACATGGTTTACCTCAGCGCAGCCGTATTTTTGAGGCAAAGTACTTCCTAGCAAACCCAACTCACCCATTTCATACATGATGTCACGATCGAAGTGTTCCCCACGATTACCATGTAATATTCTGGGCATGAGTTTTTGCTGGCAGTACTCATGCGCTGTATCTGCAATCAGCTTTTCGTCTTCATGCAGAAGTGAGTTCAGCGCAAGCGGATCTTGCCAGTTAAAAATAGGGGTCGCTTGTCTGCTCATAGTACCTCGTTAATTTTTGCTTATTAAAAGCCATGTCGCTAGCGCTGCGGGATGTTTACAACGACTAGAAGGGCGCAGGGTATTGCCTAAGGACATCGCTGGTATCCTTTAATGCTTGTTCATTTAAAGGCTTGGCGAAGGCTGCAATGTTTTCTTTTAACTGAGACATACTCGTTGCACCAATGATGGTTGATGTAATACCTTCCACATTGTCACACCAAGCTAAGGCCAATTCACAGGGGGTTAAGCCATGGGCTTTGGCCACCTCAACATAACCACGAATAGCGGCTTCTGTACCTTTGGTGTCTCTGAAAATACCGTTGCGTTGTTCGAACGTCCAACGGCTGCCTTCAGGGCGCTGGTTATTTAAATATTTACCACTTAGTGCGCCTCCTGCCAAAGGTGACCAAGGCAAATACGCTATATCTTCTGCCACGCAACTTTCAATCAGGTATGGCCAATCTTTAGCGTGTAATAAACTAAATTCATTTTGCATGGAAACCATGCGCGGCAAATCGTGTTCTTTGCTTAAATTCAGGTACTGCTGCAAGCCCCATGGCGTTTCATTTGAAAGGCCACAATAGCGGATTTTTCCTTGTTTAACACAGGTGTTGAGTGCTTCTAGAATAGCGAGCATCTGCGCGGTTTCAGCGGCTCTGTCTGTATCAGCAAACCGTACGCGACCCACAGCATGTTTAGCAAAATGTGGAGAGATACGATTCGGCCAATGCAACTGATAAAGGTCAATATAATCAGTGTTTAAGCGCTTTAAGGATGCATCAACAGCTTGAACAACTGACTCCGCAGATATTTTGCTACCGCTACGAATATAACTCAGACCTGGGCCAACAATTTTAGACGCTAAAATAATGTCCTTACGCTTCGATGGATTACGCTTTAACCAATCCCCGATGATCATTTCTGTATGACCGTACTTGTCTCCTGATGGCGGCACAGGATACAGCTCGGCGGTATCAATAAAATTTACACCTTGAGATAGCGCATATTCAATCTGCTCATCTGCATCTTGTTGGGTGTTTTGTACACCCCATGTCATTGATCCTAAGCACACGCGAGAAACGGATAGGCCACTGCGACCTAACGCTGAATAATTCATCTAAATTCCTTATTTGGTTTTCACATTTGCCATGACATGGCATTTCAAAGCAGTCAGCAATGAGTACTTTCATTATCTATCATAACTAGTGAACCACCATACCTATTTAATGGATACGCTCCCGCATAAATATCGTACAGACGGTCTGATTTGTAATGAGCTTTTATTGCTGCTTCAAGTTTACTAATGGTACTTCTAGATTGTGATTGCTTACAGAAATGCAAGCAAGTTTCTTGCTCGATTAATTCAAATCGCTCTCCAAAATCACTGAAATCTTTACCTATCATTTGTAGGTTATCATCTAAGCCGACAACAGAGCCAACGAGCTGTTGGTCTTCATCTATATAAGCGAAAGGAGGTACCGCAGGGACGCCAACGCGCAGAGTAATATTTTGCTGGGTGGCTTTTGCCAATATGATAAGTGATAGCAAGCTTAAAAAGAGAACTACCATTACCTGCTTTATCATCACGTCTGCCACTTAGTGTTACTTATCGGATAATACTTAACACCGCTTCAAAGTACAGGCAAATTATCAATCTGTAAGGCGCGAATTTCTACATTTAACTTTATGACAAACACCAAAAAGGATGAAATCAGTTTATTTAGGCGCATTGCGCCGCCTGATTGAACGGGCACACAGGATTGTGTGCACTGGACCGAGCTACCATGGACGGGTTAAACCCCGTTTTGGATAGACATAAAAAAAGGCCACCTAAGTGACCTTTTTTTCAAATCAATTTGCTAGTAATTAAGCAATGATTTTTGCAACAACGCCTGCACCTACTGTGCGGCCACGTTACTCCGGGCATCCTGCCCTACGCCCTACGGACCATGCTTCGCATGTTCAAAATCGTTCCCGACGATTTTGTCACGGAATAATCCGCTTGGAGCCACACTATACGTGCAGGCACAAAAAAGGCTGCATTTAGCAGCCTTTCTTCAAATCAATTTGCTAGCTATTAAGCAATGATTTTTGCAACAACGCCTTCATCTACTGTGCGGCCACGTTACTCCGGGCATCCTGCCCTACGCCCTACGGGCCATGCTTCGCATGTTCAAAATCGTTCCCGACGATTTTGTCACGGAATAATCCGCTTGGATCCACGCAATACGTGCAGGCACAAAAAAGGCTGCATTTAGCAGCCTTTCTTCAAATCAATTTGCTAGCTATTAAGCAATGATTTTTGTAACAACGCCTGCACCTACTGTGCGGCCACCTTACTCCGGGCATCCTGCCCTACGCCCTACGGGCCATGCTTCGCATGTTCAAAATCGTTCCCGACGATTTTGTCACGGAATAATCCGCTTGAAGCCGCACAATACGTGCAGGCACAAAAAAGGGTGAAACCGGAGGTTTTCTGGCGCACTGCGCCAGCCGGTTGAACGACCGATACGGATATCGGGCTGGCCGCATCACCAGGGACGGGTTAAACCCCGTTTTGTCTGGACATAAAAAAAGGCCACCGAAGTGACCTTTCTTTCAAATCAATTTGCTAGCTATTAAGCAATGATTTTTGCAACAACGCCTGCACCTACTGTGCGGCCACCTTCACGGATTGCGAAGCGTAAACCTTCGTCCATCGCGATAGGAGCAATCAATTCAACTACGAATTTCAAGTTGTCACCAGGCATTACCATTTCTACGCCTTCAGGAAGCTCTACAGCACCTGTTACGTCAGTTGTACGGAAGTAGAACTGTGGACGGTAACCTTTGAAGAATGGAGTATGACGGCCACCTTCGTCTTTGCTTAGTACGTATACTTCAGCTTCGAATTGAGTGTGTGGGTTGATTGAACCAGGCTTAGCTAGTACTTGACCACGCTCAACATCTTCACGCTTAGTACCACGAAGCAATGCACCGATGTTCTCACCAGCACGACCTTCGTCAAGCAATTTACGGAACATTTCAACACCAGTTACCGTTGAAGTCGTTGTATCTTTCATACCAACGATTTCTACTGCATCACCTGTGTTTACGATACCACGCTCAACACGACCTGTTACAACCGTACCACGACCTGAAATTGAGAATACATCTTCAATTGGAAGTAGGAAAGGCTTGTCGATGTCACGCTCTGGCTCTGGGATGTAGCTATCAAGGGCTTCTGCAAGCTCAATGATTTTTGCTTCCCATTGCTCTTCGCCTTCTAGGGCTTTAAGCGCTGAACCTTGGATTACTGGTAAGTCGTCGCCAGGGAATTCGTATTCTGAAAGCAATTCACGTACTTCCATCTCTACCAATTCTAACAATTCTTCGTCGTCAACCATGTCACATTTGTTCATGAAAACAACCATGAAAGGTACGCCAACCTGACGGCCTAACAAGATGTGCTCACGTGTTTGTGGCATAGGACCATCGGTCGCTGCTACTACTAGAATCGCGCCATCCATTTGAGCAGCACCAGTGATCATGTTTTTTACATAAT
Organism: Paraglaciecola sp. QJM3NY_14; assembly: GCF_056173245.1. Classification (NCBI taxonomy): domain Bacteria; kingdom Pseudomonadati; phylum Pseudomonadota; class Gammaproteobacteria; order Alteromonadales; family Alteromonadaceae; genus Paraglaciecola; species Paraglaciecola sp. QJM3NY_14. The sequence continues at coordinate 4,745,370 of NZ_CM149664.1, forward strand.
CGGCGTGTCCAGGACAGTCAACGTGTGCGTAGTGACGAGTAGGTGTATCGTATTCAACGTGAGACGTTGAAATTGTGATACCACGCTCGCGCTCTTCAGGAGCGTTATCGATTTGATCGAATGCAGATGCTGCGCCACCGTACGTTTTTGCTAGTACAGTAGTAATTGCTGCTGTTAGAGTGGTTTTACCGTGGTCAACGTGGCCGATTGTACCGACGTTTACATGCGGTTTAGTGCGTTCAAACTTTGCTTTTGCCATTGTCTATTCCCCAGCAAATTGTGATAAGAAATTGTGTTTACTTTTTGAACTGGGGAGAGAAAGTGGTGCTGATAGGCAGATTCGAACTGCCGACCTCACCCTTACCAAGGGTGCGCTCTACCAACTGAGCCATATCAGCACTGATTGGAGCGGACAGAGGGAATCGAACCCTCATCATCAGCTTGGAAGGCTGAGGTAATAGCCTTTATACGATGTCCGCACATCACATTCTCTCTAGCCACTTCACTTTTGAAAAAGTGGTGGAGGGGGCAGGATTCGAACCTGCGAAGGCTGAGCCGTCAGATTTACAGTCTGATCCCGTTGACCGCTTGGGTACCCCTCCAGATTGATGGTGCCGACTACCGGAGTCGAACTGGTGACCTACTGATTACAAGTCAGTTGCTCTACCAACTGAGCTAAGTCGGCACGTCATCAAGTGGGTGCGGATATTAGAGCAACATTTCCGATCACGCAAGAGGCAATTATTAAAAAATTACTTTTTTTGTATCGTTTGGCTAAAATTGCAGCTAATTTGCCTTTATAAGGCCTTTTTGTTTGTTTTTACAGCAGATAAATAAGCGATATTTAGGTAAATAAATATTCGAGTAAGCCCAATAAAACTAAATTTTTATGAAAATAGTAATGTTTAGGTGCGTTTTTTTTGATTAGCTCTTGGCCACCACCTGTGATGATCACTGTATATTCGCTTTTTCTCTCACGCATTTTTTGTTCAGCGGCGTAAATAAATCCATTTACGGCTGCGGCACACCCCATATTCACACAATCGACTGTTTGCTCACCTAGGGTTAAATCATTTGGAAAGTCATCGTTGGCGAACACCAATTCAGTATTTTTAATCAGGCTATCGCGCATTAAGCTAAAACCAGGGGCAATCCAGCCACCTAGATGTTGATGCCCAATCACTACATCGCAGGTATTTGCGGTGCCTAAGTCAATAACACAATACGCATCTGTGTTACTTATTCGCCGCCCTGCAATTATCGCTAGCCATCGGTCCACCCCTAATGTCGAAAAATTGCGATATGCACACCGCATCGAAAAAGCCTGAGCTTGGGATTTAGCTAAGGTCAGAGGCACATGAAGCTCGGCGCACAGCGATTCCAGTAATTTGACTTGTTGACCCTGACCGACGGCTGCAGCAACGACCCGCTGACTTGCTCTAATCTGCTCGCGAAGTTTGCTCACCTCATTGCACCGAGTGACAATAAGCGGCTGCTCAAATACCCGCTCACTGATTTTGACGTGCGCGCTTTTAATAAAGCTGTTGCCTATATCTAATAAAAGCGCGTTAGCTTGCTCTGACACTTATTTCTCCACCACTGTACGCTTGAATGCCGTCTTCTTGCTCTAATAAAAGTGCCCCGGTTTTATCAATACCTTTACAAATGCCATGCACGGTTTTGTTACCGATTATTAAATAAACGGGTTTATCCTGGTACACGTTTCTGTTTCGCCACTTTTCAAGGAAAGGCTCTAGCCCAGCTTGGCTAAAGAGGTCAGCACAGCGGGTAAGTTCATCTATTAGCAGCGCACTGACTCGATTACGATCAAAGCCGTCTGGGTTTAGAGTGGCTAAATCAATCCAAGGTTGGTCTATGCGCTCACTGCCCATATCAAGTGACATATTAAGTCCAACACCGATGATGCAATCACAGGCGCTGCCCATTTGCCCTTCCACTTCAATTAATACCCCCGCTAATTTTTTGCCTTGGGCGTAAATATCGTTAGGCCATTTCAACTGCACATCTTGGTAGCCTGCGGTTTCTAATGCTTGAGTGATGGCCACGCCGACTGCCAAGCTCAAACCTCCAATCGATTGATAACCACCAGCAAACTGCCAAAACTGCGATAAATACAAACTCGCTCCATAAGGGGAAACCCACGTGCGACCTCGCCTTCCCCTCCCTGCGGTTTGCGCTTCCGCCAAGCACACATCACCATTATGTAAGGACCCAATACGCTCCTTTAGGTATTGATTAGTGGAGTCGACCACGTTTAACAGCGTTAGTTGAGTAGGAGCAAAGTGCTCACAATGTTTGCTGATTAACGCTTCATCAAGCAACTGAATTGGCTCCGCGAGTCGATATCCTTTACCCGTGACGCTAAAAATGTTTAATCCAAGTTCTGTGAGAGATTTTATATATTTAGATACCGCCGCTCTGGATATGCCAAGCTGCTCTCCCAACAATTCCCCTGAGCAGAACTGCCCATTTGCCAATGCCTGGACTATATGATTACGAAAGATATCTGACTGTTTGCTCGTGCCCTGCTTCATAATAAAACCCTTCCCTTGGCGCCAATAAGTTGTACTTCGTGCTCTAAGTCAATACTGTACTGCTCTGCAACAGCATTTTTAATCCGCCTAGCTAGCGACAAAAGTTGCTCGCCTGTGCCTTGCTCGGCATTTGTTAATACGAGCGCTTGTTTGGGATGACAACGAATCCCGCCTTCAAACTGCCCTTTAAAACCTAGCTGATCGATTAGCCATGCGGCGGGTATTTTTACTGCCCTAGTATCTAAGGGATAGAAAGGCATTGATGGGAACTGCTGGTGCAATGCTGCAAGGTTATCGCAACTGATAATGGGATTTTTAAAGAAACTACCAGCATTGCCCAATACACTAGGATCGGGCAATTTTGCTTGGCGTACTTCTACTACCTTGTTAAATATGTCCTGTGCACTTGGGGCATGTAAAGCAGCTAATTCACCATAAGTAACAACGGGCTGCCACGCTTTTGGCAATAAGAAGGTTACCCCCACAATCATGGCCTTTTGCCATAGAGCATGCTTGAAAATACTGTCTCGATAACCAAACTCGCAATCTTTTGCTGCAATACTGTGAACTTGATTCGTCTTCAAGTCGATATATTTAACAGATTGAATAAAGCGCTCAACTTCAACACCGTAAGCACCAATATTCTGAATTGGTGCTGCGCCGACAGTACCTGGGATAAGTGCTAAATTTTCAAATCCATACATGGTGTGTTTCAGGCAATAAACGACCAGTTCATGCCAACTTTCCCCCGCGGCTGCCTTAATGATGTAGTGCGATTCATCCTCTTGCACACTAATTCCCTTAAGCGCTACTTCTGCCACCGTACCCTGATAATCAGCCACAAAGGCGGTATTGCTGCCCTGTCCTAACAGGTAAAAGGGCTGTTCTTGGTGTTGAGCGATAAAGGTGTGTGCACTGTGCACACTTTTAATACTGACAAAGTCAGTACAGTGTGCGGGTAACCTAAAGGTGTGGAGCTGTTGCAGAGATTTCAATATAACAACCGATTGACGATTTTGCGCTATTTTAGCCAAGGGCGAGCAAAAAACAAAGGCGTGATCCAGTTCGCTAATTTATGCCACTAGCGTATGCCAAAAGCACGTTTTAGCCGGCTAACAAGACCTTGCCGCTTATTCATGTTCGAACGCAAGTCTTTTACTCGATTAAACACCACGCCTAGTAAAGGCAATTCGGCTTCGTGGACTCTTTGCAAGGCTAATAATAAATCGGCCCCCTCATTCCTTTCCGCGTCACAAACAATAATGACACCATCGACAAACTTACCGACAGCGATTGCATCGCTGACAGTGTTAATTGGCGGAGTTTCTATTACCACGCGCTCATAATACCCTCTTAGTTTACGTAAAAATGCCTCAAATCGGGGTTTAGAGATGTAGGCTAATGGATCTGGCGGTAGAGGGCCACTGGGCATTAACATCAATGGACTACTGTGAACGGCATGAATACATTTGCTGAAGCTACTTTTATTCCCCAAAAAGCTGGTGAGCCCCGGTAAATTAGCATCAATGTCAAACATTTCAGCAATTTTAGGCTTTCGTAAGTCCACATCAATTAACAAGGTTTTTTCCATCCTGCTGAATGAATCAGCCAAGCTGGTCGATATTTCACTTTTGCCGTCTCGCTCGCCAATGCTTGTTACTGCAATAACCGCATTTTTATGCTGATTATTTTTTACCAGCAGTCCAGTACGTAATGAGCGTATAGCTTCGAAATATTGATAATTGCGCTCCCCCTCTGAATGCATTGACAGTGCAAATGGTTTACCTTTATTGGCTTTGGTCTGCTTAATTCTTGGCACCATACTCAAAATGGGCACATCCAAGTTGGATAACATACTTTTGAAACGCGTATATTTGTCACTGATCAAGTGCAAAATAAGCCAAAAGCCAAAACTAAATACACATGAAAATATAACTGACAGTGCGATACCCATAACCACTTTTGGCTTAGCGGGAAACGTTGGCTCCGATGCGGAGTCGACAATGGCAAAGTCATCGCCGTCATCTAGATCTTTTAGAATTTCAGTTTCTTGCAAGCGCGACAGAAACATTTCATATAAATGCTGTGTTGACTCGATTTCACGCTGCATGCGAGATATCTGCATGGAATGCTTACCTAAATTGGCGTGGCGCTCTTTGGTTTTTTGAATTTGCGCGAGTATGTCGCGTTGCCGCGTTCTGAGTGTTTCATTGCTATTGCGTAAACCGTTAACCAATTGGTTTATCAGCATAGTAAATTCAGTATCAATCGCCTCTAGCCCTGCTTTTGCGGCAATATATTTAGGGTGTTTGTGTAAATACCGTTTCGTTACCCCTTCCATGAGTAATTGCTGTTGCCCTCGGCGAATACGCAAATCACGGATGAGAGCGTTGTTTTGAATAGCGGGTATCTGCAAATAATCTTGTTGCCCTCCCGAGATAGTCGCTAATTGCACCATACTGCCTTGTGATTCAGCGACCGCTCTATCAATATGAATTTTCTGAGAAATAAGACCTGCAATTTCACTTTTTGCCAGGTCCACCTGGCTCTCTACATCAACCAATTCATTATCGCGCAAGAACGTCAGTAGCCTTTCTTCTGACTGACTTAAACTGGTTTTTAATTCATTTAATTGGTCATTTAACCATTGGGATTTCGAGTCTGCTTTTTGACGATTGATAAGCGCGTAATAAGCGAAAAAGGCCGGCCCTATGTGATTAGCAATCTCAGCGGCACTGCTGGGTGTTAACGACTCAACCGTAATCTTCAACATATCAGTATTGCTTAGTTTTGAAACGCTGAATTGTTCAAGTAACTTGGTAGTCGCATAGTCTTTCTCTGAGACGTAGCCGCCGTCGGTCGACTGTTGATATTCATGCAAATTGTACAGAGCCAAATCATCCACAACAGTTTGCACGAATTGGCGAGAGCGCATGAATTCAATGTAGGTATCTTGGCGAGTGTCTTCACCACTGGTAATGGCAGATAGGCTTGAGGGTAAGGTCAATCCACTGTCTTTGGCGCTCAATAACAGGATGCTGCTGGCAACGTAAATTTTTGGTAGATGGATGACGTAGTAAGCACCTAACGATGCCAGCAGCCCAGCAGTGATGATGATTCGAAACTTTTTACGCCACAAGAAAGTCAAGATATCGAAGATATCTAATGAACGTTCCTGCTTTAAGGTAAAGTCTCGATTGGCATCCATGGTTAAAATAGGCTTTCTTCGATAATAATAATGTCACCTGGGTGCACCATTTGCTCTGCTTGTATGGGGATACGTTTTTTATCTGCGCCGCGGATAATGAACCATTTACTTTTAGACGCTCGCTCTTTAAGGCCACCCGCAACAGCAATTGCTTCATCAATACTGAGGTCAAACTGAAAATCGTAAGCACCCACGTTTTTTACCGCTCCTTTGATAAAGAAAGGGCGAAAACGCTCGATTACCACATTCACATTTGGCTCAACAAGGTAACCATCGAGGTAGGCAGCCTCTATTTCAGTGGCGAGTTGACTGGCGGTTTTACCGATGGCATTTACCATTCCGATAAAAGGCATACGTATGTCACCCGTTTTATCAATGCGCACACGTTGATTCAGATCTGGCTCACCATAAATATTAATCACGATAACGTCTCCAGTGCCCATGAAAAACGTACTTTGCTGAGCCTGCGAGAGCGTTGAGATACACAGCATGATTATGAATAAAATACGTATTCGCAAAAATCTAGGCCTTAGCAGTGAGATAATGAGCACATCCTGATTGTATCGACCATAGAACCGCATCCATGACAATTAATGCGCCGCTGGCGCATAAGCAAGTGGCGCATCAATTAAGATTTCCTTCGCTTTAGCTTCATTTTGCTGGGTCAACTCATAATTCAACTCGTCTAGCAGCATCACTACTTCCTCGAAAGGCAATTTACTCTCATCGGCGCCCATAATTCTGGGGTGCTTTGTAGTGGTATCAGCATCGTCAATTAGTAACTCTTCATAGAGCTTCTCACCTGGTCGTAAACCGGAAAATTTAAGCTCTATATTTCCATCTGGCTGCGTTTCAGTCTTCAACGTATGTCCCATCAAATGCGCCATTTTTTGCGCTAAATCGACTATTTTCACTGGGTCGCCCATATCCAACACAAACACTTCGCCTTTTTTGCCCATTGCCCCAGCTTGGATCACCAGTTGAGCGGCTTCTGGAATGGTCATAAAAAAGCGAATAATATCCGGGTGGGTAACGGTGATAGGACCGCCTGCTTGTATCTGCCGAGTGAATAAGGGCACAACCGAGCCTGATGAGCCAAGGACATTACCGAATCTGACAATGGCGAACTGAGTGGAAGACTCGAGATCGGCAATACCTTGTACGATCAATTCCGCAAAGCGCTTAGTGGCGCCCATTACATTGGTGGGGCGCACCGCTTTGTCCGTTGAAATCAGTACAAATTTTTCCACATCAAACTCTATGGCTGCTAGCGCTACATTCGCGGTGCCAAATACGTTGTTACGCAGCCCAGCCAAAGGATTCGACTCCACCATAGGCACATGTTTATACGCTGCCGCGTGGTAGATAGTTTGTATTTTATGGGCGTCAATGGCGCTTCGTAGTATTTCGTTGTCTTGAATACTGGCCAAAATAGGAACAATCTTAATATCAGGGTAAAGCTTAGAAAGCTCATCTTCAATTTGGTATAAGTTGAATTCTGATAACTCAAATAATATTAAAGACTCGGGGTTAGACATAGCGATTTGTCGGCACAGTTCACTGCCAATAGACCCCCCAGCCCCCGTCACCATAACCCGCTTGCGACGGATATTGGTATCCAGTAACTCAACGATCGGTGGCACAGGCTCGCGTCCCAGCAGTTCTTCAATCTTGATTTCCCGCAGCTCATCGATTTTTCGTTTGCCCGACAAAATATCTTGAATATTTGGGATACTCAACAGCTCAATGGCAAAGGGTTCTAACTCGGCGATAAGCTCTTTTCGGCGCCCATGGGATGAGTTATTTACGGCTAGCAACATCTTGTTGACGCCATACTTTCGAACCAGCTCGGGGATATCTTCTCGAGCAAACACCTGCAACCCCATCACCTGCTTCCCTTGAAAAAGCTTCTTGTCATCGACAAATGCAACGGGCAACAAGTCATTACCAGTACGCAGCGTTTGGGCTAAAGAGCGCCCTGCTTGAGAGGCGCCGAAGATAATACATTTTTCACGAATTTTATAATTTTGTGTTTGAACAGTGGTTTGTATCAGCAACCGTGGAGCGACAATTAAGAACATCGCCAAGGTCAAATAGATGAAAGGTACCGTGGTGGGAACAAAAGCCTGAAAGGCATAGCGCGCCGCAAATAAATACAAGGCGGATAAACTCAGCGCGATAAAAATAAGGTAAATCGCGCGTAAGTCGATGTAACGTACCATTTGTTGATAATGGCCGAAAAACGTCATAAGACTCAAGGCGAAAATACAATTCAAAATGATGACCAACCACTCACTTGCAGCAAAATGCCAGTCTTCGATACCGATTCGTAACCAATATGCCACCAAAATACTTGCAAACAATGCGCCTAAGTCCCATCCAACAGACAGTGAAAATTTAGCTCGAGAGCTCAGTGAAAACAGCCTATCGAGTTTCATGATTGGGCAGCCTCGTCCATCACATGCTCAATGGCTTGGCAAGTGCGCGAAATCTCATCGTCGGTTAATGTGGGATGCACTAAAAACATTAACGAGTTCTGGCCCAAAGTGACTGCATTGACTAAAGGCTGTGCTGGGCGATACCCTGAATCATCAAAGGCCTTTTCTAGATAAACTTCTGAGCAGGAGCCGGAGAAACACGGCACATTGAGCTTGTTAATTGCATCGATAATACGATCACGGCTCCACTCGGGTTTGAGACTTTCAGGGCGCACGTACACATAGCACTTATAAAACGCGTGTTCGATGTACGCGGGAATTTGCGGAACATACAAGGCATCAGACTTTCCGGCGATTGCAAAAATTTGTTTAGCGTACGCTTGGCGCTGCTGCATCCAAGTTGGCATTTTTTTCAGTTGTTGTAAGCCAACAGCCCCCTGAATTTCAGTCATTCGCCAGTTAGTACCAAAGCTTTCATGTAACCAACGAAAGCCAAGTTGATGCTCTTTTTCATATACCGCTGACCAAGATTTGCCATGATCTTTAAATGCCCAGACTTTTTCCCAGAGTGACTTATTGTTGGTCGTTACCATGCCACCTTCACCGGCCGTCGTCATGATTTTATCCTGACAAAAAGACCACGCGCCGATATCACCGATACTGCCTACCGGCTTGCCTTTGTAGGTCGCGCCGTGCGCTTGCGCGCAGTCTTCTACCACATAGAGGTTATGCTCATTCGCTAAGGCTAAAATATCGTCCATTTCGCAAGGCCAACCAGCCAGATGTACACACAGAATAGCTTTGGTGTTGCGAGTAATTTTCTGACGTATGGTCTCGGCGCTGATATTTTGAGAGTCAAGCTCTATATCTGCGAAAACAGGCACTAAACCGGCCAAAACAATGGATGAAATAGACGCAATAAACGTGCGTGAGGTAACAATGACTTCGCTGTCTTTTGGCATATCCAGCGCCTGCCATGCTAAATCTAATGCGACGGTCCCATTTGCCACTGCGACCGCATATTCACAATGAGTATAATGCGCAAATGCTTTCTCAAATTCTCTGCACTGCTGCCCCGTCCAGTAATTTACCTTATTAGAGTCAAGGACTGACAACACCGCTGACTTCTCAGCTTCATCGTAGTTCGGCCAAGGGGAAAAAGGTCCGTTTAACATAGTGTTACCTCGCATCATCTAAGATGCTTAATTATTATTATTAATTTTCTTAGCTGGACTACCAGCTACAACCGTGTGGTCAGAAACATTTGAAAGCACAGTGGAGCCGGCTCCCACTATACTGCGTTGGCCAATAGTGCAACCTTGAATAACAGCACTACCGATGCCGATAAAACTTTGCTCATCTACAGTCACATTGCCCGCCAGCCGTGAGCCAGGGGCAACATGCACGAAGTCGCCTAACACGCAGTCGTGGTCAATACTGGCCGCTGTATTAATAATGCACCCTTGACCTACTTTACTGGCGATATTGACTGTCGCATTGGCGCAGATAAGCGAACCCAAGCCAATTTCACTGTGCCGGCTGACGTGCGCACTTGGGTGTACCAGCGTGGCAAAAGAGCAATGCTGCGCTAGCAATTCGGCCGTTACTTTCGCACGGATGGCATTATTGCCAATGGCCACAAAAAATAACGTATCGCTTGCCACATATTTCGCGGCGTCATCCGCATGCCCTACCACGTTCCAGTGGGCATTCGCTTGCTGCTGCGGGTAGGCTTGATCTAGAAAGCGGATATCGCTAAATCGGCGGCTCACTTCAGCGCAGTCCGCCGCGACTTTGCCATGACCGCTTGCTCCTATAATAATGAGTTTATTGATCATGTTGCTCGCCCCTAGTATTTCCAGAGCCAGTAAATTTGGCCATGGTAACGTGCCCATCTTGTTCTATATCAGCCCTTTGTAGGACCTTAAGAATGGTTAAAAATAGAATTTTAATATCCAGTGCAACACTGCGATTTTGCACGTACCACACATCGAGTGTGAACTTATCTTCCCAAGACAAATTATTACGCCCATTGACCTGCGCCCAACCAGTAATGCCTGGACGCACGTCATGGCGACGCTTTTGCTCTGCATTATAGAGCGGTAAATATTCAACGAGCAGTGGCCGAGGGCCGACCAAACTCATGTCCCCACGAAGTACATTTAGTAATCCGGGGAGCTCATCTAAACTGCTACGGCGCAAAAATCGTCCGAACGACGTTAACCTGACTTCATCGGGTAACAATTGGCCATTCGTATCGGTTTCATTGGTCATGCTGCGAAATTTAATCATATTGAACACACGATCGTTGCGCCCGGGTCGTGGTTGCCTAAAGAACACAGGGCCGCCTAAAAGTACACGCACGAGTAAAGCAGTGATCAGAATAACAGGCCAAAGCAGCAGTAAAGCCATGCACACCAGCAGTACATCTAGCCATCGTTTAAGCATTTCGGTCGCCCCGCTCAGGCAATACCACAGGCTCAGTTCTTTGAGACAATACTTGTTGATAAAACTCAGTGATCTGCTTAGCGTTAAGCTGCACATTCATAATATTAGCGACACGAATACTGGCATTTGCAATCAGCCTTTTTCGCTCCTCAGGGTGCTCAATGGCCTGTATTATTTTCTGTGCAAGCCGTTCAGGTGCTTTTGCTGGTGCCATATAACCAGTAACGCCATCTTCAACTAAATCAGGAAAGCCACCAACATTTGAAGTCAGCGTTGCTACCCCAGCGTACATTGACTCTACTGCACCGCCGACGTTTTCAGAATGCGAGGGATGAACCGCTAAATCAAATTGCGGATACAGCTTAGGCACATCGTTTCGTGAGCCCATGAATACGCAGCCATCAGGAGTTTGCTGGTGTGCATACTGTTGCACTTGCGTGAAGTATTTGTCAGCACCTGCCCATGGTCCACCAACAAATAGGCATTTCACATTCGGATAACGCTTTCGAACAATGGCGATAGCATCAATTAAGTCTTCATGCCCTTTTAACCCACGTTTTTGCCCAAGGTACGCTTTAGGTCCGTAAAAATAAGCCACCATCCCTACTATAAAGGTATCTTGTGCCAACCCTAATTGAGATGCGAGGTTGTCATTCGCTGGCGAGGTAAATGAAAAATCATCCGCATTGACACCGTAATACGCTAATCCTACCCGTTGTGAATCAATGCCGTATGACTTATAGGCATTTTTTGTCCAAAGGCAGGATGCCAACCAATAGTCATCACTATTGGCAGTGGCTAACTCGGCTTGGCGAAAGCCCCAATGCTCAAGGTGCAACGGCCCCGGTACATGAAAAATACGCGGAATAGCGTAGCCTCGAAGCGCTAAACGCATCAGTAGCGTAGTAGCGACAAAGTGACTATGAATGATATCAGGCTTAACCTCCTCGACTATTTGGCGCAGTTTTTTAGCCCTTGCGATATTTTTCCATGGCTGTTTAAGCACTATCGAAGGATCGAATATATGCACCACGACCCCAGCGTCTTTATAACGCCCAACCATCGGTCCCTCTGGTAAAACAAGGTGTACCTCAATACCTAGCTTTACCAACTCGGAAGTTTGCCGTAAGGCCCAACTAGCGCCCACTGCAGTTTTTAATAAATGCAGAACTTTCATGAGTAATTAGACTTTAAATCAAAATATGACTGATAAAAGTCCCCCCGTCTTTTAGCTAATAATTCCATTTCATAACGTCTTGCACGTTCCAAATTCCGCTGAGAAGCTTGAGACATTGATTCTGGCGATGATAGTAATCCTTGAATCTTTTCAGCTAGTTGCGACCAGTTGTTATTTTCAACCAAAGAGGTGTTGTCGAGTAACTCGGGGATCCCACCGACATTTGAGGCGATGCAAGGCAGGCCACGAGCCATTGCTTCAATTAAGGCTCTTGGTAAGCCTTCAGTGCGAGATGGCATCACAAAGGCATCTGCATTATCCAAATATTGAATAACGTCGGCATGCCCCACTTCGCCGGCAAAATGTATGAGTTCGCTACATTTGAGCTTTTCCGCCAAAGCTTGCATTTCTTGCAAAAAAATCCCGCCACCTAGCATAGTGACGTTATAGGTCAGCCCCTGCTTTTTAAGATGCGAAATAGCGTGGATGAGAAGGTCGGGCCCTTTGTACATTTGCGAAAAAGAACCCACGAAAACTAACTGTTTTCCTGGAGTATTAAACACCCTCGCTTGGGTGACATAACTAGCAGCTGGTAATTCTATATCCGAACAGCCAACACTTAGCGCCCCATTTGATACTGGGTAGCGACGTTGCAAGTATTCCTTCGTCACATAGCAAGCGGCAAGTGAGTTTTTTGCCATATACCTGAGGCCAATGTAGCTAACCCAACCTAAGATTTTGTCTAATGGGCCATTTGTTATACCAGCATTGAATACGTCAAGAGGGTCACCAACGACTTCTAATGCAAACCCTTGTTTGGCAGCGGTTCCAAAGCTCGCTAACATTGCTGACTGAGAGGGTACTCGATAGATAACAGCTCTTTGAGGGGTGACAACAGCGTTAATTGTCATTCGAATTTTGCGAAAGTTTCTTAGTAACCCGGCAAAACCTACATAATAGGGTAGCCCTACAAAGGTAACGTCAAGCCCACTGGATAAGTGCCAACTTTGCTGAGGAGCGTCAACATTTTGAATACGTGCAACTACAATCACTTTTTTGAACGTAGCTAAGTATCTCTGCCAAAAATGATATAAAAACGCGCTGCTCGTCCAAACCTTTTGATCAGGTGTTCGATAAAAACGAAACTCACAAGTCACCACTACTTCCATTATTATTATTCTTTTCTTTTGTGGGCTAAAAACATAAAAAACATTGCAAATGCACAGCCAAATATTATCTGCACTGGTACATGAGCGAAACTATTTCTAATCATGATAAATAGCGGCGCCAAGCCAACACCAATCAATATATCAGTTTTAGTACTAGAGGGCATATTGTCTAACTTGGCCATCAAACCGCCAAACAAGAAGAATATAATCAGTACCCCTTTTTCGCCAAAATTGAGATAGGCTTCCGCTACGGGTGAAAAGCCGATCGGTCCAGCCACTTTGATGACTTTGACATTTAGAAGCCGATCATCATCTTCAGCTTTTACTCTATCCAATTGCGGAATAACGAGTGCAAGTTGCCTTTCAATAGGCGCCCAGTAACTTGCACCAAGTAATAGATCATCTCCTTTTTCACGCCAGCTAATCACTTCTTGTACGGCCCGTAAACTTGAGCCCATTTCTGCAACAGCGTTTAGAGGATTAAAATCCGCACCTCCTTCATAACTTCCTGAGACACGAGCGTTCTTAACAATACCTGCTGCAACTAAAAATACGACAATCATTGCTAGCAACAAAAAACCATTCATTACACGACCTTTTCTGCCTAACATGCATGCTGTTACGGCACTGGGGAACATGACTTCACCACGTAAGCCCAGTTTGAATGCGAACAAGGCCCATACACCGAAAAAGGCAAAATATAGATAACCAAACGCTTTGTCATGCGCCACTGCCACTAAAACTAAGGCCAAAGATATGAACACATAAATGTAAGTGAAGATAATTCCAACCAGTGGGTTGCTGTCTACCACCCGAAGATAAGCGCCATATGAATATATCGCCCCTGTTGCGATAGCGACGAGAAAAAACAGAACAATAAAAACAACTAATATGCCCCCACCGATATGATACAAACGACGGTTATACTCTTCGTCCCCTGGGCTAACATTTTGCTCAGTTCTAACCACCTTAGAAAACACCATTGCGCCAATGCCAAACCCCAAAAAAGCTAGATTTATCATATGAATGGCATTTTCAGTTTGGTTACTATTGAACCAGAAACTAATTTGATAAAGCGTATCGTGATCGGTAATCAAGTTAACTGAGTTAACTAATATTAAGCCTCCGTGAAAAATTCCAAAGACAATGAAATATATATAGCAAATAGACCAAATACCTTTAGGCAAAGTATTTGCCAAAATGATTGACACTAACAACCATGTAAAAGTGGTAAAAGACTCCAACTCGGCCCGAGGTGTCTCAAAAACGTCAATGTACCCAGCGAACACAAACACGCTGCCCATGGCGAGAACCCAAATCCCGACTATTTTTTTAATTAATCCCGTATCAAGCGTAAAGTGCATGCAGTTGTTTAACGTTGTTATCTAACTGGAACATACTACTTTTAAAGGTCTGTCGTCCTACCTCGTGATCCACAGGTTGTGACAACAACTGTGTAACCTGCTGCGCCCAGCTCTTATCGCTTTGTGCTAACGGGAAGTAATGCACCACATCAAGCTGCTGTGCGATCTCTAGTACTCCCGGGATGTCTGATGCTAAAACAGGAACACCTAAACTAGCCGCTTCTAATACCGCACCTGGCAATCCCTCCCATTTCGACGGAAAAAGCATTATGTCTGCGTGCTTCATAAATGGTAATACTTGAGCTTTTTCGCCTAAATAAAAAATGCGCTCGTCTACGTTATTTAAAGCACTCATTCTTTGTAGTTGCTGTTTTATCTCTGGGTCTTCTTTTCCTATCAAGACTAGAACGGCGTCATTATTTTTTTGGCAGTATTCGCAAAAAATTTCGACTAACCGAGGATGATTTTTTTGCTCATGCATCCGAGACACATTGATAATAATTTTATTATCAGCGCTGATACCTAAATCATCCTGCCAAAAATTATCTCGGTGCACGACATTATGCTGCTCAAAGCCGTTATAGATCACTTTAAAACGGCCATCTGCTCTCCAGTCAACATGCCAGAATGCATCTAACGTTGCTTCACATACACCAGCAATATAGTGCGAGAAAGTCAGCAGTAATCTCCTAAGAAGCTTGTCCCTTATACGCCTTAATACACTTGGATTCTCTACATCATGAGTACTTCTAAAATGTGCAACGCGCCTTTTTATTCCGCCTAACCACGAGATGAACAATATAACCCCCGAGACGAGTGAAACATGAGAATGCACAACGTCATACTTTCCCGCTTTTAAAATAGACATGAACTGAAAAAAGAAAGAGAGACTTAAAGGGCAATAGTGAACCTTGCTACCTCGTTCAGTAATTTCTTGGTCAAGTACACCTTTCTGACCACTTAGCACTAGGAACTCGTATTCAACGCCCAGCTTGCGCATTTTTTCTAGCGTAGATAAGGTCCTAAGCTCAGCACCGCCACGATTCATAATGCCAAACACGTGCAATACTTTTTTAGTCATGAGTTTTTCCCTTTATTCTCACGTTTCTCCAAAAGAAAAAACCGAACAAAACGCATTCTATGCAGGTAGCGAATACCATTGCTTTTGCCGCCCCTAATGAGCCGTATTCGGGCACCCAAAATAAGCAGGCGATTAATACGCATAGAGTACCAACCGCATAAATATATGTTTGCGTATGAAATTGTTTTAGTGCGTTCATTGCGGTACCAATGAATATATAGATATATCGAATTGCAGCGGCGACCAACACCCAAGTTAGCTCCTCAGATAAAAGAGCTATTTCAGGGTTATAAAATAATTCGAGGAAAAACTCACCAGCAACCAACGCCACGATCACACCAGATACACCGATGGCGGCCCCAATAAGGCACATCTTAAATGTAAGGTTAATGAGTCCTTTCCCGTTTCCTTGCTTCGCAAAAACTGCAAGTCGAGGTGAGCTCGCTTGCGATACACTGTGAATGAGAAGACCTCCTGCAATAAGAAAGTAGCTCACGGCAGCAAACTTCCCTGCAGCCTCTACGCCCGAATATTTCTCTATCACAAAATTGGGTATGTAGACGAATAAAGCACCGACCACAAGAGATAAACTCAGGGTGTAATACTTTTTCAGAATACGTAGCGGGGTGCGCATTGCATATTGCACCGATAAAAGCGAAATCCAATTGGTACTTACGGTTTCGCTTCTTCGTCGAAGGTTTGTGAAAACCACTGTATCGACAACGCTAAATATAACCGTTGTCGCTACCCAACCGCTCACCATTAAAATGGCAGAGTCGCTTAGCAGCGCGATAATTATAACGACGGAGATACTGAGCACTGAGCGCCCACATTGTGAAAAGGTCGCTGTATCGAACCGACCAGTTCGATGGTAATAAGCATAAAATAATTCGCACCAACTATCGCACCACTTATATATTCCGATTAGTAACAGTAGCAAAAAGGGCACATTATCAAAAAAGCTAATCCCTAAGAGTATTGAAAGTGTCAAACCGATAGAGCTAAGTAATAACCTAGTGCCTAAATACTGCTCGAGGCTATATTCGTTATCGACATCTACAACTATGAGGGTGCGTAATTTTAGGCTAGACAATAAGAAAACGGGGGAGACGATAGATAGAGCAAGTACAAATTGCCCTAAGAATGCGGCATCGTAAACTTTGGCAATCACCACTAACAGCAACCAATTCGTTAGCGAGAACGACAAATTAGCTAAAAGCGTTAGGCTCGAATTTTTTGCCAAACTGGATGACATACGACTACTGATATTTTTCTTCTTATTATTATTTTTCCATCATGCTCGAATAGCGAATTCAAAGCAAATCTACTTAAGTAGTATAGACATGTGCTTATATGTAAGTTTGGTCGCCAACTAAGTGTCGAATATCGATCTCTAAAAGCTGCAATTTACTTTGCTATAGAGCGTAATTTTCGCAGACTTGTAAGGCGTTAAAACCATTCCACGTTAATGAGCTACAGCTTATTAATTGGATTAGTATAAAAGAAAGGTGACCATAAACTTCTTAATCAAATGAGATGACTGTTCGTTCAAACCGCTACTTTTGGTAAACGTTGTTAAAAACGACGTGGTACGCGGTAGATTAACGTTAATTTGATCTACTAGAGGAAACACAGTGAGGCTTACAATATCATGGTATTCGGGCTATTTAGCACTTAAAAATACGTACTTAACTGCCATCGTTGACTGAAAAATTTAGCTCTCACGTTTCTCGTCAACAATATTAGCAATCCACTCAACCCAAGAAAGAGTGAAGATGTAGTTGGCGCAGATGCTTCATTGATAGGCAGTAATTTAGGCTGAGCGCTAAGGTTGGGCTCACTCTTGACTAAGAAAAAACCGAAATAGTTGAAATCGCCATTAGCGTACTTGCTTTCATAGTCTAAGCTATAACCCACGTTGAACTCAGTGCTGTAGAGGTTGGCACTACCACTGCCGTTTTTGAATGTGCCGCCCATTCTTAATACATTCTCGCTGTCTGAATATAATCCGTAAGAATATTGCTGATAGCTTCGGTTTACGCCCGATATTGAACCAAATAAACCTTGCCATATTTCTGCGTTGTTAAAGCAGACACTCGTATTTGAACACTCTTGTTCAAACTTGTTTCTTTCACCCAACGAACCACTTATGTTGATTGTTGAGAAAGCAGTCACTAGTAACTCTTCAACAATATTAAAGCTTGGCAGCTCCCATCCTTCATAAAGCGAACTAACAGTGTCGTAATGCCTGCCTGCGGTCAGAGTTAAGTCTAACCAAACAATGCCAGATGATTCATCTTTCACCGCCAACTCGTCACCAGCGTTGAAAGCATCCCATTGAATTAATCCAGCTTGAGCTTGGCCAATAGACAAATAAAGGCAAAGTGCTATTAAGGTGATAGTTTTCATTGGTATTAGACTTTTTTTATTATTGTACAGATATAATACACTTACAAAAAACAGAGGCGTTACTAAACTTTAGTCGTAACTATATGAAATACATATGTATAATATACTAACCGGACAAGTATATTGCATTAAATGCTCTAAATATGTGGGTTATAAAATGAAAAAAGCCGCCTCGAAGGAGACGGCTAGGATGATCAATTTATAAGCATATTTAACGCTTTATTGACCATTTATCGAGGCTATTTTTCAATCGCTTTGAGCGCAGTATTAAGTGCATCAATTAAGGTATCACTTTCGAAGTCAGCAAGGGTACTACCATTAATTGCAATTAACACCTCTTTGACCTCCTCATTCATACCGCAAATATACAGTAATTTACCCGCAGCATGACTATCTGATGCGATAGTGTCCACAGCCATCGCCGCAGATACGTCCATTGCCGGCACTCTAGAGAAGTCGAGTATTAGAACTTCAGACCCAGGTTCGACATGCTGACGAACGTGATGCCCTAAGTCAGCAGCAGCGCCAAAGCTTAATGGGCCAGAGAAGTTGAACACATTGACTCTGCCATGCCCTTCTTCCAGCAACGCTTTTTCTTCTGGCTTGTTAGACGCTTCAGGCAATGCGCGTAATTCAGTAATTTGAATCTGTGCTATCTGGCGTACATACGCTAGCGCAGCGAGTACAACACCGACCCCAACAGCCGTTATTAGGTCAACAAAGACTGTCAAACCCAGTACTAATATCATTAATGCGAAATCCCAACGCGGACCGTTGTGTGCGCGCTTGATGTAACGCCAATCAATGATATCCAGACCTACTTTCACCAAAATACCTGCTAATACAGCGTGAGGTATATTAGCTGCAAGTGGGCTCAACCCTAGTACCACAGCAAGAAGGACTAGCGCATGTACCATGCCCGATATCTTTGTTTTACCTCCTGAGCGTATATTTACTACCGTGCGCATGGTAGCGCCAGCACCTGCAATACCACCAAACAAGCCAGCAATCGTATTACCAATACCTTGGCCAATTAGCTCTTTGCTACTGTCATGGCGTGTACGCGTCATGTTGTCAGCCACCAAAGACGTCAACAAACTATCAATCGCGCCTAGTACGGCAAGAATAAACGCGGCTTCCAGCACTAGCCAAAAATGGCTTTGCTCGAAAACCGGCAGGTGTAAACTAGGAAGTCCACTTGGTATAGCACCTAGAACAGGTACACTGGCTACTGCTAAACTCACAAGCGTGCCAATGATCAACGCGGCAAGTGCGCCAGGCAAATACTTACCTAATTTAGCTGGCCAGTAATACGCTATAGCCAGTGTAAGGCCACCCAGTGCTAGCGTGACAAAATTGGTGTTGGCAAGCGCATGCGGCAAGTATGATAATGCTCCTAATGTGCCACCAGGAGGCTCATGACCAAGTAAACGACCGAACTGTAAAATGATAATGATCGCACCGATACCTGACATAAAACCAGATATCACTGGGTAAGGTACCAAGCGAATATATTGACCTACACCTAAGAACCCAAATAGCACCTGTAAAACACCGGCCAACATCACCGCAGTAAATATAAGCTCAACATTACCAGACAAGCTTGCAAATAGTCCTGCAAGCACAACAATCATCGGCCCTGTAGGGCCAGAAATTTGTGAAGGTGTACCTCCAAATAGGGCCGCAAAGAAACCCACTGCGATAGCGCCGTACAAGCCTGCCAAAGGACCTAATCCTGAAGCAACACCTAGCGCTAAAGCCAACGGTAAAGCAACGATACCGGCGGTGATACCACCCGTAACGTCACCTCGTAAATTTGATAAATCGAATTTCATCTATTTAAATATCCTGCAGTTTACTAAAGACCAATGGCCGATTTAAACGCTGTTTCGCTAGCGTAACATTCAACCATAGGCTTGAAGCTTTCTGATTTATTGTCGTAACAGAGGACTTCTCCCGTTTCGATACTATATACCCACCCGTGAATTTGCACTTCCTTACACGCTAGTCGCCCTGCAACAGAGGGGTGTGTCTTAAGATGTTGTATCTGCAACAAGACGTTTTCTTTGGTGACTTCGTCGAGATGTTCACTGCCCACGCTGCCATGCTTGTGTTTAACGACTTCAGTTGCACCACGGCAATGACCCAACCACTCTTTTACATGTGGCAATTCATCTAATGCTTCTGGCGCTAAAGCCCCCTTCATCGCCCCGCAGTCTGTGTGACCACAAATAACAATATGCTCAACGCCCAATGCAGCCACAGCAAATTCAATTGAGGCGGTCATGCCACCAGTTTGATTGCTGTGAGGGGGGACTACATTACCCGCATTTCTGCAGATAAATAAATCCCCGGGACCTGTTTGCGTGACCATGTTCGGGTCAATACGTGAATCAGAGCAAGTAATGAATAAAACTTCTGGATTTTGACTCGTCGCTAGTTTCTGAAAGACTTCTTTATTTTTTGGAAAAACATCACGTTGAAACTTCGCTACACCTGAGATCACATGATCCATAACCAACTCCTAATGTTAAAATGCGGTAAAACCCGTTATCACAATATATACAGACCATATTGCCTGATAGCTTTATAGAAAAATATACAGGCTCGTGATAGCCTATTTCTATCAAAGACACATTTGGACATCCTGATTATGCCGAATTCTCATCTACAGCCTTCCTTGAAACAGTTGAAATACTTTGTCGCAGTCGCCCACACACTGAATTTTAGACGAGCGTCTTATCAATTGCATATCAGCCAACCCACATTGACGAATCAGATCGTTAAGCTTGAAGAAAGTTTAGGGCTAACCCTGTTTGAACGATCTCGAAATGGCACTATGCTCTCGCCTGATGGTCGTGAGTTGTTGAATCACGCAGAGCATATTCTGCAAATTATGACAGAGTTCCAAAGTGTTGCTAGAGAGCTCGCTCAAGGTCCCAAAACGACCTTCAAACTAGGCATTCCTCCCACTTTAGGGCCTTATTTATTACCCTTCGTGTTACCGCAATTGCATCAGCTATACGACAAATTAAAATTCTATGTAAGAGAATCAGCCCCTAGCGAATTGCACACAGGTTTATATAAGGGGGATTACGACTTAATTATTTCTCCCCTTGCAGGCATGCCAAACGACTTCATCGTGGAGCCTTTATTTACAGAGCCGCTAAAACTAGTTCTTTCGAGTGAGCACCCCATGAGCAAGGATGTACTTATTGAACCCAAGCATCTGCGAGGACAGAGGATCTTAACGCTTGAAGATAAACATCACTTTCATCATCAGGTATTAGATATTTGCAATGAATTGGGTGCCGAGCTTCAACGTGATTATGAAGGAACCAGTCTAGATACCCTAAGGCAAATGGTGGTTATGGGTATGGGGGCAGCTTTTCTACCGGGTTTGTATGTGCACTCAGAAATGCACGTACCTGAATCACTTCACGTATGTGAAATAAAAAACAAGCCTATTTTACGCCAACACGCCCTCGCTTGGCGAAACACTTCACCGTCACGAGTGTTCTTTCGAGAACTTGCTGATCGTTTCAGACGGATCATAAAAGCCCGACTGAGCCACGTGGTTGAGGTTCATACTCTCTGACATACATACTTTCAGACGAATTGAAAAACGGGCTTTGATGCTTTCTGTACGAAAATCTCGTCCCTCGCGAATTTGTTTCCCCGCATCAAGTGATCTGCAACGCTGATTGCACAGTGCAGTTGTTGGAATACAATTGGCGCAACGCGGTTGGCGCATCGGATGCCGTGCATGGGGGTGAAGACGGAGGCTTTTGCGAAGCGCAGCTTTGCCCGACTGAACGACACGCCATGAATGGCGTGGCTGGTGCGCAACACCAGGGATGGGTTGTTCTTCAGCTCTCATGCAAAGCACTAGAGTCGAATGCCCTTGATGGGTGAAAACGGGGCTCTGTGGAGCTCCGCTCCAGCCGTTTGAACAACCGACATGGATGTCAGGCTGGCCGGCTCCACATGGACGTGTGTCACCTAGACGTCTAATTCGTTAACAAGCTTTAAAATGCGATTTCTACTAAAGTTGATTTTCCTATCGCGCAGAAACGATAAAAGCCACCCGATTAAGGTGGCTTCATTCTAAATGGGAATCTGGGTAAGGCTGGTATCTTTAGTTGCACAGCAACGTCCAGCCGCACGACACGCCAAGGAAGGCGTGGCTGGGTGATCTTCATCATGGACGTGTCTATACCGTATTTGATACTTCCCTGGAGGTTTATTGCTGAGTCGCTTTGCACGAAGCGCATATACGAAAAAGCCCTGACCGTTTTTTGGTCAGGGCTTTTCGTGTAATGGGCGTCTGGCGGTATCTTCCGCCAACCGCGCTGTCTCGCAACAGGTTGTTGCAGCTCACGCTTCTCGCAACCGTCGCATGGGGGTGAAAGCGGGGCTTTTAGGAGCGTAGTTCCTGCCGCTTGAACGGGCAGCATGGATGCTGCACTGGAGGTAGCCCCATGGATGGGTGGCAACGAGTAGCTTAGTATGTGCTTAACTATTGCATGGGATGCCCCGCATCACATTCGAGGGATTTGGTTTCTTTGTGTGTAGGTAGTTTTGCGCGACAGCGCTTAAGGGAAAGGGCTATCCGATGATGCCGTATCAACCTTGCATTACTTTATTCTGCACATGCAAAAAAGGGCTACCTCGGTCGCCGCGCGATTGAGGATAGTCATTTCTTTATTGGGAGTCTGGCAGTGTCTTCCGCCAATATCGATTGTCTTTGGTATTTTCTGTGTCGCAGAAACGAAAAAAGCCACCCGATATAGGTGGCTTCATTCTAAATGGGAGTCTGGCAGTGTGCTACTCTCGCATGGGGAAACCCCATACTACCATCGCCGCTAATGCGTTTCACTTCTGAGTTCGAGATGGGATCAGGTGGGGCCGCATCGCTATGGCCGCCAGACATAAACTGTTATCTATCAAGCCGTAGCTTAATAAATCAATATGTAAAAGCTGATGCCGTTCCCTTGCAGGTCTGGCTGTAATCATCGCTAAATCTCTTTAGTCTTACTCTTGATTAAATACTTGTCATACAAACAACATCCAAAGTCATTTGGGCGTTGTATGGTTAAGCCTCACGGGCAATTAGTACAGGTTAGCTTAACGCCTTGCAACGCTTCCACATCCTGCCTATCAACGTCGTAGTCTTCAACAACCCTTTAGGACAGTTAAACTGCCAGGGATGACTCATCTTGGGGCTCGCTTCCCGCTTAGATGCTTTCAGCGGTTATCGATTCCGAACGTAGCTACCGGGCAATGCTTTTGGCAAAACAACCCGAACACCAGCGGTTCGTCCACTCCGGTCCTCTCGTACTAGGAGCAGCTCCCCTCAATCATCCAACGCCCACACCAGATAGGGACCGAACTGTCTCACGACGTTCTAAACCCAGCTCGCGTACCACTTTAAATGGCGAACAGCCATACCCTTGGGACCGACTTCAGCCCCAGGATGTGATGAGCCGACATCGAGGTGCCAAACACCGCCGTCGATATGAACTCTTGGGCGGTATCAGCCTGTTATCCCCGGAGTACCTTTTATCCGTTGAGCGATGGCCCTTCCATACAGAACCACCGGATCACTATGACCTACTTTCGTACCTGCTCGACGTGTCTGTCTCGCAGTTAAGCTGGCTTATGCCATTGCACTAACCTCCTGATGTCCGACCAGGATTAGCCAACCTTCGTGCTCCTCCGTTACTCTTTGGGAGGAGACCGCCCCAGTCAAACTACCCACCAGGCACTGTCCGCATTCCCGATAAGGGAACAACGTTAGAACATCAAACGTACAAGGGTGGTATTTCAAGGTTGACTCCACGCAAACTGGCGTTCACGCTTCGAAGTCTCCCACCTATCCTACACATGTAGGGTCAATGTTCAGTGCCAAGCTATAGTAAAGGTTCACGGGGTCTTTCCGTCTAGGTGCGGGTACACAGCATCTTCACTGCGATTTCAATTTCACTGAGTCTCGGGTGGAGACAGCGTGGCCATGGTTACACCATTCGTGCAGGTCGGAACTTACCCGACAAGGAATTTCGCTACCTTAGGACCGTTATAGTTACGGCCGCCGTTTACCGGGGCTTCGATCAAGAGCTTCGCTTGCGCTAACCCCATCAATTAACCTTCCGGCACCGGGCAGGTGTCACACCGTATACGTCATCTTTCGATTTAGCACAGTGCTGTGTTTTTAATAAACAGTCCCAGCCACCTTTTCACTGCGGCCCCCATTCGCTCATGAAGCAAGTTCAATCACAAACAGGGGCGTACCTTCTCCCGAAGTTACGGTACGATTTTGCCGAGTTCCTTCACCCGAGTTCTCTCAAGCGCCTTAGTATTCTCTACCTGACCACCTGTGTCGGTTTGGGGTACGGTTCGATATATCATAAGTTTAGAGGCTTTTCCTGGAAGCAGGGTATTTGCAACTTCAATTCCGTAGAATCTCGTCTCGTGTCTCAGGCATGTAGAATCCCGGATTTACCTAAGATTCAACCCTACACACTTTCACATAGACAACCAACGCTATGCTTGCATAACCTTCTCCGTCCCCCCATCACTGATATACCAAGTACGGAAATATTAATCCGTTTCCCATCGACTACGCATTTCTGCCTCGCCTTAGGGGCCGACTTACCCTGCCCTGATTAGCATGGGACAGGAAACCTTGGTCTTCCGGCGTGCGGGTTTTTCACCCGCATTATCGTTACTCATGTCAGCATTCGCACTTGTGATATGTCCAGCAAACCTCTCAGTTCACCTTCAGCCACTTACACAACGCTCCCCTACCACGCAAAGTAAACTTTGCGTCCGCAGCTTCGGTATATTGCTTAGCCCCGTTACATCTTCCGCGCAGGCCGACTCGACTAGTGAGCTATTACGCTTTCTTTAAAGGGTGGCTGCTTCTAAGCCAACCTCCTAGCTGTCTTAGCCTTCCCACATCGTTTCCCACTTAGCAATAATTTTGGGACCTTAGCTGGCGGTCTGGGTTGTTTCCCTCTTCACGACGGACGTTAGCACCCGCCGTGTGTCTCCCGGATAGTACTCACTGGTATTCGGAGTTTGCAAAGGGTTGGTAAGTCGGGATGACCCCCTAGCCTTAACAGTGCTCTACCCCCAGTGGTATTCGTCCGAGGCGCTACCTAAATAGCTTTCGGGGAGAACCAGCTATCTCCCGGTTTGATTGGCCTTTCACCCCCAGCCACAAGTCATCCGCTAACTTTTCAACGTTAGTCGGTTCGGTCCTCCAGTTGATGTTACTCAACCTTCAACCTGCCCATGGCTAGATCACCGGGTTTCGGGTCTATACCTTGCAACTAAAACGCGCAGTTAACACTCGCTTTCGCTACGGCTCCCCTATTCGGTTAACCTTGCTACAAAATATAAGTCGCTGACCCATTATACAAAAGGTACGCAGTCACAGAACAAGTCTGCTCCCACTGCTTGTACGTATACGGTTTCAGGTTCTATTTCACTCCCCTCACAGGGGTTCTTTTCGCCTTTCCCTCACGGTACTAGTTCACTATCGGTCAGTTAGGAGTATTTAGCCTTGGAGGATGGTCCCCCCATGTTCAGTCAAGATAACACGTGTCCCGACCTACTCGATTTCACTTAAAATTCGCGTTCGTGTACAGGGCTATCACCTTGTATCGCTGTGCTTTCCAACACCTTCCACTCGCTCATAATTAGCTTAAGGGCTAATCCCCGTTCGCTCGCCGCTACTAGGGGAATCTCGGTTGATTTCTTTTCCTAAGGGTACTTAGATGTTTCAGTTCCCCTCGTTTGCCTCATACAGCTATGTATTCACTGCATGATACCGCCGAAGCGGTGGGTTTCCCCATTCGGACATTTGTGGATCAAAGCATTTTGTCGGCTCCCCACAACTTTTCGCAGACTTACACGTCCTTCATCGCCTCTAACTGCCTAGGCATCCACCGTATACGCTTAGTCACTTAACCATACAACCCCAAATAACCTTTAATATTTGACGTATAGACGTTACTCATAACCGAAGTTATCAGTATATCTACTCTGCATGCGTGACAAGTATTCATTTTCAAATCAGATAGAGTAAGCTCTTAAAGCGTTCTCTTAGTTTTGATTACTTTTATCAGCTTTCCATATTGTTAAAGAACAGGTGTTTGCGTTTGCACGCATTCACGTAGGGTTTAAAAAACCCTAATCAATAGATACTGAATCAGTACACATTGATTAAGGCTAATCTTTTCTACTAAAACCGAGTTTGCACATCCACTGCAATCTTTTCTAATCAAGGCATGTAGTGAGGACGTTTAGCCTGCTAAACGACGAACTACATAACGCAGAGTAGGAAAGATTTGGTAGGCTTGGGCAGACTTGAACTGCCGACCTCACCCTTATCAGGGGTGCGCTCTAACCAGCTGAGCTACAAGCCTATTATTGCGCAAGCAATTTGGTGGAGCTAAGCAGGATCGAACTGCTGACCTCCTGCGTGCAAGGCAGGCGCTCTCCCAGCTGAGCTATAGCCCCTCTTAAATCGACATCAGTCTTTTTAAAGAGTCTCTCGGTTCTTCTTTACTAACAACAAAACAATCTGTGTGAACACTCAGCCTGATGAGGCCGACCTAATAGTAAGGAGGTGATCCAACCCCAGGTTCCCCTAGGGTTACCTTGTTACGACTTCACCCCAGTCATGAATCACAAAGTGGTAACCGTCCTCCCGAAGGTTAAACTAGCTACTTCTTTTGCAACCCACTCCCATGGTGTGACGGGCGGTGTGTACAAGGCCCGGGAACGTATTCACCGCAACATTCTGATTTGCGATTACTAGCGATTCCGACTTCATGGAGTCGAGTTGCAGACTCCAATCCGGACTACGACGAGCTTTAAGGGATCCGCTTACTCTCGCAAGTTTGCTTCCCTCTGTACTCGCCATTGTAGCACGTGTGTAGCCCTACTCGTAAGGGCCATGATGACTTGACGTCGTCCCCACCTTCCTCCGGTTTGTCACCGGCAGTCTCCTTAGAGTGCCCAACTTAAGGCTGGCAACTAAGGACAGGGGTTGCGCTCGTTGCGGGACTTAACCCAACATCTCACGACACGAGCTGACGACAGCCATGCAGCACCTGTATCTAGATTCCCGAAGGCACCAATTCATCTCTGAAAAGTTTCTAGTATGTCAAGAGTAGGTAAGGTTCTTCGCGTTGCATCGAATTAAACCACATGCTCCACCGCTTGTGCGGGCCCCCGTCAATTCATTTGAGTTTTAACCTTGCGGCCGTACTCCCCAGGCGGTCTACTTATCGCGTTAGCTTCGCTACTCACGGATTAAATCCACAAACAGCTAGTAGACAGCGTTTACGGTGTGGACTACCAGGGTATCTAATCCTGTTCGCTACCCACACTTTCGCACATGAGCGTCAGTTACTGACCAGGGAGTCGCCTTCGCCACTGATGTTCCTCCAGATATCTACGCATTTCACCGCTACACCTGGAATTCCACTCCCCTCTCCAAAACTCTAGCCTGCCAGTTCTAAATGCAATTCCCAGGTTGAGCCCAGGGCTTTCACATCTAGCTTAACAAACCGCCTGCGTGCGCTTTACGCCCAGTAATTCCGATTAACGCTCGGACCCTCCGTATTACCGCGGCTGCTGGCACGGAGTTAGCCGGTCCTTCTTCTGTTGCTAACGTCACAGCTAACGGGTATTAACCGTTAACCTTTCCTCACAACTGAAAGTGCTTTACAACCCGAAGGCCTTCTTCACACACGCGGCATGGCTGCATCAGGGTTTCCCCCATTGTGCAATATTCCCCACTGCTGCCTCCCGTAGGAGTCTGGACCGTGTCTCAGTTCCAGTGTGGCTGATCTTCCTCTCAGAACAGCTAGAGATCGTCGCCTTGGTGAGCCTTTACCTCACCAACAAGCTAATCTCGCTTAGGCTACTCTTTGCGCGGGAGCCGGAGCCCCCTTTGGTCCGAAGACGTTATGCGGTATTAGCTATCGTTTCCAATAGTTATCCCCCACACAAAGGCATATTCCTAAGTATTACTCACCCGTCCGCCACTCGTCATCTTCTAGCAAGCTAGAAATGTTACCGTTCGACTTGCATGTGTTAGGCCTGCCGCCAGCGTTCAATCTGAGCCATGATCAAACTCTTCAATTAAATATTTATCGAACATGAATTTTTTTGGTAGACACTCATCAAGTGAGTGCCCACACAGATTGTCTTGTTATTAATTGTTAAAGAACAGTGCTACCAAAGTAGCGTGCTTCCTTGGAAGCGGCTTAAGATGCTGTCCGTGGACCCTCTTAAGCGGGAGGCGTATAATACGCTCTCAAGTTTCGATGTCAAGGCGTTATTTTTATTTAATTTCAAATCAATTTTTGACGTAAATCACAAACTGAAAAACCAAACTAAACTGCCTTACATCACGCTGATTAGAGGCTTTATAAAAGTCTTAAATCACCTGGTTAAAACCAGTATCGGTGCAGCTGTTTTAGCGGCTGTCCCGAAGCGAGAGGCGCATTATAGAGATCCCTTTTTTGATCGCAAGTGTTTATTTCAAAAAAATGTTCAACTGCTGATTTAACAAACGAACTGACTAACTTTAGGCCTATATGATGGTATTTAACTCTATATGGATAAATGTAAAGGCTTATTAGTTGGCGATTTTGTAATAAATGGTTAACATAGCTAAGCCTTATATTCTTACAAACACACAATCTTTTAGGTAGATACATGAACTCACCCACTATAATAAATATAATTCTTTCCGTCGTTCTTGCTGTTGCAGGCTATTTACTACTACCTGTCATGGCGGCTAACCTTGATCCTAGCCTCGCGCTAGCTATTGGTTTATTGCTTGGCGGTATTCTCGTCCCCATCATTGGTAGCCAATTTTCTGGTACTTCTTCTGTTGCACAACAGGTCGATGAAGAAAATAGTAAAACACTATATGTTGGCAACTTGCCTTATCGTGCAAATGAACAAGCTGTTCAACAACATTTTGAATTGCAAGGACAGGTTCACTCCGTTCGTTTGATGAAAGATCGCCGCACAGGTAAACGCAAGGGCTATGGTTTTGTAGAGATGACAGCTGCTGGTGCTGAGAAAGCGATTCAAAACTTGAATGATTCTGAGTTTCAAGAAAGAACGTTGAAAGTACGCATGGCTAAAGACAAAGTCGAAGAATAAGCCACTGCTATAATACGTAGATAATAAAAAAGCCGATGCATGCATCGGCTTTTTTGTGTTTTAACGTAACTGACTATCGATAATTATAGTACTGATACTAATGCAGTGGCTAATGCGTCAACGTTACCTTTACTGATACCTGCAATATTCACTCGGCTTGAATCAACGAAATAAACACTATGTTTATTACGCATCTCTTGAACTTGCTCAGGAGTAATACACAAATAAGAGAACATGCCCTTTTGTTGATTCACAAAACTAAAGTCTCTCTGGGCACCTTTCTCTTTGAGCTTGTCTACCAATAAGCCACGTAGTGTTTTCATTCGCGTGCGCATTGCTTCTACTTCTGCTTGCCATTCTGTGCGCAAAGGTTCGTCGCTCAATATGATATCAACTAGTGCCCCACCATATGAAGGTGGCATAGAGTATATACCACGAGCAATTGACTGAATTTGAGTTTGAATCGCTTTACGCGTTTGTGTGTTGGCCGTAATCATCGCAGCTAAACCTACACGCTCTCTATATAAACCGAAGTTTTTAGAACATGAAGCGGCGATTATCACTTCTGGTAAATTTTCGACTAGTAAACGAAGTCCATAAGCATCTTGCTCAAGACCATCGCCGAATCCCTGATAGGCAACATCTACAAATGGGATGAAACCGGTTTTTTGTGCGAGCTCTAATACCGTTTTCCATTGCTCTGGTGTTAAGTCGGCACCCGTTGGGTTGTGACAGCATCCATGTAATAACACTACATCACCTGACTTCACTTGCGCTAATGTTTCGACCATGCCGTCAAAATTGATGCTCGCATCCGCTTTATTGAAGTAGGGGTAAGTCTCAATTTTAAGGCCAGCATTACCAATGAGCGGAATATGGTTTGCCCAAGTTGGATCGCTTACCCAAACAGTGAGTTCACTGTCACAGCGTTTGATAAGCTCAGCCAGAATACGCAGTGCACCACAACCACCAGGCGCTTGAACCGCTGCTACGCGATCTTCAAGCATCACCTTGCTGCCCTTGCCTAGTAACAATTGCAGCATACCGTCAATATACCCTGGCACCCCTTGAGGTGTGATATAGGTTTTAGAGTCCTCTTTGGCTAGTAATATCTGCTGAGCCTTTGCTACAGAAGATAAAATAGGTGTATGCCCTTGTTCGTCCTTATAAACGCCTACGCCCAAGTCAATTTTCAGTGGATTAGGGTCCGCTTTATATGCAGTTGATAATCCCAAAATAGGATCGGCGGGTAACTGGGGCAATACTTCAAACATGATGTTCCTCTAAATTTATGTTGGATAGGCTAAACGGCAGACATTATGCCACCGACTGATGATTTTTCGAACTTAAAATACTGCTAATTTATATCGAAATGATAGCTATTTTCAGCAATACATTGAGCCTCATGATTAAAGGTTCGTTCTTGCCATGATACACGCTGCTGCTTATCCACTAAAAGTAGCGTGGATGAACGAGTGCCATACTCTGGGCTTTGTATAAAAATCGAGGATAACTTACGCTCCCATTCGATAGGTACACCGGTTTGCGGCAATATATCATCCTGGGCTTTGGTCTGGTTTTTAAGTAAAGCAAATAAGCTTTCAACTTCTAACGTATGAGGGTTTTGGCAATATTCGGTTAACTGTGCCATGCCATGTAAAGTTTTCGGCCAAGGGGTGTTTAATTTTGCGTTAGATAAGCCGTAAACTCCCGTTGTTAATTTCTCAGATTGAAGCGTATGGTTGTTAAATACATATAAGTTATTCCAATCACCATATAATAAATTAAAGCCATTATAGTTCTCGGCATCCGCTAACATCTTGGATAGGTAAGCGTCGCTTCTAGGGGAGTGTTGCAAATACTGGCTAACCAATTCCCCCCTACTCACTGCATTAGCTAGATTACGCTTGGGATCGCGAATATTGGTTAGTGCTGCAAGTTTACCTTGGGTGTTAATACCCATCCAAGTGCCACCAGCACGCAGATCTTTTCCAGCTAGAGTGTTCGGCTGCTCTTCCCAAAAACACGACTCGCGTGTTGGTCGCTCAAAGAACTCATCCCGATTCGCTGCAACAATAAGAGGATAATCAGGGTGCTGATTTACAGCAATAAATAAAATACACATAAAAATATACTACTTGTTTGATGTGCTAATCATTGGCGCTTTGCTCAGCAACGCCTTCACGTTCGATACGTTCATCAAGTTCCGTAAACAAGGTCCGTGAATTTTCAACGAATGTCGTCACATCTGATGCTGGGCGCAGCTGATAGATAGGTGGCAACATGATACTGTTGTAATCAGGCTTAGCGCTAAAGTCGCTGCTACCTAACATACCTATACTGACCACTGGTACTACTATTACTAAGGTCATCATTGAACCCACGAGATTGCGCCGTGTATTGGTTTGGTGAAAAGCGAAAAACAAAGACAACCAAATAAAACCAAACAACACCAGTGAATACACAATTAGCTC
The DNA here is from genome assembly GCF_056173245.1 of Paraglaciecola sp. QJM3NY_14. NCBI lineage: Bacteria > Pseudomonadati > Pseudomonadota > Gammaproteobacteria > Alteromonadales > Alteromonadaceae > Paraglaciecola > Paraglaciecola sp. QJM3NY_14. Next base: position 4,776,886 of record NZ_CM149664.1, read on the forward strand.
TACCCATATCAATGCTTCAGGCGCATTGAAGTTGAAAGAAAGTAATTTTCCTAACAAATATAAGCCGTAAAATATAAACAATGTAAGCCAGAGAATAGAAAACTGACTCACTACTCTGCTTTCTTTGTTAAAAACCTTGCCCATTACAGCGAAGGCGATAGGCCAAGCACTTAACAAAGCCATTTGCCCCATCTCTTTAGGTAACATGTCAAATACATTGTAGGCTTCAACGCTATTGGTGAACTCAAACACCATCGACAACACTAAATAAGCTAACGTAAGCAAAATCGCCACTACACTACTGGACAACCAATTCAAACTCTCTTCTAATTGGCTCAATGGTAAAGCGGCTGACACTGGCTGATTCGTATTGACGACTTTTAAGCGTGTACGACCCAGTTTTAAAATATCGTTACCGTGTAGTTTACCGCTCGCCATTGACTGCTTATTTACCAACGTGCCGTTTATCGTTTGGCAATCTTCAAAGAAGATAGATTGATCTTGGCTATCTTGCGTAATGCGCACGTGCTCGGCACTAATATAAGGGTCTTCCAAACGCAAATCACAATGATGATCACGACCCACCAAAATCTCTGACTTATTAAATTTAAAGTATTTTAATGTCTGGTCTTTACGTGAAAGCAACTCAAGCACTATTGCCATGCTATTGCTCCCACAAATTGCTTAGTAAACCGCGTAGCCGATTCCTGACTCACCCCAGCTAGGGTAAAGTGGCTTATCAACCCTTGAGACTCGTGGTTCAATGTGGCTCCTATATATAAAACATCGTATAAATGTGCGAATTCTTTATATGCCCTTAAACATAAAATACTTTTGGTTTTAACATCGTGGGTATTAGCTACAATATCCTGTTTGCATTGATAGTTGCTCACATCATTTTTGCTAGCTTGATTACCCGCACCAGCACCTGAAATGCTGCCACTAAAGAAGTCATAAAAGCGGTGTGCACCAAATTCGCCACTTTCAAGCCATTCAAACTCTATTTCTATACCGCCAGTACGAAGACCGCCATGAAGGAATATTTCTTCATCTAGACTGCATCTATTTTCTACTGACAAATATAACGCTTCTTGATCCGCACTGTTTGAATCTCCCCAACAAGAAAGTAATGCGCCTTCTAGGGTGGGTATTTTCGCGCCGCCTAATTCATTTGATTTCCATACACCCCGTTCAAGGCGTTCAAACAAACGTTGTTGATTCACCATTAGCTGAGAGGCAATAACCTTCTTGTAATCGTCTGGCGCTAACGGGGTGAAATCGTCTGCGTCAATTAATGTGTGGATTTTAGTCAAGGGCACTAGAAAGCCGATTTGGTTACCCGCTGTTGCGACATTGACACCAACAACTTGGCCTTCAGGGTTCACAACAGGACCGCCGCTCATGCCTGGGTTAATCGAGCCAGTGAAATGAATACGCTGATAGAAACTGTTCTTTTTAATGCCATTAAAGGTACCTGGTACCACAATCATGCCTAAGTCATGCGGGTTACCAAGTGAGTATATGCTGCTACCCTGCTCGGGTAATGATGCAGATAATGAGAAGAAACCCGCGCTGCTACTTCCACTTTTGACCTGCACTAACGCAAGATCATTAACCACATCAATGTTAACCAGCGACAAATCACCAACAGAGCCATCAGCAGCGAGATACTCAATACGATATTTTTCAGGAAAATAAACGAATTCAGAGACAACGTGGTAATTCGTTACCAGCACACCTGAGTCATTTATTTGAAACCCAGAGCCAATTGAAGACTTGTTACCTGAACCCAATTCAATAATTCGAATTTGATATAGTGCACTTTGGTAATGGCTAAAAAGATTTTGCGCCGTCTGCTGAGCAAAGCCCATTGCGCTGTATAAGGCCAGCGCGAAAAACATATATCTCAAAATTCTATATTCCTTTTTTATTATATCTTGGAGCCGCAGGAGTGCATAAGTAGGATTGGCACTCGACAATGCCGATGACATGACGGATCATTCATCTAGTGTAAAGTGGTACAGCTAAGAAAGAAATGGCTAGCAAATTAAATACTCCTGAGTTAAGTGAAGATTTACCGCGCATTGGTAACGCCTTTAGTTGTTCGATCGGCAGAGCAACACTTAAACTTATGGGTTGGCAATTTAGTGGTGAATTTCCCAAACACAAAAAGATGATAATCGCCGTGGCTCCACATACTTCGAACTGGGATTTCGTGATCGGAATAGCCGTAGCGTTTACACTAAAGCTTAAAATTACTTTCTTCGCGAAAAGCAGCTTATTTATTCCACCATTTTCGGTGTTACTCCGTCGCTGGGGTGGGCTACCTATAAAGCGCCAAAAAGCACATGGCATGGTAGAACAAATGTCGGAAGAAGCTCGCCAAGCAGATAACATGATTCTGTGCCTCGCCCCTGAAGGGACGCGCGGTAAACGCGAAAATTGGAAAACAGGCTTTTTACACATCGCTTATAAAGCTGACATGCCCGTGTTCTTAGTCGCATTTGATTATAAGAAAAAGCGAATTGAATTAGGCCCTGTGCTAACAATAAGTGAAAATATACCATTAGAACTACAACGCATTTATCAGCATTATCACACTGTGCATGCTAAATTCCCTGATAAAGTAGCGACCAACTTAACGCCCCCAAGCGGAGACAAAGATTGAAAGACAAAGGTTTTACCACCCGTTTAGTACACGCAGATAGAGTAATCAATAAACCGCAAAACGGAGCGGTGCATCAAGCAACAAATAATTCCGTTTTGTTTGCATTTGATAACGCGCAAGACCTAGTCGATGTATTTCAAGGCAAAGCAGCAGGTCACGTATATTCACGCTCATCCTCTGCATCAAGTGTGTCATTGCAAAATATTCTTAATGAATTAGAAGGTGGCGTGGGTGCCATTACCTTTTCTACGGGAATGGCAGCCATCAGTGCAACGTTTTTAAGTTTGCTTCGCGCTGGCGACCACATCATTATGAGCCAATTTTTGTTTGGCAATACCAGCAGCCTTGCCAGCACATTACAAGGACTGGGTATAGAGATCAGCTTCGTTGACGCAACAGATGTGCAAAACGTGATTGCAGCTATAAAGCCAAATACCAAATTAGTGTATGCCGAAACCATAGCCAACCCTGCCACCCAAGTATCTGATTTAAGTGCCATAGGTCAGTTATGTAACGAACAAAAATTGCTGTTTATCGTTGATAACACCATGACGCCTGCCAATATTTTTGATCCCAAAAGCGTCAAGGCTTCACTGACTATCGCTTCATTAACTAAGTATGTATCAGGTCACGGTAATGTGCTGGGCGGTGTCGTTGTTGACACTGGTTTATTCGACTGGAGTGGGTTTAACAACATATTACCTATTTACCGCACAGCGGATACCCAGCAATGGGGACTGACGCAAATTAAGAAACGCGGCCTTAGAGACATGGGGGCAACGTTATCTCCTGATGCGGCCCACAGCATATCCATAGGGCTTGAAACGCTGGCTTTGAGGGTAGAGAGAATTTGCCAAAATGCGCTGCGTCTGGCGACGTACTTACATGGTCATGAACACGTTCAGCACGTTTACTATCCGGGTATAGCGGACCACCCACAACATTATATAGCGCGAGAGCTATTCACAGGTTATGGGGGAATAGTCAGTATCGACCTAGCTGAGCATATCGACCCGCTCGCATTTTTAAATGAGCTTAAGTTAGTGTTGTGCGCAACACATTTAGGGGACACCCGTACATTAGGTTTACCCGTCGCCCAAACTATTTACTTTGAGAACACAGCCGAGCAAAGAGCCGATATGGGTATTAATGATAATATGCTGCGTTTTTCGATTGGTATTGAAGATGTAGACGATATTGTTGCGGACTTCGAACAAGCCTTTACCGCACTGGTGTAAATCGTCTCAGCTGACTTTATTGGTGAGATGAATAAATGACGAGTTGAACATAGCGACCTTGTTCAACTCGTTTACGGTACTCGGATTTCTAACTAGGGCTGTATACTAAAACTGGTCGTGATCTTAACTTTTCCTTCTAACATCAACATGACTGAGCAGTATTTTTCAGCTGACAGTTGAACGGCACGTTGAATGTGCTTCTCACTTAGGTTTTCGCCACTGACAACATAATGGGCATGAATCTCAGTAAACACTCTTGGGGCTTCATCTGCTCGCTGAGCATCGAGTTGACATTCGCAGCCGGTAATCCCTTGGCGTGATTTTTTAAGAATTTCTACTACATCAATAGATGAGCACGCGCCAACGGCCAATAATACGGCTTCCATAGGGGTCGCCTGACTGCCATCACCGTCCATTTCGATGGTTTTTCCTGTGTCAGTTTCACCAACGAATTTCATATCTGACTGCCAACTAACGGTCGCTTTCATTTTTTACTCCACTGCAAATAACTACTGCTTACATTCTATTTAATTAAGGTGATTTTGCTCTTATCAAGCAATATGCGTTTTTGCTTGTATAAAGCGCCTAGCGCCTTCTTGTATACATTTTTACTGACATTGAAGCGCTTTGATATTTCTTGCGCTGAGCTTTTATCCGTTAAGATTGATATACCGCCATGGGCCTCGAGATCGTCAATAATTTGTTCTGCCAAATCTTTGCGTGCGCCATCATCGTGAAATTGAAAACACAGATCAATTTTGTTGTCCTCACGGATACGTTTAATAAACCCTTTAGTGCGCTCACCCATACGCAAAGGTTTAAACACTTCATCTTTGAATATCAAACCTAGGTGACTGCCATTTATCACCGCTTTGTATCCCATATCAGTGCGGCCACAAATCAATAAATCGACTTCTTGCTTAGGCGCAAAGTTCTGACCTTCTTCAAATAAAAAGTCACGTAAACGCGTGGAAGCAGCAACCTTCCCTGTTTCATCATCAAAATACACAAATACTACGTAAGACACGCCCTCTGCCATCGGGAAGTCTTGCTCGCTATAGGGCACCAGAATGTCTTTATCGATACCCCAATCTAAAAACGCACCTACATTATTTACACTCACCACCTTTAAGAAGGCACATTCATCTACTTCAGCCAAAGGTGTTTGCGTGGTGGCGATCAAGCGACTGTCGCTATCGTGATAAATAAAGACGTGGCAGGTATCACCAATCTTACAATCTTCGGCAGCAAACTTAGTGGGGAGCAGAACCTCACCATCGTCTCCACCATCAAGGTAAAATCCGAAGGGTACCTGTTTAATTACGTTTAATGAGTTGAACTTACCAATTTGCAGCATAAAACCTGTCTGTGTTGAGCAATAGAAGCGAACCTTATTGTACCTGATATGAAGGATATTCACGGTAAAAATTCAAATTTGCTAACAAAGTAGCTTAATTCATTATAAAAATTCGTGGCATAATCCGCATTCAACAGCCCTTCTTCCAATGCTATTTTTTTGAGTCTTAACTATGAGCATCGTATTTTTAAATGGGGAATATCTCCCCCAAGAACAAGCTAAAATTTCACCTATGGACCGCGGGTTCTTATTCGGCGACGGCATTTATGAAGTGGTACCTACCTATCAAGGTGAAGCTGTTGGCTTTATGCCTCATATTGAACGTATGCAATCGGGTTTGGCGTCTATCGGCATTCAACTTGATTACACAGTAGAAGACTGGCAAGAAATCATTCACACGTTGATCGCAAAGAACGAGACCGGTAACCGCGGAATTTATCTTCATGTTAGTCGCGGCACTGACACCAAACGAGCTCATGCATATCCGACAGGCGTCGAACCAACGGTATTTGCCTTTTCATTCGAGATACCGCCTGCGCCGACACCAGACAAAGAAGGTGTAAAAGCGTTCAATGTTACCAGCAGTGAAGATTTGCGCTGGAAGCGATGCAATATTAAATCGACCTCGTTACTCGGCAATGTTATGCATTATCAACAAAGCCAAGATCTTGGTATGCAAGAAACCATACTGTTTAATCAACAACAGGAACTTACCGAAGCAAGCTCATGCAACGTATTTATGGTCAAAAATAACGTGATCGCTACTCCCGCTTTGGATAACCAACTGCTACCAGGTGTTACTAGAAAGTTGCTGTTAGCCATTTTACGTGAGCACAGCTCATTTAAGGTTGAAGAACGTGTTATCACGATGGACGAGGTACGTGATGCGGATGAATTATGGCTGACCAGCTCGTCCAAAGAAGTGGCTCCTATTGTAACGCTTGATGGTACTCCGGTGGGTAACGGTTCTGTCGGTGATGTATGGTTGCAAGCACAAGCCTTGTTTAGCCAATATAAATATCAATATTAAAGGCCGTTAATGCCACGCCCTATTTCGATTACGGTAGATCTGGATGCTATCCGTCAAAACTTCGCATATGCAAATGCTCTGGGTGTTAACGCCTTAGAAAGTTCCATCAACGACCGTCAGAGCAATACTCTTGCGGTCATCAAAGCTGATGCCTACGGCCACGGCGCAGTAGCAACAGCGCGCGCTCTTGATGGCCAAGCCGCTCTGCTTGCGGTGTCGAGTATTGAAGAAGCCGTAAGTTTGCGCCAACACCATATAAAGACGCCCATTTTATTGCTTGAAGGCTGCTTTTGTCCTAGTGAATTGAGTGTTGTAAATGAATTAAACCTACAAATTGTTATTCACAACCAAAAGCAAATTGAAGATCTGCTGGCCCAAGTATTAACGAAGCCCATAAAAGTATGGTTGAAAGTTGATACTGGTATGCATCGCCTAGGCATACCTGTCTCAGATGCATTGAAGGCTTATACTCAACTCGCATCCAGTAAGAATGTGTGCTCGGTTATGCTTATGACGCACTTTGCTACATCTGATCACCCCGATCACCCTTTACTGCTGAGTCAAATACAGTCAATACAAAAGCTTGCTGAAAAAGTATCGGCGGAGCCGTCATACGCAGGTTGTAGCTTAGCCAATTCAGCTGCCCTACTTGCTACACCGAAAAGCATCAGCACTTGGAACCGCCCAGGGATCATGCTGTATGGTATTAGTCCCTTCAACCAAAGTGATATCAACGTTCTACCACTCATTCCGGCGATGACTTTTAGCTCAAAAGTGATTGCATTGAGACACGTCGCGACTGGCGAGTCAGTAGGGTACGGCGCAATATGGACAGCGAAGCGACCAAGCATTATCGCCACTGTGGCGGCAGGTTATGGTGATGGTTACCCTCGAACGGCTAAATCTGGCACCCCTATTATGGTCAATGGCCAGATAGCGCCGTTAGCGGGTCGTGTTTCGATGGACATGTTGTGCGTTGACGTCACTCAATTAACCGATATAAGTGAAGGCAGCCCAGTCGAGCTTTGGGGCAAGAATATACCGGTTAATGACGTGGCCGCTTGGGCGGATACGTTAGGCTATGAATTAGTCACCCGAATGCCAACGCGCGCCAAACGGGTATTTATTAACGAGTAAATTGAGCGCATATGCTATCGCTCAGCCACAACAACGGCGCGCAAGGGCGCAGGATAGCCTTCAATGGTTTTTGAGTGATCATTCGGGTCAAGAAAATCAACCAAAGATTGACTGTCCATCCACTGCGTTGCGCGCTGCTCTTCAATCGTGGTTTTTGCTAAATCTACCACGCGCACATTTTTGAAGCCCAGTCGTTTCATCCATAAACACAAGGCATCTGTACTAGGCAAAAACCATACGTTGCGCATTTGAGCGTACCTGTCCCCGGCCATCAATACAGTATTTTCATCTCCCTCAACAACAAGTGTCTCGAGAATGAGCTCGCCACCGGGTCGCAACTGATTTTTTAGCTGTTGTAAAAAATCGAGTGGACTTTTTCGGTGATACAGTACCCCCATTGAAAAAACCGTATCAAAGGCATTTTTTTCAGGTAGCTGCTCAACACCTACGGGCAATAAATGAATGCGTGAGTCGGGGTTAAAATGCTTAATGGCTTGGAACTGCATCAAAAATAACTGAGAAGGGTCCGCGCCCACCACCATTTTGGCGTTTTCTCCTAGCATACGCCACATGTGGTAGCCACTGCCGCAACCAACATCAAGAACATAACGATTTTCTAACGACTGTATATGCGGTTGTACTCTTTCCCATTTCCAGTCGGACCGCCACTCTGTATCAATATGAATACCATGAATATGAAATGGCCCTTTACGCCATGGCATAAACTGCTTAAGTAAGCCTATAATTTGCTTCTGCGTATACTCGTTTATCTCGCTTTGCAGCCCAAATTCAACCCTCTCTTTGAGCTCAATTTCACTAGGATGAGTCTGAGGCAGCTTGCCAAGCAGCTTTACCCACTTGTTGAAATCACCGTGTAGCTGCTCTTTTTGCCAGGTAGAAATTTGCCCGGGAAGGAGCTCTAACCAAGCACTTAGCGGGGAGTCGGCAATTTCTTTATAAAACTGGTTGAACCAAGGGACTGACATGAACGGCGCCTGTAAAGTAAATAAATAAAAAAATGTTAGCTTTTGATCGCGACAATGGAGGCAAAGTTAAAACACTGAAACCACAATACGACATCGTCAAAACCAGCATTTTGTAGTCTGGTTTGATGCGCCTCAAACGTTTCAGCCCGCAAAATGTTTTCAATTGATTCACGCTTTTGACTTATCTCTAGCTCGCTATAACCATTGCGTCTTTTAAACTCATGATGAAGGTCAATTAGTAACTCATTCCCTTGCTCTGATGCGTGGCGAAGCTTCTCTGAAAGTATGAAAACTCCACCCGGTGCTAAGCCATCGTATATACTCTGAATAATCTGATCACGCTGAGTGGGGTCGATAAATTGCAATGTGAAGTTCATTACCACACTTGATGCGTTTTCGATGTGGATATTTTGTAAATCATCGCAAATCACCTCTATGGGAGTATTCGCTTTATACGCTTTTACGTGCCGGGCACACCGTTGAGCCATAGCTTCAGAGTTATCCACTGCAATGATACTACAGTTATCAGCCACTACGTATTTTGCCGCTGCTAAGCTAACTGCGCCGAGGGAGCAACCGAGATCGTATATATTGGAATTGTTTGTAGCGTAGCGTCCAGCCAATTGCCCAATTGCATCGACGATGGTGTTATAACCCGGCACAGAGCGCTGGATCATATCTGGAAAAACCTCTGCTACGGTATCATCGAAGCGGAAATCACTTACCTGTTGAGGTTGTGAATAAATGGCGTCTTTGCTTGATTGCATGTAATTGATAATGATTGTGGAAAATTAGCGTAATTCTACCCGCAGCCACTAAACCACGCAATTCTCTTGTCTATTTGCACCATGGATTAAGAGGATCGTAAAAATTTTTCTGATATAAACAAACTGCATGAGGTATTTGTTACATCATACTTACGCCTTCTGATAGAATGTGTCACATAAATTGCAGGGAAGTTAATTAATCCCTTCATTAATCAAGACTAAAGTATTAGTCTTGTTACTTAATATTGAATTATTTATTGAAGGCAAATAAATGGCAAAGTTTTTAATTGCAGATGATCATCCGCTATTTCGCGAAGCTTTAGTGGGTGCACTAAGTCCACTGTTTGAAGATATTGAGATTTTGCAATCCGACTCGCTCGACTCTACATTAATGACGCTCCATGAAAACCCAGATATCGATTTAATATTACTCGATCTGCACATGCCTGGATGTGAGAATTTCTATGGTTTAATTCGAGTCACTCAGGATTATCCTGAAATTCCTGTCGCAGTAGTCTCGGCTAGTGACTCTATTGAAGTTGTTTCGTACGTGATGAGCTTCGGCGCAAAAGGGTTTGTACCTAAGTCCAGCCCTACTTTGATGATTGCTGATGCCTTGAAAACAATCATGAGCGGTGAAATTTGGTTAACTGAAGAGTTAAAAGCACAGATTGCCCAAATTGACGGTGAAGAACTCAACTTAGCGCAACGAATTGCAGAATTAACGCCTAAGCAATTTCAGGTGTTAAAGCTAATCCATGATGGTTTATTAAATAAACAAATTGCTCACGAATTAAATGTCACTGAAGCGACCGTTAAAGCGCATATCAGTGCAGTATTTAGAAAGCTAGAAGTTAATACTCGAACTCAAGCAGTATTGCTGCTTAAAAAGTTAAATTTAGAAGATTAGTCCCCACCTCTAAATAACGTTAGTCACCTTTAGTGACTAACGTTATCTTGTTCCGAACTTTTATCGCTCCAGCGAGTTATTCACTCTGGTTAGTTCCTGAGAAGTTTAACGGTAAACCATTCAATAGCTTTTGATTAAAACTATGAAAACGTTGAATTGCAGAAATTAAATCTGGTGTGTGAACATCGCCCATTTGATTAATCAATCCATTAATCAAATCGTCATACTGTTCACCGCTTTCAAGCTTTTGCCTCGATTGCTCAAAAACATCCAACATTTTATCTAGATAATGCGCGACCGGTTTAACCGTCTTATTAGGGTCTCCTCTAGGGTCATCTTCACTGAAATGAGAAACCGATTCATACGCCTGAATAGATTGGGTTTGCTCTTGTCTAGTTAATTGTAAAGCAAAACCGGTTAGCTCTTTTTCATCATATCCCAGCTTTAATGCTTGATTGAATGCTGACTCAATATCACCGTTGAAGAATTCATCAGCTAAATCGCTGGCGTCAGCAACCAATGTACCTATCGCCTTTAATTCGTCTTCGTCTAACTCCCCCTGCACAGTGAAAGACAGTGCATTACTGCTAATGTGCTCATAGCGTTGCGTTGAGGTGACTTTAGCTGTCACGTTGTTACTTGCATCATCGCTTTCTTGTAGTGAAGATTGCGTTACGCCCATTTGCTCAGCGCTATCAAGGCTCGGCTCATCAGCCACGTCGTTTTCGGCTATATCTTGTGCATTGTTTACCGATTGAGGTTTCGATGGCTCTACTGGCTGCTGAAACACTTGTTCTTCTTCAACTTTTACCAGCGACTTTTGGTTTAACTCAAAGCTTTCCAAGTCTTCAAAGCGAATGTTAACTTCGTCACCATCCAACGTACGAATACGTAACTCACCCGTGTCACGGCGTTGATAGTTCACTTGATTCTCCAACGAAACGTTAGACGTGCCGACATCGCTCGCTTCTTGAGTTTCTGAGAAAATCGAATCTCTTAGCTTTTGCAATCCCGTATCTATTAATTCTTGGCTTCGGCTAATCCCATTTTTGATGTCATCATTCATCACTCCGACGAGATCTTTTTCAGCCATGCCAATGCCTTTTAATACCCCCGAACGAGCTTGCTCAAAAAGAGCATTCAAAGCATCGTCGTCAGCGCCTTTTCCTTGAGCATTTTTGATTGCACCACCTACAAAATTCAACACATTGCGAGCGACCTCTTCAAAGTCGAATAAACTTTTATTCGTCTCTTCCTCGTCAGCTTGCTGGGGTACTCTAAGCTGAAGTTTGCTTGCCCCAACCGATACACTGTGGTTCATGGAATTAGTTAATACTTGGCCTGCAAAAAAACTATGAGATGATAATGCGCCGCTCAAGGACGCCTTATCACCCGCCAGTGTGCTTGCTTGCTCAAGACCTGAATCACGCAATTGGTTCTGAAAGCTATTTGCCTCCCCCAAGTGCGCCGGCTTTTCACGCATGAAAGCCTTAATTTCATTAATATTCATTTGTGCCACCTCACTTTCCTCAACTAGGTTATCGGCCGCATGCTGGCTAAATTTAGTACAATTCATCGCAATCAAAAACTAATATTGCACAAGCGCTGAAAACACTTACAATCCCGCGCTCGTTAATAACATCATCTGGAGAATTGCCGTGCGCCCAACCGAAATTAACCCTGCGGACTATGAACAACAACTCGCTCAAAAAGTTAATAGCGTGCAACAGGCTTTCAAAACATTTTCGATGCCAGCATTAGAGGCGTTTTCATCAGCACCTCTGAATTATAGGATGCGTGCGGAATTCAGGATGTGGCACGACGGAGATAACTTAGATCATGTCATGTTTGACCAATCAACAAAGCAAAAGTATGCAGTAAATCAGTTTCCCCCTGCCAGTATCGTTATCAATGAAGTGATGATGAAGTTATTATCATTAGTAAAAAAGAACGAAGTATTACGTAGAAAGTTATTCCAAATCGATTATCTGAGTACCCTAACCAATGAAATATTAGTCACCTTGGTGTATCACAAACCTTTAGAAGATGAGTGGCTAAAAGAAGCAAAAGCATTGCGCGCATTGTTAAGAGATGAATTTAAAATCGACATAATTGGCCGCGCGAAAAAGCAAAAAGTGCTGTTAGACAAAGATTATGTGCTAGAAACGCTACCAGTGAATGATCGACTGTATACGTTTAAACAAATTGAAAATAGCTTCACGCAACCAAATGCTGGGGTAAACAGCAAAATGCTTGAGTGGGCGTTAGATGTTACTCAAGATTGCCAAGGCGATTTACTCGAATTGTATTGTGGTGCAGGGAATTTCAGTCTTCCTCTGGCACAAAATTTTCGACAAGTATTAGCAACCGAAATATCTAAATCTTCGGTTGCTGCTGCGCAAGATAATATCCGTTTAAACAACATAGAAAACGTGACGATCTTAAGGATGTCGAGCGAAGAATTTGTGCAAGCACTAAACAATGAACGCAGCTTTAGGCGTTTAGAAGGTATCAATTTGCAGGATTACGATTGCCAAACAGTCTTAGTGGATCCCCCACGCTCTGGCCTTGATGATGACACGCTAGACATGATCAAAGCGTATCAAAACATTGTGTATATTTCGTGTAATCCTGAGACACTCAATAATAATTTGGCAGTATTGAGCGAAACACATAATGTAGTTCGATTTGCTCTTTTTGATCAATTTCCATATACACATCATGTGGAATCAGGAGTTTACTTGCAAAAGCGCTAAACGCCGGCGGCCTCTTTCGCCCCATTAGCGATAAATCGCAACTGCAACTTAACGCGCTGAGCCAACACTGCTTGTTGTTCAGCGCCTGAATCCAACGCTTCTGCGCCCGCACTAAAAACAAGTTTAACCATAGCTTCTGCTTGTAAGTTCGCATACTGATAGGGCAACCCTGTTGTGCTCATAGTGTAATCTGTTAGCTCAACAATAAAGTGCTGAATTTCCCGTAATACAGCGGCACGAAATGCCAAAGACGTTCCGGTATGCTCACGAAGCAGCAACCGGAAAACATTGCTATGGGCGCAAATGAACTCCATAAACGTATCCACCGACGTGTTTATCACTCCCCCACCTGAGGCAATCCGCAATCGAGCCTGACGCATCAACTGCCTTAAGTTTAAGCCAGCTTCATCGACTAATGTTAAACCAAGCTCGTCAATGTCTTTGAAATGTCGATAAAATGAGGTCGGTGCGATGCCAGCGGCGCGAGCTACTTCACGCAAGCTGATACTAGACAAACTTCTTTGCTCGTCCAGTAAACTAAAAGCTGCATCTATAATGGTTCGTCTCGTCTTAAGCTTTTGTTCTTGACGACTCACGTTACGCCCCTTTTGAATATTAATTCCTTTATATTATCCATATTTAACGCGAATCAGCACGAAGTAATAAGGTTCAATACAAGAAATAGCTTGCTAAATACGCGTTTGCTAGATAAATTAGCGTACAAGTGTAAGCTGAATAAAGTACTGCTTTTTGTAATGGAAAAACCCCGTTTAATTCTCACTAATGTTTTAGTCTTTGTGATTACTGGACTAGTCGCACTCCTTCTTGTGCCTTACGTTGCTCTAACCCAAGGGTTTGATGGCGCAGAGATCGCTGCGTGTATTATTCTTATTTACTTCTCAGGGATGTCTATCACCGCTGGGTACCACAGGCTGTGGGCGCATAAAGCCTATGAAGCGAATACCTTTGTCAGAGTCGTACTGGCTATTGGCGGAGCAATGGCCCTTCAAAACAGCATATTACATTGGGTTTCTGATCACAGGATCCACCACAGGCATGTGGACGACAACGATAAAGACCCGTATTCGGCCAAGCGTGGCTTTTGGTATTCACACATGGGTTGGATGCTTCGCGAATATCAGATACACCGCTATTCTGATTATAGTAATTGTAAAGACCTTCAAAAAGACAAGGTCGTTGTATGGCAGCATAAGTACTACCTTCCCATCATGCTTATTTCTAACTTTGGCATTCCAATGGCATTAGGTTGGTTGAATGGTGATGTGCTTGGTATGGTGTTGCTTGCTGGTTTTTTCCGCCTAGTGGTTGTCCATCATGTGACGTTTTTTATTAATTCTCTTGCCCATATTTGGGGACGTCAACCTTATACAGATAAAAATACAGCCCGCGATAATGACATTTTAGCTTTTTTCACTTTTGGTGAGGGGTACCATAATTACCACCACATATTTGAATATGATTACCGCAATGGCATTAAATGGTGGCAGTTTGATCCAACTAAATGGCTAATACGAGGGCTGTCGTTTATAGGCTGGACCAAAAACTTACGCCGCTGCCCAGAAGAACGCATTGAGAAAGCGAAGATGGCGATGCAATTGCAGCGCGCACAGCAGAAGTTATCTGTGCTTCCAAATGCCGATGAGATATTACATAGTTTACAGCAGGAATATGATGCAATCTTGCATAAAATGGGCGAAATGTACGCCACTAAAAAACGCTTAATGGAAATTCGCAAACATAAATTGAAGCGTAATTACGAGAAACTAGAACTAGATTTTAAATACCGCGAACTCAAATACAATTTAGAGTTACGAAAGCAAAAATGGCTGCAGCTGTATCAAGTAAAATACCAAATGGCTTAGTATTCTAAAGCTCCCACAAGGGGGCTTTTTTGTATGATAGATAAAGTGGTTTCATAAGAAGTGAAATAACTGAAGTATTAAAAATTGACTTAGCCAAACAGTAAGTTAAGGGCTAAAAATAACCGTTCAATGTGAGCTTATCCCTACATTGAACGATTCAGGTATTTGGTTAACCTAGCACAGCCTTATTACTCAGCGACGTTGAGCACTAATAACTCTGACTCAGCTAATGCATCTTTGTGGGCAATGACATTGATACGCATGTCTTTTTCAAAAAATTGGATTGTCGCGATTGCATTGGCATCTTGCACTTGCGTTTTTTGAGTGATGTCTGACTGCATTTCACGAAACTTAACATTTTGTTGAATTTTGCTAGCGATACATGAACCGTCAATAGCAAATGTGGTAGATTCCATGCAGTCAAATAATCTGTTGTTCTGAGTTTCAGCTTGTGCTGATGCCGCACCGAATGCGCTTAAAATGCCGACAATGATAAATGATTTGATTCTTAACATAATGATTTCCTCGATAAATCGCTTAACAAAGCGCTAAGCATCGCAATCCAACGTGGAAACAAATCGACTCTCAAACCACAGGATTATGACAATAATATGACAGAACTGTATTTTTTGGAAGGAAAATTAAATCACCGACTTTGACGACGCTAAAAAATGCCAAGTATGTAAAGCACATTTGCCCCTGAGTCCTCGCCCAATCATTCAAGGAAATCAGCGCTCAAAGATACTTATCGTAGGTCAGGCTCCTGGTATCAAAGCACACGAAACGAACAAGCCTTGGAATGATGCTTCGGGCGAACGCTTGAGGAAATGGCTGAATCTAGACGTTCAGCAGTTTTACAATCCAGACAATATTGCAATTCTGCCGATGGCATTTTGTTATCCTGGAAAAGCGTCAAGTGGTGACAAGCCGCCGCGTAAAGAATGCGCGCCCCTTTGGCATGAGCGCCTCATAAACTCCATGCAAATCAAACATGTTTTATTGATTGGTCAATATGCTCAAAACTATTACTTACAGGATAAGCGATCGTTGACGGAGAGAGTAAAAGATTGGCAGGCGTACCAACCAAGGTTTTTCGTTTTGCCCCATCCGTCTCCACGGAATAACATATGGTTGAAGAAAAACCCTTGGTTTGAGCAGCAAGTAGTATCAGCGATGCAGCATGCCATCGCTAAGATTATCTAGTATCTACAGGGATTGGCCTCTTTTGCGTTGCCCCATAAATGTCAGCAATTCACTAAAAGGCATTGGTTTAGCATACATAAAGCCTTGGGCTTCATCACAACCAAGCTTGAGTAAATAGTTGGCTTGCTCTGGCTTTTCAATACCTTCAGCAATCGTCCTCAGACCGAGTTTTGTCCCAAGTGTGACGATGGTTTCAGCAATAAAGGCCGATTTGTTGGGGCTTATTTCACTAACAAACGCTCGGTCAACTTTCAAGCGATCAAGCGGTAGCTGTTGTAAATAACTCATTGACGAAAAGCCTGTACCAAAATCATCAAGGGCTACCTTAACGCCAAACTCTTTGAGTTCATTCAGTGCTTCAACCACCAATTGGGGTTCATCCATCACAATGCTTTCAGTGATTTCTAACTCTATGTAATCAGGCTCTAAATCATTGTTTATAATTGCTTTTTTAACCAAGTTTATAAACGCAGGATCACGAAATTGAGGCATAGATATATTGACTGCCATGCGCAAGCCTTTGAATCCTGCTTCTGTTAGCAAACGCAGCTTTTCACATGACTCTTGCATAACCCACGCACCAATATCTATGATTAAGCCCGAGTATTCTGCCAGTGGTACAAATACCGCGGGAGAGACGAATCCCCCATCAGAAGAAGGCCAACGAAGTAGCGCTTCCATACCAATGATGTCTTGAGTCACTAAGTCAATTTGCGGCTGATACCACAATTGCAATTTTCGCTCAGCGAAGTCTGTACGCAACTGACGGATCATCTCTAAGCGCCACGTCGTTTGCTCTTCCATTTCTGGGGCATAATACTCAAAATTCGTTTTTAGACTTTTTTTCGACCTATTTAACGCTATGTTGGCGTGCTTGAGTATATTGATACCCGTATTTTTTTTACCATTAAACCGACAAAAGCCAAATGCCGCGCTCAGCGGTAGCATATGGTCGCCAGCTTCAAATGCATTATTAAACAACCCCTGAAGCGCAGCAGGATTGACTTCTCGCTCTGTACCGACAACGGCGAATACGTCCGAGCCGATTCGCCCCAGCGCTGCCGCTGTCGGAAAAGTGGATTCAATACGTTGAGCTAAGGCCAATAAGGTGTCGTTACCAGTATCCTGGCCTAGACCGTCATTGATATCGGCGAAATGATTAATATCAATCAAAGCAACTACATCATTAGCGTGCTCTGAATCATTACTGATATCGTCTAGGCGGTTAATAAATTCGATTCTATTTGGCAGCTTGGTTAGCCAATCTTTAAACGCGGCAGTGTGTAGTTGATGGAATAAATTAACATTTTCGTAACCCACTGAAATGCTTGCTAAAAATACCTCGATCAGCTGCTCATAGGCTTCCGATATTTGTCGACCAATTTTTAAGAACACAGCTGCATCATATTCAGAGCTTTTCAAATAAAGCACGGTAAAGTTATCGCCGTATATGTGATGCTGTTGTTGAAGGCACTGATTAACCGATTGCACTATCTTTTCATCGTGCAGGTTATCAATTTTTTTATTGATATAACTTGCGAACTCTCCTGCAGCACCCAATACATAGACCGCATTTTCATCTTTATCGATAACGGATCCAGCTCTGGCACATACAACCCCTGAGGAGTCCAAACCAATAAGCGAGCTTATTTGGGTCACCACACCTTCACAAAATCGATTGACTGAGTGCTCTTCGAGTAAATTTGCGGCCGAATGGATGATTTTTTCTAAACCAATACGACTTTGATTGATCGTTAGAATCTGTTGATATGAACGTAACGAGGCAATAATGGTTGTGACAAGTTTGCTACGCGTTAACTCTGTTTTCGTCTTGTAGTCATTGATGTCGTATTCTTTGATTACACTTTCTTCAGGAGCATAACCCGGTTGCCCTGTACGCAAAATGATTCTGGGCTCTGTCAACTTCAGTTCATTTCGCATAGTTTGGGCCACTTGCAGGCCTGCGTCGTCCGTTTCCATAACGACATCAAGCAAAATAATCGCTAAAGTAGAGCCTAGAGACTGTATAATCTCAAGGGCTTCTGCCTTGGAATAGGCGTGATAAAAGGTCAAGTTTCGGTCATTAAGCACTAAATCAGAAAGGGCCAACCGTGTTACCGAGTGGATTTCCTCATCGTCATCAACCACCAATATATTCCAGCTTCCTGCGAATTCAGTGTTGTCAGCCGTGTTCTCCTCAGAGAGAAAAATCAGCTCATCATTCTCATATTCCATTGGACACATTTAATTTACATTTCTCTTGAGTTTACCTGACCACTACAGCAGTATTTCTTAAGTTTAGCTAAATCCTGACTAAATCAAAATTAGTTCGCTCAATATATTACCAGACGCCATGCTACTAGGAACAAGCATACTATGGTAAATAATATTTACTAGATAAGATATTTGTATAAATACCCTATGAAAATAGACAACCAACATACACCGTCCCCGGCGCCCATTGAAAAGGTCAAAAGTAAGCCCTCGACTCAGGTGAACCCTAACGCTGAGACCCCAGACAAGGGGCCTCAAGATGTTAAGGGCACTGCGGCACGGATGACACAATGGTTTGCACAAATTGGTGTATCCCTGCCTTATCAAGGTATGCGTGCCAATAGCATAGAAACCAGAGTACAAAGGCGGCAGAAAATAGCAGCCCAACGTAAGCTAAGTAATATAGAAAGTGTGCTCGAAAAGGCGCTAAAATACTGTATTGAGGAAGGGGAGAATGAGCGTCTCGACCCCGATTGGTTTTATAACTTTGCCAATATGGCAGAGGAAATACATTCGCCGGCCATGCAGGAATTATGGGGAAAAATTTTTGCAGTAGAAACAAACCGCCCAGGCAGTTTCTCGCTTCGCACACTGCTCATTTTAAAACAATTAACACAAAAAGATGCCCAGACATTTCGCCGCGCAGTCGCTTTGTCGAGTAGACGAAAAGGTGACACAACACCTAAATTACTCACAGGGTTTTATCAGCAGCCTTCCATACTCGCTATGTTTAGGTTGCGCAAAGAGCAACAACTCAATCTTGCGACCTTTGGCCTTAGCTATCCCGATTTGCTCTCTTTGATGGATTTAGGGCTGATACACCAAACTGAAATAGAATCAGGTGAATGGCCAGTTAATTCAGTGGTGGAATGGAGGAGTAATGGCCAAGTTTTCCAATTGAGCGCAAGAAAACCTGGTACCACTTTAAAGTATTATAAGTTTACCACCTCAGGGGCGGAACTTTTTACTTTGGTGGGAGTTAACAAGCAAGCAAACTATATAGAAGCGTTGAAACATATTTTGCTCAACGCATTTGTCGTCGACTAAATACCATCACCATCACCAAATTCATGTAGGCCGCACTCACGTTTCAAGCCAAAGAAGCGAGTATCTTTCTCGTCCATTCCTTCTTGCAAGGAGCGTGTAGTGTGCCAATCGCCGATCGAAACATAGCCCTGCTCCCATAACGGATGGTAGGGCATGTCATGCTCTTTTAAGTAATAGTGAACATCTTTATTACTCCAATCCAGGATAGGATAGACTTTCACTTGTCGCGTCAACTTTTGCAATATTGATAGCGATTCACGCATTTCCGACTGACTGCGGCGCAATCCAGCGAACCACGTTTTTACATCTAGCTCAGCAAGCGCTTGCTGCATGGGTTGCACTTTATTCAGCTTATTGTACTGCTCAATGCCGTCGGCACCGTTTTCCCACAATTTGCCAAAGCGTGCTTCTTGCCACGCGCCTGACATAGGCGCTCGGTACACTTGCAGGTTAAGGTTCAAACGCTCAGTTAGCTCATCAATAAATTGATAGGTTTCAGGAAATAGGTAGCCTGTATCCGTCAATACCACTGGAATATCAGGAAATTGCTGAGTCAACATATGTAACATTACTGCAGCTTGAGCACCGAAACTTGAAGACAACATAAAAGTTGGCTCCAGATTTTCCAGTGCCCAGGTCACGCGCTGAACCGCACTTTTCGCTTCCAACTGCTGGTTCAGCTCTTCTAACGAAACCTGCGTTAAAATCTTAGGTGTACCGTCGTTTGGCTCGGCATTTTGCGACGACTGCAACGTTACATTACGCATAAAAATCCTCAGCGGAATTCACCACTTCTGCGATAACACCTGTGCGAATAACAAAGTCACCAAATGATTCATCACTTTGAGCTTCTTTTGCCCACTGGCCGATCAATACATCTAGCTCGTCCATGATTTGCTGCTCACCGATGTTCTCTTTGTACATTTTCGGAATTCTTGTGCCCTGACGGTTTCCGCCTAAGTGCAAATTGTATTTGCCCGGCCCTTTACCCACTAAACCGATTTCAGCCAGCATGGAACGTCCACAACCATTCGGGCAGCCAGTAACGCGGTAAATTATGCTCTTTTGCGCAATTTCGTGTTTCGCTAATATGCCCTCTAACTGAGTAACGGCTTCAGGCAAATAGCGCTC
Source organism: Paraglaciecola sp. QJM3NY_14 (assembly GCF_056173245.1). Classification (NCBI taxonomy): domain Bacteria; kingdom Pseudomonadati; phylum Pseudomonadota; class Gammaproteobacteria; order Alteromonadales; family Alteromonadaceae; genus Paraglaciecola; species Paraglaciecola sp. QJM3NY_14. The sequence continues at coordinate 4,797,273 of NZ_CM149664.1, forward strand.
AGCCTCTGCCATTGCCAAAGGACAAGTAGGCAAAGCAACGCAAGCCATGGAATCTTTGCGCTGAGCTGACAAGTCATCTTCGATCAAACCATGACCTCTGGCTATTTCTTCCACTTTCGCTTTGTTTTGTTCGCTGACGCCCGCCACAATTAGGTTTTGATTAGCGGTTAAACGGAAATCACCATCGTGTATCTTGGCGATTTCAGCACAGCCTGTTTTCAAAGGCTTACCTGGGTAATCTAAAATTCGGCCATTTTCAATAAATAGGGTTAAATGATGCTTACCGTCAATACCTTCAACCCAACCAATGCGGTCTCCACGCTCAGTAAACTCATATGCCTGACTTTCACCAAACGTTACGCCTGAACGCTTTTCGACTTCGGCTTTAAAGTTTTCTACCCCTACTCGTTCAAGGGTATATTTGGTTTTTGCGTTTTTACGGTTAACTCGGTTACCCCAGTCACGCTGCGTGCTGACAACGGCTTCAGCAATCGCTAAGGTGTCTTCCACTTTAATAAAACCAAAGTCGCTTGCCTTACGAGGGAATGTAGCATGGTCGCCGTGGGTCATAGCAAGACCACCACCGACTAGCACATTAAACCCGACTAACTTTCCGTCTTTAGAAATGGCAATGAAGTTAAGATCGTTAGCGTGCACATCCACATCGTTTAAAGGAGGAATGGCCACTGTTGTCTTAAATTTACGCGGCAAGTAGTTGGCGCCCAAAATCGGTTCGTGATCTGTGGTTTCTTTTTTCTCGCCATCAAGCCATATTTCCGCGTAAGCACGCGTTTTAGGCAGTAAATGTTCACTGATTTTAGTGGCCCACTCATAGGCTTCTTGATGCACAGCCGACTCAATAGGATTCGAGGTACACAACACATTTCGATTAACATCACCAGCAGTGGCAATTGAATCAATACCGACTTGGTTAAGCGTTTGATGCATCAATTTGATATTGGGTTTAAGTACACCGTGAAATTGAAATGTTTGGCGCGTCGTTAAACGAATACTGCCGTAGAGTGATTTTTCTTCGGCGAATTTATCAATTGCTAACCATTGCTGAGGCTTAATAATGCCTCCTGGCAAACGCGCACGTAACATAACATTTTGTAATGGCTCAAGCTTTTGCTTAGCGCGTTCGGCGCGCAAGTCACGATCGTCTTGTTGATACATACCGTGAAAACGAATTAACTGGAAATTGTCACCCACAAATGCACCGGTTAAATCATCTTTTAAATCTTCAGCAATAGTGCCACGTAAAAAATTGCTTTCGCCTTTAAGGCGTTCGTTGTCGGCAAGCTTGCCCTCTACAACGAATTTATTGTCTGTCGTCATTAATAAACGTCCTTCTGATAACGTTTTGCTCTGCGCAATGCAGTTAAATATTCTTCGGCAGCTTCAGCACTCTTAGCACCGTGCTTTTGTACGATTTCGACCAGTGCGGCATGCACGTCTTTAGCCATATGATTCGCATCACCGCACACATAAAAATGCGCACCCTGTTCAAGCCATGCAAATACTTCTGCGCCTTGCTCTAATAATCGATGCTGAACATATATTTTATCTTCTTGATCGCGTGAAAACGCCAAGCTGACTTTACTGAGCACGCCGTCTTTTACGAAACGCTGCCACTCTGTTTGATATAAAAAGTCTTGGGTGTAATTTGGGTTGCCAAAGAACAACCAGTTTTTACCCTCAGCTTCTTGCGCCTCACGTTCTTGCATAAATGCTCTAAAAGGGGCTATGCCGGTGCCTGGCCCAACCATGATGACAGGGGTATCTGAACTTTCAGGCAAACGGAAGTTGTCATTCTTTTCAACAAAAACTTGTACTTCACCGCCTTCTTCTAAGCGCTGAGCGAGGTAACTTGACGCGCCGCCTTGATGAATCTGGCCATGTGCATCGTATTCAACTAATGCCACTGTTAAATGCACCTCGTCTTCTACTTCAGCTTGGCTCGAAGCAATAGAATAGAGACGCGGAGTCATACCCCGCAGCATATCAACTAACGCTTGAGCATCTACTTTTGCTGGATATTGGCGCACAATATCAATAATTTGACGTTCGCCTAGGAAAGCCCGTAAGCCTGCTTTGTCTTCGAGTAAGGCATTCAATTCAGGATTATTCGCAATCTCAGCATACGCGGTCACAAATGACGGATAGCTCTGGGTTAACTCACGCTTTTCAATCAGTGCATCACGCAGGACAATAGCTTCACCGCTTAAGGTAACTTCCGCCTCACCTTCAACGCCAAGCAAGCTAAGTAACTCGTCTACCATGCTAGGGTCATTTTTGAACCAAACACCTAATGCATCACCTGGGCGATATTGAATGCCTGAGTCTTCAAGTGAAATTTCAATGTGCCTGATGTCTTTGACTGAATCACGGCCAGTTACTTTTTGGCTTTCTAACAAACTCGCTGTAAAAGGGTTTTTCTTAGAATACTGAGCCGTGGCCACTGACAGGCTGGGCTTACCAACATGAGGCATGGCTACCACATGTGAATTGCTTTTAGCTTTCAGCTCATCTTGAACTTTATTTAAAACTTGTTCACCCCAGGCTTGCGCAGCGTCATCGTAATCCACATCACAGTCAACGCGATCGGCAATACGCTTGGCACCTAATTCATCAAGCTTTTTGTCAAAGTCTTTGGCGGTCTGGCAGAAAAATTCATAGCTGCTGTCTCCTAGGCCTAAAACTGAGAAGCTCAAATTTGGTAATTTAGGGGCTTTTTTACTTGAAAGAAAATCATGCAACTCAATGGCATCATCTGGCGCATCCCCTTCACCGTGGGTGCTAACAATGACCACGACATGTGATTCATTCTTCAGTTGTTTCGCTTTGTAGTCAGCCATATTGACCAACTTGGCTGGAATGCCTGCTGCATCGAGCTTGGCTTTGTAGCCTTGGGCCAATGCCTTAGCGTTACCCGTTTGAGAGCCGTAAAGAATGGTAATGAATTTATCCGCACCCGCTGCCTCGCCAACTGCTGGGTTTACTTGAGGGATCGTTGCACCGACCTGAGTCTGAGCTAGCCCAGCCAGATAACCACTTAACCAACCTAATTGAGATGGCGTGAGTGACGGCGTCAATTGATTAAGCTGCGCCCATTGGGTATCACTTAATGCGGTAGTAGAACCTAAATTTTGCTGTGTATTTGATGACATAATATCGCTAACCTCGAATGCTATGGCACTAGGTTAGCGATCTATTTTCATAACCGGAAAGAATAAATACTAATTTTTTATTACTTAATGGACTGAACGAAAAGTCAACAAATCGCTACAGCCAAAATAGTTTAAAAATGTACTTCAACGCCAACAAACGCGCCACTGAATTCAAAGTCGGTATAAATACCGTCTAAGTCATCTAATTCCATCTTTAACTGGCGATAGCCAAGCTGTACTGTAGCGTCAATAGCGATATTATCGAGCAAACCGTAAGTGATCGCCGCTTGATAATCTGAAATGGTGTTATCGTCGAACGCTAAAAAACTTCCTTCTACATATGCACCCAATCCTGTAAATGGTACACCTACAGCAACGCGAGAATAAAGCATTGGCACAAATCCAGAGAAGTCTTGTGAGGCATTCTGTGTTGCATCACCTTGTTCTTCTACATAAATATCGCCGTCAACATGCTTAGCGTTGATACCTAAGTCAAAACTTATTAGGTCATTATCGAACAACTCATAATAAGCAATGTAATCAGTGCTGATTAAATCAAGTGAAGTATTGACCGTGGTGTTCGCTGAAAACAACTCTGAACCATAGGTCATGCTAGAAGACAGCACGGTTTCCCCATTGGTATCTAGCCCTGTACGTTGTAATTTAATATTTGGTACGAATGGCACAGGGTGCTCAAGCGCAACATAAAAGCTGCCCTTGGTTTCATCTTCAAAATTAAAATCAACGTTATTATTGCTATCAGAAAACCCACCGGTTGTCTCCATATCCCATGCTTGCGCTCCCGCATATACGCCTAAAAGAGTGTCGGCTTGGCTCGAAAAACTTGAAAAGGCCAATACCAGTGCACCAGCACAGAGTGATTTGTTCATTCGTTATCCTTGATTTAGTAGTTCTGAAAGTTCAATTAGAGCAGCATTCGCGCGGGAAATATAGTTCGCCATCACCAACGAGTGATTTGCTAGCATGCCAAAGCCACTGCCATTTAAGATCATGGGGCTGAAAATAGACTCTTGGGTAGATTCAAGCTCACGAATAATCTGCTGGACGCTGACTCGCGCATTCTTCTTGTCTAATACATCTGCGAAATCAACTTCAACCGCTTTTAAAAAATGAATTAATGCCCAACTTGCGCCGCGCGCCTCATAGAAATTGTTGTCTAACTGAAACCAGCTTGTTTGCTCACGCAGTTCTTCAGCAGGGATAGCTCCTCCTGTACTACTGTCACCCGCAAAGCTTGTATCAAGCCTGTCCTGCCCTACGCTGACACTTAATTTTTGTGACAAGTTGCCTAGTCTTTTTTCAACTTGTTTTACCCAATCACGCAAGTTATCGGCGCGCGCATAAAATTGTGCCGTACCCTGGCGGCTAGTAGATAAACTTGCGCGGTACTGATACAGCTTATCGATAGCATCTTGATATTGAGATTCAGCAGAAGGTAAAAGCCAACTGCGGTGATCAATATTTAGTTTTGGCTGTGCATCGGTCAAAAATGGATTTTCGCTAGATTGTGATTGAGAGCGGCTAATATCTTTACGCATGGATAAAGCCAAGTCTCGCGTCATCTCTAACGCGCCAAACTCCCAACTTGGCATGTTGTCCATAAACAATCCTGGCGGCATAACATCATTGGACAAGTATCCACCAGATTTATTCAACAGGGTCTCTGTTACGGTAATCAAGCTAGTCGTCAAGGTATATCCGGGGACTAGTTTTTCGTTATGTTGCTGGGCGTATTCTTGAGCGGTTTGCTTAGGATCAAACGTGGCAGGTTCAAAGCTCCAATAAATCGCAATGAGCCAAAAAATTAAAAACAGTATTGCTGCAATACTCAGCAACCATTTTGGGGTTAGGTACTTTTGCATGCTCACCTCCTAGTGATGACGATGTTGGTTGGGTGATACGACAACTGCGTTAAAATTGATCTGCTGACCGTCCTTTGTGATTAACGCTAAGGGTACGATTTGCTCTTTTTTCAAAGGCTGCTTCAAGCCGAAGATCATCATGTGTAGGCCTCCGGGCGCAAACTTAACTGTTTTTCCGGCAGGAATAATAACAGCATCTTGTTTCTCCATACGCATGACTTCACCTTGCATAATGTGATTATGCAGTTCTATTTTTTTAGCAATCTCGGCTGAACCACCGACTAAAGATATATCCTGGTCACTGGTATTGGATACGGTAAAATAAGCAGATGTATTAGGTACGCTCGGCGGTAACAATCTTATCGTGGCATCAGAAATTTCTACTTCGGCAAAGGCAGCATTCGCTAAAAAAATCAGAACCATAGCCGTTAATTTTACTATATTCACTGGCATCTACTCTTCCGTTTAAGTGAAAACAGAATTATTCAGTAAATTTCAACAAGATGCTACCCATTCCAGTAGATGGGCGTCCATGTCCCACGTTTATACGGGAAAGATTAACCGAGAATCACGAATAACTATCGTTGCTTTTTTTATCTTTTAGTAACCATATTATGATGATTGCACCTAGCAATATTGGCCAGATACTACTCAAACCTGCAAATATCAGTGCGCCCAATATAGCAAATACGGTGAAGCCAATAGCGGCAACAACACTGAGCGCAACAGCAAATCCAATCATCACTAATACAACCCCCACAATCACTAACAAAATTAACGACGTTACCGGCTCTACAAAATCACTGTCGAGTTGCAGACGAATATCGAGCAAATCTGATGCTGCATATCCAAGGCTGTAAGTTATCAAGATAGCAATTAACACTGCCAGCGCTAGGTTCTTGAGTACATTCATGGGCGTGTAGGCAATAAAAGTACTGCCATACCATATGCAACGGCTGTGGGAACCGGTAGCAACAGCAGGCTCAAAATTGCTGCAATACGTATTGCCCAGCGCGGCTGATCCCAATGTTTTGCTAATCCTGCGCACACACCTGAAATTTTAGCGTGTAATGCATCTCTGTGAAGCCTGTTTATATTTATGTAATCTCTCATGTCATTCTCCAAATTTGAGGTGAGCAACTTTCCGTTTCTGCTTACACCTCTAACTACTCAATCGGTTCTCTGTGCTTATGCGACTTTTTTTCGCAGCTCAGCAAGCTGTTTTTCTATTTCTTCGCTTGCTTCTAATTCGGCTAATTCAGCATTCAGGCTTTTTGTTTCACTGACCAAGTCAAAGGCATCAACTTGCGCTTCTAGGTCATCGATACGGCGCTCGTATTGATCAAACTTCACGATAGCGGTGTCGACTTTGTTATATGCATCTGAATGTCTTAGCTTTAAGCGTGAACTTTGAGTACGTTGTCTTATCAGTAAAGTTTTTTGTTTCGCTTTAGCTTCACTTAGCTTGTCATTTAACTGGCTACTATCACTTTGTAGTTTATTAATAGACTCTTGAACTTCGTTTAGTTGTTCGTGCAGACTATCTAAAGCCTGATCTACTCGCTGTTTTTCACCTAGCGCTGCTCGGGCAAGATCTTCACGCTCTTTTTGTAAAGCGATCTGTGCTTTGTTCTGCCAATTCGCACTTTCAATTTCAAGTTTACTGATACGACGCTCAATCTGCTTCCTATCAGCCAACACCGTCGCGGCAACGGAACGTACCTCAACTAATGTATCCTGCATCTCTAAAATGAGGTGCTTAATCATTTTTTCCGGATCTTCAGCCTTATCCAATAATGCATTAATGTTTGATTGCACGATATCTGACATTCTTGAAAGTAAACCCATAATAAATCTCCACTTGGTTAGGTTTATTGGTTGTACGTGTTATGCAACCAACCGTTATCTATTTACTAGCCTGTTACAAGTGTTGTGCCACATGAAGAATAAGACTTAACCTTATGAAATTTATAGCTTATTTATTCTTGTAACAATCGAGTAGGATCCTACCTTTGATAACAAGTGGTTATTTTGACCAATGAGTTAGTGAGATTAACGATTGTGAAACACGTTATTTTTCTAAAAGAGGGCTATTTAGAGTTTGCAGATTGATATTTTTTGAGCGTATGATAATCATCTACAGCACGATTTTTAAGCAGGACTGCTAATTATTATCATCAATAACCAAGGAAGAACTGTATGACCCACGATGAAATTCAATCACTCATTTTTGCAGCACTTGAACTCACAAATCAATCTCGCGAAGACGACGCGCAAGTCCCCATATCACCCGACACGCCTCTTTTTGGTAAGCAAGGTCACTTGGACTCTATGGGGCTAGTCGCATTGCTCATCGATATAGAAGACATGTTGCTCGACCAAGATATTCAAGTGTCTTTAAGTGACGAACGCGCCATGTCGGCCGCCAATAGTCCTTTTAAAAACGTCAGTTCTCTCGTTGATCATATCGACAAACTTTTATCAGGGAAATAACCCGATGCAACACATACTTGTTACTGGTGCGAGTCGTGGCCTTGGGTTATCAATGGTTGAACATTTATTAGCGCAAGGGAATATCGTATTTGGATGCGCTCGTGGTGAGAGCACTTTTTCACACAAAAATTATCATCACTTTAAAGCGGACGTTTCGAACGAAGAAGACGTCAGCAACTTATTTATTCAGATAAGAAAGTCATTTAAGTACATCGACGTGTTGATTAATAACGCGGGAGTCGCACGAATGAACGCGTTCGCCCTGACTCCTGTTAAAAATATGCGCGAGACCATAGACGTGAATTATGCGGGTACTTTTATGTGCTGCCAAAAAGCAATCCGTCTACTCAGAAAATCAGCAAACCCTCGTATCGTCAATATGAGTACCGTCGCAGTGCCGATGAACCTAGAGGGAGAAGCGGCTTATGCTGCGTCTAAAAGTGCGGTGGAATCCTTAACACGTGTACTCGCCAAAGAGCTAAGCAGCTTCAATATAACCTGCAACGCAATCGGACCTTCGCCAATAGCCACAGACTTAATACGCGGCGTGGGTGAAGAAAAAATAGCACGCTTAGTCGAGCAACAAGCGATACAGAAAATGGCGCAGCCGGAAGATGTACTCAACTTAATCGACTTTTTCATCAAGCCACAGAGTAAAATGATTACAGGTCAGATAATTTATCTAGGAGGGATATCATGACAGTACAATTTTTATTGGACAAAATGGCAGAACTCGAAAACCAACAAGCCGTCGCAGTTGGCAGCAATGTTATTACATATGCAGAGTTACTAACCAAATATCATGCTTGGCTCAAGTGGATAAAAGAAGAACAAATACAGCCCGGAGCGGTCGTTAGTATCAAGTCGGACTATAGCGCTGATAGTATTTCTCTATTTTTGGCATTGACGCATAATCGCAATATTATTGTGCCGCTATCGAATGACTCAAAGGCCCATTTTGATACCTTCTGTGATATTGCTCAAAATCAGTACGATATCATCCTCGGCAATGGCCCTGTTACGTTAGTTAGAACCAATAATCAACCAAACCACGAGCTATACCAGGTTCTGCACAAAAGAAATCAACCCGGTTTGGTATTATTCTCCTCAGGCTCAACCGGAAAAAGCAAAGCAATATTTCACGATTTATCACAGCTCCTCAATAAGTTTACCGTACCGCGGAAAATGATGCGCACACTGGCCTTTTTGCAATTTGATCATATTGGAGGGGTGAATACGTTACTTTATACCTTGGCAAATGGCGGTACGGCAGTGGTGCCTGCTAAACGAACCCCAGAATCCGTGTGTGAAGCCATCGATACTCATCAAGTGGAAGTGTTGCCTACTTCGCCTACCTTTATTAATTTATTGTTGCTCTCTGGCGCGGCAGATGACGCTGACCTTAGCTCACTTAAACTGATTACTTACGGCACTGAAACCATGCCTGATAGTACGCTCGCAGCAATTACCGCAAGATTTCCTGAGACGAAGCTACTGCAAACCTATGGTCTGTCCGAAGTCGGTATTCTGCGCTCTAAATCGAGAGATTCGAAATCCCTGTGGGTCAAAGTGGGCGGTGCTGAATTTGAGACCAAAATCCTAGACGGGCGTCTTTGGATAAAATCAGAATCCGCCATGCTAGGCTATCTTAATGCCCCCTCTCCTTTTGATGAAGACGGCTTTTTAGACACTGGCGACCAAGTTGAGCAAGATGGTGAGTGGATAAAAATATTGGGCCGGCAGAGTGAAATCATTAACGTAGGCGGTGAGAAGGTCTATCCCGCCGAAGTCGAAAGTGTCGTTTTGGAAATGGATGGCGTAGAGGACGCCGCCGTGTATTCTATTCCTCACGCGATAACAGGAATGCTCGTCGCTATCGAGGTGAAGCTGAGCACTGAAGAAACATTATCAGAATTTAAAGTCAGAATGCGCAAATATTGCTCTGCTAGCTTACAGCAATACAAAATCCCTAGAAAAATAACTCTAATTGATAACTATACTCACAATGCACGCTTTAAAAGGATGCGTAAACGATCGTAATAATTGATATTCAATGACGATATTACGACCCAACAAGGATATTGACCATGTATAGCACTATCAAATTAATCATAAATCGTATTTGCCAACTTATTGTTTTACCTCTGGCTATCACTTGCTGGTTAGAAACCAAATTAAGCCAGCGTTCTGAAGCCGTTTTTGCGTTTTGGACGCACATCGTTTCAATATTACCTGGACTGCCAGGCGTATTTTTACGAAGAGCATTCTATTCACTGACCTTAGAAAAATGTTCTCTTAATAGTCACATTGGTTTTGGCACTATTTTCGCTCATCGAGGCACCATCGTAGAAGACAATGTCTATACTGGAATTTATTGTTCAATAGGCTCTGCATATTTAAAAAAGAACTGCTTAATCGGCAGTCATGCCAGTTTGTTAAGCGGAAACACCCAACACCAGCGTAACGAAGAAAATGGTGAATGGATGCCATTTTCTAAAGACAACATCAATCGAATAGAAATCGCAGAAAATGTCTGGGTAGGCGAAGGCGCCATTATACTCGCCAATATAGGAAGAGGCTCTTTGGTAGCCGCCGGTGCTGTCGTTAATACCAATGTAAAAGCAAATATTATTGTTGCAGGCAATCCTGCAAGGTTTGTTAAAAGCTTCACCCAGACTTCAACAGTTGAGACCCCCTCTGCGACAGTAGAAAATTCCGTTTTGAAGCCATGATGTTAGGAAAGTAAAAGATGAAACGCTGTGATTTTGTAGACTGGATGAAAGCAGTAGGCATGTTCCTCATTGTGTTCGGACACTTTTTTGGCGACCCGTTTAATCAATTTACCCAACCGATCCTGCCTAAACAGTTAGGTGTCGCTATGTTTGTTTTCATCATGGGCTGGGGTTTAGGCAAGGTAACGAAAGACAAATTATCGGTTAGCTACAGTCGCTTATTTCCTATGTTCTTTTGGGGAATTATCATTGCGGTGTTCATTAGTGGAATTAGCCTACTGGCTATAGACAACCCTTCGATAAGTAATTACTCGCCTTTTGTTTTTGGGGTAAATGTCATTTTTGATGGTTTCCCAGCGAACCCGACGACGTGGTTTATTGGCACGTATTTTCATATAATTTTGCTTTGGGCGATTCTTTTTCATCGCATTCACGTCACCCCTCAAATACTTTTTTGTAGCCTGCTGATAGAAATCATTATTCGCAGCTATTTTATCGGTAACGAAACCATTTTTATTGCGTACATGACGGTCCCAAATTGGCTTACGCTATTTTTGCTAGGTATGTATATGTGTCAGCGAAAAGATCAACCTAACTCGAAAGGATTAACAGTGATCGGCGTGATTTGGGCAGTATTTCTGGTTTCATGGGCGCTTGTTTTAAACGAGTTTAACGTGACCCAAAGGTTTCCTTTCAAAAATATCGAAATTATCTCGCATTCAGTAAATGCAGTGCTTACCTCTGTCGCCGTCTCAGTCGTATATCTAGCCAATACCTTATTTAGTATTGCTGTATTCAGTCGTATTAAGGCCGGTCGGATAGTGCGATTCTTCTCGCGTAATACCATTATTGTTTTTATAGGTCATATGCCGCTTTACTTCGTTCTTGAACCTATTGTCCGGCTCGTATTTCCCAGTGGTTGGCCAAAACGATTGTGTATTGTTCTTATCATGTACATCGGACTATCTTGGCTGTCTGAATTACTACACAAATGGATAAAAGTGGACTCTATTAAAAAGTGGGGATGGGAAAAAATAACGCAGTTTGTGCCAAAGCTGGCTAAACCTTAAAATCTCTACAGCGATCAATACTACAAAGAGTGACCGCTGTTTATGCTTGAGCTATTAAGGCTAGAAGGTGTACCTACGTTTTCCTGCAACGATACGATGACGGAAAACAAAATAGCACCCGCGATGTACGCGACAACTGGTGCAAATAAGAGCGTGATAAGAGTGTTATGGTCGAACATAATCATCTCCTTATTCTGCTTGGTTTTTATCTTCTTCATCTACATTTAAATCAGTAATAGTGATTTTGCTTGCATATACAGGCTCATTACTATTAATACTAAACATGTTGCTAGCTGTCAGTACTGCTTCTTGAATACCATACTGAAGTTCAGTTTTAGTTGTCTCTATGGTTTTCACCATCATACCGCTAACAAATTGCTCTAAGTTCACTTCGGCTGCTGATGCATGTGAGCTAAATACAAAGGTAGACGTTAAGGCGATCGCTGCGATAGTTGATTTAGTAAACATAATATTTCCTCTTTTCGTTAAATAATTAAGTGTTTTGATTTTTTTTGAACACTTTAGTTAAGTCGAGTGAAATATTGCGAGAGTTGTGCCAAGTGCAAAATATTTTATAAGAAATTGATTTATAAAGATTAATTTAAAAATCAATGTGATCATGAAAACCAAAATAGGTTAAAAATGCAACAGGTTAGTAAAAACCACCACTTAAGTGGTTAAATTAGCTAACCCTACTATCTTGATACGCTTTAGCGGTGGCGCGCGCTTCTTCAACCGCTGCCAATGCGTTAATAAGTAGTTCTGGGCCGACCTGCAAACCATTCTTACTTTGCCCAGTGCCATGCTGGCTCAAATAACGTCGCCAAATACGCCCCCCAGGTTGACCTTGAAATAAACCCAACATATGACGAGCTATATTCCATGCTCGCGCACCACTTGCCATCTGAGCTTCAACATAAGGCAGCATAGCGTGTACTATCTCTTCTCGGCTTGGTACTGGGCGGTCATCTTGATAAAAAAGCTTGTCCACGTCAGCCAGAATATAAGGATTACTGTAGACCTCACGCCCTATCATTACACCGTCAAGCTTCTCTAGATGCATGGCTGCATCATCCAGCGTTTTCACTCCACCATTGAGACTCAGGTTTAACTGTGGAAACTCTTCTTTTAGCGCATAAACGCGGTCATACATCAAAGGAGGAATATCACGATTCTCTTTTGGGCTGAGACCTTTCAACCAAGCTTTACGAGCATGCACCGTGAATATGTCGCACCCAGCATCAGCAACAATCTGAATAAAATCGGTTAAGTCTTTGTATTCGTCCATATCATCAATTCCAATACGGGATTTCACCGTAACAGGGATATCGACTTCTTTTTGCATCGCCTGAATACAAGCCGCTACGGTTTCGGGTTCTGCCATCAAGCATGCGCCGAAACGCCCATTTTGTACTCTATCAGATGGGCAACCAACATTAATATTGACTTCGTCATAGCCCCGCTCTTGGGCCAGGACGGCACAACGCGCCATATCCACCGGATCAGACCCGCCTAACTGCAGTGCAACAGGGTGCTCAGCGTCGTTGAAAGCAAGGTAATCTCCTTTACCAAAGATAATAGCCCCCGTGGTAACCATCTCTGTATATAGCAGGGAATGTTTGGAAATTTGACGCAAAAAATATCGACAATGCTTATCGGTCCAATCAAGCATTGGCGCGACAGAGATGGTGCGGTTGAGGGGTACAGACGGATTATTCACTGAAAACCTTTGATAGTTAAAATTTTTTAATAACAACCAGTCACTGGTAATTATCAATATGCCCCTTCGAGACTGAGAGCATAAATAAGCAGCGAATTATAGCATTGGTGCGCGCGTCGATAAACGTCAGGTTGATGATCGTGAAAAGGCCGCTTATTCAACGGCCCTTGATGACGTGAACTAAGTCAGTGTAAATGCTTTTATTTACTTCCAAGCAAACTTTTTAAACGGCTCATCAACGGGTGTATTCGCTACATGGTTAGTGTAGTTACTCATCACTTTTTGCGACAAACCTAGAATGATTTCAAGCAGTTGTCTTTGCCCGTAACCAGCTGCAAAGAAATTTTGTATTACATCATCAGACACTGCACCGCGCTCGCGCACCATAGCTAGCGTTGTATCGTGTAACACTTGTAGTTTTTCGGTTGGCATAGCTTCTCTATTACGCAGTGCTTCTGTTAGCTCAGCTGACACTTTCATTGAATTGGCAATTGCGGTGTGAGCGGGTACACAATAAGTACAATTGTGCTCAACGTTAATCGTTTGCCATACAACCGTTAGCTCTTCAGCGTCGAATGAAGAATCCATGAATAACTTATGAAGCACTTGGTAACCTTCAAGCAATCCTGGCGCTTCGGCCATCACAGCATGCAAGTTAGGGATCATGCCATTGGTCTTTAGTGACTTTTCTAGAATCGACTTACTTTTTTCTGGCGCTGTTTCTACTGTGTGGAAGGTAAAATCTGTCATCGAATGTTCTCCAGATATTAGGATTGATGTGGTGACTTTTCTAAGTCAGTGAAAGCAATGTATATCATCATGAACGATCGTTCAAGTTAAATATGAACGACTGTTCAAAAATAGCTAAACTGCTACGTCCATCGTCGAAATAGCATCATCGAATACTTGTCCTACTTGCTGGCGCTAGTATTGTTCACCTAAGGTGTTCGAGTCGTAAATATTCAATCAGATTGTGAGTATCCAGTTGTGCTATGGTCGGGTTACTCGGTTCGAACCTATTTCACATCACTCAATAAATGAGGAGCGTTAATGGAGCATCATTCACCCTGGCACGCCATATTTTATCAGTCGCTGTCAGCGCATGAAAAAATACCAGCGAGTCGCTACTTACAGCTTGCCACGGTTGATAACCAAGGCAACCCACGTTGTCGTACCTTGGTTTTTAGAGGCTTAAACCAAGATAAAAATCAGTTGTATCTGCACACAGATAATCGAAGCGAGAAAATGTCGCAACTTGAGATACAAAAACATGTAGAAGCGTGTTGGTACTTTAGCGAAACCCGAGAACAGTTTCGCTTCAGCGGTCACATAGAGTGTATCGGCCAAAGCGAAAAGTCAGAAACGACGAGCGGTTCGCCAAAAGCCCAGCATTTACGTCTTGCGCATTGGCAAAAGCTGAGTGACGCGCTACGAGAAAGTTATGGGCCAAACTATGATATTGCCCAGCCTGATGAGAATTTTGTTTTGCTGATCCTGCACATCACCCGAGTGGATTATTTACGCCTTGCTCCCCTGCCTCACTTACGTGTTATTTACCACCTTGACGCTAGCGAAAATTGGCTAGCAGAGACTGCTGTACCGTAAAAACGACCTGCCAAAGTTGAGCAAGCATGTTTCAAAGGGATTAGTCAAAAAATCAACAATTAATGACAGTTGGTCAAAATAAGTACACAGTAGAGCTGTAGGATAGATTTCTATGGGTTAACGCTGCCCATATAGGGTTACCCAGTAAAATCTATTATCTCTACCTTTAGCGAGGCAAGTGTATGTTGGTATTAAGATTGAACAAATCTGGCCTACCTCAGGCATGGATCACTTTAGAAGAAGCGGCTAAGTACTATACCCAAGATCGCGTTTTATTTGAGTTAGGTGATAGCAAGCGAGTGCTGCGCGGTGGCTGGAATAAGCATGGCCTGCAGAGCCGCTTAACCTTGTCTTCAATTATTGGCTGCGACGGAAAAGTCACCCCTCCTTCCGGTAAGGTGCCCCTGAATAATCGCTACTTATTTCGCCGAGACAATAACTTGTGCATGTACTGCGGACAAAAATTTCGTATACCTGAACTCACCCGTGATCACATTATTCCTCGCTCAAAAGGCGGTCGTGACATTTGGACCAATTGCGCTTCAGCCTGTAATCGCTGTAATTGTTTCAAGGCGGATCGTACCCCAGAAGAGGCCGGGCTTTCTCTTATCGCCGTGCCCTTTACACCAAATATATATGAGCGATTCTACCTGATGAACCGACGCATTCTGACCGACCAAATGGCTTTTCTGGGCAGTCACTTTTCAAAAAACCGCGCATGGGAAACGACAGATAACAGCGAAATAGCGCTTATTTAGCCAGACTTAAGGCACAAATTAAGCAAAATAGTGATACTTCACTATTAGGTTACTTCTACTTTAGTTTACACTACTCCTTTGTTTGATATTGCGTTGGGTTGGAGTAAAGGTTGTGACGTTGTTGTTTGGCAATTTGATGGGTGTCCTGTCGGTTATTTTGTATTTTATCAACACAGTATTTTGGGTTATTCCCATTGTATTACTGTCATTTCTAAAGCTGATCCCAATCAGAATATGGCGCACTGGGCTTTCTTATCTGCTCGATGGTTGTGCCACATCTTGGATCACAATCAACAATGTTAACCAAAACATATTCAGTCGTACCAAAGTCGAAGTGTCCGGTGTTGAAACCCTTACTCGAAATGACTGGTACCTAGTCATAGCGAACCATCAGTCATGGGTGGATATTCTCATTCTGCAAAGGGTATTCAACCGAAAAATCCCGTTTCTTAAATTCTTTTTGAAGCAAGAATTAATCTGGGTACCCTTTCTAGGGATTGCTTGGTGGGCGCTCGATTTTCCCTTTATGCGTCGTTACACCAAATCATTTCTAGCGAAAAACCCTCACCTTAAAGGGAAAGATCTAGAAACCACACAAAAAGCCTGTGAAAAATTTCGCACTAAGCCTGTCAGTATCATGAACTTCGTTGAAGGCACACGCTTCACCCCACAGAAATACCAGCGCCAGTCTCCCTCGTTTCAACATTTATTGAAGCCAAAAGCGGGTGGAATGGCATTCGTGTTAAGCGCTATGGGCAGCCAACTACACAAACTGTTAGACGTCACTATTTACTACCCCCAAGGCATCCCAACGTTTTGGGACTTTGTGAGCGGCAAGGTTAAAACCATCAAGGTTCACGTTTCAGTTACCCCTATAAGCGACTTATTGCAAAGTGACGCGTTCGCACAAGACTATTTTGACAATCCCGCGCAACGCGTCATATTTCAGCGCTGGCTTAACAGTGTGTGGATAGAAAAAGACAAGCGAATCGAACAATTATCGACGGAGCAGTAAAGGATGTTTTCTATACTGCGCGGAATGCTTGTTTTTCCGCTTCACCTTAGCCTGCAGCTTATTAATTTATCTTTCTGGGCGATACTGATCATCTGCTTAGGACTGCTCAAATTTATTTTACCATTTGCATTCATATCACGCGCTTTTAATCCTGTGCTCGATTTCATGTTATGCGCCTTTGGCGTTATCAGTGTGCGCCTAATCCGCTTATTCAATCCTGTACAATTCGATGTCCAAATCGACGGAGAGCTAAGTAAAGAGCATTGGTATTTAATGATGCCAAATCACTTAAGTTGGCTAGATATTATCTTACTGGTCGACTTCGCCGCGGACAAAATCCCTGCACCTAAATTTTTCCTGAAGAAAGAGTTAATTTGGTTACCTTTTGTCGGCTTAGGCGCGTGGGCGTTAGACATGCCCTTTATGCAAAGATACAGTCGAGAATTTGTGGAGAAAAACCCGCACCTAAAAGGCAAAGACATTCAAACGACTAAGCG
Organism: Paraglaciecola sp. QJM3NY_14; assembly: GCF_056173245.1. Lineage (NCBI taxonomy): Bacteria > Pseudomonadati > Pseudomonadota > Gammaproteobacteria > Alteromonadales > Alteromonadaceae > Paraglaciecola > Paraglaciecola sp. QJM3NY_14. The sequence goes on from NZ_CM149664.1 coordinate 4,814,216, forward strand.
TTCATGTGAGAAATTCAGAAGCTGCCCCACCACTGTGATTAATTTTGTAGAGGGCAGTCGCTTTACTCAACAAAAGCACCTGTACCGAAAAAGTCCTTTCACCCATCTGTTACCGCCAAAAGCCGGAGGGATCGCTTTTACTCTTGCCGCTATGGGGGAGTTATTTACCGGGATTTTAGATGTCACGCTTATGTACCCGGATAATCTCCAAAAGCCCATGCTCGACATGCTCACCGGGCGCCTAGGAAGAGTAATACTTCGCGTAACTGTTGCTCCCGTACAAGCAGACATTATCGGCGACTACTTCAATGATGAAGACTTTAAGCAAGGTTTTCAAACCTGGTTGAATGCACGATGGACGCACAAAGACACACAAATAAACCTGTTATCTGGAGGTAAGTAAGTGGAGAGAAGCGCGCAATTAAGTGAATACATCATTCAAGGTTATCAATATCTTGGCCTTTCTGTGAAAAACGATGGTGCGATATTTGCGATTACCGCAGTCACACTGTTGATGTGTTTAGCTTGGCTCAGTTTCAGATTAGTACGTATAGCCTTAACAGGTCGGTTAACGCGCTTGGTTTTCAACAGCAAAAATACTATTGACGATGAGCTTCACGAACACGGTGTGTTCAGACGTATCGCCCATATCGTACCAGCCATGGTGATTTACTTATGCAGCAGCATGTTGGTAGAAGATCCCATTCTGTTTTCTGCGTTACAAAAAATCGCTATTATTTATATGCTTATTGCAGCCGTAGCGGCGAGCAGTGCATTACTTAACACAGTCGAAGACATATACAACGCCTCTGAATTAGCAAAGCGAGCTCCTGTTACCGGTTTTATTCAGGTAGGTAAGTTGTTCGTGGTTATTGTTGCCGGTTTGCTTATTATCTCTAACTTGCTGGATAAGTCACCGCTATTACTGCTTTCCGGTTTAGGTGCTGTCACCGCGATCCTGTTGCTGTTATTCAAAGACACCATTTTAGGCTTTGTAGCGGGTATTCAGATTGCGGCCAACCGCATGGTAAATAACGGAGACTGGGTAGAACTGCCTAAATATGGTGCTGACGGAACGGTTTTACAGGTCGGCCTCACTACAGTAAAGGTACAAAACTGGGACAAGACGATTTCCACCGTCCCGACTTACAGTTTGATAACAGATTCAATGAAGAACTGGCGCGGCATGTCAGAGTCTGCAGGTCGCAGGATCAAACGCTCCATATACATAGACGTAAACAGCATTAAATTTTGCGATCAAGAAATGCTCGACGACTTCCGTAAAATTCGCTACATCAATCAGTATATAGAAAAGAAACGTGCCGAATTAGACGCCTATAATCAAGAGCAAAAAATTGATATTCAAGACTTATTAAACAGCCGCCGTTTAACCAACATAGGTACCTTGCGCGCTTATTTGGTTTCCTACTTACGCCATCACCCTAGCGTTAATCAGGATATGACATTAATGGTGCGTCAATTGCCGCCCACTGAATTAGGTTTACCACTAGAGATATATTGCTTTAGCGCTAACAAAGATTGGATAGCCTACGAAGGTATTCAAGGGGATATATTTGATCATGCCCTGGCGATGCTGCCAGTCTTTGGATTAAGAGCCTATCAGCGTATAAGTGATAGGCCTCACTAAGTTTTCGTGTTTACCTAAGTTGACCTTAGGTATCAATCTACATTGACTGTAGGTAATTAACCTACGGTCAATGCGTATAAGAATAGTAAGAACAACACCACACCAGATACACCGAAAAAACCATATTCAACACGTGATTTCATCACATCACCTTGGTCAACTGGCTGGGCAATAAAGCCCATAATAATGCTGGTAACACCCAATACAAACGCCACCAAACCAAAACCAAACAAGATTGCATCAGTCCAATTACCCATTACTCTTCCTCAAAATAATAAAATCAATCTAAAAGCCCACACCAATAATGGCGGAATTATATACCAAATTACGACAGAAAACATAGGCTGGTGAAATTGCCTAACTATTAGTGTTTTCACTTATAAAATAACAAATGCCAAGCAAGTAAGAGTTCGGTGAATTACATAACTAATTGTTTAAATTAGTATTTTATAAATTGGCGTGGCCTTTGCTGTATCGATGCCAAGAAGGATGCTAATCAATCCATTTAAAAAAGCCGAATGTAAATAAAAGGAATAAAGCGATGCGTAATCTTATTTTTTGTACAGCAATGTTGGTTGGTGGCAGTGCGGTTGCTGCAGAGCAACAGTGTGATGTTGAGTTTAACGGTGGTTTACAGTTAGAAAACCAAGTGCTGACATTAACCACTGAGCAAGAAAATACGATAGTCATCAATCAAAGCAAGCAGCTTTATGTCAATGGCACGCAAACCCACCTTTCTGACGACCAACAACAACAGTTGGACGAATTTTACGACGGCATTGCATCCGCCGTTCCCATGGCCGCCAATATCGCATCAGATGCTATCGAGCTCGCAAGTTACGCCCTTAACGAGACATTCACCCAGTTACTCGGTGAGAACAACTCCGTTGTAGCGGACATTACCGCACAACTCAACGCGCTAAAGCATGAACTCGACCAAAGCTTTTATGCCGATGATGGTTCAGTACGTTTAAATTCAGCCCACTTTAACGATGGCCAGTTTTTAAGCGAGGGGTTTGAAGAAAAGTTTGAGCAAGCGATAGAAACCATTGTTGCCCACTCGATAGGCCAAATCATGATCACAATTGGCAGTGAGTTGATGTTCAATGGTGGCGATGTCGATGACTTTGAGCAACGCATGGAAAGTTTTGCACACAATATCGAGAACAAGTTTGATAAAGATGGTGAAGCATTAGAAGCTCGCACCGAGATACTTTGTGCGAGTTTAGCCAACATCGACCGCTTGGAAGAAAAACTGCAAAATGAAGTACCGCAACTTGCAGACATGGACGTACTTCAGGTAAGAGGCTACGCAATGTAAATTTACCAAATTGGTATATATTTCGAGACGAATTCGTATAGGCTAGGCCGCAAAGGCAAACACAAAAACGAAGAACAAAGAGCACTATGAAAATAACCATTTTTGGTGGCGGTTGGCTAGGCCAGCCGCTCGCTGTCGCGCTAAGCAAAAATTCTGAAAATGCCAACGAAACTGCTCCTGAGGTTCAAGTTACCTGTCGCAGCGAAGCATCCATGGCAACCATCCGCGCCCAAGGTCTTCAAGCCCGTCAGTTTATTCTAGGCGGCTCTTTACAAGATAAAGCTGCCGGCAGCCCTCTACTGCATAGTGATATAGTCGTAATAAACATTCCTCCTGGGCGCAGAAATCTAGCGAACAATCCAAAAGCCAGCGAACAGTTTGTCAGCGACATGTCTACCCTCATCCGTCAAACCTGCATTGAACAAAGCGCTAAGCTTATTTTCATTAGCACCAGTGCTGTTTACGGCGATGTTGAAGGGGAAATAACGGAAAACAGCCAGCTAAACCCGAGTACTGAATCGGCGCGCGCCCATTGCGCGATAGAGCAATTTATACAACAAAACATACCTCAAGCCGCGACTATATTACGCCTAGCAGGATTGGTTGGCCCAAAACGGCATCCAGCCAAGTTTTTAGCGGGTAAATTAGATTTAAGCGGAGCAAGCCAAGTAGTAAATCTGGTCCATCAGCAGGACGTGATCCACGCTATTGAGCACATCATTAATCGTGAGATATGGGGAGAGATACTGCATCTGTCAGCGCAAGCACACCCCACCCGAAAAGAGTATTACAGCTGGGCTTCAAAGCAGCTAGCGCTAACACCACCGGTGTTTTCAGAGGAACAAAAAGCATGCTCAGGAAAGCGACTCAACCCAGAATATACTCTGCGAAAACTCGATATGCAGCTGAACTATCCTAGTCCTTACGACATGCTATAACACTCGCAATCGGCGAGTGCTATAGCTTTTAAAGAGTGAAATATTGAGTACGTGTTTGGCTGCCTTGCTTAACCGATTAACGCATTGCCAAAATATTTAAGCGCCACGGTATTAATAAAGACCAAGAGCAGAATAACCGGAATAAAGGTACCCAAAGAAAAGTTAACGTATTTTTCGAACCAGCTATTGGCGAATTGTGGCGCACCTAAATCTAACTCAGTGTTCAAGTTACTTTTCTTCCAGCGGTAAATTACAAACAGGCACACTAACAGACCATTAAACGGCAATATCGTGTCGTAGAACACATCAATGATCACATCAAACACAGATTTAGTTTGGCCTGCGTAGGTCAGAAACTCTGTGAAGAAAGTAGAAATACCGAAAGACGTGGCGGCTGCAATCGACATCACCACAAGTAATCCGCCTAAGATCGCCAGTGACTTTTTACGGCTATAGCCTTTATCTTCCATCAAGGCTGAAACCGGCACTTCAAAAATAGAGACCAAAGACGTAATTGCAGCAAAAAACACTAACAGGAAAAACAAGCTAGCGACAATGCTCGCGCCTGCGTAGCCAATAGTGCCTTGTAAGGCCAAGAAGATTTTCGGTAAGAAAGTAAAAATCATGCCCACGGATGAATCGCTTAGACTTTGTGTATCGGTATTGGGATTAAATGAAAACACAGCCGGTAAAATCAATAAACCAGCAATAAACGCCACTGCGGTATCCATTAAAGCAACAAGCTTTGCAGAGCCCGGCACGTCGGCGTGTTTATCAAGATATGAGCCGTACGTCAGCATTATCCCCATCCCCAGCGATAGCGAAAAGAACGCTTGAGATAAAGCAGCACTGACCACAGCAGCATCAATTTTGTTGAAGTCAGGGATAAGGTAGTACTTCACTCCCTCAAATGCGTTGTCTAGGGTTAAAACAAAGACCACCAAGCCAATTAGCATCACAAACAAAGTCGGCATCATTAACTTAGCGGCTTTCTCAATGCCCTGTTTCACCCCACCCTGTAAGATCATGTACACAATAATCAGCACACCGATCATGTAGTAAAACAGCTCGTAGCCGTTAATGAAGACCCCGAAAGTGCTAGGGTCAGCCAATACATCAAGGTTACCCAATAGACACTGCACCAAATAGCCGAAAATCCACACCGTGAGTACCAAGTAGAATATGGCAATCATAAAAGGAGTAATCGTGGCTAGCCAGCCTGCTATCTTCCAGTGACGCTGTCCGCCCGATAATACATTGTATGCCCCAAGCGGATCTTTGCGGCTAGCTCGGCCTACCGACATCTCGGCTAACATCACAGGTAAACAAATAAATGCGACGAAAATGGCGTACATTAGCAAAAAAGCACCACCACCGTTTTTTGTTGCCGCAACCGGAAAACCAACCATATTTCCGATACCAACTGCAGAGCCTGCAGCCGCGAGAATAAAACCTAAACGAGAGCCAAACTGTTCGCGAGGTGCGCCCATAAAGACATCCTTTATTGTTGTTATATGTTTTTATAATAATGCACGGATGTTAACAGCAGATAATTGAAAAGTCTTCGCTCAGATGTATTCGCAAAACGTCTGAGGTGCACAAAATATTTACAAGTAGGTAATTGCCCTGCTCACCACGGGATCTCTTTGCCGTCCCAATCGATGAAATAAGGGCCTCTATCTGGTTGAACAGTAGATAAATGCATCAACAAGCGAGATACGCTGAATTCGCTGGTGAACAGTTTTTCCGGTTTAACGTTGCTTTGAAAAGGCTTAGATAAGGGCGTGTCGACCGTTCCGGGGTGATAACAGACCAGCGTGACATTTTTAGCACGCCGTTGATATTCTACCTGAGCAGTTTTGATCAACATATTAAGCGCTGCTTTACTCGCGCGATAACCGTACCAGCCACCTAAGTTATTATCTTCAATACTGCCTACCCGCGCGCTGAAAAAACTCACATCGACAGGCAACGAACCTCTAAATAAAGGTAAAAGGTATCGTAACCACAGTGCAGGAAGCACTGTGTTTGTGGCAAAATACGCACTTAATGTATCGGCTGATAGCTCTTCTAATCGTTTCTCTGGGTGCAGGCTAACATCGTTATCACTCACGCCATGTAGCACCCCGCTACAACAAATAACTCGCGTAAACTGTCCTTGCTGTGCAAGACCGTGACAAAAATCAGCCACCACTGACTCTTTGGTGTAATCGAGCTGGATTAATTTGGCACCTTTCACAAAATGTGAAATATCAGCATCGGGCTTTTGAGTTATCTGACGCGAAACACCGTACACGGTGTCGTATTTACCTGACGCCAGTAATTGTCTGAAGACCTCACGGCCCAGTCCGCCCGACGCACCAATAACCAACGCATTGCATCTTTCTGTCATTTATCTTCGCCTTTACCCTTTAAATCGTCTCTCATAGTTGCCGGAACAGTACAGGTCTCGCACCGCTTCTTACCGGTAAGCAGATAGGAGATAGTGTACCGATGACGGGCAAAGAATGCGTAGAACCCATCAGCAAACCAGCGAATAATCGGCCAGCGCATCCAGCCATACAACCAACCTTTGCCAACCGTATCCCATGCCAGATAAGTTGCATCTAGTCCTGTCACCATTTCGCCATTCATTTTTTGTACATGAATACGAGCATTCAAATCATGCCAGTTTACGTTTGGATAGTCCTTGGAAAAACTCGCCATCTGTATGTCTACAAACTGAATATTATGCCCTTCGTCATAAGCTTTTAGCTTATTCATTTCGGCTAAGCACAAAGGACAAAAGCCATCATAGAAAATACGAATTGCCATGCTCACCTCTACAATTAATAATTACCTGTGGGCTATGTTTTGCCATGCATACGTTCTATTACGCGCGCCGTAAAAAAATAGTTTACTCAGTAGACCTTGAACACGCAGAACAATGTAACCACATTAATGATTAATAAAGATGATCTACAAAATTAAGTGAGATAAGTCATGGCGAACATTCAACAAGCTACATTAGGCGGCGGCTGTTTCTGGTGTTTAGAATCAGCATTTAATACAGTCGAGGGCGTTGAACTGGCAGTCAGTGCCTACGCTGGAGGCCAAAGCCAGAACCCGACCTATGAGTCTGTATGTAGTGGCGAAACCGGCCATGCCGAAGTGGTGCGTGTCAATTTTGATGCTGACAAATTAAGCTATCGTGAAGTGTTAGAAATTTTCTTCGCTTTGCATAACCCTACACAACTAAATCGCCAAGGTAATGATGTGGGTACTCAGTATCGCAGCGCAATTTTCTATCATGATGAGCAACAAAAACAGGCAGCAGAACAAATATTGCAAGAGATTAGCGACGAGAAAATTTGGCCCGACCCAGTTGTGACCGAAGTTATCGAGCTAAATAACTATCACCAAGCAGAAGATTATCATCAAGATTACTTCAGCAATAATCCGCAAAATCAGTATTGCAATATGGTGGTTGCCCCCAAACTCGCGAAATTTAAGAAAACATTCGCCAGCCGCTTAAAAAGCGTTTAGTGGGCTTCCCTGCCTTGGGTAAACCATGCATCTTGAATGGGTAGACTAAACAGTAAAGGCGCCATCTTTTCGAATTTGGCGCTATTTTGGTCACAGCTTATATTGTTTAAATACACCTTCTTCCAAGGGTCATTCACCATCCACAATGTTTCGTCAATGATGGCCAATCCCTCGATTGAACCATTATCCATAGGCTCCCACGGCGGGCATTTTTCGTCAGGCTGCGCCACTGGCGCATAAAAGCCTAGGTCTATGATCAGCGTTTCGAGTTGACCTGCAGGATCGACTAACCAGAGCTGCTCATCGTTTCGCGCTGCAGCAAATAAATATTCCTTGCCTTCGCGCTCATATATCGCCAGTGCATTGATAGGGTGATTACCGTGTTTAAAGAGAGGCAGTTTAACCTGAGTATCTTCGACAGCGATAAACCCCTCTTGCAGCCAAGTTTCGGCAGTAATCCTTGTAGTAAAGATACGTGCCTGACCCGCGGCATCTTTTTCAAGGCCGAAATACAGTTGTCCATCGCGGCTAAGTGCTAAGCCTTCAATGCCGTCATTAGGAAAATTACCCAAATTAAACGAAGTGGCAAACGTTAAAGGTCGAGCATGGGTCATTGTCACTGAGTTATCGTCTTGTACTTTTAGGCGAATAAGCACAAAGGGATATTTCACCGAGCCTGAATCACCAAATTGTGCGGCGCATTTCCCACTAAGCCCCTTGTGATCACTGGCATCTTCGGTAATGGTTAAAAACACGCCTGACTCATCAGGAACCGCCACCAGCGCTTCTAAATCAGGATTCCCCTGAATATAGGCGGCAAAGCAACTGTCTTTTAAATTGTCACTTAACGAAAACGCCATCGTGTCGGGTGCAAGCTGAGCCGTTTCCGGCGAAATAACATGCAATTGCATACGCTGTGATACATCTGCACTTCTATCGCTTAACGAGATGAGTTTGTCATTCCATACCGTTAAGCCAGAAGTTTGCGGATCAAGCATGACGTCCCCATTGACCTCAGTGATCCATTGCCCTTTTACGGTCATGGTTCCACCGGCGATCCCAGCATTTTTACCTTGTACAACAGGCGTCACATCTGGGGCCTGCTGTATTTGATCACAGCCGGCCAACATCATTATGACCAGGCCCAAAACCATACGCTTAAGCATTATGCACATTCCGAATTCACCATTTTGCTATGTTTTATAAGTAGATAAAGGGTCTCGGTCAATAGTTCTCATAATAAAAACAAGTGATTGGTTGAAAATCAGCCAACATGCTGATCTCGTTCAATCTGAACTAGCTTTGTCTTTTATGCTCGACACGGCTTCATGATAAATCCATAGTGATAATCACGCCATGGCAAAGTGTATTTAAACAATGGCGCAGTTCCCCAAGAATCAGTACCTGCCACACCACGCTGTTTGTAATCAATATTGATAAACAGGCGATCGTGTTTTGTAAGTTCATGTGGGTGCAAACCGCGCTTGTCGAATTGATCATATTCGTGCACGTCATACCGTTGTGCGCCAAAACCGATTTGCGGTAATCCATCAAAGGTCAAACCTAGTCCATTGTCATTACTGAAGGTCACGCTACGCACATCACTGCGATAACCATTTTCTTGCGGCCGAACATAAGGGAAATACAATTCATCAACCGATTTAGCGTAGCGCCCTACAAAAGCCGAAGTCTTGCGGTCCCAATAGTTTTCGTGCGGGCCGCGTCCAAACCAACTTACTTGGTCGAACTGGCTAGGCATTTGTAGCAAACTTCCTATTCGCGGCAAGGCACTGTGAAATTGATGAGGTGCAGCATAAAGCCAAATATCAAAGGTGACACAGCCATCAGCATCAATGGTGTATTTGCTTAAATAACGGCTTTGTACGTCTGTTAAATAGTGCTCTGTGGAAACCTCAATAGCCTGAATTTGCCCTTGATCATTCTTTAGTGATTGCCAATTAAATGCGCTTAATTCGATATGTTGCCCGCCGTACTGCCAATCTTTGGCTTTCTCAGGAAAGCCTTCACCAAAGTCATTGTCCGTAGGCGCTCGCCAAAATTCAGGGCGGATTGCTTCAAGCAACATTGATTCGTTTTGCAATTGGTAGGCACATAACAGCCCTGTTGCTAAATCAAATTGAATCGAGAAATCATCTCCGCTGCATTGCAGTTGGGCATCAGTTTCATTAGTCCTGAAAGTATCGTGCTTTGCACAAGCTTCTTTTGTGATGTCTTGTGATTTATGCACAGCTTCAGATAAATGCGTCAAGGGGATTTGACTGCGTGCCACAGTAAACCCAGCAGGGATCATGTCGTTGCCAAACCGACTAACAAACTCAAAGTTAGCGAAGTACTCAGCACCCGCTGTTGGTTTTACAGCCACACTCAAAGAAAGCTCACGAGTGGACTGTGCTGGAATCTCCAATTCCTCAATCACCCCACTTCGGACAACATGGCCGTTTTCCTCGATGCGCCAATGCAGCGAGACGTCAGATAAATCAGTAAAGTAGCGCTTATTTTTAACGGCGATGGTGTGCTTTTTGAAATCAACCCGCTCAACATTCATGTGCTGATAAACCGCTTGAACTTCAAATGCATGAGGGTTAGGAGTTCTGTCTGCCGCCATCACCCCATTAGCACTGAAGTTACCATCGTGATACATACCCGGCTCTTCCATGTCACCACCGTATCCCCAGTACGGCGCGCCGTCTTCTGACGTCAGTGCAAAGGTTTGGTCTACCCAATCCCATATAAATCCCCCTTGCAAAAGAGGATAGTGCTCAATCACCCGCCAATAATCAGCTAAGTTGCCCATGGAGTTACCCATAGCGTGCTCGTACTCGCATAAAATGAGCGGGCGGGTTTCGCCGAGCTCCGCGTAGTGCTCAAGCACAGGGATGGGCGCATACATCTGGCTATACATATCTGTATGGCGACGCAATTGGGCTTGCTCTGACATCACGGGCATGCTGGTTTTGGTTTTCAGCCAATCATATAATGCTTCCATATTCGGCCCATCGCCCGTTTCATTGCCGATTGACCAAATAACAATACTCGGGTGATTCTTGTCTCGCTCGTACATATTGGAGACTCGATCAAGATACGCGCCTTTCCAGTTAGGCATGTTACCCATATGGTCTTTAGGCTCGTACGATATCGCTTGGTTCGCTGCGCCTATGCCATGGGACTCAATATTGGCTTCATCCACCAGATACATTCCATATTCGTCCGCCAGCGCATACCAATAAGGATCATTTGGGTAATGAGAAGTTCGTACCGCATTAATATTAAACTGCTTGAGCAGCTGCATATCTCGGCGCATGGAATCGCGACTTATCACGTGTCCCTTAACAGGGTCGTGATCATGGCGGTTAACCCCTTTGAATAGCACGGGCTGACCGTTGATCAACACATTGCCATTTTTCAACTCACTAGTTCGAAAACCAACGCGGGAGTATATGTACTGCAAAGGTTCACGCTTTTCGTTAAGCAAGGTCAGTTTTAGTTGATATAAGTGCGGTGTTTCGGCGCTCCACTTGGCCACATTTTTTATCGTACCGGTCAAAAGCAAGTCAGTACATTGTGACTCCCAATTCGCTAATGTAACGGTTTGCTCAAAAACGGGAGTCAAATCAGAGTCAAATAAGTGCGCCTGTAACTGATAGTCTTTTCCCGCACTTTCTTGGCCCCCTACATGCGAATGAATATTGACTGCTAATGAAAACTCCCCATGCAGGTATTGGTTATCAAGGGTGCTCAAAGCATGAAAGTCGCGTATGCGTACCTTAGGCGTACTATATACATACACGTCACGCTCAATGCCCGATAAACGCCACATATCTTGTAATTCTAGATAAGTACCGTCAGACCAGCGATACACCTCGAGCGCAATCACGTTATCACCCGCTTGCACGTACTGGGTAATATCAAATTCTGCAGGGGTTTTAGAATCTTGTGAATAACCGACTTTATGGCCATTTACCCAAATATAAAACGCCGATTTCACTGCCCCTAAATAGACGAAAACGTGCTTATCTTGCCAATTATCAGGCAAGGCAAAGTGACGCCGATAAGAGCCTACTGGGTTATTGTCCTCAGGCACATCACCTGCAATCGGGTGCTTAGCGAAATCCACCGCTGTATTGATGTAGTTCGCCGCACCATAGCCCAACAACTGCCAATTACCCGGGACGGCTATTTTATCCCACTGACTGGAGTCAAATTCAGGAGTGTAAAAATCTAATGGTCGCAAGTTTGGTGCCTTCACCCAATGAAAATCCCATTCACCATTAAGACTCAAATAGTCTTGAGACATAAACGGCGAATCTACGTACCCCTGTGAGTCATCTGAAAAGCCATAAAATGAGCTACGCGCTGGCTCTTTGTTAATGGCGAATACTTCGGGGTTTTGCCAATCAGGCACAGTAGAAGATTGAGGATATGTCATAAAAGCGGCTCCAATATCAAACGCTCAAAAATAGTTACTTAACGGAAATTCAAAAAACTGTGTTATCAGCGCATTCATGGGTATGCCTCGGTAGTTGAAGCTGCGCGTATAGGCATGCCCTAACAATACATCACCCAACAGAATAAAATCATATTAATACTACATATTAAACATTACATTAACGACCCTTTTGCGCAATTAAATCGCCTTGCTCCACATCTTGCTCTAGAAGGTCAAACAGTGAAATACTGCGACTCAGTCTTTAGCGAAGTTCCTTTGAGGGCGATCAATATGAAATCTAGAATACGCAAGATAACCTCTTTATTCGTCTCCGGCATTGTCCTAGTTTCTTGTCTCAGCGTGTTTACCGCGCAAACCATCGCACAACAACAGTCAGCTAACATTGACCGCATCGCTAGTTTTATGGCTGCTTACAATGAGCATGATATAGATGGCATGCTGTTGAATATGAAAGACGATGTAAAATGGCTGGGTGTGGCTAACAACCAGCTAGTCGTAGAGACAGCAGATAAAAAGCAATTGCAGCAGGCGATGTTGGCGCATTTTGAGGCACAACCAAATGCCCGCTCACGCATTAAGAACAGCATAGAATTAGGTAACACCGTGGCGGTCGTAGAAGAAGCATTTATTGTTCGCGGTGAAATAACAACCTCTCAATGCGCTATGTCTATTTATCAATTAGCCGATGGCTTGATTGCAAGTATCACCTATTATGCAGCGGCTGAGTGTTAAAACCCCCCCAGTTAAAGCAGTAAAAGTGCATGAAGAAAGTTCATCAAGCCTAGACCATTGCACGGCAAACAAGGACAATAGCGCAACTTAATAGCGGCATTAAAAGGTACCCATGTCAGATACGGCGTTTAAAATTGGTTTATTTTACGGTTCAACTACTTGCTACACCGAAATGGCCGCAGAGAAAATTCAAACCGCATTTAACCGGTTGTTTGATGCTCATGTAGTGGATATTTTCAATATAAAAGAGGTACCGCTTAGCCAAGCAGAACAGTTCGATGTGCTGATTTTTGGAATTTCCACATGGGATTTTGGGGAACTACAAGAAGACTGGGAATCCTGCTGGCAAGACATCAGTCAACTTAACCTTGAAAACAAAACAGTGGCTTTGTTTGGCCTAGGTGATCAGCTTGGTTATGCCCAGTGGTTCCAAGATGCCCTTGGTATGCTTCACGATGAGCTCATTATACTAGGCTGCAAAATGATCGGTTATTGGCCAAATGAAGGCTATGAATTCACTGAATCGAAAGGATTAACCGAAGATGGCTCACATTTTGTTGGGTTATCCCTAGATGATGAAAACCAGTACGATAAAACTGAGCAGCGTATCGATAGCTGGGCAGAACAATTACTACTAGAACTGGATAACGACGATCAGTGATCCCCACAGCTGGCCAATCAAGACTGCATCGACCGTATTATCGCAATGGTGATGAACATCGAGGCGGCGCCGACGTCAGCTTCCAAGACATCGTAAAAATCTTCGGTTTTCGCACCGTAAATATTGGCAAATGGGTCACCCCGGAAGAACAGCAAATCGCCGCTAACCTATTTTTTGATGCCTTTTGCGACTTAATGGATATTTTGCAGGTGCCAGAGTCGGTTATTTCATTAAATGGCACCTTGTCATTAGCGTTTGGTACGGGCGGGCGAAAACACAGTTGCGCCCATTATGAGTCACAAACTAAACGCCTTGCATTAGCCAAAAATGCAGGTGGCGGGTCCTTGGCTCACGAATGGTTTCACGCTTTCGACCATTATATTTGCGACAAACTTTTTGTTGTTTGTCAGCCGCATAATTTTGCCTCGGAACTGTGGTTAGATGATCATGAGATGCATCCCCACCCGCTCAACAAAAAGCTGAGCCTGTGCTTCGAGAGTATTTTTTTATCGCCTGATAAAGAAGAGCCTAATCAATATGTACTGGCCAGCGCCCTAGTGGATAAAGAAATGAAATTGTATTATTTCGCTCGCCCTCAAGAATTAGCGGCGCGAGCATTTGAAGCGATCATCCAAGATCATGGCATACGTAACGCATTCCTAGTGCAAGGCACCAAGAAGAGTCCAGAAGCACTGTTGGGGGTGTACCCTAAGGACCAACATCGTCAAAACGTGCAGGATCATTTCTTAGATTACTTTGTTTATCTCGGTCAGGCGCTAGAGAATAAAAGTACTTAGCAGTCAATGTTATGATTTCCTCAAGCGCTCAAAAAATGCACTAGGTTTGCAAAACATAGCGTTCTACGATACAAATAGTGCGCGTGCCGAAAAATGATCTGCGAGATCCTCAGGTTGATCTGAGTCACTCTTATCTTGGTTTTGGTCGTGGGAATATGTCAATAAAGAGAGCAAACGGTTTTTTGAATAAACAGTTTGTTGTATGAAAAACGCCATTCACCTCTTTTGGTTTGTCACCTGATGAATCTTTAAGGGTGTTTTTTATACCGCTAATGTGAAAAACAATACAATTTCGTTAATACAATTGCATAAATTTATGTAATTAGTGGATGCTCTCAACTAAAAGTGCCTTTATACTAGGCGAATTCAATTTCAACAATTTGGCGACAAGTACAGATGAAAAGAAAGAAGCACGGCTCTTCTGATGACGAAGCAGCAATAGATATGACCCCCATGTTGGACATCGTGTTCATCATGTTGATTTTCTTCATTGTTACCACCTCTTTCGTAAAAGAAAAAGGTTTAGATGTTTTGCGTCCAAAAGACTCAAATTCACCGCCGCCGAAAACGAATGTTAAATCTCTAGCTATCCGCGTTAACGAAGATGGCACTATCATGATGAACAGTCGTGAAGTGGATATCCGCCGTATCGTAGCGAACATTCAAAGCTTCTTAGCTGAGAACAACACAGATTCTGCTGCTGTTCAAGCTCACCCTAAAGCGAAGCACGGTGTTGTAACTGAAGTCATTAACCAAGCTAAAGAAGCTGGCATCGCCAACGTTTCTGTTTTAGTAGGTAAGTAACTTATTCGTTACTAACGACTGCATCAAATACGAAAAAAGCCATCATATGATGGCTTTTTTTATGTCTGTTGCTTTTTAAACTTGCAGTTAATACCAACGCCATTAAATAATTAGCCACTTAGCGAAAATTTAAAGGAATTGGTATAAGACCGCTCAGAGCTTACTCGACGTCTAAAGGTTCAGGGGAGAGAATAATCCCTGTGCGGTCGGCATACACATGATCTTCTGGCAAAAACGTCACGCCACCAAAATTCACCGCAACATCAACTTCACCCACGCCTTGGTCGTCAGCACTGACCGGTATAGAGGCGATAGCATGCACACCCACGTTAATCTCTTCTAAATCATCGACCTCGCGCACACTGCCATAACAAATAATACCTTCCCAGCCGTTATCTAAAGCGATTTGCGCTGCGGCAGAATCTATTAACGCTCGGCGCATAGAGCCACCGCCGTCGATTAGCAATACTTTTCCTAGCCCAGGCTTTTCCAGCGCTTTGAGAATAACGCCTTTGTCTTCGAAACATTTGATGGTGGTAATTTCACCTCCAAAAGAAGCGCGGCCACCAAAGCTAACAAACATGGGTTCTACCACATCAACACTGTCAGCAAATAAATCACATAATGCAGACGTATTATATTCCATTGCTAATCCCCTTCAGACGAATTACCACCAGTATACTGCTAGGTAGTGGCAATGCTACCACTAATCAAGCTTTTACACGGTTTTTTGATGAAACCTAGTACGGGAAATTTATTTCATAAACTGTTCTTTAATCTGTCACCTAAGCTTCACACAGAAAAAATAACATCATCAACACTGAATAGAATGCGAGTTGATGGAGTGTCACGATGAAAACACTGACTCAGACAGATACCCAGCTTTTTCATTGGCTTTTTGGACTGACCGCTAAGCGTGACTGTCGCTGGATCATCTGGATGTCTCGCACTGGTGACGGTCACCTGTATCTCATCTTAGGCTTATTCCTTTGGTTATTTGAAGCAGAGCATGGTGCATTGTTTCTATACAGCGCATTACTCGCTTACAGCCTTGAATTGCCAGTGTATTTAATTTTGAAAAAATTCCTACGCCGACAACGTCCCTGCGACTTATTGCAGAATTTCAGCGCCCATATTACCCCATCCGACAAATTCAGCTTACCCTCGGGTCATACAGCAGCCGCATTTTTAATGGCATCGTTGATCGCCAGTTTTTATCCATCCATGCTGATTTTGGTTTATTGCTGGGCGAGCATCATTGGTTTATCTCGCGTGTTATTAGGTGTTCATTATCCCAGTGATATTCTAGCTGGCGCCGCATTAGGCCTAAGCATGTCTTATTTTAGTTTGTCTTTACTATAAATAGCCCTTACTTGAAGAATTTACTTTGACTAAAGGTTTACCTTAACCAAAACACTTGTCTTAACCTAAGAGAGTACTCACCTTTGAAGATATTGTACGGTGTACAAGGCACCGGTAATGGACACACTACGCGCGCCCGAGTCATGGCAAAAGCCTTCAATCAGCGCAGCGATATTCAAGTCGACTACCTATTTTCTGGTCGAGACAAAGACAAATACTTTGATATGGACGTCTTCGGCGACTTTGCCAGTTATCGCGGCTTAACGTTTGAAACCAAGGGTGGAAAAATCAGTAAAACTGCGACTTTCAAATCAGCCAAGTTGCGTGAATTACACCAAGACATCAAGAGCATTCGCGCTAAGGATTACGATTTAGTGATCAATGATTTTGAGCCAATTAGCGCATGGGCGGCCAAACTCAATAACATCCCGTCTATATCTATCAGTCATCAGGCGGCATTCATGCACTCCGTGCCTCAACAGCCAGGCACCCTGTTCGACAAATTCATCACCCGCCACTTTGCCCCCACCGATTTGCACCTAGGTGTGCACTGGTATCATTTTGGCCATCCGATCATGCCGCCTTTCATTGAAGCAGACGACAGCCAATCGCCACCTTCGCGCACCTATTTGGTGTATTTGCCCTTTGAAGAAATAGACGACATTAATGCTTTGCTTGACCCTTTCTCAGAGCATGATTTTATCTGCTTTCACCCTAAAATAGAGCAAGACAAACACCTAGGGAATATTCAGTGGCGCCGCCCATCTAAAGTCGATTTTGTGCGTATTTTACAAAGCTGCTCAGGGGTGATAGCTAACGCGGGTTTCGAACTGGCCAGTGAATGTCTCCATTTCGGCAAGAAACTGTTGATCAAACCTCTTAGCGGTCAATTTGAACAACTATCCAATGCCAAAACCCTAGAACAACTCGGTTTAGCTCAAAGCATGCCGACGCTTGACAGCGACATCGTAGAGGAATGGTTAATTAAGCCTGCTATCGAGCGTATCGCCTACCCGCAAAACCCCGATATTCTTATTGATTGGTTGGTCAAACGTGACTGGCAAGCCGTTAACACGTTGTGCGAACAACTCTGGAGTAAAGTACGCTTCCCCCAGTCAGTCCTCACTCAGTTAGATAAACTGCCAAAAGCCAGTCGCTAACCTCACAAGACATGGTCGATCACACGGTTTTTTCACAGCAGTGGGGCAGATTAGCTTTGGTTAAAATGAATATAGAATATAACGCTTAAAGCACTGTTAACACGTTGCATTTTACGCTGGGAGTGCCATCATACGCGGCTACACTATCAGTTGAGGCCTGAGATGCGACGTAAAACTACTTTTTTGTTAGCGCTGATAAGCGCGTTTACTCTGTTAACGCTGCAAGGCTGTGGGCAAAAGAAACCCTTGACCCTGCCAGAAAAACCACAACAGAATACGTCATCTCAGACAACCCCTACCCCATCTCAAGATTCCCAAGAAGGTAAGCAGTAATATGGATTTTTTTGGCTACAACAATAAAAAACTCTATGCAGAAGATGTATCGCTGCACGACATAGCCCAAACTCACGGCACCCCATGTTATGTTTATTCAAAAGCGACAATAGAGCGTCACTGGTTAGCATTTGATAAAGCCGCTGGTGCCCACCCACATTTGGTCTGCTATGCAGTGAAAGCCAACTCAAATTTAGGCGTGTTAAGCGTACTTGCTAAGCTCGGCTCTGGCTTTGATATTGTATCCGGTGGCGAACTTTTACGCGTACTTAAAGCGGGCGGTGACCCAACCAAAGTGGTGTTCTCAGGTGTGGGCAAAACGCCTGAAGAGATTGCATTAGGCTTACAGCACAACATCAAGTGTTTTAATGTTGAATCCCCTGCAGAGCTAGAGCGCATCAGTCAAGTGGCTGTTGCTGAAAACAAAATTGCACCGATTTCAATCCGCGTGAACCCAGATGTTGACGCGAAAACCCATCCATATATTTCTACCGGCTTGAAAGCCAATAAGTTCGGTATTGAGCGTGAGCAAGCAGTAGAAGTGTATCGCCACGCTGCGTCCTTACCGAATCTTGAGATCAAAGGAATAGATTGCCACATAGGCTCGCAATTAACTGAAATTGCGCCCTTTGTTGATGCCCTAGATAAACTGTTGGTTCTTATTGATGAGCTTGCCGAAAATGGCATTACATTGGCGCATTTAGATGTAGGCGGTGGCTTAGGCGTAACGTATAAAGATGAAACGCCTCCTCATCCTGATGAGTACACCCAAGCAATCGCGCAGCGCATGCAAGGGCGTGAAGATTTACAGCTCATCTTTGAACCGGGCCGCGCCATTATGGCCAATGCCGGTGTGCTACTGACCAAGGTTGAGTTCTTAAAACAAGGGGCTGAAAAGAACTTTGCGATCGTTGATGCCGCTATGAACGATTTAATTCGCCCGGCATTATACTCAGCTTGGCAAAGCATCATTCCACTTGATACGTCTTTGACGCGTGACAGTGCGGTTTATGATGTTGTTGGGCCCATTTGCGAGACAGGCGATTTCATTGGAAAAGAGCGTGAATTGGCGATCGATGCGGGCGATTACCTCGCGGTACGCAGCGCGGGTGCTTATGGGTTTGTCATGGCGTCCAATTACAACAGTCGCTGTAAGGCCGCTGAAATCATGGTCGACAAAGACCAGGTAATGGTTGTTCGTGAACGAGAAACCCTTGAAGACTTGTGGCGTGGTGAAAGCGTACTGTAAAAGTATCGCACTACCTATAGCGTTACCTATTGCACATTAGAATGCACTGTAAGTTGCATCGTCCCTTAGCCAAGACGATGCAAACCCATAGTCAGCCGTGCTTTGAAATGATATAACCATCATTATAGGTACTTGATACAAGGGCGATCGTCGTCTTATTAAGTGATTTTTACGTAAGTGGCAAACATGCAAGTTCAGTTTTCAAAGATGCACGGTTTAGGCAATGACTTTGTCGTTATCGACAACGTAACCCAAAACGTTTTTTTCAGTAAAGAAAAAATTTCCCAGTTGGCGGATCGCAATTTCGGTATCGGCTTCGACCAATTATTGGTCGTAGAGCCTCCGTACGACCCGGAACAAGACTTTCATTATCGTATTTTTAACTCCGACGGCTCTGAGGTTTCCCAGTGCGGCAACGGTGCTCGTTGTTTCGCTCGCTTTGTTAAGATGAAAGGCCTAACCAACCGCAACAAAATCGTGGTAAGCACCAAGGCTGGTCGCATCGTGTTATATCATGAGCGTGACGGGCAAATTACCGTCAACATGGGCGAGCCTATTTTTGAACCGGCTAAAATCCCGTTAAAGGCCAACAAGCAAGAAAACATTTATATCATCCGCGAGAACGACCACACCTTCTTTTGCGGTGCAGTTTCCATGGGTAACCCCCATTGTGTATTATTAGTGGATGATGTCGAAACCGCTGATGTAGAAGGCATAGGTAAAACGTTAGTTGCCCACGAACGCTTTCCTGAGGGTGCCAACATCGGATTTATGCAGATTTTAAACAGCGGTCATATTAAGCTTCGTGTTTATGAGCGCGGCGTGGGTGAAACCCTCGCGTGTGGTAGCGGCGCGTGTGCAGCCGTCGCCGTAGGGCAAATGCAGAAAAAGTTAAACAAGGAAGTCACTGTCGATTTACCAGGTGGTACCTTGAAAATTCGTTGGCAAGGGCCAGGGTCAATCTTAAAAATGACAGGGACAGCGGAACATGTCTTTGATGGAAATATCACGTTATGAATGAAGCATCTGGTCAGCAAAAAAGTCCATTAGACGACACCGCTTCCTTTGCTGAACCGGATGGGTTAACTGAACAGCAGGTGGCTATCTATCTTGCCAAGCACCCTGAGTTTTTCGTTAAACACCCAGCGTTACTTGAGCAACTGCAATTGCCCCATGCCCAAAAAGGCAGTGTCTCTCTGGTCGAGCGCCAAAGTGAACAGCTACGCCAAAAAGTACGCTTACTCAATTCCAAACTGACTCAGCTGATCAGCATCGCTAAACAAAACGAAGCCATATACCGTATTTATGCCGATCTAAACCTACGCGTATTGAAATGCTCTGACATAAGTTCAGTGCAATATGTGCTCGAAGACGTGATGCAAGAGCAGTTAAATCTTTCATCTGTCGCTTTGAAACCTTACAAGGGTGCCTTTGCATTACCAGAAATTCAGCGCAAATTATTTGCCGAAAAGCGCTTTAAAGACGAGGCGTTTTTCTTCGGCCGCTTGAGCGAGCACGAAAAAAAGCTGTTATTTAATGACCAACAAGCTGAATCTGTTGCCTTATTGCGCTTAGGTGAAAACGGCGAGCTGGGTATTTTAGCCATTGGCAGCAACGATCCTGGGCACTTTAACCCTGACATGGACACCTTGCTTATCACTCAGTTACAACAGTTTTTAAGCATTCTACTGCCTAAGTTACTGGCTTACTGACATCCAGGCTGACGAATGAGCGAACAGCCAAGTCTGCAACCCTTACTCGGCAAGTACTTTGATTATCTTAAGTACGAACGTAATCTGGCCGCTAAATCCATTGAAAATTATCAGCGTCAACTCGCCAGCATCTGCCAAGCCCTCACCATTACCGCATGGCCACAGCTAACAGTCGATCATGTGCGCCAAGTGCTGAATCAGGCTCGTCGTCAAGGGTTGAGCCCACGTAGTATCGCCCTTCGACTATCTGCACTGCGTGGCTACTGTGCTTATTTGGTTGAGCTCGAAGTGTTATCTAGTAACCCAGCCAAGGCGGTACAAGCGCCTAAACAAGGCAGTCCATTACCTAAACAGCTTAATGTAGATGAAATGCATCAGCTGCTAGACTTCGATGATGACTCTCTCCTTGGGGTTCGAGATAAAGCCATGCTCGAGCTGACCTACAGCTGCGGCTTACGTTTAGCTGAGCTGGCCGATTTAAACCTGAAAAGCCTACAAGACGATGGCCAATTAAGGGTGATGGGTAAAGGCAGTAAAGAGCGCATACTGCCCGTTGGTAAAACGGCGTTAAAATGCCTTGGCGAATGGTTGAAAGTGCGCGGTGTTTTAGCTGACGGTGATGAGCCGGCATTGTTTTTAAGCAAACACAGAAGGCGTATCAGTCATAGGCAAATTGCGAAACGGATGCAGTTGTGGGCCAAGCAGCAGCATTTAGATCAAGATATCAACCCACACAAATTACGCCATTCATTCGCCACCCACATT
The DNA here is from genome assembly GCF_056173245.1 of Paraglaciecola sp. QJM3NY_14. Taxonomy (NCBI): domain Bacteria; kingdom Pseudomonadati; phylum Pseudomonadota; class Gammaproteobacteria; order Alteromonadales; family Alteromonadaceae; genus Paraglaciecola; species Paraglaciecola sp. QJM3NY_14. The sequence continues at coordinate 4,835,691 of NZ_CM149664.1, forward strand.
TTAGAATCAAGCGGTGATTTACGCGGAGTGCAAGAACTACTCGGCCATGCGAATTTATCCACTACGCAAGTGTATACCCATCTGAACTTTCAGCATTTGGCTAGCGTATACGATACAGCGCACCCCAGAGCCAAGCGTCGAAAATAGCATTTCGGCGGATCATTAATGCAAGAAAAGAGGACAGAATCGACAACATGATTTATTACCGTAATATCGGCCAAATTAAGGCCATGACGTTCGATCTCGATGACACCCTTTACGACAATTACCCTTACATCATCCGCGCTGAACACGCCTTGATTGAGTTTTTGGGTAGCTTTGCAGATGACCCATCCCACAGCCATCCAGCCTATTGGCGTGACCATAGACGCGCCACATTAAAACAAAAGCCTGAGCTTCACAGTGACATGGGCATGTTGCGCCGAGAAGTGCTTACCAGCGGCATTCAAGCATTCGGTCACAGCGGCCATGCGCTTAAGAGCGCGGTGGATGAAGCCTTCGACTTTTTCTATTTTGAACGCAGCAATTTTCAAGTGAGTAGTGAAGTCACTGATATCCTGAGTAAGCTAGGGGAGCGCTGGCCGTTAGTCGCTATCACCAATGGCAATGTAAACTTAGAGCAAATCGGTATCGCGGATTACTTTCAAAAGAGCTTTCATGCCAGTTTAGCGTTTCCCATGAAGCCCAACAGCGCTATGTTCGATGCAGCTAAGAAGCTGTTAAACCTGCCCGGTGAATCCATATTGCATGTGGGGGATAACCTAGAAAAGGACGTTTTAGGTGCCAAGAAAGCCGGATTCATGAGTGCCTGGTATGCAGATAATCGCCCGATGTCACTTAATAACGAAGACGTTACCGTGTTACCGGATATTCAACTGAAACATTTAAGCGAGCTGTGCGATATAAACTAAGCTCTGGGTCAACACAATACTCGCTCGATAACGGCAACGCCTTATCAGGCGAGTTGCCGATTAATCTTTTAGCTAAACTAATCTTCTAAAACGTTCTGGCGCATAGTTTGACAGGGATTTTGGCAACTTGGCTTGCCCACAATTTTAGCTGGCACACCTGCAACCGTAACGTGTGATGGCACATCCGCTAATACCACACTACCAGCGCCGACCTTAGCACCTGGGCCAATTTCAATATTACCTAATATTTTGGCACCCGCGCCTATCATCACCCCATGGCGCACTTTAGGATGCCTGTCGCCAACTTCATTCCCTGTACCGCCAAGGGTTACAGATTGCATAATCGATACGTTATCTTCAATCACCGCCGTTTCACCGACAACGATACCCGTGGCATGATCAAACATCACGCCTTGCCCAATATATGCCGCAGGATGAATATCCACAGACAACACTTCAGAGCTGCGACTTTGAATAAACAACGCCAATTCATGGCGGCCCATTAACCACAACATATGCGCAAAACGATGCACCTGAATGGCATGAAACCCTTTAAAGTAAAGCAGCACGGTTAAATACGATTTCACCGCAGGGTCGCGCTCAAAGGTTGCTTCAATATCAAACACAGTCGCCTCTACTAACAAGGGCTGGTCGCGATAAGCTTGGTCAAGCATGGTGCGTAAAGCCTTAGCCGACATCACTTTATCGGATAACTTATTGGACAAAATAAAGCTCAGCGCACCTGCGAAGTCATCTTGCTTTAAAATGCATTCATCTACATAAGTGGCAAGCAAGGGTTCTTTTTCAGTCATCACCTGTGCTTCATTACGAAGCGTTTGCCAAAAATTATTGTCCACGAGTATCCACCTTATGTCTGCATCAGTCGGCAGTGTAATCAGTTGTTATTTTAAAGCCTAATAATGACTAAGAACAAATTCATTAATTGTATAAAAACACAGTATAACTGTTATAATGCGTTCATAATTCTACAGCATTTTTTCCCCCATGGATGTATCTCGACTCTTAGAACAACTCAATGATAAACAACGTGATGCAGTTGCCTCGCCTGCTGCTGACATGCTTATTCTGGCCGGCGCTGGCAGCGGTAAGACCCGAGTGTTGGTGCATCGCATTGCCTGGTTAATGGAAGTAGAAGGCATTGCCCCTTGGGGTATTCTCGCCGTTACTTTTACCAACAAGGCCGCTCGTGAAATGCGCGGGCGTATCGAAGAGTTGCAAGGCAGTGCACTAAGCAATATGTGGATAGGCACCTTTCACGGTATCGCTCACAGACTATTGCGCACCCATTACGCTGAAGCTAAGTTACCCGAAAACTTCCAAATACTCGATTCAGACGACCAATATCGCCTAGTGCGCCGTGTCATCAAGAGTATGAACCTAGACGAAAAGCAATGGGCGCCGAAACACGTTCAGTGGTACATCAATGGCAATAAAGACGAAGGTTTAAGACCTGAGCACATAGATACTCACGGTGACTATAATCAGAAAAAGTTATGTGAAATTTATCAGGTTTACCAGCAAACCTGCGAACGAGCTGGCTTGGTAGATTTCGCCGAGTTATTACTACGCGCCCATCAACTATGGGTAGAAAATCCTGAGCTACTTAAACATTATCAAACCCGCTTTCGCGCAGTGCTTGTGGACGAGTTTCAAGACACTAACAACATCCAATACGCTTGGCTGCGCCTATTAGCCGCGCCTACCAACAATATGATTATTGTTGGTGATGACGACCAATCAATTTATGGTTGGCGCGGGGCAAATGTGCAGAATATTCAACACTTCTTGCGTGATTACCCTCAAGCAAAAACCATACGCTTAGAGCAGAACTATCGCTCCACGGGCAATATATTAAAAGCGGCCAATGCCGTCATCGATAATAACCAAGGCCGTTTAGGCAAAGAGTTATGGACCGACGGTGTAGACGGCGAACCTATTTCTTTGTATGCCGGTTTTAACGAGTTAGATGAAGCACGCTTTGCGGTATCGCGCATAAAAGACTGGCAGACCCAAGGTTATGCCCTCAGCGATTGCGCTATTTTGTATCGCAACAACGCCCAATCACGCGTACTGGAAGAAGCGTTATTGCAAGAGTCTGTGGCCTATCGCATATACGGTGGCTTGCGATTCTTCGAGCGTCAGGAAATCCGTGATGCTTTAGGTTATCTGCGTATTATCAACCAACAAATTGACGATGCCGCATTTGAGCGCGTCGTGAATACCCCTACGCGTGGCATTGGTGATAAAACCTTGTCTCAGGTGCGTGAGCAAGCCAGAGAGCATGACTTGTCTATGTGGCAAGCAAGCTTACAGCTACTGCGTGAAAAACGCTTGTCAGGCCGTGCAGCCAATGCGCTACAAGCCTTCGTGGATTTAGTCTTAAAACTGCAAAAAGACACCACGGATTTACCCTTAGAGCAACACGCTGATCACGTCATCAAAAATTCTGGTTTGTACGCCATGTACAAAGCAGAGAAAGGCGAAAAAGCCCAAGCACGTATCGAAAACTTAGAAGAACTCGTGACCGCGTGTAAGCAATTTGCGCCCCCAGAAGAAGCTGAAAACATGAGTCCCATGTCAGCGTTTCTTGCCCATGCTTCGCTTGAAGCTGGTGACGCCCAGGCAGATAAGCATCAAGATGCCGTGCAGATGATGACCATACACACAGCCAAAGGGCTAGAATTCCCTATGGTATTGTTAGTGGGTGTGGAAGAGGGCATGTTCCCCAGCCAAATGAGCAATGACGAACCCGGCAAAATAGAGGAAGAGCGCCGCCTTTGCTACGTGGGCATGACTCGCGCAATGCAAAAACTCTATCTCACCTACGCTGAAAGTCGTCGTGTTTATGGCCAAGACAAATACCATACGCCATCTCGCTTTATCAAAGAAATACCCACAGAATTTATTGAAGAAGTTCGCCTGCGCACCAAAGCGACGGTGTCACGCCCAATGCAAAGTCGTTTTCAGACTTCTGCAAGTCATACCGCGTTTGACTCTACGGGCTTTAAACTCGGGGAGCGAGTGACTCATCGTAAATTCGGGGAAGGCACTGTGCTTAACTACGAAGGCAGTGGCGAGCACGCCAGAGTGCAGGTGAATTTTGATAATGTTGGCAGTAAATGGTTAGTGCTGTCATTTGCAAAACTAGATAAAATTTAACGCCTTAAGTTTACCCTTTCTGCGAGGTGCTATAAGGTAGCGATACATTTAAGTGCTCCTTAGTATCAGCGGAAAGGTAAAATGGCTTTATGCGCCCAAAAGTCTTGATAATTGACGATAACGAACAAAGCGTAGACGTCATTGCCAGCTTGATACTCAAAGCACAGTTAACCCCAGTTAAAGCGACTAGCCTGACTGCGGCGCAACATATATTCTCGCACTCGGCACCTGAAGATTTTTTATGTGCCATCGTTGATTATCGCCTGCCAGACGCCCCCATCGGTCAAGCGATTGACTTCACCCTAGCCTCATTTCTACCGACCATAGTGACCACCGAATTCTTAGATCCAGAAACCAGAGCCGGTATCCTGAATAAAAACGTCATTGATTATATTTTGAAAGAAAACGAGCAGGTCTATGAGTATTTAAGCGTGTTGCTCAGCCGTTTGCACAAGAATAAGAGTGAAGGTGTATTAGTTGTCGATAACGCAAGAGTCAGCCGTCAGCGCAGCATTTCGCTGTTACAGCGCCACAACTTTATGACGCATGAGGCTATAACCGGCCAACAAGGTCTTGAGGCGCTCACTCGCTACAGCCATATAAAGTTAGTGATTGTTGCTAATAAATTGCCTGACATGACCGGCATTGCACTGCTCAATGAAATTCGTAAGCGCGCCTCAAAAGACGATATCGCGGTAATAGGCTTGTCAGATCACAGTGACACCGGGGTTTCAGCTCGGTTTATTAAAAGCGGAGCCAACGATTATCTTGCCCAGCCCTATGGCCAAGAAGAATTCTTATGCCGGATCATGCAAAACATCGAATATATCGAAAACATTGAGCTGATACGTAGGGCTGCCAATTCTGATTTTCTCACTGGCTTACCGAATCGGCGACACTTCTTCGAACGGGCCGCAGCGGCGACCCAGCTCGTACCGAAATGCCAAACTTTGGCACTCATTGACATCGACCTATTCAAATCAGTGAACGATACCTATGGCCATGATTGCGGTGATTACACCTTACGAGAAATCGCCAAACTGGTTTCATCAACATTTGCGCCGCACATTCCTGCACGCTTTGGCGGCGAAGAGTTTTGTGTGTTTTTACCAAATGTTGATCTGCCAAGCGCTGTACAACTCTTCGAATCGTTTCGTGAGGCATTAGCCCAGCTCACCTTCAAATTTGAAGGCAAAACGTTTCACTGCACTGTGAGTATTGGGCTAACAGCCATCGCTACAGGTGGGGTTAATAGTATGCTGCGAAAAGCGGATGAATACCTCTACCAAGCCAAGGCTGGCGGTCGCAACCAAGTGGTACACGACCCCGTAGAAGAAGTAGTTTAACTTTCCGCTAAGTGGTTAATCATTTATTGGCATTGGTATTAGGCTGCTTTAACGCTTTTCTGACCTTACGATACTGGCGCAATGAATCATAACTAAACAAGCCCAGTGCCAACCATACAAAAGCAAACATCACGATTTTGTTGTCATCTAACGGCTCACCGTAGACCACCGCCGCCAATACAAACATCAAACTTGGGCCAATATATTGAAAAAAGCCTAATGTCGAAAACATGATGCGTTTAGCCGCTGCGGTAAAACACAATAAAGGCGCTGTGGTCACGATACCGGCGCAAATCAGAGTAATGTTGAGTGCCATGTCATTGGTCACCATGTTGCTGTATTCACCGGCGAACCAAATCCAATATGTAATCGCAGGAAGCAGTAAAAACACACTTTCAATAAGCAAGCCTGGCAATGAATCCACCGCGACCTGTTTGCGCAGTAAACCATAGATACCAAATGTGCCAGCGAGTGCAAGAGCCACCCAAGGTAACTGCCCGTAACCGATGATAAAATACACCACACCTGAGAGCGCTAACCCAACCGCGACTTTTTGCAAACGGCGCAAGCGTTCGCCCAAAAACAAGCGACCAAGAAACACGTTCAACAATGGGTTGATGTAATAGCCTAAACTGGCATCAAGCAGGTGGTTATTGTTAATCGCCCAGATAAAGATAAACCAGTTGGCGGCCAGTAATACCCCTGAAATTAAGAGGACCTGCATCACCTTAGGGTTAAGGATCGCCTGCTTGACTTTGTTCGCTTTGCCGGTAACGACTACAAGCAACGTGAGTACAATCACCGACCAGATAATGCGATGCATCAATATTTCCATCGCTGGCACTTGGCCTAGCAACTTGAAATACATTGGGGCAATTCCCCACATGGTATATGCCGCTATCGCAAATAAGACGCCCGATTTCACCGCTTTATCATTCATTTCAAGCCCCTTTATCTATCAAGCGCAGGAGTGTGAATTAACTGCCCTGTAAAAGCAACGGGCGCTGTTAGGCTTGCCTACGATTTTTTGTATACACTGAAATAATTCATACCAATTCCGGTCTTGTTTTATCAATAAAATCCATAAGGTAACGCAAGTGATAAACAGAAATATTGGGCTATTAAATCAACTTTTTAACCCTACTTTGGTAAAGCGCTCCGTTTTCACGGCATTAATCGTTGGCGCAATATTAAATGTGATCAACCAGTACGATCGCATATTTGGTCAAGCATCCATTCTGTGGGGGAATTTAATCTTAACGTTTATCGTGCCTTACTTTGTCTCGTCTATTTCCGGTATGTTAACCCTACGCCAGTTCGCAAAGCAGCACGCCTCAAAACCCACATCAGAGTAACCTCACGTTAAAGTTACGGCTCTGCTCTGACTGTTCTCGTTATCGGCGATGGCCATCGGCTTTGGCTTTAGCTGTGGCTTAAGGCAAGGGTAAGTAAATATTGCAAAAAATCCGCCTAAATCAGCTCATAGTGGGTAAATTTTTGCTGTTTTAGCCAATATCATGGCATTCCATTTACGAGTCAATGCGCACAATCCCATGCACTTTCTTGGCGTGAAACACCTTATGCTATAAGGCTTAACGCAATATTCGCTGAAGGACTTGGCTAATGCGCCCGTCGCTCACTCATGCCGCGCCGTCCTTTGGTATACATCCTGCAAAGTAGGTCTACTTGTTTCATTTCCCCACGTGGATCCACTCAACCTCAAGGTGTAAGACAGGACGCAAATGGTCGCTTACTTCAAAAGCAAAACAAAACAGTTCATTGAATCTAAAAACATGTATGCGGTGTTAGTCATGGCTTCATTTTTAGAATCTATTATCGTGCCGATCCCGCTAGAAGCCGTGCTCATTCCATTGATGCAGGCCAAGCGTGAGAAAATTTGGTTGCTGGCAACGCTTGCCACTGTGGGCTGCATCTTCGGGGCGGTCATTGGCTACGGTGTTGGGTATTTCCTTTTCGACCAATTCGCTGAACAAATTGCCAGTTGGTTTTCTGATCCTCAGCAATTAGAGAACGTAAAAGCGCAGATGCAACAGCAGGGTTTTTGGTACGTATTGTCCATCGGTATCATTCCCGTGCCATTTCAGATTGCGATGCTAGCCGCTGGCGCAGTGAAATATCCCATCGGCATGTTTCTATTAGCCACTTTAATTGCACGGTCGCTACGCTATTTCGGATTAGCCTTGTTAGTGAAGCTAACGGGTAACCACGCTGAGGCGTTGTTTAAAAAATATAAGCTCCCCACAGCCATTGGCTTAACCATATTGGTCGCCGTTATTTGGTGGATAAAACACTAGCAAGGAAAAACACATGTCAGATGACTTAGAGCACGGCGAGCACGATCACGAAGCCCGCATCGTTTCCACCTCAGGAGACCTCTTGTTTAACGAAAGCGCTAAAGAGCGAACCAAAGAGCGTACTCGTGAAAGCCAAGAATATGCTTCCGTCATAGTGAAGCGTGTCGATGAAACGTTCCGCCACCCAGACGACATACTTGAAAAAGCCATCGATGAAGGCGTTGAGCAATTAGCTCGGCCCGCCATGTCACTATTTATGTCTGCACTGGCCGCTGGCATGATTATTTGTTTTACCGTATTGGCAGTAGGTGTTATGACCACCATAGTGGGCGATCTCTCTACGGGGTTTAACCGTGTTTTGGTCGCCTTGGTGTATCCGCTGGGTTTCGTAATGTGTATTTTGAGCCGTACTCAGCTTTTTACAGAACACACAGCGACAGCTTTCTACCCAATATTGGACAGACGCATCAAAATTGTTCGTATGTTCCGCTTATGGGGGATTGTTATCGCGGGGAACATGTTGGGCGGTGTAATAAGCGCAGGCTTACTCGCCGTGAGCGATGAAGTGATTCACGCCAGCGAAGGCTACTTCATTATCGCTGAGCATATTTTGTCCTATTCCCCCCTTACACTGTTAACCAGCGCCACCCTTGCTGGTTGGTTAATGGCCTTAGGCGCATGGACAATACTGTCAACGCATTCCACCACCAGCCAAATATTGTGTATTTATATTGTGACTTTCATCATCGGGCTAGGTGGCTTACATCACTCTATCGCTGGCTCAGTAGAGCTACTCGTGGGCTATTTCACGTCTGATCAATTGTCGTTGCTTGAGATGCTCAAAGCGCTCTCTGTTGTGTTGTTAGGCAATGCGATTGGCGGCTCGGTATTCGTTGCATTACTGAACTACAGCCACATACGTAAGCTAAATAAATAACCGCTGAACCGCGACAGTATTCACTGTCGCGGTGACTTGGCCGCCATCACGTAGCACTCACTATTTTTCACTCACCCTTGGTTAGACTCAGCGTCGCGCTAAGCACCAGCCACAATAACTGCTTAAGCTGGTTACCACTGTCCCCCAAGCCCAATCCTGCAAGCTGATGCCCAACGGCCAGCCCGCTAATAAAGCGTAATTCGTCATATTATACGCACCATAAGCCGCTGCACCGAGTACCGCACCAGCCGCAAGTACATGACGTCCATGGCCAGTATCCTTGCGCGGTAGAACAACCAAATACACGATGGCCATGCAGTACAGGCTATAAAATACCACCCAAGGCCAAACGTGCACATCTTCTCGCATAAGCCCTTGCATCGCCTGTATGTAGCTATTTTTAGCTACCAAGCCTAGCCATATCGCATCTAATAACAAAAACCCCAGTAACGAACCTATGTACGCCTTAACCGCTTGTTTCATATTCCCTCCTCATTGACCGCAATTATTGACACGAGCTATTCACTCTTTGATTGGTGCTCTTACAAAACCTTTCGCGTGTGGCCACTGTCACGCTCTACAGTGCGCATAAACCGCTAGCAGCTAACCACTTACAGCTATTACGAAATACGCCCAGAATCGATTCATTGCGACATAAAAGCGCGCCAGCAACGCACACCAAAGACACAGAAATAACTACTGCTAACGTGTAACTTTTACCACGTTAGGCTCTGTTAAAATACGAGTCTCCCAGATAAATCTTATGATTTTCAATTAATTACAAAGTTAACCCTGTTGGTACAAAGCTCGCAAGGAAGAACATTAAGTAAACGAACAACGAAGCAAAATTAAAAGGAATAAGATAATGAAAATTTTCGAAGCATTGCGTAAAGATCATGACGTTCAACGCGACTTAATGGACAAACTACTTAACACGTCAGGTAAAAGCGACGAACGTATTCATGCATTTAAAGCCCTAAAAGATGCACTAGAGAGTCACGCATTAGCCGAAGAGCGTTATTTTTATGCGCCCCTGATGGAATCAGACGACATGGCGGATCAGTCTCGTCATGCCATCGCTGAGCACCATGAAATTGATGAGCTGATCGAGAAACTTGAAGACACAGACATGAGCACCTCAGCATGGTTGGCGCACATGAAAAGTCTTCAGCATTTGGTATTGCACCATTTGGATGACGAAGAGCAGCAGTTCTTCCAAATGGCCGGCAAAGTGCTGAATGAAACGCAAAAGAGTCGTTTGGCCAACAGTTACCGCGAAGAAATGCGCGAACAGCAATCTGCCTAGGTAGATAACTGCATTGCGATGGAGCGCAATGCACAGCTGCTCATCCCATCTCATTAACCAATCCTTAAGGAGGACGACAATGAATTCTGAAAAACTCACCCCAGGCGTCACTTTCCCTGAAATTCAGGTACTAGACACCGAAGGCGATACCCAAAGCTTAGTCAGTCAAACTGATGCCGAGCATTGGACTATGGTTGTGGTTTATCGCGGAGTGCACTGCCCAATTTGCAGTAAGTACCTCACCCAACTGCAAGAAATGCGCTCTCAATTTCAAGACATTAAAGTTGATATCGTGGCCGTGTCCGCTGATTCGGTTGAGCAACTTAACACCAAGCTTGACGATGTATCGGTCGAATTCCCGGTATATGCAGGTTTGACCAAAGAGCACATGAGCGCACTCGGGTTGTACCTATCACAGCCGACTTCTGAGGCTGAAACCGACCACGACTTCCCTGAGCCTGGCTTATTTGTTGTTAACGGCGACAACAAGGTACAAGTGTTAGAGATTGCTAACAGCCCATTTGTTCGCCCAGACCTGAATATGTTGGTCTCGGGTTTAGGCTATACGCGCAAGAACGACTACCCAATCCGAGGGACTAAATCGTTCTAAACTAGACCATGTTTATGTGCCAATAACGACCTATGCTACTTTCCTTAAACGCACTTTGCTTTCAACGTAGCAAGGTGCGTGTTTAAGTCGAGTAGCATCTTTGTATCACAGCGCATCTAACCTACAGCCTATGCTAGCGTGGGAATAGTAAGGGGAATCGACACTACGACTTGTCACCGCGAAAATCAAAGCGCGTGGCGCGACAATAGCTGGTCGTAGCCATTTATATAGAGGATTAGCATCATGTTTATCGTTAAGTATTATTTAGCAGGTGCGCTGGCTGCACTAGCCTTGGCATACTTCAGCCCAACTCTATTTGTCAGCGTTCCTCTGGTTTGGATAAGCCTATCTCTGCTTGCTGTGGGGGCTGCATACTTATTACAAAAGCCAGCCATTTTTAGAAAGAAGCAAGACGGTTCAATTCCCTTTTATGTGCGCTGGTTATTTATACCTTTTCTTCTTGGCGTTCAGCTCTACAACAGTTGGGCGCGTAAAAACGACAAAGTGCCCGCCATTCAAAAAATAGATGATGATTTATTTTTAGCGTGCCGCTTATTTCCAAGCGATGTTGCTTACCTTCAAGAGCTCAACGTCAAAGCTATTTTAGATGTTACCGCCGAATTTGACGGACTAGATTGGACAGCCACTTCAGAAGACTTAGCCTATTTAAATGTTCCTGTGCTTGACCATCAAAGCCCTTCGGAAGAGGATTTAGTCAGCGCAGTAAACTGGATTGAGAATCATCGTCGCGCGGGACGCGGTGTGGTTGTACATTGCGCCCTAGGTCGTGGCCGCTCGGTATTAGTAATGGCTGCGTATTTGCTGAGTAAAGACCGCACATTAAGCGTACGCCAAGCCATTGAAAAGATTCAAGATGTGCGTGAAACCGCGCGTCTCAACTCCCACCAGCTTAGGGCGCTTTGCAAAATTTTTGATAAAGGTGTGCTCACGCCCAAAGCCCCAACATGGTTAATTGCAAACCCAGTATCCGGTGCCGGTAAATGGCCCGAAAATCGTGAATTTATCGTACAAAGACTCAGTGCGTCCATGCAGCTAAAAGTGGTAGAAACCTCACCAGACATTAGCGCCTATGACCTAGCACAACAAGCCATTGAAGCTGGCGCCACGACTGTGATTGCGTGTGGTGGCGACGGTACATTAACCGAGGTCGCATCGGCTGTGGTGAATACTCAAACCCAATTTGCCATTATCCCCATGGGAACGGCAAACGCCTTAGCCCACGCGTTATTTGGCAGCAAAACCAAAGTCATGCCGGTAGAGGTCGCTTGTGAGCATATTGAAAATGGCATAGCGACCAAAATTGATACCGCTAGCTGTAACGATAAACTTGCGTTGCTGGTGACCGCCGTCGGCTTTGAACAGAAAATGATTGAAAACGCAGACCGTGGGGAGAAAAACGAAGGCGGCCAAATGGCTTATATCAAAGCCCTGTGGGAAGCCGTTAATGTGAATGAATCTTTGCAGCTTGACGTTACCATCGATGACGCCCCCACACAGCAGCTGTCAGTGTGTAGTTTAGTGGTGGCCAATGCTGCGCCATTTACCACGGTATTAGCCCAAGGTGGCGGCGAACCGAATGTGCGAGATGGCTTCTTGGATTTAACCTGGTTACCCGGTGATGCCACATTCGGGGATCATATGTTCAGTTTGTCTGAATTAATTGCTCCGGACTTATTTAACTCAGTAGAAGAGAAAAGCGTGCGTCACCAGCGCATCACAAAAATTCATATCAAGGGCGCCGGCCCGCTTAACTATGTAATTGACGGTGAAACCTATCAAGACGATGAATTATTCATCGAGGTAAACCCGGCATCACTGAGTATGCTTATCGCCCCTGAGCCCTAGCCTTAGCCTTAGTCACCAGTAATAGACTTGGTTAGGGGGATTAGTAACGAAACGTTCTCGTTCTATTAATTCTTATACCACAGCCCGGGCGCTAAGCTAGGTGCAAGTGCGAGTACAAGTACAAGTACAAACACAAACACAAACTTTCGCGGTAGAGTGAAAAAGGGAAAGCCAGCGCTTTCCCTTTGTCATTTAGGCTTATCCATTTCCCCTGTCAGAGCAAAGCCCACCGTGCGCACTTTTTACGCTTCAACCAGTAAATGTTGCTACCCATAAATATCACCATAGCCTACACCCCTTATTTTTAAAGGGTTGCGACATTGGCATCAGTATTGAATTAAGCCATACATATAACATTAAGAATGCTGACACATTATCAGCCAAACCCTTAAAGAGTATGCCTTATGAATATACTGCCTGATTACATTTTACTAAAGCCAACGCTGACCTTATGCATGATTTGCCTATGCTTATTTGGCTGTAGTTCAGTCACCCCGACTCAATATCAGGCAGCGATGCAAAACGGAGACGAAGGCTACAGCCATATTCAATTAAGTGAAAATCAATATCGCGTCGTCTTCAAAGGCAACAAAAATACTGACGAAGAAGAAGCCACCAATTTCGCCCTACTTCACGCCGCTGAGCTCACCAGCGCAAATGGTTACAGCTGGTTCACTATTGTAGACAGCGATACTGACATCGAAACCAAAGATGTCACCCGTGTAGGACCAAGCACAACAAAGCCCATGCAAGGTGAAACCACCTGCGGTTTATTAGGCTGTGCCACGCCTTCTTCACCAAACTATGCTGGCGGCGAAGTCACCACCAAACAAGTGAAAGAAAACATCATGTCGTCGCTACTTATCACTATGGGCAAAGGCGAGCCTGAAACACCATTAACCGTATTTGACGCCCAGAAGTTAGCTCAAAACCTACGACCGGCTCATTAGAATTACTGCTGCTGCACTGTCTTACATCCACAGTGCGTTCCCTTTGCGAGTACCTTGTGGTACTCGCTTTTTTCTTTTAACCCACCCTAGGATCAACTCATGGAATTCAAAGCGCTCGGCGATTTCTCCTCTTTGATAAATGACAAGCTTCAAAGCTGGTTAGAACAAACCATCGCACACCTACCTAATTTTGTGGTCGCGATTGTGATCACCATTGTTTTCTCAATACTCGCCAGAGTACTCAGTAAAATGCTTAGGAAGGGTTTACACCGAGCATTGGAATCCCGGCAAATTGCCGATCTCCTCGCGTCGATATTTAAAGCCATTGTGATGTGTACGGGCTTATTTATCGCCCTGGAGTTTTTAGGTCTTTCCGGCACCGTAACCTCACTTCTAGCCGGTGCAGGCATTGTGGGCTTAGCCATCGGCTTTGCGTTCCAAGACATGACAGAAAACCTGATTGCAGGTATTGCAATGGGAATTAGAAAACCCTTTGAATTAGGCGATGTAGTGCAAGCAGAGGGCGTGTTTGGCAACGTACGCGCCATTAATTTGCGTAACACGATCGTCGAAACCTTTTTTGGCCAAATCGAAGTTATCCCTAACAAAATCTTGTTTCGCAATATACTCACTAACTACTCCACGCTGGGTGTTCGCAGGCTAGAGATCCCGGTTGGCATCTCTTATGGCGACGACCCCGCAGCAGCGGCAAAATTACTCACTGATAAAATTAACGAATGTGACTTCGTCATTAAAAAAGAAGAAACCGCCGTTTACGTAGAGAGCTTTGGCGATAGCAGTATTAATATGCTGGTGTGGTTTTGGATAGACTACCCAGGCGATACCGGTTTTATGGTGGCACGCCATGAGGCAGTTATTTTGATCAAGAAAACCTTAGAAGAAGCCGACTTCCTTATTCCCTTCCCTATTCGTACCTTGGACTTTGGTGCAAAAGGCGGTGAAAAACTCGATTCGATGCTGGCGAGTCAGCAGAATATGACCAAGGGCAACGCAGCTAACAAAGGTAATGAGGGCAATGAAAACGGCGAAAGTACGCAGGCAAATTCAAAGCAACAAACCTTTGATAAAAACGCCTCTTCCAAAGCAGATGCGCCATCCGATAATGATGGGCAAAGCGCGCAAAATTAAGCACTAGTCACATACAACGCAAGGCTCTCTATCAATCAAAGGCACGTTAGCATAACGCTAAAGTGTCTTTTTCATTTCAGGGTCGTAAACACGCCTCAGCACGCCGAACACTCTAAAATTTAAGCAGTTAACACTCAAGCAGTAAAAGCAAATACACGAGTACTTTATTCAACCGTAAATGCAATCTTTACTTGGTATAAAAACAATACCTAAAAATTGCTTAACCCTTCGCACTAAAGCACGCAACACCCATTCAAAAACAACCTATAAAGCACTGATTTTAAACAATAAAAAATAAATTCAATATATTTTAGCCTTAACGTAAAAAGCACTGCGACGTGGTATGGGCGTTGCAACATAAACATAGAGAGTAACAAGGTGGCGCAAAACTAATTTTGTGGTCACAAAACGTTAATTCATAAAGGAGTATTCTATGTCTAATCCAAATCATGTTGAAAAAGTTTCCTCTATTATCAAAGTACTAAACGGCGGCATCGAGTTCTATTCAGACGCCACAGAGAAAGTGGAATCTCAGAGTATCAAAACTGTTTTCCAGCAAATGATTAATGACAAGCAAGCTGCCATCACTACCTTGCAGCCCTTCGCCGTAGCTGAAAATGGCGACTACGAAGACGACAGCGCGGTCGCTGTAGATATTAGAAATATGTACACCAAAGTCATCAGCTCACTCACTTCTAACAGTGACCACACATTCGTGAGTCAACTTGAAGAAGTGGAAGACAAAATACTTGCTGAGCTGCGCGAGGCGCTTAAAGAAGACCAACCTGCAGCATGTACCATGGCGCTAAATAAAGTATTAACTGATATGAAGCGTAACCATGATCAGATGCGCGCTTTACAGAAAAGCACCGCTTAAAACATCATCCTTGCTGTTTTAAATTAGCAATAATGCAAATACCCCAGCATCCTTGATGCTGGGGTATTTTTATGGCTGCTATTTGTGGTCTGCAGTAGTGTGAAAATCCACGTGAAAATTCACGCGACCGTCCTCCCGAAAGCACACGCGCCCGCCCAACCGAAAGCACACCCGAAAGTCCTCACAACTGATTGCCGTTCTGAACCAGCTCTCTCGCCCTGTGGTTAGTTTTCGTCTTAGCCTTTACTTTGGGCATCCACCTTTAACAGCGCCAGCATCAGTTCGCGTTCTTTGGGTGACAGTGAATCCAACGTCTTTTTGATGTTGCTGCGATAGCGTTTCAGCGTGACTTCATCACCCGCGATAGCCGCGTCGAGTGTTTGCTCGTACTTGCTTAATAATGAGCTGAGTTTCGCGGTGTTTTCCATGTTCGCGCTGTGAGCGGTGTACGCTAAGTACATAGCACCGCACAAGGCGATGAATGTCATTACGTCGAACTTGAATGAGATAAAAGGGGCTTTGGTTTGCTCGGTCATTTTTGTTGTTCCATCGTCAATGATATTTTCAATTTAAGTACTTCAACCTGCTGAGCAGCTTTGCCCAGGGCTTGGCTTTCTTGGTAATATAAATATTGCATGCCTGCAAACATCGCTATCATCAATACCAGCAGTATCAAGTTGTCTGCTATCCATTCTTTTACGAAACCCGTAACCTTACTTTTCATATTTTGGCCTTACAATTCGGTAGTTCTTCATAGGCAATATGATTGCTTTCAATTGATTTACTGATCATCTGCGCGGTCACCGTGCCCAGCACAAAACAGCGGTACTTTTTGCTGCGCTCAAGCTCTAGCAAAATTAAGTTACTCTGGCCTTTCTCATTTAAGTTATTTAGCAATGCCAGCGTACTTGGCGTATTGTTCAGGTACGTAGCCATGTTACGCTCTAAGCGTTGCATCAAGGTTTCTTTTGCTACATCCCCTTGGGCCAACTGCAACCAATATGATGGGTCGTCCACATTTGAAATATATTCCAGCGCCAACGCCTGCCAATCCGGCTGATAAAACAATCGCTGCTCGGCCAGCAGGCCGATGTCGGTGCCTTGCATAAAGTTAGGCATGCGTACTTCTGCCACTTTTTTATCTTCTAAACGCACACCTAAATAAGCGCCCACGTTCATGTCTTGCTTTAAAACGGTGATATTGCTGTTAAACGGCGAAGTCACCTCCCCTAAACCCAACATGTCAGGGGTAAAATCTAAAATGGAATAGGCAAAGTTATCGTAGGCGCGCAGTGAAAATTCACTTGGCTCTGGTAGCGCTATCGGTTGCCCGTTTTCATCACGCGGTCGTTTTTGATGCACCACGCGTGCTACGGCATTGACCACGTCTAAATCTCGATAGGTTTTGAAAATACCATTCTCTAAATCCAGTACATAACCAAAACCAACAGTGAAGGTTTTATCGAAGGTATCCACATCGCTAAATTCATTAGCAAACGCGACCATCATGCCGTGATACGAATTCTCGCCCATCACCGATTTACCCACAGGCATGCCGAACGCAAATACGCCTAGCCCCATGGCTACCACGAAATACACTTTACTGCGCGCCCACAAATACATGCCCAGCTTGATAAACAACAAGAAGATCGCCACCAAGCTTGCCGCTATACTCACCGGCGGGATCACCGCTAATTTCACCGCGTCTTTACCCAGCTGAAACATACTACCACCGGGTGAAAATGCCGCCGTCGCTGCGGTCGATGTCACCATCTGAATAAACGAAATATTGTCTTGGCTATCCAGCCACATCTTCTTGTAACGGCTTTCGGCAATGCTAGGGGTAAAGCTTTCCATGTAATACGGGCCGAGTATGACTTTGGCCATCACTTCTACTTCGTACAAACGGGCGAAGTCGACTCTATCTAAGTTTTTCTCTGGCACGCCACCAAACTTCGAACTGTTTTGATAGTTCTCCCACAGTGCTTGCGCTCGGCCTTGATATTTTTGGGTGATACTTTGGCGCAGCGCACGCATGTCTTGCATGTTCCAGTTTTGGGGTACATGCACATCATTTTCTTTAAATAAGGCAATCGCCAAATTCGTGGCGACCTGTGACTGGGTGTATTGCTCGTACTCCATGTCCTCAGAAATCCCATACGCACGGTACAAATACGCACGGCGTCCTCGGGTAAACATACCCATCAACTGATATTTGGATTTAAGCAATTTGGTTAAATTCGCGTCATCCGCTGTAAGGTAAACCCCGAATCGCTCACCCGATTCAAACGTCAAGTTAGTCAAATACTTAGCGAACTCGGCTTTATAAAACTGACGACATTCACGGTCACACTTCGAGCTTTGGTACTTATTCCGCAAATCCCGATATACGCCCACAATGGTCTCGTTCTCGGCGTAATCTTTTCGAAAGTCATCCGCTTTTAATAATTCATCTGAAAAGAGGCGCCAGTGCTGATTGATCCGCTCATTAGCTTTATTTAATAGCTCGGTACGCTCTTGCTCAATCAGGGCGTAATTATTCTCACGTCGACTTGCTTGGGCGTATTCCTGTGTGGCTTTGTTGTATTTGCTCCACTCGGTTTTATACACACCATCAAACTCACGAATACGCGGTAACGCTTCTTTACTGAAGGCCTCTTCTTGGCGATTTTGTAAAAACACATCCGCCATGTTCTGCAGGTTAGACTCAATTAAGTGATTAAACCCACCTGAGAAAAACGCCAAAGACGGAATAAGCGCCACCACCAAATCTTTACGCTGGGGATCACTGACTATTTCATCAAATTCAGGGAAGCCCTCAATCGTTACCGACTCAGCCAAATACGCCTCTTTGTATACAATCGCCCGCACGGCACTGAGCTTCTTCTCGTTTGAGGTGCCATCCACGGTGGCATCAATCGCGATACGCAAAAATGGAATAATCAACGCCCACAGCAACACAAAGGCGACCGGTCTAAACAGCCACTTACCTTGTTTGCTAATAGCATGTTCGTCGCCGGTCTGTGCGGTGCGCTTCGCCCCACCTAAAAAATTGAACACATGCCCGGGTACAAACGAGATAATACCCAGCGCCAAACCAAAGCCTGACAGCGTGCGGCCAAACAATTCTAAACGTTCAGCGGTAAGGTGGTGCTCACCAAATACATCCTGAAGTGGCTTAGCGTACATATCAATTAGCAGTAAATTGAGTGACAATTCAAGGCATACGTACACCACGAATAATCCAAGTAACACCAGTATTTTCATCTGACCAGAGAGCTTACGTAACATGACTAACCCTGCTTTCTCATGGTGGCTTTTCGGCGTTTAAAGTCTGCGCTAACGTCTTGCTTTCTGTCTTCACAATACTTGTACAAAGGATCACTAGGGCTTAGGCGACTGCAGCGGCTGCTCGCCTGCAATTTTTGATAAGTAGCGTACTTCAACACATCACCGTTTATAGTGAGGTACTTGCCCGTACTAAACAGCTTTTGTTGCTTGCTTAATTGATTAAAATCCGCGTTGCTCGGTAACACGCTCACTACGCTGGGTAAGTCTGTGGTTTTTGATTTTGGGTTGAATTTTTTGCTTGGGGGCGGCACAAAGTTATGCGCTTGCATACACGCCATAAGGGGCTGGCTGCTGGTGGCAAACGCCGCCAACTCGGCATTAGCGCTAGTATTGATAGCAAAAAAGGTACGATCTTGCGCCGCACTGGTGCTTAAGGTATCCCCTAGGTACCAGTGTTTGGCCGTGGCGTGCTCAAGCACGGCCTTAAATCCAGCTTGCTCTACTTGCTTAGCCAATGCGTTTTTGACCACAAATCGCGTACGCTTTACCGGCAATAGGCTTTGCACCGAGGCCAGCAACTCCCTCAACGCCTTGGCGCTAATATCCGGCTGGGGGCGAATAATAAACATGTCACTTGTCGTCACCCGTGGCATTAGCACGTTGGCCAACAAACTCAGCTCAAACGCATTAGTAAACTGGGTAAAGTCATTATCTGAACTGACCACCTTCCAACTGCCGTTCACCAATGCTACATCAAGGTAGAAACCCGCGAACAAATCTTGATGCCGACCAACATAGCCCGGCAAGTTGGTGCTCGTAATACGATACAGCATGTCAGCTTCGCACATGCTCTTCATCACAGGTAATACCTCGCCGTTATCGGCAACGAGTAAGTTTCGATTGAGTAACGCCGACTGAAGAGCAGCATATTGAGGTTGTGAACTACCATGAGCCGGAAAGGCACTGCTTACCGCTATCGCATTCGAGTACGCCTCAGGTCGTTTATCAACCGCACAACCAGACACAATTAAAACCGAACAAAGACCAAGCACAAATAGCAGAGAGGATTGACGCGAAATCACCAAAAATTCCATTTTTATCGATATTTGCGAATAAACTATAACACTTAAAAATGTATTGCAAATCAAAGTGTTAAATAGCCATTGGTGAATTTTTGGGGTTTTAGGGAAGAATAAATGGCTAGGAGTATGCCAAATACAGCGGGCTGATATCAATGATATCAGCCTTGATATTAAGTATGTAAATCAATCACTAGGTATGAAGTTTTGCAAGGCCCGGTCGAAAAGAGCGGCCGAAGAGCCCAAGGCGCTCAAAGACGGGCGCATTTCTCGAAGACCTTGCTTGTTATCGGCATTAACTTGGGTGACATGCAAACGAGCCACGACCAAGGGCTGTCGCTAAATGAGTCTTAACCCTAACAAGACCAACATCACCACATTTGCCAACAGGCCAATCAAGAAGAAGTAAGTACGTGGGCTTGGGTTTTTCTCTGTCGAAATCACGTAGTACAACACCATATGCACTACCCTAGCGGCTAGATACACCCACACACAAACGGCAAATACTGGGCTTTGTAAATTAAGAGTAAACGCGAAAAGCACCGTGCCGACAAATAGGGCGCTGTTCTCTAAGGTGTTTTGGAAAGTACGATGCGCTCTGAACACAAAACTGTCGTGAGATAAGTTTTCATCTATCTTCCCAGGTATCGCATTTGGCTGCTTAGCCTTACTAAACGTCGCGACCGCCCACTGCACTAGTAGCATCACTAAATATAAATAGAACGCCGTGTAAACCGAATAGGCCAGATCAATCATTGTCATTTACCGTTTTCACATGAATAAGTATCTCAGTAAGCAAGCTTGATGCCCAACCTAAGCTATTGATATAAAAGTAATAAGTTTTTTATGAGATGAGGTAAATGTAACTGGTACAGAGTGATTTATAAGAATTACCATTCGTAAGTTTACTAAAAAACACCAGTTGAGAGGCAGATTCTAAGCAAAAATACAACGCCCTTAACATGGGTGTCCTGATAATTCCTTTTTGAGCATTCACAGATGAAGTAACAAAAAACAAGTCATCAGTAATGGCGTGTGAATCTTTTCAGATGAACAAAAAATATAGGGCTCTTACCTTTAACCTACCTGAATTTCAGCATCTGCGTACTGCACTTTGCGCGGCTTAGGTGTCGCGATAAAGTACGCAAAGCTTAATGGCCCTACACGCCCGACTATCATCATAAAAATAATGACAATTTCGCCAGTGTCACTAAGTTGACCAGTTAAACCTCGAGACAATCCTACCGTACTGAGTGCCGAAACCACCTCAAACACAATATCTAGAAACGGGGCATTTTCAATCGCTGTAAGAATAAATATGCTGATGAAGATCATACCAATAGAAATGATCGCTAACGAAAGCGCTTTAAGCACCTGCACCTGAGGTATAGTGCGATTAAGCAAAGTCACCTGCGTACGACGACGTAAAAAAGTATAAGTTGTCATAATCAATACGATAAATGTACCCAGCTTTAACCCACTTGCCGTACTTAAAGATCCTCCCCCAATAAACATCAGTAAAATAGTTAACGTTGTGCTCGCGTCAGTTAAATTTTCGATAGGTAGGGTATTAAAACCCGCAGTACGAGGTGTTACTGCTTGAAACCAGGCCGTTAAAGCTTGTTCGGCCACGGGCAATGTGCCCAAAGTGGCGGGATTATTTGCCTCTAGCAACCAAATTAGAAAAAAGGCAACTAGGTTGATGGTTAGTGTGGCCAACAACACGATACGCGTATTCACACTCAATTTGCGCCAGCGTTTATTCGTTTTGATATCAATCAATACAGCGAATCCGATACCTCCAATTATAAACAAGGCAGTAATAATCATATTGACCGAAACACTCGCCGAGTAGGCCGACAAACTGTCACTCCGTAAAGCAAAACCCGCGTTATTAAAGGCCGATAAAGTGTAAAAGAACGCTTGATAAGCTGACTCTCTCAGTCCGTATTCCTCAAGCCAAACGAGGGTTA
Organism: Paraglaciecola sp. QJM3NY_14; assembly: GCF_056173245.1. NCBI lineage: Bacteria > Pseudomonadati > Pseudomonadota > Gammaproteobacteria > Alteromonadales > Alteromonadaceae > Paraglaciecola > Paraglaciecola sp. QJM3NY_14. Next base: position 4,857,481 of record NZ_CM149664.1, read on the forward strand.
ATAATACAAAGCCCACCAGCTCAATCACAAACGAGTAACACAAAACAAATTTGGCCGTTTGCACGACCTTTTCCATACTCGTTTGATCAAGTGCTTCTTTCATCAATATCTGCTGACTTAGGCCTAGGCGTGCGCCCAAACTGATAGCCGCCACGACGGCAAATGTCATAAACCCCAGTCCACCGGCCTGTATCAAGCCAGCAATAACTATCTGGCCGAATGTGGTGAAGTGTGTCCCCGTGTCCAGTACCACCAAGCCTGTTACAGTAACAGCCGAGGTCGCCGTGAAAAGGGCTTTGATAAAGGGGGTTTGAACGGTCGACGCTATAGGTAGCATTAACAACCCTGCACCAACAAAAATCAGTAGAATAAAGCCTAGAAAAAGTACAGCAGGAGGGCTTAACTGGATATGAAGCTTCGATTGGCGTTTTGCTAACTTGTAGGGTTTAACATTCGGATCCCAAGGCTTCATTTAGCATAGAACTCAGGCGCTATCTTTTTCAACGCAGCCAAAGAGCCACTTAATATGAGTGAATCTTTCACGGCTAATTGAAAGTCACCATCTATGTGTTTGATGATAGTGCTATTGCGGCGCACCAACATAGGCTCAATGTCTTTGCCGGCTTTACTAAGTAGTTTTTTAACCGACATATCTGGATGGTGTGATTTGATTTCAACCTCAACAATAAACAAGCCATTACCAATGGGCATGTACTGGTTCATCATAGGGTAATTAAGCGACTGAGCGACACGCACGCCAATTTCTTCTTCAGGGTGAATAATCCGAGACACACCCAACTTAGTCAGAATAATATGATGAGGTTTAGTCGTCGCCTTTACCCAAATCTCTTTTACGTTAAGTGATTTAAGTAATAGAACACATAAAATACTAGCTTCAAGGCTCTCACCAATAGCAACCAGCACCGCATCACAGGAGCCGATATCCAACTCTTTCAGTGAGCTCTCATCAGTGGCATCAGCAATGGCCGATACCGTCAATTGCTCAGATACCGTATTCACCAACTTAGAGTCTGAATCGACGCCGATAACTGAGTTCCCTAGACGCATCAACTCTATTGACGCCGCCAACCCAAAACGACCTAACCCGATAACTGCAAACTGACTCATGTAGTGCTCTAACATGTAGTATTTTATTGGCGGGGAATGTTAATACAATCCAAAGCTAAAACCAAACAGCTTTCCCCTTAACTGGCATTTTCAACGACACGGATTCATTTATATCAACAGTCAGTATTTAATCCATAGGGTGAGCCAAGAAACCTCTCTTTTATTTTCGCGGACAAAAGCGACGAACAAAGCTAAGCGTTAGCAACCGTTAATGTTGTAAATCCTTAATCCCAATAATACCTGGGGTCTCTAGAGACTATGTATTAGCTATAGTGCATTAAGATGGGTGTCTTGCTTTCTTTTGCCTTAATTTAGTGCAAATCCCCTGACCTCATTCAAACTAGTCAGGGTCATCAAGGCGCTAATTCCCTAGGCTTACGCGAACCTGTCCAAATAGTCAACTTCTGGCATCTATGGTGCATATTCGCCACCTCAGCCCGTTGTTAGTGCGTTTTAATTCAGGAGATAACCGTGACACCTACTATTCGTTTGGTTTTTACCGCGAGCCTCTTCGGCTTAGGCAGTTTGTTGTTCACCGCGTGCTCCCCTTCAACGCCCCCCAATAAAACAGCGAACGAAACACAGGATAAAACCCAAAGTGATATTGAATTCAGCCCTGAAATTAAAACCCGTCAATTTCTAACCCAAGTAGCACTAGGGCGCGAGCCAGCAGATTTGCTCATCAGCAACACCACTCTGTTAAACGTATTCACCCAAGAATGGATACCCAAGCAAGATATTGTTATTGCCAAAGGCCGCATTGCTTGGGTTGGCGATACCGGCACATGGCAAGGCCAAGTAACAGAGCAATTTGATGCTAACGGACAATGGGCCGTGCCTGGCTTTGGCGAGTCACATAAACACATTGAAAGTTCTTATTTAACCCCTGAATACGAAGCCGCCTTGGTCATTCCCCAAGGGAACACATGGACAGTAGAAGGCTCCCATGAGGTGTCGAATGTCATTGGCACCCGCAACGTCGACTTTTGGCTAGCCGCCGAGCAAGCAGGCAGCCCGTTAAAAATATTCCCGGCCATTGGCTCAGCCACACCGCCTACCGTTTATGAATCAGGCGGTGGCTATTATGGCTATCAAGAAATGAGTGACTTTATGCAGCAAGACTTGCGCGTGGTTGCTTTAGGTGAAGTCATGGACTGGTCAGCGATTATCAATGCCGATAACGGTGGTCACCAACGTATTTGGGAGATGATCCAAGCTACCTACGATAACCGCGGCGTAGTAGAAGGCCACGGTATGAACCTAACCTCGCAAACTGATATCAGCGCCTTTGCCGCCGCTGGTTTAGCCTCTGACCATGAAGTCAGGCTAGCCGAAGAAGGCATTGAAAAGCTGCGCCGGGGTATATTTTTAGAAGTGAAACACGCCGCATTCGATACTTTGCTCCCCAAACTGCTCGAAATGAACCTACAAGATTGGAGTAATGTATCCGTCACCACTGACGATAGAGATGTGTTCGCCACCTTGCAACTCGGCTCGATGGATTACAACATTCGCAACGTTATTCAGCGCGGCGTTCCCACCGAAATTGCCTACCAACTCGGTAGCTACAACACAGCGCGCCACTTTAATATCGACCATTTAGTAGGCTCAATCGCCCCCGGTCGCTATGCCGATATCGTGTTACTGAGCAATCCAGAAACCGTGGCAATTGAACGAGTGTATGCCAATGGCCTATTAGCAGGCATTAAGGATGAATACCAACTGCCTATCGCTGACATTGATTACCCACAATGGCTAACCGAAACCATGAATGTGGGCCGCGCCTTAACCCCAGAAGACTTCGCTATTCACGCCCCTCAAGGCAAAGAAAGCGTGCAAGCTGCGGTGTTGCAGCCTTTCTGGTTTAAGCCTGATTTCATCACCAAAACCCTGCCCGTTTCGGCGCAAGGTACAATAGATGCAGATACCGCCAATAACCTTATAAAAGTGGCGGTGGTAGACCGCTACCACGGCACCGCCGCAGTATCTAAAATGATTTGGCAAAATGCTGGCCCTAAAACGCCTAACTCAGCACTCGCTAGCTCTCAATCACACGACTTACATAATATATGGAGTGTCGGCAATAACGACGCAGCCATGGCACTGGCCGCCAATACCGTCGCCAACCTTGGCGGAGGTTGGGCACTGGTAAAAGAAGGCAAAGTCGTGGCCACGGTAAAATTGGACATTGCCGGTTTGATGACCTCAAGGCCAGTCACCGAAGTCGCAGCAGAAATGGAGCACCTACAACAACAAGCCGACAACATGCAATGGATTGGCATGCCCGGCTTGCCCGAGCGTATGCGCTTTGCATTTTTAACTGCCGCACCGTGGAAGTGGCAGCTCGTCGCCCCTTACGAAGGTAATCCAGGCGGCTTAGTGAACGTCACGACTGGCGAAACCCACCCCGTTATTTGGTGATGATGCAGCGCAACACACCCAGCAACCCTGCACTTTGCCAGCTAAAAGGGCTAAACGGGAAAGCAGGGCTAATAATACTTTTGTTGTTAGCAGCCCTAGTTGCGCCAACGGCGGAGGCGCATTTACTCAACATGACCCGCGTCACCTTAAGCCAAATTGACGAGCACAATGCATCCCTTGAGGTTACAGTCGATCTAACCAAAGAAACCGGCAGCAGTGAAGCCTACTACCAATTATCCCGCAGCACAGCGCCGTTAAACGCCCCCAATATTCGCGCTTTGGCGCAAAAGTTAATCTCCGCGAGTGATATCACCCTTGGCGAACAACCGCTGAATTGGCAACTCACCCAAATAGACTTACCTAGCGACCTATCACAAGATGAATTTATGTCTGATCTCAGCTGGCCTATGACCCAGTTTGTATTTACTGCAACTCTACCCAGCGCACCAAAGGGCTCAGCGGCGCAGCTACGCGCCAAATTCACTGGCAAGTTTAGTTTTGAAGAGCCCATCGCTATCAGTATCACACAAGTATCAAGCGGCCGAAGCCTAAACCGCTGGCTGGTGCGCGACCAACAAAGCCCAACGTTCGCCTTACACCCAGAAAATCTAAAACCACACCAACGCATCCAGCAAAGTGAAAACGACAGCGAATGGCTACATTATGTGTGGCAAGGCATTATTCATATTATCCCCCAAGGATGGGACCACGCCCTATTCGTACTCGGTTTATTTTTGGGGATCACCCAAGTACGTTACCTGCTGATTTGGATCACCGGCTTTACCATTGCCCACACGGTAACACTTGGCTTAGCGGCGTTTGGGGCTATCGCGATCCCGGCGAGTATCATCGAGCCTATCATCGCTTTATCAATACTTTGGGTCGCGGTTGAAAACATATTTTGGCGACCCAGCCCGTGGTGGCGACTCATCATCGTTATCCTATTCGGGCTAATACACGGCCTAGGATTCGCCTCCGCTTTAAGCCAACTCGGGCTCCCCTCACAAGGTCTAGTGTTAGCCCTCGTCAGCTTCAATATTGGTGTTGAACTCACTCAATTGGCGATCATACTTGTCGCATTTATATTACTCGCAAGATGGCGCAATCATCCAAACTGGCAACGCTTGATAGTCGCACCCGGCTCCGCAGCGATTGCGCTGATCGCAGGTATTATTCTGTGCCAGCGTGTCTTGGGTTGAGGTTGTTTTTGTATACATTGAAGTATGAAGCTACTCCACTGGTCTTAATTGGCCTGTCTTATCATTCCATCTAGCGTTGAATGTGTTCAGTTCTCGCTTGCGAATTTTCGAGCAAGCGACAAACACCTTCATGTCGCCGCTGTTGTACAAGCACTGAGGTGATTCTTTAAAGTATTGCTGCCACGCCAATTTTTTCTTCCCTTCAAAATTAACGTAATTGGAAACTTGTACATTCATTGCCTTGGGATAGCTTTTTTGGCGATAGTTGTTTGATGATTTATACATTGAAGTCTGACCGTTATTAGTAAAGTAACTCGAGCTAGCATTACTGCTAGCTGACTTGTCACTCTTATCAACACGCAAACAGGCTAAAATTCGTTTTTAGCCTCGCGATGTCGTTCCCTTCTTCTCTCCGTCACTTTTTCTTTGAGTTGCTCATTCCAGTAATCAGCTCGCTCTTTCTCGTAATCACATTTTGCATTTACGCTAGCGCTCGCAACAAAAAAAGCGATCAAAATTAGTATTCTCACTCAAATACATCCTGTAAAACAACATTGAGAGCATCGATTATGTCAGAGCATTAGAGTCAGCATTAATGTTCATCACGGTAAATTAAGTATGCAATTGAGACGATTGGTATATCTCTAGAATAGTTTGAATATTAGTAAATTTTAAGCGCAACTTTCCTCTCGTAGTGGAGTAGCAAACCATTTTTTGAATCCACTTAGTAAGTGTGAAAATTATTGAACTCATTGTATTAGCAACAAAAAATGAAATAAGTTAACCTGGAGGAAAGAAATTAAAGTTAAGGACAACGGTTTTTTCATGCCATCTACTATTGAAGTTTCTGCCGGAATAATAGTTAAAAATAACAGAGTTCTTGCCGCACGCAGGAAGCCGGGGCTTCATCTGGCTGGTCTGTGGGAATTCCCGGGGGGAAAAGTCGAGCCAAACGAAACTACTGAAAGCTGCTTAGTTAGAGAACTCAAAGAAGAATTCGGAATAGATACACGTATTGTTAACTACGTAGGCGATAATTATCATTCTTACGGAAGTAAAACTATTCACCTTATGGCTTATCAAGTAGAGCATGTAAGTGGTCAAATACAACTCAACGATCATGACCAAATTAAGTGGCTTTCAATTGTTGAATTAGATTTTCTCGATTGGGCGGAGGCTGATATCCCACTTGTCCAAGCGTACAAATCAATCGTTAGTCTTACTGAGTATTACGAGCAATTTGCTCAGCCCTATGCCAATGAAACCCAAGATATAGACGTAAGTAATTTATATTCAAATTTCCTCAATTTACTTCCTGCAAACGCGCATATATTGGATTTAGGTTGTGGAGCAGGGCGTGACTCTGCCAACTTCATAGATTTAGGTTTTATCGTAACGGCTGTTGATGGAAGTCCTAGCCTAGCGGAAATTGCAGAAAAACGTATAAACCAACCGGTACAGGTCAAGCTATTTCAAGATCTTGATTTTCATAACCTATTTGATGGAGTATGGGCATGCGCTAGTTTGCTGCACTGCCCCAAAACCCAAATATCAAATGTATTAACTAACGTTCATCGTTCACTTGTGAACCACGGAATTCTATATGCCTCCTTCAAACACGGAGATAGCGAATCTACCGATTCTAAAGGGCGCTTCTTTAATAACTACACAACCTCCAACTTGGTATCTCTAATTGAAAACCACGATGGTTTTGAGGTCATCGAGTGTTGGGAAGAAACAAAACCACTTCGAAGTTCAGTTCAAGTCTGGGTAAATATTTTATGTCGTAAGGTTGAGGCTTGATATGAGCGCATTTCCAGATAGGCATATCACCGTAGGGGGGAATGACCCTTTCCTACCAAGCTTATTGCAAGCGATTAATTATGCTTCCTCTATTAGTATTGCAGCTGCATTTATTCGCCAATCTGGTTTGAACCTAATCTTTTCAGCGTTAGAGGATGCACTCTTGCGTGGTTCGGACGTGCGGGTCTTAACCGGTGACTACATGGGGATTACTGAACCAAGAGCGCTGCGTCAGTTAACATTACTTCAATCCCGTGGCGCTCAAATTAAGGTTTTTGAATCTAAAGCAAAACAAAGCTTTCATATGAAAGCCTACATTTTTTTGGAAAATACTAATACTCCAGATATTGAAGGTTGTGCCTTTGTAGGCTCGAGTAATATATCAAAATCGGCCTTACAAGATGGACTCGAGTGGAACCTCAGTATTGCTCTAAGCGCTGAACCTGCGAAGTTTAAGGCGGTTCAAATGCAATATGAAAATCTATTCGTTGAACCTCGCTGCGTACAATTAAGTCATGATTGGATTGATAAATATGAAGACCGGATCCCGAAAACACTCCCAGTCAAATTGATCGCTGATTCTGAGAATGAAGAATTTGAGGCGACTCCAGAACCAAATTTAATTCAGCTACAAGCTTTAACTGCTCTTCACGAAACAAGAGCAAATGGATACCAACGTGGTTTGGTCGTAATGGCTACTGGAACGGGTAAAACTTGGTTATCAGCATTCGACGCTCAACAGATAAGTGCAAAACGAATTTTGTTTGTTGCACATCGAGAAGAAATATTAGATCAAGCTGAGAAAACATTTAATAAAATGTTCCCAAATCGGAGAATTGGCCGATACTCTGGAACGTCCAAAGAAAAAAACGTCGATCTATTGTTTGCGTCAATTCAAACCCTAGGTAAAAAGCAGCATTTGCAAGTATTTCTCCCAGATGATTTTGATTATATTGTTATCGACGAATTCCATCATGCTTCTGCGAATAGCTACCAGAAATTACTGTCATATTTTACCCCTCACTTTATGCTCGGGTTAACCGCAACTCCTGAGCGAACGGACCAGTCAGATATATACTCACTTTGCGATGATAATCTTGTATTTGAATACGATTTATTTAAAGGAATTGAATCCGAAGTTCTATGTCCATTCGATTATAGAGGCATTAAAGATATTGTTGATTACAAAGAAATCAGCTGGCGCAATGGGAAGTTTGATCCAGAACAACTTGAGAACAAATTAGCTACTACCGGCCGTGCAAAACACAGTTTAAAATATTGGAAAAAACACAAACAGAGTAGAACGCTAGGTTTTTGTATTTCGACTAAGCATGCCGACTTTATGGCCGCCTACTTCATACAAAATGGTGTGAAAGCTGTTTCGGTGCACAGTAACTCTAAAATGCCTAGAAATGTCGCACTCGACCAGCTTAAAGCTGGTGTGATAGATATAATTTTTTCAGTTGATTTATTTAATGAGGGAGTAGACCTCCCTTCAATTGATACCGTAATGATGTTACGCCCTACCGATTCAAAAATTATTTTTTTACAGCAATTAGGAAGGGGATTACGTAAATCTAACGAAACAAATAAAGAACATTTAGTTATTTTAGATTTCATCGGGAACCACATCAGTTTTTTCCGAAAAATTGACTCACTTTTCAAATTAGGGAGCACAAACGATGCTCGAAAAGCATTTATTTCCACTTTGAAGAGTGGCGCATTACAGTTACCAAGAGGCTGCTTTGTTAACATAGAGCTATCCGCGATAGACGTTTTACAGCAATTAATAGATAACAATTTTGACACTCAAATTGATGTATACCTAGGCCTTAAAGAATCCTTAGGCAGAAGGCCATCTTTATCTGAGTTTTACCATGCAGGCGGAGCTGTTGATCGTGTGCGCAATGAGCACGGGAGCTGGTTTGCATTTGTTCAACACCAAGAAGACTTGACGCATACTGAGGGGCTTATTTTCAGTAGCCTTCAACCATTCCTATTGGAAGTAGAAACAACTAGACTAACCAAATCATTTAAGCTTGTTCTACTTGAAGCAATGCTCGAGTTAGAAGGTTTTACGAATCCAACGCCATTGGATTCTTTGGCTGTACGCTCATTCCAGATATTTAAACGTCACCCTCTTTTGCAAGTAGATATCCCAGATGAATTCAGGAATAAAACTGAAATTGATGGGGTTAAGTGGGCGCGTTACTGGAGAAATAACCCAGTAAACGCTTGGATCGGAGGGAATAGTAATTCCACCGTATCCTTTTTCGCAGTTGAAGATAACGAATTCCAAACATTATTTGAAATAGCTGCAAATACGCAGGCTGTGTTTTCAGTAATGATACAAGAACTAGTGAATTATCGTTTCCTACAGTACGAGCAACGCTTGAGTGCTAAGACACAAGCGTCTGAGAGAAGTGCTCCAAATATATTTGAGCTCGACGTATCTTCGCAACAATCGATTCCCTATTTTACTGATTTAAAAATTGCGTGCGGTCACTTTAAAAGTAGCGAGCACGAAATTATTGAAACCGTTGATGTGCCTGAATCATATGGTAAGTTAGATCCCACTAAGCATTTCGTAGCGAATGCGACTGGCGACTCAATGAATGGTGGAAAACACCCGATTAAGCACGGGGATTTACTGTTACTGGAACTCTTTAGTCCCGAACACGCTGGCAGCATAAGTGGAAAAACAGTTGCAATTGAACGTTATGACATGACAGGTGACGATCAGTATTTATTAAGAAACATATCTAAATCAAGCGATCAACAATATCAGCTTATTGCTCAAAACCCAGATTATGAGCCCATGGCTGCAAATGAGGAAATGAAGCCATTAGCGTTCCTTAAATCAGTAATTGACCCTGCCGATATATTTATTCACCGTGAGTTTATGCGCCAAAGTATTCCTCCCATATTTGGTTTAGAATTCAACAAAGGCTTATGGGAAGCAGGCCATATAAGACCTAAAGGGTGTGAGGAACAATTTTTATTGGTCACACTCAATAAACAAGGTAAAGCAGCTGAACACCAATACCATGACTATTTTGTCGATCCATCAACGTTCCATTGGCAAAGTCAAGGCCGTACCCGCAGTGAAAGCACTAAAGGTCTTGCAATCCAAAGGCACTCGAACGTTCATCTTTTTGTTAGAAAAAATAAACTAACAGCAGGGACCGCATCACCATTTTATTATCTTGGTAAATTAGATTATCAAACGCATCAAGGTGAGGCCCCCATGAATGTAACTTGGAAGCTTCACAAGCCTTTACCATCTAAATTGTTTGATTATTTCCAACTAGGTGGGTAAGAAACTGTATAAAGAATACTAATCTCAGGATTTTCAGTACGTTAAAGGAGTAACAACACTGTGACTTATCTTATGTTTTATCTTTTGATTGGGATATTTTCTGCTTTGGTTTTTGCCGGGTTTTGGTGGTTTTACAAAGACAGGGTGGAACGCCCTGCGTCACCGAGCCTCATGTTGTTGCGGGCCGGTACTTATATTCTTGTTTGGCCTGTGCTGTATTGGAAGTGGTTTAAAAGCGCAGACAAAACGCGCTTTATCACGCTACCTGAGTTTGTGATGCCTCAGCCAAGACCGGTTGACCCTGACATAGTGAAAAACAGCGCCCGCAATGCCCCACTTGAAGCCCAGAGGGCACATCAAGAATGGCTTACGTTCGTAGATGCACTGCCCCAGTGTGGCTCGCATATCATGTACAAGGGCACAGATATTTACGGTGAAAGACTTGATGGGCGCTTTATTTTTGAAATGGCTGATTTGTTACCTGTGGTTTTTGATAGGCTAAACCCTAAGCCGGTTTCCTTGGATACCAGCGTCAGCGACAGCGATGACGAGAGCGTTAATCTCAGTGATGAAGATAGTCAGCAAGACAGCAGCGAATCGAGCGATTACGATAACGCGAATGACAGCGATGATACTATCTCTTGGGTGAACACGCCTAGGCTCCCAAACACCCAAGAGCACTATATTCATCGCTGGCTGCGCACCTACGACCCCACCCTTTTTGTGTGTAATGTGGTGCCCACTTCTTTTGATCGTTTTGAGTATATCGCCAGTGACATGATTGAAGCAGGTAAAGGGCAAGTGCATTGTAAACTCTGCGACACCGTTTATGCGGCAAGTGACATAAAAACCGGCGATGGTGGCCAAGGTGGCCAAGGTGGCTGGATATTGGGCGAGCTACATTGCCCCAAAGATCACTTATTAGCAAGGCGCAAAAAAATCCATTTCATGCGCGCGCGCTCTAGTAAGTGATGAGCTCAGGCTAGCGACACAGCTGAGTACTTGGCGTAATCGTCTTTCACTATGATAAAAACAATACCTGTACCGCTTGCCACATCAGGTTTATGGATAACACAGATAGCACAATTTGCACCAAGCGCTGAAACTTCGCGGCGGGTATTTTATGCAGTAATTTTAGGCCCAACCATGTGCCTACAGCACCTGCGGCGATCATAGCCACAACCAAGGGCAACCATTGCCAAAATGCGAAGCCTGCCACACCGTAAACGAGTGCTTTTAGGGTGTGTTGCATGGTCATGCTGGATGAGAACGTGGCCGTAAAACGCATTTTGTCGTAGCCTTTGGTATGCAGATAGCTGCCGACTAATGGCCCGCTTGCGCCCACAAACATAGATAAAAACGTAGTGACAAGCCCGGCCATTGCTTTGCCAAATGGGCTGGACTCTTTAATGCTGGGTTTTTTGCCCCACAATAGAAATAGCACGAACACGCCTACGACTAACTTCATCCAATCGAGCGGTAAATCACTGACCACAAATGACGCCATCAATGCGCCCAAAAGCCCACCTGCAGCAAAATACTTCAGCATATTGATGTCAATAAAACGGTAGGTAAGCAACATGCGATTGGCGTTCGAGCCAAGTTGCACCAGCCCATGAACCGGAATAACCGCGGCCATTGGCATAAAAGACGCCATAGCCACCAGCATCAATAGCCCGCCACCTGCTCCCATCGCGGCGGTTAAAAATGAGGTGAAACCCGCAAGAATAATTAAAAATAAGGAGAGCGCTGGGCTGACCAGCTCACTGCTAAAAAGCTCCATGTGGTTTTGCTTACAACTGACGAATTTGGGCTATAGCCTATCTTGAATCGCTGACAAGCAACAGATGTGGGCAAAAAACGTTATGAGTAATTCGCATTTATCAGTCGGGGAGTCTCAAGGTTCCACACACCGTTTTTCTGACATCAGCTGTATCCCAGACTAGTACTTTAGGCTAATGCAGCATGTATTAACGCTTATGAACTCTATCACTGTGCCGATATAAATAATTGAAAATAAAAGCTTCTTCACGCCGTGCCAGCCTTAACGATGGGGAAATATTATCAACGTAGTGAAAGTGTCGATTTAACCACTCATCTCACTAAGTAAAAGGCGTTGACGCAGCTCATTTTTTCTCTCAAAAGAGTTTGACACTAGGCGATGCTCTAGTACTTTTACTATAAAGATGTTTCATTTCACAACCTTAATGAGCTAATTACCTGCTTCATGAAAACAGCTAACACATTCGTATTACTTATTTCATTATTGCTCCCCAGCGTTGCACATTACGCCGAAGCCGAAGAAGAAGATAAACTGCAGTTCTCTGGTTTTACTCGGGTGGTTTTAGGTTATTTAGACGACAAAGACGCTGAGTATGTTGGGTATGACAACAGTGTTAGCTTAGATCAGCAATCACTGATTGGGCTACAAGCAGATTACACCTTTAACGATCAACTATCCCTTACTGGCCAAGTCATTGGCCACACGGGTGAGCAACGCGCCTCAGGGCTAGAGTGGCTTTACCTAACCTACACCCCCAGCAAAGCGTTGCGCATTAAGCTGGGCAAACAGCGTATTCCCTTTTTTAACTACAGTGATAGTTTAGATGTTGGCTTTGCCTACCCTTGGCTGACCTTGCCCCAGCAGTTTTACGACACCGCTTTCTTTTCAACTTTCGAAGGTGTGCTGGCGAACTATGAATACTCTTTTGCTCAGTGGGTTATGAATTTTGAAGGGTACTGGGGGCGTTATGATGACAAAATATATTTAGCAAGTGGTGAAATTGATACCCAAGTGACTGGGTTGTACGGCTTTAATACAAGTGCGGCATATAACGGTTGGACGTTTCGAGCGGCCTACAACGAAGGCAATGCCAACCTCACTCTACCTGGTGCGGCGCAGTTTGTTGAAGTGCTGAATCAATTTGGCTTTACCCAAAGTGCTGAAACCCTCAACCCAGATGGCTTGATACGCTTTTATCAATTAAGTGCCAACTACGAGAACCTAGATTATTTTGTACGCAGTGAAGTAGCGAAAATGGTGGGTGAAAGTGGCCCTGTTCCTGATATCGACAGTTTTTATATTTCTGCTGGCTACAATTTTTATCCTTATACCATTTACATTTCTTACAGTGAACGCGACGTATATTATGACCACCCAGCGAATGAAATTCCGTACGGCATTTCCCCCGATTTAGACGTACTCGCCGCCACATATGAATCTGTGCTTGCGGGCTTTCCTGATGATAAAAGCCAAGGAACAAAAATCGGTCTTCGTTGGGACTTTCGTTACAATGTCGCTTTGAAAGGCGAGATGACTTATGTACATGCTGATAAAGTCAGTAACGACTTTGCATTAAAAGATTTAGGCAACTTTGATGGCAGCGCAATCTTGTATCAGTTTGGTGTGGAGTGGGTATTTTAATGAGAAAATTCCTCGCTCTATTTGTCACATGCGCGCTGGTGTTGACCCCCTCATTGAAGGCCGCTGAAGCGATTATTGTGGTGGCCAATACCTCAGATAAGTCCTTGCAGCTGAATCGTCTACAAGTACGCAACCTTTTTATGGGTGGCGCTTTACCTTATGACTTAGATGCCATCGCTTTGCCGCCGGAAAACCAAACGCGCGTTTTGTTTAATACCAAGGTGGTAGGCCTTACAGAATCACGTATTCAATCCTATTGGGCACAAATGCGCTTTACCGGACGTAAAAAAGCACCAAGAGAATTTAGCAACGAGCAGTCAATGTTAGAATATCTAATCAATAATGCTGGTGCTGTAGGCTATTTGCCTGAAGGGATATCAGTGCCTAATGAGTTGACTGTTTTGTACACGGTTCGGTAAATTGTCATACGCATATCTAAAAGGAGTAACCTTGATAGATTATTGCGTGCATTATCAATGCAATGCGGGATTGAAAATGATTTAATGGAAGGCGATTTAAAAAACGAACTAAAGCAGTATCTTAGTGTTTTCGTTGGCGTTTTTCGTATTTAAAATACCCAAAGTGCAAAACAGTATAAAAATTTTAATGTAAGAGTAACCACCATATGGATATTGTTGTATTGCGTGCTTTAGTGGTCTGTCTTTCATTTACCCTGAGTACTTCTTTGGCCAACGCAGCCACGCCAAACCCGCTAGAATTTTCTGGTTTTGCCCGAGTGATAATGGGCTACCTTGATGATGAGAATGCTGAGTATGTAGGCTATGACAACAGCCTCAGTATCGACCAGCAATCACTTTTGGGGTTACAAGCAGACTATAGGCTGAGTGAAGAAATAGCATTTACCGGGCAAGTCGTTGGCTATACAGATGATCAGCGCTCCTCAGGATTAGAATGGCTCTACCTCACATACTCCCCCAATAGCGCCTTACAAGTTAAACTTGGCCGACAACGCATACCTTTTTTTAATCACAGCGACAGTCTCGATGTGGGCTTTGCTTATCCTTGGTTAACCCTTCCGCAACAAGTTTACGACACGGCTTTCTTCTCTACTTTCGACGGTGTTTTAGCTAATTATCAATTTACCTTGAATGATTGGCAGATTAACTATGAGGGCTATTGGGGCAGGTTTGATGATGAAATACGTTTAGATAGCCAGGATTTAGACACCCAAGTGATCGGGCTTTTTGGCGTTAACGCCAGTGTGAGCTATAGAAACTTCAACTTACGTGCTTCGTATGGTCAAGGAGACATCGATATAGAGCAGGACGAGGCTACCCAATTCGCTCAATTACTTCGTCAATTCGGATTTACAAACAATGCTGACTGGTTAAACGCAAACGGGTTGCTGCAATTCTATCAACTCAGCGCTAATTACGAGGATCTAGATTATTTTTTACGCAGTGAAGTTACCAAAATGACTGGCGCTGGGGGGCTGTTCGCTGATATTGATAGCTTTTATATCTCTGCGGGTTATAACTTTTACCCCTATACGGTATATATCTCGTATGGGAGAAAAGACTTACACTTCGAGCATCTAGCCAACGAGATCCCGTTTGGCGTATCACCTGAGCTAGATTTACTAGCAGCAACTTATCTCGGCATCTTAGATCTCTTCCCAGACGATGAGTCTAAGGGAACAAAAATAGGAATTCGATGGGATTGGCAGTATAACGTGGCACTCAAGGCTGAAATGACCTTTGTTGAAGCTAATGACGCCATCAGTAATGACTACGCCGTTAGGGATTTAGGTGGCTTCGACGGTCATGCTGTTCTCTATCAGTTTGGACTAGAGTGGGTATTTTAGTGAAAAAGTATTTTGCTAGCCTTGTCCTATGGTACTTCGTGTTTTCAACGGCTACCCACGCTGCTCAGTCCGTGATGGTAGTAGCAAACACTGGCGACCAATCCATTCAACTTAACCGTCAGCAAGTGCGAAGCTTGTTTATGGGCGGCGTCATACCCTATCAATTAAAAGCGGTGGCGCTACCACCAGAAAATCATACCCGAGTACTGTTTAACACTAAGATAATCGGTCTAACTGAATCTCGAATTCAATCTTACTGGGCGCAAATGCGTTTTACGGGACGCAAACGCGCCCCTAGGGAATTTGACAACGAAACCTCGATGCTGCAATTCCTTTTACGCAATGTTGGCGCGACAGGGTACCTGCCTGCTGGCATGGATGTTCCGGAACAATTAACGGTAATTTATACTATTCCCTAGCGGTGGTTATTAACTGAGCTTGCAATTGAGTACACCTTTCATATCAAGATGGTACTTATCCCTTAGTCACTTTATTGAAGTGTCATAAAACCCCGGTCAACTAAAGCTTTATCAAAATTTGCAGTTAATAATGACACAACAATAAATTTGTCATCCTTTTGTATACTAGCTTTTCAAGCAAATTTATTTGATTCTTAACTCGTCTATAGTACTTTGTTTATTAGGTACTTTATTTAACCTTAAATAGTAAAGGTCTTAGTTGAATATGCCCTGGCGATTATGGAATTTTGTATTGGTGTGCGGCTTGGCTTTACTTTGTAACGCCCATCCAATTTACGCGGAGACCTCAGATAAACTGCAATTTTCCGGCTTTGCCAGAGTTGTTTTGGGGTATTTAGATGATAAAGATGCGGAATACCTCAACTACGATAATTCCGTCAGTATTGATAATGAAAGCCTAATCGGGTTGCAAGCCGATTATCAGATGATGGATAGCCTGGCAATAACTGGACAACTGATAGGGCACAGCGGCGAACAAAGAGATTCAGGTATTGAATGGCTATATTTAACTTACGCTCCTACAAATACCCTCAAACTCAAGCTAGGTCGCCAGCGCACTCCCTTTCTAAATTACAGTGATGTCATAGATGTAGGATACGCCTACCCTTGGGCGACATTGCCCCAACAAACCTACCCCCGTCACTTTTTTTCCAACTTTGATGGGGTGATGGCAAGCTACGAGATACCAAGCACCTTGTTTGTGATGAACATTGAAGGTTATTGGGGGTACTTCAAAGACAAAGTCGTCGTTTCTGAGCGCGAAATGGAAGCAAAAACGACAGGATTTCATGGATTAATTAGCCATATTAGCTTTAAAAACTGGACCCTAAGGGGGTCTTATCACCAAGGTACGACAAGCGTAACGTTAGATGATGTAACCCAATTTAGCGGCTTACTCAATCAACTGGGCTTCAGTCAGAGCGCTGATAGTTTGGCCACAACTGGGGTAACAGAGGTATTTCAATTCAGCGCTAATTACGAAACAGTAGATTACTTTGTTCGAGGAGAGCTGAATCGGATCAAGGCGGACTTTATTTTTGTGCCCGATACAGATGGGTATTTTCTTTCTACTGGGTACAATTACTTTCCGTTTTCATCTTATATTTCGTACTCGAAGAACACCACTGATTACGAGCAACCCGCCAGTGACATTCCGACTGGCCTTAGTCCAATATTAGATGGACTGTCTTATAACTATTTGAATATATTTGAACAGCTACCTGTTAACAGTTCTGAAGCGTATACCCTAGGTACGCGCTGGGATATTCAGCCAGGCTTAGCATTAAAAGGGGAAGTTAGTTTAATAAAAGGGGCTGACAATGAAAGCGCATTTTTTGATATTAAAAATACCGCGTTTGACCGAGAAGCGTTGTTGTATTTAATTGCGCTGGAGTGGGTATTTTGATTAAAATTCTACTCATTATTGTTGGTTTTATTAGTTTAAGTGGACGTATTTGTTTTGCCAATAACGCGATTACGGTTGTTGCCAACACACAAGACCGGGGCATACTGTTGAGTCGCCATGAAGTGCGTAATTTATTTATGGGTACACCTCTTGGTTATGATTTTATTGCCATAACGTTGCCACCAGAGAACCAAACTCGTGTCATATTCAACACCAAAGTTATCGGCCTAACGGAGTCGCGTATTCAGTCGTATTGGGCACAGATGCGCTTTACTGGTCGTAAAGCCGAACCGAAAGAGGTCCGTGATGAAAGATTGATGCTGGAGTATATTAAACGCAACGTAGGCTCAGTTGGTTATTTGCCAGCGAATATCTCACTACCAGACGGATTGACTGTGCTGTATACTATTTTCGAGAAAAATTAATCCCTAGTGACGGTAAATATTGCGCTCTACGTTTTTTCGAAAAACCACTATGAGCATTTGCATTTGATACATCAATGCCTTTGACACCGCACCGCCATGAAGTATTTCGGCGCCGTTAAGCTAACGATAAGAACATTAAATACACATGATTTTTAAGCTTCTTCATTTTCTATTGTTAATTACCGTTGCATTTGGCGGGTTGACTACTTTTGCCTATGCAGACGAGGATGATATACAGTTATCTGGTTTTGCTCGGGTCGTGGCAGGATATTTAGATGATGAACATGCTGAATTTAATGGTTATGAAAACAAAATCAGTTTAGGCCAGCAATCCCTTATTGGCTTACAAGCTGATTATCAGATTATCGACAAGCTTTCAGCAACTGCACAAGTGATTGGGCGTACAGGTGATGACAACGATTCAGGTATTGAGTGGCTTTATTTAACTTACGCGCCAACCAGAGCTTTGCAATTCAAATTAGGACGTCAACGCACTCCTATATTTAGCTACAGTGATTTTTCAGATGTGGGCTTCGCATACAATTGGGTGTCACTTCCGCAGCAAGTCTATCGTCAGTTTTTATTCCCTAACTTCGACGGTCTTCATGGACAGTACGAATATGTAGCAAGCAATATCTCATATGGAGTAGAGGCGTATATAGGCGGAATAGAGCAAGACTTTAAGACGCTCGGACAAACTCTTGAAACAGACATAGATAACTTACGCGGCATAGTAGGCACAGTGGGGTATGGAGGTTGGACGTTTAGAGCCTCATACCACAGAGGCCATGCGGATGTTATCCAAGAAGATATAAAAAATTTAAGCGATACATTACGGACCATTGGATTTATCAATAGTGCTGACTCTCTATCAATGAAGGGCGTAGGTAGATTTTATCAGTTGAGTGCTTTTTACGAAAATGTCGATTATTTCTTCAAAACTGAATTGGTCAAGCTAAGAACAGTAGACCTGTTTCTTGCCCCTAAAACAAATGGTTATTTTGTGTCTGGGGGGGTTAACTTCTATCCGTTTGTCGCTTATGTTTCTTTCTCTCGTGATACAAATCGCTACAGTCAGTCTATTTCTGAAATACCAATAGGGGTTAATGCGCAACTTGACCAATTGGCTTTTGGTTATCAGCAGGTTACGAGTCAAACTGGCAGCAACAGCACCGTAAGTTATACAGCAGGAATCCGTTGGGATTGGAAGGATAATTTATCCCTCAAGGCAGAAACCACAATGCTCAAAGAAAGAGATGGGTTTGAAGGGCTCTTCACTAGTAGAGACAGCTCCTTTGATGGGAAGGCCATGTTGTACCAGTTAGCCTTAGAGTGGGTGTTCTGATGAAGACCTTATTATTCTCTTTATTTTTAAGTACCCTTCTCGGGTTTCAAGCCAGCGCCAACACGTCACTAGTGGTAGTGGGTAATACCAACAATAAAGAAATACAGTTAAATCGCCAACAAGTACGCAATTTGTTTATGGGCGGCGCGCTACCTTATGAGTTAGAAGCGGTTGCATTACCACCTGAGAACCAAACTCGCGTCCTATTTAATACTAAAGTAGTTGGTTTAACGGAATCTCGTATTCAATCTTACTGGGCACAGATGCGCTTCACAGGCCGCAAGAGAGAACCTAGAGTAATGGACACAGAGCACGCTATTCTCGAATATATTAAAACTCATCCAGGTGCAGTGGGTTATTTACCAGCGGGAGTGTCTATACCTGACGAACTAACCGTACTTTACAGCGCACATTAAATATTAAAGGGTAGACAGCAAAAAATTAGACGCTAAGCATTTCAAGTAAGCTTTTGGGTTTGGAAAATAGGTATCCCTGCAATTGATGACAGCCGTTTTCAATTAGAAATTCAGCTTGCTCTCTGGTTTCCACACCCTCGGCGCATATTTTCAAATTCAATTGCTTAGCCATCTCAATGATAGTTTTGGTGACTAAGGTACTGCGCTTCGACATGTTTAAGTTATCCACAAACTGCTTATCTATTTTCAATGTATTCAGCTCGATTTGGGTCAAGTAACCCAATGAAGAATACCCTGCCCCAAAGTCATCCAGTGCAATGGAACAACCCATTTCACGTAGCTGGGTAAGAAAATGGTTTGCGACATCGAAGTTTTCTAAATAGGCAGATTCCGTCACTTCAAATTCAATACTGGCATTGTCAACGTTATACCGGGTGAACATACCACGGATATATTCAACGAGAGCCGTATTTTTGATGTCATGGGCCGACAGATTGATTGACACCACAATCTCATTTTTATGCAATGCATGGACTTGCTGTAGCTCTTGGCAGACCCGTTTAATCACCCACTTTGTAATAGATAAAATTTTGCCGCTTTGCTCGGCAATGGGTATAAATTCGGCTGGAGATACAAACCCCAGTTCATCGCTTTTCCAACGTATCAATGCTTCATAACCGACTATATTTTCGTCTGCGTCCACTTTGCCTTGATAGTGAATGCTGAATTCATTGAATTTAATCGCGTTAGCAATAGAGTTAGCAATCAACAAACGCCGTTTATTGTCCTCCATCATTTCTGGCACAAACACGGTGTGCGTGCTGCGACCGGCTAATTTAGAGCGGTACATGGCGATGTCAGCATTACTGACAAATTCACTGACATTAAAATTTGAATCACTTGCACGAGCAATACCAATGCTTACACCCACTTGCACTTCCCACGATTGAATTTCAAAAGGCATATTGAGCCCGCTGACTAAGCGCTCTGAAATTTCATACAACTCCAAATCATTGGGTTCGTTGTGCAATAAAATAAGAAATTCATCCCCGCCTAAACGAGAGATTAAGTCACCGTCGCGTAAAATGCTCTTGGTCCGACGGCATACTTCCATCAATACTAGGTCACCAATTTCGTGCCCAAACGAGTCATTTACTCCTTTAAACCCATCTAAATCAAAGTACATCAAAACGAGATTACGCTCATCTCGCTTAGCTTTCGCTAACTCTAACCTTAGTGTTTCCATGAAGAATTGGCGATTCGGCAAACCTGTCAAGCCATCGAAATTTGCCAAGCGCTCCATGGCTTTTTGTTGTTCTTTAAGCTGTTCGGTATATTTGGCGTTCTTTTGCGTTTCAGCGTTGATGGTCTCCATCATGCTATTAATATCGCGGCTCAGCTCTGCAACCTCTTGCTTTCCGCGTGTGTCTATTCGCAGTGAATAATCGTGAGTATCTTGAATTTTTTTCGCAACGCGAGAGAGGCGGCTTAATGGGAGAAATAGTTGACGCTGAATGAATAACGAGCCCACGATGGCCACAAAGAGTACTAAGAACACGAGTGGTAGTACACGTTTAAGCAGAGTCAGTTTACTGCTATATAAGGGACCTGATGAGTCATTAACGATAAGTAGGTGACCCAGCGGTAAACGCGCATCACCTACAAGCTTTAAAGCAATGAGCTCACCGTCTTTGACGTTGACGCCATGGGGTTGAAGCCTAAGCTCGTTGGTGTTTATCGCAGAATTAAGCTCTTCAGGCACAGACATAGAACCAAAATAAACATTAATACGTTGCCAATTCTTATCGAACACAACAGCATATTTAACATGTTCATAGCGGTCTAATCGTAACAAAGTCGTTGTGACTTCAAAGATATCAGGATCAGAGGCTATAAGAGGCACAAGATCACTGGCTAAATTTTCTGATAGCCCATCAAGATCCGCTCGTGTTGCTTCCAGATATAACTGTTCGTACTCCTCGACGGAGGATGCGACAACGGCAGCACACACTATCACGATCGCTACCACAGTGAGCATGGTCGTTGTGTTCTTGATTGTTCTAAACAGCATCTATCAATCCTTTATTACCGCATCACTACTACTGGTAGACAATCGGCTAGTCATTTTAGCGTTCAAATACAAAAAGCAAAATTTGTGCATTGAGAACGTTAAACCCTGATCTCAACTTTAACTAAACAATACTGATTTTTGCAAAGTTTTTATATTAAACAATTGGTTAAGTTTTATCCTAAACATTGTAGTCGACTCATTAAAGTCAACACTTGTCGAGTATCAAGATACGCGCATTGTGTAGCGAATTCTCTTACGGATTTCGCTCTATCCTCACAGCGAGCACGTCTTCAATTCACGCCATCAGAAACAATATTTCCTCCCGTCGTCCCTCGAACTACGTGATAACACTGAAACGAACAAACATTTAGGCAACATTTTTTACATTACTAACTTATTGAATTGCTGAGCTAAGTTACAAACACCAAGCAATTGTGAACATTTTGTAAGCAAAAACAATTGACGATGTTAACGCGATCTGGGTATATGCCCGACATACGGGCATATACCCAATACAGGCATTTAGAGCAGTTAGAGAGCTTATGCTCTAGCTTGTGTTAATGGTTAACGGTTGTATCGACGTTAGATGATTTCGATTCGAGATCTTTGAACCACACATTAATGACTATCACTAGGACAAAATGATGTTAAAAAATAGACAAACAACATTCGTTTCAACCGTAGCCAAACGCGCTATCAACGCATCTAACTCAAAGACCTGTCATAAACCTTCTGCATCCGTATTTAATAAACTTGGTGTAATTGCAGCAGCGGTTATGGCCGCTTCAATACCTGCCCAGGTTAACGCTGCTACATTTCTTGATGGCTTAGTAGATGTAAATTTTTTAGCCATGCAAAATTATCAATCAATTCAGGCTAAAGACGGGGCCTTTCGCCCAGTAGACGAAGAGCAATCAGCTGGATTTGGCCGTATCAGAGCCAACTTGATGTTTAAGTTTCACATTAACGAGTACATCACCGCTGATATCGATATTGCCGAAGAGCCGAATGACTTTGGTAACAATGGCGACCGAGACTTCTCGTTTCACAATGACTATGCAGGTATCGAGTTTGACGTATTTGGGTTAACAGAATACAAACGTGAAAACGCTGACCTAACACTTCGCTTAGGTAACATTGGCGGCTCACCCTTTCAGTTTAAAGGCTTTCAGGATGGGGCAGACAACCAAGGCAATGCACTTATTGGTAACTGGATGACCGACTATGCCACCGCAGAAAACGGTGCCCAATTGCGCTACAACGAGCGATTCGATAGCGGTATTCTTCGTGCCTATAACGTCACGGGTCACATTACGACCTCAAGCTTTGGTGAGGCTTTCCAAGAAGATCGTGGCTTTAACTATTTACTACAAGGTACATTAGAGTTAACTGGCGGTTTCAAAGTCGGTTTAAACTTCTTACAAGCCAATCAAGGCGACCAACTACGTTTCGAAAATGGTGTTGCCAGCCTTGACGGACTCACCACCACAAACTATCGCTTCGGTGACGGAGAAAACTACAACTTCTCTGCTTCTCCTAGCAGTGAGCGCGATACTCACGTCGGTATTATGCCTGGCCTTGACCAAACAACCATTCAACTAAACTTAGCTTATCAACCGAACGCAGATACCAGCGTTATTTTGATGCTAGGGCAATCGAGCGATGATTATACCTTTGCAGATACACAAGGTAACGCTGTTGCCGGTATTACTTATTTCGGCACTGATGGCGTAGTCGACCCTGAGGGAACGACTTTTGATTCCAACAGAGTCATAAAAGGTGAGTCATCTGTTGAGTATTGGACGGTCGAAGCGCAGCACTACATTATTCCAGGTAAATTCTATCTTGCTGCCCGTTATGGAGAAGCCGAAAACACCTCTGATTTAATCGCCCAAACTGATAACACAGTTGAACGTTTGCAAGTTGCCGCGGGTTATTGGTTTAACGATAGAACCCTATTGAAAGTTGAATATGTTGACCAAGACGAAGGCATCAACTCTGGCGGTCAAATTGGCGCAGGTTTTGACGGCGTCACGTCTGAAATTTCAGTTAAGTTTTAAGTTATAGCAGGCTACCGCCGGCCTCTTGAACTTCACTAAGTGAGAAGTTGAAAACAACGCTTAGTGAGTCACTCACAAAAACATAAGGGGAATGCCCGATGTTGAAAAAAATAACGATAGCAAGTTGCGCCGCGCTTGGCATGAGCGTAGCTCTAACCGTCAGTACCTCAGCAAACGCCGAAACCATCACAATCGCAACCGTTAACAACGGCGATATGATCACCATGAAAGAGCTCAGCACAGATTTTGAAGCTAAGCACCCAGACATCGATCTTAAATGCGTCACGCTTGAAGAGAACATTCTGCGCCAACGCGTTACGACAGATGTGGCCACCAAAGGTGGGCAATACGATGTGATGACGATCGGTACGTACGAAGTGCCGATTTGGGGTAAGCAAGGCTGGCTCACTGAGTTAGATGGCTTAGGCCCAAATTACGATGAGGAAGACCTGTTACCTGCAATCAGAAGTGGTTTATCCCTAAATAATAAGCTTTATGCAGCCCCCTTTTACGGTGAAAGCTCTATGGTGATGTACCGCAAAGACTTGCTCGAAAAAGCAGGCCTTGAAATGCCAACCAAGCCAAGCTGGAAGTTTATTCGTCAAGCGGCCAAAGCCATGACAGACAGTGACTCAGGTGTTTATGGTATTTGTTTACGCGGTAAAGCGGGCTGGGGCGAGAACACAGCGCTTATCACAGCCATGTCGAACTCGTTTGGCGCTCGCTGGTTTGATGAAAACTGGAAGCCGCAATTCAATACTCAAGAGTGGAAAGACACCCTGCAATATTATGTTGATGTGATGGAAGAGTCGGGCCCTCCAGGTGCATCATCAAACGGCTTTAACGAAAACCTCGCGTTATTCCAAACAGGTAAATGTGGTATGTGGATTGATGCCACAGTAGCAGGTGCATTTGTCACTAATAAGAAAGATTCTGAAGTCGCTGACAAAGTCGGTTTTGCTATGGCACCGGACATGGACCTTGGCAAACGCGGGAACTGGCTATGGGCATGGACATTAGCAGTACCGTCAAGCAGCAAAAAAGCCGATGCAGCGCAAAAGTTCATTAGTTGGGCAACGTCAAAAGACTACTCTGCCCTGGTAGCAAAAGAAAAAGGCTGGGCTGCTGTACCACCAGGCACACGCACCTCATTGTATGAGAACCCTAACTACATGGAAGCTGCCCCTTTTGCTGAAATTACTCTGGCCTCAATCGAATCGGTTGACCCGAAAAACCCTACGGTCAAGCCCGTACCTTATGTAGGTGTGCAGTTTGTCGCCATCCCGGAGTTTCAAGGTATAGGCACCGCAGTTGGTCAGCAATTTTCTGCCGCATTGGCAGGCAAGATGACAGTTGATCAAGCGCTGGCTAACGCTCAACGACTCGTTGAACGCGCCATGCGCAAGGCTCGCTACCCAAAATAGCGTTTTGCTTGGGGTAGGCGCAATGTGCTGTGCTTACCCCCTTTTTAATTCAGTAATGGGACTCAGTTATGGCGACTACACATTCACGTACGCTTGCACAGATCATGCTTTTTCCATCGGTAGTATTGCTACTAGCGTGGATGATAGTACCGCTGTGCATGACCCTGTATTTCTCGTTTTTAGATTACAACCTACTTAGCCCAGGAACAGAGGAATTCATTGGTTTTCTTAACTATGAGTTTTTCCTGACTGATCCGGCTTTCTTTGCATCATTCTTTAACACCCTGCTACTCGTTGGCGGTGTGTTGCTTATCACGATTTGTGGCGGCATCGGCTTGGCCATCTTGTTAGACCAAGCTATTTGGGGCCGAAATTACGTGCGCATTATGGTATTGGCACCATTCTTTGTGATGCCCACGGTGTCAGCTCTAGTATGGAAAAATATGCTCATGAACCCGGTTAACGGTTTGTTTGCTCACTTTGCAACGCTCATTGGCGTTGACCCGGTGGATTTCTTCGCTCAAGTACCTTTGCTATCCATTATTATTATTGTGTCTTGGCAATGGTTGCCCTTCGCGGCGCTGATTTTATTGACCGCCATTCAATCATTAGACAGAGAACAACTAGAAGCGGCCGACCTTGATGGTGCAGGCCCATTCAGTAAGTTCTTCTACATTGTGCTACCCCACTTATCCCGTGCGGTTACCGCAGTGATCTTGATTGAAACCATTTTCTTACTGTCAATTTTCGCCGAAATATTGGTCACTACCAGCGGCGGCCCTGGGTACGAATCAACCAACATTACGTATCTTATTTACACCCAATCCTTGTTGCAGTTTGACGTCGGTGGCGGCTCAGCAGGCGGAATAATCGCCGTTATTATCGCCAATATCGTGGCTATCTTCCTTATGCGCCTCATCGGCAAGAACTTAGAGGGTTAATCATGGCTATTAACAGCAGCGGTAAATCAAAGTTTATTTATACCCTACTTGCGTGGACGATAAGCGCAGCGATCTTCTTTCCGATTTTCTGGACACTATTAACCAGCTTCAAAACGGAAGCAGAGGCCATATCGGCTAACCCTAGTTTGTTTATGTTCGACTGGACGCTCGAAAATTACGAGGATGTGCTAGCACGCTCTCCCTATTTCGATCACTTCTGGAATTCAGTGGTTATCTCAGTAGGTTCAAGCTTAATTGGCTTGCTGATCGCCATCCCTGCGGCGTGGTCTATGGCATTTGTACAATCAAAGCGCACCAAGAATCTATTAATGTGGATGCTCTCGACCAAAATGTTGCCCCCTGTAGGTGTGTTGATCCCGATTTATTTGTTGTTCCGTGATTTCGACTTACTGGACACTAAATTGGGCTTGGTCATTGTGATGACCCTGATCAACCTACCGATTATGGTATGGATGCTTTATACCTACTTCCGTGAAATTCCGAACGAAATACTCGAAGCATCACGTATGGACGGCGCCAGTATTAGTGCAGAAATATTCCACGTATTGCTGCCTATCGCACTGCCGGGAATTGCGTCAACGTTACTACTTAACGTGATCCTTGCGTGGAACGAAGCATTCTGGACACTGATTTTAACCGCAGCAAACGCAGCGCCACTCACCGCGTTTATTGCCAGCTACTCGAGCCCAGAGGGCTTATTTTACGCCAAACTATCAGCGGCCTCAGCGATGGCAATCGCACCGATATTGATACTTGGTTGGTTTAGCCAAAAACAACTCGTACGCGGATTAACCTTCGGCGCGGTGAAATAGGAGAATTATCATGGGCAGTATTACATTAGAACAAGTGACCAAAAGCTTCGACGAAGTAAATGTTATCAAACCACTGGATTTAGAAATCAGAGACGGCGAGTTTATTGTGTTTGTTGGGCCATCTGGTTGTGGTAAATCGACGTTACTACGCATGATCGCAGGTTTAGAAGACACCACCAGTGGCAATATCGATATTGATGGTCAAGATGCTACAAGCACGCCCCCTGCTAAGCGTGGCCTAGCCATGGTGTTTCAATCTTATGCGTTATACCCGCACATGTCGGTACGCAACAACATCGCGTTTCCTTTAAAACGCGCCAAAGTACCGCCTGCAGAAATCGAACAAAAGATTGCCTCAGCGGCCAAAATATTAAATTTAGGTGATTACCTAGACCGTAAACCAGGTCAACTTTCTGGTGGTCAGCGCCAACGTGTGGCAATTGGTCGCGCCATTGTGCGCCAGCCATCTGCATTCTTGTTTGATGAGCCATTATCAAACCTTGATGCTTCGTTACGGGTCAACATGCGTTTAGAAATTTCAGAGCTGCATAAAAGCCTGAAAACCACCATGATTTACGTGACCCATGATCAGGTTGAAGCCATGACTATGGCTGACAGAATTGCGGTATTTAATGCGGGTATTATCGAACAAGTCGGTACGCCACTAGAGCTTTATCAACATCCGGTGAATCGTTTTGTGGCAGGCTTTATTGGCTCACCAAAAATGAATTTTATTGAGTTGAAGCAAGCCAAGGAAGACGGCGCAACATGTTTAGGCGTTCGCCCTGAGCACTTTCAGATTACAGCAGATGCCGGGATTTGGTCAGGTAAAGTCGGCGTTGTTGAACACTTAGGTTCGGAAACCTTCTTACATGTGCAGGTTGATGGCGTAGGTACATTAACCGTTAAAGCTAATGGAGACTGCCCATTAAGCTATGGTGATGATATTTCACTTAGTGCCGATCAAAGCAAGATACTGCGCTTCAATGACCAAGGGATCACCTTGCCAAGCAAGGGAAATCAATAACAGCCATTTCAAACTATATGCGGCTATCAATGCACTAGTGCATCGATAGCCAACGGCCGCTAATTACCGACAAAAGAAAGGGCCGTTATGAGCATCTTTTTTTGGCAAAATTTTTATACGCAGGCAATAACTCAATCCAAGTTTAAATGATATTTGCGTGTATATTCATTTACTTAATGAGCAATTGCTGCAAAATGGGCAGAGCTGCGAGAAGTAGCTGCCCACTAAAAAAACAGTTAAATAGACGTTAATAGCGAATTAACGACAACGGTAATAATAATGGACGTAAAACAAGCATTGCCCGAATTATCTGACATACAATTGGTTATTTTCGATTGTGATGGCGTATTGATTGATAGTGAAGGATTAAGTAAGCGCGAACTACTGATTCTACTGAGCACTCTAGGTGTGGATATCACTGATCACTACTTTGAAACCCATTTTCTTGGGCATAGTTTCGAACACGTCACGGCTAAAATATACCAAGACTTTAATGTCGCTTTGCCTGTTACTTTTCGCCCTGAATATCAAAAAGCATTGATCGCAGCATTTACTGCCGAACTACAACCGACGTCAGGCTTAACAGACATACTTGATACCCTAGCGGTCCCGCGCTGCATTGCCACGAGTAGTTCACCAACTCGTGTGGGGCATGCCATGTCGGTTACTGGGTTAGGTCGCTACTTTGCACCGCATATTTTCACAGCTTCACAAGTGGAAAACGGTAAACCGGCGCCAGACCTGTTCTTATACGCTGCCAATAAAATGGGTGTTGATGCCCAGCATTGCTTAGTGATTGAAGACTCACCCGCAGGTGTGCAAGCAGCAAAAGCGGCTAACATGCATGTGATCCGGTTTGCCGGCGCCAGTCATATGGAGCCTTGGCGCAGAGCGAAAGCTCCCCTGACCGACGATGTTACCACCATTGCACAGTGGCAGGACCTTTACACACTTGCTCCTGCATTAACTACTCATAAAGAAATCGAGAGGTAACCGTGGTTAAGCTTTCCAACGCCGAAAACAGACGATTAGATGATGCCGCTCGCGCAGGCTGGATGTACTACGTTGCCGGAAATACCCAAGATGAAATAGCCAAAAAGCTAGGGGTATCACGTCAATCGGCCCAGCGCATGGTTGCCTTATCCGTTAGCGAAAAGCTAGTCAAAGTCAGACTCGATCACCCCATTGCTAAGTGCATGGATTTAGCCGATAAAATTGCCAGCCGCTTTGGTTTAGAATCCTGCGAAGTGGTGCCGAGCGATCCTAGTGACCCCTCATCAACCGTGGGTTTAGCGCAGGCAGGCGCGAACGAGATTGAACGTCACTTAAAATCTGAACAGCCAAAAACATTGGCCATGGGCACTGGGAGAGTGCTTCGAGCATGCGTTGATGAATTAGCGCCTTTAAATTGTCCCGACCATAGGGTTGTGGCGCTATTGGGTAATATGGCATCAGATGGTTCTGCCTCCCCTTATGATGTAGTAGTTCGTATGGCTGAGCGAGTGAACGCCAAGCATTACCCCATGCCATTACCTGTATTACCTGAAACCGTTAAAGCAAAAAATCAGTTACATGCCATGCCGCACATCGCGCAAAACATGCAACTGGCTCAGCAGGCTGACGTAACCTTTGTTGGCGTAGGCAATTTAGGCGCGAATTCACCGCTACATCTCGACGGTTTTGTGACTCCAAAGGAGTTAGATGAGTTGCAAGCGGGCGGCGCTGTGGGTGAAATGATCAGCTGGGTATTTGATAAAAACGGCAAATTACTCGACTGCGCTATCAACCAACGTGTGGCGAGTACGCCGCTTATTGTCGGCTCTGAAAAATTAGTATTTGCGTTGGCAGCAGGGGAAGAAAAAGTATACTCCATTTTAGGTGCGTTACGCTCAAAGCTAGTGAATTCGCTGATCACTAACGAATATACCGCCGAGCGCTTACTCAGTATCGATTAAAGCTTGGCTTGCCAGCAGCGCTCACAGCTAATAACGCGGACACGAAAAAAGGGACCATTTGGTCCCTTTTTGATGTTTGATACCTTAAAACTAAGGTTGATTACTTCTTTTTGACCACAAACGTCATTGCGTTCACTTCAGGTAAAGTCGGTAATGCCGTCATCGCACCAATTTTGGCGCACACTAAGCCACTGACCTTACCAGCGAATTCGATAAACCCTTTAAATTCGTCTTGATAGAAATTTTGGTTTTGAGCGCTGTTAGCCATTTGAAACAAAATCGCGCCAATAAACGAGTCACCTGCCCCCGTGGTATCAACCGCGTTGATTTCATACGCCGGCACAATATACTGCTGGCCGTTTTGTGAAATTAGGCAACCCTCTGGGCCAAGAGTAACCAACACTACTTTCACACCTAGGTCATGAAAATGTTGGCACCCTGCTGCCATATCGTCTTGTTGTGATAATAAAACTAACTCTTCATCACTGACTTTGACCATGTCTGCCAAGGCGAAGTAGGTATTGCAGATTTCTCTAAATTCGGCATCACGGCCGCGCCATAAATCCACGCGGTAATTTGGATCGAAACAAATAACATTGCCGTTTTTCTTACCTTGCTGAGCTAAGCGTAAATAGCTATCCCCTAGCTCACCGCCCAGCAGCGCTGTGGCTGAACCGAGGTGTAATATTGAATCATCTAACAGAGTGTTAATAGTTGAATCATCAAGGCTAAGTTGTTCATCAGCACCGCGATTAAACGCGAATTCGCGCTCGCCGTTATCCCCTAATGACACAAACGCCAGAGTCGTGGATGAAGATAAAGAAGCCACTTGGTCAGTATTAACGCCATACCCTTTTACTTCGTTAATTAAAAACTCACCGAATGGGTCATTGCCTACAGAGCCGACCAAAACAGCATCGCCACCTAACTTCCCAATACAGGCAGCCACATTGGCCGGTGCCCCACCGGATTTTTTCACGTAATTAACGCCGTTCACCAAACCTTTGTTGGTATCTGTACACACAAAATCGATGAGCATTTCACCAATGCAAACTATCTTCATAACTTTCTTCCGTATAAAAATCGTAAAAAATTGATTTGACGAGAAACGTCTTAAGGGACTTCGAACGTGTCGGTATTACACCCTTTTGCATATTAGCTGCACTTGTTTCGCTTAAATAAATTCATTAGCGAAAAATCACCAATGACACTCAGCAAAACGTGTTCGTTTTTCGTGGCCTGAACTGACTGTGATTATACCTACAAGCTAAAGCAATTAACATCTTTGCAGCCCTTTGTTTCTGTATAAATCAACATAATTTATATGATAAAAAAACGGGCTAGATTTGAGATAAACTAACCAACTAATATCGAATATGAATGCATCATGTAATAACCTAACTTTTAGCCGAAGTTAGCTGCATAATATCCAATTTTAATCGATTTTAAGCACATCAATTATATTCACTAAGATTAGCGCAAGCATCACTAAGAGTTGAAGCGGTGACAAAAGAGGCTCTGCCTATTCGAAGAAGTAGAATAGGCAGATAAATACGGACAGCGAACTGTGCTAGTGAGTTACACGTTGTGAATTACACGTTGTGAATTACACGTTGTGAATTACGCGTTGTGAATTGAACATGGCGGATGATGAGTGAAGACTATGAATTGCGCGGAAAACTCTTTAACGCCATGTGGGCAACTTCCACTAATTGCTCTTCAGTTGCCCCGCTGCTTGCCTGAATAGCAATGCCATTAATAACGGTACATAAATAACGAGCCAATGCTTCTGAATCTTCATCCTTTGATAAGTCACCTTGGTTTTTGGCCAGTTCGAAACGGTCACGTACTTCTGATTCACTTTGTTGACGGCGGCTAATGAGTACTTCCTTGACGCCTGCTGCCGCTTCACTACATGCCAAAGCGCCTTGTACCATGACACAACCCTGTGGATGAGATGTATCAGACATACTTTGCGCTGCACCTAGCAACATAAACTTAGCGACGTCATAGGCTGTAGCTTGCTCTAAAGCGGGTTTGAAAAAACCACAAGGGCGGCTTTCATAAAATTCGATAGCCTTTAAAAATAGCTGTTCTTTATTGCCGAAGGCAGAATACAAACTGGGTTTGTTGATCCCCATAGCGCTGGTTAAATCAGACAGAGAGGCACCGTCATATCCTTTGGTCCAAAATACGTCTAACGCTTTTTCAAGCGCGGCCTGCATGTCAAAAGCTCTAGGTCTTCCTACAGTGGCGGTACAACTAACAGCACTCATTTTTTAGCTCCTGATGTAAATATGGTCACATAGTAAACAGGTAAGTAACCCTTGTCTACATAGGGTTATATACCCTTTAGTACAATACAAGTAGCCCGCATGATGTGCAGGATTAGGCAAGATTACTGAAGTTTTCGACATTCAGATAACACGTTTGCCTGCGTATTATGTACCGTGTGGTTAGGCACTCTAGTCTACACAAAGTTCAAGTCTCATTGCTTTTCTCAAGTACATGACTGCGCGTTATCCGCGGCCTATAAAAAACTGATATTAAATAGAATCAAAATAACTTACCACTCGGTACAAAAATAGATTGACTAAATACCGTTCATCTATATTCTTACCGACCAGTACATAAATAACAACGTTTATTAAGAACAACATTTTGAACCAGGTTAAATCAAAGGAAATAAATCTTATGAGCACAAAACACGCTTTTAAAAGTTGGCTACTTGGCGGGATCGCCAGCGTTGTGTTGGTTGCTTGTGGCAACCCAGACGAATCAAACCAACCTGCGGCCCCAATTGCACCGCAAGTGAGTGTGGCCCAAGTCGTCAATGAACGTATTACCGAGTGGGACGAATTCACCGGTCGCTTACAAGCACCGCAAACGGTCACCCTAATGCCACGTGTATCTGGTTACATTGAAAACGTATTGTTTGAAGAAGGTGCCGTTGTTGCCAAGGGTGACGTTTTATTTCAAATCGATGCACGCCCTTTTAAAGCCGAAGTTGATCGCTTAAAAGCAGAATTACAAAGTGCAAAAAGCGCTGCGATTCAAGCGCAAAATGATTTCGACCGCGCCAAGACACTTAGCGAACAACGCGCCGTTTCTATCGAAATATTAGATGGACGCTTAGCACGTAAACAGCAAACTGCTGCCACGGTTGCCTCGGTATCTGCTGCATTAGAACGCGCCGAGTTAGATTTATCTTACACCCAAGTCACTGCGCCAATCGCTGGCCGCGTGTCTTACGCACTCATCACCGAAGGTAACTTTGTCAACGCAGGGCAAAGCCAGCTTACGAGCTTGGTTTCAATGGATAAAATGTATGCCTACTTTGATGTAGACGAGCAAACTTACTTAAAGTACGCCCAATTAGCAGAATCAGGCCAACGCTCTGATACCCGCGATGCAACAGGTAATCCCGTTTACATGGCACTTGCCAACGGTGCGAACTTTTCTCACACCGGCAATATCGATTTTGTTGATAACGCCGTCAACCAGCAGACCGGTACTATTCGTATTCGCGCCACCTTTGCCAATGATGATCATTCTTTACTACCAGGCTTGTTCGCTCGGGTAAAACTGACGGGTAGCAATTCATATCAGGGAATTTTGATCGATGAAAAGGCCATTGGTACCGATCTCAATAGAAAGTTTGTGCTACTCGTCAACCAAGACAACGTATTGGAATACCGTAACGTGGTATTGGGCGAAAAAATCAACGGTTTACGCATAGTGGCTGATGGCTTGTCGCCTGCAGACACCATAGTCGTCAACGGGTTACAGCGCGTTCGTCCCAGCATGAAAATTCAACCGAAAATCGTCGATATGACCTCACAAGAAGCCCTGACTGCTTTACGTCAGCAACAGAAATTACTTGACCAAACCAGCAATGAATTGACTGCTCAAGCAGACAATGATTCAGCTGAACGCGGTTAAGGGAGGCAATCATGTTTTCGCAGTTTTTTATACGCCGCCCCATATTTGCGGCCGTTATCTCGCTGATTTTCTTTATCGTAGGGGCCATTTCTGTTTGGCAACTGCCAATAACAGAATATCCGGAAGTGGTTCCCCCGACTGTGGTCGTGACCGCTAACTACCCAGGTGCAAATCCAAAAGTGATTGCCGAGACAGTGGCATCACCTCTTGAGCAGGAAATTAACGGTGTGGAGAACATGTTGTACATGTCTTCTCAGGCCACCTCTGATGGCACTATGACACTCACCATTACATTTGCCATTGGTAGCGATGTAGACTTGGCGCAAACTCAAGTGCAAAGCCGTGTTGAACGTGCCAAGCCGCGCCTTCCTGAGGAGGTACAACGCCTAGGTGTTGTGACCGAAAAATCATCACCAGATTTAACCATGGTGGTACATTTAACCTCTCCTGATGAACGCTACGACATGTTGTATTTGTCTAACTACGCGGTGCTGAACGTCAAAGACGAGCTCGCTCGCATTAACGGCGTTGGCCAAGTGCGCGTATTCGGTGCTGGCGATTACAGCATGCGTGTATGGCTAGACCCAAATAAAGTGGCTGCATTGGGCTTGTCTCCAGCGAATATTGTGGCGGCTATTCGTGAGCAAAACCAACAAGCTGCTGCTGGGAGCTTAGGTGCTCAGCCTAGTGGCGACAGCGACTTTCAACTGTTAATTAATGTTAAAGGTCGCTTGACGGATGTAGAAGAATTTGAGGACATCATTGTTAAAGTGGGCGAGCAAGGCCAAATTAGCCGCTTAAAGGATGTTGCACGCGTTGAACTTGGCGCATCAACTTATGCCCTTCGCTCTATGCTCGATAATAAAGACGCTGCCGCCATGCCTGTCTTTCAAGCATCGGGCTCTAACGCGATCCAGATCTCTGATGATGTACGTAGCAAAATGACGGAGCTATCCAAATCCTTCCCTGAAGGTTTGAGTTACGACATTGTTTATGACCCAACCGTATTTGTGCGAGGCTCAATTGAAGCCGTGGTTAAAACCTTGTTCGAAGCCCTACTATTAGTGGTATTGGTTGTGGTGCTGTTCTTACAAACGTGGCGCGCCTCGATCATTCCTTTGGTCGCAGTTCCTGTATCTCTGGTTGGCACCTTTGCCTTCATGCATCTGTTAGGCTTTTCACTTAATGCCTTATCGTTATTCGGCTTGGTACTCGCCATCGGTATTGTAGTAGATGACGCCATCGTGGTGGTTGAAAACGTTGAGCGCAACATCGCAGATGGCTTATCCCCCATCGCTGCAACCCAAAAAGCCATGAAAGAAGTTACTGGCCCTATCGTAGCTACCACCTTGGTTCTAGCGGCGGTATTTATTCCAACGGCATTTATGTCAGGCCTAACGGGGCAGTTTTACAAGCAGTTCGCCCTGACCATTACTATTTCAACCTTTATCTCGGCGATTAACTCGCTAACGCTAAGCCCTGCGTTATCAGCCTTATTGCTTAAAAGTCATGACAGCAAGAAAGATGCCCTGACCCGAAGCATGGACAAACTGCTCGGCGGCTGGTTATTTAACCCATTTAACCGCTTCTTCACTCGTTTATCAGACGGCTACGGCTGGGTCGTTAAAAAAGTTCTGCGCTTTGGTGTTCTGGTTGGTGTGATTTATATCGGCTTGGTTAGCTTAACCGGTTTGCAATTCGCCACCACGCCTACGGGCTACGTACCCGGCCAAGACAAACAATATCTAGTGGCATTTGCCCAGTTACCTGATGCAGCCTCGCTTGATCGCACAGAAGAAGTCATTAAAGAAATGTCTCGCATTGCGCTTGAGCAACCCGGAGTGGCCAACTCAGTTGCCTTCCCTGGTTTGAGCATTAATGGCTTCACCAACAGCACCAACAGCGGTATCGTTTTTACTCCTCTTGATGACTTTGCGGATCGCACAGACCCGTCATTGTCAGCAGGTGCCATTGCAGCAGCGCTCAATCAGAAGTTTGCCGCCATTGAAGATGCATACATTGCTATTTTCCCGCCGCCGCCGGTACAGGGCTTAGGCACCATCGGTGGTTTTAGGCTGCAAATTCAAGATCGCGCCAATTATGGTTATGACGAGCTGTACAAAGTCACCATGCAGGTAATGCAAAAAGCGTGGGCGACGCCTGAACTAGCCGGAGTGTTCTCTAGCTATCAAATCAACGTGCCTCAGCTTGATGTAGACATTGATCGCACCAAGGCTAAGCAGCAGTCTGTTTCGCTTGATGAGCTATTTACTACTTTGCAAGGTTACATGGGCTCGGTATACGCCAATGACTTCAACCAGTTTGGGCGTACTTATCAAGTCAATGTGCAAGCGGATGAGCAATTCAGACAAACGCCTGAGCAAATTGCCCAGCTCAAGGTACGTAACAATAAAGGTGACATGGTACCCATCGGCTCGTTTATTAACGTGAACAATACAGCTGGCCCTGACCGCGTGATGCACTACAACGGCTTTACCACCGCTGAGATTAATGGCGGCGCAGCACCAGGCTTTAGCTCAGGTGAAGCACAAGCTGCGATTGAAAAAATCTTAGCGCAAACCTTGCCCAACGGCATGACGTACGAGTGGACAGAATTAACCTATCAACAAATATTGGCGGGCAATGCAGGCATGTATATCTTCCCGTTGATAATCCTGTTGGTATTCATGGTGTTAGCTGCTCAGTACGAGAGCCTAAGCTTACCTTTGGCGATCATTTTGATCATCCCGATGACGTTACTATCAGCATTAAGCGGCGTACTTATCGCCGGGGGCGACAACAATATATTCACCCAAATTGGCTTTATTGTGCTGGTAGGACTGGCAACCAAAAACGCCATTTTAATTGTTGAGTTCGCCAAAGAATTGCAAGACGAAGGGAGAACCGCTTATGAGGCAATCCTTGAAGCTGGCCGCTTACGGTTGCGTCCGATATTGATGACCTCTATCGCATTCATTATGGGGGTAGTGCCAATGGTGTTCTCAAGTGGCGCAGGCTCTGAGATGCGCCAAGCCATGGGCGTTGCTGTGTTCTCAGGCATGATCGGGGTCACCGTGTTTGGACTACTTCTTACCCCATTATTTTACTACGTGCTCGCTAGAAGAGGCGAGCGTCAATCTAAAAACGCCCTAGTAAACACCGCCAAACAGGAGGCTGACCATGGGTAACATGTTAAAAATAGGCACACTCGCAGGGCTTATCGTTGCCCTTAGTGCCTGCGCAGTAGGCCCGGATTATCAGGCGCCTAATAAAGTTAACGATATCGAGCTTACAGGTACGTATGAGCAAGCGGAAAAGCTAACTAACTGGTGGCAAGCCTTCGGTGACGAAGATCTAAATCATTTAATTGATGAAGCGCTTAAAGAAAACCGGACGCTGTTTCAGGCTCAAGCCAACGTGTTGCGTGCATATGCAATATTTCGTGGTAGCCAGAACGACTTATTGCCAATGGGTACGTTAGACGCAGGTTATTCAGCCTCAAAAAACCAGACAATGCTTGAGTCTGACGACGATACTATTTTACGTGGCTACAACACGGGAGCTAACCTCACTTGGGACGTCGATTTGTTTGGCAAGGTGCGACGCGCCGTTGAGGCATCATTGGCCGACGCGGAACAAGCCGACATTTTGTGGCATGACGCCCAATTACAAATTATCAGCCAAGTAGCCGCTAGCTACGGTGACTATCGCGGTGCGCAATTTCGCTTGAAAGTGGCCGAGCAAAACTTAGCGAACTTACGCCAAACCCGCACCATTGTAAAAGCACGTTATCAAGCTGGGTTTGCCTCTGAGTTAGAAATGGCGCGTATTAATGCCCAAGTTTTCGAAGTTGAAGCCACAGTACCGCAAATGCGTACCCTGCTCGCCCGTGCAGATGCGACTTTGTCAGCATTACTGGCTAAAAAGCCCGGTGAGTTAGTGCTGAATGCGCAGCCAGAGTTACCGCAGCTATCGCAACCTGTCGCGTTAGTTCCTGGTGAAAACTACCTGCGTTACCGTGCTGATGTGGCAAGCTCTGAGCGCGCATTAGCGGCCAGTACTGCACGCATTGGTGTGGCCACCGCAGATTTGTACCCGAACGTATCGGTCAGCGGCTTCTTGGGCTTTTTGTCTGGCCCGGGCTTAACCTTAGGCGGTGATACTAAAAGCTGGAGCGTCGCCCCTACAATCAGTTGGCAAGCAGCTGATTTGGCTTCGGTCAAGGCGCGTATTCGTCAGGCTAATGCCAGCACTGATATCGCCTTAGCGCAGTTCGAGCAGCAAGTGTTTGATGCCCTAGCCGATATGCAGTTTTCACTGCAAAGCTATAACTTTAGCCGCCAGCAAGAGCAAAGTACGCATCACCAATGGCAGGCAAGTGAAAAGGCCATGACTATAGCACGTCAACGCTTTGAAGCAGGAAGCGGAGAGTTTCTTGAATTATTAGAAGCTCAACGCGATGCCCTACAGAGCAGAGATCAACTTGCCTTGCTTGAACAACAAAGTTTCAATCGGTTAGTCGATGTATACCGTGCATTCGGTGGTGGTATCAGCGTTATTTAAGCGTGAAAACTACAATTGCTGTGAGACAAGTCAACGTAATGACAAAAGCCGGATATGGATCCGGCGTTTATGCGTGCGCTCTGCCTCGCCTGAAACGCGATAGCTTACGCGGCTTATTCTTTAGCAAAGGCATTTTGCTTGCGGTTTAACGCCCTTAAAAGGCTTGTCAGCATTAGTATTAGCAACGCCAATTGCAAAATATTTTATCGTGTTTCGCAATAACTCCCAGTAAGGGGAAGAACGTGTAAGTAAAGGATGTTAGCGTGCAGCCAATAGACCAGCACTAGCCGTGGCGAAAATTTCAGTATCGTTCATGGCTTTGCTGACCAACATGGCTCCTTCTAGTAAAGACAAGGTAGCAATCGCTTGGCCCTTAGCGGTTTGCTCGCTCGTGCCGTCTGCTTGCTGGTAGGCTTGGGTTAGCCAGGTAATATTTCGCTCGAAGAATCGCTGCGTTTGCGCTTTCACCTTTTCAGGTAGGCCGTCGGTTTCAGCGCCGAGTAAGCCACAAAGGCACATTTTTTTGTCTTCAGTTAGCGCGCACTGAAATTGCTGCAAATACACTTCAATAGGTTTTTTACCCTCAGCAATTAACACTTCTGGCGCACCTAAATGGGTTAAGAAGTTATCTGTATATTGGCGCGCCAATTCAGCGCCTAAATCCGCTTTGGTCGGGAAGTGATAATGCACACTTGAGCTTTTAATGCCGATTTCGTCGGCCAATTCACGAAAGCTAAAGTTGTTGTAACCACCGGTTCTTACCTTAGCTTCAGCGGCCTTAAGTAAAAGTTGTTTCTTGCTCATAAGCGCTCCTGTTTGGCATATTATCTATCAGTAGATACATGGGTACAAGTCGCTAAATACTAATTGAGCTGGTGCCGCCCTATCATCTGTTTAGTACCGTTCTGAGGGTATCCCCCTTAAACTCTTCAGAAGAATAGCAGGTTAACCCCATCCACAAAAAATTGTAAGCAATTGAATTAATAAGATAAAAACTCTAAACCTAGAGCGTTTCGTGTTTTTTGCAGAGCAAAGTAAACCCTAAAGTCGTTGACAAGAGTTAGCTCAATCACTATAACTACCTACCAGTAGGTAGATTGATGCAATTAGTGCTACCAAAATGAATAGCATCAGTCTCACTAGCCCAAGATCACCGAAAGTGATTAAGCCTTTAACAAACTGTACTAAACAACAAAGAGATAGCCATGATCATATATGACGTTGAGAACTTCCCTAACCCGCTTCGCGTACGTATCGCATTAGCTGAGAAAAACGCCCTTGATAGCGTGACTTTTAAACCAGTGGACTTGATGAATGCTGAGCACAGAAGTGCAGCCTTTTTACGCAAAAACCCCTTTGCCGGTGTACCCGTGCTCGAACTAGACGACGGCACTTATCTCTCTGAATCCCCAGCGATCACTGAATACATTGATCATCATTTTGCTGGCCCTTCATTGACCGGTGAAACCCCCAAAGAGCGTGCAGTCATCAGCATGATGCAGCGCCGCGCTGAAACCCAAGTGCTTGACGCTATTGCCACTTACTTTCATCATGCAACCGACGGTTTAGGCCCTGAGTTAGAAACGTATCAAAATAGTGATTGGGGTCAAAAACAGCATGCAGGTGCATTAGCAGGTTTAGCTTATTTTGACAGTGTATTGGCCGAGCATAGTTATGTAGCGGGTGAGGCATTTACTGTAGCCGACATTACCCTGTGGTGTGGCTTGGTATTCGGTGGTTTCTGTGATGTCGGTATTCCTGCCAACTTAACGCACTTGCAAGCATGGCGCGACCGAGTTGCTAAACGCCCGAGTATTGCAGCTTAATACGCCAGAAACGATATGATTGATACATCAATAGGAGCCTATATATGAATATTAATTCCGATTTTAGCCAGCGTGTCGTTGTTCACAGCCAAAAGCAACCTTGGGTAGCATCACCGATGCCAGGGGTTGACCGTAGGCCGCTTGATCGCGTTGGTGATGAAGTCGCTCGGGCAACCACTATAGTGCGCTATGCACCAGGCAGTGAATTTTCGCCTCATGTGCATACCGGCGGCGAAGAATTCATCGTGCTTGAGGGCGTGTTTCAAGATCAGCATGGTGACTTTCCTGCAGGCTCCTATATTCGCAACCCGCCTCAATCGTCACATAAACCTGGCTCTGATGAAGGCTGCGTAATTTTTGTAAAGCTATGGCAATTCAACCCAGATGACAGGTTACACGTGAACGTACCTGCCAGAGCAGATGACGCTGCATCATCATTTGAATTTAACCCGCCCGCGACAGGTGTAATAAGTAAAATACTCTATCGTGATGAGTATGAAGTCGTCAGCGTATATGAATTAGCGCCCAACGGTGTGCTTGAGCTTGAAGCCAGCAAAGGCCTTGAGGCCCTAGTGCTTACAGGCGAAATTAGCGAAGGCGGCGACACCCTAGAAAAGCACAGCTGGCTGCGCCTGCCCATAGGGAGTCAATTCAAAGCTAAAGCCGGTCGATCCGGCGCAAGGGTATGGATAAAAACCCAGCATCTGCCGTTTGTAGGCGAGCAAATAGCGCGTGTTCAAAACGCTAAATAGTAATGACTGGCAGGTTTGCAGGACCGTTACAGGCTTAGATGGTTGCAGGGTTTGCAACTGCAGGGTTGATTGCACGTGTGAGAGAAAATAAAAGAGAAGAAAGAAGTAGGGCTAGAGTGAGCGTGACACCGACTCTGCCCATCTTGCCCATTCTGTTAGCGAACTCAGTCTTTCGAAGAACCAAACAGAAAATCAAACCAAATCGATGCTGTATCGTTGCGATCTTTCTGATGGCGCGCCTTTGCTCGGGTGTCGATACAAGAATCAAAGGTTGAATCTAAGACTCTACCTTTATCAGCACCTCGTTTATCAACAACATCCCAACAATCAGCGATATCTTTCGAATCACTCGTAACACTGCAACCCGTAAGCACAACTGAAAGAAGGCTGATTAATAATACATATTTCACGGTTAATCCTTTAAAGCTCAATACAGGCAAAGCAAACGAAAGCGTTATGTTAGTCACTTGCTGTTCACTCGGTTTTTTACTGTTATTTTTTAATTGTCTTTGCAGGAGCAGTGAGTTGTTCCATCGTTATTTTTCCACTCTGAATAGCCGATTTTGTCACATCGACTTCGAATAAGATTGCACTGCCCTTTGCTATGACCAAGGTTGATCCCCCCGCCATAAAATATCGCCTCTTCTACAACTTGTTGTTTGAAAGGAAGCGTTGAGCAACTCCCTAAAGTAAACGATATCAATAAGATGAATAATTTTACTATCTGCATAAACTACCTTGTATGAAAAATGCTCCGATCAGCCGAAGGTTTCTAATTTAATAATCAATTTCAGCACTTTTGCTCTGCTATTACATCTTAATTTTAAACTGCCGTATTCTGTGCTGATTACACCACTCTTGCTGCACTACACCTACCGGTTTCCTAAAACTGGTAACCAACTTGAAGGAAGCCACCAAACTTTGACTCAACGCTTGCATTAGTCGCGTGAAATGAAACGCCAAATGTTGCCCCTCTTCGATTTATGCCATTCATAAAATAGGTATAGCTGATACCCGCTCCATAGATATTATCGTCATGGTAATACACCTCTATTCCTTCGGTCGTCGATGCTCTACTAAAATATGACTCTCGCCCTACTAAGCCAGCATAGACGCCAAAACCATGCTTATTGGAATCGAAGTCAAATAAGTCTGTCTTAATCCAACCTGCTCCAAACCCACAAGTTGAACCGAGACGAGAGCTATATTCCACACAGCCGACAGAAATATATTTCAAATCATTTTCAGACAGTAACGACAGATTGGCCCCGATACCTGTGTATATCGAACCTATACCTATGCCAATTGAAAAGTCTTTATCTTGGGTTTCTTCTGCGAAGCAATTTAACGATATAAAAGGAATAAGCAGCGCTAATTTTTTCAAAATATGTCCTTATGCTTTGAGAGTGGTAACGGGAGAAAGACTCCGTTTCATCAAATACAGGTATGAATATTTAGAGCTCCTACCTCTCGTTCGATGAGGTGTTTTAGCATGAGATGCAATGCATTGCACAGGTTAAATTAATTACCACCAAAAGGCATAGCTACGAGAATGACGATATGTTTCAATCACTTGCTATCTAACGATAACAGTAATCAAGACACCCATGATAACAGTAATCAAGACACCCATGATAACAGTAATCAAGACACCCATGATAACAGTAATCAAGACACCCATGAAACAGTAATCAAGACAGTAATCAAGACACCCATGATAAAAATGGTCAATTTTCAGGGCTGAACTACACTTAATTTGTGTTTTATTCTGTCAGGTAGATGGATTATGCCTCAACCTCGAAAAAGCCAAATCAGTTTAATCGATACCCCTTATTACCATTGTGTTTCCCGGTGTGTGCGGCGTTCTTTCTTGTGCGGAGTCGATGCGCATTCTGGGCAAAGTTACGAGCATCGCCGAGGCTGGGTTGAAGCGCGTTTATTGTTTTTGTCTACGGTATTCGCCATCGACATTTGTGCTTATGCGGTTATGAATAATCACACGCACGTGGTGCTTTGTGTAGATAAAGCCTTGGCCGATAACTGGGATAACGATGAAGTGTTGAGGCGCTATCACAAGCTGCACAAAGGCACATTGCTGACTCAGAAGTTCATGAACGGCGATACGCTGAGCCAAGGCGAGCTAATCACCTTTGATGAAACCGTTGAAACCTATCGGCAACGTTTATACGACATAAGCTGGTTTATGCGTGACTTGAATGAATATATTGCTCGCGAAGCCAATAAAGAGGATGGCTGCACTGGTCGTTTCTGGGAGGGTCGATTTAAATCACAAGCACTACTAGATGAGAGTGCAGTATTAGCGTGTATGGCCTATGTAGATTT
This sequence comes from Paraglaciecola sp. QJM3NY_14, assembly GCF_056173245.1. Lineage (NCBI taxonomy): Bacteria > Pseudomonadati > Pseudomonadota > Gammaproteobacteria > Alteromonadales > Alteromonadaceae > Paraglaciecola > Paraglaciecola sp. QJM3NY_14. The sequence goes on from NZ_CM149664.1 coordinate 4,900,407, forward strand.
AAACCCCATTCGTTCAAAAATGGCAAAAACACCCGAAACGTCAAAGCACACCAGTATTAAAAAACGTACTCAGGCGGTTAAAAATAAACGAGAGCAACCGAGTGCTTTAATGCCGTTTGTAGGTAATCCTCATGAAGAAATGCCTCGAGGCATCGCGTATTCGCTAAAAGACTATTGTGAATTGGTAGACACGACAGGCCGCTGCATTCGAGATGATAAGGCCGGTCATATCGATAACACTAACAGCCCTATTCTACAAAGATTAGGCTTAGATGCTGCTCAATGGCTAACCTTAACCACTGAGTTCGAAAAACACTTCTGCTACGCAGCCGGTGCGGAGCAAATGATGAATGCATTTAAACGCCATACCCATCATCAACGTCTGCGAGGAATGACCAAAGCAAAAGAGTTGTTAAGGCGCGCATAAACCTGGCCTGACCAAATTCACACGATACGCAACATCTTGTGCCTCTTGCATGTCCGTAAAAGACTGTTTTTTTCCCTTCTCTATCTTCGCAGTCAAATCTCCCAATAAAGTCCCCAGCCACCCAGGTTAAAAGAGGGAGTGCTTAGCTGTAAGTTAATTCTTGCTAGCCAAAAAAACAAAGACGATTTTGCAAGAATTTAACATGGATGTCCTTGTAAAACTGGCCATTCACGTCCTCAAGTAACCCCATGCTTCGCCGCCACAAGTGCCGCTGTTTAACATGGGTGTCTATATAAAAACTCTAAGCCGCTCAGTTTTTGATTCAAATATTAAGAAAGCTAATTAATATTTGTAGACCATCATAAACTCTAGGCAAAAAAACACCCGCCGAAGCGGGTGTTCTATTTAGCTTTGTAACACTAGTTCTATGCGTTGCCGCCTTGCTCTGTGGTTTTCAGCATATCAACAACGGTTTTTACGTCGTTGGTATTCTCAGCAATCTTGATCGCCAACTGGCGCTCTGCGTCTGTATCAACCGTGCCAGAAAGGGTCACTTCACCCATTTTTGATTCGACTTCAATTTCCAAGCCGCTCACTTCTGATTCAAACATTAAACGGGTTTTTACTACCGTTTCAATTTTCGCATCGTTAAGAGTCTGCATGACTTCGCCGTCTTGCTCTTCATCTAACTCTTGAATAACCGTCAACTGATTATCGACATCGGTTACACCATCAAGTGACATAACGAGCTCTGACGCTAGCGCTTTGTCGACTTCGCGGTCAACTTTACCTGTTAGGGTGACTTTGCCGTTTTTAACATCTGTATTGATGTCAAACGAGTCAAGGTTGCCATTAAGCATTAATGTGGTTTCGGCTTTACCGTCAATCCAAGCGTCGCCCGCTGTATCTTTCCAAGTATTCTCTGCATTCGCAGCTAGAGAGGCTGTACCAAGTGTGGCGGCTACTAATACTGAAATGATTGAATTTTTCATAAATATCTCCTTTTTAAGATTCGAAGTAATTAATGCTAATTCAATGCCAACCAATTAAATCGTTGATTTCAAATAACTTTACTCCATCTCAATCACATTTTCACACCATCACTCGTGAAATTTATTACCAGAGACTTGTAAATAATTCTTTAATAATACTGAGACTTTCTGACCAATTTCACTTGAGGGTTGAAGGTTGAAGGTTGAGTAAGCATTAAAACGTAAAATGGCCCTACTACACACATGAAAACGCCTCTAACTCAAAAGAGGCAGAGGCGTTTTTTATTTTTCGCTGAACGATTAATGATTTACAGGGGCTGGTACAAATCAACCTCAGGTTAAGACTTTCGTGAGCACGTAATAGGTATCTTTACCAGTCTGGTGCGAAATCAGGGTCAACAATACGTTCTTGAGGTTCAATGCCATCGATTTTTTCGATTTCTTCGGCAGTTAACATCATTTGCTTAGCCGTGAGATTGTCACGCATGTGGTTCACATTGGTGGATGAAGGGATCGCCACGATTTTCTTATGACTTAACCACGCTAATGCGACCGCGGATGGTGTTGTATCGTGGGCACTGGCGATGTCATTCAGTATGTCATTTTCCATCACTTTACCCACACCTAAGGGCATGTATGCGGTTACTTGAATGTTGTTGCGTTGGCAGTATGCCACCAGCTCTTTGTTTTGAAAGTTAGGATGTACCTCGATTTGATTGGTCAGAATATGATCTTTACCTAAAATCGACAGGGCTTCATCAAGCTGGCTTTGGGTGAAATTGGACACACCGATATGTCTCGTCAGACCGCGCTCTTTACACGCCTTTAGTTCCTTAAGATATTCTGCCATCGATACCTTGTTGTCCGGTGACGGCCAGTGAATGAGCAGTAAGTCAACATAATCGGTATTGAGCTGAGTCAGACTATTTTGCACGCTCGTTATAAATTTATCGGCACTGAGGTTATCAAACCACACTTTAGTCGTGACGAAGAGCTCACCTCTAGAGATTTTAGAGGCGGAAATAGCATCACCCACTTCAGCTTCATTTTCATAAGCTTGTGCGGTATCAATATGACGGTAACCCACATCAAGCGCGTTCTCTACCGCCAGTTTGGCATCATCCCCTTTAAGGCGGTATGTGCCGAATCCTGGAGTCGGTATTGTTGGCGTAGCGAATGTTGATGAATTCATAAATCAGTCCTTCTGTTGGAGCGCTGACTTTGAGCAAGACAACGCGGTGAACATGTGAACTAACCTATTCGAATACCATGCCAAAAAGTAACCAGTTGATATGTATAGAATAAACAAGAAGGGAAGTGAGATAGAGCAGATTAACGTGAAATATTTTCAACGCTGTTTGCAGCCGTTACTGACTGCCTGTCACTACGCTTTGCTGATCGTTGCAAGACTCTGTTAGCTGCTGTCACTGTCTAGGTGGCGCTTTATATCATCTAGGCGGCGCTTTATATCCAACCAGTCATGCTCAGCTAATTGTGAGCTACTCTGTATTTGTTCAATCATAGCGGCCTGTTGGCGAACGAACTGTTTATGCTCGGGGCTCCGGCTAAAACGCAAAATACTGCTTAAGCCTTCCAGTAAACGAATGGTGACTGCTAGGCTGTCTTTCGAATATTGGCGGATCTGATTAAACGCCGCTTCACCCAACCCAGTGAAAGCCACGGGCTTGCATTGAAGTCGAGTTATGCCTTGGTCGTCCTCGTAGATAGTTGGCGGAAAGGGTTTGTCGGTGAGTGTGCACAACACAGCGCTAAGCTTGTCTACCACGGTTACAGCTGAATACGGGTCGTTAATACCGGGTGATAAGGCGCGAACGGCAATCTCAACCAATTGACGGATTGCAAACTCCACGTCCTGTACTGGGGTGCGATGAGAGCCTAAACGCACCAATTCGGTAATCTTGCTAGGTTGGCAAGAAAGCGTAGCACCATTAAAATAAGCGATGGCGATCACAGAGCCTCGCATTACAAAGTCCCCTGGCATGTAATGTACGCTCAGCGCCATATCACTGTTTTCACTCAAGGCTCGTAGCTGGTCTATGTCCAAGGTTTGTACATATCCGCTGCTCGTCGATCGAATAGCTTGGCTATTAGGGTAAATCTGGTCGAAATCTGGTGCTGTATCGACACGCTGTTCTGCAATCGTATCAGCCTCGTCTGGCTCTTCAATTTTCGGGAATAAGCGTTCAATAATGTCGTTAAGTTCGCGATAGACGTTATCAATGACGTTATCTGCCTGAATTGCGCTAGCTACGTGATGAATGAAATAAATCAACACCCCTACTCCAACGATTGCGAGTAACACGGAGGTGAGAATGCTGATGCCAGGCACGAATTCTTGTTGCTCAAAAGACTTGGTGGCCTGAATAATCAGTAAACAATAAATAAACGTAGACAGGAAGAAGCCCAAAACGCATTGGGTACCCGTGTCCATCATAAAATTACGAATAAGCCGAGGGCCGAACTGTGAAGAAGCTAAGGTCAGCGCCACAACCGTGATGGAAAACGCGATACTAGTGACCGTTATCATGGCAGTAGCTATGGTGGTTAATAAAGCTCGGGCTGATTCGGGAGTGGTCTGATAAAAATCAGCGAGTATATCTAGCTCACTGTCAGCGCCGAAACGATCGAAAGCGAGGCCTGCCTGGGATAAGCCAATGGCAATAAGCGCCATAATTGATGGCACAAACCAAAAGCTGGTACGGATGGTTTCCCATAGCGTGATGATCCGTGTGTTCATATGTACTGACATCCAGTGTGTACCTATTGTGATAAGAGATTACTTAGTGCGGACCAGAGCCACCGTTATAAAACTCATGCGACTGTGGGTGCTCTGGCTACACTCAAACGCCAGCGGTTAGTGGTTGTTTGTATTTTTCTTTTTTGCTGCGACCATTGCTGCACCTAAGGCTACGACCACGAAAAGCCCAAATGCGATAAAAAACGTAGTAAGAAAACCGCCGCTCATGGCACCCGACAAAGCAACGATGGCACCGACCGCAATAATTAAAAATACGATAGTGATTTGCATCAACATTTTGCACACTCCTAGGCTGATGTAGCCTGTGGTTGAACAACCTCTGTCGCGCCTTCGCCAATTGAGCTTCACATTTAGGTGTGACGTTTGGTGAGGTCGTTGTATTAGTATAAGCATTAAAAAAGGGGTGCAAGCACCCCTTTTCATTAAATCAATTTGTTCGTCTACCTGAGTAGATTAACAATCGTTGTCTTCAGCGCCTGCGCCTTCTTTTACATCTTCACACGCATCTTCGATTGCGTTGCCTGTGTCAGTCATCATTTCGTCGACTTTCTCACCTGCATTCTCAGCATTGTTGTCATTACACGCTGTCACCAAAGTAAGTGAACTGAAGACCATGGCTAAAAGAGTAAATTTTTTAAGTAAGTTCATAATGAATCTCCGTATCGTTAGTTATAAGTAAATGTGTTTTGTATATCTAGACTTTAGGGCCTTTACCGCGAATAGCGTTTGCTACCAACGATAGTACCAATAGCACTAGAAATACAAAGAAAATGATTTTTGCAATTCCTGCAGCCGTTCCAGCTATACCGCCGAAACCCATTACACCAGCTAAGATTGCGATAATTAAAAACGTTAATGCCCAACCTAACATAGTAATCTCCTTAGTATTCAATACTGTATTCGAATCTGAATGTCGAATGAGTTAATGCGCTAATCGTGCCACACTAATAAAAAGTCTTAACAAACTGATTTATAAGCACTTTTAAACTGACGTTAAAAAAGAAATCATTTGATATGTAACTAAAAGTTGAAATATTTACAATTCGAAAAGGAACAAGTTTCCGAACTTGAACTCGCCTCTGAGGGTTTTATTTGAGGCAGAGTTCGGTCAGCAGCGGAAAGTGATCAGAGCCTATTTCTGGTAAACGCGACAAATTCACCAGCTCAAAGTCGTCACTGTGAAAAACATGGTCTAAAGGCCAGCGCGCTAAAACATGCTGCGCATGAAATGTGTTGAAGGCCCCTCGACCAATGCGCGGGTCGCACATACCACTTACGCGCAAAAATGCTTGCGTGGTGGGTGACCATGCCACGTCGTTTAGATCTCCGCTGACGATCACTGGTAAAGCAGTTTCGCTATCGGTGCTAGCTATTTCCTTAGCCAGGCCAAGTAACTCTCTGTCTCGTTCAGTGGCTTCTTCATTTTCTGTTGGGCTTGGAGGTGCTGGATGCACAAAGTGGCAACGTATTTTCTCGCCGCTTTCTAAAGTCGCAATGCAGTGCACTGAGGGCACGCCTTTTTCTACTCGCTCAGCGGTTTTAATGTCACTCAGAGGCAAGCGGCTAAACACATGCATGCCGTAAAGGTTTTCTAGCGGGAAATTCACCCGATAGGGGTAATCATCATGTAGTGGTGACAAAGCATCTTGCCACCACTGATTAGTTTCAAGCGTGACTAAGATATGTGGCTTTTCTTGATCCACCAGCTTGAGAAGCTTTGGGGCATCATGATTTGTCATTAATACGTTTGAATTAATGATCTTAATACTGCGCTTCGGATCCGCAGAGTCATTCATTGGGACCATGGGTTGCACAATTGGCGTGTAGGGCAAAATCCAATGAATTTGATAAGCCAGCGCAACAAAATTCGTCACCAGCATACCAGCCATATATGACAGGTTTTGGTGATAGAAGCCGCCGATCACCAGCAGGTTAATAATCAGCAACACCGCTATTTGTAATCTGGGAAATTCCCAGACGCGTACAATCCAGTGATCACTGGGTAAAAGTGGCAGGAACGTTAGCAGTACTAAAAAACTGGTTGAAATTATCAAGGTTGTAAACATCTTCGCTCTCGGTTTTAGTCATTGGCTATCAGTAGAACCAGGTTGTTTTTAACCTAGACATTCAGGTTGTAGTGTAAGCAAACAGTCGCTTGGGTAAATCTTTTTGTGTTGTTGATGCAGGTAGAGACACAACTTTATCAACTTTGATATCAAGTGACTTAATGAATGCATTTTTAATAATAGCCCCTATTGCAGGCCAAAGCGGGGTTTGAATATCATCTATCTTGCCCTCTAAAGGCACACGAGTGGCAATAAGGTCTTTCTTACCGCCCTCAAACAGCTCAGCGATACCGCCAGTGGCGGCCTCAAACAACCACTGAAATGGGTTGTCGCCATCTTTAACTACGTCTTCTTGCCAGTCAAACACCGATAAATCATACACCCCAGCCTTTACGTAGCCGCTAACATCCCCCTGCTTGGAAGCAAACTCCATTGCAAAATCAATTTGCCCTGCTTCTAAGTCAAAGGGTGAATAAAAGCTGATGAGGTGGTCGATGTGTTTAACCGGTAAACGCTGCATTTCCACATCTACATTAAAAGTCGGCTTGGCCGCGTAAGGATCGTAAGAGCCCGAAACCGCTAATGGGCAGACCCCAGCAATTTCTGCATCTAGCGCGAGGTGTGTTACCAATGAGCCAGAACGCTGCTTACTGTTCGTTAAGTTGGTAATTTGGCCATGTACATCCGTGATTTCGGTCAAGGTCTTGCGCTTGGCACTTATGGTCTCAAACATGAGGCGACCGTCAATAATATCAATCCGGTCAATGGAAAAGGGCACTAGGCGATTTGCTAGTGTTATCCAAGTTTGCTCGTTTTGCACATCTTGATTAATTTTTTCCTCTTGCTGTACATCATCTGCGTAGTAGAACTGGGGTTTTAGAAAAGTCATTTCAGAGACGATGTTGCCGCGAAGCAGCGCAGACCAAAGCACAGAAATATCGAGTTGCTGAATACTAATTAATGGCTCTTGTAAGTCACCATCCACTAGATTGAGTTCGATATTTTCAACTTGATAAGCGCCGCGGTAGAGTGCGATATCCACGTCACCCACTTGACCGCTTAGCCCTGGGGTGGTCCTGATTGCATAATTTACCCCTTTTTGCACTGCGTAAGGGGCAACCAGCCTTAGCGCGACTAAGATGACCGCTAAGCTGATTAGGGTTATCGCAGTTTTACGCCGACGATGTGCCATTTTCCGCTCCGAGATACAAAGTATTCACCCGCTGGACGCGGGTGATTAGGATTAATTGGGGTAGAATTTACACACCTAAGGGGCATTTTTACAGCTTGCCTTCTTAGGTCATGTAGATGGTTTAACGTCTAGCGATAATCCAAACCGCATGAATGATACCTGGGATGTAGCCCAACAACGTCAACAGTATGTTCAACCAGAACGCGCCGCCTAGGCCTACTTGAAGGAACACACCTAGAGGTGGTAGTAAAATAGCAATCAGTATTCTTATTAAATCCATAATAACGCTCCTGTTTCATCAATATGCTTGTGGTTAAAAGTAAATAACGTGTACTTAATGATTAAGTAGGCAATTAGCGTTCCTACTTTCTAAAAGTAGCAAATATAAATTGTGTATAGCGCTAATCTTCTTTTTCTTTCAAATCATCTGGGCGAGTATCCGCAACATGAGCCCCTCTGTTACCTTGGGCTTTGTCATGACCGTGGGTACTGTCTTTTTCAGTCTGATGCTCCATGGCAGCATTAAACTCTGCCCCCAGTAAAATGATATAGGCCGTTAGATAGAACCACATTAACAGGACCACTACACTGCCAAGAGAGCCATACATTTTGTCGTATTGGCCAAACTGCCCAAGATAGAATGAAAACGCGAATGAAAAGGCAACCCACAATGTGCTGGCCAATAAAGACCCGGGGGTGACCCAGCGCCACTTAGCGGTGCTTCGGTGAGGGCCGTAGCGATAAAAAGCGGAAAGCGCCAAATTAAATACCAGTGCTAAGAAAGGCCAAGTTAGCCACTGCACCAGTACGCTGGCGTAATGATGCAGGCCCACATACGAGAATAAAATGGGCAACACCGCAATGGTAAAAAGCGCAGCTACAAGTAACATGACTGCGCTGGCAGTTAATAATACACGCATCACGAGCATCATTAAAAAGCCACGATTTTGGCTTTGCCCATAGGTGATATTGCATGCGGTTACCATCGCTTGGGCGCCCTTACTCGCACTCCACACCGCAAATAGAGTACTGAACACCACCCTCGTACTTAATGCAGTATTTGATTTGCTCATGATGCGTTCAACTTGCTGCGAAATAATTTGCCGACCTTGGTCCGGCACGACCCCTATAAGTTGGTTCAAATGCTGTTGCAGTTCATCCGGCGAGACCAGCAAGCCATATATCGATATAAAAGCCACCAATAATGGAAATACTGCCAGCAAGAAATAGAAACCGACCCCTGCGGCAATCAAAGATAGGTTGTCATCGAGCATTTTTTTCACGGTACGACGTAAAATATCCCACCATCCAGAAAATGGAATTTGACTTGGGCTGGTTGCTGTTTCTCCACGATTAATGCTCACGGGCATATCCTTTAGTTATTTTGTACACTGAAATCGGCGTGGCACCTATCTTGCCTCACACTTAATTCGAACTTCATGCTCTATGCGCATTAGAAACTGTCAGGTGGCATATGCACTTAATTATTCGCTCTTGTAAAAACGCCGTTGTTGTTATGTCATTATTATTGACCTATGCCATATTCGTGCCCGCCGTCTTCGCTCAGGAAAATACAACTGAAGAGCCTCTAATGACGCAGCCGTTGGATGTATGGGCAGATGTCACTCATTTGTGGCACAACGTTGTGATGGCGTTACCTATGCTCACGCTGGGGTTGGTATTCTTTATTATTTGTTATGCCCTCGCGAGGCCCGTATCTACTTTGCTTGTAAGGCCTATCGGATACGTAAGTCAGAGTGAATTGATTAGGCTTGTGACGCGGCGCACTATCAGCCTGCTAATTATTTTACTTGGTCTGTATGTATTCTTAAGATTTGCAGGCTTAAGTGAATTTGCTATCGCGATTGTCAGCGGCACGGGAGTCATGGGCTTAATTCTTGGGTTCGCGTTTCGTGATATCGCGGAGAACTTTATTTCGAGTTTGCTGCTAAGCGTGCAAAAGCCCTTTAAAATTGACGATGTCATTGAGGTACAGGGGCAGTTAGGGATTGTAAAGCAAGTAACAGCAAGGGCGACGACTTTAGTCGACTTCGATGGTAATCACATTCAAATTCCCAATGCGACTATTTATAAAAATATTATACGTAATCTCACTGCCAACCCGAAAATGCGAGGCAAGTTCACTATCGGTATTGGATATGACTCCAGTATTTTGGAGGCTCAACAATTGGCCACAAAGGTGCTTAGCTCGCAACCTACCATTTTACAAGACCCCGAGCCTCAAGTATTGGTGGACGAATTAGGCTCATCTACGGTGAACCTAAAGGTCTATTTTTGGATCGATGCTCAGCAATATAGCCTGCTTAAAGTGTCTTCAATGTTAATGCGCTTAATCATGCGCGAATTTGAAAGAAACAATATCAGTATGCCAGACGATGCGCGTGAGATAATCTTCCCTCAAGGTGTGCCAGTTCATCAAATATCATCACAGGAGAGTGGCTTGACTGATGAACCTCAAGCCTTACGCTCTTTGCCCGTTAACAAAGAAGCCATTGAGCAAGATAGCGATCCCATCGAGCATCAAGATGATTTAAGCAGCGACACCCATGACATACGCGAGCAAGCAAAGCAGGCTCGTGATCCAGAGCAAGGGCAAAACATTCTTTGAGCGAGTCGCGAAATCGCTCGCGCTACTTCTCTTTTTTAAGCCAGTAGCTTTGAGCAAGACCAAGGATCAAAAAGCCTGTCATCAAAGCAATAATGTGTTCATTTATCATCGGGTAAACCACAGCATAAAAACCGCCAAAAGCGAGCAACACATAACCGACAACCGTATTGGCGGTCGCAACATATTGGGTGCGGGTATCGCCGTTGGCAATATCCAGCAAGTAGGTTTTGCGCGCCGTTCTAACTCCTGCGTATCCCACCGAGAGCAAAAAGAATAAACCAACGTTGAGCCAAAGCGAACCCAGCTGGTAGCAAAAATAGAACACTCCGCCTGCTACCACACATATCACACTGGCAATACGTATAGTCAGCACTGCACTTTTGTCTGACCATGAACCCCAGACATAGGAAGATAAAAACGCGGCTAATGAGCTGGCCGCGATAAAATACGGTAGTTGAAAAGTATCGTCTTGACTTGTGGTGATGCTAACGAAGAATGGGGCTATTAAAGCGCTATGCAGCAATAAACAACGGCTAATGATTAAGTGTACTAATGCAGCGTCCCCCTTCAAGGTTTGCAAAAAAGAGTCCCCGCCGCGATCACTTTCTGACTTGACCTCAGCGTTTAACGCCAACGATAAGGGTAGCGTTGCGATAAACAATATGCTGGCGAACCCCACGATAAACAGCAACCAAACTTGTTCAAACTGCTCTTTACCTAGAATGAGTGCCCCGGCGCTGAGCAAAGACAACAAGCCAGAAATTCCGCTGGCTATCCCTACTAATTTGCCCCGGCGACCCTTTTCGATTAACACGCCCTCCATATCTTTCATGGTCAACGAACATAGAGCACGCCCCAGACTGAGTATCACCAACAAAATGAGAATAGCGGAGCCAGCGTAAAAAGCATCTAACATCGCCACTGTCGGCACCATGCCCAGTATCGCCAATGCTTGCACCAGCACACCCACACGCCATACGCGTTGGCGTTTAACGTAGCGTTCGATTCGATGCTTTAGCGGCCACTGGGGAATAAGTGAGCCAGATTCTCGAATGGGGACTAACAGAGAAATCATCCAACTCGGTGCACCTATGCTAGTGAGCACCCAAGGTAAGGTAGTTTTAGCGGATATGAGAATATCCGCCAGTTTGGTCATTGTCGATATAACAACCAAGCGCAAAAAGGCGTTAACATTGCTGTTCTGACTCAAAGTTGAACCCTTGATAGGCGAATAACAGTAAGCTCAGTATGTTTAGAACCTTTTTTAAGATCAACTACTCTTGGTCAGTCTGCGGCAGGCCTGCCTTGTTATGCCGCTCGTCTTTAGGCTCTTCGTGCACTTTATGCTTTATCATTAGAAATAAAGTCGTACCGATTATGGCTGCTATGACGGAGCCGGCCAAGATACCCAATTTGGCTTGCGCCAATAATTCAGGATGACCAGCAAAGCCCAGTGATGCAATAAATAATGACATAGTGAAGCCCACCCCGGCTAAGCATGCCAGTGCGAAAACATGTCCAAATGCTAACCCATTAGGCAAGCGAGAGAAGCCACTTTTAACAGCTATCCAAGCAAACACACTAATGCCAATCACTTTCCCTAGTACCATAGCGCTGGCAACCCCAATAAAGACCACCGAGTCGAATATTTTGCTGAGGTCATCAGGTAGTGCCACCCCTGCGTTAATAAACGCAAAAATGGGCAGAATGATCAAGCTGACAGGCCGATTTAGCACATGCCCCCAGCGTTGTATTGGTGTGGTTGTCATGGCGGCAATATCTTGAGCTTGCTCTACTAATTCATGCTGATCTTGCTGCTCTAGAATGGATTTATCCTTGCGGTCATTTTTTTCAAAACGATTTAATACACTACGCATATTTGTAGCGAACCAAGTACTTTGCGCGTAAGGCTTTGTAGGGACAGCTAGCGCAGCCAAAATACCTGCTGCGGTTGCATGTACACCTGATTGCAACACAAACCACCACAGCAGAATGCCCCCAACGAGGTAGAAAATAGGCCGACGAAAACCGAGTACATTCAACGCGAACAGGCCGCCTAACGTCAGGCCCGCATACATGAGGGAGGTTAGGTGTATGTTTTCAGTGTAAAACAAGCCAATGACGGCTACTGCGCCCATGTCATCTACAATCGCTAAAGCTGACAAGGTTACCGCTGCCGAGCGCGGTGCTTTACTGCCAAGTAATGCCAGAATGCCCAATGCAAAGGCAGTATCAGTGGCCATGGGTATTCCCCAACCACGCAACGCTTCGTCCACTCCGGTTAGCGCAACCCCGGCGTAAATGCCAGCGGGGAGTAACATACCGCCAATTGCCATGGCGATAACAAGACTTGAGTCACGAAAATCTTTTAGATCCCCCACCAAGCATTCGTACTTGATCTCTAAGCCAAGCAAGAAGAAGAACAACACCATTAAGCCGTCATTCACCCATGTATGCAGGGAATGACTAATGGCGAAATCCCCCAAGGAGATACTAAACGCCATATGGCTTATTTCTTCATAGGCTTCATGCCACTGTGAGTTAGCAATCACCATGGCGGCAATAGCGGCTAGCAGTAAAGTGATACTGGCAGTCGCTTGGCTTTTAAAAAACTGCTCGAACGAGCAAATGAAGTGATTAAACTTTCGCTCTAAGGGGGCCAGTTCGCGATCTTTGTCTTGCAGCTGATTCATGGTCGTCACTCTTGTGTTGGCATAAGCCATAAGTGAGTGTGGTCACTAAGAGCAGCGCTCAATGAAAACCATACGTGGGTTATCAAATAAACATACAAAAATGGAGTTAACACTTGCGTGTTAACTCCATTGAATAGTCTTAATCGATTGCTGTTTAGCATGCCTCGGCACTCAAAATTCAATGAATACCGAGTGACAATGCAGGAACCTAGCCAACCTCAGGTGAGGCACTCAAGGGGCTTATTTCCTAAACCGAAAAGGAAGTTTTTAGGCGCGAACTTGACCAGTGCCACTGACTAAGTATTTCTCAGCCGTCAATGACTCAAGCCCCATTGGCCCATAAGCATGTAACTTAGTCGTTGCTATGCCTATTTCAGCACCAAGCCCTAGCTCACTGCCATCTGAGAAGCGAGAAGATGCATTTACCATGACTACTGACGCATCAACACTGCGCTGAAAACGCTTGGCCGTTATCTCATTAGCAGTACAGATAACCTCTGTGTGGTGGCTGCCGAAGCGGGTTATGTGTTCAAATGCTGCGTCTAAGTCATCGACGATGCCTACCGCAATTTCGAGATCCAGGTATTCTTCACCGAACTCATCATCTTGAATGACCTTGGCGTTATCAAAATAGCTTGCTGCTTGCGCGCTTGCGTTAATTTTGACCTCTTTACTGTGTAAGGCAGCTGCAGCCAGTGGTAAGAATTGCTCAGCAATGTCTTTGTGCACAATCAGACCTTCAAGTGCATTACATACGCCTGTGCGATGTGTCTTACCGTTTACCAACAAATCGATGGCAGTTTGTAAATCTGCGTCTTTGTCTATGTAAAGATGACACACACCTTTGAAATGTTGAATAACCGGTATTTTACTGTTGTCGGTCACGTGGCGGATTAAACCTTCACCACCGCGCGGAATAATCACATCGATATAGTCACTTTGCTGCATCAATTCCATCATCAGTTCACGGTCAGGATCAGGTACAACTGTGATAAGTTCAACGGGTAAGCTGTGCTTTTGCAACACATCTTGTAAAATTGCGGCAATTGCTTTGCTACTGCCTAGGGCTTCTTTACCACCACGTAAAATAACGCCGTTACCAGATTTAAAACACAAAGCGCCTGCGTCTGCTGTTACATTCGGACGTGCTTCATAAATCATGCATACCACGCCTAGTGGAATACGCATTTTGCTGATTTTCAAGCCGTTAGGGCGCTCGCCAATGATCCGCTCTTGTCCTGCAGGGTCTGGTAAAGAGACGATGGTTTCAATGCCTGCGGCCATACTTTCTACGCGCTCTTCATTTAAGGTGAGGCGGTCGATCATAGCGGCGCCTAAGCCGTCTTTTTCGGCTTGCGCTAAATCCATCTTATTGGCCGCGTATATAACGTCTGCGTTAGTACGCAATGCATCCGCCATGTCCTGTAAAACTTGGTTTTTGGTTTTTTCGTCTAATACTGCCAGTACTTTTGCCGCTTTCGCTGCCTTTTGTGCTAATTCTTTAATCATGCTTATTGTTTCTCCAATACAGCGATATTCTTTTTCGAGATGATAGGACCTGTTCTATTTTGGAATTCATCGGCAAATTCACGATCATCCTGGTCCGCAATGAAACTCAACAAACAACTGCTGTAGTTCGAACGCGCTTTCGCTATGCGCGTCCCGTCATCTTTCCTCAATAAAATGGTGTCTCCCACTGAGAAATTACCGTTTACTTCGACAATCTCATCACTGGTGAGTTGTTCACCCTCTAATGCAAAAGTGGTGTCAAAGTCGTTATCGACTACCACTTCACCTTGTTCTGACGCGGTATGCGTCATCCAATGCACATTTTCCTGCATGGGTTTGGCGTAAGGCCTAAAGTGCGTGCCCGGGTTTTTGCCCTCAAGTAAGGTATTGAAGGTGGTCGCCTTGAATCCATTGACAATGAAGGTGTCGATACCATGAGAAGTGGCTTTTTCAGCTGCTTCGATTTTGGTTTTCATTCCACCTGTTCCCACAGCACTCGTTGCGCCGCCGCCCATGGCAAAAATGCGGCTGTCAATTGTTGTGACTTCAGGTAGTAATACCGCATCATCATGGGTATTGGGGTTTTTGTCATACAATCCGTCGACGTCTGAGCAAATGATAAGTGCATCAGCATCAGCTGAGGCTGCTACCATGGCTGACAAGTTATCGTTGTCGCCCACTTTTAAGTCATCCGTGGTGACGGTGTCGTTTTCGTTAATAATCGGCAGTACACCGTTATTTAAAAGCGTAAACGTTGTCTCACGAATACTCACGTAACGCTCACGGTCACGTAGGTCACCATGGGTTAATAGAATTTGTGCCGTTGGGAAGTCAAACAGTCTGTCCCACGTGGCCATCATTTCAGTTTGACCGGCTGCGGCCATGGCTTTTTTCAAAGCGATATCGACATTGTCCGTTTCGGGGAACAAATGCGAACCTGCTGCCACTGACCCTGATGATACCAGTACAACCTGAACGCCATTGGCTCTTAGGCGCACAATAAATTGCGCGATACTGAGCAAGTAATGACTGCTACACCCTTTACGGTGTGGCGCTATTAGCGCGCTGCCTACTTTTATTACAACGCGTTTCCATTGTGAAAGATCCATTGAATGTTTCCTTAATTTGAATGTTGTTTGGCTAAAACCTGATTGGTTTCGTCGAACATAGCCGCTGTGGCTTTACTTGGTTTTTCACCAAACTGACTCACCAGCCAGATAACAGCAGCACTTACAATAAAGCCTGGGACAATTTCGTACATCACGCTGGAAAGCGTTTGTCCGTTGGGTAGCAGTGGCACATAAATCCAAACCAACACGGTTACAGCACCGGATACGATGCCTGCTACAGCAGCTTTGTGGGTTAAATTTGCTTTGTACAAGCAAAACAACACTAACGGTCCGAATGCGGCGCCAAAGCCGGCCCACGCATTGCTGACCAATGATAAAATACTATTGTTACTATCCAGTGATAGTAACAAGGCGACGATTGCTACACCTGCAACGCCATAGCGTCCCATTTTTACGGTTTGCTCATCGCTGACTTCATTGCCCGCTTTGAGGCGGTAGATGTCTTCGGTCAAAGAACTGGCTGATACCAGCAATTGCGAAGAAATGGTGCTCATGATAGCCGCTAAAATCGCAGCTAATAGGAAGCCACTGATCAACGGGTGAAATAGCAATTCTGAGAAAATAATGAAGATAGTTTCAGGGTCATCCACTGCTAAGTTAAATTTATTAGCATACGCAACGCCAACCAAGCCAGTAGACAGTGCGCCTGTAATAGTGACCGTCATCCAACTCATGCCAATATTACGTGCCGTTTTAACCGCAGGCACCGAGCGAATAGCCATGAATCGCACAATAATATGCGGCTGACCAAAATACCCCAATCCCCACGCTAAACTAGACACCAAACCAAGAGCGGTTATATCACTCATCGACTGAGTGAATGTCGGGATCGACTGATACGCAAAGTCGAGCATTTCGTTACTACTGGTAAAATGTTGGTATGCAACAATGGGCACTAAAGCCAAAGCAACGAACATAATACAGCCCTGAACAAAATCGGTTAGCGATACCGCCAAGAAGCCCCCCAGCAAAGTGTAAGACACCACAACGCCTAAGGTAATAAATAGCCCAAGTTGGTAATCTAAACCGAAAGCAGATTCAAATAACTTGCCCCCAGCAACCAAGCCCGCAGAGGTATAGAGTGTGAAAAACATCACAATGATCACTGCAGAAATGATTCGGATACTACTTGTCTTATTGTTGAAGCGCTTGGCGAAAAACTCAGGAATAGTCAGAGCGTCATTGGCAACCTCGGTGTAAACCCGTAATTTCGGGGCAACCAAAATATAGTTAGCCAGCGCGCCGACTAACAAGCCAATAGCAATAAACATGCTATCAAACCCGCTAACGAACATGGCTCCAGGAAGCCCCATAAGCATCCAGCCACTCATGTCTGATGCCCCTGCAGAAAGTGCAGTGACTTGAGGGCTGACTTGGCGGCCACCTAAGATATAGCCAGACATATCACTAGTCGAACGGCGATAAGCGAACACACCTATCCCCAGCATAGCGATAAAATATACTGCTAAAGAAATGTAACTCATATTGTATTAATTAATGGCTTGTGGAAGTTTGGCTTTTTGTGCGAGCGCGAGATTGGTTGTGGGTAGCAAGAACGAGAAGAGAAGCGCAGGTTAATAACCAAAAGCTCGTTTTATGAAAAATAGCGTTTATAAATAAAGTGGCAGGTTTAGTAAGCGTACTACCGATCGCTTTAAGCGTATTCATTTTGTCTCCGTGATAAATGATGAGTTGTGCACTGATAATTACAGGTCAATTAATTAGTACACGAAGCATTATGCTCAATTACTGTCCAAAGATCAAATATAAATCCGGATCTAGCTGAGTCAAAAGATAACCCAAGCCCTGAAAAACGTCATAAATTGAGTAAGTTAGATCGCTGCTAGCATAGATACCTTCAACCCTAGAGCAAGATCAGCCCTTTACACTTTTTCACTCGAGAAAAAGTGCTTTAGGTTGCATTCAAGGGAAAATTTGCTAGGGTTCGCCGTTAATGACTAAGCAGGTACCCATAATGAAAAAATACGATGAGTTATTAGTGTCGCTAAGACGCGTAATAAGGGCAATTGACCTTTACTCCAAGAAGCTCAGTAAAGAGTCTGGGTTAACCAGCCCCCAGCTTATCGTCATGCAAGAAATTGCCAATAACGATGACGTTATGGTCAAAGATATTGCTAATCACATTAACCTTAGTTCAGCGACTGTCACTAGCATACTCGACAGACTAGAAGCTCGAGGTTACGTGGTGCGAGAACGTTCACAAATTGATAAGCGCAAAGTAGGTGTACGTTTAACCGAGTCGGGTTCAACTGCGTTTAAAAATGCTCCCACTTTATTGCAAGAGCATTTCATTAATCGCTTCGAGTCGTTAGATGAGTGGGAGCAAACCCAACTAGTATCAACGATGCAACGCATCGCTAAAATGATGGATGCTGAAGCGCTCGACGCCGCACCATTGTTGCAAGTTGGGCAGATTCACACATTGACTACCACAGTCGAAGCAACGACTACGCAAACTAGCGCCGGTACAAATAAATAACGTTGGCGCTGGTTAGTTCAACTTAGTTAAGTTCGTTGTCTTTCCAGTACTTAGTACCCTTTACCGTCGCCTGTAAAGACAATCCACTCTCCGTTAACTGATAAATAGTGATGTTATCTACGGTCACTTCTCCGCCTTTAGCTACACCTTTATCGCCGGCCTTGGCGGCAGCATCAGCTTGGGCACCAAACGCCCAACCTTCCTCAACAAACCGTGACATGACTGCTTCGTTATGGAAAACAAAAACGGCGCGAAAGTCTTTAACACCAGCGCCTAGACCTAGCCCCACCTCTGCCATTTTCATATAGGTTTTCTGGCCGGTTTGATTGTCCGTTACCACGCCATAACCGCCGCCAAAACTCGCTAGAATAAGATTCACGTTCGCGTTGTCGAATACCGCATAGCCAGGAGCGCTATTTATTTGGGAACGCACACTAGGCTTTAATGCAAACAACTCTGTTAACACCTTATCGTTCATGGTTTGAACAGCCTGACGCTTTTGAGTGACAGTTGCTTGTGTTGTAGTAGAGCAACCACCGACAAATAGAAGTGAAACCGCGGCCACAAGGCCAAAAAGTATTGATTTGTACTGCATAAGTTATCCTTAGGGAGCGAATGTAAATTTCTTTTGCCTCTCTGCAAGTACTAAACCATATGGCTTAACCGCATGATATATAAACGTTAATTAAATATAAGAAGCAAAGACAGTAGTGAACGTTAGGTCTCTGTAACCCAAATTCTGTTAAATCGGTAACTTTGTCATATTCAGTCGGTATAATTTTCCCACAGAATTGACAGATACACAGAGAAATTCAAATAAGTTAATACAATTCAGAAGCTTAGAGATGGAATGAATTTTGTATCCCATTACCCACCCTATTGCGTAAAAGCCCATAAATAATCAATAACACAGCGGATTTTTTACTCAATCTTGTTTACTTCTAGAGGAATTACAGTTTGCGCTCACATTATTTTTGTAACATGCCCATTGTAGGCGCGGTGCTAAGCGCTGCATTATTCCTCAGTGCTTGTAGCTCTCATTCACCAGAGCAAAGCGAGAACCAAGTTCAAGAAACAAACGAGACCCAAAGTGAGCTGGTTATTAATAGCTCTCATGGTTCACAAACCATCGAGCCTACTGTGGTAAGTTATCCCGCTGAAAAGAGTGTTCAGGGGGTTAGTTTTAGCGAGAACGCAGCGTTTGAAGATCCGTTAGAGTTTATCAACCGTCCCATCTTTGCCTTTAATGATAAATTGTTTGAGTACGTTCTAATTCCAGCGGCAAAAGGTTACACAAAGGTCGTTCCCGATCCTGTACGAAATAGTGTGGGCAATTTTTTTAGTAATATACGTGAACCGCTCAACGCGCTGAATCAGCTCTTTCAAGGGGATGTAGGCGACAGTGGTAAGAGCGTTGGTCGCTTTTTGATTAACTCTACCGTCGGCATATTAGGGCTCTTTGACCCAGCGACATCTTGGTTCGAAATTAATGAGAAAGTGTCGACCATCAATGACACATTGGTCAACTATGACGTGGGATACGGCAGTTACTTAGTACTCCCTGTATTAGGCCAATCCGACTTGCGAAACGGCTTTTCTACTATCACTGAATCTGTATTCCATCCCATTCAATATGCTACCGAAAACCCCGAGACTCTATACATCCAAGCATATGGAGGGTTTCACGCATTCGCCCCAGAAGCTCCCACCTACGAGCAGCTACGCAGTGAAACAGACGATCCCTATGTATTCTTCCGTAATTTGTATATGCAAAGCATGCTTCGCGATCAACAGTACCCAGAATTACAAAATGGCGCTGCAGTAGAACCGACTGGCGTAGCGGATGATGCGCCAGCATCACCGCAGGAGTAAGCAAGTAATGAGTGCCTTTTTAGCCAATTTTATTATTCGCCACGCCAAGCTTATTCTTGTTGTTTTTATATTGGCCGGTACTTTAGCCGCTTGGTCTGCGCAGCAATTTAAAATTGATGCATCTGCCGATACTCTGCTGATCAAAAACAATAAGATGTTCGTTGAGACTCAGGTGGTAAACGAAAGATTCTCTCCTCAAGAATTTATTTTGGTCGCATACAAACCAAAGAATCACGCCTTGTTTAGCCAACAAACGTTTAATGATATTCAACAAATATCCAGTGAGTTTAAAGACTTACCCAGAGTCGGCGGCGTTACTAATATTCTGAATGTCCCTCTTCTTTCACTGTCGAATGAACTGGACCCAAACTTAAAGCCAGAACAGCTTACATGGCAAGCCAATCGGTATTCGCCAGATAGAATGCGACAGGTCTTTACTGATCACCCATTATTTACGGACCTTTTGGTGAATCAAGACCAAACTGCCACCGCCATGCAGATCGTGTTTAAGCCCAACGAAGAGCTACTGGATATACAGAGTCAAATTATTGCGATCCAAAAGGGCATTCTACAGGGCGAGAACACCGAGCTAAGCGAAGAAGACGAGCAGAAAATTGAAGCCTTGAAAGCGAAGGCGCAACCCATTGAGGAACAACTCAAACTCACTCGTCAGCAAGAGATAAAGCAGATCTATCAGATCATAGAACCGTTTAAAGACGACGCCGATCTATTCTTAGGTGGAGCCTATGTACTCGGCCAGCAAATGATTGACATCATACAAAGCGATTTACTGTTATTCGGCAGTGCTATCGGCTTGGCGATATGTCTCATACTGTTTGTATTGTTTAGAAAAATACGTTGGGTTGTTTTGCCACTTCTCTGCTGCGGTTTGAGTGTATTACTGACCGTCGGGTTATTCGGTGTGTTAGATTTTAGAGCCACAGTCATTTCATCAAACTTTATTGCACTGCAGCTCATACTCACGCTGGCCGTAGTCGTGCATCTCATCGTCGAGTTTAGACAATTAGAAGCAGCAGATACTGAATCGAATCAGCAAGACCTGCTACGTCAAACGTTTATCAATAAATTCAAACCCTGCCTATATGCAGGTATTACCACCAGCGTAGGTTTTGCTTCTTTACTCTTTAGTGGCATTCAGCCCGTAGTGAGTTTTGGCTGGATGATGATAGTAGCAATGGGAGTGTCTATCAGCGCAAGTTTAATCCTGTTTCCTGCGGTACTGGCATCATTTACGCGCAAGGGTGACAGCCACGAAGGCCGCCTGAGTCAGTGGTTGGTATCAGGACTTAGCGCCTTTAGTTTGAAGCGCCCCACTTTCATTGTATTAACCACCCTCGTTATAGGCGGCGGAGCAATTTTTGGGGTGCTAAAATTAGATGTCGAGAACAGCTTCCTAAATTATTTTAAAGAATCCACGCAAGTACGTACGGAGTTGGAGTTTATTGACAAAGAATTCGGTGGGTCAACACCTTTGGATTTGATTTACACCATCCCTGTAGACGAGCGTCGCGATGATTTGGTCATGAGTGCTAAGACAGTGCAGACCCTACAAAAAATTCAGCATGTGATGCGCCAGTATGAAGCCACTGGCAATATTACCTCAGTGGTTAACTTCACCGAGTTAGCAAAAAAGGTTAATCAAGGTAAGCCACTGACCGAGTACGAGTTAACTGTTATTTACACATTACTGGATGATTCTCTCACCGAGCAGCTGCTTGGCGCCTACTTTAACCCTGAAAATCAACAATTGCGTATTAGCGCACGTATTCAAGACAGCACAGAGAACTTTAACCGTGCAGAGTTTTTGCAGACCCTTCGTGACGACTTAGACATGTTAGAAATAGCGCCTGACAGCTACAGCCTGACGAATTTATTTGTACTGTATCAAGATATTTTACAACGGTTGTTTACCTCCCAGATTATGACGCTAGGCTTAGTCTTTGGAGCATTAACACTAGTGCTACTAGTAATATTTCGCTCATTTAAAGTCGCCATTATCGCGGTTATTCCAAACATACTGACGACTTTGGTCATCTTGGGAGTGATGGGATGGCTAGCCATCCCCCTGGACTTAATGACCATCACCATCTCAGCCATTGCTATGGGGATCGCGGTAGATGACACAATCCATTTTGTGCACCGCTACCTAGAAGAGTTGAATAAAGAGTCTAATGACAGCCAGCAGGCCGTTCAAAATACATTCAAGTCTGTCGGTTTTGCATTGATTTATACGACGACGATTATCGCTGTAGGTTTTTCGTTGCTTAGTTTCTCCGACTTTGTGCCAAGCATTCTCTTTGGATTATTAACCTGCTTAGCCATGCTATTGGCGTTTATAACCGACACCACCTTACTGCCCGTGCTACTTAAAAAATTCGTCAAGCCTAAACCTGCTTTGGCAGGCTCTTAATGCTGTTATGGATTTGCTGCAGTGAGTAAAGGCTACTTTGGTGTCGCATTTCTTCACTATTTGATGCACAAAAAACAAACAACAAATTGAAAAACCTTTAAAATTCAGCAACTAATATATTTGGCGCAAGGTTTGCCTGTATTTCATTTATATATCGCTCTAGTTTGCGGCAGCGAACGTGCCAAGCACTGGCACGATACAAATTGTAGAATTAGCCTGAATGCTAGCTTTGCTATACAGCGCTAATTCACTACCCCTTTCGTTGGGGCCGTGCGTTAAACACACTCGATACTGCTACTATCTGTGGCCCCAACGGATTCACTCACCGAGCTAACCTCGTTTATCGGTTATCGGTTATCATCCAGCGAAAAACGCAACGGTGACACACCTGTTAAACCAATTTCCCCCCTTCAATGCGCCTCCTAATCACAGAGCCTTTAGAATAGAGCCCATGAAGCGCCTTGAGCATAAGGCCATTAATGAAGAGTACGTGATTTGTGGTGACGGGCCTGCCATCTGGATCGCGGCGTATTCGCTCACCATGTGATTTTTTATTGGGGAGTATTAAGAAGTAAGTATTGAGGAGTATAAAGGAGTCGTGTAGAAGCTAAATTGAAAGGTATAAGGGCTCTCGACTAAGGTGGAGCTAGTCTTCCACCAAATCGCTTAGCACTTTTTTATTGATGGGTTTTAGAATAAATTTCGTAATATCGGCATCTGCCATACTCTGTGCATCGGGCTCTTCGCCACTCAATAACACCAATTCTAATTGAGGAGATGTTTTATGAATCTCTTTGGCCAAATTTAACCCACTGGCATCTGGCAAATTTAAATCCATCAACACTTTGCTCCAATCATTACGCTGATTGAATACGTCCATACATTCTTGGCCTGAATGGGCAACATGTACATCTACACCTAAACTTTCTAACAATAGAGCCGTAATATCAGCGGCATCCACATCGTCCTCAACCAGCAAGAAATGTTGCCTTTCGGAACTTTCATCCTGCTGTGAGGCATCGTTGTCATACGCATCGGTAGTTTCGACTTGAATGGGCTCACTAACCGCTGTCAGGTGTGCATCGAGCACCTTCAGTAACGCATCATGGTTGATTGGTTTTTCAAGAACGTTAGTAAAACCCTGTGAAATTAATTGGTCACGCACACCTTTCATAGTGGCTGCGGTCATGGCCACCACTGGGGAATGGATGCCACTGGAGCGAATTTGCTTAATGGCTTCTGAGCCATTCATCACAGGCATGTGAATATCAATCAAGACCAAGTCGTATGGGTCGCCGTCATTGATTGCATCAGTGACTTTATCTAACGCTTCTAATCCGTTTCGCCCATATTCCACTTTCAGGCCAGAATTTTGCACCATATGCCCTACCAACATGCGAATGTCATTTACATCATCTACGACTAGCACACGCCCCTCGTAATTGAGCGTTTTCACTTCTTTCGCCGTTGATGGTTTGGCATCGAAACTCAGTAACTCGTGTGGAGAGCGCTTAGTGTCACCTGTTTGAATAAAAGCCGTGAAGCAGCTTCCTTCGCCAAAGGTAGAATGCAAGCTAACTTCTCCGCCCATCTTAGCGACTAACTCATTACATATTGCAAGGCCTAGCCCGCTTCCGCCTTGCCGTCTTGAGACTACATCAGCAACCTGCTCAAATGGTTTAAACACACTATTGAGTTGATTTGCAGGGATACCGATGCCGGTATCAGTCACAGAAAAGTGTAAAAATTCACAACCGGGTTTGTCTTCACACCACAGACGTAAGGTGACGCTGCCTTGCTCTGTAAACTTGATGGCATTACTTATCAGGTTAATCAACACTTGGCGAAAACGGGTCGCGTCGGTGGTAATTTTCAATGGTAGAGGGGTATCTGAAATGACGGAAAGGGTCAGACCTTTATCTGTCGCAGGTATATTCATCAGGGCGTAAACATCAGCAATTAAAGCATCTAAATTGACTTCACTGAGATTAAGCTCAAGCTTATCGGCGGCTATTTTAGACAAGTCGAGCATGTTATTAAGCAGACTTAATAAATGCTTACTATTGTTCAATACAATCGACAACTCGGACTGAGCAGATTGACCGATTTTAGAGTCCATCAACAATTCGGTGTAACCTAAAATCGACGTTAGCGGCGTACGTAGCTCATGGCTTAAGTGCGCTAAAAACCTGTCTTTAGAGCGGTTTTCGGCTTCTGCTTTTAATCTGTCGACACGTTCTTTTTCAATCTCTCGCCGCGCCAGAGCGTAGCGGATAGCCCGTGCAAAGCGACTACTACTCAATTCGCTTTTGATAATATAGTCAACCGCGCCTGCATCCAGCGCAGCCATATCGACTTCTTCATCCGCTTGGCCTGTGAGCATAATAATAGGTGACGTAAACCCAGCTTCAATTGCTAGTTTTAACACTGTTAGACCATTTTCGGCCCCAAGCTGGTAGTCCAACAAACAGATATCGTGCTGGTTTTCAGCCATTTTTGCTAACGCATCATGCTGATTTGTGACCCAATCAATTTCAAACTCAAGCGTGCTGAGTTGCTCGATATAATCTCGCGCTAATATGTAATCATCTTCATCGTCTTCGACGAGTAGTAAGCGAGAGATTGAGTTTGACATGCGTGTTGGCTGACCTTAATTGTTGCTGGTAGGTAATTCTACGAACTCAACCCAGTACTTACCTAGCGCACTCATCAGAGCGACCAAGCCTTCAAAAGTGACTGGCTTGGTGATGTAGGAAGCAGCTCCTAAGTCGTAGCCTTTCACCATGTCTTCTTCTTGGGCTGACGTGGTTAAAATAACGATAGGAATACTGCGCAAATTTGGATCGAGTTTAATTTGCTCGAGCGCTTCGCGACCATCCATTCGAGGCATGTTCAAATCAAGTAAAATTAACCCTGGTCTTGGGGCGGCGTCAGCTTCGCTGTATTTACCTTCTTTGCGCAAATACTCTAGTAGCTGTACACCGTCTTCCACGCAGTGCAATTCATTTAGTACGCGACTTTCGCGCAAGGCGTCTTGTGCGAGCAGACGATCGTCTTCATCGTCATCTGCCATTAATATTACGATTGGTTTAGCTTTTGTAAAAGGCACTCTACTCTCCCATATATTTGTTAACAACGGCGTCAATCGGCAAGGTAATGGTAAACTCAGCCCCTTCATCTGGACTACTTAGCGCTGTGATGGTACCACCATGACGCTCAACAATGCGGCGACACACCGCCAAACCAATTCCCGTTCCTTTGTACGCTGTGCGACCATGAAGTCGCTGAAAAGGTGAAAATATTTTATCCGCATAGGTTTGCTCAAAACCGATGCCATTATCTTTGATCGTCACAATGCAACTTGGCACATCAACATGTTGAAGTTCATCACGCAAGTCTTTTTGCTCAACTGATACAGTGATCACAGGTGCAACGTCCGTTTTGTGAAACTTTAATCCGTTCGATAATACGTTAAGAAACAACTGATACATCTGACTAGGGTCTGCGCACACTTTTGGTAATGGAGCGACGTCGATTTGCGCACCTGTCTCAGCAATGGCAATTTCTAAGTCGTTTAAGACTTCATCTAGGACACTGTTTAATTCAACCTCAACAAACTCTTTTCCACGTGTGGTAATTCTGGAAAACTCTAGCAGGTCGTTAATTAAAGTCGACATTCGAAAAGCTGCTGTGGTCATTCGCTTAATGTAATCGACACCGCGCTCGTCCAATTGGTCTTTATAAATAGTGGTCAGGCGATCGCTGAAGGCTTGAATTTTTCGCAAAGGCTCTTGTAAGTCATGGGAAGCGACAAACGCAAAATCTTCTAACTCTCGGTTACTCCGGCTGAGTTCCTCTGAGTAGACGGTTAACTCTTGAGTGCGCAGATCGACCTTCTCCTGCAATGACTCATTCTGCTCTTCAAGGTCGTCTTGATAGCGATTGCTAATTCGTAAATTAATGCGAGCCATTAAAAACATGCCGATAACCAACAAACCGCTAGTGATAGCCGATACCCCAAAGTTGACTTTGGCGTCGCGCTGTATTCTCTTTAACTGAGTGTACAGTGCTTGCCTATGCTGATATTCACTGTCGATTAACTGCTGCATAGATTTACGGATTTCACGGTAAAGATCACGCCCTCGGTTGGTCATAATCTGCCTAAGTGCCGACTTCTCTCGATCTTCTAAGGCTAAATCCACTGTGGAGGTGAGCTCTGTTATTTTCTCATTTACGAGTATTAGCAGTTCGTCAATACGCTCTTTTTGCCCCGCTACACCTGACTTGATGTTTTTGACTAACGCAATTTTCTCATCAAGGGTCTGCAATTCAGCATGATAAGGGTTGAGGTATTCTTCATACTCGGTTAATAGATACCCACGCTGGCCTGATTCGGCGACCACTACGGACAAATGCAGGCTTTCAAGGCGTACAATAATATTGCTGGTTTTATCTAAATCGGTTTGCACGGTAGAAAGCTGATTAACCGTGTTTAATGCAATGGATAGATTTGTCCCTATGATGCCCACCACTATGATGGAAATAATGATCCAAGTCGCAGTGGTATTACCAAATAGGCGTTTAACGTGCATGATCGTCCTTTAAATATGAGCTGTTTGTGCTTTATTCGAAACAGGTGAAAAATTAAGACTCGGCACCTGAGCGTGAATGCTCAGCCAGCTTTTGTAACGCCGCGCTGCTGTCTAGACAGGCGACAAGGATCTTATCCAAGGCAGCAATTGCCTTTTCCTTGGGCATGTCATTTTCCAACACAAGTTTAACCATTTCAGCTTGCATAGAGATGCGATTCAATGGATTACGCACATCGTGTATCAAAGAGTTTGTTGTGACGGGCTGCGCGCCTTGTGTTGGTTGCATGATTTATCCCTGAGCTTGGTTTTCCCAAGCATTTAAACGGTTATATAAAGTCTTGGTGCTGATGCCAAGCATTTCAGCGGCTAGGGTTTTGTTGCCTTCTACCTTTTCCAATGTCACCCGGATCAGTTCTTTTTCAACATCATCAATCGTTTGCCCAGCGGTAACCTGATTGGTCGACGTTTGGTTTTTAGCAAACGGGGACTCAAAGTTTTTAGGCAAAGTGACTTCTGTACCTGTAGGGTCACTCATGATGAATGCTCTGTGGATAGCGTGACGTAATTCACGAATGTTACCTGGCCAGCCATACGCTTTTAATTGATCCAATTGCGCATTCTGCCACGCAAAATTTGTGTCATTTTCTGCATTTAATTGCTCGATAAAAGCAGTGGCCAAGAGTGGAATATCCGCCAGACGTTCACGCAGTGGCGGGATCGTGATGGGGAATACAGCTAAGCGGAAGTAAATGTCTTCGCGCAACACCTTGCTTTGGGCTATTTCTTCAACTGTGCGGTTGGTGGCTGAAATCACCCGGCAATCAACTGGCGTGTCTTTTACCGCGCCGACTCGGGTAACGCGTTTACTTTCTAACACGCGCAGCAAGTTAGGTTGCATTTCTAATGGCATTTCCGTTATCTCATCAAGAAACAAAGAGCCTTGTTGGGCTTGCTCAAATACACCAATTTTACGCCCTACGGCGCCAGTAAATGAACCTTTCTCATGACCAAATAGCTCGCTACCAATGAGCTCTCGGGATAATGCGCCACAGTTGGTTGCCACAAGGGGCCCTTCAACATCACTTGCAGTATGGATAGCGTGGGCGACGACTTCTTTACCGACGCCACTTTCGCCCATTAGCATGACATTGGCATTGGTTTTACCCACCCGCTCAATCATTTCATAGAGTTCTTGCATAGGAGCAGACTCGCCCACCAAACAACCAAAGTGTTTAGTGATAGAAGATGATTTAGCTTTTTTCACAGCTTTGGTTTTGCCTGATAACACAAGTTCCAAATCTTCACGCTGTAACGGTTTAACAAGATAGTTAACGTTAGGCCCGCACATACCGGAAATGATGCTTTTCACCGATGGGTGTCCAGTGATCAAGGTCACAAATGGGACTTTGTCCTGAGTATTTAATTTGTCTATTAAATGCAACGCACTACCGTCTGGTAACATGAAGTCGAGCAATATATGGTCGAAGCGCTGAAACTCGGTACAGTTGTAAGCTTCTTCTAAATTATTAGCTATTTCGACGTCATGGCCTAAAAACTCGATAATATTACTCGCTACGTCGGTAAATTCCTTATCATCATCGACCAATAATATTTGAGACACGTTGATTCCTTCTTGTTGGGTATTTGTAATCCTATCTTTAGCTTTCGTTATTTTTGCGGCCTAATGACCGAGTTAATTCGCTAAAGGATTGACAAAAACTGTAGAGTAAACTGATTGCTTACCCTCATGTGTAACTAGCCGTATTTGCTTAATAGGGACTATATCACAGTCATACTTTGTGTATGGGAGGGATCACGAGCCAACTCAGGTTAATTTTACAACTGTTAACCTAAGCAATCCTCAGACCAAATAAGCAGACCTTAACTAATTAAGTGCTGTACGATTTTTTTACTGCCTTGGTTCACCCTCAATCATGGCAATTGAAAGGACAAAAAAAAGCTTATTTGTAAAAAAGAAGGCCTACACTTAGCAGACCTTTAATGATAACAAATTGTTTTTAAACTATTTTTTGGTAATCAACAATGCTGTACGCAATTTGCTCTTACCAAACGCAGACATGCTGAAAAAGTCTTCCCGCGCAATGGGAATATGCTGACAATCCATCGGTTGCGGGTGCAGATCATCAGGATCTGGGTCGTGTAGGTATAAACAATCTTCATCTATGTGTGTAACTGTTACCCAGTGCGGTATTTTTTTCCCATCTAGCTGATAGGTACTAATTAAACTAATGACCGCTGCCCCTTTAGAGAGCCCTTTTTGCAAGGCTTTCACATCAGGATCGGTATATATAATTTTAATCCCTTGAGCTTCAGCTCGTTGTAAAAATTGCCTATCCACCGCTTGCATGATGTACTTTTTGTGCTCACTGCGCACACCATCAATAAATAATGGCGCCTTGGTATTCACATAAGCCGTTACCTCGAACCCCAAAGAATGTGCGGCTAACGCCAATCCTATTGGATGGCAGCCACCATGACCTGAGGTCATGAAAATCGTTGTTGCTTGACGCCAAATGTCCAACTCCAATGATTGCGACATATCCAATTTGCCATTCAAATTGGCCATAGCCATCATCAAAGACGACGGGCCACAGGTAAACTCCGTGGTTTGCTGATACCAGGGGTACTCAGGCAAGGTTTGCAAAGATAGACTTTGGCGAATCGGTTTTTGCATTCGCAGCGCATCTATCAAGCCTTCATAGTAATTGGCGTACGTACCAAAACTACGGTAACCCAAGCTTTCGTATAACTTAATCGCACCCATGTTATTCGTTGCTACTTCAAGGCGCATAAACAGTTTGTCTTGCTCAAGGGTTTGCTGCTCAAGGGCCAATAGTAGTTTTTTACCCACCCCCATACCTTGCGCAATAATGCTCACCGCAATGGAGTATAAGCGTGCTAAGCGCGTGCCTTTACGCATGATCACCAGACCATAAGCCAATACGTTTTCGCCATCCGTTGCGACCATAAAAACTCTGTGGCTGTCAGTCGCCTTAAGCCAATGCATAAACCGGCGCTGGCTCAAACGGTCAGATTGAAAACTGGCATTTTCTAATTCCACCAGCTGGGCAATGTCATTCACACGTGCATTACGAATGCTCACAGTGTTGACACTACTCAGCGTGGGGTTATTGTCCTCAGCCACTGCGTTTTCAGATGACGATTGTTGCTGTAATTTGTGTCCCAGGGACATCTTATTTGCCTCGTAACTCAAGACGGTTAGCGAATTCTTGCATCACCAACATGTATAGCTCTTTACCTAAGTACAAATCTTCCACTTTCGACTCTAAGCTTGGGTTGTCATTCACTTCAATCACGTAAACCTGATTGTTGACTTGTTTGATGTCTACACCGTATAAACCTTTACCCACAATGGCGCTGGCTTTTACCGCTGCATCGAGCACCGGTTTAGGCACTTCAAACGTGGGCAAGGTTTCAAAGTCACCAGAGAAGTGTTTCTTCGAGCTATGGTTGTAAATTTGCCAATGGTTACGCGCCATAAAGTAACGGCAAGCGTAAATTGCACGGCCGTTTAGCACACCGATACGCCAATCGTAGTCTGTGTACACGAACTCTTGGATCAGCACTAAGGCTGACTGGCGTAACATTTCAACCAACTTAAGTTTTAGCTCAACCAAGTTTTCAACTTTAAACACGCCAATCGAGAACGAGCTTTCAGGCAGTTTTAGCACCATAGGGTAGTTAAACTCAGCTTCTAGCAGCTCACAGGTTTGGTCGCTCGAGTTAGACACAAAACGACTCTTCGGTGACGGCACTTTGTTGTAGCTAAACGCATCATGCAAAAACACCTTGTTGCAGCAACGCAAAATAGAGGTTGCATCATCAATCACTTCTAACCCTTCTTGCTCACCTTTGCGGGCAAGTTGGTAGGTGTGATGGTTTATCGCGGTCGTTTCACGAATAAACAATGCATCGAATTGACTGATCATGGGCCCTTGTTTGGCGGTGATCACCTCTGCATTAATACCTACCTGCTCTGCTGCTTTCACAAAGTTTTGGATTGCCTTGCTGTCGCTAGGCGCGGTTTTCTCTTCTGGGTTTACCAGAATAGCCATGTCCCAACGGAAACGTTTTTTGTTGCTACGGCTACGCCAATACTTCTGAGTAAAATGCTCCAAACGCTCAGCAAATAGCGGCCACAAGCTTGAATCAATCTCACGGATACCCAAGGCTTTTGGCTGTACGCTCAAGCCTTTCTCGTCGCGGCTAAAAGTGAGCCGCAAAATAGGCGCAGGAAAGCGTTCAAACACGTGTTTGGCAATACGTTTGTGGCGCTCATTTTGCGACCAGCCGAAAAACACTAAAATTTCTTGGGGTAACTCATCGTCAATATGAGCGTATAAGTCCGTGCTCATATATTTAGGCACTGGGGTCAGCACATTGCTTTGGTCAGTCAGTGATTCACTCAAATCATTAATGGTGTTTACGCTTGGTAACACCTTGTGTTGACGTGCTTCAGCCAACAGTGAGCAGTAGTAACCCTGACTCAAATATTTATCTGTGTCACATAGGTTAATAATACGGGTTTTGGGCTCGCCTACTTTAGGGTAGTCGGCAAGGTACTGGGCGAAATCAATAACGCTCGCGTCCAGCTCGGGGAAGCCTTCGGCATTATCCACAACAACAATCGTTTTAAACATTTTACAGCGCTCCAAATAGCAATTTGACTTGTATTTAGGACACGCCATCAACGTAACAAGCCAAGCAAAATCAATTAGAAAATTAACAGCTCATGCTTGCCACATCAGTAGGATGGTCTGGGCAATGATATTGGAGCGGAATATAGGCTTTACGTAGATTAAATCAACATTTTTTTGCGAAAAAGTGATATTTATTTTTGTGTTAAAATGGGCGTTTAATAACGCCCAAGCATTAATGATAAAAAACGATGTAAATCAGTTGCTTACTCAATCATTTTATACAGAGTAAGATCTTGAAAATCATAGCTAAAATCAATATTAGCATGCACAGGAATAAGCTTCATAAAGGTTATGGCATTGTTTTGGTCACGGTAGAGCTTGGCGTACACATCCGCCTCTAGGCTTCTGTCATCCCAGCGCACCAGAAAACGGTCATTTTCATCACTTTTGTATACCCCCCCCACAAGCTTTACCACTCTTTTTGAGCGTAACTGAATACGGCCGTCTTTTTGCTCTAAAAAGAAATTCCCAAGCCAATCATCACGATAAGCACCTAACGCTGCATTTAGGGAGCCGGCAGTCACAGCAACAAGTTGCTGTGCTTTTTGAGCGGTTTTGTTATTCGCCATATAGTTACTTACTGCCTTGTTGTTTGACGGCGATAACTTGGGGGCAAACACTTTTAGCCAATCTGTTTCGTTGTCGCCTAAATAGGGTTTCATTAAGGTATACATGAGTGCACTTCGCCCCGGACTGGATTGCTGGTTCGTCAGCACCACTATGCCCAAATCAAGTTCTGGAAAGAAACTTACGTAGGAATACATACCCGCCAAGCTGCCACTGTGATGCACTCGCAACTTCCCGTCTACGTCATTTAAGCGCCAACCTAAGCCGTAGGCACTAAAGTGACTATGGTTATGGCGCTTATCCGTACTTGAAACCGGCATGATCGTTTTTGGCGACCACATCTGTTGGTGCTGGGTGGTTGAGAACAGTTGTTTTCCATCTGCTGTTTTACCTTGATTAAGCTGCACTTGAGCCCAAATCAGCATGTCGTCTAGACTGCATTGAATACCACCAGCGGCGCCTGATACATTCGGTTTACTGGTATCAACATCACGCACTATGGTCGCTAGTCTATTATCCACCATGCCATGCGGGGTTGCCGCCAATGCTTGCTGCGCTTGAGGTACGTGACCCGCGTAGCAATGCTGCATGCCTAGGGGCGCAAAAATACGTTTTTCAATAAATTGCTCCCAAGGCTGACCACTTGCTGCAGCGACCACTTCGCCTGCGACGATATACAGCAAGTTGTCATAGGCGTAGTCAGCACGAAACTGCCCTGTGGGTTTTAGAAAACGCAGATTATGCACCACTTCTTGGCGGCTAAAACTGGAAGGCTCTGGCCACAGCATTAAATCTCCTGCCCCTAGGCCTAACCCGCTTCGATGGGTCAGCAAATCCGTAATGCTAAAATGGGCGCTTATCCAAGGGTCATGTAACTGAAAGTCAGGCAGATGCTTTACCACTGGGTCATCCCAGCTTAGTTTGCCCTCATCAACCAATATCGCTAGCGCGGCCGCGGTAAAGGCTTTGGTATTTGAAGCAATTTTAAATAGGCTTTGTGCATCCACAGGCTCATTGCTGTGAATATTCTTCATACCATAGCTTTGCTTGAGCACCACGTTACCGTTTTTGATCACGCCAACCGCCACACCTGGAATATGTAACCTCTCCATGATTTTGCTGATCTGCATGTCTATTTTTGATGTGTTTACGATCGGCTGATGACGCTCATTTTGCTTCACTTGTGCTCCTGTCGTCGTTGCCCATATCACGCTACCCAAACACAAACATGAGATAATGAGATTAATGCTGTTGCGACCGCTGTAAATCATAGTGTTGCTTGCCTTAAATGCATGTTAGGGCTTTACCCTTGCGTTTTGTCTTTGGGAGCAATGCTTCAGCCTTAGCCTTTGAAGCAAGGCTGCCCAGCGTTTATTTACTGTCTAGAATTGCTTCGTACACCAAACTAATCACACTGCCGTACTTGCCGGTTTCAAACGTTTTACCTGCAAATTCGACATGGCCGCTTTCGTCTTCTTGCACTTTTGAGTGCCGTGCATTGGTGAGCAAGAAAATAGCCAAGTCATATTTGGGGTCAATCACTGATACGGTGCCTGTCCAGCCCGTATGACCATAAGCCTGAGCACTAGCGTAAGGACCGAAATGCCATTTGCTTTGGCCATGGCCTGCTCGGCGCCAGCCAAGTCCATAACTGTCGTTACGCTCTTCTGGCTTAATAAACTGCTGTAATACTGCTTCATCAAAGATTTGAGTTTTGCCGTAGCCACCACCGTTCAATAACAACTGCCCCAGCACGGCTAAATCGTCTACGGTAGAAAACAACCCTGCATGACCTGCTACACCGCCAAGTGAATAAAAGGCTTTTTCATCATGCACTTCACCCTGCAACACATACTCGCGCATATTATCGAAGTTGACACGGCCACCCCGGCTATTGCCTCGTATTTCGGTGGCGGCAAATTCACCTTTTGCTCGGCCTTTTAATAGCGGGTTAAATAAGGTATTGCTCAACCCCAATGGTTGATAAATCTGATGCTCGACGTAGGCATCTAGTCCCATTCCCGTAATACGCTCAACCAACATGCCCAGTAACATATAGTCAGTGTCACTGTATACCGCTTTAACATTGCGCCCCATGGCAAATGGCACACGGTTTAGCAGTAACTGATCCGTTCGCTGTGGGTTCTGGGAATACAAGCTCTTACTGACGCCATTTTCAGGCGTAAAAAACCGCACTTGAGGGGCGTAACCAGCGGTATGGGTGAGTAGATCGCGCACTAAACGCGTTTCTCGCCCGCCACCTTTATAGTCTGGCATGTAGCGCTGAATAGGCGCATTGACGTCTAATTTGCCTGCGCTTACCAGCTTCATCAAGGCCAAGTTGGTAGCAAACATTTTTGTGTTCGAAGCAATATCAAAAAGCGTATCGACCTGCATTTTCTGCGGCTCGGGGAGCAATTCTCCACCATCAGCGTATTGTCGCGCATCACCGTATGCGGTTCGTTTTACGATTTCCCCGTCCTTTACCACCAACAATACCGCACCGGGGAATCCGTTATTGATATCTCGCTGAATAAGTGCATCGACTTGTGCAAAACGATTGTGCTGAGACGTGCTGGTGTCCATTAGGATAGGTGACGGAATAGTCACTTTGAGCTCGCTGCCCTCAGGTAAAATATTCTCTACGCGCAAGGTGTTAGTGCCGTCTTTGGTACGACGCTTCAAGCTATACTGGTACCGTTCGTCTGGCGCAAAGGGTTGCGCTATATTGAGTTTTTGCCCATTAACGTAGATATCAGCTTGCTCTGCACCTTGACTATTAATCTGAATCTCACCCCGCCCCTGGTACGCTTTAAAACGTTCACGGTCGTTTACCCATTGCCGAGTACTGCGTTCCTGCATGGGGAATACTTCATCCACTTGCCCCTGCTTTATTGCCATCGGCTCTGTTGACTCAGCCACTTGCTCGTCAATGTAGCGGGCCATCAATTTTTTGGCTTTTTTAGGGAAGTATTTATCGAGTAAAGCAAACACAGCGGCGGCGGTTTTACTGTCTGCTTTACCGGTCACTTGCCAGGGTAAGAAGTGCATCTGAAAGGCACTGATCACATTGCTTGTTTGTTCATCACGTATGCCCGTTTCCAGCACATTGTAGCCATAGGCACGTAAAGCACTTTGTATTAGACCAATATTCGGTTGGTACTGATTAAAACGCTGCCAATAGGCTTCAAAAGTCTCGTTTTCATACCAAGCACCTATCCCAGCTTGGTACAGCTCAAACCAAGGAAATCTTGGGCCTGGATCGTTTTTACGCGACGGGGCGATATCGGAATGCCCCACCACTTTAGTAGGCGATATGTCTGGATTACGGGCCAGTATTTGTTGGCTTAAGGCAATTAATAGCTCGATTTGCTTCGGGTCGTAATCGGGAAATACGCATAAGCGGTTCTCGCCGTGCTCAGAGGTTGTATTGGCCTCTTTGTCAAAGTGGCATTCAGGCACATTGACTATTTCGATGCCTATGGATGAATCATTTAATTCGCTGCGCCCTTGCCACACACTGTTACCAGCATGCCAAGCACGCTTGTCTTCATCTACCAACTTGAGAATTTCTAACGAGTCTTTAGGATAACTGGGATCATTAGATTCAGGGATAAGATAATGAGCACTCAATCCGCCTTCATCCACCAATGCGTGAACCGATTTTTGATAATCAATAGCGGTAAAATGCATCACTAGAAACTTTACCCGATGGCTAAAGTTTTTTGAGTGCATTTCACTAATCGGTAGGGTCGCACAACTGACGATGGCTACCGTTAATAAGCATATCAAGACAGATCGCTGCCAACTCGTAATACGTTTTTTCATAACACTGAGGATATCCCGTTGCCTGTGAATCTTCCAGATCACTATTTATACTCAAAAACACTTACTTTTGAATAATTAATTACAGATATAATAAATAATTTGAATAATAATTCCATAACTTAATGTACAGATTATCAACACTGCTCAGCAGACACGCAATCCACAGGCTAACCTTCGAAATTTTCTGTATTTCAGCAGATGTGTTTTTCGATCGAGCTAACTTCTACGATCCAGTAAAGGACTAAAAAGGTAATAAAACATACCTTTAGACCTTAGTGCGCTCCCCATTTACTGGCAGTTTGTGGATTTAAAGCACTCACCTTAAAGATAAATTATTACTAAAAAAGCAACAATAAAGAACATATTATTCTTGACGATATCAAATATTGTTTGTTAAATGCTCAGACAACAATAATAAAAACTACTTAATGAAGGCTTATGAGTCGTCGTCCTCAAATAAAAAAGCACAAGCAACAAATAGGTGAACACATGGCAACACAATCTAGAAATTTCATACAACAACGGATTTACCGTGCCATGCAAGGTGCATGGAACAATCGCGCAACCACTCTCTCAGCTGTACTACTAGCAAGCTCTCTAGCTGGCGCACCCGCCGCTATGGCACAACAAGCTGGTGGCATTAAAGGTAAGGTTGAAACGCAAGCGACTGATATTTCGGTAAACGATGTCACTGTCACCGCATCAAGTAACGTGATGCCAAAACCTAGAACAGTTAAAACAAAAGCGGATGGTAGCTATGTTTTACCGGCTCTTAAGCCTGGTAAATACACCCTGACCTTCACCTCTGCCGATGGCACGGTTCGTCAAACCCAAGTCGACGTATTGTTAGACCAAACATCTAACGTTGATGTGGCATTTGAAGCAGCACCTGCTGATAGCACCGAAGTGATTCAAATTGTCGGCTCTCGCATCAGCCGTGAAGGAGACTCTTCATTAACTAATTCTTTGGGCGAAGACGTTTTATCTCGCGTACCTACTGGTCAAGATTATCGCTCTTTATTGGCCATTATTCCTGGTGTGCAGTATTCAGAAAATGCCACACTTGGCCCATCAGCAGGTGGTTCAGGTCGAGATAACAAATATGGTTTTGACGGGGTAGACGTATCATTACCCATGTACGGTAACCTTGCATCTGAACCATCGACCCAAGACGTTGCCTATGTATCGATTGACCGTGGGGGCGCAAAAGCAATCGGCTTCAATCGTGCCGGCGGCCTTTCAATTAATACCTTATCTAAATCAGGTACTAACGAGTTTCATGCCAGCGTAGAGTATCGTATCGAGCCTGCAAGCTTATCCGCCGATCGTGATACAACAGAAAGTACCACATCAACTTTTGAAGAAGACAAAACGTGGATGAGTGCCAATGTTAGCGGCGCATTGATTGAGGATGAATTGTATTTTTATGGTTCATACTTTGGCCCTGAGATAACACGCGATAATAAAGAAACGGCGTACGGACCTACCAAGCAATACGAAAGTGACCGTGATGAATATTTCGGTAAATTGACCTGGGCGCCTACCGAAGATGTATTGTTAAACGTCAGCTACAGAACCTCTGATAAAGACGTTGTCGGTGACTCAGTCGACTCTAAAGCGACTGATTCAACATCCGAGGGTAGCTCAGTATCGCAAGATATTTTCACCATTGATGGTTCATATATAATTGATGACTATACGACGCTAACCTTCCAATACAGTGATTTTAAGAACGAGAACTCTAGCCGTCCTGACACCATTTTTTCAGGTGTTATCCCAACTATTGGAGGCTCTCTTGATTTGAATAACCTTGATCAGCAAGGTTTGTTCTTTGTTCCGACGATTAGAACTGACGAAGGTTTTGATGCAGAAACAGCTCAAGTACTTATCGATGCTTATGGCTATATCGATGATGCTGGCGTATTAACGGGTGGCGGTAATATTGGTGGCGCTTCACTTATTAATAACCAAGATTTCTCTCGTAAGAGCTTTGAAGTCGCTCTTGACCACGAAATGGAGCTAGGCAATACCGTTCACAATATTCATATTGGTGGACAGTGGAAAGAAAGCGAAGAAGTGCTTACTCGACTGTCAAATGGTTGGGGCGCAATCAGCTATAACGGCGGGTTGGGTGTAGATACCGACTTTGAAACAGACGAAGCTATCTATTACAGCGCAACAGTATACTCCAACAGTTTAAATGGTGAAGAAAACTTAAATCCGCTAACGTCAACGTCCGAAATCATCAACATTGAAGTGAACGATACCATTGAGCACGGTGACTTCACTTACAACGTTGGTTTCTTGTTCAGCAACGATACTTTGTACGGACAAGGCCTAAGAGAAAACTCTGCGAATGCATCAGGTTACGAAGTCGCTCCTGGCAACAAGTACAAAATGTATGAGCTTGATTTTATGGACATGATCCAACCTAGACTTGGGATCACTTGGGCCTATAACGGTCGCGATACCGTGTTTGCTAACTTTGCGAGTTATAATCCAGATACCACCTCTTTAGCCCGCGCGGCCTCATGGGATCGTAACAATCAATCAACCCAAAAGGTTTACTTTGATGCGGATGGTGCGTTTATTGGTAATACCGAAGCAAACGGTTCATCTGGTAAATTGTTCCAAGATGACATGGATGCACGTCGCACGGACGAGATCACTATTGGTATGACGAAATACATATCAAACGAATTCTTCGTTCGCACCCATTTACGTCAACGCAAAGCGCTTCATGCGTGGGAAGATCAACCGAATAACGCCCGCACCTATGGCGATTACGGCCCGTTTGGTGGCGTACCTGAACACTTGCGCGATAAAGGCTTGTTTATTCCTGATTTAGCGGAGCAATATTCCAGCATGGGACTGTCTGCAAGTGATGGTAGCTATGTTATTGCTGAACTAGATGGCGCTGAAAACACCTACTACGAGTGGAGCATCGAAGGTGATTACACCGGCGACAACTACTACTTGAACGTGTCTTATGTATGGAGCCATTACTACGGTAACTACGACCAAGACATTACCAGTACAGCGTCTGACGGTAACTTGTTTGTTGGCTCATCTAACTTAGGTGATGGTCGCGGCCGCATGTTGTGGGATGGCAAGTCAGGTACCTTAAATGGTGACCGTCCTCATGTATTAAAAGCATTGGGTTACTACACAACAGATTGGAACGCTGACATCGGTTTTAACTTTGTCTTCCAATCTGGCGATGTTTGGGAAGAGTGGGACGGTGGCGCTTATGGTTATTCAAGCTCAACTATTCGTTACTCTGAACCTGCTGGCAGCCGTCGTGAATCAAGCCATTGGCAGTTAGACTTAAACTACGCCCAAGCCTTCAATATCACCGAAGACTTAGAGCTTCAGTTTAAGGCCGATGTGTTTAACGTTTTCGACAGACAGACGGGTTATAACTATCAACCCATTCTTTCTAGCGCCACCTTTGGTGAGGCACGAAACTTAATTAACCCTCGCCGTGTTCAACTTTCGGTTAGCCTAAACTACTAACCCAGCTTAGCGACTTACCTTAGCGAATACAGGTAGTTGTTTGTTTATCCCCGCTTCTGGCGGGGATTTTTTTATTTTCTTCACGCGTTATTTTATTGCGGTACAACTAAGTACCGCCATATATTTTTATTTTCAGGAGTGAGTCATGGGCTTTAGGCCGTTGCGTTTGTGTTTTGTCGTTTTCTTCGTTATCGCTTGTATTTCATGCACAAGCAAACCATCAATCGATCCTAAAATTGAAGCCTTAGTTGCGCAAAAACTGATGCTCGATATTCGCTATTTCTGTGATGAAAACGAGCTTGATGCAACCACACAGCGCTGCACTACACCTGTCACCACGTTACCCGATGACCTTAAAGAAATGATTGCTGACACAGGTGTAGGCGGCATAATCTTGTTTGCCAATAACTTGGTCGACACAGAACAAATGCTTCGCCTGAATCGTGACTTACAAGCAGCCTCAGCCAGTGGCGGGCACTCTCCACTGCTTATCTCTATCGATCAAGAAGGCGGGCGCGTGGTCCGCATCCCGCAAAATATTAGTACTGCATTTAGCGGCAATATGGCCATTGGTGCCACTTACGCCGAACACGGAACGCACTTTGCCACGCTTAGCGGTGATGTGATTGCTAAAGAGTTAGCCGTACTGGGTTTTAACGTTAATTTTGCTCCTTCAGTTGATGTAAACGTCAATCCAGAAAACCCAGTGATAAACGTGCGCTCATTCGGGGAAGACCCACAAGTGGTGGCTGAACTGGGGTTAGCTCAAATGCAAGCAATGCAACAAAACGGCATTATTGCTGCGCTGAAACACTTTCCTGGGCACGGGGATACCAACACCGATAGTCACTCGGGCTTACCCTTGGTTGAACATGACTTACACAAAATAAAAGCGGTAGATTTAGCGCCATTTCAATACGCCATTGATAATGGCGATCCGGGCATGATCATGACGGCACATATTCAATACCCAGCCCTTGATAGCTCAACATTTACCGCCACTGACGGCAGCAAGACAATACTACCGGCTACCATGTCTCGAGCAATTTTAACCGACTTGCTCAGAGACCAAATGGGCTTTCGGGGCGTGATCATCACAGATGCGTTAGATATGGCCGCCATCGCCCATTTTTATGAGCCTACCCAAGCGGTATTGCAAACATTCAAGGCGGGTACTGACATCGCACTAATGCCACTGGCTATTCGCACTGCACAGGACATTCCTAAGCTTAAAAAAATGATTGCTGATCTAGCTTATGCCGTTCAAATTGGCGACGTAACGTTAGCTGAAATAGAGGCGTCAGTAGCGCGTATTCAAACCTTAAAACAAAGTTATATTCCGTCTAATACTGCCCAGTTGTCCCCAGCCAAAGCACTCGCTCGGGCGCAAAGTATATTGGCTGCGCCTGCTCATCTACAAATAGAGCAAGACTTAGCGGATAACGCCATTGTGGCAATTAAAAATCAGCAAGCATGGCCGATAAGCCAATCCACTAAGCGCATTCATCTCGTCATGCCAGACAAGAGTAAATGCATGGCCATGACAACTGCACTAACTGATGCACTTAACACATTTGACCCACGGCCTGAGCTGACAATGAGCTGTGCCAGCTTAGTGAGCGAGCCAACAGATAACCTTCTTGCCCTACAGCGTGACGCACAATTAGTGATTTACACCGATATTACCCCGCAGCAAAGCTTGGTTGAAATGGGGGGAATGGACGACATTACTGATTGGCGCTCAAGACCGAATAAAGAAGCGTTGGATGCCAAGCTTCTCACCTTGCTAAAAGACATTAAACCCCATCAAAAATCGCTTATGGTGAGTATGCGCACCCCTTATGCAGTTACCCAGTACGCAGATTATCTGGATGGCATTTTGGCGACCTTTGCTTATAACACCCAAATTACTGAGCAATTAGATGAAAACGGAGCAGCCCATGCCCACTACGAAGGTCCTATTTATCGCGCTTTGGCCAATATTCTGTTCGGTAATCAACAGCCATCGGGATCGCTGCCAGTTAGCATTGGTAAGATTCAGCATTAACTAAATGAAATTTTCTGCCCTTAGCACTGTCTTGATGATGGATTGTGGTATTTTATGTGAAACGTGAACTGCGACCGAGCTTAAATAATATCCTTTTAACAGCAGATAAATTGAGGGATGTGTATGGCGTTTAACGATACATTTCGCATCAGCAGCCATGGCGTTATTTTCAATGAAACAGGACAAGTTTTATTGCTAAAGGCCACTTATGGTCATTGTGCTTGGGGTTTACCTGGTGGTGCTCTTGAGCCTGGTGAAACCATTCATCAAGCTTTGCTGCGAGAGTGCCAAGAAGAATTAGGTGTGCAGGTGGAAGTTGAGTACCTTTCTGGAGTGTATTTTCATAGTGCATATAACTCTCAGGCCTGCATTTTTAAAGTTCACCTGGGGAAACAGGCCATAAGTCTAAGTGACGAGCACAGTGAATACCGTTATTTTGATCTTAATTCACTGTCAAAAATACAGAAGCAGCGCGTCGAACAATGCGCCGCGTATAACGGTCAAGTGGTCAGTGATGCGTTTTGAACTTTGTGTATCAAAATCGAAATTTTAGCTAGGCTTTTGATTGCTTAACGCAATGGAATAATGTGCAAAATACAAACAATTTTAAATTATACTACGCTAAAAGAGTTTGAATAAATTATCGATTTATCTTTGCCGAACATCGGCACTAGCGGTAAGCTAATTGCTCATAAATTCACAATTTTTTACGCGTAAATTGTTAAAATTACGGTAAACTAAATAATAAATTATTACTCAGAGTTGCTTAATGTCTACTTTCACAAAAATAAAAGCCATTAAAGATACCCTTTCTAATAGCGAATTAAAGCTCGCTAAATTTGTACTTAGTTCATCGAATGCAGTAAGGGATCTGTCATCTCAAGAACTCGCGAATGTCGTTGGCGTCAGTCAATCTAGTGTGGTGAAATTCGCCC
Source organism: Paraglaciecola sp. QJM3NY_14 (assembly GCF_056173245.1). Classification (NCBI taxonomy): domain Bacteria; kingdom Pseudomonadati; phylum Pseudomonadota; class Gammaproteobacteria; order Alteromonadales; family Alteromonadaceae; genus Paraglaciecola; species Paraglaciecola sp. QJM3NY_14. The sequence goes on from NZ_CM149664.1 coordinate 4,942,854, forward strand.
AAAAGCTTGGATACAAAGGGTATCCAGCGTTCAAGCTAGGGGTAATAGACGCATTAAATTCAACTGCGAGTGAGGGCAATCTACACGGTAAAATCACCCTCAATGACAGCTTCAAACAAGTGTCAGAAAAGCTACTTAGCAGCAAAGTCGCAGTATTAACCGAGACTAAAAACCTTAATGAAGAAGCCGCGTTTCACCAAGCTGTGGAATTACTCAAATCAGCTAAGCGCATTTTGATTTGTGGCTTAGGTGGTTCAGCTCTGGTAGGGAAAGACTTCTCTTATAAACTTCAAAAACTTGGCATGTTAGCCATTGAAGAGCCTGATATGCACGCCCAATTAGCCTTTGCTGCTACCTTGTCTGAAAACGATTTGGTGTTTGCCATCAGCGAATCCGGCAGTACCCGTGAAATTGTCAATGTAGTGAAACAGGCCAAGCAAAACAGCTGTAAAGTGATCACGGTAACTCGCTATGGCGCAACGCCGGTATCTGATCTTGCAGATATCAAACTATATTCAGTAGCAGAAGAAGAGTCAGCGCGTTTGTCATCGATAATGGCCCGTACTGCTCAAGAGTTTATTATCGACATATTGTTTATTGCGATCACTCAATCATCAAGACAAGGTCGCCAGTTACTTGAGAAAACGAACTCAGTGGTCAGTGACTTTAGGCAATCTTCTTAACATTCCACCTTAGTACTCGCTCTTTTGGCGTTAAATAGCCGTAATGAAGGCTGTTTTAACGCTAATCTGCTTTATTGCAAAATTTTTCAGCTTAACTTACTGATGGTATTAGAAATCTTTAGCACCACTAAATTTTCGTACGAATCGACAGCGCTCAAACTTTAGCCTTTTCGCTCATTTACCCACCTTGAAACGTTCAAATAAAAGCCAATGTAAATAGTTATTAACACTGTTTAACAAAGTTTTTACGATATATTTGTTTGAAATAACAGCTAATGCCCCATACAATTCGCCGCAATCTGCACTTATAGCAGATAGATTCTTTATCTTTCCTATAATTACCTTCTCAGGGACACATATGCATAAAATTACTCAAGCCGTAAAGCTAGCGCTTTTAGGCGGCTCAATAGTTATGACAAACAGCGCGTTGGCACAACAGAGCGACGATGCAGCGAACTCAGTAGAAAAAATCCAAATCACAGGCTCTCGTATTCTTCGTGAAGGCGCTATCGCACCTTCACCTGTGACAGTACTTAGCGGCGAAAGTTTGCTAAATACTGGTGCGATGAATATCGGTGAAGCACTAAATGAGCTACCCGCATTAGCAAGTACTTACTCTTTATCAAACTCAGGTCAATTCATCGGCACCGCCGGTTTGAGCCTTCTTGATTTGCGCGGAATGGGCACTGAACGCACCCTAGTATTGGTCAATGGCAAGCGCCACGTAGCGAGCAGTGCAGGTACCTCTTCGGTTGATACCAACACCATTCCTACCAGCTGGATTGAGCGCGTTGAAATCATCACAGGCGGTGCATCAGCGGTTTACGGTGCAGATGCGGTAACGGGTGTGGTTAACTTTATTCTTAAAGACAAGATTGAAGGCTTACAAGTTAGCGCAACCAAAGGCTATGCTGACAACCACGATTACAGCAACGACAAGTATTCATTCTCTTACGGCACTAACTTCAATGATGATCGCGGTAATATCGCCTTCTCAGTGGAGCACAGCAGCCAAGAAAGCTTGAACGCCTTAGATAACCCATGGACATCTACTTCTTTTCGCAATCTAGCTAACACCGCGCAAAATGATGACAATAGAGATTCTTTAGATGTCCCTGACGATATCTACACACCTAATGCGGGCATCTATGCGTTAAGCAATGCTGGTACCTTTGCCATTGGCGATGATTACTATTCATTTAACCCTAATGGTTCAGTACGCGACGTATACTTAGGTGATAACGTAGACGGCATAGCATGTGAAAACTGTGATTTTATTAATTTGAATCAGTTCAGCGAGCTTCAGCCTGAGTTTGACCGCACCAACTATAACCTTAAATTGAGCTACGACGTAACCGACAACATCCGTGGTTATGTTGAAGGTAAGTACGCACGTACTCGCTCGACTAATGTTGGTCAGCCTGCGTTTTTCTTCTTTGAAAGCGAGGCAGATGCCATCACTATCCAAAACGATAACCCGTATGCAGGAGATGACTTGCTAGCCCTTATGGGTGCAAATAATCTGACTAAAATTACTATCGACCGGATGTTGACTGATGTTGGCCGTCGTACAGAAGATGACGAACGTGAAACCACTGCGTTTGTGGCTGGTCTTGAAGGTTACATCAACGATGATTGGGGTTTTGAAACCTATATCACGCGTGGTGAAACCAAGCTTGAGCGTGCCAACAAGAATAACCTTGTACTGGCCAACTTCTATAATGCAGTAGATGCGGTTGAAGCTGACGACGGCTCAATTGTATGTCGTGATGCGGCAGCTCAAGCAGCAGGCTGTGTACCATTAAACCTACTAGGTGACGGCGCGCCAAGCGAAGCTGCACGTAACTACGTTAACACGACCTCTGTTGGCAACAGCACCATTACGCAAACGGTTGTCGGCGGCTCAGTCAACAACTCTGGTATTTATGAATTACCAGCGGGCTATGTGGGTTTTGCCGCGGGTATTGAATACCGCAAAGAAGAAAGCGAAATTGAAGAGCCAGACAACGCTGAAGGTACGTTCTTCAACGTATTAGGCGAAGATAAAGGCGACTTCGATGTTAAAGAAGCCTACGTAGAGTTTTCAGCGCCTTTGCTAACCGACCTACCAGGTATTCAAGATCTGAACTTTGAAACCGCTCTGCGTATTGCTGACTACAGCACTATCGGTAATGCAAAAAGCTGGAAGCTTGGTCTAGACTGGCAAGTGTATGAAGACTTACGCGTTCGAGCGACCCACTCCTCAGCCCTACGCGCACCTAACATCAGTGAACTGTACGGTGAAGCGAGCCAAACGTTTTTCAGTATCGACGATCCTTGTAAAACGTCTGAGCTAGGTCAATTGGCTGACGCTTCAACGCGCACATCAAACTGTGCAGCTCTGGGTGTACCTGCTGACTTCGATTCAGATTACGACCAAGCCAGAATCGAAGGCGAGCAAGGCGGTAACATTAACCTTCGCGCTGAAGAATCAAAAAGTACTACAGTCGGCGTGGTTTATCAGCCGGCTTACCTTGAAGGTTTTGTGGCCACCGTTGATTACTGGAAAATTGAATTGACTGACGCTATTTCTTCAGTTGATTCGCAAACCATTCTTGATCGCTGCGTTGATAACACGAGCGGCGTCAGCAATGATTACTGCTCGCTTATTACCCGTGATGCAAGTGGTGAAATATCACAAATTAGAAGCTTCTCCCTTAACCTTTCAGGTCAAGATGCATCGGGTGTGGATTTCGAACTTGGCTATGACTTTGATGCGCTTGGCGGTTCATTCAAAACTAACCTAATTGGTACGTACCTGATTGAGCGTAAAGAGTATCCGTTCCAAGAAGATACGTCTGATTTTGTTGAATATGCTGGTACTGCAGGTGAATCAGAGTGGCAAGGTATGTTAAGCATGAGCTACATGGTTGATGCATGGCAAGCTGGTATTAAAACCCGTTATCTAGAGCGTGTGAGCATCTTTGACAACCAAGAGCTCGCGGTTAACCCTAACCGTAGCTCCCTGATGGAATATGGCTCGTACGCGATTTCAGACGTCACTGTAGGCTACGCATTTGAAAACGGTATATCACTGACTGTTGGCGTAGACAACGTATTCAACCGTGACCTTCCATTTGGAACGACTGGCACAGGCGAAAAGACTGGTGCATATGAAAACATCGGTCGCTTCGGTTACATAACACTGTCATACGCGATGTAACATCTATATTGATTACTTTCGTTGCAGTTGCTTTTATCAAGGGCGGTTTTAGTAGCCTAAAAGCATTATTCGGTAGAAGCACGACTCGGTACAAACGGTATTGAGTAACGCAAAAGTCACCTAACAAAAAGGCCTCAATTGAGGCCTTTTTTATGAATTCAAACTCAAATATTTACGAACCAAATATCACCACAAGCAAAGCAAACAAAAAACCACCTGCCGCTATTTTCATTCCATTTTTGAATAATTTCGCTTTTGGCATAAACATCAAAAAAGCGGAGACAACAAAAAACAGCAACACTACACCAAAGGTAATGTTTAAAATAAACAAAGGGCTGTTTGTAGTGGCCTTGTGCAGACTGACAAGTTTGGCTAGTACCTTGGGATAATCTTTTTTAGTGACAACCGCCTCACCCGTGGCTTTTTGATAGGCGCCGTAGTTAAAACGAATTTCTTGTTCATCTTCAGCCTGAATTTTAAACCCTTTCAGATGAAGAGCCTCTTCTAGCGCCTTAGAGCTCAGTTGAGTGTCTAGTTCATGCACCGTGGTGTATTCGTATTTCATAAAATCTGTGCTACGAAATATGAGCAATATTCCACTGACTGCATACACCGTCATGATACCCGCAAGGAAAAACCCCATCCATCTATGATACTGCCTAAAGGTATTGTGAAACTTTGCTGATGCCATACTGCCCTCTGTTATGTGTGAACGTTATATCGTGCTTTAAGTGAAAAAAGCTGTATTTAACCACAGAGATTTAGATATGTCTGATGTCTTTACCTAAGTTTGCTTTTGAGCCGCGCAGACACGAAGCACAGTTGCTTACTTGAGCGCTAATGAATAAATATATTAAGGGTAGAGCAAGTAGGGCTGACGTTGTTTTTTGAAGTTGGCCAATCCTGCTTGCCAACTTCGTTTAATTTCAGCAGCGCTTTGGCCTGCTTCTATGGCGTTACGCAGTGAATCCGTACCGGCCAACTTATCCATAAAATCAGCTCGGTCAAATAAGTGCATACCACGGCTAGAAAATTGCTGCTGTGCTTTTACCAGCCAAGTTAAATTAAGGCCTCGCCCAGGGCTTTCTCGCAAATCTATCCCCTGTAAAGCCTTCCCTTCTAACTTGGGGTGCAGCGCGCTACCAGGGCGCGATTCTGGGCTGAACGCAAATTCGCCTAACTCAATATCGTCAAACCCTAACACCTGAAATGGAAAGTCAGTACCGCGGCCGACACTAATAGGCGTAGCCTCAAAAAAACACAGACTTGGGTATAAACCAATCGCTTGGTCATTGGGTAAATTCGGGCTCGGGGCAACAGGTAGTGAGTAGTGCATATTACGGGAGTAATTAGCGACTGGAATGGTGACCAAATCTAGCGATTGCGCTTGGTTTATCCAGCCTTCGCCTTTGATCATACGTGCGAGTTCAGCTACCGTCATACCATGTAGAACGGGGATAGGATGCATGCCCACAAACGAGCGGTATTTAGGCTCGAGTATTGGCCCATCGACGAAACGCCCATTAGGGTTGGGGCGGTCTAGTACCATAAACTGAATACCCGCCTCTGCTGCGGCTTCCATCATGTAGTGCATCGAACTGATGTAAGTATAAAAACGCACGCCCACGTCTTGAATATCAAATATCACCACATCAAGTTGTTGCAACATTTCCACTGGCGGCTTTTTAAATTTGCCGTAGATAGAAGTGATAGGAATGCCAGTTTTTGCATCTATTTCGCTGTTTACGTGCGCTCCTGCATCATGATCACCACGAAAACCGTGTTCAGGCGCGAAGATTCGCGCGACGTTGACTGACTCATCAAGCAAATAATCCGCTAAGTGCCTGTTGCCCACCATGGAGGTTTGATTTACTACTAAGCCTACACGTTTACCTTTTAGTTGCGGCAGATATACTTCTGAGCGCTGGGCAGCAACTTTGATGGCCTCAGGACTACCCTTTTCTACCTGAGAAGAAGTCACACATGCACTTAGCAATAAGGTAAATAGCGCTAAGTAGATGAGCCTCATGACTCACCTTGCGACATGGCATGGCGCAAAAAACCCTGCTTCTGAGCGAGTTTTTCGCGAGCCTGTTGCACATCAACACCTGTAAGTATCATTAAAATCGCCACTTTGACTTCTTTATTCGCGTGATCAAGGGCTTCATATGCGGTTTGCTCTTCGCAGTCAGTAGCTTGCATCACAATACGTACCGCTCGTGCATACAACTTTTGATTACTGGCGTTAAGATCCACCATTAGGTTTTGATAAGTCTTACCAATGCGGATCATGCTGGCCGTGCTAAGCATATTAAGTATGAGTTTCTGGGCAGTGCCTGATTTTAAGCGTGTAGAGCCGGTCAGGACTTCAGGGCCCACTTGGGCACAAATATCAATATCTGCTATCTGACCGATGACAGAGTTAGGGCTGCAATTTACTGCAATAGTTGTTGCTTTACACTGCTTGGCGTACTCTAAACCTGCAGCCACATAAGGCGTACGGCCACTGGCAGCAATACCCACCAATGTATCTTTATCACTAAAATTAAGGGCTTTTAAGTCAGCTACGCCCATTGCTCGGTCATCTTCTGCACCTTCAACGGCGTGTATCACTGCTTTTTCGCCTCCCGCGATCAAGCCGATAACCATCCCCTCTGGCACGCTAAAGGTTGGCATACACTCTACCGCATCGAGTATGCCTAAGCGCCCGCTCGTACCGGCGCCCATATAAACCAAACGACCACCTCGGTTAAAGCTTGATACAATAGCTTCCACTCCAGAGGTAATATCCGCCATTGCTGCGCTCACCGCAGCAGCAACTTTATGATCTTCCTGATTGATTTTTTCTAAAATCGCTAGAGTGGGCAAAGTGTCTATGTCGAGCGTATCTATGTTGCGCCCTTCAGAAGCGATGCTATTTAATTCACTGAGCAAATTTACTTGAGTCATAAATTGATTATGTTCGTTTAGTTAGTGGATGAAGGCGAGCACAATTGCTTTGCCAACAAACAAGCGCCATCAAGAGAGTTTCCCTTACTTGGCACAATTAAATTGCGATAAGTCGCACTTAGCAGTCCTTGGCTCGGTTCAGCCAGACCACCCATGAGCACCAAGGGTAAATCACTTGAGCCGCAGGTACGCTTGATTAATTTTTCGATCATGGTGGCATGGGCAGTGAGTACTTCTAACGCCACCACACACTCTTCTTTTAGGTTGAAAACATGTGGCGCAAGCGCTGCGAAATCAGCTGGTTTCGCCATCGCTAACCATTGCAAGATTGAATGGCGACTGTAACCAATTTGGCTGGCCACAAACAAACTTAACGTGCTTTTCGCTACCCCATTCAAGTCCATTTCCAACAGCAACTTTTGAACCGCTAAGTAGCCAAGTTTCGCACCGCCACCTTCATCACCGATACAAAAGCCCCACCCGCCTATCATCTTTTCGTTGCGGTTATGATCCATACGCATACCAACCGACCCTGTCCCGAGTGCTACAACAGCCACTGGATGGCCAGCATTAGCGCCGTACAAGGAGGTCTTGGCGTCAGACACCACACTTAATTTGGCAAATTTGAAGGCTAAATCACGCTCTAATTTAACCACCAAGGATTTATCCCCGGCACCGGCGACACCAAACACAGCCGATACCTGCTCGGCGCTGCAGTCCGCCTGCTCTAATAATTGCCTGCAAGCATCTGTAATACTGGCTAACGCCAAGGAGTAATCATTGCTCAGAGACGTTGCCCCAGCATTCACTTGCCACTGCATTGAGGTTTGTAAGTCAACGAGCCGGGCAACTGTTTTTGTGCCCCCGCCGTCTAAGCCAAGTATGAATTGAATTGAATGGTTCATGCTTCCTGTCCCTGAAATTGCGATTCGCTGCTGCCTTTGCCTGATAAACACACTAGGCTTGCGACCAATGTGGCGATACAAAGTTGCCAAGTAAATCCAATGTGCACTACCCAGTCTTGTGGTAAGTACAGCGTCATAATATATGGCTGAAATAAAAGCGTTGTCATAAAGCCACAAATGAGCGCCGCTAACACGCTTTGAGGGCTACCGCGCTTAGTGAAGATGGCGGTGAAATACACACCTAATAAGCCACTGTACGAGAACACCATGACACCCAAAGCAAACTGTAAAAGTGGTGTGTCAGTATATTGTTGCCAATAAAAGCATAAGCAGGCCATAGCGCCTAGTGCTGCAGCCACCAACCCCATAGCCACGCGCCCAGCGCTGACAAAATGCATGTCACTGTGGCGATTACCTTTCTTCTTTTGCCAAGGTGCGTAAATATCTTGCACCAACACTGACGCCATAGAATTCAACCCTGAATTAAGTGTCGATAGCGCTGCAGCAATGATGCCAACGGTTACTAACGCTTTCACGCCAGCAGGAATATGATTGAGTACGTAGTACATGAAAATAGTGACTGGCTCACCTTCAAAGGTCGGTAAAACCTCGCCTGCAGCACCGCTATGCATCAAATCTGGGCGCTGGTAATAAACATATAGCAACAAGCCAATAACAATGAAAAGCAGCATAATCGGAATCACCATAACAATGGAATACAGCATGGCTTTACTGCCTTCTTTGGCATTTTTACACGTTAGCACGCGCTGGGTCATGTCTTGGTCAAGACCAAATGCGGCGATATTTAGCAACACAAAACCAGTAAACACTGACCAGATGTTAAACACGCCCGAGGGGCTGAAATCCCAATCAAATTTGAATAATGCCAGCTTCGATGCTTGACCAGCTCCTGGCTCGGCAAGCACCGCCATGATGCTGGACATATCACTGGGGATCGCCGCCAGCAAACAATAAATCACCGCTACCGCTGCCCCCACATACACGCAACACTGAATTACATCACTGTATATCACTGTTTTGATGCCGCCATACACTGTGTACATCAGACCTGCAACGGTCAAAATACAGGTTGCAGCCACTACATGTGATGCTTCAATGTCGGCAAACAAAATCATCGATACGGCAATCGCTGCCATGTACAAACGAGCCCCGCTGGCGAATATACGGCCACATAAATACATCAAACCTGCTTGTTTCTTCGCTGTGGGGCCAAAGCGTACTTCAAGCAGTTCGTATACGGTGTACACATTAAATTTATAAAACTTAGGAATAAGAAAAGTGGCAACAAAGAACGCCGCCACAAACGCGCCTAAGTTAGTCGCTAAATAAGACAAATCACCGCGGTAACCCTGGTCGGGGCCGCCTAAAAATGTGGCTGCTGATTGCGAAGTGGCGAGCACAGATATGGCCACCGCCCATACAGGCATAGTGTTACCACCACGAAAGTAATCTTGGCTGTTTGCTGAGCGGCGATTAAAAAACCAACCTGAGCCCAGTAGCAACAAACCATAAGCAACAAAAACTAACCAATCTAAACCAGAATACTGTGCGCTCATTAATGCTTACCGTATACGCTTAATGTTGTAGAGACGATCCACATAGCTGTTTTTCTCCGACAGGCGAAGGGGTAACAAAGGCGTGACGGACACACCGTTTAAGGTGCCTTTGTAGAGCTTTTTATGCTCATCAAAATACGCCAAGCCTTTTACGTCATGGATCACAAACGGCTGGCCCTGCTCATCGCCTAAATAGAGCATCACGTGGCCAGGAATATAAAGTAAGTCGCCTATTTCTAAATCTTCAATGGCCGCTAGTTTATCTGCCATAGGGGATTGCTTGGAAAACCGGTTATCAATACCGAAGTCTGTTCCACCCTGGTCACCAGAGTTGCGTGGCATTAAAATGCCGAACGAGCGGTAAATTTCTCCCACAAACCCTGTGCAGTCACGGCCGTTATAATCATGCCCCCAACCATAACGTTCACCTAAAAACTTGAAGGCTTGGCGAATAACGTTCGCTTTGGTGTATGCCATGTACCCCAAATGCACGTCTTGGCTTCGCCCGATAAGGGCTTTTTGTAAGCTCAACTTCCCTTGCGGTGTACGAGTGGGTAACCAAACCACGTAATTGGCATAAGGGTTTTGGGCGTATAACGCGGTTGGCACTTCATTTTTGCTAACTAAAGGCAAACGTACACTCATGTCCAGTTGTTGCTCAGACACCGCTGGCATGTCAGGCACGTATTGAGTGAACACCTTGGCTCCGGTAATTACAACGAAATCGCTTTCATCTTTAAATTCAGCAACTTGCTGTTTAGTACCAAGGGCAAAATTTTCGACTCTTGTCCAAGCGAGGTAATTAAACCCTTGCACCAATGCCCACTGTTTATCTTTGCTGTAGGTTAGGATCGCAACTGCGTCCCCTGGAAACAAAGCGCTTTCTTGAAAACGGTCAAGGTCCACATCCATCCCTGAGTTCAGCACTCTGTCATCGGTTGGAAAGGTACGCAGTGCTGCGCGCTTTACCATTAAGCCAAATCCCACTTTGTGACCATTCGGTGCTGGGGCAAAAGTCATATTGTCTTGATAAAGCTCATAATCTTGAGCACTTAACTGGCGTCCACCAACAAAGTAGCGCGCACTTTTGGGCACTTTGCTGATGCTGTGAATTTTCGCTGTGAGTTGTTTGTCAGTAAGTGAATCTGGGCTACTGAGGGGATCGCTAACAAAACGGTTATGCTCAATTAACCCTTGGTTATGTGCATTGATCTGTTCTTGGGTCATGACTAGCTGTTCAGGACTTTTTAGCTTCTGCACCCAGTGATCAGGGTGCAACTGAGCTTGTGTTACATTCATCACATCAGTTCCCCAGTTTTTTTGCAGGTCTTTGGTAGAATGCTGTAGAGCACTGGCAGGCAATGCAGTTGCACTTAAAGCGCACGCCAATAACAGCCCGATTGATAAAATACGTTTCATATTGTTCTCCGTTTACGCTGCGCTTAGCCATGCTAACGCTCGCCCTACCAATAAGCCGCCGCCGGTGCCAACGATGTAACCCAACATGGCCATTAACACGCCCACAGGGATTAATGCTCGAGAATAAGCAGCAGCAAGTATGGGAGCAGATGCCACGCCGCCAATATTGGCCAACGATGCGATACCGCAGGTGAATAAATCTAGTTTGAACAGCTTAGCCACCAGTAGCATAAGCCCACCATGAACAGCCAAAATAAATAAGCCAAGCAAGATATATATAGGCGCTTGGGTTAATTCGTTGAAATTAGCACGCGAAGCAATCAAGCCAATAATGAGATACAGCATGAGGGATGATAACTCTTTCCCCCCCCACATTTTGCTGATGGGAGTGATTGCACAAATAACACCCAAAACGGTGACCAACATCACAGTCCATGCGGTTTTAGTAAAAAACTCTGTCACAGGCAAAGCAGCAGCAAGATGCTGACATAGGATAGACACCAACATTGCCCCAGACAGCAAAACCAACATAGAGGTGGTTTTATTGCCTGTGTATTCCTGTTGTTTACTGGCTAAATTGGCACTGACTTCTGCTAAGGCTTTACCATCAGCTTTAGTCCAATGATTGAAGCGATTCGCGAGGGGAACTAACGCCAACAGAAACATGACCCACATGGCGTAATCAATTGAGTCAATTAGCAAGGTGTAACCCATACTGGAATCAGGCACATTAAGCGCCGCTTGCACCGCAGCCATATTACCTGTGCCGCCCATCCAACTGCCGCTTAGCGCCGCTAGCGTTTTCCACGCATCTGGGGCTAAAAAGCCTTTAAATAGCGCAAAACCAATGACAAATGCACAACCAATGCTGATCGCTGCGGCAAAAAATGCCAACAGCATCTTGCCGCCCAAGCGTTTAATTTGACGTAAATCAGCGTCCAGCAACATTAAGAAGATCATAGCCGGAAGAATATTTGCCTTAAGGGAAGAATACGCCTGATTGATCTCTGCTGTTTTACTCCATAAACCCAGCGTAGACATCATCATGACTGTGAAATACAGCAATACGATGGCGGGTAGATAATGGAATAACTTCCAACGGGTTTTCTCTTCTACTAGGGCTAGTCCCCCCGCGATAAAGAGTAAAACACTGATGTATGCAAAGGCAGTCGTGATCATAAAAAAAGTGGTTAGTTTGCAGTAACCAAACAGTACCCAGTTGCAGACTATTTGTAAATAACTATTATAAAATATAGAAAAATAAAGAATAATTTATTATTCTAAATCCACTGTACACTTTATCAACATAAAAGGGGTTCCCATTGAGTAGCTTCATGGCGCAAGAAACGGCGCAAACACCATCTGTTATACGTCAGCAACTCATTCGTAACACCGAGCAGTGTGAAACACTCGTCAGCCAAATAAAAGCGAGAAAACCCAGTTATGTGTTAATGATTGGCCGTGGTTCATCTGATCACGCAGGTGTTTTCGCTAAATACTTATTAGAAACTGAGCTAGGCATACCCGTTATGGCGTCTGCCCCTTCGGTGTTCGGTATTTACCATAAATCGGTCAATCACCAAAGCGCCTTAGTGATTGCCATTTCCCAGTCTGGCCGCAGCCCTGATATTGTGAATCAAGTGAAATCAGCCAAAGCCAGTGGCGCTATGTGTTTGGCGTTGGTAAACGACGAACAGTCTCCCCTAGCCCAAGCAGCTGATTATGTATTGCCCATGGGGGCGGGGTTAGAGCAATCGGTTGCCGCAACCAAAAGCTACTTAGCCAGTTTGAGTGCATTACTGCAATTGTGCGCCTACTGGAATAACAACACCGCGCTACTCGATAGCCTTACTAATCTGCCAGACGCGTTAGAACAGGTACTCGCACAGCCTGCGCAGCTAACGCCTGATTTACTGCACGAGATTCGACATTGCGTCATGTTAGGACGCGGTTTTGGTTACGCTATCAGCCGTGAAATGGCGCTGAAATTAAAGGAAGTTCTGGCGATACACTGTGAAGCTTTCAGCAGCGCCGAGTTTATGCACGGCCCGTCGGCCATGCTTGCCAATCAACTCCATGTCATCGATGTTCAAGTTGAAGATGAAACGACTGACGTGCATAGTAACCAGATACACACCTTCGCCCAACAAGGGGGTCGCGTTGTATCTCTGTCGCACCCTAAGCTTACGCTGCACCCTCGTTGCCTGCCGTTATTGGTGGTATTGCGTTTCTATGTAGACATTGAGCGTATCGCTCAAGCTTATGGTCGAGATCCAGACCGACCTCAGGGCCTTAAAAAAATAACAGAGACCCATTGATATGCAATTTAGATGTGAACGCTTACTGACCTCAAATGGTTGGTTGGATAACCAAACTGTAACCGTCGAACATGACACCATCCAAAATATAACAGCAACATCTTCTAATGACGCCCATTTGGCGTTTTACCCCGATTCAGTGGTACCTGGTTTTATCGATGTACAAGTTAACGGTGGTGGTGGTGTGCTGTTTAATCAGTCACCTACCACAGCAGCTTTAGCCCAGATGAGCCAAGCTCATCGCAAATTTGGTACCACAGGGTTAATGCCAACATTGATCACGGATGAACTGCCTGTCATGCAACACGCAGCACAGATTATGGCTGAGGCCATTGACCAACATGTGGCTGGGATCCTTGGGGTGCATTTTGAAGGACCACACTTAAGCAAACCGAAAAAAGGCGTGCATGATGAAGCCTTTATTCGCCCCATCACTGATGATGAGTTAGCCCTTTATTTACGTAAAGACATGGGAAAGGTGATTGTTACCCTCGCACCGGAAAATGTTAGCCCTGACGTGATTACACAATTGAGCCAGCATGGGGTGAAAGTGTGCCTAGGCCACTCTAACGCTGATGCAGAAACCGTACTCAAGGCAATTGAAGCTGGCGCAGATGGGTTCACTCACTTATTCAACGCTATGTCAGCCATGCTGTCACGCGCACCTGGCATGGTAGGGGTGGCGCTAAATACACCAGATACCTATGCGGGCTTAATTCTAGATCATTACCACATTGACCCAATTTGCAGTGAAATAGCGATTAAAATCAAAGGGAAAGAAAGAATGATGCTGGTTACCGATGCCATGGGATTAATCGGCACTGACGATGACAGCTTTATGTTCGGTACACAGAAAATCACGCGCGTTGGCAATAAACTAACCACAGATAACGGTACGCTAGCAGGCTCCCATTTAGACATGCTTAGCGCGATCAAAAATGCGGTGCGCGATTTACATATTCCTCTTGAAGACGCCATCACAATGGCCAGTACCACACCTGCTCAGTATCTGGGTTTACAAGACACCCATGGCGTTATTGCCAAAGGCAAAAAAGCGGACTTTGTGGTACTAGATGATGCGCTAAATATCACGGCATTATGCCAATCAGGGCAATTCATTTCACAATCATAAGAATAAGGGACAACCCATGACACTCACTACTTCTGCGCCGCGCTCAAGCGTTATGCCCATGTGCATTATTGCACTGCTGTTTTTCATATTTGGCTTTGTAACTTGGTTAAACGGCGCACTGATCCCTTTTTTACAAGTGGTGTGTCAGCTCTCTGAAACTCAAGCCTTGATGATTGCATCGTGCTTTTACTTTGCCTATGTGGTGATGGCGTTGCCCATGGCTATGATATTGGAAAAGGTCGGTTATCAGTCATCCATGGTATTGGGGTTAAGCATTATCGCCCTTGGCTTGCTCGGTTTTATCCCTGCGGCGCTACTGCAAGAATTTTGGATCTTCCTGGTGGCGCAGTTCGTTATTGGCAGCGGCTTAACCATCTTACAAACCGCTGCTAACCCCTACGTGGTCAATGTTGGGCCAACCAAAAGTGCAGCTGCGCGTATTGCGATTATGGGCTTACTCAATAAAGGCGCAGGTATCCTAGCGCCCCTTCTTTTCACCGCGTGGGTGTTAGGCGGTTTTAGTGACATTAACCTTGCAACTATCAATCAAATGCCTGTAGAGCAGCAGCAACTGCAAATCGAAAGTATGGCGCATCAATTGATTACCCCATATGTGGGCATGGCCATTGCCCTGTTGGTATTAGCCGGCGGTTTGTCACGAATTTCACTGCCTGATTTGGCTTTATTAGAGTCTTCTGTCAATGATGAGGCAGACGTGTTTGACGATAGCGCTCGTCATCAAACTAAAAGCGTAATTTGGCAATTTCCACAGCTTGTACTTGGGGCGGTCGCGCTGTTCTTTTATGTGGGGGTAGAAGTTATTGCCGGCGACACAATTGGTTTATACGGTGCAAGCATAGGGGTGGCTAATGCCACCACGCTCACGTCATACACCATGGGATTTATGGTGCTAGGTTACTTGCTTGGCTTGGTGTGCATACCACGCTTTGTATCACAAGCCAATGCCCTGCGCATCAGTGCCATTAGCGGTTTGGTCATTACCGTTTTATTGCTGTTCTCGTCAAATGAGCAAACCATGCTAGCGCAATTACTTTGGGGATGGACCGGGATCGCCGTCATTCCAAACAGCGTCGCGTTAATTGCCCTACTGGGCTTGGCCAATGCCATGGTGTGGCCAACGCTATGGCCTTTAGCCCTGGCTGATTTGGGGCGTTTTACCCCAAAAGGCTCTGCGATTTTAATCATGGGTATTGCTGGGGGCGCGCTGATGCCAATTATCTATGGGCAATTGGCTCAAGCGAGTAATAGCCAACAAGCTTATTGGATACTATTACCAGGTTATTTAATGATAGGTTTTTACGCATTTTATGGTCACAAAATGCGTAGTTGGTCGTAAGTAACGGCGTTTATTAGGAGTTATGCCGCAAAATAGATGGTTAAACGCGGTGTTAAAGCACCGCGCTTTCATCTAGCGTTAATTGTTGCTTGCTTGCATCAAGTGTTGCCATAGCGCCAACAGGTACGGTCGCCATATCTTTAATGTGACCAATCATCACACCACTTAGCACGGGCACATTCAAGTCACCTAAACGGTCCTTTAGAACATGTTCAACGCTAAAGGACGGGCCGCTGCTCGGCTGACAATCGGTACATTTGCCAAACACTATACCTACTACCTTGTCCAATCTACCTGCCAGTTTAAGGTGGGTTAGCATACCGTCGATCCGGTAGGGCGCTTCCTCTACGTCTTCTAAGAATAGGATTTTGCCTGCGTAATCTGGCTCATAAGGGCTACCCACTAACTTCACCATAAGCGACAGATTGCCACCAATTAATACGCCCGATGCCTGCCCCTCGGTAACGGTTGTAAGACGGTTGTCTTTCTCGGCTTGACCTTCGGCGGGTTCAAACACCGGCGGTGTGGCCAGTGGCATACTCTTCACAGGATTGAACAACACGCTTTTGAATTCACCTAAGGTGTACTCAGTAAAGCTCTGTTTCGCAATAGGTCCGTGAAAGGTCATGATGCCGCTTCGAGTGTAAATCGCATTAAGCAGCGCAGTGACATCGCTATACCCGAGGAATACCTTGGGGTTTTGGCGGATGAGGTCATAATCTAAATAAGGCAAAATTCGTGGCGAGCCATAGCCACCACGTAAGCAAAAAATAGCGTCTACGGTATTATCAGCAAACATGCTATTTACGTCGTTCGCTCTGTCTTTATCGGTACCCGCTAAATAAGCGGTGCGATCAAACAAATGAGTGGCCGTTTTCACCTTGAAACCAAAAGAGCGAATAATATCCATGGCGAAGTAGATTTCTTGGTCTTCCCAAGTATTGCTGCTTGGAGCAATGAGCCCAATGGTCTGGCCTGCCTTTAAGCGCTTGGGTTTGCGAATTTTCACTGAGCGCTCACCAGCATCAGCCAAAGATACGGCATTTACTGATGTAAGCGGAATCAACGCGCTCGCCATCGCAGAAGTAATAAAGGCTTTGAGTAACGTTCGTCGGACTATCATCATATTTCTCGCTTTTTTGTTTAACTTAGCAAATAAGTGACTGAGCAAAAAGAAGTAATTATTACAATTTAAAGAAAAATTAGGAATATTGTAGTCACGAGTGTTTGGTAGATCCCTCCTGTGCAGTATGTAAAGACTACAATTTTCACTCGCTCAACCGCGTATTTAGCCATCAATACCCGCCTAAAAAGCAAAAAATATCAATATGTTATAGGTTATCATCTAAAGTGGCATCTAAGCTGCTTAAAGAGTCGTTTAAACGTCGAATTACAATCATAAGAATGGGGAAACCACCATGAGCGTATCTAAATTACGCCCCAACCAGGACATCGAACCTAGTGCAACCGCATTGACAGCCGGTACGTCCGTTGCCAATAGCGAATTGCGCAAGCAAACCCTAATGGTGGTGGACGATTATCATTCTAATTTACAGGCGATGAATGCGCTGTTTGAATTTCAATACCAAGTTGTTATGTTCGATAACGCAACAGACGCATTAATACACGCCCAGCAAGAGTCAGTAGATTTAATTTTACTGGATTTAGACATGCCCGATATGCACGGCTATGACGCCTGCACTGAATTGAAATCGAACCCGTTAACCGCGCACATCCCGGTCATCTTCGTCACTGCCTCTGACAGCACTGACGATGAAGCCCACGGCCTACTGTTAGGCGCTGTAGATTATATTACCAAGCCGGTTAATTTGACCATTCTGCGTGCCCGGGTACGCAATCATATGGAGCTGGTGTACTACCGTAAGCAATTAGAAATATTATCCAGTGTTGATGGCTTAACGGGCGTGGCAAATCGTCGCCAGTTGGATACAGTATTGTTGCAACACTTTGCATCAACCATCAGATTTGGTCGCTGTATGACCTTAATGATGATCGATATTGATGATTTTAAACCGTACAACGATTTGTACGGCCATATGCAAGGTGATGATTGCTTGAAACGTGTAGCTCAGGCTATCCAATCAGTTCGTCGTAGAGAAACAGATTTCGTCGGTCGCTACGGCGGTGAAGAATTTGCCATGGTGTTGCCTGATACAGACTTAGATGGTGGGCTTGTGATGGCCAATAAGCTGTTACAAACCGTCAGGAGCTTAAATATTGAACATCAAGGGGCAAGTGCAGCCGACAGAGTGACCATCAGCATAGGGTTGACAGTGTTTGAAGCAAAACACGAACAACCGACACAAATGACAGTGGAAGAGCTGATTGAACTAGCCGATAGGCAATTGTACGCGGCCAAACATGCTGGCAAAAATCGTGTGAGCCATTCTCAAATTCCTGAACTTCCAGCCCAATTAAAAAGCGAAAACGATCATGAATAACGACGAAGCAAGCCAAATTCGTAAACACATCCACAATGTCAGGAACCCCCTAAACAGCATCGCTCTGCACGCTGAGTTAGGGAATATGCTACTTGAAGGGCAAGCCAGTAATCAGGAACTGCAAAATGCTTTCTCAGTCATTTTACAGCAATGCCGGGAATGTGACCGAGAGCTAGGAAAAATCCGCAGTTTAGCGGCGCCTGATCGCCCCTAGCGGTCGTGATTAACTATGAACTCGATACACGGAACAACACTTCATCCATTTCCATCCACGCGTCGAATATTTCCTGACAATCATAAATAATGGTGTTAATAGGTTCTTTCACCCTATGCTCATTCAAAATCCCGCATTCCAGCAGTTCAGTAATCGCTGTACTGGCTTCGAGCAATGTCCATCCAAATTGTCCTGAAAGATAAGCAGGAGTAACGATCGGTTGCTCTGAGATGTGCGACAGTAAAGTGGCTGCATGCTGGCTGAGTTGTCTTAGTGTTAGTTTTTTTTGAATGAATGAATTTGCCACTATGAGCCTTTTGCACAAGGTCTCAGTCGTGTTGATACTCCATTGAATAGCCTCATCCCAAAAATCGAAAACCTGCTGCCATTGCCCTTGCATAATAGCACTTGGCGCATCTAAGTAACCATTATGTTGGTGAGCCAAACGAAATAGAAATGGACTGATATATGCCTTTTCATCCCGCATAATTTGACTCAAAAGCGCATCAACTATTGCTCTGTTAAGGCGCCCATTACCATCATTGAATGGATGGATCAGAATAAATTGATTGGATAACATAATGATATCTTCAATGCCTACTTGCTCGATATTGTTAACGTAGTTAATCCAGTCGGTCATTAAATCCGAGACTTTTTCAGGGGGCGGTGGAACGATATGCGCCGTATCGGGTGAGCGCCCTCCGATCCAATTTTGCACATCTCTGAAACGCCCTCCATTGTGATGATGAGGATCAAGTGACTTATGCACTTCACACAAAGTGCCCAGTGTAAGTGGTCTTTTGCGTAATGATTGTAAAGCGCTTCGATACCGTTCGGATTGTAGTGTTACAGATTCAGCCAACTCATCCTTGCGCTTAAAGCCCAAACGCATCAGCGATAGACGCTTTCGAGAGACTAACCTGCCCTGCTTTAGGCTGAACCCCCCAGCTAAATAACGTGACGTAAAACGCTGCAAGTTGCCGACTTGACAATGCGTTTCTAAAAACGTCGATACTAGTGGTGTTGGTAACGCTAATGCACAAGTTTGATTGGCAAGACTTTCAGGCATTAAGCATCGGTAGTTTGCATTATTGCTTGGCCATACTTTTTCGATATACATAATGTGTTCCAGCAAATGAGGGCTGTCGAGACAGCCCTTAAAGGTTGCTCTTTAGAGTGAATAACCTAAAGTTTGGGTTTGAAATCCGAACATCTGATTGTTCGACTCATATCTTCCCCCAGCGCCAAATCCTCCCTTTCCGAAGACTTCAGCTTTTGCCTTTAAGCAGTAGTTTCCATTTATCTTAGTGATGCTATTACTAGCACTACTGACATTCCACGAGCGATCAACAGTCACTACCAAACCATTAACAGGAGAAGGCGAGTAGCTACTCGTGATCACTGCATTGCGACTGAAGTCAGGAATGATGTCGGTATTCGTGAAACATTGTTGTACTGACTTAGATTTATAGCACCTAAACAAACAACCCCCTTTGGATAAATCTAAACGTACCTGTTCAAGTCTAAATCCTTTGAAACTTATGAGTTCAGGACGCTGCATACACAATCCGTTATTAATTGAATCGATACAGTTCGAAGAATTGGGAAGAAAACACTTATTCCACTCACCCTGATTTGAACAATAGTTTACGAAGCGGTCGACCATGTCTTTCGCAGAGTCACATAAATCTCTTTGGCTAACGTTTCCTTCGTAGAAACTTAACCCCATTGCCTCTTCAATTTGGCCTACTGCGTCTGGGTCAATTCCATTCAAATCTAACATCCAACAACGTCGCTCCAGCTGACTGTCCAACCGTCCCCAAGTCTGCAATATGTCACGGTACTCAGTGTAGTCAGAAAACACGTCAAAATGGCTCGTGCCAGCTAAAGCACTCGGTATAGGGTAATCCCGTTCTGTTGACTCTATATTGACTAAATCTTCATCATTGCTATTGGCAAAACTGGTAAGCACAGTCATATATTCCGTGATGCTATTGAGCCTAAGGAGGTTACCGGAATCTGAACCACCGGTTTGCGTACCAATAATGTCGAATGTATAGCCTTCAAACTCTTGCTCTAAACTACTCGCTTCACTGGAGGTAAAATTGCCATCCGCGCTATAACTTTCCAGCGATGCTTTTAACTCAAGAGTTTTGCTCTTTATTTCACTGTAACTACTTTTTTCACTTACCACACGGATCGTAAATAGAATTTTTCTGCCTGTGGTAACTGTATCAATGAATTTGTCACCACAGAATTTACGAAACTCTTTTGGCTGATTATTCACTAAGTAGTTAACATAAGGAGTAGACATACCTAAAGTGAGAGCTTGTTTAGCTTGATATCGATTTTGTTTATCGATAAACGACGAAACGATAACTGAACTTTCAGTAACCTTGGATGTTTCGCTATATAACGAAGAGCTTCCTGACCCCCCGATAGAAAAACCACCAAACGATATCGAACCGCCTCCTGAACGCTTAACATCTAGTGTTGTAGCGAGAGATTCGTAAGTATCTACTTGGCTGAAGGAGTATTTTTGATCGTTAATATACTGAACAGAATCAAGTTGAGCGGCGCCTGAGAGATCCCAGCATGAATTCCCGTACACCTCACCCTTGAGTGCATCGTAGCCTTTGCTCAGCGCAGCGAGTGCAGTTTCTTGTTCTGTTTGGTTTGTGCTTAAGGCTGAATAGGTTCCTTTGCGAGCTAGTTGATAATTTGTTCTCACACTTTCTAATGGTTTGGTTACCGCGCCCCCATTATCATAGTTCGCATTAATCGAATAATACTGCGATGTTTTGTACGGGCTACAACCAACGCTATTGCATGCCCTAACCGCATATTTGACGATTTTGTCGGCGCCAGGATTTTGGATAGAGCTAAGGTTATTACCAACGGAAACGGTGCTTGAAGGTGCCGTCTGGGTTTGGGTTTCACTATCTTGTGGTATCTGATCTTTATATTGTTGGCGCAGCTCGTAGTGAAAATTAGATCCTCGGCCTGCGTTGCCGCCTTGCCACTTTACTTCTACGGAATTACTTCCTTTGGTTCGAAGTACCGCAATACTTTTTGGTACCGATGGCGCCACATCCGGTGGCGGGTCAATTGGTCCCCCACCTCCACAATCCGAATTGGTATCACACTGTATACTGGCTGACACCGATGTTTTTAATTGCCAACCCCATCCTTCTTCAGATCCCACAGCGGCTTGGTTAAACTCAGCGTCATCCTCATAAAAGCTAGATGTTTCTTGCACTTGGCTCTGGGGAGTTTCGACAGCATATGCATTTCCCACTAAACCTAGACCACTTAATAACAGCACTATTTTATTGTGTTTTAACATTGCGTAACCCTTTTGTTATGCGCGTTTAGGCGCATCAATCAGCTAGTTATTCCGTTAGTTATGCTCGAAAAACTGACACTACTTCGAGCATATTTAGTTACCTGCCTCATACTAAGAAGCAAGTTACACTACGTTAGCAAGGGTAAAAAAAAGTTACAATTAAAGGGTTGTTTTTTTACCTAAATTTAATGAAAACGTCATCTTTCAAAAGTCACTGATGAAGGAATTTTGGCTTTGAAACACCGTCAGCATTTTTCACGATCGAAAATTTTTATGGCAGAAAAACCAGAGGGATATGAATATCGATATTGGGGTGAGGGTTGATAAAGAAGTGTTATGCAGTGTAGTGGCATTATTAGCCTGCGAGAGAACCTCGCAGGCTAATAAATTGAGTTGCTATGCAGCGGCGCTTGTCTCTTGACGGCTTGCGAAGTACTCATCATACGTACCTTGGAAGTTAATCACTTCTCTGTCCTTGATCTCAATAACGCGGGTGGCTAAAGAGGATACAAACTCCCGGTCGTGACTTACGAAAATTAAGGTCCCATCGAATTTTTTAAGCGCCGCATTAAGTGCTTCGATTGCTTCCATATCCATGTGGTTTGTTGGCTCATCCATGATCAGTACGTTGATATCAGACATCATCAACTTGCCAAACAATAAGCGGTTTTTCTCACCACCTGAGCACACGTTCACTTTTTTGTTGAAATCATCTGCGCTAAACAATAAGCGACCTAACATTGCTCGAACCGCTAAGTCATCGTGCTTAGGAGTGCGCCACTGAGACATCCAATCAAACAAAGTGATATCCATGGCAAAATCTGCCGAGCTGTCTTGTGGGCAATAACCAACAACAGCATTTTCTGACCACTTGATAGTGCCCTCATTCAATTTAAGCTCGTCTACCAAGCAGCGTAAAAAAGTCGTTTTGCCCACGCCGTTTTCACCGGTTATGGCTAATCGAGCGCCAGCTTCTAGGATCAACTCGCCACCACTAAACAATGACTCACCGTCAAAACCGTGGCCAAAGTTCTCTAAAATCAAGGCTTGGCGATGTAACTTACGGTGCTGCTTCAACGTGATTGATGGCGTACGGCGACTGGAAGACTTCACCTCATCTAACTGAATTTTTTCTAAACGTTTGGCACGAGAACTGGCCTGTTTGGCTTTTGATGCATTAGCCGAGAAACGCGCAACGAAGCCTTGTAAGTCTTCCATTTCAGCGGTTTTCTTGGCGTTACTGGTTAACAGTTGCTCTTGAATCAAAGATGACGCTTCGATAAAGGCTTCGTAATTTCCCGGGTAAATACGCAACTCACCATAATCGATGTCAGCCATGTGTGTACAAACCGAGTTCAAAAAATGGCGATCGTGAGAAATAATGATCATGGTGCATTTACGCTGATTTAGCACATCAGCCAACCAAGAAATGGTGTAAATATCCAAGTTGTTGGTAGGCTCATCCAATAACAGAATATCTGGGTTTGAAAACAATGCTTGAGCAAGTAGTACTCGTAACTTCCAACCGGGTGCCACTTGGCTCATTAGGCCATAGTGGTAGTGCTCAGCGATACCTGCCTCTAACAGAATGTCACCAGCGCGGGCTTCAGCAGTGTAACCGTCCATCTCAGCGAAATCTGTTTCAAGCTGTGCGACTAACATGCCATCTTCTTCTGACATTTCAGGCTTGGCGTAAATTTCATCTCGTTGCTGTTTAACTTTCCACAAGGCTGAATCGCCCATAATCACAGCATCTACAACACTATACTCTTCAAAAGCGAACTGATTCTGGCTCAAAATACCTAGTTTATCACCAGGGGTGATGGAAATATTGCCAGATGAAGGCACTAAGTCCCCACTTAGAATCTTCATAAAAGTCGACTTGCCGCAGCCGTTTGCACCAATAAGGCCGTAACGATTACCGTGACCAAATTTGGCCGAAATGTTTTCAAATAAAGGCTCAGCGCCAAATTGCATGGTGATGTTTGCGGTAGATATCAAAAGAAAATTCCTAGGGATGGTGTCTGTATTTCAAATAAAGAGGGAGTAACATTATTGCCGTTAAGGCTTAGCGGGGCGCACTATAAAGAAACATGGGGAATATGTCGAGGTATGTTGCTTAATTAATCAACAAAAAAGGCGCTTTGTGCGCCTTCATGCATGGTTTGTTCTATCTTGCCCAAACGTCTAAATCTGGTTGTTTTCCACCGAGCGCTAGGTGGAAAACTGCGATAACTGTAAATTAAGATCTTTGGTTCTGCCCGAGAGCAAGCCTGCTTCGTGATCCATGGCAGCGATCTTTGTGAGCTCATCTTGGTTAATAGACTTCAATCTTGTGGCGGCACTTTGAATTGTCTCGCTGTTGTGTATTTGTTGCTCACTGGATTCCGTCATCATATTGACCGCTTCCGTCATCTGCAAAATATTATGCTGAACCTGGCTCATTAGGTCGCGAGCTTTTTGTGTTCTAGTGTTAGCAGTTCCACTTAACGATAGGCAATCAGCCATAGAATCGCTGGACAATTTTGATGAACTCAACAGGTTCTCAACAATGAGGTTTACCTCTTCCGTGCTCTTTTTAGTGCGCGAAGCGAGCGTTCTCACTTCATCTGCGACCACAGCAAAACCACGGCCATGCTCCCCAGCCCTTGCGGCTTCAATAGCGGCATTCAATGCCAATAAGTTAGTCTGATCTGCTATCGATTTAATGGTCTCAAGTACTTGTGAAATACTTTGGCAATTATCAGCGAGATTGCGCACATTCTCATTCGTTTCACTCAGCTTGGTCCCTAGGTTAGTCACGTCTTCTTTCGTTTCATCCACCGTTTGTTCTGCTTCGTGGACATGGCTGTGCGCCTCTGTAGATTGCTGTTGCACGCGCTTAGTGTCTTCGTTCATGGTGCGTGAGGATTGAGCCAGTTCAATTGAAGCCGTATCAATATACTGCACTTCAGTCATACTTTTTTGCTTAATCCCATGTAACTCCGTGCTATTTTGGTTGGTGATCACGGAGGTACTATTAATTTGCTCTGCAGCCCCGCGCATACCGGTGATCAGATTGTCGAACATGCTAAGTAAATTATTGAACGCCACCACAGAATCGGCATTGAGTGTTTGATCCGCCCTGACCTTCAAATCGATTGCTGCTCTGTCGCTCATGATTTTTTCGATGCTGCTGGTAAGGGCTGCAGCAGAAAGTGACTCAACTTGATTGTCTTTTGCCATTTTAGCCAGCATCAAGGCTTGCACCAGAGCATAAACGGCATGCACGATAATAAGATAAAACAGCAGACCACCATCCGCTAAAACGTACACCCCCATCCCTTTTGATTGCATCACAAAGAAACTAAGATGGTGCACAACCACCACTAAAATCGCGGTCACGTACAACCGCCAATTTCGGTAGTACGCCAAGAACGAAAGCAGCACAAAGATCCCAAAATGCATCTCTACTAGCCCATGCATCTGGTGAATATGAAGTGCCGTAAACAGCATTAAGCCAATGGCCACCACATGTTGAGTTAAACGTGACTGAGGCTTTAGGTGAATAAAGGTTAAACATATAACACTCGTCGAGCCCCCAACCAGAATGGCTTCTATCCAGGTTTGATTAAAATTGGCCAAGGCTAAGCTGATGATCGCTAACGCAATGAAGGTAATTTGCATATTTTTGTTTGCGCTAGTGACCCAAGCATAATGACGGTCTGACATGATTGTTCTCCAAAGACTTGTGCTGCTAACACTACTGACAATATTCACACTTTAACGGCAGCAGAAACAGTTCGTTTAAGATGTAAATTAATGATATTGCGCTTCTTAGTTTCGTCGCGCACTATCGCTAACAGCGTTAAGCGCATCTTAGAAACGCCCCCACGAGTGTGCGTTGTAACCTACGTTGAATAAGCGACTTAGATCATAAAGTAGACTCACTCAGTACTTATGACGTCGTACTTGCGTTCGCACAGTAGCAACCATAGCCATCGCTGACCACAGCGCTTCCCACATGTTTGTTTTCGATAACATTGGTTAAAAACCTATCAACGATGGCCGTGTCAGTTGAGCACAAGTAACCAGAGGAATAAGGCCCGAAATAACCAAGCTGCCCTTGCTCGTCGAACACCATGATGGCAGGCAATGAGGGCAAGATAATTTCTTTAGGTATGTCATTTACCGATGCATGAACAGAATGATAGGCAGATTTGTTTAAAATGGTATCAATACGATTGACGTGTATATCATTGGAAAAATTACAGCTGCAATCGGCTTGCTGAATATGCACCACCGTTTTAGCTAATGATGGATATTGTGCATGCATACTTGACGTTACTGTTGGAGCAAATTCTGCGGACATGGCGGCCAAAGCCAAGGTTTGTGCTGGGTCAAATTCCTTCTGCCTTTGCGCGCTTGTGTATGCCAATCCGCCAAGTGTCAATAAAACCCAAGCGATTAACGCCCCTACTACCACAAGACGTTTAAAAGAGTGTGTTAGCAATGGCATTTAGTTGGTTCCCCATATCACTAAACTAAAAACGTTACTAAGCGGGCTTACAAGCACATTCAAAGCGATGCATTAAGAACGAAAGGCCGACATTTGACGATTTAATGCTTCACTCATGTCATTTAGGACTTGAGCATCTTTATTCATCGATGAAATCGTCTCCAATTCTTTCCTATTACTTTCTTTAAGAGTAAGTGCGGCATGTTGGATCACATCACTGTTGCACGCTTGTTGCTCACAAGACTCGCTCATCTTTGCAACCGAATCAGATACATCTTGGATATTGTGCTGAATTTCACTCATGAGCTCGCTGACAGAACCCGTATGCGCAGTGGTGACCTGACTAAGCTCTACGCAATTTGTCATTGATGAACTCGAGTCTCTTGATGAGCTTACCAGATTAACGATGATCTCGTTGATCTCTTCTGTGCTCGATTTCGTGCGAGAAGCCAAAGTGCGCACTTCATCAGCTACAACCGCGAAACCTCGACCGTGCTCGCCAGCTCTTGCTGCTTCAATCGCAGCATTCAAAGCAAGCAAGTTAGTTTGATCTGCAATAGATTGAATGGTTTCAAGAACCTTGGAAATGTCTTGGCAATCTGCCGCTAATCTTTGAATAGTTTCACTGGTCTGCTGTAGCTTTGTTCCTAACTGTGTAACGTCTCTATGCGTTATCGCCATGGTTTGTTGAGCTTCATCTGTGTTTGCTTTAGCTCTGTCAGATGCGGCCTTGACCTGCTCATTATTACCATTCATGGCATTCGTTGATTGCATCATGTTCTGTGACGACAATTCTATGTGTTCCACCTCTTGAATACTTTGCTCTTTCGCTTGGCGCAGCGAAGCATTGTATTGGCTATTAGAGGTAGAGTTATGGTCGATTTGGTGCGCCGCTGAACGCACATCATTAATCAACTTATTAAATAGGTTCAATAAATTGTTAAAAGCAGAAACTGAGCTCGCACCCATTTTCTCATCTGCTCTTTTGGTTAAATCAATCGCTTGTTTGTCTTGCATGATAGCTTCAACACTGGAAACCAAAGACGCCGTCCCAAAAGATTCTTTACGATTATCGTTGGCCATTTTGCCAAGCATTGTAGCTTGCAAGATAGCATAAAGCGCATGAACAGCGATTAACCAAAATGCTAAGCCCCCCTCAAGCAATATGTATACGGGCAAACCATTCTTTTGTAGAAAAAAGAATGACACATGATGTAAAGCCACGACTGCTATCGCAGTAATATACACGTGCCAGTTTCGATAGTAGGCTAAAAAGGATAGCAACACGAATATACCAAAATGCATTTCAACCAGGCCATGCATTTGATGGATCTGCAACGCGCTGTAGAGCATCAAACCCGCCGCAACAATATGCTGTGTTAAGCGAGATTGTGGTTTAAAGCGAATGGCAGCAATCCCTATAAACGTAGTAGATACACCGACAAGTATGGCTTCCCACCAGGTTTGGTTTACCCCTGCAATGGCTAAACTAATGATAAGCAAAGCAACAAAGGTCACCTGCATTCCTTTATTGGCACTGTTTACCCATGGGCGGTCAATGTTGTTCAATGCGCTTCCCCGCTATCAATACATAAATATAAGACGATTACATGTCTCGCGCTTCTTGATGAGAAGCAATAAAAAAAATCGCGACCAAGCAGACACTTAGCCACGATTCACTTCTACTTACTATCGGAAGATTGGACCTAAAGTTTAATAATTAATCCTTGTTGAGGCGGGATATTACCTTCGCATACTTGTCCGTATGTCTCAGCCAAGCGGCCTAAGCCATTCAGCTCTTTTACTTCAAGCCAGCTTCTACATTTCATCGCAGTTTCTGCCAGAAAACCCATTGTGCGCTGTTCAAAGCCTTGCGGCCCCCAGTCTTTAATGCGTTTTTGAATATGGCCTGGGGCAAAGAAGAATTCACTTCGGTCAGACTCAGCAGCACTTTCTGCTGAGAACTCATCCCAATGGGTCAGGCCTACGTTGATGCAATAGGTAAGATTATCCCCAAGATGCGCACCCAATGTCGTCAAAATATCCGAACTTCCCGACATATCCACAATCACGGTGGGTTTATTTGCGTCAATGTCGCCTATTTGGTTATAGCTTACGACTTGGTCATATACCCCAACTTTTTGCACAAAAGTCATATTTCCATTCGATGTTAAACCCACACTATGAGGCGCAGTAGCATCTGCACTCAGTGCATAACCTAGCCCCAAACTGGTTTTACTCGATGCACTGATGACCACCACTTGCTCGGCGCCAAACCAGTTGTTGTCCTGCAAACGATCCCATAAACAAAATGAGGTGATATGCAGAGGAAACAACAACATACGTTCATTATCAAAGTCTGGATTATAGCCTTTTTCACCCATTAAACGTTTGTAGCTATTGTATCCTGGCGGCAACATTGCGCGGTGCGCTGCGCCATCAACCAAGCGCTGCTGAGAAACGTTAACCGGTGTCATCACCACCTGCTGTGCTGGCGGAAAGTAACCAAATAAGCGCTCGCCCACGTCTATGCCTTCGGCCTTAGATTGGGTAACCTGGGCAAATCCCCATACTGGAATGATGCCCCACTGTTTGTCGTTATTGTCCGCAGGTGGGAAGAACTGCCAATAACCGAGCCTGTCTCCCATCATGGCGTATGTAATATTGTTGGCGGTAAACGAAAAGCTTTCCACTTTAAGTAAAATTTGCCCTTCTCCGACGGTTTCAATGGCCGGGGTTTGCACCAATCGATGGCTCATTAACTGTATTTGTTTTACCTGAAACTCACTCATTTTATGCTCCTTGAGCAGCCTCAGCTGCTAGATATTGTTGCAGTTTAGCCATAGCAGGCATGGCATGTTCACGCAGTCGCCCAAGGATCATCATTTTTTCCGTGTCGGCTTTATCCACGCTGCGCACAAGTTGACTAAAGCCATCTAGGCGATTTTTGAGCAACCACGCTTTTAGGTCGTCGTCTTGAGACCAAATATGCTGATTGCGCATAAAGGCCGCCGTCAATCGCACCCAATCCATCACCGTATTTGGCAAAGGCACTACGCCGCAGATATGGTTTTTAGTTTTTTCATCTGGGTACTTGGCGCTGGCTTCAATATGAGCAATAAACGCAGCACTAAAGGCGGGTTGATAAGAGCGTACCGTTTGCGGCGTAATGGTGTTGCCATTAAAAATAGGCTTTACCTCTAAATTTGTAATGGCACTGGCGGAGCAATCCACGTGAATATGTTGCGGGCTGGTTTTTATCTCGCCTTGTTCAAGTTGGATACTGTCTTGCCCTATGTGGGTCACTCTGCCCATACGCACCACATTTTTGATTCGCTTAAGCTCGGCTAATTCCAATTGACTCACTGTGGCGCCGTGAAACATTTTTGGCCAAACATTTTCATCTAATCGCATAAATACATCGCCCTTCTCAAGGCGCGAGAACATATCATCTACCGAAGTGGATTGGGCGATAGCTTCCATTTGAGCCGCTTGCGCGCCAATCGCGTCAGTAAAAAATTCAGGTGTAGGTTGGGTGTTTTTGCGGTCAATCAGCCAAGCGTCTCGTGGCATTATCCATTGAATATCATCTGGGCTAACCTTATTTTCTAGTAACCATAGGCAAGCATCGATACCGGTTTTGCCACCGCCTATGATCACAAACCCTGCTGGCTTATTGGTTATTTTCACCAAATCGTTTATCGGCATAAATTGGGCGCTATCATCCACAGAAAAATTTGGCGTATGGGTACTTGGCACTGACGTTTTCAAATAAGTCGCATCAACCATTTTTTTGTTAATGATCACCTGGTGCTCATCCCCATTGATAACAGAAACGAACTTGCCATCGCCTTTGTAGTCAGTCATTGGGAAGTAACTCACCCGCCCTGAAGGCAAGAAGCGCTCGCGCATGATGTTATCGAAATAGGCGCTAACTTCAGCTCCAGTAGCCAGTTCATTTAAGCCTTTGTTTAAGCCTCCTTTATCGATACAACCTTTACTTAACTCCGTCGAGCTGACGCCATAAAACGCGGATGGCTGATGCAAAGTAACGAAAGGATATGCCACGTTCCAGTGGCCGCCAGGCTTGTGATATTTGTCCACTATCATAATGTTGGCGTCAGTCTCGCTAAGTAAAACATCGGCAAAAGCCATGCCTACGGCGCCAGCGCCAACAATTAAATAATCTGTTTCATGGGTGAAGGTCGTCATGCTTATTCCTGTGTTGCTTCGATTAAGGTGTTTGCACACGAGATTCAACACGGGTGCAGTCTTTTTACGTTTCTATCGTTGCCAAAAAATAACGATTGAACATAACAGCGTTATATTAAAGAATAACACCGTTATATTTGTCAAGAGAATGTTAATTGAATATTGCGAAACGTAAAATACTTCAAGCCGCATCAGAATTATTTTTAGAAGGTGGAATTGCGGCCTTAAGCGTACGCTCAATAGCCAAGCACGCTGGAGTGTCGACCATAGGCATTTACAGCCACTTTCAAGGCAAAGAAGGAATTTTGGATGAACTGTACATCCAAGGTTTTGAGTTAGTGATGCAAGCTATGGATTTCGAGCAACATGACCTATCGCCAAAAGAAGTCATGCGTCGAGGTATTCGTGGTTACTTCGCCATGGCTGAGGCTCACGAAGGTCATTACCGATTGATTTTCGGCGAGAATGACAGCCGCTATACTCCCTCAGAAGAAGCGAAGGCTGTGGCCGAAAAGGCGTTTGGCCAATTGCTAAAAGTGACAGCTCTTTTACTGCCCGATGATGCCAACATGGCCCTTAAACACAAAAACGCCTTAGAAATTTGGGCTTTTGTGCATGGCTACGTCAGTTTAAAGCACCATGCTGTTGCCAGCATTTTCGAAACACCTGATTGGTATGCCATGGCGGAAGATGCTTTATGCATGCACATTGACGCGATCCTAGCCACACGCACTCATCAATGAGTAACTCGCTAATAAAAAAGCGCTAATTGTAGAGAAAATGTGTCATTAGCGCTCTTAAAGTCGATTAACCAACAAGCTAATCTTGCATATAACCCGGTGGCAGCGCTTTCAATGTGGTGACACCTGAGTCAATCGCGGCCTGCGCGACTGCGGTAGCCACTCGTTGCAACAAACGCGGATCCATTGGCTTAGGAATAATATACTCACGACCAAAGGTTAAACTCGTTAAATTACTGGCGGCCAATACTTCTTGTGGCACCGGCTCGCGCGCAATACTTCGGATCGCTTCAACAGCCGCTATTTTCATTTCATCGTTAATGACCGATGCGCGTACATCCAAGGCACCACGAAAAATAAACGGAAAGCACAGCACGTTATTCACCTGATTCGGATAATCTGAGCGCCCTGTAGCCATGATCACATCATCACGCACAGCATGAGCCAACTCTGGTTTTATTTCTGGATCAGGATTTGAGCAAGCAAAAATAACTGGGTTAGGTGCCATCAATGCCAATGCTTCGGGCGGCAACACATCAGGACCAGACACCCCAACAAATACGTCTGCGCCGTCTAGCGCATCTTCCAAGGTACGCTTGTCAGTATTATTAGCGAATAACTTTTTATGGTGAGTAAGGTTATCGCGTCTGGTATGAATAACGCCTTTGGTATCAAGCATATAAATACGTTCTCGCTTGGCACCACATTTAATCAATAACTCCATGCAGGCAATAGCCGCTGCACCCGCTCCCATACAAACGATGGTAACGTCACAAAGTTCCTTACCTTGTACCTCCAGCGCATTGAGCATTCCTGCTGCGGTCACAATAGCGGTACCGTGTTGGTCATCGTGAAATACCGGTACATTGCAGCGCTTAATCAATTCTTGCTCTATTTCAAAACACTCGGGGGCTTTTATATCTTCTAAGTTGATGCCACCGAATGTGTCGGCAATATTCGCCACGGTGTTAATAAAGTCTTCAGTGGTGTTGTGCTTTACTTCTATATCGATGGAATCTAGCCCAGCAAAGCGTTTAAACAATAGCGCTTTACCTTCCATAACCGGTTTCGAAGCCAGTGGGCCTAAATTGCCAAGGCCAAGAATAGCGGTACCGTTTGAAATAACGGCGACCATGTTGCCTTTGGCAGTGTATTTGTATGCCGCATTTGGGTCTGCAGCAATCTCTCGTACAGGTTCAGCGACGCCAGGGCTATAAGCTAAAGCTAAGTCGGTCACAGTTTCCGCGGGCTTTGTTAGCGCAATCGCTATCTTTCCTGGTACTGGCTTAGCATGGTAGTCCAATGCTTGTTGACGAAAATCAGACATCGTGGTCTAGATCCTTAAAGTGTAGGGTTGAATCAGAGTACGTTAGCTTTCTTATGGTCTTATTCCCGACTCACGGTTCCACAATTCGCTTAAGTGAAATCACGTGTCCGAACGGC
The DNA here is from genome assembly GCF_056173245.1 of Paraglaciecola sp. QJM3NY_14. Classification (NCBI taxonomy): domain Bacteria; kingdom Pseudomonadati; phylum Pseudomonadota; class Gammaproteobacteria; order Alteromonadales; family Alteromonadaceae; genus Paraglaciecola; species Paraglaciecola sp. QJM3NY_14. The sequence continues at coordinate 4,975,311 of NZ_CM149664.1, forward strand.
TTATTATTATTTTAGTGAAAGCCCGTTTAACGTTAACTTATCAGGTATGTATCTACATAGCTGATATGCCTGACTACATCATAAATTAAGCAAGATAGCCAAGGCTAATAACCGTGGTGAATTATGAGTAATACCAATCCGCATTAACAAGTGCCCGCCTCAGAATGCGTCCAGCGGTTTTTGATTAAGGCGTCGCTATGCCGTAATGGTTGTTCCCTTTCAAATAGTGAGAACGCAGAGCAAAAGCCGCTGGGGCATTCCTTTCAGGCGAGTTTTAAAAGGGCTTACACTGCGTTGCATGACTTCGAAAGAGAATAACTATTCATTCAGTCATGCGCCTTGTTTAAGCCCTTTTACACTCTCGCTGAGTGAACACTTATTAACGTGGAATGGTATACTATTTGTCTCAAGAACTGAGAACGTTATAAGGTTGTTAAATTGCGGGCACAAAAAAAGGCGCTAGAAGCGCCTTTTTCGTCACGTTTTTACGCTTACTTCTTAGTGCTAAGTGCGCTGAAACGTTTGTTGAACTTGTCAACACGACCGCCAGTATCAACGTTACGTTGCTTACCAGTGTAGAAAGGGTGACACGCTGAACATACGTCCAGGTTAAGATCTTTCTTCAAAGTTGAACGAACAACGATAACATTGCCACATGAACAAGTTGCTTTCATGTCTTGGTAGTCTGGATGTATACCTGTTTTCATGGATTACCCCTAAGTAAGGCCGTATCGCTATCCAACCCGAAGTTGAACACCATACGAAAATTAAATTCGATTTATGCGATCAATGCGGCTTGCCGCAAAGAGCCGGGCATATTAATGTAACGCCTTGCCCTGATCAAGCTCTATTGGCGAATATATGGTCAAATAAGCAAACTTCAACCGCCAATTCACTTTAACACCACCAACTTACAAGATGATTAGCCCGTTATGCCCATTATCCGCGTTGCCGTTCCTGTTCCTAAGCGCCAGTTTTTTGAGTACCAACATAGTAGCGCGCTAGAACCAGGTATTCGGGTACGTGTGCCATTTGGGCCGCGCAAACTAATTGGTGTGGTGCTTGAAACCACCGAAGAATCACAATGGCAAAGCGACAAACTCAAAGCCATTCTTGATGTACTCGACGAAACATCCATATTCAGTTCAGTACAACTTAAGCTATGCCAATGGCTCAGCCAGTATTACCAACATCCTATTGGAGACGTATTGCATAGCGCTATGCCTGTTTCCTTACGTAAAGGCGGTTCGAGTCAACCTAAGCCAGTGAGCTTTTTACGTACCACCGACGCAGGCCAACAAAGCGCCCCTGAAAATTTAGGCAAGGCCCGCAAGCAACAGCAACTACTTGCTCAGTTACAACAGGGCGAAGCTAGCTATTCCAGTATTCTTGCTCAATATGCTAGCACCACTGTCAAGGCCCTAGTGCAAAAGACGTTAATTGAGCAGGTTGAGCGCATTCCTTCCCTTGATACCCAATGGCTGGCCCACTTAAATATTGGCGAAAAACCACTTCCGAATGTTGAGCAAGCCATAGCCATTAGCCAAATCACGGCAAAAATAGGTGAATATGCGAGCTTTTTAATTGAAGGGGTGACCGGCAGCGGCAAGACCGAGGTTTACCTGCAAGCAATAGAAAGCGTGCTTACCCAAGGTAAACAGGTACTTATTCTGGTACCAGAGATCGGCTTAACGCCGCAAACCGTTGAGCGCTTTGCCAAACGCTTTAATGTACTTGTGGGCATATTACATTCTAATTTAACCGACAATGAACGTTTACTGGTGTGGCAGCAGAGTCAGGCGGGGCAACTACCAATCATCATTGGCACCCGCTCCGCTATTTTCACGCCAATGAAAAACCCAGGCATGCTGATTGTTGATGAAGAGCATGACTCATCTTACAAACAGCAAGATGGTCTGCGTTACCACGCAAGAGATTTAGCGGTGATGCGCGCCGCGCAAGAAAAAATCCCGCTTATTCTAGGCTCAGCCACGCCCGCGTTAGAATCGTTGAACAATGCGCTAAATGGCAAATACCAACACCTGCTTTTGAATGAACGCGCAGGCAATGCCTCTCATCCTAAGCAACAAGTGCTGGATATTCGAAATCAGCCATTAGAATTTGGATTAGCGAAAGGCATCATCGAGCGGATTGGACAACATTTGGCTCAAGAAAGTCAGGTGATGCTCTTTATTAACCGCCGAGGATATGCTCCTGCCCTTGTCTGCCATACCTGCGGCCATGTAGAAGAATGCCCTGGTTGCAACAAGCCTTACACCCTGCACAAACAATTATATAAGTTGCAGTGCCACCATTGCGGCAGCGCCAAAGCAATACCTAAGCGTTGCCAAAGTTGCAACAGTACCGAGCTCAGCGCTATGGGTTTAGGCACAGAGCAACTCGAACAAGGCTTACAAGCACTCTTCCCCCAATACACCAGTGTGCGTATCGACAGCGACAGTGCCAGAGGCAAAAATCGCCTAAACGATATGCTGGATAAAATTAACCGTAACGAGTATCAAATATTAATTGGTACGCAGATATTGTCTAAGGGTCACCATTTTCCCAATGTGACCTTAGTGGTAATCCTCGAAGTCGATGGCGCTTTGTTTAGCGCCGATTATCGCGCAGCTGAGCATTTAGCCCAACTAGTGACTCAGCTGGCTGGCCGCGCAGGGCGTGCTGAAAAACCCGGGGAAATGTGGTTGCAAACACATGACCCAAGCCACCCCTTGTTGCAAGATTTGCTCAACAATGGCTATTCGCACTTCGCTCGCTATGCCTTACTTGAACGTGAGCAAGCCATGCTACCGCCACACACTTACCAAGCGTTATTCAGAGCGCAATCAAGCGACCCGCGCTTGGCGAATCAATTGCTTATGGATATTTCCATGCAGTTTAGCTATTCCAAGCATGTACAGTGTATTGGCCCTTTGCCCGCATTAATGGAAAAGCGCCAAGGGAAGTTTCGTATGCAATTGGTGTTAAGCAGTGGTAATCGCGCCGCTTTGCAACATGCCTTGAGTCAAGCCATGCCCAATATTGAACAACTCCCTCTTGCCAGCAAAGTACGCTGGGCGCTGGATGTAGACCCGCAAGATTTTATGTAAATAGCTCTAGGACAAGGTGACGCGGTTCATCTTGTTAATAATATTTCACTGATTAACCAAATTCTGATTGAGGATTAGGCTGAGCAAGGTAAAATCCGCGGTTCTTCTAGCCTTAGTATTCGGATGTAAAGATGGCTCACAAAGATTATGTTGCCCGCGGGCGCAACCCCAAAAAGGCCCCAGAGCCTGAAAAGCGCCCGTTACCATGGGCGCGTATCGTTATTACTTTGGCCCTCGTTTTTGGTTTTGGTTATTTTTTATGGTCAATCAACGATAAGGCTGAAGATCCAGCCAACAAAAAAGACAATGCCCAAGCAAAACAAGTGGACCCACTGCCAGAAGTTCCTAAAGAAGAATGGGAGTTCATCAAAACATTACCCGAATACAGCGTTGAAGTTGAAGTTGAAGAGCAAGCCGCTTCAGACAAGCGCTATTTAATGCAATGTGGCTCATTTAGAAAACAAGGCCAAGCAGAAGAGTTGAAAGCACGCATTGCCTTTCAAGGCTTTGAAGCTCAGGTTCGCCCTAGCGAAGGCAGCTCTGGTCGTTGGTATCGAGTGATTATTGGCCCTTACGAAAGCAAACGCCTAGCTGAAAAACAGCGTCACACCTTACAGCGCGCAAAAATCAATGGCTGTAAAATTTGGTTGTGGAATTTGTAATACTCGCCGACTCACCTTTGTCCCCCCTTTGTGAAAATAGCCGCAGTAATAATGCGGCGCTGTTCTGATTTACAGTGTTTACCTCGTTTACGTTTTGACACTTTCTTATTACTTGAAAATTTATGAATCCTCCCCACATCTAACTCAATTGTCGCAGTGCCCCGTCCTATTAAGGAAGCATTGCAGTTAAACCATTGAGGAATTCCTGTGACTACAATCGTATCTGTACGTCGTGGTAACCAAGTTGTTATCGCTGGCGATGGCCAAGTTTCACTTGGCAATACCGTAATGAAAGGCAACGCTAAAAAAGTGCGCCGCCTATATAACAACAAAGTCCTTGCTGGCTTTGCCGGTGGTACCGCTGATGCCTTTACCTTATTTGAGCGCTTCGAATCAAAACTCGAAATACATCAAGGTAATTTAACCCGAGCTGCGGTCGAACTGGCCAAAGATTGGCGAACGGACCGCATGTTACGCAAGCTAGAGGCCCTGCTCGCGGTAGCCGACGAAACCGCATCTTTTATCATCACCGGCAACGGTGACGTTGTTCAGCCTGAAAATGACTTGATCGCCATTGGTTCAGGAGGCCCATTTGCCCAAGCTGCCGCGAGTGCATTGTTAGATAACACAGAACTGTCCGCCGAGGAAATCGCTGAAAAAGCCTTAACCATAGCCGGCAATATCTGTGTGTTTACTAACCATAATCACACCGTAGAAAAAATCGATTATTAACCCAGTGTTTGCGCAAAAAATGCTGCTATTACGCCGTTTAACGGCTGTTTAAGACCAAATTAGATAAGGGTTGAATGTATGTCAGAAATGACCCCAAGAGAAATCGTCCACGAATTGGACCGCCACATCATTGGCCAGAAAAATGCTAAGCGCGCCGTATCAGTTGCACTGCGTAACCGCTGGCGTCGCATGCAGTTAAGCGGTGATCTTCGCCAAGAAGTCACCCCGAAAAACATCTTGATGATCGGCCCTACCGGTGTGGGTAAAACTGAAATTGCTCGACGCCTAGCCAAGTTAGCTAACGCGCCTTTTATCAAGGTTGAAGCCACTAAATTCACCGAAGTGGGTTACGTGGGCAAAGAAGTTGAAACGATCATTCGTGATTTAGCTGACATCGCCGTGAAAATGGCCAAAGAGCAAGAAACTAAAAAAGTAAAATACCGCGCTGAAGAAGCCGCTGAAGAGCGTATTTTAGACGTGCTATTACCGCCAGCTGAAAATCAGTGGGGCGAAAAAGAACAGAACGAAGATAAAGGGACGCGCCAAACCTTCCGTAAAAAATTACGCGAGGGTCAACTTGACGACAAGGAAATCGAAATCGATGTTGCTTTGCCTCAAGTCGGCGTAGAAATTATGGCGCCTCCGGGTATGGAAGAAATGACCAATCAACTTCAAGGCATGTTCCAAAACTTATCTGGCTCACAAAAGAAAAAGAAAAAGTTAAAGATCAAAGAAGCCTTCAAGTTATTGATTGAAGAAGAGGCAGCGCGCCTAGTCAACCAAGAAGACTTGAAAGCCAACGCCATTGAATCTCTTGAGCAAAACGGCATAGTGTTTATCGATGAAATAGACAAAATCTGTAAGCGCGAAGGCTCTAACAGTGGCGGTGATGTATCACGTGAAGGCGTACAGCGTGACTTGTTACCATTAGTCGAAGGCTCAACCGTGTCGACTAAACACGGTATGGTTAAAACCGACCACATCTTGTTTATTGCTTCGGGTGCATTCCAAATGGCTAAGCCATCAGACTTGATCCCTGAGCTACAAGGTCGCTTACCCATTCGCGTTGAATTAGAGGCATTAACCGCTGGAGATTTCATTCGCATTTTGACCGAGCCAAATGCTTCGTTAACTGAGCAGTACATCGCTTTGCTCAAGACAGAAGGCGTAGACGTTGATTTCACTCAAGATGGTATTGAGCGCATTGCTCAAGCTGCATGGCAGGTTAATGAACGTACTGAGAATATCGGCGCACGTCGTTTACACACTGTGATGGAGCGTTTGATGGAAGAGATTTCATTTGATGCATCAGAAAAAAGCGGCGAGCAGCTAACGGTTGATGCCAAGTACGTGAACGATCACCTAGAAATGCTGGTAGAAAACGAAGACTTAAGTCGCTTCATTTTATAAGGCCAACTCCATTAAAAACGGAATTTAACGACAGAAAACTTAAAGGGCGAATTCAGTGTACTGTATTCGCCCTTTTTATTTGTGTTGCCCTAAGGTCTAATTTTTGAGAGATAAATTTAGCCTAAACACGCATAGGCTTGTTCAATCAAACTCTGACTGCGCGTATCGCCCACTAAATCTGGGCTCATTTGACTGCACACGTAACCGATAGATAAACCGTTGGCTGGATCATGACAGCCAAACGACCCACCCCAACCACTGTGCCCAAAAGTACTCGGTTCTTTGCCATAGGTATTCGCTAACGCATTGACGACTAAGCCCATGGCCCAGTGGACGGGCAAGCCAAGTAAGTCATCCGTTCTTGTGCTGTTTACCTCCGTGGTTTTGGCGAGCGTAGATGAACTAAGGAAACCATTTTCAGGGCGATAAAGTTCGTACAACCTCGCAATTGACGCAGCGGTTCCATGACCATTAATGGCAGGCAACTCAGCTTGGCGCGCTTGTGGGGTAAGCATGAAATCGGCACGCAATAATGGGTTTGTCATCCCCTTCAATGCATGAGCAGGCATGTTCTTAGGCATATAAGGGGCACGCGTTGGTGGCAGCAAATCCGCAACTCTAGCGTGTTGGCTTTCAGGCAAGCCGATGTGAAAGTCGATATTATTTGGCTGACAGACCTCTTTATTAAGATACTCCCCCAGCGTAACGCCTGACACTCTTCGAACAACTTCCCCCACTAAAAAACCAAAGGTGACAGCCTGATAACAGGTTCTTGACCCCGGCGGGAAAAATGGCGTTTGGGCGGCAAGTCGCTTGCAGCAATCATCCCAGTCAAGTAAGCCCCCAACCGATATCGGCAGGTCAAAGGCGTTCAAACCGCTTTGATGTGATAACACCTGAGCTACGGTCATATCTTGTTTACCGTTTGCTGCAAATTCAGGCCAATATTCAGCAACACGGTCACTGTACAGAAGCTGCCCTTTTTCGACTAAATGCGCGACACATAACGCGGCAACACCCTTGGTCGTAGAGAAAACATTGACTAACGTGTCTTGCTGCCAAGGCGCTGAAGCACCTGATTGGGTATAGCTGCCTGCATAGATATCAACCACCGGTTTACCTTGGTGAAACAAAGAAAATCCGGCACCTTGCTCAGGCGTAGCACTTTGCGGATCAAAATTCGCTTTAAAGGCTGCAACCACTGGCTCAAACTTTGGATCCCAACTACCTTGTACTTCAACAAACGACATAATGTTCTCCCACTGATTCGGTCACTACCAGTGGGTAATAACCATACGAATGCTCTGTTTTATCACGGTTAAAAACACAAGTAACATCAGCTTTTTTTATGCCTAATTATTAGCCTCACCTGAATATCGCTATACCAATCAACCCGGCGACCATTTCGCTTACGATCCCCCTTTTTTACATGGACACCCATGATAATAAATTTATGCTTTCTTCCTCATGCGTCTTTAAAAATAAAGTGAAGAGCACATGAACTAGCGCGTAGTTGTTATGGGTGTCTTGATAATTTTATTGATAATTTTCCGCCTTTAAAAATAAGGTTTAGAGCACATGAACTAGCACTTAGTTGTTATGGGTGTCTCGTTAATTTGTTATGGGTGTCTCGTTAATTTGGTTATGGGTGTCTCGTTAATTTCGACGAACATTTCGCTTACAACCCCCTCTTTTTATATGGACACCCATGATAAGAAATTTGTAATTTCTTCCTCATGCGCCTTTAAAAATAAGGTATAGAGCACATGAACTGGCACTTAGTTGGTATGGGTGTCTTGATAATTTTCTTGATAATTTTCGACAGATGCTTTGATACGTATCAAGTTGCTAGGCTACAAACGAGAAAGGTCGATTGCTTGGGCAATCGACCTTTGGCTTCGCGCTCTACTGTTGTCGCCAGTTGTGGTCAGCGGATCAGCGGGCATTGAGTTGCTGCGCTTTCGTTACGATTTTGCCCTTTTTGGATTAACTCGGGGATCTGTTTTTGGGTATCAAGCAAGTTGGCGTTGTTTGGTTCATAGGCCAAAGCCCGACTGATTAATATGTTCGCTTGAGGGGCGCACCCTAACGAAGCCAGCGCGTACGCGTAGTTGTTTAGATAAGGAAGGTTTTCACTAATCTCGAAGTGATTTTCGGCGTTATTTCCAACGTTAGCATTATCTCTCTTTGCATGGCTGTACTGGTAACCTTGCTGAAACCAATTCACCGCTTTTTTTGGGCTGTCAGCAAGGTAATCATTGGCGAGTAGAAAGTAGTTCAACCAATTCTCAGGCCAAGTCTTAATGGCAGTTTGCAGCGCCTCTCGCCCTGCTTTTTTCTGACCTGTAGCAAGCAAATCTTGCGCGGCTTGAGTGTAATTAAGTGAGCTAAATTGATAGCTCATTTTATCTGGCGGGACAGCGGCTAACAGCCAGTAATCAGCGCGCGCCCACGTGCGCTCAAATGTGGTGAAATTCAGTCGGTGATTTTCAGTTTCACCTGTATGTAAAATCACTTCTTTGGTGTTCAAGTCGTAACCAATCACTAATGCATAATGCCACATAGGCAACAGTGCTACAGAAACGTTTTGCAGCACCACTACAGGCACATCATCACGAATTAAACCCAATAGGGTCTGTAAATTACCTTTTTCAGCATAAGCAAGTAAGCCCTGTTGACGACTCGCCGAGACCATTTCAAGCTGCAAGCTGCCTTCTAATTCAGGAACAAATAGGTTCGGCGCTATCTCATCGGGAGTGCTTTCATCACCGTAATAATTGAACACCTCAGCCAATGTCGTTGGGCCGCAATAGAATGCTCGTTGAGGGTAAAAAGGTACATTTTCGATGAGATGCGTCGCTGCAAAGTCATTTTTCTCAGCAAACAGCTTTTCTGTTTGCGGTGCGTTTTGACAAGCACACAACATACACAAAAGGCTGACAATAATGCCAACCTTAACGTTATGAAACATATAGGTATATCTCGAGTTAAATAAGCTCTAGCTGTTGATGGGGCGAATAAACGGGTACACATCTGTTACGCCGAGTAAATCGAGTAAAGCAACCACGGCAAGAACGGTCACAATAGCCCCCACAATGCCACCAGCTGGCATATTGTTCATTTGCTCGTTCAATGCGTTTAATTCATTTTGTGTCATATGGTTGATACGACTCTTTGCGTCAGCTGTGCTTACACCTAGCGCCTCGAGTTGAGCTTGTACTTCGCTGCTATCAACCATTGATAACACTTGCTGCTTATTGAATTGATAATGGGCTTGATTAAGTACATCGCTTGAGCTGTAAACACCTGCTGAGGCGGTTCCTAACGATATGGTCAAAAATAGGGCGGTTACTAGTGTGATAATTTTAGTCATTAAGTTCTCTTTGTAATTTTGCAGTGAGTTAAGCGTTACGTGGCACTTACCTCTCACTTTGTGAAACTGAACTAGCACATTACAAGTCTTATGCCATCACTAAAAAACTTAAAAAATTTAGAATTAACTGTTACTTATCAAACAATTAGATTGAAGACAGGTAAAGGTGAAAAAGTATCCTGTCGCAAATAACCAACGAAAAAGGGAAAAGCTGCAAACTGAATGTAATAAGTTCACAGCCCACTAAACTCCCTCTACCCGCCGACCTATAAGCTTACAGCCAGCAATTAACGTTGCTGGCAGGGATAGGTCGTTTTGATTGCTTGGTAAATCTCCTCAGCGACACTTTTCCTCGCATCGATTTTGTTGGGTAAGGCCCCCACTATAGCCATCACTACCTCAGGATCCACATCTGCGTTGGGCAAACAAAATTCAGCTAAATAGGTATCAGCATCAGTAGCCCGTGAGCTGCCCAGTCTCGTGCGAATCGCTCGCTTAGAAAAGCTATTCATATCGTTTCCGCGCTCTAGGCCACGCATAATTTGGGCGTCTGTCAGTACAGCACCATGCAGAAACCCCTTAATGAATTGATAACAGGTTGAGTCAACGACTTGAGATAATTCAGACTCGCGCTGGTCTGACTGATGCTTCAGATTCTGGCAGTTTTGCCAGACGCCTAGCTTAGTATTATCGGTCGAAGCCAAAAGCGAATGAGGGATGAGCATACAAGCCAAAGTTAAGAATACGGCACTGTATACGCGTATGCTGAATATGTTAGATATCGCAAATTTACACATAACGTTCTCCTAATTATCGCACTGCCTAGGTACTGTATTGAGTGACCTTATTGAGCGACCTTATTAAATGACCTAATTCGGCAATCTTTAAATAACCTTACCGGTCACTGTCATTAAGCGTCTCTGGCAGCTTCTCGCTCAGCACGCTCTTTTGATTTCGCATTACTTCTGGCCAACAACACAGCGCCCAGCACAGCTGAGACTAACGACCCTAGCAATACCCCTGCTTTCACACTCGTTTGATAAGCCAAACCTTGCTCTTCAAACGCTAAGCTGCCGATAAACAAACTCATGGTAAAACCAATACCGCACAGCAAACTCACGCCATATAACTGCACCCAAGTGGACCCATCAGGTAATTTGGCTAATCCTGTCTTAACCGTTATCCAGCACACACCAAATATCCCTAGTTGCTTACCGACAAATAGCCCCACTGCAATGCCTAAGGTAATGGGGTTTAGCAAATCAGATATGCTTGCACCAAATAGCGATACCCCAGCGTTTGCAAAGGCAAAAATAGGCAGCACCACAAAGCCTACCCACGGATGCAATTTATGCTCTAGGTGCGGCAGCATTGGGTGCCCATCTTCATTCTTAAGTTTAAGAGGGATAAACCACGCCAGCGCGAAACCGGCTAATGTTGCATGAACGCCAGATTTAAGCACTGCAGCCCACACCACTACGCCTATCAAGACATATGCAGCCTGGCGACGCACGTTAAATCTGTTGAGTAAAAATAGCGCTACAAAGCCTGCGCACGCCACGATTAACGATGTGGTTGAAAGATCTTGTGAGTAAAACAAAGCAATAATAACAATTGCCCCGATGTCATCGAATATCGCGACGCTAAGTAAAAACAGCTTTAAGCTCAAAGGCAGAAACTTGCCAAAGATGGTGAATACACCAACAGCAAACGCAATGTCAGTAGCAGATGGAATAGCCCAACCGTTTACAGCGACTGGATCGTCAATGTTGAACCAAACGTAAATGAGTGCAGGAAATACAATTCCCGCTATTGCGGCAACAGCAGGCAAGGTTATTTGTGAAACAGATGATAACTGCCCGCCTAGCACTTCGCGTTTTACTTCTAGGCCGACTAAAAAAAAGAATATCGCCATTAAACCGTCGTTAACCCATAGCAACAGCGGCTTGGCGATTTCAAAGGCTCCAAAACGAATACTGACCGGAATTTCCAGCAGCCCGTTGTAAAAATCATATGCAGGTGAGTTGGCAAGGACCATGGCAATGGCTGCAGCTATCACCAGTAATACGCCACCGGCTGCTTCATGTTGAATTAATTTGCCGAGATAAGACTGCATAATTCCCCCCCTCAAACGAAGATAATCTTAATTAATATACGCAGAGGCCTCTGTTAGTTATAGTCGTTTTCATCTTCGTTTCGATCAGGTTTTTCCTGATAACAATTAAGTGAGTTCAGAACGTGAATCAGTTAAATTACCAGCACTTATATTACTTTTACGTCACGGCGACCGAAGGCAGCATCATAAAAGCAGCCAGCGTTCTGCACCTCACACCACAGACCATCAGCGAACAAATTCGTACCCTTGAGGCATACTTCGGTTTTGACTTGTTTGACAGAGTGGGTAAACGCTTACAGCTCAATAGCCAAGGTCAACTCACCTATAATTTTGCTAAAAACATTTTTAGTATGGGTAACGAGTTACTGCTTTCAGTGAGACACCAACAGCAAAACCAACAACACGTGTTGTCCATAGGGGTGACCGATGTGTTGCCTAAAATTCTTGCATTCGAAATGTTTCAACGCAGCTTAACAGTCCATCCGAATGTGCGCCTGGTATGTAAAGAAGGGGATCTAAATAGCCTTACCGCAGAGCTGGCACTGAGTAAAATTGATGGTATTTTATCTGACCAACCACTACTCAATACCAGCAATGTTAAAGCTTATAATCACTTGCTTGCTCGCAGTGGATTAAGCTTTTTTGTTGCTCAGGACCTAGCAGAGAAGTTCGTTGACTTCCCCCAGTGTCTAGATAACCAACCCTTCTTATTACCCGGCGATAAATCAGCCCAAAAGCTATCGATACTTGCTTGGTTTGCCAAACACAATATCAATCCACAGATTGCAGCTGAATTTGACGACTGCGCACTAATGAAACTATTTGCTCAACGCGGCTACGGGGTATTTTGTGCACCAACTTCCGTAGAGCATCATATAGAAAAACAATACAAGGTACGGGTGATTGGTCGCACTGATATGATCACGGAACATTTGTATCTGATTTCCCCGGAGCGAAAAGTCACCAACCCTCTATTATCACCGTTAGTCATTAAAGGCGCGGCTCGTTAAAGGCATTGCTCAATGAGGGCACAGCTTAATGAAGGCACAGCTTAATAAAAGAGCAGCGTCTTAAAGGTATTGCCATTTAGTCATCGGGCGCACAGCGTAAAAATGCTACAGAAACACTCTGTATGTTTTTTGTACAAAAAAACTGGCTTAACTGGCTAAACCTGCTATCAATTTAATTGAAGGTCATTGATATGCAGGAGGCACCGTCATGTTCCCTTTTAAGCGCAGAATATTCACTTCACCATCCGACTTACCACATTTAACAATGCTGACATGGGTGAGCACCTTATGCTAGATGCTGTCAGCGCCGACGTACTTAACGTGCGAAGTTTGCCGTCAACCACCAGCGCCATCGTCGGACAGCTCACGCGGGGTATGGTGATGGTAACCACCCCGATGCAGCAGGGTTGGGTGCAATTTCGTTTCGGTGGCACATTCGGCTTTGTATCAGGTCACTATCTGCAAGCCGTACGCGACTTAACCCGCCTAACGGGCACAGTAAATACACAGCTGCTAAACATTCGCCAAGAACCACATGCAGGCGCAACCGTACTAGCTAGCGTTGCCCTTGGGGCTTCAATTAAAACCTTAGCGGTGGTGGGCGATTGGTTAGAAGTTGAGTTTAATGGGCACCAAGCCTACACGTTCGCAAAACACGTCGATTTGGTGTACGCCGATAACGGCTATTACGCGAGTGTCACTGCCAGTGCATTGAACGTGCGCAGTGCTCCGCATCATCAAGCTAGCATTTTTGGTCAACTCGCTGCTAATAGCCTCGTTTGGGTGGAAGGAGATCAGCAAACTTGGTCGCAAATACGCTTTAATGGCAATCGCGGGTATGTGGCCAGCACCTATTTGCAAGTCGCGCCGGTAGCTGACGATGGCACGCCTGCAAAACAAAATGATCACCAGGATCCGAATGACGAATTACTCGATAACGAGCTTCCTACTGCTGCTACAGCCCTAGAGCCGGCAGAACAATTAACCCCAAATCTTATTCTCACGGTGGCTGGTAGCAAAGAGCAACGTGCTGTGGCTGCAACCTGGAATCGCTGGGGTGCGCTGCTAACAACGCTCTGTGCTGAAAAGGATATTGATGTGGCCTGCGCGGTCGCTGTTTTGTGTGTAGAAAGCCGAGGTAAAGGTTTTGAGCAAAACAACAGTGACCGTTTGATTATTCGGTTTGAGAATCATAAATTTTGGAAATATTGGGGCAAGCACCACCCTCAGCAGTATCGTCAGCACTTTTCGTATGATCCGAAAAAAGTCTGGACTAAGCATCAATGGCGAGCAAATCCAAGTGATCCATGGCAGAACTTTCATGGTGTGCAATCAAAAGAGTGGCAGGTATTCGAGTTTGCACGCAGTTTAGATGAAAATGCCGCCATGTTATCGATCAGTATGGGTGCACCGCAAATAATGGGCTTCCATTATGAACGCATTGGTTATCAATCTGTGGTCGAGATGTTCGACGCCTTTTGCCAAGGCATACCCGCGCACATACACGGCTTATTTGAGTTTTTTGACCACATTATGCATCAGCATTTACGCGACCATGCTTTCGAGAACTTTGCAGCCTTATACAACGGGAGCGGTCAAAAAGCCTTATACGGCCGGCTGATAAAAAACCACAACGACGCATTTACCAAATTACACCCGAATGCATAACTCAAGCACCACAAATCACCTCACGGACACACCCGAGGAGCAAGAACATGAACGTATTTTCATTTATCAGTAATTTGTTTGAACCTGCCGTAAAGCTAGTTGACGATCTACATACCAGTGATGAAGAACGCTTGCAGTTACAAAGCCAAATTAAAGCCGTTGAAAACGAACTGTTAGCCAAGGTCATAGACTATGAAAATCAATTACTACAAAGCAAGACCGCGATCATCACAGCGGAGTCTACTGGGCAATCTTGGATCCAGCGCAACTGGCGTCCTATCACCATGCTCACGTTTTTAGCTCTAGTGGTACTAGACAGTTTCGGTTGGTTACCCAACCCCTTGGCTGATGAGGCTTGGACATTGTTACAAATAGGCTTAGGTGGTTATGTTGCGGGTCGTTCAGCTGAGAAAATCACCCAGCAATATTTACAGGCCAGACCTGCTGATGGCAAAGCAGCTTCATCGGCAAAGGGTTAGTGAATGCGTTAACGAGAGCGACCCTGCTATATTCTGCGGGTCGAGCGTATAAGATATGTTCGCTCTTCACTTAATGAGTGATGCATTGCGTCCTTTACTGTCACATTTCACCTGTTCGGCTTTACCTCATATTCCCCCTCTCTTTTCGCACCAATAAGAAGCAAAGATTGATAAGCCCTCTTTTTTAGCACCAATTTGGTGCGAATTCCAAGATGATATGACACTTAGTTGCCCTTCGCCCTGCTCGCTAAGCCCTGCCTTCTGTGCGCTGGTAAAGGCTTTAGATAGGCTCAATTGCTTGCTAAACAGGCAGTTCCGTTAACATATTGGATATTTTCAAATTTGCTCGTTAAAACAGCAGTTTTTGGCGCAGTTATTGTATAGCACAAGTTATATCCAGAAGACGCATAACACTGGTCTCACCGCCGCTGCGCTCACAACCCATTACTTATCAACAAGGAATACCTATGTCGGGTCATGCTTCACGCCTTAACGCTATTACGCAAATCACTAACAGAGCACCAAAAGAGTGCGCCGGTACTAAGCCGCTAACAGATATTTGGGCGACAGATGTATTTGGTCTAGCAAAAATGGAAGAAGCCCTGTCGAAAAATGCATTTAAAGCGATTAAAAATACCGTCACGACTGGCGCGCCGCTCGATCCAGCTACCGCGGATGTAGTTGCCTCAGCGATGAAAGTATGGGCTATCAGCAAAGGGGCAAAGTTCTTTTCGCATGTCTTCTACCCTATGACCAACATCACGGCCGAAAAGCATGATGGCTTCATCATTACTAATCCAGAAGGTGCTGCCATAACTGAGTTTACGGGCAGCCTGTTGATTAAGGGGGAGCCTGACGGTTCATCTTTCCCTAATGGTAGTTTACGTATGACCAATGCGGCACGTGGCTATACCGCGTGGGATCCCACCAGCCCCGCTTACATTATGCATACTGCTAATGGCGCGACGTTGATGATCCCTAGCGTATTTATTTCGTGGACTGGGGAAGCGCTGGATAAAAAGATCCCATTGTTGCGCTCAAATGCCGCCATGGATAAAGCAGCCCGCAAAGTACTTAGCCTTATGGGCGAAGAAACAATTGCGCCGTTGAACGCTAGCTGTGGTGCAGAGCAAGAATACTTTCTTGTGGATGAGCATTTTGCCAACTTGCGTCCAGATTTGTTACTTGCAGGTCGCAGTTTATTTGGTGCAGCTCCTGCGAAAGGCCAGCAGTTCGATGATCATTACTTTGGTGCTATTCCAGCCCGTGTTCAGGTGTTCATGCAAGCCTTTGAGGACAAGCTTTACCGTTTAGGTATACCGGCTAAAACTCACCATAACGAAGTGGCGCCCGGGCAATTTGAAATAGCGCCTTACTTTGAATCCTCAAACGTGGCCGCTGATCATCAACAATTAATGATGACATTGATGAAAAGCACGGCTAAAGAGCACGGTTTCTTGTGCCTGTTACATGAAAAGCCTTTCGCTGGCGTCAATGGCTCTGGTAAGCACGTAAACTGGTCAGTGGGCAACGCCACCCAAGGCAACTTGCTAGACCCAGGTAGCACACCACACGATAACCTAAACTTCTTGCTGTTCTGTGGCGCGGTTATTCGCGGTGTGCACAAACACGGCGGTTTATTGCGTGCGGTTATTGCTTCGGCATCAAATGACCATCGCTTAGGTGCAAACGAAGCACCACCAGCCATACTTTCGGTGTATTTAGGCGACCAATTAGAAAGCGTATTCAACGACATCAAAGCCGGTAAATTACTTGAAAAAGCCAAAGGCGGTTTGATGGACCTAGGCTTGTCGCAAATATTAAAGTTTGAACGTGACCCAGGGGACCGTAACCGTACCTCACCTTTCGCCTTTACCGGAAACCGCTTTGAATTCCGCGCGGTAGGCTCGTCTCAGTCAGTTTCTGGGCCACTGGTCGCTATGAATACCATGCTCGCCGATTCATTAGATTGGATAGCGGAAAGGCTTGAGGCTGCACTTGCCAACGGAACAGATAAAACTGCGGCGGTTATTGTGGTGCTAAAAGAGCTAATGGAAATGCACGGTGATGTGGTTTTCGGTGGTGACGGCTACAGTGAAGAATGGCATAAAGAAGCGGTAGAAGTTCGCTGCCTCAAAAACCTACCCACCAGTGCCGATGCCCTACCTGAATTTAAAGCGCCAGAAGTAATCGATTTATTTGTTAACACAGGCGTGTTGTCACAAGACGAGTTATTTAGCCGTTTTGAGGTGTACGCTGAGCAATATATTTTATCTCTTGAGGTAGAAGCAAAACTCGTTATTGATATGGCGACCACGCAAATATACCCTGCAGTGACTCAGCATCTAACCCACTTAGCGGATGTCAGCCAAACCTTATCAGGCCTAAGTTTAAGTCTAGAGAACACCGACTTAAACGAAGCGGTAGAACAGGCCAATGGCATGATGAGCGCGGTAAAAGAGCTGAAAGTAGCACTAGCAGAACATAATTTTGCGAGCACGGAAGAACACATGTCGTTTAGCGCGAAAACCTTGTGCCCATTGTTGCTAAAAGTACGTGAACACGCAGATACACTTGAAGGCATGGTAGCTGATGACTTATGGCCGCTGCCTAAGTATCAAGAGATGTTATTTATTAAGTAACCCTGAGCCAAGTTGCGCTCGATGAGACGACTTACATGCTAATGGCTAAGTAAGCTAACAAGTAGATAAGTAAAAAGGAGCCTAGGCTCCTTTTTTATTGCTCACGCAAGTTCGCCGCAGGACAACGTATTTTGTCACACTTTATTACTTGTCTTTATGCTACTCACCTTTATCATGGCGCGACTTTTGTTTATGGAAAATGTTTAATTTTATGTTGGTTTGGCGCGCGTTTATATTCAGCATAGGTATTGCTCTTTTTACAGCAATAGCAAGCCCTGCCTGCGCCACAGCAAATATCAGTTCTCCACTAAATTTAGTAAGTGATGTTGTATATTCACAGGCAATGTCTGACAGTGACTCTGTCGTAAACGATAGTGCGCTGCAGCACAGCTTAACCTTAGGTCAGGCACTATTAGCTGACGTATCGTTTTCCAAACGGTCAAAATCCCCCCAACTGCCTGACAATACCGATGAAGATCGTTTGTCAGGGAGCAAGAAACCGACATTTCAAGTTAGATTTAATCACAATGTCAGCTTACCGCCTTTTGAGCGTCAAGCTGCGAGCGCGTTTGGGTCCGTGTTTCAAAACGAGCCAAGCTTTGTATTGGTATACGAATTTTTACCTGAAATTTTAGGCCTAAAACACTTTTTAGCGCCATTAACCACACACATTTCCGTTCCTTGGTATTTGCGTGCTGATATGTCAAATAGCCACAGTCGCCTTGCAGGCTGGAAAGACAGTAACGCTCAGTATACTGCTGCCATTACCTACCTTAGTTAAACCGTTCTCTCGCCCTTTTACGGGCGTCACTTTCTTATGCTGTTTAAGTGCCGGTGAGTGCTTAAGCAATAGATTTTTTGCGTTCGCGTGTCAAAACGCTAACGCCTCCTAGCGAGTTTGCGCTGCAACATCACACAGCCAAGCCTACTGGGTAATGAAGAGAACGAACATGCGAAAAACAACAGCAAAGCCCAAGTACACTTGGCAAATTTTGGTGATTATCGTCACCGTTATCATTTTAGGCTTAAATGCCATTCCGACGTTTTATGGCAATCACAATGCCTTACTCGTCAGTGCAGTTAACCCAACACAGTCATTGCCCAATACACAAACGTTACGCAAGGCAGTACAACAGCAGAACATCAACGTAGAGCAAATCATCAATAGTGAATCGAGTAGTAAAATCGTTATTGACGGAGACGACGAAGCTTTACTCGTAGCGCAAACCCAACTTAAAACGACCTTAGGCGACGACTTTCAAGTACGCTTAGGCAGCCAGTCAGCCGCACCAAAATGGTTACAAGGCATGGGAATGTCCCCCATCAAGCTTGGCTTAGATTTAAGCGGCGGCGTGTTATTTGTGCTTGAGGTCGATACTCATAAAGCCGACCAAGAACGTTTAGGCAACGCAAAGGACGAAGCGCTGCAGCTTATCCATGATAAAGGTTTGCGTGGTATGAGCGGGAAGCTAGCCGACTCACAAGAGAAGATTAACCTTCACTTTCTCACTCACCAAGCAAGCCAAGTCAAAAAGGTGGTCAATGAGTTACAACAGCAACTACCCGGCATAACCTATACCGCAAGCGGCGATCGCGATGCCGCGCTGGTATTTTCAGATCAAAGTGTCACTACCTTTCATCATGAAATTATGGCCCAAGCTCTGACCACCCTGCGCGGGCGTATTGAAGAGCTTGGCATCACAGAAGCCGTTACCCAGCGCCAAGGTCAAAACAGAATACGTATTGAGTTACCAGGGGTGAAAGATCCAGAGCAAGCCAAGCGTATTATCGGTGCCACCGCATCGCTGGATTTCTACGAAATGGCCCAAAGCGGCACAGTGGGAGCCAAAACCTTTACTGATGAAAATGGTCGTCGTCTGCGCTTGGCACCTAAACCCATTTTCACTGGCTCAAATATCGAAAATGCGACCTCAGGGCGTGATGAGATGGGTATTGCACTAGTAAACCTAGCGCTTGACGGCATCGGCGGTAAGAAGATGTCTGACTTCTCTAAAGACAATATTGGCAATCCTATGGTCACAATATTCTCTGAATACCATAAAAACAGCGCAGATGAGATGGTCAAAAGCAGCAAGGTCATTAGTGTAGCAACCATTCAAAGTCAGTTAGGCAACCGCTTTAGCATCACCAATTTAGATAGCCCACAAGCGGCTTCCGATCTCGCTTTATTATTGCGTGCAGGCTCACTAGATGCACCTATCACCATAGTGCAGCAACGCACCATTCAAGCGTCGTTAGGACAAGAAAACGTCGGTAATGGCATCATGGCACTCGCTATAGGCTTGGGTTTTACGTTGGTCTTTATGGGCTTGTGGTACCGCAAATTAGGGCTTATCGCCAATACCAGCTTGATTCTTAACTTAGTATGTTTATTAGGCTTAATGGCGCTATTGCCCAATGTTGTACTCACCCTACCCGGCATCGCTGGTTTGGTGCTCACGGTGGGCATGGCGGTCGATACCAACGTGCTGATCTTTGAACGTATAAAAGAAGAGCGAAAACGCGGGCGGAGTAACTTTTTGGCGATTGAAACGGGCTACAAAGAAGCCTTCGCCACTATTTTAGACGCCAACGTCACGACCATGATCACCG
The DNA here is from genome assembly GCF_056173245.1 of Paraglaciecola sp. QJM3NY_14. NCBI lineage: Bacteria > Pseudomonadati > Pseudomonadota > Gammaproteobacteria > Alteromonadales > Alteromonadaceae > Paraglaciecola > Paraglaciecola sp. QJM3NY_14. The sequence goes on from NZ_CM149664.1 coordinate 4,995,126, forward strand.
CCCTCATACTGTTGAGTATCGGTTATGGGCCGGTCAAAGGATTTGCGATGACCTTAAGTTTGGGCATTTTAACCAGTATGTTTACCGGCGTATTCGTTGCTCATGTATTGACGTCATTGGTTAAACCGCAAATAGCCATCAAACAAAAGGAGCTAAGATCATGAGCGCAAACACATTGAAAAATGCAACCAGTACGCAAGAAGCGACAAACACAATCAGCCAATCTACGGGAGTCCACTCACCCATGGCCATGTTCAGTAAGGTACGTTTGGCTGGTTTTTATCTCGCCATCTCATTGATGCTGCTTTCGGCTATCGGCTTAGGCTTTAAAGGGCTGAACCTCGGGCTAGATTTCACGGGTGGCTACATGACTGAGTTCACTACCTCGCAAAGTATCAATAAAGAGCAAATGCAAGACCAGCTTGCCACGCATCTAACTGGCGATTTTGAGTTAAACAGTAGTGGGGCAAACACCCAATGGACGATTCGCCAAGCTGATGGTGCCAACCATGTCATCGACAAAGACTGGCTTAACAACTTCGCGGCGCAATCGGGCTATGACATCAGCCCACAAGACTCGGTTTATATTGGCTCACAAGTAGGCTCTGAGCTGATTGATAATGGCGGATTGGCTTTGATCGTCGCTGCAATTGCCATGATGATATATCTAACATGGCGCTTTGAATGGCGCTTAGCCTGTGGCTCGCTCATGGCGTTAGTGCATGATGTACTCGTGGTTTTAGGGTTATTCGCCTGGCTGGGTTTACCGTTTGATTTGACGGTATTGGCGGCCGTGCTGGCCATCATTGGTTACTCGCTGAATGACTCTATTGTCATCGGTGATAAGTTACGTGAAGTGATGCGCGCGAAAACCAATATGAGCATGAGTGACATAGTCGATACAGCCGTAAAATCGACCTTAACACGCTCACTAATTACCTCCGGTACTACACTCGCTACCATAGGCGCCATCTGGATATTCGGCGGTCAGCCGCTACAAGGTTTTGCTATTGGGCTGTTCGCCGGCGTGGTATTTGGTACCTTGTCGTCTATTGCTGTATCGGCAACGATCCCTCAGCTTATCGGCTTAAATCCTGAGTTTTATCAGCACAGAGCCCAAGAGTTGTTGCTTAACGATGAACCGTAAACCTAACCGTTAGCCCTTCTGGTTATTAGCGTATAAAAAAGCCCGCTCTTTAGCGGGCTTACATCATTAATATAAGTCACTTATTGGCTCATAGGCCTAAGAGTATCTGCATTTCCTTTGCGCCAAACATCACAATTTCCACTGCAATTAGAATGATAATGATCCATTCTAAGAACGATGAATGTTGGTGATTCTGTTCACCCGCAAGCATGTCGAATAATTCATGTATGGTGGCTAACTTTTTGGACAGCAACTCAACCCGTTGATGAATTTCTAAATAGCGTGCGGCCAAATTGTAGGTGCTTTCATACTCTGGGTATTCCCAGAAAAATTCAGGGGTATCAAGCAATCCATAATGCAAAATAATATCGCTTTTGGTACTGAACAACGTACCGCGGATCTTCGCTATATTGCGTCGCGATAATTTGATTTTACCGGTTTTAGCCAACGTTTGCGGAATATGCGCGTGGTCTTGGATTGTTTGTTGTGCCTGACTTTCATATTCGTTTAGCTTTAACGATTGTGCTAACGCATGGCTCACCGCCAAACGCGACAAATGATCATCTTGGGCCAAACTCACGGTATCCTGACTGATACGAGATTCAGGTGCATCTAACACAAAGCGAAAATGCTCTTGGCTAGCGGCAGTTAATAAACCTTCAGCCAAACTTAACCGATGCAATAACGCTAACCGTTCATCTTCATCCACACCCCAAAATACGGCAATACCGTAGTCAAATAACCACACTTCACCACCAGGTAACGCAATATGTACCGCGTCGCGATAACGCGCGCCGCGCTCTGCATTTAACCAATCTTGTTCAGAACTTAAAATCGACTCTTCATTACCTAAGTAAATGGCTGAAATGCGATTATTACTAAATTTCACAATGTATCCGGTAGGCCCATGGCCAGTAAGAGAAAATCGCGCTAATGTAAGGCCGAATTCAATCCGTGTACAGTGGAATTTTTGTGCAATTTGAAAATATTTTTAAGATGATTTTTTCGTCTGAAAGCCCGCTGTTAAATCGTAGATTTCACACTCATGGAACTCGCTCAACACGCCTTTATTAGAGCGACACAAGCTGCTTTATGCGCTATAAAGTCGGCTCATAAAAAACGCCCCTGTTAGCAAAAATAACAGAGGCGTTGAGAGAGTATTTTCGTTTATCTTTTTAAAAGTGTTTAACGACACCTCAAGCGGATAAAATCGTGACTAGTTAAGCGTAACGAACTCTTCAGCGCTAGTAGGATGAATGGCCACACAGGCATCAAAGTCCGCTTTAGTTGCGCCCATTTTCATCGCCACCCCAAAGCCTTGCAGTATTTCATCCATACCGTAGCCAATACCATGTAAGCCAACGACTTTTTGCTCTTCACCCACGCAAATCAGCTTCATGCGCGTCATTTGTCTGTGGCTGGTCACCGCCGTGTACATGGCGGCAAAACTCGAGTTATACACTTTGACATTATCTTTGCCAAACTCGGCTTCCGCTTCAAGTTCAGTTAAGCCCATTGTACCGATAGCTGGGTGACTGAAGACAACGGTTGGGATCAGAGTGTAATCCATGTGTGCGTCTTTCTGACCGTTAAACAATCGCTCCGAAAGTAAACGACCCGCTTTAACCGCCACAGGTGTAAGTTCTACTTTACCTATGTTATCGCCCACCGCATAAATACCATCAACACTGGTGTTCTGGTATTTATCCACTGCGATATAACCACGTTGATTCACCGTCACTCCGGCTTTGTCTAACCCCATGTTGTCGTTTGCTGGTGCACGACCAATAGCCCAAATGACGCTATCCGCTTCGATTTTCTCACCGCACTCGAAAGTCAGCGTTAAGCTGCCATCTTCGTTCTTTTCAAGTTTCTCTGGTATACGATGGGTATGTAGCGTTGGGCCGTCTTGAGCCATTATCTCAACCAAGGTTTCACTTAACATGGTATCAAATGAACGAAGTGGCGCATGCTTGCGCACAACTAGGTGGGTTTCGCTACCAAGAGAATGTAATACACCTGCTAGTTCAACGGCGATATAACCGGCACCTACTACCACAACGCGTTTAGGTTGTTCCGTTAATTCAAAGAAACCGTCTGAATCGATGCCTAACTCTGCACCAGGAATGCTTGGTGTAACAGGGCGACCACCAGTGGCAATAAGGATGTGGTCAGCGGTGTAATGCTTGCCGTCAACTTCTACGGTATTTTTATCCACGAAACGAGCAAAACCATTGATCACCGTGATGTCGTTGTTGCCCAACACGCGATCGTAAGAGGCATGGATACGTTTGATATATGCTTCGCGACTGTCTACTAGTTTTTTCCAGTCGAATTTATTCACCGTCACGTCGAAACCGTAATCGGCGGCATAATGATTAATGGCTTCAGCGACCTGAGCACCAAACCACATGGCTTTTTTAGGCACACAACCTACGTTAACGCACGTGCCACCAATATGGCGTGCTTCAATTAACGCTACTTTTTTGCCGTGCTTGGATGCTCGGTTTGCTGAAGCAATACCGCCACTGCCGCCGCCGATACATATATAATCAAAATCTGCCATTTTTACTCATCCTAAATTAACTAGCTGTGACTACACGATATAAGGTTCGTCTGATTAAAGACAAATGAATTTTTTAATCGGGTTAATCGAAAATAATAAACCTGAGCATTATAGACCTATCAAGCAGAGAATAACTTGCAACAAAACTACAGCTGCTCAAATCGCCTATAAACGCATTGATTTTAGCCTAGATCCATACAAACACTTGAATTCGCGTATGAACTGCCTTACTTACTAGTCATTATTCCCTCTACTTGAGAGTTCATTATGTCCCTAAGCCCGTTGCAAGATTTGTCTGGATTACCACGTTTTTCAGAAATTAGTCCCGAGCAAATTCAGCCCGCTGTTAAGCAAGCGATTGAAGATGCTAAACAAACCATAGAAACCTTGCTTGCCCAGCCAACTTACACATGGGACAACTTCGCCGCTAAATTAGAAGACAAAGACGATGAACTTGGTCGCATGTGGTCACCGGTTTCACACATGAATTCAGTGGTCAGCAATGACGAACTGCGTGAAGCGCACGACGCTTGCTTACCCTTGTTATCTGAATATGGCACTTGGGTTGGTCAGCATAAGGGCTTATACCAAGCCTACCTGCATATTCAAAATAGTGCGGAGTTCGCTGAACTGGATGAGGCAAAACGTAAAGTCATTGAGAACACAGTGCGTGATTTCGAGTTATCGGGCGTCGGCTTAGATGACGAGAAAAAACAGCGTTACGGCGAGATAAAAAGCCGCTTGTCAGATTTATCCTCAACGTTTAGCAACAACGTGATGGACGCTACGCTAGGCTGGCAAAAACACATCACCGATGAAACTGAGTTGGCCGGTTTACCCGAGTCCGCCTTGTCCGCTGCCAAACAACTTGCTGAAAGCAAAGAGTTGGATGGCTGGTTGTTCACCCTTGATATCCCTAGCTATTTACCTGTGATGATGCATGCAGATAACCACCTATTGCGCGAAGAAATGTACCGCGCATTTACTACACGCGCGTCTGACCAAGGGCCAAATGCAGGCCAATGGGATAACGGCCCACTCATCGATGAAACCATGGCATTGCGCCAAGAGCTCGCCAACTTATTAGATTTCGCCAATTACGCAGAACGCTCTTTGGCCACGAAAATGGCAGAATCGACCAGTCAGGTAAAAGGCTTTTTGCAAGACTTAGCGCAGCGCTCTAAACCGCAAGCCCAACAAGACTTAACCGAACTGGCAGAATTCGCCAAAACCCAATATGACAAGCCTGAGCTACAAGCGTGGGATTTGGCTTATTACAGCGAAAAACTCAAAGAGCAGAAATACGCCATTTCAGATGAAGCCCTGCGTCCGTATTTCCCTGCCCATAAAGCAGTGGATGGCTTATTTGAAGTGGTATCACGTTTATACGGTCTACAAATTAGCGAACGTGATGGTGTAGACACTTGGCACGAAGATGTGCGCTTCTTTGATATCAAAGACGCAAAAGGTGATTTACGCGGCAGCTTTTACTTAGACCTGTACGCTCGCGAACACAAACGTGGCGGCGCCTGGATGGACGAGTGCCAAACGCGTCGCGCCAAACCTGATGGCACAATGCAACTGCCGGTGGCTTATTTAACGTGTAACTTCAGTGGCCCAGTAGGCAACAAGCCTGCGTTATTCACTCACGATGAAGTGATTACCTTATTCCATGAGTTTGGCCACGGCATTCATCACATGTTGACCCAAATCGACGTTGCTGGCGTATCAGGCATCAACGGTGTTGCATGGGATGCGGTTGAGTTACCCAGCCAGTTTTTAGAAAATTGGTGCTGGCAGCCTGAAGCATTGGCGTTTATCTCAAGCCACTATGAAACGGGCGAGCCACTCCCCCAAGACTTGTTGGATAAAATGCTAGCGGCACGTAACTTCCAATCAGCCATGCAGATGGTGCGTCAATTGGAATTTAGCTTATTTGATTTCAGCTTACACGAGCAATATAACAGTGAGCAGAAAACCTCAGTGCAAGGCTTGTTAGATGACGTACGTAGCAAAGTAGCTGTGGTTATTCCACCTGAGTTTAACCGCTTCCAGAATAGTTTTGGGCATATTTTTGCTGGTGGTTATGCAGCAGGTTATTACAGCTATAAATGGGCTGAGGTGTTGTCATCAGACGCATTTAGTCGATTTGAAGAGGAAGGCATATTTAACCAGCAGGTAGGTCAAGATTTCTTGAACAACATTCTTGAAAAGGGTGGTAGTAAAGAGCCCATGGAATTGTTTGTTGCGTTTAGAGGCCGTGAGCCGAAAGTTGATGCATTATTGCGCCACAGCGGTATTGAAGGGTAAACAAGTAGATTTTTAATGTTAGGAGTCAGGGTGAGCGACAACGTTTTAGCCAATTTGGAACATTATCAGGCCATTTACCAACGTGCCTGCGAACGAAAAGGCGGCCCTGGCGCCGTTGAAAGTTTACTTAGTGACCCCCTTGCCGATAAAGACATCGCTCAATTGGGTGATGATCGTTTCTTAGCTGAATTTAGCAAAAAGGTCTTTCAATCAGGTTTTGTATGGCGAGTGGTACGCAATAAGTGGCCTGAGTTCGAACGTTTGTTTTTCGAATTTAATATCGACAAAGTACTGCTTATGCCGGATGAAATGCTTGAAAAGCGCGCTCAAGATCCAGCCATTATTCGCAACTATAAAAAAGTGCAAACCATTCGCGACAACGCCATCATGATCGACTCTGTTCGCCGTGATCACGACAGTTTTGCGCAGTTTGTCGCTAACTGGCCTGTGGCTGATATCACTGGTCTGTGGGGCTATTTGAAGAAGCATGGCGCTCGCTTAGGTGGCAACACAGGTCCTTACGCGCTGCGTGCATTAGGCAAGGATACCTTTTTGCTGACCCGCGATGTCACGAGCTACTTTAGCCAACGGGATATTATTTCAGGTGGAGTGACATCCAAGCGTAGCTTAAGTGCAATCCAAGCAGCGTTTAATCAGTTACAGGCGCAAAGTGGCCGCTCTATGCAAGCCCTCAGTACGCTTATTGCTATCAGCGTAGGAGACAATTTAGCAGCCTGATCTGCCAGTGTATTAGCGCAAGGCAATAACGCATGTGCCGGTGAATAATCTTTTGCGCCAGTTTAGACGTATAACGCTGTAATTTTTTTAGATTGGCACTGTGAATTTCGATACACTAGCGCCATGAGTTTATTAAGGAATTGACATGAGCGTTAGCGAGCAACACGGGGCTTCAGATACCAGCCACGAGCAAGCCCCAGAATCATCAGAAAAAACCCACTTTGGTTTTCAACAAGTCGATAAGAATGCCAAAGCCTCTATGGTTGCTGAGGTTTTTCAATCGGTCGCCGCGAAATACGACATCATGAACGACGTCATGTCTATGGGTATTCACCGCTTATGGAAACGCTTTACCATAGACTGCAGCGGTGCAAGAGCCGGCCACAAAGTACTCGATTTAGCCGGTGGCACAGGTGACTTAACCGCTAAGTTTTCACGTATTGTAGGCGACAGCGGTGAAGTGGTGTTAGCCGATATCAATGATGCAATGCTACGAGTAGGCCGTGACAAGCTGCGCGACAAAGGCATTGTCAGTAATGTGAAATACGTACAGGCTAACGCCGAAGCCCTGCCCTTTCCTGATAACAGTTTCGATATCATTACTATTGCCTTTGGCCTGCGCAACGTGACCGACAAAGACAAGGCCTTAGCGTCTATGTACCGCGTTTTGAAACCCGGCGGGCGGTTATTGGTGTTGGAGTTTTCAAAACCTACCAGCGAAGTATTGAATAAGGTTTATGATGCCTATTCATTCCATTTACTGCCTAAAATTGGCGAGCTGGTTGCCAAAGACGGTGACAGCTACAAATACTTAGCAGAATCGATTCGCATGCACCCAGAGCAAGATGTGCTGAAAGACATGATGCAAGAAGCCGGTTTTGAGCAAGTGACCTATCACAACCTAACAGGCGGTATTGTTGCTCTGCACCGCGGGTTTAAGTTTTAAATGTTAGTCGGGCAGCTGATAAGCGCGGGCGTTGAGTTAACCCTTAACCAACTTTTGCAGCTCGATCCTGATTGTAAACCTCGCTTAAAAAAGTTAGCGGGCAAACAACTTCAGGTCACCATTAATGAATTGCCTTGGTCTTTACTGTTTACTTTTTCTGAGCAAATTGATGTCAGCGCCTTGCAGCAAGATCAACAGTCAGCACCCGCTGATGCCGCAGCAGATTGCCATATTACTCTTAGTTTAAGCACGCTTAGCGCATTAAGTGACAGCAGTAAAATCAGTCAGCTGATTCAACAAGGAAAGCTAGATTTAGACGGTGATATCGATGTTGCCCAAGGATTTAGCAATCTAATGAAAGAGCTGGATATTGATTGGGAAGAACAGTTATCTAAATACACAGGTGACGTGGTTGCTCATCAAACCTTTAGTAGCGTGAAAGCGTTCTTCAATACGGCTCAACAAGAAGTGGAAAAACTCGCTGACCAGCTCAGCGCGCATTTAACCCAACCTGAAGCCGTCGCGGTGACCGAAATCGAAGTTGCGGATTTTTGTGATCAGGTAAATCACCTACGTAGCGCCAGCGATAGGCTTGAAGCGCGAATCGATCACCTCATTGCCTCACAACAGGATGACCAATAACTCGTGCGGATCCTTCGTTTATACCAAATCAATAAAGTTTTTTTACAACACGGCTTAGATGAACTTATTCCTGACAAGTGGCTGCCTTGGTACGCTAAATTAGGACGCTTCGGCTTTTTCTGGTTGCGTAACAAGCATAAAGATAAATCCCCCGGTGCCCGTATTCGTTTAGCGTTGCAGTCTTTAGGGCCAGTATTTATTAAATTTGGCCAAATGTTGTCTACCCGTAAAGACTTGCTAAGCCAAGACATTGCTAACGAATTGGCCATCCTGCAAGACCAGGTCGCGCCTTTTGACAGCGAGGTAGCTCAGCGAATTATTCGCCATGCGCTTGGCGTCAGTGACCTAAGCGAAGTCTTCAGTGAATTTGAAGAAACACCTTTAGCGTCAGCATCCATCGCCCAGGTGCATGCAGCCAAACTGATTGGTCATAGCGAAGAAGTCGTCGTTAAAGTGATTCGCCCAAATATAGGCTCCGCGATCCATGCTGATATTCAGCTTATGCGTACGTTTGCTAATGCATTACAAAAATTACTGCCAGATGGTAAACGCTTACGCCCGGTTGAAGTTGTCGCAGAATACGAAAAAACGATCGTTGGCGAGTTGGATTTACTTAACGAAGCCGCCAATGGCATTCAATTTAAACGTAATTTTGAAGATTCTACCGCGTTGTACGTGCCGCATATTTACAGTGATTACTGCCATGCAAATGTGATGGTAATGGAGCGTATTTATGGCACTCCCATTTCTGATGTTGCCACGTTAGAAGCCCGTGGCACCAATATGAAAAAGCTTGCAGAACGCGGGGTAGAGGTATTTTTCACCCAAGTATTCAGAGACAGCTTTTTCCATGCTGACATGCACCCCGGCAATATTTTTGTCGCCCTGGATAACCCTGACGACCCACAATATATCACCATAGATTACGGTATTGTCGGCACGCTCAATAGCGAAGATAAACGCTATTTAGCGGAAAATTTTATCGCTTTCTTCAATCGTAATTACCGTAAAGTAGCTGAGCTACACGTTGATTCAGGTTGGGTGCCAAGCACCACCAGCATTGATGAATTTGAAGCGTCGATTCGCCGCGTGTGCGAGCCCATTTTCCAAAAGCCTCTGGCTGAAATTGAATTTAGTAATGTGCTACTGCAGTTATTTAATACCGCTAGACGCTTCAATATGATTATTCAGCCGCAATTGGTGCTGTTGCAAAAAACCTTGCTATACATCGAAGGTTTAGGCCGCCAGTTGTACCCGCAATTAGATTTATGGCAAACCGCCAAACCCTTTTTAGAAAATTGGATGCGTGAACAAATTGGCGTAAAAGCCATGTATAACAAGGTTTCGGCGAATTTACCGTTCTGGTCTGAAAAGTTGCCAGAAATTCCCGATTTAGTGTATGACTCTATGCGCCAAATCAAACGCTATCCCGAGCAACAAAAGTTGCAGTTCGAAAAGCAGCAGTGGCAGGTGAAACAGCAACAGCGTAGATTAGTATTTACTATTATTGGAGCAACGTTGTTGGTAGTGTCCAGTGTGATGCCTGTTTACATTCAGCATTGGTGGATACCGGCGAGTATCGCTACATTTGGTGTTTTTAGCTGGTTAATTGCGTGGCGCTGCAGAGTGCCAGAGTAGCCCCTATGAAACTGATAATGAAAGGCACTTTTGGTGTCTTTTTTGCTTTCTGATACGCTCCTTTACGAGTGCCCAAAAAAGCCTTCAAGTCGCAAAGCCAAGCCATAAGAGGGCGAGAAATGTTCGTCCCTGCGCAACAAGATAAAAGGTTCGACTTCATAAAACAGCCATTCTCTCAACGTGTTTTGCCGCCAGCGCATGCTCACGTAATGCTCGTTTATCTGATAGTTTGGCTTGCTTAATCCTTCAATGTAGTAGCCGGTGATAATGGCAGTTTTACGATTGAATTGATGCAAGCTTTGCCAGCTGTGGCGCCATAACCAGTCTTTGGTTCGATCCCGGTAATAAAAGTTATTGTCAAAGCGATACAGAGTGTCAGCGTTGGCGCTGTAGTCAAACTTGGTTGAGAAATGGCTGCCGAAACCGTCATCACTGTAATAATAAACAGAACCTTCAACACGCATTAGCGTATCTGTCGCCAGTGAATAATGGTTACGATAACGGCTCTTTACAAAGGTTTGCAGGCCGCGCCCGACGCCAATGCGATGTGAAAATCCACTGTTGGGTCGAGAGCGCCAACTAAGCGCTAGGTTGAGTCGATCTGTATCACCGAAACTATTGTCGCGACCTAAGCGTTCATTGCCCAAACCGGCTTCATCGTCGTAATCTGACAGGACTATATCTAAGCGGTTTTTTAAATTAGGTAAACGTACTCGCACTCGAAAACGATTTTGAAATTGGTCTAACTCTCGCGTACGCGGCTCCCAACCTAAACGAATTCTCGCTTCTGCTTGAGCGACCTCTTGATGCATGACACCGTCGAGAAAAAAGAAATCATCAAACCATATTGCCGTATCTTGCACCGATTGCGCGATATTATTATGCATATCATCGAGCCAAGGATAGACCGGTTCTGGCTCCTCTTTTTGCGCTGTACCTTGCTCATCTTGGGCACTTTGGCAATGAAATGCACTAAACGACATCAGCAAAATCAGGTATTTAAAATTCAATGCCGTACTCCCTGTATTCTAAGGTATTACTGTGCATTGAAATGTTTGCTTAATCAAATCCAGTGACCTTTTTAATTTGCTACGTATAATGGGCTCAAATATTTAAGAGGAGTTTGTTATGTTCGGTATTAGCCCAATGCAGTTAATCATTATTTTAGTGATCGTCGTTTTACTTTTTGGCACTAAAAAACTTCGTAATATGGGCGGAGACTTAGGCTCTGCGGTAAAAGGTTTTAAGAAAGCCGTATCAGATGATGACAAGGACGCAGACTTTAAAGCTGATGAGAAAGTCGAAGATAACAGCAAAGCAAATGACCAGACTGTACAACAGAATGTCAAAAGTGAGTCAGATACTAAGGCTAAAAGTGAGTAACGCGAGCATTACCCATGTTTGATATTGGCTTTCTCGAATTACTCGTTATTGGCGTGGTAGCTCTTTTGGTGCTGGGCCCTGAGCGTTTGCCTGGCGCAATTCGCTCGACCATGCGCACTGTGCGCAGTGTCAAAAGCATGGCCACGGGATTTCGGCAAGAAGTGGAACAGCAATTTAAAATTCACGAATTACACGAAAACCTGAAAAAAGCTGAGCAACAAGGTTTAGAGAATCTATCACCTGAATTGCAAAAATCCGTAGATGAACTGCGAGACGCAGCGAAGTCTGTTCAGAAACCATACGAAAAAAAGTAGTCACGGATGTCAGATCCAAATAGCTTAATTGCCCACCTAATCGAATTACGTGGCAGAGTGTTAAAAGCAGTATTGAGTGTGTTTGTGGTGTTTTTGTGCTTGGTCTATTTCGCCCAAGACCTATACCACTGGCTCGCGACCCCTCTGCTTGACACCTTGCCAGATCAAGCAGAAATGATTGCCACGGACGTTGCATCACCCTTTTTTGCACCGTTTAAACTGACCTTGGTGTTGTCGTTTTTTATCGCAATCCCTGTTGTGCTGTATCAAATTTGGGCCTTTATAGCCCCCGGTTTATACCGTAATGAAAAACGTTTAGTGGCGCCTCTGTTGTTTTCCAGTACCTTGTTGTTCTATTCGGGTATGGCGTTCGCCTATTATGTGGTGTTCCCTCTTGCTTTTGCTTTCTTCACTGGTGTCGCCCCTGAGGGCGTGACAATTAACACTGATATCAGCAGTTATTTAGATTTTGTGTTGAAAATCTTTTTTGCCTTCGGTTTATCGTTTGAAATCCCCGTGGCAATCGTCTTGATGTGCTGGACGGGTGTCAGCACTCCAGATTCATTGCGAGCAAAGCGGCCTTACGTCATTGTCGGTGTGTTTACGTTAGGTATGCTGCTAACTCCGCCTGACATCATTTCGCAAACATTACTGGCGATACCCATGTGGATATTGTTTGAAGTCGGCATTTTAGTCGGCAGCATGTACGTCAAACGCAAAGAACACGCTGACGATGACGAGCACAGCGACGAACCGACTGAAATGCGAAAAGAAGAACAGACAGAGCAAGAAAAGAAGGAACAGGAACAATCATGAAGAATGTCATTATTGCCATTGGATTACTGCTAAGCAGCATCACCACAGTTCACGCGCAAGATATTGTAAGCCAGTTACAGGCTTGTCGCGCTCAAACAGACAATGCTGTTCGCCTTGCCTGCTACGACAAACTTGCTGTTAAATATGCGGAAAAAAACATCAAGAATGACCTACATGTCACTAAGGTGAGCACACCAAACAGTAACGCCGCAACACCACCTGTCATAACGCCGACTAAGTCACCAGCTACATCTCCTGTAAGCGTTAGCGCAGAGAAACGCGCGCCAACAGATAACTATGCCAGCCGAGAAGATCAAGTGAAGCGCTTTGGTTTGTCGAAGGTGACGGAGCCACAAGAAAAAGTTGAAAAAATAACCTCAGTTATTACATCAGTACAAAAAAATCCTTACGGCAAACTGATCATCACCTTGGAAACAGGCCAAGTTTGGCGCCAGACCAACAGTACATCACTGAGACTAAAACCGGGACAAGAGGTTTATGTTGAAGAAGGGGCGCTGGGTTCTTACTTCTTAGGCAAAGAGTCAAGCAACAAGCGTATTCGAGTGAAGCGGTCAAAATAACATGCAATGGTTTGACGTTGGCGTAAACGTACCTAGCGATGTCACTACCTTGCCCCCTATGCTTGAGCGCGCAACTAACGCCAACGTCGCAAAAATAATGCTTACGGGCACCGATATAAGCATCAGCCAACAAGCCTCAGCGCTTGCTAAAGCGCATCCTGGGCAAGTATTTAGCACTGCGGGTATTCACCCTCATTATGCACAGCACGCCGCTATTGATTACCGACAGCAGATCAAAGTCCTTGCTGAGCAACCTCAAGTGTTAGCGATTGGTGAATGCGGCCTTGATTTCAATCGTGATTTCTCACCACGAGATATCCAACTCGCGGTATTTGAAGCGCAGCTTGTTATCGCTTGCGAAACCGGCCTTCCGGTTTTTTTACACGAGCGTGATGCGTTTGACGCCCAGTATCAATTACTACACCAATACCATAAGCAATTAAGCGGCGCGCTAGTGCATTGTTTTACGGGCAATACTGAGCAAATGCAGGCGTACCTTGAGCTAGGTTGCTATATTGGTATCACGGGTTGGGTGACCGATGAAAAACGTGGCGGTAATTTAAGAGAAGCCGTCAAGCATCTGCCAATAGAGCGCCTCATATTGGAAACTGACGCTCCTTATTTGAAACCTAAAAAACTGGGTAGCGACAAGATCACTGGTGTTAAACAGAATGAACCTTGCTATTTACCCGTTATTGCCAAAGCGCTAACGGCGTTAATGAATACACCGTTAACTGCACTGGCTGACGCTAGTTTGCGCAACAGCCACGACTTACTGGCTATAGGTTAAGCGGTGGCAATAAACACATTATTTCACAGCGTGCTGACTCAACGTGCTGCCATTCAGCTGATGTCAGTTACCTGTATTTTACTTTTTTTGGTCACGGTTTTTTCAATTAAGCTGCAAACACCAGAGTCACTGACGAATAGCCAATTAACTGTTCTCACCGATACTCAACAGCAATACAAAATCAATACACTGCCAGATGCAAACAGCCCTCAATGGAAAGCAGTTGATGGTTTTGAGCTTGGCCTGCCCATGTCAGACACGCCCCATTGGCTGAGTTTTACGATTCCCAATTTACGCTCCAATGAACATTGGTTACTTGAGTTGAACAATGGACTTATTGATCACATCTCTGTGTGGTTTATTGAAGAAGGCGAACTTCTCGATCATTATCAAACGGGCGACACTCTGCCATTTGCATCTCGCAGTATGCCCTACGAAACGTTCATGTTTTCCATCCCTAAATTTGATGAAAACTTACGTGTTGTTATGCGACTTAGCAGTGATGGTACGTTACAGGTGCCAATCAATCTTTGGGCCGAGTCTGCGTTTTTAGTATTCAATGGTGAGCACAGCATCCTGATAGGGCTTTTCTTTGGCATCTTGTTCGCCATGGGGATCAGTAACTTGTTTTTCTTCGTGATCAGCCGCCAGCCTGTGTTTTTACTTTATGCAGGTTATGTATTCAGCTTTGCGCTGCTACTCGCTGCGATGCAAGGCATTGGGTACAAGTATATTTGGTCCGACAGCCCATGGATGCAAAAACACAGTGTGTCTATCTGGGCCAATGCCACGGTCTTTTACGCGATCGTATTTACCAATATTCTGTTAGATATCAAAAGTATCAGCCTGCGCTTGCACAAAATTTTAAATGGGTTGGCCATTTTATTTGCTCTGAGCTTAATCGCGGGCTTGTTTATTCCCAAATCATGGTTTTTGGAACCCTTCTTATTTGCACTTTGCGGGATAAGTTTGTTCATATACGCAGTCGGTATTTGGTGTTGGTATAAGCAAGTCCATTTAGCGCGCTTTTACATACTAGCTTGGACATCACTGTTGGTCAGCTCCTTGATTGCCTGTCTTGACCACCTCAATGTGCTGACCCTGTCTATTTCATCTAACTACTTGCTGATGCTAGGTGTCATCATTGAAACTTTCTTATTGGCTCTCATGCTAGCTTTGAGCGTTAATCACCAGCGCCGTCAGTTGTTTAGAGCTCAGCGGGAAGCATTGCGTAAAGAACGAGATATGCGTGCAGTGCAAGACGAAGTGCTCGAGCAGCAAAACAACGCCCAAGAAGAATTGGAGTATAGCGTGCAAGAGCGCACGTTAGAGTTAGAGATAGCCCTTAGGGAGTTATCAGAAATTAACCGCGAATTAGAAGAAAAGAACACATTAGACGCGTTAACGGGTATTCGTAACCGGCGCTATTTTGATAAGAAATATTTAGCAGAAGTGCGCCGAAGCCGCCGTGAGCGCACCGAACTAGTTGTGGCTATGATTGATATTGATCACTTTAAGCGCGTGAACGATGAGCATGGCCATCTAGTAGGTGATGAATGTATTAAGTTTGTCGCCGAGCGCTTGAAAAAAGCTCTTAAGCGCCCCAGTGATGATGTATGTCGCTATGGGGGAGAAGAGTTCTCTGTCATCTTGCCAAGCACCGATATTAAAGGCGCTCAGGACTTACTTGAGCAATTAAGGCTGGATATTCAAGACACCCCCGTTTATAGCGCGGGTGTGATTGTTAATTTAACTGTGAGTATTGGCTTAGCCAGCGCCATCATGGACCCCCAGCAGAGTGAAGATGTGTTAATCGGCTTTGCGGATCAATTACTTTACCAAGCTAAAAATAACGGACGAAATTGCATCGTGGCGCAGCAGCTGCCGACCTCTGAATAAATGCAATTCTCTCGAATTTATTAAGACCTAACCTTACAGGACATCTAACATGGCCGAAATTTATCCTCAAACACGAATGCGCCGTATGCGACGCCACACCTTCACCCGAGACCTCATGGCAGAAAACCAATTAACCGTCAAAGATCTCATTTATCCGGTATTCGTGTTAGAAGGCAATAATCAGCGTGAGACAATTGAATCAATGCCCGGCGTTGAGCGTTTATCTGTCGATTTGTTGGTTGAAGAAGCAAAAGAGTTACACGCACTGGGCATTCCAGCGCTTGCGCTGTTTCCGGTTACGCCCCTTGAGCGCAAATCAGAATGTGCCAGTGAAGCGTTTAACCCTGATGGTTTAGCCCAGCATGCCGTACGCGCTTTGAAGGCCGCTGTACCCGATATGGGCATTATCACAGATGTCGCCTTAGACCCATTCACCTCTCACGGGCAAGACGGCCTGCTGAACGAAGAGGGTTACGTACTTAACGATGAAACGATAGAGGTACTTATCAAACAGGCCTTATCCCACGCTCAGGCGGGTGCTGACATTGTTGCCCCATCAGACATGATGGATGGCCGCATCGGTGCCATTCGTCAAGCGCTGGAGAGCCACGGATACATCAATACATGCATCATGGCTTACTCCGCTAAGTATGCGTCCAACTACTACGGCCCATTCCGCGATGCGGTCGGCTCTGCTGGCAATATTAAAGGTGGCAACAAAAAGAGCTACCAAATGGATCCTTCAAATTCCAACGAAGCAGTGCGTGAAATCGCCCTTGATATTGCCGAGGGCGCAGACATGGTTATGGTGAAGCCTGGTATGCCATATTTAGACATAGTGCGTCGTTGTAAAGACGAATTTGCTGTGCCGACTTTTGCTTATCAAGTAAGTGGCGAATACGCCATGCACAAAGCTGCATTCATGCAAGGCTGGTTAGATGAAGAATCTGTGATTATGGAATCTTTGTTAGCCTTTAAACGCGCCGGCGCAGACGGCATTTTGACCTACTTTGCCAAACAAGCAGCGCAAATTTTAGTGCGAGATAAATAGAAATTAGATTTGTGAGGTTTTGATACAAGCGCTGGCAGATTTGCTGGCGTTTTTGTTTGTATACACAAGTAAAGATGTACGCACATGAGCTTTGCGAGAAACACTGTCAAGAGGAATACTTTCTTATGCGCTGCTGGGTACGTGAGTTAAAAAAAATGGTCAGAAAACTAAGGTAGAGCGCGCGTTGAAAATAGCATTACTCGCAGGTGAGGTGCCAACCCATTTTGTGTTGCTGCCACTTCTCATTAGCCAATTCTGCATCGATTAAAGGATGCGCTTTCAACCAGCCTTCGGGGAACACTAAGCGCCAGTCATTTTCTTCTACCTCTAAGCGAAATTGCGGTAGAAGGTTATCTTTACGGCGTATCGACAAAATACAAGCTAGACGCAGCACCCTTACTAGGCTGCGCATAATGCCCCGGGTTTCACTGTGGTTTTGATCGAATACTTCAGGTGATATTTGCTGACGATGATTCAATACCAGCGTTTTTATGCCATCACGTTGTAAATTGGTATACCCCACCATAGGCACGTGACCTAAAATGTAAGCACCGTGCTTGTGATGCAATTTGTATTCAATGTGTAAACCCGTTTCATGCAACATAGCGGCCGCAACCAGCATAGCCTCACCATCGATACCGTCAACGTCAGTTTGCTCACTAAGTTGTTTAAACAACGTCAGGGCGACCTCAGTGACCCGTTCCGCTTGCTCAGAATCAATGTGAAAGTGCTGCATATGCTGATGGATAGTTTGCATACGGCGGTCATTCTGCTGCATGTTTTCCAGCATGCCATAGATAAGACCTTCTCGTAGTGCGCCCCCTGATATCTGCATATCGCGGATAGACAACGATTCGAATAAAGCGATGAGAATGGCTAAGCCACTGGGGAAAATAATCCGCCTGGATTCATCCAAACCATCAATTATTAAGTTGTCGAGCGTCGCGCAATCAATACATTGCTGGCGCAAGTTGTAAAGATAGTCGAGCCTAATGGCATCACTGATCCCTTGGGCAACTAAGATTTCTGTAATCGCTTGAGGTGTACCTGATGCGCCTAAGCACTGCTGCCAGTCAAAGCATACGAACTTATCTGCAACAGCATCGACCATCGCTTTGGCTGCATCAATCGCTGCTGCAAAGTTTTCCTCGCTGAGGACATCACCTGCAAAGTGACGCTCTTTAAACGTCACGCAGCCCATGTTGAGACTAACCAGATGAATGGGGGTCATATCGTTACCGATAATGATCTCGGTACTTGCGCCACCAATATCAATAACCAAAGAATTACCTTGATTGGCAGAGGTGTATGCCACGCCCAAATAAATTTGCCGTGCTTCTTCTTCACCACTGATAACGCTTAGTGTGTGATCGAGGATTTGTTGGGCTTTTACGGTAAATACGTCAGCATTTTTAGCTAAACGTAACGTGGCGGTTGCCACCACACGAATGTTGTCTCGAGGAATGTCCTGCAGACGCTCTGCGAACGTTTCGAGGCAGCGCCAGCCGCGCTCTAAACTTTCATCGTCAAGCATCATGTTATCGTCTAGCCCTGCGGCTAAACGCACTTTTTGCTTCACTTTACCAATAATTTGTACACTACCCGCTACCACGCGAACTATCACTAAGTGAAAACTATTTGAACCTAAATCAACGGCTGCATATAGCTCTTCGGGGTGATTTTGCGGTAATCGGGTAGATGTAATCATGGCTTCCTGCGGTTACGCGAGCCTGATGATTGGCGCTTCTGAGGGTTGCGACCATTCTGCATTCGCTTTTTATGGCGAGGCTTAGGTGGTGTCACATCCCGAAGTAGTGCATCAGCTTGATATTCTGTTACCGGAATAGCATGCTCAATGTAGGTTTCAATCGCTGGTAAGTTTAACGCGTAACGTTCACAAGCAAAGCTGATTGAGCTACCGCTTTGACCAGCACGACCGGTGCGGCCGATACGATGTACGTAATCTTCAGCATCGTCTGGTAAGTCATAGTTAAACACGTGACTAACCATAGGAATGTGCAAGCCTCGAGCGGCCACATCGGTAGCAACCAGTATATCTAGCTTGCCAGACGTGAAATCTTCAAGGATTTTTAAGCGCTTGTTCTGAGGAACATCACCGCTTAATAGACCCACTCGATGACCATCTGCTTGTAGCCAGTCGGCAACTTTCTCACAGCTGTGCTTAGTATTCGCAAAAACAATGGCTTTATCCGGCCATTCTTCTTCCATCAAACTAAGTAGCAAGGCCATTTTGTCTTCATCAGAAGGATAAAAGAGCTCTTCTTTGATGCGCGTGCCGGTTTTGCGTTCGGGCTCAACTTGCACGTGAGTGGGATTATCCATGTGCTCATAAGCTAGCTCTTGTACTCGGTACGACAACGTCGCCGAGAACAACATGCTTAAACGCTCTGTCGGTTTAGGCATGCGATTGAAAAGATAACGAATATCTTTAATAAAGCCTAAATCGAACATACGGTCCGCTTCATCAAGTACAGCGACTTGAATACCGGCTAACGAAAAAATGTTCTGCTTGTAGTAGTCAATGATCCTGCCGGTAGTGCCGATAATAATATCTACACCTTCTTCCAGCTTTTCCCGTTGACTTTGATAACCCTCGCCCCCATAAATCAAACCGAGAGACAAACCAGTGTGTTGACTTAGCAGTTCAGCATCGTTAAAGATCTGAACCGCCAACTCTCTGGTTGGCGCCATAATAATGGCTCTTGGTTGTTTTTTAGTGGGCTGCGGATTACTTAGCAAGTAATGAAAAGTTGCCACCAAGAACGCGATAGTTTTACCGGTTCCGGTTTGCGCTTGACCTGCTATGTCATTCCCTTCTAATAGAGGGGGCAAGCTTAACGCTTGAATGGGCGTGCAGTGACTAAAGTTTGCGGCGGATAACGCCTTAACGACTTGCTCATTGATTGGCAAGTCCGCGAAATGTGTTTCGGTTAAATGAGTTGTTTGCATAGCTTATAGCTTATCAGTGCTTGCATTAAAAAACAGTTTCTATATAACAATCACGATCACGCTGAATTATATCGGCGCTAGAATTAATGACGGAGAAAAGAATGAGCGACAAAATTATCCAGTTATCGGACGATAGTTTCGAGGCAGATGTTATCAATGCTACTGGTCCTGTACTAGTTGACTTCTGGGCGGAATGGTGCGGTCCGTGTAAGATGATTGCGCCAATTTTGCATGAAATTGCTGACGAATTCGACGGCAAGTTAACAGTTGGCAAGCTGAATGTCGATGAAAATAACGAAACACCACCTAAGTATGGTATTCGTGGCATCCCTACTTTGCTTTTATTTAAAGGCGGAAATGTAGCTGCAACTAAAGTCGGCGCACTATCTAAAAGCCAATTAGAAGAGTTTTTGAACGAAAACATCTAATTAAATGCTGAAAAATTAAGCCCGACCAAATCGGGCTTTTTTATTTCTTGTATACTCTTTGTGCAAAGTTTTGTTCAATGTAATACCTTTTAAACCACTATTTTCACTAGACGTACCGTGATTTTGGTGCTAACTTTTCATTGTTCACACCTGAACAGACCTGTACTTTCGCACCAATCAGAGATTTTTATAAGTAAATACCTTTGAACCATTCAATCAATTTTTGCTGATATGGCAAAACTTTCAAGCATGAAAAGACCCACCAATATGAACCTAACGGAACTCAAGAACAAACCCATCAGTGAGCTGGTTGGACTGGCCGAAAAAATGGGCCTAGAAAACATGGCTCGCGCTCGTAAGCAAGACATTATATTTTCAATTTTGAAAACCCACGCCAAAAGTGGTGAAGATATTTTCGGCGACGGCGTCCTAGAAATACTTCAAGACGGCTTTGGTTTCTTGCGTTCTAACGACGCATCATACTTGGCGGGACCAGATGATATCTACGTATCACCTAGTCAGATTCGTCGCTTTAACTTGCGCACCGGCGATACCATTTCAGGTAAAATTCGCCCACCCAAAGACAGCGAGCGATACTTCGCCCTGTTGAAGATCAGCGAAGTTAACTTTGACCGCCCTGAAAACGCCCGTAACAAAATCTTATTCGAAAACTTAACGCCACTGCATGCCAATGAGCGTTTAGTCATGGAGCGAGGCAACGGCAGTACCGAAGATATTACTGCTCGCGTACTTGATTTAGCCTCTCCAATCGGCCGTGGTCAACGTGGTCTTATCGTTGCACCGCCTAAAGCCGGTAAAACGCTTTTACTACAGAATATCGCCCAATCAATTGCAGCAAATCATCCAGAATGTTTGCTCATGGTATTGTTGATTGATGAGCGCCCAGAAGAAGTGACCGAGATGCAACGCCTTGTACAAGGTGAAGTGGTTGCTTCTACCTTTGATGAGCCTGCGAGTCGTCACGTACAAGTGGCTGAAATGGTGATTGAAAAAGCCAAACGTCTAGTCGAACACAAGAAGGATGTGGTTATCTTACTTGATTCAATCACACGTTTAGCCCGAGCGTACAACACCGTAATCCCATCATCCGGTAAAGTACTTACTGGTGGTGTTGATGCTAACGCATTACACAAGCCTAAGCGTTTCTTTGGTGCGGCGCGTAACATCGAAGAAGGCGGCAGCTTAACCATTATTGCTACCGCGCTTATCGATACAGGCTCTAAAATGGATGAAGTTATCTACGAAGAGTTTAAAGGTACGGGTAACATGGAATTACACCTGAACCGCAAAATTGCGGAAAAGCGTGTTTTCCCAGCGATTGACTACAATCGCTCTGGTACTCGCCGCGAAGAATTACTGACCACCCCAGACGAATTACAAAAGATGTGGATCTTGCGTAAAATCGTGCATGAAATGTCAGAAATTGACGCAATTGAATTCTTAATTGGTAAGTTGTCTATGACCAAAACCAATAATGAGTTCTTCACTGCGATGCGCAAGCAAAAAAGCTAGCATCACAGCATAATACGTTTTTTAAAATCCGCTGCAGGTTCGCCCGCAGCGGATTTTTTTTTACGGTGTTTTATCTTCTGAAAAAAGTAAAAACCGATAAAAAGACGCAGAAAGTTGCTCAATTAACGTTCAAGCGGGACTCGTTGTTTGAATTGAGCTACAATCCGTTTCCGAAATTTACTGGTCAGCAATATCTTGTCTATCAGCATGAGATTTCATCTGCTTGTTCAAGTCCGCTGCACCAAATAAAACCGAAATATAGTGGGAGTGAAAATGCCTCAAGTTGCGATTGTTATGGGTTCAAAGTCTGATTGGCCCACCATGGCCCAAGCGGCAAAAATGTTAGATGCCTTAGGCGTAAGTTATCACGCCCAAGTGGTGTCGGCTCATCGCACCCCTGCCCTGTTAACAGAATTTTCAGAAACGGCAGCCGACAAAGGTTACCAAGTGATTATTGGTGGCGCTGGCGGCGCTGCGCACTTACCTGGCATGATAGCCGCGCATACTCACCTGCCGGTATTTGGTGTGCCTGTGCGTTCAAGCCAGCTAAGTGGAGTAGATTCTTTGTACTCAATTGTACAAATGCCCAAAGGCGTTGCTGTAGGTACCTTAGCTATAGGTGAAGCTGGCGCAGCTAACGCCGGCTTACTTGCCGCGCAAGTTGTTGCTTTGCATGATGAAACCGTACGCGATGCGATTATTCAATTCAGACAAAAACAAACGGCTGACGTATTAGCCCAACCCGCACTGGAACTACCTGAATGAACGTGTTGATTTTAGGCTCCGGCCAACTCGCCAGAATGATGGCGCTAGCAGGTGTGCCTTTAGGGATTGAAGTACGAGCGGTAGATGTAAGCAACCATAAAGTGGTTAACCCCATAGACAAAAAGGTGATGGATATTCACCTTGAAACGGCTATTGAGGCCGCCGACGCGATTTCTGTTGAGTTCGAGCACATTCCAGAGCCTTTACTTGAACAAGTCAATCGTAGCGGTAAGCTGATGCCAAGTGTTGAAGCCATCGCAGCCGGAGCTGACAGAGTTAAAGAAAAAGCGTTACTCGACAAGCTCAATATCGCCAATTGCCCTTACATGATTGTGGATGACGCGGCTAAGCTCGAACAAGCCGTTGCACAACTAGGCGAAAAACTGATCATTAAAGCCAGCCGCGACGGCTACGACGGTTACGGTCAATGGCGCTTATCTAGCAAAGAGCAACTGCCTGATATCAAGCAAGCACTGGCCGAGCTTGATTTAAAGAAAGTGCCTTTAGTGGTTGAAAAAATGCTCAGCTTTGAGCGTGAAGTGTCATTAGTTGGCGCACGCGGTAAGAACGGACAGATCGCTCTTTATCCTTTGGTTGAAAACCTACATCATCAAGGCCAGTTGCATACCTGTGTTGCACCTGCACCGGCCATCACCCCTGAATTAGTCACTCAAGCCGAGCAGATTTTTACCGCCCTCGCTAGCGAGCTAAATTACGTTGGCGTACTGGCAGTGGAATTCTTCCAGATGGGTGACACGCTGCTAGTCAATGAAATCGCCCCACGCGTGCATAACTCAGGGCATTGGAGCATGCAAGGTGCCGATACCTGTCAGTTCGAAAATCACCTGCGCGCTATCTGTGAATTACCACTAGGTTCAACCCAAGTGTTGGCACCAAGCGTAATGCTTAACGTAATTGGTTGTGATTTACCGCCAAAAGACATGCTCAGTGTACCTAGAACCCATTTACACGGCTATATGAAAACCCCACGCGCCAAGCGCAAGATGGGCCACATCAATATCACTGGCAATGATTACGCTGAACTGGGCGAAGCGATGCAGAAACTGCAAAAGTGGTTACCGAAAAGCTATTTCCCGACACTGAACAGTGAAGCAGAGCGCCTTTTACAGATAAAATAATAACTTTTGGTTGACAACAAAAGTGGAATCAATAGAATGTCGCCTCGCTCTAGCACATAGCTGCTTAGAGCGGGAATCTAGTGTGCCGACTTAGCTCAGTTGGTAGAGCAACTGACTTGTAATCAGTAGGTCACCAGTTCGACTCCGGTAGTCGGCACCATTTCCCTTCTTTGTACTAAAGTCCCTGTTTGTTTATGCCCTTCGGGCACTAAAATTTTATATTCTATTCGCTACGTTTATTTATGACTTTCAGCCACATTATGTACTGCGTACACTGAAAATATAAGCTTCGTGTAACAGAATCAATGCTGGATATGACAGACCATCCCTTGCAGCGAACTAGCGCCACCGTCAATGGCGAATCGCTCACCCGACAGAGGTTGTGCTTCTAAAAGCCACGAGCTCTCCTGTCTGGTCATTTGGCAATTCGATTAAAAACATAGAAAATTGAAGTCGGTACAAAAGCAGCGACGGCATCACCAACTTGAATGAAGACCTCCGTAGCCTAAAGCGAAATGTGCGCTCTCGGCTTATTTTTCTATTTCAGTCCATGCGAACTTGTTACTTCAAAGGCGTTCACTCATCGAAGCTTACTGGAGTGAATGTTGTCTCAGTACTTCTTTATCAGTCATTCTTACTATACGAAAACGAAAATCATAGTCGGAAAAATTATCATCTCCGCATACAGCAGGCCCCTCACAAGGATTTAATCTAACTGTGAAATTTCGAATATCACCTATAGCAGGTAAAATTTCTAACAACTCTTGAGTATTCCAAGCACCATTATATTTTCCAACGAATTGGTCTTCACAGTCTTTAACAATACTCCCGGAAAAACAAAATGGAAAATGTGCCCAAGGACTATCATCCTCGTAAAAAACAACAGAGAATTGTATTGGACTTGCAGCCCCCTCCTCCTTGCAAATCCAACCTGAACCCTCTCCCCCATATCGACCATCTATTATTAGCGTGTCCCCTGCGATAGGATAAACACAACTTTGTAAAGAATGAAAATCAAAAGGCTCCCCACTGTCAACATCACCTTGAATAAGCGTGGAAACGATCACATTGCTATGCCAAACAGCGTAAATTTCATCGGAGCCAGCCCAATCCCAACCGGTTTCGTCTACTGCTGTGAATCCAATAGCTTCCACTTTAAACATTGGCTGCAAATTATGTATTGCAACCCTTGGGGGTAACTCTTCAAGATGATCGAGAGCTTTAGTCGCAGAACTGGGCGGTTTAACATCTTCTATTAAAGAATCACATCCGAGTATGCAGAAACACATTAAAGTAGTGCAGACTGCTACTAGTCGCTTTGCATAATAGTTATTTCCGAATAGTGTTGGTTTATATAGTGGCTTTCTCATCTTTAGGCTTCCTTACGATGATATTAAGGTAAAATATAAAAAGATTAGAAGTACACGCGGTGAAACATCAATAGTCAAAAAGGGCACATAAGCAGACAAAGTCGGTGCTATCGTGAACATCCACAATGAA
The DNA here is from genome assembly GCF_056173245.1 of Paraglaciecola sp. QJM3NY_14. Taxonomy (NCBI): domain Bacteria; kingdom Pseudomonadati; phylum Pseudomonadota; class Gammaproteobacteria; order Alteromonadales; family Alteromonadaceae; genus Paraglaciecola; species Paraglaciecola sp. QJM3NY_14. The sequence continues at coordinate 5,020,282 of NZ_CM149664.1, forward strand.
GAAATGAACCGCATGCTTTAGTCGACTCCATTCTATGCAGGGCCGTGCATGGCCAGAAACTCTTCTGGCGGCAGTGGTTTTGGAAGGGCGAGGATATATACGACCCGTTCTTTCACTGCTCCCTCTGCATGCAATGCCTTAGCGGGGATCACTATTTTATCTCCCGCTTTGACTTGGGTTCGCATACCGCTTTTGGCATCGAAGAAATCTGTCTCTCCTTCCATGATATATGCGTGTACCTCGTCGGCATGCCAGTGTTCGTGCAATCCTTCTGATGGACCAGAAACAAATGTTGTTGGCCAAGTTCCCTGTTTGATTACATCGTTAAGTACGTCTTCGGTGGAGTCAAAAAATTCACTGTAAAATCGTAGGCTCATCATAATTTCCCTAAATGTTGAAGCGTATATGGCAGACAACAACGCCATGACATGTATTTGAGCTTAGCCATAGTCGCTAATTAGATAAAGGCACCTATACTCATCACTTTAGTGTAAAGAGCGCACGAATGGATTTCGAAAACGTAAGGGTTTTTGTAGATGTAATGGAACACGGAAGTTTTGCGGCCGTAGCTCGTCAACGCAACGTTGACCCATCATCTATTTCTCGCTCGGTAGCAAGTTTAGAATCACAGCTGGGCTTTCGATTATTCCAAAGAACAACCCGCAAGATTGCCCCTACCGAAGCAGCCAGTGAATATTTTTCTCGGGTGAAAGATCTAATTGGTGAGTTTGACCGCGCTAGTGAAGCCGCTCTAGATTTGGTTAGCCTGCCTAATGGCTCTTTACGCATAACCGCTTGTACTTCATTCGGGCAACGAGTGCTAGTGCCGATATTGCCAGAATTTCGTGCCTTGTACCCAGACCTTACGCTTGAATTGTTACTAATGGACAGCCTCGTCGATCTTGTCAAAGAGCAAATCGATGTGGCTATCCGATTCGGGCAACGACCGGAGGGTAATTTCACCGCACACAAATTGGTTTCAAGACGATTTCATGTTTGTGCAAGCCCTACCTACGTAAAAACCAATGGTTCCCCTAACGACCCAGTTGACCTGAGTAAACTTGATTGCCTATTGTTTTCAATGCCGGGGTATTGCAGAACGTGGCAGTTTCGGGATACATACAACAATACATTCGACGTGCCTGTCACCGGGCATTTACTGATATCACATGGGTTGACCATGACCGCTTGCGCTGTGGCGGGTCTTGGCCCCGCTCTATTACCAGACTGGCTGTGTCAAGATGAGATAAAAAGTGGCCTTCTGATCGATATGTTTCCAGACTATGCATGTACCGCAACAGAGTTCGATACTGCGGCTTGGTTAGTCTATCAAAAATGTTCCTATTTACCCGTAAAAACCCGAGTGTTTATCGATTTTTTAAAAGCAAAAATAGTCACCCATGCCTAAAGGTGTTAACGCAAGTTCATAAAAACGTCACTGTCGCTGCAACAAAGAGGAAATAAAATTGAGTGGCATTTTCACCACAAGGCTTCACCACGTTGAACGGGTGTTAAAATAACAGCATAAAAGCCAAGCTATTCATTCTGGCTTAAAGTAAATGTTCAACAATTGTCGAAAATTTAAAATCAGTATCGCGAGATTTTATATCATCACTTTACTGCCCAGCTCTGCAATTTCAAAAATAATCGGTAATAATGTGTCGCTACTCTGGTATTTTACCGTCGAGGCCATATATCGCCTTGTTAAGCCATTTGTTAAATACAGTAAATCTGCATAACTTCGCCAAAATAGGGCCGTTACATGATCATTGAAAAAATCGCGAGTGAACTTCAGGTAAAACCCACTCAAGTACAAGCTGCCGTCACCTTGTTAGATGAAGGCTCGAGTGTCCCTTTTATTGCTCGCTATCGTAAAGAGGCCACAAATGGCTTAGATGACATTCAACTCCGTCAGCTTGAGCAGCGTTTGATTTACCTGCGCGATATTAATGACAGACGTAACGTGATCCTCAAAACGATTGATGAGCAAGGCAAGCTTACAGACCAACTTAAGCGCAGTATTTTAAGCTGCGACAACAAGACCGAATTAGAAGATTTATACCTGCCTTACAAACCTAAGCGTCGCACTAAGGGGCAAATAGCCATCGAAGCAGGCTTACAGCCTCTTGCAGACACTTTATTTGCCGACCCGACCTTATCGCCTGAGTCTGAAGCCGCAAAGTTCATTGCTGCAGATAAGGGCGTAGCTGACGAAAAGGCAGCGTTAGAGGGGGCAAAATTCATCTTGATGGAGAAATTTGCTGAAGATGCAGCATTGCTACAAAAAGTGCGCCAGTACTTAATGGAAAACGCTCATATCAAAAGCAGTGTGGTTAAAGGCAAAGAAAAAGAAGCGGCTAAATATTCAGATTACTTTGCGCACAGTGAACGCCTCAGTAAAATACCATCGCACCGCTGCCTAGCCTTGTTTCGCGGCCGAAATGAGAACTTTCTGCAAGTATCAATGGATGCTGATCCGCAAAAAGAAGAATCAGACAAAAGCTCATTCGGTGAACACATCATTGCCCAGCATCTGGGTTTGAATTTTAGTAACCGTGCGGCGGATGCGTGGTTAGCGAGTGTCGTTCAGTGGACATGGAAAGTAAAAATTGCTCTTCACATGGAAACAGAATTGTTTGGTGTGATAAAAGAAAAAGCCGAACAAGAAGCAATTCAGGTGTTTGCTAAAAATTTAAATGACTTGTTGATGGCGGCGCCTGCTGGGGCGAAAACCACCATGGGCCTTGATCCCGGTTTACGTACCGGCGTAAAAGTGGCAATCGTTGATGCCACAGGTAAAGTGTTAGCCACCAGCACCATATTCCCCCATGTGCCACAAAATTTGTGGGACAAAAGCCTGCGAACGCTAGGTATGCTGTGTAAGCAACACAAGGTGAAGTTAATCAGCATTGGTAACGGCACAGGTTCACGTGAAACAGACAAGCTCGCCGCAGAGGTTATTAAAGCTAACCCCGAACTGGGTTTGAGCAAAATTATGGTCAGTGAAGCAGGCGCATCGGTTTATTCGGCCTCTGAGCTGGCATCAAATGAACTACCCGATATGGATGTGTCGCTTCGCGGCGCTGTATCCATCGCTAGGCGCTTACAAGATCCACTCGCAGAGCTGGTTAAAATTGAACCCAAAGCTATCGGTGTTGGTCAGTACCAACATGACGTAAGCCAAAGTAACTTGGGGCGCTCACTTGACCGTGTTATTGAAGATTGTGTAAACGCCGTTGGCGTGGATTTAAACATGGCTTCGGCCGCGCTATTAAGTCATGTATCAGGCTTAAACCGCACACTTGCCACCAACATCGTAAATTTCAGAGATACCAATGGCGCGTTTAGCAGTCGTAAAGACTTGTTAAAAGTAGAACGCTTAGGGCCAAAAGCCTACGAGCAAGCCGCTGGCTTTTTACGCATAGTAAATGGCACTAACCCGCTTGATGCCTCGGCAGTTCACCCTGAAGCTTACCCTGTGGTCCAAGCCATAGTGAGTAACTCAGGCAGTGCTGTTAATGATTTAATTGGTAACACTGAGCTATTGAAAAAGCTTGAGCCGCAGCAATTTGTGGATGATTCATTCGGGTTGCCCACAGTGACTGATATCATCAATGAGCTACTTAAGCCAGGCCGAGACCCTCGTCCTGAATTCAAAACCGCCACCTTTAAAGAGGGCGTGTCGTCGCTTAACGATTTAAAAGAAGGCATGATTTTAGAGGGCGTAGTGAGCAACGTCGCTAATTTTGGCGCGTTCGTTGATGTAGGTGTCCACCAAGACGGTTTAGTGCATATCTCGGCTATGACTGACAAATACATTTCTGACCCACGGGAAATCGTCAAAACCGGTGACATTGTTAAGGTCAAGGTAATGGAAGTAGATGTGGCGCGTAAGCGTGTGTCATTCACCATGCGCTTGAATGACGATATCAGCGCCAAGCCGAATCAAAGCCGCGGCAACAGTGACAATAAACCTCGTCAAGGCATCAGGCCAAGTGGTAAGACTCAAAATAAGAAACCCGCACCTGCTTCTGCTAATCAAGCGATGGGCAATGCCTTTGCCGATGCCTTTGCCAAAGCGAAAAAATAGAAAAGGTTAAAAGCGAATATGATAACCGGTGACACCGTTCACCGGTTTTTTTATGTCTATAATAAATACATCCTATTTGCTCGTTGGTCGCCACTTGACTGGGGTAACCTTTACACAGCCTTTACATACCCGACAGAAACTATCAATCCTTCTTTAACGTCATACACACAGAAAACGCTTTCCAATAATTGATAACGTGAGTCCATTATGACGATGAAAAAACTACTTCCTTTAACGCTTGTGGTACCTATTGTATTAAGTGCCTGCGCAGGCAAGCCTAAACCGCAACCTAAAGAGCCCGATATGCTCGCTACAAACATCAAAAATACTAACAAGAAAGTGTTTAATTTCAGTATTAGCGCGAACCAAAACTCGGTTAGAAGTAAACTAGAGCATGGCGGTGCTGACGGCCCGCCACAGAAGAGAGGTAACAAGAACAAAGCCAAAAGTGACGATCCGAAAGAAAGACGACTCGATGAACTATTTGCCCACCTTGAAACGAAGCTCAGCGAGTCAGGTTATTGCCGTGAGGGCTACACCGAAATAGACACTTACGAATCAAGTAGTCGACTGCATATCCTCGGCATGTGTAACGAAACGGCCACCCCAGAGGATAAACGTAAATTCGCCAATAATTACGGTTATTAATATGAGCGGTGTTTGTGAATTTAATTTATAGGAAGTTTGGTCGATGGCGCTGGTGATAAATACCAGCTTTATTAGGCTGAGAAATTCAAACCATAGCTTTTGGGTTCGCTTACCCCTTGGTAAAACCGTTGAACAACACGCTCCGCTACTAAGGTATTGTCGTCTCTGCTAGCTTGAGTAGCAAATGCACTGCCTGCCTCACTAGCAAAAACGTCACCTAGTTGCTCACTTTTCAAGGTGGCTTTAGCGACTTCAGATGTATCTAGGTCTCGGATTGGCGTACCTTCATCAGTACCGCGTACTATTTCATCTAACTCAGGGCCAAATTCTGATTTGGCAGTCGATTTACCTGCCGCATTTACATTTTCACCTTGGGTATCACTCTGTGTATCATTTTGAGCAACAACACCAACACCTTCACTTTTTTCTTCTGCTAGCTCTTTGCGTGCTTCAAACGTTTTTTGGCTGGCTTCAGCCGCTACCCTCAAGTCTTGCGCCGAGGGCTCAGCAGGAGCGAGAGCTGCAGATTTGACTTGCTGCATTTTGCGAATAGTGTCTTCAGGAGAATTCTCAACTGATACATCAATAGACACCTCTCCGCCTGTGGCATAACGCTTGCCGTCCGGTCCGGTTGTGTACTCATACTTGGGTGCGCCAGCGTATTGGCCACCTGTGTTGGCATGAGCTTGCTCGTGAGTACGTACTTCAGTATCGCGTTTTTTCAACTCGTCTATTTGAGCTTTTTCTTGCTGCTCTTGCTGGGCTTGTTGTTCTTGTTCAGCGTCTTGTTTACCCGCACTTTCTTGCTGGGCGTTGTCCTGATCAGCGTTTTTCTGAATATCCGATGCAGGTTCGCCTTGGGATTGCACTTGAGGGCGCTCATATACAAGAGGTTGAGCAGGGCTTTTTACTTTGTCATGATCACTGGCTAATCCCGATTCTGCGGCTGAATTTTCAGACCCAGTCAACGCTGGTACTGTTTCGCGCAGGGTATTATCTCTGCGCGCAGCTTCAGTGTTGATATTGGCGGTAGTAAAAACAACCGCCGTTGGGATAGGCGTTACAATGTTCATTTTATATCTTAATGATACCTATTGGTTAGTGAACCTATGCAAAGGTGTCTAGTAAAGTGCCTATGGTGTCATTAGCTACATCTACTACTTTAGCTGAGGCTTCAACTCCTATCGCACCTGTTTGAAGCTCTATCACGCTACTAGTCAGGTTAGCACTGGATAGGCTGCCCTGCTGTGCATCGCCATTTAAGCTGGCAATCTCTCTGGATGCCTGCGTAACTTGCTCTGTGCCGCGCTGCACGCCCTGTAAACCACTGGCAAAAGCGCCGCTGATGTTGCTGTTATTTGAAATGTCCACACTGAGTACCTCTACTAACCTCTCGTGGTTAATTATTAACCAAAAAATGTTATTTTAACAGCGACTTTTTACCTGAGGGTGTTTTCCATCAGATCAACCAGGAAATCCTCTGTGTGCGATATAAATGGCGCATGTGAAGCATGGGGGAAAATCGTAACACTGTGATTTTTAGCTAAGCTTTGCTGTACATACCCTTGAAGCTTTACAGGCACTAAGCTATCAAGGCGCCCCAACATCCAATGTATCGGCATTTTCAAAGCCGCTATTTGGTCTCTTAAATCAACATGCTCTAAAATATCTAACCCCGCTGTCAGTGCGGCAATATCCGCCTGGGGCGACGCTTCTATGCTGCTTTTTATCTTTCTAATATCTGTTTTCGCTGAATCACTGCCCATGGCCTGTATTGCCAAAAAGCGCTCTATAGTTTTGCTCAGGTTTTTCACTAGTTGCTGCGAAAACGCTTGCAGAATATTCGGATCAATCCCCGCCCAATCATTGCCTTTTTGGAATTTGGGTGATGTGGCTATCAGTATCAACTGTTTAACGTTCGTAGGCTCAAGTAATGCAACATGTTGAGCAACCAAGCCACCTAACGACCAGCCTGCAAGCACACTGTTCTCAGGGAGCACATTTGCCACACACTCAGCCAGATTTTTTAAATCGTACGGCTTAGGCATTATTTGATTGTTCTCACCAAAACCTGGCAAATCAACATAAGTAACGCTGAAATGTTGCTCGAGCTGCTTGGCTATTGGCTGCCAAACACCGCTATTCACTCCCCATCCATGAAGTAGAACGAAATTAGGACCACTGCCTACCGTACGTGTTTTCAAAGTCGTGTGCATATAAATCTACTACCCTTAAGAACTGGTGTGTCAGTGTAGAGATGAAAAAAGTGAAATCAAGTGAATGGCTTAGAAGTGCTCACCCTTAATTGGCTAGGGCTTACAAAAGTGAAAAGCATACAAGCGGCCAAAATAGCACAACAATGTTTGCTGTGCAGGCAAGACAGCGACGCGCTTATTTGTGATTACTGCAGGGATGACTTAACCTTGTTTGAGTGTGAAAAATACGACTACAATTTATTGAATTGGCCCAAAGCGAAACGCGGTTTAAAGCATCTGACGGCAAATAACGTGTTAGCGCTAGCTGATTATCAGTGGCCTCTGTCGCGATTACTCACTAGCTTGAAGTTTTCTAATAAAATCCTGCACGCCAACGCTTTGGCCAAACTTTTTGTTGCACATGCGCTGAACAGCCGCTGCGCAATGCCTCAAGCGCTCATGCCAGTTCCGCTGCACCCGAGGCGCTATCAAGAACGCAAATATAATCAAAGTATCGAGTTAGGGAAACGCATTTCAGCCCTAACCGGCATCCCGTTAGTGACTGATGCGATCACTCGACATAAAGCCACACAAACGCAAACGTCTCTCTCCAGCGCTCAGCGAAAAGCCAATATGAAAAATGCGTTTACGCTTCAGCGTCCCCTAAGCTATCAACACATCGCCATATTGGATGACGTGATCACCACAGGCGCTACCGTTGAGGCCGTGCACCAACTGCTAAATAAGCATCATCCAAGTTTACGAGTGGATGTATGGTGTATGTGTCTTACCCTGGAGCATTAATTAAACTGGACAAGAATATTGCATTGCTCAACAAACGCCTTGTTCCGCGCCAATAACCACGAAAGTTTGGGTTGTCGGTAAACGCAATCACTTTACCTTTTCCAACACTGTGAGCCACGATAGAAGCGCTATTATTAATAAGCTCTTGCAACTCATCAGCAGCGTAACCAGACACGAGGGAGCGTGAAGTGTAACGCCCAACTGTGATAAACGGCGTTTTGGGCGCACGCATCACGACTGTGCTGTTTTTAAATGAAGGTAAATGCGAACGGGGAAAGCCAAAGGTAAGTGGATGACTGGTATCTAATTGCGTCTCAAATACCGCCCCTGCGATACGCTGCTTAGCCGCTAATCGGTCTTTATCTGCGTAGGTTAAGTCTTTTTTGGAAAACGCACGTTTGATTTCATCTTCATTTAAAAACGATGCCTTAAGCCAGTCTTTGTCAGCAAACCATTTTGCCGCTGTTCGCTGGCCTATCATTACTCCACCCGCAGACAACCATTTTTCCAGCGATCTAACTGTTTTCTCGGGTACGTCAGAATAATCTCCGCTAACCCAAATGATGTGACTATAGCGAGAGAGATCAAGACGAGAAAAGTGAGGTAAATCAGTGACAGTGACAGGCATCCCCACCACGGTATCCAAATAATGCCACGCTTCACCCACTTCATATTGTGATGTGCCATCACCGCCAACTAGCAACACTTGAGGGCTCTTGACGGCGAACATTTCACGGCTGCCAATGTCGATACCTTGTGCCGTTAGGCCTGATAAAATGGGCCAAATTTTAATGCTCGTTTCATTTGCAGCGCGATTAAGCAATGCCACTAGGTTGTCAGGCTGTTTCAGCGCTAATGGGATCAGTACCGAACCCGCGCTAAAACTAATATTACCTTGATCGGTTGCGGCAGCAAAATCAGATCCTGCAATTTTAACTTGCACGCCCTCGCGGAGCAGTTGGCTTAGTAACTTAGGTGCTTTTGAGTCGGCCCAAGAAAATCCATACGCGTACGCGCTCTCAGTATTTATTGAGAGAGTATTTTTCGGCTGATTATTGGGCTCATTGGCAACAGGCATTTTGCGCCACAACTTTCGCTCCACTGGGGAGTATTGAATATTGAATGCAAGTGGTAAGTTCCAGCTTGATACATCATAAAAACTATTATCATTAAAGCTTTTACGCTCAGAGAAAAGCGATTTCACTAAGCGATATTGAGGCTGGTTTAACGGCACAAAAATACTGGTCAGTGGTTGATAAGTCAGATCATCTACGCGCATTTCTTTATCCAAGTAATTATACCTGATTTGATGTTGCTGCAATATCGACTTAAGGTCAGAAAAGCGGGTTGCATCTTGTGATTCACTAAGAAGATAACCCACCGTTTTATCGTCTTTTATCAGTTCGTTGGTTTGTTCAGTGAATTCTGTTGGGTAAGCCAACAACTCGGCTTTATTGGCCAGTGCCCCCTTGAACGTTGAAAGAGACGTGGTGACTTGATTTTGAATGGTATCAGTGAAATTCAGTTCACCATTGATAGACTCCTGTTTATGTCCACGACTGCTGGCCTGCTCAAATAGAATCCCTATGCTACCTTGGGCGTCTGGATACGTCGAGCCTTTGCCATAATAGAAATCATCGTAGGCTTCTTGAGTGAAATACAGCTGTTTTGTTTCATCCAGCGCAGCTGCATGAAATTTGGCTAGCTCGGCTGTCAGTTCGGTATTACGTTCGGGCGTCCAAGGATTATTACGCGACGCGATCCCCGGTTGAAAGAAATAGCTACTATTGGTACCCATCTCATGAAAGTCTGTAAGTACATGGGGGCGCCAGCGCTGAAACTGCGCAATACGCGCCTGTGATTCAGGGTGCGTCAGCAATAACCAGTCGCGGTTTAAATCAAACATATAGTGGTTTGTTCGACCACTCGGCCAAGGCTGCTGATGCTCTCTGTGATTTGAGTCTGCCACTAATTGCTGGCCACGATTGCCATTCGCCCACTGGGCAAATCTTGCTAAGCCATCAGGGTTAATGCTCGGCTCCATGAGTACTACGTTATTTTCAAGCAATTGCTGAACAGCCTCATCTTGCGCTGCCGCTAAATAATAAGCCACCAGCAATGCTGCATTGGCACCGGATGATTCATCACCGTGTACGCTGTAGCCCATCCACAATATGAGAGGATCATCTGAGGCACTTTTTTGCCCGAACGAAGCGAGGTGATTGTTACGAATAGATTCAATATTTTGTTGGTTTTTAGCTGCCGTAAACGTCAGTAACAATAGAGGCCTATTTTCATGGGTTCGGCCGGTTTCCTGCAGTGACACTCGATCAGATTTGTCGGCCAAAATGCGCATGTACTCTACTAGTTGATCATGGCGCACATGCCATTCACCCACAGACGCCCCGAGGACTTGGGAAGGGCTAGGGATAGCATCGTTAAACTGCGTATTGGCGGGTAAATATTCGTTATCGGTGAGCGCTTGCGCCGAGACAGACAAAAAAACAGAACACACAAAACCCCAAAACCAACCGCACTTCATACGTTTACACCTTTTGTTACATCAAAATCAGTCTAAAAATCATCCTGAAAGGTTCGCATGTTTTAGCTGAAATTGACATAAGTAAACATTATTACTTGAGTGTTTTAGTCAAGTAATTTTGATACAATCTCGATATGTTTCAAATACAGGACCTTTTTTATGATTTCTATCTCAGATACAGCCCAAGCGCATTTTTGTAAATTGCTTGAAAAACAAGAGCCTGACACTAATATTCGGGTTTTTGTCGTTAACCCCGGTACGCCTAGCGCTGAATGTGGTGTTTCCTATTGCCCACCAGACGCCGTGGAGTCAACCGACACCACCCTAGAATTTAATGGGTTTGATGCCGTTGTTGATGCAGAAAGTGCTCCTTTTTTAAGTGAAGCAGAAATTGACTTTGTGACTGACCAAATGGGCTCTCAATTAACCCTGAAAGCACCAAACGCCAAAGCGCGTAAAGTTGATGACGATGCCCCACTAGAAGAGCGCATTAATTATATGATTGAAGCAGAGATCAATCCGCAACTTGCCAGCCACGGCGGTAAGGTTATGCTGATGGAGATCACCGAAAAAGGTGAAGCTATACTTCAGTTTGGCGGCGGTTGTAACGGCTGTTCAATGGTTGATGTGACGCTTAAAGATGGTATTGAAAAGCAAATGTTAGCCCAATTTTCTGGCGAGTTAACAGCAGTAAAAGACGCTACCGAACATGAAGCCGGCGAGCACTCTTACTACTAATTAGTCGTTAACATGCTTAAAAAGCAACTGAGTAAATTAGTCGCTGATCCACATAAAAGCTGGGGTCGTTTTAAATACGGCCTCGGCTTTTTTGTTATTGGCGTCATACTGATACTCATTGGCAGTCAAAATTGGGTGTGGCTGCAAATTCCAGGACTGATAGGGCTTGGCATTGGCTGTGTGTTGGCCTTGTATGGCTATATAGGTATTTTGGCCTACCGCATGCAGAATGCGTTTAGTTTATCAAACGCCCACCGCGATAAAGATAAGCAAAGTAACCGCCAAGACTAAGGCCCCGCCCGAGCATTAACAACAACAATGCTACCCACAAAGCATAGTTTTGATATTCTTGCAGTAGCCACCAGCTAGGAAAAAAGAAAAACGTGGCGCTAAGCAACATACTGTTTTGCATTGCCTTTGCTCGTGTTAGCCCCACAAACACGCCGTCCAGTAGGAAACACCAATGACTCACGATGGGCAACAACCAGATGATGAATAGGTACTGCGCAGCGAAGTTTCTAAGTTCTGGCAAATCCGTCAGTATTGCGATGATCTGCTGACCAAATACTACAAAGCTTAAGCTGTAACCGCCGGCCACTACGGATGACCAAAATAAACCGCGCATTACCACGCGATTAATTTCACTGGCGTCCTTTTTCCCTTTAGCTTCACCTGTTAACGCCTCAACAGCGTAAGCAATGCCGTCTAACCCTAGCGCAATCAGTGCAAAAAATTGCATGATAATCGCGTTGCTCGCGGCCGTTAATGGCCCAAATCTGGCCCCTTGAAAAATAACGAACGCCAAGCACAATTGCAGTGCCAAATTACGCACAAAACTATAACCGTTTAGGCTCATCAGCTGCGCCAATGAAGACCACCGCCACAAGCCCCAATGAGGCCTTTGTAAGCCCATTCCTTTTATCGCCACCCAAACGCCAAGTATCAAAATACTGTATTCAGCAGCAACACTTGCTACCGCGACACCCTTAACGCCTGCATCGAACACGAATACCAGTAAGACACTTAACCCAGCATTGAGTAAATTGGCAAATATTTGAATATAAAGAACTTGCTTTGTTTTTTGTTGGCCTATCAGCCAGCCAATGATGGCCAGATTGACTAAAGCGGCTGGAGCCCCGGTAATACGCACACTAAAATATTGTTGAATAACATTAAGAAGTTGCGCTTCTGGTTGAGCGAAATGAATTCCTAATGTCAGTAGAGGTGTTTGCGCGGCCCATATTGCCAGACCGATAACCAAAGCTACGCTGCAGCTTTGCCAGAACACACGACTCTTGTTTTCATTGTTTTGCTCGCCTTTGGCCTGGGCGCTTAAGCCTGTGCTCGACATACGAATAAAGCCACACAACCAATAGGTCTGAGTTAAAATTAGAGAGGCTATTGCTGCGCCAGCCAGATAATGACTACTGCCCATATGACCTAACACAGCAGTATCGACCATACCAATAAGTGGCGTGGTTATATTGCTTAAGATCATTGGTAGCGCTAACAGAATCAGCTGTTTATGAGAGGCCAAGTGCCAAAAACGGTGTTGTTCACGAGCTGGAGATATAGCCAAGAAAAATCTCACTTAATAGATAAAAAATAAATATGGGAAAGCAGTTTCTCGTCCGCTATGCACTAAGCATTCAATGTTACACTAGCGCCATTCAAAGCCTCACAAAGGGAACATTATGGATCGTATCATTTTTTATGTAATGGTTTGTCTTGGTTTTTGCATCTCAATCAACTATGCCCAAGCCAGTGACAACGCGGTTATCCTTCTTTATCACCACGTGAGCGAAGATACGCCTGCTTCTACCAGTGTTTCACCCGACACATTTAACGAACATATGACTTATTTGGCTGAAAACTATAATGTTTTACCATTAAAAGACATAGTTACTACGTTACAAAACGAGCAGCTCCTACCTGAAAACGCTATCGCGGTAACCTTTGATGATGGCTTTAACAACATTTATCAAAACGGTCACCCGATACTCGCTAGGCTCAACTTACCGTATACGGTTTTCATCAATCCTGACTTGGTTGGTAAGGTGAATTATCACTTGAGCTGGGAAGACATGCGGGCCATGACTAAACAAGGTGCCAGCTTTGCCAACCATAATTTACGTCATGAGCATTTACTTAATCGGTTAGCCAATGAGAGTGATGAAGCATGGCTAGCTCGTCGTATCAGCGATATTCAACAAGCCGAAAAATTACTAGAAGATAATTTAAACGTACGAGATAAATTCTTAGCCTATCCTTACGGTGAATACTCCCCTGAACTACAAAAACAGCTTACACAATTAGGTTACGTGAGCTTTGCTCAGCACTCTGGTGCTATTGCAAGCTTTAGTGATTTTTCAGCGCTTCCGCGCTTTCCGGCAGCCGGTATTTACGCGAATTTGGCACGTCTAAAAGTGAAAATGGCCAGTCTTGCTATGCCAGTACAAAATCCATCGCCAAATACACCACTCGTTAGTGGCGAACCTTTTACCTTCGAATTCAGCGTGCAAAGCGATGATATAAACAACGCACAAATTACCTGCTATTTTCAGGGTGATGCACAGAAAATCACCGTGAACCAGGCATTGATCAGAGTGGATTTTAAACAAAAATTGCCTGCCGGGCGCTCCAGAATAAACTGCACAGCGCCGAGCAAACGCGCGCCCTCACGTTATTATTGGTACTCAAAACCTTGGTTTATTACCTCAGATAAGGGGCAGTGGTTAGATTAAAGCGTTTTTCTCATATGCAGGTAGGTGCCCAATTTCATTGGGCTGCTATCCACAGTAGAGCGCTCAATGTTAAAGCCAAATTTTTGATAACAATGTATAGCGGGCGCATTGTCTTGCTTAACATCTAAGGTAAGAAATTGTTTGCCTAACTCATTAGCCTTTTCTGTAAAATGAGTTAGGAGTTCACTGCATAGTCCTTTTCGCTGAAACGCCTTTGCAACACCGATATGCCCGATACACAATTCATCGTCTGCAGGACGAGCAAATACTTGCTGTAATGACTGGCATCGATTCAACACTTCAAGAACATCAGTACCTTGGTAATACTGTGTCATGCTTTCAAGAGTTGCTTGTACATACATTGCCCCCATTTCACGTTGCCATGCACAGCCTATCCCAGCAAGTTGCCCTTGCAACTCTATGACCCAATGATTACCAAAGCCAAATTGGCCATGTTGATGTAAAAAAGCTTGGTTCATGTAACTGCGCGCAAAATATTGATGCTGCAGGGATTGTTGGTTAAATAAAAGGGGAATGGCTTCAGGCGCAGAAGAGATAATCAAGGCTACCGCTTCTTGCGTGTCTTGAGCTGTTGCCTGACGTACGCGAGGCACAGTTATTTGGTTGTCGCTAAGATAGTCATGTCATGCAGAATCCGTTTACTGTCGCTCACTGCAACTTTGCCTGGGGCAAACTCTGGTTTAAAGCGACCCACAACATGACCTTGCGGATTTACCACCACCACAGATGAACTGTGATCCACCAAGTAGTTTTCGTCGTCTGTGCTTTGTGACGTCGAATACATCATGCCCATTGCGCGAACGAAAGGAAACAAATCAGCATGCTCGCCGGTTGCGGCTATAAAGTCAGGCTCAAAAAAATCGATATATTCCGCTAGTCTTTCTGTTGTATCTCGCGCTGGGTCGACCGAAATAAACGCCACCTTGACCGGGTAAGGCCCTTTAATGCGTTGCAACTCAGGATAAATGCTGCTTAAGTCAGCCAGCGTTGTGGGACAAATATCAGGGCAAAAAGTGTAGCCAACGAAAACGAGCGTCCATTGATTTTGCAAGTTTTTATTGGTTAGTGGTTGGCCTTTACTGTCAGTCAAAGAAAAATCAGGCAAGGCTCTCGCTTGCGGGTAAAGCTTAATATACTGCGTTTCATCACTCTTTGGGGGCGCTATGGTCACTGCGATCACAACACCGACAACCAATGCCACTAAGGCGATTAACGCTACATTTAATCTGCTCAAAAAGTAAATCTCATATAATGGTCAACCAGTAAGACCACAAACAGTACCATTAAATGGATAATCGAAAACTTAAACGTTTTCATAGCGGTGTGTTCGTCACTGGCGAATTTTAATTTCCATGCATAATACAAGAAGCCAGCATTTAATGCGCTGGAGCCTAGCAAATATATCGCGCCTGTCATGCCAATCAGATAAGGTAACACGCCAATGAGCGCTAATAGCACCGTGTACAGTAAAATGGATGTTTTAGTAAATTCGATCCCGTGCGTGCATGGCAGCATGGGGATTTTAGCCCGAGCGTAGTCTTTTTCACGGTGAATCGCCAACGCCCAGAAATGTGGGGGGGTCCAAATGAATATGATGAGCACTAAGAGTAATGCATGCGCATGGATATCATTCGTTACCGCCGTCCAACCGAGTAATGGTGGCGCTGCACCAGCTAACCCGCCAATAACAATATTCTGAGGCGTAGCGCGTTTTAAATACATGGTATAAATAAATGCGTAACCCACTAAACTGGCTAACGTCAACAAAGCGGTTAAGCGATTGACCCATAATTCTAAAATAAGGTAGCCCACCACCGTAAGTACGCCTGCAAAAACGAGCGCTCGCTGGGGTGAAACTTTGCCTTTAGGCATCGGACGATTCGAGGTCCGCGCCATTTGCGCATCAATTTTACGATCAACTACGTGGTTAATAACCGCTGCTGCAGAAGATAAAAAACCAATGCCGGTCAAACCAGCCAAAAGTATTTTCCAACTGATCCAAGTTTCACTCGCCAAACACATCCCTACCAAAGCGGTCAGTAGGAGCAACATTACCACTTTAGGTTTTGTCATCTCGTAATAATCACGCCAGTGGAGGCCTGATTTATTTACTATGTTATGAGGTGCAACACCAACAGATTTGCTCATTGGTCTCTCCTATGTTTTGCGATAGAGGGTGTAACTAAGTAACACCAAAATTTGTAGTAGTGTAGCGGCAACGGCATTATGCATAACGGCCACACCGACCGGCAGACTGAATACCACATTGCTGACACCCAAAATGACCTGAATGCCTAGTACTAATACCATGATAGTGGCAATTTTTTTTAACAATCCAGAGCTTGCTACCCCGTAAATGCGAATAGCCAACCAGCACAGATAAATAAACGTAATTAGCGCGCCAGCCCTGTGCACTATATGCATGGTCATACGCTGGGCATAATCGTGCACCCCGTACTCGTAGTTATCTGCTTCTGGCAAGCTAAAGGCTCCTATAAAATCTAGGCGCTCGTACCAGTTGCTCTCGCAAATTGGCATTTCGGTACAAGCTAGCGCCGCATAATTTGCTGATGTCCAGCCGCCTAATGCTATTTGGCCTATAAGGATGGCGATCCCTATCAAGCCAAACTTTGCTAGACGTCGGGTTTGCTGATCACCACCTGGTATGCGATATGGTAGAAGGCGTAAGTAAAGCAGAAACAACGATGACAACACGGCAAAGCCGCCTAAAAGGTGACCCATAACGACAATAGGTAAAAGGTTAAGGGTGACGGTCCACATACCTAGCATGCCTTGAAATATGACCAGGCACAGCAGGAAAAACGGTAACTTAATAGGTCGATGATAAGCACGCTTTACTATGCTCACCACAAAGATGATCAAGATGAGTAAGCCTAGCGCACTCGCGAAGTAGCGATGGATCATCTCGTTCCACGCTTTTTGGGGCTCTAAAGGTCGTTCTGGAAACGCCAGTTCTGCAGCATTTATCTGCTCTTGCGCCACGGGCACTTTGTAGTGTCCGTAGCAACCTGGCCAATCTGGACATCCCAGCCCTGCATCGGTCAACCGCGTGTATGCACCTAGCACAATCACAGTTATGGCAAGAATAAGGCCTGCCAACACCAATTTCCTCATGAACGACCCTCTAACCAATACGTGATAATTTCAGCAGTTTGCGTAGGTCAGATAAAATGTCACGACTATGCAAAATGGCTTGCTGTTGCTCAACTTGAAGTGGATAACGCAAGATCACGTTATTCAAGGTATCAGCAATGAAAATAGCATTTACCGGCTCACCTTTAAACACATTATTAACACTTTCTACGTTAGTTTTTAACAACTTAACGGCACTATGCTCATTCAACCGCCTAGCGACACTGACGTCACTATCAGGTGTACTAATGACAGTTGCACGTACTCTGTCATGCTCTTTTCCAAGCGCTGTCCATACTTGCTCAACACTGTACAAGGCATTCTCACACTCAATACTGCACTGTGAAGGTAAGACGTACACCAGCTGCCACTTAGGCTCAACAGCTTTGTCTTGAATAGCGCTCATGTCTAATATGGGAGATAGCAACTCTCCTTTGTTAGTCGCTGCTTTATTGAACCAGTTATTATCTAAAGCCAATTTGGCTAACACCACAGGCAAAATAAACACCACGGCGAGTGTGATAATCAAACGTTTGTTACTCGTGTTGTTCATGGGATCCCTTCTTATGTGCAGCGCGAAAACGTGCGCGAAGTGCGAAAAAGTAAACTAAAAAAGCGGCGATGCCTAAACCCATCCACTGCACAGCATAGGCATAATGCTTCTCAGGAGGCATAACCACGGGTTGCCAGTTGCGGATGAAATCATCACTACTGTCCGTTAGCGTTATCACGAAAGGTGGCAACTCTAACTGTATAACTTGCTCTATAAAGTGGATATCGACTTGCTGTATGACCTTAGGCCATATTGCTTCTGGCGTTGCTGTTTCTGTGATCATCGGGTTGTCTGTGGGCTCAACGACTCTCCCTAGTGCGCCCGATAACGTGTTTGGCAAAGTGACTTGTGGTAGATCATTGCGCATTAAGTTACCTGCAATCCAACCAAAATTAATCAGCACGTTTTGAGTCTGCCGCCGTGCTACACCATACACATCAAACCCTGGGCGGCCTTGATGGATACGATTATCGACTAAAAAAATCTTTTGAGGATCAATTGCGCCACTAAAGCTTACCGGCAAATCCTGAATATCCTTATCGATAGAGAGTACCCTCTCGAATGACAATGACGCGTTACTCGATACAGAAGCAATACTTTGCATTCTCTTGCCTTTATCTAATCCTCTGTGCAATTGCCAATTAGCCAGTGCAAACATGATGACAACTGCGCACAAAGTCACTAGTGTAGAAATCATAGGTAATCGCTTAATAAGCCTAAGCATGCCTAATCAACAATAAAAATAACAGCGAGAGGAAAGAACAAAGTGCTCATCAAGATAATCATCGGAATACTACTTATCGTTATGATTTATAACTTATTTAAAGCCATGACTGTAATGCTTAAAAACGAACCAAAACAAGCGAATATGAGCAAATATATTGGAAGACGGGTATTAACCTCGGTGGCAATTGTAGTGGTCATACTTATCGCCATGGCCACTGGTCTTATTGAGCCCAACCCACGTCCTTACTAATATTTTACTTTACACGACGTACCCACAAGCCCGTTCTTAACCTGTGAGTACGTCACCTTAATTACAATATATATACGAAGAAAAACAGCATTACCCAAACCACATCAACAAAGTGCCAATACCAGCTACCTGCTTGAAAAGCGAAGTGATTTTCAGGAGTAAAATGCCCTTTAAAGATCCTAAGTAGCATAATAAACAGGATAATTGCGCCCAACGTCACATGAAGTCCGTGAAAGCCGGTTAATAAGAAGAAGGTATTGCCATACACACCCGATTGCAGGGTTAGTCCCATTTCTTGATAAGCATGAATATACTCTTCAACCTGCAACGACATAAAAATCGCCCCAAGCAGCACAGTTATACCAAGCATAAGTTTCAAGCGGCCACGTTTATTCTCTTCAAGTGCCACATGCGCAAAATGACAAGTAACGGATGAAATTAATAAGATGACGGTGTTAATCAGAGGTAGGCCATACCAGCCCATGGCTTCTGTTTCTGTGCCGCCAGGGGTTTGCACCAGCGGCCACATGGCTTGAAATGCAGGCCATAACACTTCATTTGTAGCGGCATTGTTGCCAGAGCCACCTAGCCAAGGTATTGAAATCATTCGAGCGTAAAAAAGCGCACCGAAAAATGCTGCAAAAAACATGACTTCAGAAAAGATAAACCAAGCCATCCCTTGTCGATATGAGCGTCCTAATTGATCGCTATATAAGCCACTCATCGACTCATGAATCTGATTTCTAAACCAACCAAACAACATAAATATCAGAGTCGCAAAACCGGCTGTCAGAATATATCCACCGTAACCAGACGTGCCTTTGGTTTGTTCAATCACAAAGTTACCTGCACCAACGGCAATTAAAAATAATGCAATGGCTCCCACTATCGGCCAAGGACTGCTATCCGGAACATAATACTTTTCATAATCTGGCTGAGCCATTATTCGTTCTCCTATTGACCACTATTCATTACAAGATCACCTGCTGTCGCCGTGACGTCATACAGGGTGTATTGCAATGCAAAATAGGTAATGTCTTCAGGTAACTGTGGGTCCACATAAAACCGCATGGGCATAACCGCTGATTCACCTGCTTGCAAAACCTGTTGCTCAAAACAGAAGCATTCTGTTTTGTTTAGAAATAACGCCGCCGTACCAGGTGAAACCGAAGGTACAGCTTGACCGACAACAGGGAGAGCAGTCGGATTTTTAACAGTAAAATTAATTTCATTCATCTGCCCCGGATGAACCCGGACTTGACGTTTTTCTGCTTCAAACTGCCACGCCATGCCGGTATTGGTTCGTGTGATGAAATCGATGGTTATTGTGCGAGACTCATCGATTTCCATGACCTCATAAACCGCCGCGGAGTTAGCCGTTTTACCATTTAACCCAGTTAAGTCACAAAACACATCATAAAGAGGCACTAATGCAAAACCGAAACCAAACATCCCCAATACGATAGCGAGTAATTTAATAACCATCTTGCCATGACTGCTCGGCTTTTCAGCACTGGCAGCATCTGACGTATTAGGCTCCTGCCTGTTGTCTGTCATAGCGAGTGCCAGAACATCCCTGAGTAAGACTGAGCCAGACCCTGCTGAGCGTACTGCGCATTGGTATATTCACCTTGTGATGCGAAATGCTCGGTATCATTGAGAGGAAAATAAGCATCACTTTGCAAGCTATTGCAAAAGCCAAACGCAATTAAGCCGAAAGTAAATGCAACAGAACGCTTCAAAAGTTGCGTCTTGGAAAACCTCTTTTTAGCTAGCAACATAATATGCTCCTGTACCGCCTATTTAATAACAGGCGGAGTTTCGAACGTATGATATGGAGCAGGTGAAGGTATTTCCCATTCTAGACCTTCTGCCCCTTCCCAAACTTGGTCACTTACCGGGTCACCTTGTTTACGGCATGCCTTAATAAGTAACGCCAAGAAAATCAATTGAGATAAACCAAACGCAAATCCACCTAAGCTTATCCATTTATTAAAATCAGCGAACTGCAATGCATAGTCTGGAATACGTCTTGGCATACCGGCCAAGCCAACAAAATGCATCGGGAAGAACAATACATTTACAGAAATCAATGAACACCAGAAATGCCATTTAGCTAACGTAATATCAAACATTTTTCCTGTCCATTTGGGTAGCCAGTAATATACCGCCGCCATAATTGAGAAGATGGCGCCCGTCACTAATACGTAATGGAAATGCGCAACAACAAAGTAAGTATCATGGTATTGGAAATCCACAGGCGTTATCGCCAGCATCAAGCCAGATAAACCACCTATCGTGAACAGCACGATAAACGCTAGAGCAAACAACATAGGTACTTCAAAACTCATGGAGCCTCGCCACATAGTTGCTACCCAATTAAATACTTTCACACCGGTGGGCACAGATATCAGCATAGTGGCTAGCATGAAAAACATCTCAGCAAAGACCGGCATCCCAGTCGTAAACATATGGTGAGCCCAGACGATAAACGACAGCAATGCAATAGATGCCGTGGCGTACACCATAGAGGCATAGCCAAATAAGCGTTTGCGTGCAAAGGTCGGTACTATTTGCGAGATAATGCCAAAGGCGGGCAGTATCATGATGTAAACCTCAGGGTGCCCAAAGAACCAGAAAATATGCTGGAACATCACAGGGTCGCCGCCACCTGCGGCATCGAAGAAGCTAGTACCAAAAAACTTATCTGTTAACACCATAGTCACTGCGCCGGCTAATACAGGCATAACCGCAATAAGCAAAAATGCTGTTATTAACCACGTCCAAACAAAGAGCGGCATTTTCATCCATGTCATCCCTGGGGCGCGCATATTGAAGATCGTCACTATGACGTTAATCGCCCCCATAATGGATGAAATCCCCATGATATGTACCGAGAAAACAAACAGAGCAGTACTGTCACCACTGTACGTAGTTGATAGAGGAGCGTAGAACGTCCAGCCAAATGCAGGACCGCCACCTTCCATAAATAACGAAGACAGTAAAATCAAGAACGCAAAGGGTAAGATCCAGAAGCTCCAGTTGTTCATGCGAGGCAAAGCCATGTCTGGCGCGCCAATCATCATAGGCACTAACCAGTTAGCTAGCCCTGTAAAAGCGGGCATAACAGCACCAAACACCATGATCAAGCCATGAACTGTGGTCATTTGATTGAAAAAGTTAGGCTCAACTATCTGCAGGCCCGGCTGAAACAATTCCGCCCGAATGACCATCGCCATCGCGCCGCCGGTTAAGAACATGATAAATGCGAACCAAAGGTACAGCGTGCCTATGTCTTTGTGGTTTGTCGTGTACAACCAGCGCTTAATACCAGAAGGAGGCGCATGATGCTCGTGATGATCGTTTTCGTGATGGATCGTGTCGGTTACTGTGCTCATGATCGTCTCCCTACTGCCCGTTTAATGCAGCGTTAATGTCTTTCGCCTGAACTAGATCACCCGTATCGTTACCCCACGCATTTCGCTCATAGGTAATCACTGCGGCAAGTTCTGACATTGTTAACTGTTTAGCGAAGGCGGCCATTGCGGTACCTGATTTACCGTTAAGCACGATATCAATATGCGCAGCCATATCGTTTAGCGCAATGTCACTCCCTTTTAATGCTGGGAATACCCCTGGCAACCCTTCACCATTAGGCATATGACAGGCTGCACATGCAGAATTGTAAATTTTTTGACCATTGCTCATGAGCTCTTCTTTACTCATGTTCATTGCTAGTAATCTTTGTTCTTCAGCTTTTGCCTGTTCTTGGATGGCTTGACGCTCGCCTATCCACTTATCATATTCGGCGGGCTCTTTTGCGATAACCACAACCGGCATGAACCCGTGATCCTTTCCGCATAATTCAGCACACTGCCCACGGTAAATGCCCGGTTCATTGACCTTAGCCCAAGCATCATTAATAAAACCTGGATTAGCGTCTTGCTTGATTGCGAAGTCTGGTACCCACCAAGAATGAATAACATCGTCTGAGGTAATAAGAAAACGCACGCGTTTATCGGTAGGGATCACCAGAGGTTGATCTACTTCTAAGAGGTAATTAACACCCTTGTCTAATTTACCTGTGATTTCATCGGCTTGAGTTGCCATGCGAGAATAAAATTCGACGTCGTTATCCATGTACTTGTAGTGCCACTTCCATTGTGACCCTGTTACCAACACCGTCACTTCCGGTTCACTGGCATCCTCCATAGCGATCAACGTTTTGGCTGCAGGGATAGCCATTACAATGAGGATAATAAAAGGGATGACGGTCCAAGCGATTTCAACTTTAACACTCTCATGGAAGTTTGCAGGCTTAGCCCCACGAGATTTACGATGAAATAAAATGGAGTAGAACATAGCGCCAAACACACCAACAGCGATAACCACACATATGATGAACATCAACATATGTAGGTCATATACCTCGGCGCTGATATCAGTCACACCTTTGCGCATGTTTAATTGGTACTGATCTAAGTCGGACACTGAATCTGCAAAAGCGGTGCTGCAATTAAATGCACCTAACATTGCCATAACACTCAACGAAATTTTCTTCACTCGACCCCCTGCTTGTCAAACGCGTAAAATAGTGGTGATAACCATCAAACTCTACGTTCTAATTTATTATTGTAAGGTTCAGCACGCGACAAGTTTTGTTACTGACTTGTTAATCGTGTAACAAGCATTACTCAAAATAGGGGGAGTAGTCCAGTTTTTTTGTATATTTTATATTCAATTGACCAAATTTTAATCAGCCTATCAGTGTGTTACGTTAACAACTCAGTAACAAACACATAGATTAAATGATATGCGAAAAGGCAATATAAGATAGGTAAGATGGGATGTTTTCATGGAATAAAATAATATTTTCGAACTCCATTGCGAAGCTCGAAAATGATCAATAACTTAACAGCAAACTGCCTAAAAAATGTTCAACTACATCCAGTCAGCATTACGAATAACACCAACAGCAATACCTTCGATATTAAAAGGCTGCGTCGCTAGATCGACTTTAATAGGTTGGAAATCCTCGTTTTCAGCATGTAGTACGACTTGTCGACCTTTTCGCTCAAGCCGTTTAACGGTTACATCTTCATCTACTCGCGCAACTACCACCTGACCATTATGCACATCCGTTGTTTTATGCACGGCCAGTAAATCACCATCCAAAATACCAATGTCTTTCATACTCATGCCGCTAACTCTAAGTAAAAAATCAGCGCTGGGTTTAAATAAACTTGGGTCAACTTTGTAATGCATTTCAACATGCTCTTGAGCCAAAATGGGCTCACCGGCGGCAACACGACCAATAAGCGGCAAACCTTGGTCTTCTAATTGATCTTCTAAAGGCTCAGTGAGCCTGATACCTCTTGACGTGCCGGGCAAGATCTCAATTGCTCCTTTACGAGCCAGAGCCTTGAGGTGTTCTTCAGCCGCATTTGCCGATTTAAAACCAAGGTGCCGTGCTATTTCTGCACGAGTTGGCGGCATGCCTGTTTCTAGCATGGTGGTTTTAATCAGTTGCAAGACTTCTTCTTGTCTGGGAGTTAGTGGACGCATACACAGCCTGTTGTTTCATACAGTTTAACTGTGAGTATATACAGTCGTTGCTAAATCTCAAATTTTTCTTCTTTGTTGTTTATTAAAGATAATTTTCTATAAGACCTCTGACCTGTAAACTGATTACGCAGGGTGGAAAAGCCGAATAACGTGGTATCCTATACAGGTCTTTCATTATCTAGGTACCACTCTTATGGCATGGCTGCATAAACTGCTGCTGACAATGATATCTGTTCCGCTAAAATGGCTGGTTAAAGTTAATAGCATTCCTACAGATATAGCGACCGAACTTGGGATCGATACCACCAAACCCATTATTTATCTATTGCGCACACACTCGGTCACTGATCAATTTGCTTTAAAAATGTCTACCAATTCCTTAGGCTTGCCTAAGCCCTCCGAGCCGGTGCAAATCGGTGGTAAGGAATTACCCGCATGTTTGTTTTTACAACAACCACGTTCTTTGCTTACTCGAAAAGTGAAGATCACCAAAATTGCAGATGATGTTACTCGTCTGTTCCAGATCCACAGAGAGCACCCAGAGTTAGACTTGCAAATCGTTCCCGTTTCCATTTTTTGGGGCAGAGCGCCCGGCCGAAAGCTATCCGGCTGGTCAGATATTATCGCTAACCAGGTGTCGCCTAACTGGTTACGTAAGTTTTTTATTGTGCTGTTTTTAGGTAGAGATAACTTCGTTTGTTACAGCAAGGCTGTATCCTCTCGTACCATGGCAGATTTAAAAGGCAGTGATGAAGAAATAGGCCACAAGCTTATCCGCCTAGCGGGCACGCACTTTCATCGTCGCCGCCAAAATCTCATAGGCCCAATGTTACTCGAACGACAAGAATTATATAACGCAGTATTGGGCGCAGACTCTGTTCGCCAAGCAGTTAGCGACGAAGCGCGCAGCAAGAAGCAGTCAAATCACCAGATACAAGCCAAAGCGAAGAAATATGTCGATGAAATTGCCGCAGATTATCGCGAAGGGTTAGTAAGAATTGGCGACCGCTTACTCACAAAAATATGGAACAAAGTGTACAACGGCATTGAAGTAAAACATGCCGATAAAGTCAGGGCGTTAGCGCAAAATGGCCACGAAATTATCTACGTGCCGTGCCATAGAAGCCACATGGACTACCTCCTTTTAACTTATGTCATCTATCACGAAGGGTTAGTGACACCGCATATTGCTGCGGGTATCAATCTCAATTTTTGGCCGATTGGCGGAATTTTACGAAAATGTGGCGCATTCTTCTTACGTCGCAGCTTCGCCGGCAACAAGCTGTATACCGCGGTATTCAGAGAGTATTTAGAGCTACTTTTCAACAAAGGCTATTCCGTGAAGTATTATCCTGAAGGAGGCCGAAGTCGAACAGGTCGCTTACTACCGCCTAAAACGGGTATGTTGGCCATGACCCTTCAGGGACTGATTAAAGGCATTAACCGCCCCGTCAGTATTGTACCTGTATACATTGGCTACGAGCACGTAATGGAAGTCTCAAGCTATTTGAAAGAGCTCAAAGGCACAGACAAAAAGAAAGAATCTTTTTTTCAGGTGTTCTCCGCGGTACGTAAGCTGAAAAACTACGGAAACGGATTTTTAAATTTCGGTGATCCAATTAATTTAAGCAACTTTCTTGATAGCGAAGTGCCAGATTGGCGTGAAGCACAAAATTTAGAACCCGATAAAAAACCGCGCTGGTTAACCCCTGCCGTGAATACCTTAGCCAATGATGTTATGGGCCGAATCAACCAAGCGGCCGCTGTCAGCGGTATGTCACTGTGCGCCATGTGCTTACTTTCCGCTAAGAAACACGCAATGGCACAGGATGAACTCGAACGCGCCATTGACGACTACCTAGACTTGTTAAAGGCCGCGCCTTACAGTGACTTATCTAGCATCCCTGAGCTTGATGGCAAAGCATTGGTAGAAAATACGTTAAAGCTAAATAAGCTGGAAGTATCCCAAGACAGTTTTGGCACTATCATCTCCCTAAAACGCAAAAATGCGGTGGCATTGACCTATTATCGCAATAATATTTTGCATTTGTTTGCCCTACCTGGCTTAGTCAGCGCCATTGTATTTGCCCATAAAGGCTTGGCAAGGCCGCAAGTCATCTCCCTCGTTGGCCAGCTATATCCTTTGCTGCAGCGCGAGCTATTTATTTATATGAGCCACGAAGAAGCAATGAATTATACAGATCGCTTACTTAGCACGATGATCGATATGGGTTTACTGCGTGCTGAAGATGACACACTGTGCCCGCCCGCTGCCACTAGCAAAGCGTTTTATTCATTCTGGTTGCTGAATCGAAGCATTCAAGAAACCCTGCAACGTTATGCTGCCGTGCTGACCATTCTTAAGAAGGAACAAACCATTGGCCGTGGTCGCTTAGAAAAACAGAGTCGAGAATTTGCAGAGCGTTTAGCGGCGTTACATGGCATTAATTCACCAGAGTTTTTCGACAAAAATGTACTATCTACTTTCATTCACGCCTTGAAAGATAACGAATTAATCAACGCATCTAGCGAAGGGCAGTTGCAGCATTCAGATACCAGCGAAGCACTGCTAGCAAGTGTGGAGGAATTAATTTCGCCTGAGATCACTCAACGACTTCAGCAAATTTAAATCGTGTATACGCTAATGAGTGAATATTGAGCACATAAAAAATGCGCTAGGTGATTAACCGAGCGCATTTTTTTAAC
The DNA here is from genome assembly GCF_056173245.1 of Paraglaciecola sp. QJM3NY_14. NCBI lineage: Bacteria > Pseudomonadati > Pseudomonadota > Gammaproteobacteria > Alteromonadales > Alteromonadaceae > Paraglaciecola > Paraglaciecola sp. QJM3NY_14. The sequence continues at coordinate 5,047,017 of NZ_CM149664.1, forward strand.
CGATAACCGCAAATTATTAGCTGAAAATACCGTTCACGTCTGATAAGAAAAACTTATAGGCGGGATTTTCGGTTTCTTCAGAGTATTGGTAGCCGAGTTGACCTAAGTGTTGCTCAAAATCAGCACGTTCGTTATCAGGGAAATCAAACCCCGCTAGCACTAAACCTTCCGCAGCACCATGGTTACGGTAATGAAACAAAGTAATGTTCCAGCGTTCGCCCAAGGTTTTTAAAAAGGTCATTAGGGCTCCTGGCTGTTCAGGAAACTCAAATGAGAACAAGTGCTCATGAAGTAGAGCAGGGGGGCGACCACCGACCATGTAGCGCACATGCAGTTTTGCCATTTCATTGTCTGACATGTCCAGACAAGGGTAGTCATTTGCACTCAAAGTGGCCATCAACTCAGCAAACTCTTCTTGGCCCCTTCGCAACTTCACACCCACAAAAATATGCGCTTCTTTTTCACTTGAAAAACGATAGTTGAACTCTGTGATGGTTTTACCACCTAGCAGTTCGCAGAAGTGCTTAAACGCGCCTTTTTTCTCAGGGATTTTAACGGCAAATACGGCTTCTTTTTGCTCACCTAATTCACAGCGTTCAGACACATAACGCAAAGTGTGAAAATTAATATTAGCACCACATAACACGCCACCAAAGACTTTACCCTTAACGTCATTTAGCCTAGCGTATTTACGCATGGCTGCAACAGACAATGCGCCTGCTGGCTCAGCAATCACGCGGGTATCATCGAAAATATCTTTGATTGCCGTGCATAACTCATCATTGTTAACGGTAATGACTTCATCTACGTATTGCTGACACAAGCGAAATGTTTCAATACCTATGGTTTTCACTGCTACACCGTCTGCAAAAATCCCTACAAAGGGCAAAGGAGTAGGCTCACCAGCCTTCAAAGCCGCTTGTAAACAAGCAGATTCGCTGGACTCTACAGCGACAATTTTGATACTGGGCTTGAGCTGCTTTAAATACACACTCATGCCAGCGGCTAAACCGCCGCCGCCCACTGCGATAAAAACGATATCCAGATTCGGGTTTTGCTCAAGCATTTCCTTGGCGATGGTCCCTTGCCCGGCAATAACGTCTGGGTCGTCAAATGGCGGGATCATGGTATACCCATGCAACGCAGCTAAACGTTTAGACTCTTCACTGGCTTGGTCGAAGCTAGTACCATGAAGCACTACGTTGACGTTAGCACCTCCGAAGTTGCGCACCGCGTCCACTTTAATGTCAGGGGTGGTTTCTGGCATCACAATAGTGGCCTGAATATTCTTGCGAGAGGCACAATAAGCAATACCTTGGGCGTGGTTGCCCGCTGATGCGGTAATGATCCCCGCGTTTAGCGCTTCATCATCTAAGTGACTGATCTTATTATATGCACCACGCAATTTGAACGACTTAACCGGTTGCTGATCTTCTCGCTTAAGCCATACATCATTCCCTAAAACAGCGGAGAATTTGTCTAGATGGACAAACTCGCTGTTTACCGCCACGTCATACACTGGCGACATTAAAATCTTTTTTAAATATTCTTGGGCACTGGTGGTCATTAGTCTTCCAATTTGCTTGCATCGCGCACAGCACCTTTATCCGCACTTGTTGCTAATAAGGCGTATGCCTTAAGCGCGAGTGACACTTTACGCTCACGGCTGACTGGCTTCCAAGGATTAGCGCTCTGCTCCATTTTTTCTCGTCTGGCTTGAAGCACTTCATCACTAATATCAACACCAATTTTACGCTGGGGGATATCAATGGTCATGCTGTCGCCTTCTTCCACTAAACCGATACCACCGCCGCTAGCGGCTTCTGGCGAGCAATGGCCAATCGATAAACCAGACGTACCGCCTGAGAAGCGGCCATCTGTGATAAGAGCGCATTTTTTGCCTAATCCTTTGGCTTTCAAGTAAGTCGTGGGGTACAGCATTTCTTGCATTCCCGGTCCACCTTTAGGGCCTTCGTAACGGATAACAACTATGTCACCAGCAATCACTTCGTCGGCTAAAATAGCTTTCACTGCGTCATCTTGGCTTTCGTAAATACGTGCGCGACCAGTAAATACGTGAATGGACTCATCCACACCGGCTGTTTTTACAATACAACCGTCTTGCGCAATATTGCCGAACAACACGGCCAAGCCACCTTCTTCACTAAATGCATTTGCGCGGCTACGAATACAGCCGTTTTCACGGTCGGTATCGGCGGTAGGGTAACGGCAATCTTGGCTAAATGCTTTTGTGGTTCGGATGCCAGCAGGGCCTGCACGGAAAAACTCGAGGGCATGGGCGTTTTCAGGTTGGGTAATATCCCACTCACTTATGACTTCACCAATAGATTTGCCTAACACATGTGGAGTGTCTTCGTGCAACAAACCGGCGCGATTCAACTCGGCTAATATGCCAAGCACACCACCAGCACGATGCACATCTTCCATGTGGTATTGAGGGGTAGAAGGCGCAACCTTACATAGGTGCGGTACGTTGCGAGATAAGCGATCAATGTCATCCAAGGTAAAAGGCACTTCACCTTCCACCGCTGCCGCCAATAAATGCAAAATAGTATTGGTTGAACCGCCCATGGCGATATCAAGACTCATGGCATTTTCAAATGCTTTAAAGTTGGCAATGTTCCGCGGTAAAACTGATTCATCGTCTTGCTGATAATAACGGCGACACAACTCAACAATTTGCGTACCCGCTTGTTTGAACAAACCTTCGCGGTCAGCGTGCGTCGCAAGCATTGAACCATTACCTGGTAATGACAAGCCAAGCGCTTCCGTTAAGCAGTTCATTGAGTTGGCAGTAAACATACCTGAGCACGAGCCACATGTAGGGCACGCAGAACGCTCAATTTCACCACTTTGCTCGTCGTTCACGTTGTCATCAACACCCGCTACCATGGCATCCACCAAATCCAATTTAATGATTTGATCTGAAAGCTTGGTTTTACCCGCTTCCATCGGGCCACCAGAAACAAAGATAACCGGAATATTTAGACGCATTGACGCCATTAACATGCCAGGGGTGATTTTATCGCAGTTAGAAATACAAACAATCGCATCGGCGCAATGCGCGTTAACCATATACTCAACCGAGTCAGCAATGATTTCGCGAGAAGGTAAGCTGTAAAGCATGCCGCTGTGACCCATCGCAATACCGTCATCTACCGCAATCGTATTGAACTCTTTTGCCACTCCACCAGCCGCTTCAATGCTACGCGCCACCAACTGCCCCATATCTTTTAGGTGCACGTGACCCGGTACAAACTGAGTAAATGAGTTAGACACCGCGATAATCGGCTTGCCGAAATCCCCATCTTTCATACCAGTCGCACGCCAAAGCGCGCGAGCGCCGGCCATATTTCTACCTTGGGTTGTGGTTGCTGAACGTAACTTTGGCATTGTCTCTTCTCTCTAACTTAAATAGTGCATTAATAGTGTAAAAATCCGTCGAGGTCGCAGGTGAAACGGTATGCGCGAAAAACCTCGTCCGGTTGTCGAAATTGATATCTCTAAAAATGTTGCCGCTAAAAGCAAAAAACCCCCCGAACTTTCGTGCGGGGGGTTAAAATTATCTGACGTTAATTCAGATCTATCCCCGCGGAGAACATGTCTCCACCACTGTCACCAAAATAATTACTTTGCTGCACGAGTCGGAATAGAACATTAGATAAATTTCTAATTTAAATTTGGTATATCGTCACTGCCTATATTGGTAACACGAACCCCCACAACGGATCAAGCAATGCTATAGGCTTTTTTTGTGTCCTTTATACACAAACGCTGAGTTTGGCTATTTAGAATTTGTCATTTATCGGTATCATTCAGCCTCAAATAGCAGTGAGAAAAATATGAGTACCTGGTTACATTGGATTGATTTAATGGGCGTGGCTGTTTTTGCCGTCTCTGGCACATTAATGGCGTATAAAAAGCATATGGATGGCTTTGGCGTCGTCGTTTTAGCCTCAGTGACGGCAATTGGTGGCGGCACTCTGCGTGATATTATTTTAGATCTGCCTGTGTTTTGGGTGCAAGATCATAGCTTCTTCTTTGCTATTCTAGGCGCAGCGCTTTGTACCATCATATGGCTACGTATTAGCCATCGCTTCCCCCTGCGATATTTGCAAGTTGCCGACGCCATAGGGTTAGCCTTTTTCAACGTCATGGGCTTACAAAAAGCCCTTAGCTACGGCGCATCCCCTTTTATCGCGATAGCCCTTGGTACCATGACCGCTGTGTTTGGTGGTTTAATTCGTGATGTGATTTGTCGCGAAATTCCATTAGTCTTGAAAGGCGATTTGTATGCAACGGCATGTATCATTGGCGGCGCCACGTACATTGCGGGATCTTATCTCGGCTTATCCACTTATAGCTGCATGATCATGGGCTTTGCGGTAACACTGACCACCCGTTTAGCCGCCATGAAATGGCACTGGCATTTACCTGTATTCAACCCGGAACACATGGAATGAAGCCTTAAACTGCTTTGTTCGTTATGCTAAGTGGCGCTAACCTGCTCACTTGACTAGCCTTATGGCATTCGAGTTTGACGTGCAAAAGGCCTTGCTTATGTCATTAGCGGTAGTATTTTCAAGAGCGAGTGTCGGCATTGATGCGCCGCTTATTACTGTAGAAGTGCACTTAGCCAACGGGCTGCCTTGTTTTAACTTAGTTGGTTTGCCTGAAGCATCGGTGCGCGAAGCCAAAGATCGCGTGCGTAGCGCCCTGATAAATTCAGGCTTTGAATTTCCTGCTCGTCGTATAACCGTTAACTTAGCCCCCGCAGACTTACCGAAAGAAGGCGGTCGATTCGATCTTGCCATCGCTATCGGTATTATCGCTGCTAGTAATCAACTAAAAGGCGCAAGCCTTGAGGGAATTGAGTTAGTAGGGGAGCTTGCACTTTCCGGTGAAATACGCCCCATCAAAGGCGCGCTGCCCTTTACTTATGCATGTTTTAAGGAGGGTCGTACCGCTATATTACCCGCTAAAAATGCGAATGAAGCTGCTCTTATCAGCGGAGCGAAGATAGTCCCCGCATATCAATTACTTGATGTGTTTCACCATTTAGGCAAGCAAAAAACTCTCCCCTTATTTACATCTGACAACATCTTGCAAGAAGCCGAATACAACGTAGATTTACAAGATGTGGTCGGGCAAAGTTCAGCAAAACGTGCCTTAGAAATAGCGGCAGTCGGCGGACACAACTTGTTATTCACTGGCCCACCAGGCACAGGTAAAACGATGTTAGCCAGTCGTTTGATCACTATTTTACCGCCCATGACCGATGAAGAAGCCCTCGCCAGCGCCGCCATTCATTCGATCGTAGGTAAACCGGTTAATCCACAAACGTGGAAGCAGCGCGCTTTTCGCCATCCCCACCACACGAGTTCGGCCGTCGCGTTAGTCGGTGGTGGCAGTGTGCCAAGGCCCGGGGAAATATCACTCGCTCATCACGGCGTGTTGTTTCTAGATGAATTACCAGAATTTGATCGCAAAGTGCTTGATGTACTTCGAGAGCCGCTGGAGTCAGGCTCGGTGTCTATTTCACGTGCCGCTAGACAAGCGCAATTTCCGGCTCAGTTTCAGTTAGTCGCAGCGATGAACCCGAGCCCAACGGGCAGCCTTAATGACGGGCGCTGTACTGCTGACCAAATATTGCGTTATTTGAATCGTATTTCGGGACCATTTCTAGATCGCATCGATTTACAAGTTGATGTGCCTAAGCTCAACGGCAATGAGTTCTCTGAGCAAGTTAAGACGCGAGGATGTAGCAGTAAAGAAACCAGAGAGCGAGTCGTATTTGCGCGTAATATTGCCCTTAAGCGCAGCAACAAACCCAACACTATGCTTGGCAGCAAAGAGGTGCAAGAGTACTGTCAGCTTTCAAGTAACGATCAACGTTTTTTGCAAGTTGCCGTTGAAAAATTAGGCTTGTCACTGCGTACCTACCATAGAGTATTGAAGGTATCTCGCACTATCGCAGACCTTGCTAATCAGCCTAACATAACCCGCCAACATCTGGCTGAAGCCCTTAATTACCGAGCCTTTGACCGTATGTTGGCGCAGCTTGCTTACAATTAAATTTTCACTTTATGTGAGTGTTTCTTGTGAATTAAAAATCTTTCAGGTTATGCTTTCTTAACCGAGGCTATTAATAGTCCTTATTCTACCCACTCCATTAAATAATTAGCCACTCAGCAATAATTTATTGGAATTGGAATTGGAATTGGTATTAGCAAAAAATCCCCTGGCGCATCAAGGCTCACATTGCATTCATTTTCATTTCGCAAATACATCAGAAGGCTCCACTTGTGGTTGGGCTTAAGTCTCGGCGTATTACTGACAATAATATGCCTTTCAGGGGCGGTGTTAGTATTTTATGTTGAGATAGATACTTGGCTACACCCAGAACTCGAACGTTCGCAGCTGGCCACAGATAGCAGTTGGGACAGCGCATTACATACACTCAATAAAACGTATCCGAATAAAAAAGGCCCTTGGCGAATTGAGGTGAGTGACAGCAAAAGAGCGATATCAGCTCGTTATTACAACCCCGTAGAGACTCGTAGTGAAGGGTTTGCCCCCCTAATGGTGTGGTTAAGCAGTGACGGCCTATCAGTGCTTCGCGAAGACTATTGGGGGCACTATTTGGCCACTTGGCTATACAATTTACACTACACGTTGCTCTTTGGTGAAATAGGCACTTTCGTCATAGGCTACATAGGTCTAGCGACATTATTCTTGCTAGTGAGCGGATTAGTTTCATGGTGGCCGAAGCAAGGCCAGTGGCATAGGGCGTTTACATTTAAACGACGCCGCTCACGTATCGGTTTGCTTTATGATTGGCACAAAATACTGGGACTCGCGAGTGTCGTTCCCTTGTTACTGCTTGTTGCCACTGGCGTGATGCTATCCCTGCCACAAGAAACAAATAAGGTCCTGGGGCTGCTGTTTTCGCCAGTGCAAACAGCCTCTAAACTAAGCGGTGTTGCGAATACGACAATACAGCATACTGTGCCGATTTCTGATGCAATTAATGCAGCGAGACAGGCACACGTTGCTCAAAATGGCGCTGACCTACAGCAATCACGTCTGGCATGGATCCAAACCCCCGACAACAATTTAAGTGCTCAACAATTCTATACGTTTCGCTTCCAAATACCTGAAGATCCATCTCATCGCTTCCCCAATACATTTGTATACGTGGATGCCCACTCAGGGCAGATCATTAGTACATATTCTGCGTGGAAGCATGGCCCTGCAAATAGCATAAAAGGTTGGTTGCATGCTTTGCACAATGGCAGTGTAGGGGGCTTAGCACTTCGAATTTTGTGGGTAATTTGTGGCTCAATTGTATTCGCTTTATTTAGCTTAGGCTTCACTCGCTGGCGATTGCGCACGAGCAAAAAAGGGTCTTCAACTTTGAAAACGCAATCCCTTCGTTAGCAGTTAAATAGCGCCTGAATAGCAGGCTCACTTTGCCGCTTACTGATGCAACACAAACCAATTTGGTAAGGCTCAATGTCATCCAACCGAATACGGTTTACACGCTGACTTATGGTGGAATTGTCTAACACTATTTCAGGCACAATGCCCAAGCCGCAACCCAGTGCTACCATGCTTACAATCGCTTCATTACCCGCTACCGTTGCGTACACTCGCGGTCGAATACCTTGCTCAGCAAACCAGTGGTGCACAATTCGTTTTGATGGTCCCGAGTCAGGCAGAATGACAGAATGTTCGCGCCAATCCACTTGGCTCAAACGGGTTAGCTGGGTTTCTTTTGGTGCGATAAGCAGTAAAGGCACCTCGCCAAGGGGTAAGAACGTCAAGTCAGGAGGGAAGTCAGGGGTATGAATGGCAATGGCTGCATCCACTTCTTGTTTCATCACCTTACTAGCAGATAGAGCAGGGTCGCCGGTGTTTAACTTTATCTCTACTTGGGGATATTGATGACGAAAGCTATCAAGTAATTTTGGCAAATGGCTTTGACTGGCCGTCACTGAACAAAACAAACTTAATTCGCCTTGAATTTGCTCGTGATCTTGTTGCAGCTCCCATTTGACTTTCTTCCATTCAGACAAGGTTTGCTGTGAAAAGCGCAATAGTTTTGCTCCAGCGGCGGTGAGCTTTACTTTTCGATTGTCCCGCACAAACAGTGGCGTGCCACAGTCATCTTCAAGGCGTTGAATGACACGACTAAGGGTAGAGGGACTGACAAACAACGCTTCAGCAGTTTTGCTGAAGTGCAAGCTACTGGCTAAATGTTGGAATAATTCCAAGCTTCGAATGTCCATCTTACTCCTTCACAAAAACGTTATTGCAGAATATGAAATATTAAGTTGCAAATATATCATTTTATTCAATAGATGAAATACCCTATTCTCTCAATCACACGAGATCGTCACTGACTTGTTGCACTTACTAGGATTTATAAAAAAATGGCAAATTATTTCAATACATTATCTTTACGTCAGCAACTTGACCAAATTGGTCGTTGCCGATTCATGCAGCGCAGCGAATTTTCAGAAGGCTGTAATTTCCTTAAAGGCAAAAAAATAGTCATCGTAGGTTGTGGCGCTCAAGGTTTAAACCAAGGCCTTAACATGCGAGATTCTGGTTTGGATGTTGCTTATGCGCTTCGTCAAGCCGCTATCGATGAAAAACGCGATTCATTCCAACGTGCAAGCGGTAATGGTTTTACTGTTGGTACGTACAAAGAGCTTATTCCAAGTGCTGATTTGGTTTACAACCTAACGCCTGATAAACAGCATTCAAGCGTTGTTGAAGCTATTATGCCTCTTATGAAAGAAGGTGCTTCATTAGGTTACTCTCACGGTTTTAACATCGTTGAAGAAGGCCAACAAATTCGTTCAGACATCACAGTCGTGATGTGTGCACCAAAATGCCCAGGCACTGAAGTACGTGAAGAATACAAGCGTGGATTCGGTGTTCCGACATTAATTGCGGTTCACCCTGAAAACGATCCTCAGCAACAAGGTTGGGATATCGCTAAAGCACTCGCAAGCGCAACAGGCGGCGATCGTGCAGGCGTACTTGAGTCTTCATTCGTAGCCGAAGTTAAGTCTGACTTAATGGGCGAGCAAACGATCCTTTGTGGTATGCAACAAGCTGCGGCCGTTCTTGGTTACGAGAAAATGGTGGCTGACGGCATCGACCCCGCTTATGCCGGAGCGTTGATTCAGTTTGGCCTAGAAGCCATCACCGAAGCACTTAAAATCGGTGGCGTGACCAACATGATGGATCGCCTATCGAACCCAGCTAAAATCAAGGCATTTGATTTATCTGAGCAACTTAAAGACATGTTAAAGCCACTATTTGGCAAGCATCAGGACGATATCATCAGCGGTGAATTTTCACGTACTATGATGGAAGATTGGGCCAATGGTGACGCTAACTTATTGAAGTGGCGTGAAGAAACAGGCCAAACAGGTTTTGAAAATGCGCCTGAATACAATGGTAAAATCGATGAGCAAGAATTCTTCGATAACGGTGTATTCATTGTGGCCATGATCAAAGCGGGTGTTGAGTTAGCATTCGACGTTATGGTTGAAGCGGGCATTTTACCTGAGTCTGCTTACTACGAGTCATTGCATGAAACGCCGCTCATTTCTAACACGATCGCCCGTAAGCGCTTGTACGAAATGAATGTAGTTATCTCTGATACTGCAGAATATGGCAACTACCTGTTCGCTAACGCGGCCATTCCTTTATTGGCTAATAAATTAATGCCAAGCATTGGTACAGAGTTAATTGGTAAGCCTTTCGCTGCAGCTAGCAATAGCGTTGACAATAAAACACTTGTAGCCGTTAACAAAGCCATTCGTGAGCATGGCGTTGAAAGTGTAGGCGATACACTACGCGGTTACATGACTGACATGAAAGCCATAGTTGAAGCGGTGTAACCCTTCTAGTAACGAATAGTAAATTGAACGATTTCTGTCGTTAGGTGCTGTAAAAAGCCCTCTTTGCCCAGCCAATTTGGCTGGGCTTTTTTATGGGTGATATTCTAAAACTCACGTTAAAACAAATTCTTAAAAGGGTGGAAATGCAGGATCAAATTCAGTTTATTGCTAGGATCTGTTACTTATGTGCGACCAATTATTTTACCCGACATGACTAGTTAAACTTTCCAAGAAGAGTTTTCAATAACTGATTTTGTCTCAAACTATGTCCCAATCCTTAAATAAAATAAAAAGAGTGTTACCGAATACATACACCCATTCGGGAGCATTTTTATCTTATAAATCAAAGGTCAAAAATTTAACCATGCCAAATGAGTACAACTTTTTAACAATTTCGGCACTTATCGAATAGCACTGTAGCAAAAAAGAAACATTAAACGATGACTTATTGCCGACATCCCTTACATAGCGCGATCAGCAACATGGCCCACGTATTGCTTATAGGATGATCCCGAACTCCCTAAGTATGTACCCACTAACACAACAGGAAATCCAATGAGCGAAAGAATCACTAGAATGACTAAAATGGGCGATTGGGTATTTGAAGTAAAAATGGTTAGAGCACTCAAAGTAGCCAACCATGGCGATCCCTATTCAGCTGTAGCTATGCTTACAGCAAATGGCGAGCAGATGTATATTGATACACAGCTTACCAAAGACAATGAAGAACTTTCTAAGAGCGACTTCTTAACCATTTACAAGTTCTGCGAATCATTAGATATGAAATATGTATCTTATGACCGGATGAAAAACGGGGTTCGTAGCTCAAAAGTAATTGAGATAGAACCGGCTAAAATTCAGCGTCCCGCTATTCGTTTAGTTAAGTAAATCTTCAGAACTACCCACCGCTTCAGAAAATCTTAAAATCGTATTATCGACGTATTGCTTTCATTGTTAAGGATAACAATGAGGCACGTTGCATTGCGCCCCACTGCTTTTAACGACTCCCTTATTTACCATTACTCCCTCAAAACTGACTACGACTTAATTCTTACTCATCGGAATAATTTTCAGCTCTACCCGACGATTTTTCTGACGACCAGCTTGAGTAGCATTATCTGCGATAGGAGTGTACTCGCCCATGCCCAAGGTCGAAACGCGTCTGTTATCAACGCCGTTTTGGACTAAATAATTTTTAACGCTGTTTGCTCGTGCCTCAGATAAACGCTGGTTCATGTCATCGGCGCCAGTATTATCAGTATGCCCTTCTACCATCAATGTAGTTTTTTCATACTTGTTTATCACCAAAGCAACATCCTTTAGTACAGGATAAAAGCTACTGTCAACGCTGGCATTTCCAGAACTGAATGTGATGCTGCCAGGCATGTATAGACGTAAAGTATCACCTTCTCTGTATACTTCTACACCGCTGTCGGCAAGCTCCTCACGGAACTCCTCCTCTTGCTTATCCATGTAATTACCAATGGCTGAACCTGCTAGTGCACCTACCGCTGCCCCCCAAACATAACGGCTCTTATCGTTGTCACCAGTGCCTTTACCAATTAACGCACCTACGATAGCGCCGATGCCTGCACCCTTTTGTGTATTCGATGCGCCGCCCATAGAATTCGACGCGCAACCACTTAATACTAGGCCCGATAGTGCTACACCAATAACTAGTTTCTTGTACATCTGACACTCCTTATAAAACGTCTTTGACCTAACTTTGCAACTGCACTTCGCAAGGTAAAATTTATAATGTGAATTATCCAACCTATAGCTGAACGATATATGAATGATTGAGAGAAAGCAGGAACTGTTCCAATGTAACCCCCGCGTATCATCTTTCGCATCTGGGGTTTAAATTGATTGACTATTAGTTGGGTGAAACTAAGTGTTGCTTTGGGGGCGTTCAGCAAACCAGAAAAACAAAGAGGTGATAACCCCGAAGGCTACGAACCCGACGGCGATAGGGGTCATTGTCCTATCTATAAAGCTACCCACAAATACCGCGACAGGAACTGATACCATGCTACTTAACGACCCTATTATCGCTGCCCCAAGACCCGCGGTATCCCCCAGAGGTTGCATTGCCATAGAGTTGAGGTTTCCAAATAAAATACCAATGCAAAAGAACGCGGCAAATAAGATGCTGACTAAGCCATATAGTGGCGGAAGGCCTTGATATATTAGGCACATTGCAAGTAGCAAAGTGGTAAAACCTAACCAACCAAAGACAGCCCAGGTACACAATTTACGCATGCCTAAGCGCATGACTAACGTACCGTTAATAAATGAAGCAAAGCCGATAGAGAAAGCCAGCAAAGCAAAATACAGAGGAAAAAGCTCGCCTGTATCATAAATCACCTGAAAAACGGTTTGAGAGGCACTGATGTACGCCAGAAAACTCCCAAACACGAACCCCATTGCCAAGGTATAAAACATCACCATTTTATTGCTCAAGATATAGCGGCTAGAAATTGAGAGTTGCTTCCAGCTAAAGGGAACGCGTTTATCTTTAGGCAATGTTTCGGGCTGGCGACTAAAATACCAAATACCAGTAAGAAGACCGATCACTAAAAAAGATGAGAATATATGCTGCCAAGAAAACCAAAATAAAATAGCTTGGCCAAAGCTGGGCGCGAGCATGGGCACCAAAATAAACACCATCATGATAAAAGACATCACCCGGGCCATCGCTTCGCCTTTATACTGATCTCGTATAACGGCTAAAGCCGCGATCCGAGGTCCAGACACACCAAAAGCTTGTATTACTCGGCCCACTAAGAGCACGGTCAAAGACTCAGCGAACATACACACAACCGTACCCAAACCAAAAATAATCAGCCCGGTAATGATGGTAAAGCGGCGTCCCTTTGCGTCCGACACGGGGCCGAAATATAATTGGCCAAATGCCATGCCAATGAAAAATAGCGAAACGATTAGGTGCGTATCTTGTGGGTCAGTAATCACCAAATCTAAAGCGATTTGATTCAACGCCGGTAACATGGCATCAATGCTTAAAGCCACCAAAGAAGTCATCAACGCCATCAGAGCCACAAACTCAACTAACCCTAGGGCAGGTTTAACCTTAGCATCAGTAGTAAAGCGGGCGTTGGCCATGAGAATTCCTTTGTTAGACTAAATGATAATTCTATCATCGACTGAAGTGTGACTTGAATGTTTTATCTGCTTTGATGGAAAATTAAGGTAAGAAATAGTGAACAAATTCACAGGGTGTTGACCCTCATTACACATGTTGTGCTGATATATCTGCGCCATAAAACGAAAAATCTAATAAGGAATAATGATGCTTTGCGTGCTAGTACGACCACCTGCTTTTGTCACAATAAACAGACGCCCATAATCCTTCTCTGATAAATCATCTGCCTTACCGCCTATGGCGCGAATTAAGTCTGGTACAGTATTGCTGTGCCCAACCACCAGCACACTGCTTTGTTGTGCAATCCGCTCTATCAATTCCTTCGGGTGGCTAGGATCATATGAACTAATCAGTAAACCTTGTTGCTGTGCACTTTGCGTTGCAGTTTGCATGGTGCGCTTATAATTCGTTGAATACACCGAGGTTAATGGCACATAACGAAAATACTCGGCCAATGCGGCTGCCCGCCTATACCCTATGTCAGTTAATGTGGGATCAGCACCGGTTTGCTTTTCAAAATGACGCACAAAATACCAACGCTGTAGTGATTGGCCCTCAACTAGGCCGCTTGCCGCAAAACTTGCATTGACCGTTGCATTTACTGCTATGCTCAGAACCAATGCAATAAATAATGCTAGTCCCAAACGTAGGAATTTGTCTGTTTTGATCATCACGATCCTTGCTTCGCTAAATCTTTAATTCGACCATTTCTGAGGCTGTATATCCAACTATGAATGCGTATTTTTTGCCCTCGGGTTTGTGCGTCTTTGAAAATATTGCTGCGACGAATATTATTAGCTTGCTCGATGACATTTAGCTCACACAATCTCGCCGAACGCTGCTCGTCTGAAAGTGTTGTTAGCTCTTCTTTATGGACTGTCGCGATATCTTTTATGTGCCCAAGCCAGTTATCAATTAGCCCCAATTGTTGGTCTCGTAGTGCAGCGTCAATCCCACCGCAGCCATAATGGCCACACACAATGACATGCTTTACGTTAAGTACTTCAATTGCGTATTGCAGAACCGACAAACAATTGAAGTCGGTGTGCACCACCAAATTCGCCACATTGCGGTGAACGAAGATATCTCCAGGCACCAAACCCAAAAGCTGATTAGCTGGCACGCGACTGTCGGAACAGCCAATCCAAAGATACTCAGGCGTTTGACGCTTAGAAAGCTTGTCGAAAAAGTCTGGGTCAGCTTCTTTCATGCCTTGTGACCAAACTTTGTTGTTCTCAAGTAGCTGTTTTATATCGCTCATACACCCTCGCTGAAACGTTTTATCGGTAACTTACCCATAGCGATAGCATTACCCAAAATGACAAACAGTACCCCAAGCACAGAAGCGAAATACCATTGATACCCTTCAAATAGAGTGGAAACAATCAAGGCCACTATAGGGTACACCAGCGCTACATAGGCAGTTTTGCCAGAACCCATTTGCCGAATCAGTTTCATATATGCGCCAAAAGCTATGACTGAGCCGAAAAGCGTTAAGTAGGTCAATGCCGCGTAATACTGCCAATGACTTGGCAATGTCCATGTTGCGCCGCTTAACAGAGCAAAGGTATAAATACCCAAAGCACCATAACTCATTGCCCAAAAATTCATTTGAATAACAGGCGTACCATAATCAAGAATACGCTCCGATATTACATTGCCAAACCCGGCGAATAAAAATGAAGCCAAAGCTAACGCAATTCCTAAAGCGAGTACCGTATCAGCCTGCACCTGAGAAAACTCAGGATAAAAAATAAAGCCCATGCCTAACATGCCAAACGCCGCTCCAATGACCACTTCCATGCGTATCGGCTTTTTAAGGATAACTCTTCGCAAAACCACATTGATGTAAATCATGCCCGAACTCATCAAAGCCACCAGCGCGCTAATAATGTATTGCTGGCTCAAATACAGCAAACTATATTCTAAGCCATACAAGCACAGTCCTGCAGAAGCCATCTTGATATGTAAGTGAAGGGGTAGGCGCAGCGAAAGGCCTTTTATTACGCAGTAACCCCCTAAAATAGCGGCAGCTAAAGTAAAGCGAATAGCCACTGACAAAACAGGGTTAATTTCACCTAATTGAAAGGTAATTGCGATCCACGTTGTACCCCATATCAAAGCAACTGTTGAAAACAAGATTGAATTTGACAACTAGATCCCCTGAATCAGATAGCGTTATACTGGCTGGCGATTCTAACTTTAAACGGACAATAAGTGGCGCAATATGAAAAAAATAATAATAAGTTTTGCGGTTTTACTATTGGTACTGTGTGGCGTTTTATTTTACCGAGCTAGCAGCTTTTTTGAGAATAAACAGTACGTAGTCGATGCGCCTATGATTCCAGTCACTGTTGATGAGCAAGCCGTGTTATCTCGGTTCAGCAAAGCGATTCAGATCCCTACTATTTCCTTTGACGATCGCAGTCAATTTGACCAAGACGCGTTCATTGCCTTTCAAGATTATCTAAAAGAGAATTTCCCACAAGTTCATCAACACGCTGAACTTACAGTCATCAATGATTTCAGTTTGCTTTACCACCTAAAGGGCAGTGACCCAAGCCTGAAACCTGCGCTATTTATGGGCCATATGGATGTAGTACCGGTCGACGAGGCAACAGCAAACCAATGGGAGCAAGCACCATTTAGTGGCAAGGTGGTTGACGGCACCATTTGGGGCCGAGGCACAATAGACGACAAAATCAGTGTGGTAGCCCTGATGGAGTCAATGGAGATGCTGCTTGAACAGAATATTCAGCCTAAACGCAGCATTTACTATGCATTTGGTCACGATGAAGAAGCCGGCGGGAAAGATGGCGCGCGCAAAATTGCTGACTTTCTAGCGACACAAAATGTCGAGTTCGAATTTGTACTAGATGAAGGCGGCGTAGTAACCCAAGATATGCTGCCCGGTGTGACCGAGCCTGTTGCCGTTATTGGTATTGCGGAGAAAGGCTTCGTTAATTTACGTTTGACGGTTAACGCGCCAGGAGGGCATTCTTCACAACCTCCTGAACATACCGCTGCCGGTATTCTCGCCCAAGCTATTGTAAAAGTAGAAGCAGCCCCATTTGCTACAGACATGCGCTTTATTCAAGATACCTTCAAGCACATAGGTTTCGCGACCGATTTAGCCACTCGATTGCCTATGTCTAACTTATGGCTGTTTTCGCCAGCAGTTGAAAGTA
The DNA here is from genome assembly GCF_056173245.1 of Paraglaciecola sp. QJM3NY_14. Classification (NCBI taxonomy): domain Bacteria; kingdom Pseudomonadati; phylum Pseudomonadota; class Gammaproteobacteria; order Alteromonadales; family Alteromonadaceae; genus Paraglaciecola; species Paraglaciecola sp. QJM3NY_14. Next base: position 5,063,309 of record NZ_CM149664.1, read on the forward strand.
TGATGCTAAAAAGCCCCAGTTCAGCTGCGAGTATTCGCACCACTACGGCGGTCACTATGCTCAAAGGCAGCTCTAAGTCGAATATTTTGCCTACTGAAGCACAAGCAGTGGTGAACTTTAGAATTTTACCCGGCGACACCATAGACAGCGTCACGCAACATATCACTCGCGCCATAGACGACCCCAGAGTCAACATTGAGGCCTTTATGACTAATGAAGCATCACCGGTATCGTCCACCGAAAGCTACGGTTATAAATTGATTGAGCAAACTATTCGTCGCTTAGATCAAAACCTGCTTGTCGCGCCGTATTTAGTCCAAGGCGGAACGGATGCCTCTAATTTTTATGGACTATCGGACAATGTATATCGATTTATGATGGTGCGCCTTAACCCGAAAACCATGAAACGTTTTCACGGAGTAAATGAGCAAATTTTGGTTAAAGATTATATCCAAGCGATTCAATTTTATTACGCAATGGTTGAGCAGGCGGCACAAGGCTAACCTGCTTATCCTGTTAAACCATGTGTAATTTAAGACGACTCGTTAGGGTCTTCTTGGCGCAGTTTACCGGCCGCTTGCTCCTCAAGCTTGCGTTTTTCCGCTTCGCTTGTCTCACCCTCTAATCGCTCAGGCTTCGCTCGGCTTGCTTCGTTCACCCGATAGATATTTTCAGCGCTGGATAAATCTTGCTCATTGGTGATCGAAGCAATGGCTTCACGCTTGCGTAAAAACTGGGTAATTTCCCCAACAATGCCTTGTAGCTCTTGGTTGTTCTTGTCCATTTGCATGACATAACGTGGCATTTCCAAGTTTTTAGTACCCGTAGTAGCAAAGGTTGATGTCATGACGCGAGAGGTAATGATCCAAGGTGTAATGGAGCTGCGTACCACGACATTTTCAGAGCGGGTTGAATCATGAATAGACATGCCAGTAGAGACCTTACTTTCGGTAAATGTCCCCTCCGTTTTCATCCACATTAGCAGGCTACTGAATTGCATTTCAGACCAAAATAAATGTGTGCCTCTGGCCAAAATAGTCGCCCCTGCAGAGACGGTTAACCAACTAAACAGCAGAACCAGAAATCCGCTTAGCTGCAAGCCAAATGCTTGCAAAATTACGTCAACCCGAGCTTGGCTTAAGCCGTCCATGTTCATTAGCTGCTGAGCCATAAATTGATACAACTGATATCCATCTTGCACAGTAAAAAAGAATAACAAAGCGCCGACAAATATCATGACTTGCGCGGCAACCGTTGCCAGAAGGCGAAACGCTTTAAACTTCTCGCTAAAGGTTAACTGACTGTACTCTGGCTGCGTTTCAATAAGCAGTTTTCCCTTAAAACTGCCCTTGCCTTGGCTTTGCTCTTGTAGCTTAGGATCAAATTCTTGATACATGCGATTGGGAATTTCTTTATAGCGACGATTAGCTAAAACGATGTTTTCAATATTGATAAATATTTCGTTCGGATGCACCGACTCTTGTAAATTTTCACGAAATTCACTTACTTCTGTGCTCGGGTTTGCCAGCGCTAAACGCTCACGTATCATGACCCAGGACAAAGCGATAACAGCCAAGACGAGTACGATCAGTAGCAATAAGTTCCACCATGCATCGAACGCTACCACATCGGCTAGTACCTGCTGTACATCCTGAGCTGTGCTGCCATCCAATTGGTTGTAAGCAAAACCGATGGCAATCGGCACCACAATGGCAAACACGAGTAATTTCGCTAGGCTGGCAGCCGTCTTCGCTTGTAACTTGCGCATGTTCGGCGCTGCTAGTGAATGCGATGTGCCTCGCCACTGGGCAATCAAATACACTAGCAACAATACAGATAGAATAGGGGTAATAATGACCCCCGCATTACCCACTAAGCCAGATGCCGACACAAAGTAAGCCGCGCCAAATGCGATTAACCCAACGATGGTGGCACACACTAAACCGCCCAACTCCTGTACAAAATTGCGGATCGGGTAGGGGCTAAATATTAAGCGAGGCAATAGGGTATGAATAAGGCGCGCAATCCAGCCTTCTGGCTCAGTAAAGGTGGCATTTTTTCGCCCCATTAACATGGATTCTAATTCTTGTGCGTCATAGGCCGTTTGCAAGCGTTCACGCTGGGCGTTTTGCTTTTCACTCGAATTATGATTGTAAGCAAGAGAAGTAGGCACGGAGCGCCCAACAAAATACTTAAACAGTTGAAACAAACCTATACCGGCATGCCGCAAGCCCAAGGTAAGAAGTGCTAAACCCAGTAATGCATTCACCCAAGCCAACACCATGTCTGTCTTTAAGTCTTCTGCCACGCCTAAAAGCGCAATGACCCCAAGTACGACAATCGCCACACCACTGACCGCCTTAGCCAAACCTTCAGGTTTAAATGGGTTACTGATCCCTAAGGTATTGGTACCAAAATCATATGCCATTGCAATACATCCTTTTAAATGTTCGTAGTTTTTGTACTATTTTTCAGAAACTTAAAGTCTATTGACTGTCGATACAAGTCTTAGTTTCATTAAGACTAATAAAGACGGGTGCCGGGCGCTAATACGAGAGTCTAATCGCAGCGACAATATAATTGAGACTCAGTTGAAAGAATGAGGTGCTTAATTTGAGATGGTTCACATGAGGTGGGCATAGAACACAGCCACCTCGAATATTAGAAATTAAGATGCTTTGCGCGTAGCAAGTAAAGCTGCATATGCGTCTGCAAACCCTTCAAGTGACAAAGGTAAGGTCAGTTGCTTACTTTTTTCTAACGCGAATGCGACTTTTGCGACTTGACCACCACGCATTTCCGCAAACAAAGTTTTATCGATTTTAATCACACTTTGACATGCCACAGATGTGCACTGGGACAAGGCAACTTGAATAGCGTTGTTATCATCAATCTTAATGCCAACGCCGCTGCTTTTATTCAAATTTGGCGGCATACGCAGCATTAAAACGGGAAAGCTGTTCGACATAGAGAAATTTATGTTGGCACCCAGCAAGACCTTCGTTCCCTCAGGATCCATCGCCACCAACTGACTAACAGAACAATTTCCGTGCTCGCCACACAGTAAACTCCACGAACCAAAATTCTGCTTACTCTGTGCTTGTACCGCACTAGAAATGCTTATGCCGAGAATAAAAAAAGCAAAAATAAAACGCATTACACAACTCCGTTTAGGCAAAAAAAAGAGGAGCCATCGCTCCTCTTTTCAATCGATAAAGTCTTAAGCGCGACGCTTTCTTGCGCGTAAGAATACCAACAAAGATAACGCGAAGATACCAAGTCCAGCAGGTGCAGATACCGCCTGAGGGTCGTCAACGAATTCGGTAATTGCATTTTGGTTCATGTTAATTGTGCCAGCTGCATCAAAGGTCAATGCGGTTACAAATGCATTGGGATCCGTTGGATCTACCATTTCTGAAGTCTCAATACCAAGAATACGGAAACGGTCAACCGCGGTGGTGAAGTCAAACCTTACACCGCCAAGCAAATCTTCCCCAGTATCGTACCAATCCATCAAGGCTACATCCCACAACCAAAGGTCATAAACATCATCGCCAAAACCAGTAGGTAACATAACCGAGGTAATGCTGGGGCCGCTATTGACGATATAGTCATAACCAACCGCTACATCTGGGTCGATAAAAATCGGTGTTTCAGGCTCGATAATAACGAATTCAAAGTTGTAGTCAGTTGGTGTTTCAGGATTAATTACTGGAATAAGCGGGTTTTCAGCGTTGTCACCCGGTAATTCACCGTCACGAATGGCAAATTTCCAAATACCTGCCGTACCTGTGTTGCTGTCAGCTGTATCTAAGTTTACGACTTCACCAGTGCGTGAACCTGGAAGTGTGAAGAAGTTTACGCCATCACCAGCATCATAACCCGCTTGAGCAGGTGTACCACCAAGGCCGTTCTCACCGTCTGAAGCACCGCCAGTAGTCCAGTTAATGTCTTCATAACGGAACTCCACATCGAAGTTGCCAGCACCGGTGTCAGCACGGTCAATCAGAACTAATTGAAAGGTATTCGTTAGCGAGCTATCTGAAGGGTAAAAACCTACACCATCCCAAGTGATAACCATAGTTTCAGCATTAGGCGAGCCAATAAACACGTCACCACAGTCGTCACAGCCTGTGTCTACATCAGCCCAGAAAGGAGCGATCATAGCAATCGTATTTAAATCAGCGGGCATTGGAATATCATCATTTTCGGTTGTGATAAATGCTGGATTAGTTTGCGCTTGAGGCATATCAATACAATCGACACCACAATCGCCACCGCCGTCAAAGTCATCATCTCCAATCAAAGTGTTGGGGAATGGATCTGGTGTGAACTGACCAACAGCACCATTGAAGCTAATATTGCCGTTATTGTTTACGTAGAAGGAATCGTGAGTACGGCCGAAAAAGTTAACGCCCGAGTCAAAACCTAAGCCTTCATAATCGTTGAAGAAAATTTCTCCGCTTGATCCATCATCATTTTTTTCTAGTGCTATTTGGCCAAAACCTGACTCACCTGCACCCTCCCAACCTTCCAATAACACACTTGCGTTTGCCGAGAGAGAAGAAATACTGGTTGCCATAACACCACTGAGGGTAACGGCCTTTACTAACTTCTTGAAATCAAACATTTATTACATCCTTTTGTTTACACCGAAATCATTCAGGGATGCGCCGAAGCAATTACTAGACCATAAGATAAAACATCACAAAAAACAGATAGTTATCATGAATAACGGGAGTTAGTAGATTCTAAATGTAAAATTATTTGACAGTTTTCGTAAAGTGTGAGGTTAATTAAATACTCTTTGAGCAGGATTTAGGCAACAGAAAAAGCCAAGACGAGTGCTTGGCTTTAGTAACTCATTGACGGTTAATGTAATTTCAGTTTTGGCCCAACAAATTTGCTCACTCTGCGACTCAGCATGGTTAGGGTTGCTTTTAACCATCCATGCACTGCGAACTGGTGCATACTGTAGAGTGAGGTGTACACCAAGCGCGCTAGCTTACCTTCCACAAACATGCTGCTGTTAGACAGGTTACCCATTAAGCTGCCTACTGTGCTGTACTTACTCAAGTGAACAAGCGAACCATAATCACTGTATTGATAGTTTTCAAACTCCTTACCTTGGAGTTGATTAACTATATTTTTGTACACTGTCGATGCCATTTGATGAGCAGATTGCGCTCGAGGGGGTACCCAAGTACCGTCTTCTTGCTGAAACGCACAGCAGTCACCTAGCACGTATATGTCTTGGTGGTTCTTAGCCCTTAACTGCGGATCGACCAAAATTTGTTGCGCGCGATTGGTTTCAAACATATCGAGCTCTTTAATCAGATTAGGCGCTTTAACACCTGCTGCCCATACCATTAAATCTGCTTCGATGAGTTCGTCATCAGCAGTGACAAATCCATTTTTCTCAGCCCTTGTCACTTTTGTATCTTCATACAGCTTTACGCCAATTTTTTGTAACGCGTTTTTGGCTGCATAGGCGATGCGCTCCGGCAGTGCTGGCAATATTCTGGGGCCCGCTTCAATGATCGAGATCTCTAGGCGCTGGGCCGACATGGCAGGCATACCATAAGCCCGGGATAAATTTGCAACATGATGTAATTGTGCTGCTAACTCAGTACCCGTTGCGCCAGCTCCGACAATCGATACTCGTAGCATCGATTGTTGAGTATTGGGCTGGTTGACCTTCAGCATTTGGTTGAGCAACGCACGATGAAAACGCTCAGCTTGCTCTAAAGAATCCAAGAAATAGCTGTGCTCTTTCACGCCTGGCGTACCAAAGTCATTACTCACACTTCCAACCGCTAATACGAGTATGTCGTACTCAATACTGCGCTCAGGCAGGATCAGCTGGCCTTCTTCATCATAAAGTGCGTCCAGCGCTATCGATTTATTTTGCTCATCGATACCTTTCAATGTGCCTTGCTGAAATTCATATTTAAGACGACTAGCATGAATGCGATAATCCACTCCATCGGAGTTTTTATCGATAATGCCAGCCGCCACTTCGTGTAAAAGTGGCTTCCAAACATGTGTTCTGACCTTATCGACCAAGACCAGCTCCACAGCTGCGTGCTTACGACAATAGCGGCTTAGTTGAGCAACTAACTCAAGACCACCCGCCCCGCCGCCTACAACGACTATTCGTTTCATAAAAATTACCTTTTAAAGTTGCGATAGAATAGGGTTTAACCTTGCCATGGGCTGAAGACATGAAAAACAGCGCAGAAGATTGGAATAAGCAGCTGGTGGAACAAGCAGCGAAGAATTGGCTAAGGAAAGATACAGAATCATCAGTTGTGATTAAACATCTGATTTTAAATGAATAAAGGGTATCAAAAATGAACAGAGAAGAGGTAAGCAAGTACACACTAACTCTTTGCTGTATGGCGAAAAAATAACTGTTCATCGAAGACGAAATGATGGCGCTCAGAGCGTATATCGGCCGGAAAATGTTGGTGCGCTTAGTGATAACGGCCCAAACAGCGCCCTTATCATTCACAGATAGCCTGGCTCGAAAAAAAGTAAGCAGCAGTGCCGCTAACACCTTGTACACAGTAAACTCCAAGTGAAGCAGGGCCCGAGTTGTGAGCCCTGATCATATTTATAAAAAGCGCTAATCTAATAGGCTATTGAAATAGCTACCCGCGTACTTCACCATCACCCAACACAATAAATTTTTGAGTGGTTAGCGACTCAGCGCCCATTGGTCCGTAAGCGTGTAATTTACTTGTCGATATACCAATTTCTGCGCCTAAGCCTAATTCGCCGCCATCCGAGAAACGCGACGAGGCGTTAGCCATCACCACGGCTGAATTCAAAGTACGAATAAACTGCTGTGCTCGGCTGAAGTCTTGTGTGGCAATCACCTCTGTATGCCCTGAACTGTATGTTTCAATATGCTCAATCGCAGTATCAAAATCATCTACTATACGCACTGCGATTTCCATCGCTAAGTACTCAGCATGCCAATCATCTTGTGTAGCAAGAGATGCATTATCGAAATATTCTAGGCTTCGCTCACAGCCGTGAACCTTAACCTTATGCTCGTTAAATAACGCTTTCACCTTCGGCATAAACGTTGGAGCGATATCTTGATGCACTAACAAGGTCTCAAGTGAGTTACATACGCCTGTGCGCTGAGTTTTGCCGTTCTTTAGTAGGTTGAGTGCCTTATTTTCATCAGCGGCATCATCCACATATAAATGACATACGCCCTTGTAATGCTGAATCACAGGTATTCTGCTATTTTCGCTTACAAATCTAATCAGACCTTCACCACCCCGTGGAATAATCAAATCAATATCTTCGTTAAGGGTCATCAGTTCATTCATGACTGCGCGGTCAGGATTTGGCACAACAACCACTGCAGCGGGGTCAATTTCGTGCTTCTCTAAGGCGTAACTGATACACGCGGCAAGCGCCAAGTTCGAATGTAGGGCTTCTTTTCCGCCGCGTAATACAACGGCGTTACCGGCTTTTAAGCATAACGCTGCGGCATCAATAGTCACATTCGGGCGAGACTCGTAAATCATAGCGATCACGCCTAAGGGAATACGCATTCGCCCTACTTGAATGCCGCTCGGCATTTGTTGCATATGGTCAATACTGCCCACGGGGTCTGCTTGCGCTGCGATATCAAAAACCGCATTTGCAATACCTTGGATGCGCTGCGGCGTCAGTAATAAACGATCAAGCATGGCATCGTCCAAATTGTTATCTCGCCCGGCTGCTAAATCTTTTTCATTGGCTACAATAATGGTTTCAGTTTGGCCCAACATCCGCTCTGCGATGTCTTTTAGCAGTGTTTCTTTTTGAGTGGCAGACAGTTTAGCTACCTGACGCGAGGCAATACGTGCCGCTTTGGCCGCTTGAGCGATTGAAAATTCCATTCTTAAACACCTTTTAAATTGATAACAAACTTCGTTGAACCGCGATAGCTAGAGTAAAACCAAATCGTCACGATGAATGGCAACCTCACCCGATGAATAACCCAGAATAGGTTCGATTCTATCGCTTCGTTGCCCCTTTATTTGCTGCAACTCACTATTGCCATATAGGGAAAGGCCTTTCCCTATTATCTGGTCTTTGAACCGAATATCAACCGCTTCACCGGGTTTAAACGCCCCTAAGACACTGGTAATACCTGAAGGAAGCAGCGAAGCGCCTTTATGGATCAGCGCCTTCTGAGCCCCCTCATCAATGACTAACGTACCTTTTGAGCGCAACGTATGCCGTAACCACTGATTACGAGCACCGTCTTGGTTTTTCATGGGCAAGAATAACGTTCCCGGCTGCTGCCCTTGAGCAAGTTGCTCAAACACATCTGGATTGCGGCCGTTGACGATTAACGTTTGGATCCCACTTTTAGCACACTTCTCGGCGGCCTGAATTTTGGTGCGCATGCCTCCAGTACCCACACTTGTACCGGCTCCACCGGCTAAGTCATGAATACTTTGATCAATCTCATGTACCGTCGGAATGAACTTGGCAAGTGGGTTTTGCCTTGGGTCTGCTTCATACAAGCCATCAATATCAGAACAAATAATCAAAGTATCAGCTTGGGCAACTAACGCGGTATAAGCCGCTAAGTTATCATTGTCGCCTACTTTTAATTCATTAATAGCAACCGTGTCGTTTTCATTCACGATTGGTAGCGCATTGTTACGCAGCAGTTCTCGTAACGTGTTTTTGATATTGACGTAGCGCGTGCGATTATGCAGATCATCAGACGTCAGCAAGATTTGTGCGCAGTCGAAATCAAATAAACGCGCCCAATTCGCCATCATATGCGTTTGCCCAATCGCAGCCATCGCCTGCTTTTCAGCGATCGATGGGTGATGTTTATAGCCAATTTTACCGCGTCCAGCTGCAACACTACCTGAAGAGACTAAAATCACCTCTTTCCCCTGAGCGCGGCTGGTCACAATAAATTGCGCTATGGGTAACAAGTATTTACTACTACACGCTTTGCCGTCAGGGGCGATAAGGGCACTACCGACTTTGATAACGGCCCGTTGCCACGAGAGTTGTGACATGAGAAATCCTACCGAGTTAATATGCCTTTAGAGTACGACAAACCCGCCTAGAAACAAGTATTAGTCGTTATAAGCTATGGTCTTTTAGGAAGAAATTATATTTATCAGATAAACCCGCTAAAATACCAATCTCACAATTTGAAGGTAAAAGTCAGCTTATGTGTACAATTTGCTTACAATGTTATTGTGCGCGATTGTTCACGTGTTCAAGATTTGCTGATTTTTTTGTTATATTATCACCTTCGTGTTGGAAAATAATAACGAATTCAATGCAGCTCGAAATACAAAATCAGGGAATCAAATGTTTAATAAAATAGTCACTACAGCGTTAATTTCGCTGTTATCGATCAGTGCTGCGAATGCCGCTATCGAACAAACCAAAGGCGACTTTAAAGATAAGTTCCGCCAGTTAGATGAGTCACTTCCTACGCCAAATGTATACCGAAACGCCGCTGGGCAACCGGGGCATCAATATTGGCAGCAAGCTGTAGACTACAAAATTAAAGTGCATTTAAACGAGAAAAAGCGTCGTTTAGAAGCCAGTGAAAGCATTACTTATAAAAATAACTCGCCTGACACGTTAAGATATTTGTGGCTGCAGTTAGATCAAAATAAATTTAGAAATGACTCCATGTCAGCTATGACGACCACCTTTGGTGGTATAGGGGCTCGTGGTCCTGCTACTCAAGGCGCGACCAGCAGTAAGCCTGCACAACTAAGCTTAGCCGCATTGCGCCGAGACCAATTTGTGGCCGATCATGAACTTGGCTACGACATTCAAAAAGTCGTTGATTCTACAGGTTCTAAGCTGCACCACGTTATTGTCGGCACGAACATGCGTATCGATTTGGCACAGCCTTTAGCGCCTGGAAAGTCTGTCGATTTTGCGATTGATTTTGCTTACAACATAGTGGAAGAAGATGCCGTATCGGCTCGTTCTGGTTATGAGCATTTCCCTGATGACGAACGCGATGGCGGCAATGATATCTTCTTACTTGCCCAGTGGTTCCCACGCCTACACGCTTATACGGACTATGAAGCATGGACCAATAAAGAGTTTATTGGCCGCGGTGAATTCACTCTCGAATTTGGTGATTATGATGTTGAAATGACCGTTCCAGCGGATCACATCGTAAGCTCTACAGGTGTGCTACAAAACCCTAAGCAAGTACTTACTTCAACTCAGCGCAAGCGCTTGAAAGAAGCTGAAACCGCAAAACGTCCTGTGTTTGTCGTAACCGCTGATGAAGCATTGGAAAATGAAAAGGCCGGTACCAGTAAAGAAAAAACCTGGAAATTCAGTGCTCAAAACGTACGCGACTTCGCATGGGCATCGTCACGTAAGTTCATGTGGGATGCCAAAGGTCATCCACAAAAAGGTTCAGAGCAGTCATTAGTCATGGCGATGTCTTTTTATCCTAAAGAAGGCGGCGATTTATGGAAGAAATATTCGACTGAATCAGTAGTGCATACATTAGATGTGTACTCTCGCTTTTCATTTGATTATCCCTACCCGACGGCGCAATCGGTCAATGGTCCTGTCGGTGGCATGGAATACCCCATGATTTCGTTCAACGGCCCGCGTACTGAATTACAGGACGACGGCAGCCGTACCTATTCTCAGGCTGAAAAGCGCTTCTTGATTGGCGTCGTTATTCACGAAGTAGGACATAACTACTTCCCAATGATTGTTAACTCAGATGAGCGTCAATGGTCATGGATGGATGAAGGGTTAAACAGCTTTTTAGATGGCGTTGCTGGTCGCGAATGGGATCCAACAATTCCTTGGGGTGTGGAGCCGCGTGATGTAGTAGGTTACATGAAATCTTCATCTCAGGTGCCTGTGATGACCCAATCTGATAGCGTATTGCACCTTGGCCCTAACGCGTATACCAAACCAGCCGTGGCCCTTAATATATTGCGTGAAACTATTCTTGGTCGTGAGCTATTTGATTTTGCTTTTAAAGAATACGCCCAACGCTGGATGTTTAAGCGCCCAACACCGTCAGACTTTTTCCGCACCATGGAAGAAGCCAGTGGTGTTGATTTAGATTGGTTCTGGCGTGGATGGTTTTACACCACAGATCACGTTGATATCTCCTTGGATAAGATCTCTAAACTGCGTTTAGATACCAAAAATCCAGACATCGATTTTGATCGTCAGCGCCAAGAAGAGTTAGATAAGCCTCTGTCTTTGACCGACGAGCGTAATAAAGCCGAAGGTAAAGAGCTTTGGGTTGACAGATTCTCTGACATTACCGACTTCTACGACGAGAATGATCGCTTCACAGTGACCAACAAAGAACGTAATAAATACAACAAATTCCTAAAAGACCTTGAGCCTTGGGAACGCACAGCATTTGATCGTGCCGTCAAAGAAGACAAAAACTATTACGTGCTTGATTTCTCAAACAAAGGCGGCTTAGTCATGCCAATCATTCTTGAGCTTACCTTTGCCGATGGCAGCAAGGAGAATCAATACATCCCAGCTGAAATCTGGCGTCGAACCCCTAAAGCGGTGAGCAAATTGATCGTGACTGACAAGGACAAAGAATTGGTTAGCGTTTCAGTCGATCCGCGTTGGGAAACCGCCGACGTTGATGTAAGCAATAATGATTACCCTCGTAAGATTATTCCTTCACGTATCGAAGCTTACAAAGCGAAGAAGAGCACTAAGAAAGTGTCTCGCGATATCATGCAAGACATCAAAACTGAGCTCAAAGGCGATGACGAAGACGAGAATGACGACTAGTCATGCCTAAATTGTTCATACGTACCTTAACCGCTTTGTTGCTGATAGCAACAAGTGCGGTTTTTGCACATCAACAGAAAACAGCCATTAGTACCGTGTTGTTTAATCCTCGCACTGAAAACATAGAAGTGATGCATAGGTTTAACCTACATGACGCAGAGCATGCTGTACGGCATATTTTTGGTAAAAATGCAGACATTATTGGATCAGCTAAAACGCAACAACAATTTAGCGATTACGTGAGCAAGCGCTTTGCTATGAGCAAAGAAAATGGCCAATCGATACCACTTAAATCCGCTGGCTTTGAAATGGAAGGTAAATTCTTCTGGGTGTATCAAGAAACAGCTGAACCCGAGCAATTGGATAACCTAGTGATTAGCCACAACGCGTTGCGTGATCTATGGCCCAGCCAAATCAATACCATCAATGTAGAAGGTAAGGGCGATATTCAAACCCTGACTTTTGAAGATTCTATTGAGCTTTTAAAGGTTGAGTTTGAGCATCATTGATTAAGTCAAACGCATAACATACCAAACACCAATGCCCGAAAGTTCTAACGGGCATTTTTATATCTCACCAAATACATTTCCCGTGTATTCTATAAACAATTACCTACATTCTAAGAGACATCAATGGCAACACTTTCTGGTCAACCAGGAGCAAAAAGAACTGAACCTGCGGTTTGGTTACTTTTCTTAGGCGTTTTATACACGCTCTATTTCACCCAAAGTCTATTGATGCCTCTGGTCGTTACTTCACTTATAGCGCTGCTTTTGAGCCCACTTGTCGCTGCGCTACAAGGTTTACATATTCCTCGAACAGTGTCTGCATTTTTACTTGTTTCGACTTTGATAGCGCCTTTTACGTTTCTTGGCGCAGAACTAGCTGAGCCAGCACAAAAATGGGCCAAGTTAGTACCGGAGTTGACCCAACATGTTACCGAGCAACTCGATTCGATCAGTGATGCTATGGAAGGTGAAAACGAAAGTAACCTGTCGGCTAAAGCCGATGATGAAGAATTTAGCTTCTTCGGTTTATTCAAAAATAAGGCAGAACAGAGGCCCGTTGAGAAAGATGAAAACGTGATGTCTCAACGCTTAAAGCAAGGGGGATTAGAGATCATGCTCTCTGTGCTATCAAGTACCCCTTTAATATTGGCTCAGCTAATGACAGGGGTTATTTTAACACTTTTCTTGCTTATTTTTGGCCCTCAACTATTTGAAGCGTTTATCCAGCACTTTCCGAAAATTACCGATAAAGATCAAGCGCGATGCCTAGTGGCGACCATTCAAAAAGAATTATCTCGCTACATAGTGACCGTCAGTATTATCAACGCCGGTCTTGGTCTGAGCACGGCTTTTGTGTTGTACTTAATCGGCATTGAAGATGCGCTTCTTTGGGGGGTATTGGCAGGTCTATTAAACTTTATTCCATATGTAGGTTCACTTATTGGAGCAACCATTTTAACCCTAGCAGGCCTAGTTCAGTTTGGCGTGCAGGTGACTGCGCTTATTCCTCCAGCCGTTTACTTTGGGTTAAATCTTATTGAGTCTCAGTTTATTACTCCTACCGTGCTAGGTCGTAATATGCAGCTTAATCCGCTTATCGTTGTCTTGTGGTTGTTGGTCTGGGGTTGGTTGTGGGGTGCAGTCGGCGTTTTGTTAGCAGTACCTTTGTTAGTGTGTATAAAGTTAACACTGGACCAATTAAATATATGGACTCACTGGTTAAAAATCATCGAAGCGAAAAGCCACTAAGCCATTGTAAAAATTGATTCAGATCAATTCTGCCCCTCAGCGATCCGCTAGCATTACGTTATCAAATCATTGAGGGGAAATAATCATGATGGCATTAATATTAACCGATCCGGTTGCTTGGGGTTCAATTCTTGGCATAGGCGTGATCGTGGCGTTGTGTTGTTATTACGCTTACCTTTTCGTACATAACACTATCGAAAATCGCTAAGCTTAATTATGCTTGGTTATGTATTGAGAACGGCAATACCATAGCGCGTTCAGATTTTGGATTGCCAATCATTTCGTCATAGGGTGACAAGTGAATCAACTCAGCATGATTAACGCAGCATTCACTTAGCGCGTCGCGGATATGCTCCGTGCTTCTAAATGACATTGGCCTATGCGTCGACTTGTCATACACCACGCCTTGCTTGCCTGCTATGGTTAAGCGCAAAATATAAAGGCTCATGTCGTGAGACTCAACTGAGGCTACCTCAATGTTAGGTTTGTTTGACATAATGTCTTGTAAGATATACTTTAGCATAATGACTCCAGTGAGTATGACCTTCAGCACATGCCAAGATCGTTTTGCAGTTGATGGTCTTTTTACTCACATAGGATGAAGTCAGATCATCCAGTAATCGCCATATTTTCTTTTTGCTCAACGATGTTGGTATATTCTCTTTTTAAGCTCGGCCACATAGTAATACTCAGCACAGTAAAAGGTGAAATGCTTAACATTAGCCATAAAGGGATCGGCTGAGTCACGAGCACACTTATTAACACTACGTATTTTGCTACCTCTAGCCACCAACCTGATACTTTCATCGCCAATACTTCACCTACTGACAGACTGGCGAATATGACCCAAGCAATTACGAGTACCTGTTGCATAAGCGCTAAATGGGTAATATTTAATAAAAATACTAAGCCTATAAAAGTCGTTAGCCCGTGCTGTAACAGTGCATAAGTTTTACGTCGTGTTGAAATGGCTATGTCGAACTTTTTAAAACGCGTTAAATCTACCCGCCCCAGAGGATAATCGCGCTCCATATCAGCGGGGCGCCAGCCAGTTTTACCAAACCATACTTTGAATTTGTCTGACCACGCTTTGGTTCGCCAGCTATCCTTTATGAGTTGCTGATAAATATGGGTATTGGCATAGATAGGGTTCCAACTGTGTAGCGCTTTGCGGATCCCGTAAATAGGGGGCTCTTCGTCCAACTCATCTTGAAATGAGCCGAACAACCGATCCCATATAATAAAAACTCCCCCGTAATTACGGTCGATATAGATCTGGTTTTGCGCATGGTGAGCTCGATGATTAGAGGGTGTTACGAATATCCATTCCAACCAGCCTAGCCTGCCAATGTGACGTGTGTGCACCCAAAACTGATAAATAAGATTGAGTGAGCCCACGGTAAGCAGCAGCATCGGGTCGACACCGAGAAAGGCTAAGGGTAGGTAAAATATCCAACTTAAAAAACTGCCGCTCGTTTGTCGCAAGGCGGTGGTGAGGTTGTACTCTTCACTAGAGTGGTGCACCACATGAGCGGCCCACAAAATACTCATTTCATGGCCAAATCTGTGATTCCAGTAATAGCAAAAGTCATATAGCACAAAAGCAATCAGCCCTAGCCAGATGTTATCTCCCAAGGTGAAAAGCGCATAGTTATCATATAAGACCACGTATAAAGTAAAGGGTACTAAGGCTTTCAAAATTCCGAACATACGGCTCAACACTCCCGCCGTTAAGCTATTAATCGCATCATTAGTCCGGTAGTAATCTGTTTTTCTGAAATACTCAGCCACTAGCTCTAAAGCAATCAATAAAAAGAAAAAGGGTATGGCGTAAATTATATAACTCATTGCATAGCTGCCTAAACGAACTTATTTCGACTAATACCTTCTAAATTAAGGTGTTCGATGCTCGTTAGCAACATTTTATTAACAAAGTTCAACAACGCCATAATTCAAAAGATTATAAGAACAGAGTTTAACAAGGTTGCAGCCTGTCAGATTAATACCCACTCCATAAAATAATTAGCCACTCAGCGAAAATTAATGGAATTGGTATAATTTCAACGAATTGAGATATATAGCCCTTGATAGATTGATCTTTTATCACAACACTATAAGTTAGCCAGTATAAAGCGAAGTGCTCTTGATAAAGTGTAAATGTGCACAGTCACAGTTTCAGGCCAAGTTGATGCCTCTAAAGGAGTTTTTATGAGTGAAGAAGACGTAAAAAATAAATCATTAGTGCCTTATGTAGCGATCGCGGTTGTATTAATCGTAGTGATTGGCGCTGTGCTTTTCTGGCCTGCTGACAAACCAGTTGAGCCTGAGCCTCCGGTTGAAGTGCCTGTTACCACTATTCCTGAAGTTGCTCCATTACCTTTGCCAGAAGAAGAACCTATGGCACAAGAGCCAGAAGAATTGCCTGAGCCAGAAGCAGCACCAGAGCCTATCCCTGAGCCGGAGCCACTTGATACCAGCGACGGCGCGGTCAAAACCGAACTATTAAAATTATCAGATTATGGCGAGCTAGCCCGTTTACTGGTGAATGACGACTTGCTACAACGCTTTGTTATCACCACCAACAATTTGGCAGATGAAGAATTACCCGCGAATCATCAGGTATTAAAAAAGCCTGAGCAAACGTTTCGCACTTTTCAACAAGCAGACAAAGAATGGATAGACCCAGCTAGCTACAAGCGCTATACCCCTTATGTTGATGTACTTGAGTCACTTGATCCTGAGTCGTTAGAGCAGCTTTATCAAGAATACAAGCCCGCTATCAACGAGATATTTGGAGAGATCAGCAGTCCTGGGCAGGATTTCGATGACACTCTACTCGATGCCATCGACTTATTACTTGATACGCCAGAAGTGCCTGTTCCTGTCGAGGTTTATACTGACAGCGTCATGTTCAAGTTTAAAGATGAACGTTTAGAAGCCTTAGCGTCACCCCAAAAACAATTACTGCGCACCGGTCCTGAAAATATGCGCCGTATTAAAGCCAAACTGCGAGAGCTTAAGACCGCTATCGCTGCAGATCAAGAATAGGTTTCAGTCAATATGGACTTAGCAACACTACAAAAGCAGCTTGGCGATCAACAAGGCAAGCTGCCACCGGTTGATAAGTGGAACCCAGATTTTTGTGGCGATATGGATCTCGTCATAAAACACGATGGGAGCTGGTTTTACATGGGTACGCCTATCGGTCGAAAAGCGTTGGTGAAACTGTTTGCTAGTGTGTTAAAAAAAGAGGGTGACCAATACTTTTTGGTCACCCCAGTAGAAAAGCTCGGTATTACAGTAGAAGACGTACCTTACGTGATCACCCAATGGGAACAACAAGGTGATTTACTGGTATTTACGACTCAGACTGAAGAGCAAATAATCGTTAGCGCGCAAAATCCTGTTGAACTCAAACAAGACAGCAAAAATAACCTTGCTTTGCCTTATATCAAAGTAAGGGGCAATTTATGGGCGCGATTGCATCAAAACGTTTACTACCAATTAATTGAACAAGCCGAGCAAGAAGACGACGCCTTATTTATCAGTAGTGGGGGTTATCGTTTTTGCCTAGGTAAGCTCTAATTACCCTGCGTTTTTACCCCTTCTAGTTGACTTTTGCTCATTGAAATCATTGTTTTGTAGATGGCTTATCGAAATAACATTTTGTTAACATTTAGTGCCCAGCATCGTTTTGACCTGCCGACCTTATTCCCCTAATCTGAACACTCACTAGCTAAAACGAGAATAATACTATGCGAGTTTCAATGATCAGCGTTGCCTTAGCCGCTTCGCTGATATGCACCCAAGCCCTAGCGGCCACCTATATACAAGCAGGCAAGCTTATCCCCGCCAATTCAGACAGGGTAATGAGTGAAGTGACCGTAGTGGTCGATGGCAATAAAATCAGCAAAATCCATCAAGGCTATATTTCCGGCGGCGAACAAGATGAACTGGTCGATCTTAAAACGCACACCCTTATGCCTGGCTTGATGGATATGCACACCCACGTTACCTCGCAACACAATGGTCCATCGAGTTACATGGAGCGCTTTACCCTAAATGAAGCCGACTATGCCATAAAAGGCGTTCAGTACGCCAAGCGTACACTTCTGGCGGGTTTCACCACTATTCGCAACTTAGGCGATGGTTATAACGAGTCGGTAGCCCTACGCAATGCGATCAACAAAGGTGTCGTGGAAGGTCCACGTATTTTTACAGCGGCAAAATCAATTGCCACAACGGGTGGGCATGCTGACCCGACCAACGGTACAGCAAAGAAAATTCAAGGTGACCCAGGCGCCGCTGACGGCGTAATTAATGGCGTAGCAGAGGCACGTAAAGCCGTTCGTCAACGCTATAAAGACGGCGCAGACTTAATCAAAATCACGGCCACTGGCGGGGTTTTATCTGTCGCTAAAAGTGGTCAGAATCCGCAGTTTATGGACGATGAATTAAAGGCTATTGTTGATACCGCTAAAGATTATGGTATGACAATCGCCGTTCATGCGCACGGTAAAGAAGGCATGGAGCGCGCGATTGAAGCAGGTGTGACATCCATCGAGCATGGCACCTACATGGACAAACAAACCTTCAAACTAATGAAAAAGCATCAGACTTACTATGTTCCTACAGTGATGGCTGGTAATTGGGTAGCTGAGAAGGCCAAAATTGATGGTTTCTTTCCAGAGTTAGTACGCCCCAAAGCCGCGACTATAGGGCCTCTGATTCTACAAACGTTGGCTAATGCACATAAAGCCGGGGTTAAAATTGCGTTTGGTACGGATTCAGGTGTATCCGCTCACGGTGATAATGGCTTAGAGTTTGTGCTTATGGTCGAAGCAGGCATGAAACCCATAGAGGCTATTCGAGCTGCAACCTATCATGGCGCAATATTAATCGACCAACTCGATTCTTTAGGCACCATAGAAGATGGCAAGTTAGCAGATTTAGTCGCGGTATCAGGTGACCCGCTAGACGATATCAAAAGGATGCAGCAGATCAGCTTTGTGATGAAAAACGGCCAGATATATAAAACACCTGAAGCATAGAAATTGAGAACAATCGGGTTGGGTTGCCTTAATAAGAACATAGCGCGGCACGCCCAACTCGGTGACTTATTTGAACCCCTTAGCGCCACAACACTATTTATCACTTTGGAGCGACACATGAAATTGAGCAAACTAGCATTAACTGTTTTGACTGCCAGCAGTTTTTTATTTGCAGGCTCGGTAATGGCCGATCAGCCCCCCCTTAAAGAAAAGGTCCAGGCCGCCATGGCCAGTGACATAAGAAGCACCCAAGAGACCGCACGGGACGATAACCGCAAACCCCTAGAAACCTTAGCGTTCTTTGGATTAAAACCTGATATGCACATTGTTGAGCTTATTCCAGGGGGGGGATGGTACACCAAGATTTTAGCCCCAGTGGTTAATGATGAAGGCCAATACTATGCAGCAATAGGCGCAAATCACGTTGGTGACACATTATTTAAAGAGCCTGGATTTGAAAAAGCGAAAGTGACTGCACAAAATGCCCGCTTGTGGCGCGAAGATGGGGCCCGTTTCTATTCTCTTGATGTTGATTCACTCGGTGTAAGCAATATAGATATGGTGCTTACGTTTCGTAATTACCATAATTTTAATGAACAAGGCCGCCGTAAAATGAATGAAGTCGCTTTTGCTGCACTCAAGTCAGGCGGTATTTATGCGGTCGTTGACCATACTGCGCGCCATAACGAGCCAGCGAGTAATGCAAATCGCCGCAGAGTAGACCCAGTGTTGGCCATTCATGAAATTCAGCAGGCAGGCTTTGAGCTGGTGGATGTCAGCGATTTACATTACAGAGAAGACGATGAGCTTAGGTTTGAAGTCGGTGCAAAAAGCGTAACAGGGAATACCGATCGCTGGACGCTAAAATTTAAAAAGCCCTAGTTCAAAAAGACGTAGTGAAAAATTAACTAACTAAAACAATTAGTTGAAAACCGCTATTAACCTTCCTTGAGTACCTATTCTAGGTCACTCAAGAAAGGTTAAATAATTTAACAATAATAATTGATAATCATTCTCATTTGCGTTAATTTGATTTTACGCAATTAACACGAGAATCGATATGTCACAGAACTTTCTATGCCCCAACCACCGCCAGTGGTTAGCAACCAACCCCATGGCCGCACATACTCATCTGCGTGAAACCCAAGACACAGGCCAATACTATCGTGAGCAAGGTGCTTGGCAACAAGCGTTACCTTACCTTGGTTGCGCCTATGAAACCGCTGAAATAGTGATGACCCAAGCTGAAAGGCAAACCTCTTCAAACATTGTTGATTTCACCGCCACCGCAGTGCTATTGGCCGATACTCTGCAAAAACTAGGAAAAAAGACCCTTAGCTTAGCCGTCTACGAGCAGGCACAAAAACGCCTCAAGCCAGAACTGACCCTAAGTTACCAACAACCTACACTACAGCGTTGTATTATCGATTGTATTAAGTCTTTGGCGTTAGGGGCGGGCTTTCATCAGAAGTTTATGCATTCGCAGCTCAACGAGGAACACGCTCTTCATTAATCTTTATAACGGGTGGATAGAACATGCAAACTTATAGCCCTAAGTCACGAGACCAAGAACAGTTCGTGCCCATTCAATTACGGGTAGACGTACTTAAACGCTTGTTAGCTGAGCACAACGTATGCGCTGAAGAACTGCATTGTGATTGTACTCACAGTAAACGCATTTTAATGAATCTATTGTTGCAAGCCGCTGCTGTTTAGAACAGCGGTTCGTAACGAATTAGATTGCTTTAAATAAATATAGAAAGTAAGTACTAACTTTGGTCTTTGCGGATCAAGTAACGATAGGGCTTTGTGTCCACGTCACTGGCAAGTAAAGTATGCCCCATAAAGCGACAAAAGCTAGGGATGTCGCGGGTAGTAGAGTGATCGTCGGCACTGATTGCCAACGTCTCCCCAAGTTGCATATTACGTATACTTAACCGCACCATCATCACAGGCTCGGGGCAACGTAAACCAATAGCATCAAGCTGGTGATTAGCATCCCCAAAATTATCGGATGTCACTTCAGATCCCATAATCAACACGGTATTGCTTGATATTTGCCAAATGCTCAGCCAACTCAGGTTGCGCTGAAGCTTGGGTTTGTAAGTACTCGATTAGATCAGCCAGACTAACAATAGACACCACTTTCGTAGCAAAATCTCGCTCAACTTCTTGAATGGCAGACAACTCACCTTGGCCTTTCTCTTGGCGATCAAGTGCAATCAACACACCCGCTAGACTCGCATCATGGGCAGCGATTAACGCCATCGATTCACGTATAGCCGTGCCCGCTGTAATCACGTCGTCCACTAACATCACTTTGCCAGCTAACGCGCTCCCCACTAAATTTCCACCTTCACCGTGGGTTTTGGCTTCTTTTCTGTTGAAGCAGTAAGGCTTATCAACATCGTGCTTGTCAGCTAATGCTACAGCGGTTGTTGTTGCAATGGGGATCCCTTTATAAGCAGGGCCGAATAACAAATCGTATTCAATATTCGACGCTTGCAGTGCCTGAGCATAGTACTGGCCTAATTTAGCCAAATCACGGCCTGTATTAAACAAACCTGCATTGAAAAAGTACGGGCTTTTACGCCCAGACTTCAAAGTGAATTCACCAAATTTGAGCACACCACGGCCCAAGGCAAATTCAATAAACTCTTTTTGATAATCTAGCATTAATCTACCTATGTATTGAGATGTTGATTGGCCAATTCTTAGTTAAGTGCAGCTTTTTGCTCGTCAAACAATTCACGGATACCGTGTTTTGCCAGCTCTAGCATTTCATGCATTTCTTCAATACTAAAAGGTTCGCCTTCAGCAGTACCTTGTACTTCGATCATTTTACCCGTATCGGTCATCACCACATTCATATCGGTTTCTGCTTCTGAGTCCTCTGTGTATTCCAAGTCAGCAATCGCATTGCCCTTGTATATACCCACAGAAATCGCCGCGATCATGTGCTTCATAGGGTTGGTTTTGATGATCCCTTTGCTGCGCATCCATGTAAGCGCATCAACAAGTGCCACACACGCGCCAGTGATGGATGCAGTGCGTGTACCGCCATCAGCCTGAATGACATCACAATCTACAACTATGGTGTTTTCGCCAAGCAGTTTTAAATCAAGCGCGGCACGTAACGAACGAGCGATTAACCGCTGAATTTCCAATGTCCTACCACCTTGTTTACCACGAGCCGCTTCACGATCTGAACGAGTATGGGTCGCACGTGGCAACATACTGTACTCAGCATTCACCCAGCCTTTACCTTGGCCTTTCATGAAACGGGGCACACCTTCAGTCACAGAGGCGTTGCACAATACTTTCGTGTTGCCGAACTCAATCAATACAGAACCTTCTGCATGACAAGTGAAATTACGGGTAATAGTAACTGGGCGAATTTGGCTTGCGGTTCTGTCGTTCGGGCGCATGGATAACTCCTATAAATAATTTGCGCGCATTATACCGAATTGATGCCGCGGGTTCTTACAAAAATATGGCCAATGTTGCACTTATTCTGCCACTGAAAACGTTTGAAAAAATGTTAGCTATCGCGCATGGGTGTCACAGGGGTATAATACCCATTAGTTTTCACCAAGGAATGAACCTAATGATTTACAGCATGACCGCATTTGCCCGTCGCGAACTTAAAGCACAGTGGGGTACAGCCGTATGGGAAATCCGCTCTGTTAACCAACGTTTTCTTGAAACCTACTTTCGTCTTCCAGAGCAATTCAAAAGCCTAGAGCCCATATTGCGTGAACGTTTTCGTAAACAATTACAGCGCGGAAAAGTAGAATGTGCGTTACGTTTTGTAGCAAACGATGCAGCGGTCGGTAAATTAAGTTTGAATGAAGATTTAGCTCGCCAAGTGATGAACGCAGCTGACTGGGTGCAATCTCATGGTCAATCATCAGGTGTAAACCCATTAGACGTACTGCGCTGGCCTGGTGTTATCGCCGCAGAAGAAACTGATATGGAAGGGATTCAAGCCGATGTCTTAGTTGAATTCGACGCCACGTTAAGTGATTTTATTACGGCCCGCGCCACCGAAGGTACCAACCTTAGAGCGATGATCGAACAGCGTCTTGATGGCATTCAAGTGGAAGTCGATAAAGTGACCCAGCACATGCCTGATGTGCTCAAGTGGCAAAAAGACAAGATTCTTGCCCGCTTTGAAGAGGCTAAGATTGAACTTGATGCCACCCGCGTAGAGCAAGAGATGATCATGCTGGCGCAAAAAGTCGACGTAGCGGAAGAGCTAGACCGCTTAGTATCACATATTGGTGAAACCCGTAAAATTTTAAAAAAAGGCGGCCCTGTAGGTCGTCGGTTAGATTTTATGATGCAAGAGTTCAACCGTGAGTCAAATACACTAGGCTCTAAGTCAATCAATAGCGACATCACCCAATCCGCAGTGGAACTAAAAGTGTTGATTGAACAAATGCGCGAGCAGATAGCGAATATAGAGTAAACACATACCCATAAATTTATTCAAGCTGAACAGCGCTTAGATTATTGCTTCAGCGGCATTCCCCGCATTGCGCTGTTGGTATATACGGGCAAACATTGAATGCATTTGAAGCGGCCGGCGTGACGCCTGCGATCTCTAGCCAGCCACGTTCAATGCAAACCTTGCTGGTTGAAGTGGGTGCAGGTCTCGGTATAGGCGTGGCACCCTATTGCATCAAACGATTGGTTAGCAATAGTTGTGCTTTCGTTAAAATCAATGAAATTAGCGTACCTATTCCATTCGTTGCTCAGTTTAAGCACTCTCCCATGAATCCAACCGTGTCTAGCTTCGTGACCTTGCTAGCTGAGCGTAAATCTGACATACAAAGGTTAATGTCGCCGCCATAATATGAAAAATAATTGTGTTACTCATTTTCTTACTTCTCGAATACATGCCCGCTCCTGTGTTTCATGTGAAACACAGAAGCTCTTAAACTTCTGACAATCGCACTTCATGTGCTTTACAACCTAACTGCATATATAAGCAGCATTTCCACTATCGCTGAGGTTTAATTACATGGGCGAGTCCCCTAGTATGCCGAGCATTCGAGTTAGCCGCTATTTCATCTCAATATCACTATTTAGCCATTTCAGAAGGGTCAAATACATGGCGAATACCATGGATATGAGTGTCGAAAAATTTAACAGTAACTGTAAAAAACCTTGAATGCTGAAATTAACACCTTGATTTTTATCATTTTTAATTATGTGGCTTGCTATATGCTTTTTATTAAGAAGAGATGTAGTACTGAGTATGCCCTAACATGGCATACCTATTTTAACTGATAGATAACTAACTGGTTTAAATGCGCAGATGTCTTGTTTAACACGAAAATTACAGCAGCAGCTTACTCGTTATATCCAACGAAATAGCAATGTATTAGCCGCTAACGATGCAGAGCAAATTCGCAATGTACTTGTGAGTAAAGGCGTATGCCCTTCAGATGTCACAACCGATCAGGTTAAAGTGATTCTGCAGGACGCCCGTAGTAGCTAAATGGCGATAGATTCGTTGAAGTAACGATTGAAGTCTAATTTAAATTCACTGGCCAGCACCGCCTTTTCAACGCGATACTGAGAGTGAAGTAAGTCAATCTCCACGGGTGGCAAATAGTGAGCGCTGCGCACTGAATAAAAAACCTTCACCTGTGGTTTAAGGGGGTTATTCTCATTTTGCTTAATCACAACAGCTATTTTCTCGCTAGAAAGTTTCACTAAACTTCCCACTGGATACACACCAATACATTTTATGAACTGCTCGACTAAGTGTTGATCATACTTTAACGGTGTTTCTTCATGGAGTATTTTCAGTGCTTTTTGCGAAGGCATTCCCGCCTTATAGCAACGATCTGCGGTGATGGCATCGTAGGTATCCACTATGGCTATCATACGACCAAATTTGGTTATTTCATCTCCCCGAGCACCATCTGGGTAACCATAACCATCGAGTCGCTCATGGTGTTGTGAAATAGTTTCAATCATACGCTCTGGTATACCCATCTCTTCTAACACTCGGATACCGTAATATACGTGATCACGCATAATCACCATTTCTTGGTCAGTCAAACGACCCGGCTTATGTAGGATCTCATCGGGGACTTTGATTTTTCCTATATCATGCAGAAAACCTGATAATGCGAGTTCTTGTACTTCTTCTTCTGGCATTTCTAAGTAATTGGCAAAGTTGGCTAGCAAGATAGCGACGTTTAAGGAATGCTCAAGCAGGTAACTGTCTTTTTCACGAATTTTAGTCATGCACAAAAGTGCATTTGGATTACGGTCAATAGAAGACACCAGATTAGAGGTAAACTCTTTTGGAATGGCTATATCTATAGGCAAGCCCTTGTCAGCCGCCTGTAACATTCGCCGTTGCAGAATTTTACCTTTCTCGTGAAGTTTTGCCGCCTTACCTATTTCGTCAGCAAACGGAATATCTGGCTCTGAAGGTGGTTCCACATCAGGGGCGGGCTCTTCCTCCTTTACCAGCTGCTTACTCAAATCAATGACAATCGAAACAATACCCTGCTTCTTCATGGCAGTGATCGCCGTATTTGTCGTCACCCGTCCTCTGCTTTTGATTTTCAGGTTGCCATTTTGCTCTGCAATTGAGTCTACATACATGCCGACTTCTAAATCGCTCACCGGGATAGTTTTTAGCACTAAAAATAGATTCCAATTGGGTGAAAAACGCAGGTTGAGAGAAAAATAAACGATTTTACAAATTAGCGCAAATCCAGTGGCAATTCCGGCGTTTAATCGGTGGAGTATTTGCTGATATTTTATTCATGTTTGGGTTTTAGTTTGCGTAAAAATCTTACAATTACATTGCAAAGCGACCATTCACGAAAAAAAACAAATTAATAACAATTTTTGTTAATGATAAGTTAAATACTGCAGATTGACATATAGTTAACATGACTTTAACGTAATCCAGCGTTTACATCTTGTTGTTTGTGTAAGGCTGTTTGGAACACCAAGGAACGCGACTCTTTTGATGATAATAATAGGGCTCACAAGGTACACGTTATGAACACACATATAAATTTCAAAAAGTCATTGCTGACCAGCAGTATTTCAATGTTGCTAAGTAGTGCAGCGATAATGCCTTCGGTTGCGCAAGGGCAAATAGCACCAGAAGATGTAGAAGTGATACAGGTGACAGGTATTCGTGGCAGCTTATTACGCGCAATGGACATTAAGCGTGATTCTAGTGGCATAGTGGACGCAATTTCAGCAGAGGACATGGGCAAATTCCCTGATTCTAACTTAGCTGAATCATTACAACGTATTACGGGCGTCTCTATTGACCGCGCAAGTGGTGAAGGGTCACAAGTGACGGTTCGTGGCTTTGGCGCCGCCAACAACTTAATTACCTTAAATGGCCGTCAACTACCGACCACAACGGGTAGTAGAACGTTCGACTTTGCAAATATAGCGTCTGAAAGTGTATCAGGCGTTGAGGTTTATAAAACCGCTGATGCCAGCGTTACCTCAGGTGGGATAGGCGCAACAATCAACTTATCCACTCACAGACCATTCCATTCTCCCGGCACAAAAGCAACGTTTGGCGCTAAATTAGTGGACGATAAATCTACAGACAAGGGTGATGTCACACCCGAGATCAGCGGTTTGTACTCGCAAACGTTTGCTGATGAAACCGTTGGTATTTCAATATCTGGTAGTTATCAAGAACGCGAAAGCGGCATGCAGCAGTTTTTAGCAGACCAAGGTTATCGCGCGAGTGAATATACGAATACCGGCTGGGGTGGTGTTCCTGCAGGCGCTGAAGGTGGCATAAACCGCCCAACATCCGGCATTTATTCTAATCCTCAACAACCAAGATATGTCTTCGAAGAGCGTCAACGAGAACGCACGAATGGGCAGCTAGTTTTACAATTTAGACCAACCGATAACCTTACTGCCACGTTAGATTACACACTTATTCGCAATGATATTGAAGAGCAACATACAGATGCGTCTGTTTGGTTTAACTATGCTGGGGATCGAAGTGAATCCGTATGGGCTGGTGAACCTAATGCTGTACCTTTGATTTACTCTGAAATATACGAAATCAACAGCGAAGCTGATTTGCAAGATACCTCATTAACTGTTGGCGCTTGGGGCCGAGAGGAAAGCATCGACTCTATCGGACTGAATCTAGACTGGCAGGTCAGTGATGCCTTGCAACTCACACTAGATCACCACAGTTCAGAAGCTGAAATGAGAGCGTCCGATCCGCGTCATGGCACACGTAACAACTTGCAACTCCCCTCTTACACGCGAACCCGAACCGGACTAGACTTGACAGGAGAGTTACCAGGGATTGCTACAGGTAACATAGAAAACTTTAATCCCAACACCATGCGTTTATCGGGCAGTTGGTTTGCCAATGATTTTTACACCTCAGAGATAGACCAAACCCAAGTCAGCGGTAAGTACTTTTTAACTGACGAGGCCAGTATCGACTTCGGTGTATCAATCAACACCGTCAATAATCGCTACCGCCATACCCAAGTGCAAAGAGCAGATTGGGGCGGTGTAGGTGAAGAAGGGGATTTCGCTGACGTTGACTGGACGGAAGACACAATATTAGACAAATTCAACGCCAACGCTGGAAATTTTGAAGGAACAGCAACCCAAGGCGACTATGACTTATTCAACCGCATTTGGTATGCAGATTTTGATGAAATTGTCAGAGCTGCAGAGTTTGCTGATCCGGTTGCCAACGTAGACACCGTATGGGGTGATTGTTTAGCACCTGAGGGCGCATCTGCTGGCCCTAATGGAGAAGGACATTTTTGTGCTTCAACCGATTGGGATGCCGACACCAACCGCTTTACGGAAGAAGAAACCACAGCAGCATTTTTTCAATTGCACTATGACGGCGAATTAGGGGACATGCCATACGATGCTCACTTAGGCATGCGCTTCGAAAAAACCGATGTTACCTCAACCGCTTCGGCACCGGGTTATAACCGCGTTGAATGGTCAGAAGATACTTCGACTGCGGTCACAGGACTAACAGGCATTGAAACCTTGAGCCAAGAAGCAGATTACTCGCAGTTTTTGCCAAGTTTCAACTTCAATATCTCAGTTACAGATGATGTCATAATGCGCGCCGCTGTGGGGAAAACCATATCAAGAGCCGGTTACGGCGCACTGCAAGGGGGTACGACTATCAATACCTCAGGCAGTTTAAGTGGATATTCTGGTACCTCAGGTAATCCGGGGCTTCGACCTTTAGAGTCTATAAACTATGATCTTTCTGCTGAGTGGTATTACGATGAAGGAAGCTATGTTTCTTTAGGCTATTTCAGAAAAGATGTGACCAAATGGATTACCACTGGTACAACCAACTCAACTGTGTTCAATCTTGCTAACCCATTGAATGGTGAAAAATTTGACGCCGCTGTTGCCGCCTTAGGCGCCGGAGCGAGTAACCAACAGATTCGGACGTATATTTTCGAAAATTATGCTGATGACCCTAACGTTACCCCTAATTTTGACGAAAATGGCGAACTAGACGGCGGTATTATTTTGGGTGATCCAGCCACCGATAACACAGTCAACTTTAGAATTAATGTTCCTGTCAATGGCGACACAGAACATACCATTGATGGCATTGAATTTAACGTTCAGCACCTGTTTGGTGAATCTGGCTTTGGCGGTATCGCTAACTACACTATGGTGGATTCAGGTTTAAAATATGATAAATCGTCGTTAGGTGATACCGAATCCTTAGTGGGTTTGAGCGATACAGCCAACTTAGTTTTATTCTATGACAAAGAGGGTTTACAAGCGCGCATTGCATACAACTGGCGCGACGAGTTTTTGAATGAGCGACGTGTCAATGGGGATTTAACAGCGCCTATATTTACCGATACTTATTATCAAATTGACTTTAACGTAAGTTACGAAATAAAACAGCTAAAGGGACTGACCGTATTTTTAGAAGGTATTAACATCACCGATGAATATACCAATGAGTTTGGTCGGGACAGCCAATTGATCTACAAACTCACACAAACTGGTGCCCGATATAACATTGGCGCTCGATACACGTTTTAACTTTCAGGATGTTCGCACTCTGCGAATCGGAAGCCGTCTTATAGTTAAATAATTTTAGCCGCGAACTGTCATGAGTGCCGCGGCTTTTTCGCCAATGACTCGAACCAGGTCATTACGAGGCGCAAAAACATGTCAGCAATTACAATTAAAAAGTGGGGCTTTTATGGCAAACCATGTATTACTCAACAGCGTTGAACACAGCGACCTAAAAATTATCACCACCCGGAGCGAGAAATATGGTGATAATCTTTGGTTTTCGCCCACCTTTGTTGACGAGATACGCAGTGTACAAGCGCATTACCCTATCGTATTTCACAAAGACCAAAGCCGTGGCCAGTTCACACCGGTCGCTCTTTTTGGTTTTGAGCAGCAAGAAAATCTATTTTTAGAATCCTCAAAATGGTGTGCAACCTACATCCCCTTGTCTGTTCAACGCATGCCTTTCTTCATTGGTAGACAAGATGTGACGACCGATGGCGTAACTGAGCAGCAACGTGTGATTACCTTAGATATTGATTCTCCACGCGTTAGTAAAACGCAGGGTATCGAGTTGTTTTTAGAATACGGTGGAAATAGTCAATACTTAGAAGACATAGCCGCCATACTTGAAACCTTGCATCATGGCCTGCAAGGCAATGACAACTTTGTAAATGCGCTAACAAGCCTCAATTTATTGGAGCCCATGACACTTGATATCACCTTAGATAATGGCGCTAATCATCAATTAGTGGGTTTCTATACCATTAATGAAGACGCACTCAATTCCCTTAGTTCAGACAACATAGTGCAGTTACATAAAGCTGGGTATTTGCAAGCTGCTTATCTGATTTTAGCCTCGCAAGTGCATTTCAATGATTTAGTGGCCTTGAAAAACAAGCGGGTCGCACAAGAGGAATAATCGGAGAACACTGACGTGCCTTTATCCAACGTGAAGCAGATTACTCAAAAGGTCAAACATCTTGAGGGGATAACGCCTAAGAATATCCCTGAAGCTTTGCTCAACAGCCAACAACCCATTGTGCTAAAAGGTTATTGCAACCACTGGCCATTGGTAAAAGCCGCTAAACGTTCTGATGACGCGGCGGCACAACACCTTTTACAGTTCGATAAAGGTGCCTCTTTTCATACTCATTATTTGCCGAGCACCGCCCAAGGGCGAGTGTTCTATAATGCTGCAATGACAGGGTTTAACTTTGAATCAAGCCAACAAGGCTTGCCACAAATACTGACAGATATTCTGCACAACGCTCACAATAAAACAGGGCAGTGCGTGTATGTTAGCGCCACCAGCCTTGAGCAAAGTTTGCCTGGTTTACTCGAGCAAATAGACACCTTACCTGAGCTCAACTCCCCACTAGTGAATATTTGGTTGGGTAATGCGTGTCGTATAGCCGCGCATTATGACGTTGCCCAAAACCTAGCATGCTGCGTGGTTGGTAAACGACGCTTTACCTTGTTTCCTCCTGAGCAATTAGAAAATCTATACGTTGGTCCGTTAGACAAGGCCCCAGGTGGTCAAGCAATTAGCACTGTGGATTTTAATCAGCCCGACTTGGTGAAGTATCCGAAATTCGCACAGGCGTTAGAAGCGGCTCAAACGGCTGAATTAGAAGCAGGAGACGCACTTATCCTCCCCAGTATGTGGTGGCACCATGTGCAAGGCTTAAGCGAGTTTAATGTGCTTATTACCCATTGGTGGCGCGACACGCCAGCACAAATGGGTAGACCTATGAATGCCTTGTTATTAGCCATGATGAGTATACGTGACTTACCTGAACAGCAGCGAAGTGCGTGGAAAAACCAGTTTGACCATTATGTCTTTAAGCACCATCCAGAGGATTTTTCGCATATCCCAGAGGCAGCCAAAAGCATACTGGCGAGCCCAATGGATGACACAAACATTAGAAAACTGCGCGCTGATCTACAAAATAAACTCAGACGATAATAACGTTAACAAATCGAGTAAAAATGATGCAACAGGACGCGATAAAAAAAATCGTTATTGCTGGCGGAGGTACAGCCGGCTGGATGTCAGCGGCAGCGCTTGGCAAACTATTTGGTAAAAATATAGACGTAACACTCGTTGAGTCAGACGCTATCCCCACAGTGGGCGTCGGTGAGGCAACCATACCGACTTTGCACTTGTTTCACGACCTGCTGAAAATTAAAGAATCAGAGTTTATGGCTGCCACCAATGCAACATTTAAGTTGGGAATAAAATTCGATGATTGGTACCAAAAGCCGCAATCCTATATTCATTCTTTTGGTCGATTCAACCATGGCTGCTGGGCGGCTGGTTTTCAACATTTTTGGTTGCGAGGAAAGAGGTTAAACATCGCATCTGAGATAGGTGACTACTGCCCAGAGCATGTAGCCTGCAGAATGGGGAAGTTCGCAACGGCACCGAAACAAGAGCGTAATCATGCTTTTCATCTTGATGCCGGCTTGTATGCCAAATTTTTACACAATATCGCTCAGCAATGCGGGGTAGAGCGAATTGAAGGCAAAATCGACAACGTTAATCTTGACCACGACAATGGCTTTATTCAGTCACTTACCTTAGATAATGGACATCAAATCCAGGGTGACCTATTTATCGATTGCACCGGCTTTAGGGGTTTACTGATTGAACAAGCACTGAACACAGGTTACGAAGACTGGAGCCATTGGTTACCTTGCGATAGTGCCGTCGCTGTTCAAACTGAATTGAACGACGAAACGGTTCCATATACGCGCTCGATTGCCCATCAAGCAGGTTGGCAGTGGCAAATACCGCTGCAAACTCGTATGGGTAACGGCATGGTGTTTTGTAGCAAATATATCAGCGACGATGAGGCCAAAACACAATTGTTATCGAATATTCAGGGTGAAACGTTAAATACCCCAAGAGTACTGAAATTTAAGACGGGTGTAAGGCGTAAACTGTGGAATAAGAATTGTGTTGCGATTGGTCTGGCTGGTGGCTTTATTGAGCCGCTCGAGTCCACCAGCATCCATCTTATACAACAAAGCATTATACGTTTAATGCAGTCTTTACCCACCAAGAAAATGGAAGCAGCGCTCAGCGCTCGATTTAATGCATCCATGCGCGAAGAAATCGATAATATTCGTGATTTCATTGTTCTGCACTACCATGCGACCGCACGTAAAGACTCAGCGTTTTGGCGCTATTGTAAAGATATGCCAATACCTGACTCACTGCAGGCTCGAATGGAACAATTTGCCCAAAGCGGCCACGTGTATCAAGGTAATGGTGAACTATTCGGAGAAGCTTCTTGGTTACAAGTGATGCTAGGACAGGGTATAACACCAAAAGCATATCACCCCATAGCGGATTTAATGCCAGAACAAGAGCTGGCTAAATTCTTAGCCAGCATAAAACAGCAAACTGAGCGACGCGTTAGTCAATTGCCTAATCATTTAGATTTTATCCGTTACTACTGTCAGTAAAAGAGGGCAATGAATATGGGAGGGCCGATTATGAAATCCACCGCAGAACAACCGCGGATAAACCCAGATCATCAGATCCAAGTGATCAGGATAGGACGTCAAAGAACACCTGTGTTGATCATAGATGATTACTTTGACTCTCTCACCAGTGTGCTGGGTCTCGCTCAGCACACTGCACATTTTATCCCCGATGAAGCCACTTACTATCCAGGTGTTCGTAGTAAGTTACCGAAGGAATATGTACTCGCTAGCCTAAAACCTTTGATGAAAGGGCTGTATAATATTTTTGACATCGCCCCTGAATTAACCCCCGCCCCGGTAGACAACTACTTTTCATTAGTCACGAAACAACCTAACCAATTGTTGCCCCAACAAACACTGCCTCATTTCGATACTAACGATCCAAACTCCTTGGCCGTTGTACACTATTTGAATTCAACCGAGCATGGTGGAACCGGTTTCTACCGCCATAATCGCAGTGGTATTGAACGAGTCACCAAGAGCAATGAACAAGCCTATGGAACAGAAGTGAACGGAATTTTGGCCTCGTCCGACACGCGAGAATACTGCACAACGGCCCATCACGCTTATACTTGTATTCATAAGATACCTTATAAGCAAAATAGGCTGCTGCTTTACCCCGGAAATATCTTACACAGCGCACTTATCAATAATAAGGACATTGACGCTGACCCGATGTCAGGCCGCCTTACTGCAAATATGTTTATTAAATTCCGTTAGTAAGTGCATACTATGCATTTATAAACTTTATTTCTGAAGCTTCCAAAGCATCTCTTCTAATGTGGGCTGCCACTGAAAACTGGCTAATTTAACCCTGTTTCTTAACACCGCCACATTCTCGTCTTGTAGTAATCCTGTCTGTTTCATGGCTTGCTCTGACCCTTTAGGAAAAGCCAGTTGGCCCGAGGAACGTAACACGCGATACCAAGGCACGTTCATATTAGAGGGAACGTAACCCAGAGATTTACCCACTAGGCGTGCACGGCCTGGTAAACCAGCAAGATCAGCAATCTGCCCATAGCTAGCGACTTTACCGGCGGGAATAGCACAAACTGTTTGCCAAATTTGTTTATAATGGGGATTGTGTGACATGGCATTATTTACCTAAAAGCGAGCGTGGGTAAGACATTATACCAATCCGCATTATTAAGTACCCCCTCAGAATCCGTCCAGTGGTTTTTATTAAGGCGTCGTAATGGTTGTTCCCTTTCAAATAGTGAGAACGCAAAGCAAAAGCCGCTGGGACATTCCTTTTAGGCGAGTTTTAAAAAGGCTCACACTGCGTTGCATGAGTTCGAAAGAGAGCAACTATTCATTCAGTCATGCGCCGTGTTTACGCCCTTTTACATTATCGCTGAGTAATCACTTAGTAACGTAAAATGGTATTGAACAGACTAATATTCTACTGCGTTATATTACGCGTTACCCCATTTAGCTTCGCGAAGCATTGCGTTGTATAGGATTTTAAGAGTGAAAAGAGCCATTTGTCGTCGTTGTGATTACCCTCTGTCCGTATGTATCTGCGATTTATTATGCGAGGTTATTAGTTCACAGCGAATTATCATCCTGCAGCATCCCAGTGAGGCACAGCATGCTAAAAATAGTGCAAAGTTAGTCAAGCTTTGTATCCCCGAGAGTGAAATCTGGTTAGGAGAATCTGCCGAAGACTTTTCACACCTTCAACGAGGTATCAAAACGCGTGGAGGCAAGGTAGCCGTTGTGTACCCTAATGACGACAGCGTAGCGTTGGAATCGCTGACTAAAAAGCAACGGACATCAATTGACACGCTGATCTTAATTGATGCCACATGGCGTAAGGCATACAAGATATGGCAGCTAAATCCGTGGTTAAAGCAATATTCGTCGTGGCATTTTGCTAAGCCCCCTGCAAGTCAATACGTCATTCGTAAAACATCCATTGAAGGCGGTTTATCAACGTTAGAAGCCTTAGCTCATGCGCTTACGTTAACCCAAGAGATAGATACAAGTGAGTTGGTAACTACATTTGGTGAAATGCAAAATCGCGTTTTTGCCCGCCATACCTCGAAGCACGAAACCTAATAGGGTGATTTGAATCAATGTAACAAGTGCCTATTTTTTGGTCATATCATCAGGAAATACGAGCAAATTGGTAAAAACGCTAACCGTATAATGTGATTGTCGTGCATACTTTACTGTAGTCGTAGATCAGCGACATACTTCGGTTTAGATCACTGGATGTTGCGTTTACAGTTTGCGGATCAAAGCTCAGCTTTCAGAACCGCTTTAGTTAGTTGGTGCTAATGTGAAGTCTGTATTTTTTATCATTTTGTTTTTGTCATTTTTTAGTTTCGAGATTGAGGCACAAGATACCTCAATAACGCAATTCTCCGCATCTGAAATTCAACAACAAGATATTAGTCAACGTCTCACCTACTTGAGCATCGGTCATGCACAGCTGCCAAATTACAGATCTCCTCTAGACGATTGGTTGCTGATGTTTGATAAACACGACATGCACGACGTGTTCAAAGACAGATATGTCACCGCGTTCGAGATTTACAACGACACGCAAAATAGCGAATGGTTTATTCATCCCTATGGCTCTGTTGTAGAGTCAATTCAAGTTTCGGTTTATCAAGACTACAGCCCTGTAGTTACGTCATTGAGCGGGCTAGATCACACTAATGTCTACCCTCTTCATTACGGAAGCAAACTTAAGATCCCCCCAGGACAAAGCGTGACTGTGCTGATGGTGTTTAGCAGTGACTTCTTTTTTGCGCCACTAAAAATAGCATTACAAAGCGAACAGCAAATGCGCGACATAGTCGCAACAGATAATATTGTTTTATTTATCTGCTTCGGCGTGTGCTTGGCATTAGGTATATACAATTTATTTATATTTATTGTTATGCGTGACAATCAGTACCTTTATTACGCACTGTCTACGCTTTTTTATACCAGTAGCTGGGCAGCCGTGTTCGGGGTGTTTGAGTATTTGCACATGTTCAGCGCTAAAGATTGGCTGATGGCCGGATTTCTCTTGGGTTCTGCTTTTTCGGCTTACTTTCAAATCGCGTTTTTTCGCTTAAATGTGTCATCTAAACCAGCCATGTACTTATTACTTGTACTTGGTTGTCTATGTTTGTTGTTTTTGCCTTTAGCAATTTACAGTCAAGCGCTGGGCCTTATTATTGTATCGATTATGACCTCTGCGGTTTTATTGACAGGCTTGTCCATTGGCATCATGTCTTGGATCAAGGGTTATCGGCCAGCACGCTATTTCACTATTGCAATACTGTGCGTCATCATCCCGAATATTATCGGAAATTTACTTAATCTGAGAATACTGACAGATATCAGCCTCGATATATATTTGCTAGGTTTTGTTGGCATAGCAGCAGATACCTTGATCCTTGCCTTCGCTTTAGCTGAAAAGATGCGATTAGTAAACTCTAGAAATGCTTTACTCAAGCAACAATTGGAACACAAAGTCAAAATCAGGACCCAAGCCCTAAGCGAAGCTAATCGAAAATTAGCCAAATCTAATCACGAACTCGTTGAAGCTAATTCCGCTAAGGATTATTTCCTAGCTAATATGAGCCATGAGATACGTACCCCTCTCACATCGATCATAGGTTACGCTGACGGGATCCTATTAGGCGATATAGACAAAGCCGAACAAGAGCGCGTAACAAATATTATCTATCAAAATGGAGCGCATTTACTTCGCATCATCAACGACATATTAGATTTGAGTAAAATAGATGCGAATAAACTGGAATTTGACACCCAGCCTTGCCACTTATTTACCTTATTAGGAGAGATTGAATCGGTCGCAGGTAAACGTGCGCGAGACAAGGGCATAGGCTTTCATGTTAATTATGACTTCCCGTTACCAGATAAAATTATCACTGATGCCGTTAGGCTTAAGCAAATATTGTTTAATCTAACCAATAACGCCCTTAAATTCACCCACAGCGGTCATATCACGTTAAATGTAAGTATCGCTAATACCACCTTAATAATTAAGGTAATCGATACAGGTGAAGGGATAAGCCAAAGCGATATGCACAAGTTATTTCATCCTTTTACCCAAGCAGACAGCGTGATAAACCGTCAGGTTGGCGGAACCGGCTTAGGGTTAAGCATTGCCAAACGATTAGCTCAAGGCTTAGGCGGTGATATATCCGCACTTAGCCAACTCAGAAAAGGCAGCACATTCACTGTCAGTATTACGTTAGTCACACCCAAAAACGTACCTTGGCTAAGCACCGTCGGTGAAATTGATATGTCTAATATTCACCAAATTACCCACGAAACAGACGTGCCTAAATTTGGAGCATGCAAAGTACTTCTTGCAGATGATCATCCCAATAATCGAGAGCTTGTTGCCTTGTTACTTAAGCGTATGAATATTAACGTAGTGGAAGTGTCTGATGGCCATCAAGCGCTTCAGGCTATGCACACCGGCCAGTTTGATTTGTTATTGCTGGATATTCATATGCCTGAATTAGACGGCATTGAGACACTTAAAGCGATCCGTGGTTCTGGCAACCAAACACCTGCTATAGCGTTAACCGCCAATACCATGAAACACGAAGTAAACCACTATTTGAGAATAGGATTTACTGATCACTTGGCCAAACCCATCGATAGAGACGTGTTTTTCAGCAAAGTCAGTCGTTATTTAAATCTGGCAAAAGCAGACCAATCAAACATCGACAACGATAAAATGCTGCCACTTGTGCAAGGTTATATTACCGATTTACGAGGAGAACTGGGTGCAATAGAGCAAGCCTGGGGTAAGCGGGATTTAGCCAAAATATCGGCTTCAATACACAAAATTAAGGGCGCGGCGGGCTCGTTCGGCTTAGCTAATATTGGTGATGTCTTCAGCCGAATTGAGACATCAGTTAAAAACAACGACGAAGTCGCCTTACTGACAATGCTTCCTCAAGCGTTAAGGCATGCTTATGCTTGTATTAATTTGCCAGGCGTGGACGTAGCGTTAGCAATAGTCAACTTCAACCATTCATTTCCACTTTATCTAGCCCAGTTACCTGATGCCATAAGCCAATGTGAAAACCAACTTGGAGATATTGCCCAAGCGTTACGTGCAGGGGATGACATCAAGACGATGCAATTGATTAAAAATGCGCAAGAGCTGTTCAATCACTATGCTTTTGAGAAAGGGGCATCTTTGTTAGATGAAATAAGCTCCTCAAGCGCACGTAAGGATTATAACTCTGATTATCACATTACCGCACTGCAACAGGTCAGAAGTCTGCTGGAGAGCATCAATAGGGCGCTAAAAAGCCATATTAAGAATATAGAGTAATAGCGTTACTAGCGGACATAAAAAACCCGGCGTATAGCCGGGTTTCACATGAAACATTTCTATCTCAATAACTTGCTCAATTATTTGCGTAGCTTTTGAATCAATCGTAACTGCGCGATGGTTTCGGCAAGCTCTGCAGCAGCTTCTGCATACTCAAAATCAGCACTAGGATTTGCAATATTTTCTTCAAGACGTTTCTTCGCCTCAAGAACGGCTTGCTCATCCAGGTCACCAGCTCGAAGTGCGGTATCTGCAAGTACTGATATATGACCGGGTTGTACTTCAAGTACACCACCAGCAACATAAATCAATTCTTCTTCGCCGTGCTGCTTAACCACATTAACCATTCCAGCTTTGATGGTAGTCAACAAAGGAGCATGACCATACTGAACACCAAGCTCACCTTCACTACCGGTGACTTGGATGCTCTGCACTAATCCAGAAAAAATACTGTCTTCTGCGCTTACCACATCCAGTTGAATTGTCATTGCCATATACCCTCCTAACAAAAAAAGTTAAACGTATCCGAAGATACGCTTACATTTTTTTGGCTTTCTCAGATGCTTCTTCGATTGAACCAACCATGTAGAAAGCTTGTTCAGGAAGGTCGTCAAATTCGCCTTCAAGAATGCCTTTAAAGCCGCTGATCGTATCTTTCAATGATACGTATTTACCAGGTGAACCGGTGAATACTTCAGCAACGAAGAAAGGCTGAGACAAGAAGCGCTGAATTTTACGAGCACGTGATACAGACAATTTATCTTCTTCAGATAACTCGTCCATGCCCAAAATAGCAATGATGTCTTTAAGCTCTTTATAGCGTTGAAGAACCGATTGAACACCACGTGCAGTATCATAATGCTCTTGACCAATAACAAGTGGGTCAAGCTGACGTGAAGTTGAATCAAGTGGATCAACAGCAGGGTAGATACCAAGAGAGGCGATATCACGTGACAATACAACCGTCGCATCTAAGTGAGCGAAGGTAGTTGCAGGTGATGGATCGGTCAAATCATCCGCCGGTACGTATACCGCTTGGATAGACGTGATTGAGCCCGTCTTAGTTGATGCGATACGCTCTTGAAGCACACCCATCTCTTCAGCCAATGTAGGCTGATAACCTACCGCAGATGGCATACGACCTAGCAATGCAGATACTTCAGTACCAGCAAGCGTATAACGGTAGATGTTATCTACGAAGAAAAGTACGTCACGACCTTCGTCACGGAATTTCTCAGCCATGGTTAAACCTGTCAACGCCACGCGTAAACGGTTTCCAGGAGGCTCGTTCATTTGACCGTAAACCAACGATACTTTATCAAGTACGTTAGATTCGTTCATTTCATGATAGAAATCGTTACCTTCACGAGTACGCTCACCAACACCAGCGAATACAGAGTAACCACTGTGCTCGATAGCGATGTTACGGATAAGCTCCATCATGTTTACGGTTTTACCAACACCGGCACCACCGAATAAACCAACTTTACCACCCTTAGCGAACGGACATACCAAGTCAATAACTTTGATGCCTGTTTCAAGTAGTTCAATTGAACTTGATTGATCTTCATAAGTAGGCGCTTCACGGTGAATAGACATACGCTCTTCTTCACCAATAGGGCCTGCTTCGTCGATTGGGTTACCCAATACATCCATGATACGACCAAGAGTAGCCTTACCAACTGGAACCTGAATGGCTTCACCAGTATTGTCTACTGTCAAACCACGGCGCAAGCCATCAGTCGTACCCAATGCGATTGTACGCACTACGCCACCACCAAGTTGTTGCTGCACTTCTAGGGTCAAACCTTGCAGATCACCTTCGGTGATACGCAATGCGTCATATATTTTTGGAACCGAATCTTGTGGAAATTCAATATCCACAACGGCGCCAATGATTTGGACGACCTTACCTTGACTCATGTTAATTCCTCTTAAATTCTAAAACCTTTGCCTACACCGCCGCCGCGCCGCTTACAATCTCACTGATTTCCTGTGTGATCGCTGCTTGACGTGCTTTGTTGTATATCAGTTGTAAGTCATCAATTAAGTCACCAGCGTTATCTGTGGCCGCTTTCATCGCGACCATACGAGCTGCTTGCTCAGACGCAGCATTTTCTACTACGCCTTGATAAACCTGAGATTCAATGTAACGAACCAGTAGCGTATCCAAAATTGGTTTTGGATCGGGTTCGTAGATGTAATCCCAACGGTGCTTTAATGCTTTATCTTCAGATTTAGGCAAAGGTAACAATTGATCGATCAGTGGCTCTTGAGCCATGGTGTTAACAAACTTATTAAACACCAAATACAGGCGGTCGATTTTACCTTCGTTGAAGGCGTTAAGCATAATACGCACTAAACCAATCACGTCTTTCACACTTGGTGCATCACCAAGTCCCGATTCAGCAGCCAACATATTGCCGCCGAAACGATTAAAGAACGCACATGATTTAGAACCTAGAGCTGCAAAATCAACTTCTACACCTTGTTCTTGCCATTTCTTCGCATCTTTCGTGACCTTTTTGAATTCGTTGGTGTTTAAGCCACCACACAAACCACGGTCAGTTGAGATAACGATATAGCCGACACGTTTAACTTCACGGTCTTCTAAATAAGGATGGCGATATTCAAGGTTAGCGTTAGCCAGGTGACCGATCACGTTTCGAATATTCTCAGCGTATGGACGACTTGCAGTCATACGGTCTTGCGCCTTTTTCATTTTAGACGCAGCAACCATCTCCATAGCACTGGTGATTTTCTGAGTATTTTTAATACTCCCGATCTTACCTTTTATCTCTTTACCGCTAGCCATAAATCTATCTCCGATTATTCAACGAATGCACTGCCAGTAAAGGCAGTGCCATTGATTACCAAGTTTGTGTCGCTTTAAATTTCTCTAAAGCTTCAGCTAACGTGGCTTCAATTTCGCCGTTGAAATTACCTGTATCATTGATAGTTTTTATCAGCTCTGCGTATTCGCTGTTCATGTACGAGTGCAACGCAGCTTCAAAATCTAAGATTTTGTCTAGCTCAACGTCTTTCAAGTAACCTTTTTCAACAGCGAACAATGAAACAGACATATCAGCCACTGAAAGCGGTGCATATTGGTTCTGTTTCATTAATTCCATAACACGCTCACCATGCTCTAATTGAGCACGAGTCGCTTCGTCAAGGTCAGATGCGAATTGAGAGAAAGCTGCCAATTCACGGTACTGAGCAAGTGCTAGACGGATACCACCACCTAACTTCTTAACGATTTTAGTCTGGGCTGCACCACCAACACGTGATACTGAAATACCGGCGTTAACCGCAGGACGAATACCTGAGTTAAACAAGTCAGTTTCTAAGAAAATCTGACCATCGGTAATTGAGATTACGTTAGTAGGTACGAATGCTGATACATCACCTGCTTGAGTTTCGATAATCGGTAATGCAGTCAAAGAGCCTGTTTTACCTTTTACTTCACCCTTGGTGAAATTCTCTACGTAGTTTTCGTTAACACGTGCAGCACGCTCTAGAAGACGCGAGTGCAAATAGAAAACGTCACCAGGATATGCTTCACGACCCGGCGGACGACGTAGTAATAGTGAAATTTGACGATACGCAACAGCTTGTTTAGATAGGTCATCGTATACGATTAACGCATCTTCACCGCGGTCACGGAAGTATTCACCCATAGTACAACCAGAATAAGGAGCAAGGTATTGCAATGCTGCTGATTCAGAAGCTGATGCTGCAACAACAATGGTATGAGCCATTGCGCCGTGCTCTTCAAGCTTACGTACTACGTTAGCGATAGTTGATGCCTTTTGGCCAACCGCTACGTAAACACATTTAACGCCAGAATCTTTCTGGTTGATGATCGCATCGATGGCCAAAGCAGTTTTACCTGTTTGACGGTCACCGATAACCAATTCACGTTGTCCACGACCTACTGGGATCATGGCATCAACTGATTTATAACCAGTTTGGATTGGTTGATCTACCGATTGACGTTCAATAACGCCAGGGGCAATTTTTTCTACAGGTTCAAAACCATCAGCTTCGATTGCGCCTTTACCATCGATCGGAGCACCAAGTGTGTTTACAACACGACCTAGCAAACCACGACCCACTGGTACTTCAAGGATACGGCCTGATGAAGTCACCTTTGCGCCTTCTTGAAGGTCAGCGTAAGGACCCATAACAACCGCACCTACAGAGTCGCGCTCTAGGTTCAATGCGATAGCGTAGCGATTACCAGGAAGCTCAATCATCTCACCTTGCATTACATCTGCAAGGCCATGAATACGGATAATACCGTCGGTTACACCAACGATAGTTCCTTCGTTACGAGCTTCACTTACTACTTCAAACTGTTCAATTCGCTGTTTGATCAGTTCTGCAATTTCAGTGGAATTCAGTTGCATGCTCTTTTCCCCGTTATGCTTGTAACGCGTCTGTGAGACGGTTTAATTTACTTTTAACCGATCCATCAATCACTGTATCACCGGCTTTTATTTTAACTCCGGCAATCAGGGTAGGGTCGACGCTACAATTCAGCTTAACTTTTCGTGCAAGACGCTTTTCAAGAGCCGCACTGATGTCTGCTTGTTGTTTAGCATTGAGTTCTGTGGCTGATGTAACATCAGCTTCAATCTCTTTGTCGAATTCAGCTTTGAATTCACTAAACAATTCAGCGATATCAGGTAACGCTTGAAGGCGTTTATTTTCAGCCAAAACTTTCACAAAGTTTTGACCATGTTGGTCAAGTTGTTCACCACAGATTTTGTTAAAAATCTCTGCTAGCGACTCAGGAGCAACTGCACCGGACATCAAGTTTTTAATATCCGGATTTTGTGCAACTTGCGCTGCAAAAACTAGCATTTCCTGCCAGCCTGCAATGATTTTCTGCTCAACCGCATAATCGAACGCAGCTTTTGCGTAAGGGCGAGCAATCGTTGTCAATTCAGACATAGCTCAAATTCCCCTTATAGCTCGGCGACAAGTTTTTCAACTATGTCACTTTGCGCTGCAGCATCAATTTGACGCTCAAGAATTCTCTCAGCACCGGCAACAGCTAACGCTGCGACTTGCTTACGCAAATCCTCTTTTGCACGGTTACGCTCAGCTTCGATTTCAGCATGACCTTGAGCAATGATATTCTCACGCTCTTGGTGGGCACGTTGCGTTTCTTCATCAACTATTTGAGAACCACGCTTCTTAGCCTGCTCGATAATTCCAGCTGCTTGAGTTTTCGCCTCTTTCAACTGCTCTGTTGCTTTCGCTTGAGCTAGTTCTAGATCTTTTTCACCGCGTTCAGACGCAGCAAGACCATCAGCAATTTTCTTTTGGCGTTCTTCAATCGCGCCCATAATTGGGGGCCATACAAACTTCATGCAGAACCACACGAAGAATATAAATGCTAGAAGTTCGCCAAATAGAGTGGCATTGATATTCAAAACCGCTCCTCCTATATTCGTTATTGTCTAGTTAGGTGCTTAAACAGCAAACTTCGCGCTTTCAACGAACAATAAGAAAAGAGCGATAGCAACACCGATCATTGCGATTGCATCGATAAGACCAGCAACAATGAACATTTTAACTTGTAGTTGAGGCGCTAGCTCAGGTTGACGAGCAGCTGACTCAAGAAATTTACCACCTAGAAGACCGAAACCGATCGCTGGGCCCAATGCGCATAGTCCTATCAAAATACCAACCGCGATATAAAGATTTCCTAAGATTTCCATAGATTTTCACCTTTGTGTTTAAGTTAATGTTAAAAAAATAAAACGTTGTAAAACTAGTGTTCTTCACTCGCTAGGCTTAAATACACGATGGTCAACATCATGAAAATAAACGCCTGTAATGGAATAACTAACAAGTGAAATGCAGCCCATAAGAAGTGAATTGGCAACTGCCACACGCCTAAAGTTCCTGCAATAAGAATAAAGATAAGCTCGCCGGCATATAAGTTACCGAACAAACGAAGTGATAATGACAACGGCTTGGCAATCAAAGATACCAACTCAAGAATAAAGTTGAACCAGTATAACCAAGGCGTATTAAACGGATGAGCATAAAGCTCTTTCATGAAGCCGCCGAAACCTTTGATTTTTACAGAGTAAAAAATCATGAGTGCAAACACGCCTAACGACAATGCAAAAGTCATGTTTACATCAGTGGTTGGTACCACTTTCATGTAAGTATGAGACTGACCAGCAGCAATAACGTCCATCGACTCACCAGCGATTAATGCCGCAGCCGTAGGAAGGAAATCAACTGGAATTAAATCCATCAAGTTCATTAGCAGTACCCATACGAATATGGTTAACGCTAACGGTGCGATTAAGGCACTTTTTCCGTGATAAGTACTTTTAACTGTGTCGTCAACAAACTCAACAATCAGTTCAACACAGGCTTGCCATTTACCCGGCACACCTGCACTTGCTTTTTTCGCAACTGCGCGAAAGCTTAATATAAATACTAATCCGAGTACCACAGACCACGCTAATGTATCGACGTGAAAGGTCCAGAAACCTTCGCCGACCGATGCATTGGTCAAATGGTGCTGAATATAACCACTAATGGTTTGTTCGCCAGCAGATCCTGCCATTTTGCCACCCAAGTATGTAAAGTTAAAAAATCTGTGTTGGTCTCGTTACTATTTAACGCGACCTAAAAATAATATTACTGGCCACTGGCTTACCAAAGTCACTACGTAACTCAACATCAATGGTAGAGGCTGAAGATCTTTCCATTGATATGCCACGATGAATAACACTATGGTGGCGAAAAATTTGAGTTTTGAGCCTTTGTTAAATTGCTGCACAACCAGTTTGTTCTTACTAGCACCGGCATATCTAAAGGCAAAGTAAGCGAAAATGACGTTTGGGAGTAAACATATAACTCCACCAAACAAGGATGATATTGCCGAGTTTTGTCCGTAAATTACGGCAAAAAATGCACTTAAGGCGATGATAATAGTCATTTGGCAGTAAAAAATATTTTTTGCCAACGCTCGACCTGGTGCGGTTAAACTCGCTATCAACTTATTCCTCTACTTGCTGA
This sequence comes from Paraglaciecola sp. QJM3NY_14, assembly GCF_056173245.1. NCBI lineage: Bacteria > Pseudomonadati > Pseudomonadota > Gammaproteobacteria > Alteromonadales > Alteromonadaceae > Paraglaciecola > Paraglaciecola sp. QJM3NY_14. The sequence goes on from NZ_CM149664.1 coordinate 5,107,840, forward strand.
TACCTTCAAAAGCGCCGAAAGTATACTTATCTGCGACGAATTTACAACTGAAAAGGGTATTTCGACTGCCTATTTGTAACATTACTTTATGTGCAACAAAATTCCGTCTAATTCATCTAAACTGGAGAAATTAATCACGACTTTGCCTTTCCCCTTAGCATTGTGCGCAATTTGTACTGGAGCACCTAAGTTTTGCGACAATTCGTCTTGTAAACGCACCACGTCAGGATCAAGTTTTTTCTCTTCTTTAGGGCTGGCTGGCTCTAGGAATTTACGAACTAAGTTTTCAGTGTCTCTGACGGTCAAGCCTTTACCTGACACGATATGAGCAGCTTCTAGCTGGGAATCACCTTCGAGGCCAAGTAACGCTCTAGCATGACCCATTTCAATGTCACCGTGCTCCAATAATAATTTAACATCGTCATGCAAATTATTGAGGCGCAATAAGTTCGTCACGGTCGTACGAGATTTGCCGACTGCGGTGGCCACTTCTTGGTGAGTTAATTCAAATTCGCTCATGAGGCGCTCTAATGCTTGAGCTTCTTCCATTGCGTTAAGATCTTCACGCTGAATGTTTTCAATAAGCGCAATAGCAACAGCAGCTTCGTCGGGTACGTCTTTGACCAAGCAAGGCACCGTCTCTAAACCAGCTAACTGCGATGCACGCCAACGACGCTCTCCGGCAATAATTTCAAATTCGTTAATGCCTACCGCGCGCACGATAATGGGTTGAATAATACCCTGTGAGCGAATAGAAGATGCTAATTCTTCCAAGGCATCTGGCGACATGTCTTTACGGGGTTGGTATTTTCCGGGCTTAAGAAACTCAACGGCTAACTGCTGTAATTCGCTGTCATTTTGTTGCGACTGCTGACCTTCCGCATTTCGTGATGCCTGACTTGTCGCCAACAACGCATCTAGCCCTCTTCCTAATCCTCGTTTTTTTGCTGACATGTATTTCTCTATTCGACCCGTATTGATGTTAAGTTAACTAACGTTAGCTATATTTTCTTTTTTACTACGACGCAGTATTTCACCGGCAAGTGCTAAGTACGCTTTTGACCCTGTTGAAGAGCGGTCGTAATACATTGCAGGAGTACCAAAACTTGGGGCTTCCGCTAAACGTACATTACGCGGAATAACCGTGCGATATACCTGTTCACCAAAATGACGCTTTAATTGCTCGGATACATCGTTAGCAAGGCGATTGCGCGGATCGTACATGGTGCGCAACACCCCTTCAATTGTTAATTCTGGATTTACCACTGAAGCAAGCTTTTTAATGGTATCCATCAATGCGGTTAGCCCTTCAAGCGCATAATATTCGCACTGCATAGGTACTAAAACTGAATCAGCCGCCGCCATAGCGTTAACGGTTAGTTGGTTAAGCGAAGGAGGGCAATCAATAAAAATGAAGTCATAGTAATTGCGTACAGGAGCGAGTGCATTGCGCAGCCGCACTTCGCGAGCAAACACTTCCATCAGTTTAATTTCAGCAGCGGTAACGTCTGTGTTAGCGGCAATCAAGTCGTATTTACCCGACGTATCTGAAATAACCACATCCTTAATCGGTTTTTCTTCGATCAATAGTTCATAGCAGGTATTGGGGGCGTCGTATTTATCAACACCGCTACCCATGGTGGCGTTACCTTGTGGATCTAAGTCGATCAATAAGACTTTACGCTTAGTTGCCGCCATTGAAGCAGCCACGTTCACCGCAGTAGTGGTTTTACCTACGCCACCTTTTTGATTGGCTATGGCAATGACTTTTCCCAAAATAGTATTCCAGTGGTTATTTGACGCTATTGAGTGACATTCAGTCAAATAGCGCGATAAAAAAATTATCTGCAGAAGATAATGCTTTTAACGTTAAAAAGAAATGTTCATTTATGACTTAACAATCTTTATCAGATGCCTATCGCCATCCAATTCAGGTACCTGCAACTGAACAATCTCAGTGACGGCAAAGCCCGCAGGCAAATCGTCTATTTCTTGTTGAGGTAATTGCCCTTTAAGTGCGATGAAAGTTCCATCGTTTCCAATCAAGTGCTGGCACCAGTTCAACATGTCATTTAGTGACGCGAACGCTCGGCTTAAAACACCATTGAGCTGATGAGGGCTGACATAATCTTCTACTCTAGATTGAACAGGTTGAATATTATCGAGTTTCAACTCGTAAGCAACTTGCTTCATGAATCTAACACGCTTCCCCAGGCTATCAAGCAAGGTAAAATGCGTTTCGGGTAACATGATAGCAAGCGGTATCCCTGGTAAACCAGGACCTGTTCCCACATCAATGTAGTGACGTTGAGATAGATGCGGTGCAACAACGATGGAGTCCATGATGTGTTTTAACAACATAGACTCAACGTCTCGTACTGACGTTAGGTTGTAGGTTTTATTCCATTTATCGATCATTTGCACAAAACCAACTAACTGGCTGATCTGATCTTTTGTTACCTGCAGATCAGTGCGCTTGATATGTGTACTAAGTAAACCTGTTAAGTACTCTGTGTTATCTGACATTATGCAGTTTTACGCTCTGTTTTTCTAAGCAAGCCGTGCTTTTTCAAATAGACCAGAAGCAAAGAAATAGCGGCTGGGGTAATACCTGATATACGTGAAGCTAAACCTAATGTTTCAGGTTTGGCGTCGCTTAGCTTCGCCACAACTTCATTTGATAGACCTGAAATCTGGCTGTAATCGAAATCAAGAGGGATCAAAGTATTTTCATTTTTACGTGATTTTGCGATCTCATCTTGCTGGCGTTCAATATAGCCCGCGTATTTGATCTGTATTTCTACTTGCTCCGCCGCTTTAGGATCGGTGATCCCAGGGCCAAATTCAGTGACATTCATTAACGTTTCATACGTCATTTCAGGACGACGGATTAAATCTTCTAAGGTATTTTCTTTACTTAATGCATTTTTCAACAATGGATTCAGTGCTTCTGCTGCTGCATGCTTAGGATGTACCCAAGTATCGCGCAGACGCTGGCGTTCAAGCTCAATGGCTTCCAGTTTAATATTGAATGCTTGCCAGCGTTCTTCATCAACTAAACCTAGCTCATGACCCTTGGCCGTTAACCTAATGTCTGCGTTATCTTCACGTAACAACAAGCGGTATTCAGCGCGGCTAGTGAACATGCGATAGGGTTCTTTGGTGCCCATGGTAGCCAGATCGTCGATCAGTACTCCCATGTATGCTTCATCGCGACGTAGGATCAACGGATCCTTACCTTGACACTGTAAAGATGCATTTGCTCCGGCAATCAAACCTTGCGCCCCAGCTTCTTCATAGCCCGTGGTACCGTTGATTTGACCAGCGAAGAACAAGCCTTTAATAAACTTGGTCTCAAGAGTTTGTTTTAGATCTCGCGGATCAAAGAAATCATATTCGATCGCATAACCTGGACGAATAATATGTGCATTTTCGAAACCTTTGATTGAACGAACGAGCTCAAACTGAACATCAAATGGGAGGCTTGTCGATATTCCGTTTGGATATACTTCAATACTGTTCAAGCCTTCAGGTTCTACAAATATCTGATGAGAATCTTTATCAGCAAAGCGATTAATTTTGTCTTCTATCGAAGGACAATAGCGTGGGCCAATTCCCTCTATCACCCCAGTGTACATAGGGGAACGGTCTAGTCCACCACGAATGATATCGTGGGTTTTACTGTTTGTATGGGTGATGTAACACGCGATTTGTCTTGGATGGTCTTCCCTTTTTCCCATAAATGAAAATACAGGAGTAGGGCTGTCACCTAATTGCTCTTGCATCACACTGTAGTCAAGTGTTCTGGCATCCAAACGTGCGGGAGTACCCGTTTTTAAACGTGATACACGAAAAGGTAAAGCACGTAAGCGATCTGCTAACGCAATCGAAGGAGGATCGCCAGCACGGCCTCCTTTGTAATTTTCCATGCCGATGTGAATGGTACCACCTAAAAACGTGCCTACAGTGATTACAACGGATTTCGCACGGAATTTAAGACCCATCTGAGTCACCACACCTGTGACTTGATCGTTTTCCACGATAAGATCATCACAAGATTGTTGGAAAAGAGTGAGGTTGTCTTGATGTTCAACGATATCGCGAATAGCTGATCGATATAAGGATCTATCCGCTTGTGCGCGCGTTGCTCTTACGGCAGGCCCTTTGCTTGAATTCAGTGTTCTGAACTGGATCCCGCCTTTGTCGATAGCTTTAGCCATACTGCCACCTAAAGCATCAATTTCTTTTACAAGGTGACCTTTGCCGATCCCACCAATTGCTGGGTTACATGACATCTGACCTAAAGTTTCAACGTTATGTGTCAGTAACAGGGTTTTTGATCCCATACGCGCAGCAGCAAGGGCCGCTTCAGTGCCTGCGTGACCACCACCAACTACGATTACGTCAAATTGTTGTTGATAAAACATTTAGTACCTCTTCAATCATGTATATCCCAAAAAAGGGGCGCGTATTCTATATGTTATTTTGCAGAAGTGAAATGCTTAAAATTCATTCAGAAGATCGAACCGATCTTGCTTAATCTTTATATGATCTATTTAGATCTTTACTTAATGTTATTATTATTAGTGATCGCTGGATCTGTGTGTAAGCATTATTAATACAATATTATCAGTAGCTTACGTTGAACTTTTTGTTGTGATCATGCATTGATCTATTTTGTATAGCTTGGGGGTAAGTAGCGATCTTATCCACAAGCGGATCCACGCCTATATTTATCAAGTGGATATGTAATGATTATACAGCAGTTATTCAGTATTTTGTGCACAATAAAGGATAAGGTTTGATCTAACTGTGTATAAAATGTGATCTTCTTCCGTAAGATCAGTCCAGAAACCCTATTTTACATGACCTATACCTTTTAGATCACGATCTTCGATCGAGTTGTGTATAACTGCTGGATCTAAGCGAAAATTAAATTACGATTTTTTTAAAATAAATGGAAAACAGCGCTAAAAACACTTAATTAAGGCCGCTAGAGCATTTCTCATCTAAAGTTGAGCAAGATATTGGGGCGCAATTTTTCTGAAAATTTTTATAAAAGAGAGTAAATGAGCGGCTAGAAAGATCCTAAAGTAAGATCCAATTAACAAAGATCTTGTTTCTGAGGATCCTTTCTTATGAGCATGAGCTTTCCTTTCCGGTTATTTATTGCATTTCTTAATGTTAAAGGTGTCCACTTATACCGTTCGGCATAACCTACGATGATGGTTGGGTGAGGATCATATCGCCTATTTGATCATGAAACGCACAGATTAAATACTCGTGAGCGGACATGGTTTCTTAAAGAGATGTAACCACTTGTGCCGCATTGACTAGCTTAATTTTATGGGACAAGGGGATAGGGATAGCGCGTGATTATAGTGCCAACTTGAGAGCAGAAATCGAAAGATGGCTTTTACGGTTTTATTTATCGCCAAGAATACGCCGCTATATGGGTATATCTAGCGACGAATTACTATCCCTTATTTTACTTGATTAGGCTGATAACCGGTGGCTCGATGAGTTTCTACTTGTGAAGGAATAATCTCTTTGCGGCGACTTGGCCCTTCAAAGCGAACCTTGTAGGTATCGTATTCTTTGATTGACTCAAAACAGTAGCTACCTAGGGCTTGTTCGAGTTCAGCCAGGTTATGGTTGGTGATCAGTATGCAGTTTTTATTGTGTGCTAGACGCTGTCTTAACAAATTCCCCAACCAGCTTTGGGCGTTCTTCTTAAGTGAAGACTCATTGACACACACTTCATCCAATATTAATAAATCGACGTCGAGTAGTTCTTGGTTTATTTCACGAAATTTCTCGCCTACTTTATCTGTCGCACTGTAATCGTATGAGAAGAAGCGCATTTCTAGCAGTGTTGAAAGTTGTCTGTATAAAACGGTGATCTCGTATTGATTGATCAACTCGTGCGCAATAGCACCAGCGGTGTGAGATTTTCCACGGCCATAATCCCCATAAAATATCATCATATGCGAGCCACTTTTGCGCCAAGCGGGATCCTCATGGGCTGCTATAAATGAATGAGCGATACTTATCGCTTCTTTTACATCGTCACTGTCTTGAATAAGGTTGTCGAAGGTCCACTTAGGATTAAGATCAGAACGTCCATGTAAAGTTTGAATTCGGGCGCGTTTGCCGTCTTTTTGTAGTTGGCGCACGTCACGATTGGCAAGGGCTTCGTGTTCGAGCCTTACCGTCTTATAATCAGTATAGGTATCAGGAATGTGTTTCCTGCCAAGCGTTTTACCGAGTTGAGCGATTCTGTCTTTCAAACTTAGCATGTTAATTTTCCGCTAATGATCATGAGTTAGAGGTAGTCTTTGCTTTGCTACTGTATTTAGCAACAAGGTTTTTGGCATTTTCATCCGCGACAACGCCTGCTTTGGCCGTGACGATTTGATTACCCACCTTGTGAATAGCCTTGATGTTTTTAGCCAAGCGTTTTTGTTTAACGTTAAATACAAATTTCTGCGTCCACTGAAACTGCGTAAATTGAGTTTGAGGGCGTCCCAGCCAGTAGGCTACAAAATCACCTAGTTCGTGGTCAGAGAAGTCACTATCAATGATGCCTACTAGTTTAGCTAAATCTTGATACAAAGTTGCGTTTGGGGTCCAGTTTGCACTCATCTTTTGCCACTGTAAATGGAGCTGGCTGTAATCATCAGGTTTGATCATAAGTAAGGGTAAGGTAAGAATTTTTCCATTAAAACTCTTATTCAAATCAACCTCTTCGACAAAACTGACTAACTCAACATGAAGCAATTCTTTGATTAGGTTATTCACTTGTCGGCCAAGGTTGAATTTACTTTCTTTTGCATTGAGCATGCTTAATAGCGATTTGTAATTTAATGCGGGCGTATTACCTGTTGTTCTATCAACAGTGGGTCTCAAACCCATCAAATATAACACCCTGGCATCGTTGCTCACGGCTTGATTAAGTGCTTTTTGCTCTGCTTCGTTTAACCAGGTGTCCAATTGTTAACCTCTACTGCTTATCCAAGTTTCTAACCACTCCACGGCGGTGTTTTCTGGAATAGGGTGATGAAGTACATCAATATTTAGTGCTGGAGCATCCAATCTTGCACCACTGTTCTTTAATACTTGTTCCATTTTGGCTGCGCCATAACAAAAAGTGTCATAGCTACTGTCTCCCAATCCAATGACGATAAAAGATACATCGCTGACGTCTGTGGTTTCTATTTGCTTTGCGAAGCGCTGAATATTGTCTGGTAAATCACCTGCTCCATGAGTAGAGGTACAAATAATCCAAATAGCTGAATGAGAAATATCAGGTAAGTCGGGAGTCAAATGTACATTCGAAGCTAGTTGATGTTTACTCAATGTTTCCTGTAACGCTTCTGCAACGTATTCGCTGGCACCGAGCATGCTGCCGACAATTATTTCAAAATCTACCATTATTCTCTCTCGTTATTGACTGAACTCATTGTACCTTGCATAGATTGGCGCGACTACGTATTAACTCAAGGCATAAAAGAGATAGGCTGAAAAATATAAACAAGTAAAGTAAATTTAACCTAGTGTTTGCCATTAATCACTTCGTGACTAAGTTAATGATTAATCTGAGTGTTTTTTCAACATGATATGTCAAACAATAATAACGAGCCACGCTAGTCAGTGTGTCTCGATATAAAGTGGTTAGCTAGTACCGGCCTGTAGATTAGAGCGTGCTAAGAGTTTTATTTACCTATGCAGAAAGATGAGAATATCTTGCCTAGCAAGTCATCAGAACTGAATTCACCGGTTATTTCACTCAAATATGCTTGGGCTAGGCGCAGTTCTTCAGCTAACAACTCACCCGCTAGGTTGTCTTCTAATTGCTGCTTACCTAATAATAAATGCTCTTCTGCTCGCTCAATAGCATCAATATGGCGCCGCCTTGCGATGAATTGACCTTCATTTGATGAATGAAAACCCATGCATTCCTTAAGGTGCTCTGCCAGTACCTCTATGCCTTGTTTGTGACTCGCTGAGAGTTGGAAAACCGGATAGTCATCGTATTGTACCTTCCCAACATTTTCACCAGAGAGATCCGCTTTGTTACGAATAACGGTTAGCCCCATATTTTTCGGTAAGCGGCGCATAAATTCTGGCCAAATTTTATATGGGTCGTTTTCATGGGTTTCGGTACTGTCTAACATGAACAAAACACGATCTGCTTGCTCAATTTCCTGCCAAGCGCGTTCAATGCCAATGCGTTCTACTTCATCTGAGCTGTCTCTAAGGCCAGCAGTGTCGATAATATGCAGTGGCATGCCATCAATGTGGATGTGCTCTTTCAACACGTCACGTGTGGTGCCTGCTATTGCGGTAACAATTGCTGCGTCACGCCCCGCTAAAGCATTTAATAAACTTGATTTGCCTGCATTGGGTCGACCGGCAATAACAACGCGCATACCTTCTCGCAGCAAACTGCCTTGTCGGGCTTTGCTTTTTACTGAGCTTAATTGTTTCGTTATTGCCTTAAGGTCATTTTGTACTTTGCCGTCACTAAGAAAGTCGATTTCTTCGTCAGGGAAATCAATCGCTGCTTCAACGTATATACGCAAATGCGTTAGCAATTCAACAAGCGAGTTAATTTGTGTTGAAAATTCGCCCTGTAAAGAACGTAGAGCCCCGCGAGCGGCTTGCTCTGAACTGGCATCAATTAAATCCGCTATGGCCTCAGCCTGGGCTAAATCTAGTTTGTCGTTTAAATAGGCGCGTTCACTAAATTCACCTGGCCTTGCTAAACGCACATTAGGAACATGTAGAGTTGCTTTGATGAGCATATCCAAAACAACTTGGCCACCATGGCCTTGTAGTTCTAAAACATCCTCGCCAGTAAAGGAGTGGGGCGCTTTAAAGAATAACGCTATACCTTGGTCAAGCGGTTCGCCGGTATTGGACTTAAATGGTACGTATTGGGCATTACGAACGGGCGGTACATGCCCAATTAGTTGCTCGGCGACTTTTGCTGCTAGCGAGCCTGATACGCGCACTATTCCAACCCCGCCACGCCCACTTGCGGTTGCTTGGGCGACGATGGTGTCTTGGTCTGGAGTATTTTGCTCAACTGTCACGGTATTGCCTAATCTCGAAAATTGGTAAATTGTAAGGGTTGCTCTAGGTCACTGCTTTTCGCTAACGCCATGACTTGCTGTAAATCATCACGTTTTTTACCCGTGACACGCACTTGATCGCCCTGTATCGAAGCTTGCACTTTAATCTTGGCATCTTTTATCATCTTGATCAGCTTTTTGGCCACAGGCTGTTCAATGCCTTCTTTAAACGCGATAGCCTGTTTGTATATCTTACCTATGTGCTGAACGTCTTTTTCTTCAAAGGCTGCTGTATCTACGCCGCGTTTTACACAAGTGCCGCGCAAGATATCCAGCATTTGTTTTAACTGAAAATCACTATCACAAGACATAGTAACGATGTTTTCTTTAAGCTCGAAATTGGCTTCTACGCCACGAAAGTCAAAACGGGTGGAAAGCTCGCGGTTAGCGTTTTCGACGGCGTTTCTCACTTCTTCTAATTTAATTTCTGACACAATATCAAATGAGGGCATGTTGATTTCCTATTGATTAAATGAACACATTGTAATGCTAGGTGTGAATATAAAAAAGCCCGCCTACATAGTTGTGTAAGGCGGGCTATTTGCTTATAGAGAGTGGCGACTTACTTGGTTTTTAAACCGCGCTTCTCCATTGATGCATAAATGATCTTCGCCTGTATAAGGGTAATGATGTTACTGATTAACCAATATAGCACTAGACCTGCTGGGAATATAAAGAAGAACAAACTCATAGCCACAGGCATAAATTGCATTATTTTCTGCTGCATTGGGTCTGTCATCGTCATAGGTTGCAGCTTCTGTAGAAGGTACATACTAAGGCCAGTTAATATCGGTAGGACAAAGTAAGGGTCTTTAACAGACAAATCAGTGATCCAGAAAATGAAGTCAGCGTGACGTAATTCAACACTTTCTAACAACACCCAATACAAGGCTAAAAAGATAGGCATTTGTAAAAGAAGAGGGAAGCAACCACCCATAGGGTTTACCTTGTCTTTCTTGTACATTTCCATCATGGCTTGCTGCATCTTCTGCTTGTCGTCGCCATAACGTTCTTTCAACGCGTCCATTTTGGGTTTCAAGGCACGCATTTTTGCCATCGATTCATACTGTGCTTTCGTTAGTGGGTACATAGCGCCTTTAACGACGATAGTGATGAGGATGATAGAGAAACCCCAGTTACCAATTAAGCTGTGAATAAACTGCAAGAAGGCGAAGAGATATTTAGAAATCCACCACAGAAATCCGTAATCAACCGTTAAATCTAAGCCGCGCGCGATTTTTTCTAAGGTATCTTGGTCTTTAGGACCAAGGTAAAGTGAGCTTTGAATATCAACGCTTTGACCTGGTTCTATATCTACAGATTGACCAATAAAGCCGATAATCGCATTACCGTTCTGGGTCATTTTACTGTAGAGGCTATTAGTTTGGTCCTGTGGTGGTACCCACGCTGAAACAAAATAATGCTCAATCATTGCTGTCCAACCAGCAGGAGTTACTTGATTCAGGTTTTTGTCTTGCATGTCATCAAAGGAGTACTTCTCGTAACGCTCGTCTTCAGTGGAGAACGCGCCACCGCGATAAGTTGGCATAAACATGCTGCCGCCTTGATCCGCTGTACTTTGCTTTAACTGTCCGAACTGTTTAACACTTTTTACATCTGAAGAGGTATTCTCAACGTGATAATTTACTTTCACTTCGTGACTGTTTTTACTGAATATAAATTCTTTAGTCACGAGTAAACCGGATTTAGCTGTATACGTTAGAGGGACTGTCAGCGAGTCACCTTCCATAACGAAACTATCTTGGTTTACAGAATAAGTAGGTCGTGAGCCTTTATCTATTCCATTGGTACCGACCAATCCACTTTGAGCTACAAAAATCGTTGGGCCACTTGGGCGTAGTAAGCTATACGTACCCTGTGAACCTTGTTCAAGTGGATATTTAAGCAAGTTTGCTGAAATAACATCACCACCTTCGGTATTGATACTTAGTTGTAACGTGTCGGTAGTCACAGATATGACCTTACCAACTACGCTTTGAGTCGGTAGCGCACTTTTATTTGTTGGCGTAGCAATAGGTACATCGCCATTGCTATTTGGGGCATCGCTCCCCGCTGTTTGTTGACTTTCTACTGGCTGGGCAGGTTGAGGACCATAATCCACTTGCCATTGTTGCCATAAAAGAAAGCTGACCATGGCAAGGCCAATTAATAAAAAGCTGCGTTGGGATTCCATAAAATACTCTATATTAACTACATTATTAATTTAAGCCGTTTTGCCTAGGCGACGACCTTCATTCGATTGTAAATTTGTCCGTAATCTTTATACGGGGCAAATTCAAATATTTTAGTGCTTGTTTTGCTTCTTCTTGTCGGGCACCAGATCGATTCCACCAGAATGCAGCGGATGGCATTTTAGTATGCGTTTGATACTTAACCAACCACCAATTATGATTCCGTGTTGTTTTATTGCTTCAATTGCATAGTAAGAACAAGTTGGATGAAATCGACAGTTTTGCCCCAGCATGGGTGAAAGCCATAGCTGGTATAGTCTAATCAAACCTATTGGGATTTTTCGCAGCGCTTGGCTAACTTTTTCCATAACTTACTTAAAACTAGGAATAGTTCCTGATTCGAGAGCTTATCAAGCCCACTTTTACCAACCACTACTATATCAATGTTAGGTAAGCTTTGCTGATGATTGCGAAAACTTTCACGCACAATGCGTTTAATACGATTGCGATCGTGTGCTTTTTTGACACGTTTTTTAGCGACAGTTATTCCTAGTCTGGGATTAGGACTATCATTGTGACGAGCAAGTAATGTTAAGTTTGGGGATACGGCAGGAGTGGCATTTTTGAAAACAAATTCAAAGTGGGTGGGAGTTAAAAGTCTCAACTCCCGAGAAAATGAATTTTCACCCACTTTAAATGATTAAGCTGTTAAACGAGCACGGCCTTTAGCACGACGATTGGCAATAACCTTGCGGCCATTTTTAGTCGCCATACGGGCACGAAAACCGTGTGAACGCTTACGCTTTAAGTTACTTGGTTGAAAAGTTCTTTTCATGACCTAGTTCCGCTACATAAGGTTAAAAACAAATGAACACTTGCATGCTCAAAAAGGACGCTGAATTCTAGAGATCCGCCTAACGTTTGTCAATGAGTTATCGAGATCATTGTGTAATTAATGATCATCTAGCGTTTTTGATGGTCTTTGGGTAACTCGTCTATGCGTAGCTATTTTATCCACAGTTATTATTATTATTTAGGCTTAGTAGTGTTTCCTGGCTCGATTTTTGATTATATATTTAACTGTTCTGACTTTTATAATGCGAGCCTTAAATAATAATATGTATATAAAACAAAGTCTTATTGTTTTTTTAAAGAATATTTAAGCGATGCTGAAAAGGTTATTTTACTTATGCACAGTTTAGAGTGATAATTAACGCCTATTTTGCAAAGAATGCTGAATAATTAATCGCTTAAACTCAGTTTTTATTTTTTCGATATTTTTTTGTTGTCTTATTCGACTTGTTTTTTCCCCTTTATTTTGTTGGTTCGGAGTAGTTTTTTA